>NZ_SNXB01000001.1:0-713067 GCF_004362055.1 Flavobacterium sp. 245
TAAAGTCGAATCTTGACTATTATTTCTCATCGTAACAAAATTTATTAAAGTTAAATTTTGTTACCGAATTATCTAACCTTTACAGAAATGACAAAAATACGTTCACTTTCAACAAAAAAACAAAATTCCAAATTCCAATTTCAACTGAATTTGGAATTTGGAATTTAAAATATTATAATTTCTAAACTCTTAGAAAGGCAAATCGTCTGGTTCGTCTTCGTTAATGCTAGCTGCTGGCGCAAATGTCTCTGCTGCTGGCATTGGAGCTCCTTGTGCTGGACCTTCTGGAGCTAATCTTTCAATTCTCCATCCTTGAATACTATTAAAATATCTAGTTTCACCTTGTGGGTTAACCCATTCTCTTCCTCTTAAATTGATAGAAACTTTTACTGCTTCACCTTGCTTATAGCTGCTTAATAAATCGCATTTATCTTGTGTAAATTCAATCAAAATGTGTTGAGGATATTGTTCGTCTGTTGTAACAACCAACTCTCTTTTTTTGAATGCAGCACTAACTTGTTGCTCAGGATTAACCACTTTTACTTTTCCTATAACTTCCATCTTCGTCTATAATTAATTATTGTTTCTATTCTTATTTTTTAGCCAAAAGTACTTTCCAAGCGGATTCAATATCATCATCATTCAGATATTTTTTGGCTTCTAAATGCACTTTTTCCTGATCATCTGAGCTCAAAACTCCTTTCACAGAAAAATTTTCTTTCACAAATATACTAACTTCTTCCATTGTAGGCAAGGCCTCTATATTTCCTAATTTTCCTAAATCATTTCCAGTAAAAACGGAACTTTCCTTGATAAAATTCGGAATTGCATCTACACCTACACCAAGAGTTGTCAGCGGTTTTGGCACTTCAAAAAGTCCTTGATTAGATCTTGAATACCAATCTTTTCCTAACCTTGAAACCAAATCAATTTTATGCTGATCGATTGCTCCATTTTCATCCAAAATTGACTCATGAATATGCATTTTAACCACTTCACACAAGATCAAGTTTCCTGCTCCACCTTCTGTTCCTAACGGAATAATTTGCGTTATCTTGCATTCAAATTGCACTGGAGATTCTTTTACGCGATAAGGTTTGACCAAATCTGAAGGAATCTGTGTTAATCCAGCTTTTATAAATTCGTTTACACCTTCTGCATACTCTGTACTTGCTAAAGATGTCTGTTGCACCAAATCATAATTCACGACATTAATTACAACTTCACGCGTTGCTTCGGCATTAATTAAAGTGTGTTTTACAGTATTGTCGCGAACTCGTCTTGCAGGCGAAAAAATCAAAATTGGCGGATTGGCACTGAATACATTAAAGAAACTGAAAGGTGACAAATTAGGAATTCCCTTTGCACTCATTGTACTTGCAAATGCAATTGGACGCGGCCCTACAGAACTTTGCAGATAACCATGCAATTTTGCGGTTGGTATCTCTTTTGGATCGATGCTAATCATAATTTTTTCTTTTTAACCAAACCTCATTTTGGTAACTGCAAAAGTATAGAAATGGTTTAATCCGAAGAAATTCTTTCAGACATAAAAACAAAAATCTTTAAACAAAAGCAAAATATAAAATGCGTTTATTTCGTTATATTTATACCTCAAAAATTAATTTATGCACTTTTCTGAACGCAGAAATACAACTCGTTGGGTTATAATTCTTATTTCCTTTTTAATCATTACTTTGATTCTTTGGAATACGTATACTTTTTTTCAGATTTTCAAAAATGAAGAACGTCTGAAAATGAAGCTTTTTGCCGATGCACAAATTACAATTGTAAACGCAGACGAAAATACGGATGTCGAATTGCCTCTTCAAATTTTCAGCAATAATACTTCAATCCCGGTTGTATTGATGCTTTATGACAATGTAGTAAGTTCAAAAAATGTTCCCGATGAAATCCTAAATGACAAGAAAAAACTAAAAACATTTTTAAAGAATTTAAGCAACGAAAACGAACCCATAACTTTTGAGTATGCGCCAGGAAAATACCAAAAACTTTATTACGGAAATTCGGCATTGCTTAACAAATTAAAATATTATCCAGTTGCGCTCTTGCTTATTGTATTTTTGTTTGTTGCTTTAATTTATAATTTTTACAAAAGCACAAAAATGGCCACACAAAATAAATTGTGGGCTGGTATGGCAAAAGAAACCGCACATCAAATTGGTACGCCATTGTCGTCTTTAATTGGGTGGATTGAAATTCTAAAAACAGAAGATATTGATTCGTCTATCACTTCAGAAATTGAGAAAGATATTACGCGTCTGCAGACTATTACAGATCGTTTTTCTAAAATTGGGTCTGTTCCTGTTTTAGAAACTCACGATATTGTTTCAGAGACTTTAAACGCCTTTAAATATTTACAATCACGTTTTTCAAAACAGGTTGCTTTTTCTTATCATACTCCTATAGATCCAATTATGGTTCAGATAAATCCAATTCTTTATAGCTGGACAATCGAAAATCTTGTAAAAAATGCCATCGATGCAATGAAAGGAAAAGGAAGTTTGGAACTGCAAATTGAACAAGATGTACATCATGTAAAAATAAATGTAAAAGACTCCGGAACTGGAATTCCAAAAAAACAATTTAAAACAGTTTTTGAAACTGGCTTTACAACTAAAAAACGTGGGTGGGGCTTGGGACTTTCGCTAACCAAAAGAATTGTGGAAGAATACCATAACGGTAAAATCAAAGTTTTACATTCTGAAATTGGAAAAGGAACTACTTTTCAGATTCAGTTGAATAAAAGTAATTAATTTACTGGCACTCCAAAGAAAGTTACTTTGTTAAACATTGTTTTTCTCATCATCTTCGATTTGCCTAAATATTTATCAACAAACAAAACCTGGTCCTCTACTTGACTTAATATATTATTTACTCCCGTTTTTAAAGAGTTTACATTGGCTTGATTATTTTGTGAAACTGTACCTAAATTATCTAATAATTCTTTACTCTTTAAGAGTTTTGTTTTAGGCGAGTCAATCATTTTTTTTAATTCTTCATCTGAAACATTTGGCTTAAATTGATTATTTCTAAATGTTACAAATGAATTAAATTCATTTATGCCATCATTGTACAAGTTTACAATCTCATTAAATTTCAATCTTTCAGCTTCGCTTCTTTTATAGGATAATCGATCAAAAATCATGGCATTTTTAACACCATTTTTCTCAATTCTGTCTGCAGAACTTATTAATTGATCAATATAGGAGAGCGACTTATACTTTTCGATTTCAACTTCAAAATCAAATGTTTCTTTCGATTTATTTACAGCAAAATTACCATTGTAGAATTCCTGGTTTGTTACAGGATAATTAAGAAATTGCCACATGTAATCAAAAGGCATATGAGATGTTATGATTTTAGATGGATCAGTCTTAAAATAATAATTATTTATCTTTTTTATGTATTTCCCGCCTACTATGGCTCCTGAACCCCAAGTGGGATCAAAAATTAACCATTTACCATCTATTTTTGCCCCGCACCATGCGTGTGAAATGTAATCTGTAAAACCTTTTTGCTTCGTGAATCCTTCAATTACAAAGCATTCAATTCCAACTTTGTTTGCAATTTCATTAAAGATTTCAGCGTAATGAATACAAACTCCTTTTCGCGTTTTAAGAGCTCTTTCAATTTTGTCACGTGAGCTTTCATTAAAATTTACGGCAAACATGTTTTCAACATCATAGATGATATTCGAAGCTGTCCAATAATAAACAGCCCTTATCTTCTCATCATCAGTCTTAAAATTTAATTTAATATAATTGGCAATATCTTCTGTTGAATTAGTAGAACTGGAAGGAATAGTATTGATTTTGTTATCTACAAATTCATATTTGTTTTTAACTTGTCCTGCACTTATTATCGAATAAAATACAGTTATTAAGATTATATACTTTTTCATTAGACCTCTGCATAAAAAAAAACCACAATTTTTAGTTGTGATCTTTTTTAATATAATTCTTTTCTTTTTTACAAATTTGCATGAATACTTTCAGCCAAATCCTCAAACTCTTCTTTTGAAAGTTTTACTTTGTTTTGAAAACGCATTTCATCCATATGGTTTAACGGAATCAAATGCACATGCGTATGAGGAACTTCTAATCCTACAACGGCAACACCTACTCTTTTGCATGGAACTGTTTTTTCTAAAGCAATTGCTACTTTCTTAGAAAACTTCATCAAACCTAAATACAGTTCGTCATCCATATCAAAAATCTTATCGATTTCTTGTTTTGGAATACAAAGCGTGTGTCCTTTTGCATTTGGGTTAACATCTAAAAAAGCTAAAAAGTTTTCATCTTCAGCAACTTTAAATGCAGGAATTTCTCCGTTTACTATTTTTGTGAATATAGACATTGTTTATTCGTTTATTTGGTTAACCGTTTAACCGATTGAACTTTAATCGTAGGATTGCTTCGTTCTTCGCAATGACTTAGTCTCTTGAAATTTCAAGAATTTCAAATTTCAAAACACCATTTGGAACCGTAATTTCGGCTACTTCTCCAACTGATTTTCCTAATAAACCTTTTCCAATAGGAGAAGTTACTGAGATTTTTCCAGTTTTCAAATCAGCTTCACTTTCTGCAACAAGCGTGTACTTCATTTCCATTCCGTTGCTTTGATTTTTGATTTTTACATTAGATAAAACCAAAGCTTTCGAAACATCTAATTGTGATTCATCTATTAATCTGGCATTAGAATATACTTCTTCCAGCTTAGCAATTCTCATTTCTAATAAACCTTGTGCTTCTTTTGCTGCATCATATTCTGCGTTCTCAGATAAATCACCTTTATCTCTTGCCTCTGCTATATCTTGAGATGCCTTTGGACGCATTACACTTTTTAAATGCTCCAACTCATCCTTTAATTTTTTTAATCCTTCTGCTGTATAATAAGATACTTTACTCATAACTTCATCGTTTATATAAATACAAAAAATCCCATCGGGACGGGATTTTGTATTACAAATATACTATTATTTTTAATAGAACATAATTATATGTTAATCATATAAAAATCAAAACTAAATATTTTATTTTTGTTTCTTTAATCCTTACTAAAATAATGAAAAAAATCTGGCTCTTAATCGTCTTTGTTTGTGCACTTTCTGCTTGCAGTGACAGCGAACGCAGCAACAATAATCCTTACATTCCAAACTACTCTGTGAATTTATCTGTAGATATGAATTTGCCAGCTTATTCGAATTTAAAATTTGTAAGTAATGGAGTCATTGTTCCTAACTTTGGAGCAAAAGGAATTATTATTTTTAATGCGGGAAGCGGTTATAATGCTTTTGACGCTGCCTGCCCTAATCAAGAACTTACTTCTTGTACAGCAATGACAATTGACGGCATAAATGCAGTCTGTTCTTGCGATAAGGCTCAATACAGTTTGTTTACTGGTCTGGGAGGAAAAGAATATCCGTTGAAACAATATCGTGTCGAAGTAATAGGATCTGTGATTCACGTTTATAATTAAAATAAAAAAGCCTGAAAGTTTAAATTTTCAGGCTTTTTTATTTTTTAAAATTTCAAGGTTAATCCGGCTAAGAAATTAATTCCCGCCTGAGGATAATAATACGGATAAACATCCCACATATATCCGTTTGAAACATATTTCTTGTCTAAAATATTATTTACCAAACCTGTAATCATAATGGATTTGAAAACAGACTTTGGTTTTATTTCATAAGACACATTCAAATCGTTTACAAAATAATCAGCCAGCTTTGCCGATGGCAATTCGATATTATTCATGTATTGCTCGCCAACATATTTTTGCAATAATGAAATATGCAAACTCTTAATTGGGCTGTACACAATTATATTTCCAGCGATTACTTCTGGCGAATAAGCAATTTTAGTTGTTCCGTAATTTTGTCCTTCAACAGCCAAATCAACATTTTTGTTACTGCTTAGCGTAAAGTTTGGTCGAATGATAAATTGCTCTGAAAGTTTGATTGTAGCATCAAATTCAAACCCTAAACGGTAACTTTTATCTGTATTAGAACGAATTGGCGCTCCAACATCATCTAATGTTCCAGTTAAAATTAGCTGATCTTTATATGCCATATAATAGAAGTTAGAATTCAACTGAAATTTCTCCGAATTGAATCTCCAACCTAGTTCAAAATCATTTAGTTTTTCTGGTTTTACATTTCCGCCTTCATAATCTGTTCTGTTTGGCTCACGGTTAGCGCGTGCATACGAAAAGTACAAAGTGTTTTTTTGATTGATTTCGTAGTTCAAACCAGCTTTTGGGTTGAAGAAATTGAAATTATCATCAACTAAACCAGTGTCTGCACTATTGGATTTGTATTTTACATTTCGATATTGCAAATCGCCATAGAAACTTAATTTTTCAGTAAACTGATAATTGGCTTTTGCGAAAATATTTCCATCTGTTTTTGTTGAAAAATCATCGTAATAATGATCGCCTAATTCTGAGTTTGAAGCATATCTTGCCCAAATCACTTTTCCAAAATGATCGCCTTCATATTTATTCCAGCCTCCGCCAAAAATAACATCCAGTTTTTCATCTTTATATTTTATGGAAAAAGTGGTTCCGTAAAAATCATTATCTAGCCATTTTTGACGAATCAAGTCAGTTCCCGGAACTAGATCTCCGTTACTGTCTTCGACCGTCTTTGTTGGCTGAATTGGCCCGTAGCCATCTACTGGTTCATCGTATTTGTAATTCTCATAGTACCCTTTTCCTTTTGTATAATGAAAAGCTAGGTTTGTACTCCATTTATCCGAAAAAGATTCACTCCAATGCAATTGATAATGGTCTTGCTGATAATTATCGGTTTCATTATCATAAAAACGAATTTTTCCAGATTCGTCTGTGTACATCCCTGCAGAATTGAAAGTACGATTTTCGTTTAAAGTTTCGGCATCGATTCCATTCCAGGATTGGTATGTTTTTTCGGTTCCACCAAAAACCAATGCTTTAATTAAAGTTGTTTTACCTACATAAGTTCCCTGCAAGAAATAAGATTTTAAATTAGAACTCGCTCGATCAATATAACCATCCGATTTGATTCTTGACAAACGTCCGGCAAGTTCAAAATGATCATTTAGTAAACCAGTGCTAAACTTTACCGTATTTTTCTGAGAATTAAAACTTCCAAAAGAGCTTGAAATTTCACCATTTGCTTTTGAAGCATAATTATCTGTCAGCATATTTAAACTTGCTCCAAAAGCGCCAGAACCGTTTGTAGATGTTCCAACACCTCTTTGTAATTGAAGACTTTCTACCGAAGAAGCAAAATCGGGCATGTTTACCCAGAAAGTTCCTTGACTCTCAGCATCGTTGTATGGAATTCCATTGATTGTAACGTTTACCCTCGTTGCATCGCTTCCACGAACACGAATACCGCTATAACCTATTCCGTTTCCAGCATCTGATGTAGTGACCACTGAAGGAAGATAATTCATTAAAGTAGGAATGTCTTGTCCCAGATTTCTGAATTTAATTTCTTTTTTATCCATATTACTAAAAGTAACCGGAGTTTTTGCTGTAACACGTACAGCGGAAACTAACACATCATCAAGTTTATTGACTTTTGTAGAATCTTGTTCCTGAGAAAAAGAAATTAGAGTAAAGAAAATAGAGAATAGAGTGAAGAAAATAGATTTGTTCAACTTTGAACCTTTGCATCTTTGAACCTTTGTACCTCTAAAAGTACCTTTAAAAATAGTTTTCATTCGTAAAAAATTACGAATAAAAGGGGGAATTATTCTTTTGTTAAATTAATAAATTGTTTCACGACAAAATAAAGTGTGCACGCTCGATAGTGTCGTTTTTTCCCTTAGCAACATTACTCGCTCAGGTTCTTTGGGTATGATCTCAGCTCGTTATTTAGAGCACCCCTTTGAGACGGTACAAATGTAATGTTAAAAAATCAAACTCCAAAAAAACAAATTCCAAATTCCAAAAACTCACTTTTAAATGATTTTCTGTTGGAATTTGGAATTTGCTTTTTTTGATTTAATCTATGTTTGGCTTCTTGCGCGATTGTTTTATTTCAGAAATATTCTTTTTATCCTTAATTCGTTTTTTGATGACAGATTTTGGAATTTTAGTTGCTTTTCTAACCTTCGGAACAAACAATCCTTTTTTTATGATTTCTAAAAAACGTTTTACAACAATATCTTTGTTTTTAAGCTGACTGCGATCTTCATCACAATTTAAAATCAGAATATTTTCGGTCGTTAAACGATGTGCAATATTTGTCAGCAAAAGCAGTCTTTCATCGTCAGATAAAGCTTGCGAAGCATTTACATCAAAAGATAACACCACTTTTGATGAAACTTTATTCACGTTTTGTCCGCCGGCTCCACTGCTTCTAACCGCTTTAAAATTTAATTCTGATATGATTTTATCAATATCCATTATTGTGGCTGATGTGGCGCTTTCAGTAAATCATTTACCGTTTTCACCGGATTAAAAGTAATTAACGGAACTGCAACAAAAATCGTCAACCAGTGCGCCATTGAACCATTCCATAATCCTGGCAATTCGTAATTTTTAACCGTTATGCCTTCAACGCTTTTTTCTACAATAAAACCAGTTTTTTGATCCACAAAGTTTTGCAAATCAAATTTCTCACCTTTATAATTTTTTATGCCGCAGACTAAATCTACTGGATTAAAATGCGTTGCTTCTGCTAAAATTTTAGACTGTTTTTTATCTGATAAATCAACTTGCGAAGTTTCGACAATTTGAAGTGATTTTATTCCTTTATCATTCATAACCCAAAACGGTCCTCCGCCTGGTTCTCCTTCATTTTTCACCATACCACAAACTCTGATAGGTCGATCTAAAAGTTCTTTAATCTTGCTGATTTTATTCTCAAAAGTAAACATACCAAAATCGCTTGAAATTTCAATATTTAGCTTTTCTGATAAAAAAAGAATCATTTCTTCTAATTGATTTTCTCCTATTTTTTTCTGCTCAATTGCATTTAAATAATTGAAAACTTTTTGTTGAACTTCAATCAAAATTCCCGCTAATGCTTTTTTATACAATGTAATTTTGTCAATATGATTTTGAATCACATTATCAATATTTTTAATAAAAATAACATCAGCTTCCAGTGCATTTAAATTCTGAATCAAAGCGCCATGTCCGCCTGGTCTGAAAATCAATGCTTCATTTTTGTCTCTTACCAATCTGTCTTTTGTATCAACAGCAATAGAATCTGTACCAGCATTTTGATAGGAATAAGCAATATTAATTTGAATACCAGAATCCTTCTCTACTTTATGCTTAAGCACTTCGACCTCTTTTTCAAATAATCCCTGATGAGCTTCGGTTACTGTAAAATGGAGATTCGAAACTTTATTTGAAGAAGCATAATGAACACATTCATTTAAATGTTCTTCAATTGGGTTTGCGATGTGATCTTTGTATTTATGAAAAGGCAAAACTGCTTTTGGTTTATCTGCAAAAGCAAAATAATCCTGAGAAAGCAATGTTTTTATAAAATAGTAATTCTTATAATCGCGTTCTAAACTTTCAAAATCAGGATAAATTGATTTCAGTTTTTTTTCCATTGCTTTAAAAAACGGAAACTTATCCATTGCTACAATAAAGATGGACAGCTCTTTGTTTTTTTGTCTGTTTATATAGGCGTTTATTGTTTCTTTTTCAATATCAAAGTCATTTAAGAAAGCTCTTAAAAATTTAAACATTCTTGTAGCAGCACCAGAAGCCGGAACAAATTTTTTGATTTTAAACTTTTCTTTTTGTGAATCAAAAAAAGCAGCCTTTTCTTCAAATTCAGATTCTGAAAAAGCTAAAATTCCATTGTCAATTGTTGCCGGACTTATTAAATTACTTTTTGCAATTCCTTTTTTAAAAATTTTTAATTGTTTCAGAATAGCATCTACAGAAATTCCGCGTTCATATAACTGAACAAAATCTTCCGAAGAAAAGCCACTTTCTTTAGCCATAGCAAGTTCATCAATGATTGCAGTTGCTTTTGACAAGCGACTTTCTTTATCACCTGATAATGTTATAAAGGGCTTTTTTGTATCAATTAAAGTTTGTTTAAAAACAGAAAACACTGTTTCTCTTCCATTTGGAGAATCTCTGATGTCGTCTTTTTCCCAAGGAACATCAATATCCGTCAAGAAAAACAAATCGTATTCATGTTCCAGTGCAGCTTCATTCAAAAGCGGATCACAAAAGCCGTAATACATTTCAGAAAAAACTTTGGTAACCATTAAGTTAGTATCGCAGAACAGGTATTTTTTTGCCTGAGAAAGTTTTTCATTTTCTAAAGCAGTTTGTCCGTATGCAATTGGCATCATATCATCAGCCACACAAATATGCTGATTTTCCTCCCATTTTTCTTGTAGGTAATCGCGTGCAAATTCAGGAACCCATTCGGTTTCGTAATAATCTGCAAGCTGTTTTGCTAAAGTTGTTTTTCCCGTACTTTCGGGCCCAAATAAAGCAATTTTTATGATAGTTGTTTTTTGCTGTCTAAGATTTTTCTCCATTCTAAATAAGCTGAAATAGCCAAAATTGTAAAAATTAAATATTGAAGTGACAGCATCCCTAAGCCGCGATAAGCATAAAGAGGCACAACAATTATATCGCCAATAATCCAAAGTGTCCAGTTTTCGATTTTTTTCCTGGCCATGTACCACATTCCTGCAAAAAATATTCCCGACGAAATCATATCTACATAATTGTCTGGATTAATTTTATAGCCGAAATATTTATAAATCCCGAAAACTACAAAAACGGTCACAATAAATAGTGCGATTCCGATTATTTTTTCATTAAAACTTGTACGAGTAATAGGTAAATTATCCTCAACTGTACCTCCTTTCGCCCACACATACCAGCCATAAATACTCATAATTGAGAAATATCCGTTGATAATCATATCGCCAATATAACCTGCAACATACAATAAATACACCGAAATTACAGTGGCAATTAATCCTGTTGGATAGACCCAAATATTCTCTTTTTTAGCAAACCAAACACTTAAGATTCCGAAAACAAATACCAAAAACTCTAGAGCAATATGCCACAATGGAGCATTTTTGTAACTGTCAAGAAAAAAATCGATCATTTGTCTGGTTATTTTGGTTGTTTTTTATGATTCAAAAAAATGGCTGTCGTTTTCAAAAGCAGTTCCAATAACTACTAAATCGGCTCCGGCTTTGTAGGCATTTTGAATTCCGTGCAAATCTACAATTCCTCCTCCAACAATTATAGGAATTTCTACATTTTGCGAAATTAACTGTATCATTTCCAGTGGCACTGCGTTCTTAGCACCACTTCCAGCCTCTAAATACATTAATTTATTTCCGAGCATCTCGCCAGCCTGAGCAGTTGCCAAAACCAAATCAAAATTTTCACGGTTGAGCGGTTTTGTTTTACTAACGCGTGCGACTGCAGTTTCATTGCCACTTTCAATCAGAATATATCCGGTAGAAATAACTTCTAGATTTGTCTTTTTAAGAATTGGTGCTGCCTGAACCTGATATTCAATCAAATAATCAGGATTTCGGCCTGATAATAACGCCAAAAACAAAATCGCATCGGCCTGAGGTGAAATCTGCGATGGATCACCTGGAAAAATAACCACTGGCAAATTTGTTTTTTCTTTTAACTGCGCAATTAATTCTTCTAAAATTGTATTTTCTACAATACTTCCTCCCACAAAAATATGTGTAGCAGGAGATTGATTTATTTTAAGTACTAAATGATCTAGATTTTCCAATACGATTTTATCAGGATCTAGTAAAATGGCCAATAATTTTTGTCCATTTTTTTTAGCATCTAAAATCTGTTGGTGTATATTGAGTAATTTTTGCTCCATAATGGCCGTAAAAGTAAAAAGTTTTTAACGTAGAAGAACTATTTTGAATGAATTATATTTGTACAATCGTCACTGACAACCAATGAAAAAATTATGATTGCTGCTTCATTATTAGAAAAATATGGCGCCTTAAAAAAATCCTTCGAGAAAAATGACATTATTTTTGAAGAAGGAAGCCTGCCAACGCATTATTACCAGATTATTTCGGGCGAAATCAAAATGAGCAATTACAATGATGATGGACGCGAATTTATTCAGGGTATCTTTTATAAAGAACAATCTTTTGGAGAACCTCCATTGTTTTTAAATCAAAAATACCCAGCCAATGCTATTGCAGTTGAAGATTGTGAAATTTTTCTTCTGCCAAAATCTAAATTCATGACGCTTCTTGAAGAAAATGCGGCAATAAGTATCAAGATAATCGAAAATCTGGCACAGCGCTTATATTATAAATCGGTAATGGCAGCTGAAATTTCGACACACGAGCCAGAACACCGTGTTTTAAAATTAATCGATCACGGAATTGCTTATTTTAATTTTAAAAAAGAAGCCAATGGCTATCTCATCAATTTTACCCGACAGCAAATTGGTGATTTAACAGGTTTACGGGTAGAAACAGTCATCCGAACAATTAAAACTTTGGAAAAAAAGGGCGAATTAAAGATCATAAACCGAAAAGTATATCGATAAAAAAATTCTTGTTTTATGATTTTAATCATAAAATGCAGTGGTATTGTGCCTGTACCTTTGTAGTATAAAAATCACAATATCATGACACTATATCAAACAACATTCGAAAATTTCAATAAAAACTACATGGGTTCTGCAGCAATGGCTGTAATTGGTCAAAGCTGTTTAGGTGGCGCTGCTGCAATGTACATTCTTTCACACGGAACTTCTATTGGACAAATGATTCAACTGGCAATTATTGTTTTAGCTTGTGTTTTTGCCAACACTTCAATTTTAGCACAAATGAAACACAAAGTAGTTTTTAACCTTATTATTTTAAGCGCCTTATTAAGTGTTTTACTAATATTTCTGAATAGTTTTGTACTATGAAAAAGCAAATAGAAAATAGAGCTGATGTTTCTTTTCTAGTACATCAGTTCTATGCTAAAATAAGGGCCGATAAAGAAATCGGCTTTTATTTTAACGAAATGATTACCGATTGGGACGCGCATCTTGAAAAACTCACTGATTTTTGGGAAACTAATTTATTTGCTGTTCGTAAGTATAAAGGAAATCCGCATGCGGTTCATAATGACGTTGACGAACATTTTGGCAGTAAGATTACGGCAAATGAATTCGGAATTTGGCTAAATTATTGGGCGCAGACATTAGATGAACATTTTGAAGGCGAAAATGTAGAAACGCTAAAACGTAGAGCTAGAAAAATGAGCACTTTTTTGCATATGAGTATGTTTCAGCACAGACAGAAGGAAAGTGAAGTTTAAAAACTGAAAGCCTAAAAAACTACTTCTCAAAAGCATAAACCAACGTAAAAGTCCCTTCAAAATTATCTGATTTAACTTCTTGGTAATGCACATTAAAATCTTTTACTAAATCATCAAAATGAAGACTTGCCTGCGTTTGAGCTTTTTCTAAAGAAAAATCCTCAACCTGAATATGGTCTTTAAAACTGATACCTTTTTCATTTCTGATTTTAAAAATCGCTTCTTTAGCTCCCCATATAACAGTTAATTTTTGGATGTATTTTTGTGTAAATTCTGGTTTTAAATAACTGCATTCAAAGTCAGTAAATTTATCTGCAATTTTCTGAATTTTTTCACGCTGTAATTCCATGTCGATTCCTACGGTTTCGTGACTTATAATGATTGCTGCAAAATGATACGAATGTGTAATTGAAATGTAATTATGACAATCAAAATAAGGTTTTCCGAATTCGTCATAATGCAAATCTTTATCTGTAAAACCCATTTCCTGAATCAACATTCGAACGCTTAAAAAAGCACGTTGATGCAATTGAGATTTCATTCCGTCCAATCGCTTTTGTGTTTTTTCTTTCAGCACAACTTTACTCAATAATTCTTCGAGAGATTCTGTTATTTCCCAAATTAAAATTTTAGTCGTTTCGTTGAATTGTATGGTCTGAAATAAAGGCATTATTTTTTAATTATAAATTGTAAATGGTTAATTATAAATTATTGGGTGTAAATTTTAAAACATATAAGTTATTTAAGAAAATATAACTCTGGGTTAAAAGATGTAATAGTAAATATAAGCAATTCACAGCAAAGGTAATAGTTTCAGAATCTTTTTAAATGAACTTATATTACTTAAATGGTTTCAAAAGCATATTTAAGAATCTTTTTTAAATGAACTTATATTACTTATATCGTAAAAAACAATTTACAAACTAACGTTCTAAAGATTAAGAAATTAAAGATTTCACAAATCTTATAGAAATAGTAAAAATTCCAAAGGTATTCCGTAAATTTGCAAAAATTTTACAATACAAATATACTATAAATGAGTACTACAACTACGCCTTATGTGGCTTTCAAAGTAAAAGACATTTCTCTAGCGGCTTGGGGAAGAAAAGAAATTGAACTAGCTGAAGCTGAAATGCCAGGTTTAATGGCGCTTCGTGCTGAATATAAAGACGAACAACCTCTTAAAGGTGCTCGTATCGCTGGATGTTTGCACATGACGATTCAAACTGCTGTTTTGATCGAAACTTTAATTGCTCTTGGTGCTGAGGTTACTTGGTCTTCTTGTAACATTTTCTCTACTCAGGATCAGGCTGCTGCTGCTATTGCTGCTGCTGGAATTCAGGTTTATGCTTGGAAAGGTCTTGATGAGCAATCATTTGACTGGTGTATTGAGCAAACTTTATTCTTTGGTGAAGACAGAAAACCATTGAACATGATTCTTGATGATGGTGGAGATTTAACAAACATGGTTATTGACCGTTTCCCAGAATTAGTTCCTGGAATCAAAGGTTTATCTGAAGAAACTACAACTGGTGTTCACAGACTTTACGAAAGAGTAAAAGCTGGAACTTTACCAATGCCTGCAATCAACATTAATGACTCTGTTACTAAATCTAAATTTGATAACAAATACGGTTGTAAAGAATCTGCAGTAGATGCAGTTCGTCGTGCAACTGACTTAATGTTAGCTGGAAAAAGAGTTGTTGTTTGTGGATATGGTGACGTTGGAAAAGGAACTGCTGCTTCTTTCAGAGGTGCAGGATCTATTGTAACTGTTACTGAAATCGATCCAATTTGTGCTTTACAAGCTGCAATGGACGGTTATGAAGTTAAAAAATTAAACACTGTTATTGCTAATGCTGATATCATCATTACAACTACAGGAAATAAAGATATCGTTCTTGGAGAGCACTTCGAGCAAATGAAAGACAAAACTGTTGTTTGTAACATCGGACACTTTGATAACGAAATTGATATGGCTTGGTTGAATAAAAACCACGGTGCATCTAAAATCGAAATCAAACCTCAGGTTGACAAATACAACATTGCTGGAAAAGATATCATTATTCTTGCTGAAGGCCGTTTAGTAAACCTTGGTTGTGCTACAGGTCACCCAAGTTTTGTAATGAGTAACTCATTTACAAACCAAACTTTGGCACAAATCGAATTATGGAACAACAGTGCTGCTTACAACAATGACGTTTATATGTTGCCTAAACACTTAGATGAAAAAGTTGCTGCTTTACACTTAGCTAAATTAGGCGTTGAACTTGAAGTTCTAAGAGAAGATCAAGCTGCTTATATTGGTGTTGAAGTTCAAGGTCCATTCAAACCAGAATACTACAGATACTAGTAAATTTAGATTTCTGTCTCGATAGCTATCGGGATTAGATTTTTAATACATATTTCAAACCCGACAAGTTCAAAAAAACTGTCGGGTTTTTTCTTTTTGTAATTCAACAAAAAAACATTTCTCTCAAAAAATTGCACGTTTACAAATATCTACTTACTTTTAATAATTAAAATAAGGTTCTATTTCTCAAACACTTAAACAGTACAAGCTTGAAAAAAACTACTTATTTAATCGTCTTCTTTTTTTTACTAAGTCTTCCACAAATCATTTTTTCTCAGGAAAAGAAACCTAAAGTCGTATTAGTATTAAGCGGTGGTGGAGCAAAAGGAGTTGCCCATATTCCGCTTTTGCAAAAACTCGATTCCTTACACATTGTCCCTGATCTTATCGTTGGAAACAGTATGGGAAGCATCATTGGAGGTTTGTACGCCATGGGATATTCTGGTGACAGTATCGAAAAAATCACTAAAAATATATATTGGGATAAACTCCTTGGCGGAGGCCAATCGTTGCGATCTGTAAGTGCAGAAGAAAAACGAGAATTTCAAAGATATTTAGTTGGAATAGGTGTTAAAGATGGAAAACTTAATAGTATTGGTTCTCTATTAAATGATCAAAACCTAAGAGAATACCTTTCTGAATTAACCTTTCCTGTATATAATGTTAGAGATTTTGACAGTCTCCCTATTCCGTTTCGAGCTATGGCTACCGACTTGGTTGAGGGGAAAGAAGTTATTTTAAGCAAAGGTAGTTTAGCTTATGCTATGCGGGCAAGTATGTCATTGCCAGCCGTTTTTAAACCAATGCCTTACGAAAAATCAATTTTAGTAGATGGAGGGGTATTAAATAATTTCCCGACTGATGTTGCCCAACAAATGGGCGCCGATATTATTATTGGAAGTGATGTAGGTGGCGGATTGGAACCAATTGACAAACTGAACAATGTCATGACAATATTGATGCAGACCAGTATGTTTCCGAGCAATATTAAGAATCCTGCAAATCGTGATCGTTGTACAATATTAGTCGATCACTTACCCAACTTACGTTTCTCTACCGCTGATTTTGCAGATAGTGACGAAATTTACAAAGACGGTAAAATCGCTACAAATCAAAATCTTCCTGCTTTAATTGCCTTATCAGAAAAACTAAAAGCATTTCCGCAACGCACGCACGCGTTGCCTGATATGCCAAAAGAATTTGTCCTGGACACAATTGTTTATAAAAATATAAGTCCTGAGAATATGCCTTTGGTATTAGGAAGAGCAAACCTTAAAACACATGTAAAATACACCACAAAAGATTTAATAGCCGGAATTAACAGGGCTATGGGTACCAATCTTTTTGATCAGATAACCTATAGCTATTTCATCAAAGACGGAGACAAATTAGGAATTACATTGTTTGGATTTGAACGCGCCAAAAATCAGCTCAACACCTCAATACATTATGACACTTACAGAGGCGTTGGGATCATTTTTAATTACACCGGCCGAAATATTCTCGCCGATGCATCGCGTCTTCTTTTAACTTTGGATATTGCAGAACAGCCAAAAGCAAGAATCAATTATCAGAAAAATTTCGGGCAAAACAGAGAATGGTGGTGGATGTCTGAAGCTTATGGTGCCTTGCTGCGACAAGAAATTTACATCAATGGCAAAGCATCAGACAATATACTTTATAATGCTATTGAAATCAATAACGAGGTCAACAAAAATTTAAATTCGCTGAAAAGTTATGCAGGTTTTGGCTTAAACTATATCCACTCTAACCTAAAACCAAAATATGACCGGGAATACAATCCAAACTCCGTCAATATAAACAACTACAAAGCTAATAATATCGAATTCAACATGCATTATTCCTATAATGATATGGACAAGGTATTTTTTGCGACAAGCGGAAACATTATAAAAGCAAATGTAGCGAGATCATTCCTTAGTGATGTCGACGCCTCTTTTTCTGCTCCTGATTTAATAAATATTTCCGGTTCAACAAATGGCTACACAAAATTTGGTTTTAGTTTTGAAAAGAGGGCACTCTTAAAAAAGAGAATTACAGGCATTGTAGGATTTGATTCCTATTTTATTTTTCAGGATAAACTTAAAGACGATCAAATTCCGTTTTCAGGATTTGGTTATGCTACAAAATATTTTTTAGGAGGTATTATTCCAAGCTCTGGCAGCAATCGTTTTTCATTTGCCGGTCTAAATGAAGACGAAGTCAATGTCACGCAATATATGGGACTTAGACTCGGCTCTCAAATAAATCTAACCGGAAAAATTTACCTTACTCCACACTTTAATATTGCTAGTGTAGGTTTTGATACTTTTGACGATTATATCGGTCATGTATTTAGCCCAAAAGGAAAGTGGGACGAAAACACCGAGCCTAGCCTTATATTGTCTGGAGGATCAGCGATTTCTTATCAGTCTATTTTAGGTCCTATTCATTTTGATATGTCGTGGATAAACAACATTGATAAAGTGCGATTGTTTTTTAGCGTAGGATTATCACTCAATCCGTAGTTGATTTTAAAAGTATATTTTCTAAAATCTAAAATAATTAGGGCGTGCCATTATTTAAAAAAAGGCCTAAATATACTTTGCGCTCATTAGGCCTTTTCTTAAACACTGTCGGGCTATCCGGGCTACTTCGGTAGCTTCCTCCTATCCCTCACGCACACGTAGACCAAGAACTTTAAATATTCTGATATTATTTTGTGTCTCCTTAAATTTAAAATTTAAATTTGAACCCCAGAACATCAAAAAAATATGATCGAAAAAATTTTATGTGAAATACATGGTTCAAAAGAAATGACTTTCGCCTGTATTCACATTGCAATGGCAATAGACTCAAAAGAAAAAGTAGGTTTTTACTATTCAGAAGTTAAAGAAGATCTTCCACAAATTGCATGGTGCAGACAATGCGAACAATGGCTTCTTGATAATGGAGAAGTATGGACTGAAGTTTTTCAAGCCAAAGCCGATTTTAAAATGTTATGTATTGATTGTTTTGATGAAGTAAAAAGCAATGAAACAGAAATTCATATTCGATAAATAAATACTTTTCGGTTTCAAACAAAGCTTAACTTTGTAAAAAACACGAATCATGAAGAACTTCTTATTCTTATTCATTGCCATAATTTTCGAAATCATAGCAACTTCGGCATTAAAAAAATCTTCAGAATTCACTAAATTAATTCCGAGTATTATTACTGTAATTGGTTATTGTGGTGCATTTTATTGTTTGAGTTTTGCAATCAGAACAATTCCCGTTGGTTTTGCTTACGCCATTTGGTCTGGAGTCGGAATTGTTTTAATTACAGCAATTGGTGCTATTTTCTTCAAAGAAATACCAGATTTGCCAGCAATAATTGGGCTGAGTTTAATTGTAATTGGTGTTATTATAATTAATGTTTTTTCTAAAACTGTGGCACATTAATTTCAAACATTAAAAAATGAATTTCAGAAAAGCTACAATTTCGGATCTTCCCGAAATGAAGGAATTGTTCGTCCAAACCATCCAATCGGTTTGTAAAAACGATTATAATACTGAACAAATTAACGCTTGGACTTCTGGTGCAAAAATCACACAACGCTGGATTGATGTTGTTGAAAAACAATTTGTTTTACTTGTAATAATTGAAAACAAAATGGCTGGTTTCGGAACTCTGAAAGATGGCAATTATATCGACTTCTTTTTCATTCACAAAGACTTTCAAAGACAAGGAATTGCCAACAAAATCTTTACCGAATTAGAACTTGAAGCTAAAAAACATCATTCAAAAAGTATAACTTCTGATGTAAGCATAACCGCAAAACCATTTTTCGAAAAGAAAGGATTTGTTATAAAAGCAAAACAAAAAAACATAGTAAAAGGCGTTGAGATTATAAATTACAAAATGGAAAAAGAATTATAACGAACAATATAATCTCGCAAAGACGCGAAGTCGAAAAAATTTTTCTTGCTATTGTCATCCTGAGCGAAATCTAAGGATCGCAAAGTAATTCCATAAAGATAAGCAAACTTAAAAAGTAAATCTTTGCGACTTCGCGTCTTTGCGAGATTAAAAACATTGCGATCTTTGCGTAAATCTTAGCGCACTTTGCGGTTTAAAAAAACGCAGCAAGTTTCGGATTTTATGCCAGCAAAAACCAATCGATCTTTGCCTTATAAAATGGAATAAAAATGAACACACAAGAAACCATTAATTATAATCGTATAGCCGAAGCTATCGATTATATCAAAGCAAATTTTAAAGATCAGCCCAATCTTGATGAGGTTGCGGATAAAGTACATTTGAGTCCGTTTCACTTTCAGAGGCTTTTTAGCGATTGGGCAGGCACAAGTCCGAAGAAATTTTTACAGTACACAAGTCTTGAACACGCAAAGAAATTACTCAAAGAAAATCAGGCAACCATTTCTGAAACAGCCTACGAAACAGGACTTTCCGGAACAAGCCGTCTTCATGATTTATTCGTAAACATCGAAGGAATGACTCCGGCCGAATATAAAAATGGCGGAAAGAATTTAGAAATCAACTTCAGTTTTGCCGAAAGTCCGTTTGGAAATATAATTGTCGCTTCGACCCAAAAAGGGGTTTGTTTTATGGCTTTCGCCGAAAACGAAGAAATCGGATTTGAAGATTTAAAACACAAATTTCCGAATGCAACATTCTCTAGAAAACTGGATTTAGTACAACAAAATGCCTTGTTTATTTTCCAAAACGACTGGAGTAAATTATCTGAAATCAAACTGCATTTAAAAGGAACTGATTTCCAATTGAAAGTTTGGGAAACGTTGCTAAAAATTCCAATGGGACAACTTTCGACTTACGGTTCCATTGCGCATCAAATTGAAAAACCGAGTGCTTCACGCGCTGTCGGGACTGCAATTGGAAGCAATTCTGTAGCATTTTTAATTCCGTGTCATCGTGTTATCCAATCCACAGGAACCTTTGGCGGTTATATGTGGGGAAACACACGTAAAACGGCTATAATTGGCTGGGAAGGTGCGCAGATAAATCTTTAATTTAATTTACACAAAGCATATCCGTAGGGACGCACTGCAGTGCGTCTAACGTCACGTATTTCTACTTTCAATCTTTGCGACAATCTTTGCGTAGGCGCACTGCTGTCCGCCTCTACGATGAAAAAAAACCACATAATAATTTATTTATGCAAAATATACAATCAAAAATTGCTTCTCAAAACTGGGAAAGCATAACCGAATCTATGCACGAAAATGGATTTACAATCATTCCAAATTTACTGAATAACGAAGAATGCGAAGACTTGAAATTCGATTATGATAATCCAAATTTATACCGAAAAACAGTTGTTATGGAGCGTTATCGCTTTGGCTTAGGAGAATATAAATACTTTAATTATCCACTTCCGGATTTGATTCAAAACATACGTTCATCTATTTATCCAAAACTGGCTCCAATTGCCAATGCGTGGATGAAAGTGTTAAACATGGACACCATTTTTCCGGAAACACACGAAAAATTACTCGAAGAATGTCACGAAAATAATCAACTAAAAGCAACGGTTTTAATTTTAAAATATGGTGAAAGTGGTTTTAATACTTTGCATCAGGATTTATATGGAGATGTTTATTTTCCTATTCAAATAGTTCTTTTCCTAAACGAACCCGATGAAGATTTTACGGGAGGAGAATTTGTATTAACACAGCAAACGCCAAAAGCGCAATCAAAAGCGATTGTTTTGAAACCTAAAAAAGGTGATGCTTTGGTTTTTACAACCAATTTCAGACCTGTAAAAGGCACAAAAGGATATTATCGTGTCAATATGAAACATGGTGTGAGCGAAATTCATTCGGGAGAACGTTATACGTTGGGAATTATATTTCATGATGCACTATCGTGATAAATTGAATCTCGCAAAGTCGCAGAGTCGCTAAGAAATAATGCATTACTAACGTTTTAAGTTTTTAAGGAATCTGGTCTGATTTTCACAAATCCTTATTAATCTATATTTCAATATAAACTTTGCGTCTCCGCGACTTTGCGAGATTAATTCTGGTGAACGGCATACTTTGGGGATTATTTTTCATGATGCACTATCGTGATAAATTGAATCTCGCAAAGTCGCAGAGTCGCTAAGAAATAATGCATTACTAACGTTTTAAGTTTTTAAGGAATCTGGTCTGATTTTCACAAATCCTTATTAATCTTAATATTTCAATATAAACTTTGCGTCTCCGCGACTTTGCGAGATTAATTCGCGCCAATAATGCAACATTTTGCGCCTTTCCAATAACAAAACAAATGATACAACACAACAAAATTCTTGATTCCGATCTTAGAAATAAAATTAAAAATGCAGAAATTTGCTTCGGTGGAAACCGAAAACTAAAAATTTACGGAACATTAAAATGTGCTTCCGGAAAAAGAATGAAACACGAAAATCGGGTTTTCTTTTTATCGGAAGATGAAGCTAAAAAAAATGGTTTCAGGCCTTGCGGACATTGCATGAAAACCGAATATCAAAACTGGAAAAATGGACTTATTTAATCCGCATACAGACGAAAATACAAACCTGCTTCCAAAAGATGGAACGGTGAATTATTATGGAAAATTATTTTCTCGTGAAGATTCAAACCATTATTTAGATATTCTTTTGAATACTATCGAATGGAAAAATGACGAAGCGATTATCTTCGGAAAATTAATTTTGACTAAAAGAAAAGTGGCTTGGTACGGCGATTCGGGTTTTGAATATACCTATTCGAATACAACCAAAAAAGCACTTCCGTGGACAAAGGAATTATTAGAATTAAAAGCAATTATTGAAAAGGAAACGGGTGAAACTTTCAATTCTTGTCTCTTAAATTTATATCATTCCGGAGAAGAAGGAATGGCATGGCACAGTGATGCTGAAAAAGATTTAAAGAAAAATGGCGCCATTGGTTCGGTTAGTTTTGGTGCGGAACGCAAGTTTGGATTTAAACATAAAGAAACCAAAGAAGTTGTTTCCTTAATTCTGGAACACGGTAGTTTATTAGTAATGAAAGATGAAACACAAACGTATTGGTTACATCGTTTGCCTCCAACCAAAACGACTTCAAAACCAAGAGTAAATTTGACTTTTAGAACAATTGTGAGATAAAAATTATTTCTTTTTTGAGATTACATTTTCATAAGATCGTATCAGAGCGTCTTCAAACATTTCGGGTCTTACTTTTGAAAGTTCGACAATTGTCCATCCTTGTTTTCCCCATTTATTCGGAATTGGATAAAAGATCATTTCGCTTGACGCACAAAAAACAGATTGGTCGATTTCGTTTAATTTTAAAACCGCTCTGTTATTCTTTTCATCAAAAGTACCGAAGATTTTCTTATTGACACGAAAAGAAGTTTTCTCGAAATGTGGCTCTTCTGTTGCATTCGGAAACGACATGGCTAATTTTCTAAATGTTTCAATTGCTATCATAGTATAGTCTTTTAACAGACCTAACAGATTTTAAAAACCTGTTAGGTCTCAATTACCAACCTTGATTTAATCCGTTTTTTAAGACTTCATCATATTTTTCTTTATCAAAAGAATATAAATTTGGTGCTTTGTGTGCTACGTTGCTTTTCTTCTCGTCAAGCTTATTAAGAATTCCGATGTTAGTTATTTTTCTAAGAAAGTTTCTCCGGTCTAATTTTTTATCTAAAATCGTTTCGTATAATTTTTGAAGCTCTGGAATCGTAAATTTCTCGGGCAGTAAATTATATCCAATCGGCATTAAATTCAATTCTGTTCTCAAAGTGTCCAATGCTTTATCAAGAATTTCTTTGTGATCTAAAATTAATTCTGGAACTTCTTTATGATCAATCCATTCAATTATTTCGTCTTTATTGGCTGGTTTTGGAATGGTTTTCAAAAAATCTACCAACGCATAATATCCAATTGTAACAAAACGACGCATCAGCCATTTCCCTTTTTCTTCTTCAATTTTTAAATGCTCTAATATCTTTTTATCAAAATGCTGATCGTTTCGTTTTACTTTTCCGAAAGTGGCAAATTGTCTTAAAAAAATACCGTCAACTCCAGTTCTTTCATTTAAAACGGTAACCGCCGCCACATCAATATCCTGATCTACCGGAATAAATCCACCGGGCAAAGACCACGTTTCGCGATGCGGAATTTTAATCAATAAAACCTTAAGCTGATTGTCATGAAAACCAAAAATTACACAGTCAATCGACAGTCCCGGCTGATAATTTTCATTATTTTCTATGATGTCTTTTAACATTTTTGACATTTATATGCGCCTTTTTCTTTATCAAATAACCCTGCAATTTACTCTATTTTTATAAAAATAAAACAATTTAGATATTATAAGACAAAATTAGCACTTGTTAAATAAGTGTGTCTCTCACAATTTTAACTTAAAATTAAAATCAAATATAAAAAAAATAAGTACATTGCGTCATAATAACACATTTAAATAATTTTGTTATTGTTTAAAAATAAAAGTAAGAAAATTAGTATAATAAATTATATATTTGCTTCTTACTTATTTAGTCAGAAAGTCAATGCGAGAGATATGAGTACTAATCCATTAAAAAATATAAATAAAAAAATAAGAACCAAAATCTGGACTTCTTTCGGATTTGTTTCGAAAACTTATTTATTAGAAGAATCAATAAAATACAGCCAACAACAAGAAAAAATTTTCAACGAAATGATTGTTGAAACTGAGGCAAAAGATAAAAAGGCAAAACGCGAAGCTTTTGACAAGGCTTTATACGCTTCATACAAAGGAATTGGCGCTATGGATTTTATAAATACTGTTTTGAAATAATTCAAAACCTTTATAAAATCCATAACGCCAATTTAAAATTGACTTCTACTATTGTACTAATTCAAAGTCTGCTCTAAGTTTTATATCTGCTGACGAAGCTCCTATCATTACTTCAAAATCTCCAGGTTCAGCAACCCATTCTAATTTATTGTTATAGAATGAAAGTTTCTCTTTATCAATCGTAAACTCAATTGTTTTAGATTCTCCAGCATTTAATTTCACTTTTTGGAAATCTCTTAATTCTAAAACTGGCCTAACAACAGATCCAAATTTATCTTTCAAATACAATTGCACAACTTCTTCTCCTGCCACTTTTCCAACATTTGATAATTGGAAAGAAACCTTAATTGTTTCGTTGCTTTTAATTTTTGTTGAAGATAATTTCAAACCAGAATAATCGAATTTTGTATAACTCAAACCGTATCCAAATGGAAATTTAGGTGAGTTTTTTAAGTCAATATAAGCTGAAACATAGTTTTTAGAATCTTCATTTTTAGCTGGTCTTCCTGTGCTAAAGTGATTATAATAAATTGGTATTTGACCAACTTCTCTAGGGAAACTCATAGGTAATTTTCCTGACGGATTATAATCTCCAAATAAAACATTTGCGATTGCATTTCCTGCTTCTGAACCTAACCACCACGTATAAACAATTGCAGGAACGTTATCTGCTGTCCAATTGAAAATAAGTGGTCTTCCTGCATTTACTAAAACCACAACTGGTTTTCCTGTTGCCTGAATTGCTTTTACTAAATCTTCCTGAACACCTGGCAAATGTAAATCGCTTCGGCTTTTTGCTTCACCGCTCATGTCGTGCCTTTCTCCAATACTCAAAATAACAACATCGGCTTGTTTTGCCGTTTCTACTGCTTCTGCAAAACCATCTTTATTGTCACCAGTAACGTCACAACCTTTAGCGTAAAGCAGTTTGGTATTTTTACCCACTTTATTTTGCAAACCATCCCATTGCGAAACAACCCATTTATCATAATCTACATTTGGCAATTCAACAGACCAAAATCCCATATTGGCTTTGTATTCTTTTACCATTGGTCCAATGAATGCAATTGTTTTTAAACTTTTAGAAAGTGGCAACGTTTGGTTATCATTCTTTAATAAAACAATACTTTTCTCTGCTACTTGAAGCGCCGCTTTTCTATTTTCCGGATTTGCCAAAACCTTCTCAGCTCTTTTTTCATCTGAATATCGATAAGGATCATCAAATAATCCTAACTCATATTTTTTGCGTAAAATACGCTTTACCGCATCATCAATCAAATCGATAGAAACTCTTCCTTCTTTTACTAAAGCCACAAGATTGTTACGATACGCATTACTTTCCATGTCCATATCACTTCCTGCAGTAATAGCAGCATACGCAGCTTCTTTAAGATCTTTTGAGTAACCGTGCGCCACCATTTCTCCAATTGATCCCCAGTCAGAAACTACAAAACCTTGAAAATTCCATTTTCCTTTTAAGATATCACGTTGCAAATGTGCATTTCCTGTTGCTGGAATTCCGTTCAAATCATTAAATGAATTCATAAATGTCGCCGCACCAGCATCTAAAGCCGATTTAAAAGGAGGCAAATACGTTTCAAGCAACATTCTTTCACTCATATCAACAGAGTTATAATCTCTTCCGCCAACACCTGCGCCATAAGCCGCAAAGTGTTTTACACAAGCCATAACAGAGTTTAAATCTCCTAATTTATTTCCTTGAAAACCTTTTACGCGTGCATAAGCAATTTTAGAACCTAAGTACGTATCTTCTCCGGCGCCTTCCATAACTCTTCCCCATCTTGGATCACGTCCAATATCAACCATTGGAGCAAATGTCCAGTGAATACCGCTTGCAGATGCTTCAGTCGCTGCAACTCTTGCTGCTAATTCAATTGCTGCTAAATCCCAGCTCGCTGCTTCGGCTAACGGAATCGGAAATGTTGTTTTGTAACCGTGAATAACGTCCTGACCAAACAACAACGGAATTTTTAAACGCGACTGCATAGCTAATTCCTGATATTGTCTAGTATATTTTGTTCCAATGATATTCAACATCGAACCTATTAAACCTTGTTTAATTTCAGATTGTTTGTTGGGGTTTATGGTAATTGGCCCTGTTGCCTGATTATCACCAGTGTATTGATTAAGCTGACCTATTTTTTCTTCAATAGTCATTTTCTTCAATAGAGCATCTACTTTCTGGTCTATTGTTTCTTGTTGAGCGACCGCAAAAAACGATACCATCAACAAGGTAAATGTGGTTAATTTCTTCATGAATTTAATTTTGATTACCAAACGTAAGTTGCTACCGCACCAGCGTTTAAAGTAGTTGAAATTTGTTTTTGATTGTATTTGATATTGAATGTTTCTGCTGTAGTTCCGTCATTTTCTACAATTAGGACAATTTGACCTGATGGCGTCTTGAAAGCAACATTATGCAAATTTCCAGCAATATTACTTCCAATTCTTACGGATCCTTCAGGAACAAATTTCGAAGCATGTCCAATAATATAATAGCCTACTTCTCTTTTAATATTCTGATTTTGATCAATCATTAAAGCACCTTTACATGTAGAACATCCTCCCGGCGTAAACGGTTTGTAGTATTCGTCATTTGCTAATCCCCATGAAAGTGCATTTTTGCTCCAATTTCGCATTGAACCAATTACAACATTTTTCACACTCCATTTCAAGTCGTTTTCAAAACTGCTTTTTGATCCTGTATATTGTTCTGTAAAATATAAATCTTTATTTGGAAACGCATCATGAACTGTTGTCAAAGCGCTGATATCACCTTCGTACAAATGAAAAGCAGAACCAGCAACAAATGGATTTGCTTTTGGATCTTTTAAAATCGTCAAAGGATATTCTGGCTTATTGCAATTATGATCGTAAACAATAATTTTAGTTTTAATTCCTGCTGCTTTAAATGCTGGGCCTAAATTGTTTCCAATAAAATCTGCCTGCTGTTCCGCCAACATTAGCAAACTAGGATTATTTCCTGGGTGCAAAGGTTCGTTTTGAGGCGTAATCGCATCAATTACAATTCCCTGCGCTTTCATTGCCTGGATATATTTTACAAAATACTCGGCATAAACCTGATAATATTTTGGCTGTAAACTGCCACCTTTTGAACTTCCGTTATCTTTCATCCAAACTGGAGGCGACCACGGAGAACCCATAATTTTGATTTTCGGATTTATGGCTAAAATTTCTTTTAAAACCGGAACCACATCTTTTAAATCTGGACCAAGATTAAAATGTTCCAATTTTAAATCGGTTTGGCCTTCTGGCATATCATCATACGAAAAAACTGTTTCATTCAAATCTGAAGCACCAATACTGATTCGTAAATAACTTATACCTACAGCATCATTTTTTCTAGAAAAAAGCTCTTGAAGCAATGCTTCTCTTTTTGCTTTATCCAGTTTCAAAATAGTCTGAGCACTTCCTCCAGTTAAAGAAAATCCAAAACCTTCAATAGTCTGAAATTTCTGTGAAGCGTCAACCAAAATGGTCTGATTTGAATTTACATCTGAGTTAAAAACCAAATCTGGCTGTTTTTTCAATTTTGATGTTTCATCTGTGGTTGTAATCCAAGAAGCAGCTTTTCCAGAATTGGACGTTGCATTTTTTGAAGAACCGCATTTTATTTGAACCGCTATTAAAGGCAGTAAAAGTAAAATTTGAAGTTTTTTGATGCTATTTTTCATATCTAATCTATTTCTATTAAAACAGGTAAATGATCTGAAGGATATTTTAAATCTTTAGAATCACTTAAAACTGCATGTTTATAAATCTTAAGCCCGCTATTTTTTGAAACAAAAATGTAATCAATCAATAATGTTACAGGTTTGTCGTGTTTAAAATCATTGAACGTTCCAGAGGGCCCAAAAGGTTTTTCTACTGAAACATCTTTTGTATCATCCATCACTTTTTTTACTGCCACAATTTGTTTTGTATCCGGCTCCGAATTAAAATCTCCCATTAAAAAAACAGGATATTTTTTTGTGTTGACTGCTGCAATTTTTGACAAAACAAGATCAACACCCTTTACTCTCGCAACCTCGCCCATATGATCCAGATGCAGATTAAAAACATAGAATACTTTTTTAGTTTTTAAATCCTTAAAAAGACCATACGTGCAAATTCTATTGTAAGCCGCATCCCAACCTTTCGAAATTACATCTGGTGTTTCTGACAGCCAAAATGTATTTGAATGCAATAGCTGAAAACGGCTTTTTTTGTAATAAATCGTACAAGCTTCTCCTTTTCCAACGCCTTCTCTTGCAACTCCAAAATTTTTATATTCTGGCAAAGCCAAAGCAATATCTGTAACCTGATTTGGAGTTGCTTCCTGAACTCCAAAAATATCAGGACTGTAAAATTGTATTTGAGAAGCAAAATAATCCTTTCGGTTTGGCCATGCATTTTCTCCGTCAGAAGCAATATCCAAACGAATATTGTAAGTCATAATTTTTAGATTCTGACCATAAAATGAACCACTAACAAAAAGTAGGAATACTACTAAAATAACTTTACTTGCCTTTTTCATATTTTAAAAAATTTTAATCTGTAAAGCTACTGTTTCCGGAGCTTTACAGAAAAAATTTTATGTTAATTGTACACCCTTACATAGTCAACTTCAAAAGTTGCATTGGTAAAATTAGGATCAACTGTTCCTCCAAAATTTCCACCCATAGCCAAATTCAAAATCAAGAAAAAATTGGCATTAAATGGTGATGAACTAGTATTTCCATATGTGTAAAATAAATTGTCATCTACATAAAACTTAATGCTTTCTGCGCTCCATTCGGCGGCATAAACATGAAATTCTGTGGCTGAATTTGGAACCGTTGTTATAGCAGTGTCAGGAGTATTTCCTGAGCGCCCAGGTGAATGCAAAGAAGAATGGTTTACATTTGGATTATTTCCAACCGATTCCAAAATATCAACTTCGCCACACGCTGGCCAGGGAGCCGTATCAATATTGTCGCCCAGCATCCAGAAAGCAGGCCACGTTCCGCCACCAACTGGCAATTTTGCACGAACTTCGGCACGACCATATTTAAAAGAGAATTTTCCTTTTGTAAGCAATCTTGCCGAAGTATAATGGCTTCCCATATATTCTTCTTTAATTGCTTTAATTTTTAAAAATCCATTTTCAACAATTACATTTTCAGGACGAGTTGTGTAATATTCTAGTTCGTTATTTCCCCAACCGTTTCCAGTTCCGGTATTGTATCCCCATTTTGAAGTATTTGGCGCACCATTGACATCAAATTCATCAGCCCAAAGCAATTTTCGAGCAACAAAAACATTTACCGAAGTTGTTGTGCTCACAAACTGTAAGCCGTTATATGCAGAAACTATAATTGGATAATTTTTAGTTCCCGAAGTTGTAAATTCATATGTCAAATCACCTGCTGTAATATCTTGTGACTTATTATCAATCACCACTTTATATGACGTTGCATTTGTCGCCGTAATTGTCAATTTCACTTTTCCGCTACCGTCACCGTTAGGTTTATCAGCAGTTTTACCAATTACTTCTACCGTAACAGAAAGATTTGAAGGTCCTGTTGCGGCAGGGGTCTCATCTCCAGAATCATTTCCACTGCTGCAAGACTGACTAACAAATAGTAAAGCAAGCAAAAAACCGGTTTTCTTTATTAAATTGTATAATTTCATTGGTTGTTGTTTAGATTAGTTTCTAGTTTTAAAGCTTATTTTTTTCCTTCAGAAAAATCTAAATAATTCAAATTGAAGCCTCCTTTTTCAAAAACTGCTTTAATTTTAGTTGTTCCCTCTTGTAATTCTACTCCAGATAAAACAACCGTTTTCCATTTGTCATTTCCTCCAGTTGCAGGAAGTACAATAGATTGTGATTTTTTCCCGTCAGCTGTTTCAAAATGCAATTTTCCTTCTGCTTTTTCGCTTGAATAACGAATCGCAACTTTATATTTATTTTGTTTTTTAACTTCTGATGTAAACTGTAGCCATTCTCCATCTTCGATAAAAGAAACCTGATAACCATTTGATCCAGAATCTTTACAAGGCAAAATATCTACACCATCATTTCTCATGGTATTTCCTTTGTTCCACTCATCAAAATTTCCAGTTTCAACTCTGTAGTTTATAAAATCTTTATCTGAATAAGCATATCCGTTTGTTCCTAAATCATATTGTGTTGCAACAACTTTTCCAGGAATATTATGCTTTTTATAAGGTTTTGTATCGTTTGTCTGAACTTGTCTAAACATTGCATCGATTACGTCTGGCTTAACCGTTACGTTTTCCATTTTGTAATTATCCGCCATTTTCATCAGCGCTTTCTTTGCAAATTCGGGAGTTGGCTTTTGACCTCCATCTTTCCAATATTTCAATAAAACATCATATTCTGGAATTTTCGTTACCGAAGCCACACCAGCAATATTCTCGATTTTTTTCATTGGCCAAAAAGCCCATCCAATGTTGTTGCTTTCTACCAAAGTCAAAACATCCTTGAACCAAACATTTGAATTTTCTCCACTTTCACCTAACCAGATTGGTACATTGTATTGTTTTCTGTAATCCAGCATTTTCTGAATAGAACCTGTTGTATTATAGTTCCAATATTTATGGAAACTCAACGCCATATTTTCATCCCATAAAGGAAAAATTCCATTATAATTATTACCCCAGCAATTTCCTTCGATAATAACCATGTGGTTGGTATCTACTTCGCGAATTGCTTTTGTAACGGAAACCATCAAATCTCTTAACGGTCCGTTTGAATTTTCGTCGCAACCATTTTTATTGGTTCCGGTAAAGTTCCAGTTTGGCTCGTTAATAATATCATAAGCGCCAATCCAAGGATTGTCTCTATAACGAGAAGCTAATTTTTTCCATAAAGCAATCATTTTTTTCTGATTAGCTTCACTGTTCCAAAGTGACGGTTTTGTAGTATCGTAATCTGAAATTGCAGCGTCATTTCCCTGACCTCCCGGCGCGGCGTGCAAATCTAAAATCAGATACATTTTATTTTCGGCACACCATTTCAATAAATTATCGGTCATTGTGAAACCTTCTTCTAAAAAGGTAATTTCATCATTTTTTTCTTCCTGAATTGATGGTGTATATAAATTGTAATGCATAGGAAGACGCACAGAATTGAAACCCCATTTTGCCAATGAATCAATATCGCGTTTCGTGATTCCATTTGCTTTGTAAGCGGCATAAAACTCTTTAGTTCCCTGCTCGCCAATAACATCCTGAATTTTTTGCTTAATTTGATATTGCGGACTGGCAAATGGCTGTGTCTGCAGCATATATCCTTCCTGAACCATCCAGCCACCAAGACCCAATCCTCTTAAAATTATATTTTTGCCGTTTCCATCAACAATGTTTTGTCCATCTCTATGCAAAAAACCTTGTCCAAATGAAGCAGCAGTCAATAAAAGAAATGCCCCTGTAATTATTTTTTTCATACCGAAAACTTATTTATTCTCCGTTCTAAATTGTGCTATTATTTCCACGTAAATGTTCCTACCGATCCTCCATCTAGTGTAACGGTAACCCATTTATCATTGAATTTAATATTGAAAATTTGCATATCTGATCCGTCGTTTTCAACAATTAAAACTTTAGAACCTGTTGGTGTAACAAAAGCAACATTTTGAAGATTGCCACTAATGTTACTTCCAATTCTAACAGAACCAGCCGGAACAAATTTTGAGGCGTGAGCAATAATATAATAAGCAACATTACGCTGAAAACTTTCACTTGAAGTCACCGTCAACGCTCCCTTGCACATATTACATCCACCAGCAGTATGAGGCTCAAAAGAACCGTTGTTGGCTAAATTCCATTCTAATGCATTTTTGCTGTAATTTCTCATCGAACCGATAACTACATTTTTAAGATGCCATTTTAAATCGCCTCCAAATTCACCTGTTGACGAAGTCCACTGTTCAGTGAAATACACATTTTTAGTTGGAAAAGCATTGTAAACATTTGAAAGAGCGCTGATATCTCCAGCATATAAATGAAATGCAGAACCATCTACAAAAGGAAATGCATCGGCATCAGCCAAAATAGTTTTTGGATAACTAGGCTGATCGCAGTTATGGTCATATGCAATAATTTTTGTTTTGATACCAGCCGCCTTAAATGCAGGCCCTAAATTTGTTTTTATAAAATTAGCTTGTTCTAAAGCAGACATATACATACTTGGGTTATTGCCATCGTGCAACGGCTCATTTTGTGGCGTTACAGCATCAATAGTAATACCTTCAGCTTTCATTTGCTGAATATATTTCACAAAATATTTCGCATAAACATCATAATATTTTGTTTGTAATTTTCCTCCAATAAAACTGTCTTTGTCTTTCATCCAAAGCGGTGCTGACCATGGAGTTGCACAAATTAAAATCTTAGGATTAATTGCTAGAATTTCCTTCAAAAGTGCAATTACACCCGCTTTATCCTTATCTAAACTAAATTTTGCTAAATCCAAATCAGTTTCGCCTGTTGCAAGATCATCATATGTAAAAGGAGAAGCATTTAAATCTGATGCACCAATACTGATTCTGATATAACTGATTCCAATTGAAGTTTCGCCTGAGCCGAAAAGTTCCTGCAAAAGAGCACTCTTTTTCGCCGGAATCATTTGATTGATTACATCGGCACTTCCGCCAGTTAGCGTATATCCAAAACCATCAACAGTTTGGTATTTTATTGCTTCATCAACTACAATGTTAGGAAACGTATTATAAGTAGTTCCAAACCCTAATGTTGTAGTTTGCTTAGCCAAAAGAACACTTTGATTACCTTTTGTCAGCCAGAAATCAACGTCATTTGTTACTGTCACTGGCGGAGTTACAACCGGTGGAGTTACGGGAGGTGGATCTGTAGCATCATTTGAAGATGAGCATTTAACTTGAGCAAATATTGCCGAAGCAAAAAATAATGCTTTTATAGTGGTTTTTAAATTGAAGTTCATTTTTATAGTTTTTTAGTTAATAGTACCGCTAGTAAACAATTGTTTGAATAGCGTGTGCCGGAATAGTAATAGTGGTTTTTAAAGCGTTGCTGGTTAAATTGTAAACAACATCTTTATCAGATTGGTTCATAACAATAGTGGCAATTTTTCCATCGGTATTTTTAAATGACGTACTTAAAAGGGTTTTATCACTAATGGTCTGTGTTATGCGTTTTGCATTTGCGCGAATAAATTTTGAGAAATGGCCAATATAGTAATACATTGGTGTATAGATCAGTTCATCCTTTGTAACATCGGCGTGGATTGGTGCAAAACAAAAATTGCCTACATGATTTGGTCCTCCATTTTGGTCGAGAAGAATGTTCCAATCTGTCCAGCCTGCTGTTCCGTTATTAAAGTCATTAATCATATTAAGACCGTAACGTTCGGCATTTCCCCAAAACTGAAATCTTGTGGCGTCAAATTTTTCAACACAGCCTTCTGTAAATAAAAGCCCTTTATTTGGAAAAGCTTTATGAACTTCGCCAACAGATTCAAATCTTGGCGGTCCGCCATTCCAAGTTTCATACCAGTGAAATCCAATTCCCCAGGCAAATTTTGATACTTCAGGATCAGAGAAAACAAGATTAGCACGTTTTTCCAGCATTTCGCCACGGTTGTGATCCCAAATAATTACGTTTTTTGATGCCAATCCTTCTTTTTGTAAAGTTGGACCAAGGAAGTTTTTCAGAAAATCTCTTTCGGCTTCAGGAGTGTAAATGCAGGATTCCCATCTTTGTTTAGCCATTGGCTCATTTTGGATGGTTAATCCCCAAATTGGAATCCCTTCTTTTTCATATGCATTTATAAATTTTACATAGTAATTAGCCCATGACTGCGCAAATTCTGGCAACAAAACGCCGCCGTGCAAAATATCGTTATTGTCTTTCATGAAAGCTGGGGGACTCCACGGACTGACAAATAATGTTAATTTCCCGCCGGCTGTTTCAATTGCTTTTTTTAGAAGTGGAATTCTGTATTTTCGATCGTGGTCAATACTGAAGGTTTTCAATTCCTTGTCACCGTCGGCAACATAGGTATAACTGTTGCTGCTAAAATCGCAGCTATGAATGTTGGTTCTGGCTAATGAATAACCAATTCCTTTATCTTTATCGTAGTAAGCGTTTAAAAATTCCTGCTGCTTTTTTGGAGATAATTTGGCAAAAACTTCAGCGCTTGCATCAGTAATTGCACCTCCAATCCCAAGGAAAGTCTGATCAGTATGTTCAGGATCTACATTGATAGAAACTGATGAAATTGTTTGTTGTGATGTGTTGTTCGAAATTAAATTATTCGATAGTGATAATTTAAAATTCGTGTTTTCGGCTGTAGTATAAACCGCTATTTTTTTATTTGATTTGGAACCAGAAACCACAGAAGCATCTGCAATTTTTGATGAATTACAACTAAATTGCAAAATTAGTATTGGGGCGATTAAAATGCTGCTTATGGCTTTCATTATACTTTCAAAAAAAACGATTTAATTTAGAAAAAGTAAATTGAGGGTCAATTTGGATGATTCAAATCAACCCTCCTTATTTACAAATAATATTAATATACAAGTGTTTGTATAGCATGCGCAGGAATCTTAACTACAGTCTTTTCAGCAGCTATAATTAAGTTATAGGTAATCTCTTTATCTGACTGATTCATGACAATTGTTGCCATTGTACCATCAGTATTTAAAAATGAAGTACTCAATAAAGCACTTCTGCTTACTGCAGTACTAACACGAACTGCATTTAAGCGAATGAATTTTGAAAAATGTCCTATGTAATAATAAGATGGTGTGTAGATCAATTCGCCAGTTGTTGTATCTGCGTGAATTGGTGCAAAACAAAAGTTGCCTACGTGGTTAGGGCCTCCATTTTGATCTAAAAGAATGTTCCAATCTGTCCAGCCTGCTGTACCATTATTGAAATCATTAATCATCGAAATACCGTATCTCTCACCGTTACCCCAAAACTGATATTTTTTGGCATCGAATTTTTCAACACATCCTTCAGTAAATAAAAGACCTTTGTTTGGATATGCTTCATTTACTTTTCCAACATTGTCAAACATTGATGCTCCACCAGACCAAGTTTCGTACCAATGAAATCCCATACCCCAAACATATTTTGAAGCTTCTGGATCAGAATAAATAACATTTGCTCTGTAGTTCATTAAATCACGATTGTGATCCCAAACAATGATTTTTACATCACCCAGTTTTTCTTTTTTCAAAGTTGGCCCAAGAAAGTTTTTGATAAAATCTCTTTCGGCTTCAGCGGTATAAATACAAGATTCCCAAGTTTGCACTGCCATTGGCTCATTTTGAGTTGAAGTTCCCCAAATTGGAATTCCTTCTTTCTCATATTCTTTTATAAATTTGGCATAAAAATTGGCCCAAGTCTGATAATATTCAGGCAATAATGTTCCGCCTTTAAGAACATTTTTATTGTCTTTCATGAAAGCATTTGGCGACCATGGAGCAACATACGTTGTTAATTTTCCACCAGCCTTAGCAATAGCTTGTTTGATTAACGGAATACGAAATTGTCTATCATGCTCAATAGAAAAAGTTTTTAAATCCTTATCGCCTTCTTTGATATAAGAATAGCTTCCACTGCTAAAATCAGAACTCTGTATCGTTGTTCTTAGCAAAGAATAGCCTATCCCTTTTTGTGCATCGTAATAAGCATTTAAGAATTCTTGTTGTTTTTCTTTTGAAAGTTTAGCAAAAATTTCGGCACTCGCGTCTGTAATCGCACCACCGATTCCCATAAAAGTCTGGAACTTTTTTGAAGGCTCAACAAATACAGATGATTCTACTTCAAGAGGCTGTTTTGAGGCTGAAAAAGTTAAATTATCAGTAGAAGTTAATCTTAAATTAGAATTCTCAGCTGTCGTATATACGGTTACTTTTTTTCCATTGGTTGTAAATTCTTTTTTTGCTTTGGGCTGGGCAAAAGCAGCCACTGAAAACAAAAAACATAGAATTTTTAAACTATTATTTTTCATTCTTTCCTTATTATTAAATTCGAAATACAAGTTCTCAGAAAACTCACTTTCTGACAGCTTAAGGAAGGATTTAAAAAATAGCCCATACTCATAACGATTATGGGCTATTTACAACCAAACTTAAACTTAACTTAACTTTATTATTTTCCGCGTAATTCCACGCCTTTGATTGTGATACCGCCAGGAGCAATTCCACCACCGCATCTAATCATTAAATAAATTTTACCTGTAATATCAAATTTTACAACATTACTGATTTTATCTAGTTTTGCATTTTTAGTACATCCTATAGCAGATAATTTACCAGAAACTGGAGTGTTTCCACAACCATCCCAAGTATTTAGACCCATTACTTTTCCTCCATCGGCGTAATCTCCAGTAATTGTTGCAGGGTCAACTTTACCAGCATAAACTTCAAACCACATATCTTTTGAAGCACCGCCAGAAACAACCATGTCAATTGTATATTCTTTGTCTTTAATAACATCGATTGCCTGATAGATTCCAGCATGACCACCGTTTACAGTAGCACCTTTTGCACTATATGTCCAATCTGCGCCTGCACCATAAATAACTTTTTTCCAGTTAGCTTGATCAGCAGCAGTTGCGAAAGAACCACCTTTTACAAGGTTACCTTTTACAGGATCTGAAGTTGCAACAACAACTTGAGTACTTGCAGTACCCAAAGCTCCTCCTGCTCCAACAGCTGTGTGTGTAATTGTGTAAGTTCCTGCATCTGGAAGAACAATAGTTTCAGTCATTTTTCCTGGCGAAGCACCAGTTCCAGTATCCCACATTGATGAGATTACACCTTTAGGCTGCGCAACTGCAAGGTAAGTGTTTACTGCACCAGCAACTGGTGTAAAAGTAAACGAAGCATCAACGTTTGAAGCAACTAAAGTATTTGGATTTACTTCATCATCGCAACTTGTTAGTGTTCCTAATGCTAAAGCTAGCATTAGGTATACACTTCTTTTTATATTTATATTTAGGTTCATTTTTTTCGGTTTTTTTGGTTAATTCTACTATTGATAGTTAGGATTTTGTTTCAATTTAGTACCATTAAGTTCAGTGTATGGTATTGGGAAAATTTCATCTGTACCAGCATTGAAACCTCTGTCAGATAATGCAGCAGCTGCATCTCCCCATCTTACTAAATCAAAAAATCTATGTCCTTCACCAGCTAATTCCATTCTTCTTTCAGCTTTGATAGCGTCTAAAGTTACAGGAACAGATGCCAAACCAACTCTAGCTCTAACTGCATCAAGCAATGCTTGCGCTCTAGGCCCAGAACCTAATGCTTCTGCCTCCATTAAGTAAGTATCAGCAAGTCTGATGATGTAAGAATCTTGTTTGTAGTTTAACTCCGCAGCACCTCCACCTGTACGAACATCAGCTGTTCTTGGAAGGAATTTGTTCAAGAAATAACCTGTGTCTTGGTAACCTCCGATATAGTCAGCTTCACCTGCAGTTTTAAGTGCTTTTACGTCAAGAATTGTAGCTGCAAAACGTGGATCGTTTTTCATGAAATCGTACAATTTTTGAGTAGGAACACTAAAACTCCATCCTGCTGGAAGATCTGGCGCGTTAGATCCTTTTTTAGAATAACCTCTAGGTCCAACCATAACGTTTAATGAGTTTCCTTCATCTCTTCCAGAACCCCAGAAATCCCAGTTTGAGTTACCTGCACTAGAGTGAGATACTTCAATTAAAGACTCTGCATTGAATTTGTTAGCCACTACCCATAAATCACTGAATTTAGCAAGCAATTTATTTCCGTATTGATTTGTCTGTCCTGGAGTTCCATTTACTTGAGCCAAAACTGCAGCTGCATCAGCTTTTTTACCTTCAAATAAATATACTTTTCCTAGTAATGCTTGTGCAGCACCTTTATTAAATCTTCCACCTTCAGTTGCTACATCAACCGTATTTGGCAAAGCAGGAATTGCTTCAAGCAAATCTTTTTCGATTTGTGCGTAAACTGCTTCTGGCGTAGCTTGTTCTGGGCTGTAAATAGTACCAGTGTTCAAAGGCTCCAAGATTAAAGGAATATTTTTAAACAATCTTACCAAATTGAAGTAGTAAAGAGCACGAAGTGTTTTTGCTTCTGCAATAAATCTCGTTTTCTTATTAGCATCCATAGTGGCAGCTGGAATTTTTTCAATCAAAATGTTTGCTCTAGAAACACCTTGGTAATGATCACTCCAAAAACTTCCCGGAATAAGTATAGAGCTAAGCGAGTGTGTAGAGAAATTTTGAATTCCAGTTCCATCTGTAGGACCTCCTCCACCAGCATAGAAATCATCAGATCCAGCATTTAGCATTGCTACTAAGTTTTCAAAACCACCAGTATTTTTTCTAATTGGATCATAGGTTCCAATCAAAGCGGCATAACACTCTGATTCATTAGAAAAGTAAGTACTAGTATCGAATTTTCCTTGCGGGTCAATGGTTACGAAATCTTCAGAACAAGATCCTAAAGCTGCCATTGCCAATGCAATATATATGTATTTAAAATTTTTAGTTTTCATAATTCTTTAATTTTTTAAAATTGAATGTTTGCACCAAACAGAATCGATCTAGCTTGTGGATAAACTCCTTTATCTACTCCATAAACCTGACCTCCAATTTCTGGGTCATATCCAGTATATTTCGTGAAAGTGACTAAGTTTTCTCCTGTTAGGTAGAAACGAACTTTATCAGCACCAATTTTAGAAGATATACTACCTGGCATTGTGTATCCAAGTTGAACAATTTTTAAACGTAAGTAATTACCATTTTCTAAATAAAAATCAGACATGTTAGTGAAGTTTTTATTTGGATCATTATTACTTAATCTTGGATAATCATTTGAAGTTCCTTCACCAACCCAACGCTCTAAAGCTTTAGTCTGGTAGTTTGCATTCAAGATATCAAGTCTTCTTAAACCTTGGAAAATTTTACTTCCTGCAGATCCTTGAGCAAATGCCATGAAATCAAAGTTTTTGTAATCTAAGTTCACAGTAAGACCAAAAGTATATTTAGGCAAGTTAGTTCCTAAGAATTGTTTATCATCATCAGAAATAGCTCCGTCACCATTTGAATCTACCCAACGGAAATCTCCAGGTCTAGCATTTGGTTGGATTAAACCACCTGATGCGTTTTTGTAAGCTGCAACTTCGCCTTCATTTTGGAAAATTCCAGCAGTTTTGTAACCATAGAATTCATTGAAAGAGTGTCCTACTTGAGTTCTTGTTACAGGTCCCATAGACTGGAAAGAAGCATCACCAACAATGTAGTTTGTAGATGAACCTACATAAGTGATTTCATTTTTTAAGTAAGCAACGTTACCATTAACTCCTAAGTTAAAGTCACCAAGTCTTTTCTTGTAACCTAATTCAATCTCAAAACCGCTGTTATTCATATCTGCAATGTTTGCAGAAGGAGCGTCAACAACTCCTACATATCCAGGGATAACAACATTTCTTAAGATTCCTGTAGTTGTTTTTTTGTAGTAATCTGCAGTAAGTGTGAAATCATTGAAAAGTTTTGCATCAAGACCAATTGTTGTTTGTGCAGTTTCTTCCCAACCTAAATCAGCATTTGGCAAAGTAGAGTTTCCGTAACCAGTTGTAATATTACCAGTGTTTCCAACTGCATAGTTATAACCTCCAACAACTAAAGCTCTATATTTGAAATCATCGATGTTATCGTTACCAACAACTCCGTAACCTCCACGTAATTTTAATGTATTAACCACATTATTTTCTTTCCAGAATCCTTCTTTAGAAATAACCCATCCTAAAGAGAATGAAGGGAAAACTCCGAATTTTTTGTTTTCACCAAAACGAGTTGATCCATCACGACGAACGATTCCAGTGAAAAGGTATTTCTCTTGAAAATCGTAGTTAGCACGCAAGAATAATGAAGCCAATTTGTGCTCAGTTTTATCACTTGTTGATGTCGATCTATCAGTCTGTGGAATATCGAAGTTCCAAGAAGCATCTCTGTAGCTTGTTATTGGAAGACCAAACATTGTAGTATTAACAGTAGTACCAATATTTTCAACATAAGCACCTTGTCCAGCTAATACATTTACAGTATGATCACCAAATTTATTAGAATAAGTCAAAATGTTTTCAAGAGTCCAAGCAAATGATTTCTCATTATTCTGATTGAAATTGTTTCTATCCGCTTTAACGTTTGGATTCAAGAAGAAAACAGGAGTAAATGCCTGACTTCCCCAGTAAGCTAATTTACCACCAAGTGTAGTTCTAAATTTTAAATGAGATGTAATGTTAGCCTCTAAGTAAGCGTTTCCAACAAAATCATCAGACCAGTTATAGCCACCTAATCTTGTTTGAGTATAAGCCAATGGGTTGCTCATCTCTTGCTGAACTAAAGTAGAGATTCCGTAAGGGTTTCCATTTGCGTCTCTAACAACATTTGGATTTGTATAAAAACCTGTATTAGTAATAGCAGGGTCTGTTTCAACTAATGGAGTAATAGGATCTAAGTTGATTGCAGAACTTAAAGGTCCTCCAAACTCACTATTTGTGTTTCCAAGTGAAGCAGATTTTTGGTGTGTATATCCAAAAGTTTGTCCGAAAGTAAAATACTCCGAAATTTTATGAGTTGAGTTTAAACGGAAATTTTTCTTTGTATAGTTAGAAATATCAGTTGTAACAATACCTTCTTGATCTTGGATTCCGAAAGAAGCATAAAAAGTAGATTTTTCACCACCACCGCTGAAGCTTAATTCGTGCGTGTATCTGAAAGCTGATTTATTGAAAATTGCATCTTGCCAATCAGTACCTTTACCTAAAGCAGACGGATTTGCATATTTAATAGGACCACCATCAGCTAAAGATTTTTCATTCATAATTGCACCATACTGAGTAGCATTAAGCATATTTAATACTTTAGCTGGAGCAGAAACACCTGCAAATCCATTATAGTTTACAGAAATTTTACCTGATTTACCTTTTTTAGTAGTAACCAAGATAACTCCAGTTGCAGCACGAGTTCCATAAATCGCAGCCGAAGCAGCATCTTTAAGAACCTCAATAGATTCGATATCACTTTGATTGATGAAACCAATTGCACCAGCATCTACTGCAATACCATCAATAACCCATAGAGGATCATTTCCACCTTCTCTAAAAGTAGTTATACCTCTAATACGTACCTTCGAAGCTGAACCTGGCTGTCCAGAAGTAGAAGCAACAGAAACCCCTGCAACTCTACCTTGTAAAGACTGTTCAACGCGCCCGTTTGGTACTTTCTCTAAATCTGCAGCTTTAACACTAGAAATTGCTCCAGTAACTACTGATTTCTTTTGAGTACCGTATCCAACAACCACAACCTCATTTAATGACTGTGATTCTGGTTTTAATTGAAAATTAATTTTTGTCCTTCCGTTTACAGCTTCGCTAATTGTGCTGTAACCAATAAAAGTAACTGTCAAAACACCATTTGACGGTACTTGAATCTGGAATTTTCCATCAAAGTCTGATGCAGTAGACTTTTTTGTACCTTTTAATACAATAGTTGCACCAGGAACTGGCATTCCACTCTCATCATTTATTATTCCGTTTACCGTGACATCCTGAGCCACAGCTATAACCGAGAATAACAGAGATGAAATACAAAAAATAAGTAATTTTGTTAATTTCATTTTTCTAAAAATTTTGGTTAATTAATTAGTAATTTGATGCAATAATAATGTTATTTTTTTACTATTAGCAAGTAAAATTCACTACAAAAACACATCAAGTCAATTTTTTATACATTACAAAAACACATCATTTTTTTTTCAAATAATTGATTTTCAATAAATTGAAATTAAAATTTAAGATGTTATCAAAATGTTAATTATAAAAATAAACACTACAGTTGTACAAGATTGCTTATTTTTATCAATAAAATAGCTTTCTACAACGAGATAGTAGCGATGTTTACTTTATAAAACACTACAAATAAGACATTTAACGTGTAAAATTTTAAAATTCCAAAAATTTTTATGAAATTGAGAAAATCATATTTTATTATTACTTTTTTTACATTATTCACAATCAGTTTTTTTGGCCAAGTTAAAAACATTGGCCTACCTGATGTAAGAAATTACAGACGAAATGAATATAAAGGAGGAACTCAAAACTGGAATATTGGACAGGATAAGAACGGAAACCTTTATTTCGCAAACAATAACGGTCTTTTACAGTTTGACGGTTCTTCTTGGAGAAAATATCCGCTTCCTAATTTAACTTCTGTACGATGTTTAAAAATTGCTGATGATGGGAAAATTTTTGTGGGCGGTTATAATGAGTTTGGATATTTCAAACCAAACGAAAAAGGAAGACTACAATACACATCATTATCTAAACAGGTAGATAAAAATAAAATCAAGATAATCGACTTTATCTGGAAGATTCACAACATCGGAAATCAGACCATTTTTCAATCTTTCGCAAGAGCATATATCTTTAAAAACAATAAACTGACAATTTTAAAAGCTCCTAAACGATTTCAGTTTTCTTTCGTTGTAAATAATAAACTTTATTTTCAGGATATTGAAAAAGGAATATTAGAATATAAAAACGGTAAGCTATATTCACTACCCAACACTACAAGCTTTAACAATACTGAGATTTGGGCCATGTACAGCTTAACAAAAGGCAAAATCTTAGTAATAACACTTGAAAAGGGCTTGTTTATATATGAAAACAATACTGTAAAACCTTGGAATACTGAAGCAAATAATTTTGTCAAAAAAAACAACTCACTAGGCGGTGTTACAATAAACAACAACTTTATTGTTTTAAATTCTGTTTTGGACGGAATTGCAATATGCGATTATAATGGAAAAATAATTCAGCATTTAAATCGAAAGAAAGGCTTGCAAAACAATACCGTTTTAACATCTTTTATAGACAACAAAAACAATCTTTGGCTTGGTCTCGACAATGGTATTGCATTCGTAAACGAAGGATCTCCGTTTACTTACTTTGGCTTCAGCTATGACATTAGTACTGTTTATGCATCAGTGGTTCACCAAGGAAACCTTTATGTAGCAACGAATCAAGGTGTATTTTATCATGCATGGAATAATAGCTTCAAAGAAGATACTTTTAAGCTTGTTGAAGGAACAACGGCACAATCGTGGAACGTTCAAATAATTGACAACCAACTTATTTGTTCCAACAACCGAGGAGCGTTGGTTATTTCAGGAGGAAGAGTTACCAATACAATTGATTCTAAAGGATATTTTGGTTTTAAAAGTATTCCAAATCATCCTGGATATTTTATTGGTTCGAATTATGACGGTTTTGCCATTTTTCAGAAAACAGCGAATGGCTTAGTACATAAAAGCCAAGTGATTGGCTTTGATAAATCGTCAAATAGTTTTGAGCTTGATGATTCTTATTTATGGCTTAAAAAAGATGAATCCATCTACCGAATGTCTCTTAGCAATGATTTGACAAGATTCTCCTCAATCAAAAAAATTGATCAAATTACGCCACAATTCAAAAACATAGGTAGTATTCAAAAAATTGACCATCAATTATATTTCCAGACAAATAATCATTTTTACAAATATTCTAAAGAACAAGATTTGTTTTATGAAGACAAAAACATGTCTAAATTGTTCAAAAATATTCCAATTATAAATAGTTTAACTCAAGATTCTCAGTCAAATTTATGGTATGCCTTTGACGAATCTCTTGGCGTTTTGATGAAAAAAAACAATTACTATACTAATATTGTTGCGCCGTTTTCAAATTTGACTGGTAATTTAGTGAGCAGTTATTTATCTGTTAATACCATTGATTCAAACAATATTTTTATTGGATTAACGGACGGATTAGCGCATTATGATCCGGAATTGCTAAATAATTTTGTTACCAAACCAAAAGCTTTTATTCGAAGTTTTTCATTTCCTGGCGACACCATTATATTAGGAAATAACCAGAATAAAATTGAAAACATCCGAATTCCATACTCTTCAAATCACGTGCGTTTCACATTTTCATCTCCAACATATGAAAATTTAGAAAATGTTGAATTCTCCTACCAATTAGAACCTTTTGACGACAAATGGAGCAATTGGTCAACTATTTCCATAAAAGAATATACCAACCTTCGCGAGGGAGAATATACCATGAAAGTAAAAGTAAGAAACAGTTACGGGATTCAATCTGAACCGTCGACAATATCATTTACTGTTTCTCCGCCTTGGTACCGACATTTCTTGGCATTAATGATTTACTTTATTTTAATCATTATTGCTATTTATGTGATTTCTGATCGAATAAAAATGAAGATCAGAAAAAACAAATATTATGAAACAATCGAACAAAGAAGATTGTATCTTGAAAAAGAATCAAGAATTAGACAAGAACAATATGATCTTGAAAAAGAAATTGAAAAACTGAAGAATGATAAACTTCAAATCAAAATCTTAGCAAAAGACAAAGAACTAGTAAACAACTCTTTGCAGGTTGTAAAGAAAAACAAAATCTTGAACGGGATTATTCACAAATTAAAAGAGATTGATGTTGAAGCACTTGATGATTCAACGAAATTTCAAGTCAGCAAGCTTAACAAAAGTATTGTAAAAGAAGTAAACACAGATAAAAGCTGGAAAGACTTAGAAAAACACATCAAAAATGTTCATTTTGAATTCTTAAAACGACTAAAAGAAAAATACCCAACTATTTCACCACGCGAACTTGATTTGTCGACTTATTTATTAATGAATATGTCTACAAAAGAAATTGCAGAAATTATGAATATTTCAACAGGCGGAGTTGAATTAGCCCGATATCGTCTGAGAAAAAAACTTGGACTTAATAAAAAGGAAAATCTAATTGGATTCTTAATGAGTATCTAAATAAAAAAGCCATTCGTTGTTGCGAATGGCTTTCTTTTATGAGATATATTCCAATGTTCGTTCCAAAGCCATTCCTCTGGAACCTTTTATCAAAATTGTATTATCTTTAAAATGAAGCGTTTTTAAGTAAACTGAAAAATCATCAAATGTTTCAAAAAACTGAAGTCTATCATTCGAAATCTTGTTCTCATAAAACATTTTCCCTATCAAATAACAAAGTGATTCGCTTTGATTTGATAAAGATTCTACAATAATTTTATGCTCTTTAGGACTTTCTGCTCCTAATTCAAACATATCTCCCAAAATCATTATTTTATTCTGATTATCTAATTGTAGAAAGTTAGCGATTGCCACAGCCATACTACTAGGATTAGCATTATAAGCATCTAAGATAATTTGATTGGAACCTTTTTTTAATAATTGAGATCTATTGTTTTCTGGAATGTAATTCTCAATTGCTTCTTTAACTGCCTCGTCAGCCACTTTAAAATAATGGCCAATAGAAACTGCGGCATTTATGTTATTTGAATTGTATAAGCCAATCAAATGCGATTCAACACTAAAATTTTCATAATCGATCACAACAAAAGGATTTGCTTCGATCTTTTTGATATTTAGATCGGCCTCTTTATTATTTAATCCGAAAGTAAATGATTTTATTCCAGCAGATTTTTCAATCTGAATTGGATCGTCAAGATTTACAAAAGCAGTTTTATCGTTTTTTGCCAAATATTGATACATTTCACTTTTGCCTTGAATCACACCTTCAACACCTCCAAAACCCTCCAAATGTGCTTTTCCAAAATTGGTTATATAACCATAATCTGGCTGCGCAATTTCACATAAAAATTCAATTTCTTTTTTATGATTGGCGCCCATTTCTACGATCCCCACTTCCGTTTCCTTAGTAAAAGAAAGCAAAGTCAAAGGCACACCAATATGGTTGTTTAAATTTCCAACAGTAGCCTTTGTTTTGTATTTCTTGGAAAGAACAACATTGATAAGCTCTTTAGTTGTCGTTTTTCCATTGCTTCCCGTTAATGCCACAATAGGCAATTTTAAATAAGATCGATGAAACTTAGCCAATTCCTGCAATGTTTCTAAACTATTTTGAACCAGAATAGTCCTTTCGTCTACAAAGTAGGATTCATTGTCTATAACAACAAATAATGCACCTAATTTCAATGCTTCTTCTGCAAAGGTATTCGCGTCAAAATTTTCTCCTTTAATAGCAAAAAACATAGACTCGTTTTCAATTTTTCTTGTATCAATTGAAAGCGATTTGCACTGCAAAAAAAGATTATGAATGTCTTGAATATTCATTTATATATTTTTTAATAGATGATAAAAGTAGAAAAAAAACAACAAAAAAATTCCAAATTCCAAACTGAATATACAGCTTTTGGAATTTGGAATTTTTTATATTGGAATTTCTAAATCTTAATTCCTTGGTGATTTTCTTTTTTCAGATTTAGAACCTACTCTAGACATTGCACATCTGAAACCAATGTAATCAGTTGCCATATCTTGAGGGAAATATCTTCTTTGAGCTGGATCTAACCAGTAAGCTCTGTCTCTCCAAGAACCTCCTTTATAAACTCTTACTTTATCATCGATTAAAGTAGTACGTTTACTTGAGTTGTCATATTTTCTGATCATTGTTCCTAAACTGTCAGTAGTAACATTATGTTTAGGAGAGTTGTACATTGCCTGATCAGCTTTAGGACCTGACTCTGAATCACCGAAGTCAAAATATCTAGAAGATTGTTTATCACCATCTCTATAGTTGATATTATTGCTTGTGCTAAAGTTTTGTCTCAAATAAGTCTCTTGTTCATCAACTGGAACCTGAGCAATTTCTCCTGGAAGATTTCTTGCTACAACTTTACCGTTGCTTAAAGTATCATATTTAATGTTAGAAGTTGAAACGATTTCGATTTTACCATCTTTGCCAATTTTATTTTTAGCATAAAGGTTACCTCTAAAGTAGTTGAAGTCGTTTGCTTCGTTATCGATAATAGGTCTGTAAACATCGGCTACCCATTCTGCAACGTTACCAGCCATGTCATACAATCCAAAATCGTTTGCTGCATAGCTTTTTACTTTATTAGTAATATCAGCTCCGTCATCAGACCAACCTGCAATTCCACCGTAATCACCGTTTCCTTGTTTAAAGTTAGCTAATTGATCGCCTCTGTTTTTACGTTTAGATGAACGAGTATAATCTCCAGACCAAGGATATTTCTTTTGTCCTTTGTAAATATTGTACTCTCTTTGTCCAACATCAGCAGCTGCCGCATACTCCCATTCTGCTTCAGTTGGAAGTCTGTATTCTGGCAAAATAACTCCTGAAGAACGTTGTGCATATACATTTTTCTCTTCTGGAACTACTCCATCTTTTCCTGCTTTAGGTCTTCTTCCGCTAGGGTTTTTCTTTAATACAATTTCTTCATTACCTCCGTAAGATGTAGATGGAGAAGCTAAGTAAGCCTCAGTATTAAATAAACTTTCAGCGCTTACATCTTGGGTTTTAGCACCTTTTTTGATGTATCCGTCTTTTTCTAAAACAGCTTCGTTTACACGGTCTGTTCTCCATTTGCTGAATTCAACAGCCTGAATCCAGTTTACACCAACTACAGGGTATTCAGCATAAGAAGGATGTCTTAAGTAGTTATTAGTCATCGTTTCGTTATATCCTAAACGATTTCTCCATACCAATGTATCAGGAGACGCTCCTTCATAAATGTTTTTGTAATTTTCTTCTGTTGGAGGGAAAACTTTTTTCAACCACTCAAGGTATTCTAAGTACATACCATTCGTAACTTCGGTTTCATCCATATAGAATGACTGAACGTGTTGTTGAGTTGGCGTGTTATTCCAATCGTGCATAACATCATCCTGTACTTTACCCATAGTAAATGTACCTCCTTCAACAAAAACTAAACCAGGACCAGCCTGTTGTTTTTTCCCTGCATTTCTAGCAGCCGTTCCATTCTGACTATCTACATCCCATCCTGTCGCTCGAGAAGCGTGAGAGGAACTCGATTTTTTGCTACAACTAGCCGTGCCCAACATCAATACCATTGACATCATTAATTGCAAGACTACAATTTTGTTTACTTTCATACTCATTCTTAGGTGATAAATTTAGGTGTTGCAATATAATAATTAACATTTAATTAGCAACATCTGTTCTAATAATTTTATTTAGCTGTTTTTTACCAGAAAATAACCTATAGTTACGAACGCAAAAATATACTTTTTATTATTACTATAACATTAAATACTATATTTTTACTTACTAAAATATTTTGTAAATAATTTCGTTTTCTCAACCTATGAAACAAGCCTTGATTTTATATTTTTTTTTAATTCCCATTCTTACTTTTTCTCAGGTAAATGGGAGCTTAACGATAGATTGGCAAGGCAAAAAAGAAATGAGTTTTGGCGATTTCAAAACTACAATTCCTTATTTTTCTGGAAACAGCTTTCGGTATGATACTACTAAAAAAAACATAACACTGCTCCTTAATGTAAGCGAATCGAACTACACGGCAAACACTTCAATTCAATTATCGAATATTATTTATGAAGCAATTTCAGTTAATGATCTTGGTGATTTAACCACAGAAAACATTCCTGAAAAACCAAATGAAACGTTAAAAACGACTTCTTCGAGAGGTCAAAGGCAAATTTTTCTATCGCTTTCACCAATTATCCGAGAAGGAAATAGCTTTAAACGAATCAAATCTTTTTCGTATTCTTCAATCGGGACAACATCAAAAAATAGCAGCACTTTTTCGTCTCAAAAAACCAACATCATATCTAATTCTGTTTTAGCATCTGGAGATTGGTATCGCTTTTACATCGAAAAATCAGGCGTTTACAAAATTTCAAAATCTTTCTTGCAAAGTTTAGGCTTTGATCCTAGCAAAACAGATCCACGAAGAATTAAAATATATGGAAACGGAGGAAGAATGCTTCCTTTAGCCAACAACACTTATTACCCAAATGATTTAACAGAAAATGCAATTCAAATTATTGGCGAAACAGACGGAATCTTCAACAATGAAGATTATATCCTGTTTTATGCCGAAGGAGTTGAGAATTGGAACTCTGAAAGCCAGACCAATCTTAATTTATTTGACTCAAAATCTTATTATTATATCACAACTGTTGGTGGCGATGGAAAACGAATTTTAAACTTAGGTCAGCCTTCTGGCAGTACTACTTTAGAACTGAACACGTTTGATGACTATCAATACCACGAAATTGACCAAACCAATATTGCACATTTAGGCCGCCAATGGTTTGGAGAATCATTTGATATTAATCAAGAACAGGAATTTACTTTTGCCTTTCCAAATTTAGACACATCAGTTCCAGCAAAAATAGAAGTTGTTGCCGCTTCTGCTGCCTTTACTCCCACTTCGTTTGCAGTAAGCGCAAATGGACAAAGTATTGGAAATATCAATTTCAACACACTCGTCTCTAGTTCAGATATTAAATTTTATACTGGCAAATTACCCGCAAACACCACTTTTACAGGTTCTGAAAGCGTTAAAATAAAACTTACCTATAATAATAACGGCGTACCAGGATCAAAAGGATATCTCGATTACATTAATATAACCGCAAAAAGAAAACTATTAGGAATAGGAAAACAATTCAAGTTCCAATATGATTTGGCTGGCTCGACACCTGGAATTGTAAATTACACCATTGGAAACGCAGCCGGAGTATCTCAGATTTGGGATATTACCGACACCTATAATGTTTCTAAAGTTGAAAACTCAAATCAAGCCAATTTTAGCTTCAAAGCATCGCTGGGAGAAATCAGAAAATATATTGCCATTGATGCTTCAGATTATTTTACACCTCTAAAAGAGAGTCAGTCAAAGGTTACTAACCAAAATCTAAAAGGAACTCTTTTCAAAAATGCTCAAAACAGCTTTCAGGATATTGATTATGTAATTATTTCACCTAAATCTTTAGTTTCGCAGGCCGAAAAATTAGCCGCTTTTCACCGAAGCTACTCAAATCTGAATGTAAAAGTGATTCCTTTAGAAAATATCTATCAGGAATTTTCATCAGGAAAACAAGACATTGCCGCCATCAGAAATTGCATCAAATATATTTACGAAAACGCATCTTCGCCAGATAAAAGAATTAGGTATGTAAATTTATTTGGAGATGCTTCATATGATTATAAAGACAGAATTTCAAATAATACTAATATTGTACCTATATATCATTCCATAATAAGCAACACCACAGGCGAAGCTTCATTTGCATCTGATGATTTTTACGGATTAATGGATGCTGATGAAGGAAATATTACCAATTTTTTTGGCGGAATTGACATTGCAACAGGCAGAATGCTTGTTTCTGACAATGCACAGGCCAGCGAAATGGTAAATAAAGTTTTGGAATATCACGATATAAAATCATACGGAAACTGGAGAAACAATTTTGTATTAATAAGCGATGATTCTGACCAAAGTTCTGACGCCACACTCCAATCGCGCCAAAATACTTTAGCAGATGTTATTGCTACGCAAAAACCTTTTTTCAATATTGACAAAATCATTTTAGACTCCTACACACAGGAAGCTTCAGCAGGAGGATCGAGATACCCTAAAGCTCGAACCGATTTGTTTAATGCTTTTGAAAAAGGCGCTTTAGTTTTCAATTATCTCGGACACGGCGGTGAAGATGGATTAGCAAGTGAACGAATTTGGGAGAAATCAGACGGACAAAATCTTAATAATCAATATAAGTATCCTTTATTTATTACAATTACCTGCGAATTTTCCAGATTTGATGACCCAACTCGACCTACTGCAGGAGAATACACGTATTGGAATCCGAAAGGAGGTGCAATTTCAATGTTAACTACAATTCGTTCTATTGGTCAGTTTAACGCAGAAAATTTCAACGACAGCCTGAGCAAAAATTTACTTTCGTACGGATCGAATCAATATACAACCATTGCCGAAGCGCTTAGAATTTCAAAAAACGAAAACCCAAGTTCTTCTAGCAATGTCATTTTTTATATTGGAGATCCAGCAATAATGCTTGCCATTCCAAAACCCCGAATCAATTTAACAAAAGTAAATGATATTGTGATTTCTCAACCCATTCCAGATTTGAAGTCTCTTTCAAAAATTAAGATTTCTGGCGAAATTACCGATGAAAACAATACGCTTTTAAGCAATTACAATGGTGAATTAGCAACGGCAATTTTTGACAAACTAATCACGGCATCTACCCTAAATAATGACGGATTCAGCCCAGTAATGTCATTTAAAACTTTAGGCGAAACTATTTTTAGAGGAAACGCCACTGTCACAAACGGCCAGTTCGAATTTAGTTTTGTTGTTCCAAGAGACATTCGAATCGCTGTCGATTATGGCCGAATCAGTTTTTACTCTAAGAAAAATCAAGGATTAGAAAATCAGTCTGGATATAACACCACCATAAAAGTAGGAGGTATAAACGAAAATGCACCTCAGGACAATATTAGTCCAAAAGTGAAGTTATATATGAACGATGAAACATTCGTTTCGGGCGGTATAACAAATGATTCTCCATTCCTTCTAGCATTTCTGGAAGATGAAAACGGAATTAATACCGCAAGTGGAATTGGGCACGATATTGTTGCAATACTAGATGGAGACGTCAGCAATCCATACATTTTGAATGATTATTATCAGACAAAATTAGATGATTATACAAATGGAAATTTACGCTTTCCGCTTCGAGATTTAAAAGCCGGACTGCATACAATAACTTTTACCGCATGGGATGTTTACAACAACCCTGTTACAAGTGAAATACAATTTATTGTTGTTGGAGATGAATCATTATCTTTAACCCACGTTCTTAATTACCCAAATCCGTTTTCAACTTACACACAATTTTGGTTTTCACACAATAGACCTTATGAACCATTGGAAGTTCAGGTACAGGTTATGACTATTACAGGAAAGGTAGTCTGGACAACAAACCAAATTATTACAACAGAAGGATTTCTGTCAAGGGAAATATCCTGGGACGGAAAAGACGATTATGGTGATCGGATAGGTAAAGGAGTTTATATTTATAAATTGACTGTCAAATCAAATTTGACAAACAAAAAAGCAGAAAAATACGAAAAGCTTGTCATCCTATAATAATATATATATTTGTACCATAAATACCATTATTTCCCTAAATGAAAAAAATATCACATTTATTAATTTGTTTTTTAATTATAACGTACGCAAAAGCCCAAGAAACTCGACCAATCACCACTGGAGTTCCATTCCTATTAGTTGCTGCCGATGCAAGAGCAGCGGGTTTAGCTGATCAAGGAGTAGCTACTTCGGCAGACGTTTTCTCGCAGCAGTGGAACCCTGCCAAATATGCATTTTCTACAGATGCACAAGGACTTTCAATCAGTTACACTCCTTATCTTACTGACTTAGCAAATGATATTTCATTAGGCCAATTAACCTATTACAATAAAATCAGTGATCGAAGCGCATTTGCAGCAAGTTTTCGTTATTTTGGTTTTGGAGACATCGAACTAAGAAGAACGGGTGATCCAAATGAAATTCCAAACATCGTATCACCAAACGAAATTGCCCTAGACGGATCATACTCACAAAAGCTAAGCGAAACCTTTTCGATGGCCGTTGGAGCACGATATATTCGCTCTAATTTAAAAGTTGCTTCAGAAGATGTAGATGCAACTGCAGGAACTTCATTTGCCGTTGATGTTGCCGGATTTTATCAATCTGAAGAAATCGCGTACAGTGATTTTAACGGAAGATGGAGAGCAGGATTTAATTTTCAGAATATAGGACCAAAAATCAGCTATGACAATGACGATTTGAGCAGTAATTTTTTACCTGCAAATATGCGTCTTGGAGGTGGTTTTGATTTTATACTTGATGACTATAATAAAGTAGCAGTAAGTCTTGAATTCACTAAACTACTTGTACCAACTCCTCCAGGACCTGGAACACCAGTAGATTTAAATGGAGATGGTGATTATACTGATCCAGGAGAAACCACACAAGAACAAGCAAACACAATTGCTTACAATAAATATAATGACATAGGGTGGTTTGAAGGAATTTTTAAATCTTTTGGAGACGCTCCAGGCGGATTTAGTGAAGAATTGAAAGAAGTTACCTATAGTCTTGCAGGAGAATATATGTACCAAGATGCATTTGCATTACGTGCCGGATATTTTCATGAAAGCCCTCAGAAAGGAGCCAGACAGTTTTTTTCTTTAGGAGCGGGTTTCAAATATAACATCGTAAAAGTTGACGTTTCATACTTATTCTCAACTTCAAAAGTTAAAAATCCGTTAGAAAACACACTTCGTTTTTCTTTAACGTTTAACTTTGGAGACAAATATGACGAATATTAAACGATCTAAATAAAAAAATAACAACAATCCAAATTTCTATTTTTAGGAATTTGGATTTTTTTTCCCATAAAAACAATGAAAGAAATCAATATCACAACTTCATTTTTAGCTTATAACGACATTAAAGAACTTTCAGAAGAAATTCAGGATTTAATGAGCCAGGCTGTTGAAATTAGAAAAAAAGCCTATGCACCCTATTCACAATTTAAAGTCGGAGCCGCTTTGTTGCTTGATAACGGAAAAATAGTTTTAGGATCAAATCAGGAAAACGCGGCATATCCGTCAGGGTTATGTGCAGAGCGTGTTGCAATTTTTCATGCCGGAAGCATTTATCCAGAAGCAAAAATTTTGAAAATAGCCATTACAGCTGCTTCAGATACCAATCAGACAACCGCTCCTATTCCTCCATGCGGTTCTTGCCGACAATCAATTGCAGAATACGAAATCAAACAAGATACCCCTATCGAAATCTATTTTATGGGTGAAATTGGCGAAGTTTATAAATCGGCATCCCTAAAAAATTTGCTTCCTTTTATGTTTGACAAAAAGTTCTTGTAAAAAAAAGCCAAAAAGTAGCGTTTAAATTTTAGTTCTTAAATGTAATGTCTTATTTTTGCATCCCGACCTTTCGGGCGCAAATTTGTGGGAGGAAACTATTTTGCGTTATAGGCAACAATTGATAACACAAACAAACTTTAGCAAAAGAAAGAATTCAGATGAAAGAAGTTACAAAAGAAGTATATTTAAAGTGGTACGAAGACATGCTGCTTTGGAGAAAGTTTGAAGACAAACTTGCAGCGTTATACATTCAACAAAAAGTTAGAGGTTTTTTACACCTATATAATGGTCAGGAAGCTGTATTAGCGGGTGCATTGCACGCTATGGACCTGACTAAAGACAAAATGATTACTGCTTACAGAAATCACGTTCAGCCAATTGGTATGGGAGTTGATCCTAGAAACGTAATGGCAGAACTTTTAGGAAAAGCAACAGGAACTTCTAAAGGTATGGGAGGTTCTATGCACATTTTCTCTAAAGAACACCGTTTTTATGGAGGTCACGGAATCGTTGGTGGACAAATCCCTGTGGGAGCTGGTTTAGCTTTCGCTGATAAATATTTCAACACTGGCGGTGTAACTATGACTTATTTTGGCGACGGTGCTGCTAGACAAGGTTCTTTACATGAAGCTTTCAACATGGCTATGTTATGGAAACTTCCAGTTGTATTTATCGTTGAAAACAACGGTTACGCAATGGGAACTTCTGTAGAAAGAACTGCAAACCACACTGACATCTGGAAATTAGGTTTAGGTTATGAAATGCCTTGCGGACCTGTTGACGGAATGAATCCTGTAAAAGTTGCTGAAGCAATGCACGAAGCTATCGAAAGAGCGCGTCGTGGAGACGGACCAACTTTCCTTGAAATGAAAACGTACCGTTACAGGGGACACTCTATGTCTGATGCACAATTATACCGTTCTAAAGAAGAGGTTGAAGAGTACAAAAAAATCGACCCAATTACACAAGTACTTGATGTAATCTTGGATCAAAAATATGCTACAGAAGAAGAAATTGAAGTTATTGACCAAAGAGTTAAAGACTTAGTTGAAGAATGTCAGAAATTCGCTGAAGAATCTCCATATCCAGACTTACAACAATTATACGATGTAGTATACGCACAAGAAGACTATCCATTTACACCTCATAAACTATAACATCATGGCGATTAAAGTAACAATGCCTCGTTTGAGCGATACTATGACGGAAGGAACGGTAGCGACTTGGTTAAAAAAAGTAGGCGACAAAATTAGCGAAGGAGATATCTTAGCTGAAATTGAAACAGACAAAGCAACTATGGAGTTCGAATCTTTTAACGAAGGAACTCTTTTACATATTGGAATTCAGACTGGAGAAACTGCTCCGGTTGATTCATTATTAGCAATCATTGGTAACGAAGGAGAAGATATTTCTGCTCTTTTAGCTGGTGGTGATGCTCCTGCTGCTGAAGCTCCAAAAGCAGACACTCTGGTTGCTGAAGCAAAAACTGAAACTGCTGCTCCTGCAAAAGCTGCAACAGAATTACCAAAAGGTGTTGTAGTTGTAACTATGCCACGTTTGAGCGACACAATGACGGAAGGTACAGTAGCAACTTGGTTGAAAAAAGTGGGCGATGCTGTAGCTGAAGGTGATATTTTAGCAGAAATTGAAACAGACAAAGCTACTATGGAGTTTGAGTCTTTCAATGCTGGAACATTATTATACATCGGAATTCAAGAAGGAAACACTGCGCCAGTTGACAGCTTATTAGCTATCATTGGACCTGCAGGAACTGACATTTCTGGAATTGCTGAAAATTATACTGCTGGAGGCGCTGCAACTGCAAGTGCTCCTGCAACTGAAGAAAAAGCTGCACCTGTTGCTGAAAAAGCGACTGAAGCTGTTGCTGAGACTTCAAACGGAGGAAGAATTTTAGCTTCACCTTTAGCTAAAAAAATCGCTTCTGACAAAGGAATCCAATTAACTCAGGTTAAAGGTTCTGGAGAAAACGGACGTATTGTAAAAAGCGATATCGAAAACTTTACTCCATCTGCACAGGCACAACCTGCTGCTGCTTCGGCTCCTGCTGCTAAACAAGAAGCATCTGCTCCTGCTGCACCAAAAGTATTTGTTCCTGCTGGAGAAGTTTTCACAGAAGAGATCAAAAACTCTCAAATGCGAAAAATCATTGCTAAACGTCTTGCAGAATCTTTATTTACAGCTCCTCACTACAACTTAGTGATTGAAGTAAGTATGGACGAAGCAATGCAAGCAAGAGCTGCTATCAATAGCGTTCCAGATACAAAAGTATCTTTCAACGATATGGTAATTAAAGCTTGTGCTTTAGCATTGAAAAAACATCCAAAAATCAACTCTACTTGGAAAGAAGATGCTATCATCATCAACCACCACGTAAATATTGGTGTTGCTGTAGCAGTTGAAGACGGATTAGTAGTTCCTGTTTTGAGATTTACAGATGCTATGAGTTTATCTCAAATTGGTGGCTCAGTAAGAGATCTTGCGGGAAGAGCTAAAAACAAAAAATTAGGACCACAAGAAATGGAAGGAAGTACTTTTACAGTATCTAACCTTGGAATGTTTGGTATTACTGAATTTAATTCAATTATCAACCAGCCAAACTCTGCTATCCTTTCTGTAGGTGCAATTGTTGAGAAACCAGTAGTTAAAAATGGTCAAATCGTAGTTGGAAACACAATGATGCTATCTTTGGCGTGCGACCACAGAACAATTGACGGTGCAACTGGCGCTCAATTCTTACAAACATTAAAACAATACATCGAAAGCCCTGTTACAATGTTGGCATAATTCTTTGTCAACCTGAGCGAAGTCGAAGGTAATTTATAATTAAATCCCGTTTTGTTTATTCAAAACGGGATTTTTTGTTTAATTTTCATCCTCAAAATTCAATACTTCATAATATGAAAAAACTAACCTTGCTAATCTTATTTCTTACAGCACTTGCCTGCCAGAAAAAAGACCAAACAGAAAAACCAGCAGCCGTTACAGACGAACACAGCTACTCAAAACCAGAGCTTGCAGTAGTTAAACACCTTGATCTTGAAATTAAAGTTGATTTTGACACACAAACTATCTCAGGAAAAGCTTCTTGGCAAATTGACAATCTCAGCAAAGGAAATGAGATTATCTTTGATGAAAACACTTTAAACATTACAAAAGTAACTTTAGGCGACGAAGAGAAAGAAACCAAATTTGAATTGGGTGCTGAAACTGAATTTCACGGAAAACCGCTTCATATTACTATTGAACCGAATACAACTAAAGTAAACATCTATTACAATACAACCAAGGATGCTGTTGCACTTCAATGGTTAAAACCAGAGCAGACCGCTGATAAAAAGAAACCATTCTTGTTTTCTCAAGGAGAAAGCGTATGGTCAAGAACTTGGATTCCTTGTCAAGATTCACCAGGAATTCGTTTTACTTATAATGCAAAAGTTACCGTTCCTAAAGATTTATTAGCCGTTATGAGTGCTGTAAATCCGCAGAAGAAAAATGACACTGGAGTTTATACTTTCAAACAAGATAAAGCTATTCCGTCTTATCTAATGGCAATTGCCGTTGGAGATATTGAATTTCAAGCAATCGACAATAGAACTGGAGTTTATGCAGAACCATCAATGCTGAAAAAATCAGCTTGGGAATTTGCTGAACTCGGAAATATGGTTATAGCGGCAGAAAAACTTTATGGCCCTTACCGATGGGGACGTTACGATGTTTTGGTTTTACCTCCAAGTTTCCCTTATGGCGGAATGGAAAATCCTAACTTAACTTTCTTAACTCCAGGAGTTATTGCTGGCGATCGTTCTTTAACAAGCTTGTTAGCACACGAATTAGGCCACAGCTGGAGCGGAAACCTGGTTACAAATGCCACTTGGGATGATATTTGGCTAAACGAAGGATTCACCACTTATGTTGAACATAGAATTGGTGAAGCAATCTTTGGTAAAAAAGAATTCGAAATGCAAAATGTTATCATCAACAAAGAATTGACTGACAACGTTGCAGAATATGGCGATACAAATCCAGACACAAGATTAAAAGTTAGTTTGACAGGAAGAAATCCCGATGACGGAATCAGCCAAATTCCTTACGTCAAAGGATATGCTTTCTTAAGAGTTATTGAAAATGCAGTTGGACGCGCCAAATTCGATCCTTTTATTAAAAATTACTTTGATTCGCATGCTTTCAAATCAATTACTACAGAAGATTTCGTGAAATATCTAAACGAAAATCTAATTAAAGATAACAAAGCATTAGCAGATAAAATCAAATTAGAAGACTGGATTTACAAACCCGGAATTCCATCAAATATTCTTCCTGTAAGTTCAGCCGACTTTGACGCTATTGATAAAATTCAGAAAAGCTGGAGAGAAACAGGCGTTGCAGGTTTAAGCAAAAAAATAACAACCACTGCAGAAAAACAACACTTTATAGACCATCTTCCTACTGATATTACAGCAAAAGAAATAGAAGCGATTGATAATGAATTCAACTTTACAAAAGGTAGCAATTTCATCATTAAACGTCAATGGTTTGTTCAGGCGCTACGCCACCAATACAAACCAGCATATCCTGCAATTGAGCAATTCCTGATTGGAATCAGCAGAACTGGATCTGTGATGATGCTGTATAAAGAAATGGTTAAAACCCCAGAAGGAAAAGTTTGGGCAAAACAAGTTTTTGATAAAGCAAAATCTGGTTATCATGCTACAACAATTCAAGCTGTTGAAGGTATTTTGAAATAGTTTTCAGTCGCAGTCGCAGTTTTCAGATAACAGCTTACTGAGACTGAGAACAAAAAATCCCCAATTACATTACGTAATCGGGGATTTTTTGTTTTAAACAGCCAGCAGGGAAAATTATCCATCACATAGCGTACATTCTCCATGTTGTAAAATCTGTAATCGTCGCAACTTTGTAATGTCAAAAGACAACAACAAATAACAACTTTAAAAATTAAATAAAATGACACGATTAACAGCATTAAACCCAGAAGAAGTTACAGGAAAAACTAAAGATTTATTCAACGCAGTTCAGGCAAAATTAGGAGTTGTTCCAAACATGATGCGAACAATGGGAAATTCTCCAGCAGTTCTAGAAGGATATTTAAATTTAAGCGGTGCATTAAGTCACGGAAAACTAAGCGCAAAAACTGGCGAATTAATTGCTTTAGCAGTTTCAGAAAGCAACTCATGTGATTACTGTTTAGCAGCTCACACATTTATTGGAGAAAAATTAGTTAAAGCAGATCCAGCTGTTTTACACGCAGCAAGAACAGGAAATTCAGCAGATGCAAAAACTAGCGCCATTTTACAATTGGCCAAAACATTAATCAATAAAAATGGTTTAGTAAACGATGAAGATGTAAACAAAGCTAAAAACGCAGGAGTTTCTGATGCTGAAATAGCCGAAACTATCGCCCATGTAGCTTTGAATGTTTTAACGAACTACTTTAATAATGTAGCAAACACAGAAATTGATTTTCCAGAAGTTTCTAGCTTAGAATTACAAAATTAATACACCAAAAAACAAACTGTAAAGATAGCTATGAAATGATTCATAGCTATCTTTACAGTTTCAAAAACAGTCTGTTATGAATTCTTCAAACGTTTTCACTTTAATAAATCCTCAAAATGGCAATTTGGCCTTCAAAATTCTTTCATTTGATGACAACAGCCATTTCGACCATTTACAGCGAAATAACTATTATTCTTTAATTTGGATAACCAAAGGAAAAGGCAAAGTAAAAGCTGATTTTTCAGAACATCAATTTGAAGAAAATTCACTCCTAGCCTTTTCACCTTATCAGCCTTTTATGCTTTGCGTGAACGAACCGATTGAAGGAATTGCGATTCATTTTCACCCAGACTTTTACTGTATTCACATGCACCAGAAAGAGGTTTCCTGCAATGGCGTCCTATTCAACAATATTTATCAGCCTCCCTATGTGCAGGTTACAAAACAGGCAGAACAAACTTTTAATATGGTTATTGACCAAATGAAAGCTGAAATTCAAAATGCCGAATTAGCACAATATGAATTACTTATTTCTTATTTGAAGATTTTTTTAATTACCGCTTCTAGATTAAAAACGGAACAATTAGAAGAAATGAAATCGGTTCCAGATTCAAAAGAACCACTAATTCTTCAAAGTTTAAAAGATGCAATCGAACTGAATTTCAAAACCAAACATTCCGCAGGAAATTATGCAGATTTGCTGAATATTTCTCCAAAAGCATTAGCTAAATTAGCTAAGAACTATTTCAACAAAACGCTAACCGATTTAATATCTGAAAGAATCATTATTGAAGCCAAAAGAGAATTATACATGACCAACAAAACGGTCAAAGAAATTGCTTATGAATTAGGTTATGATGACGAACATTATTTCAGCCGTTTCTTTAAAACGAATGCAGATGTTTCGCCTCAAATTTATCGTGAAACGGTAGGATTTGGTAAAATGCAAGCTTAGTTTAGAGTCGCAGTTTTCAGTCGCAGTTTGCTGATTACTGCAAACTGTTACTGATTACTTATTTTTCGCTTCAATCCATTTCGACATATACATGGTGCTTTTATAAGCATGATGTTGCAATAAATTACCCATAAAATTATGAAGACGATGACTTTGAGAATCAGATAAAAGAGAATTTATCAGCGAAACTAATTCATTTGAATAACTGCTTTTTTGATAACATGCGGCAATAATCGCAATTCCATTTTTTTGAGATTCCTTCCAGAGACTTTCATCTCGATAAAGTGAGATTGCTTTTTTTGCAAACTCCTCTGGATTATCTTCAATAAAACCATTCCAAGGTAAATCTAAATGCATCGCTTCGGAACCAATTGAAGATGTAACACTTGGCGTTCCGCATTGCATCGCTTCCAATAATTTCCCTTTTAAGCCCGCTCCAAAACGAATTGGCGCCAAAACTACTCTTGCATTTTTCACCACTTCATTAGCATCTTCTGCCCTTCCCATAATATAAAAGCCATTTTTAGGCTGATGTAATTGCAAAACTTTTTGTGACGGATAAGCGCCGTAAACTTCTAAAACTGCTTCTGGAAAATCCTTTTTCACAAAAGCCCAAACAGCTTCTTTTAGATATTGAACGGTATTCCAATTGGGCTCATGAAGAAAATTTCCAATGAAAACAAAGTTTTTTCGATCCTCAAAAGAAGGCAGTTTCTGAAGATCCTCCTCATTCATTTTTTCGACCAAAAACGGAAGATAGAATAACAAATCATTACTTATTTTGAAAACATCTTGCAGGACATTCATTTCAAATTCTGAAATAATCAAAGATAAATCGCACCTTAAAATACTAGCTATTTCTCGTTTCGCCACCTCTTCAGACAACAAATCTAATAGCTCAAAAGTTCGTTTTTCTTTAAAGGCTTTTTGTCTTGCAGTTCGCAAGCAATGCAAATCTTCAGTATCTAAAATTCTGATTGCTTTCGGACAATTTTCAATTATTCTCCATCCAAATTGTTCTTCAATCATAAAGCGATCAAACAAAACCACATCAGGATTTAATTTGGCGGCAAAATCATCAAAACTTGAAGAATTAAGTTCAATGCTTTTTTTAGACACTCCATATTCAGATAAATCTACCATAAAATCGCTGTCTTGTGCAGCACTGGCAAATGTAATTTCGAATCCATTTTCTTTGAAAATAGAAATTAATTGCATCATTCTTCCACCTGCCGCAGAAGAATTTGGCTCAGGCCAAACAAATCCAATAATTAAAAGTTTTTTTATCTGATTCATAATATTTGTTTCATATTACAAAATAATGCTTTTTTGCGCGGATTTGCACCCAATTTCCTGAGATTCGGTCGTAAAAAACACTAATTTTGTAGGAAACATTTTTTTGAAGGAATTATGCTAGGATTAAAGTTAGCCACAGACCCTCGCTGGGTAAATATTGTCGAGTCGAATATCGAAGAAATTTTAACGGATCATGCCTGGTGCGAACAAAAAGCGGCTTCAAATGCGATAAGCATTGTTACCTATAACTCTGAATTAGAAGAGTTAGTGACTGAAATGCTGGTAATTGCAAGGGAAGAACTGGAACATTTACAAATGGTTCACGACGTAATCAAAAAACGTGGCCTTACTTTGGGACGCGAGCGCAAAGATCATTATGTAAATGAGCTTTTTAAATTCATGAAGAAAGACGGAAGCCGAAGAGACGCTCTTTGTGACCGATTACTATTTTCTGCCATGATTGAAGCCAGAAGTTGTGAGCGTTTTAAAGTACTTTCTGAAAACATTAAAGATGAAGAATTAGCTAAATTCTACCGTGATTTAATGATTTCTGAAGCAGGCCATTATACTACTTTTTTAGGATTTGCCAGAAAATATCAAGACAATATTGATATTGACAAACGCTGGAAAGAATGGATTGAATACGAAGGTTCCATTATTTCCAATTACGGAAAAAACGAAACTGTACACGGGTAATCTTTTCTGAATATTTCCAAAAACAAATAGCAAAATAACATGACTGCAACCAAAAAAAAATCCATTATATTAAAAATCCTTAAATATCTTGGAATAACCTTTGTTGTTATTATAGGATTATTGTTTTTAACGCCTATTATTTTTGCGGATAAAATTAAAGAGCAAATTAAAAAAACTGCAAACGAAAAACTTAGTGCAGAATTAAATTATTCTGATGTTTCCGTTTCATTCTTTCATCATTTCCCTTCACTGACATTGACTTTAAGCGACTTAAACCTTAATGGTTCTGCTCCTTATGCTAAAGAAAAATTCATTACCGCAAAGGAAGTTTCTTTTGGAATAAATGTTGCCAGCCTAGTTTTCAGCAAAGCGGTAAAAATTGATCAAATTTACTTGTCAGATTCTTTTATCAATGTAAAAGTAAATGCAAAAGGTGAGGCAAATTACAATATCTACAAGTCTTCAAAACCTTCAAACCCAAAAGACAGTACCGAAACCGCTTTAAAATTAGAACGAATTGAAATCTTAAATAGTAAAATAATTTACGATGATCTATCAACGAAAGTTCATTTTGATGCTTTTGGCTTTAATTATTTAGGCAAAGGCGACTTAAACAAATCGGTTTTTGATCTTTATTCAAAAGCCAAAGTAGAAAAACTGAATATTGTTTATGAAGGTGAACCTTATTTAATGAATAAAAAAATCGATGCCGATTTGATTACAAAGGTAAACGTGAATTCATTGTCGTTTTTCTTCCAGCAGAATAACTTAAAAATAAACCAGCTTTTAGTTGATTTTAAAGGAAACTTCGACTTTTTGAAAGATGGCTACAACATGGATTTTGTAATAAAATCAAATAATAGCAAACTATATGATGTTTTTACTGCCTTTCCTCCAAAATACATTACTTGGCTTTCTAAAACCGAATTGAAAGGAAATACCAATCTTCTTTTGACATTAAAAGGCGATTATATTGCTTCAAAAAACATTGCACCAGAACTTGATCTGGATTTAAAAATCGACAGCGGCTTTGTGAATTACAACAAAAGTGCTTTTCCTGTTTCAAATTTAAATCTGGACATAAAAACTAGAGTTCCGTCATTAAATCCGGATCTAGCTGTCATTGACGCTAAAAATATTTCCTTAAACATAAATCAGGATTATTTAAAATCAAAATTCCATGTAACCGGCGTCAACACACCAGTTATTAATGCCGATTTTAAAGCAAAAATCAATCTTGAAAAATTGACAAAAGCACTGGGAATTCCTGACATTGAACTAAAAGGCATCTTAACTTCAGATGTAAAAGCGAACGGAAAATTTGATCAAAAAAACAAGCTTTTTCCAGTTACAAATGGAACTATTAATTTGGAAAACGGTTATTTAAAAACAAAATATTACCCAAATCCAATAACAAATATTATCGTTAAATCTCAGATTAACAACCAAAAAGGAACTTATGATGATTTAAAAGTAAAACTAAAACCGGCGCAGTTTACCTTTGAAGGAAAACCTGTTTTTGTTGATGCTGATTTGAGCAATTTTGTTGATTTAACTTACGACATCAAAGCAAAAGGTGAACTTGACGTAAACAAAATCTACAAAGTTTTTTCTCAAAAAGGACTTGATTTAGACGGATTTGTAAAAGCTGATGTGGTTTTGAAAGGAAAACAAAGTGATGCTGAAAAAGGAAATTACAGCAAACTGCACAACAAAGGAACTCTTGAGCTGCGAAATATTGGCATTACATCTGAATATCTTCCTAAAAAGTTTGTCATCAAAGAAGGCATCTTTAAAATCAATCAAGACAAAATGTACTTCAATAATTTTCTAGCCGCTTACGGTCAATCTGATTTTAGAATGAATGGGTACTTGCAGAACGTTTTTAATTATGCGACTACTAATACAGGCGTTTTAAGAGGTTCCTTCAATGCTACTTCTCGTTATATCAATGTTGATGAATTTATGTCGGAGACAACAGCCGGGACTTCTGTAACAGAAAATTCAGCCCCAAAACCCGAAACAAAAACCGAAATTGCTCAAAAAGGTGTTATTATTATTCCGACTAATTTGAATTTAAAATTTACAGCAAATGCTCAAAAAGTTAATTTCGACAAATTAAATCTTCAAAACGCTACCGGAAACCTAAGCATGAATAAAGGCAAACTGACAATGCAAAACACAGGTTTTGATTTAATTGGCTGCAAGGTAACTATGAATGCCAATTACCAGGCCACAACTCCTCAAAAGGCAAATTTTGATTATGCTATAAAAGCAACTGATTTTGACATTAAAAGAGCTTATAACGAAATTGAAGTTTTTAGAAAAATGGCCAGCGCTGCCGAAAAAGCACAAGGAATTGTCTCTTTGGATTATCAGCTAAAAGGTCGTTTGAATGCAAATATGGAACCCGTTTATCCTTCTTTAGTTGGAGGCGGAACCCTTTCAGTAAAAGACGTAAAAGTTCGTGGATTGAAAATGTTTACTGCAGTAAGCAAAGAAACAAATTCTGAATCGATGAAAAATCCTGATCTTTCTAAAGTTGACATTAAAACTACAATCAAAAACAATATAATGACTGTTGAACGTTTTAAATTTAAGTTTGCGGGTTTCAGACCAAGAATTGAAGGCAAAACAACTTTAGACGGAAAACTTAATTTAAAAATGCGTTTGGGACTACCACCTTTTGGTATTTTTGGCATTCCACTTACCGTTACAGGAACACAGGATAATCCAAAAATAAAGGTTGGCAAAAAAACCGAAGATCTTGAAGAAACTAAGGATACAGAGGAATAAAATTTCAATTTTGAATCCCGAAGCTTCGGAACCACATTCCAATGTTCATCATAGTCCTTTGTCAAAGTTTAAAACTTTGGCAAAGGTTTTTTTTCTCAAATCTGCACCACAATCTTGTCATTGCGAGAAACGAAGCAACCACATTAACAATAGTAACATTGATTGATAGCATATGTGATTGCTTCGTTTCTCGCAATGACTAAAAACAAAAAACCCGATCATTTCTGAACGGGTTTTTTATAAAAAGTAATCTTTGATTATTATGCCTCAAATGGGATAATAGATACATAAGATTTGTTATCTCTTTTCTTTTGGAACTTAACAACTCCAGCTACTCTTGCGTGTAGTGTGTGATCTTTACTGATGTAAACGTTTTCACCTGGATTATGTTTTGAACCTCTTTGTCTAACGATGATGTTACCAGCAATAGCAGCTTGACCACCATAAATCTTAACGCCTAAACGTTTTGATTCTGATTCTCTACCATTCTTCGAACTACCGACACCTTTCTTGTGAGCCATGACGTATGAGTTTAAATATTGTTATTATTCTTTAGTAGCTTCTTTTTTTGCTTTTGGAGCTGCTTTTTTCGCTTTTGGAGCTTCTACTTCTTCAGTAGCTGCTTCTTCTGCTACAACTGCTTTTTTAGCCGCTGCTTTTTTAGTTCCTCCTGCTGCAGTAATACCTTCAATTACAATTTGAGTAAGATATTGTCTGTGACCATTTCTCTTTTTGTATCCTTTTCTTCTTTTCTTTTTGAAAACGATAACTTTATCACCTTTTAAGTGTTGTAACACTTTAGCTTCTACTGAAGCACCTTCTATAGCTGGGGCGCCTAAAGTTACATTTCCATTATCATCTAATAAAAGAACTTTGTCAAAAGAAACTTTTGAACCTTCTTCATTAGCTAAACGGTGAACATAAACCTTTAAGTCTTTGCTTACTTTAAATTGTTGCCCTGCTATCTCTACGATTGCATACATATCAAATTGATTTATTGATTTTTAAGGTTGCAAATATACAACTAAAAATTTACTACGCAATCCCTTGCTACAAAAATATTTTCTTTGGCTTTAAAGACTGTTTTACAGGGCTTTTTAATCATTCTCTAACTAAAAAAAGATGTAAAATACTATTAATTCTAACCTATAAAAGCACAAATCTTAAAACAATACACAAAAAAGACTATTTTTGGAGTAACTATAATCGACTTTTTGCTACCTACTTACTTTAGGTATTATAAATTTATTAATCGCATATGAAAAATTCAATAATGATGTTAAGTGCAGCACTAATGCTCGGCGGAGTAGCTCATGCTCAAAAGGTAGCTTTTGAAGAGTATAATTTAGATAACGGAATGCATGTAATTCTGCATAACGATCCATCGGCACCTGTGGTTATTACTTCTGTAATGTATCACGTTGGCTCCAAAGATGAGCGCCCGGACAGAACAGGTTTTGCACATTTTTTCGAACATTTATTATTTGAAGGAACTCAAAACATAAAGCGCGGCGAATGGATGAAAATCGTTACTGCAAATGGAGGCGTAAACAACGCCAACACTTCAGACGACAGAACTTACTATTACGAAGTTTTTCCGTCAAACAATTTAGAACTTGGTTTATGGATGGAATCTGAGCGTCTAATGCATCCAATTATTAATAAAATTGGAGTTGATACGCAAAATGAAGTCGTAAAAGAAGAAAAAAGAATGCGTTACGACAATCAGCCTTACGGAAATATTCTCCCAGAAGTTAAAAAGAATATGTTCAAAAATCACCCGTATCGCTGGACAACTATCGGCTCAATGAAAGATCTAGATGCCGCAACTCTTGAAGAATTTCAGGCATTCAATAAAAAATTCTATACGCCAAATAATGCTGTTTTAGTAGTTGCTGGAGATTTTGATAAGACCAAAGCCAAAGAATGGGTTCAGAAATATTTTGGCCCGATTCCGAAAGGCGAAGAAGTTAAAAAGCAAACTTACACCGAAGAGCCGATTACGCAGACTATAAAAGCAACTTACGAAGATCCTAACATTCAGATTCCGATGGTTGTTGCTTCTTACAGAACACCTTCAATGAAAACCAGAGATGCAAGGGTTTTAGATTTAATATCGTCTTATTTAAGTGACGGAAAAAGCTCTAAGTTGTACAAAAAAATCGTTGACGATAAAAAAATGGCACTTCAAATTGGCGCCGTAGGTTTTAGTCAAGAAGATTACGGAACATACATTTTATATGGATTGCCAATGGCGCCTTATACAACTGCGGATATTTTAAAAGAAATAGATGAAGAAATCGTAAAAATTCAAACCGATTTGATTTCTGAAAAAGATTACGAAAAATTACAAAACAAATTCGATAATAATTTTGTGAATGCAAATGCTAGCGTAGAAGGAATTGCCGAAAATCTTGCTTCTTATTATTTGCTTTACGGAGATGTTAACCTAATCAATACTGAAATTGATATGTATCACTCTATAACGAGAGAGGAAATCAGAGAAGTTGCCAAGAAATATTTAAATCCGAACCAACGCTTGATTTTAGATTATATACCAACCGTAAAATCTCAAAACTAAGAATATCGAATCATGAAAAAAATATATACTTTTTTAATCCTTTTTTTCCTAACTGGAATTATGACAGCACAAGATCGTCCACAGCCAAAACCAGGAAACTCTCCTGTAGTCAATATTAAAAAGCCTCAAACTTTTGTGTTGTCAAACGGCATGAAAGTTTTAGTTGTTGAAAACCATAAATTACCAAGAGTCAGTTTCAATTTAACACTTGACAATGCTCCTTTTACAGAAGGAAACAAAAAAGGTGTCGACGAATTGACCAGCAGTTTGATTGGAAACGGAACCAAAAAAACAACCAAAGAAGCTTTTAACGAAGAAATTGATTTTTACGGAGCAAGCATCAGTTTTTCTTCTTCAGGCGCTTATGGAAGTTCTTTATCAAAATATTCTGGACGTGTTTTAGAACTTCTTGCTGAAGGTGCTTTACAACCAAATTTCACTCAAACTGAATTTGACAAAGAAAAAGCAAAACTTTTAGAAGGACTTAAAGCCGACGAAAAAAGCGTTCCGGCCATTGCTACTCGCGTAGTTGATGTTTTGGCTTTCGGAAAAAATCATCCTTCTGGAGAATATTTATCTGAAGAAACAGTAAAAAATGTAACACTGGCAGATGTTCAGACAAATTACAATACATATTTTGTTCCAGAAAATGCGTATTTAGTAATTATTGGCGATGTTAAGTTTAAAGAAACCAAAACTGCTGTAGAAAAACTTTTTGGAGGATGGAAAAAACAAGCCGCACCAAAAAACACGTATCCAAATCCGGAAAACGCATCTAAACTTCAAATCGATTTTGTTGATGTTCCAAATGCAGTACAATCTGAGATTTCATTGGTAAACACTGTGAATTTAAAAATGAGCGATCCTGATTTTTTCCCTGCAGTTATTGCTAACCAAATTTTAGGAGGTGACTTCAACAGTTACTTAAACATGAATTTACGCGAACAGCACGGCTGGACGTATGGCGCAAATTCAAACATTGGAAGCGGAAAATATGTAACTAAATTTAAAGCTTCTTCTGCTGTTAGAAATACAGTTACAGACAGTGCAGTGGTTCAATTCATTAAAGAAATAAAAAGAATCCGCACTGAAAAAGTTGATCCAGAAGTTTTAAGAAATGTAAAAGCAGGCTATATCGGTCGTTTTGTTATGCAGGTTGAAAAACCTCAAGCTGTAGCACGTTATGCTTTAAATATTGAAACAGAAAAACTTCCGGCTGATTTCTATGAAAAATATATTCAAACTATAAACAACGTAACTGCCGATGATATTTACCGTGTTGCAAACAAGTATTTCTTGCTTGACAATATGCGAATTGTTATTGCAGGAAAAGGTTCTGATGTAATTTCTGGTTTAGAAAAGCTTCAAATTCCAATTTATTATTTTGATAAATACGGAAATTCTGTTGAAAAACCAGCAACTAAAAAAGAAACTCCTTCAAATGTTACCGCACAAACCGTTTTTCAAAATTATATTAAAGCAATTGGTGGCGAAAAAGCAGTAACAGCCGTAAAAACACTTTACATGAACGGAAGCACTACAATTCCGCAGGCTCCTACTCCACTGACTTTTACTTCAAAATTAGATTCAAAAGGAAAAATGATGGTTTCGCTTGCTATGGGAACTATGAATTTAATGAAACAGGTTGTCAATGACAAAGGCGCTTATATTGAACAGCAAGGCCAACACAAAAATCTAGAAGGTGATGATCTTAAAGAAATGAAGGCAAACGCAGCACCTTTTGAAGAATTACAATTGCAAAAAAGAACAGATTTAAAAGTTGACAGCATCGAATCAATTAATGGAAGCGACGCTTATGCTATAAAAGACGGAAAAACAACTTATTTTTATGATGTAAAATCAGGATTAAAAGTTGCGGAGTCTAAAGTTCGTGAACAAGGCGGAAAATCAGCAACACAAATAACAAACTTTGGCGATTATAAAGAAGTAAAAGGCGTAAAGGTTCCTTTTAATTTGATTCAGAATGTTGGTTTCGAATTAGACATCAAAATGTCTGATATCAAAATAAATGAAGGAGTTTCTGATGCAGATTTTTTGTAGAAGATACTAAGACACTAAGATTCTAAGGCACTAAGTTGCTAAGTTATCTTTCCCATAGGCTTTGTCAAAGTTTAAAACTTTGACAAAGCTTTTTTTTATGAATGACTTTGTCAGGCTGAGCGGAGTCGAAGCCCCGTTCCAATTGGCGCACCCTTCGACTTAGCTCAGGATGACATTCATTTAGAACAACTTTTATTTCTTCGCCGATAAATAAACTCCAATCAAAATAATAAAGGCACCAAAAAACTGAATTGGCGTTAGCATTTCATTATCTAATAATCCCCAAAAGAAAGCGACAATCGGAATTAAATAAGTAACCGAAGTTGCAAAAACTGGAGAAGACATTTGTATCAATTTAAAGAACAAAACATTTGCAATTCCGGTTCCTAATACACCCAGAATAAGCACAAAAAATATGGAATGTTGCGTGACATCGATATTAATTCGTTGAGAAATATCTGTCGTGCTTAAAATAATTAATGCAGGCAAAAGCAAAACCGTAAAATTTCCGGTTGTAATACTTAATGAATTTAAATCAGATAAATACTTTTTGATCAAGTTGACATTTATTGCATAACAAAGCGTTGCAATTACCACCAAAACCACATAATAGTAATTTTGTCCCGGATGTGCTGATGCACCACTGAGAACCAAGAGCAAACAGCCTACCAACCCAACAAAAACACCTAAAACCTGTCGTTTTTGAAATTGAATTCCGAAAATCAGAATTCCTAAAACCAAAGTATTTAAAGGCGTAAGCGAATTCAAAATCGCTACAATTGAACTATCAACCTGTGTTTCGGCAATGGCAAAAAGATAAGCCGGTGTAAAAGTTCCGAAAAAGGAAGTTATGGCAACGAATTTCCATTGGCGAAGCGAAATTTTCTTCAAACTGTTAAATCCGACGATCAATAAAAACAAAGCGGCAAAAATAATTCGGAATGAACCAACCTGAATTGCTGTTAAACCAACCAATCCTCTTTTGATTAAAATAAAAGAACTTCCCCAAATAAGAGAAAGAACCAACAAATAAGCCCACTTTAACTGTTTTGCATCCATAAACACCATTTTACTGCAAAATTGTACTATTTTTATGAACTGACCTCTTGAATTTTATTAATTTTGCAACAAACATATTGACAACTTAAAATTCTATATAATGAAATTCACAAAAATAATAGCATCGCTAGTCCTTGCGGGTTTAGTATTCGTAAGCTGTAAAAAGGAAGAAGATAAAAACTTGGCTAACATAAAACCTTTAGAAACAACTTCTAAACAAAAAACAATTGCTGCTGAAAATGTACAAACGGCAAGTTTCGAAATTGAAGGAATGACTTGCGCAATGGGATGTGCCAAAACAATCGAAAAAGAATTATCAAATCTTGATGGAGTTGAAAAAGCTGCAGTTGATTTTGATAAAAAAACAGCAACCGTAACTTTTGACAAAACTGTTGAGAACCAAGAATCTTTAATTAAAGTTGTTCAAGGAACTGGAGACGGAAAAACATATAAGGTTTTGAATTTTAAATCTTAATTTAAAGTTTTAGAAAACAAAAAAAAGGCGTTCAAATGAACGCCGTTTTTTTATCTTTTTATCTCCATTTCAAAGTCTCCATAAGCCTTTGCATATCATTTTTGATATAACTCGCCGCCGGCATAATTGAATCAAAATTAGGTTTGGCATAAAAATAAACTGAACCTGTTATAAAGTGTTTTGTACTGTCTGTAACGTAAAATTGAGAGTTTGTGGCCGCGTTTCCGTCAACTTGATAAAACATTCCGTACACCTTTTTTTCTGGATTTAAATACGGCTGTTCTAAAATATCATCGGCTTTGATAACGTGCTCGTAAGTAAGTTTTTGAGCATCTTTTAAAAGCTTATTAATATCACCGTGTACAGGTTTATAAGTCAAATAAATTGTGGCTTTCATTTTTGGATATGTAATCGCAAATCCGCAATCTTTTTCGCCTTTAATAATCGCCGCTTCATTCATATCAAAAGCAAATGGACAATTATTCTCAAAATGAACATATTTCGCTTCCGGATAATCTAAACGCAGAAAACTTGCCGGTTTTGGCAATACATCATCTTTACAACTTACTACAGTCAGAGTCAATAAAATTACTGCCGTTGAAATTATCTTTTTTAACATCTTAATCTATCGTTACTTTTATTTGTTTTATACGCTTTTTATCTACCGTTTCTATTGTAAAAACACAGTTTTCAAAAGCTATTTTTTGATCTTTTTTAGGGAAATTGCCCAAAATTTCCAAGATAAATCCCGCCAGAGTTTCTGCTTCGCCTTTACGGGATTCAAAAACATTTTCATCAACATCAATAATTCTGTAGAAATCTTTCAAATTGATTTTTCCTTCAAAAAGAAAATTCTTTTCATCGATCTGCGAAAAATTCAAATTTTCATCATCAAACTCGTCACTAATATCGCCTACTATTTCCTCGATAACATCTTCTAAAGAAACTAATCCCGAAGTTCCGCCATATTCATCCACGACAATCGCCAAATGACTTTTCAGACTTTGAAAATCTTTTAACAAGTTATCCAGTTTTTTATTCTCGGGAACAAAAAAAGCTTCTCTTATTAAAGAAGTCCAGTCAAATTCTTCTTTATCAATATAAGGCAACAAATCTTTTACAAACAAAACGCCTTCAATTTGATCTATATTGTCTCTATAAACCGGAATTCTCGAAAATCCTTTTTCTATAATTTTAGAACAAACTGCCGCAAAAGGTTCTGAAATTTCTAAGGCAAAAATATCAATTCTCGGACTCATAACCTGTTTGGTATCTGTATTCCCAAAAGAAACAATTCCTTCTAATATTTTTTGTTCTTCAGTTGATGTTCCTTCAGAATCAGTCAGCTCTAAAGCCTGAGAAATTTGATTTATAGAAAAGCTATTCTTTTGCTTCCCTAATTTATGTTGCAAATATAGAGTAAGACTGCGCATCGGCAAACTTATTGGCGAAAGTAATTTGTCTAAAAAAGCGATTGGGTACACAACACGTTTTGCAAATTTCAGATTGTTTCGGCTGGCATAAACTTTAGGCAAAACTTCGGCAAATAATAAAATGAGAAAAGTAACTAGAATCACTTCTAAAAAGAATTTAAAAGCAGGCGAAGTTATATTAGAAAAAATATTTCGGCCAATAAAGGAGAACAAAATAACAACCCCGATATTCAAGAAATTATTAGCAACTAAAAGGGTTGCCAGCAATTTTTTAGGTTTGTCCAAAAGATTGGAAATGGTTTTTCCTTTTGAGAGATTTTCCTGCAAGGCATCGTCTAAATCTTTTTGTGATAATGAAAAAAGAGCGACTTCGGCGCCTGAAACAATGGCTGATAAAAACAGCAAAATAAATATTCCGACAAAACCAATGATTAAATTGGTGTCTAAAGTTGTAGTAAAAAATAAACTGGGCTCTGGGTCCAAATTAAAAAGAATTAGTTAAACAATCAAAAAGGCAAGTCGTTTACGGGCAAGCCTTCATTTGCGGCGTCAAAGTTAGTATTTTTTGTGGATTCTGACTCGTGATTTGGTCTATGATTTCCTGTTTCTTTTTTGGTAGTCAAGAAAGTAAACTCCGTTACCTGAATTTCTGTAGTATATTTTGTTGTACCGTCTTCTGCTTGCCATTGGCGCGATTTTATTCGTCCTTCGACATATATTTTGTCTCCTTTAGATAAATACTTTTCACAAATTTCGGCGGCTTTATTACGTACAACTAAATTATGCCACTCTGTCGAAGTTATCTTTTCGTTCGTTGTTTTATTGATGTACACTTCGTTTGTAGCCAGCTGAAAACGTCCTATGCAATTTCCTCCATCAAAATAATGCATTTTCACGTCATCTCCCAAATGGCCAATTAACATCACCTTATTTAATGTTCCGTTCATAGTTTTTTTGTGGTATTTCTACCAAAGATACATTTTTTTAGCAATTTATTTCTTGCTTTTCAATAAAATTATAAATCACAATTGGAAAAGGAAAACTTTTTAACTCCTTGGTGTTCACACCGTTCCGTAGTTCATTACTAATTTTTACTTTCCAAAACTGTATATGGAGATGCTGGTGCGAAAGTTTATGCACAACAGTCGTTTCTGCACATTCCTCTATACCTATAATAGTATAGGAAGGAAAAATATCATTTTGAACTGCTTTTGCAACCAAATCAAACCCAACAATTTCATCAGTTTCTAAAAGTGGAAATTCATATAAGTTATGCCAAATTCCTTTTGCAGTTCTTTTTTGAATTAAAGTATTTCCTAAAACATCTTCTAAAACCAAATAATTAAAGAAGCGGTTTGTCACTTTTGTTTTTTTCAATTTTACAGGCAAAACTGCCACTTTCTTTTTTTGCAAAGCAGCACAGCTATCGTTAAAGTCACAAACCATACAATTAGGATTTTTAGGAACACACTGCAGCGCGCCAAATTCCATTATTGCCTGATTAAAGATCGCTGGATTATCTTTTGGCATTAATTCTGCTGCCAATTCTGCAAACTCTTTTTTTGTCGCCGGCAAAGCAATATCAGATTCTATATCAAAATAACGAGAAAGAACTCTAAAAACATTTCCGTCAACAACAGGAACCGCTTCATTATAAGAAAAAGAAGCTATCGCGGCGGCAGTATATTCGCCTACACCTTTTAATTTTAATAAACTTTTATAGTTTTCCGGAAAAATGCCGTTGAGCTCATTTGCCACATATTGAGCTGTTTTATGCAAATTTCGAGCTCTAGAATAATATCCTAACCCTTGCCAAAGTTTTAAAACTTGTTCTTCTGAGGCATTTGCTAAATCAAATACAGTAGGAAATTCCTTCGTAAAAGCAAAAAAATAAGGCATTCCTTGAGCAACTCGAGTTTGCTGCAGCATAATTTCTGAGAGCCAAATCAGGTACGGATCGGCCGTTTTACGCCAAGGCAAATCGCGCTGGTTTTGTAAATACCAATTTATCAACACGTTATGAAAATCCATTTAAAAATACTTAGAAAACAAAAGTAAATGTTTATGTAATTAAAATTTAACGATTTAGCTTGATTAATTATTTTTTTAATTCCTATATTTGCAAACTCAAAAAAATAGTACATCATTTATAAAATAAAATAGGAAAGAAAATGACGAAAGCAGATATCGTAGCGAAAATTTCAGAGAAACTAGGTCTTGAAAAAGGAGATGTTCAAGCAACAGTAGAAACTTTTATGGAAGAAGTTAAAACTTCATTGGAAACTGGAGACAATGTTTACCTAAGAGGTTTCGGAAGCTTTATCGTTAAAACAAGAGCTGAAAAGACTGGTAGAAACATTTCAAAAAACACTACAATTAAAATTCCAGCACACAACATCCCTGCGTTTAAACCTGCAAAAGTTTTTGTAGAAGGAGTAAAAACGAACAACGAAGCAAAATAATACTATTAATTAACATAAAATCTGACACGATATGCCAAGTGGTAAAAAAAGAAAGAGACATAAGGTAGCTACTCACAAACGTAAAAAAAGAGCGAGAGCTAACCGTCACAAAAAGAAAAAGTAGTTTTAAACTACTTTTTTCTTTTTAAACGTTCATTGAAATTGAAAAAAGATGAAAGAGTAAAGAAAATAGAAGATAGACGTAAAAATCTATTTTCTTTGTTCTATTCTCTATTAATCTTCTTTTCCCCGGGTTCAATACCTGTTAAAATATTGTTTAATCCATCTGTAGATAAGATTTTAGATTTTAGACTTAAGATTTTAGATTTTTTTTGAATCTATACTCTTCTCTCTTTTTTTTATTTTCTGAAAAAACAGATAAAAATTTACAGTGTGAATAAAGAATTAATCATTAGATCTAGTTCTGATGCCGTAGATTTTGCCTTATTAAAAGATGGAAAACTAATTGAATTACACAAAGAAGAAGAGAAAAGCAACTTTCAGGTTGGTGATATTTTTATTGCCAAAATCAGAAAACCAGTTGCAGGACTTAATGCCGCTTTTGTAAACGTAGGCTTCGAAAAAGATGCCTTTTTACATTATCACGATTTAGGTCCAAACTTAGCTTCCCAACTGAAATTCATAAAACTTGTAAGCGCAGGTAAAATAAAAGATTTCTCCCTAAAAACCTTTCAGTTTGAAAAAGAGATTGACAAAGATGGCATCATTACTGATATTTTAAGTGCCAATCAATCTGTTTTAGTTCAAGTAGTTAAAGAACCTATATCGACCAAAGGTCCAAGAATAAGTGCTGAGCTTTCTCTTGCCGGAAGATTTATCGTTCTAGTTCCTTTTTCTGACAGAGTTTCTATTTCTCAAAAAATAGAAGACAAAAAAGAAAAGGATCGTCTAAAAAAACTTGTTCTATCGATCAAACCTAAAGGATTTGGTGTTATTGTTCGCACAGTAGCCGAAGGCAAAAACGTAGCCGAATTAGAAAAAGATTTGCAGAACCTGCTTGGCAGATGGACTGCAATGTGTAAAAAATTACCAACTGCTCATCATCCATCAAAAGTATTAGGAGAGCTTAACAGAGCTTCTTCGATATTAAGAGATGTATTTAATGATACCTTCAGCGGTATTCAGATAGATGACGAAGAGTTGTACCATCAAACGAAGGAATATCTGCAAGAAATTGCACCTTCAAAACAATCGATTGTAAAGTTTTATCAATCAAATGACACTCCAATTTTCGAGAAATACAATATAGAGAGACAAATCAAAACTTCTTTTGGACGTACCGTTTCCATGAGTAAAGGCGCCTATCTTATTATTGAACACACTGAAGCTCTTCACGTTATAGACGTAAATAGTGGAAACCGTTCGAATAAGGCGACTAATCAGGAAGATACCGCCATGGAAGTAAATATGATTGCTGCCGCTGAAATTGCCAGACAACTTCGTTTGCGTGATATGGGCGGAATAATCGTAGTTGATTTTATCGATATGTCTAATCCTGAAAATAGGAAAGTCTTGTTCGACTTCTTGCGAGAAGAAATGAGCGACGATAAAGCAAAACATAAAATCTTGCCGCCTAGTAAATTTGGTTTAGTTCAAATTACCAGACAACGCGTAAGACCAGAAGTTAATATTAAGACTAGAGAAGAAGATCCAAACAATGAAAATGGCGAAATTGAAGCGCCAATTTTAATCATTGATAAAATCGCATCTGATCTGGACAGAATTTTAAAAACCCACAATAAAGTTGTGCTTAATGTACATCCGTTTGTGGCTGCATACCTCAGCAAAGGTTTTCCATCATTACGTTCAAAATGGTTTTTTGAACATAAGAAATGGGTGAAAATCATACCTCGTGACGCTTACACGTACTTAGAATACCATTTCTATGATAAAAAAGGAAATGTTATTTCAGAATAAAACAAAAAACCGCCTCTCGAAAGATTGGCGGTTTTTTTATGCGTCATTGCGAGGAACGAAGCAATCTCATTTAGTATTTAACTCTGACATTTAAAAGATTGAGATTTATTTTGTTTAGGAGCAATTTCCAGCTATCCGTTCCAATCTTTTATTTTTTAAAGAAAAAAATAAAAGGATTTTCCCTCCCATCAGGGCTAGGGAACTCATTTTCATAAGACTATTATTCTCTTACAATTTCAATTTTCCGTCTAATTTCATTTCCAGAAGCATCTACAACTGTAATATAATGTGTACCTGTTGTTGGCGTAATAGGCAGTTCATGAAAAGTTTTTGTGGTTGCTTTGTAAACATCATCAACATACCAAAACAATTCTTTATCTCTTTCAGAATACGCTACTTTTAAAATAACGGGCTGTACTTCACTGTTAAAATTCTTAGTCAAATAAATTTTACTGTTTGTTTTTGGGTAAATAAAATCCATTGTTGTAGTTTGCGTTCCTTCACAGCCTTCTTTAAAAGGTGGCAATGGCAAATATTCTATATGCTGACTTTTATAATACCAAGCCATAACGGGAGGCAGTACAAACCAATTTTTAGTAACAATATTCTCGACACTTTCACAGCTGCTGTTTACCTGAAACTGTTCCGTTTTATCTAAATGAATCGTTTTATGATACGGACAAACTTTTGTTGATTTTCCTTTTTTAGCCACCCACTGTTTTATTTTCGGACAGTTTTCTTTTGCCAGATAACCGCTTAATCGGCAAACTTCAACTTCTTCTAAATCTTTATACGGAATATCAAACCATCTTTGTCTTGGCAGTAAATTAAAAACGTCGAATAAAATTGGTGCAGCGCTGGTAACTCCAGTCAATGTTGGCCTTCCTTCTCCGGTTGCATTTCCAACCCAAATTCCGACAACATATCTTGAATTGGTTCCAATAGCCCAGGCATCGCGATTCCCAAAACTTGTTCCTGTTTTCCATGCAATTTTTAAAGAACTGTCGTAAAATTTCCAAGCTTCATCTCCTTCTGGCCTGTTTACTTCTTCCATTGCGTTATATGTCAACCAGATTGATCCTGCACCCAAAATATTCTTTTGATCGGTTTCTGAACCAAAATCGGGCTTAAAATCATTTTTATAATTTAATTCTGTAAACTCATTAGTTCTATATTTTGCCTGATTTTTAGCATAATAATTTAATGTTGAGGATAAGTTCGCATACGTTCGGCACAAATCCCACAAATTACTTTCGGCACCGCCCAAAATTAGCGACAAACCATAATGATCTGGGGTTTTATTAATATCTCTTAATTTAAATTTTTGCAGTTCTTCATAAAATTTATTTACGCCAAAATCCTGCAGCATCAAAACAGCAGGAATATTCAGTGAACGCGACAATGCGCGATGTGCCGGAACAGCTCCGTCAAAAGTAAGGTTGAAATTCTGCGGTGTATAACCTGAAATTTGTGTCGGAATATCAGCAACTAATGTATTTGGCAATAATTCGCCGTCATCTAGCATTGCGCCATATAAAAGCGGTTTTAAAATACTTCCTGTACTTCGAGGCGCATCAATAATATCAACATCTTTTTGGTGATCTGAATCGGCTGGAGAATTTCCAACATAACTCATTACGTTCCTGTTTTGAACATCAATTACCAAAATAGCTAAATTATGGACCTCATTTTGCTTGTATTGATTGTAATAATACCTCGCAATTTGATTTACACGATTCTGCAACGCATAATCTATCGTGGTCTTCACTCTAGTTCCTTCTTCATTTTTAGCCACTCGCTGCAGTAAATGTGGTGCGATTTGAGGCAAATCATACGGTTTCTGCGGCAAAGGTTCTTCTATAGAAAGTTCATACGTTTGCTTGTCAATTATTCCTTCCTGATGAAGTTTTAGCAAAAGTCGGTTACGCTTGTTTAGTAATTTTATCTGATTTTTTCCCGGATAAATTAAACTTGGCGCATTTGGCAACACAGCCAAAACAGCATTTTCTGCCCAAGATAATTGATTGGCCTGAACACCAAAATAACGCCAAGAAGCCATTTCTAGTCCAACAACATTCCCACCAAATGGCGCATGAGCCGCATACATTTCGAGAATTTCATCTTTTGAATATCCTAATTCTAATCTTGTTGCTAAAATGATTTCGATAATTTTCTCGAAATAGGTTCTGTTTTTTCCTTTTCGAGATAATCGAATAACCTGCTGTGTTAATGTACTTCCTCCTCTTACTACTTTTCCAGCTTTTTTGTTTTGTTTAAATGCATTTACCATTGCACCTGGATTAAATCCTGGATGTTTGTAGAAATATTCGTCTTCAAAATAAACGATACATTTTTTGAATTTATCCGGAACACTGTCCTGCGCCGGAAACCGCCATTGTCCGTCACGAGCGATTTTGGCTCCGAGCAATTCTCCTTCTTTGCTTTCAATCACCGTAGAATAAGGTTCTTTAAACAAAGTTCGAGGTACAGAGAAATAATAAATCAGCAAGAGTATAAATACAATTGCTGATTTTATTTTATTTCTTTTTATCCAATTTATAATGCGTTGCGAGAACGCTATTAATTTATTTTTCAATGTAACTCGAGAGTTTTTTTAATATCCTAACAGGTTTTAAAAACCTGTTAGGTATCTTTTTAATAATAACTATAAGAAAATCAACTTTCTCTTAATATCATACCTAAAAGGCTTTGAAAACCTATTGGGAGAGAAAACTACTTTTAATCATCACTTAAACTTACGTCATTAAGCACTCCTTCATAAATAATCCTTCTTTCGTCATGACAAAATTTAAAATTTCCTAAATCATCAAACAATTCAAGAATAAACTGTCTATCAATACTACTTTGTTTATCTGTCAAGTAAGAACGATAAGATGAATGTAAATAATTTTCGAAGTCTTCAGTAAATTTATGCTTAATCGGATTCAAATGAACATAAATGATTAATTGCTTTAAATAATTTTCATTTTCAATTCTATTACGTTGCAAATGTTCTTGAAATAGACTGCCACTTCTATTATACGATTTATTAATACTTTTAGAATAGGAATTAAATAAATTTGAAAATGGCAAATGAATTTTTCCTTTAAATTTTTCCGGAGTATCTTCTCTCTCCTTAATTCGTAAAACTATATGGAAATGATTTTTAAGCAAGCAATAGGCATAAATATCTGCGATCGGAACAATATATTTCTTTAATTTTTCTAGAAAATAATTATAATTCTTTTCCTCAACAAAAATATTCTCTTTATTATTTCCTCGATTGTAAATATGATAATATTGCCCATGTTCAAAAATATCCCTCTTCAACTTTTATAATCTTCTTAATTTATTATTTCTCACTTTTATTATCCTAACAGGTTTCCAAAAGTTGTTAGGTTTACTTAAAAAAAATATTTTTTCATCTAACGTAACATAGATACCTAACAGGTTTTGGAAACCTGTTAGGATACTTAATATTCAAAACCTTATTTCACAACCTCAACCCAGAATCCTTTTGTTCTCGCTAAGAAAGTATTATCATACATCGCTTCACATTGCAATCCAGGCAAATAATAATTTCCTAAATACGATGCGTTTAACAGAATCCTGAAAACTTTTGTTTCTCCTGCTTTCATTCCGAAATAGAAATTAGTTCTGTCGTCACGAATATCAATATAATCCGCAGTATTGTTTACGGCGTCTCCATAATCTGTGAAACGAGTATTTACAATTTCGAATCCCGAAGGCAGAATTTGAGATAATGCGACATTCTGAACACTTTCATTTCTTTGGTTTTTAATCGTAACCTCAGCAATAAATTCTGTTCCCTGATTAATTTTTGAAACATTAATTACGCTTCCTTTTCTGTTTTTGAAAACAATATTGGCAGAAACATCATTTTGAACTGCATTTTCTTGTCCAATTGGCAATATTCCAGTATTCAGTACGCGAACATAAACCGTATTATTTTTAATGTTTTTCAATGTAATACTGTTTGTTCCGCTAGCAGCAGACAAACTGCGGTCAGCAATTGTTTTTTGCGTGTTTATCGTTTCTCCTTTACCATTTTTACTAAACTGAATATTAATTCCTTTTGGCCCATTGCTTACTGCAAATTTCGACATCGAATACAAACAATAAGCTGTTGTCTGTGTACTCATCCATTGATTCGCTGACATTTCTTTTGCCAGTTTTGAAGCCGTTGTAAATGCTTTTTGTTTTTGTCCCAAAAGCAGTAATGTTTCTAAAGCCATTGCACGGTTTCTTTCACTTGAGCCATAATAGTAATAATTATATCCGTCTGAATCGCCGTCAATACTTGTTTTCAGAAACAAACTTTGTCCAGCCGATTTTTGTCCTGCTAAAACATACGCTGCTGCCAAACGAAGTTTACTTTCGTTCGAAATGCCTTTTGTTTCTCGTAATCTGTTCATTGAAGACAAATCAGCATTTCCGGCTAAAGCCAAAGTATATAATCTGTAAGCCTGAGCGAGATCGTTGCCGTATTTTTGTTCAAAACGCCATTGTTTTGCTTCTTTCTGCTGATACGACAGCCATTTTGATTTGAAATTAATTGGCAATACATATCCTTTTTTCTCGGCTTCAATCAAGAAATGTCCCGCGTAAGATGTTCCCCAGTCATCTGCAACGGCGTTTCCTTGCCAATAAGGCATTCCACCGTTAGACAATTGGAAATTTCCTAATCTTGCGATTCCAGCAGTAATATTCTTTTGAATCAAACCTTTGCGAACAGCATCAATATCAGCAACATCAGCTAAATACAATTGCGGGAAAACAGATGAAGTTGTCTGCTCTACACAACCATGCGGGTATTGAATCAAGAACTGTAATCTTCCATTCAAATTCATTGACGGCATTGACGAAACTTCTAATCTGGCTTTATTGCTTCCGGCCACTCCAAATGTTTTCCACGAAAGTGTTTTAGTACTGTTTGGAGGCAGAACGACATCGACAAAAGTACTTGTAACCGGATTCGGATTGGTCATATCAATTTCTACATCATAACTCGATTTTTCATTTCCTGAAGTTGCGATAACCTGCACTTTAGCTATTCCAGTTGCAGCACCTACAACCAAATTGAAATACGCCATTTTTTCATCAGGCGAAGCAAAAGTCAAGGATTGCGTTGCGCTTCCCATTACTTTTAAACCGTTGCTTGTTTTAATTTGAATCGAAACGTTTTTAATGTTATTCTCCGTTGCAAAAACAGTAACCGGAATTGTTACTTTCTCTGAAGGTGAAATTTTTCTTGGCAACGAAGCCAAAACCATCAACGGACTTTTAACGGGCGTCGCTTTTTCGACACTTCCATAAGCACTTGTATTTGCATCGCCAGCAACCACCATGGTTCGCACTGAACCAATATATTTTGGTAATTTTAATTGATGCGATTTCGTTTGCCCTTTTTCTAATTTAAATGGTCCGTAATACAATACAACAGGTTTAAAACGGTTTGCTTTCTTAGCTTTTCCTCCACCTAAATCCTGATCTCCACCAATACTGAAAATCTGATTTATTTTTCCACCATACGCGCCAATTACATCATCATAAATATCCCAAGTTTTTACGCCTAAAGCTTCACGAACATAAAAACTATCCCATGCATTTGGTGTTTTAAAACGAGTTAAATCTAAAAGTCCTTCATCGACAACAGCAATTGTATACGTCATTTCTTTACCTGATTTTTCTCCTACTTTCACTGTAAAAGGTTGCTCTGGTTTCAAAACATCAGGCATATTAATCGTTGGTGCCAAAATTGTGTTTTTATCTACAACTTCAATAGGGACAATTCCGTACATACGAATTGGCGAATCATTCTTAGTTGAAGCGTGAGGCTGCAGTAATGTAATATTGAAATACACATTTGGAGCCATGGCCGAAGTAATTGGAACCTCAACTTTTGTTTCTCCTTGTTTTGTTTTTGCCCAAATCGTCTGTACTACTTTTGATCCGTTTTCGATTGAAATCAACGCGCGTCCGCCTTCACTTGAAGGAAAGGAAATTTGTGCTTTTTCACCAACGGCATAATTTTTTTTATCTGTAGAAAAAACTAGCATATTGGCAGTTGAAGCATCTCTGTTTCTTGTTTTTCCAGACCAAATTGGCCAGTCAATATTGACTGTCAAAGCAGTTGCATGTCCGTCTGTATTATCTGAAACACGAATTAGGTAACGTCCCCACTCTTCATCGGTTAAAGAAAACTGAACACTTCCTTTTCCACTTGAATCAGTATTAACTACGAAAGTTTTATATGAAGTTGTCGCATTCGAAGAATTATAATTTGATAAATTATCGCTTGAAGCGTCCCACCACCAGCGCCAGTCTACTTTGAAAACTTTTACTTCTAAGTTTCGTACTGATTTTGGTCTTCCGTTTTCATCAACCGTAACAATGTCAAAACGATTTGCAGTTCTGGTTTCAAGCATATTATACTTGTTAAGTTCCGGAGATTTAATTCCGACATACGTTTTATACGGAGAATAAGTTGTCGAAATAACATCAGTACTAAAATCACCTCCTTCTTCATACACTTTCGTTATAAATGAGGCGCGCAACATTCCCGGTGCCTGACCTTGCAATTTTGGCTGAATATTTACAGATGCTTTTCCGTTTTCATTTAATTTTCCAGAGAAAACATTGATTTCTTCTGTGCTGAATTGACGCACCAAATCATCAAAACTAAATTTCTCGTATCCTTTAAAAGTAGTAGTTTGCTGAGAAAATTTCGCCTGCATTTCTACATTCAGATTTTTAGCAATCGCACCGTGAAGCCACGTCACTTCTAGATTATCAGTATTTGGATAAGATGATGAAAGCGTTTTTCTGGTAAACGTATTTTTGATTTTTAAACGATTCGGCTTAATTGTTTCAATCTTTATGCTTTTATAAAATTTCGCTCCTCCCACGCTTACCATTGCTTCCCAATTTCCTGTTGGTGCATCTTGGTTTGTAGGAACCGTAAAGGCATAATGATTTAGTTCATTTGTTTTTTGAACCGTTTGATAAACCGTTTTTCCGTTCGGATCATTTAATCTGAATTTAATCGGATGTGATTTTGGCAATTTATTCGAGGCATCATTTAAAATAAAAGACAAATACAAATTATCGCCCGGACGCCAAACGCCACGTTCTCCATAAATAAAGCCTTTTAACCCTTTTTGCAGTGTCTCACCCGCAACATCAAAATTACTTACAGACAACGAAAGTCCGTCATCGAGTTTTACGTAAGTTGATTGCTGACCCAAAGTCACAATTGCAAAATACGCGAATTTATTCAGCTGGAATGAAGCAATTCCTTCACTGCTTGTTGCCTGAGTTCCTATTTTCTGCTGTTGAAAATTATATAAATCAACTCTAGCATTCGAAACTGGTTCTGTTGTAACAATATTGTTTACAACAAACACATACGATTTATTTTCTCCTCTTTTTGCAATGACACCCAAATCTGTTGCTAAAATATTGGTTGCAATTTTGGAGTTGTAATAATACGAACTTGAACAAGGATCCTGACTTTCTCTCCACTCATAATCATCATAATAATAATCGTCGTAAGAGTTGCCGCTATAGTTCACGTCGTTTTCATCAACTTCTTCTTCCTCTTCATCATTTTGATCTCCGTCTGAAGTTTCACATTTATAAAGCGAATATTTCTTTTTGAAAGCAAATTCAACTCTATAAATTGCTCCTGGTTCTGGCGTAATAAGTTTGGATAAATCCAATGCAAATGTGTTCCATTTAGTCGGATTTATAAGTTTGCTTTCAATCAAATTCAGTGTTGTTTTGGCAATAGGCTGCGCTACTTTTTTGAGATTTTGACCTCCGTTTAATTCATTATACTGAAGAAACTGCAGAATATTATTTTTATATATTTTATAGACCTTCACATCAACTGCGCTCAAGTTTACCGCTTCAAAATTCAATTTTAAATTATTTGAACTTGGCAGAATTGTTCCGTTTTTAATAAAGCGTACATTTGGTTTTATCTGATCAAAAGATATTTTTTCAGAATAATTAGCCTCCATTTTTTTGCCGTACTGACTCTCAATTCCCTGAAAAACTTCAATCAGTAAATCTCCTACCGCAATTTGTTCTGGTTCGGCTTCAGCTTCATCATTTTCAACTACTTCTATAGGTTCTGAAATTGCTGTTGCTGCGCTGTCCACCACAACTGCTGCTGAATCTACAAGTGAAACTGTGGTTTCTTCAACAGGAACTACAACTTCTTTTTTTGCAGGCGTTTTTTCATTATTGAAATAAACTTTAAGCAGATTTCCTTCTGTAGAAAATTTTAAATTATTGGTATTCTGAATCGAAACTAATCCTTTAAAATCCTGTCCTTTTTCAAGAGGTTCAGAAAAATTAATCAAAACCGACTGGTTATTTCCATCGGGAACTTCAACTTTTACGATTTTAAATTCGTTTATATTGGTAATCGGAAAATCAATTTGTCCTTTCTGATCAATATCAAAATCACTTCCATCATAAAGAATTTCTAAATTTGTTGCTTCAGAATAACGTTGAATACTGTCAATTATAAAATTGAATTCTTTGCCAAAACCTGATTTTTTCTCAAATTTAATTTTAAGATTATTTCCCTTTTGTTTCGCTTCGACTAACTTTTTAGCTGTTTCAACATCAATATTATCAGCTGTTTTTAAAACGCAGTTTAAATATTGAAATTCTTTACTATACGACTGAATATCGGCCGTATTAATCGTAAAATCTTGTTTTATTGTTTTGACTGTAAAATTGAATTCAGAAAGGTCTTTTTCTTTCTCTATTGGAAGTGTAATAAGTTTATTCAATTTCAAAGTTACCTGATATTCTGTACCCGGTTTCAGCTTTTTTTCTGGAATAAAAGCAATTGTATTTGGCGAAAGTGCCACCACTTTTCCGTCAACGCTTGGCGAAATGTCAAATAAATCGCTGTCTAAAACCTGATTGGCTTTCCATTCTTTTTTATCAAAAGCCAAAACAACCCTAATATCAGATTCCGACGAGACTATTCCCCCGGTGAAACTGACTATATACTCTTTAAATAATGAAAAATCAGAATTAAAATCGGCTGCTGATTTTCTGCCGCAAGATTGAAAAATAAAAAACACACAAAACACGAGAACTAATCCTTTTGCTTTCACTTTTATTTAGAGTTAATGGGTTACAATTTTTAAGAAATCAGAGAACATTTTAACATTTGACTGTTACATCCTATAACTATCAAATGATTAATATATTGTAGTAAATATAAAATATTTTCTGAGCTTATTTAAGAAGAAATTTCTTTAAGAAAAATATTTAACTTTTGTTGAAGTTTAAAAGTTGTTTTTAACCCAATTTATGAACAATCTCGGCTAGATAGGCCTACCTTTCACTTTCTATGAATATAAAAAATGGGAATAGATTCTACTTTAGTTACGAATCCATTTTATGATATTATTTACGTCTTTCTAGAAAAAAACGTTTCATTAAATCTGCCGCTTCGTTCGCCATAATTCCAGACACAACAGTAGTTTTTGGATGCAGTTTTGTCCCCATTGCAATAAAACCACGCTGTTCATCGCGTGCACCAAAAACGATTTTTGAAATCTGACTCCAATACAGCGCACCTGCACACATTTGACAAGGTTCAAGGGTTACATAAAGCGTACAATCCTTTAAATATTTTCCGCCCAGAAAATTTGCAGCTGCAGTTATAGACTGCATTTCGGCATGAGCGGTGACATCGTTCAATAATTCAGTTAAATTATGACTGCTTGCGATTACTTTATTAGCCACTACAATAACGGCTCCAACAGGAATTTCGCCTTTATCAAAAGCTATTTCAGCTTCCTGCAAAGCTTTCTTCATAAAGTATTCGTCGGTGAAAGGATTTATCATAGTTGCAAAAATACGGTTTTGAAATAATTTTTATTACATTTAATTTCTGATATCTGAATATGGAAAGAAAACATAAAATAACCATTCCAGAACCCTGCCATGAAAATTGGGATGAAATGTTTCCCAAAGACAATGGCCGTTTTTGTATGAGCTGTTCTAAAACGGTTGTAGACTTTACATCGATGATGCCAGATGAAGTTCGCCATTATTTCGTTCAGAATCAAAATGAGAAAATCTGCGGAAGATTTAGAAAATCGCAATTAGATACAATCACAATTCAAATTCCTAGCCGTGTTTTATACACGCAGACTCAATATCACAAAATGTTTTTGCTGGCTTTGTTTATTGCCATGGGAACAACTTTATTTAGCTGTCAAGATAAAAATGGAGACAAAAAAGAAATTACTTCTATAGAAATTGTTGATAATGTTGTGCAAAATCAAGATGAAAATAATGTTCATTCCTCTTGTTATGGACATCAAATCGAAGCTAAAAAAGTAAAATCAAAAAATACTATAGAGAGAACTGTTATGGGGAAAATAATTCCCCCTAACACCATCGAATCGGGAAGTTTTGCATATCACACAATATACAATTCAACTGATTTAGATGTTTCACCAGTTCCAGAAAATGGAATGAAAAAGTTCCTTGAGTTTTTTAAACAAAACTATGTTATCGCGAAAACTACAGAAAAATCTAAAGGAAGAGCTTTTGTTGTATTTGTTATAGAAGAAGATGGTACTTTAAGTAATTTCAACATCTTTAAAAATACATCAAAAGAAATTGGAGAAGAAGCCATTAGAGTTTTAAAAACAGCTCCAAAATGGATTCCCGGAAAGCTTAGCGGCAAAATTGTCCGTTCTTCTTATATTTTACCAATCACAATTAAATAATGGAAAGAAATCTTAAAATTACAATTCCAGAACCCTGCCATGAAAATTGGGACGAAATGACCCCAAAAGACAATGGCCGTTTTTGTATGAGCTGTTCTAAAACCGTTGTTGATTTTACGTCAATGCTTCCGGAAGAAATTCAACAGTATTTTATTTCACATAAAAATGTCTGTGGAAGACTTAAAAGTGAACAGTTAAGTGAAATAAATATTCAGGTTCCGTCTCAAATATTACACAGTCAAATCCATTATCAAAAAATGTTTTTATTGGCACTTTTTATAGCAATGGGCACTACATTATTTAGTTGTCAAGACAAAGACGGAAATAAGAAAAAAATAGATAAAATTGAAGTTGTAGAAGAGGTCAAACCAGAACAACATGCTACTACTGGAATTATGGTGACTCCTATAGACAAACTAAACGCCGAAGAACATTCTGAAGAACCTCAATCTGGACATTACGGAATTATTTATAATGCAAATGATTTAGACGTTGCAGCTGTTCCAAAAAATGGAATAAAAAAATTCAATTCTAATTTTTCAAAAAATCTTATCACAGCAAAACAAGGAGAAATATCCGTTTTATTTGTAATTGAAGGCGACGGAAGTCTTAGCAATTTTAATATACTAGAAAATACAACGTCAGCAAGTGAAAAAGATATTATCGGAATTTTAGAAAAAACTCCAAAGTGGATTCCGGGTAAACGAAAAAATAAAATTGTTCGCTCCACTTACACTTTACAAATTCCGTTTAAGTAATAAGAATGAAAAATAAAATAACCATTCCAGAACCCTGCCATGAAAATTGGGACGAAATGACCCCAAAAGACAATGGCCGTTTTTGTATGAGCTGTTCTAAAACCGTTGTTGATTTTACGTCAATGATGCCAGATGAAGTTCGCCATTATTTCGTTCAGAATCAAAATGAAAAAATCTGCGGAAGGTTTAGAAAATCGCAATTAGATACAATCACAATTCAAATTCCTAGGCGTGTTTTATACACGCAGACTCAATATCACAAAATGTTTTTGCTGGCTTTGTTTATTGCCATGGGAACAACTTTATTTAGTTGTCAGGATAAAGACGGAAATAAGAAAAAAATAGATACAATTGAAGTTGTTGAAGATACTGATAAGAATCAAAATGAGAAGCTGAAACAAATTCCGCCACCACCACCGCCGCCACTTGAAAAAAATGCTAATCACGAAAATTCAGAAAAGCTCCATAAAATGATTAGTGGAGAAGTAATCCCAGAAAATCGAGCAACTAATGATGTGAAGTCCAAAAATAAAAAGGCAAAACTTTATTCTTCTGCTGAAAAAATAAGCTGTGAAAAAACAGCTAAACAAGATTCTATTGTAGAAGAAGATAATACTTTCTATATGGGTGCAGCTATTGAAACGACAGCAAGTTATCCTGATGGAATTGAGAATTTTTATCATTCCTTTTTAAAAGAATTTGAACTGCCTGAGGAAGTTGAAATTCCAAAAACGCCAATTATAGTTTCGTTTGTGATAGGGAAAGACGGCTCTTTATCATCATTTGATTTCCCAAAAAACACAGATCCAAAAATAAAAACTGAAATAATACGAGCCTTAAAAAAATTGCCTAATTGGGAACCAGGCACACAAAACGGCAAGAAAACCAGAATAAAATACAGCATGCCAATAGCATTTCAATAATGCCATTCTTAAAACTCTCTACAATAAAATTAAATTTAAAACCGTAAATTTGCTTTTTACCTTACAATGAAAAGCAATTTACTTTCAAATATATACAATCCCGCTGATTTACGTTTACTCAACGAAACTCAATTACCACAGCTGGCTAAGGAATTACGAGATTTTATAATTGATATTGTCTCTGTAAAAGAAGGCCATTTAGGAGCCAGTTTAGGAGTTGTAGAACTTACAATTGCTTTGCATTACGTTTTCAATACGCCCGAAGATTTATTGGTTTGGGACGTTGGCCATCAGGCATACGGACATAAAATTTTAACTGAAAGAAGAGAAAATTTTCACACAAACAGACAAATAAACGGTATTTCTGGCTTTCCTAAAAGAAGCGAAAGTATTTATGATACATTTGGAGTTGGGCATTCTTCAACTTCTATTTCGGCAGCGCTCGGAATGGCGATCGCTTCTAAACTAAAAGGCGATTTTGACAAACAGCATGTTGCAGTAATCGGCGATGCTTCAATCGCAAGCGGAATGGCTTTTGAAGGCTTAAATCATGCCGGCGTTACTGATGCTAATATTCTCGTAATACTAAATGACAACGCCATCGGAATTGATCCAAGCGTTGGTGCATTAAAAAAATACCTGACTGCAGTTAAAAATGGAAAAAATCCGAAGCAGAATAACATTATCAAATCGCTTAATTTTGATTATTCGGGACCAATTGACGGACATGATTTTCCAAAATTAATCAAAGAATTAAATCGCTTAAAAAATATAAAAGGACCAAAATTCCTGCATATTGTTACTACAAAAGGAAAAGGTTTGCAACAGGCTGAAGAAAATCAGGTGAAATACCATGCACCGGGAAAATTTGACGCTTCGACCGGAGAAATTCATATAAAATCAGAAGAAAATCTTCCTCCAAAATATCAGGATGTTTTTGGCTTGACTATTTTAGATTTGGCCAAAAAGAATGAAAAAATTATAGGAATCACACCTGCAATGCCATCAGGAAGTTCATTAAAATTTATGATGGATGAATTGCCTCAACGTGCTTTTGATGTTGGAATTGCCGAACAGCATGCGGTTACACTTTCTGCAGGAATGGTCACGCAAGGCATGATCGTGTACTGCAATATTTATTCAACTTTTTTACAGCGTGCTTACGATCAAGTGATTCACGACGTGGCCTTGCAAGATTTGCCCGTTATTTTCTGTCTCGACAGAGCCGGATTAGTTGGTGAAGACGGCGCAACGCATCATGGGGTTTTTGATATTGCTTATTTAAGAGCAATTCCGAATATCATTATCTATGCACCAATCAATGAAATTGAACTTCAAAACATTTTATATACGGCACAATTAGGACTAAATCACCCAATCGCGATTCGATATCCGCGTGGCAGAGGTGTTTTGCCGAATTGGGAAGTAGAAAATTTCGGACATTATGAAAAAATTGAAATTGGTCCGGCAAAATGTCTAAAAGATGGTACGAAAGTTGCTGTGCTTTCGACCGGAACAATTGGAAATAATGTTATTGAAGCTTTACAAGAATGTGGCAATCCAGGCACTATTGCTCATTACAGCTTCAGCTTTATTAAACCACTAGACATCAATGCATTAAAATACATATTCTCCACCTTTGAAAAGATTATCACAATTGAAGATGGGGTTAAAAATGGCGGTTTTGGAAGCGCTGTTTTAGAATATGGAGCAGCAAATAATTTTAAAAATAAGATTGAAATTTTAGGTATTCCTGACCATTTTATTGAGCATGGAAGCATTCCGGAACTGCAACATTTATGTAAAATTGACGTTAAAAGTTTAATAAATCTTTTTTCAAACGATTCAAAATAATTATTTTGCACAACCAAAAACTAAAATAAGCCTAATGAAATTATTGCGTTCTACCCTTTTGCTGTTATTGCTATTGTGTACTTCACATAACTTTGCTCAAATTATACAAACTACTTTAGACCCAAATCAACTGCCGAAACTTCCATCAAACTGGACTAAAAAAAATCAGCTGGGTTTTGATATTTCTGAGATCGCATTTGTGAATTGGAGTGCAGGGGGAACAAGTTCAATTTCTGGATTATTTAAAGGCGAATTTGGAAGAACCTATGCCAAAGGAAATCATAAGTGGGTAAACGAACTTATTGTTAAGTACGGTTTAAATAAACAAGACGGAATTGAATTAAGAAAAACTGATGACGCTGTTCAATTCAACTCAACTTACGGTTTTAGAAAAGACACCGTTTCAAACTGGTACTATTCTTCAAAATTAAATTTCAATACACAGTTTACAAACGGTTACAATTACCCAAACCGAGACGTTGCGATTTCGAAACCATTTGCGCCAGCTTACATTTTCCTTGGAGCCGGAGCTGAGAATTCAAACAAAAAGAAAAATAGAACCTTTTATTTCTCACCAATCACATTGAAAACTACTTTGGTTTTAGATCAATATTTGGCAAATCAAGGAGCGTTTGGGGTTAAAAAAGCAGTTTACATTACAGATCCTGCTGATCCAAATGCTAAAATATTGGTTGAAGAAGGCCAGAAAGTAAAAGCCGAATTTGGTATACTTGCGACAGGATATATGAAAACAGAGATTTATAAAAATGTTTTCTACGAAAATCGTCTGAGTTTATATACCGACTATTTAAATAAATTTGGAAACGTCGATGTAGATTACGACACAAAATTAGATCTTGTTGTTAATGCTTACGTTAAAGCAAATATAGGTTTGCATATTGTTTATGATGACGATATTAAAACTAAAAAAGATGTTATTGACCCAACTACTGGAGCAAAATCACAGGTTAACGACGGACCAAGAACGCAACTACGTCAAGTTCTGGGCGTTGGTTTAGTTTATGCTTTTCAGTAAATAAATTCTTCTATAAAAAGAAACACGCCATAGAATTTAAATTCTATGGCGTGTTTCTTTTTATGCAAATATCAGATTATCTCTTTTTATTCCCCTGAATCATTTCATATAATTCTAACGCATTCCCATCCGTCAAAAGCGAAACATAATGACAAATATGAAGCAGACGCTCGTATAAATTACCCTTTTCTAAATGATGTTTTTCAGGAAGCATTTTCAGAATCAGCTTATCGTAATTTGACGCTGTTCCTTCATATTTGTTATTAAATGCCGTAATAAATTTATCTAATAAAGTCTGGATAATTTGGTAGCCCACAATTTCTTTCTCAATAACTTCACGACTTTGATAGATTTTCTCAACACTTAAATTAATAATATCATTCATCTGCGCTTTGTATTTGCTTTTATCCGTTAAAGCAAAAGGGAAATTTCCAGCCAAAATTGCTTCTTCATTTTCAATAAAAACATCAACAGCGTCATTAATCAAGGCACCAATGGCCAAAGCACGCAAATAACTGATTCGGTCTTCTTTTGTTTCTAATAATTTGTATTTGGCAACGCCAATATTATCTTTTACCAGTTTAATTAAGTATTCTAAAGCATAATCTTCAGAAACCAAGCCTAAATTTATTCCGTCTTCAAAATCAATAATGGTGTAGCAAATATCATCAGCAGCTTCAACTAAATAAGCCAAAGGATGTCTTTCAAAACCAATATCGCCTTCTCCTTTATTCGCAATCATTCCCATATCCTGAGCGACTTCTTCAAAAAACAATTTATCCGACTGAAAGAAACCGTATTTTTTATCCGAAATATTGGTCGTCGGTTTTTTAGGAAGACTTTCTTTTGGGTATTTCATAAAAGCGCCAAGAGTCGCGTACGAAATTCTAAGTCCGCCTTCAATTCCTGGACGGCTAGCTGTAAGTACCGAAAATCCATTGGCATTTCCTTCAAAATCAATTAAATCCTGCCATTGCTTTGCGGTAAGCTTGTCTTTATATTTTAATCCTTTTCCGATTGAAAAATATTCACCAATTGCTTTCTCTCCCGAATGCCCAAAAGGAGGATTCCCGATATCATGTGCTAAAGAAGCTGCCGCAACAATAGCTCCAAAATCATTCATATGATAACCATGAATTTCTTTTAAATAAGGATATTTTTCAATGATTTTTTTACCAACCAAACGCCCTAAAGACCTTCCTACAACAGAAACTTCTAAACTGTGCGTTAATCTAGTATGCACAAAATCTGTTTTTGAAAGCGGAATAACCTGAGTTTTATCCTGCAAAGATCGAAATGCCGATGAAAAGATAATTCGGTCATAATCGACCTCAAATCCTAAGCGCGTATCATCTTGTTCTACACGTAATCTTTTGCTTGTATCGCCTTGACGTTTTAATGATAAAAGTTGTTCCCAGTTCATTTTGATATTTTAGATTGTAGATTATTGATTTTAGATTTGAGGATCTAAACATCAAAAATACATTTTATTTTAAGATTTTATACTCATTAAAATTCCAATGCTGTACTATGCTTAATTTCTCCCATTACAAAAATACTATTGGTATTCCCTATATTTTCGATCGTTGACAATTTATTCATTACAAAATCCTGATAACTAGCCATATCCTTTACTAGGATTTTCAGCATAAAATCATAATCGCCGGCAATATTATAGCATTCAATAATTTCAGGAAGTGCCACAATATCTTTTACAAAATTGCTTCCTACATTTTTTGCATGTTCTTTTAATCGAACATTGCAAAAAACCGTCATGCCCCGATTCATTTTTTGTTTATCTAATAACGCTACATATTTAGTTATAAAACCATCTCTTTCTAATCGTTTTATGCGTTCATAAACTGGCGTTACGGTCAAAAATAATTTACTGGCAAGGTCTTTTGTATTGATATTTGAGTTTTCCTGAAGATGTTTTAGGATCAACAAATCGGTTTTATCTAGGTTTTCCATAGTTTTTTTTACTGCTAAAGATTCATTTAAAACACATTCACAGTAATTAAATCTTTTAAAATCGAATTTAAAAAAACATTTTACTGAAATAATTCTCAAATATAAGTTTTAAAATCCATTAACATAAATTTGTTCAGTAAAAAATACTGAATCAAAAAATGAAAACAAACAACTTAGGTTACCCACGAATTGGCAGCAATAGAGAACTCAAAAAAGCATCTGAATTGTACTGGGCTGGAAAAATTTCTGAAGAAGAACTTATTGCATCTGGTAAAGAAATCCGAAGCAAAAACTGGCATTTACAAGCTTCTGCGGGCGTTGATTTAATTCCGTCAAACGATTTCTCTTTTTACGATCAAGTTTTGGATTTGACTTTAACCGTTGGCGCAATTCCTGCACGTTATCACGAATTAGCAAAAAACAATTCGGCTCTAGATTTGTATTTTGCAATGGCAAGAGGATCACAAAAAGAAGGTCAAGATGTTGTAGCAATGGAAATGACAAAATGGTTTGATACTAATTACCATTATATTGTTCCTGAATTCACTAAGAACCAAAAGTTTGAATTGTTTTCTGAAAAAATAATCAATGAATTTAAAGAAGCTAATGCTATCGGAATTAAAACAAAACCGGTTTTAATTGGACCCGTTTCTTATCTATTATTAGGAAAAGAAAAAGAAGATGGTTTTCATAGAATTGACCTTATTGATGCTTTACTTCCTGTTTATTTCGAAATTATAGAAAAACTACAATCCGAAAACGCCGAATATATTCAATTAGACGAACCTTTCTTGGCACTAAATCTTACTGATAAAGAAAGAAATGCTTTCACGAAAGTGTATAACGAAATCAACGCTCGCTTTCCAAAACTTAAAATTATTTTAGCGAATTATTTTGACTGTTTTGGAGAAAATCTGGAAACAGCTTTGGCTTTGCCTGTTGATACTTTTCATTTAGATTTGGTTCGTTGTCCGCTTCAATTAGATGATATTTTAGAATCTGGAAAATTGGCATCCAACGTAAATCTTTCCCTTGGAGTTGTTGACGGAAGAAATATCTGGAAAAATGATTTCAAAAAATCATTAGAAATAATCAAAAAAGCAACTGATGCTTTAGGCGAAAATCGAATTTTAGTTGCGCCATCTTGTTCTTTAATTCACAGTCCGTGCGATTTAGATTTAGAAACTAATGACGAAACACTAACGCCAGAAATCAAACAATGGCTGGCTTTTGCGAAGCAAAAAATCAATGAAATTGTAGTTTTAAAACAATTGTCTGCTTCAAACGATATTGACGTTACAAACTCTATTGATTACGAAAGAAACGTAATTGCAAATGAAAACCGAAAAACTTCAAAATTAATTCATAATAGTGAAGTTAAAGCGCGTGTTGCCGGAATTACAGCTTCTGATGACCAACGAAAAAGTGCATTTTCTGTGAGAAGAAAAAGCCAAATCGAAGCTTTAAAATTACCATTATTCCCAACAACCACAATTGGATCTTTTCCTCAAACTGCTGAAGTGAGAAGCTGGAGAGCAAAATTTAAAAAAGGAGAATTATCTACCCAAGAATACAACGATTTAATCGAAAAAGAAACCGAAGCCACAATTCGTTTTCAGGAAGAAACCGGAATCGACGTTTTAGTTCACGGAGAATTTGAACGTAATGATATGGTGGAATATTTTGGAGAGCAATTATCCGGATTTACGTTCACTAAAAATGGCTGGGTTCAAAGTTATGGAAGCCGTTGTGTGAAACCTCCAGTTATTTATGGTGATGTCTCAAGACCAAATCCCATGACGGTAAAATGGTCAAAATATGCACAGTCTTTAACTCCAAAATGGGTCAAAGGAATGCTTACGGGTCCAGTTACAATTTTACAATGGTCATTTGTACGTAACGATCAGCCTCGCTCTGAAACTTGTACGCAAATCGCTTTGGCCATTCGTGATGAAGTTGTCGATTTAGAAAAATCCGGAATCAAAATCATTCAAATTGATGAACCAGCCATTCGCGAAGGTTTGCCTTTAAGAAAAGAAGAATGGGCTAAATATCTAGATTGGGCAGTTCGAGCGTTCCGCATTTCTGCAAGCGGAGTAAACGACAACACGCAAATTCACACGCATATGTGCTACAGCGAGTTCAATGACATTATTCAAAACATCGCCGATATGGATGCTGATGTCATCACAATTGAATGTTCACGTTCGCAAATGGAACTTTTAGATGCTTTTGCCAACTTTAAATATCCAAACGAAATTGGCCCTGGAGTTTATGATATTCACTCGCCTCGCGTTCCTTCAAGCCAGGAAATGGTAAAATTATTAGAGAAAGCTTCGGCCGTAATCCCGGTAGATCAATTATGGGTAAATCCAGATTGCGGACTAAAAACCCGTCATTGGGACGAAACTAAAAAAGCTCTAATTGAAATGGTTAAAGCGGCTCAGGAAATGAGAACTGCAGTTGAAAACCCTGTCATTTAACACTTTATTTAGATATAATTTTTGTTTTTTTATGTCAGCAAGTGGAGCTCGAAATTAGTTATGATTCGGTTTTGAGTTCACTCTTGCTGGCATTATTTTTTGTAGCAGAAATTTCGTTTTCATAACATGTTCAGTCCCGCTATCCGCTTTATCTTTTATGGTCTCGTTAAAGAAACGAGACCATAAAAGGATACCGCTTCTATCGGGGCTAGACTAGAACTTTATATTTTTAAAAGACCTTTTAGTTAAAAAAAAAAAGCATCCGCCGTGGCGGATGCTTTCTAAATGAAATAAAACCTAAGATTAGAAGTTTTTAGAAACTCCAATATTAAATGTCTGACCGAAGTTGAAGTAGAATTTACTGTAATCAGCTCCATTGTTGTCAAAACTTAAAGTTTCGTATCCTAAACCACCAATACTGAAGTTTAATCCGAAACCTTTTTTCATGTTAATAAAAAGAGCCGGAGTAACACCTACATACATACCATCAGCTTTGTCTTTTGAAAAAGCATTTCCAGGACCGTAGGTTTTATTTTTTAAATTTTGGAAACCTGCTCCCATATCAGCAAAAACAGAAAAAGTTTGGCTTAATGGCACAGAGTAACGTACAAATGCTCCCATTTTGAATCGGTTGTCTTTTTCTTCAATACTTCCGTTGTCAGTAGTAGCTGAACTAACTGTAAACTCTCCTCCTACTGTCCAGTTATCATTAAATTGGTAACCTACTTTTGGAGAAAAGCTAAATGTGCTTGCTTTTGCTTCGCTAAATTGGTATTCTGATTTTTCAGAAGTGTAGCCAATGTTTCCACCTACTAAGATTGTTCCTTTTTGAGCGTTTGCAAAACTGCAGATAGCTAGGGCAGCTATCACTAAAATTTTTTTCATGATTTGGGTATATTTAAATTTAGCATTCCCTTAACAATAACGATGCCGTGAATAAAGGGCTCTCCTATTTTTTATCATTATTTTTAAAAGACAAAATGTAGTAATCGAAACTATTTCTGTTTACTTTTGCAGTAAATAAAAAGTCAATGTCGATAGAAGTAAACAGCATATCAAAAAGTTACGGAGAGCAAAAAGCTTTAAATGAAATTTCTTTTAAAATTGAGAAAGGAGAAATCGTCGGATTTCTTGGTCCAAATGGAGCTGGAAAATCTACTTTAATGAAAATTTTGACCACCTATTTACTTGCCGATAGTGGCTCAGCCCTTGTAAATAGTCACGATGTCATGACAAGCACTAAAGAGGTGCAACGCTCGATTGGATATTTGCCAGAGCATAATCCGCTGTATTTAGATTTGTATGTGCGTGAATATTTGGCTTTTAATGCTGATGTTTATAAAGTTCCAAAATCAAGAATTGAAGAAGTAATTCAACTGACAGGACTGACACCAGAAAGTCATAAAAAGATAAGCCAGTTGTCAAAAGGATACCGCCAGCGCGTTGGACTTGCCAATGCCTTACTTCACAATCCTGATGTTTTAATTTTGGATGAACCTACTACAGGTCTGGATCCAAATCAGTTAATGGAAATTCGAAATGTTATTAAAAATGTGGGAAAAGATAAAACCGTTTTTTTATCGACACACATTATGCAAGAAGTTGAGGCGATTTGTGACCGTGTCATAATTATTGACAAAGGACAAATTGTAGCCGATAATAAATTAGATCATTTAGTCTCTGCCAACAAAGAACAAGTTATTGAAGTTGAATTTGATTATCAAGTTGAACAACAGCTTTTGGCAAAACTAGAAAATATAACTTCATATGTTAACACGCATGACATGACGTGGGAGCTGACTTTTGTAACCGAGAAAGATATGCGTCCGACAATCTTTGATTTCGCAAATGAAAATGGTTTAAAAACACTACAGCTAAATCAGAAAAATAAAAACCTAGAAGCTGTTTTTAGAGAAATTACAAAGTAGTACTTTAGTCACTATAAAAAAGAAAAAACCAATTTGTTCTAAATGAACAAATTGGTTTTTTCTTTTTTATATCTAACTCTTACGATTTTCTTTCTTTTCAAACGCGTGTTATTGACTCGTTTTCAAACGATTACTATTTTATATTCTTTTTTTTATCTATTTTTATTTAGACTTGATATAAATAGTGTTATATTTGCAAAGAGAAATGGTATAACTTCATACTTTAATCAACCTTTCGATTCTTGTTTTTTGTTTTTTTTTGTGTTAGTAAAGAGCCTGTTTGTAGTTAACAGGCTCTTTTATATTTTTTGAAGCTTTATATTTCAAGATCTAAAATTGAAGTTTTCATTTCTTCCATAATAATCTTAATATCATCTTCGGTTGTTCGCCAATTCACAAAAGAAGCTCTGATTCCTTTTTTATTTTGATAGAATGTCGGCGTCATAAAAACCTTTCCTTTATCATTCAAAATCGTCAAAAACTCATTTACTTTCTCCTGATTATGATTTCCTTTTAAAGTAAAACAAACATTATTGAGACGAATTGGAGCTAATAATTCAAAACTTCCCGTCTCAATTAAAGCATTCGCAAAATGAAGCGCCAGTGCAGTACTATTTTCAACGATATCTTTAAATCCGTCTTTTCCATAAGCACGCAAAGCAAACCACGCCGGAAGTGCACGTAAACGACGTGAATTTTCAGGAAGAACATTTAAATAATTAAAATTCTCCAGCGGATTTCCCAAATAAGGTGCGTTAGAATTCTGGAAAGTTTCTACCTGTAAACTCAAATGGTCTTTTTTTACTAAATAAAAAGCGCTTTCATAAGGTACATTCAGCCATTTATGACAATCAATTGTAATACTATCTGCCCCTTCCCAGCCTTCAACTAGATGTTTGAATTTATCTGAAACAGCTGCAAATCCGCCAAAAGCGGCGTCAATATGCCACCAGAAATTGTATTTTTCTCTTAAAGCAGCAATAGCCTCAAAATCGTCGAAATCTGCTGTATTAACCGTTCCTGCACTTGAAATCAAGATAAAAGGTTTTCCGTCTAACTTTTTAATATTTTCTTCTAAATCAAATAAATCAATAGCTTCACGATTCCCTTCTATGGTTTTTACAGCTGTATAGTTTTGGCTTCCAATTCCTAACATTGACAAACATTTAATTGAGGAAGAATGAGGTGTTGCAGTTAGAATTGAAATAGGTTCAGAAATTCCATTTTTAGCAAAATCTTTTCCTGATTGTTTCCCAAACCATTGTCGAGCAACGCCTAAACAGGTGAAATTTGACATTGTAGCACCAGTTACGAAGCCACCAGAAAATGTTTCCGGCAATTGTAGCAATTGCAGTAAAAAATTAATTGTTTCAAATTCAATCAATGCCGATGCACCTCCCTGAGCTTTTACTGCCTGCGTATTTTGATCATAAACTGAAGCCAGCCAGTCACCTACTATTGAGGCAGGTGTTGAACCTCCTGTGACAAAGCCTAAATAACGCGGTCCGGGTGAAGAAACCATAAGTGGCGCAAGTCTTTCATTAAATTCATTTAATGCTGCGATTGAACCTAAACCAAACTCATTTAAAGTACTTGCCGTATCAATTGTATTTTTATTTGAAGTGGGAATCGTTTCAAGATTATTTAAAAAATCAATTCCCTGTTGTTTTGTTTTTTCTAAGATATTTTCGAAATCGTTTAGATCTTGTTGTAATATTGAATTCATAATTTATAAGGTATTAATATCCTACTAATTGTCAGATTGAGCAAAGCCGAAACCTTCCTTAGCAAGATGATAGTAAATTTTAGATTAATTATTTTTGATGAAATTTAGTAAGCTACCATTTGGTTTTTTCTGAAAATCTCGAAACCATCATCGAACAAATTACATCGCCATTTGCATTTAATAAAGTTGCAATTGGGTCGACCAGAGTTCCTAAAATCATGGCAACTGGCAAAGCTTGCTCCATTGGGAAACCATAAACGGTTATGGCTAAGATTTCGCCAATATAACCTCCATTTGGAATTCCTCCTTCGACAATTGAAACAACAACTGTAATTCCGAGTGCTAAAAGAATGGTCATCGGGTCTGAAAAATCTTTTCCAAACATGGCAAACAAAAAAGTGATTTTTAAAATGGAAGACATACTCGAACCATCTTTATGCAAAGGCGCACCAAGCGGAATTACCAGATTACGAACATGTGCCGGAATACCCATTTTTTCTGCAGCATCCAAATTGGCCGGAATAGTTGCAATACTGCTGCAAGTTCCCACTGCAGTCAATGACGGCGTAATATTATTGCTCCAAAAAACTTTAAAAGCTCTTTTTCCGCCCGCAATAACAGCATACAAACTAAAAAATACAAAGAAATAAAAGATGCAGGCCGCATAATAAACAGCCATAGGTTTTGCATAAACGCCAAACAACTGCGGCCCAAAAATACCAACCTGATAAGCAAAATAAGCTCCTAAACCAATTGGAGCAAATTTCATTATAATGTTCAAAAGCTGTTTCATTACCTCATTTCCTGAATCCAGAAAACTCTTGAATGCATTTCCTTTTTCACCAGACTGCAATGTTGCAAAACCAATTAAAAAAGAGAAAATAATTAACGCCAGCATGCTTTTTCGAGACAATAATTCGAAGAAATCATTTGCGGTAAGTAGTTTTGCAATTTGATCTCCAGCTGATCCTGATTCAATTTTTTCAAACGGAATTTTGGCAATAGCAATATCTTCATGAATAGGAAAAATATAAACAGCAAAAATCATAACAATTGCTGAAATAAGAATCGTAGCCAGAAAGACCAATATCATAATCATAAACAGTTTTCCTAGTTTTTCTGTTTTCTCCAAATTAGCAATCGAAGAACCGATTGTAAAAAATATAAGGGGAATAATAGCTGTAAAAAGCAAATTCAGAAATATATCGCCAATTGGTTTTATTACCAAAACTTTTTCTCCGAAAACCAATCCAAAAATGCTCCCGATTATAATACCGCCAAGAAGCCACAAAATACTACTGTAACTCTGCAAAAAATTGATTTTCTTAATTTCCATAAAATTTTAAGGATTATAATTCAGAAACATAAAACAAAGAATGAAAGTACTCAAAAAAAGATTGCGAAAATTGATTCGTCATTTTTTTGCCAAAGATTAAGTGCTCTAAAATGATTATTGAATCTGTTGCAAAAAAATAATTACTACTATTTCTGCAAAACAATAGTTGTATATTCTCTATCAAGCAATTCGCCTGTTTTACTTTTTACTTTTTCTGTCTGACTTTCAATGTAAACAATTTTAAAATCTGTTTTTTCAATTAGTTTTTGTGCTTTTTCGGTGTTATAAAGCTCAAATTCAAATTGCGTAAACGGAAGTTGCTTCATAAAATCTTCCTGAGCAAAAGTTAAGCAGAAATTCCCACTTGGTTTTAAAACTCTGTAAATTTCTAAAAGTAATTTTTCTGGTTCCTGCCAAAAATAAATGGTATTTACTGTAAATATTTTATCGAAAGATTCGTCTTCAAACGGAAATGCGTTTCCGTCGTAAAGCGAAAAGAATGCTTGTTTTTGAGAGACAAAATTTCGATTGATCTGACGCGCTTCCTGAAACATCAATTCCGACATTTCGAGTCCGTAGTATTTCAGGTTTTCGGCTTGTTCAAATATAAATTCTACATGGCCAGCATTTCCATGGCCTAATTCTAAAATAGAATTCCCGTCTTTTATATTTAGATTTTGAACAGAATGACGCGTCATGTTGATGTTGGTTTCATGCATCATGTTGGCCATTTCTATCCCTTTTTGTCCTGTTGGATGTTTTAATTGAGAGGCGATTGCTTGTAATTCTTCTTTTTCCATAATACAAAAATTAAATTTCAATTAAAATTCCAATAGCAACTACTGAGTCATTGCGAGGAACGAAGCAACCTCACTAACAAAAGCACAAAAGATAAGCAAAGTAAGATTGCTTCGTTCCTCGCAATGACATTAAAAAACCTGACTCGCGATCTGGCGAATATTCTCCGATTTTCCCATTGAATAATAATGTAAAAACGGAACTCCTGCCGCTTTTAATTCAAGAGACTGCTGAATCGCCCACTCGATTCCAACTTGTTTGATTTCAGCATTGTTTTTGCATTTGTCAACAGCATCGATTAAATCTTCTGGAAGATCAATTCTGAAAATCTGCGGTAAAACTTGCAAGTGTCTTTGAACAGCGATTGGTTTAATTCCAGGTATAATCGGAATTGTAATTCCCATTTCTCTGGCTTTTTCTACAAAGGCAAAATATTTTGAATTGTCAAAAAACATTTGTGTTACCACATAATCTGCTCCGGCATCAACTTTTTCTTTTAATCTTTTTAAATCAGATTGTAAAGATGGCGATTCTAAATGTTTTTCAGGATAACCCGCAACACCAATACAAAAGTCAGCTTTATTATCAATATCCATTACTTCGTGCAGATATTTTCCGCAGTTTAGATCGTTGATTTGGCGAACCAAATCTATTGCATAATGATTTCCACCAGCTTTAGGCACAAAAGATTGTTCGTCTTTCATAGCATCACCACGAAGCGCCATGACATTGTTGATTCCTAAATACTGACAATCCACCAGCATATATTCGGTTTCTTCTTGCGTAAATCCGCCACAAAGTAAATGCGGAACGGTATCTACATTGTATTTATGTTTTATAGAAGCGCAAATTCCAAGCGTTCCCGGACGCATACGAGTCAATTTTTTATCTAAAAGTCCGTTACCGCGATCAATATAAATATACTCTTCACGAGACGTTGTTACGTCAATAAAAGGTGGTTTAAACTCCATTAACGGATCGATATTGTCGTATAATTCCTGAATACTTTTCCCCTTTTGAGGCGGAATAATTTCAAATGAGAATAATGTTTTTCCTTTGGCGTTTTCTATATGTTCTGTTACTTTCATTCTTATTTTTTGTTTCAAGTTTTTTAAGTTTCAAGTTTCAAGTTACGTGCGAACCTGAAACTTGAAACTTGAAACTTTTTCTTTAATCTGCTATATTAGGGTTTAACCATTTCATTGCATAATCAGTTGGAACATTGCGTCGTTTGGCGTAATCGACCACCTGATCTTCTTTTATTTTTCCGAGTCCGAAATACCTGCTTTTTGGATTTCCGAAATAATATCCGGAAACCGATGAGGCTGGCCACATCGCCATGCTTTCCGTTAACGTAACTCCAATTTCTTCGGCTACATTTAAAAGTTTCCAAATCGTTGGTTTCTCCAGGTGATCCGGACAAGCCGGATATCCAGGAGCCGGACGAATTCCCTTATAAGTTTCTTTAATCAATTCTTCGTTTGTTAAAGATTCTTCTACATCATAACCCCAGAATTCTTTACGAACTTTCTCGTGAAGATATTCGGCGAAAGCCTCGGCAAAACGATCGGCCAATGCCTTAACCATAATGGAATTATAATCATCCAAATCTTTTTCAAATTCAGCTGCCCATTCGTCTACACCAAAACCGGTTGTCACACAAAAAGCTCCCATATAATCCTCTATTCCGCTCTCTTTTGGCAGAATAAAATCAGACAATGCAATATTCGGCGCGCCTTTTGTTTTTTGTGATTGCTGACGAAGCGTTAAGAATTTCTCCAAAACTTTTCCGTTTTCATCACGTAATTCGATATCGTCATCATCAACCTGATTTGCAGGAAAAATGCCGTAAATACCTTTTGCTTGTAGTTTTTTCTCAGCCAAAATTACTTTAAGCATCGCCTGAGCATCTGCAAAAAGAGAAGTTGCTTCTTTACCCACAACCTCATCCGTTAAAATCGCAGGATATTTTCCGTGCAATTCCCAAGTTTGAAAAAATGGCGTCCAGTCGATATACGGAACCAAAACATCCAGATCAACTTCAACTGTCTGTTTACCAATAAATTTTGGTTTTGTTGGAGTGTATTCGCTCCAGTCTAACTGCATTTTATTTTTACGCGCATCTTCAATGCTTAAGAAGTTTTTATCTCTCGAACGATTCAAAAACGTTTCTCTAAACGAATCGTATTCTGCACGAATATCGCTTGCATATATTTTACGGTTATGGTCTAATAGATTTCCTGCAACAGTCACAGCACGTGAAGCATCGTTTACGTGAATTACAGTTTCTCTATATTGTGGCGCAATTTTCACGGCAGTATGCGCACGCGAAGTGGTTGCTCCACCAATCATAATCGGAATTTTAATTCCTTGTTTGTCTAATTCTTTGGCTAAATAAACCATTTCGTCAAGCGAAGGTGTGATCAGTCCGCTTAAACCAATAATATCAACATTATGTTCAATCGCAGCCGCAATAATTTTTTCCGGAGGCACCATAACACCAAGATCTACAATCTCGTAATTGTTACAAGCCAAAACTACCGAAACGATATTTTTACCAATATCGTGAACATCGCCTTTTACGGTTGCCATCAAAATTTTTCCGTTTCCTTGTTTGTCTCCGGCTTGTTTGCTTGCTTCGATATAAGGCAATAAATAAGCCACCGCTTTTTTCATTACACGTGCCGATTTTACAACCTGAGGCAGGAACATTTTTCCGCTTCCGAATAAATCTCCAACGACATTCATTCCGGTCATCAAATTGATTTCGATAACTTCAATTGGTTTTGTAGCCGCTAATCTTGCTTCTTCAACATCTTCTTCAATAAAAGCATCAACTCCTTTTACTAATGAATGCGTAATTCTTTCCTGAACCGTTCCTAAACGCCATTCCTGAATCGCTTTTTCATCTGATTTTACTTCGCCTTTTACGTTTTCAGCAAAATCTAAAAGTCGTTCTGTCGCATCATCGCGTCTGTCTAAAATTACGTCTTCAACGTGTTCTAATAAGTCTTTCGGAATATCATCGTAAATCGTCAACATCTCCGGATTAACAATTCCCATCGTCATTCCGTTCTTGATCGCGTGGTATAAAAACACCGAGTGCATCGCTTCACGAACCGTGTCATTTCCTCTAAAAGAGAACGAAACGTTACTTACTCCACCACTGATATGCGCATGAGGCAAGTTATCTCGAACCCATTTCGTACCTCTAAAAAAGTCCAAAGCATTCAAGCGATGTTCTTCCATTCCGGTTGCAACGGGAAAAATATTTAAATCGAAAATGATATCCTGTGGAGGAAAACCCACTTTATTTACTAAAATATCATACGAACGCTGGCAAATTTCAACTCGTCGATCGTAATTATCGGCCTGACCTACTTCGTCAAAAGCCATAATAATAGCCGCAGCTCCGTAACGTTTAATTAATTTGGCGTGATGAATAAAGGCTTCTTCGCCTTCTTTCAACGAAATCGAGTTGACAACGCTTTTTCCTTGTACTACTTTTAAACCTGCTTCAATGATTTCCCATTTCGAACTGTCGATCATAATCGGCACTCTCGAAATATCCGGTTCTGATGCAATTAAATTCAGGAATTTTGTCATCGCCTGAACACCATCAAGCATTCCTTCATCCATATTAATATCGATGATCTGTGCTCCACCTTCTACTTGTTGTCTTGCAATATCAAGCGCCTCGTCATATTTCTCTTCCTTGATTAAGCGAAGGAATTTTCTTGAACCGGTTACATTCGTACGTTCCCCAACGTTTACAAAAACACTTTCGGGCGTAATAATCAACGGTTCTAATCCTGCTAATACAAGGTCTCTTCTTTTTTCTGCCATTTCTTTTTAAGTTACTAAGATCCTTAGATTCTAAGGTTCTGAGTTTTTTAATTCTTTGTTTTATTTTCCTACAAGGTTTCCAAAACCTTGTAGGTATATTCGTTTTTAATAATCTTATTTTGGGCGTGTCCCAAGGGCCGGGCTATCCGTTCCTAGTCCTCGCACTTCCTTCGTCAGGCTGTGGGCTATCCACTTCTATCCCTCACGCAAACTCGGTTTCATAACACGTTTACGCTATCAAATTTTTTCAATTGTAATTCTATTTCGCTAACACAGTACTCGAATCAACAGTATCTAATATCATTTCGCCTAATGATTCAAGTAATGACTTTATATTGTTTTTCGCCGAAACTTCATTCGCCAATCTTAATCTTTTCACACCTAAAGAAGCATCCGAAAAAGTTGCAATCCCAGATTGCGTTACACTTTTTGAAAACACTAACTTATCATTATGATACAATTTGTAATCGATAGTTGTTTTCACAGTAAAACTGAAACCAATTACAGGTTGATCAACCGAAACTAAATTAATTTCCAGTGTCCAATCGTGATCCGAGGCTGAAATCTTCGAAAAAACATTAGAACTTACTATTGATTTTTTAAAAGCCTCTTCAAAATTTTTATTCGAAATATTCGATTTCCAAAAAGGGCTTGTTTCCCTTCCTCCAGTTACAGCCTTTATAAAAACTTCATCACTAATTTGTGCTTTTGATTTATAGTCCGTTACGGTCATTCCTTCTACTGTTGATCCAGAAGCACATTTTACTAGTAACGTTGAAAGAAAAACTAACAACGCTAATTTTAATGATTTCATAATTAAAAAAAAATTAAAGCAAAACTCTCTTTGCAAACACTAACCAAGTATTTATATTAACTAGCTCTTATAATTTTAAAAACAATTAGTACTAATAGTACAGTTATATCCCCAAAAATTAACTTGATTTTGGACTTCTGCCAATTCAGAAGCATCACAACAGATAGAGTTAAGTTTAGGATTATTTCCAAAATAGTAATTGTTTAAATTACTTCCGTTTTTTAACACCATCGATTGTAAATTTGCCATATTATAAATATCTAAATAATCAAGTTGAGGGCAATAACGTGCATCAAAACTCGATAAAAGATTATTGGATATATCTAAATTTTTTAATGCTGTCAAACCATTTAAATCGATTGTGGTTAACTTATTATTGTAGCTTCTTATAAAATTCAACTTACTACAATTGCTTAATTTTAAATCTGATAAAACATTGCTTTCACAATAAATGTCCATTAAACTAATACAATTTGAAACATTCAAAGAGGTCATCTTATTATTTGAACACTGCAACGAACTTAAATTTTTTAAATTATTGGCATCCAAAGATGTCAATAAATTATACGATATATATAAGTAACTCAAATTTTTCAAATGTCCAATTGTCAAACTAGTCAATAAATTATATGAACCTCTTAAATCACTAATATTATTTGAGTTTTCAATATTGAAACTGCTAATTTTATTTGATTCAAAATACACAGTTTCAAGTGATGGCAATGAACTTAAATTTAAGGAGGTTAATTCATTTTGACTAACCTTAAGAAATTTTAAGTTCTTCAAACCTTGTACATTTATAGTAGTGATATTATTAAATTCACAATACACTGTATGTAGTTTTTTTAGACTTGAAGCATCTAAAACTTTAACCTTGTTATTTCTAAAAGATAAGTATTTAAGATTTCGAAAAGCAAGCAAGCCTTCCAATGAACTAATATTGGAATTGTCAACAGTCAGTTCACTAATGTTTTCGGCTTCACAAACTTGAATAATCCCATCATCATTAGCATCAATTTTAGTAACAAAACCTTCTAAATTGGACGCCACAACATTATTTAAGCTTGCAGTAGCAGATAATAATTTAGCTTTAAAGTTTGCATCTGGAATGTTTACTGTTTGTGTGCAATTTTTATCAGAATTGATGTTCTTAGAATCATCATCAGAATTGGAACAACCCAAAAAAATCAAACTTAAAGAAGTTAACAATCCAAAAAAGTAACTTTTAATATTCATAGTGTAATAGTTAGTATTTTATTTTTTCATTGTAATTTTAAGTGAAATAAATCCTAATTCTCCTAAATACCAACAAAAATCTAAAACAATCTTTTCTTGTTTATAATTTACATTCCCACGGAAGAAACTCTCGGCTTATAATCCTTTGCAACCTCAGCAATCAACCTAATATGATCCGGAGTTGTTCCGCAACAACCACCGATGATGTTGATTAAATTATCATCTAAATATTCTTTAATTAAAGCCTGAGTTTGTTCCGGAGTTTCATCATACTGTCCGAATGCATTTGGCAAACCTGCATTTGGGTGCGCCGAAACGTTGAACTGTGTATGCTGAGATAATGTTTTTAAATACGGTTTCAATAAATCGGCTCCAAGGGCGCAATTGAATCCTACACTTAATAACGGAATATGTGATACTGAAATAAGGAAAGCTTCAACGGTTTGTCCAGAAAGTGTTCTTCCTGAAGCATCGGTAATCGTTCCTGAAACCATGATTGGAATATCAAGATTACGTTCGTCTTTTACTTCTTCGATTGCGAAAAGTGCTGCTTTTGCATTTAAAGTATCGAAAATAGTTTCTACCAAAAGTAAATCACATCCGCCATCCATTAAAGCTTCCACTTGTTGTTTATATGCGATACGCAAATCATCAAATGTTACGGCTCTGTAACCCGGATCGTTTACGTCTGGAGACATACTTGCCGTTCTGTTTGTCGGTCCGATTGAACCGGCAACGAAACGTGGTTTCTCCGGATTTTTAGCGGTAAATTCATCGGCTACCTGACGGGCAATTTTAGCCGATTCGTAGTTTAATTCGTAAACCAAATCTTCCAGGAAATAGTCGGCCATACCGATCGTAGTTCCTGAAAAAGTATTGGTTTCCACAATGTCAGCACCCGCATCAAAATACGCAGCGTGAACATCGCGGATCGCTTGTGGTTGTGTTATGGATAGTAAATCGTTGTTTCCTTTTAACGGATGCGGAAAATCTTTGAAACGCTCTCCTCTGAAATCTTCTTCTGAGAAATTATAGCGTTGCAACATTGTTCCCATTGCTCCATCAAGGATTAGGATATTTTTTTTAATTGCTTCCTGAATTGTTATTGCCATTTCTTTTTTCTTTTAGTTTCTAAGGTGCTAAGGCACTAAGATGCTAAGTTTTTTATTCTATTATTTAAAACATATCTAACAGTTTTAGAAAACCTGTTAGGATACGCGTTTTGAGTCACATTGATTCCAAAAATTCACTATTGCCTGCTAATTAGCCCCGATTGAAGTGGAAATCCTTTTGCTTTTTTCTTTAAAAAGCAAAAGATTGTAACGAAAAGCGGGAACGATGTTGGCATAAATGCGCCAATAATTCGCTCATTAAACTGTGAATTCAGTAAAATAATATTGTAAGGTTGTCAGGAAAAGTTGAGGAAATACTTTATGTATTTGTGTTATCTATCTTTAATACTATGAATTAGTGTAAAGTAGAATTTAGCACCTTCTTTATGATAAAGGGTTGCTAAGGTTTCATCGGGTCTATCCCTCCGCCTTTCGTGATAACTTTCAATAAATTTAGGAACGGTGCAAAGGTATGAAATAGCCTTGCGATTTGCAAATGTTTTTTTGGAAGGTTCTGAGGGACTGAGTTGCTAAGGTTATAAGGTTTTTTTTAAAGGTGCTGAGACGCTAAGATAATAAGGTGCTAAGTTTGGCTTTTGTTTTTCAAATATAGCCCGCGGTTTCAACCACTGGGAACGTATTGTGATAATTCGTTTGTGTTGTGATCATGTATATTGATTATGCGTTGCGTTTATATGTTGCGGTAATACGATGTGTGTATGCATTGCGTTCCAGTGGTTGAAACCACTGGCTATGTTTTATATGCTTTATAAAAAAAAGCTCAAACTAAAAGTTTGAGCTTTTTATATAAAATCTTAGAGTCTTAGCGTCTCAGAATCTTAGTAACTTAGACTATCGCTTTCACAACTGCTTTTGGTGCTTCTTTTCGTGTTCCGTCAAAACCGTCTACTCCAGAAACTGTGGTATATTTCAATACGTATTTTTTACCTGGATTAATGATTTGGTACGCAGCCTGGCACATTAAAGTTGCTTCGTGGAAACCACAAAGAATCAATTTTAATTTTCCTGGGTACGTGTTTACGTCTCCAATGGCAAAGATTCCAGGAATATTGGTCTGGTAATCTAAGGCGTTGTTTACTTTAATTGCATTTTTCTCTATATCTAATCCCCAGTCTCCAATTGGACCTAATTTTGGTGTTAATCCAAAAAGCGGTATGAAATAGTCACATTCGATTTTACGGTGTGCACCGTTTTCTTCGATATCTAACGATTCAACGTGCTCAGCACCATTGATTCCGATTACTTCTGCTGGTGTAATTAATTTAATTTTTCCAGAGGTTTTTAATTCCTGTACTTTTTCTACAGAATCAAGAGCTCCTCTAAATTCATTTCTTCTGTGAATCAAAGTTACTTCTGAAGCTACATTCGCTAAGAAAATACTCCAGTCTAAAGCTGAATCTCCTCCTCCTGCAATAACAACTCTTTTATCTCGGAATTTCTCCGGATTTTTGATGAAGTATTTTACTCCTTTATCTTCGTAAAATTCGATATCTTCAATAAGTGGTTTGCGTGGCTCAAAACTTCCTAAACCTCCAGCGATAGCGATAACCGGTGCGTGAAATTTAGTTCCTTTATTTGATGTTACAATAAAACTTCCGTCTTCTTGTTTATCGATTGTTTCAGCTCTTTCTCCTAATGTATAACCTGGCTCAAACTGCTTTATTTGTTCTTGTAAGTTATCAATTAAATCTCCTGCTAAAACTTCCGGGAAACCAGGGATATCATAAATAGGCTTTTTGGGATACAATTCTGAAAGTTGTCCTCCTGCTTGTGGTAAAGCATCTAAAATATGACATTTTAATTTCAATAGTCCTGCCTCGAAAACGGCAAATAAACCTGTAGGGCCTGCTCCAATTATAAGTATATCTGTTTTAATCATTATGGTTGTTGTTTATAATCATTCTTAATAATACAAAGAAACGAATAATTTATTCTACTGCCAATGATTTTTATCATTGATTTCTTTGTCTAATTTTTCATCGGGTTAAAACCCGACGCTACAATATGAATCGTCCCTCCGGGACTTTTGTTATTCTTTGCTCTTTATTCTTTATTCTTTAATGAATTGGTTATTTCATTCATTCTTCTAACCTTTTCCTCAAAATCGCCTTTTAGGGTTTTTCTATATTCGTTTAGATTTTCTACCATTTGGTTGATGTCTTCCGGAATAACTTCTTCAAAAAATTCCCGCAATCTTTTGGCTGTTGTTGGCGATTTTCCGTTGGTCGAAATGGCGATTTTTACATTTCCTTTTGTCACGATTCCGCCTAAATAATAATCACATAAATCGGGCGTATCAGCGATATTGCAAATCAAATAGCGCTTTCGGGACAAATCGTATACTCTTTTGTTGACTTTTAAATCATCGGTACAAGCGATTACCATATGGCGTTTTTTGAGCATTTTCTTTTTGAACTTCGCTTCCGTCAATTTAATTGAGGGATGATTTTCTGCTAAAACTTTAATTTCTAAATGAAAGTCGGGCGCTACGACCTCAACATTTGCATTTGGACTTGACTTCAGCAAAAAAGAAAGCTTCTCTAATCCGACATTTCCTCCACCCACAATCAACACATTCAGATTGTGAAGCTTTAGGAATATTGGATATAATTCATTCTGTTCCATTTTAATTTATTTTCAACTAATCAAAATTAGATGATTTATTTTTAACAGCATTGGTTTTAAAATCCAATGTTATAACCATGTGTATACCAGATTGAAATTTGAACGTTTATTTGCCGGGCGTACATCGGGTTGAAACCCGACGCTACAATATTGTTCATCCCTCCGGGATTTTATTATGTCACGTGTTCACATTGTGTCCATCAGGTTGAAACCTGACGCTATGTTTCTCTTCGGAACTTTATCTTGTAATTTCTTTCGACAGAAATTCTTCGTAAAAGCCTTTTAATTTGTTACTTTCTCTGACAACTTCTCCGAGAACAATAATTGCTGGCGAACTCAGTTGCTTCTCTTTTACAATTTCTAAAATTGAATTTACTGTTCCAACTCCTACTTTTTCTTCTGAAGTTGTTCCGTTTTGAATGATCGCTACGGGCAAATCTCCTTTGTCTTCTTTTTGAAACAAATCGATAATTTGAGGCAATTTGTGCATTCCCATCAAAATTACAACTGTTGCTGATGACTGTGCGGCCAAAGCTACATCTGCAGATAATTTTCTATCAGAAGTTGTGCCTGTAATCGCCCAGAAACTTTCTGAAACGCCTCTTTTTGTAATTGAAATTCCCAGACTTGCCGGAACTGCTACTACTGAAGAAATTCCAGGAACGACGACAGTCTCGATTCCGAAGCTTTCAATAAATTCTATTTCTTCGCTTCCACGCCCAAAAATAAACGGATCCCCGCCTTTTAAACGAACCACATTTCCGTAAGTCAGCGCGTTATCAACAATTAATTGATTGATCTGATCTTGCGTATAAGCGTGATTCCCAATTTTCTTCCCAACAAAAATTCTAATTGCATTTTTGGGTGCGTAAGCTAGTATTTCTTCATTGGCCAATGCATCATGCAAAACCACATTCGCTTCAGCCAATGCTTTTGCGCCTTTCAGCGTAAGCAAATCCGGATCGCCGGGACCTGCACCGACTAAAGTTACTTTTGGTTTTATTGTATTAAGCATTTGCTAATTCTTGAGCTCTATATTTTTCAATGGTATCAAAAAATGCAATTCCTTCCTGAATGTATTGTTTTGCAAAAGCTTCTGAAGGCTCATTTTGATTGATTTGATACACTAGTTCTTTGAATGATGTTGCCAATTCGATTTTTCCTGTTACGATGAAAACGTTATCAAACAAATCAACAATTCCTGCGTGATTGTTTGTTTTTTCGTTTTCTGAAAGCAATAAAGCTTTAGCTCCATTTACAAATCCCGCGTAAGCGTGGTAAATAGCATCTGACCATTTTCCTTCGTCGAAAGATTCTTGCGCGAAAGTCAATTTATCTTTAGCTTCTAATAATAAAGTCGCCACTAAATCGATCACAACACCAGCACATTCTCCAACTCCAACTGCTTTTACGTAGTTATCAGCGTTACCCCAATCCACGAAATCAGCTTCTGTTAAATTGGTTACATCTGCGAAAGGTTTCAAAATTTCATAGAAATATTTTTCTCCTTTTTGATCGTAATAGTTTAGGAATTTTTCTCCATTTGCATTTTTGTCAAAATCATTTAAGATCGTACGCAATGCATCCGGACCTCTTCTACTTGGAATTTTGATTACTTTATCAGCAAAACGTCCTTCTCCGTTTCCTAATCTTCCTCCACCTAATAATACCTGCAAAGCCGGAGCTACTAATTTTCCAGAATTAATAGACATTCCCTGAAAACCAATTGCCGACATATTGTGTTGGCCACAAGCATTCATACAACCAGAAATTTTAATTTCGATTTCACGGTTATTTAAATACTGCGGATATTCAGCATTTATTACTCTTTCTAATTCTTCTGCAATACCGGTACTACTTGCAATCCCCAAGTTGCAAGTATCAGTACCAGGACATGCCGTAATATCTACAGTAGAATTATAACCCAAATGAACAAAATCTAATTTGGCTAATTCCTGATAAAAGAAAGGAAGATTCTCTTCTTTTACGTGACGTATTACAATATTTTGACGCAATGAAAAACGTAATTCATTTGCAGCGTAATTTTTAATTAAAGCGGCTAATAATCTGGCTTTATCAGTATAAAAATCTCCCAATAAAACTTTGATTCCAATCGCGTAATAACCGGCTTGTTTTTGAGCAATTACATTTGATTTTTTCCACGCTTCATAAGCTTTGGTATCTTCAATTGTAACTTGCGGAACCTCTAATAAAGGCTCTGCAATTGGTCCGTCAAAAGCGGTTGTATCAATTTCGTATGTTTCAAAAGCGATTGCTTTTTTCTCTTTTTCAACCAAATCAAGAAAAACATCTCTTCCCATTTCTTTGATTAAGAATTTCATACGCGCTTTCATTCTTTTTGCACGTTCTCCGTATCTGTCAAAAATACGGATGATTCCTTCTGCTGTCGGGATGATTTCGTTTGCCGGTACAAATTCTGAAAGTAATTCAGCATGTGCTGGCTGAGATCCTAAACCTCCACCAAACATGATTTTGAATCCACGTTGTCCGTCAACAATTTTTGGGATAAATCCTAAATCGTGTAAATAACTCAAAGCTGTATCTTCATCAGATGATGAGAACGAAATTTTGAATTTACGTCCCATTTCCTGACAAATCGGGTTTCTTAATAAATATTGAAATAAAGCATGTGCATAAGGCGTAACATCAAATGGTTCGTTTACATCTACACCTGCTAATTCGCTTCCGGTAATATTTCTAACAGTGTTTCCACAAGCTTCACGCAAGGTCACATCATCTTTAGCCAAATTTGCCCAAAGTTCCGGAGTTCTGTCTAAACTCACATAGTGAATCTGAATATCCTGACGCGTTGTAATGTGCAAACGTCCTGTAGAATATTCATCAGAAACTTTAGTAATACGTACCAATTGTTCGCTGGTTACTTTACCGTAAGGTAATTTAATACGAATCATTTGAACGCCTTCCTGGCGTTGTCCGTAAATTCCACGTGCTAAACGAAGACTACGAAAACGCTCATCATCAATTTTTCCTCCACGGAATAAATGAATCTTTTTTTCTAAATCGATAATCTCTTTCTGAACTATCGGATTTTCTATTTCTGTTCTAAAACTTTCCATTTCTCTTTAGTTGTTGGTTGTCAGTTGTTGGTTGTTGGTTTGCTGGCAGAATAACTATCAACTAAAAACCATCAACTATCAACTAGCGAATGAATCCTACTCCTGCTGTTGTGTTTGTTGCCGTATCAATTAAGATGAAGGCTCCGTTTGATTTATTATCGTTATAGGCATCAAAATATAAAGGCTTGCTTAATTTGATGGTTACTTCTCCAATTTCGTTGATCGCTAATTGAGATGCTTCTTTTGTTCCTGAATAATCTGTTGAAATTGTATTTTTGATACTTTCTACTTTTGCCAAAACTCTGTTGGTATTGTGCTGGATCAGGTATTTTGTTCCTGCAACCAATTTTTTACTGTCCATCCAACAAACCGTTGTATTGATTTCTTTTTCAATTTTTGGAAGCTCTGATGACTTTACAATCATATCGCCTCTTGTCACATTGATATCATTTTCTAATTCGATTGTGATAGATGAACCTGCAACGGCTTCATCAAATGTTTTATCGAAAAAATGTATTTTAGCAACTTTTGATTCGGTTAAAGAAGGAAGAACTGTGACAGCATCTCCAACTTTAATAGAGTTTCCGTATAATTTTCCAGCGTAACCTCTAAAATCATGGTATTCTTCTGTTTTCGGACGAATAACCGTTTGAACCGGGAAACGTGCTTTTCCTGCTTCAAAAACATCTGAAGAATGCAATCCTTCTAAATGCTCTAAAACCGTTTGTCCTGTGTACCAAGGCATATCTTTAGATTGATCCACTACGTTTCCACCGTTGATTGCGCTTAACGGAATGTAACTTACATTTTGTTCTTTGAAAGTACTTTTTGCATTTAATGCCTGAAAATCGGCTTTGATTTTATTGTAAACTTCTTCAGAATAATCAACTAAATCCATTTTATTAATCGCAACAATTACCTCTTTTACTCTCAATAAATTATTGATAAAAAAGTGACGGTACGTTTGCTCTATTACTCCTTTTCTGGCATCAATTAAAATAATAGAAACCTGAGAAGTCGAAGCTCCTGTCACCATGTTTCTGGTATATTCTACGTGCCCCGGAGTATCGGCAATAATGTAACTTTTCTTTGCAGTCGAAAAATAAATGTGCGCTACGTCAATTGTAATTCCTTGTTCTCTCTCTGCTACTAATCCGTCAGTTGCCAAAGAAAAATCAAGATAATCGTACCCTTTTTGTTTACTGCTTTTTTCGATTGCTTCAATTTTATCTGTAGTCAATGATTTTGTATCGTACAATAATCTTCCAATTAAAGTACTTTTTCCGTCATCTACACTTCCTGCTGTTGCTATTTTTAAAACTTCCATTCTTAGTATTTTGTTTCAGGTTTAAATTTTGTTTCAAGTTTGCTTCGCCTGTTCGAGCAAAGCTCTCGAGTCAGGTTTTGAAAAACTTTGTCTAAAAATTTAAATCTGTATGTTTTTTGTTTTTCTGATTTTGACTTTAATTACGTTCCGAATTGCATTCATAATTCACAATTCATAACTCATAATTATTAAAAATATCCTTGTTGCTTTCTCTTTTCCATTGCAGCTTCAGAACGTTTGTCGTCGATTCTAGCTCCTCTTTCAGAAATAGTTGAAGTTCTGATTTCTCCAACAACTTCCTGGATTGTTGCTGCGTAAGATTCAACAGCGGCTGTACAACTCATATCTCCAACGGTTCTGAAGCGAACAATTCGTTCTTCGATTTGTTCGTCTTCTTCCTGATACACAAAAGGAGAATGCGACCAGATTAAACCGTCTCTCAAAAAAACTTTTCTTTTATGTGAAAAATAAATTGACGGAATCTCAATGTGTTCTTTTTCGATATAACTCCAAACATCTAATTCTGTCCAGTTTGAAATTGGGAAAACACGAACGTTTTGACCATTTTCTATTTTTCCATTCAAAATATCAAACAATTCCGGACGTTGGTTTTTTTCATCCCACTGACCAAAATCGTCACGCACTGAAAAAATACGTTCTTTCGCTCTTGCTTTTTCTTCATCACGACGTGCTCCACCAATACAAGCATCAAACTTAAATTCTTCAATTGCATCTAAAAGTGTTGTTGTCTGTAAGCTGTTTCTACTAGAATATTTTCCAGTTTCTTCCACCACTTTTCCCTCATCAATAGCATCCTGAACATTACGAACGATCAACTCTAAACCTAATTCTTCAACCAATTTATCTCTGAAAGCAATTGTTTCAGGGAAATTATGTCCCGTATCAACGTGCAATAGAGGAAACGGAATCTTTGCCGGGAAAAATGCTTTTTGAGCCAAACGCACTAATGTTATAGAATCTTTTCCTCCAGAAAAAAGTAAAACAGGTTTATCAAACTGTGAAATTACTTCTCTGAAAATGTATATTGCTTCACTCTCTAAAGCGTTTGTTTTTAATACTGAACTCATTGTGTTTTTTTGTTTCAAGTTTCAAATTTCAGGTTTCAAGTTTGTGGTGACTCTAAAATTCTCAACTATTGTTTTATTCTAATTTCTATATTCTTTTTCGGATCCCATCGGGTTAAAACCCGACGCTACAATAGGAAACGTTCCTCCTCTCCATCGGGTTGAAACCCGACGCTACAATATGGAATGTTCCTCCGGAACTCTAAATCAAAATCTTAATTCTTGATTCTTTGCTCTTTATTCTATGCTCTTTGTTCTATTTTCTTTATTCTATTCTCTTTACTCTTTCTTAGCGCTGTGCAATCCGCATTCTTTGTGGCTTGATTCCCACCACCATCTTCCGGCTCTGATATCTTCTCCCGGAAAAATGGCTCTTGTACATGGTGCGCATCCTATACTTACGAAACCTTGTTTGTGTAAGGCATTTTGAGGAACATTGTTTTCTGATAAATAGGTTTCAACTTCCTCTAAAGACCATTTTAATAAGGGATTAAATTTGATGATTTCAAAACCTCCGTCGTATTCAAATAAATTCAAATCTTGTCTATTTTCCGATTGCTCTGCTCTTAAACCTGTGATCCAAACTGAGTTTCCTGCCAAAGCTTTTCTTAACGGAACCACCTTTCGGATGAAACAACATTCTTTTCTATTCTCAACCGAATCATAAAAACTATTCGGCCCTTTTTCTTTTAGTAAATTTTCTACCGCTGTTGCTTCCGGAAAATAAACCTCAATTGGTCTTTTATACTTTTTTAATGTCTTATGAAAAACATCATAAGTTTCCTGAAACAATCTTCCGGTATCCAGAGTAAAAACAGTAATATCAGTATTGCTTTTTGCAATGAAATCTGTAATTACCTGATCCTCCTGACCGAATGAAGTCGAAAAAATCACTTTTCCCGGGTATTCTTTAGCTAAAAAAACTAAAGTTTCGTCAAGCGAAAAATCTTTTGTTTTATCTAATAAATCTTGTACAATAATCGCACTCATAATCTTTCTTCCTTTCTAAAATTATTTCTACAATAATTTAGATAATGTTTTTAAACTCAATAATATAATTAGAACTCCAACTGCAATCATCATTGGTTTTCTTTTGATTTTATTTACTAAATAAGCTCCTAATGGTGCTGAAATTACACCTCCTAAAATCAAACCAAAAATAACCTGCCAACCATGAATTCCTCCAAAAAGCATAAATGTTATACCACTTGCAAATGAAATTGCAAACTCAGCTGCATTTACAGAACCTATAGTATATCTCGGATTTCTTCCTCTTCCTAATAATGTTGAGGTTACAATTGGCCCCCAACCGCCACCGCCAACCGCATCCATAAAACCTCCAAAAGTGGCTAAATAACCCAGTTTAGTAGTTTTCTTTTTAACAATTGATTTTGCAAGTGCTTTTCTAATAATTATACCTGCCAAAACAATCATATAAACGGCAATGAATGGCTTTATAATATCTCCGTTAATCACATCTGACAATAAATACGCGCCTGTAATAGAACCTAAAACACCCGGAATTAATAAATGCTTTACCAGTTTTTTATTAATATTCCCGAATTTGTGATGTGAAATTGCCGATGCTCCTGTTGTAAACATTTCTGCAACGTGAACTCCTGTACTGCTAACAACAGGTGGAACTCCGTATGCCAGCAAAAACGAAGTACAAGTTGCTCCATAACCCATTCCTAATGTGCCATCTACTAATTGAGCAAAAACACCGATCGCAAAAAACACCAAAAACTCCTGATTAAAACCCCCAATAAATCCGCTCCATGAAAACTCAGTGTAGTGATTAAAAATTAAGGTAGCTAACAAGCCTACCAATAAAACCAAAGGCACTACCACCCATAATTTTTCTTTTATTGATGCATCTGACCTAACATCGTAACTATTGATCTTCAATTCTTTTTCCATACTCTCAGGACTGGCTTTTGATGCAAAATCTATTACCCTATCGGGTTAATAGATTACTATGCAAAATTAATACTTATTTCTAAATATCAAAACATTATTTAATTTTTTTACAGCACTAATTCTCTTTACATTAAGTAAGCGTTGTTTTTTTTTAGTTTTATAAATTCGCTTCCAAAATTAAAATCATAAATTACTGTCTTACAACAAAATAAACTTGTAATGACATTTGTTTACAAATATAGCACTTTAAAGTCTACCATATCTATAGGATAATTATAAAATTGTTATTATTTTTACGCCAAACTTTTTTTATGGATTTTCAGATTGGTCTTGTAATTGCGGGGTTAGCAGTTGGTTTTATTGTAGGTTTAACAGGTGTTGGAGGGGGCTCTTTAATGACCCCGATTTTATTATTTTTTAATATTCCGCCAACAACTGCAGTGGGTACAGATTTGCTTTATGCTGCTTTTACGAAAGCTGGAGGGATATTTGTTCATCATAAAAAAGGAAATATAAACTGGAAAATTACAGGATGGCTTACATTAGGCAGTGTTCCTGCTGCTTTATTGACTTTATGGATATTAAACAGCATCAAGACAGATATTGATACCATTAATCATGTTATAAAGTATAGTTTAGGTTGGGCATTATTATTTACATCTGTTGCCATTATATTTAAAAAGAAGCTTTTGAAATTTTCTCAAAAGCATGCTGGAGACAAATTTCATTACGAAAGCACCACACAAAATATGCTAACTATTGCAATCGGTATATTACTTGGCGCAACTGTAACAGTAACATCCATTGGCGCAGGTGCGCTGGGAACAGTAACTTTATTTTTTCTTTATCCTCTATTACCGTTGCCTCGCTTAGTTGGAACTGAAATTGCTCATGCTGTTCCATTAACGCTTGTTGCAGGAATTGGACATGCTTCTATGGGAAATCTAGACGTAGGATTACTTGGACAACTGTTAATGGGATCACTTCCTGGAATATATATGGGAAGTATGCTGAGCGGAAAAGTTCCGGATCAATTTCTTAGAAATGCGATAGCAGTAATGTTATTCTTTACAGGATATAAATTGATTTTTTAAATAAAATCATCACTATAAAAAAAGACCATTTCTAATTTGGAAATGGTCTTTTTTATTTCTTAAAATGCAATATCTGCCAAAGAATTGCTTTCTAATATTTTAAGTGTATTATCTCTAACTTCTGTCATTAATCTTCGGGCAGCGCAAGTAGACTCGTCATCACAGTCGTCACATCTTTCGTAAAAATTATGACTCGCACAAGGCAATAATGCAATTGGTCCTTCAAGAATTCGATAGACTTTTGCCATACTAATATCTTTGGGATCTTTGATTAAATAATAACCACCGCCTTTTCCTTTTTTTGCTCCCAGAAAACCTGAATTTCTAAGCAATAATAAAATACTTTCTAAAAATTTAATGGAAATATGTTCGTTTTTCGCTATTTCGGCAATTTGAACAGGATCATTATTTTCTCGTCTGGCCAAATAAGTCAACGCTTTTATTCCGTATTTTGTTTTTTTTGAAAGCATTTTTAAATTTTAAATTGCAAAATAGTTGTTCCGAATTTAATGTCTCGAAACGATACATTTTATTTCTGCAACAAAAATAGGCTTTTTAAATGAGAATATTAACAGAATAGAAATTATATTCTACCTGTTCTATCAGATTACTTCGTTAATCCCAATTAAATTGAATTCATGAAATGATTTTATTTCTTCAACAAGTGCTTTCTTATTTACAACATAAGTATCAGAAATAGAATCGTGCCATCCTCTAGTTCCAAAGCATGAAAATATTTCAAACGGTATAAAACGGCATAAAGTTCTTCTCAAAATTGTTACGAAATCTGTTTTTTCACCATATTCATTAACCACGATTGTTCCTGTAATAAATTTACCTAAAGATCTTCCAAATATTCCTTCAGTAATTAAAAAATAAAAAAAGTAAATCAGCATTATTACTATATTCCATCCCCAATCTCCTAAGCTGTCCATCCAGAGGCTAAAACCTGTCAAACCAAATAAACCTATAAGAACTCCAGCTAAAATGCAGATTCCCATAAATAATAGAACTACAAATATGCCATCTAAAATAAAATTAAAAAAACGGATTCCAACAGGAGCCAGCAGTCTGTCATCAAGAATGTAACCTGAATTACTCATATAGAAATTGGTAGTTTTATAATTTATTAGTTTTTTTTAGTTCCTAACAAAAATATATTTTTTATGCAAATTACACCAAAAAGAATGACGATTTTTAACAGTAATAAATTTACAGTCAAAAATCGTCATTATTTAAAGTAGAAATCTAAAATTATTTATTCAAGAGCTTGCTTCAAGTCAGCAATTACATCAGCAACGGTTTCCAAACCTACAGAAACACGAACTAAACCTTGTGTAATTCCAACAGCTAATTGATCTTCTTCAGATAATTTACTGTGCGTTGTAGAAGCCGGATGCGTTACAATAGTTTTTACGTCTCCAATATTTGCCGAAAGCGAACACAGTTTAATTTTATCCAAAAATTTTCTTCCTGCTTCAAGACCGCCTTTAATTTCAATAGCAATAATATTACCGCCTAAAAGCATTTGTTTTTTAGCAATCTCATATTTTGGGTGTGATTTTAAAAAAGGATATTTCACACTGTTTACATTTGGGTGACTTTCTAAAAACTCAGCCACTTTTAAAGCATTTTCACAATGTTTGTCAACACGCACAGCCAAAGTTTCTAAACTTTTAGACAAAACCCAAGCATTAAAAGCTGACATTGCCGGTCCGGTATTTCTTGAAAACAAATAAATTTTACGAATCAACTCAGCATCTCCAACGGCAACTCCACCCAAAACACGACCTTGTCCATCGATTAATTTTGTTGCTGAATGGACTACAATATGAGCTCCATATTTGATAGGCTGTTGAATGTATGGAGTTGCAAAACAGTTATCAATTATTAAAATCAAATTGTGTTTTTTGGCAATTTGGCCTAACAATTCCAAATCAATTACATCTACACCTGGATTTGTAGGCGTTTCTGCATATAAAATCTTTGTATTTGGTTTTATAAAACTTTCAATAGTTTCTGGTTTATTGATATCAAAATAAGAAGTTTCAATTTTCCATTTTGGGAAATATGTCATGAACAATGCATGAGTTGATCCAAAAACGCTTCCAGCAGAAACAATGTGATCTCCTGATTCTAACAATGCGGCAAACGTCGAGTATATCGCAGCCATTCCTGTTGCAAATGCATAACCAGCTTCGGCACCTTCCATTGCACAAACTTTGTCTACAAATTCTGTTGTATTTGGATTGCTAAAACGAGAGTAAATATTACGGACTTTTTCTTCCGTGAAAGAAGCTCTCATATCCTCAGCATCTTCAAATACAAAACTTGATGATAAATACAAAGGAGTTGAATGTTCCTGAAATTGTGTTTTTTCTAAATGTGTACGGATGGCTTGAGTTTCAAAACCAAATTCTTGTTCGTTCATTATTTTTTGTTTTTTTTTGTTTCAGGTTTCAAGTTTCAGGTTTATACGATGTGTAAAACAATGATTTGAAACGTAAACAAGTGAGTCTTTTTAGCCAATCTAAAAATTATCTAATTCTCTAATTGACTCATTTTCTAATTTATAGTATTTCGTTGTTCAATACAACTTTGTATTTAATAGTGGCAGTTGGCTCAACAGTTTTAGCAACTGAACAGTACTTCTCGAAAGAAAGCTGTGCAGCGCGCTGTGCTTTTTCAGGATTGATATCGCCTTCTAAATAAAAAACTACATCAATTTCTTTAAAAGGTTTTGCTTCTTCGATTTGCACTCGTGTTCCTTCAACCTCAGCATTAAAAGATGTGATTTCCTGACGCTGTTTTTTCAAAATCGAAATCATATCAATCGCACTGCAACCGGCAACGCCCATTAATACTAGCTCCATTGGGCTTGCGCCTAAATCGCTTCCGCCAAATTCAGCTCTGCTGTCAACGTCAACTACATGTCCGCGTTCATTTTTTACTTTAAAATGAAATGCGTCGTTTACTCTGTTTAAGGTTACTTTCATTTTTTTTGTTTTTTGTTTTTGTTTATTGTCATTGCGAGGAACGAAGCAACCTCACTAACAATTACACAAAGCTTGATTTTGCAAATGTGATTGCTTCGTTCCTCGCAATGACAAACTAGACTTTTTACCCTTTATCAGATAATCTCAGAATATCTCCAAAAACGCCTCTCGCTGTAACTGCAGAACCTGCACCGGCTCCCTGAATAACAATTGGACGATCTCCGTAAGATTCTGTATAAATTTCGAAGAAAGAATCTGAACCTTTTAATCCGCCTAAAGCAGTGTCTGAAGGAACAGAAACTAATTTTACTTCTAAATTCCCTTTATCATTTTGTAAATCACCAGACAATTCACCAATGTATCTTAATACATGATTTGGTTTTTGATCGGCTTTTATTTTCTCGTAAATCGGGTCGAATTCTTTTAATTTCGTTAAGAAATCAGACACATTTCCTTCACGTAAATGTTCCGGAATAAGATTCTGAATTGAGATTTCTTCAAACTCATTTTGTAAATCTAATTCTCTTGCCAAGATCAATAATTTTCTTCCCACATCATTTCCGCATAAATCCTCACGCGGATCTGGTTCTGTATATCCGTTATCAATTGCTTCCTTCAGAATTTCGCTGAACGGAGCATCTTTAGCAGAGAAATTATTAAATAAATAACTCAATGTTCCTGAGAAAACTCCTTTTATTTTTGTGATGTTTTCACCTGAAAGATGCAGTAATTTAATGGTGTCAATTAATGGCAAACCTGCTCCAACATTGGTTTCGTATAAATAATTCTTTTGATTTTCGGCCAAAGCTTTTCTCAATTCTTTATAAAAACCATACGTCAGCGTATTGGCTACTTTATTCGAAGAAATCAAATCAAAACTGCTTTCAACAAGCGGAATATAGTTTTCTACAAATGTTGTACTTGCCGTGTTATCAATCGCAATTAAATTCTCTAAATGATGCTCATTTGCATACGCAATAATATCATTGATTGAATATTCTTCACCTTTTGTCTGAATATCATTTTTCCAGCTTGAAGTTACGCCATTTCTATTTAATAACAGTTTTTTAGAATTTGCAATTGCAAAAACATTCAGCTTAACATCTTTACGTTTTTCAATCGCTGCAGCTGATTCTAAAATTTGATTAATTAAAGTTCCACCAACTAATCCATGACCGAAAATCGCAATGTTGATTTTTTTAGAAACCCCAAAAATCTCTCCGTGAATTACATTTAAGGCTTTGTTCAGTTCTTCTTTTTTAACAACTAAACTCACGTTTTTACCCGTAACCGTGTTGTTGAATAAAATTGGAACTATTTTGTTTTTGATTAATGCAGTATATGGCTTGTGGAAAGTACTCAAATCCTGACCAATAATCGAAATTACCGAAACATTATCGGTTACTGTAATTTGGTTTACATCTTTAGAATAGAAATCATTTTCGAATTCTTTTTCTAATTCAACCATTGCAAGCGTCGCTTTATCTTTAGCAACAACTAATCCAATTCCTCTTTCAGAAGAACCTTGCGAAATGATACTGACGCTAATGTTGTGATCGCCCATTACTTTAAAAATACGAGCATCAACTCCAGCTTTTCCAAGCAACCCGCGACCTTCAAGATTTACCAAAGAAACGTTTTCTAAAACAGAAAGTGTTTTGATCCCTTCTTTAGCAGAATCTGAAGTGATTAAAGTACCGCGATTTTCATGATTGAATGTATTTAAAATACGAAGTGGAATATTTTTTTCCAACAAAGGAATAATCGTTTTAGCATGCAGAATTGTTGCGCCAAAATTGGCCAATTCATTCGCTTCATTAAACGACAAATATTCAATTTTTTTAGCATCGGCAACTAAATCTGGATTTGCTGTGTAAATTCCGTCAACGTGTGTGAAATTTTGAAGCTCCTCAGCATTTAAATAATTTGCAATCAGCGAAGCCGTATAATTGCTTCCGTTGCGTCCTAAAGTTGTCGTGTCGTTGTTATTATTTGAACCAATGAAACCTGTAACAATATTTACAGTTTCACCATTATGAAGTTTGAAATAATTGATAACGTTTTTCTTTGAAAGTTGTTCCAAAGGCTGAGCGTCACCAAATTTTGAATCTGTTTTAAGCAATTCTCTGGTATCAACAAAGTTTGCCGGGATACCCTTTTCAATTAAAATAGCTGTCAATAATTTAGCCGAAAGCAATTCTCCTTTCGATAAAATCTGATCTTTGATTTTATTGCTGTAATCACCAATCAAGCTTACGCCTTCAAAAAGTTTATCCAGAATATTGAATTCTTCTGACAAATCAACCTGACCGTAATCTGAAGTCTGATAAGCTTTAAAACTCTCCAAAAGCGGTTTGTAATTCCCGTTTTTAGCAGCAATTCTTAAAATATCTTCTAATTCATCTGTTGCATTTCCTCTTGCAGAAACGACTACGGCAATTTGCTCGCCTTGATTTACTTTATCAGAAATGATTGAAACGACTTTATTTAGTCCTTCTCCGTTTGATAATGATTTACCTCCAAATTTTAATACTTTCATTTTTATTTTGCTATTATTTCTGCCTTAAAAATATCGGCAAGTAAAAGATCTAATTGTTTGTACTCTATTAAAAAAGCGTCGTGTCCGTGAACCGAATCTATTTCGCTGTAGGAAACATTTTCTTTAAACTTTTTTAATTCATTATAAGTTTCCAGATTTTCTTTTGGTGTAAAAAACAAATCTGAGTTGATTGCTACGATATGAATCGATGCGTTTGATTTTGATATTAATGCCTCGAAATCCTCACTATTTCTGGTAATATCTATAGTTTTAAGCAGTTGATTCATCAATTTATAAGATGCCAATTGAAAACGCTGCTGTAATTTTTTTCCGTGATGCGCCAGCCAGCTTTCAATATTAAAAATCAAAAGATCCTGATTTATAGTTCGCTGAAATTTTTCTTTGAACGATTCTGGCGAACGATAACAAAGCATGGCATGGATTCTGGCATCTTCGATTGGTTTTGAAGAATTATTCAGAATCTGTTCCTGTAAATAGCAATTTGCAATCATCCAATCGGTCGATTTCCAGTCGGTTGCAATCGGAATCAAATGTTCTGTAATATTTGGTTCCAATGCTAGAATTTCCCACGCAATTCCGCCTCCAACAGAACCTCCAATTATAGCATATACTTGTTCGATATGAAGCGCTTCTAAACCTTTGATAAAAATTCTTGCAATATCTCTGGCGGTAAAATCCTGATAATTTTCAATTACAAATGAATCGTTCCCGTTGCCTGGCACATTAAATGCCAAAACAGTGAATTTATGGGTGTCAATTGTTTTTCCGTCGCCAATTAAATCATTCCACCATCCGTTTTCGCCAGTCACTTGCGCATTTCCTGTCAAAGCATGATTTACCAAAACAATTGGCGCTGTATGCAAAGGCAAACCAAAAAGCGTGAAACTTAACGGTAATGATGAAAATATCGCACCACTCTCAGTGATGAAATCTTGAATTATAATGGGATTGGGTATATTTTCCAATTTCAAATCTTTTTATTTATGATTTGTATGTGGAAATATTAGAAAGAAAGTCTAGAGTTTGAAACTAGAAAAATTCTTGTTGTTATCTTTCCACGTTTGGGCGTGGTAGAATGCAGCACCTTCTTCGAATTAACGAAGGGTTGCTAAGGATTCATCGGGTCTAATCCCTCCTCCTTTCTTTATAACATTTCAATACGTTTTTGAACTTAACGGTGCAAATTAACTACTAATTTCTTAAACTAACAAATTTTATCGAAACTGATTCCTCAATTTCTTAAACATTATCTAAAGCAAGTCGAAAGTTTAAAAGTCATAAAGTCGAAAGAATTAGTGTCAATTTATAAGACAATCTCTTCGTTTATTGTTTAAAAACTATTATACGCAAAAATTTACCGAACACAATGCCCAGTAAAATTAAGCGGGTTTTACCCTATTTTATGCTGCTTTTTGATTTAGATAAAAAGCGTTTCATTCTCTTTTGAATACATTAAGAACAATAAAGAATTTGGATCTTTTTTTACCTCTTTTTTATCTGTCTCAGTTATTCCAAATCTTGGATGAACTAATTCATTTGTTGGTGGAGGCGGATTGTTTCTTTTAGCTCTTATGCTTTTCAATGTCAAAAATGTTTTTGATAAGTAGTTTAATGTGCTCATGATATTTAAGTTTAAGTTAGTTTGCGTTTTATAATCTTTACTATTTCTTTAATTCTTTGTTATGCTATTCAAATGGAATAAAAAAACCCTTTCGGATTTTAATACCAAAAGGGTTTAAGTTTTTATAGAACTTATATATACTTTTAGTATCAACAGACGCGTACACAAATACGTGCGACGTTAAACATCTTGTTCATCTGTAGGGATTTATTCATTTGTTGTTTGACTTTTATTTGAAAAAAATTCTGCATTTAATTTTCTTTAATAAGCTTTTTGATTTGATTAGCTCCAAAAAGCGATTGTTTATTTTAACAATTAAGCATCTCTTTTTAACAGATCTTACTTGTCTTACAAATTTGCGATATTTTTTTTAATTTTCCAAGTTATAAAAGCTTAATTATTCCTAAAAAACGTTAAAAAACAGCTTTTTACCGTTAAAAAACATCTTACAAAATTAATATTTTGAATTAAAGAAGTTTTATCTTACAAAAATTTAGCTAACTTTTCTGTTTCAATCTGTCAAAGAACTATTTTTTTCTACTATTTAAAAACCACTTAAAGCCAGACAGCTTCTTTGTTTTTGATTTTTTCGGCTACTTTTAAAATATCGGTTATAATTCCTCGCGAAATTGCCTGTTTGCATGGTGATGCTCCTTGTATAACAATAGGAACATCGGCATAAGACTTTGTGTAGATTTCAAAAATGGCATCAGATCCTTTTAACTGCCCAATTGCAGATGTTGCAGGTTCTGAAACTAGCTTGACTTCCAAAGTATTTTTCTCAACATCAAATTCACCCACATATCGCAGGACATGATCTTCTGCCTGAGTAATTTTTGCAATCTTGTATGATTTATCAATTGCCTCCTTATTTAAGATGCCATTTTTCTCCAAATGTTCTTCTCTTATAATAGGATTGATTTTTATATCAGACAATTCAAATTCCTTTCCAATTTCTCGAGTTAAAATCAATAGTTTTTTAGCAGTATCGTTTCCTGACAAATCTTCTTTAAACGTAGAACGCATTAATCCAAGGAGGCTGGCATCTTTTAGAATTGATGCAAAAGAATTTTCTTCGGCTGAAAACCGATTAAAAACATAACTCAGATGATCTGAAAAAACACCTCTAATCTTCGTGATTTTTTCGCCAGAATAATATAAATCTCTCAAAGTCTGCAAAACCGGAAATCCTGTATCAACCGAGGTTTCATACAAGAATTCTTTATCGTATTTCTTAAGATTCTCTCTTAATTGTTTATATAATTCGATTGGGAGCGTATTGGCTTTTTTATTGACTGCCACAATATTAAATCCGTTTTCGATCAAAGTATTATAATGACTAATTAGTTCGTCACTTGCTGTCGCATCAACGGCAATCAAGTTTTCAAATTCATTTTCTTTTGCAAATTCTATAATATCTTCAACCCTGAAAGGAACAGCCAATTCTCTAAAATTGGTTTCCCACGCATATCCAACGCCTTCTTTCTCAAAAAAAGCAACAGTTGAATTGGTAATTATTGGAAAATGAAAATCGACATTTTTACTCTGCAGAAAAAATTCCTGACTTTCGATAATCTGATTGATTAAAGTGCTTCCGATATTTCCAATCCCGAAAAGAATAATATTTATTTTAAGCTTTGACATAATTTTAATTTTTAAAACACATCTAATTTTATTGAACTATATAAGTTTAAGCATCTCGTGTTCCGAGTTAGACGCACAGCAGTGCGTCTCTACATATATTGTGAATTTTTTAATCATAAAAAATCACCTCTAGCGGCACCACACCGCTAAAGGCAATTTTTCAAACAAAAAACAAAAAAACCTAATTTTTATTGATACTGTATTGCGCTTGTGTAACGCTTTCAAAAACCGCTTTTAAGTCGGCGATTAAATCTTCAATATCTTCTATTCCAACAGAAAGTCGGACTAAATCTTTAGAAACTCCAGTTAACAATTGATCCTCTTCAGACAATTGCTGATGCGTTGTACTTGCTGGGTGAATAATCAATGATTTTGTATCACCAATATTGGCTAATAATGAGAACAATTTGGTTTCATCGACCACTTTTTTGGCAGCATCAAAACCTCCTTTTAATCCAAAAGTGATAATCCCGCTTTGTCCGGCAGGAAGATATTCCTTGGCTAAATCATAATATTTATTAGTTTTCAAACCTGGATAATTTACCCAAACTACCTCATCTTGTTTCTCTAGCCATTCAGCCAAGGCCAAAGCATTTTCACTGTGTTTTTTAATTCGGATTGGCAAAGTTTCTAATCCCTGAATAATTTGAAAAGCATTAAACGGACTCAAAGCCGCGCCAAAATCACGCAAACCTTCAATTCGTGCTTTTGCAATAAAAGCAGCATTTCCTAAAGCTTCATGATATACTAATCCGTGATATCCTGCCGAAGGCTCTGTAAATTCAGGGAATTTTCCGTTAGACCAGTCAAAAGTTCCGGCATCAATAATGGCACCTCCTAATGAAGTTCCGTTTCCGGCAATATATTTTGTTAAGGAATGAATTACAATATCGGCACCATATTTAATAGGGTTTAATAAATAAGGTGTCGCAACTGTATTATCTACTATAAAAGGCACTTTGAATGCTTTGGCTTCCGCCGAAATTCCTTTTAAATCCAATACATCTAATTTTGGATTTCCTAATGATTCTACAAAGAAAGCTCTCGTATTTTCTTTCGCCGCTTTCGTGAAGTTTTCTGGTTTTGAAGGATCTACAAAAGTGGTTGTAATTCCTAAACGCGGTAAAGTTACATTTAGCAGATTATATGTTCCTCCGTATAAACTGTTTGAAGCCACGATATGATCGCCCGCTCTTAGCAAAGTCAAGAAAGTTGTTGAAATTGCCGATGCTCCAGATGCCGTAACTACAGCTCCAATTCCGCCTTCAAGTGCTGCTAACCGCTGTTCTAAAACATCATTTGTTGGGTTATTTAATCGTGTATAAATAAATCCAGCTTCAGCAAGACCAAATAAATTGGCTGCATGATCAGCATTATTAAATACATATGATGAAGTTTGATAAATTGGCACTGCCCTTGTTCCTGCATTTTTAGTAACATCGTGTCCTGCGTGTAGTGCGTTTGTTGCGAATTTTTGTGTACTCATGATTTCTAATTTTTTAAATATTGTTGATACTATATATAATATTTATGTTGTTTTTTGAAATTGATGCTGAAACTCCTTTAAACAAGAAAACTTTCTTGTTCTTCGAGGTCATACATTTGAAACAATAATGATTTTTGAGTTTTTATATGCTGCTCTGCATTTATTCTGACGACTTCTCTAGTTATGTCTTCTGACTTATTATTGTTTTTTTGAGAATCGTTTCTCAATAAATACTCTATTGCGATTGAATTTAGTGTTTTCATAATTTGAAAATTTAAGTGTTGAAATTAAAAAAGCCCTTTCGGATGGCTACCAAAAGGGCTTTTAGTTCTAACTAAAACCAAGATTTAACTTTTACTTTTGGCAACAGCAAATTGGGATGCACATTTGCATCATCTGACAACACATCATCATATTATTATTTGCTATTGTTTTCATTTATATTAATGTTTGAATTGCTTTTTTAAATTCGACTAATTCGATAGAGTAAATGTAATAAGTATTTATTTAACCACCAAATTAAAAATCAATTTTTCTTACTATTTTTTTTCTTCCTTAATAAAGACAGGCATTTTATTTTAAACTTATCAGTCCATTTATATACTGATATCTTTTTTACCATTTTTCCCTTTTGAGCAAAAAAAAACCTCTGCACTAAGCAGAGGTTCTATATCTATTTTTGAAAAAAATTTACAACAGAGTCTCTGCGGATAGTTCCGGCATCATACAAGACATCATATTGCAAACTGTAAATTTCATTTGTTTCTTTTATTTTAACGAGGCAAAGTTGCGAACTTATTTTTAATCGGCCAAACAAAAAGCAAAATATTTTCTATTGCCCTATCAAATTAGTATGTTACTGTTAAATTTCTGCTTAAAAAAATAAAAAAAGTTGAACTTTAATTTGCAAATCAAAATGGTTTTATACCTTTGCACCCGAATACAGAGGAAAAATTTGAACTGATTGCAACCTCTTCATAATGAAATGGTTCGTTATGAGTGCTGAAAGATTATTTTCAGCAGTAAAAAATGCTAAAGCAGAAACTCTCCTTTAGCCCTTTTTAGCAATTATTTTCCTCGCTTAATTTTAATTTAATACATTATTATGGCTTATTTATTTACGTCAGAATCTGTTAGTGAAGGGCATCCAGACAAAGTTGCAGATCAAATTTCGGATGCATTAATTGACAACTTTTTGGCATTTGACGCTGATTCAAAAGTAGCTTGTGAAACATTAGTTACAACAGGTCAGGTTATTTTAGCAGGTGAAGTTAAATCGAACACTTATCTTGATGTTCAGCAAATTGCACGTGAGGTAATCCGTAAAATTGGATATACTAAAAGTGAATATATGTTTGAAGCGAATTCTTGTGGAATTCTTTCAGCAATTCACGAGCAGTCTGCAGACATTAACCAAGGTGTTGACAGAGCTAAGCCAGAAGAACAAGGCGCAGGAGATCAAGGAATGATGTTTGGTTACGCTACAAACGAAACTGAAAACTTCATGCCATTGGCACTTGATTTATCTCATAAATTATTACAAGAGCTAGCTATTTTAAGACGTGAAAATAAAGAAATCACTTATTTACGTCCAGATGCTAAATCTCAGGTGACTTTAGAATACAGCGACGATAACAAACCAACTCGTATTGATGCAATTGTTATCTCAACTCAACATGATGATTTTGATGAAGAAGCTACAATGCTTGCTAAAATCAAAAAAGATATTATCGAAATCTTGATTCCGAGAATTATCGCTAAAAACCCAACGCACGCTCATTTATTCAACGATAAAATCAACTACCACATTAACCCAACAGGAAAATTCGTTATTGGAGGACCTCACGGAGATACTGGTTTAACAGGAAGAAAAATTATTGTTGATACTTACGGTGGAAAAGGTGCTCACGGTGGTGGTGCATTCTCTGGAAAAGATCCAAGTAAAGTAGATAGAAGTGCTGCTTATGCTACACGTCATATTGCTAAAAACTTAGTTGCTGCAGGTGTTGCTGACGAAATCTTAGTTCAGGTTTCTTACGCAATTGGAGTTGCTGAGCCAATGGGTATTTTCATTGAAACTTATGGAACTTCTAAAGTAAACTTAACTAACGGTGAAATCGCTAAAAAAGTAGAAGCTATTTTTGATATGCGTCCTTACTTTATCGAACAACGTTTAAAATTAAGAAACCCTATTTATAGTGAAACTGCTGCTTACGGACACATGGGTCGTAAACCAGAAACGGTTACTAAAACTTTCTCTGCTCCAGGCGGAAACGAAAAAACAGTTACTGTTGAATTGTTTACATGGGAAAAACTTGATTTTGTTGACCAAGTAAAAGCTGCATTTGGATTGTAATTTTAGACTACTTAGACTAACTTAGATTGTTAGAATTTTAGAATTTTAGACAACTACTTTAATCTTAAACATAAAAAGACCCGATTTCTATTTCTTGAAATCGGGTCTTTTATTTTTATCAAATTTTCTTTTATCTTTCCAATTTTACATTTGGTAATGTTTTAGGACGATTAACATCGTTTGACAAAATCCAGCCCGTACGGTACATCCATTCTGTCATTTTACGCAGTTTTACGTAATCAATATTTTCAGATTCATCCATTGGAGTATGATATTGACTGTGCAGCACACTTGTAAAGAAAACCGCAGGAATTCCTTTTCTTGCATAAGGCAAATGATCTGAACGGAAGTAAAAATACTCCGGATGCTCTGGTCTGTCCCAAAGTTTATCTAAATCAAATTTTGGCCCTTCGTCATTTGCTTTTTTAGCAATTGCTACCAAATCAGATGAATTTTCATGAGGAGAACTAGAACCTAATAAAGCTGCTTGATTTACATTATTTCTACCAATCATATCACCATTTAAAACTGCAATAATATCTTTTTCTGGAACTGTAGGATGCGCCGCATACCATCTCGATCCTAACAAACCACGCTCTTCAGAACCATGAAACACAAATAAAGCAGTTCTTTTTCCTGGCTGTTTTTTATACGCTCTTGCAATTGCGAGCATCGCTACACAAGTACTTGCATTATCATCTGCACCATTATAAATTGAATCTTGACCATATTTTTGACGTACTCCATCGTGATCTTGATGCCCACTAAAAAGGACATATTCATTTTTCAACTTTGGATCAGTTCCTGCAATTGTACCTACGATATTTACAGATGGGTATTTATAGGTTTCCGAAACTACTTCTGTCGATAAAATATCTTTAGTCGTTTTTAAATAGTCTAATTGATCTCCGTGAACCCAAAAAACAGGCATTGTAGCACCTATTTTATCGCGAAAACCTTCAATTCCATAAATTCCTCTTGTCATTTGTGGTTCAACCTGAGACCAGCTTTGTTCTGCTAATTCGTCAGCAACCATAATAAGTGCTACGGCACCTTTTTTTACAACAAGATCATAATATTTATTTCTTACCAATCCTGGATAACGTCTGTCAAAAAGAGAAATATCATCTGCAATTCCTTCTTTTGAAGCTAATAAAACAACCGCTTTTCCTTTAATATCAGCTTTTTCGATTTCTTCTTTTGTTGCTGCTCCTAAATATACTAAGGATCCTTCAACTTTTATGTTCGTCGTTTCTGCAACCAGAACATCTTTCCATAATTTATATTCTTTTTGGCCAATTTTAAACTTTGTATTTGGCGTAACCTGATGTCTGTACATATCAAAAAACTGAAAATACGTTCCATCATCTCCCGCTGGGGCCATTCCGGCTTCTTTAGCCTTATTGGCAAGCCACATCGATACTTTTAATTCATCAAGAGTTCCAGCTTCACGGCCATTAAAGTGGTCGCCGGCCATTTGATACATATCGGTTCTAAGATCTTTATCAGTTATTGCCGAAACTAATGGTTTTTTAACTGCCTGTGCAAAAGTCACTGCGCTAGAGGCAAGTAAAACAAGGATCAATTTGTTTTTCATACATTTTAATTTTATAATCCAAACTTAATCAATTCAAGGCAAAAACGTTGATTTTTTAACATCAAAAACAGAGAATAGCAACGATTATTAAATAAAAATGGCTGTCAATACTGACAGCCATTGCATTTTTCACAACTATTAAATCTTAATAGGTTCCGTTTTGCATTTTGATTAAAGTCTCTTTAATATCAGCTGCAGTTTCTGGTTCTGTCACAGCATTTACAAATTTAACCGCCAAGGTTTGTGTTTCGATTGCTTTTTGCTTCTGACCGTCTTTGTAGTACAATTGTGCCAGAGTATCTAAATAGTACGAATTGTTCTTGGTTACAACTAAACTATATTCAGACCATTTAATAGCTTCCTTTAAAAAATTAGCATTTTGCGGCTGCAGCACTACTGACCATGCTGCGTTATTGCAAAGATTAGAATGATACTCTTTAAAAGAATTCCATCCATCGTATGCATATGGAGAAGTTGGATCTAAAGCCGAATACATTGTATCTAATTTTTCGATTGGATTAGATGTTGTCAAATTAGAATTAAAATAAGTGCTGAACTCTTTTAAGAAATCAACATTAGATGCCTCTGCATCTTCTGTATTGTTTAAATATTGAAAATAATTGCTGTACGATTCAAAATTTCCTTTTCCTAAAGCAATTATCTTTTTATAAATTGAGATATTCTTATCCTTATTTATATCGGCAGAAGATTTATCTTGAGCAATATAGGTATTAGACTGCAATGCTGCTGAAATTTCAGAAATTACATTTCCTAAATTGTGCACTTCACCTTCCTTAGTATTGAATTCTGCGCGGTTGTTTTCAATTTCTTCGGAATGTTTTAGCAGATAATCAATTGCTAAAAAATCAGTATCATTAAGGATTCTGTCTTCGTTAAAAAGCTGTTTTGTAAATCCTTGATTTTTGATTTCTTTTACAATCGTTTCGACTAGATACATGTCTGGCTTTTTATCTTTTTGATGTGCTTCAATCAAGTTTTTCCAAGTCTGTGCAACTGTTTTTTTATCTAGAGAAGTCTTGCTCATTACAAATTCCTTAGAGTTTGGATCTTCCACTGGAGAATCATAATCGTATGAAATCTCTAAAACCGCAGCTCTATTAAAAGCTCTAATCAAATCTGCATCTGTTGCTTTTTTATTTTTGAAGATCTTGTCAATATAAACGAAAGCATTTGCACGTTGCAGTTTTTTATAAAAATCACCGTAATAACCAAATTGATAACTCTGATCTAATAAATCAGATTTTGAAGTTGCTAAAATATCGCCCTCTCCATTTAAAACTACTATACTTGGATCATTTGTTATCTTGTTATTTTTGAGCCATTTTTTATCATCGGCGCCAGCCAAATAATAATTGTAAACATCATAAACCGGATTGTAGCCATCATACATATTATATCCAGTTTGCGTTTCTTGATCTTTTATAAAGGCATCAAAATTTTCTTTTCCTAAAGTTTTATTGTTATTGGTATAAAGTGCTAAAAATTTGATTTTTGATTCTTTTGTGGCAGATAATGCATTTTTTAAATTGTTTTCGATTTTAAATTTAAAATCATATTGTGAAGGAACCGCAGGAGGATCAACTGTATAATCTCCAACAGCAGTACTATCCACCGGACTTCCAAGCGAACCAAAATCTTCCGATGCCAAAACCACTTCTTTGCCTGGATAAGTCCAATTTGAAATTATTTGGTTTTCAACAGGAATTACTTTTTTTGCTTTTTCTGGCTGAGGATTTTTTTCATTTAAAAACACCAAAGGATTTTTGCCTGCAGATTCAGAAATCTTTAATTCATTTGTTTTTCTGTCAAAATATCCGCCAATTTTCAAATCGCCAACTGCATACTCATAATTGACTGTTACTTCAGAAACGTCCTTTGGCAATGCATATTTACAGACAGTGCTTTTACCATCATAATCTTCATAGACCAAGTATAAGTAGTCTGTTTTTTCAATTTCAAATTCTAAATCTGTTTTTTCCCAATTCGGATCTGTTTTTGTTTTGATATCAGAAAGTCTTTGGTAAACAACATCTTCAGAACCCTTTTGTGTACCTATATAAGTGGAATAATAAGACGAATCTGGAAACTTAATTTTTATTTTTTTTGCCTTTTTATCGAATACATAAGCAAGATCAAAATTACTTTCAGATTTTTCTTTTTTAACAAATAACAACGAATCTCCTTTTATCACATAATCACCACTATAAAAAACAAGCTCAAATTTATTATCATCTAATAAATTTAATTTAATCTTTTCTCCTTTATTTGTTGATATATAAGTTCCTTTTTCTATTCCTTTGGTTTGAGAAACAGAAACAAAAATTCCAGAAAATACGAGCAATAAACTCCAAATAAAATTACGCATGATTATTATTTTTTGTGGTAATAATTAAGCGTAAAGATATTTGTTTAAAATGAAATACAATACCTAAATATTATAATTTGCAATTAAAATACTACAAATTATATTTCATTGAAAAGATGATATAACGGGGCTGAACAGTGTATTGTGAAACTCGTGTAGAAAACTGCGAGAAGCTGTCATCGTTAAGATAAGTTGTATTTAACAAATTCGTCGCCGATACTTTATATTCCCATTTGCTGTCTTTTTTCTGATAGACTAAACTGGCACTTAAAAAGTCATATTCGTTATCAACCGTTTTGTCGCCATTATAATAATGGTAGAATTCATACTCAGAAACAAATGAAAAACTGTTCCAGAAATAATAATCTAATCTCGCAAAAGGCTTGTCTGTATAATAAGTCGAACCGCTGTATTGATTAATTAAGGCATTATATCCAAGCTCTAAATTGGGTAAGTTTTTATAATTTGTTGCTGCTTTTACGGTGTAACTTTGGGTAAAACTTTCTGTTGTTGACAAAACATTATTCTGAATATTATTGAATTTTGACCAATTCAAACTTGCAGTTGCCGATGCTTTATAATTCTTTAAAAAAGAACGTCCGTAACTTCCCATGCCGCTTAGCGTTTCATCGGCCAAATTAGAATTGTATGGAACAGAAGACTGATTAATTCCGTCAAAGTTTGCTTTCGTTTTTATGGCATCCACTTTTTTAGTGTATGTTGCGTTTGCAAAAATATTTTCAAAATTGAACATATTGTATTTAAAATAACGAAGCGAGTGTACTTGTGAAGTTGCATTTTCTAAAAAACGATTTCCTCTGAACAAACTGCTGTAATCAGACAAAACATAACCCGCCGCAAGCTGATTAATATCGGTAAAATCATTTGACAATGAGAAATTATAAGTCAGTGTTTCTGATTTTTTGATTTGATACAAAGCAAAGAAATCAGGTAAAACTTTTGTAAAACTTTGCGAATAATCTGTTCCCAGCTGCCCGTTTGTCATTTGGTAAGAATGTAAACTTACTCCCGGCGTCAAAGTAAACTTTCCAGTCAATATTTTATAATGAAATCCTAAAAAAGCGTCATTGAATCTATAATCTACGTCATTATTATTTTCTGCTGCATTCAAATCATTTTTATCTCCGTTGTCCAGCATCTGAAAAATATGCGAATTAAAATTTTGGTACGAATAGGTGTTTCCTAAAGTAACATTGAAATTGCTTTTTGGCGTTACCATATAATAGTAATCCAGTTTTGCATCCACTTTATTTGTCTTTACAAAACGGTCCTGATTCAAATCATTACGATTTTGCCCTGAAATATATCCCGCCAAATCAAAAGGCTGTGAACGAAGATTGGCATTATAAAACGGATTTTCGTCCTGATATAAATGCTGCATTTCAAAAGCAAAAATATTCTTCTCGCTTTGTGTATAATACAAGCTTAAATTTTGATTTACTGATGTTGGATCCTGCTTTTTTTGAGTCAAAATAGTTTCCAGTGAAGAAACATTATTTACAACCGATTCACGAAGCAAATCAGTATCTTCATCTTGTTTTGATAATTTGGTTAAGATGTCATAATCAAACTGAAATTTATCATTTGGTTTATACGTTGAACTTAATTTAAAAAGCCCCAAATTATTTTTTTGATGTGTGTTTTCATCACGTTTCTGCTGATCGCCTGAGTCTAAAATCGTTGTCTGCGATTTGGTTTCTAAATCTGTTTTTGAAGTGGAAAGAATTCCGAAACCACTAATATTCCATGTTTTTGTAACCGAATAAGCAAAATTAGTCGCACCAAATTTTGTTTCAATTTCTTTAGCCCGATTGTTTCTTAAAATTGAAATTCCTATATCATTTGACGAAACGTTAAAATTGCTTCCGCCTTTTTTCATCATATTTTTGAAACCTCCCGTAAATTTGAAATAATCCTGTGCAGTCAAAGGCAATTCGCCAATATTATTGAAATTCGTAATTAAATTAATGCTGTATTTTGGACTGTAATAAAATAATTTCGGATTAATAACATAACGGCTGTCAAGTTCTGCAACGCCTACTCCGGCAGTAACATCTCCAAACCAAAAGTTCTTTTTACCCGATTTCAGCTTGATATTCATAGCAACATTATCCTGATCATTTTCAAGGCCTTTTAGCTGACTAACTTCATTGTAATTTCTTAAAACCTGAATTTTATCAATCGCATCAGCTGGAATGTTTTTAACGCCTAGTTTAGTATCTCCGTCAAAAAAATCTTTGCCTTCAACCATTAATTTGCTGACTTTTTTCCCTTCAACCTCAATTTCACCATCAGCATTTACCTCGACGCCAGGCAATTTTTTCAAGACATCTTCCAGCTTTTTTTCTGTTCCAGATTTAAAGGAATCAGCATTGTAAACAATGGTATCGCCTTTTATTGAAACCGGCATTTCACGCACAATTTCAACACCTTCAAGTTCAATTCCCGCGCCGTCCATAACAATATTCTGAACGAAATTTTCTGTATTGGTTGAAATTGCTATTTCTTTAGATTTCATTCCAAGATAACTCACCTTAATTGTATAGGAAGTGTTTGGCTTTAAAGTCAGCTGAAACTTTCCCTTATCGTTTGTAATACCATAGGAATCCATTGCTTTGGTTCCGTTATTAACAGCCATAATATTAGCCATTTCCAACGGATTTTTCTGTTCGTCCTGAATAACGCCGTCAAATCGGACACTTTGTGCAAAAGATATCGAGGTCATTAAAAAAATGACATAAAAAAGTAGATTTTTCATGGAGAAAACTAAAAGATGATTTGCTTACAATTATCGTCTGATCATTACTGGGCCACCACCTGGACCGCCTTCACGACCACGGTTCATTTCTCTAAACTCTTCCATTTTTTTGATTACTGTTTCATCGTAATCTTTCTGAGAAATTGTTTTTCCTTTTGTAGGTGCTTTTATTTCAACTTTATCTTTGGCATTCAAAACAATTTTTGAACATAAAATAGTTGTTCTTCCATCATTTACTTCCAAAATCAAACCTGGAAGACCCCAATAAGTTTCTGGACCTTGGCTAACCGGAATTTCTGGAGAATACCAAGCTGTTATAATAATTTCTTTAGGAATTTCGAAGTTATCCTGAAAGTTAGTTTTGGTTTCGCCAGAAGTTTTCTTAGCGTCGTCTTTTTTCTCTTCAGGTTTTTTATCACTGTCGCTTTTTGGTCTGAAATTTCTAAAATCAGTTTTACTTGCTTCCTTAACAGCTGTTGCTTTGTAGCAAGTATAACCGCCAATTTGCTTAGTTTCAGATTCCATTTTCCAGTTTAGTTTTGGCAAAGAATCAATTACTAAAAACTCTTTCCCCATAAATTCTTTATCAACCGTATACGACTTGCTTTTTACATCTTTATAAAAAGTGCCTCCGCCTCCCATAAACGAATTCATCATAATACGCATACCACCTTGCTGTTGTCCAGGAGCATCGAGCTTTTCTTCTTCTTTATAAATTGAAGCCGATTTATCAAAATTTAAAATAAAGGTTTTTTCCAGCATTTTTTTCATTCGCTCTTCCATGTTTTTTTGCATTTCGGGCGTAATGTCTCGGTTTCCCGGACGCATTCCGTCAAGTTTAGGCGCTTGTGTTTTTGACTCATAAACGGCCATTCCCTGAAAATCTTTCTGTGCCTGCATCTGAGTAAACACAAGCATTAAAGACATATAAAAAATCACTTTTTTCATTTTCATTTTATTTTAAATTGAGCAAATTGTATAAAACGTACATCCAAATGTATCATTAATTTTAAAATACTAAAAATATAATATATCAATGCTTCTAACACATAGACAGAACGCTCTATTGTTTAGACTATTACGATTGAGAAAGGTTTAAATGGCAAAAACAGCAAAATCTGCTCTTTTTAAATATTTATAATAAGGTTTTTTGTAATTTGGCGCGACCGAAACCCAAAAAAACCATGACTAAAACAGCAATAAATATTTTATTTTTTCTTTTAATTGCTGTTATTCCGACCGTTCTTTCGGCACAAAATCCAAAAATAAATGCAACTCAAATTTCTCATTTAAGCAATACTGCTGATGAATATTTAGGTCAAGATTCATTCGGATTTAGTTATCAGATCAGCAATAATATTTTTAGTAAATTTAAAGGAAATGAAGTTTTTGAATATAAAAATGTTTCTTTAGGAAGAATCACAAAAACTGACTTACAAAATCCGCTGAAAATAGTTTTGTATTATGAAGATTTCAATACTGTTGTTTTACTAGATAATCAGTTGAATAAAATTACCGAAATCAATTTTTCATTAAATTCTACTCCAATTGTCGTAAGCGCAATTGGCATGTCAACTCAAAATCAATTATGGATTTACAATGCACTGAACCAGCAAATTGGACTGTTTGATTATTTAAAAAATGAATACAAAACGGTTTCTATTCCATTGACGGATTCTATTAAATATTACCAGACCGATTTTAATACTTTTTATTGGATTGATAAAAAAAACAACTGGTATTCATGCGATATTTTTGGAAAAACCACAAGCCTTGGAAATGTATCAGATTTTGATAAAATCGAAATAATTGATGCTCAAAAATATATTTTCAGCAAAGGTAATCTGTTGTATTTAAGGAACATTAGCAAAGAGAAAACCACTATAATTTCGGAAATTGAAATTTTAGAAAAATCGTTTGACAATTTCTATTACAAAGACCAAATTTTATCTATTTTTACAGCTAAAGAAATTGTAAATTATAAAATCGTAACACCGTAATGCACATAGCAATAGCAGGAAATATCGGCGCAGGAAAAACCACCTTGACCAAATTATTAGCCAAACACTTTAAATGGGAACCTCATTATGAAGATGTGGTTGATAATCCATATTTAGACGATTTTTACCACCAAATGGAGCGTTGGTCATTTAATTTACAAATCTATTTCTTGAATAGTCGTTTCCGTCAGGTGCAGCAAATTCGCGAAAGCGGTAAAAAAATCATTCAGGACAGAACGATTTACGAAGATGCTTATATTTTTGCCCCCAATTTATATTCGATGGGATTGATGACAAGCCGTGATTTCGAAAATTATACTTCTTTATTTGAATTGATGGAATCACTGGTAAAAGCTCCAGATTTATTGATTTATTTAAGAAGTTCTATCCCGAATTTAGTGGGACAAATTCACAAGCGCGGACGCGAGTACGAAAACTCCATTTCTATTGATTATTTAAGCCGATTAAACGAAAGATATGAAGCTTGGATTCAGACTTATACTAAAGGAAAGCTATTAATTATTGATGTTGACAACATTAATTTTGTCGACAATCCTGAAGATTTAGGAAACATCATTAATAGAATCGATGCTGAATTAAACGGATTGTTTTAAACACAATTTACTTGATATAAAAAATGCCTCTAAAATTATTTAGAGGCATTTTCTATTTTTTTTTAAATATTTTCTTACATTTATTGCGAATAAATAAATTTCCCTATTTGGGAAAAATCATTACATTTGTAAAAGTAATTATGAGAATAATAGCAAAAAGGACACTGCAAAATTTTTGGGAAAGATTTCCAAATTCTAAACAACAGCTTTTGGCTTGGTATCAAGTTTTTGATAAAAATAATTTTGCAAATTCTAACGTTATAAAATCTTCTTTTGGTACTGCAGATTTTGTAGGCAATAATAAAGTAGTCTTCAATATTTGCGGTAATCACTATCGCTTGATTGTTAAAATAAATTACGACACACAAATTGTGTATATTCTTTTTATTGGAACACATAGTGAATATGATAATTTAAAAGATATTAAAAATTTATAAGATGAATATAAAGCCTATAAAAACAGAACAAGACTACAATTTAGCATTAGAAAGAGTCAATTTAATTTTTGATGCTAAACCTAACTCTATTGAAGCTGATGAGCTAGATATATTAGTAACTCTTATAGAAAAATACGAACAAATTCATTTTCCAATTCCAGAACCTGATCCTATAGAAGCTATAAAATTCATGATGGAACAAAATGGATTAACTGATGCTGATTTAGGAATTATTCTAAACAGCCGTTCAAGAGTATCGGAATTATTTAACCGAAAAAGAGCCCTAACAATAAAACAAATCAGAGTTTTAACTGAAGCTCTTCATATTCCGGCTTCAACTTTAATCAAAGAATATAGTTTAAATCAATAAAAAATGCCTCTAAAATTATTTAGAGGCATTTTTATTTCTAAAAACTTTGCAAAGTTTAAAACTTTGACAAAGCTTTCAAATTATTCTTATTTTACAGCTTCAATCTTAGCTTTTACTTCAGCTTCAGTTCCTTCATAAACTTCAGTTGTTGTTTTACCATTTTCTGTTTTTGTAACTGTTCCAATGGTTTTTCCATTTTCATTTTTCAATTCAATACGAACCGCTTTTTTCTCGTATTTGCTTGTGTCAAAACAATCTGTTTTTTGGTGAACAAATTTTCCGTTTGCATCATAATGTGCTAAGCATTTAGCAGTTTCTTCTACCGTGCAACCTTTTTCTTTGCACATTTTAGCGCATTCTTCTTTAGTCATTCCAGACAAATCACCACATTTAGAAACACCACCGGCATGCACTTCTGTTTTAACACAGCAAGATCCTTTTTCTGCCATCCCTGAAGACGAATGTCCATCACCTAAAATTGGCGCAACAACCAACCCAATCAAACAAGTCAGTTTAATTAAAATGTTCATTGATGGCCCAGAAGTATCTTTGAACGGATCTCCAACTGTATCTCCAGTTACTGCAGCTTTATGCGCATCAGAACCTTTATAAGTCATTTCGCCGTTGATCATTACTCCAGCTTCAAAAGATTTTTTAGCATTGTCCCAAGCACCTCCCGCATTGTTCTGAAAAACTGCCCAAAGTACTCCAGAAACCGTAACTCCAGCCATATATCCTCCTAACATTTCAGCAATTAGCTGATTATTATCTGAATAAACCAATTTACCTAAAAGCACAATTGCAATTGGAAAACCAATAGTCAAAATTCCTGGAAGCATCATTTCACGTAATGCTGCTTTTGTAGAAATTTCAACACATTTACCGTATTCTGGTTTTCCAGTTCCTTCCATAATTCCTGGAATTTCTTTGAACTGACGACGCACTTCATAAACCATATCCATAGCTGCTTTTCCAACAGAATTCATCGCTAAAGCTGAGAAAACTACCGGAATCATTCCGCCCACAAATAACATGGCTAAAACTGGCGCTTTAAAAATATTAATTCCGTCAATTCCTGTAAACGTTACATACGCAGCAAATAAAGCCAATGAAGTTAAAGCTGCAGATGCGATTGCAAATCCTTTTCCAGTTGCAGCAGTTGTATTTCCAACTGAATCTAAAATATCTGTTCTGGTACGAACTTCTTTTGGTAATTCGCTCATTTCAGCGATTCCTCCAGCATTATCAGAAATTGGCCCGAAAGCATCAATTGCTAATTGCATTGCAGTCGTAGCCATCATTGCCGAAGCAGCAAGCGCCACTCCATAAAATCCTGCCAAAGCATAAGAAATCCAAATTGCTCCTGCAAACAACAAGACAGTTGGGAAAGTAGAAATCATTCCCGTTGCCAAACCTGCAATAACGTTTGTTCCTGCTCCTGTTGAAGATTTTTGAACAATTGCCATAACTGGTTTTGTCCCTAATCCTGTATAATATTCTGTTACAGATGAAATAGCTCCACCCACAACTAATCCGACTAAAGTAGCATAGAAAACACGTAATGAAGAAATTTGCTGTGCACCTTCTCCAAAAAATTCCATTGTCATTACTTCTGGCAACATGTGTTGCACTAAAAAGTAGCAAGCAATCGCTGTTAAACCAATAGAAACCCAGTTACCTATATTTAATGCTTTTTGAACTTGAGCTTCTTTAGCATTATCATCTGAAATTTTTACTAGCATTGTTCCAATAATTGAAAACAAGATTCCGAAACCAGCAATTGACATCGGAAGTAAAATTGGTCCAATTCCTCCAAAAGCATCATTAATGCTTCCGCCCATATCTTTTATAACATAATTCCCAAGAACCATTGCTGCTAAAACTGTCGCCACATAAGATCCAAATAAATCAGCTCCCATACCTGCAACGTCACCAACGTTATCGCCCACGTTATCAGCGATTGTTGCTGGATTACGAGGATCATCTTCTGGAATTCCCGCTTCAACTTTACCCACTAAATCTGCTCCAACGTCAGCAGCTTTGGTATAAATTCCGCCTCCAACTCTGGCAAACAATGCAATAGATTCTGCACCAAGAGAAAACCCAGCTAAAGTTTCTAAAACAACTGTCATTGTTTCAGTATCTTTCCAAACGCCACCAGATAATAAATTAAAGAAAATTATAAAAAAAGCTGTTAAGCCTAAAACTGCTAATCCTGCAACACCAAGCCCCATTACAGTTCCTCCGCCAAAAGAAACTTTCAAAGCTTGAGGTAAACTTGTACGTGCTGCTTGCGTTGTTCTAACGTTTGTTTTGGTCGCGATTTTCATTCCTATGTTTCCTGCATAAGCTGAAAATAACGCTCCAAAAATGAATGCAATTACTATAAATAAATGTGTTTTTACTCCCGGAATAAAAGTAATTCCTGCTAAAGCTATGCTCGCAACAATTACAAAGATGGTCAATAGTTTATATTCGGCTTTTAGGAAGGCTAAGGCTCCTTCGTAGATGTAATCTGAAATCTCTTTCATCTTACCGTCTCCGGCATCTTGTTTTAAAACCCAAGTCCTTTTTATTCCCATGAAAAGTAATCCTAAAACTGCCATAACTATTGGCAGGTAAATCATAAATGCATTCATAATATTTTAATGGTTTTGGTTAATAGTCAACAATCTAACTGAAACGAATTTAAACAAAAAAGCAATACTCCTGACGGAGTATTGCTTTTTTTATAATAGAATAGGGTAAAAATTATTTAATGCTAAATAATCCCTCTGGTTTGTTTTCAATGTCATCAAAACGCTTTGTACACTCTGCAATAATTGCATAAGCTTCGTTTACGTCTCCCCATCCTTCAACATCAACTTTTTTGTTTTCAAGATCTTTATAAACTTGGAAGAAATGCTCGATTTCTTTTACTAAGTGTGGATTGATGTCTGAAAGATCATTTAATGAATTCCAGATTGGATCTGAAACTGGTACACAAATAATTTTTTCATCTGGTCCTTTATCATCTGCCATGTGGAAAACACCAATTGGCTTAACTTCCATTACACATCCAGGAAAAGTTGGTTCGTTTACTAAAACCAATACATCAAGAGGATCTCCGTCAAGTGCTAAAGTTTCTGGAATAAATCCATAATCAGCTGGGTACATCATTGAAGAGAATAACATTCTGTCGAAACGCATTCTTTTGATCTCAAAATCGTACTCGTATTTATTTCTGCTTCCTCTTGGTATTTCGATTAATACATCGAAAGTCGTTAGTTTGTCTGCGGTCATTTTCGTTTTTTATTATATCTATAATTTCGGTTGCAAAAGTAACCAAACATTCTATTTTTACAATAAAAAAACAGGTTAAATTATCGGCATTATCTATTAAAAAACAAGCATTTAATAAGTAATTGTTCTATTTCGCTTTTTTAAGTAATAATGCCAGAGCAAATAGGTTGCATAAGATCGATACGGACTCCATTGTTCAGAGTGAATTTCCATTTCCTGTTTGTCATGAATATTCAGTAATTCTTTTATGGTATTTATTACTGCAATATCGCCAAGCGGAATCAAATCTGGCTCTTTAAGGCAAAACATTAAATAAATATCAATTGTCCAGTTTCCAATTCCTTTTAGCTTAATAAGCTCTTCCCGGACTTGTTTTGCCGATTTTAATGGAAGGCTTTCGATATCAAGTTCTTTATTTAAAACAGCTTCTGCTAAAATTTTAATGTATTTTGTTTTCTGACGGCTTACACCAAGATTCCTAAATTCTTCATCGGACAAAATTGCCATTGTTTCAGGATTGCAAGTTGTATAAGCTTTGATTTTTAAAAATGTGGCTTTCGCCGAATCTACAGAAACTTGCTGTTCCAATATCAGCAATACCAAAGTCTCAAAACCCTGTGGACGTTTCGGAATTGGAGGCAATCCGTACTTTTCGATTATTTCCTGAAAAATCGGATTTTTAGTGATTAGAAAATCGATGGCTTCCTGCATTTTTTTTACTCTTAAATCTCATTCAAAATTAAATAAAAAAAGAATCTCGCAAAGACGCAGAGACGCAAAGAATTTAAAACTTAGCGACTTGGCGTCTTTGCGAGATTATTAAACTGCAGGCTTTTTCTATTAAAAATAAAACCCAAACGATCCTTTTACTGCAAATTTATTAGCATCTGGAGCATTTAGATAACTTCCTCTCCAAGAAAAATCAATACGAAAAACTTTGAAAATATTACCAATTCCGGCATTATATTCCCAATACACATTTTCAGGTGCATTATAGGGTTGGCCTGAAGCATTTATCGCTCTATTCGCATCAGAAATAGTTCCATGAACCGCTTTTATTCCAATAAATTCTCTCCAATTCAATTTTCTCATAAAAGGAACTCTGGCAAATAATCTTCCACCAAAATCATGGTTCCATTGTAAAGTTGTATATTGATCTGTAATGAATTCGTAGAAATTCAAGTTACTGAATGTATTTTCAATCGTCCAATACGTCTGGTTACCCGGAATAACACTCATTAAACCTAACGGAATTGTTCCAAATGTTTTACCGGTTTCAAGAATAATATTTGATCTTCCCAGAGGGCCAATAATGATTGGCTGTTTATAATAAAGCTGAATTTTTTCGTAAGCAAAATCACTTTCAAAAACACCTTTTAATCCATAACTGAAATTCACAAAAAAGTGACTAAAAGGGCTATCAACCAAACTTCTTTCTACTCCATAACCAATAGTTTTTCGGTTTGGCATATACTCAAACTGGATATTAGCTTCTGACTGTCTTACTTTACTTTCTACAACTCCCGCAGGATTTGAAGGACTTGGCAAAGTAGTATAATAATCTAAACTAAATGTTTTTGATGCCGATTCTAAGGTTCTATATGAAAAACCGGTTTGGACAATAAAATTCTTTTTAGGCTCAATTTCAAAAGAAACATTACTCAAATTAATATTGGTTAATTTTCCGTTGCTTCCCGTTGTAAATAACGCAGAAGACGCAAAACTTCGTCCCAAAATATCATTTGTAGTGGTTAAACTAGCACCAATTTGTTCAATATCACGCCTATTTCCCCCAGAAATAATGATTCGTTTTTTCTTATCAACCATCCATTTTCCAGAAACGCCATATTTAAATTTGTTATCATCAAAACCATATGCAGTATAGGCTTGTACACGCCATGGATCATTTGGCCCAAAATACGTTCGGCCACCGGCGCGTATCCTTAAACCTTCTACTTCATTGTAACCAAATGTGGAGAAAATAGGTCCAAAATCAAAGTTTTTAAACTCGACATAACCGCTTCCTAAAATGGAGACCAGACTATATAATTGTTTAAATCGCTTGACGGTCTGTAAAGTATCCAGCATTTTATAAATTCCTGCTTCGTCTTTGTTTAATTTCTCAAAACGATTTTCATCCCAGAATTCGGGAGGACGGTCGTAAACGGCATTATCTATAAAATTGACTTCTTCTTTATAAAACTTCTCTGGTTTCTGAATATTGAATTTATGATTTCTGTATAAAGTCGTTCGTTTTCCATACACTCCTTTTGATTTTTCTTTCTTATTTAAAGCAAAATCAGACATCATGTAGTCACGTGTCAAAAGGAAAACGGAATCATTCTCGACTTCAAATTCCTGTTCGATATAAATATCTTTCACCCAGTTAATATTGGCACTTTTTGTTACGCCCATATTAATTTTCTTGATGGCAAAAGTGGAATCGTTTACCCAAAAATCACCTTTAAAGGTCAATTCATTTTTTCTTCTCGGATAAAAAACAATATTATAACACCATTTTTTGTCGATATAAGCACTGTCTTTCAGAACATAATTATAGACATCTATTCCGGTTCTTGAAAGCGGACTTGTGAAACTTTTGTCAAAAAATTTAAGATGATTATCGTAAATGTTATAATCGGAATAAAGGTCTTTTACGAAAGATAGAATTTGCTGATTTCCGTTGAAACCAGACATTTTATTCCCCGTAATATTTTCTTTTACTTTCTTTAATTTGTTATCGCCGTAAACATCATAAACCGATTCGTTGATAAAAATTGGCAAATACGTTTTACCAGTAACATCAGAAGTATCAACATGTTCAAACACAAACTCCATTCCTTTGAAAAGTTTGTTTTTCATCAAAGCACTGTCAATCGTGTTCATGTCGAACTCGACTTTTTCGTACTTCTGCATTTGATATTGATTGAACTGGTAGAGTCCGTTTTTACGTTTTCGTTCCCAAATTTTCCTCAAAATATCCAATGCCGGATTGTTTTTCTTAGAGGTTTTTCCGGTATAAATTACCACTTCATTAAGTGCTTCGGCTTCGCCTAAAACAATTTTGAAATTATAATTAACTGCTTTTTCCAAAGGAACCTCTTTATCCGAAAATCCAGCAGAACTTACTAATAAAGCAGTATAAGTATTAGGTGATTCCAGATAAAAACGTCCATCTTCGTTAGAAACGATTCCGGTATTAGAACCTTTGAAAACGACATTTGCAAAAGGTATCGGCTGATTTGATTTGTCCAAAACAATTCCACTCACTTTTGTTTGTGCAGTTCCAAGATTCACAAAGGCGAATACAAAAAATAGGCTGAGTAAAATTATTCTTTTTATCATTTGGCAAAAAAAAACTTCATCAATGAATATGACTGATGAAGTTTTATAAGTATTGTTGATTTTTTTATTTGTACATTACTTTCTTTACTGCTTTTACTACATCACCAGCGTTTGGCAACCAGTCTTTCAGCAATACAGGAGAGTAAGGCGCAGGAGTATCAGCTGTTGTGATACGCTGAATTGGCGCATCAAGGAAATCGAATGCCTGTTCCTGAACGATATAAGTGATTTCAGAAGAGATACTTGCAAATGGCCAAGCTTCTTCAAGAATTACTAAACGGTTTGTTTTCTTAACTGATTTCAAGATCGCTTCATTATCCATTGGACGAACCGTTCTTAAATCGATAATCTCACATGAAATTCCTTCTTTAGCTAATTCATCAGCAGCAATAAAAGCTTCTTTAATGATTTTTCCGAAAGAAACAATAGTTACATCTGTTCCTTCACGTTTAATATCAGCAACACCTAATGGAATTGTGTATTCTCCGTCTGGCACTTCACCTTTATCACCATACATTTGCTCAGATTCCATAAAAATTACAGGATCGTTATCACGAATTGCTGATTTTAAAAGTCCTTTTGCATCATAAGGAGTTGAAGGAACTACAACTTTAAGACCTGGTGTATTTGCAAACCAGTTTTCTAAAGCCTGAGAGTGAGTTGCTCCTAATTGACCTGCAGAAGCAGTTGGTCCGCGGAAAACGATTGGCACATTAAATTGTCCACCAGTCATTTGGCGCATTTTAGCAGCATTATTTATAATTTGATCAATACCTACTAAACAGAAGTTGAATGTCATATATTCTACAATCGGTCTGTTACCATTCATTGCAGAACCTACTGCAATTCCTGTAAAACCAAGCTCTGCAATTGGAGTATCAATTACTCTTTTTTCGCCAAACTCAGCAAGCATTCCTTTTGAAGCTTTATATGCTCCGTTGTATTCTGCAACTTCTTCGCCCATTAAATATATGGATTCATCGTGACGCATTTCTTCGCTCATCGCTTCACAAATGGCCTCTCTAAATTGTATTGTTCTCATATTTATATTGTATGTTGAATTTTCTGAAGAGCAAAAATAAATATTTTAAATCACTTAAAAGCATAAATTAAGTTTAAAATCGCAGGAACTTTATCCTCTTCTGTACCTTTTAACTTTTTAAAAGGTGTGGCGCTATTTACGAAATCGATATAATTGTTATTATTCTATTCCAAAAAGCACTTTTTATACAAATGCGCTCTTATTTGTGTAATTATAATTTTCAATTTAGCTTCTTTAAAACGAAACAAATCAAAATCTAGTATAAATTCACTTCAATTTTAACAGCTGAACGGCCTTTCGCAATTATGAAATTACTAAGAATCAGATGAAATAGCTGAATTTTTAATTTTCTAAAGAGCCAAAAGGCACGCCAAATTTCATAATCTTCGAAAACGTAATAGTTTTTAAAAAATATTATGCATGCATAGTATATTATTCCGATTTTAATTTCTAAATTTGTCAAAGCATATTACAAATTCAAAATATATACTTATGAAAATATTGGTTTGCATCAGCCATGTGCCTGATACTACTTCAAAAATTAACTTCTCCAATGGTGATTCAGAATTTGATACCAATGGTGTACAATATGTAATAAACCCAAATGACGAATTTGGTTTAACACGTGCAATTTGGTTTCAAGAACAACAAGGAGCAACTGTAACTGTTGTTAACGTTGGAGGTCCTGATACTGAGCCAACTTTACGTAAAGCATTAGCAATTGGTGCAAACGAAGCGATTCGTGTAAACGCTAATCCAACTGATGGTTTTTTTGTTGCTAAACAATTAGCAGAAGTTATTAAAAATGGAGGTTACGATCTTGTAATTGCAGGAAAAGAATCTTTAGATTATAATGGTGGAATGGTTCCTGGAATGATTGCTGGAATTTTAGGTTCTAACTTCTTAAACTCTTGTACAAGTGTAACTGTTGACGGAAACAATGTAAAAGCAGTTCGTGAAATTGATGGTGGAAAAGAAACTGTAAGCACTACACTTCCTTTAATTATTGGTGGCCAAAAAGGTCTTGTTGAAGAAAAAGATCTTCGTATTCCAAACATGAGAGGAATTATGACTGCAAGAACAAAAGCGCTAACTATTCTTGAGCCAGTTGACGCTCCAATAAATACAAAAGCGGTAAAATTTGAAAAACCAGCTCCAAAATCAGCAGTGAAATTAGTTTCTGCAGATAATTTAGATGAGTTAATCAATTTATTACACAACGAAGCGAAAGTAATCTAGTAAACAGTTTTCAGTCTCGGTTTTCAGCCTCAGTTTACAACTTGAAACCTGAAACCTGAAACTAATAACCTCTAAACAAAAAAATCATGTCAATATTAATATATGCAGAATCTGCAGAAGGAAAATTTAAAAAAGTTGCTTTCGAATTAGCTTCTTACGCTAAGAAAGTAGCAGAATCATTAGGAACTACTGTAACAGCTTTAACTGTAAATATCAGTGATGTAAGCGAATTAGGCAAATACGGAGTTGATAAAGTTCTAAAAGTAAACAACGATAAATTAGCTGGTTTTACAGCAAAGGCTTACGCCGATGTCATCAAACAAGCTGCTGAAAAAGAAGGAACAAAAGTAGTTTTGCTTTCTTCTACAACAGATAGCATTTACCTTTCATCATTAGTTGCAGTGTCATTAAATGCTGGTTTTGCTTCAAATGTTGTAGGATTGCCATTAAGCACTTCTCCATTTCAAGTAAAAAGAAATGCTTTCTCTAACAAAGCTTTCAACATTACACAAATCGACACCGATGTAAAAGTTCTTGGTTTAGCAAAAAACTCTTACGGAATTTTTGAAAGCGCAGGAGCTGCAGCTGCTGAAGATTTCAATCCATCAATTGGTGATAATGACTTTGGTGTAAAAGTAGAATCTGTTGAAAAAGTAACCGGAAAAGTTTCTATCGCTGATGCTGATATCGTAGTTTCTGGCGGACGCGGATTGAAAGGTCCAGAAAACTGGGGATTAGTTGAAAACTTAGCTGAAGTTTTGGGTGCTGCAACAGCATGTTCTAAACCAGTTTCTGACTTAGGATGGAGACCTCACAGCGAACACGTTGGACAAACAGGAAAACCGGTTGCAACAAATTTATATATTGCAATAGGTATTTCAGGAGCAATCCAGCATATTGCCGGAATCAACTCTTCAAAAGTAAAAGTAGTAATCAATAGTGACCCTGAAGCTCCTTTCTTTAAAGTGGCTGACTACGGAATTGTTGGTGATGCCTTTGAAATTGTACCTCAATTAACTGAGAAATTAAAAGCTTTTAAAGCACAGCATTCTTAATTTAAGAATTCTTACTAATATAGCTGCCTAAAAACAAGATAATCGTATCTTTGTTTTAAGGCAGCTTTTTTGTTCCATATTTTTTGATTAAAATTGCAGCTTTATTTTCCAATCAAAAATAGTATTAAAATGTGGCTTAAGTGCCCTTTTTACAATCATATATGAGTCTAGTAAAATTATCTATAAAAGGAATTTCATACAGTCAAACTCAAAATGGCGCTTATGCTTTAATTTTGAACGAAGTTGATGGTGAAAGAAAACTACCTATCGTAATTGGCGCTTTTGAAGCCCAATCGATTGCTATTGCCTTAGAAAAAGAAATAAAACCTCCTCGCCCATTAACGCACGATTTATTCAAAAATTTCGCTGAGCGATTTGATATTGTCGTAAAACAAGTAATTATTCATAAACTTGTTGATGGTGTTTTTTACTCCAGCTTAATCTGTGAAAGAGACAAAATTGAAGAAATTATCGATGCCAGAACTTCTGATGCAATTGCACTAGCTTTACGTTTCAACGCACCGATTTTCACTTATAAAAATATTCTTGACAAAGCCGGAATTTATTTAAAATCAAATACGGCCGACACAGATCAAGGTTCTCAAGAAATTGATGATGTACTTTCTAATCCGGAGACTTTTGGTCACGAAGAAGAAACCAATCAATCTGGAGATGTTTATGCAAAACATAGTCTTCAAGAATTGAATGAGCTTTTAGATCAAGCTGTTTCTCAAGAAGATTACGAAAAAGCAGCAAAAATTAGAGACGAAATCTCAAAAAGATAGAAATATTGTTTAATCGTTGATTTGTTTATTCGTTAAATCGATCAAACAAATTCACAATTAAACAAATCAACAAATCAACGATTAAACAACAATGAAGCAATACTTAGATTTAGTAAAACACGTTTTAGAAAACGGCAATCAAAAAGGAGACAGAACCGGAACCGGGACTAAAAGTGTTTTTGGCTACCAAATGCGTTTTGTTTTAAGTGAAGGTTTCCCAATGGTTACAACTAAAAAACTTCATTTAAAATCTATCATTTACGAATTGCTTTGGTTTTTAAAAGGAGATACCAATATTAAATATCTTCAGGAAAATGGAGTGAAAATCTGGGATGATTGGGCCGATTCTAATGGAGACTTAGGACCAGTTTACGGACATCAATGGAGAAATTGGAACAGCGAAGAAATCGATCAAATCACTGAATTGATTAAAGAGCTGAAAACAAATCCTAACAGTCGACGAATGCTAATTTCAGCTTGGAATCCATCAGTACTGCCAGATACAAAAAAATCATTTGAAGAAAATGTAGCAAATAACAAGGCAGCTTTGCCTCCTTGTCATGCCTTTTTTCAATTTTATGTTTCGAGTCCCGATTTAGAAAAAGGAGAAACCAAAGGCAAACTTTCTTGCCAGCTGTATCAACGAAGCGCTGATATCTTTTTGGGAGTTCCGTTTAATATTGCTTCTTACGCATTATTAACCATGATGATTGCACAAGTATGTGATCTTGAAGCTGGAGATTTTATCCACACTTTTGGAGATGCACATATTTACAATAATCATTTTGATCAATTGGAATTACAGCTTTCTAGAGAACCAAAACCATTGCCAAAAATGATATTAAATCCTGCGATTAAAAACATTTTTGATTTTGATTACAATGACTTTACACTTGTCGATTATGAGCCACATCCGGGAATAAAAGGAAGTGTTGCTGTATAAAACTATAAAAAAATCCGCTTAAATTTTAAGCGGATTTTTTTATACTGCTAAAACACTGTTTTCGCTTCCAGCAAAATCATTCCATTTATAAGAATCTGCTTCAGGCTCGTTCACATAAACGCCGTCAATCAAATACTTAAACTCGTAAATTGCATCTTTCACTAAGTCGTAAGTTGCTTTAAAAGTTCCGTTTTTCAATTTGCTTAAAGTTCCTTCTTCAGGATTCCAATTATTGAAATCTCCAACTACAGCAGCTGTACTTGCATCTTTAGCATCGACAGAAAAAGTAACTTTCACTACTGGTTTTGCTTTGATAAATTGTTTCTTTAAAGACATAACTATTTAGTTTTTAGATTGATATGCCTAAATTACATAAAATCCGCTGAACTTTTGACACCACAATATCCGATTTATGACAATAGCAAAAATGTCTATTTATTTTAATCATATCCATAAATTAATCAATGATAATTTTTTAATTTCAAATTCTTAACTCATTCAAAGGCAAATATTATAGAATCAAAATTCCTTGTTTTCAAAATAAATTTTAACTTTATAACCTCATTTCATTTAATATCTTATGGAAAAAGAAGTACACGAACAATATGAATATGCCAGAAGAAGACTCAGACAGAAGAAAATTCTTTATTTTCATTTTGTGCTTTTTCTATTAGGAAGTTTATTTTTATTTGTTGCCAACCGATTTTTTGGTTTTGGGGCAGAAAGCAATCAAAACTGGTGCATTTGGGGAATTACGATATGGTTCTTTTTGTTTATTCTGCACTTTATAAAAGTTTACATCACAGACAGATTCATGAATAAAAAATGGGAAAGAGAACAAATTGACAGACTTGTTGCTTTGCAACAAAAAAGAATCAGTCAATTAGAATCCAAAATAAACGAGGATACTGAAAATAAAATTTAGTTTAGATTATAATGATTATAATGATAGCGGCTGTAGCCGAAAATAATGCCCTAGGAAAAAACAATGATTTAGTATGGCATTTGCCCAATGATTTTAAAAGATTCAAAGCACTGACGACAAATCATCATATTGTTATGGGAAGAAAAACTTTTGAAAGCTTTCCAAAACCTTTGCCTAACAGAACGCATGTAATCATCACCCGTCAGAGCGATTATCATCCTGAAGGCTGTATTGTTGTGGACAGCATTGAAAAAGCTATATCGGTGTGTCCTGAAAATGAAGATTCTTATATTATTGGTGGAGGCGAAATTTACACTCTTGCATTGCCATTTACTGATATTATTGAAGTAACCAGAGTGCATCATACATTTGATGCAGATACTTTTTTTCCGAAAATAAGTGAAAAAGAATGGATGCTTGTTGAAAGTGAAGAAAATTTCAAAGATGACAAACATCTTTACGATTACACTTATGAAACTTATATCCGTAAATAAAAAAACATCCTCTTTTGAAGGATGTTTTTTAAAAACGATTGATTTTTAAATCTGGCTTATTCCAGAAACAGTCTTGGTAAAAAAATCACAAATGTTTAAAACATTTGAAAACTGAATAACATAAATGTTAATTGAGAACAAGTCTCAAAAGAGCCTTTAATAACAAATACCACTAAGATATTAAAGGCAAGAAAATTAAAATTTCCAAAAACAAATTTAATCCTAAGAACGTATTTTGCACTTTTAAAAAACTTCGGTGCGATTTAAAAAAAGCACTGCCAAAACTATCTTCAGGAACAAATGAAATTACAAGTGCAAAGAGAGTAATCATTTGTTTTAAGCCCTATTCTTAATCAATCATTAAAATTTCATCATTTTATCTTTGACAAATTTGAGCATAAATACAGCACTCCACAATACCCACTTTTAGTGATTTTTTAAAAATACCCACTTTTGGTGATGCTTTAAAAACAGTAAAACCAGAAGACAAACAAAGACGAAAGCCTTTCTTTTAAAACATTTGATTTACAAATTAAAAAAGCCAATTACAGTTAAGTCAGATTGTATTATATTTGCCTAAATAAAAAAAATGTCTGAAAAAATAACTCCATATAAAGACTCCTCTTTAGGAAAAAAAGAACAGGTTGCCCAAATGTTTGACAACATTTCTGGGAACTATGATAATTTGAATCGTGTGATCTCTTTTGGGATCGATGTAAAATGGCGAAAAAAAGTTTTAAAAATAGTTTCTGACACTAAACCTAAAATCATACTTGATATTGCAACAGGTACAGGCGATCTTGCTATTTTAATGGCACAGACAAATGCTGAAAAAATTATTGGTTTAGATATTTCGGCAGGAATGCTTGAGGTTGGGAAGAAAAAAGTTGAAGAAAAAAATCTGTCTAATACAATTGATTTAGTTTTAGGCGATTCTGAAAATATTCCTTTTGAAGACAATTATTTTGATGCCATAACTGTCGGTTTTGGTGTTCGAAATTTCGAAAATTTAGAAAAAGGATTTGCTGAAATTTTAAGGGTTTTAAAACCAAATGGTGTATTTGTAATTTTAGAAACTTCAGTTCCAGATAAAACTCCATATAAACAAGGATATAAATTTTACAGCAAAAACATTCTCCCAATAATTGGAAAGTTATTTTCGAAAGATAATGCAGCATATGGTTATTTATCTGAATCGGCTGCGGTTTTTCCATACGGAGAAGCATTAAACAATATTTTGAGAAAAATTGGGTTTATAGATGTTGTGGCCATGCCTCAAACTTTTGGAGTTGCAACCATTTATTCTGCTTCTAAAAAATAGTATGAAAAAAACAGTAATCTTAATTTTATTAGTCTTAACGACAAAAGGATATTCGCAATTTGCTAAAAGCATGTTTAGCAAAGACCCTATTATCAATCTTGAAAACTGGCAAAAACAACGCCTTTATTTTGGATATTATTTGGGCTTTAACAGTTTTGACTTTAAGTTTGACTATAAAAACGTTGTGAACCAAGATATTCAGGTAAAAAAAACGACCGGATTTAATGTTGGTGTTGTGGCAGATTTAAGATTGCAGGAATACATAAATCTGCGTTTTGAACCAGGTTTGTACTATACAAAACGCGATTTATATTATCCAAATTTCAACTCTAAAAATGATTATTTAAGAGAAGTAAACAGTACTTATATTCATTTTCCGTTACTTTTAAAATTCTCATCTCTGCGTACAGGAAATATTCGTCCCTATTTAGTTGGAGGAATGTCGACTACGCTTAATTTATCAAGCAATTCAAAATCTCAGGACGACAACTCTGAACAAAAATTCAGAGTGAAACCTTGGACAGCTGCTTATGAAATGGGAGTTGGAATTGACTTTTTTACAGAATATTTCATTTTTTCTCCGTCAATCAGAGGTATGTTTGGCATAACCGATGAGTTAATAAGAGACAATGATCCTAATAGTCCATGGACAGGAAACATCGATTCTATGAAATCTAGAGCGATATTAATAAATTTTACTTTTCACTAAAACAAATACCTAACTATTTCGTTTAAATTCACTAAGAATAATTGCTGTTGCGGTAGCTACATTTAAACTTTCGGTTTTTTGAAGCTCTCCAAAACGAGGAATTGTGAGTCGGCTTGTGACCGTTTTTTCAATTTCTGCCGAAATACCATTGGCTTCATTACCCATAATAATGATTCCATTTTGAGGCAAATTTGATTTATAAATGTTCTCGCCGTCCATAAAAGTTCCAAAAACTGGCAGTTTTGTTTGCGCGATAAAGTTTTTCAAATCAACATAATTTACATTTACTCGGGTAATAGATCCCATTGTAGCCTGAACCACTTTTGGGTTATAAATATCTACTGTTTCTTTAGAGCAAATAATTTGTTTGATGCCAAACCAGTCGCAAAGACGCAAAATCGTACCTAAATTTCCGGGATCGCGAATATCGTCTAAAGCCAAAATCAAGCCGGAATCACTAATTTTATTTTCGGCAGGAATTTTGAATACAGCCAAACAAGAATTTGGAGTCGACAAAGCACTTATTTTTTTTAACTCCTGTTCATTAATAAGAGTTCGTTTTGAAGACTGAACTGTTTCAAAATCATTTTGCGTGGTGTATAAATGCTCTAATTCAAAATTGGATTGCAACAATTCTTGAATTACTTTTACTCCTTCGGCAAAAAATAATTGATTTGCAAAACGATGCTTTTTTTGATGTAAGCCTGAGATAAGTTTTATTTGGTTTTTACTAACCATAAAATAATGTACTTTTGAATTAAATATTTAAAAACACTTGAAAAATAATTCCACAAAAATAACAGCATTTATTCTAATAGCAACACTTATTTGTGCTTGTAATGCCGTAAAAAGAGTTCCAGATGGAAAAAACCTTCTTGTAAAAAACAATATTCTTGTAAACGGAAAGTCTTCAAATGACGAAATTGCCTCGAATCAAATGTATCAAAAGCCAAACGGAAAGTTATTAGGCTTCAAATTACGTTTAAATTTATACAATTTAGCCAATTTAAATCCAGATTCAACGTATCAAGCTCAATTTGATAATCATCCTGGCCGTTATGAAAGTTGGTCAAAAGTGCTTTCGGCAAAACAAGTTGATCGTCTTGGTCAGTCTTTTATAAACAAAGGGCTGAATGATTTCTTAAAAAATACTGGAGAACCACCTGTAATTATTGATACCGCAAAAACAAAAAAAACTTTGCTTCGCTTAAAATACTATTATTTAAATAATGGTTTTTTCAAAGTACAAACAGATTACACTATTGATACTATTGGAATTAAAAAAGCTAAAATTAACTATAATATTACAACCGGGCCAGCTTATACTTTAGATTCTATACGAACTACGATTTTAACTCCTGCATTAGATTCGCTTTATCACACAAGCAGAGAACCTTCTATTCTGAAATCTGGAAATCAATACAAAACAACTGATTTTGAAGAAGAAAAAAACCGCATTACAACGTATTTCAGAAATAATGGTGCCTATTATTTTCAACCGACTTACGTAACTTTTGATATTGATACCATTGGCAAGAAAAACAAAGCCGACGTAAATTTAATTATCAATAATAATAGTATACAAGAGAAAGATTCCAGCCGAACTGAACCTTTTAAACTTTATAAAATCAGTGATGTAAATATCTATACTGATTATTCGCCTGCAAATGCAAAATCAAAAATTAACGACAGTGTAACGTACAACAATTTTAATTTATACAGCTATAAAAAGCTAAAATACAAACCAAGAGCCATTACAGATGCCGTTTTTATTACTAAAGGAAGTACATTTTCAGACACCAGAACAACTCTTTCTTCGCGATATTTAAACAATTTAAAAATCTTTAACTATCCTTCCATACAATATGAAGTTGACAAAAGAGATTCAACAGCACAATCTTTAATTGCCAAGGTTTACTTAACGCCAAGAAAAAAATACAGTTTTGGAGCAACACTTGACGTGACACACTCTAATATTCAGGATTTCGGTATTGGAGCGAGTGTTTCTGAGACTATTAGAAATGTATTTAATCGCGCTGAAACACTGGAAATTTCGGCACGTATGAATATAGGTTCATCAAAAGATATGGCGAATCCTAACAACAATTTTTTCAATGTTTCAGAATATGGACTTGATATGAAATTGAATTTCCCAAGGATTTTAATGCCTTTTGGAACTGAAAAAATTATTCCAAAAAGGATGATTCCTTCTACTTCAATCTCGAGCGGTTTTTCGAAACAGCGAAATATTGGTTTGGACAAAGAAAACTTTACAGGAGGAATTGCATACAACTGGTCTCCTAAACGTCATAATACAGCAAAATTAGAATTGTTAAATGCGCAATATGTTCGAAATTTAAATCCTAATAATTATTTCAACGTTTATACCTCTTCTTATGATGAGTTGAATAATATTGGTAAAGATTATAATGTCAATCCTACAAACTGGGGAGATTCACCAGAAGAACAAAATAGAAAAAACCTAACAATACCTACAGGAACCACAGGCTTTACAAACGATGTTTTAACTAATCAAACGGCTTTGCTTCCTGGAGATCCTCAGTATCAAGATGTAGAAAGCATTGAAGAAAGAAGAGTTCGTCTGACTGAAAATGACTTTATTCTTGCTACTAGTTATACTTTTACAAAAACTACTAAAAAAGATCTTGCCGACAACAATTTCTATCAGTTTAAAACAAAAGTAGAATCGGCAGGAACTTTACTATCAGCAGTCTCAAACATTGCAAATTTGTCTAAAAACACAAATGGCAATTATGAAATATTCAATTTAGAATATTCAGAATACATTAAAACCGAATTCGATTATATCAAACACTGGGATTTTGGAAAAGAAAATGTACTTGCAGTACGAAGTTTCTTCGGAATTGCAATTCCTTTTGGAAACTCAGACTATATTCCGTTTTCACGAAGTTACTATTCAGGAGGTTCAAATGACAACCGTGCATGGCAGCCTTACTCATTAGGTCCAGGAAGTACAGATGCCATGGATGATTTTAATGAGGCGAATATGAAGATTGCATTTAGTGCAGAATATCGCTTTAAAATTCTTGGCGATGTTAAAGGAGCTATTTTTGCAGACGCCGGAAATATCTGGAATGTGCTCGATAATGTTATTGATGAGAAGGCAAAATTCAACAACGTAAACGATTTAGCTGAAATTGCTTTGGGTACAGGATTTGGATTACGATACGATTTAAGCTTTTTTGTTGTTCGATTAGATTTAGGCTTCAAGACTTATAATCCGGCACATGAGAAGGGAGACAGATGGTTTAAAGAATACAATTTTGGTCACTCGGTTTTAAATTTTGGAATAAATTATCCTTTCTAATGCTAATTAATTCTTATTTTTGCAACCTAAAAACTAAAAACAACTATAAAAAAAATTACAATGGCACACAATATTAAACCAGGAGTAGCTACAGGAGATCAAGTTCAAGAGATTTTTAATTATGCGAAAGAAAAAGGATTTGCTTTACCAGCAGTAAACGTTACTGGATCTAGCACAATCAATGGTGTTCTTGAAACTGCAGCAAAACTAAACGCGCCAGTTATTATTCAATTTTCAAACGGAGGAGCACAATTTAACGCTGGAAAAGGATTATCTAATGCAGGTGAAAAAGCAGCTATCGCTGGAGGAATCGCTGGAGCAAAACATATTCACACTTTAGCTGAAGCTTATGGTGCAACTGTAATTTTACACACTGACCACTGTGCAAAAAAACTTTTACCTTGGATTGACGGTTTATTAGATGCTTCTGAAAAACATTTTGCAGAAACAGGAAAACCATTATTCAGTTCTCACATGATCGATTTGTCTGAGGAGCCAATCGAAGAAAACATCGAGATCTGTAAAGAATATTTAGCTAGAATGAGCAAAATGGGTATGACATTAGAAATCGAGCTTGGTATTACAGGTGGTGAGGAAGATGGTGTTGACAACTCTGATGTTGATAGCTCAAAATTATATACACAGCCAGAAGAAGTAGCTTACGCTTACGAAGAATTATCTAAAGTAAGTCCTAAATTTACAATTGCTGCTGCTTTTGGAAACGTTCACGGTGTTTACAAACCAGGAAACGTAAAATTAACTCCAAAAATCTTAAAAAATTCTCAGGATTTCGTTCAAAACAAATTCAACACTGGACATAACCCAGTAGATTTCGTTTTCCACGGAGGTTCAGGTTCAACACTTGAAGAAATCAGAGAAGGAATTAGCTATGGTGTTATCAAAATGAACATCGATACTGATTTACAGTTTGCATACACTGAAGGAATCCGTGATTATATGGTTAAAAACCTTGACTATTTAAAATCTCAAATTGGAAACCCAGAAGGTGCTGATGCTCCAAACAAAAAATATTACGATCCAAGAAGATGGGTTCGTGAAAGCGAAGTAACATTCAACGCAAGACTTGAACAAGCTTTTGCTGACTTGAATAATGTGAATACACTATAATAAAAAAGTTTCAAGTTTCAAGTTTCAAGTTTCAGGTTTCGCAACTTGAAACTTGAAACCTCAAACAAAAAAAACATTCAATATGGCTTGGTTTAAAAGACAAGAAAAAGGGATTACGACCGCTACAGAAGACAAGATGGACGTTCCGAAAGGATTGTGGTACAAATCTCCTACTGGAAAAATTATTGATGCAGACGAATTAGCAAGAAACTTATTCGTTAGCCCTGAAGATGATTTTCACGTTCGAATTGGAAGCGCAACCTATTTTGAAATTTTATTCGACAACAACGAATTTGTTGAGTTAGATAAAAACATGACATCAAAAGATCCTTTGCATTTTGTGGATACAAAAAAATATGCAGAAAGATTGAAAGATGTAATGGAAAAAACTCATCTTAAAGACGCTGTACGTACTGGAGTAGGAAAATCTAAAGGAAGAGAACTTGTAATTTGCTGTATGGATTTTGCCTTTATTGGTGGATCTATGGGAGCAGTTGTAGGTGAAAAAATCGCAAGAGGAATTGATCACGCGATCAAAAACAAACTTCCTTTTGTAATGATTTCTAAATCTGGTGGAGCTCGTATGATGGAAGCGGCTTATTCTTTAATGCAATTGGCAAAAACTTCTGTAAAATTAGCTCAATTAGCTGAAGCTAAATTGCCTTACATCTCTCTTTGTACAGACCCAACAACGGGCGGAACAACTGCATCTTACGCAATGTTAGGAGACATCAATATCTCTGAGCCAGGTGCTTTGATTGGTTTTGCTGGTCCGCGTGTTGTACGTGACACTACGGGAAAAGATTTACCAGAAGGTTTCCAAACTGCTGAGTTTCTTTTAGAGCACGGTTTCTTAGACTTTATCACGCCTAGAAAAGAATTGAAAGATAAGATCAACTTATATATCGATTTGATTCAGAATAATGATATTAGATAGTTTTTGAACTTCTAAACATATAAAATCCCATTCGCTTCGGCTGATGGGATTTTTTTATATCTTTATTTTAAATCTGATTTATGAGGAGAATTTTTATTGGTTTTATGATTTGTTTGCTTTTTTGGAATTGCGCCAAAAAAGATAAAAAGATTGTCGAGAAGAACAAACCTTATATTATTTCGAAAGAAAATAACAGGCAAATTATTAACGGAGACACCGTTCCCCCACCGCCAATTCCAGGTTTTTTAGTTTATGGAACAAACACTTTCATTATCGATTCTGATTCAACAATTTATTATTTTAAAAGAGGTGACGTAGGTCATATATGCGGAAATTGGGATAGAGGCGATACAATTGCATACTTTATAAACTTACAACCGAAAGACTTAACGCAAATACCTACTAATTCAATCTCTAATTTTATAAAATCAAACTATAAAGACCATTTTCGAAATATGACTTTTATCGCTTCAAAATCAGACACATTAAAAACGAAAGCTTATTTTGACTTAGTTAAAGCTCTTAAATCATCATTAAAAGAAAGAGATCAATATTTCATGCGAAGAACCACACAAGAGGAAGACACGGTATTGAAATACAAGAAAAACAATCAATATTATAATTCGAAAAACATAAAATGGGACGATAAAAGAATCTCATTTCCCTTTATAAAACCTAAATTAAATCATTAAAACAAACTCATATCCTTCCTACGAAACTTCTAGACGTATGTTTAATTTTTCAACGGAATAAATTCCGTTGCTACCAATATTTTATTCCTACGGAATTTTTTATGTTTTCTTATTTGGATGGCAATTCTAAATTACCCAGCCTTTTTCAAATCCTTTTTTAATTCTTTTTCAGCAATTTTAAAGACTAATTTTTCACGCCAGATCGCGTAACGTTCTCTAAAAACAACTTTAATAGCACTGTCAACTGCGCCGTGCATAAATAAGCTCCAAACACTGGCAATTTTTCGAGAAATCGATGAATCCCATGCACGAAGCGTAAGCGAAAAAGAACCATCTATATAACGCATCCAGTGCCACATTCCGGTTGGCATAAATAACGTATCTCCATGTTCTAGAAAAACTTCATAACCTTCCACACCTTTTAAGGCAGGGAATTTTTCAAAATCAGGATTGGCTACATCGTAATCTTCTAATGCGTAAGTTGTATTTGGAAGACAATACAATCTTTTTTTCCATTTATTATCGAACAGTATAATGTGTTTTCTTCCGCCAAAATGCGTGTGAAAAAGGTGTGGCAAATCAATGTCATAATGCAAAAATGTAATTGCCTTTGAACCTCCAAAAAACATTGCCGGCATGCTTTCTATAAAACCTCCCATTAATTCTTTTGGGATTTTTACATCATCAATTAATTCAGGTCTGTGTTTGAAAAGATTAAAGAAAAAAATACGCAGTTGCGTTGGTTCACGTTTTATCAAATCCAAATACTCACCAAATTTCATAGTCGCTATCGAAGCATTGATTACTTTTTTTGGATCTGCTTTTGAATTATCAACTAACTTGACCTCTATATCTCCAGCAATTTGCTTAAAATATTCTGTTGACCATTTTTCTCTTGCAGGCCAATCCTTAGTAAGCCCTTTTATAATCAAAGGCTTTCTCTTATCCAAATAATTCTTTTTAAAATCTTCTCTGGAAATAGACTCAACAGTATCAACAGATCTAAGGTTAAAGCTCATTTATCTAGCATTTTAAGTTGTTGGCCTACCAAAAATATCTAATTATTTTCAGCCACCAAAATTTACAATTAAATAACACAAAAATAATATATCACATTCCTGTTCGAATTGCTTCAACGGGATCTAAGTTTGCCGCCGAAATCGCTGGAAGAATTCCCGAAATTATACCTACAAAAATTGATAATCCGGCTCCAATAAAAATATTCCAAAAACTTAAAACAAATTCAAATTCCAACAAATTAGTCAAAAGAAGAGACAGCAGCCAAACAATGAGCAGACCAATTACACCTCCAATCAAACAAAGCATAACAGCTTCAAATAAAAATTGAAATAATATAAAACGATTTTTTGCTCCCAAAGACTTCTGAATCCCAATTAAATTCGTACGCTCCTTAACTGAGACAAACATAATATTCGCAACTCCAAAACCTCCAACTAAAAAAGAAAAAATACTGATAAAAATCCCTGCCGTTCTTAAGGTTCCTAATATTCCATCGATAAAATCAGTAAAACCAGAAAGGACATTCACAAAGAAATTATCCATTTCACCCGCTTTCATTCCACGAATTGCGCGCAGTTTTTGAGCAACTTCAGCTTTATAAGCGTCCATGTCAACACCTTTTACTGGTTTCAAAACAATTACAGGCGTCATTGCATCGCTGTCCCCATACATACGTCGTAAAAAATTAGCCGGCAAATAAACCGATGTATCGTTACTATCTCCAAAAAATCCTGCTCCTTGTTTTGCAATTACACCAATAACCGTAAAACGCTGTCCGTACAAACGAATGTTTTTTCCGAGCGGATCACTTGTTCCAAAAAGCCCTTCGGCAATATCATATCCCAAAACAATAACTGCAGTTCCAGAATTTGATTCAGATTCGTTGTAAAATCTTCCTTTATCAAAACTTAATCCATCAACATCTACCATTTCAAAAGAAGATGGAATAATATTAACATCGGCAACGGTCTTTGAATCGTACTTCAAACTTTCATGACTTACAAAAAGCTGGTAACCAACTTGGTCAGTATTATTCAATGAATTTTTCAAAGCTATATATTCATCATATTTAACATTTGGAAACTGCTCTCTCTTCCATTGTGGAATTTCTGACGGACCAAAACAGTATTTCATTAAATAAATCGTATTTTTATCTAAACTGCTCAAATCTTTAGAAATTTTTCTGTCTAAAGAATCTACGGCAGCCAATACAGCAATAATTGAAAAAATACCAATTGTAACGCCTAATAATGACAATAGAGTACGTAATTTATTATTTCGTAAAGCATTGATGGCAAAGCTGAGACTTTCTTTTAATAATCTAAGGTAAAGAAGCATATAGTAGTATTTTTCAATAAAGTAAAATTCAATAATTTAAAATCAAAAACCTAATAAAAGTTAACTTACTCATCAGTAGATTTTTTTAGCATAATGTTACATTAATTTTCTTTAAAATAATATTTAAAAAAACTACTTTTGCAGTCTGAAAATCATAACTACACAATGAGCACAACAAAAAAAATACAATCAGCACTAATATCAGTTTTTTCTAAAGACGGATTAGAGCCAATCGTTAGAAAATTACACGAGCAAAATGTAACACTTTACTCTACTGGCGGCACTGAAGATTTCATTAAAAACCTTGGAATTCCTGTAGTTCCAGTTGAAGATATTACTTCTTTCCCAGAAATTCTTGGAGGAAGAGTAAAAACATTGCATCCTAAAATTTTTGGCGGAATTTTAAACCGTCAAGACAACGAGAGCGATGTACAGCAAATGAAAGAATTTGACATTCCTCAAATTGATTTAGTAATTGTTGATTTGTATCCTTTTGAAAAAACTGTTGCTTCAGGTGCAAGCGAACAAGATATCATTGAAAAAATTGATATTGGCGGTATTTCATTAATCCGCGCAGGCGCAAAAAACTTCAAAGACACTGTAATTGTTGCTTCAGTTAATGAATACAGCCTTCTTTTAGATTTGATTACAGAACAAAACGGAAGCACAACTCTTGAAAACAGAAGATTATTAGCTACAAAAGCATTCCACGTTTCTTCTCACTACGACGGAGCTATTTTTAATTATTTCAATACAGACGAGACTATTTACAAAGAAAGCATTGCAAATGGTCAAGTTTTAAGATATGGTGAAAACCCTCACCAAAAAGGATTCTTCTTTGGAGATTTTGATGCAATGTTCAACAAAATTCACGGAAAAGAATTATCATACAACAATTTATTAGATGTTGATGCAGCTGTAAATTTAATTGCTGAATTTAAAACTGACGGACCAACATTTGCAATTTTAAAACACAATAATGCTTGTGGTTTAGCTTCAAGAAAAACAATCAGCGAGGCTTATTTAGCTGCTTTAGCTTGTGATCCTACTTCAGCTTTTGGAGGAGTATTGATTTCAAATACTAAAATTGATTTAGAAACTGCACAGGAAATCAACAAATTATTCTGCGAAGTGGTAATCGCTCCAGCTTATGATGCTGAAGCAGTTACAGTTTTACAAGAAAAGAAAAACAGAATTATATTAGTTCAAAATGAAGTTGAATTACCAAATCGTCAAGTAAGAACTTGTCTTAATGGTTTGTTAATTCAGGACAGAAATAATATTACGGATAATAAAGAGCATTTAAAAACCGTTACAATAACAGAACCTACTGCTCAGGAGATCGAAGATTTGATCTTTGCTTCTAAAATTTGCAAGAATACAAAATCAAACACTATTGTATTTGCAAAAAACGGAACATTAATTTCATCTGGTACAGGTCAAACATCAAGAGTCGATGCATTAATGCAAGCTGTAGATAAAGCAAAAGCTTTTGGATTTGATTTAACTGGAGCTTCAATGGCGAGTGACGCATTTTTCCCATTTCCGGACTGTGTAGAATTAGCTAAAAAAGCAGGAATTACCGCTGTAATTCAGCCTGGAGGTTCGATAAAAGACGAATTAAGCATAAATTATTGCAACGAAAATAATCTTGCAATGGTATTTACTGGAACACGTCATTTTAAACATTAATTTGTTTAACTTTGTTCGATAATTATTTATAACATTTTAAACCCCTAAAAAACTTATGGGATTTTTTGATTTCATGACTGAGGATATTGCAATAGACCTTGGTACCGCAAACACTTTAATCATTCATAATGATAAAGTTGTTATTGACAGCCCCTCTATCGTAGCACGCGACAGAGTATCAGGCAAAATCATCGCAGTTGGTAAAGAAGCCAATATGATGCAAGGTAAAACGCATGAAAACATCAAGACCATAAGGCCATTGAAAGATGGAGTAATTGCTGATTTTGATGCTTCGGAAAAAATGATCAATATGTTCATTAAAAGTATTCCTGCATTGAAAAAAAGAATGTTTACACCAGCTTTACGAATGGTTGTTTGTATTCCATCTGGAATTACTGAGGTTGAAATGCGTGCCGTAAAAGAATCTTGTGAAAGAGTAAACGGTAAAGAAGTTTATTTGATTCACGAGCCAATGGCTGCAGCAATTGGTATTGGTATCGACATTATGCAACCAAAAGGAAATATGATTGTTGATATTGGAGGTGGTACAACTGAAATTGCTGTAATTGCATTAGGCGGAATTGTATGTGATAAATCTGTAAAAATTGCAGGTGACGTTTTCACGAATGATATCGTTTATTACATGCGTACACAGCATAACTTATTCGTTGGAGAAAGTACTGCTGAGAAAATCAAAATTCAAATTGGAGCGGCTATAGAAGATTTAGACGGACCACCAGAAGATATGTCAGTTCAAGGTAGAGATTTGCTTACAGGAAAACCAAAGCAAGTAGATGTTTCTTACCGTGAGATTGCAAAAGCATTAGACAAATCAATTCAGCGTATTGAAGATGCAGTAATGGAAACATTATCTCAGACTCCTCCAGAATTAGCTGCCGATATTTACAATACTGGTATTTATTTAGCTGGTGGTGGATCGATGTTAAGAGGTCTTGACAAACGTATTTCGCAAAAAACAGATTTACCTGTTTATATTGCTGAAGATCCATTAAGAGCTGTAGTTCGCGGTACCGGAATGGCACTTAAAAACATTGCAAAATTTAAAAGCATCTTAATTAAATAAGATTCAAAAAATAACAATCAATATACTTTTATTAGGGTCAAATGTCTAAAATTTGACCCTGATAAAATTTGAAACCATAAGCATATCCTGAAACAAAATAACCAGACAAGAAATGCAGCAAATTTTTAATTTCATTATAAGAAACAGTAATCGGTTACTGTTTTTGCTGCTTTTAGGTATTTCGTTGACGCTCACAATTCAATCACATTCTTACCACAGAAGCAAAGTAATCAGTTCTGCCAATTTCTTAAGCGGAGGTGTTTATGAAAGAATTAACCGTGTAAACGAATATTTGAATTTAAGAGCTCAAAATGACGAACTTGTACTTGAAAATGCAAGATTAAAAAGTCTTTTATTCAATAAAGAAGACACTACAAAATTACCAATGGCAGACAGTGTAAAAGGAGTAAAACCTGCTGATATTATTGTTTCAAAAGTGATTCATAACTCTTATAGTACACACGAAAACTACATTACTTTAAATTCTGGAGCCAATGATGGTGTGAAACAGGATATGGGAGTAATCAATAGTTTAGGAATTATTGGAGTTGTAGACAATACATCACCAAGATATTCTACTGTAGTGAGTATCTTAAACATGAAATCACAAATCAACGCCAAGCTTAAAAAATCGAATCATTTTGGATCTTTAACATGGGATGGAAAAAGTACTGGTTTCGTACAGCTGAAAGATGTTCCGAGATTAGCTTCTGTTAGAAAAGGTGATACTATCGTAACTGGAGGACAATCTGTAATTTTCCCTGAAGGAATCAACATTGGAACCGTTGAAACAGTTTACAAAGAAGAACAGACCAGTTTTTATGTTATAAAAGTTAAGTTATTTAACGATATGACAAATCTTGGACACGTTTATATTATCAAAAGTAAAGACAGAGAAGAACTTATTAATTTAGAAAAAAAGGAAAAAGATGAATAGCGCATTGTTAGTCAATATTTTTCGATTTATTATGTTACTGGCAATTCAGATTGTTATTTTCAACAATATGAATTTTTTAGGCTACATAAGTCCTTTTCCGTATATTCTATATATTATTCTTTATCCTGTAAACAGCAATAAATCAGGATTGATTATTTCAAGTTTTTTACTTGGTCTAACAATGGATATGTTTTGTAATTCAGGAGGAATTCATGCAACATCGTGTGTAATTCTTGCCTATTACCGACCTTATATTTTTAAGTTTTCATTTGGACTGAGTTATGAATATCAAACCATTAAACTAAACGAATCTTTAACGCCTGAACGATTTTCATTTATATTAGTTTCTGTTCTGTTGCATCATATCATATTGTTTGTTCTCGAAGCATTTCAGTTTAAATTCATTTGGGATATTTTGCTCCGAACGCTTTTCAGTTCGATTTTTACAATTATAACTTCAATCATAATAATTTACCTTATTAAGCCCAATAAACGATGAGAAAAGTGCTGTTGCCCGCTTTAATTATTATTGCAGGATCTTTACTGTTGATCAGGGTATTTTATTTGCAAATTGTTGACGATTCATTTAAGCTAAAATCAGAAAATAACGCAATAAAAAAACAGTACGACTACCCTGAAAGAGGTTATATATACGACAGATATGGCAAATTAATGGTAGCCAATCAGGCTTCATACGATATCATGGTAATACCACGCGATATTAAAGAAGATCTGAATGTTACTGAATTCTGCACTTTACTTAATATCACAAAAGAAGAATACGACAAAAGAATCGCTAAGGCCAAAGTTTACAGTCCACGTCTTCCTTCTGTATTTTTATCACAATTAAACAAAAGTGAATTTGCTGCTTTTCAGGAGAAAATCAGAAAATTCGAAGGATTTTATTTCCAAAAAAGATCGCTTCGTGATTACGAAGTAGATTATGGCGCGAATATTTTTGGATTCATTACCCAAGTAAACGAACGTTTGATAGCAAAAAACCCCTACTACAATAGTGGCGATTTAATAGGAAAACAAGGTGTAGAAGAGAGCTATGAAGAAGTATTACGCGGTATCAAAGGTGTTAAATATATTCAGAAAGACAAATACAATCGTGAAATCGGGTCTTATAAAGACGGAAAATACGACACAATTGCCGTTGCAGGTGAAGATATCAATTTAACCATTGATGCTGAACTTCAAAAATATGGCGAAGAATTAATGATTAATAAAAGAGGTGGAATCGTTGCCCTGGAACCTAAAACAGGAGAAATTTTAGCACTTGTTACCGCTCCTTCCTATGATCCCGGAATTTTAGTTGGAAGACAAAAATCTAAGAATTACACTCTTTTGTATCACGATTCAATTGCAAAACCACTTTATGACAGAGGACTTTTAGCAGAATATCCTCCTGGCTCCCCTTTTAAATTATTAACCGGTTTAGTAGCGCTTCAAGAAGGGGTAATCGATGAAAACACTTTCACGGTTTCCTGTCATCACGGTTTCAGCTATGCTCGAGGTCGTTTTATGAGATGCCACTGTAGCGGAGGACAATTGCAATTACACAGAGGTATTTATCAGTCTTGTAACACTTATTTTGCAACGGCATACATGAGAACCATAAACAAATACACAAAGCCAAGTGCTGCAGTAGATGTTTGGAGCTCTCATCTTAAAAGTTTTGGACTAGGTGAGTTTATGGGCTATGATCTTCCAACGGGAAAAAGAGGAAAAATTCCGACTTCAAAAACCTATAAGCGTATGTATCCTAACGGTGGATGGAGAAGTACTGCCATTGTTTCTAATGCAATTGGTCAGGGAGAAGTTGTAATGACCCCTATTCAGCTTGCTAATATGATGGCGACAATAGCGAATCAAGGTTATTATTACACTCCTCACATCATCAAAAAAATTGAAGGCAAGAGTATCGATAAAAAATTCACAACTAAACATACCACAACTATTGACCAAAAATATTTCCCTCCAATCATAAGCGGACTATTTGATGTATACAACATGGGTACAGCAAGCAGATTAAGGGTTGAAGGAATTGATATTTGTGGAAAAACTGGAACTGCTGAAAACTTTGCTAAAATTGGAGGTAAAAGAGTCCAGCTGGAAGACCACTCTATTTTTGTTGCTTTTGCCCCAAAAGACAATCCAAAAATTGCGATTGCAATTATGATTGAAAACGGAGGTTTTGGAGCAAGTGTTGCAGGACCAATAGCGAGTTTGATGATTGAAAAATATTTAAGACGAAAAATCACAAGAACCGATTTAGAAATAAGAGTTTTAAATAAAAGCTTAGCTTCAGAATATGCTAAATTAGGAGGAATGAATGAAGCTAGTAAAATTGAATCTGTTCCAAAAGATTCTGTTTTGCAAGCTAAAATTGTAAAACCAAAAGTACCAGCTGTTACGACTACAAAAACGGAAGTCAAAAAAACAGCAGTAGACACCACTAAGAAAAACTAACAAAGATTATTTCAGATGAAAAATCAAAGTGTAAAAAATAATATTGACTGGATAAGTGTTTTTATCTATGCCACGTTAGTAATATTAGGGTGGTTAAACATCTATTCTTCCTCATTATTATCTACCGAAGGCACATATCAAAAACAACTAATTTTTATTGGATGTACTATTCCTTTAATATTTGTTGTGCTCTTTGTTGATGGGAAATTTTACGAAAAATACGCTAGTATTATTTTTGGTGTTTCATTATTATCACTTGCTGGATTGTTTCTTTTCGGAAAGACAATTGCGGGTCAAAGATGTTGGTATGCCATTGGAAGCTTTACTTTACAACCTTCCGAGTTTGCAAAGGCCGCTACATCATTAGCATTAGCAAAATATTTAAGCGATACTCAAATCAATCTTAAAGAGGTAAATAGGCAAATTCAGGCACTAGCTATAGTATTTTTACCTGTCATTCTTATTTTACCGCAACCGGATCCTGGAAGCGCCCTGATTTATAGTATTTTCATTATTGTATTGTACCGCGAAGGTTTACCATCATGGTATGTATGGACTGGATTTATAACCATTCTATTATTTGTACTGACATTGGTTTTGGAACCCTATGTTGTAATATTGATTGCATTAGTAGTATTGGCAGTTATCCATTTTAAAGGCCGCGTAGTAGACCGAAATTTACTTATGAGCGCTATCTTTTTAGCTATTATCTCCGCATTCGTTTTCTCGGTAGATTATGTATTTGATAATGTTTTCAAACAACACCATAGAGATCGTTTTAATATTTTATTGGGCAAATCAGTTGACATGAAAGGTATTGGCTATAACACTAACCAATCTGAAATCGCAATTGGATCTGGCGGATGGCTTGGGAAAGGTTTTTTACAAGGAACTCAAACCAAAGGAGGTTTTGTACCAGAACAACATACAGACTATATTTTTACAACAGTTGGTGAAGAATGGGGCTTTGTAGGCTCACTGGTTGTTATTTCACTTTTTGTTGGTTTGTTTTTAAGAGTGATTTATCTGGCAGAAAGGCAAAAAACCAAATTTAGCCGTGTTTATGGCTACTGCGTTGCTGGAATTCTATTTATCCACTTTTTTGTAAATATTGCCATGGTTATTGGTATTTTCCCTACTATTGGGGTTCCGTTGCCGTTCTTTTCATATGGAGGTTCTGGACTCTGGGGATTTACCATTTTGTTGTTTATCTTCTTAAAAATGGATGCCAATAAGGTAAATGAATGGTAAGCCTGAAAATTGCTAATTGCTAATTGTTAATTCTTAATTGTTAATTGTTAATTGTTAATTGTTATTACAATTTTAAGAAATCACAATATAAAGTTTTCTGCGAACGATTTACTTAATACCAAAGAAACTACTTACTTGAATCATTGCCTACAATTGAAACCGCAGACTATATAAATTCATAACCTAAAATAGATTTTAGCTTTAAAAACAGCTATAAAAAAAGTCCGAAGCTTAAACTTCGGACTTTTTTATGGTTATATTTTTTCTCCAGTTGTTCTCTTTTTAATAAGCTTTAAGAAAACCGGAAAAGTTGATAGTACAATTATTCCTATTACGATAACTTCAATATGCTCTTTTAAATCGATTCCTTGTTCTAAAAACACTCCGTATAAATAATGTCCTGAAAAGATCAATATAAAAGACCATAAAAAAGAACTCAAAACATTATAGAACATAAATTTCTTTTTATCCATTGAAACTATTCCTGCAATAATTGGTGCAAATGTTCTAAAAATTGGAAGGAAACGAGCATAAATAATTGCTTTTCCGCCATACTTTTCAAAGAAATCTTTTGACTGCAATAAGTATTTTTTCTTGAACCAAAATGTATCTTCTTTTTTAAACAGATAATAACCGCTTTTAGCTCCAAACCAATATCCGGTCATGTTTCCTAAAACTCCCATTATTGCTACTAAAGTTGAAAGTATAAAAACGTTTATAAAATCACTTGGGATATAAACAACATTTTGAATCAGATCACGGCTGTAAATTCCTGACAAAAAAAGCAAACTGTCTCCAGGAAGAAAAAAACCAGCAAAAAGCCCAGTTTCAGCAAAAACAATAAACAGCACAATGTATAAACCAATTTGAAAACCGCCGATACTTAAAGTTATATAAAATTCAGGGTTGACTAATTGTGTCCAATCAAAATTATTCATAAAAATGGTTTGGTTATACTTAATTTAAGTTTGTGAAAGTAACAATAATTTAGTTCAGCCACAATAAAATGCGGTATTTTAAAGATAAATTAACTATTAAAAAAGCCCCAATAATAAACTTGGGGCTCTTAAAATTATTATTCTCTTACATACTTACAGCAACTATGCAAATTATCATAATCTGTCTGCGTTGCTTTTACGTCTTTGGTATCGTGACCTGCTTTAGCAATTGCGTTATTCAAATCTGATGGAGATGATTTTTCTTCGTTTAAAATTACAGCAAGCTGATGCGAAGCCACATCCCAAGTTGCAGTTTTTACACCAGGAACACTAAAAGCTGCTTTTTCAATACGTTTCTTACATTGCTCGCAATTTCCGTTAACTTCGGTAGTGTATTTTAAGTTTTTGTTTTTTTTAGTTTGGGCTTGCGCCGAAAATCCTAAAAATCCAATTATTGCAATTAAAATTATTTTTTTCATTTTGTCTAATATTAAAATTTGATATTGTTATTGAATTTGATTCGTTTCTATTTATTTTATTTTAAATCGTAAACCCGCGTAATACATTTGCCCAAAAATTGGCGCGTAAGCCACAGAAGCATCAAAATTTGGTCCAAAAGGATCATTTGCACCTAAAATTGCTTTTTGCTGTTTGTAATTCCCAATGTTTTCTCCGCCAATATACACTTCAAAAACGGGAGAAAAAATCCTTGTAACCTGCGCATTCATTACAGCAAAAGAAGGCGAAAAATCTGGAAACTGATCTTCTGGCGGATTCGAGGCTGTATAAGGCAATTGCTGTTTCCCTGTCCAGTTAAAAGTATAATCAAACTTCCATTGTTTTCCACTATCTGAAGCTATCGTTTCATATTCCAAATTCCCTAAAAAACGATGCTTCGCCTGTAGCGGACGCTGAAAAGTGCCTCTTAAATAATCTGTCTGAATGTCATAATATTTATAAGCTGTTCTCAAATTCAAGTTATGAACTAACTCATAATTAAATTCGGCCTGAAAACTATTGGCAAATGAACTTCCTTTTAAATTATAGAACAAAACTTCCTGTGGACTTTGCATCAAATCAACAACGGCCTGATTCTGAAAATCGGTTCTGTAGAAATCGAAACCTGCTTCAGCATTTTTATTAAACAGTTTAAATTTTTGAGAAAAACTGATACCATAATTCCATGCAATTTCAGGATTTAAACCATAAATTTTTCCGCTGTTATCCAAAATTGAAAAAGCTCTGGAACTTGCAAAAAGCTGTTGATTTTCGGCAAAAATATTAGCTGAACGTTTTCCTCTTCCGGCAGAAAAACGAAGAACACCATTTTTCCACGGATTATACCTCATGTGCAAACGAGGTGTTACAAAAAAGCCTAATCGATTATGATTATCAACTCTTCCACCTAAAATCAAACTAAAATTATCTGTATTATCATAAGTATATTCAAAAAATGCCCCAACCGAATTATCTATTCGACTATAATCATTGACATTCACAAATTCCTGATACTGATCATATGTAAAATTTAATCCCGTTGTAAATTTATGCTTGGTATTATTGATAATCGAATTGAAAATTAAATTCGAATAAAAACTATTCTGCTTTATGTCATATAAATTCAACCCGAAATAAGAGTTTTGGTTATGGCTGTTAAAAGCATTTTGAAAACCAATACTTTGATAGGGCATATCTGGAAAAACGTAACCTATTTTAGTCGACACATCAAAACGTTCTGTATTTATTTCTGAACCCCAATGATTTGTAGTTCCGCGGTCAATATCTTTATCATAATCAACTTCGCCAGTTTGCTTCTTATCGTTCATATATCTGAAATTGATAAAACTCACCAGCCCGCTTTCGGGATCATAATATTGATAGCGATTTAAAATATTAATTTGTTTTCCTAACGGATTATCCAAAAAACCGTCATTATTCATATCGTTTTTTGCAACACGCGTATTTCCGTGAACAAACAAGCTTGTTGCCCATTTTTCAGATAATTTTTTATTGAAATGCGTATTCAACTCAAAACGAGCATCTGTAGAACCGTAAGCGTTTAAGAAAAACGGAATGTCACTCAAAGGTTTTAAAAGTTCTGTATTTATTTGTCCCGAAATACTCTCATAACCATTAATCACACTTCCAGCACCTTTGGTAATTTGAACACTTTCGATCCAGGTTCCGGGCGTAAAAGACAATCCGTATGCTTGAGAAGCACCACGGACTGATGGTATATTTTCTTCGGTTATCATTAAATACGGACTTGTCAAACCTAACATTTTGATTTGTTTAGTTCCCGTTAAGGCATCCGAAAAGTTGACATCTATAGAAGGATTTGTTTCAAAACTTTCAGCCAAATTACAGCAAGCAGCCTTTAGCAGTTCTTTACTTGTAATTACCGATGTATTGGCCGTAAGTGTATAGGATTTTTTAATTCCCTTTTGCTTTTTGGTGACTTTGACTTCCTGTAGATCTTCCTGAGAAAAAGCAGTAACAGACAGCAAAATCATGCCCAAAAGCATTATATTTTTTTGCATAAAAAAGATTTTAATGTTATTAGAAAGCTGATGCTTATTCATTTCGAAAAAGAAAAACAGCAGATAACAAGCCACAAAACTGGCTTGATTCTAAACATTAAAATCAGGAATAAAAAATATATTGATTGTATAACTTGAATAAGGGGGGCGCATTCGCATCAGAATAATACGAAATGATCTGATTGCTTTTAAAATTCGGAACTGATAAAAAAGCAATTGATTTATATTCCTGAATTACAGCAGGAAAATCAAGTTGAAAAAAGAATATTTTAAAAGTAGCATTATCTGATTTCTTTTCAAAATGAACTAATTTGTCTTTACAGCAAGATGATTTCTTTTCTTTTTCTCCACAGCATTTCTTTTCTGGAGAAGCTTGTACTGTTGTATTTAAAGAAACAGAAGCTATTTCGCCTCCGCAATAATGCACATCAAATGCAAACCCAATGTTGGAAACCAACAAAAGGAAAGCTAAAAATAATCCTGTGCACTTTTTTAAATTCATAATGCAAAATTATCTAAAAAGACTTGAAAAAAGATTTAATAATTTGTTATTTTTTTAAATTTTGACTCTGATAGTAAAATGCAGGTATAAACAGCAAAACAAAAATGGGTTGAATTATAAATCGTCGTACATAAAAAAGAAGCCAGTTTGCATTTGGAAAATAGTTCAAAATCACAAAAAAGGCCACAAAAAGAATTACCAGAAAAAAGAGGTATAAAAAAACACTGAACTTAAAAATTTCTACGTCCCGAAACAACACATAAATTAAGATCAAGGACAAAATTGTATTAAAAAAATACCTTGAAAAAAGTCCGAAAAATAGCTTAAAAGCATCAACTTCAGGATAAGGCAAATTTTTAAAATCAGTTTCAAAGTATTCTAGAAAAGGGTCATAAAAAAGGCTTTTTTCAAATGTCCGAATGACACCAAAACATATTACAATAAAAACTGCAATAAGTATTTTGTATTTATGCTCTGCGATATTACTTAGCATATTTCGAAAATTTATTTACCCAAATAACCCACAAAATAAAAACACATCCATAAATAATCAATGGAAAAAGAACACCATGCAGAAAGTGTTCATATTGCGGATAATTAAAAAGCAAAACCGTTAAAAAGGCAATACGAAGAATATTTAAAACGTAAATAAAAAGTATTCCAAACAAAATAAAAAACAAAGTAGTTTTGAATTTTCCTGAAAAAGCAATCACAAATGAAATAAACAAAATTATAACACTGATTGCGTTACAGCCCTCTACAATTCTAATTGTAAATTTATTATTGTACCAAACTTGTAAACATGGCTCCGTTAAACTTTTTACAATACTTACATCCGAATTAAAAAAGCGCATTAACGCTTCAACACTACTGCCGACAATTTTTGAAATTCCGTCAACTTCCAAAGAATCAAAACTGTTTAAGTAAAATTTATAAACTATCGTAAGTAAAATATAAGCAGTGAAGAAAGTGCTTATAAAAATCAAGAAAGGTTTAAATTGAATCAAATATTTTTTCAACGGAATTTTTTTTTCAAATTTATGTATTTTTTAAGTCAGGCTTTAAATACTTTTGTATAAAATTTATTCATCATGACTTTTCAAGAATTACAACCAAAAATAAGCGCTATTGTAGCGGACACAAATATTGTTAGAGACGAAAAACTATTGGCAATCTGTCAACTGCTAAACGAAAACATAGAATACTACAACTGGGTTGGATTTTATTTTGCCAATCACGAAAATAAAACGCTTCATTTAGGACCTTATGTAGGTGCCGAAACAGACCATACTGTTATTCCGTTTGGAAAAGGAATCTGCGGACAAGTTGCCGAAAGCAACGCTAATTTTGTTGTTCCCGATGTTGCAGCACAAGACAATTATATTGCCTGCAGTTTTACTGTAAAATCTGAAATCGTTGTGCCACTTTTTGTAAATGGAGTAAATATTGGCCAAATCGATATTGACAGCCACGTGATTGATCCGTTTACAGAAGCTGACGAAAGATTTTTAGAGTTTGTAAATGAAGAGGTTGCTAAGCTGTATTAAAAATACTACTTTAGCATGACCATTTTCTAAAACTTATCATGAAACCAATTTTAAGTATATTATTTGCTCTTTTAATTTCTATTAAATTATTCTCACAAACCCCTGTTCCTGTCAGTAAATTAATTTACCTGGACTCAACTTGGGCAGAAAGTACACCGGACAATTACAAATATACCAGACTTGTTGAAGACTATTTCTCAAACAAAGAAAAGTACATTTTTAAAGAATATTACAAATCCGCGGCTATAAAATCTATCGGTACCACTTTAGACAAAGACATTATACAAAAAGATGGACAGTATGTTTCTTATTATGAAAATGGCAAAAAAAAGTCAATGGAAACCTTTTCTAACGGCAAAAAAATAGGAAAAGAATTCAGTTGGTATGAAAATGGAAATATCAAATCTGAATTTGAGTATTTTGACATACAAGATGGAAAAAGCAATTTTAAAATCAACAACTTCTGGAATCCTCAAAAAGAACAGACGGTTATAAGTGGTAATGGCCAGATTGAAGAAATCGGGGATTATTTCTATGAAAAAGGAGAAATAAAAAACGGTGAAAAACAAGGTGTTTGGGAAGGCAGAAATCTTAAAGAAAAATACAGTTATACTGAAAACTACAAAGATGGAGTTTTAATTAGCGGCACAAGCATTGACGAAAACAATAATCAATACACTTATAAATTCCCTTTTGAAAAACCGATTCCAGCAAAAGGAATGTCAGACTTTTATAGATATATAGGAAGACATTATGCAACACCTAAAGTAGAAGGGCTACAAGGAAAAGTATATATCACCTTTATAATAGATAAAGATGGAAATCCTACTAAATTAAAAATTATAAAAGACATTGGTTACAATACTGGGAAGGAAGCTATTAAAACAATATTAGGTTATGGCAAATGGATTCCTGGAAAATTCAAAGGAATTCCCAAAGAAGTATTATATTCATTACCATTAACTATACAAGCAACAGGAAAGTCAAATTCGACTCAACCTTATCGAACAGGAACAGGTAATTCAGAAAATAACTATCAAGATCAACTGCTGAAAAATTTCTAAAGAGAAATCTTTTTGAGATTCTTTTATTTTTGTTTGATTTTTTTGTTTTTTTAATCTAATTTTGCACCCGTCTTACAAAAGCTGTATGACATACATAAAAATCATTAAATAATATTGGAATGTATTTAACTAAAGAAAAGAAAGAAGAGATTTTCGCACAACACGGTGGTGCAACAAACACTGGAAGCGCAGAAGGTCAAATTGCATTGTTCACTTACAGAATTTCTCACTTAACTGAACACTTGAAAAAAAATCGTCACGATTACAACACTGAGCGTTCTCTTGTACTATTAGTAGGTAAAAGAAGAGCTTTGTTGGATTACTTGAAAAAGAAAGAAATCAACAGATATCGTGAGATTATCAAAGTATTGAATATCAGAAAATAGTCAATATAGAAAAGAGGTGCGAAAGTGCCTCTTTTTGTTTTTACATTACAAGCATTTACAAGAAAAAAAGTTTGGTTTTTCATTGGGTTTTAGATAACAACAACTACACACAACAACAACTACAACACAACTAAAACCCATTGTATAATCAAAAAGGAAAAAATTTATGATTCCACAATTATTTGTAGAAAAGATCGATTTAGGTGATGGAAGAAGCATCACAATCGAGACAGGACGTTTAGCTAAACAAGCTGACGGATCTGTAGTAGTAAGAATGGGCGACACGATGATTCTTGCAACAGCAGTTTCAGCTCGCACATCAAACCCAGGCGTTGATTTTTTACCTTTAACGGTAGATTACCGCGAAAAATTTGCAGCAGCAGGTCGTTTCCCAGGAGGTTTCTTTAAAAGAGAAGCACGTCCTAGCGACAGCGAAGTGTTAACAATGAGATTAGTAGACCGTGTATTGCGTCCGCTTTTCCCAGACGATTACCACGCTGAAACACAAGTTATGATTCAATTAATGTCTCATGATGAAGAAGTTATGCCAGATGCATTAGCTGGTTTAGCAGCTTCTGCAGCATTAGCTGTTTCAGACATCCCTTTTTATAACCTAATTTCTGAAGTACGTGTAGCGCGTATTGATGGAAAACTAGTTATCAACCCAAGCAGAGAAGAATTAGAAAAATCTGATATCGATATGATGATTGGAGCTTCTATGGATTCTGTAGCAATGGTTGAAGGTGAGATGAAAGAAATCTCAGAGGCTGAAATGATCGAAGCAATTAAATTTGCTCACGAAGCTATCAAAGTTCAAATTCAAGCTCAATTACGTTTACAGGCTGCTTTTGGTAAAAAAGAAATTCGTTCTTACGAAGGTGAGAAAGAAAACGAAGAGATTTACAAAAAAGTAAAAGCTGCAGCATACGATAAAATTTATGCTATTGCAAAAGTTGGTTCAGCTAAACACGAAAGAGGCGCTGCATTTGCTGAAGTAAAAGAAGAAGTTAAAGCTTTATTTACTGAAGAAGAATTAGCTGCTGATGGAGATTTAGTTTCTAAATATTTCTACAAAACAAACAAAGAAGCCGTTCGTAATGTAGTATTAGAATTAGGTGTTCGTTTAGATGGTAGAAAAACTACAGACATCAGACCAATCTGGTGTGAAACTGATTATTTACCAAGAGTTCACGGTTCATCTTTATTTACACGTGGAGAAACTCAAGCTTTGGCAACTGTAACTTTAGGAACTTCTAGAGAAGCAAACCAAATCGATTCTCCATCAGAACAAGGTGAAGAGAAATTCTACTTACACTATAACTTCCCTCCTTTCTCAACTGGTGAAGCAAAACCACTAAGAGGAACTTCAAGAAGAGAAGTTGGTCACGGTAACTTAGCTCAAAGAGCATTAAAAAATATGATTCCTGCTGATTGTCCTTACACAATTCGTATTGTTTCTGAAGTTTTAGAATCTAACGGTTCTTCTTCTATGGCAACAGTTTGTGCTGGAACAATGGCCTTGATGGATGCTGGAGTTCAAATGGTAAAACCAGTTTCTGGTATTGCCATGGGATTGATTACTGACGGAGAGAAATTTGCTGTATTGTCAGACATTTTAGGTGACGAAGATCATTTAGGAGATATGGACTTTAAAGTAACTGGAACTGCTGATGGTATCACTGCTTGTCAAATGGACATCAAAATTGATGGTTTACGTTATGACATTATGGAACAAGCTTTAGCTCAAGCACGTGACGGACGTTTGCATATTTTAGGAAAATTAACTGAAACTATTGCTGCTCCAAGAGCTGATGTAAAAGCACACGCACCAAAAATCATTACCAGAACTATTCCTGGAAACTTTATTGGAGCATTAATTGGACCTGGTGGAAAAGTAATTCAGGAATTACAAAAAGCTACAGGAACAACTATTGTTATCAACGAAGTTGACGAGCAAGGTGTTATTGAAATCTTAGGTACAGATCCTGCTGGAATTGAAGCAGTATTGGCTAAAATTAAGTCAATCACTTTCAAACCACAAATGGGAGAAGCTTACGAAGTAAAAGTAATTAAAATGTTAGATTTTGGAGCCGTAGTTGAATATACTGCTGCGCCAGGAAATGAAGTTTTATTGCACGTTTCTGAGTTAGCTTGGGAACGCACTGAAAACGTTACTGATGTAGTAAACATGGGTGATGTATTTGAAGTGAAATACTTAGGTGTTGATCCTAAAACTAAAAAAGAAAAAGTGTCAAGAAAAGCGCTTTTGCAAAGACCTCCACGTGAGGAGAAAAAAGAGTAATCAGATCTTAGTTTACTAAAGGTTTATTCATAGAAAACCCCAATTCATTTATTTGAATTGGGGTTTTTCGTTTTCTTTTCTTTTTTTTTATTTCTTAAACATAAAACAGACTTTAATTAAACAATGCAATTGGCACTTATCTTTTTTTATTCAATTTGTTTAAGGTTCTTAAAATTTCATAAAACAAATATTTTTTCAATTTCTGAATAAAACAATATGCAAAAGCACTAAAAATCAAGGTTTTTATTGCATTTATTGTAAGAAAAAAATACCTTTAGCTTATCAAAAATAATTAAGTATTAACCTTAAAACCATTCATATGGCTTATACCGTTTTACAAAATTCTAGAATTAATACTGATGCCTTTATTTTTTCGCATCCTGAGACAGTCATTTATCCTGTATCCCCATTAGTTTCTGCAAAATTCTACACTCCAGAGGGCGGAGCACTGACATTAAAAATCAGAGCAACTTTATACATCAACTCTGAAGATCTCGCAAATCCAACTGTTGAACCACCTACAGAAGAGAACAATACACTAACACTCTTTTTTGACTATAATTTTTCTGAAAAAACACCTGAAAGCTGTGATGTTTGGTATGTTGAACTGGATTACACTTCTGATACAGTAGGAGATATAACTGAAATTATTTCTTATCTAAAAGATATCGACCCTGAAACTTCAAGAGGAACAAAAACAAATGTGCCTTAAAATGAAGCTAAAAAATATCAAAATTTATTTTTGCTTATTATTCCTAATTCCGTTTTGTCTTTTTTCACAATCCAAAAAGATTAGTCTATTTGAAAAAAAAATACTTCAACAAAAAACAATAGAGCTTAAAAAGGAAAATAATTTTGTAAAAGCCCAATCTTTTTATTTTAAAAAAGATTGGGATTCTACATTGCTGTATTCCATGAAGCAATTGAGTGTTTCAAAAAACAAGCTCGCAGCAGATTATTGCCATTATTTTAGAGGTGTATGTTTTTTTAATAAAAAATTCTATAAAGAATCTCAAAATGAACTATTTGCGATATCCGAAAATTTTCAGTTATCGCATATAAAGTACTTTCTTATAGGCGTAACGTACTTGGAAACAAAGAAACTTGACAAAGCTTTATTCTTTTTACAGCTAGCCGAAAAAAAAACAATCGCGATTAATGATTCAGACTACATTGGCAATATCTACAGTGGTGTTGGTACAACTTATATTTTCCTTAAAAAATATGATTTAGCTGAAAAATATTTGCTTAAGAATATTAGCTTATGTGAAAAAAACCAAGATCAAGACAAACTTTCTAATGCATACACTAATCTGGCGGCTTTGTATTACGAATTATACAAAGATGATTTAGCCATTTATTATTATACAAAAGCATATAATGTTTCCAAACAAAGCAAAGATTTTACCGTTAAAAACTTTGCAGCCTTCAATATGGCAATTGTTGAAGAAAACAGAAATGATTTCAAAAAAGCTTTAGCGTATAGAAAAGAGGCGGATCAATGGAAAGACTCCTTAAACAATCAAAACAAGATTTGGGCGCTCGCAGATTATGAGAAAAAATTTGCTGTCGCTCAAAAACAAAAGCAAATAAAAGTTCTCGAAGTCGAAAATCAGCTAAAAAACACACAACGCAACAGTTTGTTTTTCTCTGCAATTGGCTTACTAATAGCTTTAACGGCAGGAGTTTATTTTTATGCCCAAAAAGTAAAAAATGGGCGAATTATATTGACACAAAAAAACAAACTCGACCAGCTCAATGCTACAAAAGATCAATTGTTCTCTATTGTTAGCCATGATTTGCGTTCGTCTGTAAATGCATTAAAAACGAGCAATTCTAAATTAGCGGCGACGCTTGAAACTAAAAATTACGACCAGTTAAACCAGCTTATTACCCAAAACAATTTTATTGCAAACGGTGCTTACAGTTTACTAGACAACTTGCTTCATTGGGCTATGCTGCAAACAAAGCAGTTGTATTTTCATAAAGAATCCGTTCACTTATATTCCATTGTGCAGCAAATCGAGTATAACTACAAACCTTTGCTTCTAGATAAGTCGATTACTTTTGAAAATTCAGTCTCAAAAAATATTTTTATCTTCGCAGATATTGATTCTCTAAAAATAGTCTTTCGAAATTTATTAGATAATGCTATTAAATTCTCAAAAGAAAATGGAAAAATCAGTTTCTACACCCAAGAAAGCAATTCCGAATTTTGTGAGCTGATTATTGAGGACACCGGCATTGGAATGAATCAGAACACAATCAGAGAATTATTAAATGATAATGAGCTTTTAGCCAAAAAAAATGATTCTGAAATTATAGGCACCGGTTTAGGAATGCAATTGTGCATGCAAATGATCAAGAAAAATGATGGCAAACTAAATATCGAAAGCAAACCAAATATTGGGACCAAAATAATACTGACATTACCAAAAACAAACAACAATGGATAACATTCATGTTTTAATTATAGAAGACACACCAGAACAAAGCGATGCTTTGATCAAAGTGTTGCTTGAAAATAATTATATTGTTGCAGGTGTGGCTAGAAATTTTACCGATGCGCTTAAACTTTTTTATGAGCATCCTGTTGACATTATTATTATCGACGTTTTTCTAGACGGAAAGCCAGACGGAATTACATTTGCTGAATCGATCAACATTATTCCAAATGCAGCCAAGCCATTTGTATTTTTGACTAGCTCAAAAGATCGCCAAATTTTTGAACGCGCTAAACTTACCAAGCCTTTCAGTTTTTTGATGAAACCTTTCAATGAACTCGAAATTCTATATGCCATAGAAATGGCTGTTGAGAAATTTTATGCCCAGACTAACGTTTTTTTAAGCGAAGAACAGGACACTGTTATCAGCAATGAGCACTTATTCATAAAGAAAAAAAACGCGCTAAAAAAAGTTTCCATAAACGATATCCTTTACATTGAAGTTGAAGAACGGTACTGCAACATCATTACTGAAAAAGAAAAATTTGTTATTTTAATTTCATTGACAAAAATCAGCGAGTTGCTGGATAAAAATAAATTCGTAAAAACACATCGAAATACGATTGTAAATTCAGATAAAATAGAAGAGATCATCCTAGCTGATAATCTTGTCATTTTAAAAGGAAACCACAAGATAAACCTAAGCGACACGTATAAGGATTTTATAAAAAAAATCAATATTTTATCTTAACATGTATCACGTCATAATATTTTAAAATCCTCTTTTTATAGAGGATTTTTTGTTTCTATATCCTTATTATAAATCATAAATGATTTTTTCAGGATTTCATGACAATAAAAACCGCTTTCATGACATTTTCAAAACAATTCGACAAAATCGAAGTTACTTTTGCTAAACAAATAAACAAACCCATCTTAATGAAAATCGAGCTAACCAATAGACCAGAAATGAAAATTTTACCTCTTTTAAAACAATTAATATCAAATCCCTGGATTGGTGCGCTGGCATCACTCGCGATATTGATTCCCAGTTTATATATAATTCTGGATGATGTTACTGTTCTGAGAAAAGAATACATTCTATTGCTTATCGCTTTTCCTATTTATCTAAAATCACTCAAAAAAATATTTGATGAAATTCTTGATTCGCCAGATGATAGTTTAAAATAAAAATAAATTTTGCCCCTTTTTTATAAAAACACTTCGGTTTATTATTAAGCTGAGGTGTTTTTTACGTTAAAAAGTGAATATTTTATTACATTTTAACAATTGTTAGTGTTATTTGTAACTTTTTTTTTAATACTTTTGAAATCAACCGAAACAAAACCAAAAATCCACCGATCTTTTGAAAAATTCCCAAAATAAGATAATATTCCTAAGTTTATTTGGATTATTATTAAACATTCACTCAATACACAGCCAAAGCGTCAAAGAAATCGAAACCTTCAATTGGTTTGATAAAAATGCAGGCATCGAATCATTAGATATTAAAAATGGCCGTGCTCATTTAAACTTTGACAAAACCATCGACAACCAACATCGCTACTACGGTCCTGATGAATTCAAAAAAGGAAGCGTAAGATACAATTCCCAAAACTATTTTGATTTATTTTTAAAGTACGACATCTACGCTGATGAACTTGTTCTACGTCCTTACGATGAACAAAACAATACTAAAATAAATCTTATTAAGTCAGAGGTTGCTAATTTTAAAATTGGCAGTGAAACTTTTGTGAATCTTAAAGAATTGAATAACACTGCTTTTAAAGGCGGTTACTACGAAGAAATTACAATCAACAGCAATCAAGTCCTTTACATTAAATATTATAAAGAGAAAAAGAAAAATGTTAAGGAAGAATTTAATCTCATTGAATACATTCCTCGATATGAATTTGTTTTGTGGAAAGAAAATAAATTCAATTTAATCAATGATAAAAATGCGATTATCAAATTATTTCCAGAAAGTAAACGAAAAATAAATGATTTCTATCTCATGAACCGAAGTCTTAGAAAGGAAAACACAGCATTATTCATGAAAAACTTAATGAAATTTATCAATAATTAAAACTTGAAGAAACATACAATGAGAATATTTACTATCCTTTTATTATTTTTCGGTTTTAATCAGATACTGCATTCACAAGGCGAAAAAAACACAATAAACGTTACTTTTAATAACATAAACAGAATCGCTGCCTTAGAAAAAATCGAGGCTTCGACTTCTTATAAGTTTTATTTCCAAGAAAATTGGTTTGATAAAAATGTCTTAATCTCCGGAGATTATTCTAACAAAACTATTGAAGAAGTTTTGTCTAAGGTACTTGAAGATACTGAACTTAATTTTTACATTAATAAGAATAAAATCATATTAACAAAAAACAGTATTATTTACGACAAGCTTCAAAACAAAAAAGATGCTAATGCGCCTATCTTTTTCCAGCAATATGATTCCGTTAAAAAAGACAAATCAGGCACAACTGCACCTATTGCATTAATTGGTAAAGAAGCCACTGACACAGATGTAGACCTATATACTTTATCTGGTCACATTACTGATTTAAAAGACGGAAAACCATTAGCAGATATTAATGTAAAAGTAAAAAACACGGCTATTATTTCGACTACTAATGCTGAAGGATTTTATAGTTTTAAACTTCCAACCGGATTAAGCACTATCGAAGTCGAGTCATTATTTTACAATAGCACGGCTAGAAAAATAATGATTTACAGCAATGGTACTTTAGATTTTACTATTCTTGAAAAAATCAATCAGCTTGATGAAGTTTTAGTAAAAGGAAAAGACAGTCAAAACATTCGAACAGCCATTACAGGAGTTACAACTATTGAAGCTGAAGGAGTAAAAAATATTCCTCTAGTTCTTGGAGAAAGAGACATTTTGAAAGTGGCTTTAACGATTCCTGGAATTAAAACGGCAGGTGAAGGATCTTCTGGATTTAATGTCAGAGGAGGAAAAGAAGATCAAAATTTAGTGTTATTAGACAATGCTACAATTTACAATCCTACGCACCTTTTTGGTTTTTTCTCTTCGATTAATCCATATACGATCAACAAAGTAGATATTTATAAAGGAGGTATTCCTTCTGAATATGGTGGCCGCTTATCATCTGTTTTTGACATTATTTCTAAAAATGGAAATACTGAAAAAATTTCTGGAGAAGGAGGAATTGGCCCCGTAACCAGCAATCTTACGGTATCACTTCCTGTTGTAAAAGACAAAGCTAGTTTGTTAGTTGGCGGAAGAGCAACGTACTCAGATTGGATTTTAAAAACATTGGATGATGATCGACTAAAAAACAGTCAAGCTTCTTTTTATGATTTGTTTGCAAAATACAATCATAAAATCAATAAAAACAACACTGTTGAAGGAACTGGATATTACAGTAGAGACAAGTACAGCTTAACTCCAGATTCATTATTTCAATACAGCAACCGATTAATTTCGTTGAAATGGAAACATGCATTCAATGAAAAAAACAATAGCGAGTTCAACGTAACAAATAGTGAGTACAAATACAGCATAAATTACCAATCTGTTAATCCTGAATCTTTTCTGCTTAAATATAAAATAAACGAGAGTCAGGCTACTTTAAAGTTCACCAGCGAACTTAACAGCAAGCATAAGCTTACTTATGGAATAGCCACTAAACTATATAAAGTAAATCCGGGAGAATTATCGCCAAATGGAGAAAGCTCGTTAGTCACGCCAATTACAATAGAAAATGAAAAGGGACTCGAATCGGCCGCATTCCTCTCTGATAAATTTCAGATTTCCGAAAAACTATTGTTAGATGTTGGCGCACGTTATTCTTATTATATGGCGCTAGGCCCGTCAACACAAAATGTATATGCAGATGGCGTACCAAAGACTCCAGCCACAGTAATTGAACAAAAGACCTACGGAAATAATGATGTAATTTCTAAAAATGGAGGTTTTGAACCAAGAGTTGGCCTGCGTTATATTTTTAACGAAAGTCTTTTTGTAAAAGCTGGTTTCGATAAAAATTATCAGTACATTCACTTACTGACAAACAATACAACACAATCGCCAACTGATACTTGGAAATTGTCTGATTTGAATGTAAAACCAGAAAGTGGCCTACAATATTCATTGGGAATATTCAAAAAACTAGAATATAATGACTTAGAATTAAGTGTTGAGGGGTATTACAAAACTTCTAAAAACATTTTGGATTATAAAGTCGGATCACAGATTCTTTTAAACCAAAACCTAGAAACCGAATTACTTCAGGGAGACGGGAAAGCTTACGGTATCGAATTTTTGTTAAGAAAATCAATTGGACGCCTTAATGGATGGATTGGCTATACGTATTCAAGATCATTTATAAAATTAGACAGTCAGTTTAATGATGAAAAAGTAAACAGCGGGGATTATTTTCCGAGTAATTTTGACAAGCCACACGATTTTAGCATTGTTATGAATTATAAATTCACGCATCGTTACAGTTTTTCTTCTAATTTTGTATATCAAACAGGAAGACCAATTACCTACCCTATTGGTAAATATGATTACAACGGTGCAGAATATACTTTATACAGTGACCGAAATAAGTTTAGAATACCTGATTATTACCGATTGGATATAGGATTAAATATTGAAGGAAATCACAAGATCAAAAAATTAGCGCATAGTTTCTGGAATATATCAATCTATAATGTATTAGGAAGAAACAATCCTTATTCGATTTTCTTTGTTACTAAAGAAGGCCAAGTAAAAGCTTATCAAACATCAATTTTCGCAGTTCCAATACCAACTGTTACTTATAATTTTAAATTTTAACCGTTATGAAAAAAATCTTTTTACTTAGATTTCTAATAACAATACTATTCTTTGCGGTATTTGGCTGTACAACACCTTATACCTATCAATCAAGCAGCGGATTCGAAGATATCATTGTTATTGAATCCACTATTACCAATCAAAATAAAGCGCAAGTAGTAAAACTTACAAGATCGTATAAGCTTGATGATAAAAGTCCAACTTTTGAAACAGGTGCTGTTGTTTTTGTGACAGATAATCAAGGCAATAAATACGATTTTAAGCAAAATACTGAAAACTATACTTCTGTAACTCCTTTTCAAGCAGCACCAGACAGACAATATCAGCTGCATGTAACTACTAAAGATGGCAGAACATATATTTCAAGCAACGAAACATTGCCACACCAAACTGAAATAGAAAGTATCGCAGCTAATAAAGTAACCAAAGAAAACCAGCTTGGAGTTGAAATCACAGTAAATAGCTATGATCCAACAAACAGCTCGCATTATTACAGGTATGAGTATGATGAAACCTATAAAGTTGTGGCTCCAAAATATTACCCTAAAAAAGCAGTTCCCGTTTATTTTCCAGCGGGTTCTTATCCACCAGGAATGGTTGTTTTTGAAGATCGAACTGAAGATGTCAGAACTTGTTACTCCAACCAAAGCTCGAATGAATTGCTTTTAACCAGTACAAATGATTTATCTGAGGATAGAGTAACAGACTTTCCTGTACGCTTCATCGCCAGCACTGATCATATTATTGCAAATAGATATAGCATTTTAGTGAAACAATATGTACAAAGTCTTGCGGCTCATACATTTTCTGAAACACTGAAAGAAATATCAAATTCAGGAAGTATTTTATCGCAGACACAGCCTGGTTTTTTCTATGGAAACATAAAATCAGTGGATAACCCCGGAGAAAAAGTCATTGGGTATTTTGATGTATCTTCTTATTCTGAAAAAAGACTGTTTTTTGACTTCAAAGATTTATTGAATGGCGAACCTACTCCGAAGTATCCATACATCTGCCCTTCTCCAATACCAGATGATCAGACCAAACAATATATTTACAATTATTGTTTCAATAAAAATCCTGAATATGAATGCCAGGGCGAACTGATTCTGAATTTACTTTCAAGTGGCACGAAAGTTTATTTCCCTACAGAAGGTACTAGCTATATATTGTACCCTATTGAATGCGGCGACTGTACTTCTTATTCATCAAACGTAAAACCACCATTTTGGATAGATTAAAACACATATTATTCATAGCGCTAGCCTTTAGCTGTCAGCAAATTGTATTTGCTCAAAAAAGCAATTCTGTAAACGAACTGAATGTTGTTGACAAGAAAATTAACGAGGCTATTTACCTTAGCACAAATGCTAATTCATTTTTGACAGGTGAAACTTTGCTCTACAAAATATTCTGCATAGATAAAGCAGCAAATACGGCTTCAATTTTCAGCAAAATAGCTTATGTACAGCTAATTGATAATAGTAAAAAAGTTGTTTTCACTCACAAACTTTTTCTTGACAAAGCAACAGGAAATGGAGACTATTTTATTCCGACAACTTTAGAAACCGGAAGCTATAAATTAATTGGGTACACCAATTGGATGCTTAACAAAACTACACCAGAATATTTTTCTGTTGATATTTATATTGTTAATCCTTATAAAGAAAACCCTAGCAACAATACGGTTTCGTACAATGCTGTTTCGTCAGAAAAGGTGAGCAACAGCAATATTTCTTTTGATATAAAAAACAAATCGCACAACTGCAGAGATTTAATTGAATTAAATATCAAAGCTAATTCTGAGGAATTTTCTAAAGGAAACTACACGCTTTCTGTTAGAAAAACTGATGGTTATTTAACTCAAAATAAAGCAATTTTCAGCAATGTTAACGGAGGACAAAATAGCGAGATTACGGCAAATCAATTCGCAATTCCAGAACTGCGAGGCGAAATTATTTCAGGAAAAATATCTTCAGCTAGTGCGGACATTAAAAACAAAAAAGTAGCACTTTCTATTGTCGGAAAAAATTCTGAGTTAAAACTTGCTAAAACTGATGATCAAGGAAGATTCCTTTTTATTCTAGAAAAAGAAAATCCAAATTCAAATATTATTGTGCAGGTTCTTGAAAGCGGCAAGGAAGATTATGTAATTGAAATTGACAAACAAAAAGCTTTAGATTTTTCTAATTTGACTTTTCCAACTGTTCAATTTAATTCGGATTTCCAGAAAAATATCACAGACCGATTGATTTCAACTCAAGTTGAAAATGCCTATTATGATATTAAAAAAGATAGTTTAATAAATCCTGTTGTTGGTGCTCCTTTTTTTGGCACTTCATCTGAAGAATTTAAACTGGACGATTTTACAAGATTTCCTAATATGGAAGAAACAATTACGGAGATTTTAAAAGGTGTTTATTATAGAAAATACAATAATGAATACTCGATTCATGTTTTCGATTATGATGAAAATTATGAATCTTCAATTCCTGCCTTGATTGTTGTTGACGGATTAATTATCGAAAACCTAAATGAGTTTTTTGCCTTTAATCCTAAACTCATTTATAAGGTAAATGTAGTAAGAGGAATCTATTATTATGGTTCAAAATCTTTTAACGGTATTGTTTCTTTCACTACTAAAAATGGCGATTATGACACGAAACTGAAAGGTCAATTTATTATTAGGCCTGAAATTTTAAGACCTCAGGTTAAGAAAAACTATTTTAGTCCTGATTATGTAATCAACAAAAGCGTAAGAATTCCAGATTATAGACACCAGCTTTTATGGCAACCTAATATTGACTTGAGCAAAACAGACTCAAATATTAAATTTTATGCGTCTGATGTCTCAGGAAATTACGAGGTTACACTTGAAGGATTTTCAGCAAATGGAAAACCTGTTTTCATCAAAGATTTTATAGAAATAAAAGAAGAACCTAGCAACTAGTATACTTCAAAAAATACAAACACCAAAAAAACCTCTGTTTCCAAGACTTGAAATAGAGGTTTTTTTTTATTTATTGACGCAACCTTTTTATTTATTCCGTACTACTAATTAGACTCTGTAACCAGAGAATAAAAAAAGCAACAAATATTCTAAAATAAAATTTGAATTTAGACCAACTCATAAAGGGCTGCATTAAGCAAAACCGAAAGGCACAAGAAGAATTATATCATGTATATAAGAAAACGCTTTATGTGCTAAGTCTAAAATATTGCAGCAATGAAGCCGAAGCCGAGGACAATCTTCACGACGCTTTTATTGAGATTTTCAGTAATATAAAAAACTACAAAGAAAAAGGAAGTTTTGAGGGCTGGATTAAAAGAATCACAATCAACAAGGCAATAACCCGCTATAAACAATCTTATGTCCTAACAGCCATTAAGGATGAATATCTGCAGGATGAGTTCATAAATGAAAGCGAAATCAATTTACCGCTTGACACTCTATTATCTTTTATTCAAGAATTGCCACATCAATATCGACTGGTTTTCAGTTTATATGAATTGGATGATTTTTCACATCAGGAAATTGCCAGTTTGCTATCCATTTCAGAAAACACTTCAAAATCTAATTTACATAGAGCAAAACAGATTTTAAAAGACAAGATTAAATCACAAAGTACATTTTATTATTCTAAACAGAAAAATGGAAAATAGAACAGGAATAGGAAAAGCAATTAGAGGTCAGTTAAATAATTTGGACAAAAGTCCGAATGACTTTCTATGGTCAAAAATTGAGAAAGACTTGAATCAAAAAAGACGCAAAAGAATATTAACTTGGTTAATTCCGAGTTTAATCGCTGTGGTATTTTTGTCTGCATCGCTTTATCTTAATTCTGATTTTCAAGAAAAAAATCAGAAACAACAAACACAACCAAAAAAAGAAATCAGCAAAGGAATCAGTAACGAAAATCAAGATTTAAAGCCAAGTCAAAAAACAGTATTACAAAAAAAGGAACCAGATCAAATTACTACGATTACAAAAACTAAAAACGTAAAGCTTGTAAAAGAATCCAGTAAACTGATCACATCGACAAAGGAATACGAAGAGTATGAAGTCGTAAAAAAATATAAGGTTGTTATTAAAAAGCAACAGGTAAAAACAGCACCTATAAAATTAGGAACTTCTAAGAAACCACTGAAAGCGAGTCTTTCTAAAAATGCGAAAACCCCAACAAAACATAAAGCAGCAAAAAACGCTTCAAACAAAAAAGTGAAACCTTACAATTTGAGGCAAAACAAAAAAACAGAAGCCAAATTACCCGAAAGTTATGCTTCAGAAAAAACCGTTTTAGACACTTTAAAAAATAATGAAACCGCATTAAAAACAGATCAAATACAAAAAGATACAATTACAAAAACAGACAGTTTACTTACTAAAAAAATAACTGCTCCAAAAAGAGAATACAAAAAAACCGTTTACAACACAAAACCTGAAGAAAATCGTCCTGATTTTAGTATTCACGCATTTTATGGTCCAGCAATTTTTGGTTCTTTAAATGGTTTGTCGCTGATTAGTCCAACTATGGATAATTTACCAAAAAGCCATCCCGTAACCTCACATTACGGAATCTATGTGAAAACGATGTACGACAGAATTGGTTTTAAAACAGGATTTTCAAAAATAAATTTAAAGACAACAACAAACCTCGATCAAAACTTAATTACAGATTTTGAAAACATTAATCTTAAATCTGAAACCAATATAAAGGAGACATTTGGTACTTCTAATGAAGCTGAATTGCTTCAAAAAATTTCTTATTATGAAATTCCAATGGAATTTAACTATGCCATAAAAAAAGATGAAAGCAAATTTGAAGTAGATGCTTTCACTGGATTTAGTTTTTTATTTTTAGATAAAAATCAGCTATTTTTAAAATCAGAGAAAATAGCAATGCAGGAAATTGGCGAGGCAAAAAACATTTCAGGACTAAATATTTCATTCGATCTAGGAATCGGAATTACCTATAAATTAACAGATAAAATAGGTGTAGATATAAATCCTCTCTTTAAATATTACCTCAATACTTTTAAAGAAAATGGCGAAGCAAAACCTTACAGTTTATCACTGCAAACAGGAATTAATTATAAATTTTAAAATATTTTTTAATTAGTTGTAACTTTTTTGATACTTCATACGTATAACCATTTGTACACTTAAAAATTGAGGAGACAAAAACATGAGACAACTTAAAATCACCAAGCAGGTAACTAATCGTGAAACTGCATCGTTAGATAAATATCTACAAGAAATCGGAAAAGTTGACCTAATTACCGCGGATGAAGAGGTAGAATTAGCACAAAGAATTAAGGCGGGTGATCAAAGAGCATTAGAAAAATTAACAAAAGCCAACCTACGTTTCGTTGTATCGGTTGCTAAACAATATCAAAATCAAGGATTAACTCTTCCTGACTTAATTAACGAAGGAAACTTAGGTCTTATCAAAGCAGCACAGCGTTTTGATGAAACTCGTGGATTTAAATTTATCTCTTATGCAGTATGGTGGATCCGTCAATCGATTCTTCAGGCATTAGCAGAACAATCACGTATCGTTCGTTTACCATTAAACAAAATTGGTTCTATCAATAAAATCAACAAAATGTACGCATTATTAGAGCAATCTAATGAGCGTCCGCCTTCTGCTGAAGAAATTGCAAAAGAACTTGACATGACTGTAAATGACGTAAAAGAGTCTATGAAAAACTCTGGTCGTCACTTATCTATGGATGCACCTCTTGTTGAAGGTGAAGATTCTAACCTTTATGACGTTTTACGTTCTGGAGAATCTCCAAACCCAGACAGAGAATTAATTCACGAATCATTACGTACTGAAATCGAACGTTCATTAGAAACATTAACTCCAAGAGAGGCTGATGTAGTTCGTTTGTATTTTGGTCTTGGCGATCAACACCCAATGACTTTAGAGGAAATTGGAGAAACTTTCGACTTAACTCGTGAGCGTGTTCGTCAGATTAAAGAAAAAGCAATCCGCAGATTAAAACATACTTCAAGAAGTAAAATTCTTAAAACTTATTTAGGATAAATTATATTTGTTTCAGGTTTCAAGTTTCAAGTTGCTCGTAGTAACCTGAAACTTGAAACTTGAAACCTTTTTAACGCAAACAACAGTTTGATTGACTGTTCGTTTTTTGATTGATGATTGAAACTCCGGCTGATTACCGGAGTTTTTTATTGGCCTTAACTGCAGGGCTCTTTTAACCGCAAAGTTTGCAAAGCTTTGCGAACTTTGCGTAAATCCTTGTAAACTTTGCGGTTAAAAATTTATCTTTGTAATAAAACAACACACTACTATAAAAATGAAGAATACACTTATTGCTCCTTCAGTTCTTGCTGCCGATTTTGCAAATCTGCAACGCGATGTCGAAATGATCAACAATAGCCAAGCTGATTGGTTTCATATTGATATTATGGATGGAGTTTTTGTTCCGAATATTTCTTTTGGAATGCCTGTTTTAGAAGCAATTTCCAAACATGCAAAAAAAACAATCGATGTGCATTTAATGATTGTTGATCCAGATCGCTACATTAAAACTTTTGCCGATTTGGGAGCTAACAACTTAACGGTACATTACGAAGCCTGTACACATTTGCACAGAACTTTACAAGCTATTAAGGCTGAAGGAATGAAAGCCGGAGTTGCTGTCAATCCTCATACTAATATCGATTTATTAGAAGATGTTATAAATGATATCGACTTGGTTTGTATTATGAGTGTGAATCCCGGTTTTGGTGGGCAATCATTTATCGAAAACACTTATACAAAAGTTCAAAAACTTAAGGCTTTGATCACTCGCAAAAATGCTTCAACATTAATTGAAATTGATGGCGGTGTAACCAGCAAAAATGCAAAACAGTTAGTAGAAGCCGGAGCAGATGTTTTAGTTGCAGGAAGCTTTGTTTTTAAAGCCGAAAACCCAACTCAAACTATTTCAGAATTAAAAGTCCTTACTGCTTTTTAAGTTTTTCAAATTCGGAAAGAAATCAATTCCAGTCATTTTTTCTAATGTTTCAATTGGAACAACAAAATCATAAATGGATTTTTCGCTGTCTTCATTCGGAACCAAAAAAGCAATAGCTTTGTGCTCTTTTCCAGATTTAGCTACAACGATTTTATAAAAATACTTAGGGACAGCAACATTTTCTGTCCCTATTTTTTTGTCTGAATCTTTCAAAACACCTCCCGTTACAACATAAATATCATTGTACTTCCCTGCCCAATAGCGCGTTTTTTGCTCAATTCTGTTCCAAATTCCGCTATTGAAATCATGTTTTTGAGGCGAAATATTAGAAGTATAAAAAGTATCATTATAAGCCTCTTTATTAAACTCCATATCACCAGCAGGACAAAGATGCCCTTTGTCATAGCCCGATTTTTTATAATTTCTCCAATCCGCAGAACCCGTTGTTACTTTTGGATCTTCAATAAAATAAGGACGTTTATAATCTCCGTTTTTCAAATATTCCTTTTTCAATTCATAAGCAACCCATTCTGCCTGCTCAAATTTTTCATTATAAGAAAGCGTGTAATATGTATGCTTTACAATTTGACCTGTAGTTGAAGTTGGCAAATAAGAAACCGCATACAAAGAATCTGTAGTATTTTGAGCCGAGGCTGAAGTAAAAGATGTTGGTTTTTCCTGCACCGCTCCCTCTCTTTCTGAATTTTCTTTTTTACAAGAAACCAATACCAAACAAATCAAACCCAAAAAAATATAATTCTTCATCCTTTCTTTTATTACGAAATAAACTTACAAAAAAATGCTCCATAAATAATATATCTATGGAGCATTTTAATAACAAATTAATTCTTTATCGAATTAAGATTTTACCAGTTTATCCTTTTTCATTTTAGGAGTAACAGTATTTTTTACATAACTTTTAGTTTGTAAATCATCCAAAACATTTAAAGCTTCTTCTACATAAACATCTTTAGATAATGCTTGGTGCCAAGCCTCTCTTTTTTCTTTTAATGTAGCATCATTATTCATTTCAAGCTCTTCATAAGGCAATGATTTGAAAACCAAGCTATTTTTATAATCAGCAATTGGTTTATACTTTTTACCTTCATTTTCAACTTGTTCCTGAGTGGCTTTAAAGCTTTTAATATTCAAGCTATAAGTATTCTCTTTATTTTTAACATCAATCCATTTTGCATTATCTTCAATCAATTTGAATTGATCATTATTTGCAATTCTGTTTCGGCTGTTATTAATCGCCTGAGTAAATTTTTCGTTAGAAGTCCAAGTACTGTAATCCGCTGGATCAATTTTATCCCAAGGCATTGCATTATCAATATCACGCTCTCCCATTTTTAAATAAGCATAACGATCTGGCATTACAACATCACTATGAACACCTTCTAATTGAGTTGACCCTCCGTTGATTCTGTAGAATTTTTGCCCAGTAATTTTCAAAGCTCCTAGGTCACCGTAATTTGCGTTACGTACAAACTGGTTTAAATCAAGAACATTTTGCACTGTTCCTTTTCCGTAAGTTTGTTTGCTTCCAATGATTACTCCACGTTTGTAATCCTGAATTGCAGCGGCCAAAATTTCCGAAGCCGAAGCTGAAAAACTATTAACCATAATTACTAACGGTCCGTCCCACTCGATTTTTTTATCTTTATCGTATAAAACTTCTTTCTTTTTACCAGCAGATTTTACCTGTACAATTGGCCCTTCTTCAATAAATAAACCTGCAATATCAACAACCGTAGAAAGAGATCCACCGCCATCATCACGAACGTCAAGCACGATACCATTTACATCTTCTTTTTTCAATCTTTCAACCTCAAGAGCAATATCTTTTCCGGCATCACGACCATCTTTGTTTTCAAAATCAATGTAGAATTTAGGTAAATAAATCACACCATATTTCAATCCATTTCTTTCAACAATACTAGATTTAGCATATGTTTCTTCAATTTCAACAACATCTCTGATGATTGAAATTACTTTAATAGTTCCGTCAACTTTTTTAACTGTAAGTTTAACTTCAGTTCCTTTATGACCTTTAATTTTTTTCACGACATCATCAAGACGCATTCCAACAACATCGACTGGCTCTTCGTTTCCTTGTGCCACTTTCAAAATCATGTCACCTGCCTCAAGTTCTTTACCTTTCCATGCGGGACCTCCTGAGATCAATTCGTCAATTTGAGTGAAATCATTTTTCTTAACTAATCTTGCCCCAATACCTTCTAATTTTCCACTGATATTAACATCAAAACGATCTTTTTCTTCAGGTGCAAAATAACTTGTATGCGGGTCAAAACGTGTCATGATTGAATTTACATATACAGAAAACCAATCCTCTTTGTTCAAATCTTTAATTACACCAAAATTGTCGTCTAATGATTTTAATGAACTGTCACGAGTTTCTTTCTCTAATGTCTCAAAAGATTTTTCTTTATAAGCAGGATCTTTTTTCTTTTTATCCTCTTCTATTTTTTGTTTTGTTACCAATGAAGAAAGCGTAGACAATTTAATTTGTTTTCTCCATCTTTCATTAATTTCTGCCGTATTTTTAGCATAAGGAAGATGCTCATAATCGGCATTAAAAGTCTCATCAACATTATAGTTGAAAGGCTGTGCTAAAATTGTTTTGTAACGTTTTTTACTTTCTTCCATTCGCTTCATTAATCTTGTATAAGTAAGATTAAAAAACGTAAGATCTTTGTTTAAAAACTGGTCATCAAGCTGTAATTCATACTGCTTAAATTCGTCAATATCAGACTGCAGGAAAAACCTTTTTGAAGGATCCAGTGCATCGATATAATCTTTAAAAATTCCTTTAGAAAAGTCATCATTTATTTCAGCCGGACTATAGTGTCCTTTTTCAATAACGAAAGCAAGTAATTCTAAAAGCGTTTTGTCTCTATTTGGGTCCGGATCTGCAGACTTATCTGCATTTATTTTAAACGCAAATAAGGTAACTGATAAGCATAATACGGCTATAAGTATTTTATAATTTCTTTTCATAAACTTAATAATAGCATTCATCAAATTTTTTAATCTAAGTTACGGTAAAAACTGTGCCAACAAAGCCAAGCTCACTATAATTTTTTGTTAAAGATATAAAAATGTTTGTTGTTCAAAAGTCCTTTAAGATTTAGTTTACAATTTTTATTTATTTGTTAGTATTCTACCAAAATCTGTTGCTACATTTGCCTAAAGAAGCCTTAATTTTGATAAAACAAAAAATCCTCGCCTAGCATGAAAGACGAAAAACCTTTAATATTGGTAACCAATGATGACGGAATTCTAGCACCCGGAATCAGAGCTTTAATTAGTGTTATGGAAACTATTGGAGAAGTTGTGGTTGTTGCTCCAGATAAACCTCAAAGTGCCATGGGACATGCCATCACAATAAACAATACTTTATTTTTGGATAAAATTTCGAAAGATGATGATCTAGTAACTGAATACAGCTGTTCTGGAACACCCGTAGATTGTGTAAAATTGGCAGTAAATGAAATTCTGCACAGAAAACCTGATTTGTGCGTTTCAGGAATAAACCACGGCTCAAACTCTTCAATAAATGTAATTTATTCTGGAACAATGAGCGCCGCCGTTGAAGCCGGAATTGAAGGAATTCAGGCTATAGGTTTTTCACTTTTAGATTTTGACTGGAATGCCGATTTTGAACCCATAAAATCATTCGTAAAAAAAATAACACTGGAAACACTTGCCAATAAATTACCCGCTGGAGTCGTTTTAAATGTAAATTTCCCGAAATTAAAAGAAAACGAAATAAAAGGAATAAAAATTTGTCGCCAAGCAAAAGCGTATTATGCTCAAAAATTTGACAAACGACAAACTCCTTTTGGGAAAGATTATTACTGGCTGACCGGAAAATTCACAAACGAAGATAAGGGCGAAGATACAGATGAATGGGCGCTGGAAAATGGATACATTTCTGTAGTTCCTGTTCAATTTGACTTAACGGCTCATCATTCAATGCAACAACTTAACACCTGGAAATTAAATGAATAAATTAGACATCCTGATTGGTTTTATTATCGGAATTATTACTTCTCTTATCGGAAGTTATCTTTTCATTAAATTATTTACCTCTTTTGACCTTTCAAACGGTCTTCAAACCATAAAGCAATACGGATATTTAGGAAAAGTAATTACTTTAGGAAGCATTTTAGATCTTGTTTTATTCTTATTTCTGTTAAAAAGAAATAAAGAATTAATGGCGAGAGGCGTTGTTTTTGCTGTGATTGTCTTAGCAATTTCGACTTTATTTATTTAAATCTTATCTTTGTTCTGCAAAAAAAAAATGCTGTGCTTCTAAATTACGCGCACTTTTAAAAAACTCAATATGAAATATTACATAATAGCTGGCGAGGCTTCTGGAGATTTACATGGTTCTAATTTAATGAAAGCTTTGTATGAAGAAGATCCGCAGGCTGAAATCAGATTTTGGGGCGGTGATTTAATGCAGAAAGCGGGCGGCACTTTAGTAAAACACTATCGCGACTTAGCTTTTATGGGATTTGTTGAAGTTATTTTCAATTTGAAAACAATCTTGAGTAACATTAAGATCTGCAAAAAAGACATTTCTGAATTCAAACCAGATGTATTAATTTTTATAGATTATCCAGGTTTCAATATGCGTATTGCAAAATGGGCAAAAGCTTTAAATTACAAAACCCACTATTATATTTCGCCGCAAATTTGGGCTTGGAAAGAAAACAGAATTACCGCAATCAAACAAGATGTCGATAAGATGTTTGTGATTCTCCCATTTGAAAAAAGTTTTTATGAAGAGAAGCATCATTTTCCAGTTGATTTTGTCGGGCATCCGTTAATCGATGCAATCCAGAATCAGCCTGCTTTTGATGAGGCAACATTTAGAAGAGAAAATGAATTGGGCGAAAAACCAATTATTGCAGTTTTGCCAGGAAGCCGTAAACAGGAAATCACAAAAATGCTTAGCGTAATGCTTAGCGTTGTTGATGATTTTCAAGACTATGAATTTGTAATTGCCGGCGCTCCAAGTCAGGATTATGAATTTTATCAGCAGTTTATAAAAAATAAAAATATTGCATTTGTTTCTAACAAAACTTACGATTTGCTTCGCTCTTCAACAGCGGCTTTAGTAACTTCAGGAACTGCAACCCTTGAAACTGCTCTTTTTAAAGTTCCCGAAGTAGTATGTTATAAAGGAAGTGCAATTTCGTACCAAATTGCTAAACGTATTATCACGCTGAAATACATTTCTCTTGTCAATTTAATTATGGATCAAGAAGTTGTAACTGAGTTAATTCAAGACCAATGCAATACAAAACGCATTAAAGAGGAATTGCAAAAACTTTTAGAACCAGCGTACCGCGAAAAACTATTAAAAAATTACGATATACTAGAACAAAAGCTTGGAGGTGTTGGTGCCAGCAAAAAAACAGCAAAACTTATAGTTGCCGATTTAAAGCAAGCTTAAACTTTTTTGATTTTGAAAAAAATAATTGTTTTACTTCTTTTAGCAATCACATTTGCTTCTTGTAAATCTTCTTCAAATGCAGTGAGCAAAAAGGAGTCAAAACGAGAAAACAAATCCATTGTAAGCCATTTAATTGAAACTGCCACAGAAAATATCGGCGTAAAATATAAAGCTGGAGGCACGACTAAAAATGGTTTTGACTGTTCTGGATTGGTTTTTACTACTTTTGAATCTGAAAACATAAAATTGCCGAGAAGTTCATTTGAGCAATCAAAAATCGGAACTATAATACCTTCAAAAGACGCCTTAAAAGGAGATCTAATTTTCTTTAAAACCAACAAAAGCAAGCAAATAAATCATGTTGGACTTATTACGGAAATTAACTCTAATGAAATCAAGTTTATACATTCTTCAACTTCAAAAGGCGTAATTATTTCGTCTACAAAAGAACCCTATTACCAAAATTCTTTTGCTCAAATCAACCGAATTGTAGAATAATATTTTTATATTCTTTTTCTTACAAAATTTTAATACTTTTAAACCATGAAAGTATTAGATTTTCCCTTGATCAGAATTACCATTTGGTTTATTGCTGGCATTTTATTTTTTTATTATACAAAAACCACGCTATTTATCGCAACTATAGCATTAATTAGCAGCACTTTTATTTTTCTCATTTTGTACTTTCTAAGTAACAAAAACAAAACAATACTGCCTTTCTTTGGCCTCAGCACCTATTGTTCAGCATTTTTTTTAGGTGGTATTATATTACTTCTGCATACAGATTCTCTTCAAAAATCAAATTATATTCATTGTCAAAAAGCATTCAATGTTTCATCTCAAATAACATTTACACTTCATGAAAAACTCAAAAGCAACTCATACAGCGACCGATATACTGCATTAATAAATAGAATTGATGGAAAAGTGTATTCCGGCAAAATAATAGTAAATATTGCAAAAGACAGCACCAATAATTCCTTGATAATTGGAAGCCGTATTAAAACAAAAACCACTTTACAAGCTAACAAATCAAACAAAAACCCTAACCAGTTTGATTATGCTAAATACCTATCGGACCGTCAGATTTATGCTCAAATTTATTGCAGCAAATCTCAAATCCAGATTAATAAAAACATCCAAAAAGATATTTGGTATTATTCAGATTGTCTTCATCAGCGCATTATCCGCAATCTGGAAAAAGCACGTTTTAATACTACAGAAATGAATGTGGCGCTTGCTTTAATTTTAGGACAGCAACAGGAAATTTCAGCAGATATTATTCAGGACTATCAATATTCTGGGGCGACACATATATTATCAGTTTCAGGACTACATGTTGGTTTTATAATGCTTCTCATCAATTTTATATTAAAACCAATTCCGAATACAAGAAAAGGTTCTTTTATAAAATTAATTTCTGTACTGACAGCGCTCAGTTTTTTTGCTGTTATTTCGGGACTATCGCCTTCTGTTTTGCGCTCTGTAGTAATGTTTTCTTTTTTAACAATTGGAAATCATCTTCGCCGAACGGGCAATATCTATAACACACTTTTAGTTTCAATGTTGCTGATCTTGCTCTTTGAACCATATTTTTTGTTTGACGCTGGTTTTCAGCTAAGTTATATTGCTTTGTTTTTTATTATCTGGCTCCAGCCTTTATTAAAAAAGCTATTTACTCCAAAAAACAAAATAGCTATATATATTTGGGATGCACTCACGGTTTCATTTGCAGCGCAAATTGGGGCTTTCCCTTTATGTTTGTATTATTTTCATCAATTTCCTGGATTATTCTTTATTACAAATATTGCTATTATTCCGGTTTTAGCTTTTGTAATGATTGCCGGAATCATCGTAATGATTTATGCCGTTTTTGATTCTCCTCCATTTTTTTTGGTGAAAATTCTAGAGAAGAGCATTTACCTTTTAAACGAGATAATTCATGGAGTTGCCTCTATAAAATCATTCGTAATATTGGATATCAGTTTTAATTTTTATTTTCTGATTACTTTTTATCTTCTAATATTCACAACAATTATTTGGTTCAAAAAACCTAATTTTCCAAAATTAGCGATAGCTTTAATTGCAATAATCATGGTTCAGATTTCTTTTATTTATACCAAAAAAGAAACCGAAACGCAACAAGAAATGATTGTTTACAACGTTAAGAAGAAAACATTAATCACAATTCGATCTGGGAAAATCATTACAATTTTTACAAATGATAAACTTCTCTTAAAAGATTCAAGAAACACAGTTCTAAAATCTTATTTAGTTGGGAATTTTGGTACAATAAAATCAGCTACAAAACCTGAAAATTTAATGTTTTATAACGGGGAAAAAATCTTTGTTATGGATAGCGCTGGTGTTTATGATAAAAAGATTCAACCTGATATCTTACTGCTCACACAATCTCCAAAAATAAATTTAGATCGACTTCTTAATGAAATGCATCCTAAAGCAATTATTGCAGATGCTTCAAATTCGAATTCAATTCAAAAAATTTGGAAATACACCTGTCTTAAAAAAAATATCCCTTTCCATGCCACAGCCGAAAAGGGATACTATCAATTAAAATAAAATCTTTTTATTCTGGATTCAGCATAATATTAGCTTCCGATATCCATGCTTTTGCAGTCACAGGCTTATAAGCCAATCTACCCAACAGATTAAAAGTGGTCTTAGTTTTTCGTACAGAAGCTAAAGTCAAGCAGGCCTGAGGCAGTTCAACAACACCAAGCGCTGATTTTAAACTTACATTTTGATCTCTTTCAGCATCAGATATTGTTGTGTCCGATAAATCCAATTTAACCAAAATAACATTATCTCTCGACCAAACAACAAAATCTGGAGTATTAAAAATTTCGTTCTGAAGTTTAGTTGGTGCGCCAGCAATTGTGAAGAATATAAACAGAGGTTTCTTTTGTTCCATACTTGCTGCAACAGCGTCGGTCATAGAAGTTTTCCACACTAATCCTTGAGAATGCAGAAAAAATGAGCCTAAAAATAATAACAGAGTCAGTAATTTTTTAATCATAATTATTTGGGGTTTGAAGTAGGTTAATTTCGACTAAAGTACTATAATATCCCACTAAAATCCACAACATTAAACAAAAAATTGAAAAAAAAACTAAGAAAATCGAATTTGCTAATAAAAAGTTAAAAAAATATAAAAATGAAAAAAAATACCACCGAAATTTTTAAACTTTTCATCACTATTGAAAAAAAATCCCCTTCTTATATTCATAAAAAGGGGATATTTTAACTAAAAATGAAGTTAATTCTTATTCACTCGGATGTAAAATTCCATTTGACTCCGCAATCCAAGCTTTTGCTCCTCCCGGCTTGTAGGAAATTTTTCCTAAAGCACTAAATGTAGTTTTGCTTTTTCTGATAGACGCACTGGCAAAACAAACCTGAGGAAGCTCGTCAACACCAAAAGCATTTTTTAATCTAAGATTTTGCTCTTTATCACCGTCTGATGCAGAATCATCAGATAAATCCAGTTTTACTAAAATTACGTTGTCGCGCGACCACACAGCAAAATCTGGGGTTTTAAAAATTTCGTTCTGAAGATTCTCTGGTACACCTGAGGCAGTGAAAAGAATTAACATTGGTTTTCTTTGTTCATTACTAATAGCAATTGCATCTGTCATATTGGTTCTCCAAACAAGATTTTGTGCCTGCATAAAAAATGAACCTAAAAAAAATAGTAGGATAAGTAATTTTTTAGTCATATTATATTGGTTTTGGTTAGATAGTGGAACGAAATTAACATAATATTTTAATTATCCAATTTTAATTAATACAAAAAATGAATAATGTGTTTTTTTACAGACAAAAAAATACCAAATACACAATTCAGTCAAGCGTAACCAAAAACTTTTCCTACGAAACCAAAAAAAAGCTCCTTATGCAAATGAGCATAAGGAGCTTTTTTATTTTCTAATAATTTAAAACTTAAGACTTCTTCGGATTTACAATTCCATCTGCGACCGTCAGCCATGCCGATGGTCCTCCGGCAACGTAACCCGTTTGGCCCAAACCTTTAAAATTTACTTTTCCATCTTTAGATTCAGCACTTGTAAAAAATATTGTCGGAAATCCCTGTATTCCAAATGCTTGCTGTAATTCATTATTCTGATTTTTTATTTCAGGAGCCTGAGGCGTTCTTCTTGGATAATCCAGTTCAACTAAAACAACATTATCAGTCGCCCACTTTTTAAATTCAGGCGTTTTTAAAACTTCATTCTGTAATCTTATGCACCATCCACACCAATCGCTTCCTGTAAAAAACATCAGCATCGGTTTATGTACAGTATTACTCACTGTAATCGCTTCTCTAACATCTGTATACCATTTAAGTTCTTGCGCTTGAGATGCAAAACCGCCAACTAAAAACAAAGCGATTAAATAAAATTTTTTCATATTTTATATTTTTCCACAAATTTAAACAAAAAAGAAATCACAAAAACATCTTCTATTTCACTTCTTGCATTAATTTTTTAATAATAGGCGAAATTGCAATTAAAATAACCCCTGCAACTAATGAGTATATTGCCAATTGATAGTACCCTTCTGTATAAGACTGAAGCTTAGACAACAACGTATCACCAGTATTTGATCTTGATATTTCGGCACCTAATTTCCCTGCAAATAATTGCCCGAATGCACTGGCTAGAAACCATAATCCCATCATCATCCCAAACAATCTTTTAGGAGATAATTTTGTTATAATTGACATCCCAATTGGACCTAGACAAAGTTCACCGATCGTTGTTACTAGATATGCAAAAGTAAATACATTCAGTGATGCAATACCTTTAGCATCTGCAAAAAATCTAGTCAGGTAGAAAATATAAAAAGAAGCTCCTAAAAATAAAAATCCTATTCCGAATTTAATTAAAGTATTAGGTTCTATTTTTCTTTTTCCTAACCAAATCCAAAGCAATCCAATCAGAGGACTTAAAACAACTACAAAAAAAGTATTCGAACTGTTATTTATAATATTCGGATCAATTGTAAAAAATAACAACTTATCATTTAAATTATCTTTAGCAAAAAGTGATAAAGAACCACCACTTTGCTCATAAATCGCATTAAATAAAAGATAGAAAAATACAAATAAAAATGCTGCAAAAAGTTTTTTCTGAAGCTTTACATCTCCCAACTTAATCAATTCATAGGTAAAATACAAAACTGCAGCAACCCCAATGGTATACATGAAATAATCTGTATAATCTGTATTTTTTACCATTATAAAAATAAACGGTAAACTTAAAAGTGACAATGCATAAACTGCAATTTCACGAATTCTTCTTTTAGATGGTTCTAAATCTAAAAGAGGAGAATCACCAATAGGCCCTAAATATTTTTTGGTAAACAAGAAAGTAAGTAAACCTAAAAACATTACAATAGCTGCTGACAAAAAGCACCATTGCCAAGAATAATATTTTCCTAAATAAATACATAAAGCACCCCCTAAAAGGCCTCCAACATTTATTCCAGCATAAAACATTCCGTAACCCGCATCTCTACGCCCATCATCTTCATGGTATAATTCACCTACCATTGACGAAACATTTGGCTTAAAAAACCCTGTTCCAATAATAGAGAAAGCGATTCCATAGTAAAACATTTCCTGAGGCGAAAAAGCAATCAAAAGATTCCCAAGAATCATAACGATTCCGCCAAAAAACAAAGATTTTTTAAATCCTAAAACTTTGTCAGCAAAAATACCTCCTATAAAAGTAAACGCATATACAAAAGCCTGTATCGCACCATATTGTAAATTAGCATGCTCATCTTTTAAAAAAAGCTGATCCACCATGAAAAACGTAAGAACTCCTCTCATTCCGTAGAAACAAAAACGTTCCCACATTTCAACAAAAAACAAGTACCACAATTGTTTTGGATAATTGCCTTTAAAATTTTGAATTTCTTCTAATGTAATTGTCTTTTCCATTTTATCTAACACCGTGCATCATTTTCTTCAAGAATGGCGTTAAAGCAAATAACACAATCGCTGCAATGCCAGTAAGCACAACAAACACCATAAAAAACTCATATAAATTATGAATTTCGAATCCTGCAAAAAAGTGGTTTGCAGCACTAATTTGGTGTTTCTCTAAAAGCGCTAATTGCTCAGCAGTTGGAGTAACAGTTTTATCTAAAATTGCTTGAAGATCAATTCCTAATTCTTTTGCTTTTGCAAATTTATCACCTGTTGCTGGCAAAATTGCTCCTAATGTTCCACCTAAAGCATAACCCGAAGCATTCGACAAGAAAAATACTCCATATAATAAAGAAGCAAAACGTTTTGGAGACAATTTACCTACCAATGACAATCCAATTGGCGATAAACATAACTCAGCACATGTATTTAAGAAATATAATAAAATCAACCATTTAACCAATAATAGACCAGAAGTTCCGATATAAGAAACCTGAGTTGCAATCATGAAGAAACTCACAGAAATTATAACAAGTCCAAAAGCTAGTTTTACAGGAGAAATTGGTTCTTTATCTTTTGCTCTCAATGTATCCCATAATACACTAAATGGCACAGCTAATAACACTACAAATAATCCGTTAAAAATCTGCACCATCGATGCTGGCATTTGAAACCCAAAGAAGTTTCTGTCCGTTTGATTATCTGCGATAAAAGTCAAAGAAGAACCTGCCTGCTCAAACGCAGCCCAAAAGAAAATAATAAAGAACGAAACGATATAAATTACAATAATTCTATCTCTCTCGATTTTTGTCAATGACGAATCTGAAACAATTAATCCCGCCAGGGCTAAACCACTTGAGTAAATTAAAGTATAAATTAAATTCTGGCCCACAACGTAGTGAAAAAAGAACCCTAAAACTATAAAAGCAATTCCTGCAATTGTCAAAGCTTTACCTGAAAAGTTTGCTTGCTGCGCTTCTCCTTCTTCAAAATCAGAAGCATCATTTTTAGAAGGAAGCCCTCCTAAAGGTTTTCCTTCTGGAGAAACTACATATTTATTTTTTAAGAAGTAAAAAAGAATTGTCCCTAACAACATCGCAACAGAAGCTGCCAAGAATCCCCATTTGAATGCATGAACATCTCTAAAGCCACTAGCATCTTTAACGTCTCCTAAAAGAGGACAAATAGATTGTCCTAAGAACGCTCCAATGTTAATCCCCATATAAAATATAGTAAAAGCAGAATCTAGCTTTGTTTTTTCTTGTTTTGGATATAAACTCCCCACCATGCTAGAAATATTTGGCTTAAAGAAACCATTACCAAAAACGATAGTTCCTAAACCGCAGAACATAATCACTCTTGCTAAATCTTGATTTCCTTCAAAAACACTTCCGCTGGTAAACAATAGCAACTGTCCCGTCGCCATCAATAAACCTCCTAAAATGATACAATTTCTATTTCCAAAATATCTGTCTGCAATAAAACCTCCAAGCATAGGAGTCAAATAACAAAGTCCAAGAAAACCTCCATAAATTAATGACGCCTCTTCTTCCTTCATCAATAATGAGTTCACAAGAAATAAAGTCAATAAAGCTCGCATTCCATAAAAATTGAATCGCTCCCACATCTCCGTCCCAAACAATACCCAAAGTCCTTTTGGATGCGCAGTTTTTACTTTAGTTTCTCCCATATTATTTATTCTTATTTAAGGTTAATATTTTTAGATTATAAATTTTCTTTGATAAAGTTACTCATTTTATTATAAAGCTGAATTCTGGTATTCCCGCCAGAAATTCCATGGTCTTTATCTGGATAAATTTGAGAATCAAATTGTTTGTTTGCCTGAATCAAAGCTTCCATCATCTGCATTGAATTTTGCACATGTACGTTATCATCTCCAGAACCGTGAATCAATAAAAACTTGCCTTTTAATTTTTCAACATGGTTTATAGGTGAGTTTTGATCATATCCGCTCGGATTTTCCTGAGGCGTCTGCATGTATCTTTCTGTGTAAACACTGTCATAGAATCTCCAGTTTGTAACCGGCGCAACAGCAATTGCCATTTTGAAAACATCATTTCCTTGAAAAATACAGTTCGAAGCCATAAATCCTCCGTAGCTCCAACCCCAGATACCAATTCTTGAAGCATCAACATACGGATAAGAACCAATTACTTTTGCAGCATCAATTTGATCTTCAACTTCATATTTACCTAATTGTAATTGCGTTACTTTTTTGAAATCAGCGCCTTTATATCCAGTTCCTCTTCCGTCAACACAAGCAACAATATAACCTTGCTGTGTAAGCATCATGAACCAATATTCGTTAGAACTTCCCCATCCATTTACAACCTGCTGTGATCCTGGACCAGAATACTGAATCATGAAAACTGGATACTTTTTTGAAGCATCAAAATCTTTTGGCTTCATAATCCATGCGTTCAATTCATTTCCTTTCGCTGTTTTTAAAACAAAAAATTCTTTTGAAGGAAGATTGTATCCTTTTAACTTATCAGCAAGAGCCTGATTGTTTTCTATAACCTGAATTTCTTTTCCAGCTTTTGCGTCGTTTAAAGTGTAAACCGTTGGCTGAGAAGCGCTAGAATAAGTATTTATGAAGTATTGGAAATTTGGGCTGAATGTCGCTTTATTTGTACCAATTTTATTCGTTAAAGCAACTTTGTTTTTTCCGTCTAATGAAATGCGGTAAACGGCTCTGTTGATAGAACCATTTTCTGTAGATTGGTAGAAAATAGTTTTAGTTTTTTCGTCGAAACCGTAGTATGAAGTCACTTCCCAGTTTCCTTTTGTAACCTGATTTTTAAGTTTTCCGGTTTTATCGTAAACATAAATATGATTAAATCCGTCTTTTTCGCTTGTCCAGATAAAACTATTGTCTTTTAAGAACGTCAAGTCATCTGTAACATCAACATAAGCTTTGTCCTTTTCGTTCAAAACTACTTTTGCAGCAGCTGTAGTTCCATCAATAAACAATAAATCTAAATTATCTTGGTGACGGTTTAAAACCTGAGCTGACAACACATTATTATCATTTGTCCATTGCATTCTTGCAATATAAAAATCATTGTAGCTTCCTAAATCAACTTTTTTTGAAGTACTTGCTACAGCATCAAAAATATGCAATGAAACTGCCGAATTTTTTTCTCCTGCTTTAGGATATTTAAACGTTTCAATCCCTGGATATAAATCTTTATGAAATATTGACATTGAAAACTCTGGAACCTGGCTTTCGTCAAAACGGATATAAGCTAATTTTTTGCTGTCTTTACTCCAGTCAAATGCCCGCACAAACGCAAACTCTTCTTCATAAACCCAGTCAGTAATACCATTTATAACCGCATTCTTCTTTCCGTCTGTTGTAATAGCAACCGATTTTTTTGAAGTAACATCATATATATAAAGGTTATTTTCTTTTGCGTAAGCAATTTTTGTTCCGTCTGGTGAGAAAGTTGGTTCCTGAATTTGGGAATCAACTAGTTTTGTCAAAGTATTTCCTGCAATATCATAGAGAAAATAATCAGCAGTAAAAGAGTGACGGAAAATCTTAGAAGAATTACAAGCAATTAAAATCTTTTTTTCAGAAGCATCAAAAGTGTAGGCGTCAATTCCGTCTGCAAGCTCTTTGAAGTTTTTTGTATCAATTAAATTGGAAACTTTTTTTAGCGTTGCAAAATCATATAAATCAACCTGCATGCTTCTGCTTGCCTGATCGACATTTAAAACAGTATATTGATTGGTATTTTTTAAGGATTGCATCTGGTCCATTCCTTTAGCACGAAATGTACCTCCAAAAATGTTTTCGACAGTTATTTTCTGCTGTCCAAAAACCACCGCAGTTAAAAATAAAAGTACTGCAGTAAATTTACTTGTGTTCATTATAATTATTTTAAATATAAAAAGAGCCCAATTTTAGTAAAAAAAATAAACATAATACACATTTTAAGTGTTAAATGTTAAAAAAAATAACGATTGCGTACTTTCACAACTCAAATAGATTGCAATCAAAACTCTTAAAATAGTATCTTTGTGCGCACAATATTATTTAACACACTGAGAATGAACAACGCTGTTGCCGGATTTTCTAAATTATCCAAAAAAGAAAAAATAAACTGGATCGCAAACGAATATTTTTCGACACCTGAAGAGGCTCTAAATATTATAAGAAATTACTGGAATTCAGACGAAAAGCTTCAGCAGCTTCATGATGAATTTATTGAAAACACAATTACCAATTTATATATTCCACTTGGAGTTGCTCCTAATTTTTTGATTAATGGGAAATACAAAACCATCCCAATGGCAATTGAAGAAAGCTCTGTTGTTGCCGCAGCATCAAAAGCTGCAAAATTCTGGGCAACACGCGGGGGATTTAAAACAACAATAATTAATACCGAAAAAATTGGCCAAGTGCATTTTACCTTCAATGGAAATGCCGAAAAACTACATTCTTTTTTCGACCAAATTAAACCTAAATTTTTCTCTGAAACGCAGCCTATTACCAAAAATATGCAACAGCGCGGTGGCGGAATTTTAGACATCCAACTAAAAGACAAAAGAAATCTGCTTGAAAATTATTTTCAGCTTCATGCTACTTTTGAAACCAAAGACAGCATGGGTGCCAATTTCATCAATTCCTGTCTGGAACAATTTGCTTCGACTTTAAAAGAGGAATTTCAAAACTCGGATTTATTTTCTGAAGAAGATACTCTTCAGGTAATCATGAGCATTTTATCTAATTATGTACCACATTGTCTTGTAAGGGCCGAAGTTTCTTGCCCAATTGAAGACTTGTCTGAAAAACATATCACAAACCCGCAGGAATTTGCAGAACGTTTTGTACAAGCCGTTCAAATTGCCGAAGTAGAACCTTTTAGAGCCGTTACGCACAACAAAGGGATTATGAATGGTGTCGATGCCGTTGTTTTAGCAACCGGAAATGACTTTCGAGCAATCGAAGCCGGCGTTCATGCTTATGCATCGAGAAATGGTCAGTACTCAAGTTTGTCGCACGCAAAAATCGAAAACGGAATCTTTACTTTCTGGATCGAAATTCCTTTGGCTTTAGGAACAGTTGGAGGCTTAACTTCATTGCATCCGCTGGTAAAATTATGTTTAGAAATTCTTCAAAAACCTTCAGCAACTGAATTAATGGAAATTACAGCAGTAGCAGGTCTGGCACAAAATTTTGCAGCATTGCGCTCCTTGACAACAACCGGAATTCAAGAGGGGCATATGAAAATGCATCTTAACAATATCATCAATCAGTTTGAAGCAACAAATGAAGAGCGACAGTTAATTAAAGCTCATTTCAAAAAAACGGCAGTTTCACACAGCGCTGTAGTTGAGTTTATCGAAAATTTAAGAAAATAATCAGGAGCTAATCCCGCTATTCGTTACAATCTTTTGTGCTGAACCCCAGCACAAAAGGATTTTCACTGCTATCGGGGCTAAAAAATCACGTATGTCAACAACTTTTTACAGTAACGGAAAATTATTAATCTCTGGAGAATATTTAGTTTTAGACGGTGCAGATGCTTTTGCTTTGCCAACTAAATTTGGACAGAATTTAATTGTTGAAAATACAAAAGACAAAATCATTGATTGGAAAAGCTATGATTACGATGATGCGCTTTGGTTCGAAAACACCATTTCATTTGATGAAATCATAAACAATACCGATTCAGAAATTGAAACTGTAAAAACAACGCTAATCAATATTCTTCACGAAGCCTATTTATTAAATCCGGACTTCATCAACAATTCAGAAGGATATAAAATCACGACAAACCTGACTTTTCCAAGAAAGTGGGGATTAGGAACTTCATCGACTTTGATTAATAATATCGCTCAATGGACAAGAATTAATGCTTTTACATTGCTGAAAAACAGTTTTGGCGGAAGTGGCTACGATATTGCTTGTGCTCAAAACGACACTCCTATTCTTTATAAAATAGAAAACAACAATGTTCAACCAGTAGATTTTAATCCTGATTTTACAAAAAACATTTTCTTTGTTTATCTAAATAAAAAGCAGAACAGTAAAACCGCAATTCACGCATACAACACACACAAAGGTCAAAATTTAGTAAAAAGTGTTGCTGAAAACAACAAAATCACCAACACAATTTTACATTCTAAAACTCTAAAAGAATTTGCGCAGGCAATTGAAAGACATGAAAATCATTTAAGCAACATTCTTGAAATCCAAACGATAAAAGAAAAAGCTTTTCCTGATTTTAATGGCTCAATTAAGAGTCTTGGTGCGTGGGGAGGCGATTTTGTAATGGTCTTATCAAAAGAAAATCCTTTCGCTTATTTCCAGTCAAAGGGCTATGAAACCATTCTAACTTATGAGGAAATGATTTTATAACTTTCTCTTAGAAATTCGCTTTTTTATCGTCAGCAGGTTCTGATTGTAGATGACGGACTTTTTGATTCTCTATTTCATTAGATTCGATAAGCGTGTTATGGAGACGCTCTGCCATCTTTTCTATACTATTATTAATAGAATCATAAACAAGTTCCATTCTGCGATGCTTTTCTTCTTTTACAGCTTTTAAAACATCTTCAACAAAACCTTTGTCGTATTTTTCAGCAACAGAGTCACGTGTGTTCGTTAATCTGATTACATAATCGTTACTTAAGATCGTAACCTTGAAATGCTGTTCTTCATTGCTTAAATAGTATTTACCGCCTAATTCATCAACATTGATGTCGGTACTGCTTACTTTTAAAAGCTCAATGATTATTCCATAAATATGATTCTCAATTTTGGAATAAACCCTTGGTTTTCTCCTAAAAATATTAAACATAAAAAACATTAAACATCTGATTATTAAAGTACTTCGTCATTTTTCTCTCACTATTTTTTAAATACTATACAGACAAAATTTATTCTGTTTAAATAAAAATTTCGACAAATAAACTGTAATAATTTTAATATCCCAAATTTTTTAAATTATATTTCTATTATTCCTATATAATTTACAAAAAATGAAGCAATATGTCTTACAAAATTCAAAAAACACTAAACAAAAAAACCCGAAACACACAAAATGTTTCGGGTCTTATATTTTGATTTAATTACTAAAACTAGTAGTTAAACTGTAATCTGTTATCTTCAATTTTAGCATTGCTTTTTAAAGCTGGCAAAACTCTGTTTGCATCAGATGCACTTTGAGCTTTTAGCTTAGCAACATACTCTGCATGATTAGCAATTGCAGGAGCTTTAACTGTGCTAACGTTTTTCACTACATAAACTCCAGTATTTCCTTCAATTGGAGCAGAAACTTTATTTGCTGCTAAAGCAAATGCATTTCCAACAACTTTAGGCTCTTGTCCAACTCCACCTGGTAAAACTGGGTTATCCATAGTAACATTAGTTGCTTGCTGAACCGCCACACCAGCACTCTTAGCCATAGCTTCGATTGTAGAACCAGTTAATTTAGCTTTTAAGATTTCAGCTTTTTTCTTGTTTTTCAAGATAGACTCAACATAAGGTCTAGCTAAAGTTACAGATACCAACCCTGATTTGTTTTCACTTTTGTATTGAGCGATTACGTGACCAATATTAGCTAATTCAAAACGTTTAACATCACCAATATTTGTTTCTTTGTCAAATGCCCATCTTACGATGTTACGTTGGTTTCCTAATGGACCAAATGCTTCGTCCATAGCTTTTGCAGTTACTGGAGCAGCAACTTTTAAACCTAATTCTTTTGCAGTTGCATTGAAATCTTTATCAGCAGCATCCATTTCAAATTTAGTTGCCAATGTAAATACTTTATCAGAAGTAGCTTCAGATGGCTCAATTTTTTGAGCAATTGTAGCTAAACGAATTCCGTCTTGTTTGTCAGTAATTTTGATAATGTGGAAACCGAAAGGAGTTTCAACCAATCCAACTTTACCAATTCCGTTGTTGAATACAAAATCATTGAATGGTTTTACCATTTGGCCTTGACCAAAATATCCTAAATCTCCACCTTGCTGTGCAGACGAATCATCAGAGCTTGTAAAAGCAAGCATCATGAAACTATCTGGATTAGCCTGAACTTGTGCTAAAATTTCTTCAGCTTTAGCTTTTGCTTCTTCTTTAGTTCTTTTCTCTTTTTGGTTTGGTGTTTGAGAACCTTCGTAACCAATTAAAATATGACTAGCTTTTGCGTTAACACCAGCTTTAAATCCTAAAGATTTAGAAATAGCGTAATATCTTCCGTAAACATATGGTCCGTAAATTGCTCCTGCAGGCAAACTGAATAATTTATCAGCATCAACAGCTGGCAAAGCATTTTTAGGAACATAAGTAGAATCGTAAGGAACATCAGAATTTGAGTTTACAAATTCTGCAATGTTTGTAGCGTTTTTAAAACCAGCTAAAGTATCATTTTTACCAGTTTTAGCATTGTAAACAACACTTCCGTTTAACAATCCTGTGATTTTAGCTTTAATTTCAGCCTCGTCTTCTTTAGAAGCTTTGTCTTCAACTAAAACATATTGAATTTCACGAGTTTCATCCGCTTTGAATTTTTTCTCGTTTTTCTTCATATAATCTACGATATCAGCATCAGAGATTTTTACATCACTATCTTTAATAGAAGAATACAAAGCTGCAGCATAACTAAAGTTTACTTTGTTAGCTTCCATTTCATATTTCAACTTTCCTTCACTAGCAGTAGTGTAAAGTCCAGATTTGATTAATGTATTGTAGATTTGGAATTTTGCATTTAATTCAGCATCTTTTTCTTTTTGAGAAATATATTGTGCTGCTTCAGGATTAGTTTTAAAGTAATCTTTGAATTTAACAACATCAAACATTCCTGCTGCATTTAAAAACATTGGGTTTTTACCAATATTTGGATCTGCTTTTAAAACTTCAAGTAAATGTTTTTCACCCACTCTCAATCCTAATTTATCAAATTGAGAAGATAATAAAGCGATTGAAACTTCTTGATCCCAAACTCTGTTTGCAGCTTCAGTGGAAGTAATTCCTTGACCACTTTTTTCAACATTACTAACTTTAACTCTAAAGTCTTCAAATGAAATATCTTTTCCGTCGATGCTTCCCACATCTTTTGAACTTTGACTAAATGTTCCTTTATTAAATAGATCTTGTATTATAAATGCAAATAATGCAAGTGCAATAACTCCTATCAATAAAGCGGAACGCTGTCTAATTTTTGCTAAAACTGCCATTTTTATTATCGTTAATTTTATATTCAGTTTGCGAAAATACAATTATCTAGTTAATAACAATACAACTAGCGTTTTATTTTCAACAATTTTTTTAATTATTAAAAAAAATCAGTCTTTTATGGTCATTTTCACCAATTCGATTTTCTTATTTGTCGCCTCTTCGATCACAAAATGATAGTTATCGATTACAATATGATCACCTTTTTGCGGAATTTTCTTAGTAGAGTTCACAATAAATCCTCCTAAAGTTCCATACGAGTCTTCTTCAGGAATTTCTAATTTATAGGTTTCATTTAAATATTCTACATCTAATCGAGCAGAAAACAAATACTCACCTTCTCCTAATTCCTGTTCTAAAAGCTCTTCATCGAGATCATGCTCGTCTTCGATTTCTCCAAAAAGTTCCTCTACAATATCTTCTATGGTAACAATTCCAGAAGTTCCGCCGTATTCATCTAACACCACGGCAACATTTTTTCTTTTTTTGATAAGAAGATTCAAAGCGTCTTTAATCAAAATTGTTTCTGGAACAAACTCAACCGTCATTAAAACAGATTTAATTGTCGCTGGTTTTTTAAACAAATCAAAAGAATGCACATAACCCACAATATCGTCAAGCGAATTTTGGCTTACAACAATTTTAGAATAACCCGTTTCAATAAAAAGCGCTTTTAAGTCTGAAACACTATCAAATAGATCAATATCAACAATTTCCGTACGAGGTGTCATAATATCACGCGCTTTTACACCTGAGAATTCTAATGCATTCTGAAAAATCTGGATTTCAGAATCAACTTCTTCATCATCTTCCACAGAATTCATTTGTTCTGTAATATAATTTCCTAATTCCACCTTGCTAAAATACAACTGCACCTGATCGCCTTCTGTCTTAAAAAATTTCTTTAAAACAAAATCTGAGATCCAGATAAAAAAAGTTGAAATATAATAGAATAGCTTGTAGAAAATATAAGCCGGCACCGCAAAAAACTTGATTAAAGAATTTGCATAAATCTGAAAAAAAACTTTTGGAAGAAATTCGGCTGTTATCAAAACAATAAAAGTCGAAAGCGCTGTTTGAACAAGCAAACTGGTCAAAGCAGAAAACTGAAATCCTAAACCAACAAAACATTGAAGAATTAAATCCCCCATGTAGAAGCCGTAAATTACAAGCGCAACATTATTGCCAATAAGCATTGCAGCAATAAACTTTGAAGGATTCTGAGTTAGTCTGGTTAATATTTTTGACAAAAAGTTATCTTGCTTTTTCTCGATTTCAAGATAAATTTTATTAGAGGAAATAAAGGCAATTTCCATTCCCGAAAAAAAGGCTGATAGTATTAAACATAATATTATAATACTAATTTCCATTTTTACTGTTTTTTATAATGATCGTAGAATTTCTTATTGTATTTTCTTCTGAAGAAAAACATAAAAACACTTACTCCTGCAATTATAAAACTTAACCAAGGGTTTTCATTTGGCAAATTTAGCTTCGTAACTCCATCGTAAATAAAAGCAATTGCAATTACTAAATAAAGGTATTGTGTATATTTTGAAATTCCCATACTATTTTTTTATTCGTTCGATTCGATTTCGCCGCTTATTCGCTGCGAGTTAATCATTTTAAAATCCTTGCTAAAATCTATCCCCTGTCCGTTTGACACTCCTTTTGCATCTGTAAGCTTGAATTTTCTCTCTGTATAAAACCACTCATTTTTCTGATCGAAATAAAGCTGTTCAGTTTCTAAAATCTGTCCTGCCTCTGAAGTAATTTTTACTCTTCCCTGCAAATCTATTATTCCTGTATTTTTATAAGAAACAGCATAATTTGACCTGATAAAAGTACGCTTTTGTTTTTTATCGTATAAAGTAACATCAATTCCTTTTGGAAAATCTGTAAAAGGAAATTCAAGATTAGAATAATCCAACATTTTAGGACTTTTCAAAACACCCGTAATACGGCCAGAATCTGTGTATTTTATATTAACAGTGTCAGCGTCACTTCCCGGAACAAATTCTGCAAAATTGCTTCTCTGTACTTCCTTAAAATTACTTTCACACCCAAAAAACAGTGTCACAGCAAGAACTGTGACAGCGGTTCTAATATATCTTTTTGGTAAATTCATTTGCCAAAAGTAGTAAATTGTAATGAGCTTATAAAAATATAACTCAGGTATTAGTCGATTTTACGTTGTGAAAACCATCTGTCATTGAAAGAGAAACTTGCGCTGAAGTTTAAATAATTCTCCTGAATCAAGCCTGCAGAAGTTGTACCTCTCTTACCAAATTCGATTCCTATGTTCACATTTGAAAAAGATCCAGTAATTGGAAATCCTGCACCTAAAGTCATCCCCACATCATTTATTGACTGATTATTAATTACCAATCCTATTTTTTCGTATTTCAAACCGGCTCTATAGGTAACTCTGCTGAAATAATTTGTAAACGAAGTGTAATTAGGAATATAATATCCTCCAACAGCATATTTTGAATACTTCTCATAACGAACATCATCGCTTGAATTGTAATAATTTTGATACTGTCCTTCTCCTTGAAATGCTAATGTAGTACCAACAAGCCATTTTCTAGGTATACCAACACCCGCACCAATTGTCAATTTATTACCCATTTTTAATTTTGCTGCAACGGGATCAAATGTAATAGGATCTGGATCATCAGTTACCGAAATAACTCTGGTATTGTCTGCATTTAATGTACTTGCAAATGTGTAATTTAAACTAGTAAACAACATCATTTTTTTATAAATCTTAGTCTGATACATTGTTCCGATATTAAAATTAATACCCGACAATTCAGATTTATTTGTTTCTGTTGTTGGATTTGCAACACCAGTGATTGCCTCTACGCTTGTTGTAGTAATTGAACCAAAATTATATTGTGCATCAGCTCCAATATTCCAGTTTGGTTTGATTTTATAACCTAAACCAAAGAACACTTTATTAACACCGCCTTTTCCTTGAAATTGGCTGTTTGTCGCTCCTTCTGTATCTGTATTATCGTTCAAGATTTTATATCCAACTGAAGTTAACGGAACCAAACCAAAAGCCGCTCCCCATTTTCCCATTGGAATCCCTACTGCCAAATAGTCGAAAGTGGCACGCTGCGCTTTCTCTGACTGAGTAGAATTTTTTAAAGTAGAAGTACCAAAACTTCCTCCAACTGTAAATGTAGTTTGTCTTAAACTCGCATAACTTGAAGGATTATCAACATTCAAGTGAATACTATCTTGTTCTATTGAAACCCCAGCCATAGATCTGTTTTCTAGAGTACCTTTAAATCTTGCATCTCCAATTCCGTAAAAAGAGTATGGTGAAGCTGTACCTTGCTGAGCAAATGAAACGAACGAGATAAGTAAACAAGCACTTATTATAATTTTTTTAATCATTGTCGATTTTATATTGAAATGTTTGGTTCAAACTTTCTAAAAGGAAATTTGAATTGGCAAATATGGTATTTTTTAATCGTTTAGCCAAAAATTCTGCATCGCCTCCCGTTAAAATTATTATAAAATTTGAAAACGCAGCCCGATATTCATCGATAAAACCGTCGATCTCATAGACGAAGCCATTAACAACTCCCGAATGAATCGCCTCTGCAGTAGAGTTTCCTACATATGATTCTGGTTCTTTAAAAGTCAGCAAAGGCAGTTTAGCCGTGAATTGATGCAACGATTCGTATCGCAATCTAAGTCCCGGAGAGATTGCACCGCCAAGATAATTGTCATTTTCGTCGATAAAATCGTAGGTAATGCAAGTTCCGGCGTCAATAACTAATCTGTTTTTTTTAGGAAATTGTAAAGTTGCGCCTGCAGCCAAAATCATTCGATCGATACCTAAAGTTTTTGGCGTTGCATATTTATTATGAAAAGGAAAAACATCTTCATGAGTAAAAAAATGAATATTCAATTGCTTTTCGAAGATCAAAAAAGATTGTTTTTCTATACTTCCGACAGAAGCAACAACCAAATCGGAGCAATTTTGAAATTTTTCTAATATTTCTTTAATTTTTTTTTCGAGTTCATTTTTCTCAAAAACAAAATTCTCCAAGGCAGTATTTCGCTCAAAGACAGATGCTTTAATTCTTGTATTACCAATATCTACAGTTAAAATCATATCTATTTTATTACCATTGCGAAGATACGAATTGATTTTTTTAAAAAAATGTTTTGGATAAACGAAAAATGATTCTATCTTTGCACCCGCATTGAGCACAAGACGGTACCTTAGCTCAGATGGTAGAGCAATGGACTGAAAATCCATGTGTCCCTGGTTCGATCCCTGGAGGTACCACCAAAACCCGAATAGCAATATTCGGGTTTTTTGTTTTTACACCCTTTTAATATTCAACCGCAAAGAGCAAAAGTTTAACGCAAAGGTTCGCAAAGTTTAATTTATTGCTTTGCGGACCTTTGCGTTTTTTTTCTTTATATTCTTTGCGATTAAATTTGACTTTTTCAAGGACTTTATAAAGCATATACTACTAAAAATAAAAAAGTCAACAAATACATTCTTTTTGTTAAAAAAGTATTAAGTGAATATGAAAATATCTTCTATATTCGTAAAACTATAATTTTATTATTTAATCGTTATTAAGTACACAAAACAGTTTTATGAGCAAAACTTCGACTAAAGGTATTTGGAAAGTTATTTCGGCATCCTCAATGGGAACAATGATTGAATGGTACGATTTTTATATTTTTGGGAGTTTAGCAGTTGTTATTTCGACAAAATTTTTTCCAAGTGATAATCCAGCAGCGGCATTTTTATCCACTTTGGCCACGTTTGCTGCGGGATTTGTAGTACGACCTTTTGGAGCTTTGTTTTTTGGAAGATTAGGTGATATTATTGGCCGAAAATATACTTTTATGGCTACGCTGTTATTAATGGGTGGTTCTACTTTTTTAATAGGCTGTATTCCGAGTTATGAAACTATTGGTTTTGTTGCTCCTTTATTAGTATTGATTCTGCGTTTGCTTCAAGGCCTTGCTTTAGGCGGTGAATATGGTGGTGCAGCGACCTATGTTGCAGAACATGCGCCAGTTGGTCAAAAAGGATACTGGACATCTTGGATTCAGACTACAGCTACTGTAGGCTTATTTATTTCATTAATGGTGATTTTGGCCACAAAAAATGCACTTTCTGCTGAAGCTTTTGATACTTGGGGATGGCGCGTACCTTTTTGGGTTTCAATTGTAATGGTAGGTGTTTCGTATTTAATCCGAAAAAACATGGACGAATCACCTGTTTTTGCAAAAGCTAAAAAAGAAGGAACAACAAGCACAAACCCATTAAAGGAAAGTTTTGGAAACCGATATAATTTAAAATTTGTTTTACTGGCTCTTTTTGGCGCTACAATGGGGCAAGGTGTTGTTTGGTACACAGGACAGTTCTACGCTATGAGTTTCATGAAAACCGTCATGAATATAGATTCTTCACAAGTTGATGAACTTTTAGGAATTGCCTTGCTCCTAGGAACTCCCTTTTTTATTGTTTTTGGATGGCTAAGCGACAAAGTTGGACGAAAATATATTATGATGCTTGGAATGTTCCTTGCTATTTTTTCTTATAGACCGATCTATAAAAAAATGTACAACACAACAAATATTAAAAACAAGACAGAAATTACAGCGAAAACAACTCAAAGTACTGAATTAACAAAGAATAATGATACTTTAATCACTATTTCCAAAACCTATACAGACGGAACATCGTATGTAGAAAAGAAAACTGTTTTTGCCGATAAAAAAGAGGCACAAAGCACTTTTACAGTTACAATAAATTCAGAGAACCAATGGACATTAATTTTTTGGGTTTTCATTCAGGTTCTATTTGTTACAATGGTTTATGGACCAATTGCAGCGTTTTTAGTGGAGATGTTTCCAACTAAAATACGATATACTTCAATGTCTCTTCCTTATCATGTAGGGAATGGAATTTTTGGAGGACTGCTTCCTGCAATTTCGACCTATTTAGTAACCCATGCAAAAGCAAATAAAAAACCTGAATTTTATCTGGATGGGCTTTGGTACCCAATTATTATTGCTTCGATCTGCTTTGTGATTGGAATGGTTTACATTGATAATAAAAACAAAACGAATCACCTTTAATACCTACATATAATATGAATACAGTTAAGAAAATTTTAGGTGTTTTGTGGATTATACTTTCCATTGCTGCCGCTTATTTCTGCGTGTTTGAATTTGGCTTGCCAAAATTTTTATCAGACCAGCAGGATGATACAGTATTTGGAATTATAACCTTATTCATTCTAACCCCGCTAATCGTTTTAGGCTTGGGAACTTTTGGCTATTTTTCTTTGATCGGAGAATACAACGAGAAAAAATAACCAAAACAACCTTAAACAAAAAGGGCTGTCTATTTCTAGACAGCCCTTTTACACTACTAAAAAACCAAAATTTAAATACCTATTAAAATTTCAAACCTAAAAGCAGCAGTTTGCTTTTGATCTAAATTTTAAAATGACGTATTTATTTCTTTATGAATTTCATAACCTGAATTTTATCATTTTCATCATGCGCTTTTACCACATATAATCCTGTTTTCAAATCGCTTACATTATATTGAAAATCTGCACTTCCATTTGAAATAAAACTTTTTACTAATTGTCCTGAAATTGAATAAACCTGAACTTTAGAAACTGCCGTATTTAATGTGAAATAATTTGAAACTGGATTAGGATATAAATTTACAGCGCTTGTTTTATCAAAATCTGGAATTGCTAAATTGGCTGTTTTATTTCCATAAATTCTATATTCTCCTGGACCTAAATTTACTGTTGCATTAACATCTGCAACATTTAATGAAGAATTATCCATTAAATTATACCATGTACCAGTATATTGAAAACCTGTTGCAACATTTTGTGCTGTTATATCAAAATTGGCTAAAATCAAGACATCCTTTAATTGTGTCGCAGCCAGATTGCTGTTTGTTATTTTAATATTGACCGTTAATGTATTTGCATTTGCCATTGTTGCTGTTCCTGAAAATACTGGTTCAGTCACTTTAAGATTGATCATTTTTGCCCAGTCATAATAAATTTTATTACGATTGGTATCGCCCAACCAATTTTCTGTCCATTGTGGCTGTGGTTTTGTATCAAGTTTACAATCTCCTGGAACAGTAGCTGAATTATCATTTACACTTCCGTCATTACAAGTATAAATCGAATCATCCCAACCTAATTCTCCAAAATGCCAAATCATTTTTGGACCAGGAATCAAAAGTGAAACAGCGCCAACAGCTGACATTCTTGATAAAGCTGTATTTAAATTTTTTACATTATAAGTTCCTGATGTATTTCCATACATCACATTTTTATACATCAAACGTTCTTCGTCATGACTTTCGGCATAACCCATTAAACGATTTCCGGTAAAACCACGGCTAGAGCTCATCATTCTTGAAATATTGTTGCTTGATGAATATCCCATTGACAACTGATTATATTGATCTGTCATTTTACCCCACATCATAACACCTTTGCTTGGTGTTTCAGTAACGCGGTAATTTGCCCATTGCTGCTCTTCGCTGTCAGAACCTAAGTGCTCAAAAATAGTATAATGTGTCGGATCAAGACTCCAAGAATAATCGGCATATTTTTTCAAAACATCAACTCTATCTTGCTGGTACGCATTTGTACAAGATTCATCCGAAGCTGTACAAGCCTGAGTGAATCCTTTTGTTAAATCCCAGCGGAAACCATCAATTTTATATTCTTGAATCCATTGCTTCACAACTCTTTCAACGTAATATTGCGTTTTTGCTGACTGATGATTAAAATCTTCACCTACGCTATAAGTATGTTTTGCAACTGTATTAAAGTAGGGATTTTCGGCAGTTGGTGATCCAAAACCATCTCCGTCAGGATCGTTCATCCACATTCTAACCATCGGATTTCTTCCAAAAGCATGGTTTAAAGCCACGTCCAAAATCACTGCGATTCCGTTTTGATGACACAAATCGATAAGTTCTTTTAATTTATCTGATGTACCATAAAATTTATCTAAAGCCATGTGAAATGAAGTATTATATCCCCAGCTTTCATTGCCTTCAAATTCCATTACCGGCATTAATTCGATCGCATTTATTTTAAGTGTTTTAAAATAATCTATTCGATCTATTAAAGTCTGATAATTCTTCTTAGCGTCAAAATCACGAACTAAAACCTCGTAAACAACCAACTTGTCTTTTTCTGGTTTGGTAAAATTTGTCACTTGCCAATTGTATGGCGTTTGTCCTGTTTTTAATACTGTAACTTCAAAACTTTGTCCCGCTGGATAAGCTGGCAAATTTGGATAAGAAGCTGCAGGAATTCCACCATCATCATAAGGAGATAAAACCAACGTTGAATAAGGATCTGCTGTTTTTACTAATGCAGGAGAATTTGCCATTGGCGTACTCTCGCCTACCCAATATTGATAGGTATTATTTGTTCCCGAAACTAATCCTGTCAATTCCAGCCAAAATTTATCAGAAGATGGATCTTTTTTCATTGCATAAGCCGTTGTAGGCTGCCAATTATTAAAACTTCCAGCAACGTAAACAAAATCTTTTAAAGGCGCATCTAAAACCAAAGTTGCTTTTGTAGCATCAGAAGCATTGTAATTTATTCCATCAACTAACCCTGCAGGAATAGCCGCTAAAACTGTATTTGGATTTACAACAACCGAAAACTTTTTTGAGATTGTAACAGTTCCCTGAACCACTACTAACTCATAACTTTGATTATCTGTAATATTATTTGCAGTATAAGAATAACTTGCAGTACTTGCGTTAGTATTAATTGTCGTTCCGTTTGCTTTTAATGTATAGCTTGCCACTCCGTTTGTATTAGTTGCAGCAATATTAAAATTAGAACCTGACGCTAATATTGTTGTACTATTTTCTGTTGGAGAAGTCAGTGTTACTTGAAAAGAACCCACTTCAACTAGAATATCTTGTGATTTTTTGTCGCCAGTTCCGTTTTTAGCTTTAATTAAAAATCCAATTTTACCAATTCCTGTTGTATTGTAATAAGTCGTTGGTGTAATTGTTTTAGTATAAGTATCGGTTCCTGCATTATAAGTAAATCTACTTTCCTCGCTTGACGCTTCCCATGTACCATTGTTTGGTGTACCTTTTTGAGTTGTGTCATTAGTATCAAATGCCCAAGCCCACATATATAAAGCATTTCCAGTAACACCCCATGTACCTTCATTTATACTGCTTCCATTTATAGTAATTGTAATAGATGCAGTTTCCTCAAAAGTAGATGGACTAACTGAATAGCTTGCTGTTTGTATCTGCGCAAATGAAATCGCCGACAACAAAAAGAAAAATAATAGTAAAGTTTTTTTCATAATTTATATGGTTATTAAAAAAGGCTATCCGTAGATAGCCTCTTTCTATGTTTCAACTTATTACTGTTTTACCATTGTATAAGTATAATTTCTTGGGTTGCTTAAATCCAAAGTAATTAAATATTTTCCAGCACTAGTACCAATATTTGTCCCTCCTTCTTCTAGAGTTCCATTAGCTCCTGTGTCTCCAAAGTTAAGATCCCAGTTGCCATTTGCTCTAAATTTCAAACCATTATCTGGAGCTGACTGAGCTGTTAAAGTTGCAATAACTGTCCATTTTTTAGTTGCAGGATCATAAGTCATTGGAGTATCAGCATCCCATCCTCCTGGAGTTGCATTACCAATAATTCCCCAAGTAGTTTTTAATGTAGCGATTGATAATTTTGCTGGGTCAGTATCGGCTTTAATTCTGTAGTAACCTGGTGTAAGGATTGAAAGATTTTTAGCATCTCCTGCTCCACTTAAAGTACCAGCTGCAGTACCAGTTCCGTAGTTTGTACCACTCCAGTCAGATTTAGTAGATAATTTGTATCCTTGTCCGTCTTTTGTAGCATCTTGCGCAGTTGCAAAATATACATAACCTTCAAAAGCAGTTTTTCCGTAACCTTCGGCTAATAATGTTGGAGCAGATGCCTGAGTCCAATCAGCTGCACCATAACCACTAGCAATTTGATATCCTCCAGGAACATATAATTTTGGAGTTTCAGTAGTATAAGGTGTTACAACAATCCCTGTAACATTTGAAAATTGAGTTTCAGTACCAACTGCAGATTTAACTCTAACTTCGAAATCACCAGGAGTAAATGGAGTTGCACCTAAAGACAAAATTGCAGTATTCATTTTTTCTACAGAAACTGATACTTGATTTTGAGATTTAACAGTACCTAATTCTTTAGGCGTTTTGAATGTATTTCCTTTTTTGTCAATTTCTACTACGTAGCTTACTTCAACACTTCCTCCAAAATCTGCAGAAGTCCAAGTAAAACGCTCTGCTTGATTCGCAGCAGCATCTGGAGTTAAAACATATGCAGTTCCGCTTTGAGGAGCTGTTAATACAGGGGCAGTAACCGCCTCGATTACAGGTCTGTCTTGAACATCTTCAACGCTGCATGATACTGCAACTAATGCTAATAAAGCAATTAATGATTTAGTTATATTTTTCATTTGTGGTATTTTTTAATTTCGTTATTCAGTTAGTTAGTATCCAGGATTTTGTTTTAAATTTTGATTTGCTCCTAAAGATCCAGCTGGAATTGGGAATAAATCTCTGTAAGTTTGTGTAGAAGTACCTCCAGCCACATTTCCTTTCCATGGCCATAAATATGAACCTCCAGTGAATTTTCCGAAACGGATCAAATCTGTTCTTCTGTGTCCTTCCCAATGTAATTCTCTTGCTCTTTCATCTAAGATAAAATTCAAAGTAAGATCACTTTGAGAAATTGTATTCGCTTTTGCTCTTGTTCTTAAAGCATTTACATAAGTAGTCGCAGTTCCTAAACTTCCTCCTGCACCTCTAACAACACATTCAGCATACATTAAGTAAGCATCTGCAAGTCTGAAAATTGGAAAATCAGTATCTGCAAAGTTTCCAGCTTTATCTGATCCCTGAACACCGTTTACATCAACATTTTTGAATTTCTGAATAGCATAACCATCTGTAAAATTTCCAATGTTAGCAATTTCTTTCGTCTGTCCGTTAGTATAAAACTGACCACGAGTATCAGTCGTAACAGCATCAAACTTGTTTACAAAAGCCGAAGTTGTTCTGACACCTCCCCAGCCTCCGTTGATACCAAATTCAGATGCTACCATGCTGCCACCTACTGGAGCATGAACCAAGAATGTTGTACCACCATAAGTTTGAGTATGAATACCGTCAAAAGCAATTGTGAAGATAAATTCTTTCTGAGCACCATTTTTATCATTATCTGCTAAGAATAACTGATTGTAGTTATTATGAATTGAATATCCAGAATTGATTACTTTATCAATTAAAGGAAGTGCCTCAGTATAATGATCTGTACCAATATAAACTTTTGCGTTCATGTACAATTTAGCATGCAACATCCAAGCTGCTGCCTGATCAATACGATAAGCTTCATTAGTTTTAGGTGTTTTCAACAATGGCTCGATAGCAGTAAGTTCTTCGTCGATAAATTTGTATATCTCAGCTCTTGAAGAATATTCTGGATAATAGAATGTTGTTGGAGAATCTTCTGTTACGATTGATCCAGCTCCAAAAGTATCTACTAAATGCCAGTATGTCATTGCACGTAAAAAACGAGCTTCTGCACGATATGCTTTAACATCTGCTAAAACAGCTGCATCTGTTACACCTCTTCCTGCTAATTTTGCATCTGTAGTTTGTCTTAAAAACTCATTACAGTTTACAATCTGAAAAGAAAAACGTGCAAATGTTGCTGCAAGAAAAGTATCTGCTGATGACCAAGTCTGTGAATGAAAATCTTTAATTGTTCCATCATTCCAAGCAATTACTGCTTCATCAGTTGTTAATTCCTGCATCATCCAAAAACCTCTGATGTATTGACTTGTTCCCTCATCAATTCCAGAAATATCAGGACTTCCTGCAGGTCCTTGCTGACCTGTTGTAGCAAAACCTGCATATAATTTTGCTAAATTTTGTTTGTAAGCAGCCGGATCTTTAAAAAGCTCGTCACTACTTACAGAATCTCCATTATCTGGTGATTGGTTTAGATCATCTGTACATGATGAAAACAACATCGTCATCATAAACAAAGAAATACCTAATAATTTTATTTGTATCTTTTTCATTTTTCTTGTTATTTGAATTAGAAGTTAGCGTTTAATCCTAACATGAAAGTAATTGGTCTTGGATAAAGATTATTATCAATACCATTTGAAATTTCAGGATTCAAACCTTCATACTTGGTGATTGTTAAAACGTTTTGAGCTGATGCTGTTAATTTTAACATTGAGATTCCTTTTATTTTTTGATTAAAAGTGTAACCAACAGTAACGTTATCTAATTTAACAAAAGAAGCATCTTGAATATAGTAATCAGATTTTAACTGGAAATTACTTCCTTGTTTGAAACCTGTTTCTAAAAGATTTTCAACACCATTTGCTAAATCATTTTGTCTGATTAAAACCGTATTATATACACCATTACCAGAATCTACGTTATTGTACATATAGTTACCCCAAGAACCTCTCCAGTTCATAGAAAAATCCCAGTTTTTGTAATTCACGCTTGTATAGAATCCGTAAAAAATATCAGCAGCTGGTTTATGAAAACGATACATATCATCTTCATTTACGATTCCATCTTTATTACGGTCTACAAAAACACCATCCATTGGTTTTCCAGCAGCATCATATGCTTGCTCAAACACATGAAATGAATTTGGTGCATAACCAACCTGATTATTTTGAATTTTATTTCCTGTTCCACCTGATATATTATCTCCGGCTTCTAATCCAGGAGTATTATCCTGAGTTGTTGTTAATGCTGTAATTTTTGAATTTTGGAATGTAATATTTCCACCAATTCTCCATTCTAAATTATTATTTTGAACCGGAATTACTTCACCAGATAATTCAATACCTTTATTTTTAAGGCTACCTACGTTATAATTATCTCTATTAGAGAATCCGAAGAAAGGTGGATTCAAAGTATTTAATAATAAATCGTCTGTAGTTCTTTCGTAAACATCTGCAGTACCTGTCACTCTATTATTGAAAAGAGCAAAATCCAATCCAATGTTTATTGTTGTTGTCTCTTCCCATTTCAAATTACTGTTATACGGCTGTGGTCTGTAAGTAGTATAAAAAGTATTTCCTAATTGATATTGAGCAGCACTGTTTGATGCTAAATATAATGGAATCGAAGGATAAGCACTTCCAATATTTTGCTGTCCAGTAATACCCCATCCTCCTCTTAATTTAATAGAGTTGATGCTTGCAACATCTTTTAAGAAACTTTCTTCATTTAATTTCCATGCTACAGAAACTGCAGGGAAATTTGACCAGCGGTAATCTTCTGTAAATCTTGAAGTTCCATCACGTCTAATAGAAACAGTTGCTAAGTATTTATCTGCCACTGTAAAATTAGCTCTTCCAAAGAAAGACTGTAAATTGATATGTGTAGGAGTAAACAATTCTACAGTATTTACATCATTCTCAAAATTATAATTTGATTTGTTTTTTTCTTCTCTAAAATCTTGGTAAGTATAACCACCTGTTACATCAATTTGTGTTTTGATACCATCAAAAAACTTATTGTAGTTCAAATACAAGTCCATTAACTTGTTATTTCTTTTCTCTATATTTTCATAAGAGTTATTATATCCAGAACCTTTAAGACCAAATAAATAATCTGAATCTGTTCCTCCATAACCTCTACCGCTCATTTGGTCATAACCTAAATTCACAACTGCCTTTAATTCTGGCAAAAAGTGCATTTTATAATCCAATTGGATATTTCCGATACTTCTATTAAAGGTACCTAAATTATCTTGTTGATTAATCATTGCAACTGGGTTTTTTCCAGCCAATTGATTAAATTCTGTTGGAGATGTCATCCATTGGAAATAAGTACCATCAGCATTTCTAACAGATTGAGTTGGATCAAAACCTACAGCCGCACCAACTGCTCCAGTGTTACTGTAGTTACTTTTAATTACAGATGTATTGTTGTTTACCTGAATTTTTAAATGTTTGTCAAAAAAGTCTCCAGTTAACGAAACTCCTAAAGTTGTTCTTTCAAAATTATCTCTTAATAAAACACCATTTAAGTTAGTATACCCTACAGAAGCTCTATAAGTAACATTATCAGCACCACCACTTGCAGAAACGTTTTGATCTGTACCCATTGCAGTTCTGTAAATTTCGTCTTGCCAATTTGTATTAGCCTGACCCATTGCTGCTATTTGAGATGCACTTCCGTTTGCATTTACAAAATCTCTAAATTGCCCGCTTGATAAAGCATCAACTTTTTGAGTAATTTCTGAAACTTGGAAATTACCGTTATAGCTTACTTTGATATCACCTGATTTACCTTTTTTAGTGGTAATAATGATTACACCATTAGAAGCTCTTGAACCGTAAATTGCAGTTGCTGAAGCATCTTTTAAAACAGTTTGTGATTCAATATCATTCGGGTTGATTGTAGACAAAGGGTTTCTTCCTCCTTCAACTCCTCCATTTGCAACAGGAATACCATCAATTACATATAACGGATCGTTGTTTGCACTAAGAGAAGATCCACTACGAATTCTTACGATCGGATCAGCTCCTGGAGAACCACCTCCGTTAATAATTTGCAAACCAGCTACTCTACCTTGAATCATTTGATCAGCAGATTGTACTGGTCCTTTATTAAAGTCTTTTGCGCCTAAAACTGTTACAGCTCCTGTCGCGTCTTTTTTCTTAACAGTACCGTAACCTACTTGTACAACAACCTCTTTAAGTTGGTTTGTATCTTCTTCAAGAGAAATGCTTACGTTTTTTTGTCCAGAAAAAGTTACTGTACTGCTTACATATCCAATAAATGACACGACAATTTTATCACCATTTTTTAAATTTGGCAATTGAAATTTCCCGTCAAAATCTGTAGAAGTACCTGCTTTTGAGCCTTGTACATTTACATTTACCCCCGGAATCGGCTGTCCCGTTGCCTTATCGACAACAGTTCCACTTAGTGTGCTTTGAGCTAACACAGTAAACGGCAGCAGTAGGAATAAAAATAACAACTTTTTGTAAATTGTTTTCATACTTTTTGTTTAAATTAGTTTGAGTTTGTGATTGTTAGTTAAGTTTTTAATTTTACTTCGAATTTCAAAATTATGAATTTATTAACACGAACAACCGGTGGCAATTTTTATTGGTTTACGAAAACGTGATAGTGTTGAAAACTTTCTATTTTTTGTAATCTTTTAAGTCAAAAATTGCCAATACCAAAAATATTGTCCACCTTTATTATCAATTAGATTTTTTCCAAAAAACACCATGAAACGTAAAATAACCTTAAAACAGATAGCAAAAGAACTTGACGTATCTATTTCAACTGTCTCAAAATCACTTAGAAACAGTCTAGAAATAGGCGAAGAAACACGTCTAAAAGTTCAGGCTTTTGCTAAGTTTTACAACTATAAGCCTAACAACATTGCTCTTAGTTTAAAAAACCGAAAAACCAAAAGTATTGGTATTATCATTCCGGAAATTGTACATTATTTTTTCTCTACTGTAATCAACGGAATTGAACAGGTCGCGAATGAACATGGCTATAGTGTTGTAATTTGTTTATCAGACGATTCATTTGACAAAGAGGTGTTGAATATGGAAATGCTGGCAAATGGAAGTATCGATGGTTTTATCATGTCACTTTCAAAAGAAACCCAATATAAGGGTGATTTTCACCATATTACCGAAGTGATCAATCAAGGAATGCCGGTTGTCATGTTTGATCGTGTCACCAATGATATTTTATGTGACAAAGTAATTATTGACGACAAGGCTGCCGCATATGAAGCGGTTCAAAGTTTAATTGACAATGGAAGAAAAAAAATCGCTTTAGTAACAACTGTCGATTATGTGAGTGTTGGAAAATTACGAACCGATGGTTATGAGAAAGCGCTTTTAGACAACGGAATCCCTTTCAATGAAGATTTAATCATTAAAATTGAAGATGTTGATACGTGCGAAATCACTATTTCTGAGCTTTTGCACGCCAGAGCTTTTGATGCTGTTTTTGCTGTAAATGAGCTTTTTGCGGTAACAATTATTAAAACGGCATCAAAAATGGGATTGAAAGTTCCTGAAGATTTGGCTGTAATTGCTTTTACAGACGGAATCATCTCAAAATACTCAACTCCAAGTATTACAACGGTAAGTCAGAGTGGTGAAAAAATGGGTAATAAAGCCGCCAAAATGCTTATCGAAAGACTGGAAGCCGAACATGACGATGACGAAGAAGAAAATGAAAACTACACTACAGAAGTAATAGAAACCCACTTAATAAAAAGAGAATCTACTGACTAATTTTCTTAAAATCAACGTATTCTAAAGCCATAAAAAATATTTATGGCTTTTTTATTAGCATAAATAAAAAAATAATTAATACTTTTACGCCCGTCAAGGCTTTTAGTTTTACTTCGAAAGAAACAAAGTTTTGATAAGCAAAGCGCTTATCGTATAATTTTCAAATTACGATAATGGAAAAGCGTAAATTAAGTTTCTGGGAAATTTGGAACATGAGTTTCGGTTTCTTAGGAATACAATTTGGTTTTGCACTGCAAAACGCAAATACTTCAAGAATTTTTGAAACCCTTGGTGCTAAAATAGATGAAATCCCAATTTTGTGGATTGCTGCGCCTGTTTCAGGTTTAATTATTCAGCCCGTTATTGGTTATTTCAGTGACAGAACCTGGACTCGTTTAGGCAGACGTCGCCCTTATTTTTTAATTGGAGCTATTTTGTCTTCAATTGCATTATTCATCATGCCTAACTCTCCTACTTTATGGATTGCTGCGGGAACTTTATGGATAATGGATGCTTCAATAAATGTTTCAATGGAACCTTTCCGTGCTTTTGTTGGTGATAATTTACCAGATGAACAACGCGCATTAGGTTTTGTTATGCAGAGTTTCTTTATTGGTACCGGTGCCGTTGTGGGTTCGGTTTTGCCCTATCTTTTTACAAATGTTTTCGATGTTAGCAACGTTGCACCTAAGGGAATTATTCCGGATGCTGTAAAATGGTCTTTTTACATTGGCGGCATCGTTTTTCTGCTTTCGGTTTTATGGACTGTTTTTAAAACAACCGAATATACTCCCGAAGAACTTCATGCATTTGAAGCTAACAGCAAAAAAAACACAGAAGGGATCTCTAATTCTGAAACAGAAGCGGGTGTTTCTACAAAAAAACAATTGCTTTTAGGATTATTGTTTGCTGGTATTGGAGGATTAATTTCATTTTTAATTTTCGAAAACAGCCTTGCAAAAGAGCTATATATTCTTTTTGTAGGCTTAATTTTCATGGGCGTTTTGTTTGTAATTGCATCACAACTACGAACAAAAAAAGTTCAAAATGGTTTTACCATAATCATGACCGATTTATTGAACATGCCTAGAACAATGCAAAAATTAGCGTGGGTTCAGTTTTTCTCTTGGTTTGCGCTTTTCTCTATGTGGATCTATACTACACAAGCCGTTACACAACACATATTTGGCACTACAGACACAACTTCAAAAGTATATAATGATGCTGCTGACTGGGTTTCGGTATTGTTTACAGTTTATAACGGAGTTGCTGCCGCAGTGGCTTTCTTATTACCAGTTATTGCAAAAAAAGTAGGCGTTAGAGCAACACACTTATTGGCCTTATGCGCTGGAGGTGTTGGTTTAATTTCGATTTATTTTATTGGTGATAAACAGCTGCTTATCCTTCCAATGTTGGGAGTTGGTATTGCTTGGGCAAGTATTTTATCAATGCCTTATGCCATGTTATCTGGAGCTTTGCCTGCAGCTAAAATGGGCTATTACATGGGTGTTTTTAATTTTTTCGTTGTAATTCCACAAATTGTAGCTGCTACGATATTAGGATTTGTAATCAAACAATTCTTTAATAATGAACCTATTTATGCTCTAATAATTGGAGGAATATCAATGATTTTCGCAGGATTATTGACGCTTAGAGTAAATAGCAAAACTAAAATTGAAATCCATGAATAATAAAAAAGCATTCATCTTCGATCTTGATGGAGTGATCGTTGATACCGCTAAATACCACTTTTTAGCTTGGCAAAAAATTGCCAAATCATTAAATATAAATTTTACACATGAAGACAACGAACTTTTAAAAGGTGTAAGCCGCGTTCGTTCGTTAGATATTATACTTGGATTAGGAAATGTTCAGGCTTCTCAGGAAGACAAAGACAAATGGCTGATTCAAAAAAACGAAGATTATTTATCTTATTTAGTTGACATGGATGAAAGTGAGGTTCTTCCAGGAGTTTTAAAAATTCTAAAACTATTAAAAGATAAAAACCAAGGAATTGCATTAGGTTCTGCCAGCAAAAATGCAAGACCAATTTTAGAAAAAACAGGGATTCTATCTTACTTCGAAGTTATTGTTGACGGTAATGACGTTACCAATGCAAAACCAGATCCTGAAGTTTTCTTAAAAGCGGCTCAATTATTACATATTGATCCAAAAGACTCAATTGTATTTGAAGATTCTGTTGCCGGAATTCAGGCAGCAAACATCGCAGAAATGGTAAGTGTGGGAATTGGTGAGGAAACAATTTTACATGAAGCTGACTATATTTTTAAAGATTTTACCCAAATCGACTCACAGTTTATCGAGAAACTGATTGGTTAGGAAAGAATGTGGCAATGTGTCAATTTGATAATTAGATAATCACGCAATCTTGAATTATCTAATTTAAAGAAACCAATTTTTAAAAATAAAATCATCAATTAAAAAGTAAAATAGAACAACAACAAGCAATTAAGGATAAAATCAAACTAGAAGCGGCCAAAGACAAGTAATTGTCTCATTTTCTAATTGACACATTATCTAATTACCCTAATTGCCCAATTATCAAATTAAAAGAAATGAATCAAGATTATATAAAACCAGACAATTGGTCCATCATCGAAGAAGGATTTGATGCCGAAAGAGTAAAATCTTCTGAAAGTCTTTTTAGTATCGGGAACGGCGCTATGGGACAGCGTGCCAATTTTGAAGAAACCTATTCTGCTGAAACTTTTCAGGGAAGCTATATCGCCGGAATTTATTATCCAGACAAAACAAAAGTGGGCTGGTGGAAAAACGGTTATCCTAAGTATTTTGCAAAAGTTCTTAACGCTCCAAACTGGATTGGAATTGACATTGAAATCAACGAAGAAAATCTTGATTTAAATGCTTGCACCGAAGTTAGAAACTTTCGCAGGGAATTGAATATGAGAGAAGGATGGTACAATCGTTCTTTTGAAGCTGTTCTTAAAAACGGAACTGAAATCGCTGTAAACGTTCGTCGTTTTCTTTCATTAGATTTAGACGAATCCGGAATCATTAAATACGACATCACACCTTTAAACAAAGATGCAAAAATCGTTTACAAACCTTACGTTGACGCTGGTGTAACCAATGAAGATGCGAACTGGGAAGAAAAATTCTGGGAACCGCTTGAAGTTAAAAAAGGCACAAATGAAGCTTTTGTAACGGCGCAGACCTTTAAAACGCATTTTAAAGTTACGACTTTCATGCACAATACGATTTTGGCAAACGGAGAAAACATCAATGTTTCGCCATCGACAATCGATTCAACAACTGATAAAGTTCAGTATACTTACGGAACAATTATTGCAAAAGGACAAACCTCATCTATTCAAAAAATTGGTGGATATACGGTTTCTTTAAACCACGAAAACACTTTGGCTGGAGCCGAAAAAGTAATCAAATCTGCGGTTTCTTTAGGTTATGATGCTTTGCTTCAAAATCAAATTGAGGCATGGGCAAAAATCTGGGAAATGTCTGATATTACTATTGAAGGCGATGTGAAAGCACAACAAGGAATTCGTTTCAACATCTTCCAATTGAACCAAACTTATTCAGGAAAAGACAGCCGTTTAAACATTGGACCAAAAGGCTTCACTGGAGAAAAATATGGTGGATCAACTTATTGGGACACTGAAGCTTATTGTATTCCGTTTTATATGGCGACAAAAGATCAACAGGTTGCAAGAAACTTATTGACATACCGTTTCAATCAATTGGATAAAGCAATTGAGAATGCTAAAGATAATTTAGGTTTCAAAAATGGCGCAGCGCTGTATCCAATGGTGACCATGAATGGTGAAGAATGCCATAACGAATGGGAAATCACACATGAAGAAATCCACCGAAATGGTGCAATTGCTTTTGCGATTTACAATTATTACCGTTACACAGGCGATTACTCTTATATTCCAGAAAAAGGTTTAGAAGTTTTAATCGGAATTGCACGTTTCTGGCACCAAAGAGCTTCTTTTTCAAAAGAGAAAAATCAATATGTAATTCTTGGAGTTACTGGTCCAAACGAATACGAAAACAACATCAACAATAATTTCTATACCAATTATATTGCAAAATGGTGTATTGATTTTGCATCGGAACAAATTACAAAAGTTGGTTTAGAATATCTAGCAGATCACAAACGTATTTTAGAAAAAGTAAGTCTTTCTGCTAATGAAATTCAGGAATGGAAAAAAGTGGCTGATGATATGTATTTCCCAACTTCAAAAGAATTGGGTATTTATTTACAACAAGACGGTTTCTTAGACAAAGATTTAGTTCCGGTTAAAGATTTAGATCGTTCACAAAGACCAATCAATCAAAAATGGTCTTGGGATCGCGTTTTACGTTCACCGTATATCAAACAAGCTGATGTTTTACAGTGTTTTTATTTCTTCGAAGATCATTTTTCGAGAGAAGAATTAGAAAGAAACTTTGATTTTTATGAATCCTTTACTGTTCATGAAAGTTCACTTTCTCCTTGTGTACACTCGATTCAGGCTGCGGTTTTAGACAAAATGGATATGGCATATACTTTCTATTTAAGAACTTCTCGTCTGGATTTGGATGATTATAATAAAGAAGTTGAAGAAGGTTGTCACATCACGTCGATGGCGGGAACATGGATGAGTATTGTAGAAGGTTTTGGCGGAATGCGTGTTAAAAATGACCAGCTTCATTTTGCTCCGAAAATTCCAAAAGAATGGAAAGGCTATTCGTTTAAAATTAATTTCAGAAATCAAATTTTGAAAGTCGCTGTAAATCATAACGAAACAACTTTTACTGTAGATGGTGATCAAGATTTAACTATTATGGTTAACGGAAATCCTGTAATTGCAAGTAAATTTGTACAAATAAATTAAATTACATAAAACTAAAAAACATGAAAAACTTATTTTTCGCAAGTTTAATCTTGTTTGCTTTTAGCTCGATTGCCAAAGCACAACAATTAAAATCACCCGAAGGCAAGTTCGTAATGGAATTTTCTCTTCAAAACGATGGAACTCCAACGTACAATTTAAAATACAAAAACAAAGAAGTTGTAAAAACCAGTAAATTAGGTCTTGAACTTAAAGATGACAAAAAATCTTTATTGAATGACTTTACAGTTGTGGATACTAAAACTTCCACTTTTGATGAAACTTGGAAACCAGTTTGGGGAGAAGTAGACAACATCAGAAATCATTATAATGAATTGGCTGTAACCTTAAATCAAAAAGGAACCGACAGACAAATCATTATCCGTTTCCGTTTATTTGAAGACGGACTTGGATTTAGATATGAATTTCCAGCGCAAAAGAATCTTACTTATTTTGTAATTAAAGAAGAAAGATCTCAATTTGCTATGACTGGAGATCATACTGCTTTCTGGATTCCAGGAGATTATGATACTCAGGAATACGATTATACAAAATCGAAATTATCTGAAATTAGAGGTTTATCTCAAAAAGCATATACTGCAAATGTTTCTCAAAAATCTTTTTCACCAACAGGAGTTCAGACTTCTTTGATGTTAAAAACAGCTGATGGAATTTACATCAACTTGCACGAAGCGGCTTTGATCAACTATTCTTGTATGCATTTGAATTTAGATGATAAAAACATGACTTTCGAATCTTGGTTAACTCCAGATGCAAAAGGTGACAAAGGTTATATGCAGGCGCCAAGCCACTCGCCTTGGAGAACAATTATGGTAAGCGACGACGCAAGAGAAATCTTAGCTTCAAAAATGACTTATAACTTAAACGATCCATCAAAAATTGATAATACTTCGTGGATTAAGCCTGTAAAATACATTGGTGTTTGGTGGGAAATGATTACAGGAAAAAGCTCTTGGTCGTACACTAACGATTTCCCAACAGTACAATTGGGTGTTTCTGATTTCTCAAAAGCAAAACCAAGCGGAACACACGGAGCAAACAATGCCAACGTAAAAAAATACATTGATTTCGCTGCTGCAAATGGTTTCGACGCTGTTTTGGTTGAAGGATGGAACGAAGGTTGGGAAGACTGGTTTGGACATTCAAAAGATTATGTTTTTGATTTCGTAACGCCATATCCGGATTTTGATGTAAAAGGTTTGCACGAATACGCAAAATCTAAAGGAATCAAAATTATCATGCACCATGAAACTTCTGGTTCAGTTCGTAACTACGAGCGTCATATGGACAAAGCGTACCAATTCATGAAAGACAACGGGTACGATGCTGTAAAAAGCGGGTACGTTGGAGACATTTTGCCTCGTGGTGAAAATCATTACAGTCAATGGATTGTAAACCATTACCAATATGCAATCGAAAAAGCAGCTGATTATAAAATTATGGTAAACGCTCACGAAGCGGTTCGCCCAACAGGAATTGCAAGAACGTATCCTAACTTAATTGGAAACGAAGCAGCAAGAGGGACAGAATATCAGGCTTTTGGTGGTTCTAAACCAAATCACGTTACGGTATTGCCTTTTACAAGATTAATTGGAGGTCCAATGGATTATACGCCTGGAATCTTCGAAATGGATATCAGCAAAATGAATCCAGACAATAAATCACATGTAAACAGTACAATTTGCAACCAATTAGCTTTATATGTTACAATGTACAGCCCATTACAAATGGCAGCTGATACTCCGGATAATTACAACCGTTTTCCAGATGCTTTCCAGTTCATTAAAGATGTTGCTGTAGATTGGTCTGAAAGTAAATATATTGAAGCTGAACCAGGCGATTTTATTACGGTTGCCCGTAAAGCAAAAGGAACAAACAACTGGTTTGTTGGAAACGTAAACGGAGAAACATCTCGTACTTCAAACATCGATTTTAGTTTCCTTGAAAAAGGTAAAAAATACACTGCAACAATTTATGCTGATGCAAAAGATGCGCATTACAAAACAAATCCGCAAGCATATACTATCAAGAAAATTGCTGTAACTAATAAATCAAAATTATCTCAGTTATCTGCTCCTGGCGGAGGTTATGCGATCAGCATAATTGAAACTAAATAATTTTTTTAAGACAAGTAATTTTCCCCAGAATTACTTGTCTTTTTTTTAAAATCAGATATACTTAGAGTTTTCCTGCAAGGTTTTCAAAACCTTGTAGGTCTTCCAAAGGATTACTCAATTATACCTACAAGGTTTTGAAAACCTTGCAGGAAAACTAAAAACTTTAAATTATGAGAATTCAAATTAAGCACACATTCTGTAAAATACTCCTATTTGTTCTGATCTTTTCTGCTTCCGCGAAAGCGCAAATTCAGAAAGTAGAACCGCCATTTTGGTACGCGGGAATGAAAAATCCGGAGTTACAGATTATGTTCTACGGAAAAAATATCGCGCAATATGAAGCTTCAGTTTCTAATAATGTGGCGATTAAAAATGTCGAAAAAACAGAAAATCCAAATTATCTTTTTGTTACGATTGACACACAAAACCTAAAAGCTTCAGAATTGGTTTTCTCTTTTAAAGCCAATAACAAAATTGCTTTTACTCAAAAATATTCCCTTAAAGAAAGAAGAGCGAATTCGGCTGACCGAAAAAGCTACGATTCTTCAGACTTGATTTACCTAATCATGCCGGATCGTTTTGCTAACGGAAATCCGAAAAATGATACCAATGCATCTTTAACTGAAAAAGGAAATCGCGCAGAACCAGCAGGACGTCACGGCGGAGATATCGAAGGAATTATAAAAAACTTAGATTATATTTCGTCTTTGGGTGCCACTACAATCTGGAACACGCCTTTATGCGAAGACAACGACAAACAACATTCGTATCATGGATATGCACAATCTGATGTTTACAAAATAGATCCGCGTTACGGAACTAACGAAGATTACGTTCGTTTATCATCAGAAATGCACAAAAAAAACATGAAACTGGTTATGGATTATGTTACGAATCACTGGGGAATTACCCACTGGATGATGAAAGACATCCCAACAAAAACCTGGTTCAATCAATTTGAAAACTTCACGCAAACACACCACAGACGTGAGGTAATTACAGATATTCACGCTTCAAAAATAGATCAGGAAGTTTGTGTTGATGGATGGTTTGTACCGTCTATGCCAGACTTGAATTTGAGAAATCCTCTAGTGGCTAAATACTTAACTCAGAATGCAATCTGGTGGATTGAATATGCCAATTTGGATGGATTTAGAGTGGATACTTATAATTACTCTGACAAAACTGGAATGGCCAATTGGGCAAAAGCAATTACGAATGAATATCCTAATTTTAATATCGTTGGAGAAATCTGGATGCACAATCAGGCGAATTTAGCGTTTTGGCAAAAAGACAGTAAAATTGGCGCAATTGAAAACTACAATTCGAACTTACCAAGTGTAATGGATTTTACGCTTCAAAGTCAGATTACTTCTTCTTTCAACGAAGACGAACCAAGCTGGGACAACGGGTTGATTAAATTCTACAACAATTTTGCCATGGATTTTTTATATCCAAACACAAATAACATTTTGGTTTTTGCCGAAAATCATGACACTGATCGTATGAACGAGAAGTTTAAATACGATTTTCCAAAATACAAACTGGCAATGACTTTAATAGCAACGATTCGTGGAATTCCGCAAGTTTATTATGGTTCAGAAATTGGAATGGGCGGAGATAAAGGTAAAGGCGATGCAGACATTCGAAGAGATTTTCCTGGCGGATGGGCCGGCGACAAAAACAACGCACTAACTGCAACAGGAAGAACAGCCGAGCAAGCACAATATTTTGATTTTACATCCAAATTATTCAATTGGAGAAAATCAAATGAAGCGATTCATACCGGGAAAATGACGCATTATATTCCAGAAAACAACACTTATGTTTATTTCAGATATACTGATGCAAAAACGGTAATGGTCGTTTTCAATAACAACGCTAAAACACAAACTATCAAAACAAATCGTTTTAAAGAAAACATCAAAAACTTTAAATCAGGAAAAGATGTTTTAACCGGCAAGACATTCGATTTAGCTACTGAAATTACATTGGAGGCAAAATCAGCTTTGATTTTAGAATTGGAATAAATATTTTATTTAAACACATAGAGACATAGTAATTGATAGTCTAAAAAAAGACGTGTCACTAGCATTAAGACACATAGCTATGTGTGAAATGATTTGTCATTTTTTTTCAACCTTTTCAAGAGAATGAAAACCTATGTTTCTATGTGTTTAAAATTATAGGTTACTATTTTCCGCCACTAATTCACGAATTTATATTTTCATAGAGTATTAAAATAATTCGTGAATTAGTGGCTATTTTTTTTTTAATTAATACGGTTTACAACACAATGTCTATCGTAAAGACGCACTGCAGTGCGTCTCTACAACGTTAAATTTTATATAAATGAAAAAATACACTTTCCTTTTTTTACCTTTAGTATTCTTAATCACGAGTTGTTCTGGCTCAAAATCAGTTTCAATGAATAACGAAAATACTTCGAAAACACCTTTCGTTTGGGAAGGAGCAAATGTTTACTTTTTACTTACCGATCGTTTTTATAATGGAAATACCGACAACGACATAAATTTCAACCGAACCAAAACTCCGGCAAAATTGCGAGGATTTGAAGGCGGAGATATCATCGGAATTACAAAAAAAATCGAATCCGGATATTTTGAAAAATTAGGAATAAATGCCATTTGGCTTACGCCGATTGTAGAGCAAATTCACGATGGCGTTGATGAAGGAACGGGTTTGACTTATGGCTTTCACGGTTATTGGGCAAAAGACTGGACGGCTTTGGATCCGAATTTCGGAACTAAAGAAGATTTAGCCAAATTGGTTCAAAAAGCACATGAAAAGGGCATCCGAATTATTCTGGATGGCGTAATCAATCATACTGGACCTGTAACTGCCGAAGATCCTGTTTGGCCTTCTGACTGGGTTAGAACTGGCGTTGTTTGCGATTACAAATCATTCGAAAATACAACGATGTGTACTTTAGTTGATAATCTTCCGGATGTAAGAACAGAAAGTACACAGGAGGTTCAACTCCCTCCTTTTTTGATTGAAAAATGGAAAAAAGAAGGACGTTATGAAAAAGAGATTGCGTCGTTGGATGAATTTTTCAAAAGAACAAATTATCCAAGAACACCAAAATATTACATCATAAAATGGCTGACAGATTATATTGTTGAATTCGGAATTGACGGTTACAGAGCCGATACCGTAAAACATACCAACGAAGACGTTTGGGCCGATTTTAAAAAAGAATGCGATTACGCTTTTGAAACCTGGAAGAAACATCATCCTTTACAAGTTTTAGATCAAAACCCGTTTTATACGATTGCCGAAGTTTACGGTTACGGAATCAGCGGTGGTCAGGATTATGATTTTGGCGATAGAAAAGTAAATTATTTCCAAAATGGTTTCAACAGCATGATTAATTTTGAATTCAAATGGAACGCAGGGCAAAACAATTATGAAGGTTTATTTTCTAAATATTCAAATGCTTTAAAAAATGATTTAAAAGGATATTCTGTGCTTAATTATATGTCTTCCCACGACGATGGTCAGCCATTTGATGCGAATAGAACTAAAACTTTAGAAGCCGGAACAAAACTATTACTGTCTTCAGGAATGTCGCAAGTTTATTACGGAGATGAATCTGGAAGATCATTAGTTGTTGAAGGAACTAATGGCGATGCCACTTTACGTTCCAACATGAATTGGGATGATATTCTGAATAATCCCGAAACTAAAAAGACACTTTTACATTGGCAAAAATTAGGACAATTTAGAAGAAATCATCCTGCAATTGGCGCTGGAATTCATCAGCAAATTAATTCAGAACCTTATGTTTTCTCCAGAACTTTCACAAAAGGAACTTTCGAAGATAAAGTCGTTATTGGTTTGGATTTACCAAAAGGCAAAAAAGAAATTCCGGTAAATGCTATCTTCGAAAACGGAACAAAATTAAAAGACACTTATTCAGATCAAAAAGTAGAAGTGATCGATGGAAAAGTTACTATTGATAGTGATTTCGATGTCGTTTTATTGGAACGTACTTAACCGCAAGGAGCGCAAAGTTTTATGCAAAGTGCGCGAAGTTTTTTTCTTTCGCCACGAATTTCACAAATTGTCACAAATTTAAATATGATAAATAATTCGTGGAAATTTGTGAAATTCGTGGCAAACAAATCTGGATTATTATTGTTTTCTGTAGCAAACTTTTTTAATAAATCCTTAGCGCACTTTGCGCAAAACTTTTCGACCTTTGCGGTTAAACTCTCTAGACATGCTAAAAATAGCACATCGCGGTGCGAAAGGATACGAACCCGAGAATACTTTACAAGCCTTCCAAAAAGCATTAGACTTAAATGCTGACGGAATCGAACTCGACGTTCACCTAAGTGCTGACGGACATATAATTGTCATTCACGACGAAACCATTGACAAAATGACCAACGGGAAAGGTTTTGTAAATACCCTATCTTTGCAGGAATTAAAGTCGTTTTTGGTTGCTGATAAGCATGAAATTCCAACTTTAAATGAAGTTTTTGATTTGGTAGACAAAAAATGCCTGATCAATATCGAATTGAAAAGTAAAGACGCACTGCAGTGCGTCTCTACATTAATTGAAAAATATGTTTCAGAGAAAAATTGGAAATACGAGCATTTTATTGTCTCGAGTTTTGATTGGAGTGCTTTAAAAGATGTTCATGATTTAAATCAAAATATCCCGATTGGCGTATTAACCGAAACGGATCTGAATTTAGCTTTGGCTTTCGCCGAAACAATAAAAGCAAAGGCCATTCATCCTTATTATCATTTACTGAATGAGGAAAACACTAAGGAAATTCAGGAAAAAGGATTTCTGGTTTTACCCTGGACAGTAAATATCGAGGAAGACATTCAAAAAATAAAAAGTTTTAAAGTTGACGGAATAATCTCTGATTTTCCAGATAAAATATAAAAGATATAGTCACAGATTTCACAGATTAACACAGATTTTCAATCATTTAAATCTGTGAAATCTGTGGCAAAAAATTACAAAAGTCAAAAGAAAAATTGGTGCAAATTCGTGGAATTCGTGGCAAAAAAAATGGCAACCCAAAAAATATGACTCAAAATTTCGACATCCTAATTGTTGGCGGCGGTGCTGCAGGTTTTTTTACGGCGATTAATATTGCAGAGAAAAATCCGAAACTGAAAATTGCCATTTTAGAAAGAGGAAAAGAAGTCCTTTCTAAAGTCCGCGTTTCCGGAGGCGGAAGATGCAACGTAACACACGCGTGTTTTGAACCGAATGAATTGGTTAAATTTTACCCGCGTGGCGAAAAAGAACTTCGCGGTCCTTTTCATCAATTTTGTTCAGGAGATACCATTGAATGGTTCGAAAAACATGGTGTGGAATTAAAAATTGAGGACGACGGAAGAATGTTCCCCGTTTCTAATTCTTCTCAAACCATAATCGATTGCTTCTTAAAAGCAACCGAAAAATTAGGCATAAAAGTATTGACGGGTCAAAGTGTACAATCGATTTACAAAGCAGAAAATCATTGGAAAATCGACACACAAAACGATAAATTTATTGCTGAAAAATTAGTTCTAGCGACCGGAAGTAATCCTAAAATTTGGGAAATGCTCCAAGAGAAAGGACATGCAATTATCAGCCCAGTCCCTTCCCTATTTACTTTCAACATCAAAGATCCGAGAATTAAAGAATTACCAGGCGTTGCGGCACAAGTTACCGTAAACGTAAAAGATACCAAACTAGAATCAACCGGACCTTTACTAATCACGCATTGGGGAATGAGTGGTCCAGCGATTCTAAAACTTTCTGCTTGGGGCGCCCGCATTTTATTCGACAAAAATTATCAGTTTACGATTTTCGTAAATTGGTTAAATGATGTTGATACGGAAGATGCAGAGAAAATGCTAAAAGACTTAAAACAGGAACACGCTAAAAAAGCCGTTTCAAAAAAATCTCCTTTCGACTTCCCTAATCGTTTATGGGAAAGTTTGGTTTTGGCTTCTGAAATTGACGCGGAAACAAAATGGGCTGATTTATCTAAAATACAATTACAGTATTTAGCTTCTCAACTCACAAAAGCAAAATTTCAGGTCAACGGAAAAAGCACTTTTAAAGAAGAATTCGTTACTGCCGGCGGAATTGATTTAAAAGAAATCAACTTTAAAACTATGGAAAGCAAATTGCATCAAAATCTTTATTTTGCAGGCGAAATTGTAAATATTGATGCTATAACAGGAGGCTTTAATTTTCAGAATGCCTGGACAAGCGGGTTTATTTTAGCCAATAATATTTAATAGAATGAAATATAAAGGAATTATTTTTGATTTAGACGGAACCTTAGTCAACTCATTAGAAGACATTTCAGATGCCATGAATAATGTTCTTACCAATCTAAATTACCCAACACATACTTACGATGCTTATCAATATTTTATTGGAAGCGGGTTACGAAATTTAGTAAGCAAAGCTTTGCCGGCATCAAACAATTCGGAAAATGAAATCGAAGTTTGTCTCGAAAATATGATTGCAAAATATCGCGAAATTTGTACGCTTAAAACAAAACCTTACGCAGGAATTGTTGAATTGCTGGATGATTTAGTTTCACGCGATATTAAATTAGCGGTTTTCTCAAATAAAGCAGATGAACTAACGAAAAAGATAGCATCCGAAATATTTCCGGATTATTTTAACACCGCCGTTGGTTTAAGTACTGAAGCGCTTAAAAAACCAAATCCGTTTGAAGCAATTGAAATAAGCAAAAACTGGAATTTAAAAACGGAAGAAATCATTTTTATAGGCGACTCCGATATTGATATGCTGACGGCAACAAATGCCAATATGTTTCCGCTTGGGGTTTCATGGGGTTATAGAACAGAAGAAGAACTGATTGCAAGTGGTGCCAAATTGGTAATCAATACGCCTTCAGATTTAATTGAAATATTGTAAGAAGTCTGCGACTGAAAACTCCAAAAAACCGAATTAACAAGAATTTACAGATTCTGTAAGTTTTCATTAAGACTATTCTAATAATTTTACTCTCAACTAACTAATCCTATATGAGAGTAAAATTACTTACCACAATTTCTATTTTCACTTATCAACTTAGCATTTCTCAAACCGAAAAGCTATTGAACGGAAAAGTCCTTTCGCAAAACGCTTCACTACCAAATGTTGAAGTAATTAATAAAACTGCGAAGACCAGTACGAGAACAAATGAATTGGGAGAATTTTCTATTCTAGTTCGTCCAAAAGACAGTTTGATTTTCTTCTCTAAAGATTATTTTTTCAAAAGATTAAAAGTTTCTACCCAAATTATAGAGCAAAATAATATTGTTGTGAATATGATTTTGAAACCTGAAGAACTGGATGAAATTATCATTAAAAACATAAAATTTCCACATGTTGGCCCTGCTGACGAAAATTCAATTATAGTTCCAAAACCTCCCTTATCTACTGGCGTTTATGACGGAACGATCACAAACGGCGCTGACTTACTCGCTATTTTTAATTTATTTAGAAAAAAAGATAAAAGGCCTAAATATAAATTTCAAGAATTAGACTTCAAAAAATTAGCAGAAGCGACAGTTCCGCTCGACTTCTTTACAAACGACTTAAAATTAAATCCTGAAGAAAAAGATTTATTTCTGCAATTCTGCGATGCCGATCCTAAGGCCGAAATCCTCGTAAAACAGAAAAATCTGCTTTATACTATGGACTTTTTACACACAAAAAATAAAGAATTTAAGCAATTAAATTCTCAGATAAAAAACTAAAAGTTCATTAAATGAAAGTAAAATTACTTACCACAATTTCTTTTTTGACTTATCAGCTCAGTATTTCTCAAACGGAAAAAGTTTTAAACGGAAAAGTAATTTCCAACAGCTTAATTCTCAAAGGTATTGAAGTCATTAACAAAACTGCTCACACTAGTACAACAACAAATACTTTGGGCGAATTTTCGATTTCTGTGAAATTACAGGATAGCTTGTTGTTTTTCTCCAAAGATTATTTATTTACAAGATTAAAAATTACGGCAAAAGAAATCGAAAGCAACAATCTTATTGTTAATATGATCCCGAAAGCGGAAGAATTGAATGAAGTAGTGATTTTAGACAGGAGAACTACCTCAATTAAACTGAGTGAAGAAGAAATGTTGCAAATTAAACTAAATTCCCACAAACCGAAACCAGGATTAAAAATAGAAGGTTATCACGAATTTAAGGCAGACCCCTATAGTCCTGATTTTGTCTATCTTGGAAAGCAAATTTATTACCTATTAAAAAGTAAGGAAGAAAAACCTAAACCAAAAATCAAAGAAATAGAATTTATTCAACTAATTAGAAACACTATAAATCCCGATTTTTTTGGCAAAGATTTAAAACTGAAGTCAGAAGAAAAAGAATTGTTTCTACAGTTTTGCGATGCTGATCCTCAGTCTAAAATAATTTCAGAAAATCCTAATATTCTTTCTGTAACGGATTTTTTATATACTAAAAATGAAGAATTTAGAAAGCTGAAAACCGAAATTAAAAACTAAAATTAAATGAAAGTAAAATTACTTACCACAATTTCTTTTTTGACATATCAGCTCAGTATTTCTCAAACGGAAAAAGTTTTAAACGGAAAAGTTCTTTCGCAGCATACACCACTTCATAAAGTAGAAGTAATTAATAAAACAGCTCAGACCAGCACAAGAACAAATGAGTTGGGAGAATTTTCAATTTTGGTAAAAGCACAGGACAGTCTTATTTTTTTCTATAAAGATTCTTTTTTCTCAAGGTTGAAAATTTCTCAGGAAAATATTAATCAGAATAATATAATTGTGAATAAGATTCTGAAACCTGAAGAATTGAATGAAGTTGTAATAACTAACGTCAAATTTGATAAAGTTAAGGTCGATGCTGATGCTGTTGCAGATGTATTGATTGATAAAAATGTCAAAGATTTATTCTGGAATACAGGAGTTAGTGATAATAGAATTAGAGAAGCTCTTCGAATTTCATTTCCTTTAAAAGGCAAGCATAAGAAAACAATCGAACTTGACGACGATCGTTTTAAGAAACTGGTAATTGCTTCGTGTCCACCCGATTTTTTCATCAATAATTTAAAAATAAAGCCCGAAGAAAAAGAACTTTTTATTGATTTTTGCGACTCAGATCCCAAATCGAAAATGCTTTTGGAAAATCCTAATATTCTTGCCACATTGGATTTTTTGTACGCTAAAAATGAAGAATTCAAAAAGCTGAAAACAGAAACTAAAAACTAAATTTTAATGAAAGCACAACTACTTACCACGATTTCTTTTTTCACTTATCAGCTCTCTATTTCGCAGACAGAAAAATTACTTCACGGAAAAGTCATTTCTAATAACATGCCGCTTAACAAAGTAGAAGTCATAAACAAAACCGCTAAAACAATTACGACAACAAATACTTTGGGAGAATTTTCAATTGTGGCAAGAGCAGAAGACAGTTTAATTTTTTTCGCAAAAGATTATCTATTTGCACGGTTGAAAATTACAGCAAAGGAAATGGGAACCAATAATCTTATAGTAAATATGATTCCGAAAGCGGAAGAATTAAATGAAGTTATCATTTCAAATATAACATCAAAACAGATTTTCCTAACCAAAGAAGATATAAAGGAAATCAAACTAAATTCCCATAAATCAAAAGAGGGATTAAAAATTCAAGGTTTTAATGAGGTAAAGGGAAGTCCGCTTGATATAGATTTCATTCGTTTGGGCAAGGAAGTTTACAACTTATTCAAAAAAGAAGAAGAACCAAAAAAAGAAACTGCAGCAATTAATTTTAGAAAATTAATTGCTGCCACATGCACTGAAGATTTCTTCGTCAAAGATTTAAAATTAAACCTAGAAGAAAAAGAACTTTTCCTTCAATTCTGCGATGCCGATCCAAAATCTAAAACAGTAACAGAACATCCAAACCTCTTGGCGACAATAGATTTTTTGTATGCTAAAAATGAAGAATTTAAGAAGCTGAAATAGATTTTTTTAGTTTCTTCCATTTTAAGAAAAATATAATCAAACAAATCAATAAGGCGATAGAAATAGTCGAAACACAAATCAATGCTAGAATTACATTATCATTTTTAGCCAACTGGTTTGAACTCCTAATTCTCATTTTTTGTTCTCTCCTCATAATTTGCTGCTCCTGATCACTGTTTTTTAAACATAAATCATTTATTTTTCTATAACATAAAATAAGTCTTTCATTAAGTAATTCGTTACGGAATCCGTATGTTTTTGAAAGTTCATATACTTTAGAAGCACTATCTGGGTCATAATCTTCTATTGCTGCTATATTTCCTAATTCAAAAAGCAAAACCGAAATAATTTTATCTTCAGGTTTTATAAATGAAATTCTTTCGTTTAACTGATAATATAAAGCATCTTTTAATTTCGACAGTTCTTCATCTCCCAAATTAGTTTTCGGAATAATTTCCGAACCAAAATTAGTATTAATGAAAAAATCGCCTGTTGGATTTTGCTTTTTATGAATTTTCGCTTCCAAAATTTTAAGGTGCAGCCACTCAGATCCTTCATGCGATTCTGGATTAATTTTGATCGCTTTCTTAATCCATTCATATGCTTTTTCATTTTCTCCCATCAATTCATAAAGAGTCCCTAGATTTGATGCAGTAGAATATCTGTTTGGTTTTATTTTTTCAATGTTCAGATATAAGGCTAAAGCTTCTTTATATTTTCCCTGAATAATTAAAACATAACCTTTATCAGACAAATAATCTATATCATTTGTCTTCACATATCCTTCTTCAAGATCCAAAATTAAAGTATTAAAATCTTTAATTTTAAATTGATGCCCTGTTGGAACATATTGATGTGTTCGATCCCGATAAATTTCAACTTTATTCTTCAACGTTTTAATTTCCCAATTCAAACAGGCAGAACTTTTAAAGGAAATAAAAACCAGCATAATGAAAACTTGAAATCTATTCATAGCATAAAACGTATTGATTAAACTTGAAACCTGAAACTTGAAACCTGAAACAAAAAAACTTGAAACAAAATTTTACCTATTCAACCACAAAATACTCGCATTCAAAACTGTAGCAAAAGCAACCCAAACTAAATACGGAATCAATAAATAACCTGCGGTTTTATTGATTTTCACAAACTTCAAATACGTCTCATAAATAAACAGCCATAAAAGAACGATTTCAACTAAAGCCAACATTGTATTTTTTAATCCGAAGAATAAATAGGACCAAATGGCATTCAGCGTTAACTGAATTATAAAAAATAGAAGTGCTTTTTTTACCTCTTCATTTTGTTCTTTGATTTTATCCCAAACTAATCCTGCAGCAACAGCCATAAAAATGTAAAGAATTGTCCAGACGGGCATGAAAATCCAGTTCGGCGGATTAAAAAATGGTTTTTCAAGTGTTGGATACCAGCTTTCGACACTTGGTCGGGTTACCGTACTTGCAGAATATCCTACTGCTAAACAAACCAATAAAGCTATTGCAATTTTTATGTATTTATTCATTTTATTAAATTTTGAATCAAAAATAGTCAAAAGAAAAGTTTAAACCATATAAGTTATATAAGTTCATTCTAGTAAAGCCTGCTTATAATTTCTTATATAACTTATATGGTGAAAAAATTTAAAAACTATCTTTGCCAAAATTTATAATTCATGTTTACAGCAGCTGATTTTATTCCAAACACATACACTTCAACAGTCGAAAACGGAAACTTTGAATGGAGCGCTCCCAGCAATATTGCATTAGTAAAATATTGGGGGAAAAAAGACAATCAGATTCCAGCAAATCCTTCGGTTAGTTTTACTTTGAATAATTGCAAAACGATTACGAAATTGGGTTTTGAAAAAAGAGACACTTCGACTTCGTTCAACATGACAGATAAAAGCTTTTCTTTTGATTTGCTTTTTGAAGGAAAACCAAAAGAAGATTTCAAACCAAAAATTCAGAAGTTTTTGGAAAGAGTTGAAGTTTATCTTCCGTTTTTAAAAGACTATCATTTTACGATTGATACTCAGAATACATTTCCGCACAGTTCAGGAATTGCTTCTTCTGCTTCTGGAATGGCGGCGCTGGCGATGAATTTTATGAGTTTAGAACGATTGCTAAATCCAGAAATGACAGATGATTATTTCTATCAAAAAGCATCTTTTCTTGCTCGTTTAGGTTCAGGAAGTGCGTGTAGAAGTGTAAAAGGAAATGTTGTGGTTTGGGGAAATCAGGCAAATATTGAAGGAAGTACAGATTTATTTGGAGTTGAATTTCCGTATGCAATTCATGAAAATTTCAAGAATTATCAAGATACAATCTTATTAGTTGATAAAGGTGAAAAGCAAGTTTCAAGCACGGTTGGTCACGATTTAATGCACAATCATCCGTATGCTGAAAGACGTTTCGCTCAAGCACACGAAAATCTGGATAAACTAATTTCCATTTTTGAAAACGGAAATTTAGACGAATTTATCAAGGTGGTTGAAAGCGAAGCGTTGACTTTACACGCCATGATGATGACTTCGATGCCCTATTTTATTTTAATGAAACCAAATACATTGCAGATCATAAATGCAATTTGGAAATTTAGAAATGAAACTCAGATTCCGGTTTGTTTTACCCTTGATGCAGGAGCAAATGTGCATGTGCTTTATCCCGAAAACGTTAGCGAAAAAGTATTACAATTTATTAAGGACGAATTAGTTGTATTTTGTCAGAATGGTCAGTACATTTGTGACCAAATTGGAGAAGGATCAATTGCATTATAATTTTCCGTATCTTTAATTAAAATTTGATTTTTAGACTTTAAATACATTATGAAAGGACCCTTATTTTACTCAAAAATATTACTCTTTGGAGAATACGGAATCATCCGCGACTCTAAAGGACTTTCTATTCCTTATAATTTTTACAATGGCGCTTTAAAAAAGTCTGAAGAACCTTCGGCTGAAGCTATTGCATCAAACAAAAGTTTACAAAGCTTTGCCTCTTACCTTGCAGTTTTACAAGTTCAGCAACCAGATTTGGTTACGTTTGATTTAGAAACCTTAAAAACGGATGTTGAAACCGGAATGTATTTTGATTCTAGTATTCCGCAAGGATACGGAGTTGGAAGCAGCGGTGCGCTTGTAGCGGCTATTTATGACAAATATGCTAACAATAAAATTACTGTTTTAGAGAATTTAACACGCGAAAAACTATTACAGCTTAAAAATATATTTTCTCAAATGGAAAGTTTTTTCCACGGAAAAAGCTCTGGTTTAGACCCTCTAAACAGCTATTTGAGTATTCCGATTTTGATTAATTCTAAAGATAATATTGAAGCAACCGGAATTCCCACTCAGAGTTTTGACGGAAAAGGCGCTGTATTTTTATTGGATTCTGGAATTGTTGGTGAAACGGCTCCAATGGTCAATATTTTTATGGAAAACCTAAAAGACAAGGGTTTCCGTACGATGCTTAAAAATCAATTTGTTAAATATACTGACGCTTGTGTAGAAAACTTTTTACATGGCGACATGAAATCTCTGTTCACAAATACTAAAAAGCTTTCTAAAGTTGTTCTAAACAATTTCAAACCTATGATTCCCGAGCAATTTCACGGAATCTGGCAACACGGAATTGATACTAACGATTACTACCTGAAACTTTGCGGTTCTGGCGGTGGTGGCTATATTCTTGGTTTTACTGAAGATTTAGAACGTGCAAAAGCTTCATTGAAAGATTACAAACTAGAAGTAGTTTATCAATTCTAAGTTTCAATCTCTTAAAAAACTTACTGCTATTTGAATACATTTTCTTAAAATCTTAATCCTAAAAAATTATTGCCTATGAAAAGTATTTTAAAAATCATCAAAGCAACTTTTTTAGGAGGAGTTCTCTTTTTAGCACCCTTAATTTTATTATTGGTACTTCTGGAGAAAGGATTTAGCATCATTCAAAAAATTACAAAACCAATTGTTCATCAATTTCCCGAAGTCAAAGTTTTAGGATTGGCAGTTGAAGAAATTGTTGCCATCTTTATTATTGCTTTTATTTGTTTTACGGCAGGTTTAATTGCCAAGACTGGTGGCGCACAAAGATTAATACGAAAATTGGAAGACGGAATATTAAGCTTTGTTCCTGGATATTCTTTCATGAAAAACATGAACGAAAGTATGTTGGGTTTTGAATCAAATCAGGATTTAAAAGTAATTCTTGTTCCTACAGATGCTGGTATACAATTTGCCTTTATGGTCGAAGAAATAAACGAAAATAAATTTGCTGTTTTTATTCCTGATGCTCCAAATCCGTGGAGTGGCTCTGTAGTTCTTGTAGAAAAAAAGGACATTACAGAAGTTGATATTACACAAAAACAAGCTTTGGCCTGCATCCGAAAATTAGGCTACGGATCTGGTGAATTGTTAAAAAACAAACTCTAAACTTTCAGAATCAAAAAATATCTTTTAACTTCCCAAATCTAATCCATCATACTTTATAATTTATGTTAAGCAGACAGCACAAACTTGTAGTAATGAAAATTGTCAGTTTGTTTTCTGTGGTACGCGGTTACAATATCCCTATTATTGTTTTAGCACAATATTTATCGGCGATTTTTATTTTGGCTCCAGAAAAAAGAGCGCTTGATATTCTGCTGGATTTTTATTTATTTCTTATTGTTTTTGCTTCGGCTATAACAATTGCTTCGGGTTATATTATCAATAATTTTTACGATAGCCAAAAGGATTTGATCAATAGGCCAAACAAATCAATGCTGGATCGTCTGGTAAGCCAAAAAACCAAACTGACGGTTTACTTCAGTCTCAATTTCTTAGCGGTTTTAATGGCTTCTATTGTTTCATGGCGCGCTTTCTTATTCTTTTCGGGATATATTTTCCTGATTTGGTTTTACTCTCATAAAATCAAAAAATACCCAATTATTGGTAATCTAATGGCGGCTTTTATGGCTGTAATTCCGTTTTTTGCCATATTACTGTATTTCTACAATAAGATTTCGTTTGAAGAAATTGAAGATCATATGAGTCATTTTATGGTCATTTCGGCGCATGCAATATTTTTGTTTTTATTGCTTTTGATTCGGGAAATGATAAAAGATTTGGAAAACCTAAAAGGCGATTTGGCCAATGATTATCGCACAATACCTATTATCTATGGCGAAAAAGTCTCGAAACAGGTTATTACTATTTTGACTTTTTTAACCATAATTCCGGTTTATATTTTGGTAAATATTTATGATGTTGGCTATATGGACATTTACTTTTATGTCTGTTTTGGGGTATTGCTTTTTTTCCTGATTTTTCTTTGGAGATCAAATTCGAAAGAGCAGTTTTTAATGCTTCACAATGTTTTAAAATTTTTGATCGTTTCTGGCGTTTTCTGCATTGTTTTAATTAATCCCAGTGTTTTATGGCACGGGCGCGAATTGATTTCTAAATATTAAAAAAAGTTGTTTCACGCAGATTTGGCAGATTGAGCAGATTTTTTCTTTGTGCATCTCTGTTAAACTTTATGTAATAGCCCAAATGTTTAAAAGAAGCCAATTGTTTGAATTCTAGCCCCGATTACTTCACTTAACCTTTATTTTCATAGGAGTTCAGTGAACTTCGTTTAAAGTGAAAATCCTTTTATGGCGGGGTTCGCCATAAAAGATTGAAACGGAAAGCGGGAATTACTGCCTGAAAAAAAGCCAATTGCGGTGCTTCAAAATCCATTTATTTTTTTTGCTATTAATCTAAGAACAATGAACTTAAGTTTATTTGGTCAGAAAAAACTATCTTTGCACAAATTACAGAATTTATGAACAATAAGGAAGGCAATAATAAAAGAGGCGGATCGAGACCAAACAGCTCAAGATCAAACTCAAGCAAGCCAAAACCTCCTATGGCTAAGCGCGCTCAAGGGCCGAAAAAAGTGAAGCCTGAAGTTAAAGCGGCTCAGGAAGCAGCGGAGCAAAAAATTAAGAAACAAAATCAGGCGCCAAAGAGACAAAAGGCTTCAGATGAAATTCGTCTGAATAAATACATTTCAAATTCTGGAGTGTGCTCGCGTCGTGATGCTGATATATATATTCAGTCTGGAAACGTAAAAGTAAATGGCGTTCCAGTTACTGAAATGGGTTATTTAGTAAAACTGAATGATGTTGTAAACTTTGATGGTGTTACCTTGACTCCTGAAAAGAAAGAATACATTTTATTAAACAAGCCTAAAAACTTTACTACTGCGCTTGATGAAGGGCAGGAATACCGTAACGTTCTAGAGCTTGTTCGCGGTTCTACTACTGCAAAAATTGCTCCGATAGGAAGAATGGACAAGAACACAACTGGATTGCTTTTGTTTACTAATGATACCGATATGATTCGCAAGTTTACTTTGCCGAGTCAGAAATCGTCTAAAATTTATCAGGTTTCTTTAGATAAGAATTTGAAATTTGAAGATTTGGAAAAAATCAGTAAAGGTCTTGTTCTTGACGGACACCGTGTGTTTGTTGAAGAAGTGAGTTATATTGAAAAAGAAGCAAAAAGTGAAGTTGGCCTTAAACTAAAATCGTCTAATGTAAAAGTAGTTCGTGCTATTTTCGAACACTTTGATTATGATGTCTTGCGTATTGACCGCGTTTCATTTGCTGGTTTAACTAAAAAGAATCTGCCTAGAGGAAACTGGCGTTTCTTGACAGACCAAGAGGTTATCAATTTGAAAAACGCATAAGTTTTTCAAATTAGATTAAATATCAATCCTGTTTTGCTTTTGTAAGACGGGATTTTTTTTTTAGAAACTGAAAAAATTATGTCCGAAAAGAGTGAAAATAGATCTTCCGATGTTTTGGTTTTTGTCTTCAACGGTTTCGTAACATGAGAATCCTAAGATGATTTTGATTCCTGGCTGAATGCTGTTTAGAATTTCTCTTTTCTGTTCTTCAAGAAGTAATTTTAAACTGTCTAATAGCTGCATATTATTTTTAAGATAAGAGACTACTAGAAGTGCAGAAAAATTTAATATTTCGCGGGCAGTTTCACTTTTGATTCCGACTTCATTTGAAATCATTTCAGAAATTCTTCCTTTTTTATTGGTAAAGATTTCTTTTAAGATGGCGTTTCCTTCGATGCGATAACAGTCGTCAACTGATAAAATTCGGCCCGCAGTAAAATCAACTTCCTGATAAAATGTCGAATCATCTTCAATTAATTTTACAACTTCTTTATAAAAGCCTAGGTCTTCGGCTTTGTTGTATAGACCCATTAAAATTGTGCCTATAGAAACATCAATTCCTTTGATTAAAAGTGCATCATTTTCAAAATAAAACTTGTTTAGCTTAGAAACAACATTAGATGAAATAAAACGTCTAAGTTCAATTTGTAGGTTTGGGGTCATACTCATAACTTATAAAATAATTATTTATAATTGTTTAAAATAATCGATAAAGTGAGGCTTTTTATCGTTTATCAGGATAAAAATATAAAATATTTTAACATTTCCAAAAAATAAGTTAAGAATATACATACCCGATTAACAGCTCATTAACAAAAACTGTCATGAAGACCAGTAAACATAACACTTTCGAAATCAAAAGAAAATGAAAATATTTTTCGAAAGATTTCAACATTTTTCAAAAACAAACAAATTGTAAGAAAAATCCTGAGTACATTTACATAATTAAAATAAAATGTTTCGATATTCCCATGTAAGATGTAAAAAAATGCCAAGAAAAATAATACAAAACATAAAATTTATAAAGCTAGAGGCCAAAAAGCCAAGCAGTGATCCCGTTGCCGCCTTTAAGGCTCTTTGATGGTTTTTTGAATCATAAATAAGTTCACCTAAAAATGCACCAACAAAAGGCCCGATAATTACCCCGAAAGGTATTGGAGCCAAAATACCAATGATTAAACCAATGTTTGTTCCCCAGACTCCGTAAGAACTTCCTCCAAATTTTTTAGTTCCTTTTGACGGAATGACATAATCAAGAATTGTAATACTAATCGTAATCAACAATGTGATGCCTAAAACCCAATAATTGTTTTCGACAGCTTTTGTGAGATACAAAAGCAGTAATCCAACCCAACAACTTGACAATCCAGGTAAAACAGGCAAAAAACTGCCTAAAACACCGATAATCATACATATAAAACCGAGCAACAACAATACTAAATCCATATTTTTTTTGTAAATTGTATTTGCAGATCCAATAAAAAATAAGCTATGTCAAAATTTTTGAAAATATTTGCATTTCACTTTCTGCTATTTTCGATTCACTCGAATTTGTATGCGCAGACTCAAAAACTTTCTATAGATGATCTACTTCTTCAGGACAGCATTTATAAAAGTAATAAGAAAAAAGTATTAAATTTTTCGCTTAAAGAATTTGATGCACTTTTTCTTGATTTTTTTAATCGCAAAGAAGATCCCGAAATTCTTTTTACTAAAACTGAGTTTTATACTTATACCGTACAGATTGCGACATTTTCAGACCGGCTTGCTTCCTTATATCCTGATCAAAAGGAAATTGCAGCTCAAAGCAAACAACAATGGCTCTCAGAAAGCTATGAAGATTATTTAGAATACAAAGGTTCGCAAAAAAAATAATCGTATTTTTATACCACAAATCACTTTATTCAACTCAACCTCAAAATCTTGAAGCAGTTTTTCATTTTTTTAATTTTTCTATTATTTAATTCTTGTCAATATTTTGAGAAGAAGGTTCCGTCTGAAAAAGAATTACTTCAAAAAGAGCTGAAAACCATTAATTGGAAAGAAGTTGACGAATATCCAAGCCTTGCAGAATGTGAAACAATTGCTGATGAAAAACAACGTCAAAAATGTTTTTTTGATGTTATGGCGCAGCTTGTACAGCAAAAATTAGATATCGACAGCTTGTCTATTTTATATCCTGAACTCGACACAATTGAAGTAAAAGTAACTGTTTTTCCGAATTCGAAAATGAAATTTGAACCGCAGTTTCCTAAAGATTCTGTTACTTATGATACAATTAAAGTTGACAGTATTCTGCATGCGCGTCTAGTTGATTTTCCTAAAGTAAGTCCTGCCATAAAACGCGGAATTCCAGTAAAAACACAGTTTATTTTGCCCGTAATTATCAAGGCAAAAAACGAAAAATAAATTCTGATCAGGAAAATTTGATTTGAAATTTATTTACTAAATCTTCTCCCTTTCCATTCATAAGAACCAAACAAACTATACAAAGCTACGGTTGAACTAAAAAAAGGATACAGTAAACTGCTCAGAAAAAGGCTTTTAATCTTCGTTTTCGATAAAAATTTATTTGTGACTGAAAGCAAAATAAAATCGATTATAAACTTAAAAAAGGCAGCCAGAACAAAAAGCGGATAAGAAACGATTCCGAAAAGAAGCAAGAAAAATCCAATTACAAAACTGAAATTTCCGAAGAAAACAATTAATCCTAAAACTTTTCCGAAAGCACTTTTATAGGAACTTGTTTTTGCCGCCCAACGCACTCTTTGATAAAATAATGCTTTCCAGTTTTCAGCTGGTTTTGTACTGACAATTGCTTCTTGGGCTTTTAAATACTGCACTTCATTTGGAAATTTTTCAATGGCTTTCTGCAGTAAAAAAACATCATCACCGCTTGCTATTTTATCGTTTCCTTCAAAACCGTTCAGACTTTCAAATAATGTTTTTTGGTACGCAAAATTGGCTCCGTTGCACATAAAACCTTTATTAAGTCCAAAACTTCCAATTGTTGCACCTTGCAAACTGGTTAAATCTAATTGCTGAAAATGATCTAAAAATGAATTATCGCATTCGTATGTAACCGCGCCCGCCAGCATTGAAACTTTATTTTCCTGAATGTAATTATCAAAAGTCAAGAGCCAACTTTCCGGAACAATACAATCGGCATCTGTTGTAATTACCCAATCAGTTTTTACGTGTTTCATCGCAGTTGTAATGGCATCTTTTTTAGGAGAATTAGAAACCCGAATAGTATCAATTATCGAAACTTGAAACTTGAAACCTGAAACCTGAAACTTTTCATTTGAAGAATCATCAACCAAAATTACTTCTAATAAATCTGTTGGATAATTTAGCTTTGAAAAACTATTTAGAAGTTTTGGAAGATTCTCTTCTTCATTTCTGAAAGGAACAATTATAGTAAAATTCGTTTGTGGCTTTTTATCTGATTTTTGATATTTTTTTACTCTGAAAAAACCATAACTAAGCAAGCTAATGCTAAATAAATAAATTGCTAATATGGAGAATAAAGCAAAAATCATTCGATGGTTTTGGTTTTAAAATTCAGCACAAAATAACTTCCTAAAACTACTGGCAAAACAACATTTAGAAACCACATGAGTGTGCTTATAAAAATTACAATCCATTCATTTACACCCAAAATTCCGAAGAAATAAATTGCCACGCTTCCTTTTACAGCAAAATCCAGAAACTGAAAAGTTGGCAAAGAAGAAGCCAGAAAATAAACTGAGGTAATTGCTGCCATTAAAGTCAAATAAGGCAAATCAACATCAAAACCTAAAAACAAAAAATAATATTGATGCGAGAAAACCAAATAGCGGCAAATTCCTAAAAAGATGTTTTTCTGATGAATGGATTTCGGAATTTCATTGATTTTATGAATCAATTTTTCAATCGAATAGCCTTTGACTTTTATTTTTTTGATTGAAAATAAAACAATCAAAATTAATATAAATCCGCCAAAAAGAATCAAAACTGTTTTTGTGGTAATAACATTAAACTGCGCATTAAAATACAGTAATCCAAAAATTCCAAAAATGATGGTTAAAATCATCTGGATTCCGTTGCAGATTAAGTTTAAGAATACTACTCTTTTTGCCTCATTTTTTGGATAGTATAATGCTTTTCCAGCGTACTCTCCTACTCCATTTGGCGTAAAAATTCCGGCTGTTAAAGCAGCTAAAACTTGTTTTGTAGATTCGTAAACCGAGATTTCGTGAATTACCTTGGCTAAATTCTGCCATTTCAAAATCTCAAAATAGCGATTCAAAATACTCAAAAGCAAGATAAACGAAACCCCTAAAACCGATTGGTTTTTTCGGAACAAAATAATGAACTTATTCCAGTCCAATTTGTCGTTGTTTGCCAGCTGATTGTAAATAAAATAAAATGCGCCGCCAACAATTAAAAGTTTGACTAGAAGAACAAGGAATTGCTTAGCTTTGTGAGGAATTGAAATCATGCCGCAAAAGTAATCAATTTGAAGATGTGGCAATGGAAATGTGTCAATTTGAAAATTAGAAAATGAGTCGATTTTCTAAACTTGAAACCTTAAACTTGAAACAAAAACTTTGACAAAAGAACGCATCATATTAGGTATTGACCCCGGAACCACCATCATGGGTTTTGGATTGATAAAAGTCATCAATAAAAAAATGGAGTTTTTGCAATTAAACGAATTGCAACTGTCCAAATACGACAATCATTACCAAAAACTAAAAATCATTTTTGAAAGAACCATCGAATTAATCGAAACGCATCATCCAGACGAAATTGCGATTGAAGCGCCTTTCTTTGGCAAAAACGTACAATCGATGCTGAAATTGGGACGCGCACAAGGCGTTGCAATGGCGGCGGGACTTTCAAGAGATATCCCGATTACAGAATACGAACCAAAAAAGATAAAAATGGCCATTACTGGAAACGGAAATGCCAGCAAAGAACAAGTTGCCAAAATGCTCCAACAGCTTTTAGGCTTGAAAGAATTACCTAAAAACCTTGATTCAACCGATGGTTTGGCGGCTGCGGTTTGTCATTTCTTTAATTCAGGAAAAATCGTGGCAGGAAAAAGCTATTCGGGCTGGGATGCCTTTGTGAAACAGAATGAGGACAAAGTGAGGAAATGAGATAATGTGCCAATTAGAAAATTAGATAATTCTTGAATTGAGATTAACTAATTATATAATTTTCAACATTCCAATATTACATTATCTAATTATCAAATTGACACATTACCTAATTAAAAAATGAGCGGTATCTACATTCATATTCCTTTTTGCAAGCAGGCTTGCCATTATTGCGACTTTCATTTTTCGACTTCTATGAGAAAGAAAGACGAAATGGTTTTGGCTTTGGCCAAAGAAATTGTTGTGCGTAAAAATGAGTTTGAAAATGAGACTGTAGAAACAATCTATTTTGGTGGCGGAACTCCTTCTGTATTATCAAACGACGAAATAAACTTTTTGATTTCAGAAGTTTATAAAAATTATAAAGTTGCCGAAAATCCAGAAATTACGCTGGAAGCCAATCCGGATGATTTGTCTTCAGAACGCATTTTTGAATTGTCTAAAAGTCCAATCAACCGCTTAAGCATCGGAATTCAGTCTTTTTATGAAGAAGATTTAAAGCTGATGAATCGCGCTCATAATTCGGCGGAAGCCAAAAAATGCTTAGAAGAAGCAATTAAATATTTTGATAATATTTCGCTTGATTTGATTTATGGCATTCCAGGATTAAGTGATGAAATGTGGAAAAAAAATATCGAAACAGCTTTGAATTTTGGTATTCCGCATATTTCGAGTTATGCTTTGACAGTGGAGCCCAAAACAGCTTTAAGCAAATTAATTCAGACTGGAAAAATTGCTGCACCGCAAGACGAAGTTGCTTCGAACCATTTTATGATTTTGGTCGAAACACTTCAAAAAAATGGTTTTATTCATTACGAATTATCCAATTTTGGGAAAGAGAATTATTTCTCCAAAAACAATTCGGCTTATTGGCTGGGCAAAAAATATATTGGAATCGGGCCTTCAGCTCACAGTTATGACGGTGAAAAAAGAGGCTGGAATATTGCCAATAATTCATTGTATTTAAAAGCAATTCAGAACGATGAGCTTCCTATCGAAACTGAAATCTTAACTATTTCAGATCGCTATAATGAATATATTATGACAGGATTACGAACGATTTGGGGCGTTTCCTTAGAAAAAATCGAGAATGAATTTGGTTTGGAATATTTGAATTATCTCAAAAAACAATCTCAAAAATTCTTAAACGACGATTTGCTTTCAATCGAAAACAATATTCTAAAACCTACTCCAAAAGGAAAATTTTTAACGGATGGAATTGCTTCAGATTTATTTTATCTAAATTTGGAAGACTAAAAATTGGACGCTGATAATCCGTAAAAATCTGCGTTAGAATATCCGTAAAATCCGTGTTTTATTATGCTAGCACTTATTGACAATAAATATCAAATCGACTTATCAAAACCTATTGATATCTCTATTCCATTAACCAATACAGACGAAAACCCAATTGCTTGGTATATCGAAAAACCAGTTATTGAACCTGTAATTTTTGGCGATTGGATTGGAAAAGTTTCTGAAGGAAAGTCATCTACTAATTTTAATAATATTTTCTTCAATCCGCATGGGCATGGAACACACACGGAATGTTTAGGACATATTACGAATGATTTCTATAGCATTAATCAGTCCTTAAAACAGTTTTTCTTTTTTGCTAAATTGATTACAGTTGAGCCTGAGAAAATTGGTGATGATTTTGTGATCACGAAAGAACTTATAGAAAAAGCATTGCGCACTTCGACTTCGCTCAGTGTGATAAACGAGGCTTTAGTGATCAGAACTATTCCAAATCAAAAGGATAAAAAATCACGTAAATATTCGAATACAAATCCGCCTTATTTGTCTGAAGACGCTGCAATTTTCATCCGCGAAAGCGAAATTCAGCATTTGTTGATTGATTTACCAAGTGTCGACAAAGAACACGATGAAGGTAAATTACTGGCTCATAAAGCGTTTTGGAATGTAAAAGACACAAATAATCTAAATTCTGATGCAAGATTGAATGCCACAATTACTGAAATGATTTATGTTCCAGACGAAATTGAAGATGGAAATTATATACTAAATCTTCAAATTGCTTCGTTTGAAAACGACGCAAGCCCATCAAAACCAATTCTCTATAAAATTTTAGATTGTAGAATTTAGTTTTAGATTTGCTGAAAACTGAGACTAAAACTAAACACTTAAAAAACCGAACACTGAATACTAATGATAACCGTTTCTACAGATAAAACCAAACTTGACGTTCCATTTATACAAAACTTTTTGAAAGATATTTATTGGGCTGCAGGAAGAACTATTGAAGAAGTACAGACTACAATTGATGCTTCGGTTTGTTTTGGAATTTATTTAGATGACAAACAAATTGGCTTTGCACGCGTTATTACAGATTATGTGGTTTTTGCTTATTTAATGGATGTTTTTATAACGGAAGAACATCGAGGAAAAGGATATTCATCGATTTTAATTGAAGCAATGATGAACGAACCACTTTTAAAAGACGTTAAAATTTGGCGATTGGCCACAACCGACGCGCACTTTTTGTATGAGAAATTCGGGTTTACAAAACTGAATCATCCTGAAAAGATGATGGAAAAAATAATCAAATGAAAATAGTATTAAAACTTGAAGAAACTGCTTTATTTATTCTCGGAATATTTGTTTTTAGCCGTTTAAATTATGATTGGTGGTGGTTTTTAGCTTTAATTTTAGCTCCAGATTTATCTATGATCGGATATGCTTTTGGGAATAAAGCTGGTGCATTTCTGTACAATATTTTTCATCATAAAGGAATTGCACTTATAGTTTATGGTTTAGGATATTATTTCAGTATTGAAAGTATTCAATTAGCCGGAATTATTTTATTTTCACATTCGGCAATGGATCGAATTTTTGGTTACGGATTGAAATATGAACAAGGTTTTAAATACACACATTTAGGTGAAATTGGTAAATAAGCAATTATGAATTTAGAAACATATTACGAATATTGTCTTTCAAAAAAAGGTGTCAGTGAACATTTTCCTTTTGACGAAGACACTTTGGTTTTTAAAGTGGGCGGCAAAATGTTTGCTTTATCGTCACTTTTACAATGGGAAAAAAATGAAGCTTCGGTTAATTTAAAATGTGATCCAGACCGCGCAGAAGAACTGAGAGCAGCGTATGACGAAATAAAACCAGGATTTCATATGAGCAAAGTACACTGGAATACGATTGCTTTAAACGGAAATCTCCCTGACAGATTTGTCAAAGAATTGATTGATCATTCGTATGAATTGGTTTTCAAAAGTTTAACAAAGAAAATTCAAAATGAAATTATCGACCCGAGGTAATTTTTTAGCGAACAGGCAGAGCAATTAGAAAATTAGGCATTACATTTGCAGGGTAAGATCAAAACTTAAAACCCGAATCAGTTTGCAAATTAGCAATTTAAAGAATCATGAAAGAACAATTTAAAAAATTTCTGAACGAAGAACAAGATCCTAAAGCGATTGAAAAAATCACTTCTAAACTTACAGATTTATTGATGAAAGGTGAAGAAGTTGGCTATATCGCTGTACAGAAAAAACCTGCAATTACTGTTTTTCCTGACAGTATTGTATTAACTAATAAGCGTATAATCATCTGCAAACCTAAAAATTTAGGTCTTTCTATGGATTTTACAGATTATACTTGGGATGATATTGCAAGTACTTTTGTAAAAGAAAACATTTTAGGTTCTGAATTTTCATTTGGAACAAAAACAGATTTAGCGGTTTCGATTGATTATATCCCGAAAATTCAAGCGAGAAAAATTTATACTTATGCTAAAGAGCAATTGGATTTATTGAAAAATCCAGTTTCTGCTGCAATTCCAGTTCAAGAAACTGCTGAGCCAGTTTTTGAAGAAGAAGCAGAAGAAGTTGAAGAAATTGAAGAAGTAGAAACAGAAGAGGTCACAAGCTTTGCTGAAATTTTACCTTCGGCTCCTGTTTTCACCGAAACTTTTGAACCAATTCAGACTCAAGCTCCAACTGGAGACCGTAAATTAAGTGAGTTATCGAAAGAAGAACTTTTTGATAAATTACAGAATTACAAAAAACTTCTTGACAATGGTTTGATTATGCAAGGAGAATATGATGCGTATAAAAAAGAGATTTTAAGTTACATGTAAGTCTTAAAGTTGGAAAGTCGAAAGTCTTAAAGTCCTTTGACTTTGTCTAAAATAAAAAAGCCCTAAATAGAATTTCTATTTAGGGCTTTATCTTTTTAAGTCCTTTCTTCGACTTTCAGACTTTTTGATTTTTGACTTTCAGACTAAAGCGTAGCTTTCTGTTTTTCTACAAATTTATGCGATTGCAATTCTAGCAACTCTTTTGCATTTTTTCGTTGTAGATCAAATAATCCTTTATCTTCGGCAATATCAGCGTAAACTCTATCATGCATTTCGGCGCTGGTTTTAACCAATAAATCACGTTGATATTTGTTTTGTGCCAAAGTTGCTTTCATCGCTGTTTCAGCTTCCTCTTGCTTGAAATCGAATTCGCCTTTTGGAGCTAACAATTTGGCAATAATTGGCGAAGTTTCAATTGCTAAAAACAACAGCATGATAAAAAATGACGGAAGCCAAGGCAATTTGTTCAATGCATTTATACGCGCCATTAATCCGTCGAAACCTTCAATAATTGGCTGTGTTTGCGAAACTTTTTTATCTAAATCAGCTTGTAATTGTTTACCTGCTTTTTCTTTCTCGGCAATTTTAGCTTCGTTTGTAGTTTTTAAAGTTTCATATTCTTTTAAAGATGCATCGTGTTTTTCACGTTTCTCTTTATAAACTGGGCCTTTTCCTAATTTTTTAGTTCCTGCAGTTCCTTCAGCTTCTGTAATATAAGTTGAATATAAAGCGTTTACTTCTTTTTCTTTCTTTACAATATCTGCTTTTAAAGCCGCAATTTCTGCTTTGTTTTTATCTAAATCAGTTTTGAAATAAGTGCCAATTTGTTTTTTATTGGCTAATTCCATTTCGTTTTTTTCTTTCAATAAAACAGTATTAATTTCTTTTTCGAAGATTTTAATTTCCAGAGGTTTCGAAATTACGATCGCAATAATAATCGCCAATGCAATACGAGGAGTCGCCTGCAGAAATTCGTCCATAAAACGATCCCTTTTTTTAATCGTAGAAACTATAAATCGGTCAAGATTAAAAATCAGCAAACTCCATACAAATCCAAAAATTAAAGCAGGATAAATAGAGTCGAAAACAGTAAAAAGTGCATAAGCACTAGCCAAGAAAGCCATTACTGCCGTAAAAAACACGGTTGCGCCAATACCAACATATTTGGTTTGTTCGCCTTCTGAACAATCTTTCAAGAGGTCTCGGTCGGCTCCTGAACATAGAATAAAAAATTGTTTTAACATGATTGATGATTTTTGATTGATGATTACTTCGCCAGTTCGCCCTTCGGGCTCGTGTGATATGGCAAATTTAGCGCCAAAAATTTAATTCTGAGGTAAATAGTTGATTTGTTTTCACTTGACTCTAAATTATTTGAGTTTAATAAATGTTATTTAAACATTAATAAGTTGAAATTTTATAAGATTAATCATAACACTATATTAATTTTTTTAAAGGGTTTTAGTAATACTAAGGTTCTAGTTTCGCAATTAAAATCAAACTAAAACACAATGAAAAAATTTTATTTATTACTAACGTTTATGTTATTAGCCTTTTCTGGTTATGCACAAAAAGCAATAATTTCAGGAAAAGTACTAGATATTGACGACAAACTTGCTTTGCCTGGAGCGATGATTCAAATCGTTGGTGAAAACAAATACACGGTATCAGATTACAATGGTCGTTTTGAACTATTAAACATTAATGCCGGAACATATAAAGTTGAAGTAAAATATATTGGATACACTTCTATAACTAAAGAAATAACCGTAGAACAAGGAAAAAACAATGTTATTGATTTTGCACTTAAAACTTCGGGAACTGAGTTGAATGAAGTTGTTGTTGGAGACATCTTAAAAGGTCAGGCAAAAGCTTTAAATCAACAAAAAAATAATAAAAACATCGGAAACGTAATTTCATCTGACCAAATGGGACGTTTTCCAGATGCCAATGTTGGAGACGCATTAAAACGTGTTCCGGGTATCACAATGCAAAATGATCAAGGTGAAGCTCGAAATATTATTATTAGAGGTCTTGCCCCATCTTTGAACTCAGTTACTTTAAATGGTGACCGAATTCCATCTGCAGAAGGAGACAACAGAAACGTACAAATGGATTTGATTCCGTCTGATATGATTTCGACTATCGAAGTAAACAAAACGCTTACATCAGACATGGATGCAGACGCGATTGGAGGTTCTGTAAACTTAATTACAAGAGCAACTCCAAATGGCGAAAGAATTTCTGCAACACTTGCTGGAGGTTACTTGCCAATTCGCGAGCATGCATCGTACACGGCAGGTTTAGTTTATGGAAATCGTTTTTTCGACAATAAATTTGGAGCTGTTTTCAGCGGATCATACAATAATGTAGATTACGGATCTGATAATATCGAAAACGAATGGGTAAAAGATGATTTTGGAAATGAATATTTACAGGCTTCTGAAATTAGAAAATACGATGTTCAACGTATTCGTCGCAGTGGTTCTGTTGCTTTAGATTATAAATTTGACGAAAACAATACCATTTTTGCCAATGCCATTTACAATTGGAGAGATGACAGAGAAAACCGTTTTAGAACAACGTACGATGATATTGAACCAATTTACAATGGTGAAGAGATTACAGGTTTTGAAGGCCGTGTAAAACGTCAGACAAAAGGAGGAGTTGACAGCAATAGAAATAAAAACAGAAGATTAGAAGATCAGCGTGTTCAAAATTATTCGATTCGCGGAGAGCATTTAATCAATTCAACTTTAGATTTAGACTGGTCTGCTAATTATGCAAAAGCGAGAGAATACCGTCCGCAGGAACGTTACATAGAATACCGTCAGAAAGGCCTTGAAATGACAGAAGATTTATCTGATCCAAGATTTCCTTTAATGACAACTGTTGGCGAATCTGTAGATGAATTCGAATTTGACTCCGTTACCGAAAATACAGATGAGACAAGCGAAAGCGAATTTGGTGCAAAAGTAAATATCCGCTTTCCATTCTCAGTAATTGCTGGAGAAAAAGGAAGATTAAGAACCGGTTTAAGACTTCGTTTGAAAGAAAAAGAAAGAAACAACTCTTTCTATTCGTATGAACCAATCAATGACGGAATGGAATTATTGTCTGAAGTTCCAACAAGTTATTTTGATGGAAAAAACTTTAATCCAGGAAGTAAATATGTACCAGGCACTTTTGCTTCGGCTGCCTTTTTAGGAGGTTTGGATTTGAACAACCCAACATTATTTGATAAAGAAGCCAATCCAGCAGAATATTTAGCGGTAAACTATAATGCAAAAGAAAACATTTATGCCGCTTATGTAAGATGGGATCAGGATTTTAATGATAAGCTTTCGATGGTTTTAGGTTTCCGTGTTGAGAATACACACATTGATTATACTGGAAACCGAGTTTTAGACGAAGAAGAATTGGAAAGCCAAATCAACACTACAAACTCTTACACTAATTTATTGCCAAGCATTTCATTTCAATATAATGCGACTAAAGATTTAGTTTTAAGAGCAGCGGCTACAACAGCTTTAGCGCGTCCTAATTATTATGCGTTAGCACCTTATGTAAATAATATTGCTGCTGATAAAGAAATTACAGCTGGAAATCCAGACCTTGACGCTACCTATTCATACAATTATGATTTCATGGCCGAGAATTATTTCAAATCTGTAGGTTTGATTTCGGGAGGTGTTTTCTACAAAAGATTACATGATTTTATCTACAATTATAGTGACAATCAATATACCGATGCAAAATTTGCAGCCGATTTTCCAAACCAAATCAACCCAATTCCGGCAGGAGAAAACTGGTCGTTTTTACAATCAAGAAACGGAGATAAAGTTGATGTTTACGGATTTGAAGTTGCTTTTCAACGTCAGTTAGATTTCCTTCCTGGAAAATTCCTTAAAGGTTTTGGTATCTATTTGAATTATACCTACACAAAATCTAAAGCGAAAGGAATTGCCGATGAAGACGGAAACGAAAGAAACGATATCAGTCTTCCGGGCACAACGCCTCATATGTTCAACGGATCTTTGTCTTGGGAAAACAAACGTTTCTCTGCGAGAATTTCGACAAACTTCACCTCTGATTATTTAGATGAATTAGGCTCAGAATCGTATAAAGACAGTTATTATGACAAGCAGTTTTTCTTAGATGCAAATGCTTCTTATAAAATCACAAAACAACTTCGCGTTTTCGCAGAAGCTAATAACTTAACAAATCAGCCATTGCGTTATTACCAAGGAGTTGAAGCGCACACAAAACAAGCTGAATATTACCAAGCACGTTACAATTTCGGATTGAAATTAGACTTGTAAAATCAATTATAAAAACCACTAAATTAGACAGGACTTTGCGGTTCTGTCTAATTAATTTAAAATAAATATTAGAATGAAAAATAAATCGATCCTATCGTTTTTACTTTTAACTGCATTATTTACAGCTTGTAAAGACGATAAATTAGCGCCAGTACAGCCAAATGCCTTAAAACCTACAACCGTTACGGAGGCATTACCTCACGATACAGACGATCCTTCTATCTGGATTCACCCAACTGATGCTTCAAAAAGCATTATTGTGGGAACTGATAAAGATACTGACGGCGGTTTATATGCTTTTGATTTGAATGGAAAAATCCTTAAAAAATCAATTCCGCTAAAACGTCCAAATAATGTTGATATCGCTTACGGATTACTTATTGATGGAAAAAAAGTTGATATTGCCGTTACAACAGAGCGCGAAAGCAACAAAATAAGAATCTTCAGCCTTCCTGATTTAGAGCCAATTGATAATGGCGGAATTCCAGTTTTTGAAGGCGATGCAGAAAGAGATCCAATGGGAGTTGCTTTATATACACGTCCAAGTGATCAGAAGATTTTCGCTATTGTAGGAAGAAAAACGGGACCATCTGGAAGTTATTTATGGCAGTATGAACTTTCAGGAAATGGAAAATTTGTTGTTGCAAAAGTGATTCGTAAATTCGGAACTTATAGCGGTAAAAAGGAAATTGAAGCTATTGCCGTCGATAACGAATTAGGAAATGTTTATTACTGTGACGAACAAGTTGGAATTAAAAAATACAAAGCTGATCCTGCTTTAAATGATAATAAAGAATTGGCTTTCTTTGGCCAAAAAGATTTTAAAGCAGATCATGAAGGAATTGCGATTTACAAAAAAACAGATTCTACTGGATATATTTTAGTTTCAAACCAACAGGCAAATTCTTTTATCGTCTATCCGAGAGAAGGAGCCAACGGAAATCCAAATAATCATCCTTTATTAGCCGAAGTTCCAACTTCAACAATTGAATGCGACGGCGCCGATGTTACAAATATAAACTTAGGTCCAAAATATAAAAACGGACTTTTCGTAGCGATGAGCAACGGAATGACATTTCATTATTATACTTGGGATTTAATCCAGAAGCGTATCGACTCGCAGAAGAAATAAGTTTTCAGTTTTCAGTCGCAGTTTTCAGTTTACAGTCGCAGTTTGCAGTCGCAGTTTGCAGTTTTCGAACTAAACGCTAAACTACGACTGTAAACCGTAACTATAATTTAAGCAATGTCAGCCTGAGACTGAAAACTGAGCCTTAGACTGCGACTGCAAGCTGAAAACCGAGACTGTAAACTAAAAAAAAAGCTGTTCAAAAAATGAACAGCTTTTTTAATTTTGAATTAGTAATTGCCCCTTTATTCTGTAATCGGTGCTCCTGCTAAAATTTCAGCATTAGCAAATTCTTCAAACTTGGCAAAATTAGCTTTGAATTTTTGAGCTAATTCTAACGCTTTTTTATCGTATAAATCTTTGTCTGCCCAAGTATTTCTTGGATTTAAAATTTCCTCAGGAACGTTTGGACAAGATTGTGGTTTTGCAATTCCAAATACTGCGTGATCTTTATACTCTACATTATCAAGTTCTCCGTTTAATGCAGCAGTAATCATAGCACGAGTATATTTTAATTTCATTCGGCTTCCAGTTCCGTAAGGACCTCCAGTCCATCCTGTGTTGATTAACCAAACTTTTACTCCCGCATCTTTCATTTTTTTGCTTAACATTTCAGCATATTTTGTTGGGTGCAAAGGCATAAAAGGCGCACCAAAACAAGCAGAGAAATTTGGCTGTGGCTCCGTTACACCAGCTTCTGTTCCTGCAACTTTTGCAGTATATCCAGAAATGAAATGGTAAGCTGCCTGACCTGGAGTCAATTTTGAAATTGGAGGCAGAATTCCGAAAGAATCTGCTGTTAAGAAAAATATATTTTTAGGGTTCTGTCCAATTGAACCTGGCTGAATATTATCAATGTGTGTTATTGGGTAACTTACACGAGTATTTTGAGTAATTGAAACATCATCATAATCAACTTCGTTTGTTCCAGTTTTGAAAACCACATTTTCTAAAAGAGCACCTTTTTTGATTGCTCTATAAATATCTGGTTCATTCTCTTCAGATAAGTTGATTACTTTAGCGTAGCATCCTCCTTCAAAATTGAAAACTGAATTCTCGCTTGTCCATCCGTGTTCATCGTCTCCAATTAATTTACGTTCTGGATCTGCAGATAAAGTTGTTTTTCCAGTTCCTGATAATCCGAAGAAAATTGCAGTATCTCCGTTTTTACCAACATTGGCGCTGCAATGCATTGGAAGTGTATTTTCGAAAACTGGCAAAATGAAGTTTAAAGCAGAGAAAATTCCTTTTTTCATTTCTCCTGTATAACCAGTTCCGCCAATTAGTGCAATTTTTTTAGTAAAATCTAAAATAGCAAAATTAGATTGACGCGTTCCGTCAACAGCAGGATCTGCCATAAAACTTGGAGCACAAACTACTGTCCAATCTGGAGTGAAATTTGCTAATTCTGACTCTTCTGGTCTTAAGAACATATTGTAACAAAACAAGTTTGACCAAGCTGTTTCAGTTACTACACGAACATTTAATCTGTAATTGTTATCAGAACAAACGTATGAATCGCGAACAAAAACTTCTTTGTCTGATAAAAACGCTGTTACTTTTTTATATAATTTTTCAAAAGCTTCTGGTGCAAAAGGAATATTTACATTTCCCCACCAAACTTTATCTTCTGTAATCGAGTCTTTTACAATAAAACGGTCTTGTGGAGAACGCCCTGTAAATTCACCTGTATTAATCGCCAACGCTCCAGTAGAGCTCTCGACACCTTGGCCTGACTGCAAAGTAATGGCATGCAATTCATCTGGGGATAATTGATAGCGAACTTTAGCATTTTCAATTCCTAATTCTTTTAACGAAATCGATTGCGAGAAAAGTGTGTTAGTGTCCATAAATTTTAAGTTGTGTGTGATAATTGATAGAAAGCAAAATTACAGTTTTATTGTAAATCCTTTAAAAATATTTCAATTTCACTTTTATTTATGTCAAAAAAGCAAAAATTAACCTTTAAATTCAATAAAATAAAAAAATAAGAGCCTCTAAATTGTTTTCTTATAACTTATTACGTGAAAATGTTATATTTTTTTCTTTTTCAAGCAAAAAATAAAATAAACTCACACAAATAAGATTATATGTTATTTATGAGACAAAATTAAATATTAATTTTTAGATAGAATTTTTTATTCGGCATTTTATGATTTTTGCCTCAAAATCGCAACAAATAACGTTAGCCAGGCAACAATTAATAGCAATCCGCCTAAAGGTGTTGCGAATCCTATAAATTTAAAATCGAATAAAGTGAAGTTTTTTGTAGCTAATAAATAGATTGAGCCGCTAAAAAGAAGTACACCGCCAACAACTAGATTATAAATTGTTTTTAATGTTTTTTCGGCGATATCTTTTCGGGTAGAAATAAAGAACAAAAAGAAAGCGTGGTACATTTGATAGCGAACTCCAACTTCAAAAGTATTTAACTCCTCTACAGATAAATATTTTTTTAGCAAATGAGCTCCAAAAGCGCCTAAAATAATAGCTAACATTCCTATAAAAGCTCCCGTCAAAACTATTCTTCTTTTCATGTTTTTGTTTTTCTTATTACGATGCAAAAATACTTAATACAATTCTAAAAAGACATTTCATTTTTCCAAAATATATAGCAATAGCTGAAAAATCTATCTTTTAACTCATTTCAAAAAAAATACACATTTTATTTTATTTTCAATTGTTATATTTATAACATTTTAATATATTTGTGTTATATATTTAAAACATGAGAAGCATTTTAATTTTCGGAGCCGGCCGTTCAGCATCATCGCTTATCCGATATTTACTTTCGAAATCTGAGAGTGAGAACCTTCATTTAATGGTTGCGGACTTATCTTTGGCTTTAGCTGAAAAAAAGACACAGAAACACCCAAATGCAACTCCAATTGCTTTAGATATTTTTAATTCTGAAGAAAGAAAATCGGCAATCGAAAAAGCTTCGATCGTCATTTCGATGCTTCCGGCACATTTGCATATTGAAATTGCCAAAGACTGTCTTCATTTCAAAAAACATCTTGTTACTGCATCTTATATAAGTGATGCCATGCAGGGGCTTGACGAAGAAGCAAAGAAAAACAATTTGATTTTTATGAATGAAATTGGCCTTGATCCCGGAATTGATCATATGAGTGCCATGAAAGTAATTGATGAAATCAGGTCAAAAGGCGGTAAAATGCTTTTGTTTGAATCTTTCTGCGGTGGACTTGTAGCACCTGAATCTGACAATAATTTGTGGAATTATAAATTTACCTGGGCACCTAGAAATGTGGTTTTAGCAGGTCAAGGAGGCGCAGCCAAATTTATTCAGGAAGGAACTTATAAATACATTCCTTACAGCGCATTATTTCGCAGAACCGAATTTCTGGAAGTAGAAGGTTATGGAAAATTTGAAGCGTATTCAAATCGGGATTCACTTAAATACAGATCGGTTTACGGGCTTGATGATATTTTGACTTTATACAGAGGAACAATTCGAAGAGTTGGTTTTTCGAAAGCTTGGAATATGTTTGTTCAACTCGGAATGACAGATGACAGTTATGTTATAGAAGATTCTGAAAACATGAGTTATCGCCAATTTATGAATTCGTTTTTGCCTTATCATCCAACAGATTCTGTTGAGATCAAAACCCGTTTTATTCTTAAAATTGATCAGGATGATATTATGTGGGATAAACTTTTGGAACTGGATTTATTTAACCCAGATAAAAAATTGAACTTACCTAATGCAACTCCGGCTCAGATTTTAGAAAAAATATTAACGGACAGCTGGACTTTGGAAACAGGAGACAAAGACATGATTGTAATGTATCATAAATTCGGTTATGAACTAAACGGCGAGAAGAAGCAAATTGACTCTAAAATGGTCTGCATTGGCGACGATCAGACTTATACCGCAATGGCAAAAACAGTTGGACTTCCTGTTGCAATGGCAACGTTGCTTATTTTAAACGGAAAGATTACAACTCCAGGCGTTCAGCTTCCGATAAAAAAGGAAGTTTACGAACCAATACTAACAGAATTAGAAGAGTACGGCGTTATTTTTAACGAACAAACTGTGCCTTATTTTGGATATAATCCGGACTTGTTTTAGTCCCGTTTTTTGATTTTTATTTTTTAGAATTTTTTTTTTAGTTTATTTTATCCGCTTCTATGATGCAAAAGAAGCGGATTTTTTTTTCAAAAAAGGTTCAAAGAGGCAAGGTTTCAAAGGGACAGAGGTTTTTCTGCTGTGAGTTAGACGCACTGCAGTGCGCCTCTACAAAAAACTCAGAATCTTAGCACCTCAGCAACTTAGAATCTTAAAATTTACTTTTCCGATTGAATAGTTATCGGTAACGTGTACAACACTCTAACTGGCTGTCCGCTTTGAATTCCTGGATTCCATTTTGGAGAAAGTTTTAAAACACGAATTGCCTCATCGCCTAATCCAAAACCTAAATCTTTTACTACTTGAAATTCTGAAAGCGAACCGTCTGTTTCAATCATAAATTCTACTATAATTTTTCCTTCAATTTTATCTGCTGGCGATTTAAAATTTTTCCCTACAAATTTGTAGAACTCCAATATGCCACCTGGAAATTCTGGTTGTCTATCTACTGGGTCAACAATAATATCAGTCGATTTTATGGCGGAAACAGTTGAAGATGGAACTTCTTTTTTTGATTCTGGCGTAGCTTCAACGTCTTTCTTTTCGCTAGTAGTATTTCTTACTTTGTCTGTATAAACAACCGCTGTTTTAGAAAAATTATTTTCAATAACAGAACTATTTTTAAGAACATCTGTTTTCGTTTCTATTTTAGTTTCCTGCGCTACAATTTTAACACATAAAAAAGTTACTAAAGCCATGAAAACCGGAACAATAGCCATTTTTTTAAGAACCGCTATATTTCTCGATGTTCTTTTTGTCATCATAATTAATCGTTTTTTTGTCACTAAATAATTTAAATTACTGGCCAGGAAAATGGGTTGAATTCCACTTCCTTTTTCTAAAAGCAATTTTTGATAAAATGGAACATTATTATATTCTTTCACTATTTCCTGATCGGCAAGAAATTCATGATTGAGTTGAATTGCTTTTTTATAAAACACAAAGAGAGGATTAAACCAAAAAATAGTTTTTAAAAGCTCAATAAACAAAATGTCGATTGTATGTTTTTGAGTAACATGAACCAATTCGTGCGCGTACAATTCCTCTTCAATATTGCGTTTTTTGTAATCATCAGAATTGACAAAAATGTAATTTAAAAAAGTATATGGAAGAATTTTTTCATCAACCAAAACCAATTTCGAATTCTTAAATTTAATTATTGGATTATTGCTGGATTTAGACATTATTGCCCAAATATTTCTGCCAAATCGTATCGAAAACAGCAATGTAATTATCGCGTATAAACTCCATAAGAAATTTAATTTATAATCCGTTTTTTCAGCTGCTCGAACTGGAGTAATTGTTGCCTGATCAATATTTATTTGATTTGAAAAATTCACTGGAATTTCCCTAATAATCTCGAACGTAATAAACGGAATCACAAACGAAATTATAATCGAAAAAAGCAAAAAGAATCTGTTAAACTGATGTATTTTTTCCCGCTCTAAAATCAAATGATAAAAAGCAAGGAAAATTCCCAAAGCAATCGTCGATTTTATAAGAAAGTCTATCATTTTTTCTTTTTTTGAAGTTTAAAACCCGTTAATTAACTGAATTTCCAATATTTTATATGCTAATGATGCGATAGAAATATTTAACTGCCTAATTCAATAGTAATAAGATGTCTTGGTAGACATCTATAATTTGATGAATTCAACTATTTTATTTGCAATTTCATTTTGCCCATTTTCGCTAGCTAGATAATCTCTATCATTATCATTTGATAAATAGCCAATTTCCACTAATAATGCGGGACATTTTGAGTTTTTAAGCACATAATAGTTTGCCTCTTTAACCTCTCCTCTAGCAAGTTTTTCATTTGAGATTTTATCAACTAAACTTTTAGCATCTTCCATTGATTTTTCATAAAAACCATTTTGTTTTGAAACATATGCATTTACCCCATTTTTATTTAGATCTGGTGAGCTATTTACGTGTAAAGAAATTACCAAATTTGGGTTTATCTTGTTTATTTTCGATACTCTTTCGCTTAATTCTATAAAACTATCATCGTTTCTAAGCAAAATAATTTCAATTTCATCTTTGCCATTCAGCACGCTTATTTTTTTAGCAATATTTTCCACAATTTTCTTTTCTTGCTCGACACCTATTTGTGCTCCAATATCTTCCCCGCCATGTCCGGCATCAATTACTATAGTCTTTTTGCTGCCCAATGGTAATGGTTTGAAAGCAAATAATAAAAATAGTATCAAAATACCTGAAACGGCTAAAGATTTCATTACTAAAATTCTTGTTTTTGAAGTGATTTTTGTCATCATGATAAGTCGTTTTTTTGTTGATAAAAAATTGAAATTGCTAGCCAGATAAATGGGTTGCGAAGTACTTAATTTATTGAATAAAAGCTTTTGATATAAACAAACATCATTGTGGGCCATTATTACATTTTCATCTGCCAAAAACTCATGGTTAAGCTGCATGGCTTTTTTGTAAAAAATAAAAATAGGATTGAACCAAAATAATGTTTTCAAAATTTCGATAAAAATCACGTCAAGAGTATGTTTTTGCTTTACATGCGCAATTTCATGCGTAAACAATTCTTGTTCTATTAGTCCATTTTCAAAATCATTTTGATTTATGTAAATGGAATTCCAAAAAGAATAAGGCAAAGTTTCTTCTGAGAGTAAAACCATTCTTATATTTTGATAAAAAATGATTTTAGAAATTTTAGCCTTTGATGTGATTCTATAAATATTTTGGATAAATCGATAGCTTAGTATCAACGTAATTGCGATATAAGTTATCCATAAGAGCGAAAGCCAATAACTGGTTTGTTCTTCTATGTTTATACTTGTCACTTCTTCCTGAATTGGAAGCGTGTTTGCCGTTATATTCTGAAACTTAATTACATTATTGTACGCAATAGGAATATCTTGTTGAATTTCAAAAGATATAAAAGACACTGTTATTGAAAAAAACAAACTGACTAATAAAAAATACCTGTTGAAGCGAAACATTTTTTCTTTTTGCAAGAATAAATGGTACACAACCAAAAGAATACTTAAGCTAATCGTTGATTTCACAAGAAAGTCTATCATTTTTTCTTTTTTTGAATTTCTGAGTCGATTATTTTTTTAAGATCTTCTAATTCTGAAGCAGATAGATTTGTTTCGGTTGTAAAAAACGAAGCAAATTGTGAGGCCGAATTATTAAAAAAATTGCTGATTAATCCGTTTACATGTTTCGAAAAATAAGCCGTCTTTTTTACCAACGGATAATACTCTCTTGAATTTCCGAATTCATTATACGCAACAAATTTTTTGTCAATCATTCGTTTTAAAAGCGTTGCAACAGTTGTTGTTGCAGGCTTTGGTTCTGGATACGCTTCGAGCAGATCTTTCATAAAAGCCTTTTCAAGCTTCCAAAGATGTTCCATTAATTGTTCTTCTGAGTTTGATAGTTGCATTTTTTTAAGGTTCTAAGGTTCTGAGATTCTAAGTTGCTAAGTTTTTTAAGCACATTGAAGTTTAATTAATATAATTCTTAATTCTTAATTCTTAATTCTTAATTCTTAATTCTTAATTCTTAATTCTTAATTCATTATTCTTTAATGTTTTCAAGTTTTTCCAATTCAGGCAATTCTTTCTTATAATCTTCTAAATTCCATTCGATATTCATTTTTGCTGCATAATCTGCTATAGGTCCAAGTCCAACTTCTGCGCGTCTTTTATCGACATTATCTGGATCAATCAAGGGCGATACATGCCATTTATTAGTTATACTATTCTTTGCTGTTTGACTTCCGTAAATTTGATGCCTTCCTTCTCTTAAAGCTACTCTATCTTCCAAATACGCCAGATTTATTGGGTTTGCATTTCCATTTTTAACCGCCTGTCTCAACATTGGCAAATACTTTTGCTGCTGTTTTAAAGGAGAATGCTGAATGACCAAAAACAAAGTCTTATTTCCCTGAACACCTACAACATTTTTTCCTAACCATCCTCTTTCGTCCAGTATTTTCATAACCTTGATAAGATTAATACTGTCCTTTTTTATCATGATTTGACCAATACTGTCAATTTTCTTTTTATCAGGTTTTGGTGCTTTATACACATTCATAAATTCTCCACGAATTTCCTGATCTTCAGTATAAATCTCCGAAAGTTCTTTTTCCAGCACCTTATCGTAATTTACACCTATAATGTCTAATTTCTTTTGCAGTTTCTCAATTGTTTTTTCCCAATCTTTTTCTGAATGCAACGGTTTTAAATCCATTTCAACTTGAAGCTCATCCATGTTTTGAAATCCATTGTCAATTGCCAAATTCAACCATTTAAATGCCTTTTTGTTCTCTTTTGCCATAGATGCAGAACAGCTTGCATTGTAAAAATTCTTCGCAACTTTTTGCTCCATTTTAAAAGCTTTTTCATAATAAGCAACAGACATTTTATAGTTTTCCTTCCCATAGCAAGAATCTGCTTTGCGAATCCATTCTTTATAAGTCTGCGCTTGCGCGGAAAGACAAATCATGACAATAAAACTAAAAGCAATAATATTTTTCATGGTTTAATGTTAGTGGCTTATTTTATTTTTTGTTCCGAGATTAATTCTCCTTTATTGTAATTTCTGATTTCTTTTAATTTTCCGCTATTCGAATAAAATTTCCATTCTCCAAAATAAAACCAATGCGTTTCAACCGAATTTGTTTCTAATTTTGTTTTTCCTTTTGATTCTATTTTTCCGTTTTCGTAATAGCTTTTTACAATGCAGATTCCATTTTTATATTTCTCTGTTTTGTAGATTTTTCCGTTGATATACATTTTCCACTTTTTTACCGGAATATCGTGTTTGTAATATTCATACGATTTATAAGTCGTACTGTCCTGTTTATAATTATCAATCCAAACGCCTTCTTTCTTATGATCAATTTTCTGATTCACCAATTTGCTTTTACAACTTAAAAGCAATAATCCGAATAACAATAATAAAAAATGGCTTTTCATAAAAATGATTATTTCTACACTTATAGACACTGCTCTACAAATGTAGAAATAAAAATCAAACGTGCAACTTTTATGATCATTTTTTTTAATTAATCATAAAAAAAACTATTGCTTATCAGGTTCTTGAATAGAAATTGGAAGATGAAATTCAGCTGGTACCACTTGGCCATTTAGTTTGCCAGGTATCCATTTTTGAGATAATCGCAGTACTCTCAAAGCCTCTTCGCCGGTACCATAGCCGAGATCTTTGACGACTTTCATATCGGTTAGTGAACCATCTTTTTGAACAATAAAAGTAACGCGTATGGTTCCTTTTAGCACAATTCCTGTTGGCGTTGATGGTACTTTAAAAAAATGGCCAGCAAATTTATAAAACTCCGGCATACCACCAGGATAAGTTGGTTTTTCGGTCAAATCTGCTGTTTGATAATAGCCTGCTTTTGCCTTTGTTTCCTGCGCAGTTGTTCTGACATTGAAAAACAAAACAAAAGCAAAACACAAAACTATTTTCACCTTGGAAACCGAATTTAATTTTGGATACATAGTGGTATTTTTTTAGTTATTCTCTTATAAAAATACTAATTTAATTTAAACATATTAATTACAGCCTTAAAATATTAAGCATCCAAAAAGCATAAAAACCTGAATTCCTGAATATTCAATAGTATTCCTGAGCGTTAGGGATAGAGGCGGTATCCTTTATGAAGCGTAGCGGAATAAAAGATATAGCCGAAAGCCCGGCCGGAGGCAACGCCCAAAATAATTTCAAAATCCAATACTGAAATTCCAAATTCAAAAAAAAAAAAAAAAAATCCGCTCATTGCTGAACGGATTTATTTTGAAGTCAACTTTGTCAAAGTTTTGAACTTTGACAAAGTATCTAAACCTTAAAAAACTTTGCGCCTTTGCGTCTTTGCAAGCAAAAAACATACCTTACTTTGCAGTTAAAACCTACTTAGAAAGTTCCACAAAATACTTGTAAAACAACGGAATCGTTTCAATTCCTTTCAAGTAATTAAAGATTCCGAAATGTTCGTTTGGCGAGTGAATTGCATCACTGTCTAAACCAAATCCCATTAAGATTGTTTTGCTTTTTAATTCTTTTTCAAACAAAGCCACAATTGGAATACTTCCTCCAGAACGAACCGGAATTGCAGGAACTCCAAACGTTTCTGTATAGGCTTTATTTGCCGCCTGATAACCGATACTGTCAATTGGCGTTACATAACCTTGACCACCGTGGTGAGGCGTTACTTTTACCGTAACTCCAGCCGGAGCAATGCTTGTAAAATGTTTCGTGAAAAGTTCTGTAATTTCAACCCAATCCTGATTTGGAACCAAACGCATTGAGATTTTAGCAAATGCTTTACTCGCAATAACTGTTTTTGCACCTTCGCCAGTATAACCGCCCCAGATTCCGTTTACGTCTAATGTCGGACGGATCGAGTTGCGTTCGTTGGTTACATATCCTTTTTCGCCATAAACATCATTTAAGTTTAAAGCATTTTTATATTTTTCTAAACTAAAAGGCGCTTTTGCCATTTCGGCTCTTTCTTCGGCAGATAATTCCTGAACTTTATCATAAAATCCCGGAATCGTAATATGATTGTCTTCGTCGTGAAGCGAAGCAATCATTTTTGCCAAAATATTAATTGGGTTCGCTACTGCTCCACCGTACAATCCTGAATGCAAATCGCGGTTTGGTCCCGTAACTTCAACCTCAACATAACTCAAACCTCTTAAACCTGTCGTAATTGACGGTTGTTGGTTAGAAATCATTCCGGTATCTGAAATTAAAATAACGTCGTTTTTCAGTTTTTCCTGGTTGCGCTCTACGAACCAAGCCAAACTTGCCGAACCTACTTCTTCTTCACCTTCGATCATGAATTTTACGTTACAAGGCAAAACATTGTTCTGCACCATATATTCAAGTGCTTTTACGTGCATATACATTTGACCTTTGTCGTCACATGCTCCACGTGCGAAAATGGCGCCGTCAGGGTGAATATCTGTCGTTTTGATAACCGGCTCAAATGGTGGTGAAGTCCATAATTCTAATGGATCTGGCGGTTGAACATCGTAGTGTCCATAAACTAAAACAGTTGGAAGATTTGGGTCGATTATTTTTTCTCCATAAATAATTGGATAACCCGGAGTGTCGCAAGTTTCGACAAAATCACAGCCTGCTTTTGATAAACTTTCTTTAACAGCCTCTGCTGTATCAATAACATCTTGTGAGTATGCAGTGTCGGCACTAACCGACGGAATCTTTAATAATTCGATCAATTCATTGATAAACCGATCTTTATGTTGTTGAACGTAGGACTTAATATTTTCCATTTAAATTATTTTTATAGAAACCCAAAAGTACGAAAAAGAGAATTAATAATTTTTTTGAAATTTTTCTTTGAATATTCGAAAGTATGCTTATCTTTGCACCCACAATTACGCGGATATGGTGAAATTGGTAGACATGCCAGACTTAGGATCTGGTGCCGCAAGGCGTGTAGGTTCGAGTCCTATTATCCGCACTAAAAAAGCTTCTGAAGATATTTCAGAAGCTTTTTTGTTTTATTGCTGTTTCTTAGATTTTTGAAATTCTTCATTACATTTGATTAATCTAAGTAACCTAAGAATACCTCAAATGATTAAAACCAAAAAATTTCAACTCACAAAAAAAGAATACTTCATGTTCCTTGTTAGACTTGAATTAAAAAGACGAGGATGGTTATTTGCTTTTATGTGGATGTTTTCTACTCTAGTTCTTTTTACCGGAAAGAAAGATTCTTTTAGCTTTTTTATTATAGTTGTTGGATTCATGTATCCTGTTCTTAAGATCTATAAATATTGGAGTTTTGCAAATTCAAAGGAAAACAAAATTATTTTTAAAGAGAGACAATACGAAATTTTCCCTGATAGAATCATTTCCCGTATGGGTGAAATATCAGAAGGCACAATTGATGTACAGAATTTTATAAAAGTTTTCGAATTAAAAGATCTTTATCTTTTATATATTTCTAAGGGTCAAACCTTATTTTTTCCAAAACGAATTTTTGAAACCCCAGAAGATGAAAACTGGTTTAGAAATGATATTTTTTTGAAGATTAAAAACAAAAAAAATCAATTGCCTAGCAAATTTCAGCAAAAGCCTTCCTTGTAAAAAAATAGAAAAGCCAGTGGTTAAAACTAGAGTCAATTAAACTATGCTCATTTATTAAAGTGAACTTATATTTCTTATATGGTTTAAAAATCATTTCAAAACAAAAAAACCAGAACTTCTATTTTTTATATTGGTCCGTATCCTTATTTTTACTTTCCAATAAATCATCAATCAAATCAATCCCTTCTTTTTAAACTCATCGTTATGTTCAAAAAATCATCTTTTGCCCTTATTCTTCTTTTTACCTTAAGCTCCTGTCTCGTTCAGCGAAAAGTTTTAGAAATGGACGATTGGTATGCTTTTACCAAAACCAATACAGCACAACAAGAACCATCAAAAGTGTATGAGTTCACAGACGGAATGATTCGTATGCATGGTGAAGATCCGAGCTGTTTGATGACCAAAAAAAGTTATAAAAATTTTGAACTTACTCTAGAATACAGATGGAATCTTGACGAGAAATACAAAATGAAAGGCGTAAAAAACAGCGGGGTTATGTACAATATTCCGTTAGATGCTTCTGATAAAATCTGGCCAAAAGGAATTCAATTTCAAATAAAAGAAAAGACTACCGGAGATTTTATCTTTCTAGACCAAGTAACGGCAAAAGTAAACGGAAAATTAATTGAAGCTGGTGCCAGTGTGGTTTCTGCGAAGTTTTTAGAAAATGAGAATCCGTATGGCGAATGGAATATTGTGGTTATTAAATCTTTCAACGGAAAAATTAAGCAATACTTAAACGGAAAATTGGTAAATGAATGTACGGACGCTTCCTCTACAGAAGGCAAAATTTCTTTGAATTATGAGCGTTCGCCAATTGACTTCAGAAATATTACGATAAAAAATAGCTCTAAATAAATTTAAACAAAAAAATTCTTCCTAATTCCACGCAACCATTTTGATATTCAATCATCTACTTAAAAAAAGATTGTTATGAAAAAATTGATTTGCTTTTTGATTTTAACTTTAGGGATTCTTGGCTGTTCTTCAAATGAAGATAATAAAACATCCGCTTTTGAGAGAATAGATGCCTATACCACTCAAAGCTTAACTGACATTTCCTTTATAAATAAAAATCAAGGAATAATTTGCGGGACTTTTGGATTTTTAGCAAAAACCAATACTGGCGGAAAAACATGGGGTGTATTAAATACAGGAGATAAGCAAACATTTATGAGCGCTTTTATGCTAAATGAGCAAAAATTCTACACCGCAAGAATAGATATGTTTGTTACTACAAATTCTGGCACTACGTTTAACAAAATTGAAAGTATTTCGGGTGGTCCAACTATTTTTGATATTAAATTTTTTAATCCTTCAAAAGGGCTGCTTGTAAGAGCTGGTTCGATATTAAAATCAGATGATTCTGGAAATACTTGGATAAAAAAGTATGATGGTCCTACTGTAGATAATTTAGTAATAACTTCAGATTTAGTTGCATACGCTTATGGCGGCTATACCAATAACGTTATAGATAAAGGAATAATTGTCAAAACTCTTGATGGAGGTGAAACCTGGACCCAAACATTAGCTTCAGATTCAGATATTCTTTCTCTTTCCTTTATATCAGATAATATTGGTTATTACATTACTTCTAAACATGAATTATATAAAACTAGCAACGGATCAACTAGTTGGACAAAAGTATCAAACTTGCCAGGTTCTGGTTCCCCAACATCGGTTTGTTTCATTAACGAAAATACTGGATACTTTTCAACAGATGAGGGGAAAATTTTTGAAACCAAAAATGCTGGTGTAGATTGGAAAATAGTTTACAATAAAACTACTGACCTAATCTGGAAAATTATTTCAAAAGATGGTGCCGTATATGCAATAGGAGATAATGGATTGTTTCTTAAGAAAAAATAAAAACCTCCAGCTAAAACTGGAGGCAATTTAATATTTTTAATTGATTGTTAGAATGCGGAAAAACCTTTGTGGAGTTACTTGCGAAGATTCCTCGTTCCTCGGAATGACAAGATTGTGGTTACTATCAACAAAAAACCTTTGACAAAGTTTAAAACTTTGACAAAGGTCTCTCCTATTATTTGGAATTTAAAAATTGGAATTTAACAACTCCTTAATCTTATCCACATTAATTTCACTATAATCATTAATATAGTAATCACATACAGGAAGCTCTTCTTTTGTATGCGTACTCAAAACACCAACGACTTTCATTCCTGCATTTAATCCTGCTGTAATGCCCGAAAAAGAATCTTCGAAAACCACACAATCCGACGGAGCAACTCCAACACGTTCTGCCGATTTTAGATAAACTTCAGGATTTGGTTTATGGAACATAACATCTTCACTTGACATCATCGAATCCATTTTATCAGTAATTTTTAAGGCATTTGCAATTAAATCTAAATTCGCACGCGGCGCCGATGTTGCAACGGCTGTTTTAAAACCACGCGATTTTAATTCGCTTAAAAATTCCAAATAATGCGGAATCGTATCGACTTTGTCTTTATAAATTTCGCGAAACATTCCTTCTTTTTCGTCTTCGAGTTTTAGAAGTTCTTCTCCAGCAATTGGGCGCTTGAAGAAATGTGTCATAATATAACTGTTATGTTTTCCGTACATATGTTCTTCAAATTCTTCATTACTATAAGGAACATTATATTTATCGAAAAACGCCTCAAAAGCCTTCACATGATGCGGATTGGTGTGCGAAATCACGCCATCCATATCAAAAATTACACATTGCTGTTTCATTGTATATTTTGTTGTTTTAACGGTTGCAAGATACTGATAAGTGTGGTTTACCGCAAAGTTGTATGGAGGTTTCTCGCAACGTTTTTTTTAATCTCGCAAAGTCGCGAAAGCGCAAAGTTTTTTGATTTTAATCCTTTTAATCTGTGGCTTTAAAATAAATCTTTGCGCTTTCGCGACTTTGCGAGATTAAACCCGTCAAAGATTGCCAACAAAAACTTAGCGAGCTTAAATCTCTAGCCGATCCAAATTTTACTTTTTACCAAAGTCATAGTTTGTTTCAAATGCTGATTACAAGCAATCAGAATAATCAAAACCACCAAACCATAACCCACAATCGTATAAATTTCCATATCGGTCAATAATGTCGCTTGTTTGGCAACTGTTCCAAAGACTTTTTTCAAGGCTAAAGTATTGGCATTATCTGCCGAATATCCTTTTGCCATAAAACTCTGCGCTGTTGAAGCGATGGTTTGTTGTGCTTCGGGATTTTCGCCGGTTACGAATTGGCTTAGTTTTAAAAAGTGTTTTTTATTTAGAAAAACTACTGCATTCTGCATCACGCAAAAACCAATTGTACTTCCCCAAAAACGCCCCGAAACACCGACAATTCCAGAAGAAACCGCCATTTTTGCCGGAACCGAAGATGTTGTAAACAAGATTAAAGGAACGAATAAAAACCCAACGCCAATGCCTTGTAAAACATACGGAATAATAATATCGGATAAAGCTACATCGGGCACAAACAGAAAAGTAAACCAAAAATGAAACAACGCAATCAACGAAAAGCCAATGATAAAAATAACTTTAGTCGAAACAGATTTCATCAGGAAATAGGCTGCTAAAATCAATCCTATTACATTTCCCAGTCCGTTAATGTATTGCACGCCAGCCACACGCGACGGATCCCAATTCCAAATAGAGAACATTGCCGAATGACAAAGACTCAGCGTTGCTCTGCTGATGTAAAAAAGGAAAAACAATAAAAATCCTATTCTTAGATTAGCGTATTTAAAAACTTCAAAATCAAAAGTGGGCCTCTTTACTAAAAGTTCTTTAAAAATGAATAATCCGCCTGTAATCAAAGCAATCATTAACATCAATACCATTTGAGAAGACTCAAACCAATATTTTTTCTCCGCATACACAAAAAAGTAGGCACCGCAAAGAATAGCAGTTAAAACCAAAAAATAACTCATCCAGTCGATTTGATACAACGGAATTTTCTTTGTGATTCGGTGCCCACGAAAAGTAACTAAGATTAAAAAGACATTCAAAACCTGCAATCCGCCCGAAACATAGAGCATGTATTTCCAATCGTAATGATCCAGAAACCAAACTGCAATGTTCATAATAAAAGGCGTTGACAATAAAAGCGAACCGTAATAAAACGAGAAACCAATTATAATGGCGTTTTTAGAATTAAACTGCTCAATCAATAACTGTCGGATTGTAATTACCGGAAGCGCCATTAAGATTCCCTCGGCAATTCTCAATATTAAAAACAGATAAAAATTAGTAATATACGCCGATGAAACAATCGTAATCCCGATTAAGGAATACACCGCCATCAGGTAATTTTTTGCAGGGAAAAAACTCGAAAAACGACTTTCAATCAAAATCGTTGCCAACAAAGTTCCGTACGTAACACACATCGCAAACTGCAAATCTTCGGGCTCGATATCCAGAAAACTTGCTGCGTACGTTACGTTTGAAGTATAAACTCCCAATAAAATCATGGAATGCAAAAGACAGACAAACAAAATAATAATGATTGCCCATCTTGGAACCCAGGATTTAAAAATACTTTTATCTTCCATTTTAGTGTGCTGCAATCACAGTGATATTCATTCCCGCTCTTAAAAAATCTGTTTGTTTGTCGTTGCTTTTTAGCTGAATTCTAACCGGAATTCTTTGTTCGATTTTTACAAAGTTTCCAGTTGCATTATCTGGAGGTAATAGCGAAAATCTTGCGCCACTCGCAGGCGATAACGAAGCAATTGTCCCAATGAAAGTTTTGTCGTTCAGGGCATCAGCTTTTATTTCAACATCCTGACCCACGGTTAAATACTGTAATTGCGTTTCTTTAAAATTAGCCGTAATCCATTTTTCTTTGCTTACAATCGAAAGTAAAGACTGACCTTCTTTTACCAATTGTCCTGGCTGTAAAGTTCGTTTTCCAACCCAGCCATCGTATGGTGCTGTAATTATAGTGTATGATAAAAACAATGCTGCATTATCGGCCATAGCTTGTTTTGATGCAATATTGGTTTGTGTTGTTGGCACATTTGCCTCAGCCACAGATGTACTCAAAGTCGCCGAATGAATTCTATTTTTCATTTCTTCAAAATGTGCCTGCGCCGATTCGTAATCTGCTTTTACTTTTTCCAATTGCTGAGACGTTGCTGCTTCGTCTTTTACCAGCGCTTTGTATCTTTCGTATTCTAATTTTGTTTTCCAAAGACTCGATTTTGCACCTTCTAATTGTGACTCGTTAATAGCAGTTGCACTCGCTGTTGTAACCGCATTTTTTTGCGCCACAACGCTGTTTTGCTGTGCGTTTTGAACATCGGCAAGCGCCACATTCAATTTCGATTTATATTCACGATTGTCAATTACAACCAAAGTATCGCCTTTATGCACAAACTGATTTTCGTCAAAACGAACCTCCTGCACATAACCCGTAATGCGCGACATAATTGGCGTTACATATTGCTCGACCTGAGCGTCATTGGTTTCCTCATGATTCCTATTGAATACATAAAACCAAATCCCTAAAATAACACCGCTAATTACCAGCGTACACGCAATAATTGTTATTATGATATGAAACGTTCTGTTTCTTCTAGTTTCATTTTTTATCTTAACCATAAACTTTATATCTTTTAATCTATTCTCACTAATTCTCCACCGGATTAAAATCCGGCGCTACAATATGAATAGTTCCTCCGGAACTGAAATCTATATTCTTTACTCTATTCTCTTTCTTCTTTCTTCTTGCCTCTTTCTTCTAAAATCTAACTCTGAGGCATTATCCCAGCCGTATGAAGCAGTTCGTAATGTTTTAAAACCGCATCCAATCGGGTAGAAATTTTATTGTATTTTGCCTGAAGCAAAGCATTATCAGCATCGACCATTTCGGTTATTAAAACCAATTGATTTAAGTATTTCAGCTTTACAATGCGGTAATTTTCATTCGCTAAATCCAAAGCCTTATCCACCACCACAAACTTTTCAAGAATTTCCTGATACTGTGTATGCTCTTTATAAAGCTTATCCTGAATTTCCTCTTTTACAATTTCCGACTGCATTTTCTGCCATTCGATTTTAGTATTAGCCTGATCCATTTTCGTTTTGTTTTTATACAAAGAAGAAAGGTCAAAACTCGCTTCAACACCAATTTGCCCTAAAGTATACAAATACGGATTTGGTGGAAAGAATTTGTAGTTTGGATAATAAAAACCATAGTTCCCGAAGAAGTTTACCGTTGGCAAATAATTTCCTTTAACCAATTGCAGTTCTGTTTTTTTGATATTTAATTCCTGACTTGCAATTCGCATTTCTTCATTAGCGAAAGCTTTTTTCAAATAAAAATCATACGGATCTAAACCATTCATTTCGTCGAGATTTGACGTTGTGTCAATCGCAATTTCTTCATTTTCCGGAATCTGAATTAAAGTTTTCAGATCATGAAGCGCAATTTTGATGTTTTTGGAATTTGTAAGCGCATTCAATTCACGATCCGAAAGCTGTAATTCGGCTCTAATAACTTCATTTTTTGTAACCGTTCCGTGTTTTTGGAGCGATTGTACTTCTTTCAATCGGCTTTTTTCTTCTTTGATATTTTCTTCAAAAATCTTCTGAAGTTCCATCATTTTATAAATCGCCAAGTAGTTTGCGACAACTTCCAGTTCAATATCGTTTTCGGTTTTTTCTGTTTTTATTTTGGCAATTTCGCTTTCCTGATTCGCAATTTTGATCGCATTATTAATCTTATTACCCGCATAAATGGGCATTTTAAAAGTCGATTTCACCTGATAAATTTCAGGAATTGCCTTGGTTACTTCTTTTCCATTTAAGAAACCGCTTCCTTTGAATTCGGTAATATTGGTAATTCTCGAATACTCGCCGTTTAATTCGATGTCCGGCAAGCGGAGTTCTTTTCTTTCTTTGATGTTTTGCTCTGAGAGCGAAGTCTCTAATTGAGATCTAAGGATTTTTTTGTTGTTTTCTTTTGCCAGTTTCAGTGCTTCACTTAGTGAAACCGAATGAATTTCCTGCGCTTGTACACAATTAAACGTGAATACAATTAGAAATAACAGCAGGATTTTGAGAAAACAATCTTCTGTAGAATGTGTTGTTTTAAGGAACATGATTACATAAATAATTTAATGGTGCAAAGTTCCCACATTATTTTGTTGACTGATAATTCTAAAAAGTCAATAACATATTCATTTCAGACAAATGTTAAAATTGCTATTTTCGAAAACGTTATATTAAAACACTGTAAAACAATTTATTACAAATTAGAGATTGGTAGTCATTAATTTAAAGTTTCTCACAGATTCAGCAGATTTTTTTCTTTTTTATCTGCGAAATCTCCTAAATCTGCGAGAGAAATAATTTTTTATCTACTCTTTAAAACATCCTCCCCATTTAAATAATCAGAAGGTCTTTGTCCGAGGATTTTGAAGAAAGTATTACTAAATGTCGGCACACTACTATAACCAACTTCGAGCGCGACTTCTTTAACTGAAAGTTTTCTGTCCAACAGTAATTCAATCGCTTTTAAAATTCTTCTGATGGTATAATATTGAATAAAAGACATTTTGAGATCTTTTTGAAACAAGCGATACAAAGAGCGCTCGCTATAACCGAATTCATGTGCAACCTCAGAAAACAAAATTGTTTCGCCAAGATTATTTTCAATATGTCGAAGGATTTTCCCTAGTCGTTTGTCTTTTGGCTGTGGTAATTCCAAAGGCAGATTGTTGGTACAAATTTGAGGAAGAATTGCTTTTATTGCTTTGGCAATTGTAAAATTTGGAGAGCCTTTCTTCAAATCACCATTCCATTGATTGGTAAAAAGCATCATTTGAAGCAGTAAATTATTCACGGGATAAATACCTTCATTTTTATAAAAGGCATCTTCGTCTTTCTCTACCGGAAAATATAGATTTCGCATCATCACATTTTCCGACTTTGGCTGAATACTGTGCTCTAGGCCGGCCGGAATCCAGATAAAATGTCTTGCCGGTAAAAAATAGCTTTTCGTTTCAGTCGTTACAAAAACCACATCACCTTCAGCATAGAGCATTTGTGCCTTATCGTGTTTGTGCGTAGGAACCAACAATTCTCCCATCAAATCATGATGACAATAAATACTTTTTTTATCAGCATCTACTTTTGTGAGGTAGTACTTGTCTATTTTGAATGTTGATCGTTCCATTGAAAAGATTTCTTATTATAAAGATAAGAAAGAAATTTAACCGTAAGGTACGCGAAGATTTATGCGAAGTTCGCAAGGCTTCATCAAAAACCATAGCCAATGGTTTCAACCACTGGAGCGCAATGCATTGCATTAATTCAAATCATTACAATACGTCTCCCAAGGTTAAAACCTCTGGCTATGTTGAAATACAGCAAACTAAAACGCAAAGTTCGCAAAGCTTAAAAAAACTTTGCTCCCGATAGCTATCGGGATTGCGTAAATCTTAGCGCCCTTTGCGGTTAAGTACAAAAAACAAAAAAGCCTTTCCGTTAAGAAAGGCTTCTTCCAATATTGCGGTCTGGACGGGACTCGAACCCGCGACCCCATGCGTGACAGGCATGTATTCTAACCAACTGAACTACCAAACCCTGCGTTATTGCGAGTGCAAAAATACAATAGAATTTCTTTTCTGCAAGCGTTTTTGCGAATAAAAAAAAAGATTTTTTTAATTGGTTAAACTCCAATATTTTAAAATTTGATGACTAATTCAAAAAACAAGAAGTTTCTTTCTTTTCTTAACCGCAATCCCGATAGCTATCGGGAGCAAAGCATTTTATTACTCCCTTAAACAAACGCAAAGTTCGCAAAGCTTTATCAATTCTAACCTTTCAAACTTTGAAACTTTAATAAAGGTTTTTCGTACATAACTATACATTTTCTTGTCAAACATAGCCCGTGGTTGAAACCACGGGCTATGCTTAAATCCAATTCAATAAATCATTATAAACACAAAGTCCGCACAGCTTAAAAAAAACTTTGCGGACTTTGCGTATCCCGATAGCTATCGGAATTGCGCCCTTTCCGGTTAAATCAAAAGTGCTGTAAATCAAAAAAGCCATCCACAAAAGTGGAAAGCTTTTCATTGGTCTAACTACTAAACCAGCTACGAGTTACAAAGTCGTAGCAAAACAACACAACTAATCTTAGATACCGTTTTTGGGCAAAAAAGCCTTTCTTAAAAGAAAGGCTTTCCCCAATATTGCGGTCTGGACGGGACTCGAACCCGCGACCCCATGCGTGACAGGCATGTATTCTAACCAACTGAACTACCAAACCTCTGCGTTATTGCGGTTGCAAAGATAGTACAGAATTTCATTTCTGCAAGCGTTTTGATAAAAAAAATGAAATAATTTTTTAAATCCTTATCCAAAGTTTTGTTTTTCAACCAAATAAGTAATCAATATTTTTTCAAAGTTATCGCCAACATTTACCGAAACGTACTTAATTTGGTTTTTCGCACAGGTTAAAGCAAGGTTTTTAAAGTACACTTCTACCCTTTTTTCATATTCGACTTTAACATTATCGGCAAAAATCGAAACTTCTTCACCAGATTCCAAGTCGATAAACTTTCTTGGAGCGTTATCAAAATCAAATTTCAATTCGGTTTCATTATCAACGACATGAAACAAAACGACTTTATGTTTATTGTGTTTTAAATGCTGTAAAGCGTTAAAAAGCTTTTCATCATCTTCGGTCTGAAACATATCTGTGAACAGAATAATCATTGAACGGCGATGCATTTTCTCAGCTATTTGATGCAGATATGTAATCGTATCAGTCTTTTTTTTGACTTTTGGCTGCACTAATAATTCTTCCAGTTTATTCAAAAGCATTCGATGATGACGATCGCTTCCTTTTTCGGGAGCATAATATTCGTATTTATCTGAAAAAACGCTCAAGCCAACAGCATCACGCTGTTTCTTTAAAATATTCATTAAAACTGCCGACGCCAGAACCGCAAAACCAATCTTCTTTTCATAAAACGGTTGATTCGATTTTAGTTCTGGATAATGCATCGATGACGAATTATCCACAATCAAATGACAGCGTAAATTGGTTTCTTCTTCAAAACGTTTCGTGTACAAACGGTCGGTTTTGGCAAATAATTTCCAATCGATATGCTTGGTGCTTTCACCGGAGTTATACACTTTATGCTCTGCAAATTCAGCCGAAAACCCATGAAACGGACTCTTGTGCATTCCCGATATAAAACCTTCTACAACCTGATTCGCCAACATTTCAAGATGCTGAAAACTGGAGACTTTCTCTATTTCCGATTCGATTTTCATTCGGTTTCTTTTTTAATATTTTGCGCTTTATAAAGCAAATCTGTCGCCATAAATAGTTTACGCTTCAAGATCGGACTAAAATTAGGGTTTTCTTTTAAGAATCGCTGTACTTCATCAAAAGCAAATTTAGACGAATATTTCCCAACTGTATTGTCCAGCCAATCTTTCGGAAAGAAAATATCGCCCGTGCTCTGAATTTCATCAACCAAATCTAATGAAAATCTAATATATTTTTGCGCACTTTCCTGACGTAACGGATGATGAATATTACTTAAACCAACAGCAACCCAAGATTCTTTTTCTCGGTTTGAATCGTCTTTTAACGATTCCATAAATGCATTTCGAACCGATTCGTCTTTTGACAATGAAGGAAGCAGGAATTCAAAACGCTTTTGTTTATCTGGATTTGTAATCGTCGTTCTGGTTTTTTCTAAGATTTCATCTGCTTTTTCATGTTTGAAAATGGCTAAGTTCATCGCCAAATTGGTAAAATCATCTTCGTTTAATTTTAAACCTGGAATTACAATTTCTTTATTCCAAATCTGATATAATTTGGCTTTCGCCGACTCAGAATAAGCAATCGAACTAAACAAACCAAATAATGTCTTTTTGATATTTGCTGATAAATTAGTCTGCAAGCGACCGTTTAAAACATCTTCAAGCTGTTTTTGAACTTTATTTTGTTGTTTTTCTGTCAATAATCTCCAATAAATCGTATTTAAATTATTTGAGGCAATTCTTAAAACCAATTCATTTTCTTCGGTTTGAATTGCTTTCATAAAACTATCAAAAGCTTTTTGCGGTGAAACATTTCCAATCAAAGTATTCTCATAAAGATTACCGTAACCAGAAGCTCTTGCAACCTCATCTTTCAAATTCGAAATTAAATTTAAATTATTCCCGTCAAGCGGAAAAACACCGTATCCAAAACCATTATAATTATAAACAATTGCAAGCGGTTTTTCAAGTCCGACTGCTTCTTTTAAAACCAAATTTTTCTCTTTAATATTTACAGTTACAACTTTTACATTATTGTCATAAACTAAACCAATCTGAAAAATCTGAGGCCAGACATTCTTAGATTTGTCTTCGGCTTTTTGCATAATTTCAAAACTTTTGATTCGGTTTTTAGCATCATATTCTATTTTATCTGTAAAAATGGCTCTTCCGGATTTGTTTACCCAAACGTCACTCCATTTTTTCATATCAAGAGGCGTTTCATCGTCTAGAATTTCTACAAGATTATTCCAATCAGCATTATCATTGGCGTATTTTTGAATATACTTTTCGATACCTTTTTGGAACGGTTCTTTTCCCATTGAAGCTTCTAACTGGCGCATCATAATGGGTGCTTTGTTATAAATAATGGCACCATAAAGAGATCCTGCATTTTTCAAATTCGCCAAATGTTGTTTTATCGGATGTGTTCCCAAAGATCTATCTTCTGCATAAGCGCTAGCATAATGTGCCGTGAAAAACTGCAAATTATGATTGACTTTCGGAAAAATTGGGTTCATTATTTTGTCAGCCATAAAATTGGCAAAAACCTCTTTCATCCAAACATCATCAAACCATTTCATTGTTACCAAATCACCAAACCACATGTGCGAGGTTTCGTGTGCAATCAATTTTGCACGACTCAATTTCTCGCTGTCGGTTGCGCTGTTATCTAAAAACAAAGTTGATTCTCTGTATTGAATGGCACCAACATGTTCCATTCCGCCATATTGAAAAACTGGAATTGAAGCGAAATCTAGTTTCTGAAACGGAAATTTCTTTTTGGTGTATTTTTCTAAAAAGTCTAAAAATTGTTGGTGTAAATTAAAAATAGTATCAACACTCATTTTTATCTTTTCAGCATTATTCTCACGATACAACATCGTCATTTCTAAACCTGGTTTTTGTGTAATGCTCTTGAATTTTCCGGCCACAAAAGAAAACAAATAGGTACTCATTTTATCTGATTCTCCAAAAGTATACGTTGTAAAATCTCCTTTCTCCAGTTTTTCTTTCACATCGGCTCCAGCCAAAACCGACCACTCTTTTGGCACAGAAAGACTCAATTTATAAGTTGCTTTTATATCCGGCTGATCAAAACAAGGGAATAATGTACTCGCACGATCTGGAACCAATAAGGTGTATAAAAAATCATCATTTCGGTTTAAAGATAAATTTCCAGCGATGAACGAAATTGAAATGGTATTTTTTCCTAAAATCAAACTTTCGAGAGGAATAATAATGTGTCCGTTTTCATGAACAATTGCAATACTTTTCCCGTTTGCTTGAACTGTTTTTATGTTCTCGGTTTTCTCTTTAAAATCCAATTGCAAAGACTGACTCAAATTAGATAAAGTCACATTTAAAACAAGATTGGAGTTAATATTTTCGCTTTTCTGATTCGGAATTTCAAATGAAAGCGTGTAAGATACATTTGAAATCTGCTTTTTTCTGAACTGAGCTAATTGTTCTGAAACTCCATTTTCGACAATTAGATTTTCTTTTGGTTTTGATTGAGAAAACCCAATCGTAATGATCAAAAAAGAGGCAAGAAAGCTGTGAAGAATTTTCATTTTTAAGGAATATAAGATTCGTTAAAAATAAAGATTCCGCCACGAATTCACGAATTTTCACTAATTAAAATTTAGGCCTGATTTTTTTGCCACAAATTTAAAGAAAGTGCGTTTGTGGCTTTGATAAAGAGATTATTAACTTGAAAAAAGTCTTATTAAGAATCTGCATAAAAAACATAGCCTGCCGCTTCAACCGCAGGCACATATTATATTAACACAATACGTTTCCCGTGTTTGAAACCACGGGCTATACTGAATGTTTTGAGAAAATTTTGCACTAATTATTTAAAGTTTAAAAAAGGTTACATAGAATTACATGATTTTCACACATTAAAATCATTTGATTTAATTTAATCCTAACTAAAATTTTTAATAATAATTCGTGGAAATTAGCGCAATTAGTGGCGAAAAAAAATCCTTTTAATCTGTGACAGACACAAATAAAAAAGGCTTGACTTTCGCCAAACCTTCTTTATATAAATCATAATCTTACGATTACAACAAAGCGTCTAAACTATCTGCGTAGGTTTGTTTTGGAGCAACTCCAACTTGTTTTCCTACTACTTCACCGTTATGAAATACCAAAACGGTTGGTATGTTACGCACACCATATTTTGCAGCGAATTCTTGGTTAGCATCTACATCTACTTTACCAACAACTACTTTACCAGCGTACTCGTCGCTCAATTGGTCAATGATTGGACCAACCATTCTACAAGGACCGCACCATGCTGCCCAAAAATCTACCATTACTGGTTTATCTGACTTTAAAACTACTTCGTCAAAAGTAGCATCTGTTATTGCTAATGCCATAATAATTTGTCTTTAAATGTTATTTCAGCTTTTGTCCCGAGAGACAAGTTTTTTATTATTTCCTAAACTGAGGTACAAAGTTAGAAATTAAAAACAAATCATACACCATTCGCAAATTAGTTTTGATTATAAAAGTATTGTAAATAATTATATCATAAATTCAATTCAAAAACACAAACGTAACATTGCAGTAATTTGGAAATCAGAAATTTAAATATGATTGTTTTTTATAGTATCTTTAATCAACCATTAAAATTTTCCAGATGAAAGAAACTTTACATCGAATAAAAGTCTTTTTGCAGTCGGCTGGTTTTAGAAAATATGCCAAACGTTTTGGATTTTTTATTTTAGGATTAATAGCACTTCTCTTAATTGCCTGTGGAGGATTATCGATTTATTTCAACCGAAATAAAACCGAAATCATGGCCAAAATAAACACCAAAATCAATGAAAACATCAATGGGAAATTTCATATTGGTGATTTTCATTATAAGTTTTTAACTGGTCTCCCCAATTTCACTTTGGCTTTAAAAGATGTAGAGTTAAAAGACAATCAATGGAACAGCCACAAACACACTTTACTAAAAGCAAAGGAAATTGAAGTTCGCCTGAATGTCTGGAGTCTACTGCAAAAAGAAATCAATATTCACAAAATACTGATCAGCGACGCTCAGATTTATGTTTATAAAGCCGAAAACGGTTATTCGAACGCTAATATTTTTAAACCGAAAAAGAAAAAAACACCAGAAACTAAATCGGAAAGTGAAACTACGATTGATGAAATCGACCTCAACAACGTTCATTTCGTCCTCGACAATCGCATTGGCCATAAATTATTTGATTTTGATGTAGCCAGTTTAAAATCAAAAGTAGATTACGATGGAGACAACTGGAAAACCGATGTATTTTTAGATACTCAAATTGGCAGTTTGGCCTTCAATACCGTTCACGGGAGTTTTGCCAAACAAAAACAACTCAAAGGAACTTTCGCCGTTACCTATTCTAGTGAAAAAGAAAAAATTGACGTAAAAACTACTGGACTAAAAATTGGAACAGATTCATTTGATATCGTTGCTTTTTTCAATTTAGCCAAAGGGAGTGCGCTGTTCGGCATCAATATCAGCACTACGATTTTATGGCAAAACGCTTCCAATTTATTATCGGCAAATATCAGTTCTAAACTTAACCGATTTAATCTGAAAAAAGAAATCGATGTGAATTGCGACATCAAAGGCGATTTTAATGCTGAAGGTGATCCAAGAATCGTCGTTCAGGCCGAAGTACACAATAACGAACTCAGTATTCCGGATGGCTTGCTTACCGATTGCGATTTCAAAGGAATCTTCACCAATAATTTCAAGCCAAAAGAAGGTTTTAGCGACGCGAATTCTGCTGTAATTCTAACGCGTTTTTCTGCTAAATACAAAAATGTACCGCTTAAAATTGCGCAATTATCCATCAACAATCTCGAAAAACCATTGGCAACCGGAGTTGTGAATTCTGATTTTGACCTTCCTGTTGTTAACGAAGAAAACACCGAAAAATGGATTCATTTTACCGAAGGACACGCCACGCTCAACTTAAAATTTCAGTTTGACATTGTAGATTTATACATTACTAAACCGCGTTTTATTGGAAATGTAGACGTTAAGAATGTCTCTTTCCATTTTATTCCGAAAAACATTCACGCCGAAAAAATAAACGTGCAGCTGCAATTTACACAAGAGGCTTTGATCATTAATAAAATAGCTTACAAACACAAAAACAACACTATTTTCATAGACGGAAAAATCAATAATTTCCTGAATCTATATTACGACGCTCCCGAAAAAATGGTTGTAAACTGGAATATCTATTGCCCGAATATCGATGTTAAACAGTTTTTGGGCGTTTTGGCCACTTCTCAAAAAAAGAAAGTGACGTCAAAAAAACCTTCTATGTCTCATCAGCTACGAAATGCAATCGAAAAATGTATTGTCGACATTAACCTCAAAGCCGATAAAATCACTTATAATAAATTGACCGCCACAAATACAAAAGCCCAAATCCAGATGATCGATTCGCGATTGGTAATCAAAAATGGCTCGCTGCAAACTTGCGGCGGAAGCATTAATTTTAGTACGACACTTTCTCCAACTGGTAAAAACTACAATTTTGCTTCAAACGCACAGGTCAATCAGGTTGATATTACACAGTTTTTAAAGTCATTTAATAACTTCGGAATCAAATCATTTACGCCTAACAATATTCATGGAAAATTAACCAGCAATGCTAATGTTACAGGTTTGATGAACACGAACGGCGAATTGATCACGAATTCGACGCACGGAAGCTTAAAATTTAATGTCAGTCAGGGTGCTTTGGTCAATTTTGAACCTATTATGAAAGTGGGGAAATTTGCTTTTCCGTTTCGCGATGTCGAGAATATTACGTTCAGTGATTTGTCTGGTGATTTTAAATTACGCGGCGAATTGGTCGATATTAATAAATTAACCATTAGTTCGAGTGTTTTAAATCTTGATGCAAAAGGTGTTTATTCATTTGGCCGAGGCACAAATCTCGCACTTACAATTCCGCTTCGAAATTCTAAAAACGACGCCAAACTTTCTTCAAAAGAAGAACGCGATGCTGTTCGAGGAAAAGGCATTATTCTACGTTTAGTGGCTTATGATGACAATGGAAAAATGAAGATTAAGATGGGGAAAAAGGAGAAGGAGAAGTAAAAAATCTCATCTTTGTTGAAATAATACAATCACAACATAAAAACCTATAACCAATTAAATACCACTAATTATTAAATTTCAAACCTTTAATAATTAAATATCCATGGACTGTTTTACGCCAGAACAACGTTCCAAAGTCATGAGTAGAATTCGTGGCACTAATACCAAAGACGAAGTTCGTTTGGCAAAAGCATTATGGCATATTGGATACCGTTATCGTAAAAATAATAAAAAGGTTTTTGGCACTCCAGATTTGACTTTTACAGCATTAAAAGTTGCCATTTTTGTCGATGGAGAATTCTTTCACGGCAAAGATTGGGAAACCAGAAAAAAACCGCAGACTAATTCGGAATATTGGATCAAAAAAATCGAGCGAAATATGCAACGAGATTACGAAGTCAATGCCTATTTAGAATCTCACAATTGGAAAGTTTTGCGTTTTTGGAGCAATGATATTAAGAAGAATTTGGGCGCCTGTATTGTAGAAATTCAGAATACAATAATTCTCAGAACAGAGATATTGACAAAGATTCCTTCTTCTATAGAATGATAAAAAAGTGACGAAAAATTTCATAATGTTTTATTAACTCGCTTGGCTTTTCTCTTTAAAAAAGATAGCTTTGAGAGACAATCATAAAATACAAACCATTATGAAGATTCAGATCAACACCGACAAAAACATTGATGGACACGCTAGATTAGAAAACTACTTTTCTGCAGAATTAGAAAAAGGCTTAGCTCGTTTTGAAGACAAAATTACCCGTATTGAAGTTCACTTTGGGGATGAAAATGGGGAAAAGTTTGGCCTGCATGATAAAAAATGCTTGATCGAAGTGCGTCCGCAAAAATTACAGCCAATTACCGTTACAGAACACTCCGATACATTAGAAAAAGCTTTTAGCGGTGCTTTGAGCAAAATCAAAAAATCACTAACTACTACTTACGAAAAACAAAAAGCTTTTTAAATTTCAAAGTATATAAAAAAAAGACGTTTCAATTTGAAACGTCTTTTTTTTATAGTTTGAAAAGGGACAAAGGTTCAAAGATACAGAGCGACAAAGGTTTCTTTGGACCTTTGCCACTTTGTTCCTTTGAACCTTTTTCTCTACGATTTCGGAAGAGGCGCTCCTACAGCAATATCACATCTGTGTCCTGCCTGTCCGTGTGGCGGATTCATTCCTTCGGCTACTGTTTGCGCTGGTTCGGTACTTAATAAAGCAGGAACCGCATTATTTCCTGCGGGTGGCGTTACGGTAAACGATTGTGAAGCGCTTCCGCTTTGTGCAGTATTTGACGCAGCAGGTTTTGCAACTGGTGAATTTAAAGGAGCTCCAACCGGAATATCACATCTGTGACCTGGCTGACCGTGCGACGGATTCATTCCTTTTGCAACTTTTACCGGTGCGGCAACTGTTGTTGTAACTACATTTTTTTGATTTGGATTCACTTGAACCACTTGTGGTGCTTGGGTTGTTGTCACCTGGCCTTGTTGTGGCGCAGCCGAATTTAATGGCGCACCAACGGCAATATCACAACGATGTCCCGGCTGTCCATGAGCAGGATTTAATCCTTTTGTTTCTCCTAAAACTGTATTTGGGTTTGCAGTCTGGGTTTGTACAACTGGCGTGTTTGTCGCGGTTTTTGCAGTATCTTTTGCAAGTCCAAGTCTGACCAATTCTGATGTTGCGGTATTTTCTTGAGGCTCTAATTCTTTTTTACAAGAAATAAAAAGCAATGTCGAAAAAGCCAGCGAACTTATTAAGATTTTCGGATTCATGATTGTGGTATTTTAAAGCTCTCAAATATAAAAATTTTAAACCATATAAGTAATGTAAGGGAATTTTAGTTTTACAGGGAATTACTTAACTTAATAATCTCGCAAAGTCGCAGAGTCGCAAAGTTTTTTACACAGGTTTAAAAGACAATTAAATTAATTATGTCCCACTATTATATGAGCTTGTATTCCTTATATGGTTAAAAACCTTTAACTTTAAGGTCAAATAACCTAACTCATGAAAAAAACAATTCTACTTCTTTTATTTGTTGCTTCTTTTGCAAATGCACAAACTTCTGATAAAGACAAAATCAATCAGACTTTAGATACTTGGCACAAAGCCGCTGCCGATGTTAAATTTGACGCTTATTTTGATTTAATGGCTGATGATGCCATTTTTATTGGAACAGACGCTACCGAAAACTGGACCAAAAAGAACTTCAAAATTTGGGCAAAACCTCATTTCGATAAAGGAAAAGCATGGAACTTTACTGCTTTAGAACGTCACATCTTTTTTGACAAAACTGGAACTATTGCTTGGTTTGATGAATTGCTAAATACTCAAATGAAAATTTGTCGCGGATCGGGCGTTTTGGTTAAAGTTGGAAAAGAATGGAAAATCCAGCATTATGTTCTCTCCATGACAATTCCAAATGAAGAAGTCGATGCGATTACCAAAATAAAAGCACCAATCGAAGATGCCTTGATTGCTAAACTTCAAAAAAAATAAACAATTTTCAGTTTTATTCTTATAATCCTAACTTTTAGAAGGCTTTAGAAAGCTCATTATCAAAATAATTATAATACAATTGACAATTTTAGGTGCAAATTAGAACTTCAAAATAAAATACTCTCAAAAAACACCTCTATAATTTACAAAATCATTTAAAATAAAAACCACACCGCTATTTTAACAGCCCTTGAAATCAAAATATTTAATTTTTTTTAACTTTGACCCCAAAAAAAATAGGGTTCAATAAAGTATTTGAAAAATGAAAATAGAAAAACGCTGGATCATTTCCTTTATTATGATAAGCATTGTTTGCATCACGGGTGCATTTTGGCCAACAATGACCGAAAATAGTTATGTATTATCTGAATTTGACACTACCGATCATATTGTTCCGGCCGATGTTGCCTGGATGTTGACTTCATCTTGTTTAGTTTTAATCATGACGCCTGGTTTATCTTTTTTCTACGGCGGAATGGTTGGCAAAAAAAATGTGATTTCGACCATGCTTCAAAGTTTCATTTGTTTGGGAGTGGTTACACTTTTATGGGTTGTAGTTGCTTTTAGTCTTGCTTTTGGAGAACCAGTTGGTTTTGGCTCTGGCGATCATTTTTATAGTTTCTTCGGGAATCCTACCACTTTTGCTTTTATGGATTATGTGGGCGTTTTGCCTCATAAGCAATTAGCCAGCACGATTCCGTTTATGCTTTTTGCTTTGTTTCAAATGAAATTTGCCATTATTGCTCCGGCAATCATCACAGGTTCATTTGCAGAACGTGTTCGATTTATATCCTATTTAATTTTCATTAGTTTATTTACGATTTTTATATATGCTCCTTTATGCCACGCAGTTTGGTACCCAACTGGGATTTTAGGAAGCTATTTTGGCGTTAAAGATTTTGCCGGAGGAACGGTAGTACACATGAGTTCTGGTTTTGCTGCTTTGGCAGGAGTTATTGTTTTAGGAAAAAGAAAAAACAGTCAGCATATTCCAACTAATATTCCTTTTGTATTATTAGGAACCGGAATGCTATGGTTTGGATGGTTTGGCTTCAACGCGGGTTCTGCCCTTGCTGCAAACGGAACCGCCGCTATGGCTTTTGCAACCACAACAACTTCATCAGCCGCTGCAATGCTAACTTGGATTTTCTTTGACCGAATGAACGGAAGAAAAGTTTCGGCACTTGGCGCCTGTATTGGAGCAGTAGTTGGTCTTGTTGCCATTACTCCTGCCGCAGGTTTTGTCTCTGTTCCTGAAAGTATGTTCTTTGGTTTTGTAACGGCTTTGGTTTCCAACACGGCAGTAAATTGTAAATATTCAAAAAAATTCGACGACACTTTGGACGTTTTTGCTTGTCATGGAGTTGGAGGAATTATGGGAATGATTTTAACTGCCATTTTTGCACATGGAGAAAACGCAAGTTTACTACACGGCGGATGGAATGTTTTTGGGCATCATATGATGGCATTAGTTTTAGTTTCGCTTTTTACTTTCTTCGGAGCGTACTTCTTGTTCAAAGTAACAAACTTTATTATTCCGCTGCGAGTTTCTGAAGAATCAGAACATATTGGACTTGATTTGTCGCAACACGATGAAACGCTTGATCCAAAAACAAAAGCAATTACTGAACCGCATTACGGGTAAAAAATAAAGTTTGCCACGAATTACACTAATTTCCACTAATTTTCTTCTACAAGCAGTTAAATTGATTCGGGGAAATTCGGGAAATTCGTGGCAAAAAAATTTTAAACCATAATTACGTTCTATTCATTCGTTTATATTCCTTAATTTTGCGGAAAATTTTTGTAAAAGTGGGAAGTAAAAATAAACTTAAGAGATTCAGAGAAAACGAAACATTTCAAAACGTTTTTCAGCCAACCAGAGAAGAAGTTGTAGGTGATTTAATGCCTTTAAGAGGAAAATGGAATTCTGATTTCTTTAAAAATGATAATCCATTAGTTTTAGAATTAGGGTGCGGAAAAGGAGAATATTCTGTTGGATTAGCTGAAAAATATCCCAACAAAAATTTTATCGGAATTGACATTAAAGGTGCGCGTTTCTGGAGAGGCGCTAAAACCGCTGTTGAAAACGGACTGCATAATGTGGCTTTCGTTCGTACACAGATCGAATTAATCAATCATATTTTTGCCGAAGGCGAAGTAGACGAAATCTGGATTACTTTTCCAGATCCTCAGATCAAATACAAGAGAACGAAACACAGAATGACTAATTCTGAATTTCTTCAATTGTATAAAAAAATCCTTAAAAAAGACGGTGTCGTAAACTTAAAAACCGACAGTGAATTCATGCATGGCTATACGCTTGGGTTACTTCATGGAGAAGGACACGAGGTACTTTACGCCAATCATAACGTTTATAAAAATGAAGGAAGTCCTGAAGTTGTTACTGCAATTCAGACATTTTACGAAAAACAATATTTAGAAATTAACAAGGCAATTACGTATATTCGTTTCAAAATTAAAGACTAATTTAATTTCGAAAAACAAATATTCTAACTGATCCAGTAACTGAATGGCATTATTTACTCCATTACTTTCGGGCTTTATTGCGGCTGCAATTGGGATTATTCCGCCAGGTTTAATCAACATGACCGCAGCTAAAATAAACATGAAAGAAGGGAAAAAGAATGCACTCTGGTTTGTTGTTGGTGCTGTTTTGGTCATTTTCTTTCAGGTTTCAGTGGCCGTTTTATTTGCGCGCGTTATCGACAATCGACCAGATGTTGTGACTTTATTGCGTGAAGTTGGTTTTGTAATTTTCTCTATTTTGACAATCTACTTTTTGTTTATTGCCAAAGATCCGCAAACCAAAAAGAAATCTAAAATCAAAAAAAGCAGTAAAAAAAGCCGTTTCTTTCTCGGAATGTTGCTTTCTGGCTTAAACTTTTTTCCTATTCCGTATTATGTTGTAGTAAGTGTGACGCTTGCATCCTATCATCTTTTTGCATTTGAAAACAATATTATTTTCACTTTTGTCTTAGGCTCGGTTTTAGGCTCGTTTGCCGCTTTGTACAGTTACATCGCTTTCTTTGGAAGAATCGAAAAGAAAACAGATTACCTGATGCGCAACATGAATACAATTATTGGAAGCATTACCGGTTTAGTTGCCGTGGTAACGCTCTTTAATATTTTGAATTATTACTTTGGATAGAAAATATTGGCCACAGATTATAAGATTAAAATAATTTCTTGTTTATTCTGTAAAAAAAAAATTCTCACGCGGATTTAGCAGGTTTAGATTATTTTTATCTGCGAGAAACCAATTTTAAGAAATCTTTCTAATCTTATAATCTGTGGCAAAAAACCAAACCTATGGCTGAAGAAAATTTTTTTGAAAGAGTTTATGCAATCGCCAGACAAATTCCGTACGGAAGAGTGACTTCTTATGGCGCCATTGCTAAAGCTTTAGGAACTGCTCGTTCTGCCCGAATGGTTGGCTGGGCAATGAACGCCTGTCATAATATGGATGATGTTCCCGCACACAGAGTGGTAAACCGAAAAGGGCTTTTAACTGGAAAACACCACTTTGACGGAACGAATTTAATGCAGCAACTTCTCGAAAATGAAGGCATTGAAGTTATAGACAATCAAATTATAGATTTCGAAAAACACTTTTGGCAACCTGAAATGGAATACTGATTTTTCTTTACATAACAAAACAACCCAATCTTGTCATTTAATGACAACTATACGTATACTTTCTAAGATTGAAACCTAAATCAAGCAAATAACAAAGCTGGTTTTGTCTTCATCCGTTTGGTAGCTTAAATAACCTCCGTGGGCTTCTATAATGTTTTTAGAAAGCGTTAAACCAATTCCGGCGCCATCTTTTCTGGTGGTAAAAAATGGAAGGAAAACTTTATCCTGAATTTCTGGATCGATTCCTTTTCCGTTGTCGGCAATTGAGATAAAAAAGCGATTATTTTCTGTATAACTTGATACATACATTTTCTTTTCTGATTTTTCTTTTAGCGCATAAATACTGTTTGTAATCAAATTAATAATCACTTGTTCCATTTGATTTTTATCAATTAAAATCGAACGCGAGCTGTGAATTTCATTGATTAATTCAATGTTTTCGGCTTTTAAAATCGGACTCATAATGCGGAGACAATCTTCGAAAAGAGCATTTATTGAGGTCATTTGTTTTGTTGGCGTTGGCAGCATGGCGAGTTTACGGTAATTTTCCACAAAAACCTGCAAATGATCACTTCTGTTTATAATCGTCGAAATACTGCTTTTAATATCATCAAAATCATCTTCTTCCAACTTTTCCTGATCAACAATGTGAAGTAAATTCTGCGAAAGCGCACGAATTGGAGTCAAAGAATTCATTAATTCATGCGAAATAATTTTCATCAGATTGATCCATGCTTCTTTTTCTTTTTTCTCAATAACACGCTGAATACTATCCAATAAAATAATAAAATATTCTCTATTATAACTTTGAGTTCTTGAAGTCTGAAGCATAAAAGTCTGTAAATCCTGCTCTTCAATTTTAATAGAAATAGCCGATTTTAATTCGCTGAAATCTGTTTTTTCAATTTCAAAACAAAGCGACGGAAGGTAATTTTTAAGGTATTTCCAATGACTTACTTTTGGCACTTTAAATAAATCCGAAAAACAGTCATTCATTAAAAAAATATTCCAATCATCGTTTTCTTTTTCCAAAATCAAAGCGGCGCTGTCAATATTATTTAAAAGCGAACGATAAATCAATTCTTTCGAAATTTGTTCCTGTTGCTGCACTTTTAGGGTTTCATACAAAAGATACAAACTTTCAAAATTGTCTTTTCTATTCTCTTCGGGGAAATTTGTTGTAAAGTCGTTCTGCAAAATCGAAAGCAAAGTTCTGTCGTAAAACTGCAATTGGTTTTTTACATAAAAATACATTTCGGCCAGCATAATTAGAACAAAAATACCAACCAAAAGTGCGTTGTAATAAAACATTTTATAAATCAGAAAAACGCAGAAGAAAAAGAGTATCATTACAAACAAGACTCTCACAAACAAGGCGTTATAAAATTTCCAGTTTTTCATTTTTATTTTTTGTTTGCCACAGATTAAAAGGATTAAAATGATTTTTTGCTTTGTCTTTAAATTTTAGTTTCACCCAGATTTAGCAGATAAAAGAAATCTTGACTCTTTATTCTTGACTCTTTATTCTTAATTCTTAATTCTTCAAATCGTATTTTTCAATTCTTCTATACAAGGCCGCTCTTGACAAACCTAATTCCTCGGCGGTTTTGCTGATGTTGCCGTGGTGTTTGAATAAGGCTTTTTCAATTGCCGTTTTTTCTAATTCAGAAAGTGGGTTTTCATCGTTTTCCTGAATTTCTTCAAAATCTAAAATATCAAGATCGTGAACTGTAATCGTATTATTATCGGCTAAAATCAGCGCACGTTCAATCTTATTTTCCATTTCGCGCACATTTCCTTTCCATGGATATTTTTCTAAATAAGGCGCAACATTTTCTTCAAAATGCCAATTGTCTTGATTGTATTTTTCGGCAATTTGATCGAGAACAAAATGCGCCATTGGCACAATATCTTCTTTTCGTTCGCGAAGAGGTGGCAAATTAATTTCCATCGTATTGATTCGGTACAGCAAATCTTCTCTAAAAACTTTATTTTTTACCTCCGCTTTAATATCATTATTAGTTGCCGAAATAATTCGGACATTTAAAGGTCTTGCTTTGCTTTCGCCTAAACGCGTAACCGTTTTTGTCTGTAAAACATGTAATAATTTAGACTGTAGATGAAGCGGAATATTCCCAATTTCATCTAAAAAAATAGTGCCATTTTGAGCCGATTCAAATCTTCCTGGCGTATCTGTTTTGGCATCTGTAAAAGCGCCTTTTGCGTATCCAAAAAGTTCGCTTTCGAATAAATTATCACTCAATGAACCCAAATCAACATGAACAAAAGGTTCGTTTTTTCGTTCTGAATTCTGATGAATAAATTCCGCAAAAACGTATTTCCCCGTTCCGTTTTCGCCTAAAATCAAAACATTCGCATCTGTTCGCGCTACTTTTTCGGCAATCGAATAGGCTTGTTTAATTTTTTGAGAAGTACCCGTAAAATATCTTTTTTCTGTTTTTTCAACAACAGGTTTTTTATTGTTTTTTCGGCTTTCGGCGACAGCCTTATCAATTATTTCGAGTAATTTTTCATTGTTCCAAGGTTTCAAAACATAATCAAAAGCCCCAATTTTTATACCTTCAACAGCAGTATCAATTTTCCCAAAAGCAGTCATTAAAATCACAATTGTATTTGGAGAAAGCGTTTTGATTTCTTTCAGCCAATGAATTCCTTCGCGTCCATCTTCAAACCCAATTCGGTAATTCATGTCCAATAAAACAACATTTATGTCATTTTCGGTCAAAGCAGCGATGATTTTTTTTGGGCTATTTTCAGTAAAAATGGTTTCAAAATGCTTTTTGAGAATCATTTTTGCCGAAAAAAGAATTTCTTCCTGATCGTCAACAATTAATATTTGGGCTTGTTTTTTTCTCATCCTGTATTTTTTTGTCCGATTTTGAACGGTCAACTGTTCATTATCGAACACTCTTCTTTTGGGTTGTTTTGAAAAGCTTCTTTAAAATCAATGCTTTACAAATTATAATTTTTGTGGCACAGTATTTACCTATTGGCTATCAGTAAATTATTTAAAAAATGGACACCGTTATTCCTCGTAAAAATAGAAAATTTAGATATCTCACAATAGCAATTGGAGTTTTTTTAGTTTTGGCCACAATTATCTTTTTTTCGTTTAACACTAAAAGAAGTTTAAATGTAAAAGCGCAAGAACTTTCGATCCAAAAAGCCGAAAAAGCTTTTTTTGAAGATTTTGTGGTTTTTCAGGCCAAAGTTGAACCTTTAAACGTAATGCTTGTCAACGTTACTGAAGGCGGATCTGTAAAAGAGATTTTTGTTGAAAATGGCGCAATGGTTACAAAAGGTCAATCGCTGGCAAGACTATACAACCCAAATACAGAACTGAATTACCTAACTCAGGAAACAGCAATTATCGAGCAAATCAATAATTTGAATACGGGAAAACTGAACATCAGAAATCAGGAATTGAATTTAAACAAAGATTTAGTTTTGATCGAACACGATTATAACGATGCCAAAAGATTGTACGACATGAACTCGAAATTGTATGATAAAGATGTGATTTCGAAAAATGATTGGAATACTTTTAAAGAAAGTTTACGTTTTCAGGAAGAACGAAAAAGAACCATACAGCAGAGTATTCAGAAAGAAAAACAAACCAACCAGATTCAAATTTCACAAATCAACCGTTCGATTCAGACCATGGAGAAAAGTTTGGATATTTTACGAAACAACAAGAAAAACTTCCTAATTACCGCTCCAGAATCTGGTCGATTAACATCATTTGAACCTGTTTTAGGAAAAACATTCCAGGCGGGAGAAAGCATAGGGAAAATCGATTCGAAAAAAGGCTACAAACTTACTGCCGATGTAGATGAATTTTATTTGGAGAAAGTCCGAGAAGGTTTAAAAGGACAAGTAGAATTTAAAGGAAAAGCACTTGAAGTTGTGGTTACCAAAGTAATTCCGGAAGTCAAAAGCGGCCATTTTACAGTAGAATTGGCTTTTACATCTAAAGAAAATATTGTACTGCAAGATGGACTTAGTTTTGGCGTAAAACTGATTTTATCTGAGAGAAATAAAATATTGGTTCTGCCAAAAGGAAGCTTTAATCAAGAAACAGCAGGAAAATGGATTTTTGTGGTAAAAGGAAACAAAGCAGAACGAAGAAATATAAAATTAGGAAGAGAAAATCCTTCTTATTATGAAGTTCTTGAAGGACTAAAAGAAGGCGAATCTGTGATTACTTCATCGTATTCAGATTATAAAGATATCGAGGAATTATCGATTAGTAATACGCAGTAAACGCAATCTTGTCATTTCGACAGAGGAGAAATCACAAAAAACCGAGAAAAAGTTTGCCACGAATTACACAAATTTTCACAAATTTTTATTCAGCGCGAAAAAATTAAAAATATAATTCGCGGAAATTCGTGCAATTCGTGGCAAAAAAATATAAGTTTCAATCATCAGTCAAAATCATCAATCAAAAAACGAATAATAACATTTAACACCTTTAGCATTATGATAACAATTCAAAATTTAACCAAAGTTTTTAGAACAGAAGAAGTAGAAACATCAGCATTGAGCGGTATTTCTTTAGAAATTAAAAAAGGGGATTTTTTAACTATCATGGGACCTTCAGGTTGTGGAAAATCGACTTTATTAAATATCATCGGGCTTTTAGACAGCGCCAGTGGTGGAAGCTATAAATTACTAGATCAAGAAATGATTGGTCTAAAAGAAAAAGGAAGAGCGCAGGTTCGTAAGGAAAATATCGGATTCATTTTTCAGAATTTCAATCTTATCGATGAACTTTCTGTATATGACAATATCGAGTTGCCTTTGCTTTACAACAATGTAAAAGCATCTGAAAGAAAACAAAAAATTGAAGCCATTGCCGAAAAATTAAATATTTCGCACCGATTAAAACATTTTCCACAACAGCTTTCTGGAGGTCAGCAGCAAAGAGTTGCAGTTGCAAGAGCTTTAGTGAATGATCCGAAAATCATTCTTGCCGATGAGCCAACTGGAAACTTAGACAGTAAAAACGGTAACGAAGTAATGGAACTTTTAACCGATTTACACGCAAAAGGCGCAACAATTTTGATGGTAACCCACTCTGATTATGATGCTTCGTTCTCGCAAAGAACCATTCATATGAAAGACGGTGTGATATTCTCTGAAAAATTAAACCAGAGAAATGTAGATGTTTTTATGGACGCTAAATAAAAGAAAAGATGGTAAAATTTATCGTAGCAGCAATCGTAATTCTGGTAGAATTTGTCTGCAAAATATGGGCTTTGATTTAAAAAACTAATCGGGTTGCAAAACCTAAATAACTACAAAACACAAATACCATGATTTCTAACTGGTTTAAAATATTTATTTATCATTTAAAGCAAAACAAACTGTTTTCGTTTTTGAATGTTTTAGGATTAAGCATTGGGGTTGCCGGAGTGATTTTTGCGATTTTATATTGGAACAATGAACACGCTTATGATCAATGGAATCCGGAAAAAGAAAATGTTTATCAAGTTTTGAACAAAATTGGAGGTACCGGAGATACATGGGCTACCAATTCAATTCCGTTTGGCGAAACCTGTAAAGCAACAATTCCTGAAATTGAGTCTCTTTCTTTCTTAAATATTTGGTACAATGAAGCACCTATAAAATATAAGAATCAAAAACTGATGGATAAAAAGATCACTGTTGCTGACAATGGTTTTTTTGATGCCTTCCCATTTCCTATAGTTAAAGGAGCTAAAACAAATATATTAAAAGAAAAAAATAGTGTTGCTTTATCGGAGGAAGCTGCAAGATTACTTTTTAAAGATGAAGATCCAATTGGTAAATCCATCAATTACAATAGTAAATTTTATATTGTAAAGTCTGTCTATCATTTAATTAAACCATCATCTATAGAGCCAAATTACGTTTTTGGAGGCGTAAAACGTGAACAAGACGAAAACAGCTGGGGAAATTTTAATTATGGTATGATAATCAAAATTAAAAAAGGTTCAAATCCTGCAGCCGTTTTAAAGAAAATGCAAAATGTAAATTTTGTCAACAGAACTATGAAGGATGCAAAGGAAAGCGGCCTGACTCCGGAACAATATGTAAAAGAAAACGGTGAAACAACCGTAATTATAGATCAGCTGCAAACGGCACGTTTACATGGAACAAAATCTTCGGGAGGCCGAAATTTACCGGAAGGTAAAGGTAATCTGCAGTTGCTTTATATTATGGCAGGTTTATCCATTCTAATCTTGACTCTATCTTTGGTAAATTACATCAATTTAGCCACTGCTTCTGCCATAAAACGAGCCAAAGAAGTTGGAGTACGTAAAATTGTCGGGGCTTCAAAAAATCAGATTGTTACGCAATTTATCTTCGAAACTGCTATAGTTGTAATTTTAGGGATCATTTTTGCATTGGCAATAGTCGAACTTGCATTGCCTTACTATAATTCTTTTTTGAATAAAACTTTAACCATGAATGGTGGTGAATTTTACCTGCAGCTCATTTTTATATTTGGATTAGTAATCATTCTTGCAGGTATTTTTCCAGCCATTTATATTTCAAATTTTGAAACTTTGAAAGTTTTAAAAGGTAATTTTTCCAGAAGTAAAAGTGGTATCTGGATTCGGAATTCAATGCTTATTTTTCAATTTGGAATCGCCGCATTTTTCATCATTGGAGCGTTAATTGTGAATTCGCAAGTAGATTACATGATGAATAAAGACCTCGGTTTTAGTGGCAATCAGATTATTAGAATTCCATACAATCTTCCTGATTTTCGTACTAAAACAGATAAATATCAGACAGCAAAACAAGAAATCAAAAAGATTCAGGGCGTACAGGACGTGACAACTTTTGCCGGATCCTTTGGTTACAGTACCAATTCAAGCTCAGGATTTACACATAATGGCGTTTTTGTGCAGCCTCGAAATGTCGAAATGGATTTTGGTTTTCTTGAAATGATGAAAATTAAAATTGTAAAGGGCCGCGATTTATCGCCTCAATTTGCTTCTGACACTATAAGCAACTGGTTAATTAACGAAACACTGGCTAAAACATTACATCTTAAAAATCCAATCAATACCATTATCACATCTGGTTGGGGAGATGAAAAAGGAAACATGAAATTTAAAATCGTGGGTATTGTAAAAGATTTTCACATTACAGGTTTGCAAAATAAAGTGCCTCCAATGGTTTTCATTAACCTTAAGACTTTAAAATGGAATAATTTTGACAATCTTTTTATTAAAGTTTCTCCGGAAAATTTAAGCGAAACTTTGTCCAAATTAAAGACTTATTGGGAGAAAAACGTGAATCCTGATTATCCATTTGAATACGAATTTGTAAATAAAGGTTTTGCAAAAACTTACGAGGAACAAGTAAAACAAAAAGATGTTTTCTTTATTTTAAATCTCATCGTAATTATTATTGCAATTTTTGGGTTATTCGCTTTAGCGTCATTTTCAATGGAAAGAAGACTAAAAGAAATCGCCATCAGAAAAACGCTAGGTGCCGAAACTGATGTTTTGCTTAAAGAATTATCTAAACAATACATTATTTTCTGTTTAATGGGATTTGCAGTCGGAATTGTACCGGCTTATATTTTATTACAAAAATGGCTTGAAGATTTTGCTTTCAGAATTAATATTTCTGTTATGCCATTTTCGATATCACTAATTTCATTACTGGCATTAACTTTGATGATTGTCTTGGCAAAAGCATATCAAGTAACTAAAATTGATATTCTTAAATATTTAAAATACGAATAACTTGTAGACCATTTTTTTAGAAACCCGCCAAATTAAAATCTTGGCGGGTTTCTTTTTGTCTTTTTTCAGCTTAAATTTTCATTTTTTTTGTCTAAAAATTACCTTTTCCTGCTTTACTTTTTAAAATCACTTCAAAAAAAATGCAACGCTATCGTTTTGAATAATTTCGATATCAATAAATACGATTCAAAAAAAGTAAGAATCCGAACTTAATCTGTTATCTTTGCAGTCTGAAACAAGTTTAAATAAACATAGTAGTTAAACATGTCTCATCATTAGAAAACACCTACATTAAAAATGAAATTAGATAGAAAAGAAATTCTTAAAGCTTTAGAAACTATCACTATAGCTGGAGAAGGAAAAAATATGGTTGAAAGCGGTGCAGTTGCTAATGTTATTACATTTGGCGATGAAGTTGTAGTCGATTTATTACTTCATACACCTGCAATGCACATCAAAAAAAGAGCAGAAGATGATATCAAAAAAACGATTCACGAATTGATATCTCCTGAAGCAAAAGTTAAAGTAAACATTAAAGTTGAAGCCAAGGAAAATCCTAATGAAATAAAAGGAAAAGCAATTCCTGGCATCAAAAATATTATTGCCGTTGCTTCTGGAAAAGGAGGAGTTGGTAAATCTACAGTTACAGCAAATCTTGCCGTAACACTAGCAAAAATGGGTTTTTCTGTCGGAATTTTAGATGCTGATATTTATGGCCCTTCAATGCCAATCATGTTTGATGTTGAAAACGAAAAACCAATTTCGGTTACCGTTGACGGAAAATCAAAAATGAAACCAATTGTAAGTTATGAAATTAAAATACTTTCTATCGGTTTCTTTACAGCACCTAGCCAAGCTGTAATCTGGAGAGGCCCAATGGCAGCAAAAGCATTAAACCAAATGATTTTTGATGCAGACTGGGGAGAACTAGATTTCATGTTGCTAGATTTACCTCCAGGAACGGGAGATATTCACCTTTCGATCATGCAATCATTGCCAATTACAGGAGCAGTAGTAGTAAGCACACCTCAGGCTGTTGCTCTTGCAGATGCCAAAAAAGGAGTTGCCATGTTCATGCAGGACAATATCAATGTTCCGGTTTTAGGAATAATTGAAAATATGGCCTACTTTACACCAGAAGAATTACCAGAAAACAAATATTACATCTTTGGTCAGGAAGGAGCAAAAAATCTTGCTGCAGATTTAGATGTACCATTTTTAGGTGAAGTTCCAATTGTTCAGTCTATTCGTGAAGCAGGAGATTACGGTCGTCCAGCAGCTTTGCAGACAGCCTCAGTAATTGAAACTGTTTTTGAAGAAATCACTCGAAATGTTGTACAGGAAACAGTAAACAGAAACGAAAATTTACCAGCAACAGAAGCCATTAAAATTACTACAATGGCAGGATGTTCAGCAGTGAAAAAAAATTAGATAATTGAGATAGAACTAATGAGATAATTTGAAAATTAGATAATTAGATAATTTTGCTCAAAGTGAATTTTCTAATTTTCTAATTGACACATTTTCTAATTGATAAAATTATGACAACAGAAGAATTAACAAATAACGTTTTATTAGCTTTAGACGAAATAAGGCCATTTTTAAAATCTGACGGCGGCGATATTACGCTAATTTCCATAGACGAAGACAAACATGTAAAAGTTCGTCTTGAGGGAGCATGCATTAGCTGCAGCGTAAATCAAATGACTTTAAAAGCAGGAGTAGAAACTACTATTAAAAAGTATGCGCCACAAATTGAAACTGTGGTAAATATCATGTAGTGAATCGTTTTTTACTAGCATTTCTGATTTTTGATTATTAACAAGAATAATATTTCTTTTGAATCTTTTTATTGAATTTCTTAATAAAAAGATTCAAAAAAGTATCAAATATTACAGATTTAATAAAAAACAATACAAAGATTTAAGAGTTTTAGTGACGTCATTTTTACTTATTTAACTTAAATTTGTAAAATAACCCTAAATCTCAAATTTATGAAACACTATTACACTTTATTTTTATTGTTGTTTTTTGTATCTGTAAATTATGCGCAGCAAACACAAACTCTAATTGTGGACAAGGCTTGGGTAAGTGAATCAGAAGAATGGTCAGATTTTAAATTTTCCGGACAAATTGTATTCAATACGAATGCAAACAGTGAAGAAGGTACTTTGAGAATTGGCAATTACGATTTTTTATATGATTTTGCCGAAGGAAAAGCAAAATTTTCAAACAAGTCAACGTACAGCACAGCTGAATTTTCACATCCGAGAAAGCTTTCTGTAACCACAGATAAACAAGGAGTTGTAAATTCAACATATGAAGGAACATTAGTTTTTCAAGGCGATAGAGATTATTATTCTGTAATTGCTGTTGTAACACTGCTAGAAAAAAGCGGTAATATGCTGGGTGTAAAAATGCATCTTAAAGATAATACACAAAAAGAATACGCATTTAGCCTAAAACCAAGTTAAATTGAACATAGGATTTTTTCACGTTATAAAATCCTGACCCTTAAAATTCCAAATAATAAAAATGGATGTATTAATTAAGATTAAAGATCGAGAAGGAGTTATACACGAATTACAGGCTCCAACTGATATGGCAATGAACATAATGGAGTTATGCAAAGCATACGAACTTCCTGTTGAAGGAACTTGCGGAGGAATGGCAATGTGCGCTTCCTGCCAATGTTATGTTCTAAATGATGTTGCATTACCAGAAATGGGAGACGAAGAAGAAGCCATGCTGTCGGAAGCATTTTATGTTAAATCGAACAGCCGTTTAGGATGTCAGATACCAATCACTACAGATTTAGAAGGTCTGGAACTAGAACTGGCTCCAGAATATTAATATCAAGAAAGGCGAGAATCTAAATTCTCGCCTTTTTTATTTCAAATAAATAAACTGTGGGTTTCAATCAAAAAAGCCGTAATTACATTGCTGTAATTACGGCTTTTTCTTTATAACAATTTAATTTAATCTTTCAAATTTATACCAATCCAGCCTGAATTAAATACTCAGCTATTTGGATTGTGTTTGTTGCTGCACCTTTTCTTAAATTGTCAGCAACGATCCACATGTTTAATGTGTTTGGCTGGCTTTCGTCACGACGAATTCTTCCAACAAAAACATCATTTTTACCTTCTGCATATAATGGCATAGGATATGTAAATGTATCTAAATTATCCTGCACCACTACTCCATCAGTATTGTGCAAAATTTCACGAACTTCATTCACCTCAAAATCATTTGTAAACTCAACATTTACAGCTTCGCTATGTCCTCCAACAACTGGAACACGAACTGCAGTAGCCGTAACTCTGATAGTATTGTCACCAAGGATTTTTTGAGTCTCACGAACTAATTTCATTTCCTCTTTAGTGTATCCATTATCTTCAAAACTATCGCAATGTGGGATTGCGTTTCTGTGGATTGGATATTTATAAGCCATATCACCTTGAATTCCAGCGTACTCATTCTCCAACTGTCTAACCGCTTTTACGCCAGTTCCAGTGATTGACTGGTAAGTCGAAACAATAATTCTTTTGATATTGTATTTTCTATGCAAAGGAGCCAAAGCCAATACCATTTGAATAGTAGAACAGTTTGGGTTTGCAATAATTTTATCTTCTTTAGTTAATGATGAAGCATTGATTTCTGGAACAACTAATTTTTTAGTAGGATCCATTCTCCATGCAGATGAGTTGTCAATAACTGTTGTTCCCGCAGCAGCAAATTTTGGAGCCCACTCTAATGATGTATCGCCTCCAGCAGAGAAAACTGCAATATCAGCTTTCATATCAACTGCAGTCTGCATTCCAACAACTTTATATTTTGTTCCTTTATATTCAATTTCTTTCCCTACTGATCTTTCAGATGCAACAGGAATTAATTCTGTAACAGGAAAATTTCTTTCTGCTAAAACTTTAAGCATTACTTCGCCAACCATTCCGGTAGCACCTACAACTGCAATTCTCATTTTTATATCTTTAAATAATTCTATAATCAAATTTGTACTGCAAAAATAAGTATAATAAAAGTCTCCGCAACGCACTTCACAAAAAATAACAAAATGTTATAAAACAAACATTTTGTAAAAAAAACCGCCTCTTTAGAAGGCGGTTAAGTTAGACTTAGTGTAGCGGTATTATATTTTTATTTATTTTTTAATAAATCTCTAATTTGTGTAAGCAATTCTTCTTGAGTTGGCCCAGCTGGTGGCGCAGGAGCTTCTTCTTTTTTAAGTTTGTTCACTCCTTTAATAACTAAGAATAAAACAAAAGCGACAATAATAAAGTTAATTACTGCCGACAGAAAAAGACCGTATTTTACACCGCCAAAAGCTGTAAGATCTTGAATTTTTTCTAAATGCGCAGCTTCTAAAGCCGGTTTTAATACAAGTGGCGTAATTACATCTTCAATAAATGAACTTACAATTTTACCAAATGCTGCTCCAATAATTACTGCAACAGCAAGATCAACCACGTTGCCTTTTATTGCAAATGCCTTAAATTCTGAAAAAAATCCCATATCGTATCTATTTACATTTATAATAAGTGAATACCGAAAATACGTAATTTTCTTGAAATTTTTTAAAATTATCTAAAAAATACCCGTTTAACGCGCTGCGAAATACTCGTCATAATTTCATAGGGAATTGTTTTTAGCGCTTCAGCCATTTCAATAACAGTTGGGCTTTCGCCGAAAATAATAACCGAATCCCCTTCTTTACAATCAATATGACTCACATCAACCATCAGCATATCCATACACACACTTCCTACGATTTTGGCTTTTTGATTTTTGATTGTAACAAAACCAACTTCATTTCCCCATAATCTCGAGATTCCGTCGGCATAACCTATTGGTATTGTTGCAATTTTTGTTTCTTTTTCAGCCATGAAACGACGTCCGTAACCTACGCTGTCACCACTTGGAATGGTACGAACCTGAGAAATAATCGATTTTAAGGTTCCAACATTCTCCAAATATTTTTGTTCTGCCGGATCATTTGAAACACCGTACAGACCAATTCCCAAACGAACCATATTGTATTGTGCATTAGGAAAATTGCTGATTCCCGAAGTATTCAAAATGTGACGAATTGGATTTATATTTAATTCCGTCATTAATTTTGAAGACAATTTTTCAAATAAATGAATCTGTTTTTCGACAAAACCAAAATGTTTTGGATCATCGCTTGTTGCCAAATGTGATAAAATACTTTGAACGCGAACGCTTGAATTGTTTTTTAAAGTCTCTATTAACTCATCAATTGTATTTTCTTCAAAACCTAAACGATGCATTCCCGTATCCACTTTAATATGAATTGGAAAATCTTTTAAATTCTTTTCTTTGGCAATTTTCAAAAAGGCATTTAAACCTTTTAAACTGTAAATTTCGGGCTCCAGTTTATATTGTATGATTGATGGAAAACTTGTCGATTCTGGATTCAAAACCATAATAGGCAATTTGATGCCACCATTTTTCAGTGAAATTCCTTCATCGGCGAAAGCCACACCTAAATAATCCGTTTTATGATGTTCCAATAGTTTAGCGATTTCCAAACCTCCATTTCCATAACCAAAAGCTTTCACCATTACCATGATTTTGACATCATCGGCCAGTTTAGCTTTGTAGTAATTTAAGTTATGACTAATAGAATCCAGATTTATTTCGAGAACCGTTTCATGTGTTTTTTCTTCGAGCATTGAGACAATTTCTTCAAATTGAAAAGATCTTGCACCTTTAATTAAAATGGTTTCATTACTAAAATTCAGGCTTTCAAATGCTGCAATAAATGAAGCAGTGTCCTGAAATGCAACGCAGTTGGAGAACTTAGATGCAAAAGAAGAAATTGTTGGGCCAATGCCAATTACACGGTTGATTTTATTATCAGAAATAAGCTGAGAAACTTTAGAATACAATTCTTCATTAGAAAAACCGCTTTGAAAAATATCCGACAGAATAACTGTTTTTGTAGCGTTCTTTTTTTGCTGGCTTTCTAAGAAATCCAAAGCAATTTTAAGCGACTGAAAATCGGAGCTGTAACTGTCGTCAATAATACTGCAATTATTAATTCCGTTTTTAACTTCCAAACGCATCTGTACCGGATACAACATTTGCATACGATTTTGAATGGTTTTAGAATCGTATTTAAAATAAAGCAAAACCAATAAACAGGAAATGGTATTTTCTATCGAAGCCGAATCACTAAATGGAATTTCTAAATCAAAAATTTCGTTTTTATATTGGTATTGAATATTGGTAATTTCGTTTTTAGTTTCTTTTTTCAGAATAAAAACATCCGCATTTTTATCTGTAAAACTCCAAGAAAACAGTTTTCTCGGATGCATCATATATTCAGCCGTAAATTGCGACATACAGGAATCGACAATTTCATTTTTTTGATAAATAATAAGGGGGCATTCTTTAAACAAAAGCAGTTTTTCATCTATCTTTTGTACTAAATTTAAAAATCCTTCATCATGTGCAGTGCCAATGTTCGTTAAAACACCAATATTTGGCTTGATGATTTTTTCAAGCTTTTCCATTTCATTTACAGTAGAAATACCAGCTTCAAAAATACCTAAATTGTGTTTTTCATTTATCGCAATTACAGAAAGCGGTACACCAACTTGCGAGTTGTAGCTTTTTGGGCTTCTGATAATATTATAATCTGGGCTAAGCAAGAAATTAAGCCACTCTTTTACAATCGTTTTTCCGTTGCTTCCGGTTAATCCAATAACAGGAAAATCAAATAAATTGCGGTAATAAGCAGCAAATTGCTGTAAAGCATTTAAAGTGTTTTTGACCACCAAAAAATTAGCTTTGTCCTTAACATTTTCAGGAATATACTGAACAACAAAATTTTGAACACCTTTTTCAATAAGTTCTGGAATATACAAATGAGCATCGTTGTTAACGCCGGACAAGGCAATAAACAACGTTTTAGAACCGTTTTGCAGTGAACGGCTGTCGATTGAAATATGATCTACAAAAATATCCGTTTCTGTTGCACCATTTTGAGCGTTAAGAACCGGAATTATGTTTTTTAAGTTGATGCTCATTTAAAAATTCTTTTTGTCAAATTTAAAAAAAGGTTTGCCACGAATTACACGAATATCTGCTAATTTATTTTTAGTTTGAAAAGAAATTTTGCCACGAATTACGCTAATTTTCACAAATTAATGATTTTTATAATTGAGCCTAAATATATTGGCAAATGGTAATCGTTCAATTATGATCAAAAAATAAAACAAATAAAAATTCGTGGAAATTAGTGCAATTCGTGGCTAAATACAATATTTGCTTATATTTGTTCAACACCACAAATTACAATGTTTTGAAAAAAATACTTCCACTATTCTCCTATATCTTACATCCGATTTTTATCTCGATGTATGCCACTTTATTTTATCTTTTTTGCAAAGAAGACGCTTTTACTAATCAAGAAAAATACTTTGTTTTATTCCAAATTCTAATCATCACGATTTTAGTTCCGGTTTTATTTTTTCTTTTGCTAAAATCGACCGGTCATGTAAGTTCTATTATGGTTCATGAAACTTCGCAACGAAAAATTCCTTTGCTGTTGCAGTGTTTTTTATATATTTTATTGGTAAAACGAAGCATTATTATTACTCGTTATCCTGAACTGCATTTCTTTTTTCTCGGTGCATTGTTCACATCGATTTTAGCCTTAGTTTGTTCTTTATTTAAAATGAAACCAAGTCTCCATGTGGCAGCAATAAGCGGATTTGCCATTTTTGTAATTGGGCTGAATATTCACTTGCAAATGCAGAACCCCTATTGGACAGCTCTTTTAATTTTATTAACTGGCATTGTAGCCTCTTCCCGAATGGAAATGCAGGCACATACGTCTAGAGAAATTTTAATTGGGTTATTTATTGGCACATTGCCACAGGTTCTTTTTATCTATTTGTGGCTATAAAATGTAAAAAATAAGCCCAATATTCATTGCCTTCATATTGACTTTTTCACCCGAAATTGTCGAAACTGAATTGAACAAAGGATTTAAGCCGTAATAGGCATAAACATTCCAAGTATTGTAACCTGTTGCCAGATAAATTCCGTATTGAAATGTATTGACATCTGGATTATTGACAATTTTATACGTGTTTTCACCATCGTCTAGAATTGATTTACTGGAGAAAATATAACTCAATTTTACACCTCCGTAAATTCTCCAGAACTTAGTGCTTTCATAAGTTGAATTTCTCCATCTGAATTCTATAGGAAGATCGACAGAATATTGTCTATATCGGTTTGAAACAAATTCACCATAATCATTTACGCCATAAATTACAGCGCCGTTTGCATCTTCAGAAACAGTGAAATTCTGATAAAAATTCTGATAACTTAATCCCAATCCGGCAGCAATTGCAATGGTTCTGCTTTTATTGATTGGCATATCGCGCAAAAATCCAGCAGAAATTCCAGCAGAAAATTTATCCTGCTTTAATTTTTCTGGCGTATTCACCAAAAGATTATAGGTCACCGAAAAATAAAACTGATCCTCACGATATAAAGAATCGATTTTAATTACTGGCTTAATTTCGGGCTTCACTTCTTCTTGTGAAAAAACATTCAGAAATGAAACAAAAAACAAACAAGTAAAAAATAATCGCATATCGAATTTTGGTTTTAAATAGGTTTTCAAGTTTTAACGTTTTTTGCAGTGCATTTATTTCACTTACAAATATAATATAATGCCACTTGAAGATGCCGTTTGAAAACAATTATTCTCTTTTTCCGGAAGAATAAAGACATTTGTTGCACTTTTTCCAATAAATCTGCAACAGAAAACAAAAATTGAATCATTTTTTCATTTCGCTTTTATACCTTTGCCTTTCATGAAAAGAAAACAGCTCATATTAAGTGTTTCAATGACGCTGACGATATTGTTCACAATATTGTTTCAGTCCATACACAGTTTTGAGCATATTGTAAAACAGCTTTCAGAAAAGCAGTGTCATCACAGTTATAACGATCCAAGTGGTGAAATAACGCATGAACATCACAATTATGACTTGTGTTACGTTTGTAGTTTTGCTTTTGGAAGTTATACCGTTGCAGAAATTTTTTCATTTCAGTTTCGTACTTTTCATAAAGAAATCCCTTATTTCTTTTCGTTTTCAGAAAATATCAGTTCCTTTTCAGAAAGCGCTTATTTGCTTCGGGGTCCGCCTGCCACTATAGTTTCTTAAATTTCGTTCATTCGAAAAAAATCACATTTCTTTTAATTTAAATTCAAATAACATTGAGTTTCCTAATCCTATTTAAATATTTGGGATTAGAATGCTTTACTGTTCTTTTTGTTTTTTATTCAAAAGGAAAAATCAATTAACTATAGCATCATTGCCAAATGAAAAAATTAATACTTGCCCTAATTTTGGGTTTTTCGAGCGTACTTTCCGCTCAAAATTCGGTTTCAGGAATTGTTACCGACAATCAAAATCAGCCAATGCCAGGCGTTTCTGTATATGCTTCCGAATTACATAAAGGAACAACCACAGACGCAAACGGAAAATATGAATTGAATAATCTTCCAAACGGAAGTTTGCGACTTTCTTTCAATTTTGTTGGTTATGCGAATCAAAATCAGACTATTGCAAAATTAGCAAAAGAAAACACACTGAATATTACGCTTTTAGAATCAATTATGGAAATGGATGAAGTAGTCGTTTCAACTCCATTCAATAAATTGCAGTCACAAAATGTAATGAAAATTGAACACGAAAGCATCAAAACTTTACAGCAAAAAGGAACTTCGACTTTAATTGAAGGTTTAGCGACAATTCCAGGAGTTGCTCAAATTTCGACTGGAACTTCAATTGGTAAACCGGTAATTCGCGGACTTAGTGGGAATCGAGTTTTAGTATATTCACAAGGTGTTCGTATTGAAAATCAACAATTTGGAGACGAGCATGGTTTAGGCTTAAATGATGCCGGAATTGAAAGCGTTGAAGTTATAAAAGGACCAGCTTCATTATTATACGGTTCAGATGCTTTGGGTGGTGTTTTGTATTTTAACCCCGAAAAATTTGCTGACGCAGGTGATTTTAAAGCAAACTTCAGCCAAAAATATTTCACGAATACACAAGGAAGCAATTCCTCTATTGGATTAAAAACTTCTACAGATAATTGGAAATTTTTAGCCCGAGGAAGTTACAACACACATTCTGATTATAAAATTGCCGATGGCGATCGTGTGACAAACTCGCGTTATAATGAAACCGATTTTAAAACCGGAATTGGCTACAGCAATTCTACATTTTCAAGTGTTTTAAGATACAATTACAATAAATTAGATATTGGAATTCCAGAAGATGGAATTGCCGAACAGTCGTCAAGCAAAGACACGCAATTTCCTAGACAAGGCATTTTTAATCATTTATTAAGTTTGAACAATGTTGTCTTTTTTGAAAACTCAAAATTAGACCTTGATTTAGGTTACATCGCAAATGACCGAAGCGAATTTGAAGACAGCAATGAAGCTTCATTACACATGAAACTGAATACTTTCAATTATAATGCAAAATATCATTTTCCGAAATTTGGAAAAATTGAAACTATTTTAGGTGTTCAGGGAATGCATCAGACAAATACAAATTCAAGTGAAGAATATTTGATTCCGGATGCTACAACAAATGATTTTGGAGTTTTTGGAACTGCAAATTACGAATGGAACAGCAACGTTTTACAAGCTGGATTACGTTTTGATAATCGAAACATAAACTCTATTGCGCATGGAATTGCAGGCGAAGAAGGTTATTTTCAGGCTTTAGATCGATCTTTTGACAGCTTTAATGCGTCTCTTGGTTACAAAACAAAATTAGCTGAACCGCTGACACTTCGATTAAATGTTGCAACTGGTTTTAGAGCTCCCAACTTAGCTGAATTAACTTCAAACGGTGTTCACGAAGGAACAAACCGTTACGAAATTGGAAATGCAAATTTAAAAACAGAACAAAACGTTCAGACTGATTTAAACTTAGAATATAAAAATTCGCATTTTGAGTTTTTCATCAATGGGTTTTACAATCACGTGAACAATTATATTTACACTTCGCCAACTGGAGAAATTTTAGATAATAATGATGTATTTGCTTATGTTCAAGACAATGCCAAATTATTTGGAGGTGAAGCTGGCTTGCACATTCACCCGCATCCGTTAGACTGGCTTCATTTTGAAACGAGCTTTGAAACCGTAACTGGCAAAAAAGACAATGATGATTATTTGCCTTTAATTCCGGCAAACAACTGGAATAATACACTTAGAACCGAATTCAATATTAAAAACTGGTTAAGCGAAGGTTTTGCTTCTTTGAATGTTTCTTCTACTTTTAACCAAGATAATGTGAGCGGTTTTGAAACAGCTTCTAAAGGTTATACTTTGGTAAACTTAGGTTTTGGAGGTACCGTAAAACTAGGGAAAACTGCTTTTGATGTAAATCTGAATGGAAACAATTTATTTGATAAAAAATATATTGCACACCTTTCAAGATTAAAAACAGACGGTATTCCTAATATTGGAAGAAACATCGTTTTGGGCGTTAATTTCAATTTATAATTTTTGTTTAACCGCAAAGCGCGCAAAGAATTTCGCAATGTTCGCAAAGTTTTAAAATTCTTTGCGACTTCGCGTCTTTGCGAGATTAATATTGCGTGCTTTGCGGTTAAATACTCTCAACTCTCACAAAAAATGCTATTTTTGTTAAAACCGACAAACCTAAATATGAAAAAAACATTTTTACTAATGGCAATTACAACTGCAGGAATTTCATTTGGACAAAATAAAATTCAATATCCGCAAACAAAAAAAGGCGAAACTGTCGATGTGTATTTTGACACAAAAGTAAGCGATCCATATCGCTGGCTTGAAGACGACAAATCTGCTGAAACTGGAGCCTGGGTTAAGGCCGAAAACGAAGTTACGTATGCTTATTTAGATAAAATTCCGTTTCGTGAAGAACTTAAAAAACGAATGGAAACATTGTGGAACTTTGAAAAAATAGGCGCTCCATCTCAAGAAGGAAAATTCACTTATTTTACTAAAAATAATGGACTTCAAAATCAATCTGTTGTTTATAGAAAAGACCAAAATGGGAAAGAAGAAGTTTTCCTTGATCCGAATACTTTTTCTAAAGACGGAACAACTTCTCTTGGTGGTTTAGATTTTTCTAAAGATGGTTCAAAAGCTGCTTACTCAATTTCTGAAGGCGGAAGCGACTGGAGAAAAGTAATTATTATTGATGCCGTTTCTAAAAAAGTACTGGAAGACACTTTAGTTGATGTGAAGTTCAGCGGTATTTCGTGGCACGGAAATGAAGGTTTCTATTATTCTAGTTATGATAAACCAAAAGGAAGCGAATTATCTGCAAAAACAGACCAGCACAAATTGTATTTCCATAAACTTGGAACTTCTCAAAAAGAGGATAAAGTCATTTTTGGTGCCGATCAAAAAAGAAGATACGTTGGTGGTTATCTAACTGAAGACAATCACTATTTAGTAATTTCTGCTGCCAATTCTACTTACGGAAATGAATTATACATTAAAGACTTAACCAAACCAAACAGCCCAATTGTTACTATAGTAGACAACTTTAACAGCGACAATAGTGTTATAGAAAATGAAGGAACCAAGTTGTTTATCGATACTGATTTAAATGCTCCTAACAAACGTATCGTTACAGTTGATGCAAATAATCCAAAACCGGAAAACTGGAAAGATTTTATCAAAGAGACTGAAAATGTGCTTACGACTTCAACAGGTGCAGGATACTTTTTTGCTAACTATACAAAAGATGCCGTTTCATTTTTACAGCAATATGATTACAGTGGAAAATTAGTTCGTGAAATTAAACTTCCGGCTATTGGAACTGCTAGCGGATTTGGCGGAAAAAAGAATGAAAAAATCTTGTATTACAGTTTCACCAATTATACAACACCAAGCAGTATTTACTCATTTGAGCCAAAATCTGGAAAATCTGAAATTTATCAGAAACCAAAAGTGGACTTCAAAAGCGAAGATTACGAATCAAAACAAGTTTTCTACGCTTCAAAAGATGGCACAAAAGTTCCGATGATTATTACCTATAAAAAAGGAACAAAATTAGACGGTAAAAATCCAACTATACTTTACGGTTACGGCGGATTCAACATAAGTTTGACACCAAGTTTCAGCATTTCAAATGCGGTTTGGATGGAAAACGGAGGTATTTATGCAGTTGCCAACTTAAGAGGCGGTGGTGAATACGGAAAAAAATGGCATAATGCTGGAACTAAGCAGCAAAAACAAAATGTATTTGATGATTTTATCGCTGCAGCAGAATATTTAATTGCACAAAAATATACCTCATCAGATTATTTAGCAATCCGCGGAGGATCTAACGGAGGATTATTAGTAGGCGCAACAATGACACAGCGTCCTGATTTAATGAAAGTCGCATTGCCAGCTGTTGGAGTTATGGACATGTTGCGTTACAACGCTTTTACCGCGGGTGCAGGATGGGCTTTTGATTATGGAACATCGCAAGACAGCAAAGAAATGTTTGAATACTTAAAAGGATATTCACCTGTTCATAACGTTAAGCAGGGCACACATTATCCAGCAACTATGGTGACAACTGGAGATCATGATGATCGTGTAGTTCCGGCACACAGCTTTAAATTTGCTTCAGAATTACAGGAAAAACAAGCAGGAGAAAATCCTGTTTTAATTAGAATTGATGTTAAAGCTGGTCACGGTGCAGGAAAATCTGTTGCCGCTACAATTCAAGAAAATGTAGATATTCAGGCTTTCACACTTTATAACATGGGCTTTAAAGCTTTGCCTAAAAAGTAAGATTTTAAAAACTTAATTTTAGTCGCCAATTCACGAATCATTTTATGAATTGGCGGCTATTTTTTTTGCCAGAGATTAGAGGATTAAAATGATTTTCTAATCTGTGTATTTGTTTTTCGTCACGAATTCTATGAATTTCCACGAATTAAATTAGCGGAAATTAATGTAATTCGTGAGAAACCTTTTTTAAATTTGAGAAACTTAAAACTTTAACCATGAAAATTATAAAATGGGGAATTATAGGCTGTGGCAACGTGACTGAAGTAAAAAGCGGACCCGCATTTCAAAAAGCTCCAAATGCAGCTTTAGTAGCAGTTATGCGAAGAGATGCCGCACTTGCTGAAGATTATGCTAAACGCCATAATGTTCCGAAATGGTATTCGAATGCAGTTGATTTAATAAATGATCCAGAAGTCGATGCGGTTTATATTGCAACTCCTCCATCTTCTCATAAAGAATACACGATTTTGTGCGCCAAAGCAGGAAAACCGGTTTATGTTGAAAAACCAATGGCGCTGAATTTTGACGAATGCAATGAAATGATCAGTGTTTGCAAAGAGCATAATGTTCCTTTGTTTGTCGCTTATTACCGAAGAGCATTGCCACGATTTTTAAAGATAAAAGAAATAATCGACCAAGGAAAATTAGGAAACATCAGACACGTAAATTGCGTTTTATACCATCCTTTTGAAGAACGTTATGATGACGAAATCAATCTTCCGTGGACGGTTTTACCTTCTATTTCAGGCGGAGGAATTTTTGTGGACTTGGCCTGTCATACTTTAGATTTTCTGGATTTTGTTTTAGGTCCGATAAAATCAGTGCGTGGGCATGCGACTTCTCAGCTATTGGCATATCCTGCCGAAGATGCTGTTTCAATGTCATTTTTATTCGAAAACGGAATTCACGGTTCTGGAATATGGAATTTTGCCAGTTTCGAACGTTACGACAATACGGAAATTGTAGGCGATAAAGGAAAAATATCATTTTCAACTTTTGGGAATGACCCAATTCATATTCAATATGCAGATGGAGAAAAAGAAAGTATTTTAATCGAAAATCCATTACATATCCAACAGCCTTTTATTGAAACTGTAATTGCCGAACTTTTAGGAAATGAAGATGCTTCTCCATCAAAAGGAATTTCTGGCGCCAGAACAACTTGGGTTATTGATGAAGTTTTGAAGGAATTTAGAAGTTTGAAATAATAATATGACAGTGTAGTGTTGTCATCCTGAGGAACAAAGGATTACAGATGGAACTCGGCAAAGATTATCGATTCTCTTTGAGGAATCTCTGGTGTGATCCTTCGTTCCTCAGGATGACAGACATAAAAAAAGGATATTCTCACGAATATCCTTTCTTCAAAAAACTATAAAACTTCTATAAAATTATAGGCTGTATTTAACACCAACTGTTAATCCTAAACCAGAAATACCAACAAAAGAACTTAACTCATCCATTGCCTCGTTAGGTCTAGTTGTATCAGACGTATCTGTTGTAGCAGTATTAGGATTAAATAAAGGGTTGTTAGAATTTACATCTAAACCTTTGTGATAATTTGTATGAATCTGAGATGCGTTTCTTGTTGACAAAGCATCTGCTCCATTTACTGTATATTCTGTCGTTTCTTTAGTTTTTCCGTGTACAGTAAAGTTACGGTATTCTAATTCAGCAAAAGCAGAGATATGTTTTCCTAATTTGTAAGATGTACCTAAAGCAGCCATAAATCCAATTGTTGGATTTGGTTTTACAACATCTTTAGAATAAACATTAGATGTGCTTACAACATTATTACCTACATAAGATAAAAACTGTCTATCTGTTTTTATATCCAATGTTCCATGAATTGGAACAATAACACCAACTTTAGTGTATGGTTCAAAACCATGAGCTTCTCCTAAGAACATTACAATTGCAGGAGCTAAATCAAAAGCTTTAATTTGCCCTTCAGCAGTAAAACTAAGATACGTAGCTACAGTTGTAGTTGGATTATATGAATAAAGTCTATCTGTAGTCTGAGCCATAGTTTTACTATTACTGATATAGTAGTTAGCTGACATTTCAACTCCTAAACGTGTAGAAAAACGGTAACCAGCAGTAATCCCACTTCTAAAACCTTGTCCAAAAGAACCTGTTATACTTTCTCTTGAAACTAATTTATTATTTGTTAAAGTTCCTGAATAAACATCTCTGTTTGGCGCCTGACCTCCAACTTCTGGAAACTCAGTAGAAGCAGTTTGGTTGAAATAAGATCCACCCAATTTAAAGTACCAGCTTTCTGGTTTATCTGCTTTTTCTGTTTGCGCCATTGTAGCCATAGAGCAAACTAATAATCCTAATAAAAATAGGTTCTTTTTCATAATTCTGATTTAATTAATTTATACAAACTTAGAATATTTTAACATATTCTTTTGGTCTGTGATGTTAGACTTGGAACGAAATCGTTGTAATTTCGGGCAATATTACTAAAAAAGTATTATGCGTGCATATTTTTAACATTAAAATTTTAGATTCTATTAAATTTTAACTGTTAAAATTTAGTTCAGCTTAAAATTGATCTGCATTTTCTCCAATTCCTCTAATAATTCAGCAGAAATTTTAACCTTTAATCTTCGGCTTGGCATAGTTAATTTAGTTACTACTTTGACTTCTTCGATCTCTTTCATTTCCTGCATTTTAGCCTCTCCCGAAACTGATTCATTATCATCATTGTCATCTTCAAAAACAGCATCTTCGCTATCTTCAAATTCACTTGTTGTTTCAATCTCTACTAAACGCTTAACATTTTCGATTTCCATGATATCAAAACTCACGGTATTATCGCCTTTATTTTCATTGAATAAATGACTTAACTTATGAATAAACTCAGGTTGCAGATCTTTGATATTTAACAACAGAATCAGTTTTTTAGCAAAAGCTTCTAAAATATCCTGAAGCTGTCTTATCTCGACAAACTGCATTCTAGGATCTGATTTTTTTCCGGTATCATGATTTACCCAGCCATCTTTTATTAAAATTTTCAGGTACGCAAAATTATTTTGAATCAAGAAATGGCGGAATTTTAAATATTCTTCTCCAAAAATCTTAAACTCATAACTTTCGTCATATCCTTCTAAATTAAATACAGCCCAGCCTTTTCCGTTTTTAGCCACACGGTGCTGTACGTTATTAATGATTCCGGCAAAATTTAGATTTTTACCCACATATTCATTCATACTTTTCAGCGCTTCTAATCTTGCGTTACAGAAGTATTTCATCTCAAATCTAAAATCATCAAGCGGATGTCCGGAAATATAAATCCCGACAACTTCTTTCTCTTTGGCCAGTTTTTCCATTGTACTCCAGTCTTCGCATGGAGGCACAACTGGTTCAGCAATTTGCACTTCGCTTGCTTCACCAAACAAACTTACCTGAGACGAGTTTTCATTTTCCTGAAATTTCGATCCGTAACGTATCGCCTTTTCGTAGAAAGTAATTCCGTCTCCATCATCATGAAAATATTGCGCTCTTGTAGTTCCTTCAAAAGAATCAAAACCTCCTGCAAGCGCTAAATTTTCAATTGCTTTTTTATTAGCAGCACGAAGATCAATTCGCTTCGCTAAATCAAAAATGGATTTATATCTTCCGTCTTTTCTGTTTTCTACAATCGTTTCTACAGCTCCGGAACCAACACCTTTAATCGCTCCCATTCCGAAACGAACAGCATAATCATCATTTACGGTAAATTTATAGTACGATTCATTTACGTCTGGGCCCAAAACTTGTAATCCCATACGTTTACATTCTTCCATAAAGAATGATACTTGTTTGATATCATTCATATTATTTGAAAGTACCGCCGCCATATATTCTGCCGGATAATGCGCTTTCAAATAAGCAGTTTGATAAGCAATCCAAGCATAACAAGTCGAGTGCGATTTATTAAAGGCGTAACTCGCAAAAGCTTCCCAGTCTTTCCAGATTTTCTCTAGAACCTTGGCATCATGCCCTTTTGCCGATGCTTGCTCAACGAACTTCGGCTTCATTTTATCCAGTACGTCTTTTTGCTTCTTACCCATCGCTTTACGCAAAACGTCGGCCTCACCCTTTGTAAACCCGGCCAAAGACTGAGACAAAAGCATTACCTGCTCTTGATAAACGGTAATTCCGTAGGTTTCTCCTAAGTATTCCTCACAGGCATCTAAATCGTATTTGATTTCTTCGTCACCGTTTTTTCTTCGAACGAAAGACGGGATATATTCTAAAGGTCCCGGACGATAAAGTGCATTCATGGCAATTAAATCCCCAAAAACTGTAGGTTTTAGATCTTTCATGTATTTCTGCATCCCAGGTGACTCATATTGGAAGATTCCAACGGTTTCACCTCTTTGGAAAAGTGCATACGTTTCAGGATCATCAATTGGAAATGTATCAGGATCCAGATCAATATTTGTTCTGTATTTTACCAGTTTTACAGTATCTTTTATCAGTGTAAGGGTCTTCAGACCCAAGAAGTCCATCTTCAGCAATCCGGCACTTTCTGCAACCGAGTTATCGAACTGTGTTACGTATAAATCAGAATCTTTTGCAGTGGTAACCGGAACATAATTCGTAATATCCGACGGTGTAATGATTACCCCGCAGGCGTGAATTCCCGTGTTACGCATTGATCCTTCAAGGATTTTTGCCTGCTGAATAGTTTCTCCTGCCAAATCATCTTCATTGGCAATAGCAATCAGTTCTTTTACATTATCAAATTCATCAGATCGAAGGGCTTTTTTAACCTCATCTTCGTTTTCAGAAATAAAACGCGCCAAATTCCATTTTGAAGGCATCATTGCCGGAATCAATTTGGCAATTCTATCGGCCTCAAATAATGGCAAATCCAGTACACGCGCCGTATCACGAATTGCCGATTTGGTTGCCATTTTACCATACGTGATAATCTGCGCAACCTGTTTTTGACCGTATTTATTGATTACGTAATCCATTACACGCCCACGGCCCTCATCATCAAAGTCGATATCAATATCGGGCATGGATACACGGTCAGGATTTAGGAAACGCTCAAAAAGCAAATCGTATTTAATTGGGTCAATATTGGTAATTCCGAGGCAATACGCAACCGCCGATCCGGCTGCAGATCCACGACCAGGACCAACCGATACGTCCATTTTTCTAGCCTCGGCAATGAAATCCTGTACAATCAAAAAGTAACCTGGATATCCTGAATTTGAAATCGTTAATAACTCAAAATCCAGACGTTCCTGAATCGATTCTGTGATTTCGCCATATCTTTTTGCTGCACCCACCATTGTAAGATGGCGCAAATATTTATTTTCGCCTCGAACACCACCATCAGCCTCATCTTCAGGCACTACAAATTCCTGCGGAATATCAAATTTTGGAAGCAATACATCTCTGTAAAGCGAATATCCTTCAACTTTATCAACGATTTCCTGAATGTTGATAATAGCTTCAGGCAAATCAGAAAAGAGTTTTTTCATCTCTTCTTCCGACTTGAAATAATATTCCTGATTTGGTAATCCGTAGCGATAACCACGGCCACGGCCAATAGGTGTTGCCTGCTTTTCACCGTCTTTTACACAAAGTAAAATATCGTGCGCATTGGCATCTTCTTTATTTAAATAATAGGTATTGTTTGTCGCAATTAATTTGACATTATGCTTTTGCGCAAATTCAATCAGGGTTTTGTTAACACGATTTTCATCTTCCTGATTGTGACGCATTACTTCTAAATAGAAATCATCACCAAATTGCTCTTTCCACCAAATCAAAGCTTCTTCGGCTTGGTTTTCACCGATATTCAGAATTTTACTCGGAATTTCTCCGTATAAATTTCCGGACAAAACCATGATATCTTCCTTGTATTGTTCGACGATTTTGCGGTCAATTCTCGGCACATAATAGAATCCATCTGTAAAAGCGATCGACGACATTTTAGCCAGATTATGATATCCGTTTTTATTTTTGGCTAACAATACAACTTGATTTCCGTTGTCCTTTTTACTTTTATCCAAGTGGTTGTCGCAAACATTAAATTCGCAACCCACGATTGGTTTAATTTCGGTTTCCGTTGGTTCTTCACCCGCTTCAACCAAAGCTTTATTTTTTCCAGATGCAGCTTTGTTGTGGTTCATAACGGCACTCACAAAGTGAAAGGCCCCCATCATGTTTCCAGTATCTGTCATGGCAACAGCCGGCATTCCATTTTTGGCTGTAGCTGCAACAATATTTCCAATACCGATTGTCGATTGAAGAACCGAAAACTGTGTATGATTATGTAAATGCGAGTATTTTGCTGCTTTAAAATCGGCTTTATCAGATTCTGAAACCGTAGTTTGTTTGTCATCAGATTGTAAAGCTTTTATTTGCTCTCTGATTTTGTCAGAAGCTGCTTTTAAATTGATGTGCTTTAAACCAATTAATGGAAATTCCTGTGGATTTCTTTCTTGAAATTCTTTGAAATAATCCTTCGGAACATCTAATTCTTCTTTGGTAAAAACTTCTCTTCTAATTAATTCTAAAAAACAACGCGTAGTTGCCTCAACGTCGGCAGTTGCGTTGTGCGCTTCCGCGAAAGGTTTATTAAAAAGGTAACTATGTAATTCTGTTAAAGTTGGTAATTTGAATTTTCCTCCACGCCCTCCAGGAAGTTGTAACAACGAAGCTGTAACTTCGGTACAAGTATCTAAAACCGGCATGGTACTCATTGGAGAATCCACTCCCATTCTATGGAATTCGGCTCCCATAATATTAACGTCGAAACCTAAATTCTGACCGACAATAAATTTGGTTTTGCTTAGAGCTATATTGAATTTCTCCAAAACTTCGGCCAGCGTGATTCCATCGGCTTCAGCCAATTCAGTCGAAATTCCGTGAATACGCTCGGCATCATAAGGAATATTAAATCCTTCTGGTTTTACCAAATAATCCTGATGCTCAATAAGCTGTCCCATTTCGTCATGCAATTGCCACGCGATCTGAATACAGCGAGGCCAGTTATCAGAATCGGTTATCGGGGCATCCCAGCGTTTTGGCAATCCGGTTGTTTCGGTATCGAATATTAAATACATAGAGTTGTAAAAAGTCAAATTTAAAAATCTCAAATTCCAAATCTTACATATTGCAACACATTGACAATATGAAACATAACAAAATGCGAAATGAGAAATGGAAGAAGTTCAAATTTACGCTTTTTTTACAGAAATAACGAAACTAAAGTTGTTAACAAAAGCATCAAATAAAACTGTCAAATGCAATTCTTAAAATTTTAAACACATAGAAACACAGATTTTAGTTTTGTAAAAAAGAGACTTTAGAAAATATAGATTTTCACACATAGCTATGTGTATTTTAAATAAGTGAAACACCTTTGTTGACAAAGAAAAACTATGTTTCTATGTGTTGAAATAACTAAACCCAAAGTTTTTAATCCAAAAAACTTCGATTATTCATTTTGGATACTCATTACACCAAAATGAACACTTTTAAACTCCACTGTATCCTGAACTTTGCTTCATCAAATTATAACAATTAAAAAATAATAATCATGAAAACAATTTTTATCACAGGCGCATCATCAGGTTTAGGAAAAGCAACAGCAAAATTATTCCACCAAAAAGGATGGAACGTAATCGCAACAATGAGAAATCCTGAAAAGGAAACAGAACTTTCTAGTCTAAAAAATGTAACGCTTTTACCTTTAGACGTTACGAATTATGACCAAATACAAAGCACGGTTCAAAAAGCTATTGCATTAAGCAATATTAATATCGTTTTTAATAACGCCGGATATGGATTAATTGGCCCTTTGGAGAGTCTTTCAGACGATCAAATTACAAAACAATTAAACACTAACTTGTTAGGAGTAATTAGAGTTACGAATGCTTTTATTCCGTATTTCAGAGAAAAAAGAAGCGGCTTATTTATTTCAACTACTTCTATTGGCGGATTGATTTCTTTTCCTTTAGGTTCTGTATATCACGCAACAAAATGGGGGTTAGAAGGCTGGAGCGAAAGTATGGCTTACGAATTGAATCCGTTTGGAATAAATATCAAAACGGTTTCTCCGGGCGGCATCAAAACCGAATTTCTACACGGTTCGCTTGATACTGGTGTTAAACCTGAATATCAAGCAATGGCAGACAAAATGTTTGAAAATGTCGATGCAATGTTTGAAATGGCATCAACTCCAGAACAAATTGCTGATGTAGTCTATGAAGCTGCAACAGACGGAAAAACCAAGCTGCGATATGTGGCTGGAGAAGATGCAAAAGCGCTTTACCAACAAAGGCTAGAGCAAGGAGACGAAGTTTTCCGTACGGCATTTGGCAAACAATTTTTAGGAGCATAATTTACTACTGATACCGTTCAGGTTTTGATAATCTGTGCGGTATTCGTTTTTGATTTTTTTATACATTTATATCATGGAAAAGAAAAACCACAATCCGTCGAGACTTTCTTCTATATCTCAATTTCATAGTTTATTTCGGTTACCAAAACCGCTGCATCCTATGATTAGTCTGGTTGATAATACCAAACTGTTTATCAATGCCGAATTGACAAATAATGCTTTTCTACTCGATTTCTATAAAATATCTTATAAATATTCTACTAACGGAAAAATGGGTTACGGTCAGGGTTACTATGATTTTAATGAAGGCGGATTAATGTTTACTTCTCCTAATCAATTGATTTTTACTGATAATGAAGAAGGAACCGAATATTTTGGTTTTACGCTGTTTTTTCATCCGGACTTTATTAGAAATTATCCTTTAGGGAAAAACATCAAAAAGTATGGTTTTTTCTCCTATGACACCAATGAAGCGCTGCATCTTTCTGACAGCGAAAAAACAACCATTCTAGGTTTATTAGATAGTATTGATAACGAACTACATACGGCAATTGACGAAATAAGTCAGGATGTAATTGTTTCATATATTGATGTTTTGCTGAACTACAGTAATCGTTTTTACAAACGCCAATTTATTACCCGAAAAACAATCAGCAATGACTTATTGCTTAAAGTAGAAGATACTTTAAATGATTATTTCAATAATGCCGAAACTTTAAAAAAAGGTTTGCCTACAGTAGATTTTCTTGCTTCACAAATAAATGTTTCCAGTCATTATTTAAGCGATATGCTTCGCAATTTAACCGGACAAAATGCACAACAACATATTCATTCCAAACTAATTGAAAAATCAAAAGATTTTTTGATGACTACCAATCTTTCGGTAGCAGAAATTGCCTATCAATTAGGTTTCGAATATCCTCAATCGTTTAGTAAGCTTTTTAAAAAGAAAACTAGCCTGACACCATTAGAGTTTAAAAACTCTTTAAATTAATCTTCAAAATTATTCTTGTCAAAAAAGCAGTTTTTGTCTTAAAAAAGTATAAAATTACATAAAATTACACTTCTTGGATGTCGTAGTATTTAGATGATTTATTGAATCTAAATAACGTCTTAAAAACTTCTTTAAAAGCCTTCAAAAACCAAAAAAGCATCCTTTTCAAAAAGAAATCAAAACTAGCAATTATTACTATTTTTGTTTAATTTGTTACATTTTTTCAAATTAAATCCTATATTTTATAGTGATTTTGCGATAAATTTGCAAACTATTAAAACAAAAAACAATTAAAGAAAATTAAAGCCGAAAAAGAAAAAGTAAATCCGTTTCACAATCATTTTTCTTTCAAAATTTAAGCTGCAAAAGCGGTTTCGCAATTTGTATTTTAGTTTGGGTATCGTATATAATGAAATATTGAAATTGACGCCTTTGTATCTTTTTTTACTTTTGTTTTGCTATTATAATGAACAGGAAATTGCTGTGGTTATAGAAATTACAATTAAAAAAAATAAAAAATGAGTAAGACATTATTTGACAAAGTATGGGATTCACATGTAGTGCGTAAAATTGAAGATGGACCAGATGTGTTTTTTATTGACCGCCATTTCATTCACGAAGTTACGAGTCCTGTTGCTTTTTTAGGATTAAAAGCCAGAGGCGTTAAGGTATTGTACCCAGAGCGTACTTTTGCAACTGCAGATCACAATACACCAACCATAAACCAACATTTACCAGTTCAAGACGCTTTATCAGCAAATCAGCTTAAAGCCCTTGAAGACAATGCAACTGAATACGGAATTTCGCACTGGGGATTAGGTCACCAAAAAAATGGTATTGTACACGTAGTAGGTCCTGAAAACGGAATTACCTTGCCAGGTGCTACTATTGTTTGTGGAGATTCACACACTTCTACTCACGGTGCTTTTGGCGCAATTGCTTTTGGTATTGGAACTTCTGAGGTTGAGATGGTGCTTTCTACTCAATGTATCATGCAACCGAAACCAAAGAAAATGCGTATCAACGTAAATGGTCAATTGAGCAAAGGTGTTGGTCCAAAAGACGTTGCTCTTTATATTATTGCGCAATTAACTACTTCTGGAGGAACAGGTTATTTTGTTGAATACGCAGGAGATGTTTTCGAAAACATGACTATGGAAGGTCGTATGACGGTTTGTAACCTAAGTATCGAAATGGGTGCTCGTGGAGGAATGATTGCTCCTGACCAAACTACTTTCGATTTCCTTGAAGGAAGATTATATGCTCCAAAAGGTGAAGCTTGGACTAAAGCTGTTGAATACTGGAAAACTCTAAAAACCGATGCTGATGCTGTGTTTGATGCAGAATTAAACATCAAAGCGTCAGATATTGAACCAATGATTACTTATGGTACAAACCCTGGAATGGGAATTGGTATCACAAAACATATTCCAAACGCCAACCAAGTTGAAGGTGGTGAGGAAACTTACAAGAAATCGCTTGCTTACATGGGCTTCAATGAAGACGATGTAATGATTGGAAAACAAATCGATTATGTTTTCTTAGGAAGTTGTACAAACGGACGTATTGAAGATTTTAGAGCTTTTGCTGAAATTGTAAAAGGAAGAAAAAAAGCAGATAATGTTACCGCTTGGTTAGTTCCGGGTTCTCACGTTGTTGAAGCTCAAATTAAAGAAGAAGGTATTTTAGATATTTTAACTGAAGCTGGTTTTGTATTGCGTCAGCCTGGATGTTCAGCATGTTTGGCAATGAACGATGATAAAGTTCCAGCTGGAAAATATGCAGTGAGTACTTCAAACAGAAATTTTGAAGGTCGTCAAGGTCCTGGTTCAAGAACATTATTAGCAAGCCCAATTATGGCTGCCGCTGCTGCTGTTACAGGGAAATTAACTGACCCTAGGGAATTATTTTAATTCCCGCCGTAAGCTTTAAGCAATAGGCTTTAAGCTTCTAACAATTTTAAAAAGGCTTACAGCTTATAGCTAATCGCCTAAAGCAAAAAAATATAAAACGCTGTGCAAAAAGCTTAAAGCATACAGCTTATAGCCTAAAGCAGAAAAACAGCCTAAAGCAAAAAAAACAATGGCATACGATAAATTTAATATACTTACTAGTAGTGCTGTGCCACTACCAATTGAGAACGTAGATACAGATCAAATCATCCCAGCTCGTTTCTTAAAAGCTACAAAACGTGAAGGTTTTGGAGACAACCTTTTCAGAGACTGGAGATACAATGGAGATGATACTCCAAAAGCTGATTTCGTTTTAAACGATTCAACTTACAGCGGAAAAATATTAGTTGGAGGAAAAAACTTCGGTTCAGGATCTTCAAGAGAACATGCTGCGTGGGCAGTTTACGATTACGGTTTTAGAGCTGTAGTTTCTAGTTTCTTTGCTGACATCTTCAAAGGAAACTGTCTGAATATTGGTGTTTTGCCAGTTCAGGTTAGCCCTGAATTTGCTGATATAATCTTCAAAGCAATCGAGGCTGATCCTAAAACAGAATTAGAAATCAACTTGCCAAACCAAACTATTACTTTATTGGCAACTGGTCAATCAGAATCTTTTGCAATCAACGGATACAAAAAGAACAACATGATCAATGGTTTTGACGACATTGATTATTTACAAAATATTAAGGAAGATATTGTGGCTTTCGCCGATAAACTTCCTTACTAAAAAGAAATCTCATTCAGTCTATTAGGCCCGACAGGTTTCAAAGCTTGTCGGGTCTTTCTAAATGAAATCGATCGAAAGAATATTTAAGAAAATAATCCGACAAAAAAATAAGTTTTAAATAATCCTATTGTAAATGAAAGGCAATAAACATATTGAAAGAGACGAAAATGCAACGAAAATATTCAACGATAGAAATTTAGCCAAAAATTATAGAAATCTGACTCAGATTTTACAACCCGGAATAACCGTTTTAGATATTGGCTGCGGAACAGGTTCAATCTCAAGAGACATTGCAAATAATATTGGCCCAAACGGAAAAGTTATTGGCATTGACAATACAGAAAGCTTTATAAAAAGCGGTCGGGAATCTTATCAATCAGTTGCTAATTTAGAATTAATTGCTGTTGATTTATTTGATTACAACCCGGATATAAAATTCGATTTAATTGTTTCCGCGAGAACATTGCAATGGTTAAGCAATCCGAAAGAAGCTTTAATAAAAATAAAATCATTATTGAAGCCAAACGGTCAAATATCAATTCTGGATTATGATCACACCAATTTAATCTGGAATCCGTTGCCACCGGAAAGCATGCAGGAGTTTTATAAAACTTTTTTAAAATGGAGGGCCGATGCCGGAATGAATAATAAAATTGCCGAAGATCTGCCTCAATTATTACAAGAAGTAGGTTTTCATTCTATTGAAAAAATAAATTCAGATGAAGTTTACAAAGAGGGAGATGCTGATTTTAAATCGAAAATAGGTATTTGGTCTAAAGTTGCAGGTTCTAAACAAATGGTCGAAGAAGGCTATCTGGAAGAAGAATTAAGATTGAAGGCAATCGAAGAATACGATAACTGGATAGAAAATTCAGCCCTTTCGATGACAATGAAACTAAACGAAGTAAGGGGGAAAATATAAAAATAACTATAATTCACTTTTTAAAGAAATATAGAAAATCAATATGGAAAAAAGAAAAATTGAAATAATGGATACGACGCTTCGTGACGGTGAACAAACCTCAGGAGTATCATTTTCTGCTGCAGAAAAATTAACCATTGCGCAATTGTTGTTGGAGGAATTAAATATTGATAGAATCGAAATTGCTTCTGCCCGCGTGAGCGAAGGAGAATTTCAAGCCGTAAAAGGCATTACAAGCTGGGCTGAAGAACGAGGTTACATCAACCGAATTGAAGTACTTTCGTTTGTAGACGGAGGAGTTTCTATTGAATGGATGAAAAAAGCCGGTGCCAAAGTACAGAATTTATTGACCAAAGGCTCAATGAATCACTTAACGCATCAATTAAAAAAAACTCCGGAACAACACTTTTCTGAAATTGCACAAATCATTGCTTTAGCGAAAGAAAACAATATTGAAACTAATGTTTACTTGGAAGACTGGAGCAACGGAATGCGAAATTCTCAAGATTATGTTTTTCAATTTTTAGACTTCTTGTCAACGCAGCCAATTAAAAGAATTTTACTTCCTGATACTTTGGGCGTGTTAATTCCGTCACAAGCTTTTGAATTTATTTCAAAAATAAGAACTAAATACCCAAACATACATTTTGATTTTCACGCACATAACGATTACGACTTAAGTGTTGCCAATGTTATGGAAGCCGTAAAAGCAGGCATAAACGGACTTCATGTAACGGTAAACGGAATGGGAGAACGCGCAGGAAATGCCCCACTTGAAAGTACAGTAGCCGTTATAAATGATTATTTGCCAGAAGTAAGCATCAATATAAAAGAAACTTCTTTGTATTCTGTAAGCAAACTAGTTGAAACTTTTACCGGATATAGAATCCCAGCTAATAAACCAATTGTTGGCGATAATGTTTTTACGCAAACTGCAGGAATTCACGCTGACGGAGACAATAAAAACAATTTATATTTTAATGATTTGCTTCCGGAACGTTTTGGAAGAAAACGAAAATATGCCTTAGGAAAAACTTCAGGAAAAGCCAATATCGAAAAAAATCTTCAGGAACTAGGTTTGAAATTAAATCAAGAAGATTTGAAATTAGTAACCCAAAGAATCATCGAATTGGGTGATAAAAAAGAAACCGTTACTAAGGAAGATTTGCCATACATTATTTCGGATGTTTTGGACAGTCATACTTACGAAGAAAAAATAAAAATTGAGTCCTATATATTAGTACACTCAAAAGGAATGCGTCCGTCAACGACTTTATGCTTAAAATTCGGCGATGAAATCATCGAAGAAAACGCACAAGGCGATGGTCAATTTGATGCTTTTATGAATGCTTTAGCAAAAATTTACAAAAGCAAAAAACTAACCCTTCCAAAATTGATTGATTATGCAGTGCGAATTCCACCAGGAAGTAGTTCTGACGCTTTGTGCGAAACAATCATCACCTGGGTAAACAACGAAAAAGAATTTAAAACAAGAGGATTAGATTCAGATCAAACCGTTGCAGCGATTATTGCGACACAAAAAATGTTGAATGTAATCGCCTAAGATACTAAGTTGCTAAGGTTCTAAGATACTAAGATTTTATCTTTGAACTTATAATCTTAAAAACTCAGAATCTTAAAAAAATATCAAGTTACTAAGCTTACTAAAAAAACTTAGAACCTTAGAAACTCATCACCTAAGAACCTTTAAAAAAATTATAAATGAAGATTCTGACATACTAAGAAAAAACTTAGAATCTTAGAAACTCAGAGTCTTAGAAACTTAAAAAATAATGAAATTAAACATAGCCCTTTTAGCCGGAGACGGAATCGGACCAGAAGTAATCAATGAAGCTGTAAAAGTTTCTGATGCTATTGCAAAAAAATTCAATCACGAAATAACTTGGACTCCTGCTTTGACTGGAGCTTGTGCAATTGATGCTGTTGGAGTTCCTTATCCTGATGAGACTCACGAAATTTGCATGAAAGCCGATGCTGTTTTATTTGGAGCAATTGGGCATCCAAAATATGATAACGATCCAAGCGCACCAGTTCGTCCGGAGCAGGGATTATTATTGATGCGTAAAAAATTAGGATTGTTTGCCAATGTGCGTCCAACATTTACTTTTCCTTCTCTAATTGATAATTCTCCTTTAAAAAGAGAAAGAATTGAAGGAACTGATTTGGTTTTCTTAAGAGAATTAACTGGCGGAATTTACTTCGGAGAAAAAGGAAGAAAAGATGGTGGAGAAACTGCTTTTGACAACTGTGTTTACACAAGAGCGGAAGTACAGCGTTTAGCTAAAAAAGGTTTTGAATTAGCCATGACAAGAAGTAAAAAACTTTGTTGTGTTGATAAAGCAAACGTTTTGGAAACTTCACGTTTATGGAGAGAAACGGTTCAGGCAATGGAAAAAGATTATCCTGAAGTTACTGTTTCTTATGAATTCGTTGATGCTGTTGCAATGCGTTTGGTGCAATGGCCAAACTCTTATGATGTATTGATTACTGAGAATTTATTCGGAGATATTTTGACTGACGAAGCTTCTGTAATTTCAGGTTCAATGGGATTAATGCCTTCTGCTTCTGTTGGAGAACATACTTCATTATACGAACCAATCCACGGATCTTATCCTCAGGCAACAGGATTAAATATTGCTAATCCGTTAGCGACTATTTTATCTGCAGCAATGATGTTCGAAGATGCTTTCGGCTTAAAAGACGAAGCTGAAGCGATTAGAGCCGTTGTAAATAAATCATTAGAACAAGGAATTGTTACTGAAGATTTAGCTCCGAAAGGATCAAAAGCATACAAAACAAGTGAAGTTGGTGACTGGCTTGTAGCGAATCTATAGTTTTATTTGTTTCAGGTTTCAAGTTTCAAGTTATTGTTGGAACGTGAAACCTGAAACTTATATTTAATTTTATTCTATGTAGAACAAAAATGTGTCTTCGCTTTGCGTTAGATGCACTGCTGTGCATCTCTACGGAAAACATCCTTAAAAAATGGCAAACAAAAGTTTCAGTTTTCCAACTTGAAACCTGAAACAAAATAAACCTGAAACTTGAAACATTTAAACAAAAAAAAGGGATCAACTTTCGTTGATCCCTTTTATATTTTAGAAAAAAAATATTAATATCCTCCTCTGTTTCCACCACGGTCGTTTCCACCACGGCTGTTTCCGTAACCTCCGCGAGAATCACCTCCACGGTTGTTATTGAAACTTCTTCTTTCGCCTTCCGGTTTTGGTTCAGATTTATTAACAACAATTGAACGACCTTGAACAGTAGCACCGTTCAATTCATCAATTGCTTTTTGAGCTTCAGCATCGTTTGGCATCTCAACGAAACCAAAACCTTTGCTTCTTCCAGTAAACTTATCAGTGATAATTTTAACTGAATCTACTGCTCCATAAGCCTCGAAAGACTCTCTTAAATCTGCTTCCTCAATACTGAATGGAAGGCTTCCAACAAAAATGTTCATATGTACTTATTTATAATATGTAGCAAATGTAGTCTTATTTTTCTGTAATCTACTATATATTAGTTTATTTATGTTTTTATTTAGATTTACAAAAGATCTTTCAATAAAAACAATAAGGCTCAGAAGACAAACTTAATATTCTAGTGTTGGCGTAATAGGAATTTTATAAAAAACCCCTTCTGTAAAAGTAATTTTTGGATTTTCAAGATCTGTTGCATCATTATTTATAGCAGTAAACTTAAAAGTGCCTGAAATGGTCTTATTTTCACTGTCAAGATCTGTAATCACAATTTGACCACTGCCCTTTTTTGTGCCGGTTGAAAATTTTGGGTTATCATCCTGAAAAACATTTGAATAAGAAGCTGTTTTTATATCATCAACACCCAAAATATAAGTTCCTGGCGCTGAAGAAGGAAGTTTAAATGTTACAGCATCAGGTCCTAACTGACCTGAAATTATGAAAGATCCATCTCTAGTATATGATGTGTAAGCATTAGCTCTCCAGAAAACATTGTCCTTTAAGCCTTGAAATGCGGGATTATTAAATTTTATATCTTCAGTGCATGAAACAGCAACAAAAAGAAGTAATAAAAAATAAAAGTATTTTTTCATGTTTCGTGGATTTGATGCAAAAGTATTGCATTTGAAATAAATATCTAAAAATTCGACTCAAAAACAATAAAAAAACAACCAAAATCTGTATCAGCAATATTTAATATTATTTGGAACGCATATTTCATAAAAAAATTATATCTTTGCGCCCTTAATTAACAGAGGTCGAGAACCTCAAAATTTAATCATAAGATTATGTCAGTAAAAATTAGATTACAAAGACACGGTAAAAAAGGAAAACCTTTTTACTGGGTTGTAGCTGCAGATGCACGCTCAAAAAGAGATGGTAAATACTTAGAAAAAATCGGTACTTACAATCCAAACACAAACCCAGCAACTGTTGAGTTAAACCTTGACAGCGCAGTTAAATGGTTGCACAATGGTGCTCAACCAACTGATACTGCTAGAGCAATCCTTTCTTACAAAGGTGCTTTATTGAAACACCACCTTGATGGAGGTATCCGTAAAGGAGCTTTAACTCAAGAGCAAGCAGACGCTAAATTAGCAGCTTGGTTAGAGGCTAAAGCTGGAAAAGTTGATGCTAAAAAAGATGGTTTATCAAAAGCACAAGCTGATGTTAAAGCTAAAGCTTTAAAAGCTGAACAAGAAGTTAATGCTAAGCGTTTAGCTGCTGCAGCTCAGGCTGAAGCTGATGCTATTGCTGCTGCAACTGCTGCTGAGGCTACTGAAGAAGTTGCTGAAGTTGAAGCTGCTGAAGAAGCACCAGCTGCTGAAGAGAATAACGAAACAACTGAAGCATAATTTTACTTGGCGATAATGCGTAAAGAAGAATGTTTTTATTTAGGTAAAATCGCTAAAAAATTTAGTTTCAAAGGTGAAGTTCTGATCTATTTAGACACAGACGAACCTGAGTTATACGAAAATCTGGAATCAGTGTTTGTTGATCACAACAAACACTTGGTTCCTTTTTTTATTGAAACAAGTTCTTTACACAAAAACGACTTTCTGAGAGTTCGTTTTGAAGATGTAAATACCGAAGAAGATGCAGATGCCTTGGTTGGAAATGCTGTTTATCTTCCTTTAACAATGTTGCCAAAACTTACCGGCAACAAATTCTATTTCCACGAAGTTATCGGTTTTGAAATTGAAGACCAGCGTTTAGGCGTTTTCGGAAAAATCACTTCCATTAATGACTCTTCTGCTCAACCTCTTTTTGAAGTTTTGAATGGTGAAGTAGAAATATTAATTCCAATGATCGACCATTTCTTAGTAAAAATTGACCGAGAAAACAAAAAGGTTATCATGAACCTTCCTGAAGGACTGGTAGAAATGTACCTTTAGTTTAGATTTTTAGACTTCTTAGATTGTTGGATTTTTAGATTTTATTATAAATTCAATTGCAAACTTATAAATAATTCCGAATGTTTCAATTCAAGCAATTTTCTGTAAAACAAGACAAAACCGCTATGAAAGTTGGGACTGACGGGGTTTTATTAGGCGCTTGGGCTCCAATTCACCATAATCCGTTTAGTGTTTTAGATGTTGGTGCAGGAACTGGAATTATTGCTTTAATGTTGGCACAGCGAACTCATGCTCAACAAATTGATGCGCTTGAAATTGATGAAGACGCATATGAACAAGCAGTCGAAAATTTTGAAAATTCACCTTGGGGCGACCGATTATTTTGTTTTCATGCCGGTTTAGATGAATTTATTGAAGAACCGGAAGATGAATACGATTTAATTGTTTCAAATCCGCCATTTTATGCTGAAGATTATAAAACCGAAAACGAACAACGTGATTTAGCACGATTTCAAGATGCAATGCCTTTTGAAGAAATTGTTGAAGCAGCCGATTTATTACTTTCTGAAAATGGAATTTTAGCCCTAATTATTCCTTTTAAAGAAGAAGAAAAATTTATCGCTTTGGCAAAAGAATTCGAATTATTTCCAATCAAAATTACGCGTGTTAAAGGAACTTCAAAATCTGAAATTAAGCGCAGCTTATTGGCTTTTAGCCGAAATGAAATCTCTGATGTTGAAATCGATGAATTAACAATCGAAATTGACAGACACGTTTATACGCCTGAATATATTGAGCTGACTAAAGATTTTTATTTGAAGATGTAATTCTAAAATTCCATCTTTTTATTTTCTATAATAAAATTATTATTGTTCCAATATTCTAAATCTTCAATAACCTTTACATCTAATTTTAAACGATCAATTGGTCGTTTTATAGCTAAAATATTTTCTGTACCAATATCTTCTGACATTAAATCATAATTAGAATTTACAATACTAATTTGCGTTTTACTTAGCATTGAAAAATAATTGCTTTCTATTTTTTCATTACAATAATTAATAAAATAGCGTCCGTTGACGTTTTTGTAGGTCTGGGTAATTTTCAATGAAGATTCTATTACAATATCGTCATTATCATTCGATCTTTCTCTCTTCAAAACAACATACTGTTCAAATTTTACAATAGCAAAAGAATCTGTCTCAACATAAATAAATCCAATTGCTGATTTTGGTGCTGGATTTCCAAAACCGCTTGTAAAAACAGTAGGATTCAAATTTGTAAAACTAATTACATAGACATTTTTACCGCCATAAGTTGTAGTGCCTTCTTTTTTTAATTCAAAATCTTTAGTTTGATAAAGCAAATTCTGATTGCTCAGCATTATATTTCTAAAAATAACTATTCCAAAATACCCAATTCCTTTCCAATTTTCAATTGTTTCTGAATTAACTTTTTTCCGTAATTGCAATATTTCTCCAAAATAATTAGCAGCAGCATCATCAGAAACTTTAATTCCGTTTGGACTATAGGTGTTAATTGATGCTTCTTCGTTTATTGTAAAAATGCTGTCTTTAATGGTTTGTGCTCTGAAAAAAAACTTCTGATTAAATGGTTTTTGATAATAGTTATTCTCAATATTCTCTTTTGCTTTTTTTAAAATTGTTGTCGCAGATAAACTTTTGGATTTCTTTTTAGAGGAAGCAACAACCATTTCATTTAATGAAACCTCAACATTTGCCTCTTTCTTTAATTTAATATGCAGTGATTTATTTTGGAGCTTTTCGAGTTCAGAAACCATAACCGTATCTGAAAAATATCCTAAAGCCGAAATAATCAATTTATCATTAAAACTGCTTTTCGAAATATTAAATTGAAAATTCCCTTCTGAATTTGCCACCACGCTTTTATTGCAATTAAGAAGATATAGATCTGCATTTGCAATTACAGCATTCGATTCTGAATCTCTAATGGTTCCAAAAATGCTAAAAGTGTCATATAAATTCTTCGTTTTTTGCGAGTACAAAACGGATTGCAATAACAAAAAAGTTATTACAATCCCTTGTTTAATTTTTCTACTCGAATGCATTATTTCCCGTTTTTAGCAAAAAGAATTGCTCGATCCAAAACCTCATCTTTTCCTTGTTGAATTCCTAGAATAGTTGGCTTCACTTCAATGTCAGGAACAATTCCTATTCTTTGTGTTTCTTTCTTGTCAGGATAAAAAACGCCGTAAGTTGTAAAAGAAGTCCAAATACCTTTTATAATTTCGAATCTGTAATTTGCTCCGTCTGAACCTGCAGTTTGACTTCCAATTATAGTAGTTTTTGGAGCAACTTTTAGTGTCATGGCTGTAAATTCAGAATGACTTATTGATTTTTCATTCACCAAAAGAATAACATCTCCTTTATAATAATCAGGATTAATTTTTCCACAGGGCGTATCTTCTTTTCTCCAAATATAGCGTCCCGGAGAACTTAAATCAGCATCAATAGATTTTACAAAATTTTTCGGTTCTGGATTTAAATATTCTGCAATTGCAAAATTAGTTCCCTGAGGGTAGTTTCGAATATCAAATATAATAGCTTTCGCATTTTTAAACTGCTCCATCATAGCTGGAACATCATCTGGAGTTAATACAGCCAAATTAGCATAACCTATATTATTCTCTAAGAATTTATATTTCTCACTTTTATTCTCGTAATTAATATTTAAATCTTTATACTCATATTTATTTATTGTCTTTTTTGCCGTTTTATCATTCCGTATAAATTCAATTTCACTAACATTTGTACGACTATAAAAAATTGGATATTCATTGTTTAAAATTGCAGCATAATTGGACCCTTCAATGTATTTTTGATTCTCTTTTATAAGATCCCCAATTGATTTCCCTTCTATTTTAGTAATGATATCTCCTATTCTAATATCATTTATTTTACATAAAGATTCGTTTTTGAATCCGGTAACAATTGCTTTATCATCAATAATTTTAGCATCAAAAGAAATCCCGTGACGTCCAAAAATATCAAATAATTTATTTGCCCCAAATAAGGCATGCGTATCATTTAGTTTTGCACTAAATTCTTTTAAAGACAAATAATAATCTGCTTGTGAAACAGGATTAATTGTTCTAGGTAAAAATTCAATTAGGGTCAAATCCCAGTTTTGATCCATTTGATATTTGTATGGAAAAAAATATTCAACATAGTTCCAGAAACGAAACAAAAGTAGAAGTCGAAAGTTTTTATCTTTATCATCGAATTCGTTGTATTCTACTTCATTTCTGAATTCAATTCCCTTTTCCACATAATATTGTTTCCCCTGAATTTTATTTTGCTCAATAAATTTGAGTTTTTGAGAAAGGCTCTTAGAAAAAAAGTTAGCATCTTGTGTCCACGAAAGATCGAAGTTTTTGTCAAAATAATCAATTTCTTCACTTGAGATTTCAGCTTTATAAGCTTCAACTTTTCCTAAAGAAGAAATCCATTTTTCTAAAACATTTGAAAATTCCATATCCGTTTTTGCTTCTTCTACTTTGGGTAATATTTTAAAAAGCTGTTCATCCCAATCAAAATTTCCACTAGCTACATTTGGATGATAATATTTTAAAAATCCCCAGACTTTGCAAGTTGCTGCTAACTTTTGGGTTTCGCTTATAGGTTTTGAAAAAGAACTTTGAAATAATAATAAAAAAACGACAAGAAGAATCTTCTTCATTTAGTGAGTGGTTTATTCGTTTAGTTATTAGCTTTGGGTTAGTTTTAAACTTGTTCAAATATACTTTTAAACTGATACAATATTCTTTCTATTAATCGTAAATCTTCGGTCACAATTTCAGCTCTTCCTTTCATTTCCTGCTGAAAAACAATCTGTTTTTTATAGGAAGTTTCGAGTCCGTTTGGCAAAGCGACATCGAGCAATAAATTTCCGTCTTTGTCCGGCACTAGCGAAATATTTTTAATTGTGCCTTTTAAAACACCAAATTCTCGATCTGGATAATTTGCTAGACGAATATTTACGCGCTGTCCAACTTTTATTTTGCCCGAGTTTAATGTCGGAGCTTTTACTTTACCGATAAAACCATTTTTTGCATCAGGAATAATCGAAAATACATTATCACCAACATTAATAGTCTGATTTTCATTCCAAACCTGCAAAAAAGTAACTACACCGCTGATTGATGATTTTAGCGTATAAGCCAATTCCCAGTCTTTGATCACTTTTTTGAGCTGAAAAAATGACTGTGCCATGTTTCGGCCGAGATTCACCTCTTCTTTTGTGCTGCTTATCTGCGAATTTTGACTCAATTTTGTATTGTCGATCAAAGCCGATTTTAACTGTGAAATCGAAGTCAAAAGGCCCTTATAATTTTTTTGTGCCTGAAGATAGCCCAGTTTTTTCGCTTCCATTTCCTGTGCCGAAATAATTCCTTTATTGAATAAAGTTTCAAATCGTGCCATTTCATTTTTTTGAAGCTGCAATTCACTTTCATTAAGTATTTTTTGCTGTTGCAGAATTTCCAATCGTTCTTTTATCTGCACTTTTTCTGAAATCTGCGCTCTATTTTCTACTTCAAAAGGCTGTAGATCTTCGTTTAATTGTTCTGCCTCATAATCTTTCTGAAATACGGCATAAGCACTTTCAATTTCGCCTAATTGCAAATTCTTTAAGACCGCAAAAGGAAATACCTTTTTTGAATCATTAACATTATAGCCTTCAACAATGCTTTTCAGTAAAAAAACATCTTTGTAATTTGCTGTATTTTCAATTATGGCAAGTGTTGTATTTTTTGAAATCGTCGTTTTGTCTTTGACCAAAATAGCCTCAATTCGCCCTGAAGATTTAGATACAATTTTTTCAGGCGGAATATTCGTTGTAATAACAATTTCAGTATTTACAACATCTGGGTATTTTACAAACCAAGAAACAAAAAACAACATCATTATGATAATAAAAATAAGAACAGTTCCCCATCTGATCATCCAGTGAGGCACTTTAGTGAGAATGTCTTGTACTTCTTCACTTCTTAATTCTAATGTATTATGATCTTCGGCCATAATTTAATTTCCTAATTGGAGCTGGTTTTTAACGAGTTCAAAATAATTCCCTTTTTGCTCAACAAGAGCCGAGTGATTTCCAATTTCAATAATTTTTCCTTTATCCAAAACCACAATCTGATCAGCATTCATAACAGTACTCAATCGGTGCGCAATGACAATTACTGTTTTGTCTTTAAAGAAAATATCCAGTTTCTGCATAATTTCCTTTTCATTATTAGCATCTAACGCCGATGTTGCTTCATCAAAAAACAAAATCTCTGGGTTTTTATACACTGCTCTGGCAATCAGTAATCGCTGTTTCTGCCCACTACTCATTCCAATTCCTTCGGCTCCAATTTTTGTATTATAGCCCAGGGGAAGCTCACTTATATATTCTTTAATATTAGCAACATCTGCTGCATAAATGAGACGCTTTTTATCAATTTTATCAACTCCAAAGGCAATATTATTAGCAATAGTATCACTAAAAATGAAACCTTCCTGCATAACCGCGCCAATATTTGATCGCCATGCCTTTTGCGAAATATTTCTAAGCTGCGCATTTCCTATTGTAATTTCCCCTTTTTCTGGTTCGTAAAATTTCAATAAAAGCTTCATCAAAGTTGTTTTTCCACTTCCGCTTGTACCCACAATCGCGGTTACCTTATTAGCCGGAATTATTAAGTTTAAATCTTTTAAAACCGGAATATCTGATCCTAAATAGCGGTAACTCACATTTTTAATTTCAATAGCAGCATCATAAGGCACATCGCTTGACTGATGATCTTCCTGTTCTGTTTCGTCTTGTTTTTCATGAATTTCAGATAATCTTGCCAATGATATTTTAGCATCCTGAAGCTCTCTTACAAATTCAATAAGCTGCGTTATTGGTCCGTTTAAACTCCCGACAATCGAACTGATCGCTAACATTACACCCAAAGTTATTGAGCCATCTATCACCAACTTAGCCGATAAAAATATGATAAAAATATTTTTCAACTCATTAATTACCGAAGAACCAATAGTTTGACTCTGTTCCAAAACCAAACCTTTGATCGAAACCCTGAAAAGTCTAGCCTGCACATATTCCCAGCCCCATCGCTTTTGTTTTTCGGCATTATGAAGCTTGATTTCCTGCATTCCGTTTATAAGTTCAATAACTTTGCTCTGTTCTTGCGAAACCTCAGCAAAACGCTTATAATCCAAAACTTCACGTCGTTTCAAGAAAAGTGTTATCCATCCAAAATAAAGCAGACTTCCGGCAAAAAAAACTAAAAAAATCTTCCAGTTAAAATAGGCCAGAACTGCACCTAAAACAAACATATTGATTACCGAAAACAAGACGCTCAAAGAAGATGTGGTCAGAATTTTTTCGATTCGGCGATGATCATTAATTCGTTGCATGATATCTCCCGTCATTCTTACATCAAAAAAGGATATTGGCAGATTCATCAGTTTGATGAAAAAATCTGAAATAAGAGAAATATTAATTCGGGTAGAAAGATGGAGCAATATCCAGCTTCTGATAAGCTCTAAACCTGTTCTTCCGGCAAAAAGAAATAATTGTGCAAAAAGGATCAGATAAATAAAATGGATATTCTGATTCTGAATTCCGATGTCAACAATACTTTGAGTCAAAAAAGGTGCAATTGCCATTATTAAACTGCTGGCAAGTAACCCAATGCTCAATTGCACCAAATACGATTTGTAGCGTATTAGATACTGTGCCAACAAGCCAAATCCTAAACCTTTATTATCTTCTTTATCAAAATCTGACTGGAAAAATTTTGGAGTTGCTTCCATCAATAATGCCACACCTTCCTTGGTCTGCTCGACCGCATTATTGCCAATCCACAGTTTTAAAAAATCCTGTTTATTATATTCAATTAAGCCAAAGGCTGGATCTGAAATATAGTACGTTCCTTTTTTAATTTTATAAAGAACGACATAATGATTTTTGTTCCAATGCAGTATACATGGCAAAGGCGCTTCTTCTAATCTTTCGGCACTTAATTTAACACCCAATGTTCTAAATCCGATTTTCTCGGCAGCATCGCTCAAAAAAAGCAAGTTGCTTCCTTCACGAGTTGTTTCGCTTGTATCCCGCAACTCCTGAATATTGACTGTCTTTCCGTAATGTTTAGCTATTATTTTTAAACATGTAGGCCCACAATCTTTAATGTCGGTTTGTTTATAATGGATGAATTTTTTCAATTTTTAATCATTTGCTAACTTGAGTGGTAAATTTTGGCTTTGCTAATGTAATATTTATCGCGCACTTTAAGAATTTTTTATTTCTCAAATTATCATTATTCAAAGTATTTAAAAATAAGTGAAACCATTCGCAAATACAATGTAAAACTATAGGATGAAAATCGTCTTTTGAGAAAACAATTGTGCAGAAAAAAAATAGAGAGGAAAAATTTTCCTCTCTATCAGATTTGTAAAAACCTGTTAAAAAAAAGATATCTCTCTTTCAATAATCAACAAGTTCATAGTATTTAAAATGTCTATTCACATGGCTCGTTAGGATCTGTCACGCAAATCCAATACGCTGGCGAGGTTGCTGTTCTTGGGCATCTTTTTGCAGTAGTATTTTCTTCGCAAATCGGTGCATTACCACCCTTAATTCCTATCTGCTCTTCTTTACTTAATTCAGCAGCTCCATGTAGTTCAAAAATTTTCTTTAACATAATGTGTGTTTTTTTGGGTTTTGTTACTGCTTCAATCCTTTTAAGACATTTGAAGCTTCTGTCTTTTCTTTTAAATCGTATTTCAGTCAGATAATTTCAAAAAAAAAGCAGTTAGAACACATTTTTCTTACTGCTCACAACTATTTCAATTATTTAATAACTTAATTTCTCTAGGATCTGCCACTGGTTAACCTAACCAAATAAAATCAACACAGCGGCGTCTTTCCTGAGAATCCCAACACCAATCATCAATATTGGGATATTTGCTCAATTTTCCACGATCGAGCGCCTATAAATTCAAAAAAAAACATGACTAAATTTTTGATAAGGCTTTATATTGTTTAATCTTAAAACTTACTGTTTAGCAACATAAACGGCCACTGCTGCAAATGCCTGGCAAAGTATCCATGGGACAAACGCCTCCGGCCGGTATTAATATGCATCCTGCTTCAATCGCCTGCACCCAGCATTCTGGAATACCTTTTATTGTTTTTTGCTCATTTTTACTGATTTTTTGAGCATGTTCGAGATTTAAAATTTTCTTAATCATAAATTTTAATATAATCTTTGTTGTCTCTAAATCATCTCTTACTTCAAAATCACTTCATTTAAGCCTAATTCTGGCCCAAAAACATTATCCAGCCACCAATGCGTCAGAATAATTCATTTCTAATGCAAAATAGTCTGTACAGTCTTCATATGACATTGATGACACATAATCCCATGCATTGCATCTCGAAACCGTCTCTTTTACGTAATTGCCCATGATCAATTTTTGCTCACTTGCACTTACTTCCTGCACTCCCTCTAGATTTAAAATATTTTTTAACATAACTCTGATTTTTTGTTTTGGGGGTTTTATTCAATTTTTTAAGACTATTGAATGCAAGTCTATATCCTCAAAATTCTATGCTGTTTTTTCAAGAATTTCAATTTCTTCAGTAAAATCATTCAAGAAATATTTTAGCTCACTCAGTTCATATTCGTTTGGAAATAATTTTTCGTTTACGATTTTAACTGGTGTGTAGTTAAAATTATTCTTAGAACACCATTCATACTGTTTATTAATCTCTTGGCTTATCATAATACTGACAGGCTCAACGTGCCATTTCTTAAGCCATTTCTTAAGGCTCATTTTCTTAATATGCCAATCAGAAATTGCTTCGACAGTTTTTCCGGGCGTTGCTCTATTAATTGTCAAGATTCGTTCAACAATTATTTTATATGGATTTTCAGTATTCTCCGGATTGATATTAAATAATACATTTAAATAAATTTTATCTGGAAATCTTAAAACTAAATCAAATGCTTCGTGAAATGTTTTATGACAATGCACACAGCTTGGACTTATAACTACTGATAATTTTATAACGGCATTACGGTTTCCAAAATTCAAACCTCTCAACTCTTCCAGTCCATCTATATCAGGCACTTTTTTTGACAAAAAGTTCAATAAAGAATAATTTCTCTTGAATTTTTTTAATTCTTTAAGTGAGTTTTCACTGTTTAAAACATTTTTAATCATTGGTTTGACGGCTATCCAAATTGGAATAAGAAGCGCCAATGAAAAAACAAAAGGAAAAATACTCTCAAAACTAAAAGTCAAAGTGAACAAATCTGATGAAAACCAAATAGTGCTTTGTACAAAAATCAAAAATGAAACCACCAAACACATTACGCACCATTTTTGAATTTCGAACTTTTGAATCCAAATTGACGATACCACTATAGGAATAGCCAAAAGACTTAAAAAACCAATAAAAATTGCCGAATCTAAAGGCTGAATTAACATTGCTATAAAACTTGCTGTAAAGAATAACAACGGTAAATCAGAAAAATTAAACAATTTATTTTCAGTTCCTTCAGTAGCATTAATAACCGAGTTGCAAGACGAATTTGCACTCAGATTGCAAAACTTTGCTATTATACTATTTTTGAAACCTAATTTTTCCTGAACAATAAAAATACTTACAATGAATCCTAGTGTTGATGTTATTAAAAAAACTGCACTAAATAAATCGTATGTATTATAAAAGAACGACAATCCTATTAAAAGGATAAATGGTAATCCATATTTTAACCAGCTATATTCAACTTTTAAATTATCTCTTGCAATAACATTATTAGGTTCAATAGCCACAATTACTCCATTCCAGTCTAAAAGGAATTTTTCATAAGATATTTTTTGAGCACCTTTTTTAATAGTCGTAATTCGAACATCATTTTTTGCTTTTTCTACTAAGGTAAGTTCATCTTTATAGTAAGCTAAAAAATTGGAAGGCAAATCTACAATTTGTTCTTTCGGAACTCTTATGGCTGCATTTTCTATTGACAATAAATCAAGCGAATCTGTTATCGCAAATAAACTTGGATAATTAGGATGAGAAAGAAACAAATCCTTAAACTCATTTTTTATATCTGAGTATCTATTTATACGTAGAAATTTTTGGACCAGTTTTAACATCGCTTTTGATTGCTTTAAATCATAATTACAGTACAAATATTGTGGTTTTTATCGAGAAAAAACGACCGTTAGTAGACATTTTATCAATTATACTACATACAATTTATAAATTATACCTACCTAAGTGATTGTTTTAATTATTTGAAATTCAAATACTTACATCGAAATTTTCCTCAACAAAAATGTCAAAACCCAAATCTCGACGAAGGGTTTTGCATTTTGGCTAGCTTTGAATATCAATAAATGTAATAAGTAAAATCATGGCAAATAAGACATTAAAATTCGAAGATTTCGAAGCTGAAAAATTAACTAGAACGGAACAAAAAATCGTTCGCGGCGGAGATGGCGGACCAGATGATCCTCCATATGATCCAGGAAAAGGTAAAGGAGGAAACGGCGATGAAGAACAAACTAAAAGAATTTCAATAACAACAATATCACTATAATCCTAAATACAACTTAATTATGAAAACTATAAAAGCAAAATTCGAAGATTTCGAAACTGAAAAATTAACAAGAACTGAACAAAAAATTGTTCGCGGTGGCGATGGCGAAATCGATCCTCCATATGACCCAGGAAAAGGTAAAGGAGGAAATGGATGAAATTCTGACTTAGAACTCAATTTAGCTGCAAAGTCTAAATAGTTTTACCAAATAAAATTCGCAAACTGTGCCATATTAAAAAGCTCAGTTTGCGAATTGTTTTTTTTATGAAAATACGTTTGATAGTAACTCCAACAAAATAGCTTTAAATATTGCTCGCGAACTGAGCCGGAGAAACCCCCGTTCTTTTACGGAATGATTTTGCAAAAGAAACCGCATTTTTAAAACCAACACTTTCGGCAATTGCCTGTGTAGAATATTTACGATACATATGATTCGTAATCATTTGGTTAATTACATAATTGATTTTAAGTTCGTTCGAATATTCTCCAAATGATTTTCCAAATCTTTTATTTACAACATATGATAAATAAGTGGTATTGGTTTTAATTTTCTTCGCTACATAAGGCAGCGTAAAATCGGCATTTAGATATTCAAGCTTATTTTCAAGTGCCAATAATTTTTCAACAATTTTATTTTCCTTAGCTTCATCGATACTTAAATTGGCATTTTCCTTTTTAAGCTGAATTTCTTCTGCTTCTAAAACTTCAGCAGCTGCTGCAATTGGCGGATTTTCTTTTTTCTCAATATTAGCTTTAAACTCTTCAATTAAAGCGTTCATTTTTTTATGTGCCTTATTTTTATCTCGAATGTTTTTGATCAGAAAAAATACAATTCCCAAAACAAGAACTACATAAAAAACTTTTAAAGCTTTGTTTATTAAAACGTCGTATTTGTATTTTTCCTGAATATTAATCATTTCAGTACTCAAATCTTCTACGCCTAATTTATAATTTACTTCTTGCGCTTCATCTCTCAATTTTGATTCTGATTTTTCGTAAGCACTCAAATAAATTTTCGAATGCTTATAGGCCTCATCTGGCTTATTCATTACACTGTAAATCTTAGCCTGTAAATAATTTGATTTTAAATAATTACCATCTAAAGTTTTATTTTTCAATGAAATAGAATCAACTTTTCTCAAACAAACTAAGGCCTTGTCATATTTTTTACCGTAAAAATATAAGTCGCCTAAATTATAATTTGCAATTTGATATAAATCTTCTGAATTATTTTGCTTCGATAAAAACAAAATGTCGTAATACGTTTTTTCGGCATTGACAATATCTTTTTTCATCAAATAGATATTGCCCAAACTCATTTTGGCAGAAATTTTATTGTTTGTGAAATTTTGAGAATAGGTAATCGCTTTTTTATAATAATATTCAGCCGAATCAAGTAAATAATTCTTAGTGCGGTTTTTCATATAATATCCTTCATATGAACCGCCTAAATCTAAATTAATATTGCTTTTGCTGTTTTGAAATTGCTCCTTAGGATAAACTCTTTCATTTTTATCAATGAAATCGTTATTTTGTCTTAAATTTTTAATAGCTAGTTGATAATTCCCAACTTCCTCATTAATAAGTGCAATGTTGCTTTTAAACTTAACAACCTGTATAACATCTTCAACTTCTAAAGAAAACTTGACACCTTTTTGATAATTTTCCAGTGCCTCACTTAAATTGCCTCTTTTCCATTCGGTTAAACCTCTGTAATTATACAAATAACCTTTTAGTTTTGTTTTTTCTGAAGATTCTGGCATTTTGTCTAAATATTGAAATGCTTTTTTATACATTTCTTCAGATTTAGCAAAGTTGCCTTTCATTTGATACAAATAAGAAGCTGCACCGTTAGCAAAAGCTCGATGCTTATTATTATTAGATTTCATCAATTCTTTAGCGTATACGATACCCTGCTCGACATTAGTATTCATACTAAATCGAATTTTATCTTGCAACGCTAAGTATTCCTGTTCAGTAACTTGAGTCTGTTGAGCAAAACCCGAATTAAAAACAAGAAGAATTAAAAAAGAGATGATTAGCCTCATTAATATGTTTTTGGATTCCAAAAATAACTCATAAATTTTCAATAAACTAAAATTTATTTCCTATACTCTTGTTAATTTTACAACAAACTTAAAAAAATATAACAATTTAGCTTTGTTTTGTTATATTTTTATTACGTAAATTTGTTTCTGTAAAACATATCAAAAATGAAACCAGATTTATTTCAAGCTCCAGATTATTACAACCTTGACGATTTATTAACTGACGAACATAAATTAGTTCGAGAGTCGGCACGTGCATGGGTGAAAAGAGAAGTTTCTCCAATTATTGAAGAATATGCTCAAAAAGCAGAATTTCCAAAACAAATTATAAAAGGACTTGGAGAAATTGGCGGTTTCGGACCTTATATTCCGGTGGAATACGGAGGTGCTGGCTTAGACCAAATTTCATACGGTTTAATTATGCAGGAGATAGAAAGAGGCGATTCAGGCGTACGATCTACTTCATCTGTACAATCTTCATTAGTAATGTATCCCATCTGGAAATACGGAAATGAAGAGCAGCGAATGAAATATTTACCAAAACTGGCAACAGGAGAATTCATGGGCTGTTTCGGGTTAACTGAACCTGATCACGGTTCTGACCCAGGAAGTATGATTACCAATTTTAAAGATATGGGTGATCATTACCTTTTGAATGGTGCCAAAATGTGGATTTCAAATGCTCCTTTTGCTGATATTGCTGTGGTTTGGGCCAAAGATGAAACAGGAAGAATTCACGGTTTAATCGTAGAACGTGGTATGGAAGGTTTTACAACGCCAGAAACGCATAATAAATGGTCGCTTCGTGCCTCATCAACAGGAGAACTAATTTTTGACAATGTAAAAGTTCCTAAAGAAAATTTATTGCCAAACAAATCTGGTTTAGGCGCACCGCTTGGCTGTTTGGATTCGGCTCGTTACGGAATTGCCTGGGGAGCAATTGGTGCCGCAATGGATTGTTATGATACCGCTTTACGATATGCCAAGGAAAGAATACAGTTTGGAAAACCAATTGGAGGAACACAATTACAGCAAAAGAAATTAGCCGAAATGATTACCGAAATCACAAAAGCGCAATTATTAACTTGGCGTTTAGGCGTTTTGAGAAACGAAGGAAAAGCAACAACCGCTCAAATTTCGATGGCAAAACGTAATAATGTTGACATGGCAATTCATATTGCTCGCGAAGCCAGACAAATGTTAGGCGGAATGGGAATTACTGGAGAATACTCGATTATGCGCCACATGATGAACCTTGAAAGTGTAATCACTTATGAAGGAACGCATGACATTCATTTATTGATTACCGGAATGGATGTAACTGGAATTCCAGCATTTAAATCATAAACAACTATTAAAATATATACAAAATCAATTGAAAAAGCTTCTTCTAATCGAGAAGCTTTTTATCTTTGCAGCAAAATTTACATAAATGAATATTGAAACTATAAACAATAGCATTCAACCTCAAAAAGACCAGCTTTTAAATCATTCTCTTTACGGCAAAATTCAAAATATTGATGACTTGCACAGTTTTTTAGAAAACCATGTTTATGCTGTTTGGGATTTTATGTCATTGCTAAAAGCTTTACAAGCCAAACTTACGTGCACAACAACGCCTTGGTTCGCAACAAAAAACCCAGAAACAAGATATTTAATCAATGAAATTGTTCTTGCCGAAGAAACCGATTTAACGATTGACGGAAGAAGACAAAGCCATTACGAAATGTATCTTGAAGCAATGGAAGACTGCGGTGCCAACACAACAGGAATCAATAATTTTTTAGCCGAAGTACATTCTCTTCACAATATTTTTGTTGCCATTAAACAGAGTTCACTTCATCCTGAAATAAAAGCTTTCTTGGATTTTACATTTAGAGTAATAGAAGAAGGAAAACCGCACCAGATTGCTGCTGCTTTTACTTTTGGACGAGAAGATCTGATTCCGAGTATGTTTACTGAAATCCTAAAAAACTTTCAAAAAAATCTTCCAGAAGTTGATTTAGCTAAACTGCTTTATTACTTTGAAAGACATATCGAACTTGATGCAGACGAGCACGGACCAATGGCCATGCAAATGATCACAGATTTGTGCGAAGACGATGCTCAAAAATGGAAGGAAGTGGAAGAAGTTTCCATTTTAGCCCTAGAAAAACGAATTGGACTTTGGAATGCCATTGAGGAAGAAATTGCCTTAAAAACAGAAATGGTTTAAAACCGAACCCAAATATTTAACGTAACTATTTGTTTAAAATGTTCTCAAACCTAATTTTTCAAAATTATGAAGCCGCATTTCAAACAAATAGTTATTGTTATACTCTCCATATTCCTGTTAAGCTGTAGCGCTGAACAGTCAGATTCTGGAAATGCCGCTGCACCGCAGCCCACACCTCCAGCAACAGAAGTTCCAACAACGCCAATTTCAACAGCTATAAATTATCTCGCTTTAGGCGACAGTTATACCATTGGTCAAAGTGTTTGCGAAACCTGCCGTTATCCTGAACAACTCAAAACCAAGTTAAAAACAATTTATCCTGAAACTGTTTTTTCATTAAAAGTAATTGCAAGAACAGGCTGGGCCACCGGCGATTTAATTTCGGCAATAAACAGTCAAAATCCAGATTCTAACTATGATTTAGTTACACTTTTAATTGGTGTAAACAATCAATATCAGCATCAGGATTTCTCGGTTTACGAAAAAGAATTTCCACAGTTACTAAATAAAGCAATTGCATTAGCAAAAGGCGACAGCAAAAATGTGATTGTACTTTCAATCCCAGATTACTCTTATACGCCATTTGCAGCGAATTACAGTGAATCAAACCGCATGAAAATTTCTAATGAAATAAATCAGTACAACACTTTTGCTGAGAGTTTCTGTATTACAAAAAAAGTCACATTCATCTCCATAACCGACATTACAAAACAAGGATTAAATAATCCAAGTTTAGTTGCTTCAGATGGCCTTCATCCTTCGGAAAATGCTTATAGAATGTTTGTTGAACGAATGTTGCCGAAAGTAAAAATGGCTTTACAGGATTAATTTTTTTTAGAAACAGAAAAAACAGTTTACAAAACATCTTTAGTCCCGCTATCCGCTATATCTTTTTCTTTTTTCAAGAAAAAGATACTTTGCCTTTATTTGAGATTAAGCTTAATCTTCTAAATTATTAACCTAAAAAACTAACCAATTCTATACAAATAACCTCTTGTAAATTAATTTTCACAAGGGGTTTTATTTAAATCCGCAATTATAAAATACAAGTAAAAACTTACAATAAAATAATTTCAGTTTTCAGTAATGGCGCGATTTCTGTATTATAAATCCACATATTATATTTAAAACTAATACATTAAATTCAGTTAGATTATATTTGAGTAAATGCACTAGAAAACATGAGCGAAAAAAAAAATATTCCACCTGATGGTATTGCTCTTCCCGAAAAAAATAAAGCAAATCATAATGACGAGTTACTACTGCTCAATAAAAAACTTTCCCAGCAAATAGAGGAACGAAAAAAACGCGCCGCAGAACTAGTTATTGCGAATATAGAACTTGCCTACCAAAATAAAGAGAAAGAGCAAAGGGCAGCAGAATTAGTTATAGCAAATGCTGAACTTGCTTTTCAAAATAAAGAAAGAGAAAAACGCGCTGCAGAATTGGTTATAGCCAATACTGAACTTGCTTTTCAAAATCAGGAAAAAGAAAAACGTGCTGCAGAATTAGTTATTGCTAACACTGAACTTGTTTTTCAAAATCAAGAAAAAGAAAAACGTGCTGCAGAATTGGTTATTGCAAATGCTGAACTTACTTTTCAGAATCAGGAAAAAGAAAAACGAGCAAATGAATTAGCCCTGACAAATAATGAACTCGAAGCATTTACTTATATTTCGAGCCATCATTTACAAGAACCTTTGCGAAAAATCCAGGTTTTTACAGACCGAATAAGTACTGATGAGCATCAAAATTTAACCCTCAAAGGAAAATACTATTTTGAACGTATTGAAGTTGCCGCATCTCATATGCAGGGGCTAATAAATGATTTATTAACCTACTCGCGCACAAGTGTAAACGAAAAAAAATTTGAAAATTGCAGCATTAACGACATTATCAATAAAGTCATAGAAGATTTAAGCGAAGAAATAATCCTAAAAAAAGCAATTATAGAAGTATCTGGAAATTGCAGCGCTTATGTAATACCGTCACAGTTTCACCAGCTTATCTGCAATCTAATAAATAATTCTCTCAAATTTTCAAAACAAGGAGAAATACCACATATTACAATAGAAAGCCTTTATACGAAACAGACAACAAAGAATCTTCCGTCATCATCTGATTACTGTCATATAATAATCAGCGATAATGGTATTGGGTTTGACCAGCAGTTTGAAAGCCGTGTTTTCGAAATGTTCCAACAGCTTCATAGCCGAACAGACTACAAGGGAACCGGAATTGGTCTCGCCATAGTAAAAAAGATTGTCGAAAATCATAAAGGAATAATTACGGCAACTGGCAGATTAAATCAAGGAGCTAAATTTGATATTTATATTCCTGTAGTGTCATAAAAAAAAGCCTCTCGTGAAATTCACAAAAGGCTTTGCAGAGAGAAAGGGATTCGAACCCTCGATACAGTTACCCATATACTAGCTTTCCAGGCTAGCTCCTTCAACCACTCGGACACCTCTCTTTGTTGGTCTGCAAAGAACACAAAAAAAAATGAGTTTCAAAAGTAAAATCATACAATCCTTTACATACTTTTTCTGAATTCCTCCATAAATAGTTTTACAGCCTTTTTTTGGTACGCTCCTTCTATGGTTAGCATAAATGAATCTCTTTGTGTTGCAACGCCCGTAATATTTATTGCTTTTATGTTATCCCAGCCTTTTAGGGCTTTTTCGGTTACAATTGTCGCCCAATAATCGCTGTCTCCTACTAATCGCAATAAAGCATGAACCGCATTTAATTCAATCGAAACGGTAGGCTTCATATTGTTTTTCAAAAACAATTCATCAAGAAATTCTCTCGAATTAAATCCTTTTACAGGTAAAATAAGCGGAAGATCTTCTATTTTTTTAAAAGAAATTTTATCTAAAGCGGCTAATGGATGCGTTTTTGATACCGCCAAAACCAATTTCGAAGTAAACAGTGGCACTTTTTGAAAAGGAAGTTCGATTTCATTAGAAGAAATAACCAAAACCAAATCCAATTCGTTATTCAATAGTTTTTGTTCCAAAGGTTCAGTTGTCCCATATTCGACAACAATTTTTAAATGCGGATAGGTTTTCGCAAACAAATCAACGATTGGCAAAACCAAAAGTCCAAAAATATAAGTCACACCAATTCTTAATTCTCCACCAATCATCTGATTTAAATCATCAATAGCTTGTTTGCCACTTTGGACATTTTCTATAATTTGTTTGGCGTGAATTAAAAAAACAGATCCTGCTTCGGTAAGCTGTACTTTCTTTCCAATCCTTATAAATAAAGGCATTCCGAGTTCTTCTTCTAACTTTTTAATTTGTTGCGAAAGTCCGGATTGGGTTACAAAACACAATTCGGCTGCTTTAGTAAAATGCAAAACGGTAGCTGTTTTAATAAAATATTCGAGTTGATAGATTTCCATATTGATAAGTTTTACTACTTGTTATCAGTAAAATTATTAATTTTTCTAATGAAATCATAATCCCGAACTTTGTAAAAAAATAATAAGAGTTATGTTTAAAGCGCTAAAATCAAAAAACTTCAAATTGTTCTTCTACGGACAATCGGTTTCTGTTATCGGAACCTGGCTTCAAAAAACAGCTGTAAGTTGGATGGTTTACAGCGTTACCGGTTCTGTTTTTTTATTAGGACTTGCTACATTTTTAAGTATGATTCCATCTTTATTTCTGGCACCAATTGCCGGAAGTATTATTGGGCGTTACGACAGACACAAAAGTATGATCCTGTTGCAATCGTTGGCAATGTTTCAGGCCGGAGCTCTGGCTTTGCTGATTTATCTAAAAATATACAACATCAACTTTATTCTGGCTTTAAGTCTTTTTCAGGGAATTATCAATTCATTTGATATGACTTGCAGACAAACCATGATGATTGATATTGTCAATGATAAAGAAGATTTACCAAACGCAGTCGCTCTTAACTCCACCTTAAATAATTTCGCCCGAATTGCCGGTCCTGCATTAGCCGGAATTATTTTACACCAATACGGAGAAGACATTTGTTTTATTGGAAACTTCTTAAGCTATATTCCAGTTTTGATTTCTTTGTTAATGATGAAAATCACACCGCACATTAAAGCAACTGACAAGTTAAAAATGTGGGATGATTTTATTGAAGGTTTGGACTATGTAAAAAAAGAAACAGATATGGCAAAAATGCTGCTGATGCTAATGGTGAGTAGTTTATTTGTAATTTCTTTCAACACTTTGATGCCGGTTTTTGCCAAAGATATTTTTAGCGGAAACGCACAGACTTTCAGCTGGTTTGAAAGTGCGGCCGGAATTGGTTCTATCATCTCAGCAATTTATCTGGCTAATCTAAAAAGAGCCGATAATATGAACAAAATAATGATCGCTGCGAGCTTATTATTAGGTTTTAGCATTATTATACTTGCTTACTCAAATAGTTTGACAATCGCGCTTATTTGTATGGCGCTGAGCGGTGTGGGTATGATGGCACAAACCTCATCTATAAACATTTATGTACAAACTCAAAGTACAGTAAATATGCGTTCAAGAAGCATTAGTTATTATTTGATGGCCTATCAAGGAATGATTCCTGTGGGAAGTTTAATAATAGGCTACGTTTCACATATTATCGGAACACGAGAAACAGTAGCGATTCAGGGGATAATTTGTATTATTTCGGTAATTGTTTATGTTTATTATAAAAAACATAGCACTTCTGATGAAATGGAAACTTGTCCGGTTCGTTATAAAGATTAAACCTTAAAAATTCCAATAAAAAAAATCCAAATTCCAATCTTAGGAAGGGAAATTCCAATAAATATTCATAACGTAAACATAAAGTATGTCATTTCGACGGAGGAGAAATCCCCGCAAGAAACTCTACAAAGATTGGCAATTAGGAACGGAGCTACTCGCGGGGATTCCTCATTCTTCGGAATGACAAACCAGATCGTTTTTGCTTAATTAAATAAACTTACATCACTTATATGGTGAAAAAAAAATCACAACGAAATCTCCCCGCGTAACGCAGTTTCAAAAATATCTTTAAATTCGTTTTGCGGAATATTATGTCCGAGCAAATACATCAATTTTGTAATTGCAGCCTCTGTAGTAATGTCTTTTCCTGAAATAACTCCAAGAGATTTTAATGCTGTACTGGTTTCATATTGTCCCATGTTTACGCTTCCGCCAGAACATTGCGTTACGTTTACAATGTGCATCCCGGATTTAATAGCTTTTTCTATTAAGTTTAAAAACCAATCTTCGGTTGGAGCGTTTCCTGAACCGTAAGTTTCTAAAACAATCCCTCGCAAACCCGAAGTTGCTAGAATGGAAGCCAAAACCACTTCACTCATGCCGGGAAACATTTTTATAATTGCAACGTGATTGTCTAAGTTTTTATGGACAATAAGTTTAGCATCTGTATTTATGGGAAGAAACAAATGCGAATTCAATTTTAAATGCACGCCAGATTCGACCAATTCAGGATAATTTGGCGCCGTAAAAGCTTTAAAATGTTCAGCATTTACTTTTGAAGTTCGGTTTCCTCTGTACAATTTATACTCAAAATAAAGACAAACTTCGTTGATGACTGGTTTCCCATTTTCCTGAAGCGACGCGATTTGAATAGCTGTAATCAAGTTTTCTTTTGCATCGGTACGCAAATCACCAATTGGCAATTGCGATCCTGTAAACACAACTGGTTTTGCTAAATTCTCCAGCATAAAACTCAATGCCGAAGCCGAATATGACATTGTATCTGAACCGTGCAACACTACAAATCCGTCATATTTATTATAATTATCCTCGATAATTGTGGCAATTTTTGTCCACATTTCAGGATTCATATTTGAAGAATCAATTGGATTTTCAAATGAAACCGTTTCGATTTCACAATCCAATTGTTTTATTTCAGGAATCTTTTGAAGCAGTTTTCCAAAATTGAACGCTTTAAGCGCACCCGTTTCAAAATCCTTGCTCATACCGATGGTTCCTCCGGTATAAATTAAAAGTATTTTAGCTTTAGATGACATCTTGGTATTTCAATTTGTTGACAACCGGATTTGCATACATTGATAAAAATCCTTGTCTAGTAACCGGATTATCACTGCCAATTCTCATTTCTAAACGACGCTCAAAAAGTGATTTTTCGCTTTCTTTATACTTGTCAGCAAATCTGTCGGTTTCGTTTAAAATATCGTACGCAATAAAGTTAGTTGGCCATAATTGATAGTTTTTCAAAATAACATCATCAATTGTTTGTGCCAAAGCCTGAACTTGTTTATTTACATTGTCATTTTCGGCAACAATCTGGTCGATTTCTGTATCAAGAACATCTCCAACAGAAATATGTATTCTTTTTTTAGTTCCCATGATGCCACTTAAAATGGTCATGAAATCTTCATTTTTATCTTTAACGTAAACTTCGTTGTTTGCTTCTGCCATTAATTGTGGCATTTTCAAAACATCTGTCGGGTCATATTCATAAGAAATAGAAACAGGAACGACTTTTAATTTTTTGAAATAATCCATTAAATTAGGTTCATCAGATCCCATTCCAATCATTTTTAAAACTCCTGGATTGGTTTCGTCATTTCCATCTTTCGTTCTTCCTTCTCTCTGAGCAATCCAAACCGAACGATTTTCGCGAAGCAATAACTGCCCCATATATTCAGCCAACAATTTAGAACTCTGCAACATTTCACGAGGCGTTAATCCTCTTAAAACTAAAAAGTTTCTGTTCAATTTTGCTAATGTTGCCAAGAAAGCTTTTTTAACCAAATTATCGCCAATTGCCGATGCTGTCATCACCAAACCATGTTCAAACAAGCAAACATTCAGTAATGTTGTATCTAAAAGAATATCTCTATGATTGGAGATAAACAAATAAGAAGTATTTGGTTCCAGTTTTTCAAAACCTGAAGTTGTTAAGCCTTCAGAACTTTTTTCTAAAACTTTTTGAATCGTATTATAAATAAAGTTGCACTGAAAATCGCGAATTGAATGCGTTTTCTTAAGTTGCTCCTTCCAAACCTCATCTTTAACTTCCGGAAAAGTAAAGTTCATCATTGTTTTCATCATAGGATGGTTCACAACATCATGAAGTGCTTCATTTATTTCGGAATCATAAAACGGTCGAATGGCATCAAATCTCTGCATTATTTATTTGGGTTTAAGTGGGCAAAAGAACAAAAAAAAAATTAAAGTTTTGTAAGGCTTTGGTTAAATCCCAAAAACGTCCTTTGAATTTTGTGTTGTAATTACTGCAATTTCTTCGGCAGAAACTCCGTAAATGTCGCTTAATTTAGCAATAACATTGACTAAATAACTGCTTTCATTTCGTTTTCCTCGATACGGAATTGGCGCTAAATAAGGCGAATCTGTTTCTAATACAATATGTTTTAAATCGATTTGGCTTAAAAACTGATCAATTTTTCCGTTCTTAAAAGTGACAACTCCTCCTATTCCTAACTTCATTTTGTAAGAAATCGCACGTTCTGCTTGTTCTAAAGTTCCGGAAAAACAATGAAAAATCCCAAATAAATCTTCAGATTTTTCTTCTTCCAAAACTTCAAAGATTTCGTCAAATGCTTCTCGGCAGTGAATTACAATAGGAAGTTTGTATTGTTTTGCCAATTGAATTTGTCTCTTAAAAGCAATTTGCTGTTCTTTAAGATGCGTTTTATCCCAATATAAATCAATCCCGATTTCGCCAACTGCATAGAATTTTCGTTTCGACAATTCAGTTTCCACATGCGCAAGTTCTTCCAGATAATTTTCTTTTACGTAAGTGGGATGCAAACCCATCATTAAAAAAATATTTTCAGGATACTTTTTCTCTAAATCATACATAGACTGCGTTGCTGCAGCGTCGATTGCGGGAATAAAAAAACGTGTGATTCCGGCATCAATAGCGCGCTGAATCATTTCGTCACGATCCTGATCAAATTCCTCAGAATATAAATGGGTGTGTGTATCGGTAATTATGGGTGTTGAATTCAATTGTCTAATTTTTAAAGCTGTCAAAATTACGACAATATTAAAAGAATAACAATTTCGTAGAAATTACAGGAGACGGATTTAACAGATTTACTTCGGAAAAACGCCGATAAAAACAGCTTTTTTCTTTTCTGTCTTTTTTTTGTCATGCTGATGAACGAAGGATCTCACAAGAAGCTTCGCAAAGAAAAACCCCCATTTTTCTTGCGATCAGCTAGTGTGATCCCTCGTTCTTCAGTACGACAATCAATTTTATTTTCCTGACTCGACAAAAAGCAAGGCGCGATCTAAAACCTCGTCTCTTCCTTCTTGAATTCCTTTTATAGTTTGTTTTGCTTCAATATCCGGAACGATTCCGATTCTTTGGGTTTCGCGTTTGTCTGGATAGAACACACCAATTCCTGAGAATTGCGTATTAAATCCTTCAAAATCAAATATGGAAATATTTCCATCTGCACCAGCAGTTTGACTTCCGACAATTGTAGTATTTCCCGAAGTTTGAAAACACATCGCAGTCCATTCTGCCTGACTTTGCGTTTTTTCATCTAATAAAAGAACAGCTTTTCCTTTATAATAATCTTTATTATCAAAACCAATTGAAGCTCCACTACTCCATATACATCTTCCTGGATAAGTTAAATCCGGAAGTGTGTAAATGGCAAATTTCTTTTCTTGAGGGTTTAAAAAATTTCCTATTGGTTCAAAAGTCCCTTTTGGGTAATTTCTCATATCAAAAATGATTGCTTTTGTGTTTTTTAGTGCTTCAATCATATCCGGAATATTTTTTCTGTCTATAATTCCCATATTAACGTAGCCAATATTATTCTCTAAAAGTTTGAATTTTTCCTTCTTTTTTCGTGCTCCTTTTTTAAATTCATTTCTGTGAGAATCATGATAATCATACCAGGTCATTGTTTTTGTCACATAGTTTTCATTTTGAAAGAATTCTACTTTTACTAAATCATCAGTATAACTTCTTAAAATTTTCTCTGCCAGTTTATCCAAATATTTAGGTTCGTTTGAAGCACAAATCAAATCTCTGTTCTCAGCAATAATTTCTCTTATCGTTTTATCATTTATTTTAGTAATTATAGTTCCAACTTTTATATCATCTGCCTGAGCAAGACTATCAGCCAAAATTTCTGTAATGACTAATTTCTCATCAATGATCTTCCCGTGAGCAGGGAAAAAATTTCTTGTTTTTGGGGTCGTTAGAGACGAATATGTAAAAAATTCTGTGTGACTGTCATCAATTCTTGATACCATTTTTCTCATTGCCAGATAAAAATCATCCTGATTCTCTGCTTTAATTGCAAGCGGTATTGTTTTTTCTAAAGTGATATCCCATTTCTGATCCATTAAATATTTATCCGGAAAAAAATATTCTACCAGATTCCAGTACATAAATACCATTCGAAGTTTTGAATTCTTATCTGTAAAATCAGGGTGTTTATTGCTTTCATTTTTCAAGCCAATGTTTCCACCTCCTTCTAAAGTATAAACATAAAACGGTTCTCCTTGAAATCTATTTTGTTCTATAAATTTCAATTTTTTAGAAAGATTTTTAGAAAATAACTTGTTGCTGTTAATCCACGATAAATCGAAGTTTTTATCGAAATATTCAACATCTTTTGGCTTTGCAATTGGAGCTATTTCTTTTACAGGACCCAAATCATCGATCCAGTTTTCAAGAATCAAAGCGTATTCTTTTTGAGTTTGCGCTTTTTCGATTTTAGGCAAAATATCCAAAAGCTGCTGGTCCCAATTGAAATCGCCATTGGCCACTTTTGGATGATAGTATTTCAAAAATCCCCATACTTTACAGGTTGCTGCAAGTTTCTCAGTTTCGGTAATTTTGATGCTGCTAAAAATGACTTGAGAAAACAGAACAAGTACTAATAAAGTAATTCTTTGCATTTTAGGTTCAGATTTGGGTAGATAGTTTTGGGCTAATTCTTATAAAAGAAAAACCGAATTTAGAACTAAAATTCTAAATTCGGTTACGGCTTTACGTAAAAGCAGTTTTTTTATTAATCTAATTCATCCAGAAGCAGTTGCACTTCATCATAATCTTCATAATCCTGTGAAATTGTCTGCAATATTTCTTTACATGATTTATAATCTCTTTGCTTCAATTTAGATAATGCGAGGTACCAAATCGCTTTTTCTTTATAAACCGAATTGCCCGATTTCAATTCATTAAAAACAGCTTCGGCTTTTAAAAATTGGCTTTGTTCTAAAAGAGAAATTCCATAATAATATTGAATTTCTGGTGTTTTTCCTTTTGCTAAAACTTCCTCAAAAAATGGAATTGCCAATGAAAATCTTTTAGCATTAAATTCTTTTTCAGCATTTTTTAAAGGACCATCTTCGCTTCCTCTTTCAGCAAATGAAGCTTGTTCAGGATGGTTATAATCGGCGAAAACTGGATTCTGATTGTAATTAAAAAAGAAGAGGCCAAACAAAACTGCTACCGATGCTGCAACGGCAAGATACCACGGCTTAAGACCAATTACTTTTGGTTTTTTATTGAAATAATCTTCGGCGATCTGATTAAGATTTTCTTTAAATTCTTTTCTTTCTTCTTCAATTCCAAATTTATTCTGAAGCTGCAGCTGTACTGATTTAAAAGTTTCAAATTCTGAAGCAAATTGAGCATCTTCAGCCAATTGCTTTTCAAAGTCATTTTTTTGTTCAGCAGTCAGTTCGCCTTCAAGATATTGATCAAATAATATATAGCGTTCTTCGTTCATGACTAATTATTTTTTTAGAGAATTAAAATTTTTGGCTTCCTGAATCCACTGTGTTAACTGACCAATGCATAACGATTTTTTCTTGCGAACATAACCATAAGTTACATTTAGCTTTTCAGCAACTTCTTCCATTGATTTTACAGAAAAACTCAGCTTTAACAGCTCTTGGCATTTGTCTCCAAGTTTTTGAAACATGGTGTCAAAAAGTTTCTGTTTTTCATCAAATTCTTCAGTCTGAGCAATTAATTCTAATGCAGATTCATTAATAGATACCACGTCTTCATGAATTGTTACCCCTTTATTTGATATTTTTTTGAATTCGTTGAGCCATTTTCTTTTGCACAATAAAAAAAAGTAGGCATCAAAAGGACAAGTCAATTTTAATGTACCTGCTTTTGCTTGATTGTAAAGCAATATCATGACTTCCTGAACGATGTCCTGTGCCTGATCTCTGTCCCCTGAATTATTCAAGACAAAAAAAACGACTTTGGGAACGAACTTTTTGTAGATAGATTCAATAATTACCGAATCATTTGCTGCAAGTCCGTCAATATACATTTGGTCACTATGTATTTTAATTTTCTCCATAAAAAAACTTTTGATTAGTTAAAGTTAAAAAAGAATCTCAAATAATTTTAAAATACTGGGTAACAATTACAAAATCAATTTGATATAAACCTGTAATACTCTTTTAAACTAAAAAAAAATTAAACGGAATGGAAACGTATCAATTTACTAAAGAAAAAAATCTGGAGCAGTTTTACGAAATGATTTCGGCTAAAAAACGAAATGGTTTTGTAATTGTCGAACACAACGAAAAACTGCCTTATGTGGTTTTATCCAAAGAAAAAAAAGCCGTAAATCATTCTTTTCATCTCTTTCTAACCTGTATCACATTTGGTTTCTGGTCGATTGTCTGGCTGTATTTGATTGTTTCGCTTTCGCAGAAGAAAAGCATTTTGGTGGCTGTAGATGAAGACGGAAATCTTTTTGAAGACAAATGCTTATCAGCCTAAATAAAAAAAACTAAAAACAGGGGTAACAAATTTTTAAGCGAATTGATATAGTGTTATACAAGCCTGAAAAAATATTTTAAAAACAAGGGTAACAAAATCAAACCCAAATTGATTTAAGAATATAAATGTAACAACCAGAATCTGAAAACCGCTTGATAACATTCAAGACAGATTTATAAAAACTAGAAATCATGAACAGAAATTTTAAAACCATCAGTCTATTATTTTTATTGTTAATCTCTTTAGTAAGCTGCGACAACAGCGATGGAGACGATATTAAAATTACGCCGCCAACTTCGGCCGCTTTTAAAAGCATCAGCGAAAAAGGAGTTAAAGGAAATACGCAAAAATTTACTGTAACAGCCGGAACCGGAATGATAACGGTAACATCTGCAAAAGGGGTTAAACTAAACATTAACGGAAACTGTTTAACTAAAAACGGAAATGCCGTAACAGGCCAAATTGACATTGAATATATCGAACTTTTTGACAAAGGAAATATGTTGATTACCAATAAACCAACAATGGGAATTACTGCTGACGGAAAGAAAAACCTTTTAATTTCTGGTGGAGAATTCTTTATCAAAGCAACTCAGGGCGGTGTTGAACTTCAAACTTCATGCTCGATGAGTATGATTGTGCCTGCAGCGTTGACAGATGGCGTAGACAACACAATGACTTTATGGACGGGTGTAATTGATGACGCGGGCGAACTAGCCTGGAGAGAAGCAAAAGCAGGTGCTGACGGCGCAAACGGAAAAGGCGGTGTTCAAGGTGAAGGAACAAATTATTATGTGACTTTTGGAAACTTTGGCTGGACAAATGTGGATCGTTTTTACAGTGATCCAAGACCAAAAACTACCATTCTTGCCGATGCTCCTGATGGCTATGACAACAACAACAGTGCAATTTATTTATCCTATGACGGCGAAGGAACAAATGCTCTAGCAAAATTAGACACTTATACCGCTACCGGATTATTTAGCGAACATTACGGCCAAATCCCGATTGGTCTTAAATGTCACGTGATTTTTGTGACCGAAGACAGTGGTCAATGGCGTTATGCGATTAAAGCTGTAACCGTTGCCGCCAACGACGTTTACACTTTTACGCTTGCCGAAACTACTCTTGGTACCGAAGCGCAATTGGTAGCAGCAATAAATGCAATCCAATAACTTAGAAATGCTTTTTTAAGAAAAAGTGGTGATTTGCTCATCACTTTTTTTTACATTTAATCCTGTTTTAAAATTGATTTTCAATTCATTGAGTATATTTCAACACATAGAAACATAGATTTGCATACTCAAAAAAGGCATTTCACTAATTGTAAGTGCTCATAGCTATGTGTAAATGATGTATCGTTTATTTTAATCTTTATTTAAAATAAAAAATCTATGTTTCTATGTGTTTAAATTTTACGAATTCTGATAATTTTAGAACCCAAAACTATCTAGTTATGAAACCACAACTGTCTATTTTCTTTATTCTCTTCTCTATTTTTTCAATAGGACAAACCAAAGTAAAAGACACTATAACTCGAAGAGCCAATATTAGTTTTATTCAAAACGGAAATGCCGTCACTTTTAAGCCCGAAACACCGCCATTGATTCCGATTGCGGGTGCGCCAAAACCTAGTTATTCGTATTTATGGGAACTCGGCGACGGCCATTACAGCAAAGAAGCGTCACCTAAACATGTTTATAAAAACAAAGGGACTTACACCACGCGCCTTGCCGTGACTAACAATTACGACAACGGAAAACCTCCCGCAACGCGTCCTAAAAAAGTGGCTGTAAATGATATTACTGACAACGACTACAAAGACATTGCATCGATTGCTGATCAAAATGGTTTTGCAATTATTAAAAACTGTGATCCTATTCCAGATCAGGAAATGATAGTTGTAGTAAGTTATCAAAATCTTGAAAATTATGTTTCAAGTGGAAAACTGTATTTGTTTTACAATGAGAAACAATTCAAGGATAATAACTTCGAATTAACTGATTTTAGAACCTATGCCAACGAACGTGAAGTAAAGGAAAATCTTGTTGCTTTTGCAGACGATCTTGACGATTCGAATAATTTTCTGGCTTCCGCCGAAGGAAATTTCAAGCCTAAAAAATACCGAAATACAACGACCGAAGAAGATCTCGATGCTTCGTTATCAGAAGCCAATAAAACCTATCATAATGTATCGGTTTTAGAATTTGATGATGCCAATCCAGGAGAAACTCGCAATGTTTTTTATACGTTCAAAACAACTCCAGAAATGATTAAAGATACCAGCGCTACAGTTACCATGCGCGGGATTTTTGTTCCGAATAGAAGTTATAAAAACCATAAAATTAAAAACCTGGAAATGGAAATTGTGACTTCGCACGATCCAAACAAAATGGGATCAAACGGAAGTTTTATGAATTACAGATTGGTGCGTTTTAAAAGAGTGAATTTTAAAACCCGTTTTCAAAACAACGGCGAAGGTCCGGCAAGAAAAATTCGTTTAGAAACAGATGTTCCTGATATGTTTGACAAAAAAACATTTCAGATTGAAAGCATGTATCCTGAATGCCCGATTTGTCCAAAAGGCCAAGAACCAACAGTAAGCTGTCTGGACACCATTATAAAACAGAAACAGATTATTTTTACTTTCAAAAATATTTATCTGCCGGGAAGTGAGCAAAAAAATGTTCAGGAAAAAGATTCTACAAAAGGCTTTGTAAAATATTCAATGAAGTTTGCCGAAGATTTTCATAAAGTAAAAACCAAAAGTCGAACTGCTATTATTTTTGATAAAAATGAACCTATAATTACCAATTACGCCACCACTCGATTTCTTCCCGGAATTTCAATTGGAGCAAAAGCGGGTTACAACTTTTATCCTGATCTTGATAAATCAACGAGTTATTTTTTAGGCGCGACAATTTCTCCTTTTAAATCGTATCGTTTTTACTGGCAAGCTGAATGGTTGAATGCTTTAAACCAATATAACAGCGAGGTCAAAATCGAAGAGGAATTTTTAACAAATGCAAATGGAGTTCGACAATTACAGCGCACGACAACTACAACCGAAAATAAAAATATCAATTGGGAAATACCGCTTTTGATTCGGTATAACATTAATAATTATATTGGCGTTGGTGCCGGAGTTCAGGTCAATGTGAATGTTTCTTCAGAACAAAATCAGAATATTCAAGTAGATCTTTATGAAGGCGACAAAGGAAATTTTTTAATTGATTCAAAAACGACTTCCAACACCATTAAAAACTCTTTTACCGATTTTAAAACAGGACTTTTGTTTGATTTAACGGCAGGTTTTGCGAGAATTGGTCCGAGTTTGGGTGCGCGTTATGTGATCAATTTTGAACAGAATTTTAATTATATTCAGCTTTATGGAATATGGAAGTTTTAGTTTTTTCACCATATAAGTGATGTAAGCTCATATTATAATGTGATAGATTAAACAAAATGTCATCCTGAGCGAAGTCGAAGGCTTTGTAACAAAAAAGGTCTTCGACTTCGCTCAGACTGACAATATAATAACTAACTATTTTTTAACATGAACTTAAATTGCTTATATAGTTTAATCTTCCTTTTCATAAATCTGACTGTTTTTGGACAGAATCAGGAAGACAGAATATATAATGCTGTTGATAGTTTCGTTGCTCATCCTTCCGCGAAAGCGATACAAAATTTAGAAAACACAGAAGCTGATTTTTGGAGAAATTCAAAACCAAAAACCAAAGATGAATTACTGGCCATTGTGGTTTTAAATTGCAATAAAGCGTATTATGAAAATCAATTTGGACAAACCGAAAAAGCCATTTCAAGTTATGAAAAAGCTTGGCAGATTTATCAGAAAAACAAACTTTCCAACTATGATATTATTGAATTTTGCCTGAAACCTTTAGCGAATTTATACACTATTTTAGGCGATTATGATAGTGCCGAAAACACTATAAAACAGTATTTTTTTATTGCGAATCTCGAAAAAAATGAAGCTCAAAAAGTTGCAGCTATTCTGAATTTATCAAATGTTTATCAGAGCTCTGGCAAAATTTCTTTGGCAATTGAATTACTGGAAAACACTTTAAAAACAGAAAAATTATCGAATTCTCAAAAAGGTATTTTATTGAATAATCTAGGAAATAATTACTTGCTAAGTTCTGGCGGAAATTTATTGATGCCCGGCACAATCCAGAAAGTCGAAAAAGCATTTGAATCTTCCATAAAATATCTTCAAAACGAAAAAGACCAATTAGAAACTTTATCTAATTCTTATCGAAATCTTGCGACGTTTAATCGTGAAGGACGTAATCACGAAATAGCAAATTTTTATTTAGAAAAAGCTGAAAAGTTATTCTTACAAACATCAAATCAGCAACCCAGAAAACTGGCTAAACTTTATTATGAAAAAGCATTGCTTCTTTTTGATGAAAAAAAGTATGAAGAAAGTTCGAAACAAGTTGCTGTGTTATTTAAAACTTTGATTCCGAATTATAATTCAAAAAATATTCTTCCAGATCAAAATCAATTGTACGCAGAAACTGTTTTATTGGATGCGCTCGATTTGCAAGGAGAAATTTTAAAGATAAATGAGCCCAAGAAGGCTCTTAAAGCTTTTGATCTTTCTTTTTATATTGAAGATTTGCTGATGAATAGTCTGATTTATGAAAATTCTAAAATCTTGATGCAATTACAATCTCGCAATCGCACTGAAAAATGCATTATGATTTATGATAAATTATTTGAAAAAGAAGGTAAAACTCAATATTTGGAAAAGGCATTTCAATTAGCTGAACAAACAAAAGCCGGAATTTTAAAAAGTTATCGTTCCACTATTAAAAATGCCTCTGCAGAAGAAAAACAGCTTTTGCAACAACTTCAAAACCTAAGTAATGCTATTATAAAAGAACAGCAAAAAGCTGGTTTGGCTGATATTCTGAAAATCAACCAGCTTATAAAAAAACAAAGCGAATTAGTCCTTTCTTTGAAAAAAATAAAATCTAAAAGCCCCGATTATATTCCTGAGAAATGTGACTTGAAATCATTATTCAAGAAATTAGAAAATGATAAAGCAATAATGGTGTATTATTTTATGGGGGCTAGAAAACTGTATTCTTTCGTATTACAGCATAATCGGGTTATGCTTGACGAAGTTCGCATTGGACACGGAAAAATAGTCGATATTCTCTTTTTCATAGATTATTTCAATAATTCAAGTACAATTACAAATGATATTGCCGGCTACAATCATTCGGGAAAAGCAGCTTACGATTTATTAAAATTACCTTCAAACTTAAACTATAAAAACCTCATCATCGTTCCAGACGGGATTTTGAATTTTCTTCCTTTTGAAGCTTTAATTACGCAAGAATCAAAGACGACAAATTTTGCCAAAATGCATTATTTATTGAATGACTTTAAGATTGCATATAATACTTCGGCAAATATTTATCTGAATGCAAAACCTGTTTCAAAATCTAAAAAAAGAGTTTTAGGAGTTTTCCCGGTTTTCGAAAAAACAGCTTTTGAATTGAGTTATTCTAAGAAAGAGTTGGAATCAATCAGAAGCAATTTTAAAGGAAAATATTTAGAAAATTCGGATGCCAGTTTTTCTAATTTCAAAAATAATGCGGCAAATTTTTCTATTTTGCATTTGAGTACGCACGCATCATCTGGCGATATTGAAACTCCGGCGAGTATTAAATTTTACGATCAGGAAATTTTGTATTCTGAATTGTATAATCTGCATATTAATCCAGATTTAGTTGTTTTAAGCGCCTGCGAAACCGGAATCGGAAAATTGTATAAAGCCGAAGGCGCAATGAGTGTTGCCAGAGGTTTTCAGTTTGCCGGAGCACAGAATTTATTGTTTTCTTTGTGGAAAGTGAATGATTTTACGACTTCGGTTTTCATGTCTGATTTTTATAAAAACATTAAAAATAATGCCTCTTATTTTGAAGCAAATGCAAATGCAAAGCTCGATTACTTGAATGACAAATCGATTCCGAATGCCAAGAAATCGCCTTATTACTGGAGTTCATTTGTGTATTATGGGTCGATTTCAAAAGAAGAACAATCTGGAAATTATATCTATTATGTAATTAGTTTATTGGCTTTAATTGGCTTATTTTTGATAATCAATCGGTACCAAAAATGGAAAATCTTCACGAAGTTCTCAAAAAAGAGAACTATAAAAAAATAAAATTCAAAGTTACCAAAACACAGCATCTTGCTATAAAAGCTAAAATAAACGGCGTTGCTGGAAATTTCATTTTAGATACGGGAGCCTCAAATTCCTGTGTTGGTTTTGAAAGCATAGAGCGATTTGAATTGGCCGCAAAAAAATCAAAAACAAAAGCTTCTGGCGCTGGTGGCACCGGAATGAAAACGCAGATTTCATCGGAAAATAAACTGCAGTTAGGAAGCTGGAAAAACAAAAATTTCAGTATTGTTATTTTTGATTTATCGCACGTAAATGAAGCTTTGGAATCCCACAGAGCAAAACCTGTTCACGGAATTATTGGTGCCGATGTTTTATTAGAAGGGAAAGCTATTATCGATTATTATAATCATTATTTGTATTTAAAATAAAAGTTTTGTTATAGGCTAAAATTATTATTAACTCTTTTACGGGAAACCGCAATTTTAACAATATTTATTCTACTATATTTGTTAGGCTATTTTAACAAATCTATTAGTATGAAAAAAACTCTACTTTGTTTTCTTTTATTATTATCCAACCTATTTTATGCACAAGTTACCAATATAACTATCTGCGAGGGAATACCTTTTGATCTGACTTCTCTTAACGCCGACTTTATTGGCAATTTAAATCCCGCTGAAACTACTGTAAGCTACTTTTTAAATGAGAATGACGCATTAAATAATACAAATGTAATTGCAAATCCAACAGCTTATAGTGGCACTGTTGGCACTTCAAAAATTTATGGCAGAATTGATAATAATGGTATCATTTCGTCCAATTATTTTAATCTGACTACGTTTCAGTCGATTACTGTTAGTGCATCACATAAACCAATATTATGCAAAGGTGAAACTACAGCTTTGAGTCTTAGTTCTTCTGGAGGAAATGCGCCTTATCTCTATTCTGTAAATGGAAGTGCTTTTACAACAAATGATTATTACAACAATTTACCTGCTGGAACATATTCTATAGAAGTAAAAAGTCAAAATGTTATTTGTCAAAATGCTAAACTTACTTATGTTGTTCCTGAACCTACAGCTATAGTGGCAACTCATTCAATTGTGAACCAAAACGTAATAATTGTTACAGCTACTGGAGGAACACCGCCTTATCAATACTCATTTGATGGAATAAATTATCAATCTAGTAATACTTTTACAAATGTAACTCCCGGAAATTATAATGTAAGAGTACGCGATGGTGAAGGATGTGGCACAACAATAAATGCAACTGTCGCTCCTTTTTTACTTGTAACTGCGTTTGTTAGCAAAGAACTAGATTGTTCAGGCAATGGCAATAATGGAATAATAACGGCAAATGCTATAGGTGGCCAAGCACCTTATACGTATTCAATTGACAATGGATTTAACTATCAAACACTCAATGTTTTCAATAATTTAAGTGCGGGTACCTACTCTATAAAGGTAAAGGATGCCTTAAATTCAGTTTCAAACCCAACAACACTGACTATCGCACCGCTCGTTAATGTAACTGGTGTTGCACTTGTTACTAATGCTACAGGCTGCAGCAATGCATCAATTCTTGTTCATGCAACTTCTGGTCAGGCGCCGTACTTCTATTCTATGGATAATGGTCAAACTTTTACTACTAGCAATATTTTTTACAATTTGACGCCGGGCAATTACAATTTTCTAATTAAAGATAGTAAAGGATGTGTTTCACCTCCGTTATTTAATACAGTACAGCCTCCATTGCCTCCATTAACGGCAACTGCGGCAAACACACCGATATCATGCTGGGGCGAAAAGACAACTTTGACAATTGCGGTTGCAGGAGGACAAGCACCTTATCAATATTCAATAAATAATGATTCATATACAAGTGGCAATGTTTTTACCAATCTTAAAGCAGGGAATTATATAATTAAAGTAATCGATGCTACAGGCTGTACAGGTACGCTTCCGTATACAATCACGGAACCATCAGCTGTAAATGCAGAAATGGTAATTGACGGAAATACAATATCAATTCTCGACGTGACGGGAGGAACCGGATCTTATCAATATGCTATTGACAATGGCAGTTTTCAAGCCAATAATATTTTTACAAATGTTAATGTGGGATTACACAATGTAAGAGTAAAAGATTCTAATAATTGTGAACCTGGAAGTTTTTCGGCTGAGATAGCGAGTCCTATTACGGCGGCTATTACAATTACAAAACCATTAGAATGTACAAGCAATGCTGAAATTACTGTTACTGCAACCGGCGGATTTACTCCTTACGTTTATTCTATAAATGGCGGAACAACATTTCAGGCTAGCAATATTTTTACTAATCTAGTTGCTGGAACTTATACCGTTACAGTAAAAGATAACGACGATAAATTATATACAGAATCGATAACGGTAAGTGCGTTAATACCTATTTATGCCGACTTTTTAATCGACAAGCAAACTTTGACTATTAATGGACAAGCTGGAACTGCGCCTTACCAATATTCTGTAGATGGAAGTGCTTTTCAGACCAATAATATTTTTACAAATTTGAGCCCTGGTAATCACCAAGTTTATATAAAAGATTCAAAAGGCTGTCAATCTTTCAGGTTTGTAGTTACTATTGAAAATGTAAATCAATTAATAGCTTCAGCGGTACTTACTAAAGAAGCAGACTGCACGAGCAATGCTGTAATAGCTGTCAATGCTTCTGGAGGAACTGCTCCGTATTCTTATTCGATAAATGGAGGAACTATATTTCAAGCTACTAATGTTTTTAGTAATGTAGCTGCAGGAACTTATTCGATTGTTGTCAAAGATGCCAATAACGATTTAGCTACTTCAAATAATATTACGGTTTCGCCTTTAAGCTTTCCTACAATTTCTTTATCAATAACAAATGTAAGCTGTTATCAGGCCAACGACGGAATGATAAACGTACAAGCGCAAGGCGGAAAAGCACCTTATATATATTCAATTGGAGGCAATTACACTGCATCGAATGTTTTTACGAATTTAGTGGCAGGTAATTATGATGTGACAGTAAAAGATGCAAACGGATGTATAAGTTCCAATTATATTTCAATACAACAGCCAAATGCTATAACCTTAACAGCAAGTGCAGCAAACTCAACTACTATCAATGATAATAATGGGAAAATAACGGTTACTGCAACTGGTGGAGTTTCTCCTTATACCTACGCTTTGACAAATTCTAACGGAATACCAATTACCATTTTTCAATCCTCAAATATTTTTGACGGCTTACAAGCGAGATTGTATGGTGTTCAAGTGAAAGATGCAAATGGATGTATTGCCTCAAAAACTGATATTTCGATTATTAATAAAATCAATAATCTTTCAGCAACTTTTGCTATCACGCAAATAACATGTAACAATCCTTTTGCAACATTAACTGTTACAGCTTTTGGAGGGACTGTGCCTTATCAATATTCTGCAGATAACGGAATTACTTATTCCGTTTCGAATGTATTCAAATTAACAGCAGGGTCTTATACGATGAAAGTACGTGATGCCGATAACAACACAACAGTCTTGACAGCCACAATAGAGGATCAAATAGCTCCTTCATTTTACTATAATACCTATAAAGGAGTTTGCTCTACATCTGATCTGGACCGCGGTGGCATAACCATTGCAGCATCAGGAGGACAAGCACCTTATACCTATTCATTTAATGGCGGTCCTTTTGTAGTACATGATGATTTGTATGAAAAGTTAGAGCCGGGAACCTATACTTTTTCAATCAAAGATGCGAATGGATGTACTTCAGCAACACAGAATTTTACAATTGAAGAACCAGATCCAATTATCTCAAAAGTAATTGTCGAAAACCAAACTATAACTGTAAAAGCACTTGGTCAAGGCCGTTCGTATGAATATTCTTTGGATGGTATCACCTTTCAGTCAAATAATGTTTTTTCCTATTTAAAAAAAGGTACTTATACCGTGTACATCAGAGACTATAAAGGCTGTACAGCAACACATTCTGATATAATCATTTATGAACCAACTTCGCTTACTGCAAATTTTGAAATAACGCCTTTAACCTGCGATAGCACGACAGGAAAACTAAATATCATTGCACTTGGAGGAATTGCCCCGTATCAATACTCTATTGATAACGGAAACACCTATACTTCTTCAAATCTATTTACTAGTTTATTTCCTGGAAGTTATGCGATAATTGTTAAAGACGCTCAGAATACTACAGCATCGGCTACTGCTGTTATAAAACCTATTGACCTTTTAGCAGTCACAGCAGTTGTTACTAAAGGTATCGATTGCTTAAGCAATGCTTCAATTACTGTTACTGCTATAGGAGGAAATGCACCTTACACCTACTCAATAGGAAATGGATATACTACATCAAATATTTTTACTAATCTAACGTCTCAAACCTATACTGTCAGCGCAAAAGATGCTTTTGGATGTATTGCTACCACTAGCGCTACGATATCGCAGCCAACAATTTTGTCTTTGAATAATGTTGCTTCAAATACTACAACTGTTAATAATAACGACGGAAACATAACAATTACTGCAGCGGGAGGAACAGCTCCTTATTTCTATTCACTGAAATATGAAAATGGTTCAAAAATAGTTGGCCCTCAAAGTTCTTCTGTTTTTGAAGGTTTAGCTGTTGGAAAATATACTATAGAAGTAACTGATGCAAAGGGATGTGTTGCAAGTAAATCTGGAATAACGATTACTTCATCCACTCTTTTCGGCACTCTTATGACAACACCTGCTACTTGCACAACTTTAGGAAGTATAACCATAAATGCAGCAGGCGGTAAATACCCTCATCAATATTCTTTTAATAATGGAATTACTTACGGCTCGTCTAATATAGCTTCAAATTTACAACCAGGAACTTACACCATAAAAGTCAAAGATGCCGGAGGTGACATCCTTACGCTTTCTACTGCTCTAACTGCTGTAAATCCGGTGGTAGCAACTGCCGCTATTACTTCTCCAATACACTGTAATGGAAGCCATGATGCTGTGATCCAAATAACTGCTACCGGAGGAAAAGCTCCGTACTTTTATTCAATTAATGGAAGCGCTTATCAATCCGGAAATACTTTTTCTAATTTGTATGCTGGCAGTCATATTATAACCGTAAAAGACAGTAACGAATGTTCTACTATTATCGCACTTACAATCGCTGAGCCTACAGTATTAGTATCCAGCATTGCGGTCGTAAATCAAACGGTTACTGTAAATTCTAGTGGTGGAAGTGGCGCTTACAAATATGCAATATCTCCCAATTTGAATCAGTTTTCAACAAACAATACATTCTCTAATTTAACACCTGGAACTTACAGTGTTATAACTTCTGATTCAAATGGATGTTTTGTAATAAGCGATGTTCTTGTTGATCCAATTGCTCCTACAATAAATGGACAAAGTAAGTTGACAGTAGAATTTAAAGCGGGACAAACTTTAGCAGATTTAACCATCGATGGACAAGACATTAAATGGTATAGTACACCGAATCCTTCAGGAAAAACAAGCAAATCAACCGCTGAAACTCCTCTGCCATTAACAACAGTTTTAGTCGATGGGACTACGTATTATGCTTCGCAAACTATTAACGGAATTGAAAGCAAGGAACGTCTTGCTGTAACGGCTAAAGTAAATGGTTCTCTTGCAACTCCCGATTTTAATTTGACTGCTTTCCAGTTTTATCCAAATCCTGTGCAGGATATATTAACGATTAAAAACAATTTGGTAATTGATAATGTTGAAATTATTGATGTATCTGGAAAATCTGTTGTCATCAAGAAAATAAATGATCTTTATTCTGAAATTGATTTATCAAACCTTTCTAGCGGTGTTTATCTATTGAAAGTAACGTCTGAAGGCAGAGAAAAAACAATAAAATTCATTAAGAAATAATCCTTTTCAAAAACTATAAAAAAAGCCTTCATTTTAGATAATGAAGGCTTTTCAATTTTTATTCAATTTCTTGCTGATTGATTTCTACTTTTGGAACCGAATGTTTTTTCAATGAGAAATAAGCAACAACGGTACTCAATAGCATTAAAAAACCGCCTAAAATAAATGGTGCTCCGGCAAATTTAAATGGCGCATCGCTATGGGTAAAAAAGTAAAATGTGTTGGCCATCATTGGCGGACCAATGATTGAAGATGCACTCATTAAACTTGTCAAAGTTCCTTGAATTTCTCCTTGCTCACTTGGCGATACTTTGCTGGCAACTACAGACTGAAGAGCAGGTCCGGCAATTCCGCCGAGACAATATGGAATCAAAAACACAAACATCATCCAGCTTTCTGTTGCAAAAGCAAACAATAACATTCCGATGGTGTATAATCCTAAACCAATATAAATACTTTTTTCGTTTCCTATTTTCGGATTAATAAAACGAACTAGTCCGCCTTGAACAATCCCCACTAAGAGGCCAATTATTCCTAAAGAAATTCCGATCATTTTTTCATCCCATTTGAATTGATAAATGGTGAAGAAACTCCAATTACTCTGAACTGCATGCGAACCCACATACAAAAGAAATATCGCTGAAATAAGTCCAATTAATTCTGGATGCTTTTTTAAACCTAAGATTGCTCCAACTGGATTAGCGCGTTTCCAGTCAAAAGATCGGCGGTTTTCTTTTTTAAGCGATTCAGGCAAAATGAAAAATCCATATAGGAAATTCACCATACACAAAACTGCTGCAGCATAAAACGGAACTCGAGATCCGTATTGGCCTAACAAACCACCAATAACTGGTCCGATAATAAATCCTAAACCAAAAGCCGCTCCAACCAAACCAAAGTTTTTTGCTCTATTTTCGGCTGTACTTACATCAGCAATATAGGCAGAAGCTGTTGTGATACTTGCTCCTGTTACCCCGGCAATAATTCTTCCAATAAAAAGCCAAAGAATTGTTGGTGAAAAAGCAAGCAGAAGATAATCTAATGAAAATCCGAAAAGAGAAATCAAGATAATGGGCCTTCTTCCGAATTTATCACTCAAATTCCCAATAACTGGTGCAAACACAAACTGAGTTATTGCATATGCAAAAGTCAGCCAGCCGCCAATTTTTGCAGCTTCACTTATGTCACCGTGAATTAGTTCTTCAATTAATTTCGGAATTACAGGAATAATAATTCCCCATCCGGTAATGTCAATTAACATGGTTATGAAAATAAAACCAATCGCCGCAGATTTATCTTTTTGTAGCATCGTTATTTTAGTAAGTTGATGCAAATAAACATATTTTTAAATTAACAATAAAAAAATCCCAAATTCCTTAAAATTGGAATTTGGGATTTACAAATCAAAAATTAAATCTATTAATGCGTATGTTTCGGATTAAAACCGTCTTCGCTTAATTCGGTGTGCTCATAATCGGCAACCATTTCAGCTTCGTAATCGATTTTTTCTCCTTTAGAGAATTTATGAATTAATTTCTCCATGATATTATAAATTACAGGAACCACAATCAAGGTTAAGAATAATGAAGAAATTAATCCCCCAATAATTACCCAAGCCAAACCGTTTTTCCACTCCGCTCCTGCTCCAGATGCTAATGCAATTGGGAACATACCAAATACCATCGCAATTGTTGTCATCAAGATCGGACGTAAACGAGCGTGATTCGCTTGAATTAACGCCGTTCTAATTGATTCTCCTGCTGCTCTTCTTTGGTTGGTATAATCGACAAGCATAATCGCATTCTTACACACCAGACCAATCAACATAATGATACCTAAAATGGTAAAGATGTTTAACGAGTTGTTTGTCAATGCCAGTGCTAACATCGCTCCAATAAACGAAAGTGGAATCGCAAATAATACTACGAATGGATGCGCAAAACTGTCATACAAACTCACCATTACAAGGTAAACCAAAATAATAGCGGCCAATAAGGCAATTCCTAAAGTACCAAATCCCTCAGATTGATTCTCTTGGTCACCACCCCAAATGTAGTTTACTCCAGCTGGTTTTTTCAGTTTATCTAATTTCACTTGCCATTGCTGTACAATTGTTCCAGATGGCACCCCAACGTTTTGTCCTTTTACAGTTACCGACGCCGATTTATCTCTACGCTCTAACTGGCTAGGTCCAGAACCTTCAGTAATATCTGCAAATTGAGACAGTTTAATTTGCTGACCTGCATTGTTGATGAAAATCAAATTACTTACGTCCGTAATACTTTTTCTGTCAAATGCATTGTATCTAATGTTGATATCGTACTCATATTCTCCAGCTCTGTATTTACCGTCTGTATTTCCACTAAATGCAGTTTGCATTGTTAAACCAACCGTTTGAAGCGTTAAGCCTAAAGCAGCCATTTTATCACGATCTACTTTTACGTTAATTTCAGGATTTCCATCTTCAACTGTTAATTTAATCTCTGTTGTTCCAGGAATTGTGCGTAATTCTGCTTCGGCCTGTTTAGCAAAAGCCATAGCAGCTTCTGTAGATGGACCTGTTACGATTAATCCTAAAGTTGCATCTTCAGCAGTACCCAAGATACCAACCGGAACAGTTTTTACTTTTGCTCCAACTAATACTTTTTCAAGTTTACGTTTAATTTTTGCTGCATAAACATTCGCATCATCTGTACGGTCTTTTTGCTCGATCATTTTTACATCAATCTCTGCTTTGTAAGCTGTAGCTTGAGATGCTCCAAAACCTTCAGAAGTTTGTCCTACAGTTGTAATTTGACTGTGAACATATTCCTGAGCTTTTAAATAAGCTTCGGCTTTTTGCGTCATGAAGTTGGTTTGTTCTAACGAAGCATCTTTTGGCATTTCAATTTGTACTAAGAACTCTCCACTATCAGAAGAAGCAAAAAATTCTCCTCCAATGAAACCTCCGCCCATTAATCCGATTGTTGAACCAAAGAACAACACCAAAACAACTAAAATAGTTTTAATATAATGATCTAAACACCAAGTCAATAAATGAGAAACCCAGTCAGTGAAACGTGTTAAATAGCTTTCAAAACCAAGAATGATTCTTCCAAATAAATTCTTTCCTTCAATATGCTCTAATTTCCCGAAACGAGATGACAACCAAGGAATAATTGTAAATGAAGCTAAAAGTGAAAGTAGAGTCGAAATAATTACCGTAACACAAAATTGTGTAATAATATTAGATACTAAACCAGAACTCATTGCGATTGGCAAGAATACCACAACAATTACTAATGTAATAGAAGTTACAGTTCCACCAATTTCAGCTGTTCCATCATAAGAGGCACGAATTCGGCTTTTACCCATTTCCATGTGCCTGTAAATATTCTCCAGTACCACAATCGCGTCATCCACAAGAATACCAACAACAAGAGATAAACCAAGTAAACTCATTAAGTTCAAAGTATATCCCATCAAATAAATTCCGATGAAAGTTGCAATTAACGATGCAGGAATCGAAACCATTACAATTAATGAGTTTCTAATACTGTGCAAGAAAAACAACATTACAAATGCTACCAGAATTACCGCAATCAATAAATCATGAACAACAGAATCGGCCGCTTCAAGAGTAAAGATTGTACTGTCTTTTGCAACTTCTAGTTTTAAGTCATTTACTTTATAATCTTTTTCCAGAATTGCAATTGTTTTTAATAAATGCTCACTTACGGCAACCGCATTTGCATCAGATTGTTTTACGATTTGCAAAACGATAGCACTTTTTTGATCTACACGAGAGATTTTTTCAGCAATTTTTTGAGTATCCTGAACATCGGCAATATCACTTAAACGAATTTGAATTCCGTTTTGAGAAGAAACCACTAAGTTTCTTAATTCTTCAACACTTTTATATTTACCCGCTAAACGAATTAATATTTTCTGGTTACGAGTTTGGATGTTTCCAGTTGGGAAATCCAAGTTCGAAGTCAAAATATTTTGCTGTACCTGAGGAATAGAAAGTCCGTAACCTTGCATTTTAATCGCATCAAGATTTACCTGAATTTCACGCTCAGAACCCCCAATAATGTTTACCTGCGCCACACCTTGTACACGAGATAAAATTGGAGCTACTTTTTTATCAATTAAGTCGTAAAAAGCAGCTTCGTCCATTTTTCCATTGGCACCAAGTGTCATAATTGGCAAATCACTCAACGAGAATTTCGTTAATGCCGGTGTTTTTACATCATCTGGCAAATCACTAATGATGGCGTTAATTTTTCGCTGTGCATCGTTCAAAGAAAAATCGACTTTTGCATTTGATGTCAGGGTGATCGAAACGATCGACAAACTTTCATACGACTTTGAGTCAATCTTTTTTACGTTCTCTAAAGATGCAATCGCATCCTCTATTTTTTTGGTTACGGTATTTTCTACCTCACTTGGAGACGCTCCAGGATAAACAGTAGAAATGGTAATAACGTTTTGTTCAAATTTTGGGATCAGCTCGTAGCCCAATTGGCTGTAGCTGAACAATCCACCAAGAGTCAGAATTGTAAACAATACAATTACCAGCGACGGACGTTTTATGGATATTTCGGCTAATTTCATATTTTTTTATGCTATAGGCTTTAGGCTTTAGGCTTTAAGCTAAGGTTTAATTTAATATTTTGTTTAGGCTGTAGACTTTAGGCTTTAGGCTTTTTAAAAAAGCTTACTGCTTATTGCCTATAGCTTAAAGCTTATTTAATAATTTCTACTGTATTACCGTCTTGCAAGTTAATTTGACCTGTAGTAATAACCTTTTCTCCGTCAGATAATCCGCTGATGATTTCTACTTGATCTCCTAAAATTCTTCCAGCCACTACTTTTTTCAATTTAGCTACTCCGTTTTCAGCTACAAAAATTTCGTTACTGCTTACACTTCCAACAAATGCATTTCTAGGAACAACTGTCAAGCTTTGTTTTTGCTGTTTAGAGGCAAAATTCGCTGTTCCGTACATACCTGCTTTTAAGTCGTTGTTTGAATTATTTGTAATTTCAATTTCAACTGGGAAGTTCAAACTTGCATCTGCTTTTGCAGCGATAAAAGTAATTTTTCCTGGGAAAGTCTTATCAGGATAAACACTTGCTGTTACGTTGATATTATCATGTAATTTCAAGCTTGCAACCTGATTTTCATTTACTGTAACTGTCAATTTTAATTTTGCAGTATTTACAATATCAAATAAAGCAGTTGCAGGCATTCCTGTTAAGATAGAACCTGGTTCGATATATTTTTTATTGATAAATCCGTTGATTGGTGCTTTAACCTTTGTATCACCAACATTAATATTTGCCTGAGTTAAGTTTGATTGAGCATTTGTCAAAGCAAGTTTTGCCTGATCTAATTGCTGTTTTGTAACACCGCCCGTTTTAAAAGCATTTTCATATCTAGCATAATCAGATTTTGCATTATTATAGACTGCCTGAGCTTGTTGAGCATTTACATTAATGATATCACCTCTCATTGTCAATAAAGTCTGGCCTACTCTTACGTAATCTCCTTCTTTAGCTAAAACACTAATTACTTTTCCAGATTTTTCAGCAGAGAAAGTCAATTCCTGAGTTGGAGCAAAGTTTCCGTTAGCAACGAAATCTAATGAAACTACTTCTGTTTTTACAGGAGTAACCTTAACTGAAACTGCAGCATTCTTCTCAGCTACGATATCTGTTTTAGCCTTATTTTCTTTCTTATTGTTATTTAAAACATATCCAATCACACCCAAAGCTGCGATTATGATTACGATTGTTATAATAGTTTTCTTCATTGTAATTAGTTATTTAATAAGAGTTTTTAGTTCGCCTTTTGATTTGATTAATGCCACTTCGGCAATTTTATAATTTAAAACAGCTCTAGTGTAATTGTTTTGAGCTTCTTGATGTGCATTTTCAGCATCTAATAAATCGGTTAATGATGCTAAACCTTGCAGATAATTATTTTTTGTATTGCTCAAAATTTCACGAGCCAAACGCATATTTTCTTGCTGATTTTTAATAGTGACCATGTTATTATCGATTTGCGCCATTGCATTTCTATAATCCAGATCAAGAGAAAGTTTAGTGTCTTTAATATCTTCCTGAAGTGTTCTGATATCTACATCAGCCTGTCTTACTCTGGCACGAGTTCCAAAACCAGTAAATATTGGCACACTTAAATTCAATCCAATTCCTGAATAATCAGACCAGTAAACGCCTGAAGATGGTTTTGCAAAAAGTGGAAATTCTGGACCTTGACCTATATAATTATATCCAGCACTTAGTGAAAGTTTTGGGTAATATTCGGCCATAACTGCTTTCTTTTGAAACACTAACAATTCTTCTTGTTTTTTCAAAAGCAGATATTCTGTTCTGTTTTCTACATTTGGAACTTCAGTTAAAGATGCTGGAACCGCTTCAAATTCTTCTCTTGGAATTACAATTTGAGTTTCAATTGGCATACCCATATAAAACTTCAAAGAATTTTCTTGTAATTCAATTTGATTTTTAACTTGCTGACGATCTGTATCAATGTTTGACAGTTTTACAATAATACGGTCTAAATCAATTTTCTTAGCTAAACCATTATCAAATTGACCTTTTACAACATCATGAACTTTTGTAGTATTGAAATAAGTACTGTCAAGTAATTTTAATCTTTCGCGCTGCACGTATACAGAGTAATAGTTATTTGCAACTCTTTCAATAACTTGTTCTTCTGTTAACTGATCGTTGATTTGATAAAATTCACGAGTAGATTTTGCAGCTCTCAAACCTGTAAATACTGATTGGTCAAATAAAGCCTGAGTCAAATTGATTCCTGCGCCTGATGTCCATTTTTGACCAAAAGTTGCCTGAATACTTGTTCCCGGCTGACCAAAAGATCCTCCATCAATAACACTTGTCTGCAATATTGGATTATAAGTTAAATTTCCATTTGCATGAATTTGTGGCAAAGCTCTTGAACGAATCTCCTGAATTTGGTATTCGCTGTTTTCAACCTGTAATTTTGCCTTTTTAGCTTCGGCTTTATTTTGAAGCGCATAATTAAGCGCATCTTTTAAGGTTAAAGTTACTTGTGCATTGGCCGACAGCCCAATAGTGCACAAAAGTATTACAATTATTTTTTTCATAAATTATAGATTGACGATTAAGCAGTAATTTTTTTAAGTTGTTTCTCTAATTCTTGTATTCCTTTTTCTGTTGCCATTGCTCTGGTATGATATTCCAAAGCTTCTAATTCTATTTTTTGTGCTTCTCTTTCTGAAACTGTAGTTTCATTAATATGAAAAATCAAAGTGTAATAAAATTTCACGTAGAGATCAATATTCAAATCAGTTCGATACAAACCTTCTTGAATTCCTTTTAAAATATTATCTTTAAAATAATGATTGCATTGGTCAATTTCATGCGTCATTACATTTTGATAAATTTCTGGGTAATGTTTTTTCAGCTGATAGAGAGGCGAAGTATCTGTGGCATTCTTAAACATGTCACGAAACATTTCTCTAATTTCAAAATTTTCATGAATTGCATTATATTTTTTTTCCACAATCGTATCAATAACTTCATGTACCTGTTTATGAACCATTGAGGTACTCTCTTCAATTAAAACTTCCTTATTACAGAAATATTTGTAAATCGTTTTTTTCGAAATACACATTTCTCCTGCAATATCATCCATCGTAACACTTTTAAAACCGAGTTTTAAAAACAACTCACTCGCTTTTGATATGATTTTCTCTTTCATTTTGATTTTCAGATTGTTATTATAAATATAATTAGAAAACTGAAGCCATAAAAATAGTTTCCGTTATATTTGTAATAATTTTACATTATTATATTCATTGTGTAGGATTTATATGCTGAATTCTAAATTAGCAATAAGTTTAATATCTCTTCCAAGTGCCAAACCTCCGTTATGATTAAATGAATTATAATCCAGGCCAAAATCCTGGCGCTTGATATCTCCCTTAATTTCAAAAGCAACTTTTTTCTCGCCGTTATACGTGTTAACACCAATAAACTCTGCGTCAAGTTCTACAACTTTGGTAACATCTTTTATCGTTAAATCACCTTTAAAAAAATTAATATTATTATTCACTTTTTGAAAAGAAGTCGATTTAAAACTAATAATAGGATGCTCATCGACATCAAAAAAATCCTGAAGCTGCAGATTGGTATCAATTTGCTGAAAGCTTTCATTTTTATTATTAATATCAAATGAAAACTCTACTGATGCATCTTCAATTTCATTGTCTTCAATATTCACATAACCGCCAAATTTATTCGTAGTTCCTCCTAAATAAGCAATTATTGAATGTCTCATTTTGATTAAAACATCTGATTGTGTAGAATCTAAAGTCCAAGTTGTCTTCATAAATACCTGATTTAACTGAGCTTACATAGCGCTCAAATTCTTAAGGAAACTTTTTTAGTGTCCTGAGTTTCCAATTATGGGTGCAAATATAGACAGGAAACTCAGAATACCAAAAAAGTTTCCAAGTTTTTTTTATTTTTTTTGACATATTATTTTGATTTCACTTAAAAGCAAACATTAAATGTTTCTTAGCATTTCATATTTACAAAGCAATTATTCATAATTGAATTGTATCTTTGAGCCTCGTAAATCAGAATTTCATTTTATGCACAATATAAGTCAGTACCAAGATTTTTTTATTAGTTACTTAAAAACGCAAAGCATACAAAAAGAACCCAAAAATCTTTATGAGCCTATTGAATATATTTTAGGACTGGGCGGAAAAAGAATGCGACCGGTACTTACTTTAATGGCTTCAGAAGTTTTTGATACCGATTATAAAGTTGCGCTTCCAGCCGCAATGGCCGTCGAAGTTTTCCATAATTTTTCGCTGGTTCATGATGATATTATGGATGATGCTCCACTTCGAAGAGGGGAAGAAACGGTTCATGAAAAATGGAACATCAATACTGGAATTTTATCTGGTGATGCGATGCTGATTTTGGCTTATCAATATTTTGAACAATATGAACCTTCTGTTTTTAGAGACTTGGCTAAATTATTCAGCAAAACGGCACTTGAGGTTTGCGAAGGCCAGCAATGGGATGTTGATTTTGAAGAAAGAAACGATGTTACCATTCCTGAATATTTAAAAATGATTGAATACAAAACCGCCGTTCTGGTTGCAGCAGCAATGAAAATGGGCGCGATTGTTGCCAAAACTTCAGAAAAAGAAGCCGATTTAATTTATGATTTCGGATTAAATTTAGGTTTGGCTTTTCAATTACAAGATGATTATCTGGATGCATTTGGAGACCCCGAAACCTTTGGAAAACAAGTTGGAGGAGACATTATTGAGAACAAAAAAACGTATTTATATCTAAAAGCAATTGAATTTTCTTCTGAAGAAGAAGCAGCAGAATTGCAACAATTATTTGGATTGCAATTAGAAGACAATTTAGAAAAAATAGAAACTGCGAAAGCAATTTTTAATACATCTGGAGCTTCAAAAGCCACTCAGGAAGCCATTGAAATGTACACTTTTAAAGCTTTTGAAACTTTAGAAAAAATGGATATTAATTCTGAAAAGAAAAATATTCTGAGAACATTTGGAGAAAATTTAATGGGAAGAAAAGTTTAGTATTCAGTTTTCAGTATCAGTTTTCAGTATTAAAAATCTAAAATCAGCAATCTAAATATAAAATCAAATGTTTGTAGCACCAGTAAGCACCGAATCACTTTTAGAGCAAGCGCAGGCTGAGACTTTATATTTAAGTTTAATTGAACAAATTAATAAAGATTTTAATTTGGCCAATGAAGGAATTGATTTTCCATTGAGCATTTCGCCAGAAGAATTAAAAATTCAGCTTCACGAAAAAATCTACAGAATGATTCAGTACAAATTTGCTGAATATTTGAATCTGCTTTACATCATCGATGTTTCTGAAATCGAAATCAAAAAATTAGATGGATCTGATTTAGTAATTCTTGCTGAACAAGTTGCTTTTTTAATTTTAAAAAGAGAATGGCAGAAAGTGTGGTTTCGAAAGAATTTTAAATAGAAGGTTCTAAGATTCTGAGATACTAAGGTTTTTCGTTTGGTCTTATAATACTTTTCAACTTATCTAATTCAGACCAAAGTCCAAATCCATTCGTATCTAATTTACTTCCTACAATCTGGAAACGGCCACATTTAAAACAAATTTTTGCTATACCAACTGTTTTTTCTTTCTTCTTAAAAATAAAAACATCCCGATATTCTGCAGCACAAGAAGCATAAGAATCTGGTGACGAATATTTTTCGCTAAAAACATTTTGAATGTCTTTTTGCTGTTTAATAGTTAATTCTGATTTTTTATATTTATGCTTTAATAGAATTTTATCAAAATTTTCTTGCAGAATAGTGTCAGGAAAATGATGTACATAAATATCAAAAAATTCCTCCTCCATTTTAGTATTATTTTCCTTCATAAGGATTTTTGCAAAATCATCTTCGGAAAAATCCAAATAATAATGATCGACTTTATCCGAATCAAAAAAAGGTCTTAGTTCTTTTTTTACAACTTTTTTATTTTCAGCCTTATCTCCCTTTTGAGAATGATTACAACTTAGAAATATAATTATTGTAATTATGAAAATGTATTTTCTCAAATTTTCTTGTTTTAAAAACCTTAGAATCTTAGCACCTCAGAACCTTAGCAACTTAGAAATAAACTCTCACAAAAGGCATAAATCCAGATCCGTAAAGACTTTTATTAGGATCATACAAAACATCGTAACGTGCACCAATTGTCACATTTCCAGTTCTGTAACCAGCTCCGAGATATAAGGCCGTATTCCAATAAGCATCAGAAAAACCTGGGTGATAATAATTTTCTTCATAATCCGTATCTACACGAACCTGCTCTAATTCTGCAGATAACTGAACTTGCGGAATTGGGTTTACAAGTGTGATAAAACTTCCTCCATAAACAAAAGATTCATAGTAGTCTTTTTGATATAAATAGCCAAACTGCAGTCCAACACCCATTGAAACTATTGGATTTATGTTATAAATAGCACTCGGCATAACCGAAATATTAGTATAACCAGATCCGAAACCTAATCCTAATCCGCCTCCAAACTGAACTTTATCCCAAAAATGATTGCTATTGTCAATGACATAATTTTGCTGTGCGTTTCCAGAGTTGGAAAATAAGACTGTCAAAATCACAAAAAAAGATTTGAAAACGATTGAAATTTGATTTTTATTCATAGTTGAGTCTATTTTTAACAAATTTTTACGTAAAAGTACGTAAAAAAAAGATTTAAATAAATGTGATTGTTGTACTTTTGCGATTCTATTTAACAAAAAGTATATTCACTAATATTATGGATAGGTTTTCATTTTTAAATGCAGCGCATACAGAGTTTTTTGCACAATTATATGATCAATATTTAGTAAACCCAGATAGCGTTGAGCCTAGCTGGAGAAGTTTCTTTCAAGGTTTTGACTTTGGACAAACCGTTTATAATGACGAAAATCCAGTGCAGACAATCGTTGAGTATGTGACTAGCGATAACACAGATTACAGTCAGATTTCTGAAAAACTAAAGAAAGAATTCAATGTTCTTAAATTAATTGACGGATACCGTACGCGCGGCCATTTGTTTACTAAAACAAACCCTGTTCGTGACCGTAGACAGTCTTCTCCAACTTTAGATATTGAAAATTTCGGATTATCAGCAGCAGATCTTTCAACTGTTTTTGATGCAGCACAGACAATCGGAATTCCACCTTCATCATTGCAAGACATCGTAAATCGTCTTAAAGCCATTTACTGCCAGCATATTGGAATTGAATATATGTACATCAGGAATCCTGGCGTTGTAAAATGGATTCAGGATAAATTAGCTGTAAATGTTAATCAGCCAAATTTCTCTACAGAAGAAAAGAAAACAATCTTAAATAAATTAAACGAAGCTGTTTCTTTCGAGAACTTCTTACACACTAAATATGTTGGACAAAAACGTTTTTCACTAGAAGGTGGAGAATCTATTATTCCAGCTTTAGATGCTTTGATCGAGCAAGCTGCTGAAAAAGGTGTTGAACAATTCGTAATGGGAATGGCACACCGTGGTCGTTTGAACGTTTTGGCAAACATCTTCGGAAAATCTACTCAGGATATTTTTGGCGAGTTTGACGGTAAAGATTACGATCAGGAATATTTTGATGGTGACGTAAAATACCACTTAGGTCTTACTGCCGACAAAAAAACAAGATCAGGAAAAAGCATCAATATCAATTTAGCACCAAACCCTTCGCACTTAGAAACCGTTGGAGCTGTAATTGAAGGAATCACAAGAGCTAAACAAGATAAATATTATGCTGACGATTTCTCTAAAGTATTACCTATCGCCGTTCACGGAGATGCTGCAATTGCAGGACAGGGTATCTTATATGAAATCATTCAGATGGCGCAGCTTGACGGTTACAAAACTGGAGGAACAATCCATATTGTAATCAACAACCAAGTTGGTTTTACTACAAACTATTTAGACGCTCGTTCATCAACTTATTGTACAGACGTTGCTAAAGTAACATTATCTCCGGTATTACACGTAAATGCTGATGATGCTGAAGCTGTTGTACACGCAGTATCTTTTGCATTAGACTACAGAATGCAATTTGGACGTGACGTATTTATCGATTTATTAGGATACAGAAAATACGGTCATAACGAAGGTGATGAGCCTCGTTTCACACAGCCGGTTTTATACAAAATCATTGCTAAACATAAAAACCCAAGAGACATCTACGCTGAGAAATTATTATCTGACGGCGTAATTGATGCATCTTATGTTAATGCTTTAGAAAAAGAATACAAATCTGCTTTAGAAGAAAATTTAGAAGCTTCTCGTAAAAAAGATTTAACGATCATTACTCCATTCATGAAAAACGAATGGGAAGGATTTGTTCAGGTAACCGATACACAAATGCTTCAGAAAGTAGATACTACTTATGATAAAAAAGGATTAGATTCTATCATCAACACCATCTCAACTTTACCGTCAGACAAGAAATTCATCAATAAAATAAGTAAAATTGTTACGGATAGAAAAGCGGGATATGACAATAATACTCTTGATTGGGGAACTGCAGAAGCACTTGCTTACGGTTCACTTTTAACAGAAGGATTTGATGTTCGTATTTCAGGTCAGGATGTTGAAAGAGGAACTTTCTCTCACCGTCATGCTGTAGTAAAAGTGGAAGATTCTGAAGAAGAAGTTATTCTTTTAAATGGTATCGAAAATAAAAAAGGAAAATTCGGAGTATTTAACTCTCTTTTATCTGAATATGGAGTTCTTGGTTTTGACTACGGATATGCATTAGCAAACCCGAAAGCCTTGACAATCTGGGAAGCACAATTTGGAGATTTCTCTAATGGAGCTCAAATTATGATTGACCAATATATTTCTTGTGGAGAAGACAAATGGAACAACCAAAACGGAATTGTTTTATTATTACCTCACGGATATGAAGGACAGGGTGCTGAACACTCTTCTGCAAGAATGGAACGTTACTTACAACTTTGTGCAAGACAAAATATGTATGTTGCTGACTGTACAACGCCAGCAAACTTCTTCCACTTGTTGAGAAGACAAATGAAAACTAATTTCCGTAAACCTTTGGTAGTTTTTTCTCCAAAAAGTTTATTGCGTGATCCAAGATGTGTATCAACAGTTGACGAATTAGCAAACGGAAGTTTCCAAGAAACAATTGACGATACTACAGTAGATAAAAAAGGTGTAAAAACGTTAGTTTTTGTTACTGGTAAATTCTACTATGACATCGTTGCAGAAAGAGAAAACAACGGAAGAAATGATGTTGCAGTTGTTCGTATCGAACAATTGTTCCCATTACCAGTTGAACAATTAAAAGCAATTATCGCACAATATCCAAATGCTGATGATTATGTTTGGGCACAAGAAGAACCTAAAAACATGGGAGCCTACAGCTTTATGTTAATGAACTTTGATCTTGTAAAATGGAGATTGGCATCATTAAAAGCTTATGCTGCTCCGGCATCTGGAAGTTATACACGCGCAAAACGTCGTCATGCAGATGCAATTAGAATGGTATTCGATAAAAATTTATTCAGATAAAAAGAATGTTTCAAGTTTAAAGTTTCAGGTTTAACAACATGAAACTTTAAACCATAAAAACCTTAAACAAAAACAAAGATGATTTTAGAAATGAAAGTCCCATCACCAGGGGAATCAATAAAAGAAGTTGAAATTGCAACTTGGTTAGTAAAAGACGGAGATTATGTAGAAAAAGATCAAGCTATTGCTGAAGTTGATTCAGATAAAGCTACTCTTGAATTGCCTGCTGAAATGAGCGGTATAATTACACTAAAAGCTGAAGAAGGTGATACTGTAGCAGTAGGAGCTGTAGTTTGTTTAATTGATACAGATGCTGCAAAACCAGCAGGAAGTGCTCCAGCTGCACCAGCAGCAGAAGCTCCAAAAGCTGAGGCTCCAAAAGCTGAAGTAAAAGCTGAGGCTCCAAAAGCAGCTCCAGCACCAGCAGCAACAAGTTATGCAGCCGGCACTCCATCTCCTGCAGCAAGAAAAATATTAGACGAAAAAAACATAGCACCAGCAACAGTTTCAGGAACTGGAAAAGGTGGAAGAATCACTAAAGATGATGCTGTAAATGCAGTACCTTCAATGGGAACTCCAACTGGTGGAAGCCGTGGAACTGAGCGTACAAAATTATCAATGTTACGTCGTAAAGTAGCAGAAAGACTAGTTTCAGCTAAAAATGAAACTGCTATGCTTACTACTTTCAACGAAGTAAACATGACGCCAATCAACCAAATTCGTAATGAATACAAAGATGCTTTTAAAGCTAAACATGGTGGTTTAGGTTTAGGTTTCATGTCATTCTTTACAAAAGCGGTTACTAGAGCACTAGAATTATATCCAGATGTTAACTCTATGATGGACGGTGATTACAAAATCGCTTACGATTTTGCTGATATCTCAATCGCAGTTTCTGGACCAAAAGGATTAATGGTTCCTGTAGTTCGTAATGCTGAACTTTTAACTTTCCGTGGAATTGAAGCTGAAATCAAAAGATTAGCTTTAAGAGCTCGTGATGGTCAAATTACAGTTGATGATATGACTGGTGGAACTTTCACAATCACTAACGGTGGAGTTTTTGGAAGTATGTTAAGTACTCCAATCATCAACCCTCCTCAATCAGGAATTTTAGGAATGCACAATATTATTGAGCGTCCGATTGCTGTAAACGGAAAAGTTGAAATTCACCCAATGATGTACGTTGCTCTTTCTTATGACCACAGAATTATTGACGGACGTGAGTCTGTTGGTTTCTTGGTTGCTGTTAAAGAAGCTTTAGAAAATCCAGTAGAATTATTGATGAACGGCGATGCTAAACGTGCTTTAGAATTGTAATTTTAAGTAATTTTCGCAATATTAAAAAGCCTGTTCATTCATTTGAACAGGCTTTTTTTTGCTTAATATTAGCTTAAGACTTGCTTAAGATGTTAATTTTTTAATAAAATGTAAATTTTACCCTTTAAAAAATATTTTATTTAGAATAAATAAAAATAGCTTGCGTGATTAGTAATCAAAGCATAAATTTGCGCTATTCAAATCAATTCTAAATAAAAATGAAATATAAATTTACAATTTCACTTTTGGCTTTGTGTTTTGTTTTGCTTTCAGGAACATCAACTTGGGCGCAACAAAAAGCGACAATTAAAGGTCAAATTAGCTTAGCTAATAATCAAAGCGCAGATAACGTTTCAGTCGTATTAAAAGGAACAAAAATTGGGACTAATACAGACAGCAACGGTAACTACGAAATCAAAAACATAAAACCTGGAAATTACACTCTTAGAGTTTCTGCAGTAGGTTTTACTTCTAAAGAAAAAAGCATTACACTTAATAGTGGCGATGAAATTGTCGAAAACTTCACTATTACTTCAAATTCAGAGCAATTAGACGAAATTGTAATTAACGGAGGAAGCAAAAAAAATCCTTTAGCTCGTAAAGAAACACAACAAGTATCAAGATTACCTCTTAAAAATCTTGAAAACCCACAGGTTTATACCACAATCACAAGCGAACTTTTAAAAGAACAAGTTGTTACAAATATTGACGATGCCCTTAAAAATGCGCCAGGATTAACACCGCTTTGGACTTCAACTGGTCGTGGTGGCGATGGTGCAGGATATTTCTCTTTAAGAGGATTTGCAGTGCAGCCAACAATGATCAACGGGTTGCCAGGATTAACAAACGGAAGTTTAGATCCTGCAAACATTGACAAAATTGAAGTAATCAAAGGGCCATCCGGAACTTTGTTCGGCAGCAGCTTAATCTCTTACGGAGGTTTGATCAACTTAACTACTAAAAAACCTTATGACCATTTTGGCGGTGAGGTAAACTATACTGCTGGAAGCTACGGCTTAAACAGAGTTACTGTAGACGTTAATACTCCATTAGACGAAGAACACAAAATAAACTTCCGTTTAAACACAGCGTACCATACTGAAAACAGTTTTCAGGATGCAGGATTCAGAAAATCGTTTTTCTTTGCTCCTTCATTATCATACCAAGTAAGTGACAAACTTTCGTTTTTCATTAATACAGAATTTATGAGCAATGAAGCAACTAACCCAACTATGTTGTTTTTAGACAGAGGTGCGCCGCTTAGAGTTCATAATATAGACGAATTAGGTTACGACAACAAACGTTCTTATACTAGCAACGAATTGTCTATCAAAACTCCATCATATAACCTTCAAGGACAAATGATGTATAAATTCAATGATCAATGGACTTCACAAACTGTTGTATCTAGAGGTTCATCAAAATCAGATGGTTATTATTCATACTTATACGAAGGAACTCAGTACTATCCAGGAATTACAGAAGGAATTGTTTTAGCCCGTTATATGAACTATCAAAACTCTACTACTCTTACAACTGATATTCAACAAAACTTTATTGGTGATTTTGTTATCGGAAGTATGAGAAACAGAATTGTTGCTGGTGTTGACTACTTCAACAGAGGCGGTATTGATAATGGTACAAGTTATGTTGGAAATGGAGGTATCTACATTGGGAACCTTGACACAAAAACAGTAAACGAGCAATTTTTCGGAATTACTGATCCTGCTAACTACATTACAAATGGTGATAGCGGAAAATTAACAAAAGCTGGATCTGATGCACTTTTAGCAGATGCTTCTATGACAAATGCTAAAACAAAACAAGAAGTTTACAGTGCTTATTTTTCTGATGTGATCAACTTTACTCCTGCTTTATCTGCAATGGCAAGTTTACGTGTTGACCGTTTTATGACTGCTGGTGATCTTTCAACAAAAGATGATGATTTTAACCAAACTGCATTCTCTCCTAAATTCGGATTAGTTTATCAGCCAATTATTGACAAAGTATCGATTTTTGCAAATTACATGGATGGTTTTGCAAATTCAGCTCCTGTAACAGAAATTTTATCTGACGGAAGCAGACGCCCAAGAACTTTTAAACCAGAACACGCTAATCAATTTGAAGTTGGAACTAAATTAAACATATTTAAAGATAAACTTTACGCGACATTTAGCTACTATGATATTCAAGTAAAAGAGCAGGTTTATATCGTTTACACTGCAACAACTCAAACAGCGTTTCAAGATGGAGCACAAAGAAACAAAGGTTTCGAGGCTGAATTTATTGCAAATCCAATTGATGGCTTAAACATCGTTGCAGGATACAGCTATGTTGATGCTGTCTTAACTGCAGGAGATCCTTCTTTCGTAGGAAACAGACCTGAAAGCTCTGGGCCAAGAAACTTAGCAAACTTTTGGGCTAGCTATAAATTTCCAGAAGGAGACTTAAACGGTTTTGGTTTAGGTTTTGGAGGAAATTATGCCGACAAGAACTTAATTATGAACAGAAATGTTGTTGGTCAATTTGCAATTCCTTCTTACACTGTTTTAAATTCATCTATTTTCTACGGAACAGAAAAATTCACATTGACGCTTAAACTTGATAATATCGCTAACGTTGATACTTATGACGGATGGTCTACAATCCACCCAAGAAACATGAGAAGCGCAGTAGCAAGTTTTTCTTATAGATTCTAATTAATAAAAAAACACCTTTCTGTTGAGTCAGAAAGGTGTTTTTAAATTCTATAAATTATGATAACAATAGCCAGCTTTATCGTTTTTTTAGCTTTTTATACGCTTTATTATACTTCAAAAAGAGCCGTTTTATCCTATGACCTGGGGTTTGAAAAATGGATGCAACGCAATCCAAAACAAACTAAAATTACTGGATTAATATTGCTTTCTTCTGCTTATGCCATGTGGCTTATAACAAAGTCTCTATGCTGTGGCACTTTGATGTTTTTTATTCAGCTGATGACTGTTGGAAGTCTTATTATCATTCTGACTCCATTGAAAAAAGTAAACAGCAAAGCACTTTTGGTACTGCTGATTTTTATCGCAATTTTAGAATTCTACTACAACTAAAACCAGTTTAAACCACGATATGCCAGCAAATCCAAAATATTTAACTCCTGCCTTTTGGCCTCGTTTTTCCAAAATTACGGCTGCTATTTTAGGAGGTTACTTTGTATCTATAACTTTTCATTTGGCATTAGCTGCTTGGTTCAATCGCGCTGATGTCCTGATCACAATGGCTTTTACCGGATTTATTCTTTGGACAGCATTAATGGTCGTTGCTTTTTTAGCAAAAAGCGGCTGGAAAATTTGGGGTATCTATATTCTATTGAGTCTGCTTTTTTGTCTTTTTATCTACCTGGGTCAAACCTATAATCAAACGGCGCACTAATTTATGAACAACCGTAATTATAATATCTATTTTCATACACATACTGTCAGTGGCATTGTCATAAGTGTAGCTCTTTTTGTAATTTTCTTCGCTGGATCTTTTTCTTTTTTTAGAGATGAAATCATCAATTGGGAAAGAAGTGAATCTACAGCTTTAACAAAAGAAATTCAATTAGATTACAACGTTGCACTACAGCATCTTGACAAAAAATATATTTTACACGGAAGAAATATTACGATCTCTAAACCTTCAACAGAAGATAGAGTTGCCGTTTATATGGAAGGAACCAAAGATACTTTGGCCCCAGCCAAACAAACAGAAGGACAGTTTTTTTATCTTGATAACAAAAATTACAAATCCTACACTTACGAAGAATCTTATTCGTTAGGCGAATTGTTATATCGTCTGCATTTCTTTGCTCAGATTCCTTATCCTGTTGGATATTATCTATCTGGATTTACCGCATTGTTTTTTCTGTTTGCAATTATAACGGGCGTTTTGCTTCATTGGAACAAAATTGTATCGAACTTTTATATGTTCCGTCCAAAAGAAAAATTAAAAACACTTTGGACAGATGCGCATACCGCTTTAGGAATGATTGGTCTTCCTTTTCAATTTGTGTATGCTGTTACAGGAGCTTTTTTTATGATTAAGCTTTTGATTGTTGCACCTGCTGTCATGGCATTATATGGTGGCGATCAGGATAAATTATATAAGGAACTTGAATATACAGATGCCGATTATAAATTTGAAAATAAAAAATTAGCAAATCCTTTTAATGTAAGTCAACTTGTAGCAAAAGCAAAAAGCAATTGGTCCGATTTTGAAATTACACGTGTTTTTATTCAAAATTACGGTGATGCAAATATGCATATTTTGGTGGAAGGAGAATTGCTGAGCCACAAAAAATTTACTGGAATAGGAAAGATTGACTATCGAGTAGCCGACGGAAAAGTGATCGCTAAAAAAGATCCAATTTTACAAAACAGCTATCTTGATGTTGTAAAAAATGTTTTATACCGAATTCATTTTGGCGACTATGGCGGTTACGCTTTAAAAATCATCAGCTTTATTTTAGGAATTATAACTTGTTTTGTTATTATTTCCGGAGTTATGATTTGGTTAGTTGCTAGACAGAAAAATAATCTGCCAGAAAAGAAAAGACGTTTCAATGCTGCCGTTGTCCGAATTTATTTGGCGATCTGTTTGAGCATGTATCCTATTACAGCTTTAGCTTTTATTGGAAGCAAAATATTTTACCCTTTAAGTCAATCTAATTTATTTACACTTTATTTTGGCGGATGGTTATTGCTTACGATCTTTTTTATCATCAAAAAGAACGATTCTTTCACCAATAAATTCTGCCTGATTTCTGGAAGTATTTTAGGTTTTTTAATCCCCGTTACAAACGGAATTGTGACCGGAAACTGGTTTTGGAATTCCTTTATGGAAAACAAAATTCAGATTTTCTTCATTGATGTTTTCTGGATTTTCTTAGCTTCAATTTCATTGTATGTTGCGTACCATTTAAAACCAAAAAAAACAGTTTCTTAAAAAGAACTTGATATAGTCTCTTATAAAGACGATAATTTTTTTGAATCTCGCAAAGTCGCGAAGTTCCATCGCTTTTTCTAATATTGCTTTGCGACTTCACAACTTTGTGAGATTAATTCTTTTATTAGCATCCAGTCTTTTATCAAACTTACAGACGAAATAATTAGAATTATTTGTCCCATATGAATTTTGCGTATAATTTTACGCTTTTAATCAAAAAATGGGATTTACAACTAAAATACGTTTTCTGCATAAATGGCTCGGATTAATTTCTGGTCTTATTGTTTTTATTGTCTGCATTACAGGCTGTATTTTCTGTTTTCATGATGAAATAAAAGACATCACCAGAAAAGAATGGCGTTTGGTTGAACCTCAAAATAAACCATTTTTGATGCCATCGGTTTTAAAAGAAAAAGCGAAGGAAATTGCGCCAAAAAACAAAATAAGCATGATCGCTTATTACGGAAAAAACCGCTCTGCAATTGTTTATACGTATTCAGATACCAAAAATTTATATCTCTATTTTAATCCGTACACAGGTCAATATTTAAAAACCGAAAATCCCAAAACTGATTTTTTTATTATAGTTGAATACATTCATTTGTATCTCCTTTTGCCCGATTATATTGGGAAACATATCATTGGAGGTTCAACAATCATTTTTATTTTATTATTGATTTCTGGAATTATTCAATGGTGGCCAAAACGAAAAAGTGATATCAAAAGAAGTTTCACCATTAAATGGAATGCTAAATGGCGTCGCGTAAATTATGACTGGCACAATACTTCCGGATTTTATATTGCATTGATCGCTCTTATACTTGCGATTACAGGTTTGACTTTTACCTACGAATGGATGGGTGATGGCATTTACAAAACATTCAATTTTGGTGGAGACAAAGCAGCCGAAACAAAAACTCCAATAATTGATACAACAAAATTTAAAACAGTATCAGTTACTGCAATAGACAAAGCTTTCATTCAAACCATGAAACGCCAGCCAAAAGCTGAAATGTTTTTTGTAATGATCCCACAGCAAAAAACTGATATTGTGAGCACGGGCGCTTATCCGCATACACTGCGATATGACCAGCAAAGCAATTACTATTTCCATCCATCTGATGGAAAATTAATTCAAAGTCAGACTTTTGATAAAAAAACACTCGGACTGCAGGTCGTAGAAATGAATTATGGAATTCACACGGGACAAGTTTTAGATCTTCCGGGAAAAATAATTGCTTTTACGGTTAGTTTGTTAGCATCGGCATTGCCGGTTACTGGTTTTGTAATTTGGTTTGGACGCCGAAAAAAGTCTAAAAAGGGCATAAAAAAACCGCTTACATAAAGCGGTTCTTTTATAATTTGTCGAAATTAATTAATTTCTGTTTGCTAAAGCATTTTTCTGTAAACTTTTCACTGAGCTAACTTTACTGTCAACATAAGCTACTTCTTTTAGACTGTCTTCATTAAAGAAAATCCATTTTCCAGTTTTCACTCCGTCTGTGTATTCTCCAACGGTTTTTTTATTTCCTTTTTCGTCATAAGATACCCAAACACCATCTAACTTACCATCCTTAAAAAAGCCTTCTTGCTGCACTTTACCATTTTCATAATAATAAGTAGCTTTTACCTTGTTTCCAACGGCTTCTAATTCAGGTTTAGTTTCCTGCGCAACTAACATTCCAGAGAACAACAACGCAGCTAAAATTACACTCTTTTTCATATCTGTAGGTATTTAATGTTAAGAAATCTTTATCAAATATAATCAAATGTTTACATTAAAAAAACTTTTGCTTAACAATTTGGTAACATTGGATAAAAACTTAACATTGGGAATTCTTGAAAAACAAAAAAACCAGTGCTTAGGCACCGGTTTTACTGCTATTTAATAAAAATCAAAATGTTACGATAACGTTATCGATTTCGTAAATAAATTAGTTCAATAATGAATCTAACTGCGTCTGGAGCTCTGGAGAAGAGGGTCTTGTTGCGTTTGCATCTACTACTTTACCAGTTGGATCAATCAAAATAAATCTTGGAATACTCATTACATTGTAACTTGTTGCAAAATCAGATTTCCATTCATTATCAGCCAAAAGCTGGATTCCTCCAAGCTGTTTATCTGCTACAAATTTTTGCCATTTATCATGGTCTTTTTGAGCATCTATTGAAACACTTACAAATTCAATGTTTTTCCCGTGATATTTTTCTTCTATTTTTTGAAGAAAAGGAATTTCAGCGCGACAAGGCCCGCACCAAGTAGCCCAAAGATCAATATAAACATACTTTCCTTTTAATTCTGAAAGCTTTGTTTTTCCTCCTTTATGATTTTCGTACTCAAAATCTGGCGAAAGCTTATTGTTCATTTTAGCAATTTCCTGAGCCTCCTTGCGATATTCTAAAAAACCCGCTATTGCTCTTGCTGCGTTTTCAGATTCAATTTTCACAAATTCCGGATCAAGTTTTTTATTACTCAGCCTTTTAGCATCGCCCTCTTTTTTTTCTTCTATTAATTTATTAAAAGCTGCATCGTCAAGACTGGCTACACTATCATCATAAAGCTTTTCATCAGCTAAAATTCGTTGGGCTAAAACATTGTTTTCTTCACTTCCTTTTCCTTTGTAAACAATAGATTCATCAAATTGTTTTGCATCCATTTTCAATTTAATGTCATATCCGTTTTTCAAAAAGAGCTCTGTTGATTCCAGACCATCAGATAATCGGCTTCTGCCACCCGCAACAACCAATGTATCTTTAAAAATACCTTTACTATTGACTTTAATCTTTTTAATAATTTTACCATTATTAAGGATTGATATAACGTCGCTATTTCTATTAGCAATATTTGCTTCAAAAGTGACATATTTTTTAGATTGAGCACTGATATTCAAAGCACTGAAAAGGACTAATCCGGCAATAAAAAATTTCTTCATAGATAGTAAGGTTTGTTTTTAGTATATCAAATCTAAAGAATTTAGAATCGCAAATTTGAACTATTAACAAAATATTTCAAATTTATATGCAGCAACTTAGCACTTTACTATATTATTTTATTTTTTGTGTTTACTTTTGCAGTCTAAAATTTAGATCATGTATAGAAGTCATAATTGCGGCGAATTAAACGCTTCAAATATAAATACCGAAGTTACGCTTGCGGGCTGGGTTCAAAAATCACGCGATAAAGGATTTATGAATTGGGTCGATTTACGCGACCGTTATGGAATTACTCAACTTATTTTTGACGAAAGTCGTACCGATAAAACCGTTTTTGAATTAGCCAAAACGCTTGGACGTGAATTTGTTATTCAAGTAAAAGGAACTGTTATCGAGCGTGAAGCAAAAAACAAAAATATCCCAACAGGTGAAATCGAAATTTTAGTTTCTGAATTGACTATTTTAAATGCGGCATTAACTCCTCCATTTACTATTGAAGATGAAACTGACGGTGGAGAGGACATCAGAATGAAATATCGTTATTTAGATATCAGAAGAAATCCGGTAAAAAACAGCTTATTGTTTCGTCATAAAGTAGCGATGGAAGTTCGTAAATATCTATCTGATTTAGATTTCTGCGAAGTTGAAACACCTTACTTAATCAAATCAACTCCAGAAGGAGCAAGAGATTTCGTTGTACCAAGCCGTATGAACGAAGGACAGTTTTATGCATTGCCACAATCTCCGCAAACTTTCAAACAATTATTGATGGTGGGCGGCATGGATAAATATTTCCAAATCGTGAAATGTTTCCGTGACGAAGATTTACGCGCAGACCGTCAACCAGAGTTTACTCAGATTGACTGCGAAATGGCATTTGTTGAACAAGAAGACATTTTGAATGTTTTTGAAGGTTTGACAAGACATTTATTAAAAGAAATTAAAGGCATTGAAGTAGAGAAATTTCCAAGAATTACCTACGATTATGCTATGAAAACATACGGAAACGACAAGCCAGACATTCGTTTTGGGATGAAATTTGGTGAGTTAAACGAATTTGCACAGCATAAAGAATTCCCAGTTTTCAATTCGGCTGAATTAGTTGTCGGAATTGCAGTTCCGGGAGCAGGAAATTATACTCGTAAAGAAATCGACGGATTAATTGACTGGGTGAAGCGTCCGCAAGTGGGAGCGTCTGGAATGGTGTATGTAAAATGTAACGAAGATGGAACTTTTAAATCATCTGTAGATAAATTCTACGACAATGATGATTTAGCAAACTGGGCAAAAGCAACAGAAGCAAATCCTGGCGATATGATTTTTGTACTTTCAGGTCCTGCAAATAAAACACGCGCACAGCTTTCAGCTTTGCGTATGGAATTAGCAACTCGTTTAGGATTACGTAAACCTGAAGAATTTGCTCCATTATGGGTTGTTGATTTTCCATTATTGGAACTTGATGAAGAAAGTGGCCGTTATCATGCGATGCACCACCCGTTTACTTCACCAAAACCAGAAGATATGGCTTTACTGGAAACAGAACCAGGAAAAGTTCGCGCAAACGCTTACGATATGGTTTTAAACGGAAATGAAATTGGCGGTGGATCAATTCGTATTCATGATAAAGCAACGCAACAATTGATGTTTAAATATTTAGGATTTACCGAAGAAGAAGCAAAAGCTCAATTTGGTTTCTTAATGGATGCTTTCCAGTTTGGAGCACCACCACACGGAGGATTAGCTTTTGGTCTAGACCGTTTAGTTGCTATTTTAGGAGGTCAGGAAACAATTAGAGATTTTATCGCTTTCCCTAAAAACAATTCTGGGCGTGATGTAATGATCGATGCTCCAGCAGCAATTGACGATGCACAATTGAAAGAATTGCATATTAAAATAGACGCTATTTAAATTTAAAAAAAATAAATTATACAAAAGAGCAGTTGAAAATTTCAACTGCTCTTTTTATTTCTAAATCTTTAAGAATAATTGCAAAAATCACACTTATTACTATAAAAAATTCCTACAATTAAAATTTTCCTTTATTCCTACAATAAACGATTCTCAAATTATGGTATTTCATATAAAATTTGATGCAATAAACTACGTAAAAACACTGTAAATCAATAATTTTTACAAAAAATTAACACGTACATGTCTTTTGTATTAGTTAATATGTTACATTTGCTTTATTATAAATTATTATTACAATTACAATGCGTACAGGTACAGTAAAATTTTTCAATGAATCTAAAGGTTATGGATTCATTACAGACGAAGAAACAGGAAAGGACATCTTCGTTCACGCTTCAGGAATTAACGCGGAAGAATTACGCGAAGGTGACCGTGTAAGCTATGAAGAAGAAGAAGGAAGAAAAGGGAAAGTTGCTGCTAAAGTAGCAGTAATCTAAGAAAAATATAGCAATTTATTTTTTTTGCCTCTGAATGGTTTTAAGAACGTCCCGAAGTATCGGGACGTTTTTTTTTGCTCATTTCTTAAAAAAATATTAAAAAAACCAGTCGTTATTTATAATCAATAAAAATTACACACAAACGAGGTTTCATAGCATACTTATATCCCCCTTTAGTTTGTGATTTACATAGTTGAAAGTTATCTTTGTGGCTTATTCTTTAAGTAAAAATCACAAGTTTATGCAATCTGATCAATACAGTTACATTCCTATTTTAATGCAGTTCATTCTGGCTGTTGGTTTTGTGGTAGGAACTATTATAATTTCTGGAAAATTAGGCCCAAAAAGAACCTCAGAAGTTAAAGACAAAAACTTTGAGTGCGGTATCGAATCTGTTGGTAATGCTCGTATTCCTTTTTCAGTAAAATATTTTCTAGTTGCCATTTTGTTTGTATTGTTTGACGTAGAGGTAATTTTCCTTTACCCTTGGGCAGTAAATTTTAAAGACCTTGGCATTGAAGGAATGCTTAAAATGATTGTTTTCATGGCTTTGCTTTTAGTTGGTTTTTTTTACATCATCAAAAAGAGAGCTTTAGACTGGGAATAATTAAGATTTTAGATTTTGGATTTCTGATTTTAGATTAAGCATCTGGAATTAAAATTTAAAATTTAAACTCAATCGAAATTTAATACTGATTTAAAAAATTGATTTTACTATTTAGGATTTCAAAAAATCTTAAAATCTAAAATCAGAAATCTAAAATAAAAATGAGCGATTCAAATGTAAATATGGTTGCGCCACCTGAGGGAGTTGTAGGAGAAGGTTTCTTCGCTACAAAACTAAATGATGTTGTTGGTTTGGCACGCGCGAATTCTCTTTGGCCTTTACCTTTTGCAACATCTTGTTGCGGAATTGAGTTTATGGCAACAATGGCTTCACATTACGATTTGGCACGATTTGGATCTGAGCGTGTGAGTTTCTCTCCTCGTCAGGCAGATATGTTATTAGTAATGGGAACAATTTCTAAAAAAATGGCTCCAATTTTAAGACAAGTGTACGAACAAATGTCTGAGCCACGCTGGGTAATTGCTGTTGGAGCTTGTGCTTCTTCTGGCGGTATTTTCGATACTTACTCAGTTCTTCAGGGAATTGATAAAGTAATCCCTGTTGACGTTTATGTTCCAGGATGTCCTCCAAGACCAGAACAGATCGTAGACGGCGTAATGAGATTACAAGATTTGGTAAAAAGCGAATCTGTGAGACGCAGAAGCTCACCAGAATACCAAGAATTATTAGCTTCCTATAATATTTCATAAGATGGCGTTAGAAAACACCCTGATTCAAGATAAACTTATTGAAACATTTGATACTAATGTTTTCAATTTCCAACAAGAAAGAGATATTTTTTCGATAGAAACAACTGCTGATAAAATCACTGCATTAATTCTGTTTTTAAAAAATGATGCTGATCTGCAATTTAACTTTTTAACAGATTTATGCGGCATTCACTATCCAGATAATGAACTAGATCGTCAATTTGCAGTAGTGTATCACATGCACAATTGGATCGAAAACAAACGAATCAGAATTAAAGTTTATTTAGATGGCGAAAAACCAGAAATCAAAACTGTTTCAAATATTTTCTTGAGTGCAAACTGGATGGAAAGAGAAACATATGATTTCTTCGGAATCAATTTTATTGGCCACCCACAATTGAAACGTATTTTGAATATGGATGAAATGGTGTCTTTCCCGATGAGAAAAGAATTCCCAATGGAAGACAGCGGAAGAACTGATAAAGACGACAGATTCTTTGGAAGAACAACAACAAATTGCTAAAAAATAAATAATTCAACATTATAAAATGTCAGAACTATTATTACCACCAGAGCATCGTTATGCTAAAATAATTAAAGAGAAACTAAACGAAGACGGAAGCGAGCTTTCGGTACTGAATTTAGGTCCAACTCACCCTGCGACTCACGGTATTTTTCAAAATATCCTATTAATGGATGGTGAAAGAATTCTAGAGGCTGAACCAACTATTGGCTACATCCACAGAGCTTTCGAAAAAATTGCCGAAAATCGTCCTTTCTATCAAATCACGCCTCTTACAGACCGTATGAACTATTGCTCCTCTCCTATTAACAATATGGGATGGTGGATGACTTTAGAGAAACTGTTAGGTGTTGAAGTTCCAAAAAGAGCACAATATTTAAGAGTTATTGTAATGGAGCTTGCTCGTATTACGGATCACTTAATCTGTAACTCGATTCTTGGAGTAGATACTGGTGCGTATACTGGTTTCTTATACGTTTTTCAATTTAGAGAAAAAATCTACGAAATCTACGAAGAAATTTGTGGGGCTCGTTTGACAACAAATATGGGAAGAATCGGTGGATTTGAAAGAGACTGGTCTCCAGAAGCTTTCAAAAAACTAGATGCTTTTCTTGAAGAATTTCCAGTTGCATGGAAAGAATTCGAAAACCTATTCGAAAGAAACAGAATTTTCCTTGACAGAACTGTAAACGTTGGTGCAATTACTGCAGAGCAGGCAATGGCTTACGGATTTACAGGTCCAAACTTACGTGCTGCCGGAGTTGATTACGATGTTCGTGTTGCACAGCCTTACTCATCTTACGAAGATTTTGATTTTATTGTTCCTGTTGGAAAATCAGGTGATACTTATGATCGTTTCTGTGTTCGTAATGCTGAAGTTTGGGAAAGTTTAAGCATTATTCGTCAAGCGTTGGATAAAATGCCAGCTGGAAACGAATATCATGCAGAGGTTCCTGATTACTATCTTCCTCCAAAAGAAGATGTATACAATTCGATGGAATCATTAATCTATCACTTTAAGATTGTAATGGGAGAAGTTCCTGTACCAGTTGCAGAAATTTATCATCCTGTTGAAGGAGGAAATGGAGAGTTAGGTTTTTATTTAGTTACAGACGGAAGCAGAACTCCATATAGATTACATTTCAGAAGACCTTGTTTTATTTATTACCAAGCTTATCCTGAAATGATTAAAGGTGCTTTACTTTCAGATGCAATTGTTATTCTATCAAGTTTAAATGTTATTGCAGGAGAATTAGACGCCTAAAAAGATTGCAGGTTTTAGATTTTAGATTTCAGATTGGAAAAATCTAAAATTTAAAATCAGAAATCTAAAATTTAAAAAGAATGCCGATTATAGATTCCGATTGAAAAATCTAAAATCTATCCCGATAGCTATCGGGACTAAAATCCAAAATTAAAATGGAACGTAAACATTACAAACAAGAAATAAATATGACTGAGGCATTGATCGCTCGTATCAATGAATTGATTAGTCATTATCCGGAAGGCAAACAAAAATCGGCTTTACTGCCTGTTTTGCATGAAGTGCAGGATGCTCACAACAACTGGCTTAGTACTGAATTGCAAGATAAAGTTGCCGAAATTCTTCAAATAAAACCAATTGAGGTTTATGAAGTGGTTACTTTTTATACCATGTTCAACCAAAAACCAATTGGAAAATACATGTTTGAATTTTGCCAGACTTCTTGCTGTTGTTTAAGCGGTGCCGAAAATTTAATGGATTATACTTCTGAAAAATTAGGCATTAAAATGGGTGAAACAACTCCAGACGGAATGTTTACTATTGCTGGTGTAGAATGTTTAGGTGCCTGCGGATACGCTCCAATGATGCAATTAGGCGATTTTTACAAAGAAAAATTGACAGAAGAAAAAATCGATCAGTTAATCGCTGATTGTAAAGATGATAAAATAATATTACACGATAAATAAGATGTCACAAAAAATATTATTAGATAAAATCAATATTCCTGGAATCAAAACCTACGAAGTATATCGTCAAAATGGCGGATACGCTTCTGTAGAAAAAGCTTTAAAAACACTTACACCAGATGAAGTTACTGAAGAAGTAAAAAAATCTGGTCTGCGTGGTCGTGGTGGCGCGGGTTTCCCTGCCGGAATGAAATGGAGTTTTATTGACAAAAAATCAGGAAAGCCAAGACACTTAGTTTGTAACGCTGACGAATCGGAACCGGGAACTTTTAAAGATCGTTATTTGATGGAATTTATTCCTCACTTATTGATCGAAGGAATGATTACTTCTAGTTACGCTTTAGGAGCTAACCTTTCGTATATCTACATTCGTGGAGAATATATGTGGGTTTACAAAATTTTAGAAAGAGCAATCGCCGAGGCTAAAGCTGCAGGCTGGTTAGGAAAAAATATATTAGGTTCAGGTTATGACCTTGAACTTCATGTTCACTGTGGAGCCGGAGCTTATATCTGCGGAGAAGAAACTGCACTTATCGAGTCTTTGGAAGGTAAAAGAGGAAATCCTCGTATTAAACCACCTTTCCCAGCAGTTTCAGGACTTTGGGCAAATCCAACAGTGGTAAACAATGTTGAAACTATAGCAACAGTGCCTTGGATTGTAAACAATTCTGGTGATGATTATGCTAAAATTGGAATTGGACGTTCTACAGGAACTAAATTAATTTCTGCTTCCGGACATATCAAAAATCCTGGAGTTTACGAAATTGAATTAGGTTTAAGTGTAGATGAATTCATGAATTCTGATGAATATTTAGGAGGAATGTCTTCAAGCCGTCCATTAAAAGCATTTGTACCTGGAGGTTCATCTGTGCCAATTTTACCCGCTGAATTGATTTTCAAAACAGCAAACGGAGAAGACAGATTAATGACTTACGAATCTTTAAGTGATGGTGGTTTTGCTACCGGATCTATGTTAGGTTCTGGCGGATTTATTGTTTACAATGATACTGCTTGTGTCGTAAGAAACACTTGGAACTTTGCTCGTTTTTATCACCATGAATCTTGCGGACAATGTACTCCTTGTCGTGAAGGAACAGGATGGTTAGAAAAAATCTTATGGAGAATCGAAAACGGTCAAGGCCGTGAAGAAGATATCGAATTATTGTGGAGCATTCAAAGTAAAATTGAGGGAAACACAATTTGCCCTCTAGGAGACGCCGCTTCTTGGCCGGTAGCAGCAGCGATTCGTCACTTTAGAGATGAGTTTGAATATCACGTTCGTTTCCCAGAAAAAATCAAAAATAGAGATCACTTTGTTGCTGAACCTTTTTCACAAGTGAAGCATTTAGTAGGCGGTAAAGTAATCGTATAAAAATAAAAAGCAGAAAGTTATAAAGTTCATAATATTAAAAAGGACAGCAATTCTTTAAAATATTCCGACTTTCAACAAAAAAGTTTAAATAGTTTCAAGTTTCATGTTTTTTTAGTTTCAAGTCCAACAACCTGAAACTTTAAACCTGAAACTAAAAAAACAAAAGTAAGAGATGAAAGTAACCATAGACGGTCAAAGTATAGACGTAGAGCCAGGAACAACGATCCTGCAGGCTGCACGTATGATTGGTGGAGATTTGGTACCGCCAGCCATGTGCTATTACTCAAAATTAAAAGGCAGCGGTGGAAAATGCCGTTGTTGTTTAGTTGAAGTTTCTAAAGGTAGCGAGGCTGACCCAAGACCAATGCCAAAATTAATGGCATCTTGTGTAACAGGATGTATGGACGGAATGGAAGTAAACAGTAAATCTTCTGACAGAGTTACCGAAGCACGTAAATCTGTAACCGAATTTTTATTGATCAACCATCCATTAGACTGCCCTATTTGTGATCAGGCGGGTGAATGTGATCTTCAAAATTTAAGTTTTGAACACGGAAATCCGAAATCACGTTTTATTGAAGAAAAAAGAACATTTGAACCAGAAGATATTGGTCCGAATATTCAACTGCATATGAACCGTTGTATTTTATGCCAAAGATGTGTACAAGTTGCAGATCAATTGACAGACAACAGAGTTCACGGAGTATTAGATCGTGGCGACCACGCTAATATTTCTACCGGAATTTCTAAAGCAATCGACAATGAGTTTTCTGGAAACATGATTGATGTTTGTCCAGTGGGAGCTTTAACCGACAAAACTTTCCGTTTTAAATCAAGAGTTTGGTTTAATAAACCTTACAACGCACACAGAGAATGTACAACTCCAGGATGTTGTGGTAAAACTACAGTTTGGATGTTTGGCGGAGAAATTCAGCGTGTAACGGGTCGTAAAGACGAGTACCACGAAGTTGAAGAATTCATCTGTAACTCTTGCCGTTTTGATCACAAAAATGTGAATGACTGGGTTATTGAAGGACCAAGAGAATTTGAAAAAGATTCTGTTATCAACCAAAATAACTACACTCAAAAATTAGAGAAAGTACAAATCGATACTGAAAAGAATATTCTTTTGGGTAGAGATATTGACCGTAAAAAAATTAGTATGGCTGAAATTCCATTAAATACTAACAACAAAAATTCTTAATGATGGTAGATGGTGCGTTTATTATTGAAAAAAGTGTTGTTATTGTTGTAGTTTTTGCTGTAACTATGATTATGGCAATGTATTCAACTTGGGCTGAACGTAAAGTTGCTGCTTTCCTTCAGGATCGTGTTGGACCAAACCGTGCAGGTTGGGGAGGTTTATTGCAACCACTTGCAGATGGTATGAAATTATTCTCTAAAGAAGAGTTTTTCCCAAATACGCCAAACAAGTTTTTGTTTGTTGTAGGTCCTGCAATCTCAATGAGTACTGCCTTGATGACAAGTGCTGTAATTCCTTGGGGAGACAGACTTCATGTTTTTGGCAGAGAAGTTATTCTTCAGGCGACCGATGTAAATATTGCTTTATTATACATTTTTGGAGTACTTTCTGTTGGAGTTTATGGCATCATGATTGGTGGATGGGCTTCTAACAATAAATTCTCATTAATGGGAGCTGTTCGTGCAGCTTCGCAAATGGTTTCTTATGAAGTTGCTATGGGATTATCAATGATTGCATTATTGATGATGACTGGAACAATGAGCTTAAAAGAAATTTCATTACAGCAACAAGGCATGAACTGGAATGTTTTCTATCAGCCTTTATCATTTTTAATTTTCTTAATTTGTTCATTTGCAGAAACTAACAGAACTCCTTTTGATTTGGCGGAATGTGAAAGCGAATTAATTGGAGGTTATCATACCGAATATTCTTCAATGAAAATGGGATTCTATTTATTTGCTGAATATGCTAGTATGTTTACTTCTGCAACTATTATTTCTGTATTGTTCTTTGGTGGCTATAACTATCCTGGAATGAGCTGGATGGTAGAAAATGCTGGAGTAAATTTGGCTAATGTTTTAGGAATTGCAGTATTGTTTGCAAAAATATGTTTCTTCATATTTTTCTACATGTGGGTTCGTTGGACAATTCCAAGATTTAGATATGACCAATTAATGAACTTAGGCTGGAGAATTTTGATTCCGCTTTCGATTATTAATATTATGATTACGGGTGCTGTTATTTTAAGACACGATATCGCAGCCGCTTTAGGATTTTAAGAACCGTAATGCCCTAGCCCTGATAGAAGCGGCATCCTTTTATGGTCTCGTTTTTAAACGAGATAAAAAATAAAGCGGATAGCAGGATTAAGCTTCAAATAAAAATAAAATAGATTTTGAATTTGATTGATTTCAAATTATAAATCATAAATCATAGATTAAAAAATGTCAATAGAAACTATATCATTATCGGGTAGAAAAAAGTTGGTCTCTAATAAAGAGATGACTTTCATTGAGCGATTGTATCTTGTGGCGATTGTAAAGGGTTTGGCTATTACGCTTAAACACCTTTTTAGAAAAAAAGTTACGATTCATTATCCTGAACAAGTTAGACAAATGAGTCCGGTTTATCGTGGTCAGCACATGTTGAAACGCGACGAGCAAGGCCGCGAAAACTGTACTGCCTGCGGATTATGTGCCTTATCTTGTCCTGCAGAAGCGATCACAATGAAAGCTGCTGAACGTAAAGCAGACGAAAAACATTTGTACAGAGAAGAAAAATATGCTGAGATATATGAAATCAATATGCTTCGTTGTATTTTTTGTGGTTTATGTGAAGAAGCTTGTCCAAAAGACGCTATTTACTTAACTACTTCTAAAGTTTTAGTTCCTGCCAGCTACGAAAGAGAAGATTTCATTTTTGGAAAGGACAAATTGGTTATGCCTTTAGAAATGGCGATCAAAAATGCTCAACTTAATAACGCTAACTAATGATACATATTCCTGATTTTGCACACGCAACAACTGTACAAGTTATATTTTGTTTCTTAGCGTTCATAACAGTAATTACTGCTTTCTTGACCATTTTTAGCAGAAATCCAATTCACTCAGCTATTTACTTAGTGATTTGTTTCTTCTCTATCGCAGGTCATTATTTACTATTAAATTCTCAGTTTTTAGCAATTGTACATATAATAGTCTACTCAGGAGCGATTATGATTTTGTTCCTATTTACGATTATGCTTATGAATTTGAATGAACAAAGAGATGTTCACCGACCTAGAATCACACGTTTAGGAGCTATTGTTTCATTCTGTTTGATTGTAATTGTTTTGATTACAATATTCATTAACTCTAAACCAATTGTTGGTGAATACGATTCGACCGGCGAAGATTTCCAATCTATTAAAGTACTAGGTAAAATATTATTGAACGAATATATGGTTCCATTTGAATTCGCTTCAGTTTTACTTTTAGTTGCAATGATTGGAACTGTATTATTGTCTAAAAAAGAAAAATTAAATAAATAATGGGTAATATATTAAATCAAATAGGTATTGAAAATTACATCTTTTTAAGTGTTGTACTTTTTTGTATTGGTGTTTTTGGTGTATTGTACAGACGAAATGCTATTATCGTTTTCATGTCTATCGAAATCATGCTAAATGCTGTAAACCTTTTATTTGTTGCATTTTCGACTTATCATCAAGATGCTCAAGGACAGGTTTTCGTATTCTTTTCGATGGCTGTAGCGGCTGCCGAAGTAGCAGTTGGATTAGCAATTTTAGTTTCTATTTTTAGAAACATTGGCTCAATTAGTATCGATAACTTAAAAAACTTAAAAGGATAAATAGAAATGGATACCAATTTAGCTTTACTTTTAGTATTAACTCCTTTTTTAGGGTTTTTAATCAATGTTTTCTTTGGAAAAAGCTTAGGAAAAACAGTTTCTGGAGCAATCGGAACTTTTGCTGTAGCAATTTCTTTTATAGTTACGCTTATTCTTTTTAATCAAATTACTTCAACTGGAAAAGCAATTGAAGTTACTTTATTTGATTGGATTCAAATAAGCAATCTAAAAATCAATCTTGGATTTTTATTAGATCAATTATCTGTTCTTTGGTTGCTTTTCGTAACCGGAATTGGATCTTTGATTCACTTATACTCTATCAGTTACATGCATGACGATGAAAATATGCACAAGTTTTTTGCGTATTTGAATCTGTTCGTGTTCTTTATGATCACACTTGTAATTGGAAGCAACTTATTAGTTTTATTTATTGGCTGGGAAGGTGTTGGACTTTGCTCTTATTTACTAATCGGATTCTGGCATAAAAACCAAGATTACAACGATGCAGCAAAAAAGGCTTTTATTATGAACAGAATTGGAGATTTAGGTCTTTTGATAGGGATGTTCATTCTTGGTTCAATGTTCTCAACTTTAGATTATGCAACTTTAAAAACTGCAATTGCTGGAGCTACTAATTTAAACATTTCTCTTCTTTCATTAGCAGCCTTATGTTTATTCATTGGAGCTTGTGGTAAATCAGCTCAAATTCCGTTGTACACTTGGTTGCCTGATGCTATGGCTGGACCAACTCCAGTTTCTGCATTGATTCACGCTGCTACGATGGTAACAGCAGGTATTTTCATGGTAACAAGATTAAATTTTGTTTTTGATTTAGCCGTTGATGTACAAACTGTAATTGCAATAGTTGGAGCTGTAACTTCATTAGTTGCTGCAACAATTGGTTTAGTTCAAAACGATATCAAAAAAGTATTGGCTTACTCTACAGTTTCACAATTAGGGTTAATGTTTTTGGCATTAGGGTTTGGAGCTTATGAAGTAGCTGTTTTCCATGTAATTACACACGCTTTCTTTAAAGCTTGTTTGTTCTTAGGATCTGGATCTGTTATTCACGGATTACACGGTGAACAAGATATGCGTAAAATGGGTGGATTGCGTAAAGCAATGCCAATTACTTTCTGGACCATGCTGATTTCTTCATTGGCCATTTCAGGAGTTCCATTTTTCTCAGGTTTTTTCTCTAAAGATGAAATTTTAATGACTGCTTTCCATCACAGTATTCCATTATACGTTGTTGGATCTATTGCTTCAATCATGACCGCTTTTTATATGTTTAGACTGATGTTCTTAACTTTCTTCAAAGAATTTAGAGGTACTGAAGAACAAAAACATCATTTGCATGAAAGTGGTGCATTAATCACTATTCCACTTATCATTCTAGCTATATTGGCAACTTTTGGAGGATTAATTAGTTTACCTGGAAACAGCTGGTTAAACGAATATCTTGCTCCTCTTTTCACTAAAGTGGCTGGCGAAGAACACCATTTAGGAACTACAGAATATACTTTGATGGGTGTTGCTGTTTTAGGTGGATTATTAGGAATTTTAATTGCTTACGTAAAATATTTCAAACAAGATAATGTTCCTGAAGCTGACGAAAACATTACGGGTGTAGCAAAAGTTTTATATAACAAATATTATGTTGATGAAGCTTATGATGTACTATTTGTTCGCTCAGTAAACGGATTATCAAGATTCTTTAGAGACTATATTGAAACTGGTTTATCAGCTCTTGTTTTCGGATTAGGAAAAATAACGAATGAATTAGCTTTTCAAGGCAAAAAACTGCAGACTGGAAGTATCGGATTATATCTTTTTGCTTTCGTTATTGGTCTTTGCGCGATTGTTTCTTATATATTTTTAGCTCAATAATTTTATAACTATGAACGTTTCTCTTATATTAATTATTCTTTTAGTTGGTGCATTTGTCACTTATTTTGCTGGTGACAAACTCGCTTCAAAAGTAGCTTTGTTCTTTAGTTTGGCAGCTTTGGGCTGTTCGGTTGTATTGTTGAATCATTTTTCAGCTGGTGAAAGTATCAGCTTGATAAACGCTTGGATTACACAGCCTAAAATTTCATTCGCTTTAAACGCTGATGGATTAGCAATTGCTATGGTTTTATTGAATACAGCTTTGACTCCAATTATTATATTTTCTTCTTTTGGAAATGAATATAAAAACTCAAAAGCTTTTTACGCATTAATATTATTTATGGCTTTTGCAATGACAGGAACTTTCCTTGCAGCAGATGGTCTTTTATATTATATTTTCTGGGAATTAGCACTTATTCCTATTTACTTTATTGCTCTTATCTGGGGTAACGGAGATGCTGAAGAACGCAGAAAAGCAGTTGTAAAGTTCTTTATTTATACACTTGCAGGTTCTTTATTCATGTTAACTGCTTTTATCTATTTATACACAAAAGCACACAGTTTCTTGATTGAAGATTTATACAAATTAAATCTTTCTGCTGATGAGCAACTTTGGATTTTCTTAGCTTTCTTTTTAGCTTACGCAATCAAAATTCCAATTATTCCTTTCCATACATGGCAGGCAAATGTGTACCAAAAAGCACCAACTGTTGGAACAATGCTTTTATCTGGTATCATGTTGAAAATGGGATTATATAGTGTTATTCGTTGGCAATTGCCAATTGCTCCTCTTGCTGCAAAAGAATACATGAACATTTTTATTGCTTTAGGAATTGCTGGTGTAATCTACGGTTCTATCGTAGCGTTAAGACAAAAAGATTTAAAGAAATTATTAGCTTATTCATCTCTTGCTCACGTTGGATTAATTGCTGCAGGAACTTATACTTTAACAGTTGATGGTTTCCGCGGAGCAGTTTTACAAATGATCGCTCACGGTTTTGTAGTAGTTGGATTATTCTATGCTGCAGAAATTATTTATAGAAGATTTGAAACAAGAAATATTGCTGAATTAGGTGGCATTCGTACACAATCTCCTAAATTCACTTCAATGTTCCTAATTTTGGTTTTGGCTTCTGTTGCTTTACCAACTACATTTAACTTTATTGGAGAGTTTACCGTATTATACAGTCTTTCTCAAATTAATATTTGGTTTGCTGTTTTAGGCGGAACAACTATTATTTTAGGAGCTTATTATATGTTGAAAATGTTCCAAAATGTAATGTTAGGTGAAACCAATTCTAAAACTTTTGCAGATGTTTCTGTGAATGAAGGAATTTCTATGGTAGCAATTATTGCTGTTTTGATTTTCTTTGGATTCTATCCAAAACCAATAACAGATTTGATTACACCAAGTTTAGAAACAATACTAAGCGTTATCAATAAAAATTAATATTTTAAATAAAAATAAATTAGGGCGTTTTAGATTTCCTAAATCAAAAAAACAAAAATGAATACATTAATAGCTATAACAGGATTGGGTATTTTTTGCCTATTGTTTGAAATTCTAAATTTTAGAAAAGGCATTGTTCCGTTTACCATTTTAGGTTTATTGGGAGTTTTGGCACTTAACTATTATGAATTTGGATCAACGGCAAGTTATTATAATAATATGATTACAGTGAGCAAGTTCTCTACTGCATTTTCATCATTATTTATTATTTTGACTATTTTCCTTGTAGCGTTAAGCCACAATTTTTACGAGAATCATCAAACAAAAATCTCCGATTATATTGCTATAAAAGTATTTTTATTAGCTGGAGCGGTTGCTATGGTTTCTTTTGGAAACTTAGCCATGTTTTTCTTAGGAATCGAAATTCTTTCTATTGCATTATATATACTTGCTGCGAGCGATCGTTTGAATATTAAAAGCAACGAAGCTGGTATGAAATATTTCTTGATGGGATCTTTTGCATCTGGAATTATTTTATTTGGTATTTGTTTGATTTACGGTGCAATGGGAACTTTTGATGTTACTGAAATTTACGAAAGTTCTTTATCTGCTGAATTACCAATTTGGTTTCCTATCGGAATGATTTTAATGACAATCGGAATGTTTTTCAAAGTTGCAGCTGTACCATTTCATTTCTGGGCTCCAGATGTTTATGAAGGTTCTCCAGCTTTGACAACTGCATTAATGAGTACGCTGGCAAAAGTTGTAGCCATTGCTACACTTTATAAATTAGTTGCTGGTTTAAACTTAATTCCGTCTTTAGAAAATCAAGATCTTTTAGGAACATTTGAACATATTATTGTAATCATTTCAATTGCATCTATGACAGTTGGAAACATAATGGCTTTACGTCAAGTGAATGTAAAACGTATGTTGGCATTTTCTGGAATCTCTCACGCGGGTTTCATGTTAATGACATTTTTAACGATTGCAACTTCTGCTGGAGTTTTATTATATTATGCCGCAGCTTATGCATTAGCAGGAATTGCAGCATTTAGCGTTATCTTATATGTTTGCAAAAATCAGGATAATGAAGATATTACAAACTTTCACGGTCTAGGAAAAACAAATCCGCTTTTGGCTGCAATTTTGACTGGTTCACTATTATCAATGGCCGGAATTCCAATTTTCTCTGGATTTTTTGCTAAATTATTTTTATTCAATCAAACTATTCAGTCTGGCTATATTGCTTTAGTTATTGTTGCCGTTATCAACTCGATTATAAGTGTTGGTTATTATTTCAAACTAATATTGGCAATGTATTCTAAAGAACCAAATGAAGAACGTACAGGGAAACCGTTTCTTATTTATGCAGTTGCAATAGTATCAATTACTTTGAATATTATTTTAGGTTTATTTCCTTCTTTGGTTTTAGATTTATTAAACTAAAAAAATAGAATTCTATACATAGAAAACCATCCGAACAAACGGATGGTTTTTTTATTTTTACTCCGTTTTATTTAGAAGAAAAAATCATGTTAAAAATTTAACTCAAATTGTTTCACATCAAAAAAACTCCATATATTTGAGTTCACTAAAAGCATAAAAATTATGGCCTTTAATTCAAATAATCCATTTTTAAGCAGCAAACGTTTTTCATCAAATGCTGTTTCAAGAGCTGAAGGAGTACACGAAGCGCAAATTATTGACTACAATCAAGAAATGACTTTGTCAGGTACGATCAATAAAACAGCTATTTTATTTTTAATATTAACTGCAGCATCAATGATTACTTGGTGGATGGCGTTCAATGGAATGAATCCAATTATACCTGCGTTCGGCGGTGCGATAGTGGGTTTAATTCTAGTTGTAATTGCCTCTTTCAAACCTCAAGCTTCTCCATATCTAGCTCCTGGTTATGCCTTTTTTGAAGGCTTGTTCATTGGTGGAATTTCAGCAATATTTGAATTAAGATTTCCAGGAATTGTTATAAATGCTGTTGGTGCAACATTAGTAACTTTTTTAGTATGTCTTGGTTTATACAAGTTCAAAATTGTAAAAGTTACTGAGCAATTTAAATCAGTTGTTGTTGCTGCTACTTTAGCAATTGCAACTTATTATTTATTTTCTTGGTTAGCTTCTCTAGTATTCAATTTCACTCCTGTTCATTACGGAAATGGAATGATGAGTATAGGAATCAGTGTTTTTGTAATAATTATTGCAGCTCTGAACTTATTTCTAGACTTTGATCAAATCGAAAAAGGTGTTCAGCAAAGAATGCCAAAATTCATGGAATGGTTTGGTGCAATGGGATTAATGATCACTTTGGTTTGGTTATATATTGAATTCTTAAGATTGTTATCTAAACTATCTAGCAATAAATAAATAAATCAATTCTTAAAATACATAAAAAAAGGCTTTTTGAAATAATCAAAAAGCCTTTTTTTTATGCTATCATCTAGTAGCTTACAAAAATTCTCCTTCCTCTTTCTTTCTCCTCCAAAAACTTCATTAAAAAGATAATTTAGTTCATTTTACTTCCTCTTTTTTCGCTTTAAAAATAAAAAAGCGCCTCCAAAACTATTTATTTAAAGCAAAATTCTAAATAAAAAAGCAATCTATTTCTTACTTTATTAAAACTGACTTAAATTTTAATAAATCTGCAAAAATTTAGAACATATCAAACTATTCTCAATCTGTAAAAAGAAAAAACGTAGTAAAAATAGGACTTCGCATAAAAAATAATTATTATGTAATAAATTACAATTAATGCAATTTATTACATAATAACTAAATTATACTTTAATTTTTTAAGTAATACATTTTTTTTAAGTCAATTAATTACGAATATCAAAAATTTATATATTTTTGTGTAATCGATTACAATTGATAATTGTGAAAGAGAATCAAAACCACAAATAACTATTACTAACTTTATTAACCTGAACAATTATGAAAAAAAACCTACTTTTCGTTTTCGTTTTTTTTATTACAGCTCAAATTTGGGCACAACAAGTCACAATTACTGAAGCATCAGGCTGGCTTGAATCTGCTTTTGTAAAATGGCAGCCCGTGAGCAATGCTCAAACCTACAATGTTTATTATTCTGGTGAAGGAATAACCGACAGAAAAATAGACGATCAGCTTATTAGAAGCTATGGAAATTATTTTCGTGCAGATATTCCAGGTTTAAAAGCTGGATCTTACACAATCAAAGTAAAACCCGTAATTTCAGGAACAGAAGGATCTGGATCAACAACCAGTGCGTTAACTGTTTCTGCACACGATCGAAATGGATTTGCTTTTGAAAGCGGAAGAATTCCTGGCGGTTATAAAGCAGACGGAACTCCAAAAGATAATGCCGTAATTCTATACATAACGCAGAATACAAAAAATACTATTTCGATGAATATTACTGGAGCAAGTGCAAACCCTTGTATTGGTCTTCAGAATATTTTGTATGCTATTAAAAAAGGAAAAGATACGCGTCCTTTTATTATAAGATTAATTGGAAATATTACTGACATGACTGTAATGGAAGGTGGCGATGTTGTAATCGAAAACGCAAACAATGCCTCGAGTTATGTAACGATAGAAGGAATTGGAAATGATGCAGTTGCAAATGGCTGGGGAGTTCGTCTTAAATCGGCTTCAAATATTGAAGTAAGCAATCTTGGATTTATGAACTGCAATAGTACGGCGGGTGATAATGTTGGAATGCAACAAGACAATGACCACATCTGGGTTCACAATTGCGATTTATTTTACGGAAATGCCGGAAGCGATGCTGATCAAATTAAAGGTGATGGCGCCTTGGACAACAAATCTTCAACATATATCACTTTGTCCTATAATCACTTTTGGGACAACGGAAAAGCAAGTCTTTTAGGGCTAAGCGAAGGAACTACAACTGGTTTATACATTACCTATCATCATAACTGGTTTGATCATTCTGATTCCCGTCATCCACGTGTTCGTTATTATTCTGCACATATTTACAATAATTATTATGATGGAAATGCCAAATATGGCGCTGGGTCAACTTTGGGATCATCTCTTTTTGTAGAAGGTAATTATTTCCGTAATGCTAAACATCCGATGTTGACTTCATTGCAAGGAACTGATATTTGGGATGAAACCAATCAAGTTAATAATGCCGGAACTATGGGAACATTTTCTGGCGAGGCCGGCGGATTTATTAAAGCTTTTAACAATACATTTGATGCTTCAAACGGAACAAACAATATGCGCTTTGTAGCTTATAATGATCCTAATCCGCTGTATAATATTTCAGGAAAAATAAGTTCTGTTACAGATTTTGATGCCTATGTAGCAACAACAAGAGGCGAAAATGTAAGCAGTACTATCAAATCAAAATCGGGAGCAAATTCATATAATAACTTTGATACTGATGCCGCATTATATGTTAAAAATCTAGTAATCGATCAGCCCGCGACAGCAAAAACTAAAGTAACGCAGTACGCCGGGCGTATTTCTGGAGGAGATTTAAAATGGACATTCGATAATAGTGTCGACGATACATCGTCTCTTGTTATTACAGCACTTAAATCGGCTTTGACAAACTATAGCGGGACATTAGTTGCTGTTCAAGGTGAAGGAAACCCACCAGCGAGTTCGCAAACACTGACTTCGACAGGCAATCAAAATCAAACCGTTGCAAGCGGAACTGCAATTGCATCAATTGTATTTACATGGGGTGGAGATGCTACAGATGCAACTGTAACAGGTTTGCCAGCATCAGGACTAAGTTTCGTAAAAAATACAACTGCAAAAACAATTACGATTACAGGAACTCCAACAGCAACAGTTTCCTACTCGATTGCAACGATTGGAACTGGAACTCCTGCGACTGCTTCTGGAACAATAACAGTTACAGCGGCCGGAACTCAAACTTTGACTTCTACAACAAATAATAATCAAACTGTTGCCAGCGGAACAGCGATAAATTCAATAGTATTCACTTGGGGAGGAACTGCTACAGATGCAACTGTAACTGGTTTGCCAGCATCAGGATTAAGTTTCGTAAAAAATACAACTGCAAAAACAATTACAATTACTGGAACACCAACAGCAACTGTTTCGTATTCAATTGCAACCACAGGAACAGGGACAATTGCAACTGGTTCAGGGACTATTACCGTAACTACTGGAACACCAAGCGGCGATGAGATTCATAATTTCACTACTTCTGGAAAAACAAGTTCATTTTATACAATTACCGGAAATATGAATTCTTCAGATGGTTCTGTAACATACAACGGACTAACCTTAACTAAACGCTTAAAAATTGAAACGAGCACGTCTATTTCATATACAACAACAAGCGCTTCAACATTAACTTTAGTATTTGATTCAAATTTTACAGGAACAATTAAAGTTGATAATGTTTCTTACACTGCATCTGCAGGAATTGTAACAGCATCAATTGCAGCAGGTTCACATACTATTACAAAAGGTTCTGTTGCTAATCTCTTTTACATTAGCACACAGTACAATTCAAGCAGCACTTTAAGAACGGCACCAACAACTGAAATAGCTGCGGAGCCAAAAACTTCAAAAGTCCTTTTATACCCAAATCCAGTTTCTGATGTTTTATATATTTCTAAATCAACTCAAACTATAGAAAAAGTTCAGGTTTACAATATGTCCGGTACATTAGTTAAGAGCGGTAGTAAAGATGCTGAAAGTATCGATTTAAGCAATTTAATTCCAGGAACTTATTTGGTAAAAGTTTATACAAATGACGGTTCTATCAATCAAACTATTCTGAAAAAATAAACGAACCAAACTCAACTAACTCAATTCAAAACTAAAAAGGCTTCCATTATAGGAAGCCTTTTGTTCTTTAAAAATTTTCTGATCCTGGAAGATTTTCCAGAACAGAGTTGGGATTGTCTTTTGCAAATAACATCTGCCGTTTCAATTGAAATTTTTTGGTTTCATGCTCACTTGGCATGCTATCTCGCAGCGTATTTGTTACTTCATGTTCAACCACTCCTGTCATTAAATTGTAATCACTAGACAAATGAGCACCAGCTCCGGAATTAAAAGTATGCATCTCTATAAGAACTAAATCATTATTTACATACTTATATAATGTTTCTCTCGTACCAGAAGGTCCTCCACCGCTTTGAAGCATAATGTGCAATATTTTATTCTCTATAAAAATCTCCTCTGATGTGTACATTTGATAACCGGTTTCAGTATATTCAGGATCTAAAGCTTCCCAAGAAATATCCTGAAGTTTATATTCTCCCGTTTCTTGTTTTAAAAGAACTAAAACTGCACGAGAATCTCCATTATCATTTTCATTTTGCAATGCAATTACCACGTCCTTAAGTCCATCATCATTAAGGAAACCTTCTGCTTTCATTTTTATTATATAAGATCCTACCACAAAATCATCGGCAGTTTTTCCTGTTTTAGGAAATTCCGGGGCGGTAAATATCTCTTCGTCTTCTGTTTCTGTTTCGTCAGCAATAGACTGATATAAAGTATCTTTTTGTATTGATACCGTTTTTACATCTGTTTTTTTATTGCAGCTTATAATAGTTGCTGCAAGAATTAAGAAAATTATTTGACATTTCATTATTAGAAATTTTTACTCAAACTTAAATAAAATCTCACAGAATTAACAATTAAAAAAACCGCTATTCCTAAATCAAATAGAAAAAGCGGCTTAAATTAAAAATTATTACGAACTATAAATCAAATTTAATTCCTTGTGCCAAAGGAAGATTCGTTGTATAATTGATGGTATTAGTTTGACGTCTCATGTAAATTTTCCAGGCATCAGATCCAGATTCACGACCGCCTCCCGTTTCTTTTTCTCCACCAAAAGCACCACCGATTTCAGCACCAGAAGTCCCAATGTTTACGTTTGCAATTCCGCAGTCAGAACCCGTAACCGATAAAAATCTTTCGGCTTCACGTAAATTATTTGTCATAATTGCAGAAGACAATCCTTGAGCAACTCCATTTTGAATCTCAATTGCATTGTCGACATCTCCAGAATATTTAATCAAATATAAAACCGGAGCAAAAGTTTCGTGCTGCACAATTGCAAATGAATTTTCAGCCTCTGCAATGGCAGGTTTTACGTAACAGCCACTTTCGTAACCTTCGCCAGAAAGCACACCGCCTTCAACCAAAACTTTTCCACCTTCGGCAACTACTCTATTTAAAGCTACTGCATATTGTTCAACTGCATGCGTGTCTATAAGCGGCCCAACATGATTATTTTCGTCAAGCGGATTTCCAATTCTTAATTGTTTATAAGCCGCAACTAGTGCTTCTTTTACCTTATCATAAATACTTTCGTGAATAATCAATCTTCGTGTTGAAGTACAGCGTTGTCCAGCCGTTCCAACAGCGCCAAAAACAGCACCAATAACCGTCATTTTAATATCGGCATCTGGAGTCACAATAATGGCATTGTTTCCTCCTAACTCTAATAATGATTTTCCTAATCTTCCGGCAACGGCTTGTGCTACAATCTTACCCATTCTGGTAGAACCTGTAGCTGAAATTAGCGGAATACGAGTATCTTTCGTCAATAACTCACCTACTTGATAATCTCCATTTATTAAACACGAGATTCCTTCTGGAAGATTATTTTCTTTAATAACCTGAGCAATTATGTTTTGACAGGCGATGCCACAAAGAGGCGTTTTCTCAGAAGGTTTCCAAACACAGACATCTCCAGAAATCCATGCCAGAGCCGTATTCCAAGACCAAACTGCAACCGGAAAATTAAATGCCGAAATAATTCCGACAATTCCTAACGGATGATATTGCTCATACATACGGTGACCCGGTCTTTCAGAATGCATTGTCAATCCGTGTAGTTGACGAGATAATCCAACTGCAAAATCACAGATATCGATCATTTCCTGAACTTCACCATAACCTTCCTGCAATGATTTTCCCATTTCATAAGAAACCAATTTTCCTAGAGCTTCTTTATTCTGACGTAATTTTTCTCCAAACTGACGTACAATTTCACCACGTTGCGGTGCAGGAATCAATCTGAATGTTTTAAAAGCTTCTGTCGCTGAACGCATTACTTTTTCGTAATCTTCTAAAGTAGAAGTTTTTACCGATGCAATTAATTTTCCGTCAACAGGTGAAAAACTATCTAAAATCTCTCCCGAAGAAAAACTTTCTGTTCCTGTTGAAGTTCCGTCGTTAACCAGCTTAATGCCAAGTTTATCTAGCGCTTCGTTCATGCCAAATTGTGATGCTATTGTTGTCATTGTAACTTTTTTAGTTAAAATTGTTATATTTTTATGTAAAGATATTCTTTTAGAATTAATTTCAAATTGAAGTGTCTTCATAAAGAGGAGTAAATTTAAGATTAATAAATAATATTAACAGAAATGAAGTCTTACTTATTGGATTTATTTAGTGAAATTTGCAGTATTCAATACTAAAAATTATGTCCATTTTCAGCAGATTTTTGCTTTGCTTACTATTAATTTCAGCAAATGCATTTTCCCAAAAAGAGAAATCATCCTTTCAGATAGTACCACTAGGAATAAAAGGTGGGATTGACGAAAAAAATCTTTCAGCTTATTTACTTGCTCCAGCCAACACTAAAGATTTTATTTGTCTAGATGCAGGAACAGTTAATGCTGGAATTGAAAAAGCTATTGAAAATAAAGTTTTTAAAGTTTCAACTAGCGAAGTTTTAAGAAAATATATAAAAGGATATCTAGTTTCACATGCACATTTAGATCATGTTTCGGGATTAATTATAAATTCTCCTGCCGATTCTTCTAAAACTGTTTATGCGACAGACAAATGTATGGAAATGATGGAAAATCATTATTTCAACGATCAAACTTGGGCCAATTTTGGAGACAAAGGCGTGGGTTTTCCGTTAAAGAAATATCATTTTCAAACTTTGAATTTAGGTGAAGAAACTCCTATTTCTAATACAAAAATGACGGTTAAAGCTTTTCCTTTGAGTCACGTTAATCCGTTTGAAAGTACTGCATTTCTAGTTAAAAGTGAAGATTCTTATGCTTTATATTTAGGTGATACTGGCCCTGATTCTGTTGAAAAAAGCGATAAACTTAAAGCTTTATGGACGGCTGTTGCGCCTTTGGTTCAAAGCAAAAAATTAAAAGGAATTTTTATCGAAGTTTCTTTTCCTAACGAACAGCCAGACAAATTTTTATTCGGACACTTAACTCCAAATCATTTAATGACTGAGCTTCATATTTTAGAAGATTTAGCTGGAAAAGGTTCTTTAAATAATTTCAAAATCATTATTACACATTTAAAGCCTCCAGCAAAAAATATTACAAAAATTAAAGAGCAACTAAAAAGTCAAAATGATTTAGGTTTGAAGATTATTTATCCTGAACAGGGGAAAAAGTTTGAATTATAAGAAATTTTATTTGTAAGTTATTTTTTATAATTTAGGCCAATAAATTTTTATTCAATGAGAATTATTTGGTCCAAAAAAGCAAATTATACCTTTTATACTATTCAAAATTATTTAGAATATTTTTGGTCGCCATTAATAGCTCAAAAATTCATCAAAGATGTTTTACACATTTTAAATTTATTAGAAAGCAATACAATGCTTGGAAAATATAATTCAAACTTGAAATGTAGAGAAATACTTATTTCAAAACATATCACTTTATACTATCAAACAGAGAAAGACCATCTGGAATTAATCTCATTTTATAACAATCGTCAAAAACCAATAAATATAATTGACTTGTAATTTTATATTAGGTTTTTACTTTTTAATTCCGCTAACATTTCTTCATGTGTTATAAAATCTCCATTCTTCAAATCAAGTTTTCCTTGCTCAATATCAGCTTTTAAATCTAGCATGAAATTTTCTTCTGGCGAAAGAATTTTGGCAATAGACAATACCTCATCTGGAGTGAATGATTGCGTTTTCAATTTCCTATAAAAGGTTGGACTAGAAATACCGACTTTTTCAATAATATAATTTTTTTTATACGCTGATTTTTCGATTAGACCCTCAATACTTTCCAGTATATTCTTATATGCGATAATTTCTTGTATCATTTTTGTTACTTTTTTATAACATTTATGATACAAATATATATCAAAAATGATATAAAAAATTTTCTTTAACACAAAAATAAACCCGACAGCTTTTAAAAAGCTATCGGGTTTAATATTTAAAATCAATAAATTACTTCTTAGCCGTAAATCTAGGATCAGTCTCCATAACAGTTCCACATTTATCGCACGTTCTTAATTCTTCTGAATTGTAAAAATGTTCAAAATGAGGAAGAAAATCTTTCTCTATATTATGCAGTTCAAAATACACTTCATAAAGTTTGTGATTGCAATTATCGCAATGCCAAAGTAGTCCGTCAGTATATCCTTTTCCGGCACGTTTGCGCTCAATAACCAATCCAATTGAACCCTCGGAACGAACAGGAGAATGCGGAATTTTAGCCGGATGCAAATACATATCTCCAGCATTTAATTCCATTTCTCTGCGTTCGCCATCTTCTTGAATGACTACTTTTATACTTCCTTCTAATTGATAAAAAAGTTCTTCGGTTTCGTTATAATGATAATCTTTTCTTGCGTTTGGTCCAGCAACAATCATTACAATATAATCGCCTGAATCTACATATAGATTTTTATTTCCAACTGGTGGTTTTAGTAAGTGTCGGTTTTCTTCAATCCATTTTGTTAGATTGAATGGTTTTGCTATAGCCATTTTTTCAGAATTTATGAAAAGCTAAGGTAACGAATTTGTAGAGACGCACAGCAGTGCGTCTTATCGATTTTGATCATGGCAACCTAGACGCACTGCTGTGCGTCTCTACAATTTCTCACGTATGAGATAAACATAAACCGGAAAATGATCACTAAAACCTGCTTCGGTCAACGAATTTCTTAACGGATATCCTTTATATTTTCCCGAAGTTTGAATTAAATACGGTTTGTTAAAAATCCCTGCTTTCCAAAATTCATAACTTGAATAATCAGGTTCGATAAAAGATTTCGTCATTATAATTTGGTCAAAAATATCCCAAGAATCACGAAAAGCTAAAGTTCCCATTCCTTTTCCTGCCATTTCTTCAAATGGATTGTAAACACCAAATTCTGGAACTTCAACCTTTTTTGATTTTGCTCCCAAAGCGATTTTGACACTTTTATTAAAAGGTCCATCGTTTAAATCACCCATTGTTATCACTTTTGCCTTTGGATTTATTTGCTGTAAAGAATCAATTATTTTTCTGTTTAGTTTTCCAGCCGCTTCACGATAGGGACTGCTGGCTTTTTCTCCTCCCGATCTCGAAGGCCAGTGATTAATAATTACATGAATCTCTTCATCATCTAAAAAACCAGTCACTAAAAGCTGATCTCTCGTAAAAACACGGTTTTTAGCATCAATCTTGATTTCAACATCTCCCAAATCTTCATTGCTATTTTCCTCAAGAACGGGCTTATTCTTATAGATCAATAATGGGATATTAGAATAAGAAGTCGGCCTGAAATATTTCTTCTGATATAAAAGCGCTACGTCAATTCCGCGTTGATCGGGTGAATCAAAATGGATAATTCCGTAATCGTAACCAGCTATTTTTTCCTGTTTTATTAGATCTTCGAGGACGCCTCTGTTTTCAATTTCGGCACAGCCAATTAAAGTCGGTGAATTTGAATTTTCTGGAGTTCCAATTTCTGAAATAACTCTTGAAAGGTTTTTCAATTTTTGCTCATACTTTTCTTTCGTCCAGTGCTGTGCTCCTCCGGGGGTCCACTCGTCATCATTCGTATTTGGATCATCAATTGTATCAAAAAGATTTTCAAAATTGTAAAAAGCAACCGTATGAATAACGTACTTTTTAGATTGTGCAATTGTAATAGAAAATCCAAAAAAAGCAACCAAACAAAAATGAAATTTAATAATTTGCATAACTTTAAAAATTTAAACGACCAATTTAAATAAATTGTAAGAAAATTAGGTAATTTTATTGCGTTTTTGAATATGAAAATTGCCTCTTACTAATATTAAACAGCAAAAGAAACTATGAATAACCCTTTTAATATCAAGAAGCATTTTGGCTTTTGTAAAATCGCATTTCTTACTTTTGCTTTACAAACAATCAACTGTCAATCTCAACAAATCATGATAACACCGCCTTATTTACAAAAAGGAGATACTGTAGCTCTTTTAGCAACTGCCAGAAAAAATATCGATGATAATTTAAAACCAACTATTGATTTACTTCACAGCTGGGGATTAGAAGCCGTTGTTGGAAGTACAATTGGTCTTGATTACCATCAGCTGGCGGGAACAGATGAACAGCGTGCAGCCGATTTTCAAAAACAATTAGACAATCCGAATATTAAAGCAATTTGGTGTGTACGCGGTGGATATGGAACTGTAAGAATGTTAGATTTACTAGATTTTACCAAATTCAAGCAACATCCAAAATGGGTTATTGGGTTTAGCGATGTTACGGTTTTGCACAATCATTTAAACACAATGGGCTATAAATCAATTCATGGTATTATGCCCGTGACGATTCCGCGTGCGACTCCGGCGGCGGTTAGTTCTATGAAATCGAGTTTGTTTGGCGAACCTATTTCCTACTCTATTGGTCCTGATAAAATGAATCGTTTTGGTAAAGCAACCGGCGAATTAGTTGGCGGAAATCTTTCTATTTTATATAGTTTGTTAGGTTCTCCTTCGGCCATTGACTGTAAAGATAAAATCTTATTTATTGAAGATTTAGATGAATATCTGTATCATATTGATCGTATGATGATGAATTTAAGACGCAATGGCTGTATTGAAAACTTAAAAGGAATCCTTATTGGCGGTATGACCAAAATGAAGGATAATGAAGTGCCTTGGGGTAAAAATGCATTAGAAATCATTGATGATGTTACTAAAAAATATAATATCCCGGTTATCTTTAATTTCCCGGCAGGACACGTTCAAGACAATCGTGCTTTAATTATGGGGAATACAATTTCTATTAATGTGAATGCATCCGGAAGCACCGTTACGTTTCAGAAATAACAGTATTTCTTAAGGCAAGAAAAAATACCACACATAAAAAATCTCGCAAAGACGCGAAGTCGCAAAGTTTGAATTATGCTTTGCGACTTCGCGTCTTTGCGTGCAAAAAACCTAAAACTTGAAACTTGAAACCTAAAACCTGAAACTAAAAACAAAACTATGGCAGAACATAATGAACTCGGAAAAAAAGGAGAAGAACTTGCAGTGGAATTTCTTCAACAAAACGACTATAAAATTTTAGATCGAAATTGGACTTTTCAAAAAGCCGAAATAGATATTATTGCACAAAAAGATTCTATTTTGGCCATCGTCGAAGTTAAGACAAGATCGAGTTTGGATTTTGGTTCTCCACAAGATTTCGTTAAACAAAAAAAGATCCAGTTGCTCATAAAAGCAGTAAATGCCTACATAAACGATAGGGAAAAGGATTTTAATGATGATTTAAATATTCGTTTTGATATAATTGCAATCCATAAAACCGAGGAAACATTTGCAATTGAGCATATTACTGATGCTTTTTATCATTTTTAACATATTTTTTTATTGTTATAATTGTAACAATTTGTTTTTTTATTTATCTTTGTCAAGATTTATAACATCAAATTAACTAAACCAACACAATTAAGTTACAAAAAAAAAAGAAAAAAAAATATGAAAACCGTTTCATCAATCGTCGAAAATTACATTAAAACAAAACCATTTTTATTGAATGCATTATCGCTCGGAATTATCAATCTAACTTCTCTATCTCGGAACATTATGACCGAGCTGGAAAGTGAATTTGGCAAAGAGGTAAAACAAGGTGCTGTTGTAATGTCTCTAAAAAGACTGACTGAAGAATTAGATTTCAAATTAAATCATAAAATTAATAAAGTAATTAAGAATATTGGTGAAATTACCGTTCGTTCTGAATTGACGGATTACACTTTTGCGGCGTCTGAAACTGTTTTAAACAAACAAGCCGATTTGATTTCTGATATTAATGCTTTATCTGATATTTTTTATACCTCATCACGTGGGGTAAACGAAACCAATATTGTAGTGAGCAGCAGTGTTAATCATTTAGTTGAAAAACACTTTATGCGCGAAAAACTAATTCAGAAATTAGATAATTTAGCTTCAATTACTGTAAAACTTCCAAAAGAAAATATTGTAGTTCCTGGAATTTATTATTTCATTTTCCAGCGTTTGGCTTGGGAAGGAATTATTATAAACGAGGTAATTTCGACTTCAAATGAATTTACAATTTTAGTGGGAGAAGATCAAGTTGATGTTGCTTTTAAAGTAATTAAAGACTTGAAAAACTAATGAAATAAAATTTAATTTTTTAAATCTTATTAATATTCAATTTATAAAATCCTTTTGCTTTTTATTAAAAAAGACAAAAGGATTTTTTTATTAAGCTTAATTGAAAAATCTGCAATTCATTTGTTATACAATAAGAATATTCTCAAAAATAAAAATTGAGAATAGTTAATTTTTAAAATTTCTGCCAAAAAGTTATCAACTTGATAAAAAGCATTTTACATCCGTATTTACTGAGATTTTAAGGATCATAAATTAAAAAAAAGAGAAATAAGTGTAATTTTCGACTTTTATATGAGAATAATATTTTTATATATTTGCTAACCACTCAACATATTAGAGTATCGATTTTGATAGTATCGCAATATAATTAGATTTAAATACAAACTAATTAATTTAATGTTGGAAGCCACAGATCATAGTGACAAATTATTGGTAAGCGAACTCAAAAATGGCAGCGAAAAAGCATTTCGTTCCCTTTTTGATTTGTATTATCAGGATATCTATGGCTACAGTATAAGTCTGTTAAAATCGAAAGAAGCTGCCGAAGAAAATGTTCAGGATGTTTTTATGAAAGTGTGGCAGCATCGCGAAAACCTAAATCTGGAGCAGTCTTTTAAAGCTTTTATTTTTACTATTGCTAGAAATCAGGCTTTCAATACGCTTAATAAAGCAGCAAATGATAAGGTTTTAAAGGAAGCAGTTTTTTATGAAAGCCAAAAATCGCATGAATATGGCGATTATTCGATTCGCGAAGAAGATTGTAAAAAACTTCGCAAACAAGCTATAAAACAATTACCCCCCAAGCGAAAGCAAATTTTTAAAATGTCCCGAAAGAAAGGCATGAGTTACGAAGAAATAAGTCAGGAACTCGGCATCTCTATAAGTACTGTCAAGAACCAAATGAGCAAAGCACTGGAATCCATGCGAGTCTTTTTTCAAGTTCATGATGAGATTATCTAAACCAAAAAACCACAAACCATTAAAATCACCTTTCTCGGGTGATTTTTTTTTGTTTTAACCGCAAATTAAAACTTACGCCAATCTTATCAGAAATGAGAAAAACTAAGATTTTTGAAAAAAAACAAAAAAAACTCTGCTACAAAATATCAATAAAATCAATACTTCCCGAGTTTTTTCGCTTTGTGTAAATGTTAAAACTTAAAAATTTACAACGTTTGAGTAGTACTCAACTTTAATTCAGCTGTATTATATCAGAACCCCGACTTAAAAACAATTCGTAATGAATTCAAATTCTGAAATAAAAGGCCTTTTACAAAAGTTTGTTTTGAACCAATGTACACTCGAAGAAACAAACGAGGTAATTGCCTATTATAAAAAAAATCAGCTTACAGATGATTTTCCGACGGTAGAAGATATCCAAAATTTACTTTCGGAAATGCCTAAAATGGACAAACAAACTGCTGATGATATTTTCATGAATATTTTATCCGCTTCGAGAGAAGAAAAAGAGGAATCTGTGATTGAAATGCCAACAACAAAATCAAACTATAGAAAATACATTTCGATTGCAGCTTCGGTAATTGTTTTATTAGGAATTGGCTTTTTCTACAAACAAAGTCTTTCAACTAAATCTGCTGCAAAAGAATTTGATTTTAAAAGCAATGATATTGTTCTGCAATTAGAGAATGGAGATATTCAGGTAATTTCTGAAAAAAATTCATCGATCGTAAAAGACGCAAAAGGCAATATTGTTGGAAATCAAAATGGGGATAAATTAGTTTATGAAAACAGTTCAGATCCTGAAAGATTAGTTTACAATACAATCAAAATTCCTTACGGCAAAAAATTCCGTCTTCAATTATCAGACGGAACGTTTGTTCACTTAAACTCGGGAACAACTTTAAAATATCCTATAAAATTTATTGCTGGCGAAAACAGACAAGTGTTTCTTGACGGTGAAGCTTTTTTTGATGTTGCCAAAGACAAAAAACATCCTTTTATTGTTAATGCTGACAATTTGAATGTTCGTGTTTTAGGAACGCATTTCAACGTTTCAAATTATCCCGAAGATGCTTTAACTGATGTTGTGTTAGTTGAAGGTTCAGTTGGAATGTACAATTCAAATGAAGAATTTGATGCATTTAAAAACACTATTTTGAAACCTGGATTTAAAGGAAGTTTCAATAAAGAAAATGCTAAAATTTCGACGAAACCAGTAATTACCGACATCTACACTTCGTGGATAAATGGTGGTTTAACGTTTAGAAATATGTCTTTTAAAAATATTATTACAAAACTAGAAAGACGCTATAATGTTACAATTGTAAACAAAAATGAAAAATTAGCAAACGAAAAATTCAATGCCAGCTTTAAAGAAGAATCTATTGAAAATGTTATGAGCTATTTCAATGATATTCACGGCATTCATTACACTATAAAAGACAATCAAATACTAATTAAATAACCACTAAAACCAACTAAAAACTTATGAGGAACTAACTTACGGGAATAAAAAAATCGGAAAGAGCTGCGAACAATTTCCGATTAACTAAGTGATTGAATATAACGAATTAACTACAATCAATTAACAAAATTATGAAAAAAAAATCAAAGAATACTGGGTTTTTATACCGAGTGTTCCAAAATGACCTAAAATTGAAACTAACTACACTACTTATTTTGGTCGCCATGTTCAATATCAGAGCAAATACTTATGCCCAAAAGACAAAAGTAACGCTGGAATTAAACAATTCAACCATCGAAAAGGTTATTGAGACCATAGAACAAAAAACAGATTTCAGGTTTATTTACAAACTGAATGACATCGATCTAGATCGAACGATTTCAATTAATGTAAAAGACCAATCGATTTATGTCGTTCTAGATAAGCTATTTAAGGGAACTCCAACCGAATTTAAAATTCGCGATACTCAGATTATCTTAAAAAAACCGGAACTTAAAACTGAAATTATTCAGTTCCAAAAGCAAACTATATCCGGCGTAATTACCGATGAAAACGGCCTGCCTCTTCCAGGAGCTTCAGTTATTGAAGAAGGAACAAAAAATGGTATGGTAACTGATTTTGACGGAAAATACAAACTTACTGTTGAAAGTTCACAATCTGTTATAATCGTATCATTTATTGGATATAAAGAGAAAAAAGTAATCGCTAATCAAAGTGTAATAAATATTCAGCTTGTTCCAGATGCTACTGATCTTCAAGAAATTGTAGTTGTTGGTTATGGAACTACAGCTAAAAAAGATGTAACTGGAGCGGTTTCTTCAATAGCAGCAAAAGACATGAATCAAGGTGCAATTGTAAATCCGTTGCAGTTAATTTCAGGTAAAGCAGCTGGAGTTAACATCAATCAAATTGGAAGTGAGCCAGGTTCAGGGCCAAGCGTTCGTATTCGAGGTATAACTTCATTAATTGGAGGAAGTGATCCATTAGTTGTAGTTGATGGAATTCAGGGAAATTTAGATTTATTGAATCAAGTGCCGCCAACAGAAATTGAAACTATAGATATTTTAAAAGATGCTTCGGCAACTGCAGTTTACGGTTCAAGAGGTGCGCCTGGTGTAATCATCGTTACTACTAAAAAAAGCAAAGCCGGAAAAACGACAATGGAATACATTGGATCTACTTCTATAGATTTTATTCCGAAGAAATTAGACATGCTAAATGCTGATGAATGGTGGGCGACCGCACAAAGTGTAGGTGTTCCAGCATCTGCTAATCATGGTTCAAATACAGACTGGTATGGTATTTTGACTCAAACGGGAATTACACAAACTCACACTTTGTCTTTTGGTGGAGGAACAGATAAATTCAATTACAGAGCCTCTGTAACAGCAATTTTACAAGATGGTGTTGTAATCAATACCAATTATAAAAAATATATTGGACGCGTTCAGGCAACTCAATTGGCTTTGGACGATAAATTAAAATTGACATTTAACTTAAATAGTGGCGTAACAGACACTAACAGCACAATTCAAGATATTGGAACCGCTGCTTATATGTCAAATCTAATTACAAATGCATATTTAGTACGACCAACAGATCCTGTTTTTAATACTGATGAAACTTATTTTACAGATTCAAATGTTTTTCAATATTTAAACCCTTATGCAGCAGCACAAACAGTTGTAAATGAAAGACAGCTTGATAATCTTTTTGGAAGCTTAAAAGCTGATTTGGATTTTACTAAAGATTTAACAGGAAGCTGGTTTGGAAGCTGGAGAAAAACAAGTCAGACTGACGGTTATTTCCTTCCTGCCGAATCAACTAATGCATACGCAATTGATCAAAAAGGTTATGCTAATATCTGGGACAGAAGACAAAACGAAAAGTTAACCAATTTAAGTCTTACTTATAAAAAGACTTTTGGTATACACAGCATTAATGCATTGGCTTTATACGAATGGCAAAGCCAGACTTATCAAGGAAATTATGCTCAGGCGAAAGGTTTTATAAATGATAAAACGACGTACAATGCGCTTCAGTTTGGAGATATTTCTAAAGCAACTTCTGGCGACTTGCAGTCTTATAAAAATGACAGAACTTTAGTTTCCTATTTAGCACGTGTAAACTATAGCTTATTAGATCGTTATTTATTTACAGGAAGTATCAGACGTGATGGTTCTTCTGTTTTTGGAGCAAACAATAAGTGGGGAAATTTCCCTTCTGCATCTGTGGCTTGGCAAATCAACAAAGAATCTTTCATGGAAAATCAAAAGTTATTCAACGAACTTAAATTAAGAGTTGGTTATGGAGTAACTGGAAATCAGCAAGGTCTTGGTCCGCAAAACTCATTGTCATTGGTAAACAGCGCAGGAACAACTTATTTTGGAGGTTCACCAATTACTAATTTCAACATTAGTCAAAATGCTAACGCTGATTTACGCTGGGAAACTAAAAAACAAACTAATATTGGTCTTGACTTCGCGCTTTTAGACAACAGACTTAGAGGAACTTTTGATGTTTATACATCAAAAACAGAGAATTTATTATTTAATTATACCGTACCTCAGCCTCCATATCCGTACAATACGATTATGGCAAATGTGGGAAGTATTTCAAACAAAGGTCTTGAAGTTGCTTTAGCTTATGATGTCATTAAAACACAAAACAGCACGCTTACTTTAGCAGGAAACGTTTCATTAATGAAAAACGAAGTGCTTAATTTAAGCGGAAGCATTAATGGTGTTCCTTTAAATACGGATTATGTTGGCTGGGGAGCAGCAAACTCTTACTTAGTAAAAGGAAAACCAATTGGAGCTTTTTATATTCTTGAGCACACAGGCAAAAACGAAAATAATGTTGAAACAGTTTTGGATCGTGACGGAAATGGTCTTATTGATCAAGGAGTTAAAAGCCCAGACCGTTATTATGCAGGTTCAGCTTTACCAACTTATACTTTTGCATTTAACCCTTCTTATAGATACAAAAACTTCGATGCTTCTATGTTAATAAGAGGTTCAGGAGGAAATAAAATCTACAATGGATTGCGTTCAAACTTAAGTAGATTAGAAAATATTGGTAAATCGAATGTTTTGGCCAGTGCTGTTGAAGAAGGAATTTACACCTCTCCATATGGCTCAGATTTATGGCTTGAAGACGGCTCATTTGTTCGTTTAGAAAATCTTACAGCGGGATACAGCTTCCGTTTTACAGATAAATATATTGATACTATTAGACTTTCACTTACAGGAAACAACTTATTCCTAATTACGGATTATTCAGGTATTGATCCGGAATTAAATATAAGCGGTAGTGGTGACACCTTTGGAGGAGATAGAGGAATTTATCCTCGTACAAGAAGTGTGGCGTTTGGTTTGACTGTTAAATTTAAATAGTAAAAGAAATGAAAATTAAAAATATATTGATAACAGGAAGCTTATGTTTTCTGACACTTTTTAGCTGTACAGATATCGAGGAAAATGTGTACGATAAATATCCTGCAGACGAATTTTACGGTACTCCTGAAGGAGCAAATATCGCACTTGCCAGCGTTTATGCCCAAATTCCCGGCGATTTTGTGCGTGAAAATGTTCCAGGCGTAGGTTATGCCGGAGCAGACAATGGCTGGTACGATATGAACTGTATGGCATCAGACGAACAGGTTATTCCGCATAGAAATACAGGTGACTGGCAACAGGATTTTGCACGTCTGCACAAACACGAATGGCTGCCAACGGATTTCATCATCAACAATACTTGGAACTGGCTGTACAAATCTATTTTCAACGCCAATCTAGCAGTAGATTTATTACAGAAATCAAATGCTGAAACTTCAAAAATTGCTGAAGCAAAAGTACTAAGAGCTTTCTTTTATTATTTATTGATTGATGATTATGGAGATGTTCCTTTCTATACGGAGAACAACATTACAGTTGACAAAATTCCGCAGGCAAGCCGTAAAACCGTTTATGATTTTATCGTAAAAGAATTGACAGAAAATGTAGAATTGCTTTCTGGTACAAGAGGTGGAAATTACTACGGAAGATTCAATAAATGGGCTGGTTATACTTTATTAGCAAAAGTATATTTAAATGCTCAGGTTTACACTGGAACTGCAAAATGGAATGAATGTTTAGCAGCCTGCAATAAAGTTGCTGAGGGCGGATTTACACTTCACTCTGGAGCATCAAATGCTTCAAGTCCTTTAGGAAACAGATATTATGAATTATTTGGAGATGTTCTTCCTGAAGACGAAACGATTTTGCCAATTTACGCAACTGTAGATGTTGTGTCGCGCAACGTTTATGCAGTACGCAGTTTATACGGACCACATGCACAGGCTTTATTTGGTTTCAGCGGATGGAACGGTACAATTGTTCCAAAAGAATTCTTCCTGAAGTATGATGAAAATGATATCCGAAGAAAGCAATTTTTATTTGGCGAACAGCAGGGCGGTTTCAATTACACGCTAGATGTTGCCTCTTTAGATAACCCGGGAGCAGATCCTCAGGCTGGTGTTCGAAATGTAAAATTTTATCCGGCAACACCTAGAACGGGTGGAGGAGCTTCAAACGATTTTCCAATTTTCAGATATGCAGATGTTATTTTAATGATGGCAGAGTGTAATGCACGATTAGGAAATCCTGGGGCAGCAAAACCTTTTATTGATCAAATCAGACTGCGTGCGGGATTGAGTGCCTTGGCAGCAAATCCAACTCTTGATGATATCTACAATGAAAGAGGATACGAATTAAACTGGGAAGGACACAGAAGACAAGACATGATTCGTTTTGACAAATTTTTATTGGCAAACGAATTCAGACCTGCATCTCCTGCTTTCAGAAAATTGTTCCCAATTCCAACTGCTGCTTTAGATGCAAATCGTGGACTTAAACAAAACCCTGGCTACTAAAAAACAAAACGATCATGAAAAAATATATCAATAAAATATTTCTATTAGGGAGTTTGCTTTTTTTAGGTACTTCCTGTGACAGTGAGGCAGAATTAACAACCTTAAAAGCTGTTAGTTTTCCTTCTGAAATTACTGTCTCATCAACTAAATTAGTGCTGACAGAAGACACGGCAGACGATCAGGTATTGCTTGTTTCTTGGCCCGAAGTTACTTTTCCAATTGAAGCTCCTGTTACTTATGCTATACAATTCGATTTAATTGGCGACACAAGTGGTGCTAATGCATGGTCAAAAGCCAAAAGAGTTGAAGCTGGTGCCGATGTTTTAAGCAAAACATTTATTGGCAGAGATTTAAATAAAATCGCTGTCGATTTAGGACTTCTGCCAAATGTTGAAGGAAAATTAGTAGTTCGTGTAGAAGCTACAATGGATCGTAAAGTATACTCAAATCCTATTACTTTAACAATTACTCCATATGAAAAAAGCGTAGTTTTTGGCGAAATTTATATGCCAGGAAGTTATCAAGGATGGGGCATTGAAACTGCTGCTGCTTTGACTGCTATTCAAAAAGGTGTTTATCAGGGTTATATGACTGTTGATGTTGGAGCTGGTCCTGGATTCAAATTGAATACAGCTAGAAACTGGGCACAATTTTATGGCGCTGGAGAAACGAATAATGACTTAAAAAACATGAGTGATACTGACTTTACACTTCCGGGTGCGGGTTCGTATCAAATTAAGGTAAATCTAAATACTTTAAAATGGTCGCAGACTCCTTATGCTTGGGGAATTATTGGAACAGCAACTTCTGGAGGCTGGGATAAAAGTACAATTATGAGTTACGATCATCAGAAAAAATCTTGGAAAATCACTGCCGATTTAGTTCCTGGTGCTTTAAAATTCAGGCTTAATGATGCATGGACAATTAATTATGGCCCAGCAAATCCTGGTACAAATACAGTTAATCTGGATAATGGAGGTGCTTATACTATTGGTGAAGCCGGAAAATATGAAGTAACTTTTACAATAAACGAAGTAGATCCAGCAAGTACAGGTTATCCTGCAACTGCAACTTGTACGATCGTTAAAAAATAATCTAACATTGTAATAAAGCTAGATTAGTTTGAGTGATACCTGCCTTTTTTGAGCGAAAGGCAGGCTATCTTAAACTCTGGATTTATTAAACTAAATTGAAAAAATATGAAATTTAATATAAAACTCGTTTATATATTTCTGCTATCGATAGCATTTATTTCCTGCAGTTCTTCGGATGATGACAGCGGAACTCCAGATTCTCCATATACGCAATATGGAGCGTCTTTTGAAAAAATGCCTAAAAAAGAAGATGCTGTAATTTATCAAGTAAATATTCGTGCTTTTAGCCAGGCTGGAACATTAAAAGGCGTTCAGGACCGACTAACGCAAATTCAGGAATTGGGTGCAAATGTTATTTATTTGATGCCTATTTATCCTGTTGGAAAAGTAAAAGCTTCTGGAGAACTGGGGTCGCCATATTCGGTAAAAGACTATAAAGCTGTAAATCCTGATTTTGGAACACTGCAAGATCTTCAGACCTTAGTTGAAGAAGCGCACAAAAAAAACATGGCCGTTATTTTGGACTGGGTTGCCAATCATACTTCTTGGGACAACGCCTGGATCACAGATCATAAAAATTGGTATCAGCAAGATGCAAACGGAAACATTATTATTCCTCCTGGAACAAATTACAATGATGTAGCGCAGTTAAATTTCAACAATACCGAAATGAAAAGTGCAATGATCGACGCAATGTCTTACTGGGTTTACAATGCAAACATTGACGGTTTCAGATGCGATTATGCTGATCCTGTTCCGCAAACTTTTTGGTCAGAAGCGATAACTAAATTGAGAAAAATCAAAAAAAATCAGACCATTTTAATGTTGGCAGAAGGTTCTAAAGTAAACCATTTTGCAGAAGGTTTTGACTATACTTTTGGTTTTAATTTCTTCAGCACTTTAGAGCAAGTTTTTAAAGATGGTAAACCTGCAACTACAATTCAGGATTCGAATGCTACAGAATATGCCAACAATTACAACACTGAAAACCGAATTGTAAGATACACCAGCAATCACGACGTAAACCTTTCTGAGGGAACGCCACTAGAACTTTTTGGAGGCAAAAAGGGATCTTTGGCAACATTTGTTGTAGCTGCCTATTTAAAATCTGTTCCAATGATTTACAACGGTCAGGAAATTGGTTATGACAAAAGATTAAATTATTTTGCAAAAACGCCAATCGACTGGTCTACAGCAGATGCTTCAATGCTTGCCGAATACAAAAAAATTATCGCTTTTAGAAACACAAGCAATGCAGTTAAAACAGGCGAATTTACTGGTTACAGCAGTGACGCCGTAAGTGCTTTTACTATGGTAAAAGATGCTGAAAAAGTTTTTGTTCTTTCTAATTTAACCAGTTCAACCGTGAAACATCTTATCCCATCAACTTTAAAAGGAACATGGAAAGATGCTTTTACTGGAACTTCAGTAACTGTTGGTGCAGACTTAACACTACAACCTTTTCAATATTTAGTCTTAAAAAACTAATAGTAAAGCAATTTTTAAAATTAGATTTGCAAAAAACTAAATAACATGAATTTTCAATCCCAAAAAATGCCGCTTCAAATTCGTTTGGGCAAAAAATTAGCGCTTTTACTTTTTGTATGTTTGAATTCCTTATGGATTCAGGCGCAGGAAATAACTTCGCCAGACAAAAACCTTTCTTTAAAATTTGAATTAAAAGAAGGCGGTGTTCCTTCTTATCAATTAACATACAAACAAAAACCGGTCATAAAACCAAGTTCTTTAGGTTTAGAACTTCAAAATATGGCCTCGTTTATGGATGGTTTTACGGTTACAAATACAGCACAATCTTCCGTTGATGAAAATTGGAATCCAGTTTTAGGAGAAGAAAAAACGATTCGTAATCATTATAACGAATTGGTTGTCACTTTAGCGCAAGCTAAAAACAACAACCGATTTATCCGAATCCGTTTTCGTTTATTCAACGACGGATTAGGATTTCGATATGAATTTCCGAAACAAAATGATCTGAGTTATTTTGTTATTAAAGAAGAACGTTCTGAATTTAATTTGGCTGGAAATCATAAAATTTTCTGGATTCCGGGAGATTATGATACGAATGAATACGCGTACACCACCTCTAAAATTTCAGAAATTCCTTCGTTGATGAAAAAAGCGACTATCGAAATTAATTCGCAGTGGCCAATAAAAGAACTTGCTGTTCAAACGCCATCTATGATGAAATCTGATGATGGTTTATACATCAACATTCACGAAGCTGGATTAATCAATTATCCGGCAATGTATCTTGAAGTTGATGCCGTGAACAACAAAATGCGCAGTCATTTAGCGCCAGACGCAGTGGGTGCAAAAGGCTATATGCAGACGGATGCACAATCGCCTTGGAGAACTATTGTCGTTAGTGATAAAGCGACTGATATTTTGGCTTCAAAATTAATCTTGAACCTCAACGAACCGACAAGTTATAAAGATGTTTCTTGGATTAAACCGGTAAAATTCATCGGAATTTGGTGGGAATATTTTGTTGCGGGAAGAAGCACTTGGGCTTTTGGAAAAGAAAATAATGTAAAATTAACTGATGATTTCTCTAAGTTAACGCCCAACGGGAAACACGGAGCTACAACAGAAAGGGCAAAAGAATATATTGACTTTGCTTCTAAAAATGGTTTCGATGCAATCTTAATCGAAGGCTGGAACATTGGTTGGGAAGACTGGATTGGAAACTGGAAAGAAGAAGTTTTTGATTACGTAACCGCTTATCCCGATTTTGATGTTAAAGCAGTTCATGAATATGCGGCTTCAAAAGGTGTAAAAATTATCATGCATCATGAAACTTCAGGATCTGCAACTAATTATGAAAGACGTTTAGACCGTGCTTTTCAGTTTATGAACGACAACGGCTATGACGCTGTAAAAACAGGATATGTAGGTAAAATTATTCCGCGTGGTGAACATCACGACGGGCAATGGATGGTGAATCATTACATTAACGTAGCAAAACGTGCCGCCGATTATAAAATTATGATTGACAGTCACGAAGCGGTTCGACCAACAGGTTTAAATAGAACTTTTCCAAACTGGATTGCTCAGGAATCTGCGCGTGGAACCGAGTTTGAATCTATGGGAGGTTTAGCACCGGATCATACTACTATTTTGCCTTTTACACGTTTAATGGGAGGCCCAATGGATTATACTCCGGGGATTTTCCAAACCGATCTTTCGTATTACGGAACCGGAAGTACACAGCGCGTAAATACAACTTTGGTAAAACAATTGGCTTATTATGTAACCATGTACAGTCCGTTGCAAATGGCAGCTGATATTCCTGGAAATTACGAGCGTTTTCCAGATGCTTTTCAGTTCATAAAAGATGTGGCTGTCGATTGGGACAACAGTTATATTTTAGAAGCTGAACCAGGAGATTACATTACAATTGCCCGTAAAGCAAAAGGCAAAAACGAATGGTTTATTGGCGGTATTACGGATGAAAATGCAAGAACAGCCAACATTTCATTTGATTATTTGCCAGCAGGAAAAAACTTCATCGCAACAATTTATGCTGATGCTAAAGATGCTAATTGGAATCAAAATCCGCAGAAATATACGGTTACCAAAGTTATTGTAAACTCAAAAAGCAAATTGAAACAATACTTGGCTCCAGGCGGAGGTGTTGCCATCAGCGTTAAGGAAGGAAATGCTTCTGAGCTGAAAGGATTGAAAAAGTTATAAAAACTTGGTTAATTAGGTAGTAAGTAAAAATGGCGCATGAAATTTTCGTGCGCCATTTTTTGTTTTTTTATTTTTACTCCTCAAACAATTCCATCAACTCCAGCGCTCGTTTTATCGACTTCACATTTTCAAAAGTCAATAACAAACGTAATCCGTTTACGGTTTGTTTTTCTTTCATTTTGCAGATTGAACTTTGCTTTTGAACAAAATTCAAGACATTTCTAAACTTAACCGATTGGTAATAATCCGACTGTTGATCTGAAACGAAATAACCAATCATTTTGCCTTGCTTCAAGACTAATTTCTCGATTCCAACTTTTGTCGCAATCCATTTTATTCTGATGCTGTTTAATAGAGAAACCGCTTGTTTTGGCAACGGACCAAAACGGTCAATTAGCTTTCTTTCGAATTCCTGTAATCCGGCTTCGTCTTTTATCGCGCCTAATTCGTTATATAAAACCAAACGTTCTGAAACGTTATTGATATATTCATCTGGGAATAAAAGTTCGAAATCGGCATCGATTTGAATGTCTTTTACATATTCTTTAGTATCGATATCATTTTCTTCAGGATATAAATCTTTGAACTCGTTTTCTTTCAATTCTTCAATCGCTTCGTTCATGATTTTTTGGTACGTATCAAAACCAATTTCGTTGATGAAACCGCTTTGTTCGCCTCCCAATAAATCTCCGGCACCTCGAATTTCAAGATCTTTCATCGCAATATTGAAACCGCTTCCTAATTCGCTGAATTGCTCCAAAGCTTGAATACGTTTTCTCGCATCTTCAGTCATTGATGAATACGGAGGACAAATGAAATAACAAAATGCTTTTTTGTTGCTACGTCCTACTCGACCACGCATTTGGTGCAGATCTGATAATCCAAAATTATTAGCATTATTGATGAAAATCGTGTTGGCATTTGGAACATCTAAACCACTTTCAATAATTGTGGTTGCAACCAAAACATCAAAATCTCCGTTCATGAAACCTAACATCAATTCTTCGAGTTTGGCTCCTTCCATTTGTCCGTGGCCAATTCCGACTCTTGCATTTGGTACCAAACGCTGAATCATTCCGGCAACTTCTTTTATATTTTCGATTCGGTTATTGATGAAGAAAACCTGTCCGTTTCTTTGAATTTCATACGAAATCGCATCACGGATAATTTCTTCATTAAAACCAACGACATTGGTTTCAATTGGATATCTGTTTGGCGGAGGCGTTGTAATTACAGATAAGTCACGCGCGGCCATCAATGAAAACTGAAGCGTTCTCGGAATTGGCGTTGCAGTTAATGTCAAGGTATCAACATTTGCTGCAATGGTTTTTAATTTATCTTTTACGTTAACGCCAAACTTTTGTTCTTCATCAACAATCAATAAACCTAAATCTTTAAAAACTACATTTTTATTTACTAATTGATGCGTTCCAATTACGATGTCTAGTTTTCCGTCGGCTAAATCTTTTAAAGTCTGCGTTTTTTGTTTGGCGGTTCTAAATCGGTTTAAGTAACCAATTGAAACCGGCATATCTTTCAAACGCTCTGAAAAAGTTCTAAAATGCTGATAAGCCAAAATAGTTGTCGGTACTAAAACCGCAACTTGTTTGCTATTATCAACAGCTTTAAAAGCGGCACGAATGGCAACTTCGGTTTTACCGAAACCAACGTCGCCACAAACCAAACGATCCATTGGGCGATCGCTTTCCATGTCGGCTTTTACTTCTGCCGTTGATTTGGTTTGATCTGGCGTATCTTCATAAATAAACGAACTTTCTAATTCGTTTTGCAAATAACTATCAGGTGCAAATTGAAAACCTTTTTCTAAACGGCGTTTTGCATACAATTGAATCAAATTGAACGCAATATGTTTGACGCGCGCTTTAGTTTTTTGTTTTAAAACTTTCCAAGCGTTCGAGCCTAATTTATATATTTTTGGCGGCGTTCCATCTTTTCCGTTGTATTTCGAAATTTTATGAAGCGAGTGAATACTCACATATACAATATCGTTATCGGCATAAACTAGTTTTATAGCTTCCTGCGTTTTGCCTTCCACCTGAATTTTCTGCAGTCCGCCAAACTTTCCTATTCCGTGATCGATATGCGTTACATAATCGCCTACAGAAAGTGCAGTTAATTCTTTTAAAGTGATATTCTGCTTTTTTGAATATCCGTTTTTGATGTTGAATTTATGATAACGTTCAAAAATCTGATGATCAGTATAAGCAGTAATCTGATTTTCTTCGTCAATAAATCCTTGATATAAAGGCAGTACAATAGTATTATATTGCTTTCTGATATTCTCTGAATTGGCTTCGTCTAAACTTTCAAAAATATCATGAAAACGTTTTGCCTGCGTTTCATTCGAACAAAATAAATAATTTATATATCCGTTAAAATGATTTTCGCTCAGATTATTCAGCAACAAATCAAATTGTTTGTTGAAAGATGGCTGAGGCTGAATATGAAATTCGAATTTTTTAGTGGTTTTAAAAATTGGCCTTGAAGCCAACTCTACAATCGAAAAATCTAAAGCGCGTTTGATAAACGAACTCTGGCTTAGGAATAATTGTTCCGGCGTGGCGTGTTTTATTTCTTTCGAAAGTTTCTCAAAAGCTTCTTCTGCTCTTGCAAATTGTTTATCTAACTGACTAAAAAGTCCGTCGGTATTTTGAATGAAAATGACTGTTTTTTCAGCAATATAATCTAAGAAACTCTCACGGTTTTCCTGAAAAAGTTTGTTTTCAACATTCGGGATAATCGTGATTTTTTTATGTGTTTCGACAGACAATTGCGTTTCAACATCAAAAGTTCTAATGCTGTCTACTTCATTTCCAAAAAACTCAATTCGATAAGGATGATCATTTGAAAAAGAAAAAACATCCACAATTCCTCCACGAACCGAAAATTCCCCTGGTTCTGTAATAAAATCGACTCTTTTAAATTCGTATTCAAACAAAACTTCGTTGATAAAATCGATCGAAATTTTGTCGTTCAAAGCGACTTTTAAAGTGTTTTTATCTAGTTCTCTTCTCGTTACTACTTTTTCAAAAAGTGCTTCGGGATACGTAACAATTACGGCTGGTTTTTTACGGGAATTAATTCGGTTTAAAACTTCAGCACGAAGCAAAACATTCGCATTGTCAGTTTCGTCAATTTGATACGGACGGCGAAATGAAGCGGGATAAAATAAAACATCCTGCTCGCCAATCATTTGCTCTAAATCGTTCAAATAATAAGCCGCTTCTTCTTTATTGTCTAAAACAACTAAAAAAGGCAGTTCGGTTTTCTTGAAAACAGAGCGAATTATAAATGAAACCGCAGATCCAAGCAACCCGTGAAGGTTCATTTTTACTTGATTTCCTTCTAGCAGACTTGCCGCAATCTGCTGTGCTTTTGGCAAATTGTCGTACGTTGTATATAAGGCGTTTTTACTCAACTTTTGGTGCGTTTTGATCTATTTTTTGTATTGGAACCTGAGGTGAATTCGAATTCGGAATCGCACGCGTCGTATCTAACATTTTCAAGAAATCTTCTTCTCCCTGTTCTTTTGGAATTTTGCTTTTCTCAACAATTTTATCCATTTGTCTTTCAAGCGAAATAATTTCTTTATTGATTTCACCAATTAATAAAGTCACTTTATCATCTGGAACAGTGCTCAAATTGATAAATAATTCCATCATTTTGATTTTGGTAATCAAAATCGAAATTCGGCTTTTAATGGCGGGCTGATTAAATTCTGCCGGAATATTATTGTTCAATGCCAATGCTTTTTTTGAAATCGCTTTTGACTTTTTTTGAAATGCTCCAATTGTTCTTCTTGGTTTGTCGCCAATTTCTTTTAAGAATTCGCGCCATTCTGTCCATGTACCAGCATTTTTTTCTGCAACTTCATTTATGGGTTCATCAATAAAAATCCAAGATTTATTAATATTATTAAAGATTTTCTCATTCTTTTTAGCCACTTTTTCATTCTCTGCACGGCGTTTTTCATTTTCATTTTGACATGAATGCAGTACAAAAATCAAAAGCAGAAAGAGAGCTATTTTATATTTCATTTGATAAAACATTAAGCCACAAAGTTACAAAGTAAATTTACAATTACGAAGGCCTTTTTTTTTGAGGTTCTGAGATGCTGAGCCACTAAGGTTCTAAGTTTTTTGGACCGAAGTTATTGATGTGGAGTTGAGCGATCTCGAGGCTTAGGGAGAAGTTATTTTCTTGACACTGTTAAAGCAATCTATAGCATAATTTTGAAGACACAAAGGCACACCCTTGTAAAAGAGAATAATCCAACAAACAAACTTTTTCATTATTGAATTTATAATTTATGATTCTAAAAAGCATAAGTAATTGCGAAAACGTTATATTTGTCTCTCTAAAATCATCGAAAAATGAATCCGAAAATATTGATTATTGGTGCCTGTGGACAAATTGGAACAGAGCTGACGCAAAAGCTGCGTAAATTATATGGAACAGATAATGTAATCGCTTCTGATATCCGAAAACTAAATACTGATGTTGTTAATTCAGGACCTTTTGAAGTGGTCAATGCTTTAGATTTTAACCAAATCGAACATTTGGTAGAAGTACATCAAATTACCGATGTTTATTTGATGGCAGCACTTTTGTCTGCAACAGCTGAAAAAAATCCGGCTTTTGCATGGGATTTAAATATGAATTCTCTTTTTCACGTTTTAAATTTGGCAAAAGCAAAAAAAATAAAAAAAGTCTTCTGGCCTTCAAGTATTGCTGTTTTTGGGCCAACAACTCCAAAAGAAAATACGCCTCAATATACTGTAATGGAACCTTCAACAGTTTACGGAATCAGTAAACAGGCTGGCGAAAGATGGTGCGAATATTACCATAATATTTATGGTGTTGATGTTCGCAGTATTCGTTATCCAGGTTTAATAAGCTGGTCAACTCCTCCGGGCGGTGGAACAACAGATTACGCTGTTGATATTTTCTATAAGGCTATTGCCGATAAAAAATACGAATGCTTTTTATCATCTGAAACCAAAATGCCAATGATGTATATGGATGATGCCATTGATGCAACAATCAATATCATGAAAGCTCCGGCTGAAGAAATTAAAATACATTCTTCATACAATTTAGCGGCGATGAGTTTTACGCCAACTGAAATTGCTGCGGAAATCAAAAAACATATTCCAGATTTTGAAATTACTTACAATCCAGATTTCCGCCAGAAAATTGCGGACAGCTGGCCAGCAAGTATTGACGACAGTTCTGCTAGAGAAGACTGGAACTGGAAACATACTTTTGATCTTGAAACTATGACAAAAGACATGATTGAACATTTGAGTTAAGTTTCAATTATTCTAAAATAAAAAACTCCCGTTTATTAATTTAAACGGGAGTTTCTTTTTATTCTTTTTTGAGAAAGAATTATTCTATATTTTTTTATTATGACTATGCATAAAATGTGTATGTATCAAAGTTTTTAATTCTTTTATATTCCGTAATATCTCTTTTAAATATTTCTTCTTAAATCTTTTCTTTTCAGTAATCTCTCCTTTACTAATTTCAACTTCCGTTTGAACTAAAAAATCAACATTAATTTTATAAAAACTAGCTAGTTTTTTTAAATTTTTATATGTTGGAAAAAACCTATCACTTTCCCATTTTCCATAAATTGTTTGGGAAACCTCTAAAATCAAAGAAATTTCCTTTTGAGATATATTTTTACTTTCTCTTAATTTTCTAAGCTTAGTGCCAAAAGTCATTTTTTTAAGCAATATACTACAAATAAACTTAGGTTTAGCATTTAAAAACTTTATTTTGAAGGAATTTTCTTAAATTTATAATTGATTTGCATTATTCTTAAAGAACTTAGAGCTCAAGTCTTCTTTATCTTTTATCAAAATTTTTAATAACTCTTTAAATTAAGTAAAATGAAAAAAGTTTATTTACTAGTAATGATTTGCATAGCATTTATTTCATGCAGTAAAGATGATACAGCAGAAAACATCCAATTAACAAATAAAAAAATTGAAACTTTTGACTTTCTCACAAATGAAAAAATGGAGGAAAAAATAGATGAAATTTCATTAATCAAAGAAAAAATGGAAGAAACTCTGGCTAAGAAATATACAAATAAAAATTTCAGATCAAATAACACTGAAAATTTAGTTTTAAATGAATTAAACAAATATCATAAAGAAAGACTAAACAATATTTACACTCTTAGAAAAAATTTAAATTTTATTAGTATTCAAAGTATTGCTGACGAAATTAATTCGTTGAAATTATTAAACCCAACGATGGCAGAAGGATTATTGAAAAAGCATGAAAAGTATCTATTACAGGATAAATTTGGAACGACAACTGTGTTTGAAAATAGAATTGCAAATGTAGTAAACGAAAAAGGAGAGGTCGCAATTAATGGAAAAATAGCCGATTTAAACATTTCCGATTCAAAAAAAACAACTGGAAGATATGTTTATGATGAAGGGGTGAAAACCGACCGAGCTACGAGATCAGAAGATATGTATTTTGTAATTCTTTATTCAACAGGAAGAGAAAAACATAAAGATACTTTTGGAAAAGTGTTTTTCAGGTATTTTACTGAATTTCAAGCTTATTACACAGATCCTGTAGCTGGAACTATCCTATGTCCAACTACTTTTACTATGTCGAATAATTCAATTGCAGGTTTTTCACAAAGTGGAAGCAATCCTTTTGCAGATTTTGCTTTTACTGTTCCATACCCATCGGGAACTGGTAGCATAATTAGAAATACAAGTGGTCAAATTTGGACAGCTTATCAAACTGAAGGTGGATATATAAAAGGAACTTTCACTGGTGCTGGTTATACATTAAATTGCGATTTTAAATATACCAAATAGATTAAAAAAGCCATTACTAAACAAATTAAGTAATGGCTTTTCAATTTAAATTCCTTTCTTTGCTAAAATAAGAAAATTCTTTCAAATGCGTTTTTATACACTATTTCTCTTTTTTTTATGTGGTTTTGTATATTCCCAACCACAAAATATCTTAAAAAAAGACTCTTTTAATTCTCAAACTCTTGATCCACTTCGTCCGGCAAAAGCAGGTTTCTATTCTGCGGTCTTACCTGGACTTGGCCAAGTCTATAATAAAAAATATTGGAAAGTTCCATTAGTTTATGGAGCAATTGGTACAAGCATGTATTTCTATATTGATAACAAAAAGCAATACAATATTTACAGAGATGAATATAAAAACAGACTTGCCGGAAATAAAAGCAATTCAGAATATTTGTCGAGATTAAGTGAATCTCAACTTATGTCAGCACAAAAACAATTTAGGCGAAATAGTGATTTGTCTTTATTATGTGCTGTTGGGTTTTATGCTTTAAATATTATTGATGCAAATGTTGATGCTTCTTTATCACAATTCAATGTAAACAATCAATTAGCATTTAAACCTCTTATTATTAAAGACAAAACTTTAAAAAATGATTTAATAATTAGTTGTATTTATACATTTTAAAATAAAAAACTCCCGTTTATTAATTTAAACGGGAGTTTCTTTTTATGTTATTTTTGAAATTATTTCACTTCAAAAACATTGTTTGCAGGTTTCACATCAGCCATTAATCCGCTTGGATCGATAGTGATTTTTTTGATTGCTGCTTTGTTTTTATCAATTGAAAAACTATAGTTTGACTGTGCCCAAGCCCAATCTTCTAGAACTGTTCTTTTTTCGTTTGGATTTGGATTCGGTTTGATGAAATTCATCATTCTTAATGGAATGTAGAATGTTTCAGAAGTTCCGTCAGTATAATTTACTTTCAAATCAATTGGCATTGGCATTCTTCCAATTCTTTCTAAAGTAACTGTCGTTTTTCCAGCATTATCCGCAACGTCTTTAATTCCGTAATCAATTGTGTTTGCTGTTTGTGCCCAGTCGATTAAATACCAATCTAATTCAGCGCCGGAAACTCTTTCTGCACTTCTTTTGATATCATTTGGCGTTGGATGTTTGAATTTAAAATCATTGAAATATCTTTTTAAAGTTGCATCAACATTTTCTTTTCCAATTACATATTCTAACTGCGAAAGGAAAATACTTCCTTTTACATATGATGAAACACTGTACGGTTTATTTTCGTCATAACGGTCTCCGTGCGTTGTTTGTGGCTGTTCTTTTCCAGAATTCACTAAACTATAATAAGCAGTATAATTTCCTTTAAACGGATTTGCTTCTTTTTTATCGCCTTTTAATTCATTCAAAGCACTGTCTTCAATGTAAGTTGTAAAACCTTCGTCCATCCAAGGATGCTTAGATTCGTTTGAAGCCAAAATATGCTGGAACCAAGAATGCCCTAATTCGTGCGTAGCAGTTCCTAAAATTCCTTCAAGTGTTCCGCTTCCCAGCATCAAAGTACACATTGCGTACTCCATTCCGCCATCGCCACCTTGAATAAATGAGTATTGTTTATACGGATATTGTCCTACTCTGTGGTTGTAATACTCCATAACTTTTACCATTAAAGGCTCAAGCTGTTTCCAGTTTCCAGTTGTTTTTTCGTCATTTTTGTAGAAGAAATGCAAATCAACATCATTTGGTCCTTTTACAATATCATGCGTGTATGCTTTATCAGCTGCCCATGTAAAATCGTGAACATTTGGCGCAATAAAATGCCAAGTCAATGTTTTTGCTTTTTTTGGATAAACAACTGTTACACCAGCATCTTCATAGCCGTGTCCAATTGAATTTTTATCTTGTAAATACCCAGAACCTCCAAGCGTATAGTCTTTATCGATAGTAATTTTTACATCAAAATCTCCCCATACACCGTGAAATTCTCTTGCGATATAAGGATCTGCATGCCATCCTTCAAAATCAAATTCGGCTAATTTTGGATACCATTGTGACATTGAAAGCTCCACTCCCTCTTTATTATTTCGTCCAGAACGACGAATCTGCACGGGTACCTGACCTTCAAAATCTAATGTAAAAGTAGTTTTAGAATTTGGCAGCATTGGCTTTGCTAAAGTAACCTCTAAAATCGTTGACGAAAGTCTCGTTTGAGCCACAACGCCGTCTTGTTTAAAATTAGTCACTTTTAAGAAACCAATTTCATTTGGTTTTAAAGTTTCAATTCGGCTTTGTTTAATTTCTTTTCCATCAGCATCTTTAATTTTATTCACCATTCTTGCATCTGGGTCTTTTATAGAATGCAGACGAGCATCCATTTCACTTCCCGGCTGAAAAGCATTTGGATATAAATGATAGAAAACTTTTTTTAGAGTATCGGGTGAATTATTAGTGTAAACTAATTCTTGTTTCCCTTTGTAGAGATAATTTTTCACATCCATCGATACTTCCATTTTATAATCGACATGTTGCTGCCAATAAGGAGCGCTTTGTGCAAAAGCTGAGTTTAAGCCCAAACTCAGAAAGGATAATAGTATTATTTTTCGCATGGTTATTTTAATAAAAATGGAAGGGCTGCCGCCCTTCCACCGGATTAGTGTATTTTATTTGATTATTTTTTAGACATTTTTTCGGCCATAAGTAAAGCATTATAAGCATTTACCATTTTTGCTGTTCTTGAAGATTCTGCTGAAGAAACTGCCGAAGGTTTTTGAATTGAATTTTCACTTTCCCCTAAAACTACTTTTGAAGGAAGCGCCACTCCAGAATCCATTAAAATTTGCTTCACCTGAGCTGCTTTTAGTTTTGGATAGTAAGAACGAATTAATGCTGCTACTCCAGCAACATTTGGAGCCGCCATTGAAGTTCCCTGTAAATATTTATATTTATTGTTAGGAACGGTTGCATAAATTTCTTCACCTGGAGCAAAAACATCTACGTTTATTTTTCCAAAATTTGAGAATCCTGCCACCACATTTTCACCATATTCTTTGTTGATTGCTCCAATTGTAATCACATTATTTGTAAATTCTTTTAGATTGTCTTTAGAGTCATTTGGGTAATTAATGTTTTTAGTTTCGTCAATATTATATCCGTCATTACCTGCTGCATGAACAATTAAAACATCTTTTTTTGCAGCATATGTTAGTGCCTCATATACCCATTCTTTATGTGGTGAAAAGCTTTTTCCAAAACTTCCGTTGATTACTTTTGCGCCGTTGTCAACTGCGTAACGAATTGCCAGCGCGATGTCTTTATCATACTCATCTCCATCAGGAACTGCTCTTACCGTTAAGATTTCAACGTTATTTGCTACACCGTCTCCTCCTAAATTATTCCCTCTTACTTGCGCAATAATTCCGGCAACGTGAGTTCCGTGCAATGCTTTTTCTTTATCTGGACCAAAAACAACATTATTTCCGTAATGGTTATTTTTGATGTCATCAGGATTGTCGCCTACGACTTTTCTTCCGTCGTAGTCTTTGTTTAAATTATAATCTATTTCGTCGTAAACCTGTTCTCTATATTCTTCAAAATCAGCTTCAGGATCAAAAGTCGGACCTGCATTTGTAAAAATTTGCGTCATGACCATTTTAGATCTTGCTACTTTTGGATCTGTAGAAGTTAAAGTGCTTAAATCCTCAATTTTATATGTTTTTTTATTAAGCTCTTTTTTGATTGTATTATGAACATCTAATAAAAAATCAACTTGCTCCTTATTTTTTAAAGCCTCTTCATATTTCTCATTATATTGTTTTAAAGCTTCTTTATACTGCGCTGATCCATCGTCGCTTTTTTTAACAATACGTGTCAATTCAAGATTTTCATGAACGGCATTACCAAGAAAATTCCATCCGTGAACATCGTCAATGAATCCGTTTTTATCATCGTCGATTCCGTTTCCAGGAATTTCTTTTGGATTTGTCCAGATTTTTCCCTGCAAATCTTCATGCTCAATATCAATCCCAGAATCTACAATCCCTACAATTACCTTTTGACCCGTTTTGCCTTGCAATAATTCGGCGTAAGCCCTATCAACACTCATTCCTGGAATCGAATCTTTTACTAAATCAAGATGGCTCCATCTTTTTAGTTCGTTTTCAGTAACTGGTGCCTTTTTAACAACTGCCAAAGGTGCTTTGATAAATTCTTTAGAAGCAGCAGATTGTGCCTGTAAAGTTGTTCCGCAACCTGCCAAAACCAATAAAGCAAAAGCAGATAATTTAATAGGTTTAGTATAAATCATGTAATCTTAATTTAATGTCAAAGTTAAATATGGGCCTAAATTAGGACTTTTTGTTACAAAAAACTAACGATTAACACTGTGTTATGATTATTTAAATTTACTTTAAGGAAACCAAAAGCTAACAAAAGAAGCTTTGTATCAAATACTTAAAAATATTCTTATAAAAAACAATCACTGTAGGTTATTGGTAAATTTTCAAAGAATTAGAAAAATAATGCGGCTTTACGCTTTTCCGTAAGGAAACTAGACTTAAAACAGGTATTATTGCGCGACCTTATTTCTAAAATTATTCTATGAAAACAAAACTACTCTTGTTGCTTTTATTGGCAAATTTTTCCATTTATGCTCAGACCAACTTGGTCGCGAATGGAAACTTTGAAACCTGGACTTCGTCATCACAACCAGAGCATTGGTACCGTTACATCAGTGGATTCGCTTCGCAAAGCTCCGTTGCACAAAATGGTACTTACAGCATCAATATGATGGTTGCCAGTGGAACATTAAATTATATTAATACCGAATATTTTCCGGTAATAGCTGGTAAAACTTACCGAGTTACTTTATATCACAAATTGGTTAAAGGAACTTTTTCTTCTATTGATTTCAGTATATATCATAAACCTGGAACTTTTAAAGAAGAAATAATCAAAAAATCAGATGCCACTTTTTCTACTACAGAATGGAGAAAAATTGAATTTGATTATACTCCAACTGTTTCTGAAAATATTGAAGTAGACATCTTGACAACAGGTTCTCTTAATTCTGAGATATTAGTAGACAATGTTTCTATGGTTGATGTTAATGAGGTTCCACTACAATATACAATGATTCCGGATAAAGAATTTGAACTATACCTAATTTCAAAAGGTTATGATAAAGATGGTGTTAACGGAAAAGTGCTTACAAGTGGAATATCAGGAATCAAAACTCTTGATATTTCGTATTCTACAACAACTATTTCAAATTTAACCGGAATTGAAGGTTTTACTTCACTTGAAAACCTGACTTTTAGAGGCAATAATGGTAAACTTACAGCTTTAGATCTTTCAAAAAATTTAATGCTGAAAACTGTCGATGTCAGTTCAAATCAATTGACGGCGTTAGATGTATCTAATAATCTTGCACTTGAAAGCTTAAACTTCAATAGTAATAAGTTAACTGCTATAGATGTTTCAAAAAATACTAAACTGAAAACTTTGAAATTTGAAACAAACCAGGTTACATCTATTTCTGTTTCAAACAACAAAGAACTCGTTGAGTTTGTCCCTTACAATAACAAACTTACAAGTTTAGATCTTTCACAAAATCCTTTGCTTACCGATTTAAATTGTGCTTATAATCAAATTACTTCGATCGATATCACTAATAATGTTTTATTGAAAAATTTAAATGTTCAAGGCAATAAACTTACTGAGTTGAATATTTCTAAAAACACAGCATTAGAAACATTAAACACTGCAAATAACACATTAGTTGCCCTAGATATAAGCACACAGCCAAATTTAAAAACACTTCAATGTTATAGTAATAAAATAAAAAGCTTAAATACTGACAACAATACCTTATTAACTAATATTCAATGTTATTATAATGAGTTAACAGAATTAAATATTTCTAAAAATAAGGAACTTGCAATGTTAAACTGTCTTTCAAACAAAATATCGACATTAGATGTTACGCAAAACACAAAACTTTGGAGATTAGAAATACATTATAATTCTTTAACAAAAATTGACGTTTCTAAAAATGCGTTGCTTGAAGAACTAACGATCGATGGCAATAGTATATCAGAATTAGACTTAACTAATAATCCTAAATTAAAGTCATTAGTTGCAAGACAAAACCTTATAAAAACGCTTGACCTTTCTAAAAATACAGCGTTAAATATGCTATATTTTGAAGACTCTAAAATTGAAAGTCTTGACTTATCAAAAAACACAAAACTTACCTATGCAAGTCTGGCATCTAACAAAATGCTTTATGATCTTAATTTAAAAAATGGAAACAACACTGCTTTAACTTTAGGTGTAAAAAACAATCTAAGTTTAACTTGCATTTTAGTTGACAACAAAATCAATGCTGACAGCAAATGGAGCACTGCTAAAGACAGCTGGGCCAAATTCTCTGAAGACTGCAGACCATACACTCAAATTCCTGATCCAAATTTTGAAGCCAAACTGATTGCTTTAAATATTGACATTGATGGCGTTAATGGTCAGGTTTTAACTTCTAGTATTGCACAAATCAAAACGCTTGACGTTTCTAACAGCTCTATTACAAATTTAAGCGGAATTGAAAGTTTTGCGAGCTTGGAAACATTAAACTGCAAAGACAATCAATTGTTGTTCTTAGACTTATCTAAAAATGCATTGTTAACTTCTGTAAATGCATCAAATAACAAACTTGTAAGTTTAGATTTGAAAAACGGAAAAAACACTTTATTAAACAAAAGCACTTCCTCATTTTTAAACAATCCAAGTTTAAAATGTATTCAGGTCGATGATGAAAATTTTTCTGCAACTAATTGGTCTGCTTTAAAAGATGCATCAGCAAATTACAATACGCTCTGTAATGCTTTTACTGCAATTCCAGATAGTAATTTTGAAGCTAAATTAATTGCATTAGGTATTGACATCGATGGCAAAAACGGAAAAGTTTTAACATCAAGTATTGCTGCAGTTACTACTTTGAATGTATCTTCAAGCAATATCTCAAACTTAACAGGTATTGAAGGATTTACTGGTTTAAAAGAATTAGATTTTTCTTCAAATAATTTGAAAGCTGTCGATTTAACAAAAAACGTTGCTTTGACTTCAGCAAATGCTAAATCAAATCAGTTATTAAATTTAGATCTTTCAAAGAATACCGCTCTATTAAAAATTGATGCTTCGTCAAACAATTTATTCAGCATAAATTTAAAGAATGGAAACAATAAAAACATGCAGAATATGGCTGCTGGCAATTTCAAAAGCAATACTAATTTAACCTGTATTCAAATTGACGATAAAGCTTTTGCAGATGCTAATTGGGCTGCAGCAAAAGAAACAGCGGCATCTTATGATGTAACTTGCGATTCTAAAGTTTTCACACTTATTCCAGATGTTAAGTTCGAAGCTAAGCTGATTGCACTTGGTATTGATAAAGATGGTGTTAATGGAGTTGTTTTGACTTCTAGTATTTCTTCTGTTAAAGAATTAAATCTTTCTGAAAGCATAAACGTTCAAACAGATGCAATCTATGACCTAACCGGAATACAAGATTTTAAAGCACTTGAAAAATTATATGTTGCAAATAATCGTTTAAGCGAATTAGACCTTTCAAAAAATACTGCGCTTTATGACATTAGCTGTGGCAACAACCGTCTTAGTAAAATTGATGTTTCTAAAAATGTTTTGCTAAGCAATTTTGACTTTAGAGGCAATCAATTAACAGAGATTAATCTTTCTCAAAATACAGAGCTGACGGATTTATTTTGTCAAGAGAACCAACTAACAACATTGGATCTTTCAAAAAACACAAAATTAAGATATCTGTATGCTATTGATAATAAACTGACAACTTTAAATCTAACTAAAAATCCAAATGTTTATTATTTAAACTGTGCCAACAACCAGTTAACAAGCTTAGATTTATCAAACAACAAAAGCCTGCAATATGTATTTTGTGCAAATAATCAACTGAAAACTTTAGATTTGTCACAAGCCGCTATATTGTCACAATTAGGGTGCGATAATAATTTATTGACAACCATCGATGTTTCTAAAAATTCTCGTTTAGGGTATTTTTCATGCAGCAAAAATCAATTGACTTCGTTAGAGTTATCAAATAACACTGATTTATATTCTGTGTATTGTCAGGAAAATAAATTAACCTCTTTGAATGTTTCAAAAAACAAAAAATTAAATGCAGTCAATTGTAGCTCAAACAATTTAAACACTTTAAATGTTAAAAATGGTAACAATGCAAATTTCACCAGTTTATATGATTTAAATTATTTCAGCTTTAAAAACAATCCTAATTTGACTTGTATTCAAGTTGATGATGCAACTTATGCAGATACAAAGTGGGCAAGCAAAAAAGATGCTTTAGCTTCGTATAACACAAACTGTGGCATTTCTCTTGTATTGCCAAACGACAATTTTGCTGTTGAAACAAAAGGCGAATCTTGCTCAGGCGAAAATAATGGAGAAATAAGCATTACGGCAAAAGGTACCTATGCCTACGAAGCAACGATCAGCGGAAAAAAATACACTTTTACAAACAACAGTCTAAAAGTTACAGGCTTAACTCCTGGAACTTATACTATTTCGATCGTGATTCCGGACGAGAATTTTGAACAAAATTATACACTTACAATTGCAAAAGGCGGAACCGTAGCAGGAAAATCGACTGTAACATCTAAAAAAGTTGATGTTGAAATCACCGAAGGAACTGCACCTTATACTGTATTTGTTGATGGTGAAGCACAATTTCAAACTACTGATGCTAACTTTAGTTTAGAGTTGGATAAAGCAGGTTTAATTGAAGTTGCAACTTCAAAAGCCTGCGAAGGTATTTTTGCTAAAAAAGTTTCTTCTTCAGAATTAGGAACTATTCTGTCTGCATATCCAAACCCAACTTCGGGAGCTATAGAAATTGAAATCCCAAGTACAAAATCTGAAGTTGTAATTGAATTATACAACTTTGGAGGGCAAGTGGTTTCTCATGGAAAGTATAATATTGAAAACGGAAGAGCAAACTTAAATCTTGAAAATCTTCCTTCAGGAATTTATGCTGCCAAAATTTATCTTGAAACTCCGGAATACGTAAAAATTATAAAAAAATAAAAATGAAAAATTTCATATATCTATCAATAATCAGTGTTTTATTTATTTCTTGCGGAGGAGGTTCAGATGATCCAGAACCAGCACCTACAGTAAACGTGGCGCCAAGTGTGCCCGTACTAACTTCCCCAGCAGATAATAAATTATGCTTAGACAATACGGTTTCTTTTGCGTGGAATAAATCTACTGATGAAAACAAGGATGCAATAACCTATCAAATTCAAGTTGCAAAAGATAATGCTTTCACTCAAATAGAGAAAACTTTTGACGGTGCAGACAACGCAGCTTCTTTTGTATTAAGCAAAAATATTGCCTATTACTGGAGAATAAAAGCAACGGACGCTAAAGGTCTAGCTAGCACTTATTCATCTGTTTTTAAATTTTACACTGCTGGAGAAGCGGTTGTAAATCATCTACCATTTGCTCCAGAATTGGTTGCTCCAGTTTTAAATGCAGCTTTAAATGCAGGAACTGTTTCTTTAAAATGGACAGCTTCTGATGTTGATACTGCAGATGCTTTAACTTATGATGTTTACTTTGGAACAGCAAATCCTCCAACAGCGAAAATTGCTGAAAACAAATCAGAAAAGACACTTGATGCCACAATTGAATCTGGTAAACAATACTTCTGGAAAATTGTTGTAAAAGACAATAAAGGAGGAGAAACTGTTGGCCAGGTTTGGAAATTTAAAACCAACTAAAAAACAAAACCAACCAATCAACCTTAAAAATCCCATTTTCGACAAACTGAAAATGGGATTTTTTTTTAATCCTGCTTTACATTGCGTTTTTATTTCTAACTTTAATACTAAAAGCTGACTATCAAAGAAATAAATCCAATATGAAGAAAATCATTCTTTTATTTTTTCTTTTATTTTTCTTCAAAACCAGTGCCCAGACTTCTGATACATTAGTCCTAAAAAACAATGACATTCTTGTTGGCAAAATAAAAATGATGAATAAAGGTGTCGTACAGATTGAAACCGACTATAGCAAAGACGATTTTAAACTGGAATGGAAACATGTAAAAAATATAGGCTCAGAAAGAATTCATATTATAAGCCTAACTAACGGTGTTTTGCTGAATGGCAAGATTTCAAAAATAAAAGCTCCCAATAAATGCGAGATTACAAATATCGAAACACAGACCAAATCGATAGTTGACTTAACTGATATTGTGTATATAAAACCAGTTGCTGAAAGTTTCTGGGACAGGCTCGATGCTAGTTTTGATGTGGGAATAAAATTGACTAAAGCGCAAAACTTACAGCAATTAACTGTAAATGTAAATTTAGGATACACTGCAAAACGCTGGTACGGAACAGCTATGTACAAACAAATTCAGTCGGTACAAGATGAAAGCGAACCCATTCGCAGGATCGATACAGAATTAAGCTATGTCTATTTACTGCCAAAGGATTATTTTGTACCATTATCTGTTACCACTTTATCTAATACCGAACAGGATATTGAACTGCGTATCATTTCAAAAGCAGGATACGGAAAATACCTTATGCATAGCAATAAAAAATATTGGGGCGTTGCCTCAGGATTGTCATTTAACCACGAACGCTTTACAGAAACCCCCGAAGCTAATAAAAGTTTGGAGCTCTTTGTAGGAACGGATTTTAATTTATACGACATTGGCGATTTCAGCATACAGACAAAAGCTAATATTTTTCCGAGTATTACCGAAAGCAAAAGGGTTCGTACCGATTTTTCTTTAGATACAAAATACGATTTGCCTTTAGACTTTTTCATCAAGCTGTCGTTTGTTTACAATTATGACAACAAGCCAAAACCTGGAGCTTCAAAAGATGATTATGTTTTCCAGACTACCTTTGGCTGGAAATTAGATTAAAAATTTCAGAATAAAAAAAGGGCTGTCAAAAATGACAGCCCTTTCTTCAAATTGTAATTAAATCTAAATTATGAGTTACCACATAATTTAGTGTAGTCGTCAAACATTTTGATATAAGTATCTTTATTTTCAAAATCGTATGCTCCTTTATCGATATTCTCGATCATTTTAGGACAATCAGAGAAATATTCTTTTAATGCTTTTCTTCTTCCAAGGAAAATTGGAGGAGAAAAGAACTCATCCTCGATTGCTTTTTTCAAAGTAAAAGCGTCTTGTGGGAAGAACTCATGATATAAAGAAACTTTTCCGCCTTTTTTAACTTCTTCAAACATTGAATATCTTTTTGAACTTGTTTCTGGCTTGTCTCCAAATGAAATTGCAGAAACTCCTCTTCCGGTTTTACCTACAATGTACATTCTTCCTTCTTCATCTTTAATATTAACTACTTTTTTCAAGTTAGTTCTTTCTGGTTTTTTCTGTCCTTCAATGTAAATGTAAACACTGCTTTTTTCAGAACCAATTCCGTCCATCATTGATCTTAATCCAGATACCGTTTGCTCTGTTCTTAAATCTACCAATTCAGGATAATCGCTGATAACTCTAACTTTACCTTTCCAAACTTTAGAATCTGTATCCAAAACTTCACCTGGGAATTCTGCATATCTAAATGCTGTAGCCGCTTTTTTGTATGATGCCAAAACTGGTTCTTGAGGTATTGCCTCGATAGTAAATGATTTTTCAGTAAGTTTTTTGTATTTTTCAATATCCTCAACTAAAGTTGACATGTATGGATAATCATTTCTCATACCCAAAAAGCTTTTTTCATTTTCTTTTACTCCAGGTAAATATTTTGAAGCTTCTTCAACATTTCCTAAAAGAATATAAGTTGCCGCCAAGTTGTAGTTAGCACTGAATCTAATTTGTTTTGCTAAATCTTCATCATTTTTATCTTGAAAATTCACAAGCTCTTTCCAGAATTTTTGAGCTTCTCCAAATAAATCTGCCCAGTTTTCTCTGTCAACATCAACTAAAGTTGGCATAACCTGAAGCGACTGATTGTATTCTTCAATGTTAAATGTTGATTTTGACTTTTTCTTTTTCTCAATATCAGAATATCTCAGCTTTGTAATTTTTGGTCCATACAAATAGAAACCTTCAAATTCTTCAATCATGCTGTAGAAATTGTCAGTTAAGATTTTATACGTCAAATTCTCATAAGTCTCTGTTGGGTTTGTAACATACATACAAACTTTAGGAGTTGTATATCTTTTATAGATTACTTTTCCAGTTTTATCTGTAATTTCCAAATTAGACTCTAAACCAATATAATAAGCTGGCGCTTTTTGGTAGTAAGTCTGTACATATTCTTCATCGTTTACAAGTTCAAAACGAGTCAAATTGTATTTTACTTTAAACTCACCTTCTTTTTGTTTTTTCAAACCTGAAATCGAAAAAGCTTCATAAAACTTCTCTGAAGAGTAAGGCGCTTTTTTGTTATTCATACTACTTTCCAAACCTGGTGAAAGATTCAAAATCATTTCATATGATTTGTAATTTCCATATTCAGGATTTGTTGGAGGTACAGGACCTCTTAAATTTAGTGGATTGCTTATAGTAGCTTTACCAAACCAGCCAGTAGATTGACCACTAACAATTTGATTTATACCTGTAAGCATTAATAATAAAACAACTTGTATAATTTTTTTCATAGTATTTTATTTAAGAACTGGATTATGCGTAGTATTAGTTTTTGCTGCTTTAAAACTTGCAATTAATTTATTCGCTTTTTCAATTATTGCTTTTCCGTCACTTTTGTCATAATCATTCTCGATTAATTTTTCAGATTCAACAATAGCTTTTTCTGGCTGATCTAACATTAAGTAAATAACCGCTAAATTATAATAAGCAGAATATCTCATTTTTCGAGATGGTTTATTTTCCTCAGCATATTTTGTTTTCAATGAATCAAAATATTCGATAAGAGGTTGCATATTAGATTTCAAGTCATCTATTGGCTCATCAGCTTTCATAGTTGAAAATAAAGCTTTTACAGCCTGAATTGCTTCAATTTGCGTTTTTCCTTCATCACTTTTAGCATCCAAAATCCAAAGAATTTCATTGTCGCTTTTAGCTCTATAACCATAAGTTGAATTAACACTTGAATTGAAAGTACTCATTGATTTATCAGCAAAACTTCTCAACATTTGATCACGAATAGCACCTTTATTGATATAAAAATCTTTTAATGCAGCTGATGAATTATCATATTCTTGAGATTTATACTCCAATTCTCCATTAAAGCTTAAATTAAAACCTTCTGTTGCTGCCGCAACTACTGATGCTGAAGTTGTATCTTTTTTGATTACGGCATTTTTCAAAAACCTGTTTGTAGTTGCTGGTGCTTCTGCTGGTTTTGCCTGCTCAACTGGCTTTGCAACTACAGCTACTGGAGTAACTGGTCCTTTTACCTTAGCATAACCTCTAGTTGCATATTTTGCTGAAACAAAATGGTAATCTTTTCTGCTGATCACCTTACCATCTTTATCTCTTTTCTCGTCAGTTCTTATTCCTGGAGTAGCGCCTTTTTCAACAAAATCTTCTAGATTAAGTTCAATTTGTACTGTACCGCCACTCTCTACTTTTTTCCAGCCAGCGATATGAATTTGATCATTAAGAGTAGCCGGATCCACGTAAGATTGTATCGCCCCTCCACATTTTACTGTTGAAGAATAAGTTCTTTTTTCATAAGGAACACCTTCTTTCGGAAGGATTTGATAATTCACGTTAAAATAAAAACGATCCAAATCTACTTTTTGTGCTTTTACACCAAAAAAAGACATGAACAAAACGAATAGTATTGCTTTTTTCATAGGTTAAGTATTAATAAATTTTGAGCCACAAACCTATCCATTATTTTACTAAAAAACAACTTTATGAGACTATCAACTGAAGAATTTTGTGTTAAATTTCACACACTGCAAAACTTTAACATACTGCATAGTATAAAAAAATTTTTGTTAATTTTTAACAACTTGATAAGTGCTAAAAAACCTACTTTGCGGTTTTAATGATGCAGATTTTTCTTATTTAACAATTAAAAGAAATTCCTGCTCTTTTATTGAAAAAAAGCAGGAATCTAAATTTTATAAAAAAAGAGCTAAAGAATATCTTCGCAGGTAAATACCTCTTTCAAACGAACACCTTTTTCAGTATGCTCAACAGTTATAATTTGATTATGAGCATCATGTTCTAAAAATAAATAATAATTCTGATCGGCTGCAACGTTCAGTAATTTTGCTTTTTCGGGCATTGTCAATAACGGACGCGTGTCATAACCCATTACATATGGAAGCGGAATATGCCCAGCTGTCGCCAATAAATCAGCGCAAAAGACAATTGTTTTGTCTTTATATTTAATATGCGGAATCATTTGTTTTTCGGTATGGCCGTCAACGTAAAAAATATCAAAACCTAATTCATTCGAAAAACCAAAACCGCTTTCGGGTCTTTCAACAAAATTCAATTGACCGCTTTCCTGCATCGGCAATATATTTTCTGCCAAAAAAGAAGCTTTTTCACGAAGATTGGGTTTTGTTGCCCATTCCCAATGATTTTCATTCGTCCAGAATTTTGCATTTTTAAAAGCTGGTTCATAACCCGTTTTATCCGAATTCCACTGCACACTTCCTCCACAATGATCAAAATGCAGGTGCGTCATAAAAACATCTGTTACATCATCTCGGTGAAAACCATATTTTGCCAGCGATTTATCAATAGAATGTGAACCCCAAAGTGAATAATAACCAAAAAATTTCTCTGATTGCTTGTCACCCATTCCCGTATCAATCAAAATAAGGCGGTTTCCATCTTCAATCAGCAGACAGCGGGCCGCAATATCAATTAAATTATTCGCATCGGCAGGATTGGTTTTGTTCCAGATTGTTTTAGGAACAACGCCAAACATAGCGCCTCCGTCTAACTTAAAATTTCCAGATTCTATTGGGTAAAGTTTCATAAAAAATAATTTCTAGTAGCAAACAAAGCTAGCAATTCCTGCTGCTTTAAACTAAAAATTCCTTCTAAAACTTTTACAAAAGCTATTCTAAAGTAATTGACGAACTGCCCATTATTTCTTGTTTGTCGAAGAAATTGACAAAATAAGTTCCTTTTTTAAACTTGGCCAGCTCATTATTTAAAACACCATAAACATTAGCCATTTTTCCTTGGTAATCTACACCAACTAAAAAACTGTAAACTAAAGCCTTATCATTGCCAAATTCTATTAATTTATTCTCCCCTAAAACCGTGTTTTTTTGATCTAAAACCTGAACGTAATATACTCTTTTTCCTGTTTTTGCAACAGAATTTCCGTTAACAGAAAAGCTAATTTTGAGCTTGTCAGTGTTTTTTGCTTTGGTAGTTTCCTGTTCTTTTCCAGAACTTTTTTCGTTGAGAGCGGTGACTTTAAAATTTCCTAAAGAAAGTTTTGAAGCATCTTTTAATGTAGATTCCAATTTTTTCTGTTTCGAAATTAAAGTATCATTTTCAGCCTTTTGCTTATACATGACAACATTCTGGCTTTCAATTTCGTTTAACAGATTTTTATTCTGAGATTTTAATTTTTTGATCTCAGCAATTTTTGTATCCAGCGTTATTTTCAAATCTGAAAGCTGTTTACGATAAATTTTAATTTGTTCGTTCGATGGATTTTTAGAAGCTTTTATAATTTCCATCAAATTCTCAATATTCTTTTTTTCAAATTCTAATTCTTGAGAAAGCGCAGTTTTTTCGAAAATAGCGACATCATAAGCTAATTTCAAATTATTTAACGAATCTAATATGTTTTCCTGATCAGTATACTCTGAGGCAGGACCAGTAATTTCTAATCTGCTTGCCGATGGCTGTTCAATAATGTTATTTGGCTCGTTGCTGAAAATCAAATATGTAGCACCTATACCAAAAATAAAAATTACTGCAAAAAGTGCTTTTATCCAGCTATCTTTGTAATTTTTCTTCATAATTACTCATAATTTTCTGCAAAAATACCATAAATTTACAACTACAAACAGGTAAATATACGGGATTTTAACTCTTTTTTAAAACTCTTAGCATTTAATAACGAACAAATTAAGCTTTTGTAAGTTTCTTTTTATTTATCTACCAATCACGCCACTTCAAGAAGAATTTTAAAACATAAAATAACTTCTATCTATTTTAACATTTGTTATAATAATGTGAACCGTTATGGAAAAAGGTTTTTAAGTCGTATCTTTGCAGACAATTTCATTTGAACATTGAAACACAGCATTTTAAAAATGTAATAATTTGATTACGATTTTGATTGCGATTTAAAAATGAAAGAAAATTAAATACCATAAACAATGATAAAAGTTTCTGATACAGCCAAAAAGAAAATCATCGACTTGATGAGTGATGATGGTTTTGATGCCGCACATGACTACGTACGTGTAGGTGTGAAAAGTGGCGGATGCTCTGGTTTGTCGTATGATTTAAAATTTGACAAAACCAAAGGCGAAGACGATAAAATATTTGTAGACAACGACATAACAATTGCAGTTGAAAAAAAATCATTCCTTTATTTAGCCGGAACAATTCTAGAATTCTCTGGAGGATTAAACGGAAAAGGATTTGTATTCAATAATCCAAATGCAAGCAGAACTTGTGGTTGCGGAGAATCATTCTCTCTGTAGTCAAAAGCCGAAAGTCAGAAAGTCTTAAAGACTTCTGATTGACTTTCCAACTTTGGACTTTAAAACTTTAAGACAATAAAAAAATAATGAGCAAATACACAGAAGACGATTTAAAAATCGAACTCGAAACTAAAGAATACGAATACGGATTTTATACTGATATAGAATCGGAGACGTTTCCTATTGGCTTAAACGAAGATATCGTAAGAGCTATTTCTCTTAAAAAAGAAGAGCCAGAATGGATGACCGAATGGCGCATTGAAGCTTTTCGTGCCTGGAAAGAAATGATCGAGCCAGAATGGGCTAATGTTCGTTACGAAAAACCAGATTTCCAAGCCATTTCTTATTACTCAGCTCCAAAACAAGTAGATCCAAACAAAACTTTGGATGATGTAGATCCTGAATTATTAGAGATGTACAAAAAACTTGGAATCTCTGTTGACGAACAAAAAATGATGAACAATGTCGCTATGGATATTGTTGTCGATTCTGTTTCTGTTGCAACAACTTTCAAGAAAACATTGGGAGAAAAAGGAATTATTTTCTGCCCGATTTCTGAAGCTATCAAAGAGCATCCAGAATTAGTAAAAAAATATTTAGGAACTGTTGTACCTCAAAAAGACAACTTCTACGCAGCATTAAACTCAGCAGTTTTCTCTGACGGAAGTTTCTGTTATATTCCAAAAGGCGTTCGTTGCCCAATGGAACTTTCAACGTATTTCAGAATCAATCAGGCAGGAACAGGACAATTCGAAAGAACACTTGTTATTGCTGATGCTGGAAGTTACGTTTCATACCTTGAAGGATGTACTGCACCAAGCCGTGACGAAAATCAATTGCACGCTGCGGTGGTTGAATTAATCGCTTTGGATGATGCAGAAATTAAATATTCTACCGTTCAAAACTGGTTCCCAGGAAACAAAGAAGGAAAAGGTGGCGTTTACAACTTCGTAACCAAAAGAGGTTTATGCGAAACAAACGCTAAAATTTCATGGACACAAGTTGAAACAGGTTCTGCTGTAACCTGGAAATATCCTTCTTGTGTATTAAAAGGAGACAATTCGGTGGGAGAATTTTATTCTATTGCCGTTACCAATAATTACCAACAGGCAGATACCGGAACTAAAATGATCCATTTAGGTAAGAACACTAAATCGACTATTATTTCTAAAGGTATTTCTGCTGGTAAATCACAAAACAGTTACCGTGGATTAGTGCAAATTAGCCCAAGAGCTGAGAATGCAAGAAACTTTTCACAATGCGATTCTCTTTTAATGGGTAACAATTGTGGAGCGCATACTTTCCCGTATATCGAAAGTAAAAATCCATCGGCTAAAATCGAGCACGAAGCAACTACAAGTAAAATTGGAGAAGATCAGGTTTTTTATTGCAACCAAAGAGGTATACCGACAGAAAAAGCGATTGCCTTAATTGTAAACGGTTTCAGTAAAGATGTATTGAACAAATTACCAATGGAATTTGCTGTTGAAGCTCAAAAATTATTAGAGATTTCTTTAGAAGGATCTGTTGGATAATTGAAAGATGGAAAGCAAAAAAGTCATCATTTTAGGTTCTGCCAGAAAAAACGGAAACACAACAAAAATTGTCGATGAAATTGCAAAGGAATCGGGAATTGATGTGATTGACCTAAGTGATTATAATATTTCTCATTACGATTACGAAAGCAAAAACAGAGAAGATGATTTTCTGCCTTTAATAAGAAGAATACTCGAAGAGTACGATACTTTAATTTTTGCAACGCCGATATATTGGTATAATATGAGTGGAATTATGAAGGTTTTCTTTGATCGTTTTTCGGATTTAATCCGAATTGAAAAAGAAACCGGACGAAAGCTTAGAGGGAAGAAAATTGGTGTGATATCAAATTCACACGACAACGAAATTGAAGAGAGTTTTTACATTCCGTTCAAAAAAACAGCCGATTATTTAGGCATGGAATATTTAGGACACGCGCATTTTAATGCCAACATCCTAAACCAAACAACAAAAATAGAATTGACATTTATATAAAAATAAAAAAACAATGTTATCAATAAAAAACCTTCACGCCGGAATTGGTGATAAAGAAATCCTTAAAGGAATTAATATAGAAGTTAAAGCTGGCGAAGTACACGCTATCATGGGACCAAACGGTTCTGGAAAAAGTACACTTTCTGCAGTTATCGCAGGAAACGAAAACTACGAAGTTACTGATGGAGAAGTTTTCCTTGACGGAGAAGATCTTGCTGATCTTGCTCCAGAAGAAAGAGCGCATAAAGGAGTTTTCCTTTCGTTTCAATATCCTGTAGAAATCCCTGGAGTTAGTGTAACTAACTTTATGAAAACTGCAATCAACGAAACTCGTAAAGCAAACGGACAAGAAGAAATGCCGGCTAACGAAATGCTAAAAGTAATTCGTGAGAAATCAGAATTATTAGAAATCGATCGTAAATTTTTATCTCGTTCTTTAAACGAAGGTTTTTCCGGAGGAGAGAAAAAAAGAAACGAGATTTTTCAAATGGCAATGTTAGAACCAAAATTAGCTATCCTTGACGAAACCGATTCTGGTCTTGATATCGATGCTTTAAGAATTGTGGCTAACGGAGTTAACAAATTAAAAAGCGAGAAAAACGCAATTATCGTAATCACACACTACCAACGTTTGTTAGATTATATCGTTCCGGATTTCGTTCACGTTCTATACAACGGAAGAATCGTAAAATCAGGAGGAAAAGAATTGGCTTACGAATTGGAAGAAAAAGGATACGACTGGATTAAAGCAGAGAATTAAAATTTTTGTTTCAGGTTTCAAGTTTTTTTAGTTTCAAGTTAAACTACATTTTGTAAGTTTAAACTTAAAATTATAAAGGCGGAAATTATGGCAACAATAACTCGATTTGAAGATTTAGAAATTTGGAAAGAAGCTCGACGATTAGCAAAAGAAATTCATCTTATTGCAGTTCAAACAGAGTTAAGATCAGATCTCAGATTTAAAAATCAAATAAAGGATTCTTCTCGTTCAGTAATGGATAATATCGCTGAAGGTTTTGAAAGAGATGGAAATTTAGAGTTTCGACAATTTTTATCAATCGCAAAAGGTTCAGCCGGAGAAACAAGATCTCAGCTATATCGGGTTTTTGATTTTGAATATATTTCAGAACAAAAATTCGAAGTTTTAAAAACAGATTATGAAAATTTAAGCGGTAAAATAAAAAACTTTATCACTTATCTCAATAAAAAAGATTTCAAAGGAAATAAGTTTCAGTAAAAAACCTGAAACATTAAACCTGAAACAATACGGATTCAAAGGAATTAAGTCACAACGGGCAACCTGAAACTTGAAACCTGAAACACCGAAGGAAACAAAAGAACAATGGATTTAAAAGAAAAATTAGTATCGTCTTTTATGGCTTTTGAAGAGCGTGTCGATGTACATTCAGATTTGCATGACATTCGCACAAATGCCCTAAAAAACTTCGAAAATAAAGGTTTCCCAACCAAAAAAGAAGAAGCTTGGAAATATACATCCTTAAACGCCATCCTAAAAAATGACTTTACGGTTTTTCCAAAGCAGGAAAATGCAATTGAATTTAACCACGTAAAAAAATACTTTTTACACGAAATCGACACTTATAAATTGGTGTTTATCGATGGGGTTTTCAGCTCGCATTTGTCTTCTACAACACATGACGGAATAGATGTTTGTTTGATGTCTTCGGCATTGACCAAACCAAAATATAAAATGGTAATCGATAAATACTTCAACCAAATTGCAAGTAAAGACGAAAGCTTGACTTCGTTGAATACTGCTTTTGCAAGCGAAGGAGCTTTTATCAATATTCCGCAAAAGAAAGTGGCTGACAAACCTATTGAGATCATGTATTTCTCAACAGGAAATGAATCTGCCTTGTTAGTTCAACCACGAAATTTGATTATTGTTGGAGAAAATTCACATGTTCAAATTATCGAACGCCACCAAAGCTTGAATGAAAATCCGGTTTTAACCAATTCGGTTACAGAGATTTTTGCTCAAAAACGTGCGATTGTAGATCACTACAAAATCCAAAACGACAATCTTGAAGCGAATTTAATTGACAACACTTACGTTTCACAACAACAAGAAAGTCATGTTTACGTACATACCTTCTCGTTTGGAGGAAATCTGACTCGTAACAATTTGAACTTTTATCATTTTGGAGAAAGATTGACAAGTACGTTAAACGGAATTACGATTATTGGCGAAAAACAACACGTTGATCATTATACTTTGGTAAACCATGCAACGCCAAATTGCGAAAGTTTTCAGGATTATAAAGGAATTTTCTCTGATCGTTCGACTGGAGTTTTCAACGGAAAAGTTTTGGTAGAAAAAGAAGCTCAAAAAACAAATGCTTTCCAAAAAAGCAACAATATTTTATTGAGCGACAAAGCCACTATCAACGCAAAACCACAATTAGAAATTTTTGCAGATGACGTAAAATGTTCGCACGGTTGTACTGTTGGACAACTTGATGAAACAGCAATGTTCTACATGCAATCTCGTGGTATTCCTAAAAAAGAAGCTAAAGCTTTATTGATGTACGCATTCTCAAATGCCGTTATCGAAAGCATCAAAATACCGGAATTAAAACAAAGAATTACTAAAATCATTGCCATGAAATTGGGCGTGAATTTAGGATTTGATTTGTAGAAAATTGATAAATACAAAAAAACCACTCAAAAGAGTGGTTTTTTTATTTTGTAAAAAGAGCTTCCCAGATTTTTGTCCTGTCTATTAGACTTCCCAGAGTATTATCCTGCTCTTTATACAAAGGTAATATTTTTATTCATTTAATAAATATATTCATCTATCAAAATCTCATTTCCTCTCACTTTAAACATTAATTTGATTTTATCGAAATCAAAAACAATTCCATATTGACCATCTGATAAAGTAAAATTTTCTTTTCTTAAAGCTGTAATAACTGTCACTTCATATAAATTAAGTTCAATAAAATTATACTCAGCAATAATATTTAAAGTTTCATTCTCTTCAAAAATTTGTTTTAAAACTATTCTTATTGGTCTAATTTTTTTAGGTGGGAAATTTACAAACTGAAACTTTCCATTCTTGAAATTAAAATACTTCAATATTTTAAACGATCTATTTACAACATCCTCTACCGTTTTTATATCAATACCTTCTCTCTTTCCAAAATCATCTCCATGTTGATCTCTGATAGAATAATGTTTATCGATCCAAAATTCTGTAATTATATTTTCAGATATATCATTAATCTTTTTTGCGTTTTTTGAACATGCGTTTTCAATATAAGCATCCTCATCAATTATAATTTCCGAAATTTTTTTAATTCGAGGTCTTTTGTATTCAGACATAAAATAATATTTCGGTAAAAATAGTAATCTAATTCCTATGTTTTTAGAAATGAAACTATTTTTTTATAGAAGAAATTATCCCCTTCAAAAACCCATTAAAATCAAATCCAGGCTCTTCTTCCTTCACTCCCATTCTCACAATTACCATATCTAAAGACGGAATAATCGCCACCATTTGCCCTTGGTAACCACTGCAGTAAAACATATCGCGAGGTACATCCGGGAATTTTCCTCCGGCGTTTAACCAAAACTGTGCTCCGTATTTTCCTTCAGAAGTATTGGTTGGTGTTGCCGTATATTTTACCCAGCTTTCATCTAAGATTTGTTCTCCGTTCCAATTTCCTTTGTGAAGGTATAATAATCCAAATTTTGACCAGTCTCTTGGTGTCGCCCATCCGTAAGAGGAACCAACAAAAGTTCCTGACATATCTTGTTCCACAATCATAGATTTCATTCCGATTTTGTCGATTACAGCGCCGTACCAAAAGTCCAAATATTCTTGTTGTGTTTTAAACTGGTTTCTTAATATTCGGGATAATAAATTGGTTGTTCCAGAGGAGTAATTCCAATGTGTGTTGGGTTTAAATTGTGCTGGTTTATCCATTTGCACTTTTCCCATATCTTCTGCCTGAAAAAGCATTTTTGTAGCATCGCAAATCGTGCTGTAATTCTCTTCCCATTCTAAACCAGAATTCATATGAAGTAAATCATTAATCGTGATAATTTTACGATCATCATTTTGCCATTCTGCAATTGGAGCCGGTTTATAAATATCAATTTTTCCTTGTTTGGCTAAAACTCCAAAGGCAGAACTAGTGATACTTTTTGTCATCGACCAACCCAAAATTTTACTGTCTTTATTGAAACCGGTATCATATTTCTCAGCGATCAATTTATCTTTATATAAAACTACAACAGCACGCGTTCTCTTTGCTTTTCCTCCATTTTTATCAAATGAATTATCAACAGCGCTTTTCAGTTTAGCGTAATCAACATTTGAAAACGTAGTATCTTTTGGTTCATTATTCCCGTAAGGAAACGGAAGATTGTTAACCAATTTTGTTCTTTTCGGAAGCAAATACGGTTTTGAAACATCAAAATCATCATTGATCAAAGTTGCACCCAAACCTTCGCGATAAATCGCTTTTCTTTCTTTTAAACCATAAACAGAAGCTGTTGCAAACTTACCGGCATCATCAATTGAATTTTTAGCCAAATCAATCATATCGATATCATTGTCCGTTTTCTGAATCAAGTCTAACGATCTGTTATCCATAAAATGTCCGGAAGCTACACTTTTGGCTGAGAAACCGGAAATCAAATCAAGTTTGGGATAAGTGGTAAATCCGAAATACAAAAAGGCAAGAACCAAAACAAGCAGAAGTACTTTGAGAAATTTTTTCATAATGATGTCAGCTATTTTTAATGCAATATAATTAATTTATGATCACGATATTATGATCGAATTTAGATTTCCGTTTCATATAATTTATAAAATCAAATCTAATTTTACGGAATCGACATTTAAACCTCTCGCTGATGGCGCCATAAAAGGAAATTATAGTTTTCATGGGGAAACCAATTTAGTTTTAGTACTTTTGTAGATAGAATTTTTCTAAATAAGACATGCTAGATATCCAAAAAATAAGAGCTGAATTTCCGATACTTTCACAAAAAGTAAACGGAAAACCATTGGTATATTTCGATAACGGAGCGACTTCGCAAAAGCCACAAATTGTGATCGATGCTGAAGTGAAATATTATCAGGAAATAAACGCCAACATTCATAGAGGTGTTCACACTTTAAGTCAATTAGCTACTGATGCTTACGAGATTTCTCGTGGTAAAGTGCAACAACATATTAATGCAAAATTTGCTCACGAAGTACTTTTTACTTCAGGAACAACACACGGAATTAATTTAGTGACTAACGGTTTTGCTTCAATTTTGAAACCGGGCGATGAAGTAATTGTTTCGTCCTTAGAACACCACAGTAATATTGTGCCGTGGCAAATGTTATGCGAAAAAACGGGAGCAACTTTAAAAGTGATTCCGATGAACGAAGACGGCGAATTGATTATGGAAGCTTTTGATGCTTTGTTATCAGAAAAAACCAAAGTCGTTACCGTAAATCATATTTCGAACGCATTGGGAATCATCAATCCTATAAAATATATTATTGATAAAGCACATGCTGTTGGAGCTGCCGTTTTAATTGATGGCGCACAGGCTGTTCCGCATTTAAAACCGAACGTTCAGGAATTAGATTGCGATTTTTATGCTTTTTCAGGTCATAAAATGTGTGGCCCAACCGGAACCGGAATTCTATACGGAAAAGAAGAGTGGTTAAACAAACTTCCTCCTTATCAAGGCGGTGGCGAAATGATCAAAGAAGTGACTTTCGAAAAAACGACTTATGCTGATCTTCCTCATAAATTCGAGGCCGGAACTCCAAATATCGCTGGTGGAATTGTTTTAGGAACTGCAATTGATTATTTAAACAATATTGGTTTTGAGAATATTCAGCAATACGAAAACGAATTATTAGAACATGCTACAAAACGTTTATTAGAGATTGAAGGCCTTAAAATTTACGGAACCGGAAAAAATAAAGCTTCTGTGGTTTCGTTTAATATTGATGGAATTCATCCTTACGACGTTGGTTCTATTATCGATAAATTAGGAATCGCCGTTCGTACTGGTCACCATTGTGCACAACCCATCATGAATTTCTTCTGTATTCCGGGAACCATTCGTGCTTCTTTCTCTTTTTACAATACTAAAGAAGAAATTGATGCAATGGTTGAGGCAGTGAAAAAAGCAAAAACCATGTTAAGCTAAAAAATACATTTTATGAGAATACTATCTTTATTACTCCTGACAATTTTCTTCGGAACAGGCTGTTCAAGCCAAAAACTTGCTGATATGACAACAACACAAATGGAATATTCTGCGGTTTCGAGAGGAGTCTACAAAAAGATCGTTGTTCAGAATAAAACAGTTTCAGTTATCAATGGCAGAGACGCACAGCCGATAGAAAAGAAAATCACCGATGCAAAATGGAAACAGATTGTAACAGCGTTTTCAAAAATAAAATTAGAAAGCATTCCAACCTTAAAAGCACCAACTGAAAAGCGATTTTATGATGGCGCCGCAATTGGAAATTTAAAAATAACTCAAAATCAAAAGACCTACGAAACTGCAGGTTTTGACAATGGTTTTCCTCCCAAGGAAATAGAAAAATTGGTAAATTTGCTAGTTGATTTTGCTAAAGAATAATTATGACAATTAAAGAGATACAAAACGAAATAATAGACGAATTCTCAATGTTCGACGACTGGATGCAACGTTATGAATACATCATCGAACTAGGAAAAAGTCTTCCGTTAATTAAAGAAGAGTACAAAACCGACGAGAATTTAATCAAAGGTTGCCAATCGAAAGTTTGGTTGCAAGGTGAACAAAACGATGATAAAATTGTTTTCACAGCAGACAGCGATGCTATTTTGACAAAAGGAATAATCGCGATTTTAATTCGTGCTTTCTCCAACCAAAAAGCATCAGACATTATAAATGCTGATACTGATTTTATAGATGAAATTGGGTTAAAAGAACATTTATCAGCAACACGTGCCAACGGTTTGGTTTCGATGATCAAAAACATCAAAATGTACGCTTTAGCTTTTGATGCAAAAAACAAAAATTAAAAAAATTTTAAACCATTAAGACATTAAGGTTCATAAAGTACTAAGCTTAATTTTCTTGGTAGTTAAAAGAGAATTAAGCATACTGCAAAACTTAATTTTCTTAATGTCTTAATGGTAAAAACAAAAAATAACAATGGAACAAGAAATTGACACAAACGAATTAGGAGAATCAATTGTAAAAGTTTTAAAAGGAATTTACGATCCGGAGATTCCTGTTGATATTTATGAGTTAGGATTAATTTACGACGTAATGGTAAATACTGATTACGAAGTAAAAATCTTAATGACATTAACATCTCCAAACTGCCCAGTTGCGGAAAGCTTGCCAAGAGAAGTTGAAGAAAAAGTAAAAACAATTGAAAACATTAAAGATGTTGATGTTGAAATTACTTTCGATCCGCCTTGGAGCAAAGATTTAATGAGCGAAGAAGCAAAATTAGAATTAGGAATGCTTTAAAATTAGTCATAAAGTCAAAAGTCATAAAGTCTTCAGGTAAAGACTTTATGACTTTTGACATTCGACTTTAAGACTTCATTATGGAAGAAATCATCAATAAAGTTGCCAATAGCGCTTTAGAAGTTTTTGATCTTGAAGATTATTATCCAAAAGGAATGCGTGTGCAGATTGACATTTCGCAATGGCTTTTGGAAGGATTTTTATTGAAAGAAAAAGACTTTAGAGAACATCTTAAAAATCACGATTGGTCGCAATACCAAGATCAATATGTAGCAGTAAATTGTAGTACAGATGCAATTGTTCCGGCTTGGGCATTAATTTTAGTAAGTGTTCATTTAGCGCCTTATGCAAAAAAAGTGGTCAACGGAACTATTGAAGATTTGGACGGAAGTTTATACGAAGAAATCTTAAGCAAACTTGACTATTCTGTTTACAAAAGCAAACCTGTAATTGTAAAAGGATGTTCAAGAAAACCAGTTCCAATGCGTGCTTATATCTTAGCAACAACCTATTTACAGCCGTTTGCAAGAAGCATAATGTATGGCGAAGCATGCTCTGCAGTACCTTTATACAAAGAATCTAAGAAATAACTCGCTTTTACAACCAATTAACACTTAAGCTTTTAACGGTTTTTAGTATATTTGTTTATACACTTCTAAACTAAAAACCATGAGAAAGCTAGCCTTATTACTTTTCATTTTAGTAAACTTCACATTTTTACAAGCCCAAAATTCAGAAAAAGAATTAATTACAAACACTGAAAAAGCAGTAAAAAAAATTAATGACACCATCGAAGGCGAAGGCTGGAAAACCAAAGGAACTGTCTCCCTTTTATTAAATCAGTCGAGTTTCAACAACTGGATTGCTGGAGGTGAAGACAGCTTTTCAGGAACACTAGGAATCAATTACGACTTTAATTACAAAAAAGACGACATCACCTGGGATAATAAAATCCTTGCATCATACGGACTTTTACAAACCAAAAATGATGACTTCACAAAAAAAACCGATGACCGTTTAGAATTCAATTCAATAGTTGGAAAAAAAGCTTTCGGTCAATGGTATTACTCCTATTTCCTGAATTTTAGGACGCAGTTTTCAACTGGTTATATTTACAGTCAAGATGTCAACGGAAAACAAATCAGGACCGAACAAACCAAATTTATGTCTCCGGGTTATCTTACTACAGGTCCAGGAATTTACTGGACAAAAGACGCTAATCTAAAAATAAATTTTGCTCCTCTAACTTCAAAATTCACTTTTGTAGATAACGCTTATACAACTGGAATTGACAGATTTACCGGCTTACCTTATGTTGATGGCTCGTATTTTGGTGTTGACGAAGGCAAAAGCATGCGTTACGAATTAGGTTTCTATGCATCGATTTATTACAAACTAGCCATTATGACTAACGTAACGGCAGAGAATACACTGAACTTGTACTCTAATTATTTAGAAGATCCACAAAATGTCGACATCGATTATTCACTAAATATTGTGATGAAAGTAAATAAATTTTTATCTGCAAATTTGTCCTTCCAAGCTATTTATGACGATAATGCTTTTGAAGGATTGCAAACAAGAGAAGTTTTTGGTTTAGGAGTTAACTTCGGATTCTGATCTTAAAGAAACTTCATACTAATTTAGCGCAAAGAGCGCAAAGATTTTTTACAAAGCTTTTTATTAACTGCAAAGTTCGCAAAGCTGGATGTTGATTCTAGCTTTGCGAACTTTACGGTTTATGATACTATAATATAAAAAATCTTATTCTTCTTCTTTCTCAATTGCATCTTTATAATCCGGATACAAAAACTTATTATACGGAAATCTCGTGATATGAATCTGGCGAACAGCTTCATAAACCATTTCTCTAAATTCTTCAAAATTTTGTTTTTGTGTCGCCGAAATAAACAATGTTTTGTCATGACCAACATTACTCATCCAGGTTTGCTTCCATTCATCTAGCGTCCAGTGTTTTCTGGTTTTCTCTGTAATCAAATCATCTTCCTCTATTGTCAAATGTTTGTAAGCATCAATTTTATTAAAAACCATAATAACCGGTTTTTCATGTGCTTTAATATCCTGCAAAATCTGATTCACAGAATCAATGTGATCTTCAAAATCTGGATGCGAAATATCTACAACATGCAAAAGCAAATCGGCTTCGCGAACCTCATCAAGCGTACTTTTAAACGAATCTACTAATTGCGTTGGCAATTTTCTAATAAATCCAACCGTATCTGACAGCAAAAATGGGAGATTTTTAATTACCACTTTTCGAACTGTAGTATCTAAAGTCGCAAACAATTTATTCTCAACAAAAACTTCACTTTTACCAACTGCATTCATCAAAGTTGATTTCCCAACATTTGTATATCCAACCAAAGCTACTCTAACCATTGCGCCACGGTTACTGCGCTGAATGCTCATTTGTTTATCAATCGTTTTGATTTTATCTTTCAATAGCGAAATTCGGTCACGAACAATACGTCTGTCCGTTTCAATCTCAGTTTCTCCAGGACCACGCATACCAATACCTCCTTTTTGACGCTCAAGGTGTGTCCATAAACCAGAAAGTCTAGGTAATAAATAGATACACTGTGCGAGTTCAACCTGAGTTCTTGCATAAGACGTTTCGGCTCTTTGCGCAAAAATATCTAAGATTAAATTTGTTCTGTCTAAGATTTTTGCATCAATAATCCGTGAAATATTTTTTTGCTGTGAAGGCGTTAATTCATCATCAAAAATAACTGTAGATATTCCGTTTTCTTTTACAAAAAGATTGATTTCGTCTATTTTACCCGTACCTACAAAAGTCTTCGGATTTGGGCGTTCCATTTTTTGCGAAAAGCGTTTAATAACTTCACCACCTGCAGTAAAAGTCAAAAACTCTAATTCGTCTAAATATTCGTGAAGTTTTTCCTCACTTTGACTTTGAGTTACGATACCAACAATGGCTGTTTTCTCAAAATTTATAACTTCTTTCTCTAACATATCTTAAAATAAGCTACAAATTTAAGCATTTGTGCCCTACTTACAATTATAGAATTTCAATTTTAAATTCTAATTAAAAAAATAAACCATTTATAAATCAGGCACAAAACCTAATTTATAAATGGCATTAAGATTTATACCAAACAATTTATTCGTAAATAAATGTTGATTCTGTTTTTACAATTCCGTTTTCTTCAATCTGAGAACATGAAATTGGGAAGTTTAATTTATTGTATTTGTATTTTCTGCTTACCGCAACTAAAGCTGTAGACGAAGGACTGAAATTCATCTCGTTATTGTAGGAAATCGATTCAAAAGCAAATTCTTCTTCATGATACGAAATCATTGGCACAATTATTTTATAATTATCACCAAAAAGACTCTGAACAATCAATTGATCAACTGACTTTTTATCATCATAAGTAAATGATTTTGAGATTTTATCTCCAACTAAACCTTTATGTTTTGAAACATTATCATTTACATAAACGTACTCAATTTTACCAATAATCTGCTTATTTCTGTCGCGCGAAGTACGTCTTACAATAATTCCGTTTTCAACAATATATTCAATATCATCAACTAAATTCTGGTGATTGGTACTTTTTTTAGTCGTTACTTTTACTCGGGCACCTTCATAAAAAAAAGTCACCACTTTTGTAATATAATCAGGGCCTTCCTGATACTTTTTTACGAATTTGATGATGTTGTTATCTGCATTATAAGTATAGTTCACAACTTCTTTCCAGTCGCTTCCTATTTTGTCTTTTACGGTCATATCCAGCAAACCATTTTTATTGTAAGAAAAGTGCTGAACAACATCTGAAGTAGTAATCGTTTGAATTTTTCCGTCTTTAAACACAAACGTTTTGTTTACAATTTCACCATCTTTAGAATTCTGGTAATTTGTTTTTACAATGTTGATTTGCTTTAATTTAACCGCATCGGCTTGATCCTGGCTGTGCATCAGGAATGGAAATACCATCATCAAGATGGCGATAAAGTAGGTTTTCATGTGGTATTTGTATTAATTTGGGATGACCAAAATACAAAATTCCGTCAAAATTTAATAGTTTAAATCTCAAAAACAATTCCTATTAGTTTTTCTTTTCTCAAAATCAAAAAAACATGGCCTACTTTTCGCCAAAAATTTTCACATCATCAACCATAAAAGCGCCGTTCAAGGTCTTATCTTTTCCAGAGCCCACATATCTAAAACCAATATTGATATTTCCTGAATAAGCAGATAAATCAATTCCGCCAGAACTAATAAATTGACGGGCGGGAGTTGCTAACGTAGGAACTTTTGCTTCTAATTTTGTCCATTTTGCCTTAGCAATATTCGAACCGTCAAAGTTTGTTGAAATATAAACTTCTAAAGTATTTAATGGTGAATCGGCCTTTAAATCATGCTGTGCACTTCTAAACGACAATACTGCATTTTTATAGCCTGATAGATTAATTTTTGGAGAGATCAGCCAGGCAATATTTTCGGCTGCGGTTGTACTTGTTGTATTGAACTCCGCATAGCCATTTCCAGAATACACCATGCTTTTCCATAGTTTTGTGGCTTTTTCGACAATATTGCTCCAGCCCGGAAGTACAAAATTCACATTGTTTTTAACCGACTGAAAATCTTCTGAAAAAAACGGATTATTTCGTTTTCCATCCATAACAATATCGCTTTCAAACCGAACCATAAATTGATAATCTGAACCAAATTTGGTCAAAATACCACGGACTTTACCACTTCCTTCTGGCACAAAATGATCTGCAAATTTAGCATAACTGCTGGTTCTAAAAATAACCTGATTTCCTGTATTGTCTCTTAAATTCCAATTTGTTGAACCGCCAACATTATTTGTCTCTTCAAAATAATGGCGACCTAAAGCATCTTCTGTAAATTCAACATTATTGAGTTCAATCAAAGTATTTAATTTCGAATCATTAAGGGCCTCTTCAATAGAAAGTGATTCAACTAGTTGATCTTCATCGATAATTGCACATGAGGCATTCAATACATTCTTAATTTCATTTTGGGAAATTCTCCCAATAGTGGGATCGCCTGCGTTGCTCATGTATAAATTTCCAATTCGTAATCCGCCATAATTCAAATCTGTAAACTGATTTTTAAGTTTTATGTAAACCTTATTTCCTACTCTGTAATCAATATAAGTATTAGACGCATCGACTGGAACACTAAAACCTATTGCAGGATTTTTTTCTGATGCTTTTGTCTGGAATGAAATAGTTTTAAAAAAATTTCCGCCTTCATCACTTGATACGACATAAGCTTCAATAATATCATCATAAGAATATTGTTTAGCTGTTGCGCTTGAAAGTTCATACACTTTTTCGACAGTTTTATTTACTGTGAAATCAGGTTGTGTGCAGGCTAATTTTGGTGTTTCAATTTCAGTAGTACAATTGCAGAAAAACAATAATGAAATAAAATAGAGAAGTAGTTTTTTCATGAGAAACAAATTTTCAGTTTATAAACCGAGAGTAAGATTTAAAAAATAAGTTCGGCCGTAACCGTAGTAGTATTTTGGCCCAAACGAAGGAGTTCCGCTTGAAACATCTTGATTCAATGCTCTAAAATTAGCATTGCGGGCCTGTTCAAAACCGCCTGTTTTATATACTAAATCCAGTGCATTATTAATGCTGGCAAAAAGCCCAATATATTTTTTATGAACACGCCATGATTTTCCTCCACTGACATTCAATAAGGTTATAGGATCAAATTTTTCCTGTTTCAGCAACTCATTCCCCCGTTCCAAAGTCGCTTCTGGAAATGGAAATCCGTTCACCGGATTAATATAAAATTGTGATGTTCTTGAAATTGGGGAAACATCAATATAATTATCTGTCAAATAATTTATATTAGCTCCAAGCCACCAAAATTTAGGATCGCGATATTCTAAACCAAAAGAAAGAGCACTTTGAGGCGTTCCTGCTTGTTTGTAATTTTTAAGATAGGCATGCCCAAAATCAAAAGTTGTTTGAGCTCCATCTTTTACAGCATTTGCATCATTTGTAATCGAAACATTTGGATTACTGCTGTAAATAAAATTTCCATAAGCAGCAGAAATAGTTGTTTTTAAAGTTGGAGAAATTTGATATTCAAAACTTAATTCTGCTCCGGTATTTTTCTTATCTAATTTTGTCAAAGTCTGACTAACAAAAGCATCTGTTGGATCATAACCGGCACCATTGTCAAAAATTCCTTCGGCATAAAAAAAAGAAGTTTTGGAAGTGTTTTTTATTGAAGTATAGTAAGCCGTAAAACGTAGTTTGAGTTTCGGCGAACGATATACATAATTTGCTTCGGCGCTGGTGACATTTTCATTCTCAATTCCGTTTACTATATTGTTATTTAAACGTGAATTAGAAAATGTATTTCTCAAAGATGGTGCTCGTGTGAGATGTTCTCCATTAAAGAAAAACCATTGTCTGCCCGAAATTTTATAGGTGAATCCACCTTTAAAACCAAAATTCTCAAAAGTTATTTTTTCGCTTTTCCCCAGAGAGCTATTGGCATAAATTCCGTTTTTATATAATCCTTCGCGCTGATAATTAGACAATGAATAAGACTGTCCCAGATAAAAATCTGCTTTATTGTAGGCGAATTTAAACTGTGTAAAAGCATCAATTGTATTGGCTAAAAAATTAAAATTATAGCCATAAATTTCTCCTTTTTTTACCTCTCGGTTTGGGTGAAGCAAATCAGATTGAGACAAATTCCCTTTGTAAAACGGATCAATATCTTCAAAATATTCGCCGCCAAGAAGATCCAATAAATACTGAAAATTATGTGATTTTAAATTTCGATAAACAAATCCTCCATTAAAAGAAAGGTTTGAATTTATCTGAGAATTTAAAGTTGAATTTATCGCAAAAGTTTTATCATCTGTTCTGTCTTCATAAAGAACATAATGACTCTGTGCTGGCTCATAACCATTTTCAACAGGTTTTTGATTTGCAAGATACATTGAGTTCCAGTCAATTTGGGAATTTGCCAGAAATGCTGTTTTACTTTTTTCAGCATTCTCGTAATCTGGAGTGAATTCGCCAGAAAATTCACCATGATCTTTGGCGTAAAGCGAACTAAAATAACTTGGCATTTTTCGATAATAAACAGGATCTGGACTGTTAGCATTTTGATAATCGATATTGCTGTTTCCAACCTTTCCAAATTGATACATTACCCCTGAATTCAGATTGTTTTTTTCGTCAATCTTAAAATAATGATTCAGCATCAAGAGCGGTTCTTCGATATTTTTTACTCTTGCATTTCGTTTTTCACCATTCTGAAATCCCCAATACGAATTGTATTTTTCATTCATCAAAGTGACCGCTTCATCAGTATTTGGAGAATTTTTTCCGCGCGAATTTGGCGTATAAAATCCAGTAAAATTAAGCGATTGCCTACTCTTTAATTTCTTTTCAATACTTATAAAAAAAGAATCAGCATTAAAATTTGTTCCTTCAAAATAGCCTTCTTCTGACCATCTTTTTCCTGCAGAAACTACATAAGCCCAGCCAGAAACGTTCATTCCTGAAGCATAGGTTCCTATGGCGCGCCAAGTATAGGCTGAATTACTTCCTGAAAAAGTAAGCTGCGTTCCTTTTCTATATAAAGAAGCTCGGGTGGCAATTTGCTGTGTTCCTAAAACGCCTCCAAAAGTATAATTTGAAATAGCGCCACCAACAGAAAATTCCTGATTCCGGAGTACATTATTCAAACCTCCCCAATTATTCCATTGCGGTCGTCCGTCGTACATTTTATTCATTGTCATACCGTTGAGCATCATGGTTCCGTTTTCACTGTCTAAACCACGGACTTTAAATCGGGCTTGTCCCCAATTAAAAGCAGAGGCTTGCATAAAAGCATCTTTTGAAGACTGCAAAAGTCCTGAAGTCATCTCAGATGAACTGCTGTCATCAGACAAATCAGTATCTAAAAGTGTAATTAAAGCAGCCGGAGTTTCATCAGCATATAAATCTTCTAATTGCAATATTCCGAGATAAACGATCTGCCCAAAATTAGATCGAATTTTAAGAAGTAAATCTTTGAAACCTTGGTTATGAATCAACAGTAATTGCTCTCCATTTACAGCAGAATGCAATTCAAATTGGCCCGTTTTTGAAGTAAGTTTTGTTATGGAAGTATTTTGAATTGTGACCACAACATTCTCTAGAGCATTTTGTGTTTTAGCATCAATAATAATTCCTCTAAAAACGGTTTCTTGTGCATAAGAAAAACTAAAAGAGCAGAGAAGTAAAAAAACGAAGTATTTTTTTATCATTAAAATTCCAATTTATTTTTGAAAATGTTTTTCGGACATTCATCCTCTTCAAAAGATAAAATTGGTTTTTGGAAAAAGTAAAGTGATTTAAATTTTTAAATCCTGAAATTCAAATGTAAAGAAAATATTTAAAATTATACGTTTTTTCTTACTAATGTTTTAGTTGAAATTTAAAATTAATTAAGTACATTTGCTTATTTTTTGTTTTTTTTAGCGGTAAATTTTAAGCCGTCGTTCTAATTTTAGAAACCATAAAAGCAATTAAAACGCCAAAGATTCCGATAAAAGCAAAAGAGAATTGAAGTCCAAAATTCTCAGCAATATGACCAATGACAGGAGGTCCCATTAAAAATCCTAAGAAACTTACGCTTGAAACTATGGTTAAAGCTTCGCCTGGCGGAACTGTTGGGTTTTTTCCTGCCATACTGTAAACTGTAGGAACAATAGTTGCCACACCCAAACCAACTGCCATAAAAGCAATAGTACACGGAATTAGGTAAGGAAGAAAAACAGCAGTGAAAAGTCCGGCCGAAATCATGACACCGCTAATTTGCATAACACGTTCACGTCCAAATTTATTGATTAAGCCGTCGCCTAAAAATCTTCCGCTGGCCATCATGATCATAAAGGAAGTATAGCCTAAAATTACTAATGGTCCAGGAGCTTTTACAATATCTTTAAAATAGACACCACTCCAGTCAAACATTACACCTTCGCTGGCCATACTGCAAAATCCTATTACGCCAAGCCAAATTAAAGCACTGTCTGGTTTGACGAATAATTTTTTCTTCTCGCCTTTATCTTTATGCTTGATTTTTTCTTTGGCTTTGACCAAAAATTTAAAGTTAAAAGCAACCATAAACAATACGACTATGCCTACAATGATAAAATGGTGAAGTGGAGATAAATTTAACGCTAACATTCCGAGACCTACAAGAGCGCCTGAGAAGCCAGCAAAACTCCACATTCCGTGAAACGAAGACATGATTGTTTTTCTAAAAAGCACTTCAGTATAAACGCCTTGCGTATTTACTGCGATATTGGCTAAGTTTCCAAACAGGCCAAATAAAAACAACCCTAGCGACAATTGAAGCGCTGTTGTTGCCATACCTAAATTGACCAGACACAAAACATACATTATTAGAGAGAAAACTAAAATGCGGTGGCTTCCAAATTTGGTCACCATTTTTCCCGAAAAAGGCATGATGATCAATTGCCCCATTGGCAAAGCAAAAAGTATTGACCCCAGATCGCCTTCGGTTAAATGCAAAGCGGTTTTTATATCTGGAATTCGGCTTGCCCAGGTCGCAAAACTTAATCCCATTCCGAAATAAAACATTCCCACTGCAAAACGGATTCGGTTTAAATAAGAAGCCTTTGCTTCTCTAAAAACTTTCTTGATTTTTCCTTTTGTCTGAAAAAGTTCTAGCGGATTGAAATTTATCAAAATCGATGCGTTTTTGGGATTATACTATAAAAGTACAAAAAAGCTGTGTATTTCTTTCAAAGCTCAAATTGTTCCTTTATTTACAACGTTATTGTTTATAAATTGCTAAACAAATTAATTTTTAACACATAGAAACATAGTTTTACAAGCCGATTAAAGGCGTTTCACTTTGAATAAAAACACATAGCTATGTGAATTTTGATAAGTGAAACGCCTTCTATTAAATTGTAAAAACTATGTTTCTATGTGTTTAAAAAAAATTACAAATTAATTACTGTTCTCTGTGCATTACTTGCAATTGCCGCTTCAATAATCTGCATCACTTTTACTCCGTCTTGTCCTGTAACTGGTTCTGTTGTATCATTTATAATTGAATTGTAAACTCCGTCGAAAAAGGAGAAATAGTTCCCTTGTAATGTTGGCACTTTTTCGCGAATTACTTTTCCATCAATTTCAGTATGAAGCAAACCTTGAAATTCTTCAGGTTCTGTTCCCCAAGATTCTAAATTTGGTTTTTCTCCTATTTTCAATTCGTCTTCCTGCACGTCGCCTCTTGGTTTTAAAAAAGAGCCTTTTTTACCATGAATCGTATAAGCAGGATTTGCTTCTCTCACAAAAAAACCTGCTTTCAAACGCACTCTCACATTCTCATAAATCAACAGCAAATCAATCCAGTCATCAACCAAAGAATTTTGTCTGGTGTAACGAATATCCCCAAAAACCGATTTTGGAGAACCAAACAAGCAAACCGCCTGATCGATAATATGCGGACCTAAATCTTTTAAAACTCCAGCTCCGTCATTAGCTGTTTCTTTGTGCGCTTTTGGACTCAGCAGTGGATTATATCTGTCAAAATGAAATTCGGCTTCGACTAATTCTCCTAAAACTCCTTCGTTGATAATTTTTTGAATAGTTTTAAAATCACTGTCCCATCTTCTGTTTTGAAAAACTGCCAGTTTTAATCCTTTATCTTTTGCGATTTGTGTCAGCTCTTCGGCTTCTGCAACTGTTGTTGTAAAAGCTTTTTCAACAACGGCATGTTTACCTGCCAGAAGTACTTTTTTAGCATATTCATAATGCGTTCCAACAGGCGTGTTTACGATTACCAAATCAACATCATCTGCCAATAAATCATCGATTGAAGGATAACTTTTAACGTATGGATAATCTTCCTGAATTAATTTTTTAGATCTTTCCCAAGATCCTAATAATTCAAAACCGGGATGAATATCTAAAAACGGAGCGTGAAAAACCTTTCCCGACATTCCGTATGATAATAGTGCTGTTTTTATTTTTTGCATTTTGTATGATATTTTGGTTTTTCTGCCACAGATTTCACAGATTAGAACATTTTTTTTTGCCACGAATTTCACGAATTTCCGCTAATTTAAATTCTGTTTGAGCTCAATATAATTTGTGGAAATTCGTGGAATTCGTGGCGACCTATTTTTTAAAATCCTTTTAATCTGTGCAATCTGTGGCTAAATATATTTATTTTAATTTAGCTCTTTCGTACTGTTTTGGCCAATGAATATCGTCGTTTAATTCCTTGGCGAAATCTAAAGGCAAATTCGGATTTCTTAATGATTCTCTCGCAAACAAAATTAAGTCGGCTTGATCATTATTCAAAATTTCTTCTGCTTGTTTGGCTTCCGTAATTAAACCGACAGCTCCGGTCAAAATATTGGCTTCTTTCTTAACCTTTTCTGCAAAAGAAACCTGATAACCCGGGCCAATTGCGATTTTTTGATGTGAAACCAATCCTCCTGACGAAACATCTATTAAATCTACTCCTTTTTCTTTTAAGATCGCCGAAAGTTTTACCGATTCTTCAGGATTCCATCCGCCTTCTGCCCAATCTGTTGCTGATATTCTTACGAATAAAGGCAAATCCCCAGGCCATTCGGCTTGAACTGCTTCTAGAATTTCTAAAGTAAATCTAATTCTATTTTCAAAACTTCCTCCATATTCATCAGTTCTCACATTTGTTAGAGGCGACAAAAACTGATGCAGCAAATAACCGTGCGCCGCATGAATTTCCAAAACTTGATATCCCGCTTGAACGGCTCTTTTTGTAGCAATTTTAAAATCAGAAATCACTTTCTGGATTCCGTTTTTATCTAAAGCTTCGGGAAGAAACGGTTCGTCATCGTGATACGGAATCGCACTTGCGGAAACTGTCTGCCATCCGCCTTGAGCGAAATCTAATTTTTTATTGCCAAGCCAAGGAGCCGAAACACTTGCTTTTCGTCCAGCATGCGCCAATTGAATTCCGGGAATAGAATTTTGAGAAACAATAAATTCATTGATTTCTTTCAATTTCGCGATATGTTCATCTTTCCAAATTCCCAGATCAGAAGGAGAAATTCTCGCTTCTGGAGAAACCGCCGTAGCTTCCTGAATGATCAATGCTGCGCCTCCGCTTGCACGGCTTCCTAAATGAACCAAATGCCAGTTGTTTGCAAATCCGTCTTCAGCCGAATATTGGCACATTGGCGAAATGACAATTCTATTTTTTAAAGTGATATTTTTTAATGTTAAAGCAGAAAATAATTGTGAAGCCATAATTGTAACTTTTAATAGATTTAGGCTACTTATTGAAGACAGCAACCTTTAAAAAAGTAAAGTTACAGCATCCTTATAAAAGGAGAAATCTAAATGTTTATTAATTAACAAACATTTAAAACCTTAAGTATTATATTGCGGTCTTAAATTAAATAAGAAAACGTTACTTTTGTGCGTTAAATACGAACTAAAATTATAAAATGGATATAGTTATCAAACTCTCTCAATTTCTATTGAGTTTATCTTTACTTATTATTCTTCACGAATTAGGGCATTTTATCCCTGCAAAATTATTTAAAACAAGAGTCGAAAAATTTTACTTATTTTTTGATGTGAAATATTCTCTATTAAAAAAGAAAATCGGCGAAACAGAATACGGAATTGGATGGTTGCCGCTTGGAGGTTATGTAAAAATCTCTGGTATGATCGACGAAAGTATGGACAAAGAGCAAATGGCCTTGCCACCTCAACCTTGGGAATTTCGTTCTAAACCAGCTTGGCAGCGTTTAATTATTATGCTTGGCGGTGTTACTGTAAACTTTATCCTTGCCTTTATTATATATATAGGAATGGCTTTTGTCTACGGTGATAATTATATAGCAAATACCGATTTGAAAGATGGTGTATGGGTAACTAATCCTGCAATTGAAAAAGCGGGCGTGCAAACCGGAGATAAAATTATTGCTGTTAATGGCAAAAAAATGGATCGATACGATGATATCGCCAAAAATTTGTACATGGCAAATGAAGTTACCATTGAAAGAAACAATGAAGAAAAAACAATTAAGTTCCCTATCAATATCATTAACAAGATCAGCAACTCTGGAGTAAAACATTCTTTAGTTGAAATGAGAATTCCGTTTATAGTAGCCGGATTTGAGAAGGGTTATCCAAACGCGACCAACTTAAAAACTGCTGACATTATTACGCATTTAAATGGTGTTCCGTTGCAATATGCCGACCAAGCAGTTGAAGCATTTAAAAAGTATAAAAACCAAACGGTTCCAGTAACTATCAAAAGAGATGGTAAAGTAATTCAGACTACAATAAAATTTAATGATAAATCGAAATCTGGAGTATATTACGCTTCCAGAATACCATATTCTAATATTGAGAAACTGGGTCTTTATAAAGTAAATCGTCAAACGTTTGGTTTTATTGAGTCAATTCCAATTGGGATCAATATGGGTGTAAACGGACTTATTGATTACGGAACGCAGCTTAAAAAGATATTTAATCCGAAAACGGAAGCTTATAAAGAAGTAGGCGGATTTGCGGCGATTTTTAATGTTTTTCCTGATTCTTGGAGCTGGGAAGCTTTCTGGTCAATCACTGCTTTATTGTCAATTATGCTTGGTGTAATGAATTTATTGCCAATTCCGGCTCTTGATGGAGGTCATGTGATGTTTTTATTATACGAAATTATTAGTGGCAAAAAACCAAGCGATAAATTCCTTGAAAACGCCCAAATGGTTGGCTTCGTACTACTTATAGCGTTGCTTTTGTTCGCAAATGGAAACGACATTTATAAGGCAATTATGAAGTAGAAAAAAAAATGAATAAAAAGAGTTAAAATATTTTTGAGAAACTAAAAATTCGATTATATTTGCACTCGCTAAAAAGAGCAACACTTTCCTCCTTAGCTCAGTTGGTTAGAGCATCTGACTGTTAATCAGAGGGTCCTTGGTTCGAGCCCAAGAGGGGGAGCAACTTTTTTTAGCAAACATATTTACCTTTAAGGTGATTCCTCCTTAGCTCAGTTGGTTAGAGCATCTGACTGTTAATCAGAGGGTCCTTGGTTCGAGCCCAAGAGGGGGAGCTTAAAAAAAAAGACTATCATTACGATAGTCTTTTTTTTGTTTTATATCAAAGTAAAGCTCATTTCTTCATTCTTTCTGCTTTTTATTGTTTAGCTACTTTATTAGCCAAGTTTTTACTTTCAAACAATACCATCATCTCATTTGCTTTTTCTGGCTTGTTAATCGCTTTTAATGATTCTGCGCAGCGATAGTAATAAATGGGATCTAGATTTTTGCCTACTTCAAGCAATTCTTCATAATATTTTGCTGCAGATTCCATGTCACCTTCAAAATAGGATTTGTCTGCTACTTTTTTAAGCATATCCGTGTTTTTATAACCTTTATCGACCACTTTTGTGTAGGTTTTTGAGATGTCAATGTCGACGTATTTTGTAGTTTCTGCTGGACGCGCTAATGCCACTTTTACAGGCTCCACTTTTTCATCAGGAATATCGGTGATCACTTTTGACATTAACGGTACTTCTGTTGGTTTCAATTTGGGCTTTCTGTAAATTGGAGTTACAGTTCTGGTATTATTTGGACCGAGATCATAGGTATTAACCATATCTAGTTTTGAAACTTCATATTTTGTAACTCTTCTTCCAAAAGCCATATTGATTGTTTCTTCAACATAGTAAGCTTCTATAACAAGACCATCATCTGTTTTATTGTTTGACTGCAACTGTGTATTTCCAGCTGCCACAATGATAGGAGCTTTTGAGGCCGCCCGCTGTGCAAAACAGCAAAAAGGAACAACACACGCAATTGTCACAAAAATTTCTGCATAACTTTTCATGATAAATTAATTAAGTTGTATTTATTTCAAAAAACTACAGTAAAGGTAGTTATAGTTCCTTTTTTATGTTTATTTCACCTGTAAACAACCTTAAAAGACGTTTAAATACTGTTTCTATGCAATAGAAGCGAAAAAAAAGCGAAAAAAAAATAGCGTCACAATTGCTTGGACGCTATTATTATTTTTAAGTCGGAAAAAAACTAAACTCCTAATTTCTTAGCAATATCAGTTGGAATTCCACCTTTGTTTACCATTAAGGCAGTTGTTTTGTATTTCACGAAATTTTTGGTTACAAACAAGAAACCTTTGTAATCGTTTGTTTCTCCCCAAGAATTTTTTACGATATAATATTCTTTTCCTGTCTGATCTTTTGCAATACCAATAATGTGCATTCCGTGATCATCTGTTGTTGTATAATTATCAAACGCAGCCTGACGCATTTCTGGCGTAATTTCTGGTTCCGCTTTTGGCCCGTTGAACATGTCTGCTTTTTCTTCAGCCGTCATATCATCGTATTTTTTTTGCGGAACATAAGCCACACCGTTTTTCCAGCTAAAGCTTTTCTCGCTTACGTCTGTTGCCCAAGCTACAGTATATCCTTTTTTCAATGCATTGTCGATAACATCTGTCATGTCGTTAAGTTTTACATTGTAAACTTGATCTAATGACCAGTTGTCCGGCACCATTAAAGTTGTTTTTTGGTAATATGGAGAAGTTGTAAATGAAGACATTTCAACGTACTCGTCTGGATTGATTCCTACTACTTCCTTAGCAAAAGATTGTGGCGTATAGCTTTTACCTTTGTAAGTGAAATTGTCCGGCACTTTTCCTAAATAAGAATCAATAACTGCCGCATAAGCTTTTTGCCAGTTTGGAGTCAATTCTCCATTTGGATTTTTAACAACAGCAGTCAAAACGCCTTCGATAAGCGCTGCCATTTCGGCAAATTTATTTTTATCAGTTCCGTAGTTTAAGCCCGTGTAAACTTCTCTCGGAACAGTTCCGTATTTTTTATACATATTGATTACATCATGCAGCGAGCCTCCGTCACCTAATGTAGTTGCACCGTGCATGCGCACATAATTTACTCCTTTGTCAACATATACATTTCTTGCAGAAAAAACCTGAGACAACTCTACCGGCTGTTTTCCTAAACGAATCATTTCTGACTCTAAAAATGAATTTGAAGCGTAACTCCAGCAAGTTCCCGAAGATCCCTGAGCTTTTACGGATGTTGTTCCTAAGTTAACTACTTCGGTGAATTTAAAGTTCTCTTTACTTTTATCACTTGCATTTAACTTTAATGAGTTTACCAAAATGTCTTGTGCAAAACAGCCACCTACACCAACTAAAAAAGCCGATGCAACAAAAACTGATTTCATTGTATTTTTATACATAATCAAAAGATTTAAAAAGTTGACTTATTAGTAGCCTAATTTTATTTTTGTTACAAATCAATTAAATATCAGGTAAAAAAACTATTGTTTTTACGTTAATTTTTATACAATGTTTTTATTATGCATTAAAACCTTACAAATAATGCAATCCCATTTTTTTAATTAGATATTGTGGCAATTAGACAATTAGATAATTTTCTTTTAAAATCTTAATTTTAAAATACTTGTTATTATTTACAAATAAGTAGTATTTTGGTTTGTGTTTTGACACGTAAAAAACAGGACATGTACGAACTAGAAAAAGAAACTTATTTAGGCAATACCAAAAACATCTTCAATACTCATGAGGGAATTGCAGTTGTTGAAACGGAGTATCAAAATAAAGTTTATGAAGGCTGGCATTCGCACAACAACGCGCACATCACACTTTTCTTGAAAGGCGGTACAACCGAAAAAAGAAAAAATTCAAGCGAAAATATTGGTCCTGGTTCTTTATTATTTTACCACAGCGACGAACTGCATCTCAATCAAAACACACTTTTCCCTTCTCGAAATATTAATATTGAAATTGAAGAAAACATTTTAAAGGAACTTTTTCTTAATGAAGCTGAAATTGAAAAGGCGATTCAAAATAGCATGTATGCTAAATCTTTGATTCTGAAAATTTTTAAAGAATCGCAATCGGCAGATACTTTTACGAATGATACTATTACGATGTTATTTTCTCAATTAGCGAATTCTAATGCGCATTTAGAACGATTTGAGAAAAGTCCGTTTTGGGTAAAAAATTTAAATGAATTGCTGCAGGATTGTTGGAATGAAAATCCGAATTTAAAAGATCTTGCTCAGGTTTTAAACCTCAACCCAATTACAATTTCGAAGCATTTTCCCAAATATTTTGGCTGTACTTTGGGCGAATATATGCGCCGAATTAAAATAAATCGTTCGCTTTCGCTGATACAATCCAATGAAAATAATTTAACCGAAATTGCTTTAGAATGCGGTTTTGCAGATCAAAGCCATTTTATTAGAACGTTTAAAAACCAAACCGGATTTCTGCCTAAACAATTTCAAAAATTATAGCAGAGGCAAATTTCATTCTATTTTTTGTTTTTGATGGCATATACTTTTGTCTTATCATAAATCATTAAATACAACCAAATGGAAACGCTTACTTTAAAACAAAAAACGTTTAATTCTCCAATAACAAAAATCATTCTTGCTTTACTTACTTTTATGGCAGTTGTTATTATAAGTCAACAAATTGCTGTAAAATTACTAGCCTTAACTCCATTTGAAAAAGATTACCGAAACCTTTTAAAAGGACTTTTTGTTTCTCCCTTATGCATTTTCAGTTACATTCTTTTCTTTAAAAAATACGACAAAAGAGCCATCACAGAGTTTTCGGCAAAAGGACTTGCAAAAAATCTTATTATTGGCACTCTGATTGGTTTTACTTTACAATCTCTCACTATTTTAGTAATCTATCTTAATGGAAGTTACCGTGTTTTGAATATCAATCCAATTTCATTTATTCTGATTCCGTTTACCATTATGTTTACGGTTGCTATTATTGAAGAAATATTGGTGCGCGGCATTATCTTTAGAATTGTGGAAGAAAAATTGGGAACCTATATTTCGCTTACTATCTCTTCAGTGCTGTTTGGCGTTTTTCATTTAGCAAATCCAAATAGTACTTTGATTTCATCAATATGTATAACTATGGCAGGTTTTATGCTTGGAGCTGCTTTTATTTACAGCCGTAATTTATGGTTTCCAATCGCTTTGCATTTTGCTTGGAATTTTACACAATCAGGAATTTTCGGAGCAATAACATCTGGAAACGAAAAAACAAATAGTTTACTGAATGCAAAAATACAAGGCCCAGAATTCATTACAGGAGGAGAATTTGGTCCCGAAGGTTCTATTCAGGCTATTTTATTCTGTACAGTTGGAGCTATCGTACTATTGGCTTTAAGCCGAAAACAAAATAAAATCATTAAACCATACTGGAAAAAATAAAAAGCTTTTTACCGCTAATTATATATAAAAAACTCCCGATAATTACTCTCGGGAGATTCACTATTTACTCTTTACTAATCACTTTTCACTAAAAAAAACTACCTCATCCAATTACTTCCAAAAACAATATAATAAGCCCAATCTTCATTTCCTTTTGCTACATCTACTCCCATTCTCAGTTTAAACTTTCGGGCTATTAAATATCTAAAACCTGTTCCGTAACTGTAAACAACTGGTTTGGCAAAAGCCTGATCCCAATCATCAAAAGCACTTGCAAGACCGCCAAATCCCATTAAACTCCATCTTCGATACAAATCCCATCGAAACTCAAGTTCATTTACGATACTGGTTTTGCCTTGATAACGTGCCGTAGGAATTCCTCTCAAATTAATTCCTGGTCTTAAATAAAAAGGCGGACTCCCAAACGCCTGCTCCCCTTCAATCCTCAGTCCGCCTATTAATTTGTCAGTGATAGGATAATAACCTATTGCAGATAAATTGACACGCCAAGCATCATAATCACTGCCTATTGCATTATCTGACCAAAAGAAATCTGACTGAATTCGTATTCCTTTATCTGGTGTAAATATATTGTCTCGCCCATCAAATTGAAGTGCTCCTCCTAACTGACTTACGGTACTTTTAATGTCGCCAGGCTTAACAAACGGAGGCGGAAGATTAAAATCGGGCAAGTTAATTTTAGAATTTAAAAATAAATATTGCGGTCCGGCGCTCCATTTTGCATTTTTAAATTGTTTTAACCATTGCGTATAAAAAACCGACGATTTAAAGTTCAATTTAAATTCCTGATCGTTTCCAATAGGCAAATTATTGGCATAAAAGGACAAATTTACATCTCCATAAGCTGCTCCAATACGGTATAATATTTTTGGTTTTACCAAAGTTGCCGAGCGAAAAGCTCCAACCATCCAGCTATCATTTGCAGTGTACATTCCGAATCCTCCTGTTATATCCGGATTTATAAAACGTTTTTTTCCATCTTCATCAATGACAGGAGCTCGTTTTTTAAGAAAAATAGGCGCTAAAGCTCCTCCAAAACCTCCCAAAGCCGGCTCAGATATAATTGCTGGAACTACAAGAAAACCATTTGCGTAAATAAGAAAATTACTTAAATCGACAGCGCCATCAAGAGAATCTTTAAAGCGCATGTTTGTCGTTGTTTTTTGTGCCATCATTCCGGTGTATGACAAGAGAAACAGAACAATAATTAATCTGGTTTTCCAACTATTTTTTCGATCAAAAAGGCGCGTTTTTTTCATTGCAAAATATGTTTTTACCTGTAAATAGTAAATTAATTATTTAGGCTGTTCTTTTTTGAAACTGAATACATGTGCCAGTGTTATAAAAAATGTATTTCCCTGAAATCTATTTATGGCATCAACCTCAGCTATCCATCTAAATCCTGCCGAAGTTTTACAACCAATATGAAAATAGTTGACTTCGGCTCCAATACCGCCAACGCGATCCTTTTGTCCTTCAACAACTCCCATGACAGGAACAGGAATTTCATCATGACTTACTTTGTATTGCAGATAATAAATCAAACCAGCATTGAAAATACCGGCAGGTGCTGTTTTTTCAGCATTCATTTGATAAAATGTTTTGCCTAGACCGCCTTCAATACTTAAAATATCTCCGGTTTTAATATCGGTATCTTTCTTTTTTCCATTTAATTCATAAGAAGCTAAAGCTGAAAAATGGAGCGTTTTTTTGTCATTAAAGTATAAAGTTGTTCCGCCTGAAAATTCATTCATAAACATTCCCAAACCACTATTGTCTGGCGCTCCAGCTGTAAATTTTCCTGTTGGAAGATACAATTGATAGCTAAAGACAAAATCAGCCCTTTTCTGATGCCAGCCTAATTGAACCGGTACAATGTACATATCTGTAAATGCTAATGAATTATCAACATTTGCGTTATTTCCCTGAATAGTATTGGCCGCAAAAGCAAGCAGGATTGTAGCACCATAATTGGCTCCTAAAATTTTAAAATCACTTACGTATGAGGCTCCAGCACCCACCAAGTACATTGTTAAATCAGGATTTGTAATTGCTTTGTCTCCATTTGCGTCCCGCAACGTTGAAGCGCTGTAAATGTAATTTGGCACATAAACACTAAGCGTATTTTCTGGTGTCTGAGTCCCAGACTGCAATCCCATACCACCTAAAATGTGACCACCTTTAAGCTGTGCATAACCCGAAAAACATGTTGTTATCATTAAAAATAAAATAGCTGACTGTTTGATGAATCTATATTGATTTAATTTTATTTTCATTGTCTTTAAATTTAAAATTAATGAGTCTTTACAAACACAACATACAAACTACTTTATTATCAGATTTTTGATTCCTCTTATATGATACGAATTTGTTTTTCCGGATTTAATCTGATCACTTTAAAATACTCTGAAGGCGATTTTCCGGTATGTTTAAGAAAAGCTCTAAAACAAGTCGTTCTTGACTTAAAACCAGAACCCCAAGCCATTCCCTCTAAAGAAAGATCTTTCCATTCTGGGTCGTTAATTTTTTCTTTAAAATATTCTATTCTTTTCAAGTTTACATAGTCTTGAAAATGAAGATTAAATTCAGAATTAATTAAATTAGAAAGATGATGTACAGATATTCCCGTTTCATCAGCAATATCTCTTATAACTAAATCCTTTTTTAGAAAAAGTTCTTTTGAAGTAAAAATTTCCTCTAATTGAAGCAAATACTGATGTTTTTTTTCATTTGTCAATTCTTTGATAAACGGCAATGCATTTTTTGATTCCTCTTTTTTAATTACTAGCAGTTTTTCTTCAACAATCTGAAAATTATCGTTAACCTCATTTGTGTTTATATCATAGAATATTTGGGGCTTAAAATAAAGCGATCCAACTGTAAAAATAAGCACAAATGAAATTAATACGTAACAAGACAAATCAACTGTATAAAAATTGCTACCTAAAAAATAATGAACAAAAAGAGCCGAAAACAAAAACAATATTATCAGATTATAAACTCGCACCCAGTTTAAAATTTTTATTCTGTTAAAATGATTTTTCTTTAATTTTTCCAAATCATAATTTAAAACCATCATGGTCTGGCAAAAAGCATAAAGCAACCAAACGGTCAAACTCAGAACTGAGAATGGATTTTGTATTTTAGGCGAAATGCTTTGTGCAAATGGGAAATGAGCAATATTTCCGATCCAGACACAAAATGTCAAACCAAAATAAATTAGGAAAGGAAGAAAATGAAGCCAGTCATATTTTTGAAATGTACTGTCTGTAAACAGAAGATTTCGAACATATAGAAAAGCACATGGCGCCACTAAAAATATGAAAGGTTTTGTGATCATAAACAGATCAGGGAAAAAATTAAGAACATTTGCAGACAAGTAAAAATTATATACACTGACAACTGCAAGGCTAAATAAAAACAGCCCTAAAAAGAAACTCTTCGAGTAATTTTTTTTAGAAAACAACACCATAAATGACGTTGCAAAGCCAACCATTGTAGCCATAAAAAAGAAAAGAGAAAGTACTATATCCAGCATATATTAGTTATTTATATTAATAATAGCTTTTTCTTTAAAAATAAATTTTTAAAGAAAAGAATGTACCATAACTCATAAAGGCTATACTTATCTGTTTTGTCAGATAAGTATAAATACCTTTTTAGAATAAATTTATAAGTTATTTTTTAGCTAGACCTGGGGGAAAGCCTTCTAAGATTTTTTTAATTGCGCCTGCAATAAATTCTTCCGGATTATCTGGTTTGCTGTCAATTTGAGCATTCCCTATTCCTTGCCAAAGCAATTTTTGTGTTTTTGTAGAAACGATATCAATTACAAGCGAGCCATCAACATAATCATAAGAATTAAATGTTGTTGTACCGCCACCCATCATAGCGCCGCCGCCCCAATATCCGTATGGACGATACATACCGCCATAGCCATAGAAATTAGTATCGGCTGTAACTTGAGTTTTGTTTTTTAGGATTGAAACCGCATTGACTTTTAAATCAGGATTATCAGATGATTCTACAAATCCTTTGGCAGTCATTTCGGCACGAATTGCTCTTGCAACACGATCTGCATTAAGTTGGTTTACTTGACCTTCCTGAGCTTTTAAATCATACACTGTAAAAGTTTTGTATTGACTGAAATTAGCTGAGTGATCATAATCTGTGGTGACTTTTACAGTAGGCGAACAGCTGTAAAGTAATCCCAATAAAACTAACGGAATTATACGAAGATTTGTTCTTTTAATATTCATTGTTTTGGTATTTAAATTAATAATCAAATTAGTTTAACTCAATTGTATTAAAATCAAAATAAATCTTTGGGGCATTAAAGTAATGTAAACTCTGTGTTAAATTAACACAAACAACTATTTAACAACACTTTAATATATCCTAAAGGTATATTTTTTTCTTTAATTAACATAGTTTATTGCAAAAAATCTTACTTATCATGTTTGATTTTAATTAATCTCTAAATGTAAATTTTGCCTTATGTCTTTCGATTTTTTTTCATCTGATTCTTCAGAAAAGACTTTAACAATTTTGCAAATTATACTTCATCGGATATTGGTAATCTTCCTTCTTTAATTGCTTCCAGCATTTTCTCGTAATCAGCATCATTTTGATTGGCGTACGAAATCGCAAATTTTGCAATAGCATTGGCAAATTCATCTCCTTTGCCAAGATATCCTGATAATATGGAAGGATCTCCGGTGCGTGCATGCGATCTTGCCAGTGCCCAACCACAGGCTTTTGCATAAGAGGCCATATTTTTTGGTTTCATAATTTCGAGAACCGGTTTTACTTTGGCATCACGAAGTTGGCGGATGTAGAAAAATTTATCCTGACTGTCGTTTGTCCATCCTAAAAACATATCCGAAGCAGACTGCATCAACTTTTGCCCTCTGACAATTCGTTCGCCCTGATGGCTGTATTTGCCTTTTGTTTTTACATGAGGTTCTAACACGCTTTGTCTGGCTTCTTTGAACTGCAGGAAAATAGGTTCGCCGGTTGCCGACATCAATAAACTGATACCGCAAAGTGTTCCCACACTTCCAACGCCAACCACTTTTACAGCAAAATCGTGCAAAGCATATCGGCTTAATAGTACCTTTTTTTCATCCGATAATGTTTCCATATATCGTTTATGAATGGTTGTTGCTTCTTTTTCAAGTCTTTGCCAGTCTTTTCCTGTTGGATGAAAAATCAAAGGCGGTTCATCTTTTATTCGGGCGCGACTGCCTTCCATATATGTCATTTTCGCAAACTCTTTTTCATGAGCTGTATATTCTGATGCTTTTTTTAATCTTTTTTGTTGAAATTCTTTGAGTTCTTCGTCGTCCCCACGTTCAATCAGTTCTGCAAGATCAATATCAGCATACCAAATTTGAAGTGCCGACAATTGACTATAATCCGACATATTTCTTTTATAACTGTCGGCAACATGCCAGGCAAATTCTTTGCATATTTTACTGGAGAATTTCTTCCATCTTCCGGCAATTACAAAACTTGCCGCTAACCTTTTAATATCCCATTCCCACGGTCCCGGAAATGTTTCATCAAAATCATTAATATCAAAAACGATTTTTCGCTCGGGAGTTGCAAATCCTCCAAAATTCATCAGATGACAATCGCCACAAAGCTGAAGATCAATTCCTGTATTTGGCGTGTTTTCTAAATCAGCGGCCATAATTGCAGCAGTTCCTCTAAAAAATGTAAACGGACTTTCCATCATTCGGCTGTATCGTAATGGCACTAAATTCTCCATTCTCCCGATACTAGTTTTGATCAAAATTTCAACCGGATCTTCACGATTTTCAGACGGATTCCATTCGGCATGACTTGATCGGGACACCAACTTTCGTATAGCCACACCTTTATCATAACGTGCTGCTTTTGAAGCTGCCGGATTAAATTGATTGTCGTCGTTATCTGTGAATTTTTCAGCCATAAAATTTATAACACTATTTAACTTTTACAACTGCCGGTGGTGTCCAATTTCCTTTAATAACTTCCTCTTTTGGCCAATACAATCTCATTGTTAATTGAAATTGGGCATTTGGCGCCGGAAGCCAATTCTTCTCTTTGTCTTTTCCGGGATTGTTTTTCTGAATATAAATATCAACCGATCCGTCAGCATTTTTTTTCAGATTATTTCTATCTCCAATTGCAAAACGATTAATCGGATTTGCTACCATGAAATCATCTGTACCATACATCGTTAAACTCCAGAAGGCATTGACAGGCGGTAATTTTCCAGCATCAAAATGCAGTATATAATTGTGTTTGCTTCCGTCAAATTTTTCTCCATCTGCATCAATTAAAGACATTGGATAAATGGCATCTGCATCTAAATTGGCTCCTAATCCAACCATGGCAACCATTGCGCGGACTTCGTAATTGGTTTTGTATTCTCCTAAACCATGATTTATTACCCAGCCATTTACAGGCTTCTTACTTTTTAGCGCCATTTCTGCTATAAACTTATTTCCCCAGGCTGGTATGGCTTTTAACGAATCCTGAACTGTGGCAGAAAACTTCGAAATATCAAAAGGTTTTCCTGGTTCTAATCCAAGTTTTTTCATTTTAGCAACTATCTCTGCATCATCAGGTGCTGCTGGATTTGCTACCATTAATTCATTTAACTTACTGAAAAAAGCGTCAACACTCATTTCTTTCACAAATTGGACTGGAGGTGTTTTTGAAACACTTGGATCATTTATCGCTTTAGGTCCTGTATACGCTTTACCATAAGCACTTAGTGGCGTCAGCGTAATGTTTTGCTGGATTTTTTTTACTGCTGTAGCGCCATCTTCTTTACTGTTTACTTGCGTACGGCCAATCATCCAGGCCATATCAGTAGGCGATTTTAGTTGTTCCATTCCGGCTGGCACAGTTCCTTTCCAATTTGGACCTGTGATCAAAAATGTTTTCTCTGCAGTTCCTGTTGTACGTTTACCAGGAGAAGCAAAAATGTTTGTCCAGGCATCCAATATTGGCAGTAAATAATATCTTCCATTTGTATTTGGCGCTTTAAGTACTAATGGTTCTTTACCAAGGTCCAACCATGCCATTGAATAATAAGTGTCAGCATTGGGTTTTACTACATCACGAAATTTATCATCCGGAAATTCATTCAGACTCCCTACCTGATTTACGGCTGGATTTTTTGAGTTTGCCGTAAAAGCATTTGTCATGACTTTTTTAGAGGCATCCATCAGTACAAGTGGATAACCATATATGTAAGCATCTTTTGCTATCTGAATAATTTCAGTATCATTTTCTGCTGTTGCGGGAGCTGTCGTATCGTCATTTTGTTTTTGTTTTCCGCAGGCGAAACACAAAAAAACAATCATTAAACTCAATAGATTTTTTTTCATTTTGCTTGTTTTTAAATTATTTAACTTGCAATACGGCTGGTGGTGTCCAGTTTCCTTTAATTACACGATCCTCTGGCCAATAACATCTTACATATAGCGAAAATGTTTCTTTTGGAGAAGGAAGCCAGTTACTCATTTTATCGGCTGATGGAGGTGTATTTTGAACATACAATGTCAATGAACCGTCAGCATTATACTTTAGATTTTTATTCTTGGTTCCTAAAGAAAATCGGTTAGCTGAATTTGGAGAAAAGAAATGATATTGATTGTATAAGGTAAGCGACCAAAATCCTTTTACGGGAGGAACTTCGCCTTTAGCAAAAGTTACAGCGTATTTACTATTACCGTGCAGTCTTTGTCCTGAAGCATCTTTATCCTGATAGAAATACTTGGTTTCATTAGGTTTATTCACAAAAATATTTGCTTTGGCGCAAGCTGTTCTTGTTAAATAATCCAATCCAAATTGCGCTCCGTTTCCTTGTGTTGTCCAATTGTCTTTTAATGGATATCCGACATTCGAAAATTGAAATAAAGGTGTGATCAATTTTTGGTCAGCATCAATAGCGGCCTGTTTTAAGATCGCTTTTATTTTCGGATCTTTCTGAGCAGCTGCCAAAACGGATTGTATTTGTCCATAAATAGCTTCTTCACCCGGAAGTGGTGGAACTTCTTTTAGAATAGCAGGCAACTCATCAAAATAAACTTCAGGTTTTACCCATTTTGTTTCTTCATTTCCTTCTTTTTCGGGTGACGGTAAAACGGGGATTTTTGCCCAGTCTTTCGTTTTCATTTTTCCATCAAACTGACTCAACGGATACATTATTATTTGTTGAATAAGTGGCTGAATAGATTTTTTATCTGCAGGATCATCAGTTTGGAAAACTCTTGGAATTACAATTCCTAAATCAGTATCGCATTTAAATACCCCTGTAATTCCATCCGGCACTTTTCCATTCCATTTTGGTCCGGTTAACAAATAAAATCCCGGTTTTGTTCCGTACATTTTTCCTAAACCTGCATATCCATCAGTTCGTTGATTACATACCTGATACACCCAAAAACGGTCTCCAAAATCCGGCACCTGAACCACTATTGCATCTTTAGTAAAATCTGTTATACCAAATCCGTAAACTACATCCTGATTCGGACAAGCCACTTCTCTTTCACCCGGTTTAATGTAGTCTGTCAGCATACACAATTGATTTGGCGGACTCAAGGGTACAATTCCTCCTTTATAACTTGGTTCGGGAAGTTTTTCAAACATTACTTTTCTATTATGAATATTAACCATTGGCCATCCCCATAAAAAAGCCAAAGATCCAATATGCTTCACATATTCTTCGGTCATTATTGTATTGGGTGCAGGACCAGCTGGTAAAGCTTTAACAGAAGAAGAATCTTCTACAGCTACATCACTACCAGAAGTTTCTCTTATAGTTGTTTCCTTTTTACATGCACTACTTAAAATTAAAGAAGCCGATGCCAGAATTAAAAGACCTTTATTTTTCATAATAAATTAGTTTTTTGGTTCAATTGGAGCAGGAAACCATTGGCCATCCTGAACAATTTTTTTAGGAACATAGGTGCGGAAATTAAGAGAAAAACCTTTTCCGGCTGGTGTTGGTAGCCAGTTACTTTCAATTGCTCCTTTAGGCAATGATGACGCGAGCCAGATACTCAAAGAGCCATCAGGATTTTTCTTTAATCCGGAAACATTATTAAGATTATAGCGTTTTAATTTATTGTCAACTACTCTGTAATCTGGGACACTATATAAGGTTACAGACCAAAAAGCATTGACCATTAAATCAGGAATATCTTCTTTTGGAAATTTAATTTCATAGATTTTGTCTCCGCTTAATAATTCTTTCTTAGAATCTGTAAGTCCCACAAAATAAATTGCTTCTTCAATTCGGTTTGCCCATAATCCTCCATAATTAATGATATCTCTTGCCATAATATCATCACCAAAATTACCTGCAGCATACGAAACAGACCATCCTCCTTTTTGTGTACCAAAACCTTTTGCTCCGGCTAAAAATCCTGGAATTGCTTTTGTTTTTACCACTTCATCAACATGCGTTTTTGCTTTATCATCCTTTTTTGCGTATTCACCTACCGCGATTGCTTTTGCCTGATATTCTTTGGCCTTAGGCATTGCATCTGGAGAAGAACTTAGAACTTCTTCAACCTTATCAAAAATTTCTCCCCCAATTGGTGCTTTTGGAGTAAAATCGGGAATAGTAACCGGAGATGCAATTTTAATACCATCAGGAACTGTAAAAGTAAATTGCTCCTGAAGTTTTTTGGCTTTAGCCGAAGTTCCTTTTAACTCTACTCTTGCCAACATTTTTGCTTTTTCAGAAGGTAATTCGATTTTTACAGCATCTGCAGGAATCGCTGGATTTGTTCCTTTTAGAACTAAAGCAAATTTTCCCGAAGGTGTTTTAGGAAAATTACGATTGTTGATATTCACAATTACTTCTCCCCAACCGTCTAGTAATTCTGCAGTATAGTAACGTCCTTCAATCTTTGGAACATTTAGAATAACAGCATGGTCTTTATCAACTGCAATCCATGCCTCAAGATAAGCAACATCCAAATTTGGATTCACAAATTGAGCAGAACCCAGTGGATTGTATTTAATTTTATTATAGCCGACTTTTTCGACATTGATATCATAATTTTCTTGTTGAATTACCAGATATCTGCCATACAGATAGGTATAAGCATCAACAATATCTTTATCTGTTGGAACTGTATTATTATTTTCTACTGGTGCAGAAGTTGTTGAAGTTGCTGTTTCTTTTTTACAACCAATTAATAGAAATATTGCAACGACAATAAGAACTAATTTTTTCATATTGCTGATTTTAAGTTGGGAAATTTATTTGAATTTTACTGAGGAAAAATAAAAGCCACAACTGCTCTTAATCCCCAATCTGGTCTGATAGCTGAATGTCCTACAATTGGTATTAAAGGCATAACTGCAAATTGCATGGTTTGTCCTCCTAATTTTGTAATGGCTCCAACATTTGGACTAACCGTAATAAGCGTTGTATTTCCTTGCCAGTTTTGTGTAATTTCTGAAGTAAAACCTAAACTTGCACCGCTTTTATAACTGTGTGAAAGAAATATTTGAGTGTAAAATTGGTTGAAATCTGCCCGATCTGAACTACCAGCTACAGACCAAATTTGATTGGCTATAAAACCAATTGATAGTCCTTTTCCCTGATGCATGACTAAAACACTTGGACCAATACCAAATTTTTCTGTTCCTAAAAATTTTTCTGTAGCAGTTGGAACCAAAAAAGCGGGACCAACTCCTAAAATAAGACCTTTAGTTTTAGGAGCAAAAAAAGCGGTTACGGTAGCATCGCTTAAACCAAATTCATGAGTGTTTTCGCCGGTAACATCCTGCTGATCTACTACCGGAAGAATGTAACGGGTAATTAAATTTAAGTTTTCACTTAATTTGAAAGGAATAACAGGCTGTATGTTAATCTGATATTTTATTCCATTATAAGGACCGATCCCATAAGTAAGATTATTTTGAAGCGGAACACTAATTAAGTTTGCCACCGGATTTGCCATTTTATCTGCCAATTCCTGAGCACTTGCTCCAGCCTTTTCTTCTTGTGCAAAAGCATTAAAATTTAAAAGAAAAAAAAGTGTGGCAAATAAAAATTTAATTGAAGTGGAATATACTTTCATAATTTTTTCTTTTTTGATTTTGAACAAATTCTGATTATTTGTCCGGAAATATTTTTTTCCAATCGTCTTTCATACTTATTACATGATATTTGTATTTGGCAGCAGTATTTAAAGACAAATTATCTTTTTCCTGATAACTATATTCTCTTATGGAATCGTTGTGATTTACGATCATTTGAAAAGATGGATATTTGCTTCCTGAAGAATATCGTAGCATGGCAAGATCACCAGCTCCACCTTCATTTCCGCAAGCAAAAACGGGTCTTTGCCCAATGTGTAATTGTATGCCAACTGGTTTTCCTGCTTTGTCATCAAAAAGATCTAAAGCAGGTTCTCTTTTAATGCTGTTGGTTGCATCGTCAAAGGAATATTTAAAAGAAGTTCCAACAACTTGCTCTTTTGGGATTCCGTAGAAATCAGCAGATATTGCTCTCATCAATTCAATTGTACCACCCGACACAATGAAAGTTTTGAAACCATTTGCACGCAAATAATTTAAAAGCTCTAATTGAGGCTGGTATCTGATTTGTTTTAGAGGAACATTTTTACCAGGATATTGGGCACCAGCAAAAAACTCTTTTGCAGCTGCTTCAAATTCATCTTCGGTCATACCGGTATGGGTTGCAACAACCAATTCGATTAAAGCTTTATCTCCTCCTTTTTCAAAGAATGTTTTATCTTTTTCAACCACTGCTTTGAAAGGCTGTTTTTGAGCCAAAGCAGGATTTGCTTCAATCATTTTTTTAACTCTGTAAAAAGCAAATAATTCCTGAACTAATGGTTTTTCAGCCCACAGTGTTCCGTCATTATCAAAAGTGGCAATTCTATTTTCTATCGGAATAAAATCTGGACTTCCTTCTTTAGTTACTTTAGCAACGTAATCAATGATTTCTTTTTTCAAAGCACCATCATTCCAGCTTGGCAATGGATCACTGCTTGTTGCAACTGTTGCTGTACTATCTTTAGAATCTACAGTAGTAACAGCATCCGCTTTTTTACAAGAAACCAGTAATAATAAAAACAGAGGAACTAGATATATTTTCTTATACATAATTATAATATTTAAATGAAAAGAAACAGGACTTATTAAATCCTGTTTCTTTAGAGTTAATTATTTTTTCTTTTTTGCATCTGCTGCTTCGTCCTCTTTTAATTTAGGAAGAACATTCTTCTCGATATATTTCTGTGCTTTAATATCTTTCATTGCTTCTTCCATAATGGTATAAGCAGAGAAGCTTGGAGGAATTGATCTTGGAGGGTAATCTTTAAATGTTTCTGCAAATACAACTACATCTTGTATGGCGCCATACATCAGCTGCACGTGATTCAACTGCCATTCCCAAAAACTATTAGAAGTGATATCGGCTCTTTCAAAAGGGTCCTGGTACAAATTAAATATTTTTTGCAGACGCAGTTTCGTAAATGGTTCTGCCCAAACTCCCATAGTTCCCCCCAAACGTTGTTCTGCAAAAACATATTTGTAATCGCCTTCTCTCAAACCAACTAACAAGCCATCATCATCTGTGTAAAAGAATTTTTCTCTGGCGCTTTTTTGCGTTTTACCACGTAAAAAATTACTTTGATCATAACCATCTAAATGGACTTTATAAGTTTTTCCATTGGCATTATACCCTTTTAAAAGTTTGTTTGTTAAATCAGGTTCTCCAGCAATTGATGCTAGAGTTGGTATCCAGTCATTATGAGACATTATTTCAGTTGTCACTTGTCCTGGTTTAATTACTCCTGGCCAACGAACTATACAAGGTACACGGAAAGCACCTTCCCAGTTAGTGTTTTTCTCAGATCGGTAAGGTGTCATTGCAGCATCAGGCCATGTATTCATGTGAGGACCATTATCTGTAGAATAAACAACAATAGTATTATCAGCGATTCCTAACTCATCTAAAGCTTTTAAAATACTTCCTATAGTTTCGTCATGTTCAATCATACCGTCGATATATTCACTATCTCCATGAGTATATCTTCCTCTATGTTCAGCTCTAACGTGTGTACGAAGGTGCATACGTGTAGCATTAAACCAACAGAAAAATGGTTTTCCAGATGCGCTTTGTCTTTTAATAAAATCGATTGCCGCGGCCGATGTTTCGTCATCTACAGTTTCCATTCTCTTTTTAGTAAGAGGTCCTGTATCTTCTATTCTTTGTTTTCCAACTCTACCAAATCGAGGATCTGTAGTTGCATCATCAGAATTTGTTGCTGTACATCTTAAAACTCCTCTTGGTCCAAATTTTTTCAAATATTCCGGATCTTTAGGGTAATCAGGCAATTCTGGTTCTTCTTCAGCATTTAAGTGATACAGATTTCCGAAAAATTCGTCAAAACCATTTACTGTTGGTAAACTTTCGTTACGGTCACCAACGTGATTTTTACCAAATTGTCCTGTTACATAACCCAAATTTTTCATGATTCCGCCAATAGAAGGATCCAATTGACTCATTCCCATAGGTGCTCCTGGGAAACCTACTTTTGTAAGTCCGGTTCTAAGACCATGCTGTCCTGTTAAAAAAGCAGCACGCCCTGCAGTACAGCTTTGTTCTCCATAATAATGTAAAAAACGTAATCCTTCGTTGGCCAAACGGTCAATATTAGGTGTTGTATACCCCATAACGCCATCACTATAAGCACTAATATTAGTAGTTCCAATATCATCACCCCAAAGTATCAAAATATTAGGTTTTTTGTTTTGGGCCGAAAGCGAAAAGCTAGAGCATATTAATGCAAATATTATCATCGCATTATTAAATCTGCAGTAAAACTTAAATTGTTTCATGGTAATAAAATTTGTTAATAATTAGTGTTATCAAATGACTTGCCTACATAAGCAAAAAATATTTGGGTGTCTTATTTAAATAAAAATCATCAGTAAAACTTCTTATTTTTTAATTTTTACTATCAATAAAGATTGTTGGAAATGAAAACAAGTTTTTTCTTAACTTTTATTTAAGTAACTCAAAATTAACTAATAAAAAATCCGAGAACCGTCTTTTTCAACCCCGAGATGGTTTCATTTTATAAAATGAAACGTTAAAAAAAGAAATTTTCAATAGTTTGTTACAGAATTGAACAAAATTTGTTAAACAAAATAGCCGATTTAATCATCGCATATTATTGTTGCTATTGAAGAAAATTTTTGTTTCTATCTGCAGCTTGAAACAAATATTCAAAAAATGGCACAAAAAAAAGCCATTCTTTCGAATGGCTTTTAGTATATCTGTAAAAAGAAAACTATTCTATTTCAGAAACTCTCATGGTATTTACCATTCCTTTATCTTTAATAGGCATTGCTGCAAGGTTAATTAAATAATCCCCTTTTGTCGCGTATCCTTTTTCCACTGCAATTTTATTTACATCTGTTACAGTATCATCTGTACTTTCTTCATTATCATAATAGAAAGATTTAACTCCCCACAATAAATTTAATTGCGTCAAGATTCTTTTGTTTGAAGTAAACACTAAAATATGTGCTGATGATGGTCTCCAAGCTGAAATCTGAAAAGCAGTGTAACCACTGTTTGTTAAAGTACAAATCGCTTTTGCGCTAATTTCATTAGCTAATAAAGCTGCTTGGTGACAAACTGTTTTAGTAACAAAACGTTTTGTTTTGATTTGTGGTGTGTTTTGTGGTACTTGAATAAGTTCAGAATCCTCAACAGCCTCACAAATTTGTGTCATTCTTTGAATTACTTGAACTGGGTAGTTTCCTGTAGCTGTTTCTCCAGAAAGCATTACAGCATCTGCACCGTCCATTACTGAGTTAGCAACGTCGTTTACTTCTGCTCTTGTTGGAGTCAAACTTGTAATCATTGTTTCCATCATTTGGGTTGCAACGATAACAGGAATTCTAGCCGTTTTAGCTCTACGGATCAAATCTTTTTGTACCAATGGCACTTCGTGAGCAGGAAGTTCAACTCCAAGGTCTCCACGAGCCACCATTAATCCATCACAATATGCTACAATTTTGTCCATGTTCTCTAGAGCTTCTGGCATTTCAATTTTAGCGATAATTGGAATTTTAACTTCTGAATGCTTCGCAATTAATTCTTGCAAATCCTGTAAATCACGAGGAGTTTTCACGAATGAAAGTGCAATCCAGTCTACTTTTTGCTCAATTGCAAAAATCGCATCAGCAATATCTTTTTCAGTTAAAGCCGGTAAAGATATTTTAGTGTTTGGAAGATTAACTCCTTTTTTAGATTTTAATTCTCCACCTTGAATAACTTTAGCAACAACTTCAGTTTTTTTATCTGTTGAAACAATTTCAAAAATAAGTTTACCATCATCAAGCAAAATACGCTCTCCAACATTTACATCATTTGGGAAATTTTGATATTTCATGAATGCTTTTTGAGCTGTTCCGACAATATCTTCTGCAGTTGTAAAAGTGATTTCATCACCATCGTGTACTACAGTACCTTCTTCCATTACACCAACTCTAAGTTTTGGTCCTTGCAAATCTCCTAGGATTGCTGTAGTGTAACCAAACTCTTCGTTTAGACCTCTAATGATATCGATTTTTTCTTTTACTCCTTCGTAATCTGCATGCGAAAAATTGATTCTAAACACATTAACCCCTGCCTCGATCATATCCTTGATAATCTCTCTTGTACTACATGCGGGACCAAGTGTAGCAACAATTTTGGTTTTCTTGTTTGTTAACATTTTTTTTAAAAAATTAGATTGTTTTTTGATTTTATTTTATCTGTATCGACAGCATAAATTGCTGCAACACTCTCTATGGTATTTAATTGTTGTTGAATTTCTGAAAAATTTAGAGTTTCCTCGCTATTCTCTATTTTCAGGAAAAAATCTACTTTTTTGAATTCAGGAAGTAAATGAATTGTTGTTGAAACCTCACTAGTTTCATTAGAAAACAAATTCTGGAAATCATTTGTACTCACTGAAATGATTTCATTTTTATTCTGAATTAAATTCCATGAAACTGCTTTTTCGGAATCATAATAATAAAATCTAGAAAAATTTGCCTCTCCTTCTTTAGTCTGAGCATGGATCTCGTTTTTGCTCTTACTTAAGTTTATCGGAAGGATTTTATTGATAAAATAGGCCAGTCTATAATCTTCTAATGAAGTATGAATTGCCATTAAATAATAATCAATTTCGTCAAATTCGTCTAAATCCAATCTATGAATAGCCATGTCATGAAAAATCAAGTTGTAAATATACTATTTCTAACGGAGCATCAATAGTTATGACGTGGTTGTTTTTGTTAATTTATAAACGAAAACGTTATAGCTTTAAGATAGTTACAGCATTTTTGTAGCTATTTCTTGTCTATTTTCTCCTGAAATGCAAAATAAGCCCTTTGTGATGCTTTCTCTTCTGCCTTCTTTTTTGAAGTTGCTCGCGCTCTTGCGATTACTTTACTGTCTATACTTAATTTGACGCCAAATAAGCGTTGACCATCAATACCGTTATCCTCAAAAATGTCATAATGAAAAACTCTTTTTTCCTTCTGACACCATTCGATAACCAAACTTTTATAACTAATTACTTTTCCTTCAAGTCTGGCAATATCAACATAAGGCGTGATTACTCTCTTTTGAATAAAACGTTCGCAGAAAGAATATCCTTTGTCTAAATAAATTGCTCCAACTAAAGATTCGAAAATATTACCGTGTATGTTTTCGCCAAAATGCTGAATTGGCACTTTACTCTCAACAAAGCGAACCAAGTTTAAATCTTTTCCGAGTTCATTCAAATGTTCACGGCTTACAATTTTTGATCGCATTTTAGTCAAATATCCTTCGTCTCCGTTTGGTGCTTTATTGAATAAATGTGCAGCAATTACAGCACTTAACATCGCATCACCTAAAAATTCCAACCGCTCATAATTAATGGGCTGTCCATTTTCATCTAGCTTATTTGATGATCTATGTGTAAAGGCTTTTTTATAAAAACCAATATTGACCGGCGGAAAACCAAGAATTTTCTGAATAGTGTCAAAAAAAATCCCGTCTTCTAGAGAACGGGATTTAGAAAATATTTTTTTGATAATATTCATATACGAAAATTAGTCAACTAATTTTTTAAACAATACACAAGCATTGTGTCCACCAAAACCAAAAGTGTTGCTCATTGCAACATTAACCTCTCTTTTTTGAGGCTTGTTTAAGGTAAGATTCAATGATGGATCAATTTTTTCATCGACAACAGTATGATTAATCGTTGGAGGAACAATTCCGTGCTGCATTGCTAAAATAGAAGCAATTGCTTCAATAGCTCCAGCTGCACCAAGCAAGTGTCCTGTCATTGATTTTGTTGAATTGATATTGATGTTTTTTGCATGATCACCAAAAACAGCGCTAATAGCTTTTAATTCAGCTACGTCTCCAAGCGGTGTAGAAGTTCCGTGAGTATTGATATGATCAACATCTTCAGGATTCATTCCAGCATCTCTTAGTGTATTTTTCATTACTGCAATAACTCCAATTCCTTCCGGATGTGGTGCTGTTAAATGGTAAGCATCAGATGACATTCCGCCTCCACCAATTTCACAGTAAATTTTTGCTCCTCTTGCTTTTGCGTGCTCATAATCTTCAAGAACCAAAGCTCCTGCTCCTTCACCTAAAACAAAACCATCTCTGGTTGCATCAAAAGGTCTTGAAGCCGTTTCTGGACTTTCATTTCTTGTAGATAAAGCATGCATAGAGTTAAAACCTCCCATACCAGCAATGGTAATAGCAGCTTCTGAACCACCAGATACAATAACATCACACATTCCTAAACGAATGTAGTTGAAAGCATCAATTAATGCATTTGCAGAAGATGCACATGCAGAAACAGTAGTATAATTTGGTCCCATATAGCCATTACGCATCGAAATGTGTGCAGGAGCGATATCGGCAATCATTTTAGGTATAAAAAACGGATTGAATTTTGGAGTTCCGTCACCTTTCGCATAATAAATTACTTCTTCCTGGAAAGTTTCCAAACCACCAATTCCTGCTCCCCAGATAACACCAACTCTTGTTTTATCGATATTATCATTTGTAATTCCAGCATCTTTAATAGCTTCATCACTGGCAGCAATAGCATATTGAGCAAATTTATCTAGTCTGCGAGATTCCTTGCGATCCATGTAATCTTCAATATTGAAGTTTTTCACTTCGCAGGCAAATTTCGTTTTATGCTTCTCTGTATCATAGTATGTGATAGGAGCGGCTCCGCTTACTCCATTCACAAGTGCATTCCAATATTCCTGGATATTATTCCCTATAGGAGTAAGTGCACCTAATCCTGTTACAACAACTCGCCTTAATGCCATAAATATGTATTTTGTACTTTAAACAAATAAAACCCACGCTTTCTTAACAATAATGTTACTTAAGAGCCATGGGCATTACAATATAAATATATCTTTTTGATTGAAAATCAATCGAAATTTAAATTTTAAAAAAATAATAACACCCGACTTATATATAACATATAAAGTCGGGTGTGGTATTATTATTTTTTAGCTTCTTCGATATAAGAAATAGCTTGACCTACAGTAGCAATGTTTTCTGCTTGATCGTCTGGAATTTGAATATCAAATTCTTTTTCGAATTCCATAATAAGCTCAACAGTGTCTAATGAGTCAGCTCCCAAATCATTAGTGAAGCTTGCTTCTGTTACAACTTCGTTTTCGTCAACACCTAATTTGTCTACGATAATCGCTTTTACTCTTGATGCAATGTCTGACATAATCTTTAATTTTAGAATTTAATTTGTTGGCAAAAATAAAAAACTTTATTTTAAAACCACGATTTAGTTTATAAATGTAACACTAATTTATAAAATTAATTTCAAGAAAGCCGTTTTAAAGCTATTTATTTTCGTTTTTTATTCCGTTTTTTGCATTCTCAAAATACAGCGCATTATGAAAAAAATTATCGTTTTTGCCTCAGGATCAGGAACTAACGCAGAGAATATTATAAAATATTTTTCGAATACCGAAATTGCAAAGGTTGTTTCTGTTTTTACGAATAATGCTTCGGCAAAAGTCATCGAAAGAGCAAAAAATCATCAAATTCCGGTTGAAATCTTCTCCAAAAACGAACTTTTAGAACGAAATGTACTACAAAAAATACAAGAAATCGACCCGGATCTGATAGTCCTTGCCGGATTTTTGCTAAAATTTCCTGAAAATATAATCGAGAAATATCCTAATAAAATTATCAATATTCATCCGGCACTTTTACCTAATTATGGAGGCAAAGGAATGTACGGTATGCACATACACAGGGCTATAGTTAATAATAAGGAAAAAGAAACCGGAATTTCTATTCATTATGTAAATGAAAACTATGATGAAGGCGGTATTATTTTTCAGGCAAATGTCGCATTAACAGATCAAGATACACCTGAAACCGTGGCCGAAAAGATTCATGAATTGGAACAAAAACATTTTCCAGAAATAATTCATAGAATATTAAACGATTAGATTTTAGACTTCTTAGACATAAGACTTCTTAGATTTTAGATTTTATCTAAAACATTTTTAAAAGTCCAAGAAGTCTGGAATCTAAAAATCCAAGATGTCAAAAAAAAAAATCTAAGAAGTCTAAAAATCCAATAACCTAAGAAGTCTAAAATAAATGAATCACGAAGTACACATATATACAGATGGCGCTGCAAAAGGAAATCCCGGAAACGGCGGTTACGGCGTAGTAATGGAATTAGTTGGAACACCTCATAAAAAAGAATTCTACGAAGGCTTTCGTCTTACTACCAATAATAGAATGGAACTTCTGGCTGTAATTGTAGGTTTGGAAAAACTAAAAAATCCAAATATGAAAGTTCTGGTTATTTCAGATTCGAAATACGTTGTCGATTCTGTTGAAAAAAAATGGGTTTTGGGCTGGGAGAAAAAAAAATTCGCCGGCAGAAAAAATCCTGATTTATGGAAACGCTTTCTAATTGTATACCGCAAACACCAAGTCGATTTTAAATGGATTAAAGGCCACAATAATCATCCGCAAAATGAACGCTGTGATCAGTTGGCCGTTATGGCATCAATGCAACCGAAGCTTTCCATTGATGAATATTACGAAACTATTGGTTCTAAAGAATAAAAAAACGCATCAACTATTTGATGCGTTTTTTGTACTAACCTAAATTCTTACTTACAATTTATTCTTTGTCTAAATCTTTGGCTCTATGAAATCCTACTAGCAATCCAACCCCTGACATTGTAATAATGGTTGCCGGATAAATAACATCAGAGTTCATATCTGTGTAAGTTGAAAGCAATAAAGCAATAAAAAATCCAAGTCCGATTCCGATTAAAAGAAAAGCTGAATTCAGAATAAAGATTTTCCATGCCGGAACTCCATTTGTTTTTCCTTTTAAAAATATGCTGGCATCTGCACCTTTTTCTATAAGAGCCAAACGCTCCCTGTTTCTTGTTGAGTAAAAAAGATAAACAATCCCAAAGATCATTGCAAAAAGGCTAAGTGGTACTAAAATTTGTGGTCCCATAATTTTTATATTTTATTAATTGATTGATACTCCATATGACGACACCTTTTAAATTGAGGTTACAACTTTTGGTAAAAAAAATTGAATTTTTAAATCCAAAACCCAAAACTTGCTGATTATGAGTTAATTTTGAGTTTTATTAAAAATATTAAATCTCAAAATACGAGTCGTAATTGGCAAAAATACGTGAACCAATTATAAAAATAAGTTTTTGACAAATTTCAATCCTTATTATATATGTAAAATCTCGAAGTTGGTCCCGAGGCTTCGGGATGGAATTTATTTTTGAAAATTTTCACCAAAACTTGTAACCTAAAATAATAAACCATCGTCCTATATAATATGAGTACTTTGAATGATCAAAATTATATCGATAGAATCCTGCAGGGCGAGACAAATTTGTTTGCCGTGCTGGTTGATCGTTATAAGGATATGATTTTTACATTGTCGCTCAAAATGGTCAAAAACAGAGAAGAAGCCGAAGAAGCCGCACAAGACACTTTTATTAAAGTATATAATTCTTTGAGCAAGTTTAAAGGCGATTCTAAATTCTCAACCTGGATTTATAAAATCTCTTATAATAATTGTTTAGACCGATTGAAAAAAAACAAAAAAGAAGATTTAAACATTTCAATAGATGAATTCTCATCGCATTTAGTCAAAACAATGGACAATGCTTTGAGTGCTTTAGAAGACAAAGAACGAAAGCAGGCCATTCAGAATTGTTTAAATTTGTTGCCAAGGGAAGATAATTTTCTGCTGACCTTATTTTATTTTGAAGATCAGAATTTAGAAGAAATTGGCAAAATCATGAATATAAATGCTAATAATGTCAAGGTGAAATTATTTAGAAGCCGACAAAAATTAGCTACCATTTTAAAGAAGCAGTTAGAACCCGAAATAGTTGAGTGTTATGAAAGAGGAAGATAAAAACTTAGAAAATCTTATTGAGAAAATGATGGCTGAAAACACTTTGCAATCGCCATCTGCCGACTTTACTTCGAATTTAATGTCGCATATTCTTGTTTCTGAAAAGGCAAAAATCAAACCTTACAAACCTTTAATTTCCATTTCAACGTGGATTTTTATCGGAATTGCTTTGGTTCTTTTAATTTCTTATAATGTATTCTTCGCCGGAACTCAGAATAATTTAGAAATAGGAAAATCCTACACTGATAAAATTTCGGCAATTCTTTCTGGGATTCATATTTCAAAAACTTTATTGTATGCTTTATTAGTTGTTCCTTTTATGATTTTAGTTCAGATTGGGGTTTTGAAGAATTATTTTGATAAGAAGTACCAACTATAAAATTGAAAAATAAAATGGCAATTTTTAAACACGTTTTAAGAGCAAAAAAAACATACAAATATTCTCTTTTAATGTTGTTGTTTTTTGTCACTAGTTATGCATCTGCAATTCCACAAAACTTTACTACTAAGGAAATAAAATTTGTTAGTGAAGGAATTTCACTCGCAGGAACTATTTTTACACCTGACAACGTACAGGCAGCAGTTGTGATTGTTCATGGATCTGGGCAAGAAAAAAGAATGATAAACTTTGCTACAATCCTAGCCAACAATGGAATTGCAGTTTTAACGTATGATAAACGCGGAGTCGGAGAATCAGCTGGTGTATATGCCGGACCTGAAGTAGGAACTAACAATGTTGATTTCTCCAATCTTAATCTTTTGTCTTTAGATGTCAGTGCTGCTGTAAATACTTTATCTAAATCGCTATCAAATAATAAAATATCAATAGGTTTAATAGGAGGAAGTCAAGCTGGATGGATAATTCCATTGACTGCAGAGAAAAATAAAAAAGTTAAATTTATGACCATATTTAGCGGTGCTCTTATAACAGTTAAAGAACAATTGAGATTCCAATTTTATACAAATGGAGATAAAAATTTTTGGGATACGCACTCAGAAGAAGATACAAGAAAACATATATTCAATGACCCAGACAAATATGAGTTTATTGACACCAATCCTAATGATATTCTTGCTAAATTATCAATTCCGGGAATCTGGATTTTTGGAGGCAAAGACATTCAGGTTCCCGTTAAGCTATCAATCGAATATCTTGATATCTTAAAATCTAAAGGGAAAAATTATGACTATAAATTGTTTCCAAACTTGGGCCACAATACAGCATTTTCAGACTCTGAAGAACCTATGAAAGATGCGATCAATTGGATAAAAAACATTGATAAATCAAAGAATCACAAGTAAAAAACTAAAGTCGCTATCGCTAACCGTTACTAAAACATGTTTTGAGCTTTCTAAAAAATTCTTTTGATAAGAAGTATCAGTTGTAATTATTGTTTAAAAAAATCTACTCTTTTCCAAATATAATATGTAGCATGATAATCATCAAAACCAACATCATATTTATTTTTATATAAAAGATATTTAATTGTCGGAAATTCATTTTTTTGGATAATTGATCTGTTGAGTCTAAGCTTTTCTTTTCCAACATTATCTTCTGAATACTTTTTTAAAAAATTATCAAATCCTAATCCAGCATATTCTTTTTCTATTTTTGGATTTAATTTGAAACTATCATAATTTCTAAATGTTTTGAATAATTTTTTATCCAAAACAAAATCTTCGTTTAAAACAGCATCTAGAAAATCTTCAAAGGATTTAAATTTTTTCGCATAATATTCTTTATACAAATAGAACAGTTCGTCGCTATTGCATGCGTGAAATTCTTTATTACTTATTAAAACATATAAATGTAAAAATGAAGCTGGAGGAGGAGGCAATCTTAATCCGTCACTTATTTCTCCTCGATCTGCTAACGTTTCTATCATTTCCTCAGAAAAATTAGGTTCTTTTCTTTCGCAGGAAATCAAAAGACAAAACAACATTAATACGGTTACTGTTTTCTTCATAAATGAAATTTGGTATTGAAACAAATCTAGCAAAAATCTCTGATGCTTTTTCAAAATAAATATTGCAATTTAATTCTGATAATCATATTTTAAGCATTCCACAGAATTCAATATAATTTACTCATTTACAATAGTTTTAAGCCCGAAAACGATATTGTTTTTTTAAGAAAATTTTGAGAACCTAAACCATTGCAATATTGTAACTTATAGAGTATCTTTGCACCCTAATTCGAAATTCATAAAATGAATAAATTATTGATTGTTGGAACGGTTGCTTTCGACGCGATTGAAACTCCTTTCGGAAAAACAGATAAAATATTAGGTGGTGCTGCAACGTATATTGGTTTATCAGCATCCTTTTTTAACTTGCAATCGGCTATTGTTTCAGTAGTTGGCGACGATTTTCCGCAAGAACATTTAGATTTATTGACTTCAAAAAATATTGATATCTCTGGTATCGAGATTGTAAAAGGCGGAAAAACCTTTTTCTGGAGCGGTTTATATCACAACGATTTAAATTCAAGAGACACTCTTGTAACAGAGTTGAACGTTTTAGCTGATTTTCAGCCAAAAGTTCCTCAAAATTACAAAGATGCTGATGTTGTGATGTTAGGAAACTTACACCCATTAGTACAAAGCAGTGTTTTAGACCAAATGGAGAAAAAACCAAAATTAGTTGTTTTAGATACAATGAACTTTTGGATGGACTGCGCTCTTCCTGAATTATTAGAGGTAATTAAACGTGTAGATGTTATTACAATCAATGACGAAGAGGCAAGACAACTTTCTGGCGAATATTCATTAGTAAAAGCAGCAGCTAAAATCCAAGACATGGGACCAAAATATGTGGTGATCAAAAAAGGAGAACACGGAGCGCTTTTATTCCACAATAGAGAAGTATTCTTTGCACCAGCTTTACCGCTAGAAGATGTTTTTGATCCAACAGGAGCTGGAGACACTTTTGCAGGAGGATTTTCTGGATTTATTGCACAAAGCGAAAACATTTCGTTTAACAATATGAAAAATGCAATTATTTATGGTTCAAATTTAGCTTCGTTCTGCGTAGAGAAATTTGGAACTGAAAGGATGGAAACATTAAGCAAGGCCGAGGTAGCGATTCGATTACAGCAATTTAAGTCGTTAACTCAGTTTGACATAGAAATATAATGCCTAAGAGCCTCGGTAAAACGGGGCTTTTTTATTACGTTAATACACACAACTTACAACAACACAAAATACAAAAAAACAATGAGCGACGCGTTAAAACACGAATGTGGTATAGCCTTAGTTAGACTTCTTAAACCGCTTGAATATTATAAAGAAAAATACGGAACTGCTTTTTACGGAATTCAGAAAATGTATTTAATGATGGAAAAACAGCACAACCGCGGACAAGACGGCGCTGGTTTTGCAAGCATTAAATTAGATGTAGAACCTGGACAACGCTATATAAGCCGAGTTCGTTCTAATCATGCACAACCAATTCAAGATGTTTTTAAGCAAATCAACGAGCGAATCAGCGAGGAGTTAAAAGCAAAACCTGAAATTGCTGACGATATTCATAAAATAAAATCTGAAATTCCATATGTAGGCGAATTGTTTTTAGGACACGTTCGCTACGGAACTTTTGGAAAAAACAGCATCGAAAGCGTACACCCATTTTTGCGTCAAAGCAACTGGATGCACCGTAACTTGATTTTGGCAGGAAACTTTAATATGACAAATGTTAAAGAACTTTTCGAAAACTTGGTTGAGTTAGGACAGCACCCTAAAGAAATGGCAGATACTGTTACCGTAATGGAAAAAATTGGTCACTTCTTAGATAAAGAAGTAATGCAATTGTACCAAGACTGCAAAACTGAAGGTTATTCAAAAAGAGAAGCTTCACCAGTTATTGCTGAGCGTTTAGATATTGCAAAAATATTAGCTCGTTCTGCTAAAAACTTAGACGGCGGTTACGCAATGGCTGGATTATTAGGTCATGGTGATGCATTTGTTTTTAGAGATCCAGCCGGAATTCGTCCAGCATATTTTTATCAGGATGACGAAGTGGTTGTAGTAGCTTCTGAAAGACCTGTTATTCAAACGGTATTTAATGTTCCTTTTGAAAGTGTTCAGGAAATCGATCCAGGAAACGCTTTGATTATAAAGAAAAACGGAAAAGTTTCGATGAATCAAATCTTGGAACCAACTGTTAAAAAAGCTTGTTCGTTTGAAAGAATTTATTTTTCAAGAGGAAGTGATGCTGAAATTTATCAGGAACGTAAAAACTTAGGAAAATTAATTTTACCTGCAGTTCTTGACGCCATTGACAGCGATACAGATAATACGGTTTTCTCTTATATTCCAAATACAGCCGAAACTTCCTTTTATGGTTTAGTTGAAGCTGCTCAGGATTTCTTGAATCAGAGAAAAAACAATTACATTCTAGAAAACAGAAATACACTAACTACTGAAACACTTCAGGAACTTTTAGCTGTAAAAATTCGTACAGAGAAAGTTGCCATTAAAGATGCTAAACTCAGAACCTTTATTACCGAAGACAGTAGTCGTGACGATTTAGTTGCGCACGTTTACGATGTTACATACGGCGTAATTAAACCAGAAGATAATTTAGTTATTATTGACGACAGTATTGTTCGTGGTACAACTTTAAAAATGAGCATCATTAAAATGATGGATCGTTTAAATCCAAAACGTATCGTAATCGTTTCATCGGCGCCACAAATTCGTTATCCAGATTGTTACGGAATCGATATGGCAAAACTAGAAGGGCTTGTTGCTTTTAGAGCGGCTTTGACGTTATTAAAAGAAAGAAACTTATACCATATTGTTGACGAAGTTTATGCTAAATGTAAAGCACAAGAAAATTTCGCCGATAAAGATGTTGTAAATTATGTTACAGCTATCTACGATCAATTTACACCAGAAGAAATTTCAGATAAGATAGCCGAAATGTTAAGTTCTCCAGAAATCAACGCTGAAGTAAAAATCATTTTCCAAAAAGTAGAAGATTTACATATTGCGTGTCCTAAAAATTTAGGCGACTGGTACTTTACAGGAGACTATCCAACTCCAGGTGGAAATCGAGTTGTAAATCGTGCATTTATGAATTTTTACGAAGGAAAAGACGCTCGAGCGTACTAAGAAAATACTAAGAAAAAGTTAATTTGTGCATTTCATCGGTTTTTTTTGCCGTTCATCCTGTTTGTTTGGTAAAAATGAAAAGCTACAATACTTTTGGGAAACCATAACATTAGTAGGTTAAGTTTATGGTAGATTTGGGGCAAAAAGGGTGGAAGCAATTCCACCTTTTTTATTTTATTCAGATAAGTATTTACAAAACAGACTTCTAGAATCACTTCATCGAAAATATTGACCATTCATCTAAAAAATTTTGTTTAAAGATATAGCTGCCATACATTTACTGAACCATAACATTAGTAGGTTAAGTTTATGGTAGATTTGGGGCAAAAAAGGCGGAAGAGATTCCGCCTTTTTTATTTTTATTTCTAGAGGAAAGAGAATAGAGTAAAGATTATTCAACATAGTGCAAAAGCAAAAAAATCATATTTAAAAAAAGAGGAACTGCCAAAGGTAGCTCCTCTTTTTTTTACTCTTACTTCTTTACTCTTACTTCTTTACTCTTTACTCTTTGTTCTTTACTCTTTGTTCTATACTCTTTGTTCTATACTCTTTACTCTTTACTCTTTACTCTTTGCTCTTTGCTCTTTGCTCTTTACTCTTTGCTCTTTGCTCTTCACTCTTCACTCTTCACTCTTCACTCTTCACTCTTTACTCTTTACTTAATCGGATATATTTGCCATTCGTCTAAAAAGTTTTTTTCATAAATATAGCTGCCATACATTTACTGAACCATAACATTAGTAGGTTAAGTTTATGGTAGATTTGGGGCAAAAAAGGCGGAAGAGATTCCGCCTTTTTTATTTTATTTCTAGAGGAAAGAGAATAGAATAAAGAGCAAAGAATAAAGATTGTTGCGCATATTTTTTAACTATATAACTAAAAAAAGACGGATAGCTATCAAGCCATCCGTCTTTTTTCTTTATTCTTTACTCTATTTTCTTCTTACTTGTCTAAAGCAAATCTTCTTGCAACTTCAGTCCAGTTAATTACGCTGAAGAAAGCTTCAATATAATCTGGTCTTCTGTTTTGGTAGTTTAAGTAGTAAGCATGCTCCCAAACGTCCATTCCTAAGATTGGAGTTCCGCCGTTACCAGCAACTTCTGGCATTAATGGATTGTCTTGATTTGGAGTACCTACAACTTCTAATTTTCCACCTTTTTGAACTGTTAACCAAGCCCATCCTGATCCAAATTGTGTTGCACCAGCTTTAGCGAATTTTGCTTTAAATTCTTCGAAAGTTCCAAAAGAAGCTTCGATTGCAGCTAATAAATCACCAGTTGGCAATCCGCCTCCGTTTGGAGACATTACAGTCCAGAATAAATTGTGATTGTAGAAACCTCCACCATTGTTACGAACTGCTGCGTTTGATTTATCTAAGTTGATTAAGATGTTTTCAATTGTTTTTCCTTCTAAATCTGTTCCTGCAATTGCAGCGTTAAGATTTGTTGTATATGCATTGTGGTGCTTTGTATGGTGGATTTCCATCGTACGAGCATCAATATGTGGTTCTAATGCATCATATGCATAAGGTAATTGTGGTAATTCAAAAGCCATGATATTAGGATTTTTATGGTTTATAATAATTTATTCCAAATTTAGACATTTAACTTTGTAATTGAAAATACTATTTCGTTATAATTCAATTAAATTAATCGATAAATCGATTTTTTAAAAGTTAAATACTTATAAATCTTTACTTTCCGTTAAAAGTTGTCATCGTATTTTCTAATCCGGCTGTTCCAAAAGATTTTATAATTTCAGATGCTACTTCTAATCGTTCTGGCATTTTTGCTTTTTCATCTTCATCCCAATCACCTAAAACATAATCAACTTGCTGTCCTTTTTTGAATTCGTCGCTGATTCCGAATCTAAAACGGGTGTATTCCTGCGTGTTTAATATTTGGTTGATGTTTTTGAGTCCGTTATGACCTCCATCGCTTCCTTTTTTACGGATGCGAATAGTTCCGAAAGGAAGATTCAAATCATCGGTAATGACAAATATGTTTTCTAATGGAATATTTTCTTTATCCATCCAATATTTTACCGCTTTTCCGCTAAGATTCATATAAGTGTTTGGCTTTAAAAGAAAAAAAGTTCTTCCTTTAAATTTATATTCTGCAAGCGAACCTAATTTTACGGTTTCGAATGATAAGCTTTCTTTTCGAGCTAAAAAGTCTAGTACTTTAAATCCGATATTATGTCTGGTGTTTACGTATTCTGCACCAATATTTCCTAAACCTACTATTAAATATTTTTTACTCACGCTTTTTATATTGTTTTTTTGGTGTTCGTGAACCTCCGGTTTCATATTGTCTTCAGTGTTCTCTTCTTTTTGTGTTGATGAAAACAGTTTTGTTATCCATTTTATCATGATGCAAAAATAAACTTAATTAGGGAATGTGCCAATTGGTTGATTAGATAATTAGAGAATGTGGCAACTCGCCAATTAGATAATTAGAAAATGCGGCAATTAGATAATTTAATCTTAACCGCAAAGTTCGCAAGGGGTTACGCAAGGCACACTAAGAATGGGACGAGGATGACGCAGATTTACTTTGCCCCTTTGTCTCTTTGCACCTTTGAATCTCTTTCTTATAGAAATGAATCATTCTTGGTAGCCCTGACAGCAGCGGTATCCTTTTTCTTGCTCCTTTAGCAAGGAAAAGATACAAGTGGATGGCAGGAATGTCATGTCTTTAAAAACCTGAAACTTCTGCTTCTAAAAAATTAGAAAATGTGTCAATTAGATAATTACATCTAACTGCAAAGTTCGCGATGGTTTTACGCAAGGTGCGCTAAGAATGGAACCCGTATGACACGGATTTATTTGCATAGTTTCCCTTTAGTTTGAGTGCACCAAAAAGCCCTTTGCACCTATGAACCTATGAACCTTTGTACCTTTGTACCTTTGTACCTTTCCTTAGAACCTCAGCACCTTAGCAACTCAGAACCTTTAAAAGCAAAAAAAGCACCAATCTTTCGATTGATGCTTTTTGTATTGATTTGAAAAAAATTATTTTTTCTTTCCTTTTGCAGGAGCTTTTGCAGCTTTTGCAGCTTCTTGAGCAGCTTTCATAGCAGCACGAGAAATTCTTACTTGAGCAACAACTGTGTTGTCTGGGTGCATAATTTTGTACTCAGGTTTTCCAACTTTAGTAACGTATAATTTGTTACCCATTTCAAGTGGAGTGATGTCAGCTTCAACAAAATCAGGAAGATTTGCTGGCAAAGCTTTAACTTTTAATTTACGAGTGTTTAAACGTAAAACACCTCCCGCAAGAACACCTTTAGATGTACCAACGATTTTTACTGGAACTTCCATTGTGATTTCTTTATCATCAAATAATTGGAAGAAGTCAATGTGTAAAATTTTGTCAGATACTGGGTGAACTTGGATGTCTTGCAAAATTGCATTGAATGATTTTCCTTTTCCAAGCTCAATCACAACTGTGTGTGCGTTTGGAGTGTAAACCAAGTTTTTGAACGCTGCAGCGTCTGCTGAGAAGTGTACTGCTTGATTTCCTCCGTATAACACGCAAGGAACCGCTCCAGCATTACGTAAGGCTTTAGTTGACACTTTGCCCACGCTTTCTCTTTCTGATCCTTTAATTGTAATCGATTTCATTGTAAAAAAATATAGTTATTAAATAAATATTCTTGTTTGCTATAGGCTTTAGGCAATACGCTTTAAGCTTTTAGTTTTTTAATGAGTAACATTGCTTACGGCTTATAGCCTAAAGCTTACTGCTTCTTACATTATAAATTTTCCACTGATGGAATTGTTGTGGTGCACCATGTGCATAACTTCGGCAAAAAGAGGTGCACAACTCACTACTCTAATTTTGTTTGATTCTTTCTTTAATGGGATTGAATCGGTAACTATTAATTCGCTTAATTTTGAATTCTCAATTTTTTCGTAAGCGCCACCTGATAAAATAGCGTGTGTACAAATTGCTCTAACGCTTAATGCTCCTTTTTCGATCATTAAATCTGCCGCTTTCGCTAATGTTCCACCTGTATCGATCATGTCGTCTACTAGTATTACGTTACGACCTTTTACTTCACCAATCAGTTCCATAGTATCAATAACGTTGGCTGCTTTTCTTTGTTTGTAACAGATTACTACATCTGATTCTAAAAACTTAGAGTACGCATAAGCTCTTTTTGATCCTCCCATATCTGGAGACGCGATGGTTAAATTTTCTAAATTTAAACTCTGCACGTAAGGCAAAAAGATTGTAGACGCAAATAAATGATCTACTGGTTTTTCAAAGAATCCTTGAATTTGATCTGCATGCAAATCCATTGTCATGATTCTTGTTGCTCCGGCTGCAGTTAATAAGTTAGCTACTAACTTAGCTCCAATCGGGACTCTTGGTTTGTCTTTTCTGTCCTGTCTTGCCCAACCAAAATAAGGCATAACAGCTGTAATATGTCTTGCCGATGCGCGTTTTGCAGCATCAATCATTAGTAACAATTCCATCAAATTATCTGCCGATGGAAAAGTTGAACACACGATAAAAACGCGTAAACCCCTAATTGATTCTTCGTAAGATGGCTGAAATTCACCATCACTGTACGTTGACATCGTTACTTTTCCTAACGGAATTCCGTATTGTTCTGCAATTTTTTCTGCAAGATAAACACTTTGTGAACAAGCAAAAATTTTAGCTTCTGGTTCTAGGTGCGACATTATAATTTGTTGTTTTTGCTCCGCTGCATTCTCTACATTTTAACTTTATTTTTTACTTAAAGTAAAAGATGCATAAATGCCTCGGGTGTAGTTAGTTGTGTGTGCGTCGTTTTAACGAGGTGCAAATTTATAAAATTTATTGGACACTGAAAGGAAAAATTTAAGTATTTTTAGTAGTTGATTTAATTTTATTTTTTACATTTGCACCGTGTTAAAGGAATAAGCACAGTTATGACATCATAATTACTTATTCTATTGCGTTAAAATAATCAAATTTTTGATTGTTTTTCGTCTGCTAAGCCCGGATGGCGGAATTGGTAGACGCGCTGGTCTCAAACACCTGTGGGAAACCGTGCCGGTTCGACTCCGGCTCCGGGTACTTAAAAAGTCTGTAATTACTTGTTTTTCAAGCATTACAGGCTTTTTTTTATTCAAGTTACCAAACCATTGCCAAACCATTTCAAAAACACTAAAATAATTTTACATTTGCATAGGTTTACGATGCCAATTTTAAACCAGCGTTTGAACAACGCAAAACAGGAGCTTGAACAACTCCTGTTTTTTACTTTTTACGCAGAAATAATATTAGGTCAATAAAAAAGTTAAAAGTTTTGAAAAAAAAAAAATTTAGCAAGACACCCCACCCCCTTTTTAAATTAACTTTTAGTTTTTAAAGTTTTACATGTGACATGGGGTATAATATAGTGCCTTAATATTTCTCAAAGCAAAAATACTAACAGACGCAATGCGTGATAACAATTTAAATAAGACACAAAAATAAACTTATCTTTTTAAGAAATGAAACCCTTTTTTTGTTCTAATTTAAAAATTAAAATCAAACTTGGTATTATCTGTATAAATTTTGCATTTCTAAATTAATGATTATCAATATAAATAAATAAAAAGTAGTTCAGGAAGGCATACTTAAGTGTGCGGATTCCCCTTTATTTATTTTATCACTAGTTAACTGACTTGTTAGCTTGATATTCATCTTTTAATAATTCCATAAATTTATTACCAAACACTGAAAGTTTGAAATTTCCTTCCTTGCCAGGAACAAAAATATTGTGAAATGTTAGAGTACTAAAATCTACATCATTAATTAAATAGGGGTCAATATTTTTATTCTTATCAAAATCTAATGTTTTTAGAGTTGATAAAGTTTTATCTGAGAGATTCGTCATAATCTCGTAAGAATCTTTTATTGACAAATTCACAAAATTATTTAATTCACTATTTAAATCTAATATATTCCTTTGATACTCAGCAGATCGCTCGGCAACTTCATCTAACTCCATCAGTATTTTGCTTTTATCAGACTCCATTTCAGAAATCTTATCCAACAATTCTTGCTTGTCTTTATTTCTTGAAATTTTGTCTTGTAGTTCTAATTCCTTATCTGCAAGTTTAATTTTTAATCTGAGTGTACTGTCTTTTGCATTATAAATATGTTGCCTCCTCACCTCTTTAACTCCGACTAAAATTTGATCTATCCATTTCATTAAATAAGGCACTCCTAAACTATATCCAAGTGCAATAATAAACGGCCAGAAATATGCTAAAAAACCAAGATATTCATGATTTATCACTATAATTCTATCTTCAATAGTGGCTTTTGAAAAAAACAAAAGTGCTAGCACCCTCCAATTATAAAACAAGAACGAAAGAATAAATGAACCAACAATTGGTGTCTTCAGTCTTTCTTTTGAAGAATCGAGTAAATTCTTTATTAAATCGGGAAACGTCATAATATTTTTTTTAGCAAACATAACCAAAAAAATATTATAGTTATTTTTCATACAATAATACTATGTTTGCTAAAATTCTAAATTAAATATGGAAACAGTAAAAGAAATTTTTCAAAGTATTTACGATAGTTATCGAGACCGCATAAAAAGCCCATTTGTTGGATCATTTATTCTTTCGTATTTGATTTTTAACTGGAAAATTTTAGCAATATTATTTTATTCCGATTGGCCAATTCATTGCAGAATAGAATGGATTGAAGATCAATACTGCAATTGGAGAAATCATTGGGAAAATTACTTAATTCCATTTTTAATAGCCCTTTTCTATGTATTAGGACTCCCATATATAAATCTTGGTTTTGATAAAGTTTTAAAATATTATGATAATTCTAAGTTCGAAAAGAAAAATACGGCTAAAATTGATAAATTAAAACAAAAAGTACTAGAGGCCGCAGAGGAAAGAAAAGTAGCAGATGCAAAAGCAGGAACTAGTGAAATTAGTCATTTAAAGGAACGAAATGAAGCTTTACAATTAGAAAACTCTACACTTACAAAACAAAATCAGGAAGATCTCGACCGCCACAATAAATCATTAGAACAATTTCGAAAAAGAGAAAATGAATATCAAAATCAAATTAAAGTTTTAACAGTTCAATCACAGTTCTTTTTAAAAAATAATCCATTGATAGTTGATGGAAATGTCAAGCTCGAAAATGTAAAAGAAATGATTATTATAGGTGAAAAATTTAATGACCTGGATAAGCAGAATTATATCAACTTTGTAAAGTCCTTTGAAGCTAATCCTGACAATATCAGTCTTCCAGAATTAAAAAAATATGAAAAACTAGGTCTAATCGCACCTATTACAAATTTTGGCATAACTCAAACTAAAATGACTATGATAGGACTTCTACTTTTTGAATATTTAAATAATGGTCTAGATCTACAATAATTTCACAAAAAGCCAATCAACTAAATGGCTTTTAAAAAAATTGAAATAATATTATTTTTCTTAAATATAAAGCTATTTCTCTTTTGGTTGAGGCATTGCAGATGATTTGGTGAATGGAACAATTTTCTTCCTCATAAGTCCCTTATTGGTAAAATGTTTAGAGATATCATATGTTTTACTTACGTAGTCCTTTCTATCACTATGGTAAAATATTTTTATGGATTTACAGTTTTCATTTTCGAAAATTTCTCTTAACATAGTTCTATCTGACAATCCTAAAGAATGTCCAAATGAATAAACTTGAAAATGATCATCTTCAATAAATTTTATAAGATCATGATAATTGGATGCATTAAAATATCCAAATGACTTAATATGAGTCAATAATTCATTCGATTTAATTTCTTCAAATTCTAAGTAACTTTTATTGTATTCATCCCCAAACCCAAATACAATCGGATTCTCCGACAGATCAAGCTTACCATGAATATAATTGACGTCAACTTGTTGTGCCATATTGAAAAAGGTCAAATATTTTTCAATTGTATTTGTATAATTAAAACTGACGAATAAAATTTTGTTAGGAATGATATCTGAATTCAATTTACATGTTACAATATCGCTGTACTTAATTTCTTCATAAAATAATTTAGTTAATTCTTCTGAATAATTTACATTACCCTTCGATTGGATATCCAATAAATAAGATTCAAGTTCCTTCTTTAAAAAGTCAAATTCTTCATTAATTTTATTCACCTTTTTAATATCAAATACAAATTGTCCTTTACAATTTATCAACCTTTCAAAATAATCATTTTCCAAATCAACCCAGTTCAATGTGTTAATTTTATTAATTGTTTCTCTCAAGAATGAAGATTTGATTTTAACGGTATAATAGTCGCTAGATTTCTGTAGTAAAGCAAATTGCCTTAAAGCAACGTCAGGAGTTATATGAGGCTCAATATTATTGTAAATATTTGCACCGTATCTATAATCAAGGGACAGTAAAAGATCTTCGTGGCTATTATTTATATACAAATTATTTATTGCCCTAGAAATATAATCTGAAATGAAGTGATAGTAACTAGTTTTTAGACCATGAGCGAGATCAAAGCCATTTCCTATAAGAATTAATCTATTCATAAATATTTTTTTCAAACATATAAAAAAACACTCGCATAGCCGTTTTTTTATTTATAATTATAAGTTACTGGCAGAACTAAAAAAGACTATTATAGATTTTCATTTATCCAATTTCGCTAAGTTTACAATAAAATTTAACCTATACTTAGCGCACAGTTATTTCATATTGGTAAACACACTACAAACCAATTCCTGAATGGCTTTAAACTGTATTTTGCGTAATTGGAATTTTGTTTTTTTTACTTAGTTATTTACTGAAGCTTAATCAATTTAGAACTAAATCAAAAGAAGGAACCGTAAAATGCATTTCCGTTCACAATTCTTTTTGCTTTTAAATTATCTCCCTTTTAAAGTGTTCCAAATTAAAGAAATTGCAAAATACATGTAAATAATCATTTATAATTAAGTTTACTAATGCTTTCTCCAATAAAAATGAGTGCTTTTTTTAAAGCTTTCTTTCTTGGAAAAAAAAGTGAATGAAATCGCCATTTTAAAAACAATACGCTATGGGATTATCCATATGTAGTATATAGAGTGCTAAAATATATATTTTATACAGAAATAAGACATAAATTAAAAAATACAACCTTATTCATTTTCAACTATATTTACTGGAGTAAGCTCTTTAAATTTCTCCTCGACGACAATACGCACTATTACCTTATCCTCAATATATTTCACAAGACCTTTTAAAATACTATCACCCTTAGTATAATATCCTTGCAATTTCAGTAACTCTATACAATCTTCTAAAGTTCCAGAAGTCATTCTGAGCTTTTTAATTGCTATCGCATAAAGAAATTCATTCAGTGCCTCAGCATGATCATCGTTAAGATGAAGTATCATATCACCTAAAATTGATTTCATTTTTAAGCTATCCTCTTCGGACAGACTATAATCAATTTCAGCACTTTTCGCAGCTCTTAAAAAACATGCTTGTATAATACCATCATTATATCTCACAAAATTTCCCGGATCAAGCAGATTTCTAACATATTCGCTCTGTAAGAATATGTTTTTATTTCTCAATTCATTAAGAATTGAGGAGATTATAAAATAGATTTCGGATTGTTTAGATTTTTTAATAAAGTTATTATGAGCTGCTCCGGAAGTAAAAGGAGCAAATGCAAAACCTGTTCTTAGCTTTAAAGCCTCGTTTTTTAAACTTGGAAAGAACAAGTTATTCGCTAAGCCTTTATTTCTGCCACATTCAGAAAGTTCAGTTAGTCGTTTTTTACAATATTTTTTAATTATATCAAATTTTTCAGACGCTTCAAAATACTCTTCAAATTGTTTTATAATATTTTCTTCTTTGTGCCATGGAGTTTCCTGTGCTTCTGCTGTACAGTGAATCTTTTCTACATTAAAAATCTTATGAGTTCCTTTTCCAAATTCTCCAAGACTTAAATTTGATTCCAGAAATTCAAATTGCTCATTATTACTGGTTCTATTAGCAAATGTAAAGAATATTCTCTGATAAGTTTTTTCATAATCACGTAAAGCACGACTTAAATACAATAAATTTCTGCCTGTAACAATCGACGAACTTATAATTGCAATTGAACCTTTTTGTTTTTTGTCAATTTTCTTTTTCAACTCTTCGTCAGTTCTTAATATTTGCTCTTCTTGAAAATTAAATCCATGTTCATTAATAACTTGCATAATTATCTGTGCCAATCTAAAAGATGCATCATCCGGAAGCACGATCATATATTTTAGAGAAGCTGGTATATTCTGTAGTATATATTTTTCAAGTTTTAAAAAAATAGCATAATAGGGATGTGTTGTCTCGTCCTTATTTACCCATTCGTCGAAAATTCTAAAAAGATCGATGTAAATTTCATACTTTTTTTCATTAAATGATTTTTCTTTATGATAACATCTAATAAGAGGTTCAGAATCTTTGTTTTCCTTTTTATAATAAGAACTGAAATTTCTTAAATATACAGGCAAATCAGCTTGTTTAACCAAATAACTCGAAACAATCGGCTTCTCCAAAAGGAATACATCTCCTTCAACTTTTAATGGCTTTGATCCCTCAATACAAAAGTTACAAATTTCCCCTTTTTTAACATTATAACTTTTAATTGGATCTAAAGAATCTCTATTACTTTTATCCAATGATAAATCACAAAGTACTTGGGCGTCGTATGGCGCTTTTACATTCAAACCAAATATTATAGCAATATTATTTAGGTCTATATTGTTTGATTTATTCTCAGCATCCGTCATTCTTTTAAGGATACTTCCGGAAGTGGAAGATGAAACTAAAAAAATAGTATCACGCCTAGCTTTAAATTTTAGCTTTTCAAACATTTTATAAGATCCGAAACTTTCAACAAGGACAGATTCAGTAAATTCAGGATTTAGTTCTTTTAATAAGTTTATGTAAGCAAATGCTAAGGAATTTATTGATGACGTATCCGAATAGAGGGTTTCAAACTTCGCTCTTTTGAAATATCGAATTAATGCTGACGCAATAAAAAAGATTTCATTTCCATTTATAAGTACATTTCCTGTTCTTAAAAAACGATTACTATGCTTACCTGACGGAAATACAAAATGATTTGCAGTTTGTGAAACAATCAATCCACCATTTTTAATGAATATTTTTATAAGTCCACGCTTATAAATTTCATCAATATAAACTTCAGAAGGACAAATCCCTATTACACTTGTAAAATTTCCCAAAGAATCAAGAGCAATTAAGCAAATATTATTGTGATTTTCATCAAATTCAAATTTAGGTATGTAATTATAAATAGGAGAATCTTTAACAAATAAAGCCTCAATCTTGCTTTTATTAAATTCTAAACAAATAATAATTAACTGATCCGGCAATGTATTGTTTTGAAAGTAGTTACGAAGCTGTAACTCAATATCAGTATGTGATTTGTAAGGAAAGAAAATAACAAGATGATTTTGCATTTGATCACCTTTACCTTCGATTTTTACTTCTTTATAAAAACTATAGAGGTAGCAACTTTTCATAGGCTGATTATAATAATGGATAAACAAGTGTTACTAATGTTCCTTCCGTGTTCTTCATTTCCGAATAGATATTATTAGAACCACTAAGCCAATCAAATAACTCAACTTGCTCAGTATTTTGCGTATTATTATAAGGTGAGTTTATCAAATCACGATAAATAGAACATCTTCCTGTTCTAATTTTTAAAAATCCTCGTTTATCATTTAACAACCTTAAAACTTCATCTAACCCATAACCTTTGTTTTTTCCTTCTACACCCCCCACAGACGTCTGCCCTTTAATCAAACACTTTCTAACAGTATCTATTTCTTGATTAATTGTAAGTTCTTTATTGTATGAAGAACTTAAAAATCTCTTAACCATACCTGGACCACTATCAAAAACTGAAATTTCTAATAAAAAACAATCTGCGTCTTCTTGATAAAAAGATGCTCGATAATATTTTTTTAAACCTTCATGGTTGGTACCTTCTATAAATCCACTCTTAGAACTTCGATGTATCCGCATAAATAATCCTCGTGTATTTGGCTGTAGCTTGCTTTCATCCAAATAATCTTTTTTAGCATGTTCATCTGTATTTTTTAAAAGTTCCCATACAATTTTGGACATACTATCAAACGAATCCCGAAAATGCCTCTTCATTCTTTCTTGATAATTTATAGATAATTTCTTGATAATATGGTATAAGGAATTATCTAATCCTGAGGGAGTATCAATATAACTAAAGTCATTTGCATAGAACCAATGGGAGAGCCCTTTTTCATATGAATAATGATCAAAGCATGGTATCATTATAGATTCTTTAGGCAGATCACCAGATAACGAATCAATATAATTATGCATAAAAGATGTATGCTCTTTAAAATATTTTTTTAAAGCAATGCCTTCATGGTTAATAAATTCACTCTCTTTCCATAATGTAGACAAAACAACATAACCATAATAATCCAGAGAAAAACTTTTGAAAGCTTCAGCATTATTGATATCTATTTGAATGATTACGTTACCCTTTTTTTCCCGCATCCAAGTGAATAATAGTAAATAGAATCCGGGTAAAATACCAAATCCTCTGTAATCTATACTTAATGGAATTTCTATATCAGTATCTATACTTGATTTATAGAGTTTTCCATATAAATCTTCAAGTTTTTCTAAGGTTATTCCTTTGGGAATCTTAATAACTGATTTCATTTGAATAAGTTTTGCAGTGCTTTTTAAAAGTAAGTACTAAATGTAAATATAATACTTAATAAACTAGTTGCTTATATATTATTTTACACCAAATAACTTGTGCTGGTGTAATTAACTTCTTATATTTGTATTGCAATAAAAAAAAGGTAATGATAAACGAAGATTTCACATCAATTTTTGATTTAATTAAAACGTTTCCAAATGAACAAACTTGCATTGAACATTTGGAAATTTTGCGTTGGAACGGGCAAGTTATCAGCCCTTTTGATTCGAACTCAAAAGTCTATAAATGTAAGAACAACAAATATCGTTGCAAAAATTCAGGCAAATACTTCAATGTAAAAACAGATACTTTATTCGATAATACTAAAATTGAATTACAAAAATGGTTTCTTGCCATCTGGATTATAACATCTCGAAAAGAAGGAATTTCTTCATTACAATTAGGTCGCGATTTAAACATCACTCAAAAATCAGCGTGGTTTATGATACAGCGAATTAGAAATTGTTTTAGAATCGATATCGATAATAAATCTGACGATAAAGCTAAAGATTTAGAACCAAATGATTTAACTTATAGATTTCAAAACAGTAAATAAAATAACTTATAAAGAATTGACATATGCTTAATTTAGAGAATGAACATAAGTTCATGTTTTATTCCACTTCGGAGGGAAATATAAATATTCAAGTCGTATTGGATGAAAATAATGAAACTGTTTGGGTTTCTCAAAATGCTATGGCAGAGATTTTTGAAACAACCAAACAAACAGTAAGCTACCACTTAACTAACATATATAGTGAAGGAGAGTTAAATAAATACGCAACTGTCAAAGAAATTTTGACAGTTCAAGAAGAAGGAAAAAGAAATGTTCAAAGAAATATTGAATTCTACAACTTAGACGCTATAATATCCGTTGGCTACAGAGTTAATTCACAAAAAGCTACGTATTTTAGAATATGGGCAAATTCAGTTTTAAAAGAATATCTTAAAAAAGGCTTCGTGCTTGATGATGATAGATTAAAGCAAGGGAAAACTCTTTTTGGTAAAGACTACTTTGACGAATTATTAGAGAAGATACGTGAAATACGCGCGAGTGAAAGACGTTTCTACCAAAAGATTACTGATATATATGCAACAGCGGTAGATTACGATCCTAAAGCCCCTATCACGCAAACCTTTTTTGCAACTGTTCAAAACAAACTTGAATTTGCTATAACGCATCATACTGCTCCTGAAATAGTAAAGCTACGAGCAAACTCTAAGAAGCCTAATATGGGTTTAACTACTTGGAAAAACTCTAAAACAGGGGGTAAAATCTTAAAAACAGATGTTGGTGTTGCCAAAAATTATTTGTCAGAAGAAGAAATATCAGAGCTAAATATTTTAGTGAATATGTATCTTGATTATGCTGAATTACAAGCAAAGAGAAATAAGCTTATGAAAATGAATGAATGGGTCGATAGACTTGATACATTTTTAAAATTTAATGAATATGATATTTTGAAAGATGCAGGTAAGATGAGAACAGAAGTAGCGAAAAAATTTGCTGAGAAAGAATTTGAAAAATTTAGAATTATTCAAGATTTAGAGTATAAATCCGATTTTGACAAAGTTATTGAAAACATAAAAAGCACCGGTGAACTACCCAAAGAAAGCGAATCATTAAAGGTAAATGCTTTATCATTAAAGTCCGTTTCTGAGTTAGCAAAATTCAATCAAAGCCTTAAAAAAGGACTGAATTCTAATCCAAAAGACTAAGAGTCAAAAATTACTGAAGACTATCCATTTTGACCGTTTAACTATATGGTCAAAGTGGATAGCCTAAATATTTAAAAGATCAATCTTTTTTTCAATGATTTTGGTGATTTCATTTTGTAAATTTTCTGAATGATCAGCAGTTATTTTTCGAAGTTGGTTTTTATGGTAAATGAAGTTTTTCTTTTGATTATTGAAAAGAAGCTGTAACCAATATTCCACATTTGAATATTTCAGTAATTTAATTCCTAATTTAATATCTAAAGAATCTATTTGGATAGTGTTGTCAAAAAATAACACGTTTTGCCATTCATTCACGAGATCTTGTTTGAAGTTTTGAAGTCCGAAATTGAGTAAATCTTCTAAATTATAAATATTTTTTTGCTTCAATTTTTCCATTTTGATGAAATTAATTTCAAAACGCATAATTTCGCCATCAATTTCAAATCCTTTTGAAATGTAATGTTGTGCTTTATTATACGTTTTAAGCATGTACTGAGAGTGCTCTACTTGCTTATACCTTCCTTCGTCAGAATTCATTTTATCTTCAAACGGCTTATTCTTGTGTAAAAGACATTTACTTAAAATTTCGTTTGTAGGAATTGGGGGATTTATGTTAACACCAATCTCTAATCTTTTCAAAATAGATTGACCAGGAGTTATACCAAATTTTATTTTTAAATCCTGCAAAACAGTTAAAATCGCCTTTATGTCGAAATCATTGTAGTTATGCGCTCCATTATTCCAGTATTTATGCAAACTCCCTTCCATGGTAATTCGTCCGGTTTCCCAGATCGTGAATTTTAACCCCTGAAAAAAAGCAGTTTTATATGGCATCTTATAAAGTAAGTTCCCGTTTCGGTTTTGTTTTTGTATTTTATTTTTATCCAATATAGGGAATAAAACACCTTCATCTGAGACGTTTCTTTGCTCAAATAGTAATAGTGGATTTGCCTCAAAAGTAGAGGGTGGCATATCGTTAATTAATATTTTTATAAAATCGATCAATTGAATATCTTCGTTGAGATTTATAAGATGCCTAGTGAAGCTTCACTTTTAAAAAAAGAACGAGAGCCACAATAACTCTCGTTTTCGTAAGTTTTGAGTTAACCATTAACATGGTTTAGTTAGAGTAAACGCCTAAACGTTTTAGCAATCTTATCAGTAATTCGTCTGATACAGGCTCACATTTTTTCAATCCAATAAGTAAGTATTGGATTCTTGTTTTTTCTCTGAAATGTTTCATGGCCTAAACATTTAAAGGCTGTATGCTTGCTTCTACTTGGGAGCGCAGGAAATAGACACGTCCTCCAATGCCTCTCGGCTGTAAAATACCTCGTTTACACCAATTGTGAATTGTTGAAATATCTACATTAAACATTTGCGCCAATTCGTGACGGGTTAAATATTCGTTCGGTGGCTTGGGTTTGTAGTGTTTTAGAAATTCGTCTAATTGAATTTTTATGCCCTCGTTAATTTCCTTTTGAAGTTGATCCGGGCTGTACTGGATAAATTGTATTACACTCATAATTAACTTTTTAATTGATTATGGTGTAAAATAAATATGGGGAAAAATAGGGTATTCCCCTAAATGATTGAAATACAAAAAAACCTCTCATTTCTGAAAGGCATTTTTTAGTTTTTTAATTTAAAACCTAATTTTATAAGGGAATATTTGACCCTCTCAACGGTTTTAGTAGTATGATAGGGGTGATCTTTATGATCAGTGTCCTTGTCCGAAAGCCTATTTAAGCTAGGTCTTAGCGTTTGGGGTCTTTCACCACACAATAGACTTAAAGCCTTTGATAAAGCATTATTGCTTATTCCGAATTCTGCATTATTTCTTATATGTTCTATTATTCCTAACTCATTATAAGCGATTATTTTTTCAACTGCAGTTGAGTTTGACAAATCAAGCTCTTCAGTTTCTACAATACTTCCTACACCTAACTCCCTTTTTTTTATCTCTAGGAATTTAAGTTCGTCTTTAAGGTGTTGGATTGTCCCTTCAAATCTTGTTTTACCAGTTTTTACTAAATAATTGATATCTTTTTCATCTGGGATGTTTAATTTATCTGTAAAACCTTCCATAACTTCATTCCTAATATCTTCATCTGTTTTTTGACTGACTATGTCTAAAATTTTTTTTAGTTTATTGGTCTCCTGTATAATAAAATCTAGTGGTTTTTTGTCTTCGTTTTTCAATAAATAATTGTATAATTCTCTCTCATAAGTCATAAAATCTCTTGCCATTTTCTTTAATTTTAAATTTATTTTATTCGTTTGTTCCGTTTTTTATTACTTTCATTTCAGGCTTTTTGTCTTTATGGATTTCGTTATAAAACTTCATAAACAAATCGGCATTTTCATCAGTATCTTCTGGTGCATTTATATAAACACGAAAAATTGATTCCTTGGAATGGCCGCTTATCCCCATTAGTACGGGAGTAGGAATTTTCTTATAGTAATTACTGCAGAAGGATCTTCTAAATGAGTGCGTCGTTATTAGTTTGTGTTTTTCATATAAATCAAACTTTTTACGTCCAGTTCCGGAATCAAATATTTTCCCTTCAGTCAATACGTTTATTCCGGCTGTTTCACACACTTTTTTAATGTAGGTATTTAATTTCTGAGTGCTGATTTTATACGGAAAACTGTTTTCTATCATGTCAATAATGAATGGGTCACTTATTCCAACTGTTACGGCTTTTTTTGTTTTCTGTTGGATCAGGTCTAAATACATATTCCCGCCTTTGTATCGGATATTATCTTTTGTAATTTCGATTAAATCCCCTCCCCGCTGTCCAATTTCGCACCCAATTAATAACCATTTGCGAGCATTTTGATGCGCTTCGCTTTTAATATCGGCAGTTCGTATTTGTTCCAACTCAGCAAAAGATAAGGTTTGAATATATCGGTCATCGTCGCTTTCCGATACTATGGTAATTTGTTTAGCATACGAATTAACCTGAATACCTTTTTTTTCGGCTTCAATACAAACTGTCTTAATGTTTGCAATGTGCTTTGAAGCTGTGTTTATGGCGTACTTTTTGGTTTTAAGTAGCCACTGTTCCAGTTTCTCCATCAACGCCAGATTAATGTCCGTAAAGTGTATTTGCTTTTTATTTTTGTTTTGAAATTCTAAAAGGATATTTTTTGTTGATGTAAAGCTGTTTTTTCTGCTTAATGAAATACCGTGTTTGTACCCTCCTTTTACTTTTACTTTTCGAGTATCAGCCGTGTCAATTATGTTTTGAATATAATTTACTATTAGACCTTCATCGGTTTTTTCTATCCGATTAAAACAATCATTGATTTTTGATTCGAGCCAAAATGAATCAATTACAATTCCTTTCCCTAGATCAGAATTGAGATTTTCAAAAATAAAAGATTCCAACTTTTTAAGGTTGTTAAATATTATTTTGTTTTCCGTGTTATTTTGTTTGGGACGGTCTGTGTCTTTGCTCCAATCTTTTGGGTTGATAGAAAACCCAGTATTTAACTCAATGACGTTTCCACGTCCTGTGGACAAATAAACTTTTATAGATACGTTTTTGTTTGCCTTACTTCTTAATCTGAAATTTACGGTTGCCATAGTTTGAACATTAGAAACATTTTGAACAATCCAAATATAACACTAATTGCCCAAGTTGCCAAACCATTACCAAACCAATTTAAGATTTCATTCAATTTTATTCAATTTAATTACATAGTTTTATCGTGACATATAATCATATTTAGCACTGAATTTGTGTTAGTTAACACTGTGTATGGATAGTTTTTTAAGAGATATTAAAAAGTGCTTAATTGATGGGGTTCAATTCCGGCTCCGGGTACAAAAACCTCTTCTTTCGAAGAGGTTTTTTTTATGGTCTTTTTTAAACAATAATAAGTAATTTAATTGTGAGATTAAGACGCTCTATTAAGTGAACTTATATTACTTATATGGTGAAAACCTCACAACTCGCCTCATGCAAAACTGGAAAATTGCAGGAATTAGCTATAAAACACAATTGATTTGCTTTTTTATGAAGCTCTAACGATAACTCCGTTTTATCTGAATTTGCAATTTTTACTTTCGGAAATAATTTTACTTCAACAAAACGCCCGCTTCCATCTGCAGAAACTTCTAGTGTTGCTTCGGCGTTGTCTGAATATTCAAGGACTTCTATTCCGTTTTGAGAACAGACATATAAGTAGGACATCATGTGGCAGGAAACCAAACTGCTCAAAAGCAAATCTTCAGGATTATATAATTCCGGATCGCCTTTGAAAGCTTTTGCTGCCGAGACGTTTAAAGCTGGTTTGCCTTCGATTTGGATTTGATGGCTTTTATTGTAAAATCTCTTTGTTGAATCTGTATGTTTTTTATTTGAAGACCATTTTGCTTCTACTTTGAATAGATGTTTCATTATGCGTTTTTTTTGCTATGGCTAAGTTAAGATTTTCTGTTGTAAAGAATTAATCTCGCAAAGTCGCAGAGTCGCAAAGTTTATGAACAAAGCTTAAAAAAACTTTGCAACTCTGCGACTTTGCATGGAATTTCTCTCCAGTTTCCCAATAAAAAAACCTCGAAAGCATAACTTTCGAGGTTTCTTAGAGAATTACTAAACTAATAAACAAATCCTAAAACTATTTCTGTACTGAGAATTTAAAAGTAGTTTTAGTTTTATAATTTTCTCCCGGGTTTAAAACCGTTGTTGGGAAATTTTTCTGGTTTGGAGAATCAGGATAATGTTCTGTTTCTAAACAAAGTCCTGTTCTGTGTGCGTAAGTTTTTCCGTCGCGCGTTGGTAAAGTTCCGTCAAGGAAATTTCCAGAGTAAAACTGAATTCCAGGTTCGTCTGTTGTCATTTCCATAACTCTTCCGCTTGCTGCGTGGTATACTTTTGCAATAATTGTTTTTCCTTTTTCAGGATTGTTCAACACCCAGCAGTGATCGTAACCTTTTCCTCTTTCTAATTGTTCGTTTTTAACTGCAATATCTTTTCCAATTAATTTTGGCGTTCTGAAATCGAAAGGCGTACCAGCAACATCATCTAATTTTCCTGTCGGAATTAAAGTCGCATCAACCGGAACTAATTTATCTGCATTTAAAGTCAATTCGTGATCTAAGATTGTTTTTGTAAAATCTCCAGATAAATTGAAATAGGAATGCTGCGTCAAATTCACAACTGTTTTCTTATCTGTAGTCGCTTCGTAAAGTACTTCTAACTGATTGTCATTTGTCAATGTATAAGTAACAAAAACTTTCAAAGTTCCAGGATAACCTTCTTCCATATCTTTACTTACATAAGATAATTTTAAAGAAGCTGTTTCACCAGATTTTACCTCATCAGCTTTCCAAACTACATTGAAATATCCTTGTGGCCCACCGTGTAAAGCATTTGGCGCATTATTGATTGCCAATTGATATTCTTTTTCATCTAAAGTGAATTTTCCTTTCGCAATTCGGTTTCCATATCTTCCTATCAAAGCTCCGAAGAATGGATTTTCTTTTTCGTATTGTGCCAAAGAATTAAATCCGATTACTACATTTTCAGAAACGCCTTCTTTATTAGGCACTTTTAAATCTGTTATTCTTCCGCCAAACGTGATGATGTCAACTTCCATCCCATTTTGGTTTTTCAATTTATAACTTTCGACTTTTTCTCCTTTTGCAGTTGTTCCGTACTCTGATTTTTCAATTGTTACCAAGGCTTTTTCATCAGTAGCAACTTTTTCTGTATCCGCTTTTTTATCGCTTTTACATTGAACTGAAACTGCAGCCAAACTCAAAAGGCTCAGACCGAAAACACAACGTTTTAATACATTCATAAATGGTTATTTTTTAGTTAGTAAAGTCTTAAAGACAAAAGTCATAAAGTCTTTTCTTCAAAGTAACTAAAACTTTCGGACTTTATGACTTTCGACTTTTGACTAATTAAAGTCCGTGTTGAAACAAATGATAATAAGCTTCATTTGCATTGATCTTATCTTTGAAATCTCTCACGGTAGTTTTTTCATCAATAACCAATAATTCAATTCCAGCGATATCAGCAAAATCTTCCATGTATTCTGTTGTCAATGACTGGCTGTAAACTGTATGGTGCGCTCCTCCAGCCAAAATCCAAGCTGTTGCTGCAATATCAAGGTTTGGTTTACAATCCCATAAAACTCTTGCAACTGGTAATTTTGGCAATTCAGCCATTGGTTTGATAGCCTCTACTTCGTTCACAATTAAACGGAAACGAGTTCCCATATCTACCAAAGAAACATTGATTGCATCTCCTGCAGGAGAGTTGAATACCAAACGAGCTGGATCTTCTTTTCCGCCAATTCCTAAAGGATGTACTTCACAAGAAGGTTTTCCGTCAGCGATAGATGGACAAATTTCTAACATATGCGATCCTAAAACATACGATTTTTGTGGTGTGAAATGGTAGGTGTAATCTTCCATGAAAGAAGTTCCGCCTTCCAAGCCAATATTCATCACTTTTAATGCTCTTACCATTGCAGCTGTTTTCCAGTCTCCTTCTCCACCAAAACCATAACCATCGGCCATTAATCTTTGTGTTGCGATTCCTGGTAATTGTTTCCAAACTCCAAGGTTTTCGAATGTATCTGTAAAAGCGCCAAATCCTCCTTCTTCAAGGAAAGCTCTTAATCCTAATTCAATTTTTGCCGCTTCCGCTAAAGAACTTCTTTGCGCGCCTCCTTCTTTTAAAGAATCAGTCAAAGTGTATGATTGTTCGTAAACCGCTAATAAATCAGCTAATTGTTGGTCGGTTACTTTTTCAATATGTTTCGTTACATCTGATGAATCGAATCCGTTTACTGAAACTCCAAAACGAATTTGAGCTTCTACTTTATCGCCTTCTGTTACGGCAACTTCACGCATATTATCTCCAATACGAGCTACTTTTAAGTTTTGAAGTTCGTCCCAACCTAAAACAACTCTTGACCAAATTCCTAATTTCTTTTGAACTCTTTCGTCTTCCCAATGTCCTACAACAACTTTACGTTTTTTGCGCATTCTTGACATGATGAAACCGAATTCACGATCTCCGTGAGCCGATTGATTCAAGTTCATGAAATCCATGTCGATAGATCCCCACGGAATTTCAGCATTGTATTGTGTATGCAAATGACATAATGGTTTTTTCAAAATACTCAAACCGCCAATCCACATTTTTGCTGGTGAAAAAGTATGCATCCAGGCAATAATTCCGATACAGTTTTTCTCTGAATTCGCAGCTAAACATACATCTAAAATTTGTGAAGGAGATTTCACCACATCTTTATAAACCACTTTTACTGGTATTGAAGATGAAGCGTCTAATCCTTTTGCAATTATCTGAGAATGTTCAGCTACTTTTCTAAGTGTTTCTTCACCATATAATTCCTGGCTTCCTACTACAAACCATACTTCTTTTTGAGATATATCTATCATTATGTTTAATCGTTTATTTGTTGAACTGTTTATTTGTTGAATCGTTTAATCGTGAAAAACGGAACCGATTAAACGATTTACCGATTCACCGACTAAACAATCATTGTCCGTAATACGAATCTTTTCCGTGTTTGCGGTTGTAATGTTTCTTTATTAGAGAATCTTTTAATCTTGGTGCGTTCGGATTTATTTGTAAAGTCAGATACGCCATTTCGGCTACGACTTCTAAAACCTTACTGTTGTACACTGCTTTTGCGGCGTTTTTTCCCCATGCGAAAGGACCGTGATTTCCAATTAAAACCATTTCTACTTCTTCGTAAGAAAGATTTTTTTCTTTGAAGCAATCCAAAATCTGAATTCCGGTATTGTGTTCGTAGTTTCCTTCAATAAGCGAATCTGCCATTGGTGGTGCGCACGGAATATCTGCTGTTAAATGATCCGCATGAGTTGTTCCAAAAATTGGAATATCCTGTTGTGACTGTGCCCAAGCAACTGAATAAGTAGCGTGTGTATGTGCCACACCACCAATATTTGGCCAGTTTTTGTATAAATAAGCATGCGTTTTCGTGTCAGATGACGGACGCATGGTTCCTTCAATAACGTTATTATCAAAATCGACAATTACGATATCTTCTGGTTTTAAATCTTCATAAGGAACACCGCTTGGCTTAATAGCAAAAACACCATTTTTTCTGTCTACGGCGCTTACATTTCCAAAAGTGTAGACAACCAGATTCAATGCATTTAACTGCATATTGGCTTCGTAACATTCCTGTTTTAAATCTTTATACTGAGAACTCATTTTGAGAAATTTTAATAGTTGGATCTGCAAAAACACTTAATTGTTCGTAAGCGATCAGCAGTTTGTTATAAGCCGCAACTTTATCTAATTGAGGGAAATATTCTCCGTCAAAATCGCTTCCAATTTTTTGGCTTGCTTCGATTACGTTAGGATAAATTCCGGCTGCAACTGCTGCATAAATCGCTGCTCCTAAAGCAGGAGTCTGATCTGAAGCTGCAATTTTAATTGGCTTGTTTAAAACATTGGCCAATGTTTGCATAATAAAAGGCGATTTTCTGGCAACGCCTCCAATTCCGATAACGCTGTCGATTTTTACTCCTTCTTCTTCAAAACGATCTACAATTTTCTTTGCTCCAAAGCAGATTGCGTTTACTAAGGCTTTAAAAATATGAGGTGCTTTTGTTCCTAAAGAAAGGTTTGAAATTGCACTTTTTACCTCCTGATTTGCATCTGGAGTTCTTCTTCCGTTGATCCAGTCCAAAGCAATTGGAAGACTTTCTGAAACTGGAATTTTCTCTGCTTCTTTTGTTAATTCAACAATTAATTTATCACTGAATTCTTCTCTTAATTGTTCTTTTTGAGCCTCATTTAAAACTGTTGAAGAAGTCAATAAATGTTCTGTCGGCCACATTAATAGTTCTTTGTACCAAGCTAATAAATCGCCGAAAGCAGATTGTCCTGCTTCAAGACCAATAAAGCCCGGAATTACAGAGCCATCAACCTGTCCGCAAATTCCACGAACGGTTTTTGTTCCCACTTCATCATAAGAACCAACTAGAATATCACAAGTTGAAGTTCCCATAACACGAACTAAAGTGTTTTCTCCAATTTTAGCTCCAACAGCTCCAGAATGCGCGTCGAAAGTTCCAACAGCCACAACTGTATCTGTAGAAAGCCCTAAACGATCTGCCCATTCTTTGCTTAAATTTCCAGCTGCTAAATCAGATGTATACGTTTCATCGTATAAATTACCACGAAGCTGTGCTAAATAAGGATGTAATTTTTCTAAGAATTCAACTGGTGGAAGTCCGTTCCAGTCTGCATGCCACATAGCTTTGTGACCCGCAGCGCAACGGCTTCTTTTAAAAGTTTTTAAATCTTTATCTTCGATTAATAAGTATGTCATTAAATCGCAGTGCTCCATCCAGGTATACGCTGCATTTCGAACCGCTTCATCTTCTCTAGCGATGTGAAGGATTTTTGCCCAAAACCATTCTGATGAATAAATGCCGCCTACATATTTTGTAACATCTTCCCCGCCCCAGCTTACTGCCAGTTCGTTGATTTCGTTTGCTTCATTAATCGAAGTATGATCTTTCCATAAAACCATCATCGCATTTGGGTTTTCTTCAAAACCTTTTGTTAATGCTAGTGGCGTTCCGTCTTTTGTAACCGGAACTGGAGAAGATCCTGTGGTATCAATGCAAATCCCGCGAACTAACGACGGATCAACTTTACTTTCTTTTATAACGGTTTGAATCGTAATTTCCAGACCTTCAATATGATCTAAAGGATGCTGACGAAACTGATTTATCGATGCGTCACAATATTGTTTGTTTTTCCATCTTTTGTAATGAGAAACATTCGATGCTAATTCCTGCCCATTTTCAGTATCGATAAGCACCGCTCGAACAGAATCTGTTCCGTAGTCCAATCCTATAACGTAATTTTTCATTCGAAATTCATTTTTGATAATGACAAATATAATTATAATTCATTTATAAGTGTACAATAAACACTTAATAAAAATTGAGCTTTGAATTTTTACAAATAATGCATCAAAACAAGCAATTATGACAAAAACAGAAAATAAATGTTTGTTTAACATTTATTCTGCTGCGATTATTTCATCTTAATTTTTAAAACTGTTACCGAGTAAGCTGGAAAATCGTACTGAACTTTACTTCCGCTTAACTTAAATTCGCTTTCTTTCGGACTAATTTTAGTTGGAGTTTCAAAAGAATTTTCATCATTTATTCCGTCTCCTTTTAAAATTATTGCGGTTCCTTTCGAATCTAATTTTGCACCTTTTAAATCAATTGAAACATTTTGAGAAGCAGCATTTGCGTTAACAATTTTCAAAATCACTTCTTTAGAATTCACATCTTTTACTGCCGATGCAAACAAATCATTTTGACCTGTAACTGCTTTTCCGTCTTTTGTGATATTGATTAAATCGGTTCCTTTATTGTTAGAGAATAATTTCTGAACATAATAATTTGGCGTTCCGTACGATTGCAAATTATTAAACCAAATCATGTCCGGTGTCCATTGCCAGCCTTCTACATGTGCCAATAAAGGTGCATAAGAAGTTAACTGCACAACCTCAGCATTACGTTCCATTCCAGTCATAAATGCTGCTTCTGAGAAAGCACATTCCCAGTTGTTTTTGTTTTCTGGACTTGCGATTGCGACACTTTGCGCTGCATATTCTCCAGCAAAAATCTTTGGTCCTTTACGGTCATAATTGTCGTAACGCGTTACGTTTTTTCTGAACCAAGCCGGATCCTTATAATAATGTTCATCAACAATTTCAGCGTTCAATTTTTTAAGTTCTTTCATCCCATAATCGTAAAAATCTCCGTCAGGAAAAGGTCCTGTTCCAGAAACAATTGTGATGTTTGGATATTTTGCCTTAATCGCTTTTTGAAACACTTTGAAACGCTCAATATAATCAGGTCCCCACTGCTCATTTCCAACTCCAATGAATTTTAAGTTAAATGGTTTTGGATGTCCCATATCAGCTCTTACTTTCCCCCAAGCTGTCGTCGCATCGCCATTTGCAAATTCAATTAAATCTAAAGCATCTTGTACATAAGGGTCGATTTGATCCATTGGAACCAATTCTCCTGTATTGAATTGACAAGCCATTCCACAGCTTAAAATTGGAAGCGGGGAAGCACCGATATCTTCTGAAAGCTGAAAATATTCAAAGAATCCCAAACCAAAACTCTGGAAATAATCTGGCGCTGGACGATGTGAAAATTCCATGTTCCAACGGTTAACTGCCGTTTCTCTGTCTTCAACTTTTCCTACTGATTTTTTCCATTGGTAACGTTCTGCCAAAGTTCTTCCTTCAACAATACAACCTCCTGGGAAACGCAAAAATCCTGGTTTCAAATCATATAACAATTGTACTAAATCTTTACGAAGTCCATTTTTTCTTCCTGCCCAAGTATCTTCTGGAAACAATGAAATATTATCTAAATCAATTACGCCATTTCCTTCAAAAGTGATTTTTAATTTTGCTTTGGCTTCAGTTGCCGAAGATGTTAATTGAGCTGTATAATTAGACCAGTCATTTGATGCCGGTACAACTGAAGTTTCGCCTAAAACTTTATTGTTTTTGTCAATAAATTGGAATTTAATTTTTGAAATATTCCCCGAAATTTTTGAAGCTTTTAAAGTCAAATTATACTTTAAATCTTTCTTGATTCCCATGCCTCTGAAGCCATCATTAATCAATTCGTAACCTGAAGCATCATTAATCGTAATTCGGCAATAATTATGATTTGTTCCTTTTTGAGAATACTGAATCACATTTGCAATTCCTGATTCGGTGTTTAATTTATGACGGTCGCTTTTAGGCTGATTCCATCCCATTAACGGAAACTGGAATTCGAAAGATCTGTTTTTGATCATTTCGGCATACAATCCGCCATCTGCAGCAAAATTGATATCTTCAAAAAACACTCCATACATAGTAGGCTGAATTTTAGTTACTGTTTTTGCAACATCAACTTGAAGATTATTTTTTTGTGCCGATGCATAAACGCCGCTCAGCAATAAACCGCAAAGGGTAATTTTTGTAATTAATTTGGACTTCATTTTTTTATAATTAATGTGTTTTATGACACGCGGATGACGCGGGTTAAAACGGGTTTTTATTTTGTTTTTTTAACTTTGGCTTTAGTTTAAACGCATAGAATCATAGTTATACTTTGTTTAAAAAAAGGCATGATTTCCTAATTATAATTGATTTATCTATTTTAAAACAGGCCATAAATCAGTATCCCATTTCATTTCTTTTACTATTAATCTTGGTGTTCCGTTCGTTTTCTTTTCATAAGCGTGATAAAAAATGTAATCTTTTCCATCAAATGTATAAGCACTGTTATGTCCTACTCCAAAATAATTTTCATCGCCTTGAACTACAATACTTCCTCCACCCTCATTTAATGGTTTTCCGTCTTTATCGACATAAGGTCCGGTTACATTTTTAGATCTTCCAACCACAACTTTATAGGTACTTTTTTCTCCGCGGCAACATAAATCCCAAGAAAGAAATTGATAGTAATATCCGTTTTTCTTAAAAATAAATGGAGCTTCAAGTGCGCCGTCACCCGGATCAGAATCAGCTAATTCAAAAGTTCTTTTTCGTTTTGAGATCGTGTGCCATTCTTGAGGCTGGGCGATCGATTTTAGATCGGGATTTAATTTTACCATTTTCAAGCCTTCCCAAAAAGAACCAAATGAAAGCCAAGGTGTATTATTTTCATCAAAAACTAAATTCGGATCAATGGCATTCCACATATCACGGTTTGGTTGTGACTGAATTACAATTCCCTGATCGACCCATTTGTAATTTTTATCAGATGGATCTAATGTCGTATTGGTCGCAACGCCAATTGCCGAAGTATTTTTGGCGAAAGCCGAAACCGAATAATACAGATAATAAACATTGTTGTGCAATGAAATATCTGGTGCCCAAATATGATTTTTGAAATCGGCGGCAACGCCATCTGCCCAAACTGGTTTATCTTTGAAAACCTGTGGCTGTTTGTCCCATTTTTTTAAATCTTTTGAACTAAAGACACTAATTCCGTTTCCGGTACAATATAAATAATAAGTATCTTTTTGTTTAATCACAACCGGATCGTGAACAACAATGTCTTGTGCTACTACCGCAGATCCAGTTAGAATAAATAGAAGTGAGAATATTGATTTTATTTTGATGTACAATTTCATGATTCTTTTTATTTTACAATTCTTATTTGAGAAATTTTAGACGTTTTTTTGCCGTCTTTAGACTTAATTTTTAAATCAATAATTTGAGTATTGTCTAATTTGAATTGAATTATCTTATCTTTTTTTGTGACAATTGCTACAGGTTTTTCATTAATAAAAACATCAAGGTTATCCGTTTTAAAGTCTCCTAAAAAACTAATTTCAATAAATTTGCCCTCTAGATTTTTATTTACCATTTGATAGGAAATATAAGAGCTGGTATTTCTCCAAAAACCATCTTCCTCATAACCCGATTCACTTTTTTCTCCTTTATAATGGTGATCTACTTCAGGCTGTTGTTCTCCACAATTTATTTTATCGACCGTGTTAGCTTCAATAGCCATAGCTTCGATTTCCTGTTGTTTTAACAATGCTTGTTTTTCTTTATAATCTTCTGGCTTATAAGTTTGAAAATACATCTGATAACGGGCATCGTGTATTTCAAAGAAGGGTTGTAATTCTAATGAATCTAACTTAAAGCGCATATTACCTAAATCTTTAAGTTTTGAAACATAACTTCCCTCTTCTCCTACTAGTGCATAAGCTTTGTCTAACGAAACATATTTTCCTTGAGCAACATGTCCCATTCGGCTATCATCGGCAAACAAACCATCTAAATTTTCACTAGAGGTTTTAGCAGCTAATACAATAGGACCATTTACAAATGCAGCCCAATTGGAGCCATCGGGCAACTTTTCCAAATGAGTTGAAGTCTGGAATGCAATAGTTATTTTATCTCCCGATTTCCATTTTCTTGCCAGACTAACATAGTTAGCTGGTTTGGCGTCTGTTTTTTGCAATTTTCCGTTGACTAAAATTTCGAAATTCGTTGCCCATTTTGAATAACGAATATTCAAAACAAAAGATTTAGGATTTTTAAGTTTTAGAACAATCTCAGTATTATTTTCATAAGGAAATTTTGTAGTTTGCTCTAATTCTATTCCTTTTTCCTTCCAATTTAAAGTGGATGGAATAAAAAGATTTACAAAAATATCATGGTCTGAATGGCTATAAATTAATTCTCCATATTTAGAATGATTTTCAAGTCCTGTCCCAACGCAACACCACATGCTGGTTTCTGGTTGCGAGTATACGCGATAATGATTTGGTCGAATTGGAGTAAAATACACAAAACCACCTCTATTAGGCTCTTGGCTAGAAAGAATGTGATTGTAAAGTGTACGCTCATAAAAATCAAGGTAACTCACATCATTTTTGTCTAAAAACAACGCTTTACTTAAACGTTCCATATTGTAGGAATTACAAGTTTCCGGGCCTTGATTGGATTTTAACATACCGCTAAAATCATTTATAGGATTGAAATGTTCAGCAACGCTATTTCCTCCAAAAGCGACAGTTCTTTTTTCGGTTACATTTTTCCAAAAAAACTGCGCGGCATCGGACCATTGTTTATTATCCGATAGTTTTCCAATTTTCTCAAAACCAATAACTTTTGGTATTTGTGTATTAGCATGTAAACCCGTTAGTTTGTCTTCCTTTTTAATTAATGGATCGAGAATGGCTTTTTGCGAAAGCTTTTCAGCCGTTTCAAGATATTTTTTGTTTTTTGTGATGCTATATAAATCAGCAAAAGATTCGTTTATACCACCATGTTCTGTTTTTAAGATTCTTTGAATTTGCTCATCAGAAAGAGGTCGGATCAATTCGATAAACCAATCTCCTAATTTTATTACAATTTCTTTTGCCTTTTCATTACCCGTATAATTGTAGGCATCAATTAAACCTGCAAAAAGTTTATGAATATTATAGATTGGAACCCAGGTATTATTTAAACCAAAACCACTACCGTCTATATCTCCTTTATGAATTCTATCCCAAAAGACTTTTCCTTCAGGAATACCTCCAACATAACCAGTTCCGTCCTTTTGCTGGCAACGATCCAATTCAGAAATCATATAATCCAAACGGCCTTTAATTTCTTTATTTCCCGTAGAAGCATACATCATTGATAATGCCGCTAAATAATGACCTCCTATATGTCCATCAAGACCTATGTTTTCCCAGTTGCCATATCTATCCGCTTTTGTAGGTAAGCCGGCAGCTATTAAATAAGGTGCTAGTAGTCGATCTGGATTTAGGTCTAATAAATATTTAAGATCAACATTTTGAGCATTTTTGAAAGGACCACTAGTTAGTTTTATCTCTTGCAATTTAAATTCCTGCATCTGTGCGATTGAAGGAATAGTAATTAAGAGAGTTGCGATTAAATAAAATGATTTAATCGTTATTTTTTTCAAACTCACTTTCATGTAGGAGAAAACCATGTGTTTAAAATATAATTGTTAAAATTTTTGTGTTTTTTCTCAACCTTTTCCTGATTATTCTGTAATTCCTTCAGAGGTCATAACAACTCGTTTCATTGTTCCGTCTTTATTATAAAATAATTTATCAACGCAGACCGATCTTCTAAAACTTCCTCCGTGCGGAATTGACGCTCCGTTGTGATAAATAAAATACGACTGTCCTTTAAAATCAATTATCGATTGGTGATTTGTGTTGCTGTTTCCGGCCAATTCATTTAAGATTCCTTTGAATTCCCATGGGCCATTTATTGATTTGCTCATGGCGTAGGCAATTTTCTCTGGAAACTCGTAAGCATAAGACAAATAATACCAGTCTTTGTGTTTGTGGATCCACGGCGCTTCTGTAAAATGTGGTAAATCAATATGCTGAATTGGCCCGTCAAGTTCGGTCATATTCTCTTTTAATTTTGCATAATGACAAGAGGTATTTCCCCAAAACAAATAAGCCTGACCGTCAGTATCGATATAAACCGTCGGATCAATATCGTCCCAGCCTATATCAGTATATTTGGTCATATCATTTGTGATCAAAGCTTTTCCTAAAGCATCTTTAAATGGTCCTATCGGACTGTCAGAAACTGCAACTCCAATTGCTTTTCCGTGAACTGAACCATGCTCAACCGTTACATACCAATAAAACTTCCCATTTCTTTCAATTACCTGCGAAGCCCAGGCATCACTTTTTGCCCATTTGAAATCAGTTACTTTTAACGGCACTGGATGCGATTCCCATTTTTTCATATCCGAAGAAGAATAAACCACCCATTCATTCATCTTATAAAAATTAAAATCATTTGGTGCTTCATCGTGACCGGCGTATAGATACACTTTGTCTTTGTAAACTAATGCCGCAGGATCTCCAGTATATTGATCTTTTATAATTGGATTATTGAATTTTACCGATTGTGCAGTTCCTGCTATCGATAAGAATAAAATGGAAAGGCTTGTAAATAGATTCTTCATTAGAGTTTTATTTTTTTTGCCACGAATTGCACAAATTTTCTCGAATTTTAATTTGTGCAATTCGTGGCTTATTTTTTCTCACGCTCCCGATAACTATCGGGATTGCTGATTCGAGCAGATTTTTATTTTAGAATTTTAAAAATTGAAATTTTCTAATTTTCTAATTTTCTAATTTTCTAATTTTCTAATTTTCTAATTTTCTAATTTTCTAATTTATCTTTTTACCCCAAACAGGCAATCCAGCAGCGGTGTATCCAGAATAACTCAAGGTTACTTTTCTGGTTGATAATTCCCAATCCCAAGCATCAGAAACATTGCATTTTACTCCATTTACCGTTAAGATTTTTTTAGTGCTGTCATACGACCATGTTCCTGTCGCATCACCACTTACTTTTTTATCGGCAGTTAAATAAATTGTTCCTGCTTTCTGCATGGTTTTGTATTGATAATTCATTGTAATTTGTTCCCAAGTTCCAATGAAATTTGCCTCTGTAATTGTAGTTGCCGGAACTCCTGCATAACGTTCTGCTTCGACAACCGGCCAGCCATCTTCTGTCCATTGAATGGCGCGAACATGCCCCATCATTACCGCGTTTGAAACTGCAATTCCAGCAACACCTTCAGGCAAACGTGCCTGAGAAGCATAATACCACTGTTTTGTATCTGGATTTTGAAAAACTGCACAGTGCGCAAAACCAACCCAACCTGTATGATTTTTAAATTGGTACGGATGTGTTACCATAGGATAACATTCGGATCCAGTAGTAATACTGCTGCCGCTAATCGTTAAATAAGGTCCTAAAATGCTTTTTGAACGTGCAACACGTGTATTGTAAGCCACTGATAATTCGTCATAAGCCAAAAACAAATAGTAATATTGTGTGTCTGGATTATAGATAATTTCAGGACCTTCGAGTGCTTGCCAGCGATTTGTACTGACGTTTCCGCGTCCTGCAATTCGTACACCGTAATCATCAATGGTTTTTAGTTTAGCTGGTTTTCCAGTTGCTGGATCCAACTTTAAAGCTGCAATTCCAGAATGCCAAGAACCATAAATTAAATATTGATCACCTTCTGGAGTCTGAATAAAACTCGGATCAATGGCGTTGAATTTAAAGTAAGCATCCCAATCGTTTCCTCCATTTCGAACGTAACTTTTTACACCGTCAGGTTCAGAGCAGACTACCATTCCTTTATCAACCCAATTATTTGAAGCCAAATCATCTGTTTCGGCCAAACCAATAAAAGCACGTTCCGACCAAGATGTATTAGTATCAGTTCCCACAATTGGATTGGTTACGACAATACTGTAATACATTCTGAATTTATTGCCGACTTTACGAACACAAGGCGCCCAATAACCATAACTTGGATTGGCGATTGGAGGAAGAGCCGGATTCATTCTTGCTCTTTTATTGTTTAGAGAATCTTTTACCCAAGCCGGAGCCTGAGCCATTGAAGATCCCATAAATTCCCAATTGATTAAATCTTTTGATCTTCTGTAGAAAAAATGTCCGTTGCCTTCGTGTGCATTTCCATAAGAAGCATCTGTTTGGTACATATAATAATATTCTCCCGATTTCTCTACAGACGGATCGTGCACGTTAGCCAAATTCCATTGCGTTCTGTTTCCCCAACTTGAAATTGAAGTATAATTATCTGCATAAGTTGGTCCGGGAAAACCTGGCGTAACTACTGGCGGATCAACCACCACCGGTGGATCTGGAGTTACAGGTGTATCAGGACTGTCGCTTGAACAGCCAAACACCAATAACACGCCTAAAAACAATCCGATATACGGTCCTATTTTTAGAATGGAATTTGATTTTTTCATGTTTTATCTTTTTATTTTCCTTCTAAAACAACAACTGAGAAAGGAGGAATTGTAATTTCTAATTTTCCTTTTTTGTTTTCGAAACCTTTAAAAACTGTTGGAACAATTTTGTTTGGTGTATCGAATGAATTGTAATCTTGTAATTTAGCCGATGTTAAAACTATTCCTGTGAAATTTTTAACGCCAAGTTCATTTACATCAATTTCTATTTTGTTTTTGTTTTTAACATCAACGTTTACTAAAGAAATATGAACTGCTCCATTTTTATCTTTTGATGCTGCGGCTGATATTGCAGGAAGTGTTTCTCCGTTAAATGTATAATTTGGTGAAGTAAAACTTACTGGCAATAATTTTGCATCTTGGTGCACACTGTACATTTTCATTACGTGATACGTTGGCGTAGTAATCATTTTTGCTTTGTCTGTTAAAATTACAGCCTGCAAAACATTTACACATTGTGCTAAGTTTGCCATTTTAACTCTGTCAGCGTGATTGTTGAAAATATTCAATGTTGCACCAGCCAAAACCGCGTCTCTCATGGTGTTTTGCTGATATAAAAATCCTGGATTTGTTCCTTTTTCAACTTCGTACCAGCCTCCCCATTCGTCAACCATCATGGCTACTTTTTTCTGAGGATCATATTTGTCCATTATGGCAGAATGCTTTGTAACAAGCTCCTCCATTTTTAAAGCTGATTTCATTGTTTTGAAATAACCTTCTTCAGTAAAATCTCTGTCATCACCTTTTTTAGCCCATTCAATTACGGCATAATGATGCACTCCAACGCCGCCTAACATATTTAGCGGAATATTTTTCATTAAAACTTCTGTCCAATTATAATCGGCACTGTTTGAACCTGACGCGATACGTGTAAGTCCGCCCGTATTTTCCCAATCCGACATGAATGTTGCAAATTTTCTATATTCTCCAGCATAATATTCTGCTGTCATATTTCCTCCGCATCCCCAAGCTTCATTTCCAACTCCCCAGAATTTAACTTTCCAAGGTTCTTTTCTTCCATTTTTTTGACGCAAATCACTCATCGGACTTTTACCTCCAAAATTCGTGTACTGAACCCAGTCTGCTAATTCCTGAACTGTTCCACTTCCAACATTTCCTGACAAATAAGGTTCTGCTCCTAGAAGTTCACACATATTAAGGAAATCGTGAGTTCCAAAACTGTTGTCTTCTGTTACACCTCCCCACCATTTGTTTACAATAGTTGGTCTTTGTTCTTTTGGTCCAATTCCGTCTTTCCAGTGATAGGTGTCGGCAAAACAGCCACCAGGCCATCTTAAATTCGGAATCTTCAAATCTTTTAAAGCAGCAATAATATCGTTTCTAACTCCATTTGTATTTGGTATTTTTGAAGTATCTCCAACAAAAAATCCTCCGTAAATACAGCGTCCTAAATGTTCAGCAAAATGCCCGTAAATATTTTTGTTGATTACTGGAGCATCTGCATTATTTTTTATGGAAACAACTGTGGTCTGATTTTGGGCAAAACTAACCTGATTACAAAGGGTAATAAGAAAGGTAATTAAAAGTGCTTTTTTCATACGTGGATAATATTTGTTTTTTATTGGAATATGGAATCGCCATTCTTTATTGTTATTTTCATTTTGAATTATGGCGATTTCATAATGTTTTTATGTTATAATATCATGTGAAGATTTTTAAGCCTCCACATGATATTAAGTATTCTAACTAATTCAAATAAATATTAGTCTCAGTTTTCGGTTTTCAGTTTTCAGTCCCAGTTCACCATAGTAACTGAAAACTGGGACTGAAAACCGAGACTGAAAACTATTTTTTAATAACTGTCATTTTGCTTTGTTCCCGGATTGTTATCCATTTCTAACTGCGGAATCGGGAAAAATTCTCTTCCTGCTGCATATGAATTGAACTCTACATCTCTCGCTTTTAACCAAGCCAATTTTGTCGCATCCTGCAACCATCCCCAACGACGAATATCATCAAAACGGTGACCTTCAAGAGGGAATTCCAAGAATCTTTCGTGACCAATCTGCTCTCTCATTTGAGCCTGATTCATTCCTGGTTTTGCTGTTGCTAAATCAGGCAAGTTCACTCTGTTTCTCACCATTTGAATATAAGTGTAAGCTCCGGGAGTATCTCCAGTTTCATTTAAAGTTTCAGCATACATCAATAAAATATCCGAATATCTTAACAAACGCTCGTTGATGCCTGAACGCCAGTCGTACTCATCAGCAAACTGTCCATCTGAATTTTGATATTTTCTGCAAAATATATCATTTAGATCTGCTGGACTTGTTGCGTAAAAAGTAGCAAAATCTTTACCGTATAATTGCATACCGCCTGGTTTATTATAAAATATTGTAGCGTCTAAACGAGGATCAACTGCATTCGTTTTTGTTTTTTCCTGCTGATATTCATTAAATAATGTCCATGTTGGCTGTACGTCTGTCCATCCAAAAGCTCTTGGCGCATAAGTAATAGCACGTGCAGAAGTTTTTCCCCAACCAGAAGCTGGTGCACCGCCCCATCCTAAATCAACTCCACCTGCATCTCTGCTGAATTGTACTTCAAAAAGAGATTCAGAATTGTTTTCATTTGCAGTAGTAAAGTTATCACGATAGTTTGAAACTAATGAGTAAACTCCTAAATCAATTACTTGTTTAAAAGTTGTTTTTGCATTTGGAAAATCTTTAGTAAACAAATATGCTTTTCCTAAGTATCCTAAAGCAGCTCCTTTTGTAGCGCGTCCTTTTTGACCTTTATCGATTCCTGTAATTGCATCGTATGATGTTGGAAGCAATTCGGCAGCCGCTTTAAAATCAGCAATAACCTGCGCCCATCCTTCAGCCTCTGTTTTTTGTGGCGTATATAGTTTAATCTCTGTTGGAAGCGGTACGTTTTTAAACATGTTTACCGCATGAAATAAATATAATCCTCTTAAAAAATAAGCTTGTCCTAAAATTCTGTTTTTAAGTGCTGCATCTGTAAATTCGATTGCAGGAACATTTGTCAAAACCTGATTAGCACGGTAGATTCCTTGATAATACGTTTCAAAAGCCCAGCCATAAATTGCTGGATCAGTAGGATTAGAGTTGAAACGTCCAACATTGTACATTGCACCCCACGGACTGTTGCTTCGTGTATCATCTGCTTTTAAATCTAAAAGCAACGGTGTGCTTCTCATATACGTTCCATCAGTAAGCAAACTTCCGTATGCGGCATTTACTCCTTCAATAGCGTCTTGATCTGTTTTCCAAAATGAACCTGCGGTTTCAACGTTAGGATCCACTTGAAGCAAGTCTTCATTATCAACACAGCTTGTTGTTACAAGAGCCAGTGAAAAGAAAACTGTTATATAGTTAAATACTTTATATTTCATTTTAATACGTTTTTAATTGGTTAAGCTAGTTTAAAAAGTTACTTCAACACCCAAAGAAATTGTTCTTGGATTTGGGAATGATCCAGCATCATATCCTCTAGAAAATAATCCGTCATTATAATTAAAGTCAGGATCGTAACCTCTGTATTTGCTGATGATCCATAAATTTTGACCATTTACATACAGTTTCGCTTTTTGAATAAACAAATCTTTTGGCAATGGAAGCTCATAACCGATTTCCAATGTCTGTAATTTGATATAATCACCGCTTTCAATAAACCTGTCAGAATCTCTTGCATTTCCGTTTGGATCTCCAATAATAGGACGAGGCACATTTGTATTCGTATTTGTTGGTGTCCAATAATTCAAGGCATCAACATGGCTGTTTCCATATTGTTCTGTCATTAGATTACGATACAATCCGTTGAATACTTTGTTTCCTCCTGAACCTTGCCAGAACATTGAGAAATCCCAATTTTTATAGTTTGCACCAAAATTAATTCCGTAGCTGTATTTAGGAATTGCAACTCCCATGAACTTTCTGTCAGCATCAGTAATCTGGCCATCACCATTTAAATCACTGAATTTAAGATCTCCAACACCTGCATTAGTCTGAGTTGGCGACGAAGCTAAATCAGCAGCGTTTTGAAAAATTCCTGCTACTTGATATGTATAAAGTTCTCCAATTGATCTTCCAACTTCTGTTTTTGAAGCGGCACCATAAATTGGATTTCCGTCAAGACCAATTTGTAAAACCTCATTTTTCAAGGTTCCTAAATTTGCCGAAATATTGTATTTAAATTCGTGATGATTATTGTTGTAAGTAGCTGTAAACTCAAAACCGCTGTTTTTAACTGCTCCAGCATTTGTTGTAATACTTGCTGGGAATGCTCCAGTTGAATAAGGCAATGGAACACCAATTAATAAATCTGTTGATTTTTTCTGATAATATTCAGCTGTTATTTGCAAATCATTATCAAAGAATCCAAGCTCGACAGCTACGTTTGAAGTAGCCGTTTTTTCCCAGTGAACATTTGGGTCGATAGCGCTTACAACTGTTGTTCCAGGTGCCAATGTGTTGTTGAAATCGTATCCAGCAAATGCATTAATCGTTGGCGAATAAGCATAAACTCCAAGTGTATTATTACCTAATTCTCCATAACCTCCTCTAATTTTAATGGTATTAAACCACTCTGGCAAATGGATGAATTTCTCGTTGCTTAATTTCCATGCTCCAGAAAAAGAGTAGAAATTAGCCGTATTGTTTTCTTCACTAAAAAGAGATGTTTTGTCTTGTCTGAAATTTCCAGTAACAAAATAGCGATCATCATAAGAATAATTCAAACGGCTTAAGAAAGAGATGTTCGTAAGTGTATTTTTGTATTCACCTGCACTTGTCGCATCAGCGTACTGAATTTGGCTGATTTCACCAGGAGTATAACCAACACCTCTTGACCAATGTCTGTAATAGTCATTTCTTTCTTGAATCCATCCTCCTAAAGCATCGATTTTGTGCTTGTTTAAAGTAATTTCGTAAGTCAATAAATTATTCACAAATGTTCTTTGCTGATTTCCATTATCAACATCTAAAGAAGCTTCGTCATTTGTTGTAATATAATACCATCCTAAATCACTTGGCGGAACAAATTTTCTGTTTTGAAAATCTAATCTGTCGTAGCTTAAATCTAGTTTATATTTTAAGCCTTTAATGATTTCCAATTCTCCCCAAAGATCTCCGATAAAACGACTTCTCTGTCCGTTATTGGTAATCAAATTATTATATCCTATAACGTTCATAGAGATTGCTCTCTGCGTTAAGTTGTCTGTTCCCCCGTAACCGCCAAGTCTGTTTGGATCATAAACTGGCATTGTTGGAACCGCACCTAATAAATCTACAATTGCCGATTCTCCAGCGTTGTATTCATTGAAGTTTTCTTTATCCGATTTTGTATAGCCAATTTTTGAACCATATTTGAATTTTCCTTTTTTACCATATAAATTCAAATTAGCAGAAAATCTTTCGTAATCCTGAGGCGAATTCAAATAACTTGTATTTTTGAAATAATCGGTATTTAAATTATAGCCTAAAGTTTCAGCACCTCCGCTAAATGTAAGCGAGTGGTTTTCTACAAGACCAGTCTGAAAAGCTTCATTTTGCCAGTTTGTGTCAACATTTTTAATGTATGAAGGGCTGTTTGGATCATTTCCTGGAGCAATTCCTAATCCAGCATTTAGCTCAGCAGCAGTTGTAATTTTTTGATATCCAACTCTGTCTGTCAAATCCCATTTTCTAGCCACATTCTGGAAACCTACAAGCGATTTATATTTAATGTCTAATTTACCGCTTTTTCCTTTTTTAGTCGTAATAATTACAACTCCATTTGCTCCCTGAACTCCATAAATAGCCGCAGCAGATGCATCTTTTAAAACCTGCATCGATTCGATATCTCCTGGTGCAAAGTCATTTGGATTTGATACAATCATTCCGTCAATAACAAAAAGAGGATTGTTATTTGTGAAGGAATTGATACCTCTAATTTTTACATTCACAAATCCACCAGGTTCTCCTGATGATTGTACGGTTACACCCGCAACCTGTCCCTGAAGCATTTTTGCAGGATCGTAGGTTACTGTTTTCTTGGCTGCTTCCATGTCAACTACACCAATTGAACCGGTAAGATCGGCTTTCTTTTGTGTACCATAACCTACAACTACTACTTCATTAAGTTTATTTGTATCTTCTCCTAATGCAATGTCAATTTTTGATTGATTTCCTATCGTGATTTCTTGATTTTGAAATCCTATAAATGAAAAAACTAAAACATCGTTTGGAGATGCTTTAATCGAATACTCTCCATCAAAACCAGTTGTGGTAACTGTTTTGGTTCCTTTAATCATAATATTAACACCCGGCAAAGGCAATTTATCCTGAGCCGAGGTAACAACTCCGTTAATCGTTTTGCCTTGAGCCGACATTTGATTAACAGAAAAAAGCAGCATTACTAATGCTAAAATCCATTCTTTTTTTGGCAACAAAAAGTTGCAATAAAAAAATAATCGTTGGTTTGTTATCATAAGGTTTAATTAAGTTGGTTAGTGTATAATTATAAGTGTTAATTTTACATTTGTAAATTTAACTAAAAAAAAACCTCAAAAACAAATTAATATCCTAAAAAAACAGCATAAAAAAAACGCATATCATAAATTAAGTGTGAAATTCACATTAATAAATTGATGTTTTTTTCAAAAAAAAGACCTTTTTTAGGAGTTATTTGTGTAAAATATACACTTTTTATCAAAAAGCCACTTTTTAATCAAAAAACTGCTCTATGAAAAAAAATTATAAATAGGCTGTTTTAGAATAATTTGCAGTATAAAAAATATTTTATTTGTAAAAAAAATCTTGTTTATGAGACTTAATTTTCTGCACAGATTGCGTCGAATATTAAAAAAACGACTTATTTTTGTTTCGAAAACGTTTGAAAATGATAAAATAAGCTCCCAAATGCAATTTTGTTATGATTTGTTTTAACTTCTTTTTTTCATAATTTTTTGTTTTAAGTGTAAAATCTACATTAATAAATTATGAAACGTATTAGGAAGTTTATATATTTACCACAAAATATTAATTATGCTAAACAGTTATAGCTCTGCTGATAAAGCTTTATTAGCAGTGGATTGCATCATTTTTGGTTTCGACAATCAGGGTTTAAAAATACTTTTAATAAAAAGGGACTTTGAGCCAGAAAAGGGCAAATGGTCTTTAATTGGAGGGTTTTTAAAGCGTGATGAAGTACTGGATAATGCCGCGATACGAATTTTAAATACATACACAGGTTTAAACGATATCTATATGGAGCAGCTTTATGCGTACTCCGAAATTGATCGTGATCCTGTTGAAAGAACCATTTCGGTTTCTTATTATGCTTTGATTAATATCGAAAATCATAATGCTGAGCTGATCAAAAATTATCACGCACAGTGGTTTAGTATTACCGATGCGCCAAACCTGATTTTTGACCATAATGAAATGGTTGAACATGCTATCAGAAGACTTCGTTACAGAACTTCGATAAAACCAATTGGATTTGAATTGCTTCCTGAGAAATTCACTATGAGGCAGTTACTAGAATTGTATGAGGCCATTTTGAGCAAAGAATTAGATAAACGTAATTTTATCAGTAAAATTAATTCATTAGAAATTCTGAATAAATTAGATGAAAAAGATATGCAGTCTTCCCGCAAAGGTTCTTACTTGTACACTTTCAACAAAGAAAAATATGAAGAAAAATTACTTAATGATTTTGTGTTGAATTTATAAATGATTGGCCCGCAGATCTAGCAGATTAAACTGATTTACACAGATTATTTTTTATATTCTTAAAAAAACAAAACCCTGAAAGCCACAATCTTTCAGGGTTTTTACTTCAATAAAACTACTTATTAAAAAACTAACTAATTACATTTTTAGTTTTGCCACAGATTTTTCTCTATTAAATAAAATCTGCGCAAATCAGTTTAATCCGTTTAATCGGTGGGCTATAAATTAGCTATTACCTTTTTGATAATCCGCAAGGAAAGTTGCCAGACCAATATCTGTTAACGGATGTTTCAGCAAACCTTCAATCGCGCTTAATGGTCCCGTAATAACATCAGATCCAATTTTTGCGCAATTAATAATATGCATTACATTTCGAACTGAGGCTGCAAGAATCTGAGTTTCATATCCGTAATTATCATATATCAATCTTATTTCTTCAATTAGATTCATTCCGTCTGTCGAAATATCATCTAAACGTCCAATAAACGGAGATACATAAGTCGCTCCCGCCTTTGCTGCCAATAACGCCTGGCCAGAAGAAAATACTAAAGTACAGTTGGTTCTGATTCCTTTATTAGCAAAATATCTGATTGCTTTTACTCCTTCTTTTATCATCGGAATTTTAACTACAATCTGCGGATGTAATGCGGCCAATTTTTCTCCTTCGGCAATCATGCCTTCAAAATCAGTTGAAATTACCTCGGCACTAACGTCGCCTTCTACCAGTTCACAAATTTTTACGTAATGATCTAAAATATTCTGTGCTCCTGTAATTCCTTCTTTTGCCATTAATGACGGATTTGTGGTTACACCATCTAAAACTCCTAAATCATTGGCTTCTTTAATATCTTTTAAATTTGCTGTATCTATAAAAAATTTCATTTGTCTTTTTTTTGAATGAATTAAAAACTAGTTTGTTTTATCTATTTGACGAGTTTCTTCCTAGGTATTCTCTTCAATAAAACAAATCAAATAATAAGTGTAAAATTTACATTTACAAATGTATGTAAAATATTTTCACAAAAACAAAAAATTGTTTCCTTATTTTTTTAATTAAAAAAATGATGATTTGTCAAGCAATCAGAAAATTGTTTGTGATTAAAACACAAAAACGAGAGAATTGTATTTTGTGTTATTCGTCAATTGCAAAAATGAATTTTAAACACATAGAAACATAGATTTTCTGCGTAATTAAAAGAATGCAAAAGAAAAACATATTTCTTTCACATAGCAGACTATGTTTATTTGAAACAAGTGAAACGCCTTTTTTTAAACAAACAAAAGCTATGTTTCTATGTGTTTAAAAAAATAATCGAAAGTATTACAAAGAATTTCTCATGATCAAAGACGATTTATTTTCGATTTGCTCCTTTTTTCCTTTCAAAACCATTTCGGCTAGAATTTTTCCCATGGTTTCAAAATGAGTCGAAATTGTAGTAATTCCGTTCGCGACGATCTTTTTTAATCGTGTTTCGTTATAAGAAATAATTCCGAAATCAAGTCCCAATCTCAAATTCTGATTTCTTGCATTTTCAATTACATGGACCAGCTCGCGATCGGTTGGGATAATATATACATCGCCAACAGCAATTTTTCGATCTGTAAATTCACTTATGATTTCGTACTCAAAATTATACTCCAAACAAAAAGCTTCAAAACCTATTTTCATGCCAAGCGGTTCTCTAAATCCAGGGAAAATTAAAATCAATTTTTTGTAATTTTTCAATCTCGCTTTTGCATTATACAAACCTTCAAAAATATCTTTCTCATGGTTTTGATAAATCGCCGGATATGCTCTTAAATCAGGATTGGTCTGATCCAATATGATAACTTCGTTTACTGGTAGGGTTTTTATTGAAGAGGCCGTATCAAGCAAATTCGTTGGCATGATAATGTATTTGGTATAATTTCCATTACTGTCATTTATGAGCTTTTGGAAAACCTGAATATTAAAATGATGAAAAAAAATATCAACCTGAACATTTTTCCCGATGTGCTGCAAAAACGAATTATAAATATCTTCCTTAAAAATATTTAGTTCGTCAAAAAGTAAAAAAACCTTTTGTTTTATAGTGGTTTCAACGCTTTTAACATAATAGCCTTTACCCGGAATGGCATAAATAATTCCTCTTTTTTTTAATTCGTCATACGCCAGCAAAACGGTATCGCGAGATAAAGAAAAAGCCAGACAAACTTTATTTACTGACGGAAGACGGTCGCCTTTTACTAATTTTTCTTCGTCGATTGCTTTTTCAATTGACAGAATTATCTGCTTATATTTTGGCAGACCAATGTTATTTTGGATTGAGATAATATTCATAAAAATTGAAATTTGGCGCAATATACAAAAAACTGGTAGGTACTGGTATGTAAACGCAAGAAATGTTTCTACTTTTGAATTTCACATTTGTCAAAAATAGCATGGAAATAAAACATATATCGCATTTTCAAGATGCTTCTGCATATAAATCTTTTGGTTTAACGCTTGATAACCAAGAAATTCTTTCTTTCGAATTGTCAAACAAAAACGGAATGAAAGTTCAGTTAATCAATTATGGAGCAACGGTAACCTCATTGCAAATTCCTGTTGATGGAAAATTGGTTGATGTGGTTTTGGGTTTTGATACTTTAGAATCTTATATCGGGTCATACAATTTACCAAGTGCTCCTTATTTTGGAACTACTGTTGGACGTTATGCCGGAAGAATCAATAAAGGAATTTTTACTCTAAATGGAAAAGAATTTCAATTAGCTGGCAATAATAATGGAAATGCTTTGCATGGAGGAAATGAAGGTTTTGGAAAAAAAGCATGGAATGTTTCCGACGTAACGTCGGGAGAAAACCCATCAATTACTTTTAGTCTTTTAAGCGAAGATTTAGATCAAAATTATCCGGGAACGTTGTATGTTGATTTAAAATATACATTAACAGAAGCAAACGAATTAAAACTGGAATATAAAGCGACAACAACTGAAGATACTGTTATTAACTTAACGCATCACAGTTATTTCAATTTAAACGGACATGATTCGTCTGTTTTAGATCAGGAAATGTCTATTGTTTCAGATAAAATTTTAGAAACAGATTCAGAGAATATTCCAACAGGAAAATTTACTTCACTTTCGGGTCATGATTTCGATTTTAGAACTTCCAAAAACTGTCCGACGTCAATCGACAATTCATTTGTAATTGAACCTTCAACCGATGTTGTCGCAACTTTATACAGCCCCAAAACAAAATTAAAAATGAGCGTTTATACAAATCAGCCAAGTGTACATATATATGTAGGCGGAAACTGTTTTGATATTTTAAAAGGAAAAGAAAACGTAAATTACAGTCCCGTAAGCGGTATTTGTTTTGAAACGCAAAATTTTCCTGATGCACCAAATCAAGACCATTTCCCAAATTCAGTTTTGAAAAAAGGAGAAGAATATCAGCAAACAACGGTTTACAAATTTGAAACTTTAACTTAAGATTTATGAAGAAGATCAAAGTATTATTAAGCCTTTTTGCTGTTGCTGTTTTTGTTTCATGCACCACAACAAAAGACAGCAAGGAAACAAAAACTGAAGATAAAAGTTTTGCAAAAGGAGCCGATGTAGGCTGGTTGCCGCAAATGGAAGCAACGGGGTATAAATTTTATGATACAGACGGAAAAGAAAAAGACTGTCTTCAATTATTAAAAGACCGCGGCATCAACACGATTCGTCTGCGCGTTTGGGTAAACCCTAACAACGATAAAGCAAGCGGACACTGCAGTCCAGAAGAAACAGTTGTTATGGCGGTTCGTGCTCAAAAAATGGGAATGCGCATTATGATCGATTTTCATTACAGCGATTCTTGGGCAGATCCCGGAAAACAAAATAAACCTGCAGCTTGGGCTCAACATTCATTTACTGAGTTATTAAATGATGTTTACAATCATACTTTTGATGTATTAACTTTATTAAAAAAGGCTGGAGTAACTCCAGAATGGGTTCAGGTTGGAAATGAAATTCCGGGTGGTATGCTTTGGCCAGACGGAAGTTCAGACAATTTTGGACAATTGGCACAATTACTTAATAAAGGATACGATGCGACAAAAGCAATCGATTCAAAAATAAAAGTGGTCGTGCATCTTGACGAAGGAAACAAAAGCGAAAAATTCAGATGGTTTTTTGACAAAGCAACCGCTAATAATGTAAAATATGATGTTATTGGAATGTCTTATTATCCTTATTGGATCAAAACCGATTACAAAAGCACCATTTTAGATTTAGAAAATAATCTAAAAGACATGGCATCGCGTTACAACAAAGAAGTTATGGTTGTCGAAGTTGGCGGTGATTATACTTTGGTACAAAACACAAAAGAAATGCTTGAAGCTACTATAAAAGCAGTAAAAAGTGTTCCAAACAACAAAGGTTTAGGTGTAATTTATTGGGAACCGGAAGGCGAAAAAAGCTGGAGCGGTTATCAATTAAGCGCTTGGCTTTCTGACGGAAAACCTTCGCCTGCGTTGGATGCTTTCAAATAATACACAATTAAAATTTACCATTAAGGCATTAAGATTCATTAAGCTTTGTGTTGAATTTAAGATTATTAAGTTTTGCGTTCACTTATAATACATTTAGCTTGGCTTAATTCTCTTGACAAAGCTTGGACTTAATTTTCTTAATATCTTAATGGTTAAAAAAAACAGAAAATGAAATTAATTTTTAAAACAATATTCTCTCTATTTCTAATCACTTTTTCTTTTGGAAAAGTTCAGGCGCAATCGCGTACAAAAGTAAATTTTGGTGCTGATTGGGAATTTAAAAGAGAAGAAACTCCCGCACAAGATTGGGAAAAAGTGACAATTCCGCACACAGCCCGACTTGAAAAATTAGTTGTAATCAAACAGTTTCAAGGAACATCTTGGTATCAGAAAAAATTCAAAACTGCTATTTCAAAAGATCAAAAAGCCTTTATCTATTTTGAAGGCGTGATGCAGGAAGCTGACGTTTGGATCAACGATAAAAAAGTAACGAATCATAAGGGCGGTTATTTGCCTTTTACGGTTGATGTAACGCCGTATTTGAATACCAATAATGAAAACACAATTAAAGTAAAAGTCAACAACGAAGACAATCCGGACTTTTTACCTGGAAAACCTTTGAAGGATTTAGATTTTAATTATTACGGAGGAATTTATAGAAATGTCTACTTTATTACGACTTCAAAATTACATATCACAGATGCAGTAAATGCTAATAAAACTGCAAGTGGCGGTCTTTATGTAAATTTTAAAGACATTAATAAAACTGTAGCTTCGGGAACGGTTCAGGTACATTTGCAAAATGATTTTGAAGCAGAACAAAAAGCATCTTTAAAATTTATTTTAACGGATAATAAAGGCAAAAAAAAAGAAATCAAATCGGATAATTTTTCAGTTAAACCGAATTCTGACTTTGTCTTCACGCAAAATATTTCGGTTGCAACTCCAAAATTATGGTCGATTCACAATCCGAATTTATACAAATTAGAAGTTCAGATTATTTCAAATAACAAAGTTGTTGATTCTTATTCAGAAAAAATCGGAATCAGAAAATCAGAATTAAAAGCCGATGGTTATTATTTGAATGACGAAAAAATTTACATCACCGGAACAAACGAACATCAAGAATATCCGTATTTGGGATATGCCATTTCTGATGAAGCACAATATCGTGATGCGGTAAAAATTAAAAATGCAGGTTTTGATTTTGTACGAATGTCGCATTATCCGCACGCTGAAGCGTTTTTGAATGCCTGTGACGAATTGGGGATTTTAGTAATGAACAGCTTAACAGGCTGGCAGTTTTTTGGCGGAGAACAATTTCAAAAAAGCGCATATCAGGACATTCGCGATATGGCAAGAAGAGACCGAAATCATCCGAGTATTATCTTTTGGGAAGCTTCATTAAACGAAACTAATATGTCGCCAGAATTTATGAAAGAAGCGACAAAAACACTTAAAGAAGAATTGCCTTTTGATCATAATTACAGTGCAAGCTGGATTGACAACGACAATTACGACATCTTTATTCCGGCGCGTCAACATGCAAAAGCACCAGATTATTGGACAAAATACAGCAAAGGAAACCGCAAAATTTTCATTGCTGAATATGGCGATTGGGAATATTATGCACAAAATGCAGGTTTCAACCAAACGGAATTTGCCAACTTAAAAGAAGAAGAAAGAACTTCAAGACAATTGCGCGCTGCGGGTGAAAAAAGACTTTTACAGCAAGCCTATAATTTTCAGGAAGCGTCAAATTCAAACCGAAGAGGAGCATCAACAATTGGCGAGGCAAACTGGGTTATGTTTGATTATAATCGTGGCTACAGTCCAGATTTAGAAAGTTCTGGAATTAGTGATATTTTCAGAATTCCAAAATTTGCTTACTATTTCTATCAAAGCCAGCGCGACGCCAATGTGGTTTTGGATAAAAAATTATTCTCTGGACCAATGGTCAATATTGCCAATTTCTGGACTCCAGAATCTCCATTAAGTGTTACTGTTTACAGCAATTGCGATGAAGTTGCTTTATATGTAAATGATATTTTAATTGCTAAGCAAAAACCAACTTTAAATAACAACAGTGACAAACTGGAAAATGCACCGTTTACTTTTAAAGTAGCCGCATTTCAAGCAGGAACTTTGCGTGCTGAAGGATTTGTAAAAGGAAAAAAAGTGGCGTCAAATACTGTAAAAACGCCTGAAAAAGCTTCTAAAGTTGAACTGAGTTATGACCTTTCTTCCGTAAAAATCAATCCTGAATTTCCAGATATGGTTTTTGTTTATGCTAAAATCACTGACGAAAATGGAACAGTAATTCCGACTGCAACAAACGAAGTAACTTTTGTTTTAAGCGAAGGAAATGCAGCAATTATTGGTCAAAATCCTGTTCAAGCCGAAGCCGGAATTGCTACGGTAATTCTTAAAACCAAAGATCTAAAAAAGAAAATTGTTTTAAAAGCAACATCAAATAAATTACAAGAAAATACTATTACAATTACTAAATAATGAACGAGATTTTAATTCAAAACACCACAGCATTTTTTGAAAAGTCCTTCGGGTCTGCTCCTCAAAAAATTGTACTTTCTCCAGGGCGAATCAACATCATTGGAGAACATATTGATTACAATGACGGTTATGTTTTACCAGCTGCAATTGACAAAGTAATTTGCTTTGCTTTTGAGAAAAATAACACTCAGAAATCTAAAATAATCGCCATCGATTTAAATGAAGAATTTGAAATCGATTTGACACAAAAAATCGAATTGAATGATGCCGTTTGGACCAATTATATTCGTGGCGTAATTAAACAGCTTCAGGATAATGGTTTTGCTTTTGAAGGTTTCAACTGTGTTTTCAGCAGTAATATTCCGGTTGGATCTGGATTGTCTTCTTCTGCAGCTTTAGAGTGCGGAATGATTTTCGGCATAAAAGAACTTTTCGGCTTAAAAATTGAAAAGAAAGACATAGCATTATTAGGACAAAAAGCAGAGCACTGGGTTGGAATCAACTGCGGTATTATGGATCAGTTTTCAAGTGTTCACGGTCTTGACAATAAAGTAATTAAATTAGATTGCAACACTCTGGATTTTGAATATCACAATGCCGATTTCAAAGATTATTCTTTGATTTTAATGGACAGTAATGTGAAACATTCGCTTTTCACTTCAGAATATAATACCAGAAGAATTGAGTGCGAACAAGGTCTTGCCATTATAAAAAATCATTTTCCAGAAGTAAAAACTTTTAGAGACTGCAAAGAAGAGCAGCTTTTGAGCATTCAGGATAAATTTGACCCGACTGTTTTTAAAAGAGTGCATTTTGTTGTAAAAGAAATCAACCGAGTAATCAAAGCTTGTGAAGCGCTCGACAAAGGAAATATAGAACTTTTAGGACAATTGCTTTTTGAAACACATTATGGTTTATCACAGGAATATGCCGTAAGTTGTGAAGAACTTGACATGCTTGTAGATACTGCAAAAGCCGACGATGCTGTTATTGGTTCTCGTTTAATGGGTGGCGGTTTTGGCGGATGCACCATAAATTTAATTAAAAAAGGACATGAAAATGAGGTAAAAAGTAAGTTTTCAAATCTTTATTTAGATACATTTGGAATTGAATTAAAATTCTATGATGTAAAAATCTCAAACGGAACACAACTACTTTAATACCACAACACATTACATGAAAAATTTTGACATTAACGAAGATCCACACAGACGTTTCAATCCTTTATTAAACGAATGGGTCTTAGTTTCACCTCATCGTGCAAAACGTCCTTGGCAGGGACAAAATGAAACCATTGCCACAGAAGCTTTGCCAAAATACGATCCAACTTGTTATTTATGCCCGGGAAATGTTCGTGCCAACGGAATGAACAATCCGAAATATGAAAGCAGTTTCGTTTTTGAAAATGATTTTGCTGCTATGAAACAGGACGAAATTATTTTTGAAGAAGATATTAAACATACTTTTTTTAAAGCAAAACCAGAGCAAGGAATTTCAAGAGTAGTTTGTTTTTCGCCACGACACGATCTGACTTTGCCAGAAATGGAAATTGACGGAATTGAAAACATCATTAAAACCTGGCAAAAAGAATACACCGATTTAGGAAATATTAAATACATCAATCACGTTCAGATTTTTGAAAATAAAGGAAGCGTGATGGGCTGCAGCAACCCGCATCCACACGGGCAAATCTGGGCACAGTCTTCATTGCCAACGCAAGTTGAAAAAACACAAAACAGCTTAAAATCATATTACGATAAAAACAACAGAACACTTCTTGAAGATTATCTTCATGCCGAATTAAAATCTGGAGAACGCATCGTAATCGAAAATGATCATTTTGTGGCTTTAGTTCCGTTTTGGGCAATCTGGCCTTATGAAACCATGATTTTAAGCAAAAGAGCTTTTGGCAAAATCACTGATTTCACTGCTGAAGAAGCGACTTCATTTGCAAAAATTTTAAAACAGCTGACAACGAAGTATGATAATTTATTCAGTACTTCTTTCCCTTATTCATCAGGAATTCACCAAGCCCCAACAGATGGTTTAGATCATCCGGAATGGCATTTTCATATGCATTTTTATCCACCTTTATTAAGATCAGCAACGGTTAAAAAATTCATGGTAGGTTACGAAATGTTGGGCGAATCACAACGTGATATTACACCAGAAAAAAGTGCCGAGATTTTAAGACAGCAGTCAGAAGTACATTATAAAAGTCTATAAAACGGAATCTGAAAAAAGCTAAAATCAAAAGTATTTCAAAATTTAACATAATAAATCTATTATAAATGTAAAAAACACATTTGTAAATGGTGTAGATATAGAATTTTATTATACTTTTGGCTTTCGTTCTTATTTTCATAAAAAAATAACAAAATAAAAACAGATATCTTAGTTTTAACAAGATAAAACAACAAAATAACAGGTTTCGAAATTATATTTAAAAATGAATTCATAAAACCACTTTATAAACAATCACCTATACTAATTTTTTAAAATACTATTAACAATGAACCAGAACCTCGCTTTCGCAGATTATGCGGTTTTTATTATTTATTTCATCGTAGTTTCTGCCTACGGTTACAGCGTTTACCGCAAGCGTAAACAAGACGAACAAGATGCTAAAGCTTATTTCTTGGCTGAAGGAAACTTAACTTGGTGGGCTATTGGAGCATCATTAATTGCCTCAAATATTTCAGCTGAACAATTCATCGGAATGAGTGGTGAAGGTTTCTTTTTAGGAATCGCCGTTGCTGCTTACGAATGGCTTGCTGCTATTGCCTTAATTATAGTAGCGGTTTGGTTTATTCCTGTTTATCTTAAAAACAAGATTTACACGATGCCTCAATTCTTAAAAACACGTTATAACGAATCTACTGCTTTGATTATGGCGGTTTTCTGGTTGTTTTTATATGTTTTTGTAAACTTAACTTCTATTCTTTATTTAGGAGCTGTTGCTATTAATGGCTTAGCTGGAGGAGAATATCTTCACGCCATCATGATTGGATTGGCTGTTTTTGCTTTATTCATCTCTTTAGGAGGTATGAAAGTTGTAGCATATACAGACGTTATTCAGGTTGCGGTTTTAATTATTGGAGGTTTAGTAACTTCTTATATTGCTTTAACAACTGTTGGTCAATATTTTGGAGTAGGTCAAAATGCAATTGAAGGTTTCAAAGTTTTAATGAGAGAAGCTCCTGAGCATTTCAAAATGATTATCCCAAGACCAACTGCAAATTCATCTCAACTTGAGATCGATAAATACTTAACTTTCCCTGGTTTGATGTCTTACCTTGCTGGTATCTGGATCATCAACTTAAACTATTGGGGATGTAACCAATACATTACACAAAGAGCTTTAGGTGCTGATTTGCAAACTGCTCGTACAGGTATTTTATTTGCTGGTATGTTAAAATTATTAATGCCTTTAATCGTAATGTTGCCTGGTATCGCTGCTTACGTTTTATATCAAAACGGACATTTACCTCAATTAGTTGGAGGAAAAGATGGAGCTTACTCAGCTGTATTAACTTTCTTGCCAACAGGTTTAAAAGGTCTTTCTGTTGCGGCGCTGACTGCTGCAATTGTAGCTTCATTGGCTGGAAAAGTAAACAGTATCTCGACTATTTATACATTAGATATTCATAAAAAATACATTCAAAAAGAAGCGGGTGAAAAGCAACAAGTAAACATCGGTAGAATTGCCGTTTTTGCCGCTATGCTTTTAGCTGTGTTATTTACTTGGAATGATATTTTAGGAATTGGTGGAGTTGGTGGATTTACCTATATCCAAAAATACACTGGATTTATCAGCCCTGGAGTTTTCGCTATGTTCTTCCTTGGTATGTTCTGGAAAAGAACTACTGGAACTGCAGCTATTGTAGGTGTAATTTTAGGATTCGTTTTATCTGTATTATTCAACGAATATGCACCTGCTTTGTTCGGAAACGAAACGTTACTTTATACTGCTTATCCTAACGGAAAAGGAGCTTTTGAAATTCCTTTCCACATTTGTATGGGATTATCATTCTTCTTTACCATGTTAGCGATGATCGGAATCAGTTTTGCTGGACCAAAAGTAAATCCAAAAGCGTTTGAAATAGACTCTGAAATGTTTAAAGTAAAACCACAAACTACAGTTTTAATTGTAATTACATTATTGATTATTGTTGCACTGTACGTTAAATTCTGGTAGTATAATTTTTTACTATATTATTTTTTGAAGATTAAAAAGGCTGTCAGTTTTGATGGCCTTTTTTTTGCTTTTTTATTCAAAAAAACACATTTAATATTTCTGTTTAATTATTTTTGACCGACTATCAATAACCCATAACCAAATCAAAAAAATGAAAAAACTAATTATTGCCTGCTTCTTTATTTCAGCAACTGCCTTCTGCCAAGACATGGAAGTTTTAAACGGAAAATTTGACTTTTTAAAAGATCAGAAGGAAATCAATGTAGAATTTGATTACAGCAATTTTACAATGATGAAAGAAAATAAACCGGAAGCTCAATATGTAGAAGAACATAAAGCCGATTTAGATCAAAAAGCAAAAGGAAATGGAAATCTTTGGTACAAAAGATGGCTTGTTGCTAAAGAGCAAATCTGGACTCCAAAATTTTTAGAAATTGGAAATATTGTATTAGCCAAAGCCGGTAAAGATTTAAATTTTCAAGAAGGTTTGAATACACCTTATACTTTAATTGTAAAAACAGTATGGATTTACCCTGGGTGGGATGCCGGAATTATGAAACAGCCTGCAAAAGTTACTACTATTTTGACTTTTGTAGAAACAGCCAATAAATCGAATATTTTATTAGAAATATCAAGCATGGAAGCTCCGGGAGATCAATGGGGAAGCAATTTTAATAATGAAACCAGAATTGGAGAAGGATATGCCAAAACAGCCAAATCATTATCTAAGCTTTTATTGAAAAAAGCATTCAAATAAAACCAAAAAAAAAGCCCTGATTATTCAGGGCTTTGTTCTTTTTGCATATTCAGTAAATACGCCATATTTGCTATTACATGATCGTGCTTTTTAACAAACGGATTTTCTTCGTTCCAAACATAACCTGCCAAAACAGCGCATATTTTTTCTTTCACATCAAGATTTTCCGGCTGATGAAAAAACAACGTTTGTAAATTCCCTGTGTACCATTCTTGAACATAAGTAGTGAAAACAGCAATACCACGTTTCATATATTGAGTAAATTCAACTTCCCAGTCGACTTCAATTCCTTGTGATTCTTTCAAATATAATTTTGCTGCAAGCATTCCTGATTCGGTAGCAAAAGCAACTCCTGAAGAAAAAACAGGATCAAGAAATTCTGAACTGTTTCCAGTTAAAGCAAAACCATCGCCATACATTCTTTTTACGGCTCTTGAATAATTTTCCAATTTTACTGGTTCAAACAAAAACTCAGTTCCTTTAAATCTTTTTATGTAATAATCCGATTTCTGAATGGCATTTCGCAAAGCTTCAGCATTGTCTTTATTCTCAGAAAGCGAATTGATAAAATCTGTAGGCCCAACAACTCCTAAACTGGTATTTCCATTCGAAAACGGAATTACCCAAAGCCAAACCTGAGTTTCCAAAATATCAAATGAAATTTGCGTTCCCTCCTCACCTTCTTCTCTGTTAATATCTTTTACATGTGTAAAAATAGAAGAATGCGGATCTAGTTTTGAAGGCGTGTCCAAATCTAGAAGTCTTGGCAAAACGCGCCCGTATCCGCTGGAATCAACAATAAATTTGGCATGAATTTCTTTTAAATTTCCGGCTGCATCTTTTACAATTGTCTTCGAATTTTTTCCTTCAAAAGAAACTTCCAAAACTTCAGTTTCAAATTCCAAATCAATTCCTTTTCGAACCACTTCCTGCGCCATTGTGTTGTCAAAGTCCGCACGTGGAACCTGCCAAGTCCAATCCCAGCCTTCTCCAAATTTTTGGCTAAAATCAAAAACGCAAATTTCCTCGCCTCTAATAAAACGAGCTCCTAGTTTTTTTTCAAAGTTCATTGCATTTAGCGCATCATAAAGCTCCGCCTCGGCAAAATGATCCATCACTCGCGGAATAAGGCTTTCGCCAACCACAAGTCTTGGGAATTTTGCTTTTTCTACAACTTTCACCTTGACATTATTTTTATGAAGATACGATGCCGAAACACATCCAGAAGGTCCTGCACCAATCACTAAAACATCAACAAACTCCTTTGTCATAATAAAAATGTTATGAATTATTAACTTACATTTGCCATCATCAAAATAACTACATTTATTTTGATAAATAAAATTAAATTAGCACAATCAAAACCGGTTTAATGAATACAATTAATGAATATTTAAGTTTAGCAGAATTCGAGTCAATCATTTTTGGAAATAATAAAGTTGCGATCAGTGATCTGGTTTTAAATCGAGTAAACGAAAGCTTTAATTTCCTGAAAGAATTTTCGGGAAATAAAATCATATATGGTGTAAATACTGGTTTTGGACCAATGGCTCAATATAGAATTAAAGAGTCTGACCAAATTCAGCTGCAATATAATTTAATCCGAAGCCACTCTTCAGGAACCGGAAAACCTTTGAGCCCGGTTTGTGCAAAAGCGGCGATTTTAGCTCGTTTAAACACACTTTCATTAGGAAATTCTGGAGTTCATCCTTCAGTAATTCACTTGATGGCCGAATTAATTAATAGAGATATTACGCCTCTAATTTTCGAACACGGCGGCGTTGGAGCGAGTGGCGATTTAGTACAATTATCACATTTGGCTCTAGTCTTGATTGGCGAAGGCGAAGTTTTTTATAAAGGAGAAAGAAGACCAACTCCAGAGGTTTTTGAAATTGAAGGTTTAAAACCAATTCAGGTTGAAATTAGAGAAGGTTTGGCGTTAATCAACGGAACTTCGGTAATGACCGGAATTGGCGTTGTGAACATTCATTATGCTAAAAAATTATTGGACTGGTCATTAAAATCTTCGTGTGCGATCAACGAATTGGTGCAGGCGTATGACGATCATTTTTCGGCAGAATTAAACCAAACCAAACGTCATAAAGGACAGCAAGAAGTGGCTGAAAGAATGAGAAAAAACCTTTCTGACAGTACCTTGATCCGTAAAAGAGAAGACCATTTATATTCGGGAGAAAATACCGAAGAAATCTTCAAAGAAAAAGTTCAGGAATATTATTCTTTACGTTGTGTTCCTCAAATTTTAGGTCCGGTTTTAGAAACAATCAATAATGTTGCTTCGATTTTAGAAGACGAATTCAACTCGGCAAACGACAACCCAATTATCGACGTAAAAAACAAACACGTTTATCACGGAGGTAATTTTCATGGCGATTATATTTCGCTTGAAATGGATAAATTAAAAATCGTTATTACCAAATTAACGATGCTGGCAGAACGTCAATTGAATTATTTATTGAATTCAAAAATCAACGAAATTCTTCCTCCGTTTGTCAATTTAGGAACATTAGGATTTAATTTCGGAATGCAGGGCGTTCAGTTTACGGCGACCTCAACAACTGCTGAAAGTCAGATGCTTTCTAACCCAATGTATGTGCATTCAATCCCGAACAACAACGACAATCAAGACATTGTAAGTATGGGAACAAATGCGGCGGTAATTACATCAAAAGTAATCGAAAATGCTTTTGAAGTTTTGGCGATCGAAATGATTACCATCGTTCAGGCAATTGATTATTTAGGTCAAAAAGATAAAATTTCATCGGTTACTAAAAAATGGTATGACGATGTTCGAAATATAGTGCCAGAATTTAAAGAAGACCTGGTAATGTATCCTTTTGTTCAAAAAGTAAAAGATTATCTGATCAACAGCTAAATCTTTTTTTTCACATATTAATATTGAATCTTAAAATCATGAAAAAAACGCTTATTTTTTTATCGCTTGTATTCATTCAATTTGTTAATAGTCAAGAATTGGCTTTAGTCAAAAAAAATTCAAAGATTGGATATATTTCCAAAGATGGATCTTTCAAAATTGAGCCACAGTACAAATCGGCCAGAAGTTTTTCTGAAGGTTTGGCTGCTGTAGAAAACAACGGAAAATGGGGTTTTATTGATGCAAAAGGCACTTGGGTAATTCCAGCCGATTTTAAAGATGCGAAGGATTTTAACAGCGGTATCGCCATTGTACAAAAAGACAAGGATTGGGTTTATATTAATACAAAAGGTGAAATTCAAAAAGCACCAGCATCAGATAAATTATTTGATTTTAATGACGGCGTTGCTTTCATCAGACAAAACAATAAAGTGGGGTTGATAAACAACAAAATGACTGTTGTTTTAGAACCAAAATACGATCAGATCAAACCTTTTGAAAATGGTTTTGCCAGAGTCGAAAACAACAAAAAATGGGGAATTATTAATACCGCTGGAAAGGAATTAGTAGAACCTATATACGACGAGATAGGAGGTTATTTCAAAAACACAACTTGGGCGAGAAAAGATAAAACTTTCGGACTTGTAAGTGCTGGGAAATTTATTCCGGTTGACGGCGCCGAAAAAATCTGGGATTTTGAAACACAAGATTTGACATTTGCCAAAAAGAACGGAAAAATTGGCTACATTGATTTAAAAGGAAATTGGGCAATTCTTCCTATATATGACAAAGGAAAAGCATTCTCAAAAAATCTAGCTCCAGTTTTAGTTGGAAAAAAATGGGGGTTCATCAATCCAGAAGGAAAATTTGTAATTGAACCAACTTACAGCGATGCCGAAGTTTTCAGTTCAAACGGATTGGCTCCTGTAAAAGAAAGCAATTGGGGATTCATTAATGAAGCTGGAAAAATTGTTATTCCAACTCAATACGGCATTACTGCAAATGCTATTATTGCCATGTTTACGCAACAGGATAAAGGATTTATCGATGGTGTCGCAAGAGTAAAAAATGAAGGAAAATGGGGTTTTCTAAAACCTGACGGAACGGTATTAAGCAATCAATGGTTTGAAAATGCCGAACTATTTTCTAAATCAGAAAAAAAAGAAGTAGTTGAAATTGCGGCGGAAAAGCCAAAACAGGAAATAAAACAAGCCAAGCCAGCAGCGAAAACTGCAGTGAAAAAAAAGAAATAAAACATTTATCTCCAAAAAAAAAATCAATAATGAAATGTGTACTAGTAACAGGCGGTTCGAGAGGAATTGGAAGTGCTATTTGTAAAAAATTAGCCGTCGATGCCGATTATCATATTCTGATTAATTATCATTCGAATAAAACTGCTGCGGAAGAAACACTTCAGGAAGTACAAAAATTAGGCGGAAAAGGAGAAATTTTAGGTTTTGATGTTTCTAATTTTGAAGAAGTTCAAAGCGTTTTAACAAAATGGCAAGAAGCCAATCCGGAAGCGCTGGTTGAAGCTATTGTGAATAACGCCGGAATTACAAAAGATGGTCTTTTTATGTGGATGACTCCCGAAGACTGGAATGGTGTTGTAAACACAAGTGTAAACGGATTTTTTAATGTAACGCAGTTTTTCATTCAAAAAATGTTGCGCAATAAATATGGCCGAATCGTTAATATGGTTTCTGTTTCTGGCGTTAAAGGAACTGCTGGACAAACCAATTATTCGGCTGCAAAAGGGGCGATTGTTGCCGCGACAAAAGCTTTGGCTCAAGAAGTGGCAAAACGAAATATTACAGTAAATGCTGTAGCACCAGGTTTTATCAGGACTGATATGACAAGTCAGCTTGATGAAAAAGAATTATTAAAATTAATTCCGGTAAATCGTTTTGGCGAAGCCGAAGAAGTGGCAGATTTGGTAAGCTTTTTGATTTCTAAAAAAGCAAGTTATATTACAGGAGAGATTATTAATATAAACGGAGGAATATATTCTTAACAGATTACGTTTTTCGAGGTTTGCGAGGTTGTTTTTAAACTTTTTCTCTAGCGCCGAAAATTGCTCGCAAAGTCGCAAAGTCGCAAAGTTTTATTTATAAGACTTAAAAAAAAAGAAAAAACTTTGCGACTTCGCGTCTTTGCGAGATTAAAATATAAAGAATAGCAAAAATAAACTTTGCGAGATTAAAAAAAATACACTTTAAGGATAAAAAATTACTTTGAAAGACCATGAATAAGAGAGTTGTAATTACTGGAATGGGAATTTATTCTTGTATCGGAACTTCTTTAGACGAAGTAAAGGAATCATTATACAATGGAAAATCAGGTATTCAGTTTGATTCTGACCGAAAAGAATTTGGTTTCCAGTCGGCTTTGACCGGAATGGTTCCAAAAGCCGATTTAAAAAATTTATTGACACGCAGACAACGTATGAGCATTGGTGAAGAAACCGAATATGCTTATATGGCTACTATTGAAGCATTGAAAAATGCGAATATCGACGACGCTTTTTTTGACGAACGCGAAGTGGGAATTATGTACGGAAACGACAGTGTTTCTAAAGCAATTATTGATGCTACAGATATTGTGCGCGAGAAAAAAGATACTGCATTAATTGGTTCTGGAGCGATTTTTAAATCAATGAATTCAACGGTAACGATGAATCTTTCTACGATTTTTAAACTTCGTGGTATTAATTTAACTGTTAGCGCGGCTTGTGCCAGTGGCTCTCATTCTATAGGATTGGCTTATTTTTTAATTAAAGGCGGTTTTCAGGACATCATTATTACTGGAGGAGCGCAGGAAATCAACAAATATGCGATGAGCAGTTTTGATGGTTTAGGTGTTTTTTCGAACAGAGAAAGTGATCCTGAAAAAGCATCAAGGCCATTTGATAAAGACCGCGACGGATTAATTCCGAGTGGTGGCGGCGCAACTTTAATTCTAGAAAGTTATGAATCGGCAATTGCAAGAGGCGCCAACATTATTGCCGAAGTTTCTGGTTACGGATTTTCATCAAACGGCGGACATATCTCGACTCCAAATGTCGAAGGACCTGCCACAGCCATGCAACGAGCATTAGAAGACGCAAAATTAAATGCATCGGATATTGAATATATAAATGCACATGCAACCTCAACACCAGTTGGTGATGCAAATGAAGCCAAAGCAATCTTTGAAGTTTTTGGCGAAAAAAATCCACCGGTAAGTTCCACAAAATCAATGACCGGCCACGAATGCTGGATGGCTGGAGCAAGCGAAATCATTTATTCGATCATCATGATGCAAAATGATTTTATAGCGCCAAACATCAATTTAGAAAATCCAGATGAAGATGCTTCTAAATTAAATTTGATCAAAACTACTTTAAACAAAAAATTTGACATATTTTTGTCCAATTCTTTCGGTTTCGGAGGAACCAACTCTGCGTTGGTGGTTAAAAAGTTTAAATTGAACAATGAATAAAGAAGAGATTATAGCGAAAATTAATGGTTTTTTGGTTGATGAATTTGAAGTAGACAATGATGAAATTGAACCAGATGCTAATTTAAAAGATACACTTGGGTTAGATAGCTTAGATTATGTTGATTTAGTAGTTTCTATTGAAGCTAACTTTGGTGTAAAATTGGTTGAAGCTGATTTCGTTGGAATTGCAACTTTTCAAAACTTCTATGACCTTATCGAAACCAAAATAAAAGCAAAAACTGCTTAATGAGTCAATGGGATGGCAAATCAAAAGGTACAGTTTTAGGCTATAGAATATTCGTTTTTTTGATACAAAAAGCGGGTGTCAAGTCTGCTTATGTCTTACTTTATTTTGTTGCTTCTTATTATTTTTTGTTTCTAAAAAAGAGCAATCGCGCTATTTTTTACTATTTCAAAGAAAGACTCCAGTATTCCAATTTCCAGGCAAAAAAAATGGTTTTCAAAAGTTACTATACTTTTGGACAGACTATTATTGACAAAATTTCTATTTCTGCCGGACTGCGAAACAAATTCACTTATGAATTTGACGGAATCGAAATTCTGAAAAAACTTTTGGCCGAGAAAAAAGGAGGTGTCTTAATAAGCGCGCACGTTGGGAATTTTGAAATAGCTGAACACTTTTTTGGCGACATCGATCTTGATTTCCAAATCAATTTGGTTACAACCGATTTAGAACATTCGGCAATTAAGAATTATCTGGAAAGTGTTACGCAAAAATCTTCCGTAAAATTTATTATCATCAAAGACGATTTATCTCATATTTTTGAGATCAATGCGGCTTTAGCCAATAACGAATTGGTTTGTTTTACCGGCGATCGTTATTTTGAAGGAACCAAATCGCTTTCTGAAGAAATTCTTGGCAAAGAAGCCAATTTTCCTGCAGGTCCTTTCTTAATCGCTTCCCGATTAAAAGTTCCTGTTGTTTTTGTATATGTAATGAAAGAACCCAATCTGCATTATCATTTATACGCACGAGAAGCAACGGTAAAACACCGCGATGAAAAAGGTTTATTACAGGAATATGTAAAAAGCGTTGAAAGCATTCTGCAAAAATATCCTTTGCAGTGGTTCAATTATTTTGATTTTTGGAATGATGTAAGATAATATAAAAAGAATCTCGCAAAGTCGCGTAGCCACAAAGTTTTAATTTATAGCTATGCTAAGACTTAGAGATTTTACAATTATTCTTATTAAGCTTTTTTTACTTAATTGCTCCATATTCTTTGCGACTCTGCGACTTTGCAAGATTAAAAACGCAACGAAAATCTTCACGAAAAAAAACTTATAAAACGAATCAATAAACAAGAAAATTCTTTTAAAATAATTTACTTATTTTTGTTCACAACCAAAGCAAGTAAACCTAATGAAAAATGTCCTTGTTATTTTTTATTCTCAATCTGGGCAACTAGAATCAATTGCACGAAATATTGCAAAACCCTTTTTAAATTCAGATGACATAAAGGTAACTTTTCACGAAATTCAATTAGAAAAACCTTTTCCTTTTCCGTGGAATAAAACCACTTTTTTTGACGCTTTTCCAGAATCTTTTCTCCAAATTCCAACGGCCTTAAAACCCGTTCCTGAAGAAATTCTTAATACAAAATTTGATCTTGTTTTACTGCATTACCAAGTTTGGTATTTAACGCCATCCATCCCGATGAACTCTTTTTTAAAAAGTGCCGAAGCCAAAACCATATTAAACAATACTCCGGTAATTACCATAAACGGATCCCGAAATATGTGGATTATGGCACAGGAAAAAGTAAAAGTTTTATTGCGTGATGTAAATGCAAAACTAGTTGGAAATGTAGCTTTAGTAGACCGCGTTGGAAATTTAATCAGCGTAATTACGATTGTAAACTGGATGTTTTCTGGAGTAAAGAAAAGATATTTGGGGTTTTTCCCTTTGCCTGGCGTTTCGGATAAAGACATACAGGAGTCCGATCAATTTGGTGAAGTGATGCTTTCGCAATTCAATCAAAACAAATTAGAAGATTTACAGCCGAAATTAGCTGAAATTGGAGCCGTAAAAATCAGCCCCTATTTAGTGACTGTTGACAAAACTGCTAACAAAATCTTTAATAAATGGTCGAATTTCATTCATAAAAATCAAAAAAACAGAAAACTGCTTCTTAAATTATTTTATGTTTATTTATTCCTCGCAATATGGTTAATCTCGCCAATAGTATATATATTGCATGTTATTAGCTATCCGTTTAAGATTAAAACTATAAAAAAAGAAACTCAATATTATCAGGGAGTTTAGAGACGAAATTAAATTATGTTTGACGTATATATTACCAAAGCCGCGAAATATTTGCCAAATGAAGCTGTTTCAAACGATGAAATGGAAAATTATTTAGGGCTCATAAACGATACTGCCTCTAAAGCAAGACGTATTATTTTGCGCAATAATAAAATTACCAGCCGATATTATGCCGTCGACAAAAATGGTGTAAGTACTCATACTAATGCTGAACTGACAAAAAATGCCGTTTCGCAATTGTTTGATGATACTTTTTCGGCACAAGATATGGAGGTTCTTTCCTGCGGAACATCATCACCTGATGTTTTTGCGCCCTCGCATGCCGCAATGGTTCATGGATTACTAAAAAACAAATCGGTTGAGCTGAACTCTTCTTCGGGAATTTGCTGTTCGGGAATGAATGCCCTAAAATATGGTTTTCTTTCTGTAAAATCTGGAAATTCACAAAATGCTGTCTGTACGGGATCTGAAAAAGTTTCAACCTGGCTTTCGGCACAACAATACAATCGAGAAATTATCAACTTAAAAAATCTGGAAGAACAGCCAATTATTGCTTTCAAAAAAGATTTTTTACGTTGGATGTTATCTGATGGTGCCGGAGCTTTTTTATTAGAAAATAAACCAAGCGGAGACATTTCTCTAAAAATTGAATGGATGGAAGCGTATTCATATGCTTTCGAATTAGAAACCTGCATGTACGCGGGTGGAGATAAATTAGAAAATGGAGAAATAAAACCGTGGAGCGATTACAAGCCTGAACAATTACTAAACGAATCCATTCTTGCAGTAAAACAGGACGTAAAATTATTAGACGAATTTATTTTGCCAAAAGGCGTTCAAAGTATGAGCGATGCCATGGCAAAACATAATGTTACAGCAGACGATATTGACTATTTTTTACCGCACGTTTCTTCACACTTTTTTGTTGACGGACTGAAAAAAGGCTTATTAGAAAAAGGAATTGATATTGCAGACGAAAAATGGTTTATGAACCTTTTAAGAGTTGGAAATGTTGGCTCAGCATCAATTTATATTGCAGTTGAAGAATTAATAAATTCTGGAAAACTTAAAAAAGGAGATAAAATTTTCCTTTCAGTTCCAGAAAGCGGAAGATTTTCATTTGCTTACGCCTATTTAACCGTTTGCTAATGAATGCTTCAATACTTTTAGAAAAAGAAGCTGTAGAAAATCTGCTTCCGCAAAAGTTCCCTTTTGTAATGGTAGACCGCATGTTTTCTTATTCTGAAACCGAATTGACCTCCGGCCTAAAAATTCAAAATGATAATATTTTTTTAGAAGAAAATACTTTTTTAGAAGCTGGATTAATAGAACATATGGCGCAGTCAGTTGCATTGCACACGGGTTATCATTTTTTTTTGAAAAACGAAATTGCACCAACTGGATATATTGGTTCTATTAAAGAAATTGAAATCAAAAAACTCCCAAAAATTAACGATACCATTCAATCGAATGTTACCATCTTACAAGAATTTGCCGGAGTTACTTTAGTTGATATTGTGACTTTTTTAAATGATGAGGAAATTGCAAGCGGACAAATGAAAACCGTTTTAGCAAAATAATATGACAATGAAAGTTGGAATCGACATACAAAATTATTTACCACACCGCGCGCCAATGCTGATGGTCGATTTGATTTTGGAAATTGATGCCACTTCTGTTGAAACCGAATTTTTGATCAAAGAAGACAATATTTTTGTCGATAAAAACATTTTTACAGAAGCCGGTTTAATCGAAAATACAGCGCAGACGTGTTCGTCAATTGTCGGAAAAAAATATTTTTTCGAAGAGGATGGTACAGAAAATGAGAATGTTAGCGTTATAGGTTTTATCAGCGCCTTAAAAAATGTAAAAATACATACATTGCCAAAAGTTGGCGACATTATAACGACCAAAGCAACTTTGGTTTCGAAATTTGTTGGCGATGATTATACTTTGTGTACGATGAGCTGTCAAAGTTTACTTGAAGACCAAATACTTTTAGAATGTGAAATCAATTTGTTTATTCAAAAGACGATTTCGACTACAACATAATTCTAATAGAAAAATTTAACCGTCATGGAAAAAGAAAATGTACCTCAGCACGATGGAAATTTAAGCAAAAAGAACCTCAAAGAATTGGTTTATGCTACCGATGAAAACGGCAATTATACAACCGCTTTAAGTACAGGCTGGGAACCAAAAGCCATTGCCCTTTCGAACGCGATTGACGATATAAAAGAACGTGCCGAAGAAGCCAGACTAAAAGTGAAAAACGGAGAAGTGAGCCCAATTTGTTATTATATGGAACTCAATAAAATGGATCTTACGATTCTTTCCGGTTATGTTGATATGTGGAAATGGCGTGTAAAAAGACATTTTAAACCAACTGTTTTCGCGAAACTAAACGACAAAACTTTACAAAAATATGCCGACGCTTTTGATATTTCAATAGCCGAATTAAAAAACTTTAAAACAGATTAATGCAAGTTACTTTTACACACCATCAATCTGCTCATTGTGAAAATGGAGTAGCTTCAAATTTGCTAAAAAACAGCGGACTGAACATCAGCGAACCGATGGTTTTCGGAATTGGTTCCGGCCTTTTGTTCGTGTATTTGCCTTTTATAAAGGTAAATCACGCGCCAGCCATTAGTTACAGAACTTTGCCCGGACAGATTTTTAATAAAGTCGCTAGCCGTTTAAATCTTAAAATAAAAAGACAAAAATTTTCATCTGTTTCAAATGCCACTCAGGCTTTAGACGAAAATTTAAAAAATAATATTCCAACCGGATTACAAGTTGGCGTTTACAACCTTACTTATTTTCCGGATGAATACCGTTTTCATTTCAACGCACACAATTTAGTCGTTTACGGAAAAACCGAAACCGATTATTTGATCAGCGATCCTGTTATGGAAACTGTTACAACTTTAACGCATAATGAACTAGAGAAAGTACGTTTTGCCAAAGGTGCTTTTGCACCAAGAGGCCAAATGTATTATCCAATTCAGGTTTCGAGTCAAGTTGATTTTAAAAGTGCGATCATCAAGGGAATCAAAGATACGTGTCGCACTATGCTGGCACCAATGCCAATTGTGGGAGTACGCGGTATCAGATTAGTTTCCCGCCGAATCAGAAAATGGCCTTCAAAACATGGTGTCAGAAAAGCCAATCATTATCTGGCGCAAATGGTGCGCATGCAGGAAGAAATTGGAACCGGAGGCGGTGGTTTCCGATTTATTTATGCCGCATTTTTACAAGAGGCTTCGGTTATTTTGGGTAATGAAGAATTGAAAAATCTTTCGAAAGAAATGACACAGATTGGAGATTCCTGGCGGGATTTTGCTGTAGAAGCTTCCCGAATTTATAAAAACAGAAGTGCCAAAGAAGACGCTTACAACGCCATCGCCGATGAACTTTTGAGCATCGCCAATCGCGAAGAAATCTTTTTCAAAAAACTAAAAAAAGCAATCAGCTAACTATATTTTGAATTCCATTATAAAAATAGAATCCCTTTCGAAAAAGTACAAAGACGCAGAAATGTTTTCTTTGAACGACGTTTCGCTGGACATAAATGAAGGTCAGATTTTTGGTTTATTAGGACCAAATGGCGCTGGAAAAACCACTTTAATTTCCATGCTTTGCGGATTGATCAAACCAACTTCAGGACATTTTACCATTAATGATCTGGATTATTCGCATCATTCCTCCAAAATCAAAAAAATCATTGGCGTTGTTCCTCAGGAATATGCCCTTTATCCAACTTTGACGGCGCGCGAAAATCTGCATTATTTTGGAAGTATGTACGGTTTGAAAGGTTCCGATTTAAAAGACAAAGTAATCGAAACTTTAGATCTTTTGGGACTTTTAAAATTCGCCGACAAACGCATTGAAACCTTTTCGGGCGGAATGAAACGAAGAGTCAATTTGATTGCCGGAATTCTGCACAATCCGAAAGTTTTGTTTTTGGATGAACCAACCGTTGGTGTTGATGTACAATCTAAAAACGCTATTTTGGATTATTTGAAAGTGTTAAACCAAAACGGAACAACTATTATTTATACCTCCCATCATTTGGCGGAAGCCGAAGATTTCTGCGACACGATTGCCATTTTGGACCAAGGCCGAATTTACGCCCAAGGCACGCCGTCAACTTTGATTGCGTCTGTTGAAGAAGCCAGAAATCTCGAGGAAGTTTTTATTTCATTAACCGGTAAAGACTTTAGAGATGCTATATAAAATTTGGATGTCCATAGTAAAAGAATTTCTACTGCTTAAACGTGATTTAGGCGGTTTGATCATTCTTTTCATCATGCCTTTGATATTGGTAATCACGGTTACTATCATTCAGGATAGCACCTTTAAAACGGTAAGCGACAATAAAATTCAGATTTTATTGGTAGATAAAGACAAAGGTTCGGTTTCAAAAACCGTTTTTGATAATCTGCAAAAGAACAATGCATTCGATATTATAACACAAATCGATAATCAGCCCATTACGGAAGAAATTGCCAAAGAAAATGTATACAAAGGAAAATTCAAACTGGCGATTGTAATTCCGAAAGATTTGAGTGTCGATTTACAAGCCAAAGTAGATCAGAATGTACAAAATATTGTGAGCAAAATGGGTTTTACAGATTCTGTTGCCGAACCAAAAACTTCAAAAGTTTTACAGCAAAAAGAAGTTAAATTGTATTTTGATCCGGCTGTTCAAATGAGTTTCAAAACTTCGGTAATGAATGCCATTGACAAAATGATTTCGCAGATTGAAACGAAATCTATTTACACCACTTTTCAAAATCAATTAGGAGAAGAAAATACACAATTCGATCAAAAGAGTTTTATCACTTTTAAAGAGATTATCCCACGAATAAACAACAAAGAAGTATTGCCCAATTCGGTTCAGCACAACGTTCCGGCCTGGACACTTTTTGCGATATTTTTTATTGTGATTCCATTATCCATCAATATTGTAAAAGAAAAATCACAAGGAACATTTGTGCGTTTACTGACCAATCCGACTTCGAATTTAATTATCATCATCGGAAAAACCATTACGTATTTGATCATCTGTATGATTCAGTTTTATATGATGGTTGCGGTGGCGATTTTCCTTTTTCCGCATATTGGTTTGCCATCCTTAAATGTCGAAGGGCATTTATTTTTAATGAGTGTTGTGGCTTTATTTTCAGGTTTTGGTGCCATTGGTTTCGGAATTTTATTGGGCACTATTGCGAGTACACAGGAACAATCAGCTCCGTTTGGCGCAACGAGTGTAATCATTTTAGCCGCCGTTGGAGGTGTTTGGGTTCCGGTTTTTGCGATGCCAAAAATCATGCAAATTATCGCCAAATCATCGCCTATGAATTGGGGATTAGAAGCTTTTTACGATGTGTTATTGCGCAACGGATCATTCGCCGAAATCATCCCAAAAATAAGTTTGCTATTTTTGTTCTTTATAATCACAACTTCCATTGCCTTATTTTATGACAAAAAGAAAAGAACAGTATAACGAAGCCACTTCCCTAACCGTTTCGCACGAAATCAGAATTCGTTTTAACGAAACTGATCCGCTTGGAATAGTTTGGCACGGCCATTATATTACCTATTTTGAAGATGGAAGAGAAGCCTTTGGACGAAAACACGGACTTACGTATTTAGATATTGGAAATACTGGTTACACCACACCAATTGTAAAATCAAAATGCGAACACAAATTGTCTTTGCGTTACGGCGATGTTGTAACGATTGAAACCACCGTTGTCGACACACCAGCCGCCAAAATAATTTATCGTTTTAAGATTATCGATGCAAAAGGAGAAGTTGCCTGTACTGGAGAAACCGTTCAGGTATTTTTAGATAAAGAAGGTAATTTAATGCTGACAAATCCTCCTTTTTATGAGGAATGGAAACGAAAAGTGGGATTGTTGTTATAAACACGAATTACACCAATTTACACAAATCAAAAATCTGTGTAAATCCGCTTAAATCCGTGTCATCCGCGTTCCATTTCAGCATTCAATAAAAATCACAAAATGACAAGAGAAGTATATATAAATGAAACCAATTGTATCACGCCTTTAGGTTTTGATGTTGACTCCAACATCGAAGCGATTTTGCGTGGCGATTCCGGAATTCAATTGCATCAGGATATTTCTCTGATGCCGAATCCGTTTTATGCTTCTGTAATTGCTGATGAAAAAATAAAAAGTGCTTTTGAAAAAATTAGCACTGACACCAAATACTCTCGTTTAGAAAAAATGATAATTTTGGCTTTAGAGCCGATGATTAAAAATTCCGGAGTTGAATTAAATTTGAAAACCGCTTTTATACTTTCGACTACAAAAGGAAATGTTACGGCTTTAAGAAATGATTCGGAAGAAAGTTTTCAAAACGCGCATTTAGATGTTTTGGCTCAAAATATTGCCAATTTCTTCGGATTTAAAACAACGCCAATTGTAGTTTCGAATGCCTGTGTTTCTGGAATTTTAGCGATTTCAGTTGCCAAAAGAATGATTCAGTCGGAGCTTTATGATACCATTTTTGTTGTGGCCGGCGATGAAGTTTCAGAATTTGTTTTATCTGGTTTTAATGCTTTTCAGGCAATGAGCGATTTGCCTTGTAAACCGTATTCTAAAAACAGGACTGGTGTAAGTTTAGGAGAAGCAACGGCCGCTGTTTTAGTTTCGGCGGAAGCCAGAAATGCCAAAATAAAAGTAATTGGAGACAGTTCGATAAACGATGCCAATCATATTTCAGGACCTTCAAGAACAGGCGAAGGTTTGTTTAGAAGTATTCAGAATGCGATGAAAGAAGCAAAAATCAATTCCAATCAAATCGATTATATTTCAGCGCACGGAACCGCAACTCCGTTTAACGACGAAATGGAAGCCATTGCATTAAATCGTTTGGATTTACAAAACGTTCCGGTCAATAGTTTGAAAGGATTTTACGGTCATACGTTGGGCGCTTCAGGGTTATTGGAAACGGTTATTGCGATTGAATCTGCAAATCGAAATATTCTTTTTGAATCGAAAGGTTTTGATGAAATCGGCGTAAGCGAAAAGATTAATGTTATTCAGAAAAATGAAGAGGCAAATATTGAAATATTTTTGAAAACGGCTTCTGGATTTGGGGGTTGTAATACGGCTGTGGTTTTTGAGAAAATGAAATAATATGGAAAATCAAACAAGTTGGACACCATTTCCTGATGATAATTTACTTGGTTTAACTGATAAAGATAAAATCAATGAATTTGAAGCATCTGGTATTGCCAAAGCAGAACTTTTTACTTTTGAATTAGAAACTGATGTTGAAATTTCAACAACTCTTATTTTAGAAATTCATAAAATTGCATTTGAACAACTTTATGACTGGGCCGGAAAATGGAGAACTACAGAAGTTTCTGTTGGACAACTAATTCCTCCAAAACCTGTAATGGTTTTACAAGCGATGTATCAATTTCTAGACAACCTCAATTTTAAAATTTCAATTGCTAAAACTTCAAAAGATCAAATTGATTGCTTGGTTTATGCCCATTATGAATTCATAAAAATTCATCCGTTCAATAATGGAAACGGAAGAACCGGCAGGATTTTGATGAATCTTGTTGCATTAAAATTTGGGTATCAACCTTTGGAATTATATTATAGAGAAGGCGAAAGCAGAAAATTTTATATTAATGCGATGAAAACTGCAGACAATGGAGATTTTAAAATGTTAACCGAATTAATTAGTGAAGAATTGATCTCCTTTTAATTCTTTGTCTTTTAAAATTCCATTTACAATTTTTACGATTTTAGTTTTCGAAACTTGTTGATCTTCTAAGGACATTGTAGAAAATACAGTATCAGCAAGCACTTTTGACAAAAAGCTTTTCTGTTTTAGTTTCGGATATTTTTCGTAGAATTTCATATCTTGACAAAGTTATAAAAAATAATGACTCAAAATACACACATACAATCCTACATCACAATCCAAAACAACGAAATTGTTTTGAACGGAACTTCTGTATTCAAAATCGAACCAAGCAATTTTGCTGATTTCTCCAAACTAGCCTATCGTAGTTTTGACATTCAATATCCGAAGTTTTTCAAAATGGATGCTTTGAGCAAATTGGCTTTTTTAGGTGCTGAATTACTTTTGAGTCCGATTACTTCTTCTGAGGAAGAAAATAATATTGCTTTGGTTTTGGCCAATAAATCTTCTAGTTTAGATACCGATGTAAAATATCAGGAATCTATTTCTGACAAAGAAAACTATTATCCGAGTCCGGCGGTTTTTGTTTATACGCTGCCAAATATTTGTCTGGGCGAAATAAGTATCCGTCATCAGTTGAAAAGCGAGAATTCTTTCTTTATATTTGATGTTTTCAATACTGAATTTATGTCAAATTATTCGAATATTCTATTAAACTCGGATAAAGCAGATGTAGTGCTTTGCGGTTGGGTAGAATTTTTTAATGACGATTACAAAGCGTTTCTTTGCACAATAAGCAAGGAAGCAAACACAAAATATACGAACGAGACTATCAATACATTATATAATAACTCATCATGGAAGCATTAAAAGAAGAATTAAAAAATAAAATCATAACGACTTTAAACTTAGAAGATATCGCAATCGAAGACATTGCAGATAACGATCCTTTGTTTGGAGACGGTTTAGGTTTAGACTCGATTGATGCACTTGAATTAATCGTGATTTTAGATAAAGATTACGGAATTAAATTGGTGGATCCGAAAGAAGGAAAATCAATTTTCCAGTCGATTGAAACTATGGCGGCGTACATTAGCGCTAACAGAACGAAATAAGACTTTCTTAGACTGGCTTAGATTTTTAGACTTCTTAGACAAACACTTTCCAAAAAATCTAAGAAGTCTAATGTCTAATTTTCTAAGTAAGTCTAATAAAAAAATCTAAGAAGTCTAAGTCTGTCTAAAAATCTAAGAAGTCTAAAATAAAGTCTAAAAATGAAAGGTGTCGCAATAACCGGAATGGGAATTATCTCTTCGATTGGAAATTCAGTCGAAGAAAATTATATTTCGTTGATCGAAAATAAAATTGGCATTTCCAAAATCCAAAATATTCCGACTGTTCATGCCGATGTGATTAAAGTTGGCGAAATCAAAAAAACCAACGAAGAATTGGTTACCGAATTACAGCTTTCTGAAAATAATAATTTTTCGAGAACAGCTATGATTGGCACTTTGGCAGCGAAACAAGCGGTTGAAAATGCCGGAATCATCTCGATAAACGAATTTAGAACCGGACTTATTTCGGCTACAAGCGTGGGCGGCATGGATATGACCGAAAAGCATTATTATGATTATTTCGAAAATCCAGATCTTGTAAAATACATTTCCTGTCATGACGGTGGCGACGTGGCTGAAAAAATTGCTTCAGAATTGGGTTTAAAAGGAATGGTTACGACAATCAGTACGGCCTGTTCATCGGCAGCGAATGCGATTATGCTGGGCGCGCGATTGATCAAAACCGGAAAATTAGATCGCGTTATTGTGGGCGGAACCGATGCTTTGGCAAAATTCACCATCAACGGATTTAAGACTTTGATGATTTTATCTGACGATTACAACAAACCTTTTGACAATACCAGAAAAGGATTGAACCTGGGCGAAGCGGCGGCTTTTTTAGTTTTAGAATCAGATGAAATGGTTGAAAAATACAACAAAAAAGTACTGGCAAGAGTTTCGGGTTACGGAAATGCAAACGATGCTTTTCATCAAACTGCTTCTTCAGAAAATGGCGACGGCGCTTATTTGGCAATGAAAAAAGCTTTTGAAGTTGCAGGTTTAAAGCCTTCTGAAATTGACTATATCAATGTACACGGAACGGCAACTCCCAATAATGATTTATCGGAAGGAAGAGCTTTACTTCGCATTTATGAAGATGGAAAAGTGCCCGATTTCAGTTCGACCAAACCTTTTACCGGACATACTTTAGCAGCCGCTGCCGCGATTGAAGCTGTTTACAGTGTTTTGGCGATTCAGAATAGTGTGGTCTATCCGAATTTGAATTTTGAAGTTCCGATGGACGAGTTTGCATTGCAACCTCAAACTTCCCTAAAAATGAAAAATATCGAACACGTTTTATCTAATTCTTTCGGTTTTGGAGGAAATTGTTCCACACTAATATTTTCTAAAAGCTAATGAAATCGTCATGATTCCAATAAAAATCAACTACTTAGGTAAAGTCTGCAATAAAAATTAAAAAGCTTAATTTTAGCCACAAATTACACAAATTTACACAAATTAATTGGCGGAAATTTGTGTAATTTGTGGTTAAAAACTTTTCTAGAAGGTAATAACAAAATCCACTAAAGCGCATAGTTTAAACTTTTTTAAAACCAATATTAAGAATGACGATTCAATCTTCCTTTAGAAAAACAAATATAATCTTCGTATGAAAAAAACATATATAAATGGAGTAGGGTGTATTTCGACTCAAAAAACATTTGATACTATTTTTTTAGAAGAAGCAGTTATTAACACAAACGAAACTGTTCTTTCGATTATTCCTCCGGTTTACAAAGATTATATTTCTCCTGCTGCAATTCGAAGAATGGCAAAAGGAGTAAAAAACGGTATCGTAGCTTCGGCCTTGGCCATGAAAGATGCGAAGGTCGAAAATGTAGACGCGATTATTACAGGAACGGGTTTGGGATGCATTGAAGATTCTGAAAAATTCCTGAAAAACATTCTCGATAATAATGAAGAATTTTTAACGCCAACATCTTTTATTCAATCGACGCATAATACCGTTGGCGCTCAAATTGCTTTGTCGTTGCAATGCAAAGGCTATAATTTTACGTATGTAAACGGAGCCGTTTCTTTTGAATCGGCACTTTTGGACGCTAAAATGCAGATTGAAGAAAACGAAGCCAATTCGATTTTGGTTGGTGGAGTTGATGAAAACGGCGAATATACTTTGTCGCTTTTCAAATTGGCCGGAAGAATTAAAAAAGAAAATGACCTTCCATCTGATATTTTAAATACCAATTCAACGGGAGTTGTTTATGGTGAAGGCGCGAGTTTTTTTGTTTTAGAAAACGAAAGAAAAGATTCTACTTACGCTGAAATTTTAGATGTTGAAATCAGAAATACGCTGGAAGTAAATGAAATTGAATCTGAATTAATAGCCTTTTTAAAAGCCAATAATTTAGAAATTTCAGACGTTGATGCTGTTGTTTTTGGATTCGATGGAAATATTGAATCTGATATTTTTTATAAAAATATTGCAGAAAATGCTTTCGCAAAAACACCTCAATTGTATTACAAACATTTGAGTGGAGAATACGATACGGCTTCGGCTTTTGCTTTGTGGATGGCATCAAAAATTATAAAAACGCAGGAAATTCCGGAAATTGTAAAAGTAAATTCGGTTACAAAACCATCTTACAATACCATTTTATTGTACAATCAGGTAAATGGAAAAAATCATAGTTTTACGTTGCTTTCAAAATGATAACGCATAAAAACATATCTCTGTTTTTTATTTTTTTATTGCTTTTATTATTTCTTCTGAATCTTTATATGGCAATAAATTTTTGGTGGTTTGTTTTGATTGTTTTGATTTGGATGGGAATAAATGCTTTTGGTTCTGCCCGAATTTCTTCTAATTATCATGTAAAAGCTTTCTGTAATAATCCGTCGGAAACGGAGAAAAAAATTGCTTTAACTTTTGATGATGGACCGAGTGAATTTACTTTGGAAGTTCTGGAACTTCTGAAAAAATACAATGCAAAAGCGACTTTCTTCTGCATTGGAAAAAATATCGAAACACATCCGGAAATTGTAAAACAAATTATTGCTGACGGTCATTTGGTTGGAAATCATTCCTACAGCCATTCTAGGTTTTTCGATTTTTATCATGAAGACAAAATAACGGATGAACTTCGCAAAACAGATGCACTTCTGGAGAAATTCACTTCAAAAAAAATAAACTTCTTTCGTCCGCCTTATGGAGTTACGACGCCTTCTATTAGCAGAGCATTAAAAGTTACCGGACACAAAGTTATTGGCTGGAATATTCGTTCGCTTGACGGCGGATTAAAAAATCAAGATTTGATTTTAAGCCGAATTATAAAACGCATTTCTCCCGGCGGAATTGTACTTTTGCACGATACTGCTCCACACTCTGTTTTGGTATTGGAACAGTTTTTGCAATTTTTACAGCAAAACAATTACAAAGTGATTTCTGTGGAAGAACTTTTGAATCTTAAAGCATATGAAAATTGAACGCGGATGAGACGGATTCGCTAACGCGAAAACGCGGATAAAAACGGATTTTATCTATAATCTGGTTTAATCATTTATCCCGATAGCTATCAGGAGTGGCAAAAATTTAAAAAAATATGAAATCTAAAATAGCACTATTAATTCTATTTCTTTCAGGCAATTTGTTTGCTCAGGAACAAAAAATGACAGATGCCGAAATTACAACTTTCAAGCAAGACGTGAATGTGGTATCTAAAAAAATCAAAACTTTAAGTACTGATTTCGTTCAATACAAACATTTGGATTTTTTGTCAAAAGATATTGAAACATCTGGAAAAATGGTTTTTAAAGAACCTGCGCTATTATCATGGCAATATAAAAAACCATACAATTACAGCATCGTTTTTAAAAACGGAAAAATCCTGATTAATGACGAAGGAAAGAAAAGTGCGGTTGATATTGGCAATAGCAAAATTTTTGGAAGAATCAATAAATTAATTGTTGGGAGTGTGAGCGGAAACATGTTTGATGACAAAGAATTTACGATTTCGTATTTCAAATCAAAAGGACAAAATATTGCGAAATTTGTTCCGAAGGATGCAACGCTAAAAAAATACATCAAACAAATTGAACTGACTTTCGACAAAGAAGAAGCAACAGTTGTTCAGGTAAAGTTATTAGAATCATCTGAAGATTATACCCGAATTGTACTTAAAAATAAAGTGATCAATGCAAAAATCGACGATTCAGTTTTTACTAATTAATTGCTTATTAGCAATTGTTTTGGTTTCCTGTGGCTCGGTCACAAAAAATTATACGCCTAAAAAATTAGATAAAACGGCCATTGAAGTTCCTTATTTTGCTGATTCAAAAACCGATTATGTTTATAAAACGAATATAACGGTTTACGGCCATGAATTGTCTGGAATTTTTATTGCCAAAAAAGTAAACGACACCACACATCGAGTCGTTTTTACCACTGAATTCGGTAACAAATTGTTAGATTTTGAAATTTCTGAAAAGACTTTTAAGGTCAATTCCATAGTTTCTGAACTTGATCGAAAAATCCTGATTAATACGCTAACTGAAGATTTTAGAATTCTTCTTAAAAAAGAGTATCAGATTCAGGAACAGTTCGAAAATGAAAATTTTGACATTTATAAATCGGCAGACGGAGATCGCGACAACTATCTTTTCTATTCAAAAAAAGATCAAAAATTAGAAAAAGTAGTACGTTCTTCTAAAACAAAAGATAAAATAACAATTACTTTTACTTTAGAAAACGATATTTTTGCTAAAAAAGTCGTCATTTTACATCAAAATATAAAGTTGAAAATTGAACTAAATTATTTTAAATCAGAGTAAAAACTCAAGTTAAACCAAAATTAAAGTAAACCCAAAATGAGAAAAATAACCTTAATTGCAATTGTTTTATTTGCTGGTCTTGTAAAATCACAAGCACAAGTTAAAGTTAGTCCGGGAATTCGTGGTGGTTTGAATCTTTCATCCTTAACGAATATTGACAACAACAGCATGAAATCTGATTATTATGTGGGTGGTTTAGTCGAAATTAAATTCAACAAATATTTTACGCTTCAGCCAGAAATTACGTATTCAAGACAAGGTGCCGAAGGACGTGAATATTATTTGGGTGCTCCTGCTCAAGATGCAAAATACGAATTAAATTATGTAACGCTTGGTGCGGTTGCTAAGTTTAACTTTGGAGGGCAAGGTTTTCATGTGTTAGCCGGACCATCACTTGACATTAAAACCAGCGACAATTTTGGGCAATACGGATATGATCCAATTGGTACAGACTTGGCTTTTGTGGGCGGAATTGGTTACAGTTTGCCAAACGGATTAACTTTTGAAGCGAGATTTAAACAAGGATTAATCGATATTTATGGTTACGACGGACTTGACAGTGATAATGGCTACTATTATGAAGATATTATTTTAAATCAGGTATTGCAATTTGGAATCAGCTATACTTTTAAAGTCAAATAAAAATGGTTTTAAAAGATTTTTACAAAGTTCTTTCAGAAGAAAAAACTGGAGATTATAAACATACTATTACAATTTTGGTCAATGAAAAACATGAAGTTTTCAAAGGTCATTTTCCAGGAAACCCAATTATGCCGGGTGTCTGCATGATTCAGATTATAAAGGAACTTACCGAGAAAATTACACAGGAAACTTTAATGATTCAAACGCTTGCCAATGTAAAATTTATTGCGCTTATTAATCCAGAAGTTAATCCGGAATTGCGTTTAGAACTTGATATTACCACAACTGAAGATAATTTGGTAAAAGTAAAAAACACCACTTATTTCAACGAGACGGTTGCTTTAAAATTGAGCAATGTCTATAAAAAACCTTAGATATGAAACTGCTATTAACATTACTTTTGTGGGTTAATTTTTCTGGAACTCCAGACTTGGCTGCGATCAGAAAAATGTATACTAGCGTTACAAAATCAGAGAACAACGCTAAAGAATTTTCAGAAAAACTGGCTGACGTTTCTAATAATAATGATAAAACTTTAGTAGCTTACAAAGCGGCTTCTATTTTATTGGATTCTAAGTTCGAAAAGAAATTAAATGACAAAATTGCTCGTTTTAAAGAAGGTGCAAAACTGCTTGAATCGACTATAAAAAGCGAACCAAATAATATCGAAATAAGATTAATCCGATTGAGCATTCAGGAAAATGTTCCGGGAATCACAGGCTATAAAAAAAATATTAAAGAAGACAAAAAATATCTTACTGAGCATTATGCTGATCAAAGCGCTGCTTTAAAAGAATATCTAAAAGACTTTATTTTACAATCAAAAAGTTTTTCTGAAAAAGAGAAACAATTTGTGAAGTAAGCGATAGCATAACTCCTCATGAAACCTATTTTACTTCAGCACGATTTACTTGATTCGACTTCGTTTTGCGTTATTGTTCCCACGTACAATAATCAAAAAACGCTAAAAAAAGTGCTGGATTCTATTTTAGATTATACTGTCAATATTATTATTGTCAACGACGGTTCTACAGATGAAACTTTCGAAATTCTAAAACAATATTCGCAGCTAACGCAAATTCATCATCCAAAAAATTTAGGAAAAGGAAGAGCACTCCGAAACGGTTTCAGAAAAGCATTGGAACAAAATTTTGAGTACGCCATAACAATCGATTCAGATGGACAGCATTTTGCATCTGATATTCCGAATTTTATCACAGCAATTCAAAAAGAACCAAACGCGCTTTTGATTGGAAGCCGCAACATGACGCAGGAAAATGTGCCGAAAAAAAGCAGTTTCGGGAATAAATTTTCGAACTTTTGGTTCAAATTTGAAACCGGAATTAAGTTAGAAGATACACAATCTGGTTTTAGATTATATCCGTTGCAATTACTTCCGAAACAGTTTTATACTAATAAATTTGAGTTTGAAATTGAGGTTATAGTACGATCTGCGTGGAAGGGAATTGTAGTCAAAAACATTCCTATTCAGGTTTTGTATGATCCAGCTGAGCGTGTTTCTCATTTTCGTCCGTTTCGAGATTTTACCCGAATAAGTATTTTGAACACGGTTTTGGTGACTAATGCTTTGCTGTATATCAAGCCAAGAGATTTTTTTAGAAGAGCAAAAAAAAAAGGGTTTAAAAAGTTCTTTCTCGAAGACATTTTAGAAAGCAAGGATTCAAATTTCAAGAAATCTGCCGCCATTGCTTTAGGAATTTTTATTGGTTTTTCTCCTTTTTGGGGCTTTCAAACTATTTTACTTTTTACTTTTGCCGCTATTTTCAAACTCAACAAAGTCATCGCCTATTTAACTTCAAATGTGAGTTTTCCTCCATTTATTCCATTTATAATTTACGCTTCACTTCAAGTTGGAAGCATTTTTGTGTCCAGCGACTCGCCCTTAATTTTGAATAGTTCACTTACACTTGACGATATTCAAAAAAATGCTACGCAATATATTGTAGGAAGTCTTATTTTAGCAACCGTTTCGGCGCTATCAGTTGGCCTTATAAGTTATTTGCTTTTAACTGCTTTTACCAAAAAACATTCTGAAAAATCTTTGTAGTTTTGCCACGAATTACACGAATTTTCACGAATTAATTGGAGTGAAAATTTGTAGTGAATATAAAATTAAATCGGCCGTAGGATAGGTGAATACGCATAATTTCGTCGACAAGTCGATAAAAAATTAGTGGAAATTCGTGTAATTCGTGGCAAAAAGAAAATAATCATGCATCAATACTTTTACGCCATTCATTTGTTTGTTAACCGAAGAAAATCGCTGTCGGTTGCATTAGCTGTTTTGATCCTTTTGGTGTTTGGTTTTTTTGCTTCCCAAATTAAGTTTGAAGAAGATATTACGAAATTAATTCCAGCCAATGACAAAGCCGATGTCACAGCAAAAGTCTTAAAACAATTAAATTTTGCCGATAAAATAACCGTCATTTTCAAACTCGAAAAAAACGGCTCTGCAGAAGATTTAAAAGAAATGGCAACTGCTTTTTCAGACAGTGTTTCTAAATCCTGCAAACCATATGTAACGGGAATTCAGGGAAAAATTGACGAAGAAAATATTCAGGAAACAATTGATTTTGTTTACAATAATCTGCCTCTTTTTCTTGAAAATAAAGATTATGAAGCCATTCAAAACAAACTGAAAAATGACAGTATTGCAGCAACGGTTCAAGGAAATTACAAATCGATTATTTCACCTTCTGGGTTTATTACAAAAGATTTTATTCAGCAAGATCCGCTTGGAATTTCGTTTATCGCTTTAAAAAAATTACAGCAATTAAATATTGGCGACGATTTTACGCTTGACAATGGTTTTGTGATGACTAAAGACAAAAAGAAATTATTGCTTTTTATAACCTCAAATCTTCCATCAAGCGAAACCGAAAAAAATACGCTGTTTGCTGAAAAGCTAAAATCGATTCAAGAAAATTTAAATCAAAAATTTTACGGCAAAACTTCCATCAGTTATTTTGGTTCGGCTTTAATTGCGGTTGCGAATGCGAATCAAATTAAAAGCGATATTGTTTTAACAACAACAATCGCGATGATTACGCTGATGTTGATTCTGATTTTATTTTATCGAAAAATATTAATTCCGCTGATTATATTTCTTCCAACGGTTTTTGGAGCTTTGTTTGCGGTTGCATTTTTATATTTTGTAAAAGAACAGATTTCGGCAATTTCTCTCGGAATCGGATCTATTTTACTCGGAATTACTATCGATTATTCCATTCATATTCTCACGCATTACAAGCACAACAGCGACATCAAAACATTGTATAAAGACATTACAATGCCTGTAATTATGAGCAGTTCTACTACAGCGGTTGCTTTTTTATGTCTGCTTTTTGTAAAATCTGATGCGCTTAATGATCTCGGAATTTTTGCCGCCGTAATTGTTATGGCAACTGGATTTTTCTCTCTTTTGATTGTCCCGCATTTGTACAAACCAAAAGAAAATCCGGCTGAACACAAGAAAAATGTCATTGATAAAATGGCCCATTTCTCCTTTCACAACAATAAAATCTTAATTATTTTTTGCGTCATCATCACTATTATTTGCTGTTTTACTTATAATGATGTTCGTTTCAATAACGATTTGTCGCAGTTAAATTTTGTTCCAAAGGAAATTAAAGCAGCCGAAAAACAACTGGAAGAAAGTACAAGCTTAACTTCAAAAACAATTTATGTGGCTTCGTATGGAAAAAGCATGGAGGAAGTTTTGCAAAACAACAGCCAGCTTTTTACCGATTTAGCAAAAGAAAAACAACAAAACAAGATTTTAAATTTTAGTTCTGTTGGTGGCATTATGCTTTCGCAAAAGGAACAGCTTCAAAAAATCGAAAAATGGAATTCGTTTTGGGATACCAATAAAAAAGCACTTTTAAAATCACAGTTAATTTCTGAAGGTTCAAAACTCGGCTTTAAGCCAACAACTTACACCAACTTTTTTGATCATTTAGATTTTGACTTCAAGCCTATTTCTGCAAATGAATATTTAAAAATTCAGGCGTTGCAGTTAAAAGAATTTGTGACTGAAAAAAATGGTTTTTACACTATTTCGACTTTAGTAAAAGTTTCGCCAGAACAAAGAGATGCTTTTGTAAAATCGGCTTCAGCCAAAAAGAATTTAATTGCAATCGATCGCCAGCAAATGAACGAAACGTTTTTCAGCACTTTGAAAACCGATTTCAATTCGCTTGTCAATTATTCCTTTGTTGCTGTAATTCTGATTTTATTTTTCTTCTTCCGAAGAATTGAATTGGTAATTGTAAGCTGTATTCCAATTGCTTTAACCGGAATTGTAACTGCCGGAATTATGGGCATTTTTGGCATTCAAATGAATATTTTCAGCATGATTGTCTGCACTTTGATTTTTGGTCACGGCGTTGATTTCAGTATTTTCATGACAAGTGCTTTACAGAAAGAATATACCACCGGAAAAAATGAAATAGCCATTTACAGAACCTCCATTATTTTAGCCGTAATCACAACTATTTTAGGAATTGGGGCTATGATTTTTGCCAAACACCCAGCGTTGACTTCGATTTCATCGGTTTCATTAATTGGAGTTTTTGCGGCGCTCATTATCACGTTTATTTTCTATCCAATTCTTTTTAAATTATTTATTTCAAATAGATCAAAAAATGGAAATCCGCCGTTTCATTTACGCACTTTTGTTCATGGCGTTATTTCGTTTTTCTATTATGGAATGGGTGGCATTATAATGTCGATTTTCAGTTTTACCATAATGCCAATTTTACCTTTAAGCGCTAAAACAAAAATGAAAGGATTTCGATATGTGGTTTCAAAATTCATGAAATCAGTATTGTATTCAAACCCATTTATACATAAAAAAGTCGTTAATAATTTTAATGAAAATTTCGAAAAACCAGCCGTAATTATTGCCAATCATTCTTCATTTATAGACATTTTGGCAATGGGAATGCTGAGTCCAAAAATTATTTTTCTGGTAAGCGACTGGGTTTACAACTCTCCTATTTTTGGCGGTGTTGTAAGGAAAGCTGGTTTCTATCCCGTATCCGAAGGTCTTGAAGGCGGTGTTGAGCATTTGCGCAAAAAAGTAGAGGAAGGTTATTCGTTAATGGTTTTTCCAGAAGGAACACGATCAGAAAATAATGTTGTCAAACGATTCCACAAAGGTGCTTTTTTCCTTGCCGAAGAATTTAATTTAGATATTATTCCAATTGTGATTCACGGCGCTTCAGAGTTAATTCCGAAAGGTGATTTTGTCATTCACAATGGAAACCTTACTGTTACTATTTTAGAAAGAATTATACCTGAAAATCATTCCTTTGGAAATAATTATGCGGAGAGAACGAAACAAATCAGTACATTCTTTAAAACAGAATATCGTAAAATCCGTCAGCAATTAGAAGGTCCGGATTATTTTAAAAAGATGTTACAGCATAGTTATGATTATAAAGAAATTGAAGTTGTAAACAGTGTAAAAAAAGATCTTAAAAAACATCTTGAAACTTATTTTCTTCTTGGAAAACAACTATCGGCGAAAGCCAAAATAGTACACTTGGCAAATGATTATGGGCAATTAGATGTTTTATTGGCACTGCAGGAACCACAGCGAAAAATTCATTCTTTTATTGCTGATGAAGAAAAACGCGATATTGCCAAAACTAATTATATCGTTAATAAGAGAAAAATATCATATCTCGAAAATTTAGAATCACTATCTGAAAATCAATATGATACTCTTTTAATTTCGGATGAAAATTCAGAAAATGAAATTCAGAAATTAATACTTTTGACTTCAGTCGTAATTTTAATAGATTGTCCGCGTTTAAAAAACACTTTGATTAACTTTGGTTTTGAGTCCGTTTTAGATGAAAACGATTTAATCGTATTAAAGAAAAACTAAAATGAAAGAACATTACGATGTTGTAATTGTTGGCAGTGGTTTGGGCGGATTGGTTTCGTCCATTATTCTGGCTAAAGAAGGCTACAGCGTTTGTGTGCTCGAAAAAAACAATCAATACGGCGGAAATCTTCAGACTTTTGTTCGTGATAAAACCATCTTTGATACCGGAATTCATTATATCGGAGGTTTAGGCGAAGGCGAAAATCTGCATCAATATTTTAAATATTTGGGAATTATCGATAAACTGAATCTGAAAAAATTAGATGAAAATGCTTTCGATATTATTTCTTTTGAAGATGATAAAACCGAATATCCGCATGCGCAGGGTTACGAAAATTTTGTTCATCAGTTAAAAGAATATTTCCCTGAAGAAGAAAAAAACATTTCAAATTATTGCGAAAAACTCAAGGCGATTTGTGATTCTTTTCCGCTTTATAATTTAGAATCAGAGGGAAAATATGATTCTGAAATTCTGACTTTAAATGCAAAAGAAACTATTGATTCTTTTACACAAAATGAAAAGCTGAAAGCAGTTTTAGCCGGTTCCAATTTTTTATACGCCGGCATTCCAGATAAATCACCATTTTATGTTCATGCGTTAATTGTAAATTCCTACATTCAAAGTTCATGGCGCTGTATTAACGGCGGGAGCCAAATTACAAAACAGCTTTTAAAACAGCTTAAAAAATACGGCGGTGAATTTTATAAACATAAAGAAGTTACACGTTTTGGAGTCGAAAATCACAAAGTGAATTCAGTTAAAATGAAAGATGGAACACAAGTTTCCGGAACGTTTTTTATTTCAAATATTGAACCCAAAACAACTTTGAAAATGGCAGGCGAAGCAAACTTCAGAAAACCATTTTTCAACCGTATTCAAAGTCTTGAAGGCGTACTTTCGGCTTTTAGTTTGTATTTGGTTTTTAAACCTCAGACTTTCAAATATATCAACCATAATTATTATCATTTTAAAAATAGCGACGAAGTCTGGACAGCGCAGGAATACGACGAAAATTCATGGCCAAAAATGTATATGGCTTCCATGAATGCTTCTAAAGAAGAGGAAATCTGGGCAGATGGAATGACGTTTATAACGTATATGAAGTTTGATGATGTTGCACCTTGGACAGCTACTTTTAATACAACCGTCGAAAAAAATGACCGCGGTGAAAGTTATGAAGAATTCAAAGACCGAAAAACAGCTAAATTTTTAGATGAAATCGAAATAAAATTTCCAGGAATCAGAGACTGCATTAAATCTATACATACTTCAAGTCCGCTTTCTTACCGTGATTATATTGGCGGTGACAACGGAAATATGTACGGTTATGTTAAAGATTCCAATAATCCGTTAAAAACATTGATTCCTTCAAAAACCAAGTTAGAAAATTTATATCTTACAGGTCAGAGTATTAATATGCATGGTGTTCTAGGCGTAACGATTGGCGCCGTCGTAACCTGCTCAGAAATTGTTGGAAAAGAATATTTGATTAATAAAATTAATCAGTCTGCAGAATAAATTGAATTATGAAAAACCGAATTACATATCTTTTCTTCGTCGGTTTTTTAGGAATTCTTATTTCCTGTGGTACTTCAAAATCAAAAAATCATCAGCCCAATATTTCCAATTATAATGCAACAAAACCTATTGTTACCAAAATTTCAGACAGCATTTTTATTTCAGGAAATAATTCGCTTTTAAAAAATAAACAAGGACTTTGGGAATTATATGTTGAAGGTGATCCTTTAGAAATTGGCCTCAACACCGGCGCATTATCTGACTCGCTTTTGGAGAGACAGCAAAATATATTTTTCTCCAAAATAAAAGATTTAATTCCGTCAAAATTTGAGCAAAAGTTATTGCGTCACTTCTTAAAATGGTACAACCGAAAATTATATGCCAATGTTCCCGAAGAGTATCAGACGGAGATTTTTGGCGTTTCGCAATATACTTCGCATGACTTTGACAATATTGCACCGCAGTATCAGCGTGGTTTGTATCTGCACGCGGCGCATGACATTGGACATGCGTTGCAGGATTTGGCCTTGGTTGGTTGTTCGTCGTTTGCCGCTTGGGGCGAAAAATCTGAAGATGGAAATTTAATTCTCGGGCGCAACTTTGATTTTTATGTGAATGATGCTTTCGCAGAAAATAAAATTATTGCGTTTATAAAACCGGAACAAGGCCACAATTTTATGATGGTTGCCTGGCCCGGAATGATTGGCGCTGTTTCTGGAATGAATCAGCAAGGTTTGACGGTTACGATTAATGCTGCAAAATCTGAAATTCCGATGAGCGCCAAAACGCCAATTTCTATTTTGACCCGCGAAATTTTACAACATGCTTCAACTATTGACGAAGCGATTGCCATTGCAAAAAAACGATCCGTCTTTGTTTCAGAGTCGATTATGGTAGGAAGTGCTCAAGATAATAAAGCTGTTTTAATTGAAGTTTCTCCAAAAAAAATGGACGTCTATGAAATGCCAAACAGCAACCAATTGATTTGTTCGAATCATTTTCAGAGTGAAACATTCAAAAATGAAAAACGAAATCAAACGCAAATTGCAGACAGTCATTCTGAATATCGCTTTGAAAGAATGGAAGAGCTTTTATCTGAAAACAAAAAAATAAATCCTGAAATTGCTTCAGAAATTCTTAGAGACAAAAATGGTCTAAACGATATTCCTTTAGGATACGGTAATGAAAAAGCACTAAATCAATTGCTGGCACATCACGGAATTATTTTTAAACCGAAAGAAAAACTGGTTTGGGTCTCGGCAAATCCATTTCAGCTTGGTGAATTTGTGTGTTATAATCTGGATTCTATTTTTAACGGAAGAAAAACGAATACCGCGATTTCATTTGAACAAGAAAATTTAAATATCGCCAAAGATCCTTTTATAAAAACAGAAGCTTTTCAAAACTTCAAAAAGTTTAAAGCTGAAAATCACCAAATGGATTTGTATCTTAAAAAAGAAGAAACAATTTCGCCCGAATTTATTGAGCATTATCAATCTCTAAACCCAGATTATTGGGTTGTATATTACAAAGCAGGGTTGTACTTTTATCAAAAAAAACAATTCCGTGCGGCTCAAATAAATTTTGAAAAAGCACTGACGAAAGAAATTACTACCGCTCCTGAAAAAGCAAAAATTGAAAAATATTTAAAAAAACTCAAAAGAAAATTACAATGATTCCAGCAATAGAAAAAAATTCTTTAGACGAAATTAAAGTTTTTCAAGAACAAAAATTATCAGAGCTTTTAGCTTATATAAGTGAGCATTCTCCTTTTTATAAAAGACTTTTTGCAGGACAAAATATTGATATTTCAAAAGTAAAAACTTTAGAAGATTTACAATTTCTTCCCGTAACAACCAAAGAAGATTTACAGCAATACAACGACGATTTTTTGTGCGTTCCACAGCATAAAATTATTGATTATGCCTCAACTTCAGGAACTTTGGGCGATCCGGTAACTTTTGGTTTAACCGATTCTGATTTAGACCGATTAGCTTATAACGAAGCGATTTCATTTGCCTGCGCCGGAATTGCCGAAGGCGATGTCGTGCAGCTAATGACTACAATTGACAGAAAATTTATGGCCGGACTTGCTTATTTTCTTGGTTTAAGAAAATTGAAAGTTGGCGTAATTCGTGTTGGTGCGGGAATTCCTGAAATGCAGTGGGATTCAATTTTAAAATACAATCCGAATTATTTAATTACAGTTCCGTCCTTTCTTTTAAAATTAATTGAATACGCAGAAATTCACGGAATCGATTATAATAATTCGAGCATAAAAGGCGCCATCTGTATTGGAGAATCTTTGAGAGAACAAGATTTTTCAATGAATATTCTATCCAAAAAAATTACAGAAAAATGGAATATTAAGTTATTTTCAACTTATGCTTCAACCGAAATGAGTACGGCTTTTACAGAATGTGAACATGGAAAAGGCGGACATCATCATCCGGAATTGATTATTGTTGAAGTGCTGGATGAAAATAATATTCCTGTAAAAAATGGAGAAACGGGCGAACTTACTTTTACCACTTTAGGAATTGAAGCAATGCCGTTGTTGCGTTTTAAAACCGGAGATATGGTACAGCTTCATGATGAACCTTGTGCGTGCGGACGAAATACGTTGCGCGTTGGCCCTGTTGTTGGTCGTAAAAAACAAATGATAAAATACAAAGGTACAACACTTTATCCGCCAGCGATGAATGATGTTTTGAGCAGTTTTGATACTATTGAAAATCATTTAATCGAAATCTCTACAAATGATTTAGGCACCGATGAAATCCTGATTAAAATTGCAGTAAAAAACCAAACTCCAGAATTTCTACAAGAAATAAAAGACCATTTTAGAGCCAAACTGAGAGTTACTCCAAAAATAGAATTCGCCTCAAAAGAAACTTTAAACCCTTTGGTTTTTAATCCAATGAGTAGAAAACCGATTCGGTTTTTTGACTATAGAACTTCATTCTAAGTTGCTAAGATACTGAGATTCTAAGATTCTGAGTTTTTCTTTTTAAAATAAAACAAGGATAAAAACTCAGAACCTTAGCATCTTAGAAACTTAGAATCTTTTTAATTAAACTAAATGTTGTAATTTTGCAAAAAATTATGAAGATGGTCAAGATTGGCAACATAGAATTACCCGAATTTCCTTTACTGCTTGCTCCTATGGAAGATGTGAGCGATCCGCCGTTTCGCAGATTATGCAAAACGCACGGCGCTGATATGATGTATTCTGAATTCATTTCATCAGAAGGATTAATTCGTGATGCAATCAAAAGCAGAATGAAGCTGGATATTTTTGATTATGAACGTCCGGTTGGAATTCAGATTTTTGGTGGAGATGAAGAAGCAATGGCGCTTTCGTCTAAAATTGTTTCTACTGTAAAACCTGATTTAGTGGATATCAATTTTGGATGTCCGGTAAAAAAAGTAGTGTGTAAAGGTGCCGGAGCCGGAGTTCTAAAAGATGTTGATTTGATGGTGCGTTTGACAAAAGCGGTTATCAGAAGTACTGATTTGCCTGTTACCGTAAAAACACGTTTAGGCTGGGACGACAACTCTATAAATATTGATGAAGTTGCAGAAAGACTTCAAGATATTGGTGTACAAGCATTAACAATCCACGCTAGAACCCGTGCTCAAATGTACAAAGGCCACTCTGACTGGTCGCATATTGCACGTGTAAAAAACAATCCTAGAATTACAATGCCTATTTTTGGAAACGGCGATATTGACAGTCCAGAAAAAGCATTAAAATATAAAAACGAATACGGAATTGACGGCATCATGATTGGCCGCGCCGCGATTGGCTATCCATGGATTTTTAACGAAATCAAGCATTATTTCAAAACGGGTGAACACTTGCCTGCTCCAACCGTTATTGATCGTGTTGAAGCTGCCAGAAATCATTTGCAATGGTCGATGGATTGGAAAGGCGAACGTTTAGGAATTGTAGAAATGCGTCGTCATTATACCAACTATTTCAAAGGAATTCATTCCTTCAAAGAATTCAAACAAAAATTAGTTACCACTGATGCACCTGAAGATTTATTCGCCATTATGAAAGAAATTGAACAGGTTTATGCGGGATATGAATTTGTTTAAAAATAATAAAAAAAGGCCTTCAAATTTGAAGGCCTTTTTGTTTATTATACTTGAACTCGTTTCCACTTTCCTCTTCTATAGAAAAAGATTCCAGCTAAAGTAATAGCAGTTTCGGCAACTGGAATTGCAATAAAAACTCCAGTAGGTCCCATATTAAAATGTTTGGCTAATACAAATGCCAGCGGAATTTGGAACAGCCAAAATCCGAAGAAATTAATTCCGGTTGGTGTCCAGGTATCTCCAGCTCCGTTGAAAGTATTGATCAAAACCATTCCTATTCCGTAGAAAATAAATCCGATGCTCATAATCTGCAAAGCTTCAATGGCAACGGTTTTTACTTGTTCGTCATTTGTAAAAAACGAAATAATATATTGTCCAAAAACTAAAGTGATAATCATAATTGTCGCCATGAAAATCACATTGTAGCGTGCCGTCGTATAAACCGATTTTTCAGCACGTTCTATTTGTTTCGCTCCTAAGTTTTGCCCGACCAAAGTTGCGGCGGCATTACTCAATCCCCAAGCAGGAAGAATAAAAAACATCATAATTCTAAGCGCGGTTTGATAACCTGCAGAACCGTGATCACCGCCAGTCGTTGCGACCAATTGCGCTAAGAAAATCCAGCTGCATGAAGCAATTACAAACTGTAAAATTCCCGGTGCTGCGATTTTTACTAAAGCCTGAATCTGTTTAAAGTCGGGCGCGAAATATGGAATTTTAATTTTTAATATTCCGTTTCCAAAAAACAAATGATAAACCTGATATAAAACCCCAATGCTTCGTCCGATAGTTGTTGCCAAAGCAGCGCCAATCAATCCGAAAGCAGGAATTGGTCCAAAACCATTAATTAAAATTGGACATAAAATGATATTACAGATATTGGCAATCCAAAGACTTTTCATTGCAATTGCTGCATTTCCTGCTCCACGAAAAATTCCGTTGATTAAGAACAAGAGCATAATACACAAGCTCGATCCAATCATAATTTGAGTAAATCTAAAACCATGCTCGGCAGCTTCGACAGATGCTCCCATCAGCAACAATATATCTTTGGCATAAATAATTCCCAAGACACTCATTACAGCGTTTACGGCAATTGCAACAATTATGGCTTGCATTCCGGCTTTAGCTGCGGCGACTGGATCTTTTTCTCCAATTCGTCTTGCTACGACTGCAGTTGCTGCCATACTCATTCCTATTGCTAGCGAGTATATAATCGTTAAAACTGATTCTGTCAATCCAACGGTTTGAATTGCAAAACTGCTATGTTCCAAATGTCCGACGAAATATAAATCGACTAAAGCGAAAACTGATTCCATCATCATTTCCAAAACCATCGGAATGGCTAATAGAATTACAGCTTTTTTTATACTTCCAGAAGTATAATCAAATGATTCGTCGCCTTTTAAGGCTTGTTTTAAAGTGGTGAAAATTTTAGAAAAGAAGCTTTTCTGTATTGTTGTTTCTGTCATGATAAGTTAGGATAAATGAAAAGATGGGTTCAGATGTACTAATCTGAACGCGAAAAAAAACGTAAGTATCCTAATTATTCTAAAAAATAAAATAGGATTAGGCAGAAACAATCATATGCTCTAATTTTTTGAGAGGATAAATATAGGGAATATTTTTTAGCCAGAAATATTAATCCAGCAGCTTTTTACTCACTCGGCTGCAAGCAATTAAAGAAGCCAGAAAGCCAAGAGAAATGATAGTACCTAAAACAATTAATATGTTTTCAATTGTAAATACAACCGGAAAAGCTAACGTTGGCGTAATCATAATAAGTGAGTATTTTTGTTGCAACAATACTAGAATAACACCCAAAATTAGTCCGATTATACCACCAAAAACACTTAATAAAGTTCCTTGAAGTAGGAATATTTTTCGCAGATGGCTAATTTCAGTTCCTAGGTTAAAAAGAGTTTTAAGATTTCCTTTTTTCTCTAAAATCATCATAATCAAAGCACCAATCAAATTAAAAAGTGCCACAATAATTACTAAAGTAAAAATCAGATAAACAGCGATATTTTCGGTGTTAAGCATTCTATACAAAGATTCATTCAGCTGTGCTCTGTTTTTAAGCGTAACTTTATTTTTGAAAATACTTTCAAGTTGCGATCGTATAGCGCGCTCACTTGCGTTTTCTTTTAAATTAAATTCAACGCCCGAAATTTGATTTGGCTTGTACATTAATAATTCCTGTACCAGACCCAAATCAGCAAAAACATACTTTGAATCCAAATCTTCACTGATTGAATAAATTCCAACCGGAAGAACATCTGTTTTTGTAAAAGCATCATCCGGATTTTCAATTGCTCCTTTTCCAGGTTTTGGAGCAAATATCTGTAACGGATTTTCAAAATCCAAAACTCCTAATGAAAAATCGCGGGAAATGCCGTACCCAATGACAACCTGATATGTATCTGGTTTTAGCCACTGTCCTGTGAAAAGCTTTTTTTTGATATCGTTGACTACAGGGTAATTACTGTCAACTCCTTTTAAATAAGTAACTTTTTGTTTGTCTTTAAACAAAAACAAAACGCGTTCTTCGATAATTTTAGTGTACGAAACGACACCATCAATTTTCTTAATCTGATTTTCCTGATCTGGCGTCATTAAAAATGATTTTCCGTAAGTACTTGTCATTTTTAAATCGGGATCAATTTCGTTTGTAAACGAAAGGCTGAAAACCTTTAAACCGCTAAAAACAGACAAGACCACAAACAAAGCCATTGTACCAACGATGATTCCCATGCTGGCAATACGATTAATGATATTAATAGCATTGTTTTTACTTTTGCTAAAAATATAACGTTTGGCTATGTAAAGGGGGAAATTCAACTTATGATTTTCTTCTTTTTTCTAAAAGATCGCGATTTTCAATTGGGTTTTCTCTGTTTGATAAAGCGTTATCAATTTTTTCGATATAGTCTAATGAGTCATCGATAAAAAATACCAGGTTTGGTACACGACGCAATTGCAAACGAACACGTTGTGACAAATCGTGTTTAATTAAGGTAGTATTTGATTTTATACCTTCTAAAGTTTCCTTTGCTTTTTCTTGTGGAAAAATGCTTAAATATACTGTTGCCACAGATAAATCTGATGTAACGCTAACTTTGGATACGGAAATTACCAAATTATTAATTCCGTTTTTTCGCACTTCACCTTGCAAAATATCAACCAAATCTTTTTGGATGACACCGCCTATTTTTTTCTGTCTATTTGTTTCCATAGTGCAAAAATACTATTTTTAAATTTCACTCGATACAATTTCCATTGAACAATAGAATGATTTTTACATTCTTACCCCTTTTTACTTCTATTTTGATTCTTTTTTTGATGAAAACCCAATAAATGAGATTGTTCTTCTGAGATCTGAATGCTGATAAAAGTCATGTTTTTTATCGGAATTATTTTACATATTTGAGAGAACCTAATAACAAATCAATTATGAAAAAAAGAGAACCAATCAGTCATATTATGACCAAAACCGTAGTGACTGCAAACGAAAATGATGATCTTAAAAAAGTTGTTGAGAAGCTAAAGAAAAATACGATTCGCCACATTCCGATTGTGAAAGGAAAAGAAGTTGTAGGGATTATTAGTAGAACCGACATTAACCGATTAACTTTTGGAGCTTTGTTTGAAGGGCAGGAAGGTGCCGATGAAGCCATTTTGGATATGCTGACAGTTTCGCAAGTCATGACTTCAAAACCAAAAACTGTTACATCGGATACTATAATTAGAGATTTGGCTGAAATTTTTGCAAAAGAAGATTTTCATGCTTTGCCCGTTGTTGACAATGGCGAGCTTAAAGGAATCGTAACGACAACGGATGTTGTGAAATATTTTTTAGAACAATACGATTAATAAAAATTCAACCATAAAAAGGAAGCTTAAATTGCTTCCTTTTTTTATACATAAAATTGATTAACAACTCTATTTCTTCTTAAGGCCATTTTCTTCGCTACGAAATCTCAAAAAAACGTACCTCTAAAAAGTCATATTTTCAAAATAAAAACTTCAAAAAACGAATTTTACATAAATTATAAAATTCACACTAATTTGAAAGTTTTAAGAAAATTAAAATTGTATTTTAGATTAAAAAATGAATATTTTTCATAAAAAAGTCTAAAAAACAATTTATTTAATAATTAGAGTATGGCAAAGTTAGCACCCAGTTTAAATCATAGCGGTTGGGATGAAATGTTCTCTAAAGATGGTGTTCGGGAATCCTACAGTCAAGTTTTCAAAACTTTACAAAGTTTAAGTCATAAAAATTTAACCAACAAGCAACAACAGGCTTCTGATTTGTTCATGAATCAGGGAATTACTTTTACTGTTTATAGTGATGATGCGAATGGTATTGAACGCATATTTCCTTTTGACATTATACCTAGAATCATCACACAAAAAGATTGGTTAGAAGTTGAATCCGGAATAAAACAGCGTTTAATGGCGCTGAATTTATTTTTGGAAGACATTTATAATGATCAAAACATTATAAAAGAAGGAATTATTCCCGCGGGATTAATCGCTTCTTGTCCGCATTATATTCAGGAAGTTCAGGGAATAAAAGTGCCTCATAATATCCATGTTCACATTGCGGGAATTGATTTAATTCGTGGAGCAAAAGGCGAATTTTATGTTCTGGAAGATAATCTGCGATGTCCGAGTGGCGTGAGTTATATGTTGGAAAATCGGGAAATTACCAAACGTATTTTTCCTGATATGCTTTCATCAAACCATGTAAGTATGGTTGGTAACTATCCCATGATTTTCCATAGTATTCTGGTTTCGCTTTCGCCGAGAAATGTTTCTAATCCAAATGTAGTTTTAATGACACCCGGCGTTTATAATTCGGCTTATTACGAACACACTTATTTGGCCCGTCAAATGGGAATTCCCTTAGTTGAAGGAAGAGATTTGGTAGTCAATAACAATCGCGTTTATATGAAAACCACTTCAGGTTTACAGCAAGTCGATGTTATTTATCGTCGTTTAGATGATGAGTATCTTGATCCTTTGGTTTTTAAACCCGACAGTGCGCTAGGAGTTCCTGGATTAATCAGCGCGTATCGACAAGGAAATGTTGCCTTGGTTAATGCTGTAGGAAATGGCGTTGCCGATGATAAAGCGATTTATGCTTACGTTCCGGATATGATCAAATATTATCTGAACGAAGAACCGATTTTAAAAAATGTTCCGACATACCGAATGGAAAATTTAGACGAACGCGAACACGTTTTTGCCAATATGGAAACTATGGTTATTAAAGAAACCAACCAAAGTGGCGGTTACGGAATGATTATGGGCAACAAGGCAACACAGGAAGAAATGGACGAAGCCAAAATTGCAATAACCAAAACTCCAAGAAATTTTATTGCACAACCTATTATACAATTAAGTACTGTTCCGTGTTTAATTGACGGGCAACTCAAATTACGTCACGTCGATTTAAGACCTTACGCTTTATGCGGACCAAAAGGAATTCAAATTGTTCCCGGTGGGCTAACCAGAGTTGCTTTGACAGAAGGTTCTTTGGTTGTAAACTCGTCTCAAGGTGGTGGAAGTAAAGATACCTGGATTATAAAATAAATGACTTTTTCTAACCTAAAAAAACATTCAAAATGGGAGTAAATATGCTTAGCCGGGTTGCAGACGGAATGTTTTGGCTCAACCGATATATGGAACGTACAGATGGAATGTTGCTTACTTTGAACACTTCCTATATTTTATCTTTTGATAAAGAAATTAACGATTCTCAAGGGTATAAACCGTTATTGCAATATTATACCAATTTATCTAAAGATAAAATTCATTCCATACAATATGACACAACTTATGTTCTGAAATACATTATTTGTGATAACCAAAATGATAATTCAGTTAAAAATTTAGTCGTGAAAGCTCGCGAAAATGCGCGTGGTTCTCAGGATAAAATAACCAAAGAATTATGGGAACATATCAATTCGATGTATCATTATATGAACTCACCAGATCTTCCCAGAAAACTAGAAACTTCAGATGCTTTAAAAATTATAACCAAACTCAACAAGGATTTATTGCTTTACAATGGAATTCTGCAAGTTACCATGCCACGTGGTTTGGGCTGGTGTTTTTCGAGTATTGGCAAACATATAGAAAGATGTCTGCAAACCATTTCGATGACGCAAGCTTACTTTGCTCCTATAAATTATAATCTCGAAGGCGAAGAAGATTTAATGTATTGGCGACGTTTATTACTATCGCTTTCCGGATATGAGTTGTATTTAAAAAGCTACAGCAACATTTCGCACAATCGAAAAGTGGCGCATCAGGTTATTTTCAATATGGATTTTGCTCATTCTGTAATTTATACTTTAGACTTTATAAACACGTACTTGAACTGTCTTTTCAAAGACAATGATTTGAGCGAAGCCCGAACCTTAATGAACCAGTTTGGACGATTAAAAAGTTATATCGCTTATACAGATTATCAGCATTTAACGAATCAGGAACTCGAAGAAGTCTTGCAAAACACTAAAAATCAACTTATTCAATTTTCTACAGATTTTTCAAAATTATTCTTTTCTTATACCTAAAAATATGGCGGTTTTCAAAATAGTTCACCTTACAAAATATCAATATAATCATCCCATAAAAGAAAGTATTAACGAAATCCGACTTTTTCCGCATCATTTTGAAAATCAGGAAGTGTTACAATATCAGTTGTTAATTACGCACAATCCTGATGTTGATATTTCTGAAGATTATTATGGAAATCGCGTTGGCAATTTCAATGTTTTGGATGCACATAATGAAATGACAATTGAATCCAGAATGTTAGTTCGGGTGAATCATTCTCTTAAAATTCCAGAGATTGATCCCACTTCCGTGGAAGATATTCAGGCTGAAAAAGAAAAAAGTATTATACTATTGCGCCTTTGTTATCTGGATGATATTCAGAAACAAAATGAAATTGGAGCGATTTTAAAAAAGATAAATATTGAAAACAAATCCATCATTGAAATTGCCCAACAATGTAATACTTACGTTTATGATAATTTCACCTACACTAAAGGAATAACAAATATTGAAACTACAGTTGATGAAATTTTGACTTTAAAAAAAGGTGTCTGTCAGGACTTTGCTCATATTCTATTACAGCTGTTGCGTACTGCAGGAATTCCTTCACGTTATGTCAGCGGATACATTTGTCCTAATGAAAGCGGGTTGCGTGGTGAAGGCGCAACGCATGCGTGGGTAGAAATTTATACGCCGAAACAAGGTTGGTTAGGTCTGGATCCGACAAATAATATCTGGACAATGGATAATCATGTTCGGCTTTCTGTCGGAAGAAATTTTAGTGATTGTACGCCCATAAAAGGAACTTTTAAAGGATTAGCAAGACAAACACTTTCGGTTTGTGTTTCGATTGGTTATGAAGACGGAAGACAATTCGAAGAAATCAACGACGTTAAACTTCAGGAAGTTTCATCGCGCGTTCAGGAGCAACTCGATTATATGGATCATTTGCAGCAACAACAGCAATAAAAAAGGGAGCTTATTTAAGCTCCCTTTTTTTATCTGTTTTGCAACCATCCTTCCGGATTGTTGTTAGATGTATTTTGAAGAATCAAAAACTTAATGATCGTTTTTCCTGTATCACCGCTGGTTCTTACTTTTCCAATACTTTGTTTGATATTAACCTTTTCTCCTTTGGTTACAAATACCTGACTTAAGTTTTGATATACAGTAAAATAATCTCCATGCTGAATCATAACTGCCCTGTTTATTGGAGATAAGACAATTACACTTGAAACCTCGCCTTCAAATACCGCGCGGGCAGTTGCACCTTGTTCTGTTGTAATCTCAACTCCTGAGTTATGAACCGTTATTGAAGGATGCAATGGGTGAGGCTGATCTCCATAACCTAATGAAATAAATCCTTTTTCAACTGGCCAAGGCAATTTTCCTCTGTTTGCTTTAAAATCTGCTGCCAAGATTTTTCCTTCTGGTGTTAAAGCAATTTTTGATGAGGAAACTGGCGCCGTTGAAGCTGTCGATCCTGGATTATCTTTTGCTCTTTCTAAAGCTGCTTTTCTATTTGCTTCAGCAATCGCTTCACGAATCAAACGATCAATTTGCCTGTCAATTCTTTTTGCTTCTGCCTGTTTGCTTCTAGTATCGGCAATAATTTTGTTTTTATCTTTTTTAAGAGCGTTAACTAATTTTTGCTGCTCTTTCTTTTCAACTTCTAAGCTTTGTTTTTCTTTTTGATTTTCAGCAATAATCTTTTTCTTAACTTTTCTCTGTCCGTCTAATTTTGCATTAAAATCAACTAACTGAGCTGTTTTTGACTGAATTTCTAAACCTTGATTTTTTCTGTAATTCGTGTATTGTTTTAAATATTGCGCTCTTTTATATGCTTGTAAAAAACTTTCTGAAGACAAAATAAACATAGCGCGGCTCTGCTCTGAACGGCTTTTGTATGATTTAAGAATCATTTTTGCATAATCCTCTTTTAAAACTGCCAGCTCTTTTTTTAGTTTATTAACCTGAACTTGGTTAATATACATATCATTACTTAAAAGTCTTTCCTGTTTTGCTGTTGTATTTATCAATTTTTCTTTCAGCTTAATTTTATTCGCCTGAATCATAAATACATTTACAGCTGATTTTTCTTTTTTCTTTACAGACTGCAGCATTTTTTCGTTATCTCTAATTTCCTGCTGAATTTGCGCTTTACGCTGTTCAAGTTTTTCTTGCTGCGAATCCTGTGCCCACATAAAAGTTGTGGCACAAATAAAAATTAGGCTTAGGAGAAATTTTGGCATGTTTCTGTTTTCTTTTTGCAAATTTACTTAATTATAACTTTTTTATACCCACTTGGAACACTATATGGGAAAGAAAGTTCTTCATTAAATGAAATATTATTATAATTTAAATTAATATTGGTTTTTCCTTTTGGCTGTACCGCATTAATTTCAATACTCGTTGGAAGCGTTCCTTGATTGTATGTTTTAATATCAGAATACATAATCTCAAGCATTATATTTTCTGAGGCTTGTGAAATTTCTTCTTTCTGAATTAAATATTTTTCTGAATCAAGATAAAAAACCTTTTTCAGTTTACTATCTTTTTCATCTTCTAATCTAAAAAGATTTTCTACAATTGTTTGCGTGTATTTTCCTTTTCTCAAATCGTCAAGCGCTTCTCCTACTAACAAATTCTGAACTTTGCTGTAATCTAATTCGGTTCCTAACCATTTGCTTAAACTAGTAAAATCACCTTCATAATAGGTCCCTTTTATTTTTTCGTAGTAACTCACAGTGGTTGGCGTAATCAAGGCTTTTGCCATGGTAATTCCCAGAACACGAATGCTTATTAAAATTTGTTTGTCTTTTTCGATTTTGATATCAGCAGCAACATTCTGGCTTTGCTTCTCATCTTCATATCTTGCACTGGCCTTTATGTTTAAAGTCGAAAAATCTAACTTATTGTTATAATGTTTTTCAATTGCTTTTTTATCTTCTTTTGGTGCTTCTTCTGTCTTAGAATTATTGTTTTGTACTGCTACGGCCTTTGATTTACATGAAATAACTAAAACCGATAGCAATGCTATTGCTATATATCTTTTCATTTTTTCTTACTTCTTTTGTTTTAATAACTCACTAGCCTTCAAAAAGTATTCCTCTTTTTTCTTGGCGTCTCCTAAACCATTATAAGCCTCTCCTAACTGCATATTAAAGTTTGACTCCAACTTTTTATCATCAACAACATAATCAAGCCCCATTTCTAAAACGGTTTTTGCATTCTTAAATTGTTTTAACTGATTATTTCCCAGTCCTGCATAATAATAAAATTGTGGCTGACTTGGATACACTTCAATCATAGTCATTGCTCGCTTGGTCATCGGTTCAAATTGTTTTGCCTGCGTATAAGCTTCAAGCAAAAGCAAATTGGTTTCACGATCTGTATCTGAATTTGCTTTTAAATCTTTTTCATAATATTTAATTGCGTTTTCGTACTGACCTTTGCTATGATAAAATTTTCCAATTTCTTTTGCAACGTCCACATTTGGATCATTATCAAAATAAGAAATTGCTTTTTCCAAATCTGGAGCATATTGCGGATTCTTATTCGTATAAATCAAAAATTCATTCAAAGTTCTGTGTTTAATTTTTGAATCAATTTTTGAACTTGCCAAAATAATGTTCATTGACTTGATCGCTTTATCAGCCTGGTTTGCATCTAAATATGTCTTAAACAAACTTACCTGCGCCCATTCTGAGTTTGGAACTTCTTTTGCCAATTTTGTCGCAACTTCTAGCGCTTTATCATTATCATCTGATTTTGAGTATAAAATAATCAGATTAAGATAATTTGATTCTTCTTTTGGATCCTTTTTAATTTGATCAATCAAATTAGAAATTTCAGCATTTTGATATTTTCCTTGAGATAAAATCTGCATTTTATAACGATCACGATCTTCTGATTTTCCGAATTTATCGTTCATTTCGTTAATCGCGACAAGCGCTTTATCAAATTGATTTGTAATCATATAAAGCGATATCAAATCATCTTTATATTCTTCGTCAAAAACAATAATTTTTTGAATCGTTTCTATTGCCAGCGGATAATTCTTGGTTTCATAACTTACATCATAAATTCCGAGCCAATACCATTTGTTTTTAGGATTTAATTGTGCCGCTTTTTCAAAAGCATTATTTGCACTTTGATAATCTTTTAAAGCCAAATAATTTTTCCCTAATTCAAAATAAGCAACAGCATCACTAGGTTTTAGTTTTATACATTTTTCTAATGATACTATAGCTTTATCATAATTTTCAATTCCTTTTTGTTTCAAAGATTCATAAAAAGCATCTTGATATTCATCGGGCGCCATAGCAATATCTTCTGGTTCTGTCTGAGCCAAAACCGAGTTTGAATTGCCAAGCAAAACGAAAAATAAAATGACTAAAACGCCTTTTTTCATTCTTTTTATAATTGTATTTTTAAACCAAAAAGAAACTGCTGAAAACTTTCTTCTATTCTAAAACAGAATAATCTCCAATGCTTATGCTTGTAAACTTTCCATCATAACTAACATGATTTCCAATCATCGCATTGTCTAAGTTAGCGTTTTTTATTTGAGAATAAGTTTGTATTAAGCTATTTTTAATAGAACTGTCAGTAACACGGCATCCTTTTCCTAGAGAAACATTTGGTCCAACTGTTGCATTTTTCAACACCACATTTTCACCAATATAGCAAGGCGGAATAATTGTTGCATTTTCTAATGTTACATTATAATCTACTAAATGCTCTCCGTCATTATGTAAAAAACCTAGCATTCTACTGTTCGTTTCAACTGTAACATCTTTGTTTCCACAATCCATCCATTCGTCAACACTTCCTGTTTTGAAAACTTTACCGTTTGCCATCATGGCTTTGATTCCGTCATTGATTTGATATTCACCTCCGTTTTGAATATTATTATCTAAAACGCCCTGAAGTTCTTTTTTCAAATCGCCAACTTCTTTGAAATAGTAAATCCCAATAACAGCTAAATCACTTACAAACTCTTTTGGTTTTTCAACTAATTCTATAATTTCATTATTCTGATTTAGTTTTACAACCCCAAAAGCTTCCGGCTGATCTACTTGTTTTACCCAAATTACAGCATCTGCCTGAGGATCTAATTCAAAATCAGCTCTAATTAAAGTATCTGCGTAAGCAATAACTGCAGGACCTGACAATGATTCTTTAGCACACAGAATTGCGTGACCAGTTCCTAAAGGCAAATCCTGGCGGTAAATAGATGCTTTTGCGCCAAGACCAGTAGCCAAATCCTTTAAACTTGTTACAACATCTTCACCAAAAAAAGCTTCATCACCTAAAATAAAAGCAACTTCTTCGATTGGTTCTTTTAAGATTTTGGCAATATCCTCAACTAAACGGTGAACAATAGATTTTCCTGCAACAGGAATTAGTGGTTTTGGTACTGTTAAAGTATGTGGTCTAAGTCTTGAGCCGCGTCCGGCCATTGGAACGATTATCTTCATTTTTATATTTATTTTTTAGGGGAAGATTTGAAAATCTTCTTGAGTTGGTTCTTGATTTTTAAAATTTAACCGCAAAGTTCACAAAGAAGTTATGTAAAGTTCGCAATGTTCTATCATTTCATTTTTAAGATCGCAAATTTCAAAACTGATTACTGAGACTGCGACTGAAAACTTACTTCACTCCTGTACTTCCAAAACCTCCGGCTCCTCTTGAAGTTTCTGAAAGTTCTTCAACTTCAATCCACTCCGCTCTTTCGTGTTTGGCAATAATTAATTGTGCAATTCGTTCTCCGTTTTCTACAACGAATTCTTCATTCGATAAATTTACCAAAATCACGCCTATCTCACCTCTATAATCGGCATCTACCGTTCCTGGAGAATTTAAAACTGTGACACCTTTTTTTGCAGCAAGTCCGCTTCTTGGCCTTACCTGCGCTTCGTAGCCAATTGGCAATTCAATAAAAAGTCCTGTTTTTACAATTGTTCTTTCTAAAGGTTTTAGCGTAATTGATTCTGTTAAATTAGCACGCAAATCCATTCCTGCCGAAGCAATAGTTTCGTAGTTTGGCAAGTCGTGCTGTGATTTATTGATGATTTGTATTTTCATTTGTAATTTAAAATTTTAAACGGGCTTATTTTTTCTTTAGTATTCCTTTTATGGTATCTTTTTCATAATGATAAACCATGTACATAAAAATTAAAAGAAGCGGAATTCCAACATAATATTTCTCTCTGAATCCGTAAAATGAAATTATTGAGAATACTATTGAAACACCTAAATAAGCTCCAATCTTGTTCATATCGTAAGGGATCGGGTAATATTTATTTCCTAAAACATAAGAGATAAGCATCATGCTTCCGTAAGCCGAAATAGTTGCAATTGCCGAACCATAATAACTGTACTTTGGAATTAAGAGATAATTTAAAACCAAAGTAACAATTGCACCAACAATAGAAATGTAAGCGCCAATTTTTGTTTTGTCTGTCAATTTATACCAAACCGATAAGTTATTGTAAATTCCTAAAAAGAAGTTTGCCAAAATAATTAGAGGCACCACTTTCATTGCCTCCCAATAGGATTTGTTATCTAACAATAAGTATTTTAAAACATCTGCAAAAACGATAACGCCTAATAAAATCAATGAGCCTAAAATCACAAAATATTTAGTGATAACTGCATACGTCTGTGGAGCGTTTTCATTTTTAGCATGGCTGAAAAAGAAAGGTTCAATTCCTAATCTAAAAGCTGTTGCAAAAAGAACCATGAATAATCCTAATTTGTAACAAGCTGAATAAGCCCCAACTTCAGATTTTGCTAAATTTTCAGGAAGCAGATATCCTAACAGAATTTTATCAAAATGCTCGTTTACGGCAAAAGCCAATCCGGCAACCAAAATTGGAAGGCCGTATTTCATCATTCTTCTCCAAAGTTCCGGATCGAATTTTCGTCCAAGTGAAAGGTAATTTGGCGAAAGAACAATAAAGGTGGCTAAACTTGCCAGAAGATTTGCAATGAAAATATAGGCAATTTGGAAATTCTCAACATACAAATTATCCCAAACCGAATTAGGATTCGAAGCTGCGAGTTTTGGCAAATACATCAAAAAGAAAATGTTCAGCAATAAGTTAATAACAACATTTCCAATCTTAATCGCGGCATAAACCATTGGTCGCTGATTAGCTCTAAGTTTTGAAAAAGGCACTAAAACCAAAGCATCTAAAACTAAAATCCAAACCGAATAAGTAACATATTGTACATCAACTTCGGCCCAAGTTGCAAGTGTATTTCTAAAAATTAAAGCTGCAAACAAAAACCCAATGGATGACCAAAAAATAGAAATCGTAGAAGTTGCAATTACATTTTTCTTGTCTTCTTCGGCACTGTAGAATCTAAAAAAAGCAGTCTCCATTCCGTAGGAAAGGACAACATTAAAGAAAACCATCCAAGACAAAACAATCGAAACTTCACCATATTCTGCAGTTGGTAAAATACCAGTATATAATCTGACCAATAAAAAACTAAGCATCCTTGGTAAAACCGTTGCTAGTCCGTAAATCGCAGTTTGTTTGAATAGATTTTTATATAATCCCAAAATAATTTTTATAATAAAGTTCGTAAAACAAAAATAACCAATTCTTTGGTTTATTAATGATTTTGCATGTTCAATAAAAGGAGTTCAGCGTTTTTTTATTGTGTAAGTTTGTTTTCATCCAGAACTTTCACAAAATGAAATCCTTTTGGACCATAACCTTGATTGTAGTAAAAACGATGCGCGCCAAAATTTCCAGTAAAGGCATCTAAAACGATACTGCTGCAACCTAAATCTAAAGCTTTCTGATCAATATAATCAGTCAATAATTTTCCAATTCCTTTCGATCTGTGTTCTGGATTAACAACAAAATTGTCAATTTCTAGATATTTTCCTGTCCAGAGTTTCGTCGCCGACCAGCAGCCGGTAATTCCTAAACATGTATCATTATCAAAAACTCCAATCTGTATATAATTATGTGGTACCATTTCTAAAAGAAATGATTCATATTTTTCTATTGAAATTTTAGGATAAAGAAATCGCATGGTATCAATTTGTGCCAGCATTTCGTCAATTGTAGTAAGCTCTCGTATTTGAAATTCCATTGTAATAAAAGATAAACCTCAAAATTACTCAATTTTTCTTACGCTTTAAATACAATTCTAAAACAAGATATGTGAAATCTATAAAATTGAGAAATAATTGTATAAATTTTTACAACTGCTTCTATATTAACTTTGTATCATAGGGATTGAGAAAAGCTAGAAATACAACCCTTATAAAAAAGAAAAGCATTGGGATAAATAAAGCTAGTTTGTTCCCACAAAAGACAAAGCACAAGGGATTGATTCTGCTGAAATGTAACCCTCAAAAAAACAGAGCATTGGGATTAATAAAGCTAGTTTGTTCCCATAAAAGACAAAGCAAAACAGAGGTGATAAATCTGTACAATAATTTTATAAAATGGTATTGATTCTCAATTTTTGGGTAAATTGAGAATCACCATTTTATAGGCGTTTAAAATAAATTACAAACCACTTCCTTAGTATACAAAAAGAGCCAGCAAATATTTGCTGGCTCTTTTTTATATTTTTAGATATTTTACTATCCGTTCAACGCTTCTGCTCCACCAACGATCTCTAAGATCTCATTAGTAATTGCAGCCTGACGCGCTTTATTATAAGTCAATTTCAATTGGTTTCTTAATTCAGTTGCGTTGTCAGTTGCTTTGTGCATAGCTGTCATACGTGCTCCGTGTTCTGAAGCAAATGAATCGCGAATTCCTTTGTATAATTGTGTTTTTAATGATTTTGGAATCAGAGTCAATACAATTTCTTCTTTTGAAGGTTCGAAAATATAATCTCCTGTAGAAGCTGCTGCATCAGATTTAATTGGAGCTAACGGTAAAAACTGCTCTGTCTGAACAATTTGTGTTGCAGCATTTTTAAACTGATTGTAGATTAATTCGATTCTATCATATTCTTCAGATAAGAATTTTTGAGTCAAATTATCTGCAATTCCAGCAACATTTTCAAAAGTTAAATGATCAAAAATTGCATTATGATGTCCGTGAATTTTATGCGTTTTAACTAAAGCGTCTCCACCTTTTTTACCAATGGCAAAAACATCAACTTGCTTTCCTGCATAAAAATCAGTACGATTTTTAATCTCCTTAATTACATTTGAATTGAATGCACCACATAAACCTCTGTTAGAAGTTATCGCTACAAGCAATACTTTTTTTACTTCACGCTGAGTTGTATAATCTCCTCCAACTTCACCATCAAGTGTAGCAGAAAGATTTTGTAGCAACTCTGTTAATTTCTCGGCATAAGGTCGCATCGCAGTGATTGCATCTTGTGCTTTCTTAAGCTTTGCAGCAGAAACCATTTTCATAGCCGATGTAATCTGCATCGTCGATGAAACGGAAGTAATTCTATTACGGATTTCCTTTAAATTTGCCATCTATTAAATTAGAAAATGTGACAATTTGAAAATCAGATAATTAGAAAAATGTTTATGCATTTTCTAATTATCTAATTAACGAATTATCTAATTAGTTATATTTTGCTGAAACTTCTTTTGCTGCTTTTTCAATAACATCTGTAATGTTGTCATCAAATTTACCAGCTTTCAACGCGTTAAGCGTATCTTTATGTTTACTGTTTAAGTAAGACAAGAAATCAGCTTCAAATTCTTTTACTTTATTTACAGGAACACTTTTCAATAAGTTTTTAGAACCTGCATAAATAATAGCAACTTGGTTTTCAACAGGGTAAGGATCATTTAAACCTTGTTTCAAGATTTCAACGTTTCTTTTTCCTTTTTCAATTACATTTAAAGTAACTGAATCCAAGTCAGAACCAAATTTAGCGAAAGCTTCTAATTCACGGAATTGAGCTTGGTCTAATTTTAAAGTTCCAGAAACTTTTTTCATTGATTTAATTTGAGCATTACCTCCAACACGAGATACAGAAATACCTACGTTGATTGCAGGACGAACCCCAGAGTTAAACAAATCTCCATCAAGGAAAATCTGACCATCCGTAATCGAAATTACGTTTGTTGGGATATATGCAGAAACGTCACCAGCCTGAGTTTCGATAATTGGCAATGCAGTTAATGAACCACCACCTTTTACGATAGACTTGATAGAATCTGGTAAATCGTTCATGTTTTTAGCGATACCATCATCAGCAATTACTTTACAAGCACGCTCTAATAAACGAGAGTGTAAGTAGAAAACGTCTCCAGGATAAGCCTCACGTCCCGGTGGTCTTCTTAATAAAAGAGAAACCTCACGGTAAGCAACAGCTTGTTTAGATAAATCATCATACACAATAAGTGCAGGACGACCTGAATCTCTAAAGTACTCACCAATTGCAGCACCTGCGAAAGGAGCATAAACTTGCATTGGAGCTGGATCAGAAGCGTTAGCTGCAACAATAACTGTATAAGCCATTGCACCTTTTTCTTCTAACATTTTAGCGATTCCTGCTACAGTTGAAGCTTTCTGCCCAATTGCAACATATATACAGAATACAGGTTTTCCTGCATCGTAAAATTCTTTTTGATTTAAGATTGTATCGATACAAACAGTTGATTTACCTGTTTGACGGTCACCAATAACAAGCTCACGTTGTCCACGACCAACCGGGATCATAGCATCTACTGCTTTTACTCCTGTTTGTAATGGCTCAGTAACTGGCTGACGGAAGATAACTCCAGGAGCTTTTCTTTCTAAAGGCATTTCGTATAAGTCTCCACCAATTGGTCCTTTTCCATCAATAGGAAAACCAAGAGTGTTTACTACACGTCCTACCATTTGCTCACCTACTTTAAGAGAAGCAATACGTTGTGTTCTTTTTGCTGTTGATCCTTCTTTGATTCCAGTTGATGGTCCTAAAAGTACCACACCAACGTTATCTTCTTCAAGGTTCAATACAATAGCTTCAAGTCCGTTTTCAAATTCAACTAACTCACCATATTGTACATTCGATAGCCCGTAAATACGAGCAATACCATCTCCAACTTGAAGTACTGTTCCTACTTCCTCTAGCGTAGCACCAGATTCAAAACCTTCTACTTGCTTTCTTAATATTGCTGAAATTTCAGCAGGTTTGATTTCCGCCATCTTAATTTATAATTTAGACACTTTTATGTGTGATAAAACTAATTACTTAACTCTCTTTTTAATACTTGTAATCTGTTTGCAACAGAAGCGTTGTATTGTTGATCACCTATTCTCAAAATAAATCCTCCAATGATTGATGGATCTACTATATTTTCTATCGTTATTTTTTTATCTGACAAAGTAGCCACTTTTGCTAAAACTTTAGCTTCTAAAGCTGCATCCATTGGAATTGCTGTAGTAACTTTTGCTACTTCAACACCATTACTTTCATCAAATAATCTTTTATATTCTAATGCAATTCCTTCTAGAATTTCGAATCTTTTGTTTTCAAATAATAAATGAAATAAACCTTTAGTTACACCATCTACATTTGCGAAAACTTCTAAAAGAGCACTTTCTTTAACCTCAACTTTTGTAGTTGGGTTTTGAATAAATGTACTCAATTCTAAATTGCTTTCAATTGCCTGAGCAATTGTTTTCATATCGTTATTGACAGCTTCGGCAACACCTTTAGAGTTTGCTAAGTCCAGAATTGCTTTTGCATAACGAATTGCTGCTCTTGTACTTGCCATATCTTAGTTTAACTTTACGTCACCTAACATTTTCTCAACTAATTTAGTTTGAGATTCTTTGTTAGATAATTCTTCTTTCAATAATTTTTCAGCGATGCTTAATGATAAAGTTGAAACTTGAGATTTCAATTCAGCCATTGCAGCATTTTTTTCACTTTCGATAGCAGCTTTAGCTTGCTCGATCATTTTTTGACCTGCCTCTTGCGCTTCGTTTTTAGAATCAGCTATCATTTTCTCTTTCATTTCGCGAGCTTCTTTCAACATCGCGTCACGTTCTGCACGAGCTTCATTCAAAATTCTTTGATTATCAGCTTGTAAGTTTTCCATTTCTCTCTTTGCATTTTCAGCAGAAAGTAATGCATCTTTAATACCTTCTTCTCTTGCAGTAATAGATTCCATAATTGGTTTCCATGCAAATTTCACTAAAAGTAAAATTAATACTAACAAGATTAAAGCTTGCCAAAAGAATAAACCGAATGAAAAATCGTTAATTAACTTATCCATTTTATAACTATATTAAATATTTAATTTCTTTTTAAAGTAACAACACCTTTAACCAACCGTTAAAGATGTTGCTATTTTTCTCTTTATTATTTTCCTAAGATTAAAGCAGCAAATGCTAAACCTTCTAATAAAGCCGCGATAATAATCATCGCAGTTTGAATTTTACCAGCAGCTTCTGGCTGACGAGCAATAGCGTCCATAGCAGATCCACCGATTTTACCTAAACCTAAACCTGCACCGATTACTACTAAACCAGCACCTACTAAAGTTGGAATTGTTCCCATAACTATTTATATATATAAAATTAAACTTCTAAATTAAATAATTGCTGTTTCATCTTCATGGTGGTGAGCGTGGTCATGATCTTGAACCGCCATACCAATAAATAATGATGACAACATTGTAAAAATAAATGCCTGTAAAAATGCAACTAAAATTTCAATAACAGAGATAAACAATGTCAATCCTAATGAGATTGGCAAATCTGCTGCTAAATTTTTTCCAACGAAAATCATTCCAATCAAACTCATAATTACTACGTGACCAGCAGTAATGTTTGCGTACAAACGAATTAATAATGCGAATGGTTTTGTCAATGTTCCTAAAACCTCAATTGGCGCTAAAATAATTTTCATTGGAACTGGTACTCCTGGCATCCAGAAAATGTGTCCCCAATAATCTTTGTTTGCACTAAATTGTGTAATGATAAAAGTAAATGCTGCTAAACAAACTGTAATAGCAATATTTCCTGTTACGTTAATTCCTAGCGGAGTCATTCCTAATAAGTTTAAAACCCATACAAAGAAAAATACAGTTAATAGGTAACCCATATACTTACGGTATTTTTTCTCTCCAATGTTAGGAACTGCGATTTCGTCTCTGATGAAAATTATAAGAGGCTCTAAAACTCTTCCAAATCCTGTTGGGATTGGTCCTTTTTTATATGATTTTGCTAAACCAGTAAACATGAAGAATAATAGTACTGCAACAAAAAGCATTGAAACAACATTCTTTGTCATAGAAAAATCTAAAGGCTTTTCGTTTTCTGGATGACCGTGCTCATTAAAAGTAATTGTTCCGGCTGCATCTGTTTTGTAAATTTTACCGTGTACTAGTTTGTAGAAGTTTCCATCAACTTCTGCAACTGTTTCACCAAAATGAAATTTTGAAGAAGAGAAAACTTTCAAACCTCCGTCGATAAGTATAACTGGTAATGGAAAACCATAGTGTTTGTTTTCTTTCTCATCTTGAAAGAAAACAAAATCGTGAGAATCTTGTAAGTGGTGATCAATAAAAGCATCCACTTTTGCCTTTGGGTCAAGAGCTTCGTGCTCTCCTTCCGCTGGAGCATTATGTGAAATTACTTTCTCTTCGTGAGCTGTTTCCGTTTGTACATGCGTTGAATCATTCTCTGGGTTTGCAAAACCCATAATTGGTAGAGAAGCTACAAAAGCTGCAAGAATAAAGCTGAGTGGTTTGTTTGAAATCACCATATCGTGGAAAATCTTATTTTTTTACGTTTCTAAAATTTGGTGCAAAGGTACATTTTTTATTAATATTCAAAAGGATATGAAAAATTATTTTTGAACCTTGTTTTACATATTCGCGATTTTAACGCTTTTCATTTAATAATCGGACAGTTAAAAGCGTCTCAAATAACAAAAACAAAATAAATGTTATAAAAAAACTGACTTTTTCAACATTGACCGTTTCGGTTTTGATTTTTAAAATTGGCTGCAAAATTAAATATCCCAATAACATTTGAGTAAAAGTGCCGAATAAGAAAACCATTCCTACGATTTCAAAATTCTTCATTTTTACCTTTAATAATATAAGGTATAGAAAAGCTGTTAATCCGAAAAAAATTAAATATAGCAATTCTATGCTATAATGAAATTTCTGAAAATTAATTTCCAGTAAATAGAAAGCTGTCATGTGCACCATACAGGCAACAACAGCAAAACAAAATAAATGAAAAACAGGTTTGTAATTTTTTAATGACATTTCAGGTAATTTTTTGCAAAGATGCAACTTTTATCTAAAGCTGCTATAAATGACAAAATTACTTTGTTTTATTAATATCATTAACTTGGCGGATAACATTATATAAAGCAAGGCCTACTCCGGCCATCACAAAGATAGTATTGTAATACACTTTTGGGCTTGGATGATTTTCATCAAGCCAGGTTCCGAAATAAGAAAACAAGAAAATAATGACTCCCATTTGAAATGGAATGTTAATAAGTGCAAGCCATTTGTTTCTCCTATTATTATTCGGTTCCTTTTCCATCTTCTAGCAGTATTACAGGATTAGAATTTAGCATTGTGCAGGTTGCGGTAAAATCTGCTCCTGGTTCTATGGATAGTTTTCCAACGGCAATTTCTCCATGAATGCGCGCTGTTCCTTTTATATTAAGTACTTCTAAAACTTTTAATTTCCCTTGAAATTCTCCTTCAATATCGGCATTGTGGCAAATAATTTCTCCTTTAACAATTCCCGATGCTCCTATAACAAGTTTTCCCTGCGAAGTAAAATTCCCAATCAATTCACCATCCAGTCTAAAGTCAGCTTTTGAAACAATATCGCCAACAATAGAAGTTCCTTCTACAATTCTGTTGGTTTTTCCTAAATTCTCTGTACTGCTTTTTTTGACTTTTTCAAACATGATTTATGGGGTTTTTGGGGCTAAGTATACTTCAAGATTTTTTTTGATTTGAACTACCTTATAATTATCACTTGAAATAATTATTGGCATATCAGAGATTTTATATTTTTTATCCTCTCTCAAAACTCCTGAAACATCTTTGGCATATGCCTCTGATTTTAAACCATGAATAACTACAAAACTTTGTGTTTTATTGTATTTGTCAAATGAAGTTGTTAATCGTTCGAAATTTTCAACCAACATATATACCCTAATTGCTTCCTCAATTTTTTTAACCGTTTTAAGATCATTATTCGAAACCGGATATAAAATTTTCCAGTTTTTGCCGTCAACTGCTGTAAAATCAAGTTTTTCTAAAGTTGGAATCTGTTTTTCCAAAATCTCGCGTGCCTCTTTTCCTTCTTCACTATTTGGGTAATTATCAGCAACCGTTTCCAAACCTTTTTTATATGCCGCCAAACCTTCTACTTTTCCTAAAGTACTTGCTTTAAGCAATTCAAATTTCGAAACAATATCTTCACCTGCATACTGATTGATCAAATTGTCAATGTTGTTTAAAACTTCATCAAAATGTTCATCCTCATAAAGTTTATACCACTTTTTATATTCCTTGTCTGCAGATGCTAAATCATCAGAATTGGCATTGTTTAAAATCTGAGCATATCGTGAACCAGAATATTTGGTCGTTATTTCAGATTTTATTTTTTCGGCCTTTGCCGGATCTGTAATCTGATAAATTTTATACAAATTATACATCGAAGGCAAAACTAATTTTTCTTCAGGATTATTCTGTAATAATTGTTCTAGTTTATCACTGGCTAATTTGTATTCTTTAAACTTTTCTTTATAAATAAGTCCTAATTGATAATAAGCAAAGTTTCGTTCTTTGCCAATACTGTCCATAATTGCTGGATTTGTAGGGATCTTATTTTCATAAAATGCCGTTGTATATTTTTCTGGTACAGCTTGCTGCAATGCATTTATAGAATCCTGATTGATGTTTAAGGAATCGCTTAATCTTGTATTGACAATTGTTTTTGATGAAGATAATCTCCAGTTTCCTCCTATAGCACGATTTCCCCACATTTTTCTGAATTGCAGTTTTCCGTAAGCAACTGTCGTTGGGTTATAAAAATAAAAAGTGCTTGCAACATCATTTGCTCCCGGCGGATTAAAAGCTCCGGCCATTAGATCTGTTTTTCCAGGCGCCTGAGGATTTACAGATGTTGAAACATTGCCCGTATTTGTGTTGCGCTCTACATTTGCAAGTTTTTCTTTTGCTTTTTCTTCTGCTAAACGTTTTGCGTCGTCATTCTTTTTAAGTTCGGCAATATAGATTTCGAAGTATGTTTTTCGTTCTTCTGCTGGTAAATTATAGACTTTAATAATACTGTCGTTGCGTTTTGCAATTCCTTCGTATTTAATTACGTTATCTAAATTTTTTCTGTTTTTTTCAATAAAAGCAAATTCTCGCGTTTTTGGATTTAGCTTAACTAAAGTACTGTCATAATATTTTGCAGCCATTGTATAATCTGTATTTCTAAAATACATATTTCCAATGTTTCTGTACGTTGCCGCAACAAGATAAGGATCTTTAGATTTTCTTGATAATGAACTATTGTAAAATTCTAAAGCATCTTTCTGCTCATTATTCTTATCAAAAAATACACCCATTTCATAAAACAAAATATCATAGTAAGGTCTGTTTTCACGGTCCTCAACTAATTTATTATAGGTATCAATAAACATATTTTGATCGTCTTTTTCATAATCAAACATCTGCGCTTTTTTCGCATAAGCATGCATCATGTATTTACGATCGGCTTTTCGGTTCATGTCGATTACGCCATTATAAAAGTAAACGGCACTATCTCTTTTTCCGGCTTCTTGATATAATTGTCCTAAAATAAAACGATATCTGGCTCTGTCTTCATTGATTTTAGTGAATTTTTCGGCAATTTTCAATTTAGTTACGGCACTGTCTTTTTGTTCTGTATTTAAAAAAGCTTCGGCCAATAATGCATTTGCATCCGAAAAAGTCTGTTTGTCTAAATCTGTTTTCTTTAACAGCTGATTGATATTTTTAATTACAATCGCATCATTTCCTAAACGCATATTTGTTTTTTCACGCCAAATTTTTGCCGTGTAAATATTACTGCTGTTTGGGTATTTGTAAAGAATATAATTGAAAGCTTCAATTGCCGGAATAAAGCGCTGATCATAATATCTGGCTTTTCCCAGCATCAAATATGCTTCGTCGATCTGATAATTTCTTTCTCTTCCTCCAATATTCATGGAGTGTTTTTGAATGGCTTTTGTTGCTTTTGTTTCTGCTAATTCAAAATCGGGATTTTTTGCTTTTTCTCCTTCTGAAAAATTTTCGTCAAACTGCATTTTTTCAATTGGAAGAATTTTCCAAAAATTATCCTGATTATTGGTCTGAATTGATTTTAGTCCTTTTTCAAGTCCAATTCCTCCATTATACAAAATATTATATTTTGTACTTAATGCATGAGAATTTCGGTTCACAAACGTATTCTTCTTGGTAGAACAAGCTATCAAAAAGAATAAAAAACTAAGAAAAAAACAGTATTTAAGAGTATTCTTTTTCAATAGAACTAATTTTTAAAGCATAAACTTATAAAAAGGACATTTAGTATAATGACTTGTAAAAATACGCTTCTTTTTGAAATATCGAAACTTAAACTGCAAAAAACGATTCCAGCTCCTGTAAGGTTTCTTTTGAGGTTTGAATATCTTTTACTATTTCACCTTTATTAAGCGCAACGATTCGGTTACAAACTTCTACAGTGTGTTGTAAATCATGGCTTGAGACCAAAATAGTAACATTTGGGTCGTCGGCTAATTCTTTAATAATTTGCTTCAAACGGCTTACGGTTGTTGGATCTAAATTTGCAAAAGGTTCGTCTAAAATTACCACTTCTGGGTTACCAATTAGTGTCGCAATAATTCCCACTTTTTTCTGATTTCCTTTTGATAAATCGCGAAGATATTTTTTGTTGTTCAAAATTTCACCGTTAAAAAACTCCTTATGTTTGCTTAAAAGAGCATCAATATCGGCTTTATTCTGATGACGTAAATCACCAATAAAGTAAAAATATTCTTCAGGAGTCAAATAACCAATAAGGAAACTTTCATCTAAAAAAGAACCTGTAAAAGATTTCCAATTTTCACTGGTATTCACTTGAATATCATTGCTTTTTATATATCCCGTAGAAGGCTGAATAAGATCTAATAGCAAACTGAAAAAAGTTGTTTTTCCAGCGCCGTTATTCCCGACAAGTCCAAAACTCTGACCCTTTGGAATTTCAAGATTATTAATGTTTAAAACTGTTGTGTTGTTATATTTTTTTGAAAGCTGATTTACTTGTATCATTTTTTATACGTTTAATTGTTGATTTGTTTAATCGTTAATTTGATTCTTTTTCAATAAAAAAATAATTATTTCATTATCTAATTGGCACATCCTCTACTTAATTTAACTCTTTTGTTTATAAGCACTTATTGTACTATATTTTTCAATTTTGTATCTTTTTTCGATTAAAGAGAAAACCTTGTCTTTAAAAATGAGTCCCAAAACTCCTGTTCCGGCAACTAATGATAATCCGAGCACTTTATTGTTAAAGTAAAGTCCCACTCCATAAAGCAGTAAAGGCAACAGCATTTTTGGAAGTGTTAATAACATTGCGCTCACATTAAAAGCTTTTTTATCTCCAAAGGCACCTCCAGCACTACTTAAATCAATTGGTGTTTTAGTAAACGCACCGCCTAAAAGAACCAAATGTGAGTTTACTCCAATGTTATAAATAGCTGCAACAACAATTGTTAAATAAATCTGCCAGCCAAAATAAAGATAAAATGAAGCCAATATTGTCGACACAACCGTAGCAATAACAATCAACCACCATTTGGCCATGATATATCCTCGATATGGGATATTCTGTGTCATCATCAATTGATAATAGGAGCTGTCCCAACTTGGCACAAACTGGCCAAATACAAATAAAAATCCGCCCGAAACAAAAATACCTGCTAAAAGATGCATTACGGGTTTATCATAACTTTCAATTCCCCCTGAATAAAATAATAATCCATAAAACAAGAAAAGAAAGCTCATAAAAATCGTAGTTTTTGATCTTTTATTTCTTTTAATAAGTTTAATGTCGTTTTTAAGAAATGTTCCAACAGTTCCAAATTGATTCAGCCAAGAAAGATTTTCTGTTGTAGCAATATCCTCTTTTACAGAAAGTCCCGCGTCGAGATATAAATTGTTTTTAAAAAATCTAAACGTGAAAAGATATAAACCTGCCAATACAAAAATAGGAATTAATGACAATCCCGTAATTTCATAAAGTCCCTGAAAAAATGGCGCTGTAAAAACTGTGATATCAAATAATTTATAATATTGTGCCGTTCCAAGCGCAGTAGCCACTACCAGAAAAACCGCAAATAATTTATCAATATTGTTTAAAATAATATTTAAAAAATTGTTTATGTATATAAAAGAAATAATCGCAAGATTCCAGAAAAGAATACTGACAACATCATAACCTTCAATAATTAAGACAACTGAAAAAGGAATAAAAAACAAGGCATGAAGCCAATTAAAAAATGATAAAACAGTTTTTCCTAATGAAAAATGAACAATCGTTGGCTTTTTAAAAGGCAATACCAGCAATGGTTTGATATTTAAAACCGGAATTGACTGCAACATCAAACGAGCTATTAAATCAAATATGAAATAATAAATCAAAAACCTATTTACTGTCTGCAAAGGTTCAAGATTCATTTTTTTAAGAATGTAGAAAGCGCCTACACCCATTGCTATAAAAATTAATGAAAAATAAATCATTAAGAATCCTAGTAAGATTTTCATCGCAAGATTTTTACTAAACGATGCCGATCTTATAAAGGCTTTCCATTCGAGAAAAATAAACTTTTTAATCATGATTATTTGTTTTGGTTTTTCAGTAAGAGACCAAATGTAGGAAAACGTTACAAAAAAAGTTAAAAAAAATATTTTAGTAAGTGTCAATTACTTAGTGTTTGCTACTTTTGCAAAAAAAATTAATCATGCCTTCATTTTTAAAACTTATAATTAAAGAGGTAAAACGTGAAACTGCCGATGCTGTTTCTGTGCTTTTTAATGTTCCCGAAGAACTAAAACCTGACTATAAATTTATAGCCGGGCAATACATAAATCTAAAATTAACACTTGATAATCAAGAAATAAGACGTGCGTACTCTATTTGCTCTGCACCAGAAAGCGGTGAATTGCGAATTGCAGTTAAAGCGGTGAAAAATGGTCTTTTTTCTCAGTTTGCCAACACAAAGCTAAAAGCTGGAGATGTTCTTGAAGTGGGCCATCCGGAAGGAAAATTTACTTTTGAACCCGAAGCAGACAGACAAAAAAATTATGCGGCATTTGTTGCAGGAAGCGGCATTACACCGGTTCTTTCGATAATTAAATCGGTTTTGAAAAGTGAGCCAAAAAGTTCATTTGTATTGGTTTACGGAAATAAAACTCCTGAAGGAACTATTTTTCACCAAGAATTACACGATTTACAATTACAGTATGTAGGGCGTTTTTTCATACATTATGTGTTTAGTCAGGCAAAAGCTGAAAATGCTTTGTTTGGAAGAATTGATAAATCGGCGGTGAACTTTGTACTGAACAATAAACATAAAGAACTGCAGTTTGATAAGTTTTTCTTATGTGGTCCAGAAGAAATGATCAACACCGTTTCGGGTATTTTAAAAGAGAAAAATGTAAAAGAATCGGCAATTAAATTTGAGCTTTTTACGTCTTCTTCTGAAGAACATGTTATTCAGGGTTCTCAAGAAGGTCATACAAAAATTACGGTCTTAGTTGACGATGAAGAAGTTACTTTCGAAATGTCTAAAAAGCAAACCATTCTTGATGCTGCTCTAAAACAAGGTGTTGACGCTCCTTACTCTTGCCAAGGCGGTATTTGCAGCAGTTGTTTAGGACGTGTTACAGCTGGTTCTGCTGAAATGACAAAAAATTCAATTTTAACTGATAGCGAAATTGCAGAGGGTTTAATTTTGACTTGTCAGGCGCACCCAACTTCAGATACTATTTATGTAGATTACGACGACGTATAGTCTGCTAAATCCTAAAATATAAAAATCCAAATTCCAATTTTACGATTGGAATTTGGATTTTTTTTTGTGAGATTCTTTCTTTTATTCGGGTTTAATTTTTTGAAAGTATAATTTTCGATTCAAAAACAGCTTTATAAAATGTATAAAAAAGCATCCTAATATTTAAACATTTTTTAAAAAATACGCCTAAAATTTAGTATATTAGTACTTTGCTTAGATTAAAAAATCCTTCATTATCTTAAAGATCGATTTTCTAGCGCTAAATTTAATTGTCAACGCATTTTAAAAAATTCAATATCATGGCAATGCATCACTACCTCCGATTAACTTTTATTTTGCTTTTTGTAGTAACCTCTTTTATTGTGATCTACTTTGTAGCTAAAAAAAGAAGAAACAGAAAAGTTCCTAAACTTCTTTCAAAAGAAAAATATCCTTCAATGCTTGAAGAAATGAAAGAAATATCAGTCGCTAATGATAACTTTTTTAATATTTGGCCTTATATAAGTGAATTAAAAGCGGCCAAGATTTTATCGAATAAAATTAAAGAATCAGAATTAATTCATAAAGTTTACAGAAATTCAACTAACAATTTTGAACACGTTTTACTTGTTACTGAACAAGAAAATCGTTTTGTTGAAGTTGTAGTTGATAGAAACAAAAAGAAAGCAATGGGCTATCTTTTTCTTAATTTATGAGAAAAGATTGTTCTCAAAATAAAAAAATCCAAGTCCCAATTGTAAAGTTGGAATTTGGATTTTTTTTTATTAGAATTTCTATTATAGGTATGACTGAATAGTAGTAACTATTTTCTTTGGAGAAATTGTTCGCATCGCATCTTCATAACCTTCAACAATTTTATTTCCATAAACAGATGTTGGCAATTTTGGATACTTATTTCTATCTGAAGTTAAAGCATTTTCTAAACTCTGATTAAATGGCAAGAATCCAGCATATGGGTGCGTTGCGCCCCAAAGCGTAACGACTTTTACTCCCAACATTGCTGCAATGTGTGCGTTTCCAGAATCCATTGAAAGCATAACATCTAGGTTGCTTATCAGTTTTAATTCCTGTTGAAATTTAATTTTTCCAGCTACGTTTATTACATTTTTAAAAGGCTGAGAAAGTGAATCTAAAATTTCAATTTCTTTTTTTCCGCCCCCAAAAAGCAAAATCGTCTGATCTTTATTTTCGGCCAATTTCGCAATTACTTCCTGCATTAAATCTAACGGATAAACCTTAGAATCATATTGAGCAAAAGGTGCAATCCCAATTAATTTTTGATAATTCTCACCAACTAAATCAGTAATTTCTGCGCTTAAAACGGCTTTTTTAGGAAATTCAGGATTATTCAAATTTACAGGAAAACCAATTTCTGAAAACACTTTTGCATGTCTTTCAAACATGGTTGGCAATTGTTTGAAAATCTTGTTTTCAGCACGAGTTAATTCTTTTTTTCCTTCTCGGCCTTTATCAACAGTTGCTCTTTTTTTTCCGCTTAAAGCAAAAAGCAAACTCACAACTTTAGATCTTAAAACATTATGAAGATCCGCAAAAGCATCGATTTCAAGCTGTTTTAGATCTTTAAACAATCGCAAAAGTCCTAGAAAACCTTTATGTCTTTCTTTTTCATCAAAAGCAAAAAATTCAAGATTCGGAATTCCGTCAAAAAAAGCTTTAAAAAACGGACGGGAAATAACGGTTAGCTTTATCTCTGGATATTGTTTTACAAAAGCACGTAAAACAGGAACCGTCATGGCGACATCTCCCATTGCGGATAGTCTCATGACGGCTATGTGTTTAATTTTGGTAGACAAGTCGGCCAAATTATTTTTTATTTTGATATAAAACCGGATTTAAATCATCGTCGTTGTACATTTTCATTTGTTTGTACACTTTCATGAATTTTTCGCCACTTTCAATATCTGTCAATAATTCTTCAATTGCTGTAGATAAATCTGTTCTTTGTTCTAAAAGAATATTTAATTTTTCCTGACATTTATCTCTATGCTCTTGAGTTGCTTCTGCACGAGTCGCTTCTTCGTTCATGTGATAAATTTTCAAAGCCAAAATTGACAATCTGTCAAATGCCCAAGCCGGACTTTCTGAATTGATTTTTGCTCCGTCTTTTGCTTGCACAGAACTGTATTTTTGCAAAAAGTAACTGTCAATATATTCAACCATATCAGTTCTTTCCTGATTTGAAGCATCGATTCTTCTTTTCAAAGTCAAAGCTGCAACTGGGTCAATCTGCGGGTCACGAATAATATCTTCAAAATGCCATTGAACGGTGTCAATCCAGTTTTTAAGATATAGTAAATGCTCGAACTTATCTTTTGGATAAGGATTATTAATTGGCTGATCAACATTATCAAATTGATGATAATCTTTGATACTTTGTTCGAAAACAGAATATGCTAATTTTGAAAACATGTCTTTAATTATTAGAGACACAAAGATACTTTTTATACTTTTATAGTGTGAAAAAAACTATTGTTTTTTCATTTTGCTTTACAAACGATCAATAATTTTAAAAATTACACATGAAAATTCATTATATATCTGAAAATAACAGCGTACTGAATCATTTTTTAGGCCAAATACGAAATGTAAATGTTCAGAACGACAGCATGCGTTTTAGAAGAAATATTGAACGAATTGGAGAAATTATGGCGTACGAACTGAGCAAATCGTTACCATACAAAAATGTCCATATTCAAACACCGCTTGGTATAAAAAAAACAACCGAAATTGCCTCCGATATTGTTTTATGTCCAATTTTAAGAGCTGGATTACCACTTCATAATGGTTTTTTAAATTATTTTGATCATGCTGAAAACAGTTTTGTTTCGGCCTGCAGATTTCATCCAAATAATGATGATGCGTTTGAAATTTTAGTTGAATATCAAGCCATTTCGAACCTCAACAATAAAACTGTACTGCTTCTTGATCCAATGCTGGCAACTGGACAATCGATAGTTGCTGTTCATGAAAAATTAATGCAAAATGCCACGCCTGCCGAATTTCATATCGTAGTCGTTATTGCTGCTCCAGAAGGTGTTGCTTTTTTAGAAAAAAATCTTCCCGATAGTTGTCATTTATGGGTTGCCGCTCTTGACGAAAAACTAAATGAAAAAAACTATATTGTTCCTGGACTTGGTGATGCCGGCGATCTTGCTTATGGAAGCAAATTATAATTGAGAGAAAAAAGTAAACAAACTGCAGCAAATAAGCACGTAAAACACAATTTCGTTATTTAATTTTTGCTGCATATATTCTACATGACTTGATGCCATTATAGTTAAAGGTGTGATGCTAAGCAATAACAAATCGTTGCTTTTATTAGGTGAAAGAATAAAAACAAAAGCCGCTATAAAAAAACAGGCTACTATTTTTTTGTATGAAGTATGTACAATCTGTGGTCTGTTTGATAAGGTTGTTAACATTGAAAACACAAAAAATAAGGCAACAGCCACATATATTGAGAGCGCTCCGTTTTCATAATTATTTTTAAAATAATCGATTCTTAAATCAATTACGGCTCTTTTCTCAAAAAAAGCAATGGCATCAAAATGAAATACAAGCGATACCAATAAAAAGATTAATCCAACTGCTAAAAATGCGACAAATGGCAAAACCCAGTTTCTATAATCACGCGAAACGTGAAAAATAATGGATATAAAAACTAAAATTATAAAAAGAATACACCAAAATTGAAATAAAGAAGCTACTAAAATCCAAAAAGAAGCATCAAATATTTTTTCTTTAGAGGACTTTAAAGACTGCAATGAAATCAATCGGCGAAGCGCCAGTAAGAGAAAAAAATTGGCATAAATAACATTCGAATCGTTAAATATGGTTGGGAAAAATAAGATGAGCAATAAGTAGAAAAAAATCGTATATCCGTTGTCTTTACTGAGTCCGTTCTTTTTTGCAATAAAATTAATCAGGAAAAAAGACGCCAAAATAAAACACAGTAAACTCACTTTTTGAAAGGCCAAAAAATAATTAGTAATCCAAGAAGGATCTTGAATTTGAAACAGAAAAAAGAAAACCAGTATTAAAATTACAACCAAAGAATAATTTAATGGCGTAGATTTTTTAAAAACACTTGTTATCATAAGGATATTTTATACTTTTGTGACTGTAAATATAATACTTGTTTAAAAGGAAAAACCAACAAGTTGAAAAAGATTCTTTTTTGAATTTTGATTCAATGCGTTAAAAACAATAATAACATATAATTTTATAAATTATGACAGCTTTTTTCGAAGGAATTCAATACTTATTCGTTAACATTTTGTTTGCTCCTCTTGACTTTTTACGTCGTTTGGAATTAATTACATGGTTTGGTGCAAACACTATTAACTGGATTTTCATGATCATCTGTTCATGTGCAATCGTTTATTGGATCAAACAATTACGCATTTTTGATGATGCCGGAACAGAAAACCAAGATACAACGGCTCACTCTTTTTTAAAATAAAAAATATCTAACCCTCCGAAAAGGGTTAGAGGATTAATTTATATTAGATCGAATCCGATATCTTTTCTAAAATACATCTTATCAAAGCTTAGTTTATCTATGTTTTGGTAAGATTTTTTTATGGCCTGTTGAAAATCGTCTCCGTATGATGTTACAGTTAATACACGCCCTCCATTACTAACGACATTTTCGTTATCAAATTTTGTTCCCGCGTGAAAAACTATAGAATCTGTAATGTTTTCTAAACCAGTAATTACTTTTCCTTTTTCAAAATCTTCGGGATATCCGCCAGAAACGACCATAATTGTAGTCGCACTTCTTGGATCAATTTCTAAAGTAAATTCGTCTAATTTTTGATTCGCAACCGAAAGGAATAATTCAACCAAATCAGATTTTAATCTCGGAACCACAACTTCAGTTTCAGGATCTCCCATTCTCACGTTGTATTCAATAACAATTGGTTCGTTTTTTACATTGATCAAACCAATAAATACAAATCCTTTATATTCGATTCCGTCTTTCTGGAAACCTTCGATTGTTGGTTTTACGATGCGAGTTTCGATTTTTTCCATCAAAACAGCATCAACATAAGGAACTGGAGAAACTGCTCCCATTCCGCCTGTATTTAAACCTGTATCGCCTTCGCCAATTCTTTTGTAATCTTTTGCTGTTGGAAGAATTTTATAGTTTTTCCCGTCTGTTAAAACGAAACAGCTTAATTCGATTCCGTCTAAAAATTCTTCAATAACAACTTTTGAACTTGCTGCTCCAAATTTTGAGTGAACCAGCATATTTCTTAATTCCGTTTTAGCTTCTTCAAGATCCTGAATAATCAAAACTCCTTTTCCAGCCGCTAAACCGTCTGCTTTTAGAACGTATGGTGGTTGTAATGTTTCTAGAAACTTGCATCCTTCTTCAACTGTTTCGGCAGTAAAACTATCGTAAGCAGCAGTTGGAATGTTGTGCTTCATCAAGAATTCTTTTGCAAATTCTTTACTTCCCTCTAGTTGCGCACCCAATTTTGATGGCCCAATAACAGGAATATGTTTTAAACTTTCATCGTTTTTAAAATAATCATAAATACCTTTTACCAATGGATCTTCTGGCCCTACGACTACTAAACTTATATTTTCTTTTAGCACTAGTGCTTTTACGGCTTCAAAATCAGTTGGAGCTATTGCAACATTTTCAGCAATTGCCGCAGTTCCTGCATTTCCTGGTGCAACAAAAAGTTTTTCACAAAGTGGACTCTGAGTCATTTTCCAAGCAAAAGCATGCTCTCTTCCGCCTGATCCCAATAATAAAATTGTCATGGTGTTGTTGTATTTAGTTGTGGTGCAAAAATACTTGCTTTTACACGTAAAAAATAATTAAATCTTCAAAAAATTGTTGGTTCTGCCCTGTTAGTAATTCCTAAACATTATTTTTGACGAAAATTATCCTGAAAAATGATTCGTCTTTTTGATCTTTCCCTTCAACTAAATGGTTTTCCGATAAAGAAAGCTAAAGCCGAATTGGATCAAATTGTTCATTTTTCCGAAAAAGAATATAATTCGTTTCTCGAAAATAAAAAGAAAGAAATTGTTGATTTTCATTTGCAAAACAACTCTTTTTACCAAGAATTAGTCGGAACTAAAACAGCTCCAAAATGGGAAGATTTACCTATTCTGAACAAACAAAATCTACAGAAACCACTCGCAGAAAGACTTTCAACAGGATATACTGTAAAGAATGTTTACCTCAACAAAACTTCCGGATCTAGCGGAACTCCTTTTGTTTTTTCCAAAGACAAATATTCGCATGCCTTAACCTGGGCTTCGAATATTATGCGATTTGGCTGGTTCGAAATTGATTTTAATCATTCGTATCAAGCACGTTTTTATGGAATTCCGATGGATTTTGTTGGTTATCAAAAAGAGCGTTTTAAAGATTTTTTGACACACCGTTTCCGGTTTCCGGTTTTCGATTTATCTGATGAAGTTCTGGAAAAATTTCTACAGAAATTCAAAACCAAAAAATTCGATTACCTCAACGGTTATACGAGTTCCATTGTTTTATTTGCGAAATATTTAGACCAAAAAAATATCATTCTAAAAGAAATCTGCCCGACCTTAAAAGCTTGTTTTGTCACTTCGGAGATGCTTTTTGAATCGGATAAAAAATTATTACAAAAGCAATTCGGTATTCCGATCATTAATGAATATGGCGCTTCAGAATTGGATTTAATTGCTTTTGAAAATCCAGAAGGTGAATGGCAGGTTAATGCCGAAACACTTTTTGTAGAAATTTTAGATGAAAATAATAATGTTCTCCCTTACGGGGAAGAAGGCCGAATTGTGATTACTTCTTTGTTCAATAAAGCAAATCCCTTTATCAGATATGAAATTGGCGACATTGGAATTTTAGATGAAAAAAGTACGCCACAAAAACCAATTCTTAAAAAATTAATAGGAAGAACAAACGACGTTGCCATTTTACCAAGTGGAAAAAAATCGCCGGGATTGACTTTCTATTACGTAACTAAGAGCATTATTGAAGATGATGGAAATGTAAAAGAATTTATCATCAAACAAACCAAATTAGATACTTTTGAAATTGAATATGTTTCTGAAAAAGAATTGAATGCAGAACAAATTCAAAAAATAGAAGATGCCATTTCATTATACCTTGAACCCAATCTAAACTTTACTTTTACCAGAAAAAAAGTTCTAGAAAGAACCAATCGAGGAAAATTAAAGCAATTCAAATCCTATTTATAATATAAATAAAATCTTACATTTGTTTTGCTAATTAAAACTTATGGACGATCAATCTTTACTTTCAGAAGAAACTATTTCAAACAAAATATATTTTATCCGTAATCAAAAAGTGATGTTAGATCGTGATTTGGCAATACTCTACGAAGTAGAAAATAGAGTTCTAAATCAAGCCGTTAAAAGAAATTTATCGCGATTTCCTGAAGATTTTATGTTTCAACTAACTGAAAATGAATATAATTCTTTAAGATCACAAATTGTGATCTTAAAGAAAGGACGAGGAGAACATCAAAAATATTTGCCATTTGCATTTACGGAACATGGCATTCTAATGCTTTCAAGTGTATTGAAAAGTGACAAAGCAATTCAAACAAACATTCAAATTATGCGAATTTTTACAAAAGTGAGACAAATGCTTTTGGATACAACAGAAATAAAAGTTGATATTCTTCAGATTCAAAAGAAGTTAGAGAATCACGACAAAAATATAGAATTGGTTTTCTCCTATTTGGATGAATTGACAGAGAAAAAAGAAAACGAGAGTGAAAGAGTAAAAATTGGATATAAAAAATAATTGGAGGTCACAAATTGTGACCTCCAATTTTAAAGTATGATTTTTAAGGTCAAGATTTAACAAGTCATATTAAAATTCTCTAAGGTCACAAATTGTGACCTTAGAGAATTAAATCGCAATCATGAAGTCGCAAATTGTGACCTCAAGATTTAACTATATCAAGAATTCTTCAAGGTCACAAATTGCGACCTTAAAGAACACTAAATCTTATTTATATATCGGGGTTTGATAATCAACTGAGTAAATAAAAATCGCACCATCAACAAAACAGAAAACACAAAATTAAATCCGTGAAATTCTCTGTAAACTCCAAAGTTGTGTTTGATCAATTTGAACTTTGATGATGAAATTGAATCTTTTCTAATTCTGTAAAAGGCTAACGGTTCAGGAACTGGTTTTGTAACTTGAATTTGTTTTAAAATCGTGAGCCACAAACGCCAATCTTGTCTTTTTTGAGTTGCTTCAATTACAATTTTACCAAAATAATCTACGTCGTAAATGGCGGTTAAATTGCCAACATAATTGCAAAAAAAGAGTTCGTCGTAAGTTAAGTTTACTGGTGCTTCAACTCTTCTGTTTAAAGAATTTCCTTCTTCGTCGATACAATCATAAAAACTGAAAGTAAAATGCAAATTATTCTCTTTTAAAAACTGAATCTGTTTTTCTAATTTATTCGGAAACCATAAATCATCAGCATCTAAATAAGCAATATATTTCCCTACCGCTTTCTCTAAAGCTATATTTCTTGCAAAACCGTTTCCTGAATTTTTTTCTAATTTAAACAGTTTTATTCTACTGTCTTTTTCAACAAAATCAGAAATAATTTTTACGGTTTCATCTGTCGAAGCGTCATCAACCAAAATCATTTCCCAGTTTTGGTATGTTTGATTTTGAACTGATTCTATCGTTGCCCGAATGAACTTTTCAGCATTGTAAGTTGGCGTTATAATAGAAACTAATTCACTCATTAACGCTCAGAATTATTTTATATAACTTGAAAAATCTTTATGTTCTTCTTTAGATAGTTCTTCTTTAGATAGTGATCTGAAATAATCATAAGTAATTTTCATTCCTTCAGAACGGCTTACTTTTGCTTCCCAACCTAATAATTCTTTTGCTTTTGTAGTGTCTGGCTGACGCTGTAAAGGATCGTTAATTGGTAATGGATGATATACTACTTTCTGGTTGGTTCCAGTCAATTTAATGATTTCTTCTGCAAAATCTTTAATGGTGATTTCATCCGGATTTCCAATGTTTACCGGGTAAACATAATCGGAATGTAATAATCTGAAAATACCTTCTACCTGATCGTCTACGTAACAGAAAGAACGTGTTTGCAGACCGTCTCCAAAAATCGTTAAATCTTCTCCACGCAAAGCTTGTCCAATAAAAGCCGGAATTACACGTCCGTCATTCAGTCGCATTCTTGGGCCGTAGGTATTAAAAATACGCACAATTCTGGTTTCTACACCATGAAAAGTATGGTACGCCATGGTGATCGATTCCTGAAAACGTTTGGCTTCGTCGTAAACACCGCGAGGGCCAATTGTATTTACGTTTCCGTAATATTCTTCCGTTTGAGGATGAACCAAAGGATCTCCATAAACTTCAGATGTTGAGGCAATTAAAATTCTTGCTTTTTTGACACGCGCCAATCCTAATAAATTATGCGTTCCTAATGATCCCACTTTTAAAGTCTGAATAGGAATTTTTAAATAATCAATTGGGCTTGCTGGTGAAGCAAAATGCAAAATATAATCTAAATCACCAGGAATATGAACAAACTTGGTGATATCATGGTGGTAAAATTCGAAATTTTCTAATTTAAATAAATGCTCAATATTTTTAAGATCTCCCGTAATCAGGTTATCCATTCCAATAACAAAATAGCCTTCTTTAATGAATCTGTCACATAAATGCGACCCTAAAAATCCTGCTGCTCCGGTAATAAGTATTCTTTTCATAATTGATTTTATTGAACCTTTTTGAGTTTTATTCGACAGTAAAACTCAAGATAGACGCACAAATGTAATAAAATATCTTTCCTTTCAAATGGCACTTCAAACCATATCTTAAAAGAAGTTTAGTCATTTCAGATAATTATTAAACTCATTTCTCTATTTTTACCCACAAATAAAACCACTATTTTGAAAGTTGTACATATAATTGAGGCGCTCGGTGGCGGCGTTTATACCTATTTTAGAGATTTATCGACTTTCTTTGGAGATGACGAAATAAACAAAAACATAGAAACCACTATCATTTACAGTGGCAATCGAAAAGAAATTGATGCTCAAAAAATAAAGTCTGAGTTTTCAGATGGCGTTAAGCTGATCCAGGTAAATATGGTTCGGGAGCTTTCTCCTTTTCAAGATTTAAAATCGGCTTACAACTTAGCCAAAGAACTTAAAAAAATCAATCCTGATATTATTCACCTTCACTCTTCAAAAGCTGGAGTTTTAGGACGTGTGGCCTATTTTTTCTTATTCAAAAAAAAGAAACTCTTTTATACTCCTCACGGATATTCATTTTTAAGAACTGATATTTCAAAAACGGCCAGAAATATTTATTGGGGAATCGAAAAAAATTTTCAGCGCTTTTTTGGAGGAACAATTGTTGCCTGCGGTGACACAGAGCAAGAAATTGCAAAAAAAATTGGACCTGCAAAATTAGTTCGAAACGGAATTGATATTGAAAATGTTCAAGAGCATTATGCCCCACATCAAAACGAAAAATTAACAATTGGAATTATGGCCAGAATCACGGCTGCCAGAAATCCAGAAATGTTCAATCAAATTGCTCTAAAATTTCCCGATTTTAACTTTGTGTGGATTGGCGACGGCGAATTAAAACATTTAATTACGGCTCCTAACATCAGAATTACTGGTTGGATTTTAGACCGAAAAACAGTTTTAAGAGAATTGAACAATGTTGATATTTATATGCAAGTCTCACTTTGGGAAGGTTTGCCAATTGCTGTTCTAGAAGCAATGGCGCTACAAAAACCAATTATTGCAACTAATATTATTGGTAATAAAGATGCTGTTTTGCACGGAAAAACAGGTTTTCTTTTTACTGATATTGCCGAATTAGATCAATTCTTCGAAACTTTGAAAGACGAAGAAACAAGATCACAATTTGGTCAAAATGCTCTGGATAGATGCCGCGATTTATTCGATAAAAATCAAAATTTTAAACAGCTTCTGGCACTTTATCAAGAGTAAGTTTTTGCTGCAACCAATAACTAGCAAAAATAGACGACCATAATCCGCTGAAGGCAATTCCGTCAAAGCGGAGTAAAAAGTCATCCGTTAGGTTTGAGGTGAAAAAGATTAGAAAAAATGAAAGTATCATTGCATTTTTTAAATCGTAGCCTAAATAACCAATGGTGAAAATATAAAGAAAAACCACCAAAGGCCCGAGAATTCCAAACTTCAATAAAAAGTCCAGAAATTGATTGTGCGTTGGCAATTCATATTTCGCCAAAAACTGCTGATTTGTTTCTTTATAATATTTAAATAATTCTGGTTTTCCATCTGAAGCTCCAACTCCATAAGGAAAGTTTTTTACAGATAATTCCCAAGCCGATTTCCAAATTGAAACCCGAGTTACCAGTGAATTATAAACCTTAATTTCTGGATGATCGATTTCGTCTAATTTGCCTACTTTATCCATATAAGCAAACGTTACTGACGAATATTTTTCTTTCATATAAGGATTCTTCTGAACGAATAAAAACAGGATTCCAACCAATAAAACAACAATTACAGAACCTGTTAAAACAATCTTTTTCAAGTTGAATTTTGATCGGATTTCATAAAAGAAAACGATCAAAAATCCAATTAAAGCGTTTATAAGCGCCATTCTGGTATTTACCAAAAGCACAAAGAAAAATGAAAACAAGAAAACGGCGAGACTTGCTATTTTAAAGACAATTTTTGACTGATTTCTAAAGCTTTCAAAAACAAAATATAACGCACAAACAGTTACAAAAGCCAAATGCATATTTAATGCCGGCGCATGAATCCCGATGCTGTCTGCAAATTGATAACCCATTTCCCATAAATCGATTCGATTTGAATATTTTGCTACTAAATCAGGAAATACAATAATAAACCTGATCAGAAAAAAAATCATAACGGCGGTTGTCGAAATTACATATGTTCGAATAATTTTAAGAAAATTGACACGCTGATAATTTCCTATTATAAAGAGCGGAAAAATGACCAATGATATGCTTTTTTCAATTGCTTTTAATCCCTTTGAAAAAGAATCATTGTTCCAAAAAAGCAACAATTCTAATAAAATTGGTGATGCTATACAGGCTATTAAAAGCAGTTGTTTTTTGGAGTATTGCAGCTTTTTGAAAAAGATCAAATTAAACGCCGCAAACAAAATAATCAGCAATGAGCACGGTTTTCTGAAAATCATTGCAACCGCAATCACACATAAAAAGATGTGAAATATTTTATTGAAGTTCTTTTCGGAAATGTTCATAATACAATGCAAAATAAATTAAAGGGAAAATCCCGATTTTGTGTCGGGTTGCTGAACCTAAATCGGGTTCAAAAACGCCTTGAAGAATAAAAAATGAGAATAAAATAAACAGTATCAAAAGCTCATATTTATATTTTTTTCTTTCTCTCAAACATTTAGAAAAGCGAACCAGCAAAATATAAAACAGTAAAAGCTGCCAAATAACAAATACAATAATTTGAGGTGAAAATATATATTTTAAACCATTGAGTGGCAAATTAACGGTGAAAAAACCGTAAAAAATACCCACAACTTCTCCGTACCAGGTATCGGTTTTTACTGGCGAAGTAATCATCGAATTGGCATCGCCGGAAGCCATTCGGGCGTTGTTCACCACTTCCCTGCTGATTTCAGAAAAGTATTTCCCTTTTAAAACGCCATAACTCAAAGAGAGAAAAACAGCAATCAGTAATCCATAAAAAATGGTACTTACCGTTTTGTTTTTAAAATTAATGAAACTCACTAAGTACATTCCGCCTCCTACAATGGGAATTAAAGCAAAATAAGGCCGATATAAAGCGCCAAAAACAATTAAAAGCAATACACTAATAAAAATGGTTTTTGAGAACGAAAAGCGTTCGTTTCTACACAATAAAACAATTACCGCAATAAACAAATAGGTAATAAACTCTTTTGAAGGCATTGAAATGAAAATCGCAATCATAAAAAAGCCGAGATAAACTAAAATATTCTTGATATTCAGTTTTTCAAAATTATTCGGAATTCCAATTTTGTATAAAATATAGATCAATATAGGAAATTGGATTAATGCAATTATGGGAAAAGGCAAATACCTGAAACCAATAATTTTATAGAACAAAATTGTCAACGGATAACTTCCAAAATAGCCAATTTCATTGTATTTGTCATAAATTATAATTGCCGAATCGTAGAAAAATTTTGGAGGCAAAACAAAAAAAGCCAAAAATGCTACAACTAAATTAGCTGCTGCAATCAGCAAAAATGCTGCGGTACTTTTTTTGATTAATAATTGCATATTTCTATTTGTACTTTATTTTGAGGCTCTGCGTTTTTTATTTAGGCTCCTTTTTAATCGGTAACCATTTAAAAAGAAAATCAATGTTTTAAAGGACAAAAATTTATAGAATTTCATCACTTTGTCCACTTTTATGTTACGTCCTTTTTTAAGAAGATATTTCCAGGAAATTAAATCATGCCAAATCTGTTTTTTTGTTTCAGACGACAAAACATAAAAATCTTTTAGAATTACAACATAATTACAGGCCCAATAATTTTCTATCGCTTTATTTAATACTTCTGATTTCGTTTTCTGCGCCTCTAAACCGTCTTTTACCATTTCATAAACATCTTCGATATGTTGTGCGCTTGCTGTAGTTGTAATTGAACCTTGGCGCGCCTGACGATACACATAAAATGATTTCGAATAAATACTGAAAGTCTTGATATAATGCATCAATTTTCCGCACCATTCAATATCTTCAGATTTTCTTCCGAAAGGAAAAAATAACTCATTTTCAATTAAAATTGTTCTTTTAATAACTTTGTCCCAGGCCGAAGCGACATATAAGTCGTAATACACGAGATGTAAAACCTCATCTTCAAATTTCCCGCTTTTGTTTTTTATAAATCGCTGATTGTATTTGCAGTGTACGTCGTTTTCTGCAAAAAATCGGCTTTCTTCATGAAGGATTATATCTGGATTTGTTTTAGAAATTAAATTATTCAAATCTTCCAAAACCTTTTTCCCTTGCCAATAATCATCGCTGTCGGTAAAAATAACATACTCGCCTTTTGCCGCTTTTAAACCTGTATTTCTGGCATCAGACAAACCTCCGTTTTCTTTCTCAATCATGATTATCTGAGGAAATTTTTGCACGTATTGCTTACAAATTTCCAGCGAAGAATCAGTTGATCCGTCATTGACTAAAATTAGTTCAAAGTCAGAAAAAGTCTGGCACAAAATACTATCTAAACATTGCGGTAAATAATCCTCAACGTTGTAAACCGGAACAATAATGCTAAAAAGCAAAGTCTCTTTCTCGATGTTCATGGCATAGTTTTTTAATGCAGAAACACTTTTATTTTATCCTTGCGATAAATAACAATTGCCGATACAAGATTCCAGAAAAAAGAACTTGAAACAAAAGCAATTGCACCGCCGGTCATTCCGTAAATTGGAATTAAAAATCGGTTTAAAATGAAATTAATGACAACCGCAATCATTAGAATAACCTGAAAAATATGCTGTCTTCCCGTCATATTCAAATAAACCGAAGACGTACCAAATGCTGAGCAAATTCCCTGACCAATAATTAAAATTAAAAATGCTTGCTGAGCCACAACATATTGATGTCCAAAAATTGACAAAATAGATTTTGAATAATAACTGATCAGAATAATAACAGGCAATGTTATTCCGAAGATTAAACGGGCGCTGTTTCTTGAAACTTCTGTTAATTCAGCTGTTTTATGGCTTGCAAAAAACTCTGCAATTTTAGCCGAAACCGTAATATTTATACTCACGATTATAATTGAAATAATCGTCATAATCTTAACTCCTACCGAATAAAAAGCAACTGTTTCATCGTTTCTGTATTTCTTCAGAAACATAATATCGAAACACATTAATAAAAACAATGCCATTGCGCTTATGGCAATTGGATATGATTTTAAAAATATTTCTTTATGCGAAATTTTTTCAACCGTTATTGAAATCATCTTTTTTCGAAAAAAGATAAAAACAAAAACGGAACTCAGCATCGCAAGAAAAACAAATCCCAACAGAAAAACATCAACTAAATATTCTTCTTTATGCCAATAAAACAAAATAACCGAACCAATAATCAGCGGAATATATTTAATAATGTTTCGGAACAATTCTGCGACATATAATTTATCCAATGCTCTGAAAACTTCGGTATTAAGAATTGATAATCCGGAGAAAAACAATGTTAAAGTTCCTTTTAAAAGAATTGAATATACCGCTTGATCTGAAAAATAATTATTAATCGTTTCTTTGCTGATAATTGCAATTAAAACCAAAACCAACAATGAAGTTCCTAAAAGCATCAGAACCATTTTTTGGTATATACTTTTTAATTCGTCAAGCGCGTTTTGACTTGCTAATTTTCCTTTAAAATATATAATCGACTGATCAAAACCAAGCAAACACATGCTCCCGATTGATAATAAAAAAGAACGTACAAAATCATACTGGCCAACTAATTTTGGACTATAGTTTTTTGTCAGGAAAACGGTAAATCCAAATAACAGCAACGCACCAAAAACACGTAAAGATAAGGTGCTGAAACTTTGCCTTAAAAATCGATTTTTTGACAATCTTTCAAAAATAGAACTGGCTTTCAATTGCTTTAAAGTTGACTTGCTTTTGAAAGAGCAAGCTGTTTGCGGTAAAACTTTCGGAACATACTAATCAAAACAAAAAGAAAAATAAAGAAAAGCGGGAACCAGATTTTAAAATTTCCGTTCACGACTTTATTTTCGTTTATATTAAGCGTTGAATTGATTTCTTTAATCGTTTTATCAAAAGTAATTAATCTGATTTTGTTTTTTCCTTGTTCCAAAATCAGTTTTTGTTTTGTTTTTAAAATATCGTTTAGCTGCAGATTTTCATTGTAATAAACCAATTTATCATTTTTTGCCGTACTTGAAAGTCCTTTTAAAACGTTGTCTATCTGCGAAATAATAGTGTCGTTTTGGGCAATTTCACGTTCTAGGTTTTTGTACCCAATTTTTTGAACAGCATCAAAATAGTCCGAATTATTCAAGTATTTTAGCAATGACGCAACAGCTTCTTTTTCGCTGACTTTCTCGTTTGAAGCAAAAGTAATGGTATGAAATGTATAGTTTTTACTCGTAACATTATCTTCCAAAACCTTTTTTACGTCGCCTACCTCAGCCATTAATTTAATCAGTTCAAGATTTTGTTCTTTGTCTTCGATAAATTTATAAACATCAGCAACGGGTTTAATTTCAATTCTTTTGATAGCATTTTTACTTGAAGTTCCAAAAACTTGATTTAGAAAATCAGCATCTCCAGCAACAATTTTGGCCTGAATCAAATCGATTTTGGCATACAAATAATCAACACTTTCAAAATTTGGCGTTACAACTACCTGATTTTGAAATGACTTTTTATTAGAATCCAAATAAAATCCGAGTGCAATTCCTAGTACAGCCAAAATCAGAACTGCAATCCAGTTTCGGATAAAAAACTGAATCGCTCTAAAAATAGATCTATTTATACGGTCAAAAAAACCGCCAATGCTCTTTGAAAGCTGAAAAATATCTATTTCCTGATCTGTATTTTGGGGTACTTTTGTACTCATGTATTGCTTTATTTTACGTTGAAAATTTGTTCCAAAATTTTAATGGTAATCAAATAAGTCGGTTTTACTCCGGTTGTTCCCAATCCGCCCGAAGCCAATGTACTTCCTGTTTCAAGTGGATTATCCGAAGCATAATACGCATAACGAACTTTAATATCGTGTGGCACACTTTTTCTGATTTTTGATGCCGACTGAATCGCTTTTTGATAATAAGAACCTTCCATTTCAAGACCAATTACACCCCAAGTTGATTCATGGAAAAATTTCAATAAATCTCTGTTTTGTAATGAAGTTCCAAGAACGGTAACCATTGCGCCTTCATAAACATCGATATCATTCCCTTTAAACATATCACCAGTTAATTCATTTTCGAAGAAATAATTATCAGCCGTTCCTTCATTGATATGTGCTGTCGGAATCATGATATCGCCTTTTCCGCCTTCCAGAATTCCGGCTTTCCCCATAATCGAAACCGATTTTACATTCAGCAAAGTTTCTTTTTTATAAGGTTTTAAAAGCTCATCAATTGTTTCATAAGCCTGCTCGCCAAATGCGTAATCCATTACGATTAAAACAGGTTTTTCTTCTCCAAAATTAGCATTTGTAAAGGCTGTTTTTGACAAATCAATTTTGGCCGTATCAAAAATCTGAACATCGATATTGGTTCCTGAACAATCTGGAAGTGAAATCATTCCGTTTTTCAACGCCAATTCTTCGACTTGGCTTCTAATTTCTTTTGAACCCGAACTGCTTAATTCTTCATAAATATGGAAATCACTTTTGCCTTTGTATTTTGAAGTCAATAACGGTGTTGCAAAAATCGAGTTCATTACACTATGCATATTTGCACTGATAACGTGAATTGGACGTTTTAAAAGATCGTTTGCCTTTAAAACTTCCTTGATGTTTGTTGCCCAGATTTCTCCGTGAATATGGTGTCCTAAACGCTCTCGCAAAACCGGACTGAAAGTAATTGTACGTTTATTATTTTCAACAATTTCTTCGATTGCCAGTTTTCCTAACCAATAAATTACGTGCAGGAAACGATCTGGCGCATTTTCTGAACCAAAAGCATCATAAATATCCAAAACTTCTTCAAAAGTTCTGGCTAAAATATTGGCAACGTGCGAAATTGCTTTTTCTTTCTCAATCTGCGACAGCTTTTTTGTCTGTGTAACAGCTTGTTCTAATTTTAGCCAATCGCGCGAAACTTCTCCGCCATCATCAAGTAAAACTCTGTTTTTAATTTTGTGCGATTCGATGAAAATAAAAGTCAAATGCGTCAGAATATCATAAATATCCGAACGTCCGCGCGTAATTTCGACATTCATTTGTTCTTCGTCGATTCGGTAACAATTTCTTCTTCTTTTTGGAGGAACAATTGCCTGAAAATGCGATTTCGAATATCCTTCATCTGAAGTTAAATTGATGAATCGACATTGTTCAATTCCTATTGGAAGACGTTCTATAACGTACAAAAGTCCGTTTAATTCTACTTTTTCCTCGGCAATATTTCCATAGATTTCCGGGCGTAAAGCCAACAATGATTCGCGTAGGCTGTCGCCTGAAACTCCCATTGGTTTGTAAAAACCACGGTTGAATAAATGGCGCATTGTAATGTACATTTTTTCAATAGCCGCAGATGATTCCTGCGCTCTTGATCTTGATATATGTTTGGTTTCTTTCATTCTATATTATTTTTGTAATTCAAATGTAAGGAAATACAAGGCAAGCCTTGTATCTACAGCATCATTTTTTAAAAATCGTTTAATTAATTTTCTGTTTTAAATTTATCTTTTGTCCAATTTTCCGGATTTGAAACGATATAATCAGAAATTCTTTGATAGTCATTATTATTTCTAATGATATTGTCATAAAATAATTTTTGCCATTGATGTGGATATCCTAATCTATTGGCATGTTTGGTTACCGCAGATTTATATGACCCAACAATTGACGAAATGGTATTTTTTCCAATATTTTGAAACCGTGGAGACAGGGCATGCCCTGTCTGTACAATATTGGCGTCATTTGCGAAATTCAAATCAATATTATTCGATTTTTTATCGATAATCAAAATTCCGTGAATATGATTTGGCATCACCACAAAATCACCCAATTCAACGTTTTTATGGTGTATCGGAATTTGATGCCACAATATATCGGCAATAATACCAACCTCTGACAAAACCATTTTATTATTTTGAATTTCTCCAAAATAATGTTCTCTGTCTTGTGTGCAAATTGTTATAAAATAGGCTCCGTTCCAACCATAATCCCACCATTGGGCTCTTATTGAAGAAATACGGTATTTATTTTGAAACTTTTCCTGACTCATTTTTAATTTACTTCTGCATCCTAATCATGTAGATAATAATAGTAGAAGACAGGGCATGCCCTGTCTCTCCTATTATCAAATTTTTATCAAATTATCCGCAATCTTTCTGTCATTAGACAATCTCGGAATTTTATTCTGGCCGCCTAATTTTCCTTGTGATTTCATGTATTCCTGAAATCCGTTTTTTGAAACTTTAGTTACGACCACTTTCTGCAACACATTTCCGGTAATTAAATCGTCGTAATAAATGTTTTGTTTTCGCATCGAATCGTCTATTGCTTCGGCGAAAGCCTGCATATTATCAGGTTCTTTTTCAAATTCTACTAACCATTCGTGATACGGTAATCCGCTTGACGGCGTAATTTGAGGCGCTACTGTAAATTCGTTAATTACAATATTCGTTTCGGCAGTTGCTTGTTTCATAGCATTTTCGACTTCATTGGCAATAACATGCTCACCAAAAGCCGAAATATAATGTTTGATACGGCCTGAAACTATGACACGATACGGAGCTAAAGAGGTAAACTGAACAGTATCACCAATATTATAACGCCACAGCCCGGCATTTGTAGAAACAATCAAGGCATAATTTACGCCTAATTCTACTTCTCCAATAGTGTAGGTTTTTGGGTTTTCGGTAAAAAATTCATCAGCTTTAATAAATTCGTAGAAAATTCCCGAATTCAATAACAACAACATTCCTTTTGTTTTTTGAGAATCCTGATAAGCAAAAAAACCTTCAGATGCTGGGAACAATTCGATGCTGTCTACTTTTCGGCCAATCATGTTTTCAAACTTGGCGCGATATGGTTCATAATTGACGCCTCCGTAAATAAACAAATTGAAATTTTTGAATAGGTCACCAATTTTTTTCCCACCGCTTTTTTCTTGTAACCTCTCAAAATACATTTGAACCCAAGAAGGAATTCCCGAAATAATGGTCATATTCTGCTCAATGGTTTCCTCGACGATTGCATTTACTTTGGTGTCCCAATCTTCAATACAATTAGTTTCCCAAGAAGGCATTCGGTTTTTTTGAAGGTATTTTGGAACAAAATGCGCTCCAATTCCGGAAAGTCTTCCAAATTTGATTCCATATTTCTCCACTAAAATTGGGCTTCCCTGCAGAAAAATCATTTTCCCGTCAACAAAATCTGCATTTCCAGTTTCGTAGATATAATGCAAAATTGCATTTCGCGAAGCTTCAATATGATATGGCATTGATTCCTTAGTCAGCGGAATGTATTTTGCACCAGAAGTTGTTCCTGAGGTTTTAGCAAAATAGAGCGGTTTTCCTTTCCAAAGAATGTCTTTTTCGCCCATTCTTACCTTGTCTATATAGGATTTTAAATCTTCGTAATCACGAATTGGAACACGTTTTTTAAAGTCGTGAACTGTTTTTATTTTATCAAAATGATGATCAGTTCCAAACTGCGTTTCTTTGGCGCCGTTAATTAAACTCCTGAAAACGTTTTGTTGCGTTTCAACCGGCTTATTAGCCCAAGCCTGCGTTTTATAATATATTTTGCTTGCAAATAATTTTGCTGCTACAGATTTAATTGACATTTGATATGGTATTATTTTTTGTCACTTTTGTTTTTACTACTTGTTTTTCCCTTTTGCTCCTTTTCCATTTTAGCCACTTCTTCTCTTAATTTAATTTCTTCCTCAGAAGCTTTCATATTTACTTCAGAAGGCTCATCAACTTCTGCCAAAATGGAGTCTTTATTAAATTTCGCATATTCCAGTTCCCCTCTCAAAACTTTCTGAACGCCTTGTAAATAGGCTTCATTTTTCTTTAAAGCGGTTTCCAATGAATCTGATTTTATTGCCAATTTAGTAGCATTTCGTTTTAATTCAGATGATGAATATCCAGGAATAAACTCGCGCAACGGTGTAAATGCAATAATGAAAGTGGTTACTAAAATTAAAAATATTCCTCCTAAAGTAAATGTTACAAAAACATTCATTAAAGTCAGCCTAAATGAAAAAATCTCTTCAAATGTATTTTCATTCAAAATTACCAATCGGTTTTTGATGAATAATTTTTTTCTGAAATCAAATCTTTTCTTAGTCATTTCGGATGATTATATGAGCAAATATAGCAATTAATAGCATTGATGGTAGTGGAGAAAAAACGGCAAATAATGTAATTTTATTATTTTATAAAATATTTAACGCTGTAAGAAACAAATATTTTAATCCAAAAACTCTTGTTGTTCGTATATTCTATATACCTTTGCGGTGAAAACGAAAATCAATTTGCTTCGGCATTAAATATACAATCATGGGAAGATTAGGTCTTACAGAAATCCTTGTAATAGTAGGTATTGTGATATTACTTTTTGGAGGTAAAAAAATTCCGGAATTAATGAAAGGTTTAGGAAGCGGTATTAAAGAATTTAAAAACGCTGCTAAAGACGATCAGCCTGCTGCTTCTAAAAAAGAAGAAGAAACGAAATAAATTCTATCGAATTAAAAAAAATCCCAAATTACAATGTAGTTTGGGATTTTTTTGTTTTTTCTTATAAATAAAAACTTTAAGGATAGTTTTGTCATTTCGAAGAATGAGAAATCTTCGCGAGTAGCTCTACAAAGATTGGCGATTTTCATTGCGGAGTTACTCGCGAAGATTTCTCATTCTTCGAAATGACAAGATTGAGGATAATCTGGAATTTTTACAAAATCATCGTCAACTGAATTCTTTTTCTGTCTTCATCAACTTCTGTAACTTTAACATCAACGTGCTGATGTAATTTTACCACTTCGTTTACGTCGCTTACAAATCCGGCTTTCAATTGCGAAATGTGGACCAATCCGCTTTCTTTGATTCCGATGTCAACAAAACAGCCAAAATTGGTAATGTTATTCACAATTCCAGGTAAAATCATTCCGGTTTTCAAATCTTTGATTGATTTTACATTCGCATCAAATTCAAAAACCTTAGCCGACTTTCTCGGGTCCAATCCAGGCTTTTCAAGCTCTTTTATGATGTCTTTCAGCGTAAGCAAACCTATTTCAGGTGTAATATAGTTTTCGGCTTTAATAAGCGCTGTTTTCTCTTTATTTGCAATTAAGTCGTTTACTGAAAGTTTCAAATCTTTCGCCATCTTTTCTACAACCGCATAAGCTTCTGGGTGCACCGCCGAATTATCCAACGGATTTTTAGCATTTGTAATTCTAATGAACGCTGCTCCCTGCTGATAGGCTTTATCTCCCAAACGAGGCACTTTTTTCAATTGCTTTCTATCTTCAAACGGACCATTTTCAGAACGATACTGTACAATGTTTTCAGCCAGCTTCTCTCCTATTCCACTTACATAACTTAGTAAATGTTTACTTGCTGTATTGATATTAATTCCAACCGAATTTACGCAACGAATTACCGTACTGTCCAATTCTTCTTTTAATTTCGTTTGGTCAACATCGTGTTGGTATTGGCCTACGCCGATAGCTTTTGGGTCGATTTTTACCAATTCAGCCAAAGGATCTGAAAGTCGTCGCCCGATAGAAACCGAACCACGAACAGTTACATCATAATTAGGAAATTCTTCTCTAGCAATTTTTGAAGCCGAATAAACCGAAGCTCCGGCCTCAGAAACAATAAAAACCTGTATAGGTTTATCGAACGCGATTTTTTTGATGAAGAATTCCGTTTCTCTCGAAGCTGTTCCGTTCCCAATCGAGATCGCATCAATTTGGTATGCATTTACCATTGAGCGAATTTTCTTGATCGCCATTGATTCCTCATTTTGAGGTGCATGCGGATAAATTGTTTCGTTGTATAATAAATCGCCTTTTTCATCCAGACAAACTACTTTACAACCGCTTCTAAATCCTGGATCGATTGCTAAAATTCGTTTTTCTCCCAAAGGAGGAGCTAATAATAACTGCCCTAAATTGTTAGCAAAAACCTGAATTGAGTTAGCGTCTGCTTTTGCCTTTGCTTCCTGCAGTGTTTCGTTGCCAATTGCCGGATTCAATAAACGTTTGTAACTATCTTCAATTGCTAATTGCAAATGAGCTGTTGTATTGTTTTGTTTTTTAATAATGATTTCATCGATAACATCGTAGGCGTCATCAATATCAACATCAATTTTCATTTTTATAAAACCTTCATTTTCTGCACGAAGCATGGCTAATAAACGGTGTGCCGGTGCTTTTGTCAATGGTTCTTCCCAATCAAAATATTGACTGAATTTTTGTGCGCCTTCTTCTTCTGCTTTCTTTTTTACAACTTTAGTTCCTACAGTTGCTTTTCGCTGATATAATCTACGAAGCTGTTTACGAACATAAATATTTTCGTTAATCCATTCGGCTACAATATCTCGTGCACCTTGCATGGCTGCTTCTTCATTAATAACATTTTCATTGATGTATTGTGTTGAAATAAAATCAACGTCAACATCACTTTCTGACATAATAATTTTCGCCAGAGGTTCTAAACCAAATTCGCGCGCAACATCGGCTTTTGTTTTTTTCTTCTTTTTGTATGGAAGGTAAAAATCTTCTATTTCCTGTAAATCAAAGCTTTCTTCAATTTTTTTCTTCAATTCTGGCGTAAGCGCTTTTTGCTCTTCGATAGATTTTAAAACGGCTTCTTTACGTTTTATAAGTGTTTCATACTCTTTCTGAAGTTTTGCAATCTGTTCAATTACAACTTCATCAAGATTTCCGGTTGTGTCTTTTCGGTAACGCGAAATAAACGGAATCGTACAATCTTCCTCTAATAATTTTACCGTGTTTTGAATGTTAATCGGTGCTGTCTGTACAGACTTGGCAATGAATAGTATGTTAGTCATTTTACTAATGAGATAATGTGTCAATTTGAAAATTAGATAATTATATCCATCTTTTGCACTTACGTAAACGGATTAATTATATTGCTAAAATAATATCTTTGTTTCTAATTTTAAGCCAATGGAAATTTTATTATTGTATTTTTTAGTTATAAGTATGGTCGTTTTTATTCTTGCTGGCTATGATAAATATTTAGCCAGAAAAAATAAACGAAGAATCCCTGAAAATACTTTGTTTTTTCTAGAAGCTATCGGCGGAACAATCGGTTTATTAACAGCAATGTTTTTCTTCAGACATAAAACGAGTAAAACGTCATTTATTGTCAAATTCATACTGATATTTTTGATTCAGCTCGCTTTAGTTTACCTGTATTTAACTAATAAAATATAGATATTAACAATGTTGATAACCTAAAAATACTATTTCAATAAACTGATTTTAAGAACATTAAATAAAAAACCGGATGAATTTTAAAATCCGCCCGGTGTGTTTATTTTTTATTGGTGCGAAGCACCCGATTTTTTTTGACTTTTTACGAGCAAGCAATTTTATTTACTCTATTTTGATGTCTTCCGCCTTCAAAAGCTGTAGTTAAAAAGGTTTCAACAATTTCAACTGCCTGTGGAATAGAGGTAAAGCGGGCCGGAATACTCACAATATTAGCATCGTTATGCAAACGTGTTAAATATGCAATTTCTTTAGTCCAGCATAGACCAGCTCTTACTTTTGGGTGTTTATTAACCGTCATTGCAATTCCGTTTCCGCTTCCGCAAATAACAATACCAAAATCAGCTTTTCCTTCAGAAACATCATTTGCCACTGGATGTCCAAAATCAGGATAATCAACAGAATCTTCAGAATCAGTTCCGTAGTTTGTAACTTCATATCCTTTTGCTTTCAGCATTGCAACAATTGCTTTTTTATATTCTGGTCCTGCGTGGTCGTTTCCTATCGAAATTTTCATTTTTTCTATACTATTAAGTTGTGTAGTACAAATTTACTCAATTAATAAATGTTTGCCACGAATTACAGCAATTTTCACAAATTTTTTTCTTTTTTAATACTGTATAAACATTCCAATATAAATAATGTAGATTAGTGGAATTCGTATAAAAAACCTTTATTTTACAACTATCTTAGTATCAAAATCTTAACAGTTATTAATATTTTTGATAACTCCATAAGTCACTCATAATCAATAAATAATAAACAATGTTTTTGTTAAAATTTTGAAATGTTGATAGCGATTCGTAATTCGTTGATATTCAATTAACTTTAAGTTAACATTATTTGTTAATAAGTTCGAAAAGAAAATTAGAAGTTTTTTTTGGTTGTGTCGAAAAAAAACCTAATCCAAAACTGGAATTAAAAATCCTAATAAAGTTTCATGAATTTTTAGAAAAGTTATCAATATCAAAAATGCCATTTTCAACAAATATCAACATATGAACTTATCTACAAAATGAATTCATTTTTGGTTGTCAACCGTTGTTAATTAAAATACAAAAAGTCTTATAAATTAATCTTTTAACTAAAAATAACTATGTTGATAACTCAATATAACTAAGAGAAACTTCATTTCAATACTTTTAAAAATAAATTTATTCGACATATTAACACACTATAATAACCAACAAATTTTATTAAATTTTTAAAAATCTTTTTTGTTGTATTTAATATATGTTGAAAACTAAAAAAGTTGAAAAGGAAAAATTTTTTTGAATTTGAAAAAAATGAAAGCTTTTAAACGATTTTGAGAGGATTGTTTAGATTGTCTAGAATTTGCTGTACTTCTTCGAAATCGTTTGGATGAACTTTGAGTCTGATGCCACCAAGTGCTGCCGAATACATTGGAGCGACAGAGAGCGTTACTTCGTTTTCAAAGAAATACGGAATCTCCTCCTGCTCTAATAAGTGTTTCAAAACAACAGTTTCGTGCTGATAATTGAATACGGCGATAGTTTTAAAGCTTTCCATATTAGGTCTTTTTGTAAATGTACGAAAAGTTATATTTTTAATAATTCTAATTGTTAAAATCTATATTCTGATATCTTATTTGTAATTTTAAACCTTATAAGAAAAGATATATGAGTAAGAAAATTAGAAAGCCGATAAAAAAAGAGAAAGATTTCTCTAGTAAGATAGTAAAAATTTTATCGCAAAGTGCTAATAAACCATTCAATTATAAACAAATAGCTGCAAAGCTTGAACTTGATGATACAAATAGCAGAAATCAGATTATTAAAGATTTGAAAATTCTTGCAGCTTCAAAAAAGATTATTGAAACAGAACCTGGCAAATATTTAGTGAAAGCCGAAAGCCAGGATTATTATGAAGGAACGATTGATATGACGAGCCGAAAAACGGCCTATTTTATTTGTCCTGATTTTAGTGAAGATGTTTTTATTCCGACAAATAATTTGAATAGAGCTTTGGATAAAGACAAAGTAAAGGTTTATGTTTATAACCGAAGAAAGGGAAAAAGACCTGAAGGTGAAGTAATTGAAGTTATAGAAAGAGATAAAACAGAGTTTGTTGGAGTAATCGATATTCAGGCCAATTTCGCTTTTGTTTCGACTGCAAATCCAAAAATGTATACTGATATTTTTATTCCAAAGGATAAAATTGGTGAAGCAGAAAATGGTGACGTTGTTTTAGTTAAGATTGAAGACTGGCCAAAAAGAGCTGATAGTCCATTTGGATCTGTAATCAGAGTTTTAGGAAAACCAGGAGAACACAATACAGAGATTCACGCTATTTTAGCTGAATATGGTTTACCAGCAGATTTTCCGGTAGAAGTAGAGGTTTTTGCACAAAAAATAGATACTTCAATTCAGGAATCTGAAATTGCAAAACGTCGTGACATGCGTGATACGTTGACATTCACGATCGATCCAAGAGATGCAAAAGATTTTGATGATGCTTTGTCTTTCAAAAAGTTAGAAAACGGAAATTACGAAATAGGAATTCACATTGCCGATGTTTCGTATTATTTGGAAGAAGGAACAATCTTGGATGATGAAGCTTATCAACGAGCAACTTCGGTTTATTTGGTTGATAGAGTAGTGCCAATGCTTCCTGAAGTTTTATCTAATTTTGCCTGTTCATTACGCCCAAATGAAGAGAAATATACGTTTTCTGCTGTTTTTGAAGTTTCTCCAACATCGCAGGTTATTAACCAATGGTTTGGTAGAACAGTAATTTATTCAGATCAGCGTTTTGCTTATGAAGAAGCACAATATATCATTGAAACAAAAGACAATACGATTCCGGTTGATATTTCAATTACCGGAGAATCTTATGTTGTTTCAGATGAAATTGTTGAAGCAACTTTAAAATTAGATGAATTAGCGAAGATTTTAAGAAAGAAAAGAATGCAGAATGGTGCAATTTCTTTTGATAAAGTAGAAGTTAAATTCAACTTAGATGCCGAAGGAGAACCAGAAGGAGTATATTTCAAAATTTCAAAAGATGCCAATCATCTGATTGAAGAATTTATGCTTTTGGCCAATAGAAAAGTGGCGGAATACATTGGAAAACAAAAGAAAACATTTGTTTACCGTATTCACGACGAACCAAATGAAGATAAATTGATTGCGATGCAAACCGTAATTGCTAAATTTGGTTATAAAATTGATTTCAGAAACAAAGGCGATATTTCTAAATCATTGAACGCTTTGATGGAAGAAGTGAATGGTAAAAAAGAGCAAAATCTAATTGATACTCTAGCCATTAGAAGTATGAGTAAAGCCAAATATTCTACAGATAATATTGGCCATTATGGTTTAGCTTTTGATTATTACAGCCATTTTACCTCGCCAATTCGTCGTTATCCTGACGTTATGGTACATCGTTTGTTGCAATTTTATTTAGATGGAGGCGCTTCTGTAGACGAAGAAATTTACGAAACAAAATGTCTGCATTGTTCAAATATGGAAAGTTTAGCAACCAATGCTGAACGCGACAGTATTAAATACATGCAGGTTAAATACATGCAGGATCATCAGGATGAAGAATTTCTTGGAGTTATTTCAGGAGTTACAGAATGGGGAATTTATGTTGAAATTGTTTCGAATAAGTGTGAAGGAATGGTGAGAATCAGAGAGATAAAAGATGATTATTATACTTTCGATGAAAAACAATATGCTTTGGTTGGAGCGACTTCAAACAGCATATTGCAATTAGGAGATGAAATTTATGTTAAAGTAAAAAATGCCGATTTAGTTAAAAAACAACTTGATTTTCATTTTTTAAGAAGAGCAGAATAATGTTAAATTAAAAAAAGAGAGATATGAAAAAGTTATTAATTGGCGTTGCAATTTTGTTTGTTCAAATGACATTTGCACAGGTAACAAAAGAAGTAGGAGATTTTGATGAAGTAAAAGTTTTTGATAAACTACATGTTAAATTAGTAGCGTCTTCAGACAATAAAGTGGTCATTAAAGGAGCTCGCGAATCAGAAGTAGAGGTTATCAACAAAAAAGGGACCTTAAAAATAAGAATGACTATATCTAAACCATTATCTGGAGATGAGCTGGATATTACATTGTATTACAAACATATAGAACTTATTGACGTTAATGAAGGAGCTCTTGTTACAAGTACAGAAGCTATAAAAGCAACTTCATTTAAAGTAAGTGCACAGGAAGGTGGTAAAATTAATGTAGATTTGGATGTTGATAAACTAAAAGTGAGCTCAGTTTCAGGAGGAGAAATTACCTTGACTGGTAAAGCTTCTAACCAGGATGCAAGTCTGGGAGCTGGTGGTTTTTTATTAGCTAGCAAATTAGTTACCTCTCAAACTACTGTAAGCGTTTCTGCGGGAGGAAAAGCTGATGTGAATGCATCAACCCTTGTTGACGCAAAAGTAAGCGCTGGAGGCTCTATTTACATTTATGGAAAACCTAGACAAATAAACCAAAAAACTGTTTTTGGTGGTAAAATTGAAGAAGTAAAATAATTTTTGATGATAAATGATATTCTGGCTGGACTGCCATGGGGACTTGTTCTGAGCTTTATGGTAGGTCCGGTATTTTTTGTTTTATTAGAAACCAGTATTACAAAAGGTTTCAGATCTGCAATTGTATTTGATTTTGGAGTAGTATTAGGTGATATATTTTTTATTGCCATCGCCTATTTAGGGAGTTACAGGCTAATTTCTAGCTTAAAAGACAAACCCGCGCTTTTTATTTTTGGAGGTATAATAATGCTGTCTTATGGTATTATTTCTTTTGTAAAACTAAAAAAAGAAGAAAAAATAAACGATGAAGAAATCGATCGTGATATCATCAAAAGAAACTATGGAAGTTTGTTTGTAAAAGGTTTTTTACTGAACGTTATTAACATTGGAGTATTAGGATTTTGGTTGGCTGTTATCATTTCTGTTGGACCAAAATTAGAAATGCAAAACTCGAGAATGATTACTTTTTTTACTGCCGTTATTGTTACTTATTTAATTGTTGATTGTATTAAAATAGTATTAGCTAAACAGTTAAAGTCTAAAATGACACCAAATAATATTCTTAAAATAAAGAAAGTTATTAGTATTGTTTTAATGGTTTTTGGATTTGCTTTAATGATCCAAGGCTGGTTTCCAAAAGAAAAAGAAATGGTTAGAAATGCTTTTGAGAAGATTGAGAAGTAGTTGTTAATAACTGGAAGAAATAAAATTAAGCCTCTGAATTTCAGAGGTTTTTTTATGTTTATAAGTGTGTTTTGTCATTTCGACGAAGGAGAAATCCTCGCGAGTAACTCCGCAATTTATATCTAATCTTTGGCGAGCTTCTTGCGAGGATTTCTCCTTCGTCGAGATGACAAGATTGTGGATAAATTAGAATTAAACTTCAAATTATTTTAAAGGTTTTAGAGGTATCGTCCGGATTCGAACGTAAATCTTTATCTAATTTTTTCTAAAAATTAAACATAAAAAAAACCTCTAAATTGCTTTAGAGGTTTTTGAGGCATCGTCCGGATTCGAACGTAAACTTTATTTAATTTTTTCTAAAAATTAAACACAAAAAAACCTCTAAATTGCTTTAGAGGTTTTAGAGGCATCGTCCGGATTCGAACCGGAGTAGGAGCTTTTGCAGAGCCCAGCCTAGCCGCTCGGCCACGACGCCATTGCTTGAACGGATGGCAAAAGTAACTAAAATCTTTAAAATTCAAAACTTTAAAAGTAACTATTTTAAAAAATTAGCTTTTTTAGCGAAAGAATTACTTTCTAATTTCCGTCATTTTTATAGTAACTGTTTCAACATCACCACCAATAGGAGGATTTACTTTTGAAACCCAAACTGTTGTTTTTTCTATCATTTCAATTTCTGCAAGTACACGAATATTGATTCTTTTGGCCACATGTTCTAATAAATGCGAACGAATTGCCATTTCTTCGGTAACAATTTTGTTCAAATGTACATAATCAACAGTGTCTAAAAGATGATCTGTTTCTGCCGACTTCTGAAGATTTGTTTTAATTTTTAGATCAATAGTGTAATCAGATCCTATTTTTCCTTCTTCAATTAAACATCCATGGTAGGAAAAAGTGCGAATGTTTTTTAGTTTTATAACTCCCATTTTTATATTGTTTCACGTTTAAAGTTTCAGGTTTAACGCCAGTTAAGTAACTTTAAACCTGAAACCTGAAACCTTTTTTTTATCTTTGCTAAAATTACTATAAAATAATGGCATCAGAAGAGAAATCACTCAATTTTATTGAACAAATCATAGAGGAAGATTTAAAATCAGGTCTTTCGCAAACTAAACTTCATTTTCGTTTTCCACCAGAACCAAACGGTTATTTGCATATCGGACACGCTAGTTCTATTGCTTTAAATTTTGGTTTAGGACTTGATTATCAGTCTCCTGTAAATTTACGTTTTGACGATACAAATCCTGAAAAAGAAGAACAGGAATTTGTTGACGCTATTAAAAAAGATGTAGAATGGCTGGGTTATACCTGGGCAGAAGAACGTTATGCGTCAGATTATTTTCAACAATTATACGATTGGGCCGTTTTATTAATTAAAAAAGATAAAGCGTATGTTGATAGTCAGTCTTCTGAAGATATGGCGATTCAAAAAGGAACTCCGTCTACTGTTGGGACTGATAGTCCATTCAGAAACCGTTCTGTTGAAGAGAATTTAGATTTATTCGAAAGAATGAAAAATGGTGAATTTGAGGCTGGTACACATATTCTTCGTGCAAAAATTGACATGAAATCAACAAACATGTTAATGCGAGATCCAATTATGTACAGAATTTTGCACAAACATCATCATAGAACTGGAGATGCTTGGAAAATATATCCAATGTACGATTGGGCACACGGACAAAGTGATTATTTAGAAGCTATTTCACATTCATTTTGTACACTTGAATTCTTGCCTCACCGTGAATTATACGATTGGTTTTTAGACCAGATTATTGATGAAAATCAGATTCGTCCAAAGCAAAGAGAATTTGCAAGACGTAATCTTTCACATACCGTTGTTAGTAAAAGAAAATTACAACAACTAGTTAAAGAAAAGCATGTTAACGGTTGGGATGATCCTAGAATGTCAACTATATCAGGGTTAAGAAGACGTGGTTATACAGCTGCTTCATTGCGTAATTTTGCTAATACAATTGGTATTGCAAAACGTGATAATTTAATAAATGTATCGGTTTTAGAATTCTGTATTCGTGAAGATTTGAACAAAATTGCACCTCGTGTAATGGCTGTTTTAGATCCGGTAAAATTGGTAATTACAAATTATCCTGAAGGAAAAGAGGAGTGGTTGGAAGCTGAAAATAATCAGGAAGATGAAAATGCAGGTTTCAGAAAGGTACCTTTTTCACGTGAATTATACATCGAAAGAGAAGACTTTTTAGAAGAAGCTCCATCGAAATATTTCCGTTTAACTTTAGGTAAAGAGGTTCGTCTTAAAAATGCATATATTATTAAGGGTGAATCTGTTATAAAAGATTCTGAAGGAAATATTACAGAAATTCATGTAACTTATGATACTGATTCTTTAAGCGGAAGTGGGACAGAAGCAAGCCAAAGAAAAGTTTCTGGAACATTACACTGGGTTTCAATTCAACACGCTTTGCCGGCAGAAGTTCGTTTGTACGATCGTTTGTTTACAGATGAAGCACCAGACAGTTACAAAGACAAAAATTTCTTAGATTTTGTGAATCCAAACTCATTAGAAATTGTAACTGGATATGTTGAACCAAGCTTATCGACAGTTCAAAATGAAGATAAATTTCAGTTTCAACGTTTAGGTTATTTTACTGTTGATAAAGACTCAACTGCTTCAAAATTAGTATTTAACAAAACTGTTGGATTGAAAGATGCTTGGGAAGAAAAGGGTAAAAAAGAAGAAAACAGCATCAATAATTCTTTAAAAGATATCAATAAATATTTTAAAGTTGAAACTAAGCCTGAGCGTATTGCAATTGAAAGTGCGATAGGCGAGAACATTAAAAATGTTTCTAGTTTTTCACTTTTGCAGAATTCTTTGAAGAAGAATATCAACAATAATAAGGCTTCATTGTTGTTTTCTCAGTTTATTTTGAAATATTCAAACTGGAAATCTACTGATTTTGAAGAAGAGGATATCAAAAAATTATATACGATGTCATTAAGAAGTGAATCAACTTACGTTCGATCAAAATCACTTTTAAATTTAAGAGATATTGAAAGTGAAAGTTTCAAAAATCAATTTGATGATGAAATTTTAAAATTATACTCAAATCCTCCAAAAAATGCATCGGAGAGGGAAATTGAAATTTTATCTGAAATGGTAAAGAAATAAAATAATTAGAATCTATGGAAAAGCGCTTTTATAAGCGCTTTTTTTATTATTTGTATTTTCTATTAAAATTTTAATTTTTATAGATATTTTAAATTAAAAACAACCTTCATAAATTGATTTTAAGCTATTTTTTAATTTCTTCCTATACAGAATTCATCTTTTCTAAAATGATTAAAATAGAGGCTTTATTTTAATTTTTGATCGTATTTTAGCACTCGGAAAGGCTTATTAACACTGAATTGTTTATAACCTGAATTTTTGATTTCATTTTTTGAGTGGATGAAATTTTATCTTTAAAAAACTTGTGATTATTTAAATTATAAAGTTTATTTATTAAAAGTAAAAATTTATAATTTTTAATAATTATATGTAAAATCTATTATAAATTTAAATTTAATAGATGTTTTATCTTAAAAATGACCTTCATAAATTAATTTTAAGACCTTTATTTTATTACTTCGATACATAACTCATTTTTTGAATTATTGTTTATTTAGAGTGTTTATTTAACTTTTAGCTGTTATTTTCGTCAGTTTAACGGGTTGTTAACATACAATTGTTTATAAAGTTGCTATTTTTAACTCAACACTAAAAATCAGAGATGATTTTTATAAAATTAAAATTTGCCGTTAAAGAAACCTAAAGTGAAATCTGCTGTTTTTAAAAACTCGTAATTTTTATTGCAGTAGGTTTTCAAAATTGATTTCTTGAAAAGACAATTTTATGTTCTCATTTTTATTGTGATATAATTTTGATAATATTTGGCGTAAAAGGTATTTTTCAAATTGTGTCATAATGACAAAATTCCATAATCTTGAATTTGTGTTAAGCTTTAGTTTTTAAATTTCAAATCTGATCATTTTTAATTTAAATCTAATAATCATGAAAATTTTATATTTTACGCTAGCAATTTTATTTGCAAATGTTGCAATTTCTCAAACACATCAAATTACAAAACACAATGGTGAACAGCTTGATGTTAATTTCATTAAAAACGAAAATGGTTTAATTTATTATTCAGTTAACGGAAGCTCCGAAGAAGTTAAAATCAGTAAACATGTTGTTTCATCTATAACAAACAAGCAAACAAAACAAACTCAAAAGGTTTCAGATAAGATAATTGTAGATTCAAAAGACGATTACAAAATGGTAACTGTTTTGCCTCAAGAAAAGACAATAGGGTTGAAGCAGGCAGCTAGTTTCACTGGAGTTTCGACTAGGACAAAAGGTGAACCACCAATTGCAAACCAAAATCAGACTGCTATGAGAATCAAAACTAAATCAGCTTCAAGCGGTTACCCTTTTGTAAGTATCGTTCAAAAAGCTGATGGTAAGTATGAAGCAGTTGCTTATATGTATTAATAATAGTGTTAATATTGTATAAATAACGATTTATCAAAGTTTTATAATTTTAAAAATGAGTATCTTTATTAATAATTTAAAAATTGTAACATCATGTCTAAGAATTTAAATACAGCGGCAGCAATTTTAGCAGCAGCAGCGGCAGGAGCAGCAATCGGAATTTTGTTTGCACCAGATAAAGGATCAAAAACAAGAGCAAAAATTAAAGAGAATATAGATGATGCCAAGCATAATCTGAAAGATTCTTTTGATGCTAGTTCTGAAGTTCTTCGTGAAAAATTTACAAGTGCTACTCATAATCTGGATGGAACTTTGAATGATTTACTTTCAAATGTCAGCCATAAAACAGAAGAAGTAATTACTTTTTTAGAAACTAAATTGGCTGATTTAAAAGCGCAAAACGCTAAACTTCAGAAATAATAATTTTAAAAAGCACATAACTTGATTTTTATAGGAGAGTTGTGTGCTTTTTTTATTTAAAATAATCATTATGGCTTTTGAAGAATTAAAGGAAAATACTGAAAATATTCAAGATCAGGCTAAAGTATATATTGAAAGTCATTTAGCATATTATAAACTTTGGGGTTTTAAAGTGGCGATGAAGTCTACGACTTTAATCTTTAAGTTTACTTTGATTTTATTGTGTTTTAGTATGGTTTTGCTTTTTGGATCTTTTGCTGCGGCATATGCTTTTGGCAGTTTGTTTGAAAGTAATGCACTGGGATTTTTAGCAGTAGGAGGGATCTATTTGTTTTTTACAATTTTGCTTTTCTTTGTAAAAGACAAGTTTGTTGAAGGACCAATTTTAGAGAAATTTTCAGAAATCTTTTTTAATGATTAAGAATTATGGAAAAGAAAAAATACTCATCGTATGCAGAACTTGATAGAGATCTGGAAATTTTGAAATTAGAAAAGGAGATTAATTATCAGAAATTGGTATTAAGTTTTCAGAAAACTAAAGAGAGCATAACACCTCAAAAAATTGTGAACGGTTTTGTTTCCTCTTACACAGAATACTTTTCAAATTCATATGTAAAAATTATTCAGTCCATTTTACCATATGTAATTGGCTGGTTTATAAATAAAAAAAGAGGCCGCTAAGCCTCTTTTTTTGTTATGTATTTTGTGGTTGAATATCATCTTCATAACCAGATTGTGGTGGAGTTGGTTTCTGTTTTTCAACTTTTTTATTGTTCTTTTTCATCATTTCGCCAACTTGATTAGATGCTGTAAAGGAAGCAACCATATTATTTAGCATATCACTACCAGCTTGTGGAGAATTTGGTAGAAGAATTAGATTAGAATTGGCATCAGCACCAATTGCTTGTAAAGTATCATAATGCTGTGTAACGACAATTAGGGCAGAAGCTTCTTGAGAGTTGATACCAACATTGTTTAAAACTTCAACACTTTCTACAAGACCTCTTGCAATTTCACGACGCTGATCTGCAATACCTTGACCTTGTAAACGTTTACTTTCGGCTTCAGCTTTTGCTTTTGCAACGATTCTAATTCTTGAGCTTTCAGCTTCAAATTCTGCAGCTGTTTTTTCTCTGTCGGCTGCATTGATTCTGTTCATTGCATTTTTTACTTGAATATCTGGATCAATATCAGTTACCAAAGTGTTGATAATATCATATCCGTAAGTCGTCATTGCTTCATTCAATTCTCTTTTTACTGCAATTGCGATATCGTCTTTTCTTTCAAAAACATCATCCAATTTTAGTTTAGGAACTTCGGCACGAACGACATCAAAAACATAAGCGGTAATCTGATCGTGCGGATATTCCAGCTTATAAAAAGCATCGTATACTTTTTCCTGGATAACTTTAAACTGAACCGAAACTTTCATTTTGATAAAAACGTTGTCTTTTGTTTTCGTTTCAATGATAACATCTAACTGCTGAATCTTAAGATTTACACGCCCGGCCAATCTGTCAACAACTGGAATTTTTAATTGTAATCCTGAATTTCTAACGCTGTGAAATTTCCCAAATCTTTCGATTATAACAGAACTTTGTTGTTTTACAGTAAAGAAGGAAGACAAGAAAATAAATAATCCGAAGACTATTAGAATAATAAATGCTGTACCCATGATGATATTTATTTAGATTTTTGATCTTGGTAAATTACGAAAATTCTTCTAAAATAAAATTTTAAAACATTAAAAAAACGCTAAGAACATTTTGTAAATGTTTCTTAGCGTTTATACTTTTTTACCATTAAGGCATTAAGTAAATTAAGTCAAGCTTTGTCAAGATAATTAAGCTAAGCTTTATGAACTTAAATAATTATATAATTTTATCATTCAGTTAAGCTTAATAAACTTAATATCTTAATGGTGAAATAATTTATAAGGTAATTATCGCTTTCTGAATTCTCGAAATAGTTTCTTCTTTTCCAATGATTTCAACAATGTCAAATAGGTGAGGACCTTTAAGAGCTCCAACCAAACTCAAGCGGAAAGGTTGCATTACTTTACCCATTCCAATTTCATTTTTGGTTAACCAATCTTTTACGATTGCTTCGATATTTGCTGAATCAAAACCGTCAATATATTCAAGTGTTGAAATCAATTCCTGCATTAAAGCCGGAGTCTCTTCTTTCCAGTTTTTGCTTGCTTTTTCATCATAAGATGTTGGAGCCTGGAAAAAGAAATCAGTTAAATCCCAAAATTCAGAAACGAAATGCGCTCTTTCCTTAATCAAGGAAACGATTCTTGTAACATCATATTTAGAAACATCAACGCCCTTTTCAACTAAAATAGGAGTGAAGTCTTTCGCTAAATCGGCATCATTTTGTTTGATTAAATATTGATGATTGAACCATTTATTTTTCTCAGGATCAAATTTTGCACCCGATTTATGAACTCTGTTCAAGTCAAAAGATTCTATTAATTCTTCTAAAGAAAATAATTCTTTATCCGTTCCATCATTCCAACCTAACAAAGCAAGGAAGTTTATAACCGCTTCAGGGAAAAATCCTTTTTCTCTGTAACCAGATGAAACACCTTCTTCGGTTTTCCATTCTAATGGAAACACAGGAAATCCTAATTTGTCTCCATCTCTTTTTGATAATTTTCCGTTTCCAACCGGTTTTAGAATCAATGGTAAATGTGCAAATTCCGGAGCATCCCAACCAAAAGCGCGGTATAATAAAAAGTGAAGTGGCATCGATGGCAACCATTCTTCTCCGCGAATTACGTGTGAAGTCTCCATCAAATGATCATCAACAATATTGGCCAAATGATATGTTGGCATACCATCACTTTTGAATAATACTTTATCGTCAAGTAGGTTCGTTTCAAATTTTACATCACCACGAATGATATCTTTTAAATGTAAAGTTTCGTCAACCGGAGTTTTAAAACGGATTACATAATGCTCTCCATTTGCAATTCTTTTAGCAACTTCTTCTGCAGAAATTACCAAAGAATTATCTAACTTTTCACGATTGTGATGATTGTAAATAAAAGTTTTTCCTTCAGCTTCGTGTTGTTTTCTATGTGCATCTAAAGCTTCCGGAGTATCAAAAGCATAATACGCCCAACCCGAATTGATCAATTGATCGGCATATTGTTGGTACAATTCCTTACGATCACTTTGTCTGTACGGACCAAATTTTTCATTTTTACCAACGGTTTCTTCAGGAGCAATTCCCAACCATTCTAGTGCTTCCATAATATAAGCTTCGGCACCTGGAACAAAACGAGTCTGATCTGTATCTTCAATTCTTAAATAAAAAACACCATTATTTTTTTTGGCAAATAAATAATTAAATAGGGCAGTACGAACTCCGCCAATATGTAATGGTCCAGTTGGACTTGGTGCAAAACGCACGCGAACTTGCTTTGACATTTGTTTAAATTTTGATGCAAAGATACAACTCTGAATTAGAAAATTAGAAAATGTGTTTAATGAGATAATGTCTTGTGTTGCGCTTAATTGACTAATTTTCTAATTGATCATTTTCTAATTAAAATTAGTACTTTTATAGGTTATAATTAAAAGAGATTTTATTTTGAAAACATCATCTGCAATATATCAGAAGTTAGAAGGATTTATAAAGAAATATTATATGAATGAATTGATAAAAGGAGGACTTCTTTTTATCGGTTTGGGATTATTATACTTTTTATTTACGCTTTTTATAGAGTATTTTCTTTGGCTGAAACCAGTTGGAAGAACGTTTTTATTCTGGATATTTATTGCAGTAGAAGTTTTTCTATTGTTCCGTTTTATCTTGTTTCCAATTTTTAAGTTGTTCAAACTTCAAAAAGGAATCGATTATAATCAGGCTTCTGCTATTATTGGAAATCATTTTACAGAAGTAAGTGATAAACTAACAAACTTTTTACAGCTTTCTTCAAATGAAAATTCGGCTGAAAGTTCAGAATTAATGTTGGCTTCGATTGAGCAAAAAGCAAATTCATTACAGCCAATTCCATTCGGAAATGCGATCAATTATAAATCAAATAAAAAGTATTTGCCGTTAGCTCTGATTCCGGTTTTGTTGTTTGCTGTCTTTTTTGTTTCCGGAAACAGCAATATAATTTCGCAAAGTTTTAATAGAGTCGTACATTTTAATGCTTCGTTTTTACCACCGGCTCCTTTCAAATTTGTGGTTTTAAATGACAATCTTCAGACAGAAGAAAACAAAGATTTTATTGTAAAGGTAGAAACAGAAGGAAACGTTGTTCCGGAAAATGTAATGATTCATATTGGTAATGAAAGTTATTTTATGGAATCTTCTCAAACCGGAAAGTTCGAATTTAAGATTGAAAAACCAACTTCAGATATTGCTTTTTCTTTTGAAGGAAATTCAGTTTCATCAAATGAATATGAATTAAAAGTTATTACAGTTCCATCGATTGCCAACTTCGAAATGGTTTTGAATTTTCCATCTTATCTAAAAAAGAAATCAGAAACGATTCAGGGAACCGGAAATGCCATTGTACCAGAAGGAACAATTGTGACTTGGAAAATGAAAACACAGTCAACTCAAGAGGTGGTTTGGAAAGATGAAAACTCTATTTTGAAGTTTAACAAAGCCGAAAACGATTTTAAATTGGCTAAAAATATTAATGAAAATACAGAATATCAAATTCTTACTTCGAATAATAAGGTTAAAAACTACGAGAAATTAGAGTATCAGCTGTCTGTTATCAAAGATCAGTATCCAACAATTACAGTTTCTCCGGCTCCGGATAGTTTAAAGTTAGATAAGAATTATGTTTTAGGCAGATTGGGAGATGACTATGGTTTGTCAAAATTACAAGTTATTTATTACGAACATGGCAAACCTCAAACTGCAAAACGAGGAACTATTCCGGTAAAGCAAGCTGTGTTTGATCAGTTCGTTTTTAATTTTCCAAGTAATCTTCCGGTAGAAGAAGGAGTGTCGTATGAATACTATTTTGAGATTTTTGATAATGATGCATTGCATGGATTTAAGAGTACAAAATCTTCTATATTTTCAGATCGAGTTGCTACAATAGATGAAATTCAGGATGCAGAATTGCAACAGCAAAATGCCAATATCAATAGTTTATCGAAATCATTAAAGAATCAGGAAAAGCAATTTTCTGAAATGGATAAACTAAAAAATACCGGAAAAGAAAAAGATAATTTAGAGTTTAAAGATCAGCAAAAGGTAAATGATTTTATCAAACGTCAGAAACAACAAGACGAAATGATGAAGCAGTTTGCTGAAAAAATGAATAAGAATTTAGATAAATACAATACAGATAAGAAAGATAAAACTGCCGAAGATTTACAAAAGCGTTTAGATAATGCCGAAAAAGATTTAGAGAAAAATCAAAAACTGATGGATGAACTGAAGAACTTAAATAACAAATTAAACAGTGAAGATTTGTTTGATAAGATGGAAAAGTTCAAACAAATCAGTAAAAATCAATCTCGTAATTTAGAACAATTGGTCGAATTGACCAAACGTTTTTATGTAGAAAAGAAAGCAGAGCAGGTTGCAGAGAAACTAAATAAGTTGGCAGAAAAACAAGAAGAACTTTCTAATAAAGATGCTGAAAACACAAAAGAGAAACAAGACGACATTAATAAATCATTTGATAAAATTCAAGAAGATCTTAAAGATTTGAAAGAGGAAAACAATACTTTAAAATCTCCTTTGGATATTCCGAAAGATGCTTCTAAAGAAAAAGACGTAGAGAATGATTTGAACAAAGCTTCTGAAGAATTAAACAAAAAGAATACTTCTTCGGCTAAGCCAAAACAAAAAAGTGCTTCAAAGAAAATGAAGTCAATGGCTGAGCAAATGAGTTCTAGTATGGAAGGTGGAGAACAAGAACAATTAGAAGAAGATGTTGCAATGCTTCGTCAGATTCTGGATAACCTTTTGGCTTTTTCATTATCTCAGGAAGATGTTATGAAACAATTTAAATCGATGAAATTAGGTTCTTCTGCATATACGAAGAATATAAAAATTCAGCAGAATTTAAAACAACAGTTTCGTCATGTCGATGATAGCTTGTTTGCAATGTCCTTGAGAAATCCAAAAATTGCAGAAGATGTAACTAAAGAAATTGGAAACGTACAATATAATATGGACAAAGCAATTGAAGTATTAACCGATGTTCAAATTCCAAAAGGAGTTTCGCATCAGCAATACGCTGTTTCATCTGCAAACAAATTAGCTGATTTTTTAAGTGATCTTTTAAATAATATGCAGATGCAAATGTCTAAACCAGGAATGGGAAAACCAAAACCTGGAGACGGTCAAGGAATGCAACTTCCGGATATTATACAAAAGCAAAAAGGTTTAGCTGATAAAATGAAAGAAGGAATGAAGTCTGGAGATAAACCCGGAACTGGTCAGCAAGGAAAAACTGGAGAAGGAAAACCAGGCCAAGATGGTCAGCAAGGAAAAGATGGAAATGGAAAAGATGGAAAGAATGGTCAGGGGAAAAACGGACAAGGAAATAAAGAAGGAGCAAACGGCAAAGATGGAAATGAAGGTAATGATGGAGAAGGAGATGCTGAAAAGATAATGGAGATTTACAAGGAGCAGGTTAAACTTCGTGAAGCTTTGCAAAAAGAGTTAGCTAAAAAAGGATTAGACGCTCAGGGTAAAAATGTAATTGACCAGATGAAAGCTTCAGAAAAACAGATTTTAAATAAAGGATTTAAGAATGAGAACCTTCAGAGAATTTTAAATATTCAGCAAGAATTATTAAAATTAAACAATGCAGTTCAAGAACAAGGTCAAGATACTAAGCGTCAATCTGAAACAAATAAAGCTGAATTTTCGAATCGTTCAAATGCGTTACCAAGTTCGTTGACTGATTATTTAAACAGTGTAGAGATTTTAAATAGACAATCGCTACCTTTGCGCTCGAATTTTAATCAAAAGGTTCAAGAATATTTTAATACAAAATGATAAACTTTAATTACGAAACCGAATTTTCTTTAGACAACGAACAAGCTTTTACAGATTGGTTGAGCGCTGTGATTGTTTCTGAAAATAAGAATGAGGGAGAAATAAATTATATTTTTTGTGATGATGAATACCTACATAAAATAAATGTAGAATATTTAAACCACGACACCCTAACAGATATTATCAGTTTTGATTATACAGTTGGCAATGAATTAAACGGAGATATTTTTGTTTCTGTTGAAAGAGTAGAGGATAACGCAAAAGATTTTAATGTTTCTTTTGAAGAAGAATTGAAAAGAGTTCTTGCTCACGGGATATTACATTACTGTGGTTATAAAGATAAATCAGATAAAGACGCCGAATTAATGCGTTCAAAAGAAGATGAAAAAATCGCGATGTTTCACGTGGAACAGTAAAAGAATTTGTTTCAGTTTTTTTTGGTTTCAAGTTTCAAGTTGTTAAAACGAGTTAGTTGTTCCACGTGAAACATGTTTGATTTTAGCAATAAAAGAATCTGAACGTTCCACGTGAAACATGTGTAATTTTGAAAACGAAAATTTCAACGTTTCACGTGGAACATTTTAAAATGAAGTTTTGATTTGAAGTTTTGATTTGAAGTTTTGATTTGAAGTTTTGATTTGAAGTTTTGATTTGAAGTTTTGATTTGAAGTTTTGATTTGAAGTTTTGGAAAAAATCTGCGGATGTTCCACGTGGAACTTTTTGTAAAGTGATAACCTAAAACTTGAAACTTGAAACCTTTAGTACGTTCCACGTGGAACAAAATAAAATAAAGTTAATTCTGAGAACCGCCTTAAACGGTTTGCAGAGAATAATAAAACAAAATGTTTTTAGAAGAGTACGATGTTATTGTAGTTGGTGCTGGTCATGCAGGATCCGAAGCCGCGGCAGCGGCCGCGAATTTGGGATCCAAAACTTTATTGGTTACAATGAGTTTGCAGAACATAGCCCAGATGTCTTGCAATCCTGCAATGGGAGGAATTGCAAAAGGACAAATTGTTCGTGAGATCGATGCGCTTGGAGGATACTCCGGAATTGTTTCAGACCGAACTGCGATTCAGTTCAAGATGTTGAACAAATCAAAAGGACCTGCAATGTGGTCGCCAAGAGTTCAAAGTGATCGAATGCGTTTTGCTGAAGAATGGAGATTGATGTTGGAGGGAACTCCAAATTTGGATTTCTACCAAGAGATGGTAAAAGGTTTGATTATCGAGAACGGAAAAATAAAAGGAATTAGAACTTCGTTAGGAGTTGAGATTCGTTCCAAATCGGTTGTGTTGACAAACGGAACTTTTTTGAATGGATTGATTCATATCGGAGAAAAACAATTCGGTGGAGGTAGAGCTGGTGAAAGTGCTGCAACTGGAATTACTGAAGATTTGGTGAATGTCGGTTTCGAAGCTGGAAGAATGAAAACGGGAACACCGCCACGAGTTGATGGACGTTCTTTGGATTATTCGAAAATGAACGAAGAAAAAGGAGATGCAAAACCGGATAAGTTTTCTTATTCGGATTTAACGGTTCCGTTAACGCATCAAAGATCTTGTCACATGACGTACACGTCATTGGATGTTCATGATATTTTGAGATCTGGTTTTGATCGTTCACCAATGTTCAACGGAAGAATAAAAAGTTTAGGCCCGAGATATTGCCCTTCGATTGAAGATAAAATTAATCGTTTTGCTGATAAAGAACGTCATCAACTTTTTGTTGAACCGGAAGGATGGAAAACTTGTGAAGTATATGTAAACGGATTTTCAACTTCTCTTCCAGAGGATATTCAGTTTAAAGCTTTACGTACAGTTGTAGGTTTTGAGAATGTGAAATTTCTTCGTCCGGGTTACGCAATCGAATATGATTATTTTCCGCCGACGCAATTAAAACATACTTTGGAAACGAAGTTGGTTGAAGGTTTATATTTTGCCGGACAGATTAACGGAACAACAGGATATGAAGAAGCAGCTTCACAAGGTTTGATGGCGGGAATAAATGCGCATTTAAAAGTGCACGAAAAAGCGCCATTAATTTTAAAACGTGATGAAGCGTATATTGGAGTTTTGATTGATGACTTAATTACGAAAGGAACGGAAGAACCATATCGTATGTTTACATCAAGAGCAGAATATAGAACATTGTTGCGACAAGATAATGCCGATTTCAGATTGACGCCAATGTCATACGAAATTGGTTTAGCTTCTGAAGCAAGATTGAGAAGGATGGAGCATAAATTGAACGAGTCTGAAAAGATGGTTGCTTTCTTCAAAGAAACGAGTGTGACAGTTGCTGAAACAAATCCAATTTTAGTGGAGAAAGAATCGGCGCCAATTTCACAAGGGGATAAAATGTTTAAGATTTTTTCACGTCCGCAGATTGAATTGGAGGATATGCTGAAATTTGAAAAAGTAGATTCTTATATAAAAGAAAATGATCTTGATGAAGAGATTGTAGAGCAAGCTGTGATTCAAGTTAAGTATTCTGGTTATATCGAAAAAGAAAGAAATAATGCAGATAAACTTAATCGTTTAGAAGAAGTAAAAATTCCAGAAAATTTCGATTACAATAAAATCAAATCTATGTCAATTGAGGCGAAACAAAAATTAAGCAAAATTCGTCCAGTTACTATTTCGCAAGCATCAAGAATCAGCGGTGTGTCGCCAAGTGATATTTCTGTGCTTTTGATTTATATGGGAAGATAAAAAAAAGTTTCAAGTTTCAGGTTTTACGTTTTGTGGAATCTGAAATTTTGTTTTTGTTTGTTTTTCGTTCCACGTGAAACTTGAAACCTGAAACAAAATAAAATGTTCCACGTGAAACTTTTTAAAAGTTCGCAGTGGATTTTTGAAAATAAAATAAAATATTAATAATCGTAGAGATGGACAGCTGTCCATCTTTTTACGGTTTGATTAAAAATAATTGTTTTGATGAACTTTGGTTCAACGCTACATAAATTCAAACCCGAATTCTATTAAATAACTATTAATTAAAAAATGGACGTTTTAAATAAAAAACATTTTCTTACTGTAAAAGACCATTCTGTTTCAAAAGAAATTTTCGACTTGTATCACGATGAAGATCTTGATATGCTAATAACTTCTCCGCAACCAGATTTAGAAAATTTAGGAAGATATTACGAAAGCGAAGATTATATTTCGCATACAGATAACAAACGCTCTGTTTTTGAAAAAGCGTATCATTTTGTGAAAAGTATCGCTTTAAAAAACAAACTGAATTTAATTAATTCGGAACAATCTCAAAAAGGTAAAATTTTAGACATTGGTGCTGGAACTGGAGATTTTTTATTGACAGCAAAAAATGATGGCTGGAATGTAATTGGAGTTGAACCAAGTGAGCGTGCAAAAAATATTGCAATGCAAAAAGGAATTTCATTTGTTGAAGAAATCAGCGAACTTGAAAATAATTCTTTTGACGTAATTACAATGTGGCACGTTTTAGAACACGTTCCAAATTTAGAACTTCAAATTCAAGAATTAAAGCGATTGCTTAAGCCAACTGGAACATTAATTGTTGCGGTTCCAAATTTCAAATCGTTCGACGCAAAACATTACGGAGAATTTTGGGCAGCTTTTGATGTGCCAATTCACTTTTGGCATTTTTCAAAAAAAGCGATCAAACTGCTTTTTGAAAAAGTAGATATGAAATTAGAAAAAGTACTTCCAATGAAATTTGATTCATTTTATGTGAGTCTTCTTTCTGAAAAATACAAAACAGGAAAAATGAATTTCATTAGTGCTTTTTTTGTCGGTTTACGATCAAATTTAAAAGCGTCCTCATCAAAAGAGTATTCATCGCATATTTATGTCCTAAAAAACAACTAAAACGCAAAATAAGCGCATTTAAAGCGTTTTCTTGGGTAAAACGAGGGTTTGTATTGTCTTTTTTGAGAAAACGGCTCTGATAAAAGCTATGAAAGTCACTTTTAATAGTGATATTTTATAGCTTTTTTTTGATCCATAAAGAAAACTAATACCTGAAAATCACTGCAGTTTTTGGAATTTTTCGTTGCTTTTAGTTTTTAAATTTTTGAATTTAATCAAGTAAAAAAAAAATCATAATTCTTGTTTTTTTGCTTTCAGTATTTTTCTCAAAAATGAAAATAAAAAAACTTCAAAAAAAAAAATTCGTTTCAATTTTCAAAAAAGCGAAATTTTCAACTAAATATTTATTGCTGCATTTTTTCAACAATTTTTTAGAAACAGAAAGTTAGAAAGAGTTTTAAAGATTGATTATACGCTAAAAAAGGACGAAAACTTAAAATAAGCATATTTAAGGCGTTTTTATAGGTAAATTGAGGCCTTGTGTTGTCTTTTTTGAGAAACATATCTTAAATAGAAGCTATGAAAGTCACTTTTAATAATGATATTTTATAGTACACTTTAGTATCATAAAGAAAACTAATATCATAAATTTTTAGCATTTTTTAAACTTTATGTTGATGCTATTTATTTTTTTATATTTTTGTCTTTCATACCAATAAAAAAAATAGAAATTTAGAAATGAAAAAAGCATTAGTAATTATCGGACTTTCAATTTTGGCTGTTTCTTGTAATAAAACAGCGGAAGTTAAGGAAGTAAAAACAGCTTACGTAGATACTTCAGTTTTAATGAAAGAATACACTGAAGCAAAAGACCTGGAAGCAAAATACAAAGCTCAGGCGGAGGAAAAAGGGAGACAACTACAAGCTGAAATTACTCGTTTTAAACAAGACGCTGCTAATTTTCAAAGCCAGGCGCAGGCAAATGGTCAGCAATGGGCACAACAAAGAGGAGCTGAATTGCAAAAAAGAGAGCAACAGTTGGGTTACGCTCAACAAGCTTTATCACAGCAATTACAGCAGGAAAGCGGTGTAGAAATGGATTCTTTAATCAGCGGTGTTAAAAAATTCATCAAAGATTACGGTAAAAAGAATGGTTACGCATACATTTATGGTACAGGTGATGCTGCATCAATTTTATATGCTGAAGATAAATTTGATATTACAAAAGATATCATTAAAGAATTGAATGATAAGTATAAAGCGGCTCCAAAAACGGATGGAAAAGCTGCTGTAAAAGAAGGTGAAGAGGCTAAAAAATAAACTACCAAACTAACTAAATTAAATGGAAAAACCTAAATCAGCAATTGATTTAGGTTTTTTTCTTTTATAAAAATGCGATACTTTTGACGTTTAATACCTGCCAGAATGCAAAACGTTTCAGAAGCTGCTGCTTACACACTACAATTCATAAATCAGACCCAAAAATCGATTTTTCTTACCGGTAAAGCGGGTACTGGAAAGACGACGCTTTTGCGCGAAATTATTGCTACTACACATAAAAATACGGTTGTTGTAGCGCCTACAGGTATTGCTGCGCTAAATGCTGGCGGCGTTACGATTCATTCTATGTTTCAGTTGCCGTTTTCAGCTTTTATTCCTTCTTACGCAGAAAGTTCTCAGTTTACTGAAACAGTAAAATTTGAAAATAAAGAATCATTGCGTAGACATTTCAAAATGAATAATGTTAAACGTAACGTTATTCGAAACATGGAATTGTTGATTATTGATGAAGTCAGTATGCTCCGTGCTGATTTACTGGATGCTATTGATTTTATGATGCAGACAGTACGAAGAAATACTCGTGCTTTTGGTGGTGTTCAAGTGCTTTTTATTGGAGATTTATTGCAGCTTCCGCCCGTAATTCGAGATGAAGAATGGCGAACTCTGCGCAACTATTACAAAGGAAAATTCTTTTTTCATTCGCATGTAATTCAGCAAAATCCGCCTTTGTATATTGAATTATCTAAAATTTACCGTCAAAGCGATGATGTTTTTATTTCGGTTTTGAATAATCTCCGAAATAATAAAATCACAAAAGAGGATATCCAGGTTCTAAATCAATATGTAAAACCAGATTTTGACCTGAAAATGAATCCAGGTTTTATCACCTTGACGACTCATAATGCAAAAGCCGATACTATTAACGAACAGGCAATTAATGATTTGCCTGGAAATGAATTTTCGTATCAACCATTTGTAGTTCATGACTTTCCGGAAAAAATTTTCCCAGTTGAAGAAAATTTAAAATTAAAAGTTGGCGCTCAGGTTATGTTTGTCAAAAACGATTTGTCTTTTGAAAAACGATATTTCAACGGTAAAATGGGAATTATAAAGTCGCTTTCTGCTGAAGAAATTTTTGTTCACTTTCCTGAAGAAAATAAGGCGATTGAAGTAGAGAAATACGAGTGGAAAAATATCCGCTACAAAGTAAACGAGCTCACAAAAGAAATAGAAGAAGAAGTTCTGGGCACTTTTGCTCATTATCCGTTAAAGTTGGCTTGGGCCATTACGGTTCATAAAAGTCAGGGATTAACTTTTGAGAAAGCAGCGCTTGATGTATCGCAGGTTTTTCTGCCCGGACAAGCATATGTCGCTCTTTCTCGTTTAACCTCCTTAAACGGGCTTATTTTGCTTTCTTCGATGCAGATGAATGGACTTTCGAATGACCAGGATGTGATGGATTATGCTTTGAACAAAGCTTCGGAAGATGATTTGAAAAATTCACTTCATTTTGAAACTAAAAATTTCATTCATAACTATCTGATTAACAGTTTTAATTGGACAGATTTAGCGCAGGAATGGCGTAATCATCGTTTTAGTTATAATGAAAATGCGACCGGATCAGAAAAAGCAAAACATTCTGTTTGGGCGCATAAGCGTTTAGACGCAGTGGAAGCGCTTGTAAATCCTTCGCAGAAATTCATAAATCAGCTTAATAAAATTTTCAGCAGCGAAACTGTCGATTTGGTTTTTGTGAAAGAAAGGGTAGAGGCAGCTTATGATTACTTTTTTAAGCCAATGGATAAGCTGGTGACAGATCTTTTGAGTAAAATGGCTGAAATTCAAAAATTTAAAAAAGTTAAAGAATTCTATGAAGAATTGTCTTTGCTTGATGACTTACAGACGAAGGCCGTTTTGCGTTTAATGAAAGCTAAACTGCTTGTTGAAATTGTGGTTTCCCGTGAAACAATCAGCAAAGAAAGCCTGACTTCTCCCGCAATAAAAAATTATAAAACGGATAAGATTTCTAAAATAAGAGAAGAGTTTAAAATGGCTCATACAGACATGTTTCAGGTCGATGAGCCCGTTACGCGCTATTCTTATAAAAAATCAGAGAAAGAGGCTGAAAAAGCCATAAAAAAGACTACTGTAGAAGAAACATACGATTTGTGGATTGAGAAAAATTCTGTTGAAGATATTGCGCGTATCCGAAAGCTAACAATTCAGACGGTCGAAACACATTTGATAAAACTGATTCAAGCTAAAAAGGTGGATATTGTTGATGTTCTTCCAGATGATAAAATTCTGGAGCTTCGCGATGCTTTTGAGTTTTATCAGGAAGAATCTTTGAGTCCGCTAAAAGAAAAATACGGAGATAAATTTACTTGGGACGAACTTAAAATGTTCAAAGCCAGTATTAATTGATTTTCTATTTGTAACTTAGTGTTTATAATCAGGATTATTTCGTTTTAACATTATGTAAAATAGAACTTATGAAAAAGATATTATTCTTCGCATTTATTGTTTTTTCACTTCAAAATGTTGATGGACAGGATCTAAAACCAGAATATCAAAAGTTCGTTAAAAGTTTTATTGCCAATGTAAAAAGCAATAACAAGGATGGTGTCGCTTCTTTTATTTCTTTTCCGATTGGAAGAGAATATCCGATTCCCGCCGTTAAAAATAAAGCCGATTTTATAAAACGATACGACCAGATTTTTGATGCCAATCTTAAGAAGGAAATTATCAATTCAAATCCAGCAAAAGATTGGGCCGAAATGGGTTGGAGAGGAATTATGCTAGGACAAGGTGATATTTGGATGGATACAAATGGAAAAATTATTACTATAAACTATCAATCTCAAGCAGAAAAAGATCTTAAAAACAAATTAATCGCTGGCGAAAAGGGGAAACTTCATTCTTCAATTGCGACTTTTAAAGCGCCGGTTTATGTACTGGAAACCTCAAAATTCAGAATTAGAATTGATGATTTAGGAAACGATAATTACAGATATGCTTCCTGGTCGATTAAAAAACCAATGAGTGAAAAACCTGATTTAGTGATTACTAACGGAAAATGGATTTCTGATGGAAGTGGAGGAAACAGTCATTACGATTTTAAAAAAGATGTCTATTTGTATCAATGTTATATCATTGTCATAGGAACCTCTGATTCTCCGCCGGCCCAATTAACGATTTCTCAAAACGGCAAAGAAATATTAAATCAAAATGCCAAAATAGTAACCAAGTAAAGAAATCCTGTTTCATGTGGAACAGGGTTTTTTGTTTTTCTACGACATAATGTTTTGAATGTTTCAGGCGTTATTATAGTGAGTTACTTTTTTATAACTTAGTTATGGATCACATTAACAATCAATTAAAATGTTTTTAATATGAAAAAAAAGAATCTGTTTTTAATTTTATTGATTTTGTGCAGCAGTTTGATTTCAGCTCAAAGTTTAAAGCCGGAGTATCAAAAATGCATTCAGAGTTTTATTGATAATGTAAAAGGCGATAGGAAAGAAGCCTTAGCCGAAATGGTTTTTTATCCTTTAAAACGGGAATATCCAATCCCAGATATTGTCGATAAAACTGATTTTATAAACCGATATTCTGAAATTTTCGACTCCACTTTAAAAAAAGAAATTACAGCATCTAATCCTGAAAAAAATTGGTCTGATATGGGCTGGCGCGGGATGATGCTGAATAAGGGTAATGTCTGGCTTGATTTTGATGGACGTGTGACAAGCATAAATTATCAATCGAAGGCAGAAAACGATCGTAAAAAGAAGCTCAATGAGGCACAAAAAAAAGAATTGCATTCTAGTGTTGCTTTTTTTCAAAAACCAATTTGCATTTTAGAAACTTCAAAATTCAAAATCAGAATTGATAATTTGGGACATGAAAATTATAGATATGCTTCCTGGTCGATAAATAAAAAAATGATTGAAGAGCCTGATTTAGTGATCAATGGTGGAGTTTTAATCATAGAAGGAAGTGGTGGAAATCATCAATATGAATTTAAAAAAGACCAGTTTACCTATACTTGCGATATTATTGTTTTAGCTACAAAAGATTCGCCTCCTGCGAGATTAATTATCACACAAAATGGAAAAGAAATTTTAAAGCAAGATGCTACAATTGTTCCACGATAAACAAAAAGCCTATTTAATTTAAATAGGCTTTTTGTTTATAATGCTGACATTGCTTTTTCAAGCTCTTTTTCCTGCGTTATTTGCGTTAATTTTAGTTTTTGGATACTTACCTCGTTTTCTTTAGTTTTTAGCTTCTGTTTCGCTATTTCTTCTTCTGATATTGAAGCGGTCGTAATTTTATTTTCTAATTTCTGATTTTCATGCTCAAGTCTGCTTATTTTGTCTTTTGTTGACTTCAAGTTGTTTTCAGACTTGCTGAGGCTTTTCTTTTTTGATTCTATTTCCTTTTTCTGTTTTTCAAGTTCTTTTTGTTGTCTATTTAATTCAGAAATTCGATCATCAAGTTTTCTGTGATTTTCTGCCAATGTTCTCTCCGTCTCTTTTTCAGCCTTTTGAAACTCGATGTCTTGTTGTGTCTGGCTTTTATTAATTTGTTGAGCAATAAAGTATTGTGAATTTAGAAAGACCAATACAAAGGCAAATGTTGTAAATATTTTTTTCATCCGTATTTAAGTTTTATAAAAAAACGAAATTATAATAGGATGAAATTTATAGCTGAAAATTTAAGTTTTATAAGTAACAGAATAAGCCAAAAAAAATCCGATTCAACTGAATCGGATTTTTTAAATACTATAAGTTTTCGACTAAGATCCAGGCATCTGGATTTTCGCCTTTTTGTATTTCTTTTTGTGCTTTTGTGGCTTCGGCCATCGTAGCATAACTTCCGTATAAAACCGGGAATAAGCCGTGTTTGTTTTCACCAAGCATACGGGCCTGATAACCATCTTTAATCAATTGGTTATAAGCTTTTCTTGCATTTTCTTCACTTCTAAAAGCACCAGCCATAATGTGATACGGCATTAGTTTTGCTTCTGGTGATTCAACTTTTGCAGAGTCTACAGAAAGCGTTACAGCAGGCAAAGGATTTTGAATAAAGAAAGTCGCTTCTTGAATTTTGTTTTCTACTTTTTTCTGAACCGCACTTTCAACAACTAATGTTTGAGAGTCGATTTGATTTTGATATAATGGATATCCTATACTTCCCGTAATTCCAAGTCCTAAAACAAATATAGCGGCATATTTTAGGAACGGATTTGATGATCTAGTTTCTTCATCATCATAAAGCGCCACAGTTTCTTTTGTCGAAACTTCGTCTAATTTGCGCTCCAAGACTTCTTTTTTGATAGCAGGAGAAATAAACGGACTTAGTCCAAACGAAGTTGCTAAATAGTTCGTTTGATCATTTGGGGTGAAAATGATGTTTTTTTCAGAATTCAAACGAATTTCGCCAATATTTTTTAAGCTTATTGTCCCATCTTCTTCAAGTGTTTTTTGCCAGTTTAAAACTTCAAAAGCAATAGCGCTTACAGCAAAACCATATGATGTTTTTTCAGCACTTGCAATATGATTAGCTAGCAAACCGTCATTGTTTTTTAAATGACTGTTGAAAGTGATCATTTTTTTTGGAGGAGAAAACGAATTTGTGTTTTCATTCAGCTGTGCTGACTGAATTTCCGTCAAAAAAGCACCAAAGCCTGGAACCGTTACACACTGATAACGATACAATAACTGTCCTATGTAATTTTCGATTTTCATAGTAACAAAGTTATGGAACGAATATAGTTATCAAAATTTTATTCACAATTTTTATTAACAATCGAGATTATTTTATATACAATTCGTTGTCAATTATTTAAGTGGTGTCGTTTATGATTTTATTTAGTGCACTTGTTTTAAAACCTATGTTTTATTAAGAAATTACTTTAATTTAACCATATTTGCAGCTTTAATTTGTTTTAGTTTTCAATTCTATTTTACATAATATTTTTAAGCAATGTCAGACCAGGAATTATTTTACTTGTTAGCCTTACTAAAAGTCGATGGAGTGGGCGACATTATGGCAAAAAAATTATTGACACATTGTGGAAATGCCGAAGCGGTTTTTAAAACAAAATCAGTTCAAATCGCCGGAATTGATGGAGTAGGTTCTATTTTGATTAAAAACTTAAAAGACAAAACTGTTTTTGAAAAAGCCAATCAGGAACTTGAATTTATAAAATCAGACGGAATAAAGGTTTCTTATTTTCAGGATGACAGTTATCCTGATCGTTTAAAACATTGTATTGATGGGCCGGTTTTGTTGTTTACTTCTGGAAATATAGATTTAAAAAACAAAAAGCTAATTAGCATTGTAGGAACGCGCCAGGTAACGTCGTATGGAATTGATTTTTGCAAAAAACTTATCGAAGATCTTGCACCGCTAGATCCTGTTATTGTTAGCGGATTTGCGTATGGTGTCGATATTGTAGCCCATCAATTGGCAATGGAAAACAACTTGCAGACAATTGGTGTTTTGGCACACGGGTTGAATCAGATTTATCCAAAAACACACAAAAAGTATATTGCAAAAATGGAAGAAAACGGCGGTTTTATTACCGAATTTTGGAGTTCTTCAAATCCTGATAAAGAGAAGTTTGTTCGTCGTAACCGAATTGTAGCCGGCATGACCGAAGCCACAATCGTAATCGAATCTGCTGATAAAGGAGGGTCATTAATTACGGCCAATTTAGCAAATGACTATAACCGTGAAGTTTTTGCAGTTCCTGGGCGTGTTACAGACCGATACAGCCAAGGTTGCAATGATTTAATTAAAACGCAAAAAGCCAATGTGCTGACAAGTGCGGCCGACCTAATTTACGTCCTGAATTGGGATTTAGAAAACAAACCAAAAACAATTCAAAGACAACTTTTTGTAGAGCTAAATCCTGATGAGGAATGTGTATATAATTTCCTGATTAAAAACGGAAAAGAGTTATTAGATATCATCGCTTTAGAGTGCAATTTTCCGATTTTTAGAATATCTGGAATTCTTTTAAACATGGAACTTAAAGGCTTGATTAGGCCTTTACCTGGCAAAATGTTTGAAGCAATTTAAATGTTTTTTTAACACAGAAACTTGCATTAAATGATATAAAGAATATATTTGTTTAACCAAAAATCTAAAATTTAAATGAATATAATTGAACTATTTGAAAATGCTGGAATCTACAAAGAGAACGCAAGAGATTTCAGTCCAGAAGACATTGAAAAAGCAAGAAAACAGTTTGAAATTGAACGATCAGGAATCTACGGTATTGAAGCTGATCTTGGTGATAATTTGATTTTAGCAATGAATAATTACGCTGGACAGCTTTTATTTATTTCTAATAACCGAATCTTATATAACTTTTTTTCTAAAAAGAATTATTCACGAAACAGATTTAATTCTGATTATACAGTTTCATCTAGTAAAGCTGACGTTCAAGCGTTTATTGATAAATTTCTGTCTAAAGATTTAGACCTTAATTTAGATGAATTACTAGCACAAAACAGGTTTGATAATATTGATGATTTATTGGCCGTAAAAGAATATTTACCTGAAAATTCACTGGAGAATTTAAGCAAAAAATTATCTGAGAAACTTGATTATGCGATAGCTACAATTAATGGTAATTTGCAATTAAATGATTTAAGCAGAACAGTGGAGTTCCTTAAATATCGCAGTTTTTATGTTTTAGTTTCTCATTTTAGATCTGGTGAAAAAGACGAAAAAATTAAAGCAGTTTACAATAAGGTTTATAATTTGCACAGTAATTCGGCTGTGAGACATGAATTGATTAACCCAATGATTTCATCTTTAGTAAATTATAATGCGGTTAATTATGAACTGAATAATTTGTTCCGAAAAAACAAAGATGCTCTTGATGCAGCAACCGAAAGTGTAAGTGATTCCGGAGGTTCTTCTGGTATTTCTGGCTGGTCAATCTTTGCGATTATAGTTATTATTTTGCGCGTGATTATGGCATTGGCGCGAAGTTAAAGAGTTTAAAATTATACGCTTAAATTATAAAAAAAAGCCTGAGAGATTAATTTTCTTTCAGGCTTTTTTATTGATTCTTATTTTTGAAATCCAAGAACTTCTCGGACTTTCGCTAAAACTCCATCGGCAACAATTGAAGCTTTTGCAGCGCCCTTTTTCAGTAAAGCATCGACTTCTTCAAGGTTGTTTATGTAGTAATTGTATTTTTCTCTTTCAGTTTTAAATTTTTCAGTAATCAGTTCAAACAAAGCTTGTTTGGCATGACCATAGCCGTAATTTCCGCCTAAATAATTGGCTCTCATTTCTGCAATTTGAGCTTCATTTGCTAATAAAGAATAAATGGCAAATGCATTACAAGTGTCTGGATTTTTTGGCTCTTCAAGAGGAGTACTATCCGTTTCAATACTCATTACTTGTTTGCGTAACACTTTATCATCAAGAAAAATATTGATAATATTATTAGCCGATTTACTCATTTTTCCACCATTTGTTCCCGGAATCAACATGCTGTTTTCCTGAATTTTAGCTTCTGGAACCACAAAGGTTTCTCCCATTTGGTGGTTGAAACGAGAAGCTACATCGCGAGTGATTTCTAAATGTTGTAATTGATCTTTTCCAACAGGAACAAACTCAGCATCATATAATAAAATATCGGCTGCCATTAACATCGGATAGGTAAAAAGTCCGGCATTAACGTCGTCTAAACGATCTGATTTATCTTTAAATGAATGTGCCAAAGTCAATCTTTGGAACGGGAAAAAACAGCTTAAATACCAGGTTAATTCAGCAGTTTGGGTAACATCAGATTGTCTGTAGAATGTAACTTTATCAGGATTTAATCCACAGGCAAGCCATGCTGCGGCTGTACTGTAAGTGTTTTCACGTAATGTTTTACCGTCTTTGATTTGCGTAATAGAGTGCAAATCAGCAATAAACAAATATGATTCATTAGCCGGATTGTTTGATAATTCAATTGCCGGAATAATTGCTCCCAATAAATTTCCCAAGTGTGGCGTTCCAGTACTTTGAACACCAGTTAGTATTTTTGCCATTCTCGTTTTTTTCTTATTCTTTTAACCGCAAAGATTGCAAGTTTATTTTTTTTAACCGCAAAGGTCGCAAAGTTTTTCGCAAAGTCCACAAAGTTTATTAAACATCTCAATGATTTATAGTTTTATTTTGGATAAAAGTCTAACATTCTAAAAATCTAATGATCTAAAAATCTAAATTCACTTCTGTTTTCTTACATTTGAAACCATGAAAGGAATAAAGATTGTTTTTTGGGTTTTATGGCGCATTTGGTTTTACGTTTTAATGGCCATTCCAATATTGATTATGTTGCCGTTTTTGCTGATTTCTATTATATCAGAGAGCGGATACCCTTATTTTTTTAAAATGGCCCGCATTTGGGCTAAATTTATCCTTTACGGGATGGGTTTTTATTATAAAGTCAAGCGCGAGCAAAAGCTTATTAAAAATACAAGTTATATGATTGTCGCAAATCATACTTCGATGACTGATATTATGCTGATGCTGGCCATCATTAAAAATCCTTTTGTTTTTGTGGGAAAGAAAGAATTAGTGAAAATTCCGCTTTTTGGATTCTTCTACAAAAGAACTTGTATTTTGGTAGACAGAAATTCTTCGAAAAGTAAAAATGATGTTTTCAAAAGAGCCCAAAATAGACTTAATCAAGGACTTAGTATTTGTATTTTTCCAGAAGGTGGCGTTCCAGATGATGAAAGTGTGTTGTTAGATGAGTTTAAAGACGGTGCTTTTCGTTTGGCAATAGACCATCATATTCCGATTGTCCCAATTGTTTTTCCTGACAATAAAGAACGTTTTTCATATACTTTTTTAAGCGGAAGTCCTGGAAAAATGCGTGCAAAAATCCTTCCGTTTGTTGAAACAAGCGAATTGAAGAGCGAGAACAGAAAGGAACTCCGAGATCAAGTTCGACAATTGATTTACAACGGATTAATTGAATTCCAACAAAAAGATTCGAAATAATAGCATATAAAAACAGAACCCGGTAATCCTTAAGCATCAGGAATACCGGGTTTTCTTTTGAACTAAAATAACCCCTTATTTATATTCAAAATCTTATCTGTGAATAATTTTTTCCGAAATAAATCGTAATACTTTTTTAAATTTCAATTTGGTTTTTCTTCGGTTTTTACTGTACAACACTTCTATTTTCTCTTTCATAATTAAAAACATTAATGGTTGATAATAAAGAGTTTGATTAAACTCAAGTTAACGTCACATTATTATAGAGAGCAAAAAATGAAAAAGGTTGCGTGAGATATGATTTTTTTTTCCCGAAGAGAATAAAAACCCGTCAGCACCAAACTAACCAACGGATTTTTATTAAAAACAAATCAACCAAATTCATTCTAAAAATTTTCAAAAAGGCACTTATGGCGATGCCAATTAAAATTTAATTACTATTTATTAGATGCGTTTTTTTTAAATGGTTGCGTCAATTTTTTTCTTTTTTTCAAAATAAAAACCCCGGCAAGATAAAATCCTGCCGGGGTTTAAAAAAAAAGTCTGCAATTTGCAGACTTTAAAAGTTTTAGGCGTTTGCCAATTGTTTGATATGTTCTTTAATTTTAACTTCTAATTCATCCGCTAATTCTGGATTATCTTTGATTAAAGCTTTAACTGCATCACGTCCTTGTCCTAATTTTGTATCTCCGTAGCTGAACCAAGATCCTGCTTTTTTAACGATTTCAAATTCAACCGCTAGATCAAGAATTTCCCCAGTTTTAGAAACACCTTCTCCGTACATAATGTCAAATTCAGCTGTTTTAAAAGGCGGCGCCACTTTGTTTTTAACAATTTTAACTTTAGTTCTGTTTCCAATTACGTTTTCTCCATCTTTTATTTGAGAAGAACGACGAATATCTAAACGTACAGAAGCATAGAATTTTAATGCATTACCACCCGTTGTAGTTTCAGGATTTCCAAACATTACACCAATTTTCTCTCTCAGCTGGTTGATAAAGAAAACAGTACAGTTTGTTTTACTGATTGTTCCGGTTAATTTTCTTAAAGCCTGAGACATCAAACGCGCATGAAGACCCATTTTTGAATCTCCCATTTCTCCTTCAATTTCACTTTTTGGAGTCAAAGCGGCAACCGAGTCAATTACTACGATGTCTATAGCTCCAGAACGAATTAGGTTTTCTGCAATTTCCAATGCTTGCTCCCCGTTGTCTGGTTGAGAAATAATAAGATTTTCAATATCTACGCCTAATTTTTCGGCATAATTTCTATCAAATGCGTGCTCAGCATCTATAAAAGCTGCAATTCCTCCAGCTTTTTGAGCTTCAGCAATTGCATGTAAAGTTAGAGTAGTCTTACCAGACGATTCTGGCCCGTATATTTCAATAATTCTTCCTTTTGGATATCCATTAACTCCAAGAGCTAAATCAACGCCAAGCGAGCCAGAAGAAATCGTTTCTACCTCCACAATGGCTTTGTCGCCCATTTTCATTACGGTTCCTTTTCCGTAGGTTTTGTCAAGTTTATCAAGTGTTAGTTGTAACGCTTTTAATTTGGCTTCTTTGTCTGAACTCATCTTTTCTTAAATTATCTAAATGGTTATTTTTAGCCATCAAAAAAAAGAAAAAAGTATTTCCTGTTTTTTTGAGCGGCTTATAATTTTGTAAAAATACTTCTTTTTTTGAAGTTTGATTGTCTCAAATTGTTACAAATTGCAACAATTTACGCTATAAAAACAATGCCTTTAATTCTGTAGCTTCAGATGGTTTCATCTTGCCTGCAAGCACTAAACTCAATTGTTTACGGCGTAAGGCAGCATCAAAACGCTGGATTTCAAGTTCTGTTTCTGGAATAATTGCCGGAACTTCAACAGGTCTTCCAGTGTCATCAACAGCAACAAAAGTATAAATAGCTTCGTTGGCTTTGGTTCTGCTTCCAGATTCGCGGTCCTCAACCCAAACGTCAATAAAAACTTCCATTGAACTTTTGAAAGATCTTGAAACTTTTGCCTCGACAGTAACGACACTTCCAAGTGAAATGGCCCTGTTGAAAGCAACGTGATTTACAGAAGCTGTTACTACAATTCGGCGTGAATGTCTGCGTGCAGCAATACTTGCGGCACGATCCATACGGGCTAATAATTCACCGCCAAAAAGATTGTTTAAAGGATTTGTTTCGCTCGGTAAAACTAAATCTGTTAAAATAGTTATGGATTCTGAAGGATGTTTTGGATTCATTTTTTTAATATAAAATTTATTTTTCTATCCGCTGTAGCGAACTTTTTTTGCCACAGATTTCACAGATTAAAATGATTTAGAAAAAATGTAAAAATCTTTGAAATCTGTGGCATGTTTTTTAATTCAACCAATAAACAGCCATTACAGCTGGTATGAAATAAATTACGATGGTTCTCGCGCCATCATAATCTTTAGCTAATCGCTGTCCGAAAAGCATCATTAATAAAGAAATACAAGAAAAAATAGCGCCGTAAAAACCAAATTCACGACCACTGTTTGTTAGTAATTGTATGGCTCCTACAACGGATAAAATTCCAGAAATTAATTCTAAAATTAAAAGATGTAGCAACGCAAGTGGCACTTGATTTTTTAGTCTTGTTTTAGAAAAATGTTCTTTAAGCCAAGTAACATTATCGTTCCAATAAAATATTTTTTCGTATCCTGACTGTAAGAACGTTAAGGCTAAAAATGCCAGAATTAAGATAGAGGCAACATTATTCATATGAAAACTATTTTTTATGAATTAAACGAGTGAGTTTGATTGATAAATCGGTTAAAATTATTTTTGCATTTCCGTTTCTTTCAATGTGATACATAGCATCTGAAAGCTCTTTGAAAATTTCATGAATATTGTTTCCATTCACAAAAGGCGCAAAATTTTCGAGTTTGAATTTATCAACTTTAGGCTCGATATAAACCAAGCTCGGCGCTTGATAATTCAGCATTAAAGCCTGACGAAACATTTCGATACAAAACTGAATAAATTTTTTCTGGCTTTCGCGTCCAAGTCCGGCGATTTCTTCGCTCCATGAAATTAAATCCTGAATTGCTGCAGCATTTCCTTTCGCTCTAAAAGCAGCTCGAACCCAATTGACAAACCATTGTTCAAAAGGAAATTCTGAATCATCTTCTTTCAATAAATGCATTGCTTTATTAAAATTTCCCTGAGCCTGATGTGCTATTTTTTTTGCTAAATTCTGATCGATATTTTCTCGAGAAACTAATGCATCGGCAATAACTTTTTCTGGAAGTCCATTGAAATGAATTACTTGGCAACGAGAACGAATGGTTTGAATGATATCTTCCTCGTTTTCAGAAATCAGAATAAAAATGGTTTTATCTGAAGGCTCTTCCAAAAGTTTCAAAAGTTTGTTTGAAGCGGCAATATTCATTTTATCGGCCATCCAGATAATCATAATTTTATAACCTCCTTCGTAGGATTTCAGCGAAAGCGATTTTAAAACTTCCTGCGCATCTTCGACCCTGATTTCTCCTTGTTTGTTTTGAACACCCAAGATTTTATACCAGTCAAAGAGTCCGCCATAGGGCATTTCCTGAATAAATTTTCGCCAATCTTGAATAAAGTCTAAGCTTTTTGGTTTGGTTTTAACATCTTCCGTCGTAACGGTTGGATAAATAAAATGTAAATCGGGATGCGATATATTTTGAAATTTTAAATTACAAGAATCATTTCCGTTTTCATTTTCGTTGCCCGTATTATTGCACAAAATGTACTGCGCATATGCGACTGCCGTTGATAAGGTACCGCTTCCTTCTGGCCCAATAAATAATTGTGCATGTGGAATTCGTCCTGAAGATGCACTTTTTATCAAGTGACTTTTGATATAATCCTGACCTAAAATTTGAGAAAATTGCATGTGACAAAGATAGAAGAAAATGATGTAGTCAAAAATTTTAGATTAAAAGATTATGAGGTGGATTTGTTTTTAGAAATCAAGAATGTTTTTTTGATAAAAAGAGGTATTGTGTCCGCTTTACTTTGTTAATAAATTACTTCACGCGAGTAGATATGAAGACTTTTTTGTTAATATTTTTTTGCCAAAAACGACAAACGTAACGTTTTTTTGGTTATTTAATGTTAGAAACCCGTGTCTTTTTATAGTTAATATCTTACAGGTTTGATTTTAACAATTTTAACAAAACCCTCGTTAAAACGCACATTTTCTCGACATACAACTGTTTTTTAAGGTTTTTTTAAGGTTTTTTTTTGAAAAAAGAATTCAATAAAGTTGCAATTTAAGTTAAATTATATATTTTTGTTTGCAACAACAACCAATTATAAACAGAATCTATGAAAGGGAAAATTATTTTATTAAGTACACTTTTTTTCTTGACAACTGCTGCTGTTTCAGCTCAGGCAAAAACCGCTCCGAGAAGTATAATTAGTACAACAGCTATCATCCGAAAATACCATGATCAAAAAGAATTGAGTGGTATGCAAAAAGGCGAGCTTTTGGAATTATACATTGAGCGTATTAAAGTTTTAGTAAAAACCCTCCCTTACATTGCTTTGGTTACCAAACCAGGAGTTACAATGTCTGACTTAGGTATTCCAGACGATTCTGAACACAAAAAAGTTTTAGACGGACAAGCAGTTGGTACAACAACATTTCTTGATACAACTGTTGAATTTCAGAGAAAAATGATGCCTTACTCAGATAAAGGAAACTTGATCGCTGCAATTTTATTTTACGAAAGCACATTGAAATCATTACACGAGTTCAACGATTTGAACGAAATGTAATAAATAATATATTTTTAAAACCTTTTTTGATTTGTTTACGTAGATGATTTAGATTTTCGAAAACATTTTAAAAAAGTAATAAAAAATAACTCGTTCTCGATGTGTTCTGATTATTTCAGAAAAATTGGGATGAGTTTTTTCATTTACGCATACCCAAATTTATTATTAACCCTAATACCCCCTTATCATGAAAAAAATTACTCAAATGATCTGCGTTCTTTTGACAGTTGCTAGTATGAGTGCTCAGCAAGAGAAAGGAATTATGGGCTACAACAATTGGTTGAATAACTGGACCGAATTTAAGCCTAACAAAGTAGAGTATGGAGAAGCAAATCAAATTTTAGCAGGAAACATTTCTGTAAATACTAAATTGCTTAAGAGGAATATTTATGTTTTGCAAGGAAACGTTTATGTTACTAACAATGCTGTTTTAACAATTGAACCTGGAACTTTAATTATTGGTGATTTCGAAACAAAAGGAACATTGGTAGTTACAAAAGGTGCGCAACTTGTTGCTGATGGATTAGAAACAGATCCAATTGTATTTACTTCAAACCGCAGCCAGAAAAAAGCTGGTGACTGGGGTGGAATTGTACTTCTAGGTGATGCTCCAATCAATAAATTTGGAAATGTTGGTTCTTATAACTTAGATCTTGATCCTACGCTTACTACTTATGGTGGTGATAACGTAAACGGAAACTCAGGTGTTTTAAGATTTGTGAGAATCGAATTTGCAGGAAAAAAAGTTAAAGGTGCAGCAGATACTTTCAATGGTTTGACTATTGCTGGTGTTGGTCCTAAAACAATACTTGAAAATGTAATGGTAAGCTACTCTGGCGGTGACTCATTTGCTTTCTTTGGAGGTGATGTAAACGCTACTAAATTAGTTTCTTATAAATCAATCAACGACGATTATAAATTTACTCAAGGTGTTCAATGCCGTTTATTCAACTCATTGGCAGTTAGATCATCTTACCTATCTAGTAATAAAGACGGATCTCGTTGTATGGAGGTAAAATCATTCGAAAAGAAAAGTGAAACAGATTTTACTAAAAAACAAACTCTTGTTGTTGCAACAAATATTACAATGTTGAATGATAGTGATAACATTAAAGCTGATATTCAGGCAGGTTTAGTTAAAGAAGCAATTTATGTTGCCGAAACTGCATCTCTTGAAATGAAGCGTAGTGTGGTTTCTGGATTCAACCCGGCCGTTTTGCTAGACAGTAAAACTGAAATCAATGAAGTCAACCTTAAAAAAATCAAAATTGAAGAAATGTATTTTAACTTATGTAACGGAAATATCTTTACAGAGTACAATACTAACAATGAAGATTTAGAAAGCTGGTACGGAAACCCTGTGTTTTTCAATGTTATGGCACAAAGTGATAACAAAGAAACATTCATTGATATCTTCAATCCTAAAAAACCAGATTTCAGATTACAACTAGGAAAAATTACAGCATCTAGCGGAAAATAGATAAGTTTAGATTTTTATTTCAAAGCGTAAATTTTATTAATAAAGTCCCCAGACACAATTTATGTCAGTCTCGTACAGGACCAAATAAAGATCAGAACATAATGGCCCCATCTATAAAAAAATATTTTATTTATATTATATTTTTGGTTTCGCCTATTGCTACAATAAATGCACAAAGTACATCAGGAAACACTACAGTTTCTAATGGCTTGAAATGCATTGTAACGGCGTGTAATAACAACCAAAAAACAGAAACAGCTGATACATCAGTGATCAGCAAATTAGATAATTCTAATCAGTTAGCAGTGGAGCTGTCCATCCCCAAGGACAGCTTTGCTCCAACAAGTGATGCGAAGAATCAAACTTCAGAATGCCAAGAAAATTCATCAATTACAGCGACTTATTCTGTTCTTGCAAAAGACATTATTGAGAACTATAAGTATGATTTTTCAGAAACATTTATCGACATCTTGTTTTTTGAAAATATAGACTTAGCAAGAACAAGGACTATATGATTCAGAAAACTACGCTATCTGTAATCCGTTTTATTCTTTTTTTTAGTATTTTCTTTGGTACTAAAACAAATACTTATGCCCAGACAATAGTCCCACAACAGCTTGCTTATCCAAGAATTTGTGCAGGACTTATTGTTGATGGCAAACCTTTTAATGAATATAACGCGACTTTTAGCTATGTTGATTTTCCTGCTGGAACTACTTTTGAAGTACAGCTTTCAGATGATTTAGGAAATTTTACAACTCCAACTGCTACTACAAAAATCTCTTTTAGCGACAATGCAGCATTACAGCAGCAGACTATAAAATTTGCAGTCCCAACAAATTTAAAGGGTTCTGATGTTTATAGCATGCGTATAATAAGCAGTACTGGTAAAACAAGTTTAAGTTTTAAAAATTCACAAGGCGTAACTAGTTTTCCTATTTACTATAGAACTTATGTTGAGTCATTTTTTATTAATAATAAATTAGGAACAGCAACTTATTGTACAGGTGGAAGCTTGAGTTTAGAACTTTATAATCCAACGCCAACTGATATTCCATCATCTCCAGCAAACTACCCAAATCTTAAATACAAATGGTTTAAAGATGACGTTGCAATTGCAGGACAAAGCGGTAAAACGTTATCAGTAAATACACCAGGTGTTTATTATGCACAAATTGATTATGGAGGCTGTAATGACGAGAATTTCAGTTCTAATAGAGTTACGGTTACTTCGGCTGCTTCAGGTTCATCAGTTACAGTAGATTCAAGTTTAGGAAATCCTTTTTGTTCTAGCGGAACTGGTACTACGCTTACAGCAACTTCAGGAAACAAATATCAGTGGAAAAAAAATGGAGCTATAATTACTGGTGCTACAAATCGTAGTTATACCACAAATGAAGCGGCAGTTTATACGGTTGACGTTGATTTTGGAGGATGTACTGCAACTGGAACAATCGATCTTAAAGGAAATAACTTTAATGCTTCGCTAAATGTTCCTGCGACAAATATTATCTCTCCAGATGAAACTTTAAGCGTTACAGTTACTACAAATGCTGTTAATCCAACTTTCGAGTGGTATTTAGGAAACACTATTATTGCAGGTGCAACAAGTAATACATATTTGGTTGCTACACGTGGAAATTATAAAGTAAAAGTTAGTCAGTCATCAGGATGTACAGTTCAACAGGAATTGCCTTTTACGGTTTCTTATGATTCAACTCCTCCTACTGACATACAAAAAATTGCAAATATTATTAGCTTAAGCAGTTATCCGTATGATGTATGGGATATTCCAAACGAATATAAAAACGCAGAAACTAATGTAAAAATAATTAGTTCAAACGGAGACTTGGTTCTTGACGTTGTAAACTACCAAGGCGATTGGCCCCCGTCTGGTTCAATAGATATTAAAAATGTAAATCCAGTTTATTACTATGTCATTAAATCCGACACAGGTGAAAGAAAAGGATCAATAACTGTGATAAAATAATATGAAGAAAATCCTACTATTCATAACTTTATTTTACGGTTTTTCAAATGTACTCTATTCTCAAGATACCCAATCTGAGGATGGAGTTGTTTCGTTTTCGTTACCCATCAGAAATTCTTTAAAATTCAATAGATATCTAATTAACCCAACATTCAGTTTCGTACGTGAATCAAACCCATATATAAGTTTTTATAATAAAAGACAATGGGTTCAGTTTGATGATGCTCCAAACACGTATTTATTTGGTTATTCTGGACGTTTCAGAGAAAATGAAGCTTTTGCTTTTGGATTGTTCCAGCAAAATTACGGTGTGTTTACAGTTTTTGGAGGAGTAGCCAATTTTGCCCATAATATCGTTTTGCAGGAAGATAGCAATTTGACATTTGGTCTTAATGTTGGTGCTTACCAAAGCGGCTTAAACAAAGGTAAAATTGTTTCCAACGATCCGAATCTTCCAATAGATAATATTCCTTCAAATACGTTGCTTACTGTAAATCCTGGTATTAACTACGGAACAGCATTTCTTGATTTCGGTTTGTCGATCAACAATTTAATCCTTTACAATTTTGGTTCTGGAATGGTTAAAGACGATCCAGAAAGAGCAATTGAATTGCATGCAATGTACACAGGTTATATTGACAGCTATGGATTTTTTGACCGAAGCAAATTTTCGGGAATAGTAAAAACAGAAATCAAAAAAGATAAAACTGTTTTATCTGGTCTTGCCATGATTACAATTCCGCAAGGAGTTTGGGCACAGGCAGGTTATAATACTTTATATGGTGTTTCGGCAGGTTTAGGGGTTAATATTTCACCTAGTATTGCTATCGAATATAACTACGAAAGAGGTTTTGGAAATTTTACAAATTTGGGAGGTTCTCACGAATTTGCAATTGCTTATAAATTCAAAAGCAGAAATTATTATTACGGTGATGATGATGAAGGTTCTCTTATTGATCCTTCGAAACCAAAACCTGTAATGGCTAAGAAAACTACAGCTACTCCTGTTACAAGAGTAGATGGTGCTGAAAAAGCAAGATTAGCTGCTGAAGCAAAAGCTATTGCCGATGCCGAAGCGAAACAGGTAAGACTTGCTGCTTCAGAAAAAGTGAAAGCCGACGCCGAAGCTGCAGCGAAAGCAAAATTACTAGCAGATAATAAAGCTAAAGCAGATGCTGAAGCATTAAAAATAAAACTTGCTGCAGATGCAAAAGCCAAAGCGGATGCTGCTGCTGAAACAAGAGCGCAAACTGCAACTGCAAACAGAGCGGTTGCTACGACACAAAAAACACAAGCTCAATTGGCTGCAGATAAAGCCAGAGCAGATGCTGAAGAACGCAGATTAAAATTGGTTGCCGATAATAAAGCTAGAGTAGATGCTGCGGCTGCGGCAAGAGCTCAAGCTGCGGCAAACAAGCCTGGTGCAGTAGCAGCAAAAACGCCACAACAGTTAGCGGCTGATAAAGCAAAGGCAGATGCCGAGGCAATGAAATTAAAACTGGCTGCTGACGCAAAAGCAAAAGCAGATGCTGAAGCTACAAAAGCTAAAACAGATGCTGTACCTCAAAAAACGCCTGCACAATTAGCGGCAGATAAAGCAAAAGCAGATGCTGAAGCATTGAAAATTAAATTAGCCGCTGATGCAAAAACAAAAGCGGATGCTGCTGAAGCGAAGAGAAAAGCCGATGCAAAAGCAAAAGCGGAAGCTGCAGACTTACAGTCAATTTTAGCTGCAGATGCAAAAGCAAAAGCTGATTCGGATGCATATCAGGCTAGATTGGCCGCTGAAGCAAAAGCAAAAGCAGCGACAGAAGCTAAAACGAAAGCTACAATTGATGCTGCAAACAAAGCGAAAGCTGCCGCAGCCTTGAAAGAAAAAGCCGCCGCAGATGCTGCCTTAAAAGAAAAATTAGCTGCTGATGCTAAAGCGAAAGCAGATGCAGAAGCAAGACAAGCACTGATTGCTGCTGAAGCAAAAATAAAAGCTGATGCAGAAGCATTGAAAATAAAACAAGCTGCTGATGCGAAAGCAAAAGTAGAAGAGGATGCAAGACAAGCAAAATTAGCTGCAGATGCAAAAGCAAAAGCTGATGCAGAAGCGATTCAAGCGAAATTAGCTGCAGACGCAAAAGCAAAAGCTGATGCAGAAGCACTTCAGGCAAAACTTGCAGCTGACGCAAAAGCGAAGGCTGATATGGAAGCACTACAGGCAAAATTAATTGCTGATGCAAGAGTTAAAGCAGATGCTGAAGCAACTGCAAAGGCAAAAGCGGATGCTGAAACAAAAAAATTACAAGAAGCAGAAGAAGCTCGTCAGGCGAAATTAGCTGCAGATGCAAAAGCGAAAGCTGATGCAGAAGCTCTTAAGGTGAAACAAGCTGCTGATGCAAAAGCAAAAGCAGATGAAGAAGCTCGTCAAGCAAAACTAGCAGCTGATGCAAAAGCAAAAGCTGACGCAGAAGCGCTTCAGGCAAAACTTGTTGCCGATGCAAAAGCAAAAGCGGATGCAGAAGCACTTAAAGTAAAACAAGCTGCTGAAGAAAAAGCGAGAGTTGAAGAAGAAGCTCGTCAAGCAAAACTTGCTGCAGATACAAAAGCAAAAGCAGATGCTGAAGCGTTACAAGCAAAATTAGCTGCAGATGCAAAAGCGAAAGCAGATATGGAAGCATTACAAGCTAAATTGATTGCTGATGCCAAAGTAAAAGCAGATGCTGAAGCAACTGCTAAAGCAAAAGCTGAAGCTGAAGCAAAACAATTACAACAAGCTGAAGAAGCTCGTTTGGCAAAATTAGCCGCTGATGAAAAAGCAAAAGCCGATACTGAGGCATTGAAAGCTAAACTTGCGGCGGATGCAAAAGCAAAAGCTGCTGCAGAAGCATTACAAGCGAAACAAGCAGCAGATGCTAAAGCAAAAGCAGATGAAGAAGTACGTCAGGCAAAATTAGCTGCTGATGCAAAAGCGAAAGCCGATGCAGAAGCATTGAAAGTTAAACTTGCAGCAGACGCAAAAGCAAAAGCTGATGCAGAAGCATTACAAGCGAAACAAGCAGCAGATGCTAAAGCAAAAGCAGATGAAGAAGCTCGTCAAGCGAAATTAGCAGCTGACGCAAAAGCGAAAGCCGATGCAGAAGCATTGAAAGTTAAACTTGCAGCAGACGCAAAAGCAAAAGCTGATGCAGAAGCATTACAAGCGAAACAAGCAG
>NZ_SNXB01000001.1:713161-775447 GCF_004362055.1 Flavobacterium sp. 245
AAGCAGCAGATGCTAAAGCAAAAGCAGATGAAGAAGCACTTCAGGTAAAATTAGCTGCAGATGCAAAAGCGAAAGCCGATGCAGAGGCGTTGAAAATAAAACTTGCTGCTGATGCAAAAGCAAAAGCGGATGCCGAAGCACTACAAGCAAAATTAGCTGCAGATGCAAAAGCGAAAGCTGACGCAGAAGCGTTGAAAGCTAAACAAGATACAGAGGAAAAAGCAAGAATTGAAGAAGAAACTCGTCAAGCAAAATTAGCCGCCGATGCAAAAGCGAAAGCTGATGCAGAAGCATTAGCGGCAAGACTTGCAGCCGAAGCTAAACTAGCAGCCGATGCAGCAGCAAAAGCAGCAGAGTCTCAAAAAGATGAAACAGCAAAAGCTATTGATAATTTGACTCAGTCTCTAGAAGAGTCAAGTAAAAATCAAAGTGATTTATTTGCTCAGTTTAATGCAACAGTTGCTAACAAACAAAAAGATTTGAATGACTTAAGAGAGGAAAATGATTTAAGTGAAAAAGGAATCTATAGAGAACCTAAACCATTCAAAAGTGTTGCTGCAGAAAATAGTCAGTTAGAAGCTTTAAAAACAAATATTGCTGAAGCAAACAGACTTCAAAAAGATGAGATTGCCAAGCTGACGAATTTGTATAACGAAAGACTTAAAAAAGTTCCGAATAAAAATGACGCTTTAAACAAAGCTTATCTTGAAAAGATAAACCAGCTAAAAGCAGCTCAATTGAAAATGGAACAAGATAGTGCAGCATTATTAGCCAATTTGGAGCGTATTAAAGCTGAAACGGAAATTGAGAAAAAACGTAGAATCAAACGTGCGGCTTACGAAAATGATCAAGGAAGATATAATCAAGATCTGGCAGCTCTTAAGCGAATTAAGGAAACTACTAAAGCAAGTAGTACGCCTTTAACAGCAAGTGATTTTGATTTTGGTGAAGACCAGTCAAATATGCAGATTATCAAGAATATTAAAAATTCCGAAAGTGGTTATTACATGATTGTTGCGGTTCATAGCAGTGTTGAAAAGAGAGATGAATTCCTTACTAAAGCGGTTGCCGCAGGACGTACAGATATTAATTTCTTCTACAATATAGCAACAAGTAAATATTACATCTATTACGAGAAATATGAAGGTTTACAAGAAGCTACTAAAGCATTAGAAGCGAAAGGGAACAAGCCTTATAACGGTAAAATGGCCATCGTAAAAGTGGAGAATTAATAGAAGATAATGAGAATTAAGCACCTTATTTTTAAGGTGCTCACAAAAATAAATATTTTAAAGCGGCAAAATTTTAATCACTAATGCCCCTTAGAGATTAAGAAAAGGCCACAAAATTAAATACCATGAAAAAACCTACTATTCTAAAAATTGCAATTTTGCTTCTGTTGTTTTTACAAGCAGATATAGTATTTTCTCAAAATGCGGCGCAAAGCAAAGACTTTACTAGAGAGTATAACAAACAACTTAGAGGAGATATTCTTACTATTGGGAATAATATTCTTAACAGAGGTACTAAGAAATCTGACGGTACTTATAGTGTAAGTCCAAATACTGATTATAATGGTACTGATTACAATGGTAATTTTGATATGTACTATATCAATGTTGACCCTGTTTCTAATAACTCTGATCCAATCTTCAGTTCAAGTAGTGCTACTTTAACTATACCAAATAGTAATGCTCCTGGTGATCCATGTTACAAAGTAGCCTATGCAGCATTATATTGGTCAGGTATTTTAAAAACAAAAGATAATTCGGCGGCAGAGATTGCTAAAAGAAAAGATATTAATAAGGTAAAGTTTAAAATTCCAAATGGTGCCTATCAAGATATTGTTGGAACTTTAATCCATGACATTCCAAATCCTACAAATGGAATAAATCCTGATAAAACGCAAGCTTATGCTTGCTGGGCAGTAGTTACAGATTTATTAAATGCTAAAAATCCTGATGGTAAATATACTGTTGCTAATGTAATTGCGACACAGGGTGTCGAACAGACAAATGGTGAGACAGGTTTGTCAGCGGGATGGTCTCTTTTTATTGTATATGAAGATGCTAATTTGGCAACGAAATCAATTTCTACCTTTAATGGTTTCAAAGCACTTGCAAGTAATCAAGCTCCGCTTACCACTAAGGTCACTGGGTTTACAACACCTGCTAAAGGTACAGTTAATGCCCGATTCGCATTTGCAGCACTTGAAGGAGATAGAGGATATAGAGGAGATTATCTTTCAATTAATGGAAAAAAAATAACACCTACTATAAGACCTTTAGTTAATGGAAATGATAACTTTTTTAACAGTACAATAAACAGTTTAAATACAGCTTTTATAGCTAGAGACCCAAAGAGTTCAAATACGCTCGGGTTTGATGCTGGAGTTATTGATCTTGATCCTGATTGGGGTGTTATTACAAATAATCAAACTTCTGCCGATATAACGCTGGGAACCAACCAGGATGTTTATATTTATTATTTCACGGCATTTTCAGTAGATGTTATTGCGCCAAAGGTCGTACTGACAAAAGCCGTTCATGATGCTGGAGAGAATGACATGAGTAATAAAAATGTTACTTTGAGTCAGGAATTGCGTTATACTTTAGGTTTTAAAAATGAGGGAAATGATAGTGCGACTGAATTTACAATAACAGATCAATTACCGGTTAATACCAACTTTAACTTTCCAGGGGATATTTTTGAATTACCTTCTGTAATGACAATTGCGAATAATGTTACTTATAATGCGGCAACTAGAACCATCACATTCAAAGTGCCTAATTCGCTAGTTGAGAAAAATGATCCAAAAGACAAAATTCGTTTTAAGGTTCATGTGGTAGACGATTGTGCTACATTAACAGATGCTTGTAATAACGTAATTAAGAACAGTGCATTTTCAAGCTATCGCGGTAATCCTGCAGCAGGTGGTGGTGGTAACGAAACTTTATTTGAAGACCAGAGTTATGCTTCAATTACGGGATGTAATATTTCACCTCAATCTACCAATTTTTTGGTTGGATTGGATGCCTGTAAAAATAGAAAAGCTGAAATATGTTTATCTGAAATGGAAATTTCTGCATCTGGTGGCTATACTACTTACAAATGGGCGACAAGCTCAAGTTATAGTCCAGTTTTAGGAACAAATCAAAAACTTAAAATTACAGGACCAGGAACATACTATGTGTATAGTACAAAAACAGGTTGTCCTGATTTTGAAGAAATTATTACTGTTACAGATGGAGGTGGAGTAAAAGCCAATCCAATTATTAAATATGCAGATAATAAAGATTCAAATGGTATTATTGCTCCTTGTGATATTGATGGAAAACCATTGCCAAAAATATTCCTTTGCGGTGCCAATGATTCAAGACTTTTTAATTTAGAGCTTCCATTAGCAACCGTGGTATGGGAAAAAACAAGCTGTGTTCGTCCTCCACTTTCGGAGTTATCTGAATTATGTGCTGATGAGAGAGCAAGTTGTACTTGGATCTCAGCCGGAGCAAACGGTTCTCTTTTTACAGCTAGTGAAGCGGGTTATTATAGAGTAACGATCACGTCAGGAGGTTGTGTGAACCGTTATTATTTTAATGTATATAAAAGTGATGTTGCGATAAACGAAACACATAAAAATATTTTATGTACTACACCAGGAAGCATTACAGTAGACAAACTTACGGGTTACGAGTTTAGCCTAACACATGTATTGATTCCGGCTTCTAGTTCTACAACTACTGCTTGGGACGACAATAACGTTTTTACTATTACACAAGAGGGTAACTATGTTGTGAATTACAGACTTAAAAATGTAAACCCAACTTGTGCTTACAAAACAAATCAGATTATCATCACTAAAGATGATTTTACTGCAGGAATTGACAACCCAAATGAAAATCCACTTTGTTTTGGAGACAAAGGAAGTATGCAGGTAAGTGCTACAAGTGGATTTACGAATTACTACTATATACTTTATGAAGATGGTGTCAAAATTCAGGAACTAGGACCACTTCCACGTACTCATTTATTTAGTGATTTAACTCCTGGAAAAACATATACTGTAGATGTTTTCACTAAAAAAGCAGATCAGTCCATTGAATGTACTTATACAGTAGGTAGGCTTATACCTAATCCAGCCGCAGCATTAAGTGTTACATCTTCAGTTATAAAGTCGCTGACTACTTGTGCTGAGGGATTGTATCGAATTACAGCATCTGGTGGTAGCGGAAGTTATTCTTTCTTTGTAGACGGTTCTACAACTGCACAACCTTCAGGTGTAAATGATAATACAGATCTTAATTCAATTATTCTGTCAACACCTACGGCAAAAGAATATACAATATTAGTTCGTGATTCAAATCTTTGTGAAACTACATACAAATTTACAGTTCCAGCAAATCCAAAGCCTGTATATACAGTTGTTCCATCTGTTATCAAATGTTATGGAGAAAGAGGATCAATTACTGTAAATGTATCCAATGCAAATGGCTATTCTTTAGAGTATAGTATAGACAATGGAAATACATTTGGCGCAGATCCAACATTCTTAAATTTAAAATCGGGAGCTTACAATGTTGTTGTACGTTATACACTGTCAGGACAAAGCTGTACAGATCCAGCTCAAGTAGTTACCATCTTGCCACCGGCAGGTGCTTTGACAGCTTCTGGAGGTGTTTCAGAATTAGCAGGGTGCCGACTAGGAGGTCTTGGAGGAAGATTACGTTTTACTAACGTAACTGGAGGTAAAATTCCATATCAATATTCTTTCGACGGAGGATTGACATTTGATGATTTGCCATATGAAGATGTGATGCACGGTACTTATGTACTAATTGTTAAAGATGCAGAAGGTTGTACTTATAAATTGCCTTATGATGTTGTATTAGATCCAAAACCAGCAGACCCATCAATTGATCCACTTAATGTAGTTTATAATTGTAATGGTACAGGGAAAACTACAGTAACAATTAATAATCCTTCAAATGGAAATTATTCTTATGAGTATTATTTAGATAATGTACCAAATACACCAATTACAAATAATGTTTTTGATAATGTATTGTCAGGTGATCACAAAGTAAAAATTGTATATAAATTAGAAGACGCTACGACGTATAGTAATTTATTAAAAGAAGATTTTGGAAGCGGCGACCCTACAACAAGCCCGGGTATTGCAGCGGCTTATTGTTTTAATAATCAAGATGTAAACATCCATACATGCCCTAATCCTACAAGATCGGTTGAGGATAATCAATATTCTGTTGCCAGTTTCTTCTGGAGAGGTGATACAGCTTGGTATCCATTTAAAGATCACACTTCAAATGGTACAGTTGCTGACGGAAGATATTTATTAGTAAATATTGGTTCAGCAGCTGGAGATTATGGTGTTTTATACAGCAAGCCAATTGCTGATGTTATTCCGAATCAGCCTGTAAAAGTTGATTTGGCTGTTGCCAATTTATTAAATGCAGGTGTAGCCGGAGCGGCGCCAATTGTGCGATTTGAATTAGTAAATCCAGCTGGGGTTGTAGTTGCCCGAGTAGATACTGGAAAAATTGCTGAAGATAAAAATGATCCAAACAGAACAAAATGGATCGAGATTCCAACTATTTCTTTAAACCCAGGGCCTAATACCAACCTAACATTTGTTATTCGTTCAGGAAGTTTAGAATACAATGGAAACGATTTGTTAATTGATGATATTTCAGTTTATCAATTGCCAAAATCATGTTTACAAGAAAAAGAAATAGAATTTTCAGTAGGAACTGATAAAGCATTTACAGTTTTAGAACCAGTAATTAAAGATGTTGATTGTAACGGTGGAAATACAGGTACCATTACAATTACAGCTGAAAACTTTAATGGAAGTTTTTATTATTCTGTAAATGGTGGAAATTTAGAAAGTTCTACAACATCTCCAGTTATTATCGATGAATTGACTGCTGGAAATTATACTGTTGTTGTACAAAGTGACTTAGCAGGTACTTGTTCTAAATCATTTAATAAAACAGTTGGTGCTCCAACTGCGGTTACTGTTGATGCAACAGTTACTGCCCAGGCAAAATGTGGAACAGGAAATGGAGCTACAATTACAGCGACTGCTTCAGGTGGAACAGGACCTACTTATACATATGAATTAAGAGCAGCAGATGGTGTTACAGTAATTGCTGGTAATGCTTTTCCTCATTCAAATATTTTCACAAATGTTGCTGCACCGGGAACGTACACGGTTGCAGCTAAAGATATTAATGGATGTCTTTCTTCAATTTCCCCTGCAATAGTGGTAAACGCTCCAACTCAACCAACGGCGAGCTTGAGCACCACTTCAGATTTATGTTATGATGCAAATAAAGCCACGATTATTGTTACAGCAACTGGTACAGGAACTTTAACATATAGCTTGGATGGCGCTGCGGCAGTAAATACTAATACATTTACGAATGTAGGAGTAGGAAATCACACTGTGGTGGTGACAGACAGCAATACTTGTTCAGCTACTGTAAGCAATATTATTGTTGCGACAGAATTAAAAGCTAGACCTGAAGTAACAAAAACTTTAGACTGTAATACAACAGGAGCAACTATTAAAGTTGATATAGAAGGAGGTACTGCTCCGTTTACATATAAATACAAACTTGGAGCATCAGGAACTTATAGCGCAAGTATTCCTGTCACAGGAACTACATTTGATTATGCAGCTCCAGGATCTGGTACATACTATTTTGAAATTTCAGATGCTAATAGTCCAACTTCTTGTAAAGTAGAAGTTTCGACTACAGTAGATGCTATTAGTAATCCTACTGTTAATGCAACACCAGTTCAAGTAACTTGTAATGGTGGTTCAAATGGAGAGGTAATTCTTGCAGGTTCAGGTGGTTCAGGTGGTTATACTTATAGTTTCAATAATAGTGGTTTTACAACCACAGTAAAATATACAGGTTTAAAAGCAGGAATTGATTACCCATTCCAAGTAATGGATAACAAAGGATGTAAATCTTTGCCAGGTTCTATTAGGTTAACAGAGCCAACGGTAGTTCAAGGAATTATTAAAGCAACTGAAATTACATGTAGTTCTACAGGAACTATTCCTGCTGTAGTTACAGTAACAGCTTCTGGCGGAACAGGAACTGGCTATCAATATAGTTTCAATAATGCAACAAGTTTTACAACTACAAATACTTTTCCAACTACAACAGCAGGTTCTATTGTAACGGCTTATATAAAAGATAGCAATAATTGTCAAATCGGTCCATTAAGTATTACTATTGGAGCATTTGATCAGATTACAGGAATCAATTTAGTTGATAGCGGTTATGATTGTTCAACTACACCTCCTGGAGGTCATGTAACTTTGACAGCTGTAAAAGCAGGTACTTTAGCAAATATTTCATATAAAATTACTGCAGGACCAGCAGGTTATAATACTGCGAGTAACACAACTGGGGACTTTAAATCATTGACTCCAGGATTATATACTTTCCAAGCTACAGACAGCAAAACACTTTGTACTTTCAGCATTTCTTATGATGTAAAAGGAACTTCGGATATTGTTGCCGGAGGATCTGTAGTTACAACAATTAAATGTAATGGTGGTACAGGAACAATTCAGTTTACAGTAACTGGAGCTAAAACTAGCGGATATGACTATGTTATTAAAAATGCTGGCGGAACAACAATTCAGCAGGCAAATAACGTAGCGGCTTCGACTACTACAATTGCTGTGGCTTCTGCAGTAGTTGCTGGTGATTATACTATCACTGCTACTGACAGATTAACGAAATGTAAAGCTGTTTATACTGTTACTTTAACACAACCAAATGCCGCAGTAGATGTGACTGCAACAGCAGCGAACATCACTTGTAGTAAATTTACATCTGTAATTACGGCTGTAGGATCTGGAGGAACGCCAAATTATTCTTACGCAGTTGTAAAACAAGGATCTTCAGCGCCAGCGGCAGGAGCTTATACTACAAGCGCAACAATGACTGTTGATACAAACAACGGCAATGATCGTAATTGGACAGTTTATATAAAAGATGTGAATGGATGTCCTGACACGGTAAATGTATCTATTCTAATGGATGCTGTTCCGACAGTTACGGCAACTTTAGATAATCAATGTACAGGTTCTGGTAGTTCATTTACAATTACTGCAAATGGAACAGGTGGTACAGGAACATTGACTTATGGTATTAATGGTCCAACGGGAGCTTTTGGTACTAATAATGTTTTCAACGTTTCTGCTTCAGCTACTCCTTATACAGTTTGGGTAAAAGATGGAAACTTATGTACAGCTTCTGCGGCTGCTATTATGGTTTATCCTCAATTAACAGCTATTACTGTTGTTAAAGAATTAGATTGTTCTACTACAAGTCCAGATGCTACAATTACAGTTACTCCAAACGGAGGAAGAAGTGCATATACTTATGCAGTTTCAACAAATGGTGGAACTTCGTATTCTCCAATGGGTTCAAATGTATATACAAGTGCAACAGCTGGAACGTTCTTAATAAGAGTTACTGATGCGAACGGATGTACATTTGTAACGACTACTGAAATACTTCCTAAAACAAATCCAAGCTTAGCTATTGGATCTCAAAAGAATGTTTCTTGTAATGGAGCGGCAAATGGTTCAGTTCAATTGATTGGATCAGGAGGTTCATTAACAGGAGGTCAAAATTATCAATATAGTGATAATGGAACTACTTATGTATCAACTTCATTATTCACTGGTTTAAGTGGTGGAGCTCATACATTCTATGTAAAAGATAGTAAAGGATGTACAGGAAGCCTTACCGTAACTATCCAAGAGCCAGATCCTTTGGTTATTTCAGATACTACTACACCATTCTCTTGTAGTATAACAAATACAAAGGTAGCAGGATCTGTAGAGATCAATATTCCAACTGGCGGAACGGCGCCTTACCAATACAGCTTCAACGGTGGAGGTTACGGACCAACTAGATTATTGACTGTAAACGATAATGGTGTTTCAGATCAGACGGTTACGTATTCTGTTAAGGATGCAAACGGATGTATCGAAAACGGTTCAACGATCTTAAGAAGATTGAACCCACCATCTAATATGACCTTCTTAAATAATGCTATTACTTGTACTGCAACATCTACAAATGTTACAGTTTCAGTAAGCAATGGAGTTGGAACACTACAATATGAAACTATTGCACCTTCTGTTATTATCAGAGGAAAACAAACAGGCAATGTATTTAACGGATTAACTCCAGGAACGTATACTTTTAGAGTGACCGATGCAAATGGATGTTTTGATACAAAAACATATAAAATTGATGATGTAACACCTATCCTTGTTATTGGAAATAAAGGCAATGATGCCAAATGTAAAGGATCATCTACAGGAAACGGTACTTATACAGTTTCTAATGTTTCAGCAGTAGGAAACTATTCATTTGCATTAACAGCAGGTACATTAGGAACAGGTACATTGACAAAATCAGCAACTAATGCAAATGTATTGGTATTGGCTAATGTAGCAGCGGGTACTTATACAGTAAGAGTTACAGATCTTACTACAGGATGTTTCAAGGACGAATCAATAACTATTGGTGAGCCTAGTCTTGATGTAGATGTTACAGCAACTGCGACTAACATCACTTGTAAAGTCTTTACTTCAGTAATTACAGCAGTTGGAGCTGGCGGAACGCCAAACTACACTTATGCTGTGGTTGAAAGAAATGCAACAGCACCTACTGTGATCAACGGAGGAGCTTCATTGACAGTAGATACTGCTAATGGTACAAAAATGTTCTGGGATGTTTATGTGAAAGATGTAAACGGCTGTACTGATTTTGTTACAGTTGAGATCAAGGCAGATAAAGTTCCGACGGTTACAGCTGTGTTGGACAATCAATGTACAGGAACAGGAAGCAACTTTACGATTACAGCTACTGGTGCAGACGGAAAAGGAACATTGCTTTATGGAATCAATGGGGCAAATGGCTCATTCTCGACAAACAATGTTTTCAATGTACCAGCTGGAACTTATACAGTTTGGGTAAAAGATGCCAATAATTGTACAGCTTCTGCAGCACCAATTACGATTTATCCTCAGTTGGCTGCAAAAGCAAATGTTACCAAACAATTAGACTGTTCAGCTTCACCAAAAGCTGAGATTACAGTTGATATTGAAGGAGGAAAATCGACATATACCTATAGAGTAGATCCAGGTACTGGAACTTACGGAGCAGTTCAGACTGTAACGGGAACGCAGTTTGTTTTCACAAACGCGACAACAGCAGGTACCTATAAATTTGAGATTACGGATTCTAACAGCCCTGCTTGTAAAATCGAAGTATCTGCAATAGTTTCGGCTATATCAGATCCGACAGTAACAATTGCGGCTCAAACTAATATCACTTGCAACGGATTATCAAACGGTTCAGTACAATTGGCCGGTCATGGAGGTTCTGGCGGTTATACATATAGTGATGCATTGGCCGGAACTTATACAACAACGGCTACTTTCTCAGGATTAGCTTTAGGCGCACATACCTTCTATGTAAAAGACAGCAAAGGATGTACAGGAAGTGTTGTTGTTACCATCACACAGCCATCAGTATTAGTGATCTCAGACATCACTACTCCATTTTCTTGTAGTACGACTAACACCAAAGTTGCAGGTTCGGTAGAGATCAATGTTCCTACAACAGGAACAGCACCTTACCAATACAGCTTCAATGGAGGCGGGTACGGACCGACGAGAATACTGACAGTAAACGATAATGGAACTTCAAACCAAACCATTACTTATTCTGTAAGAGATGCAAACGGATGTATCGCAAACGGCTCAACGATCTTAAATAGATTGAATTCTCCTAAAATTACTATTGTTAATTCAAGCGCAATTACATGTTCAGTATTTACTAGTACTGCAACTGTTGTAATTACTGCCGGAACAGGAGTAGGAACTTTAGAATTTGAAACTATTGCGCCTTCTAAAGTAATTTTACCTAAACAACCAAGTAATTCATTCGCTGGATTAACAGATGGATCATATACTTTTAAAGTTACAGATGCTAATGGATGTTATGATGTGTATAACGTTATTATAAAACCAGTAACAAATATTGCTGTAAGAGGTGACGTATCTAGTAACGTTAAATGTAAAGGAGATGCTACGGGATCTGGAGTGTTTACGGTTTCAGGATTTACAGGATCATACAGCTATAGCATCAATGGTGGAACTATAGTTTCAGCACAAACTGCAACTACAATTCCTTTAACAAATCAATTGGCTGGTACTTACAATATTGCTATTACTGATGAGGCTACGGGTTGTACAGCTACAGGTTCACTTACAATTGACGAACCAGTATTAGGACTTACTGCAAATTATGTTACTGTAAATGCAAATTGTAAAATTGGTACTTCAAAAGTAACAGTTAATGTTACTGGAGGAACTCCAATTTACAGATATTCATTTGTACAAGATGGATTAGCAATGGGTACATTGACAACTTCTAATACTGCTAATCTAGATCCAAGTGTTAACAAAGATTGGGATGTATATGTTGTTGATGGCAACGGATGTCAAGTGAGGCTTGATGTTGTAATTGATACGGATAATGCTCCAACTGTTACTGCTAGTACTGCAAACCAATGTTTAGGTTCAGGTACTTACGAAATAACTGCTAGTGCCACAGGAGTAGCTCCTTTTACATATAGTATTAACGGTACTAACTATCAAGTATCAAATAAATTCCCTGTAAATGTAGCAGGTAATTATACAATTTATGTAAAAGATGCAAATGGATGTATTGCTTCTACTGCAACTCCGGTTACAGTTTTAGCACAATTGACAGTATCTCCAAAATTGGTTAAAAATATTACCTGCGTTTCAGGTGATGAAGCAGCTAAAATTACACTTACAGTAGGTGGTGGAAGTGGAAACTTTACGTACACAAGTACACCAGCGACAGGAAGTTTTACAGGAAATGTGTTTACAACTAGTGATGCTGGTAATTATATCTTTACGGTAACAGACACAGATACTAATTGTACTGCAACAACGACGTTGGCAGTGCCAATTATAATTCCAACTCAACCAGAATTTACGGTTGCAAATGGAGCTGGAATTAGTTGTAATGGAGATGCTTCTGCTTCGTTAAACGTAGTAGTAGATCCTTCAAAAGGTGTTGCACCGTTTGTAATTAATGTATTTAATAAAACTTCGACTCCACCATTTGATTATGGTACTCAGACTTCAGGCTTAAAAGCTGGTGATTATACTATCACAGTAACAGATGCTAATGGATGTCCTGTAAGTAAAGATATTACTATTGCGGAACCAGATCCACTAGTTTTAGATTTTGATACTGAAGATTTGCAATGTACTGGAGCAGGTGTTACGAAAGGTAAAATTATTATCAATTCTGTTACAGGTGGTACAGGATTATACAATTACTACGTAACAGGTATCAATAATTTTTCGAAACAAAGATTGAATACAAATGGATCTTATGTAGTTGAAGTAGTTGATTTTGGTTTGTATCAAATTAGGATTGAAGATGCTAATGGTTGCTCTATATTAGAATCAAATATAAAAATTGCGGCTCCGCCAGATTATTTGGATATAAGCGTTGCTACATCTGCCAGCTGTGGTGCTGGAGGTGGAAGTGCAGTAGTTTCTATAGGATCTGCTTTCCCAAGTAGTGGACCATTTTATTTTAATATTTATAAAGGATCAACGCCTCCACAAATCTTTACAGCAGTTAATGTAGATGGTTGGCAAGGAGAAATACCGTCAGGAAGTTTATCGACAGTTTTTACAGGTTTGACACCTGGAGTGAAATACACTTTTATTGTGTACGATAAAGGTACAGATTGTTATTATTATCAAGAAGCAGAAGATGCTGTTCCAACTAATTCACTTTTAGAAGTTGTAGGAGGAGTTGCAAATAACGTTTCTTGTGTGGGAGAAAATGATGGTAAATACACTTTTGCTATTAAAAATAATTATACTTCTGGTCCTTCAGTAGATGCAAGTTTCGAGGTTTATGAAGCAATAACAAATAAGTTGGTGACTATAATCCCGGCGCTTCCATCTAATACAGCAACAATTGCTGCTGGAGCGACGTCTACTACATTTACTGTAAGTCCGCTTCCAGTTGGCTCGTACTATATTTTAGTTAAAGAAGATGTAGGACCAAATGCTGGATGTTCAGTAGTTTCTGCTAATTTTAACATTAAAGAGTCTACAAAAGTTATGAGCTTAACAGCTTCTGTTTCAACTAAAGAAGACTGTAATAATTTAGCCATTATTTCTGCTCAGGCAAAAGATGGAACAGGACCTTATACTTATCAAGTTGTAGCTTCAGGAGCTTCTCCTGTGAGTGGTGCTTGGGTTTCTGGAAATACATTTACAAGAGCAGGAAGTATTGCTGGAACTTTATATGATGTATATGCAAAAGATGATTTTGGTTGTGAAAAATTTGTGCCAGTAACGGTGTACAAATACGCCGCTCCAACAATTGATCCTGTAGCTCCAATTTGTTATACAGGTACACCATTTAAGGTTACTATTACTGGAACCGTAGATCCAACTATTGTTGGAGCACCAACATATAGCACTGATAATGTTGCTTATCAAGCATCTAATGAATTTGAATTTAATGCTGCAGGAACATATCACTTATATATTAAGGATGGTAAAGGCTGTACAGCAACAATTGATTATGAAGTAAAACCACAAGTAACTTTACAGGCTAATTTAGCTCTAGACTTAACTTGTACGGCAAATGCTTCGATTACCTTAACTCCAGGTGGAGGAACAGGAACTTATGGTTCTTATTATGTTGATATTGACGGAGGAGGTTATGGTGTAATTACAATGCCTTATGAACCATCTGCAGCTGGAACTTATACTTTCAGAGTAGCAGACTCACAAGGATGTCAAGCATTCTCTAGTCCTGTAATTGTAACGCCAGCATTGTTGCCAGCAGCTAATGCTACACCGTTTGATGTAACTTGTATTGGTGGAACCGACGGAAGCATTGAAGCTACAGCAACATCTGGTATTCCTCCTTTTGAATATCAATTAGAGCAGGGCGGTACAATATTAAAAGCTTTTAGCATAGTTAATACATTCACTGATTTATCAGCAGATAACAATTATGTTGTTAGAGTTAAAGATGCTAAAAATTGTGAAATAACTGTACCAGTAACAATAGAAGAACCAGTTAACTTAGTTGCATCTGCAGCTTTAACAAAAGGTCTACTTTGTTATCCAGATAATGATGCAATTGATGCAGAAGTAACAGTAACGGTTACATCTGGAGGAACACCACCATTCCAATATAGTTTTGATAATGGAGCAAATTATGGAGATAATAATGTATTTACTACTACTGCTTCAGGGCCTGTAAAAGTAAGTGTTAGAGATGCACACGGATGTATTGTAAATTTAGCGGATGTTATTGTTCCAGCTTTAGACGCTCCAACGGATATGGATATTTCAGGAACATTAGTTTTCTGTAATCCAGCGGCTAGACAAACAAGTACAGTAACAATAACTAATGTACAAAATGGTGTTGGAACTCCTCAATTTGAAATTTTATCTCCTATTGTAAGAGCTAAACAACCTTCAAATGTATTCACAGGATTAGCACCAAATGATCTTCCATATGTATTCCAGATAACAGATGCAAATGGTTGTACTTATCAAGAATCATATAAAGTTTTACCAGCTGAAGTAATTACAGTTTCAGGACAATTAGTAAGCAATGTAACATGTAATCCAGGTACTAACGGCGAGGTATTGTTTACAGTAGGAAACTTTACAGGCACCTACAGCTATTCACTTAACGGAGGAGCTGCAGTGACCGGACAGACAAGCTTGACAATCCCAGTTACGGGAATAACGGCTGCAAGCACGCAAACTGTTGCGATTATTGATGAAGTTACAGGATGTACGGCTACAGCTTCGATTATTGTTGCACAGCCGGCAGCATTAGCATTATCAGTTTTGACCAACATCAATGCAAATTGTAATAATGATGCCCAAGTTACTGTAGAAGCTACAGGCGGAACAGCACCATATGAGTATTCATTTGTTGTGGCAGGAGCGGGATCTCCAGGAGTATTTACTTCTTCAGCATCTGCAATTTTGGATCCTGCTACTCCAAATTGGGATGTGTATGTGAAAGACGTAAATGGATGTATCATTACAGCGCCAATCACGGTGCCTGTTGTTAAGGATGCACCTCCAACAATGGGAACTCCAGCACCTATATGTTTTGTAGGCACTGCAGTAACAATTGATCTAGCCGCTTTAGCGACTGTGAATATCGGTACAGGAGTTTACAGAGTAGATGGTTCTGATATTACAGGATCTACTTATAATGTTACCGCTCCAGGTACTTATAAATTCAGTGTTGTCGATGGTAATGGATGTGAATCGAATATTGTAAGTTTTGAAGTTAAGCCTCAGGTTACTTTGTTGGCAGAGCTTCTACAGGATCTTACTTGTACTTTGGCTGCAGACATCAAATTGACTCCAGGCGGTGGAACTGGAACATATCCTATTTACCAAGTTGAAATAAACAACAGCGGTACTTATGTTGCGCTTCCTGCGGTCTATACAGCTGGAACATATAAATTCAGAGTAGAAGATTCACAAGGATGTGAAGGATTCTCGAACACTATAATTGTAACTCCTGCGTTATTGCCAGCCGCTACAGCTGCAGCAATTGATGCAACTTGTATTGGAGGAAACAATGGAAGCATTGAAGTTACTGCAACATCAGGAATTACGCCATTGCAGTATCAATTAGAAAAAGGAGCAACGATCGTAAAAGCTTTCAGCACTTCAAATGTGTTTACAGGTTTAGTAGCTGGAACGGACTATGTGGTTACGGTTAAAGATGCCAAAGACTGTGAAATTACTATACCGGTAACAGTAGGCGAGCCTGCAGTTTTAGTTGCCTCAGCAACTTTGACACAAGGATTGACCTGCGGTACAGGAAATGCTGCGAATGCTGCAGAAGTAACGGTAACCGTAACTTCAGGCGGAACACCAACATACCAGTATAGTTTTGACGGCGGATCGACTTACGGCGACAGTAATACATTTACCACTACATTATCAGGAATGGTAAATGTAAGCGTGAGAGATGCAAACGGATGTATTACAGCTTTAACAGGTGTAAATATTCCAGCTCTTACGCCACCGACAGCAATGAGTGCTACAGGAACTTTAGTATTCTGCGAGCCAGCGGCAAGAAGAGAAAGTACAGTTACATTGACTGTTACAGGAGGAGAATTGCCATTGTCTTATGCTATCATATCGCCAGCTGGTTCAACTAACGTAACTGGCGCTTCAAGCGGCGTATTTACGGGATTATTGCCTGATGCACTTCCTTATGTATTTGAAGTTACAGATAACAAAGGATGTACTTTCAGAGCTGAATATACAGTTAAACCAGCTGTAGAAATTACTGTAGCAAGCGCATTGGTTAAAAATGTTACTTGTAATGGAGGTAATGATGGAGCAGTTAAGTTTACTGTTGCAAACTTTACAGGAACTTACAGCTATTCAATTAATGGATTACCTGCAGTAACAGCACAAACTAATGCAGTTATCAATGTTACTGGATTAACAGCAGGAGTTGCACAAAATATTGTAATCACAGATGAGGTTACAGGATGTACAGCAACAGCAAGTATTCAGGTAGGTGAGCCAGCAGTTTTAGATCTTGATTTAGTTTCTCAAACTCCTGCAAATTGTTACTTAGGTTCTATTGTTACTGTTCAGGCAACAGGTGGAACTCCAGCATATAAATATGCATTTGTTAAAACTGGAGTTACTCCGTTAGCTTCAGACTATACAACTAGCAATAGTACTGTTTTAGCTTATGATGATTTAGGTTCAAATGATTGGGATGTATATGTTCAAGACGCAAACCTAATTTGTTCTGATAAAATACTTGTTACGCTTACTAAACATGCAGCGCCAACAATTGATCCTAATGCAAATGTATATTGCTACACTGGTGGACCAGTTTCAATTACTATTACTGGAACAACTGATCCATCAATCACAACACCACCAATGTACAGTATTGGAAATGGCTATAAGGCTAGTCCTGACTTTACATTGAACGCACCAGGTACTTACGACTTTTATATAAAAGATGGTAATGGCTGTATAGCACATGCTACATATGTATTAAGACAAGAATTATTGATACAAGCGACTCTTACACAAGATTTGAACTGTACTACTAACGATGCAACAATCACATTATTAGCAACTCAAGGAACAGGTACTTATCCTAATTTCTACGTTTCTAAAGATGGAGGTGCTTATGTTGGAGTGACTTCACCATACCACCCAGTTGATGCAGGAACATATACTTTCAAAGTGAATGATGGTATTTGTGAGACAGTTTCTGTTCCAGTAGTAGTTACTCCTCTTTCTGTTCCATCATTTGCAGCTGCACCAGTAGATGTATTATGTCAAGGTGATTCAAACGGAAGTATTACGATTACTGCTTCAAATGGTGTTGCACCATACAAATACAGTATTAATGGAGGAACAACATATTTCGATTCTAATATTTTCACTGGATTAGCTGTAGGAACTTATTCAGTTACCGTAATAGATGCAAAAGGTTGTTCGCCATTATCGGCATCAAATATTGATATCAATGCACCAGTTGTTTTAACAGCAACTAATGCGGTAACACCATTTGGATGTGATGTTTCAAATAATGCAAAAGATGCATCAGTTACGCTTACTGCGGCTGGAGGTACTTCACCATATAGCTATAGTTTTGATAATGGTGTGAGTTTTGGATCTTCTCCAACTCATGTTGTTAACGCAGCATCTACAATTAATTATGTAGTAGTTGATTTTAACGGATGTAGAGTAACAGGATCTGTAGCAGTTCCTTCTTACAACCCGCCAACAAGTTTTGATTTATCGGCTACGCCAATTTACTGTAATACAGTAGGCGGTGTTGCAACGGTAACAGTGAGCAATGTTGTTGGAGGTGTTGCAGTTACGCCATATAACTATGCTATTGTTGAACCAACGGCTTCAGCAACGTCAAATACAACAGGTAGTTTCGCTAATCTATTGCCAGGTACATACGTAATAAAAGTTACGGATAATAATGGCTGTAGTACTTTAAATTCAATTGAAGTTAAAAAAGCAAGCGAAATCAGTGTTGAAGCTCAATTATTGAGTAATGTATTATGTAATGGTGGTACAACGGGTTCAATCGCGTTTACAATCAGTAATTTTATTGCGCCAGCTGATTATACATTTGCATTGTCTCCAAATAATGGAACTTTCACTCAAGTAGGTGATGTTGTTACTTATACTGGATTATCGGCAACAAATTATACGTTTACAGTTACTGATCGTACATCAGGTTGTACAGATAATGTTTCTAACTTCCTTGTTGATCAGCCAACTGCGCCATTGAGTTTTACAATGACTGCTACAGATATTTCTTGTAATAATAAAAACGCAACAATCACAGTAACTGCAGCAGGAGGTACACCAGCTTATGGTTATGCTGCTGTTGTGAGAAATGCCACAGCTCCAACATCGTTCAGTACTGATAACAAAATTGTTGTTGATACTAATAACGGAACTGATTTGGCATGGGATGTTTATGTGAAAGATTTCAACGGATGTACAACTTTAGTACAAACACAAAATATTTCAACGGCTCCACTTCCAAGTGGTATTACTGCAAATGTTGCAAGTCAATGTCCTAGTTCAACTGGAACATACGATTTCACAGTAACAGTAACTTCAGGAGTAGGACCATTTGAATACAGTATTGGCGGAGGATTCCAACCAAGTAATACATTCAGTGTAAATTCTTCTGGGTCTTATGACATCACTGTTAGAGATGCAAACGGATGTACAACTACGGTAACAGGTGCTGTCGTAATTAGCGATGCTCTTGATTTACAATTAGATGTTCAGAAATTGCCAAGCTGTGATTTCATTGATGGAAGAATTGTTGCTAGTGCTACTGGAGGATCTGGAAATTATAGATATACTTCAGGAGCATATATTCCTGTAATTGTCGGAACTACTGCAACATTCAACAATATGCCAGCAGGTATTCATACAATTACTGTTGAAGATTTGACTACACGTTGTAAAGACATTGTTACTGTTGAAATGAAAGCAGCGACTCTTATTACAGGCTTTAATTTAGAGAAAACAGATGTTACTTGTAACGGAGAATCAAATGGGCGTATCATTGTTCACTTGGCTCCTAATGCTCCAGGCGTAAATGATAACCCTGTATATACTTATACTTTAACAGGAACTACTATTGGTGGAACTGCTGTAAGTGTAGGACCTCAAGAAGGGAATATTTTTGATAATCTTCTACCGGGTGATTATACAGTAAGAGTAACTTCCGGAAGAGGATGTAATGATCAAGCGGACACAAGAATTTTACAACCAACAGCAATTGTGGTTAATGCTCCAACTGTTACACCTTTCGGATGTACAGCAGGTACAAACACTAAAAACTTTGCGAGCATCACGGTTAATTCTGTGACAGGTGGTACGACTCCTTATGTTCTTTATGAGTTCACTAAAAACGGAACAGTTGTTCAAAACAACAGCTCTAATGTTTACAATGAAACAGATCTTGCAGGCGGAACTTACTCAGTAAGAGTATTCGACAGCAATGGTTGCGTAGGATCTTCTACAGCTCCAATCGTAATTGCACCTTTCATTACTATGAATGATGTAAATGTGAATGTGACTGCTCCAATTACATGTGTAAGCAACCAAACTATTCAAGTTTCTGTTGCAACAACAGGTGGAACTCCAGCTGCATTAGTTTATACACTTACAGGTATTACAGGAACAGTTTACAATCAAACAAATCCAAATGGATTATTCACTGGATTAGCAATTGGAAGCTATCAAATTACAGTATTTAACCCAGCAACGGGTTGTACAATTAAAGGTTTCCACTATGTAAATGATGCTAATACTTTTGTAATCAATGCAACTCCAGTAAATGGAGAAGTATGTTACGGAGCAGCAGACGGAAGTGTTGACTTGTTATTTGTTGATACTTTATTGAACCCTGGAAACGAAGCAGGTGCATTTACCTATTCAATTACAGGTCCAGTACCAAGTTCTGGAAATTCTGCAAATGCAGGACCAGTTAGAATTTCTGGATTATTGGCAGGTCAATATTCAGTTACAGCTAAATTGGTCAATAGCCCAGAATGTACGGTAACAACAGTATTCACGATTAAACAGCCAGCATCGGCATTGACGATTACTAAATCACAAACGCCAATTACATGTGCTGCTGAAAACAATGACGGATCAATTTCAGTTGCCGCTGTTGGCGGATGGGATGCTAATTATGAATATGAATTAGTTGGCCCAGTAAGCAAAGTGTATTCATCTGAAAATGTATTCAAAGGCTTAACCGCTGGAACTTATACTATAAATGTAAAAGATGGAAAAGGATGTGTAGCAACTACAACTGCTGTACTTGTTAATCCAACTCCAATTGTTGTTAATGCTACAGCTAGTGCAACAATGTTGTCTTGCTACGGAGATAAGAGCGCAGTAATTACAGTGGCACTTCCAACAGGAGGTCAAGGAAGCAATTACTTGTACACTTTAAATACGCTTTCGGATAATCCAATCAGTGTTGCAGGTCCACAGCCAAGTCCGATATTTACAGGATTAGGTGCAGGAACTTACACAGTAACAGTTACAGACGGATTCAGCTGTTCAGCTACATCAGCTCAAATCGTGATTAGTGAGCCAACTATTGTTACCGGAAGCTTGCTTCAATCTAGAGCAGCAACATGTACATTACCAGCACAGCTTACATTAAGCGCAACTGGCGGACGTGCTCCTTACACATATAGTGTAAATGGTACTACAGTTTTAGGAACATTTACTACTTCGGTTACATTCAATGTAACTCCTGGACAGTACAGCTATTATGTTGCTGATGCTAACGGATGTGTTGGATTTGCTACGAACGGAATAACGGTTAATCCATTAGTTCCATTAACTGTTGATCTAGATGTATCTAGCGCAATCGTGAGATGTAAAGGTGATGCAACAGCAATCTTGATTGCTAAGGCAGAAGGTGGTTTAGGAAATTATGTTTACACATTGTACAGTGGTACAACAGGAACAAATGTTGTACGTGCTGCTCAAAATACAGGTCAATTCTTAGACTTGCCAGTAGGCTTCTACAGAATAAGTGTACAAAGCGGTGATTGTAGTTCAGTAAGCCGTGCATTTGAAATTACCGAACCACTAGCTCCATTTGCAGTTGGTTTTGCTCAAACAAATGTGACGTGCTTTGGTGAAAGCAATGGTAAGATGGTGATTACAGCAACTGGCGGAACGGGAGCATACAAATACTCTATTTCTCCAGACTCAGATCAGTACGATACTAAAAATGTATTTGAGAACTTAGCAGTTGGTGAATACACTGTTACGGCAATCGATGCAAACGGATGTAATGAAGTGTACACTTTCACTATCACACAACCAGCATTGCTTAAAGCGACGGAGGTTCCAAACTCTATGATTCCTGAAGTTTGTGTAGGTGATAAAGATGGTGCATTTAGTGTTGAAATTAGCGGTGGTACTGCTCCTTATAGTGTAAGTCTTGATGTTGAAAAAGGACCATTTACTGCTGGTGCAGCTGGTCAGACAATATTTGATTTCACTAAATTAACTGGAGGTACACACATGGTTTACTTTAAAGATGCTGCAGGATGTATGAATGTTGTTCAAATCGACATGCCACTTCCAGTAGTTCTTGATCCAAAAGCGGAAATAAACTATGATTGCGTTGACAATAAAGCTGCTAACAGAGTAACAATTACTATTGATAGTAGTATCACTAACCCAGTTGATGTTGATTATCAACTTGACGGAACGGGTGCTTATCAGCCAAGCAACATCTTTACAAATGTTGCTCCAGGTAACCACTACGTAACGGCTAGACATACGAACGGATGTGAAGTTCCAACAGTAAGCTTCGAAATTAAAGCTGTTCAGCCATTAGCAATTGCTTTATCTGCAGGTAAACCTGAAATGAACGTAATTTCAGTGACAGGTTCAGGTGGAGCTCCAGCTTATGAATACAGTTTCAACGGAGAACCGTTTACATCTTCTAACACTTACAAAATCTACAAATCAGGTGATTATGTAGTGGTAGTAAGAGATCAAAACGGCTGTACGGCTACTATTACAGTGCCAGCGATTTATGTTGATGTTTGCTTAGACAATTACTTTACACCTAACGGAGATGGTATTTATGATACTTGGGGTCCTGGTTGTACAAATATTTACAACAACCTTGAATTCTCAATCTTCGACAGATACGGTCGTGTAATTGCTAAATATCACTATGGTCAAAAATGGGACGGAAGATACAATGGAGAAGAATTGCCTTCTGGTGATTACTGGTATGTTCTTAAACTAAATGACGAGAAAGATGCAAGAGAGTTTGTTGGACATTTCACTTTATACAGATAACAAAGTAATAGCCCCTATGATGTTATCTAAAAAAATTATTACAATGAAAAAGTTTATTTTATCCCTAGTACTCATGGCTGTAACAACAAGTTACAGCCAAGAGTTAAACCTACCAGTGTTTACCCAGTATTTAGCTGATAACCCATTCGTGCTTTCACCTGCCTATGCCGGTGTTGGAGATAACTTTCGTATTAGAGCGAACGGTTTAACGCAGTGGGTCGGAATTAAAGATGCGCCTGAAAACCAGTCTTTATATGCTGATTTTAGAATCTTGGATCGTTCAGGTGTTGGTATCTCGCTTTATAATGATAAAAACGGATATACAAGACAAACCGGAGCTAAGGTTTCCTTTGCTCACCACTTGATTTTAGATTATTATTCTAAGCAGTATTTGTCTTTTGGTATTTCGTATAACTTCAACAGTTTCAGAATTGATATTGATGAGTTCAATAATACCATTGAGCATCCAATTCTTGATCCATCGGTAACAGACAATCGTTATACGGCAAATAATAACTTTGATATTAGTGCTTTATATCGTAATAAAAACTTCTATTTGAGTTTCAACGCAAATAACGTTTTAAAGAAAAATGTCGATAAATACCGTGGAGTAGAGCCAAACTTGCTTTCTAATTATCAAGTTTACACAGGATATGTTTTTAACGACGGAGAAAATAGACGTATTGAATATGAACCATCTGTTTACTTTCAATATTTTGCCAGCGATAAACGTTCAACAACCGATTTTAACTTCAAATACAGACGTTACAACCGTTACGAAGATTATTACTGGATTGGTGTTTCCTATCGTATGTTAAACGACCAGTTTCCAAAACCATTATCTGTTGGGCCAATGGCAGGTTTTATGAAGTCTAGATTTTATTTTGGATATTCTTACCAAGTTATGTTCAACGATTTAGGAAACTATAATACAGGTACTCACGTAGTAACCATAGGTTTTGATTTCTTGCAGGCTATCAGTAACTGTCCTTGTACGCAGAGTCCGGTTCACGATTAATAAAAGACAAAACCATTTCAAAGGCTAATAAGCCATAAGTATAAAGCGAGTCGCAACATTATGTGTTTTTACCGCAATAATTTGAAATAAACTGGCAATAACATTAAATTTGGATAGTATCAGTTTGCATTGTCAAAATGATAAATCAAATTTGATTTATGAAAGCAAAATTTTCACTTTATGCGAAACATATAGTTCTGTGCCTCGCTTTTCTTTTTTTGCCGTATGCCTTCACATCGACAAATACCATTTTTTCGTTGCCGCATTTATACACAAATGCACACGACCGCATTTACTTTTTCATCTATTTTACACTTCTTTGTTTTTTCTATTTTAACTATTATTACTTAATTCCGAGGTTCTATTTTTCCGAAAAGAAATTTCTATACTATTCCATCATTGTTGTATTTCTTTTATTTTTTCTTTGGATATCAACCACTCTAGATCATCCAGCCCGAAATTTTTTAGATTTCAGAAATCCTCCAGAACATTTTGAACACAATCCTGGACTATTTTCAGAGCATTTTCCTCCGCATCCCTCTTTTGTAAAAGAAGAACCTTTTGATTTCGTAGGTGGTCCGCCAACACAATATGGGCATACCGCTTTGGTTTATTTAATTGGAGTAATTTCTAGCCTGCTTTTTGCGATTACAGGCAGATTGCAACGTGTTGAAAAAGAAAAAGTAAAATCGGAACTGGCATTTTTAAAAGCGCAGATAAATCCGCATTTCTTGTTCAATACACTTAACAGTATTTATGCTTTGGCCTTAAAGAAAGATGATAAAACACCAGACGCCGTAGTACAGCTTTCCGAATTAATGCGCTATATAATGACCAATTCAAATGATGAAGTTATTGATCTGTCCAAAGAAATAAACTACATTAATAATTTTATTTCACTCCAAAAAACACGTTTAGGAAATACCGTAATTGTTGATTATAAAGTCACCGGAAATACTTTCGGAAAACAGATTACACCGCTTATTTTAATATCTTTCATCGAAAATGCATTCAAATATGGTGTAAATCCAGATCAAACTTCTGAAATTTGTATCACTATTGATATTAGAGAAGAAGTGCTAACGTTATTCGTTTCCAATAAAAAAACATTTTCAGTACAGTCTGAATCCGGAATTGGACTTCAAAATACAATCGAAAGATTAAAATTGGTTTATCCAAACAAACATCAGCTTAAAATTGAAGATACTCTTCAAGAATATGTTGTAAACCTTTCTATAAAATTAGAATGATCAAAGCAATTGCATTAGATGACGAGCCATTGGCATTAGAAATTCTTCAGAGTTTGTGTGATACAATTGATTACATAAATCTGGACAAAGTCTTTACGAAATCTGATGAAGCTTTTAAATATCTTAAAAAATATCCGGTCGATTTACTGTTTCTAGACATTAATATGCCGTCGATTTCTGGTCTTGATTTTTATAAAAAACTGCCACACAAAACAATGGTTATTTTCACGACGGCTTATTCTGAATTTGCTGTTGAAGGTTTTACCTTAAATGCAACCGATTATCTTTTAAAACCTATTTCGCTTTCCCGTTTTCAGCAAGCCACCGAAAAAGCTTTTTCGCAATGGAAACTGCAAAATCAAAATATTGAACAGCAATATCTTTTTATCCGCGCTGATTATAGTTTGATCAAGATTTTGTTTTCTGATATTTTATATATCGAAGGTTTAGATGATTATTTGAAGATTCACATTCAAAATCAAAAAACGGTCGTTGCAAGAATGACCTTAAAAGCGATACTTCAAAAATTGCCAGAAACGGAGTTTATCCGAGTGCATCGTTCTTTTATTGTTCCAATTGCAAAAATCGAGAAAATCAGAAACAAAGTACTGTTTATAGAAAAGGCTGAAATCCCGATAAGCGCCAGTTACGAAGAAGCTTTCTTTGCACTTTTGGATAAAAAATAAAAGATTCTGTCCGACTTATTTTTACTACAAAAAACATTTTTTTCTTTGTTCACCTCATAAATTTTGTGGTTTACCTCAAACTTTTTTCAACGCTTCAATTTCGAATAATTTTACTCGAAAATAACTGTTAATCATTTAATTGGTATAACATTTAAAACAAAAGCAATGAAAAGAAAAGAGTTTTTAAGAGGTTTGGGTTTAATCGGGATTTCATCTTTGGCAATTCCTATTATCAACTCATGTAGTAAAGATGACGCATCTGATGCTACGTCAGATTCTGGTTCATCTTCTGGTTCAGGATCATCTTCGGGTGATTGCTCCGTCTCTCCGTCAGAAACTGCCGGACCTTTCCCAACAATTACGCCTTCATCTCTAGTAAAATCAAATATCGTAATGGATAGAACCGGCGTTGGTTTTACTATAAAAATCACCATTAAAAACACAAAAGCGAGTTGTGCAGCTTTAAAAGGCGCTATAGTTGATATTTGGCATTGCGATAAAGATGGTTATTATTCTGAATATGGAGGAACTTCAATGCAGTCTGTAAATTACACTTCGGTTCATTTTTTAAGAGGAAGACAAACTACAGATGAGAATGGATTGGTCACTTTTACCTCTATTTTTCCAGGCTGGTATTCAGGCCGGGCAACGCATATTCACGTGCATGTTTACAATGCCAGCGGCACTTCTTTATTAGTTACTCAAATTGCTTTTCCCGAAGGTTCAAACAGTGCAGTTACTTTAGTAAACGCGTCAAGCGCTAACGGATATAAAAAAGGGTTGTCTGGTTACACTTATAATGCGTCTGATAATGTTTTTTCAGATTCAGTTGCCAATGAAATGTCTACAGTAACCGGAAGCGTGAGTGATGGTTTTGTTTTAACACATACAATAAATGTTGCAAGCTAGTTTTAAAATTTTATAATAATGATCGTTCAAATTCCAGCTCAAATTTATAAGTCAGATGCAAGAGGTGTGTTTAATTCTGCAAAGCACAATCGTTTTGCGACTTTTAATTTTGAACATTACCAAGATATATCCAGAAAAGGCTTTGGTTCCTTGAAAATTCTAAACGAAGTAATACTTGCTCCCCAACAACGTATTACAAGATTTATAAGTTCAAATACTAATGTGATCATTTTGCCTTTATTTGGCGGTATTGAATACAAGGATAATTTTGGTAATGAGGAGTTTTTGCGTGTCGATCAAATTCGGGTCATAGCGGCTGATGATGATTTAGAAGTAGAACTATTTAACCCATATGACGGGGAAAATGTTAGTTACCTTGAAATCGATTTTCAAATGAGCCCACAATATTTTAAAAACTATTTTCAGCAGTACAAGTTTGATATCACGGCACACAATAAGCTGAATGCTTTATTTGAGATTGAAAAAGCGCTGGGTTTCATCGGAATTTATGATGGAAGAAAAGAGGGCTTTTATACTTTAAAAAATGCCGAAAATGGTGTTTTTGTCTTTATTATAAATGGAGCTTTTGAAATCGAAAATCGGCTATTAGAAGCTAAAGACGGTTTAGGAATAAAAAAAATCTCAACCATCGAATGGGAAGCTTTGTCTGAAAATGCAATTTTGCTGGTTATTGAAGTGCCATTAAAGTTTTAAAATTGAGAAATGGAAATCAAAAAGATAAAATTGGCGTACCGAATTGTTATCGACAGTTCTTCAACTTTTTTGTGGGATAAATATGTTTTTGAAGATACTTTCAAAGAATATCAAATGCAGAGTCAGCAGTTTAATTCGGAAGAGAATCCAAAAAACACTTTTCGTGAATTAGTAGCCGAAAATGAAAAAGCAGAAAAATTGCATTTTTTAACCGGAATCGCTGCAAGCGGATACGTTGATCAGTTAAAAGGAAGTTTTCATCGCGTTACGGATGTTCTGGGAAACCACTATTTTCCATTTATTAATTATCAGCTGGATATTATCAATACAGATAGTACTGATTTATCAAAACATAAAATCGGAATTACATTTTATTCTCCACTTTTAACTTATTTCGGAATTGTCGAAGGAAGTTATCTGGTTTCGAAAAATACGGAAGAAACAAACGAATTTGAAACCATAATGTTTCCTGTGCAGAAGAATTTAGCAATTTGTTTTCTCCAAAATAAATAGTAAACATAAAAAAACAGAAATTATTCGTTTCGTTTTTTGCCTTTTCTGCTAGTCTGTAAGCAGGAAAGGTTTTTTTTTGGTAAAGTAGATGTAAATTTTGCATTTAAAATTGTGTTTAATATTTAATAAACCAATTTATTTGTGAAATTATAACGTTTTCGTTCTTTTAATTATCGATTTTTTAGTTTATCCGAATTTATTAGTACTGCAAAAGTTCTATATTTGTTGTTCTTTCAAAAAAATTAAAAAACTAGTCAAATGAAAACTTTAAACGATTTCGATTTTAAAAATAAAAAAGCAATTATCCGTGTTGATTTTAATGTCCCTTTAGATGAAAATTTCAATGTAACTGATGCAACACGTATTGAAGCGGCTAAACCTACAATTGACGCTATTTTAGCGCAAGGCGGAAGTGTAATTTTAATGTCACATTTAGGAAGACCAAAAGGTGCTGAAGAAAAATACTCATTAAAACATATTTTGAAAACGGCTTCTGAAATCTTAGGAGTTCAAGTTCAGTTTGCTTCAGACTGCGTTGGAGAACCAGCTCAGACTGCCGCTAAAAATCTTAAACCAGGAGAAGTTCTTTTATTAGAAAATTTACGTTTCCACGCTGAAGAAGAGGCTGGAGATGTTGCTTTTGCAAAAGAATTAGCTTCACTTGGTGATATTTATGTAAATGACGCTTTTGGTACTGCACACAGAGCGCACGCTTCGACTACAATTATTGCTCAGTTTTTTCCAACTGAAAAATGTTTCGGAACATTATTAGCAAAAGAAATCGAGAGTTTGAATAAAGTTTTGAAAAACAGTGAAAAACCTGTAACAGCGGTTCTTGGAGGTTCTAAAGTTTCTTCAAAGATCACAGTTATTGAAAATATCTTAGACAAAGTTGACCATATGATTATTGGTGGTGGTATGACTTTTACTTTCGTAAAAGCGCAAGGCGGAAAAATTGGAGATTCTATCTGTGAAGATGACAAACAAGATTTAGCACTTGAAATTTTAAGATTAGCTAAAGAAAAAGGAGTTCAAATTCATATTCCAGTTGATGTAGTTGCCGCAGATGATTTCTCAAATACTGCAAATACTCAGATTGTTGATGTAACAGCTATTCCTGACGGATGGCAAGGTCTTGATGCAGGTCCTAAATCTTTAGAGAATTTCAAAAAAGTAATTTTAGAATCTAAAACTATTTTATGGAATGGTCCTTTAGGAGTTTTTGAAATGGAAACTTTCTCAAAAGGAACTATCGCTTTAGGTGATTATATTGCTGAAGCTACAGAAAATGGTGCGTTTTCATTAGTAGGAGGAGGAGATTCTGTTGCTGCTGTTAAACAATTCGGTTTTGAAGATAAAATGAGCTACGTTTCAACTGGTGGTGGAGCTATGCTAGAGATGCTTGAGGGTAAAGTTTTACCTGGAATTGCAGCAATTTTAGACTAAAATATCACAATTAACATTTTTTTGCGTATTTTTAAACACTAAACTTTTTAGTTTTGCAAAAATAAGCATCTTATAATTCTTTGATTTATAAGATTTTAAAAAAATGTTATATGATTGTACGGAAAATATCTATAATAGTCGGAGCTCTATGTTCAATGTCAATGTTTGCACAGCAATCTGCATCATCAGAAGTTGAAATAAAGCCAGAAGTAAAATTATCGTATCTAGATTCGGTTAAAAGCACTTTCAAAAAAAATGATATGGCTGCAAAAGCAGACAGTCTTTGGATGAAAGAATTAACAAGCCTCGACATTTATGATGATTTATCGAAAGATATTCAAACTATTAATTCAGATGTTACGGTTGATGAAGAATTGCCTACAGAATTGCTAAAACAGCGTCTACAGGCAATGAACGAAAAATCACCGTTTAATATAGAGTATAATCAAGGTTTAGAAAATATAATAAAGTCATTTCTTAAGAATCGTAAAAAATCGTTTTCTCGATTAATGGCTTTATCAGAATACTACTTCCCAATTTTTGAAGAGTCTTTTGCAAAAAACAATGTTCCTTTAGAAATAAAATATTTAGCCGTTGTAGAATCTGCTTTAAATCCTAAAGCAGTTTCTAAAATGGGCGCTACAGGACTTTGGCAGTTCATGTACGGAACAGGAAAGCAATACGCTTTAAAAATCGATTCGTATGTTGACGAGCGCAGTGATCCTATGAAAGCGACCGCTGCAGCAAGTGATTACATGACAAAAATGTTTGAGGTTTTTGGTGATTGGGAACTTGTTTTGGCGTCATACAATTCAGGACCTGGAAATGTTACTAAAGCTATTCGTCGTTCTGGCGGACAAACAAAATACTGGGACATTCGCAGTAATCTTCCAAAAGAAACTCAAGGTTATGTTCCGGCATTTTATGCAACAATGTATCTTTTTGAATATCACAAAGAACACGGAATTAATCCTGAAAGAGCTGTTGTCAAAAACTTCGAAACAGACACGCTGAACATTAAAAAAGAAATGACTTTCAAACAAATCGCCGATTTGCTTGACATGCCACAATCTCAAATTCAGCTTTTAAATCCTTCTTATAAATTAAATGTTGTGCCTTATTATCAAGGTGAACAACATTGTCTGAGACTTCCGAAAGATAAAATTGCCACTTTTGTTTCAAATGAAAAGCAAATTTATGCTTATGTAGATCATCAATCGACAATTCGTACTATACCTGCGAAACTGGCTTCTAAAGTTGCTCCAAAAGTAAAACCACAAGCTGAGAAAATAATTGATACCGATATGCAACTTTATAAAGTGCAGAAAGGTGATAACTTAGGCGCAATTGCTGAAAAATACGATGTCAATATTACTGATTTAAGGAAATGGAATAATTTAAAATCAAATAATGTTGCATTAGGAAGAACTTTGAAAATCAAGTCGGACGTTGATCCTGCTAAGGCTTTAAAAGAAGCAAAAGCGATTCCTGCTGTTGAGAAAAAATCGGAAGAAGCAATTGCTTCTGCTGATGATAAAGATAAAAATGCGGGTCAGCCTCAAGAATATGTTGTAGTCGCTGGAGACAATTTAGGAAGCATTGCTAAAAAATTCGGTACGACTATTGCGGAGTTAAAAGAACTTAATAATCTTCCTTCAAATAATATTGGTTTAGGAAAAACTCTAGTGATTTCTAAAGAAGTTCCTGTTATTGAAGAAACTGCAAATGTAAATACAGCTTTAGCATCAAATGCTTCTGTAGATTCATTCAAGAAAAACGCGATGTCAAAAAAGATGAGCGAAGATTATTACGTTAAAAAAGGAGATTCTCTTTATAGCATTTCTAAAAAATATCCTGGAGTTACGATTTCAGATATTAAAAAATGGAATGGCATTAAAGATGGAGATATAAAACCCGGAATGAAGCTTAAAATAAACGGATAATAAAAAAATCATCTAAATTTGGGTTTTATTTCATAAATTAAAAAAATGAATAAAACCCATTTTTTATTTCTAATACTGCCGTTTTTACTGATTTCGTGTTTAAAAACCGAAAAACAGTCTCAGCCTGTATCTGGTAAAACCAACACCATTTCTATTATTATTGATGATCAGCTTTGGTACGGTGAAGTTGGCGACACTATCAGAAATAAATTTGCATCGCCTGTTTGGGGCCTGACGCAAGAAGAGCCTCTTTTTACCATAAATCAATATCCTGCACGCTTGCTAGAAGGTTTTGTTACCGACAGCCGAAGCATTATTGTGGTAAAAAAAGCAGCAACGGATAAGTTTGAAATTATTCGAAGTACAAAACTTCCTCACAATACTTTTCGGATTTATGGAAAATCGGTAGATGATATTATTTGCAGTATCGAACTCAACTCGGCGCAAATGATTAAAATAATTCGCGATGCTGAGATTGAAAAAGTGCAGCAGGACAATAGCAAATCATTACTTAATCAGGCTATTATCAAGAATAAATTTCATGTAGAACTTGAAGTTCCAGTTGGTTACGAATATATGCTTCATAAAAAGAATTTTATTTGGCTCAAAAAGAATATTATAAGCGGCAATACAAGTTTGCTTATTTATCAGATTCCGCTTAAATCTTTCAAGAAATCAAATGTTGTTGCAGATATTGTCAAAATGCGAGATTCTGTTGGCGGGTATATTAAAGGACGTGAGCCCTATACGCGAATGATTACAGGAGAGGCTTATGCGCCTTATTTTACTAATACAATTTTAGATGGAAAAAAGGCGTACGAAACCAAAGGAAGCTGGGAAATGAAAAACGATTTTATGGCTGGACCGTTTATTAATTACGCAATTCTCGACGAAACACATAACCGAATTTTAGTGATTGAAGGTTTTTGTTACTCACCATCAAATCAAGAACGTGATTTAATGCTGGATTTAGAAGCCATTATTAAATCAGTTAAGATTGATAAGAAGTAATTTTTTTGTTTCATGTTTAAGGTTTCAAGTTTCAGATCCTAATTGTAGTGTCAGGCTGAGCGAAGTCGAAGCCCTTTACGTTGCGCCCTTCGACTTCGCTAAGGGTGACATAAAAAATGCATAAGCCTCAAATTAGGTGTAGAACTTGAAACTTGAAACCTGAAACCTGAAACTAAAAATTTTTCCTTAAATTTGTTTGTAACAAACGTAAAAACAAATACTTATGAAAAATGTAACCGGAATATTAGTAGTATTGATATTGAGTTTTATTTCCTGTAAAAAAGATGTAAAAACAGAAACAGTAACAACAAAAGATTCAGACAGTATTAAAACCGAAGAACCAATTGCTGAAGCTGAAGCACCAGTAGATTCTGCAACGCAGGTAAAGGCATGGCAGGCTTACGCGACTCCAGGTGAGCCACATAAAATAATGGCAGACGAAGTGGGAGCATGGAATTGCGATATGACTTTTTGGTATGAGCCAAACGGAAAACCTGAAAAAGCTAGTGCAACAGCAAATGTAAAAATGGTTCTTGGCGGGCGTTATCAAGAAACAGATTACAAAGGGACTATTATGGGAGCTCCTTTTGAAGGGAAAGGTACTATAGCATATAATAATGTAACTAAAGAATACACCAATACTTTTATTGATAATATGGGAACCGGAATGATGGTGGCAATGGGTAAATATGACGAAGCTTCAAAAACAATAGAATTAAAAGGTGAAGTTGTAAATCCGATAACAGGAAAAAAGGCACCTTATCGTGAACTTTACACAATTGTCGATCCAACAACTCGCAAAATGGAAATGTTCGATACAAAAAATGGCGCCGAATATAAAAGCATGGAAATTGTCATGAAGAAAAAATAGTCGTTTACTTTCGATATAAATAATAGAAATCCCGATTACAAATTGTAGTCGGGATTTCTATTTGATGTAATTTTGCAGATCTTAAGAATAAAAAGAAACCCAAAACAAAACGACAAATAGAAATGGAGTTAAAATGGAAAATGAAGCCGTTTGAGGCATTAACGGTTCATGAGTTATATGATTTGCTTAAACTGCGAAGTGAGATCTTTGTAGTGGAGCAAAATTGCGTTTATTTAGATCTTGACGGCAAAGACAAGAAAGGATTACACTTAATTGGCGAATTTGACGGCAAAATTGTCGCTTATACGCGTTTATTTGATGCTGGAATTAGTTTTGATAACGCTTCAATAGGAAGAGTGGTTGTTGATGCCAAGTATCGTGATAGAAAATGGGGACATGATTTGATGCGTGAATCAATTGCAGCTATAAAACAAAATTTTGGGAAAGATCAAATTACGATAGGCGCACAATTGTATTTAAAGAAATTCTACGAAAGTCATGGTTTTGTTCAATCAAGTGAAATGTATCTTGAAGATGATATTGAACATATTGAGATGATTCGTGGTTAAAGAGTTTAATTTTTCAGCTAATTGATGATTAAAATTACAAACGCAAAAAAGTTGCATTAACAAAAATGGTGTTTTGTTTATTTTTATAAAAAGCTAAAAAACAAAGAAATATCAGTTTGTTTTATAGTTTTGCTTTAAGTAAAAATGTGATTTTTTTTTATTTCGATTGAATGAATGCTTATTATGTCTTCGTAATCAAAAATTCAACTCTGCGGTCATACTTATCTCCTTTTCCTAGCGGATATTTATTACCACAGCCTTGATATGTCATTCGGTTTTTGGATACCTTTTTTGAACTCAGATAATTGAAAACCATTTTGGCGCGGTTCCAGGAAAGTCGTCTTTCTTTGGTGGCTTTGTCGATTCCGTCGTCGTACATGTCAGGTGTACAGCATACGTGGCCTCTTATTTCAAATTTAAAATTTTTATGCCGAAGCAGTATTTCGGCAATTTTGTCAAGTTCCTTTTTAGATGATGAGGTTAAAACAGAACTGCCAATATCAAACAGTATACTTTCAATATATATTTTGTCGCCAACTTTTAGATTGTCTTTAAAAGAAGTGTAGATTCCTTTTCCAAAACTGTTTCGCTTTACTACTATCAAATCGACCCGCCGATTTCGTGATCGGGTTTCGTGAAGATTCTCGATCGTGTCAGGCCGTACTACAATACGGCCTTTTCCTTCTAAAATGACGATTTTACTTTGATTAAATCCAGTAGCTACCAATAAGTTCTGAATCGTATTGGCACGATTATTTGATAATCTAAAATTATATTCATCTGTACCGCGATCATCGCAGTATCCGTAGATTTGTATTGATTCAACTTTTGTTGTGTCAATACTTTTAATGAAATTAGTTACAACTTCGGTTTGTTTCGGAGTAAGATCAAATTTGTCAAACTCAAAATAAATGGTTTCAATAGGTTTTTGCTGTGCCGATAAATTGTAAATAATAAACAGAAATAGGGCTAAACAAAGTTTCATTTCATTTTTACATTTTTAAAATCGTTTTGTACTCCGTCTGATTATTTAAAACGCTGACCGCTTTTTTAATTTCTGAATTGTTTTTTAAATAAAATTGATAAAGACCTTCTTGATATTGGTATCTTTTGATGAGTTCTTCCTGAATTAAATTCCTGATTTCTTTCTGATTTTTGTCCAGTAAAGTAGTTTCGCTTTTTTCTAAAGCCGCTAATAATTGCTGATATTCAGGTGCAATGGTTTCATCTATTTTTTCTGTTTTGGCTGCTGCCAAAGTATTTTTCAGCGCAATTTCGGTTTCGGTATCAAAAGTGATTTTATTGGTTTTTAAGTATTGCTTGAAACTTACGTAATCAGCATCAGTAAGAACCGGAATTTTGTCTCCTAAATTGGGGTTTTTGTAATAGTAAGTTGTAGCGTAATCAAAAATACCGTCGTTTTTTAATAAAGCACTCGTAATTGGACTCATTTTTGTTTCGTCCAGCTCAATGTCAGGCAAAACACCGCCACCGTCGTAAACCGTTCTGCCTTTTCTGGTTTTAAAAGCGTTGAAGTTTTTAGCATCTGTTTTTTGTGCTACGCCATTTTTGTCTTTGTGTGCATAATCAAGTGCCTGAATACAACGGCCAGATGGAGTGTAATAACGCGAAATCGTTACTTTAAGCTGTGTTCCGTAAGTTAAATCAACAGAACGTTGCACCAAACCTTTTCCAAAACTTCTGCTTCCAAGAATTACCGCTCGATCTAAATCCTGCAAAGCTCCAGAAACAATTTCAGATGCCGATGCACTTCTTCCATTAACTAAAATAGCAAGCGGAATTTCAGTATCAACGGGTTCTTTGGTAGTTTTGTAGGTGTTGTTGTGTTTTTCGATTCTCGATTTTGTTGTAACAATTACTTCGTTTTTTGGAACAAATAAATTACAGATGTCAATTGCTTCGTTTAATAAACCTCCTGGATTTCCTCTTAAATCTAAAACAATTTGAGTTGCTCCATCAGCTTTTAATTTTTCTAAAGCCTCTTTTACTTCTAAAGATGCCTTTCTGCTAAAATGTGCCAAAACAATATAACCTGTTTTGGCATCAATTTTCCCATAAAACGGAACCGATTTAATATCAACTTCATCCAAAACCAATTCTGTAGTATTTGTTTTTCCTTGACGAAGGTATTTAATCTGAATTTTAGTGTTTTTGGTTCCTTTTAATAATTGCGATGCATCATCTTTAAAATCAGCAATCATTACATCACCAATCTGAATAATTTCGTCGCCCGCTTTTAGTCCGGCTTTGTCTGCAGGATAATTTTTGTAGGGCTCGCGAACAATCAAACGGTCTTTCTTGCGAGAAATCAAAGCACCAATTCCAGTGTATTCGCCAGTATTGTTGATTTTAAAATTCACAACATCCTGCTCATTAAAATAAACCGTGTAAGGATCTAGGCTTGCCAGCATGCTTTTAATGGCTTTGTCCATCAAATCACCTGGATTGGTTTCGTCTACATAATTCGTATTAACCGCTTTGAATAAAGTAGTGAAGATTTCGATTTGTTTGGCAATTTCAAAAAAATCTTCTTTGAAACTCGCTCCAACAAATAAAAGTCCAGACGCAACAGCCGGTATGATAAATTTCTTTTTGAAATAGGGATACATAATTGTGAAATATCTTAAATAATAAAGTACTAAAATAAGAATAAATCATCAATTACGATTATTCGGACAGACTAATCTCTATCAAGCATTTCAAACTGATTGATTATAAGGGATTCTGAGATTCTGGTTTATTTTCAGAATCCTCTGCTTTATTGACTTGCTGTAAAAATTTCTCAAACAATTGAATCGTTTTGGTGTTGATTTCCTGATACGATAATTTGTCTTTTGTTTGATAAAAAAACATGATTGAATAGGGCTGATGCAGCTGGTCTAAAAGCAAATGCTTATTTAATCGATAGGTTTCTCGCAAAACTCTTTTGAAGTAATTTCGGTCAACGGCTTTTTTGAAATATTTCTTTGAAACCGAAACACCAAGCTTAATTTTTTCTTCTGAATTTTCTTCCGCTTGACGGTAAACCAAACGAAGCGGATATTTTGATACCGATTTTCCTTCAGAAAACAGTAATCCAATCGTTGTTTTGCTTTTTAAGCGTTCATTTTTAGGGTAAGTGAAGTTCATTTAATTCAGAAAAAATTTGCAAATTTTACGACAAAGGTACAATTAAACGAGAAAAACGGTTATTGTTTTCAATTTTTATACCGCTAAAAATTTATTTACTACTTTTGGCAATTAATTTTTCAAGCATGCAAAAGATAATTTCGTACCCCATATCCGTTATTTACTATTTATGTTTTGGACTGTGTTTGGTTGTTTTTCACCCAATACAATGGATTTGCCTGAATCTATTTGGTTATCAGGCACACAAAAAAAGTGTTGATTACTTGAATTTTTGGCTTTTAAGATGTACCAATCTTGTTGGAACCACATATAAAATCGAAGGTGTAGATACTATTCCTACTGGCGTTCCAATTATTTTTGTCTCAAATCACCAAAGTATGTACGATATAATCGCAATGATTTGGTATTTTAGACGTTTTCATTGTAAATTTGTAAGTAAGAAAGAGTTAGGAAGCGGAATTCCAAGTGTTTCTTTCAATTTGAAACACGGCGGATCAGTGCTTATTGACCGTAAAGACCCTAAACAAGCGATTCCAGTAATCAAAGGCTTGTCTGAATATATCGAAAAAAACACCAGAGCGGCAGTTATTTTTCCGGAAGGAACCCGCAGCAAGACTGGAAAACCTAAAGAATTTGCCCAAAGCGGTTTAAAAATCTTATGTAAATACGCGCCTTCAGCTTATGTTGTGCCGGTGAGTATCAATAATTCATGGAAAATGGTTCGCTATGGTATGTTTCCTGTTGGTTTAGGAAACCGTCTAACTTTTACAGCGCATAAAGCAATGGCAGTAAAAGATTATGATTTTGCCGAATTAATGGCTTTGACAGAAAAGGCTGTAGTAGAAGGAGTAAACGAGTATAAATAGATTTTTGTTTTTAGTCCGAGCTAAAACAAAAATCCCAAATCAAAAATAAGTAATGTCTATAAAAAACATTAGATTAGAAGTAATGCAGTTTTTGGAAAAAAACGTGGATAGCTTCGTTGAACAGTATTTAATTCCAGTGGAAAAAATTTGGCAGCCGTCAGATTTCTTGCCTAATTCTGAAGGAGAAAATTTCTTTGAAGAGGTTAAAGAGTTGCGTGAAATTGCTAAAGAATTACCATATGATTTCTGGGTTACGCTTGTTGGTGATACCATCACTGAGGAAGCTTTGCCTACATATGAGTCATGGTTAATGGATGTAGAAGGCATCGATCAGATTGAAAATGGCGGAAATGGATGGTCAAAATGGATCAGACAATGGACTGGAGAAGAAAATCGCCACGGAGATCTTTTAAATAAATACTTGTATTTGTCTGGTCGCGTGAACATGCGTGAAATCGAAATGACAACACAGCATTTGATCAACGACGGTTTTGATATTGGAACTGGAACTGACCCATACAAAAACTTTGTATATACTAGTTTTCAGGAATTAGCGACTTATGTTTCGCACAATAGAGTAGCGCAGATTGCAAAGAAATTTGGCGATAACAAGTTGTCTAAAATGTGTAAAATGATTGCAGGTGATGAAATGCGTCATCATCATGCTTATAGCGAATTTGTAACTAGAATTTTTCAAGTTGATCCAAGCGAAATGATGCTTGCTTTTCAATACATGATGAAGCAGAAAATCGTTATGCCGGCTCATTTCTTGAGAGAATCGGGACAAAAAATAAGTTCTGCATTTGAACAATTTTCAGATTCTGCACAACGTATTGGTGTTTATACCGCTAATGATTATGTGGATATTATGCAGAAACTAATCACGAAATGGGAAATTGATAAAATTTCGAATTTGACAGATGAAGCAGAAAAAGCGCGTGATTATTTAATGAAATTACCAGCTCGTATGGCTAGAATCTCTGAGAGAATTGTAATTCCACAAGAATCGCATATCTTTAAATGGGTGGAACCTGCGAGACTTTAATTTTAGATTTCTGATTTTAGAGTTTAGATTAAAATATATTGTTGATTGCTGAGGTTTTTAAACTACGGCAATCAACATTTTTTATTTAAAAGATACTATTAAAAAATCTGCGTTAATCCGCCTAAATCAGCGTCATCCGCGTCCCATTCCCAACACAAAAAACTATGAATAATTCAGAATTAATAAATAAAACAATTGCCTTCGTAAAAGAAAAACTAAACGATGCCGAAGGCGGACATGATTGGTTTCATATTGAACGTGTATATAAAAACGCTCTTTTAATTGCAAATGATACCGCTTGTGATTTAGTGGTTGTGCAATTAGGGGCTTTGCTTCATGATATTGCAGACAGTAAATTTCACAATGGTGACGAAACTATTGGGCCAAAAACAGCTCGCGTATTTTTAGAGTCAGAAGATGTTTCAGAAGAGATTATCCAACACGTAGTTAACATCATCGAAAATATCTCTTATAAAGGCGGCAATTTCGAAAAGAAGTTTTCTTCTGTTGAATTAAATGTTGTTCAGGATGCAGATCGTCTTGATGCAATTGGCGCGATTGGAGTGGCAAGAGCTTTTAATTACGGCGGATTTAAAAACAGAGCGTTATACGATCCAGAAATTGCGCCACTGACGAATATGACGAAAGAGGAATACAAGAAAAATAATGCGCCAACAATTAATCATTTCTATGAAAAGCTTTTGCTTTTAAAAGATAAAATGAACACCGTAAAAGGAAAACAAATTGCTGCCGAAAGACATCAATTTATGGAACAGTTTCTTGCTCAGTTTTATGCAGAGTGGGAAGGGGTGAAGTAAAGTGTTCAGTGTTCAGTATTGAGTATTCAGTCACAGTTTACAGTCACAGTTTCAGTATTTTGAGACTTAAAATAAAAAAAGCTGTTCAACTGAACAGCTTTTTAACTTTGTATCTCTGCACCTTTGCCTCTTTGTACCTTAAAAAAAACTAACTACATCCGCAATTTCCATCACCGCAGTCTTTTTTCTTTTTAGATTTCCAGAAGAATTTTTTGATCAAAAAAGCTACGGCAAATCCTAATATGGCAAAGGCTATAATTTCCTGAATCATAATATTTTTATTTTAATAATTGATAAGCTAATAAGGCTGTAAAATAAGCCAGGCCACTCATGAAGACCAACTGCATTGCAGGCCATTTCCATGAATTCGTTTCTTTTTTAGTAATGGCAAGTGTACTTGCGCACTGCATAGCAAAAGCATAAAAGAGCAATAATGAAATACCAGTGGAAAAATTAAATACTTTTTGTCCGGTATCAGGATGAATTTCTTCCTGCATTTTACTTTTTATAGTTGCTTCGTTATCACTGTCACCAACGCTGTAAATGGTAGCAAGAGTTCCCACAAAGACTTCGCGTGCTGCAAACGAGCTGATTAATGCAATTCCGATTTTCCAATCGTAGCCTAAAGGTTCGATTGCCGGTTCGATTGCTCTTCCCATTAATCCGATGTATGAATTCTCAAGTTTTTGTGAATTCACTTCGTTTTCAAATTGAACTTCTGTTAAAGCTGTCGTTGCAAATTTTTCTTTTACGATAGCTTCTGCTTCGTTAAAATCTTTTCCAGGCCCGTATGAAGCTAAAAACCATAAAATAACAGATATTGCCAAGATGATTTTACCCGCGCCAACAATAAAAGCTTTCGTTTTCTCTACAACATTAATTCCGACGTTTTTAAAAAGAGGCATTTTGTAATTCGGCATTTCGACAACAAAATAGGTTTTTGATTGAAGTTTTAAAACTTTATTCAAAATATAAGCCGATATAATTGCTGCAGCAAATCCTAAAACATACAGAAACATTAAGGTTAATCCCTGAAGATTTAAAATACCAAAAACACGAGTACTCGGAATCACTAATGAAATTATAATCGCATAAACTGGTAATCTTGCAGAACAGGTTGTAAACGGAGTTACTAAAATGGTAATCAGGCGTTCTTTCCAGTTTTCAATATTTCGAGTTGCCATAATAGCCGGAATTGCGCAGGCAGTTCCTGAAATTAAAGGAACAACACTTTTGCCCGAAAGCCCGAATTTGCGCATTATTTTATCCATTAAAAATACTACACGGCTCATATAGCCACTTTCTTCTAAAATAGAAATGAACAAGAACAAAAAGGCAATTTGGGGAATAAAGATTATAACCCCGCCAATACCCGGAATAATTCCCTGAGAAAGCAAATCGGTTAAAATACCACTTGGCAATTCTTTGGCTGTCCATGCACTTAATGATGCAAAAGTGCTGTCAATGAAATCCATAGGAATGGTTGACCAGCTGAATATCGACTGGAAAATCAAAAATAATATGGCAAAGAAAATGACATAACCCCAAACTTTGTGCGTTAAAACGCGGTCAATTTTTGCACGAACGTCTTTTGCAATTGAAGCGTCGATTTTTAAACCTTCTTTTAGAACATCATTTATAAATTGATAACGTTTGATTGTTTCTTTTTGCTGTAAACGCTTTAATTCAGAATGTGATTTAGTAAACGTGCTTCGGATTTCATTTCGATCCAAGTTCGAAAAATTAACGTCCTGCGTGATGACAAGCCATAATTTATATAACAATTGGTTGGGAAACGCATGCTGCAGTTTTTTGAAATATTCTTCATCAATTACTGAAGCGTTTAAGCAAGGTTCGTGCGGAATGGTTTTATACGAAACAATTAATTCTTTTAATGCATCGATTCCTAAACCTTTACGTGAGCTTACTAATGCAATTTTAGTTTTTAGTTTTTCTTCTAAAAGCGGAATATCTAGAGAAATTCCTTTTCGTTCCATGCGATCAGACATATTGATGACTAAAATAGTTGGAATTTCAAGGTCTTTTATTTGTGTGTAAATCAGTAAGTTTCTCTTCAGATTTTCAACATCGGTTACCACTACTGCAACATCGGGATATAATTTGTCGTTTTTGTTGAGTAAAAGTTCAATAACAACGCTTTCGTCCATTGAACTGGCATTCAAGCTGTACGTTCCTGGCAAATCCAGAATATTGGCTTTAATATTGTGCGGAAGTTTGCAGAATCCGATTTTTTTCTCAACCGTAATTCCGGGATAATTTCCAACTTGCTGATTTAAACCCGTTAATTGATTAAAAACAGAAGTTTTTCCGGTATTTGGATTTCCAATAAGGGCAACATTAATATTTTGAACACTCATTACAAATTGGTTTTGATAAGTTCAACTTCAATTTCACGAGCTGTTTCAATACGAATTGCAACATGCGAGCCGTTAATGTCAAGATATAAAGGATCTCCAAAAGGAGCAATTTGTAGTAATTCGACTTCACTGCCTGGCAAACAACCCATTTCTAATAATTTTAAAGGAATAAGATCGATATCAAAATCTTTGATAATGGCTTTTTCGCCTTTTTTCAGAGTGTGAATTGTATTTTGCAAAGCTTATTTAGATTGAATTTAGATTGCAAAAGTAGGCAATTATTCTTTATTTCAAGGTATTTAACACTTTTGAATATGCTAAATCTTTCTAAAAATAAGGGATTTACTCTTTACACAAAAAATCAATGTCTTCTAAAAGACGTTTAATTTCTTCCTTATTGGTTCCGTCATAAAATCCACGAACACGTCTTTTTTGATCAACTAAAACAAAATTCTCTGTATGAACCATATCGTAAAGTTGATCTGGTCTTCCAAGTTTTACTGCCAGATAGGATTTTCTGGCCATGGTGTAAATCTCTTTTTTCTCACCAGTTACTAAATTCCATTTACTGTCAACAACACCATATTTTATGGCATATGCTTTTAAAACCGAAACGCTGTCAACCTCTGGAAAAACGGTGTGTGAAAGCAACATTACCTTCGGATTGTTTAAAACTGCTTTTTGTACATCAACAAGATTAGTTGACATTTTTGGACAGATGGAGCCACAGGTTGTAAAAAAGAAATCGGCAACGTAAATTTTTCCTTCGTAATTTTTTTGAGTAATGGTGTCGCCATTTTGGTTTACAAAAGAAAAATCGGCAATAGTATGGTATTTGCTTTTGTATTGAATCGTACTGTCTACCAATTCTGGATTTACATCAGAAGGGTTGTAAATGGGAAGCGTTTTTTGTGGTTTTAAAGCCGAATAAAATAAAGATATAGTGACAACCGAAAATAGAATTAAAACAATAAAAAATTTGCGGTATTTATATAAAAGCGATTTCATAAAAATAATTTGGCGCAAAAATACAAAAAGAGCTTTTTAAAAGCGACGGCTATAACACTTTTTAACAAGGTTTGAGGTTTAATCTCGCAAAGTCGCGAAGACGCAAAGTTTAATTTTGAAATTAAAGATTAGTTTTCAGTTTGTCAGGCTGAGCGAAGTCGAAGCCCTGGAAGTTACTCTGTATGCAAAATGGCCAATCGTTGTGGAACTACTTCCGAGGCTTCGACTTCGCTCAGCCTGACAAACATTTAAAAGCTTTGCGACTTTGCGAGATTAAATCGCAATGAATTGTTTTAAACTTTCGGCTTTCGTATCGATTTGTTTACCAAATATATTCCGATCAGAGTGACAATACCGCCAATAATTATAGCTTGCGTAAGCATTTCTCCAAAAATAATAAAGCCTAAAACCATCGCAACGATCGGATTTATATAGACGTAAATACTGCTGATTTCGGTTGGAAGATGTTGCAACGTATAGATAAAAGCGATAAAAGTCAAAACAGAACCAATTATTACAAGATAGCCAATTGACCACCAAGATGCAGTTGGAATTGCAGTTAATGAAATGTTCATTCCTAAAGGTTCTGTAATTCCGAAAAGTATAAAACTGGAAAGCAGCATTTGAAGGCCTAAACTAAAATACGGATTAAAACTCGCTGCTTTTTTCTTGATAAATAAAATTCCGAAAGCCCAAGTTATTGTAGAAATGATAGTCAAGAAGATTCCGAATTGAAAATCAGGTTTGAAAAACTCGGTCAAATGGTCCATAAATATTATACAGATCCCGCCAAAACTGATTAAAATTCCGGTTATGGCGAGTTTTGCGACGCGTTCGCCATTGAAAAAGTTGATGATTATAATCCAAATTGGAAAAATGGCACTAATGATTGCTCCTAAACCGCTGCTGATGTATTTTACGCCCCAAGTGCTCAAGCCGTTGCTGCATACAAAATTCAAAAAAGCAAGAATCAGAATCGTAATCCATTGCTTTCCTCTAGGCCAAGGTTCTTTTTTCCAGAGAAAATAACCAACATAAATTAGCCCCGCTAAAAACTGGCGAATCATTGCTAATTGAAGGGCTGGCATATGTTTTACACCTTCTTTTGATGCAAGCCAGGTTGTTCCCCAGCCAAAACTTACCCAGCATAAAGCTAGAATTGGAAATCCAATTAGTTCAATTTTTCCTGAAACGGCATTCTGAATTTTTGCTTTCATTTTGAGTTTGATTCGATTCACAAATATTCCAAAAAGTATTTAAAATATTGGGTATAAATCGCACAGATTATTGATGAAAGTTTTTGCTGCATTCCATTCAAATATTGAATATTAACTCGCAGCTTTAATTATTGGAAAATTTTAACATAATATTCAAAATAATAACAATACGTTTGTATATATACTAAAACAATAAATTATAATGATTAAAAAGCTTACTAAACCTATGTTTTGTGTAGTTTCTGCAATGTTATCAATAACTGCAGTTCAAGCTCAAGATGCAAAACCAAAAGAACCAGGTATCAATATTGCCAATATGGATACAAAAGTGAGTCCGGGTCAGGACTTTTTTCGTTATGTAAACGGAGCTTGGCTTGACAAGACTGAAATTCCTAGTGATAGAAATTCATGGGGAAGTTTTAATGAATTACGTCAAAAAACAGACGAGAATTCTCTTGCTATTTTGAAAGAAGCTTCGAAAAATCCGAAGTATAAATCAAATACTGATCAAGGTAAAGCAATTGCTTTGTTCAACACTATCATGGATACTGTTGGAAGAAACAAAAGAGGAGTTACACAACTTCAACCTTATTTGAAGAAAATTGACGCAATTAAAAATGTGGCAGATCTTCAAAACTATATTACTGAAATGCAGCTTTCTGGCGGATCAGGTTTCTTTGGTGTTTATGTTGGAGCCGATGCTAAAAACAGTAATAAAAATTCAGTAAACTTAGGTCCTGGTACTTTAGGATTGTCTGATAAGGATTATTACAATTCAGATGATAAAGATTCTAAAGAAAAACGCGAGAAATATGAAGTTCATGTTGCTCGTATGATGCAATTTATTGGAGAAGCTCCAGCAAAAGCAAAAGAAAGTGCAAAACAAATTTTGGCTTTAGAAGTTGAAATGTCTGCACCAAGATTGGATCGTGTTGAAAGAAGAGATAGAAGAAAACAATACAACCCAACTGCTGTTGCTGATTTGAAAAAGAATACACCATCAATTCAATGGGAAAAATATTTCATCGGAATTGGAATGGCAAAATTAGATACTGTAAATGTGGCGCAGCCTCGTTACATGATCGCTTTAGAAAAGACTTTTACTGAAAAGAAAGTAGAAGCTTGGAAAGAGTATTTAAAATGGTCGTTATTAAACAGAGCTGCTTCAACTTTGACTACAGAAATTGAAAACGCAAACTTTGATTTTTACGGAAAAACATTAACTGGAGCTTTAAAACAACGTCCACGTGAGGAAGTTGCTTTACAAGTTATCAACGGAGCAACTGGTGAAGCTTTAGGGAAACTTTATGTTGAGAAATTATTCCCAGCTGAAGCAAAAGCAAAAGCAAAAGACATGATTGCTAATGTTATGTTGGCTTATGAAAACAGAATCAATGCTTTGCCGTGGATGTCTGCTGAAACTAAAGTTAAAGCGATTGAAAAATTAAAAAAATTAACGGTTAAGATTGGATATCCTGACAAATGGAAAGATTATTCAAAATTAGAGCTTAAAGATGTTAAGGAAGGCGGAACTTATTTTGATAATATGAAAAGTATTTCAAAATGGGCTTATGCAGACAATTTAGATAAATTAGGAAAACCTGTTGATAAAACAGAGTGGGGAATGTCTCCGCAAACGGTTAATGCTTATTTCAATCCGTCTTACAACGAGATTGTTTTCCCAGCAGCGATTTTACAACCGCCATTCTACAATTACCAAGCTGATGCTGCTGTAAATTATGGTGGAATTGGAGCTGTAATTGGTCACGAAATCTCTCACGGTTTTGATGATTCTGGTGCACGTTACAATGCAGACGGAAATCTTGTTGACTGGTGGACAGCTGACGATTTAAAACAATTTACTGCTCTTGGTGGTGAACTTGCCGCACAATACAGCGCTTTAGAGCCATTGCCAGGAATTCACGTTGATGGTAAATTTACTTTAGGTGAAAACATTGGTGATTTAGGTGGAACAAATGCTGCTTATGATGGATTACAATTGTATTTGAAAGCAAACGGAAATCCTGGATTAATTGACGGTTTCACACCAGAACAGCGTTTCTTTATTTCTTGGGCTACAGTTTGGAGAACAAAATCTAGAGACGAAGCAATCAAAAGTCAGGTTAAAACTGATCCGCATTCTCCAGGAATGTACAGAGCAGTTGTGCCAATCCAAAACTTAGATTCATTTTACCAAGCATTCGGAATTAAAAAAGGAGATGCTATGTATGTTGAACCAGACAAGAGAGTTAAAATCTGGTAATCTTATAAAAAGTAAAACGGCGCTTATTTAAGCGCCGTTTTTTTTATGTGTGTTTTTTTATTTTGAATAGCTGTTGATGTAAGCTTCAATTGCTTTTAATTCTTCATCAGACATTTCTTTGGTTATTGCAAAATTGGTCTGCATTACTGCAAACTGACTCGGGTCAACAATAGGATCTGCGTTTCCTTTTAAGAATGTTGCGATGTCACCTTTTTTGTCTTTATAGATTTTTGCTATTTCCTGAATGCTTGGTCCAATAACTTTTTGATCAGGCTGATGACAGGAAGTACAATTTCCTCTTCCCTCAAAAATTTCTTTTCCTAAATCTACTGGAGTTTTGACTGTCGCCGATTCTCCTTCGGAAGATGCTTCGGTTGTACTTTCAGATGACTTTCCAAAAGGTTCCTGACTTTCTTTTTTGCATGACGCAAACGCTAAGACGGTGGCTAAGAATACTGCTTTTTTCATTTTATTTATTTAGAATTACAGCAGCTTCTTTTGCAAAATAAGTGGAGATAATACTAGCACCCGCACGCTTAATGCAATAAAGTTGCTCTATCATGATTTTATCGTGATCTAACCATCCTCTTTCTGCTGCGGCCTTTACCATAGCGTACTCACCAGATACTTGGTAAACAGCAACTGGCACGTGAACGGCATTTTTTACCTCACGAACGATATCTAAATAAGCCATTCCGGGTTTTACCATTACGATGTCTGCGCCTTCTTCAACGTCTAATAATGCTTCGCGGATTCCTTCAATTCTGTTGGCATAATCCATTTGATAGGTTTTCTTGTCTTTTGGAATATTTTGAGAATCTACCGGAGCAGAATCCAAAGCATCACGAAATGGTCCGTAAAATGCTGAAGCATATTTTGCACTATAACTCATTATCCCCACGTTATGGTGACCGTTTTCTTCTAACGCTTTTCTGATTGCCAAAACTCTTCCGTCCATCATGTCGCTTGGCGCTACAAAATCGGCTCCGGCTTCAGCATGGCTTAAACTCATTCGGGTTAATGCATCAACTGTTGCATCGTTGATTAATTGACCGTTTTCTATAATTCCGTCGTGGCCGTAAATTGAATAGGGATCTAGAGCCACATCCGGCATTACAATCATTTCAGGAACTGCATCTTTTATCGCTCGGATTGTCTGTTGCATTAAACCGTCTTTATTCCAGGCTTCAACACCTTTATTGTCTTTTAGTTTATCACTTACTTTTACGTAAATATTAACCGCTTTGATTCCTAAATCCCAAGCTTCTTTTACTTCTTTGATGGTGTTATCTAAAGAATGACGATAAATTCCTGGCATTGACGGAATCGCAACTTTTACATCTTTTCCTTCAGCAACAAACATTGGAAGCATAAAATCTTGTGGACTTAAACTTGTTTCACGAACTAAAGAACGAATAGATTCATTGGTTCTTAAACGGCGGTTTCTTTGTAATGGGAACATTGTGTTTTTGTTTAAAGTTTCAAGTTTCAGGTTTCGCTGAAATTGAATATTGTTATTGTATTTGAATTTTAGATTTTAGAATGCAGATTTAGATTTTTCTGCAATCTTATTTTTATTAATTGATTGATAGATGCTTTCGACTTAAGACTTTAATCTTTCGACTAAATTATGTAATCGAAGCTTCGTAAATCTCTTTGATGGTTTGACCAATTTTAGTATTAAAATCTGCATCAGATTGACCTGCAGAAAGCCCTTCTGATAAAGCTCTTGAAAAACTGGCAATCAATCCGTGGTTTTGTGCTAATTTTTGATTTGCTTCATCTTGTCCGTATCCGCCGGACAATGCGACAACGCGCACAACATGTGGATCTGACATTAATTCACTGTAAAAATCATTAACAGTCGGAATCGATAATTTCAGCATTACTTTTACATTTTTATCTAATAAGCTAAGCTGTTTCTTGATCTCTTCTTTTAGAATTTCTTCTGATTTTGCTTTATCAGAACTGTAAATATCAACTTCAGGCTCGATAATCGGAATTAATCCTTTTTCAAAGATTTGTAAACCAACTGCAAACTGCTGTTCAACAACTTCGCGAATTCCTTCTGGATTTGCTTCTTTAATAACCGAACGCATTTTAGTTCCAAAAACATTTCGCTCTACTGCTCGGGTTAGCAAATCATCTAAATTAGAAATCGGCTTCATGATTTGTACTCCGTTTGAAAGATCAGCAAGTCCTTTGTCTACTTTTAAAAACGGAACTATGTTCTTTTTCTCCCATAAATAATCGGCCGTCCATTGTCCGTCGATTTTGCGATCCATTGTATTTTCAAATAAAATAGCTCCTAAAATATATTCACTGTCAAACGCAGGACTCTTAATAATTCGGGTTCGCATTTCATGAACAAGTGTGTACATTTCCTCTTCATTCGCATAGCTGTTTTCTTGTACGCCATATTGGGCTAAAGCTTTTGGAGTACTTCCGCCACTTTGATCAAGTGCGGCGATAAAGCCTTTTCCGGAATGCATACGATTTAATTGTGCCGTTTTTACATCTTTCTTTTCCATAATAATGATTTTTAATTATTAGAAATCCATGCTTATGCTTGTTTTTGTTGTTTTGAAGGCTTTTTAAAGGCCTATTTTCTTATTTGCTTTGTCGTATACTTCTTTTACTTTTTTTGGAGGATCAAATCGATATCCTGCAGAAATTTTTAAAGTGACAACATTATCATTCAATCGCGGATCGACTTTTTCGTCCTGAGCAAAACTTACTGAATTAAGACTTGCAAAAGCAAAGAAACGATCTTGATTATAGGCTAATTTTAAATTTAAATCGGCTTGATATAATGCTGAGGTATCTCCATCACTAACATTGATTCCAGCACCCAATGCAAGTCCTGCCCCAATTAAAACGCGATCACTTATTACAAAATTATAAAAATAAGATGGAGCTAGCGTAAAAACGTAAATATCGCCGGGAGATGTATCTGGGGTGTTTAAATCGATATTCGTGTAATAAAAGGAGAAAGTAGGAATAAAACTTCCCGAACTTTTGGTTTGCCATTCGTTTTGGCTTACCAGCGTTTTAAAGGAAAATTTATCATTAAAAACATAAGCTGTAGAGCCACCGATTTTCATAGTGCGCATAGCAGGCAATTGTGCCGTTATATTGTTATCCTTCACATAAAACCCTTTTTGATTTATGTAAGTGAAAGATTGCATCCATTTTTTATAATAAAAACGGGTGTTGAAATTAAAGTGTTTGGAATGCGAATCACCAGTATTGCCCCCAAGAAATTTTGGTGCAAAACCAATCGTAACATCAATAATTTTATAATTCAAATTAAAACCAATTTGTTCTCTTCTGTTCGGAATAAGATTCAAATATACTTTTGGTTCCTGCGTATCTGAAGCGATTTGAAAACTATTAGAAGTGTCTAAATAATAAACGCTGGCCGTAATTTTATCATTATATGATTTAAAATAAGGGTTTTGTAGCGTGTCTTTTTGGGCAAAACAGCCAAAAATACTTCCAAAGAATGCTATGTAAATCAGTTTTAGCTTCATACAAATTATATTAGTTGGGATTATATCACCTATTAAACAGGGTATAAATTTTATAAATATAGCATTCCTGTGGGACTTAGTCTAAACCCAATCAATTGGATTTTCTAATACATTTACCAATTTCTCTTCTTCGCTTCCGGCTTCTGCATGATGATCATAAACCCATTGCACGTGCGGTGGCAAACTCATTAAAATACTTTCAATTCGTCCATTCGTTTTTAATCCGAATAAAGTTCCTTTGTCATGAACCAGATTAAACTCCACATAACGTCCACGACGGATTTCCTGCCAATTTCTGTTTTCAGGAGTATAGGCTAAATTCTTTCTTTTCTCCACAATTGGAACATAAGCTTCTAAGAAACTATTACCAACTTCAGATACGAAATTGAACCAGTTTTCCATTGACATTGACTCATTTGCTTTGCAATAATCAAAGAATAAACCACCAATTCCGCGGGCTTCGTTTCTGTGCTCATTCCAAAAATAAGCGTCACACTGTTTTTTATATTTCGGGTAAAACTCCAAATTATGTTTGTCACAAGCGGTTTTACAGGTTTGATGAAAGTGTCTTGCATCTTCTTCAAACAAATAATAAGGCGTTAAATCCTGTCCACCGCCAAACCATTGTTCTATCACTTTTCCATGTTCATCGTACATTTCAAAATAACGCCAGTTTGCGTGAACGGTTGGTGTCATTGGGTTTTTTGGATGTAAAACCAAACTTAATCCGCAGGCAAAAAAATCAGCTTCGCCTACGCCAAACATTTTCTGCATCGCTTCAGGCAATTTCCCGTGAACGGCTGAAATGTTTACACCTCCTTTTTCGAAAACCGCACCGTTTTCAATAACGCGTGTTCTTCCGCCACCGCCTTCCGGGCGTTTCCAAAGATCTTCACGGAATTTTGCCGTTCCGTCAACAGCTTCTAATCCGGCACAAATTTGATCTTGTAGATTTTGTATGTATGCGTAAAATTTATCTTTCATGAGTATTGTATTCTGATTTAAGCAATCCGAAATAAACAGTATTCTGCAATTCGCCATCACCATCTCTAAATTCGTCCCGTAAAATTCCTTCTTGTTTGAAATTGTGTTTTAATGCAACCCGCTGGCTTGCAAAGTTAATTTCTTGTGTGCAGATGAAAACTTTGTTCAGCTTCAATTCGTTGAAAGAGAATTCAAGTGCATTTGAAACCATTTTTGATGTGATTCCCTTTCCCTGATAATCTTCATGGGTAAAATAACCTAATTCACATTTTGAGATGCGATAATCTATCGTTTTTAAGCATAAATAACCAATCAAAGCATTGGTTTTAATGTCTCGTGCGTAAAAATAAAACCATTCATTATTTTTTTCTTTATCCCGACTGACTGCCAGAAAATCTTTAGCTTTCTCTAAAGAATCAGAATTGGCAAGGGTTACCGGAAAAGTTTTGTGGATGTGTTTTTTATTTTTATTGACCAGCGTGAAAAACTCTTCAGCAGAAACGTTTTCAATTCTATCTATTTTCCAATCTGTAAAACTCATGTTTATTTGTTTTTAGCTGAGGCGATTTTGGCATTTATTCCAAAGGAGAAAACTTTGCTTTCTCTTTGTATATATTGGTAAAGAGCTAGCGCTTTATTTTCAAAATTATAGTTTTCAACTTTTGAAAATTCCATTAAAAAATCGGCAAACTGTTCTAATTGATTGAAATCTAAATGACGACGAACTACTAATGTAATCAATTCATCATCTTCATAATCAATTAAACTTTCAATGTTTAAACCGAATTCTTTTAATTGATTTTCAATATCAAATTTTTCATCATCGGTTAAAGGCTGAGGTACAAAATCAAGAGAGCGCAATGTTTTTAGAACATTGTCAATTCTGATTGCTTCGTCGTCTCTTAGGCCTTTGTTGAGCATTTCTTGTAAGTTGATGGTTGTAAGTTGATGGTTGATAGTTATGAGGTGCTAACAACTATCAACCGTCAACTATTAACTATTTTACTCCGTATTCCTTAACCGCGTCAATAAACGCTTTTGCGTGATCAACAGGGATATTTGGTAAAATTCCGTGACCTAAATTTACGATATATTTATCTTTTCCAAATTCGTCGATCATTTCGTGAACCATCTTTTTGATAGTCGGAATTGGAGAAAGCAATCTTGAAGGGTCAAAGTTTCCTTGTAAAGTAATGTTTCCACCAGACAAGTAACGAGCATTTCTAGCCGAACAAGTCCAGTCAACTCCTAATGCAGAAGCTTTACTTTTACCCATTTCGCCAAGAGCGAACCAACATCCTTTTCCGAAAACAATAACCGGAGTTACCTCAGCCAAAGCGTCAACAATCTGGTTGATGTATTTCCATGAAAATTCCTGATAATCAACCGGAGAAAGCATTCCGCCCCAAGAATCAAAAATCTGAACAGCATTTACTCCCGATTTTACTTTTTCTTTTAAATATAAAATTGTTGTATCGGTGATTTTTTGCAATAAAGTATGTGCTGCAGCTGGGTTTGAAAAACAGAATCCTTTTGCAGTATCAAAACTTTTAGAACCTTTTCCTTCAACAGCATAGCAGAAAATTGTCCAAGGCGAACCAGCGAAACCAATTAATGGCACTTCGTCGTTCAACATTTCTTTAGTCAATTTCACAGCATCAAAAACGTAACCTAAAGTTTCATTTACATCTGGAACGAAAACTTTATGAACATCAGCCAAAGAACGGATAGGATTAGGAATTATCGGTCCCAAATTATCTTTCAATTCTACGTGAATTCCCATTGCACGAGGAACTACTAAAATATCTGAAAATAAAATTGCAGCATCTGGCGCAATTCGGCGAATAGGCTGTACGGTAATTTCAGCAGCTAATTCAGGAGTTTCACATCTTGTGAAAAAATCATATTTATCACGAAGTTCTCTGAATTCAGGTAAATATCTACCTGCTTGGCGCATCATCCATACCGGCGGACGTTGAACAGTTTCTCCTTTTAATGCTTTTAAAAATAGGTCGTTTTTTAACATTTTTTATTGCTTTAGGCTTTAAGCTTTAGGCTTTAAGCGTTTGTTTGTTTTAGTTTTTTTGCTTACAGCTTATAGCTGCATCATTTTTAGCTTATTGCCTAAGGCTTAAAGCTTATTGCTGTATTCAACAATTACATCCTCAATCACATCCTCAATCGTTGGCTGGTCTGCGATGATGATATTTTTTGTGATTTTATGTAAAGCTTCGGCAGTGGTTTCGCCAATGCAAAAGCAGGTTTCTTTTTTAATAGTATTGTCTTTCAAATAACTGTCAACACCAGACGGACTAAAAAATAAGATCGCGTCAACAGCCGTTTTTATTTTTTGAGGCTGTAATGAGGTTTCGTAAACCTGAATTTCATTAAGCTGTATTCCGGCTTCTTTTAAAGCATTTGGCAATGTCTCTCGTCTTAAATTTCCACTAAAAAAAGTATAACTTTCATTGCGATAAATCAAAGTAATAATTTCTGCTAAATCTGAAGCGTAGCCTGTATATGCCACAACATTGAATCCATTTTCAGACAAAAGAATCTTTGTTTTTAAGCCAACGCAATACACGTTTTTGCTTTTAAGTTCTTCTGATTTTGGATTTGATAAAATACTGTGAACGGCATTTTGACTTGTAAAAATTAAACTTTCGTTGAGGTTTTTAAGTTCGAAAGGTTTGTTTTCGGTTTTGATGAAATCGGCTTCGATTAATTCAATTCCGGCTTTGGTCAACTCTTGTTTGTGAAGAGGAGATAATATTTTAGTAGATAATATCTGAGTTGATTTTGCCATTATTTTTTTAGGGATTCTTTAATTTTCTGCATTAATTCCGTTCCGCCATTATTCAAAATCTCTTGAGCTGAATGAAAACCTAACTTTTTCCATTCTGAAATATCAACTGTTTTGTTGATTTCTAGTTTTTGTTTCCCATCGATAGAAAGTAAAACACCTTGAAAATGAAGTGTATCTTCGTCTTCATTATAAGTAACCAAAGCTCCGATTGGCGCTGTACAGCCACCTTCAAGTGTTCTTAAAAACTGACGTTCAATATAGGTGCAAATTTCAGTTTCGATATCATTTAACTGCGAAAGTGCATCAAGCGTATAATTGTCATTCTCCATCGCCACAACAAGCATTGCTCCTTGTGCGGGCGCCGGAATCATCCAATCTAAATTGATATAATTCTCAGGTTTTAAGTTAATTCGCTCCAAACCTGCAGCTGCAAAAACGGCTCCATCCCAATTATTGTCCTGTAATTTTTGCATGCGTGTATTTACATTGCCGCGTAAATCAACTACAGTATGATTTGGGTATTTGTTAAACCATTGGGCCTGACGACGTAAACTTCCTGTCGCAATTGTGCTCGGGTTTTCGAAATCAGGATTTCCTTTATGAACTAAAATATCTAAAACATTGGCTCTTTCTAAAACTGCCGCCTGAACGATTCCTTGTGGTAAAGCCGTTGGAACATCTTTCATGGAATGCACTGCGATATCACAATCGCCATTAATCATGGCAATGTCTAGCGTTTTGGTAAAAATTCCGGTAATTCCGAGTTCGTAAAGCGGTTTGTCCAGAATAATATCGCCTTGAGATTTTACTGCAACAATTGAGGTTTTATAACCTAAATCGTTTAGTTTTTTCTCGACAGTATGTGCTTGCCAAAGTGCTAATTCGCTATCGCGCGTTCCAATTCTGATTGTTTTTTCAGCCATTTTGTTGAATTTCACCATATAAGTTATATAAGAAATTTAAGCAGTTTGGATTAAACAACAATTAACCGTTTGCTATTAAAATGAACTTATATGACTTATATGGTTTAAAATTTATTTAAGATGCTTTTATTTTGAAGACTTTTTCGATCCATTCGATACTTGCATCGACCATGGTGTCGTCGTCTTTTAAATGATTTGCGAAATGAGTAGTGATTTTTTGGATGATTCGGTTACTGATGATTTCAGCTTGCGCTTCGTTGAAATCAGCAATTTTTTTGCTTTGGAAATCTAACTCTGAAGCTTTGATTGCGTTTAGTTTTTCTTTTAAGGCATTAATTGTCGGGGCAAATTTTCGGCCTTTCATCCAAATGACAAATTCTTCTTTGATTTCTTCGATGATTGCTTCCGCTGCCGGAATGTGTAATTTTCTGTTTTCCAAAGTCTCATCTGTCAGTTGCGACAAATAATCCATGTGAATTAAAGTTACGCCTTCTAATTCCTCTACATTTTCATTTACGTTTTTCGGAATAGACAAATCCAGAATCAATAAAGGTTTTTTTAGATTCAAAATCGCTTTGTCAACCGTTGGGTTTTGCGCGCCAGTTGCTACAACCACAACATCGGCTTTTTGAAGTTCTAAATGAAGTTCCGAATAATCTTTAACAATCAGATTTAGTTTTCCGGCCAATTTCTCAGCTTTGTCTTTCGTTCTGTTGATTAGAGTAATATGTTCGTTTTTAGTATGTTTTACTAAATTCTCACAAGTATTTCTTCCAATTTTTCCAGTTCCGAAAAGTAAAATATTTTTATTGCTGATGTCTTCAACATTCTTTAAAATATATTGTACCGATGCAAAAGAAACCGAAGTTGCTCCAGAACTGATTTCTGTTTCGTTTTTAATTCTTTTGCTCGCCTGAATTACTGCATTCACCAATCTTTCCATGAAATTATTGGCCAATCCCATTGATTTTGAATGAACAAAACTAGTTTTGATTTGAGATATAATTTCAAAATCACCCAGAATCTGACTATCAAGTCCGGTTCCTACACGAAATAAATGATTTATTGCTTCTTGATTTTTGTAAACGAAACCAACTCTTTGAAAAGCATCAACAGAGCCGTTGCTGTTGTCGCAAATAAGTTTTATTAATTGAAATGGATGTTCAGCAAAACCGTAAATTTCAGTTCTGTTGCAAGTTGAAGTAACTAGTAAACTTTCTATTCCATCGCTTTTAGCCTGTTCAAGCAAACGCGTTTTAGCAATTGCATCCAAACTAAATTGACCTCTGACCTCAGCATCAGCTTTTTTATAACTCAGACCAACTGAGTAAAAATAAAGGTGTTTCGGTACGTTATTGTTTTCCATAAATTCACTTTCATAAAAGTGCAACAAAATTATTACTATACTGTTTATAAAAGTAACGCTAAAAGTACTTTTTATATCGCTGTATGTTTTTTTGAACCTAAATAGGTGTTTTTGAGTAAAAAGGACTATTTTTGTAGCAAAATCAACTCATTTCAAGTTATTTGTTTAGAGTGATTCTAAATAACATTTTGTGTTTGTTTTGATTTTCGTTTAAAAAAAATATCGCTATGAGTTCTCAAGAAGTTATAAAAATTGAAGACGACTTTACGCTGATCCGTTTTCAAAATGACAGTTTAGAACCTTTTTCTGCACAGCACGAAATTGGTACTGGCTTGATACAGTTTCACTTCGGGATAAAAGGCAATGCGAAATTCTTATTCAATCAAGGTTCTTATGCTTTAGATTTGAAGGAAGAAAAATCGCTCCTTTTATATAATCCCCAAAAAGAATTACCGCTGAATTTAGAACTCGCTCCAAACTCGTGGGTGATTTCGGTAATTGTTTCCATCAAAAAATTTCACGCGTTGTTTTCTGCAGAAGCCGATTATATTACTTTTTTAAGTCCTGATAATAAGGACAAAAAGTATTATAATGAAGGAAATATTAGTCCGTCGATGGCGATTGTGCTGAGTCAGTTGTTTCATTATAACCTTCATCCATCGATAAAAAACCTTTATTATAAAGGAAAAGGATACGAATTATTGAGTTTGTATTTCAATCGAACCGAAGATCCAAACGCAGAACAATGTCCGTTTTTGATTGATGAAGATAACGTCTTAAAAATCCGAAAAGCCAAAGAAATCATCATCGCCAATATGGCCGAACCGCCGGGATTGCAAGAACTGGCAGATGAAATTGGTTTAAATTTAAAGAAACTCAAAATGGGTTTCAAACAAATTTACGGCGATACGGTTTACGGTTTTCTATTCGATTATAAAATGGATTTCGCTAGAAAACTTTTAGATAGCGGATCTTATAATGTAAACGAAGTGGGATTGAAAATTGGCTATAGCACAGGAAGTCACTTTATAGCGGCGTTCAAAAAGAAGTTTGCCACAACTCCAAAGAAGTATTTAATGTCGATTAATACGAATGTGTAATTAATGAAAAAAGTAATTTTCCTGGTTTTAATTGTTTTTTTGAGTTGTAAATCTGAAGAAAATTCTCTTTTGATTGAATATAGAAATATGGCACTTCTTGATATTAAAACAGATAGTGTAAAGACATTTGGTTTTGGATTACCACTTCCACCACGTGATTCATTGGAGTTATTGAAAGAGAATAAAAAAATAGCAATTTATAAAAAATACGGTTTGTATAGCAAGAATTTAGGATGTATTGTTGGAGACAAAGAATTAGATGAAGCAACAAATGAGTACAGAAAAATAACAGATATTTATCTTGAGAAGAGAAACGGAAAAGCTTGGAGAGAAAGATTGAAGGAAGAAGTAAATAATATAAATTGAAGGGATAATGAAGCATCAATTTTACAAATCAAAGTATAATTAAAAAGTAATAATTATCATATTTCTAAAAAGTTACAAGCAATACTTTTGACGAAATTTTTAAAAACAAATAAAAAGCTTAAAGCCTAGAGCTTAAAGCCTAAAGCAAAAAAATAATGAAAGGCGTATTATTAGTAAACTTAGGATCTCCAGAAAGTCCAACTACAAAAGATGTAAAACCATATTTAGACGAATTTTTAATGGATAAATACGTGATCGATGTTCCGTATTTGTTGAGAGCATTTTTAGTTCGTGGCATTATCCTAAGAAAAAGACCGGAAGAATCAGCACATGCATACGCTAAAATTTGGTGGGAAGAAGGTTCTCCATTAGTGGTGCTTTCTGAAAGAATGCAGAAAAAAGTACAGCCTTTGGTAAACGTTCCAGTTTCTTTGGCAATGCGTTACGGAAGTATGACGATTGAAAAAGGTTTACAGGAATTGCACGATAAAGGAGTTACTGAAGTAATGCTTTTTCCATTATATCCGCAATATGCAATGGCTTCGACTTTGACGATTTTGGTAAAAGCTGAAGAAATCCGCAAGAAGAAATTCCCTAATATGACTTTTACAGATGTTCCTGCGTTTTACAACAAACCAGATTACATCAAGAATTTAGCCGATTCGATTCAAAAACACTTAGTCGGTTTTGATTATGATCATTTATTATTCTCTTACCATGGAATTCCGGAGCGTCATATTCGCAAAACAGATGTAACCAAATCACATTGTAAAATTGATGGTTCTTGTTGTAACACGCCTTCGCCGGCGCATGATTTCTGTTACCGTCATCAATGTTATGAAACAACCAGACAAGTCATAAAATTATTAGGACTTCCAGCTGATAAATACAGTCTGACTTTTCAATCGCGTTTAGCGGGAGATAAATGGTTAGAACCTTATACAGATGTTGAAATTGATAACATGCCTGCAAAAGGAATCAAGAAGTTAGCAGTTGTAACACCTGCTTTCGTTTCGGATTGTTTAGAAACTCTGGAAGAAATCGCCATGCGCGCCAAAGAAGATTTTGAAGCAAAAGGAGGCGAAGAATTCTTAGCGATTCCGTGTTTGAATGATGATGATGAATGGTGTCAGACGGTTAGTAACTGGATTAATGACTGGGCAAAATAATATTTGTTTCAAGTTAATCAACTTTGAAAAAAAACTGAAACTTGAAACCTGAAACAAAAACTATGGAATATTATAATTATCTAAAATCACTGCATCTTATATTTGTAATAACTTGGTTTGCAGGTTTGTTTTATATTGTGCGTTTGTTTGTGTATCAAATTGAAGCCAATGAAAAACCTTCGCCGGAAAAAGAAATTCTTCAGGCGCAATACAAAATAATGGCCTATCGTTTGTGGTACATTATTACTTGGCCGTCAGCAGTTTTGGCTAGTATTTTTGCATTTTGGATGTTGTTTTTTACTGAAGCCGGTCATATTTGGATCCAAATGCCATGGATGCACGTAAAATTATGTTTCGTTTTTCTTTTATATTTATATCACGGAAAATGCCATCAGATCTTCAAACAATTGCAAAATGATGAGGTGAAATATTCGAATAATTTTATGCGTTTATGGAATGAAGGTGCAACGATTATTCTATTTGCCGTTGTCTTTTTAGTAGTTTTAAAAAGTGCTGTCAACTGGATTTTCGGCGTAATCGGAATTGTTTTATTTTCGGTTTTAATTATGCTGGGCTTTAGATTCTACAAGAGAATTAGAGAAAGAAAATAGTTTTTTTAGTTTCAAGTTTCAGGTTTCAAGTTGCCACCGCGACAAAACCTGAAACTTGAAACCTGAAACAAACAAAACAAAAATATGTTTAACAACTTCAAAATGACAATGCTGTCCCTTCGTACCAGGATTTTCCTGTCGATGATTGTATTGATTGTTGTGGCATCTTTTTTATTGGCTTCGATTTCGATTATTCAGTTTAAAACGGAGGCAAAAGAATATCATCAGGAACGATTAGAGCGAAAAGAAAATGCAGTAAAGGAGCATATTCAGTATGTGCTTTCAACTACAACATATCCACTGAAAACTGGGAATTTAGATTTAATATTTAAAGATAAAATCCACGAATTAGCTCAGATTCACAAAATCGAAATTAATATTTACAGCCTTGACGGAAAACTGCTGAAATCTTCAAAAGAGTCTTTTGCTGTTGACAAAGCACCACCTCCAATTCCGGAATATATTCTGAAATTAGTCCGTTCCTCTATCGAAAAGCGTTTTGTAGATATTAAAACCATTGACGGAGTTAAAAACAGATCATCATACAGTTTAATAAAAGACGAGAAATTCAAACCACTCGGAATTCTAAATCTTCCTTATTTAGAAGATGACGGTTATTACGACAATGAGTTAAATACCTTCTTGATTCGTTTAAGTCAGGTATATTCTTTTATGCTTATCGTAGCTTTTGGATTGGCCTATTTCCTTTCGACATATATCACAAAATCGCTAAAAACCATTTCAGACCGTTTAGAAGAAACCAATCTGGATCAGAAAAATGAAAAAATTGTTTTAGAAGCTAACAGTAAAGAAGTCAACTTCCTGATAAAAGCGTATAATGGAATGGTTGATAAACTCGAAACGAGTGCCATAAAATTAGCGCAAAGCGAACGTGAAGAAGCTTGGCGCGAAATGGCTAAACAAGTTGCTCACGAAATTAAAAATCCGCTTACGCCGATGCGTTTAACGGTTCAAAGTTTTCAACGAAAGTTTGATCCTTCAGCTCAGGATGTAAAACAGAAAATGAACGATTACTCCGAAACCTTAATTCAACAAATTGATACCATGACAGCGGTGGCCTCGGCATTTTCGAACTTTGCTTCTATGCCCGCACAGCAAAATGAAACTTTAAATGTGGTTGAGGTTGTCGAATTGGCTTTGGATATTTTCAACGAAGACTATATTGTTTTTGAAAAAGATGAAGAAGAAATCATTTCCAAAATGGATCGTACGCAATTGATTCGTGTGATTACCAATTTGGTTAAAAATGCAACACAGGCAATTCCTGAAAGCCAATTTCAAAAATCGATTGTTGTTACCGTAAAAAGACGAAATAACAATGTTGAAATCGCGGTAAAAGACAACGGAATCGGAATCCAGAAACAAGATATCAGCCGAATCTTTGAACCAAAATTTACCACCAAAACCAGCGGTATGGGACTTGGACTTGGAATTATAAAAAACATCATAGAAAATTACAAAGGAACAATTACCTTTGAATCAACATACGGAAAAGGAACCACTTTTAGGGTTTCTTTGCCTATTACAAACTCATAAAATCAGCGTCATGAATTACGAAAATATTTTAATTGCTATCGAAGAGAGAATTGCAACAATTACAATTAACAGACCAGCTAAATTGAACGCTTTAAATAAGGAAACAATTAGCGATCTAAGTAAAGCAATCAAATTATTAAGCAAAAATGAGGAAGTTCGTGCTATTATTTTAACCGGAAGTGGCGAAAAAGCTTTTGTTGCTGGAGCCGATATTTCGGAATTTGCAAACTATACTGTTGTTGAAGGTGCGCAATTGGCGGCAGAAGGTCAGGAAACTTTATTCGATTTTATCGAAAACCTTAAAAAACCTGTTATCGCAGCAGTAAACGGTTTTGCACTTGGCGGCGGATTAGAATTAGCGATGGCTTGTCACTTTAGAATCGCATCAGATAATGCAAAAATGGGATTGCCAGAAGTTACTTTAGGATTAATTCCTGGTTACGGAGGAACGCAACGTTTGCCACAATTAGTTGGTAAAGGCCGTGCGATGGAGATGATTATGACTGCAGCGATGATTTCTGCAGAAGAAGCAAAACAATATGGTTTAGTAAATCATGTTGTGCCACAAGCTGAACTTTTGTCGTTTACAACGGTTATTGCACAAAAAATCATAAAAAATGCTCCTTTTGCTATAGCAAAAGCAATAAAAGCAATCAATGCTAATTTTGAAGATGGCAAGAACGGATTTGATACTGAAATAAAATCGTTCGGAAAATGTTTCGGAACGCAGGATTTTAAAGAAGGAACAACAGCGTTTTTAGAGAAAAGAAAAGCTGAATTTACAGGAAAATAATTTTTTTCTAACCGCAAAGGTCGCTAAGATTTACGCAAGGCTCGCAAAGTTTTTTTAATTTCCTTGTGTCCTTTGCGTAAATCTTAGCGACCTTTGCGGTTAAAATAATAGACAAAGGTTTTAAAAACTTAGAACCTTAGCATCTCAGAACCTTAGCACCTTTAAAAAAATGTACGAACCAATATTTTCTCTTTTTTGCGAACGCGTTAAAGAAAGTATCCAAGCCGGAACTTTCGCAAAACTAACTTTGGCAAAAACAATGGGTGACACCGAAATCAAAAACATTTATTTCAGACTAGTTCTGAATGAAGATGACACTTTTTCCATTTCATTAACTTCTCGTTACAAAACAGAAGAAATCGAAAGCATTCATACTCTTGATGAAGCTTTATTAGTTTTGGGAACTTATATTAAAAAACCCTTTTTGACGGCACTTTTGTTTACGACTGATAACGATGTAACATTCAAAGTAAATAAGAAAAACGCAGGAAGCATTATCGAGCAAGAACCGACATTTAAAAATGCTTCGCCGGTTATGTTGGAAATGATTGAGAAGGGGATTGTTTAGTTTTAGGAGCTAATCCCGGTATCCGTTACAAAAAGATTTCGACTACTATCCGGGTCTATGGATCCCGTTCAACAGAAAATTTATCGGCTAGTTTGTCATTTCGACGTAAGGAGAAATCCTCGCAAGTAACTCCGCAACGATGATCCAATCTTTGTCGAGCTTCTCGCGAGGATTTCTCCTTACGTCGAAATTGTAAAAGTCACTTATTTCGGTAACGGATTTATCATTTCGATTGGCTTTTTTCCATCAATACCTTGATGTGGTCTTTCATGATTGTAATAATATA
>NZ_SNXB01000002.1 GCF_004362055.1 Flavobacterium sp. 245
GGGCTCACCTCTTCCCATCCCGAACAGAGTAGTTAAGCCCGCCTGCGCAGATGGTACTGCAGTCATGTGGGAGAGTATGTCGTCGCCTTTCTTTTAAGAATCCTTCCCGATTTATCGGGAGGGATTTTTTGTTTTATGGCTCTTTGTGTTTTTTGGCCGCAAAGGACGCAAAGTTTTTTTATCGATTCTTTATTGCTGTCTTTATCCCGAAAAGGCTTTTCATGGCGGACTTTGCGCAGATCTTTGCGTTCTTTGCGGTTGGACAGCAATAAAAGCATCAGCTTTCTTGTGTAAAGAGTACTTGTTGTTTGCCAAAAAACTGCGTTAGGGATGGGAGCGGCATCCTTTTGCGATACCCTGGACATCTTCCCCATCCTAAAACCCCAAATCGCAAAAGATACAGCGGACAGCCCGGCCCGGAGGGAAACGCCATAATCTCCACTTTTAAATTATATTATTGAAAAACAGCATATTACCATGTGTTCTTTAAAATTTTTGCTATCTATATACGTGATAAAAATTATTATAAAAATGTATTTATCGTTAAATTTTATATTTTTGTTTTCTAATTGAATTTACAGCTATGCAAAATGTTTTTCAGAAAGAGGATTGTGATTTATTTGTGAAAAGAATTAATCTTCTTACGCCAGATTCAAGTGCGCTTTGGGGTAAAATGAGTGTTGCCCAAATGCTTGCGCATTGTAATGTTACTTATGAAATGGTTTATGAAAATATCCATTCGAAACCTAATGGATTTATGAAACTTATTTTAAAATTGCTAGCAAAAAAAACAGTGGTTGGCGACAAACCTTATCCGCGAAATATTAGAACAGCTCCACAATTTATTATAGTAGATAAGCGTGATTTTGATTTAGAAAAAAACAGACTTATTGGTTATGTAACTAAAACACAGGAATTAGGGGAAAGTGAATTTGAAGGAAAAGAATCTCTTTCCTTTGGAAAATTGACTGCTAAGGAATGGAATAATATGTTCGCTAAACATTTAGATCACCATTTTTCTCAATTTGGAGTTTAATAAAAACTAATTTATATGAGAGTTTATTTTATTCTATTTTTTCTTTGCATAGGATTAGTTTCTAATGCGCAAAAACAGGAAGTTCAAAAAAGCATTGAAATTTTTTTTGAGGGGTTTCATCAAAAAGACACTTTGAAAATAAAATCGGTTTGTGCAGATAAAATGATTCTGCAGTCTATTAGTGAGAGTGCTTCAAAGGGAAATAAATTATCTGATGAAACAGCAAGAGAATTTTACAAATCAATTGCATCAATTCCGTCTAACATGAAATTTCAAGAAAAAATTCTAAGTTATACAATTCAAATTGATGTGACAATGGCTCATGTTTGGGCGCCATATGAATTTTATCTGAATGATAAGTTAAGTCATTCTGGTGTGAATACTTTTACTTTATTTAAAGAGAAAGATTCCTGGAAAATTATTTATTTAATAGATACTCGTAGAAAGTAAGTTTTAAAGAACTTCAGTGGCATAATAAAAGCAGATATCAGTCAAGAGACATTCTTCACATTTTGGTTTTGGTCTGCAGGTTTCTCTCCCTAAAAAAGAAATTGCCATACCAATTTCGGACCAAATATTTTTGGGCAAGACCTGCATTAAGTCTTTCTCTACCTTGTTTCCGTCTTTTGCTTCTTTTATTATTCCGATTCTGGGAGCTACACGAATAACATGTAAATCAGCAATAATGCCTTCTGCTGGTTTATTTGTTTCTCTCAAAATAACATTGGCTGATTTTCTTCCAACTCCTTTCAAAGCTGTTAAGTCTTTCATATTTAAAGGAATATCAGTATCATTCTTTATGCTTTTTGCAATTTCTAACAGCCAATTTGCTTTTGTGCCAAAGTTTCGAACTTTACTAATATAAGGTATGAATGTTTCGAGGTCTGTTTTGGATAAACTATTCAGCGTTGGGAATTTTTCGAATAGTGCAGGAGCGATTTTATTAATATTTGCATCAGAATCTTGTGCTGATAAAATTACCATTACTAGTAACTGATAAGTATTTTGATATTCTAAAGGATGCTTTTTTCCTTTATATTTCTTTAAAATGGGTTTTAATTTTGTTTCCCAATCTGATGTTTCTCCAAATAAATCCATTTCAATTTTACTTTAAGTTAGATATATGAAAGTGTAACTATCACAAAATTAGTTAGTTTTGATGAAATCAATGATTTTTTTAATAACATTTTGATTGCCAAGTATTTTTCTATGACCTAAACCATCTGTTAAATATAAAATTCCATTTTCAAGCTGTTGATGAATGTGAATTCCGGCTTTCACAGGAACTTCAGGATCGTCGTTGTCATGAATTACTAAAACGGGTATTTTTACTTTTTGGGCTGCTCTGTAAGCAGAAAAGTCATCCATTTTCACCTGATATTTTTCTTCAAAAAGATTACGAAGACGTTCACTTATTTCTTGTTTTAAGCCTAATTTTGAAATAAACTCATCTAAAATATCCTGAACAATATCACCGCTCCCTATAATAATTGCTTTGTTTGTTTGCAATCCATCTTTTAAAGCATTTAAAACTGACATTCCGCCCAAAGAATGTCCTATTGCAATTTCGAATGGGCCAAATTGTTTTTCAATTTCTAATATAGATGCAATAAATTCAGACATTATTGTCGATTTTCCTCTGGATTTTCCATGCGCTGGAGCATCAAAGCTAACTGTTGAATAACCACTTTTCAAAAGTTCATCTGCTATTTTGAACAGCTGTGTACCTCTTCCGGACCAGCCGTGAACTAATAAAATTTTACGATTACTTTCCCCATATTGATACGTTGCAATGTTTTTGTTTATTGCAGGTACATGAATTATTTTGTGAACACTTTTAGAATCCATTTCAAGTTCTCTTTTTGGAACTTTATGTTTTATAGGTGTTGTAAATAATTTTGCAGCATATCTAGTAACCAATTTGGTAGAAATAAAAGCGCATATTTTACAGGATAGGATAATAAACTGTGGAATTTTTAATGATTTAGTAGGATTGGTTTCCTTTTTTGACATATTGATAATTTTTTTTTGACGGCTGAATTCTCCTTATTTTTTCCTAAATTTAAAAAACATAAAAGTAGCATATTAATGATTACTTGCAGAAAAAAATAAATCAGTTACCACTATTTAATACCGTTATAAATTTTTAGCATGGAAATATTTCATTTAAGTGCAGAGTGTTACCCAATGGCTAAAGTAGGCGGACTTGCTGATGTTGTTGGGGCATTGCCTAAATATCAAACAAATGCAGGCCATCAAGTAAGAGTTGTTGTTCCTTGTTATGATACAAAATTCAAAAAAGAAAACGAATTTGAATGTGTTCACTGGGGAAATGTCAAGTTAGGAAATTTTGATTTTCCTTTCAGTGTTTTGAAAGAGACATCTGACAAATTGGGTTATGAGCTGTATCTTATCGAAATTAAAGAATTATTCGATCGCCCAAATGTTTATGGTTATGAGGATGACATTGAGCGTTTTTTATCTTTTCAAATAGCAAGTTTAGACTGGATTTTGGCTCGTAAAAAGGTTCCTGAAATTATAAACTGCCACGATCATCATACTGGAGTTGTTCCGTTTATGATAAAATATGCGTATAAATATGCAAGTCTCCAAAATGTAAAAACAGTTATCACAATCCATAATGGTTTGTACCAGGGCTGGTTTGGTTTTGACAAATTACATTATTTACCAGAATTTGATTTAAAACATATTGGGTTTTTAGAATGGAATAATTCCCTTAATTCTTTAGCCGTCGGTGTAAAGTGCGCTCATGCAGTTACAACGGTTTCACCAAGTTATTTAAATGAAATTAATTATGCAGCAAATGGTTTAGAATCGCTATTTAATTCAGTGCGAAGTAAGTCCAAAGGGATTTTAAATGGAATTGATATTGAAGTTTGGGATCCTTCAACAGATAAAATGCTGGAATCTCATTATTCAATCGAAAGTTTTGAATCAGGAAAGCAAAAAAATAAGGAAAAACTCTGTGAGCAATTTGATTTAGATCCTGCAAAACCGCTTTTTAGTTTTATTGGCCGCTTATTTGAAGAAAAAGGGGGTGATTTATTGCCACAAGCTTCAGCATTGGCACTATCTGAAAATTTTGAAAATATAAATATTCTGATTTTAGGATCAGGAAATTCAGAAATAGAAGCGCAATTGACACAATTGCGTAATGATTACAAAGGCAACTACAATGTTTTTATTGGTTATAATGAAGAATTGGCGCATTTAATTTATGCTGGTTCAGATTATATTTTAATGCCTTCAAGAGTAGAGCCCTGCGGTTTAAATCAGATGTATGCAATGCGTTACGGAACTGTACCGATTGTGAGAAGAACAGGAGGCTTAAGAGATACAGTGATTGATTTTGGAGATGAAGGAAATGGTATTTGTCATGATCAGGCTTCGGTTGGAGATATTTGTTATTCAATAAATCGTGCCGTGAAACTTTATGATGACAAAATAAATTTCAATACAGTTTTAAAACGAGGAATGGCAGCAGATCATTCCTGGGAAAGAGTGTGCCAAGAATATATTGAGATATACAACCTAATAATTGAGAAAAATGAAATTTAAAAAGAAAAATGTAGTTGCTATTATTTTAGGAGGAGGACAAGGATCACGTTTGTTTCCATTAACTGAAACAAGATCAAAACCTGCAGTACCAATTGGCGGAAAGTACCGATTAGTGGATATTCCTATTTCAAATTGCATCAATTCTGATATTTTTAAAATATTTGTTTTGACACAGTTCAATTCTGCATCATTAAATGCACACATTAAAAACACTTTTAATTTTAGTATTTTCAGTCAGTCGTTTGTTGATATTTTGGCAGCTGAACAGACTCCAGATAATCCAACTTGGTTTCAAGGCACCGCTGACGCCGTTAGACAATGTATGTCGCATTTTTTGAAACACGATTTTGACCATGCATTAATTCTTTCGGGAGATCAATTATATCAAATGGATTTTAACGAAATGTTAGAAGCTCATATTGCTGCAGATGCCGAAATTTCTATTGCAACTTTACCAGTAAATGCTAAAGATGCACCAGAATTTGGAATTCTTAAAACCGATCATGAAAACACGATTCATGCTTTTATAGAAAAGCCAGATGCTTCTTTACTGCCGGAATGGGAGTCTGAAGTTAGTGAACATATGCAGGAAAAAGGCAAAAAATATCTTGCTTCAATGGGAATCTACATTTTCAATAAACCATTGCTAGAAGAGTTAATGTCTAATCCAGAAACGAAAGATTTCGGAAAAGAAATTATTCCCCAAGCTGTTGGAAAACACAAAATTTTAAGTTATCAATATGAAGGATATTGGACAGACATTGGAAATATTGAATCATTTTTTGAGGCTAATATTGGTTTAACCGCTGATATTCCGGAATTTAATTTGTTCGATAATGACAATAAAATCTTTACAAGACCGAGATTGCTTCCTCCATCAAAATTTAGAAATTCGATTATCAATCAATCACTTATATCTGAAGGCTGTATTATAAATGCCAAAGAAATTAAAAGTTCAGTAATTGGAATTCGTTCTCGAATTGGCGTCGGTACTGTTCTTGAAAACTGTTATGTAATGGGTAATGATTTCTATCAAGATTTAGATGAGCTGAATCATGAAGCAAGTGTCAATAAAATTCATGTTGGAATTGGCGAAAACTGTTTTATAAAAAATGCTTTAATTGATAAAAATGTGCGTATTGGAAATAACGTTCATATCAGCGGTGGGAAGCATTTAGATAATTTTACCAATGAATTGTACAGTATAAAAGATGGTATTGTAGTTATTAAAAAAGGAGCAATTCTCGCAGATAATTTTAGAATTGAATAACTTTCAGATTAAATTCCAATAGATCCCGACAGCTATCGGGCCAAATTCAAATGTTGCCTTAAAAACCAAATATGACAAAAGTAATTACGCATTCACTATTTACCGATTTTGATATTGATTTATTCAAAGCTGGAAAACATTTCAAATTGTATGAAAAGTTAGGAGCACATTTAATTGAAGTAAATGGAGTTAGGGGAGTTTATTTTGCCGTTTGGTCACCCACGGCGAAGTCGGTTTCCGTAGTTGGCGATTTTAATTACTGGACACAAGGCGAGCATCAATTACAAGTTCGCTGGGATTCTTCGGGGATTTGGGAAGGATTTATTCCGGACATTTCCAAAGGCACTCTCTATAAATATAAAATTCAATCGAATATTGATGGAGTCGTAACTGAAAAAGCCGATCCCTTTGCGTTATATTGTGAAAAACCACCACATACAGCATCTGTTGTCTGGGATTTAGATTACAATTGGAAAGACAAGAGTTGGATGGACTCCCGTCATGAAAATAATGCTCTTGATAAACCTTATTCGGTTTATGAAGTACATTTGGGATCATGGAAACGTGGTGAACACAACCGATTTTTGACCTACTTAGAATTGGCAGATGATCTAGTCAACTATGTTAAAGAAACTGGTTTTACACACGTTGAATTTATGCCCATTATGGAATATCCTTATGATCCTTCATGGGGTTATCAGTTAACAGGGTATTTTGCGCCAACCTCTCGTTTTGGCAAACCACAGGATTTTATGGTTTTGGTCGATAAACTGCATCAGGCTGGTATTGGTGTTATTTTAGACTGGGTTCCGTCGCATTTTCCTGATGACGCGCATGGATTAGGTTTTTTTGATGGTTCGCATTTATACGAGCATCCAGATCGCAGAAAGGGTTATCATCCAGATTGGAAAAGTCTTGTATTTAATTACGGACGTAATGAAGTTCGTGCTTTTTTAATCAGTAATGCTGTTTTTTGGCTTCAAAATTATCATGCCGATGGACTAAGAGTTGATGCTGTTGCGTCAATGCTTTATCTTGATTATTCAAGAAAGGAAGGAGAATGGGAAGCTAATATTTATGGTGGAAGAGAGAATCTCGAAACGATCAGTTTTCTTAAAGAATTTAATGAAGTTATCTATGCTAATTTTTCTGGTGTTCAAACTATTGCAGAAGAAAGTACTTCATTTCCGATGGTTTCAAGACCAACGTTTACAGGAGGTTTAGGTTTTGGAATGAAATGGATGATGGGCTGGATGCACGATACTTTAAAATATTTTCAAAAAGAAACTGTTTATCGAAAATACCATCAAAATGATTTGACTTTTTCAATGACGTATGCTTTTACGGAAAACTTTATGCTTCCGTTTTCTCATGATGAAGTGGTTTATGGCAAAAAATCAATTGCAAATAAAATGCCTGGCGATGAATGGCAGAAATTTGCTAATTTAAGATTGCTTTACGGATATATGTTCACACACCCCGGAACAAAATTATTGTTTATGGGATCTGAATTTGGTCAGAGCGACGAATGGAATTTTGAAAAAAGTCTGGATTGGCATTTGTTGCAATATGATTATCATTCCGGAATTAAAAAAGTGATCACAGATTTAAATCAATTATATAAATCCACTCCGGCATTGTATGAAAAACAATTTACAGGAGAAGGTTTTGAATGGATTAATTATTCTGATCATCAAAATGCAGTTCTTTCTTATATCCGAAAAGGGAATAATCCAGATGAAAATATTATTGTAGTATGCAATTTTACACAAGTTGTGAGAGAAAACTATAGAATTGGTATCTCTAAAAAAGGAAAATTGGCAGAAATTTTTAATACAGATGCCTCAATTTATGGTGGAAGCGGTGTTGGAAATTCTAAACCATTAAAAATAGACGCTGTTCCTTATGACGGAAGAGATTTTTCTGTCGAATTAATTTTACCGCCTTTAAGTGTTACTATATATTCTTTCGTATAGAAAAGGAAGTTTGATTTTCTGTAATGTCAATTTAGCAGTTTAAGGTTTTTAAATTGTCGAATTATCGATTTTTAGAGTGCTATTTTGCAACACTTTCAGAAAAAACGTTTTCGTGAATAAACCTTTTATTCATAGTGCTTTACCAAGTTTTTTTGTATGTTTGAAATAAGGATAGAGTTATAAATTTAAGATAACAGCGATATGATTACAAATACATCATTAGAACATAAAGGCAACTTGTTTCCGTCAAAAATAGTTTATTATGAACATGAAGGCGATTCAATTTCTTTTTATACAGACAATAATGTAATCTTAAAAGTCACCGTTCTTCGTGACAGTTTAATCCGTTTTCGTTTTACGACAAAAGGTTACTTTAGCAATGATTTTTCATATGCCATTGATAAAACACAACTTCATGGTTATAATTTTCTGAAAGTTACTGAAGATGAAAATTATTTCGAAATTACAACCAGTAAAGTGGTATGTAAAATCAAAAAAGCTGATGTACGTTTGTCTATTTATGACTTAAACAATTGCTTAATTCTTCAGGATGAACTTGGTTTTCATTGGGAAGAAAGTTATGAATATGGCGGAAATGTCGTCAAAATGAGTAAATCTTCAAGAGATGGAGAATGTTTTTACGGCCTTGGCGACAAAGCCACTCAAATGAATTTAAAAGGTAAAAGAGTAGAGAATTTTGCCACTGATCAATACGCTTACCAAAAAGAGCAGGAACCGCTTTATAAAGTTGTTCCGTTTTATATTGGCTTGCATAACAAACAATCTTACGGTATTTTCTTTGACAATACATTTAGAACCTTTTTTGATTTTTGTCAGGAAAGAAGAAATGTAACCAGCTTTTGGGCTGAAGGAGGAGAAATGAATTACTATTTTATTTATGGTCCTCAAATGCAGGATGTTGTCACGACATATACCGATTTGACTGGAAAGCCAGAATTACCGCCGCTATGGGTTTTGGGCTATCATCAATGTAAATGGAGTTATTATCCAGAAAGCAAAGTAAAAGAAATCACTTCAAAATTTAGAGAACTTAAAATTCCGTGTGACGCTATTTACCTGGATATCGATTATATGGAGGGTTTTCGATGTTTTACATGGAATAAAGAATATTTTCCAGATCCAAAAAAGATGGTTACCGAGTTAGCCGAAGATGGATTTAAAACAATCGTTATCATTGATCCGGGAATCAAAATCGATAAAAACTACTGGGTTTATCAAGAAGCTTTAGAGAAAGATTATTTCTGTAAAAGAGCCGATGGTCCTTATATGAAAGGTAAAGTTTGGCCGGGAGAATGTAATTTTCCAGATTATACAAATCCCGTAGTTAGAGAATGGTGGGCTGGATTATTTAAAGAATTAATTTCAGATATTGGCGTAAAAGGAGTCTGGAATGATATGAACGAACCCGCTGTTATGGAGGTTCCAAATAAAACATTTCCTATGGATGTTCGTCATGTTTACGACGGAAATCCTTGCAGTCATAGAAAAGCCCATAACATATATGGAACCCAAATGGCGAGAGCCACTTATCATGGTGTAAAACGTTTTGTATATCCTAAAAGACCATTCGTAATAACAAGATCGGCGTATTCAGGTGCACAGCGTTATACGTCGTCATGGACAGGTGATAATGTTGCAACTTGGGAACATTTATGGATTGCAAATATTCAGGTTCAGAGATTGTCGATTTCAGGAATGGGTTTTACCGGTTCTGATATTGGTGGTTTTGCGGAACAGCCAACAGGTGAGTTATATGCACGCTGGATTCAGTTAGGTGTTTTTCATCCTTTTTGCAGAACACATTCTTCTGGAGATCACGGAAACCAAGAACCTTGGGCTTTTGATGAAGAAGTGATTAATATTACAAGAAAATTTGTAAGTCTTCGTTATCAATTGCTCCCTTATTTATATACTATGTTCTGGCAATATATTGAAGAAGGTGTACCAATGTTGAAACCTTTAGTATATTATGATCAAGATGATACGCAAACGCATTATCGCAATGATGAATTCATCTTTGGAAACCAAATTTTAGTTTGTCCAATTCTTGAACCTAATGCTGTAGGAAGACGTATGTATATTCCTAGAGGTGAGTGGTATAACTTCTGGACAAATGAATTTGCAGTAGGAGGAAGAGAAGTCTGGATTGATACCAAATTTGATGAGATTCCGGTTTTTATAAAAGCCGGTGCTGTGATTCCGAAATACCCGGTGCAACAGTATGTTGGCGAATTAGAATTTGATGAATTAATGCTGGATGTTTATTTTAAGCGAGGCAAAGAGAAATCTGTAGTTTATGAAGATGCACAAGATGGTTACGACTACAAAAAAGGCCGTTACAGCTTTCTGTCTTTCAGAACGATTGGAAAAGAAAAGGAATTGATTATTCAGCTTCATAAAGACGGGAAATATGATACACCTTACAGCAAATATAAAATCAATTTAATTGGGCTTCCTTTTAAAGTAACAGAGATTGAAATCGACAATGAAAAAATCGAATTTGATAAATTAAGCTTTGAGCAAAATAAATTCTTAATTGTTGATAAAGAGTTTAATGAACTACATATAGTTGGTGAATAAGTAAATTCTGATAAATTTTAAGGAAATTATATAAATAACAATTTAATATTAATTGTATTTTTGGATGTTGAAAAATATCAAAATCATGAAGAAACATTTAATATTTGGAGTTTTTATAGCTCTTTTAATTGGAAGCTGCGCAACAAATCCAATAACAGGAAAACAAAATTTAAATTTTGTTTCAAACAGCGAATTATTTCCATCTTCTTTTCAGCAGTACAATCAGTTTTTGACTGAAAATAAAGTTATTACTGGAACAGCTGATGCGAAACTTGTTGAGACAGTAGGGTATAAAATTAAAATGGCCGCCGAAAAATACCTAAATTATTTAGGACAGACACAATACTTAAAAGATTATCGTTGGGAATATAAACTGGTTGATAATAAAGAAGTTAATGCGTGGTGTCTGCCAGGAGGAAAAATAGTTGTGTATTCAGGTATTTTGCCTGTAACACAAAATGAAGCTGGGTTAGCAACAGTAATGGGACATGAAGTTTCGCATGCTTTAGCTAATCACGGAGCGCAAAGAATGTCTGCCGCACAATTGCAGCAAATAGGTGGTGCAGCTTTGGGAGCGGCAACGAGCGGAAAATCTGAATCAACGCAGCAAATATTTGCACAAGCTTACGGAATTGGTTCTGAAGTTGGTGTTATGTTGCCTTTCAGCAGAAGTAACGAAAGCGAGGCTGATAAAATTGGCCTAACATTAATGGCAATTGCAGGTTATAATCCCGATGATGCTGTTGCATTCTGGAGCAGAATGTCTGCCAAATCAGGAGCATCTGGCACTCCCGAATTTATGAGTACGCACCCATCTGATGCGACAAGAATTGCCAATATAAAGGCACTAATTCCTGAAGCTAAAGCTATTGCGCTTAAAGTGGGAACTATAAAATAAAATTCTATTGATCAAATAAATAATTATTAAAGCTATTCTTTATGAGTAGCTTTTTTTATGCTTCATAATTTAATAATGTACGAATCGAATATTTTCTATTTAATTATGATAAAAATTAGATAAATTCGTAGCGTACTAACAACACCATTTCTATGAAAAACCTACAAAAAGGAGATAAAAAATTATTAAATGCCTGGGCGTTTTATGATTGGGCTAACTCCGTTTATACACTTACGATTGCGTCGGCAGTATTCCCAATATTTTACGAACAGTTATTTGCAGACCGTAGTCATTATATTGATGTTTTTGGGATGCATCTTAAAAATTCAGCTTTAATCACTTTTACAACTGCTTTTGCATTTTTAGTAGTTTCTTTTATTTCACCATTATTATCAGGAATAGCTGATTATGTGGGGAATAAAAAGGCTTTTATGAAATTTTTCTGTTATTTAGGTGCTTTATCTTGCATGGGATTATATTGGTTTGATCTCGGAAATATTTATGTAGGTCTAGTATTTTATTTTTTAGGATTAATTGGATACTGGGGAAGTTTAGTTTTTTACAATTCTTATTTGCCAGATATCGCTTTTGACGAGCAACAGGATAGTATTAGTGCTAAAGGATATTCATTAGGATATATTGGAAGTGTTATATTATTGATTATCAATTTAGCGATGATCATGAAACCTGAAATTTTCTCTATAACAGGTGATGACGCCGCTATGAAAGCAATGCGTTATTCTTTTATTATGGTAGGAGTTTGGTGGGTATTATTCAGTCAATATTCTTATTATTATTTACCAAAAGGGAGCAAGGATTCCGGTGAAAAATTGACAAGATCTGTTGTGTTTAATGGTTTCAAAGAACTAAAAAAAGTTTGGGGATTATTACAGGATAATATTCCATTAAAACGTTATTTAGGTGGTTTTTTTGTTTCAAGTATGGCTGTGCAAACTGTTATGCTTGTGGCAACTTATTTTGGTGCTCAGGAAATTCAATGGTCATCTAAAGAAGAAAGTACAATTGGTCTGATAGTTTGTATTTTAATCATTCAATTAGTTGCAGTTGTTGGTGCAGTTATAACATCAAGAGCATCTGCAAAATATGGAAATATTCCAACTTTAATTGTAATTAACGCAATCTGGGCGGTATTTTGTGCACTTGCCTTCTTTATAACTTTACCAATGCATTTTTATGTTATGGCCACAGTTGCCGGATTTGTAATGGGAGGAATTCAGGCATTATCACGTTCAACTTATTCAAAATTATTGCCTGACACAAAAGATACGGCTTCATTTTTTAGTTTTTATGATGTTGCTGAAAAAATAGGAATCGTAATAGGAATGTGTATTTACGGGATTATTGATCAACGAACAGGAAGCCCCCGAAAAGCTATTGTTATTTTGGCAATTTTCTTCGTTACTGCAATTTTTCTGTTATTGAGAGTTAATAAAAAAGAGGCAATTTAAAGTGCCTCTTTTTGTTTTCATATTTTATTGTTTAAAAATAAAAGCTCAATAATAAAAGAGGAATGATTAGTTCGTTTTTTGATTTGATGATTCTTAAAAAAATCTTTTATTATTGAGCTTTATTTAAAATTTATGCTTTGGAAATGCTTCCTGAACCTGAAACTTTTACATCACGTTTTTCAGGGTTTCCTGTATATTTAATATCTCCTGAGCCAGAAACTCTCGCCGTTAAACTTTCGTTGCAGTTTACTTTAACATCACCCGAACCTGAAACCGTTATATTAGCATTTTTTGATTTCAAATTTGTAGCTTCAATATCGCCAGAACCAGAAAGTTTAATAACTAAATCATTTGAATTCCCTTTTAACTTAATGTCTCCCGAACCGCTCAAGCTAAAATCAAAAGAATTTGCTGCAACATCTAAATCAATATCACCTGACCCTGACAATTTTGCTGAAAATTTATCATTTTTAATTGGAGATTTGGCAACAATATCACCTGAACCTGACAAGCTAAGTTCAGATATTTTTTCAAATGGAACTGTTAGTTCTACTTTTTTTCCTGTACTCGGGCGCAAATTTGTTCCTTTTTTTACATAAATTTTTAAAGCGTTATCTTCAACTTCGACTATAATTGCTGACAAGATATTTTGTTCTCCTTTAATTGTAATTTTCCCTTCTTTTCCTGCAACTAAATCAACATCAAAAAAGCCAGAGATCTTAATTGCATCGTATTCTGAAGTTGTTCTTGTTTCAGTTACAATATTGCCATTTCCGTTGATTTTTTCTTGTGCATTAGCTGTATAGCCAAATAAAAATGCTGCGCAAACTACTGATTGAATAATTTTTTTCATGGTTTTTGATTGTTTAAAATTATTGTTTTTTTACTAATGATACGTTTCCGTAAGTTGAATTAATTATTACCTTATTCTGACCTTTCTTTTTATGATAACCGCTTATGCTCTTTGAACTATTTTTGGTTTCATTCACATTGATTTCTAAATCATCACCGTTTTTAATACTAGCATATTTAGTGTTAATGTCAAAATCAAATGCATAATTGTAATTGTAGCCTAATGTAATATCTGTATAGCCCGAATTAATATTGACATTTTTTGCTTTTTCAGTCAAGGTGCCAATGTTAACTTTACTGTAATTGGTGTCTATATTTAAATTATTTGAAACTTCGACTACAGAAACCGTCAAATAATTTCCTGAGCCTGTACATGAATTTACTTTTTGAAATTTCAAATTCCCGTAATTACAGTCGTATTTAATGTTTTGTGCGTCAGAAATAACTAAATCAGTATAATTTGCATCAAAATTCAAATTCCCCGAATCGTTTACTTTTAAACCTGAATAACGTGCTTCGATTAAACCATTTTTGATATAGTCAATTGATGAATTTTGGCAGTATTCAATATTTAGCTTGTTGTTTTGATTGTTTAACTTCCCAAGAGTAACTTTTCCATATTTGCAACTTATATCAGTTGCGCCTTCTAAAATTAGAGATGTAATATTTCCGTACTTATTGGCCAGCTTTACAGTTCCGTTTTTCGGAATTTTGATTACATAATTAATCTCAAAACTATTGCTGCTTCCTCGGCCTTTGTTTGTCGAATTTCCAATTTTAGTAATAGCGGTAACCATTGATTTTAAAGCTGTAATATCAACATCAATTGTGTTTAGTTTTTCGTTTACCCAGTTTTCATTTCCGCCAGTAACTTTGATCGTAATGTCAAGATCAATTTTATCTTCGTCCCAAGTTGAAATTGAAATGTTTCCATATTTGTTGTCAATATCAATTCCTGCATTCGAATTTACGATATAGGTTTTCTTGATATTTTTTTGTTTCGAAACGTTAGTGTCATCATTTGAAAACCCCAAAAAAGGTATCAAGATGAACAGAATTAGTATTTTATAATGTTTTTTCATGGCTTGTGTTTTTTAAATTTTCGTTTTCTTCAATTCTTTTCAAAACCGTCTGCAAAAAAGATATTCTGGTTTGCAGATTGCTTATCATGGCATAAATAATTTGTTTGTTTTCGCCATTTTTTTGCAATTCATTAATGATTTTTTGATAATCGGCATCAAAAACTTTCATTTGTTTTAATGCATCATTTATGATTTGCTCATTTTCAGGCGAACTTTTTTCTTTGAGTTTAACCAGTTCGTTATCAATTAAAATATTGAAAATAGAATCAGTACGCTGTGTTTCTTTAGATGCAAATTTGAATTCCTTAGGTTTTTCATTTTGGTAAAAAACAGCGACTCCAAGCATTAATACGATCGAAGCTGCAATAGAAGCCACAAACCAGTAATTTTTCTTTTTTGGTTCTTTTCTGTTTAGTTTATTCAAAAAAACGTCCTGATGATCTGGATTTAATTCCTGAACATCCCATTGGTTTTCAAATTTGTCGAATAATTGATCTAAATTGTCATTTTCCTTTTTCATATATCCAAATTTTTATTTTTTAGAGGTGATATAAGATATCGCCTTTATATTTGTTTTTTGTTGCCACAAAATTGTTTTAGTTGGCGATTTCATATTTCCTCTAATTTTTTCCGCAAACTTTCTTTAGCTCTGCTTAATGTAGTTCGGCAGTTTTGATAACTGATGTTCAAAATTTCGCTTATTTCTTCCTGATCGTAACCTTCAATGTAAAAAAGTGTCAGAACCATTCGGTAACTGTCTTTCAGACCTAAAATAGTATCTAAAACTTGTTTTACCTTTAAAGTGTTAAAATCAATGGTTTGAGAATAAAAGTCATCATTTTCTTCAATTTTATAAAGCGTCTTGCTCAGATCTTCAACCTGAAAAGCGTTATTCTTTTTATAAAAATCAATACTATAATTGATCACAATTCTCTTCAGCCACGCGCCAAAAGCAACTTCTTGTTTGTAGTCGTTTATTTTTGTAAATGCCTTCAAAAAACCTTCTTGCATGACGTCTTGTGCAAAATGTTCGTCTTTTACAATACGGTACGCCACATTGTACATGGCTTTACTGTAACGGTTGTAAATTTCAAATTGGGCTTTTTGATTGTTCTCTTTACAAAGCGCGATTAATTCTTCGATATTTTGGTTAGTTATACTCAAGTAATATTTGCTAGTTTTTTATAATGACTTTGCTTTTTTTAGTTTGTTACAGTTTTGAAAAAAATATTTTTATTTTTTTTAAGATCTAAATTTTGAGCATTCAATTCTTAATTAGGAATAAGGTTGTATTTAGTATTAAATGTAATCATTTACAGATCATTTTATTCTTGCAATCAGCTCACTTTTACTTCTAATGTTTCTTTTTTGCTTTTGGCACAATGATTGTCTATTTTTATCGCCTGTCTTGTAAAGATAACATTTAGCATAATTTTACTAAAAACTGCTTAAAGGAATGTTACTTTTGTAGATGGTATAAAAACTTTAATGACAAAACGACTTATATACTATTATGTCAAATCATAAAATACTTACTATTGACAATCTGTCACTTCAAGAATTTGATTCAGAAGCAGAATTAATTCCATTATTAACTCCAGAAGACGAAGAGGAAATGAATAACGAGGAACTTCCTGTTTCTCTGCCAATTTTGCCTTTGCGTAATACGGTTTTATTTCCAGGTGTTGTAATTCCTATTTCAGCAGGAAGAGACAAGTCTATCAAATTGATAAATGATGCCAATGCCGGCGGAAAAATTATTGGAGTAGTTTCTCAAATTAATGAAGAAGACGAAGATCCATCTAAAGATGATATTCATAAAATTGGAACTGTAGCCAGAATTCTTCGTGTTTTAAAAATGCCTGACGGAAATGTTACGGTTATTTTGCAAGGAAAAAAACGATTTGAAATTGACGAAGTAGTTTCAGAAGAGCCTTATATTACTGCAACTATCAAAGAAGTTTCAGAAGAACGCCCAGATGAAAATGATACCGAGTTTACGGCTATTTTAGATTCTGTTAAAGAATTGGCTATCCAGATTATTAAAGAGAGTCCGAACATTCCTTCTGAAGCAACATTTGCAATTAAAAACATTGAAAGCCAATCGTTTTTGATCAATTTTGTTTCTTCAAACATGAATTTATCTGTAAAAGAAAAGCAAGGACTTTTATCGATAAATGGATTAAAAGAACGTGCGTTAGAAACTTTGCGATATATGAATGTTGAGCTTCAAAAATTAGAATTGAAGAATGATATTCAGTCAAAAGTTCGTTTTGATTTAGATCAGCAACAGCGTGAATACTTCCTTCATCAGCAAATGAAAACCATTCAGGAAGAATTGGGAGGCGTTTCGCAGGAAGAGGAAATGGATGAAATGGGGCAGAAGGCCAAAACCAAAAAATGGGACGAAAAAACGCAAAAACATTTCGAAAAAGAACTATCTAAAATGCGCCGTATGAATCCGCAGTCTCCTGATTTCGGAATTCAGCGCAATTATTTAGAATTGTTTTTAGAATTGCCTTGGGGCGAATACTCTAAAGATAAATTCGATTTGAAACACGCTCAGAAAATTTTAGATAAAGATCATTTTGGTCTTGATGAAGTTAAGAAAAGAATGATTGAACATTTGGCAGTTTTAAAATTGCGAAATGACATGAAATCACCAATTATTTGTTTAACAGGGCCTCCAGGAGTTGGTAAAACTTCTATTGGACGTTCTGTAGCCGAAGCTTTAGGACGTGAATATGTTCGTATTTCATTAGGCGGTTTGCGTGATGAAGCTGAAATTCGCGGACACAGAAAAACGTATATTGGTGCAATGCCAGGAAGAATTATTCAAAGTTTGAAAAAAGCTGGAACTTCAAATCCTGTTTTTATCCTGGATGAGATTGATAAATTGTCTAGCGGTAACAGCGGCGATCCTTCTTCAGCTTTGTTAGAAGTTTTAGATCCGGAGCAAAATAGTTCATTTTATGATAATTTCCTTGAAATGGGATATGATTTGTCTAAAGTGATGTTTATTGCAACGTCAAATAATATGGCGGCAATTCAGCCAGCGCTGCGTGACAGAATGGAAGTAATCAAAATGTCAGGTTATACTATTGAAGAAAAAGTTGAAATTGCAAAAAAACATCTTTTTCCAAAACAGTTAGAAGCTCACGGATTGACATCAAAAGATTTGACCATTGGCAAAAAACAATTAGAAAAAATCGTTGAAGGCTATACAAGAGAATCTGGTGTTCGTAATTTAGAAAACAAAATTGCTCAGGTAATTCGTAACGCTGCAAAATCTGTAGCGATGGAAGAGGAGTACAACAAAAAAGTTACTGATGAAGATATTGTAACTGTTTTAGGTGTACCAAGATTAGAGCGTGATAAATACGAAAATAATGATGTTGCAGGTGTTGTTACAGGTTTAGCCTGGACAAGCGTAGGCGGTGATATTTTATTTATAGAATCATTAATTTCTGAAGGGAAAGGTTCATTGACAATTACAGGAAATCTTGGAAATGTCATGAAAGAATCAGCAACTATTGCACTTGAATACATTAAGGCCAACGCTAAAAAATTAGGCTTAGCTATTGAGCTTTTTCAAAAATATAATATCCACTTGCACGTTCCAGAAGGAGCAACGCCAAAAGATGGGCCAAGTGCTGGTATTGCGATGCTAACTTCTTTGGTTTCTTTATTAACGCAAAAGAAAGTGAAGAAAAGTCTTGCTATGACTGGAGAAATTACCTTGCGTGGAAAAGTTTTGCCTGTAGGTGGAATTAAAGAGAAAATATTGGCAGCAAAAAGAGCAGGAATTAAAGAGATTATTTTATGTCACGATAATAAAAGTGATATTGATGAAATTAAAGCGGAATATTTAGAAGGACTTACTTTTCATTATGTAAAAGAAATGAGTGAGGTTCTTGCTTTGGCTCTAACAGATCAAAACGTGAAGAATGCTAAGCAATTGAAATAAATTTCAGTTTAAATTACAATACTTAAAATTCCAAATTCCAAACTGCACACCAGCAGATTGGAATTTGGGATTTTTTTTATGCAAAAATGTGTTTTTCAGATTTTAAAACTCTGGTATAAATATTGATTAATAGATAGTTATAAAAATTATTTTTTACGTTATATAATTTTATCTTTGTTCTTGCGTTATTCCCATATAGGAATCGCCCCAAAAACATGTTCAAACGATTTGTTTTATTTTTAATGTTGTTAATCTGTTCGATTTCTTTCGGGCAAGTTGGAGGGCGCTACACCTATCAATTTCTTAATTTAACGTCTTCGCCGAGGCAGGCAGCGTTAGGTGGAAAAAATATTACTATTTATGATGATGATGTGAATCAGGTGATGTTTAACCCAGCAGTATTAAATGAAGATATGGACAATCATCTTGGTATAAATTATGGCAGTTATTACGGAGAAGCTTCTTATGGAACGGCTTCGTATGCTTATACTTATGATAGGCACATTCAGACATTCTATGCTGGTGTGAGTTATGTGAATTATGGCAGCTTTGAAGGTTATGATGAAAATGGCCAGGCAACATCAGATTTTACAGGGAGTGAAGGCGCTCTTACGCTAGGATATGCATACAATATTCCTTATACAGATGTTCATATTGGAGTAAATGGAAAGCTAATAACTTCGACTTTAGAAAGTTATAATTCCATTGGTGGAGCAATTGATGTGGGAATTATGTATCAAATTGAAAAAAATAATGTAAATTTGGCCCTAGTATTTCGTAATATTGGAACCCAATTTACAACTTACTCAGGAATACAAGAGAATTTGCCCTTTGAAATTATTGCTGGTATCTCGCAAGAACTAGAACATGTACCGCTTCGCTGGCATCTTTCATTAGAAAATCTGCAGCAATGGAACATTTCTTTTTCGAACCCCGTTCGTGGAGAAACCAATATTGATGGATCAACAAGTGACGAGAAAATCTCGTTTGCAAATAATGCTTTAAGGCATGTAGTTATGGGTGTGGAACTTTTTCCACAAAGAGCATTTAATGTGCGTTTAGGATATAATTTTAGAAGAGGCGAAGAATTGCGAATTGATGAACAACGCAATTTTTCGGGAATTTCATTAGGATTTGGCTTAAGAATGAATAAATTAAAATTTAACTATTCTTATTCAAGATATACGTTGGCGGCTAATACAAGTCTTTTTGGTTTAACTTTAAATTTTCAGTAATAATATGAAAATATTTACTTTATTTTTGTTCATGACTGTGAGTGTTTTTACGGGAGCTAAACACTATTTCAATGAAGATGAATCTACGATAACCAATGTCGAGATCGAAAGAATTAACAGCAGAATAACAGACATAAAAAACTTGATCAATCAGGATAACAAATACAATTCTAAAATTGCTTTTTTGATTGATATGAAAGTTCCTTCTGGAAAAAATCGTTTTTTTGTTTATGATTTAGAAAAGAATGAAGTTATAGATCAAGGTCTTGTAGCTCATGGTTCTGGTTCTGAAACCGGTATTAAAGGCATGCTGAAATTCAGCAACATGCCAAATTCTAATTGCACAGCACTTGGCAAATATGCAATAGGAAAAACATATAAAGGAATTTTTGGAAAAGCTTATAGATTAGCAGGTCTAGAAGAAACTAATAATAAAGCTTTAGAACGTGCTATTGTATTGCATGCTTATTCTGCAGTTCCATTGCAGGAGCAGGATTATTACATTAGCAACAGTCACGGATGTCCAATGGTAAATGAAGAGTTTTTTAAAAGAATTCAAAAGTTAATTGATAATTCTAAGACTAATATCGTAATGGATATTTACTATTAAAAACAGCATTCAATAAAGCTAAAAGCATAAAACTTTTTATGATCGAGATTAATTTGATTTTCGATGATAAAAAGTTTTTTTTTGTTTAAAACTTATTTCATCAAATGATCTCATAACTATTATAAATCTTCCATTTAAAGAGAAAGATGGTTACATTTGCAGCGTGTTAAATTAGTCCTCTTTTCGGATTAACACTAGAATAATCAAGACTTGATGATTAAATAGCTGATTTTCAAAACACTGTTTTCGGAATTTGAAATAATAAAAATTTAAAAATATAAAATTGAAAAAAATTACAATTGCAATCGACGGATTTTCATCAACAGGGAAAAGTACTTTGGCAAAACAACTGGCAAAAGAACTTGAATATGTGTATGTTGATACGGGTGCTATGTATCGCGCGGTTGCCTATTTTGCTATGCAGAATCAGCTTATTACAATTGATTCTTTTGATAAAAAAGAATTAATAGAAGCGTTGCCGAATATTCAGCTTGAATTTAAATTCAATGCCGATTTGGGTTTTGCAGAAATGTATTTAAACGGTGAAAATGTAGAGAAACAAATTAGAACTATTGAGGTTTCTAATTTTGTAAGCAAAGTTGCAGAAGTTTCTGAAGTGCGTTCTAAGTTAGTAGAGCAACAGCAGGAAATGGGAAAAAATAAAGCAATAGTGATGGATGGAAGAGATATAGGAACTGTAGTTTTTCCTAACGCTGAGCTAAAAATATTTATGACCGCTAGTGCAGAAACCCGCGCACAGCGACGTTTTGATGAATTACAACAAAAAGGTGATGATGTAACGTACGAAGAAGTTTTGAAAAATGTTGTTGATAGAGATTATATCGACACGCACCGTGACGATTCTCCTTTAGTAATTGCCGACGATGCAATTGAAATAGATAATTCTTACTTAAATAAAGAAGAACAGTTTGCAGCTGTTTTAGAATTAATAAATGATGTTGTAAAAACAGCTTAATTTTTTGCAGATATTATTTTAAATGTTAGTTTTACCGCTTCATTTTTATTTTAAAGACAATTTCAATATATGGGAATTAAAAACAGGTTAATCGTGATGAGCTTTCTTCAGTTTTTTGTTTGGGGAGCTTGGCTTATTACAATTGGAAATTATTGGTTTGGAACCAAAAATTGGGAAGGAACACAATTTGGTTTAGTGTTTGGAACCATGGGAATTGCTTCTTTATTTATGCCCACATTAACCGGAATTATTGCCGATAGATGGGTAAACGCTGAAAAATTATACGGAATTCTTCATATTCTTTATGCAGTAGTTTTATTTGGAATTGCACAAGTAACAACTCCAGATAATTTTATCGCAGTAATGCTACTAGCAATGTGCTGTTATATGCCAACAATTGCTTTGAGCAACTCTATTTCTTATACTTCATTAAAATTAAACGATAAAAATATCGTAAAAGATTTTCCGCCAATTCGTGTTTGGGGAACAATAGGTTTTATTGTTGCTATGTGGATTACAAATTTGAGCGGAAGTAAAGCAACTGAATATCAGTTTTATATTGCTGGAGTTGGTGCGCTAATTTTAGGTTTTTATGCTTTTACTTTGCCAAAATGTGAGCCACAGCGTTTAATTAAGGAAAATGCTACGTGGATTGAAACATTTGGTTTAGAGTCTTTTAAATTGTTTGCAAACTATAAAATGGCTTTGTTTTTTGTTTTTTCTATGTTTTTAGGAGGAGCATTACAATTAACAAATGCCTATGGAGATGTATTTTTAGATGAGTTCAAACACTTTCCAAAATATGCAGATTCTTTCGTTATCAAGTATTCTACTATTATTATGTCGATTTCTCAGGTTTCTGAGACATTATTCATCTTGGCAATTCCGTTTTTCTTAAAGCGTTTCGGAATTAAACAGGTAATGTTAATTTCTATGTTGGCTTGGGTGTTGCGTTTTGGATTATTTGCTTTTGGAGATCCTGTAGGTGGTTTATGGATGATTATCCTTTCTTGTATCGTTTACGGAATGGCGTTTGACTTCTTTAATATTTCAGGTTCATTGTTTGTAGAAAGCAATACCGATTCAAAAATACGTTCATCTGCACAAGGTTTGTTTATGATGATGACCAATGGAGTAGGAGCAGTTTTAGGAAGTTTAACTTCTGGTTGGGCTATAGATCGTTTCTTTACAAAATCATTTGCTAATACAACTGAATTAGCAGGATTTTTACAAACTGATGCGACGAACTCTAAAATGCTAGAATTTGTAAAAGGACAAGGGAATTCTATTTCTGCGGAAGGAATTTTCAGCAATCCAATTTTAATGAAAGACTGGCATACGATCTGGTTGTCATTTGCGGCTTATGCTTTGGTTATTGCAATTGCTTTTGCGGTTTTGTTTAAGCATAAACATGATCCTAAGGAATTGGAGAATTTGAGTCACTAAAAGAAGTCTTTTTTTCAAGACCTTTAGTTTTGAAAAAGTAGAAAAAATAAATAAATACAAATACCATAATGATTTCTTAATAGGGAATCTTTGTGGTATTTTTTGTTAAAGGAATAACATAAATGATTGTTATGGCTAAGACTAAAATAAAATCCCATTCTCTTTCTGAAATGAAAGAGAAATATACTGGAAAGATTGGAAGTAAAGAGAGGGATAAATACGAGAAAAAACTTCTCAAGCATATTTCTAAACTTAAATAAGTTTTTAATTAAGCCTTTGTCAAAATTTAAAACTTTGACAAGATGATTACATATCGTAAACCCGACAGTTTTTAAAACCTGTCGGGTTTCTTGTTTTCTGTAGCATTCTGTTTCAAATAAAAACGATAACTTAGTAATTCATTTTTAAAGCTTTAATGATGCAGAAATTTAGATTATTTGTTTTGCTTTTGATTGGAGTTTCTGGTTTTGGACAAACTAAGGTTTTGTACAATCAAAGTGTTGAAGCGTATAAAAGCAAAGATTATGTTTTGTTTTTGAAGTTGGCTAAACAGTTGGACAGTATCCGGCCAACGCATCCTGCATATACTTATAATTTGGCATCAGCTTATTCTTTAAATGGTAAAATTGAAGAAGCTTTATCGGTTTTAAAAAAGATTGTTCTGGCAAATAATACTATTGCTTTTGAAGATGATGCTGATTTTGAATCTATCAAAATGGAGGGAAGTTTTAAAGATTTACTAGCATTGAAAGCTTCTCAATCAAAAACAATTGAAACTTCTGTAGAGAAAATAAGGCTTTCTGAAAAAGATTTGCATCCGGAAGGATTGCTTTATTTACAGAAACGCAAATTTTGGCTGGCATCAAGTATTCGTAATAAAAAGATTGTTTCTTTTGATGAAAATGGAAAATGTTCGGATTGGTTTACAGAATGTTCTTATTCGGTTTTTGCTTTAAAAACAGATTCGGATGAAAAATATTTATGGGTCGCGTGCTCAGCAATCCCGGAGATGAAAGGTTTTTCTAAAGAAATAGATGGGAAAAGTGAAATTTTGAAAATTGAAATTGCCACGAAAAAATTGATTAAACGTTATGCTGTAGATGGAAATCATGTTTTTGGAGATTTAATTGTGACTAAAAATAATGAAGTTTATATTTCAGATAGTGCTGAACCGATTATTTATAAAATTGAAAAAGAGAATTTAGTTGTTTGGAAAGATTTGAGAAAAGAAGCTTTTAATCTGCAGGGAATTGCTTTAAATAAAAAGGAATCGAAATTGTTTGTGGCTGATTATTTGAAAGGAATTATTTCTATTGATATAAAGTCTCAAAAAGGAAACTGGCTAGAATTTTCGGAAGAAACCTCTAAAAAAGGAATTGACGGATTGGTTTTTTACAAGAATTCGTTAATTGCGATTCAGAATGGAGTAGTACCGATTAGGATTGTACGTTATAATTTGGATGAAACCGAAACTAAAATAATTGATTTTAAAGTTTTGGATAATAATAGGGAAGAATTTAATGAACCTGCATTAGCAACTTTGGTTAAAAACAAAATGTATTTCTTTGCCAATTCGCCTTGGAAATTCTATGATAAAGATTTTCAATTAGATGAAAGCAAATTTGAAAATCCGAAGTTGTTTGAATTGGATTTAGATTGATATTATTCTTTTAAAAATTATTTTTGATTTAAAAATTTTAAGATTATGATTAGACAAATTTTAGGAGTTATTATCGGTTACGCCATTTTCGTAATTAGCTCTATATTGCTTTTTAAATTCTCAGAAGTGAATCCGCACGAAGAGACTTCGAAATTATTTATGACTTGGACATTTGTTTACGGAACTGTTTTTTCGTTCATCAGCGGACTTGTAACTCAATTAATTGCAAAGACGAGAAACTTAAAAGTCAATTATGTGCTTTTTATTATCATGGCTGGTTTTGCGACTTTTTCACTTTTTAAGTCAGGTGGTAGTTCCTGGACGCAATTGTTGGCTATTTTTGTTTTTTCGCCGATTTCTGTTTTGGGAGGATTGTTTTGGATTAAGAGAAATGTAACTAGTAAAAAGTAAGATGAGAGAAGTAAAAATGTTTTTTCTGGTTTTTTTATTCTTTTTTAGTGGTAGTATTTATGCACATAAAGATAGGGGAGAGTATCCACAAAGTATTAAATTTATTTTTGCTGATAAAGAGGCTTTAGTCCTGAATTATAATGATCCGAGATTAGAAAATATTTGTAATGAAATAATTTCCGGAAAAAAGAAATTGACTGAAGCGGATGTGAGTTACAAAACTGGCGAAGTAATAACTGCTAAATTTGATGGTGCAAGCTGGACTTCAATTAGTATATTGTATAGAAGTAAAAGAGTATTTGTCGCGGAAAATATCATTAAAAAGATTAAAGAAATTCATTTTTCAACCCTCACTTTGTCTTGGTCATCAGATTATGAAAAGGCTTTTTTATCACCTTATTTTATAATAAGCTTCGATATGGGATCAGAACGTTTTTATGGTGAGTTTCCTAATGTACAACTGTTTTTTGAGAAGCAAGTATTTTCAAGAGCTGAAGTTTGGAAACAAATTAGTGAGAATGGTAGACAAGGTGCTAAATTGTAATTTTTTGAAGTTACTAATGTTTCAACTTCTTCAGTTTATCGGTTCTTAAAAACCACTACTCATTCTTGTCTAGCCCCGATAGAAGTGGAAATCCTTTTGTGCCGGTGTTCGGCGCAAAAGATTGAAACGGATAGCGGGACTGAACGTCTTGAAAAACCTGAAATCTTCTGCTCCTGAATAATTGGCTGATAATCATTTAGAATTGTTTTGCTATTACAAATATTTGTATTAATTTTGCAAACCTTTTGGCAAAGAAGAGTTTCCTTTAGGTATCAACTATTTATGTAAAACAACTTCTGTTTTTTCTACTGCTTTATGAAACTCGAGGAAAACAGAATACAAATTTTTTATCAGCATGTCTGAACAATTAAAATCACAAGAAGAGTTTTTAGCAAATTTTAACTGGCATAACTTCCAAGAAGGAATTGATGCAGTAGACGAGAAAAACTTACAAGAATTCGAAGAACTAGTTTCAAAAACTTTCATCGCTACAGATCAAGAAGAAGTAGTTGAAGGTGTAGTTGTTAGAATTACAGATAGAGACGTTATCGTTGATATCAACGCAAAATCGGAAGGTGTTATTTCTTTAAACGAATTCCGTTACAACCCAAACTTAAAAGTTGGTGACAAAGTAGAAGTATTAATCGACATCCGTGAGGATAAAACAGGTCAATTAGTATTATCTCACAGAAAAGCACGTACTATTAAATCATGGGATAGAGTTATTTCTGCAAATGAAACAGGAGAAATCGTTAATGGTTTTGTAAAATGCAGAACTAAAGGTGGTATGATCGTTGACGTTTTCGGAATTGAAGCTTTCTTACCTGGTTCTCAAATTGACGTTAAGCCAATTAGAGACTACGATGTATATGTAAACAAAATGATGGAATTCAAAGTGGTAAAAATTAACCACGAATTCAAAAACGTTGTTGTATCTCATAAAGCGCTTATCGAAGCTGATATCGAAGTACAGAAAAAAGAAATCATCGGTCAATTACAAAAAGGACAAGTATTAGAAGGTGTTGTTAAAAACATTACTTCTTATGGTGTGTTCATTGACTTAGGTGGTGTTGACGGATTAATTCACATTACTGACCTTTCTTGGAGTAGAATCAACCACCCAAGTGAAGTTCTTGAATTAGACCAAAAATTAAACGTTGTAATCCTTGATTTCGATGATGAGAAAACAAGAATTCAATTAGGATTGAAACAATTAAACGCTCACCCATGGGATGCTTTAGATGCTAATTTAACTATTGGTGATAAAGTAAAAGGTAAAGTAGTTGTAATCGCTGATTACGGTGCATTTATCGAAGTTGCAGAAGGTGTTGAAGGTTTAATTCACGTTTCTGAAATGTCATGGTCAACTCATTTACGTTCTGCTCAGGATTTCGTAAAAGTTGGAGATGTTGTTGAGGCTGTTATCTTAACTTTAGATAGAGATGACCGTAAAATGTCATTAGGTATCAAACAATTGACTCAAGATCCATGGACTGATATTACTTCTAAATACCCAGTAGGTTCTAAACATACAGGTATCGTTAGAAACTTTACAAACTTTGGTATTTTCGTAGAATTAGAAGAAGGAATTGATGGATTAATTTACATCTCTGACTTATCTTGGACTAAGAAAATCAAACACCCATCTGAATTTGTAAATGTTGGTGAGAAACTTGATGTAGTTGTATTAGAATTAGATGTTGAAGGACGTAAATTATCTTTAGGTCACAAACAAACTACTGCTAATCCTTGGGATCAATACGAAGATTCTTTCGCTGTAGGAACTATCCACAATGGTGAAATTTCTGAAATCGTTGACAAAGGAGCTACTGTAGAATTCGGAGATGATATCGTTGCTTTCATTCCTACTCGTCACCTTGAAAAAGAAGACGGAAAGAAATTGAAAAAAGGTGATACAGCTGATTTCAAAGTAATCGAATTTAACAAAGAATTCAAAAGAGTAGTTGCTTCTCACACTGCTATCTTCCGTGAAGAAGAAGAGAAAAACGTGAAAGCTGCAACTGAAAATACTTCATCTAACTCTACTACTAATGCACCAGCTGCAACTTTAGGAGATAACAATGATGTATTAGCTGCATTAAAAGCTAAAATGGAAAAAACTGAGAAAAAATAATTCTTAGTAGAGACGCACTGCTGTGCGTCTCTACATCCATATAGAAAGTCCCACAGTAATAGTGGGACTTTTTTTTTACTTTTTGTTTTAGGTTTCAAGTTTCGCGTTTGTCAGTTCGAGCGGAGTTGAGACACTCTTATGAAAATGATTTCTGTTATTTTGAAGCTAGTAATTTGGTTTCTTCAGGAGTGAAATCATTAACAATCGCATAAGAATTTATTCCTATTATTTTCATTTCATCCAAAATATCGACTAAGTTGCCATAATTTGATTTTTTGCTTGGCTTAATAACTGCAGTAAGTCCTCTTCCAGGTTTTCCCAAAGCGGCGGAATATTCTAAAACTTTTTTATTTCTTTCTAATAATTCTTTTCTAATTCCGCTTTTGCCATATTCGATTTCTTTAGGTCCATCAATAGGAACAAATAGCAATCCAGTGTAAGTGATTATTCTGTTTTTATCATCTAAAAGCAGTGTCATGATTCGTCTTTCGTCCGGCATATTACAAACTCGATGGTAATCTTCATCTATGCAGTCGGGTCTTCCAAATTCCATCACTTTTGGTTTCGATAATTCCCCAACAACCATAAAAAATATAATCAGTAAAAAAGAAACACTGACCATTGCAGTTAAATCAACTCTTGTGCTTAACTTTTTACTTCTAACTTTTTTTGGTAGATTTTGCATAGCGTGAGTTTTAAGTTAATCTGAACTATTTTGAAGCTAATAACTGTGATTCTTCCGTAGTGAATTCATTTACAATTGCATACGTTTCAATATTTATAATAGCCATTTCATCTAAAATATCAACCAAATTTTTAAAGTTTGATTTTTTGCTTGGTTTTATAATTACAATAGGGCCATTTTTTGGTTTTCCCAGTGCTGTTGAATATTCCAGAATTGCTTTCTTTTGATTAAAAAGTTCCTTTCGAATTCCGTTTTGCCCATAATTTATTTCTTTTGGAGCTTTACGAGGATTGAATAAAAAACCTGTATAGGTAATGATTTTATTATTTTCATCTAATAAAACTGTTATAGTGCGTTCATTGCTGCCACTACCACAACCCCAATGATGCCAACCATTTTCATATTTTTCCGGCAGACTCAATGCCATAGCTTTTCCCTTAGATAATTCCCCAACAACCATAAAAAATATGATCAGCAAAAATGAAACGCTGACCATTGCGGTTAAATCAACTCTTGAGCTTAACTTTTTGCTTCGAACTTTTTTCGGTAGATTTGGCATATGAATCTGATTTTGATTTTAAAGTTAATCAAAATTTTATTCAGAAAATAAATCTAGTTTAAATAAAAAATAATTTTAAAGGCTTATTTATTTGTAAGAAATAATTACAGACGATGCATTAGATTCTAATTTAACCTTTTTTCCAAAAGTCATTGCGTGATTGTTTCTGATATGTCCTGCAGGAAAATCGAAAATTACAGGATAATCGTATTCTTTTACTGCATTTAAAATAATCTCACGGTGTGTTCCTCCAAACAAAATATTTTCTTCTTTTTTATAATCAAAATCACCAACAATAATTCCCTTTAAATCTTTCAAAAAGCCATTTCTTTTCAGCGTATACATCATTCTGTCTACTCGGTATAAATCTTCGCCAACATCTTCAATAAATAAAATTTTTCCTTTTGGGTCAATGTCTGAATTACTGCCCAACATCGACATAACAATTGATAAATTTCCACCTATCAGAACTCCTTTACTCGTGCCTAATTTATTGAGCGGATTTGTAATTATCTCATAACTTACATCCTGGCCAAACAAAGATTTATAAAGCGTTTCTTTAGCTTCGGGTGTAGCTCTTCTCATTCCTCCAGGCATTGTAGCGTGAATAGAGGCAAACCCTAATCTGTGAACCTGTTCATGAAGCGTAGTGATATCTGAATAACCAATAATCCATTTTGGATTTTTCTTAAAAGCTGTAAAATTCAATTGATCTACAATTCTAACAGTTCCATATCCGCCTCTGGCGCACCATATTGCTTTAATGTTTTTATTGTCTAAAGCTTCTTGCAAATCATTTTCTCTTTCCAAGTCTGTTCCAGCAAAATGATTGTGTCTTTTGAAAAGATTTTCCCCTAATTTAATATTAAGTCCCCAACTTTTTGCGAGTTCAATTCCTTGATTAATTTCTGTTGAATCCGTTAGGAAACCTGCTGGCGCAACAATCATTATTGAGTCACCTACTTTGAGGTAAGGTGGGATTGTATATTGTTTGATTGCTTTATCTGCTTCTGAAAGATAATTTTCTTGATAATTCATTTTATAAGCTGGGGTTTTACATTGAATAAAAGTTAGTAAGATTAAAACAGAAAAAATCGATTTTGTGTGGTGATTAATTGTCATTTTGAGGTTAAATTATTGAGTGTTTTGACTTTTTACTTCTTATTTTTTTTAGATAGATTTTGTATGAAAAATATGTTTTGAATTTAATAATAAAATGATGTACAATCTGTCTGCACCATAAAAATAATCAAAAATATTTTTTATAATCAATCCGCTGTTTTACAGTATGTTTTGAGAATGTTTCAATATTTTTTTAAATTATTTCAGTTTTTCGTAAAACCAAAACGAATATATCGTCGTAAATGAGCTTATAACTTAAAATATTAATTATGAAAACTAGACAATTTTTAGCCACAGCAATTTTAGCATTAACATTCGGATTTACATCTTTTGCTCAAAAAACAGTAATGGTGGGCGGAGCTGCAATGTATCCAAACAAGAATATTATCGAAAATGCAGTTAATTCAAAAGATCATACTACATTGGTTGCTGCTGTACAAGCTGCAGATTTAGTAGAGACTTTAAAAGGCAAAGGGCCGTTCACTGTTTTTGCTCCAACAAATGAAGCTTTTGACAAATTACCAAAAGGAACTGTTGAGTCATTATTGAAACCAGAAAATAAAAAAATGCTGCAAACGATCTTAACCTATCATGTTGTTGCAGGAAAGATGAATGCTTCAGATATTGCAAAATCAATTAAAGCAGGAAAAGGAAAAGCAACGCTTAAAACAGTTAGTGGTGGAACTTTAACTGCTTGGATGGATGGAAAAGATTTATACATTACCGATGAAAACGGAAATAAATCTAAAGTTACAATTGCCGATGTGAATCAGTCGAATGGTGTTATTCATGTGGTTGATGCCGTTTTATTGCCTAAAAAATAATATTTAATCAGATCCCAATAATTAAAATTCCAAATTCAAATATAAAAGTTGGAATTTGGAATTTTAATTTTGAAATATTTCAGATTATCTTTTTGCAGTTAAAGTACTTCCAGCAGAAGCAATTACGACACATACAACAGCAAGAATTTCATAAAGGCTTAAACTTTCCTGCAGGAAAATAAAAGCACAAATAGAAGCGGCCGCAGGTTCAAGGCTCATCAAAATACTGAAGGTTCTTGGAGGAAGCTGACCTAAAGCTTTCATTTCTAATGTAAACGGAATAGCACTCGATAAAAGCGCAAGAGCAACTCCCATTCCGAAAAGCTTTGGAGTAAGATTGACCAATCCGTTTTCAAAAAAACCGAAAGGCAAAACTAAAATCGCCGCAAATAACATTCCTGTAGAAACGGCTTGACCATCATTCATTATTTTTGAGATTTTGCCTCCAAAAACAATATAAGCCGCCCAAAGCGCTCCCGCCAAAAGTGCAAATAGTACGCCTAGAGAATCTATTCGTTCGTTTGACCAAGGTGCAATTAATAAAATTCCGATTGCAGCAAGAACCACCCAACAGTAATCTACTAAACGTTTTGATCCCGCAATTGCGAGCAATAACGGACCAACAAATTCTAAAGTTACAGCGAGGCCAATTGGAATTCTTTCGATGGCAAAATAAAAGATCAGATTCATTGCTCCTAAAGACAAGCCATACGGAATTACAATTTTCCATTGCTCACGCGTAATTGCTTTTAAATTTGGCCTATAGGCCAGTAATAAAAGTAAAGCTGAAATTCCAATACGTATAGATGCCGTTCCTGCAGCGCCAATTGCTGGAAAAAGTGTTTTAGCAATTGCGGCACCGCACTGCACACTAATTATCGCTAATAAAACCGCTGGAACAGGAGGAAGATTGATTTCTCTATTTTTCATAAAAGTAAAAATGCAGAGAAATAATAAAACTATTATTTTCTGCTAAATAAAATAAATTAAATTTTCAGAATTTATTATCCTAAAGCTTTTTTTGTAACAAAAGCACGATAGCCAATAATAGCAATTTGCCATTTTTTGGCTTTTGAGATGTCTAAACCTTGTTTGGTAAAACTTGGCAAGAGAATTTTATTCAATTTGGCTAAAATTTTATACATTGCAGATTTGTTTTTTCAAAGATATAAAAAAAAGACTTTGCGAGTGGCAAAGTCTTTTGTAGTGATTTTTGGTTAAGGAATTGGTTAGAACTAAGCTTTTCTGTTTTCGTCTCTTTCAGCCATTTTTCTATTCTTTTCCTGTTGTTTCATATCTTTAGCATGCTGTTTCATTTGTTTTGCATGTTCCTTCATTTCTTTTTCATGTTGTTTCATGTCAAGTTCATAGCGTCTCATGTCCAGCTCATATTGCTTCATGTTGTTCTCATATTCTTTAGAGTCACTGCCAAATTTCATTTTCATGTCAATATTGAATTTGTCCATGTTCATATTGAATTTCTGCATCGCAATTTCGTATTGTTCCATTTGTTTTTCAAAAATGGCTTCGCGTTGGGACATTATGGTTTCGATTTGTTTTTCATAAGCCTTCATATCAGGTTCAAAAGCTTCCATTTTTTTCTCAAACTCAGCCATTTCTTTTTCAAACTGAGCCATTGCGACTTTGTCTTTTGCGTCTCTTGGTGCTCTAGGAGGTTTTGGCATTTTAGACATATCAATTGCTGGCGCTGGAGGCAGTGGTCCGGCTGGGAATGCTGGTGCAGCAGGAGGAACAGGAGCAACCATATTGCCTGGAGCGCTTGGCGGAGCAGGTGCATCTGGAGCTTCAGGGGCATCAGCTTCGTTCTTAAAATCGGTAATAACTACATTTTGAGTTTTGACCATTGTTGGAGTAGTAATAGTTTCTCCGTTAACTAAAACAATATTTTTAGTACCATTATCATCTGTATTTAATACAATATTACACTCTTTAATTGCTTGTGTACTATTTACTTGCAAAATTTGTTTTTTACCGTTTTCTTTAACAATCTGAATTTTAATAGAAGTAATTTCGTTGTTGCTGTTTCTTTTTAAATCTGAAATTGTAACATCAACATTATGTTCTGATTTAAGTTTTGCTGTTAAGTCTTTTAATTCTTGATCTGTAGTTGATTTAGTAATTCTGAAAACCTCGGCATCTTGAATTTCTGTGACTGCAGTTTTTTCTGCCAAAGCTTTTTTCTCTTGAGCAATCGTTTTTATTTGAAATAAAAATATAAAAGCTGCAAGGGCCGGAATCACAGCATAATATTTCCAGTAATTCCATTTTTTTGATTGATTTTTGTTTAACATGACAATTCGTTTTTTGATTAATGATTGATAAAAATGATTGGTGATTGCAACACAAGTTTCATGTGTTGTTATTTTTAAAAGTGTGTATTGATACGCTTTTTTGTCTGATAATTTTTTTGAAGCTTCATTATCGGCAATAAATTCTAAATTTTGCAAAATCGCTTTTTTGTAAAGCCAAATAATTGGATTGAACCAGAAAAGAATACAGAAAATTCTCGAAATAATTACATCAACAGTATGATGTTGATCGCTGTGTACTTTTTCATGCTCTAAAATACTTTGTAATTCTGCTTCGCTGTACAGTGATGAGTTGTACACGATGTAATCAAAATAAGAAAAAGGAGCAATGTTCTCCGTGACATCAACAAATTTAAAGTCTTCCTGTTGTTTTACTTTTTTTCCTTTTAAAACGGAATTTAAGCTATAAAAATCGATAGCAAATTTTAGCATAAAAGCAGCAAATCCAATTGCGTAAATAGCAAGTGAAACCAGATTCCAATTTATTTCAAAAGGCTCTTCTTCAATAGCTTGCAATTGATTATACGACGAAACATAATCATGATTTAGAGAAGCAGTTTGAGCAACAGGCGAGTAGAGTATTGGAGCTGGATCAACCCAGACTACTTTTGTGTAAATTACAAAAGGTAATACAACCGAAGTAATTAATCCCGCTAATAAAAAATATCTATTACTGGTAAAGAAAGTCTCTTTGCGCAGTAAAAAATAATAAGCAAAATAGAACAAAGCTATTAAACTGCCTGATTTTATGATAAAAGTGAAAAGTGCTTCCATAACGATTATTTTTCTTCTTTTGGATTTTCAATCATTGCTAAAATTTCGCGTAATTCGTTTGCCGAAATTTTTTCTTCTTTGGCGAAAAACGAAACCATACTTTTATACGAGCTGTTGAAATAATTATCAATTGCTGTACTCATAAAGCCTTTTCGGTATTCTTCAATACTCACAATAGGGTAATATTGATGCGTATTTCCAAAAGCGTTATGACTAACATATCCTTTTTCTTCAAGATTGCGCACAATAGTCGAAAGCGTGTTATAATGCGGTTGTTCTTCTGTAATTTCGGACTGAATTTCTTTTACAAAAGCTTTTCTAAGCTTCCATAAAATGTGCATTATCTCTTCTTCTTTGTTGGTTAATTTTTGCATTATTTTGGTTTTGGCTGTTAAAAATAGTTGGTTAAATGAGCCTCGTATTTATTTTCGATTGTAATGAATCGTAAATTTTAATTTGTTGGATGACCTTTTACAACTTTTCCTTGTAAATCTTCAAACTGACTTTTTCCAAACGTAGTTTTAGTTGTAATTTCGACTACACCATTTTTTGCAATATCTCCATATTTATCTTCAGCAGACTTTCCTAATAAAGTGGTGACAGTGCTGATTTTTTTCTGGTCAATATCACTAATATTAAAATCTGGACTTGCTATAGTGCCATTTATAATAATCAAAGGTTTTTGTTCGATAATTAATTTATTAGAATCATTACTGTTTGTAAATATCATAACCCTGTTACTTGGCTTGCTGTTAGAATTTACGCTAACGCTAACAGATTCATTTGTATTTACGCTTACATTAGTAGCGTTAGTATTTGCATTACTGCTTGTAGTAACGCTTGTATGAGTATTATCAGTAGTTTTAACATCACAGTCTATTTTAGAATTTTGAACATTTTTTACTTCAACCTTTCTCTCTTTATTGACAACTTTCACCTGATTTTCTTGATTTTCAGATAAAAAGTCAATTTTTATCGATCCATCATCTTCTGTTGTAACAATAATTTGGCAATCTTTAATGGCTTTACTTCCTCTCACCATAAAAGTTTGATTTTGCTGAGAACCTTTTTGTACTTCAACTTTAATAGAAGTAAGTTCATTGTTTGAATTTCGCTCTACATCAGAAATAGAAGCTTTAACGTCGTGTTTTTTCTTTAAATTTTCGGCAATTTCTTTTAATTCTTGATCTGTGACTTTCTTTGAGATTTTGTAAACATCGACAGAATTACCTGTTTTAGAAACTTCATTTCTACTGGCTTGCTGTCTTTCTTTTGCAATTACTTCGATTTGAAATAACAAAACAAAAGAGACAAGTGCTGGAATTACAACATAGTATTTCCAAGAATTCCTTTTTCGTGATTGATTCTTGTTTAACATAACAATTCGTTTTTTGATTAATGATTGATAAAAATGATTGGTGATTGCGATACAGCTTTCGTGAGTTGTGATTTTTAAAAGCGTGTATTGATACGCTCTTTTATCTGATAACTTTTTTGCGGCTTCTTTGTCAGCAATAAATTCCAGATTTTGCGCGATTGCTTTTTTATAAAGCCAGATAACTGGATTAAACCAAAACAGCAGACAAAAAATGCGGGCTATCAAAATATCTGCAGTATGATTTTGATCGCTATGCACTTTTTCGTGCTCTATAATATTCTCTAATTCTGATGAAGTGTACATTGATGAGTTGTAAACTATATACTCAAAATAGGAGAAAGGAGCAATGTTTTCGGTGGTGTCAATGAATTTGAAGTCGGCTTGTTGCTTAATTTTTTTCCCTTTCAAAACAGATTGCAAACTATAAAAGTCTAATGCGAATTTTATAAATAAAACTAAAAAGCCGAGTCCATAAATTACTAACAGAATGTAATTCCAATTAACTTCAAATGATTGATTTGAAATATTTTGAGAAATGTTTTGGGAAAGAGATACTTGACCTAATTCAAAATTTGAAACAGGAGTTGGTTGTACAAAAATTGTTTTGGTGTAAACCAAAAGTGGCAATAAAGCAGACGTTCCAAGACCTGCAAGTAAAAACCATCTATTTGTATTGAAAAATGTTTCTTTGCGAAGTAAAAAATGATAAACACAATAGAACATTACAACTAAACCTGCTGATTTTGCTATATATATGAAAAGTGCTTCCATAAACGACTATTTTTCTTCTTGTGGATTCTCGATCATAGCCAAGATCTCACGTAATTCTGCTGCAGAAATTTTTTCTTCTTTAGCAAAAAATGAAACCATGTTTTTATAAGAGCTATTAAAATAATTATCAATAGCGGTTTTCATATACTTTTTACTATACGCTTCTAGAGTGATTATAGGGTAGTATTGATGCGTATTTCCAAAAGCATTGTGCGCTACAAAACCTTTTTCCTCAAGATTGCGAACAATAGTCGAAAGTGTATTGTAATGCGGTTGGTCTTCAGTAATTTCTGCCTGAATCTCTTTTACAAAAGCTTTTTTAAGCTTCCATAAAATTTGCATGATTTCTTCTTCTTTGTTGGTTAACTTTTGCATGTCTCCTAATTTTAATCCAAACCTACAACTATTTTTCTAGTTACACAACTATAAAACTAGTTATTTAACTATTTTTTAAGTTTGAATTGCCATTTAGGCGCATGAGATTATTTCAATTTAAAGGTAATAAATTGAAAATTAATTATTTATGTAAAAATGAAAATTTAAGAAATACGTTCGCGTGTTAAAGCTTTTTTTATCCAAAAACAGCAAAGTGTTGCTACAAATCCGCTACAGGCCATAAAAAGCCAGTTGAATTGATAGTGAAAAACAGCTATAATTCCAAAGCCGACTTTTGAGCTTACAATGTGTGCCAAACTAAAACTCATTGTGTACAAAGCCATATATCTGCCTTCCTGACCGCGCGGCGCACGGCTTAAGGCAAATGCATTTGAAAACGGAAAAGTCAAGATTTCGCCAATTGAAATACAAATCATAGCAATTACAAGAATTCCTGCCCAAATATTTATTAACAGTAACACAAAACTAAAAGCCATTAAGAATGACCCGGCGATTATAATTTTTATTTTAGGAAAACCTTTTCTTTCCATAAAACCAACCGTTGGCATTTCTAAAGAAAAAATCAGAAGTCCGTTTAAAGTCATTAATAAGCCTGTCTGAAATTCACTTAATCCAAATTTCTCATTATGATATAAAGGAAGAGTGGTAAAAAGCTGAAAGAAAATCATGGCCGTGATAAAGCTCACAAACAAGAAAACCCAGAATATTTTATCATGAAAAACCGATTTAATTTCAGCAGCACTTTCGGTTTTATCATTGTGTTCTGTCTTTTTCTTTTCTTTAACCAAAAGTGCAAAAATAGATATCGAAATAATACAAGAAGCACCGTCGACCCAAAAAAGCCCAGAATATCCCATTCCCATAATAATAAGACCACCAAGAGCCGGACCAGCTGCAAAACCTAAATTTACAGCAAGACGAACAAGCGTTAAAGCTCTAGTCCTGTTTTCTGGCTTTGCATAAGCGCCAAGCGATACAAACATTGCCGGTCTAAACATATCAGCAATAGTCATCAATAAAAAAAGTGCGATACAAAGTCCCCAGAATGAGGTTATATATTGAACGAAAAAAAGTGAAACACCGCTGGTGAATAAACTAAAAATCATGATTTTGTAAAATCCAATTTTATCCGATAGTTTTCCACCAACCCATGAGCCTAACATAGAACCTAAACCAAATGAAACCATAATCCATCCCACCTGATTGTAGCTAAAATGAAGATCTTCTTTTAAATATTTAGATAAAAAAGGAAGCACCATTGTTCCGGCGCGATTGATGAAAGTGATTATGGCAAGTATCCAAATTTCTCTTGTAAATCCACGAAAATTATTGATGTAATGGTTTAAAGCAGTTTTGAGCATTATAAAATAGTCTTATTTGCAACAAAGTTAGGAAACTTTGTCACGTATTGCGGTTGTTGCTTTGTTACTTTTAAACTATTTTTGCGTAAAATTTCTAAGATGAAAAAAGCGATTGTACTTGTTATATTGATGATTTTAAATTTTGGCTACAGCCAAAAGAAATTTAGTCAAAGCGAAGCTGAAAAATTTCAGAAGCAAATTAATTCTGAATATGCTGATGCTAAGACAAGTCCGTTAATGGAAGAAGATTTAAAGACTTTTAAAACTTTAGATTTTTACCCGATAAACGAAAAGTATTTTGTAATCGCAAAGTTTGAAAAAGCGAAGAATGAAAAAGTTTTCGAAATGAAAACAACCGGAACAAGAACTCCAAAATATATAAAATACGGAACTTTATATTTTACTTTAAATGGCGTTGCCACAAAATTGAATGTTTACAGAAGTATTGATCTTTCTAAACAAGAACAATATAAAGATCATTTGTTTTTGCCTTTTTCTGATTTGACCTGTGGGAAAGAAAGCTACATTGGCGGAAGATATATTGATTTGAAAATTCCGAAAGGAAACACCATCGCCGTTGATTTTAATCAGGCTTATAATCCGTATTGTGCTTATAATCATAAATATTCTTGTCCACTAGTTCCTTTAGAGAATGATTTGAATATTGAAGTTAAAGCAGGAGTTAAGACTTTTCATTAATGGAATTTTTTAATTTTCATACACATCAATTTACAAATCAATCTGCTATTCTAGAGTTGGTTAATCAATATCCGTTGGAGTTTGATGAATCGATTCCGTTTTATTCGATCGGAATTCATCCGTGGCATATTAAGGAAAATCAAATTGATGCAGAATTAAAAATCATAGAAGAAAAGCTTCAAACCAAAAATTGTTTGGCAATTGGTGAATGCGGTTTAGATAAACGTATTGAAGTACCGTTAAACCTGCAAATCGAAGTTTTTGAAAAACAATTGGCTTTAGCCGAAAAATATAAAAAGTCTGTCGTAATTCATTGTGTTGCGGCTTTTCAGGAAGTTATTGAAATTAAGAAGAAATTAAAAATTTCAGTACCAATGATTATTCACGGTTATTCTAAAAATAGTCAGTTGGCAGAACAATTGATTGCAGCAGGATTCTATATTTCATTTGGAAAATATTTATTGCGAAATCCGGATTTAAAAACCGTTTTTCAGAATGTTCCAAATGATCGTTTTTTTCTGGAAACTGATACAATTGAAGAAAATATTCAAGAAGTTTATGAATTAGCTTCAGAATATAAAACTATAACAATAAAGGAATTGCAAGGTATTATCTCAAGTAATTATAAAAGAGTATTTGAGAAAAGTTAAGAGTGAATAGTAAGTAGTAATTAGTGAATAGTAAATAGTTTTCAGCATGTCACCCTGAGCGAAGTCGAAGGGCGCGACAATTGGAAGTTAGGCTTCGACTTCGCTCAGCCTGACAGGCAGTGAAACCTGAAACTTGAAACAAGAAAAAACAAAAACAAAAATAAACAAAAGAAGAAATGGCAGAGTGGACAGAAAGAGCCGAGCTTTTATTTACAAAAGAAGGATTAGAGAACTTGCGTAATGCAAATGTATTAGTAGTAGGATTAGGAGGAGTAGGATCATTTGCAGCTGAATTTTTAGCTAGAGCAGGCGTAGGAAACATGACGATTGTTGATGGAGATGTTGTGGATATTACGAATATTAACAGACAATTACCCGCTTTGCATTCAACAGTTGGTGAGCCAAAAATTACTATTGTTGGTGATCGTTTAATGGATATAAATCCAGAATTGAAGCTAACGCGAGTAAAAGAGTTTTTGTCACCAGAACGTGCTTTTGAAATTGTTTCTCCAGAGTTTGATTATGTGTTAGACTGTATTGACAGTATTACTCCAAAATTAAATTTAATTATTGCTGCAAAACGCAAAAGAGTAAAAATTATAAGCAGCATGGGAGCAGGAGGAAAGATGCTGGCATCTAAAGTAAAAGTTGCAGATATTTCGAAAACAATAAACTGCTATTTTTCAAAAACAATCCGTAAAAGATTAAAAGCAGCAAAAATCAATAAATTGAAAGTAGTTTTTTCATCAGAAATCCAAGATGAAAAAAGTTTAAAATTAACCGATGGAAAAAACTTCAAAAAATCTTTCTACGGAACAAACAGCTACATGCCAGGATTATTTGGACTTCACGCAGCAGAAACTGTAATTCGATATTTGATAACAAAAGAGTAAAAAAAAGGTACTAAGATGCTAAGATTCTAAGGTGCTAAGATTTTTAAAAGCTTAGAACCTGAGTTCCTCGGAACCTTAGCAACTTAAAAAAAAACTTAGAACCTCAGTCCCTTAGAACCTTAGCACCTAAAAAAAAAATGATTAAAACAGTAATTTTTGATATGGACGGCGTTATTGTCGACACAGAACCCGTTCATCGTTATGCTTATTACAAACAATTTTCAGAATTGAATATTGAAGTTTCAGAGGAAATGTACACTTCGTTTACGGGATTTTCGACTCGAAATACTTTTCAGACACTGAAAGGATTTTTCCCAGTAATTGAACATGAGGTTGAAGATTTAATTCAGAGAAAAAGAAACATTTTTAATAATGCTTTTGATACTAAAGCAGATTTGTTTTTGTTAGATGGAGTTGAAGATTTGATTAAGGATTTATATGCCAACGGAATCCAGATTATTCTGGCTTCATCAGCATCAAAAGTTACCATTGAGCGTGTTTTTACTCGATTCAATCTACATCAGTATTTTTCACATATCGTGAGTGGTGAAGATTTTCCGCAGTCAAAACCAAATCCAGCCATTTTTCTTCATGCAGCTTCTTTGTCAATTGCTCCAAAAGAGGAATGTATTATTATAGAAGACAGCACAAATGGAGTAAAAGCGGCAAAAGCTGCAGGAATTTATTGTGTTGGTTATCGAAGTCAGAATTCAAATTTGCAAGATCTTTCAGATGCTGATTTAGTAATCAATCATTTCAATGAATTAAATGCTCAAAAAATATCACAGATTGTAGTCTGAATTAAGTTAAATTTAACATTTGTTAGCTAATTGAATTTGTAAATTTGAACAGAAACAAATAAAACCTAAAATGAAAAAAATACTTATTGCATTTGCTATTTTATTAGCGCCTTTTGCTTCAGAAGCACAGATAAAAACACCACAGGCAAGTCCAAAAGCTTATATCAAACAAACTGTTGGTTTAACTGATGTTGAAGTAACGTATTCAAGACCGGGTGCGAGAGGCAGAGCGGTTTTTGGGAATTTAGTTCCGTTTGGTAAGTTATGGAGAACTGGCGCCAATGAAAATACAATTATCAACTTTAGTGATGACGTTGTAATTGATGGAAAAACTTTGAAAAAAGGGAAATATTCAATTTATACAATTCCTAAAATTGAAAGTTGGGAGATTATTTTTTACTTGTCAACGGACAACTGGGGTCTTCCAGAAAACTGGAGTGATGCTTATGTAGCCTTGAGAACTACAGTAAAAGAAGATGCATTGCCAACTCCGGTTGAGACTTTCACAATTGGAATTAATGGTTTAGATCCAAATTTTGCTTATTTAGAAATGGCTTGGGAAAATTCTCATGTAGCACTTAAATTTGAGGTTCCAACGGCAAAAACAGCAACAGCAAGTATCGAAAAAACTTTGGCTGGACCAACATCAAATGATTATTATGCAGCAGCACAATACTTATTTTCATCAAATGGAAATATAGATACTGCAAGAACATATGTTGACAAATCATTGGATATGGTTACTGACAAACCTTACTATATCTTAAGACTGAAATCAATTATTCAGGCAAAACAAGGTGATAAAAAAGGAGCAGTTGAAACAGCAAAAGCTTCATTAGCAGCTGCTGAAACGGCTAATAATCAAGATTACGTAAAAATGAATAAAGACAGTATCGCTGAGTGGAGCAGATAATTTGTTTTGAAATTCTAAATATTAAAAAATCCAAAGCTTTATAGTTTTGGATTTTTTTTGCGAGTTTTTTAACCGCAAAGAACGCAAAGTAAAAAAAAACAGTCCCTAATAATACCGCAAAGTTCGCAAAGCATTACGAAATAAGCTTTGTGAGCTTTGCGCAAATCCTTGCGAACTTTGCGGTTAAATTCTCATTTCAACTTGAAACCTGAAACCTGAAACTTTGAAACCTGAAACTTTGAAACAAAAAATCAATTCAAACTAGGCGGTTCCGGAATTTTGATATTTCTTTTGATTTTCTTTACAATCAACAGATAAAAAGTAATACCGCCCAAAATTATCAGCGACGCAATTTCAAGTTGGCCAAGACTGTTGTCGTCATTATACATTGCATTTGCAGCTGCGAGTTTTGCTTTTCCTTCTTTAATCTGAATTTGAGATAAAGATTCTAATATTTTTAAAGCTTCAGCGCTTGAAAAGGCAATTTTATCCCAGTTTTTATTTTCAACCTGACTATTAATTTCTTTACAAGAAGCCAAGAAAGCAACAAAATGCTCCTTTTCTTTATTTGTTAAAACCGTTTTGGCGTATAGTTCGTCAATATTGTGAATGATATCAAGTGTATGAATAATTTCATCTTTTTTGATATTATCATTCAAATCCAGTTTTTCAGCTTCCGATTTTATAAAGTGAAGTTCTTTCGAATATTGAAAAATATAATGCGCCACAACAAGACGGTCGTTATAAATCGCATTAATATTTTCGTTTACTTTTTTAGAATTTTGCAGCGTATTGAAGTTGCTCAAAATAATAATCAGCATCACAATCAGCAAAATAAATGCAGCTTTCGTTTTATTGCTATATTTTTTCAAATCTTTCATGGCGATGCGTTTTATAAAATTAGAAAATGCTTTTTTACGGAATCATTGTGTTTTTTGTAAATTCAATATTTTTTACTGCTTGAACCGAGGCTATTTTTATGGTTTTTGATCCTTTTGTAATATAAAAATAATAAAGACTGTTATTGTTAATTAAACTAACCTGTTGCGATTCACCGCTGTTAAAATTGAGGGTATGTTGGAATTTTAATTTGTTATTTTTAATATCGCGTGATAGAAAATAACCGCCAGCAATTCCGTATGAAAGGAAAAAAGAAGAGAGGACTATTGCAAGAGATTTTATAGAAACATCTTTAAAATAGGTTTTTATTTCAGTTTGAGACATAGCTTCTGTTGGCTTCAATTCAAATGCTTTCTGCACAAATTTTTTCTGGCTGTGTTTTGTTAAAATTTTTGGCAGATAAGAATGAAAAACAAATAAAGAAAGTATTGAAATTAAAATAATTGGGTGCGATGTAAATTCAGCAATAGGACTAATTAAAATATCCATGATGGTTGAATACTTCAAAATATTGATTCCTATTTGATAATAGAAAAAACTCTCTTTTAATATCCCCATTATTACAAGAAAAAGGTAACCGAAAGGAAGCAACTTTTGAATATCGTCTGAAATTTTCATTTGCAGTTTTTTAGTTTGTTTATGGTGGTATTTAAACTTACTAAAATAGTATTTTTTACTTACAAATGAAGAAGATTTATAGTATGAAATATTGCAATTATAATTTTAGGAGCTGTTTCCTGCTGTCCGCTATATCTTTTGTGCCGAACCCCGGCACAAAAGGATGCCGCTTCCATCAGGGCTAGGGCATCTCGGTTCTAAATTCACTTAATTATTTTTTAAACCTTTTTTAGCAAATAACAAAAATGCAATGAAAGTTAAATTCAAAACCGGAATAAAATTAAACACAAGAAAAGCTGGATTTACATTTAAATCTCTTAATCTTCTCGTGGTAACAGCCTGCATCGGAACGAATGTAAACAAGACAATAAAACAGCAGTAAAAGAAATGCAAAATAGTTTCATTATTCAAATCAATTGTACGATGCAAATGCAAAGCCAAGGCGTGTAGCAAAATTGTAAAAAAGGCATAAAGTCCATATTCAATTCTTCCTGATTTTTCAGAAAAGGAAGCATAAAAGAAAATGGCATTTCTGAAATATTTCATCTCGATTTTATTCTACAATCACTTTATCTGCATCCGGCTTTCCTCTAAAAAATAAAAACTGCAGTAACAATGATAGTACAATCGTAAGATTTGCTCCAATGAAATTCAGCCATAAATAGCCTAATTTTTCTTGATCGCTTGGGTAAATATAAATCATGAAATAATAAATGATAAATATAGTAAGCTGGCTTATTAATGCACTGTAAAACATTGGTTTTGCCTGAACACGTTTTAAGTAAAAACCAACCAGAAATATTCCTAAAACCGTTCCATAAAATATAGAACCGATAATATTTACAAGCTGAATCAAGTTTTCGAATAAAGTTCCTACACACGCAAAAAGAATTGCCACAATTCCCCAGAAAAGCGTGAAAAACTTCGTTGCCATCAAATAATGTTTTTCTGATTTTTCGCCTTTTACATTTCGTTTGTAAATATCAATTGCTGTTGTAGAAGCCAATGCATTTAATCCTGAAGCAGTTGATGACATGGCGGCAGAAATAATTACAGCTAGAAGTAAACCAATAAGTCCTTTTGGTAAATAATGCAGAATGAAGTGAAAAAAAACATAATCTTTATCATTTGTTTCGCTGTTGCTGTCGGCTTTAGAAATAATTTCTTTTGCCTTGTCACGCAAATCTTTTTCTTTGTTTGATAAAGCAACTAATTCTTTTCTTAAAATCGGATTGTCATAATCCTGATTTAACTGATCGATATAAAGCAAGTTGATTACTTTTTTGTCTTCAGAAAGTTTGTCAAGTTTCTTTTCCAGCGTATGATATTCCTCTTTAAAAGCTGATTTTTCAATGACAATTTTATTATTCGGATTGAAATTTAGAGGCACTGGATTGAATTGGAAGAAAACAAAAACCATAACTCCAGTCAATAAAATAAAAAACTGCATTGGCACTTTTAAAAGTCCGTTCATGATTAATCCCATCTGACTCTCCTTCACCGATTTTCCAGATAAATAGCGCCCAACTTGCGACTGATCTGTTCCAAAGTAAGACAGTGCCAAGAAAAAACCACCGGTAATTCCGCTCCAGAATGTATATTTTTCTTCTGGATCAAATGAAAAATCTACAATATTCATCTTGTCGTTTGCACCTGCAATATGCATTGCGCTTGTAAAAGTCATATCGTTTGGAAGGTAATGCAAAATCAAGAAGAAGGTAATAAACATCCCTGAAATAATCACAAACATTTGCTGTTTCTGCGTAACGTTAACGGCTTTTGTTCCGCCAGAAAACGTATAAATAATTACCAGAACACCAATAATAATGTTCATTATCGTTAAGTTCCACCCCAATAATGCCGATAAAATAATCGCTGGGGCATAAATCGTAAGTCCAGTTCCTAAACCTCTCTGAACCAAAAATAGGACCGCAGCGAGAGAACGTGTTTTTACATCAAATCGTTTTTCTAGAAATTCATAAGCAGTAAAAACTTTATTTTTATGATAAAGAGGAATAAACGTTATACAAATAACAATCATTGCAATTGGCAATCCAAAATAAAACTGGACAAAACCCATTCCGTCATGATAAGCCTGTCCGGGCGTCGATAGAAAAGTAATAGCACTTGCCTGAGTTGCCATTACCGAAAGCCCTACGGTGTACCAAGGCGTTTCGTTGTTTCCTAAAATGAAATCTTCAACATTTTTACTCCCTTTGGTTTTCCAAGAACCATATCCAACAATGAATAAAAGTGTAACAATAAGTACGATCCAATCAAATAGTTGCATAGGTTATGAATATAATTGCATGATTAAGAAGAAAATAAGAATATAAATAGCATTAGCCACCAAAACATAGGTGTAGCTTTTTTTCCATTTTTTTGTTTTTTTGGCTTCCATTTTACGAATGTTTTATTGCTTAAATTCTTGTTTAGGAGCTTCTATTGGCTGTTTCAGCGAAATAATATTCGACAATAATCGGTATGCGCCGGCTACACCTTCTGGCAATTCTCTAAAAAAGCTTAAACCAGTGTAAATATAGTATCCTTTTCCGTACGGAGCTACTAACAAAGCGCCATCTTTAGGAGATTCACCTTTATCATGAGATGATATGATAGGAGTGAAGGCAGCATCATACTGATCTGGATAATACAATCCTTGTTCCTGAGTCCAGCCTTGAAAATCTTTTTCAGAAATTTTATTTGGCGTATTTAAAACCGGATGATTTGGTGCTAAGAACGTGATTTTAGCATTTTCTTCGGTCACACGGTCATTGGATACTTTTAGCGGATATGGCGCAATTTGATCCGTTACCATTTTGCCATAGGTGTTGTATTGTACAATCATATTTTTGCCACCTTTTACAAAATCAAAAAGTATTTTTTGCTTGTTGGCTAAAGCATTTACGGTGTTGTAAGCACGGATTCCCGTAATGACGGTACTGAAAGAATCTAAACGCTCTGGTGTAATTTCTTCCGGCTTCAAAATAGTAACTCTATATCCCATTTGTGCTAAACTTTCAGGAACTTCATCACCAGCGCCCATAATATAGGCAATGGCGTCGCCAGATGTTTTTAAATCAATTCTAATGCATTTTGATTCAGCTGGTTTTAAGACCATTTGTTTTGTAATATGACTGTATTCGATAATCGTTTCGTCTTTGTCAAAACGTTTGTTGTCTGCGGTTGCAATAGCTTTCACTACAGCTTCTTCTGGATTTACCGGAGGCGTTACTTCAAAATAAAAAGTCTGTTCATTTCCTTTTTTATCTAAAGCAAACGGAATTTCTTTTGGTGAAATTACCCAGCTTTTTGGCAATTCTAATTGAAGATTACCTTTTATTCCGTCTTTTCCGGCACGAACTTTTACCGGAATCATTTTGCTTTTGGTATCTTTAAAAATCAATACTTTTTCTAAGATCGAAGTCGTGATCTCAGGCACAATATCAAGAAAATTATACATTTCGCCTTTCACCCCGTCATTGTATTTATAAACAACGGTACGCTCAAACGGGATTTCAACACCATTTATTTTTACGTTAAAGACAACTTTAACTTCTCTGATAATATCTGGAATTCCAATGTTTTCTTGATTCGAAACCGTGTACATTCCAACAGTTACCTTTTCTTTCAGCCAATACGGTTGTGTATATTCAATTGTGTTAGGAAGCTGTAATTGAAGGCTGATTTTTTGATCGTTATTATTTTTTAAAAGGATATTTTGAACTGTTGTTTTGTTGTCTGGTAAAGTGGTAACACTGTTTAATTGCATTTCAACAGCACATCTGTTAATTGCTTCGAGACTAAGTCTAATTGTACTTCCGGGTGTCGCTTCCTGTTCGCTAGCAACAGCTTCAAGATATAAGCCAGAGCATGATGCTATAATGTTTTTAATTGCATTGGCTTTTAATGGTTTCCAATGATCATCATCTAAAGCTTCAATCATTGTGTAAGCTTTTACCAAATCTGGTATACTTGCCGAGGGATTGCTGAAATCGTATTTTGAGATGATTTTTGAAATTAGATCACCAATTGGTTTTCCGTTTTTTACACGGTTCCAAGAAGTATCAATTCCGTCAAATAAATTATCTCTTTCTGTTGGAGTTTCACCATTAATAAGTTCCAAATATTCAGTTTCTTCACCGCGAGCGCCGGTGCTTCCAAAACCTTGTGACTGATGACGGCTTCGGCTTAAAGCAGCAATTTCTTGATTTGATTTCCCAATTCCGGTATAATAAACTCCAGTTTCTAGTTTTGTAAATTTTGATTTATTGGCTGCTTCAAATTTTTCCTGGCTTCCATAAAACCACCATGATGGATTAAAAAACTGGCGTTTTACTTGCCAAGGCGCAACATATTTTAATTGTTCCGAATATACTTTTGGATCATTAGTCAATTTAAAACTTTCAACACTCAGCATAGCCGATGATGTATGATGACCGTGGGTGGTACCTGGCGAACGGTGATCAAATCGGTTTATGATTACATCCGGCTGAAATTTTCTGATCGTCCAAACAACATCTGCAAGAACTTTGTCTTTATCCCAGATTTCTAAAGTTTCACTTGGATTTTTTGAAAAACCAAAATCATTCGCACGCGAAAAAAATTGTTCTCCACCGTCAATTTTTCGGGCTTCAATTAATTCCTGAGTTCTTATCACACCTAATAATTCACGAAGCTGCGGACCAATTAAATTTTGTCCTCCATCACCTCGGGTCAATGACAAATATCCAGTTCGTGCATTCATTTCGTTTGCCATATAAGAAATTAAGCGAGTGTTTTCGTCATCAGGATGCGCTGCAACATATAAAACGGAACCTAAAAAGTTTAACTTTTTGATTTGATTATAAATCTCTACAGAACTTGGTTTTTGTGGCTGTTGTGCAAATGAAAATGAAATACCTGTTAATAAAATAATCAGTAACTGAATTTTTCGCATAGCGTCGTCTGGTGTTTTTGAAAGTGCATCAAAAATAGTAATTATATTTTTGAAGACTATTTAAATGAATTGTTAATGTTTGGTTATTGATTTCCTTTTTTAAGAAAAACTACTCCACAAAAAAAATGCCATCAGATGATCTCTGACGGCATTTTTTTTAAAGAATTGATTTAACGAATTAAATCAGGTGGTATTTCTTAGGATTACAGAAAAAATTATTTCAATTTGTTTTCTGTGTCGTTGTACGTTCCTGTGATAGTAACGCCACTATTTTTAGTCACTTTTCCGTAAATTGTAATAGACGAATTGTTTCCAATAAAATTAATTTTTGCACCGCTGTTTAATCTAAGGTCTCCCCAAATTACTACTGAACCTTCAATTTGCAATAAAGCATTACTATTGATAATAAGTTCTGTTGGGTTTGATTGTTGGTATTTACCTTGAGCCAAAGTTCCAGTCATATTAAAAGTTCCTCCACTGTTTAAAATCAAAGTATTTTGAACAGAAATTGATCCACAGTGTGTTAGAACTCCTCCAGAATTAACAATAATAGAGTTAAGAGCTGTTGAACCGTTATAAGATTTTACTTCGTTAGAGTTCAAAATCAAATCTTTTCCTTGATTGTAAGTTCCATATGAAGAGCAATTAGCGAAAGTTGTATTTGGTTTTTCCATCTTAATAATTTTCAAACCGCCTTTTCCGCTCGCAACATAAATATAATTTCCGCTAGATTTTACATAGTTTGATGAACCTGTAATTCCAACAGTTCCAACTAAACCAAGTGTAGTTCCAGATTTGTAAACATTTAATCCAGCTGCACCGTTTGCAACAAATGTATAACCATCGTTTACAGAAACTGCATTTGTTACATTATCCCCACCAGCAGCAGCTAATCCAATTGTTTGTAATTTAGAACCGCTGTTGATATCATAAACTCCTAAACCATTATATCCTTCAGATACTAATAACTTTGTACCGTCAAAATCAACTGTTCTTTTTGCAGCACTTACATCACTGCTTGTTGCAAATGATTTTTGAAGTGCAAGAGATGATTCATTATAGATGTTTACACCTTTTGTTCCGCTTAAAGTAACAATTTTGTCAACGCTTATCGCAACTGTACGCAAATCTTGAACCGCAACTTTTGAAGTTACTTCTTTAGAAGAATTGCTTATTTTGAACAAACTTCCTGTATCACCAGAAACCGCAAAATAAGATGATGCGCTTGCGGCAACATCAGTAGTTACTTTACTTTCAAGTTTAGTTACTGTATATTTATCAGTAAGCATTCCAGAACTTAACTGCATATTAATTACAATTGCAGGGTGAGTTAAAGACGCATCTTTATCAATATCTTTTGCTCCAGCAATAATTAAATTTCCGTTAGCGTAGGTAAGCGACGTAATATCTGTATTAGCAATTAATGCTGATGTAAGCAATTTTGGCTTATAAGGATCTGTAACATCAATAACGTCAATTGCTCCAGAATAAGCATCACCCATCATTGTATACGCTACATAAGCATAGTTTCCGTTTACAGCAACATGATTTGCTTGTAAAGTTCTTCCATTACTGTCTGTTGGCGGATTTACTTCGGCAATTTGAACCAAAGGCAATTCGCTTCCTGATTGAGCGCTATTTAATGATTTTGCTGTTGAAACATTAGTAATTGATAACACTCCAGAATTTGTATAATCAAGTCTTTTGTTTAAAGAAACTGCATCATTATTGATGGTAATTCCGTTTTCAACTGCTTGGCCATTAGAGCTATCATCATTATTGTCGCAAAAAGTAAAAAGTGACATTGCTAAAAATGAAAACAAATAAACGCTTTTTCTCATAATCCTTTGGTTTTTAAATTATTGTGCAAATATAAGGTGTATTTGTATTAAAATAAGGTATTTGTCATGAATATAATTGATTTAGATATAATTTTTGAACATTATGCAATAAATTAACATTAATCAATAATACTATGCGTGCATAAAAAAAGAGTATCAATATTATTGATACTCTTTTGTGTTGATTACTAGTTATTTAGTAATTATCTTCTGCCGTGGCCACGATGGTCATCATGGTCATCGTGATCATGTCGGTCATGTTTATCATGATGTTTTTTATCATAATGTTTATAATCTTTGTGGTCGTGACGATCATTGTATCCGTAAACGGGTCTTGCTCTGTATGGTCTTTGAGGCGCTCCGTGGTATCCTTTATAGTATTTTACTCTGTGACGATCAAAATACGTATAAGGTGTTCGTCCGTGATAATCTGTTAAGACTACTTTATAACCTCCATATAAATCATAGTTTCTGTATTGTCTTGGCAAATAAGTTGTTCGAACCCATCTTCCGCCTCCAAAATAAATAAACTGAGAAGCTCGTACATCATAATAGGCTTCAATGTCTGGCAAATAGTAATATTCCATTTCAGAATATCCTGCAGGTCCCCAAGCTGGTGGTGTTCCAATATTAACATTAATCGATACTTGAGCTTGTGTGGCATTTGCAACCAAAAGAAATAATCCGGCGATTGCTATTTTTAGTGTTTTCATTTTTTCTAAAGTTTTTTAATGTTACTCTTGCTTAGTAATATTCATATACTGTGCCAAAAATAAAAACCAAATGCATTTCGTCGGATAAAATTAGCAGTTAAACGAGTGTCAGGATGCTACGGTATTGGTAATTCATTGATAATTAAAATGTTTAGTGAAGTTTAAAAAAGATAAAAAAAATAAAAATATTTTTTGACTATTTGTAATCTACAATTCTTGGTTTTGCCAACTCAAAATTCATTAATCCAAAGTCTGTAGTCTCAAAGGTATTGGTTTTGAAAACATTATCTCCTTCAAAAGGAATACTAGGGTAGTATGACAATGATAATTGAAAAGAACTGAAAACCAAATAATCATTGCTGACGATTACTCCAAGTGTAAATTTTGAATACGCTTTATTATGAGACATTGCATTATTTGGACTTCCTAAAACTGCAACTGAATAATTAAAAAACGGATTTAGACGAAAACCTAAAAGCGAATTTGGCGAGTAAGTTTGCGTCTGCAATGATAAAACCATTTTATTGGTTCCATAAATCGCGCTGTCGAAACCGGCTAGGCCATTTTGTTCATTTATATTTAACTGATCACCTATAATATCTTCGCGATTGACGCCAATAACTATTTTTGGATTTATAAATTGCCTCAATTTCCAAGTTCCAATGCTGTAGAGTTTAGTAAAATAATTGGTTTCTATTGAAAATGCTGTTTCATAAGTTTTTGAGTCATGAAAAAAGGTTCCTGCTTCAAAATTTGCACTAAGAAACCCGAGCCTGTAATAATTTCCAAAAGAAAACCGACCACCAACATAAGGTCTCCACATTTGATTTTTATATTGAGTACCTAAAGTAACACCATAAATCCGGCCAATGGGAACGTCTTCGGTCTGACCGTTTCTAAAAATATAATTGTCTTTAATAAATTTACGAGTGTTCAGTCCAATTCCTGATAAAATGAGTTTTTGGTCCGAATAAAAATTAGTTGGATCGTAAAGTTCAGTTGGTGTTTCGCTGTAGTTTACATTCAGGAAACGTCCTGATACAATTAAATTGGTAATTCCTTTATCATCATCTTCAAAAACTTTTGAAGCTTTACCCGCCCAAAAATCTTGAAAATTATATTTAAAAGGCTGATAAGCATATGACATATCAGGAGCCTGTAAAGTATCTTTTCTAAAATTCTGCCCTACATAAATTCCGCCGGCCCATTTGGTTAAAGGCGAGTAGAACAAACGCTCAATGTTTATACTTTTAGTATAATTATTGTCGAGATCCATTTTGTAATTCAGCGTAGTTCCTATGTAGGTATTTTTAATATTAGGAATCGTGTAGGTAACATCATTTCCGTTTGCACCATCATCAAAACGATTTGTGAAACGATATTCTAACTGTTGTCCTGTTCCAAAGAAATCTTTCTCTTTGAATCCAACAGAAACTTGATTGCTCGAAATCGAAAACCGAGGAATGGTACTCCAGGAATCTAAAACTCTGATGGTAACATCCACAGAATCAGACGCTACTAATTGATGGGTTACTCGAACTGCAGTAACATACTTTTGCGCTCTTATCAAACGTTCTGTTTCCTGAATTTTATAACTATCGTAAACGCTATTTCTTTTAAATAAAAGCAAATTGTAAATGGCAATTTTTTTTGTTTTTAAATGAAGCCTATTTCCCGTTCTTTCACCCCAATTCTTCGGAACTTGCGTGGTATCTACAACAGAATGCCCAAAAGGATCCAATGTAACGATGTTTATTTTTCTAATGATTTTGCCATTGTAATTTGCCGTATCACTTGGAATAAGCAAATCGTCTTTCTTTCTAGGTTTAGTGGTTCTAAAAAGGAGTTTGTGCAGTGTTTTAGTGAAATTATTTTTTTTTGAATAATTTCTAATCTTATTATAAACGTCAGTACTGTCTTTTTTTGGAGTATTGTTTTTTGTTTTATCAGTTTGCCCGTATGTGCTTTGCAGACAAAAGCAAAGTAAAATAAAAACGATTATTTTTTTGTTCACAGACATCGGAGACATTTTTTGAATTTTTTTGAAGAGGTTTATTTTTTTAGTCGATAATTTTAGATCTTCTAATTCTCCATGTAAATTTTCTGGGTACATGATTTCCCATAACATAACCCCAAGCTTCCAAAGATTCGATTCGGTCAAAAATTATTTTTAGAATTGCTAAAAGCGGAATTGCTAAAAACATTCCCGAAATTCCAGCTGCAGCACCGCCAACAATTATCCCCATAATAGAAACAAAGGCGTTGATTTCGACTTTTGAATTAATAATTAAAGGAACCAATAAATTATTATCTATAAGCTGTACAATAACATTTACAATTAAGATTCCGAGAATAATTGAAGTTTCACCAGATCCGGTCAAAGAAGCTAAAACAGTTATTATTCCAGCAATTAATATTCCAATATACGGAATAAGATTCAAAAGTCCTGTTATAAGTCCTAATAAAATAAAATATTTGACACCAATAATCCAAAGTCCTAAGCTTGTCAATACAGACACGACAATCATTTCTAAAATTAAACTCACAATGTAATTGTTGATGGAAACTTTTATTTGTGACAAGATATTTTTAAGTATGATATGATTTTCCTTATTGATTAATTTTGCTAGAAAGAGAATAAAATGATCTTTATAAATTAAAAACAAAAAAGTGTAAATTGGTATTATAGTGCAGTCCAGAAGCAAATCTGTCATAGAGAGAATAGCCGAACCAATTGTTGCGTTTCCATTTTTGACTGAATCTTTAGTTACTGTGTCCAAGTATTTTTTCTGTTCGCCAATGCTGACATGAAATTTCTCTTTGACAAATTTGTGTATGTCTGATATAAAGGCATTTGCATTTTTCTTGATGGTATCAAAGTCATTTGCCATATCTGTGACTTCGTAGGAAATAAAAACCAAGATTCCGACAATAAATGCCGCAAAAGACAGTACACAAATTATTGCTGCCAAATGTCTCGGAAATTTTAATCTGGAATTAAAAAAGGTAAAAATAGGCAACAGTAATACGGCAAATAGAAAAGCCATTAGAACTGGTGTAATTACATCTTTTGCGATACAAAATATGTAAGCGAACGAAATTAGAGTTATTAATATGCAGGCAAGCTTTGCATAAAATGGCAATTTTAATGGCTGAGTCATTTTTAATGGAATATTAGATAAACTAAATTGGTATAACAAATATTACATTTAATAATCGTAATTGTGTTTTACCTTTTTGTCTTTAGTTTATAAAATTTCCATTCAAAAATTAATCAAAAAACTCTTTGTCTTCATACTGGACAGGCATAATAGAGATACCTTTTTGCAGTAAAAGATTGTTTGGGAAAATAATTCGCTCGCCTTCTTTGGTTCTTAAATTGACATGAAAAGCGCTGATATCTTCAATTTCAGCTTCAATAGGGAAGTCTTTGTCGTGAATTTTTATAGTGTCTCCAATCTTGAACGGGAATGAAAAAAACAAAATCATTCCAGAAGTAATATTGCTCAGAATTGACCATTGAGCAAACATTGCGACACCAATTACAGTCGCTATTGAAGATACAGTAAAAAATATATCTTTGGTTTCAACGCCCCAAATTACGATCAGACTAATGGTGACCAATATATTCATTAACAAGTGAATATATTTGATGACTAGATTTGTTCTGTGCTCTAATAACTGACTGCTGCTGGCATAGCGCCTAATTAATTTTGCAACAATAACCCGCAACGCTATTAGAGTAAGAAGCAGTACTAGTGTCGTAATTATTTCTTGGCTATATTCTTTAAAAGAAAACATAAGAGTGAATTTTATACTAATGTACTCAAATATTCGTAAACTTTAGCTGTTGGAAGTCCCATGACATTGGTATAAGAGCCTTCAACTTTTGCTACAGCCATAAAGCCAAACCATTCCTGAATACCATAAGCTCCAGCTTTATCATAAGGTTTGTAATTGTCGATATAATATAAGATGGCTTCGTCTGAGAGTTTGTTAAAAGTAACTTTTGTAACATCATGCAAAAGCGTTGAAGAAACATTGGTTTTAAAACAAACGGATGTTATAACTTCGTGCGTATCGTCGGACATTGATTTGATCATTTCAAAAGCTTCTTCGGCGTTTTTAGGTTTTCCTAAAGCTTTATTTTGATGCCAAACAATAGTGTCGCTGGTCACTAAGATTTCATTTTCTTTTAATTCGCCTTCAAATGCACTCGCTTTTAATTCGGCTAAAAAATCAGTTATTTCAACAGCTCTTAATTCAGCCGGATAAATTTCTTCAATATCTTTTAATCGAATTTCGAAATCAAGATCCAGATCTTTAAAAAATTGCTGTCTTCTTGGAGATCCTGAAGCCAGAATTAAAGTATATTTTTTTAGTTTTTCTTTAAGCATTGTACTTGATATTAAGAGTAATCACAAGAATTGACAAAATTCCGAAAAGCAAAATCAGTTTTAAAACCGTACTTAAATGATGAAATTCTTTTTGAGATTTTGCACTAAATATTTTCACAATAAAATATAACAAAGGTGCAAGAACAAAAGCAAAACCATATAGGGTGGCAATAAAAAGCTTATTTTCCATGAAATAAGTATTGATATAAAGCAAGGACAATATAAATGGAATAATTGCAAATCCTAAAGCTATTTTTGCAGCTCTGTTGATTCCAATTGCAATTGGCAAAGTGTTCATTCCTTGATTGTAATCGCCATTTACATCTTCAATATCTTTAACTATTTCTCTAATAAAATTGATCATAAAAGCAAACAGTGCGTAGTCAATCAAAATGGAAAAAAGGCTAGCCATTTGCGCTTGATTTTCGGCATTAGTTGCGGGAAACAAATCAAAAACACCAATTATAATAACACTTAGCGCTAATAAAAGTGCTACAATAAAATTGCCCAAAATCATGATTTGCTTTAAGCTTGTAGAATAAAAATAAAGCAATGAAGCAATTAAAATGAAAATAGTTGCAAAACTTGGCCTCAAAATAACATTTGATAAATAAAAACCAATAGCAACTCCGGTAATATTGAGTCCTATATAAATATTGTAGGCGCGGGTTTCAGAAATTCCTTTGCCAATAATAACATTATTTGGTTTATTAATCGAATCTGTTGCAACATCAAAAATGTCGTTAATGACATATCCGGCAGCAGCCAATAAAACAGTGCTTAAAACTAACAATGCATATTGCCAGTCGGACAATGCAAGCGGAATATTTTGCTGTTTTAAAAAGGCATAACGAAATAAAACCTGCATAAATGCAAGCATAAGTAAGTTTTGATACCGAACGAGTTTTAGATATTTCATTTTTTGAGGTTCTAAGTGGCTAAGATTCTGAGGGACTAAGTTTTTTACAATTTATAACTAATTAATCGTGTTTTCCATTAAAATATTCCATCCATTTTCCTTGCACTTTCATTACTTGCTCAATTACATCACGCGCGGCGCCACGCCCGCCTTTTACGTGCGAAATATAACGGCAAATATTTTTAATTTCAGGACTTGCATCTTGAGGACAACTTGGTAATCCAACTAATTTCATAACATGAAAATCAGGAATATCATCACCCATATACAACACTTGTTCTGGGTTTATATTGTTACTGTCAGTGTATTCTTTAAATGTTTTTACTTTATCAGGAGTACCTAAATGAACATCTGCAATTCCCAAATTATTCAAACGAATACGAACGCCTTCATTGCTTCCGCCAGAAATAATACAAACATTGTAACCGCTTTCAATTGCTGCTTTCATTGCGTAACCGTCACGAATATTCATTGTGCGAAGCATTTCTCCTTCATTGGTTACAAAAACAGAACTGTCTGTCAGTACGCCATCAACATCAAAAACAAATGTTGTGATGTCATTCATTATTTCTTTATAACTTTTTGCCATTATTTTGTATAGATTGTGTTAGAATTTTATAAATATTTTTTTGATTTTCATTTGTCAAAAAATCCAAATGTGCTTGAATTGTGGTTGAATCATGACGTTTTGCCGGGCCTGTTTGGGCATCAACTGGATCCAAAGCGTTGATTTTTTCAGCGGTCTCTTTAATCAAGGGTTTTAAAACTTCAAAAGGAACTTGGTGTTCATTGCAAATTTCCTGACCAATTTGGTACAAATGATTGGTGAAGTTATTTACAAAAACTGCTGCTGCGTGAAGTGCTTTTCTTTGATCCGAATTAATTGCAAAAACATTGTTTGAAATGCTCTTGGCTGCGGTTTCTAAAATTCGAAAATCAAAAGTATTTTCGGCTTCCAGGCACATTGGAATTGTAGAGAAATCTACCTCTTTGCTTTTTGAAAATGTCTGTAGCGGATAAAAAACGCCCTTTCTGTTTTTAGCATCAAGAGCATCAAGCGAAGCCGCGCCAGAAGTATGAACCACAATTCTATTTTGAAAAGGCAGTTTCTGTGAAACCTCTAAAATTGCATTGTCAGAAACGGCGACAATGTATAAATCGGCTTCGATTAGTTCTTCAAAATCGCTTACAATTTTATCATATTCAACTAAAGAAGCTAAAGTTTCCTTTTTTCTCGAAAATACTTGTACGATTTCGACCGCTTCATTTTTCGCGAAAGCTTTGATTAAATGCTGTGCAACATTTCCGGAACCAATTATTGATACTTGAATCATAGCACAAAATTAACATTATTTTTTTTAAATGTAGTTTGGTTTAATTCGTTTGTCATTCATATAAACTCAATTTTGGTTGGAAAGAACCTTTGTATGAAGATCAAATTAAAAACCCGCTTTCTATAAATTAATTTCAAAATTATAGAAAGCGGGTTTTAGGATATTGGTTTTTATGTATTTAGAATTTCACAGCTCCTTTGGGAACAGTTTCTCCAACGGAAATCTTTTTAGATATATCAAAATTTGGATTTGAAACAAATTCTATATTCTGGCTCACTTCACCATTAATCGAAATGGCTTTTTCTGATTTAGAATTGAATTCAATATTTTTGAAAGACATATTTTTTCCATTAAAAATTTCGAAAACAGCTGGTTTCTGAATGTCTAATTTCACATTACTGATTTTAATTCCGTTTGCGTCAATTATTGAGAACCCGTTTTCAGCTTTTGCTGTTAAGTTTGAAATTTCGATATTTTCAAGATTCATTTCTGGCAATCCTTGTAAAAATACTGCTTGATAAGCTCCGGCAATCGTAATGTTTTTAATCGAAATATTCTTGAATTGTGGCGTTTCTATATTTACAGGCATCATTTTGTTTTCTACTTTCGTTCCGCCTTCAGCCAATGTTTCAGCAATAGATTTTCCTCCATAGTATAAATCAAACGAAATTGCCTGAGATGGAATGTCCGTCATATAAATATTCGAAATAAAAATATTCTCAACAATACCGCCACGTCCGCGCGTACTTTTAAAGCGAAGACCAACATCAGTTCCCATAAAAGTGCAATTCGAAACATGAAGGTTTTTTACACCGCCAGACATTTCACTTCCCACGGTTACGCCGCCATGACCATGATAAACAATATTGTTTTTTACAATGATATTTTCGCACGGAATTCCACGATCACGCCCGTCTTTATCTTTTCCAGATTTTATGCAAATAGCATCGTCGCCCACATCAAAACTTGAATTTTCGATCAAAACATTTTTACATGATTCCACATCAAGACCGTCTCCGTTTTGAGAATACCAAGGATTGCGAACAGTAACATTTCGAACAATTAAATCTTCAATCATTAAAGGATGAATGTTCCAAGCTGGCGAATTTTGAAAAACCGGACCGTCAAAAAGTACTCTTTTGCTGTTTTGAATGCTTACCATTACCGGACGAAGAAAATCATGAATTTCTTCAAACTGTTCTTTTGTTTTTAAATCAAGACGAACGTTTTGATCAGCTCCAACAGAAGCTTTCATAAAAGTTTCAGATGGATACCAACTGTCTTTCTTCTCATTTAAAACGCCGCCCGAAGCCACAAATTTCTTCCATTGACTGTCGGTTAATTTGCTCTTTTTTACTTGTCTCCAAACTTCACCTGAACCATCCCAAACACCATTTCCGGTAAAGGCAACATTTTCAAGATTTTTGCCATAAATAGGAGAGATGCATCGCCACGTATTTAAACCTTCAAAACTGGTTTCTACAATTGGATACAAGCTTTTATCAGGCGAAAATTTAATCAAAGCGCCTGTTTCAGCATGAAGTTCGATATTGCTTTTCAAGATAATCGGACCTGTAAGCCAAATTCCTGGAGGGATGATTACTTTTCCTCCACCTTTTTTTGTAACAGCTTCTATAGCATCGGCGAAAGCCTTTGTATTTAGAACATAGCCGCCGTTTACTGCACCAAAATCTTTTATATTAACACTGTTTTTCGGAATTATTGGCTCTTTTACTTTCGACATTTTAAATTCAATATCACTGTATAAAGTACTCGATTTTGAATTCTGCGCAATAGTTGTGTATGGAAGTCCACACAGTAAAAGTGCAAAAGAAATGACAAAGTTGATTGTTTTGGTTTTCATTTTTAATTATTTTATAAAGAGATAGTTAATAGCTCAAATAGTTAATTTTAGTTCTTTTTTTTGCGGAAATAAAGAATCGGAACTTCAAAAACAGATAAATTCAAAATGTAATCGATTACACAAAACTATGAAAAAATATCAATAATCAAAGAAATTATTAAGTATAAGGGATTTGTAGTAATTAACCTATTTCAAATTTACAATTCATTATATAAAAGCCTCTTTTTTTAGTTTTTATTAACAAATCACAAATATTGGAACTCAACATTTTTAAGTACTTTTGTGGCACTTTTATACAATGTAATTCCTCAAAAATGGATAAAAAAATATTCTCTTTTTTGTTTTCTACACGCTTAATGGCCGTTCTTTTTTTAACATTCGCAATTGCAATGGGTGTTGGAACTTTTATCGAAAGTAAATACAACACCGATACTGCCCGAATTTTAATCTATAATACTTGGTGGTTTGAAGCTATAATGGCAGTTTTTATGCTAAATTTCTTCGGTAACATCAAACGTTATCAATTACTTAAAAAAGAAAAATGGGCTACTTTTTTACTTCACATAGCCTTTGTTTTTATCATTTTAGGAGCTTTTATTACACGTTATATCAGTTATGAAGGAATGATGCCAATTCGCGAAGGCGCAGCAGAAAATCAAATTTATTCGGATAAAACATTTATTACGGTTTTTGCTGACGGAGAATATAAAGGTCAGCCGAGAAGAAGAGTTTTTGATAAAAGCCTTCTGCTTTCACCGGTTACGAATAATGATTTTACACTTTCAGGAAAATTTGACGAAACTCCTTTTGAGGTTAGTTATGTGAACTACATCATGGGGGCAAAAGAAATTATAAAACCAGACCCTAAAGGAACTCTTTATTTAAAATTAGTAGAAGCCGGAGCGGGTGGTCGTGAGGAACATTACTTAAAAGAAGGTGAAGTTCAAAATATTCACAATGTTTTATTTGCTTTAAATAAACAAACTGACGGCGCAATAAATATTAATACGAAAGGAGAAAAGTATACGATCCAAACGCCATTTGAAGGAGAGTTCATGAGAATGGCCGACAAATTTAAAGGGACTGTTACAAAAGATAATGTACAGCCTTTAATGATGCGTTCTTTGTATAGTATTGGAGATATTCGTATCGTTTTTCCAGATCCTGCTGTAAAAGGAGTTGTTGATTATGAGTCAAATAAAGATTTTAAAGCTAAATCGCATACTGATGCTTTGGTAGTAAAAATTAAAGCTGATGGTCAAGAAAAAGAAGTTCGTTTAATGGGGTCTAAAGGAAGCATTGGCGAGCCTCAAACGGTTAAAATTGGTAAAATTGAATACAGTTTATTTTACGGAAGCAAAGCTTATATTTTGCCTTTTAAAGTACGATTAAATGATTTTATTGCAACGAAATATCCTGGAACAGAGAAAAGTTATTCGTCATTTGAAAGTAAGGTGACGGTTCAGGATTCTGCAGAAACTTTTGACGCAGATATATATATGAATCACGTTTTAGATCATAAAGGATATCGTTTTTTCCAATCGTCATTTGATCCAGATGAAAAAGGAACTGTATTATCTGTAAATCACGATTTTTGGGGAACTTCGATTACTTACTTAGGCTATTTTATGCTTTTCTTTGGTTTGATGGCGATTATGTTTACAAAACATTCTCGTTTTGCCGATTTGAAACGCAAGCTTGATACAGTAAAAAAGAAAAAGGAAAAACTGATTACGATTCTTGTTTTAATGATTGGTTTGAGCGGTTTTGCACAACAAAATCCTCATGTTCATTCGCACGAACATGATCATAACCATACTGCAGATCCAAACGATCACGCAAATCACGTAGTGGCACCGCCAAGCCAAAAGCAGTTGGATTCATTGCTTACAATTTATAAAGCTCCAGAAGCTCATGCCGCTAAATTTGGTCGTTTGATTATTCAGGATGCTGGTGGAAGAATGAAACCAATTAATACATTTTCATCTGAATTACTTAGAAAAGTTAGTCACAGTGATAAGTATAACGGAATGAATTCTGATCAGGTATTTTTGTCGATGACGCAATACGCTCAGGTTTGGATACAGATTCCGCTTATTTATATTAAGATGGGAAATGACAGTATCCGTAAAATTATTGGAATCGAAAAAGACGCACAATATGCTCCATTTGTAAAATTTTTCGATGAAAACGGAAATTATAAATTGTCACCTTATTTAGATGATGCTTATAAAGCAGGAAATCCAAATCAGTTTGAGAAAGATTTTATTGAAACAGATAAAAAAGTAAACTTAATGGAATCTGCTTTAAGCGGCAGCATTTTGAAAATTTTTCCTGTTCCAAATGATCCAAACAATAAATGGGTTTCTTTCTTGGAACGTGAAAACAGCGGTTTTAAAGGAATGGATTCAACGTATGTAAAACAAATTCTGCCTTTGTATTTCAGCGCTTTGAACAATGGTTCTATTTCTAAAAACTGGGATACGGCTGATCAACTGGTAGAAAGCATCAATGGTTTCCAAAAGAAATTTGGCGCTAAAGTAAGACCAAGCGAACAAAAAATTGATGCTGAGATTGCTTATAACAAATATGATGTTTTTCAAAAACTATCGTATTGGTATATTACAGCAGCGATATTTATGTTTATTTTTACGATCGTAAATATCTTCTTTGAGAAAAAATGGTTGCGAGTTACAGTAAATGTTTTCCATGTAATTATTGGACTTTTATTTGTACTTCATACTTTAGGATTAATTGCAAGATGGTACATTTCTGGGCATGCACCCTGGAGTAACGCTTATGAGGCAATTGTATATGTGGCTTGGTCAACGATGTTCTTTGGATTGGCTTTTGACAGAAAATCAAAATTAACGGTAGCTTCATCTGCTTTCGTTACGTCTATGATTTTAATGGCGGCATACATGAATTGGATTGATCCAGAAATTGCAAACTTACAGCCGGTTCTTAATTCATATTGGTTAATGATTCACGTTGCGGTTATTGTAGCTAGTTATGGTCCGACTGCATTAGGAATGATTTTAGGTTTTGTAGCATTAGTATTGATTTTCTTTACAACTGAGAAAAACAAAGCTAAAATGGAATTGAACATTAAAGAGATTACTTATATCAATGAAATGGCAGTAACTATTGGTTTGATCATGCTGACTATTGGAAACTTCTTAGGCGGACAATGGGCAAATGAAAGCTGGGGACGTTACTGGGGATGGGATCCAAAAGAAACTTGGGCTTTAATCTCGATCATGATTTATGCTTTTGTAATTCACGCTCGTTTTGTACCAGCTTTACGCGGAAAATGGTTCTTCAATTTAATGACTATGTTTGCGTTTATTTCGATTTTATTTACATATTATGGAGTAAATTTCCACTTAGTTGGTTTACACTCTTATGCAAGCGGAGAAGCGCATTCTTTAAATTGGGTTTATTACTCAATGGGAACAATTGCCCTAATTGGAGCTGTAACTTATCCGAAGTATAGAAAATACTATAAAAGTAAAAAAGTGAAGAAAAAATAATTATCACGGTTATTATTAATTCACAAAAAAAAGAGGTTCAGTTTTTTACTGAACCTCTTTTTTATATAAGTCAATTAAAAAAGTTAGGATGGCAGTTTTCCCATAAAAACTAGTACAATTGCAGTTAGTAGTAAAAAGCAAATCCAAAATATGATATGGCTTAATATAGTTAAGAAGAAAGCTTTTGCTTTTGATAATTTATTGAAAAATTGAATATTCGTCCAAAATATTAATACCATTCCTGTCAAATAAGTTATAGTAGAGAATCGTTCAGCATGGTGCATATTATTTAGATATATTAATATTGGAAATGATAAAATTTGAGCAAAAATTCTTTGTGAGGCTTTAAATGTATTGAGGACAAAAAGTTCAAAAAAATTATAACCTTGTTTTCTAAATACAATATAAGTTCCAACAGTGTAGATTGGTATTGTGGCAATAGTAGTCCACGCAAAATGAGTAGCAATCCATTCACCGAAATCGTGCAAATCTAATTCTGGATCACCAGTCTTAGGAAATAAATCAATATGGAAGTAATGATACAGGAAACTATATAATGCTCCAAGAACTGCCACTAATGACAAAGGTTTAAAATGCTTGACGCGCTTTCCCTCAATAAAATCTCTTATAGAATGGCCAGGTCTGGTTAATAATTGTTTTAGAGTATAGGGAATTCCGGCATCGAAATGCAATAATCCGTGTTGAATATCATGCCATAAAAAGTGGGCATTAATTTTATGTGTATCAGCAGGCTGTCCGCAGTTGTTACAATAATGACCACTATAATGCTGATGACAATTTTTGCAGATTATTTCCATTTTTTCATGTATTTTACTTGAATAATTTTTACTCAACTTTACTTTTAATTCCATCAGGAAACATAATTGCTAATAATACTGCAATTAATAAAAAGTTATATTCAACGCCATTTCTTCCTCCGCCTACAACAAACCATCCTTCTTTAAAATGTACCATGATGATTCCCATAATCAATACAAAAATGGTTACGAAGCCGGCCAGCTTGACATATTTGTTAATAAGTAAAAGTATTGCGGCGATAACATGCGATAATTTAATGCTCCAAGCCAGAAAAACTCCAAAAGGGGCAAAACCAATTTGGTTTAAAAATAAATTCCCGAAATCATTAATACCGTTATTAAACATCCCGAAAACGGAGTGTGTGAGAAGAATAATGGCTACTGTAATTCTTAATAGTAAATTTCCGTTCATGATTTGTTTTTTAATAAGTAATTAAAAATAATAAAAAAACGCACATTAAATAAATTAATATGCGTTTTGAATTTCTATATAAGGTCAGTTTTAAACTTTTCCTAAAGTATATAGTTGTGTCATTGTTGGTGTTAAACTTCCGCCAGCAGGCTCAAGTGTAATCCCAAAAGCTTCTGCTTCATTTGTGCGGTCAACAGCAAATATTTTTTGTGAATTTCCTTCAAAATCACTCAATAAACCAATACTTGTTGGCGTAAGTACCGGACTTAATTTTAATGCCCAAACTTGATAAACCATTCCTTTTGGAGGTTTTGGCAGACCAGCGGCATCAATATAAGTTGTTTTAGTGTCTTTGTTCCAATACACTTTTGCAAAAGATGTTGGAGAAACCGCTTGACCGCCAAGCGTTACACCAGTGTTTTTAATATCTCTTACAATCGTCAAACTTTTTTCAATTTCTTTATTTTGCTGTCCTAAGTAAGCATAATCTCGTTCAATTTTGCTTTTTTCAGTTCCAACAGTAGCAATTGCCTGTTTTGTCTTTGTCAATTCTAAAGTTTGATATCCTAAGCCAAGCAATAAAAGTACTGCTGCAGCCCAGCCAACATATTGCGACCAGTTTGAGGCTGGTTTCATGTCGACTACTTTACCATGTTTAAGTTCTAATCTTGCTTTAATTTTTTCAAAATTAGCGACAGAATGGAAAGGAGAGAAGCTTGACGATAAAGCAACAATAGCTTTTTCTATAGAAATAATTTCCTGTTCCATTTCTGGACTTTTCTTGGCCGCTTCGGCAATTTCCAAATTCTCCGTTTCGGTTAATAAACCATAAACATATAGTTCTAAAATTCCTGATTCAATATACTCTTGTGCTTCCATTATATTTTTAGATAATTTCTTAAATCGTTAATACAGTTTCTGTTTTGTGTCTTGATAGTTCCCAGTGGCATTGCCAATTCTTCTGAAGCTTCTTGTTGGGTATATCCTTTAAAAAATAGCAGGTCAAGAATTTCAATACATTTGGGTTTCAGTTTTTTTACAAATTCTTGAATACCAATTGTATCAATTTTATTGACAAGTTTATTACTGTCATCTAACAGATTTACGAAATTATCGGAGGAAAGGTTTTTTTGACTGTTATTAAAATTTTTAGATCTTAAAGTATCAATAGAAGTATTTCTAGCAATATTAAGGATCCAGGTGTAAAATCGGCCTTTGCTTTCGTTATACGAATCAATGTTTTTCCAGATTTTTACAAAAACTTCTTGTAAAACATCTTCGGCTTCTTCACGATTTTTGATTAGCACATTAATGACCGAAAACAAACTTTTCGAGTACATATCGTACAGATGGGTAAAAGCTCTTTCGTCTTTTTTGTAAATTAAAACTAACAATTCTTCTTGACTCATAGATTTGGATTTTAAAGCTTAAACAAATAATTAATTTGACACTATTTTATTACCTGAGATAAAGATAATTTATTTTTTTGTGAAAATTATAATTTTTTTAACAGGCAAAAACCTAGGTTACATAAGGGTTTGAAAAAAAATCCAACTTTTTTTTATTTTTTTTTCATTTTTTTAAAACCAAACACAATCCAATTACGTAAATGCTATTATAAAAGAAAATCACAGGGCATTATAATAGCAAAAACCCTTGATTTAAGCAGGAAATTTGAAATGCAGCTTTCTGAAAATTGTAAAATCTATGAAGAAAAATAAATTTCAGCAGCGTTAAAAAACGTAAATAAAATCTCAATAAATAAAAAATAGTGTCATGAATAAGATAAATATTTTAAAAATATTGATTGTTGCTCTAACAGGAGTTTTAGCATTTATGAATTTCATCAAAAATGATTTTAGAAAAGCTACTCAGATGATGCATTCTGAGATTTCGATTGACACTATTAAGATGATTTCATAGTTGGTGTCCTCGGACTTCCAAAAAGAAAATTTATTTATACCGTATTTTCAATTTATAAAGAGTTAAAGAATCCATACACGCCATTAAAAATATCAGATGAAAATACGAATTAGGGTTAAAATTAATTTTCAATAAAACCGAGAGGCATCAACTATAATTTAAATAAATACAATAACACAATATCGAGTCCAGAAACAAAGAAGAAACTCTTTTACAAGGTCTCACTTTAATTTATGAAAACGCAATAAGGCATAATAATTAATTCATGGTTTGATTTGTTTGTATGGGGGGAAGCCTAACGTCTGATTAACGTTAGGCTTCATTTTTTTAACGAATCTTTAATATAAAATAAAATCGCCAAAGCCTTTTTGTAAAAGAGATTTTAATTAATTTTATAAAAAATTAAACAATGAAAAAAATAGTATTTTTAGCTTGCAGTGTGGCTATTTTATTTGCTTCACAAGTTCAAGCTCAAACGAGTAATAAAAAATCTAAAACAGAGAAAGCTATGGCAAAAGAAACCATCTATCAATTCAAGGTTGAAGATTTATCAGGAAACGTTTTTGATTTTGCTTCTTTAAAAGGAAAAAAAGTAATGATTGTCAATACGGCTTCAAAATGTGGTTTAACCCCTCAATATAAAGATCTTGAAGCAGTTTACAAAGAATACAAAGACAAAGGTTTTGTAATTGTAGGTTTCCCTGCAAATAATTTTGCATCGCAGGAACCAGGCACAAACGAAGAAATTGCTACTTTTTGTCAGCTGAATTATGGTGTAACTTTCCCAATGATGGATAAAGTTTCTGTAAAAGGCGATGATATGTGCGAGGTTTATAAATTCTTGACTCAAAAAGCTAAAAACGGTTTGCAGGATTCTGAAGTAGAATGGAATTTTCAAAAATATTTAATTAATGAAAAAGGAGAATTAGTGAAAGTAATCAAACCTAAAACATTAGTTACAGAGCCAGAAGTAATCAATTGGATTAAAAGTTAATCATAAGGCCGAAACCACTAAATCCACAAATTTGAAGAAATTCAAGTTTGTGGATTTTTTTTTGACTTTTATATTGTTATTTATAAAGTATGTCATTTCGACTAAGGAGAAATCACACTAGTATTTCCCAAAGAGAATCGACATTCTTTGTGGAGTTTCGAGTGTGATTTCTCGTTCGAAAAATGACAAAAAAAAAGATCTACTTGCGTCCATTGCGGTTAAATCAATATTAATTGCATGAAAACCAAATCAAGCCAATGATCAAATTTATAACCCACTTCACGAATTTTTCCGGTGACTACAAATCCAAATTTTTCATGAAAGGCAATACTTCCGGCATTATCAGCGTCGATTGCGCCAATCATAACATGGTAGCCCTGTTCCTTCGCTAAACGAATCAATTCGGTCAATAATTTGGAGCCAATGCCTTTTCCAATGACATTATCAACAACATACACAGAATGTTCGATGGTATATTGGTATCCAATTTTTTCTCTAAACTGGCCATAACTTCCAAAACCAACAACCTCGCCATTTAGATCAGCAACCACAATAGGAAGGTTTTTAGCTTTTTTATCTTCAAACCATTTAGTTTGTACGTCAAGAGTCTGAATATCATAACTATAATTTGCTGTTGTATGCAAAATAGAATGATTTACTATTTCTAGAATTTTTTCTAAATCATTTTCAGTTGCAGGTCTGAGTGTTACTTCCATTATAATTTTATTGGGTTATTTTGTATTTAGTTCTGCTAATAAAGTATCCACTTCTTTGGTACTCCACGTCATTTCGGTACAAATTATTTTAGCATCATTTGCATATTGCAAAGCTAATTTTTTGTCTTTTACTTTATTATACAGCCTTGCTAATAAAAGGTTTACATCGTAAGAATCATTTATCTCTAATGAATGTTTTACCCAGAAAATGGACTTTTTAAGGCTTTCTGGATCATTGATATGCTTTAAATAAGTCTGTCCGATATCTTTTAAAAAACTAGCGTCATTCCAGACTAATTTTTGAGTGTTTTCTAGAGTTGTTTTTTTATAAAACTGCCATTTCTCAGTTCGTTCTGCCAGTGTGAGATCAAATTTAAAAACCAATGAATCTGTTTTCTGCAGTCGAATTAATTTTGCAATTTCTCTTTGTTTATAATAGTTTACGGTGTCTAAATTATCAACATAAGGGCGAAGCAATTCGGTTACAATACTCTCAATTTTTCGGTCTACACGATTTTGTGAGGCAACAACAGCAAATTCTTTCTGATGTTTTAAAACAAATTGAAATTCTCTTGATTTTATATCGGTAACACCATTGGCAATAATTCTCCAATTTGTTTCGCTGATCAGTTGTGCATCAGATTGTGTATTGAGATAAATATGTGTTGCGGGTGATAAATCGGTTCTGTCTTTTCCTTTTTTTAATGTATTTAAATAAGCGAAAAATTTATCTGAATTACTTGGATCTGAAAGGAATTCTTTTTCTAAATAAGGAAGCTGCATCCTAGAATTCAAAGCATATTTTACTTCGGTCATAAACTCGGGCGATTTCATTTCGCCTTTTAGAGCATATAAAAGCGTTTCATTGGCATCCAAAAACAAAAATGTTGGCAATGATTTCGTATTGTATTTATTTTTAAGCGTAATTCCTTCGTCTTTTTCAATGTTTTTCCAGATGCAAACATAGTTTTCTTTCAAAAAAGCCATGACATCAGGATTACTGAAAACTTCTTTTTTCATTTGATTGCAATGCGGGCACCAATCGGCATAAAGCATTATAAAAAGTGGTTTTCCTTCTGATTTTGCTTTTTCTAATGCAGTTTTATATGGTATATCATCTGGAACAAACTGATTTTGAGATTTTACAGTCTGCAACGAAAGAAAAAGAACAATTAGATATAAGAAACGCATAAGCAGTATATTTTTATTACAAATTTACTTTTACAAATATATTCCCTTTTTCCAAAAAGTGCCTCAATATCTTGCTATTTATAAGTTAAATCAAACATGAAGTTTGTAACTTTGTAATAGTAAAAAGAAAATCAGAATTTTTAGATTTTCTTAAAAAATAATACGCCATAGGAATGATTTACCCCAAAATACCGCTTGCACAAAGCATTATTGAAATTTGTTCAGCAAAAGGAATAACTAATATTATAATTTCTCCCGGTTCACGAAACGCACCTTTAACCATAGGATTTGCTCAAAATCCGAATTTTAAATGCTACAGTATTGCCGATGAACGTTGTGCAGCATTTTTTGCATTAGGAATTGCACAGCAGACCAAGCAGCCTACTGCACTTGTATGTACTTCAGGATCAGCTTTGTTGAATTATTATCCGGCTGTTGCAGAGGCTTTTTACAGCCAGATTCCGTTAATCGTGATTTCTGCAGACCGCCCGCAAAGCAAAATTGATATTGGAGACGGGCAAACCATTCGTCAGCAAAATGTCTATGAAAATCATTCGCTTTTCAATGCAAATTTGACAGAAGAAGCTTCTGATGAAAATGATTTGAAAATCAATAAAGCTATAGAAAGGGCTATGCTGCAAAAAGGCCCAGTTCATATTAATGCACCTTTCGAAGAGCCTCTATATGAGACAGTTGATTCACTTTCTGTTCAGCCAAAAATCACAACTTTGAAAGAAGAAATTCCTACCAAGATTATTGATAACAGCGAAGAAATTGCTTCCATTTGGAATTCGGCTAAAAGAAAACTAATTCTTATTGGAGGAATAAATGAAGTAAACTCTATAGAACAGGAAATTCTGGAAAACTTTGCCAACGATCCATCAATTGTTGTACTTACAGAAACTACTTCGAACTTGCATCATCCGAGTTTTATTAATAGCATAGATACTTTGATTACACCATTTGACGATTGTGATTTTAAAGAGTTAGAAGCAAAAGTTTTAATCACTTTTGGAGGTATGATTGTATCAAAACGTATTAAAGCTTTTTTGCGAAAGTATAAACCTGCACATCACTGGCATATAGATACTTTGCGTGCATATGATACATTTAATGCTTTAAGTAAACATTTTGTAATGGAGCCAAATGATTTTTTTAAAGATCTGCTTCCAAAAACAGAATTTGTTTCTAGCAATTATTTTAAGAAAATCGATAAGATTTACAGTCTAAGAAATGAAAGAAAAGAAGAATATTTAAAGAAAATACTATTTTCGGATTTTAAAGTTTTTGAAAAAGTAATTGAATCTTTACCTAAAAATAGTCAGTTACAAATTAGTAACAGTTCGGCAATTCGTTATGCGCAATTAATTGAGATTGATCCATCAATTGAAGTGTTTTGCAACAGAGGCACAAGTGGTATTGATGGAAGTACATCTACAGCAATTGGAGCTGCCGTGGCAAATACAAAACAGAACGTTTTTATAACAGGCGATATCAGTTTTTTATATGACAGCAATGCTTTGTGGAATTCGTATATTCCTAAAAACTTTAAAATTATTTTGATTAATAATGGAGGAGGAGGAATCTTCAGAATCTTGCCTGGGCATGAAGAAAAGCCTGTTTTTAATACTTATTTTGAAACCTCACATCAATTGACAGCCGAACATTTAGCAAAAATGTATCAATTCAGTTATTTGCAAGCTTTTGATAATGAGTCGTTGACAAAAGGCATTTCTGCTTTATATGCGGATAATGATAAACCAATTATTCTCGAAATTTTTACCCCAACAGCTCAAAATGATGTTGTTTTGAAACAATATTTTAAAGAATTAAATTAAAATATTTGTAAGTTAAATTGTGTTAAAATTTTTTAACTAACCGTTTTTAATTTTAAATTGGCTGCATTAATTGTAACCAATATTAAAATTATGAGCACTAGAGAAGAATTAATTAAAAAGTATGCTGCAGATTTAAAAGAGAAATGTGGTGTTACACCAAACATGGATTTGTTGACAAAAGTTACCATAGGTTGTGGTCCATCAATTTACAATGGAGATGCATCTACAGTTGCAGCGTCGCAACCGTCTGAATTAGAGACTGTAAAAAAGAATTTCTTGATTAAAAAGTTAGGATTGGCCAACACTCCAGCTTTAGACGAAGGACTTCACGCTGTATTAGAAAAATATGGTCATGCAAACAAGCACAAATACAGAGCAGTTGTATATTATTTATTGACATTGCACTTTAAAAAAGAAAGTGTTTATAAATAGAGATTAAAAAAAAAAAGCGCCTTAGTGGCGCTTTTTTCTTTATATCAATTAGTATTATTATTTAATCGGGATTGGGAAAATTGGCAAACTTGCATGTCCCAATGCATCTACTGTTTGTACGGCAAAAAAGTAATTATCTTTAGAATAAGGAATTTCAGCTTGAGTATCTTTTACAAATAATGTTTTTTCCCAATGTGAAGAAGAAGTCTCTCTCATCAAAATTTGATAACCATATTGTACTTTCCCTTCTGGAGCAGACCAAATCAAAGTCGATGAATTAGAAAGTTTTTTAACCTCAATTCCAACATTTTCAGGCGCTTTTGGCGACGAAGCAAGATTTGCTAAAGTGGCCAAATTTGCACAGGTATTTTTTCTCAAATAATCAAAATCCATAAATTCTGGTAAATCGCCATATTTGATATTATTTTCGGTTCTTAAATCTTGATGTTGATGATCAAAGTTTTCATTCATTTCGCAAAAACGAACGGCAGTAAAACCATTTTGGCTAAAAGGCGTATGATCACCGCCGCGTAAAAAGCGATCATTTCTGTACACTAATTTAACTTTCAATTGATCTACGTATTGCTCCGTAACGGTTTTAATATATCGAGCTAAAAGTCTTGACGGACTATCATTATCACGGCTTATAGCTTTACGCATTTTAGCTTCTTCCTCTGTTTCTAAATACGGAATTGTTTCACTAAAAACACGAATTTGAGTATTATCTCTTAAATTCGTACCGCTTGATAAACTGTTGCCAATCATGTCATTATTAAGCATTGCGACAATGTTCCAGTTTTGTTCTTTTGCTTTTTCGGCAAGGTGGCGCGCTCCAATTAAACCTTGCTCTTCGCCAGTTACGGCAACAAATATTATTGTGGCTGGAAAAGATCTTTTGCTCATTACTTTTGCCAGTTCAATAACTGCCGCAACACCAGAACCATCATCATTTGCTCCAGGTGCATTCGCTTTTATATTCATAACATCTGTAACTCGCGAATCAAGATGACCGCTAATAATAAGCACGCGATTATCTGTTGGGTCGGTTCCTTTTAAAGTAGCCATTACATTCCCAATTTGGCTGTCAACATTAATTCGTTTTCCATCAGCTTTTACTGTGAAATAATCAATTTCAGCAGTCAATCGCCCATTAGATTCCAAAGCAAATTTATCAAACTCAGATTTTACCCATTGTTGTGCCGCTCCAATTCCTTTTGTTTTGTTTTTAGGATCACTTAAAGTGTGTCTCGTTCCAAATGAAACCAGTTTGTGAATGGTAGCTTCAAGATTTTCAGCTTTAATTTCACTGATCATTTTCTTTATTTCTGGATCTTCAGAGACTTGTGAAATAGACGATTGAGTGAAAATTAGAAATGCAAAAGCAGTGTAAATAAGAGTCTTTTTCATTGATTTGGGATTAATTATAGGTTTTCAAATTTAACCAAAAGCAACAAACTACAATAAAATGTCAGCTTCTTTTTTTTATCCAGCATATTTTTCGGATTACCATTTTCAAACTTCGTACATTTGCACTTTAGAACTTTATGAATATGATTGAAATAGGAAAATACAATACACTTACTATATTACGTGATACTAAAGTGGGTTTGTTTTTAGGAAATCCTGAAAAAGACCCAGAAGGAATTCACGATGTTTTGCTTCCAAATAAATATGTTCCAAATGAATTCGAAATAGGCGAAGAGCTGGTTGTTTTTGTTTATTTGGATCACGAACAGCGCCCAGTTGCGACAACTCTAGAACCGTACATTTTATTGAATGAATTTGCGCTTTTAAGGGTAAATTACATTAATCAGGTTGGAGCTTTTATGGACTGGGGAATGGAGAAAGATATTCTTGTTCCGTTTAAAGAGCAGGCGCGCCCTATGGAAAAAGGAAAACGCTACTTGGTTTATTTATATTTAGACGAAAAAACAAAGCGTTTAGTAGCGTCAAGCAAAACTAATCAGTTTTTAAACAACGATCATTTGACAGTTGAAAAAGGGGAGGAAGTTGATTTGATTGTTTCGCATATCACTGAAATTGGAATTAATGTAATCATCAACGAACAGCACAAAGGTCTTTTATATAAAGATGAAGTGTATGACGATGCCATACGAACAGGAGACAGAATGCGTGGCTATATCAAAAATATTCGTCCTGATAATAAAATAGATGTTGCATTGCAAGTTCAAGGTTATCAAAGTATTGAGCCAAATTCTGAGAAGATTTTAGACGAATTAAGAGCCAATCGCGGTTTCTTGCGTTTGAATGATAATTCGCATCCAGAAGATATTAAAACCGTTTTAAAAATGAGTAAAAAGACTTTTAAAAAGGCTGTAGGAGCGTTATATAAAGAAAAACTTATTGAAATAAAAGACGATGGAATTTATTTGGTAAAGGAGTCTTAGAATTCAAGAATTCCAATACTTTAAATTTTTATTATAACAAGAAAGGCTGCTCATTACAAGCAGCCTTTCTCTTTTTATTCTAGTTTTAAAAAAAATTGTAATTAAAAAAAAACAGAAATAAAATAATTCGAATCCATTAAAAAAATAATAGCTTTAAAAATTTTAGAAATTACTTTTTCATCTGGGTATGTCTTTTAAACAATCAATACATTCATTTTTCTTTTACAAAAGCTCGAATTCACGGCTAACCCATTTGGTTTGATAAAATAACTTTTAGAAAGTTTCAGTTAGTATTTTTCCTCTTTTCGTAATCAATTCTATACTAATTACATTCAACAATTCTATTGTTTAACCGTAGGTGTTACTATCTCCTTTTTGTAGTTTTCACAAATGCGTAAATCATTTGCTCACTTTTTAAGGCTTTTTTACTATTTAAAACCGTAAAAAAATGAGCGACAAATTTTTTAAATTTTCTCAAAAAAATCATTTTTTAGGTTAATAAATCAGTGAAAGAAAATCAATCTTAGATCAACAAAATTAAATGTATCTCGTTGATTTCTAGGGTGTAAAATTAATTATTATTTTTCAAAACTAATGTTAAAAATTGTTATTTTTTGTCCATAAATACTAATTGTTAACATTCAACGCATTTTTTGAGTTAAGACTTAAATCAAATAGTGTAGGTAAAAATGTAAAAATGCTTTATTTTTACACTATAATTTTTTAAATAAACATATAGAAAATGGATTGGATTACCGCCAGAGAATTTGAAGATATAACCTATAAAAAATGTAATGGAGTTGCCAGAATTGCTTTTAACAGACCAAACGTTAGAAATGCTTTTCGCCCAAAAACTACTTCAGAATTATACCAGGCTTTTTATGATGCACAAGAAGATACTTCAATTGGAGTAGTTTTGCTTTCAGCCGAAGGGCCTTCAACGAAAGATGGCGTATATTCTTTTTGTAGTGGAGGCGATCAAAATGCTCGCGGACACCAAGGTTACGTAGGTGAAGATGGACAACACCGCTTGAATATTCTTGAAGTACAGCGTTTGATTCGTTTTATGCCAAAAGTAGTCATTGCAGTAGTTCCTGGATGGGCTGTTGGCGGTGGTCACAGTTTGCATGTGGTTTGCGATATGACGCTTGCCAGTAAAGAACATGCTATTTTTAAACAAACAGATGCTGATGTAACGAGTTTTGACGGCGGTTATGGATCTGCTTATTTGGCTAAAATGGTAGGACAGAAAAAAGCCCGTGAAATTTTCTTTTTAGGCCGAAATTATTCTGCTCAAGAAGCTTTCGAAATGGGAATGGTAAACGCTGTAATTCCGCATGATGAACTTGAAGCAACTGCTTACGAATGGGCGCAGGAGATTCTTCAAAAATCACCAACGTCTATAAAAATGCTGAAATTTGCTATGAACCTGACAGACGACGGAATGGTTGGACAACAGGTTTTTGCTGGAGAAGCAACTCGTTTAGCTTATATGACCGAAGAAGCAAAAGAAGGAAGAAATGCTTTCTTGGAAAAAAGAAAACCAAATTTTGGCGAAAACAAATGGCTGCCGTAAAGAAGTTATAAAATAGTTTAAAGTTTCAGGTTTCAAGTTACGAACCTGAAACGTGAAACCTCAAACCTGAAACTAAAAATAAACAAAATAAATAATGAAACATTGGATTGAAGCCGCGAGATTGCGCACATTGCCTTTATCAGTTTCTGGAATTATTGTTGGAAGCATTTATGCTTTATCAAATCCAACAGAAACTATTAATACACCAACAGAAGTATTTAGCTGGAAAATTTTTGGTTTTGCACTTTTAACAACTTTGGGCTTACAGGTTTTATCCAATTTTGCGAATGATTATGGCGACGGAGTAAAAGGTACCGATAATGCTGACAGAGTAGGGCCACAACGCGCTATTCAGAGTGGGAAAATTACGCCTCAAGCAATGAAAAAAGCAATTATAATTACATCGTTGCTTACTTTGTTGTCGGCTGTGATATTGATTTATTTTGCATTTGGGAAAGACAATTTCGGATATTCTATTTTCTTTTTATTGCTAGGAATTGCTGCAATTATTTCGGCAATTCGTTATACTGTAGGAAATGCTGCTTACGGTTATAAAGGATTTGGAGATGTTTTCGTTTTTGTATTCTTCGGATTGGTAAGTACTTTGGGCGTTAATTTTTTATACTCTAAAGAAGTGGATCCGCTTTTAATTCTTCCGGCAATTTCAATTGGTTTATTAAGCGTTGGTGTTTTAAACCTTAATAATATGCGAGATGAAGAGTCTGATAGAAAATCGGGTAAAAATACTATTGTAGTACAGATTGGCGGAGCAAATGCTAAAATTTATCATTTTACGCTTATTATCACTGCTATGATTTTAGTGGTTGTTTTTGCCATTTTAAGTGATTATAATTTTGATCAATATCTATTTTTATTGGCTTATATCCCTTTAACTAAACATTTAATTACAGTTGCTAAAAATCAAGATCCGAAGCTTTTAGATCCAGAATTAAAAAAAGTAGCGCTAAGCACATTTTTGCTTTCAATATTATTAACGGTTTGTATGATTTCATTGATTTCAGACATTATTGTTAATCTTTTTCTAGGTGGAAGATAAAATCAGTTCAACTTAAAAAATAAAATCATGAAAATTACATTTTACGGACATGCATCTTTAGGAATCGAAGTTGGAGGAAAACATATTATTGTTGATCCATTTATTACAGGAAATCCAGCTGCTGCATCTATTAACTTGCAAGATTTAAAAGCAGATTATATTCTGCTGACACACGCACACTCTGATCACGTTTTAGACGTTCAAGCAATTGCAAAATTGACTAATGCTGTTATTGTTTCAAATGCAGAAATTGCCAGTTATTACGCAAAATTAGGATTTAATTCACATCCAATGAATCATGGTGGAAGCTGGAAATTTGATTTTGGAAGAGTTAAGTATGTAAATGCGATTCATTCAAGTACTTTTCCTGACGGTACTAACGGTGGAAATCCAGGAGGTTTTGTAATCGAAAGCGAACATAAAAATATTTACATTGCTGGTGATACTGCTCTTACCTATGATATGAAGTTGATTCCGTTAAGAACAAAGCTAGATTTAGCCATTCTTCCAATCGGAAACAATTTTACAATGGATGTTGAAGATGCTATCATTGCTTCAGATTTTGTAGAATGCGACAAAATTCTAGGTTATCATTTTGATACTTTCGGTTATATCGAAATCAATCACGAAGAAGCAATCAAAAAGTTTTTTGATAAAGGAAAAGATTTGATGCTTTTAGGAATTGGAGAATCTATAGAACTATAGTTTTTTAATAAATTAACAGTTTTGGCATAATATATGTCATTTCGACGAAGGAGAAATCTTCGCGAGAAGCTCGACAAAAATAATTTAATTTTGATATGGAGTTTCTGGTGAAGATTTCTCCTTCTTCGAAATAACAAAATTGAAAATGAAAACCATCAATCAATATGAAATTAAAAAGATTAGCCCTATTTCTTTTAATTACAATTTCGTTTAATTCCTTTGCACAAAAAGACGGCTATTGGGATAAAGAACGTGCAACAACAAAAGAAATTATTGTTTCTGCCCGTGATAGAATCACCATAAAAACAGAAGATCTTCCTGTTGGAACAACTGAAATTGTTTACCGAATTACACTTTTAGATGAAAATCAGCAAATGGCAAACAGTCTGGTTTCGGTATTAAAATCAATTCCAGATCCAACCGGAGTTAGTCAGGGTTCAGCTGGAGCGGTATTTTTAATGTCTAAAATTTCTGGAGACGATACTTGTACTTACGCATTATTTACTTCGGCAGAAAATGCTAAAAAGTATATTGAAGACGGAAAAACAGATAAAGCTTGTTATGCGCAAGAGGAACCTTTGAGTAAAGACGCCAAAAGATTATCACTTGATAAATCATCTTGCCTGGGACAAAATGTGAATACGCTTTGGTTTGGATTTCATAGCAAAAACTGGCTTTTAAAGCAAAAAGTGGTTGTTGAAGTTGTGCCTTGGGTAGATACAAAACTAAATCGTGGCTGGAATCAGGACAATAAAAACGAAATTATCAGTTTGTGCAAAACATCTACAATGGCCCAAAAAATGGCCAATTCAGATGATTTCTGCGTTTGTATTTTAGACAAAATCATGAAACAATACCGTTATACGGAGTTTCAAAAATTATTGGCGATCGAAAAAAATAAAGTCTATAAAGATTTCGGAAATGCCTGTTACAAAGACGCTGATATTTCTAAAAATGTTTTTAGTGACTTAAGAAACCAAGCTTCAGTATTAATTAAACAGCAAAAGTACAACGAAGCAATTCCGAAATTAAACACTATTATTAATGAAGGAAAAGCAACTGCATTAGATTACAGTTCAATTGGTTATTGCTATATTTTGACAAAACAATACGAAAAGGCACTGAAATTTTTACAAGAAGGCGAAAAACTAGACAATACAGAGTTACTGGTGAAACTAAATCTGGCGCATTTGTATTTAGTCAGCAATAATTACGGTGAAGCAAAAACTATTTACAAAAAATATCAAGATCAAAATGTAACGGACAGCATTAGCTGGAAAGACAAAACAAAATCAGATTTTACTATTTTTCAAAAAGCGGGTCTGCCGTCAAAAGACTTCGAGAAAGTTTTAAAACTTTATAATTAAGTTGCTAAGATACTAAGTCTCTAAGATTTAGTGTCTCAGTATCTTAGGATCTTAGAACCTTTGCATCTAAAAAAAATGAAAGCATCTTACCAAAAATACATGCTCGAGTTCAAGCGTCCGTCTGGAACGTCACGTGGGGTTATGACTGAAAAAGAAACTTGGTTTATTGTTTTAGAAGAAAATGGTAAAATAGGAATTGGCGAGTGCGGTATTCTTCGCGGATTAAGTGCTGATGATCGTGATGATTATGAAGAAAAGCTTAAATGGACCTGTGAAAATATCCATTTGGGAGAAAAAGAACTTTGGGAGAATTTGCTCGAATTCCCTTCTATTCAATTTGGAGTTGAAATGGCATTTTTATCCTTAAAAAGCGAAAATCCATATGTGTTGTTCCCTTCTGATTTTACTAATAATACAAAATCAATTAACATAAATGGTTTGGTCTGGATGGGAGAAGCTTCTTTCATGAAACAGCAGATCGAAGAAAAATTAGCTGACGGATTTACTTGCATAAAGCTAAAAATCGGAGCCATAGATTTTCAAAAAGAATTGGAATTACTGCAGTTTATAAGAAGTCACTTTTCACCCGAACAAATAGAAATAAGAGTTGATGCCAATGGCGCATTTCCTTTAAGTGAAGCTTTAGAAAAGCTTCATCAATTAAATCAATTTCAGCTTCATAGTATTGAACAACCTATAAAAAAAGGTAATATTCAAGCCATGTCGGATTTATGCAAAACAACTCCGTTTCCGATTGCATTAGATGAAGAATTGATCGGTATATTTTCATTCGAAGAAAAAGAAAGATTGTTGCAGGAAATCAAACCTCAATATATTATTTTGAAGCCAAGCTTCATTGGCGGTTTTAGAGGAACAAAAGAATGGATTGATTTGGCAAATAAATACGAAATTGGCTGGTGGATAACATCCGCTTTAGAAAGCAATATTGGACTGAATGCCATTTCACAATGGACATTTATCCAAAATTCAAAAATGCCCCAAGGATTAGGTACAGGAGCACTTTACACCAATAATTTTGATTGTCCGCTTGAAGTTGCTCAAGGGCAATTATGGTACAATAATTCAAAAAAATGGGATTCTTTTGAAGGTTCAAAGTGACAAAGAAGCAAAAATTCTAAGTTGCAAAGGCATAGATTATAAAAAACTCAGAACCTTAGCAACTTAGAACCTTAGAATCTTTTTTTACTCTTTCCCTCCAAGTAAATTTTCTTGCCAATCTTTTAGTTCCTGCCATTTTCCTTGATAAGCTAATAAAGCCTGTTTAGCCCAAGTGCTTGGATTATGAATAGAATAATTTTCACCGCCGGCATCTAGAATTGACTGTAATTTGTCAGTAGAAGTTTTTGACAATTCATGCCAAGTTGTAATTCCAGCTTCATGATACAAAGCTTCTATTTTTGGACCAATTCCTTCCACTATTTTAAAATCATTTTCTTTTATTTTTTTTCCAAAAATAGTTGCTGCCAATACCCCGTCAAATACTATAAGGGGTGCCGTTGCAGCAAATGACTGAGGAGCTGCAGTAATTTTTGCTTTTGCGGCTAAATCAGCCTCTAATTGTGCTATTCTTGCATTTAAATTTTTGGTATTTGCCTTGCAGGCATCTAAATCTTCCTGTAAAGATATTTCAAGCGAATTGTCGCTTTTTGAATTCATTTTCCCTAGTAAGTAACCTAAAATTCCACAGATTAATCCCACTAATGCTGGTATTAAGATACAAGGTATATTCATGATTATATATTTTTAATTATTTAATTGTAATGACAGTTCTTCTGTTGCTAGCTTTTCCTTCGGCGGTTGTGTTTTCTCCCACTGGCTCGTCTGGCCCTTTTGATTCGGCAGTTATTCGAGAAGCTTCAATACCGTTTTTAGCTAAATAATTTTTTGAAAATTCAGCACGCTTTTGCCCCAGAATAATATTAGAATCGCGATTTCCAACATCATCTGTATGTCCCACAACTAAGACAGAAGCATCTTTCACTTGGTTCATATACTTAACAATATCCGATACTTTTTGCTTTTCGACTGCGGTAAGATTATCGCTTGATTTGTTTGTGTTAAAATGAAGAATTAACGGATCGGCATTTATTTTTTCTTTTAAGATGCTCCATTCGTCATTTGCTGTCGTTGTAGTATCAATAGTCTCAAATTTATAATCGGCTGGACCTAAAAGAGTATCTAAATCGGTTTTCCATTTATCTATAATTTCGCCTTTTATATCAAATTGAGCTTCCAATAAACCTTTAGAAACAAAATAGTTTTTAATATCATTTGCCCTCGCTAAAGCAAGATTTTCAAACTTAGTTGTGTTAGTTTCGTCAGAAGTTGCGTAACCTGTGATAGTCACTTTTTGCTTAGGATTGGAAATTAAAAATGTTTTTAAATTTTCAACTCCAATGGTTACAGAATCACTTACAGGCATAATCAGTGCAGCACTGTTTTTTAAGAATTTGAGGTTGTCATTAATTCTGAAATTAATTCCCGAACCATTAAGAACAAAAGGAACAAAATTATTGTCCTTTACTGCAACTGTTGGTACTTTTTCTGTATCAGCGGCTGGTGTTTCCATGCTGCCATTGCAACAAAATTTCACATACAAAAATGTACCCAAAATAATGGTTAATGCAATGCCTAAGAGATAAAGTGCTTTTTTAGACATAAGTTCACAAGTTAAGATTCTATCAAATTTAGCGAAATAAAAACATGTAACATGTTAATAATCAATTAAATTGATAATGTTTTAAAGTTAAGTTCAGGTATTGTCATCTCTTTTTAGCTTTTTAAAATCATTTCCCGACCTGAATTAAATTAAGTAACTTGCATTAAAATTAATTGAAGTATCAAAATGGTTGAAATTGAAAGAAAGTTTCTTGTAAAATCAGAAGATTTTAAAGAACAGGCTTTTACTCAAAATAAGATTGCTCAGGGTTATTTAAGCTCTATTCCGGAAAGAACGGTTCGCGTTCGAATTAAGGGAACTAGAGGCTTTTTAACCATAAAAGGTATTGGGCATCAAGGCGGTATGTCGCGTTTTGAATGGGAAAATGAAATTCCGCTTGAGGAAGCACAAGAATTGCTGAAATTATGCGAAAAGGGAAAAATTGAGAAAACTCGTTTTGAAATTAAATCTGGAAACCACATTTTTGAAGTTGATGAATTTTACGGAGAAAATGAAGGCTTGATTATGGCCGAAATTGAACTGAAATCAGAAACGGAAACTTTTGAAAGACCAGAATGGCTTGGTGAAGAAGTTACAAATGACGAAAGATATTATAATGCTTATTTGAGCAAAAATCCATTTAAAGACTGGAAAAATAATTGATTTATGGCAGATTATGATTTGATTATTGTTGGTGGCGGTCCAATAGGGCTTGCTTGTGCAATTGAAGCTCAGAAGAAAAACTTACGTTATTTAATTATTGAAAAAGGTGCAATTGTAAACAGTATTTTTAATTATCCGCTATACATGACATTTTTTTCTACTGCAGAACGATTAGAAATTGGAGATATTCCGTTTAATTGCCTGGCACCAAAACCTGGTCGTCAAGAAGCGTTAGAATATTACAGAAATATCCATCGTTATTTTAATTTCTCTATTAATTTATTTGAAAAGGTAACCAAGATTCAGAAAAAGGAGCAAAATCAGTTTGAAATTCTAACGGATAAAAACACTTATACTTCTCAAAACGTAATCATTGCAACCGGTTTTTATGACATTCCAATTACCATGGAGGTAAAAGGAGAAGAATTGCCAAAGGTTCGTCATTATTATAAAGAAGCGCATGAATATGCTTTTCGAAATGTTTTAGTTGTTGGGGCAAATAATTCCTCTGTTGATGCCGCACTGGAATGCTGGCGAAAAGGAGCGAATGTAACAATGGTAATTCGTAAAAATGAGATTAACAACAGAGTGAAATATTGGGTTAAACCCGATATTGAAAACCGAATTGCCGAAGGAAGTATTAAAGCTTATTTTGAATCGAATATTACTGAAATTCGAGAAGATGAAGTTGAGATTGAAACTCCAAACGGAAAAATTACTATTGAAAATGACTTTGTTTTGGCTTTGACTGGTTATAAACCAGATTTAAATTTCCTCGAAAATATAGGAATTCAGCTTTCTGAGGATGAATTAAAAACTCCCATTTACAATACGGAAACAATGGAAACAAATGTAGAAGGTTTATTTCTAGCCGGTGTTGTTTGTGGCGGAATGCAGACGCATAAATGGTTTATTGAGAATTCAAGAATTCATGCTAAAATGATTGTGGATTATATTACTTCGAAATAGTTTTTTAGCCACTAATTTCACGAATTTTTACTAATTTTTTAAAGAACTGTCACATTGAACGAAGTCTAGCTAGATGCGTATTTCCTCTGGATTTCTCTTTAACTAACAATATATAATTTGTGAAAATTCGTGAAATTAGTGGCAAAAAAAAACTTTATGAACTACAAGAAAGCATTGAGCAGCCTACTTTTGATCTTGCCCAATCTGGACGTTTTGCAAACCATTTTTCATATTCCGTCTGTTCGTCATATGGTTTTTGCAAAAGAGTGTAAAGTTCGTCAATTAATGAATAATCTTCTTTTTCGGCAGCGTCGATTGCAAGTTGTGCCATATAATTTCGAAGCACATATTTAGGATTTATCAGGTTCATTTTTTGCGAACGCTCAGCATCTGATAAATGTTCAGCTTTTAATCTTTCCAAGTAATCAGAAAACCATTTTGTCCAGATTTCTAAAATTTCTCCTGAAACTTCTTCTGGTTTGTAAAATGAATATTTAATTTTTTCAATTGCTTCCGGCGCAAAATCTGACTTTTCAACAGTACTCAAATTTCTGAAAAAGATCGTCATATCTGTTTCTGTTAATTGCAGATTATTTTCTAAATCTGAAACTAATTCCTCGTCAGTTTTAGTTGAAGCAAACAATCCTAACTTGCTTAAAAACATGTTTTTATAATCTGAATTAAAATCATTCATAAAGGATTCTAATATCTTTTCCAATGGTTCTGCTTCATTAATAAGCGGATAAATTGCATTGGCTAATTGATATAAATTCCATTGCGCAACTTGTGGCTGATTGCCAAAACGATATCTTCTGTTTTGACTGTCGGTGGTATTTGGTGTCCAATTTGGATCATAGTTTTCAAGCCAGCCGTACGGGCCGTAATCAATTGTGATTCCATGAATCGACATATTGTCTGTATTCATTACACCGTGTACAAAACCAACGCGTTGCCAATGTAAAATCATTTCACGTGTTGTATTGGCAACTTCTTTGAAAAATTGCAAATATTGTTCTTTTGGCTCACCGGTAATTTTTGGAAAATAATGTTTGATTGTAAATTCTACAAACTGCTTTAAATTTTTAAGTTCATTTCTGGCAGTCAGCATTTCAAAACTTCCAAATCTTATGAAAGAAGGAGCTACACGGCAAACAATTGCGCCTTTTTCATACGCAGGATTTCCATTGTATAAAATATCACGCAAAACCTGATCTCCAGATAAAAGTAGAGAAAGCGATCGGGTAGTGGGAACTCCTAAATGAAACATGGCTTCGGCACATAAATATTCTCTAATAGACGAACGCAAAACGGCCAAACCATCCGCAGTTCTTGAATAAGGAGTTTTTCCAGCGCCTTTTAACTGAAGCGTATAAAATTGATTATTGTTTTCAATTTCAGTTAAATTGATTGCACGTCCGTCACCTAATTGTCCAGCCCAGTTTCCAAATTGATGACCAGCATAACACATTGCAAAAGGCTTTGTTTCTGGAAGAATTTCTTTTCCTGAAAAAGCATTAAGAAATTCTTCAGACTGAATTTCTTCTTTTAAAATTCCAATTAATGACGCAACTTCTTCTGAAGCATGAATCAGTTTTGGATTTGAAGGAATTGTTGGATTTACATACGAAAACAAAGTATTTTTTACCTGACGAACTTCATTTGTTATATCTGGATCTGCAGGTAATTCGGCTGTAAATCGATTGTTTATTTTTAGATTTTTCATTTGAATATTTCTTTTGCCACAGATTAAGAAGATATAAAAGATTTTTTAATCTCGATCAATAATAAAAAAATCTGTTTAATCTGTGGCTAAAACTTAAATTAATCTGTCGGCGTACATTTTTTTCAATTTCTGCACTTTTGGATCAATTACGATCTGGCAGTAACGCGCATCCTGATTGTTGTTATAATAGTTTTGATGATCTTCTTCGGCTTCATAAAACACCTCAAAATCAGTTAATTCGGTTACAATTTTGTCATCATAAAAAGGTTTTACCTCTTCAAAAACTTGCTGTGCGATTTCTTTTTGTTCTAAATCATGATATAAAACAATCGAACGATATTGTGTACCAACGTCTGCACCTTGACGATTAAGCGTTGTAGGATCATGACTGGTCATAAATATGAAAATCAAATCGTGATATGAAATTATGTCAGGATCAAACGTAACTTGTATCACTTCAGCATGTCCGGTTCTGCCAGAACACACTTCTCGATATGGCGGGTTCTTAATAAAACCACCAGAATATCCTGATTTTAAAGATTTTACTCCATTCAAACGCTGAATTACAGCTTCAATACACCAAAAACATCCTCCACCAAAAGTGGCTGTTGCTAAATTTCCCATAGAATTTGTATTGTTTAAGTTTCTATTGCCCCATTAATCCGATAGAATATTATGATAAATTACTAAAATAATGTGTATTTAGTTAAATATACTAAACGGTTATGTAATATTTGAAGTTTACAATTGATAAATTCGCAATTTTATAAAAAAGCCTTTATATTTGCATTCAAACTCTCACTGTAATGAATAGCAAAAATAGTACCATCACTTTAGAAACATATTTTCAGGATTTTCGTAAAAATATTGTTGGCATAAATCAAGAATTTACTTCGCCTTATGGCAAAAAGCAAATCATTTATACCGATTGGACTGCCAGCGGGAGGTTATATCGCCCTATAGAAGAGAAGCTTTTGAACCAATTTGGGCCTTTTGTTGCGAATACGCATACTGAAACTACTGTGTCAGGTACTGCCATGACAAAAGCATATCATCATGCCAGACATATTATTAAGCGTCATGCAAATGCTAATCAGGATGATGTTTTAATTACAGATGGAACTGGAATGACTGGCGTTATCAATAAATTTCAGCGTATTTTAGGATTGAAGATTCCAGAGAATCTTAAAAGTTGCACTACTGTTCCTGCAGAAAAAAAACCAATTGTTTTTATCTCGCATATGGAACATCATTCCAACCAGACTTCTTGGTTAGAAACCATTGCAGATGTTGAAATTATTCCTTCTTGCGAAAAAGGACTTTTCAGTCTTGATCACTTAGAAGAGCTTTTAGAAAAATACAAAGACAGAACTATAAAAATTGCGTCGATCACTTCGTGTTCGAATGTTACGGGCTTAAAAACTCCTTTTCATGAAGCTGCTAAATTAATGCACCAATATCATGGGGTTTGTTTTGTAGATTTTGCTTGCTCAGGACCATATGTTGAAATTGATATGCATCCAGCAGATCCTGAAGCGTATTTAGATGCGATTTTCTTTTCGCCTCATAAATTTTTGGGCGGACCTGGAACTTCGGGGGTTTTGATTTTCAGCAAAAAATTATACAATAATATGATTCCGGATTGTCCTGGAGGCGGTACTGTGAGCTGGACAAATCCTTGGGGAGAACATAAATATATTGATAATATTGAAGATCGTGAAGATGGAGGAACTCCAGGATTTTTGCAGGTTATAAAAACAGCTCTTGCAATTGAACTGAAGAAGGAAATGGGAATTGAAAACATTTTGCAGCGCGAGCAGGAAATTGTTGATTATGTTTTTAATGAATTAGAACCAGTTGAAAATATTAAGATTTTAGCAGGTCAGCATAAAGACAGATTAGGTGTTGTTTCCTTTTTTATTGAAAACCTTCATTTTAATTTAGGCGTAAAACTGTTGAATGACAAATTTGGAATTCAGACTCGTGGTGGATGCAGCTGTGCCGGAACTTACGGACACTTTTTGCTTCACGTTGATCAGGAAACTTCAAATAAATTGGTTAATGAAATTACGATTGGTGATTTGATCAAAAAACCAGGATGGATCAGAATGTCAATTCACCCAACAACGACTGATGAAGAAATTGCTTATGTGTGTGATAGCATTAAAGAATTGGCTAAAAACCACGAAACTTGGGCTTTGGATTATTCTTATAATAAAAATACAAATGAGTTTATTCATAAAAATGCAACCTCGTTTGAAGATGAATTAGTGGAAAGTTGGTTTAAATCTTAAGATTTTTTTTAAGCGCAATGTTCGCAAAGAATTACGCGAAGTACGCAAAGTTCAATAAAGCAAACCCGATAGGTTTTTAAAACCTGTCGGGTTTGCTGTTTCTTATGAAAAGATATTTCTAGTTTAGCCCCGATAGAAACGGCATCCTTTTATGGTGGGGTTCACCATAAAAGATATAGTGGATAGCGGGACTTTAGGTCTTGAAAAAACAGATAATTTCTGCTCCTAAAAAAAACTACATAATTAATCGGACGCCTCCTAAGTCTGAAACTCGGTAAGAGAATTTGTTTCCGGGTGAAGCAATGAACATGAAGTTCTTTGGGATATTCCATTTTTTGGAAAGCTCATCGATAAGATCAGGGCCAAATGTACCTTTCATTTCTATATATTCAATATCAATATCATCGTAAGCTCGGTCTAAAACTTCGAGGTCTTTTTTTAAAGCTTCATTGTTGGTCTCGTCAATTTTAACATGTACGATTTTTAGCTTTTTGGTTGTTTCATTATTTTCGACATATTGCAGCACTTTATTTAACATTGCGATGTCGTCGCCTTTAGTGAAAAAGACAAATTCTTGTGAATTAATTTTTACGCTTAAATTCTGGAGATAGCGATTACTCACAATTACCATTCGACGCAAAGGCTGATAGAAATATTCGAGCGCTTCGATTAGAAGTTTGATAAGTGAAACACGGTTGAGCATAACACCAATGAAGATCAAGGACGGAACCATGTATTTTAAAAAGGTGTAAAAGGCATTAATATTTAATTCCATGTTGCCGATAAAAGCTGCAATGACAAAAATAACAGCTGTGACAACTGCAATACCGCGGGCGCGCTCTGGCCTTGGCAGTTTTCTACGTTTGAATTTCAATAATAAATTTCCGATTCCAAATAGCGCCATTACAGCTAGAAATGAAAAAGTATAAACTCCAGCAAGTGATTCTAAATGTCCTTGTGTAGCAAAAAGTACTGAAATACAAAGAATTAAAAAACTGACTACAATTCTATAATGCGAACCTCTTTTATTTTGTTTTAAGAAATAGTTTGGCAAAATTCGGTCTAAAGTCATTCGGTTTAAAAGTCCCGAAACACCTACAAATGAGGTAAGTACTGCACCACATAAAACTAAAACGGCATCGATAGAGATTAACCACGCAAGCCATGAACCGCCAGTTGTTTCACCTAAATGGGCCAAAAGCGATTCTTTGTTTTCGCCAACTTCGCTTAGCGGAATTACACTTATTAATAAAATTGCAATTGCGGGATTAAAAAAACTGACGATCGCCCACATATTACGAAGTGTTTTTGGGAAAACTCCGTGTTCTTGTTCTTCTACGAAATTTGCTGAGCTTTCGAAACCTGAGATTCCCAGCATTGCAGCAGAGAATCCAAGAAAGAGCGCTGTTTTAATATTTCCTGTCGCGAGTGGCGTATGCCAATTTATGCGAAAAGTATCAAGTCCGTTATAAAGTAAAAACCAAATTGACGCGAGCACCAACAGGGTTAAAGTCGTAATATGGGTAATAAAAATGATAACTGCCACAAATGCGGATTCTCCAATTCCTAAAATGGCAAGGAAAGTAAATAAAATCAAGATGATGACTGTAGCAATGGTAACATTTAATCCTTCAAAAATTCCATGCAAATAATGCATGCCTTCTGAAGCTGAAATAACCGCGGTTGCCATGTAAGACAAAACGGTTAATGTTGCAGCGAGAGACGCTAATTTTTTTGTTGAAGTATTTAATAAAACGTTATAAGCGCCTCCGTTTAAAGGAATTGCACCAACAACTTCACCATAAATTTTTCGGAATAGAAATAAAACGACCGCTACAATTAATAAAGAAATCCACGCATATTGGCCGGCATATAATATAGTCAGTGCCGAAACATAAAGACAGGATGAACTGATATCGTTACCACAAATGGCTGTTGCCTGTAACTGATTTAATTTTTTGTGTACAATTTCTTTCATGATTATTCAAGATTACAACACGATTTACTTTATAATTAACAGCGACAAACTATTTAAAATTTTTATCTGCTGGCAGTTTCCTTTGCTATGAAACTGAATTACATTAAGTTAATCTGAATTTTGAATACTCAAGATACGAAGATTATTTGGATTGCTGGAATTTTTTAAGTGAGAGTAAAGCTTGTTCTTGAATTTTATTGTGAAAAAATCCTGTCCACCCTAATAAATAACCGGTTACTCCAAAAGCTTGTTTGGACCATTTCCATACATCAAAATTATCAGTATGCTTGATAATTAATCCGTCTTGAAAAACAAATTCAGCAGCAATATGATTAATTACTTTTCTGTTGGTTTTACTAAAATTGTAAGTAGCCACCCATCTTGCTGACCCAGAAAATTCATCGGCTTTTACATTTGAAAATTCAATTTTAATATTGCCTTTACTTTTTAGAATAAGCATTTCCCACATTTTAGAGACTTGTTCTTCTTTAAGCAATCCAAAAGCAGGATCAATAAAATGTACTTTTGGATGATAGCACTCGCTCATTGTTTTAGCATCGGCGTTTGCAAAAGCGGTATAAAATTTTGTAATTAAACTTTCGTTGGCGTTCATGTAGCTTTTAATTAGAGTATAAATATAATATTTATTATCTTAAGTTTTTTCTTTATAAAACGCTAATTTCTTTTGCAGTATCGAAAGTCTTTTTTGAATTATCGTATGCCGTTGAAAAATAAGAACTTCTGTTTATGGCAGTAAAATACCCAGTTTGATTGCCAAATGAATTTGAAGTTCCGGCAATAATAAATCGGATTGCTTGAATATCTGTTTTTTTAAGTTTGGCCATTTCGGCCGGAGTGAAGTAATAATAAGCCGTTGTTTTTCCGTCTATACTTTCTTTAACATTTTTGTCTACGCAGGGAATCACATCACCGTTTGCTAAATCGACATAAACGCCTCCAGAAATTTTGGCCTGATTATTTGCAGTAGCAATAGTTAGTTTTAAAACGCCACCTTTTTCTGTCTTTGCGATTTGAACATTTGTTTCGCCTGAGAAAGCATATTTTTCACAAATAAAAATATAATTCTGTGTTGCCGGATAAGGTTTTGAACCTTTTACACTAATAGTTTCCTGAGCATTGGCAAAGTTTGTAATCAACAATAATAAAAAAAGCGGTATTTTTAAACTCATATATTTTTTGTTATTCGGTTATTTTAGCATCAAATTTTTCATCCCAATCCATTGATTTTATGGCAGAAATCAAATTGTTTTCATCTACAAAAACTCGAAGTTCCTTATTCGCTACTTTTTTAGAATACAAAGCATGATAACGGTAAATAACTTCTTGTTTGGTTTTATAAACGCCATCCAGCTTCAAATCAATAAAACTTCCGTAATACTGTCTAAACCTTGTGCAGGTTTTAGTCAGTCGTTCTTCAGTTGTATTTTCCATTACTGATTTGGTTACTTCCGTTTCATTAAATGGTTTAAATTTTGAAGTATTGCAGGTTTCTAAAACACGTTTGCCTAATTCATATGCTTTTTTTTGCTGGTTCAAATTAATTTCTGAAACCGCAATTTTTTTAATTTTCAAATCGTCAGTATCTCTGCTGACCGTTTTTGATTTGCATCCTATAAGCAACAACAAACATATAATCAATCCTGCTTTCTTCATAACTATTTATGTTATTTTTAATAATAAGTTAGGGTCGGGGCAATTTTCTATATAAAAATTAAGGTCTCTTGAATTGCATACTCCGGGATAATCTCCCCAGAAATCTTCAATATTTTGTATTATCTGAAAATGAACATGCGGTGCATAATCGCCATTTACAGCTGCGTTGCCAAGAGTTGCAATTTGTTCTCCTTTTTTAAAAAATTTCCCAACGCTTAAGTCGTCTAAACTTTCTAACGATAAATGTCCGTATAAAGTATAAAATTTCACATTTTGTATTTCGTGTTCTAAAATAATTGTTGGGCCATAATCGCCAAGACCAACATTATTTTTGAAACTGTGTACTTTTCCGTCAAGCGCCGCAAGGACTGTGGTTCCAACTTTGGTCCATAAATCAAGACCAATATGGATATTTCGTTCTGGAATAGACTCATTTCTAAAAATAGTACTCCTTTGATATAAAGTTCTGCCTTCAATATAACCGCCAAAAGCAACTTCGGCATTGTTTTTTGATAAATAATCGGAAATAAAAACTTCAAATTCGACAGCATTGTCTGGTCGCACGTCCATTAATTCTTCATTATTGGCAGATAAATCTAATGGGATGTACTTTGAAAAATCGATACTCGAATCAATGATTTTAGTAGGTGGTAAGGCGTTTAAAATTGCGGAAAGGGGTTTCATAAAAATAAAATTTAAGCTACTTTTTCTATTATAATTAATTCATTATGAACCTCAATGCGAGGCAGCATTTTTGAGGAAAACAATTTAGGATTTATTTCTGAAATGTACTTCCTATTTCTAACATTATGTGCTTCGTCTAAAATCATGGTATTAAAAAGTACAAAACCTTGATTGTTTAACAAAGAGCAGACACGTTCACTGAAAAAACGTTCGAACAGAAAATTAGGCATTTTAATATCTTCAAAAATATCAATAATAATTAAATCGTATTTCGCTTTGGTTTTTAAAACAAACTCAAATGCATCATCAATAACTAATTCGAGCTGTTTTATTTTGTTTAAATTAAAATACTGATTGGCAATCTGAATCATTTCAGGGTCTATTTCAACTCCAGTAATTTTACCTTTATATTCAACTTCATCAACTAAAGTTTTTATAACACTTCCGCCCGCAACACCTAATACTAAAATATGATCCATTTCTAAAATAGTATGGTAACCAATGTTTCGCAGACCGTACCTTAATATACGCTGCAAGCTTCCGTACGAATAATTAGTGTTTTCAGAATCTAAAACCAATTCACCGTTTGCCCACGTAACCTCAATTGTTTTGCTTCGGGCCGACTTTTTTTTGAAAATTTTTATTGGAATTAGATAGCTAAATAATTTTTGAATCATTTTATAAGGCTTTTACTCAAAAATACATTTTAAATCTTTTATTTTTGCAGAAATAATAAATTTTTAATGAAAAAACAGTTATACAAATTCATCTTCTTTAAGCTGATGGGCTGGAAAATTAAAGGAATCGAAAATGCTTATGTAAAAAAATGCATTCTCATGGTGATGCCCCATACCAGTAATCATGATTTTTATATTGGTTTGTTTACAAGAGGAATTTCGGGTGTGGAAATGAATTGGGTAGGGAAGAAAGAATTGTTTAAATTTCCTTTTGGTTATTATTTTAAGAGTGTTGGAGGCGAACCGCTTGACCGCACCGGCGGATTGAATAAAGTAGATTCTATTGCGGCAATTTTTGATCGCAAAGAAACTTTTCGTTTGGCCGTTGCTCCAGAAGGAACCCGAAAAGGAGTAACCGAAATTAAAACTGGTTTTTATTATATCGCGCTTAAAGCAAATGTTCCAATTGTTCCTGTTGCTTTTGATTGGGGAAAGAAAGAAGTTAATTTAGGAGAACCATTTTTTACGACTGGCAATTATGAAGCGGATTGGGAAATCTTAAAAAAACATTATAAAGGAGTAGTGGGAAAAATTCCTGAAAACGGAATTCAGATCTAAATTTTCAATATTTTTTGATTACGTGAGAATCGCCTAAATGAAAAATAATTTTAAAAATTTTCAAATACGCGAAATTTGTGAACTATGGGACATACACCTTAAATGTCCCGTTTTTGTAAAAAAACACTATTTTCTCAATTTCTTTTTCTTCCGAGGAAAAAATAGGATTTTTTTCAATAATGGTATTTTTACTTTCTGTAGTTTTTTCTGCTTCATGACCTATTTCAGAAAATAAATCGGTTTCAGAAAAATTTTCGTTAAATAAAGTAGGAGCAGTGCTTTTTTCTATTTCTGAAGCTGAACTGACTTTTGTAATCGAAATTTCGTCAGTGCTTTTTGGAAAATTTCCTTTTCCGTTTAGTAGCCAATATAAATCAACATCAGGAAAAACTTCAAGGATTTTCATAACAAAATCCAAGCTTGGTTTGTTTCTTCCAGATAGGAGGTGAGACATACTAGAACGCTGCACGCCAATTCTGTCCGCAAAAGAAGAGGCATTTATTCCATAATACTCCAGTATAATTTCCAGTCTTTTTACAAAATCATCGATGTTTACCATTGTAAATTATTTTAAAGAATAGCTATGTTTACAAATGTAACAAAAAGAAACTAGACAAGCAATTTTACAGTTGTAAATTATAAAAAGGATATGCTAAAACTATAATTAATACTTTATATAAGTATGTTTAACATATTGAAATATAGTATTTTAAATATTAGTATTATAAAGAGTAACATTTGTCAACTTAGAGAGTTAAGCAATCTTTAAAATAGGTAGAAATACTGTTTACAATTCTAAATTATTAGTTATTTTTAAAGTTTACAATTGTAAAAATAAAGATGTTTACTTTTGTAAACAAATCAAAAGAGAATGAATTTAGAAGAATTATTTAACCAGAACAAAGAACAATCTATATCAGGCCGTTATCTAACATTGGATCATATTGAGCCTTTATTAAATAAATTAAATACCAATAATCAAGTTTCGATTATTGGCAAATCTGTTTTAGGACAACCTATATATAGTTACCAAATTGGTACAGGAACTACGCGTATTTATCTTTGGTCACAAATGCACGGAAACGAAAGCACAACAACAAAAGCATTGTTCGATTTCATTAATGTACTAAGTAACGGATCAGAATTTGCTCAAAAAATGCTGGATACATTTACTTTTTACAGCATCCCGATACTAAATCCTGATGGCGCGAAGTTATATACCCGTGAAAATGCCAATAAAGTGGACCTTAATCGCGATTCTCAAAATCTGACGCAGCCAGAAAGCAACGTTTTGAGAGAGGTTTTTGAGAGCTTCAAACCGCATTTCTGTTTTAATCTTCATGATCAAAGAACAATTTTTGGTGCTGGAGAAACAGGAAAACCTGCAACTGTCTCTTTTTTAGCACCTTCTTATAATGAAGAAAGAGAGATTAATGAAAACAGGTTAACCGCTATAAATTTAATTGCGGGATTAAATGACGAATTGCAAAAATATATTCCAGGGCAAATTGGCCGTTTTGATGATTCTTTTAATATAAATTGTATTGGAGATACTTTTCAGTTTTTAGGCGTTCCTACTATTTTATTTGAAGCAGGGCACTATGAAGGCGATTATGATAGAGAAATCACTCGAAAATTCATATTTTTCTCACTAATTACGGCGTTTAAACTCATCTCCGAAAACGATTTAGTTGATAATAGAATTAATGATTATTTGAATATTTCACAAAATAAAGTGGTTTTTTATGATTTTATGTATAAAAATATCAAAATAAATTATGATGGTATCGAAATTATTACGAATTTTGTCGCACAATACAAAGAAGAATTGATTGAAAATAAGATTCATTTTAATGCTTACATAGTTGAAGCAGGAGAATTAGAAAATTATTTTGGACATTATGAATATGACGCAAAAGGCGCTGTTTATTCTGATGATCATGGTAATTTTCCGAAATCGAATCAAAAAGCAGATTTTTATTTAAATAAAAATACTAAATTTGTTAACGGGTTGATAAAAAGTTAATTTTTATGTGAATTTGTTGTTTTTTATATATATTTTTATACTTTGTAATAGCAATTAGTAATATTAATTAAAGAATTATGAGTAAATTTCGTTTAGATGAAGTAGATCACCAGATTTTAGATATGTTAATAGACAATACGAGAGTTCCGTTTACTGACATTGCAAAAAAACTATTGATATCTGCTGGAACAGTACATGTTAGAGTAAAAAAAATGGAGGATGCCGGAATAATAATGGGATCTTCATTAGCCTTAGATTACGATAAATTAGGGTATTCATTTATTGCTTATGTGGGTGTATTCCTTAATAATACGTCTCAAACTAAATTTGTTTTAGAAAGAATCAATCAAATTCCATTCGTAACAGTAGCTTCTGTAACGACAGGTAAATTCAACATTTTTTGCAAAATTAGAGCAAAAGACACTAAACATGCAAAAGAAGTTATTTTTATGATTGATGATATCGAAGGAGTTTACAGAACAGAAACTATGATTTCATTAGAGGAAAGTATTAACGATAAGAAGCGTTTGATGCATACTATTTTTAAAAATATGTAATATTTTCTTGAATGCTATATTGAAATATAACCTCAAGTTTATTCTTGGGGTTTTTTTATGACTAATTAACCAACCAACTACAACACAATTATGTACACGTTACCAAAAATTGAACGTTTTAATCAAGACGTTCTTTCTAAATATCACATCTATAATAGTGTCTTTATAACTTTGCCATTTGACTCTATTGACAATACAGGAGTCTTACTGCCTTTGTTTACAGAGACTTGCGAAACGGGATTTAAAAAACAAGAGACACCAAAAGAGATTTTTGATTTTTTCTCAAATAAGTTTTTGAACAATGCTTCAGAGACTGAAAAAATCGACTTAATGTTTCGATTTATTCAATATATAGAACGACAAATTGTTTTATTTGATGCTATTGAAGACGCAGCTTTTCCAGAAGTTAATAATATGGAAGGACGTGGTTCTTTGCGTGATATAAAAGAAAAAGCTGATGCAAAGGAAAAAGACGATGAATTAGATGAATTTCTTGAAAACTTCAATGTTCGTACAGTGTTAACGGCGCATCCAACTCAATTTTATCCTGGACCAGTTTTAGGAATTATTAACGACTTGACCGAAGCAATTCGTCAAAACGATTTATTGCAGATCAAACAATTACTGGCGCAGTTGGGGAAAACGCCTTTTATTCAGCATGAAAAACCAAATCCTTACGACGAAGCTGTAAGTTTAATTTGGTATCTTGAAAATGTATTCTATGCTACAGCTGGTGAAATTGTTCATTATCTTCAAAAAAATCTTCATGATGGAAATCCAATTCAGAACCAATTAATCAAACTTGGATTCTGGCCAGGTGGTGACCGCGATGGAAATCCATTTGTCACTACTGATATTACTTTGAAAGTAGCAGATCGTTTGCGTACTTCTATTTTAAAGTGTTATTATATTGAAATGAGAAATCTAAAACGTAAGTTAACTTTCTCAGGTGTAGATGTTTTGGTTGCAGAACTTGAATATAAGCTTTATCGTTCTGTGTTTTATTCTAAAGGTGAAATTTTCATCACTTTGGAGGAATTATTAACGCAGCTGGATAAAATCAGAACAATTATTATTGAAAAACATCAATCTTTATATCTAGACGAATTAGAGGCGTTTTTAGTTAAAATAAACTTATTCGGATTCCATTTTGCCACTTTAGATATTCGCCAAAATAGTAAAATTCATAATGCTGTATTTAAAGATGTAGTAAATTATTATTTGGATTCAGGTTCTGATATTTTTCCTGAAAATTATTATGAATTGACAGAAGATCAAAAAATAAATGTTCTATCAAAAATAAAAGGAGATTTAAATCCGAATGATTTTGAAGATGAAATTACAAGGTCAACTTTAGAGTCTGTTCAGGCAATTAAAACAATTCAGCAAAATAACGGTGAAGAAGGAGCTAATCGCTACATTATCAGTAATAATGAAAGTGCTTTGAATGTAATGGAAACCTTTGCTATGATTCGCTTAAATAACTGGGAAAATCCAACAGTTGATATTATTCCGCTTTTTGAATCGGTTGATGATTTGCAGAACGCACATTCTATTATGGAGCAGTTGTATACCAATCCAGAGTATTCTAAGCATTTGCAAGAAAGAGGAAATAAACAAACTATTATGCTTGGTTTCTCTGACGGAACAAAAGATGGAGGTTATTTAATGGCGAACTGGAGTATTTACCAGGCTAAAATTTCATTGACAGAAATCTCTAGAAAATATGGCATTAAAGCTATTTTCTTTGATGGCCGTGGTGGACCTCCTGCTCGTGGTGGTGGAAAAACACATAAATTTTATGCTTCATTAGGACCGAAAATTGAAAATAACGAAATCCAGATAACGGTTCAAGGGCAAACTATCAGTTCAAATTTTGGAACTTTAGATTCATGCCGTTACAATATTGAAAATTTATTAAGTGCCGGAATTACCAATCAAGTATTTAAGAAAGAAGAAAATGAACTAAGTCCTGAAGAAACAGCAATCTTGACGCAATTAGCTTCTCTAGGATATGATAAGTATTTGAGTTTTAAAAATCATCCAAAATTTATTCCATATTTGGAAAAAATGAGTACGTTGAAATATTACTCAAAAACTAATATTGGAAGCCGTCCATCAAAAAGAAGCAAATCAGAATCTTTGGATTTTGCTGATTTAAGAGCGATTCCGTTTGTTGGTTCATGGAGTCAATTGAAGCAAAATGTTCCAGGATTTTTTGGAGTAGGATCAGCTTTAAGACATTTTGAAGAATCTGGTCAATGGGAAAAAGTAAGTGAATTGTATCATAATTCATTGTTTTTCAAAACTTTGCTAGAGAATAGTATGATGTCATTAGCAAAATCGTTTTTGCCTTTAACAGCATATATGAGAAATGATCCTGAATTTGGTGAATTTTGGCAAATTATCTTTGATGAATTCTCAGAAACAAAACGACTTTTGCTAAAAATTGCCGGACACAAAACTTTAATGGAAAACTATCCTGATGGTATTGCGTCAATTCAGATCAGAGAGCGCATTGTTTTGCCTTTACTGACAATTCAGCAATATGCACTTTTAAGAATCAATGAATTGAATAAAAAAGAGGGCAATGAAGATTTGATCAAAGTATATGAAAAAATTGTTACTAGATCGCTTTTTGGAAATACAAACGCTAGTAGAAACTCTGCTTAAAAATTAAAAAAATGAATTCAGATCAATTGTTAGAAAACGAATATTCTGGCGGATTTGCTACTTATATCCGCGAGGCTGGAAATGTAAATTTGATTGAAGAGTTAGAAATCTCTCTTCACAACTTTATTAGATTTGTGCAAGATATTCCGATGGATAAATTTGATTATCGCTATGCAGAAGGAAAATGGACTATTAAAGATATCATTCAACATATTATTGATTGTGAGCGTATTTTTGCCTATCGCGCTTTGAGATTTTCACGAAATGACAAAACAGCTTTACCCAGTTTTGAGGAAGATGATTACGCGAATAATACTGACTCAAACAAAAGAAGTATTCAAGAATTATTAACTGAATTTTCTGCGTTAAGACATTCAACTTTATTGTTTTATAAAAGTTTATCTGAAGAACAGCTTAAAAGAATCGGAACCGCTTCAAACAATCAGATTTCTGTTCGAGCGCTTGGTTTTGTGGTTATTGGACATCAAAAACATCATCAAAAAGTTTTTGAAGAGAGGTATTTGTAAAATCAAAAATGAATAAAAAAAATCCTGTGAAATTTACTTCGCAGGATTTTTTTTATTCAATCTTGCCAATTCTACTTTGTGGAAATAACAAAAATGAGTGATCTATTGAATAGTTTGATGTTTTCTCTCAATAAACGCCAAACCAAATCTAATTTTATCATAAGACATTTTTTCTTCAAAATGTTCAAAGTACGGCCTTAAAGCAGTAGGGTTTTCTAATTCGATTTGAGCTTTTTCTATTGCAGCAATTTCTTCGTCAGAAACAAACTGACTTAAATCTAAATCATGTCCGTCAACATATAATTTTGCTAAGTGAGAAACAACCGTAGTTTCACCAAGATTTCTTTGTCCAGCAATTTCCTCAATAGAAAGTCCGTTTTGAAATAACTCCAACGTTTTTGAATAGGTACTTTCTTTTTTTTCCTTTTTTTCTTTCTTAATTACTGATTTATTTCTTTGAAATTCAATAATTGCATTTATAAATTCGGTTCCATATTTTTCAAGTTTAGCCTTACCAACACCTTCAACAGCAAGAAAATCCTCATCGCTCATTGGTCTTAAAATTTCCATTTGCCTCAAAGACGCGTCGCTGAAAATCACATATGCAGGAACTTCTTCTTCCTGTGCAATTTCATAACGCAATTTTCTAAGCGTTTCAAATAATGAATTTTTAGTGGTTTTAGCTTTATCTTGTTTTATTTCGTTTTTATCAATTACTTTTTTAACAACAGTTGTCAATTTTACTTTTTCTCTTTCAAATAAAACTTTTTTGGCAAAAGATGTCAAAAGAATTTTATTGTGCTGATGAAAAGCAATTTCGCAATATCCTAAATTAATCAGCTGAATTAAATATTGATTCCAATCGTACCAAGAAACATCAGCGCCAATTCCGTACGTTTTTAAGGTTTGATAATTTTTTTCGTAGATATATGCGTTTTTTGAACCTCGCAAAAAATCTACAATTACAGCTAATGGTTCAGATTCTTGCAATCTCGTTATAGCCGAAAGGGCTTTTTGCGCGAGAATCGTCCCATCGAAAAAAGTTGGAGGATTTTTGCAAATATCACAATTACCACAATTTTCAGTAACTAATTCACCAAAATACGAAAGCAATATTTTTCTGCGGCAGCTTAGCGCATCTGCATATTGTTTCATTCGATCTAATTTGGCAAGTTGCACATCAGAATTCAATCCTTCAGAAGCAAATTTTTGAAGCTGAATAACGTCGGCATAACTTTCAAATAAAACAGTTTCAGCCGGCATGCCATCACGACCTGCACGACCTATTTCTTGATAATAACCTTCAATGTTTTTTGGCAAATTATAATGAATTACCCAGCGAACATTTGATTTGTCGATGCCCATTCCGAAAGCAATTGTAGCACAAACCACTTGACAGTCATCATTGATAAATTCATCTTGCGTTTTAGCTCTTTTTGTATTGTCTAAACCTGCGTGATATGCTTTTGCAGAAATGCCATTTTTAGATAATTTTTCAGCTAGTTCTTCCGTAGTTTTTCTGCTCAAACAATAAATAATTCCTGATTCGTTAGGTTTATTTTCAACAAAATCAATAATTTGTTTTACACGATCTAATGCAGGTCGCACTTCAAGACTTAAATTTGCGCGATCAAATGAGGCAACAAAAGTTTTCGGGTTTTTTAAATTCAATTGCTTTGTTATATCTACACGAGTTGCTTTATCGGCAGTTGCAGTTAGAGCAAGGATTGGAGTAGAAGGGAAGCGGTTTTTTAAATATCCCAAATTTGTATATGCAGGTCTAAAGTCATGGCCCCATGACGAAATACAGTGCGCTTCATCAATTGCAATTAAACTGATTGTCAATTCGTTAAATGCATTATCTAAATAAGATAAACTTTCAGGTGCAATATAAACGAGCTTAAAAGTGTTTGATCTTAAATTGTCGATATAATACTGCTGTTCTTCAGAGGATTGACTGCTGTTAATAAAACAGGCAGAAATGCCATTTGTTTTTAAACTGTCAACTTGATCTTTCATTAATGCAATTAAAGGAGAAATTACAATTGTGATTCCCGGCAAAATAAGTGCTGGCAATTGAAAACAAATTGATTTTCCGCCACCGGTTGGCATAATGGCAAGAGTATCTTGACCAGATAAAACCGTTGTTATAATGGTTTCTTGATTGGGTCTGAATTTTTCAAATCCAAAATTCTCTTTTAATTTGACATGTAATAATTCTGAAGTCATGTAGTAACGTTGTATCTTGATTGATTGTTTTAAAAATTAAATATAATTAATTTCTTACAAATAAAAATAGTAATTGATAAAAAAAAGGAACTCAAAAGAGTTCCTTCGTTTTATAAGTTTAATGATTAATCTTCGTCATCATCTTCATCATCTTCATCAGCTATATCGTCTGTGTCTCTGTCTTCATCATCATCGTCACCGCCATCAGTGTCTGGTTTATCTTGATTGTCATCATCATCGTCATCGTCAGCAGCATCATCATCAAGATCAAGACCTTTTACCGGTTCGATTGTGTCAACATCAAGATCGATATCATCATCTTCGTCATAATTTTCAATTCTGTCAGCAAGTTTAGTACTAATTTTTACTAAATAAATAGTGTCTTCAGTACGTACTTCAACAGCTTCTACTAATTCGTTTTTAGCGTTTCTAAAACGGATAACATCCGAATCATCATAACCATCAGGAAATTTTTCAACCAAAAGGTTTAAAATTTCGTTTGTCAGTTTGGCGTAGTCTACTATAACTCTTTTCATAAAAATATCCTATAAATCTAATAAATATGCAAAAATTAACGGCGCAACAATTGTAGCATCCGATTCGATAATAAATTTAGGGGTTTTGATGTCTAATTTACCCCAAGTGATTTTCTCATTTGGAACCGCTCCTGAGTATGATCCGTAACTAGTTGTTGAATCAGAAATTTGACAGAAATAACTCCAGAAAGGAACATCATGCATTTCCATGTCTTGATATAACATTGGTACAACGCAAATAGGGAAGTCACCTGCAATACCACCACCAATTTGGAAGAATCCGATACCATTGCTGCTGTTTTTTGAATACCAATCTGCTAAGAAAGTCATGTACTCAATTCCAGATTTCATTGTCGAAGCTTTTAGCTCGCCTTTAATTACATAAGAAGCGAAAATATTTCCCATTGTACTATCTTCCCATCCTGGAACGATAATTGGAAGATTTTTTTCAGCTGCTGCATACATCCAGCTGTCTTTCAAATCAATTTCGTAATATTCTTCAAGAACACCAGACAATAACATTTTGTACATGAATTCATGTGGAAAATAACGCTCTCCTTTATCATCTGCATCTTTCCAAATTTTGTAGATATGTTTTTGCAAACGTCTGAAAGCCTCATGCTCAGGAATACAAGTATCTGTTACACGGTTTAATCCTCTTTCAAGGAGTGCCCATTCATCTTCTGGTGTCAAATCACGGTAGTTAGGAACTCTTTCGTAGTGAGAATGAGCTACTAAATTCATGATGTCTTCTTCTAGATTGGCTCCAGTACACGAAATAATTTGTACTTTATCTTGTCTAATTATTTCTGCAAAAATTTTACCAATTTCAGCTGTACTCATAGCACCAGCCATACTTACAAGCATTTTTGAGCCGTTAGCCAGCTGTTGCTCGTACTCTTTAGCCGCATCTACTAGAGAAGCAGAGTTAAAGTGTAAATAATGTTTTTCAATAAACTGACTGATTGGTCCTTTCATTTCTTTTTTTTTTGTTTTTGTTTGAATTAAAAGCTGTTAACCTTTTACGATCTTACTGCAAATTAATAAATTTAAAGATATTAACTTTTTAATTTGCATTATTTTTACATTTTTTTCTTGTAGCCCAAAATTTTCAATACATCATCAGAAGTTTGTTGTTCTGAGAAAACTTCTGTTGCCAGAATTCCATTTTCGTCACGATCTATCAAAATATGTTTTGGCTGCGGAATCAAGCAGTGATGTAAACCACCATAACCTCCAATTGTTTCCTGATACGCACCCGTATTAAAGAAACCAATATACAATGGCTTTTCTTTGTTGTATTTAGGCAAATAAATTGCGTTCATATTCTGTTCAGAGTTGTAATAATCGTCACTATCACAAGTCAGTCCGCCTAATAGAACCCGTTCGTAAGTATCATTCCAGCGGTTGATTGCCAGCATAATAAAACGTTTATTTATAGCCCAAGTATCTGGCAAAGTAGTAATGAACGATGAATCGATCATATTCCATTTTTCTCTATCATTTTGTTGTTTTTGATATAAAATCTGATAGATAGCGCCACCACTTTCACCTACTGTAAACGAACCAAATTCGGTAAAGATATTTGGTACATCAACTTCAGCTTCTTCACAAGCAATTTTAATTTGATTGATAATTTCATCAATCATGTATTGATAATCATATTCAAAAGCAAGCGAGTTTTTAATTGGGAAACCGCCTCCAATGTTCAAGCCATCAAGAGTAGGGCATTCCTTTTTAAGTGCAATGTACACTTTAATACATTTTACAAGCTCGTTCCAGTAATATGATGTATCGTTGATTCCGGTATTAATGAAAAAGTGCAGCATTTTAAGCTCCAATTTATCATTCTCCTGAATTTGTTTTTTATAGAACGAAACGATGTTTTTATAACCAATTCCTAATCTTGAAGTATAAAACTCAAATTTAGGCTCTTCTTCAGCAGCAATACGAATTCCAATTTTGAATTTTCCTTTAATTTCACCCTGAAGCAAATCAAGTTCTTCATAATTATCAATAATCGGAATAGTATTTTTGTGTCCGTTATTAATTAATCGTGCAATATTAGTAATGTATTCGTCTCTTTTGAAACCATTACAGATAACGTAAGTACTTTTGTTGATTTTTCCGTTTTCAAGTAAATTCTCAACAATGTTAACGTCAAATGCTGACGAAGTTTCAATATGAATGTTATTCTTGAAAGCTTCATTCATAATGTATTCAAAATGAGAGCTTTTAGTACAATAGCAATAATAATATTTAGCTTCGTATTTATTCTTTTCCATTGCTTTTCTGAACCAAGATTTTGCCTTGTTGATGTTTTCAGAAATCTGAGGTAAATAAGTAAACTTTAAAGGTGTACCATATTGTTCAACTAGTTTCATCAAATCGATGTTGTGAAACTGAAGGTTGTCCTTGTTTAGTTTAAATTCCTCCTGTGGAAAATAGTATGTTTGGTTTATTAGATCAGAATATTTTGTATTCATTTAATTTTCAATATTTTAATTTGTATTTAAATTTAGTAAAAACGTCGCTAAATCTAAAATTCAAACTCTAATATTGGCAAAAATAATTTGCAGTTTTTCGTGCTCGGCTTTTGAAAATAAGAAAACATCAAAACAAAACGGACTTTTGCTATTGTAAAAACGATTCAGCATTCTTAATAAAGAACTGTTGAGTCTGTTTCTATAAGAGCTGAAATTTCTTTGTTTTCTGTTTGTTTTCATCGAGGCAAATGTAAAAAATAATATATACCTAAAGCAATGCTTTTGATTAAAAAATATTTAAGATTTATAATCTTGAAACGCTTCTAGAATTAATTTATTTTCAACCGATTGGTTGATTTTTATTTTTCCGATACCTTCAATCAGTGCAAACTGAATCAAACCGTATTCATTTTTTTTGTCGTGAATCAATAATTCTAGTATTGGATCAATGTCATTTTCTTCAATAATTACGTCATCATAAATGCTTTTTATAGCAGTTTTGATTTCAGAATATTCGGTAGCAGTGATTAAATCTTTTTGCAACGAAATATAGCTTTCCAGAATCATTCCTATTGCAATTGCTTCTCCATGTAACAATGTAGTTTTTGTTTCGCTTTCTAGAAAGTAACTTTCTATGGCATGTCCGAGGGTATGTCCAAAATTTAAAGCTTTTCTGATGTTTTTTTCTGTTGGGTCCTGAATTACAATATCATTTTTAATTTCAACTGAACGATAAATAAGTTCATCTAATCCATTATAATCAATAGATTTTATATCTAAAAATTGTTCCCAGTACGCAACATCGTAAATAAGGCCATGTTTCAACATTTCGGCTAAGCCGGAACGCATTTCGCTTTGTGATAAAGTCTGAAGGTATTCCGTATCAATTAAAACCATCTTAGGTACATTGATTACACCAATCTGATTTTTAAGATTTCCTAAGTCAACGCCTGTTTTCCCTCCAACTGAAGCATCAACCATTGATAATAAAGTTGTTGGAATATTTATGAAATCAACACCTCTTTTAAAAGTAGAAGCAACAAATCCGCCTAAATCAGTAACAACGCCGCCACCTAAATTAATTACAAGTGATTTTCTGTCGGCTCCAAGTTCTGTAAGTACATTCCAGATTTGAATACAAGTTTCAATATTTTTATTTTCTTCACCCGATTCAAATTCAATAATTTCGATGTTTAAATCAGTTTCAATTTGTGGCAAAAGTTTAGAAAGACAATATTCATTTGTTTTATCGTCTACTATAATAAAGAGATTAGAATACTTATTTTCTTTTAAATGGTTATTTAAGGCTTCGTAGGCATTTTGGTTAAAATGCACCAAATAATTATTTGCTTGAATAGATTTCATACTTCTTAGGTTAATTGAGACCGCAAAAATAAGGCTTTTTAGACTAAATAATATTCAAACTTTAGCCCTAATTTGTTTAAAAACGAATGATTCTAAATTACTTTTTAATTTTAAAATCCAGATTCTGAATAAATTCATAAAGAAGCAGTAAAATTTTACTTCACAATTTTATATATTGATTTGCTGTATTGATAATTTAGAAAAATTTCACACGATTTCGTAAATAATATTCAAAACACTCTATATCTTTGCACAAAAACTAAACTTAATGGAAAAAATATTCGATAACACTCAAGTAGCATTTTCGCTAAAAAGTGATACAGAACTAGATAGAGCTTACTTTCTTTTTAAAATGATTGACAGCGAGCCTCTTGTTAGAATTGGAACTGCTGTAACTAATTTTGCTCTTAAAGCGCACCTTCCGGTAGAAGGATTGATTCGTGCGACAGTTTTTGATCACTTTTGTGGTGGTGTGAATGAAAATGACTGCCTTTCGGTTGTAGATAAAATGTTTACAAAGGGTGTCTCATCTGTATTAGATTATTCAGTTGAAGGAAAAGAAGAAGAAGAACAGTTTGATGCTGCTCTTGAAATGACATTGAGAACTATTGATTTTGCCAAAGAACGTTTGGCTATTCCGTTTGCGGTTTTCAAACCAACTGGTTTAGGCCGTTTTGAATTGTATGAAAAAATAGGAGAAAAACAAACTTTAACTCCTGCAGAACAAGCAGAATGGGATAGAGTGGTAGCTCGTTTTGATCAAGTTTGCGGTGAAGCTCATAAAAAAGATGTTGCTTTATTAATTGATGGTGAAGAAAGCTGGATGCAAGATGCTGCTGATGATTTAGTAACCGATATGATGCGCAAATACAATAAAGAAAAAGCTATTGTATTTAATACTTTGCAGATGTATCGTTGGGATCGTTTAGATTACTTGAAAAAATTGCATGACGTTGCTAAGAATGAAGGTTTCTTTATTGGAATGAAATTAGTTCGTGGTGCTTACATGGAAAAAGAAAATAAACGTGCAGAAGAAAAAGGATATGTTTCGCCAATTTGTGTTTCTAAAGAAGCTACAGATGTGAATTATGACGCTGCTGTTCATTATATGTTAGACCATATTGATACTATGGCTATTTTTGCCGGAACTCACAATGAATTGAGCTCTTATAAATTAATGGAAATGATGGCTCAAAAAGGAATTGCTAAAAATGATAACCGAATCTGGTTTGGGCAATTGTACGGAATGAGCGATAATATTAGTTATAACCTAGCTGAAAACGGTTATAATGATGCTAAATATTTACCATTTGGACCAGTTAAAGATGTTATGCCGTATTTGATCCGTCGTGCTGAAGAAAACACTTCGGTTGCAGGACAAACAAGTCGTGAATTATCGATGATTAAAGCGGAACGTAAACGTAGAAAAGGGAAGGAGTAGTTTTCAGTCTCAGTTTACAGTTTATAGTTTATATAAAAAAGCTCCATTTGTTTTGCAAATGGAGCTTTTTTTTGAATTTAGAATTTCTAAATTGAGATTTTATTTTAAGAATTACTAAACTGTAAATTGCTCAAGTTTTTATAAATTCCGTTTTCAAGGTTTATTAATTCCTGGTGTGTTCCTTCTTCGGAGATTTTTCCGTTATCCAGAACTAAAATTTTATCAGCATTTCTAATAGTTGAAAGTCTGTGAGCGATGATGATGCTTGTTCTTCCTTCCATTAAAACTTCTAAAGCTTCCTGAACCAGCTTTTCGCTTTCGCTGTCTAATGATGAAGTAGCTTCATCCAAAATCAAAATACTTGGATTTTTAAGCAAAGCTCTTGCGATAGCAATGCGCTGACGCTGTCCGCCAGATAATTTTACACCGCGTTCTCCAACTAATGTTTCAAATTTTTCTGGGAAACCTTCTATAAAATTAAAAGCGTTTGCTTGTTTTGCTGCAACCATAATTTCTTCATCAGAAGCATCTGGTTTTCCGTAAGCAATATTTTCTCTGATTGTCCCTCCGAATAAAATTACATCCTGAGGTACAATACTCATATTACCACGTAGATTTTCTAAATCATAATCATGAATATTTTTTCCGTCAACTAGAATTTCTCCTGAGGTAATATCGTAAAAGCGCAATAATAAAGACGAAATTGTCGATTTTCCAGCACCACTTGGACCAACGATAGCAATTTTTTGTCCAAATTCGGCAGAGAAATTGACATCCTTCAAAACCTGAACTTCTTTTCTTGATGGATAATGAAATGCAACATTTTTAAAAGTGACATTTCCTTTTATTTTCTCAATTGCATGTACTTTAGAATTTGTATTGATTTCTTCCGGAGTTTCCTCTAAAAGTTCAAAAACACGTTCGGTTGCACCAACCGCTTTTTGAATTTGAGCATACATCTCAGCAATTCCGCCAAATGAAGCACCAATAAAGGTGGTATAAAGCACGAATGAAATTAAATCACCTACACCTTCAACTTCTCCTTTAATTGTCAATGTAATTCCGTACCAAACAACGGCAACTACACATCCAAAAAGGCATAAAATAATGAACGAAGCAAAATAACCTCTATATTGACCGCCTTTAATAGCGATTTTTACAATCTCTTTGATCTTATTTTTATAACGCTGAATTTCGTACCATTCATTAGCGAAAGCTTTAACGTTGCTGATTCCTTGCAGCGTTTCTTCAACAATAACCTGACTTTCGGCTACTTTATCTTGAGTCTTTTTTCCGTATTTACGAATAAATCTTCCAAAAATAACAGCTGCAACGGCTACAATCGGAACAATAGCCAGCATCATTAAAGTCAATTTCGGGCTAATATTGCCTAAAATGACAAAACCTCCAACAATTAAAATAAACTGACGTAAAAATTCGGCAATTGTAGTAGTAAAAGTGTCCTGCAATTGAGAAATATCAGCGCTGATGCGACTATTTAATTCTCCGACACGTTTTTGAGAATAAAATCCCATTGGCAATTTTACCAGGTTTTCATATAATGCAAAACGAATATTTGAAAGTGAGTTTTCAGTAAAATTTACAAATAAAGAAATTCTAAAGAATGAAAAAATGGCCTGTAACGTTAGGATCACCATAAGTCCAACAGCAATTTCATTTGCTCTGCTTAAATCTTTATTAGTAACACAGTCAACAAGCATTCCCATTAATTTAGGAAAGGCGAGGGCAGTGGCACTAGTAAGTAAGAGGAAAATCAAACCCAGGAAAAATTTCCATTTGTGGCCTTTGCCATATTTAAAAATTCTGATTGCTTTTTGAAGGGAATTGGAGTCTAATTTAGCTTTAGGTAAATCGTTTTCTTGAAATCTAGCCATTTGGATATACAATTAAGGTTTGCAAAGGTATGATTATAGCAAGTGAATACAAAAGAATATTATGAATTAGCTTTTGAGTTTTCGATTTTTAACTAAATTTAAGAGAATGAAGATTTTTTTCAGTTTTTTAATTCGTTGAAAAATAGCTTTCTAAATATTTTATTGAAACTTTCTTCTATTTTTTTTTGAAAAACGCTTGCAAATTCGAATTCTAGCTGTATATTTGCACTCGCAATCACGAAATGATAGCAACCTAGTAAAATAGGGCGATTAGCTCAGCTGGTTCAGAGCACCTCGTTTACACCGAGGGGGTCGGGGGTTCGAACCCCTCATCGCCCACAAATTTCCAAAAACTCCAAAGTCATGTGATTTTGGAGTTTTTTTATTTTCTAAACTCATGGTATTTATTGTTTATATCCTATTTAGCGAAAGCAAAAATAAATTTTATATCGGATTTACTTCGGATCTAGTTGAAAGAGTTATTCGTCATAATCAAAAAAGCAAAGGTTTTACTGGAAGTGTGAATGACTGGAAAGTTGTTTACACGGAAAACTACGAAAACAAAGAACTTGCACACAAAAGAGAATTGCAAATTAAATCATGGAAAAGCAGAATTAAAATTCAAGAATTAATTTCTAAAAAAGATTAGCTCAGGTGTTTCGGAGCATTCCGATTTTTCATCGGAAGTGGTCGGGGGTTCGAACCCCTCATCGCCCACCAAAAAACTCCTTAAGAAATTAAGGAGTTTTTTTTGTTTAAAATCCGCTGACAAGTAATCTTTTTTATCTCTTCCATTTTCCATTTTCAAATCTGTAGATTGCCCAAGGAGAAGAAAGACACATAAAAGCATAACCATAATCTACAATAACGTTTTGATAGTTCTTATCAAAAATTGGTTTTCTGACACATAAAATTCCTTTAGGACAATAATTTGGATCTTTAGCTAATTCTCTTAAAGAATCTAGAGCCACAACTTTAATATTGCCTTGTTTAAATCCTGTAGTATCTAAAACAAAATTATTTGAGACACTTACTAAGCTATCTAGTTCCTTACGGTTTTTCAAATGCAATTTTTCAATCAATACGTTTTCAATTCCGGGTTTAAGATCCTCAATTTTATGTATTTCAATTAATGATTTTGTTGGAATTTCTAATATACACTGACATGACTCTTCTTTTAAAAGTTGTTTTATAACTTCATTAGCTTTTGTATTATAATCTAATTTCGGATGTATCTTTTTTTGTTTACAATTTGAAAAAAGTAAAAAGAGTAATAAACAACCAAGTATTGAAATTTGTCTAATCATATGTTGTCTTAAAATTATTGGCAACTTATTTTTAGTTGCTTTGTATAATAGTTTAACATTGCCTCCAGCGAATATAAAAATATTTATATGATAATTGAGTTACTAAAAACTGTAATTAGAATTTTCTTCATTGAAATTTTCTTTAAATCCTGTAGAAATGGTTCGTAAAAAGGTTCGTAAGGCCCACAGAATTTTCAAAAACTCCAAAATCATATGATTTTGGAGTTTTTTTCCTTTATATACTTTTATAAATTTTATGATTTATATTTTATTTAGTTAAGGCAAGAATAATTTCTATATAAGATTTACGTCCAATTTAAAAGAAAGACTGATTCATCATAATCAAAAAAGCAAAGTATTCAGTGGAGACTTATATGACTGGAAAATAGTATATACTGAAAGTTATAAAACCTCAGTTTTTTCAATTAAAAATTTTTACTACCGCTAAGTTTCGCAGATAATTAACGTACTTTTGGTTTAACTAAAATGCTATTTATAAAAGTAAAATATGAAAAAAATTATTGTAAGTATCTTTGTTTTAAGTCAATGTTTTAATGTACATGGACAATCGATTGATAAAATTATTACAAATAAGGAAGTAACTCGTATAGAGAAAATACTTTCAGCTGATGATATGCAGGGTAGGAGAACTTTTACTCCCGGTATTGAAAAAGCATCGACCTTTATAGAGTCAGAGTTTAAAGCCATTGGTTTGCAAACTTTCAATGGAGCAACGAATTACAGACAAGAATTTTCGATGACTGTCTCTAAAGCAGTTTCTTCAAAAATTACTATTGATGGCAAAGAAATAAATAATAATCAGGTTGCAACATTCTCCTACCTTCCTCAAGTTTCTTTAAATGAAAAAAGCGATATTTCTATTGTAAAAATCAGTAAAGGGGATAACATTGGCGAGAAATTTAATGAATATTATAAAAGTCCGAAAAATCTTTTAGTATTAGTTGACCCTTCATTTGATAAAGTTTTACCGAATATTCAACATATTGATCGAGTAAATGCTACTCCGGGAAACAATACAATTATGTTTGTTTTTGGTACCACAGAAGCGACGACTTTTTCTGTTGAATTAACGAATACAATTTCCAAAAAAGCCTTGAATAATGTTGTTGGAATATTACCCGGAAAAACGAAACCAAATGAATATGTGATTTTTTCAGGACACTATGATCATTTAGGAGTAGGCTCTCCTGAAGAAGGTGCTCCGCATCCTGCAACAGATTCTATTTATAATGGTGCTAATGATGATGCAGCTGGAACAACAGCTGTAATTATGCTTGCGAAATATTTTAAAAAACAAAATAACAACGAGCGTACTATTATTTTTACCACATTTGTAGCTGAAGAAATAGGTGGTTATGGAGCCAAATATTTTTCTAAACAGCTTGCGCCAGAACAAGTGATTGCAATGTTCAATATTGAAATGATAGGAACAGAATCTAAATGGGGTAAAAACTCTGCTTACATTACAGGCTACGAAAAGTCGAATATGGGGCAAATTTTACAAGCTAATTTAATAGGAACGAATTTTACATTTTATTCAGATCCTTATCCCGACCAACAGTTATTTTACCGCTCAGACAACGCTACGTTAGCTAGGCTTGGAGTTCCTGCACATACCATTTCGACTTCAAAAATGGATAATGAACTAACGTATCACACAGCCGACGATGAATTTGAAACGTTGGATATTGATAACATGACCCAAATAATAAAATCAATTGCATTAAGTTCTTCTTCGATTATTAGTGGAAAAGATACGCCAACAAGAGTAAATACTACGCAACTGAAATAACATAAGTAGATCATAAAGAATTGAAATAGCACTGAAAACGATTGGTTTTCAGTGCTATTTTTTATTTATCTTGTTTTTATGTAGGTTGACAATTACTGTTTTATTTATATTAAAAATATTTGATTGTGGACGCAAACGGGTATTGTGTTTTCTGAATTATAAGAAAAAATTACTCCAAAATTATAAATCCGTACTCCTGATATTATAAACTTGGAATGATTTAAAAGTTAATCAATATAGTTTTGAAAAACATTTTTTTAAATCATTAAAATCCAAAGTTTATGAGAAAAATCTTTTTCGCAATCCTATTAGCATTACTATCAAATTTAGCCTTTTCACAATCGGAGCAATCTCTAATTGAGAATTGTATTCAAAATTATATTGAGGGTACATCTTATAATATGCCCGACAGCATTAGTAAGGCTTTTTATCCTGAAGCTAATCTTTTTCTGAGCCACAAGGAAAAACCTTTATGGATAGTTCCTAGTTCAGAATATGTCTCTTGGTTTCAGAAAGGGAACAAAGGAGAATTTAATGGTCGTATAGGAAAAATCATTTCGATAGAATATTTTAATGATATCGCTATTGCGAAAGCCGAAATTCTCATTCCTGAAAGAAAACAAGAATTTATAGATATGTTTTTGCTTAAAAAAATTCTGAGTGAATGGAAAATAATTAGCAAAGCAGCAAGTAGCAAAACAAGTAATAAATCAGGAAAAAAAATATTATTCATTGTCTCTAATGCAAATTATTACGGAAATTCTACAATTTCAACTGGTAATAGTTTTGCCGAAATCGTAAACGCTTATGATACTTTTATAAATTCGGGTTATACAGTTGATTTTGTGAGTCCAAAGGGAGGTGCTATTCCTTTAGCCTATATTAATACCTCTGATGACTTGCAAAAACAATATTTATATAATCCAGACTTCATGTACGCGATAAAACATACGCTGAACCCTAAGGAAGTTGATTATAAAACTTACAAAGCTGTTCATTATATTGGTGGCGGAAGCGCAATGTATGATGTTCCTGAAAATTTAGACATTCAGCGCATTTCTATGCAAGTATATGAAGATAATAACGGCATTATTTCTTCGGTATGTCATGGAACAGCGGGCATTGTTAACTTGAAAACTAAAAATGGAAAATTCTTAGTTGAAGGAAAAAAATTAAGTGGTTATCCTGACTCTTTTGAAAAGCAAGATGGCGAATATCTTAAGCACTTTCCATTCTTAATTCAGAAAACAATAGAAGAAAGAGGGGGAAATTTTAAATTCTCAAAGAGAAATGAATCTTATGTTGAGCAAGATGGCCGAATTGTTACAGGGCAAAATTTCCAATCATCAAACGGTGTTGCCTTAAAAATTATCGAATTGATTGAAAAAAATAATTAGGATAATTTATCAATGTTTAATACACACGCAAGATTCTTAAAATCCAGTTATAAATAACATGAAAGTTCCAAAACAATACTTGGCATTTATGTTCAGTAATCGCTAATATCCCTTTCATTTTGAATAGTTAATCTTATCATTTTGATAGCTTTTTTTCTTTTAAAAAGCTATCAAAATACTCAATATATTGATATACAGTAATTTACTTTTATTTGTTTGTTCTGGCATACCATTTGTTTTAGCAGATACAATCACCATAATAAATTATTGATTTTAATTCAATAGTTTTTTGCAACAACTGTGATAACATCAAAACTAGTTCAAAACATTATTAATCAAAAATAAAGATGAAAGCAAATAAAACGAGAAGTAAAGAAATTACAAAAGTATATCTATCTAAAAAATCTATGAATAATAAAAACAGGTTCATCAACTTAATGGTATTTACCATAGTTTTCTTTATTGCTGTTTTACTAATTTCAAAAATAGTTTAACAATATAAATTGAAATTTTCACTTTGTACATCTGCACCATATAAATTAAACGATTATGAAAATCATAGACCCCATCATAAATTCTAAAATAACCCTAACAAATAAAAACTTCTTTTTTTCTGGCTCATTTCGTAATAGAACAACATTTTCGGCTGTTGAAGAGCCAGAGGAATTAGTTGAATTTACAATCGAAAAAGCAAGATGCGCGCATACTTTCTGGATCAGAGAGATCTGCGAAGTGACGTTATCTTCAGCTATAGCTCGAGGCACGGGTATTTCAGGACGTTCACCGGAGTTTCTCGAAACAAAAATGAAAAAGGGTGAAGCTGTGATAGCTTTTGCTTCAGATGGGCGATGGGCAGGTTTTTCTTTTATTTCTTCCTGGGAGAATGGTAATTTTGTTTCTAATTCAGGACTTATCGTGGCACCCGAATTTAGACATTCTGGACTTGCGAAAAAAATTAAACAAAAGATTTTTGAACTGAGTCGCGAAATGTATCCTGACGCTCGCATATTCAGTTTAACTTCGGGGCTTGCGGTTATGAAAATGAACCATGAACTCGGTTTTGAACCTGTTACTTTCGCAGAATTGCCTGTAGATGAAATGTTTTGGGAGGGCTGTAAATCATGTGTGAACTGTCCGATATTAATGACTAAGGAAAGAAAAAACTGTTTATGTACAGCAATGCTTTATGATCCAAAACAAAATGGATAATAACAAGAAGTACGGATTAATCTAAATTTCTTTGGCCATATTTTAATATTTATTTTTTTATTAAAACTGTAGATGAGAATGTTTATTAGAATTGTTTCTATATTAGCACTAATTTATGTCTGATTCTTATATCAAGTTATTTGCATTTAAAAGAAATAGCAAAAACTTACGTTATAAGAAATAGTTCAAACAATTTTTAATGCCCAAATCTTAAAAATGAAGAAAAAACTAATAACTCTTTTATTTCTATTTACAGTTATAAATATTTTTGGACAAGCGCCAACACTTACTGACGCAGTCTCTAATAAAGTTTTAAGACCGCTTAAAAAAGTGCCTTTAGACGAAGCGTCAATTCTAATTTATGACTATGACGGATCTCTTTTTTCGTATGATTTAGAATCTGAACAAATTGGTTGGACTGTAAAAGCTACAGATGCCTTTACTGAAATGTGCGCAAACCTGGTAACGCTGCATGACGGCATTGTGTATGTTCCGTTCATTAACGGTGAAATTTTTGCAGTTGACAACCAAACCGGGGATATTTTTTGGAAATCAAGATTAGGCAATAGTACAGATCAAATTGTACTGAAAAATCAAGTTCCAATCATCAATAATGGAAAACTTTATATAACTGCTCAAAATGGCAATATATACGCCCTTAACACTAAAGATGGAAGTTTAGCATGGAGCTATAAGCTAGATTCCACTAATAATGATATTCCGGTTCTTTATCTTAACAACAAAATTTTTGCTCAAAGCGCGTCCAGCTTATATAGTTTTGATGCAAATACAGGAAAAGTTCTTGCCCAAAAAACCTTTGAAGTACCAATGTACGGAAAACCTGCAACTGATGGAGAAAATGTATTTATAGCAAATGAAAAAGATGTGCTTTATGCCTTGAGCCCAGATAAATTAGATATTTTGTGGCAGTTTAAATTAGATGAAAATCAGTTCAATGTAAAGGAGCGTATATTCTGTAAAGACAAAAAAGTATATTTTGCAGCACAAGGAACAACAGTTTCTACTTTATATGCGGTTGATTCAAAAACCGGAACTCAAATATGGAGAAGGGATTTTAAAGATGATAATATTGAATACATTACAGAGGATAATGATAATATCTGGGGATATACACGTAAAAAGAAACTTTTTCAAATTGACATAACAAATGGCGAAATAGCATTTGAAATTAAATTAACTACTATGCCTATTTCAAATATTGAGTTTCCTGTTGACGATACTATCTTTTACTATTGTGATGCCGGCTTGATTAAATTTGATTTAAATACAAAAGACGAAGACATGTATTATATGCGAACTTCTCTTAAAGACGATGTTTACAGTGCTTATTTAAAGATAATTAAATAAAAAGAAGCCTTCTCACAACAGAGAAGGCTTTTTTCTTTCTATCAGTTTGCATTGATTTAAAATTGCTTTATTTTTCACCATAGATAACCCAGGTACTTGAATCAATAACAACATTTCCATCGGGATATTTTTCATTTACTTTGGCATAGGTTTCCGTTTTTATTTTTTCATTCATTTCATCACTGGCAGAATCAAGGGCCGCTACAATTGGAGCTGCGACTTCTGTTAACATTCCCCAGTAAGCGTCTACAGTTTTACAATTTAGTTTTCCTGTTACTTCAACCTGAGAAATGTTTTTCAAGCCAGCTTTAGAAAATATATTTGAAATAAAGCCATCTTCAGCACAACGAAATATACCAGGCGAACCGGGAGGCGGTGGCAGAAGCTCCAGATTTTTATTAATTGTTCCCATTGTAGCTGTAATCCAGAAGTTTTTTTCAGGAATATTCCAAACTGCTGTTGCTATTTTTCCGCCAGGCTTAAGAACGCGAACCATTTCATTGGCCGCTAATTGCATATCAGGAAAAAACATAAATCCAAATCGGCAACTTATCGCATCAAATGTATTATCTGGAAAGGGTAGCTCGCATACATCGCACGCAACAGTTTCAACGTTTGTAAGTCCTTTTAAAAGGGCATTTTCATGTGCGATTTTCAGCATATCTTCAGCGAGGTCAGTAATTACAACCTTGCCATCAGGCAATTTTCCTGCAATTGTCAGTCCGGGTTCTCCCGTGCCAGAAGCAATATCAAGAACATAATCATTGCCTTTTGGATTAAGTAATCGAATTATTTCATCTCCCATTGGTTTAAAAAAATCCATTACAAGGTCATCCCATTTCTTCCAGCCTCCAGAAAACTTGTTCCAAGATTGCTTTTGCTGATCGCGAATTTCTTCTAAGTGTGGTTCCATTTTCTCTAATTTTGATGGTTTATAATTGTTTTTGTTTGTTCTAAAGTTAGAGGAGGGGCCAAACTGTTTTATACCAAATTAAAAAATAGAGAAGTAAGTCGAAATGAGCGTGTGTATCCTTGGTATAAATTGATATTTTTCAACACGCTAATATAATGATTTAAAAATATAAATAATTGATTTTTAGGTGATTAATTATTGTTTTACTAATTAAAACCGTTACATGGAATGGTGAAAAAGAAAAACAAAATCAGTGTAATTTATAAATTCTTGAAACCAAATGATTTTGCTAGATTTGAATATCAAAATCCTAAAGATTTAAAAAATGAAATGGATTACCAGAGAACGACCAAAAATAGATCGAATTGCATGTCCTTGGCTAATAAAAAAGTTTGTTGACAATGAAGCTGAATTCATTTATGTTCCATTTAATGAAGTTTTAGAAAAAGCAAAAGAATTAAATGCTACACCGTTTGATATTCCGAATGTGGAATTTACGCACTATGACGATCAAAGCACATTTGATTATATTGTGAAAAAATATGAAATTAACGATCCCGCAATTTCAATAATAGCTCGAATTGTGCGTGGCGCAGATACAGACAGACATGATATTGCAAAAGAATCGGCGGGGCTTTGGGCAATTTCGGCCGGACTTTCTTATAATATTACCGACGATTATAAACTACTGGAAACAGGAGTAATTGTCTACGATGCCTTATACAGCTGGGCAACACACCTTTTTAAACAAAATCATCTGCAAAACAGTCCTTTTGAAAATTTATTGCATGAAGTATATAATAAATTCTTGAAAGACAAGAAGTCTGGAGTAAAAACGCCGGCTTGGGTTAAAGATTTAAAAGAAATTATTCAAGATCAAATTGATGCGCAGTTTGCATTTGATTTGAAGAAAATTTCTAACGAATTAGATTTAAATCCGTCTTATTTATCACGAGAATTTTCGAAGCATTTTGAAGATTTGAATTTTGGCGAATATGTGAGAAAGTTACGCATCGAAAAAGCAATTGTTCTCATTTCAAATTCTTCACATTCATTAACTGAAATTGCTTACATGACTGGATTTTCAGATCAAAGTCATTTTACTAGAATTTTTAAAGCGCATACGGGGAAAAACCCTTCGTCGTATCGAAAAAAAAACAATAAAAGTAATCCAGATACAAAAGGTAAATAAGATTCTATTTTGCTGCATCATTGAAATTTAGTTTTGTAGTTATAATTAAAACTAAACCAATGTATTCAAAATTAATCTTTCTATTTACCGTATTATTATCAAGTATAAATATCTCAGCACAAACCACTTATCCTAAAATAACAGGTTATTTTGGCATTATGCATCCAATTGTAACTTTCAGCAGTGATGAAACAACAGTAAATTTTAGAGATTATTATGCTGTAGGTTTTCCAACGGGAATTAATATTTGGAAAAATCAAAAAATTGGATTTTCGTTTGAAATGGTTCCAAATATAAAAGACGACAACGGTACCAGCAAAGTAACTAATTTGTTATTTCATCCGGGAGTTTTGGTCGCATTAGGAAATGGCTACACATTTGCAGGAAGAGTCGCGTTTGAAACAAGCGGAAGATATGGCTTTACACCAGTTTTTAATAAAACGTTTTTTAAAACCAGCAGTTGCAGTTACTACGCGGCCGTGCCTTTGCCTGTTCGTTTTGGTAATGATCATCCGAGCACTTTTACTATAGGTTTTCAATTTGGAATTGCTTTCTAAGACTATTGTTTTACGTCTTTGAAATTTTCTTAGCCAATACAACCCAATCTCGAGTGGTATTTTCTTCAACAAAATTTTCGATTTCGTATTCTAATTCAAAACCTAAATCTGTCATTAATTCCAAAACACTATTTCTTGACAAACAACTGTAATAAAAGGGTTCTCCAAACATCTTGTCCATATGTTCATCTTCTTTTTTTCCGTGAGTAAAAAGAAAATAGCTATTTGGTAATAGTAAATCATAAATTTTTGAATAAAGTTCTTTCTGACGCTCCTTCGGAAAATGAAAGAGTGAATCCCAAGCAACTATTCCGTCAAATTTTTTATCAGTTTCAAAATCAAAGAAATCTGAGACAATGAACTGGGAGTTTTTAATTTCTTGTGATTTTGCAATTTCAATCATCTTTTCAGAAAAATCTATTCCAATTATAGAATAATTATTTTCGGAAAAATATTTTGCAATTGGATTTCCGGAGCCACATCCAATATCAAGAATATCTCCGTTTGGTTTAATCTTTTCTAAAAAATCTATAATTGGTTTATTTACGGCCGAATTATTTCTGATTTTTGCCCAATCATCAACAATTTTGTTATACGATTTTTTATTTATAGATGCATTTTCCATTATTCTAAAACTTTCTTCGGACTCATTTTATATTTGATTTAATAGATAGGTTCCCAAAGTTCAATTTTATTGCCATCGGCGTCCATTATATGCACAAATCTGCCATAATCATATGTGACGATATCATCTAAGACAGTTACGCCATTCTCTTTAAGCTGTTTTATTAAAGCTTCAATATTTTGCACTCTGTAATTAATCATGAATTCTTTTTTTGAAGGCGAAAAATAGTCATCATTTTTTTTGAAAGGGCTCCATTGAAGCGCTTCTTTTAAATCAGGATTATTAATATTTCTCGATTCAAATGTCGAGCCCCAGTCATTAACGTCAAGCCCTAAATTTTTGGAATACCATTCTCGTGTTTCTTTTGGGTTTTCTGTAAAAAAGAAAATACCTCCAATTCCAGTTACTTTTGGAACTGTATTGTCATGTTGTTTATTTGAGTCTTCCATATTTTTTTGGTTTTAAAAATTTAAATATACTAAAAATGCACTTTGCATAAAAACTAAAAGCTTTCTTAAATTGATTTGAAAATATTGTTAGTTGTTGTAAATTAGCTAGATACGACAATTTTTTAAAATTTAAATTATGAAAACACATCATATAATCGCCACATTATTATTCACTTTTGTAATATCGGCCAGCGCTCAAAAAAAAATCGAAACTTCTGAATTGCCAAAACCGGCGCAAGAATTTCTTCAAAAACATTTTAGTTATACAACTGTAGATATAGCAAAAAAAGATGCAGAACACGGCGAAAAAGGGTACGAAGTCAAATTGAAAGACGGAACCGAAGTCGAATTCTGGAAAGATGGTTCCTATCGAGAAGTTGATGGAGGAAATAATCCAATTCCAACCGATTATATTGCACCAAATATTAAAGATTATATTTCAAAGAATTATCCTAACGAAAAAATCACACACATTGATTACGGACATAAAGATGTCGATGTCGATTTAACAAACCAAATTGATTTAGAATTTTCTAAAGACGGAAAAATTCTAAAAGACAAAAACAATAACATTAAATAATTCTCGTTTTAAAAGCTCCAGAACATCTTGCTTTTGGAGCTTTTTTTCTGTTTTTTGAGTATAAACTTTTCACAACTGTATAAAGTTTATACATTTTATTTTTAGCTCAATTTTGCTAAACTCCTCAGTATCAATTTTTCATTAATTATGGCACGGCGCTTGTAAAAATGGTTGTGATCAATTCTATGTTTTAACTTTTTCGCCTTTTTTCTAAGCGAAGTAAAACCAAGAAAGAATTACTCTAAAAGCCATTTTAAAATTAAAGCAATAGCCTCAATGAAAAGCGAAACAATTATTTCAGAACAATTTTATTCTTCAGATAAAACTTTAAACAGAAAAGAAAAAACAGCAAAAAGTTCCAATTTTATTTCTAAAATCCAATTCTTAAAAAACTCCACACAAAAAACAGCAACACCTTTGGGTTCTCTTGTACTTGCAGGTACTTTTTTATTGATGTTTGGAGGTGCGTTTGTGGTTTATAACCTGCAATCCGATTTTGATCAATTTCAAATCGACCGAATAAACTCAAGCTGGGGACTTCCATTCTTGATTTTAGCTACAGCCTTATTCTTTTTTCAAACGGGATCATTTTTATACAATTTGTATCTCTACTTTAATTACAAGCCAATTGAATCCGTTTCAGATGATTTGCTTCCTACATGTACCGTAATTGTTCCTGCTTATAACGAAGGAAAATTAGTTTGGGAAACCTTATTAAGTTTAGCAGACAGCGATTTTCCTGAACAAAAACTTCAAATACTTGCCATTGACGATGGAAGCAAAGATGATACTTGGTACTGGATGCAACAGGCAAAAGTAAAACTTGGAGATCGTTTGTCAATTTACCAACAGCCAGAAAACAAAGGAAAACGCCACGCTTTACACCGCGGATTCGAACTTGGAAATGGTGAAATTTTTGTAACTGTCGACAGCGATTCTATAGTTAAAAAAGATACTTTACGAAACCTTGTGAGTCCGTTTGTTGTGGATGAAAAATGTGGTGCAGTTGCCGGAAATGTTCATGTTTTGAACAATAAAAAAGCCTTGTTGCCAAAAATGCTTAATGTAAGTTTTGTAATGAGTTTTGAATTTATGCGTTCGGCAGAAAGTATGCTGGGATCAGTTTTGTGTACGCCAGGTGCCGCTGCAGCTTATAAAAGAGATGCTGTATTTGAATGCCTGCCAGAATGGATCAATCAGACTTTTATGGGACAACCTTCAGATATTGGTGAAGACCGAGCAATGACAAACATGATTTTAAAACAAGGATTACATGTTTTGTTCCAAAGAAACGCCTATGTATTGACAAACGTTCCAGAAGAATATAAAGGTTTGTACAAAATGTTTATCAGATGGGGCAGAAGCAATGTACGCGAGAACATTATGATGGCACAATATGTTTTTAAAGATTTTAGAAATGAGTCTAAATTTGGTGCAAGACTTTTATTTTTAAACCAATCTTTAAAAATTGTTATGGCTTATCCGTTCTTATTATTTATGTTGTTTTTTATAGCAGTTCATCCGGTTTTGTTTTTTAGTTCTACACTTTTAAGCATTTTGATTGTGTCAACATTTTCAGTGTTGTTTTATGCTAAAAGATATAGTTTTACAGATGCATTTTGGGCTTATTCCTATAGTATTTTTTATACTTTCAGTTTGTTTTGGATAACACCATATGCAATTGCAACTGCCAATAAAAAAGGCTGGCTAACTCGTGGTTTGTCATAAAGCTAATTTTTAATAAAATAGAAAAACTCCTAAATTTGAGATTATTTAGGAGTTTTTTTTATTCCTTTAATGTGGTTATGTGCTTATTCTCAGCAAAAAAACTTAAATCTTTTTAAGAGTCAGTTTTAATTCATCAGCCTCTAAAGTTAACTGGTCATCAGTAATGGTGCTAATACAAGGCCATGGAGTTCCCGTTTCATCTTTAATTACGAGGCTTTTTCCTTGCTTTGTCAAGGCATAGGTACCGTCTGTAATTTCTCTAAGTAAAAATCCTGTTACATGACCATCTTTAGTAAATGTTAATTGGCCGTTAGCAAGAATTATATTTTTCAATGAATCAGAAAGTGGTTTTTTGTTCGCTTCAACGCTAGTAACTTTCCAAGAACTTACTAATTCATTCCTTTTTGCCATGGTGCATGAAAGAATTAAAACTGCAGATAATAAAATTCCGAAGACAAATAATTTAGATTTTTTCATAATTCTGTGATTAAAAAATTAGACATGAAAAGTTACAAAAAAAATCAATAGTTAAAATATTTATAATCAAATATTTACAAGAGGTATTTAAAAAAGCAAAAAATACGGTCTGAACTGACGTGTTTTATAACAATCTGAAGATAAGTAAACTACAAAATACTTCATTTAAGAGTTAAAACTGAGATGTAATTTTTATATTTGAAATTCCATTTTTAATTTTAATTATGTCAATATTTAAAAAATGTATTTTCTTTTTTGTCGCTTTAGTATTCTTTAGCTGTGGCTCTAAAAAAAATGTTTTAGAAAAAGTTTTAGCTTCTGATGACAAAAAGATAAAAGAAGTAATGAAAGATCCAAAGCAATATGAACTGCAAATCATCTACACTCAAATTGTTAGAAATGAAGGGAAAATTACTTTTAAAGATTATACTTATCATTTAGATGCATCTAATTACTTTTATCCAGCAAGTACCATAAAATTTCCAATCGCAATTCTAGCGCTTGAAAAATTAAATACGATTGCAAATACATCTGTAAATACCAATTTTACCATTGAAGGAAATTCTGAAAAATTAAAATTTGCAGATGAAATCACTAAAGTTTTTGCTGTAAGCGATAATGTGGCCAGCAGTAATTTATTTGAGTTTATAGGTTTTGACTATATCAATCAGAAAATGAAAGAAAAAGGATTAGAACCTTTCAAAATCACACACAGACTTTCTGGATCTGAGCCTTCAAATCCTCTTGTAAAATCGGTTACGCTATATAAAGATGACGGATCAACTGAAGTTTTTCCTTCAAAACTGAACGAAAAAAATACACCGCTAGTTCTTAATAACCTCGTAAAAGGAACTGGTTTTATGAAAGGTGATAAACTTGTAAATGAACCTTTTGATTTTTCTAAGAAAAATTATTACCCGTTAGAAACACTTCATAATACATTAAAAAGAATTATTTTTCCAGAAGCTTTTAATGAAAATGAGCGTTTTAAAATAACCGATAAAGAACGAGAGTTTATTTTATTTTCGATGCAGAATTTACCTCGAAATGCTGGTTATGACCCAAAAGAGTATTTTGACAGTTATTGTAAATTTTTAATGTTTGGCGATACAAAAAATCAAATTCCAGAAAACATAAAAATATATAATAAAATTGGTCAAGCATATGGAACCATGACGGAAACAGCTTATATAGTTGACACCGAAAATAAAGTTGAATTTATGGTTTCAGCAACAATGTTGGTCAATAAAGACGGTATTTTTAATGATAATGTTTATGAATATGATTCGGTTTCACTTCCTTTTTTTGCAGCACTTGGGAGGGAACTATATGCAAAATCTAAATTATAGATCAGGAAATAAACTATGTTATTTTAATTAAGAGTTAATTCTCCTAAAATTTCTTCATATAAAAATGGTCCGCCCGGATATGTAGCGGTATAATCCAGATTCATCCATACCTGACCGCGTTCGTCGATGTGATAATGTATTTTTTTGCCATAACTTTCTTTGACAAAAAGTACATTTTTTATAAGAAAATTGACTTTCTCCAAATCAATTAAAGAACCTATTAAAATTTCAGGATAAATATGCCCTTTGGTATGAATTAGCCTTGGTGTGCCACCAATAGAACGAATTGCTGCCGCCATTAAAATAGAATGATCGTCACAGTCTCCAGAAAAATACTGCAAAGATTCACTTGCAGTTGCAATATAATCGCCTTCTTTTGGATCATTTACATAATTCCATCGGCTATTTATTTCTTTAAAAACGGCAAAACATTGAATTGTAGTTCGATAGTCAGAATATCCTCTAATGCCTTTAAAATGCTTTGTTGTTGCCATGATAGCAAAATTTCGAACCTTCGGATTCTGATATTCTATTGCATTTATAATTTTTGTTTTATTTGGAAAAGGGAGCAGTTTTGCCACAATAATATCTTGCGGAAAAGGATTATCAGACATGGTATAAATCATCGAATTATAGTCTTCAGAAATCTCACTGAAACCATAATTTCCTATCACACTGCCATAAAATAACACCAGCAAGTAAACAGCAACACATAATATAATTATGGTTCGCAAAAGCATCAGCAGAAAAAATACGGCAGCAAAAACAAATAAAAAAATAAACACACGATCTAAATTGAAGGTCCAATTTAAATCGCGCAGATTTTGATGCAGAATGATGAATATCGGGATTGTAATTAAAAGACTTAAAACCATAATAATAACCCTATCCCAAGGTGATTTCACCTGTAATTTGGATTTTAATTGCGGAAAGTCAATTTTAGGGAAATTCATCATAAAAAATCAAAGCAGATTTTACAGCGCTTTTACCGTTTCAACAAAAGTACTTTTTTTATCAATAATTCCCAGATCAAATAATTGATTTTGAATTTTAATAAATGCTTTCTCGCTTAAATGTTTTTGAGACCACTGCGTTAGTTTTAACCATTCTTGAATATCTTCAATTTTTTGGTTAAAAAGCTCTGCTAAAGTTTTATCAATTTCCGGAATTTCGGCAAAATCGTGTGTTGTTTTATTGATGATTTCAAGGATTTTTTCAACCACTTTTGGATTTTTTTTCAAAAATTCATCACGAACCGTAATAACAAATGAAGGCCATGGAGTAGGGCAGTCGCCAACTCGTCTGAAAATACCTTTGTCAACAAGTGGTTTTGTCATAAAACGTTCCCACATAAAATAATCTGCTGTACCATTTGTCAAGGCTTCGACAGCGCCATCAATTGTATTGATAATTTCAAATTGAAGATCATCAGATTCCCAGCCTTGTTCCGCTGCATTGACATAGGCCATTAACTGGGACCCTGACCCAATTCTTGAAATTGCCACTTTTTTGTTTTCTAAATCTTTTACGGTTTGAAAATCTGATTTTGCAGCTACGTGAATTCCCCAAATTAAAGGAGACTGAACATAAATTTGGACAATTTTACTCGGATTTCCAGCTAGAATATCTTTGACAATTCCTTCTGTCAAAATAACGGCAATATCAGCTTCACCACTTCGCAGCATCTGGCACATTTTGCCTGTACCTTCTGGAATATCCTTCCATTGCAAATCAATATTTTCTGCTTCAAATTCGCCATTTTCAATGCATAAATGCCATGGCAAATTGAAGTGTTCGGGAACACCTACAATATTTACAGTTTTCATTACAGTTTAAGTTTAAGTTAAGTTGGTATGCGTATTTTAAGTTTGTTTGTTTAGTTTTTTAATAAATCAGCTCGGTGTTTTTCAGAAATGTACGGTTCTGCAAATTCTATTACTGATTGGTCTTCATATCCAATTAAAACATTTTTAACAATCGCATAATCAACATCTCTCACAATTTCGACTGCCAAGAATGTATCATTCAGACTTTCAGATATGCAATTAATAGCTTGAAGCTTCTCGCTAATTATTTCTTTATCAAAACCGCCTTCTAAAATTAATATCTGAACAATGGAATTACCTGAATGCTCAATAGTTTCTTTATAAACCAGCTTTTTTTCTTCTTCCTCATATTCGGCATAAAACAAATCTCCTGTTGCAATTGATGCCCCAAAAAACGGAATATTATCCAATCTGAAAAAACCTTTTTCAAGATTAATAATTTCGGCCCACATTGTTTCTGAAACGGTTTCTTCTAAAAAACTGCTATAATATTTAAATAAGATTTTTGTATGTCTTTCCTGCATTATTCAATTTCGCTGATTACAGCTTTTAAGGGTGATATAACAATACGATAACCATCTGGATCCTGAATCATTTTTCCGTTTTCATTCCAAAATGGATTAGTTGCAGTTATAGTTGAGATATTTAAATGTATAAGTCTACTTATCAAGTCATTATAATCTGCTATTACTTTTGGATATAGCACAATAACATCATCTTCATCAAAAATATGTTTCGCTACAGATTCTGATTGAGTAAATTCAAAATGCCAGTCTAAACCTGATTTTCCAATAAAAATACCATTGTAATTATTGTGATTTTGAAACTCTCCTAATTGTTCAAAGCCAAGTACATTTACGTAAAAATCTTCAATTCTTTTTAAATCATTGGTATGTCTTGCTACTCTTAAAAACATAAATTACGATTTTATTTGATTGACATGATGCACTAAATGTTCAACGTAATCCGTCATTAGAAACTTTAAATCAATAACTGATTCATCAGCCAATACAATTTTATAATCCAATGCTTTTTGATCAACCGATTTCATGATTCTAACAATTTGTCTGTTTACCGAAAACCACAATTGCGTTAATTCAGCAATAGGAATTGTTTGGTACTGATTCAAATCAACCAAATCCATTTGGCTGTAAGGCCTATGATGATAAGGTTTTTCTAAATAATTTATTTCAGTAAAACGAACTAAATTATGAATTCCGGAATCTATTAAGTGTCCTAAAATTTCTTTTTTTGACCATTTTCCAGGAATTTTTACTTCTAAAATTTCATCATTAAGCGTTGGAAAATAATTGATATTTTCGCTTAATAATTTCTCAAATTTACGAATAGCGTTTTCCATAAATGATCTCATTTTCTAATTGGCAAATTATCTAATTAATTACCGGCAATTTTATTCAAAGTATAAGTAATCAGCTCATCAACAGCTTTATAAGGATCTTCACTAAAAGTTCCTGAAGCACGATTGGCAATGATAGCATTTAAAGATAAGGCATTATGACCTAACAGTGACGAAAGCCCATAAATTGCTGCCGTTTCCATTTCTAAGTTAGTGATTTTATTGCCATCAAAATCAAAATTATCCATTTTATTGTTTAATTCTTCATCTTGAATGTTTAAACGCAAAACACGACCCTGAGGACCATAAAAACCACCGGCAGTTGCCGTAATTCCTTTAAAAATTTTATCCGATTCAATTGTTTTTTCTAAAGTTTCAGAGCAGGCAATTGCATAAGGTCTTCCTTTTCTGATGTCCCAATTGGTGTGCGTAGTAAAAGCATCTTCAATTGCAGCATTAGAAACTTCATCAATTAAATAGGAGCGAAGCATATTATCTAAACCAAGTCCAAATTTTGACATTACAAAACTGTCAACAGGAATATCAGCTTGCAAAGATCCTGATGTCCCAATTCTGATGATATTCAGTGAAGTCAAATTTTCTTTTGGCGTACGTGTTTCCAAATCAATATTTACTAAAGCATCAAGCTCATTTAGTACTATATCAATATTGTCAGGGCCAATTCCTGTAGAAATTACAGAAATGCGTTTTCCCTTGTAAATTCCGGTTTGGGTTTTAAATTCTCTTTTTTGAGTAGAAAATTCTATTTTTTCAAAAAACTGAGTGATTTTTTCAACTCTGTTTTGATCTCCAACAAAAATAATGTCGTGAGCTATATTTTCAGGACGAAGATTTAAGTGGTAAACACTTCCGTCTGGATTAAGTATTAATTCTGAGTTTTGTATCATTTTTTTTGAGGTGCTAAGGTTCTGAGTGGCTAAGGTTCTGAGTTTTCTTTTTGTTTCAAGTTTCAGGTTTCAGGTTGGAGTAACTTGAAACGTTAAACTTGAAACTTGAAACTTTTTTTAGCCTCCTACACGTTTCGTTTTAAATCCTTTTTCTTTTAAAATAGCCATAATCTTGTCACGATAATCGCCTTGAATAATGATTGAAGCATCTTTAAAAGTACCACCAACACTTAATTTTGTTTTAATTTCTTTGGCAAGAACTTTAAAATCTTCATCCGATCCTTCGTAACCTTCAATAATCGTAGTGGCTTTTCCTTTTCGTTTTTCGAATTTACAAATCATTGGTTCTTTTTGAACGTATAATACGTGTTCTTCGGCCTGAATTTCCTCAGGTTCATTCGATTCAACGTGATCTGGAAATAAGTTTTTTAATTGATCTTTAAAGTCCATAATTTTTTTATTCTAAAAATAAATTCCAACCATAAAAGTATTTAAAAATTAAATTCCAAACTCCAATAAAGCTTGGAATTTGGAATTTTAATATTTGAATTTATTTGAATTTTTATTTTTTAATTAAACCTAAATCTACTAAACGTTCGTATAAATAATCTCCCGCTGTAATATCTTCAAATTTCTTAGGATGCTCATCATCGATACAATTTTCAAGACAATCTAAGCGCATATCGCTTACTGGATGCATGAAAAACGGAATAGAATAACGTGAAGTTCCCCATAATTCTCTTGGCGGATTTACCACTTGGTGAATTGTTGATTTTAGTTTGTTGTTAGTATGTCTTGACAACATATCGCCAACATTAATTACTAATTCATCATCTGCAGCAATTGCATCAATCCATTCTCCATCATGATTTTGAACTTGTAATCCTTTTCCTTGAGCGCCCATTAAAAGTGTAATCAAGTTGATGTCACCATGTGCAGCCGCTCTAATTGCATTTTCCGGTTCCGTAGTAATAGGCGGATAATGAATTGGTCTTAAAATTGAATTTCCTTCTTTTGCATAATCATCAAAATAAAATTCATCTAAACCTAAATGCAAAGCTAAAGCTCTAAGGACGTAAACTCCCGTTTTTTCAAGCATTTGATAAGCTTCTTTACCAACTGCGTTAAAACGTGGCAACTCTTTTACTTCAACGTTTTCTGGATATTCTGACGCGTATTTTGAATCTGCATCAACATACTGGCCAAAATGCCAAAACTCTTTTAAATCTCCCTCTTTACGTCCTTTAGCATGTTCTTTTCCAAAAGATACATAACCTCTTTGTCCGCCAATACCAGGAATTTCATAATTATGCTTAGTTTCTACTGGCAAAGCGAAAAATTTTCTAATTTCGCTATAAAGCTCGTCTACTAATTGATCATCTAAAAAGTGACCTTTTAGGGCTACGAAGCCAATGTTTTCAAATGCACTGCCGATTTCATTTACAAATTTTTGTTTACGTTTCGGGTCGTCCGAAAGGAAATCACGTAAGTCTACACTAGGAATGTTTTGCATACTTTACATTTTTTATTTAAAGACGAAAGGTGTTGAAAAACCTTTCAGTAACAAAGGTAGAGAATATTTTAGAATTGAATTTTAAAAGTTATATTAAAATTGAAATATTATAACAAAAACAAATAAAATTGTTATAATTTTTTATATTTGGAACACTAAAAAAAACTAACCCAATGATCTTTTACAGACAAAATCTGACCGACGCTCAATTACTAGATTTATATAAAAAAATTCTCAAACCTCGATTAATCGAAGAAAAAATGCTGATCCTGATTCGTCAGGGAAAAGTTTCAAAATGGTTCTCCGGAATTGGGCAGGAAGCTATTGCAGTGGGCGTAACAGCTGTTTTAAACGAATCTGAGTACGTATTGCCAATGCATCGAAATCTTGGTGTTTTTACAACCAGAAATATTCCACTTTACCGCTTATTCTCGCAGTGGCAGGGAAAGGCGAACGGTTTTACTAAAGGAAGGGACCGAAGTTTTCACTTTGGAACTCAAGAATATAAAATAATCGGAATGATTTCGCATCTGGGTCCGCAATTAGGTATCGCAGACGGAATCGCATTAGCTGATAAACTTCAAAACAACAAAAAAGTAACAGCTGTTTTTACTGGCGAAGGCGCAACCAGCGAAGGAGATTTTCACGAAGCGCTGAATATTGCAGCAGTTTGGAAATTGCCTGTAATGTTTGTTATCGAAAATAATGGTTACGGACTTTCGACTCCAACAAACGAACAGTATTTATGCGAAAATCTAGCCGACAAAGGAATTGGTTACGGCATTGAAAGTCATATTATTGACGGAAATAATATACTTGACGTTTATAATAAGCTTGCTGAATTAAAAGAACAAATGCAGCGTGATCCGCATCCAGTGTTATTGGAATTTAAAACGTTCAGAATGCGCGGGCACGAAGAAGCGAGTGGCACAAAATATGTACCTCAGGAATTAATGGATGAATGGGCAGCTAAAGATCCTGTGACCAATTATCGCAATTATTTGACTGAAAAAGGAATTTTAACAGCCGAATATGACGTAGAGCTTCACAATGAAATCAAGCAAGAAATTGATGAAAATTTAGCCATTGCAAATGCTGAACCTGAGATTGTCCCAACTTATAGCGGAGAGTTAGATGATGTTTATAAAGATTTTGAATATGAAGAATATACGCATGGCGAAGAAGTAAAAAATATTCGTTTTATAGATGCTATCCGAAATAGTTTAGAACAATCTATGTGGCGCAATAAAAACTTAGTCATAATGGGCCAGGACATTGCAGAATATGGTGGGGCATTTAAAATTACAGAAGGTTTTGTTGATGCTTTTGGAAAAGAAAGAGTCCGCAATACGCCAATTTGCGAAAGCGCGGTAGTTTCAACCGGAATGGGATTATCAATTAACGGATATAAAGCGATTGTAGAAATGCAATTTGCTGATTTTGTGTCAACAGGTTTTAATCCGATTGTAAATTTATTGGCAAAATCACATTATCGCTGGGGCGAAAAGGCTGATGTTGTAGTTCGAATGCCTTGTGGTGGCGGTACGCAAGCGGGACCTTTTCATTCGCAGACAAACGAAGCTTGGTTTACCAAAACTCCAGGATTAAAAATAGTTTACCCTGCTTTTCCATATGATGCAAAAGGTTTATTAAATACTTCTATTAATGACCCAAATCCAGTTCTGTTTTTTGAACATAAACAATTATATCGCAGTATTTATCAAGATGTTCCAACTGATTATTACACGATTCCGTTAGGAAAAGCAGCAGTTTTAAAAGAAGGAAATGATGTTACCATTATCGCCTTTGGAGCGCCAGTTCACTGGGCATTGGAGACATTAGCCAATAATCCGGAAGTTAAAGCTGATTTAATAGATTTACGAACATTGCAGCCTTTAGACACCGAAACTATTTTTGCATCGGTTAAAAAGACAGGAAAAGCAATTATTTATCAGGAAGACACTATGTTTGGCGGTATTGCGAGCGATATTTCGGCATTAATAATGGAACATTGTTTTGAATATCTTGATGGTCCGGTAAAAAGAGTTGCCAGTTTAGATTCGCCAATTCCATTTACAAAAGCTTTAGAAGATCAGTTTCTGGCAAAAAACCGTTTTGAAGAAATCCTTTTTGATTTATTGAAATATTAACTATAAAGGTCTTTCCGTTTTGAAGAAAGAACATTTTTTCTATCTTTAAATCGAATAAAAAACCAAATTATGAAAAAACTGTTTGTTTCTATTTTTGCTGTTTCGTTGCTTTTTTCTTGCAATAAAAGTGCTAAAACAACTGTCGACAAAGCTTTAGATGAAAAGTTTGACCGATATAAAGATAATCTCGTTGATAATTTATGGAAGATCTATCCAGGCTGGGCCTCTGGAGTTGGATTTCATAAATACGACAGTCTTTTAGTTGTTCCAGATGCTAAACAAAGCAAAATAGAGCTTGATTTTGCAAATGCACAACTAGATTCTTTAAAAAAATATGATATTGAAAGTTTGTCTGATAACAACAAGACCGATTTTCAAATGATCAAAAATCAGCTTGAAGGAACGATTTTTACCATCAAAGAATTAAAATCATCTGAATGGAATCCTGCAGAATACAACGTTTGTGGCTCATTCGCAGAAATTTTAAACGGAAAATACGATTCATTAGAAGTTCGTCTGCGTGCTTTTAACATCAAAATGAATGCTATTCCGGCTTATTATGAGGCTGCAAAAAAGAATATCAAAAACCCAACAATTGAACATACTGATCTTGCAATTGATCAAAATATTGGAGGTGCTGCTGTTTTTGAAGGTGAATTAAATGATGCCTTATCAAAAAGCAAACTTAATGAAGCCGAGAAAAAAGAAATTCAGGACAAGGCAAAAATTTCGGTGAAAGCGATAAAAGATTACGCAGAATGGCTTAAAAACTTACCAAATAAAACACCTCGTTCATTTAGATTAGGCGCATCATTATATGCAAAGAAATTCAACTTTGATATTCAGTCAAGTTATTCTGCTGATGAAATTTATAAAATTGCCGTTGATCATAAAAATGATCTGCATGATAAAATGTTTGTTATTGCAGATAAATTATGGAAAAAATACAACGGAAACGCACCAAAACCTGCTGATAAACTGGATTTGATAAAACAAGTCATTGATAAAATCTCACTGCAACATACAACTCCAGAGAAATTCCAATCGGAAATTGAAAAACAAATTCCAGAGCTTACGGCGTATGTAAAAGCAAAAGATCTTTTGTATATAGATCCGTCTAAACCTCTAGTGGTTCGTAAAGAACCTGCTTATATGGCGGGCGTAGCGGGTGCTTCAATTTCTGCTCCTGGTCCTTACGACAAAAATGCAAATACGTATTATAATGTTGGAAGCATGTCTGGATGGACTGCTGAAAATGCAGAAAGTTACCTGCGCGAATACAATGATTATATTCTTCAGATTCTAAATATTCACGAAGCAATTCCGGGACATTATACGCAATTAGTTTACAGCAATCAGTCACCAAGCATTATCAAATCTATTTTAGGAAATGGTGCAATGGTTGAAGGTTGGGCAGTTTATGCTGAAAAAATGATGCTGGAAAGCGGTTATAAAAATTCTGATGAAATGTGGCTGATGTATTATAAATGGAATTTAAGAACAACTTGCAACACGATTTTAGACAACAGCGTTCATACTAAAGACATGTCTAAAGAAGATGCGATGATATTGCTTACTAGAGAAGCTTTTCAACAACAGGCAGAAGCAGAAGGGAAGTGGAAGCGCGTAACGCTATCTCAAGTTCAATTATGCTCTTATTTTACAGGATATACAGAAATCTACAACTTGAGAGAAGAACTTAAAAAACAAGAAGGAGATAAATTCAATCTGAAACAGTTTCATGAGAAATTCTTAAGTTATGGAAGTGCACCAGTAAAATATATTAAAGAATTGATGCTTTCTAAAGAGTAAAATTTGCAACTATTTTAATAGAAAAAAGGTTTGATTAGATTTGTTTCTCATCAAACCTTTTTTCATTTATACATTTTGAATGAATTTAAAAGAAGAATTAAACACAAGAATTAAACACAATCTTGTCATAAATGACAAACAGCGTGGATAATTGATAAAAAAAATCCGTTTTATCCTCGTTTAAATTATTTTTAAATAACAACAACAAGCCTTTTACCATCAGTAACTTCAGCATTCCACATTTTTTCAATGTCGACTAAATTGACTTTTTCAATATTTACTTTTAATTTGTTTTGAGAAGCCAAAAGAAACATTTCAGGAAGAATTTCCGAAAACAACAATTTCACTTCGTCTCTCGTCCAGCTTCCTAAACCAGAACCGGACAATTGAAGATCAACGCTTCGTAAAATTTGTGCCGATAATTGAATCAAATCTCCAGACATTGCACCTATAGAAACATATCGCGTTTTATGCGTAAAATTTCCGTTTCCTTTTAAAACAGAAAAAATAAGTTCTGCTGAATGTCCCCACAAATAATCCAAAACAATATCAATTGGCGTATTTTGATGAATTTCTTTTAGTTGAGCAACCAGGCTTTCATCATCTTGTTTTAAAGAAACAATTTCATCGGCACCTAATTCTAAAAGACTTTGAAGTGTTTTGTCATTTCTTCCAGTAACGATTATTTTTTTTGCTCCATAATGTTTCGCAATCTGAATCGCCATTTGTCCTGTAAAACCAGTTGCTCCATTAATTAAAACCGTTTCGTCAGATTTAATTCCGGCTCTAAAACAGAGCGCCATTGCTGAGCCTGCAACTGCATTTGGCATTGCGGCAGCCGTTGCGTCGTCAATTCCGTCTGGCAATGCAACCATTCTGCTTTTTTCAACTAAAGCTTTTTCGGCAATTGTTCCGGAGATACCGCGGGCATAAACTCTGGTTCCGTTTTCAAGCAAACCAATCGCGTCACTGCCAATTATGGTTCCATTCTGATTTTCTTTTTCTGAAGAATAATGTCCTCCGCTTGCAATTCCTTTATCCAGATTTGTAATAGCAACGGCTTTAACTGATATTAAAATCTCGTTTTCATTTGTTGCAATTGGTTCTGGAATTTCTACATATTTAGGTAATTCGTCTTTTCTATAAACTACTGCTGCTTTCATAATTATTAAATTTTATGAAGCAAAATTATAAAGGCGTTTATAGGCAAACGATAACATTTGTTATCAAATGCAAAAGCACTACTTTTTGTGAGCCAATTTACTTTTGATTCGGCTTAAATGAACAGTGGTTACGCCAAGATAAGAAGCAATATAATGCTGAGGAACACGCTGAATAATTTGAGGTCTTTCTTTAATTAAACTTAGATAACGTTGAGTAGGTGAATCTTTTATAAAAGAAACAAAATATTTCATATAATCAAATGTACGCTGAAAAAGCATGTTGATTAATCGATCTCTAAGTTCCGGAATTTCTTTTATTTCTTCCAAAATTTTATCAAGATCATTTTTATGAATCCACCATAAAACAGAAGGTTCGATAGTTTCAACAACAACCGGACTTGGTGATTTTTTTATGAAACTTTCAATCGAAGCCACACTTTGATTTTCGAAAAAAAATTGTGTTGTTAAATCTTTTCCGTTATTATTGAACCAAACTCTAATACAGCCTTTTTCGATTATAAAAAGCTTTTTAGAAATCTCTCCTTCTTCTAAAAGAACAGCTTTAGAAGGAATTTCAATACGATTGAAATAGTTAGTGTATTCAAGCCACTTTTCGTCGGTTAAAGGGAATTTATTTCGGAATTGACTGAACATTTCACTACATTAATTCAATTCCACTTCAAACAATTGCACCTGACTTTTAAGTCTATCAATTAACAAATTCATCATTCTTTTGTTTAAACTGGATGAATTTTGAATATAGGTTTCATATTCTTCAAGAGTAAAAAGCGCCATTACAATTCCTTTTAAAGAGTTTCTGAATTTAATGTCTTTTTGAATGGAATTTTCTATTGTCTGAAGTTTCTTTTCCACAGAATAAGAATAAAAATCGGCTTTGTTTTTATTGACGTAATTTATAAAAACAGCAATAAATAAATCATTTTGCAGTTTTAAAATGGGTCTGATCGTTTGATTTTGAAACAATTCATCTGCCGAAGACTGAGCACTGACAGTTCCTAAAGTTTCACCTCTAAATTCTCTTAAAAAATTATCTCTGTCTGCCATGTTTTTTCTTTAAATTTAGAAAAAATTAGAATACAAAAATTAAATTGAGATATAAGTTATTCAACAAAATATATTAAATATACTTTTATCAAGTATGTGGTTTTAAAAATTTATTATGAACAAAAACTCGTTTCCTTTTTTCCTATTAATTATGATTTTTGTTATTTCTTGCAACTCAAAAGAAAACAAAAATGATTATCAAGAAATCGTTTATCTCGCCGTAAATCAAAAAGACACTGCCTTTTTGACAATCAAAATAAATGAAAAGCGTTTTTATGGACGCTACGAAATTCTTTATCATCAGCTTGGGAAAGATTCTGGCGATGTAAGGGGAGATATCAAAGGAGATACACTAAGAGGTGATTTTCATTTTATTTCTAATGGAGGAAGCTGGAAAAGAGTTCCATTAGCTTTACTCAAAAAAGACAAGAATTTACTTTTAGGAAATGGAGTAGTAGGAACTTATATGAATCTTCCGTGCTTTATTCAAGGAACATTAAATTATAATGAACCAAAGTTTGTTTTTGAAGAGGTTAAGTACTAGTTCAGTCCCAGTCGCAGTATTCAGTTTATAACTGTGATTGAATACTGCGATTGAAAACTTACCTATCTAAAACCTCAATCTTTGAAGGCAATTCAAATATTTCAAGATCAAAATATTCTACAGAAGCCATAACATGGTCAAAAATATCAGCCATGATATATTCATAATTTGCCCAGCGTTTATCACTTGAAAAGGCATAAATTTCTAGAGGAACTCCATGCGCAGTTGACTGCAGCTGACGGCACATAATATGCATATCTTTATTCAATCCTGGATGCGTTATCAGATATTGCATAATATACTTTCTGAACAAACCTAAATTGGTCATATTTCGGCCATTAAGAGCTAGTGTTTTATCAACTCCTCTAAGATCATTGTATTTTTCAATTTCTGCTTGTCTAGAGTCTATATAAGAGGAAATTAACTGCACTTTTTTCATTTGAGCCAAATCTTCATCATTTAAGAATCGGATAGTGCTACTTTTTATTAAAACATGTCTTTTGATTCGGCGTCCGGCTGATTTTTGCATACCGCGCCAGTTTTGGAACGAATCTGAACTTAATGCATACGTTGGAATTGTTGTTATCGTATTATCAAAATTTCGAACTTTTACCGTTGTTAAATTGATTTCGATCACATCACCGTCGGCACCAAATTTGTCCATTGTAATCCAGTCGCCAATTCGAACCATATCGTTTATCGCAACCTGGACACTCGAAACAAATCCAAGAATTGTATCTCTGAAAATCAAGATAATAATGGCCGAAAGTGTCCCTAAAATGGTAAGTAGTTCGCCTTTTTTAATTCCGAATAAAGTCGAAATAATAATCGCAACACCAAAAATCCAAAGGACAATCATGATAACCTGAACAAAACTGTCAATAGGTTTGTCGCTGTATTCAGGTTTTTGCTTTAAATAATCCCGAAGTGAATTAAATATTGTGCGGACAATCCATAATCCCAACAATACAATATAAACGCCTACTATTTTTCCGAAGATAGATTCCCAGTATTCATATTTATCTAAAATAACCGGAACTGCTTTATAAATAAAGAAAAACGGAATTAGGTAAGCCGTATATCGAGTGGTTTTGTTCTGAATTAAATAATCGTCAAATTTAGTTTTAGTTCGTTGCGCAAAAACAGCAGTCAAAGTCACCAAAACAAATTTAGCAGCATAATAAATGATATATGCTAATGCGACTAAAATGACAATATTGAAAATAAGACTGGTATAAGACGCAACATTGCGACTCATTCCCCAATCTCTAAAAAGCGGATATAAAAAATTAAATATTTTATCCAAAAGCTTATGCATTTGCTTTATTTTCTAAATATTTTTTCTCGATGTAAAAAGTTCCAAACGGAATAAGAGAAGCTATCAAAATGATTCCGAACGTTTTTAAATCCCAGTTCATTGATTTTTTTAATAAAAAAGCAAGAATAATGTATCCAATAAACAAAACGCCGTGTGTCATTCCCAGCGGGCGCAGTAAAGTATGATAAAGTTCAGGATTGTTGGTTTTAATAATAAGCATATTTGCAAATAATACTAAATATGATATCCCTTCTAAAATGGCAGTAACTTTAAAAATCTTGAGCATGTATATGTATTTTTTGAATTTATAGAAGCAAAATTAAGTATTATGGTTGGTTTTTGAGTTATGTGTCAGAAAAGTAATTTATTTTTACACTCTTAAACTTTGATAATGAGCAAACGCGATTTAAAAAAATATTTAGCCGAATTAAGTAAAGAACAGCTCGAAGAACAGCTTATTGAGCTGTATGAAAAATTCATTCCCGTAAAAACATATTATAATTTTGTTTTTAACCCAAAAGAAGACAAACTTTTACAGGAATCAAAGGTTAAAATTTCGCACGAATATTTTCCGATTAAAAAGCCAAATGCAAAATGGCGTCCGAAAGCAAAAATGCGTCGTTCTGTTGCTCAAAAAATAATTAAGCATTTTATTTCGCTTGGTGTTGATCCTTTTATAATTGCCGATTTGATGTTATATAATATTGAAATTGCTCAAACTTATTCTTCTCAAAATTTTATAAAGCAGGAATTATTTTACAAAAGCATATTTAATTCATTTGAACAGGCAGTTAATTTTTTAATTTCAAACGGAATTTTAAATGAATATAAAGCAAGAATTATTGCAATTCATGAACAGACTGTTGAACAAAAATGGAAAAATAAATACGATTTTAGCGCTATTTTAGACAAAATCGACCTTTAAATGCACTTCTCATAAAAAATCTTTATTTAAAAAAAACATTATTTTAGGTTAAATTACAATGAATAACTGTTTTTTAGGTGTATTTTTGCAAAAATCCAAAAATAAACAATGTCTCAAAACACTTTAGAAATAGAAAGAGAAGAGAAAAAAGAACTTTATGCGTACCAAAAAGGCGATATTGATGCCATTTTTGACCGCTTAGACAATGCTCCTCAAAAACACCATTTATTGTATCAATTGCCAACTGGTGGAGGTAAAACGGTAATATTCTCAGAAATTGTACGTCGTTATTTATCAAATAATGATAAAAAAGTGGTTGTTTTAACACACCGTATCGAACTTTGCAAGCAAACGTCAAAAATGCTGAAAGGCTTTGGCGTAAGCAATAAAATAATCAACAGTAAGGTAAAAGAACTTCCTGATCAAAATGATTATTCTTGCTTTGTGGCAATGGTTGAGACTTTAAAAAACCGTATTAATGATGAAAAACTTCATCTGGATAATATTGGTTTGGTTATTATTGATGAGGCGCATTATAATTCCTTCAGAAAATTATTAAACTCATTTAAGAATGCTTTTATTTTAGGAGTAACAGCAACACCTTTGAGTTCTAATATAAAATTACCAATGCACCAAAGTTATGACGAACTTATTGTCGGTGATACTATTGGTTCATTGATTGACAAAGGATTTTTGGCCAGAGCAACAACGTATAGCTACGACGTTGGTTTGACTTCATTAAAAGTGGGTATCAATGGAGATTATACCGTAAAATCATCTGATGATTTGTATACCAACACATTAATGCAAGAAAAACTGCTTCATGCATATACAGAACGTTCTTTGGGTAAAAAGACCTTGATTTTCAATAACGGTATTCATACATCATTATATGTATATGATACTTTTAGAGAAGCCGGTTACGATATTAGACACCTTGACAATACAAGCAGTTCTGAAGAACGTAAAGATATTTTGGCATGGTTTAAGAAAACTCCAGATGCAATTTTGACTTCGGTTGGAATTTTGACAACTGGATTTGATGAGCCAACTGTTGAAACGATTATTTTGAACAGAGCCACAAAATCGCTTACATTATATTTCCAGATGATTGGACGAGGATCTCGTAAATTGCCTGGAAAAGACGAATTTACTGTAATCGATTTAGGAAACAATGCAGCCCGTTTTGGATTGTGGAGCGAGCCGGTAAACTGGCAGCACATTTTTAAATCTCCAGAATTTTATCTTGAGAATTTAAGAGATGACACTGAAATTGAAATGTTCTTTAAATACAGCATGCCACCAGAATTGCGAGCAAAATTCAGCAAAACTGCCGATGTTACTTTTGATGTTGATGAAGAACATAAACTGGCAATTAAGCAAAATTTACGTTCAAAAATTGTTTTGGACAAATCATTAGAACAGCATGCGTCAATGTGTGTAGATAATACCGAAACACTGCAGGAAGCAAAATCATTAGGAAAAGAACTTGATGATGATATTGAATGCCGTATTAAGCGTTACGCAAAATGTTTAAGTCAATGCAGTAAAAATTACCGCGAATGGCTAATTGATGATTATAAAAAGAATATGACTTTGTTAATCGGTAAAAAATATCGTGAAAAAATCATGAACGAACCAGATTGATTTTAAAAAAGTTGCAAGTTTTAGATTTCATGTTTCAAGTTGTTGGAATCTAAAACAATATGAATAATTTAAAAGGAGAAATCGCATTTCAGAATAATTCATTTCGAATGTGATTTCTCCTTTGTTAAATTTACCAAGTTTCTGTGTAACTTGAAACCTGAAACCTGGAACAAAAAAACAAAAAGATATGTCTAAACAATTCTCAGCATTAGGAGTTTCAGCGCCAATTTTAAAAGCTTTAGGCGAATTAAGCATTGTTGAACCAACAGAAATTCAGCAAAAAACAATTCCGTTGCTTTTATCTGAAAAGCATGATGTTGTTGGTTTAGCCAAAACAGGAACAGGAAAAACAGCCGCTTTCGGATTGCCGTTATTGCAATTAATAGATACTGAATCACCTGTAGTTCAAGCCGTAATTCTAGTTCCGACAAGAGAACTTGGACATCAGATTTTTAGAAATTTAGAAGATTTTTCTAAACATATTCCAAATATTTCGATCGCAGCAACTTGTGGCGGAATTCCAATTAAACCGCAAATCGAGCGTCTTACACAGCCTACACATATTATTGTTGCAACGCCAGGACGTTTAATTGATTTGATTCAGAGAAAAGCGGTCGATTTAAAACAGACTCAATTCTTAGTTTTAGACGAAGCCGATGAAATGATTTCAATTCTGAAAGAAAGTCTAGACGAAATTATTGCTGAACTTCCAAAAAAACACCGCACACTTTTGTTCTCTGCAACTTTGCCAGGAACAATCAAACAACTGATTCAGAATTATTTAAATAAAAATGTAGTTCAGATAAGTGCCAGCATGGAGACAACTGGAAATCAAGGAATTGATCACCAATACATTGTAGTTGACCCTATTGAAAAACTGGACGTTTTAATGCATTTTTTAAATTCAAAAGACGGCGAACGTGGTATTATTTTCTGCAAAACAAAAGCAGCCGTTAATAAATTAGCTAAAAATTTGGCTATAAATCGTTTTTCTTCAGGAGCAATCCATGGAAGTTTAACGCAGGGGATTCGTGACCGAATTATGGAGCAATTTCGTGAAGGGCATATCAATATTTTAATTGCGACAGATCTTGCTGCAAGAGGAATTGACGTTGCTGCAACTACCTATGTAGTAAATTACCATTTGCCAGATACTTATGAAAACTATGTTCACCGCAGCGGGCGAACTGCTAGAGCAGGAGCAAAGGGACTTTCATTAACTGTTTTACAAGAAGAAGAAGTAACTGAAATTCCTGATTTTGAAAAAGAACTGGGCATTAAATTTACCAAATTTGAGAAGCCTTCGGCATTAAGTTTAGAAGAAAACAATACGCTTTTATGGGCAAAACAAATCTTTAAAACAAAGCCTAATCACGATATTTCAGCCGATTTGAAAACAAAAGTAAAAACTGTTTTTCATCATTTGACAAAAGACGAATTAATCGAAAAATTACTAGCAAATTATGTCCTTCAAAACAAAATCGATGTAGTTGAAAAACCTGTTAAAAAATTCAAAAAGTAATAAATCTGACAATTGTCATTGCATATTAAAGTTGTATATTTATAAGGAATTATTTTATAATCCTACTTAATATACAGCATATATGAAGATAATCATTATAGGAGGCGGTTTTGCAGGAATCAATCTTGCGAAAGAACTTGTAAATCAGCCTCAAATAGAAGTAATCCTCGTTGACAAGAATAATTACAATTTTTTTCCGCCACTAATTTATCAAGTTGCAACGGCTTTTTTAGAGCCTTCAAGTATTAGTTATCCTTTTAGAAAGTTTTTTGCAGGCAAGAAGAATTTGCAGTTTCGTTTGGGAGAATTACTTTCTGTAGTTCCTTCTGAAAACAAAATCATTTTAAATAATGGTGAATTAACATACGATCGTCTGATTTTTGCTACAGGAGCTGAAACTAGCTATTTTGGCATGGAAAACGTTATGAAAAACGCCATTCCGATGAAAACTTTAAATGATGCCATCGAAATGCGTAATGCACTGCTTAAAAACCTTGAAAAAGCAGCTATTTGTAAAGATATGCGCAAACGACGCAAACTTTTAACGATTGTTGTTGCCGGAGGAGGACCAACAGGAGTAGAAGTTTCTGGAATGTTTGCCGAAATGCGAAAAAATATCCTTCTTAAAGAATATCCCGAATTAGAAACATCAGCAAGTAATGTTTATTTAGTTGATGGAGGAGATGCATTGCTTTCGCCAATGAGCGAAGCTTCGCAAAAAGATACTTTAGAGGCGCTAACTAAATTAGGCGTCGTTGTTAAACTGCACACACGCGTTACTGATTATGTAAATGACACGGTATTTTTCGAAAATGGAGAAACCATCAAAACTAAAAACCTAATTTGGGCAGCTGGAGTTTCAGCAAAAATATTCGACGGAATTCCGAAAGAAAGTTATGGCCGAGGCAAACGTATGGCAACAGATCAATACAATAAAGTCAACGGATTAGAAAATATATACGCGATTGGTGATACTGCAATTTTAGCTGGCGATAAAAATTTCCCGGACGGGCATCCGCAAGTGGCGCAGGTTGCCATTCAGCAAGGATTAAATTTGGCCCAAAATTTTAAAGCAATGGTTCATAACAAAGCTTTAAAACCATTTATGTACAAAGACAAAGGCTCAATGGCAATCATTGGAAAAAACAAAGCCGTGGTAGACTTACCAAGTCCGAAATGGCATTTTAAAGGATTTTTTGCTTGGATTATTTGGCTGTTTATCCATTTGATTTCGCTCATAACATACAGAAATAGATTGCAAACTTTCTGGAATTGGATGGTTGCTTATTTCGCAAGTGATCAGTCTCTTAGGATGATTATCCGACCAGATAAAAAACAACAAAGTGAATAAATAAATTAGAACAAAAAGCCAGAATTTAAATTCTGGCTTTTTAATTTAATTCAAAACTTCTTCAGCTGTGGCGGGATCAATTACTCCTAAAATTTGATTTACCGAATTGGCTGGAAAACCTCCCAATTTCGCATGTTCATAAATCATTTCTTCATTTGGCGCAATATAAATACAATAAAGCTTATCGTTTGTTATATAACTGTTTACCCATTGTATTTTTGTTCCTAATTGATTTAATACTCCGCAGGAAGCCTGAGAAATACTTTGAAGTTCGTCAGATGTAAGTTTGCCAGCATTTGGGATTTCTCTTTCAACAACATATTTCGGCATAATAATTCGAAATTTATTCCTACTCGTGTGGCTTTTCGGTTTCGCCCCGTTTTTCAAATGGTATCTGGATTCCATTTAATTTTAAGCACTATAAAATTAATGAAATAAAATGCACGTAAAACGTTATTTATTGATTTTCAAATAAATAAAAATGACTAATTAATGAACAACTACAACATCATCTTCAGAACTAAACTCGACTTTCTTTTTTATAAATCGCTTTCCAACATTTAAAACGATAAAAGCAATAAAGGTTGTGACAGTCATAATAAGAACCATAGGCGCTACAGAATCCTTAACAAAGATTCCAACTGCAAACGATGCAATTGACCCTAAACCTAGTTGAATTGCTCCCATTAAAGCTGAAGCGCTGCCAGCATTTTTAGCAAACGGAGCCATTGTAAGTCCCGCCGTATTTGGGTTTGAAATTCCCAAACAGCCTAAAAACACAAAAAGCATTGCTATAGTCTCATACAATCCTAGTAGATTATTTAAAGAAAGCACAAGAAAAACAATACTAACAACAGATTGCAAAATTAATGCGCCAAAAATCATCTGTTCACTTGAGAATTTCTTCAATAAAATGGAATTTAACTGACTAGAACCTATAAAACTAACCGACATAAAAGCAAAAATCCATCCATAAGTTTTAGCATCAACATGATAAATATTCATAAAAATGATAGGTGAGGCCGCTACATATGTAAATAATCCCGAAAAAGCAATTGCTCCAGTAAATGCGTAAGTGTAAAATTGAGGTTCCTTCAAGACTTTTAAAAAATTCGAAATAATAGGTTTTGGTTTTAATGATATTGAAACATCAGGTTTATAGCTATTTGGCAAACCAATTTGAGAAGCAACTAAAATAGAAATCCCCATAAACATTAGGATAATGAATACGGTATGCCATCCGTAATCTTGAGTCACATAACCGCCAATTGTAGGCGCTAGCATGGGAGAAAGTCCAAGTACAAGCATTAAAAGTGAGAATACTTTTGGAATATCTTTGACAGGAAACAAATCACGAACCATTGCTACAGAAGCAACAGTTGCCGCACAGCTTCCGATTGCCTGAATAAATCGCAACGAAATAAACGTATCAATATCAGTCACATAAGCACAACCTAACGACGCTAATATGTAAACCATCAAACCCAAAAATAAGGGCTTTTTTCGTCCAAAACGGTCTAGTAATGGCCCATAAAGCAATTGTCCGGCAGAAATTCCAATAAAATAACTTGATAAACTCATCGAAACTTTTGCTACGGATGTGTTCAAATCCTTCGCAATATCAGAGAAACCAGGAAGATACATATCGATTGAAAAAGGGCCAAGTGCAGTTAAAGAGCCTAAAATCAAAATAAGTTTAATATATTTTTTTGTTGTCATTTTCTTAAAAAATTGCTTATAATCTCAAATTATCATTTAATATTCACTATCTTGTTAGATATAATAACATTTTAACAAAAAAAATGGCAATTATGTAAGTTTTCAAAAATGTTTTGAAACTTTAACCACAAAATTTAAATTATGAAAAAAATCACTTTATTATTAGCGTTTATTTTTACAACTATTTCATTTGCTCAAACCATTGTATCAAAACAAGAAGATGCAAATGTAGAACAATACGAACTTCTAAAAAAAGTAAATGAATATTATCCGGATATTACGTTAAGCAAAACAGTTACGAATTTTTATGCTGACGGAAATATTATCGATTCGCAACAGCAATTTGATTTAAAAGGCACCAAATTTTCAAGTTATAAACTAGGAATTGAGCCAGGAAATAAAAAATTATTATTTGAATACGTTTCAGACGAAACTGGAAAAGTTTTTGGAGATGTACAACTTTTTAAAGGAAATGCTTTAAGAACAACATTCAGCGACAAAACAAATCTAATTGAAATCTCACTTAACGGAAAATCCGTTTATTCAAAAAAATTAAATTAAATTTTCAAATAAGAGAATTATATAGCATCACGAATCAAACGTGATGCTTTTTTATTGAATTATTGTAGATCAAATGCAACATAGCTTTTAAATAAGAGACAGATTAAGCAGTGCATAGCTACTATATTAATAAATTTATTCATTTGTACACGGATTTAGTTCCATAGAAAGATAATTATATTTGAACTATAATTTATAGTATGATTTGCAGTATGTCCAAGAAGATGTTAACAACTTTATCAACAGCATTTTTAACCCCTATTTTTGAAGAAATCTAATATATAAAAATTTGGAACATAAAAAAAGCCCCGTTTTATTGGGGCTTATTTATTGGATATATTTGAGTTTAATTTAAACCTTTATAGGGATTTTCGCTATAGACTTCCTTGCCATTTTTATATAATTGAACAAAGTTTTTAGTTTTACCTTTTGTTGAAATTTCTAATTTATAAACATTAGAATCGACAAGATATATTGATCCTTTTACTGTTAGATTGCCATTACCTGCTCCATAATTAAGCTCATAATCTAATCTTTTACTATCAGATTGCATAACTATTAAATAATCGTCACACTTATTTGGCGGTTCTTGATATTCAAGATAACTCTCGGCTATCTGCTTTTTATCATCATAAATATTGACAATGCTTGCTGGTTTAGAAAATTCTGGATAATTAACACCAACCATTACCATAAATGCTTGCTGAGGAATAGTTAATTTTTCAGGTGCAGATTGGAAGAACTTCTTTTCCTGAGAATATGAAGAAACACCAAGCAATAAAATAAGTAATAAAGTAATTTTTTTCATGTGGTTTATTTGTGAGTTTATAATTACTAAAGATTTTCAAATATAGTGCCAATAATTTTAATTTCACTTTGTCAATTGCTATAAAAGAATAAATAATTATAAGGCAGTAAGACGCTTCGGCTTTCCAATGTGGGATAGATGTTAATAAGTACTTCTATTGTTTTAAACTAAAGTATTCAAAAAAGCTAATGAAATGTATCTTTCCAAAAATAACGTATTACGGTTAACCCCAGTAAACACAATGTTAATAAGTATTAAAATTAGCAAATATAGAAGCCTTGCCTTTACGAAGTAGAATTTGTATTTTTACAAAACCAAGAACCCCAAATACATGGAGTACTTGGGATAGAAGTTCTTTGGTTTTTAAACTTATGAAAAAGTTATCGCCTTTTTGGCAAAAACTAGCAATTACCTATTCAGTACTAAAGCTTGCATGGCACATAGTTGAATTTGGTATCCTTCATTATTAACTCGCTGATGTAGTTCGAAATACATCTGAGAGTAGGAGAACCTAGCCTTTGTGCTAGGTTTTTCTTCTTTATTAAATTACGGAAAACCGTATTTATGAATTATAATATTTGATAAACGATGTCGTTTTTCAAACAACTTGCACAAAAATACAACTTTATTTATTTATTTCTACAAGCAATAATAATTAATTTATCACGCTTTAATTAAATTTTAACAAAATGATCTTTAACATAATGCGCAAGCCTTTGTAAATTAATACAAAGGCTTATCTATTATATAATCATTGAAGTATTGCCGAGAAATATAATTACCAGTTTTCCTATTATAAATATTAATGTAGTGATAATCAAATCCGACATTTTTACACCAGTTATGCAGATAATATATTGATTTACAAAACTCTACTTTTATAGGTCTTATATTTTTATCTTTATTAAAGATTGTACAACTGTAAGGCGTTGGAGTAGTATTAGCCATAAATATTGGTGATTTGTATCTCTACTTCATGAAGCAGGTTTTTAATCTTAAAACCACCGTTTACACAAACAAACGTTGACATATCAAATTCACCTTTTTTAATGATACTTGTGCCAACTTCTATATAATTGACTAATACCCAAAATTCATTAGTTCGAATATCTGTAAAAATCCAAACTGCCAAGCCATAAGGATATGACGTTTTTGTAGTAGTCATTTTTATGTAATAATCGCCAAACTGAACAATACTACCATTATTCTGAACAGGAAAAGAACTAACTAAATCATAACCATTTCTAATGTAATTTGGACTTTCTCCCTGAAAGTCCACACTATCCAAATGGGTAGAGTTTCTATAAGTGTCAATTCCGAGAGTGTAAAATTTATTATCTCCCTGAATTGTTCCCAATCTCATAAATGAGTAAACCCTTGTATCTACCTGATAACCTGAACCCGCAGTAAATCGACCATCTAAACGAAATTGAGGTAATTTATATTCTTTAAGATATCTTAATGGTTTTTTCTGAAAATCGCTAAAGTTTGAAATCTCAACACTACTTGAACCACTTGAATAAGGAACACTTAAATAAATTTCCGTAAATGCAGTAGCAAAATAATTCTCTGGAATTACATTTAAATCAACATTCCCTAAATCATTAATAACCGAAAGCATAGGTAAACTATCGTAATTTATAAAGTCAACACCTTGAACACGTTTATTATCAATGAATACTGATAATATAAAAAATGGCGTTTGAATACCTCTTACAGAATATCCCTCAAATGCTTCAAGTTCTTTTACTTTAACCGCATAAGTATCATCTATATATTGAATAAAGTTCATATCTGATTAATTAAATAACGGAACTTTTTTCAAGTCCGAGGTTGATAAATATTTTTTCAAATCAGCCTTTAAATCACGTCTTGTAATAACATAATAACAGCCAATTACTAAAGGAACAGTTGTAACTTGTTTTACTTTCAATAACTCGTTAATTGTTTCCTTTTCATTTTCGAAATTAGAAAACGGCTCAGTTATCCAAGTGTACCAAGGTGAATCTTTCGTTTGCTTATTTGTTCCCAACCATACCGCCAATGATTCTGCAATGTCGTGAACTTCTTTACGAGGTGTAATTTTGTTCAATTCAATTTCTTTTGTCATTGGATTAGAAACCGCAATTTTTAAATCTTTTTCTGCATCTTCCAAAGCTTTTTCCTCAGCGTCTTGTGTGAATTTAGCATACCATTTTTTTAACAATGGATAACACACAATTATACCCACGCATAAAAGCCAGTATTTTTGCAGAAAATCAAAGAGCCAAACAGTATTGGCTTGGCTCTTTGTTCTATTAACTATCTCTCTTTGAGCCATAATTATTTTTTCTTAAATAATTTATAAGCTAAAAGTCCTGCTACAGCTACTAATACAACATTTGCTATAGTTTTATTGTTTGCGTAAAAAAGTTTGATTTTATCTAACATCTTGTTTAAATTTTGAATTAATAATTTTTATCTTTTTGGGCGTTTGTTTAGACTGTAACGCTGTAAACAGTATAAAAAAAAGCAGTACAGGAATAATCAAATAATTGAATTTGAATTTCTTTTTAGCCGTTACCGTAACGGTTGCAAGATTGTAATCTCCCATAATATCAATAGCATCCTGAATGTCCGAATCGTAAATTAAATTATGATCAGGCGAGCATTCATGTTTAATAATTGCCCTTGCAATGACTAAGTAAAACTTTGCATCCACAATTTTGATTGTTTGGTCAGGGTCTAAGCCTACAGCTTTTGAAATAACTTCAATATACTTTTGCGTATCATTTTCAAATGGCGGTGCATATTCAGTTATAAGCTTTCTTACTGTATTCTTTCCTTTATCAATGTCATTTGTCAAATCTCGTAACATGGCACGGATACCAAATTTCACTTCTGTAAACTGTTCAAAATGTTTATCGGTATTTTGAGCATTTGGAATTTTTCCCTGCCAAGCAATATTGGTCAAAACCAAGTTACCCGGATTATTATTTCGAATACCTCGAGTTAATTCTTTTCTGCCTAAATAATTACTCATTTTCTTCTGTAATTAAAGGTTTAGCAGGTGTTTGCGGTTCATCCTTTCCGAAATCAAGTTTGCCTAATTCGTCAGAAACTACCTGAATACCTTTTAAAATAGCTGTTACAACAGCACCATATTTAACGATAATACCAATTATCGAAACAATTCCTTTCAAATTTTTCATTACTTATTTTGTTTTAATTGTTTTCTTTTTTCTAAATACTCTTTGAGTAAATCCACCCCCTCATGGAGTATAAGAGGGAGGAATTTTAATATGACCTTAAACATTAGTTCGAGCGAATAAATGTACCTGCGTAACCTCCGTTTTTTGCACGTGGGTTAATGACAAAAGCCATGCTGTCAATTACAACTTTACCGCCATTTTTCTGCATTGTACCCCAGTGGAAAGATTGAACACCCGTTTTAGTGTTAGTAAAAGTGCATGCTACAGAACCAAACCAACCTTTTTCTGAAAGATTTGATTTAGTAGTTGTTACACATTTAATTGCAATCAATTCTCCCTTAGACAATCTCCAACCAGTTGTTAAATGCTGTTCAACACCTTTATTTGGTCCTGAAACAGGCATATAAGTAGTAGACTTAGCACCTGAATGTTTAACTTTTTGTTGGTTATTATTGTTATTATAATTCTGATTATTAGAATTATAATTCTTTTTATTTTGTGCCATTACTTTATAATGTGTTTAATTAATAATATGATTTCAGCAAGTTTTTTAATTATGATTACTGCCGAATCTATCAGAAATACAATAAGATAGATTCGATAGTAATTTTTCGGCTTGCTATCTTTTTCTTGCAACTCTTCTTCCTGAATTATTGCGGTCACGTCTTAAAAACCAAATCAATGCAATAAGACCAGCGACAGCACCTAAAACAATTTTCCAGTTTCTTTGAAACCAAACCTTAATAGTTGAACTTACTACAGTAGCACCAACCTGACCGCTTCCCTGAACAAATCCAGTACTTAAACCGTCATTAATCCCAGTTGTTACGGCTTTTGCGAAAATCTGAGAACCTGCATTTGCTACAGCACCAGCAGTTTGACTTGCTACAGCTAAAGCTTGCTGATTATTATATTCAGCTTGCGCCGCATTGTTTGCTTTTTTTGCTTCGTGGGCATCTTGCAAATTCTGCGAGATGTTTTGAACCGCTCCACCAACAAAAGGTATTGCGCCCATAATAGGAGTAGCGACCTTTACCAAATTTTTGAACGAAACATTTTTCTTAATCGCTGTTCCAATTTTTTTGAAAAATCCCATAGCTTACACAGTTTTTAAACATCTTACGACGAAATTAATAATTGAGCCTTGCGACTTATTGATTTCAATACCAACCACAGCCACTAAAGGCAAGGTTAATCTATCCGTCAAACCTTGAAGGACTTTTCCATCTGCCAAAACAGCTTGAACTGGGTCAATATCACGGCTTAAAGTTTGCAATTCAAATGGAAGATATTTTACAACCTGACCATTTGAGTACTGATAAGACAAATCACTTACTGAATCGTCAACAGTCATAACAGCCAAATCAAATCCCTGAACATCTATTTTTTTGTTGAACTCCTCTGATGCAACAGATTTTTGTTCGAAGAAAAATAAATTGTTGGTTTGTTGTGGCTCTTCAATACCGTGTAAATCGTAACGTTTATCTGCAATTAAATCTTCAAGAGTAATTTTAATACTCTCTTTATCTGCAAGATAAATTGAACCTTCGTCTGCCAATTCGCATAATGCAATCAGGGCATTATCAGCATCGGATTGAGTGTTTTCAGTTCCGTAGGTACTTGCTAAAATGAAATCTTTAAGCAACACTTTGTTTGCTAAAATGACATTCGAACCGTTTCCACGCTCAATGTAAATACTAATTTTTTCAGTTGTTAAGGCTGATAAAGCCAAATCACTTGAAAGAATTAAAGCACCGATTGCTTTTGTTACTTGTAATTCTGGCGATTTTGTAACGCCTGTAATAGTTGCAATTTTCATTTGTTATAAATTTTATTTGTTTAATTTCTTTCACAAAGGTTATTGCAACTATTATTCGACGTTCCCTAAAATTCCCTATAATTCCCTATTTTTCCCTAATTTTCCCTATAATATGCCGTAGTTTATTAAGTCTTGAACGGTTAAATAGTTCCTTTTTAAAGCAAGAGAATCAATAATTGTTTGATATTCTTTACAAGCAGTTTTATAGCTTAATTCAAGAATATGCATTAACTGGGTTTTAGTTACTTTTTGGCTTGTATTCTGTGTTTTCATGGCTTATAGAAATAAAAGTTGATGTTCGTGGAATAATTCAGAATCAAAATCATTTACTAACTTTTCCTTTGTTCTAAATTCGTGCAGATAGAAATGTAATTTGTTTTGAAACCAATTCATAAGTGGTTTTTCTGTAATCATATCTAAATCTTCAAGTAAAAGATTTAGAGCAACGATATAAGATATATCCTGATTGTTTGCGTAATATTCTCTAAATAGAGATTTTGCAAGACGTTTTTTAATTGTTGTCGAAGAAAGAACAACCTTTTTTAAACGTTTGATTATAGGATTGAATTTTGTTATTTGAGATTGTAAAAAATCAAAATCGAACAAAACGATAAGCTTTTCTTTATTGATTTGACTTTTACCAGTATTCTCACGAAGTTCAAAAAAACCTTTATTTGCAATTTTTAATAATTCATAAAGGTTTGCTTTATCAAAAATACCCCAAGTCATTGTTTGACTGATATTTAAATCTAATTTTGAGTATTCATTTAAACCTCTAAAAAACGCTGAATTTAACTGATATTCAAAACGCCAAACATTGTCATTTTTCAAACCATTATTTGCGTAATATTCGTTTATATATGGTTTTTCAGTCAGTTGCAACGACAGCGTTTTGTTATAGCATCGTATTATTTTGTCAGATGTTCTTTTCCCAATTTGGAAACCGTTAAGTATTGATTTTCCTTTATAGGTTTCAAAATAGCTTTGTAAATTTTTAGGACGCCCCGAAATAAGGTAGTTACCTGCAACAACATTACTATATAAATTACGGTAAGAATTGTTGATATCAGACTTATCAAGGCAGATATCCAGTCTATTAACAGACTTAAATATGTAGTTTGTTTCATCGCAAAAAGCATTTATGACACCTCTTAAGGCATCGTTAGACAATGTGTAAAATAAATTGTTTTCGAATTGTAGTTGTGCAAATTGTTCGCTCATGATTGCCGAGCGTGGTATTGCTGTATAAATTCCAATTTTTAAATCTTCATAATATAAATCTGCTCTAAGCTCAAAAATCTTAGTTCCGTATTCATAAGGTTTTAGGCGAAACTTTGAATGTTCGGGAAATTCTCCAAACGGCTGACCCTCTAGATTGATAATTAAGTAGTCTATATTTATAAGAGTAGGTTTTAAATTATTGTTTTTGAATTTAGTTTGGGCTTGATGCCTTTCTTTATATGAAATCATTGTTTTTTAGTAGGTTTGAGTGAGTTAGTTGCCGTTATACCCTACGGCAACAATTGAAAAATCGAAAGGGGAGTAGCAAAAAATTAATTTTCCGAATCCTGCCAAAGTGAATAATGATTTTTAGGTAAATCATTTATTGTAAATTCTTTCTTTGATATAGCTTCGGTTATTTTCTTTTCAACTTCACAAAATTTGTTTTTATAGTTTGAAATCTCAGAATTAAAAAAAACATTTATCTGCTGACCAATTTTTTTAATTTCTCTAATCGTAAAATCATGCTGATGTTTAAGACCAAGTAAGTCGACAGTTTCTACAGGATATTTTGAATACTCGTTTAAATCATGATTTAAACCAGCTAATTCCAAGAGTAAATTTTCTCGTTTTTGAATTAAAAGTATAATTGTTGACATATATTAAGGTGTTAAAAGATTATGTTTAAGAAGTTTTGTAATAAGCGTTTTCTGAGAATTGCAGTAAAAAATAAATTCATGAACACAAAAAGATTGTGTTACTATAAAGCAATCCGTACAAACTTTAATTGTAATTCCTATATTTGAACCACGGATTCTTAGAAATAATGTTTTAAACTTTAAATGAGAGGTTTTGCAAAATGGGCGCATTTTTTTTAAAAATGTTTTTGCATTGAAATTTGTGTGACGCATCTTGTTTAATTCTACAAGTAATAGAGTGTAATTCTCTAAAGAAGATCGTTTTAAAGCCATTTGGTATAGTTAATAAGTTATACCACAAATGAACTATAATTTATATTATGTAAAATAGAATTTATTTGAAACAGATGATACAGAATCACTCATCTATACTTTTGTAAAAAGATTTTAATTAGAAAGCTCTCAAACTATATTATAAAAAATTATAGCTCTCCTCTGTTTGAAAAACCTTTCCAAAAAGTTTTGTATAGAATTAAAAACCAAATAATTATATAATTAAAAAGCTTAAAAAAGTTTTTTAAAGCCTTGAATCCAGTAAATCTTAACATTTCTTTAAAATATTCAGATTCTGACCAAGATGCTTTCATTGTAAGACTTTATTTTATTATTTTTACATTCGATACTTTAAAAAAATTATCAAACGTATGAATACAATTGCTGAGCATATTGCAGATTTTTTAAAAGAATACCCGCCATTTAATAATTTGACTTTTCAGGAATTATCTGATATTGCAAGCAATATCCGTGTACTTAATTTAGAAAAACATACGGTGCTGTTTCAAAACAACGATACACTTCATGATAGTTTTTATGTTGTAGCTTCGGGCGTTATCAATTTAACTACAATTGCTGATGCTGAGGAAACGATTATCAATAAATGTCATGAAGGCGATATTTTTGGGTTAAGACCTTTCTTTGCCAAGAATAATTATATGATGACGGCCAAAGCGCGTGAAGAAAGTATTATATACGCAATTCCTATAGCTGTTTTCAGACCTTTTGTTGCTAATAATTCTGACGTACTGAACTTCTTGCTGGAGAGTTTTGCGACAAATTCAAGAAATACCAAAGATAGTGTCAATTCTAACGGAAAAATGATTTCTGACACCTCTTTTTATGTAGATCAGCAATCAGAAATGCAATATATTCAGTCACTTAACTACAACAATTCACCTTTGACGACTGAAGCAACTCATATTGTTAAAGACGTTGCTATTTTAATGACTGAGGCAATGGTTGACAATATTATTGTTTGTGGCGAAAAAAACCGTCCAATTGGTATTGTTACTGCTACTGATTTGGCTTCGAAAATCGCAACTGGGCGCTATCCTATTACTGAGTCTATTGACAAAATCATGTCATCCCCAGTAGTTACGGTAATTGAAAATGTGTCACTGGCCGAAGCACAATTACTTATGCTTAAGCATAACGTAACTCATTTATGTGTTACTAAAGACGGTACAAGTAAATCTGCAGTAAAAGGAATTATATCTGAGCATGATCTTATTGTCGCTCAAGCCAGTAATCCAGGAGTTTTAATTAAAGAAATTAAGCGTTCTCAGCTGCCGAAAGATTTAAAACAAATTCGCGATCGCCTTTCTGATCTGATTCAAAATTCGATCCAAAAAAATATTCCTATTTCGCATGTCAGCAATATTGCAAGCGAAATAAATCTAGCCATTATCAAACGTTCTGTTGAGTTGTCTATTTTAGATTTAGGCTCACCTCCTGCTCGTTTTGCGTGGTTAAGCATTGGAAGCCAAGGACGTAAAGAACAATTATTGCTTACCGATCAAGACAGTATTTTAATATTTGAAGATGTTACTCCAGAAAAATACAGAGAAGTAAAAGATTACTTTTTAAGACTGGCCAAAAGAACCACTACTATTTTAGAAAAAGTAGGTTATGAATTTTGTCCAAACGGACATATGGGAAGCAATATGTTGTGGTGTAAATCATTGACTGACTGGACAAAACAATACAACAGTTGGATGAATACTCCAGGTGAGAACAGCAATGACCTGAGCAGTATTTTCTTTGATTATGAAATTGTTTTTGGTGAACCAAAAATTGAAGAAGTGATCGAAAACGTGATTTTTAAAAATGCCGTTAACAATACTTTGTTTTTTGACTTTTTAGGAAATGATGCTTTGAAAAAGAATTCTCCATTGAGTTTTTTCAAAAAATTTATTGTTGAAGAAGAAGGACCAAATAAAACGAAATTTGATATTAAAACACGTGCTTTAATGCCATTAATTGACGCAGCACGTTTACTGATTTTAAATGCTAACATAAAAGGAATCAAGAATACGTATTTAAGATTCAAACAGCTGGCAATTACAGATTCTAAAAATGCTGAGATATATTTAAGTTGTGCCGAAGCTTTTTTAACGCTCTCAAAATTTAGAACTGTTGAAGGATTAAAAAATGACGATTCTGGACAATATATTAATTTAAGAGAAATGTCTAAAACAGACAAAGAAAAGTTAAAAAATGCTTTGACCCCAATGAAAGATCTTGAGGAATTAATTAAGAGTAAATTTCAACTTACACAATTCTCGTAAAATATGCTAGACTGGCTAAAAAATATTAATAAAGAATATCCAGATTTTTGGAAAGATTACTTAAATAAATTCGAAACAAAACCTAATCGATTTGTTGTTTTATCAACCGAAACGTCTGGTTTGAACCCGAATAAAGATGTTATTTTGTCTTTAGGCGCATTTTCAGTAGTCGATGACAGTATTGTGATCAAGGATAATTTTGAATCTGTTTTGCTGCAATATAAATTTTTGCAGGATAACGGGCTTTCAAATGAATTTATCATTGAAAGCAAAATGAGTAAAATGCAGGAACCTGAAGCATTGCAGGCTTTTATTAATTTTCTTGGAAATGCCATTTTAGTTGGTCATCATATCAATTTTGATATTGAAATGCTCAATTCATCATTAGAACGTCTCGATTGTGGAAGATTAAAAAATGAAGCTCTGGACGTTGACGTAATGTACAGAAAGTTAATGGACATTAATGACAAACAGTTTTCTCTTGATGATTTATGCGAAATTTATAAAATTCCTAAAAGCGACAGAAACTCATCTGCAGAAGACGCTTACAGAATCGCACTTTTATTTTTAAAATTAAAATCGAGATTAGGGATTAAGTAAATTAAATACCTTTACGCAATGTTGAACTAAGATTTAAATTAGTATAAATAAAAATGCCTCTTAAAATCTAAGAGGCATTTTTTTTATTTTCAGAAGATTGAAATCACTAGATTTTTCCTTGTGTAATTTCTTCTACAATTTCCGGATTCAATAATGTTGAAGTATCCCCAAAGTTAGAGAAATCACCTTCAGCAATTTTACGTAATATTCTACGCATAATTTTCCCAGAACGTGTTTTTGGCAAACCTGATACAAACTGAATTTTATCCAGTTTTGCAATTGGGCCAATGTGATCAGAAATATATTGATTAATTTCTTTAGACAAGTTTTCTTTATTTCTTACTTCTCCAGTTTCTTTTAGAATCACATAACCATATAATGCATTTCCTTTAATATCATGTGGGAATCCAACAATTGCAGATTCTGCAACCGCAGGATGCTCATTAATAGCATCTTCAATTGGAGCAGTTCCTAAATTATGACCAGAAACAATCACAACATCATCTACTCTACCTGTGATTCTGTAATAACCTACTTCATCTCTTAATGCACCGTCTCCTGTAAAATATTTTCCAGGGAAAGCAGAGAAATAAGTTTCTTTATAACGATCGTGATCATTCCAGATCGTTCTTGCAATTCCCGGCCATGGGAATTTAATACACAAACTTCCAACAACTTGATTACCTTCAATTTCATTACGTTTTTCATCCATTAAAACTGGCTGAATTCCTGGTAATGGCAAAGTTGCATAAGTTGGTTTTGTTGGTGTTACAAACGCAATTGGAGAAATCATGATTCCACCTGTTTCTGTTTGCCACCAAGTATCTACAACCGGGCATCTCTTATCTCCAACGTGGTCGTTGAACCAGTGCCAAGCTTCTTCATTGATTGGCTCTCCAACAGATCCAATAACTTTAAGCGATTTTAGAGGATATTTTTGAATATAATCTAAGCTTTCTTTTGCTAATGAACGAATTGCTGTCGGTGCCGTATAAAATTGAGTGATTTTATGTTTTTCGATAATATCCCAAAAACGGCTAAAGTCTGGATAAGACGGAACTCCTTCAAAAATTACAGTTGTTCCTCCGTTTAATAAAGGTCCGTATAAAATATAAGAATGTCCTGTAATCCAGCCAATATCAGCTGTACACCAGAAAATATCATTTTCTTCGTGACTAAAAACATTTTTAAATGTATAAGCAGTATAAACCATATAACCTGCTGTGGTATGAACCATTCCTTTTGGTTTTCCTGTTGATCCTGAAGTATATAAGATAAACAAAGGATCTTCGGCATCCATGATTTCAGCAACACTGTTATCAAGAGCTGCATCTAACAATGGCTGCAACCAGATATCACGGCCTTCTTTCATTTTTACATCTGTTTTAGTTCTTTTGGCAACCAAAACTTTTGTTACAGAAGGACAAGTATCTAAAGCTTCATCAACAATCCCTTTAAGATCAATTGTTTTGTTTCCTCTATAACCTCCATCAGAAGTAATAACCATTTTACACTCACAGTCATTAATTCTTGCTGAAACAGCTGAAGCAGAAAATCCAGCAAAAACAACTGAATGTATTGCTCCAATTCTAGCACAAGCCAAAACAGCAACCGCCAATTCTGGAATCATTGGCAAATAAATACAAACCCTGTCTCCTTTGCGAATACCTTGCTCGCGCAAAACATTTGCCATTTTTGAAACGCGTTCATACAATTCATTATATGTAATATGGATAGCTTCTTCAGACGGATCATTCGGTTCAAAAATAATCGCCGTTTTCTCGCCTCTTTTGCTTAAATGTCTATCGATACAGTTTTTTGTAATATTAACTTTAGCGTCAGTAAACCATTTTACTTCGGCATCGGCCATATTAAAATCAACTACTTTTTCCCATTGTTGGTACCAAGTAAAATTTTCCTCAGCAATTTTACCCCAAAATTTTCTTGGTTCCCTTATTGACTTATTGTAATGTTTAAAATATTGTTCTAAATTTTCAATTTTATAATAACTCATTGTTTCTTGGAATTTTTTTTATAAATGTATTAAATCTCGCTGTATTCTTAAAATTATTTAATTCATAAATTTTGGCAAATAAAAACACATATTAAAAAAAATATCTCTTTTTATTGTGTTTAATACAAAAAAACGCTTTTTTACATTAAAAAGCATATTACAAAAAAGGCGCAGCAAATAAATACCACGCCTTTTTATTTTTAACAATTTCAATAACAATTAATTTTGTAATTCTACAATTACAATACCTTCTTCTATTTTGAAAATAGAAGCATCTTTATTAATTAAAACAGAAATTTCAACAAGTATATTTTTAATATACCCCATTATAAGGGATTAGCTTCACTTAACCTACTTTCACCGAAGTTAAGTGAATGCAATATGCATCTATATCTATTATTTTTAATAAGTGCTTACTAATTCAAAATATTATAAATCATTGATACAGTGCAAATCCCGCAAAATCCGATTTTGCGGGAATTCCCCAATTTTTAATTATCCAATTTTTTTCATTGCAGTCATAGACTCTCTTAACCAAGCTCCTACTTCTTCGATAGGATGCTGGCGAATTTCTTTGTTTACAGCAATTAATACAGCATTATCTACTCCGTTTGAAGTTGAAAATGGTTTTCCAATAATGTTAGTTTCTACAGTTTTCATGAATTCAGTTAATAACGGCTTACATGCATGATCAAATAAGTAGCATCCGTACTCTGCAGTATCAGAAATTACACGGTTCATTTCGAACAATTTCTTTCTTGCAATTGTGTTAGCAATTAACGGCAATTCATGTAATGATTCGTAATATGCTGATTCTTCAATAATTCCAGCCTCTGTCATCGTTTCAAAAGCAAGTTCAACACCAGCTTTTACCATTGCAATCATCAATACTCCATTATCAAAATATTCTTGCTCAGAAATTGGAGCTTCTTGTGGAGCTGTTTTTTCGAAGTTAGTTTCTCCTGTTGCCGCTCTCCATTTCAATAAGTTAACATCGTCATTAGCCCAGTCAATCATCATAGTTCTAGAGAATTCTCCAGAAATAATATCATCTTGGTGTTTTTGGAATAAAGGACGCATAATGTCTTTCAATTCTTCTGCTAATTCGTAAGCTTCAATTTTTGCAGGATTTGACAAACGATCCATCATATTTGTGATACCACCGTGTTTCAAAGCTTCTGTGATAGTTTCCCATCCGTATTGAATTAATTTTGAAGCATAAGCAGCATCGATTCCTTTTTCAACCATTTTATCAAAACATAAAATAGATCCCGTTTGCAATAATCCACAAAGAATCGTTTGCTCACCCATTAAATCTGATTTTACTTCAGCCACGAAAGATGATTTTAAAACTCCTGCTTTATGACCTCCAGTTGCTACAGCATAAGCTTTTGCTTGATCTAAACCAAAACTGTTTGGATCATTTTCTGGGTGAACTGCGATAAGAGTTGGTACACCAAATCCTCTTTTGTATTCTTCACGAACCTCAGATCCAGGACATTTTGGAGCACACATAATTACTGTGATATCTTTACGAATCTGCATTCCTTCTTCAACGATATTAAAACCGTGAGAATATGATAAAGTCGATCCTTGTTTCATTAATGGCATAATTGCAGTAACTACAGCAGTATGTTGTTTATCTGGAGTCAAATTACACACTAAATCAGCAGTTGGAATCAATTCTTCATAAGTTCCTACTTTAAATCCATTTTCAGTTGCATTTTTATATGAAGCTCTTTTTTCAGCAATTGCATCTGCACGCAATGCATAAGAAATATCTAAACCTGAATCTCTCATGTTTAAACCTTGATTCAAACCTTGTGCACCACAACCTACGATAACAACTTTTTTTCCTGCTAATGCTGCGATTCCGTCTGCAAATTCTGATTGCTCCATAAATTCGCAAACTCCTAGTTGCTCTAATTGTAACCTAAGTGGTAATGTGTTGAAATAATTTGCCATTTTTTTTTATTTAATGAATGTGTAATTTTAATAATTGATTTAATATATAACGATAAATGATATTATTTGAAAGTCTCTAATAGCGTTGAAATTTCCATTTTTTCTTTAGAAACCGAAATTCTTCCTGAACGTACAAATTGCATGATGCCGTAAGGTTTGAACTTATCATACAATTCTTCAATTTCAGAACGTCTTCCTGATTTTGAAATCACGAAGAAATCACGAGAAACGGTTACAATTGTAGACTGGCTTTCTTTGATGATATTCTGAATCTGTTTTTCGTCAAAAAGCAAATTTGAAGCAATTTTGAACAAAGCATTTTCTAAATAAATAGTCTCTTCATCTGTGTGATAAAATGCTTTTATAACTTCAATTTGTTTTTCAATTTGTCCAACAATATTCTGAACCCATTTCTCTGTTGTATTTACTACAATGATAAATCTTGAAACATTCTCTATTTCTGATTCTGAAACGTTTAGACTTAATATATTAATGTGACGCTTTAAGAATATTCCTGATATCCTGTTCAACAATCCCACGTTATTTTCTGAATATACCGATATGGTAAATGTTTTATCTTCCATTTTGTTTTTTAGTTTATTTTGTTTCAGGTTTCAAGTTTCAAGTTGTACAACCTGAAACAAAACAAACCTGAAACTTGAAACCTTTTTCTTTAGCTTAATCTAATTTCTGAAACACATGCTCCGGTTGGAATCATTGGGAAAACGTTGTTTTCTTTTTCCACCATGACTTCTAAGAAGTATGAATCTTTAGAAGCAAGCATTTCTGCCACCGCTTCGTCTAAATCTTCACGTTGTGTTACTTTTTTAGATTTAATATGATAACCTTCGGCAATTGCGACAAAATTTGGATTGATCATTTTTGTTGATGCGTATCTATTGTCAAAAAATAATTCCTGCCATTGACGTACCATTCCTAAAAATTCATTGTTCAGAATAACAATCTTAACCGGAACCTTAGTCTGGAAAATTGTTCCTAATTCCTGAATTGTCATTTGGAATCCACCATCACCAATAATTGCTACAACTTCACGATCCGGTCTTCCCATTTTAGCTCCAATTGCAGCCGGAAGTGCAAATCCCATTGTTCCTAATCCACCAGAAGTAATATTACTTTTTGTTGAATTAAATTTAGCATATCGACAAGCAAACATTTGATGCTGACCAACATCTGAAACAATAATTGCGTCACCCTTTGAATGCTTGTTGATCATTTCAATAGTTTCTCCCATTGAAATTCCTTTGCCATTTGTTGGATTTAATTCCTCTTTAATAACCGTATTGTATTCTACTTCTTGCAATGCTTTAAATTCATTGTGCCATAAATCATGAGATTTAGCATCAATTAAAGGCAATAAAGCAGCTAAAGATTCTTTTACATCACCTAAAACTGCAATTTCAGTTTTAACGTTCTTATCAATTTCTGCAGGATCAATTTCGAAGTGGATTACTTTTGCTTGTTTAGCATAAGTAGCTAACTTTCCAGTAACACGATCGTCAAAACGCATTCCGAGAGCAATTAAAACATCACATTCGTTTGTCAATAAATTTGGACCATAATTTCCGTGCATTCCAAGCATTCCAACATTTAACGGATGATCTGTTGGCAAAGCCGATAATCCTAAAATTGTCCAAGCAGCTGGAATTCCTGATTTTTCAACAAAAGCTTTGAATTCTGCTTCAGCCTGGCCTAAAATAATTCCTTGTCCAAAAACAATGAAAGGTTTTTTAGCGCTATTAATTAGAGCCGCAGCTTCAGCAACTTTATCTAATTTTAATTTCGGAACCGGAACATAACTTCTAATTCCTGTACATTTTTCATAACTATAATCAAATTCATCAAATTGCGCATTTTTAGTTATATCAATCAAAACGGGACCTGGACGGCCAGAACGAGCGATATAAAAAGCTTTTGCAATTATTTCTGGAATTTGAGATGCCTCAGTAATCTGAAAATTCCATTTTGTAACCGGAGTTGAAATTCCGATAATATCAGTTTCCTGAAAAGCATCAGAACCTAATAAATGTCTTCCAACTTGCCCTGTAATGCAGACCATAGGAGTTGAATCGATCTGCGCATCTGCGATTCCGGTAACTAAATTTGTAGCACCCGGCCCAGAAGTAGCAATTGCAACGCCCACTTTTCCAGTAGCTCTTGCATAACCTTGAGCGGCATGCGTTGCGCCTTGTTCGTGACGAACTAAAACGTGGTGTAACTGATCCTGAAATTTATATAATTCATCGTAAACCGGCATGATTGCTCCTCCTGGATAACCATAAACCAAGTCTACACCTTCTTCTAACAAACATCTTATAACGGCTTCTGCCCCTGATATTTTCATAGTATTTTTATTTTTCAATGTCAATTCAAAAATCAATTTCAATACTAAAAATTCACTTATTTGTAAATTTTAAATTGAAGTTGCATTTTCTTATTTTCATTGCTATTTATTTGAATTGCTATTGCAATTATTTTTTGCTATTTTATTGAATGCTATTTATCGGTAACACAGCCTGTTGAAGCACTAGAAACCGATCTTGCATATTTAAGTAAAACTCCTCTGTCTACTTTTAAAGGAGGTTGAACCCAGCTCGCTTTACGGGCTGCAAATTCTTCGTCTGATATCTTTAGGTTAATAGTATTATTTACAGCATCAATAGCAATTAAATCGCCATCTTTTACTAGTGCAATACCACCACCATCATAAGCTTCTGGTGTAATGTGTCCTACGACAAAGCCATGTGAACCTCCAGAGAATCTGCCGTCTGTGATTAGAGCACAACTGCTTCCTAATCCGGCTCCAATAATCGCAGATGTAGGCTTCAGCATTTCAGGCATCCCTGGACCACCTTTTGGTCCACAATACCTGATGACGACTACATTACCTGGTTTAATTTTTCCGGCTTCAAGACCTGGAATTACTTCAAATTCACCTTCAAAAACAACAGCTGGACCTTCAAAATATTCTCCTTCTTTTCCGCTGATTTTTGCTACAGCACCTTCAGAAGCAAGATTTCCGTATAGAACCTGAATATTTCCAGTTGGTTTTAATGCTTTTTGAATTTCATGAATTACTTGTTGTCCGTCTTGTAAATCTGGAGTAGAAGCTAAATTTTCAGCAACTGTTTTTCCTGTTACTGTTAAACAATCTCCATGAATCAATCCTACTTTCAATAAATATTTCATTACTGAAGGAATTCCTCCCGCTTCATGAATATCTTCCATCATATATTTACCACTTGGTTTCATGTCAGCAAGAACAGGTGTTCTGTCATTAATTGCTTGAAAATCATCCAAAGTAATTGTTATTCCAACAGAGTGAGCCATTGCAATTAAGTGCATAACTGCATTTGTAGAACCTCCTAAAACTGCTACAATTGTAATAGCATTTTCGAAAGCCTTGCGAGTCATAATATCTCTTGGCTTAATATCTTTTTCTAATAAAATTTTTATTGCAGCTCCTGCAGCAAGACATTCGTCTCTTTTTTCCTGACTTAATGCCGGGTTTGAAGAACTGTATGGCAAGCTCATTCCTAATGCTTCAATCGCAGATGACATTGTATTTGCAGTATACATTCCACCACAGGCGCCAGCACCCGGACAAGCATTTTGAATAACACCTTTAAAATCTTCTGGAGTGATTTCTCCTTTTACTTTTTTTCCTAAAGCTTCAAAAGCAGAAACGATATTCAAAGATTCACCTTTCCATTTTCCAGAGTGAATTGAACCTCCGTAAACCATCATTGCAGGGCGATTTAATCTTCCCATTGCGATTAAAGCTCCAGGCATATTTTTATCACAGCCCGGAATTGCGATTACACCATCGTACCATTGTGCTCCCACAACTGTTTCAATAGAATCTGCAATTACATCCCGAGAAACTAATGAATAACGCATTCCTTCAGTTCCGTTTGAAATTCCGTCACTAACACCAATGGTATTAAAAATAAGTCCGACAAGATCTGCATCCCAAACACCTTTTTTAACATCTTTTGCTAAATCATTCAAGTGCATGTTGCATGTGTTTCCATCGTAACCCATGCTCACAATTCCAACTTGTGCTTTTTTCAAATCTTCTTCAGTTAAACCAATACCGTATAACATTGCTTGCGCAGCAGGCTGTGTCTGATCTTGAGTGATGGTTTTGCTGTACTTATTTAATTCCATTATGTATTATTTTATTTTAATTTTTGTTCAAAAAAAAACCTTCCAGTATTTGGAAGGTTTATAATATAGTCTTTCAATTATATTTATACCATTCCCGACGCAGATGTGCTAATCACATTGACAACAACGACAGAAGTAATAATAATAATTGAGATTTGCATCTTTTCTATTTTTTAGTGTCACAAAAGTATAAAAACTTTGATGACTAAAAAAATAAAAACTCAACATTTTAAAGACTTCTTGTTATTTCTTCTACGTTTTAACAAAAAATATTAAACAATTGTCGATTGTCCAATACTTACATTGTCATTATTAAAATAAAGCAGATCATCTTTGCTGAAAATAAAATTAGAAACAAACTCCCCTACTTCATTTGTACCGAATTTTGAATCTGGTTTTAAATCAACCGTTACTACTTTAAATTCTATTGCTTTTTCAACTGCTTGATAAATCACATTTGCTTCTTTAAACAGGCCAAAATGCTCTAATAACATTGCTGCTGATAAAATTGAAGCAATTGGATTGGCAATATTTTTTCCTTTTGCCTGAGGATACGAACCATGAATTGGCTCAAACAAAGCATTTTTTTCTCCTAAAGATGCCGATGCCAATAAACCTATCGAACCTGTGATAACACTTGCTTCATCTGATAAAATATCTCCAAATAAATTCTCAGTTAAAATCACATCAAATTGTTTCGGATTTAAGATGATTTGCATTGCTGCGTTATCAACAAATAAAAAATCTAAAGCTACATCTGGATAGCTTTCGCCCACTTTCTGAACTACTTTTCTCCATAATCTTGAGGTTTCTAAAACATTTGCTTTATCTACCATTGTTAACTTTTTGCGTCGGTTTTGTGCCGATTTAAAAGCTAAATGTGCAATTCTTGTAATTTCTTCTTCTGAATATTCACATAAATCTGAAGCATGTGTTCCTTCTTCATTTAATGTTTTTGCTCCAAAATAAGCACCACCTGTTAATTCTCTGAAAATAGTAAAATCAGCGCCTTCAATAATTTCTCTTTTTAAAGGAGAAGAATCAACCAATGCTTTATAAGGTTTAATTGGACGGATGTTTGCAAACAGACCTAATTCCTTACGCAATTTTAATAACCCTTGCTCTGGACGAACTTTTGCATTTGGATTATTATCGTATTTAGGATCTCCGATTGCGCCAAATAAAACAGCATCAGTATTCAGGCAAAGATTCAGCGTTTGTTCCGGGAGCGGATTTCCTGTTTTATCAATTGCAACTGCGCCCATAAGCGCTTCTTCAAAAACAAATTCATGATTGTAAACCTCGCCAATTGCATATAATGCTTTTTTGGCTTGTAAAATTACTTCTGGCCCAATTCCGTCTCCTGGTAAAACTGCTATTTTCAAATTCATAACGTCTCGTTCTTTATGATTTAAATCTTTATTTTTTTTCTCTTTCTTCTTTGTTCTATTTTCTTTCTTCTATGAACTAGCTTCTGATTAATTCTCCTTGAATTTTTGAAGCTTCTATAATCTGATGAATATCAGCATCAACAACTTCTTTTTTAATATCAGCGAATTTCAAAAACTCAATATATACAATGTCTAATTGTACTTTTGTAAGCTCGTAGCCTACTTTTTTAGCACGGTAAGCCAAAGCTGCTCTTCCACTTCTTGCTGTCAAAATAATTGACGATTCGTTCACACCCACATCAAGCGGATCCATGATTTCATAAGTCGCTCTGTTTTTGATCACACCATCTTGGTGAATTCCAGAACTGTGTGCAAAAGCATTTGCTCCCACAATAGCTTTATTTGGCTGTACAATCATTCCCATGCTTTCAGAAACTAAACGGCTCATTTCGTTTAATTCTCTAGTATTGATGTTTGTATCTAAATTTAAGTATGGATGTTGTTTGAAAATCATTACCACTTCTTCAAGTGCCGTATTTCCAGCTCTTTCTCCAATACCATTTATAGTACACTCAATTTGTCTTGCACCATTTATAGCGCCTGCAATTGAGTTTGCAGTTGCCATTCCTAAATCATTATGACAGTGACATGAAAGGATTACGTTTTCGATTCCTTTTACGTTTTCTTTTAAATATTTGATTTTTGCTCCGTATTCTTCAGGAAGGCAATAACCTGTTGTATCAGGAATATTTAATACCGTTGCTCCAGATTTGATAACTTCTTCACAAACTTTTGCCAAGAATGCATTATCAGTTCTTCCTGCATCTTCAGCGTAGAATTCAACATCTTCTACATATGATTTTGCATGCGCTACTGCAAATTTTGCTCTTGCAATAATATCTTCTGGAGTGGTTTGTAATTTATGGAGGATATGAGATTCTGAAGTTCCGATTCCGGTGTGGATTCTAGGTCTTTTAGCATGCTTTAAGGCTGCTGCTGCAACATCAATGTCGTTTTTTACGGCTCTTGTTAATCCGCAGACGGTCGCATTTTCTACAATTTTACAAATCTCAGAGACCGATAAAAAATCGCCCGGACTTGACACAGGGAATCCTGCCTCGATAATATCAACTCCCATTTTGTCTAGTCGTTCTGCGATAACTAATTTTTGGTTAGTATCTAACTTACATCCTGGAACTTGTTCACCATCGCGCAAAGTGGTGTCAAAAATTTGAACTTTCTCTCTATTCATATTCATTTATTTAATGTAATTTCACATTGTAATAACAAATATATATTGTACTTATGCAGTACAAAATTCGTTTTAATGAAATTATACTGTTCATAAAACAATTTATACCTAGTTAAAATCCTTATAATCAATAAGTTATATTATTATTTTTTACAATGGCTAACCATCAAAAAGATTTCTTATTTGTTCTGATTAAATCACTTTCCAAATCTGAAAAAAGACAATTTAAAATTTTTGCGAGCCGATTAGAAACCAGTTCGAACACAAAATTTATCGAACTGTTTAATATTTTAGATAAATCTGAAACCTATGATGAAAAGCTTATTCTAAAAAGCGGAAGTATCAAAAAAGTTCAGTTATCTAACTTAAAATCATACTTATACAAACAGATTTTAGTCAGTATCCGCTTAAATATTCCGAGTCAGAATATTCGTTATCAGTTGCGCGAACAAATTGATTTTGCTGTTATCCTTTATAATAAAGGTTTGTATAAACAGAGTTTAAAAATTCTTGATAAAACAAAACAGCAAGCTTTAGAAAATGATGAAAAATATATGGCGTATGAAATTGTAGAATTCGAAAAACTGATCGAATCGCAATATATTACCCGAAGTATTCAAGGACGCGCTGACGAATTAGTAATTCAGGCAAAAGAATTGAATTACCGAAATACTATTTCAAGCAAATTATCGAATTTATCGCTTCAATTGTACGGAATCATGCTGAAAACAGGTTACGTAAAAAGCGATGAAGAATATAAATATATCGACGATTATTTCAACAGACACATTGCAAAACTAGATGAAAGCAAATTTGGCTTTAGAGAAAAATATTGGTTTTACAATGCTAATTTATGGCGCAGTTTCTTGGTTCAGGATTTCTTGGCGAGTTATAAATACGCTTATAAATGGGTAACGCTGTTTTATGATAATCCAAATATGATTTACCTGAATCCAGTATTTTTCTTAAAAGGAAATCACTACTTTTTGGAGTCGCTTTATATGTTGAAATACAAATCGAATTTCAAGAAATACTTAACGCTTTTAGAAGAAACTATCGAAGATCCTAAATTTCCGGTAAATGATAACATTGCTTCACTATCATTTTTATATGTCTACAACAATAAGCTAAATCTTCACATTCTGGAAGGAACTTTTGATGAAAGTGAATACTTGATTCCGGAGATTTTAGAGAAGATTAAAATTCATAGTGAACATCTAGATGAACATCACGAAATGTTGTTTTTCTATAAAATTGCGTCGATTTATTTTGGAAATGAAAAGTACAACGAATGTATATTTTATTTAGACAAAATCATCAATAACAAGAACTTAAGTATGCGCGAAGATTTAATGTGCTTTGCCCGACTTCTGTCATTGATTGCGCATTATGAGCTAGGAAAAGATTATTACTTAGAAAATCATCTTAAAAGTACTTATAAATTCTTGCTGAAAATGAATGACTTGCATGAAGTCCAGAAAGAAATTATAAAATTTCTAAGAAATTTAAATAATTTTTATCCTGCTGATATTAAAAAGGAATTCAAAAAGATGCATGCTCGTTTTGTTGAACTAGAAAAGAACACTTACGAAAAAAGAGCTTTCCTTTATTTAGATATTATTTCTTGGCTTGAAAGCAAAATTGAGAATCGTAAAATTGCTGATATTATAAAGGAAAAGGCGAAATTGAATAGTCGATAGGCGATATTTGTCATAAATGACAAAAATGAGAATAATTTCCTTTTTTCAATAAAAAAATCCCAAATTCCAATTTATGGAGTTTGGGATTTTTTTTATTTGAATTTTAAAAAACTTTATTCAACAATATTAGAACTTGTTACATAAAAATCTTTATCAACTTCTACTTTACGAGTTTCATCAGTTGTTTTTTCAGATTGCCATTCGGTTGTTGGTTTTAACCAAGTTTCCACACCATTTAATTTTACCCTTACCGGCATATCAAATTTAGCAACACAGTTTGTCCAATGGTATCCAAAAGTCCCATTTTTAAACATATATTCAAAAACCGGAACTTGAGTTGTTGTTAAATATTGAGCAAAAACTCTGTTGAAGTTAATTCCAGACTGCTCGTTAATATAATCTTGAATTTGTTTACCTGTAACCGTTTGATGATAAAACGTTTTATTTAAACCTCTTAAAATCGATTTCCATTTTGCATCATCGTTGATTACCTGACGAATCATATGCAACATCGAAGCGCCTTTTGGATACATGTCTCCTGATCCTTCATTATTTACATCATAATGGCCAATAATTGGTGTATCATTATGAATGTTTTTTCTGCATCCAATTATATATTCAGAAGCGGCATCTTTTCCATAATAATATTCAAGAAAAAGACTTTCAGAATAGTTTGTAAAACTTTCATGAACCCACATATCAGCAATATCTTTATACGTGATATTGTTTGCAAACCACTCGTGACCCGACTCGTGAATAATAATGAAATCAAATTTTAATCCCCAGCCAGTTCCGCTCAAATCACGGCCTAAATAACCATTTTTATATTCGTTTCCATAAGTTACAGAACTTTGGTGTTCCATGCCTAAATAAGGCACTTCAACTAATTTATAGCTGTCTTCGTAAAAAGGATAAGGACCAAACCAATTTTCAAATGCCTTCAACATTTTTGGAGCATCTTTAAATTGTTCTTTGGCTTTGTCCAAATTATCTCTTAATACATAATAATTACAATCTAACTTGCCTTTTTCTCCTTTATACACTTCAGAGAAATTAACATAATCACCAATATTGATATTTACACCGTAATTATTGATTGGGTTCGAAACGTACCAATTAAATGTTTTTGTTCCGTCTTTTTCTTTTGTAACGCTTTTCAGTCTTCCGTTAGAAACATCTGTTAAATCTCCTGGAACATTCACGCTGATCATCATATTTTCAACTTCATCATACATATGGTCTTTGTTTGGCCACCAAACGCTCGCGCCTAAACCTTGACAAGATGTTGCAATAAAATCCTTTCCGTTTTTGTCTTTTTTCCAAGAAAATCCTCCGTCCCAAGGCGCTCTTACAGCTTCTTTTGGTTTTCCTCCAAATGAGATTATGATTTCTTTCGAATCTCCAACTTTTTGTTTTTCTGCCAATGTAATAAAGAAAGCATTTCCATCTCTTTCAAACTTTAATGGCAAACCATTCTGAGTCACTTTAGTGATATTCATTGGCTCTTGTAAATCGATTTGCATTCTGTTGCTTTCTGTCAAAACAGTATAACGCACTGTATTTTGGCCTGATATCGATTTATCTGACGGATTTACTTTTACATTTAAATGATAGTATTTTAAATCCCACCAAGCTCTTTCTTTTGTAATGCTGCCACGTAAAGTATCCTGATGCGTAAAAACAGTTTCTGACTTATTTAAAAGTCCTTGAGCATTTGCGCCGAAACCAACTAAAAAGGCGATAAAAGCGCCACCAAAGTATTTTCTCATTATTTATAAATTTGTAATAAATAAGGTAATTAAACCTGTTTAATCTGCAACAAATGTAAACATTCAGATTAATTATTTTAAAATTTTATGATTTCTCATAGAAAAAATTGCACTCAAATTGATTATTGTTCTCTATTTTAGTGCTTTCTAATTATTAGACTTTGAATATGAAATTTGTTACTTTTTTTTCATTTTTTTTATTGACGCTTTCAATTACCGTAAATTCACAAAATATTGCCGTTCATAAAACAAATAATGAAGTGACTGTTGATGGCGATTTATCGGAATGGAAAAACACTTTTTCAGGACCTTTTGTAATTCATAATTCAGGCGAAAAAGCAACTCAAAATACTTTTGTTTCACTTTCGTGGAATAATGAAAACCTTTATATCGCATACCTTTCAACCGACTCTAAAATAATTGGAAAACCACAAAAAAAAGATTCTCAGATTTTTTACACTGATGATTTGGTCGAAATTTTTATTGATGCCGATGGCGATGGAAAAAACTATATTGAAATTGGCGTAAATGCCTATTCTGCTTATTATGATATGCTTTTAAAATGTATTTCGCCAGACTGTGGCGGATGGAAAATGTCAATGGCTTTTAATCTTTCCGGATTTGAAACAGCTAGCAAAATTACGCCAGAAGGTTTTTGTACCGAAATGAAAATTCCGTTTTCAAGCTTAGAAAAAATTAAAAATGGCAATTTCATAAAACCAAAAATTGGCACAAAATGGAGAGGTAATCTTTTTAGAATTGATTACGGAAATAAAACTGAATATCTAGCTTTACAGCCTTATAAAAGTTTAAAATTTGGTTTTCATCAGCCCCAGGAATTTGCTGTTTTTGAATTTGTAGAGTAATTTTTTAATTGCTCAATCGTGAAATTTGTTGGTGTTTCATCAAATTTACAAGAACTCATCACATAATCAGCTAAATAGCTAAAAACACTATTATCGTTTTTTAATCTATAAATTTCAAAAATAGACTTGTTTGACCAAAAATAGACATTTTGCAAAAATCTATCATTTAAATCACCATAACAGCTATAAGTTTCTAAAAACATAGAAATCCCCTTTTTTAAAACAGTCGGATTAGAAAAGTCTTTGGGAAGGAATATGTTGACAAAACGATTATTATCGATATATAATTCGCCTGTACTCTCATTAATTGCATTAAAATTACCGTTCGGCATTTTTTCCAAAAACAACATTAATCTTTGACCAACTTTTAGCTCCTTATTCCTAGGATCACATAACCATTCTTCCCAGATTGCAACATTAATTTTTTGTTGTGATTTTCCTTTAATGAATTGGTTTATAACGAATTCATATTTATCCTTTGAAACTTTTGAAATTGTTCCATCCACAATTAAGTCAGCCTTTGAAATTACAATAGGATAAGGTATCTCCCTTTTTTTATAAGCAAAATTCACAGATGGAATTAAAAGCAGAAATAGACAGACGAAAAGCTTCATAATTAAATATTTTGAAATTTAAGTTTACCCGTAAGATTCAAGCGCAATCTGTGCTCCTCTTTTTAAATTTCTTTTGCCTGCAATTCCGTTGATTAGCAATCCAATACCAGACAAAACAGCGCCGTAAAAAACAATTCCTCCTCCGGTTCCTATTGAAAATACTAAACCAAGAGTTAAAAGAACAATTCCAATTATAATATTTCTAGTAAATTTTCTAGAAAAATCTTTACGTGCGATATCATTTATGCGGTTTATTTTTTTCAGAACTGAAACTGGAATTTCAACACTTCTCTGCTCAATAATATTGCTTATGATGAAATAATTTTCTTTAGAATAACTATCCGTCAATTCTCCAAAGTTTCCAGTTTCTATAATTTTATCCAGAATATCTTCAAAGTTCAAAAGCAATTCGGCATCAGTCAGATCTTTATGATTGTCTTCAATTATGTCCTCGATATTTTCTTCAAATTCAAGTCTTTTTTCAGATAAATATTCAATTTGTTCTAACGGCGAAAGATCTTCAATATGTCTTCTATTGTTTTCTTCTTCCTGCAAATTCGCTTGCCTTTCATTCTCATTTTTAAGAATGGTTTCGATATCAATATTTCTGGCGATTAAAATTTCCTTTGCAACGACAAGCGCGTCAGGATTGTATTTACTGGCGTTTTTGGTCAGCATTAAAATTAAATCTTCATCTGAATGCTCTACAAAACGTTTTCTGAATGTCTCTATATCCATGGCTTAAATATTTACGTAAATATCAAAAAATAAATTTTATTTTAACATAATTTAGTAAACATTTTTTCACAATTTATAATTACTTCTGACGCTTCTTTAAAACTTCGATAACGTCATTTAATTGAAAACCTTTTGCCTGCAATAAAATCAAATAATGAAATAATAAATCGGCACTTTCGCTCAAAAATAAATCATCATTATCATCTTTAGCTTCTATAACGACTTCTACCGCTTCTTCACCTACCTTTTGAGCAATTTTATTAATTCCTTTTTCGAATAAAGAAGCTACATAGCTTTTCTCTGAATCTGCATTTTCTCTTCTAGTTTTAATTGTATTTTCTAACTGCGAAATAAAACCATAATTAGCAGCATTTTCTTCCTGCCAGCACGTATCTGCACCAGTATGACAAGTAGGCCCAACAGGTTTTGCCTGAATTAAAAGTGTATCTCCGTCACAGTCGTTTTTAATACTAACCAAGTTTAAAAAATTGCCACTCTCCTCGCCTTTTGTCCAAAGTCTTTGTTTTGAACGGCTGAAGAAAGTTACTTTTTGAGTTTCAATTGTTTTTTGAAGCGATTCTTCATTCATATAGCCCAGCATCAAAACATTTTTAGTTTCTGAATCCTGAATTATTGCTGGAATTAATCCGTGTGCGCTTTTTATATCTATGTTCATATTTTTAGTCTAAAGTTGTAAAGTCGAAAGTCTTAAAGTCAAAACTAAAGTCGAACTTCTATATTATTTTATATTATTTTTAATCTTGTTTCTTGTTTCTATTTTCTAAAGCCTTACTTCAATAGCATTCTTCCTCAATTCTTCTTTCAAAGTTTTGATTTCGATTTCTTTAAAGTGAAAAACACTTGCTGCCAAAGCGGCGTCTGCTTTTCCTTCTTTAAACGAATCTACGAAATGCTGTATGTTTCCGGCTCCTCCCGAAGCAATAATCGGAATATTTACTAATTCTGAAAGTTTAGCCAAAGCCTCGTTTGCAAAACCATTTTTAGTACCGTCATTATCCATCGAAGTAAATAAAATTTCACCAGCACCTCGTTCTGCGACTTCCACAGCCCAATCGAATAAATTTAATTCGGTTGGCACTTTTCCACCAACTAAGTGCACAATCCATTGTCCGTCAATTTGTTTAGCATCGATAGCCACAACAACACATTGGCTTCCAAATTTCTGAGCCAAATCATTAATCAATTGTGGATTTTTTACTGCCGATGAATTAATCGAAACTTTGTCAGCTCCATTATTCAACAGAATCTCAACATCTTCAATGGACGAAATTCCACCGCCAACCGTAAACGGAATATTGATTTTTTCCGCCACACTTCGTACCATATTTACGAGTGTTTTTCTTCTTTCTTCTGTAGCCGATATATCCAGAAAAACCAATTCGTCTGCTCCTTCAGCCGAATAAATTTCAGCCAACTCCACTGGGTCTCCTGCATCACGCAAGTCAACAAAGTTAACGCCTTTTACGGTTCTTCCGTTCTTTATATCTAAACAAGGTATGATTCTTTTTGCTAACATGTTTTTAATGTGTCAATGTGTCAATTTGATAATTAGTCAATTAGATAATTCTATACGTTTGCTAGATTAATTATCTAATTTTCTAATTAACTAATTATCTAATTATGTAGTTCTCTAGTTGTTTCAAGCTAATTCTTCCTTCATAGATTGCTTTTCCAATTATGGTTCCTTCACAGCCTAATTCAGCTAATTTTGGCAATTCGTCGAAAGTTGAAATTCCGCCCGAAGCGATTAATTTTACTTTTTTAAATATATTTTTATCATCCGTTATTATTGTCGACTGATCTAATATTTTTTTATACAAATCAAAACTAGGTCCTTCTAACATTCCATCTTTGGCAATATCGGTGCAGATTACATATTCAATTCCTTTTTTCATATAATCTTTTATAAACGGAATCAAATCTTCATCAGAATCCTCTAACCAGCCAGAAACTGCAATTTTTTCATCTTTTGCATCAGCTCCAAGAATGATTTTATCAGAACCGTATTCTGAAATCCATTTTTCAAAAATTGCTCTGTTTTTTACTGCGATACTTCCGCCTGTAATCTGATTTGCACCACTTTCAAAAGCAATTCTCAAATCATCATCCGATTTTAATCCGCCTCCAAAATCAATTTTTAGGCCTGTTTGCGTGGCAATTTGTTCCAAAATCTTATAATTGACAATTTTACTTGATTTTGCACCGTCTAAATCTACTAAATGCAAATATTCGATTCCATGGGCCTCAAATGATTTTGCCACTTCAAGCGGATTTTCATTGTAAATTATTTTGGTATCATAATCACCTTTGGATAAACGAACACATTTTCCGTCAATGATATCTATGGCTGGTATTATTCTCATTTTTTTTAGTCTTAAAGTTTGAAAGTCTAAAGTCTTAAAGTCTTTTCTGATTTCAAAAATTGTTATTTTGATTAATATTTAGAATCTATTAATTGGATTTTAGCCGAAGAAAATTTCCTAAAATCTTTTCGCCAACATCGCCGCTTTTTTCTGGGTGAAACTGAGTTCCATAAAAATTATCTTTTTGCAAAGCCGATGCATATTCAATATCATAATTTGTTGTAGCAATAGATTCTAAACAATTTGGCGCATAAAAACTATGAACCAAATACATAAATTCATTTTCTGAAATTCCACTAAACAAATCCGATTTTAAATTATAAATCTGATTCCAGCCCATTTGTGGCACTTTTACATTATTTGAAAATTTCACTACATCCACATCAAAAATCCCCAAACCTTTTGTATTTCCTTCTTCTGTTTTATTACACATCAACTGCATTCCCAGACAAATTCCTAAAACAGGTTGTTTCAATTCCGGAATCAAACTATCCAAGCCACTTTCACGAAGTTTTGCCATCGCTGAACTCGCCTCGCCAACTCCAGGAAAAATAATTTTGTCAGCTAATTTTATTTCGTCTGGATTATTACTCAAAACAGCCTTAAACCCTAATCTTTCAATAGCAAACATAATGCTCTGAATATTCCCTGCTCCGTAATTTATAATTACTATTTTCATTTTGTTTTAGTCTTAAAGTCTAAAGTCTAAAGTCTTAAAGTCTTTTTCCATACGTGCTTTTATGAATCTTTTGACTTTATGACTTTCAACTTTCGACTAATTTAAAGCATTCCTTTCGTCGAAGGCAAAATCATTTTTTCTGTATCTCTTTTTACAGCTACTTTTATGGCTTTTGCGAAAGCTTTAAAAATAGCTTCGATTTTATGATGCTCGTTGATTCCTTCTGCTTTGATATTTAAATTGGCTTTTGCTCCGTCTGTAAATGATTTAAAGAAATGATAAAACATTTCAGTTGGCATTTTCCCCACCATTTCGCGTTTAAATTCGGTTTCCCAAATCAGCCAATTTCTTCCTCCAAAATCAATTGCAGCTTGTGCCAGACAATCGTCCATTGGAAGACAGAATCCGTAACGTTCTATTCCTAATTTATTTCCCAATGCTTTTGCGAAAACTTCTCCAAGCGCAATTGCTGTATCTTCTATGGTGTGGTGTTCATCAACTTCAAGATCTCCTTTTACAAGGATTTCTAAGTCCATTTGGCCATGACGAGAGATTTGATCTAACATATGATCAAAAAAGGCAATTCCGGTGTCGATTTTGCTTTTTCCGGTTCCGTCAAGATTTAGATTGATATAAATGTCTGTTTCATTGGTTTTACGCGTAATAGAAGCTGAACGTACTTCTAATTTCAAAAACTCGTAGATTTTCTTCCAATCCATAGTTTGCAAAACAATAGTTTCGTCTAATTCTTCACGTTTTGACGAAATTTCATTGCTTCCTGCTCCGTCTGTATTATTCATGAAAATCGCTTTTGCGCCAAGATTTTTAGCCAATTCAACATCTGTCAAACGATCTCCTAAAACAAAAGAGTTAGCCAAATCGTAATCCGGATTATTCAAATATTTAGTAAGCATTCCGGTTCTTGGTTTTCTTGTTGGTGCATTTTCTTCAGGAAAAGATCGATCAACAAAAATCTCATCAAACAAAACTCCTTCATTTTGAAAAGCTTTTAGAATAAAATTCTGTGTTGGCCAAAACGTATTTTCTGGGAAACTGTCGGTCCCTAATCCATCCTGATTGGTTACCATTGCTAATTCGTAATCTAATTCATTGGCAATTTTAGCCAGATATTGAAAAGCTTTTGGATAAAATTCTAATTTATCTAAGCTGTCTAATTGTAAATTTTCTGGTTCTAAAACAATCGTTCCATCACGATCGATAAAAAGTACTTTTTTCATAATTTATATTTTCTTCTGCCACGAATTAACGAATTTTTACAAATTTTAAAATCCAAATAATATTTATTAGATGTAGTCCCTACGGGACAACCTTTTAAAACCTTATTTTTTTTACCAATCTTTAACTCCTAACAGAGTATCTCGTAGAAATTAAATATCGGTAGAAAAAAAGATTCCGAAAACTAATAATTGTCCCGTAGGGACTACATTATTAAGAAATCCTTTTAATTTGTGGCTAATATTTTTTATTTCAACAATTTCAATTCTTTAATCAGAACAGTATTTTCTTCTTCAGTTCCAATTGTAAAACGAAGACAGTTTTCACATAAAGGTTGCGTAGTTCTGTTGCGAATTACAATTCCTTTTTGGATTAACTGATCATATCTTTTATTAGCATCATCAACTTTTACCAAAACAAAATTGGCTTCAGTTGGATACACTTTTTCTACAAAATCAACTTCAAGTAAAACTTTAAGTAATTCTTCTCTTTGCTTAATTATAGAGGCTATTTCTTGTTTTATCTTTTCAGAATCTTTTAAACGTTCTTTAGCTCTTTGCTGTGTTAATTCATTTACGTTGTAAGGAGGCTTTATTTTATTTAAAACAGAAATTACAGCTTCTGAAGCATAACAAATTCCTAAACGAATTCCAGCCAAACCATACGCTTTTGAAAGCGTTTGTGTAATGACCAAATTTGGATATTCGTCGATTTCTGTCAACCAGCTTTCTTTCTCCGAAAAGTCAATATAGGCTTCATCAATTACAACCAAACCTTTAAAATTTTGAAGTAATTTCACCACACTTTCATCTGAAAAAGAATTTCCTGTTGGGTTATTTGGTGAACATAAAAAGATAATTTTTGTATTCTCATCAACAGCTTCTAAAATTTTTTCAACCTGTGGCTGAAAATCATTGGTCAGCAAAATTTCTCTATTCTCAACTGCGTTGATGTTCGCTAAAACACCGTACATTCCATATGTTGGTGGCAACGAAATAATATTATCTTTCTTAGGTTCACAAAAAGCTCTAAAAAGTAAATCTAGAACTTCGTCGCTCCCATTTCCCAGCAAAATCTGGTTTTGTTTGGTATTATTGTTTTTTGCTAATATTGCTTTAACCGAATTCTGTTGTGGATCCGGATAACGATTCACACCATTTTGGTACGGATTTTCATTGGCATCCAAAAAAATCATTTCGGCTGTATCAAAATCCTCAAATTCATCTCTTGCAGACGAATACGGCTTTAAAGATTTTACGTTTTCACGTGTTATTGTATTTATATCGAATTTCATTTTTTTATTTTTAAGGAGAGAAAAGAATCAAGAGGCAAGAATAAAGATTCAAATCTATCCTTTAACTCTTTCATCTTGTTTCTTGCTTCTTGCCTCTTAATTCTATTTTCTTTACTCTATACTCTTCAATCTCAAAGTCACAGCATTTTTATGCGCCTGTAATCCCTCGGCTTCAGCCATAACTTCAATAGCTCTTCCGATGTTTTGGATTCCGGTTTTAGATATTTTCTGAAAAGTCATCGATTTCGTAAAACTATCCAGATTTACACCACTATAATTCTTTGCATATCCGTTTGTTGGAAGCGTATGATTTGTTCCCGAAGCGTAATCTCCAGCACTTTCTGGTGTATAATTCCCAATGAAAACAGATCCTGCATTTACAATTCCGTTACAGTAAAAATCATCGTATTCTGAACAGATAATAAAGTGTTCTGGCCCGTATTCATTGATTAAATCAAGTGCAACTTGATCATTTTCAACATAAATTAGTTTCGAATTTTCAATTGCTTTTTTTGCAATCGCTTTTCTTGGAAGCAGCTGCAGTTGCGACTGGATTTCTTCTTCAACTTCAGTGATTAATTTTCTGGAAGTCGAAACTAAAATCACCTGACTATCTGTTCCGTGTTCTGCCTGCGACAATAAATCGGAAGCCACAAAAGCCGGAACCGCAGTATCATCGGCAACAATTAATAATTCTGAAGGACCAGCCGGCATGTCGATTGCTACTCCAAATTGCGTTGCCAATTGTTTCGCAACAGTCACAAACTGATTTCCAGGTCCAAAAATCTTATACACTTTTGGAATTGATTGTGTCCCGAAAGTCATTCCTGCAATAGCCTGAATTCCTCCAACTTTTATAATTTTAGTTACACCACATAAATTTGCAGCGTACAAAATCGCTGGATTTATTTTTCCTGTTTTATCTGGTGGAGAACATAATACAATTTCTTTACAGCCAGCAATTTCAGCAGGAACAGCCAGCATTAAAACAGTTGAGAATAAAGGTGCTGTTCCGCCAGGAATATACAAACCAATTTTTTGAATAGGTCTTTTTTCCTGCCAGCAATTTACGCCTTCAACAGTTTCAATTTCAATTCTGTCTGTTTTTTGAGCGCTGTGAAATTTATAAATATTATCTTTTGCTAATTGAATTGCTTCTTTCAGTTCAATCGGGATCAATTTAATAGCTTCCTGTGTTTCTTCTTCAGAAACTTCATAATTATCTAACGAAATTCCATCAAAAATCGAAGTATATTTTGCTACTGCTTCATCTCCTTTTCTTTGTATTTCTTTAAAGATTTCTTTTACCGTAACCTCAATATCATCAATAGTTTGAGTTGGTCTTTTTAATATATCTGACCAGTTTTCTGGTTTTGGATTGTCTATTATATTCATTTTTTTTTTACGCTTTATGCTTTAAGCTGTAGGCTTTAAGCTTTATTATCGTTGTGTTTTTTTAAGGCTTAAAGCTTAAAGCTTATTGCCTAAAGCGGGCAAAGCCCTAAAGAACCATTTTCTCAATTGGGCAAACTAAAATTCCTTCAGCTCCTACTTCTTTTAATTGGTCGATTACGTCCCAAAAAGTATCTTTATCGATTACCGAGTGAACACTGCTCCAGCCTTCCTGCGCTAACGGCAAAACTGTCAAACTTCTTAAAACCGGAAGGATTTTTCCAACTGCATCAATTTTATCATTTGGAACGTTCATTAAAATATATTTCGAATTTCTAGCTCTTAAAACAGCTTGAATTCTGAATTTTAAAGTATCAATGTGTTTTTGAATTTCTGGAGAAACTTTTGGAGAAACTGCTAGAACCGCTTCACTTTTCAAGATAACTTCAACTTCTTTTAAATTATTTTTGAATAAAGTGCTTCCGCTTGAAACGATATCTACGATTGCATCGGCAAGACCAATGTTTGGAGCGATTTCTACAGATCCTGAAATTTGGTGAATATCAACAGATATACCAAATTGGCTAAAATATTCATTAACGGTATTTGGGTAAGAAGTTGCGATGCGTAATCCAGCTAAATCCTTTACTGAATTGTATTCGAATGTTTTAGGAACTGCTACAGAAACTTTGCATTTTGAGAAACCTAATTTCTGAACTACCTCAATTCCTTTTCCTTTTTCTACTAAAAGATTATCGCCAACGATAGCCAAGTCAACTACTCCATCTATCAAATACTGAGGAATATCCGAATTTCTAAGATACAAAACTTCAAGAGGAAAATTAGAAGCTTCGGCTTTTAACTGGTCGATTCCGTTGTTGATTGAAATACCGCAGTCTTTTAGAATTTGAATGCTGTCTTCGTTTAAGCGACCAGATTTTTGAATTGCAATTTTTAAAGTACTCATTTTTTAGTTGTTTGCTGATTAATAGTTTGAGTACAAAGAATTGGTATAAAAAAACCCGTTTGATGTACTCAAACGGGTTTTAAAATATGATGATTTACATGCATACCATTAACACATCGCTTGAGAGCAATAATGAAAATGATGATGATGTAATTGATTTGAAATCATTGTTTGGTTTGTTTTATAATTCTTTGATTCGGTTGCAAATATACTAGTTAATTTCATAAAAAAGCAATTTTTAATTTAACTTAACGAAAGTTTATTGTTAAAAAAAAGCCCAACTACCATTTTCAATACATATTTTCAATTTACTATATCGTTTTCTTACTTTTCAGTAAAAGTCAATATTACCGTTGTTCCTACTTCTAATTCACTTTCAATTTTAAACTTGATATTCAATAATTGCGTAGTTCTTTTTACAATCGACAAACCTAATCCAGTTCCTTTAATTTCAGGATGATCGGTAGAATTCGATCTAAAAAACGGGTTCAAAATAGCGCCTAAATCGGCTTTTGCAATTCCAATTCCGTTGTCTCTGATTTTTAGTAATATTTTGTCGTTTTGCTTCAAAAGCACAATTAAAATATGACCTCCTCTGTTCGTATATTTTATTGCATTCGAAATAATATTTCTCAAAATAGTAATCACTAAAAAATTGTCCGACTGAATATAACAATCTGTTTCTGAATCAAATTTTACCGCTATATTTTTAGTGTTTATCTTCTCTGAGTTTAAAGTTAAAACATCCAAAATTAAGGCATTCAAATAAACTAATTCGGTGTTAATATTTTGTTTTTGATTCTCAAAACGCGCCATCAAAAGCAACTGATCCACAAGCGTATTTAAGTGGTCAACTTCGTTGATGCAATAATTAATTTTTTCTTCGTATTCCTTGCTATCTCTAGGTTTACGTATAAGTACTTCAAGTGTTCCTTTAATAACAGTTAAAGGTGTTCTCAATTCATGTGATGCATCAGAAGTAAATTGTTTTTCACGCTCGATTGCGTCTTCAATTCTATTCAATAAATTATTGATTGTTTTTGAAAGTGTAAACAATTCGTCTCGGGTTTTAGGCAGCGGAATTCTTGTCGTTAAATTATCTTTTGTAATTATTCTAGATGTATTTATAATGGCGTTTATTGGTTTTATGCTTCGTCCAGCAAAAAAGCGAGCAATTAAAAACAGTAAGACTAAAATAATTGGAAACGCAATTAATAAAGTGTCCAGAAGATTTTTTAAAACTTTGACCGAATCTGCCAGTGACATTGCAATAATCAAATACCCAATTTTCTTTGATTTTATTTGAAGCGGAATCTGAATTTGCCTGATTTTATTGCTTAACAATTGGGTATCAAACAATTCGTAATGATCTTTGCTTTCATGATAAACCAGTACTTCGTTCTTTAAATTAGGCGATTTTTCAATAATTTTCTTATTCAAATCTAAAAATTGGACGAAAACCGGATTCACATCAACAGAATTGTGTTCTCTTTCCTCCCATTCTTCGGCATCCATGAAAACCACTTTGTGATTTTCAATTCTAATTTCTTTCAAATGATCTTGAATTTCGATCATTAAATTTTCATCAATATGTTTATAAACAGTGAATTTTACCGTAAAATAAGTTGCTGAAAAAACCACTAAAATCAGCAAACCAGTTGTGATTATATAGTTTAAGGCAATTCTGTTTTTGAACGAAAGCTGTATCATTTATAAGTCGTTAGCAATGTAACCAATACCTCGAATAGTTTTTATATAATCTTCTTCGATTCTTAAATTTAGTTTTTTTCTAATTGCGTTCATAAAAACATCAATAACACCTGTATCGTACTCAAAATTAATATCCCACACGTCTTTTAAAATTTGATTTCGTGTACAGACTTTTCCTTTATTCTGAATTAAATAAGTCAGCAGTTCAAATTCTCTTTGCGTCAGTGTAACTTCTTCTTCATTTTTAAGGACAATATGTTTCGAGAGATCAATTTTTATTGTTCCTAACATTAATTCCTTATCTTCTTTTTTATGTCTAAAATGAACTTTAATCCGCTCTACAAGCTCTTCAAAACTAAAAGGTTTTTTGATATAATCATTCGCGCCCGCTTTTAAACCGGCAATAGTTTCCTGAACAGTATCTTTTGCTGTCAAGAAAATTATAGGTGTATACTGATCTTTAATTCTTATGGCTTTGCACAAATCCAATCCGTTAATTTTAGGAAGCATCCAATCCAGCAAAATCAAGTCATACTGGTGATTCTGAACTAATTCAAAACCTTTGGAACCATCATTTGCTGTTGTAACCAAATAACCTTCTTCCTGTAATCCTTGCTGTAAAAATTGCACAATTCCTAATTCATCTTCTACTATTAAAATATGCATGTATTTTGATTTAAATTAAGATTAATCTGCCTTAATGATTTGTCAAAGATACCGATTTTCAAGAATAGAAATCATTTAAAATCATTAGAATAAGCAGTATTTCCTCCTCTTAAGAAAACATTAAGTTAACACTAAGCAAGGTAAAAGCCCAACTTCATCTGTCGTTCATTAATGCAAAGTAATTTTGCATAAAATATAATGACATGATTTTTTATAAAAGACTATCACCATTTTACAATCTCGCATTTTTCTATTTTGTTATTAGTTTTCTTTTGCGAATTGTCCTTTTTTTTCATCCAATAACACAAAGCAGTTTTACACTCCTTGAGAGTTTGAAGATTTTTTCATTAGGATTGATCTCGGATTTTTTTGTTTTTGTTTTGATGAGCGTGTTTCTATGGCTGTATCTTGTTTTTATATCCAATATAAAATATGACAAGCCTTACGGATACATTATTCTGGCCTCTTTTGTAGCTTTATTTCTTTATATAGCATCGGGAAAAAGCATTTTTGACGAATATGGCGGCGCTTTGCCTAGAATTGTATTAATTTTCTTAGGAATAAAAACAGCTCTTTTTGCGCTTTTTCTTTATTCACCAAAATGGAGAGACAAAATACGTTTCTGGATGTTTGCTTTTGTTGTTTTTCTTTACGTAGTCGTGATTCTTCAAAATGGCTTGAGCGAATATTTCTTTTGGAATGAATTTGGCGTGAAATACAATTTTATTGCTGTCAATTATCTGATTTATACAAATGAAGTAATTGGAAACATAATGCAGTCCTACCCGGTAATACCGCTATTTTCGGCTTTATTTTTAGGATCCGGAATTGTTACTTATTTTATATTGAAACGCTCTGCCAATTTCATTAAAGAAATTCCCAATCTAAATGAGAAAATTAAATTTTCAGCTCTTTATGCTGTTTTGTTTGTCATTTCACTAGTTGCAATTCCGATGTTTGCCAAAACAGAAAATTCAAAAAATGTTTTTGTAAACGAATTGCAGTCTAACGGATTATATAAGTTTTATTTGGCTTTCGAAAACAATAAACTTGATTATTTGAAGTTTTACAAAACACTTCCAAATCGTCAGAGTTTTGCAAATTTAAGAGAGCAATTTCCTGGTATTTCCGGAGAAAATACAATTCGATCTATTACAGAAGATTCGCTTGAAAACCATAAAAATGTGGTTTTAATTACCATTGAAAGCTATAGCGCTGATTTTATGAAATCGTATGGAAACAAACAAAATATAACGCCATTTTTAGATAGCCTAGCACAAAAAAGTCTACAATTTACCAACTTATATGCTGCTGGAAACAGAACTGTACGCGGTCTTGAAGCGGTAACTTTATGCCTGCCTCCAACTGCCGGAGAAAGTGTAGTAAAACGTGACGACAATAAAAATAAATTTTCAACCGGAGCCGTTTTCAAACAAAAAGGCTACAATGTAAAATTCATGTACGGCGGTGACGCTTTCTTTGATAATATGCAGGATTTTTATTCTGGAAACGGTTACGACATTATTGATAAATCAAGTTTTTCACCTGAAGAAATCACATTTTCAAATGTTTGGGGCGTTTGTGATGAAGATATGTACAACAAGGCAATAAAAGTGATGAATGCGGAGGCAAAGGAAAACAAGCCTTTTTTTAATCATATTATGACGGTCAGCAATCACAGACCGTTTACATATCCTAATAATAAAATTGACATTCCAGGCGACATTAAATCACGTGAAGGTGGTGTAAAATATACTGATTTTGCACTTCGAAGATTCTTTGAAATGGCAAGCAAACAGCCTTGGTTTCAAAATACTGTTTTTGTTATCGTTGCTGATCACTGTGCTTCTAGTGCTGGAAAAACACAGCTTCCGTTGGACAAATATAGAATTCCAGCTTTCATTTATACGCCAAATAAAAAACCATCGCAATACAATCAATTAATGTCGCAAATTGATTTGATGCCAACGCTTTTTGGATTGTTGCATTTTGATTACGAAAGCAAATTTTTTGGACAAGATGTTTTTAAAACCGATTATAAACCGAGAGCTTTCATTGCCACCTATCAGGATTTAGGCTTAATAAAAGACAATGTATTAACCATTTTATCTCCTAAACAAGTGGTCAAACAGTATACCCTAAAGGTTAGACCTACAGAAGGAGTTGCTCCAGAATTCCAAATTTTATATGACGAAATCCCACTAAAAGCTGAAAGAACCGATTTGGTAAATGACGCCATTTCTTTCTATCAATCGGCATCTTATTTATTAAAGGAAAAACGATATCAGTTTGAAGGTTTGAAAGCGAAGAATAAAAAACTATACGCAAATATTCGTTAGAGAGAAAAGATGATAGAAAAAAAGAGAAAGCCTCAAATTCAAATGAATTTGAGGCTTTCTCTTTTATAAGTATCAAATTAAACTAAAGTCAGAAACTTGAAACCTGAAACTTGAAACTTTTAACTTGAAACAAAAAAATCAATCATTCTGATTTCTCATTCCGAATAAATCTCCTTTTTGATACAATTTCAAATCATCTTGCAACGATTGATAATTTCTTTGTGTAACAGCAGGTGCGTCTAAATCGCTTAAATCTGGTTTTCCAGCATTTACCCAGGCTGTGTACCAAAAACTTGCTGTAGCAGCAATTGCTTTTCTCATCTGTTTTTCAACCATTCCATTTAAATCAGTATGCAGTTTGGCAGCGTATTCATCAGCAAAAAGCGCTGTATTGTACTTGCTTTTCATTACTTTTCCGTCAGCATCTAATTTGAAGACTTTATTTTCTGGAGTTGAAGTACGTAATTTTTTGTCGATATCTAACAAAGGCTTTACTAAAGTATGGGTATCATTTATCATATCCCAAGTCGCTTTATGAACATCTTGATAATATTGCGCTTCAGGAACGTTTAATTTATAGTTTTTTGCAAACAATTCAGGCAATCTGCTTTCCCAAAGAGAATGAATTCCTTTTTGGTCGCTCAATTGTCCGTCGTGATTCGCAGAAGTATGCAAAGGCATGTGTGCATCACCAATATAATGACCTAAATCAGCTGCTAAAAATAGAATTTCAGCTCTATTTTTGTCTTTAAATGCTTTAGTTAATTTTGCCATCATATCTTCAATGTACCAAGGCAAGATCCCGTTATCATTCAAGAATTTAGCATTATATTTTTTCTTTGCTTCTTCCATAGTCTGCGGAATACTATCAGCAGAACCAAAGTTTTCCATATCAAAATAATGCCTAGAATTTTCATCCTTATAATTTAAAGCATATTTACGAATGTCTGGAACCGAAGCTTCTTGTGTAATAAAATCAATGTGATTGTAAAAAAATACCTGAACCTGCTTTGGCAAAGCCATTACGGCCGCTTTGTTGATTCGTTCGTGACCGACAATTCCCCATGAAAGGGTGAAAAAACCAGTAACTAATGCGAAAAGAGCGATTAATTTTGGTCTCATTTTGAAGTTTTTCATTTTGTTTTTGTATTTGGAAGGCAAAGTTACTTTATTTAAAGATAATTTAAAAATTTACCAATTAAGATTATGCTAATTTGATTTTTTATATTTTTTATATCATATAACTAAAATAAGTTCATGATGAAACTATTTTATTTGTATGTTTGATATCAAGTTAAATCTTACAAATATGCGCCCGGTTTTTTTAAATTTATTTATTCTAGTTTCTGCTTTTTGCTTCGCACAACGATCTGATTTACAGTTAAAAAACATAAGTGATACTATTTTAAATCCTAAAAGAGTACTTAAAATTTCTGAACCTTTTGATGGAGTGAAAACAATGCAGAAGCTTTTTCCAGGTAAATTATTTAATCTGCCAGATCATAATACTTTTATAAACTGGAGTTGCAAAACTTGCAAACCTTCGCCTTTTACTGATGTTAACGGAGTCGAAGGTGATCAATTATTTCCTTATGCCGAAGGTGTTGCAACAAGACTTCTTGCTAATATTGATTATTCCGATTCGAAAGGAAATTTGTTCAAATTATTATTCTTCAATCATTCACAAGGTGACGAAGATGGATTGCAAACTGGCCGATTTTTTGGAGGTCTTGTAGGCGTTGCCAAATTTGCCAAAAACGGATCAATTTGGGAAATGCGCTCGTTTCAGCCTGCTGTTGCTGCGTTTGGTGCTTTTTCTCAAGCACCAAAACCCAAACTTGTAGAAATTGGCGAAAATCAATACGCCTTTACATTACTGCATGTTAACGGAGGTGCCGGTGGACCTTTTGAAGGATGGCTTTACTTAGTTGCAGGATTTGAAGGCAAATATCAACCAATATTAGAGGTTCCCTATTACCAGCTTAAAAATGTAGCAAGTGTTCAATGGTCAAGCTCTTACACTGTTGTAAATACTAACGCTAAAAAGCATTTCAGAGATATCGTTATTAAAACAAATGGTACTTTTAATAAAGCTGCAAAAGCCGAAGACGAATTTGAAGTCGATTTTCCAAAAGAGATAGCTGCAATGGCAAAAACTAAAAAACAGTTTAATTTTGAAATTGAGCGACATTTTTCATTTAAAGGAAAATTCTACAAAATGATAGGCGACTCAATTGTCAAATTCTCCAACGTAAAGTGATTTAACCTAAATAAATAATTGCCACTAAACTTAAACTAGCAATAAATACCCAAAGAAAAACACCTTGAAGTAAAGGCTTTACTCCTACTGATTTTAAAGTACTTACATTTAAAGTGGCACCAATTAAAAACAAAGTTATAGTTAAACCAATTTTAGCCAGACTTACAATATGAGGCGCAAAAACAGAAACACTTGGAATATAAGAATTCAGCAGCATCGCTAAAACAAACAATCCAATAAAATATGGAATTTTGATTTTACTGTTTTTATTCTTGAAAATTACTGCAGTCAAAATAGAAATCGGGATAATCCATAATGCTCTGGCTAGTTTCACAGTTGTCGCTATCTGCAAAGCTTCGGCTCCGTATTTGTTGGCAGCACCCACAACAGAACTTGTATCATGAATTGCAATCGCACACCACAGACCAAAATCTTTTTGAGATAAATCAAGCTGATGTCCAATAAATGGGAAAACAAATAAGGCAACTGAATTGAGAATGAAGATTACACCTAACGCAATTGAAGTCTGATTTTCATTTGATTTGATTACAGGAGAAATTGCTGCAATCGCGCTTCCGCCGCAAATTGCTGTACCGCATGAAATTAAATGTGATGTTTTTTTCTCTGTTTTCAGCCATCTTCCTAATAGAAATCCGAAAAGCAATGTGCTGAATATTGAAAATACAGTCAAAACAAAACCCTCTTTTCCAGCCGAAAATGCACTTGTCGCATTCATTCCGAAACCTAAGCCAATAACCGAAAACTGTAATAAAAATGTGATTGCTTTGGCATTAAAAGCAACAAACGGATTTCCGAACACATTTACTAGCACAATCCCAAGCAATAAAGCAATTGGCGGTGAGATTATCGAAAATAAGCATAAGAATATTACAACTGCAAAAAATGCCTGCTGAACATAAAGATTAATTTCAAATAATTGTGATGCGGAATGTTGCTTTGTTTTCAAAATAGAGTAATTGATGTTTACTCTGCAAAGTTCCGTCTATTTAATGGAAATCACCAATCGTAAAATACAATTGACTATAACTTCAAGTTATAATGATTGGCAATATTTTGGATAAACAATTCTGATAAAGGATCTGATTTACCTAATAAGGTAATGATGTAAAAATATCTTTCGATTACTAATTTTTCGACATCTAAAACAATTAATTCTTTATTTTTCAACTCTTTACTTACGGCATGAATGGACATAAAAGCAAAACAATCCGAATTTAGTAAATATGATTTTATACTTTCGGTACTTCCTAGCTGCATTTCAATCTGCAAATTCGAAAACTTGATGCCTGCTTTTTTCAATTCAAATTCAATAACTTCAAGTGTTCCAGATCCGCGCTCGCGGGTTATGAATTTCATTGATTTTAAATCATTTAAAGAAATTTCATTTTGTTTTGCAAACGGATTATTAGTACTGCAGACTAAAACCAATTCATCTTTTAAAAATGGGATATATTTTATGGATTGATTTTTAGATTGACCTTCAACGATACCAATTTCGATTTCCTTACTGATTAAGGCATTTTCGATTTGTTCTGTATTTCCATTCAGCAAATTGACTTTTATGTCTTTTTGCTTTTGGTGAAAACGAGCTAAGATTGGAGAAATTATATATTGCGAAATGGTTGTACTTGCGCCTAATCGCAGTAAACCTTGACGTTCGCTGATAAAGGAACTCATTTCAAAATCAATTTCTCTGTAAATTTCGAAGATTTCTTTAGTGTGTTTCAGTAAAATATTTCCTGCCGGAGTTAAAGCAATTTTAGAACCGTTTCGTTCAAACAGCTTAGTTTTATAGGTCTCTTCTAATTCCTGAATATGTTTTGAAACTGCTGGCTGTGTTATATACAATTCCGTTGCCGCTTTAGTAAAATTAAGGCGGAGCGCAACAGTATAGAAAACTTTTAGCCTGAAATCCATAGTTTTATTTTTTGTTGTTTCAGGTTTCAGGTTTCAAGTTTCAGGTTAAAAAAACCTTTGCACCTTTGCACCTTTGTTCCTTTGCACCTTTGCTACTTAAAGCAATCCATTATATTTCCTAACAAACCATTCCGTTGTCAATAAAACTGCAATCAAAATTAACAACCAAACCCAATCAATTATTGGTGTTTTTGTTGAAACGTTTTTTTCTATTGATTTGTATTCCTTATTTTCTAAAAGCGTATTAATTAAATCGTCCGCTTGGTTTTCAAAGAAAGCTTTTCCATTTGTTTGTAAGGCCAATTGCTTTAATTTTAAAACGTCGGGATTTACAAATTGTTTTTCGATATCAAAATCCAAAATCTCAAAATGACTTGAATACGACGTATTTGAATTTAATTCTTTTACCGTAAAATTATATTTTCCGGCTGTTAATCCATCAAGATTTACAGAATAGGAATTATTTCCTTTTAATAAATCGTAGTTTTTACTTTGTTTCGTCTCTGTATTTGTAACTGAAATCGTTAATCTTGCTTTCTCGTCAAACTCGTAGTTTTTATTGAAGTACTGCGCATTGATTACAAGCTCATCCCCCGAATTATAAAAACTTTCATGTGTTACAACCAATGATTTTTTTGAAGTTGAAGTCGCTAAAAACTGAATTATTTTATCTATAAAAACATCATATTTTTCAAATGATTGATTGTCAATGTGACTTTGCAGACGCCATTTCCAGCTGTTTTCACCTAAAAGAAAAGCCGTTCTTTTTCCTTGATTTTCGGCGAAAGCCAATAATGGAGCATTTGTAGATACGTTTCTGATTCTTGAAGAAAGTAAAATCGAAACATTTCCGTTGGTTGTAATAGTTCCGAATGCATTTTGTAGCGGAGGGAAATTTTCAAAACCAATGTCGTCAATCGCAAATAAATTAAACTGCGACTGAAATTCAGATAAATAATCTTCTGTTTGTCCGCTCATTTTAAAAATCAGATTGTTCTGTTGCTGATTTAAAAAATTAAAATCGGTGTTGTTTCCTGTTATAATAAAAGTATTTCTGCCCGCAGCTTTATTGTTGTCAAAAATAGTTTTGAATGATGCATTCGGCTGATACAAAACCAAAACAGATGCTTCTTGTAATTGACTAATATCGTTTGGCTTAACCAAAATCACTTTACGCTGTGCATTAACTTCAATTGCACGTTTTAAAGATGCGATATCAGGATGATTTATTGTTGAAACTATTGCAATCGTCGATTTTTGATCGATTATTTCGACAGCAAAATTTTTGATATTATTATAGCTGTTTTTTTCTTTTGCATTTGAAGAAATTGACGCTCTAAAAAGCTGCAATCCTACTTTATCTGCTGGTAAAAGCAAATTTATAGAAGCCGTTTTTTTAGACGGAGAAAAAGAAACTTTCTCTTTTGCTACAATTGAATTTCCCTGCGAAATTGTAAAATCAGCCGTTGTGCCTTTGTCGCCAGAATACTGCAGAAAAACTTCGACCGGAAATTTATTTTTATGAAAAGCGTATTTATTTACGTTAAGCTGATTGATTTTTAAATCAAAGAAAGTAGTTGTATCTCCCACAACCAAAGGATAAACTTTATTGACAGGATCGAATCGATAAACATAATCGTTTCCTGTAGTCTGATTTCCATCGGTAATAATAACCGTTGGAAAAGTCAGGTTTTTGTTGATGCTTTTTAGATTTTTGGCAACTTCGTCAAGATTGGTTTGTTTTCCTTTAAAATCAAATTTATCAGAAGATTTAAAATCGGTATCAAATTGATAGGACTGAATTTCAAATTTCTCTTTTAGAGCTGGATTTGAAATCAGTTTTTGATATAATTCAACCGCTTTTTTATCAGATTTTAAAGCTTCAATTGAACTTGAATTATCTACAGCAATTGCAAGAGGCGTTTTGGTTATCTCAAGAGAACTTTTAGAAATTATCGGATTTATTAATAAAACCAATAAACCAAAAATGGCTAAAAAACGTAAAAAAGCCAAAAACCAAATCAGATTTGATTTGTTTTTGGCTTTAAAAAAATATTGAAAATACGACAAACCACCAGCTATTACTAAAGAAAGCAATAATAATAAAATCGAGTTTGTAGTCATATTTAATTAGTATTCAGTGTCAGTTTACAGTAATCAGATTGAAAAGTCAATTAATTGAAATATATAGTGTTCAGTATTTTATTCTAGAGTCAGATAAAAACTGATTACTAAAACCTTTGAACCTTTGTAACTTAGAACCTCAGTACCTTAGGTTAGCATTCCTCCGCAAACGTTAAGAACTTGTCCTGTAACGTATGCACTCATATCTGAAGCTAAGAAAAGACAAGCATTTGCTACATCTTCAGTAGTTCCACCACGTTTCAACGGAATTCCGTCTCTCCATCCTTTTACTACATCTTCAGGTAATTTTGCAGTCATTTCAGTTTCAATGAAACCTGGGGCAATTGCGTTGCAACGAATATTACGAGAACCTAATTCAAGTGCTACAGATTTTGTAAAACCAATTGCACCCGCTTTAGAAGCTGCATAATTAGTCTGTCCAGCATTTCCAGAAACACCAACAACAGAACTAATATTGATGATAGAACCAGCGCGCTGTTTCAAAAATGTTTTTTGAATCGCTTTTGTCATATTGAAAACAGATTTCAAGTTAACATCGATAACTTGATCAAAATCAGCTTCAGACATACGCATCAATAAATTATCTTTTGTGATTCCAGCATTATTGATCAAAATATCTACAGTTCCAAAATCAGCTAAAACAGCATCAACAAAAGCTTGTGCTTCATTAAAATCGGCTGCATTTGATTGATATCCTTTTGCTTTAACTCCTAAACTATTCAATTCAGTCTCAAGAGCTTCTGCCGATGCAGCAGATGAACTATATGTAAATGCTACGTTTGCACCATGTTTAGCAAAAACTTCTGCAATTCCTTTTCCAATTCCGCGGCTAGCGCCCGTAATGATTGCTACTTTTCCTTCTAGTAATTTCATATTAAGGTATTCGTTTTTATTTTTTGAAATACAAATATAGATTATTTGGGCGTTTAATAAAATTTGGATTGCAAAAAATGGCATATAATCTTCTTAAACAAGAAAAAAAGCAACTCCAAAACAGGAGTTGCTTTTCGCTCAAAAAAATAAAAACAAAAGTATAAATTTAGATGTGATTTTGTTTCGTTATAAAATAGGCAATTCCTAACATTACTGCCATAATCAGCATTCTATAAATGGCCGATTGAAATTTTACTATTCCGTTTTGTTTGTCTTCTTTTCTCTGTTTTCTAAGATCAAAAATCATTATTGGAAGAATTGCAACAATAGATGAATATAAATAATACCTTGTGTACTGCGGGTATGATTCTGAGAATGTTAGTAAAACTAAACCCCAGAAAAAGAATATCGTGTTTACGGGTGTTATAATTTTTCTTATCATATTATCTGAATATTTTAATTACAATTTTACATTCAAGTTTTCTGTCAAACTCCTTTTTCAAATGATATAAATTCTTCTCTTTAGTTAAAAAAAGCAGCTCAAACTTTTGAGCTGCTTTTCCTCCAAAATTAAAAACAAAACTAAAAATTAATTAAGCTGCCAAGTTGTCATTCTAAAAGGACTTGACGAACTTGTAAAGGTGTAAACAGTATTTGAATAATATAATTTAAAACTTTCCTTTTTCACATAAAGACCGTTAGGATCCATTAAGTTTTTATCAAAACCTGCTAAAAATGCTGGCGTTGCAACAGTAGTATTTCCGTTCCAAGATTTATGTTTTAGAATGATTTTTTTACCAACTGGATCTTCAACAACATCAACATAGTGTTGTAAAGCAGGTCTTCCGTTAAAATAGTAATATATAAAGGTCCCAAGTGAATGATTTACATACAATTGTACATAAGCAAGACTTTGACCTGCCGGCAATGAAGCATTAATTTTATCTACTTCTGCCAAAAACAATTTCGAGTTTGTTGGCGCATCAGCTGTATAATCATCAGGATAATACCCCCATCTTGCATAAACTTTTCCAGGAAGAAGTAATTTATAATCATCCGTTAGCACTAATGGCTTATCAGTATATTTTATAATAGCACTTACTCCATTTGTACCTGTTGCTGTAAAACTTCCGTTTACATCATCATAAACAAATGAGCTTAATTTTTGATCTTTTACGACAACCGCAGGACTTACAATAATTCCTGTTGGTGTGTAAGCAATTCCCATATCGTAACTTTGAGAATATCCAGCTTCAATCGAATTTGCTTCTGCAAAACGAGTAATTTCAGTAAAACTAAAATCAAACTGATGTTTTGTAGTTCCATCATTTGTTTCCAACAATCTAAATAACGGGCGCGCATCAGAACCAATAACATTCTGCTCCATTTCCATATGTTTTGGAAGATTTGCCCAATCAGTTGCAGTTGCTTTTACAAAACGAAGTTCCTGAACAGTTCTGTTTGTTTTAAAAATGATTTCACCATTTTCCTGTCCGTAATACAAAAACTGAAAATCGCCTAAATATCCTTTTCCTCTTAATGCCTCAATAGGATAACTATCTGAATCGGATAAAAGATGAATTCTGTTTTTAGTTGTAAACGTCAAACTTACTGTGCTTCCTGTCTGCACAGCGTATTCACTTTTATAGGTTTTGGTATCGCTATCAAAATCTGAAGCCATTTGAACTGTACCATCGGCAGCAAATTTAAATAAGTGAGTATAACCTCCTAAAACAGTGTTATCTGTAAAATAAACTGCTTTCCATCCGTACTCTGACGTAAGCAAAAGATCGCTTAATTCCTTTTTCTGTGCGTTAAGGCGTTCCGTTGGTGTCTGGTCAAATTTCTGTTCTGCATCAGTACTGCTACAGCCAAAAAACGGCAATGAAATTAGTATTAAAACCAGATATTTCAATATATTTTTTGCTTTCATAATCTTCATTTATTAGTTGTTTATTACAGCGTTAGTATTTTTTTCGGCCTCGTCGCGCAAAGCGTAGAAATCCATGTTATAAGCATCTTTATAATACTTTACCACAAGAGCTTCTTTAGCCTTTATCTGAGCAACTGCTGTTGGATTATTAATTCCGGCTAAAATTGCTGCATATTCTGTTTTAGAATTAATCAGCAGCATTGAAGCCATTTCTGCAAAATCTTCGTTGATATTGTTTCGAGCGTAATTTGTTATAAAACCAATTTCTCTTGATTCTTCATCTGTATATAAATGCCAGCTTGCCGTGTATCCTGAAGGCGTAATTGCTGCCCATGATTTCTCGTCAAAAGGTTTGTTTTGATTCAAAATATGAACATATTCATGCTGAATGGTATGAAGAAACTGCTTGATATTATCTCTGTTCTTTTTATCTACATAATCCGTTTCAAAAAGAGTAACACGCTGTCCACCTTCTGCTAAACCTAAAGTTTTAGTTCCAACCGTGTTTAAGTTTACACCTCCAACCAAAACAAATTCTCTTGGAGCCACTTTCTTTACAAAATCAGGTCCTCCAATTGTTTTATAGCTTTCGAGCCAGATTTTTTGAACGATTTCAAGTGCAGGCTGTACTTTTTCTATCAGTGGAGGAAATAAATATCTGTTATTATCAACTGTATTCTGATTCCATTTGTATTGCACATTAATATTATACGGAGTCAAATAATTTGTTGTGATCCAATTATCCAAAGCCGTTTTTGTTGGCTGTGTAAAATCTAATTGGCTTTCTCCCGGCTGCTCTTCACTAGCGCAGGAAACCAGTGTTATGATTAATAAAAACAACCCTGCTGTTTTATTGTATTTTAATATTTTCATATCTCTTGAATTAAATTTTTATCTAGGATTTGACTCAATACCATTGCTTGAAGCGTGAAGCGGAATTTGGATTGCTCTACGTTTATCATCTTTCACAAGCGTGTTTGTTGGTTTGTTGAAAATTTCATGTTTTACCACGATATTAAATCGTTTCACATCAAACCATCTCATTCCTTCGTGAATAAAATCTCTTCTTCTGGTTTCGGTAATAGCTTTAATGTAAGAAGTCTGAACCGGTGTCATCGTGTAAAATGGAGTTAGTTCATTTTCAATAACTGGATATTTTGCTACTACTTTAGCCTCAGTAAGTTTATCAGTTGTGGCATTATAACCTACTGTTCTTGTTGAAAGAAAGTATTCTAATTCCGCATTTGCTTCTGCAATTTGGCCTTTCATAACATGTGCTTCAATTCTGTTCAAGAAAAACTCATCGTTGCTCAATAAAACTTCGGCCAAATAACCGTTTCCAACATTTGCTGTTACGTTCGTATATTTGAAATACTCATAAAATTTAGGCACAAAAGCTGTGATGAAACTATTACGCGAATAAATCAAATAATGCCATTGCTTTCCAAAAATATTAGTTGGCGTCCCAATTATATCACCGTATTTTGTTCCTGAAAGGAAAAAGCGACTTGCGCTAGATCCAGAATAAGAAGCTCTAGCGTAATAGGATTCTGGAGAAACAACCAACAGGTTTGTAGGATCATTGCTGCTTGCATAAAGCATATTTTGTGTCTGAAAATCATATAGCTTGTAAGCGGCGTAATCTCTAATTTTTCCAACAGGCTTAGAACCTAAGTCGTTAGACAATTCAATTACTCTGTCCCAATTTCCTTTAATTAAATAAAAACGGCTTGCAAAAGCTTTTCCGGCCTCTTTATTAAAATGGAATTTAGGTTCTGAATAATCATTCGTTAAAAGTGGCAAACCTTCTTCAAGATCTTTTTGAATAAAATCAAAAACTTCTGCTACAGTGTTTCGCGTGTATTTTGTAATCAAAGCCGTTTCTGGTTTTGTTACGTATGGAATTCCTAAATCTTTATCAGCTGTTGCAGGATTGTAACGCTGTGACCAGAAAGAAACCAACATAAAATGCGAATAGGCTCTAGCAAGCAACGCCTCCCCTTTTTGCGGATTAAGACTTTTAGTACTTCCTAATTGCTCAATTGCTTCTAATGCTTTGTTTGCGTGTGCAATTGCTCTGTAGCAAGCATCCCAATAAGCAGCCTGACTGTCAGTATCAGTTTCGCTTTGAATTTCCCAATTGTAGTTCTGCTCGTTTTTTCTCAAAGTATTAGCCAAACCACTGTCAAAAACGTTGTCCGACATTGTTTCTGCAAAATCAAAATAACTATCCTGCGGATAAGCATTTACTAATAATTCAGAGATTTTTTCAGGAGTATCTATTTCGGTTCTATTATCTGGTTTTTCAGAAAGAAAATCATCACAACTAGTAATACTTAGAAGTACTAATAGAAATAAAGTTATTTTTATCTTTTTCATAATTTTAAATATTATAATGAAATGTTTAGAGTAAAAGTATATTGAGACGTAACTGGCAACGCAACACCACCAGAATTTCTAAATTCAGGATCTTGTCCGTTTAGTTTTTTATCTGAATAAACCAACCACGGATTCACTGCAGACCCTTTTAAAGTAAATGTGCTTACGCCAATTTTCTTTTTGAAATCTTTAGGAAATTCCCAGCTTAATGAAATATTTTTCAATCTCACGAAATCACCACTTGCAATTCTGACATCAGAATAATTATAAGTATTGTAAGCTCTTGCAAGCGTACGCTCTCCTCCATAATTTGCATTAAGTCTCTGATCTGCAATTACTGGAACATTTGTAAAGTTTTCGTCACCAGGATTTATCCAACGGTTTGTGAAATCTTTTGTAAATACAGTCAAATCATCATAAGTACTGTCATAAACTGGATTCAAACGAACTTTATTTCCGCCTGACCCAACAAAAAAGATGTATAATGACCAGTCTTTATATGTAAATGTATTAGCAAGACCAAGTGATTTATTTGGTTCAATTGAACCTTCATATTTCAAGTATTTTGTAACATCTTTATTATCCTGAAAATCAGCTCCAGTTATATTATCAGTTTCTCCTTCTGGCATAATAAAAGTTGGAAGTCCTTGTTCATTTAAGCCTGTAAACTGGTACGAATACAATGAATTTCTTGGATGTCCAATGGTATTTCCACCATTTCCGTCAATCAAATCAAATGTCGTTGGTTTGTTTTCCAGTTTTGTAATTTTTTGACTGTAAACAGAGAAGTTAAGGGTTGTGGACCATTTAAAATTATCAGCTACAATATTTCTGGTAGTAAAACCAACTTCAAGACCTTTTGTCTCCATGTTGGCATTATTTCCTTGTTTAATTCTTTGTCCTCCAACACCCGAAGTAATAACGTAATCAACCAAGTCAAATGCTTTACGACGGTAAATATCTGTAGTTAATGCAATTCTGTTTCTGAACATTCCAAGATCAACACCTAAGTTGGTTTCGTATTGTTTTTCCCAAGTCAAATCACCGTTTTGCAATTCATCAATTCTGATTCCAGTTTCTCTGTCATCAAGATTCAAACGATCTGTAATAAAACTTTTGTAAATCGCCAAAGAGTTTGTTGCAGGTCCAGCAGTTGCGGTTAAACCGTAAGATCCTCTTAAACTTAAATTGTTTACAGATTCAACATTTTTCATGAAATTTTCTTCAGAAAGATTCCATTTTCCACTGAAAGTATAGGTTGGAAGCCATCTTGACGAACCGCTGTCTCCTTGTCTGTTTGATCCGTCATAACGTCCTGTTACCGAAGCAGTATAACGACGATCATAAGTATATCCTACTTTCCCAAAGAAACCAACTGTTCTTTCTTTCTCTTCATTAAAACCATAATAAGAATCTCCGGCATTTATGATTTTTTCTAATAATCTTGGATCAGTAAAAGCCGTAAGCCCTCTATCATACTGAATTCCTGCTGCAACGAAGTTGTCACTGCTTCTGTCCACAACTCTCATCTCTGTTCCAAAGAAACCTTCAAGTTCATGTTTTTCGTTAAATGTGTTTCTGTAATTAACACTGTTTCTGATATTATAAGAAGTCATATCGTTAGTGAACTTTCTTAAAAATCCTCCATTTGGCAATACCGAAACTTTCGGTGCAGTCAAATCATTTGGATCTTGGTATAAAAAGATATTAGCATCTCTTACAAGAGTATTTTCCATTGCATTGTAAGCACCAACAACATTCGAGCCTTCTAAAATTTTATGCTCACGTGTTGTATTTGCGTAACGTGCAGAAGCTGTTAAATTATAATTCCAATGCGGATTTATTTTGTAATCTAAATCCATCTGGAAACGAATATCTTTTACTTTAATCTCCATGAAGTTATTAGCCAATTCATTGATGATGTTCATTGGAGCCCAGTTATTTCTGTAATACTCCAAATTTCCATTCTCATCATAAGGTCTAAGCGTTCTGCTCGTATTCAAAACATAATTGAACGGGTTGATATCAAAATCACGAGTCACTTTTCCAAAAACAACATCTTTTTCACTTTCATAACTTCCAGGAGCGCCTTGATCACGAATAGAAGCAAGTGTTGATAATGTAATATTCAATTTATCGTTGATATAAAATGTTCCTTTTATGTTTGATGATAATTGTTTTACATCATCAGCAATAGTCCATCCTGGATCTGTATAATATCCTAAAGAGGCGTAAAACGTATTGTTTTTTCCTCCACCCGAAAAACTTAAAGAGTGATTTTGAGTCAATGAAGGTCTGAACAAAGTTCCAAACCAGTCTGTATTTGCCAATTCGTATTTCTTTAAGAAATTATTTCGGCTAACTGGATCATTGTTCACTAAATAGCTGTTAGTTTCAGGAATATAAGTATTAATTGCTCGGCCTAACAGATTGTATGCTCCACCATATCTTCCGTTAACAGTCGACGGAAGATCAAGATATCCCTTTCCTTCCATTTCTTTAAAAATACTCATTGATTCCTGCGAATTCAAAATATCGTATTGGCTGTAATTAGGCACCGTTCTCGCAGTCTGCTCTATGGCATAACTAATTTTTAAAGGAGAATCTCTGCGTCCTTGCTTTGTAGTTACAACAACAACACCATTTAAAGATCTTGAACCATAAATTGACGTAGCCGATGCATCTTTAAGAATTTCAATGCTTTGAATATCATTTGCATTTAAACCTGCAACAGATGAACTCAATAAAGTCTCAGAATTACCAGAAGCTAAATCAGCAAAACTTAGATTTATAATATCCTCTTGAACAACACCGTCAATTACCCAAAGCGGTTTTGTATCTCCAAAAATTGAAGACGAACCACGAACTGTAATTTTAGGAGCTGTACCAAAAGTTCCGGTAACATTCTGCACTGTAACTCCGGCCGCTTTTCCTTCGATCATTCGGCTTACGTCAACTACACCATCAACTTTTAATTCGCTTCCAGAAATTTTACTGATTGCTCCAGTAAAGGTTCTTTTAGATGTTTTTTCATAACCTGTTGTCACCACAACTTCTTTCAAATTTTGACCTAATTCAGTCAAAACAATTGTTGGTGAAGTATTTGAAGTGCCAATTTCTTTTGTCTCCATTCCTACATAAGAAATCACTAAAGTGGTGCTGTTTGCCGGCATTTCAATAGAGAAATTTCCATCAAAATCGGTCAAAACTGCAATCTTAGTCCCTTTTGCCATTACTGTCGCACCAGGAAGCGGACTCCCTGTAACATCTGTAACTTTCCCTTTAATAATAGGACCTGCCGTAAAAATATTCGATAAAGCATCATGATTTGCTGTCGCAGAAAATGGATCTGTTATCGCATTTTTTTGCAAAACAATCTGATTGCTGACTTCAGAAAAAGTAATATTAAAAGGCGCTAGAATTCTATTAAGAATACTAGACAAAGTTTCTTGATTTGCCTCAATGCTAACTTTTTGGTTTAATTGAGGTAATCTTGAATTATAAGAAAATTTTACTTGTGCTGACTTTTCAATTTTAGATAATGCATTGTCTAGAGTTAAATTTTCAACTGTAATTGTAACTTTAGTATCTAATTTTTTTTGCCCATTTACACTGTTTGCCATTGTAACACTTGAAAATATAAGTGCTAAGACAAACTGAAATAGTGTTATTTTCATGATTCGATGGAGTAATCGTTGTTTACCAACTGGTTTTTTCATAATTTTGGTTTGTTTTGATTAATACTGATTCGCGTGTATTTTAAGAAACGAACTGAATTGCTCTTTACAGAGAGGAATTCAATCTAATAAGTGTCGATAATGTTACAGCATTTCGGCACTTTTTTTATGCATTTTATTTTACATAGGCTTTTACTATTAGTTTTTGTTTTTGGTTAATTTTTGGTTTTTATTTTTAAGAATGAAATCAAAATGCCTGTAATTACAGTTACAAAGCAGTAATTAATTACAACCTTCAGAAGTTATAATAATCTGATTTCCATTCATTTCGAAATTAGTTTCTACACTGATACTTTTACAAACAATTTTTAGTTTTTCAGGCAAAGGCTGATCGCTCAGCGAAGTGGTCAGGTGGCAGTCTTTTAATTTATTTTTAGGATAATCGATTTTAACCTGATAAGCCTGTTCAATAGTTTCAAAAATTTGAGAAACAGGAATATCACTAAATTCAAAACTTAATTGTTCAATATTCCCCACACTCTGCACTAATGCTTTGTCTTGTGTAATATTTGTGATTTTGTTGAATTTTAAATCACTTCTAAAAAAACGAAGCGCCTGATTAGGAAGAAGTATCACTTCCTGATGATCTGATTTCGAAACCAAATCATTCGACCTTACCTTAACTTTACCGGTGCGAACAAGAACTTCAACAGCAGGCTGATCAGAATAAGCTTTAACTCTAAAACTAGTCCCAACTACCTTTGTGACAATCTCATTAGCGTAAACGAAAAAAGGCTTTTTAGGATTTTTACTAATTTCAAAGAAACCTTCGCCGGATAAATACACCTTTCTTTCGTTCCCGGTAAAGATTTTAGGGTAACTTAATTTACTATTTGGCTGTAATAAAACAGAACTTCCGTCTGACAATGTGATAATTTGAGGATTGCTTGAATTATTTGTCTGTTCAACTAATCCTTCACTATTTTCAGCTATCAGCTCTTTATAAGTAACTATATTATCAGCGGAGTAATAATTTTTATAATACCAGACAGTTAGCAGACAAAAGAACAAACTTGCTGCAATTCCAGTTAAAAAATAGTTTTTGAAAAACTTTGTACCGGCATTTTTGCCAAAAAGAATTTGATTTTCTTTTTCTTCTATTTTATGCCAAGTATTTTGAAGTGCTTTTTGAATATCCGATTTTGATAGATCAGCTTCTGGAACTTTCATTGCCAAAAGTAAATGTCTGGCATCCTGAACAAGTTTTGCACGATGACGACTCTCTAAAGTCCATTCTTCCCAGCCGTCTTGATCAGTTTTTAGCAAAACCCAAGACTGGAATGATTCGTCAGACAAGAAGTCTTCAATTTGAGTATATGTGTTACGTTTTTGCATCTAAAAATAAGGTTACAAAAACATAGAGGACAGGACTCTTATTATATACTCACTAAATTATGATTTTTTTTATTTTTTTTGAAAGAAAATTAAAAACCGCTTGCGGATAGCAGAAGAAATAAGCAAAAACTGCCCTTCCAATCTCTTCGCAACGTCATTAATCCACGATGCAACAAATTACTAGCCGATTGATAATTCACATCAAGCATTTCGGCAATTTGTTCTACACTAAGACCTTGATGATAACGAAGATACAAAGCTTCTTTTTGTCTTGCAGGCAATTCATTTAGGAGATTGTTCAAGTGAATTATTTTTTCTTTGGCATCATCATCAGCTTCATCTAAAAGTTGATGATCTACTGAAAATTCAAGAAGAAAAGCAATAGAATCTGTACTTGCAGTTTTTCGAAAAATATGATCCCGTTCGTGCAAACGTGCAATTCGTTTGCGTACACTGGATAACAAGTAGGCTTTTACAACAACTGAAGACTGCAAAGAATTTCGATAAATCCAAATATCGGTAAAAACATCCTGAATACAATCCTGAACTTTTTCTTCGAATGGAGAGAGCGAATTTCCATATCGCACTAAATCGGCATAATATCGTTCGAACAGCATTGAAAATGATTTTTCATCACCATCTTTCAATTTATTCCAAAGCGTATTATCATCAACAACATTAAATAGTAAAGTAGGAGTCTTCATGGTATTTCGGGGCAAAATTCTCTTCTTTGAGATTTACTTAATACAAGGATTTTATTTTTTTAACATTATCCTTTAATTTTGTTCGATAAATATATAAAAGCAATCTTTTAAAAACAATTATTTTACAAAAAAGACACATTATTTTAATAATAAACCTTACGCAATCGATTACATGTAGAAGTATCAATAAGCGAATAGCTAATTAAAAGCATTCGAAAAATTTAAAGAGAGAAATGTAAGATTAAACTATTTTTAGCCTTTCCTTATCTTTTTATAAACTTAAAACTCGAACTTCCCCTATCCGAACTAATTTTTAAAATATAATTTCCACTCTGAAGTTTGGAAACATCAATTTTTGATACATTCTCAGCATTTAAAACCGAAATAATCGTTTGCCCTAAAACATCAAATATTTGCATTGACTTTTTTTGAATTGTATTTTTAGAATCAATATTCAAAATATCTTGAACGGGATTTGGATAAATATTGAAATATTCTGAAAACTCAAAATCTTGTCGTCCAAGTGCCTTAAATGTGGAAGTCGCTTTATTCGTTAATATTGGAAAATTATAATCAAAATAGATATTAGCTTCATTTTCAAAAGTATCTCCTTTTTTTAAGGTTGGCAATGTTTTGATTTTAAAAGCGATATATCCATTTCGGTTAACATTATTAAAAGGAAGGTTAATATTTTCAAAGATAAATTCGACTTTATTTCCATCAGAAATTTTTGTTGTATACGAATGGCTTGCACTAGTTGGAACTAAAGTCGAAATATCAAATTTTGAAAGATCAATCATATCCTTAACCACAATATTTTGAGCCATATAAGTCCCTGTGTTTTCAAACCGAATCATATAGTGAACATATTCTCCAATTAAAGTCGGAGTAATAACGTTTCCTTCAAGACAAATTTTATCATTTGGATCATAAGAGCCAACTACAGTTTCATTATACACAAAAGTATTATCTAAAGACGTTTCATCAACAACGGATGAAGTTATTGCAGCTGTATAAGAAAGAATATCACCATTATTTACTGGAGGAGTTTCGATTGGAGAGTTTACATCAAAATTTAATAAAATCTGTCTTGATTCAAAAGGTTTTAAATTAGTAAAATCCCATGAAATTTTATTTGATGCTGTTGTAGAAACTGAAGGATTTGAACCAGTTAAATCAAGCACAGCATCATCAAATGCTAAACTAAGCGTTCCTGATTGAGCTACATTCCCTTTATTCTTATATACAATTTTATATCTCGCAGCAAAACCTGGTCTTGATGGCCAAATTGGCAAGAATGTCACTTCTAAGTCATTATGTATTCCTATTGCTTTAACACAAAAATCTTGTAAAAATGGACTTGAAACTGTTGGAAACTCCACTTCCATTGAGGCTGGTGAAATTGAAAAATAACTTGGATTTTCAAAAATTGGAGTAACTTTATAATTTCCAGCTACAACTTTTGCATCATACTTCCCTGCTTCATTACTTATAAAATTTCCTGATTTGATCCCATTATCAATTTTGAACTTTAAGAAAGATGCTGGGATATCCAAAGCATCGCATCCATTATTATTCAGATCATTACGATTTGTCAACTGGATCGAATAACTTTCCCCTCCTGGCTCAAAAAAACAATAGGAATTGACCAAACAATTATTATAGTTGTAAGAAGATAGTATGCTTTGAACTTCAGACAACTGATCATCATCTGCACAAATATATTTTAGATTTGGCGTCTCATTCATAAATATCTCATTTTCAATGCTTCCATTTTTCATAAAAACAGTTTCTAACAATGGATTCCAATCAAAATTAAAAGATTTTAGATTTGACAAATTGCTTACATCTAGTTTTTTAAATTTATTACTGGAGCAAATTAAATATTCTATAAAATTAAGATTTGTAAGATCTAATTCCTCTAGGTTCAGCGATGGACACGATAGCATTGTTAATTTTTTAAACTTGGAAATGTCAAATTTCGTAATACCAGTATTACCACATTCTAGAAAATCCAAATTTGGCATATTTAGTTTACCAAGATCAATATTTAATAACGGATTATTTTCAAAACGCAGTGTTTCAAGTTCAACTTTATCATCTAAATTAAGTGCTGAAAGTTTATTTCCACTTACGTTTAAATGCACAAGTTTTAGACCTAACAAATCTAAGTTCGAAATTTCATTATTTGCACATCTTAAATTTATTAATTTTGGATTGCCAGTCAAGTCTAGTTTTTTTAATCTATTACTTTCACAAAATAAAAAAACTAAGTCCGCTAAATTCGAAACATCTAAATCTTCAATTAAATTATTATAACACTCTATTTTATCTATCCTATTTAATCCAGTTAAATCTAAACTTGTTAAAGAATTATTGGAACAATTTATATCCAACATTTTAGTACAACCATTTAAATTTATCGAAGTCAACTTGTTATCATAACATGAAACTGATACTAAATTTGGTAAATTGCTTAAATCCAAACTTGTCAATTGGTTTTGGCTACATTGTAAATTCCATAAATTAGTGAATTTTTTAATTCCATCTAAACTGCTAATATCACTGAAAGGTATCTTTAAAAAGCGTACTTCCAAAGCTTCATTTTCCTGAATTACACCATCTCCGTTTGAATCAATTTTGATATTGTTTTGATTATTATCTTTAGCAATGTCATTGACAACATCGGCCTCTAGCAATTTTGCCTTAAATTTAGCGTCCGGAATATTAATTATTTGAGAATTTACTGAAGAAAAAATGCACAAAGTCAGCAACAGCAAGTAATTCTTAATCATAGGTTTAGTTTGGTTTTGGTTTTTAAATATATAAAATTCAAAAATCAAAACCTAAAATTTCATAAAAAAAGCCTTACTAATTAAAGTAAGGCTTTTTAATATTTTTATATTATAAAATAACTTTAGAAAGCTACATTCCATCTAGGCAATTTAGCATTTTCATCTAAGAAGTTTTGCAAAACCTGTCCTTCAACAGCTGTTGGAATTGCTTTAATATCTGCATTAAAAGTTTCGTACCAAACTACTTCAAGAACAGAAATATTCTCTAACTTCATTTGTGCAGGCCAAGAATATTTTCTTCCAGTTTTAGCAAATTGATGACCATTAACAATTTTATCGTAAAGACCTCCATTTTTGCTTTTTAGAGTTCCGTCATTCTGAACAGTTCCTGTAGAACCAACCATAATAAGTTCTTTCTCTGCCCCTTCAACAGCATAAACTACAAAAATTCCAGCACTTCCTTCTGGCGCATTACAAACTTCTTCTAAACTGTCTTCAATAGTAAAAGCAAAACTGCTGCTTGCTTTAAACTTTTCTAATTCTTTATACATACTTCATTTTTAAGCTCCTAAGATACTAAGGATCTGAGATGCTAAGTTTTTTATATTATACCTTAGTATTTTAAAATGTAAAAAAGTCTCAAGTAAATATTGAGACTTTTTTTGGAAATTTTTTATTTCAAATATTGGAGATTATCCAAGTACTTCTTTTACTTTTTTACCAATTTCAGCTGGTGAATCAACAACGTGAATTCCGTTGTCTCTCATGATTTGTTTTTTAGCAGCTGCTGTATCGTCAGAACCTCCAACAATAGCACCAGCGTGACCCATTGTTCTACCAGCAGGAGCAGTTTCTCCAGCGATAAAACCAATAACTGGCTTACGGTTACCATCAGCTTTTACCCATTTAGCAGCATCAGCTTCTAATTGACCACCAATTTCACCAATCATAATGATTACTTCAGTTTCTGGATCATTCATTAATAATTCAACAGCTTCTTTAGTTGTAGTTCCAATAATTGGATCTCCACCAATTCCAATAGCTGTAGTGATTCCTAAACCTTGTTTTACAACTTGGTCAGCAGCTTCATAAGTTAAAGTTCCTGATTTAGAAACGATACCAACTGTTCCTTTTTTGAAAACGAAACCTGGCATAATACCAACTTTAGCTTCTCCTGGAGTGATAACTCCTGGGCAGTTTGGCCCAATTAATCTTGAATTTCTTTCTTTAACATAATTATTTGCTTTAATCATGTCTGCAACAGGAATTCCTTCTGTAATAGCAATAATTACTTTAATTCCGGCATCAGCAGCTTCCATAATTGCATCAGCAGCAAAAGCTGGCGGTACAAAAATAATAGATGTATCAGCTCCAGCTTGATCAACAGCGTCTTTTACTGTATTAAAAACTGGACGATCTAAATGGCTAGTTCCTCCTTTTCCTGGAGTAACACCACCAACAACATTAGTACCGTACTCAATCATTTGAGAAGCGTGGAAAGTTCCTTCGCTTCCTGTAAATCCTTGAACAATTATTTTGGAATCTTTATTAACTAAAACACTCATGATATATATTTTATGTAGTTTTTAAAATTGTGATGCAAAAGTAAGGTTTTGTAACGTATTTTACCTTTTTATTCTCAAAAAAAATTAAGAAAATTGACTCATTTGATAACCTCGATAGAGTTTATCATCTTTTATTTGCCATATAGTCGCAAAATGGGCTAATAACATCTCTTCTCTCGGATTCTCAATCGTTTTCACAAAATGAGAATAACGTATTGAAACTAAGTCATCTTCAGCAATGATATGACTGATTCTTACCTTAGAACGCACATATGCACGACTTAACTCATTAGCCATTGCAAGCATCGAATCATAATCCATTTCAATCAATCCTTTAGTGCTGTTCCAATCTAATTTTACATCAGGATGCAAATAAATTTTCATGATTTCGCTATCAATTAAGGCATCTGACTTATAAAATTTTTGAACAAATTCTTTAATAGACATATTATTTCAATTTATTTAGAATTTCAGGAATCTTTTTGATATTAGCCAATTGTTTCAACTTTTCTCTTGATTCTTCGATTGGAGTTCCAAAATAAGACTTTCCACCTTCAACCGACTTAGTAACGCCTGTTTGTCCCATAATAACAGCCTTTGCTCCTATTGTAATACCACTTGTTGTTCCAACTTGTCCCCAAATTGTAACTTCATCTTCAATAACAACACAACCTGCAATACCTGTCTGCGATGCAATTAAACATTTTTTTCCGATAATTGTATCATGTCCAACATGAACCTGATTATCTAATTTTGTTCCTTCTCCAATTGTTGTATCACCGGTAACTCCTTTATCAATTGTGCAAAGAGCCCCTATTCCAACATTGTCCTCAATAACAACTCTTCCACCAGAAATTAACTGATCAAAACCTTCAGGACGTTTTTTATAATAAAATGCATCAGCTCCTAAAATTGTTCCAGCATGGATAATAACATTATCGCCAATTACTGTATAATCGTAAATCGAAACATTTGAATGGATTAGGCAGTTTTTACCAATTTTCACATGGTTCCCAATAAAGCTATTAGGCTGTATAAAAGTACCTTCTCCAATTTCTGCAGATGATGAAATTGACACATTTGCAAATTGAAAAGGCTTAAAATGCTTTGTTAAAGTATTAAAATCTCTGAAAGGATCATCAGAAATTAAAAGCGCTTTACCTTCTGGACAGTCTACTTTTTTATTAATTAAAACAATAGTTGCTGCAGATTGCAAAGCTTTGTCATAATATTTTGGATGGTCAACAAAAACAATATCACCGGGTTCTACCACATGAATTTCGTTCATGCCTAAAACCTCAAAGTTTTTGTCACCAATAAATTCGCAGTTAAGCAAATTTGCAATTTCTTCTAAAGAGTGAACTTTTGGAAATTTCATATTTTTAAATTAGAAAATTTGTCAATTAGAAAATGTGTCAATTAGAAAATGTGTCAATTAGAAAATAAAAATTATTCAATTTCTGCGTAAGCATCAATTTTCTAATTGACTCATTGACAAATTATCTAATTAAAAATTACTCTTTTACACGCTCCATGTAATTACCAGAAGCAGTGTCAATTTTAATTTTATCACCTTCGTTGATGAACAACGGAACATTTACAGATGCTCCAGTTTCTACTGTTGCATTTTTTGTAGCATTTGTAGCTGTATTTCCTTTTACTCCTGGCTCTGCATATGTAACTTCAAGGATTACAGAAGATGGCATATCTACTGATAAAGGCAAATCAGTTTCAGTATTTACCTGAACCATTACACTTGTTCCTTCTTTCAATAAACCTGGAGCGTCCAAGATGTTTTTATTTAAAGAAATCTGCTCAAAAGATTCTGTATTCATAAAATGAAATTCATCTCCTTCAGCATATAAAAACTGATAATTATGTGTTTCTACACGAATAACGTCAATTTTATGTCCCGCAGAAAATGTATTATCTAATACTCTTCCTGTAGTTAAACTTCTTAATTTTGTTCTAACGAAAGCTGGACCTTTTCCAGGCTTAACGTGAAGAAATTCAACTATTTTATAGATATCGTGATTAAATTTAATACACAATCCGTTTCTAATATCTGATGTAGATGCCATTTTGTTTGTTTGTTTTTTTAATTTGTTGAATCGTTTATTCCTTTATTTGTTTATTCAATTAAACGATTAAACAAATAAACAGTTAAACGGTATTTTAATAATTTCCTGAATAACCTTTCATAATTCCTCGTGATGAATTTCTGATAAAATCCAGAATCTCATCTCTCTCAGGAGTCGCTTCCATTTCAGCTTCAATAATACTTAAAGCTTGAGTTGTATTGTAATTTTTTTGGTATAAAATTCTGTAGATCTCTTGAATTTCTCTGATTTTTTCAGTACTGAAACCTCTTCTTCTTAAACCAACCGAATTAATTCCAACATATGACAAAGGCTCTTTTGCTGCTTTTGTATAAGGGGGAACGTCTTTTCTAACCAAAGATCCACCAGAAATCATAGCATGATCTCCAATATGAATAAATTGATGAATAGCCGCTAAACCACCAATAACAGCGTGATTACCTACAACTACGTGTCCTGCCAAAGCTACACCATTTACAATAATCGCATTATTTCCAATTTCGCAATCGTGCGCAATGTGAGCATAAGCCATTACTAAACAGTTGTTTCCAAGAATAGTTTGTCCAGATGCAACTGTACCTCTATTGATTGTAACACATTCTCTGATAGTACAATTATCTCCAATAATAGCAAGAGAATCTTCTCCGCCAAATTTTAAATCTTGTGGCACCGCAGAAATTACAGCTCCTGGAAAAATATTACAATTTTTTCCAATTCGCGCACCTTCCATGATGGTCACGTTTGAACCAATCCAAGTACCATCACCAATAACAACATTATTGTGAATTGTTGTAAAAGGCTCAATTACAACATTTTTAGCGATTTTAGCGCCAGGATGAACATATGCTAATGGTTGATTCATCTGTAAGTTTTATATTTTAAATTTAAAATAGTCTAATTTGAGGGCAACAAACCTAAACAATAAATTTGATTAATTATTGTTTTCTTGCGATTTGTGCCATTAATTCTGCCTCAGTAACTAATTTTCCGTTTGCATAAGCGTTTGCCTGCATGTGGCAAATTCCTCTTCTAATAGGAGAAATCAATTCACATTTGAAAATTAAGGTATCACCAGGCAATACTTTATGTTTGAATTTAACATTATCAATTTTCATGAAATATGTCAAATAATTTTCAGGATCCGGAACCGTGCTTAAAACTAAAATTCCACCTGTCTGTGCCATTGCTTCAACAATTAAAACTCCTGGCATAACTGGTGCTTCTGGAAAGTGTCCTACAAAGAAATTCTCGTTCATAGTAACGTTTTTCAACCCAACAACATGACGATCAGACATTTCTATAATTCTGTCAATTAACAAAAATGGAGGTCTGTGAGGAAGCATTGCCATAATTTTATGAATATCCATCAATGGCTCTTGATTTAAGTCATAAACAGGTACATGATTACGCTGCTCTATTTTGATAATTTTTGCCAGTTTTTTAGCAAACTGAGTGTTTACAAAATGACCTGGTTTATTTGCAATAATTTTTCCTTGAATACGAACTCCAATAAGCGATAAATCTCCAATAACATCAAGAAGTTTATGTCTTGCTGCCTCGTTTGGATAGTGCAAAGTAAGATTATCTAAAACTCCATTTGGTTTTACAGAAATTTCATCTTTACCAAAGGCTTTCTTTAAATTTTCCATTGTAGACTCAGAGATTTCTTTGTCTACATAAACAATTGCATTATTTAAATCACCGCCTTTAATTAAGCCATGTTCTAATAAAGACTCTAGTTCGTGCAAGAAACTGAAAGTTCTTGAACTTGCTATTTCAGTTTTAAAATCTGATATACTTTTTAATGTAGCATTTTGTGTACCTAAAACTTTTGTACCAAAATCTACCATTGTTGTCACTTGATAATCATCGCTAGGCATCACAAGGATTTCACTTCCAGTTGCTTCGTCAGTAAATGAAATTACTTCTTTTACCACATAAACATTACGGCTTGCATCTTGTTCTTCGATTCCAGCTTTTTCAATTGCTTCAACAAAATATTTTGATGAACCATCCATAATAGGAAGTTCAGAGGCATCTAATTCAATAATAATATTATCCAAATCGCAACCAACTACTGCAGCTAAAACATGCTCTGGAGTCTGTATTTTTACACCTAATTTTTCTAAATTAGTACCTCTTTGCGTGTTAACAACATAATTAGCATCAGCCTCAATGACTGGCTGACCTTGCAAATCTACTCTTACAAAAGTGAAACCATTATTAATTGGAGCTGGTTTAAAAGTCATTGTAACTTCTTTTCCAGTATGTAATCCAACTCCTGTTAGTGAAATTTCATTTTTGATGGTCTTCTGTTTAACCATTATTTCCATTTTTTGGGTTTATTATTTGTTTTTTTAATTCTTCTACTTCGGCTACAATTTTAGGGAAGTTTTTAAAATGAACATATGATTTATTAAAATCGCTATATCCAAGTGATGGCGAACCTTGTAAAACTTCATCATCTTTAATGTTTCTTGCGACACCAGACTGCGCCTGAAGCCTAACATTATTCCCTATAATTAAATGGCCTGCGATACCAACCTGCCCGCCAATCATACAGCTTTCTCCAATTTTAGTAGAACCAGCAACACCACTTTGAGCAGCAATTACTGTGTTTCTACCAATTTCAACATTATGAGCGATCTGAATTTGATTGTCTAATTTAACTCCTTGTCTAATAATTGTAGAACCAAGAGTTGCTCTATCAATTGTTGTATTTGCACCAATATCAACATTATCTTCAATGATAACATTACCTATTTGTGGTACTTTACTATATACTCCTTCTTCATTTGGCACAAAACCAAAACCGTCAGCTCCAATAATAGTTCCTGAATGAATCGTACAATTGTTTCCAATTATAGTTTCAGAATAAATTTTTGCACCTGCAAAAACAAAAACGTTATCACCAATTGTCACATTGTCTCCAATAAAACTGTTTGGATAAATCTTAACATTATTTCCTAAAACTACATTTTGACCTACATAACTAAAACTTCCTAAATATAAATTTTCCCCATATTTAGTTCCTTCAGACATAAATGACTGAGGTTCGATTCCGTTTTTATTTAATTTTACTTGATTGTAAAAATGCAAAAGTTTAGAAAAAGCCGCGTAAGCATCTTCTACTTTTATTAAAGTTGTAGTAATATCCTGTTCTGGAATAAAGCTGTCGTTAACAATTGTTACTGTTGCTTTTGTAGTATATATGTAGTTAACATACTTTGGATTAGCCAAAAAAGTAAGCGACCCTTCTTCGCCTTCTTCGATTTTAGATAGCCGAGAAACTTCTGCATTGGGATTCCCAACAACTTCTCCTTCTAAAATTCCCGCTATTTGTTCTGCTGTAAATTTCATTGCGACAAAAATATAAAAAATAGATTTTAAATGTTAATTTTAGATAAGTTGTTTTGGAAAACAGATGTAATATTTTGTTACCAATTTAGATAACGATTTCAAATTCAGCTGATCAGAGGCTTCTACAACATCTTCAATTGTTTTATCTTTTTTCAAAATTCGTATCGGTTCAGCTGCTTTACTATAGGCTTGGTTTTTAATTTTTCCTCTAAAAATAAAATAACCGGCATCTACTGCTGAAATATGATGATCTTCTGCAAATTCTTCTTTTAAAGATTGAGATTCTTCCAACGGAATTTTTTCTGCACTCATTTTTATTTTAAGCAAATCCCTGTTAATGATCATTTTACTTAATGTCGAAAGTATAAAATCATCTTGTCTTTGCCATGCTTTTAAGGCACTTATAATGTCAAAATCGTCTAATTGCGAAAAAAGATCTAGTTTTTCGGCATCAAAATCTTCAAGCGTGATTTTGTTTTGCATAAAATACAAAAGCGGTTCACTGCAAGGAAGTATCATCCCTTTAAGAGTCAGTTCTTTTGCTCTTTTTAAGACTTTCATCAAAATTAACTCGGCCACTAAACTTGTTTTATGCAAATAAGCTTGCCAATACATTAAACGTCTGGAAAGCAGAAATTTTTCAACCGAATAAATTCCTTTTTCTTCTATAACCAATACATCAGCAACTACATTCATCATCTGAATCAGTCGTTCCGAATTTACATTACCTTCAGCAACTCCTGTGTAAAAACTATCACGTTTTAAATAATCCATTCGATCCATATCTAATTGACTTGAAATCAATTGCAACATGAATTTTCGATGATATTCACCTTTAAAAACCTTAATAGCCAAACTAAGTCTTCCGTCAAATTCATCATTTAATTGATGCATAAATAATAACGAAATCGCTTCATGATTTACATCTTCAACAATACTTTTTTCCATCGCGTGCGAGAATGGTCCGTGACCAATATCATGCAATAAAATGGCAATCAGTAAAGCATTTTCCTCTTCTGATGATATTGCAACACCTTTAAAACGAAGTGTATCAACAACTTTCTGCATTAAATGCATGCAACCTAATGCATGATGAAAACGTGTATGATTAGCTCCTGGATAAACCAAATACGACAGTCCCATTTGCGAAATACGGCGTAAACGCTGAAAATATGGATGCTGAATTAGGTCGTAAATAAGTTCGTTCGGGATTGTAATAAACCCGTAAATGGGATCATTGAATATTTTTAACTTATTAATATGAGTCACTATTTGGTTATTTTTAGGTCAACAAATATAAGTAAATAACTATACTTTTTCATTTAAAAGTTGACATTAAATTCAACTGATTTTGAGACAAATACTTAATATTCAAAAAGATTTTATCTAAAAATTAGGTTTCGTTTTTCTGAAATTTATACTATTTTTAATACTTTTTAAGTTCTATAGCTCTAAATTGCATTAAAATTAATTTTGTTTATGGATAAGATAAAAATACTTTGGGTCGATGATGAAATCGATCTTTTGAAACCACATATATTATTTCTGGAGAAGAAAAACTACTCGGTAACTACTTGCAACAATGGCCTTGATGCAATTACTTTATTCGAAGAAGATAATTTTGATATTGTTTTTTTGGATGAAAATATGCCCGGAATGAGCGGTTTGGAAACACTTTCGGAAATGAAGGAAAAAAAATCGGCCATTCCGATGATTATGATCACCAAAAGCGAAGAAGAATATATAATGGAAGAAGCGATTGGTTCTAAAATCGCTGATTACTTGATAAAACCCGTAAATCCAAATCAGATTTTATTGAGTTTAAAGAAGAATTTGGACGATTCGAGATTGATTACTGAAAAAACAACTCTAGATTACCAGAAAGAATTCAGAAAAATTTCGATGGAGTTAGCCATGGTCAATTCGTATGAAGACTGGGTTGAATTGTATAAAAAACTGCTTTTTTGGGAATTAAAATTAGAAGATATCAATGATACGGCGATGATCGAAATTCTTGAATCTCAAAAAGTTGAAGCCAATTCTCAATTCGGAAAATATATTGAAAGAAATTATGAAGACTGGTTTGCTCCCAAAGCGGATAAGCCAATTCAATCCCACAATTTATTTAAAGAATTGGTCGTTCCAGAACTTAAAAAGAAAGACAAACCCGTTTTATTTGTTGTGATTGATAATTTACGTTACGATCAATGGAAATCATTTGAAACGGTTGTTTCTAACTATTACAAATTAGAAAAAGAAGTTCCCTATTTCTCTATTTTACCAACCGCTACACAATATGCTAGAAATGCTATTTTCTCAGGCTTATTACCAATTGAAATGGAAAAACAATTTCCGCAATATTGGAAAAATGATGTTGAAGATGGCGGTAAAAACCTTTATGAAGCAGAGTTCCTTTCAGCTCAATTAAAACGTTTAGGATTAAACCTTAAAGAAGATTATTTTAAAATCACCAATTATGCGGGTGGAAAAAAATTGGCAGAAAACTTTAGAGCTTTAAAAGAAAATGACTTGGTTACAGTTGTTTACAACTTTGTAGACATGCTTTCACACGCTAAAACCGAAATGGAAGTAGTTAAAGAATTAGCTTCTGATGATAAAGCCTATCGTTCATTGACTTTGAGTTGGTTTAAAAATTCTCCTTTATTAGAGATTATACAGCAAGCACAGCTTTTGGGTTTCAAATTAATTCTAACCACAGATCACGGAACAATAAATGTAAAAAACCCTTCAAAAGTTGTTGGAGATAAAAATACAAGCTTAAATTTGCGTTACAAAACAGGACGCAGTTTAACGTACGAGCAAAAGGATGTTTATGTGGTAAAAGAACCGAAAACAATTGGCTTACCAGCAATAAATATGAGCAGTTCGTTTATTTTTGCCAAAAATGATTTTTTCTTGGCGTATGTAAACAACTACAATCATTATGTGAGTTATTACAAAAACACCTACCAGCACGGTGGCATTTCGTTAGAAGAAATGATTATTCCGTTTTTGGTATTTAATCCGAAATAAAAAAAAGTTTTCAGTCGCAGTATCCAGTCTCATTCTGGAAACTGAATACTGCGACTGAGACTTATATATAAATAGACATAAAAAATGAACATCGCTTTTTCATTAGATCAAATTCAAGAAGTTGCCAATCAAATATTAGATTCAAATCCTAAAAAGATCATTCTTTTTAATGGAGAAATGGGCGTTGGGAAAACAACTTTAATCAAACAACTATGCAAAAGTTTAGGAGTTCAGGACGCAACCAGCAGTCCAACCTTTTCTTTAGTTAATGAATATTATACCTCTAACAATCAAATCGTTTACCATTTTGATTTTTACAGATTAAACAAAGAAACCGAAGCGCTTGATATGGGCGTTGATGATTATTTATATTCTGGAAATTGGTGTTTTATTGAATGGTCTGAAAAAATCGCAAATTTGCTTCCTGAAGAATATTCTACAGTTACCATTGAGTTATTGACGGATGGAAAAAGAAGCTTAGAGCTAGTTTAAAATTCCACAGAGATTCTCGAAGATTTCACGGAGATTCGCAGAGCTTTTTTACTAATTCTTTGTGTTGCCCTGCAAAAACTTCGTGTATCTCTGTGAAACAACTAATATTATCATGAATACCCAAAATACACTAGAAATAATCCCTTTTTCCTCCGATTTAAAAGAGCATATCAAAACTTTAAATATTGCCTGGCTAGAAAAATATTTCAAAGTCGAAGAAAAAGACAAACTCACACTCTCAAATCCGCAGGAAGAAATTATCGATAAAGGTGGCATGATTTTCTATGCCAGATATAATAATGAAATTCTAGGGACAGCTTCTTTAATGAAAGTTGGTAATTCAACATTTGAATTAAGTAAAATGGCAGTTTCAGATACTGCGCAAGGCTTAGGAATTGGTACCAAACTTCTTGAACATTGCTTTAATGTGGCCAAAGAAAACAATATCAAAACACTCATTTTATATTCTAATACTATTTTACTTCCGGCAATTCATTTGTATAGAAAATTCGGTTTCAAAGAAATCCCTTTAGAAATGGGCATTTACGAAAGAGCGGATATAAAAATGGAGAAAAAAATATCTTAACATTGTCATTACAGTATTAGCAGAATTTTTACACTAATTTTAAATCTTTTTACGTAATTTGTACCTTTAATTTTTGCACAACCCATGTCAATCACGTTAACTCCATTTACAAAACAACAATTACTGCCACAGGAAGAAAAACTTGAGGTTGGTCGTTTTAAAAGAGAACTTTTTATAGGAATTCCTAAGGAAACAAGTTATCAGGAACGCCGTATTTGCCTTACTCCAGATGCCGTAAATTCCCTAACTTATGAAGGACATCGCGTTATGATTGAATCTGGCGCGGGCGAAAGTTCGAGTTATACTGATAAGGAATATGCTGATGCTGGTGCAGAAATTACAAAAGATACAAAAAGAGTTTTTGGCTGTCCGTTTTTACTAAAAGTAGAACCACCGACGTTAGCCGAAATTAAAATGATAAATCCAGAAACGGTTATCATTTCTGCTATTCAATTGAAAACCAAAAAGAAAGAGTATTTTGAGGCTTTGGCACAAAAGAAAATTACTGCTCTCGCTTTTGAATATATTAAAGATGAAGACGGATCCTACCCAGCTGTAAAATCTTTAAGCGAAATTGCCGGAACTGCTTCTATACTAATTGCTGCCGAATTAATGATTACAGATGAATTCGGAAAAGGGCTTTTATTTGGAAATATTACTGGAGTTCCTCCTACTGAAGTTGTAATTTTAGGAGCAGGAACAGTTGGTGAATTTGCTGCAAAAACCGCAATTGGACTTGGTGCAAACGTAAAAGTTTTTGATAATTCGATTACAAAATTACGCCGTTTACAAAATAATTTGAATCAGCGAATTTTCACTTCAACTATTCAGCAAAAAGGCCTTTTAAAAGCTTTAAGACGCTGTGATGTCGCTATTGGTGCGATGCGTGGTAAGGAACGTTGTCCAATTGTAGTTACTGAAACTATGGTAGAACACATGAAAAAAGGTGCCGTTATTGTTGACGTCAGCATTGATACTGGTGGATGTTTTGAAAGTTCTGAAGTAACCACACATGAAAAACCTACCTTCATTAAAAACAATGTTTTACACTATTGTGTGCCAAATATCCCTTCTCGTTATTCCAAAACAGCCTCATTATCAATAAGTAACATCCTGACACCTTACCTGCATCAGATAGCCGAAGATGGTGGTATAGAAAGCGCAATCAGATGCAATAAAGGGCTTAAAAACGGAATTTATTTGTATCATGGAATCTTGACAAATAAAGCAATTGGCGACTGGTTTGATTTGCCAGACAACGATATTAATTTACTTGTATTTTAAAGGAACTTTAATGTACCTTTGCAAAAAATTTATTTCATGAAGTTCGTACACCGTTTTGCATATTATTTGATTGGTTTGGTTATGGGATGCTTTTTTGTAGCCCTTGTATTTAGCGGAAAAGACACGCGATGCAATTACTTTCCGAATGCTAGAGTTTTAAACAATTTGAGAACAAAACCTTTTCAATATTCAGATAAAGCAATTCAAACTTTAAACGAAAAATGGATCGATACTGCCGATATTAAAAATACTTTAACTTATGGAGATGTTGATTTTGACCAAAGCAATGTTCCATTCAAAAAAGGAAAACTTTATATCATTGAAGGAAAAACAGCTAAAAATCAAGAGATTATCTTAAAAGTGGTGAATTTTGAAAACAAAGCTGTTTTAGAAGAGATTATCAAGAAACCTGAAGATAAATAGTCTATAAGATATTAATTTATCAAGCTTTTTGTCATTTCGAGGAACGAGAAATCCTCACTAGAAGCTCGACAAAGATTGCGTTTTAGTTACGGAGTTACTTGCGAAGATTTCTCGTTCCTCGAAATGACAAGATTATGAAAAATTCGTGTAAATCGGTGTAATTAGTGTTTCACAACCAATCAATTTCTTTAATTTTCTTCGATTTCAAAAATTCATTTGTTTTGCTGAAATGTTTATTCCCAAACCATTTTCCCTGATTAGCACTCATTGGCGAAGGATGTCCAGACTCTAAAACATAGTGTTTTGAGCGATCAATTTTCAAGCCTTTTTTCTGCGCGAAGCTTCCCCATAAAAGGAAAACAACATTTTCTTTTTGGTCAGAAATAGTTTGAATAACAGCATCTGTAAAAAGATTCCATTTTAAATGTTTATGACTATTTGGACTGTCTTTTCTTACGGTCAATGACGCATTCAAAAGTAAAACGCCTTGCTGTGCCCATTTTTCGAGATTTCCAGATGTTGGCATAAAAATCGAATGAAAATCGGTGTTTATTTCTCTGAAAATATTACGAAGCGAAGGTGGAATTTTGACATCATCATTTACAGAAAAACTTAAACCATTGGCCTCTCCTTCTCCATGATAAGGATCCTGACCAATAATTACAACTTTTAAATCCTCAAAAGTGCAATTGTTAAAAGCTGAAAAAATCAATTCGGCCGGCGGATAACAAGTATGCGTTTTATATTCGATATCCAAAGCATCCATTAATTCAGTGAAGTACGGTTTTTGAATCTCGTCTTTTAAAACTGTTTGCCAATCTGAGGATAATTTAATTTTCATTTTAAAATTTTATTACAAATTACGCAAAGTTTTACTCAAACTGCCAATTATTAGTGCAATTTCGTTTTAAAACTTTGTAACTTTGAAATCTTTACAACTCACAATATATAATGATATCTATTACAGAAAAAACATTACAAGATTTACAATTTCCAACAGTGCTTGAAACAATTTCAGCAGGCTGCAACACAGACATTGGAAAAGAAAAAGCTTTACAAATAACACCTTTCAGAGATAAAGAAACCTTGATGCAGTCTTTAATGCAGACATCAGAATATGTGTCTTCATTTCAAAATAATAACGCAATTCCGAATCATGGTTTTGACGCCATCACGCACGAAATCAAATTTTTAGCTATTGAAGATAGTTTCCTTGAAGTTGGAAGTTTTAGAAAAATCGCTAATCTTTCGTCAACAACAAATTTCTTGCTTAACTTTTTAAGAAAGTTCGATGATTATTATCCAAATTTAAATGCGAGAGCTTCTCGTGTTGAATTGACAAAAGATATTATCACAGCAATTGATGCCATCGTCGATAAATACGGAGAAATAAAAGACAATGCTTCACCAGCTTTAGCCAGCATTCGTCAGAATATGAATTTAGTTCGAGGTAAAGTAAACCAAAGTTTTGGTGTGGCTTTAACTCAGTACAACGGCTTGGGTTATTTGGATGATATTAAAGAAAGTTTTGTGCAAAACCGTAGAGTTTTAGCGGTTTTGGCAATGTACCGCCGTAAAGTAAAAGGCTCAATTTTAGGAAGTTCCAAAACCGGAAGCATTGCTTATATTGAACCAGAAGCTACTTTAAAATATTCAAGAGAATTAGCGAATTTAGAGTATGAAGAAAAGGAAGAAATTACGAGAATTCTAAAAAATTTATCAAATGTAATTCGACCGTTTTTACCTTTATTAGTTGAATATCAAGATTTTTTGAGTGACATTGATGTCGTTGCCGGAAAAGCAAAATATGCCAACCGAATCAATGGAATTTTACCAACCATCACTGAAGAAAGAAGATTGTTTTTTAGAGAAGCATATCACCCTATTTTATACCTTAATAATAAGGAGAAAAAAGAAATTACGCATCCTCAGACAATTGAACTAAAACAAGAAAACCGAATTATTGTAATTTCTGGACCAAATGCCGGAGGAAAAACTATTTCCTTAAAAACGGTTGGATTATTACAGTTAATGCTTCAGTCTGGAATTTTGATTCCGGTTCATGAAAGAAGCGAAACTTTCTTGTTTGATCGAATTTTAACTGATATTGGAGACAATCAATCTATTGAAAATCATTTAAGTACTTATAGTTACCGTTTAAAAAACATGAATTATTTCTTAAAAAAATGTAACAAGAAAACCATGTTTTTAATTGATGAATTTGGTACAGGTTCAGATCCAGAATTGGGAGGTGCTTTAGCTGAAATTTTCTTAGAAGAATTTTATCATCGTGAAGCTTTCGGAATTATCACAACGCATTATTCTAATTTAAAAATTCTTGCAAACGAATTGCCTTTTGCTACAAATGCCAATATGATGTTTGACGAAAAGTCATTAGAACCAATGTATAAACTGGCTTTAGGCCAGGCAGGAAGTTCTTTTACTTTTGAAGTTGCTCAAAAAAATGGAATTCCCTTTGGATTAATCAATCGTGCAAAAAAGAAAATTGAAGTCGGAAAAGTTCGTTTTGACAAAACTATTGCGACACTTCAAAAAGAAAGATCGAAGCTCGAAAAAACTTCTTTGAATTTGAAAGAGGAAGAAACTCGTGCGCGTGAGGAAAGCAAAAAGATGGAAAACATCAATACGAGAATTCAACAAAAACTGGAAAGCTATCAGGAATTATACGACAGTAACCAGAAGATAATTTACATTGGACAGAAGATTGATGATATTTCCGAAAAGTATTTCAACAACAAAAACAAAAAAGAACTTATTGGTGAATTTTTAAAAATTGTCGAAATTGAAAATTCAAAACGAAAAAAAGCAACTCCAAAAGAAGTTAAGGCAAAAGTTGAAAAACAAAAAGAAATCATTGCTGAAGTTCAAGTAAAAGTTGAAGAAATTCGTCAAGAAAAAAAAGAAAAGAAACTTAAACCTGTTGTTGAAAAACCAAAACCAATTTTAAAGGTTGGCGATCGTGTTAGAATGTTAGATGGAAGGTCAATTGGAAGTATTGATTCGATCGAAAAAAATAAAGCAACAGTAAATTACGGAATTTTCACTTCGAAAGTAAGTTTGGATGAATTGGAATTAGTAGAAGCTGCAAAAAAATAAAGCTATCAGTCACAGGCGCAGTTTTCAGATCTTAAAATTGGAAATTTTCAACCAAAATCAAAATAAAGCGATTTAAAGAGTTGTTTTTAAAATTATAATAAAAGAGTTGTTTGTTTTCTAAAAACCCGTTTAAACCAATTTATTAAAACCGATTACGATTTATAAAATTTATTCTAAAATTAAATTCAATAGCTTTAAATAATATATAATAAAAATATTACAAATTATACTTAGTTTTGTCATTGCGAGGAACGAAGCAACCGCACTATTAATAGTCAGTATTTTTCGGCAGCGATTAAATTAAAAATAATGAAACCTGGATTTGTATATATAATTACTAATAAATATCAAACAGTTGTTTACACTGGTGTTACCTCTAATCTTCCAAAAAGAATTCTAGAGCATAAAAATAAAAAATATCCAAAATCATTCTCAGCTCGTTATAATGTAAATATTTTAGTTTATTACGAACAATTCCAATGGATTGAAGACGCTATAACAAGAGAAAAACAAATAAAGGCTGGATCACGAGAAGCAAAAAACAATTTAATTCGTTCATTAAATCCAACGTGGAAAGATTTATTTGAAGAGATTGAGAATATAATGACTATCTAATGCAATATGGAAAAGTATAATGAGATTGCTTCGTTCCTCGCAACGACTGCAAAAAATAAAAAAATAATTCTCTTTGATGGAGTTTGCAATCTCTGTGATTCGGCTGTTCAATTTATTATCAAGAACGACAAAAAAGATATTTTTAGATTTGTAGCATTGCAATCAGAATTAGGAATTTCAATTTGTAAAAACTTAGGAATTAGTTTTTCGAAAATGGACAGCATTATTCTATATGATCCTGGAACTGCCTATTTTTATAAATCTTCTGCTGTTATTGAAATTGGCAAAAATTTTGGCGGACTTTGGAAACTGATTTTAATCTTTAGAATTGTGCCCATTTTTATTAGTGATTTCATTTACGATTATGTTGCAAAAAAAAGATACAATTGGTACGGCAAAAAAGAAAGCTGTATGATTCCAACTCCGGAATTAAAAAGTAAGTTTCTTTAAATTTTAAATTTCATTTTGCACAATATTATCATTTCGACGAAGGAGAAATCTTCGCAAGTAACTCCGTTCCAATAAGCCAATCTTTGTAGAGCTTCTCGTGGAGATTTCTCCTTCGTCGAAAATGACAAACTTAACGCAAAAACATACAAAATAGAAAAATCCCAAACTCCGATAAAATTGGAATTTGGGATTTTTTATTGAAAATTTAGATTTTGATTATCTAATCAATTTTCTGTATTTCAAACGTTTTGGAGTTAAATCACCACCAAGACGTTTCTTTTTGTTTTCTTCATAATCAGAGAAACTTCCTTCAAAGAAATAAACTTCAGAATCTCCTTCAAAAGCTAAGATATGCGTACAAATTCTATCCAAGAACCATCTGTCGTGAGAAATAATTACAGCACAACCAGCAAAATTTTCCAAACCTTCTTCCAATGCACGAAGTGTGTTTACATCAAGATCATTCGTAGGCTCATCCAGTAAAAGTACGTTTCCTTCTTCTTTCAAAGTCATTGCTAAGTGCAAACGGTTACGTTCACCACCTGACAACATAGAAACTTTTTTATTCTGCTCTCCACCACCAAAGTTAAAACGAGATAAATAAGCTCTAGAATTCACTTGCTTTCCTCCCATCATAACCAATTCCTGACCGTCAGCAAAGTTTTCCCAAATAGATTTATTCGGATCAATATTAGAGTGCGACTGATCTACGTAAGCAATTTTCACAGTTTCACCAACTGAAAATTCTCCACTGTCAGTAGCTTGTTCACCCATGATCATTTTGAAAATGGTAGATTTACCAGCACCGTTTGGTCCGATAATTCCAACAATTCCAGCTTGTGGTAAAGTAAAATTCAAATTATCATAAAGTAATTTTTCACCAAAAGCTTTTGCAACGTTTTTAGCTTCAATTACATTAGTTCCTAAACGTGGACCGTTCGGGATATAGATTTCTAGATTTTCATCTAATTGTTTTTGATCTTCATTTAATAATTTGTCGTAGTTCTGCAAACGTGCTTTTTGTTTAGTCTGGCGACCTTTAGCGCCTTGACGAACCCACTCCAACTCACGCTCTAAAGTTTTTCTACGTTTAGAAGCCACTTTTTCTTCTTGAGCCATACGGCTTGATTTTTGATCTAACCAAGAAGAATAATTCCCCTTCCACGGGATACCTTCTCCTCTATCCAACTCAAGAATCCAACCAGCAACATTATCCAAGAAATAACGGTCGTGCGTTACAGCAATTACAGTTCCTGCATATTGCGCCAAATGTTGCTCTAACCATAGAACTGACTCAGCATCAAGGTGGTTGGTAGGCTCATCCAGAAGCAATACATCAGGCTGTTGCAATAACAAACGACATAAAGCTACACGACGACGCTCTCCACCAGAAAGGTTTTTAATTGGCGTATCACCTTCAGGTGTACGTAAAGCATCCATTGCAATTTCTAATTTTGTATCGATTTCCCAAGCACCAAGAGCATCAATTTTGTCTTGCAACGCTGCTTGACGGTCCATCAATTTATCCATTTTATCTGGATCTGAATAGTTTTCTTCAAGACCAAATAAATCATTAATTTGATTATATTCTTCTAAAACTGCCATAGTTTCTGCAGCTCCTTCACGAACAATTTCGATTACTGTTTTAGAATCATCAAGAATTGGTTCCTGCTCTAAATAACCAACAGTGTAACCAGGCTGAAAAACTACATCACCTTGATAATTTTTATCAACCCCTGCAATAATTTTTAAAAGAGAAGATTTTCCAGAACCGTTAAGTCCCAAAATACCAATTTTAGCTCCGTAAAAGAAACTCAAATAAATATTTTTAAGTACCGGTTTGTCTGCTCCCTGATAGGTTTTACTCAATTTCTGCATTGAGAAAATTACTTTCTTATCGTCTGACATTTTCTATATTTTATTTTAATTATTTAATTAGATATGATATTGACATTGCAAATTATTTTTGCAACTACTATTGAAAATTAAACCCTGCCTTTTAAAGCATTGAATACCCAAGCATTAGCTAAAAAACCAACTCCAACAGCAGCAAATCCCCAGCCTGATACTTCACTGTATCTAAAAATACCAAGACCTATAAGCAACAATCCCATAAGTACCATTATAAAAGTAGCCCATCCTAAAACGGTATTTTTATTCATTCCCATAATTGTGTAATTATTTTTAAGTAGTAAAATTTTTAGAAACGCAAATATCGTGAATTTTAATGGCTTAATTAAATATTTTATACAGCATTTCTTTAAGTAAATCTGATTGAGGCAAAGCATTGGCCCCCACACCTTTACTCTTAACATCAATATCCCGCAAAGCGCCAACAATCTGACTTACTTTTCGCATTGGATAATTTTTAACCGCTAAATCATATTCTTTCAAGAAATATGGATTGACTCCAATTGCTGCAGCGACATTTTTTGGATTTTTATCTTTTAAACCATGATATTTTAAAAGCTGTACGAAGAACCCAAATACTAACCCAGTCGTCATTACTAAAGGATATTCTTTAGGATTATGTGCAAAATTCTCTGCTATTTTATAAGCTTTCAATTGATTACGTTCGCCAATTGCTTTTCGCAATTCGAAGACATTATAATCTTTACTAAAACCAATATTTTCCTCAATATGTTGTGGCGTAATCATGGTTCCTTGTGGCAAAATAATTTGCAGTTTTTCAAGTTCGTTATTAATTTTACTTAAATCTGTTCCTAAAAATTCAACCAGCATTGCGTTTGCTTTTGGGTCAATTGTGTATTTTTTTCCCGCTAGAACGCGTTTAATCCAGTCTCCTACCTGGTTTTCGTATAATTTTTTGCTTTCGTAAACCAAACCATTTTGAGCCAATACCTTCGTTACTTTCTTACGTTTGTCAAGCGTTTTGTATTTATAACAAAAAACCAAAACCGTAGTTTCCATCGGATTATTGGCATATGATTCTAGTTTATCAATATTTCTTGACAAATCTTGTGCTTCTTTTACTATAACCACTTGACGGTCAGCCATCATAGGATAGCGCTTGGCCGTTGAAACAATATCTTCAATAGAAACATCTCTTCCGTATAAAACTGTTTGATTAAAACCTTTCTCTTCTTCGGCAAGAACATTCTCCTCAATATACTCCGATAATTTATCTATATAATAAGGTTCTTCACCCATTAAAAAGTAAATTGGTTTTATATTTCCTGCTTTGATATCGTTAACAATTTTTACAACTTCGTCCATTAAATATTTTGTTTCAAGTTTAAAGTTTCAGGTTCCAGCTCCAAAACTTGAAACTTTAAACCTGAAACCTGAAACTATTTTATATTTTTGCTTTATGCTTAAACTTAATTTCCCAGCTTACACTTTCCGATTCAAAAATAGCGAAAATAAAGTGTCTATTTTTGATGAAATCAGAAAAAAATTTATCATTCTTACCCCAGAAGAATGGGTTCGGCAGCATGTTGTTCATTATTTGATTATTGAAAAAAAATACCCTAAATCACTCATTAATGTCGAGAAAGTTTTAAAAGTCAACGGGTTAAGAAAGAGGTATGATGTTGTAGTTTTTAATCCAGACGGCTCTATACACATACTAGTAGAATGTAAAGCACCCGAAGTAAAAATTTCTCAGGCAACTTTTGATCAAATTGCCCGTTATAATATGACAATGCAGGCACGGTTTTTGAATGTCACAAACGGACTAAACCATTTTTATTGTCAAATGGATTTTGAAAACGAAAAATATGAGTTTTTAAGAAATCTGCCTGATTATAAAGAAAACCATTAAAATAAATAATTTAAGAACTATTGGATAAAATAGCAGTTGTCATTTTAAATTGGAACGGAGTAAAATTGTTAGAGCAATTTTTACCATCTGTTATCCAATTTTCAGAAGGAGCAACAATATATGTTGCCGACAATGATTCTACAGATACTTCAGTTGAATTTGTTCAACAAAATTTCCCTACAGTTAAAGTTGTAAAAAATACGGGCAATTATGGTTTTGCAAAAGGCTATAATGATGCTTTAAAACATATAGATGCAGAAATTTATGCATTAGTCAATTCAGACATTGAAGTAACCAAAGATTGGCTTAAACCAATCCTTGAGACTTTTGATAATGAAAAACAAACGGGTATTATTCAACCAAAAATCCGTGATTTTAAAAACAAAGAATATTTTGAATACGCTGGTGCAGCCGGTGGTTTCATCGATAAATTCGGTTATCCATTTTGCAGAGGAAGAGTCTTTGAAACTATCGAAAAAGATAATAACCAATATGATGATAATTGTGAATTATTCTGGGCTTCTGGCGCTTGCTTTTTCATCAGAAAAAATGTTTTTCAAGAATTAGGCGGTTTTGACGAAAGCTTTTTTGCACATCAGGAGGAAATTGATTTGTGCTGGCGTGCTTTAAATGAAGGACATATTATTAAGTACAATTATCAGTCATTGGTTTATCATGTTGGCGGTGCGACTCTCCAACAGGGAAATCCAAAAAAAACCTATTTGAATTTTCGAAATTCTCTTTTAATGCTTGTCAAAAATCTACCAAAAAGAGGACTGTTTTGGGTGATTTTTCTACGAATGGTTTTAGATGGTATTGCAGGTATCCGTTTTCTTACACAAGGGAAATTCGGTCATACTTTTGCCATTTTAAAGGCACATTTCTCTTTTTATTGCCTATCTTTAAAGTATCTTAAAAAAAGGAAAGATTTTCAAATACAGCAATACTATACCGTAAAAAGTGTCGTTTACCTTTATTACATAAAGAAATTACTGGTTTTTAAAGAAATCTTTAACAGTAATCAAAATATTAAAAACTAAATTTGTAATCAACGTTTAATTAAATATAATACCTATGAGAAAAATAGTTATCGCACTATCAGTATTAATGGCCTTAACTTCGTGTGTATCGAAAAAGCAATACGCTGCACTAGAAGCTAAGAACAAAGAGACCCAAGATTTATTAAACTCTTGCACTGTAAAATTAAATTCTTGTTTAGAAGAAAAAGCAGGTTTAGCTGCTACAGCTGAAAGCTACAAACAACACAATCAAGACTTAATCAATAGTTCAAAAGATTTAACGGTTTTAACTACTAAAGGAGCTGAAAACCTTGAAAAATCTCTAGAAAGCTTAAAAGAGAAAGATTTGAAAATCTCAAGACTTCAAGATGCTCTTACAAAAAAAGACAGTGTAACTTTAGCATTAGTTACAAGCTTAAAAGGAGCTGTTGGAATCAACGATCCAGATATCGAAATCAATGTTGAAAAAGGAGTTGTATTTATTTCTATCGCTGATAAATTATTATTCAAAAGTGGAAGTTATGACGTAAGCGACAAAGCAAAATCTGTTTTAGCTAAAGTTGCAAAAGTTGTAAATGACAAACCTGACTTTGAATGTATGGTTGAAGGACACACTGATGATGTTCCTTACAAAAGCAACGGAATTATCTTAGACAACTGGGATTTAAGTGTTAAACGTTCTACTTCTATTGTTCGTGTGTTAACAAATGATCTTGGCGTAAACCCTGCAAAATTAATTGCTGCTGGTAGAAGTTCATATGTACCATTAGTTGCAAATGACACTCCAGAAAACAAAGCGCGTAACAGAAGAACTCGTATTGTTGTTATGCCAAAAATCGATCAGTTCTACGATATGATTGAAAAAGAAATGAAAAAACAAGCTAAATAATTCTTGTTTTACATATTATAAAAACAGAAAAAGCAGGTCTTACGACCTGCTTTTATGTATCCTTAATTTTTTTAATAACCAATTAAATATAAATCAAGAATAGCATTATTTTTAATCAACTAACTAAATTTTAACTATTAATAAAGTTAGGAATTATTTTTTAACTTTTATACAATTTCAGTTTTTTTTTACAAATATAGCATGTTGCCATTTTCAGTATTACAATTATTCTATCCCATAATTTAAAGGCAACATATCTCCAACTCTTTTTTCAGAAATTTTCCCTGAAAAAAGTATATCTTGAATATTTGAATTATTTCCATACTTATAAATATAAAAATTATCTGTTTCAAAACTGATCCTCGATGTTTCCTTTTTGTCAAAGAGAAGATTATATGTTACCATATTTTTTGAGTTTAGATTTGTGGTCTCACCTTTATCTTGAGGAATTAATTCTACTTTTGCAAAATCTCCTTCTTTAGTTATTTTGAAGCATTTAGTTGGATCCTGATTATATTTATCCTTAAACAATAAAAATTTCTTTGCCCCCCAATCAGTATTTGCTAAATTTCTGAAAAACTGAATTTGAGATCCCTGATATGTTTTTTCTCGTTTTTTTAAAACTTTAGCGCTATTATCAATTTCTTCAAATCGGCTCACGCCACCGTAAAAATTCTTACTCGCATCTATTGAATTAATACTAAATCTATTAAAAGAAACTTCAAAAATTACCAATTCAAAATCAATTTTATATCCTAAGGCTGGATTTATAATCACCAAAGGTTTATCTGAAGAGGCTGTAAAAAGTAAATTCTTTTTATCATACTTAAATTTAATATCATCTTCATTTTTAATAATAGCTGATTTCGCATTACTAGTTTTTCCCAAAAAATATTCTCTAAACAACTTTAATTTCTGAGCTCTTGTAAACTGTTGATTATTATTGACTACAACTTCTTTAAGTTCATTTTCCGAAATCTTCATCGTTATATTTAATAACTTCGAAACATCTAATCCCGACAGATACTCTGTCTGGTATCCCATTGAACTAATCACTAAAATACTATTCGCATTAGGTTCATACTTGATAGAAAATTTTCCATCAGCATCTGAAATTGTAGAAATTGTTGTACCATCATAGTAAACATTTACTCCTTCTAACGGCATATTATCTTTGCCTATAATTTTACCTTTAAGATTCTCTTGCGAAAATATAGTGACCGCAGAAAACAAAAATAAAAGAGTAAGTAGTTTTTTCATTAAAGTCAAAAGGTTTGATTAATTAGTAGCTAATTAACCAAACCTTTTTGTATTATCCTAATGAATCTATTTCTTTTCTTACAAAATATCAATATCGCCTTTACCTTCTCTCACGATAACTGGTTCATGTTCTGAAAGGTCAATAATCGTCGAACCAACATTATCACCATAGCCTCCATCGATTACCAAATCTACTAGATTTTGCCATTTCTCGAAAATTAATTCCGGATCTGTTGTATATTCAATTACATCATCTTCATCACGAATTGAAGTCGAGACAACTGGATTTCCTAATTGACGAACAATCTCTAATATAATATTATTGTCAGGAACACGAATCCCCACAGTCGTTTTCTTTTTAAACTCCTTAGGCAAATTATTATTACCTGGTAAAATAAAGGTATAAGGCCCCGGCAATGCTCTTTTTAAAATTTTAAAAGTCGACGTATCTATCTGACGGACATAATCTGATAAGTTGCTTAAGTCATGACAAATAAATGAAAAATTTGCTTTCTCTAATTTAACTCCTTTAATTTTTGCGATTTTTTCCAACGCTCTAGAATTGGTAATATCACAACCCAAACCGTAAACAGTATCTGTCGGATAAATTACCAAACCGCCATTCTGAAGCACTTTTACAACTTTTGCAATTGCAGCTTCACTAGGTTTATCTGGATATATTTTTATGAATTCAGCCATAATTTTTAGTTTATTTTGTTTCAGGTTTCAAGTTGCAAGTTGCTTTGCATAATCTGAAACTAAAACTTGAAACAATATTTTTTTAACCTACTACATCTAATTTAGCAAATCGCAGCAAAAGTTTCTTAATTCCTCCTACTTCAAATTTGATTTCTGCTTTTTTATCAGCGCCAACACCTTCTAAATTAATCACTTCACCTTTTCCAAAACGCTCGTGCATGACCACGTTTCCAACCGTTAATTTGCTGTCAAATAAATTGGGAGCACCGGCATTTGGGTTCGTTCCTGTTACGGGTTTTAATTTTCTAATATTTAGATCTGGTTTCGGATTATTATCTGTAATATGTTTTGGAGGTGTTCCTCCTACTGGTTTTGCCAGTCTTAATTTAGACTTATCGACATCTCCAAAAATATCACCGTCAATTGGCGATTTATAACGATAATTGCTTTCAGACGGAGTTAGATATTCTAAAAATTGACCATCAATTTCTTCAATAAATCTTGAAGGTTCACTATCAGTCAATTTTCCCCAGCGGTAACGCGACTGCGCATAAGTCAAATACGCTTGATGTTCTGCACGAGTTAAAGCTACATAAAATAATCGACGTTCTTCTTCTAATTCACTTCTGGTACTCATACTCATGGCACTCGGAAACAAATCTTCTTCCATACCAACCACAAAAACATGAGGGAACTCAAGTCCTTTCGCTAAGTGAATAGTCATTAGCGCCACTCGATCTTCATCATTTGTGTCTTTATCTAAATCTGTTGCTAGTGCCACATCTTCCATAAATTCCGAAAGTGCACCTCTAGCTCCATCAATTTCCCGTTGACCTTCGGTAAAATCTTTAATACCGTTTAAAAGTTCTTCGATATTCTGAATTTTTGCCATTCCTTCTGGAGTAGTATCTTTTTTCAATTCTTGAACTAAACCTGTTTTTTTTGCAACGTGGTCTGTTATATAAAATGCATCCTGATTTTGATCAATAACCTGAAAACTCTGGATCATAGTAACAAAATCTTTCAATTTGTTTTTTGTTCCAGCATTCAGTTTCAAGTCAATTTTATCGATATTAACCATTACTTCCCAAATCGAACGTTTGTAATGGTTTGCCGCAATAGTCAATTTTTCTACGGTTGTATCTCCAATTCCACGCGCTGGATAATTGATCACACGAATTAACGCTTCTTCGTCTTTTGGATTAATTACCAAACGCAAATAACACAATACATCTTTGATCTCTTTACGCTGATAGAAAGACAATCCGCCGTAAATTCGATACGGAATATCACGTTTTCTCAAAGCATCCTCCATCGCACGGGACTGGGCATTCGTACGATACAAAATTGCAAAAGCCCCATTATGAAGCTGGTTTTGCATTTTCTGTTCAAAAATGGTACTAGCAACAAAACGGCCTTCTTCAGCATCTGTCAAACTTCGGTGGACTTTAATTTTTGGTCCAAAATCATTCGCTGTCCAAACCACTTTATCCAGTTTGGTTTTGTTATGCTCCATAACCGTATTTGCTGCTTCAACAATATTTCGTGTTGAACGGTAATTCTGCTCCAAACGAAACATTACTACGCCTTCATAATCCTTCTGGAAATTCAAAATATTATTGATATTCGCTCCACGAAAAGCATAAATACTCTGCGCATCGTCACCAACCACACAAATATTCTGAAACCTGTCTGATAAAGCCCTAACAATCAAATACTGAGAGTGATTTGTATCTTGGTACTCATCAACCAAAATATAACGGAAACGATCTTGATATTTAGCTAAAACTTCTGGAAAACGAGTCAGTAATTCATTAGTTTTCAATAATAAATCATCAAAATCCATTGCGCCTGCTTTAAAACAACGCTCAACATACTGCTGATAAATTTCTCCCAGTCTTGGTCTTTTTGCCATTGCATCAGCTTCAACCAATTCTGGATTATTGAAATACGCTTTTACTGTAATTAAACTGTTTTTATAACTAGATATACGACCTAAAATCTGTTTTGGTTTATAGATATCGCGGTCTAACTGCATTTCTTTTATAATCGAAGAAATTAGTCTGGCCGAATCCTGAGAATCATAAATGGTAAAATTGGAAGGATATCCTAAATGATCTGATTCTGCACGCAGAATACGCGCGAAAATCGAGTGAAATGTTCCCATCCAAAGATTTTTTGCTTCACTCGCTCCTACAATATCCGAAATCCTGTGTTTCATTTCACGGGCGGCTTTGTTAGTAAAAGTCAGCGACAAAATATTGAAGGCATCAACACCTTGAGCCATCAAATAAGCAATCCTAATTGTTAAAACACGGGTTTTTCCCGAACCTGCACCAGCAATAATAATCATTGGCCCGTCTTTTTTAAGAACGGGTTGTCTTTGCGCTTCGTTGAGCTGGTCAATATATTTCTGCATGTAATTTATCTCCTTTTATGCAAAAATAAGAATTTAAAGAGAAAGTTCCTAAGATGCAAAAGAAAGGTTCTGAGGTTCTAAGATACTAAGGTTCTAAGTATTTTTTTGAAGCAGGGCAATTGGCATTTTTTTGAGACATAGTTCCCGCTTTCGGCTATATCTCTCCGTTCCACTTCGAGGATACCGCCTCTATCGGGGCTATTAAACAAACAATTGGCTTTTTTAAGTTGCTTAGATTCTGAGATGCTAAGGTTCTAAGATTATGCCACAAATTTTCTACACAGCAATAAAAAAAATCAGAACCTTAGCATCTTACCTAAAAAACACATCATAAGCAAACCGAATCAACGTTCCAACTACAACTACCAAAAAGAAAATCCTAATAAAACCATTTCCTTTATTAATTGCCAGTTTTGCACCAAGCCAGCCTCCAAGTCCGTTGCTTACCGCCATTGGAATCGCGATTGACCAGATTATTTTTCCTTTGATCATAAACAAACAAATCGAACCAAAATTAGTCGCCAGATTTACCATTTTAGCATTTGCGGAAGCGTGCAAAAAATCAAAACCTAAAAGTGCGATAAAAGCAACTACAAAAAAACTTCCAGTTCCTGGGCCTATAAATCCGTCATAGAAACCAACAATCATACTAATAACAACTGCATAAATAATCTGAGTTGTTTCCGAATGATCTTTTGCAACATGCTGACCAAAATTTTTCTTTGCATACGTATAAACAAACAACAATGACAAGACTACAAGCAAAAGCGGTTTCATAAAATCATTGCTTACCATTGTCAAAATGGTAGAACCCAAAAATGCCGATGGAACTGCCAAACACATCATTATGATTAATAGTTTCCATTGAATAACCACTTTCTTTAAATATTGAAAAGCTGCAAAAGCCGTTCCGCTGAAAGCCGGTATTTTCAAAGAACCAATTACGGTCGAAACTGGCAAATTAGGCAATAAAATTAATCCCATTGGAGTTTGGATTAGTCCGCCACCGCCAACAATTGCATCGATAAACCCAGCTGCAAACGCAGCTAAACAAAGAAAAAATATTATGTATGAATCCATTAAAAGTAGTATTGTGCAGATTTTGAAAACTAGTTGCAAAAATAAGTTTTCCGTTTTGTTTATTACCAAAAATTTAAAACGGATTTCTCCTCAAAAAGTATATTTTTGCTAAAAAATTTAACCCAAATGGATTTTACAAGAATTATAGAATTAGCCAGTTATACTTTGCCTGCAATTGTAACAGGATTTGTTGCCTACAGTTTTTTTGAACTGCATATTAAAAACAATGATAAAAAGAGTGCTTTTTTATTGAATAGAGACTATCAAAAACAATCATTGCCAATACGTTTACAGGCTTATGAGCGTATGACTTTATTTTTGGAGCGTATAAATTTGACTAAGTTATTAATTCGAATCGCGCCAATTTCGCAAAATAAACACGATTATGAAAACTACATAATCGATCAAATTGAACAAGAATTTGAGCATAATTTAACGCAGCAAATTTACATGTCTGACGAATGCTGGACGATTATCACAACTGCAAAAAATGCTACAATCCAAATGATTCGTAAAGCTGCAATGAGCGATAAAGTAGAAAATGCCGATAAATTGCGTGAAGTAATATTGAATGATTTATTAGAAAAACAATCACCGAGTAATGCTGCTTTAGGATATATAAAAAATGAAGTTGCTGAACTTTGGTAGAAATAACGTTTTAGACTGCAGATTTTAGATTTTAGATTACCGAAACAATCTAAAATCTAAAATCTGAATTCTAAAATTACCTATTATCACTCATAACTTCAGACTTATTCTGAGCATATTCATAACCTTGTTCCCACCATTCTTTCATTACTTCTTTATTAAAAATCAAAGCATTATCAGTAAGTTTGGTTGGTGTGTAATATAAGTTAAGTTTTACATTCTTGTTATTTGCCATAAGTTTTCCTATAGCAATATCATGTTTTTCAACCTGATCTAAAGCAATTCGGAATAAATCAATCATTAATGAAAACGGATTTTTACCGATAACGGTTTTATCCATATTCACTTCAGTTTCCAATATAATTACATCGATTTCTGTTGCCCCGCGATTAATCGCTTCACGAATTGGTACTAAACTAGAAAATCCGCCATCGCCATATTCAAAGTTATTGCGTTCAACCAAACTCATAAACGGTACATAATTACTTGAAATCCAAGACCAATCGCAAAATTCCTCATAAGTACAATCTTTAACCGATTTATATTCTGATTCGTTTTTTGTAAAATTGGTAACCGTAACCACAACATCGGTTTTTAATTTCTTAAGTTTATTAAAATCCGAAAGTGAGAAATTATTCTGAATGTATTTTTTCAAGCCTTTACTTTCACCAAAAGTTCTCTTTCCTTTAAAAAACTGTCTTAGCACATTAAAGTGATTAATAGTCACAATATCAACACCTTGTTTATTTTTAACTACAAACGGGCAAATATTAAAAATGCTTCCCATTGTAACATTAGTATAAACCGAATGAATTTTTCTAATATGTCCCAAAGCTAAATGCGGAATAAGCAAGCTTCCTGTAGAAGTGCCTAAAAACAAATCGTATTCATGATTTTTCTCTTCGATTAAATACTGCGCAACTCCTCCGGCGAAGGCGCCTTTACTTCCGCCGCCAGAAATAACTAATGCTCTCATATGTGGTATTGTAGTTTTTTTTAGAAGATAGATAAAAGAATAAAGAGCAAAGACTTTTCTATTCGTTTAAATCTTTACTCTTGCTTCTTTATTCTATTCTCTATATTCTATTCTCTATATTATTCTATATTCTATATTCTATATTCTATACTCTTTTCTCTTGCTTCTCGCTTCTTGATTCTATTCTTTCAGCAAACGATTCAACTGGAACTGCTCATCGGGGGTCAAATTAGGCAAAATTCTTTCAAACGAGGCACGCATTTCTGAATTTTTTAATAACAATCTTATTGTTTCTCTTCCAAATTTTGAAAACTGCCACATATGATGCGTTGTAGCCGAAACTAAATTACTCAAAACCTGATCGTTAATAATTTTGAAGGCTATTAACTTTTCAAGCGCATTTTGTCTCGTAGTAGCTTCATATTTAGTGGACGAAAAACCAATTAATTCGGCAACAAGTTCATCTGGATTATTGGCATAATTGGTTGTTGATAGCGCAAGCGAAAGCCACATAGTACGAAGGTTGTAATCATTAAAACCAATCCAGTCTTTTGAGTTGTTCAAATACTCGTTTCGATGATCTGGAAAATTTCTCCAAAGCCAGTATAAGGCAATTTCTTGTGTTTGATATGATTGGTCGTTTAAAAGCGTTTCATATTCTGACCTAAAATCATCTGGAATTTTGGTCAAAGTTTCTGCAACCGTTTGACGAATCTGAATGTTGTTTGTCTGCATGGCTAAAAGCAGTAGATCTTTTTTTGCTTCATACTTATCATTTTCTAATTGATCAACAATTGCTTCTTTTACTGTATGATAAACATCCGAATTTAAAGTTTTTATAAAGAAATCTCTTTTTTCTGCTAAAGGCGTTTTTTTCAATTTATCGACTTCAAGTCTCACCTGAATTGCTTTATTTTTACTCAATAAAGCATTCGCTGTCGGCGTATCAAACAACGTCGATTCCAGCCAGGTTTTCTGAAATTTATCCAAATCAAAATCAGATACTTTTTTAATTTCGTTAAAGAAATTTTCCGTATTTACCGTTTGATAAGCATATTTTTTCAGATAACTTTTTATTGCTTTTTTAAATGCTTTATCTCCAATTGATTCATGAAGAACAAACAACGCCCACGCTCCTTTTTCGTAAAAAGTAAGCGAACTTGCCTTTGGATTCAAAACCGGAATAGAATCGGTTCTTGAAGCAAACTTTATTTGCTGCGCAGTATCATAAAGTTTGGAATAAAAATAATCATCACCAAAAATTTCGCGCTCTGCAAGCGCTGCGTAATAAGTTGCAAAACCTTCTTGAAGCCAGTGATGCTTACTACTTTCGGCCGTTATTAAATTACCAAACCAATGATGTGCCAACTCGTGCGCATCTACATTAGTATAGTTTCTGTCGGTAAATCCAATTGAATCCACCACATATCGCGTTGCAAAAAGTGTCGAAGTTGTATTTTCCATTCCGGCATATAAAAAATCGCGAACCGGAATTTCCCTATAAATTTCCCATGGATATGAAACACCAATTTCTTTTTCTAGAAAATCAAAAATGCGTTTTGAATATCGAAAGGTCGGTTCAAAACGAGCTGCATCTTTATTTTCCAAATAATATTCAAGTGGAACATTCGATTTCGATTTCAAACTTTTTTTATCATATTTTCCAATCGCAAGCATCAAAACGTAAGAGCTCATGGGGTTCTCCATTTTGTACTGCCAATGAAATAAGTTGTCTTTTTTAGTTTTATCTTTTAAAATCCCATTCGAAACAACCTGATATGCGGCATCATAAGATATTCCCAAATTAAAAATCAGTTTTTCATTAACGTCATCAAAACTCGGAAACCAATTGCTTGTATATCGTCCTTGGCCTTGTGTCCAGATTTGAACATCTTTTCCTTCAATATCTACAAAATATAAGGCTTGTTTTGGTTTTGCAGTATATTCAAAAGTTAAATGATTTTCTCCTTTTTGAAAATTGCCAATAAGCTGTAACTGCTTGCCTGAATTAACAAAAACGACGTCTTTTTTATTGATTTGCACTTTAGAAAATTCCATGTTTTTAGCATCAATTTTTATGGTGTCAATCGGTTTTAAAATCATAAAGCCGTAATCTACAATACCAGAAATTGATTTTTCTTTGGTATTTAAGGTTAATTCTCCTGAAGCAGTTTTAAAATCAACAAATTGGGTTTGTTGTGCAAAAATAAATCCAGTAAAGAGCAAAAATATGTATTTCATTGAAAGTTTTATTTTAAGGAATCTGTTTCCCAAGATTGCGGATTATTTTTAATGTAATCATAAATTATTTCGAATCGTTTATAATTCCTAACAATATGATCATGATAATTAGTTTGCCAAATTGATTCAGTTTCATTTATTTGTTTTGTTGTAATTGATTTAAAAATAGCAACAAATGATGAAATAGAATTGGGTTTTCTAGACAAATTTGATTCGTTCGAGAATTTTGACAACGATTGATTCTGTAGAGACGCACAGCAGTGCGTGTCCGCAACGTTTGTCGTCAAAGACATATTATGTTCTGTTGTCGATATGCTGGACGGAGACGCACTGCTGTGCGCCTCTACGATATGTATTGTGGTTTGAAATTCGATTGGATTTTGAATTTCTATCAATAAATGAATATGATTTGGCATAATAATCCAATTATGAAAAAACCAATTTTTACGAATAGTAATTGATTTTAAAAGTTCTTTCTCAATAACCTTTCCATTTTCATTTAAAATCATTTTACTGTTTTCAATCGTTCCAAAAATACATTCTCTATTTTTAGCAACCATTGTAATAAAATATACAGCTTCACTTGAGTAATCCCAATTCTTCAATCTGGCTGAATCGGTTTTAAATTTATCTTTATATAATGACATATTTTGGCGTGTAAACTTCCAAAGTTACAAACCTTTCATCAACAAATAGAATGAAATTTGTAAGTTTACCGCATAAAAAATACCAAATCGTGTCAATACCAAAAAAAGCATTATTCAACTGGAGCAGCGGAAAAGATTCTGCCCTTTCTTTGTACAAAATTCTTCAGAATCCGGATTATAAAATCGAATATTTAGTTACCAGTGTGAATCAGCAATTTCAGCGAATTTCAATGCATGGTATTCGCGTAGAATTGCTAGAATCTCAGGCAAAAAGCATCGGAATACCATTAAAAATTCTTGAAATTCCTGAAATGCCAACTATGGAAGTTTACGAAAACGTAATGACAAAAGCCTTGACAGAATTAAAAGAAGAAGGTATTTCGCATTCGGTTTTTGGTGATATTTTTCTTGAAGATCTACGCAAATATCGTGAGGATCAATTAGCAAAATTAGGTTTTAAAGGTGTTTTTCCAATTTGGAAAGTTCCGTCTCACGATTTGATTCAGGAGTTTATTTCGCTTGGATTCAAAACGATTGTGGTTTGTGTAAACGAACGTTATTTAGATAAAAGTTTTGTGGGAAGAATTATCGATCAAGATTTCATAAACGATTTACCAGAAAATGTAGATGTCTGTGGCGAAAACGGCGAATTTCACACTTTTGCTTTTGACGGCCCCATTTTCTCTGAGCCAATAAACTTTGAAATTGGAGAAATTGTTTATCGCAAATATGAAAAACCTCAAAATGAAAATTCATCAGATACTGCTTGTGATACAAATAGTTCTGATGCTTTTGATTATGGATTCTGGTACTGCGATTTGATTGCTTAATAATATGAAAAAGTTTGCCACGAATTACACGAATTCACACAAATCAATTCGTGAAAATTAGTGGGATTTGTGGCAAAAACACTTCTACTTTGCTCATTTTAAAATCATTAGATTCTGTTATTCTTCAGAATACATAGCCAGCAAATTTGTAACTGTATTCCAGTTTCGCATTGTTACAATAACATTCAGCTTTTTCTCGATGTATTTGCCTTCCAATCTAGTTTTTCCCGCACCAATAGCGTATTTAATAAAAATTCTATTGCCATCAATACTGGCTTCATCAGGTTTAAACTGACTGATTTTTAGATCATTTATATTTTCTTTTTTTAATTCAGTTGAAACAAATGCAACGTACAGCTTTTTAGTATCTAAATCTTTTTCCTTTAAATACGGACTGTTTTTAAAACACATTTCTAAATCTTCTTTAGCAATTACAATCACAGGAACTTCATGTCCAAAAACCTTGAAAATTTCCTGTTTAATCATGAAACCAACTTTTGACGCTTCTTCTTCGCTATCAACAAAAACATTTCCGGATTGCAGGTATGTTCTGATATTTTGAAATCCCATGTTTTCCAGCATTGTTTTCAAAGCTTCCATTTTCATCATATTATGACCCGAAACGTTGATGCCGCGTAAAAGAGCTAAGTGTGTTTTCATTTTTTTGAAATTTATACTTCAAAGATATTATTATATGTTTGATTTCAAATAAATCAATTTTCAAATTTCCTAATTAAAATCTATCTTCGCTTTTCCAAAGAGAAAGAAAATAGAGTATAGAATAAAGAGAATAGATTTTTGTCTATATACCTTATTCTATACTCTATTTTCTAAAATCAAAAATCTCAGCCCGTCTAAAAATCTAACAATCTAAGAAGTCTAAAAAAAATGTCTAATAATCTTCTTGAAACTCCAATCGAATACTTAAAAGGTGTTGGCCCGAGCCGCGGTCAATTGCTTCGCAAGGAATTGGGAATTCATAAATATGGGGATTTGGTTAATTTTTTTCCGAATAGATATATTGACAGAACGCGTTACTACAAGATTAATGAATTGCAAAATACAGGAAGTGAAGTTCAGATTATTGGAAAAATAATCAATATCAAAACTGTTGAGTTTGCTAAAAACAAAAAACGTTTAGTCGCATCTTTCGTCGATGACACTGGGCAAATTGACCTGAATTGGTTTCAAGGACATAAATGGATTCGGGAAAGTTTAAAACTGAATGAACCGCTGGTCATCTTTGGAAAATGTTCTTTATATGGAAGTCAGTTTAGTATGGCTCATCCTGAAATTGAGTTATTAACCGAACATGAAAGAAGCCTTCGTTCTGCTATGCAACCGGTTTATCCTTCAACAGAGACACTTGCAAACCGCGGAATATCCAACAGGACAATTAATAAACTGATGGAACAATTGTTTATTGAAACTCAGGCTTTGTTTACTGAAACTTTTCCTCCCTACTTAATTGAAGAATTGAAGTTAATTCCGAAGAAAGCGGCTTTATTTAATATTCATTTTCCAAAAAGTACCGATGTTTTGGCGAAAGCCCAATTCCGATTGAAATTTGAAGAATTGTTTTTTATTCAGCTTCAATTAATAACTAAAAATTTAATTCGAAAGCATAAAATAAAAGGGCATCCGTTTACCAAAGTTGGTGAATTATTCAATGAATTCTATAAAAATCACTTGCCATTTGATTTAACCGGCGCCCAAAAAAGAGTGATCAAAGAGATTCGTACCGATATGGGAAGCAACGCCCAAATGAATCGCTTACTGCAAGGAGATGTTGGTTCCGGAAAAACGATTGTCGCTTTTATGAGCATGCTTTTGGCTATCGATAATGGCTTTCAGGCTTGTTTGATGGCGCCGACGGAGATTTTGGCTAATCAGCATTTTATTGGATTGTCTGCTTTTGCAAATAGTCTGAATATCAATATCCGAATTTTAACTGGCTCGACTAAAACATCCGAACGAAAAATTATTCATGAGGAACTTGAAAACGGAAGTCTGCAAATTATAATTGGGACTCATGCTTTATTAGAAGATAAGGTAAAGTTTAAAAATTTAGGCCTTGCGGTTATTGACGAACAGCACCGTTTTGGCGTGGAGCAAAGATCCAAATTATGGAAGAAAAATGATATTCCGCCTCACGTATTAGTAATGACGGCAACTCCTATTCCGAGAACTTTGGCGATGAGTTTATATGGAGATTTGGATATCTCTGTAATTGATGAATTGCCTCCAGGCAGAAAACCAATTCAGACGGTTCATCGTTACGACACAAACCGACTAAAAGTCTGGAAATTTCTTCGTGATGAAATTGCTTTGGGAAGACAAATTTATATTGTTTATCCGTTAATTCAGGAATCTGAAAAAATGGACTACAAAGACTTGATGGATGGTTACGAAAGTATTTCACGAGATTTTCCGTTGCCACAATATTCGATTTCTATTTTGCATGGAAAAATGAAACCCGCAGATAAAGACACTGAAATGAAACGTTTTTCTGAAGGCAAAACAAATATTATGGTTGCCACAACCGTAATTGAAGTTGGTGTAAATGTACCAAATGCCAGCGTTATGATTATTGAAAGTGCCGAACGTTTTGGATTATCGCAATTGCATCAATTACGCGGGCGCGTTGGCCGTGGTGCTGAACAAAGTTATTGTATTTTGATGACCGGCCATAAATTAAGTTCCGACAGCAAAACCCGAATGGAAACAATGACAGGAACCAATGATGGTTTTGAAATTGCAGAAGTTGACTTAAAACTTCGTGGTCCGGGCGACTTGATGGGAACACAGCAAAGCGGTGTCTTGAATCTACAAATTGCTGATATTGTAAAAGACAGAGAAATTTTGTCTTTGGCAAGAAACTATGCCATGAAAATTTTAAAAGAAGACAGCGCACTTCAAAAACCCGAACACGCAGTTCTGAAAGCCGTTTTTATTGAGCTTACTAAAAAGAAGAATATTTGGAATTATATATCTTAATCTAAGATGCTAAGGTTCTGAGAAACTAAGATACTGAGATACTAAGATACTAAGATACTGAGACACTTAGATATTTAGATACTGAAGTTCTAAGTTCGCATAGCTTTCGCCTTCGCTCAGGATGATACTCGGATTGATTTAGATTTTAAACTTTATTTGTCACTTTATTTTTTGCAGTTTTGAACTAAAAAAGACTAAGCAACTTAGCCTCTTAGCAACTTTAAAAAAAACTTCACTGCATCAAACTTTACAAAATATTCAATTAGCATTTCTAGGTGATTAGATTTGTTGGGGGACAAATTCAGCATTGAAGATTTTGACTGATACAGCAAAGTTTTTTTTAATTTATACTTATTTTTTAGGATTGTCTTTCTTTTCAAAAAGTCCGCTGAACAAACCTTTGCTTACTTTATTTTTATCATCTTTTCCAGTTGCAATAAGATGATCGATATATTCCATATATGTTTTTTTGCGTTCTTCTAAAAAACCAACTAAATATTCCTCAGACGCTGACATTCCGCTAGCTTCTTCAATATGCAGTAGTTTTTTGTACAACGGCTCAATAAATTTGACCACAATATCCTCAGGAACAGACTTTCTAGTTCCAAAATAACCTACAATTTCTCCATTTGAATCGGCAATAATTTTAAAATCGGTAATAACCCAATAATATCTGCCAGTTTTCGACATGTTTTTGATGATGACATGAATATTTTTACTCGCTTTAATACTATCCCACAAAAATTTAAAAATTACTTTAGGCATATCAGGATGACGTATTATGTTATGAGGCTGTCCAATGAGCTCAAATTCATCATAGCCAGAGACGTCAATAAAATCTTCATTGGCATATAAAATGGTTCCTTTTGTATCAGTTTTACTGAGTAATACTTTATTCTTGTTCCAATCAACTTCTCTGTCGGATGGAGTTGGGCGGGTAGTTCTGGTATCCATAAATTTCTGCATTTAAAAATTAACATGTTACGTTGCTACGTAAACTATTAAATTTGATAAAAATATTATTGTTAAGTTTGTTTAATTAATGTGAAGTCTTGCCACTAACTGATTTAAAATGAATATCATTAACCAGATCATCAATCTTTTTAGCGCTTTCTCTCATCATTTCTAAATAACTCAAAAGCTGATCATTGTCTGTGTGGCCTTTAGAAACATCAATAAGTTTTAATACTGAACTTACGGGCATTTTTAAATCTAAAGTTGTTTTATGGATAAAATCATTGTACTCTTTTGTCGCCGACATTGAACTGAATTTTGCCGACGCTAATTTGATGTTTTCCAATTCGTATTCATCAGAAATTTTAGAAATATGATTTTGGCTATGCGCTTTAAAATAATACGCCCAGTATCCATTCATAAAAAACACCGCGCCAGCTAAAACCACATGTACTAAAAAGGTCTCAACATCAAAATTTACTTGAGAAAAATAGATCTGCAGGCCATTTGCATCATTATAAACATAATTTTGAAGATAAGCCAATGCACCATGGTGCAAAATTACTAAAAGAGTAAGCGGAATCTGCAATTTCCAATTTTGATAAATAATTAAAATTGTACTGGCTACAAATACCGTAAAATGCATTTCAAACAAACCATGCATTTGATAAATATACTGTGCCATAAAAATTGCCAATACAACCGAAAGCACGTATTGATAAAATTTAGAATTTTTGATAAAGAATTTGGCCGAATAGTAAGCCAGCAAATTCAGCGTCCCTACTCCTGCACCAATTTCCCAAGTATCATATTTAAAAGATAATGCAATTCCAAGAAGGAAATAAACAGCAAGAACATAATTAATAATAACATCCGATTTTTCTGTCATTGTTGACACAAAACTATGCAGGTAGTCCTGCTCATTTAAACTAGCTTTTCTTTTCATAAATTAGGTAATTTAGGGTTAGATTTATTTAGTGCATTTTGGTAATGAACATCCATAGGCTCTTAGAGCCAAAGCATCAAATGAAGGGGCATTTGTATGACTTAATAAAGAATCGATGGCCTGCTGTGCATAATTCGTTTCGGCATCTGTGCAATATCTTGTTTTGTTGTAATTGCCACGAAAATATAAATTTTGCGAGCCATCAATCAAAACGGCTTGAGGAGTTGAAAAAACACCACAGCTTTTTGCTATTTGCTGGTCAAAGTAAACAGGAATTTTAGCTTTAAACTTCTTCTGAATTTCTTCAATAGTGACGCTCTTTTCATTATTGATCACAACAATTTTAAAATTAACACGGTCACCATATTTTTTAATCAATTCGCTTACATGAGGAACATTAAAACGAGAACAAGGACACTCTGGATTAAAAAAATGAAGAAAAACGGGTTTTTGATCTATTGTGCAGCATTTTAAATCAATTTTACTACCCATTGCAACTGCCTGGTAATCCTTCGGCATTGGTGTTGGCAAACTATACTGAAATTCGTTCTTCCAAAACAAAACCGAAATAGCTGCAAGAATCAAAGAAAACCATAAACCAAGAAGTAATTTTTTCTTCATAAATAAATAGATTTAATTTAAAAATATAAACAGTTGTTAATTTTGAAATTTTATTAACACGAAAATTTTAACTCTAAACAAATAAAAAACCTACATTTATCATGATCAACTACAGAAAAAACGGCTAAAATTGCATAAAAACGCAACTGTTTGTTTAACCTTATCAATGTTACAAATAAAATCGATAAAGCACAAAATAAATCAGATAAAATACATGTAAAAAAAACACATGTAATCTTTTTCCTAAATTAATTACGGGTATTTTTACGTTTTTAACAAATAAAAACTGATAAATAAAATTATTATATTTTAGAAGTAGCTGGGAATAAAATGGTTAAAAGCAAAAACAATATTTTTTATGTCCCAATATTAAACCATTGTAAACAAAAACAGTCTAAATGATAAGCAAAGCAAAAACTTGTACATACAAATGTTAAATTAAGAGGAAGCTCTTTCGTTTTCGTGTCAAAAAGTTAAATTTGTAAGCTTACTAAAAAAAACACCAAAAAAATACATTTACCTCAAAATTTATGAAAGTAAAAAATCTAATTTATGCCTTGCTAGTTATCGGACTTGGAGGATTTATTGCTTACCGAGTGGTATCAAATAAAAGCAAAAATGACGAATCTAAAAAGTTTGGCGACAAAGACAAGCCAACAACTGTTACGGGCATTGTCGTAAAAACTGCTGTTTTTGATAATAATTTATCATTATCAGGATCGATAGAAGCAAATGAGCAGATTGAAATAAGAAGTGAGGTTTCAGGAATTGTTGAAGGTATCTATTTTAACGAAGGAAGTTACGTGAATAAAGGTCAAGTCCTTTTCAAGGTAAATGATATTGAACTAAGAGCACAACTGCGTCAAGCACAAACCCGAGAAGGTCTGGCTGGCGAAAATGAAAGGAGAGCAAAATTACTTCTTCAAAAAGAAGCCATAAGCCAAGAAGAATTTGATGTTGCAAATGCTGATTATGCTTCTGCAAAAGCACAGACTCAATTAATAAAAGCACAAATTTCAAAAACATCTGTAAAAGCGCCTTTTTCAGGAAAAATTGGTTTGCGCTCTATTTCTCCGGGAACTTATATTACGCCAACAATATTAGTAGCAAAATTAGTGAACACAGGCAAATTGAAAATTACTTTTTCTATTCCTGAAAAATATGCTGCACAAGTAAATAATGGATCAAACATTGATTTCACTGTTTCTGGTTCAGACAAAGTTTACAATGCTAAAATATATGCTATAGAGCCTGAAATTGCTGTTGCTACACGTACACTGCAAATTAGAGCTATTGCAGACAATATGGATGGAAAACTTTTCCCTGGAACTTTTGCCGATGTAAAGTTGCCGTTAAACATTATTAAAGATGCAATTGTTGTTCCGTCTGAAGCAATCGTTCCTGTACAAGATGGAAAAAAAGTTTTTATCGCAAATATGGGCAAAGCCAAAGAAGTTATGGTTGAAGCAACTACACGTACTGATGCTTCTATTTTAATTTTATCAGGTTTAAAAGCTGGTGATACTCTTGTTACAAGCGGTGTTATGTCATTAAAAAATGACGCTCCAATAAAAGTTAAAATAAAATAGTCGTAAGTCAAAAGCCGTAAAGTCAAAGTTTAAAAATTAGAAATCTAAAATTTATCCCGAGACTTCGGAACTAAAATCTAAAATCTCATTATGAGTTTATCAACCACAAGTATAAGAAGACCCGTTTTAACGATTGTACTGAATCTTTTGATTATTTTATTCGGTTTCATTGGTTATACATTTTTGGGTGTTCGAGAATTCCCTTCAATTGACCCGGCACAAGTTTCTATCAGAACAAATTATACCGGAGCCAATTCTGATATTATTGAATCACAAATTACAGAACCTCTTGAAAAAGCTGTAAATGCTATTGACGGAATTAGAAATATTACTTCATCAAGTAATCAAGGAAGCAGTAATATTACTATCGAGTTTAATTTAGATAAAGATTTAGAAGAAGCCGCGAATGATGTTCGTGACAAAGTTTCTCAAGCCATCAGAAGTTTGCCACAGGATATTGATGCACCTCCAGTTGTATCCAAAGCCGATGCTGATAGTGATGCTATCATTTCGATGACCGTGCAGAGTGATTCACGAAATTCTCTTGAATTAAGTGATTATGCCGAAAATGTAATTTCGCAACGTTTAGAAACGATTCCCGGCGTCAGCGGTGTACAAATTTGGGGACAAAAACGTTATGCAATGCGTTTATGGATTGATCCTGCAAAACTTGCCGCATACGGTTGCACCGTAGCTGAAGTCCGCACTGCTTTAAATGCTCAGAATGTAGAGCTTCCATCAGGTAAATTGACAGGTAATAACACTGAACTTACTGTAAAAACCATTGGAAATTTATCAAAACCTGAAGAATTCAACAACATTATTATTCGTACTGACGGAGATAAAATTGTTCGTTTAAGTGATATCGGTATTGCGACATTAGGTCCAGAAAATATCGAAACAAAATTAAGCCAGTCTGGACTTCCAATGATTGGTTTGGCAATTGTTCCGATGCCAGGAGCCAATTATTTAGATATTTCGGCTGAATTTTATAAAAAATATGAGGCTTTAAAAAAGGATCTTCCAAAAGATATTAAACTGAATATTGCACTTGATAATACCATTTTTGTAAAAAAATCGGTTCTTGAGGTTGCTGAAACACTTGGAATTTCAATCATTCTGGTAATTATCATTATTTACTTATTCTTTAGAGACTGGGCAATTGCTTTCAGGCCTTTAATTGATATTCCGGTTTCCTTGATTGCTACGTTTTTTATCATGTGGCTATTCGGATTCTCAATTAATGTATTGACTTTATTAGCAATTGTACTGGCCACAGGTTTAGTGGTAGATGATGGAATTGTGGTTACCGAGAATATCTTCAAAAAAGTCGAAGAAGGAATGTCACCAATTGAAGCTGCAATTAAAGGTTCAAATGAAATTTTCTATGCTGTAATTTCGATTTCAGTAACTTTAGCAGCAGTATTCTTGCCTGTAATTTTCTTAGAAGGTTTCGTAGGCCGACTCTTTAGGGAATTTGGTGTAGTAATTGGAGCTGCCGTATTAATTTCGGCTTTCGTTTCGTTGACGTTGACACCTATGTTAAATGCCTATTTAATGAAAGGTGGCGAGCAGAAAAAATCTAAATTCTATATTAAAACTGAACCATTTTTTGAAAAGATGAACAGCACCTATGCCGAATCTCTTTCAAAATTTATGGATAAAAAATGGATAAGTTTTCCAATCTTGATTGTTTGTTTTGGACTGATTTACTTGTTCTTTACGATTCTTCCGAAAGAAACTGCTCCGTTGGACGACAGAAGCTCTGTAACAATGCGTATGACAACCCCTGAAGGTTCATCATATGAGTACACAGACCGTTTCATGCAGGAAATTTCAAAATTAGTCGATGATTCTATTCCAGAGAAAAAAGTGAGTTTGGTTATTACCGCACCCGGTTTTGGAGCTTCGGCAACGAACACAGGTTTTATCAGACTTTCATTGAAGGAAGCAGATGAGCGAAAAGCTTCTCAAAAAGACATTGCTGATAAATTAACAAAATGGACTAAAAGATATCCGGAAGCTAAAACTGCCGTTCTTCAACAGCCTACAATTGCTGTAAACAGACGTGGAGGTTTACCAATTCAGTACGTTATTCAGGCTCCGAATTTTGAAAAACTGAGAGAAAAAATTCCTCTTTTCATGGAAGAAGTTGGAAAAAGCGATGTTTTCTCAACAACAGACGTAAACTTAAAATTCAACAAACCAGAAATTAACGTTAGCATCAATCGTGAAAAGGCCGAAAGTTTAGGAATTTCGATTTTAGATATCGCACAGACTTTACAGCTTTCTTTGAGTGGACAACGTTTTGGTTATTTTATTAAAAACGGAAAGCAATATCAGGTTATTGGTCAGTTTGATCAAAAAGACCGTTCAAAGCCATTGGATTTAACTTCAATGTTTGTTAAAAACAATAAAGGCGAATTAATTCAGATGGACAACGTTGTAAATGTTGAGGAACAAAGTAATCCGCCACAATTGTATCATAACAACCGTTATATGTCGGCTACAGTTTCTGCAGGTTTAGCTCCAGGAAAAAGTATCAGCGACGGTATTCAGGAAATGGACCGAATCAAGGCTAAAGTTTTGGACGAAAGTTTCACAACAGATTTGAGTGGAGAATCGAGAGATTTCGTAGAAAGTAGCTCGAATACTTCGTTTGCTTTTGGTTTAGCTTTGCTTTTGATCTTTTTGATTTTGGCAGCGCAGTTTGAAAGTTTTATTGATCCATTCATTATTATTTTAACAGTACCAATGGCGGTTGCAGGAGCTTTATTTTCACTATGGCTTTTCAATCAGACATGGAATATTTTCAGTCAGATTGGAACCGTAATGCTTATTGGATTAGTAACTAAAAATGGTATTTTGATTGTCGAATTTGCGAATCAGCTTCGTGAACAAGGCAAACCAAAACTAGAAGCAATCCTAGAAGCATCAGAAGCGCGTCTTCGTCCAATTTTAATGACCAGTTTAGCAATTGCATTAGGAGCGTTGCCAATTGCAATGTCTCTTGGAGCAGCTTCAACAAGCCGAATTGGAATGGGAGTTGTAATTGTTGGAGGAACTATTTTTTCTCTTGCTTTGACACTTTTTGTAATTCCTGCCATTTATTTAATGTGGTCAAAACAAAGAAAACATTATCCAGAGTTTGATCATATTGACGAATACGAAAAAGAAAGTATAAAATAGTAGCTACAAAATCATGAATTTTACATCTTGTTAATTCATGATTTTTTGGCAAAAGAAAATAAATATGAATATTAAAAATATATACAGCACTTTACTAATTCTCTTCTTCTGCGTTGTAAAAACTAATGCACAAGCTGTTCTGACTATTGAAGATGCTACCAGAATCGCTTTAGAAAATAACTTTGAAATTAGAATTGCAAAGAATAACTCAAAAATAAGCGAAACAAATGTCACGATTGGAAATGCAGGAATATTGCCAACCGTTGCAGCGACTGTAACAGATAACAATAGCGTTACGAATTCATCACAAACTCGTCAGGACGGAACTACAACTTCTTTAGACAATGCAAAAAACAACAGTTTAACTTACGGAGTTGGCCTAAACTGGACCGTTTTCGACGGAATGAAAATGTTTGCACGATTAGATCAGTTAAAAGAACTTCAAAAATTAGGTGATTCTGAATTGAGAAGAACCGTTTTAATCAAAATTGTACAGGTAAATTCGGCTTATTATGATCTTGTACAGCAACAGCATCAATTGGCCGCTTTAGATACTACAATCGTAATTTCTAAGCAAAGATTGACATTGGCACAAAATCGTTTCAGCATTGGAAAAGCTTCAAAATTAGAAGTTCTAAATGCTCAGGTTGATTTAAACTCAGATCAGGTTGCTTTATTACGTCAAAAAGAAACTTATGCAAACGCTAAAATTTTACTGAACCAATATTTGGCACGTGATCCAAAAATTGATTTCACAGTAACCGATTTAGTTACAGTTGATAATGGAATGAATTTTGCTGAATTGTCAGATCTAGCACATAAACAAAATCCGGCTGTAGAAGCTCAAATTATTAATAAACGTATTGCTGAACTACAATTAAAGCAAGTAAAAGCAGACCGTTACCCGGTTGTAAACTTAACATCTGGATATAATTTTTCTGAAAATCAATCCAGTTTAGGTTTTACGAGCCAGTCGTCATCAAAAGGATTTAACTACGGTTTTAATGCACGACTGAATTTATTTGATGGTTTGAATCAGCACCGAAATGAAAAAGTAGCAAAAATGGAAATCGAAAATTCTCAAATTGCTATTGAACAGCAAAATATGATTTTGGATACACAGCTGAGCACTGCATTTCAAACGTACCAAACAAACTTAGGATTAATTGATTTAGAAGAAGATAACGTAACAATTGCTAAGCAAAACTTAGATATTACGTTAGATAAATTCAGAATTGGAACCATTACAACACTTGATTTCAGAACGGCGCAGTTAAATTATGTAAATGCTAAAGTTCGTTACAGCAATGCTCAATATCAAGCAAAATTATCTGAAATTGCCTTGAGAGAATTAGCTGGAAATATTAATTTTTAAATTAAATTTGTTTTAAAAATTAATAAAAAATGATCGCGTACAATACTAAAGAGTGGTTTACCTTTATCTTTCATTTTCATAAATCAGACACTATCAGGCAGTTATTCCCTGTAATGATTGGGATTGGTATTTACGCTGCCCTTGTTGGTTATATTGAAGTGATTTATTTTGGAATTGATGAAAAACATTACCTTAAAAATATTCCTGTTATGCACGGAATATTAGGTTTTGTGATTTCTCTTTTATTAGTTTTTAGAACAAATACAGCATATGATCGCTGGTGGGAAGCCAGAAAATTATGGGGCGGTTTGGTAAACAACAGCCGTAATTTTGCTATAAAACTTTCGGCTATTTTAAAAGATGAAAATGACCGAAAGTTTTTTAGAAAGTTTATTCCTGGCTACGCTTCCATCTTATATAAACATTTAAATAATTCTGAAACAGCTAAACAGCTTTTTGAAGATGTTGACTTGGAATTGGATCATCATAAACACAAACCAAATCAGGTGAAACGAATGATGTTTCATAAAATCAACGATTTGTATGATTCAAAAAAGATAACGGGCGATCAGCTTATCATTTTAAATGCCGAATTAGTGGCTTTTACAGATATATGCGGTGCTTGTGAGCGAATAAAAAACACACCTATTCCCTATTCTTACAGTGCGTTTATAAAGAAATTCATCTTCTTTTATATTATGACTTTGCCTTTTGGTTATTCTTTAAGTTTAGGCTATTATGTTGTTCCCGTAGTTGTTTTTATTTTTTATGTTTTGGCCAGTTTAGAATTAATTGCTGAAGAAATTGAAGATCCTTTTGGTGATGATGAAAATGATTTACCTATCAAAAAGATTTCAGAAAACATTAAAAAACATGTTGAAGAGTTGATTTAGTGATCTTGTTTTAAACATATAAAAGCGTAATAACAAAGTAAGTATCAGACTTTTTATTTACTGCATTATTTATAAATTTCGACGCGCGGCTATTTTTCAGGCAAAAACAAAATTTTTTTTTTCTTACTACAACACGCAATCCTTATATTTGTATCCTCATACAAGAATAATTAAGCTAACATGAAAATATCTTACAACTGGTTAAAACAATTTATTAAAACAGACTGGACTTCAGAACAAACTTCAGAATTGCTTACAGATTTGGGTCTGGAAGTTGAAGTGGTTGAAAAATACCAATCTATAAAAGGTGGATTGGAAGGCGTTGTTGTAGGTCATGTTCTTACCTGCGAAAAACACCCAGATGCTGACAGACTTAAAGTAACAACTGTAAACATTGGTTTAGAAGCACCTGTACAAATTGTGTGCGGTGCGGCAAATGTTGAGGCAGGTCAAAAAGTTCCCGTTGCTACTATTGGAACTGTTTTATACGATAAAGATGGTAACGAATTTACCATCAAAAAAGGAAAAATTCGCGGACAGGAAAGCCACGGAATGATTTGTGCCGAAGACGAACTAGGTTTAGGAACAAGTCATGAAGGAATCATGGTTCTTGATGAAAACCTAGTACCTGGAACTGCGGCGGCTGAAGTTTTTAAAATTGCAAATGACGAAGTATTCGAAATTGGCTTGACTCCAAACCGTGCTGACGCGATGAGTCATTTTGGAACTGCTCGTGATTTGAGAGCTGGAATGCTGCAACGTGGTGTAAACGTAGAATTGATTACGCCTTCTGTAAGTAATTTTAGAGTTGATATGCGTACGTTGAAAATTGACGTAAATGTTGAAGAACCTCATTTAGCACCAAGATATTGCGGCGTAACCATTTCTGGAATTTCAGTTCATGAATCACCATCTTGGCTTCAGGATCGATTGAAAGCAATTGGATTAACTCCAAAAAATAATATTGTCGATGTTACTAATTATGTTTTGCATGAATTAGGACAGCCGTTACACGCGTTTGATGCCGCTAAAATCAACGGAAAAGTAATTGTAAAAACACTTCCAGAAGGAACAAAATTCATCACTTTAGACGATGTAGAAAGAACATTACATAAAGAAGATTTGATGATTTGTGATGAAAAAGGTCCATTGTGTATTGCCGGTGTTTTTGGAGGAAAAAAATCAGGAGTTACAGACGGGACAACTTCTATCTTTTTAGAAAGTGCTTATTTTGATGCTGTAAGCATTCGTAAAACTGCAAAAAGACATCAATTAAATACAGATGCTTCTTTTAGATTTGAAAGAGGAATCGATCCAACAATTACTGAATATGCATTGAAACGTGCAGCACTTTTAATTCAAGAAGTTGCGGGCGGAAAAATCACTTCGGATGTTGTGGAAGTGTATCCTAAAAAAGTCGAAGATTTCTCTGTTTTATTAAATTTCAGTCACGTTTATAAAATTATTGGACAGGAAATTCCGAAAGATACCATCAAAAAAATATTAGTTTCTTTAGATATTAAAGTAAACAGTGTTTCTGATTCTGGTTTAGGATTAACAATTCCTGCTTACCGTGTTGATGTACAACGTGAAATTGATGTAATCGAAGAAATTTTACGTGTTTATGGTTACAATAATATTAATTTTTCTAAAAAATTCAATGCTACTGTAGCAAATTCTCCAAGAACAGAAGATTATAAAGTACAAAACGTAATTGCTTCTCAGTTAAATTCTCAGGGTTTTCATGAAATGATGGCCAATTCTTTGACCACTGCTGCGTATGCAAAACTTTCGGCTTCATTAAAAGAAGAACATAATGTAACAATGCTGAATCCTTTAAGTAGTGATTTGTCCACTATGCGTCAGTCATTATTGTTTTCAGGGCTTGAAGCTATTTCTTATAATATCAACAGAAAAAATGCCGATTTAAAATTATTTGAATTCGGAAAAAGCTACCACAAATATCTTAATGGATACGAAGAGCATAAACACCTCACCTTGCTTATTTCTGGAAACAGAAACAAAGAAAGCTGGACAAACCCTCAAAAAACTACGGATTTCTTTTTGTTAAAAGGATATGTAAAAGGAGTTCTAGCTCGTTTGGGAATTGATAAAATTTCGAATGCGCCAGTGCAATCTGATATTTTTTCTGAAGGAACAGCAATTTGCTACAACAATGACACTTTGGTCGAAATGGGTGTAGTAAAAAAATCAATTTTAAAGCATTTCGGTATTAAACAAGATGTCTATTACGCGGATTTTAACTGGGATTTAGTGCTGAAAATTATTACTGGAAAAATTAAATATACTGAAATTCCAAAGTATCCAGAAGTACGAAGAGATTTAGCGTTGCTTATTGACCAGAGTACAACATATGAAAGTATTTTTAATTTGGCAAAACAAACAGAAAAATCACTTTTAAAAGATGTCAACTTATTTGATGTTTATGAAGGAGAAAAACTTCCAGCTGGGAAAAAATCTTATGCGTTGAGTTTTACTATTCAGGATAATACAAAAACGCTTACTGATGCTCAAATTGATAAAATCATGTCAAAATTACAGCAGACTTTTGAAACGGAACTTGGCGCAAGCTTAAGATAAAGGAATACTATTAAATACAAAACCCGACTTTAAAAGGTCGGGTTTTTGTGTTTTAAAACGTAACGCGTGTTGATAATCTCCTCGCTCCTGCTGAATTTGGATGGATTTCATCTCTCCAAAATTCTGATGAATTCATTAAACCGCGATAATCTATAATTCGGCTTTGAAAACGATATCCATAACAGGTAAAATGATTTTTAATTTGACACAAAAGGGCATATAAGCTCTAAAACCTATACAATAAGCAAATCCCTATACAATCTCATATTTTCATTAACAATGCTTTAAACGATCAAAAAACAGGCTCTATAGTTTATTTGACAGACTAGAATAAAAACCCGAATTTGATTAGTGCTTTATATTATAAAAAACACAAAATTGTTTTGGTTTAAATTAATACGTAATCGCAGAAAATATTGGATACTCTTTTATCTTTTCTCTTCCATTTAAGAAAGACAGTTCCATCAAAAAATTACATTGCACGATTTCGCCTCCCAAACGTTCTACCAATTCACAAACCGCTTTTGCAGTCCCGCCGGTCGCTAAAACATCATCGTGAATTAAAACGCGGTCTCCTTGTTTAATGGCATCAGTATGCATCTCTAAACTATCTGTGCCATATTCAAGCTCATAGGAAGCTGAAATTGTTTCATATGGCAGTTTTTTAGGCTTACGAACGGGAATGAAACCAGCATTTAATTCCTGCGCTAATAAAATTCCGAAGAAAAAACCTCTGCTCTCTGCTCCTACTACTTTGTCAATTTTCTGTTCTTTTAAAGAATTAACCAAAACCGAAAGACATTCTTTTCTTGCAATTGGATCAATTAAGAGCGGCGTAATATCTTTAAACAAAATTCCTTCTTTTGGAAATCCCTGAATATCACGTATATAATTTTCTATCTTCATTTTTTTTAATTTTTATCTTATTTTATGTTTGTATATGTCACATTTATGTCTATCTTTGCACCCGCAATAAGCAATCAACAAAGCTAATAAAAATTAGCTTAATGATAACAAAAAGGCCTCGTGGCGCAACTGAATAGCGCATCTGATTACGGCTCAGAAGGTTACTGGTTTGAATCCAGTCGAGGTCACAAAATAAATCCTTAAACATACTGATTATCAGGAGTTTAAGGATTTTTTATTTTGGTATTTGTACGATTTTTGTATTGTAGCTTAAAAGTTCTTGTAAAAAGTACGATTCACGGCAAAATAAATCTGTCGTTTTTAGCTTCAATTTTACACTTTTGCACCAAATCAAAATACCAATACAAATTTAATTGCATTGTGTTTGATATTACAACTTAATTATTAGTTACGCACTCTGTACACGTGATGAGATAGGGATATATTAATTTAAAATCATTAATGATATTTTTTAACGGTGAGGTTACGGTGAGGATTGACCCTAATGTTACCCTAATTGATTAAATTTGAAAAAAGTTGATTAATCAAATCGTTACGCACGCGAATAGATAGGAATGAGCTTTTTATTTCCGAACCATTACGCGCGCGTATCGTTGTACTTTTGATATTAATTTGACCTAAACGCGCGTAACAGATAGTTGCATATTGTATTTCCCTATCTCATTACGCGTGACAGATAGTGCAAAACAAATCATTAAAAAACCATTAATGATTATTCACAACGGTAAGATTACGGTTAGGATTAAACCATAAAAAAACCGATCATCTCTGAACGGATATGCTTTTACATCATCAATAATTTTTCAATTGTTCCTACTGGAAAACTATCAGCTTTAAGTATTTTATTATTTAGCCTTTTGAAACGTTTCGTTTCTTTGCCGTTGTAATGTGTTTTAAAATACTTTTTAAAGCGTTCTTCATATACGTCGTCTGAAAGGTAACACGCATCAAATATTTTACTTAAATCCCTATTCTTTTTACTTTCTATTTGTTTTTGATACATCAAACTATTAAAGGCTTCACGATGCAAAAAATAACCACTATGCAAATATAATTTTCTACAATGCTTTTTAGTGCTTGGACAAACAAAATATAAAACCTCTCCTTTGCCTAAATTCGAGGGTTTACTAATTATCTTAACTTTATAATTTTTAGGTTCTCCATTACATTTATAATCCAAAATAATAAATGTTTCAAAATCATTCTTTGTAACTTTTATACCAATATTTGAATGTGGTGTTCCGTTCCTACTCCAACTAACTGTACCCGATTTAGTACCATTATAAGTTAAGTAATCCCATTCTTTGAGTTTCTTTAGTGATAAAAACAAACAGTCTTCTACTGTTGTTGGATAATTTGCGTAACGTCCCATAGACAATAACCTAAATTATTAAGGAATATTGATTGTTTTTTGATAACTAAAATACGGAAAACTATCCTAATTACCTATAAATAAGCAACATAAAACTAAGCTAATCATTTCATTTTCAACAATAAACCTGAATTTACCAAATCATCCAAATACAAAACCAATTACCCATTAAGCCAATTGCCCAAATCCGTTGTAGTAGCTGTTGTACGAAGTATTTTATTTAGTTATATGGTTTTAATTTTTTATCCTTTTTTATTTCTTCAATTATTGTTTTATAGTCAAGAATTAATGTGTCAACTTTTTTATAAACAGTGATTGTATATTCTCCCTTTTTTTTATCTATAGAATCTCCAACTAAAATTTCGGACCAAAAATTACCAACTACTGAAATTTTCGAATTATTCAATACGATAGTCGGACTATTATGATTCTCTTTATCATAATATTTTTCAATGACATTTCCAGAAAAATTTTCATTCAAAATATTGTCAAAATTTTTTTTGTAGAATGATTCTTTATCGTTGTAGAAGATTTCCCAAATTAAAATGAATAGTATACATATAACAACTCCTATATTCAATATTTTTTTTAATTGAGCATTCGATAGTTCCATTGTTAAGTTTTGAATGTTTATTGGTTTATTTCGTACAACGTTCTGGCACTACAGCGGGTTTGGGATTAAATTAAGCCTTATTTTCGGATTTGCCAAATCATCCCAAATACAAGACCATTTTTCCATTAAGCCAAATGCCCAAATTGCTTGTAGCGTGTGTTATGAGCCGTTTTTATTTCAGTTGTTCAATGACTTTTTTCTCAAATGATTTAGATAATATTTCTTCGTCATTATTCCAATGTGTTAGAGTCTTTTCATCTGTTGGGCATTTATGATGAAAGCCTAAAACTTTGATTTTTGATTTCTTATTATCGCCACTAATTACAAGTTTTGCGTCATATCCTTCAAAACAAAAATCTTCGAAAATAAATAAGTCCATTGTGTCTTTCACAAACTTATCAATAGGTGGCTTTTTTGCATCAATTGTGTCCCAATAATATTTATGAATTTTGTATTTTCCAGTTGAGTCTAAAATGTAATTTTCTTTTTCTTTTTCATATTGATTAGAAATAGTTTTCAGGTAATAAATTTTTGTTTTAAGAGTATCAATAGGAAAGTCAAAAGTATATTCGTTTTTATATTCTATTTCTGAATCATAGCTAGTAGCTATAAAAGAAAAAGAGGTCAAAATAACAATAAATGTTGGATTAATAGTTGTGAAATTTTTATTAACTTTTTGATGATATGAGTAGGAAATTGGCAAAATTAGTAGTGCTAACAAATCAGTCAAATCAACAACTCTATTCAGTTTAATTATAGATAACTGATTTATAATTTCAAATAAAGCTTCGCTATAAACTGTTTTCCAATAAATGAATATAATTGCTGAGGCAAAGTATATTTTGTCTTTTAATTTAGGAAATAGAATGGTCCAAAATAAGGGAAAAATAAACAATCCTGCAAAGTCAGACAATTTTCCAGTCAGCCAATTTCCATAATAAATTTTAAAGTAAAAGTCATTCAGAAGTAAAATGGTTAAGGCTAAAATAAATCCTATTGATGTGAATTCTCTTTGTTTCATTTGATCGTGTTAGGAATTGATCTGTGGTCTAAAATGGCTCATAACGTCTTGGCACTACAGCGGGTTTGGGGTTAAATTAAGCCTATTCTTCGGATTTGCCAAATCATCCAAGTACAAAGCCATTTTCCCATTAAGCCTCTTGCCCAAATCCGTTGTAGTGGCTGTTAGCGGTTCGGCTTTTTCTCAAGTTGTTTATTTAAACTATTCTTTAATAATCTTTCCAAATCGTCAAAATCATATTTTAAAGTATTGGAAGTTATAGACAAAGAGGTTCCGTACATTTTTTCATTTGCAAGCAATAGTTTACGTTGAATGAATCCAACTCTATCAAGGTATTTGTCCGCATTATTCGTAAAAATAAGTAAAAATTTTGTCGACATTATTTGTTCAGTTTTAATTTCTGTAATGTCTGTCCAATTTATTAAACCAACACTTGATGCATTTGTATTATCAGTAATTCCATTTTCGTCAACTGTTAAACCAACTGTATTATCAAACAATTTTCTAATTCCATAAATACCTGCGACACCACAGAATAAAACACTTGCAATACCTGAAATTCTTATAAACTCAGGGCTTCGCATTATCGGTGAAATAAATTCTTCAGGATTAATTACAAAAAGTGTCCCTAACACCCCAAAAATCACTGCTCCAAGTAATAACAAAATTATTTTAGTCTTGCTTAATGGTATTTCAATTTTATTCATTTTAATACTATTGTTTCAGTTCGTTTTTGTTCTCCAGTTTCGTTGCAAGCTGACCGCTAACGTTCTGGTACTACAGCGGGTTTGGCACTAAATTAAGCCCATTCTTTGGATTTGCCAAATCATCACAAATACAAAACCAACTTTCCATTAAGCCAAATGCCCAAATCCGTTGTAGTAGCTGTTAGGCACTGGCTATTTATTTCTTTCCACCGAATAATCTTGATAGAAAACCTTGTTTCACTCGTTTCTCAACTATCCAAATTGGTTCATCACTTGGTCTTATGATTTTTGTGTTCGGTCCTGATTTACCCCAAGGAAATCCAGTTTTTATAGGTTGATTAGTCAAGTCCGCCACTAAAAACATTTCTGGTAGTTCAACTTGTCCGTTTTCAAAGTCATAATACTTTTCATTTTTTTCCATTATTCCGACTTTTTCACTCCAAATATCCATTACGGTCTTTTCGTGAATAATGTCCAAGTGCGATTGATTTCCTTTTTGTCCGAACTCGTCAACGTGTCTTATGAACTCCGTCAAATTTTCAGAGTGTTTTACAACGACAGATGGGTCGTGACAGACATAATAAACTGAATTCCAATTTCCCTTAGAGTCAATATCTAAAATCCAAAAATTCCCAAACCCATCTCCTGCAAGTTGTATTGATTTTGGAAACATTTCTTCAAATCCAAAATGACCGAATGCATCAAAACGTACTTCTTCAAGTCCATAAAACTCAAAACCTTTGCTGAATCTTAATAATTCTTCGATTTCATTCGGTAAGTTGTTATCTGGAAGCTGATTTTTCAGGTTTTCTATTTCACTGTCGGTCATTCCGTCCAGCAATTCGACTTTATACAAATCTCCGTCTTCAGATTCATATTGGTTTGAAAGAATTGATTCTAATTGTTGTTTTGATGTCATTTCTGTTCGTGTTGTTTTAGCTTGTGCCTAACTTGTATATATGTCTGACGACATCAGACATAGCACTCCTAAATTGGGTCGCTATGTCTGACAAATGTCAGGGTTTATTTATTTTCAAATATATAATAATAAACTTATAAATGATCAAAAGGACTTTTAATTTGTTGAATACTCATAGGCTTTTGCTTCTTACTTCATTTTTTTTTAAAATTAGTTAGTCTATCCAAAGAAAGTCGTCCGTTTTCGGGTTCGAATAGGTGGAATTGATTTCAATAAGTTCCTTAATATTATTAATCTCGTTTTCAAGTCGTTTACATTCGTGCCTAGTGCAAAATGCCTTTCGTATATTTTGCTCAATCGTTTGTATCTTTTGTTCAATTCCTGCAATCTCTCGGTTAATAGAATATTCCGTTCTGTCATTTTCAATTGTATTTTGAAACATAATTAATATTGTATTTAGATTCTATTTTGAATAAATCAATAATCTCGCTTACTGCTTCTTTTGTTAGCCTCATTTGTTCCGTTCGTATTAAGTCTAATTTGTGCCAATCTTTAATTTGTTTGGCCAGTTGTTTTGCTTGCCTTTCTTTTGTCTGTTTTTTATCAATTTTAGGACAAAACAACATTTTACCCGCCAAACTCTGCTCTATTATAATACTCTTTATAATAGACGATGGTTCAGCATCCAAAGTGAGGGTTTTTGAATTTATTGTCTTTCGGCCTGCCTTGTCGATTTCAAACATTTTCAAACGTAAATTGTAATATTGACCTCCTTTGGGTTTTCGGTCAATTTTATATTGGCCAATAATCCAGCGTTTTAATAAGTTCTTAAATTTTTCAAACATCCAAAAATCAGTACACAATCCCGTTGCCGTGTTTTGTGCTAGCATATTATTAAAATCAATATCATCGGTTTTGTTTTCGTTATAAATTGTAGTAATACGGGTTTGCCTAATAACTGGAACAAAATCGGTTGCGGTTTCAGCCTGCAATAAGCGTGAATAAGAAACAATGTCAAAGTTTAAATACTTCCGAATGTGCTGACAAAAAACGTGCGTTACATCTGCTTCGAGTGTGTAATCGTTTAACACTAACAAAGTGTTATAAGCGTTTTTTATTTCGTTAAAAATTGGTTTTTCTGTATCAATTTTTGGAGCGTAATAACTAAACTTTTCTTTATGGTAATTTATGCCAACGTACACGCTAAAACGTTCCTCCCTTTCAGTTTCAGCACGCCAAACAACTTCAACATAATCAGTAAATATCAAAACTATGTCAGGAATTTTGCCAATTTCATATTTGATAGCAACGCGCTTATTCGTTATTCCATTAAAATAAATTGCTTTTGGCGTGTTGTATTGGCGTGTTTCGATTTCAAAATTTGTTTTGTGCTGTTCTGTTGGCTTTAATTCAAATTGTATTATTCCATTTTCAAAAGACGTTATCAGTTGAGAATAATTCACATCACGTCTTTTTAACAAATAAACCGCATCGTGTCCGCGTGTTGAACCTTTGATTTTATTAACCTTTATAAAAATGTCCGTGTATTTCAATTCGAACTTACTGGCAAAGTGTCCAAACAAATATTCAGATGCATCTGTAACCTCTTTTATTATCCGTGTGGCCTGTTTGGGTGTCCAACCGAAACCGCATAAGTCAGTATGATATTGTTTTTGTTTAGCGGGTGATTTTCGGAACTCTCGCCAATTCAATATTGATTGAAATTTACGCTTTGCCTCATCTCTCGTTATTCCATGAGCCTTTGCATAATTATCATAAGCCGTTTTTGATACGTTTGAACCAACAAGCAAATCGATATACGATAAATGACCGCTTTTAATATCAAACTCAATCATTTCAAAGGGCTGTACTTTGCGAAGAATTCGAGGTGTCTGTATCAATTTATTGTAAATGCGGTACTCTGAAACTTTTCCCTTTTTTATTGGAAACTCATATTTGAAATTTATGCAATTATGGCCTAAACTTATAAGCGTGTTTGCAATCAAATCCAATGTTCCATAATACCAATTGTTTAAATAGTTATCTTTTGAGAAATTTGATGGTTTTACTCCCTCACCGTTCCAATTCTTAAAAGTGTCAATTTTAGTAAATGCGCGCGTCAATTGTGTTTTGTCTAAATCATTTGGCAAAATAATGCCGTGCAATCTGTAATACTCAACAACCTTAATATATTGATGTTGGCCAAACATTTTTGAACCAAAAAAATAGGCCGTTTGAATAATCAAATAAGATTCCATGAATAATTCAGCATTAAACAATTGTTTATAATCGGTTTTATCTATTGTGTAAATTGGTATGTATTGAGTATAATTACACGCGTCAAAATAACCTTTTATACTCGCAATTGTAGTTGTTCCGTTTGCTTTATAACTATGCTTTTTGTTTTCCGCATCGTAATAAACAAAAATATTATCATAAAAATAATTGATAGCCAAATATGTAAGACTGTCAAAATGATACCCGTTTATAGTATTGAAATTCGATAGATTTTCTATTCCGTTCCTTAGTGCACTTTCTGTATCGGGGTTTGCACGTCGATAGGACGAAAGTAAATTATTCAAATCAGTATCAACACTTATTGTGTTGTACTTTATCATTTCAATAATCCTTTTTAGTCGATAGATACCACGCTTGAAAACCTGTTATTTTACAACGTTTCATTTCAACTTCGAAATGCAAACCGAGTTTTTCCAAACTACGTTTATATTGAGTGAGTTTTTTTTGCAGGGTATTTAGTGCATTACTCACCATTGAATTAGTGGTAATATGAGTTTTTAGATATTCAAAATATCGGTTTTCCTGAGCTTTAAAAAAGTTATCTTTGCTTTGAAGTGTCGAAAGATAATTGCGGTGGTTAGTATTATTACTTCCCATCGCTTATTTTTTTAAAGGAATTAAACATTCCAATAATTCCGCTTTTTTGTAGTATCTGCGGTTTCCAATTCCATAGGCAATAACTTTGCCTTTATTTGTCCAATGCCATAAAGTACTGCTATCGATTTGTAGATAATCGCACGTTTGTTCTCGGGTTAATAACTCATCAGGGTTATGAATATTAAAGCTATTTTTAAAGTCTTCTAATTGACTTTTCACACCCTGTTTGATTAACTCCGTTAATGCTTCAGGACTTAAATTTTGAAGTAAGATTGAATTTTGCATTTTTTGCAATGTTTTTATGTTTATAACATTGCAAATATTGGTTTGGGCTTGTATCCTAAAAGATTACGGTTTGTACCTTTTTGGGTATGGTTTGTACCTTAATTTCTATAAAGCTCTTTTGCTCGTGCATAAGCTTGTAACCGTTGATTTGTTCTACTATGATTTGAAATTTTTTGTACAATCAAACCCTTGTAAGTTTCAGGAATCCATTCTAAAAAAGTTTTTTGATTAACGGTATTATGAATTAAGCCTTCTTTTTTCATTTCTTCAAACATAAACTTTACATCCGTCCTACTTCGTTCATTAATTTCAAACTCATCAAACATAGATTGCCATACCTCAAAAGCATTTTCTTTAAAAATATGATTGTGTAATTCTTTTTTACCTTCATCATTAAATAAAGGTTCAGTTTGTTTAGATTTTAAATTATCGGTTGCAATTGTTTTCTCATATAACTCTTTATAATCTAAGTAAAGTTTTAAATCAACTAAAAAACGAGGTGTACTACCAATCAATTGAACTTTATAATGATTATTAATAAAAGCAATGTTAAGCGAGTTTTTGCATTGATTCATTGCTTTTTTTGAATATTCACGAACTTCATCAATTTCAGAAGCCACGTCTGCTGTTTTAAATTTATTTTGTTGAGTTTGTAAAAACTCATACACATTAATATTTTCTTTGGATAAATCGACTTTTAAAGCTTCATTGGTATAAAAACTTAAAAAGTCCGTAAAATCGTTAAAATGAATTTTATTGTTTTGAGGTTGTTGAGATTGCAATTTAAGTAGATAGTCTTTGTATCTATCCTTTATTATTTTATAATCAGTTTTATTTATTGTCAAGTTTGCAAGGTTTTCTAACTCTAGTTTTATTTTTTCATTTTGTGTATAATTTCTATTATGCTTTTCCATTCTTTGGATAAAGAAAATATCTTTTAAATCATCCCAATTTTCAGGTTTTATAAAACTATCATTATTAAACTCTCTATTTTTATTGTTTTCAAAATAAATTTTAAAAAAGTTTATATCGCTTAAAGATTTTGCAATACTTTGTTTTGTTAAAGTATTTGTTGTTGGAAATATAACTTCAGTAAGTAAATCAATAACTTCGCTCATATCATTAACGAGCTTTGATTTAAATTTAAACACTTCAAATTTTTTATCTTCAGGTTCTATAAAAAAATCAAATAATTCCTTTAAATCTCTTTCTAAATCACTAAAAAACATATCATTGAAATAGTTGCATTTTGTTGATTCTCTAAATTCAATATATTTATTTTTCTGAAATAAAATTTCAGGAATATCGGCTTCTTCAAAATTTTCTTTTAAAGTATATATTTCACTAAGACCCCACTGCCAAAATCTCTGATTAGTAAAATAACCCAGTTCTAAATCTGTTGCTTTTTTATAAAGTGGCAGTATGATGTTTTTATGAATGACATCAAATTTTTGTTCTAATTCAGTTTGGATTTTATCATATTTCAATTTATGCACAAAATTTTCACGAGGTTTTAAATTACATCTTTGTTCGTCTAAATTCTGCAACTCAACAATTATATTATGGTGTTTTTTGAAGTATGAAATGTTTGAATGTAAATAATCAATAAATTGAAAGAGATGTTTTATTTTTTCTGTTATCATGGCTTTAAAATCAATGGTCTAAATACTGGAAATGTATTTCAAAAATGAAAATTTTAATTAAAAATAGTTGGTTAGTTCCATAGCTAAATCCTTGTTACTTTTACCCAAATAATTTAAAAACATTGCTTCGGTGCTATGCCCCGTAACATTGATTAAATAAGTAGTTGGAATAGTTCCGTAAAAATTAGTAGCAAAAGAACGTCTTCCAATATGTGAGGTTATTAATTCCCATTTTTTAAACATTCCAATTTCTTTGCGATACTGCTTAACCTCATCTTTATTTTTGGTTTTCTTTTGGGCTTTGTCCTCTTGGTTTAAATCTGTTAATTTACTGCCTTTAATTTCATTAGTCAATCCAGCTATACGGCAAACTTGTTTTATAAATAAATTATACTTTGGGTCTGAAATAGGTTTAGGAAAATCATTATTTCTTTTTTCTAAAATTTCAATTACTTTAGGGTGTAATGCAACTGTCATAACTTTATTGGTTTTGACTTGTGTAAACTCAATAAATGGCTTCAAATCGCCTTGTTTGTTTTTTTCGTATCTAATCATTGATTTATCAAATCGCATAAAATCTGATATTCTTTGTCCTGTATAGCAACTAATAATTAACCAGTCTTTAGCATTGTCATAATTATCATTTAAACGTCTTTTGTCAATGTTTTCAATCTTTGTAAGTTCCTCAAAGGTTAAATAAATCTTTTCAGTCTTATGCTGAGGTGTTTTAATTTTATCTAATTGGTGGCTCGTAGTAATACCGTTATGCTTTGCGTGATTACAAACTGTTTTAATAGTTCTTAAATCCTTTGAAATAGTATTTAAAGCATAATTGTTTTTTAAACAATAATTTTCAAAATCCATTTTGAATTTATCGTTTATATCAGAAATTTTAATTTTGTGATTTAATGTTTTTTGATAACGCTCTAATAAGTGTTTTGAAACATTGTATTTTTTTTGAGTACCAATTGTTATTTCATTTTTTTTGACTTCCATAAAATAATCAAAGTACTTTAAAAGTTCCGTTGGTAGTTCTTCTGCTTCCTTTGGTGGATTGTAATAAAAATCAATTTGAGTTTGCAACCATTCTTTATTTACCTCATCAGGATTAACAGAATTGAAAATTTTTAAAATGTAGTTTTCAATCTTGTTAAGTTCAGTATTTACTTCTAAGCGTCTATTTAAAATGTCAGGGTCTTTTGAGCCTTTGATTTTGATTTCTTTAATACCCTTTTCTTTGTTCGCTTTAATTTCAGCGTGATGTCCAAACCAATTGAAGTAATCAATTTCAAACTTTGTATTTGCTCCAATAACAAAATCAGTATCATTGAAACGATACAATAAACGTAAATGCAAATTTGCTTTGTCTTTAGTTGAGCGATACAAAAAGTTAACCGTAGCCATATTATAAAGTATTTGAATAATACAAATATAATTAATTTGTACGGTATTTGTACGGTAAAATGAAAGTTACATCAAACTATTGCAAAGTAAATCAAAATAAACATTTCTGTAAAGTATTGATTTTATTGATATTTTACAGTACTTTTGTACAAAATGCTAGTATAATTGATTTTGTAGTTTTGCAACTATTGTAGTTCAGTCGAGGTCACCACACTGCCAAAAGGCGCCAATTGAAGACAATTGACGCCTTTTTTTATTATACTTTACTAATTTATTAGTCTAAAGAGCTGCAGTATGCTATATTTTATTGCATCAGTATAAAAAGTTGCGTATTTAGTAGAGCTGAAAGGCAGGTTGCAATGTTTAGATTCTTCATTTATTTTTTGCTGGAAATAATAATAGCTTTGAGAGAATTGCTGCATATGGTATTAAAACAAAATTGAGTATTTACTAAAAATACAACAATTGGCTTCCAATATACAGTTCTCCAAAGACAAAATAGGGCTCTCCAGCAGCCCTAGCCCCGATAGCAGTGAAAATCCTTTTGTGCCGGGGTTCGGCACAAAAGATTGGAACGTATAGCGGGAAAAAGCTCCTAAAAAAGAATATTATATACAATTGACCCGGAGTTCGGTACAAAAGATTGCTTCGCCAGTTTGCTGACCCTCGGGTGGAACGTATAGCGAGAAGAGCTCCTAAAAAATAATATTATATACAATTGACGATGATGACCACTCCAAATTAATTGCCTAATTTATCATATAAATAACACCAAATACCTTTTACCTTAATATAAGTCTCATCTAATCTCCAGCTCGCGCCCACTCTACCTTTCCTCTTTCTCACCTCTGATTCAATGAAAGGTGTAAACTTATAAACCCAGCGCTGAATCGTAGCATGATCCACAAGCACTCCTCTAATTTTCATTATTTCTTCAACGTCACGGTAACTAAGTGTAAATCTTAATTTAAAATATACTGCCTGAAGAATTATGCATTTTGGATAACAATGACCTTTAGTATTCATTTTTTGATGGGTTTAAAATTATAAAGATAAAGTTATTCCCAAATGCGACAGAACCTCTCTTTTTGCTTCTGCAGAGGCATTAGTACTTCTGCTGTGAAAATAATTTAATATAGTTTGATAATGATTTATAATTATATGTGAGATGATACCAAAAGACTTAAACCCAGATTGATCTACTTCTTCATGCCATTTGCTTTATCTTCTATTTGATTTCTTTATCAATAGCTTTTAATTTAACAACAATATCACTTAAATTTACTTTAAAAATTTAAAACTGATAGTATGAAAAAGAATCAAATACCAAACAGACGGTTTTCTACTTTAATAGTAATTTTTCTAGTTAGTTTAATCAGTGTGCAAGCACAAAATATAAAGGGTCAAAATATTAAAAATATTGTTCTCGTACATGGTGCCTTTTTAGATGGTTCTGGTTGGGAACCCGTTTATAACATTCTAACAAAAAAGGGCTATAAAGTATCTGTAACACAGCATTCATTGCAAGATTTTGATGATGATGTGGCAGCGGTTAACCGAATTATAGAACAACAGGACGGTCCTTGTATTTTAGTTGGACACAGCTATGGTGGTGTTGTAATTACACAGGCAGGCAATAATCCTAAAGTGGCAGGGTTAGTTTACATTGCTGCTCATGCTCCCGACGAAGGTGAACTCAGGGCAGATTTAGTAAAACAATTTCCTTCAGCATACAAGTCGTTGATAAAAGGAAGTGACGGTTTAGATTATATTGATCCGGAAAAATTTCCTGAAGATTTCGCAGGTGACCTTGAAATCAATAAAGCTCGTTTTATGGCAAATTCTCAGGTTCCAACAGCAGATAAAATTTTTAAGGGAATTGTAAATAAATCAGCCTGGAAAACAAAACCCAGCTGGTATATGGTAGCTGAATCAGACAGAATTATAAATCCCGATCTGGAAAGATTTTATGCAAAAAGAGCAAAAAGTAAAAAGGTTGTCGAAATAAAAGGTGGCAGCCACGCCATTTACACTTCACAGCCTGAAAAAGTTGCAGATTTAATTAAAGATGCTTCCATTGGATCTTTAGTTTCTAAAATAAAATAGTAAGTTCACTTTTTTCAAATTGAGCAAAACATAAGAACTAAAAAACCTCTAAAAATCAAATGATCTTAGAGGTTTATAAAGTGAGTTCAAAAAAGTAGTAAAATTTAAATTTACTGATGTACTATCATCAATTCTTTTTTATTATTTACGCAGATATTCCCCCATCAATAGTAAAGCTACTTCCTGTAATATAACTGGATTCTGGCCCGGCTAAAAAATTAACCAATCCTGCTACTTCTTCCGGTTTACCAAAACGTTTAAGAGGAATTGCATTGATGAAAGCTTCCCTTACAGCATCATCCCCAGGCAACATGTCTGTATCTATTGCACCGGGTTCAACTGTATTTACAGTAATATTTCTTGGCGCTAAATCCCATGCAAGTCCCCTTGTGTAAGCTCCAATTGCTGCTTTAGTAGCAATATAATCAGACATATAAGGACTACCAATACGTTTTGCGCCCACTGAACCGATACTAACAATCCTTCCACCATCCGGCATATATTTAATAACCGAACGAACAGCTTCAGATACAGCTCTTATGTTAACATTGATCTGACGATCATATTCATCGATTCTTTCAGATGCTGTTTCCAATGGTCCTTTTACTGAGATTGCAGCATTATTAACTAAAATATCTATTTTTCCATATTTCAATGCAATCTGATCGATCGATTTTTCTAAGGCTCCTTTAATTGAGCTATCTACTTTAATAGCCAACGATTCGCCTCCTGATTCTTTTATTCCTTTTACTATATTTTCTGCTGTTTGTTCAGAACTTACATAGGTGAAGATAACATTTGCTCCTTCAGCCGCTAAGCGCTTAACAATTGCTGCACCCATGCCACGAGTTCCTCCCGTAACAAATGCTGTTTTACCTTTTAGTGTTGACATTATATTTTTTTTATGATTAATAATTAATTATGTGGGTGAATAATTGGTTGTAGAATATTTTGGAAATGGTGTAACTTATTAATCCATTATAATCACAATTTTCCCTTGCGTGTGTCCTTTTTCTATTTCAAGATGTGCTTTTGCTATATCCTTCCATGAAAAAACCTTTGATATATGCGGAACTAATTTTCCTTCTTCTAAGAGTTTTGCGACGAATTTCATATCCTGTCCATTAAATGATACCATATTATAGAATGCATTAATATTCAAGGATTTTGCTTTCAGATTTTCTTCTTCTGTTATATTTGACCAGAGACTAATTAGGCTTCCGCCTGGCTTTACCACTTCCATACTTCTCATGATATGCCCATCTGATTTAACAGCTTCAATTACGAGATCCATATCTTTCTTTAAAGTATTCTCAAAAGGACCGAGTTGGTAATCAATGAACTCGTCAGCACCCAAACTCATTACAAAATCTTTTTTAGAACTTGACGCTAAAGCAGTTACATGCGCGCCAAAATATTTTGCAAACTGAACAGCAAAATGACCTACTCCTCCACCAGCAGCTGTTATAAATACACGATCATTTTTTTTTATTCCTACTTTCTGAATTGGCTGCAAAGCAGTAAGTGCTGCGAGTGAAGTGGCAGCAGCCTCTTCGTAAGTACTATTTTTAGGCTTGATAGCCAATTGGGAGGCAGGTGCTGCAACAAATTCTGCGTATGTTCTGCCAATATAAGGATGCCTAAGTACTCCAAAAATATCATCCCCAATTTGCATATCAATAACTTTAGCTCCTTTTTGAACTATCTGACCCGAAACATCCCATCCTAAAATCAATGAAGATTCTTCGCCGAATATCCAGCTGACACTTTTATTTTCTCTAACAATAGCATCGGCGGGATTTATACTAACTGCCCTTACTTTTATTAGTACTTCATCGTCTTTAATAGTTGGAACAGAAACAGACTCAAAAGTAAAATTTTCAACCCCACCCTGCTCTTTCAGTACAATCGCTTTCATAATATATTGAGTAATTGATTATTTGTGATTTATTTTTATGTTTTATTTGAGTGCAAAGTTATTTCCATTTATCATAACTTTGTATTTAGTATAATCGATGTTACTAAGATCAAGTCATGGCGAAATCGGATAAAATAGATCAACGAGAAGCAGCAAAAGCATTAGCAGATACCATTTATGTGATTGGTGGTAAATGGAAACTTCCGATTCTTCATTCCATTTGTAGTGGGAATATAAGATTTAAAGATATTGAAGAAAGTATTCCCGGGCTTAGTCATAGAATGTTGTCCAGGAATTTGAAGGAACTAGAACAAAATAAACTCATTACACGTGTAATGTCCGATGAAACTCTTTTTTATGAATATCATTTTACTGAATACTCAAAAGAATATGGAGACCTAATGCTAAAAATGATAGAATGGGGAAAATCGCACAGAAAAAAAATAATTCAATCTACATAATTCCCACTCAATTCTTAAATATCAATAATTTTAACTTCTAGAAATTGAGTTCCGAGATTGATAAATTTGTTTGATGTGAGTTAGAATATAAATAAATTGCAAATTTACAACTACAAACAAATTTTAAATACGCAAACTACAAATCAAAACTTTTACTTTTGTGATAAATTCGTGGCACATGTGTCTTGAAATTGCCTCCAATTTTGCCACAAAAAGTTAAGGCGTTTTTTAGAATATTTCACACGTCTAAGTTTTGTGGCAGAATCGTGGCATAAGGTATTTTTGAAAACTAAAAACACAACAAAACCAAAGGTTAAGAAGTTTAGGTTCGAAGCTTTATAATTATAAACTGTCCGCAACTGTATTTTATAAAGAACTTAAACTGAAGTTATTCTAAACGTTTCAAAATTAGGGTACGTAAACGTTCCTCATGCTCATCTCCCCAATTTCCTATAGCTGAAATTACAGGAACTAGCGTTTTACCAAAATCAGTCAGGCTGTATTCTACTTTGGGAGGCACAACAGGGTAAATAATCTTCGAGACAAGTTCATGTTCTTCTAATTCCTTCAGCTGAATATTTAAAACCCTGCGTGAAGCATCAGGTATTTTACGCTGCAGCTCACTTGGTCTTTTATGTCCCTGATCGATAAACCAAAGTAAGCGTATCTTCCATTTACCATAAAGTACCTCACCTATAAGATCAAGTCCACAATTTAAGTTCGGTATTGTTTTTCTCTCATACATATTACAAAAGTAAACCTATCTACCAATTCCTGCAATAGGGGAAAAATTTATCCCTATATGAATCGTAACTCCGTACTTGTGAGGAACTAACGTACTTCCGAGATTTGTACAAAGAAATTTAAAATACTATATAAGATGGATTATCAAAATGAATTATCAGGCAAGATTGCCTTAGTAACAGGAGGTACAAAAGGAGCCGGAAAGGCAATTGCAGAAAGACTACTGCAAGCGGGCGCAACAGTAATTATTACTGCCAGAAACGCAGCAGAAAAAGAAAACAACAAACTGCATTTTATTTCTTCTGATTTAAGTACAGCAAAAGGAGCAGAAAAAGTAGTTAGTGAAGTTTTGTCCACTTATGGGAGATTAGACATTCTTGTGAACAATCTTGGTTCTTCAACAACACCCGCCGGTGGCTTCAGTGCGTTAACTGACGAAGATTGGATATCAACCCTACAAGCTAATTTACTTGCTCCTGTCAGACTTGACAGGGGATTTTTACCGCAAATGATCAACCAGAAAAGTGGTGTTATTATTCACATCGCTTCCATTCAGGGCATATTGCCGCTATACGACTCTACTTTGCCTTACGCAGCTTCGAAAGCAGGATTGATCAATTACAGCAAAAGTTTATCGAAAGAAATTACGCCAAAAGGTGTCCGCGTGCTAACTGTTTCGCCAGGATGGATAAATACAACAGCATCGATAGCTTGGTTGGGCGAGATCGCAAGAAATTCAAATAGCACTGTAGAAGAAGCTCAGCAAGGTGTCATGGACGCATTGGGTGGAATACCTTATGGCAGGCCTGCCGAACCGGAAGAAGTAGCCGAATTGGTTGGCTTTTTAGTTTCACCAAGAGCCAGTTACTTAACAGGAACAAATTTTGTCATTGACGGTGGAACGGTACCAACAATTTAAAAACTAAATATATCAAAATCATGAAATTACCACAAGTAGTAGAGCGTTTCATTGAAACGCAACACATTTTCGACAGCAAAGCTTTCGCAGAATGTTTCACCGAATCTGCCATCGTTCATGACGAGGGAAAAACCCATAATGGCAAAGAAGAAATTCAACAGTGGATTAACCATGCGATGGAGGAGTATAAATCTGCGCTGGAACCACTTAATTATGAGCAATCTGAATCAAAAGGTGTCCTGACAGCAAATGTTTCCGGCACGTTTCCCGGCAGCCCTATCGTGTTGAAATTTCATTTTGATTTTAATAATGGACAAATTCAGGATTTAAAAGTAACAGATTAAAAGATAAAAGAGAGTGACTAATTAAAATGGCGCCAATTGAAGACAATTGGTGCCATTTTTTTTCATACAGTATCAAATAAGTAAGTTTGATTAATTTTTGCGGATCAGGTGCAAAAATTAGCGATTAGGCAAAAAGAGGATCAAAACGAAAACCTGTTGAGTATAAAATTTAAACATAAATATTGCTTAGCCTCAAAAGGAAAAAATTTAAATTCCTAACACCTCTGAACTAAGATTTAATAACTTTTATTTTTACATTGAAAGATTCTGCCGAACCATTTGTACTTCTGTTATCAAAATAATTTAAAATCGTTTGATAATGATTCATAATTGTTCGGGAGACTTAAAAACATAGAAATATTTTATGCAAAAACGCCATATTCAATATAATTATCCTTTGTCAAGCTCAATAGCTTATTTAAATATTTATGTACCTTAGCTAAAGTAAAGAAATACTTTAGCAGCACTTTTACGCACTGTTGTATGAAAGCACTTTTAAAACAAAATATCGCTAAACATATTTCTCTTTCAGAAAATGAAATAGAAGATTTTTGCAATTTATTTGAGCAAAAGTTAATCCCCAAAAAAAACTTTTTACTTAGAGAAGGAGAGATTTGCAAATTTGAAGGTTTTGTTACCAAAGGGCTTTTTCGGGTTTATCATATTGATAAAAATGGTTTTGAACAAATACTCTATTTTGCTATTGAAAATTGGTGGGTTACCGATATTGATAGTTTTACTACTGAAACCCCTTCACAACTTTTCATAGAAGCACTCGAAGACAGCGAAGTGCTTGTAATTTCTAAAAAAGATAAGGAGTTTGCCTATGCTAATTTGCCTAAAATTGAAAAGCTATTTCGGGTAATGACACAAAAAACGCACGTTGCCCTTCAACGAAGAATGATAGATAACCTTAGTAAAACAGCAGAATCCCGCTATATAGAATTTACAGAAAAATACCCACAGCTAATACAACGGCTTTCTAACATACAGATAGCTGCCTATCTGGGAATTACCAATGTTTTTTTGAGTAATATTCGAAAGAAAATCGCTGTCAAAAAATAAGTTTTTCCTTTTATTTATTAAACTAGTTTAATGTTTTGAGATCACATTACGTTCCATCTTTGCAGTGTTAATTTAAACCAGCATAAGCAATGAAAGACACTATCTCAAGAGTATTTATAACAATTTTAATTTTATTTAATATGGAATCACAAGCACAAGGTTTTAAAACAATTGAAACTAAAGATTTAAAACTTCAGGTTTACAACGCATCAGAAAACAGTTTTGGTGTAGCATCGGTAATCATTTCCGGAAAGACAGATGCAATTTTGATTGACGCTCAATTTACTTTGGCGGATGCCGAAAAAGTAGCGCAGGAGATTAAAGCAAGTGGCAAAAAATTAACCACCATTTTTGTTTCTCACGCAGATCCTGATTACTATTTTGGATTAGAGATATTTAAAAAATACTTCCCGGATGTTGTTGCTTATGCATCACCTGCTTCCGTAGAAGCAATTAAGGCTACGGCGCAAAAAAAATTAGACGTTTGGGGCGAACGATTAGGTAAAGCTATTACGTCAAATGTTGTTTTGCCACAAGTTTTAAAAGGAAACAGCATTGAACTGGAAGGTCAGAAATTAGAAATTGTTGGTTTGGAAGACTTTCCGAATAAAACTTTTGTATGGATTCCTTCTATCAAAGCAGTTGTAGGCGGAATTAATGTTTTTGGAACTAGTTTCCATCTTTGGATGGCGGATGCTCAAACTACTGAAGCCCGCAAAAACTGGATTGCCGTATTAGATAAAATCTCGGCTTTAAAACCTGCAATTGTAATTCCGGCTCATGCCAATTCCAATTCTCCATTTGATATCGCTGCTGTAAATCACACCAAAAGTTACATTCAATTCTACGAAGAGGCTTTGAAAACCAATAAAACATCAGAAGCTTTAATTACTGCTTTGAAAGCAAAATATCCAACACTTACTTTTGATACTGCCTTAATGATTGGTGCAAAAGTAAATACTGGAGAAATGAAATGGTAAAATCAATCATTTACAGCCTGACGGCACTCTTTGTATTGTCAGGCTGTTCTTTAAACAAAAAGACAATGACAAATCTTGAAATAGTTAAAAGCACTTACGAAGGAAAAACTTCGGAAGAAAATGGTCGAAATTTGGCTAAATATGTTGTCGAAGATATTTCGTGGACAGAAGCTAAAGGTTTTCCGTATGCAGGAACTTATATTGGTTTAGAAAATGTAACTCAAAATGTCTTTAACCGATTAGGAAGCGAATGGATTGATTACAAATTTACTCCTGAAAATTACGTTGCCAGCGATGATAAAGTAGTCGCTTACGGAACTTACACGGGAACCTATAAAATTACAGGTAAATCATTCACTGCCAGAGTGGCTCACGTTTGGAAATTGAAAGACAGTAAGATTATCAGTTTCGAACAGTTTGTCGATAGCCAAACTGTAAATGATGCTCTGAAATAAAGTACTGTTTTTAGTTTTAAATATAAAAACCGTTGATGAATGTCAACGGTTTCTTTGATCAAGTTTTTATTTCAAATGTTCTTTAAAAAAATCATCTAATTTATCAAAAGGAATTACCTCTACTTTGTCATACAAATCAACGTGAACTGCATTAGGGATAATTATTAATTGTTTTGGTTCATTTGCTACTTTAAAAATATCTTCACTAAAATATCTTGAGTGCGCCATTTCTCCAGCGATTAAAAGCATTGGTCTTGGCGAAATTTCTTTTACATAAGCTAATATTGGCATATTCATAAAAGAGATTGGATTGGTTACCAGCCAAGCTCCATTTGAATTCACAGAATTGACGTGAAAACCACGGGGCGTTCTGTAATAATCAAAATATTCTTTTACAAATTGTGGCTCATCGCCTTTCAATTTTTCCGGCAAATTTCTTGTACCATATACCGGTTTTCCATTTTCGGCATCTTTCCAACGTTGCTGACCTAAATTCTCCAATGTTTTGGTTCTTTGTTGCAGAGTTACTGAATCATTATATCCTTTGGACATTACCCTGGTCATATCATACAAACTTGTCGTGGCAACGGCTTTTACTCGTTTATCAATAGCAGTTACATTTAAAGCAAAACCGCCAAAACCACAAATCCCGATGATACCAATTTTATTTCTGTCTACCTTTTCTTGTAATCCTAAAAAATCAACCGCAGCACTGAAATCTTCTGTATTGATTTCCGGAGAGGCCAGATTTCGTGGTTCGCCTCCGCTTTCACCTGTGTAAGATGGGTCAAAAGCCAAAGCTATAAAACCACGTTCTGCCATTTGGTTGGCATATAATCCAGACGATTGTTGTTTCACCGCTCCAAACGGTCCGCTGATGGCTAATGCTGACAATTTTTCGTTTCCTGTATTTTTCGGAAGATATAAATCACCGCTTAAAGTAATGCCGTAACGATTTTTGAAGCTCACTTTTTGACGTATTACTTTGTCACTAAGCTGAAATGTATAATGTTCTTTTGATGTATTCATTTTTTCTAAATTTGATTGTACTTTTTGTGCAGATGCAAGCCCTGTTATCAGGAATAATATTGCGATTGCTAATATTTTTTTCATTTTCTTTTGAATTATTTTTAAACTTATATTTTTCCTAATAATTTAATTTTAATTGTTTTCAAATTTCACAGCTACATTTCCGGCACCCATTGCAGTAGCAAGACCTACAGGATTGTCAATATATCCGAGTTTTGTATAACTATAGGAAGTGTTGAAGCTTTTATAAAAAAGCGCCAGCACATTGTCCCCGTAAAGCATTAAATCGCCCGCTTTGATATCTCCTCCAACTGAAGCATTTACTGAAAACGAAACAGGGAAATCATAGTACTTTTCATTACCATTAAGTTCGGTCATATTTAGGGTCAGCGGGAGCATTGCTTTCAATGCGACTGTACTTGGATTGTTATACAATGTTGCCGTAAAAACTGTTGTACCAATTGTAATTTTCATCTTAGTTGTTGAAATAGTATCGTTATTTCCATTCTCATTATTTTCTCTTGGTGCTCTTTCGTTATCATTGCTGCAACTTGCGCTACAAAAACAAAAAGCAAAAAGCATAGCGATAACTGTCACTAGAGATTTCAGTTTCATAATTATCTCTTTTAAGGTTAAACATTTTTAATGAATTTAGCCGGAATTCCGCCAACAATAGTATTATCTGGAACATCTTTAGAGACTACTGCTCCTGCTGCGACAACTGCATTTTCTCCAATTGTTACGCCGGGCAAAATCGTAGCATTGGCACCAATCCATGCATTTTTTTTGATGAGAATTGGTTTACCTGTTAGTCCTTTTCTTTCCTGTGGATCTAATGGATGATTTTCGGTAATGAGACTGACTTTTGGTCCAATTAAAACATCGTCTTCAATGGTAATTCCACCCAACGCCAAAAAGGTGCAGTCAAAATTGATAAATACGTTTTTACCAATTGTAATATGTTTTCCACAATTGATATAAAGAGGTGTAAATACAGTAACATCCTGAAGTTCTTTATCTAAGATTTTGCTTAGTATCTGTTTGATTTCTTCAGGATTTACAGCATTATTCATCTGATTAAGTAATGCTTTCACAGCGAATGCTTCGGCTCTCAATCTGCCTATTTGCGAATCATTTGGAAATATAGTTTCACCGATTAAAAGTCTCTCAAAAATATCTTTTTGAAATGGTACGGTATCGGAAATAAGGTTTGGATCTGACATAATATTTGAATTAAATAACCAGATACAAAGGTAAGACTGCCTTTAAGCAAGGTAGTAACGATTATCAAACCAAAGATTAAGAAATTCAAACTTCCGATTGACGAAATGCAGAAGGATTGGTGCCGGTATTCTTTTTGAAGAAATTATTGAAGTAGGTTGGATAGTCAAACCCAAGTGCGTAACCAATTTCAGATACACTCCAATCAGTATGAAGTAAGAGCGCTTTGGCTTCTGTGATGATTCGCTCTGTAATATGAGTCGTGGTCGATTTTCCGGTTACTTCTTTTACAGCCCGATTCAGGTAATTGACATGCACATTCAAATGTTGTGCATAATGTTGTGCTGTTCTTATTTGAAGTGGATTAGAAGTAGTTTCAATTGGAAATTGTCTTTCCAATAATTCCAAAAATACAGATGACAATCTGGTAGAGGCATTCTTATTTTGTTCGAAATTATCAGAAGGTTCCATCTTTAAAGATTCATGGATAATAAGACTGATGTAATTGCGAATCAGCTCATCTTTAAACACATAATCACTTTCCTGTTCGGTAATCATTTTATGAAAAATAGTATTGAGAAAACCTCTTTGCTCTTCTGTGATTTTCAAAACAGGTGTTCCGCCAATTTTAAAAAAAGACGATTGCTGCAGACTTTCGGAACGCTCGGCGTTTTTAAAAAACTCTTCTGAAAATAAAATAGTATAACCCGTATAAGTTGTTGAAATAGTTTCCCATGAATATGGAATGTGCGGATTTCCAAAAAAGAGAATCGTACCCTCCTGCTCATAGGTTTTATCAGAATAATGAATCTTGCTTTTACCTGTTGTCAGACAGATTTTATAGAACTCCTTTCTGCTGTACGTTCTGGTTTCGGTACCATCATCTTCTATCTGAAATGCCTTAAATCCCTGCAGTTTCAGTTCATTATTAAACACGGAAACTTCTCTTACTATCTTCTCTTTCATTTTACAAAGTTAAGAAATTCAAACTTGTTTAAAACCCTTAATTCTTAATTCTTATACTGGCCATTGCTCTTATCGGCGGACTGATAAGCTCCACTATTCTGTCCAGAATTGTACCCCCTGTAATGTACAAACTGATGCCTCCAAGTATCGAAATTGATAATAAAGAAATACTAAACTAAACTAAACTGAAATCAATACATTTAAAAAGGAAAGACCATTTTATATCAATCCCCAACAGGACATCCAAACCAACTTACTAAATCCAATGAAAGACAGTAGTTACATGTAGTAAGCCAATCTCCTCAAATCTTCCATAAAATTTATAGAAATTTGTCCCGTAGAGGTCACTCTTAAAGAAACGTTAAAACATTAGTTTTAGCGTTTTTTTTTATGCCTTGTTCACATAATTTAACCCACTTTAACTTATAAAAACAAACGGTTTGTAAATCCAGTTAAGATAACTCTACAGTATACAAACCATCTTTAAAACTCTGTAAACATTGATATTATAAAAAATCATTACCTTCATCTTAACATTAATTTAAGTTTATGGAAATTGAAGAAGAAAAATATAGAGGAAAAATTACAGCTAATAAAGCTCAAAAAATGCTTAGTGATGAAGGAAAGAATGTTACTCTGGAAGAAGCAGAAGAGATTTTAGAATTTCTACAAAAAATCGCATATGTTCAAGTAAGAAAATTTCTAAACGAAAAAGATGAAGATACGTAATCCCAAAATTGACTTGATATCCAAAAAAAGACTAATAGAAGATAAAATATAAACAGAGTATTAATTTGAATTTGGTGCAGAATCGGTGCATTAGTTCAAAACACTGAATAAAAGCAATTTATAAGCTTTAGTTTGAATCATTACTAAAAAAAATCCTATATATCTTCGTTCTAATTCACTACGTTCTTGCTTTACATACTCGAATATTACAAATTAAAAAACAGCCAATTCGACCAAAAGTTAATTTCACTCCCAGAAATTAACTTTTCGGTTATGAACAAAATAAAATACTTTGAGATACAATTAAGATACAAATTAATAGATCATTACCAAAGGCAGAAGCGATACTTTGAGTTTTATGGCAGAATCGTGGCGCATAACTCTTCACATGACACTTAATTCCTTAAAATCAAACTCTTCTCTACCTATATTCGAATAACAGAGCGTCCCTCTTCAAAATTAAAAACAATTAAATTATTCAAAAAAAATAGGTAGACTACTATTCTTATTGAGTATTTATAGATTTGTTGTTCTAATGATGCAAAAAAAATGGTTTATTTCTCTTTTATGAGGTGACTATTTTACTTAATATTCCTTCGAATTCTGCTCAGAGATTGTGGTGTTATTTCAAGATATGAAGCAATGTCACTTAGCGATACACGAGATGCAATATCAGGCTGCTGCTCCTTAAATTTTCTATATTTAGTTGTCGAATCATGTCCCAGATAACTATTCCGGATCAGAATCTTGTCTAAAAGAGTTTGTTGAATAGTTTGTGCTATAATTGATTCAATAGCAGGAATCTTTAAATAAAGTACTTCCAGTTGTTTTTTTGAAATTCTAAAAACCCGGGTATCACAAGCTGCCTGGATGCTTTCTGTAGCAATTGTCCCATTCTTGAAATTGTTTAAAATCGTGCAAAATTGATTTTCTTTTAAAAAGAAGTGGGTCACATTATTACCTTTTTCATTATGGACTAAAATTCTGAGGATACCCGAACTGATAAAGAATAATTCATCTGGTACATGCCCAGAATGAAAAAGATAATCTCCTTCCTTATGGCTGCTTTCTATTAAATATTCTGAAATTAATTCTTTTTCATTTTCTTCAAATACATGATACTGCTGCAAAAAAGAAATGAGGCTATTAGTTATGACTGGCATGTTAATCCAAATTAGTTAGGCAATCAAAATTATAACTTAATTTTGAATAATACCTGACAAAAAAACCGATTCGTTTTTACCATTTGTTAAGTGTCGTAAGTTTTATTTTCAGGAGATTTGCAATCATAATTAAATAACGGGAATTAAAGAAATATCGATAATGCCAATTGCTCTTTTTAATTATTACTAATCTCCATTTATCTAAATTTAATTTTATGAATACAAATTTAAAAACCCTTTCAGGTAAGAAAATCATTTTATTGGGCGCCAGTTCCGGCATTGGATTAGCTACTGCTATCGCTGCTTCGCAAGAGGGAGCAAAAGTTATTATAGTATCTAGTAACCAGGATCGCATCAATGATGCTCTAAGTCAGCTACCTAAAAATTCAGAAGGCTTTGCTATAGATTTAAGCAAGGAGGATAATATTGAAAGCTTCTTTACGAAAATTGGAAATTTTGACCATTTGGTTTATACAGCTGGTGAGAATCTTCAATTAAAACTTATTAGTGAAACTGATATTGATACGACAAAATCTTTTTTTGACCTGCGTTTCTGGAGTTCGGTTGCGGCGGTAAAATATGCTACGCCTTTTATAAATCAGGGTGGTTCTATTTCCCTGACTAGTGGAACCGCCAATGCACGTCCGGGAGCAGGATGGTCGGTGGCTTCGGCCATATGCGGAGCCATGGAGGCTTTTGTAAGGGCTATGGCTGTTGAATTAGCACCTATTCGGGTTAATTGTGTAGTGCCGGGTGTTTTAAAAAGTAATTTGTGGGATGCAATGTCCGAAGCCGATCGCGAGGATATGTATAGGTATTATGCAGATACTCTCCTCCTGAGAAGAGTGGGAGAAACTGAAGATGTTGCCGAAGGATTTTTATATCTGATGAAACAACAGCACGGAACAGGACAAAGCCTGGTTATCGATGGCGGGACATTGTTAATATGAAACAAAAAGCGAATTAAAAGCCGGTAATTACCGGCTTTTGTTAATAATAGCATAAAATGAAGCTTCCCATAAATTCTAATTTCAAACCGTTAAACGGCAAGACAGAATACCAGTATATTTTGCCTATAAGTCCCAGTGGTTTAAAAGTAGCATCCTGATATAAGGTATTGTTGATTATTTTAAATTGCAGCCACGCTTCGCCCGAAAGTTTTATTTGCATACAAAAGCAGTTTACCTTCCTTCTTGTGGTCGTATATTACCTTCCCGAAATCCAGTGCATATCCTGCATGTATTTGCTTCCAAATTTTATAATATTAAGATAAAAGCCTAATATCTAAAAGATATCAGGCTTTACTTCAAAAAACAAATACTTAAATTAAGTAATTAAAACTTAAACAAAATTCGAAAAACACCCAGTATTTAATAAAATTCGAATTTTAAAAAAACATAAGACCCCTCATAAGCGATATTAAACTTAATTATTGTTAAGAAGACTAACTGCAAGAATTTTGGTTTAGACAACTCATATCTCATTTAAATTTCATAAAAATTAAATTTTAATTTTTAACATCATTTTTTCAATTCTGGAAAGCGAAATTTCAGGATTAGCCCCAGGTGATTCAGCTACTAATGCACCAACTGCACAGGCAAAATCAATTGAATACTGAGGAACTTTTCCGCTTAATAATGAAGCTATCAAAGCCGCCAGAAATGAATCTCCGGCACCTACGGTGTCAGCTACTTCAACAGGATATCCCTCATTTTCATAAAGTTGGCCTTCCCACATCAGCAAAGCTCCGTGTTTGCCCCTCGTTACACACATTCCCTTTACTTCGCTTTTTTCAGCTATAAAATTCATATTGTCTTTCAGACTTGTAAACGGCGAGGACATAGCAGCAGTAATTTCTAATAATTCCTCATCATTAAACTTTATAAAATCAGCTGATTGCATGAGGCGTTCCAGCATTTCATAAGAATAATGCGGTTTTCTTAAATTCACATCAAAAACCTTATAGACTTTTTTTTGCAGCATTTCTTCCAGTGAAAGCCTTGAAACGTTATCTCGGCAAACTAAACTGCCATAAATTAAAACATCCGCATTAGCAACTGAATTCCTCGCCAAATCATTCAATTCAATTTTATCCCATGCAGACGGGTAACTGATTTCATAACTTGCCGATCCGCGCTCATTTAAGGTTACGTTGACCAAACCAGTTGGAAAATCTTCAGAAACTACAATTGTATCCGTTTCAAGTCCCAGTTGTTTCACTTGCTCTTTTATTGCTCTCCCATCTTCATCATTACCTACACAGCTTATCATAGCTACTTCGCAACCCAGCGTTTTCATTCTCAAGGCTACATTCAATGGTGCTCCGCCAATCTTTTTTTCATTGGCAAAAACATCCCAAAGTACCTCTCCGTATGCCACCGCCTTAAGGTTTTTTCCGTTATTCATTCTAAAATATTTTATTATTGTTCTTATTCAGGCTGGGTTATCTGAAGATTCGAGATTGTGCTCGTTTGTCCTTCAGCAATTAAACCCCATTTATTTTTGTCTCTTCCGTAAACGCGATTTGTGAGAGCTGCTTTTCCGTTTATGTAAACTATGACAACACTTCCTTCAGTAATTATTTCAACATCATATTTTACATTCGTCTGAAATGCAAATGGTAAACGGGTTACTTCCTGCGAAGCCGAATTATAACCGCTTATTTTACTATTAGCAATATCCAAAACCACTTTATAATAACTTCCTGTATCATTGGTATGAAAAACAAATCCAGTTGTTCCACTAGCTTTCGCTAAAGTAACTTCGGCTTTTATTTTGACTTTCTTTCCAACGCTTTTAAAAGTAACCATTGCTTTTTCTGTTTCTCCAGATAAAGAATAAGTTCCATTATTGGTTGTTGCATTAGATGAAATTGCATCTACTTCTGCAGTAGTATTCTTTTTCGAAAATAAATCCTTAACCGATTTCGGCGACTGAGTTCCTAAAGTTCCATCTGAATTCTGAATCAATTCATGGATAACCATATTCCCTGCCCAATCTTTATTTCCTAAATCATTATCAGGCGTTTTTCTGGCATTCCATCCAAAAACATATCTTTTATTTCCGTCAGAAGCCGTTTTTCCTGCGTAAAAGTATTCTCCATCAATTCTGTCATTTTCCGGTTTTGTCCATGGACCAGTTATTGATGATGAAATTCTGTAATGCGTTCCTTTATTGCCACTCCAATTCTCAGAAAAAATTAAATACCAATTGCTTCCCATTTTGAAAATATCCGCACATTCCATCATCAGATAATTATCTTCAGGCGTTGTGGTATAAATTGGAGCTTGAACATCCCATTTTCCTGATGCAGGATCAGCGCTTGTAAAATGTAACAAAACGGCTTTTCTTCCAGGTTCTGTTTGTGTACTCACTAACATTGAATATTTTTTCAATTCATCATTATAAAACACATGCGGATCTCTGAAATCATAGTTGTAATATCCCGCCGGAGCTGTAATTTTAAAAGATGGAACTTTTGTCCATTTTTTCAAATCGCTGCTGGTTGCACATAACACACTTTCTCTTGCATTCGACTGTGCAAAAGCCGGATTTTCATTGTGCCCTGTATAATAAAAATAATAAAGATTGCCCACTTTGACAACTGACCCGGTGCCAATGGCAAAATCCGGTTCAAGCGTTGTGCCATAAGGAATTGTTTGACCTTCATAAGTAAAATGGGCCAAATCTGTGCTCTGATATTCATGAATATCATGAAATCCTTTTCCCGCAGGTTTATTCTGCGCATCATGCAGAAAGTAAATGTGAAATTTTCCGTTATCGAAAAAAGGCATAATATCTCCGGTATAACCAGCACTGTAATATGGGTCGTTTGCACCCATCCATTGCGCGGGCGGAACAGGAAAAACACTTGTTATTTCAGAATTGCCTCCTGAAATCGAACCTCCTATATAATTTTCATCCTGACTGCACGAAGCCAGTGAAAAGAAGACAAAGGCGATTGTGATTATATTTCTATATTTCATTTTTATTAAATTCAAAGTGATTTATTTTGCCGCTAAATAATTGATACTATTTTGTGTCAGCAATTTAATGTTTGTAATAAACTCATTTGCCTGACTTGGCACTCCACTGCTGTTGGTTTCATTGTACCAATCGTAAGCTCCCATAGAAATTACAATTACATTTTTATTCGTACTTGTATTTGGGAATTCTGCAATTGTAACTCTTCCGTTCAATTCATTATCCCAGGCTTCACTTGCCAGATTGGTTCCTCCTGTTTGGTTTCTCCAACCTTCTCCATTATTGTATCCACCCCATTCTGGTAAAAACCACCATGCTGTATGATTTAATCTGAAAGTTCCGCTTTGCAATAAATTGGCTTTTCCGGATTCAAAAGTGGTTAGGCCTTGAAATATTGGGTGGCCTTCATAACCAACAAATGACATTCCCCATGAATTACCGTCTACAAATCCATTTGGAGGAAAATCACCAAAAACATTATTTGGTCCTTTTCCTGAAGGAACAATTCCTAAAGCATCAACATATTGCGAAGCAAAAGAAGTCAAAAGCAGGTTTCCTCCATTTGTTCTGAAATTTTTCAATGCATTTGTAACCGCAGGATTATAAGCTACAGAAGGTAAATTTGTAGCCGAATCAAAGTGCCACCAAATCACATCGATATCGCTTAAATCAGCACCGCTTTGTACACTTTCAAACGAAATATATTTAGCCCCCGGAAAATTATCAAACAGCCAGTTTGAAGCCGTAACTTCATCCATGTTTGTAATTCCCGATCTTGTAGCCGCAGTTCCTAAAAATGCAACTGTTAATCCTGTAACCGGAACTCCTACATTTGCTGTATAGTTAACGATTTTGCCATTCGATGTTATTACAAAAGTGACTGCATTTGTAAAATCAATTGTTGCGCCCGAAGCAGGTGAAATTGCAACACCTGTCGTTACTTCGATTACGGGTTTAAGCGCTCTTAAATCAGTATCTTCAGGCAAAGTCATATTAATCGTTTTATTAATATCGTTTACAGTAGCTGCAACACCATTTATCTTAAAACTCTTAATCGGACTTAAAACAGTTGTGGTTACTGTATAATCTTTATACAAATTTCCGTTAACTACTCTGAATTTTACCGGATTTGTAAAATTCATTGCTGAATTTAATTCCGGATTTGACGTAGCTCCTTCTTCAAAAACAACTTCCGGCTTTATGGCTGTTATATCTGATCCGTACGGCATTACAACAGTAATTTTTCCTGTTGTCTGATCAATGCTTCCTGAAACTCCGTTTAGTTTGAAGGAAAGTACATTTGAAGGCGAACTCACATCAAATCCGCCAGTTTCAAAATTATTTTCGCAGGCAGTAATCATAAAAATCATTGCCAATATTATAGATACTTTGGTCCAATATTTATTTAAAGCTTTTTTCATATTGCTGATTCTTTAAGGATTAATAACCTGGATTTTGTTTGTACAATCCCTGACTGAAATTGATTTGTTTCAACGGAATTGGGCAATATTCTTCTTTATGCGCATCAAAAAAAGCATCCTGATAATAGGTACGTTTTGTTTTTTCTTTTGCATAAAAGTCATTCATAACCTGATCTGTAATTCCCCAGCGAACAAGGTCAAAAAATCGGCTTCCTTCCATAGCTAATTCTAAACGACGTTCCCAACGCAACGCTTTACGGGCAAAATCCTGAGTCCAATTACAATTGCCGCCATCTACATAGGTATTGATTTTGAAGTTATTAACGTAAGGCAGTCTTCCTGTACTTTGCGCTGCCCTTTCTCTGATTTGATTAATTAACGGCAAAGCTTCAGATTGTCTTCCTAATTCAATCAAGGCTTCGGCACGCATTAAAATCACATCAGCATAACGAATCTGAATTCTGTTTTTTGAATTTCCGTAAAAAGGATCAATATTTACAACACAACTGCAATTTGGGGCAACATTTTCCTTTAAAGAAGCAAAATAGCCATAGGTTCCCGGAGATCTTACCCAAGCTTCAACATACAGAAATTCAGGGTCATATTTATAAGGCAGACCTGGCATCGCAACCGTATGATACAATCTCGGATCAACAGTATTGGCGTCTATATTTTTATAATCAAAATCTTCATTGTTGTAAGTATCAAACTCTGGTAAACCATTTGCTCCAGTTTTAAAAGCATTTACTAAATTCTGACTTGGCTTATGAAAATCACAACAGCCTAAACCTTGTGGCGTTGAAAGAACGTCTGAGAAATTCAATCTTCCGTAAAGCGTTCCGTCATTATCAGAAAATTGGATTGAGAAAATAGATTCCGGCCCGTTTTCGTAAGTTCCAGGCAGGAAGTTGTTTGCAAAATCAGGTTCTAAAGAAGCTTTTCCAACTACTTTATCTGTTGCCGCGATCACTTCCTGTAGATGCTGCTGGTTTATACCTGTAACTTTGAATGTTTCATCCTGTGTGTACGCTTGGTACAATCTTGTTTTTGCCAAATAAGCATAAGCCGCTTTTTTAGTGGCCCGCCCCACTTGTGGCTGTGTATCAGGCAAATTATCGGCTGCAGCCTGAAAATCTTCAGCAATTTTATTCCAAAGTTCTTCGTTTGAAAGTGCTTTGTTTGAAATCGTTTTATAATCTTCTACCGGAATATCTTCGGTAATATAAGGTACATTTCTAAACATGATTTTCAGCATAAAATAAAAATGCCCTCTCAAGAAACGCATTTCAGCCATTCTCGTTTTCTTCAACGGATAATCTGCTTCTGAGATTTGTTCTAAAGCTTTCAACGCTTTATTGGCTCTTGAAACACCAACATAACTGATATACCAGAAACTATCCAATTCTCCAAAATCCGGACGGATATTATTTGAGACTTCAAAAAAGTGAAAATCCTGAATGTCATTTGTACCACTTCCGCCTTTATAAGCATCATCTGAACGCACATTACCAAACGGCCATAAACTGTAAGGAGAATCGTAGTGATCATTTCCTAACTGTGCATAAGCTGCATTCATAAATCCTTCCACCGACTGCGGCGTAACAATATCTTCTTCAGACAACACACCACGCGGATCATTTTCTAAAAAATCGGAACAGGAAGCCAAGAAACCCATCACTGCAAATCCTGCGATATATAATATTTTTTTCATTTTTTTAATCTTTTGTTATAAAGTAAAATTAAGACCAGCAGTAAAAGTTGTCGGCTGAGGATATCCAAAACCAGCATTTTCCGGATCAACTCCTGTGAAGCTTTTAGCATCAATAATCAACAAATTCTGTCCGCTGATGTAAAGTCTAAAACTTTCCATATTCAATTTCTTCAGTAATTCTTTAGGAAAACTATATCCAAACTGCAAAACTCTAAGTTTAAGATAATTTCCATTTTCTACGTAATAAGTTGAAAATCTAGACTCTGCATTTCTATCAACAGTTGTCAGCGCAGGGATTGTAGAATTTGGATTGTCTAAGGACCATGCATTCAGCAAACGAGTTCCTTTGTTTGATCCCACATCATCAACGCTCCAGAAATCAGTCTGATATTTGGTGTTATTGATAACATCCACATCACTTGCACCTTCCCAAAAAGTGGTAAAATCAAAGTTTTTATAAGACAAGTTTAAATTAATTCCGTACAACAATCCCGGATTTGGATTTCCGATCCAGGTACGGTCTTTATCTGTAATTGTTCCGTCGCCGTTTAAGTCTTTGTAACGAATTCTACCAAGTCCTTTTCCTTCCTGAATTGCCGAGTTATCCACCTGATCCTGACTTGTAAACAATCCGTCAGTAACATATCCGTACATCGAATTAATTGGACGTCCTAAAATATTATCATCCAATCCGTCGCCTCCGTAGTTGTTTTTTACTTCATCCGGCAATTGTGTAATCTTATTTTTGTTTGCCGAAATGTTTCCGGAAATATCATACTTCAATCCAAATGAAGTTTCATCGTGATATCCTAAAGAAAACTCCCAACCTTTATTTTCCATAGAAGCTCCGTTTACCCAACGATTTCCACCTTCTCCAATAACTCCTAAATACGGTGGCAATACCAAAATATCATCTGTTTTTTTGATATAATAATCAATAGATCCGCTTAATTTTTGTTTGAATAAACCAAAGTCCAAACCAATATTCGTCTGTGTAGTCGTTTCCCATTTCAAATCATCATTTCCTGATTGCGTTGCGATGAAACCAGATGGAAGTAATCCGTTTCCGTTTCCTGCAATATCATAAGCTGTTCCGTAAGACGTTGCCCAAGTTGGACTTCCGCCTGCGTAACTTGCCAGATAAAGCGAGTAAACTGCCGTATTGCTGATTTCTTGATTTCCGGTTTGTCCCCAGCCTGCTCTTAATTTCAAGTCTGAAAAAACAGGAGCACTATTTTTAATGAAGTTTTCATTGCTGATTCTCCACCCCGCTGAAACTGCCGGAAATGTCCCGAATTGATTGTTTTTTCCAAAACGAGAAGAACCATCACGACGAATTGTTGCCGAAACCAAATAGCGATTATCAAACTCGTAATCTGCTTTTCCAAAATAAGAAAGCAAAGAATATACAGTCGAAGTTCCGCTGGTAAAAGATTCTCCAGTTCCTGCATCTGGATACATATAATCCGGCGTTTCGATCAAAAAGTCATTTTTACGTAACGTGTTTGTATCATAAGTATCTTTATACATCTCCGTTCCCGCCATCAAATTAAGATTGCTTTTTCCAAAATTTAAGCTGTAAATTGCTGTATTCGTCCAAGTCCATTTGTCGCTGATTGACTGATCGATTGTAACAGACGTTTGATCGTTTTGCAGATAACCTGATTTGTAGCTTCTTTGCAGCGTACGTTTTTTGTAAAAACCATAATCCATTCCGAAACTGGTTTTGATGTGCAGATTTTTAATGATTTCCAAATCCGCGTAAGCGTTACCAAAAAGACGTAAATAATCGTATTTGTTATCTTTATTATATTCTAAAAGACGAACCGGATTTTGTCTGTCGTTCATTCCTCCAACCGGTCCTCCCCAACCAATTCCGTCTACAGTATGCACCGGAATAATTGGTAAAGCTCTCAATGCAGGATCTAAAACGCCCGGATCTGTTACTTCGTTTGTACGATTTAAACTGAAATTTTCTCCGATAACTAATTTGCCATCAAAGTATTTATAAGAACTGTTCATTCGGGCAGAAATTCTTTCGAAATCTGTTGTTTTTACAACGCCTTCATTTCCATAATATCCTAGCGAAAAAACATAATTTCCTTTGTCAGAAGCATTCGAAACTGATAAATCATAAGAATTGGCAACTCCGGTTTGAGAAATTGCGTCATACCAGTCCGTATTTGAAGCTTTTATGGTTTGTTGTGCATCTAAATATTCCGGAACCAAAACTTTATTCAATTGCGGTTTATTATTGTTTACCGACCAATCAAACTGATAACGTAAATTGTTATTATTCGGATTTAAACCGTCGTTAATATTCGCCTGCCAAAGTGCCTGCCCAAACTGGTTTGCGTTTAGGACATCTAACTTTCTTGAATAATCAGAAAAGGAAGCATAGGTACTGAAATTGATTCTCATTTTACCTTCTTTACCTTTTTTGGTTGTAATGATGATTACTCCGTTTGAAGCTCGGGAACCATAAATACTCGCTGAAGAAGCATCTTTCAGAACCTGAATCGTTTCAATATCATTAGGATTTAATTCATGCATTCCAGATTTTGTCGGCATTCCGTCAATTACGTAAAGCGGATCTGTGTTGTTCAAAGTTCCAACACCACGAATTACCACTTTTGTATTTCCTCCGCTCGGCGAACCATCTGAAGATACTTTTACTCCGGCAATTCTTCCCTGCAAAGCTTTGATTGGGTTTGGCTCCGGCTGCTTCATGACTTCCTTCATGTTCACAACGGCAACTGCTCCGGTGATATCCGTTTTCTTTTGTTTGGAGTATCCTGTTACTACAACTTCATTTAGCTGGTTGTTGTCTACTTTTAAAGTTACATTGATCGTTTTTTGGCCTTTAACAGGAATAGATTGTGGAGCATATCCTATAAAGGAAACTACAAGAACCGCATCTGAATTTATATTGCCGAACGAAAAATTGCCATCAAAATCTGTTACTGTACTGGTATTTGTACCTGAAATAAGTACGGTTGCTCCTGGAAGCGGCATTCCGTCATCTGCAGAAAATACCGTTCCCTTTACTCCATTTTCCTGAGCCGTCATAAGTAGCACCGGAAAGAAGAAAAATAGAAAATAAATAATTTTACTTTTCATGAGGTTAGTGGTTTTTAGTTAGTTTATATTTAATTGGTTAATTACGAGGTTATTCAATTCAATTTCCTCCTTTGAAGAAACTGATAGAGATGTAAATGGCTGGTTTGTGAAAAAGATTTCTGTTATAACTTTTTCGCCATTGTTGTAAAATATTTCAATAGAGGTTTTATCTAAAATAATTTTAAAAACACCTTCTTTTTGATTCCCGTTTAAAGCTGCTTTTGTGATCGTTGCTGCAAACTTTTCAGAGAAATCATTTTTTCCAGACTTCGAACGATCTACAAATAAATAATGATCTGAATTATTGATTCCGAAAGTCAAAGACTCACCTTTTTCATTTGAAAGCGTAAAAGTGTACGTGTCTTGTTTTATGTTTTTCAGCTTAAAATCAATAATTGCCTTAGTTAAATCAATTTTCCCTGATCCGGAAATCGAAAGATTGCCTTTTCCTTTTAGGTTTTTCTTTTTTATAGATTTAGAAACATATTTATTGATTTCTTTTACCGGATTACTGATCAGACTATAAGCATTTCCTTTTTTTATCAACTGAATTTCGCGGGCAATTGTAGTGCTGCTTCTCCATGCAAATGTTGGAACATCTTGCGCGTACTCCCAATTAGACATCCAGCCGATAAATAATCGACGTCCGTCAGCACTTGGAACATTATTCCAAGTTACACCAGCATAATTGTCTTTCCCATAATCTATCCAAACAGCCTTTTCCTGTTCTACTCTTTTGGCAAAATTTGGGTCTAATGTAAAAGTAGTTCCATCAAAATCTCCAATAAAATATTGCGTTCCGGAACCTCCATTTACACCTCCTGGATTTAAGCTCTGAATTAAAACCCATTTGGTTTCATTTGACCCTTGTACTTTTATTTCAAAAAAATCTGGACATTCCCAAACACCTCCATGTGCCCCAATATTTTTTCCGAAATCAGATAAATATTCCCAGTTTTTTAAGTCTTTGGATTTATAAAATTGAGAACGGTCCTGTGCTGCTAAAACCATAATCCATTGCTTATTCGTTTCATCCCAAGTTACTTTCGGGTCACGAAAATCTCGAATTCCAGGGTTTTTTATGACAGGATTTCCTTCCTCAAATTTCTGCCATGTAAAACCATTGTCATTCGAAAAAGCAATGTCCTGCTGCTCGACATCAATTTTATTTTCTTTTTCTTTTGTCATATCATGCAGCGTATAAATTGCTACAATTGGAGCCGTTTTCTCCGTTCCTAAACCCGAAGTATTGTTTGAATCTACAACAGCACTTCCTGAAAAAATATATTTATTCTTATCCGGGTAAATCGCGATAGGCAACTCTTCCCATTTAATGAGATCTTTACTAACGGCATGTCCCCAATGCATCGGTCCCCATTTATTTCCATCAGGAAAGTGCTGGTAGAATAAATGATATTTTCCATCTGCATAGAACATTCCGTTAGGATCGTTCATCCAGCCTTTTTTTGGAGTAAAATGAAAATTAGGACGGTACATTTGCTCCTCTGAAGATGCTGATACTGAAACAGCAGTTGTTTGCGCAACAGCCGAATACGGTTTAAGTCCCCCTACTGAGAGGAGTATCGCACTATAAAATGCCAGCGGTAGATGTTTCTTTGATCTCATTTTTTTTGATATTTTTTTTGGTTAGATTTTCACTTAATACTTCTAAAGAAACTCCTTTGGTTTCTGGCATCAGAAAAATTACGAACAGTAATTGCAGCACCATCATCAATGTAAAAATTAAGAATACTACTTCCGGGCCAATTTCTGAAAATAGCATCGGAATTAAAGATGGGATAATTGCTGCCAAAACCCAATGTACTGAACTCCCAAATGCCTGTCCAGAAGCCCGAATGTGATTTGGAAAAATTTCGGAAATAAAAACCCAGATAACTGCCCCTTGGCCAATGGCGTGAGAAGCAATAAATAAGAAAAGGAAAATAGGTACAGATAAGCCTCCCCAATTGAAATAAAAGGCAGCAGAAACCAATCCTAAAGAAATAATATATCCCACAGAACCAATGTACATTAACAACTTTCTTCCTAATTTGTCAATTAATGCTACGCCGATTAAAGTGAATATAAGATTCGTAATTCCGATTCCGATACTACTTAATAAAGCTGTATTTTGTCCTAAACCTGCTTCTTCAAAAATTCTTGGCGCATAATATAAAAAGGCATTGATTCCCGAAAATTGGTTAAAGAATGCAATTAAAAAAGCCAATACTAACGGAAAACGGTATTTCTTCATGAAGATATTTTCATGTTTTGTAACACCATTTTCTCTGGAATCATCCATGATGTCTTTTAGGTCAGCAGACGGATCAATTTGAAACAGAACTTTACGAGCCTCTTCATCTCGGTTTTTAGATAATAACCATCTTGGGCTCTCTGGAATTGTAAGTATAAAAAGAATGTAAATAAAAGAAGGAATAGCCTGCACTCCTATCATCCAACGCCAGGCATTTTCTCCAATATCTTTTAAAAAGTAGTTGGAGATAAATGCAATTAAAATTCCAAGTACAATATTAAACTGATACAGCGCTACTAAACGTCCGCGTTTGTCAGCCGGAGCAATTTCGGAAACATAGGCCGGCGCTGCAATAGTTGAAGCCCCAACACCCAAGCCTCCAATAAATCTGAAAGCAGCAAATACAAATGGATCATTTGCAAAAGCAGCACCAATAGCAGAAAGAAAGTATAAAATTCCTATCCAGAACAGTGTTTTTTTACGACCTATTTTATTGGTTGGAATTCCACCAAAAATGGCACCTACAACTGTTCCCCAAAGTGCCATTGCCATAACAACAGATCCATGAAAAGCATCAGATGAATGCCAAAGAAGCTGTAGCTGTTTATCAGCTCCAGAAATAACTACGGTATCAAAACCGAATAGAAAACCTGCCAGTGCAGCAGTAACAGACCAAATCAATATCTTGTTCATTGTAGATGTATTAAAAACTTGTTGCTAAGATATCCGCAAAAAAAACAACTTATTTTTAATGATGTTACAATTTAATTCTATAAATACTGACAGTTTGATATTTAAATAACAAAAGCCTTATTTACAAGGCTTTAGATAATTTAAAATTTATTTACGAAAACCTTGTAGTTTCGATTTTGTTACATTAGGTTTAAAATTGATACCTAAATTGCATCAATTTTAAACCAATATTAAATGGAAGATTTGTATTCCTTTGGTGAAATTCCAAATTTATTCTTAAAAGCTGTAGAAAAATAGTTGGGAGAAGAGAAACCAAGTGAGTACGCAATTTCAGAAATATTCATATTATTTGACTTTAAAAGCTCTGCCGCCTTCTCCAATTTTACATTATTGATATGGTCACTTATATTAATTCCTATAATTGCTTTTACTTTTCGATACAACTGAACTCTCGAAACTCCGAGTTTATCAGCTAAATCTTCAACAGAGAATTTGGGATTTTCGACGTTTTTCTTAATGATGTCATTCATTTTGGTAATAAAGGATTGTTCCTGATTGCCAAATTTCGACTCAGGTTCAACACGATATATATTATTAGTATAGTAATAACGAAGTTTCTCTCTGTTGAAAAGCAGACTTGATATAGATTGTTTTAAAATAGACAGGCTAAAAGGCTTCGTTAGATACTGATCTACTCCACTTTGCAATCCTTTTAAAACTGATTCTTTATTGCTCTGTGCTGTTAAAATAATAATAGGAATATGTGACGAACGCAAATCTTTTTTCAATTCTTTACTGATTTCGTAACCGTCTTTATCTACCAAATTAATGTCACAAATGATAATATCAGGAACAATTTCCATTGCTTTTTCAATAGCATCGCTTCCGTCAGAAGTATAAATGACATATTCATTAGATAATTTAGCTTTTAAAAATGAAACCAAATCTATATTGTCTTCTATAACCAGAAGTGTATGTTTTTCAGATTCAGAAATTACATTTTTCTCATTCAAATCAGATTCTATATCAAGATTATCTGTAATTAAACTTGGTGTTTCATTTAGTTTTTCAGCTTTATTTATAATTTCAGAAGGCTGTAAATGGCTTACTCCTTTCAATAAGGTAATTAAGAATTCGCTTCCCTGTTTTGATTTCAATTCTATCGTTCCCCGATGTAAGAGCACAAACTCTTTTGAGAGATGAAGTCCAATTCCCGAACTGTTTTTATTATTATTTGAAGCCCTGAAAAAAGGATTAAAAACATTAGATAATTCATTTTCGGGTATTCCGATTCCAGAATCTTTAAAACTGATTTTAACTGTATTATCTTGATTGTCGATAATTGAAATGCTGATTTTTCCGTTATCGGGTGTAAATTTAAAGGCATTAGAAAGCAAATTGAAATACACTTTATCCATCAATCCTCTATCGATAAACAATTCCAAGTTTTTATTTTTGCAAGTAAGCTGAAAATCAATATTTCTTCGGGCAGCTTCGCCTTTAAAATTAGCCATGACTTCATTTGTGAAATCGTAAATTTTTGTATTGGAAGCTCTAAGTGCAAATTTTTGTTCTTCAATCTTCCTGAAATCCAACAATTGATTTATTAATCTGAGCAATCGATTTGAGTTTTTATGAATTAGTTTTACTTCGTCAATCAGTGCTGTACCTTTAATTTTTTCATTTTCAATCAACGACTCTACATAACTCATAATAAGCGTTATGGGTGTTTTAAATTCATGCGAAAGTCCAGTAAAGAAATTCAATTTTGCGTCGTTGCTTCTTTGAGCAATTTGAGCCATTTCCTGAATTTCATTATTCTGATCAATTACGGTTTGATTAATTCTTTCAAGCTGTTTTTTCTTTCTTGAAATAGAAATAGTTGAATAAATACTATAAATCGTCAAACTCAAAATAATCACTAAGAAAAAACTCAGCAACCGAACCAAGTTATTCTGCGAAGCATATTCTCTTTCCTGAACCTTTATCGCTCCCTGTTGTGACTCAATAACTGTTTGCTGTTGATCGACTTTATCCATTTGATTTTCGATAATTTCAGCATTATTCTTATCTATTACAATTGTATTTAGAATATTATTTTTTGCAATTGCTTCTTTATTGTACATTTTTAAAGCCAATTTCAACGCTTCATTTCCTCCTGTCGGATATAGTATTGTACCGTCTAAAACTCCGCTTTTTACCAATTCTATCCCCCCATTTACTGTATTGAGTCCGTCAACACCAATAAATTTGATTTTCTTTTCTAAACCAACAGTTTTGGCAGTTTCCCAGGCACTTAAAGCCATACGATCATTATGAGCAAAAATATATTCGATGTCATGATTTTGTAAAAGAATTGCTTTTAAAGGCACTTTGACTGACTCTTTTTCCCAATCGCCATTTATAGTGTTTTCGATCTTAAAACGCTTATTTTCTTTGATAATCTGATCAAATCCAAGACTACGTTCATATGCTGGTGAAGAACCGTTTGCTCCTGTTATTTCAATGATTTTGCCAGAACCTTTACTGTGAGAGATAATATATCGGGCAGCAATTCTGCCAATTTCGATATTATCAGCTCCAAGATAAGCAGTATAGCTTTCTCCCTCAATTTTTCGATCTACAACAAGAACAGGAATTCCTGCCTTTATTGATTTTTCTACAACTGCAGTCAAAGGTTTAGATTGAATTGGAGAGACAATAATAACATCAACTTTATTAGATATGAATCTTTCAATATCTTCTATCTGTTTCTCGATATTATTATTGGCGTCTTTTATAGTTAAATCGACCTCAGGCCTTAATGAAGCTTCAATTTTCATTGAGCTGTTCATTTGTTTACGCCAATCATCTGTAGTCATAGCCTGAGAAAATCCAACTTTTATTTTATCGCTCAGTTTTTGTTTGCAGGAAATTAAAGTTAATGATGCTAAAAAAAGCAGCAAAATATATTTTACAGTTTGATACATGAAATTATAAGTTTATGTAAATGAAAGTGACTTTCGAAAATACCTTCTTAAACCAGTAACTTGCCAAAATAATTAGGAAGGATTATTTTGTTATGACAAGTAAGAAGTGTGTATATGATTGTAAAGATAAAATTAAACTTTTAAGTTTTAACAATGACACCTCATAATTTTCTCATTATTATAATCAACAAATTTTCTTTGCCAACATTTCAGTAAAGTTCAATGTAAAATCGTGGTAACAGGGTTTTGGAGTTCCCTCCAAAAGTGGCACAGAAATCTAAGGCGGTTTTGTAAAAAAGAAGCTCACATAAAAACTATTAAATTGAATAATTCCGCTTTAATCAAAAATTATGGTTGAATCTCCTTTTCCCATGATAACTTTACTTGTCAGACCGATAAATATTCCATGTCCAACAATTCCATTAATATCATTTAACTTTTTAGATAAAGAAGCAGGATCAGAAATGATGCCAAAATCAGCATCTATAATATTGTTTGCCTGATCTGTTTTAAATGGTCTATCTCCTGCCATCCTAATTTTTCCAATACCATTTAATATTTTAATTTGACTTAAAATATAATTTGAAGCAAATGGAATTACTTCAATTGGGACTTTGAATTTTCCTATTTGTTTTACTTCTTTTGATGAATCCACTATTATAATTTCTTGTTTTGTTAATGAGGCTACAATTTTTTCTCTAAGCAATGCACCCCCACCGCCTTTGATTAAAATTAAGTCAGAGGTAAATTCATCTGCTCCATCAATTGTAATATCTATTGAATTTATCAAATTAATATCAATCAAAGGAATATTTAAAGCCTCAGCAAGTTCTTTAGTTTTATTAGAAGTTGGTACCGCTTTTATTTTTAGGCCATTGCTGACAAGTTTTGCAATTTCTCTTATTGCATAAACAGAGCTTGAACCTGTACCTAATCCCACAATCATATTATCAGTTAGTAATTTAACTGCTTCTTTTGCCGCAAGCTTTTTTTCTTGTTCTAAATTCATGTTTTATAAAATTTGTGAATCTTCAATTAAAAGTAATAGTAAATTCTATTACAAATTTATTTTTTTTAATAAATTCTGTTCTTATACAATACACTAATATTAATTTATGTTTCCAATTTGTCATTAAAAAATACTGGAGTTTTTTAACGTAAAAACTACTTAAAAGGACACCTTCTTCATTTCAACGATTCATTTTGCCTGTTTACCTAAAATCATACTTTTTAAAGAAGTTTTCTAAAGACCTTTACATAAGAAAACAAAGCATTACTGCTTATAACTTAAAAACTTGAAATTATGAAAGCAACCATTGGTATTACAGAAAAAAACACAAACGCTGTTTCTAATGAATTAGCAAAACTGTTAGCAGATGAATTTGTACTTTACACCAAAACCAGAAATGCACACTGGAATGTTACAGGCGATAATTTTCATGCGAATCACATTTTCTTTGAAAATCATTACAAACAACTAGATGAAATCATTGACAGCGTTGCTGAACGTATGCGCAAAATTGGTCACTACGCACCAGCAACCTTAAAGTCCTATCTTGAATTGACGCATCTTACAGAATACAGTGAAAGAACAAACGATGGTTTAGGATTTATGAAAGATCTATTGCAAGACCATGAAAGCATCATTGAATTTATTCGTGGCAACATTACTCCTTTTGCCGATGATTACAAAGATTATGGTTCAAGCGATTTTATTACTGGTTTAATAGAAATTCATGAAGAAATGGCATGGATGATACGCTCTTACTTTAGATAAAATAACAAGGAATAAGTATATTTGTCTAAACCAAAAACCAAATACCATGAAAGCGTTAATTGTTGATGACAATGATATTGCAAGAACTACTTTATCTCATTTGGCAAAACAAATTCCGAATCTTACTGTTGTAAATGAATATTCTAACGCCATTGAAGCGTATCATCATTTACAGGAAAATCAGGTAGATTTAATTTTTTTGGATATTGAAATGCCTGAGATGACAGGAATTGAGCTGACAAAAAATCTCGCAGGGAAAGATATCATCATCATTTTTACCTCTTCTAAAAAAGAATATGCGCTGGAGGCATTTGAATTGAATATCGCAGATTATATTCTAAAACCAGTTACTCCTGCCCGATTTTTACAGGCAGTAAGTAAAGCGCAGTCTATAATTGAAAGCCGAAAAGAAAATGTGCAATTTGGCAAAGAAGAATTCTTATTCGTCAGAGATTCGAATATTACAAGACGCTTAAAACTGGATGATATTTTTTATGCAGAAGCAATGGGCGATTATGTAAAGTTTTATACTAAAGAAAAAATGTTTGCCATCCACGGTAAAATGAAAACTGCTGAAGAACGACTGCCAAAAGATGATTTCATTAGAGTACATCGTTCCTATATCGTTTCTATTGGTAAAATCGATACTTTACAAGATGGCGGTATTATGATTAATAAAAAATTTATTCCTGTTGCAGATGCCTACAGAAAAGCACTTAACACAAGAATGAATGTATTTTAAATATCATTTTGTTTTCGATGCTGAGAAATTAGAATTCTGTCTTATTGAATTAAGATAGTACAATTTCATATACACTTATTTTATGATAAATACGTCTACCGTAATGGGTAACAAACGCTTTAGTTATTTTATAATTAGCAGTTTTATTTTATGCAGTATATTATTGATTGCTGTACAAATTAATTCGGCTCAAAATACTAAAGAACTCATACGAAATAATAATACCCTTTTAAACGAATTGCGTTCCAGCAATCATTTAAGAGAAATTGACCGCGATATTTTGGGTGTCGAAAGCAGAATTCGAGCTTCGATCGCTACTAATGACACTACACATTTAGAAGGAATCGATCAAAAGATCAGGCAGATTAGAAATTTTCTCGATTCCCTTTCTGTGGATAATGCCGATCCTGAAGAGGAAAAGTTAATACAAAGACTCAGAGTTTTGGCTCAGGATAAAATGGTCACAAAAGGAAAACTCCTGCATCGTTTTGATTCTTTAGGAAATATGGATGATGATAGCTCAATTGCTAATCCTAGAGCCAGAATAATTTCTAATGAGATTACCGATATTACAGCAAAGATTTACCATAAGCGTCAATTGCGCATGGTAGAGTTGCGAAATCTAAGTGTGGAAATGGGTCAAAGAGCAAAACTTTACGACATCTCCTTATTAGTTTTACTAGTTTTGAGTGGTGCCGTTATAGGGTATCATATTATGCGCCAATTTAGAAGACAACATTTTCTGATTAAAGAATTGGATATTGCAGAAAAAAAAGCATCGATCGCCGCTCAGACCAAAGAAAATTTTCTGGCTAATATGAGTCATGAAATCAGAACGCCGCTTAGTGGTATTTTAGGTTTCACCAATTTATTACAAAAAAGGCCTTTGGATGAAACTTCCGCAGAATTTGTGAATTCTATTCAGCGTTCGGGCGAAAATTTAATGACCATTATTAATGACATACTCGATTTATCTAAAATTGAGGCTGGAATGATGCGTATTACGCCTGGAATATTCAGCATCAACGGATTATTGGATTCGGTTGAAACGCTTTTTTCAGAACGTGTAAAAGAAAAAAAATTAACCATCTCCAGTAAAGTCGATACTTCGATCCCTGATACTTTAATTGGTGATGCCACGAGATTAACTCAAATATTAGTAAACCTCATTGGAAATGCCATAAAATTTACCCATCAGGGATCTGTAAACATTGAGGTCCATAACAAACTACAACATGAAGACAAGATCATTGTAGGCTTTAAAATTACGGACACGGGAATTGGAATTGATAAAGAAAAGCTAAATGAAGTCTTTGAAAGATTCAATCAAGGTGAAGACTCCACAACTCGAAATTACGGTGGGACTGGCCTAGGATTATCAATAGTAAAAAAACTGATTTTATTGCAAAACGGTGATATTGAAGTAAAAAGTGAACAAGGAAAAGGAACAACCTTTAGCTTTTATATTCCGTATGATATTGCTAAAGAACAGCTCAATTCTAAACCTATTGCCAATATTAACCACTTTAAAGATATCTCAAATACCGCTTTGAGAGTTTTAGTTGTAGATGACAACGCGATCAATCAAAGTTTAATGAAACATTTGCTTTCTCAATGGAATGTTGATTTTGAAATGGCTTCTAACGGTTTGGAAGCAGTAGAATATTTAAGCAAAAAAGATTGTGATCTTGTATTAATGGATTTACAGATGCCTCAAATGGATGGATATACGGCTGTTCAGCAAATTAGAGAAATCTTAAAACTAGATATTCCCATAATTGCCATGACGGCACATGCCCTGCCTGGCGAAAGAGAAAGATGTTTGAGCCGAGGAATGAACGAATACATTTCAAAACCTATAAAAGAGGAAGAACTTTTTAAACTGATTGCTGCTTTTGGACTGAAAGAATCAAATTCCGAAGAAACAAACGTTATACAATCTGATCCTGTTTTTCAACATATTGATCTTTCGTATATGCAATCTGTAAGCGCTGGCAATAAAGCGTTTGAACAAACTGTCACCAAACAGTTTATTGACAATGTGCCACTACATTTGGAACAGCTTATGACGGCTTATCAAAATCAAGATTTTAAAATGGTGAAACTTAGAGCACATGACTTACAATCAAGTGCTGCTATAATGGGACTATTGCCTCTTTTAGAAGAAAAACTTGATATTCTTGAATTGGCTACAGAACAAAATGCAACTTTACATCAAATTTTAAATGATGTCGAAAAGATTTTGAACTCGTCTCTCTTAGAAGCTAAAGTTTTTTTAGAATCACTGTGAAATAAATAAGACAAGAGCTCGTTTTAAATTCAAGAAAAACCATCTTACTATATATTATTCAATTGAAAGACTGTCTGTAAAAGGCGGTCTTTTTTGTTTTTTTTCATTTTAAAATATAGCTGTATAAAATGCCCATTTAAATAATCATACATTAATGATTGCAGGCGTAATTATCGTTGTGTCCCAGTGGTTGAAACCACTGGCTATGTTTACCCATATTGAGATGATTTTTCGTTCCAATTTTAAAACATAGCCCGAGGTTTCAACCTCGGGAAACGTATTAAATACAGATCTATGATAACAACAAACGATTGATTTCGCTCTTTAAACGAGTGTTTTTGCCCATTCGATGAATAGTGGAATGCTACACGAATGTAAGGCGGTAAATTTACTTCAGTTAAACATTTAAAACCAAGAAATCATGGAAATCATCCAAACCAAAGAAAACGCATTATCACATTCAGCAGTAACTGCAGTTATTAATGCTCCAATTGAAAAAGTAAATATTGCAGACTGGCTTTTAAATCTTCCTGATGCAGAATACCAACGTTGTTCCACTCAGCATATTGGTGCAGGAATTACCAGCACCTATGAAGGCGAACCTATGTCTATTAATGTAGAAACAATTGGCGATGCTTTAATGGTACAGCATTATGTGGCAACAGTTCATCGTCCAGATTATTGCCGTATGCTGTCTATCTCAGATTCTATTACTAAAAACGGACGTACTAAAGTTCAGGTTTTATGGGAACTTAAAGTAACCAAAATTGATGAAAATACTTGCCTTTACACCAATGAGATTCATGCAACTGCAACACCAGAAATGTTTGAATACTTAAAAGAACATGGAGTAGATCTAGCTGGCGCTGCTGCTTCAAGACAAGCTGCTTCTGATGCACACAATCATGAGGAAACTCCTAACTTTGCTAAAAGCATAGAAAACAAAGCATTAACTGGAAAATACAATCAGCCTTTTTAATAGTATAGAAATCGAGCGCACCAATGTGCGCTCTTATTATTTTGAGTATTATGAAAAATAATTTGTTTGAAATACTAATCGGCTCTTGGACATTAGTTGAATTGATTGAAGTACCTTTAAGGGATGGAAAAATTACAAATCCGATGGGAACCAAACCAAAAGGCATTATTATTTATAACAGCGACGGCTATATGTCGGCACAAATAATGAATACTGATTTTGAACATTCTGATACCAAAGACAGTACCTCTTATCTCGCCTATTCTGGTCCCTTCAAAACTGATGATGAAAAACAAATAGTCAGCCATACCATGTCTGTTTCACTTTTTGAAAATTGGAGAAATGAGACACAAAACAGAAAAGTTCTTTTTAAAGATGGATTGCTTCATTTAGAAACAGAGAAACCATTTATAAGCAATTCACGTTGGGTCATTCATAAACTCACTTGGAAAAGAACAGAACAATTAAACAAAAACCATTAATCGCAAACCAAATGAAAGCAATAGTTATAACTCAATTTGGAGCTCCAGATGTACTTAAACTGCAGGAATATCCAACTCCAGAAGTAAGCGGAGACAAAGTATTAATAGAAGTTAAAGCAGCAGGTTTAAACCGCTCTGATATCTTCCAGCGTGAAGGGAATTATCCTGCACCAGCTGGAATTTCATCTGAAATTCCAGGTTTGGAAGTTTCAGGAATTGTAGTCGAATGCGGACCAGATGTTACCGATTTAAAAATTGGTGATAAAGTCTGTGCTATTCTCGCTGGCAGTGGTTATGCAGAATATGTAAGCGTTCGGGAAGGTCAATGTCTGCCAATTCCAGCTGGACTGACTTTTGCTGAAGCAGCAAGTTTGCCTGAAACGGTTTTTACTGTATGGTCAAATGTTTTTCAGAGAGGAAACCTAAAATCTGGTGAAACTCTTTTGATTCACGGCGGCAACAGTGGCATTGGCATTACGGGAATCCAAATTGCCCATTCTCTTGGCATTCGTATAATTGTAACAGTAGGATCTGATGAAAAAGGTCAAAAATGTCTCGATCTTGGCGCTGCATCATATATTAATTACAAAACCCAAGATTTTGAAACCGTTTTGCAGGAAGAAGGAGTCGATGTCATTTTAGATATGATTGGCGGTAATTACCTGAGTAAAAATGTAAATATCCTAAAACCCGAAGGCAGATTAGTTCATATTAATGCCGTAAGCGGCAGTCATGTAGATCTTGATATTTGGAAAGTAATGATTAAACGTTTAACAATTACCGGAAGCACCTTAAGAAGCCGAGACTATGATTTTAAAAAACAGCTAGCCAAAGAAGTGCAAAAAAACGTCTGGCCATTAATCGAGTCAAAACAATTCAAACCGATTATTTTTAAAACCTTTCCTTTCACCGAAGCTCCTGATGCACATCGATTATTAGAAGATGGCAGTCATACGGGCAAAATTATTTTAGTTCGATAATTAGTCCGAATAAACCTTAAACCTCAACCAAAAATAAATAGTAATATGGAAAATCAAGGCGCATCTGTTGTTATTACGCACCATATTTTGGATGGAAAAGAACAGGAATATGAAAAATGGCTGGATGAAATTGTTCCCATTACCAAACACTCCAATGGTTTTATCGATTTGCAGATCGTACGGCCAATTCTGCATTTAACGTTTGTTTACACGGTTATTATCCGATTTGACACTATTGAAAACCTTAAATACTGGATGGAATCGGAAGACCGTAAAATGCTCATTAAAAAAGCAAATCCATTATTCAGAAAAAATGACAACTACCAGATAAAATCAGGTTTGGATTTTCTTTTTAATGCAAAAAACGAAGGAAACAAAGTTCCTGTTCGCTGGAAACAATTTCTTGTAACATGGTCTGCTATTTATCCATTGTCCCTTTTAATTCCTTTATTGGCACTCCCCTTTTTGAGATTTTTGAAAGTACCGTCAAATCATTATTTTGATGGATTAATAATTTCGGGCATCATAGTCTTTTTAATGGTATTTGTTGTAATGCCCAATTATACCAAACTGATCAAAAAATGGCTTTATAAATAATTAAAACTTCCCTCATTATAAAATCAAAAATCACTGTAGTTTGCAGTGATTTTTTTGGTTTAAACTCTAAAGAAACAAATCCTCTATAATCAGAAAGCTTCAAATTATTCCTAAAGTTTCTCTTACTAAATTCAACGACTCATTTTGCCCATTTAACGAATTCAAACTATACTCAGCATATATCTTCAATAGCTTTACAATAGAATTAAAAACCAATACAATTAATCATCAAAAAGCTATTATTATGACTACCGAATTATTAAGTTTCAAATACGAACTAGAAAAAAAAGAACCACGCACCAATGACGGCGGTACAACAAGAGGAGCTTCCGTAAAAGATTTTCCAGCTTCTATTGGCATCGCAGGAGTTTCAATGCGACTACAGCCGGGAAGTATGCGCGAATTACACTGGCACGCAAATGCAGCAGAATGGGCTTATGTTATTTCAGGAACGGTTCGCACCACGATTATTCATCCAAATGGTAAAAGCTACACTGATAATTTTGAACCAGGCGATGTTTGGTATTTTCCAAAAGGATACGGACATTCAATTCAAGCAACAGGAACAGAAGAATGCCATTTTATTCTAATCTTTGATAATGGTAATTTTTCCGAAGATCACACTTTCAGCGTTACCGATTTTGTATCCTGCATGCCACCAGAAATTGTTGCTCAAAACTTGGGAATTACTTTGGAAGAAGTAGCCGCATTACCTCAAAAAGAAGCCTATTTTGCAGCCGGGATTGTTCCTGACGAATTATCATTTACTGCCGCTTCCCGACCTGAAGAATCAGATATTGAATTGACCAATTTACACCGTTATCCCTTGCATTCTCAACAACCTAGAATAATTCCAGGTGGCGGTTTGCAAAGATTGGTAACAAGCAAAGAATTTCCTATCAGTACCACAATGGCGGGATCTATTATAGAATTACAGCCAGGCGCTTTAAGAGAAATGCATTGGCATCCCAATGCTGATGAATGGCAATATTATATTTCTGGTCAAGCCGAAATGTCTGTTTTCTTAGCAGAAAGCACAGTCGTTACCGAACAATTCAACGCTGGAGATGTCGGTTATGTGCCAATGGGTGCAGGACATTACATTAAAAATACTGGAAATACCGTTTGTAAAATCTTAATTGGATTTAATAGTGGCACCTATCAGTCTATTGATTTAAGCGAATGGCTTGCAGGAAATCCAAAAGATGTCGTGGTAACGAATTTTGGTTTGGAAGAAGGCGAAATTGAAAAATTTCCTAAAAGCAAACTGTTTATTCAACCGTAATCATAAGTATTGTGGATGCCAAAACACAGTTCATAGATTCGTCTGAACAAACTAGATCGCAGGAGAAACTAGCCATATTTTTAGCCTTTATTGCAGGCTTTCTTGATGCTGCCGGTTTCCTGAAATGGAAAGTATATGTCTCTTTTATAAGCGGAAACAGCACACAATTGGGAATCGCTTTATCCAGTGGCAAACTCAATGTACTTCTTTCGTCTTTAACGGTAATTGGCTGTTTTGTTTTCGGAATATATGCTGGAACCTGCATTTCGTTGTGGAGAGAATCCAAAATTCAGACACTGCCATTTTATATCGTTTCAGGCATATTGATTGTCTATACAATGGCATCCAATTATTATACGATAAACAACGGATTGTCGATACCTATCATTCTATTTTCAACTGGTGTTATGAATACCATTGTAACGTCTGTTGGAAGTCAAAAAATAAATACCGATTTCGTGACGGGAACTTTGAATAGTCTGGCTAGAAATACAGCCATGTTAAGTCTTTCCCGCAATAAAAACAGTCGGAAGTTTTATAAACTCAATGCTATACGGCTTTTACTATTATGGATTGGCTTTTTACTAGGGGCATCTGTCGTACCAATTATACTTCCGTTATTCAAAAATTGGACGCTTATTTTGCCTGCTTTATTACTACTTGCTTGTGCATTGTTACTGCCGATTACTGACTTTAACCTTAAAAATAAATCTTATGTTGAAGAAAAATGACGTTGCGCCAGATTTTACCTTATTTGCAACACCCGATCAAAAAATCACTTTATCAGAATTTAAAGGAAAAAACGTGATTTTAGCTTTTTATCCTGCCGACTGGAGTCCAGTTTGCAGCGACCAAATGGCACTTTACAACGAAATGCAGAAATATTTCAATAAATATGATGCTACAATTTTCGGTATTTCTGTAGATAGTAAATGGTGTCACATGGCCTTTTCTCAATCAAGAAATCTGCATTTTCCTTTACTGGCTGATTTTGAACCAAAAGGAGACACTTCAAAAAAATATGGCGTATACAATGAGAAAGAAGGTGAATGCAATCGTGCCCTTTTTGTAATTGACAAAGAAGGAATTATACAATGGAGTTATCTCTCGCCAATGGCTATAAACCCAGGAGCAGATGGAATTCTTGAAGCTTTAGAAAAACTATAAAAACCAATCAATTATGTCACTAAAACCATCGGTCAGTAAAACTGATCATATACAAGGAAAAAAAGATGCTGATATAGTAATCGTAGAATACGGAGATTATCAATGTCCCTATTGCGGTGCAGCTTATCCTATTCTTAAAGAAATGATGACGAAATACGGCAAACAGATAAAATTTATTTTTAGAAATTTTCCGTTATCAGAAATGCATCAATACGCCCGTCCTGCCGCAATTGCGGCAGAAGCCGCAGCATTGCAGGGAAAGTTCTGGGAAATGCATGATGCCATCTACGAAAATCAGAGAATTCTAAGTGAACCTTTTTTATTAGAATTAGTAGAAAAATTGGAGCTAGACCCACATCAATTCAATGTGGATATTAAAAAATCTGAACTTGCCGCAAAAGTAGATTCCGATTTTGAAAGCGGTATTTTAAGCGGTGTAAATGGCACACCTTCTTTTTTTGTCAATGGTAGAAAATTTAACGCAGGCGCAGAAGATCTCTTGCAACTGATGAGTGAAATCGTGAAATAAATAGTTCAAAAATTAAATCTAAAAATCGAATAGTATGCTCTCAATTAATGAATGAAATTATATTTTTTGAATCTATTTTTAATTAAATTTACGTAACAACTTCAATTACAATATCATGGAAATAAATTATACGGAATTAGTTTCCATCAAGCACGTAAGTGTTCAAAGAATAGAAAATAACGGAACCTCATCGTTTTTAGATACGCTTTCTGTTGAAGAACCTCTTGAAATCAGGCTTTCTTACAGTCCTAATTCAGAGAGAATTCAAAAGAACATTTCGGTTACCATGCGAACTCCTGGCAATGATGTTGATCTTGCGATTGGTTTTCTGTTTACAGAAGGAATTATTGCTTCTTTTGAAGATATTCAAGATGCTTTTGCAATAAAAATGAATTGCTTGTCACAAAAACAAAACATTGTTCAGGTTGATCTTAAAGAAGGTTTTACTCCAAATTTGATGCAGACAGATCGAAATTTCTATACGACTTCAAGTTGTGGCGTATGCGGAAAAAGTTCGATTCAATCTATAAAAACGGTAAGCCCATTTGGAAATTTGATGAGATCGCAGATCCAGATTCATGCATCTGTTTTTTATCAATTACCCGAAAAATTAAGAATTGCTCAAAGCGATTTTGAATCCACTGGCGGTCTTCATGCCTCAGGGCTTTTTAATACTCAAGGCGATTTGATTCTTTTAACTGAAGATGTTGGAAGGCATAACGCATTAGACAAATTGATTGGAAGATCTCTTGCAAATCAATCGCTGCCATTAAATGAACATATTTTGCTTCTAAGCGGAAGAGCCAGTTTTGAGTTAATCCAAAAAGCAGCAATGGCGGGAATTTCTATTATTGCTTCTATTGGCGCTCCATCCAGTTTGGCCGTAGAACTAGCGACAGAGTTTAATATTACACTTTTAGGATTTCTAAAAGAAAACCGATTGAATATATACAACTCATCGGAACAAACCGTAATCCTAACACAATAGCCATTAAACCATAATACAATGAAGAAAGATCTACAACAAAAAACAGCTGATTTAAGCCATAAATTACCTGAAGCAGAAAATCCGTACCAGCTTTCGAAACTTAAATTAACAAAAGTAGAAAAATGGGCTGCCGGCGTTCCTGCGGTTATGGCTGCGGTAAGCGATCTTATAGAAGACAAAACCATTCTAAGAGGCGGAAAAGCTTTATTTAAAATGAATCAAATGGGCGGTTTTGACTGTTCCAGCTGCGCATGGCCAGATCCTGATGATGATCGATCTCCTTTGGGCGAATATTGTGAAAACGGAGCAAAAGCTCTGGCTGAAGAAGCTACAACCAAAAAAGTTGATGCTGCTTTCTTTAAAGAAAACTCTGTTTACAGCCTTTCAAAATTGGACGATTACCAAATTGGAAAAATGGGAAGATTGACCGAACCTATGTATTTGCCTGTTGGCGGTACACATTATCAGCCCATAAGTTGGAATGAGGCTTTTACAAAAATTGCTTCCCATTTAAATGCGCTTGAATCTCCAAATGAAGCGGCCTTTTATACTTCGGGAAGAACCAGTAATGAAGCTTCCTTTCTTTATCAGCTTTTTGCAAAAGAATTTGGAACCAATAATATGCCAGATTGTTCCAATATGTGCCACGAAACCTCTGGAACAGCTTTGAAAACTACAATCGGAATTGGAAAAGGAACGGTTACTCTAGAAGATTTTTATGATACCGATGTGATTGTGATAATCGGACAGAATCCAGGAACAAATGCTCCAAGAATGCTGAGTGCTTTAGAAAAAGGCAAAAACAATGGCGCAAAAATTATTGCGGTTAATCCGTTACCTGAGGCTGGCTTAATGGGATTCCATAATCCACAGGCTATAAAAGGGATAATTGGATCAGGCGGAAAACTTACAGACCTTTTTCTTCCGATAAAAATAAACGGCGATATGGCACTTTTAAAAGCTATTGAACTTTTGCTAATTGAATTAGAAAAGAAAAACCCAGGTGAAGTTTTTGATCATGAATTTATCAAAGACAAAACAACTGGTTTTGAAAATTTTGAGAAACAGTTTGAAAATTTAGACTTGGATCATCTTGCCTTTCTATCTGGAGTTCCAAAAGATTTAATTATAGAAGCAGCAAAAATACTGGCTTTCAAAAAAAGAATTATTGTTTGCTGGGGAATGGGACTTACCCAGCAGCCAAATGGTGTCGATATGATCCGAGAGATTGTCAATATTTTATTGATTAAAGGAAGTATTGGTAAACCCGGCGCAGGAGTCTGTCCCGTTCGCGGACACAGTAATGTTCAAGGAAACAGAACCATGCTTATTGATGAAAAACCTACCAATGAACAATTAGATCGTCTTCAAAATTATTTCGGATTTAGTCCGCCGAGAAATCACGGTTATGATGTAGTTGGAACGATAAAAGCGATTCATGACGAGAAAGTAAAATTTATGTTCTGCATGGGCGGTAATTTTCTATCGGCGGCACCAGATACGACTTATACCGCAGAAGCATTTCGAAAACTGAAACTGCTGGTGTGTGTCTCGACAAAACTCAATAGAGGCCATTTGATACACGGAAAAGAATCTCTTATTCTTCCTACGCTTTCCCGAAGTGATATGGATATCGTTAACGGAGAAGTGCAGATTATTAGTACAGAAAATTCTATGGGCGTGGTGCAGTCTTCAAAAGGCGTGCTTAAACCTATCTCGAATCAATTGATAAACGAAACTCAAATTGTCTGCCGAATGGCGATGGCTGTTCTTGGAGAAAAATCAGTCATCGACTGGAAGCGATACCACGACAGTTATGATGATGTGAGAGAAGCTATTGAAAATTGCATTCCAGGTTTTGAAAATTACAATAGTAGAGTTCGCGAAAAGGGCGGTTTTTATTTGCCTAATGCTCCTCGCCATGGTCAATTTACGGCTAAAGAATCTGCTGATCGTGCGGCATTTACTTTAACAGAAATTCCAGATAATGAATTGGAACCAGATGAATATATGATGGCCACAACTCGTACGCATGACCAGTTTAATACTACTATTTATGGTATGGATGACCGCTACAGGGGAATAAAAAATGAACGACGTGTTATTTTTATGAATCAAAATGATATTGATAAAGCAGGATTTAAAGCAGGAGATAAAGTAGATCTCTTTAATTATAATGATGGCATAGAAAGAATTGCACCTTTATTCCTTATTGTTTCTTATCAAATTCCAGAGCGAAATACAGTCACTTATTTTCCTGAAACCAATGTTTTGGTTTCTGTAAATAATGTGGTGAAAGAAAGCAATATGCCGGCATCTAAATACGTGAAAATAAAAGTAAAAAAACACGATCCTGCCATTTACGAAAAGATAAAACACATGTAATTCTTTTCAAATAAAAATAAGTTAGCGAAGACTTTTGAGGCATTTATTTAGATTAAAAATAGTAATAGCGCTGTTACAATTCATTACTTAATCTAGGTTAATCGACTGCTCTACTCTTCCTATATAAATTTGTCAAAGAAATCTAAGTCAAATAAAAAATGATAAAAACTTAGAATTTAACGACAATACCAAAATTAGGATACTCTTAATTTTATTAATCTTAAAACCAAAAAAATGAGCACAATTACAGTAAAAGACGGAACAGAAATTTATTATAAAGATTGGGGAACAGGACAACCTATCGTTTTTCACCACGGATGGCCTTTATCAGCAGACGACTGGGATGCGCAAATGATGTTTTTCTTAAAACAAGGATATAGAGTTATTGCTCATGACAGACGCGGACACGGTCGTTCTGGTCAAAGTTCTGAAGGTAACAACATGGAGACCTATGCTGCAGACGTAGCAGAATTAACCGCTGCACTTGACTTAAAAGATGCGATTCATATTGGCCATTCAACCGGCGGAGGCGAAGTAATTCGCTACGCATCAAAATATGGAAAAGGACGTGTTTCTAAAGCCATTATTATTAGTGCTGTTACGCCGATCATGATCAAAAATAAGGCAAATCCTGATGGTGTCCCATTGTCTGTTTTTGATGAAATCAGAGAAGGAACCGGATTTAACAGAGCACAATATTTCTATGATTTCCCAATCGCTTTTTACGGATGGAACCGTGAAGGAAAAACAGTTCAGGAAGGTATCAAACACAATTGGTGGCGTCAAGGAATGATGGGTTCTGTACTGGCTCATTATGAAGGAATTAAAGCTTTCTCTGAATCCGATTTTACTGAAGATTTGAAAAGTTTAGACATACCTGTATTGGTTCTTCACGGAGAAGATGATCAGATCGTTCCATATAATCAGGCTCCTAAAGCTGCTGCTCTTTTGAAAAATGGAAAATTAATTTCTTATCCTGGATTTCCTCATGGTATGCCAACAACAGAGGCAGAAACAATTAATAACGATATTTTAGAATTTATCAAATCTTAAATATATCCTGATTTTTTAAATAAAAGCCTCCAGTCTACATTTTGATTCTGGAGGTTTTTATTTTTGATTTCTTTGATGATCTGTTGTCTAAAAATTAAATTGTTTTCGTGTTTAAACATTTGATATCATAATCGAATAACAAAATAGATAAAACTTTACTCATAACAAATATGTAAAGCAGTAAATCAAATTTTGTGGCAAATTCGTAGCATATGAGATTTGGAGTGGATATCTTTTTTGACGCAAAAATTTAAGGAAGTTTTTAATAAAAGAATTTAACTATCTGCTTTTTGATACTACATTTTTCAATCAATCCCCAACAGGACATCCAAACCAAATTCTTTAAGCTAATGAAAGACAGCCTTTACCAGTAGTAAGCCAATCTCTTCAAATCTTCCATAAAATTTATAGAAATTTGTCCTGTTGCTGTCACAAAGCCAAATGGCGCCAATTGAAGACAATTGGCGCCATTTTTTTATTTAACCCTTATCAATAAATGAGTTTGACTCGTTTTTGCTTTATTTTCTTCATAAATAAACAAACTGGCTCTGTCGCATCTGTCAGAATAAAGTATAAGAATTTAAGCTATTTAAAAGTTAGCCCGCTAATTTACAAAAGGATTCAAACATAGTTTTTCCGGGATTAACCATCTGATTCTTTCTAAGCATATGCACAACCTCAATACCGCTTAAAGTTCTCTTTGCAGATTCAAAACTTTTAAAGCCTAATCCGTTTTGTATGCGCCACTTGATAAATCGATGGTCCTGTTCGACAATATTGTTCAGATATTTACATTGCCGGATTTTAATCTTTGAGAACGAGCGCCTGTTATAGACTTTGATCGCTGCTGTATTAGAACCACTTTTATCAATGTTTATTACTCGTGGCGTGCCGTTAGTACTAATTGCTTTAATTAGAAAAGACTGAGCGCTCATTCTCTGTCTTTTCTTAGTCAAAAGAAAATCAACCGTATTACCTAATTTATCTACTGCCCTGTACAAATAACACCAAATACCTTTTACTTTTATGTAGGTTTCATCCAATCTCCAGCTTACCCCCACTTTGACCTTTCTCTTCTTCATCTCTGATTCAATGAAAGGCGCAAATTTATAAACCCAACGTTGGATCGTAGCATGATCCACAATCACGCCCCTAATCTTCATTATTTCTTCAACATCTCGATAACTTAAAGTAAACCTAAGCTTAAAATATACTGCCTGCAGTATAATAGACTTCGGATAGCGATGACCTTTTGTATTCATAAGTTTAAGAATTTAAAAAAGGCAAAGATAAAACTTAGTTGTAGATGCGACAGAACCAAACAATATACCTGTATGAAAATATTGTCAAAAAAACAAATTGGCAACGTAAATAATTCATAAAAATAAAAGTAATGTCCTTTTTAATATTGTAGTATTTTTATTTATATTTGAACCATGCACACATTTAACTATTATAGTAATAATTATTAATTAATATCATTAAAACTAACACCGCTAACCGCCAAAACCTTCCAAAAAAATTATGAATTTCATAAAACCAAGTCACTATACTTCAGCAACTCCGTATCAAAAGGTGCTATTTCAATTTCTATTTTAGAATCTACAATCTTACTTACTCAAAAAAACAAATCACACGACAAGTGCATTTTATTTCTATTTCTCAAAAAATAGAATAGAACTATAATGCCTCTTTTTCAAAAAACCACAACCAATTAATGAGACAAACAATTCTAGTATTATGTTACTTTCTTTTTTTATCAAATACTTTACAAGCACAAACATCAGGCACAGTTAAAGGATATGTAATGGATACTATAAACAATACTCCTTTAACAAAAGCATCAATCTCTTTGTTAAGAGCAAAAGATTCTGTTTTAGTAAAATTTACACGAGCTAAGGAAAACGGAACTTTTGAGTTGAATAATATTAAAGCCGGTAAATTTATTTTACTAGTTTCTTATCCCAAATATGCTGATTTTGTAGATCAATTTTCTGTTGATTCCACAAAGTTAATCAAAGATTATGGTAAAATTAATTTGGCTGATAAAGGAAGATTACTATCCGAAATAATTATAAAAGGCAATAGAGCCGCCATGAAAATCAAAGGAGATACGTTAGAATTTGATCCAAAAGCATTTAAAATAGAACCTAATGCAAAAGTGGAAGATCTGATAAAACAATTCCCAGGAATACAAATTGATAAGGATGGGAAAATTACCGCTCAAGGCGAAACTGTAACCAAAGTTTTGGTTGATGGTGAAGAATTTTTTGGTGATGACCCCACTTTAGTTACAAAAAACCTGCGTGCGGACATGGTTGATAAAGTACAATTGTACGACAAAAAAAGTGATCAAGCCGCTTTTACAGGAATTGATGATGGTCAAAAAACCAAAACGCTGAATGTTAAACTTAAAGAAGACAAAAAAAATGGTTATTTCGGGAAAGTAGAGCTCGGAGGAGGAACTAATGATTTTTACAAAGGTCAAGCCATGTTTAATAAGTTTTGGGATAAGAAAAAACTAGCAGCTTATGGTATTTTAGGCAACACAGGACAAGTAGGATTAGGATGGGGAGATAAAGATAAATATGGCCAAAACAGTTATCAGGTAACTGATGACGGCGGTATTTATTTTACAAACAATGGAAATGATGAATTTGACAGTTGGGATGGACAATTTAATGGTGAAGGAATTCCAGTAACTCAAACTGGCGGAATACATTTTGACAATAAATGGAACAACGATAAAGAATCTATCAATGTAAATTATAAAATTGGCGATATAAAACTTTCAGGAAATCGCAATGATATTAACCAGCAAAATTTAAGTTCTAGTAGCATTTATAATACTTCAGACAAGAATTTTGAGAAAAACATGACTAAAAATAAACTTGATCTAACTTATGAAATTAAAATTGATACTACTTTAACTTTAAAATTAAATGTTGATGGATTATTCAAAAAAAGTAATTCAAGTGAAGCAGAAATGCGAAAAGGTACGGATGAACAAGGTAACCAGTTGAATAATTTGAACCAGAGAACTACAAACGACGTTGATGATAAAACATTTAATTTTAATACTTTATTAACCAAAAGACTTAAAAAAACGGGCCGAACATTATCTCTTAATTTAAGCCAATCAAGTACAGATAGCAAAAGTGATGGCTATTTAAATTCTAGAGCTGAATTTTTTACACCATCCGTAATTAGTCCAGATAGCACCAAAGTAGTTGATCAAAATAAAGTCAATAATATTAAGAATACAGCTTTTAAATCAAATTTAATCTATACTGAACCATTATCCAAAAGCCTAACTGTAGTTCTTAATTATGGATTCAACATTAGTAACGGAAAAGCTGATCGTAAATCTTTTAATCAATCTCCAAATGGTGATTATAATGTTTTGGATTCCATCTTTAGTAATAATTATGAATTAGATCAAACAATAAACCAACTTGGAGCGATTTTTAATTACAAAAAAAACAAAACTGTTTTTTCTGTTGGTTCTAAATTTAGTGGTGTAAAATTTAAGCAATATGATGTTTATAGAGACAGTTCTTTTGATCGAAAATTTGTCAACTATATGCCTCAAATAAGCTATCAATATAATTTTAAACAAAGAGAATCACTGCGTTTGTCGTACAACGGAAACAACGATCAGCCAACATTAGAACAAATACAACCGATACCAAATAATCAAAACCCATTAAATACGATTTTGGGTAATCCAGATTTAGATCCTTCTTTTAAAAATAATTTTAGAGGAAATTATTATTCGTATAAAGTACTTAGCAATCAATATTTTTCGGTTAATGGATCGTATAATTTTACACTAAATCCAATAATAAGTAATGTGATTACAAATGATAGAGGACAAAGTATTTCTCAATTTGTAAACTTAAAAAACAAAGCTGCAACAAGTTATTTTTTGAATAGTAATATTGGCAAAACAATCAAAGCCATTGACATGAGAGCAGGAATTGGTTTAAGCGCCAGTAAAAATTTAAACTATAATTATATCAATACAAAACTGAATCAAACTAAAAACTCAAGTTATTCCTTTGAATTAAGCTTATCAAAGAATAAAGAAAAAAAATATAATTTTAATGTCAACTTCGGACCTACATACAACATTGCTAATGCAAGCATTAACGAAAATAGTGACAGTAATGGTTGGGGTTTTAATGGAAATTTCTGGTCTAGTGTACAATTGCCTTTCAAACTAGAAATTAGCACCGATGGTAATTATCAATATAATGGAAAAACGCAAGTGATTCAGGAGAGTTTTGAACGTTTTATTTGGAACGCATCTATCACCAAAAAATTCTTAAAATCAGATAATTTAAAAGTTTCTATAACAGGAAGAGATCTTTTGAACCAAAATGTAGGATTTAATCGTTCTGCATTCAACGGAAATATCAACCAAAGCACTTATACGACTATCCAAAGATACTTTATGTTCTCTGTAAGCTGGGACTTCAGCAAAATGGGCGGAGGAGAAATTAAACAAAACTAAAATCATGAAAACAATGATGAATCGCATCTTAATTTTAATAATTGTATTGACAAGCTGCAATGCTTTTGCACAAAATGATCACTTTGTACAAAATGGCATTATCGAATTTGAAAAAAAATCAAATATGTACGCTTTGATTTCAAAAAAAATAAAAGGAGAAACAGAGAGTTATTATAAATTAGCTTTTGAAGGTTATAAAAAAAACAATCCACAATTTAAAACTACAAAAAGTACACTCACCTTTTCAAAAAACAAAAGTTTATACAAATGGGATGAAACCAATGAATCAACAAGCAACAACAATTGGATTGCAGATGATGCTATGGCTAATTTAAAAAATGTTATCGCCACAGATCTAGATACCCAAACCAGCATTACCCAAAAAAACGTTTACGATGATTTATATTTAGTTACAGATAGTTTACGTAAAATTGACTGGAAAATTACCGATGAAACCAGAGAAATTGCGGGCTATGAATGCCGCAGAGCAAATGCGATAGTTCTCGATTCTGTTTATATTGTTGCCTATTACACAATTCAAATTCCATTTGCTGGTGGCCCTGAATCTTTTACAGGATTACCCGGAACAATTTTAGGATTGGCTATGCCACACGAAAATATGACATGGTTTGCTACAAAAGTTACAGAAATTCCAGTTTCTGACAAAGATTTAGCCCCACCAATTAAAGGCAAACCCACTGACAATAAAGGACTAAACAAAATACTTTTGGATGCTTTGAAAGACTGGGGAAAATGGGCAAGAAAAACATTACAAGCCTACTCTTTATAACAATTCAAACTTATTTCTTACACAAAGACTAATATAAATGGTTCCTGAGATTTCCCGAATATATCTACGGAGTCTTTAATAACATTTAAACCTCTACTATACATACAAATTGTAGATTCAAAAAAAACATAATTATCTTACAAATTCACTTTAAAACAAGCCAATTTCTTTAAAATTTAAAGAGACAACTATATAATAGTTGTCTCTTTTTTATATCCAAAAATATATATTCTTCAAGCCTTTGCTACATTTTAGGGTTCGATTTTTTCTCGAGAAATCCTTAGTAGCGAGAAATAATCAAAAAATTACAGATCGATTTTGAACCGTTTTTTTATTCATATTTTAAATAGAAAACCAACAATAAATAATTATTGGCAAATATTAACTATTTTTGAATAGTAGCTTGTATTGGCTGCCAGTAGTACTAAATGATATGAGCACAAAGAAATTAAACTCTACAAATACTTTAAATGAATATTACCTTGATGAAAGATGCACTTTAAACAAGGTTGTACGTATTATTGGAAAAAGATGGGTGTCGGAGATTTTAGTACTTATAAAACAAGATGTTACACGTTTTTCTGGTTTGAAGGAATGTTTAAATGGCATTTCGGATAATGTACTTTCCAAAGTTTTAAGCGAATTGGTTGCTGCTAAATTAATTGAAAAAGAAGTTTTTAAAGAAATTCCGCTTCGTGTCGAATACAGTATTACAGACAGTGGAGAGGAATTGGTTAAAGTCTTGCATGAACTTTGTAATTGGGGCAAACAGCATATTCCTTATGAAGTTCGTATTCAGCCAACTTCAATGAAAAAATCTTAAGGTTTATCGGTCATCATTTCAGCTGTTTTTCTTCTTTTATTATATTCTGAAACCAATAAATGTTTTTATAGCCTGTATAGCGCTTACTCACTTATTTATGAGTAACTCACAATTGGCGAACACGGATTAACAGCTTTGATTAAGCCCTACATTTGTAGTCCCAATTGAGAAACGAAGTCTGGAATATTGTATTTAGAATCAGATTTTGTGTATCCTCATTGGCTTTTAATCATATGAAAGCTTATCAAATAACGAAGGACTACAGCATCGAAACTTTAAAACTAGTTGAAAAAAATAATGCCAAACTGCTCCCAAATGAAATTTTAATTCAGATAAAAGCAGTTTCTTTAAATTACAGGGATTTGCTGGTCATTAAAGGCATTGATAAATGGAAACCACCCCTTGGGCGAATTCCCGTTTCTGATGGTGTTGGAATTGTAATAGAGACTGGAAATCAGGTAACGGAAGTAGCAGTAAATGATCGTGTCGCAGGTTTATTTTTCCCCAATTGGATGGATGGAAAACTGTCTTCTGAAAAATTAGTCAATTCATTGGGAGGAAATGCCAATGATGGAATGCTTCAGGAATATGTCATTTTAAAAGAAAATGAAGTAATTAAAGTTCCTGATTATCTTACCAATGAAGAAGCCGCTACCCTGCCCTGTGCTGCAATAACCGCCTGGCATGGTTTAATGGAAAAAGGAAATATTAAAGCCGGCGACAGCGTACTGATCCAAGGAACTGGCGGGGTATCTTTATTTTCAATGCAGTTTGCATTAGCTGCAGGAGCAGAAGTTATTTTATTATCCGGAAGTGATGACAAATTAGAACGTGCTAAAAAACTGGGCGTAAACCATTTGATCAATTATAAAAGTGTACCGCAATGGGAAAATGAAGTCATGAAAATCACCAACGGACTTGGAGCAAAACACATTGTAGAAGTTGTAGGCAGTGATCATATCAACAAATCTATCGAAGCCGTTGCCCTTGACGGAACAATATCTGTAATAGGAATAATGAATGGACTTACCGGAAATATAAATACCGCACAATTAATGAGCAAACAAATTAAAATGCAGGGCATAAACGTTGGTTCTAAAGAAATGTTTCTGAGAATGAATAATGCATTAGAAGCAAAAAAAATTCATCCCATTATAGATTCGGCCTTTTTATTTCAGGACACAATTGATGCTTTTAAGAGACTTGAAAGCGGATCCCATTTTGGGAAACTGGTCATCACATTTTAAAATATATCATCACTAATTAAATACTGGCAAATTAAGAACTGGAATGATTTTAAATTCATGGAGACGAATTTACATCAATCTCAAATAGGCACATCCAAAACAAATTCATAAAGCCAATCAAATACAGGCATTACATGTAGTATGACAATCTTTTCAAATCTTCCATAAATTTCGCAGAAATTTGTCTTGTTGAGGTCACAAAAAAAACTCCAAATCATTGATCTGGAGTTTTTTTATGCTCTTATTTCACTATTTAACTATTATACAAAAGCAGTTTTAATTTCACGTCGGTTGTCTTGACTTGGCTTCAAACCATTCTAACACACATAATTTATTAACTACTGAACGTAATAAGGCACACTATACAAGCATCGTACTGGATTTCCACCTTTGATTGCCGGAATCCAATTTGGTGACAATTTTAAAACTCTTTCTAGTTCTTTTCCCGAACCATAACCAAAATCACGAAGAACTTTTGTATTGGAAACACTTCCATCTTTTTCAATTATAAAATTAACAAAAATACCTCCTGTGGCTTCGTTTTTAATGACTTCTTGTGGAGTAACATAATTTTTGTTTAAAAAAGCATGGAACTTCTCTATGCCACCAGGAAATTTTGGAAGAACTTCTACCGCAGATGTATTATAAACTTCATTATCTTCTGGCTTACTATCATGATGCTTTTCCAATTTTATTGTTTGTTGAGGAGCAGTCTTTTCGATATTTTTATCAGCTGGTTCTTCCGCTTCGGAAACACTTTTATTTTGACAGCTAAATAACAGTAGAAAATTTATGGTTATTAGAAAATTTCTTAACATAGCTTTTTTGTTTAGTGAAAATATTAGGTGTTTTAAACTATTTTTATAGAGGTAAAAAAACGAAATTAATTGCAGCCAGCAATAAAAAGAGGAAATAACGCCAATAAAAGAAATTGGCGTTAACGGTCTTGTTAATCATTTAGTTTCAGTTTCATCATAATATCTGTTTGTTCATCATCTCCCAATTTAAAAATGTGTCTGTCAAACTCAACAAAACCATTCTTTTCATAAAACCGGATTGCTCTTAGGTTTTCTTCCCAAACACCCAGCCAGACATATTCAGAAGCCGACCACGCGGATTTTTAATCCTTGCCCGAAAAGTAAATCCTAACCAAATTTAAAAAAAGAAGATCCCATTTTTATTAATATAGAAACGGAACAGAAAGAATTTTCGCGATATCGTTGTGCCCATCCGAGCGATCGGGAATTAGTCTTTGTGAATAATAGTACTAAGCGAGAATATCCTTAACACCATCACAAACAAAAACATAAACACTTGTTAAACAATTAAATATAAAAAATATTCGTAAATTGGTTAATAATTTAAACCTGTTTTTTTAAAAATTAAAAATCAACATTATGAAAAAGTACATTTTATTTCTAGGTTTTATGTTTTCAATAGCTTCATTTTCACAAAACATTACATCAAAAACTGAGAATGCTAACGCTGCACAATATGAATTGCTAAAAAAAGTTAATGAATATTATCCAGATATAAGCTTAAGTGATAAGGTTGTCAATTTTTACGTTGGTGATAAAATAATTGACACGAAACAGGAATTTGCTATAAAAAACACAGAATTTTCAAGTTACGAACTGAGTATTAGTCCTGATAACAAAAGGGTCGTATTTAATTTTGTATCAGAAAAAAGTGGAAAAATTTATGGTGCTGTTGTTCTCGTTAAGGGTAGTTATGTAAGAACAACTTTTAATGAAAATTTAGGACTGGTTGATATAATGGTGAATGGTAAATCTGCTTGTATACAAAACATAAAATAAAATCTTTACAAATACAAACCGGCTGACTTTATGCTGCCGGTTTCTATTTGTATCACATTTGAAAGGTCAACCTTTCGCTCATCTAAATAATAGTAGTTGCCTTATTTCAACAACATTCTTTCCATAATTGTTTTATTTGAAGAAGCATCAATTCCTGTAATTTCGGCATATTTTACATTTGGGAACCAAAAAGAACCTCCTTCAATGCGCACAAATATTTTTTCTACCTGAATCTTTTTCTGATTTACACTTACAAAAACATGATATTTTTGGTCTGAATCTAACTTTTTCAAGGTTAAGGGTAACTTTTTATACGATACAAATTGAAGTTCAAACTCCTCATTATTTAAGGATTTACTTTCTATTCCGTAGGCAAATTTGCGTTGTAAATAATTAAAATCTTTTTTTTCTCCCTTCTCAGCGTATCGAATCCAATAGGCTATTATAGGATTGCTTTTGTCTATTTTTCCATTTTCCTGATAGTTTATGGCATAAATAGCAGTGTTTATATTCGGGTCTCGCTGAATGTAAAACAGCATATTATCTATATTTTTCGGCGTTGGAAAATGTAATGGCGATGGATTTTTGGATTGTGCCAATAGATTTCCAGAAATTATATTTACTAAGATCGTTATAACGATTAGTGCTTTTGTAAAATATTGAAATGGTAATTTATTCATAGAGAAATTTTTTATAACCCCTAAATTAAGGCAAAAACTATAAAATTATTTAAAGGTTTAATCAGGAAAGTAATTAGAAAAATCCGTTTTTATCAGCGTTTTCGCTTTAGCGAATCAGTAAAATCAGCGTCTAATTTTGACGCGGATAAAACAGATTTACTTCGTAAAAACGCGGATAAAAACGGATTTGATTTGCCATAATTATTTATACACTAATTTGATTCGATTGCATTCTGTTTTTCGTTTACCCTAAAAACCCAATATTTAATCAGTGGATAATTAAATCCATACGAAACAAAAAGATCCGTGATTAATCTCCCGATTCTATAATCGATTTGGAATACTTTTTGAAAAATAAGCGTACCAAATGATTTTAAGGAAATGCTTCCCAATACAACCAACCCAAATTTAAAAAGCTGATTATTGATGTGGTGGCTATAACCCGATTGATTTTTAAATACCCAAAATCTATTGATGCTGAAATTGATAATGGCGCCAACGGTTCCAGAGATTAGAATAGAAAAGGTAAAATGCAATTTGAATACTTCTGTCAATAAAATCATCAGACCATAATCGGTAATGCCTCCTAAAAATGCAGCAACTTGTGCTTGTAGAAAAGTGAAAATGGATTTTTTACTGAACATATCAGTCTTGGTTTTTATCTTTTAAATCGCCCAACTTTAAAAGTTTTAAGCTGTCTATGATATTAATTATAAGCAATATAATAGTGATTAAGCCAGCCAAATAGGTAATTGATCCAGGAAATAAAACTTCTGTAATTAAAATGAATGCAATAATAAATCGAAGTTCTGTTGGGCCAACAAAACCAGAATCGATACTGTATTCATTTGTAATTTTGTAGCGCAACTGACTGATGATGATAGACCAGCCATACAAGGCGACAAAAGCAAAGGCTACTATTTGTGTGCCATTTTTAGCATATATGTAGTAGCCAAAGCCTATAAGTATAATACCAATCCAATCGGCAATAATATCGAGTGCAAAACCATACCATCGGCGCGGAATATTTCTATAATAAGCCAATCTTCCATCTAAAGAATCGCCTAACCAATTTATAGCCAATCCGATAATACCCAAAAGCAAATACCATTTTGTAAAATTAGTACCTAAAACAAAAGCTAAAAAAACCAATCCCGAACCCAATGTACCCAATAAAGTGAGTATGTTTGGAGAAATGAATTTCGGCACTTTTGGAAGCAAAAACACAATCGTTAACTGTTCTGCTTTTTTTAAAATATTAGTTCGCTGACGGTCTGAAAATGTTCTTTGTGCAATTTCAGTATAACCTTCAATCTGTGTTTCTTTTCCCATTGATAGCCCAATATTAGTAAGCCTGATAGTAAAGCCAATCTAGTTTTATAATTTTCAGTTTTATTTTTCTTTGCGTATTTTTAAAGAAATTGCTGGTTCTTTTTAGCTTACCTGATCTAACCAGATAACTAAATGCAATGACAATCAGCATAATTATTTAACAATACCTGCAAAACGTTGATAGAAAACCGTTGGACTATTCTCATCTTTAGGAGCATATTTTCCGGCTATAATCGGAACATAAATAACTCTTCGTCTGCTTTCTTCGCCACGGATAGTTGATTCTGCCACTCTGTGCCACAAACGGCCATCATGAATGGTTAAATCTCCAGCTTCTGGATTTATAGCAACTTCCTGTGGATCCGGTTTATTATCTAAAAAGTACTTTTTACGGAAAAGCATTTGATAAATACTTTGTTTGTGCGTACCCGGAATAATTTTAAGGCCACCGTTTTCGGGTTTTAAAGTGCTTAAGTGAATACCCACATTTAGCATCGGGTTTAATTTTGCGCCATAAAAAATATCTCTTAAACCATCTGTATGCCAGCCCATTTTAGTAAACTTACTTTCTGGCCCATTGATATAATGATTGAAAACCATTCCGTCTTTCTCTTCAGTACCTAATCTTGCACCCTCGCCTGCCAATGGTAGTAATCCATTAAATCTTGGATCAAGTAAAAGACCGCTTAAGGTTTGATGATGCTGATTGATAAAAGCAAAACGTTGTACAATAGGAGATCCATCTAAATCTTTTCCATATTTAATTGGAACACCATTTACTTTTTGAAGGTCATTGTCAATCCATTTTTGCTGCACTTGCTTTGACGCATCAATGATGGATGAAACAGTTTCCGGATTTATAAATTTTTTGAAGTGGATAAAACCATGTTCGTTAAAAAAGGCAATTTGCTCATTAGTTAATTGCTCAGTAAGGGTAAAAGTTTTATAAGAAGATACCATAATAAATATATTTAATAATTGAAATAATAGTGTTTGTAATTTTATCTAAAGTATTAGCAACAGCAACAACAGCAACACATTCGCATAGTGTTGGCGTGCATTCGATCTTTAGTAAAATTAAACTCATTTCTCATATTAGATATACTCTATAGAATTAGTAGATATTTACACAAATGTAATATAATTTCTTATTTGCAAAGAATATTTTTTTATTTTTTTTTTGAAAAATTTAAATTTTATAAATTCCGGCAGCCGTTTTTTCGATAAAAGCCTTTGGTAGTATACGGTTCGCGTAAACCGAAATGATATTGGTAAAACCCGGAATAACTTCTGATTTTTTGTTGAACATGGCTTTTACGGCGATTTTTGCCACTTCATCAGGTTGCATATTGAACTTTTCAGCCATTTTATTAAGAGGGTTTACACCAGCTCTAGCGGCAAAACCAGTATCAACCGGGCCTGGACTAAAACAGGTTACTGAAATTGAAGTTTGGGCAAGTTCAAAACGTAAGGCACGGGTAAAAGATAAAACAAAAGCCTTTGTAGCGGAATAAACCGCTAACGTAGGTACAGCCTGGTAGGCAGCAGTACTCGATATATTTAAAATGTAGGCTTGTTTTTCTTGTGAAAGTATGGGCACTAATAAATGTGAAAGTTCTACAACTACATTCATGTTAAGCTGCATCATACCAAGCTGATCGGTTAGAGAAGACTGATTAAAATCGCCCCAGACACCATAACCCGCATTGTTAACTAAAACGCCAACAGGATAATTATTGCTTTTTATCCAATCGGTTACTTTTAGTGATGCGCCGTTTATCGAAAGATCAATAGATAAAAAAGAAGCATTAATGCCGTATTTAACCTTCAGCTCATCAGATAGTGTTTTTAATTCGGCTTCACTTCTTGCAACAAGCAATACTGGATAACCCTGTTTAGCCAATTCATAAGCAATAGATTTTCCAATGCCTTTGCTGGCGCCAGTTATTAAGGCATACGGTTTCGTTTTTTCGCTCATTTTATTAATTTTATCTTCCAAATATAAAGATTAATTATAAACCGTAGAGTGTGAAATGTGCATAATGGTAACCCTCTGCCTCCCTACCCTCTGGGACTTATTGCACTTCGAATCCAACCCTAATTACTTATTTTATAATACCCCGTCAATCCCAAACAGGACATACAAATCAGATTTTTGACGCAATTCAAAGACTTATTACGTAAACAATTTATATTTTTGTTTAACCACAAAAAAAGACCAACAAAAAAGACTTCCCATGAAAAAAATCAGAATATTTCTTTGTTTACTCCTACTTATATCTATTGATTGCACTTCACAGACATTAAACGATACTATTGCCCTTATTAATAAAGCGATGGCGATTTATTTACCAGAAAATCCAGGTTCTCAATTATCCATAAAGAAAAATGGAAAAATCATTTTCTCAAAAGCTTATGGAATGGCAGATTTAGAGCATAATGTGCCTCTAACCTTAACATCAAAAATTGAAGCTGGTTCCGTTTCTAAGCAATTTACCGCGGCTGCAATTTTACTGCTGGAACAACAAGGAAAACTTTCTTTAAATGATGATGTTAGAAAATATATTACAGAACTTCCTGATTATGGAAATATTATCACTCTGGAACAAATGATGCATCACACCAGCGGCTTAAAAGATTGGGGATCCATTGCTGGTCTCACCGGATGGGGTAGAACTACAAAAACTTTTACAAATAATGATGCTTTACTAATAATCACATCCCAAAAGACCTTAAACAATAAACCTGGGGCCGAATTTATCTATAGCAATTCTAACTATACATTATTTGCAATTATAGTAGAAAGAGTTACTGGCTTAAGTCTGGCAGAGTTTACTAAAAAAAATATCTTTATTCCGGCAGGAATGACACATACAGAATGGAGAGACAACCATAACCGAATCGTAAAAGAAAGAGCTATAGCCTATAATCTTGAAAAAGATGAATATCAAACTAATATGCCAAATGAAGATGCGTATGGCAATGGCGGTTTACTAACAACCACTGAAGATTTATTAAAATGGAATGAATTTTATCAATCGGGTAAATTTGGAACTCCTTCACTATTTTCCAAACAATGTAAAACTGAAAAATTCAATAATGGCAAAATGAATAATTATGCTGCAGGTTTATTCATTATAAAATATAATGGCTATGAGCAAATTATGCATGATGGAGCTACAGCAAGCTACAGGGCATATTTAGAAACATTTCCAGAATTGAATCTTTCAATTGCATTCTTGAGCAATACCTCACAATTTGATAACAGTAAAAACTATTTGGGCGATATTGTGAGGGATCTTTTTATTTCAGAAAAAGAAAAGGCTAAAACTGAAGAAAAAGAAAAAACAATAAATATAGCTCAATCGGTTTTAGATAGTTATGCTGGCTGGTATAAAAATGACAGAACTGGTGTGGGAACTGAAATAGAAATAAAAGATGGAAAACTTTTCTTTAACAAGCTTCCATTTGAATCAGAATCTGAATATAGATTTAAAAATGGTTCAAGGATAATTGAAATAAATCACAAAAAAGGTCTTTTAAATTATATCACTAATACTGACACTATTACTTTTTCAAAAGTTCAAATTGCAGAAAATTCAAACTTAGACTCTTTTACCGGGAAGTATTTTTCTGCCGAAACCAATTCTACACTAATGATCTTTCAAAAAGAAGGAAAATTATTCGTTCAATTAAAGCCAAAGAATGAATATCAATTAGTTTCAACTTATCAAAATGCTTTTAATATTATGGATTTCGGTGGGAATCTTTACTTTTTAAAAGACAAAAAAAATAAAATTAGCTCAATGAAAGTAAGTTTATCCAGAGCCCGAAATATAGAATTCGTTAAATTACCGTAAACTTATGCTTGCATGTATACAAGGCAATTTATACAATTCAAAAACTTGTCCTAAAAGTGATTTAATAGCTCAGAAAATAATTTTAAAACTCAATAATCCTTATAACTTATTAATGGAATCTGGCAATTTTATAGTTTCAGAATATAACCTCGAAACCATAAAGTAATGGTCTGATTATTATGCAAAAAACTTTGATTTTATTAGGAAACTCAATGATGATTGCAAATCCTTTGAAAAATAAAACCATTATATGGTTTATCCATTCTTATTTCAAAAAAATACGATCGGTTTTTAATATTTAACTTCTACAGGAATCACAAACCGCTTTCGACGGGTTTTCAAGAATTTAAAAAAGCTTCCTCAACTCCATTGTATCAACGATTTCCTTTAACAAATCAACAATAACCTATATTCCCCTTCATTTTCTATTGGTGCCCTATGTATGCAAGGCAGTACTTGTTGTTTTGGATGATCTACAGCCAAGCGCCAAAGATGTCCTACTCCTAAATTAATAGGTTTTGCATCCGCCTGTACCTGATAATGCAGATCAAAATAATTTTCCTTCAAAAAGCTTTCAAACTCTTCCTCTGTTCCATTATAAAGCTCTTTTAGCTTTGTTCGGATTTCTGGAATTAGAATCTTCTGCTTCGCTTGAGAATTAGAAACAATGTCGCTTGCAGCACCGTGATAGGTACACAAAAAAGTATCGGTTGCAATGGGCGATCGATCAACATGAAACGAATAAACGTCAGTAGATATAAAATCAAATTCATCATCACGTTCATAACACTTCAGCAAATTAAGTGAAGGCGAAGCTCCAAAATCAGTTAATGACTGTAAGTCATTTAAGATTATTTCTCTTGCTATATTCCCCTTTTCTGATAGTTGAAGTTCGCTTAGATCTTCTGGATAAACTTCTGTTATATTTTCTTTTAAAGATAACTTAGCTACAATTTCATTAAAATCTCCATCCAAATCTCTGTACCAGCAAAGTGCATTCATTTCTCCCTTGAAATTGGTAGTTACAAGATCAGAAAAAGTAGCTGCCACTCCAATTTGGCTGTTGTTTGAAAATGTATTGCTCATAGTATAATATTAAGAAGCTCGTTATTTCATGCGTTGCAAAATTAGGTAATAGTAGTTTTTTTATCAAAATTCTCAAAACATTAATCTAAATCTAGGTTTAAATAATATTCATATTGATTTACAATACCAAGCCCAATCGCTTTATCTTGAACGGGTATGCTTTGAAATTGTTGTACTTCAAATTTTGGTCGATTTTCTGGGATATTCAAATCACATTTGATACTTCTTGAAAATCATTTGTTTTCTCCCAAACTTGAAAACAAGTCACTTTCTTTAAATCATGCAGTAAGTATCACGTAAAAGTAAAACCGCTAAACTACAAAGCTTAGCGGTCTTTTCTATCTCTTATTCTTATAAACTATTGCTTCAATTCAGCTTCTGTATGCAGTGCGCAAACCCAATTATTATCATGTTTAATCCAAGTCGAAGTGCAGGCGCATTTCATAGGCGAATTTTGTTTATCCCCTACTATTCCTAATTCTATTAAATATCCTATTATTGCTGTATTTTCGGCAATTAATTTTGCTTCCACATCATCAATACTTAATACTTTTATTTTGTCACCATCACCAGACTCAAACATCTTTTTAAACGTAGATTCGTTTACACTTTGGACACCATTTTTACCAGCAATTACGCAAGGAAACAGAGTAAGATTTTTTACCGTTTCATAATCATGATTTTCCATTCCCTTCCAATATTTTTTTTCCAGTTCAATAATTTGCGTTTCCATAATCAATCTTCTTTTATTAATTAAACAGTTGTAGGGATTTTAATTACAAGTCCTATTTGTGGTCAAATTCCCTTCGGTTGTAAAATGAGTCATCCTCACTATAATACACAGAGTCAGGATCATTTTCAGGATAGTAGGAATTCATTACTCTTCTTTCATAATCCCTATCAAAATTGTTTTGTCTGTTGTATCTGTTCGTGCTTCTAAATGTATCATAACCAATACTGTTAGCCATCACAATTTTTGTGTCTTTATTTATGCTTACAGATCCAATGGGTATAATAATATGGCTGTCGCCGTCTTTATAGATAAACTCCTTTCCATTGTCGTTAGCTATAACATTATGCACCTCATTGCGACTGTCTTCAATTAATTTTTTATCTACTTTCACATCCAAGTAAACAACACGCTGCATATCTTTATTGACCCAAAGATTATCAATTGTGCCAATAGTATGGTTGTCAGCGTCTACTATTTTCCATCCTCTTACATCAGAATAATTTGATGCAATTTTATAATCGGATAGTTCGTCTAGTCTGTATAAATTTTTATTTTCCATAATTTCTTATTTAGTATATATGTTTTTAAACGGTGAAAAAAACAATTTCAATTCTGCCTTCCATCCGTTCATTATGCACTATTGCGAACTTGTAGTGTTTTCGATTTCCGTGCTGTTTTCACTTTGAACTTCATGATCTACATAAAAAATATAGTAGATAAGTCCAGCAATTATCAGTACTACTGCAATCCACGGCCATACTGCTTTCTTTTTCTCAATTTTAATCTCTGCCATAACATATTTTTTTTGATTAATTACTAGTTTTAATGTACTACTAAAGATACAAACGAGAAAAGAGTAAGAAGTACTAGATTTCAGCAAGATGTTATACAATTCCCAGTAGATTTTGTTCCTGTACTATTTTTTTATTTGCTTAAAAGAACCATTACTATTTTTTAAAAATTAGTTACATTCGCGAAACCAAGGATAAATATTAATTGACAAAAAACATTAGAACTAAACCAATGACCAATAACTGTTTGAATTGTAATGAAGAAATTATAGGGAAATTTTGTAGTAATTGTAGCCAAGCAGCGTCAACACATCGGTTTTCTTTGTCTCATGTTATTAAACATGATTTTATTCATGGAATATTTCACTTTGACACAGGCTTTTTCTACACTATAAAAGAATTATTTTCAAGACCCGGACACAGTATTAGAGAATACGTTCAAGGAAAAAGAACAAAACATTTTAATTATTTTGCGACCATAATTCTTTTACTGACTATCAATTATTTTCTAAAAAAATGGACAAAAATTGAAGTATCTACTTTGTTCAATGAATCATCAACCTCTGGACTTTTTAAGGTTTTAAAAGATTTCTCAAAATTTACAGCTTTTCTGCACATTCCCATTATTGCGTTTGTCAGCTATTTATTTTTCAAAAAAAGCAAACAAAACTATACAGAGAATCTGGTACTCAATTTATATTTGTTATGTGGAGTTTTAACGATAAGCCTTATTTTACCAATTTGCATGCTTTTTACTGCAAACAGAGAGTTTCTGCTTAATGTAAACGTTTTTCTGTCGGTACTTACCTTTTTATATATAATACTTTTCTATTATCAATATTTTTCTGTATTCGATTTAAAAAAACACAAGCTAATCATTAGGGTTATTATTATTGCAGTCTTGTACTTGGCGACAAAACAGGTAATAAACAATATTTTAAATATTATCGGGCTTAAATATTTGCACTAAATAAAGCTAAATGGTTCTTGCTTAGAGCCGATGATGGTGTTTTAAAAACGATATAACATTAAAATATTATTCAAATAATTTTAATGGGTTGATAAACTAAAATCCCCTTTCATAATGAAAGGGGATTCGGTAATAACTTAAAAGTTAGTCAAACCTTAAAAAGAAATTCATTGCAGATTTTAATCTGCTTTGTAAAATGGATAATCTGTATAACCTCGGGCTTGACCTCCTCCAAATAAAGTATGAGTATCTGAAATTTTATTTAAGCCTAAACTCTTTTTTACTCTAGCAGGGTAATCAGGATTAGTTAAAAAATTTCTTCCAAAGCCAATTAAATCTACTAGATTATCCTGAAGTAATTTTTCACCTTCATCAGGAGTTTTATTACCTGTAGCAATAATAGTATTTTTAAATATATCCCTAAGTTTGATTCTAAAATCAATTGGAATTTGAGGTGCGTCATCCCAATCAGCCTCGCAAAGATGAATATAAGCGACATCTAATTTGTTTAATGCGGTTGCCGCTAACATTATAGTTTGCAAAATTTCGGGATCGTTCATATCCTTAAAGCTGATAAATGGCGATAGTCTTATTCCTGTTTTTTCTTTTCCGACTGCATGGACTACTGCTTTTGAAATTTCAATCAATAACCGAATTCTATTTTCCTTGGTTCCACCATATTCGTCAGTTCTGGTATTACTATTGCTTCGCAAAAACTGATCAATCAAATAACCATTTGCGCCATGAATTTCAACACCATCAAAATTGGCTTCAATGGCATTTTTAGCACCTTGCACAAATTCTTCAATAACAGTATCTATATCGGTTTTATTCATTTCTCGAGGTTCTTCAACCGGAACAAACGTTGCGTCTCCATTGAGAGCACCATCAAAAATATAGACACTCGTGTTTTGAGCCGTTAATGAAGAAGGAGCTATAGGCTGCAATCCATTAACTTTTGAACTGCTTACTCTGCCTACATGCCATAACTGCAAAAATATTTTGCTTCCACTTTTATGTACAGCGTCGGTTATTAATTTCCAGCCTTCAATTTGTTGTTTGCTGTAAATTCCTGGCGTATTAGCATAACCTTTTCCCTGTAAAGAAACCTGAGTTGCTTCTGTAATTATTAAACCCGCTGTGCTTCGCTGAGCGTAATATTCCGCCATCAAAGCATTTGGTACATCATCAGGCTGTGAAGCTCTTGAACGTGTCATGGGAGCCATTAAAAAACGGTTTTTTAATTGATTCTGATTTAATTTATATTCCTGAAATAATTTTTGATATTCCATTGTAATTCCTTTTAAAAATTCGACAGTCAATCCCTTTAACTAGATCATTCTCGCATAATGCTCTTGTCCTCATAAGCCATTTTAGCAATCTCGTCTTTTCGTTTAAAACTGACTCCTTTATGTTTTTGAATGTGAGAGAGTATTTCTGTAGTTGCAGCAATCATTTGTGGTGTTCCTCCTATTCGATCATGAAAACTAATTGACATTTGTCTGCGTTTTTTTTCAGATTCCTTATAAAGCTGATCAAATTCTAATATAACCTGACGCACAAACTGGTCTGCGCTAAAATTCTTTCCCTCAATCAATACGATATCATTACAGCGAATAGTGTATGGAACTACTGCAAAATCTTTTTCTTTTACTTTTATCAAAAATGGTTCGTCACGGCTTAAATCATCAATATGATATTTAAAACCAAGTTCCTGCAAAATTTCTAATGTATTAGTTCCTCTTCTAAGCCAGTTTGCATTATAGCCAACTGGTTCAAAACCGGTTATTTTTTTAATAGCATCTGCCCCATCTTTGATAAACTTTTTTTCAGTTTCGTAGGGCATAGAATATTGCGTTGCCCAATCCATTCCGTGCGCGGCAGCTTCATGACCTCTTTCTACAATTTCCTTAGCAAGAGCAGGATTTTTTAAAACGGCAGATCCTACCATGTGAGAAGTGACTTTAATACCAAATTTATCCCAATTGTCCAGCATTCTGGGAATCCCTTCTTTATAACCATATTGATACCAGGTTTCGCCCGGAAGATCAACAAATCCTTTTTGCATGTTTTGCGGAAAAGGACTCTCAGCATTTACAGGCTGTCCTCCTGCCTCAAACTGCATAGAAACTGATACTACCAAACGTGATCCGTCCGCCCATTTAGCCGCAGAATTTTCTTCATTTGTTAATTGGTCTGTTTTAAGAATGCTTGCGGACAATGTATTTATTGGCATCAAACCAGCAAGACTAGCAAGACCCGCTTGTTTAAGAAATGTTCTTCTGTCTTTCATATTATGATTCTTATTTTAGTAATAACTAAATTATGACTTGAAATCTGTTGAAAAGGTAAGTTCTTTATTGATTTCAATTTCATTTTTCAACGAATCAATCTTGTAATTTGCAAATCCATAAGCATCTGAGCCTGTAAGCAAACGAAGCGGTGGTTCGGGATTCTGAGTAACTTTTATAATTAATTCAGCTACTTTATCTGGATCTCCTGGTTGTTTACCCGGAATATCATTTTGATGCGCTCGCACACCTTCGCGAATACTTGTATACTCTTCAATAGGATTTGCCGCTGTTATTAATGAAGAAGTATTTAAGAAATTAGTACGTACATAGCCCGGTTCTATAATAGTCACATTAATTCCAAATGGCTTCACTTCCTGTGCAAGTGCTTCAGAAATGCCTTCAACAGCAAACTTAGTACCGCAATAAATTCCCCAACCCGCACCGGCAATTAAACCAAAAACGGATGAAAGATTAATAATATGTCCAAATTTTTCTGCTCTCATGTGAGGCAATACAGCTCTGGTAACATTAAGCAAACCAAAAACATTGACATCAAAATTAGCACGAACTTCAAGATCAGAACTTTCTTCTATGCCTCCAATTAAACCATAACCAGCATTATTAACTAAATAATCAATTGAACCAAATTGTTCTATAGCTGAAGTGATTGCTTGTTTTACACTTTCTTCACTAATCAAATTGACTTGTAATGGCAAAAACTGATCAGAAGAATTCCCAACCGCTTTTTTAACCGAATCTACATTTCTTGCAGTGGCAACAACATTAAACCCTTGGGCTAATAGTTGTTTTACCAAAACAAGGCCAATACCTTGAGAAGTTCCCGTAATAAACCATGTTTTTTTATCATTTTTCATAATCTTATTCTTTTAAGTTTATTTATCTTTTTAAGTCTTTAATAACATTCTATAAACAAGAAGTTTAATTCTGTTTTATTTAAGAACTTTTTCAATAATCAGCGTTTCTTCATAGAGTGAAAACTTGCTTATCAAATTATTTTCCACTGTTATATGAATGGCAAGTGGCATTTTAAAATGTTTACCATTTTTTTTCACTGTTCTTTCTACAAAACCAAAAACAGATACTTCATTACCACGCAATAAAAAAGACTGTACTTCGAGTTTCTCACTTCCATCAATAAAATAACTGAATAAGGTTTTGAATAACACTGAAATCTCTTCTCGTTTAGAGCGATGTCCTGTCCATGGCATATATTTAGATTCAAAAATATACCAGTCCACATTTTCCGAAACCATCGAAGCTATTTTTTCAGGATTTTTGGCTCCAATATATTCGAAAAACTTTTCTGCGGTTTGTTTTGTCTTAAGTTCCTCATCTGAATAGACTTGTGCCTGTATTGAAAAACCAATCAATAGCAATAATGCTGTTAATTTTGCAGTCTTTATTTTTGATTGCATTTGGATTTTTTCCATAACTATCTGTTTTTAAAATTTTCTTTTAATAAAGCTTAAAAATTAAGCTGCATTGTAATTCCGGCGAAAAAGATATCCTTTCCAGTTCCAGAAGCTTTTATATATTCTCCTGCATTAAACCAAGTTCCCTCAAGACGAAAATATAAATAAGGATTAGGCTGCCAGATCAATTCTGTTTCTAGTTGATTTCCTATTTTCTTTGCCGTTGTAGTATCGCCTGGATAAATTAAGATAGTATTAGGTGCATAAATTCCGTCGTTGCTGCTGTATCTCCAAAACATATCGTAATCAATAACCCAATCAATAGTTTTACTTAACTCAAAGCTTACTGCCGGATGAAAATCAATTAAATTCGCCGGACCGATTACAGAAGCTAATCCAAAATAACCTCCACGGGGAAAAAGCGGATTAAAAGTTTGCAATCCATTATCTCCTACTTCTTTATCCCCGCTTATTGCCTCGGCTTTAAAACTTAATTCAGGATGAAATTTCAACTCATTAAAACGATACCCAGCGTTGATTGAGGCGGTCCAGGCACTAATATTTTTAGAAGCAAAATCTCCAAATTGATATAAGGCTTCTCCGTCATAGCGCCAATTTTCTGTCTTTCCCCAAATTCGTGTTCCTATAGAATGTCGTGTTTCTTTTCCGGCTCCGTCATTAAAAGAAGCTTTTGTTCTTTTGTAACCTAAATAATACACATCAATATTTTTAATAATCGGTGCCTTATTAATGACAAAGTAGCTTCCCCATAATTGTCTGTCTTTACTCGAATGATCATCAAAAATACCGTCGTGAGCCACTACAAAATGGCTATAGAAAAAATCGCCCGAAATATTATCTTTTGAAGTCATAACTTTAATTCCATCAAAAGACTGGCGGTTATTTGGCCCGTCTCTCACGGCAACCAAACGTTGTGATCCATAAGTCAACTCTTGCCTTCCGGCTCTTACAATCAGTTTTTTGCTTTTTTCATTTATGACATTAAAATCGGCGAAAGCCTGATGAACCTCGAGCGGATTCAAGTCAACAGGACTTGGATCTACTCTTCCATCTGCCAGACTGCTTTGCGTTTGTACAAATGCCCTGAAAAATTTTCCAGCATGAAAATCAGCATGAAACAAATATCTTGACAATATATAGCCATCATTATCTTGTGGCCCATCTCCCCAATTTTCATTTTTAGCATAGAAATATTGATACCTGATACTTCCTCCAAAACTGATATAATATTTTTGTGAAGAAGAAAGCGGTAAAAATTTCATCGTTTTGTACCAGTCATTCTTTACTGTATCATTTTTTAGAAAACTGTAATTTTCATCGTATCGCAATGATTTAAAATCAGGATATTGCTGTGCAAAACAGCCAAATGAAATCAGTAAAACCAGCAATAAAACCCAATTTTTCATAACGCTGTTTTTTAATTGTGCTACCTTTAGACAAGTTTATTTAGTACTGTTTTGTTTGATGTCTTTATAAGCATTCGGAACGTTGAAATTAAAGTGAAGCCAATTAAAAAGTTCGTATCCTTTATTAAACTCTTTCATTGTAACAGTAGCTTTTGTTTCTTCTAAAGTCAGACCTTTTTTAACTGCGCTTTCGACATTTGTCTTTAAGACTTCAACATAATCAATAGTATATTTAATTCCTTTTTTATTGGTAATTCGGCCATGACCGGGAACAACAATATCATTGTCGCCAATCATATTATAAATTTTATTGAGATTATTTACCGGCTCCAAAAAGTAACCATCAAAAAGCCATGGAATAGTTGGACTCTCTGCAATAAAAGGGTTTCCGGCCCACAAAACATTTTCTTTTGCCGATTTTAAATAAACAAAAAGATCAGCTGGAGATTGTGCAGTTCCTACATTGATAATTTCTACAATTTTACCACCACCCAAATCTAGTTTAAGACTTTGATTGATTGCAATAGTAATATCTGCTGGACGATAAACGCTTTCTTCAATTCCTCTTCCAGCACCAAAAAGCATGATCATAAATTGTTTTATTCCATCATAATTCTTAGAAAGGTTTTCTTTGCAGAATTCATTTTGTATCAGAATAGTTTCTTTTGGAAGAAGATAATTTCCAAAACAGTGATCGCCATGATCGCTCGTATTTACGGCATACACAATTGGTTTTTGAGTAACAGATCGAATTAATTTGTACAATTGATCGTATAATCTTTTGCTCAACATCGTTTCGATTAACAAAACACCTTTATCTCCTACAATAAACCCCGCAGAAGTGGCTTGCGGAATTCCTTTTGTAGTTTCGGTTTCGGTTGTTGAGGGCGAAACGGCGTACACATTATCTGATATTTTATGCAATTGCAAAGTCACTTTGTTAGCATCCCAAATCGGAACTTCAGGAGGCATAGGCATTTGTGCATACGTATTTTGTGTCGAAAAAAAAGCGACTGAAAAAATTATCGCAATTAAAATGGATTTATAATTTTTCATGATTTGATATTTATAATGTTTTAAAAGTTTGCCCACAGATTGAACGGATAAAGCGGATTTTCGCGGATGAGTTTAAAAAAAAATCAGTGACAATCCGTTTAAATCCGTTTTATCTGCGTGCAATTCTCATTTCATGCAGCGTGCCATTATTTTTGATAACCTCCAAAGTATTTTACGGGAGACCAATCTGGAATTACTGCAGGAATTTCTGGATTCAATGCTTTATATTCCGCGGAAGCGAAAACAATTTTACCGTTAACAACTGTCAAAACCGATTCGATTTTTCGAACATCATCTGGTGTAACCGAAAAATAATCGTCGGATAAAATCGCTAAATCGGCATACATTCCTTTTATTAATTTTCCTTTGTCTTTTTCTTCTCCAGAAAACCAGGCGCTTCCAGACGTGTACAATTGTAAAGCGGTAAATTTGTCCAAAGTCTGATCTTTAGGCCAGAACTGCATACCGCCAATTGTTTTTCCTGTAAGCAACCAATGCAATGACATCCACGGATTGTACGTTGAAATTCGGGTAGCATCTGTTCCAGCTCCAACAGGTATTCCAAGTTCAAGCATTTTTTTAATTGGAGGCAATTGTGTTTTTGGAGCTCCGTACAATTTATTATACAATTCTCCCTGATAATACATTCTAAATTGCACCGCAACACCGCCACCTAATTTTTTAACACGTTCTAATTCTGAAGGTGTAATGGTTTCGGCATGATCAAAAAACCAACGTAATCCATTAAACGGAATTTCTTTATTTACTTTTTCAAAAACATTCAGCATTCTGTCAATAGACTCGCCATAAGTTGCATGAAGTCTAAAAGGCCATTTGTTTTTGGCTAATAATCGAATAATAGGTTCCAGATCTTTTTCCATTTCATCAGATAATACGATTCTGGGTTCCAGAAAATTCTCAAAATCAGCTGCAGAGGCTACGATATTCTCTCCAGCACCTTCTTCAACATAACTATTTGCAACAATCAGATTATCATTTTTATTGATTTGAGTTGTGGCAACCCATTTCTCATAATCTTGCAATTCTTTGCCTTTTTGCTGTGCAAACAAATAATAAGAAATTCTTAGGCTCAGCTTATTCTGCTTCGCCAATTCCAATGAAGTTACATAATCTGCCGGAAAGTTTTGGCTTCCGCCTGCAGCATCAATTACACTTGTAAGTCCGAAACGATTAAGCTCATGATTAAACTGTATGGAACTGTTAAACCGTTCTTCTGGATTTAGTTTTGTGGTTAGCCCTAATGTAGTATAAATTGCTTTGGGCGTTTCTTTGGCATACATCAAACCTGTTAAATTTCCTTTAGAATCCTGTTCCAAAAGGCTTCCTTCATACTTTGTGTCTTTTGTATAACCCAACACTTCAATTCCTTTTTTGTTTAGGAAAGCTTTTCCGTATAAATAGGTTATAAATAAAGGTTTATCAGGAACTGCCGCATTGATTTCGTCAATTGTAGGCTGCCTTTTTTCTTCAAACTGAAACTCGTTCCAGCCTCCGATAACTTTAATCCAAACACCATCTGGCGTTCTTGCAGCTTGTTCTTTCAGCATTTCCATGGCACGTTTTAAGGTTTTTACACCGTCCCAGCGCAACTCAGAATTATAATTCAAGCCTTCGCGAATAACGTGCATGTGGCTGTCATTAAGTCCCGGAATTACTGTTTTTCCTTTCGCATCAATTAATTTTGTTGTCGAAGATTTATAGGCTGAAAGTATATTTTTCTCAGTTCCCGTATCCAGAATAATTCCATCTTTAATTGCAATTGCCTGAACAAATTCATTTTGTTTTTGCATTGTTGCAATTTTTCCGTTGTAGATAATCAGATCTGCTTTTTGTTGGGCTTGCGATAAAAGCCCAACAAAAAGCAATACTGATAACAGTAGTTTTTTCATGATTTTAGTTATTTTGCCAGAAAAAAGGCTAGTAAATCTTTCTGTACTTGTGCTGTATTTTCTTGAACAAGCCAGTGACCAGAACCAGCAATTTTAGATTCTGAAACATTTTCAGCAACTAATTTGGAGTGATCTTTTAGGAAAGCCGCCGCAAAATACTCTCCGCCCATTGCTAATAATGGCATTTTTAGTTTTTTCTTCGCAAAAATAAGATTGTCCTTTCCGTCTTGGTCAAATGCACCAAACCATTTGAAAGCAGCCGTAGTGCCTCCTTCAACGGCATATGCTCTAATAAATTCTGTAGTTTCTTCAGGAGTAAAGGGATCTTTTACGTGTCCTACAACTGGCCAGAAATTAGTTAAGAATTCTTTTTCTTTGCCTTTTACAATATCTCCAGAAGCTGGCCATGCAAAAAATCCAAACCACCACGCAGATCCTTTAACATTAGACCAAACTGGCTCAATTCCAGGTAAAAGAGCATCCATTAAAGCAACTTTTTTTACTTCGTTCCCGTACTGTGCGGCGTAAGCATAAGCCACCATTAATCCGATATCATGTCCTGCCAAATTGATATTAGTATAACCTAATTTTTTTACCAATTCGTGAATATCAGATGCCATTGTTTTTTTGTCATAACCTCCTTCAGGTTTGTCAGATTCGCCAACACCTCTCAAATCGGGAGCGATTACAGTAAAATGTTTTGATAATTCTGGCAATAGACGATTCCACATATACCAGTTTTGGCCAAATCCGTGAACTAAAACAAGCGGATCACCTTTACCACCTATAACGTAATGAATTTTAATTCCGTTTACTTCAGCTGTAGCATGCTTAAAATTTGCAGGTGGATTTGCCGGCACAGCTTGTGTCGTTTCTGTTGATGTTTCTGATTTTGTTTCTGTTGTCGGAGTTTCTTCTGCTTTTTTATTACAAGAAATTACCATCAATAATAAAAGTCCTAAGGCTAAAAACTGAATAGGTTTTCTTTTAAAGTTTAAAAAAGTTGAGTTAAATAAATTCGTTTTCATGATTTTAAATTTTTATTGGTTAAAAAATAATTGGTTATTATGAATTTTGAACTGGAAGTTTTTCGATCCAGTTTTGTATATAAAGTGCAATTTCCTGCCAGCCAGGCTGATTTAAGACAAAGTGATTTCTTTCAGGAAAAACCTTGAAATCTGTAATAGAATCTTTGTCGGTATATTTCTTGTAATTGGAATAATTCAGCGATTCGGGAATAGTATGATCTGTAGATCCTGCAATTAGAAGCAATGGTTTATGAGGAGCGTGAAAATCTACTTTAGCTGCTGCAGTTATGGTATCGCGAACTATTAATTTAGATTCAGGAACTACAGAGTCGCAATATGCTTTGTCCTGCCATTCTTCAGGCATTCCATTTGTAAATGCATATTGCCACTGACTAAAACTCATTAAAAAAGTTTTTTTTGCAGAAGTAAAAAATCCAAGCGGTCCCCATCCAGCTTTTAAAAAAGAAAATTTGAAAGTCATGATTCCCTGAGGAGGAACCGAATGTATTGCAATTGCAGCTGCCGCTAAATTGCGCTGTAAAAGTATCTGTGCTGTGAGGCCGCCAATCGAATGGCCAATTATAATTGGTTTTTGAGGAAGGCTTTTTGCAATATCCTCAAAATATTCAATTAAATGAGTTAATCGCAGACTTGCAATTTGCGGATCAGGATGGCGATCACGCAAAACAGTTGCCGGAGCATCCTTGTACGGCCATGCCGGAGCCAATGTTTTAAAGCCTTTGCTTTCAAAAAAAGTTTTCCATTCGTCCCAACATTTATTACTGACAAATGCACCTGTAATGAAAAGTATTGTAGTAGGGGTTTCAGTTAGCATAATACATGTTTTAATGTTATGCCAAAGAATAAACTAAAACCGAACCTTTTTTACAAACAACTAATAATCAACGTATTAAATTAAACAAACTTGTTTAGAACGAACTATATTTCGTCGTAAAACGAAAACAAGGCAACGTAATAACGTTCCTTAACAATTACAACTAACAATTAAAAATGACTTCTCTTTATACCTAATTTTTGCATTCTGGATGCTAATGTTGTTGGCGGAAGTCCTAAAATCTCTGAAGCTCCTCCTGTTCCTCTAATTCTTCCATTACATTTTTCAAGGACATTTATAATGTGTTCTCTTTCGTTTTCCTGAATAGTTTTAAAATACCATTCGTTTGATGTATTATTTATTTTAGTCTCATCAATAACTGGAAGCGGAATATGCTCAATAGTATCTGTCTTTGCTAAAAGAATACTTCTTTCAATAAGATTTTCGAGTTCCCTTATATTTCCTGGCCATTGATAGGACAAAAGACTTTTTAATGCACTTTCAGCTATTTCAGTTACATTTTTTCCGGTTTTAAAACTATATAAAGAAATAAAATGACGAGCAAGCAGACCAATATCTTCCTTGCGTTCTCGCAATGGTGGCAACTGAATCGGAAATACATTTAACCTATAATACAGGTCAAGCCTAAAACGGCCGTCAGCAACTTCTTTTTCAAGATTACAATTGGTAGCAGCAATGATACGGACATTTACTTTTATGGGAAGATTTCCTCCAACGCGCTCAATTTCTTTTTCTTGAATCGCCCGTAGCAGTTTTGCCTGCATTTCCAAAGGCATGTCTCCAATTTCATCTAAGAATAGCGTACCCTTATCTGCTTGTTCGAATTTACCAATTCGTCTTTCAGATGCGCCAGTAAAAGATCCTTTTTCATGTCCAAATAACTCCGATTCAATAAGGCTTGGTGGCAAGGCAGAACAGTTAATTTTTACAAACGGTTGCCCTTTTCTATTAGAAAGCTGCTGGATGCTATGCGCAATACTTTCTTTTCCAGTACCACTTTCGCCAGTAATTAAAACTGTTGTATCAACAGGTGCTACTTGCAAAATATGATCAAATAATTTTAGCAGAATGGGACTTTTTCCTATAATCGCTTCAAAACCTGTTGTTTTTACATTTTTTCCTGTGCTATGATTTATTGAAGATGATCCTTTTTGGTCTAATTTTTTGTCATGACTAATTAAATTTTCAATCGCGTAAATCAAAGATTCTTGCAGTCTTTCGCATAGGGTTAAATGATTTTTATTGTAATTATTAGATTGTCTGCTGAAAAAAGACAAATATAATCCGCCATTTTCATGAAGTGATATAGGAACAGGCAACATAAGATTGGATTTCATATTCATTGAATTTGCAATCAACTTTTTGATTGGGGTCTTATCGCATATTTTTATAAAATCCTGGTCATTATAGAAAGTTGCTTCGGTTTCAACTTTACTTTTATTTCGTAATTCATTTATTTCAGATTCTTTTAAGGCCGTAATATTTTGCAATTCTTCAATTCCTATTCGCTGGTATTCATGTAAACCGGTTCTTGCATAACCCAAAACTCTGCTGGTTAATTTATTATCAATATAAAAAACCGCCATTACAAGATCAAACGAAATAAGTGACTGCAAGGCGATAATAATGTTAAAAACTCTATCATCCCAAGAACCGCTTTTTTGTACTATTGTTTTTAATTGTTTCTGAAATAAAAGCTCTTTTCTAATAGAAGATTCAATTCCGTGTTCTTGATGATATTCGGCAATTTCAATTGTTACTAATAAATCTTTTTCTCTAAATGGCTTTACCAAAAAACCGTGAGGATGTGTCAATTTCGCTTTACTCAAAACTTCTTCGTTAGAATTTGCAGATAGATAAATAAAAGGAATATTTTCTTCTTTTAATATTTCCGCGAGGTCAATACCCGTTTCTTTTCCAGAAAGAAAAATATCTAATAAAACCAATTCTGGTCTTTCCTGAGCTATATAATACTTGGCATCAGTAACAGACCGTGCCATTCCAGTAACAGTATGTCCCGCTTTTTTTAGCATCAATCGCAAATGATTTGCTTCTACAAACTGATCTTCAACAATAAGGATTTTTAATGATTTTGACATTTTATAGCATTATATTAATGGAGATTATTTTCGTTATAAGTAAATTCTAAAGTTATTTTAGTTCCATTTAGATTGGTAATTAAAAACTTCCCTTCAATATCGGCAGATAAGCCATGCATTAGTTTTACTCCCAATGAAGGATTGTTGTAGGGATCAAAATCGTGTGGAAGCCCAACACCATTATCTTGAATAATTAATTTATAATTTTGATTGCCGGCACTTTTAAGCGAAATATTAATAATCCCATTTTTTTGATTTGGGAAAGCATATTTGATAGCATTTGTAACGGCTTCATTGAAAATAAGACCAATTGGAATTGAATGTGACAAAGGCAAATTGAAGGTGTCTACATCAAGAATAAATCTTATCCGGTTTCTAATTTCGAATGAATCTTTTAAATATTCTGTTAATTCAAATATATAGGATGGCATGTCAATCATTGATAAATTCTCTGATTGATATAATTTTTGATGAATTAATGACATTGCCTGAATTCGATTCTGACTATTATTAATGGCCTGAACGGCTTCTTCATTCTTTAAAAATTCTACTTGGCTTGCTAATAAACCAACAACCATGTGCAGATTGTTTTTTATTCTGTGATGAATTTCCCGCAATAGCCATTCTTTTTCGACTACCAGTTTTTCTAATGCAATATTTTTTTTATTGATCTCATTTTGTTGTGTTTCGAGCACTTTGTTTGTCTTTTTCTTAAACGTAAAACTTTTATAAAGTAATCCCAGAATTATGAGTAAGAGTACCACAAAAATTACCATCGAATTGCGCAAAAAAACTTCGTTTTTAAGTTTGCTTTGCTGGAGCAGGGTCTTATTTTTGAGTTTAATAATATCCATGCTCCTTTTTTCTGTTTCATAAATAATATTCAATCTCGAAGAAATAGGATAAATGTCATTTTCTTTAAGATGGGCTGCTTTATAGAAAAAAATAGCTTTTTTTAGCGAATTCAGGGAGTTGTGAAAATCTGAGATTGAAAAATACAATTCACTAATTTCTCTATAGCAGTCGCCAGTTCTTTTATTGTTTCCACATTTTTCAAATAAAGCTGCGGCTTTAAAAATTGGAGGCAATCGCTCTTCAATGGGTGCATTAGTCCGCATTTTAGCTGACCATATCATTACCCATGATTCTGCCAAATCATTTGTTTTATTTGTTTTGGATAATAATGCTATTGCTTTTTTGGCACTGATTTCTATCATAGCATTATTATTTCTCAACTCATAAAGCATTGAAAACTGCAGATAACATTTACCGGCATAAACATCAGAATGTAAAAATCGGCTTAAGCGAAGGGCATCGTCAGCATACTCAAATGCTTTTTCTAACGTTTCAGGATTATTAAACGACGCTTCATACCAGTCGCTTAATTTCAATAAAGTTTTAATTTTATCGATATTTCCCTGTAATCCGGCTAACAATCTTTCCGCTTTTTTTACCTGCTGCAAAGTATAAGGTGGTTCGTAATCAAAATCATTTTCCAGAGCAATTAGGTTTTTTTCTGCTATTTCGTTTTGATTTTCGTTTTTGAAAGGAGCCATTGCATTTGCATCTCCAATTGTAAATAATATAAGGAGAAAAACAAGTATTCTGTACTGATTAGCAAGCATCTTCATATAATTAAACAGGCTATACGAAGGTATTGATAATTATGTATTTATATTTAAAATAATAAAAAATTGATTGCCAACGAAATATCGTTGGCAATCAATTTATAAAAAAGTCCCAGCGTATTCTCTGGGACTTTTTTTACTTTAATTTTTTTCTTCATTGTCTAATTTGTCATCAAAATCAGGTTCCTTTCCCTTGAATTTATGAGTGTCTGAATCATAATTTTCATCGTTTGTTAAAACTTCATCATGATCTCTATATTGATGTTTTCTTGTGTCACTTCGATTATCAGAACCGCTTTTTTTAGCAGCATCTGAATTTTGATTGTTTGTTTTCATAATCTATGCGATTTAAAATTTAAATAAAAGTACTTTAAAACCCACGTATGATACTTATACAATCATTCTTAAAAGTTATAAAATAACAAAGTAAAATAGCTTTATTTTGTATAAATAAAACTTAGAAATGAGTGCATCATCTATAAAATACCCTTATAAATTACCTTATGCTTATTATTTGAATAAGGATGTTATTTTTCTGGCTAAAGACCTTTTAGGAAAAGTACTCTGTACTCAAATTGATGGAAAGATAACTACGGGCATCATCGTAGAAACGGAGGCCTATTTTGGTATTCATGATAAAGCTTCACATGCCTATGGAGGCAGACGAACGAATCGGACTGAAATAATGTACAGCAGTGGCGGTATTTCATATGTTTATTTATGTTATGGCATTCATCATCTTTTTAATATTGTTAGTTCTGTTGAGGGTGAACCGCATGCTGTTTTAATTAGAGCAATTGAGCCATTATCAGGAATAGATATTATGGAAGAAAGAAGAAATATGCCTATTTCTAAACCTGCAATTTCATCTGGACCCGGTTCTGCCGCAAAAGCTTTAGGGATTGACAGTTCATTTAATAAAAAGGACTTGGGAGGTGATGAAATTTGGGTAGAAGATCATGGCATCAGCTATTCACAAGAAAAAATTCTGGCCGTACCGCGCATAGGTGTTGCGTATGCGCAGGAAGATGCACTTTTGCCGTGGCGCTTTTTTATTAAAGGAAATAAATACGTCAGCAAACCTAATAAAATATAGAAATTAAGTAAATGGGAATTATGAAAGCTTTTATTAAAATTTCAATAAAGCTTTCATGGTTCATTAGCTTACATTTACAAGTAAACAATCACACCTTCATAGCGTAAAACTGTAATTTCAAAAGCGGTCAAAAAGAAGTTTCTGTATGTAAAATAGATACTTTGAAAATAGCAACCATTGGCCAGACTGAAATACATTTTTTAAGACAAATTTATTCTATTAAGATTAGGTTTCATAACTCTAAAATTTCAAGTCATGGAAAATTTAAAAATAGACACTAACAAAAATTATTGCAACATCTCTAAAACAAAGATTTATAATGGTGACAATAATGAATTAATATATATAAAAATCTATCAGGGAGATTGGGGTGACTGGGATGATGAACCTTCAAATACAACTACAGATACTACTTCTCAAAAGTTCGTTTATGATAAAACTCCTGATGCAGAAAAGTAATTATTTTAATTCCCTTCTAAAAAGTTAAATCGGAAGAATACTTCGATTTTTCTGTCGTATTATTTTGAGCTATTTTTTGAATTTCTGCATCAATCTCAATGTCATTTTTAAAAATTATGCGCAATGTGTCAACAATTTCGTGTGATGTAATTTCATTAGAATAGCCCACAAACTCAATTACCTTATCTTTTCTTTGATGCATTTTGAAACCCGCTAAAGGAAGTTCAGATAAGCGATTAGAAATATCTATATTATTGATTTTAAGATCTGATTTTGTTACAAAAACTACTGGGTTTCGTGCTTCTAAATCAACTAAAAACGGAACACCATTTTCTATTTTTAAACTGCAAAAATCGCCAGTTCTATAGCGTATCAAAGGAAGAAATGGGTTGCTTCCACCGGTAATAACTAATTCGCCTCTTTCTCCATATGGAAGTTTTATATCTTGGTGTTCATCAAAAATTTCTAAATATAAATCTGGACGAATAACTTGATGCCCGATACCAGATGCAAAGGCAATATTCCTGCATTCTGTAAGCGAATAAAGATCTATAACAGGACATTTAAAAAATGCTTCCAATTTGCTTTTGGCGCCTTTTGTTAATTTCATCGCCGAAGATATCAGGGCCTTGGGTTTTAATTGAAGTTTTAAATCTAATAATGCAATAAATGCTATTGGGTCTCCTGTCAAAATTTCTGGATTGTATTTTTCGAGGTACTTTTTTGCATCGTCTGGATGGTTCCAGTCTGCTGGATTTAGGTTTATTTTTAAAATTCCAGCGCCTCCTAAATAGGTTGATAAAGATGCGTAAGTCAATGTTTTTTCTTGCGCGCAGATTAAAGCAATTGCAGTTGTATTGTTACTTTGGGTTATTGTAATATTAAACGCTGCAAGCACAGATTCGATTTGTGGCAACCAACTTGCTTGAGAAACCGAATCAAAAAGAACATCTAATTTTGAACCTGTAGATCCAGAAGTATGATAAACCAAAAGTTCCTCTAAATTTGCTTCATTTGAAACAAATAGATATGGAAACTTTCTGATATCTTCTCTGGAAGTGGTTGGAAAATTATCAAAATCATTTATTTTATTCTGATAAAATGGAACAGTTTTAATACACCAATCAAAATAGTCTTTCAGCCAAATTGGAGTTTGCCCCTCGTTCCAGAACACTTTTTTATCGTAATATTTCTTTTTATAAGACTTTACTCTTAAAAGCTGTGCTGCATTTAATCTATCACCGCTTTTAAAATTAAATTTTGGCGCAAAAGCATCTTGTCTAAGTTCATTTAAAAAACTTAAATCATCAAGCAACGGGAAACGCTCCTTGTCGGTTAATGCTATTTGAGGGCCACTATTCGCGTCCATAAGTATTTGCAGCTTCACGGGCTTTTTTTTCAGCCATTTCTCTTTGAATCTTCATTATTCGTTCATGCGCTTCATAAGATTCTTTTAAAACTCTATATCGCTCTTCACTGTTTATCGAAGCTAATTTATCTGCCGCTTCATTATGACTTTCGCCGTTAGGCATAATTTCACAGCAATATAAAAGCAATCTTACCATTTCTTCAGCACGTTCATCATCAGAAATCCAATCATTATACTTTACATAAACTGTAGCCTTAAGCAGTTCCTCAAACCAAAATTGATATAATTTGTTTTCTATTTGAGGATTATTTACAAAATCTTGATGACCTATGAGCCATGTCGAAATGTGAATTGAACGCCAATGATTATCATCGATCAGCTTTAAATCGAAATTTGTTGGATTTTTAAAATCCTTTTTTAAAAAATTATTGCTTACAATCCTGTAAGTATCAGAAATCAAGGCAATGGAATTTAGTCCTCCCGCTACAAAAAAATCAGACGGTTTTAAATAAGAATCTGGACATTTCCTTAAATGTGTAACCAGTTCAAAAACATCATATTTAGACATAAGCATAATTTTGTTGTGAAAACTCTGATGCAAACTTTAAAAGTTCGGCCTCATTTGTAACATAATAAACATTCCATCCCATTTTTTCCAATCGAATTACCAAATCTTTATTATAATGAGGAGGAGAATGCAAGACCATTGTTCCATGTCCGCCAGCATTTTTTAAGGCAATTTCGGCTAGTTCCCAATGTGTTTGTTTTGTTCCTGTATTGGCATCCAGCATACTGAATATATCGTTATCTGTTACAATGACAATATGTGATTTTTTATCTGGTTTTACTTCAAAAGGTTTTCGTAATCGTTCAATTCCATAGGCATAACCGGTTCCCAAATAAGAAGTTAAAGTTGTTAGCAAATCTGTTTCATCTGTAATAAAACCATTTGTTTCCAAATAACTTCCGGGTTCGCCAGAAAGACATCCCATAACAGAAGCTCCTGCGCGCAAAGCAGACAATCCTATAATTGTGGCCGCCAAAATTGGCCAGGAAAAGTTGTGTCTCGGATTTCCCATCGAACCTGAACAATCTATACCGAGATATACATTTAGCGGTTTTTTTGAAATGGAATTATCTGAATCTGAACCATATGTTCTCTTTTGCGTCGTTAATCCCGGAATAAGCTCAGGCGACAAAATCGCAGACTGCAACCAATCTACCTCTTCAATAGCATCGCCAATATCCCAGGTTTCCAAACCTTCTGGTAAATCCAGCGATACATTTTCAGAAATTTCTACGGGAAAATCAATTAAGTGCGGTAAAGCAATTTCTTTGTAATAGGCATTGATCAAACGCTGTTCATCAGCATTTGGATTGACCTGCTTCATCAAATCAATGTAACTTCCCGGCCCCATATAACCTTCTCTTGGTCCGTGTCCTCCCATTTCATTTTTTTCAAAACCTAAACTTTCTTTTTTATGTTTATCGTCATTTTTTTCTTTTGAGTCTAGGGCTTCTTTTCGCATATCAATTATCTCATCATAGCCTTCTAAATCAAGCTTGGTTAAACCTGAAATATCCATAGCGCCTTTTCCTGCATCCTCGGCGTCTAGTAGTATCAGAATCTTTTTTCGTGCATCTTGAAATTTTTTGTCATCCATCAAATAAGGATATAACATTACGGCAAAACGGCCACCGCCATGAATCCAATTTTTTGAATAACTTCTTATCAAAGAGGCTAATAATGACGCATCAGAATCTATCTTTTTACTATGAAGAGATAATTTTGTTGCTAATTCTCCCCTATTTAAACGCCACAAATATTCATAAGTACGCATCATCAGCGTCCAAAATTCCGAAAAACTATCCTCCGAATTAATCGCTTTATAAACTTCTGACATTCTTAATTTATTGATGCGCTGTAACTTATCATTTATTAAAAAATCAGCGTATAAATTAGCGACCATTGGCGCCCTATCCTCGATACCAGGCAATCCTAAACGAATTCTGTTTAATAAAATAGCATTATCATATAAATTTGCTGGCGTAAAAATATGATGTCCAATTTCATGTGCCAGCACTTCAAGAGGATAATTACTAATATTGCGTTCGACGATTTCTTCTAAATTAATCACAATGCGATGATCCGTTAATCGAATCATTGCAAAACTGCCTGTAAGCCCTTCTTTGTAAGCGTCCTGATGCAACAAACACCAAATAGGTTCTTGCAAACGCAACATAGGATTCCATTCCAACTTTGCCTGTTGCCAATGTGATTTCCATAAGGAGAGCGTTTCTTCTATTTTGGCTTGTTTATGCATTTCCAAGACTGTATAAATATATAAAATAGGAATTCTCTAATGTAAAAACCAACGTATCTCGTGTTGCTACAACAGATGAAATAGCAGCTGTATCTATTTCATTACTATCTCTTCCTAACCATTTTTCTAAGCTTGTAATTCGTTTAGAATTTGATGAAATATCAGTTGCATCAACAGTGTTGGCCGGAATTAAAACCTTGCCAAATTGATCCGCAAATAACGCATAACTGCTTTTTGAATCGGCAACAAAAATATATTCTCCCATTTGAGCCAGCAATGGCGGTTCCTCAAAAAAACCAGTCATGCCTTTAAAACCGCCTTGGACACCTTCAAATTTTGCTTTATTATTTTTCCATGGATTTTCAAAAAACCGATTTGCATTAACAGGCACATTAATAGCTTTGGCAATTGTATGTTGCAGTCCTTCAGAAAGTCCATCAAAATCAGCTTTTAAACGAATTCTTAAATGAGCCAAACCGCATTTCCATGCATAAATACGTCCTACGGTTTTAAAATCTTCAATCGTTTTAATCTCGGTACAACTAATCTTAACCAGTTTGCACCACTCTATAGTTTTCTCTGGAGCATGCACTTGAAGATTGGAAAGCACATCATGCAGCAATGAAATGGTTTTTATCGGAAATTTCACCGCTAAATTTGGTATTTGTACCATTAATAGCCAAGCTTCTTTATACTCGTCTTTATAACGAATTGCCATACCGCTTCCAATTAATTTCAACGATTCCAAGTAAAGTGCTTTTACTACTTCATGAATTTTTTCTGAGGCAGTGTTTAAAGCAACAATAGCTTCAACAATAGGTTCAACAACTTCTACCATCCAGTTGGCAATAATGTGAGCATCTAAATTGCCAAATTTCATTTCACTTTCATTGTACCATTGATTGTACAACGCGCTATTATCGCTTAATTCTGTAATGAGTGGCGGAAAGCTTATTTTTTCCATTGCAGCCATCTTTTATAATTAGTATAACGCTGGTGCAGATATTTCAGTTTTAAAATATCATCTGCTCTGTATCCATAAAGCTTTTTCTCCTGAGACCATATCTGAAGCTGTTTTTCGATATTTAAAAGTCTATTATCAATTTCTTTTGAAGATATATTTTCAAGTCCTTTTTTAAATTCTGCTTCAAAATTATCTACAGGATCATTTCTGTCTAAATCTTGGCTCACATATTCAGCACAAGACAAATCAAACAATTCACGAAGCCATACAATTCTGTCCACTCTATAGACTTCGTTGCCTGCTTGATCAAAAAATGGCGATTCTAAATGTGGTGTCAAGCTATCATGCAAAACAAATGGCAAAACTTGTCTCACATCTTCTAATTCAACTTTTTTATTGCCTCTAAAATAAGCCAAAGCCTTAGAAAACATCAATAAAGTCATTATTTTTCTGACTGACAAACCGTTTTTTGCCTGAGACCCTAAATCTTTAATTGGATCTTTTCCTGTTTCTTTTCTAAAAAGGGTGCGCATGTCTATACCCGACAATTTTGCCGTGTCTTTTGTCATGTATTCCAATCGATTCGATGCCGGTTCAAAAAACTCAAACTGACGGCAAAAAAACTCGATTCGTTTACGTAATTCGGGCTCTATCTGAATACCTCTAATTTGTTTATTTATGGTATTCAGCTCTTCTTCAGTAAAAATAATTTCCTCTGGAATTATGGATTCTGGCTTAAAATTGAGTTCTATGCGCTGCAATAAATCATCAATAAATCTTGTATTAAAGTGCATGGCTCTAATCACGATATCTATTCTGTCTTTTAGAGCTTCAATTACTTGATACGTTCCTCCGCCCGCATCATCATTGGCAGTTAAATACCAAGCGCCGTCAGGGCATTCATAAATCTGATCAAAGATTTCAGCATAATTATCCGCCAGAACCGTTAATAAAGCAGATTGTGTTCTGGTGGGAATTCGGTTGTATTCATCAATGATTTTCACTCTCATACCCAGCCATTTTCTCCAAGCAATTCTTATATCCGAAGTTTTTTCAGCCTTTACCATGTCTGAAGGCAATGGATGTCCTAACAAATCTGAAATTGTCATTTGAGGCTGACCGTGCTGAATAGCACGCATTACGTCCTTTTTGTCATATCCCGCCAACAAACCCATCAAAACAGAAGTAGCTGTTTTTCCACGGCCTGGTCCTCCAACGATAAGACATTTGCCATTAGAAGCTAAATTCAACAAAGGCATTAATACAAAACTGGAATAACTTTGATCTGTTGGCAAATAAACAGGCACTTTGCTGTCTCCAAATAAAAACTTTTTAGGATCGCCATCGTTGAATTCTATATCATAATACGGACTGATAACGGCAGTATTTGTAATCCAAAAATACGCTTGACGTAGTTTTTCATCCAAAGCAACAGCATCACTTGATTCATTTTGGTCATTATCGCTTGAATAAAGATCTTCAATTTGAAATTTGGTCGTTTTATGAGTTTCTTGCGGATTTGTAGGTGATTCTGGGACTTTCTTAAAAAATCCCATTGTTTTATTTATTAAATCAGACATGGTTATATTTTATTTCTAAGTTAGATTAAATTTACTGTTTTCTTTAGCTGCTACTACTTTTGACACCTGTTCAATTCTTTCTTCAATGTTACCGCTGAGCATATAATATTTAAGATTTCTGGCGTTTAAATCGTCAATTATTCTTTCTTGAAATTGCTTTCTTTTCACATCACCAGATCGATCCCAAGTATCATCATAAGGAATATCGGTATCACATACAAAGATTATGTCGTGTCTGCTTTCGGCAATTTTAGCTAAATCTTCTAAGTCTTTCAGCGCTTTTCCATGATAATCCAACGAAAACAAGTACGTAGTAATAGCATTAGTATCAGAGAACAAAAATTGGTTTGACTGCAACACCAAAGCATCTTCTTTTTCAATATGGATTTGAGCAATTTTTAAGAGATCTTCTAAAGTAAGTCTTTTATTTATTTGGTGTTTTTCCCAATATTCTCTCCCATATTCAGGCATCCATTGGGTATCAAAATGGATTGCTAGTTTTTCTGCCAAAGTCGTTTTGCCAGTTGATGGTGCGCCAAGCAATACCACTTTTGTAATTAAATCGCTATATACTTTAGGATGAACAAATTCCTTGTGTTTATAAGAATCATTTCTGATTTTCGTTGCTGATATTGGAATGGTATGCCGACTGATATCAACCTGCCTATTCATTGCTTTAAGAGCAACGCTCATGTGTTCGCCATAAGGTTCACTAGAATAAAAATGTGAGACTGTACGGTCGTCCAAAATTTTCAGAACATAATCCTCCTGAATTTTCATAATTTCAGACGTATACCCACTATCGTTAGGCGAATTTGTGCCTTCAATAACTGTAATTTCTGGATATATTTCACGAATCCAGCCCGCTCGTATGGATAACGGAATATTGATTATTGGATCATCGTAAACCAGTACTATCAATTCATCAACTTCCTTAATAGCCGTTTCTATTAATAGTTGATGGCCTTTATGAAAAGGAGCAAATTTTCCTAATGTTAGTCCAACTGTATTTTTAATTCTCATAAATAAATTCTTGATTGTATGCTTTTTTCCATTCGAAGTAACCAAATATTGCCATAATCAAAAAAAGCACATACAATACTGCGGTAAAATATAACTCTTTATAGGCATATACTCCAATGGCAACTACGTCAACAGCTATCCAAAAAAGCCAAGATTCTAATATTTTAATAATCATCAAATATTGAGCAACTAGACTTGCAACCATTATAAAAGCATCTATATAAGGGCAAGATGCATCAGTTCTTGTCTGCATAAAATAACCGACCAATAGGGATATAAAAATCGTTAAACCGATCCAAAGAATTCTTTTCGTAAGCAGTGTAATACGCAATTCATCTTTATTGGCACCACCATATTTCCAACTATACCAGCCAAATACCTGCAGGAATACATAAATAATATGCAAAATCATATCTGAATATAATTTTGATGTGTAGAAAACAAAGCAATATAACATTACCTGAATTAAACCAAAAAACCAACACCAGATATTTTGTCTGATTGTAAAATAAACGGCCAAAAAGCCGAAGATTGCGCCAAAAATTTCTAAAACTTTATCCATAGTAATGGATAAAGATATAATAATGAATTGAAATTTTAGAAGCTATATTGCATTTTTTGAAATAGTATTTTACTATAATTTCGTCTTACAATTTTTACTGCAAAATCGGCATTTATTAAAAAATGCTATACATTCCTCCGCCAAAAATATGTAACTGGCCAAAACCAAAATGATCTAATAATATTAGTACAATTCAATACTTACAAGCAACAGAAATTTGTTTACGGGCAACGATATTAAACAGCTATTTTAAAGTTTGTTTCAAATTATAAGATGAAACAACCTTCATCAACATTGCCATACAGCATAATCGGAAATGATTTAATTTTATGATGTCTGAATGATTTTTTAAAAACCGTCCAAAGAATCAATCCCCTATAGCTTTAAATCAAATCAAGAGCGCACCCCAAATTAAAAAAGAGTTTTTTAACGAACCTTTATTCTTTTACTATGAACGACACATCACAACTTCGAAGCTCCATTTTTAGACATCTTGATGGTTTAGCCACTGCGCCAGTTGCAATAGCACTAAAAAACAATGGCGTTTTAGAATTTATTTTGGATAAAAAACAAATAAATCTGACAGAGTTGGTAAGCGTTTTTAAAGCAAATGAAGGCTATTTGAACATAGGTTTGAGAATTTTGGCTTCGCAAGGCTTTTTAGATTATGAAGTTCACAACAGTACACAGGAAATCATAATTTCTGTAAATGAAAAGACTGAAATAGCTTTTTCAATGTTTCATCTTTATGAAGATGTCGTTGATTTGCTTCAGTTTTCAGGCCAGTTTCATCCACGTCTTTTTGAAGATGCTCCATTTGAAAAACTCGATTTAATTTTCGAAAAATATAAAAAGAATTATGGTATTCTGCCTTCTGGTGACTCCCTGACAAATAGTATCCAAGAACAAATTTTAAAGCATATTGAAGGCTATTTAATTGGCCCGACAATAGTACGCTTGGCGATGAAAGGAATGTTTCACAAATATTTCATGGAAACCTCATTCAAACCAGAAGAGTTTCATAAATCACCAGAAAATTTCAAAAAAATATTAGACTTTTTTGCGCATCTTGGATGGTTTACCGAAAAAAAAGGCAATTATCAATTTACAGAAATGGGATTGTTTTTTGCAAAAAGAGCAAGCGCTTATGGCGTTACGGTGTCCTATTTGCCAACATTTGCCAAAATTGAAGAATTGATTTTTGGAGATCCGGCCGTTTTAAGAATGATTACGGAAGGCGAAAACGAAATTCATGTTGACCGTGAAATGAATGTTTGGGGAAGCGGCGGTGCTCATGACACCTACTTCAAGATTGTCGATGAAATTATAGTAAAACTTTTTAATCTGCCAATTGAAGAACAGCCAAAAGGAATACTCGATATGGGCTGTGGAAATGGTGCCTTTCTGCAACATATTTTCGAAGTAATTGACAGGCAGACTTTAAGAGGAAGAATACTTGATAAATATCCATTGTTTTTAGTTGGAGCCGACTATAATCAGGCAGCATTAAAAGTAACTCGAGCTAATCTTATAAAAGCTGATATTTGGGCAAAAGTAATTTGGGGAGATATTGGGCGTCCAGATTTGCTTTCAGAGGACTTGAAAGAAAATTACAATATTGACCTAAGAGATTTGCTGAACGTACGGACATTTTTAGATCATAACCGAATTTGGGAAGATCCTAAACACGTCAACAAAGACAGAATCAGTAAATCAACCGGCGCATTTGCCTTTAGAGGAAAAAGAATCAGCAACAATCTAGTAGAAGATAATCTATTGGAACATTTACAAAAATGGTCCCCTTATGTTCATAAATTTGGACTTCTTTTGATTGAACTTCACACCATAAATCCCAAACTTACTGCCAATAATTTAGGAAAAACTCCTGCAACAGCTTATGATGCCACTCATGGATTTTCTGACCAATATATTGTTGAAATTGATGTTTTCAATAAAGTAGCTGCCGAAGCTGGATTATTTCCTGATAAAACATTTTTCAGAAGATTTCCAGACGCCGATACTGCAACTGTAAGTATTAATTTATTGAAAGGAAAAGATTTTTAACCGTATTTTGAAACAAAAATAATGCACGCCTATATGTTTTAGGCATTCAATTTTAAGCATAAAAAAACCTCCAAAACTAAAAAGCTTTGGAGGTTCTTTTATATTGAATACAATGTATTACATTGAATCGTTGAATTCGTGTAATGATTTCAATGTGCTTTCGTAAAACAAAATAGCAGCGATAAGGTTACCTTTATCTGAATATGGCATCATTTTTCTTTGAAACTCTACTGTAGTATCTAAGAAAGTTGTAGTACCAACTGCTTGACCATCTAATACTTTTTTGTGCTCAGCGTCATCTGGAATACCTAAGTCTGACATTGTAACTCCTGGTTTAGTAACCAAAGCGATGTAAGGAAGAGTTTTAACTAAAACCTTAATACGCTCAATATACAATTCCAAAAGTTCTCCTTTTTGCATACCGCTCAATTCTTTTTGATCATGGTATTTACGGATAATAGCTGTTGTACTGATAATACTTCTTGGAGCATTTTTAGCCTGCGCTGATACAGCTACAGTTGCCATGAAGCAAAGGAAACTTAGTAAGAAAATCTTGCTCTTCATTTGTTAGTAGATTTGGTTAATTGGATGGAAACAAAAATATATAAATTAACTTAAATTGCAACTTTATTAATTTCTTTTTTGCAATTATTTTTTCACTTTGTAATTTATGTAGTTAAAATACTACATTTTATATTAAAAAATAATCAATAATAAATCATTTAAGATTTGATTATTCTAAAACGGCCCGGATATTTTATCCAAATACTTTTTTTATTGCCGTAATAGTCCATATAATCTTCGCAAACAAATACGGCATGCGCTGTAGACCACGCTACAACACCGCAAAATTCACTTCCTGATTCCCTTTTTAATTTTTCGATTTGCTTGCCTCTTTGAAATCCTAAATATTTGTATATCGTTGGAGTATAGACCTCACCACTCTCTAAATCCTCTAAAGCTCTGTCAAAAGTATCTTCTTTATCAATAATCTGCTTGTATTTTGCCATTACGGCGTAAGTCAATATTGCATATTCGATAATTTTCTCGTTTTCACAATTATCCTTGATGCAGATAAAATCAGCAGAAATTTTTGCTTTGCCTATTTCATCACTATTAAGATTAAATGACTCATTATTTTTCAGCGTTATTTTTTGAAGATTGTCGTCTATTTTTTCAGTAACAAAAAGGTTATCCAATCCATAAATATTTAAAGAAGCCTTAATAAAAGCAATCGATGAACAGTTTGTTCGTTCTCCTTGCTTAAAACTTTCAAATATTTTATCTGAACTTAATTGCGCATAAGAACTTGACCAGACAAACATTAAAAATAAAAATATTGAAGTAACAGATTTCATTGTCTTTAGATTTTATTATTGTTTCTCAACTTATCTTTAGAATGCATTGATTTTACAAATCTATAAAAATCAGCTTATACTTTTTTTTTCTTCTCAAATTTTATTGAAAAATCTATAAACAATTCCGCAGACATCCTTTTGAGCATACTGTAGCTTAATTTTCTCGCTTATTTGCTCATCAAAAATTTCCCTTTTCACAAACCTTGTTAACTATCAAAAAAGTTAAAAATCTAATTTTATAAGCGCCACAGCCTGACGTTCTAATTTTAAATCTAATACCGCTTGCCCCGAAATTATTTTTATTTTTTTATTTGAGATTCGTTTCAATTTACCTGATTTTTCCAAAACTGCAATTTGTTTGGCAGTGGGATTTTGAGGAGAACCCATATTTTTCCAGACCTCGTACGAATTGCTGTTTTCCTTATCAATCAAATAAATATTTACATCAGCTTTTGTGGCTGGTATATTTTGGAGTACTATTTTTACTGTTTCTGCTTGAGCTGGCTTGTCTTCATCATGATAATTCCATACCATTACAGCAGCAGATTTTGCATCTTTTGTACCGATTGCTCCAATATCGGACTGTGCTCCTCTTACACTCGATTTCAATACTTCTGCAACAGGATACATACGATTACTTTTCACATTTAAACGGTTACCTTTCATCATTCCAAACATCCTGAACACATTCAAAACCGGCTTATCAACTCCGTTTGTTGCAAGATCTCGAAAACCATAAAACCAAGGCTGATTTTCAAACTCAAAAGACCAAGAAACTGCACCCAGAAAATTAACCTTTGTCTGGTCTGCCAACAGATATTTTCGTGCAAAAGATGCGGCTGTATAACTGGAATACATAGTACCGTTGCGATAAGCATTTTCAGGATTGGTGGCCATACCGCAGGCAGCGCATCCTTCTGGATCAGATTCGCCAATAATTATGGGCAGATTTTTTGTCTCCTCATAGGACATTGTAAGTTTAAAACCCGTTTCTATATCATTGAGCTGTGGCGCCATATCCATTCGCACTGAACCATCAATCAATTTAGGCGATCCTTTTGCATGAAAAAGTATAGCATCCATAGGTGCTCCTTTTTTTCCTGTTGCATAGTTTGTACCGCTGATGCAATGTTTAATAAAATCATTTGTCCATTCCTGAGCGCCTTTTCCTCTGGTTCCTGCAATATTTATTCCGCCAATTTTTGCTGTTGGTAATGCTTGTTTAAGGCCATCTGCAGCATAATCATACATCTTGAAAAATTCCTCTCTTGTGCCTTTCCAATAATGTCCATTTGGCTCGTTCCAAACTTCCCAATACCAGCTTTCCACTTCTTTTTGTCCGTACCTTTCAACCGAATGTTTTACCCATTCATAAACAAGTTTTCTCCATTTATCATAATCTTTTGGCGGATAAGCCCAGCCGGTGATAATATCTGTGTATGGATCTCCAGGTTTCCAATAATGTCTATAAGGTGTAGGATGAGTTGACAATGCTTCGGGCATAAAACCTATTTGTGCCAAAGGTTTCATTCCTCTGGAAACATAAGTGTCAAAAATGCTGTCCACTATTTTCCAATTATAAACTGGATTACCATTGCTGTCCTCTGTATAAGCATTGGTTGAACCCCATTTTAATGCGGCAGTTCCATCACCAGTTACCAGCAAACTGTGCGTGCGTACATAAACCGGCACAGGACTTAAGGAAGCAATTTCACTAAGCAATTTTTTTCCGTCTTTCATATAAGTGTAATTTGGCTCATCATAACCAAACCAAGCCCACACAGGATTCATAGGTCCAATTTCTTGTTTAAGATCAACCACAATTTCTGGCGCCTGACTATATAGTTTTCCTGAAAAAGAAAGAAATACAAAAAAAGCAATGAAGTACTTAAAAAATTTTAGCATAGTATAATTTCATTTTATGCGAAAATAACGCATAGATTAAATTTAGAAAACGAGTTTACTCCTATTCAACAATGTTGATAAAGATATAGAAATATATTATTAAAACAGTATCTTTATATTAAATTTAGATTCAAGCTATCAATTAAATGGCTCATTTTTAAATCTTCTATGTATTATTAAATGCATTATTGCAACAAAAGCGAACTAACTATTTTGGAAAAAGAAAACAAAAACAGCACTGCTATTATTGGAAATGATATTGAAGTTGGTACAAGAATAAAATTGCTTCGTACAAGCCAAAAAAGAACGCTGCAGGAAATCGCCGACAGTTGCGGATTATCCAAAAGCATGATTTCCAAAATAGAAAACAATAAAGCTGTTCCTTCCGTTGCTGCTCTTGTAAAAATAGCTTCGATTTTGGGCACTTCTATCTCTGGTTTACTGGAACAGGAAAGCTGGGATAAAACTATTGTAACAAGCTATAAAACTGCAATGGATAAATTGATAAAAACAGAAAAAGGGTATCATATTTTTCCTTATGCATCTGCATATCATAATAAAAAAATGCAGCCTTTTTTGTTTGTAGCCCGCAAAGGCGAAGTTATCCCGCATCAATTATCGCATGAAGGAGAAGAATTTGTTTTTGTAATTGAAGGCAATATGAAGATGCAGGTTGGCGATACCGAATATGTACTTAAAGCGGGAGACAGTTTATACTTTAATGCACTTCATAAACACGGTATCACTCCATTATCTGATGAAGTTACTTATATTGATATTTTTGTTTAAAAAGGCACAAGATTTCAATATAAAAAGACAAAAGGATTGTTTCAAAATAAATGAAACAATCCTTTTTTATGTATTCTAAAATTTTATTATCCAAATATTGGAAAGTCTTAAAACTTAAACGTCACATTTGCTGTTACACGTGTTGGATTTTGTGCAGCAAGCCTGTATGACCAGTATTTTTCATTCGTTAAGTTATCTACCTTTAGACCAAGCCTATATCTTGGCTGATCATAAAAAAGCGAAGCATCCAGAACTGTATAAGACGGAATTGAGAATTTGAAAGTTGTTGTATTCGTCTGATAATATTCACTTCCGTAAATACCTCCAAAACCAATTCCTAAACCTTGCGCAGGACCTGTAACAAGTCTATAACTTGCCCATAAGTTAGCTGTTCTCGGAGATCCGGCAGTTGTTGGCCTTAAGCCTTGAACACTGGCGTTACTCTTTTCGTATTTACTATCATTATAAGTATAACCTGCAACGATATTTAATCCTGAAATCGGATTGGCAATCAACTCTGCTTCAAAACCTTTACTAACCTGCGTTCCATCCTGAATGGAATAGTTAACATGATCAGGATCATCACGTGTTATATTGGTTACAGCAATATCATAATAACTAAGTGTAGCCGATATTTTATTGAGATCAAATTTAAAACCACCTTCCCATTGATTAGCCTGATTTGGTTTGAAAGTATTTCCGTAGAAATCAGAACCAGAAACATTACTAAAACCATTCATATAATTACCAAACGCTGCAACTTTATCTTTTACGATTTGATAAACAACACCAAATTTTGGAGAAACTGCTGTCTGGTTATAATTTCCTGCAATAGAATCCTTGCTAGGATAATAAGTGCCATGATTCTCATATTTATCAATACGAACACCACCCATCACTAATAATTTCTCGGTTACATTCAAAACATCAGAAACATAAGCGCTATATGTATCCTCATCGTTAGATACAAAATTTGTAAAAGTAGCATTGGCAAACATTGGCTCTACTTTTTGGATATTAAAGTTATCGTAAGCCGCACCTGGCTTCTTATAATCCATTGCTGGCATATTCACTATCGCATCATTTCTTGTAGCACGCAGACTATAAAAATCCAAACCAGCCACTACTCTATTTTTAAGTTTTCCAATATTAAATTTCCCAATAAAATTTTGCTGAATATCAGTTCCATAAAATGGTGATTCCTGAAAGGTTACCTGCTGTCTTAATGTTGTAGGCGATCTCATTTGCAAAGCCACTACATAACCATCAGACGATGATCTTGTTCTTGACAATATAGTTTGAGAGGTCCATTCATCAGACATTTTATATTTCAACTGCGCAAAAATATTGTATTGCTGACTTGTATAATTGATCGTATTATTTGCAAATGATAATTTATAAGGGATATCAAGTGCCTCAATACTACTTTGTGTGTTTGCCACAACAAACGGAGCAAGTCTAGTTGGTGAAGTAGCTTTGTACATACTAAATTCGGCATCAATTAAAAGTGTTAATCGGTCATTGATTTCGTATGAAAAACTTGGCGCAATAGAAAAGTTTTTATTGAATCCAGCATCCTGAAAACTTCTTTCACTGTGCAACGCCGTATTAATTCTCAATAAAGCCGTTTTGTCTTGATTTATAGGCGTATTAACATCAAAAGTCAATCGGTTAAGGTCCCAGCTCGCTGCTGAATACGACACTTCACCTTTAAAAGTGTCAAAAGGCTTTTTGGTTACACGGTTAAACAAACCGCCAAATGATGATAATGTACTTCCAAAAAGTGTTGCAGACGGCCCTTTGATAACCTCAATTCGCTCTAAATTTGAAGGGTCAATTGTAGTGTATGTAAAGCTTCCAACACCGTTTCTAACCACTTGCGGCGTAGGAAAACCTCTTGAAATTGAAGTAGTACGACCTTGGTTTCTAACTTCGGCAATACCAGCACCTGGAACATTTTTAAAAGCACTGTTATAATCTGTTACAACCTGTTCCTTCATTAATTCTTTGCTGACCACAATATAAACCTGTGAATTTTCAATGTTTTTCAGAGGCATTTTAGCAACATCAATACTTTCTTTTTTCGCAAATCTGTTTCCTCCAGTTCTAATGACTACATCATCTAAATTTTCTATCGATGAATTTACTTTGATATCAACAGCAACTGATGGTGTTTGTTCTGTAACTTCAACAGTTTCTAAAGAAGATTCATAACCTGACATGGTCACTTCTAAAGTATATTTTCCAAACGGAACTTTTTTAAACTCATAATTTCCAGCTGAGTTGGTCACAGCGGTTTTATTTACTTCAACCAATTTTACTACTACTCCTTGACCAGCATTTCCTTCATTGGTAATTACACTTCCAGAAATTTGCCCTGATGAAGCGGTTTGGGCTTGAAGAAATCCACAATTAAAAATAGTAAAAAACAGCATAATGGCTGCATTGCTTCTAAAACTGGATAATTTTATAAATGTGGGAATTAAATGTAATGCTATCTTCATGTTATTCTTATTTATACTTATTCTAAATTAAGGCGCAAAAGAACAATATTAAATTGAAAATATCAACTGAAGTTCGTTATTTTTTCAGAAAAAAAATTTAAATATAAACGTGTAATACAAACTAAAGGATAACAGTTTATTGCTCTATTATTATTTGGACTGTTTCTAAAATACAGTTATATTTGCCCGCATCATCTTAATATTCTGCCAAAGAATTACCTCTTTTTATGATTTCAAAACAAATTAAAAATACAGCGCGCCAAATTCATTTATGGATTGGATTAGCAACCGGACTTATTGTTTTTATAATTAGTATTACGGGCTGCATTTATGTTTTTGAAGAAGAAATAAGAAGTTTCTCGAAAGAAGAAAAAGTAGTTGTTCCAATTCAGGAAAAACCTTTTGCTGGACTTGAAAAAATTGTCAGCAGTTTTCAGAAGGAATTTCCAAAGGAAAAAATTACTTCGATCAAAATCAATCAAAAAAATCCGAATGCCGCGGTAGAACTTTCTACAAAAAAGAAAACCTATTATTTTAATCCGTATGATGCAACTTTAATTAACAGCGAAAAACAAGATTGGCTCACTATTGTTAGAAAGCTTCATACAGAACTGCTTTTAGGCGAAACAGGAAGTTTTATACAGCGCTGGGCAGTTGTACTTTTTGCATTGATGCTTATTACCGGATTAATTTTATGGTTTCCACAGCAAATGAGATCTTTAAAACAATCTCTGACTATTAAATGGAGCGGTTCTATTAAAAGAGTTAATTATGATTTGCACAATGTATTAGGATTTTATGCTTCCTTTTTTTTGATTGTAATTGTATTTACAGGGTTATTTTTTGCTTTTAAAGAAGTTAAAAATGTGACTGCTTTTGCAACAGGAACAAAACTCAGTGAAGGTCGAGAAGTAATAGCTCAACCAATTTTACAAAAAGAATCTTTGGCAGCGCGTTATGACAGAATCTACAAAACTGAAAATCAAAACTATCCCGGTGCAAACACCGTAACATTTTCAATAAAAAAGGGGAAAGAATTACGATTAAGAATGCTTTACCCTTATAAGTGGTCACGAAAACAAAATACATTTTATTTTGATCCAAAAACGGGGCAAAAGCTTCGCTATAAATTGTACGAAGATTTTAATACTGCCGATACAATAGAAGCTTCTAACTATGATATTCACACGGGAAGATTTTTCGGGTTATTTGGCAAAATCATCGCTTTTCTTGCCAGTTTGATTGCTGCGAGTCTGCCAATTACAGGATTTATTATTTGGCTGAAAAAGAAGAAAAAAACAAAGAAACAATCTTCAGCAAAAGCGGTTCATAAAAAATTGCATAAGGCGGTCGTTTAAAGATCGGCTTATGCTGAATTCAATCCGTTGAGCATAATTATTTTCAACACATAGAGACATAGATTTTGTAAACTTATAGAAGGCGTTTCACTTTTAATAACAAACATAGCTATGTGTGAAAATCTAGATTTTTTACCATTATCTTTTTTTAACATTTTAAAATCTATGTTTCTATGTGTTAAACCATTTTTTTCTATTATTAAACCCAATAAACTTATAGTTTAAGCTTTAACACCATAAAGAAAAATTCTCTTAAAAGCATAAATAGCGGGAAGTTTTGGGAAATTAACTGCTATTCTCTCTTTAAATTTCTTAGCAAAAAGTTGCTGTTGATCCTCTTGCAAAAGTTCCATATACGGAATCAGCGCGGAACCTGAAATAAAATCGAAAAGCGCATCGTGATTTTGAGCGATTATGGGATATACTTTTGTCATAATCTGAATATTTTCAAGATTTCCGTCAAACATTATTTGCGCATATTGATCCATGCTCAAAACTGGAGAATCTCTTTTCCAACCTTTGAGATAGCTTTTAAAAGGCTCTTCATTTGCTACGTCATATAATAGTTTATTCAGCGTATTTTCTTTCTGAACAGGCATTTGAACAGCAAACTGTCCGCTAGAATTTAGTGATTTAATCAATTTTGGAAATAAAGCTTCATGATTGTCTGACCATTGCAATGCTGCGTTGCTGAAAACTAAATCCCATTTTTTATCAGAATCGGCGATGCCTTCAATTGTCGATTGCTGAAAATGAAGATTTTCTGTCTCAAAAACTTTTGATTTCTCCAGCATTTCCGTTGAGGAATCAACACCTAAAAAGTTTAGTTGCTTAAATTTTTCTGCTAAAAAAATCGACTGCTCCCCTGTTCCACAGCCCAAATCAATGGCATTTCCAGAATCAATCGGTTCTATAAGATCCATCAAATCAACAAAAGGCTTAAATCGAATATCTTTAAATTTATTATATACTTCAGGATTCCAAGGCATGTTTTGCTCTATTTACTAATTGTTAGTATTTAATTTATTCAATAAATCTGTTGGCGCATATCCAAATCTCTTCTTAAATGCAGCCGAAAAATGCGAAAGGTTTTCAAATCCAGTTTCGAAACAAACATCAATTGGTTTTTTCCTTTTTTCTGCAAATTGGTAATGTGCCAATTCTAATCTTTTCCTAGTAAGCCATCGCTGCGGCGTGGTGTCAAATGTTTTGCTGAAATCTCTTTTAAATGTAGTCAAACTTCTCCCGGTCAAATAACTGAATCTTTCTAAAGGCAGGTTGAACATAAAGTTCTTCTCCATATATCCTGCTAAATCAATTTTGCCGGGTTCTTCAAAATTAGCCAACACATGATCAATGTCTTTGTCAATTGTTCTAAGAATTGTGATTGCTTCTGTTATTTTCAAATGAGCAATATCATTTGGCAATTCTTCCATATCAAAATAGGGAATCAATGATGCCAGACAACTTTCCAGCAAAGGATGATTATTGAAACTGTGAATTTTTTGTGATTCTAAAGCTTTTGGTTTTATATCTTGTTTGGCATAAAAATCACGCAGTTTTTGTATTGATAAATGCATGACAACCGTTTTATGTGGCTCTCCGTCTTTAGGATAATTAATGATAGTTGCTAATTGATTTCTTGGTATTAAAAAAATATCTCCTTTTTTAAAAACATAAGTCGCATCGGCCTGCACAATTTTTGTTTCGCCCGAAATAAACCATATCAGCATATGATGTTCAAACATAATATCTGACTTGAAGAACGTGTCTTCATATCTGGAAAGCTTAATATCTTCGGTAATGTATTTTGCTTCGTAATTCATTTTCTTTTTTCTAATAAAAAACACTGCTTTTATTATTTAATCTTTATTCTTCTAAAGATATTAAAAAATAAAAAAACAGTGTTGATTTTGCTTACTTAATATTGAATTTAATACCTGTCATTTCTTCACTTAAAGTCCACAAACGTTTAGCATTATCTTGATCTAATGAATAGGTTTTAACGCCCGGAGTTATTGAATCGCCAATAGCAATTGATGCAATTTCTGAATCTTCACAATAAACGCCTCCAATAGTATTCAGTTTTGGACTCACTGCGCACCAAACTGTAGTTGCGGCACCTTGAGGTATTGTTTTAAGAGAAGCTGCAACTTCTGGCTGAATATTTCCTTCAGCATCGCAAAAACCCATTTTAATAAATAATTCCAGTGGTGCTTCTCTGGCTAATTCGGTTCCGCCAATTGAGCCTGGATGGAGTGAATACGCTCTCACTTTGTGTTCTTTTGCCCTTTGGTCTAATTCTAACGCAAATAAATTACTCGCTGTTTTTGACTGACCGTAAGCCTGCAATGTCTCATATTCACGATTAAAAAAATTGGGATCATCAAAATTAAAATCACCAAACTGATGTCCTTGCGAAGATACATTAACGACTCTTGCTCCATTTGCTTTTTTTAAAGCGGGCCATAATCTAGCGACAAGTTGAAACTGAGCCAAATAATTAGTTGCCAATTGTGATTCGATACCTTTGCTGTTTCTGCGGAGTGGTACCCACATTATACCTGCATTGTTAATCAGTAAATGAAGCGGTCGATTTGAACTCAAAAATTTTTCGGCAAATGCATCAATCGATTTTGGATCCGTTAAATCCATTGCTTCAACTTCTGTGTTTTTAATTTCGGCCAGATTTCGATTTGCTTTTTCAATATCTCTTGCCGCGACTATAACTGTTGCGCCTGCATTTGCCAGTGCTTTTACGGTTTCCAAGCCAATTCCCGTATTTCCTCCTGTCACGATTGCAATTTTGCCTGTAAGGTCAATGCCTTTTATTACATCACTTGCTGTTGATGAAGAATTAAATCCAGAATTAACTGGTTTTTGCTGTGCTCCCTGATAATTATTCTGTTCCATTTTTTGAAAATTTTTAATTGTTTCTGAATGGAACAAAGGTATAGGTGACACAAAGCATCAATTTTGTTTAAACGTCCGAATATACTTTGTTTAAACGTCCATAAAATTTATACAGCAAAATTATTTAGTAACATAGGGTAAGATTCGCTAAAAAACTCAAAAAGAAAATTTCAAAAACCTCTGATCTTCAATTCATTTATATTTTTTACTTCCTAAAATCACGAGCAATGTGATAATTATATAACATTGTACTAAAATCATGTAAAAGAAAGGGAAATCTTATTTCTACTTTCATAGACGAATTAACACCAAAAATTCTGAATTCTATGAAACATTTTTACTTCAAAATACACACTGCTGTTTTTTTTATCTCAATTACAAATTATAGCCGTGTACCTCAATATGATGATGAAGATTACGCCCAAGCTTTTAATCATCAACAGACATTTTTAAGCGCTAAAATTGACTAATAAATTCCCCATTTATTATTTAAAATATTGTATTGGCGTTTAATTAACCAAATAATGCAGTATACGAGATTCATCTTTTAATTAAACCAAAAACATATATGATTTATAAAAATATACTGCAAATTGACGATGATGTTGACGATTGCGAGTTTTTTATGGAAGCACTTCAGGCAGTATCTGATGCTGATTATACTGCAATGCACAATGCTGTTGAAGCGCTCAATAAACTAATTCGTCAGGAACTTAGCCCAGATATTATATTTCTTGATCTGAATATGCCTATCATGTCTGGTTTTGAATTTCTAGCGGCAATCAAGACACAAAAACGTATTCAAGATATTCCAATCGTAGTTTTTTCAACTTCACAATTCGAAGAAACAAAACTAAAAGCCAGAAGTTACGGAGCGCAAGAATTTATTTCGAAACCTAGTGATTTCAATGAACTAAAGAAGATTATAAGCGATTTTACATTATAGTTATTTTTTCGAAAATGCAAAATATGTCCAATTTCAGATAATTTATTTTTTAATTATTTAATGCGATTTTCTTAACAGAAGAACAATGAAATTATCCACTCAAATAATTTTAGCTTTTACGCTTATCATTTTGCTTTCTGCTGCAGATTCGTATACGAATTACAGGTTGTCTCTTAAAGTAAATCAAAACTCACAGTTTCTTTCAAAATCAGAAGCCGTAATTCGCAATTCAAATAAAACACACAGAGCTATTTTACAAATGCAAAGTGCTGTACGAGGTTATTTACTGACTAATGACAGTACTTATCTAGCACCTTATTATGGCGGAATAGAAAAAGTACCTGGTTATTTTATAGAACAGCATACGCTTATTGACAGCAATCAGATTCAATCTTCAATTCTAGATTCAATAAATACTCTTCACGGTCAATGGCTGTCTTATACATCTGAATTAATTCGGGCAAGAAGAGAAAATCCTGCAACATATCAATATCTTTTAGATAATAAACTGAAAAAGCATATTGGAAAAAATATCAACGATTCTATTACCAAAAAGTTCAAAACATTTGATAAAATCGAATACAAAACAAGAACGCATCATAGCGAAATGCTTATGCATTCGTTAAAAAATGCTAGAACCTATTCATTAGTTTTTTTATCGCTGACAATTTTCGTCGGAATATGCAGTACGGCATACATTGTAATGATGATTACTAAACGAATAAATTCGATGGTACGTGTGGCTGATACGATTTCGAAAGGCCGTTTTACAATTGTTCAGGATTATAAGAATGATGAATTGAGTGCACTTGCATCATCTTTAAATATCATGTCGCGCCGCCTTGAAAAGAATATTCAGGAACTGGAAAACAAAAATGAAGAACTTAACAAGTTTGCTTATGTTGTTTCTCATGATTTAAAAGCGCCATTGCGTGGAATTTACAATGTAATCAGCTGGATTGAAGAAGATTTATCAAACGAGCTCTCTCCCGCTCTAAGAAATTATCTGAATATAATTCCGAAAAGAACACAGCGTATGGAGGCTTTGATTAACGGACTTTTAGAATACGCCCGTATCAACAGAAGAACTTCTCCCGAAATTGTCGATACGAATTTACTTGTTCATGAAATTGCCCAATCAATAGTTCCGAGAGCATTCAAACTCGAAATAATTAACCTGCCAGAACTTGTTACAGAACGCTTAAAACTCGAACAGATTTTTTCAAATTTAATAAGTAATGCTGTAAAATATTCGAAACCCGAAAATTCATTTATCGAAATAAAATGCATTAAAGTGAACAACATTTATGAGTTTTCAGTAAAAGACAACGGCATTGGCATCGCTGAAGAATATCATCAAAAAATATTTGAAATTTTCCAGACATTGAGAGAAAAAAATGAAATGGAAAGCACCGGTGTAGGTCTTGCCATTGTTAAAAAAATTATTGACGATCAGGGAGAAAGCATTCATGTCGAATCAAAACTGGGCGAAGGAACCACAATTACCTTCACCTGGAGAAATAACAAACAATATGAGAAAGCCTAATATTTTATTAATAGAAGATGATGAATTGGATACAATTTCAGTAGACCGATCATTAAAAAAGCTGGAGATCAAATATGATCTTCACACTGCCTATAATGGTCTTGAAGCACTTCAAATGTTGCGAAAAAATGAAAATCCGCTTGTACCAGATGTCATTCTACTGGATATTAATATGCCCAAAATGAACGGAATTGAATTTTTAAGAATCCTAAGAGCCGATGAAAACTTGAAAGACTTAAAAGTGTTTATCATGACAACTTCGTCTGAAAGCAGTGATCGCGAAACTGCCGAAAATTTAGGAATTTCAGGCTATATCATAAAACCACTTAATTATACTGATAACACAAAAAGATCTGACTCAATGGATGCATTTGTCCAATTTCATTTAAGGAAAATTTTATTGAATGAAAACGTATAAATAATTATGAGTTATAAATTATGAGTTAAAAGTGAAATATAAAAAAATAAAACTCATAATTCATAACTTAAAACTACCAAATCTCCAAAAACTAAACCTGCTGCAACGCCACCAATTATGAAAAATAAAATTCACAAAAATAAAACACCAAAAAATGACGTGCTGATTGCGCTGCCTGTTATTACAGAAGAACAAACAGCAGAACGCAAAAGCAAGAAAAATAAAACTGAGGAATCAATTCTTAGTGATGCTGAATTTTTGAAGATTTTGCTGAAAGTCAAAAACGGTAATTTTTCGCAACGTTTTCCAACCGATCAAGATGGAACAAAGAGAGCTATCTGCGATACATTAAATGAAATCATTGACCTTAACGAAAGAATGGTTTTTGAATTTCAAAAGGTTGGAAAAAGTATTGGTAAACAAGGAAAACTGACCAATCGCGTAGTGCTCGACGGTGCGCGCGGTTCTTGGAGTTCGTGTGTTGATTCTGTAAATACCCTAATTTCTGATTTGGTTCACCCAACGATTGAAATTGCACACGTAATTACATCAGTTGCAAAAGGAAATCTATCACAGGAAATGCCATTAGCTATTGAAGGAAATCCGTTGCAGGGAGAATTTCTTCGAATTGCCAAAGAAGTAAACGGAATGGTAAAACAGCTGAACCTTTTCTCTATGGAGGTTACGCGTGTGGCGCGCGAGGTTGGTACCGAAGGAAAATTGGGAGGTCAGGCAAAAGTTCGTGGTGTTGGTGGTGTATGGAAAGATTTGACCGATTCTGTAAATAAAATGGCGTCAAACCTTACTGGTCAAGTTCGTAACATTGCCGATGTAACAACCGCGGTAGCAAAAGGCGATTTATCCAAAAAAATTACCGTTGACGTAAAAGGAGAAATTCAGGAATTGAAAAACACCATTAATACGATGGTGGATCAGCTAAACTCTTTTTCTTCAGAGGTAACCCGTGTGGCGCGTGAGGTTGGTACAGAGGGAAAATTGGGCGGTCAGGCACAAGTAAAAGGTGTTGGTGGAACCTGGAAAGATTTAACCGATTCTGTAAATCAGATGGCTTCAAATCTTACCGGACAAGTTAGAAATATTGCCGATGTAACAACAGCGGTGGCAAAAGGAGATCTTTCGAAAAAAATTACCGTTGACGTAAAAGGAGAAATTCTTGAGTTGAAAGATACCATTAATACGATGGTGGATCAGCTGAATTCCTTTTCTTCTGAGGTAACACGTGTATCACGTGAAGTAGGTTCAGAAGGAAAACTCGGTGGTCAGGCAAAAGTACGAGGTGTGGGTGGCGTTTGGAAAGATTTGACCGATTCTGTAAACCAAATGGCCTCCAACTTAACCGGACAAGTACGTAATATTGCCGAGGTTACAACTGCCGTAGCAAAAGGCGATTTATCTAAAAAAATTACTGTAAACGTTGAGGGCGAAATCCTCGAATTAAAAAATACCATCAATACCATGGTGGATCAGCTAAACTCATTCGGTTCTGAGGTAACGCGTGTGGCGCGTGAAGTAGGTTCTGAAGGAAAACTCGGTGGTCAGGCAAAAGTAAAAGGTGTTGGTGGAACATGGAAAGATTTAACCGATTCTGTAAATCAGATGGCGTCAAATCTTACGGGACAAGTTAGAAATATTGCCGAGGTAACTACTGCCGTGGCCAATGGTGACCTTTCGAAGAAAATTACGGCTGTAGCCGAAGGCGAAATCCTTGAGTTGAAAAAAACCATTAATACGATGGTGGATCAGCTGAATTCCTTCTCTTCTGAGGTGACGCGTGTGGCACTTGAGGTTGGTACCGAAGGAAAACTGGGTGGTCAGGCTAAAGTAAAAGGTGTCGGAGGAACCTGGAAAGATTTGACCGATTCTGTAAACCAAATGGCCTCTAACTTAACCGGACAAGTACGTAACATTGCTGAGGTTACAACAGCCGTGGCAAAAGGAGATTTATCACGTCAGATTACCGTTGATACTAAAGGAGAAATCTTAGAGCTTAAAAATACCATTAATACAATGGTGGGTCAGCTGAATTCATTCGCTTCCGAAGTTACCCGTGTGGCACGTGAAGTTGGTACTGAAGGAAAACTCGGTGGTCAAGCACAAGTAGAAGGTGTTGGTGGAACATGGAAAGATTTAACTGACTCTGTAAACCAAATGGCTTCTAACCTTACAGGACAAGTAAGAAATATTGCCGAAGTAACGACAGCGGTAGCAAAAGGAGATTTATCGCTCCAAATTACCGTTGACGTAAAAGGAGAAATCTTAGAGCTTAAAAATACAATTAATACGATGGTGGATCAGCTTCGAGGTTTTGCTTCGGAGGTAACAAGGGTTTCTCGAGAAGTAGGAACTGAAGGGAAATTGGGAGGACAGGCCAACGTGCCAGGTGTTGCCGGAACATGGAAAGATTTAACCGATTCGGTGAATCAGATGGCAGGAAATCTTACCGCTCAGGTACGTAATATTGCCGATGTGGCAATTGCCGTGGCAAATGGAGATATGTCCAGAAAGATTACCGTTGACGTTCGTGGGGAAATTCTTCAATTAAAAGAAACCCTGAATACGATGGTGGATCAGCTTCGTGAGTTTGCCTCTGAGGTAACTCGTGTGGCGCGTGAGGTGGGTACGGAAGGAAAATTGGGAGGTCAAGCCAACGTACCGGGTGTTGCCGGAACTTGGAAAGATTTAACCGATTCTGTTAATCAGATGGCGGGTAACTTAACAACTCAGGTACGTAATATTGCCGAGGTTACAATTGCCGTGGCGAATGGAGATATGTCGAAAAAAATTACCGCTGACGTTCGTGGAGAGATTCTGCAATTAAAGGAAACGGTAAATACCATGGTAGATCAGCTTCGTGCTTTTGCTTCTGAGGTAACTCGTGTGGCGCGTGAGGTTGGTACCGACGGAAAATTAGGCGGTCAAGCGTTCGTTCCCGGAGTTGCAGGAACATGGAAAGATTTAACGGATTCGGTTAACCAGATGGCCTCCAATTTAACAGGACAGGTACGTAATATTGCCGATGTAACCAAAGCGGTTGCAAATGGTGACCTTTCGAAACAAATTACCGTTGACGTAAAAGGGGAAATTCTCGATTTGAAAAACACTTTCAATACGATGGTGGAACAATTAAATTCATTTGCTTCTGAAGTAACGCGTGTGGCTCGTGAGGTTGGTACGGAAGGAAAACTTGGAGGACAATCTGAAGTAAAAGGGGTTGCGGGAACATGGAAAGATTTAACAGATTCGGTTAACGTAATGGCATCCAACTTAACAGGCCAAGTACGTGGAATTGCGAAAGTGGTAACTTCTGTAGCAAAAGGGAATTTAAAGCAAAAATTATCTATTGATGCTAAAGGCGAAGTAGCGCAATTGACCGATACAATCAACGAAATGATTGATACGCTAGCTACTTTCTCTGATCAGGTAACAACAGTTGCACGTGAAGTTGGTGCCGAAGGAAAACTTGGAGGTCAGGCAAACGTTCCTGGAGCTTCTGGAACTTGGAAAAACCTAACGGAAAACGTAAATCAGTTGGCTGCGAATCTTACTACACAGGTTCGTGCTATTTCTGAGGTTGCATCGGCAGTAACCCAGGGCGATTTAACGCGAACAATTGGTGTTGAAGCAAAAGGTGAAGTTGAAGCACTTAAAGACACTATCAATCAAATGATTTCAAATCTTAAAGCAACTACCTTACGTAATCAAGAACAAGACTGGCTGAAATCAAATTTAGCCAAGTTTACACAAATGCTTCAAGGTCAAAAAGAGCTGAATGCCGTTACTAAAAAAATCCTTTCTGAACTTGCAACTGTTGTTACAGCACAGCATGGACTTTTCTATATTTTGGAAGAAGATGAAGAATTCATGGATTCAAAACTGAATTTAATCGCTTCTTATGCTTATATAAAACGTAAAGATTCGATGACGCAATATGCAATGGGCGAAGGACTTATTGGTCAGGTGGCAATTGAAAAAGAACGTATTATTTTAAGTAATGTCCCAAAAGATTATATCCGAATTAATTCGGGGCTTGGTAATGCAAAACCGCAAGATGTAATTATTCTTCCCGTTCTTTTTGAGGGCCGACTTAAAGCTGTTATTGAATTGGCTTCTCTTGATACATTTAATCAGACGCACTTAGATTTCCTTGAAGGATTGACAGAAAGTATCGGAATTGTACTAAACACGATTGAATCTAATTCAAGAACTGAAGAATTGTTGGTTCAATCACAATCTTTGGCAAGCGAACTAAAAAGTCAGCAGCAAGTATTGAAAAATACGAATGAAGAATTAGAAGAAAAAGCAATTTTGCTAGCCAATCAAAAAGAAGAAGTGGAACTTAAAAACCAAGAGGTTGAGGTTGCCCGAAAAGCACTGGAGGAAAAAGCAGATCAGCTTACACTGACTTCAAAATATAAATCGGAATTCCTGGCGAATATGTCACATGAGTTACGTACACCTTTGAATAGTTTACAGATTTTAGCTAATGAATTAATCGCGAACCGAGACGGAAATTTATCTGAAAAACAAATTCAGTTTGCTAAAACTATCAACTCCTGCGGTGATGATTTAATTCAGCTGATTAATGACATTCTGGATCTTTCAAAAATTGAATCTGGTTATATTTCTGTTGATTATAATCCGATTAGTTTTGCCGAAATCAGCCGATTTGTGGAATCTACCTTCAACCCTATTTCGCAGGCAAAACATCTAAATTTCGAAATTTTAATGGATGCGAATCTTCCTGAGGTAATGGAAACGGATTCGCAACGATTAAATCAAATTCTAAAAAATCTATTATCTAATTCCTTCAAATTCACTGAAAAAGGCGCTGTTAAACTAAACATTTATAAAGCAGATAATAATTGGAAAACCAAAAACTCCAGTTTAGAAAACGCTGAAGCTGTAGTTGCTTTCGAAATTTCAGACACCGGAATTGGGATATCGAAAGAAAAACAAAACATCATTTTTGAAGCTTTCCAACAGGCAGAAGGGTCGACCAGCCGTAAATATGGCGGAACTGGTTTAGGATTATCAATCAGCCGTGGTCTTTCTGACTTATTGGGCGGTAGTATCGAATTGGAAAGTGACACCAACATTGGAAGTAAATTCACACTGTTTTTACCTTTAAAATTCGTTCATCTTGCTGAAATTGAAGACATAAACGTCAATGAAGAATTGAATGTTATTCACGCTGGAAAAAGTCGTTTAAAATCGCTTCCTTCTTCAAGTTTCAACAAATCGGATATTGATTTATACTTTGCAGATGAAGTTGGCGACGATAGAGCCATTATTAAACCCGATGATAAAGTATTATTAATTGCTGAAGACAATTTGACTTTTGCAAAAATTTTATTGGAAAGAGCGCATCAGCATGATATTAAAGTTGTGGTGACTACAAAAGGGAATGATGTGATCGACTACATCAATCAGTTTCATCCTCACGCGATTACAATGGATCTTAACATGCCAGATACCAGTGGCTGGAAAATTCTGGACCGATTGAAAACTGATTTTACGCTTCGACATATTCCGGTTTATATTATTTCGGGCGAGGATGAAAGAAATAAAGGTTTAAAACGCGGTGCTAGAAACTTTCTCGTTAAACCGGTTAAAAATGATTTATTGACGGCTCTTTTTAATGATATTCATGATTTTAAAAATAAAAAAGAAAAGAATTTATTAGTCGTTGATGATAATCAAGCAGAAGTAAACCGAATTGTCGAAGCCGTTGAAGGAGACGACATTTCGATCTCGACTGCTTTAACAGCAAAAGACGCAGTTGAACTTATCAAGAAAAAGTCATTTGATTGTATTATCTTAGACTTGGTGCTTCCTGATGCAGATGGATTAGATTTATTAACTGATCTTGAAAACAATATCAGCGGACAGGAAACAGCTATTATTATTCATTCTGCCGGCGATGTCAATAAAAAACAGCGCAGCAAACTCAGCCGCTTTGCACACAGTATCATTACTAAAAGTGCTGTTTCAATAGACGAACTTGTTGACCAGGCTGCCCTATTCCTGCATCGCGTGCATAAAGATTTGCCGGAAAGTATGAAAGAGCGCATTGAAGCTTATTATTTGAAAGAAGATGTTCTGATCAATAAAAAAGTACTTTTGGTAGATGATGATGTTCGAAATTTATTTGCGCTGACAACTGCACTGGAACGTTTTGGATTAGAAGTTATTAGTGCCGAAAGCGGTCATGAAGCGATTGAAATTTTAAATCAGAATACTAAAATGGATATCGTTCTGATGGATATCATGATGCCAGAAATGGACGGTTATGAAACCATGAAAATCATTAGACAAAATGCGAAACATAAAGATTTGACTATTATAGCCGTTACAGCAAAAGCCATGAAAGGAGACAGACAAAGATGTATAGAATCTGGCGCGTCTGATTATATAACAAAACCAGTTAATGTTGAGCAATTATCTTCGTTGATGAGAGTTTGGTTAAAATAATATTTTAAATAAAAACAAAATGGAACAAACTCCTATTAAAATATTATTAGTTGATGATAAAAAGGAAAATCTACTTTCGCTTCAGGTTATTTTGGCCAATATGGGTTATCAATTTGTCGAAGCATCATCGGGCAAAGATGCCTTGCGAATTCTCCTGAAAAACCAGGATTTTGCTATTATCTTGATGGATGTGCAAATGCCTCTTATGGATGGATTTGAAACCGCTGAACTCATTCGCCAAAGTGATAAACTAAAACATGTGCCTATTATTTTCCTTACGGCCAATATGAATACTTCAGATTATATTTTTAAAGGATATCAATCTGGTGCAGTCGACTATATGATCAAACCATTATCTGCCGAGATTCTTAAGGCTAAAGTTATGGTTTTTACAGAATTGTATAAAAAAAATCGGGAATTACAAATTAAAGAAGAAGAAACAAACGCGCTAAACGCCAAGATTACAAAAGCCAATGAAGATTTGGCTTCACAATATCTTGCCATCGAAAAATATGCGAACGAACTAAAAAGAAAAAATACAGAACTTGATGCATTTACCCATATTTCAAGTCATGATCTTCAGGAACCGCTAAGAAAAATCCAGACTTTTTCGAACATTATTCTCGCAAAAGAATACGACAATTTAAGTCCTGACGGAAGATTAAAATTTGACCGAATTTTGTATTCTACAAATCGAATGCGGGAATTAATCAATGATCTTTTGGCTTTTTCAAGAACCAATATCATCGATCGTATTTACGAAAATACCGATCTTGAAATTATTGTTGATAATGTAAAAGAAGCGCTTAAGGAAAACATTAAAGAGAAAAATGCCTTAATTACCACTGATTTGCATGGAAAAGTCAATATTATTCCGTTTTTATTTATTCAGCTTCTTGAAAATCTAATAAATAATTCGCTCAAATTTTCGCAAAAGGAAATTCCGCTTCAAATTACAATCAAAAGCCGAATGGCAACGGGCAAGGATTTGCATAATGACAAATTGGTTCCGCTGGAAAATTACTGCCATATTAGTTTTCAAGATAACGGAATAGGCTTTGAACCAGAACACAGTGAAAAAATATTTGGTGTTTTTCAACGTCTTCACACCAGAGATACTTATGATGGAACCGGAATTGGCCTTGCGATTGTGAAAAAAATAGTTGAAAATCACAACGGAGTAATTATGGCATCGGCACAACCTATGAAAGGTGCTACTTTTGACATTTATATTCCGCAGTAAGTCATTATTATTTATTAATTTGCTTTAGTTTTTTAATAGAGCGATGAAATTACCCAAAGACGAAAAAAAATTTTGGCAACGCCATTACGGTATCAAAAACAGGAATGATATTCCGGTAGACTGGGATATTTTTAAAGCAGTTGATTCAGATTGTGACGATGAATTTATTTATTTTTTGAGTCTGAGAGTGCTTTCTATAGAAGAAATTCATCTCAAAGAAACTTTGGTTACAAGCGAAGGAGTTAAATATATGTGCGGTTTTAAAAATTTAAAAACGCTTTATTTAAGAAAGCATGTTGGAATTACAAAATCCAGTATTCCCTATTTTAATGAAATGAAGGATTTAGAAAGTCTAAATATCACCAAAACCAATATTACACTTTCTGATTTATGTGAAAATTTGAATAATCAAAGCCTTAGAGAAGTCTTTTTATCCTCTGGGGAAACAGAAGAAAACATAACCGAAAAAGGTTTTATTTTAAAAGAACGAATGCCAAAATGTGATTTTTATCTAAATACTTCGTTTACTACTACTGTTTTTGACCATCCAATTAAACCTATTTTTTAATCAAGAAATTTAATATTTCTCTGATTCAATTAACTGTTTTTCAGAATTCATAGAAGAAGCTTCACCATTTATTTTTTCTTTTCTAAAAGTCAAAACTGTTCTTCTAAAAATAAATAAACAGACCGCAAATCCCAAAACAATAAAGGTTAATAAAATGATATCTACTAAACTGTTTTCTGATATATAAGTGATCATATCTTTTGTTTTAAAGATTAGGAAAAGAAATCGGCATTTTTTTTATTATTGATCTCTACGAAATTAGCTCAATTATAAATCATAAAAAATACTCCAAAAGGTGTATTTTTATGACTGTAAATATTTAATTATCAACACTCTTCGTTTAAAAAGTATTTCAATCCAAAATCAATATTTATCAAATACTTTCTTTCCCGTTATATTTTTCTGCGAAAATAGTGTTATTTTTACACTTATTAATGTTTTCAAAAACTTTCTACTATCCTAACCAACCAAAACACCACAAAAATGAGATATCTTTTTATTAGTTTTCTTCTATTTACAATTTCAAATTCGCTTCAAGCACAACAACTTTCAACATTAAGTCCCGATAAAAATATTAAACTTGAAATTTCTCTAGATAACGGCCTTGCCTACTTCCAAGTATTTTATCAGAAAGAGGAATTTCTAAAAAAGTCACCTTTAGGATTATCAAGTTCCGCGGGCGATTTTACAAAAGAACTTAAATTGATTGGCAGCAAAACAGCTAAAATTCAAGAATCATATAAATTAAATCGTTCTAAAGTAAGTCAGGTGAATTATAAGGCAAATGAAATCAATTACATCTTTAAAAATTCGACTAATGACACGATAAATATTATTTTCAGAGTTACCAATACAGATATTGCTTTTAGTTATTTGATTCCGAAAACCACAAAAAATAATGGAAAGTGCATTATTGAAAAAGAAATTACTGGTTTTAAACTTCCTTTACAATCCACCACATTTATTACACCGCAGGCTCCTCCGTTAAGTGGTTGGGAAAAAACAAAACCATCTTATGAAGAAGAATATACCAGAGAAGCATCTATTGCAACAAAATCGCAATACGGATTAGGATTTACTTTTCCAGCACTTTTTCATGTTGAAGATAAAGGCTGGATTTTAATTTCTGAAACTGGCATAAATGGCAATTATCCAGGAACTCGATTGAGTGATGCATCTTCAGACGGAATTTATACAATTAATTTTCCGCAGGAAGCCGAAAATAACCATCAAGGAGCCACGACTGCATCTGGAATTTTGCCCATGCAGACTTCATGGAAAACAATAACATTGGGTAAAACCTTAAAACCAATTGTCGAATCAACAGCATCAACAGACGTAGTAAAGCCGCTTATAAAAACTTCAAAAATATTCAATGCCGGACGCGCAAGCTGGAGCTGGATTGTGTGGCAAGATGAAAGCTGCAACTACAAAGATCAAAAAACCTTTATTGATCTAGCAGCGGATATGAAATGCGAATTTATTTTAATTGATGCGCTTTGGGATGTGAATATTGGAAAAGAAAAAATGGCTGAATTAGTCGATTATGCAAAATCAAAAAATGTAGGCGTTTTGCTTTGGTACAATTCTAACGGCAATTGGAACACTGCTCCACAAACGCCAAAAAACAAAATGAATACACAAGAAGTCAGACGTGAAGAAATGAAATGGCTGCAAGAAATTGGTGTAAAAGGTTTAAAAATAGATTTCTTTGGCGGAGACAAACAGGAAACAATGAAACTTTATCATGATATACTTACAGATGCAGCAGAATTTGGACTGAATATCAATTTTCATGGCGCTACATTGCCTCGAGGCTGGGAACGAATGTATCCTAATTATATGACAAGTGAGGCCGTTCTAGCCTCTGAAAATTTAGTATTTCAACAAGCATTTAGTGATCGATATCCTTCAACTGCAACAATTTATCCTTTTACAAGAAATACCGTTGCTTCAATGGATTTTGGACCTGTTTTTCTAAACAAACGTTTCAATCGTGAACCAAACAAAGGTACTATACGCCGAACGACAGATGCTTTTGAAATGGCAACAGCAATTGTCTTCTTTTCGGCCGTTCAACATTGGGGATTAACACCTGAAAATTTGACTGAAAAGCCAGCTTACCTATTTGATTATTTAAAAAATGTTCCAACCGTTTGGGACGAAACAGTTTTTATAGACGGTTATCCAGGAAAATATTGCGTAATTGCCCGCAGAAAAAACACAAAATGGTACGTTGCTGCCATTAACGGTGAAAATAAAGCAAAAACTATCACAGTAAATTTACCAATGCTGAAGGGCAAAAATGTTTCTATAATAAGTGATGGCGAAGGTCAGGAATCAAAATTCAGTACTAAAAAACTAGAAAAAGGTTCTTACAATCTGGAACTTTCTGCAAATGGTGGAACAGTTTTATTTACGGAATAAGTCATTAAATTTACAACCAAATAAAAAAGCTGAAATGTTGAATTTCAGCTTTTTTATTATAATCAATTATTCTTTTTTGGTAAATCCTTTTCTGGTCATTTCGCCCCAACCTTTAGTTCCCATTACTTTTTCTTTATAACCAACTAAAGCGGCATAAACCGTTAATGGATGAAAATAAAAAGGCTCAATAAAAGCTGCCAGAAGCAATTTGAAAAAATCAACATGTTTTGGGTATTTGTGAAATGTACGCTCCTCGCTGAAAAGTGCCAAAACCGAAAAGAAGACAGCAAAACTGTAGACAAAAAGCAACAGCAAAAGGAAAAAATGCCAATTCAGCAAACCGCAAAATATAAATACAAGTGTAATAACAAGACCAATAAACTCAATACCTGGAGCAAGAAATTCAAATAAAGTCCAATAAGGCACGCTGAGCATTCCTAACTGTTTGTATTTCGGATTCAGGAACATTCTTTTATGAAAACTTAGTGTTTCGATTGTTCCTCTCATCCAGCGGCTTCGTTGTTTTTTGAATATTTTAAAATCTTCGGGAGCTTCTGTCCAACATAACGGATCTGGAATATAACTTACTGAATAGGGTAATTTATTTTCGAGCATATAACGGCGCATACGCACGACAAGTTCCATGTCTTCCCCTACGGTTTTTGTGCTGTAACCGCCAGCAAGCAAAGCAATTTCTTTATCAAAAGCACCAAATGCTCCACTGATAAGCAAAAGCCCATCGAGTCTGCCCCACGCCATTCTTCCTAAAAGAAAAGCGCGCAAATATTCAAGAACCTGAATCCTCGCAATCATATTATCAGGAATATTAACTTCGACCAAACGGCCATTTTTAATAATACACTGATTTGCAATTCTAACCACACCGCCTGTCGCGATGATACGTTTTTCGTACGATTCTAAAAACGGTTTTGCCAGTTTTAAAAGAGAATCTTTATCTAAAATGCAATCAACATCAATACACACTACATAGGGGTTTTGCGCAATGTTTAATCCAACATTTAAGGCATCGGCTTTGCCTCCATTTTCTTTATCGGCTACAATTAATTTTTTGAATGCAGCGTTTCTGGAAATATAAATTCCTTTGAGTTTTTTAGTTTCAATCTGCTCGTGAAAATCAAATTCTGTCAAAACAAGATCATATGTTTTGATCAGGATTTCCATAGAGTTATCCTTGCTTCCGTCATTTACTACAATAACCTCGTAATTATTATAATTCAAAGAAAGTAAAGACTTTACATTTTCTTCAATAGTAAAACCTTCGTTGTAAGCGGGCGCAATTAAAGAAAGTTTAGGTGCAAATTCACTTTTAAGAAGTACATCATAATCAACAAAACTATTTTTTTTAAGATAGCTTTTAAGAGCTCTTGAAGAAAGATAGGCTAATATTAGGTACGAAGACATGATCAATATTGCATAACCCAAGATTAGGACTATGTAAAGATACAGAAACCATGTTAATTCGTTATTTAAAAAATCCATTGACTTATAATTAAACAGTTAATGACTGCAATACATTTTGCGCTTCGTACTTGATTGCTGTATTTGGAGCCTTCTCAACTAATTGTGCTACATACGAAACTTTCTGTGTAAGTTTCAATTCTTTTATAAGTTTCAATCCAAGCGTGACAACTGTTGTATTTTTTGATTCTAATAAAAGCTCAACACCTTTTGTGTCGCCTATGTCGTGTTTTTTAAAAGCACCTATAATATTCACCTGCGTCCAATCGTCAATAGGATCAGGATGTTCTACAAGATTTACAATACCTTTTGTTCCCGCAAGTTTAATACCTGCGTTAATTGCCGTGATTTTTAAAGTCTTTTTTTTCTTTTTAGAAAATGTTATAATCTTTTCAAAAGCTTCGGTAATATTAAATTCTGAAAGTTCAGTAATTCCTTTGCATTTTATTTCCCAACTCAGGTTTTTAAGTCTTTTAAACGAATCGTTTATTAACCCTGAATCTTTATAAAACTGTTCCAATTTTTGAGCATAAACGCCGTCATAATTTTTATGAAGATTTATAATTGTTTCCATTACAGTTTCCCTAAAAAAGTTATTTTTGAAAAGCACGCCAACTTCTTTATCCTCTTTTACAACAGAAAACGCGACATTTTCAAAAACTACTGCCGACATCATTTTTTCAATCAATAAACTGTATTCTGTTCTTAATCGGGCTCTTTTTATTTTTTTATTTCGGCTCCAAATAATTATCAGATATAAAATAATGGAGGCACCAACAAACAAGCTGATCGAAAAAATCAGAAACGGTATAACCCAATCGCCTTTCTCATAAAGTTCCCAAACTTTTACCATATTAAAAGCGTTTAGTAACAATTAACTGAACATTGAATCGGTTTCTATACTCATCCGGCAAATATTCTTCGTATTCGTAAAGAAAAACGGGGCGCACAAAAAACGATTCACCAATACGATGTTGATATTGCAAACCAGCGCGGTAAGCTTTTAAAGGCTGAGTAAAACCATTATAGAGATATAAATACGGAACTGTTCCGTATTGAAGTTCAAATCGGATCAGGTTTTCTTTTTCCTCATTAACGTTCTGAACACTCAAAACATGCGAAAACAAGGCGTTTCCTGTGTCATAATAAGGTCGGTAAGCAAATGTATAATTACCCGAATTATACGCAACTTGACCTGTAAGCAATGTTATATCATCTGATTCAAAATGCATGAATCTGGCTCCAAATGCAAAATCAAATTTTTTAACCGGCGCAAAATAATATTCTAAACCCGCTTTTCCGACAGGAAAAACAGTTTCGCCTGTTGAAAGTCCTGCATTTGCATACAAATAGCTTTTGTTTTTGAAAGTCTGATAAAAATCAGTTTCAAAAAGCATTTCGGTATCATTATTTACATGGCCCACATTTGCCCTTCCAACAATTGCTGCACTACTGAATTTATGTGAATACTCGACATAGCCATAATGCAAAGGCGACTGCCCCGGATTTGAAGTTGAAATATTTAGATAAGAAGCAGAAACAGCATTTTTAGCTTTTTTGCCAATAAGTGTACGAATGCCTCTAAATGGCTGAGTGCTATTGTCTGCCAATGATGCTTTTTCTATAATTTCTAAGGCTTCTTGATCACGATTCAGTTTTTCAAGACAGGAAGCTTTAATCTTTATAACAGCTGTAGATTTTGAGTCTATTGCCAAATATTTATCACAGTAAATAATACATTTTTCATATTGTTCTGACCAAAAATAGGTGTTGATAATTGCCAGCAAAGCATCCGGATTTGGGTTCGCTTTATCTGTTAATGGCGTCAATATTTTTATCGACTTCGTATAGTCTTTTTTCCAGCTGTAAATTCGTCCTTCAAAAACCTGAATATCTTCATTTTCAGGAAATTTTGCGCGCAAAGGCTCAATTAATGACAAAGCTTTATCAAAATTGTTTTTTTCGGTTTCTTGTCTTGCCTGAGCCAGAACTGCGTCAATATTTATTTCTTGTGCAAAAGAAACCGCAGAAACAAACAGCAGAAGAATGGAATAATATAAATACTTCATTAAGCTTTGATTTTTAATAGCTTATTAATTCGTACTAAAAGAACAGCGGGGCTAATTGGTTTTGCAATAAATTCATTTGCACCAATATCAAAAGAGTCCAGTTCCGTTTGCTCAACACCAGAAGAAGTAAGTATAATGATAGGAATATCCGAATTAATAGTTTCTCTGACATACTGCGTAATTTCCATTCCGCTGATGCCAGGCATATTTATGTCGGTCAAAATGATGTCGTAGTTATTTTTTTCGATGGCTTCAAGCGCATCTTTTCCGTCAGAAAACTGATCAACAGTAAATCCTTTGGACTCTAGGAAAAAAGACAATGATTTGCGTAGGATATCATTATCTTCGGCTAAAATTATTCTCATTGGTATTTGTATTTGGAGGCAAAATTCGATTTATATTATCCGTGTATTGTAAAGCTAAAGCTTATTTTTCTTTAATCAAAGCTCCTTTAAGATTTTAACGGTCTCTTCGATACCACATTTCAAAATGTTTATTTTATCTGCAGTCTCTGATGTAAATTCGCCAAACGAAGCTTCTTCTTCAATAGTATTTAAGCAATTAGTAAGATCTGTCAGCATGAAAATATCTAAACTGGATTTCATATTATGTGCCAGTTTTTTTGCGGTATCATGTTCGCCGTTTTTAAATGCTTCGATTAATTGCTCTGTCTGGCTTGGAATTTTTTCTAGAAATAGATTAATCATTTCTTTTCTAAAATTCACGTCACCACAAGCCATTTCGTCTAAAATAGAAAAATCAATAATTCGTTTTTTTTCCTGTTCATGATCTTTGCTCATTACCGTTTTTATAGCTTTTAAAAGTGCTGGCTGTTTGAATGGTTTTGGCACATAAGCATCCATTCCAACCTTATAGCAGCGTTCTTGTTCCCCCACAAGTGAATGTGCCGTCATTGCAATAATCGGAATATTTAAATTCATTTCATTTCTGATGTATTCTGTTGTCTGGTAACCATCTTTTACAGGCATCTGAAGATCCATCAGTATTAAATCATATTTATTTTGCGATAAAAGTTCAATTCCTTCTTCACCATTTTCGGCAATATCCAATTCAAAACCAAAATTATGAATGACGCTTCGCACTAATTTTTGGTTTAAAACATTGTCTTCGCAAAGCAATATTTTTAAAGTGCCGAGTTCATTTTTTGATAAAGGTTTTACAGCCGCAGCTATAGTTGATGCTTTTTTATAGTTAATTACAAAGAAAAATTCTGAACCTCTTCCCTCTTTGCTTTTTACCTGAATTTGAGTATTTTGCAATTCAACTAATTGTTTTACAATATTTAGCCCTAATCCGGTGCCTCCAAATTTTCTCGTTGTACTTTCTTCCGCTTGGGTAAAACGTTCAAAAATAGTTTTAAGCTTATCTTCAGGAATACCTATTCCGGTATCTTTAACCGAAAATCGCAATGAATAATCATCATCGGTTTCGCCTACTTTTTTAACCGAAACCGTAACATCTCCATCATGTGTAAACTTAAGTGCATTGCCTATTAGATTAACCAAAATCTGATTCAAACGCACTTGATCACCAACAACAGTGTCTGGCATATCGGCATCTAAAAAGAGATTGAATTCTACTTCTTTTGGAACTTTTACTTTTAATAAATTATAGACATGTTTGAGTGTCTTTTTTAAATTAAAAGGTTCTGCATCTATGGTTAAATTTCCCGATTCAATTTTAGAAAGATCCAAAATATCATTGACAATCAAAAGCAGATTTTCGCCTGCAATTTGAACACTGTCAATATAATCGCGCTGTGTTTCATCGAGTTCTGTTTGTGCCAAAAGATCTGTAAAACCTATAATTGCATTTAATGGCGTTCTGATTTCGTGGCTCATATTGGCCAAAAAACTGTCTTTTGCAAAAACGGCTCTTTCGGCAATTTTTTTCTGAGCGGCTAACTCAATATTTTTTGTCTGAACTTCTAACTGATTTATGACGTGTTTTGCAATAATTGAAAGTGCATTTCGCTGATTTTCATCTAATGTTTTAGTAACATGATCGATCGCACAAAGGGTTCCAATATTAAATCCGTCGGGTGTTGTAAGCGGTACTCCGGCATAGAATCTAACTTTAAAACCGCCGGTAACATTTGGATCATCTTTTAAACGGTCATTCAAAAATGTGTCGTTAATTTCGACCATTTCAGACTCCATAATCGTGTATTTGCAAAAACTGATTTCGCGTGGCACTTCGGAAACTCCGATTCCAATTTCAGATTTAAACCATTGTCTGCTTTCGTCTATAAACGAAATATGAGCAATAGGAACACCGCAGATGTATGAAACGAGTTTTGTTGCATCATCGAAAGCATGATCAGGAAGAGTGTCTAATATATTGTAACGTTTTAAGGCTGCTAAACGTTCAAGTTCGTTTTCTGGAATTGGGATTTCTATGCTCATCTAGTAAGTAATAAAGCGTATAAAGATAAAGCATTTCGACCAAAACTCCATATAAATTGTGGTTTCGGGGCCATGCGATGCGTTATAACAATACATTTATAAAAATTGTAGTCCGTTTCAGATTGAATGCGCGTCTTTATTTAAACACATAGAAACATAGATTTTATTTAAAGGAAAGGGTTTAAAAAGAAACTAGTTTCTAACACATAGCCAGCTATGTTTGTTTAAATAATTGAAACTCCTTTTTTAAGCATTCTAATCTATGTTTCTATGTGTTTAAAAACTGCATCCAACAGATTAAAAATTGAAAAAAAACAAAAACAGCAGTAAAAAAATTACTGCTGTTTTCTTCAATATAACCAACAACTAAGTAAAAAAACAATTTATCTTTAATCTGGATTTGCCAGTATTTTATATAATTCAGCATTTGAAATATAGAACTGATTCTCGATGCTGATTTGTGACAATTTTGCACTTACCAGATTGTTTTCTCTGGAATTAATCAAGAAAATGGAACTTTCGCCAAATGAAAACAGTTTTTCCTCTGAAGTAAGCATGGTCAAATAGTCTTTTACCAAATTATCAATCACGTTTTTTTGTCTTTTTAAAGATGAAATTTCAGTCTGCTGTGCCTTAATTTTATTTTTAAGTTCCAGTCTTTGCTGTTCGATATCAAACTGAATATCCTGAATTTTGAATTTTGCAATTTTGAGGCTTCCTCTTTCTTTTCTTAAAAAAATCGGAATACTGAAATCGACATTAAACTTATAGTCATCAGCATTAAAAGAACTCCAATACGAAGGCTCTGAAATATAATTATATCCAACATTCAACTTTGGAAGCAATGAATTTGCCTTCAATTTTCTATTGATTTCCAGCATATCCATTTTTGTTTCCAAGGCCTGAATTTTAGGATGCGATTCTAAACTTTCAACGTCTACCATCATCGCAGCTGTTTTCAGGGTTTGTTCCAATGTTTGAATCAAATTTTCTTCTGGTTTCACCATTTCATCTAACTCAACCGGAACATTTTCAATCCATAAATAATTGGATAAATATAATTTGGCTTTAGCTAATTTCAGATTTCCATTTTCAACATTCAATTGTCTGTTTCTTACAGTAATTCCAGCTTCAACGCTGTCGATTGCCGGAGCGTCGCCCAATTCAATCAATTTTTTCACACCTGCAAAACGCGTGCTTGCAAAACCTAAATACTTATTATAAAGTGCTGCTTCGTTATAGCTTTTTCTCCATTCAAAATACGCTTCGCTGGCTTTATACAGCACTTCAATTGCTTTTAATTTTCGCTGTGCATCGCTCAATTTCAACTGTAATTTTCCCTCTCTAACATCGGCCATTCGCTGATTGATGAACATTCCTTGCCCTAAAGCAACGCTTACGCCTAGAGAAGTCAAACCTGCTTCAGGAGTTTTGTTCTGCGGATTAAAATATTGCCCATCAGTATCATCAAAACCCGCTTTTATTTCGATTCCGTACCAAGTTGGAATCTTAAAACTGCTATTTAGCAACGAATAATATTCGGTTCCTTTAAACTCTTTTTTACTGTAATCAACTTCAATTTTTGGATCAAACCCGCCACGTGCCATCATAAGCGTAGCCTGCGCATTGCTTATTTCAAGATTGGCCTGTTTTACCAGCGGATGATACTTTTTTACATATCCCAAAAATTCGCTGTAACTCAATTCTTCTTTATTAAAATCCTGACCATACAAAACAGAAAATCCGAATAAAAACAAAAGAGAAAACAGTCGTGCAACGTATTTCAAATTATTTTTTGTCCTTGTCATTTTTTGCGTCTTTTTCATCTGCTTTATAATAATTTGGCGGAAAACCATTTAGGTTTCGCCATACTTCATACCATACCGAAACCGTTTCTAATAAAGCAATACTTTGTGCTCCTGCTCCAATACTCAACTCTTTTGGCCATTTATTATCTTCACCGTCTGGTGAAATAAGCACTCTGTATTTTCCATTTGAACTAATGAAATTTTCAATTGCCACGATTCGTCCGCCATAGGTACCGTAAGATAATCCAGGCCATCCTGAAAAGACAATTCTTGGCCATCCGTCAAACCAAACGCGGACTTTTGCCCCACGATGCACTAGCGGAAGATCAATTGGATCGACGTAGGTTTCCACAGCAATATCATAACTTGAAGGCATGATACTCACAATTGGAGTTCCTTCTTTAATAGTTTCACCAAGGCCAGCCAATAAAGCACGGTTTACATAACCGCTTTGTGGTGCTGTAATGTAATACAAACCATTTCTAAGACTATAGTTTACGTATTGATTTTCCAGCTTATTTACTTGAGCTTCTGTATCATATTGCGTGCTCAAGGCCGTGAATTTATCGCTTCTTGATTTCGAAATTTTCTCAGCATATTCGGCTGTAATTCGGTTAATTTCGACTCTGGCATTTATCAATTCGTTTTTACTGCTTAAAAGCTTGTTTTGCTGTGTAATGATATAGGCTTCAGATTCTTGAAGTTTCAATCTTTTCTGTTCAACATCTGTCATCGGTTTTAGGCCTTCTTTATTCAAAGCAGTCGAACGATCGAATTGTGTTTTGGCAATTCGCAACTGCGTTTTAACTGCCTCCAAATCCATGCTGTCACTTTTGATTTTAAGCTGTGACTGTTTTATTTTATTTTGAGCCTGTTGCAGTTTTAGTTCTCTTTCCGTATTAAGCGATTTTGCCTGAACTTCAAGTGAATTTACTTTGTCACCATAGGATTCGACAGCCATTTTTTTAGCATCAACCTGTTGTTTTGTATTACCAACAAGATTAGGATCAAGGTAATCCTCTTTTACTTCAGAAATAAAAACAATCGTATCGCCTTTTTTTACATAATCGCCTTCTTGAACATACCATTTCTCGATTCTTCCAGCAATGGCATTGTGCACCGTTTGAGGTCTTTGATCTGGTTTTAATGTTGTAACCGCACCACTTCCTGAAATATTTTGAGTCCAAGGAAGAAAAAGGCAGGCCACACAAAACACTAAAAATCCGATTATAACTCTGTTTAAAATTTTATAATGAGGTCTTCGGGCAACACTGGTTATAGAAGTGTACTTTCCCGGAGTGATGAGTATATTATTATCTTTAGATATATTGAGCATGATTATAGCTTTAGGTCGTTAATAATTTTTCCGTCGTCAATTGTTATCATACGGTCGCATTTATTCTTCCAAATATCATTTTTAGAAGTTACGATTACCGTCCAGTCATTTTCTTCAGAAAGTAAAAAATCAACAATTTTTCCTGATGTTAATTCATCCATTTTATCAACAGGATCTTCAAGGAATAATATATTAGGTTTGTGAACAATACTTCGGGCAAGCAATATTTTTTGAATATCTGAAGCCGAAAGTTCATGTCCACCCGGATGAACCTGATGTTCTAGACCGTTAGGGAAAGTTTTAATATCTGGTGTCAAACCAACACTATCTAAAGCCCATTTTAGATCATCATTGTTTAGCGCTTCGTTTCCAAAAAGAATATTCTCTCTGATTGTACCTGCAAAAAGCGTATCGCCTTGCAAATAAGTACCTGCTTGTGCTCTATAACTATCTTCATCAAGACGATTCATAAATGTATCCGTCACATACATGGCACCACTCTCTGGCTCAAGCAAACCTGCCAGCAATCGAAGCAGTGTACTTTTTCCTGCACCATTTGTTCCGCGCAATATGATTTTTTCTCCTTGATTGACTTTTAGATTGATATTTTTGAGTGATTTTTTATTGTGTTCCGGATAATTATAAGCAACACTTTCGGTTTCAATTGTAATACCGCCTTTATTTATTGCTGATTTTTCTGGAATGCATGAAATCTCCATATCAGTTACCTGACCAATTTTTTCGACAGATGTCAATACATCATAAAATGATTCCAGTCCGAAAATGATTTTTTCTACCGAGTTGATCAACAATACAATAACTATTTCAGCTGCTACAAACTGCCCAATGTTCATTTGATGGTGAATTACCAGAAAACCACCAATAGACAGCAAGGCAGCTGTAACAATAATTTTAAAAATAGTAAGCTGAATGTATTGTTTTTTCATTACCTGAAAGTGTTTTTCGCGGTAATCTACATATTGTGTCACATAGCCGTCATTACGTTTTAATGCGTATTCGAAACCGCCTTTTTTGCGAAAACTTTCACGATTTCGAGCAATTTCCTGAATCCAGGCCGCCACTTTGTATTTAAATTTTGACTCGTTAAGACTTGTTTCCAAACCATCTTTATATGAAAATTTAAAAATGATGTATAAAATAGCTATAAACAAAAGCCCAATTACCATAAAAAAGGAATGGTATAAAACCAATAATATGATTCCCAAACCAACCTGCAGAAAAGCAGTACAAAAGTCAAGAAGCAGTTTTGCGGTTCCTTTTTGAACCATAAGCGTGTCGAAAAATCGGTTTGCTTTTTCGGGAGCATATTCCGAATACATTTCTTTGAATTTAATCAAAGGCATTCTGTAGGCGAACTCAAACGATGAACGCACAAAAATTCGCTGTTGCAGGTTTTCTACAATTCGAAGCTGTAATATGGTCAAAACGCCACCAAAACCAACTCCAATTGTTACTAGAATTACCAAGATAATCCAAGAAACACTAAGTTGTCCGCTTTGAATAAAGTTGATAATGGCCTGAATTCCTAAAGGAAGCGAAAGATTTACTAAACCGGCAAATGCGGCGTAAAATATAATTTGATATACATCGCGCTTATCTAGCGTAAGCAAGTTGTAAAAACGTTTAAAAGGTGTCATGTATTTATGTATAATATTACATTAATAGATAATTAGTAACATACGAAAAAACCTATACTATGGATTTAGTACATCATTTTTTTGTATCAGAAAAAAATACTATTTACGCAATATTTTGAGGAGGACGCAAATGAATTTTGCCATGAAATCCAAAAGAGAAAATTGGATTATCAATATATTTTTTGTCTTTGGCATTAGCCTGAAAATACAGATTTGCCATTGAGGAATCAAATGGCATTATATATTCAAATAACGGAATGCCTTTTGCCTGTTTCGTTGTTTTGGTTTCCTTTGTTTCGTAATCATCCAGTTCTTCAGAGATACTGTCACATTTGAATATTTTTTTTAAGAAATTGCAGGTCATTCCTTTTACAGAATGCTGTTCGGTATTATTATTTACAATTCTCGCAAATGTGCCAGACATATTAATACTGTTCATTAAAAAGTAGCCGATCAGCAATGCGTGAACGCATTTACAAAAGATACTATTTTTAATTTTTCTCAACATTTTTCTGCTCTTAAAGTGGTGCAAGTTAGGACGAAATTTTCGGCGCTACATTAAAATAACATTAGAATTGAATCCGCATCTGTTATTTTTTTCTTAAAGAAAAATGGGGATCAAAGAACGTCTTTATGACTGCATTTTCTTCCTACTTTATTTTGAATAAAGGGCAAAGTTTTTTTCTTCTTTTAGAGTAAAAACAAATACTATTTCTCAATATTTTCACAAAATCATTTACATTTTGATTTGCTGAAACAATAAGTTTCATTTCAATTCTTATTTAATAAAACCTTCAATTGCAACTTGTTTTTATGTTGCAACATCTAATTTATTGTTTCATTTTATAATTTGAAACATTAAAAAAAGGCTTTACACCTTTACTTTTTATAAATTTGATAACCTCCCCTGCAATTCATTCGCAACCTGCAAATCACTCATAAAGTTATTGTTAATTCACACAATGTAATTATTAATTTAAGGTAGCTGTAAAATCATTACTGCAGCCTTTAAAATTCTGATTGCTTATGCCACATTTTTACTTTTATTCTGCGTTTACTACTTTTTCTAAAAAACTGTATCTAGCAATTATTTTAATTATTTTAAGTACTATAAGCTTAAACGCCCAAAACTGTACTGTTAATGCAGGAGTTCTAAACACTACTATTTGCGAGACAGATGCTTTAGTTTTGGAGGGAAATTCGCCTAGTCCTATTATTGGTACTGTTTTATGGACTCAGATATCTGGACCTGCAGTTGTGATTAATACTCCCAACAGTCCTACCACAACTATATCAGGATATACTGGAGGAAATACATATATTTTTAGATACAGTGCAACATGTGGCGATGGAATTTTGTCCTATCAGGATAAAGTTGTCAATGTAAAACCAATAACTCAGGCAAATGCAGGAGGCAATATTGCAAGCTGTCCTAGCAATAATGGTACATTAGCAATTATTGGGAACACTCCTCAAAATACTGGAGAAACTGGTTATTGGGAAATAGTTGGAGCAAATAATGCCGGAGTGATAATTAATTTTCCAAATTTAGCTACCTCAACAATAACTTTACCAGATACAAGCTGTGGTGTTACAACATTGCAGTGGGTTATTGAAGGTCCTGAATTTGCACCAGGACAACGCTGTCGAACAACCTCTCAGATTACAGTTACCAACTATGGCGGTGTAAAACCTGTTTCTGCTGGTCCAGATCAAACTTTAAGTAATTGTTATACCACCACTCAATCTACTGACCTCAGCGCTACTTATGGTGGATGTGGACTTAATGGACAAAGTGGTCAATGGACATTTGTTTCAGGACCAAATACTCCAACTATAGCCAATCCAAATTCTAATAACACTGGTATTTCAAATCTAACAGAAGGGACCTATACTTTTAGATGGACCGTAACCGGATCTTGTGCATCTGGCAATGATTTGGTAGTAATTACTGTACCTCCGGCAACTCAAGACGTAACGCAACTATCTGGAGGAGACGAAAATATTTTCTTTTGTGACAATACGATAAATCAGGTAACTCTTGTTGCACAAACACCATTGTATGCAGGTGAAACTGTTCAGTGGAGCGTAGTCTCAGGCGGCCCTCCAAATGCTATAATTGCATCACCTACAAATCCAACCACATTAGTAACTAATATTTCTGAAGCAGGTAGCCCGTATCGCTTTCGTTATACGTTAACTAATACCAATACTGGCTGTATTTTTACGAAAGATTATATTGTTCAGTATAATGGTCCTACACGTACGATTGTAGCAAATAATGGCGATGATATTGTAGGAAGCTGTAATGCGACTGTATTTACTATTCCGTTGGCTGTTACAGGAACAGGATCTAATCAATACCGAATTGTTAGTGGGCCAGTCCTCTCGCCATTAGGACCATTTCCGACCGCTTTACAAGATACCGGAAATTCTCTGACTTTAACGCTTACGGCTCCAGGTGATTATACAGTAGAATTTATAAGAAAACAAACCGGTGCATTAACTGTACAATGCGACTATGGTTTTGATACCATTAATGTATTGGTTTCTGGCGAACCTACACCTTCTAATGCCGGAACGGATGTTAGTTTACCCTGCGGTGATACTGCTACCATACTTTCTGGCGTCAGCACTGATGACGGTCTACATTTTTGGAGTCAGCTCAGCGGTCCTAATATAGCGGTTATTGATGATAATTTTGCTGTTAACACACAAATAAGCGGTCTTGTTTCTGGAACGTACGTTTTTCAATATATCACAAAAGGGGGCGGCGCAACGTGTGGATTTTCAGTATCGACAGTCAACGTTTATGTGTCAGACAGTACCATTGACAATGTTAATGCCGGACAAGATCAAGTGATATGTACAAATTCACAAGTACCACTTGCCGCAGATCAGCCAGATGATGGCGAAATTGGAACTTGGAGTCAAGTTTCGGGACCGAATACTATCATGTTTTCAAATGTCAATGATCCTAATGCGATTGCCACTGGTTTTTTAACTCCAAGTTCAACATATGAATTACAATGGACCGTTTCCTATTTACATCCTGGCCCGTCATGTGGTTCGGCAATTTCAGATAATGTAATCATAGCTACAAGTGAACTTCTAGCTCCAACACCATCAGACGCAGGACCAGATGCTTGTTATAGCTCTGGAACAACAACTTTTAATCTTAGCGCTAATTCAACAACACCAATAGAATATGGTACCTGGACAGTACGACCAGTAGCCGGAGTTGTTATTGCCAATGAAAATGATCCAAATACTGCAGTAACAGTTCCTGGAAACGGAACTTATGTATTTACGTGGACAATTGTAGCCAGACTTAGAACTTGTCTTCCTAGTGAGAGCAGTGTATCCGTAACTGTAGCAGAGACGCCGCCGACAGCAAATGCCGGTCCAGATCAGGAAATTTGTGGTAACACTATAATAATGGCAGCAACGCAAAGTGGAGGATCAATTGGTACATGGAGCAGAATTTCTGGTATCGGAAATTATACGGTTAGTGATTTACATGACCCTAATGCTGTTTTTACGTTTGATTATAGTGGTTACTATATTTTCAGATGGACAGTAGATGCTAGTATTTGCGGTCAGGCATTTGATGACATCAACCTTACTGTTGGAATTCCCCCAAAGCAAGCATTGGCTGGTCCAGATCAAAATATATGCAATAACAGTTCTGTGACAATGGCCGGAAGTACTTACGATAGCTTTTTTGAGCTGGGACAATGGTCTGTACTAACAGGCGCTCCAAATCAGCCTACCATTGTTAATCCTTCAAACCCAAATACTGTAATTAATGGTTTGATTGCTGGTACTTATACTTTTAGATGGACTGTAACCGCAAAAAGTATTTTTTTATGTCCAGGTTCTTATGATGATATGATCGTTATTGTAGACCCGGCAGCTGATGCCGGACCTGACCAAACCTTTTGTGATGTTACCAGCGTGCAACTTAAAGCAAGCGAAAACTCAAGAGGAACATGGACACTTACAAGTACAACCGGAAATACAAGTGATGTTGTAATAACACAATCTCCTTCTGATAGTTATTTAGCAAATGCAACTGTCGTTCCGGGAAATGAATATGTTTTTACATTTACAACCTTTTCTTACTCATTTCCTGATGGAAGTTCTTGTGCAGGAACATCAGATTCTGTAAACATTACTATTTACAGCGGTGCAAGCATTGATCCAAATGCTGGGCCCGATCAAACTTTATGTATTAATGATGTTGCAGGAGAGACAACCATGAGCGGGAACATTCCGCCTGCTGATGTTGACACAGCTGAATGGCGTTTTGTTTATCAGCCAGCAGGAAGTATTGCTGTTATTGAAACTCCCTCGGCACCGTTAACAAGAGTTCTAAATCTAACCGTTCCTGGACTTTACATTCTGGAATGGGTATTTGAAAGTAATAACTGCCGCTCACTATCTGACATTGTCCGAATTGAAATGAATGCACCGCCAAGCACTGCAGATGCAGGTCCTGACGATACTGTTGCTTGTCAAACCAGTTATAAAACTGCTGCTGTCCCACCGGCAGTTGGTATCGGGACATGGACCATTACATCTCAGCCCCCTACTTCAAATGCTGTTATTGACAATCCTAACAGTCCGGTTACTACATTGTCAAATGTAATACTTGGTACTTACATCTTAACTTGGACAGTTACAAATGGACCTCATACTAGTCCCTCTTTATGTCAGCCGTCATCAGATACAGTTACAATAACCTTTAATGATACTCCGCCATCTATTGCCAATGCAGGACCTGATCAGGAATATTGCGATGTAGACAGTTTTAACTTAAATGCCGTACCAGTTACATCAGGTATAGGAACATGGACTCAGGTTTCTGGCCCTTCTTCTAACATTGGTTCTGTAAATAGTCCAACCTCTTTAATATTTGGAATTAGTAACCCTGGAACATATGAATATCGTTGGACTACTACTACATTAAACAATAATGGATGTACTTCCGCAGATACTGTTATCATAACAATATATGACACTCCATCAACAGCTGATGCAGGACCAAATCAAATTGTTCCTCAATTTACACCTATTAATCTAAATGCAGTTGCACCAACTGTTGGTACTGGATCTTGGACGCAAACTGGAGGACCAAGTATAATAGGATTCACAGATCCAACAAGTCCAACTTCAGCCGTTACCGGAACTCTTCCGGGGATCTATACCCTACAATGGAATGTTACTAATGGAAATTGTACGGTATCAAGTGATACCATGAATCTTACCATATTGGCAGTCGCAGATCTAGAATTAACTAAAACAGTAACGCCTACAACAGGAAGCATTGGTGATGTTGTAACTTTCAATATAAACGTCTTTAACAATAATAATGCGCAAGGAGGCACTGTTACAGCAACCAATGTAGCTATACGTGATTATATTCCGTCAGGATTTATAATTGTTCCAGGATCTGTAAACTTGGCTGGACAATATAATGTTGGAGATAATACTGTTACCTGGACTGGTCTAACAATTCCGAGTGGTAATATTTTGAATTTAACTTTTCAAGCTACAATTTTATCTACTGGATCATATGTAAACAGTGCAGAAGTTATCGCTTCAGATCAATTTGATCCTGATAGTACACCAAATAATGGTGTTTCAACTGAAGATGATCAGGATAGTGCTACTGTAATTCTGGATGTAGCCGACTTATCACTTCAAAAAACAGTTTCCCCTACTTCAGTTAGCATTAATGATAATGTAATTTTCACCATTAGAATTACTAATAGTGGTCCAAATAACGCAACAGGAATAAGGGTTTCAGATCATTTGCCACCTGGATATACTTATGTAAGCGACAACGGAGCAGGAAAATACAATAATACTACAGGTATCTGGAATGTTGGTAATCTAAACAACGGAAACTCTCTTGCTTTACAAATTACTGCAAAGGTTAATGTGGTAGCTGCTTTATCAAATTATGTAAATACCGCCGAAATACAAACGGCAAAACAAAAAGATCCCGACAGTACACCAGGTAACGGATTACCGGAAGATGATATCGCAAGTGCCAACATAACCTTAAAAACGGCTGATTTAGAACTGACTAAAGCCGTTACTCCAACAAGCGGAGCAGCAGGAGATCAGGTAGAATTTACGCTCACCGTCCTGAACAACGGTCTAGGAAATGCAACCGGAGTTAGTGTACAAGATGTTATTCCTGAAGGATTTACGTTAATTCCTGGTTCGGTATCAAATAACGGGCTTTATAATGTTGCAACTGCAACTATTACCTGGCAAAATTTAGCCATATCGAATGCATCAACTGTAAATTTAACATTTAGAGCAATTGTAAATCCATTAGGTAATTATCTTAATATTGCACAAATAACGGCAAGTGACCTTGCTGATCCGGATAGTACACCAAATAATGACGATGGAGATCAGAGCGAAGATGATGAAGATAACGCGCCATTTACTTTTATTGGCCCAACAGCGGACTTATCCCTTATTAAGCGTGTTGTTACCGGGAACACAAGTGCGGTAATTGGAAGTCAAATTTCCTTTGAGCTTATTATTACGAATAATGGGCCAAATACTACAACAGGTGTACTTGTTAAAGATCTCATACCTTCAGGTTATGAATTTGTAAATTACAGCTCATCAGCAGGTCTTTATGAAAATACTTTTGGAATATGGAATGTCGGCAGTATTGCCTCAGGAGTCTCAGAATCTCTTATTCTTGATGTAAAAGTCCTTCCAACAGGTGATTATTTGAATACAACCCAAGTAACTGCAAGTGATCTGACTGACCCTGATAGTGCACCTAATAATGACGATGGTGATCAAAGTGAAGATGATGAAGCCAATGCTGTAATCACACCAATACAACCTTCTGCAGATTTATCGCTAACAAAAACAGTCAGCAACCCTACACCATTGGTAGGATCGTTTGTCACATTTCAAATTATAACCACAAATAATGGCCCTCAAGACGCGGCAAATGTTACGGTTACAGATTTACTTCCTTCCGGATATACCTTTAGCAATTTTAATGCAACAAGTGGAACTTATGACAGCTCAACCGGCATTTGGTCATTGGATATCCTGAAAAATACGGAATCTGAAACTTTACAGATAACAGGCATCGTAAACCCTACAGGAGATTATACTAATATTGCCGAAGTAACAAGCAGTGATATAACTGATCCTGATTCTACACCAAATAATGGTGTTACAACTGAAGATGATTACGGTTCTGCAACAACTACTCCAATTCCGCAATCTTCTGACTTATCCTTGACCAAAACTGTAAGCGATGCAACTCCTTTAGTAGGTTCTCAGGTTACTTTTGAAGTCGTAGTAACTAATAGTGGACCGCAGGATAATACTGGTGTTCAAGTGACCGATTTGCTTCCATCAGGATATACCTATGCAGGTTTTACTGTTTCAACTGGAACTTATAATCCTACAACTGGATTATGGATCGTTGGAAACTTAGTTAATGGAGATGCAGAAACACTGCAGATAAGAGCAACCGTCAACGCAACAGGAACTTATCTAAATACTGCTGAAGTAGCAGCAAGCAATCTTCCTGATCCGGATTCAACTCCAAACAATGCTTCAACAGCAGAAGACGACTATGCAGAAATTGCAACCACTCCTGTTCTACAATCAGCCGATCTATCCCTTACTAAAACAGTAAGCAATGCAGCGCCTTTAGTAGGTTCGCAAGTAACTTTTAGTGTTCAGCTAAGCAATGCCGGACCTCAGGATACAAACGGTGTAACTGTAACAGATTCATTGCCTTCTGGATACACATATGTTTCATACACAGCAACGGCTGGAAGCTATAATTCAGCTACTGGTTTATGGACTGTGGGAAGTGTATTAAATGGTGCTTCGCATACTTTGCAGATAACAGCAACGGTTAACGCAACAGGAACTTACCTGAATACTGTCGAAGTAACAGCAAGTGATCTTCCTGATCCGGATTCAACTCCGAATAATGCTTCAACAACAGAGGACGACTATGCAGAAATTGCAACCACTCCTATTCCTCAATCAGCTGATTTATCAATTACTAAAACAGTAAGCAATGCAGCGCCAGTAGTAGGTTCGCAAGTAACTTTTAGTGTTCAGCTAAGCAATGCCGGACCTCAGGATACAAACGGTGTAGCTGTAACAGATTTGCTACCTTCCGGATATACATATGTTTCGTACACAGCAACGGCTGGAAGCTATAATTCAGCTACTGGTTTATGGACTGTGGGAAGTGTATTAAATGGTGCTTCGAATACTTTGCAGATAACAGCAACAGTAAACGCAACGGGAACGTATCTAAATACTGCCGAAGTAACAGCAAGTGATCTTCCTGATCCAGATTCAACTCCAAATAACGCTTCAACATCAGAAGATGATTATGCGACAGCAACAATTACTCCGACATCACAAGCTTCTGATTTATCGCTGACTAAAACGGTAAACAATACAACACCTTTAGTGGGGGCACAAGTCACTTTTGAAATTGTAGTGACTAATAACGGTCCGCAGGATAATACGGGCGTTCAGGTTACAGATTTAATTCCATCAGGCTATACTTTCAGCAGTTTCACTAATTCAACAGGAACTTATAATCCTGCAACAGGAATATGGAGCGTTGGCAATTTGCCATTAGGTCAATCAGAAACTTTACAAGTAATTGCAATTATTAATGACGCGGGAATTTATACTAATATTGCCGAAGTAACTGCTGCAGCTCTTCCCGATCCTGATTCAACACCAAATAATGGGATTGATACAGAAGATGATTATGCAAGTGCAACCGTTACACCTGTAAGACTTACTTTTGATTCTGATTTATCATTAACGAAAACGGTTAATAATACTACACCACTAGTAGGTTCACAGGTTACTTTTGAAGTAGTAGTCACAAATAATGGTTCGCTTGACAACACTGGGGTTGAAGTAACCGATTTACTTCCTTCTGGTTATACTTTTAATGCCTATACGATATCATCCGGAACATATAATCCAACCACTGGATTGTGGATTATTGGCAATATTATTAATGGAAAATCAGAAACACTACAAATAACAGCAACAGTAAACCCAACTGGGAATTATACCAATAGTGCCGAAGTAACTGCCGCAGATGAAGATGATTTTGACTCTGATCCAAATAATGGCCCAAATACAGAAGATGATTATGCAGAGGCTTCAACTACACCGATAGGTCTTTCTTCTGATTTATCGCTGACTAAAACGGTAAACAATGCGACACCTTTAGTGGGATCACAAGTTACTTTTGAAGTAATCGTAACCAATAACGGTCCACAGGATAATAGGGGGGTTCAGATAACTGATTTGCTTCCGACAGGATACACTTATAATGGATCCACGGTTTCAGCAGGAAGTTATAACCCAACAACAGGATTATGGACGGTAGGAAACCTTAATAATGGACAATCTGAAACATTACATATTACCGCAACTGTTAATCTTACTGGTGATTATCTTAATATTGCAGAAGTTTCAGCCGCAAATCTTACTGATCCGGATTCGACTCCAAACAACGGAGTTTCAACAGAAGATGATTATGCAAGCGTGGCAACAATACCTATTACACAAGCTTCTAATTTATCTTTGACTAAAACAGTCAATAATGCTACTCCGCTAATAGGTTCAGCTGTTACTTTTGAAGTAATTATAACAAATAACGGTCCTCAAAATACGGCAGGTGTTGAAGTAACTGATCTATTACCTTCGGGATATACATTTACCAGCTATACTGCCACTAAAGGAACTTATAATAGAACTACCGGAAAATGGACTATTGGTTCTCTAATTAATGGTGATTCGCAAACTTTACAAATTACCGCAAATGTAAATTCGGCCGGCAATTATAGTAATATTGCTGAAGTTACAGCAAGTGCGCTGCCGGATCCAAATTCAACACCAAATAACGGAAATACAACCGAAGATGATTATGCGACGGCCAGTACAACTCCAATTGCTCCTATCGCCGATTTATCACTTACAAAAAATGTAATTGGAGGTAATTTAAGTCCAATATTTGGTGCAACAATAACATTTGAGTTAACGGTAAAAAACAGTGGTCCCCATACGGCGACTGGAGTACGAGTTAAAGACATACTTCCAAGCGGTTTTGAATATATTGTATATAGTTCAACAACCGGCCAATACTCGAACTCAACAGGAACATGGGATATTGGTACAATTCCGAATGGAGCATCAGAAACGTTAATGATAGGCGTTAAAGTTAATACAACTGGAAATTACAATAATACTGCAGAGATTTTTACTTCAAATGAACATGATCCTGACAGTACTCCAAATAACAATGTGGTTGGAGAAGATGATCAAGATGCGCAATTAATTACACCTGTACCTGCACTAACTGATCTTTCGATAGAGAAAAACGTTGTTGGCAACAATCTTACTCCTACTGTTGGATCACAAATTGCATTTACAGTCACAGTAACTAATAATGGTCCAAGTTCATCAACTGGTGTTACTATTAAAGATATTCTTCCACTTGGTTATCAGTACGTATTTTATAATTCAACATCTGGAAGTTACGATGCTGCAACCGGAATATGGACACCGGGAATTATTTTATCAGGAAACAGTCATACTTTATTGATAAATGCATTGGTAAAAAATCCGACAGGTACGGCAGGCGAATATTTAAACACTGCTGAAATTATGACTTCGGATCAACTTGACCCTGACAGTACTCCTGGAAATGGAGTAACAACAGAGGACGACTATGACAGCATTTCTGTAATACCTGTAATTGTTATGGCCGATTTATCTATAACTAAAACAGCACTGAATCAAAGTGCAACTTACGATGTTGGTGCAACAGTTATTTTCACAGTTACGGTTAAAAATGATGGTCCTGCAAACGCGAGTGGCGTATCTGTAAAAGATTTATTGCCGCCTGGATTCAAGTATGTAAGCAGCGCTCTTACCGGCGGTCTTTATAATTATATAACCGGTGTCTGGAATGTAGGAATTGTTACAGCAGGTAACAATGAATCGCTCGAAATCTATACTACTGTAAACCCTCCAACCGGCGCAGCAGGCGAATATACAAACACAACTGAAATTATCGCAAGCAATCTACCCGATCCGGACTCAACTCCTAATAACGGCATAATAACCGAAGACGATTATGACAGTCTTCAAATTAACGTAGCTGTTGCCGATTTAAGTCTAGATAAATCTGTAAGCAATAAAAATGCTAATGTAAATGAAATTATAACCTTTACATTACAGCTTGATAATGCTGGTCCAAGCATAGCAACAGGTGTAAATGTTGATGATATCATTCCGTTAGGCTATCGCAATATTGCAAACATCAGCAATGGAGGAATATTCAGCAACAACACCATAAAATGGGCAAACTTGACTGTCCCTGTTGGCGGTGCGACACTCACTTATCAAGTTACCGTTGCAAATCCTAAAGGCCTTGATCATGACGATTACTTAAACATGGCTCAGGTTACTGCTTCGAATCAGTTTGATCCTGATAGTATGCCAAACAACGATAATGGTGATCAAAGCGAAGATGATGAAGATTCAGAATTCATCAACATTCCGTCAACTGATATTGCAATAAATAAAGAAGTTGACAAAACCGATGTTGCAATGTACAGCAGCGTAATCTTTACCGTTACAGCCGATAACCTTGGAAATTTAACGGCAACAAATGTTGAGGTAAAAGACCTGCTGCCAAAAGGATATGAATTAGAAACTGCAACAGCAACAGCTGGTTCATACGACAGTGCAACTGGAATTTGGAAAATTCCAAACATAGCAGCAAAAGGCAGTCAAACACTGACTTTAAATGTCAAAGTTGTTGATATTAAAGATTATTTAAATATTGCGCAACTGGTTTCAATGGATCAAATTGATACAAACGCATCAAATAACCAAGATAGTGCAACAGTGTCACCAAATTGTTTAAAAATTTGGAATGAATTTTCACCAAATGATGATGGTCAGAATGAAACTTTTTACATTGATTGTATCACACAATACCCAGACAATCAACTTTCCATATTTAACCGTTGGGGTAATTTAGTTTACTTCAAAAAAGGTTACGACAACACTTGGGATGGTAAAGAAGAAGGATCAGCAAAAACACTTCCAGAGGGAACCTATTTCTACATTTTAGATCTTGGAGATGGTTCTGAAAAAACTTCTGGCTGGCTTTATTTAAAAAATTAGGATAACCAAAATAATTGGCTATGATTAAAGATATAAAAAAGGTTTTTACGATAATTACGATGCTTTCTGTATTTGGAACTTACGCACAGCAAGAACCGCAATACACGCAGTATATGTATAATACACTCACGGTAAACTCTGCTTATGCAGGATCGCTGGGGCATTTAGCAATAACTGGTCTATATAGAACACAATGGGTTGGTCTTGAAGGAGCTCCAAGCACACAGTCTTTTACGCTTGATACTCCAGTAGGGAAAAATGTAGGTCTTGGTTTGTCTATAGTCAGTGAAGAGATTGGTCCTTCAGAAGAACAATTCATTGATGCCAACTTCTCCTATACCATTCAATCTGGACAAACGCATAAATTGTCTTTTGGTGTAAAAGGCGGCGGACGCGTTTTAAATATCGACTGGTCAAAAGGAAGCCACCGTGATCCTGATGTTCAATTTCGTGAAAACATTACTAATAAATTTCTGCCTGTTGTAGGCGCCGGATTATACTGGCATGGCGAAAGAGATTATATAGGATTGTCGATTCCTAATTTTATGACCAGAGAGCGATATAATTATGATGATATTGCTGATGATCTTGTGAACGAGAGAATGCATTTATATCTTATCGGAGGAATCGTTTTTGATCTCTCAGCTCATACAAAATTTAAACCTGCAATGTTGCTTAAATATGTATCTGGCGCACCTTTGATTGCAGATTTTTCGGCCAATTTTATGTTCAACAATGCTATTACTCTGGGAGTTTCCTATCGCACATCTGATTCTGTGAGTGCGTTGGCCGCTTTGCAGATTACACCTCAGTTTATTGTAGGTTATTCCTATGACTATACAACAACTGAATTACAAAACTATAACAGCGGAACGCACGAAATTATGCTCCGATTTGAATTAGTATCACGCAAAAAGGGATTAAAATCTCCGAGATTCTTTTAATACTGTCCTAATATGAAAAGAAGAATTACTATACTTGTACTGCTGGCCATGCAAATGGTTTTTTCGCAAACTAAGAACAAAACGGCTGATGCTCTCTTTGATAAAATGTATTATGTAGAGGCAGCAAAGTCATATGAATTGTCCATAAAAAATGGAGATACGTCTAAAGAAATTCTGCAACGTGCCGGAGATGCGCATTATTTTAATACCCAAATGGAAAATGCCAGCAAATGGTACGGCAAACTGCTTACAGATTATCCAAATGAAGTTTCTGCCGAATATTATTTTCGCTATGCACAATCGCTGCAAGGCATTCAAAATTATGACTTGGCGAAAAAATGGATGAAAAACTTTTCTGAAAAACAAAAATCATCCGATTCCAGAGCTCAGAATTTTTCGCTTAAAACAGTAACACTCGAAGATATTAAAAAACTGAAACCTCAGTTTTTACTTGAAAACCTCGAAATTAATTCGGCGTATTCTGATATGGGGCCAATGTTTTACAAAGGCGATTTAGTGTACTCCACAACTGTTGATTCCTCCTATTTAAAAACAAATAAATATGGATGGAACGATCAGCCATACTTAAACATGCAGCTTGGAAAAATTAGTCCGCAACAAACCAATGTAAGTTTCAAAGAACGTTTCGGAAAAGAAATTACAACACAATATCATGAAGCCTGTGTGGCATTTTCGCCCGATGAACAAACTATTTATTTTACTAGAAATAACTATAACGGAAAATTAAAAAGAGACGATAAAGGTGTAAATAATTTAAAAATTTATTCGGCTACCGCTGTAGAAAGCGAGAATGGATCCGTTCGATGGGAAAATATAAAAGAATTGCCTTTTAGCAGCGATAATTATTCGGTTGGACAGCCAACGGTCAGTAAAGACGGGAAAAAACTCTATTTTGTCTCTGATATGCCAGGAACAATTGGCTCAGCTGATATTTTTGTAGTTGATATTTTAGGAAAAGACAAATATTCTAATCCAAGAAATCTTGGCGAAAAAATAAACACCAGCGGACGAGAAATGTTTCCTTTTATAACAGACAAAGCACTTTATTTTGCTTCAGATGGCTTTTTAGGACTTGGTGGACTAGATGTTTTTGAAAGCCGTTTAAACAATGACGTTTTTGATTCTCCTGTCAATCTCGGCGCGCCTTTAAACAGCAGTATGGATGATTTTGGCTATATTGTAAAAGAAGAAACAAATAAAGGCTTTGTTTGTTCGAATAGAAAAACAGGCAAAGGCGATGATGATATTTATTCTTTCGAAAGAAGCTGCGTTCAATCTATAGACGGTTATGTTTTTGATGCTATTTCAAACAAAAATATTGCCGGAGCGATTGTAACGATTAAAAACAATGAAAACCAAAAACTGCAGGAAACCGTTTCTAGAATTGATGGAAAATTTGAATTTACTGAAAATATTGACTGTCGCACTCCTTACACAATTGAAGCTGCAAAAGATAATTTCACAACCAGCACCAAAGCAATTGTTACACCCGAATATTCTGGTATAACTGAAGTTCCTATTGGGCTTGATCCTGCTCTTATTGAGCGAAAAGACGGTTTGCTGAAAATCAAAATCGGAATCATTTTCTTTGATTTAGATAAATCGGAAGTTCGTTACGATGCTGCAATCGAATTGAATAAAGTAGTCTTATTAATGACGCAATATCCAACGGTTGTCATCAAAATAGAATCTCACACTGATTCTCGTGCGAATGACCAATACAACCTTGAACTTTCTGACCGAAGAGCAAAAGCAACTCGAGATTACATTATTTCGCAAGGAATTGCTTCTGAACGTATAGAAAGCGCTATTGGTTATGGTGAAACACAACTTATCAATAATTGTGCAAACGGAGTTCCGTGTACCGAAGCACAGCATCAAATGAACAGACGAAGCGAATTTATTATCACTAAAATGTAATTTCACTTGTAAAGATTCTTTATAAAAAAAGTTTGCATCTCCCATTTTAATACAATGATTATCAGTGTAGTTATTTTCTTTCAGCACTGCTGTTTATTTTATTTTTTGACATACAAACAGGTATTTATACTTGTTTCTAACTGTAACTTAAATTCTATTTTTGAGCACCAAAAAAAATAACCAACCAGTTCAAAACTATGATTTCAGATTTCTTTGAAACGAATAACTATTTTGTAGACAAAAAAAATGGCTTTCAGGAAAGTTGCCATATTTATAACGATAAAAAAGAAAGGATCGGCCGAATTAAACAAAAATTCAGTTTCCTTCAAAAAATGCTCCCAACGACCATTGGCAAATCAATACTTCCTTTTACTATTGAAATTAGAAGCGCAAATGGCGGTTTAGAAGCTACTATTTCAAAAAGAGGCGGTTTCTTAAAATCCGAAATTGTAATCCAAGATGCTACTGGAAAAAAAATTGGAGCAATAAATCCAAAATTTAGCTTTTCTAAACCTGAATTCAAGATTCTAAATACTTCCAATCATGTTATTGCAGAAATCTGTGATGTCTGGAAAAAATCTAATTTTATTATTAATGATTCTTCCGAAAATCAGATTGGATCAATAAACAACAACTGGAACGGAGCTATGAAAAAAATAACAACAGCTGCAGACAGTTACAGAATAAGTGTCATGCCAAGTTATTCTCAGTATGAAGAAAAGATAGCTGTTTTATCTAGCGCCATTGTTCTAAATATGTGCTTTTTAAGCTAGTAAAATAATATTTTTCTATTCTAAAGACGATTAGGGTTGTAAAATGTCATTCTGCTAGTGGCCTGAAAATTGGCTTAAAAGGCAATAAATGCTTTAATTATATGTTTATACTTATTGAGATAAACAAATTAATTTAAAGAATATATGCATTTATTACAATTGAAAAATAGAATAGGATTTTTGTCTTTAATTCTGGTAATCGGAACTTCGCTTCAAGGATATTCGCAAAAAGAACTGGATAACAAATACAAGCCAATTCCGGCGAAAACTCCAAAAACAAAAGAAGTTGTCCCACCAAAAGAAGAAGCTCCAAAAGTTAATCCGCCTGCGCCTATTGAAAAACCAGATCCTTCGAAAATTAATCCAGAGGAATTGTTCAAGGATACTAATTTGTACAAAACGCCGGCAAATACAGAAGGTATTTTTTACAGACAAAATCAATTTTTGGGGAGTTTTAAAACTTCGACCTTTACCTCTACAATTCGTTATCGTGATGCCGCCTTTGTTGATGGCGATAAAATTAAAGTGTATTTAAACGATAAGGTAATTGAGCCCGAAGTTACAATGAATGGAGAATATCAGGGTTTTAAAATTACTTTGGTTCCCGGAATTAATAAAATCGATTTTGAAGCCTTAAACGAAGGTTCTGCTTCGCCAAATACAGCCGAATTCCAAGTTTATGATGACAAAGGCGCTGTAATTGAATCCAGCCAGTGGAATGTAGGAACTGGTTATAAGGCTACAATTGTTTTGTATAAAGAATAGCTTTAATCCGTTGAGAAAAATTTTTTAACACATAGAAACATAGATTTGGAGTGCTAAAAAAAGGCGTTTCACTTGTTTAAAACAAACATAGTTGGCTATGTGTGAGAAACTAGTTTCTTTCTGATCTCTTTCAGCATAAATAAAATCTATGTTTCTATGTGTTGAATAATGTCCCCAACGAGTCAATTTTATTAGCTAAAATTAAAAATCCCACTTCGGTCAAAAAGTGGGATTTTTCGTTATATACTAATTCAAAACTAACTTACTCTAAAGGTTCTGGAATTTCTAAAGGATCAACCACCGGCTCTTGATTGTCATTTACCCAGGCAATGAACAATTTATACCCAATTGAAAAAACTATTGGTCCTACAAACAGCCCAATAAAACCAGACATAATAAACCCGCCTATAACCCCGAGGAAAATAACCAGCATGGGTACAAGAGCTCCTTTACCCAATAAAAGCGGTTTTAAAACATTATCAGATAAACCGCTGATGATGAAAAATATCGTCCAGAAAATGGCATAGCCTGAATCACCTGTAGAGAACAAATAAACGATGACGCCAATATTTATAATAATTGGCCCAATCTGTAAAATTGAAAATATCAGGCAAATCAAGGTCAAGATTCCGGCATATGGAATATCGGCCAAAAATAATCCTATCGCTTGAATAATCGTTTGAATAACGGCAACTCCTAATATTCCTTTTACAACTTGATAAATTGTCGAAACTGAAATGGTCATGATTTCATCTGCTTCATTTCCAGCAATTTTTTTAAGGAATTTCATAGCAAAAATTTTAGCTCCAGGTGTAACCAACAAAATACCAGCAATTATAACCGATAATATAAATTGCAGAAATGCCATACCTGAACTTAAAATACTGCCCATAATTTTTGCCGAAAAATCTTTTATTTGGTCTTGATATTTAATGACACCTTGCTCCAAGTCTGTCGACATAGTAAGCAAAAATTCATATAGAGGCTTCCCTATTATAGGCCACTCTTTTATAGATTGTCCTGGTGGCGAAATTTTAAGCGTTCCTGCTTCAAAACTGCTTTTCAACTCTAAAAAATTAGCTGTTGCCGCTTTTAAAAAATAAATTAATGGCAGTAACATGATGGCGATAATAACAAGAGTTATGATTATCGAAGCCAATGTTTTTCGCCCTTTTAAAACTTTCTGCAGAAAATCAAATAAGGGAAGAAATACGACCGAAAGTATAACAGCCCAAAGAATTGGCATAAAAAAAGGCAACAACAATTTAAGACAAAATCCGACAATAAGGAAAATGAAAAATAGCTGTAAAATAGTATCAAAGAGCTCTTTGCGTTTATTTGAATTTGAAGTTTCCATGTTTATTTTGATTTAGATATGATTGGTTAAATTTGATTATTCTTGTTTTTTGATAGAAAAGTTGGCATCAGAAACCAATCTTCCTATTAAGATGACGGGATATAAAACTCCTGTGAGAACTTCAATCTGAACTAAAGAGCGTGCCAAAGGATGCAGCGGCACTATTTCACCAAAACCTGTTGAAGTAATACTGATATAACTGAAATACATAAAACTTGCCTGATCGCTATTGCTTTCAAATTGAGATTTGACTATGTTAAAAGAACCCTCGATATGCCTAAACAGAAATAAATACAAGGTGCACCAAAGATGAACCAGCAGCATATAAACCACAACTGATCCTATAATACGATACGTTGTTACAGGTCCGGGCTCTAAAACTTTTCTTAAAACCAGAGAAATTAAAAGTCCCATGACCGCTATAGTCAAAAAGAGGTCTGCAAATAAAATAATAATGTTTCTGTTGAAATAATCAATCCACTGAATGATGACAAACAAAATGGGAATAATTGAAATAACAAGAGCCTGCTTTTTGTGCTTTGAAAGCGAAAAAATTCCCGCAAACAAAAACAGCATCCAGAAAATATTGAGTCCGACCATAAAACGCGGATAACTTCCAAAAAATGGAATGGCAATAAAATGCATTATAAAAAGCAGGATCAGCATACCTCCCAGCCCACTTTCTTCAGCCCATAAGCGATATAAAAAGCGATTCTTTTTTTCCATCATAATAACTCATTTTATTAATTTAAATGCTTTGTGCTAAAACTCAAATTGGTATTGGCTCTACTTCTACTTTTCCTATTGGCCTGCGCCAAAGTTTAAAAAGAAGAATTATAAAAATGGGCAAAAAACAAATTGCCGACATGACGAGATAAATATCTTTATAGGCTAATAATATTGAAGCTTGCGATGTTTGATTTGAAAGGCTTTTTTCTGCTTTTTTTTGGGCCTCAGCATCTGATAATCCCATATATACAAAGTTTCTTTTTGAACTAGCCAGTTGATTTTGTGCCATTTTATTCACTTCTGTCAATTGCTGACTTAAGCCTGTTTTGTGCTGTACATTCATATTCGAAATAAAGGTTGCTAAAACAGCTCCACCTAAAAGTGAGGCAAAAACGGCCTGCGCTATAATACCGCTCATCATTCTTGAAGTACTTAATTGTGGTGGCACTCCTTCAGAAATATATAATAAGGAAACTGGAAAAAGAAATCCCATTCCGATGCCTTTAAAGACTAATGGCAGAAAAAAATCAGAGGAATCTATCCCTGGATAAAATCTAAAAAAGAGCACTATGTGATATAATCCGTAGCAGGCAAAGCCAATAATCCAGATGGTTGCCAGATAAATTCGTTTATATAACAAATAGGTTGAAAGCGGAATCGACAAGCATAAACCAAACAGCAATGCCAAATGCGTCAATGCATTAAGCACAGAATCAAATCCCAAAACATTGGTCATATAACCGGTTACAACACTTCCTGTTCCATTAATTATTCCGATATAAAACATCAAAAAAGCACCAATAACTACATTTTTATGTTTATAAACATCTGGATTGATGATTGGATCAGCTGTAAAACGAACATGAAGCAAGTATATTCCGGCTGTTATAAATAGAAATCCAATTGCCAATGCTATTTTTGGATCGCTTAACCAATTTCTGGTTTGACCTTCGGCACACAAAAAGAGAATAATGATGAAAAATAAAATCATGATCATCCAGCCTCTCCAGTCAAACTGAAATGGTTGTTTCATTGGCGCAACATCTGCTTTATAAAAAAACCAAGCCAAAATAATACAGATTAAAAAGTTGACATTTAAAAAGTAAATTCCGAAAGTCCAATCATGAAGACTGGTAAAATGCGCGCCCAAATATTGATAAAGATGCTGGCTTCCTTTTTGAATAAACTGAAGAATCCCATACAGCAAAGCCATATTAAAAACCGGATTGTACTTTAATAAAATAGGTACCATTGATGCAAATATTCCTATTACCGATATTATAGCCAGAAGCGATCTAAAAAAAACAAACCATTCGATCGTTGATACAAATAATAAAGCCGTATTGAAAATCAGCGACAAAAAACCAGCCGACAAAATCATGGTCCTGATTTTGATTTGCTTTCCTAATTTTAATCCTAAAGGCATAAAGGCAAGCATAGCGAAAATGGGAATGTAAATCGAATAGGTAAAAACCGTCGTCGAAGCTCCAAAATGACCCATAATCTGCGAATTATCATAAGTTGTGATATTCAGTCCATTAAAAAAAGGAATCGTTAGGATATACAATCCTAAAAGGGTAAAAAAAATGCTTCCTTTTTTTCCTGCAATCATCTTTTATTTTTTTACATCGACAGTTACATTCATTCCTGGTCTTACATCTTGCAAGTCTTTTGCAGGATTTTCAAATTCTATTTTTACTGGAATCCGTTGTGTGATTTTTACAAAGTTTCCTGTTGAATTATCTGGTTCTACCATCGAAAACTTCGCGCCCGTTGCGGGAGAAAATCCAGTTACTTTTCCTTTAAACTCTTTTCCATCAAGCGCATCAATTGTAATGGTAACTTCTTGACCGGGTTTTATTTTTTCTATCTGAGTTTCTTTGAAATTGGCTGAGACCCATAATTTTTGATTTAAAACAATAGTTGCTATCGTTTGATTTGTATTAATTAATTCTCCAATAGACAAATTTCGTTCACCTACATATCCGTCTCCCGGCGCAATAACAGCTGTATAGGACAATTGCAGTTTTGCAGCATCAAGATCAGCTTTTTTGCGTGCAACGGTTGCTCTGGACGCTTCGAGATTAATATTGCTTTGTTTAGTTACTGAAGTACTGGCTTCCAAACTTTTTTGACCGGCTTTTACATAAGCTTCTTCCGATTTTAATTTTGAAATTACTTGATCATATTGGTTTCTGGTCACGGCCGAATCAGCATACATATTTTTGAAGCGCTGATAATCTTTTTGCGCTTTTTCAAGACTCGCCATATCGCCCGCCAGTTTCTCTTTTCCCGATGCTTGATTGGATGCCGACGTTGTAATATTTTGTTCCAACGAATGAAGATTTCCTTCGGCTATAGCCAAATCCGCTTCGGCCTGTTTTACTTTTATTATATATTCTGAATCATCAAGAATCACCAGCGTATCGCCTTTATGAACAAACTGATTGGCCTCAAACCTGATTTCTTTAATATGTCCTGTTGCTCTTGCTGCAACACTGTTGATATAAGCTTCAACCTGAGCGTTATTAGTGGTTTCATAAGTACTGAAATCAAAAAACAAACTCAAAATCCACAAACCTCCTGCAATCAAAAAAACAAAAGACAGCACAGTAAGAATGGTATTTCTCTTTTTATCTTTCAGATTGGTTTCATTTTGTGCATTTGCTTCGCTCATAAACGTATATTTTAAAGTTTTCCCATTGCATATTGCAACGAATAATATTGAATTATTAAATCGAGATTGGCATTCACCAATGAAATTCGGGAGTTATTCAATTGTAATTCGGCATCAACTATTTCGCTGATTAATGCAAAATCATTGTCATAACGGCTTTTTACTATTTTATAATTACTCATTGACAGCTCAACATCCTTTTTAAAAGTCTTAATATTTTCTTTGCTTTCGGCATATCTTACATAAGCATTTTTAACCTCTGTACTTATTTGATCTTTAGTTACCTGCAGTGCAATATTGCTTTTATCAATCTCGAGTTTGTCTCCTGAAATGCGGTGTTTTAAATTATAAAAACTTGAAACATCCCAATTTAATGAAACACCCGCCGCCCAATAATTCAGAATATTTACATAACTGGGCCATTGTGCAGGATATTCAGTATTCAAAATCAGATTGGCGTTTATATTTGGCATAAAACCGCTTTTAGTTAAACTCAAAGACGATTCAGATAATTTAATTTTAACTTCGGCTCTTTTTATTTCTTCTCTATTTTGATAAGCTTCAGCTAAACTTTCCTGCAGATTTAGATTTTCTGTCGGCAGCATACTTTCTGTAACTATCGGTCTTAAAATTGTATTCGTTGGAAAACCAATTATAATATCCAGATAATTGCTGATCAATTCTATTGTATTTGTACTTCTAAAAACAGATACTTTAAAATTAGACTGCTGTAATTCAGTTCTTAACAAGTCACTTTTGATGTTTTGTCCATTATCGACACGCGACTTTAACTGTCTGATACGAAGATCAGTATTAATTATATTTTGTTTCGTTACTTCAATTTGCCTGTATAATTTTTCGAGTGTAAAATATTGCTCTGTGATTGCATTTTTAACATCAGCTTCAGTCATTTTTACGACAGACTGTTGCATTTGGCTCAAAAGTTCCTGTTGATCTATTCGTTTATTAATCGCGCTTCCGGCGTAAATTGGCAGTGATGAGATGATATTGGCAAAAGCCTGATGATTATAATAATCTACTGAAATATTGCTCTCATAAAAACCTTTATAAATTTTAGGATCGCCAATATAAGTATAGCCTCCATTTAGGCCAATCCGAGGCATTTTAGCAATTTTTGCCTGACCGACATTTTCATTGGCAATAGCCAAATCGGTGTTGGCCATTTTAAGCTGACGGTTATTTTGGATACCTAATGTTATTGCCTCATCTAATTTTATTGGTTTTGCAGTTCCAAGACTATCCTGCTGGCCAAAACTTAAATTGGCGCAACAGCAGGCAAAAGCCAAAAACTTTAATTTAAAATCTTTTAACGGACAATAATTCATCTAATTTTACGCGTTTAAAACTGATATCACAATATTGATTTGCAACTACATAAACAAAACTCTAAACTTTTTAATTTCTCCTTTATAATAAATAAATGTAGAGAATTCCTAATAAGGAAATTGCAGTAACTTGTTCCATTTTATAAAATGAAACACTTTAAATCGCAGTTGGAAGCCATAAAAAATAAATAGGTTATAAATTAGATGAAAAACAATTTTTGTTTCCTAATTTCATCTCAATCTACATGCAAAAGATCTCAATAATTATAGTTTATATGCTGGTTTCGTTTGCTTCATTGGCACAATCAACAAAAGCCGACACTACTTCTACGGCAAAGGCGCCTCCGAAGAATATTGATTTTAATGTAATGCCTTACATAAGCTACAACAGAACGCTCGATTTTATGTTTGGCGCTATCCCAATGATGATGTACAAAACAAATAAAGCCGATACAATCTCGCCAAAATCATTATCTGGAATCACAGCAATTTATACAACTAACAAATCCTATTTCATTTGTTCTTTTAATAAATGGCATTTTAACGAAGACAAATGGCGCGCACAGCTTTTTTTTATAACTGGAAATCAAAATTCACAATTTTTCATGGATGATTTTGACAATCCAGATTTTTATGATTATTCAACCAAAACAACTCTTATTAGTGTAAGCGGACTCCGAAAAGTATTCAAATCATTTTATGCCGGCGCGGGCTATACATATGCACATTATGATACAACCTATCAAGATGATATTCAGCCTGCCTCTACTACTCATACAAATGGCTTGCAAGTCATTGCGCTTTATGACACTAGAGACGCAGTATACTATCCCACTACGGGAAATAAAATAAGGGCAAGATGGATTAGTTATCCTGAATGGTTTGGCAATGATGTCAATGCCAATAAAATTATTTCGGAGTACAATACTTATTTTCCAATGCGCGATAAAAAAGATGTACTCGCTGCACGTTTTGCTGGTAAATTCGGATTAGGAAATATTTCTTTTGAGCAACAGGTTACAATCGGCAACGATGACATCAGAGGTTATTCTGAAGGAAAATACCGTGGCGATGGACTTATGGCTTTACAAGGCGAATACAGATATAATTTTCACAAAAGAATGGGAGTTGTAGGTTTTGCCGGCGTAGCAACTATTTACGGATCTGACACTCCAAGTTTTGACTGGAAATTATATCCCGGAGCTGGCGTTGGCTATCGCTACAGAGCCTTTAAAAACGAAAAGTTTAATATAGGTTTAGACGGTGCTGTGGGAAAAGGCGACTGGGGAATTTATTTTAGAATTGGAGAAGCTTTCTAGTGCCTTCAAAGGATTACTTTCATCACATATTTTCGTAAACAACCACACAAACCGAAACAAAAAATCCGACCACTGTATAAACTCCTGCTGATTTATGCCCGTGTTCATAAGCTTCCGGGATCATTGAATTTGCCAGCATCATTAGTATCGCGCCTCCTGCAAAAGCCTGAATAAAAGAAAGCCATTCGTTTGACGCATCTCCAAAAATAGAATAACCTGCCAAAGAAGCCAAAGCACATAAAAGTGTAATAAATAGCCAAAGCATGATTATTTTTTTATTGCTCCAATTTCCTTTTTTCATTCCAGATGAACCCGCAATTGCTTCGGGCAGATTCGAAATAAAAACCGCAACCAGCATAGCTAGACTTCCTGTTTGATGTTTGAAAAAACCCAATCCTATAATAATTGATTCTGGAATTCCGTCCAGTATTATAGCGAGCACCATTGGAACAATTAAATTCGATTCTTTGGCTGCTCCGATTTTCAATCTATTTTTAGCACCAAAATGGCCAATAAGACGGTCAGCGCCATAAAATAATAATGCACCACTAAAAAACCCGAAAGTTGGATAATTGCTTCCTCGCCCAAGTTTTACAGCTTCGAAAATTAATTCATAAGAAATGGCCGAAATCAAAGTCCCTGCTCCAAATCCCATAATTTTCCCGATGAGGCTACTGCTTAAATTAAATCGGATAGCAATTATGCCTCCCAGAAGTAAGGAAGACGTTGCTAATAAACCAAATAAAAAAGCATGCAGCATTTAAAATATTTTTAAACAGCTTCATAGGTTTTATTAAACCATATATAATAAAACCTATTCGGCCATCATTAACTAAACCAATTATAAAAAATGAAACCTCTTATCGTTTATTTCAAACTCTTAATATTCCAAGAATATTTTTTGGAGTTCGTCTAGTTTTCTAGGCTTAAGCAATGCCACGGTTAATAGAATTCTAGATTTTTGCGGATTTAATCCATAAGATGCAATAAGTCCTAATTCATCATCATTGCACTCCACATTACGCCCTACAATTCCTGTTGCAACGCGCGAACTTCTTACCACGATAATTCCTTTTTTGCTGGCTCTTGCACAGGCGTCCAGCGATTCTTTATTCATATTTCCATTTCCCACTCCTGCAATTACAATTCCCTTGGCTCCTTTTTCAATCGATGCATCTATCAAATCTGCTTTCATATCAGCGTCAGCATAAATAATATCAACACGCGGAAAAGCGGTAACACCTTTTACATCAAATTCAGACGTTTTCCCATATTTCTGATCAGGATAATGGTAAAAATCATTTATTCCATAAGAAGTTGTTCCAATAAGCCCACGAATTGGCGACATAAAAGTCTGAACGGCCGTAGTGCTTACTTTTGTCAATGCCTGAGCAGAATGTATCCAGTCATTCATCACTAAAAGAACGCCGTGGCCTTTAGCCTTTGGGTCTGCCGCTACCGCAATTGCATTATATAAATTTAAAGGTCCATCGGCACTAATAGCCGTTGAGGGACGCATTGAACCTACAAGCACAACTGGTTTATCTGTTTTCACAACCAGATTTAAAAAATAAGCGGTTTCTTCCATAGTATCAGTTCCATGTGTAATCACAAAACCATCGACATCTTTGCTTGATGCTAGTTCATTAATTCGGTTTGCGACTTTCATCATAATTTCAAACGACATATCCTGAGATCCAACATTCGCAATCTGTTCGCCTTTAATGTCTGCCAATTTCATTGCATCGGGAACAGCATTTACCATAGCGTCAATTGTAACCTGACCTGATGTATATCCAGACTGTACTCCTGTTTTAGCGGCACCTGCAATTGTACCTCCTGTAGCCAAAATAAGGACTTTAGGTTTTGCCTGTCCAAACATGCTGATGCTAAAAGATAACAATACCAGCAAAAGAATTTTCTTAGAAAATATGATATTTAATTTCATGGTTATAAGTTTTTAAGTTGAGAGTTATTTTTGACCTGTTAAGCTAGCTGGATCCAGAAGTTTTTTGATTTGGTCTTCTGTCAGCAGTTTCTTTTCGCGAATAAGCTCCAGAATTCCTTTATTTGTAGCAAGTGCTTCCTTAGCCAGTTCTGTTGTTTTTTCATATCCCAACACCGGATTAAGGGCGGTTACAATACCAACACTTCTTTCCATATAATGATTTAAAACATCTTTGTTTACTGTAATACCGTCAATACAATTTTTTCTGAATAATGGCATTGCTTTAAAAAACAGTCCTTGCGATTCCATCATTGCAATTGCTTCGATTGGTTCATAAGCATTTAATTGCAATAAACCAGACTGAGCGGCAAGAGTTACGGTTAAATCATTTCCTATCACTTTAAAGCAAAGCTGGCCCATAAGTTCTGGCATTACAGGATTGACCTTACCCGGCATGATTGAAGATCCAGGCTGAAGCGCCGGTAAATTAATTTCAAAAATACCCGTACGAGGTCCAGAAGCCAGAATAATAAGATCACTGCTGATTTTTGCTAATGCAACAGCCATACTTTTAAGTGTCGATGAATACATTACAAATCCTTGCTGACTAGTAGTTGCTGCAATAAGGTCTTTACTCATTACAATAGGTTTTCCTGTAATTTTAGCCAAATGTGTCGCTACTTTTTCTGCATAACCTGGTGAAGCTGTAATTCCTGTACCAATCGCTGTAGCTCCCATATTCTGTTCGCATAAAAAGACTTCGACTTTGCGCAAAGCATTAATTTCGGCATCAAGCTGATTTCCAAAAGCATGAAACTCTTGCCCAACTGTCATCGGTACAGCATCCTGACCTTCTGTGCGTCCCATTTTTAATATATCTTTGAATTCATCTCCTTTTTTATGAAATGACTGCGAAAGCAATTGGGCTTCTTTGATAAGTTTATCGTTGTGAAGCAATAATGCCACTTTTATTGCAGTTGGGTAAACATCATTTGTAGATTGTCCCATATTTAAATCATCGTGAGGTTCTATAAATTGATATTCTCCTTTTTTATGACCGCTCATTTCCAGCGCAATATTGGCGAGAACTTCGTTAACGTTCATATTAGCAGATGTGCCCGCACCGCCCTGATACAAATCTACCAGAAACTGATCGTGATATTTTCCGTCTATAACAGCCTGACAGGCTTTTTCGATTGCTGCGAGTCGGTCTTTTTTTAGTCGGCCAACATCAGCATTTGCTCTTGCGGCTGCTAATTTTACCATTGCAAAAGCTCTTACATAATCAGGATAAAATTGTGTTGTCATCCCGCTTATCTGGAAATTCTCTAATGCACGGGCCGTTTGAACGCCATAATAGGCATTATTAGGAATTTGCTTTTCACCCAAAAGATCTTTTTCTGTTCGTGTCTGCGCATTTAGGGAGACAATAAACAAACCGCACAGTATTAAATATTGTATTTTTTTATTCATGGTTTCTATTTTTTTGTTGGTATCTTTTTAGAACTATCGTTTTTTTTTATGCAAATCGGGTATACAATAATTTGTGATTCAGAAGTTTGTCTATTTACAATGAAGCGTAACAATCTCTTTCTCTATCACGGATTTCAATACTTTTTTTACTCCATCATCTCGACCAGGTATGTAGTTTAGGAACAAAAGACAAATTAGAATGGTCAAATACCTTGTCTTGACCATGCTTAAAAACTTTTTTTTCATAATAACTATAGTTTAAAATTCCTTGATTACAAGAAATGAATTCAATTATTGGGACAAAAGTTTGGCTTGTATTTAATGAAAAGAGGCATTTAAGTTCAGATCGTAACGCTACTTGTAGAATGTAATGGCGTATAAATGCGGATAAAAAAAATATGGCGTAGTACTAATCTTAGAAAAAATTGACAGCCCTTTTAAAAGGAAATTCATCTTTTTTGAATTTTATTCTAATTGACCATAAATTTACAAAGTAAACTCAAATAAAAATTCAACTTTTTGTTTCATTTTATAATTTGCAACATCATAAAAAAAGCCGTTATTTATAAGAAATAACCTTGTAAACTATTGCAAATACTGTTATTTTAAAAAAAAACAGCCTTAAACAATCGTTAAAGCTGTTCCTTATTTCATTTTTTTAGGGCTTAATAACAACTTTGATTTGAACAATGAAAAAGATTTTTTCGAATTAAATTTCTCTTTTGGAAAATTGGAAATTCCTAAAAAAAAATCTCATTTATAATAAAATGAGATTCTGTAACTAACAAAACAAATAACTACAACTAACTTTAAAAATATTTATTTTTTATCCCATCCATTTCTAATCAAATAAATTAAAATTTCTTCTTCTAATTCTTTAGCTAAATTTTCAGCTTCCAGTTTATATTGAAAGTATTTCTCAAATTTTTTCTTGTACTTCTCTGTTTTGAGTGTACTTGCGCAGTAATCATCGCAGATTGTTTTAAAATTATCATCTAACAAATACAGAATCTTTAGAGATTCTAAATATTCTGAAAACTTTAAATTATATAACTCTTTGGGAACAGACATACTATACAATTTATAAAATTAAATGAATTCGGATTTTGCCTAAAACAAAAGAAATTTAGAGCTAAATTATTTTATAAAAAACTACATTCCAACAACATACATATTCTAATATTTCATAAAGTTAAGTTACAATAATCCTTAAAAAATATTATTTTGGTGCAAGTCTGTTTCAAATTATAAAATGAAACCGAATGCTTTTGAGCGGCTTAAAATGCATCATTTTTATCAAAAGGATTTTTTTAGATCAAATTTTTTAACATTCGTACGATAATTGCAGATTTACAATTAAAAAGCAACATCAAATTGTTAAAATTGAACCATATTATTTCTTCTTCTGAATAAAAAAAAATAATAAACATTCTTCTAATTATTTTTCTTCATTGCTGTTTCTGTTTTAAAATAAATCCTATTCTGCTACAAAAAAATAGAATTAGCGCTCCCAAACGAACACATCTTACTATATATTTGTTGATATCAAATTTTCAATAATCAATTTCTGCTAAAAAATGAAAGAATATAAAATAGCCAAAGTATGGGCAATTGTAATTTATATATGTGCTCCCCTGCTTATTGCCCTTTTTGTTTTCCTATTGCTAATGCCATTAATACCTGCAACTAAAAATGATCTTGCTCCTGGAGCGTACTGGTTTATGGCTGCGCTTTCAATTTTAATGATTGTGGTGTTTACGTTTGCACTTTTAGATACCATAAAAGGGAAATTTGTAATTGATCGAAATAAAATTTATTCGGTAACCACACTTTCAAATAGGGAATTATTACTTCATGAAATCAAAGGTTATAGAACAAATGACAAATTCATTATTATAGAACCTAAAAACAAGGATAAAAAAAATATCAAAATCAGTACTTATTTTAGCAAAACCCATGAAATAAAGGAATGGCTTTTGACCAATAATTATCCCGACTTAGATTTAAGCCAGGAAATTGAGGACAGAAAAGCCATTTTAAACAATCAGGAATTTGGCTGGAATGAATCAGAACGAGAAAAAAAACTGCTTACGGCGGGCAAAGTTGCAAAAATCGTTAACGTAATTGGATCGGTTGCGGGCGGATGGCTGTTGTTTTTTCCAAAACCATATGAATATGCCATAATTCCTTGTATTATATTCCCTATCCTTTGTTTGATTGTTTTGAGAAATTTCAGAGGCTTGATTAAGATTGATGAAAAAAAGAACAGTGCTTATCCAAGTCTTTTTTGGGGATTTTTTGCCACTGTTATGGCATTGTTTCTACGAAGCTTGATCGACTTTGAAATATTAGATTATGCTCCGGTATGGATACCCATGATTGTTATAGCCTCGATTTTTATTGCACTTTTACTATTTTGCACTCAGGAAAACAAATACGATAAAGCATCAGATTATTTAGGTGCCTTCGGTATTTTGCTAATTTCTTTCTGCTATGCTTACGGTGCTTTTATAACAGTAAATTGTATCTATGACAAATCAGAACCAGAAGTTTTTAATGCCGTAATTTTGGACAAGACGATAAGCTCTGGTAAAAATAAAAGCTATTATTTAGAACTTACGCCTTGGGGACCGCGAAAAGAAAACGAGCGTGCTACTGTTTCTAAGGACTTTTATAATAGTCACCAAGTAAATGAGGAAGTCGAAGTTTATTTAATGAAAGGAAGGTTTGAAGTAGCTTGGTTTGAGGTGAATTAAAAATAATTCATTTCTTTCAACCAAAAAAAAGACAGATACAATCAATTAGTGATCGTATCTGTCTTTTTTTTTAATGCTTTAAAACTACCAGCCTTTTACAGCGCCGCCTTTAAATTCCTGTTCAGCTGCTTTTTCAACTTCTGCAGATTGAAAAGCTTGCAAAAACTGTTTTACTCTCTCATCGTTTTTATTGTCTTCGCGGCTTACAACTAAATTCACATAAGGTGATTCTTTATCTTCAACAAATAAAGCATCACGAGAAGGAACAAGCCCAGCTGCAGAAGCAAACGTATTATTAATAATCGCGATTGAAACATTCGCATCATCTAAAGCGCGTGGCAATTGCGGTGCTTCTAATTCTAAAATTTTTAAGTTTTTAGGATTACTGATAATATCTGTTACTTTAGGTAGCAGACCAACCCCATCTTTCAATTTTAACAAGCCGTTTTTCTGCAAAAGCAATAAAGAACGTCCTCCGTTTGTTGGGTCATTCGGAATAATAATTGTGCTCTCGCTTTTCAATTCCGAAAGGTTTTTTATTTTTTTCGAATAAGCCGCAATTGGATAAACGAATGTTTTTCCGATAATTGCCAATTTATAACCGCGCTGTTTTGATTGTTCGTCTAAATAAGGTTTATGCTGAAAAGCGTTAGCATCAATATCTCCTTGGCTTAAAGCTTCGTTTGGAATAACATAATCATTAAAAGAAACCAACTCAACTTCTAATCCGAATTTTTCTTTTGCTACTTTTTTAGCTGCTTCAGCTACTTTTAATTCTGGCCCAGAAGCAACTCCAACTTTAATAAAATGCGGATCATTATTTTTGCTTTTCCCGCAGTTTGATAAAACTAAAGCCAAAGCCAAAACTCCAGCAGTTTTTAAAATATTTAGTTTATTTTTCATTTATATATTCTTTTTAATTATTTATCTTTCTCTTACTTCTTGCTTCTTGCTTCTTGCTTCTTGCTTCTTTCATCTTTCAACTTTCATCTTTCATCTTTCATCTTTCATCTTTCAACTTTCGACTTTCGACTTTCGACTTTCGACTTTCGACTTTCGACTTTCGACTTTCGACTTTCGACTTTCAACTTTCAACTTTCGACTTTCGACTTAAACCTATCTATGGTCAAATCGCTTTGATAATCTATCTCCCGCAAACTGAATCAGGAATACTAAAATCACCAGCAATGCTAAAACCGAGTTCATTGTTACGGCATCATAACCAATGTATCCGTATTGATAACCAACTTGTCCTAGTCCGCCTGCACCAACAGCTCCTCCCATTGCCGAATAACCAACAAGTGTAATTAAGGTAATTGAAGCCGCATTTATTAAAGAAGGCAAAGCTTCTGGAAGCAAAACTTTATATACAATTTGAAACGGAGTTGCTCCCAAAGCTCTTGCCGCTTCAATTAATCCTGAAGGCAAACTCAGAAGACTGTTTTCTACCAAACGTGCAATAAACGGCGCTGCACCAATACTCAACGGAACCAAAGCTGCACTCACTCCAATTGAAGTTCCAACAATAGCGCGCGTAAATGGAATCATCCAAACGATTAAAATAATGAACGGAATGGAACGAAAAACATTTACCAAAACCGATAAAGTTCTGTTTAAAACCGGCTGTTCTAGAATTTGATTTTTACGAGTCAAGAAAAGTAAAATTCCCGTTGGAAGTCCTAGCAAAAAACCAAAAAAGCCTGAAACAAATGTCATAACAATGGTTTCCCAAGTTCCTTTTAACAATAAATCTATAATTGAATCAGACATAACCTATAATTTCTGTTTTAATGTGTTTTGAATTAAAATATTGAATTGCTGCATCATAATTTTCGCGTTTCCCTGAAAGTTCAATCAGCATAACGCCAAAATTAACCTCGCCTGCCTGATCCATTTGGGCGCTGACAATTTTAAAATCAGTATCGAAAAGTCTTGAAACTTCTGAAATAACAGGTTCATTTACTGATTTTCCTGTCATTTCTAATTTCAATAACGGATTACGATTTCCATTATCTTCTTGTTTTAATTTCTCCTGATAAACCGTCGGAATATCTATATGCAATGAAGAAGAAATAAATTCTCTTGTCAGTTCGTGTTTTGGATCAGCAAAAATTTCGCCCACACTTCCCTGCTCTATTAATTCTCCGTGACTGATAACGGCCACTTCATCACAAATTGATTTTACAACTTCCATTTGGTGCGTAATCAGCAAAATGGTAATATTCAATCGTTTATTAATATCTTTTAATAAGTTCAAAATTGATCTTGTGGTTGCAGGATCAAGTGCACTTGTTGCCTCATCGCATAAAAGCACTTTTGGATTATTAGCCAAAGTTCTCGCAATCGCAACTCTTTGCTTTTGTCCTCCCGAAAGACTTGCCGGATAATCGTTTGCTTTTTCTGCCAAACCAACTAATTGCAGTAATTCGGCAACTCTTGTGTTAATTTTGCTTTTTGAAATTCCAGCTAATTCCAACGGAAAAGCAACATTTTCATAAACCGTTCGAGACGAAAGCAGATTAAAATGCTGAAAAATCATTCCGATTTCTCTTCGTTCAATCGCAAGTTCCCTGTTTGACAACTGCATCAAAGCTTTTCCATCAACAATAATTTCTCCCGAAGTTGGGCGTTCCAATAAATTAACGCAGCGTATCAGCGTACTTTTTCCTGCTCCTGAAGTTCCTATTACGCCAAATATTTTTCCCGGCGGAACTGTAAGCGAAACATCTGAAAGTGCTGTGACAATCCTGTCTTTCTGATGAAAAGTTTTGGTTACATTTTTTAATTCAATCATTCCTTATTCAAGTTTAAAAACAAAAAAGCCTTTCAAATACTCATGAAAGGCTTTAGAAATAAATACTATTATTTTATATAAAAGCCAGATCAACAAAGTGCATTACAACATTACAGCACATTATATTGCTGTTATGATAATTCCTCATATTCTGGTTATTTTTTCTCATTGCGGTTGCAAATTTAAACAGTTAATTTCAATTTTAACGCATAAATCACTAAAACTTTTATTAACCTATCAAAATAATAGACTAAATTTTAATCGAGTTCAAACCATTCGTTCACTTCACGTGCAATTGTATCCGTAATTTGAGGGTTTTCAAATTCATTCGAAGCAGGATTATATAGGTAATCTTTTTGCCATTTCTTATAATGCACAGCCACTTGTTCGATTGCGTCACAAATAAACAACAGCTCTTCATTCGTCATAATGGGATGAAGCGATAAACGAACCCAACCCGGTTTATTGGTTTGATTTTTCTCTGATAATTCACTTGTAATTACATTCGAATGCTTTTCATCAATATTAAAAAGATAATGTGCATATGTACTCGCACACGACCAGCCACCGCGAACCTGAATTCCGAAACGGTCATTTAACAGTCTCACAATTAGATTATAATGAATATCTTCAATTACAAATGAAACACAGCCAATTCTTTTACTTTTTAAATCACCCAAAATAGACAAACCTTGTATTTTTTGAAGTCTGTAAAAACAAATGTCCAATAGTTCTTTTTCTCTTTTGGCAATCTGCTTCACTCCCATTTTTTCTTTTAATTCTAAAGCCAAAGCCGTTCGAATTACCTGTAAAAACCCCGGAGTTCCACCGTCTTCTTTTACCTCGATGACATCACTATACGAATAATTCCCAAACGGATTTGTCCATTTTACGTTTCCTCCGCCCGGATTATCTGGAAATTCAGCGTTGTATAATTTTTCATTAAAAACCAAAACACCGCAAGTTCCCGGTCCGCCCAAAAATTTATGAGGCGAAAAGAAAATAGCATCTAATTGCTCTTCTGGATTTTTAGGATGCATGTCTATTTTAACATAAGGCGCCGAAGCTGCAAAATCAACAAAACAAAATCCACCGTTTTGGTGCATGATTTTGGCCAATTCATGATAAGGCGTAATAATTCCAGTTACGTTTGAACAAGCCGTAAACGAACCTATTTTCAAACTTCTGTCTGCATATTTTTTTATTTCTGAAGAAAGAATTTCTGGATCAACCAAATTGTTTTCATCAGCGGGCAAAATCACAACATCAGCATTGGTTTCATACCACGAAACTTGGTTTGAATGATGTTCCATATGCGTAATAAAAACGACTGGTTTGTCCTTTTCATTTCCATAATTTTTTCTCAAACCTATAATACGCTGCAGTTTTGATAAAGCCGCCGTCATTCCGGTTCCGGCAGTAACTAAAACATCCGATTCATTTGCGTTAACCGATTTTTTAATAATTTCCCTAGCATGCTGATAGGCATAAGTTGACGTTTTTCCTGTCTGACTTGAAAGTGAATGCGTATTGGCAATCATTGGACCAATTTTATTGAGCATTATATCTTCAATCGGAGCGTATAATCTTCCACTGGCAACCCAATCTGCATAAAGCAAATTTTGCTCACCATAAACCGATTCAAAACTATGATTTACTCCTATAGTGTTTTCTCTAAATTTAGAGAAGTAACACTCCAACTCTATTGGCTTGGTTGTCTCAATTGCATTCATTTCCTTATCATTTAAAATTAACTAATTGTATTGTTTAAAGTTCTGTTTGTCATTCCGAGGAATAAAGCTACCCACAATCTTGTCATCTCGACGAAGGAGACTCGAGCGCTAGCGAATAGACGAAGTAGATCCTCGCAAGTAGCTCGACAAAGATTATCGATTATGATTGTGGAGTTTCTTGCGAAGATTCCTCGTTCCTCGGAATGACAAGATTATAGACAACCTTTTAAATCTTTTTCTCTAAAAGCCTTTTAAGTGTTGACTGTAATTCTTCTCCATGAAGATTTTTTGCCACAATGATTCCGTTCGAATCCACTAAATAATTGGCTGGAATTGCTCTTACACCATATAATTTGGCAATCGCACTGTTCCAGAAAAGTAAATCTGAAACCTGAAGCCAATCTAATTTATCGTCTTGAATTCCTTTAATCCAGCTTTCTTTTTTTCTGTCCAAAGAAATACCTATTATATTAAAACCTTTGTCGTGGAATTCTTTGTAGACCGCTACAATATTTGGATTTTCTCTTCGACAAGGACCGCACCATGAAGCCCAAAAATCAACTAAAGTGTATCCTTTCAGGTTTTCTGAGAAACGAACGGGCTTCCCTTCCGGATTATTGGAAGTAAAATCTGGGGCTTTTTTACCAATCGCTAATCCGCTGAGTACGGTCACCAGTTCTTTCAATTCTTTTACGTAAGTAGTACTTTGCAAGCTTTTATCCAATAAAGCAATATTTTGTGTGATTTGCTCCGGAGTCAATCTGTACGACCAGTTTCTGTACAAAACATAAGCAGAAACAATCGACGTTGGATGTTCTGTGATGAATTTGCTGATTTCTGGGTCTTTCTCTTTTTTATATGCTTCAAACAAATCCTGTGAAACTGAACCTGTTACTGTTGAAGTATTGTAATATTTCTTCGGACTTAATTTTACCGTAATTGGCTCTTTTTCAAGGAAAATATACAATGGTGAACTTGCCGAATTTACAGTTAAACCATATAATTCAGGCGTTTGTACTTTCGTTTTAAAACTAAAATTTCCGTCTTTAACTTTTACCGAATCAATCGTAGTAAACATTTTGTTGTGAAACTTCTGCAGATAAACATATTGAACCACTGTATCAGCAACAGTTCCTTTTAACTGCAAATTATTTTCCTGCGCCTGTATTTGCATTAATCCGCACAGTAAGGCAAAACCTAGTAAAATTTTTTTCATTTTTTTTTGATTTTTAGTGAATAGTAAGCTTAATATTTTCATAGTGATTTAAATTTAAATTGGACAAAAGAATTCTAGGGCCAATGTTAAAAGGCCGGAGCAGATGCTGTTAAAATGTGAAATGTGAAAAAAATTAGTGTCTTCGCATTCGGAAAACTTCAAGATTACTTTTTTGAAAGCATAAATTCAAACGATCAGAATGGGCTTGTAATAAAACTGACTTAGTTTTCATTTTTAATAAATTGACTTTAAAATTGATGATCTTATTCAGATTCTAAGCGAAATCTTTCTTATCTGTCCGTTTCCGCGGAAGGATTTAGCACCTTATTTAGCAACAGGTTGCTAAGACTTCATTGGGCCTATTCCCTCAGTCTTTCTGGATAAGTATCATTACAGAAATTTTCTGCGTTACAAATATATATTAATTCTACCGAATTAGTCAAGTTTAAAATTGTTTTTTTTTCAAATTATTTTTGATTGGTTTTAAAACTGGAATTAATAAACTTAAAAACAGACATTTATAAAAATTGTATTTTTTGATTTTACGAACGAAATTGATGTGTTTAATTGGAAAAAAGCGCTAAAAGTAGCGTTCTTAAGCAAAAAAAAAACTCATTCCGGTTCTGAAATGAGTTCTAGTTTGTTATTCCGAAGAAAGAGAAAAGAAAAAAGTTCTTCTTATACTTTCAATCCATCAAAATAAGCTGCAGTTTCTTCAATTAAAGACTCCATAAGTATTCCCGCCTTTCTATGTTTTAAAATAGGCGAAATCTGTCCGCCCCAAAACAATATCATGTCCCATTTTTGCTGATCGAGCGCCGCTTTTCGCAACGGCGACATAAAAGTAGTCTGTAATGGAAATGGCAATATATCCATTTCTTTGCCTGTAATTTCTTTCGCAATTCGGCTGGTGATGCCTCGTCCTAATCTTCCGGTGTAAGCGCGTGATAATGTGGTGTATTTTGAAGCATCTGAAAAAAGCATTTCTCTGTGTATTGGCAATGCGTTTGATTCTTCAGTCGCTAAAAATGCCGTTCCTAATTGTGCTGCACTTGCTCCTAAAGCTAATGCAGCGGCAATTCCTTTTCCGTTGGCAATTCCTCCTGCTGCAATAACAGGAACTTTTACTTTTTCTCTGATCAATTGCAATAAAACAAAAGTTCCGGTTACAGATGATTCAGCAGAAGCCAAAAAAGAAGGTCGGTGCCCACCGGCTTCAAAACCTGAAGCAATAATCATATCAACTCCTGCATTTTCTAAAAATAGAGCTTCATCTAAAGTTGTAGCTGCTCCCACGGTTACAATTCCTAATCTTCGGCATTGCTCTAAAACATCTTGAGACGGAACACCAAACATGAAACTGAAAACTTTTGGACGAATATCTAAAACAACTTCCAGCTGATTTTCGAATCGGGATTGAAAAGATGCTGGTTTTTCGGGCAACGGAATGCCGACTTCGTCAAAATAAGGTTTAAACAGTTCTTTTGCCTTGTTATATTGTTCGTCTGTAATGCCTTCCGGATTCATATCTGAATCGGATACCCAAAGATTTAAATTATAAGGCTTATTCGTTAACGCTTTTATTTGCTTGTCTGCCTCAAGAATTTCCTGCGGGCTCAACGTATAAGCGCCATATCCGCCCAATCCGCCTGCATTTGAAACCGTTGCTACAAGTTCTGCCGATGACAAATTGCCACCAAAAGGCCCTTGCAATATAGGATATTGAATTCCTAACAACTCTGAAGCTTTTGTATTGTACCACATCACTTTAAAATTTAAAATTATTCGCTTAGATTAGTCAGCATTTTATTGACAATGAGCCACTTTCCATCAATCTTATGGAAAGATAAAAAATCCCGATAATTAAAATCATACATTTTCACATTAAGCTCTGCAATCGCAATTGAATTTACGACTTTTATGCTCAATATTTCGCCTTTAAAAGGTTTTCCTGAATCTTTTGGACTTTGTCTATTTTTTACGCCATCTAAATAAAGAGCTTCGGTTTTAAAATAAGGCTGTCCATTAACGTCTCCAAACACAAAGCTTCCCGGATAAAAAATGCTTCCCAAAAGCAGAACATCACCTTCATAAATTCCTTTAAAATAATAGTTTTCAACTGCGTCTGTAATAGCCTCTGTGTCTGAATTATGAGTTTTCATTGTGTTATTGTTTTGTGCTTTTATTCCCCCTGTATTAAAGAGTAGAAAAGCGATTAATAAAATTATTTTTGATACTGACAATTTTGATTTTTGTATTTTCATGATTTTTCAGTTTATAATTACAATACAAATTTCAAAAGAAACAGCGAGATGACTGCGTGATGTACATCACTATTCAATCTTATCATAAACCTATTTAAACTATTAAAAAAAGATCTGGTACAGTTGTCTTTCAAACCGTACCAAATCATTACTTATTTTATTTTTGATAATAATTTAGTCGCTACTTCTTCAGAAGATTGCGGATTTTGACCTGTCAATAATAAGCCATCTTCCACCACATAAGAACTCCAGTCAGAACCTTGAGAAAAGTTACCGCCACGTTCTTTTAATTTATCTTCCAATAAAAAAGGTACCACTTTGGTTAATCCAACGGCTGCTTCTTCATTGTTAGTGAAACCTGTTACTTTTTTTCCGGCAATAAGATATTTTCCACTTTTGTCTTTAACATTTACCAAAGCTGCCGGTGCATGACATACAAAAGCGATTGGTTTGCTATTATTGTAAAAATCCTGAATAAGTTTTATCGAGTTTTTATCACTAGCCAAATCCCACATTGGACCATGACCTCCTGGATAGAAGACTGCGTTGAAATCTTTTTGTTTTACACTGGTAATTTTCACTGTACTTGCCAAGGCATTTTGCGCCTTTTGATCTGCATAAAAGCGTTTAGTTGCCGGAGTTTGAAAGGATGGGTCATTACTTTTTGGATCAATTGGAGCCTGTCCACCATTTGGAGTAGCAATTACGACTTCAATTCCTTTATCTAAAAAGTAAAAATAAGGTGTTGCAAATTCTTCAATCCATGAACCGGTTAATTCCCCAGTGTCACCTAATTTATTGTGTGAAGTTAAAACAAACAATACTTTTGTTTTTTTGTTCTCCTGCGCAATAACTGCAAGATTACTTATTGCAAAAAGAGCAATAAATACTGATTTCATTATATTTTTCATTTTTCTTATTATTTATGCTTCAACACTTTGTATTGCTACAAAGCATCGAAGCAGTTATTATTCTTTTTTTAATTAATTTAAGTTGTGGCCTGCTCCTTTTCCTCCGTCCACATTTATAATTGATCCGGTAATAAAATTGCTTTTTGCAACAGTGTAAACCATTTCGGCCACATCATCAATCTCTCCTACTCTGTTTAATAAATGTAAACCAGCATTTTGATCGGCTTTATCACCGTGCATTGGTGTTCTGATAACGCCTGGGGCAACGGTATTGAAACGAATGTTTTGTTTTCCAAATTCTGCTGCTAGTTGAATTGTCAATGCATGAATAGCACCTTTGCTTGCAACGGGAGCCGAAGCCGGCCATCCGCCCAAACCGTGATTGACCAATGGTGTTCCAATATTAATAACAACACCGCCTTTTTGTTCCAGCATTTGAGGAATCACAGCCTGAGTGGTAAAATAAGTTCCTTTTAAATTGGTTGTCAAAAATTTATCTAAATACGCTTCGTCAACTTCTAAAAAAGGTTTGCTATCAAATATTCCGGCATTGTTAACCAAAACATCTACTGAACCGAATTTTTCGATCGCAATTTTTACTAATTGCTCACCTGTTTGTTTGTTGCTGATATCTCCGGCATACATTGCCAAATTATCCCCTCCGCCAAATTCATTAAAAGCAATTTCTAATGACGCTGGTGTTACTGAATTGATGACAACATTATCTCCTCTGTCCAAGAAGTATTTCGCGATTCCTTTTCCAATACCAGATGCTGCTCCAGTAACGATTATAGTTTGTTTTTTCATGATATTTATTTTTTATCGGCAGTAATGCCTTTTTCTCTTAATACTGATACTTGTTCTCCTGCGTAACCCCAATCATCAAGTTCAACTTCCTGAATTACAATATGGGTTAAGTGCGGATCTTTGTTTAATACTTCTGTAATCAAATTAGTAATACCGCTTATTAATTGCTGTTTTTGCTCACGTGTTACGCCTTCGCGAGTCAATTCTAATTTTACGTAAGGCATGGTTTTAGTTTTTAGATTGTTCTGAAAAAATGGCTTCGGCAGTGATATTGAAATCCAATTCGAAGTCGTTGTAAATTAAGGTGTCTCCCAAATCTTTGAAGAAATTTCCTGAGCGGAATTTGATATCGTATTTGGTACGGTCAATAATCATTTTGCCTGTAAGGGCAATTGCATTTCGATTGTTTTCTAATGTTGCGTCAAAACCTACAACATGCGTAATGTTTTTTATGGTAAGATTACCTTCAAGATGAAAAATGCTGTCCGATACTTCTTTCACTGAAAGAACATCAAAAGCTGCTGTTGGAAATTTTTCGATTGAGAAAAAATCGTCTGAGGCAAGATGACCAGCGAATTGTGTATTTGTTGCCGGATCTGTTACATCCAGAATTTTAATAGAAGCTGTATCAATTACAACTTTCCCTCCTTTTACTTTTCCATCCTCTACGATGAAATTACCTTCTTTGATACCAATTGTACCATTATGTGCACCGGTTACTTTTCTTCCAGTCCATTCTACGTTGCTATTTGAGCTTACGATTTTAAAATTTGTTGTTTCCATTGTGATTGTATTTAAGTGTATTTAAAACTACAGTACAAAGGAACGGCGACTATGGAAATGGGTTACGTGATGTAGATCACATTCTTTTTTTTGAGGTGCTAAGGTGCTAAGATACTAAGGTGCTAAGATTCTAAGATGCTAAGATTCTAAGATGCTAAGGTGCTGAGTTTTTTATGCTGCTATCGAATGAAACATAGCCAGCGGTTTCAACCGCTGGGACGTAATGTTTGAAACGTAAATACATTGCTTGCAATTAAAATCCCTGTGGTTGAAACCACAGGCTATATTTGATTTCACTTCTCATTTTTGTCATTTCGGAGGAACGAGAAATCCTCGCAAGTAACTCAATAAAGTTTGGATTCTCATTGTGGAGCTTCTTGCGGAGATCCCTCGTTCCTCGGGATGACAAACTACACGGAAAAATAGGAACTAATAAAAAATCATATTTAATCCCGTTAATCTGTGCCAAAAAAACCTTTACGAATTATAAAGCCTGCTCAGGGTTTCTCTTGAAACACCTAAATAAGCAGCAATCAAATGTTTTGGGACAAGATTATACAATTGCGGATATAAAGCCAAAAGCTCTTCATAACGTATTTTGACGTTGTTATTCATGAAAGATAAAAGTCTTTTTTGAGAAGCGATGTAACCCTTATTCGTTCTCCAGCGGAAAAAATGTTCCACTTGATGAAACTCCTTGCAAAGTTTTTCGCGGTCCTCGTTTGACAGGCAAAGCACTTCGGCATCGGTGATGCAGTCAACGTTTATGGTTGCTTCCGTTTTATTGTATAAAGCAGTATAATCTGATGCCCACCAAGTTGGCATTGCGAATTGCAGTATGTACATTTTGATTTCATCATTAATAAAAAAAGCCTTCAAACAGCCCGAAATCACAAAATATTCGCAGTTTACTTTATCTCCAGCACCAATAATCGTTTGGCCTTTTTTGAAAGATAAAGGCTTGAAATGAGAAAAAAAGTAATCAAACTCTTTTTCTGTTAATAAGGCGGTTTTTGCAATATGCTGCTGTAAAAGTTCTTTGGCTTCCATTCTTAAAATTGAAATAAAACTGATTCAAAAAGTAATTCTCAAAGTTACAAAATCGATATTACATCTAAACAGATTGCTTTATTGAAAACTTAAAGTCAAGTAATGTCTGATTCAAAGCTTAAAATGTCCGTTTCACTAAAATAGCACTATGTTTTCTGCTGGTTCTAACGCAATTTTGACCTGTTTAACAACTTAAAATTTAAAATCATGAACACAAAAACGACTAAAATTATTTACTGGACGGGAATCATTTTAACTTCATTATGGTTTGGTGCCAGCGGATTTTTTGAACTTACAACCAACAAATTAGTTTGGGAAATTACACAGCAATTGGGTTATCCAGCACATTTCATTTACATTCTTGGCGTAATGAAAATCTCAGGCGTAATCACATTATTGATTCCGAATAAATTATTGCGATTGAAAGAATGGGTCTTTGCAGGGATTTTCTTTGACATCATTTTTGCTTTCTTCTCAAAATTAGTTGTATTAGGGTTTCCTGCCACAATTGATGCCATTATTGCTTTTGCAATGGTCAGCATTACGTATGCCATGTTTAGAGAATTATACACAGCAAATTACAGCCAAAATGCAATTGTAAGCTAATCCTAAAGCTTTTTATAAAAATAAAGCGTCTGGAGAAATTTTTCCCAGACGCTTTTGATTTGTTTTACTTTTAAAACATTTCTTATCTTTGTACTTTCAAATAAAATACTTCCTGTAAATGTGAATAAATAATTTCTTTCAGATATAGAGACAGCAAGCCAGACTTTGGTTTTGCTCATTTATTAATGCTTAAGAAAGAGATTATGATCATTCTACAAAACATTTCATATACACATTCTAATAAAGAACTGCTGTTCAACGCGATCAGTTTAACAGTAAACACAGCCAATAAAATTGCCTTAACAGGCCATAATGGTGCTGGAAAATCAACTTTGCTTAAAATTATTGCAAAAGAATTATTTCCGTCAAGCGGCACAATCGAAGTCGAGGCCGAACCGTATTATATTCCGCAAATTTTCGGACAATACAATCATCTGACTATTGCTGCCGCTTTGCAGATTGACCAAAAGCTTGCCGCTTTTCATGAAATTCTGAACGGAAATGTCAGTGAAACCAATTTAAACCTGCTCAACGACGACTGGACAATTGAAGAACGCTGTAATGAAGCTTTATATTACTGGAAATTAAATGATTTTGATTTAAATCAGAAAATGGAATCTTTGAGTGGAGGCCAGAAAACAAAAGTATTTCTCGCCGGAATTGCCATTCATCAGCCAAAACTTGTTTTACTTGACGAACCCAGCAATCATCTTGATATTGAAGGAAGAAATTTATTATACCAATTCATTAAATCTTCAACAAGCACAATGCTGATTGTAAGTCACGACCGAAAACTACTGAATTTACTCGATACAACCTGCGAATTAAAGTCAAACGGAATTAAAACCTACGGAGGCAATTATGATTTTTATTTAGAGCAGAAGAACATCGAAAAAAATGCTTTAACGCAGGATATTCATTCCAAAGAAAAAGCACTCCAGAAAGCCAAAGAAAAACAGCGAGAAACAATCGAAAGACAGCAAAAACTGGATGCGAAAGGCAAAAAGAAACAAGAAAAAGCCGGAGTTGCCAGGATCATGATGAATACTTTAAAAAATAAGGCGGAAAACAGTTCATCAAAAGCCAAAAGTGTTCATGACGAAAAAATTGGCGGTATATCTCAAGAATTGCGCGATTTACGCGAGGGAGTTTCGAGTTTAGATAAAATGAAATTTGGCCTTGACAATTCACGCCTGCACAAAGGAAAAATAATCGTTACAGCTGAGTCGCTGAATTACATCTATAAAGACGAAGCGATTTGGAAAACCAATTTGAATTTCCAGATACTTTCTGGCGAAAGAATCGCTTTAAAAGGAAATAACGGCTCAGGAAAAACAACACTGATCAAATTGATTTTAAACGAAATAAAGCCAAAATCAGGAATTCTGAAAATTGCAGATTGCGAAAGCGTTTACATCGATCAGGATTATTCGCTTATCAATAATGCAATGACCGTTTATGAACAGGCGCAGCAATATAATGCTTCGGGTTTTGAAGAACATGATATTAAAATGAGACTGAACCGTTTTCTTTTTGGCAAATCTGATTGGGATAAACCTTGTCAGTTTTTAAGCGGAGGTGAAAGAATGCGCTTACTGCTTTGCGGTCTGACAATCGCAAATCAGGCACCCGATTTAATCATTTTAGATGAGCCTACAAACAATCTTGATTTGCAGAATATCGAAATTCTGACCAATGCTTTAAACGAATATCAAGGTACACTGATTGTAGTTTCACACGATGAAACATTTTTAAAAGAAATAAATATAAGTAACAGTATTACTTTAATTTAGAGTGTTTTATATAAACAAAAACTTGAGATTTAATTAAAACCTAATCTCAAGTTTTTTTCAATTTATTAATCAACAATTTATAATTAACAATTAATAATTCATCTGTTTTCCAGCCAGCTTAAAAAAGCGGTTGCTTTTTCTTTTCCAACCAATAATTTTTCTTCTGTCGGGATGCTTAATTTGATCAGGAGCTTTCGCGAAAAATAGTGCTCCGCTTCTCTTATTGCCGAAAAATTCACTAGATATTGTCTGTTCATTCTAAAAAACTGAATAGGCGACAATAACTTATGAACCTCGTCTAGCGATTGCGTAATTTGATATTCTGCTTTTTCAAAAGTCATAATCGTAGGCGTTTCGTTTTTGATGTAGAAAAATGCAATATTCTCGGTTTGAATCGTTTGGTATTTATTATTTTTAAAAACCAAAAAACTGCTTTTACCTGTATTTTCGCCAGTTCTTGTCAAAAGATAATCAAAATCTGGCATCATTTTTTTATTTCTTTGGAAGAAATTCTTCAGCTCGCCTGCTTTTTTGATAGCCTGTGAAATACTGTCTCGTGAAAACGGCTTTAAAACATAATCTATTCCGTTTGACTTAAAAGCCTCAATCGCATAATCATCAAAAGCAGTACAGAATATGACCGGAGACAATACCTCAACATTTTTAAAAATCTCAAAACAAAGTCCGTCCGCCAGCTGAATATCCATAAAAATAAGATCGGGCTGATCATTTTCTAAAAGATAACTCACAGCGCCGTCTATGCTCTGAATGTACGATAAAATCTGAGCATCAGGCCTGATGCTCAATATAAGCTGACCAAGTGCTTTGGCCGTTTTTACTTCATCTTCAATTATTATGATATTCATAAATAAGTGGTATTTTGACTTTAAAAGTAGTTTCGTTTTTATCAATTTCGATTTCCTTGTGAACCAAATGCATAAAACGCTGATTAATATTATCCAGGCCAACACCAGTCGATAAAGCACCGCGTTTCAGCTGAATTGGATTCTCAATAACCAAAAAATCATCTTCGGTATACAATTTAATTCGCAATGGCTTATCTAAAGAAACAATATTGTGCTTGATACAGTTTTCAATCAGCAGCTGCAACGAAAATGGCGGAATTGCACAATCATATTGTTTTTGATCTATCTTATTCTGTACTTCAAATCCGTCTTCAAAACGCGCTTTCAGCAAATAAACATAAGAATCCAGGATCTGAATTTCCTCTTTTAAAGGTATCAAGTCAAGCTTTCGGCTCTCTAGTGTAAAGCGGTAAAAATCAGATAATTTCAAAATAAAATCTGAGCTCTGCGGATCCTGAATATCAACCATCGATTTTAGCGTATTCAGACTATTAAATAAAAAGTGCGGATTAACCTGCTGTTTCAAAAGCTCGTATTGCGCACCTAAATTTAAAGCTTTGCTTCGCTCGAGTTCCACTCCTATTTGTTGGGTTTGATAATTCTGAAAAAGCAAATGCAAAAACATATATACAATCAAATTAATCAAAACGCCGCGCAGCTCAAACATAATTGGCGCATCCATTTTAGAAACTTGAAAAAGCTCCTGATGCGCGACTACCAGAATCACCATCAGCAAAATCCCCATTACAACACTCAGCAACAACTTCCAGTTAAACAAACTTTTAGCCATATGATGGGCTGAAAATTTCGGCAAACTGTAAATATTGTAATACCAAATAAAAAGAGAAAACAAAAGCGTAATCGAAGAGTTGATTACGATATCGCCAGGCGTTGAAGCCATGTCAAACAATTTTGGTATCGAAGCAAGAATTGCAAGTGCCACAGAACTTCCCCAAATAACGCGGCGGGAAACCTGAAAGCGTTTTACTTTTTCCATAGATTTTTTTGTTTCAAGTTGTAGGTTTCAAGTTTCGAGTTTGATATATTTCATCAAAGATAACAATAAAATAATGCGGTTTTTATCGTAAAAAACAGAATTACAAACTTAAACCTTACACTATTTCTCTTAGAAGACATTATTAACTTTAAACTTTATATAATGTATATAAAAATATTGGTATTCAATAACTTAATAATTTAAAAATATCAATACTGACATTTCGTCAGAGTTAAAAACGAGCTGTTTTTGAATCAAATTCTGGAGAAAATAGCTGGTTTTCAATTAAGCAGAAAAATTCAATTATCATCTTAAAGAAAAATCAGAGATCTTAATCAAAAACCATTTTGCCTCTCCTCTATTCTACAATATATTTTGTGTAAAAACTGCTCGATCAGCGGTCAAAATAATTCCTGAATTCATGTTTTGTACAAACCCGATTACTTCAAAATCTTTTGTATTAAAATCTTTTGGCAAAGCCAAAGAAGCAGTTCCTTTTGAATTTCCAACCAAAGCAAAACTATTCAGACTTCGGACAATTTGAAAATGTGATAAAATACGATTGGCATTCTCTCCTCTTTTCACATTGCTTTTTGCCGATTTCTGAACAACCGCAATAAATAAACGATTGTTTTTTAGAACTTTATTAAAACTGTAATTTACATTTAGTTTATTATCCTGTGTACTGGCTTCTAAATTAATGTCGGTATTTGCAGGTTTTGAAAGTGCTGCGCCTATTCCGTTTTGAACAGCCGTTTCCTGTGAACCTATATAATCGATTTTTCCGTTGATAATAAGCTGTGGCGTATAAATTGGCTCTTTTTGCATAAATTTTGCATAATCGTATTGTCTTTTGGTGTTTGAAGCACTGCTAAAAATGTCTTTCCAGCCCTGCTTATCCCAGTAATCAACATGATAGGACAAAACATATACATTGCTGTCTTTATATTCTTTTTGAATTTTACCCAGCAATTCATCCGCCGGAGGACAGCTCGAACAGCCTTCAGAAGTATATAATTCTAAAAGAGCAAAACCTTTTTTATCTTGATTGTTTTGGCTGAAAATGGTGTTTCCAATTAAGAGAAACAGCATTATAAAAACGCTTATTATTTTTAAATTTTTCATGATTCCTATTTTATTTCCTGCAAGGTTTTTAAAACCTTGTAGGTATATTTTTTTATTTAGAAAGTCTATATGTTAAACCTACAAGGTTTTAAAAACCTTGCAGGTTGACAACTTAGAAATTAAAGAATATTTAGCTCAACGTTTATATTTCCTCTTGTAGCTTTTGAGTAAGGACAAGTTTGGTGCGCTTGTGCCGCCAAAGCTTCTACAGTTTCACGATCAATTCCCGGAAGACTGATATTTAAACGTGCCTGTAGGGAATATTCCCCTTCTGTTACACATAAATCAACCTCAGCATCTACCGCAGTATCAACTGGAAGTTTAATTCCTTGTTTTGAGGCAGCAATTCCCAAAGCGCCAATAAAACAAGCCGACCAGCCCGCTGCAAATAACTCCTCCGGATTTGTGCCTGGACGTGATGATCCCGGAGAACTTAATTTGATATTCAATTGATCATCTGAACTTTGAGAAGCTCCTTCTCTACCACCTGTTGTGTGTGTTTTTCCTGTGTATAAGATTTTTGTTTCCATGTTTAAAAAAAATTTAGATTGTTGATTTTAAATTTTAGATTATTTCTAATTTTTAGTTTTTAATTCTTGAAACCGTCTACGTCAATTATCGCTTGAGCAAATGATTTTGGATCTTCTTGCGGAACGTCGTGCCCTATTCCTTTTAAGATTCTGTGTTCGTATTTTCCTGTGAATTTACTAGCGTATGCTTTTCCATCTGCAAAAGCACCGTCAAAATCACTTCCTATTGTAATTGTTGGGACTTTAATTACTGGTTTTGAAGCCAGACGTTTTTCCAAATTGTCGTATTTTGATTCGCCAGCCTCTAACGATTGTCTCCATCTGTAATTGTGAATTACAATTGCTACGTGATCTGGATTGTCAAAAGATTGCGCCGTTTGATCGTAAGTTGTTTTGTCGAAATTCCATAACGGAGAAGCGATTTTCCAGATCAGTTTGTTGAAATCGTACGTATTTTGAGTGTAACCTTGTTTTCCTCTTTCGGTTGCAAAATAATATTGGTACCACCAACCTAATTCGGCTGTTGGCGGAAGCGGTTTTAAATTCGCTTCTAAATTCACCACCAAATAACCGCTTACTGACACTAAGCCTTTCACGCGTTCTGGCCAAAGCGCCGCTGTAACAACCGCCGTTCTTGCTCCCCAATCAAAACCACCAATTACAGCTTTATCTATTTTCAGCGCATCCATAAAAGCGATAAGATCACTCGCTAATGCCGCTTGCTGTCCGTTTCTGAAAGTTTCTTTTGAAAGAAAGGTTGTTGTGCCAAAACCTCTTAAATAAGGCGTAAAAACATGATATCCTTTTGCAACTAAAATCGGAACGACTTCATTGTAACTGTGAATGTCATAAGGCCAGCCGTGAAGCAAAATAACTGGAGTTCCATTTGAGGGACCGGCTTCAGTATAGCCAACATTTAGTAATCCGGCGTTGATTTGTTTTAAAGCCCCTAGTGAACCCTCTTGTTTTCCTGTCTGTGCAATGGATACTGCATTTACTAAAAGAAAAGCAATTAAAAGAACTGCATTAGTAAAACTGTTTTTGATTTTTAATATCGTTTTCATAATTTTTATTTTTTGATTAGTTGATTATCAGTTAATTTCTTCGTCAAAGGTATCTTGACAATGCTTGTTTTAAAAGAAGAAAAAAGGTGAAGTGGACAAAGTTTGAGGTGAAATGGACAGCCTTTGAGTTATGAATTATGAGTTATGAATTATGAGTTATGAATTATGAGTTATGAATTATGAATTATGAGTTATTGAATGCTGGTGATTTAACCGCAGATACTGAATAAAACTTTGCGCCCTTTGCGTATATCTTTGCGAACTTTGCGGTTAAACTATTCGCATTTCAACCTGAAACTTGAAACTTGAAACTTTAAACTATTTCTTCAAAACCAAAATAGGCTTTCCTTTTTCTACAATGTAAGTTGCCAATTCTGAAGCTTTTGAATCTGTATTATTTCGTGCCGAGTGAATAACTCCAGCTGGAATAAAAAGCACTTCTCCGGCTTTTAAAGTAATTGGTGCTTGCCCTTCTACTTCATATTCCAACGAACCATCTAATACATAAATAATTTCTTCACCCGGATGCGAATGTTTCCCAAAAGCCGAATGTGCTTCAAAATCTATTCTAGCCTGAACCGCTTCGCGTCCTGGAACGCTTAAATCGTGTTTTTGTAGATCAGTACGTTTTATTCCGGTTTGCGCTGCAATTTGATTCGGAATCAAAAAGGCGATAATTCCTAAAATGATGATTGCGATTATTACCCAAGTTTTTTGTTTTTTAGTTTCCATGATTTTACTGTTTAGTTTTTATTTAAACACATAGAAACATAGCTTTTCTTTGTCTGTAAAGGCGTTTCACTTGTTTTGAACAAACATAGCTAGGTATGAAAATTTAAATTTTTCAAGCACCTTTTACTACGCTTTAAACCTATGTCTCTATGTGTTTAAAAAAATATTAGATTATTTTCTCAATGATTTAAAAGCCGCACGAAGTTCAACTGAAAACAGTTGTGGTTCTTCCCAAGAAGCAAAATGGCCACCTTTGTTTACTTCTTTAAAATAAATCAGGTTTTTATATGCTTTTTCGGCCCAAGTTTTTGGTGCCTGATATATTTCACCTGGGAAAACGGTTATCGCAACCGGAATCTTGATTTCAGCCGTTCTTTGTTCTACTGCATTGAAGTTATTATTGTTGTTCTCCCAATATAAATTAGCAGATGAATTCGCTGTATTCGTAAACCAGTAAAGCGAAATATCATCCAGCATTTCCTCTTTAGTAAGCGATTTTTCGGCATTTCCTGCGCTGTAGGTCCATTCGTTGAATTTATCTAAGAAAAACGAAGCCAAACCAACAGGAGAATCTGTAAGCCCGTAACCTAAAGTCTGCGGACGCGTCACCATCATTCCGGCATAACCACCTCCTTTTGTGTATAATTTATTAAGAGAATTAAAAGCTGCATTTTCTTTAACCGATAATCCTTTTGGTGCCGGATCTCCGTCTTTAAGTGCTTTGGCAACATCAGCCGGAACCGTTGCAGGCATGTTTACGTGAATTCCCAATAAACCTTCAGGAGCTTGGCGCGCCATCGCATCGGCAATTACAGAACCCCAGTCACCACCTTGCGAAACATAGTGTTTGTAACCCAAACGTTTCATTAAAACATCCCAGGCATTACCAATTTTCTCTGGTCCCCAGCCTGTTCCTTTTGGCTTTTCAGAAAAGCCATAACCCGGCATTGAAGGAATAACCAAATCAAAAGCATCTTCCGCTTTTCCGCCATACGCTGTTGGATCTGTCAATGGGCCAATTACTTTTAAAAGTTCAAAAAAGGAACCCGGCCATCCGTGAGTAATAATTAACGGTAAAGCATTTTTATGTTTTGATTTGATGTGAATGAATTGAATATCCAATCCGTCGATGTTAGTTATAAACTGAGGCAGTGCATTTAGTTTGTTTTCTGTTTTATGCCAGTCATAATCAGTTCCCCAATATGTAACCAGATTCTGAATCTGTTCTAGTTTTACTCCTTGTGATTGATCTGTTACTGTTTCTTTCTCTGGCCATCTGGTCGCATTGACACGATTGCGAAGTTCTGTAATGGCTTCCTGCGAAACGCTGATGTGATAAGGACGAATTAAATCCGATTCGGTTTTAGTATTATTCTGTGCAAATGATATTGCAGAAGCCAAAATAAAAGTTCCGGTTGCAATAGCATTAAAAAAACTATTCTTGTTTTGTTGAAGTGTTTTCATTTTTTTGATTTTTAAATTATTTGAATATCAGTTAATTTCTTCATCAAAAGTATTTCGATAACCCTTCTTGCGAAATGAGAAAATAGCCCAAACGGACGAAGTTTGAGGTGAACTGGACAGGCTTGGGGTTAGGAGTTATGAATTATGAATTATGAGTTATGAGTTATGAGTTATGAATTATGAGTTATGAGTTATGAATTATGAGTTATGAATTATGAGTTATGAATTATGAGTTTTTGAATGCTGGTGATTTAACCGCAAAGCACGCAAAGGTTTGGCTCTTGAGGCTTTATAAAAACGCAAAGATCGCAAAGCTATGTGTGTAATAACTTTGCGACCTTTGCGTATTTTTTTTTGCCACAGATTGAAAGGATTAAAATGATTCTCTTCCGCAGATTCTGCGTAAAACAAAAAAACTTTGCAACTTCGCGACTTTGCGAGATTAAAAAAAATTAGCGTTCCGAGGCTTCGGGATTACGCAAACCTAGCGCCCTTTGCGGTTAAATCATCAACTTTCCAATTTGAAACTTGAAACCTGAAACAAACTAAATTAAGCCAAAACCATTCCTCCATCCATAATAAAATCAGCTCCGGTGATGAATTTTGCTGCGTCACTGCTTAAATACGAAACCATTTTAGCAACATCTTCTGATTTTCCCATTTGTTTTAGTGGAATATTATCTACAATTGCATCCATAAGTGTTTTAACTTCTTCTTCATTTAAACCTATCTTTTTCATTATTTCCGTTTCCGTTGGGCCTGGGCTAACTGAATTTACTCTGATTTTTTTTGAAGCTAACTCCAAAGCAGCAATTTTCACAACTGCATTAAGAGCAGTTTTACCAGACGAATAAATTGAGGTGCCTGCATAGCTCATGTTTGCAGTATTAGAAGAAAGGAACACAACTGATGCACCGTCCTTTAAAATTGGTATAAATTTGCTTAAGGTAAAATAAGCTCCTTTAAAATTAATATTGATTATACTATCAAATAAAGCTTCTGTAGCTTGCTCAATTGTTCCTTTGTCTGTAATTCCGGCATTGATAAAAAGAATATCGACTTGACCAAAATCTTCTTTTACTTTTGATGCCAAACTTTCAATATCAGAAACACTTGATTGATCTGCCGTAATTGCTGTAACGCCCAATTCTAGTGCTGCTTTTTCAATTGCTTCTTTTCGTCTTCCGGTAATAACAACCGTTGCTCCCTGCTCTTTTAATTGTTTTGCTGTGGCATAACCAATACCGCTGTTTCCGCCTGTAATTACGGCTACTTTATCTTTTAAATTGTCCATTATTTTATGTTTTAAAATTAATGGGACAAAGTTAGATTAGAAAAGAGGTTGCTTTTTTGATGGTATCATGGAGTATACTGGATTAAAAAATAACTTGCTTTTTATTTAAAAGCAGTATTGATGGTTTACATAATTAAAAGGCTGTAATCTCAATAATTATAAATAAATTTTATAAACAATAAAAATTATTAATTTGATTAATAAATACCTTCCCTATACCTTTGTCTCATCAAAATCAAAGAAATGATTTGATCATCTTAAAAAATAATTTAAAATATAGAAATCATGAAATTTACAAGAAGAGCAAACGCAAACTGGAAAGGTACAGGAATGGAAGGAAAAGGAACCATTAGTACACAAAGCACAACTTTAGATAATGCGCAATTATCATTTAAGACTCGTTTTGAGCAAGGTGTAGGAACTAATCCTGAAGAATTAATCGCAGCAGCACATTCAGGCTGTTTTACAATGCAATTGAGCTTTTTATTATCTGAAGCAGGATTTGTTCCAGAAGATTTAGATACAGTGGCTAAAGTAACTTTTGAAGACGGAACTATTACTTTAATTCAGTTAGAACTTACTGGAAAAGTTCCTGGAATCTCTGAAGAAGATTTTCAAAAAGCAGCTCAAAAAGCAAAAGAAATTTGTCCAATTTCTAAGTTATTGAATACTGAAATTACTTTAGCTGTTACATTAAATTAATTTCTAATAACAATAATTTCAACACAATCTTGTCATTCCGAGGAACGAGGAATCTCCACGAGAAACTCTACAAAGATTGGCGACATACCTGACGGAGCAACTTGCGAAGATTTCTCCTCGGTCGAAATGACAAGATTGTGTTGACCTTTCAAATAAACAACACAACAATTAAAATCAATAATCTAAAATTTAATAAAAATGAAAACAATTAAAAGTTATTTAGCATTCGCAGCAATAATCTTTGGTTTGGTATTTACTTCAACAGTAAACGCGCAGACTCCACCTCAAATTAAAAACGTAGTATTGGTACACGGCGCTTTCGCAGATGGTTCTGGATGGAAAGGCTTATATCAGATTTTGACCAAAAAAGGGTATAATGTAACCATCGTTCAAAATCCGTTAAGCTCTTTGGCAGATGATGTTAGAGCAACAAATTTAGCTTTAGACAAACAAGACGGGCCAACTATTTTAGTGGGACATTCTTGGGGCGGAACGGTAATTACTGAAGCCGGAAATCATCCTAAAGTTGCCGCTTTGGTTTATGTAGCTGCTTTACAGCCTGACAGTGGAGAAAATTCTATTCAATGGTTGCAAACTGCTCCTCCAGCTCCTGAAAATGGTGTATTGCCTCCAGATGACAAAGGGATTGCTTATTATGATAAAGCGAAATTCCACGCTGGTTTTGCGGGTGATTTAAGCAAAGAAGATGCTGATTTTATGTTTGCTTCGCAAGGTGCTTTCTATGCAAACGGTTTTGGTACACCAATCACAAAAGCGGCTTGGAAAACTAAACCATCATACGGAATTGTAGCCACTGAAGATAAAAGCATTAATCCTGATATTGAACGCGCTATGTACAAACGTTCAAATACTAAAATCACTGAAATAAAAGGAAGCCATGTGGTTTTTATTTCGCAGCCACAGAAAGTCGCTAATGTAATTATTGAAGCATCTAAAAAATAATTATTAATTATCAATTCAATATAAGCTTGGTATTTCGACGGAGGAGACTCGAGCGCTAGCGAATAGACGAAGTAAATCCCCGCGAGAAACTCTACAAAGATTGGAAACATTCTGTGCGGAGCTACTTGCGAGGATTTCTCGTTCGAAATGACAAGATTGCGCACACATAACTATGTGTGTAAAAAACAAGTGAAACGCCTTTCTGCACAAAGAAAAGCTATGTTTCTATGTGTTTAAAAACTCAAAATAGTACTACATAAACTTGCTTACCGCTTTCACAAAATAAGGCGAATCGTTCCAGCGTATTTTTTTGTAGGCGAAGTCTTTTTTTAATGAATCTGGCAGGCAGTTCCAGATGGCTTCGTTCATTTTTTCGAGCAAAAGTTTCTTAGAAAACGAATCGGAAACTACTAAACTGATTTCCCTTACTGGAATAGGTTCTTTAAAAGGTTTAAAAAGTGGTGATTGCGCTTCGTTTAAAATAGACAATTGCGGAATAATAGCAAATCCCAAATGCGCGCGAACCAAATTTTTTAAAGTTTCGATCGAATTGATGTCGTAGGTAAACTGCTCTTTTATTTTATCTGACGTTTTTAATCCGCAGATATCTAAAAGCTGTGCGTTGTAGCAATATTCGTGGTGAAGCAGTAATAATTCGGTTTTATCAGTGGGCTGAAGCTCATAAAATTCCTCATTTGCCAAAGGATGCGCCTGATTCAAATAAGCTACAAAAGGTTCTTTAAAAATAACATGCTCTATTAAATTGGGACTTCCGGTTGGTGTCGCCATAATCGCAACGTCAATGGCACCGGTTTCTAAATCCTTCATCAATTGTCCGGTATAGGCTTCTTTAATAATGAAATGCACTTTTGGAGCTACTTCTTTCATTGCCTGAATAAATAGCGGAATTAGATAAGGTGACAAAGTCGAAATAATTCCGAGTTTCAGTTCTCCTTCAAGAAGATTTTTTTCGTTTATCACAAAATTCCGAATCTCATCAACTTCACGCAGAATTTTTTTGGCCTTATTGATAATTTCAATTCCTAATATCGTTGGTGTGAGCGGTACTTTATTTCGGTCAAAAATCTTAATTCCAATTTCTTCTTCCAGATTTTTTAGCTGAATTGTAAGTCCAGGCTGTGTTACCATACAAACTTCAGCGGCTCTTGCAAAATGACGTTCTTCGTCTAAAGCCACAATATATTTTAACTGCTGAATGGTCATGATTATAATTTTATTTTATAAAGATACATAAATATCAATTTATCTTATAAACTAAAATTTAGAAGATGTTAAAGTTTTACAAAAACAGCAAATTTTCAAAACCAGAAACATACACTTTATCGTACATATGAATATCGGTATTTGGGGAGTGTGGTGAATTTGAATGGAGTAGTTTTTGGAGCATATCGAACTTTATCACATTATCCTGATTATCATTTTCTAAACCAATTATATATAAAAAAGCGATCCTAAAAAGATCGCTTTTGCTATTATTTCTCTCCTTCACTCTTTAACTGCAAAGCCCGTTGTAAAAAACTTTGATGCAAAATTTTATTTTCGGCTTCTTCAATAGCTTTAAGTAGGTTGTTTTGGTTGGTTGTAATTTCGGATAAAGCACTTTTCATGACTTCCCAAACGGGTTTCATTTGCGCAATCAGCTCCTGCCCTTTTGCTGTAAGCTGAATAAGCCTTTTGCGTTCGTCAACTTTGTCTTTTTTAGAGCGAATCAGTTTTTGTTTTTCAAGTTCTTTAAGCAGACTTATTGTTGATGGATGCGTATAGCCGATTTCATTGGCAATTTCGACCACACTCAACGTTTCTTTATAATGAAGCGTGTAAATAACCGGAAACCATTTGGGTTCAAAATCAATTCCGTATGATTTATAAACTAATGCGCCGTCCTTTCGCAATTGCTCGCTTAAACGCTGTAATCGTGTCGAAATAGCTAAAATTCCTGATTCATCTATAATATTCATCTTTATTTCTTTAAAGTTAAATGGCAGAAAACATTATCCGGAGTCATTAAAGGAAATTTCTCTGGAAGTGATTCTTTTTCAATTCGCACAAAATCATTCTTTTCATAAAATCGCAATGCCGCTTCTAAAATCGAAACGGTTCCCAAATATAAATCATCGATTCTGTTTTCTCTACAATAGGCTATCAAAGTCTCAAGAAGTTTCTGCGCAATCGAGAATTCTTTTCCTCTAAATTCTTTCTTTACAAACATCTTTCTTATTGCTCCAGCATTTTCATCAAACTTAACCAAAGCTATCGTTCCCACTACTTCATCATTAATAAAAGCGCCCCAGAATCCGCCACCTCCAGCATAATAAAAATTCTGAATATTGAATAAATCAGGCTGATCTTCTCTTGTAATCGGTACATTAAATTCTTTTATCTGAATGTTTAATATTAAATCGGCAATGGCATTTTCGTGCTTGTTATCTATTGGAATAATTATAGGTTTCATTTTTCTAAAAATTTTATAACACAAAACTACGTAGTTAAATACATAAATAAAAATATTTTTTCCTTTTTATGATTTCTTTTATACTTTTGTTAATACGACTTCCGATAGTCATTGGAATAAAGAATTAAAATGACTTTGCAAGATTTATACAAAAACTAAAATTATCTTATAGAACTTATAAGGTTTAAAAAATTATGGCAAGAAATCAAAAAGAAGAGTTTCAGGCACTTCAGGATACCATATATGTTTTGGGAGGAAAATGGAAACTTCCTATAATTAATTCTATTTGTAACGGAAACAATCGTTTTAAAGACATCAAGGAAAGTATTCCGGGCATTACTTCTCGAATGTTATCCAAAGAATTAAAAGATATGGAGCTGAATAATTTGGTAAAAAGAACCGAAGACCGTGATGCCTTAGTACCAATTCTTTATGAATCTACATCGTATTGTCAGTCATTTGGACCCATAATTTCTGAAATGATTAAATGGGGAATTTCACATCGAAATCATATCAAAAACAGCCAAACCGCGGCCGAGAAATGATTTTTTTATTCCTGAGTTTTACCGCTTTTTAAATGTTTTGCACGCAATCTTAAAAATTCGGGCGTTATTCCGAGATATGTAATGAATTCAACGGATGCCGATATTGAATATTTTCTTTGGATAAAAGGAAAAGAATCAAAAATTACCAGCGCATTTAATTGCAACTTTATAAGTTCAATAATAAATCCAATTCTATGAAAGCACTTTTAACATTGACTATTGTTTTAATGAGTTGTTCAGCCTCTATCGCACAAACTTCAAAAGCATTAAAACCGCAACAAATTCCGGGTAAAGTTGAATGCGAACTTTATGATCAAGGAGGTGAAGGTATTGCTTATCACGACACCGATGCGGTCAATAACGGCAGCGGAAAACTGAATCCGGTAAATGGAAATCCGCTGAATGAATTCAGAATAAACGAAGGTGTAGATATTTCGTATTCTAAAGCAGATGATATTGACAATAATCCTTTTAATAAAGTCAAAAGAAGTATTGGACAGCTTTATGTAGGCTGGACAGTACCGACTGAATGGATTAATTATACTGTCGAAGTCAAAAAAGCAGGAACCTATAAAATTGGTTTGTTGTATACTGCAAACGGCGATGGAGAAATCAGTATTGATGTAAACGGAAAAGATGCAACCGGAAACATGAAAATTACTTCGACTCATGATGACAAAGATCCTGTAGATTGGAGACAATGGCACCATTGGAACAGTTCTGAAAATATCGGAACGATTAAACTCCAAAAAGGAAAACAACTATTGCGATTGCATATTGTTTCAAATGGTAATATGAATTTTGATTATCTGACTTTTACTGCCCAATAATTTAGCTTATATTTTTTTGATAAATTGTCTTTTCCTGCTCATTTAAAATAAATCAAAAAAATGTTTAAAAATAATACCGATTGGTATATATTTGCAGTATCAAAATGATTTTTATCATGAGCAAAGCAGAGAGAACCAAACAGTTTATTATCGAACAAACCGCACCCATCTTTAACATGAAAGGCTACAGCGGCACCTCTATGAGTGATATTACGGACGCTACCGGACTTACAAAAGGAAGTATTTATGGCAATTTCGAAAATAAAGATGAAGTTGCTATTGCGGCTTTTAAATTCAATGTCAAAAAACTTCAGGATGCTTTTTCAAGAGAAATTGATAAGGAAACTACTTTTAAAGGCAAATTATTAGCGTATCCAAAGCTTTATTCTCAATATGCTAATTTAAAAGTTACCAAAGGCGGCTGTCCTATTTTGAATACTGCAACAGAATCTGATGATACGCATCCGATTCTGAAAAAATATGCCGAAAGAACACTCACTTATTGGAAAGAAAAAATCATTTATTTCATTGATCAGGGAATCCTTAACGGGGAATTCAAAGCAAAATCAATTGACACCGAAAGAACTGCATTAACTATAATCGCTTTAATTGAAGGTTCAGTAATGATCAGCAAACTAACCGGAAATTTAAAAGATTTATCGAATGTAATGTGCTCCGTAACTAAAATCATAGAAGACTTAGAATAAAAGCAATACTAGAAATTATTGCTTTTTTTTTAAATCAAAAATATACCAATAGGTATTATTTTAATTATAAATTATGAGTTTTGAATTATGAGTTGAAAGTTAGCCTACACAAAACTCATAACTCAAAACTCAAAACTCATAACTCATAACTCATAACTCAAATAAAATGACACGATTACAAGTACTACAAAATCACATTGACAGAGAATTTACAGCATCTCCATCGCCTTTTATGCTTTGGATGCGACCAATAGTTTTAGCTGCTGAAGATGGCAGTGTTACTTTTCAATATCTTGTTAGAGAAGAAATGTCAAATCCGGTAAAATCACTTCACGGCGGCGTTATCGCTGCTATTGCTGATGATTGTATTGGTGCGACGATGTTCTCCTTAAATGAAGAAAACTTTTATACCACCATAAATTTAAATGTCGATTATTTCGCTCCCGCTCGTGTTGGCGATACTATTATAGCCAGAACTTCTATAATCAAAAAAGGGAGACAGTTTGTGAATGCACAATGCGAAATTTGGAATGAACCTCAAACCCGATTGATTGCTACGGCATATTCTAATCTTTTTAAAACTAATATTGTTAAGCAAGAATTATAGGTTTTTAGTTTCAGGTTTCAGGTTTCAAGTTTCAAGTTTTGGGTTGAAAATCAAACTTGAAAAAATAACTATTGCTTTTTTTTAATCAAAAATATACCAATTGGTATAATTAAATATTATGAATCCATTACAACGCAAACTTTTAATAATCACCGTCATTTTGGCTGCGATTATGGAGCTTATTGATATTTCGATTGTCAATGTTGCACTTTCGCATATGAGCGGTAATCTGGGCGCAACGCTGGAAGATACTTCTTGGGTAATTACGGCATACGCCATCGCCAATGTCATTATCATTCCGATTACGAGTTTTTTAAGCGCTAATCTGGGGCGACGCAATTATTATATTGGTTCTGTAATTCTATTTACGTTCTGTTCTTTCATGTGCGGACATTCATCAAATATTTGGATGCTTGTTTTTTTCAGGTTTTTCCAGGGAATTGGTGGTGGAGCTTTGCTCTCGATTTCACAGGTTGTTGTATTTGAACTTTTTCCAAAAGACAAACAATCAACCGCAGGTGCTATTTTTGGAGCCGGTATTTTTATTGGGCCGACAATTGGACCAACGCTTGGTGGATATATTACCGAAAACTACGATTGGCCTTGGATCTTTTTGATTAATATTCCGATAGGAATTCTGGTTGCTATTTCCTGCTTTTTTCTGCTAAAAGAACCGCCTGTAGAACCCGAAATCGCAAAAGTTGATTGGATTGGCATTGCATTATTAGCGATTGGAGTTGGCGCGCTTCAAACTGTTTTAGAACGAGGTGAAGTCGAAGATTGGTTTGAAACCCGCTATATTATTGTTCTAACTATTATTGCAACAATTGCTTTATTAACCTTTATTTATTGGGAATTGACAGTTGATAAACCTGTTGTAAATCTTAAAGTTCTTAAAAGCAAATCCTTGAGTATTGCAGCTATTCTGACATTTGTAACCGGATTCGGAATGTTTATTTCTATTTATATCAGTCCGGTTGTGGCACAGCGCCTTCTAAGCTTTTCTCCTTATCAAACTGGTTTACTGCTTCTTCCGGGTGCATTATTTGCGCTTGTTGCCTTAAAACTCTGCGGTACTTTACTGCAAAAAGGTGTTTCGCCGGTTATTATTATTGCAGCAGGATTTATGTTATTCATTTATTTTAATTGGAGAATGTCTGAAATAACCTTAGACACTAGTGCTTTTGAAGTAGCAACAGCGCTTGTTTTTCGCGCTTTAGGTATGGCTTTATTAACGGTTCCGCTTACAATGCTTGCAGTTTCCTCACTTGATGATAAAGATGTTGGCCAAGGAGCAGCGCTAAATAATATGATGCGTCAATTAGGAGGTTCTTTTGGCGTATCGATAATAAACACCTATATCGCACATCGTTTTGCCGAACACCGCAATGTTTTGATTTCAAACGTAACTTTAGATAATGTAAAAGCAATGAATCGACTGAATGGGTACATTAATTATTTTCAACATCGCGGTTTTGCTTATAATGAAGCAAGATCAAAAGCACTGAAATTAATGGAAAATATAGTGATGAGACAATCTTCTTTATTGAGCTATAGAGATGCATTTCTTTTTGTAGGCTTATTTTTTGTGCTCACACTTCCCCTATTATTGCTGGTAATGAGCAAATCTAAAAAGCCAAAAACAAATGTTATTCTTTCTGATCATTAACTTTTTACCACAGATTGCACAGATTTAAGGATTAGTTTCTATACGATTAAATAGCCACGTATTCGCGAATGATTGCGTGCCATTTCACAAATAAATCATAAAAAATTTGCATATATGACCAATCGGTCATATATTTGTACCGTAAATAAAAGCTATCATGGCAAAGGGAGAAGAAACCAGACAATTTATCATCGAAAAAGCAGCACCTATTTTTAATACAAAAGGGATTGCAGCAACTTCTATGAGCGATATTATGGAGGCTACTAAATTGTCTAAAGGAAGCATGTACGTTCATTTTGAAAATAAAGAAGTTCTGGCCTGCGCTGCGGTTGATCATAATATGAAAATATTAGGCGATAAACTGGTTTCTGAAGTCAGTAAAAGCAAAACAGCAAAAGAAGAATTATTTACTTATATCGATTTTTTTAGTAATGCCGTGAATCCGCCCTTAACAGGAGGCTGTCCGTTATTGAATTTCGGAACTGAAGCGGACGACACCAACCCTATTGTAAAAGAAAAGATTAATAAAGGCTGTAATGCCAATCAACAATTATTAGCCAGCAGCGTCAACAAAGGAATAGCCAACGGTGAATTTAAACCAAACTGGAACGCCGAGGAATTTGCACTGATCATGTTTGCCATGATGGAAGGCGGACACTTAATTGCAAGAATGTCAGGCAATAACGATAAAATGAAAATCATTGCTAAAACCCTCAAAAATATAATAGAGGAAAACAGCCTCTAATTTTTTTTATCAAAAAAATGACCGATTGGTCATAAAATAAGATTCACAACTCATATTTTACAAATAACAATTTATAACTCATCATTAACGATTAACAATTAGAAAACATGTCAAAAACAATTTTAATTTCAGGAGCGTCAAAAGGATTCGGAAGAGCCTGGACAGAAGCATTTTTAGCAAAAGGATACAAGGTAGCTGCAACAGCCAGAAATATTGATACCCTAGCCGATTTAAAAGCACAATACGGTGAGGCAATTTTACCTCTTAAACTAGATGTAAACAACCGTTCAGAGTCATTTGAAGTAGTAGAAAAAGTACAACAGCATTTCGGGACAATAGATATCCTGATCAACAATGCGGGTTACGCTTTAAACGGAGCCGTAGAAGAAGCTTCAGAACAAGAAGCTAGAGCACAATTCGAAACCAATTTCTTTGGTACGCTTTGGTTAACACAAGCCGTTTTACCGATTATGAGAAAACAACAAAGTGGCCATATTATTCAGGTTTCTTCTATTTTAGGAATCGCTACGCTACCAATAATTGGTTTATACAACGCTTCAAAATTTGCCGTTGAAGGTCTTACTGAAACGCTTGCTTCAGAAGTAAAACAATTCGGAATTAACGTTACTTTGGTTGAGCCAAACGGTTATGTTACCGATATCTGGGGTAATGGAATCATTAGCGAAAGCATCGATGCTTATGACGGAATCAAAAAAGCAATTACAGAAGGACATGATCCTGATACTTTCGGAAAAACAAGCGCTACTGTTCCGGCTATCATTAAATTAGTCGAAGCCGAAAATCCTCCTCTACGCCTATTTTTAGGAAAGGTAGCCTTGCCATTCGCCAAACAAACCTATGAACAAAAGATAAAAACCTGGGAAGAATGGGCAGACGTTTCTGTCGCAGCTCACGGTTAATTTGATTTCTGATTTTAATTGAAAAAGCGAGACGATTCTTTTGAATTATCTCGCTTTTTTTATGCTAAAAAATTAAAACTTAATAGCAATTTTTCCAATCGTTCTCCCCGATTCTAAAAGCTGATGTGCTTTTTTCAAATTGTCGGCTGTAAGTCCGATTAAGGTTTGATTTAAAGTTGTTTTTAAAATACCTTCATCTAATAAATCGGCAACTTTATTTAAAATATGATGCTGTTCAATCATATCTTCAGTCTGAAACATCGAGCGCGTGTACATCAATTCCCAAGAAAATGAAACACTTTTACTTTTGAGTTTGTTAAGTGCAACTGGTTCACTGCTTCCTGTAATCGACGCAATATGTCCTTGAGGCTTAATCAGTTCTGCCATCGTATCCCAATACGCATTTGTATCGACAAAATCCAAAATAAAATCAACTGTTTCAAAACCAGCTTCTTTAACTGATCCAATCAAGTTTTTATGATCCACAACATAATCAGCTCCTTGTTTTTTGCACCAATCAATAGTTTCAGGACGCGACGCTGTTGCAATAACTGTTAATCCTGCAATTTTTTTGGCCAATTGAATCGCAATTGAACCTACTCCACCAGCGCCTCCAATAATTAAAATTGATTTTCCTTTGTCTTTTTCAGCATTAATTCTGATTCGGTCAAACAAAATTTCCCAAGCTGTCAAAGCCGTTAACGGAATCACCGCTGCTTCTTCAATACTTAATGATTTTGGTTTTCTTCCTACAATTCTTTCATCAATAATTTGATATTCAGCATTGCTTCCTTGCCTTGTAATATCTCCGGCATAATAAACCAGATCGCCCACTTCAAACAAAGTTACTTTTTCTCCAACTGCCTGTACAATTCCAACGGCATCCCAGCCAATGATTTTTGGCGTTTCAAGGACGGTATCTTTTGCACTGCTCTGACGAATCTTAAAATCGACTGGATTTACTGAAATCGCTTCAATTTTCACTAATAAATCATGTACTCCGGGCACAGGTTTTACAGCTTCAAATTCTATAAAACTTTCCTTTTCTTCTATGTTTAATGATGTTTTAAATCCTATTGCTTTCATTTTTATTTAATTTTTAATTAAAATACAATAACAAAGATACGAGCCGTTTGAACTATTGAACTGGTATATTTTTATCCAATATCTGTACAAATTCTTCAGTTTTTTTTAAACACATAGAAACATAGATTCTTATGCGCCGAAAAAGGTGAATTTTAAAAAAAACTCGTTTTCTCACATATAGTTTTGCGCGTTTCTTTGCGAAGAACTTTCATAAATTTTACGCTATGTTTTTGTTTAAACAAGAGAAACGCCTTTTACAGACAAAGTAAAGCTATGTTTCTATGTGTTTAAATAAAGCCTTAATCTGTACAAATTCTTTAGTTTTTTTACTCATAGCTTTGCATATTTCTTTGCGAAGAACTTTTATAAAGTTTTACGCTATGTTTTTTGTTTAAACAAGTGAAACACCTTTTACAGACAAAGTAAAGCTATGTTTCTATGTGTTTAAATAAAGCCTTAAATTTGCTAAATCTAACTTTCTCAAAATGAATATCAGAAAAGCCAAAATTTCCGACTCTGAACAAATTGCGCCAATACTATTACTGGCAATGGAGGATATCATTTATAAGTTTATTAAAAAAGATGATTATGCTGTCGCGAAAAATTTCCTCCAGTATTTCATCGGAAAAGAAAACAATCAATATTCGTATCAAAATTGTTTTGTTGCTGAAGCTGATAATGAAATAATTGGAGCCGTTGATATTTATAATGGCGCTGATTTAAAAGCTTTACGAAATCCGATTATTGAATATGTCCGAACTCATTTTAATCCAGAATTTGATCCTGAATTAGAAACAAAAGCCGGTGAATTTTATATTGATTCCTTAGGTGTCAATCCAAAACATCAAGGAAAAGGTATTGGTTCAAAATTACTTACGTTTTTGATTGAAGAATTTGTTGCCAAAAACAATCAGACTTTAGGTTTATTGGTTGAAGAGGATAATCCAAATGCAAAAAAACTTTATTTAAACCTCGGATTCCAATCCGTGGGAGAAAAAACTTTGGTCGGAAAAACATTGGAACACCTTCAAATAAGCCCAAAATAGAAGGTTTTTACTTTTTTTATTTTTTTTTCAAAAAATTGTCCAATTATGAAACTTCAGTTGTCATTAGAGTATAAACAATTAAAATTTATACAAAATGGAAACTAGAATTAATGTATTCGAAAAAGGTCAAAAAGCAATCTCAACATTATTTGGCGTAAGCGGTTATTTGAAAAAATCAGGACTTGAAAAATCTCTTTTAGAATTAGTAGATTTTAGAGTATCACAAATTAATAATTGTGCGTACTGTTTAGACATGCATTCAAAAGAAGCAATTGCAAATGGCGAAACAACACAACGTTTGTTTGGTTTAAGTGCTTGGAGAGAAACTCCCTATTTTACTGAGCGCGAAAGAGCAGCGCTTGCTTATGCAGAAGCTGTAAATGCGTGTGATGTTCCTGATGAAGTTTACAATATTGCAAAAGCTTCATTTTCTGAAGAAGAATTAATTGATCTTACGCTTGCTATAGGGGCCATCAACATCTGGAACCGTATTAATATTGCTTTTGCTAACACTCCTGGCGCATACAGAGTTGGGCAATTTGGATAAATAATCCGAGCTGTTTTTATTTTTGGTAAAAACACTAAATTTATAACATTAAACATTGTACAAAATTAATTTTAACACATAGAAACATAGATTTTGTATTCTCAAAAAGGCGTTTCACTTGTTTTAAACAAACATAGTCTTCACAATCTTGTCATTCCGAGGAACGAAGGCACGAGTGTTAGCGGAGATTCATCGTTCCTCGGAATGACAAACTTTGAGAACAACGAGTTACTGCTTCTTTTTATAAAACACTAAAATGTATCAAAATGAATGAATTCATATTAATTTTCAGAAGAGATTTTTCTACAAAAGAACTGCAGCCTTCACCAGAAGAATTGCAACAGCATTTACAGCAATGGCAAAACTGGTTTGGAGGATTGGCAGCGCAAGATAAACTGGCAAGGCCTTTACAACGCTGGGACGGAAAAGGAAAACTGGTCACTTCCAATAAAGGAATCACAGACGGACCTTTTGTTGAAATCAAAGAATCTATTGGCGGATTAATCGTTATCAAAGCCAAAGATTATGACGAAGCGGCGACGATTGCCCAAGGCTGTCCAGTTCTAGATTTTGGAGGTAATGTCGAGATTAGAATGGCGGTTTAAATAGTTTAGAAGCAAGAAGCAAGAAGCAAGAAGCAAGAAGCAAGAAGCAAGAGGAAAGAAGAAAGAGGAAAGAAGAAAGAGGAAAGAAGAAAGAGGAAAGAGGAAAGAAGAAAAAAGAAAGAAGAAAAAAGAAAGAAGAAAGAGGAAATATCTAAAATTTGAGTTTTTTTAATTCTTAATTTTTTCTTGCATCTTGCTTCTTGCATCTTGCATCTTGCTTCTTTTCCCACCCTACAATTCAAAACTCAAAAAATTTGGAAAATAAAGAACTTATACCCAATTTATTCAGAACCGAATATCAAAAGATTGTTTCGGTGCTTTGCAGTCTGTTTGGCATTCATCATATTGAAATTGCCGAAGATATTGTGAGCGACACTTTCTTGGCGGCTTCTGAAGCTTGGGCTATAAAGGGAATTCCAGAAAATCCGACAGCCTGGCTTTATAAAGTTGCAAAAAATAAAACCAAAAATCATTTTAAGAGAACTGATATTTTCGAAAAAAAAATTGTCTCTGAAATCAAATACAATGCGCAGCTGCATAATCCGGAAATCGAAATTGACTTATCAGAACAAAATATTGCCGATAGTCAGCTGGCGATGATTTTTGCTGTCTGTAATCCTTGTAATTCAAATGAAGCGCAAATTGCATTGGCATTGAATTTATTGTGCGGATTTGGAATAAGCGAAATCTCCGATGCTTTTCTGTCAAATAAAGAAGTGATTTACAAACGTATAAATCGCGCCAAAGAAAAACTTAAAGAGGAAAATATTAAAATTCAAAGCCCGAGTTCAACTGAAATCTCGGAAAGAATTGATACGGTTTTGAAAACCATTTATCTTCTTTATTCTGAAGGCTACTACTCCACTTCACAAAATACCACGCTTCGCAAAGATTTATGTGCCGAAGCCATGCGCTTGACCTATTTATTGATTCAGAATAAAACAACTAATATTCCCGAGGCAAATGCTTTAATGGCGCTGATGTGTTTTCACTCGTCCCGATTTGATGCACGTACCTCAGAAAGCGGTGAAGTTATTTTGTATCAAGATCAGGATGAAACGCTCTGGAACCAAGAATTAATTGATCGTGGCACTTATTTTTTGGGTAAATCTTCTGTTGGAAATATACTTTCAAAATACCATCTTGAAGCCGGAATCGCTTATTGGCACACATTGAAAAGTGATACTTTGGAAAAATGGAAACATATTCTGGAATTGTATAATCATTTGATTATTCTAGAATATTCTCCAATTGTGGCTTTAAACAGAACTTTTGCCTTATCAAAAGTTATTGGCAAACAAGAAGCTGTAATTGAAGCAGAAAAGTTAAATTTGACTGATAATCATTTCTATTATTCGCTGCTTGGGAATTTATATACCGATAGTGACAATTTAAAAGCACTTCATCATTTTGAAACCGCTCTTAAACTGGCTAAAACTGTTTCGGATAAAAATATTATCAGCAAAAACATTTTGGAACTTTCATCCAAAACAAAGAATTAAAAATAAAAAACAACTTCGCCAATGCTTAACCATAAATTTTTTGAATCTAATTATAAAAAGCTGGGCTTCTTTGCCTTGAATGAAGATTTTATTGAAGAAATTAATGGAGATTTGTACAAATCATATATTAAAGTCCTTTATCTTCCTGAAGGATATTCTATTACAATAGATTTTAAGCATTATCAAACTTCCAGTCCTTCCCTATTTTTTATCAACAGCAATCAGTATCTGCAAATTGACAAAGAAGGAAAAAAGCAAGGTTATTTTATGTATTATAACCGCGATTTTTATTGTGTACAAATTCATGATGCCGAAGTGGCCTGCGACGGATTATTATTCAATAATATTTTTGAAATGCCAATGACTGCTTTGCCTGAAAAAGAGGTTTTATTTATTGATGGGATCTACGCACAATTGCAGCAGGAATTTGATTCACCCGATTCTTCTCAGGAAGAAATGATCCGAACGTATTTAAAACAGCTGATTATAAAAGCAACCCGAATTTGGAAAATACAGCAGTTAGGAGTCTTGAATGATGAACCTTCAAAAGAAATGGATTTCTTCAGAGACTTCAGCCGATTGGTTGAAATTCATTTCAGAACCAAACATACTGTTGCCGATTATGCTGACATTCTTGGTGTTGCTCCAAAAACACTTTCTAACAAATTCAATCGATTAGAACTTCAGCAACCAAATGATATTATTAAAGACCGAATTATTCTCGAAGCAAAACGGCTTTTGGGCTATTCTTCATTAAGCGTAAAAGAGATTGCTTATCAGCTTGGATATGAAGATCCGGCCTATTTTAACCGACTTTTTACCAATAAAGTTGGCGACACTCCTTCAAATTTCAAGAAAAAATACCTTCAAGGGAAAAATGTACAATTAGAATAGACTTTTATCTATTTTTAGAGCTTTACAACCGCCATATCTTTGTCCTATCAAATTATAAACAATTAAAAAGATAAAAGATATGAAAACTATTAAAGTATTACAACAGAGTTTATTTATTGCAGCATTGTTAATTGCAAATACAGTTGCATCAGCACAAGAAAGACCTTATAAAGGACAAAATGACCCGGAAATATTTACAGAAGTCAGAGGCTTTTTAAACGCATTAAATTCAGGTGACGGAAAACCCCTTGAACAATTAGCTGTTACTGACGCTCGCAACGTTTTAGTTGGTGCACAAAAATCAGTTGAAGTTGATTATTCTGGTATTGAAGAATCAGAAAAAGTAATTTCACAAAACGGTTTAAAAGTAAAAATTCATATTACAAAACCAAAAGGCGCAAAAGCAAATGCTCCGGTATTTATCTTTATTCACGGTGGTGGCTGGGTTTTGGGCGATTACCCAACTCATAGAAGATTAGTAAGAGATCTTGTTGTTGAAAGTGGTGCTGTTGCAGTTTTTCCTGACTACACCCCTTCTCCAGAAGCCAAATATCCTGTTGCAATAAATGAAATTTATGCCGCCACACAATGGGTAGCCGAAAATGGAAAAGAAATTGGCGTTGACGGTAAAAACCTTGCCGTTGTTGGAAACAGCGTTGGAGGTAATATGGCCGCTTCAATTACTTTGATGGCAAAAGATAAAAAAGGGCCGCATATTAAACTTCAAGTGTTACTTTGGCCCGTAACCGATGCTAATTTTGAAACTGAATCTTATAATTTATATGCAAACGGACGTTTCTTGACTAAAAATATGATGAAATGGTTTTGGGATAATTACCTGCCAGAAACTTCAAAAAGAACTGAAAAATACGCTTCTCCACTTCAAGCTAGTTTAGCAGAACTTAAAGATTTGCCTCCTGCTTTAGTTCAAACTGCTGAAAATGATGTTTTAAGAGATGAAGGTGAAGCTTATGCCAGAAAATTAAACGAAGCTGGAGTTCCTGTAACCTTGACAAGATACAACGGATTGATTCACGATTACGGACTTTTAAATCCAATTTCAAATGTTCCAGCCATTCAAACTGCTATTCAGCAAGCTGCAATTGTAATTAAAACTACATTGAAATAAGAATCAAATCAAAAAAATAAAAAATGGGCAGCATAATTTCTGCCCATTTTTTATTGCTCAAAAAAATTAAAATTTGGAAACTGGCTAATAAAAAATATCTTCATTAAATAATCCTTATTTTATTTTCAAGGCTACTATCAAAAAAAAATCCTGTGGCACAAATAGCAAGTCTTAAAACAGAAAAAACCTCTATAAATAGTGATTTTTCGTTTTGGATTTTTTTAATTTTTAGAAATTCGAAGCAAACTCTCTTGCAAAATCTTCCAATTTGATTTTTCCGTCGACAGCAGTTTTATTTTTCAGAAAATCCTCGGCAATTGCTCCGCTTCTCAAGCCTGTTCCCATTTCAGTATACAAACCTGCAAATTCTTCTGGCAATCCAGCCTGAATCATTCCGTTTAAAGATTGTTCATCAGTAAATTCAATCCATGGCAATTCTGGCTTTTCAATTGTGGTACCCAATATTTTTGCAACCTCACCTGGCGTACGCACATCACTTACAATATAACGAATATTTTTTCCTGATCCTGCTTTCATTAATTCCTCTGCGACCGCAGTTGCGATATCTGCTGGATGCACATAAGGAATCAAAGTTGATGCAGGATAATTAGCTCCCATAATTCCGGCGCCCTTTATCATTGGAACATCATTATAAAAATTAGTATAGAAAAATCCAGCTCGTAAGAACGTTACCGACGAATTTTCTAATTTTTCATATATTTTTTCAATGTTATAAAGTCCTGCAATAGGACCAGTACCATTTGGCAAGTCAGCTCCAATACTGCTCAACATTACAACCCTATTAATTTGAGCACCAGCAATTGCTTTAGCAAAAGCATGGCCGGCATCTGTAGTATTTGCTATAACATTATTGCCTCCCATGTTTGGCGGTGTCATTGCAAAAATCGCATCTTCTCCTTCGAATGTTTTCTGTAAAAAAACAGCATCACTGACAGAGCCTATTGCTGCTGTTGCTCCTAAGGCTTCGATTGCTTCGCTTCGATCTGAATTGCTGGTGATTACTGTTACCTGATGTCCCGCATCAATAAGTTTTTTGGCTAATGGTTTCCCGATGTTCCCTAACGAACCTGATATTGTAATTTTCATGACTGTATATTTTTTTATTATCTGAAACAAAGGTATATTTGTACTTACTTTTACACAAGTACTTACCCTAAAGTATGCACTATGACAGCAATTAAAGAATCTTCAACAATTCAGGAAAATAAACAGTACGCCTTAGAAAAATGCCCTGTTACTTATGTAATGGAAAAAATTGGAGGGTATTGGAAACCTATTATTCTTTATCATCTTTCAGGAGGAAGCAGACGCTATAGCGAATTAAAAAGAGCTATTCCTGCCGTAAGCGAGAAAATGCTCATCCAGCATCTAAAACAGCTTGAAGCTGATAATCTCGTTATCAGAGAAGCTAAACCTGTCGTTCCTCCTTTTGTAACTTACCGCTTGAGCCCAGCCGGTAATGGTTTGATGCCTGTAATTCATGCAATGGCAGAATGGGCTTTTAAAGATAAAGAAAATGGTTTTGCTTCTTAATTTACCCAACATCTTTTTACTTTACATAAAAATTGTCCAAAATGAAAAACATATCATTATCAAATGCCGGTTTTATTTTAAGAATCTTTTTAGGGATAACCATGCTTTCTGCAGTTGCTGACCGTTTTGGCTTTTGGGGCGCACCAGGAGCACCAGGAGTAGCGTGGGGAAATTGGAATAATTTTATTGCTTATACCCAAACACTTAATTCTTTTGCGAGCAAATCTGTAGCTGGAATCTTGGGTGCATTAGCCACTTTTTTCGAAATTAGTTTTGGCCTGTTTTTAATTATTGGTTTTAAAACCAAATATGCCGCTCTTGGAACAGCTGGCTTAATGTTGCTTTTTGCCTTGACGATGACTTTTTCAATTTCTATTAAAGCACCATTAGACTATTCTGTTTTTACCAGTTTTGCAGCTGCATTGACACTTTCTGCAATTGATAAAACTTCTTTTTCTTTAGATTAGTTGCAAAAGGGACAAAGGTTCAGAGGAACAAAGGGACAAAGGTTTTTAGCCATTAAACCATAAACCCGACAGGTTTTTAAAACTTGTCGGGTTTGCTTTATGGATAAAGTTTAGAAACCTCTGTTGCTCTGAACCTCTGTTCCTCTGAACCTTTGTCCCTTTGCCCCATAAAATTTATTCATAAGAATACAATTTTACCTTCTGGATTTCATAATCATCAACGGCAATTCTTACATGTCGGCCTTGATGTGTTTGATCTCCGTTGAAGTGCCTAATGGTTTTCCAGACTCCGTTTTCAAAAATTCCTTGATCTGTTTTTAAGATTCCTGCGTTTAGTTCTTTATTTTTTAAAAGCTTAAAAGTAACTACAATTCCAGAGCCGGAAATATAGAATTCATCTGGAGCAATTTCAATTATAATGGCGCTTGTCATTGGCCAAACTGCTTCTTTAGCACCATCTGACCAATTTAAAGTATAATCATGTTTGAACGTAAATTCATAATTTCCTAACTGAATAATTTGCGACTGATTTTCTTTATCCAATAAAACGCCATCAATTCTTCCTTGTCCTTTATTTGCTTCAATAATCGGCGTTAACTGTTGTACTAATTCATATATTTTTCCAAGCGGTTCTTTTTTTGCATCGGTAACAGATTCAATAGAAAAAGGCGAAAAACCAATTGCTTCATAATGACCAATTGCATATAAACCTTTGAACGGCGCACTAGTATCAAAACGATGTTCTGGAATAAACAAAGGATCGCCTTGACGTGTAAACAAATCATTCCAATGCTTAAAATTAGGATTATAAAAATCTGGAGAAAGAAAATCAATTGATGATCCGCCTGCTTTCCAAACATCCATAAGATGTGGCAGTGGCCCCGCGCTTGGGTATTCGCCCGGTTTTTTCTCGGGTGCATTCAAAGCAGCATTTACAAACATTGGCAAAGGATAAATATTTTTTCCAGATTTCGCAACTTTATTGGTAAACGCTGAAAAATACCAAGCCATAAAAATTTCATCGGTCTGAATTCCTTTTCCAAAGACTTCTTCCCAGTTTCCTTTGGTTTTAAAACCATTTTTTTTCCATATTTCCAAAAATTCTGGAACTAATTTGTCTTTATTTTGTTGTAGGTATTTTAACAATTCCGCTGGAATTTCTTTCTGAAATGCTTCATTTGCCAGCGAACAATAATCTCTCGCAGTTGGCAGCATTCCGATTTCATTTTCAACCTGAATCATGATTACGGTCTGTTGCTTTTGATCAAAATCTTTGATGTGTTTCATTAGTTTTTGAAAAGCATTCAAATCGGCTGTTAGATTATTTTCACTGAAAGGTGTCAGGATTTCATGGCTTTTGCCTTTATCATCTTTAATTCTTGGGTATTTCTTCTGATTTAACTTTACCCATTCTGGTGCGTGACTTGACATGCTGTTTTTCCAAGAACCAAACCAAAGAAATACTAGTTTTAAATTCTCATTTCTGGCTCTTACAATTAAATCATCAACCAAAGAAAAGTCGAATTTGCCTTCCTCCTTCTCGATCAATTCCCAATAAATTGGCGTGAGAACGGTATTCAAATTCATATCGGTCAGTTTGGACCAAATAGGTTCCATAATTTCCATTGTAGTTGCTGAAGAATTTCCTAATTCTCCTCCTCGAATTATAAACGGCTTTCCGTTGACGATTAACTGTATTCTATTTCCTTTTTTTTGAAGACTCGGAATTTTTTCCTGAGAAAACCCAAACTGTATAAACAGTACAAAAAGCAGAAAAAATCTCTTTTTTAGAAAATATAGCATCCTGATTGTTTTAAAAAATTTAAGAAAACAAATAATCCATGCACAAACCCGAAATGGAATTTGTGTCATGGATTATTTTGAAATAAAAACTATTACTTCTTTACTAATTCACCAGAGAATCCAGCACTTACATCTTTTCCTGCAAGACCATCTGCAGTTCCTTTGTAAGCATGTTTACGGACATAATTTGCATCCCAAAGGTTTGGAGACTCATTTGGAAGCCAGAATTCGTGCTCTTTTACGCTATCTGAAACACCCCAAATTGTAATCCCGTATTGTTGCGCCGGCGGAATATGTTTTTTGTACATGTCAATAACGTATTGATACATTGCAGCCTGAGAAGCTTGTTGTTCAACTGTTGGCGTAGCAGTACCTAATCTGATGTCCAGTTCAGAAATTTTAATCAATTTACCGCTTGCAGCCAATTTTTGGAACATCTGAACAATTTTATCCTTATCAGTTGTCAGCGAAATGTGCATTTGAGTTCCAATTCCGTCAACTGTTGCTCCTTTGCTTTCAATATATTTTACATACTCAATTAAACCGTCACATTTGTCTAATCTTGACTCAAGATTATAGTCATTAATGAAAAGTTTATCGGTAGCATTTCCGTTTGTACGAGCTAATTTAAAAGCAGTTACAGCGTAATCTTTCCCTAAATATTTAATCCATGAAAAATAATCTGTTGCAGTGTCACCTTCAGTTCCGTTTCTTAAGGTACCGTCTTCTTTCATTGGTTCATTCACAACATCCCAAGCAAAAACACTTGTTTTATAGTGATTCATCATTTTAGAAATCCAATCTGCCATTGCATCACCAATGATTTTTGTCTTCTCAGCATCAGTTTTATCGATATTAACTGGTGGAGTTGCTCCTCCACTTGAAGTTCCGTCAGAAACTACCACATTGTCGATATAATATGTTCCTGCAACTCCTCCTAAATCAAAATTTAATCCAGTTTCTGTTCCATTACCCTTAAACTTCCATTCAACAAGTTTCCATGTTGGTGAAGTTGCCTGATCTCCTTGATAATGAGCAGTTGTACCAGTTGTAGAACAACGTACAGAACCTGTTGCATCTGAACGAATCATATAAGAAATTGTATAATCTTTGTCTAGAACCAGTGTCGAAGTAAAATCAGCATGAATCTGTGTTTTCCATTGATTTGCTGCATCGCTTGTGGCATTTACTACTTTCATAGCACCATTTCCTTCGTATGAATTTGCAACACCAGCAAGACTCAATGCGACAACTCCAGAAGGATTGTATTGAGCCCATCCAGTAAGATCTGTATTAAATTTGCCATTAGCAACCAAGTTCGCAACTCCTACAGGCGCATCTAAATCAACAACCGCTAATGTATTCACATCAATTAAATATGTCACATTTGGCAAATAACCCAAATCGATATTAAACTGAAAAGTTGTACTTCCTGCTTTAAAATCACCTGGAGCTAATTTAATTTTAACTTGTTGCCAAGATGAAGTTGTGGCAAAAGCTTCTGTCCATGATCCTCCTGTGGCGTACCAATCTTTATATGGATATTGATTTGTCAAAGATGCATTAAAAGAAAGTCGGCCTTTTCCAGCAACATCCGATTTTATATAAAATGAAATTTCATAATTGTGATTTGCAACAATTGGAACATTTGGCGAAGTCAACTGTAGACTATATGCCGCTGAAGATGTTGCGCTTGACTGCAATTGTACTGCCTGTGAAGTGCTTGTAAGTCCAGAATTTGCAACCACCGAAATTCCTTTTCCAGGATTATTTCTTGCCCAGTTTGTAAAAGCACCGCTTTTTAAACCTGCAATGTCCAGAATGTTAGTCCCGCTTGAACCCGGAATTACTGTTGGTGCAATTATACTGTTCAAATAACTTGCATTTTGATTTGAATGCCAAACTAAAGTATGACCAAAAACTTTTAATCCTGCTTTCTTTGTTTCGGCAATAAAGGCATCAATTGTAGCAAAATTTATTTCTCCTTTTGAGTTTACCATTGCACCATGTTTCATAGCATATCCCGGTGTCACTTCGTCAAAATTTTCATTTACAATTTTGCGGTAAGCTGCATCGCTCATATACAAATCTGCTCCAATTCCGTTTCCTAGAACGAAATTGGTGTAGTTTTTTAATGGCTCGTAACGGCTAATTTTTTCAACTAATTCTAATGGAAGCTCTGCGCCAGTTACAGCGCCATGCTCCGGATCCTTTTCCCAGTCCATTAAATTATCATCGCAAGATGACAAAAGCATTAAGGACAAGGCAGCTATTGGAAGTATATTTTTATATTTCATTTTGATGCTTTTTTAGTTAAAATCGTTATAAACTGGTGTGTTTAAAGAAACTATTCTCCAGTTGTCTGTATACACTTTTACAGAGGTTGCTTTTGCAGCAAATTCTACTTCACTTGCAGTTCCTGTAACATCTTGAAGCTTAACATTAGAGTTTTCGAAATACATTCCGAAGTTTTGATATGTTGCTGCTTCGCGAAAAGCCAAAACAGTTTCGAAAGTAAAAGGTTCTTTCGACCAAGCATAGAATTTATTTAACGGAATCGTTACCGTTCTCCAGCCTGTACTTTTAATTTCTGATGCTTTTCCGTCAATAATCCAAGGAACATAATTGTAGCAAGCTCCTGTCCATTCTCCACCATTAAAATTGTTGATCATACAAATTTTCAAGAATCCTGTCTCTTTCCATATTTCAGGAACATACATTTCAAATTGAAGCGCTACTTTATCTAGAGGCGTACTTGCCGGAATATATGGCGTTAATTGTGCTCTCCAGTTATCTACTCCGTTTCCTGCAGTCCAAACTTCTGAAAGACGGTTCTTTCCAGCCTCAAAAGAAGCAATACGAGCTGGGCGATGTGGCACATATTTTCCTTGTGAAACATTTTCAGTTCCAACTGCAGCGGATTCTAAATCTGCTGGCTGAATCATGCTTGTGCTTGTTCCCCAATATCCGTGTTGTCCTTGTCCATCAAAATTAAGAAGCAATCCTTTTTTGAAGTTAAAACATGCCGGAGAATAAACGCCTCCATTTGAACCTTCAACAAATAATGAACCTCCAATATCTGAAACTCCGTTTGGCATTGCAACTGTAAAGAACTCACCATCTGGATCAGAAACAATTCCTGTTGTTACGGTAACATTTCCAGGGAAAACCACTTTTTTAATTTCTGTCAAACCAGAACCCAAAACATGAATAATTTCTCCTGGATTAGGCATTGTGTTTGAAATTCCATTAATAACCGGTTTTCCTGAACGAATATCAAAAGCGAATGTTGTTTCGGTATTATCATTTACAAAACGAATTGTATTTCTGACACCAGGATCTGCTTCAATTGTTGGCGTATCAGCAGAAACACTGATAATCATTGAGTTATCAGAAACAAAAACAACATTAAAATACGTTGAATATCCGTTTATAAATACTTTTCTTAATCCTGTAAATCCCGAACCTTCAATACGCAATGTCTGTCCTAGTCGGGCAAAACTCACTTCTCTGTCGGGAACAGATGAATTTACATCTTCCAGAAATACTTTGCTTATTACTATTTGTTTACTGGCGCCGTCACTATTGTCGCAGGCAGTAAACAGCATACTAAAAACCATCATCCCAATAAATGCGATGGGTACCCAATACTTTTTATTTAAAATATATTTCATATAATCTTTCTTTTAGATTTATTTTTTCAGTCTGATTAGAATAAGTCTTTGATTTTTTCTTCTGTGAATTGATACGGAACTGGATTTTCTCTCAACAACGGGTTCTGAACCAATTCAGATTCTGGATAAGGCAACACAAAAATCGTAGCATCAATTACACCAATAGAACGTGTGCTGTTGCTTTTTGAAGGATCAATCGAAACTGTATTTGTTGCAGAATCATATAAAATTGGCACGATAGTTCCTCTGTTTTGAGCGGTAACATAATTGATTACTTCCTGTTGTTTGTAATATGATCTGCGTACTAAATCATACCAATATTGACCTTCCATACACAATTCGACTCTCCTTTCGTGAATAATATCAGCATAAGTCAACGTTGTTTTTGGATCAAGACCAGCACGCTGGCGAAGCGCATTTACACCTGCAATTGCTAATGGATCAGCAGTTGAAGCATTATTTCCTAAAGTAGCTTCAGCATAATTCAAGTAAACTTCTCCTAAACGCAGCATATAAGTATTTAAACCTGAATTCATACGAGTCGTTTTAGCGTTGTCTTTAGTTGAACCTACAACGCCTTTTTTCACAGTTAAGAAATCTTTTGTGTGATCAACCGTGTAACCTCCATTTGACTTGTTTATTTCTGGATAAAAATCATCATCGCCCATCCATGTTGCTTTACGGCGTGCATCTTTAGATTCATATTCTTGTAAAATATTATACGAAGCTCTCGTCCAGTACCCCCAAGCGGCATCATCTCCTGTAATATCAGAACCTAATGCAAAATAAGCCTGTTGTGTATTGTTTACGCCATAATCTCCGTTTGGAACCCATTGCAGTGCAAACATTGATTCTGGATTGTTATTATTGTCAATTTTAAATAAATCAGCGTAATTAGCCAGTAATTTATATGGACCTGAATTGAATACTTTTAAAGCTGCTTTTTTAGCTAAATCAAGATATTCCTGCTTTCTGGTACCGCTGTTTGGATTGTCACTAACTCCTGAAAAAGATAAATAAACACGGGAAAGCATTCCGAATGCACTATATTTTGTCAAACGTCCTGCCTGACCTGCCTGCTCTGGAAGATATTTAGCAGCAAATTCTAAATCACGAATTGCAAATTCATAAACATCTTTCATCGGGCTTTTATTTACAATTGGGTTTTTAACCAATTCTCTTGGGTCAGTAGAAATAATGGCGTCGCCCCAAAGTGATGCCAAATACCAGTAAGCAGTTCCTCTCATAAAACGAGCTTCGGCAATGTATTTGTTTTTGATAGTCGTATTTACATTGCTGTCTGAAATACCAATAATTACATTGTTAGACTGTTGTATGACATTGTATAATGATCCCCAAGCAGAAACTAAAGGTCCTGTTAATCCAGTTTCAGATAAATCAGTAAAAGGATAAACATAATCTGAATATGGTGCATATAAATTGTCTGAACGTCCATCGCCTAAACCATAATAAAATTTATCATTAAAATCGAACCAAACTTTATTGTAAAGCGGTCCTGTTGCAGCCTGAAAATCGGCTTCTGACTGATAAAAATTCTCTTTTGTAATCTGATCTTCGGGTTCAACATCTAAAAGATCACTGCAACTAGTCCAAACAAATGGTAATGCGATCAAAAGAACCGAGTATAATATTTTTTTTGTTTTCATTGTTTGCAATATTTTAGAAGTTAACATTTAATCCAAGTGTTGTTATCATTGGCGAAGGATAGCGTCCGTTATCAATGCCTGTTAAAAGCGCATCTTGATTTAGCGAACCAACTTCAGGATCATACCCTTTGTATTTTGTAAACGTTAAAAAGTTTTGAGCATTTGAGTAAATTTTGATATTCGAAATTCCGTATTTAGAATATAATTTCTGTGGAAGATTATATCCTATCGAAATATTCTTAATACGTACATAAGAACCATCTTCTACAAATCGATTGCTGAAACGATAATTTGATGATGAAGCTGCTGATGATGCAGCGATTCTAGGCATATAAGGATCTCCACCAACAATGTGTACGTTACGGTAATCATTTGGTCCTGTTGGATCAATTAATTCTAATTGCGCATAACCTAAAGCCGATGTCAATAAATTGGTATTTTCTCTAGGATTTTCTAACCAGCGTCTTTGGTAGTTTACAATATCATTTCCATAAGAACCTGTTACCAAAATACTAACATCAAACCCTTTGAAAGAAAATGAGTTGTTGACACCAAAAGTGAAATCTGGATTTGCATTACCAATATAATCACGATCTTTTTCATTAATCACACCGTCTTTGTTGATGTCTTCAAAAATATAATCTCCAATCCAAACACCGTTTTCCCCAATTTTCATTCCTTCAGGCAACGCAGTTGGCTGAACCGTTCCGTTTTTATCTTTATAATAGAAATCAGTTGCGTTTTCAAAACGTCCAATTACTTTGTATCCGTAGAATTGACCAATTGGTTCTCCAACCGCAGTACGCGTAACAATCGTTACATCAGAACCTTGCTGAATGCTTTTGTTCAATATTCCTGTTTCTGTGTTTAACGAAAGGACTTTACTTTTGTTCATTGAGAAAGTAACATTGGTTCTCCAAGAAAAATCTTTTCTGTTCATATTTAAAGTATTCAGCGTAAACTCAATACCTTTATTTTCAAGCGAACCAACGTTTACCCAAGGAGAAGATGTTGAACCTTGTCCAGTTGTACCAACATAAGCCGGAAGTGGCAGTTGTAATAGTAAATTATCTGTCTTTTTATAGTAAACATCTGTAGTAAGTTCGATTCTATTATTTAAAAACCCAAGATCAAGACCAATGTTTGTTTGGCTTGAAGTTTCCCATTTCAAATCTTTATTAGCTGTATTTGCTGCAAGAAGTCCAGTTCCCCAGTTTGTTGCCGAAGCATTATAAGTTGAAGTATAAGCGAAGTTTGGCACATTTTGACCACCTACTTCTCCCCAGCCAACACGCAATTTCATGTTATTAATTACTTCGTTGTCTTTTAAAAAGTCCTCATTTGAAACTTTCCAAGCTAAAGCCGCAGATGGAAACCAACCCCACTGATTTTCTTCAGCGAATTTTGAAGACCCATCACGACGAATCGTTGCTGTCAATAAATATTTATCGTTAAAAGAGTAAATCAATCTGGCAAAATAAGATTTCAAAGCACTGGTATTGCTTCCGTTTGAGTTTTTAGCCGTTGTTGCATCACCAGCATTCAAATCAGTAGCACCGTTTGTCAAATATCCTGAACGGTATCCGTAAAGATTTTCCCAGTGTGATTCCTGCATTTCCTGAGACACCATTGCATTAATATTATGAGAACCAAAAGTTTTGTTGTAGCTCAACATATTGGTCCATATCCAGAAATCGCTGTTTGACTTTGTTCTTGTTCCTTCGCGAACATCATTTACAAGTGCGCCAAAAGTATACGACGGACTAAAAGTATAGTTGTTTGCAAAACTATAATCTAAAGAGTATTGCGATTTGAATTTCAAGTCTTTTGTAAAACTGATCTCAGCATACGTGCTGGCTCTCATATTATAATTGATATTGTGATTGTCTTTGATTGAAGCAAGACCAATAGGATTATTTTGAACAAATTCAGTTGTATCTGGTCCGTCAAAAGTACCATCTGCATTGCGCACAGCTACGTTTGGCGTTTGTTTAAGCGCAGTTAGAATCAAAGAATCATCTGTAACTGTTGTTGTTTGATTTGTTTTGCTAAGTGCAAAATTTACTCCTATTTTAAAATAGCTTTTAACCTGAGAATCAACAACTCCTCTTAAATTAAAACGGTCAAAACCAGATCCAATTGCGATACCTTCCTGATCTAAATATCCAATTCCCATTGCATAAGTAGTATTATCAGTTCCTCCCGAAGCAGATAAATTATAACTCTGCATCATGGCTGTAGTAAAAAGTTCCTTTTGCCAGTCAGTTCCTTCACCTAATAAATCAGGTCTGATGAAAGTATTATCACGCTGCACAATTCCTAAATCAGCACGCGTATTTTTAAGTGTGCCGTATTCTTTTAAATTCAGCAAATCCAAATGTTTTGGGATTTCCTGCCATCCTACATAACTGTCAAAATTAAGAGCCATGTCTCCTTTTTTGCCACGTTTTGTTGTAACTATAATTACTCCGTTTGCCGCTCTAGATCCGTAGATTGCAGTAGCCGAAGCATCTTTTAAAACATCCATCGAAACAATATCTGAAGGATTGATTGAAGCTAATGGATTTGACATTAAAGCACTTGCTGTTCCATCAATAATAACACCGTCAATTACATATATAGGTTCGTTAGATCCGTTTAATGAGCTGATTCCACGAATACGAACCGAAGAGCTCGCTCCCGGCGCACCACTGTTTGCCTGAATCTGAACACCCGCCACACGACCTTGCAAAAGCTGATCAATAGTAGTTGTTACAGATTCTGTAACTGCCTTACTTGAAATAGAAGAAATGGCGCCGGTTAAATCGCCTCTTTTCATGGTACCATAACCTACTACCACTACTTCTTTCAAGTCATTTAAGTCTTCTTCAAGCGTAACATTTATTTTAGTTTGATTAGCAACAGCTACTTCTTTGGTTTTATATCCGATGAAGCTGAAAACCAAAACACCGTTAGACGGCAATGTTTGTATGGTATAACCGCCATCAAAATTAGAAACTGTGTTTACATTAGTTCCTTTTACAATGATATTAACTCCAGGTATTGGTCCATTTGCATCTGAAACTATACCAGATACAGTGGTTTGAGCATTTAAAGCAGCAGAAAATACAAACATCAGGAATAGCAATCCTAAATTTTCAAAGTATTTCCATTTGCTTTTCGTAATTAAAAAGTTAGTCATAAATGGTTAATTTAATTAGTTAATAGTTTGGTTAGTTGGTTATTTTTTTAACAGACTTATATTTAGTGTGTATTTGAATGATAATCAAAGCCAAAATAAATCTTTGTTTGAACAAATATATATAAAATACAACAACACACAACCGGTTGTGCAATTTTTTTATTTGAATAATTAAAAAAAAAGGGGTTTAAAAAATACATAATACATTTTTTTAATTAAAATTTTAAACATTTGATAAAACAACAATATATAACAACGAAAACGTTGTAGATAAATTGGCGTTTTGTTAAAAAAATTAAAAAAAATGCAAAAGTTAAATATTAGTTTTTTTTTTATTTCTACTACAATATCAAGCTTGAGTAATCTGTAAGTAAATATTGTCGAGTTAGCATTGGCGTAGGATAATTTATTACAGTTCTATTTTATTCAGAAAAATAAACCAAAAAGACAATCGGTTGCTTTTTAAATAAAAAAACTCCCGTCATTATAATTGACGGGAGTTTTTTTTATGCTTAAAACTAATCGATAAAAACAATAAATATCTCAAAATAAACTTCTTAAATATCCAACGATTTTCTGATTTTTATTTTATATCAAAACAGTAATTTATTTTCTATGCGAAGATTCGCGAACAAGAACTTCTGTATTTAAGAAAGTAATTTCCTGGACTTCACTTTCTTTAAGGGATTTTAGATTTTTTATAATAATTTCAGCCGCTGCCTTTCCCATTTTTTCTGCCGGATGCGTGATCGTAGATAAATTAGGATCTATAATTTCAGATATGGGGTCATTATTAAAACCAATGACTGCCAGTTCTTCGGGCACTTTTATTCCTCTTTTCTTTGCGGTCTGCACGGCACTAACTGCTATAATATCTCCAGAAGCAAAAAGACCGTCTGGAATTGGCTTTAAATCAAATAATTTGTTGCTTGCTTTTACACCTTCTTCATAGGTAACCGATTTTAAATCCACTATCAATTCATCTATTATAGGCAAATTATGATCTCTTAAAGCTTCAGTATAACCTCTTTTTCTTTCATTATAAAGATTTCCAAATTCTGCACCAGCAGTTAAATGTGCAATTCGAATACAGCCTTGCTCAATTAAATGCTTGGTAGCTTTATAACCTGCCGAATAATTATCAATAACGACTCTAAAAGTATTATAATCCTTTGGAACCCTATCAACAAATACAAGCGGAATATTATTGTTTGAAAATTGCTCAAAGTGCGAAGTATCTCTTGTTTCCATTGCAAGCGAACATATAACACCGCTTACGCGGTTGCTGTACAATGATTTAGCCATATTTACTTCTTCGGCATAGGAATCGTGCGACTGCATAATAATTACAGAATAGTCCGATTTTTGTGCTGTAATTTCAATACCGCTGATCAAAGATGATAAAAAGGGCTGCGTAACTGTTGGAATCAAAACGCCAATTGTTTTTGTTTTATTGCCGCGCAAGCCTGCTGCCAGAGTATTAGGAACAAATCCCATTTCTTTGGCTGCTTTTTTGACCTTTTTTATGGTTTTATCACTTATTGAATGATGATCTTTTAAAGCTCTTGAAATTGTAGATGTTGCTAAATTCAGCTTCTCGGCAATATCGTAGATCGTGACATGTTTATTCTCTTCCATGAAATAATAATATGAGATGTAAATATAAGTTATTTTACAACACTATAGGATTTCTAAAATTGACTTAATCAATTATCAAATTATCTTAATTTTCGAATTATCTAATTATCTAATTCGCTTATTCCTCATACATTTCCATCCAAAGGCGCGTTTCCTCAAGATCCAGCTCTTTTTCTATTTTCCTGAAAATCTCTTCATTTACGGAGCCGTTTTTGTGCATTACTTCTAATTTTGCTCGCTCAACATTCAGCAGATCGATCTGGAGTTTTGTAAAATCATTAAAAATCTCCCCTCCCATTACATTTCCTTTTCCAAAGAAATTTGCTGGAAGCTCTGTTTTCTGCAAACGATTAAATTTTACTTCATATTTGCTTTTAATATTATGAAGCAAATCATCATTTAGGAGCGAAAAATTATCTTCAATATGCGCAATTGTCTCCGAAACAATTACATTTCTAATTTCATATTCTTCGGCTAAAATCGAATACGGCTGTAGTTTTAATTTCCGAATGAGCCACGGCAACGTAAGCCCTTGAACAACTAATGTAGAAAGTATGACACAAAAAACTAAATAAATAATAAGGTTACGGAGCGGAAATCCTTCTTTCTCATTTAACATTAATGGCAAAGCCAATGCTGCAGCCATAGAAACCACACCGCGCATTCCGGACCACCCAAAAATAATCATGTTGCGATAATCGAATTCTTCGTTCTCACGGATTCTTTTACTGAGAAATCTTGGAACCAAAGTTGCCGGAACAATCCATAAAAAACGCACCAAAATAACGACCAAACTAATACTAACACCCCATAAAAATAAAGAGGTTCCAGAATAATTGCTTATTCCTGAAATAATATCACGCAGCTGCAAGCCAATTAAAATAAAAATCAGACCATTTAATATATTGGTCAAAATGTTCCAAATAGTTCCAGCCATCATACGGCTTTCATGCGTAAAAATAACGCTCGATCTAGCCGACAGAAAAAGCCCTGTAGTTACCACCGCAAGTACTCCTGAACATTCAAAATGCTCTGCAATTAAATACGATGCAAAAGGTGTTAAAAGTGTCAATGTCGCTTCTATAATATCATCGCAAACAAATTTTTTATGAATAATGCTCATGACATAACCTACCACAAGACCAATTGCAATTCCTAAAGTCGACATGATAAAGAAATTTAATCCTGCCTCCCAAAGCACAAAATTTCCAGCAATTATAGCAGTTAATGCGTATTTGTAGGCTACAAGGCCACTTGCGTCGTTCAGCAAACTCTCGCCTTCAAGAATAGCAATCAATCGCGGATGCAGACCGAGTCCTTTAGTAATTGAAGTTGCCGAAACGGCATCTGGAGGAGAGACAATGGCGCCCAGCAAAAATGCCAACGGCCAAGAGATATCATCTATAAGCATGTGCGCCGCAACGGCAACAGAAAATGTGGTAAATAAAACCAACCCGACTGCTGCAAGTGTGATGGGGCGAATCGTTTTTTTAAACTCGTACCAACTCGTGTACCAGGCCGCATGGTATAAAAGAGGAGGCAAAAAGATAATAAAAACGACCTCAGGATTTAAGGCAATTACCGGAAGCCCCGGAACAACACTAATTGCCACACCACAAAGAACCAGCACAATTGGAATTGGAAAATTATATCTTTTACTTAATAAGCTCAAGAAAGCGACTCCAAACAGTAACATTATAATTACAGTAATATTCTCCATACTACAGATTGTTTTGATTTTTTAAATTTAGATGTTATTGGAAACGGCTACTAAATTAATATTTAATGATAATTATACTCTTTTTTGTTTTAGAAAATAAAATTTTAAATGAAATTAAACTTTTATCCCAAATATAGGTCTTATACAAAGAAAATTATATTAAAATCTGCTTTAGACCAAAGTTTCTGAGCCAAATAAATTGGTTTACTGATATTAATTTTTACATTTGCGTTATTTTTATTTATTCTAAATAGAATCGTTTTTTACGAATGATTTTACTAAAAAGGATAAACAAAATTTAACGTACTGAATAACAACAAATACCAAAATATGAAAAAGAATATCTTTCTTTATTTGGCATTAACTACCGCTTTTTTTGTTAATGCACAGCAAAAAAATACATTATTAGAAGCTTCTTTTTGGAAAACAGCGCCAGATGTCAATACGGTTAAAGCTGAAATTGCAAAAGGAAATAATCCAGCAGAAGCCAATGCAAATGCTTTTGACGTTACCACTTTAGCAATTAATAATGATGCACCTTTTGCAACTATAACATTCTTATTAGAGCAACCAGGAAATCCTGTAAACAAATCTACACACGATAATCGTATTTATTTGCACTGGGCCGCTTACAGAGGAAATACCGAATTAGTAAAGTATTTAATCTCAAAAGGATCTGATATTAATTTTGAAGACAGCCACGGTACTACGCCACTAGTTTTTGCAGCGAGTAATGGGCAATCTGACCCAGCGCTTTATGAATCTTTTTTTAAAGCTGGAATTGATCCGAAGAAAAAATACAAAGACGGAGAAAACTTATTGCTTTTAGGAATTCCATCGGACAAGGATTTAAAACTAGCTGATTTTTTAACTACAAAAGGATTATCACTAAATGATACTGACAAAAACGGCAGCACAGCATTTGATTATGCAGCCAGAACTGGAAATATCGCACTTTTGAAAAAATTATTAGACCGAAAAGTAAAATATACTGATAACGCTCTTTTATTTGCAACTCAAGGAAGCCGTAGAGAAACGACTTCGCTTGAAGCTTATAAGTTTTTAGTTGAAGATTTAAAATTAAAACCAACTGTAACAGGAAAATCTGGTGAAAATGTGCTTCATTTATTAGCAGGAAAACCAAATCAGAAAGAAATCCTTGCTTATTTTCTATCAAAAAATGTTGATGCAAACAAAGTAAATAATGATGGAAACACTCCGTTTATGATTGCAGCGGGAGCAAGAGAAAATGGTGCGCTTGAAGTATTGCTGCCTGTAGCAAAAAATATCAATTTACAAAATCCGAAAGGTGAATCGGCATTGACAATGGCTGTTAAATCCGGAACTCCGGAAGCTGTTGCACTTTTATTAGGAAAAGGAGCCGATGCAAAAGTTCTTGATAAAGATGGGAATAATCTAGGTTTTTACTTAGTACAGTCGTACAAACCAGATCCTAAGCAAGATACTTTTGATGCTAAAGCAAAAATGCTTCAGGAAAAAGGCCTGAATCTTGCCACTCCGCAAAAAGATGGGAGTACTTTATATCATTTCGCAGCAGCAAAAAATGATCTTTCTTTATTAAAAAAGTTAGCGGTTTTCCAAATTGACATAAATGCTAAAAACAAAGACGGAATTACTGCATTGCACAAAGCTGCAATGGTTGCAAAAGATGATTCAGTTTTAAAATACTTGCTTTCAATTGGTGCAAAAAAAGACCTTATGACTGAATTTGATGAAAGCGCTTATGCTTTAGCAAAAGAAAATGAGTCGTTGACAAAACAAAACATATCAATAGAATTTTTAAAATAAATTTAAAAAGTTATGAATTATGAGTTATGAGTTTTGAATTCAATTCATAACTCACAATTCTTAACTCAAAACTCATAACTCATAATTCATAATTAACAAAAAATGAAATCAATTCTAAAAATCGCACTTACAAGTGCACTTATCTGCCTAATCTCTTTTCAGTCTAATGCACAAACAAGCAAATACAAATGCATGCTTCAAATGGCAAATTATATGGGAGAAGGTGCATATATAGTAGTTTCTTTAATCAATCCAAAAGGCGATTATGAGAAAACGCTTTATGTAATGGGAGATGATAAAAAATGGTACAAATCCTTAAAAGAATGGAACAAATTTCATACTGTAAAAGGCGATGATGTTAGCGCTATCTCAGGGGCGTCAGTTACTGGAGGAGACCGAAGTGTTACCACTTTCGAAATCGATGATTCAAAAATGAATAAAGGATATAAATTACGTTTTGAATCGGCTGTTGAGGACCAGAAATATTATGTAAGTGATCTAGAAATTCCTTTGACAACAGCTGGTCTTGCTGATAAAACTGACGGTAAAGGTTATATCAGATATGTAAGATTAAACAAAATTTAATACCTTACATTCCACATTTATATTTGATTATCTTTTAGCTTACATTCAATGACTCTTTCTTTTTGGCGTTACACACACTTAGTCTTGGCTTTGTTTTCTTCTTTGTTTTTACTGCTGGCATCCCTTACAGGAATCATTCTGGCTGTAGATGCTGTTCAAGAAAAAACTTTGCCGTACAAAACAGAAAATTTTGATACATTAAATTTAAGTCAAACACTTCCGGTTTTAAAAAAGAAATATGCCGAAATTACCGAATTAAGTGTCGATTATAATCAATTTGTAACCCTTCAGGCTATTGATGAAGATGGAAATGACATCAATGCTTATATCGATGCCAAAACAGGAAAAACGCTAGGAACTCCGGCAAAAAAAAGTGAATTTATTCAGTGGATTACAAGTCTTCACCGCTCCTTATTTCTTCATGAAACGGGGCGTTTTTTTGTTGGTGTAATATCATTTTTATTATTTCTGATTGCAATTTCAGGCTTTATGCTTGTTTTGAGCCGTCAAAGAGGAATTCGTAATTTCTTTTCGAAAGTAATCAAAGAATATTTTGCCCAATATTATCATGTTGTTTTTGGAAGATTAGCTTTAATTCCGATTTTAATTATTGCGCTTACTGGAACTTACCTTTCTCTTGAAAGGTTCAACTTTTTTATGGGAGATGAAAAAGCGAAGCCTGTAAAAACTGAACTTTCGGCAACAGCCAAAAAAACGTCAGTCTTTGAAAAAACACTTTTGAAAGATGTAAAAAAAATCGAATTCCCTTTTACAGATGACCCAGAAGAATATTATATCATTGAATTAAAAGACCGCGAAATAGAAGTTAATCAAGTTACAGGTGCTGTAATTACAGAAAAGCTTTCGCCAATGACGATTCAATTAGCCGCTTTAAGCCTTGATATTCACACCGGCAGAATAAATGCTGTTTGGGCTATTATTTTGGCAATCGCCTGTCTAAATATTCTATTCTTTATTTATTCTGGTTTTGCAATCACTTTAAAGCGAAGAGCGAGCCGTATTAAAAATAAATTCAAAGCTGCCGAAAGTTCGATCATCATTTTAGCAGGTTCTGAAAACGGAAGCACTTTGCGTTTTGCCAATTCAATTCTGAAACAATTAATAGATCACGGACATAAAGCGCATATTGCTGAATTAAATAATTTTACTGTTTTTCCAAAGGCAGAACATATTATTGTTTTCTCTTCAACACACGGTTTGGGAGACGCGCCTTCTAACGGAAGTAAATTTGTTTCTTTAGTAAAGAAAAATAATCAAGAGCAGAAAATCAATTTTTCTGTTGTTGGTTTTGGCTCAAAATCATATCCTGATTTTTGTGGTTTTGCTGTTGAAATGGATCAGCTTTTAGAAAAACAAAACTGGTCGGAACGTTTCTTGGAATTGCAGACTGTTAATGATAAATCGGCAACAGAATTTGTGGAATGGGTGAAATTATGGAGTGCCAAAACCGGAATTTCATTATCAACAACACCTTCACTTTATAATCATGTTCCAAAAGGGCTTCAGAAATTAATGGTTTTAGACAAAACTTTAGTTTCCGAGTCAGAACAAACTTTCTTAGTCACTTTAAGAGCTAATGCAAGAACCAAATTTACATCTGGTGATTTATTGGCCATTTATCCAGCAAACGACAACAGAGAACGCTTATATTCGATTGGAAATCATTCTGGAAACATACAATTGGTTGTCAAACTTCATCAGCATGGATTGGGTTCTGGTTTCTTAAATAATTTAGTGCCAGGAAAAGTCATAAAAGGCCGAATCATCAACAATCATGCTTTTCATTTTCCGAAAAAAGCATCAAAAGTGGCTTTAATTTCCAACGGAACCGGAATTGCGCCATTTCTTGGAATGATTGAGCAAAACAAGAAAAAAATCGAAACGCATTTATATTCTGGATTCCGAATGGAAACTGAAATGGTTTCTGGCTACAAAACGTTTGCTTCAGAAATGATTGTGAAACAACAGCTTCATAATTTTCATTTGGCTTTTTCACGCGAAGCGGAACATTTTTATGTCATGGATTTAATTAAAAGAGATGCTGATTTCTTTATTAATTTGCTGAAAGAAGAGGGTGTTATCATGATTTGTGGTTCGCTTGCGATGCAAAAAGATGTTGAAACGATTTTGGATACTTTATGTTTGGAAAATAACATTGGAACACTTTCAGAATTTAGAAATAATGGCCAGCTGTTAACTGATTGCTACTAACTAAATTACTATGAACTTGTGAGTCATAGGTTTGACTAGTACTTAAATTCTAAAAGATTAGAAAGCTTAATTTTAACCACAAATTGCGCAAATTTTCGCGAATTAATTTGTGTGCATCTGTGTAATTTGGGGTTAAGAACTTCTTTAGAAGTTGAAAACGCTCTATAGTAATAGTTTTGAACTATTTTTGAGAACAATAAAAACAAATTTTATGTCAATTCAGAAATCATATTGTAGAAGAATTTTGCTTCTTTTTATACTGATTTTCAGCTTTTCGGCCAATGCACAAGTCTTACGAAAAAGAACAACATTGCTGATGGGCGGACGATTTGATATTACCATTGTTGCCAAAGATTCTCTTGAAGCAGAACAAAGTATAAACGAAGTAATTGCCGAAATTACAAGAATCGAAAACTTAATATCAGATTGGAAACCTGATTCACAAGTTTCTCAAGTAAATCAAAATGCAGGAATCAAACCTATAAAAGTCGATCGAGAAGTTTTTGAACTTGCCAAAAGAGCCATAAAACTATCTGAAATAACTAAAGGCGGATTTGATATTAGTTTTGCTGCAATGGACAGAATCTGGAAATTCGACGGCTCAATGACCGAAATGCCTTCGGCGGAAGCCATAAAAAAATCAGTGGAGAAAGTAGGTTATAAAAGCATTATTCTTGACAGCGTACAATCTACAATTTTTCTGAAATTAAAAGGAATGAAAATTGGATTTGGCGCTTTGGGCGAAGGCTATGCTACCGATAAATGCCGTGCCATGATGATTGCAAAAGGCATCAATGCAGGAATTATAAACGGTTCCGGAGACATGAGTACTTGGGGAAAACAGCCAAACGGAATGTCTTGGAAAATTGGTATTACAAACCCATTTAATCCTGAAAAACTTTTAGCTGTCGTACCGCTTGAACAGCAAGCAGTTACTACATCGGGCAGTTATGAAAAATTTGTTGTTTTTAACGGCAAGCGTTATTCACATATTATAAATCCAGCAACGGGTTATCCAGCAACGGGTTTGTGCAGTGTAACAGTCTTTGGTCCAAATGCCGAAACTGCAAACGGCCTAAGCACTTCATTGATGGTTTTAGGCCAAAAAGAAGGTTTAATTTTACTCGAAAAACACTCCGAATATTCTTGTTTAATGATTACGGATAAAGGAAAAGTAATTAAATCTAAAAACTTCAATATTAAACACTTTAAGGCGAACTTTTAATCGCTTTATAAAAAACTAATTGTACTATTTGTCATTAATCGTCCATATTTTATAAAACTTTGCGCCTCTGCGACTTTGCGAGATTAAAACCTTTTTGCAAAAAACACTTCAAAAATATTAGGTATTTTCCTTTATATCCTTTTGAAAATTCTACATTATATTTCCTATAATATTTCGTTAATTACACACCAGAAATAGCTAAAAAAATCTAAATTTGAGAACCCAAATTTCATTCTTAAAATATGATTATAAAAAGAAGTTACCTGTACGTATTCGCCTTATTTGCAATCTTGTTTTTTGTACCAATTGCCTACTCGCAAACGGCGCCGCAAAAAAAAGAAAACCGCTCAAAATTATTTGAAAAAACCACAACCGACAGCGATTACCTGATGGCAATTGAAAAAGCTGGTGAAGTTATGGAATCAGCCTACAACGACACCGATTTTGATGGGGAAACGCGTCATATATTTGGCGAAATCAAAAGAACGCAAAGCAAACTTGATCTTATTTTAACGAGTCTGAAAGGCGCAAATCCTAATGTGCGAAATCAGCAGATGTATCGTATTGTATTGAAAGAGATTCAGCAGGAACTGGAAGACCAAAATACGGCCATCAATTCCCGAAATGCCAATCTTGAAAAAATCAAAAACAGGTTTGTCGATTTACGCAAAGACAAAACTTTTATGGAACTCATAAAAGATACAGTTCGTCGTAAACAATTCAAGAAAGAGTTTGCCAACCTAAAAAAAAGATATCTGGCAACAGACAGTTTGATGTCTAAAAATCAAGGCATTTTAAACAACAAAAAAAGACTGACTGTTGAAAGAAAAATTGCGGTATCGAATGCCTTAATTGCAGTTGAAGATAAACTGGAACAATCCGGAATTAGTATTCTTAGAAAAGAATATCCGTTTTTATGGAGCACAAACGATTCTGTGCCTAAAAAAGCAGTATCACAAAATATAAGAGCGAAAATAATTATAGAAAAAAGCGTTGCATCTTATTATCTAAGTTACCGTGCCGACGGCTTATTTACATTGCTGTTCTTTATGGGAATTTTGTTTTGGTACATTTCCCGTAATTTAAAATACTTAAAAGAAAACGGATACAATGAAAACCTTAGTTATTTCAATTTTAATTACTTAAATCGAGGTGTTCTGATTCCAGTTCTTGTTATTGGACTTAATATTGCCGTCGTTAGTAATTTGTATGCTCCTGCCCTATTTTTAGAAATACTTCAGCTTATTCTACTCGGAATTCTTACTATACTATTTAAAAATAAATGGGCAGCACAGTCCATGAAAAATTGGATGCTGCTTATGGGGCTCTTCTTTACACTTTGTTTTCTCGATTTATTTATAGAAGTAGGTTTTATACAACGCGCTGCATTCATTGTAATTAATATCCTGGGAATACGCTATGGTTTAGTACAGATAAAAAGCATTAAGAATCAATTGTATATCAAAGGATTTTTTAAATGGGCAAGTATCCTTTTTATTGGTTTTAATGGTTTATCGATACTTTACAATCTTTTTGGAAGAGTTTCGCTTTCAAATATGCTGACGATTACTGCTTTTATTTCGCTTACGCAGATTATCGCATTGAGTGTTTTATTGAAGATTATTCTTGAAATCATTCTGCTTCAAATCTATACAACAAGAATTAAGCGCGGTATAGAAAAGATTTTTGATTATGAAAGTTTATCCGATACCTTAAAAAAGCCTTTTATATTAGTAATCAGTTATATGTGGCTTGTGGTGATTGCTTCTAATCTAAACATTTGGGAATCGCTTCGTACTTCTTTAGGGAATTTACTAAGTCATCCAAACACTATAGGAAGCATTACTTTTACTTTAGGAAATATTGTTTTGTTTTTTATAATTATCTGGATTGCGCATCTTCTTCAAAAGTATGTAGCTTACTTTTTTGGTGAAATAGATGATGAAAACGAGGAAAACGTCAACAAAAGACAACATTCTAAACTATTAATTACCCGACTTCTTGTTTTGATTGCCGGTTATCTTTTAGCCGTCGCGGCTTCAGGAATGCCATTGGATAAATTGAGTATTCTTTTAGGCGCACTTGGAGTTGGTGTTGGACTTGGGCTTCAAAATGTGGTAAATAATTTTGTATCTGGTGTCATTTTAATTTTTGATAAACCAATTCAGATTGGAGATGTTATCGAAATTAGTTCAGAATCCGGCCGAGTGAAATCAATGGGTTTAAGAACTACAAAAATCAATGCGCCAAATGGAGCCGAAATCATTATTCCGAACGGAAATTTATTGTCTCAAAACATCACAAACTGGACTTATACCGACAACTTTAAGCTTGTCGAAATTTCGATCGAAATTAGTGGAGAAACAACTCCAGAAGCTATAAACGAAATTGTAATGCAGACTCTTGAAAATATGCCGTTAATTAATCTGGAAAAAGCGCCTCAAATATTCTACACCGCAATTTCAGACGGAAAATATAAACTGCTGATTAAATTCTGGTGCAGCATTTACCGTACCGAAGAAACAATAAGCAGTGCTCGTCAGGTTTTGTTTATCAATTTTAAAGCTAAAGGACTGACTTTTTCTACTTAAAATTTTAAAACAGGAATGCATTAAAATCAAAAAACGTCCCGAAATTCGGGACATTTTTCTTTATGATACTTAGAATAGGAATAGTTCAATGTTAAAACGTATTTTAGGATAAGACAGGGGGATTGTTTTTGTTATTTTATCCATTGTGTATTTCTCTTTTGCGTTTTGATTATAAAACCGTCACTTAAGAACTAATAAGAACCTTCATACATTACAGAACCTTTATAGATACGAACACTATCAACTTCTACAGGTTCATGATTTAAAAACAGTTTAAGTTCTTGATTATCTTTGCTGATTTTGACTTCAAATTCCTGCTTATCCTCTGTTTTAAAATTTTTGAACTTTTCAAATATCACTTTTTCATTTAGAAAAATATTGCCCCTAAAACGTTCGTTGGGACTGGTTTCCCAATCTAATTCCAAAATTTGTGGCAAAGCACGATTATCATATGTAGTCGCTGGTAGTGAGGGCATAAAAATAATATCCTGTTCACCATTGTAATTGGTAAAACAATATTGAAACAAACGCAAAGCTGGATTTTCGTTCTCCATTTTTATCCTAAAGGTGTAGCGCTGGCGGTACATATCCCATTTTGCACAGGAAGCATTTGGCAAAAAATCCCTTTCTGCTACTTCTTTACGGTTCATAGACCAGTTTCTAAAAAGCTGTTCCTCCAGTTTCTTGTCATCCTTTATAACTTCTGCCTTATAACTGCCAAGTTCAATCCTAAAAAACATATATTCTTTCCAGACTACAACCATACCCTGAGGGGCAAAACCAAATATAAGCCCTGTAAATTTTTCATTTCGATAATCGTTGTATTTATAAGTGGTATCCAATGCTTTTTTCATTTCCTCTATAGGAAATTGAGCTTTTAAATGGTAAAATTTATCCTCATAACCCGCATAATAAATTACATCGGCTCCTACAGGCGTGCCATGCTGCGAAGTCCAGCTTTTTCCAGACTCTCCCCAGCGTCCTGATGATCCGCCAAAGGGCAGGCTGGCAGACTCTCCCTCAAGTATAAGGATATCACCTCTTACAAATTCTACTCTGTAAATATTTTCATTGCTTTTATGTTGTTGCCTGGGCTGGCATGTGTAACTTTGCCATTCGTATTTATTTCTCATTTGACAGCTTGCGTTTAGTGTAATGATAAAAAAAATTAAAACCTTGTTTAGTTTATCCATTTTGTATTTCTCTTTTGCGTTTTTCTACAGGCAGAACATCATCAAATCTCGGCTCCAGCCCAAATTCGTCTGCCTTTACAGACCAATGCAGGTATTTGTGACGTAATTTTTTTAAATCATCTTGTTTTATATAATCGAGATAACTTATTTGTTCTGATTCTTTTAAATATTGCGCTAAGGGTTTCTGTTCTGTAATGGCTTCATTTCTGTGTTTCATAACAGCCTTGCTATAGTTTGTGATCTGTTCAAATACCTTTGTAATAAATGGATCTGAAATATTTGTTTTTTGCTTTTCAATTGTTTCATCGTAAATGACTCCAAATTGCTTCTGTTTCGAAACCATAATCATTTTGTTCAGCGCTACTTTATCATAGGTGTTTTCTAAAATACGCGTTCCTACCAAATAGGCTTCACTTTTACCGTAATCATATTCTATAACTAGCTGATTATCATCATACCAGCCTTCACCTAATAATATTTTCTTAAAAGCATCACATTTTGGTGTATTAGGAATAAACTTAAAATTCTTATCGCGGGTTCCTAAAAAAAAGCGTTCCTTAAATACAACTGAACGTTCTTTATCACCTTGTCTATAAGAACCTCCAATATCTGAATGTACACCAGGCAACTTTAGTTCCAGACCTCTGTGTCCGCAACTGGAAATATTGGTTAAATCGAAATTCTCTCTGTATTCATCGGCTGAGGAAAGTTGCAAAACCATTCTGGCTTTTTTTACTGCATCTAGTCCCAAATCCTTCACATCGTTATTATGATTAAAACCATGAGACGAAACAGTATCATACAAACCAACAAAATTGAAAAAGACCTCTTTTATTTCGAATACTCCATTATTAACTAAACATCTGCCAAAATAGCCATATTTAATTTCAAAACTGTCAGGGTAAGCAGGTTTGGTTTTGTCTTCATTCTTCGGATATTTTTGCTGCTTCATATCTCCAGGAAACCAGAAATAGCCATTAGGAGAAACTTTTACAGTATAAGGAGAACTGTCAGTAACACTTAAAAAATGCCTCGCTGTTGCTGCCCCTCGACTAAAACCAAAGACATTAATCGTAAGCAGATCAATAGGTTTTCCTTTTGATGCTTTAGAAACTTCTATACCTCCCAACTCACAACCTCGTTTTACCTTGTCTTTGATCCCTGTATGCCAAAAAATTCCCGTCTGTGCAAGACCTTTTGGCAACTTATCATCTGATTTTAAATCGGTTGTGCCAACCCCTTCAACATAAACTGATTTTTGTGTAGACTTTTCTGTTGATATTGCATCATAACCCCTTGCAACGTTGGTGTAATCATTCTCGTAACTGTCATCTTTTTTATTTGAGTTTTCTTGATAGGCAGGCATGCTTTTTTCTCTGGCTTCAGTATTGTTTCTGTTGTTTGCTGTACCGTCAAAAAAAATATTTAGTGTTAGTTCAAGTCTATTACTCATCTTGTCTTCAGGATGCGGAGGATCATAGTCATGATATTTTATCCCTTCTTGTTCTCCATGCCAATTATTATGTGTATTGGCTGCAAGATGAACGTTGCCATTTGTTGCGTGAATATCGATATTTCCTTTGGCAGTTTTAGTGAGTTTTCCGCCAACTATTCTTGTTATACTCATAATTTAGTAATTTCTTGAATTTTCACCACTATGACTGTTTACATCTTTAGATGCTCGAAGACTTATACTTTTTTCGGTACTATTTAAAAGAACTTCTTGAGCCATTTCTTTAATATCCTTACTTTCAGTTTCTTTGTTTCCTTTTATCCATTCAAACATATTGCTGGTAACATTGAGAATAAAATTAATTCCAATAGTAAGGTATTTCGAGCCAGTTATGGTCTCGGTATAATCTCCTCCAACAGTATCTGTTTTATTCAGACCAACATTTGTATTCATATTCTGCCCAGCGTTTATATTGATGTTTTCACCTGCATTTATCGTAAAATTCTTCGGTGCACTGGCCTAAATATTTCCCTGTCCGTCCTGAAAAACTTTACTTCCGGCTTTGTCTTCCGTCAGAATAGAACCATCGGCATCGTTGATAATGATTTTGCATCCACTTCGGGTTCTTATCGCCTTAATGTCATTTTTTGGAGTATTATAACCTGACAACTCCTGCCCATTATAATGCGCTCCCATAACATAAGGGCACTGGGCATTTCCGCCTTCAAAACCTACTAGTACCTCCTCATCAATTTCAGGAATAAAATAAAATCCTTTTCCGACTCCGGTATGAGGTTGAATCATTCTGATCCACTGGCTAGATTTGTTTCCTGATGCCCAAAAGAATTCCACTCTCACGCGTCCGAGTCCTTCAGGATCATTGTTGTCTTTTATTTTTGCCGGCTGGGTTTCTGCTCTGGCAAAAACTTTTGTATCTGTATAATGCGGAGCCGAGACATCGTCTGGAATTGCTTTGAATTTGCAGGTATAGTTTCCGTGTACTTCTGAGTGGTGTGTGGCTTCTATACAAATCAGATGGCGTTCTGTATTTTCGTCTATGATGGTAAACATTTGTCCCAGTCCTAACGGAAAATAAGAGATTCCGCTGTAATATACACTGTTGGCATCACTTGCTGCAGTCTGCAGTCTGACCATTTCTTCAAGTTCGTCTTTGCTTTGTGCATTGTTGGTATAGGCTCCAACAATCAAACCAGGCTGGGCAACGGTTCCTTGATTGAATCCAATATTTGATGCTAAACCGTCTTTGCTTCCTGATGTGGTTCTGGCTGATGAATTTCGGATGTTGGCTGCATTATGATAATCATAACCGCCCAGCGAAATTTTATGCGCACTCATATTCGCTTGTATGGTAAAGTCATGGAGTGATGCCCCGTTGATGAGTTTTATTTTTGTGTTTTTGATTTGCCCAAACTGCATGCGCATTCCGTCAAAATAGAACCACTGACCGTAACGCAGCGCCAGCCTTTTGAGAAAATTGAAATTGGATTCGTTATATTGTGCCATATAACTGAATTCTTTCATATAGGTCGACCTGATAGCATCTCTCTGGTAAAATTCAGTAGGGCCTTCATACAAAAGATCCAGCACAATATCATCCATTCCTCTTTCCAAATAGGTTCTCGATTTTGGCATGCCGTCAATAACAATGCTGTGGCTTGTACCGCTCACGTGAAGTCCGACCGGGCTTCCGTTCCTGTCTATCGAAGTCAGTCCGGTTATGATGCCTTTGCTCATCAGTTTGATTCCTGTAAGACTTTTGAAAGTAAAAATAACTTCATTTCCATTGTAGCTTTTCATTGCCTTGTCCTGTTCTGCGGGAGGTATGACTGCTTTTGCGTTATATTTCCAGACAAACGAAAAATAATGATGATCTGCCATTTTCTGCGACAGCTTCAAATCATAATAAATAATGTTTTGGGTAAAACCTCCGATAGTAATGTGGACTTGGTCTGAGAAATGTGCCATAAATTTTTGGTGATTGGTTAATGTTTAATATTTCCAAAAGAAATATCAAACGAAATCGTTTCCATAAAAATAGAAACGTAACCAAAAAATAGTTGAACTAAAAAAGGTTTATTTATAACTTAATAGGATATAATAAAGTGAGGCTAAAAAAAAACGTCCCGAAATTCGGGACGTTTTTCTTTGTCATGTTTAAATTTGCTTAATGGTGATCGTGGTTTTTATCTGAATGCTTATCGTTTCCTTTATTTTCAGACTTATGTTTTCCATTTGAAGGATTGTTTTTTTGAGGTTTTTCGCCTCTGTTTTTCTGTGGTTTGCCTTTATATCCTTTTGGATATTCTGCTCTGTGTTTCTTATGATACGTATAAGGAGCGTCTCCTCTGTAATCATTCAAAACTACTTTATAACCTGAGTAAAGATCATATTGTCTGTATCTTTCCGGAAGCCTTTTTGCGCGTACCCATTTTCCGTTATTATCAGAAATAAATACACTTTGATTTACATCATAATAAACATCAATATCTGGCAAATAATAATATCTGCTGCTATCATAACCAACCGGTCCCCAATTTGGCGGTGTTCCAATATTTACATTAACTGAAACCTGTGCCTGAGCAAAAACACTTGTAAAAAGCATTAAGGCGAATACTAACTTTTTCATCTTTTTTAAATTTTAATTATTAATTACGATAGATACTAATCGAAAGTAATGCCAAATTTCTATTTAATAGCATTCATTATACAAAAACACCAAACTAATCGACGAAAAGTACTTCTCAACCGATATACATTGCAAAAAAACATCTCAGAATTTGAGATGTTTTTTTGTGAATTTTATTTCCAACCGCCACCTAAAGCTCGGTACAAGTCAACAACAGCCTGCAGTTTTTGCAAATTATCATTGATACCGCTTAATTGCGCAGCCAGTAAATTTTGCTCAGAAGTTAATACATCTGTATAATTTGTAGCCGAGCTGTATTCTAAAAGCTGTTGTGTATAATCTACAGCTTTTACTAAAGCTTCGATTTGTTTGGTTCTTGAATCTTCTTTTTCGGTTGCCATTTGATACGCATACAAAGCATTTGAAACTTCCTGCCCTGCTGTTAATAAACTTTGCTGAAAATTATTGTAAGCCTGTAATTGCTGTGACTGAGCGGTTGTCAATCGCATTTTGTTGAGTCCTTTATTGAATATTGGTTGCGTTAATCCGCCAATAATCGAATAAAAAACAGAATTGGTAAAAAAGTCTGTTAATTGCAAATTCGAAAACCCGCCACTTGCTGTAAGTGTTAAACTTGGATAAAAATAAGTTTTAGCCAAATTTGTCGACTCAAAAGCGACTCTGAAATTAAATTCCGCTTGACGGACATCGGGACGATTTTCCAATAATTGAGAAGGCAAACCTAAAGCAAGATTTTCAGGAATAATCTGCGAATCTAATGTTCCTCTTTCGATTGGTCCAGGAGCCTGTCCTAATAAAATATTAATAACATTTTCGGTTTCGCGAATTCTTTGTTTTAAATCAGGAATCAAAACTTCGGCTGCATGCTGATTGGCTTCGCTCTGTACTACGGCTGCGCCAGTCACAATTGCTCCTTCTTTTAATTCCTTTATTGTTGCAACATTTTTAATACGGCTTTCTAGCGTTTCCTGCGTAATTTGCAATTGCTTATCATAAGCAAGCAATAAAAAATAATTGTTTGCAATATCTGAAATCAACTGTGTCTGAACGGCCTGTTTTGCAGCATCTGAAGCCAGATAAGTTGCTAGCGCAGCTCTTTTAGAACTACTTAATTTTCCCCAAATATCAGCTTCCCAACTTGTACTTAAACCTAATTTATAAGTTGTTGTTAACGTGTTGATATTAATTCCTGCCGGAAAATTAAGTCCAGCCTCAGATTGTTTAGTGCGTGTTGCATTTGCATCCAGGCTTAAAGTTGGATAATATGCTAATTTGCTTTGACGCAATGAAGCATTTGCTTGAACAATGTTTTCAATTGCATTTTTAAGATTCAGATTTTGATCAAGTCCTTTTTGGATTAAGGCGTTCAGTTTTTCATCTTTAAAAACGGTCTGCCAAGGCATATTAGCAATAGTAGTCGAATCGGCGGAAGCCTGATCTCGGTACAATTTATCTGTCGACAGCGTTGTGGGGCGTTCGTACTTTTTGGTAACAGAGCACGCACTCAAAAGTACGGCTGTCATTACCATCAAAATATATTTATTTGAACTATTTGTCATTTCTTTTGAATTAAATTTTATGCTTTATGAGCTTCTAATAAATGATCATCTTCTTCATCGTCATCATCATAACTTTCCTTTGCCGGACCGCTAACTCTTTCCTGTAATGTCTGAAAAATGATAAACAAAACCGGAATCACAAAAACTCCTAAAATGGTTCCAATCAGCATGCCGCCAACAGCTCCTGTACCAATCGATCTGTTCCCTACTGCTCCGGCTCCCGACGCAAACATCAACGGAACAAGTCCGAGAATAAAAGCGAATGATGTCATCAAAATTGGTCGCAGACGCGCTACGGCTCCTTCAATTGCTGCTTGAACAATTGGCAGTCCTTTTCGTCTTCTGTCTAAAGCAAATTCGACAATCAAAATACCGTTCTTCGCTAGAAGTCCGATTAACATGATTAAAGAAATCTGCAGATAAATATTACTATTCAATTTGAAAATAATCGAGAACAAATAAGCTCCCGCCAATCCAAACGGAATTGAAAATAACACCGCAAAAGGGAGAATATAACTCTCGTACTGCGCACTTAACAAGAAGTAAACAAATACCAGACACAGAATAAATATGAATATTGTTTCACTTCCAGAAGCTAATTCTTCACGCGTTAAACCTGAAAATTCATATCCGTAACCTGCTGGAAGATTTTCGGCTGCAACTTCCTGAATGGCTTTAATAGCATCGCCTGAACTGTAGCCCGGTTTTGGTGCTCCAGTAATCGAAATAGAGGTAAACAAGTTAAATCTTGAAATCGATTCGGGACCAAAAACTCTTGTCATATTTACAAACTCTGTAATTGGCGCCATAGTTCCGGCATTATTACGGACAAAAATTTTATTCAATCCTTCAGTATTGGTACGGAATTCTGGAGAAGCTTGAATCATAACACGATATTGTTTCCCGAATTTATTGAAATTCGAAGCATACAATCCACCATAATATCCTTGCATAGTTGATAAAATCGTATTTACAGAAACTCCGGCATCTTTGGCTTTTGCCAAATTAATATCCATCATATACTGCGGAAATCCAGGATTAAATGGTGTTGTGGCATATTGAATTTCTGGACGTTCTGCTAATTTCGCCAAAAACTCATTATTGACTTTATAGAATTCGGCAGTAGTATGTCCACCTTTGTCTTGCAATTGGAATTCAAATCCACCACTTTGTCCAAAACCTTGAATAGTTGGCGGTGAAATAAAGAAAATATTAGCTTCGCGAATGCCACTCGTTTTTGCAAAAAGCTGTCCAATTACGTCATCAACACTAAGGTCACGTTCATCCCATGGTTTCAATTTCACAATAACCATACTGTAGGCACTACCTGCTCCGGCTGTAAAGTTCTGCCCGACAATTCGAAGTGTATTTTTTACTCCCGGAATTGTCTTCGCGATACTGTCTACTCTTTTAGCAATTACATCAGAACGCTCCATAGAAGCGGACGGCGGTAAACTAATATTAGCAAAAACAGTTCCCTGATCTTCAGAAGGAACGAAAGCAGATGGCGTGGTTTTCATCATATAAAATAAAGACAAACCTGCTATTAAAATCGAAGCCAATACAATCCATTTTTTTACAGAAAGAAAACTTACAGAACGCTTGTATCTTTCGGTTACATTATCAAATGCAACGTTAAATGAAGTGTAAAAACGCTGCAAATAACTTTTATGTTTATGATCGTCTGCATGCGGTTTCAATAAAAGTGCACATAAAGCTGGACTTAGCGTCAAGGCATTTACAGCAGAAAGAATAATCGCTACAGCAAGCGTAATACCAAATTGTTTGTAGAAAACTCCAGTTGATCCTGTAATAAAAGTAACTGGAATAAATACTGCTGCCATTACTAAAGTAATCGAAATAATCGCTCCGGAAATTTCGTCCATAGCGTGAATGGTCGCCTTTTTAGCCGATTTATATCCGTGATCGAGTTTGGCGTGAACGGCCTCGACGACCACAATCGCATCATCAACGACAATACCAATGGCGAGAACCATCGCAAAAAGCGTCAATAAGTTGATCGTAAATCCGAATAAATTTAGGAAGAAAAACGTTCCTACAATCGCAACCGGAACCGCAATCGCCGGAATTAAAGTCGATCTAAAATCTTGAAGGAAAATAAAAACTACAATGAAAACTAATATAAAAGCTTCAATCAAAGTGTGAATTACTTTCTCAATAGAAGCATCCAAATTTTCGTTGACATCTACCATGATGGTATATTTCATTCCTTTTGGAAAACTCTTTGCGGCTTCTTCAATTAACTTTTTAGAATTGATAATTACATCACGTGCATTTGAGCCAGGAGTCTGGCTGATTGCCATTGCTGCCGATTCTACACCGTTTGTTTTGATAGTTGATGAATAACTTAAAGATCCTAACTCTACTTTGGCAATGTCTTTCAAACGAAGCATTTGTCCATTCCCAACAGATTTTATAATGATATTTTCAAACTCCTGAGCACTTGTTAAACGTCCTTTATATTTAATTACATATTGAAATGCCTGATTTCCGTTTTCACCAAATTTACCTGGCGCTGCCTCGATATTCTGCTCTGCCAAAGCGGCTGAAATATCACTCGGAATCAATTTATATTGCTGCATTACATCTGGTTTAAGCCAGATTCTCATCGAGTAATCTTTTGCACCAAAAACGGTTACATCTCCTACTCCAACTACACGTTGAATTTGTGGCACAAGATTGATCTTCGCATAATTTTGAAGAAACGTCTGATCGTATGCTTTATCATCACTATATAAAGAGAAAATCAGCAAGTTACTGCTCTGGCTTTTAGTTACCGTCACTCCTGCCTGAGTTACCTCTACAGGCAATAAACTTGTAGCTCTTGAAACCCTGTTTTGCACGTTTACCGCAGCTAAATCTGGATTTGTACCTACTTTAAAGAAAATTTTGATAGAAGCATTTCCGTCATTTGTGGCTGTAGAAGTCATGTAAGTCATGTTTTCTACACCATTAATCTGCTCTTCCAATGGAATTACGATACTTTTCAGTACCACATCGGCATTGGCACCTGTATAACTAGCCGAAACATTTACTGTTGGCGGTGCGATATCCGGATATTGAGAAATAGGCAACTCAATCAATCCTAAAACACCCAAAATAACAATAATAACAGATATTACTGTTGAGAGTACAGGTCGTTGTATAAATTTTTTAAACATTTGTTTTTATTTTAAATCGGCGTAAACTTTATCTGAAGATTGATTTTGGCTCTTAATTTCTGTTCCGTCTTTCAGTGTTGCCACTCCTTCAAGAACAATTTGATCTCCAGTCTGCAAACCGCTGGTTACCACATAATAATTTCCTGCACTGTTATCTAAAATGGTAATATTGGCACTTTTTGTTTTACCATCTTTTCCAACAGTAACCGCAAATATTTTGTCCTGAAGCTCATAAGTTGCGCTTTGCGGAATAATCAAGGCTTCTTTTACTTCATTTGGAATTCTAACAGTGGTACTGCTTCCACTTCTAATAATGCTTTTTGGATTTGCAAAACGTGCTCTAAAAGTAACCGAACCCGTTTCGGTATTAATTAAACCATTTACGGTTTCAACTCGGCCTTTTTCAGAATAAGGTGTCCCGTCAGACAGCACTAATGAAACCGCAGGCATATTTTGGATTTTTTGTGCCAATGTTGTACCTGGCGTTTTGCTTTCTGTAAAATCTAAAAGCTTTTTTTCATTTATCGCAAAATAAGCATACACATTTCCGATGCTCGAAACTGTAGTCAAAGCATCAGCAGTATTTGAGCTTACTAAACTTCCCAAACGAAACGGAATTGAACCGACAACTCCATTCACCGGACTTGTTACAGTTGTATAACCTAAATTTGTTTTAGCATTGACTAAAGCTGCATTCGCCTGCGCCAGCGTTGCCATAGCCGATTCATAAGTGTATTGTGCTGATTCTAAATCGTATTTACTGATAATTCCTTTTTCAACTAACGGTCTCACTTTATTAACTGCCAGTTTTGCTGCGCTTACTTCTGCCTGAGCACTTTTTATGCTGGCACTTGCAGTGCGAACCTGCTGTTCATATTCTGGCGCGCTAATTTTAAACAATGGCTGTCCTGCTTTTACTACAGCGCCTTCATCTACAAAAATCTTATCAATATAACCTTCAACTCTAGGACGTATTTCAATATTTTGCTGTCCTTGAATACTGGCAGGATAATCGCTGTATAATGTTGCAGACTCTGGTTGCAGCGTCAGGGTTTTATACTCTTTAACCTGTGGCGCAGCTCCGGCCTGAGCCGATTTATCATTTTTATTACCGCAAGAGACGATAATAACTGAGGCTGCGAAAATGCTTAAAAATGATTGCTTATTCATTGTGAAAATGTGTAATTATCTATTTATTAATAAGCAAAAGAACTAAAATAGAACACGCAAAATTTTTAGAATAGACGAACAGCGAAGCACAATCGATAGAGACAGCCTGACACCCGACGGTTTTTTTTCAGAATTAAACAAGCGTTTAATTTGTATGCTCGTCGGTTAAAAAATGGTTTCTGATGGCTGTAACGTTATTTTGGGCGATTGGTTCCAGATCGTATTCAAATAAAATGTAATATTGTCTTTAAAAAATCATAACTTATAATGGCTTCAAACATTTACAGACCCTATTTATTTGCCGGACTGCATATTCTCGGCTGGTTATTATTAGGTTTTATAATGCTGTTTTACATTCCTTTAACTTGGAATGTAGTTCTTCCTGGGGTATTTTGGCTTTGGCAGATAATTGTCTTGTTTCTTCTAATTGTCATTTTTTATTCTAATGCCAAAATCATAGTTCCAAAAACCATTATTAAAGACAATACATCGCCATTTTTGCTGTGGATTTTTCTTGTCATCTTTGCTTTGCAATTCATAGCTTATTTTTATAATCTACAAACCGACGTACATACAAAAGTCAGTTTAGTTCTGGGTTTCAAAAAATACAGAAATCCTTATTTCGACAATTACGTTTTCATGCTTACTTTATTGGTTTTGGGAATCAGTACCAGCTGGGCGATGCTACAACATTGGCAAAAAGCGGCACAACACAAACAAAAATTGGAACAGGATAAAACCATGGCCGAATTAGCAATGCTGAAGGCACAAATTAATCCGCACTTTTTTTTCAATTCGCTAAACAGCATTTACTCGCTTACTTATACTGATATTGAAGATTCCAGAAATGCGCTTCATACTTTAAGCCGAATGATGCGCTACCTGCTTTACAGCACCGAAGAAACAACGACTTTGCTTAAAGAAGCTGAATTTATGAAGGATTTTATAGCGCTGATGAAACTTCGGGCGAACAGCAAACTCACGATTACTACTGATATTCCTGAAAAATTGCCTGATTATCCGATTGTTCCAATGTTATTACTTCCTCTTGTCGAAAATGCATTTAAACACGGAATTCACGCTACAGACAAAAGCGAAATTTATATTAAGCTGCGCCAAAATGGAAGCAATCTTGATTTTGAAGTAGAAAATACTTATTTCGAAAAATCTGGAACTTCAGATGAAGGTGGAATTGGCTTGACCAATACGAAACGCCGACTTCATTTGATTTATCCAAACAAACATACATTAAAAGCCGGCGTTGCTTCAAATGGAAAATATAATGTAAAACTGCAGCTAAATTTAGAATAATGATGATATTAAAATGTATAGCAGTTGACGATGAGCCACTAGCACTAAAACTTGTGGAAACTTTTATTGAGCAGACGCCTTTTCTGGAATTAACCGCAAGCTGTGATAATGCTGTCGAAGCGATGGGATTAATTAGAGAAAAACAGCCCGATATTGTCTTTCTCGACATCAATATGCCCAATCTTACGGGAATGGAACTGGCCAGACTTTTACAAGATACTCCGGGATTAATGCCTAAAATAGTATTTACCACCGCCTATAATCACTATGCCATTGAAGGTTACAAAGTAAATGCTGTAGATTACCTTTTAAAGCCTTTCAGCTATGAAGAATTTCTGCGCGCTGCCAATAAAATTTTACAAATAACCGAAGAATCTTCAAATAACTTTCAGCCCATTACCGCCGATGATGAATTTATTTTTCTGAAAGTCGAATATAATTGGGTCCGAATTTCGCTGAAAGATATTTTATATATCGAAAGTTTGAAAGATTATGTAAAAGTTCATCTGGACGATTCGCAAAAAACGGTTCTTTCTTTAATTTCATTAAAAGCTTTAGAAGAAAAACTGCCTTCAGCAAAGTTTATGCGAATTCATCGTTCGTTTATTGTGTCACTTGATAAAATAAGCGCTATCAGCAAGCATTCTGTTTTTATCGGCAAAACCGAAATAACTGTGGGAGAACAATACAAAGAACCATTTAAAACCATCGTTGACAAATGGTTAAAATAAAAATAGATTATTTATTATCATGGAAAAAAGATCAAACAAATATTATCTGACATTAAGTCTAAAAGAATACGCAAACGGAGAAACTGAACCTGCAAAAGAACTCGGAATTGAATTTTCTAATCACGATGAAATTTTTGGCATCATTCAAAAAATGAAAGAAAAAAACTTATTTGATGATCCGTCTGAAGCAACTCAGTTTGCACTCGGATTAAAATTATTCAGCGAAATAAAACTAAAACACCGCAAAAATCCTTTATTTGATGAGTTAAATGAAGTTTTTCCTGTTTTTATGAAGAAACTGAAAAGTTTATAAAAATGAAAAAACGCCTCAATAATTGAGGCGTTTTCATTTTTATAAACTATCGAATTTATTTAATTCCTTCCAAAGTTATTTCCAATTTCAACTGGATAAATATCCATATAAGAAGATAAAATATTTAATGAATTTTTAGTGTTTGTCAGCCTTACAACCACGCTGTCGTTAGTAACTCTCTTCCGTATTATCAAGGTAAAACTGCAAAGAGAATGCAATACTAATGAGAAGAAACAAGGTTAGAAATACTTTCAATATATTTTTTTTTAAAATTAAATGCTTTTTTAAAATAAATCTTTTTAATTAATACATGTCGATTTTGTAAAAATGTAATGTTTGTTAATCAGTGCACGTGTCTCTCTAATGACTATTTATTCTAAAGGTATTTAGGCTTCCTTCAATAACGGTTAACCAGCGGGTTATTTGTTCATTTTAAAACGTTTTACGCTACTGTTAGCGCAGATTATTTGCAATCTGTGCCCATAAAGATTGGCCTGCGCGATGCAGTATAGAATAAAAGCTATATATTTCTTTGTAGCTTTTGTTTTAATTATTAGTATAATGTCTTACTGTTGCGGGCAAGGATTGCAAATCCGCGCTAACGGATTCATTTAAGATGATATGAATCTTTATAACTAACTGAACCTTCGTAAATACGCACACTGTCAACTTCAATAGGTTCGTTATTTAAATACAATTCCAATATTCTATTGTCTTTACTTATTTTAATCTCAAATTCCTGCTTATCTTCTGTTTTAAAATTCTTGAATTTTTCGAATATTATTTTTTCATTTAGGAAAATATTACCTCTAAAACTTTCTCCGGCGGCAGTTTCCCAATCGAGTTCCAGAATTTGTGGCAAAGCACGATTATCGTAATTTGTAGTAGGACGGTGTGGCATGAAAACGATGTCTTTTTCGCCATTATAATTTGTAAAACAGTAACGAAACAAACGTAAAGCCGGGTTTTCGTTTTCCATTTTTACCCTGAAATTGTAACGTTTTCTATACATATCCCATTTGGCACAGGAGGCATCGGGTAAATAATCCCTTTCAGCCACTTCTTTCCTGTTCATAGACCAGTCCCTAAAAAGCTGTTTCTCCAGTTCTTTGTCGTTGGCAATAACCTGAGCCTGAAAGCGACCAAGTTCAATCCTGAAAAACATATATTCTTTCCAGACCACAACCATCCCTTGAGGCGCAAAACCAAAGATCAGGCCTGTAAATTTTTCATAACTATCATCATCATATCTATAAGTAGTATCCATGGCTTTTTTCATTTCTTCAATCGGAAATTGGACTTTCAGATGATAAAATTTATCTTCATAGCCCGCATAATAAATGACATCGGCTCCAATAGGTGTGCCGTGCTGTGATGTCCAGCTTTTCCCGGAATCTCCCCAACGTCCTGACGATCCGCCAAAAGGCAAGCTAGCGGGTTCTCCTTCGAGGGTGAGGATATTTCCTCGTACAAATTCTACTCTAAAAATATTTTCATTATCTTTATGTTGTTGCGAAGGCTGACAGGTGTAACTATCCCATTCATATTTATTTCTCATTTGGCAGCTGGCATTTAATGTTATTATTAATATTAAAACTAAAAAATGGTTTATTTTATCCATTGTGTATTTGTCTTTTACGTTTTTCAATTGGCAAAACTTCATCAAATCTGGGTTCCAGACCAAATTTGTCTGCTTTTACAGACCAGTGCAAGTATCTGTTTCGCAGTTTTTTTAAATCATCGGGTTTTATATAATTGAGATAGCTTATTTGCTGTGATTCATTTAAATATTGTGCCGCAGGCTTTTTTTCTTTTATTGCTTGGTTGCGATAAAGCATAACAGCTTGACTATATTGGGTGAGTTGCCTAAAAACATCAGCTATAAAAGGATCTGAAATATTAGTTTTTTGTTTTATTTTTGATAACATTATTATATAACTCGTCGACACATCAATTTGATAAAATAGCTTTTAGTTGCAGTAAGTACCTCCATATAAGCGATCTAAAACATCATGAAAATTATCTTCTTTGTAATCTACAAACATTTCATAAGAATGATTATCCATATAAAATCGAGTGTTATAATTGTTTATTAGAAATCGATTAGAATACATTTCTCCTGTTTTCTTATTTTTAATTTGAGATTTAATTGAAGTTTTAACTCCATTATAGTATTTAATAATTTTATCTCTGCTTGTAAAATCTGCTATATCTTTTTGTGATTCATCAATAGGGTCTACAATTATATCTTTGTATAGCAGGGTGTCATTTCTAAAAAAATAAGTTATAATCCTATTATTCAATTTGTTTTTTAGATAATCTCTGTTTTTTTTCTCTTTAATTGAATCTTCTATATAAAAGTGCCATAATTGAATTGGACATAATTGACCTCCTTCATTTTTTTCAGGTTTCACATTTGAATACATCTCAAACTTAGTGACTGATTTAAAATAAACATCAATTTTATCTTCTTCATTAGGAATATAGACAAATGAATATTTATAAAACCCATTATCTAAGAGTTCTTTTTGTGTTACAACTTTATTTAGATAATGATTAATTTTATTTTTTTTATTGCAAGAAATAAATAATACTATTATTAATATTAGGGATGTTATTTTTCTCACTTTGTTGTTACTTTTATTCCGATAGCGCGGATTTGTTACGAAGAAAATCTGCGTGAACAGATAATTTATCCTTTTCATCTAACCATATAATTTTATTTTACTGGATGCCATTTCAAACCAGAATAATATGAGCCTATAATAGTATAAATTGTATAACTGTCATTATCAATATAGTTTATAGAACTTTCGTAAAAGGGATGTTTTTTATCACTATATCGTATCGTTGTTTTAAGATTCCCTATCAAAAACACTGTGGGATGATCTTTGGTACTTATATCTTTCACCAACAACGACTTGATGGGAATCTTTAGGCTGTCGTAATATCGAATGATTTTTCTCTTGGTCGTAAAATCGGTTATTTCTTTATCTTTTTTGTCAAAATCTTCAACTATTATGCTTTTATATTCAAGAGAATCGTTTATAAATAAGTAGGTTATGATTCTGTTCTTTAAGACAACTTTTAAATATCTCGTGTTTGCTTCTCTTTTGATTGTATCCATGCCGTAAAAATTACTAAATTGGGTTGGGTATATTTGTCCTTTTTCATTTTTTTCTGGTTTTACATTCGAATATATATCACGTCTTATTAGTAATTTTATGGAATCATAAATTCCGTCTCCACTACCAATCGAGTCAATACGCGTATGGGTATAAGCATAAGTATAATCAGAAGTATATTTATATAAATCTTCTTTATTGACAGTATCAACATAAGAATATCTATAAAAACCATTATCTAATAATTCTTGCTGTGTTATTGGATCTGGCAAATAGTGGTTAATTATATCTCTTTTTCCACAGGATATTAATGTTATTATAAATAATATAATTATAATTCTCATTTTACTTCTGTTTTAATATTAAACCAAATTCTTCTAATTCTTTTAATACATCTCGCTCCACATTTTTAGGTTTTCCATCTAATTTTTGAGAAGAAATATAACCATTGAAATTTTCTCTTTTATATTCTCTTAATTCAGTTGTTTTATCTAAATAAACTGGTCCTTTTATAGGATAAGTATATTCTGCAAGACTGAATCTTGGCTCTGCACTCAAAGCCATTCCTAAAATTTTCATTGCCGTGTCTGCAATTACTGGTGCTTTACCTGGTATAAAACCAACTGCCGATGTTGTTATTCCTAACAAGCTTAATGTTTTATTTAGTTCATCACGGTTTTCTGCAACCTTTAGGTTCGTATAATTAACATCGGTTCTGCGGTTGCACAGTGATGCCTGTTTAATATATTCATGAAATTTTTTTAAGACATAAATTTTCCCACTTCTAAAGGTCACGGTTTTATTTTCTAAAATATCCCTATGCAATTCTTTTACATCTATAGAAGCTTCTTTTTCTTTTCTTATTTTATATGAAGTATCAAGAAGATGTCTCTTTTCGGAGTAATCATAAATCAGTTTAAATTCTGTCAGCACTTTTTCTCCTTTCACTATTTTGCCTTTATTATCCATATAAATAGTTAAAGCGCTTAAATAACATTTTCTGGGAACTTGATCTATGTTGATATTTTTTGCCGAATCTGTAAAACATTTATTTAACTCTAATGAAGTTAGCGCTGTAATACAGTGCACTAAATTAATATCACCACTTTTAAAAACCATATTTACACTCTGTGTATAATACGCTCTAGATAATTCTCTAAATTGATATTCTTCCCAAGGTTCTGATATTATTTCCGGCTCGTAATTGCCAAGACTAATTGATGTTCCCATTTTTAATGATTTTATTTATACTACATAATTCTATATTTCCACATGTCGCAACCAACTTAATTATTTCTGCTGTTTTTTCTATTTTTCTTGCCATTATAACATGTCTTGCATTTACTTTTAGGTTATAATTTTTGGCTTGCTTTTTAATTGCCATATTTATTAATTAAAATTGCTATTTTCACCACTATTTGCATGAATGGTTTTTGAAGCTTTCAATATCATATCACCATTTGTAGCATTCATATTTATCTTTTCAGCCATTTCAATGTGCTCTGCAGAGTTTATCGTTACCTTTTCTTCAATAATTTCTATTTTTTCATTACCTTTTTCCATAATATTTCCATTCGCACTAATAAAAATATCATTCTCTGCTTCCTGAGAAATATTATTCCCTGCTTCGATTTCAATATTTTCTTTGGCATCTACTTTTACATCTCTTCCTGCATTCATAATAATGTCTTCTCCAGCTTCTAATTCAATATTTTTTGGTGCTTTAAACCTAATGTTCCCGTCCCCATGAACAACTGCAATTGTTTGCCCTTTTTGACTTTCTATTGTGATATCTCCTGTTGCATCATCTGAAATAATTCTGTTCCCACTTCTGGTCTGCAATACTTTTAGATCATTTTTTTCATTAGCATAGGTGCTTTTTGCCTGCCCGTTATAATGCGCACCCATTACATAAGGACACTGTGCATTCCCACCTTCAAAACCAACCAGTACTTCTTCATCAATTTCTGGGATAAAATAAAATCCTTTTCCACCTCCGGTATGCGGCTGGATCATTCTGATCCACTGGCTTGACTTGCTTCCATTTCCCCAATAAAATTCAACTCTTACACGCCCAATTCCTTCGGGATCGTTGTTGTCTTTTATTCTTGCGGGCTGGGTTTCTGCTTTTGCAAAAACTTTTGTATCGGTATAATGAGGAGCCGAGACATCGTCTGGGATGGCTTTGAATTCGCAGGCATAATTGCCATGTACCTCAGAATGGTGTATAGCTTCTATACAGATAAGATGATGCTCGGTAGTCTCGTTGATAATTGTAAAAACTTGTCCGAGTCCTAAAGGAAAATAAGATATTCCGCTATAGTACACGCTGTTTGCATTGCTTCCTGCGGTCTGCAGCGTGACCATTTCTTCTATTTCGTCCTTGTTCTGCGCATTGTTGGTGTAGGCCCCGATGTTCAGATCAGGCTGGGCAACGGTTCCCTGATTGAATGCTATATTCGATGCGAAACTGTCCTTGCTTCCGGCAGAAGTTCGCAGTGAGGAATTCTTGATGCTGGAAGCTTTGTTATAGTCATAACCTGCCAGCGAGATTTTATGTGCACTCATATTGGCCTGAATCTTAAAACTATGCAGAGAAGCTCCGTTGATGAGTTTTACTTTTGAAGTTTTAATCTGCCCGAACTGCATGCGCATTCCGTCAAAATAAAACCACTGCCCGTAGCGCTGTGCCAGCCTCTTCAAAAAATTGAAACTCGTTTCATTATACTGAGCCATATAATTAAACTCCTTCATATAGGTCGACCTGATGGCATCTCGCTGATAGAACTCCGTCGGGCCTTCGGACAAAATATCCAGAACAATGTCATCCATTCCTCTTTCAAGATACGTTCTCGATTTTGGCATATCATCCAATACAATGCTGTGGCTTGTGCCGCTTACGTGAAGGCCGACGGCGCTCCCGTTTTGATCCACCGAAGCCAATTCGGTTATAATGCCTTTGCTCATCAGTTTTATTCCCGTCAGGCTTTTGAAAGTAAAAATAACTTCATTGCCAATATAATCTCTTATGGCTTTAGCCTGATCTGCCGGTTTTATGACTGCCTTGCCGGTATATTGCCAGACAAATGAAAAATAATGATGATCTGCCATTTTCTGCGACAGCTTCAAATCATAATAGATAATATTTTGGGTAAAACTGCCGATAGTTATATGTACTTGCTCTGAAAAATGTGCCATAAAGCGGATTGAGTTTAATTAGTAAATAAAAACACTAAAAAGATTTATTTAGTAAACATATACCTACAAACATAAAAACAAAAAACTACGACGCTTTTTTTATAGCAGAATAAGGCTTTTAATTTTTTATCAAAAAAAAAAGCTGTCTCAAAATGAGACAGCCCTTTTCACAAATTAATATTCAAAAATTAAGCTTTCGCTTTTCTTTTTACTGTACAGCCAATTTCTTTAGTTTGTGTTACTGCTGGCTTTTTATTGCTTTGCAAAGCTGCAATGGCATCCTCGGCATATTTTGTTTTTTCAGCTTTTGTTCCTTCTGGATCATTATCGATTGCTCCCACATATTCAATAACATTTCCTTTTGGAGTTTTAGATACAATAAAAATATGTGGCGTGTGTTTCGCTCCATATTGATCTGTAACTAACTGTCCTGCATCAAATAAATATGGGAAAGGATAACTTTTATCTTTTGCTAAATCCTGCATTTTATTAAAAGCATCTGCTTTTGAAGCTTCAGGATCATTTGGATTGATTGCAATTACCGGATATCCCTGAGGTCTGAATTTTTTATCTAAATCTATAATGCGCTGTTCATACGCCACTGCATACGGGCATGTATTGCAGGTGAAAACAATAATAAAACCTTTTGCTTTTGGGTAGCTTGCAAAAGAAACTTCTTTATTGTCAACATTTTTAAGTTTAAAATCTGGTGCCGGATCTCCCGCTTTCAGCGTTGTTGTTTGTGCCTGCGATAACCAGGCTGTAAATACCAATACTAATAAAGTGATAATCTTTTTCATAATTTATAGTTTTTTATATTCAGTTAATAGTTGTTCGTATGTAAGTTCTGTCTCAACAAATTTTCGTTTATCGTCTTTAATGAAAATAGTTGCAGGAATACTTCCTGACCATGAAGGATCGATTCGATCAATATATTCCTGTGGACTGCTTTCGTTTAATAAAAACACTTGATTTTTCAGGCTTTTTCGCTTGACGAATGGAATTACAGCCGAATTTAATTTGGATTTAAAATCGACACTTACCAATAAAACCGCTAATTTGTCTGATTTATATTCGGATTGAAGTTTTTCAAAATGAGGAAGTTCTTTTACGCAGGGTGCGCACCAAGTCGCCCAGAAATTAACAACATAAGTGCTATCTTTTCCGTTTTTAATTCGTTCTTGAAGCTGATCGACAGTAATGAGTTTTACATTCTGACCATAAGAAACTGTCGATAAAACGACTAATAAAAAGAGGCTTAAAAAAGTCTTTGCTTTCATAAAAAACAGTTCTTTAAATTTAATTTGTCTCTTACAAATATAAACTAATGAAAACTTACTTTTTGTTAATGAAAATTTAATGATTCTTTTTAAGGATCAAAGATGCAACGGTTCAAAGTTACAAAGGCTAGTTTTAGCGTGAAATCAAGGCCTTATTTTTCAAAAAAAGATTCCAATTGTCTAAAAACCGGAATCAATGATTTTCCTCTTTCTGATAAATTATATTCAATATGAAGCGGTTTTAATTTGATGACCTCTTTATTTAAAAGTCCAAATTCTTCGAGTTCGCGCAATGCTACTGCTATTGATTGTTTATTTGAGCCTTTAATTTCCCTTAAAAGTCCGTTAAAACGTATTGGTCCATCGACAGCTAATAAAAAAATCTGAGGTTTCCATTTTCCTGATAATAATTTTAGAAGTCCTTCCGCTGGACAACCGCTATCTTTTTCTTCTTTATTTTCTGTAGTCATATTTTTTAGACTAATTGACTTTTGGTTAAACATCTACGAACTTTGATATAAAAATATAAAATATTAAACGCCCAGCCTCTATTTCCCTTCAGTTTTTATGAAAATAGGATCATTATTATTAATCCTAGTCTACAGCAAGTTCTGTCAATCACAAACCCATTCAAAATGAAAGAAAACAATATAAATCCACTGCTTTGTGATCCTGCTACCGGAGCATGTGAAATGCCTTTTAACGAAAAAGCAGTCGAAAACACCATCATTAGAACAGAAAACAAACCTGTAAAAATAATTTATTACACTGATCCTATTTGCTCTTCGTGCTGGGGAATTGAACCACAGCTCAGAAAGCTTAAACTTGAATATGGTGACTATTTTGAAATTGATTATAAAATGGGCGGTTTATTACCCGATTGGAGTTATAACAGCGGCGGTATCAGCAAACCGTTGGATGTGGCACATCATTGGGATGAGGCAAGTTTGCTTTATGAAATGCCAATTGATGGAAATGTATGGCTTGAAGATCCGTTGGATTCTTCCTATCCTTCTTGTATTGCAATGAAAGCGGCTCAAATCCAAAGCAAAGAAAAAGCAGTTCAATTTATGCGTGTATTACGTGAGAAATTATATCTCGAAAAGAAAAATATTGCAAAATGCAAAAACATTGAAGAAGCGGCAAAAATAGTCAATCTAGACATTCAAAAAATGAAAACAGATTATGACGAGGCTGAGGAACTTTTTCAGGAAGATTTGGATTATGGAAAAAAACTTGGCGTAAGAGGTTTTCCAACGCTATTTTTTGCTGATCAAAATAATAACCGTTTTGCCGTTTACGGTTCAAAACCTTATTCTGAATACGAAAGCGCTTTGCTCGCCGTGTTTCCTGATGCAAAAAAGAAAACTATTTCGAATACAAATCCTTTATCTCTATTTAAAGTTTATCCGACATTGACTCCAAAAGAATTTTCTGTTATTCTCAATGTGCCTTATGCTGAAACCATCGTGCTTCTGGAAAAATTATTTGAAAAAGGGGAACTGGGAAAACAAGCTATAAAAAACGGTTCACTGTACTATAAAAAATAACACTTTATAAAAGCCACAATTTGTAATAGTTGTGGCTTTTTAATTTCATCAAAAGTTACTTTTACCGTCTCAATAAAAAATCGTTTTCGGATTTTTAAGGATTTTTTAAGCTCCTAAAAATTCCTTCGCCAAATATCAATTCGTAAATTAGCCAAAACAAAATTTATTCGAATGACAGTACTTACGTTTACGCTGATTATGATTCTTGGTGCTTTTTTAGCAGGTTTTATTGGTTCATTATCAGGATTAGGAGGCGGTATCATTATTATTCCGCTTTTAACTGTCATTTTAGGCGTTGATATTCATTACGCAATTGGAGCCGCTTTGGTTTCGGTAATTGCTACTTCATCAGGTTCTGCGGCAGCGTATGTAAAAGAAGGGATCACTAATATGCGATTGGGAATTTTTCTTGAAATTGCCACAACAATCGGTGCCGTAGGTGGTGCATTGCTTTCGGCTATCGCTCCTACTTCTTTTATTGCCGTTTTATTCGGACTTACCTTGATTTTTTCGGCAATAAATTCTCTTCGAAAAAAAGAAGAACATATTGTTTTAGAATCTAGTCCATTGGCAAAAAAATTAAGATTAGACGGAACTTACCCAACACATGATGGCGAAGTGATCAGTTACGGCACTAAAAATGTAATTGGTGGCTTTAGTATGATGGGACTTGCCGGAATGATGTCTGGTTTACTCGGCATTGGTTCTGGTGCTTTTAAAGTAATTGCGATGGATAATATCATGCGAATTCCGTTTAAAGTTTCAACTACAACTAGTAATTTTATGATGGGCGTTACAGCAATGGCGAGTTCGGTAATTTATATTCAAAAAGGATATATTGAACCCGGAATTTGTATGCCAGTTGTGATTGGCGTTTTATTTGGTGCAATGGCCGGTGCCAAAGTATTAGTGCGAACAAACCCTAAAAAACTTAGAATATTTTTTGCTTGCTTGATTTTTGTTTTAGCAATTAATATGATTTATAACGGACTTAATGGAAAAATCTAAAAGTATGCAGCACGAAAAATTTGGAGAAAAAGATTTTCAGGCTATTGTTGGAAATTTATTGCGATACGGAGTTTGGATTTCGCTTTCGGTTGCTTTTATAGGTGGTATTGTTTACTTGATGCATCACGGAAATGACATTGAAGATTATTCTGTTTTCAAGGAAAATGACCGAAATATATTTGAAGTAATTGCCGATGTTTATCATGGCGTAATCCAAGGAAATGGCGAATTTTTAATTTTCTTCGGCATTATATTATTGTTTCTTACGCCGGTTTTCAGGGTTTTACTTTCATTATTTTCTTTCCTTCTGGAGAAAGATTATCTTTATGTAGTGATTACGCTGATTGTTATTTTGATCATTATTACCAGCATTTCATTTGGATTTTCACATTAATCGTTTGCTATAAGCAATAAGCTTTAGGCTTTTCAAAAGCTTAAAGCATATTGCCTAAAGCATAAAATAATTGCAATAAGCATTAAGTTGTAGGTTCTCTAAAAAAGCCTAAAGCCTATTGCTTAAAGCCTAAAGCCTAAAAAAAATATGGAAATAGGAATTGACAGTTTTGCTTCGGCAATGTACGGAGACAACAACACTTTGAGCAGTGTTGATGCAATGGAGCAACTGCTCCAAAGAATTGAACTTGCAGATCAGGCTGGTTTGGATGTTTTTGGAATTGGAGAACATCATAAAAAAGAATTTTTAGATTCGGCGACAATCGTGATATTAAGTGCAGCGGCTGCGAGAACAAAAAACATACGTTTATCGAGCGCTGTTTCGGTTTTAAGTGCTGCAGATCCTGTGAGGGTTTATCAAAGTTTTGCAACACTCGATTTAATTTCAAAAGGAAGAGCCGAAATTGTTGTTGGACGTGGTTCTTCAATTGAAGCTTATCCCCTTTTCGGATTTGATTTAAATGATTATGATGCGCTTTTCAAGGAAAAATTAGACCTTTTTTTACAAATAAGAGATAATGAATTTGTTACTTGGTCAGGGAAATTTCGTCCCGCTATCAATAATCTTCCCGTTTATCCGAGAGCATTACAGGAAAAACTTCCTGTTTGGCTGGGCGTTGGCGGAACTCCAGAATCTTTTATCAGAGCCGGATCGTTAGGTTTGCCCTTGATGGTGGCGATTATTGGCGGTCAAACACATCGTTTTCGTCCTCTAATTGATCTATATCGCGAAGCCGGAAAAGCTGCAGGTTATAAACCCGAAGAATTGAAAGTAGGAATACATTCGCCAGGTTTTGTTGGAACAACTACTGAAAAAGCAATCGAAGAATATTATCCCGGATACGCCGAATTGTGGACAAAATTAGGCTACGAACGAGGCTGGCCTCCAGTTACCAAAGGAAAATTTGACGGACTAATCGATGATCTCGGTGTTTTAATTGTTGGAAGTCCTGAACGCGCAGCCGAGAAAATTTTGCGTCACAGTGAAGCGCTTGGCGGTATTTCAAGATTTACTTTCCAAATGGACAACGCCGGACTTACACATCAACAATTAATGAACGCAATAGAGTTAATTGGCGGAAAATTAATTCCATTAATCAAAAAAGGATAACAAATAAAAGTTTCAAGTTTCAGGTTTCAAGTTTCAAGTTTCAAGCTAGATTCACTTTGTCAGACTGAGCGAAGTCGAAGCCTTTAACGTACTACCCTTCGACTTCGCTCAGGGTGACATGTGAGCTATTTCATATTTAGCGTTACGTACAGAAACTGAAACTTGAAACAAAGAAAACTTGAAACAAAAAAAAGCATCCGCTAAAAATTAACGGATGCTTTCTTTTTCACTAACAATTCTTTTTAAAGGCGTATAATTAAAATTTATAAGTTACCCCAACTCTAAAGTTTGTTGGTGCTTCTGCTTGCCAATAGTAAGCATCTAGCCACTCATAGTAGGAACCGCTGTAAAGGTATTTGTTCAAGATATTAAATACATTAGCTGTTACTTTCACTTTACCCGTTTCATAAGATAAACCTCCATCTAATTTAAAATAAGAAGGCAACTTTTGAAGCCCTTCGCTCCAAGTATCTGTTTGGCGACCGTCAAGGAAAGTTCCTCCGATAGAAGCTCCAAATCCTTTAATTTTACCACTTTGAACTGTATAATTTAACCATGCATTTGCTGTGTGTTTAGCGTACCCTGGAACAATATCTCCTTTTTCAATTCCTGTTGCAGCAGAAACTAACGGATCAACCTTATTCACTATAGATTCTGTAAAAGCATAATTTGCAATAAGATTTAAACCATCAAATAGTTTTCCTCTAACGTCAAATTCGACTCCTTGAGCTCTTTTTTCTCCAAGGACAATTTTATATTGTTCGTTTGGTGTATTTCGAGGGTCAGCAGTAAGCTCATTCTTTTTCAAGATATTATAAACAGATAAACTTGTATTCCAAGAACCGTCAAACCAGTCTTTTTTAACACCAAATTCAACATTATTTCCTGTAAGTGGTTTAATCTGGCCATCTCTAACAACTCCTGACTGTGGAGTAAAAGCCTGATCATATAATCCGTACACTGCAGTGCTTTCGTTTACAGAATAGCTAACTCCAATACGAGGAGTAATATGACTATCTTCCTGTGTGTCTCCATAGCTAGACTGACTAATCCATGTATATCTTGCAGCAAGAGTTAATCTTAATTTATTTTGAAAGAAACCAAGTTCATCCTGAACATATCCAGCTGCATATTCAGAAGTATAAATTCCGCCAGCTCTTTGGCTAAGAGGTGTTTCGTGGTCAAAAGCTGGAAATCCGTTAGATGGAGTTCCATAATTTGGATTGTAAACGTTGAAAGGATTATCAACTGTATCAAGATCATGAGATTGTCCCCAATCTGCCATATAATCTTTACTTCCCAAATCTACTCCTCCTAATATTTTATGACTTACAGATCCTGTATTGAATTTTCCGTTTACAAATATTTGCCCCAGATACATATTACTTTCTGCATCCCAAATACCAACGTTTCTGATGATTTCTCCTTTTGCCAGTGTTCCTTCAGAAATTCCATTAAAATCTCTATCAACATCACCAGGACCAACTACGCCAGGCCAAGAACTATATCCTTGCTGAATGTATTTAAAATAAGAAGTCTGAGCTGTAAGTTTCCAGTTGTCATCAAATTTATGTTCGAACATCAAATAACCGCTGTGATCCTGAATATTGGTATCTGGCAACCCTGGCTGCGTCATGGTAAAACTACGAGGCAATGTTGCATATCCGTCAGATGCAGGTCCAAAAACATAATAAGAACCAACTTCTGTCATATTTGCGTACTGAAAATTATATTCAGCTGTAATTTTTGTTTTATCATCAACTTGATATGAAATTACCGGAGCAATTACATAACGGTCGTTGTGCTCAAATGGGCGGTGAGAACCTTTCTTTTGCGCTGCGCCGTTAAATCTGTAAAGCAGTTTTCCTTTTTTATCTAATTTTCCGTCAAGATCAAGACTTACTCTGTAAAAATCAAAACTTCCGCCAAGTACAGAAACTTCACCTTTTGTAATTCCAGTTGGTTTTTTAGTAACAACATTATAAAGTCCGCTTGGATCACCGCTAGAAAGCATAAATCCAGCCGGTCCTTTTACAAATTCAATATGATCTACAAAACTCATATCTTCAGTTAATGGTCCCCAGAAAGAAGAAACCACGTTAAATCCGTTACGGAAAGCCTGAATTTGAGAACCTCGCATAGTAATGTTTGTGTACAAATCGCCCCAGTGCTCTAAACGTACAGCCCCACTCACGTTACGAATTACCCCGTCGCTCATACTTGTAATTTGCTGATCTTTTAAAGTCTGACCGCTTACAATCTGCACGTTTTGCGGAATCTCCAATACCGGAGTCTGAAGACGCAAAGACAACGAAGGTTTGTCTTGTTTGTATTTATTTTTTGTAATAACGACTTCGTCAAGATCTTCCTGACTTTCAGAAAGTACGAAGTTTTTTGTTGTGACTTGTTTTGCGGTAACAACAATTGCAGCTTCTTGACCATGAATACCAACTGAATGAATACTGATCGTGTACGAGCCTGGTTTTACATTTCTAATTTCATACTGCCCACTTTCGTTGGTTACAGCGCTATATTTTGTTCCTTTAAGAGCAACTGATATACCTTCTGCTGGAGCATTTCCGCTTAAAGATATTTTTCCTGTTACCCTGCCTGTATTTTGGTTTTGCGCCATCATAGTTAATGATGTTACGAAAAGCACAAAAAAACAGATTTTTTTAATGGTTAAGCTATTCATTTTGTCTGGTTTTAAATTTCGTTCGCAAAAGTACTTTCTAAAACTTGTTTTTCCAAATTATTTTTAACCATTCTAAATAAAAATAATAGCAAATATCAAAACTACATTTTTAACTTGCTGGAAGGCAATAAAAAAGCCTGTTTTACAAAATGAAACAGGCTTCAAAAAAAATCTCTAATTCTAAATAAGATTAAAATTTTACTAAATAAAATTAGATAATGTGCCAATTAGATAATGAGATAATTCACGATGCTTATAATTATCTAAGTAGCACATTATCTAATTATCTAATTGTCTAATTACCACATTATCTCATTACCAAATTTTCTGCTTATCTTTAATCTTCAAACAAATCTAGTTTTAAGATGAACAATACCACAACGATTAGAAAAGTTGCCATTGTTGGCTATAACCGAATTCCTTTTGCACGAGCAAATACAGCATATTCAAATGTTGGAAATCAGGAAATGATGACCGCAACCTTAAACGGACTTATAGACAAATACAATTTAAACGGAAAATTATTGGGCGAATTAGCCGGCGGTGCGGTAATCAAACATACGTACGACAGCAACTTGATCAGAGAATGTGTGATGAAAACGTCGCTTGATCCTGCAACTCCTGCCTGCGATTTACAGCAAGCGTGTGACACCGGAATTGAAAGTGCTGTTTATATAGCCAATAAAATTGCCCTTGGCCAGATTGATTCTGGAATCGCGGGCGGTGTTGATTCAATCAGTGATATGCCTATTGCGGTAAGTGAAAAACTCCGAAAAGTTTTGCTTGAAGCACGAAAAGAAAAATCATTGAGCGGAAAAATCAAGACATTTCTAAAACTTCGTCCGGCAGATTTAACACCATTAGTTCCTCGAAATGAAGAATCGCAAACCGGACTTTCGATGGGCGGACATACTGAAATTACTGCAAAATATTATAAAATATCGAGAGAAGACCAAGATCAATTAGCACTTAAAAGTCATTTGAATATGGCAAAAGCTTATGAGGAAGGCTTTTTTGATGATATGATTACACCTTTTAACGGACTAGAAAAAGACAATAACCTAAGAAAAGACAGCTCGATTGAAAAATTAGCCAAATTAAATCCCGCATTTGACAAAACAAACGGAACTCTGACAGCTGGAAATTCAACACCGCTTACTGATGGAGCGTCTTGTATTCTTTTAGCAAGCGAAGAATGGGCAAAAGAACAAGGCTTGCCAATTTTAGCTTATATCACATTTGCTGAAATTGCTGCAATAGAATACGTCAAAAAACAACAAAATCTTTTGTTGGCTCCTTTATTTGCCGCATCACGAATGCTGGAAAAAGCAGGATTAAATCTTCAGGATTTTGATTATTATGAAATTCACGAAGCTTTTGCTGCACAAGTTTTGGCTACTTTAAAAATTTGGGAAAGCCCAGAACTGAGTGCCGAAATAGGATTGAAAAAACCCCTTGGTGCGATTGACAGAGAAAAACTGAATGTAAAAGGAAGCAGTCTTGCGGCGGCGCATCCTTTTGCTGCAACTGGAGGCCGAATCATTGGTGTAATGGCAAAACTTTTACATGAAAAAGGTTCTGGAAAAGGTTTTGTTTCGATTTGCGCTGCGGGCGGACAAGGCGTTACAATGATTATTGAGAAATAAATGAACATATTACAGAAAACACTAGGAACAATTTTTCCTCCATATAAGTTCTCGATAATTATAAAAGAACAGAGAAGCTTTTTTAACGCTATAATTGATAAATTACCCGAAAGCCTATCTGAAATAAAAATTCAGACAAAAAGTGGTACTTTGCTTGGCTTAGACAATTGGGAATTACATCCTGATTTTAAATTTGTTACCATGTCTTATGGAGGTGAGAAATATTATGAATATAAAAAAAGAGGTAAAAATTTTAAAATCTCAGGACTTAGAATTTTTTCAAAACACAATAATAATTTTGAAGATATTGAACTTTTAATTTGGGATAACTTAGTTTCGGGTTTAAAAATCAAAAATTCAAACTATCAACTTAAAGAATTTGATTTATCAACTATTGATAACATTAATTTTACTATTGCTGACTTTGAATTTCCTCCAAATGATGTCGACCTTTTTTATAATAAATTAGAAAAGGCTATTAAAGAAAAACTAGATTACAATGAATTATTTGATATTGACTTTAACGGGAGAACTTTTTACGCCTTTTATAATTTGGAAGATGGAAATTATTTGGCTGTAGATAAAAAATTAATTGTCTACTCATTAGTTCATGATGCCAAACCGATGGTTTCTAAAATGAAAACAACCTTTAAAGAAATTTTAGAGGAAATCTCGAATAATCGTTTTGATAAAAATAAGCATCTGGATAATCGATATTCAAATAAATTACAAAAGTAAAAATCCCAGTATAACTGGGATTTTATTTTTTAAACTTAAAAAGCAAATTCTTCTACAGAAGATAAAGCCTTCGGCAATGCATTTGCAGCAAAATCAGGGATTGCAGTTCCTTCAACTCGGAAAGTAGTAACATCTGTCATTCCTAAAAAACCAAATATAGTTCGCAAATACGATTCGGAGAAATCATAGCTTTTCATTGGTCCTTCAGAAAAAACGGCGCCTGATGCTATTGATAAATACACTTTTTTATCCGTTACTAATCCTTTTGGGCCTTCGGCACCATAACTAAAAGTCTTTCCTGCTCTGGCAATTTGGTCAATCCATCCTTTTAAAACAGCTGGAATTCCAAAATTATATAAAGGAACCCCAATTACAAGAATATCTGAATCAAGTAACTTCTCAATCGCTTCATCTGAATATTTAATCGCTACGGTCTGTTCTTCTGTATGAGTTTCAGCAGGCGTATAAACAGCGCTGATATGTGAATTTGTCAAATATGGAAGCGGGGTTTTAGAAAGATCAAGCGTACGCACTTCACTTTCAGGATATAATAAAATCAATTTTTCGATAACTGCATTTGATAACTGATTACTGAATGAAGTTTCTCCATTAGTACTCGTTATTATTTTTAGAATTTTCTGGCTCATAATTTTTAGTATTATTTGTTTACAATGCAAACTTATTTACATTTGCTATACATTTTATAGTACTATCCTAGAGGATAGCGCTATCATCAAGTATAGTAAAGTAAAACATATGGAAACGGCTACAGAAATTCAGAAAATAAACGAAAAAGATTGCAACCCACAAGAATGCATGGGCGCCTTACTTCCTGTAAGAGATGCATTAGAAGTATTAAGTGGCAGATGGAAACTGCCTATTTTAATCGCTTTATCTGACAGGCCAAAACGTTTTAAAGAAATTTCAAAAGACATTAACGGAATCACTGATAAAATGCTTTCTAAAGAACTGAAAGATCTTGAAATAAATAAATTGGTAACAAGAACAGTTTACGATACTTTTCCGCCAACAGTAGAATATGCAAGAACAGAACACAGTCAAACGCTCTCAAATGTTATTATGGCATTAAAGGACTGGGGAACTTTACATCGTAAAGAAATTATTGGAAAGTAATTTCTGAAAAAACATCCAAAGAATCCAAACTAAATATCCGCAAAAACACTTCATTTTCAATATTTTATATTAAATTAGGGTTTCATAAAAAGTAATGCCACTTTTTAAAATTTTGCACCAATTCATTTTAAACCGTTAAAAATGATGGAATCAAAAATACCCGAAGGACCGCTTGCCGAAAAATGGAACACTTATAAAGCCAAAGCCAAACTGGTAAATCCGGCGAACCGAAAAAAACTTACTGTTATTGTTGTAGGAACTGGGCTTGCTGGTGCTTCATGCGCTGCTTCTCTGGCAGAACAAGGCTATAATATAAAATCGTTTTGTTTTCAGGATTCGGCCCGACGAGCGCATTCAGTCGCGGCACAAGGCGGTGTTAATGCCGCTAAAAACTACAAAAATGACGGCGACAGCACTTTCCGAATGTTTTATGACACCATAAAGGGGGGAGATTTTAGATCTCGAGAGGCCAATGTTTATCGTTTAGCCGAATGTTCTGCAGCCTTAATAGATCATGCGGTTGCACAAGGCGTTCCTTTTGCAAGAGAATATGCTGGATATTTAAATAACAGATCTTTTGGCGGTGTTCAGGTTTCGCGGACTTTCTACGCTCGCGGACAAACTGGGCAACAGCTTTTACTTGGTGCTTATCAAGGTTTATTGCGACAAGTTTCATTAGGCAAAGTAGATTTACATACACGTCATGAAATGCTTGAATTAGTAGTTATTGACGGAAAAGCAAAAGGAATTATTGCCCGAAATCTTGAAACTGGTGCATTAGAACGCCACAATGCAGATGCAGTTGTTTTAGCGTCTGGAGGCTACGGAAAAGTATATTATCTCTCTACACTCGCAATGGGCTGTAACAGTTCGGCGATTTGGAGAGCACACAAAAAAGGCGCCTATATGGCAGGAGTTAGCTGGATTCAGTTTCATCCTACTTCTTTGCCACAACATGGTGAAAATCAGTCAAAATTAACTTTAATGTCTGAATCATTGCGAAATGATGGCCGAATCTGGGTTCCTAAAACAGCAAACGACGATCGAGATGCCAATATAATTCCAGAAAACGAACGTGATTATTATCCGGAACGTAAATATCCTTCTTTCGGAAATCTTGCTCCAAGAGATATTTCGTCACGCGCCGCAAAAGAAAGAATCGATGCCGGACATGGCGTTGGTCCAATGAAAAATGCTATTTATTTAGATTTCTCTGATGCAATAAAAGCGCAAGGAAAAGATAAAATCGAAGCCAAATACAGCAATCTTTTTGCTATGTACGAGAAGATTACAGGAATCAATGCTTATAAAGAACCAATGCTCATTTCGCCTTCTGCACACTTTACTATGGGCGGACTTTGGGTTGATTATGAATTGATGACCACTATTCCGGGTTTATTTGCATTGGGAGAAGCTAATTTTGCTGATCATGGCGCTAATCGTCTTGGGGCAAATTCTTTGCTTCAGGCTTGTGTAGACGGTTATTTTATAGCGCCTTATACAATACCTAATTATTTGTCAGGCGAATTAAATGCTCCAAAAATTACTACTTCTCATCCCGCTTTTGAAGAAGCCGAAAAGACCATACAATCACAATTAAATCGGTTTTTAAGCAGTAAAGGAACACTTTCAACCGATTATTTTCATAAAAAAATTGGACGTTTACTCTATGAAAAATGTGGCCTTTCAAGAAGTAAAGAAAAACTCGAGGAAGCAATTGAAGAAATTAAAATTCTGAAAGCTTCTTTTGAAAAAGATTTACTAATTACCGGCGACGACAAACTCAACAGCGAATTAGAAAAAGCAGGAAGAATTGCTGATTACATTGAATTAGCCGAATTAATGTGCCATGATGCCTTACAGCGCGAAGAATCCTGCGGTGCGCATTTTAGGGAAGAATACCAAACTGCAGATGGCGAAGCCGTTCGCAATGATGCCGATTTCTGTTATGTCTCAGCTTGGGAATGGAAAGGAAAAGAACAACCACCAGAACTTCATAAAGAACCACTAGTATTTGAATCTGTTGAACTTGCGGTACGCAGCTATAAATAATTGTTGATTGTAAATTATTAATTAACAATTCATAAAACTCAATTTCACAACTTACAAGCAATTCATAATTAACCATTTATAATTAATAATTAGCTATGAAACTATTTCTGAAAATATGGCGTCAGTTTGATACTTCTTCTAAAGGAGAAATGATAGATTATGAAATAGACAATGTTTCAGAGCATATGTCTTTCCTCGAAATGCTGGATCTTTTGAACGAATCCCTGATTCACAAGAAAGAACGTGTCATCGAATTTGACCATGACTGCCGCGAAGGAATTTGCGGACAATGTGGTGTTATGATAAACGGAAGAGCACACGGACCCTTAAAAAACACTACAACCTGCCAGCTTCATATGCGAAGTTTTAAAGATGGCGAAACCATTTATATTGAACCATTTCGCGCAAAAGCTTTTCCTGTTTTAAGAGATTTAAAGATTAACCGAAATGCTTTTGACAAAATTATCACTGCTGGCGGATTTATTGGCGCCGCAACGGGTCAAGCGCCAGAAGCCAATAGTATTCCGATTTCTTATGAAACTGCCGAAGCCTCTTTTGACGCTGCCGCCTGCATTGGTTGTGGTGCCTGCGTGGCGACCTGCAAAAATGCCAGTGCCGCTTTGTTTGTTGGCGCCAAAATAACTCATTTAGCTTTGCTTCCGCAAGGAAAAATAGAAGCTTCAAAAAGAGTTCTAACGATGGTGAACCAAATGGATGCGGAAGGTTTTGGAAACTGTTCAGATACAAGAGCCTGCGAAATCGAATGTCCGCAGGGTATCTCGGTCCTTTCAATCGCAAAAATGAATGCTGAATATACTAAAGCTCTGATTTTAAGAAAATGAGGTTCTTTTCTAAGATTCTGAGGAACTAAGGTACTGAGACTCTAAGATTCAAAAAACTTTGCGTAATTATTCTCAAAAAACCTTAGCAAGTTAGTCCCTCAGAAGCTTAGCACCATTATTGAAAATATGGCGATAAAATATCTTCAAAATTATATAATCCTTTTTGTTTGTCTTTTAGATTTTCGGCAACAAAAACGACCCCGTTTCCAAAAGCTTCTCTCGAAATAGATTCGTGAATCAGACGAACCGTTTGATATGGAAATCCAAAGATAACCTCGTGTTTTCCAACGATTCCTCCTGCCCTTACCGAGTTTATATTTTCCTTTTCAACATCCAGTGCTTCGGCAATTTTTAATGCAGTGCCAGACGTTCCTTGTTTCTTTTTAAAGTGTTCTTCATTCACTTCAATATCAACCCAAGGGGCAATTTTCTTTAAAAACTTTGCCGCAAATAGTAAATAATTCACTCCCAATGTGATATTTGGTGACCAAAAAACAGTCGTTTTATTGGATAATTTTTTAAGTAATTTTAATTCATTTTCATCATAATGTGAGATAGCTGAGATGATTTTTACTTTCTTTTCGGCTGCAGATTCACCGTAGGAATAAATTCCTTCATTTGAAGAAAAATCAATAATCACATCAACCGGATGCTTTTCTAATAATTCGTCGACTGTTGTAGTTTCACTTGAATAAATTAATCCAGGCTCTTCTGATTCGATTCCTAAAAATTCTGGAACCGATCTGTGTTCTAAAACTTTACTTTGTCTTAAAACCCATTCGAGTGAGAATTTTTTATTTTCCAGCAAGATTGACGCTACTGATTTTCCAGTTTTTCCGAATCCGATTAATCCTATTTTCATAAATTTTAGTTTTTTTGAGTACGAAACCCGTTTAAAAGAAAATACCTTTTTAAGATGAATTGCAACCAAAGAAATTGCTTCAAAAATTTCTTAAAAAGAACCTTATTATTTAAAATTAGAAAAAATATAACAGGATAACTAGCAAAAACTTTGATATATAACAATAAAATCAGGGTTTAACAGGAATAACTTTGCTAATGCATCCTTTAGACTAAAAAAATTTGCAATTCTTCTCAAGAATGCCATTTCTTATTTTGAAGCCAAATTTTTACAGTTCTCCTATAAAATTTTGGTTTGTAAAAATTATAACAAAATAGCTGGAAAAAAACGACTTCTGCGCATACAACTAAACATATTTTGAGTAGATTTATAACCTGATTCCCCAAATCAAAATCAGTACATAATGGCCTACAATAACAATGAATTGATGCGTTTTTTAGACGCACAAAATAAACTATACCTCTCAGCATTGGCTGAAATTAAAAAAGGTAAAAAAGAATCTCCATGGATGTGGTTTGTATTTCCACAAATAAAAGGATCGGGTTCCTGCGATACTTCAAAATTCTATGAAATCAAGAATGCCGATGAAGCAATTGCGTTTTTAGAACATCCAATTCTTGGGAAACACCTCATTGAAATCACATCAGAATTAATTAAAAACGAAGAAAAAACGGCAGAAGAAATATTTGGAAATCCAGATGACGAAAAACTCCAGTCATGCCTGACATTATTTGCCAGTATTCAGAACAGCGAACCTGTATTTCAGGAAGCACTTCACAAATATTTCGACGGATCATCAGACTTTCATACACTGCAATTATTGTATAGCAATCTTTAGATTTTTGACTTTTTCAATAAAAACAGTCCACTTTTAGGGCTTTTCAAAATAAGATAAGTATATTTGCAACACTGTTGCGTTTATTAATTTCATTTTGAGTGATTTAAGAATTGCGCTGAAATACCACTGAATGAAAAAGAAAATTATCGTTTTAAATTTCTTGATGTCTTTTGCAGTATTGTTCGCAATGCTGTTCCAGACCGTTCACTCGTACGAGCACGTTGTTAAGCAATTTTCTGAAAAACATTGTGTTCATAAATACAAATCAGGGGAAAATCAAATAACACACAGCCACTCTGTTGAGAACACGTGCCATGTATGTCATTTTGCTTTCAGCAGTTTTATCCCAAATTCTTTTCAGCCAATTTCATTCCATAAGATCAGTGTTCAAACTTCTTATCATTTCTTTTATTCAAAGACAGTTTCTACATTTTTTAAAGGAAGTCTTTTTGCGCTTCGTGCACCGCCGGCACTTCTTTAATTTACTACATCTTATCTTAAACTAAAAAAATGCATTTTATCTTTTTCATTGAAATAGATAAAAGCATACTATTTTATGCTTTTTTGATTTGTTTTTCAAAATACAAATCAAATCCACTTTTCTATTCTTTGTAGTAAATCTCTTTTTTTTAAATTAAAAATTATGCTTTTACATATACGTAAAAGCCTGATTTTAATATTTCTATTTTTTAAAATCAAACCTTTCAAATAAACAAAACTATGCTTACAGCAAAAAATCTGACTAAAAAGTACGGAGATTATACCGCTTTAAATGCCTTAAACTTAACGATAAATGAAGGCGAAATCTTTGCTCTTTTAGGCCAAAATGGAGCCGGAAAAACTACTACAATCAATTTGTTTCTTGGCTTTGTTGAACCCACATCTGGAGAATTAGAAATTAATAATATATCAGTAATTGAAAATACGCAGGAAACCAAAAAACATGTCGCTTACATTCCAGAAACAGTAATGTTATATCCGAATTTAACTGGTTTAGAGAACCTCAAATTTTTCTCGTCATTAGCAGGTTTCAAATATTCAAAAGGAGAATTAACCTATTTTTTAAACAAAGCTGGATTACAAGCCAATGCTCATGATAATAATTTAGGAGGTTATTCTAAAGGAATGCGTCAAAAAGTTGGGATCGCAATTGCTATTGCTAAAAAAGCAAAAGTGCTTTTATTAGATGAACCTACAAGCGGTTTAGATCCAAAAGCTTCTAATGAGTTTTCGCAGATTTTAAAAGAACTTTCGGCTGATGGAACCGCAATTTTAATGGCTACCCATGACATTTTCAGAGCTCGCGAAGTAGCTTCCCGCATAGGAATTATGAAACAAGGAAATCTTGTTACGGTAATTGAAGCGTCTAAAATTTCGGCTGACGAACTTGAAAATTTGTATTTACAAACCGTTTAAAGGAAATAGCATTTCCATTCTCTATAAAACATGAAAAATTTATTTTCTTTTATATTTCTAATAATTGCCACACATACAATACACTCTCAAATAGTTAACAAAAAAAATACAGACAGCATTGCACAGGATTCAATCAAAATGATAAAAAATGAGTTGCAAACTGTTGAAATCGTAGGCCGGTCAACCAAAAAATACAACAGCGAATATTCATTTGCGGCTACAAAAATTGCCGCCTTAAACAAAGATATTCCGCAATCTATTTCGACAATAACAAAGGAATTAATTGCCGATAAAGCCGCATTTTATCTTGCTGATGCCGTAAAAATGGCAAGTGGCGTAATTCCGGCAAGTTATTATAATCAATACACAATTCGCGGAATCAGTCAGAATGAGGAAGGCCAAATTATTAACGGAATGCGAACGCGTCAATATTATTTTCTGCAGCCTTTAACGAGTAATATTGAACGCGTTGAAGTTATCAAAGGTCCATCGAGTGCGACATTTTCTTCTGTAGATCCAGGTGGAAGCATTAATTTGGTTACTAAAAAACCATTAGCAATTGACCGAAAAGAGATTAGTTTAAGTGTTGGAAGTTTCAGCACTTTGCGCGGAACGCTTGATTTTACAGGTCCTTTAAATGAATCCAAAACACTTTTGTACCGTGTAAACGGGGCATATCAGCAGGCAAAATCATTTCGAGATTTAGTGAATAATAAATCGTTTTTGATTTCGCCTTCTTTCAGTTATATCCCAAATGAAAAAACCGCCATTAACACCGAGTTAATTTTAAGCAATATGACGGGAATTCTAGATCGCGGACAGCCTATTTTTGGTGCCGTTGCCGGAAAAACAAGTCTGAATAAAACACCGATAAGTTTAAATCTTGGCGCTCCGAGTGATTTTTTCAAGTCGAAAGAAATGATTTTGATGACAAATTTTGCACATAAATTCAATTCTAAAATTGGTTTTAATGCTTCATACATGAAACAAACCTGGACTGAAGATCTTCAGGAACACCGTACTACAAACGCCTTTGCGGTCGATATGAACAATAAACCCGTTACAAGTCTGGCGATGATGCAGTTTGTACAGCGTCAGCAAAACTGGGATATCGACAATTTGAGTGCCTATTTTAATTTCGATGTCAAAACTGGAAAACTTAAACATAAATTATTGACGGGTTACGATTTAAGCAGTTGGAATAAGAATAAAGGCGGCGGACAAAACGCCGCGCGAGGTTATGTATTAAAAGACGGAACGGTTGCGAGCAGTTTTGTCTTGGCGAATGCCTCAAACTACCAAACTATTACTGTTGACGGCGTTGTAATGCCTAAACCGAATGTTGATTATTTTAATTTGAATAATCCAAGCTACAAACTTACTAGCACAGAAGATTATACACTGAATGTGAGAACGGCACTGCCATCAGCATTAACGACTACAAATGCGATTTATATTCAGGATCAGATTCAATGGGAAAAATTTACTTTCTTATTAGGGTTGCGAAACGAATGGTTTGAAGATATTACGAATTACGAAACCAATAACGAACTGAAAGTCAAAAAAACAGCTTTATTGCCAAGAGTTGGAATTACGTATGCGGTAAATAGTGCCATTAATGTGTACGCGACGTATCTCGAAGGTTATCAGCCACAATCGAATACGGTTACTTTAATGCCACAAACAGGAACTTTACCAGCCGGAAGTTTGTTTGATCCGCTGGAAAGTGATTTAAAAGAAGTGGGAATCAAAACTACTTTTTTAAACAACTCTATGAGTTTTAATGCGGCGATTTATGAAATCAATCAGCGTAATATTTTAATGAATGCTAATGATCCTGCAAATCCGGATTTACTGGTTACAAGAGGTGCAGAACGAAGTCGTGGTTTTGAGTGCGATGTAGCAGGTTATATTACACCAGACTGGCAAATTAATGCGTCGTACAGTTACATTGATGCCGAAATTATCAAGGATAATAATCCGGCTTTGATTGGTGCCAGAAAGCAAAACACGCCAAAAAACAGCGCCAACTTATGGACGCGCTACAATTTTGCTTCTGATTCTGCTTTGCAAGATTTAGGAATTGGTTTTGGAATGCAATACCAAAGCAGTAAAGTGCCTTGGTTTACTCGAGATTTTACACTTCCTGATTTTACCATTTTTGATGCTGCTTTGTTCTACAAACCAACCAAAAGCAACGTGCAAATTGCTGTAAATGCTGGTAATTTATTAAACAAAACGTATTGGCTGGGCGCACAGAATTATCTGCGTTTATTTCCGGGAAGTCCAAGAAATGTAAGCCTTACCGTAACTTACAAATTTTAATTTATATGAAATTATTACATACAGAACTCCTTATTGCCACGCATTTTAAAAATTCGGTTTTTAAAAATTCGGCGATTTACATTATTACACTTTTTATTGGTGCCTTGATTTTATTTGCTTCATTTTCGGGTTGGGATAATTATAAAAACCAAAACGAAACCAGCGAAAAATACCAGCATAAATCTCGTGAGGACTGGTTGAAAAATCCAGATAAAAACCCACATAGAATGGCGCATTACGGGAATTTTGCTTTTAGGAAAAGTACGCCTTTAAGTGTTTTTGAATTTGGAATGGAACCGTTTTTTGGAAATGCCATTTTCCTTGAAGCGCACAAACAAAACACAGCCAACTTCTCTGAAGCCGGATTCTCCAACAGCATGCTTCGATTTGGCGAAATTAGTATTGCGATGGTTTTGCAGGTTTTACTGCCTTTACTGATCTTTTTCGTTGGATTTAATTCTGTTGCTTACGAAAGAGAAAACGGAACTTTAAAAATCCTTTTAAGCCAGGGAATCAGCTGGAAACAGCTTTTGTTTGGTAAAGTTCTAGGAATTGCGAGCGTGGTTATGCTGCTTTTTGTTCCAACCATTATTGTTTTGGTTTTGATTTGGTTACTGCTTCAAAACTTCTCCATTTCGGCAGATCAAACAATCAAAATGCTGTTGTTTATTGGGTTTCATTTTATTTATCTCATGTTCTTTTGTGTGGTTGCTGTTTTGATTTCGGCGTCAAGCAAAACGGCAAAAAAAGCACTGGTTTCGTTAATTGGTATCTGGCTGATTTTTACCATCATTTTGCCAAGAACAACACAGGCCATTGGAGCTTATTTGTATGAAGCGCCTTCTAAAATCGAGTTTAACAGCGATATCGAAAAGGATATTCTAAAACAAGGTGACAGCCACAACCCAAATGATGTTCATTATAAAGCAATAAAAGACTCTTTATTAAGAGTTTACAAAGTCGATTCGGTACAAAAACTTCCTTTTAATTATTCCGGATTTATTATGACAGAAGGCGAAAAAATCAGCTCGAATATTTACAACAAACATTTAGAAGAATTGCTGAAAATTTACGACAGGCAAAACAGTTTTTCTAAAGCCGTTTCTTTCCTAAATCCATACATCGCAATGAAAAATCTATCGATGGGATTATCTAATACTGATTATGATTCGTACACCGATTTCCAGAAACAGGCTGAGAAGTACCGTTACGCAATGGCGCAGAAAATGAACGCATTACAGGTTAAATACATCAGCAATAAAAAACCCGGACCAAACGATAAACCGCTTACCATCGGCAAAGAACACTGGTCCGATGTTAAAGAATTTCATTATGAACCAAAAGGGGTTTTGGACGTTTTAAAAACCGAAATCATTTCTGTTATTTCTATTCTTCTGTGGGTTATTCTGCTTTTTGTTTTAATCAGAATTGCCGCTAAAAACTTAAAAGCCATTTAATATGTTAGTACTCTTGTTTAAAAATTTCATACGCTCAAAAGGTACCAAAATTGGCTTACTTTTTTTATTAATTATCGGTTTTATAAGCCTTTTAATTGGACGTCAGTTTCAGGAAAAACAACAAAACAATATTACCGAAGCTGCACTTTATCAAAAAGAACATATTGCCAGAAATGCTGCTTTTCATAAAGATGAAATTGGGCTTCTCCTCTACTATATCAAATTTTCATTGGTTAATAATACGCTACCAATTAACAGTTTAGCAATTGGTCAGCGCGATGTAAATCCGTCTATTCAAAGCGTTACGATTCGTGGTTTAGAAGCTCAGAAATACGACTCAGAATTGAATAATCCGAGTAATCTTTTATCCGGAAATATCGATTTTAGTTTTGTACTTTTGTATCTTTTTCCGCTTTTGATCATTGCTTTTTCGTATAATATTATTTCCGAAGAAAAAGAATCAGGAACTTGGAAAATAGTAGCAACACAAACTCCAAATACCTTTTTCTACATTTTAAAACTATTTTATGTCAGGATTTTAAGTATAACCGTACTTTTGACTTTGATACTTTTAGCTGCGATTTTCTTTTTGCAGATTCCAATTGATAAATCGTTTTTTCTGTTTTATGGCCTTTCGGTTTTGTATATTTTGTTTTGGTTTGCGGTTTGTTTTTTCATTGTTTCATTTCAAAAAAATTCCAACTTTAATGCCGTTATTTTATTGACAATCTGGCTTTTTCTTATTATTATTCTTCCGGCTGGAATCAATACGTATATCATCAATAAATACAAAGTTCCCGAAGCTTTAGAATTAGCGCTTACGCAACGAAATGCCTATCATGAAAAATGGGATATGAATAAACAGGAAACACTGGATAAGTTCTACAACCATTATCCGCAATTTAAAAATTATCCTTTGCCTGATAAAGAATTCAGCTGGCTTTGGTATTACGCAATGCAACAAATGGGCGACGATGAATCTTCCGTACAATCTAAAGAATTAGAATTAAAATTGAAGCAAAGAAATCAAGCGAGCGAGTTAATCGCGCAGTTTATTCCAACACTCCATACTCAAATTCAGTTAAACGAAATTGCTAAATCTGACTTGCGAAATCAGCTTTTATTTTTAAAAGAAACAACAAAATTTCACGAAAAACTGCGTTTATATTTTTATCCAAAAATATTCGACAACGCTCCAGTTAATCAGGAAAAATGGGAGAAATTTAAAGTAGAAACTTTTAAGGATAACTCTGAAGCGAGTTTTATGAAAGCGTTTTTGCCGTTATTTATTTTTAATTTAGTGTTGATTGTTTTTGGATGGTGGAATTTTAAACGCAACGTTTTTTAACCGCAAAAAGCGCTAAGATTTGTACAAAGTTCGCAAAGTTTTTACACAAAGCTTTGCGAACTTTGCGCTTATATGAAGTTCGTATATATACTAAAATCTTTGCGTGCTTTGCGGTTAAATTAATCCAACTATTTGCAAATCTACTTAGCCCGTTTTCTTTTATGAAAATTGGCTTTTATTATTCTTCAAACCATAAGTATTTAAAAATCAATAAACTATTACATATTTAATTGAAATTTAAATTTGTATTTTCGCTTTAGCATATTAAAAAAATACCGTTAAAATGAAACGATGTATATTTATTGCGCTATTACTTTTCAGCTGTTTTACTTCAAAAGCACAAACAGATTATAATTATCAGGCATTAATTGCCGAAGCTTCCTTATTCCATTTACAGAAAGATTATAAAAATGCCATTTTAACTTTTGAAAAAGCATTTTTATTGCAAAAGCCTGATGCTCTAAATGCTTATAAAACCGCGGGCGTTTTTGCATTGGATAAAAATAAAAATGAAGCGTTAAAGTACTTAAATATTGCTTTGGATAAAGGCTGGACAGAAACAGACGCTTTATTAATTGATCCTTATTTTGATTTCCTGCGAACTGATTTTCCAGAGGAATGGAAATTAATCGAAAAAAGAGCGATTTTAAACGAAGAACACTATTCGAAAACACTGAAGTTTCCTGCACTTCGAAAACAAATTAATCTGATGACAATTCAGGATCAAAAGCTAAGATTTATAAAAAGCCAGACTAAAGATCCTATTCAGATAAAAGCTTTAAATAAAGAAATCAATGCTTTAGATCATAAAAATTTAACTGAAGCCAAAGAGATTATAAAAAAATACAATTGGCCTAAAATATCTGAAATAGGAAAAGATGGGCAGAATAATTTCTGGCTGATTGTACAGCACGCTGATCAAGATATTCGGTTTCAAAAAATGGCTTTAGCTAAAATGGAAAAATTAGTTGGCACGAAAGAAATTGATCTCGAAAATTATGCTTTTTTATATGACAGGGTACAATGCAATCTTAACTACAAACAAACGTACGGAACGCAAGTAAATTGGACAAAAAACGGAAAAGCGTCAAGCTTCAGACCCATCATAAAAGAAGATTCAGCAGATAAAAGACGGGCTGATTTTGGACTTCTTCCTTTAAAAATTTATGCTTTAAATTACGGATTTCAATATTTTAATATTTCTTCTGAACAGGCTTTAAAAAATGATTCAAAAGATCTAGATGATGTTTTACAACTTATTAATGAAGCTAAAAAATACTGCAAATCAAAAGATTTTCAAAAAGTATACGACAACTACAACAACGCCTCAATGATTTTAGGCGGTATGTCGAGTGAACAAAATTATGAAGCTGCAGTTTTATTTGCGAAAATTTACAATGAGACAAATGAAGAACAATATCGAAGTATTTCACTAGATTTTTTAACCTTGCTTTTTTATAGAGAGGATTTAGAGAAGAAAAAACTAATGGCCGAAACTGAATTTAAAAGTTTTTATACCGAAGAAAGATTGATCGAAATTTTCAATAACATTTGAAAAGTAAATATTTTAATCTTTTTGTTTTTAAAGAATTAATATCGTAATATTGCTATATTAAAATAAATAAAAAATGGGAGCTACTAAAACAGAACATTTTACTGAAAAGCAAAATCAGATTGCAACTATAGCAAAAGCTTTGGGACATCCTGCGAGAATTGCAATTATAGAATATCTATTGAAGGTAAATGAATGTATATGCGGTGATATTGTAAATGAGCTCCCACTTGCTCAGCCTACAGTTTCACAACATCTTAAAGAACTTAAAAATGCCGGACTGATAAAAGGAAATATCGAAGGAAATGCGATTTGTTATTGTATTGATGAGTCGACATTTGATATTTTAAATACCTATTTTTCAAATATTATTGCTGTTACAAAAAATCAAAAATGCTGCTAAAAGCATTTTTTTCATCATCTATATCGCAATATTGCATTATAACTATAAATAAAAAATTATGAAACTTTCAGAAATTAAAGCCATTCTTCCAAATTTGGAAAATGTTGCATTTCAATTAGAAAACGGAACTTTTGTTCCTGAGCATTTTCATGTAACCGAAGTTGGAATCACTACTAAAAACTTTATTGATTGTGGAGGTGTTATACGAAATGAAAACGCGGTAAACTTTCAATTGTGGAATGCAGACGATTATGAACACCGATTGAAACCAGGCAAACTTTTACATATCATTCAGCTATCAGAAGAAAAATTAAAGATTCAGGATTTCGAGATTGAGGTAGAATATCAAAACGAAACAATTGGCAGATATGATTTAGAATTCAATGGAAATCATTTTATTTTAAAAAACAAAACTACCGCTTGTCTGGCACAAGATGCATGCAAAATTCCTTCACCTAAACAAAAAATAGCTTTAACTGAATTGCATAAAAACGAGGCAAACAGCTGTACGCCAAACTCGGGCTGTTGTTAATCATGAAGCAGAAAATAATTAAATACAAAAAACCTATCATTATCACAACATCTGTAATTGTACTGCAGCTTATTTTTGGCTTTGATCCAAAATTCTGCATTATCAATATCATTTGGTTATTCGTTTAAATTATGACAAAAAAGATTCTAGTACTCTGCACAGGAAATAGCTGCAGAAGTCAAATTGCTGAGGGCTACTTAAAACACTTTTTAGGCAAAAAAGCCGAAGTTTTCAGTGCCGGTGTAGAAACTCATGGTGTCAACCCAAGAGCAATTATAACAATGAAAGAAGATGCAATCGACATTTCTAATCACACTTCAAATCATATTGAAGAATATCAAAATATCGATTTTGACTTTGTAATTACGGTTTGTGATAATGCAAAAGAACGTTGTCCATTCTTTCCTTCAAAAGCCATAAAACTGCATTACAATTTTAATGATCCAGCAAAAGCAATTGGAAATGAAGAAGAAATTCTACAGGAATTTAGAACTGTAAGACAAACTATAAAAGAGTTTTGCGAACAATTTTCTAAAGATCATTTTAATTAAAAGATAAAAAAAGCGGTGACTAAATAATTTAATCACCGCATTTTTTTCTAAAATCTCATCCTTTGAATCCTAACGGCATTCAAAATTGCCAGCAAAGCTACTCCAACATCGGCAAAAACGGCTTCCCACATTGTTGCGAGTCCACCCGCTCCAAGAATCAAGACAAATGCTTTTACAACAAAAGCCAAAGTAATATTCTGCCATACTATTTTTTTAGTTTGTTTCCCGATATTGATTGCCATTGCAATTTTGCTAGGTTTATCATCCTGGATGACAATATCGGCAGTTTCGATTGCCGCATCGCTTCCTAAGCCTCCCATCGCAATTCCAACGGTACTTAAAGCGATTACAGGCGCATCATTTACACCGTCACCTACAAAAGCAACGGTTTCATTTTTAGTTTTAATTTCATTTACTTTATTGACTTTATCTTCTGGAAGCAAATCACCAAAAGCTTTCGAAATCCCGAGTTTATCAGCAACAAATTGAACGACATTGGTTTTGTCACCGCTCAACATCGTTAGTTTTACGCCTAAAGATTTTAGTTTTGAAACTGTTTCCTGAGCATCGTCCTTAATTTCATCGGCAATCGTTAAATAGCCAGCAAACTTTTTGTCGTAAGCAATTGCAATTGTCGTGTAAACAATTGACGATGGATCAGTATCATACGAAATAGCATATTTATCCAGCAGTTTGAAATTCCCAACATGCAGCTCTTTTTCGTTATAAACAGCTTTTAGCCCATGCCCAGAAATCTCTTCAATATCTTTCAGTTCGATAGAAGAATCAATTTGTCCTATATAATTATGAATTGCAGTTGCAACGGGGTGCGTGCTTCGGCTTTCTAAAACGTTTATCAATTTTAGAATTTCTTCTTTATCAAAATCAGGTTTTATAATAACTTCCTGCACTTTAAAAACGCCTTCGGTCATAGTTCCTGTTTTATCAACCACAACATTCTGAATTTTCGAAATACTGTCAAGGAAATTACTTCCCTTAAAGAGAATTCCGTTTTTACTTGCTGCGCCAATTCCGCCAAAATAACCCAACGGAATGCTGATAACCAAAGCACAGGGACAAGAAATTACCAGAAACACCAAAGCCCTGTAAAGCCAATCAGCAAAAATATAATTATCTACAAAAAACATTGGAAGCAAACAGATTGCGATTGCCAGATAAACTACAATTGGCGTATAAATTTTAGCAAATTTTCGAATGAATAATTCTGCTGGCGCTTTTTTTGTTGTAGCATTTTGCACCAATTCCAGAATTTTAGACAATTTACTGTCGTTATAAGCGGTTGTTACTTTTACTTCTGCAATCGTGGTTCCATTAATCATTCCGGCCAAAACCGTATCGCCTTTCTTTTTAGTATCGGGTTTGCTTTCTCCCGTTAAAGCTGCGGTATTGAACGAAGCCGAATCCGACAATAATTCCCCATCCAAACCTAGTTTTTCTCCTGCTTTAAGCTGAATAATAGCTCCAATTTGAACATCTTTGGCTTTGACTTTTATCGCAATATTGTTTTCTAAAATATTTACCTCATCAGGACGTTGATCCAAGAGACTTTTAATACTTGATTTTGCTCGCTTCACCGCCATTCCCTGAAAATTTTCTCCAATAGTATAAAACAGCATAACCGCAACACCTTCCGGATATTCGCCAATGGCAAATGCGCCTATTGTAGCGATACACATCAAAAAAAACTCAGAGAAAACGTCGCCTTTGACAATGCTTTCATAGGCTTCTTTCAAAACTGGAAGCCCTACAGGAAGATATGCAATCACATACCAAGCAATTCTAACAATTCCGGTAAACCAATTTTGCGGAAAATAATGATCAAAACCAATTCCAATCAACAGCAAAACAAAAGATATAATAGATGGCATGAATAGTTTAAACAAACTGCCATCTGTATTATGTTCGTGGTCGTGTCCTTCGTGATTATGTCCGTCAGTTGCTGCATGTATTGGTTCATCATGCGAACAGCAACAGGATGTTTTGGGTTTGTTTTTTATATTTTTTACTTCTTTATCTTGATGTATCATGGGAAAGTTTCAAGTTTAAACTTTATTTTAATTATGTTCTAAATTTACAGCTTTTGTGGCAAAGTTTTTTATTAAAATAATGATTAAACGCACGATTTGTCATTTCGACGGAGGAGAAATCTTCGCCAGTAACTCCGTTCCTAAAATCCAATCTTTGTCGAGCTTCTTGCGAAGATTTCTCCTCCGTAAAAATGACATAAAATGAGAGAAAACTTAGTCCCTTAGCACCTCAGAACCTTAGAACCTTCCAAAAAAAATCTAATGCTCATGCTCGCCTCCGCCCTTCATTGCTGAGAGCAGATAAAAAGCACCTTTGGTAACGATTTTAGAATCCGAATTAATTTTATCTACAAACTTAACTTCTGTAAAACCTAAATCTGTTGTTCCCGGAATCACTTCAATTGCTTTAAAATGAATTTCTTTTTCATGAGCTTTTTCATTTTTAGCTTCTTTATGTTCCTGTTCTTCTTCGATATTTCCTTCTTGCTGTACAAAAACAAAATACTTATCGGCATTTTTGACCACTGCATCTTTTGGCAAAGCCGGAACCGTAGTATTTGTAATATTGATATTTGCCGAAACATACATTCCCGGAATCAATCCTTTGGCGTCTGCAGGATCAATTTTAGCATGAACAGCAACGGTTTTGCTTTCATTCGAAAATGATTTATTAATTCCGAAAATCTTCCCTTTAATTGATTTATTGGACTGATTTGTTAATACAAAATCAATTACCTGACCCACTGAAATGGAACCTAAATCTTTCTCATAAACATTCAAGTCCAAATGCATTTGACTATTGTCAACTACTTCAAACAACGAAACTCCAGTATTTGCAAAAGCACCTTTGGCAATATTTATTTTCCCAACGTAACCGTTTATTGGTGCTACAATTGGAACCAAAGATGAACTTCCTTTCGTAGCAACATGCAGCGCTTCTAATTTATTTTTTGCTGCCTGCGCACGGGCTCTTTCCGTCGCTAATTTGGCTTTCACTTCCTGAAATATTTTCCTCGGATTTACATTTTCATCGCTCAACGTTTTCTGACGATTGTATTCTAACTGCAAATATTCAATATTAGCTGTCGCCGAGTGATATTCTTCCTGCATTTCAATTACTTCCAAATTCTGAATTGTTGCCAAGACTTTTCCCTTATTTACATATGTTCCTTCCAAAACATAAATATCCTTGACCGTCCCACCAATTAAAGTCGAAACTTCAGCAGAGTTTTGCGGCGGAACTGTTGTATAACCATTTGCTTTGATGATTTTATTCAAGTTTCGATCTTCAACAAATCCGGTTTCAATTCCTACGGTTTTGTATTGCGATTCGGTTAATGCAACTTCTGTAGTTGACTTTTCTTCTTCTTTTGTTTCTTCGGCTTTCTTTTCATTGCAGGAATTCAACATTCCGCAGTAGGCAATAAGCAGTAAGCTATAGGCTAATTTTCTTTGCGAAATTTGCGTTAAAATCTTTGCGAACATTGCGGTTAAATCTATTTTCATGATTAATTGTTTTTGATGGTTGGGAATTGCAATTCGATGGCACTTTGATTATAGCTGTGAGTCGCTTCGGCATATTGTTTTTTAATATCGATCGCCTGATTTAAAAAACTGATATACGACCAATAACTCATATCGCCGTTTGCATAACTTTTCTGCGCAGTTTCAATAATTTGATTGGCATATTGCAGTCCCTCATTTTGATAATAATCCAAGTTTCTCTGCTGTTTCTGAAAATTATTCTGCAATTCTTCTTTTTGTAGATTCAGGATAATTTTATTTTTATCCAATGCCAATTGTGACTGCGAAATGCTTATTTCAGATGCTTTTGCTTTAGCTGTATTAACACCTCCAAACAGCGGAATCTGTAATCCTGCCGTAAAACCTTGAAACAAAGATTCCGTATTTATCGTTTGGGCAAAATAACCTAAACCAACTTTTGGTGTTCGCAATGCTTTAAATGTCCCGACTTCTTTTTGATAAACTGAAATCTGCTGCTGATAAAAATCTGATAGTAATATTTCAGCTTTTGAATCTTGAGTTTCTATAAATGAATACTTTAAGGAAATCGTTTCATCTGGAATTATATTTTGATCCGTTTGAACAAAAAACTGAAGCTGTTTCTGGTAAATTGCCAAATCGTACTCTAATTGTGCTTTTTGTGTTGCAATTTCTTTCACTTTGGCTTTCGCGCTAATAACTTCAATGTTTCCACTTTCTCCTGTTTTGAATCGGAGTTCTGCATTTTTTAAGAATTTGGTATAAATATCATTCAACTCTGCGTTTAGTTTTTGAATCGAAACGCCGTACAAATATTGATAATACGCCAAAGTCACTGCTTTTTCAATTTCATAAGATGACAAGGCTTTTCGTTTTTCAGCGAGTTTTGCTAATTCTTCCTGCAACTGTCTGTTGGCTTTTGTGACATTTCCTAACGGAAAAAATTGCTGTACCGAAACATTATGATCAAAATCGGCGCTATTAAACTGACCGCCTTGATATTGTACTTGTAAAGGATCTGGCTGAAAAGCCGTTTTCTTTAAAACGGTTTGCTTTTCAATTTCTTTATCGGCTATTTTTAAGTCGATATTGTTTGATTTGGCGAGTTCTATTGCTTTTTCAAGACTAATTGATTGTTGTGCAAATGTTACTGTGCTTGCCAATAGGAATGTGCTTAACCGCAAAGTTCGCAAGGTTTTTTTCGCAAAGTTCGCAAAGGTTGTGTGCTGCGTTTTATATATTGAATTCATTTTTCTCTCTTTTAAAATTTCTTAGCGGTCTTTGCGTAAATCTTTGCGGTCTTTGCGGTTAAACCTAAGCTCCAGCATTAAATACAAAATCGGTAAAACGATTAAGGTCAATAAAGTTGCTGAGACTAATCCGCCGATAACTACGGTTGCTAGAGGTTTTTGTACTTCTGCTCCGCCACTTGTCGATAATGCCATCGGCAGAAATCCTAATGAAGCCACGGCCGCCGTCATTAAAACAGGACGTAATCTGGTTTTGGTTCCAATAAGAATTCGTTGAAACGGATCTAAAATTCCTTCGGTTTTCAATTGATTGAAATACGAAATCAATACAATTCCGTTGAGCACGGCAATCCCAAACAAGGCTATAAAACCAATTCCTGCCGAAATACTAAACGGCATTCCTCGCAGCGAAAGCGCAAAAACACCTCCAATTGCTGACAACGGAATTGCAGTAAAAATCAACAATGCTTGTTTTACACTTTTGAAAGTAAAATAAAGCAGTACCAAAATCAGCCCTAAAGCAATTGGCAATGCCACAGAAAGTCTTTCCGAAGCTTTAATTAAATTCTCAAACTGACCGCCATACGTTACGTAATAACCCACAGGAAGATTAAAGTTTTTATCCAGTTTTTGCTGAATTTCTTCGACTACACTTTTAATATCTCTTCCGCGAACATTTAAACCAACTGTAATTCTTCTTTTTCCGTCTTCGCGGATAACCTGCACCGGGCCTTGTTCATATTCGACCGAAGCTACCTGAGAAAGAGGCACCTGCTGGCCATTTGGAAGCGGAATAAACAGGTTGCTGACATCTGTAATATCAGCCCTATTATTTTCGTCCATTCGTACCACTACATCAAATCTTTTGCTTTCATCATAGATTTTCCCAGCGCTTTCGCCGGCAAAGGAAGAACGGATAATCTGGTTGATATCTGAAATATTGAGTCCGTACAATGCAATTTTATCATAATCATATTTCACGGTAATCTGAGGCAATCCATTTACTTTATCGGCTTTTAAATCTCCAATACCTTCAATACCTTTTATTTTCGAAATTAATTCTGAAGCTTTAGCGTCTAGGATTTCCAAGTCATCACCAAAAATCTTGATCGCAATATCAGATCGGCTTCCGGTCATTAATTCGTTAAAACGCATTTGAATGGGCTGCGAAATCTCAATATTGGCACCTGGAATTACTTCCATTTCTTCTTTCATCGCATTGGCTATTTCTTCCCAATTATGGTATTTTCCTTTCCATTCTTTTTTGTCTTTCAAAACAATTATTAAATCACCGCTTTCAATCGGCATGGGATCGGTCGGGATTTCACCGCTTCCAATTTTGGTGACGATGGTTTCGATTTCAGGAAATTTAGCTTTTAGAATCTGTTCGTATTTTGTGGCCGTCTCCACCATCTGCGTAAGCGAACTTCCGGTCATAATTGTTGCATTTATAGCCAAATCACCTTCTTCGATAGTCGGAATAAATTCGCCTCCCATATTTTGGAAAATAATAAATGCCAAAGCAAATAAACCAACCGCAAGTGAAAGAACCACTTTTTTAAACGCCAAAGCTTTATGCAAAAAAGGTGTATAAATGTTTTCTAACCAAGAAATCATTCGGTCACTGAAATTAGATTTGTGTTCTGTTTTTTTAGATAGAAACAAAGCACTCATCATCGGAATATAAGTCAGCGAAAGAATAAACGCCCCAATAATGGCAAAACCAACTGTCATTGCCATTGGTTTGAACATTTTTCCTTCGGTACCAATCAAAGCAAGAATAGGCAGATACACAATCAAAATAATAATTTCTCCAAAAGCAGCACTGTTTCTAATTTTTGAAGCCGAATTATAAACCTCTTCATCCATTTCTTCCTGTGTCAGCTCTTTTTTATTTTTGATTTTCTGCAGATGATGCATTGTGGCTTCAACAATGATTACAGCCCCATCGACAATAATTCCGAAATCTATAGCGCCAAGACTCATTAAATTCCCGCTTACGCCAAAAGCATTCATAAGAATAACAGCAAATAACATGGCCAATGGAATTACGGAAGCTACAATTAATCCGGCACGGAGATTTCCTAAAAACAAAATCAGAACAAAAATGACAATCAACGCTCCTTCTAATAAATTCTTGCTTACTGTTTTTATTGAATTATCAACCAGTTTTCCTCTGTCAATAAAAGCTTCGGCAACCACTCCTTCTGGCAGACTTTTATTAATCTGGGCCATTTTTTCATGAATTCGATCAACTACAGCACTTGAATTTTCACCTTTCAGCATTAAAACCAAACCGGATACAATTTCGCCTTTTCCGTCTTTTGTAGAAGCGCCGTAACGCAATGCAACGCCTTCACGAACCTCAGCCACATTACGAACTAAAACCGGCGAACCGTTCCTGTTTTTTACTACTACATTTTCGAGATCCTTTACTCCTTTTGCCATTCCGACACCACGAATAAAATAGGTATATTGATCTTTTTCTATGTAAGCTCCGCCAGTATTTTGGTTGTTTTTTTCTAAGGCTTCAAAGATTTCAGTAATGGTTACGCCCAGACTATTCAGCATATTTGGGTTAACGGCAATTTCGTATTGCTTTAGTTTTCCGCCCCAAGTACTGACATCCGCAACGCCTCGGATTCCCTGTAATTGAGGACTAATAATCCAATCTTGGATCGTTCTTAATTCTATCGCACTGTATTTGTTTTCGTACCCTTTTTTGGCATAAACATCATATTGGTATATTTCTCCTAAACCTGTAGTAATTGGCGCTAATTCGGGAGAATTTACATAATCGGGAATATTTTCTTCGGCTTGTTTTAAACGCTGAAAAATTTGTTCACGCGCCCAGTAAATATCTACATTGTCTTCAAAAACAACGGTAACGACAGATAACCCGAAACGGGAAATACTGCGGAGTTCTATAATATCTGGAACTGTTTTTACAGCTCTTTCCAGCGGATATGTAATTAATTGCTCGACTTCCTGACTTGCTAATGTTGGTGCAGTTGTAATAATCTGAACCTGGTTATTGGTAACATCAGGCAACGCATCGAGCGGTAAATTTTTAAGCGAAAAGCTTCCCCAAGCTATTAAAACAAGGGTAAATAATAGTATAACGAATTTGTTTCGTATACTAAATTGAATGATTTTATCTAGCATTTGAAATATATAATGACATGAGAAATTAGGCAATAATTTACCTGAAAAATTTGTGGAAAGTCCACACGTCTCTATTCCTTCCCGAAGCTATCGGGAGGCAATCATTATGCTATTTGAGGAGGTTGCCAAATACTTCCGTAGAAATCGGAAATAAAAACAGAATTATAAGTTGGTAATGCAACAGCTATTTTACTGCATGATTTAGAAAACTCAAAAGTTATCGAAGGCTGGTAACTCAAGACCTGAGCGCCACAGCAATTGCAGACACAAAATGGAGAACATAAATCATTGTCTTTGTCGTGAGAATGATTTTCTTCAGAAGAAAATTGAGCTGTTTTATGCATAGCGCTATTCACTTCCATATCTGCGCAGGGCATATTTGAAAGTGCCATCAAATAAATTGATAATAAAGCTGCAATCCATTTCATGTTTGTAAAATTACTATTTATTTTTATAAATATAAATTTTTGATATTCATAATAGCAAACCTCAAATTCATTTTTATAAACAATCTATCTATTTTTTAACCTAATTTACACTTTCTTAAAAAATTTTACAAGAGGTAAGAAAATTTCGTTAACTTTAACATTAATTAACACATTATTAAGCCTTAAACAAAATTAAAAAAACCTACGCTAAGCACACCCAATAAAAAGATTACCCCATAATTATTAGTACATATTTATTTTTCGCAGTTTATTAATTAATATTAAAACACTCAAATCAATGAAATGTAATACATTTATATCAGCCTTTTTATTATTATTTAGCATGCAAATTTTCGGGCAGGTTTACACCGATAAAATTGTAGGAAAAAAAAATGAAGATTTAAAAGACAGTCTTAAAGTCGAAAAATATCCTTACGCTCTTCCAATCTGGGGAGAAAAAGTAGCTCAAAAAGGATACAAACTTCCTTATTCTGCAGGAGTTTCCGTTAATTATTTTTGGCAGGAATCCGAAATTGTGATCAATGATTTAAATATTGGTTTTAATCATGGTCCTCAATATAACTTAGATGAAATTGTACGTTTTGATAAATCAACAGTTGAAGCTGGTGCACTTACAATTCGTCCTGATATATGGCTGCTTCCTTTTTTAAATATTTATGGAATTTTTGGAAAAGCAAATACAGCAACTAAAATAAATGCCGGTATCTATGTTCCAGACGCCGATAATAACTGGTCTGAAATTGCAAATTTCAGTACCAAAGCAAATTTTGATGCTACTACTTTTGGTATCGGTATGACTCCTACAATTGGTATTGGCGGAGGTTGGCTCGCACTTGATATGAACATGGCCTGGACTGATATCAGTTCTCTTGACAAACCTGCTTTCTCCTATATTTTTGGACCAAGATTAGGTAAAACTTTTAAATTCAATAAACCAGAACAAAACATAGCAGTTTGGGTTGGAGGCTTCAGAGTTCATATTTCTGGAGATACAAATGGCGATTTGCCTTTGTCTGACTTTATTGACCTAAGCAGTGCACAGGCTAAAGTAGACAGCGGTCTTCAAAAAGTAGCTGAAAACCAAACAAAAGTAGATAACTGGTGGGACGGCTTGAGCCCAGCTGAACAAAAAAATCCGGTTAATATAGCCAAACATAATACTGCCGATAGAGCTTTAGATAGAGCAGGAACATTTCTGGCAACTCTGGACGGCGCATTGAGCACGGCTTCCGATTCATCTGTTCAGTATTCGCTTCAAAAAAGACCAAAAGATATGTGGAACTTTATTGTTGGGTCGCAGTATCAATTCAATAAACATTTTATGTTTCGTGCTGAATGTGGTTTTTTAGGAACCCGTACTCAAGTATTGGGAAGTTTGCAATATCGCTTTGGACTGTAAATCATCCATTTTATGAAAAAGATTTTATTAATCGTTTTTACTTTCTTTTGCATCAATTCGGCCCAATCGCAAGTTTTAATTTCCTTGATTTTTGGAGATAAACTTAACTCTGAGTTTTTAGAATTTGGTTTAGAAGGCGGCGTAAATTTTTCTACTATTTCAAATATGGATTCTTCGGGAACAAATCCTGGTTTTAATCTTGGTTTTTACTTTGACTTTAGGTCAAGAAAAAATCCAGCTTGGATGATTAATACTGGTGTAATTGTAAAATCTCCTATGGGTGCACAGGGAATTCCGGTCTATCCTACTGGAGATGCAAATTTAGACAATACATTTGCCGGCGGCAGCGTGAACCGTGAAATACGTTATTTTAATGTTCCGATATTAATTAAATATCAGTTCAAAAATAATATTTATGTAAAAGCCGGACCACAGTTTGGTTTATTAGCAAAAGCCTTTGATGAATTCAAAAATGAATATGAGAAAGACGATATTCTTTACAAAAAAAACATACGCGATCAAATTCATGTTATTGATGCCGGGCTTGCAGCAGGTTTGGGTTATCATTTAAACGTTGGAAACGGCCTTAATTTTACGGTTCAATACTACTATGGCCTGGTAACTGTTATGAAAGGCGACGGACCAAATAATCAGTACAACAGATCTTGGTACATTACGGCCGGAATACCTATTGGCAAAGGAAAAGCAGCTCAAAGAAAAGCAGAAAAAGAAGCGGAATTGAATAAAATTATTCTTCCTGAAGATGAAAAAGCACCGCCAAAAAATTAAGTTCTCCTTTATTTACATTTGTATTTGCGCTTAAAAAAAATTTAACACATAGAAACATAGGATTTCTCTGCGGTTAAAGGCGTTTCACTTTTTTAAAATAAACATAGCTTATGTGTGAGAAACCTAGTTTCTTTTCGTATTCTTTTTTACACATTTAAAACTATGTTTCTATGTGTTAAAAATAATTACATCTATTGGTCTAATTTTGTATTTATTGATGCAATAAAATGAAGTATTTCCTGTGTGTTTAAAACAAAATCAGGATCTGTATATAAAATAGCATTATTAGGCATAAAAGGCATTTCTGCAGAAAGCGGATTTTGAACGGCGATTGTTCCGCCAGATGCTTTAATAGCTTTTAAACCTTCAGTTCCATCTGCATTTGAACCTGAAAATAAAATTCCGATCAAAGACGATCCATAAATTTCGGCCGCCGATTCAAAAGAAACATCAATACTCGGACGGCTGTAGTTTATTTTCTCGGAAGTATCTAAAGCCAATATTCCGTCTTTTTCAAACAATAAATGATAATTTGATGGTGCTATATAAATAAATCCAGGCAAAAGCGGTGTTTTGTCTTCAACTGGCTTTACTTTTATGTTTGATTTTAGTGAAATTAAATCCTCTAAAGTCTGCTCGTCTGTGCTTTTTCTGTGAAGCACAATTACAAGTGCAAAATCATTGAGTGTGATCAGCTCTGGCAAAATAAGCATTAAAGCATTCAAACTTCCGGCCGATCCTCCAATAATAACTACTTTACAATTTGATATTATTTTAATTTCCTCCATATTTTATCTTTATCCAATTGTTTGTATTTATTTGGAGCAATCGAATATTTTATAGTTTCTTTTGTACCCAAAGCCAAAAAACCTAAAACAGCTAAACTTTCGTCAAATAAATTGATTACGCGTTTTTGCAAATCAGCATCAAAATAAATTAAAACGTTGCGACACAAAATCATATCAAATTCATTGAAAGAAGTATCTGAAACGAGATTGTGTTGCGAGAAAACCATTTTTTCAGCCAGATCGCCATTAAACTTTGCTATTCCGTAGTTTGCTGTGTAATAACTTGAAAAATCTTCTTGACCTCCAGCGTCACGATAATTTTGTGAATACTCTTTCATCATTCGAAGCGGAAAAATCCCTTTTTTGGCTGTTTCTAAAACGGTCGCATTAATATCAGTCGCGTAAATTAAAGATTTATGAAGCAAGCCTGCCTCTTTGAGCATTATTGCCATCGAATAGACTTCTTCGCCGGTTGAGCATCCGGCGTGCCACAATCTAATAAAAGGTTTTGTTCCTAAAAGTGGTAAAATTTCATTTCTCAAGACACTGTAAAATGAAGGATCACGAAACATTTCAGTTACATTAACTGTAATTTCGTCCACCATTCTTTTGTAATATTCGGGATCTGAGCGGACTTTGGAAAGAAATTCATGAAAATGCGTAAAACCATCTAAATGAAAAATTCGGTTCACACGCCTTTTTAGCGAAGCTCTGGAATAACTTCCAAAATCAAAACCATAATATTCATAAACTTCGTTGATAAGCGTCTCTAGCTCAATATCCTCAATCATATTCCTTTCAAATTTTAGCTCAAATTCTGCTTAAAATAAGCAGTAATTTATCAACATCTACTGGTTTTGAGATGTAATCATCTGCCCCAGCCTCTAAACATTTTTCCTTATCGCCCGTCATAGCTTGAGCCGTTACTGCAATAACAAAAAGAGATGTTCTTGAAGGAATCGCTTTTATTAACGGAATTGCATCATAACCATCCATTTCTGGCATCATCATATCCAATAAAACGGCATCAACCTTTTCATCCGATTTAAGTAGCTTTAAAGCTTCTTCAGCACTTGTACAAGACAAACAATCGTAAGACTTGACGCGTAAAGTATGCGTCAATGCGAAAATATTCCTAGAATCGTCATCTACAATTAAAAGTCGTTTTTTACTCATAAACTCTTATATTTTTTTGCCACGAATTACACTAATTTTCACTAATTTTTAATTAAAAAATACCAATTGTATTTGTGTCAATTTGTGTAATTCGTGGCGTTTTACTTTTATACTTTATCGTAAAGCCAAACTCGCAGTAACGAAAGTAGCTGGTCAACATCAACCGGTTTTGTTATATAATCTGATGCTCCGGCTTTTATACATTTTTCTCTGTCTCCTGTCATGGCTTTTGCTGTAACGGCAATTAATGGCAGATTCAAAAATTTCGGATTTGCCCTAATTTTCTCTGCTGTTTCATAACCGTCCATATTAGGCATCATCATGTCTAATAAAATTACATCTGTATCTGGATTTTCATTCAGAATTTTTATGGCTTCATTTCCGTCAAAAGCTGTAATAATATTCATTTTAAATACTTCTAAAGCTTTTGTAAGCGAATAAATGTTTCGGACATCATCGTCAACAATCAGGACTTTTTTATCATGCAGAATGTTATTCAGTAAATTTAGCTTTTTATGTCCTTCCTTTTTGTCTTTTCCTTCTTTTTTATCTTCGACCAAATGCAGAAAAAGAGAAACTTCATCTAGCATTCTTTGATACGAATGTGCCGTTTTCACAATAATTGAATCGGCGTACTTTTTAATTTTTACTTCTTCCTTAAGCGATAAACTTTTTCCTGTAAAAACAATCACAGGCAAATTCTCCAAGCCCGGATTTTTTTTCACGCCGTCTAGAATTTGATACGCCTGTTTATCAGGAATTCCCATATCCAAAATTACGCAATCTACTTCAGTTTTATTTAAAGCCTGAAGCCCGTCAGAAACTTCACTTTTAATCTCTGAGTTAATACTGTATGTTTCTAAAAAATAAGCTAAAGCCTTAGCATGTTTCGGGTTATCTTCAATAATTAAAACCTTTTGTGCTTCTTTATTTATAATATGTTCGATTCGCAAAAACACGTCAGGAATTTTTTCAAAAGCTACTGGTTTATCTAAAAAGTCAACAGCACCTTTTAGCAAACTTTCCTGCTTTAATTTGTGTGAAGACATGATATGCACCGGAATATGTTTTGTTTCGGAATGATTTTTTAATTCTTCCAAAACTTCCCAGCCACTTTTTACAGGAAGTTCAATATCAAGCAAAATCCCAACTGGTTTATAGAGCACGGTGAAATTCAATGCATAATCACCGCGAACTGAAACAACACCCTTATATCCTTTTTGACGTGTAAAAGCCAAAAGTGATTTTGCAAAATTCACATCATCTTCAACAATTAAAATTACCTTGTCGCCTTCGCGAATTGAATTTCGATCATCCTCAATTTCAGCTGGAATTACAAGACTAATGTATTTTTTTTCAGAAGCTGGTTCTTCTTCCTCTACTTCTGTAAAATCAGTTGGCGGAATTTTTTCAACATTTATTTTATTATATGCCGATCCAAAAACGGGCAGACATAATGTAAATGAGCTTCCCTCATTCACTTTACTGTGCAGTATAATTTCTCCTTTTAATAATTTTGCCAATTCCCTGCTGATCGACAATCCTAAACCTGTTCCACCATATTTTCGTTTTGTTGATCCGTCTGCTTGTTGGAAAGCCTCAAAAACAAGTGGTTGTTTTTCTAACGGAATTCCAATTCCTGTATCTTTTACAATAAAGCAGATTATTTTTTCGTCATCTGTATTAATTTTAATTTCAAGGCTTACTTTTCCTTTTTCAGTAAATTTAATTGCATTTGAAATCAGGTTTTTCAAAATTTGTTCCAAGCGCATTTTATCTGTTTTAATGACAATTGGCGCTTCTTTAGAAATAATTTCAAATTCAATTCCTTTTTCTTTTGCAACGAGATTAAACAAGTTCCAAAGTGTGTCTGTAATCTCTTTAGTCGAAACATCTAAAAATTCCAATTCCATTTTACCGGCTTCAATTTTGGATAAATCCAAAATTTCATCAATTAAACCTAATAAACTGTTTCCTGAACTCTGAATCACTTTTGCAAATTCAATCTCTTCATTGTTCATGCTGTTATTATTGTTTTCAGACAATAATCGGCTTAAAAGAAGAATTGAGTTCAACGGCGTTCTTAGCTCGTGCGACATATTGGCCAAAAATTCCGATTTGTATCGTGTCGTCAGTTCTAGAGCTTCGGATTTTTTCTGAATTTCATTGTTTTTTTCTTCCAATAAAACACTTCTTTCAGACAATTCTTCATTGGTTTGTTCCAATTCTTCCTGCTGAACCCTAAGTTCTTCTTCAGAAGCCTGAAGTTTTTCTGTCTGCGCTTCTAATTCGGCATTAATAGCCTCAAGTTCACTATGCTGTACCTGAAGTTCTTCCGATTGTGATTGTGTTTCTTCGAGCAGTTCCAGCACTCGTTTTCTGTTTTGAGTCGATCTTAATGCAATTCCGATGTTGTTGGCAACCATTCTCAAAAATTCTAAATGCAGTTCTGAGAATCCATAAATACTTGCCAGTTCAATAGCACCTTCCATTTTATTATCTATTAAAGGAAATGCGACAACATGAGTAGGTTTAATTTGTCCTAAAGCATAATTAATCTGAATGTCATCTGGAGTTAACGTTTTTAGTTCTAACATTTTACCAGAAATCATAACCTGACCAATAAGACCTTCGCCCTTTTTGATACGCTCTCTGTTTTTGCTTGGTATATAACTGTAACCAGCCGCAGTCGCAAGTTCATCTCCATCTATCACATACATAACACCTGCGCTGCTGTTGGTATAGTTACATAAAAATTCTATAATATCTTTTGATAATTTCTGTAATGGTTTTTCGCCTAACATTGTATTATTCAAATCGGCAATCCCTGTTTGAAGCCATTCTTTCTGCGACAGCAAATCGAATGACTTTTTAAGATTAACACCCATTGTGTTCAGCGATTCTCCAACACTTCCAAGTGCATCTGCTTTTGTGTCATCAACGCGAATGTCATAATTTCCATTTGAAATATTGGTAGCAATTGTACTGATTGCTTCAATTCTTTGAGCCGTTTCAAAATCTTTTTTCTCTAATTCAATTTGTAAAGCCACACGTTCGTTAAAATCTTTAAGAATTCGGAACAAGAAAACAATGGAAATAATAAACGCAATAAAAAAGGCAACAATGATCAATATTAAACTGTAATTGCCATATTTTTCTGAATTTGCGTTGCGTTCTGCTAAAAGTCCCTGCTCTGTAGCTTCAACTTTTTTAATGACCGCACGCAGATCATTCATCATTTTTCTGCCTTCATTTAAATCAAAAATCAAGGCATCTTTTCCAAGACGTTTTTTGACTATCTGATTGTTCAAATATTTAAAAAAACTAGCACGCATATCACGCAGTTCTTTCAAAAGTTTTTGTTGCGAAGGATTATCAACTGTAAGTTCGTCCAATTTATCAAAATAAGCATTGGATTTAGCCTCAGAATCGTTGTATCTGTCTACAAACTGTTCGTCGCCAGTAATCAAATAGCCTCGCATATTTGTCTGCGCCTCTGTAATAATTGCTGAACCTTCGTTTAAATTATAAATAACTTCCTGAGTGTGATTGACCCAGAAATTGCTATGCAGCAAGCTTTGAATGCTTATAAACGACGCAACAGAGCTAATGGTAAGTACTAATAACGAAACTAAAGAACTTATTAGCAGATTTCTTTTAAAATTATTCTTCATATATAATTTCTGTTTATTCATATTTTAAAGGAAGTACAATAATAAAGCTCGCACCTTTGCCTACTTCGCTTCTAGCAGTGATTAATCCGTTGTGTTTTTCTATGATTTTTTTTGCAATCGCTAAACCAATTCCGGTTCCTTCATACGTTTGACGGTCATTTAAACTTTGAAAAATGATAAAAATTCGATCTAGATAAATTTCGTCAAAACCAATTCCATTGTCTTTTACTGTAATTCTGCAGAATTTTCCATCTGGTGAAGTCGCGCTGTCAAAAGATTTAGTGGCAATTAATTCTGAAGTAATTTCGATGAGTGGAGGTTCATTTGCACCTGAGAATTTAATGGCATTTCCAATCAGGTTTTGAAAAACCTGACGAAGCTGGCTAGGAATACTGTCAATTGTTGGGAGTTCAGAAGTTTTGATCGTTGCATTCTTTCGATCAATCAAATAATCAAAATCCGAAAGCACTTCCTGCAAAACGACATTTAAATCGGTACTTTCCGGTTTGACTTGCGCTGATAATCGCGAATATGCTAAAAGATCCGTAATCAATGTCTGCATTCTTTCAGCCGATTTAATAGTACGGTCCACATAATCAACTGCTTTTTCATCGGCACTTAAATAAAGGTCTTTGATAATTTTTATAAAGATTTGAATTTTTCGAATCGGCTCATTCAAATCGTGCGAAACAACCCAGGCAAACTGTTGCAGTTCGTGGTTTTTCATCTCTAACTCTTCATTTTTCAAAACCAATTCTTTTGTTCTTTCGGCAATTTTAATTTCAAGATTATCCTGCGCTTCTTTTCTGATTTTTATTTCTTTTGAAAGAAGATCTTTAATGCCTTTCAGTTCATTTTGCTGTTCGTAGATTTTAATAAAGGTTTTTACCTTCAGCATCAGCAAATCGGTATCAACAGGTTTTGTGATATACTCCACCGCACCCGTTTCATAACCTTTAAAAATGTATTTTTTTTCGATATTTAAAGCAGAAAGAAATATAACCGGAATATCTTTTGTCCGTTTATTTCCTGAAAGGATTTTTACCACTTCAAAGCCATCAAGTCCTGGCATTTGAACATCCATAATAATGAGGCAGTAATTTGTTTTTAAAATTTTCCTCAGGGCTTCCTCACCAGATTCGGCGGTATCGACATCGATATTATGCAGCTCTAATGTTTTTTTTAAGGCAATAATATTTGCCTTTATATCGTCTACAATCAATACCATGCCGTATGGGGTAAAAGCGTTAAGAATTTGTTTTGGTTTGAAATACTAAGCGTTGGCGTTATCCAAAACATCTGATCCTATTTTGGACAGCCAAAGCTCAACTTTCAAATTTATAAAGAAAAGTTAAAATTATTTTTCATCAAAAATCTAATTCGTTATATAATTCCCATGTTTAAGAAAATCGCATTTTTTGAGATAATCTTAAAATTATTTCAGTTAATCTACTGATAGAAAACTATCTAAATTACAAATGAATTACGATAACTTAAACTATTATGAAAAAGGTTAAAACATTTCCTGAACAAAAACAGGAACTTCCCGGAAATGAATATTTAATGCATCCCGAACCCGAAATAATACGTAAAAATTATGCTGGAAGCGGTAAGCTTCTTGGTAAAGTCGCTTTTATAACAGGCGGTGACAGTGGTATAGGGCGCAGTGTCGCAGTTCATTTTGCCAGAGAAGGTGCGAATATTGCGATTGTCTATTTAAAAGAAGACAAAGATGCACTGCAAACAAAAGAATTAATTGAGAAAGAAGGCCAGCAATGCCTTTTAATAAGTGGTGATTTAAAGGATGAGAAATTCTGCAAAAGTGCCGTTAAAAAATGCATCAGTACATTTAAAAAAATAAATGTTTTGGTTAATAATGCTGCAGTTCAATTTCCGCAAAATGAATTAGAAAAAATTACTGCGGCACAGCTTCAGAAAACTTTTGAAACCAATATATATCCCTATTTCTATGTAACAAAAGCGGTGCTGCCACTTCTAAATGAAAATGACACTATTATCAACACAAGCTCAGTAACGGCTTATAGAGGCAGTGAACATTTAGTAGATTATGCCAGCACAAAAGGCGCAATCGTTAGTTTTACCAAATCGCTATCCGCTATGCTTGCAAAAAGAAAAATCAGAGTAAACGGTGTTGCGCCAGGGCCTATCTGGACACCGTTGATTGTGGCTAGTTTTGATAAAATTTCAGATTTTGGAAAAGACAATCCGATGGGAAGAGCCGGACAGCCATCAGAAGTTGCGCCAGCCTATGTGTTTTTGGCCTGCGAGGACAGCAGTTATATTACAGGACAATTTATTCATATTAATGGAGGGGAATTGGTTGGAGGATAAGAAAAAACCTTAGCGCCTCAGCATCTTAGAATCTTAGAAATTAAAAAAATGAACTATATCGACATTATAGGATTATTTGCAGGAGGATGCATCACCATATCTACAATTCCTCAGATTTTAAAAGTTTGGAAAACTAAGAAAGTAAAGGATATTTCACTCAAGACTTTTGGAATACTGACTTTTGGAATAGTTGTTTGGATTATCTATGGAATTTTAAAAAAAGATTTACCAATCATAATCACGAATAGTGTTTCGCTATGTCTAAATCTAGTGATGGTCTATTTTATAATTTATTACGAAAAAGAGTAGTCTGAGTTTCTAAGATGCTGAGATGCTAAGATCCTAAGCTAAAAAATCTTAGAGTCTCAGCATCTTAGAGTCATAAAAAAAACTCTGAGACACCAGTTTAAAAAAACTTAGAATCTCAGAATCTCAGAATCTTAGCGTCTTAGAAATGAATCTTAAGACAAAATATATGTTGCTTCTCAGCTAGCTAATTTTTGGTTATAAAGCTTAAATGACCAATGATGTTTGGCTCTGAAAAGCTTGAAAGAAGTAAATACTTCAGAAAAACTCATGGCTGAAATTCGTTTGATTTCAGCAATTTGACGAACAACAATATCCACAATTGGATCAAATGTTTTTAAATAATTAAAAGCGTGCTGCTCTACCTCCATCTCTACAATATGATTCAAAATGCTTTTTTTAAGAAGCGTTCCTACTATACCTTTCTCGGGCATTGTTTTATATTGCTGAATCTTTTTTGAAATTCTTGCATTCTCTTTTCCAATGTAAATATAGTTTCCAGAATCATTTGTAAAATGCTGTTTTACCTGAGAAACTAAAGGTGTGTTTCTATTCTCCACTGTCGGCATTCCTAACAAAGTAAACTGAATACGTTTATGGCTTTCAAAATATAAAACACTATTAATTACAGAGGAATTATTTAAAACTGCCGACTGGTTTTTACCCACGATTTTCTTTTCTCCGTTAGCGCCAAAACTGTGGCATACTTTTCCGTTTTCACAATAAACAAAAAATACAGGAGCCGATTGAAATGCCTCAATACTTAAACTTACATCCTGATGAAAAACCAAATCAAAATGCATAAACAAAATCTTATCATCAAAACGGTTTCCTTTTATAGAACCTTTAGTCCATTTTGATTGAATATCTAAATTATATTCATTGTTTTGAGCACTTAATGTGCCGTTAAAACTATCTTTAAGGTCATTAAAAACAGTATCAAATTCCCCATTGTTTATGTATAGTTTTTTCATTTTGGTTTGGTTTTACAAAGTAATCAATACTTAATTAGTTTTATATAAATGAGCTGAATAATAATTCTCATTTTGTATAATTCAAATTTCGTATTAATTGTAAATCAAACCCTTACACAATTTCAGTCAGATATTTCATAATTTTTATTTTATAAGGGACTAAGGTTCTGAGGGGCTAAGGTTCTAAGGCTTTTTTATTTTTGTCCAAATAACATACGTAAAGAATAATTTTCTTTAAAAAAAATCTCAGAAGCTCAGAACCTTAGCCCCTCAGAACCTCAAAAAAAAACAGCTGCCCCAGATAAATCTGGAACAACTGCTCCTCAGCAAAATAAAAATACCTATTTATTTTATCTTCATTTTTTAAGGGACTTAGAGTCTAAAGTCCTAAGACTATAAGGTTATTAATTTTAGATCAAATGACAATGCAAAAAGGATTGTTTTTAGCTAAGAAAACCTTAGAATCTCAGAATCTTAGAATCTTAGAACCTAAAAAAAATCTTAAGTAAGTTCACTTACATCGGCATTTTTTGAATAATTCTTTTTCGGAATATCTTTAAAAAATTCGGCTTCATCTAAATCTGCTGTTGGGCCATAACCTAGCAAATGAGTTCCTTTTATATGATCTTTTGTTTCAATAATATACAATATTGACATATCATCTGGGTCGCTCATACCTTCATATCTGTGATGGGCTACAATATAAATTTCGTCTGGCTGATAAGCGTACTTTGTATCAGTATCGATTAGGCTGGCGTTATCAAATAAAAAATTTGCTGTATAGCCTTCATCTTGATATTTCTGTATATAGTCGGTTTCGTGTTTTTGCTCTTTTTTCATGACTTAAAATTTGAATAACATCTTTGTTAATCTATCTAAGTCAAATTTCATCATAGTTTACAAATAAAATTAACTCAATAGATTTAAAAACTATCTCATTCAAAAAAGACCAATTCTTGTGATGAATATTTTTATTAATTTTAAATTTATAAGACAGTATACAATACAAAACGCTATATTTATTAGAGAAATTTATTTTTTCAATTAAGTGCAAAAACAAATTTTAATGAACAATACACATTACAATTTTCTTTCAAATGGGGGTGAAATGGGTGCCCTTACACGTGCCAAAGATTGGAGCAAAACCCCTGTTGGGCCGGTTGAAACTTGGCCTCAAAGTCTTCGCACTACTTTAGGTATTCTTTTACATTCTAGGTTTCCTATGTTTTTATTTTGGGGAGAAGAACATATTTGCTTTTACAATGATGCTTACCGTCCAAGTCTTGGAAACGAAGGAAAACACCCTGATATTCTAGGACAAAAAGGCGCTGAATACTGGCCGGAAATTTGGGATTTTATTGGTCCCTTAATTGATCAGGTTCTTACAAATGGCGAGCCTACTTGGCACGAAGACCAATTAGTGCCAATTTGCAGAAACGGAAATTTAGAAGATGTTTACTGGACTTTTAGCTATAGTCCTGTTACTGATGATAACGAAAAAATCTCTGGTGTTCTAGTTGTATGTACAGAAACCACAGATAAAGTAAACATTAGAAAAAGACTCGAAGAAAGCAACGAACGCTACCGCAATAATATACTGCAGACACCAAATGCTATGTGTATTTTTAGAGGAAAAGATTTTGTCGTTGAAATTGCAAACCGATTAATGCTGGAAATTTGGGAACGCAAAGAGCATGAAGTTTTAAATAAGCCCATTTTTGAAGCATTGCCTGAAGTAACAGGACAGGGTCTTGAAGATATTTTATTGAAAGTATATATGACTGGCGAGCGCTTTACCGCAAATGAACTTCCGGTAAAATTAACTAGAAACGGCAAAATCGTAAATACTTATATCAATGTTGTTTATGAAGCGTTGTATGAACCAGACGGAACAATTTCGGGAATTGTTGCCATTGCAAATGATGTAACGCTTCAGGTTATGTCGCGCCAAGCAATCGAAGAAAGTGAAAAGCGTTTTAAAAACATTGTACAGCAGGTTCCGTTAGGAATTGCAATTCTTAAAGGTCCTGATCATATTGTCGAATTAGCAAATGATACGTATTATCAAATTGTAGACAAAACGGAGGAAGAAACACTAAATAAACCTGTTTTCGAATCGGTGCCTGAAACTAAAGATGCTGTTTATCCTCTGATTTCTAAAGTTTATGAAGAAGGAATTCCGTTTTTTACTGATGAATTGCCAGTCACCATCAATCGATATGGGCGAAAAGAAGAATGCTATTTTAATATCGTTTTTCATCCTTTAAGAGAAGAAAATAACGAAGTAACTGGCGTTATAGTTGTGGGTTATGAAGTAACCGAATCTGTACGTTCTAAATATCTCTTGGCCGAACAAGAAAAAGCTTTTAGAAATCTGGTGATGCAGTCGCCAATCGCGATGACGATTTTTAAGGGAAAGGATTATATTATAGAATTGGCCAATACGACGATGCTTAATGATATTTGGCAGAAAACAGAAAGCGAAACTATTGGTAAGCCAATCTTGGAAGTTTTTCCGGAATTACTAAATCAAAAATATCCAAAACTTTTAGATGAAGTTTTGAATAATGGAAAGACGATTCGTGAAAGCGAGTCAGTTGCTTATATTAACATTAAAGGAAAACTCGAAAAATTTTATCTTGATTATCAATATACGCCGCTTTTTGAACCAAATGGAGATATTTCGGCAGTAATGGTCAATGTAAATAATGTTACAGACAAAGTCGAAACCCGAAAAAAAGTGGAAGATGCAGAAGAAAGAGTGCGCTTAGCTTCGGAAATTGCCGAAGTCGTAACTTGGGATTTAAATGTTCCTACACAGGAATTGATCTATTCTAATAATTTGCTGACTCTCTTTGGTCTAGAAAAAAACAAAAAAGTGACTCGTGCCCAGATATTAAGTCAGATTTTTCAGGAGGACCTCCCAGTAATCGAAAAGGCATTTGCAAAAGCACTGAAAACGACTATTTACAAATACGAAGCCCGAATCCTGAAACCAGATGATTCTATTGCATGGATAAGAGTGCATGGAAAAATGTTTTTTGACGACTTAAAAAATCCTGTGAAAATGCTCGGAATTGTAATGGATGTTACTGACGAGAAAAACAGCCAGGAAGTTTTAATGAAAAGCCAAGAAAAATTCAGGCTCCTCGCCGACTCGATTCAGCAGTTTGTCTGGACCAGTGATGCTATGGGAAATATGAACTATTTCAATCAGTCGCTTTATAATTTTTCTGGCCTTTCAAAAATTAATATTAATCAAAACGGATGGCTTCAGATCATTCATCCTGACGACCGTGAAGAAAATATTAATCGATGGATGGAATCAATAAAAACGGGTACTGATTTTTTATTTGAACACCGATTTTTGCGTCATGATGGAAAATACAGATGGTATGCAAGTCACGCGATTCCGCAAAAAGATGCTGATGGCAAAATCCAAATGTGGGTAGGTACAAGTACAGATATTCAAGATCAAAAAGATTCTACCACTTTACTAGAAAAGCAAGTTTTACAGCGCACAGAGGAACTGGAAAGCAAAAACAAAGATTTGATAAACATGAACATTGAACTTCAGTCTTTTGCTTACATCTCAAGCCACGATTTGCAGGAACCTTTAAGAAAAATCCAGACTTTTGCCAGTCGCCTAACCGATCTGGACGAACAGAATATTTCGGCGAAAGCCAAAGCTTATTTAGAACGTATTGAATTTTCGGCCAAAAGAATGCAGGCGCTTATACAAGATTTGCTTACGTATTCTAGAACTAATTCGGCCGACAGAACTTTTGTAAAAACCAATTTAGACGAAATTGCAGAAGAAGTCCTAATGGATTTTTCTGATCGTATTGAAGAAAAAAATGCTCTTATAGAACTTCATCCTCTTGGTGAAGGAACAGTAATGCCTTTTCAATTCAGGCAGCTGCTTCATAATTTAATTGGAAATGCATTGAAATTTTCCCACAAAGATGTTCCGCCTCATATTCAGATAAAAGCCCGAAGGGTTCTTGGCAATAAATTAAAATTTAAGGTTGATTATCCAAACAAAATTTATTTTTGCCTAAGAATTTCAGACAACGGAATTGGCTTTGATGATGCTTATAAAGAGCGTATTTTTGAGGTTTTTCAGCGTTTGAATACAGATAGTGAATTTTTAGGAACTGGAATTGGACTGGCGATCGTAAAAAAAATTGTCGAAAACCATAAGGGAATTATTAAAGCGAGCAGTAAAAAAGGCCAAGGAGCAACTTTTAAAATTTTCCTCCCTGAATTATAAAAAAATACCAGATTCATTTATTAAAATGAATCTGGTACTTCTTTTTTTTTTTTTGTAAGCTGCTGAGATTACAGTTTGTAAACGAAAGTTTTATGATCTGGAACAAATTCCTTCCAATTTATGGTCAGGGAATGCTCAATAGATTTTATGATATCTTTCATCAAAACTGGTTTTGTAATAAAATAATTCGCTCCTAAGGCGAGGCTTTTTTCAATGATACTTGGCTCATTTGAAGTTGAAAAAATGATAATTGGAATATCATTATTTTCATCGGATCCTTTGAGTTCTGTCAAAACATCAAAACCATTTTTTCCAGGCATATTTAAGTCTAAAAAAATAACATCTGGCTTTGGAGGCGAGTGCGCTATTGCATTTAATAGCTTTTCTCCACCTGAATAAGTTTGCAGCACTATATCTTTTGATAATGAATCGACTGCATCAGCAAATATGCTTAAATCGTCTTCGTCATCATCAGTATAGAAAATTAACAAATCGTTCATGTAGAATGGGTTAAACTGTTTTTGTAAAGATAAAAAAAATAATTTCACGCACAATAATATGCTAAAATATTCTGACAAAAACGCCAGCTTGAAATCTGATAATTTATAAGTATAATTCTATAAATCTTTCCGTTCTAAAAACACCAACTTTGTTCAATAGATTTTAAGCAAAACAAAATCAAAGATTTATACAATTAATCATTTAAATTAAAAGTCATGGGAGATCATAAAAACCTTACCGAAGAATTAGCGGTAAACAAAATAAAAGAATTGGCAGAAAATATTAAAACCTGCATGTTTTGTACTTACAACAGCGATCGTTTGCAGTCAAGGCCAATGTCTGTTCAAAAAATCGATGATTTAGGCAATCTCTGGTTTTTATCTGACCGAAACAGCAGTCAAAATGCCGAGATTACAATGAATCCTATTGTAGAAATATTCTTTTCTGAACCACACGATAAATTCCTGACACTGCACGGAAAAGCAACGATTTTATACAAAAGAGATATTATTGAAGATTTATACGACCCTATTGTAAAAGTCTGGATGCCGGGCGGTATTGACGATCCAAATTTAAGCGTTATAAAAGTGGTTCCTGAAGACGGTTATTACTGGAATAATAAACACGGTAAAATGGTTGCAATTGCTAAAATGACTGCCGCCCTTGTAACCGGTAAAACGATGGATGACGGTATTGAAGGGAATTTACAGCTTCAATAAGTTTTAGTCTAACCATTAACCACAAAGTTCGCAAAGGTTTACGCAAAGTTCGCTAAGATTCATTCTCTTGCGTGCTCTGCATAAACCTTTGCGAACTTTGCGGTTAAATCAACCTCTTCATCTCCAAAGCATTCAAAATCCCTGCCTCGCTAGCAGTATTATTAAAATACACAAATCCAGATTTAGATGCAATTTTAGTTGTAATATCTAATAATTCATCTGAAGAATAACTGGAATAAAACAGCTTTGGAACACCATGCAAACGAATATAAACAAGAGGAAAATCTGTAAAAATAGTTTGTGGGAGCCTTGGATAACTGACACTACAAAAGGTAATATTGTTTTGCCTAAATGCATCCCAAACTTCCTGATTCCACCAGCTTTCATGACGAAATTCAATTACATTTTTGAAACTTAAATCTAGGTTTTGAACAATATTTATAAGTCTTTCAGTTGTAAACGAATAGCTCGGCGGAAATTGAAAGAGAACACATCCTAACTTTTCTTTCAACCCATCTTTACAGCAATTATAAAAGTCATTTAATAAAGCTTCGCAACTTATAAACTTTTTGATATGCGTAATTTCCTTGGGCGCTTTTACTGAAAATATAAAATGATCTGGTGTTTTATTGTACCAATTTCCAAAGATTCTTAATGTTGGGAATTTATAAAAGCTTCCATTAAATTCGTACGTATTAAAACGCTCGCAATAATAATCAAACCACTTTGAAGTAGGCAGGTTTTCAGGATAAAAAACACCTTTCCAAAATCGGTTATTATAACTCGAGCATCCTATTGAGATATCCGTTTTCATATGTGCAGCTGTTGACAATTGGTGCAAAAAAAACTTCGGCGTTTCTTTTTTCCTGTATATTTTCTGATCATCGGTAAATTACAGCGAAGGCAACTATTTTTTGTATAAGACAGCCAATGTTTCTTCAATTCAAACTTTTTCTTCCAATACAAAAATTCAAAACTGTAGAGGGAGCATTCAGAAATAATCTCAGTGATTTTTTCAGACGGAATTTTTCCAACCAATGATTCAGGATGAATGAAACATCGGTACAAAACTTCATTTTTAATGATATTCCCTACTCCCGAAAATATGTTTTGGTCTAAAATTGCATCACAGATCATTTCATCAGGAATCTTATCCAGACTTTGTTTTGCTTTCTTCGGGTTCCAGTTTTCGTTCAGCACATCTTCGCTCCAATCATAATATTGATTTACATCGCCTTCCAATATTTTGATTGAACAGGTATAAAAATTAATTTCGCCCGTAGCAAACTGTAAATGCAGTCGCGGTTTGGTTTCCTTTTGCTCATTAACTCGATAAGTACCAAACATCAGCATGTGAATTTTTACAGTAAAGTCTTCAAAGCAAATTAAAAAATGTTTTCCCCAAGTCTTGAAGGCTACTATTTTTTTGGCTTTTAAACGGTGTATATCAATACTGCTGTTTCCTGAAACTTCCATTATTGTCTGACCGGCAAACTGCTGTACTTCTTCTTTTAAAATTAATATGGATGGACCTTCGGGCATAATTTTTCTTTTAAAATTTCTTAAAAAAAAATGCAGTTGTTACACTGCACTTTTTATCCTAATTTTTAATCTTACTCTGCTTCAGCAGCTTCAAGATTCACGGCGTTTACAGCCACTTCTGTCAATAATTTATCGGCTCCTTTTTCTTCATCAAGCGTCAATTCTAATAATGAAGCTGCTTCTTCCATACCCAAGGTTTCAGCAAATTGTCTCAAAGTTCCGTAAGTCGCAATTTCGTAATGCTCAATTTTCTGACTTGCCGCAATAATTCCGGCATCTCTCACCACGCCAATTTCAGTTTCTTCAAGAATTCCTTTTCCTTCTTCAATCAAACCTTCCATTGCATCGCATTTTTTAGCCGTTGCTTTTTTTCCAATCAGTTCAAAAACTTTCTCCAAACGCGTTACATGTTCTTCTGTTTCAACCAAATGGTTATTAATAGCTGTAATCAATTCTTCAGATGTTGCGTTTCTAGACATTACCGGAAGTGCTTTTGTCAAAGCTTTCTCTGCCCAGTATATATCCTTCAAGCCATCTTCAAATAATTCGTTCAGGCCGGCTGCAGCATTTGATTTTGGTTTTGTAACACCTCTCTTTACTTCTTGCTTGGCTGTAGTTTCATTTTTGTTATTCGTAGTTTTCATGGTAATTTCTTTTTATGATTAATAGAGGATAAAATTACCATTAGAAATTCCAGCAGGGTTATAGCATTCTGCAATTAAATTCTATTCTACACATCTGATAATTATACAATTACACGAAACAATTCTATAAAGAATTCTCTTGCATTTAGAATTAGATTTGTTTTATAGAAATTATAAAAACTAATGTCATGAATACTATAAATAAAAACAACAGCATTCTTAACAGAAACCCTAACGCCACCAATAGAAATATGGTGATGAATGAAGAACTCTATGATTTAAACGATCTAAAAGAAACGGATAACAGTATCGAAGGAATTGCAGATCGCGGTTATACGGTAAGAAACGGACATAATCCTGATAAGCCAAATCCTGATGAAAACGTTATGGATTATAGCGACGATGATTTAGACGATCTTGATGATGATTTTCATACCGATCGCGATTTAGAAGACAATAACGATGATGTCTATGAAATTGAGTTAGAAAATGACGACGATTACATAGATGAAGATCTTGACGAAGAAGAAGAAGAAGATCTTGACGAAGATCTTAACGAAGAAGAAGAAGAAAACGATGAATTTGATAATCCCGCCGACACTTTTGAAAATGACTTTAATGAAACAGAGGATGATTTAGAAGATTTAGATGAAGATGACGACGATTTTAACGACGAAGATGATGATAACGATGATGCTGATACTTATGTTGAGGACGATGTTCAAGAAGATGATGACGCGTACTCAGACGATGATTTAAGAAGGTAAAATTTGAATTTTTACAAAAGTAAAACCGTTAAGATTAGAAATTCTTAACGGTTTTTTTATGTTTTTTATGTGGTAAATTAGAGCTTGATTTCAATGTTAATCGCCAATTTTTTCAAGCGTCGGAATATCATCCATTTTTTGCAGACGTTCTGTTAAACCTTCCCTCGCCTCGCTCAATTCTTGTTCTGCTTTTCCTAATTCTTTGTACCAGGCTTCTTTGCCTGTTGACGAGTTTTCAATTTTACGCATGATTTCATAAATTTCACCTTCGGCTTCCATCACTTTTAAGCGTTTATAATAGGTCAAACTTTCTGTCATATGTGCAAGCGCAATCATCGCTGTTAAAAACGGATGATTGTTGGTTACATTTACATCTTTAATTTTTCCATGCTCCAACTCCACTTTTAAAGCAAAAGCAAATTCTTCCATATTAAATTCGGCATGTTTGCTTTTCGGATTTAAATACGCTTTAATAGCTTCGACATTGTTCATGGTCGAAAGATCTACTTCTGTATTTTTGCTGTCCAGCAAATCTTTGTAAACCACATTTGCAATGGCTCGTGCTTCGGCCGTTGTAGGGTCGTTTTTAGGATTTTCAAAATCACGAATCGACCAGTCCCAGTTTTGAGGATGTACAGGTTTTAAATACTTTTCGCAAAAATCTGTGACATCATTTTTTAAGCTTACCATTTCGTCTTCTCTTTTTACATAGACATCTTGATAAGCGCCACTTTTTGTTCCCATAGTTGCTATTTTTTTAAAAGATAAACGACACAAAATACCAAGATATAATTGTGTCGTTTTTATTCGAATTTATGTACTGAGATTCTTGGTTTAAACACTTCTTCGGCCACTAATAAGCGAAATGATGAATAACACCAGGAATATAAAAAATAAAACTTTTGCTATACTAGCTGCTCCAGCGGCAATGCCACCAAAACCAAATATTCCGGCAACTATTGCCAAAATAATAAATATGACTGTCCAACGTAACATAATAATTGATTTTTAGTTAATAACGATTTTGTTTGTTACTCAAATTTCATGCTTTTAAAGGAGATGCATTAACTCTAAACATTTTATTTCTAGCTCTATAAAAGGCGATTTACAATAAATTGACTTGATAATTTTCAATCAATTCTGCAAATGCAGCTTCAGAGCGTGAAAAGTATTTTTTTGTGCTTCGGCTCTTTTTTACTTTGTCAAAATAAGGCTGAATTGATCCGTCTTCATAAGTCGAAACCAATAGCGGATGAACGTAATAATTTTTGCATACATTTCTTGTATTTCCGAGCGCCTCGGCTGTCGCGTCGTATGCGGTGACAATATTTCTTTTAATTTCTTTTTCGTCAGATGTTATCCCGATTTCCATTAAATTTTCAAAAAATATTATCGAAGCGGCCCAAGTTCTGAAATCTTTGGCACTGAAATATTCTCCTGAAATTTCATGAAGATATTCATTGACCATATGACTGTCTAAAACTTTTCGTTCGCCGTTTTTATCATAATATTTAAAAACTTCCCATCCCGGAATTTCCTCGCATCGGCTTACCAGTTTTACAAGCTGTTTATTTCGAGTTGTAATAGTATGCTGTTTTCCTTTTTTTCCGATGAATTCAAATCGGAGGGAATTCTTATTGATGTTGATGTGTCGTTTGCGCAAAGTCGAAAGTCCATATGATTTATTGTCTTTGGCATATTTCTCATTTCCGATTCTGATATGCGTTTCTTCCATTAACCGAATCACAAGTGCAATAACTTTATTTTTAGACCATTCTTTTTGTTCTAAATCACGATCAACTTGTTTACGGATAGCAGGAAGTTTTTGACCAAATTCGGCTATTTTATAAAACTTCGTCTGGTTTCTTATTTGATTCCATTTTGGATGATAACGATATTGTTTTCTGTTTTTAACGTCTAAACCAACTGCCTGCAAGTGTCCGTTTGATAGATCGGAAATATGAACGTTTACCCAAGCAGGTGGCAAAACCAAACTGCTAAAGCGTTTTAATTCGCTTTTTTGTTTGATGCATCTGCCGTTTTTTTTATAAACAAAGCCATCTTCACCTTCGCATCTTTCAATTGGCAGTTTTTGATTGCTTACATAAACCAAATCCAATTTTTCAAGTACCAAATGCGGTGACTTGATTAATTGATTCATAAGCTTTTGCTGAGCGATTTTTGCGGGCATGATTTCCGGTTTTAATTGTTTCGTAAAGAATTAACTAATGCTTTTTTATTCATATACGAACGTCCTTTTATTCCAACTTTTATTGCTTGTTTAAGCAATTCGTCTTTTGTCCATTCTTCATATGGCTTTGCTTTACCACCTTTTTCTCCTGCATCTGGCGTATTGGCAATACGAGCCGACTTTTCTTTACTGTATCCTTTTTCTACTAGAGCCTGATACTGCTTTTCGTTTTTAATTCTTGGATCTGGCATGACTTTTAATTTTAGGTTAATGATTTAAGATGTATGGTATATCAAAGTTCCCAAAAAAGAAAGATTTTTCAGTTATACAATTTTAGTTATAACTTTCATAATTTGAGTTAGATATAGTCGAAAGTCATAAAGTGGAAAGTCGGAAAGTGGAAAGTGGAAAGTGGAAAGTGGAAAGTGGAAGGCAAAAAAAATCCCAATTCTTGGAATTGGGATTTTTGCAATTTTAAAAGGACATTATTTAAGCTTTTTAAAAGTAAATAGTTTTTCCTTTTTTATCTGAGTTTCATAGGAAATATCAAACCCTGTCTTATATACATTTAGTATCAAAAGGGAAATTTGATCTTTTTTAATTTTCTTTCCTTTTAGAACTATGTCGGTGGCAAAGCTGCCTTTAAATTCAATTTCCAGATTTGTCTTGTTGATTTTATATTCAATTTTGGTAATTGTAAAGTCGGCTTTATTTTTGACAGATGCAGGTTTGAATACTTTAATTATTTTTTGATCAAAACCCAAAGAAAGTCCTTGCGCGCCAATCTCAATTCTGCCGTTTCCTTCTAAATTATCTTTATCCATAAACTCCTCAAAAGTAACCGGAAATGAAGCAGATTTCTCTCTTAAATTGACGTTGAATCTTAAAAACACACCCGAATTTAAAAAATTATACTCCCGTACAGCAGTTGGGACAACTTTAAAGGCATAAAAACCACCTGACTTACTGGTAGATGTTTGTACATCTCCTACATAAAGGGTCTTACTAGCTATTTTTAATTCTTCTCTAAAATAATTAAGCTCCGGACTAAAAAGAGATTCATCTGGATCGTTTAAGAACAAGATTGAAAAACTTGGAAAATATGCTTGCGCAGAAACACTAAGATTCAAAAGAAATAATATTACTAGGAAAAGTTTTTTCATTTTTTTAGCTAATTAGCTCCATTCATACATTATTAGTTTCAATAATTACAATGCTTTGTCAAAAGAAAGTTTTATTGAATCATCATTTTTTGCTGCATCCCAAAAAACATATGGTTCTTCTATTCTTATCCCGGCAAGGTCTTTTTCAAAATTATTCTGATAACTTACAAAAGGTTCACCGTTTTCGGCATATTCATTAAATACTATGTTTCCTATATATTTAATTTCTCCTTTATTTACATTAAAAGGAATTGAAAAGCCATTTATATTACTAGTTTTTTGAAGAATTTGAAAACCGCTATTTGAAAAAAGTCTAATATTTGTAATAACATATTCTCCTTCCGGTTTTTCAACAGCAAAAAGATACGTCAACCCGCCATCTAAGTCTCCTTTGTGTCGCATTCTTGTAATCTGCGCAGGAATAAAATGTACTTCTTTTGAATATTTTCTAACCAATTTAGGATCAGTAGATTTATAACTTATAAGCATATAATACCCATTAAACCTTGCCTTTTCTTTTGGAAAAGTAAATGACCCGAAAATTAATCCGTTATCTGTTTTCTTTGGATTATAGGTCAATTTTTGTGCTGTGACATTTGATAATGCTCCGCAGAAAATAAAAGCACATAGAAATAAAACACGAAGAGTTGATGTGAATGACTTGTTTTTTGAGGTTGTTTTCATCTATTACGAGGTTTTTGGTTTTTCTTCACTAAATATATGCACCAAAATAATGCACCTTATTATTTGAAACAAATATTGCGATTAAAAATAGATTTATTTTACGGGAAACCTCATTTTTAAATCATAACCTTTCTAAAAAATCTTAATTCTTATTCTAAAAATTTAATCCTTTTGATTTAATCGCATTTGCTTTCCACAAAATCCTCGGTTTTTTCATCATATACCAGACAAGTTTTCTTTATTAAAACCATTTTATTATTCACCACTTGATATTCGGCGTTCATGTGCCTGCTACCGGCACAACATTGATTGTGCTCATGAATCGTTTTGGTTACTGAATCAAATTCTAAAGAAGTTCCGCTGAAACTGCTCTCAAAATATTTTCCTGTTTTTGGATTATAAAGAAAATATAAACTAGATGTATTGGGTCCGGCATAACTGCTTTCAAAAACAGAGAAATCAGGAATTCCGTCAAAATTATAATCGTCGATACTTATGTTATTCACACCCCAAAGCTGACATTCTACAGCTATTTTCTGAATCAATTTATCTGTCTTTTTTTCTAGGATTTTTATACCAGATACTTTTGCATAAAAATTCCCTTTTTCTTTAGAGACAATCAATTTAAAATATTTGTCTTTAAAGGATTCTGGCTGGAGAATTTCCCTATCTTTCCACTGAATATTATCGCCATAATCGATATCAAATTCCTTCGACAAAGTAATTTTGAGTTCTTTTCCTGAATTTAAATCTTTCCATATTCCGTTTAACTGCTTGCTTTTTTCATTATAATTCTGAAAAGTCAATTTTGCAGTTTCCTTATTTGTTTTGTCTGTTTCGGTAAAAACCAAAGTCTTTCCGGTAAGTTTAGCGCTTAAAACAATTGGAGTATCAAAATTAGAATAAGCATAAACCGCCGTACCTACTCCATCAGAATAAATATAGGATACCAATTCTACGGGATATTTATCAATAAATCCAGTGTAGCTTATTTGGGCAGAAAGAAAAGTTGTTGCAAGAAGAAATAGTAAAGTAATTTTTTGTTTCATTTAGTAAATATTTCAATTAAATCTTTCCGATTTCCTCGATAGAATCTTCAGGCAAAGCTTTCGGTTTTAATAACTTCAAACCAAATCTTATCATATAAATTGTTCCTATAGTAAGAAAAAACTATCACTGCAAAAATTATTAAATACCAGAAATCCTGATTCGTCGACGCTTTTATAAAATTTTTAATTGCTGTGAACAAAGTTCCATACGATACAAATAACAGAAGCCCTGCAATAATAAGCAAAAACAAACCTATAATTTTTTTAAGTACTATCATGACACCGAAGTATTATCAATTTGATCAATCATCCATTTATCATTTACCTTTTTGATATAAATCCTTACACCAATTCCGCAATGTCTTCCACAAGAAAAACCGCCATCTAAAACGCCATATTTTCGCTCTTTATCAAATTGAATTCTTGTAAAATAAATTGCGCCTGCAAAAATAAAATCATATTTTTTTCTCCAAAATTCATATCTATCTTTTGGAAACTCCGACATGTTTCTTAACTCAAACTTACCTTTAAGCGGGATATTTTTATAATCTATGGTATAAGTAGAATCTCCTTTTGTTTTTGGATTAAAGATTTTAGCGCCTTTAAAATGCTCTTCCAAATATTCTTTTAAATCCTTACTGCTTTCCTTTATTTTTGGGTCGAATGCTACAATTAATTTTGATGTATCTTTTTCAATTGCTTTATCAATGGAATCCCAATTGCGCTTCCATTCTAGTATTTCTTGTTTTTGCTTTTCAGTTCCTTTTGTTGAATCAGTACTTACATAATTGCCTTCTTTATCATAAATAATTTCCCCATAAATTGGAGGCGGAGTAGGAACTGTTCTATCATCAATACAAATAGAATCAATCAAATCTGGGAAAATCTCTGTCATTACATTTTTTTCGAATTCTATGTCACTAATCTCTCTTTTACAACTCCCTAAAAAAAAGACAATCAACAGAAAAAATAATTTAAATAGTTTTGACATTCTTATAAATATAATTTGAGCAAAAATTGCTTTTAGATGAAAATTATTAGCTAATATAAAACTATTTCTATTACAAAATAACTTACAATAACAGCATCATATCCAAATCATATAACAATCTCCAAAAATCCTGTAATAGATTCCTCCTGCTTCCTGAATAATTTTACATCATAACTTTCAAACAATTAAAATCATGAAAAAGATACTATTAGCCGGTAAAGTAATTTTAGGAGCGGGACTTATTATTATATTCCTTCAGTCTTGTAAAAACGAAACAAAACAAGAAGATCCAAAAGAGGTTGCAGAAGATGCTAACGAAGCAAAATTTGATTCTATCGACAGCAAAGAAGATGATTCTGAATTTTTGGTTGATCAGGCTGAAATCAATTTGGCTGAAATCGAAATTGGAAAATTGGCACAACAAAAAAGCACCAATCCTGAAGTGAAAAAATTTGGTAAAATGCTTGTTGATGAGCATACTAAATCGGCTTCAGAAGTTAGTGCCTTAGCAAAAGCTAAAAACTTTACATTGCCTACTTCTCTTACTGAAGAAGGTCGTGACGAATACAACAAACTAAACGAAAAAACAGGTCTTGACTTTGACAAAAAATTCGCCGATATGATGATCGATGGCCACGAAAAAGCAATTAAAAAACTTCAAAAAGCAACTGAAGACGCTACTGATAATGATGTAAAACTTTGGGCTTCAAATAATATTTCGGGTTTAACAGCGCACTTGGAACATGCCAAATTGCTGAAACAAAATTTAGACAAAAAGTAAAATAAATTTAATTGGTTATTATTTATTTTTTAATAGATGCAAAGGCTTAAAGTAGCAAAGGTTCAAAGGTTTCTTTTAAATAGAAAGAACCTCAGTCTTTAAGTCTTCATTTATTTTACAAAACCCTCAAGAGTTGAATTGCTTGAGGGTTTTTCTTTTTTTTTTAAAAGTTGCTAAGATGCTAAGATACTAAGGCTCTAAGTTTCTCTTAGCATTTTAGAGGCTTAGTATCTTAGTATCTCAGAACCTTAGTATCTCAGAACCTTAGTATCTTAGCATCTTAGAACCCTAGCAACTTAGAATCTTAGAAAGTGTCTTACTTCAAAGAAGCCATATCAATTACAAAACGATATTTAATATCTCCTTTTAGTAATCTTTCGTAGGCATCATTTATTTCATTAATGCCAATTAATTCAATGTCAGCGGTAATATTATGTTCGGCACAGAAATCAAGCATTTCCTGAGTTTCTGCAATTCCTCCAATAGCTGAACCAGCGAAACTTCTTCTTCCTAATAAAAGGCTGAAAGATGTTACCGGAAGTGGTTCCATTGGTGCTCCAACTAAGGTCAAAGTTCCGTCAACTTTTAGTAAATTCAAATAGGAATCAATATTGTGTTCAGCTGAAACGCAATCCAAAATAAAGTTCAGGCTTTTTGCATGTTTGGCCATTTGTTCAGGATCGGTAGACAAAACAACTTCATCAGCTCCTAAGCTTTTTGCTGCATCGAATTTAGATACAGATGTTGTGAAAACGACAACATGAGCGCCCATAGCTTTTGCTAATTTGATTCCCATATGGCCTAAACCTCCAATACCAACGATTCCTACTTTTTGCCCAGGACCAACTTTCCAGTGTTTTAGCGGTGAATACGTTGTAATTCCAGCACAAAGCAATGGCGCAACTCCGGCAAGATCTAATTTATCTGAAATATGCAATACATAATTTTCATCTACAACAATACTTTGAGAATAACCTCCAAACGTATGTCCGCCTAAATGTTTATCAGCAGAATTGAATGTCAAAATATTTCCTTCATCACAATATTGTTCCAAATCATTTTTGCAATGCTCGCATTCTCTACAAGAATCAACCATACAGCCTACTCCTGCTAATTGTCCTACTTTAAAGTTTTTTACGTGATCTCCAATTTTCACAACTCTTCCCACAATCTCATGTCCTGGAACAATAGGATACATTGTGCCATGCCATTCATTTCTAGCTGAATGCAAATCAGAATGGCAAATTCCGCAGTACAAAATTTCGATTTCTACATCATGCGCCTGAACAGCTCTTCGTTGAATATCTAATGTTTTTAATGGTGCTTCGGCCGCTTCTGTACCAAAGGCTTTTATGTTTTTTGTTTCCATAATTTTTATTTGTTTTTTTTGTTTCAGGTTTCAGGTTTCAAGTTTCAGGTTTCAGGTTTCAGGTTTCAAAAAACTCAGCATCTTAGCATCTTAGTATCTTAGAAACTTAGTAAAAAATACTCTCCATCAGTCACTTTGTCAAGCCAGATTCCGTGGCCTTTATCGACTTCTGTGATAATAGCAATATAAGAGAACTGGTCAAATGGAGTCGCTCCGTACCAATGTTCTACTCCTGGTAAAATCGTCACTACTTCATCTTTCTGAAGCATTCTAACTGCGTTTCCTCTTTCCTGATAATAACCAACTCCGTCTTTCGCAATAAGCATATGCAGACTTGCATTAATATGCCAGTTGCTTCTTGCGCAAGGTTCAAACGTAACTTCTTTAATTACAGTATTTTCAGGATGAATATTGCTCGTTTGTTTTTTATAAGAAACGTCACCTGTCATAAATGTATTCGGGACTTTTCCTTCTTCAATAACTGTTGAATAATTTGTTGACATAAATTTACTTATTTTTTTGAGATTGACTTTATTCAAAATCACTTATCTAATTCATTATCAGAATTATAAACTAAATTTTAGAAAGCTAGAAGCCGCTTTATGAAGTAGTAATTTAGTTTGTCCAAAACTGATAAATTATTTCAGCGTTGTAATTTCAAGGCAAAATTAGCTCAGGAATACGTTCCGTAAATAACAATATTCAAACAAAAAATTATGAAAATGAAACAATTTTACATTCGCAACGATTTTGGAACCGTTCCTGTAAGTCTTTTAAAATAATTATTGAAATAACTCGGATATTCAAATCCAAGTGAATAACCAATGTCTGAAATACTCCAGTCTGTATGCTGTAAAAGTGCCTTTGCTTCGCTGATAACTCTTTCAGTAATATGTGAAGTCGTTGGTTTTCCTGTGACTTCTTTAACCGAGCGGTTTAAATGATTCACATGTACAGCAAGACTTTGCGCATAATCTTGTGGTGTTTTTAATAAAAGCGGCTGATTTTTTGTTTCAATCGGGAATTGACGTTCTAATAATTCTAAAAACAAAGAGGTAATTCTTGAAGAAGCATTTTTAGGCTTAAAGAAGTTTTCAGAAGGCTGCATCTTCATGGATTCATGCAAAATTAAATTGATATAATTGCGCATCAAATCATCCTTAAAAGCATAATCGGTTTCATATTCTTCAATCATTTTTTGAAAAAGCGAATCTATAAACAGCTTTTGTCCAGGATTTAAAGTAAAAATTGGGGTTCCTCCTATTTTAAACAAAGGCGATTCATGAAGTGTTTCCGAACGGTCTTTTGCTTTCAGAAATTCTTCGGTAAAAACACAGGCATAACCTTCATATCCTTCAGAAACCGTTTCCCATGAATAAGGAATAATTGGATTACCAAAAAACAGAATTGTTCCGTCAGTTTCTATGCCGCGGTCAGCATATTGTATAATGCTTTTACTGGTATTGATGCAGATTTTATAAAAATCTCTACGGCTGTAAACGGGAATTTTGCTTTGGTCTCCGTTTATCTGATATACTTTAAAACCTTTCAGTTTTAAGTCTGAAGTAAAATCGCAATTCTGAGTTTCTGTCTGATTATTCATTTTGCAAAGTTATGAAAATCAAATAATATTATTTTAGTTTATTTTGTTTCAGGTTTCAGGTTTCAGGTTTCAGGTTTCAGATCTAACCGCAAAGCACGCAAAGATTTACGCAAGGATCGCAAGTCTTTTTTACCTGGACGAAATAATCTCGCAAAGTCGCTAGGACGCAAAGTTTTATTTTCTTTGCGTGCTTTGCGTGCTTTGCGGTTAAATTTTTAATTCTTCAAACTTGCAGATCGTAGTCCTTTCGCGGAAGCGGTTAAAATAACTTCTTTGGCATTATCCTCTTTTTGAATTATAATTTGAACGTAGCCATTAAAAAGCTTTCTTTTCCACGATTCGGCAGGCGTTATTATTTGAATAATTCCAGGATCTGTGTTCATCACATCCCAGTCTTTTATTTTTTGCAATGGTGTTGCAACAATATGAATTGTGTTTTTTCCTTCTTTTAAAATAGTAGCGTCCAAAATGTATTTTTGCGAATCATTAGCATTTGCATTCACTTTATTTCCGTTGATAAAAACTACAGTTTCTCCTCCAATTTTTTTGTAAAAGAAACTTACGATTTTTGATGCCGAATTATTCTTTAAATCAAATTCTCCTTTATAAATATAAGAGGGCGCCTGATTTTTATAATCACTGCCTTTAAAGGCTGTTTTCCAATCGTTTTCAGGATAATTTTGCAATTCCTGAGGCAAATTAACTGAAGTTCCTTTTTGTTCTTCTAAATCGGCTATTACTACTAATGAAACATCATCAATAAATTGATCTTTTTCTAACGAAGTCGGATTTCCGTTTCCTACACCTAAAATTTTCCCGCCTTTTATTGAAAATGAAATTTCGTCGTTTGAAGTCGGGACATGCAAACCTTTTTTATCTGTAACTTCAACAGTAACAACTGTAACTTTCGAATTTGGAAGATTTTCTCTATCAACAGAAAGTTTAATATTTTCCGCTTTTCCAGTTGTTTTCTGAGTTTCAGTCAATACTTTTTTTCCATTTTTATATCCAATTGCTTCCAGAGTTCCCGGTATATAATTTACTTTCCATTCTAAATGGCTATTTAGCTCCATTTTCTTTTTTCCGAGACTCTTTTTATTTAAAAAAAGCTCCACTTCATCACAATTCGAATACACCCAGACCTCAATTTCTTTGCCTTCCATTCCGCTCCAATTCCAATGTGGCAAAATATGTAAAACAGGTTTCTTTCCCCACCAAGATTTCAAATAATACACATTATCTTTGGGAAAACCACAAACATCCATCATTCCAAAATACGAAGTTACCGACGGCCAGCCATAAGGCGTTGGTTCTCCGCGATAATCAAAACCTGTCCAGATAAACATTCCTGCCAGATAAGGTCTTTCGGCGTAAAATTTCCAGCCTTCTTCAATACTGTAAAAAGTTGGACGTGGTTTTTTATCGTATGCACTTTGATAATGCTTGGCATCATCTGTAAAATAAATGCCACGAGTTGCAAAAGTTGAACCTTCCTCCGTTCCCATTCCGGGTTGGTTTTTGAACTCATTTCTGTGTGCATCAATATCACCATTTCCAAGATAATTGTAGCCCATAATTTCAACTACACTCGAAATCCCGCTTCTGAAACCACTACTGATTCCAACAGTAACCGACCTTGTAGAATCGATACTTTTTGCAAAATCCTGCATCACGTTTGTAATGCGTTCGCCCACAATGTTGCCTTCAATATTCCATTCTTCATTTCCAACAGACCAGCAAAAGACACTTGGATGATTGCGGTCTCGTTTTATCATTCGTTCCAAATCATTCAAATGATAATCGTTTATTCCCATCAAACGGGTTTCATCAATTACTAGTATTCCGAGTTTATCGCATGCATCCAGAAGCTCTGGAGTTGGCGGATGATGCGAACAACGATAAGCATTCGACCCCATTTCTTTAAGTTTTTTAATTCGGTAATACTGAATTTCGTCGGGCAATGCTGCTCCAATTCCGGCGTGATCTTGATGATTATTAGTTCCTTTTAATTTTAAGGCTTTTCCATTCAAGAAAAAACCTTTTTCGGGATCAAACTTAATCGTTCTGATTCCGAAAGAAGTAATATAACTATCAATTACTTTTCCGTTTTGCTTAATTTCAGTTTCTAAACTGTATAAATTTGGAAAATCAATATCCCACAAAAGCGGATTATCAACATTTAATTTAGACGTATAAACATTGGTTTTATAAAATTCCGGAGCATTTCCATTTTCTGAAACACTTGCGATTTGCTTTCCCGAGGCATCAAAAATCGTCTGAACTATTTCAACCGAACCTTTATAATTTCCTTTATTTTCAATTGTAACTTCTGCAGTAACTTCTGCATCATTGTTTTTTATTTTTGATGTTACGTAAGTTCCGTTTGCCTTAACATGGATAGGATTTGTTTTCTGCAAATAAACATGCCTGTAAATCCCCGCACCTTCATAAAACCAGCCTTCCTCCATTGAAGCATCTGCACGAACGACAATTGTATTTTCTCCGCCATAATTTACATAAGCCGTAACGTCATATTCAAAACCGTTGTAACCGCTTTCTTCAGTTCCGAGATAATAGCCGTTAAAAAATACTTTTGAATTTCTAAAAACACCGTCAAATTTTAAGCTGACAATTTTCCCTTTATCGGTTTCCGGAATAGTGATTTTTTTTCGGTACCAGCCAATACTTTTGTCTGGAAAACCTTTTCCCGCTGTTTTAAATCCGTGGCTAAAACTTCCTTTTTCGCTAAAATCCTGTTCAACTGCCCAATCGTGAGGCAAATCAAGTTTTCGCCACGCGCGGTCATCAAAATCTTTTGCTGCCGGTCCATCTCCAAAACCTGTTTTTGCCAAATAAGAAAAATATCCTGTTGCATGCCCAAAATCTTTTTCAGTATCATATGAATGTCCGAATGAAAAATGCCAGTCTTTATCAATCAGAATCAATTCTCGATCTGATTTGCTTTGGGCGAAAGCCAGACCTGAAATGATAAAAATAAAAAACAAAAAAGCATTTTTAAGAAAAGAATTTCTCATGAAAAATAGTTTGGAGATAGTTACAAAATATAAAATTAGACTTTTGAAGCCATTAATTTTAATAGTATTTTATCAAAAACATAAACTATTATCCTTTTATACCCCGTAAAAAATGACTAACAAAATTTAGAATCATTCTATTGGCTATAGTTTCTGAAATGATTTTGATTTGATGTAATTTTATGTAAAAATTAAAAAAACAGAGATTACCATGAGTGTTATTAAAGACGAAAATAAACTTATTAGCACCATTAAACGCGTTGATCAAAAAATTGACAAACTTAATGATCAAAAGATCATTGCCTTTTTTGAAGCTTTAGGTTTAACTGAAAGAGCAGATGTACCAAAAAATTTCCTAGAATGGGAAACGATTCTAATCGTCGTTCCCGACCGCCATATATCGCACCAATTGAAATATTACAAATATTCAATTGCCAGGCTTTCATTTGTTACCAATCCGAATGCCAAAGAAATTCATATTTTTGATTTTAATGAATGGCAGAATTTCACCCGAAACAAAACACAATTTCAAATCAGAGAACTATTAAAAAATAATTTTGGCGGTGTACGAAATCTTGCGGATAGAATGAATTGATTATTTTACAATTAGGATTTAATTTCAAAAATTTTGACAAACTTTTGTTCTAATTTTTTTTTCTTTCGCTCTTCATTCCATCTTGAATAGAAAGCGATAAAAAGTAAAAACAAATTTACAATTGTAGACGCACGCCTTAACCCGCGTGCAAAAAAGAGAAAGAATATATTAATTGCCACAATTAGGATTATGGGAGAATATCTTGTCCAAAATTCCTGAAATTTATTGCTTGATTCAATACTATAATCAACTTTGAGCTTATTATTGTTGTCCTTGTAGTTTCCTTTTACAATAAAATTGGTGTCTGACTTTGCCGAATTACTAGTCAAAATAAAGCTTTTATCATCAAAAAAACCATAAAAAGGCTTTATAGGACCAGATATAGGAAAGATTCTAACCTGTTTGGAAAGTACTTTTGGAGCGCTAAATTCTGTATTATTGTTTAATCTAGTACGGAATTCAGCGATATTTAATTTTGATTCCATTGAATGTATTAATAAGTTAGAATTTTTCAGGTTTCAAGCTTTGATGACTCAACCTCAAGGCACGCTAAGATTTACGCGATGAACGCAAAACACATGAAAACCAGCGTACTTCGCGAAACCTTTGTACCTCTTTCAGTTAAAACCTGAAACAAGCAAAACTTATTCTAAAATACTTTTTACCATATCTTCTAAAGCTTTTCCGTGAATATTTTTAGCCAAAATAATTCCGTTTTTGTCAATTAGAAAATTCAAAGGAACAGATTGCAGCATATAGGCACTTACAACTGGTGAACTCCAGTATTTTAAGTCACTTACCTGTGTCCAAGGCAATTTTCCCTTTGCAATTGCTGCAGTCCATAAAGGCTTTTTTGTATCCATCGAAACACTGTAAATCGATAATTTATCAGGATAAGCATTATGCAGTTTTAATAAAGCTGGCTGTTCTTTGATACATGGTCCGCACCAAGACGCCCAAAAATCAACTAAAACCAAAGAACCTCTAAATGAGGAAAGCGACACAACATTTCCCTTTGTATCTGGAAGTTCAATTTCAGGAGCAATATCGCCAACATCAACCCCTACTACTTGTGCTTTAGAACTGGTTATTACACAAAATAAGAAGCCTAGAATAAGTACTGTTTTTTTCATAATTGATTAAGTTTATTTTGTTTTGGGGCTGTTTTTAATACATCAACAAATATAAATTTTCTTTATTAAAATCATTCATATTTCATCTACTCCATCATAAAAAAATCCTAAATATTTTTCTTTAAATTGATATATCGGGAAAAGTCGATATATTTGCATCATGGAAAATATAGAAATTTTTAAAGCCCTTTCAAACAAATCCAGACTGCAAATGCTGGAGTGGCTGAAAGAACCCGAAATTAACTTTCCCGGTCAGCTGGAACATGGCGGATTTGAACACGGTGTTTGCGTGGGACAAATTCAAGCCAAAGCCGGACTAACTCAATCTACAGTATCTGAATACTTGTCTATTTTGCAGCGCGCTGGTTTCATCGAGGCTAAACGCGTTGGGCAATGGACTTATTATAAACGCAACGAAGGTGCCTTTGAAGCACTCAGTAAATTAATTCAATCAAATTTGTAAAATTACTATGAGTACAAACAACCTGTTTTCTCCGTTTAACTTAAAATCGTTAAACCTGAAAAACCGAATCGTAATGGCGCCAATGACGCGCTCTTTTTCTCCAAATGGAGTTCCAACTGACGAAGTAGCGGCTTACTACCAAAAAAGAGCCGAAGGCGAAGTTGGTTTAATATTATCTGAAGGAACTGTAATTGAGAGACCTTCATCATCAAATGATGCTAATGTGCCGCATTTTTACGGCGAAGCTTCTCTAAACGGATGGAAAAAAGTAATTGATGAAGTTCATGCTGCTGGCGGAAAAATGGGCCCGCAGATCTGGCATATGGGAATTATGGACAACCACCATTCTGGATGGGTTCCTCCGGTTCCATTTGAAGGGCCGTCTGGATTAAATCGTCCTGATTTTAGAAATGGTGTTGCCATGACCGAAAAAGATATTGAAGAAACAATTCTTGCTTTTGGTAAAGCGGCGGCCGATGCTAAAAGATTAGGTTTTGATACTATCGAAATTCACGGTGCACACGGTTATTTGATTGACCAATTTTTTAGAGCCGAAACAAACTTACGTGAAGATATTTATGGTGGAAAAACATTGCCAGAACGTAACCGTTTTGCGATTGAAGTGGTGAAAGAAATCAGAAAACAAGTTGGGAATGATTTTGCTGTTATCATGCGTTTTTCTCAATTCAAACCTTCTGATTACAATTATAAACTGGCTAAAAATCCGCAGGAATTAGAAGCTTGGCTTACTCCTCTTGTTGATGCCGGAGTTGATATTGTACATGCTTCACAACGCAGATTCTGGGAACCTGAGTTTGAAGGTTCTGATTTAAATTTTGCCGGATGGGCTAAAAAAGTTACCGGAGCTCCAACAATTACTGTGGGTTCTGTTGGACTTTCTAGTGATTTCTTTGGTGCTTTTGCTGGAGAAAGTTCTGAGCCAACTTCTCTAGAAGAATTAAACAGACGTTTCGACAGAGGTGATTTTGATTTAGTTGCCGTTGGAAGACCTCTTTTATCTGATCCAAATTGGGTTGCAAAAATTAAAGCCGGAAAAACATCAGAATTAAAAGGTTTCAGTAAAGAAGCTTTAGGAGCTTTGGTTTTGGAGTAATCTTTAAGTTTCTAAGATACTAAGATGCTGAGATTCTAAGTTTTTCTATTCTCTATTTTATACAGATTCTTAGAATAACTTTAAATACAAAAAGGGATGAAACATTATGGTTTCATCCCTTTTTTTGAATAGCTAATAACTAACAAAATTAGAAATTCAATATTTTTATGTAAAGACACAAAGTAACAGAGTTGCTATGATGCTAAGTTTTTCCCTTAGAGACTTAGTATCTTAGAACCTTAGAAACTTTTTCTGAAATTTATTCTGAAGCCAATTTCTAACCGGTTCATCATATAATCTTAAACATACAAAAGCTAAAACGATACTTGCTACTAGAAGTGCAATTCCAGGAAGTAATCCCTCTTCAAGAGAAACTTTGTTATTTACAACCCACGCTGTATACCAGTAAATTAGAGGATAATGAGTGATGTAGATTGGATATGAAATATCGCCTAAAAGCTTGCAAATTTTAGCCGAAAAAGCACTTTTTATCTGTCCGCCTGCGCCTATGGCAACTATCAGCGGGAAAACTAAAATTATACAGAAAGACTCATACAAACCATTCATCCATAAAGAGTTTTCATCTCCAAATCTTGGCAATGCCAAAACAATGGTTATCAAAATACTGCAAATCCAGAAAGCGCCTTTTAAGTGAATCAATTTTCCTAAACGACAAAGTAAAACTCCTGCGAAAAATGGATATAACAAGCGAGTAAATCCAATATTCATTTGCTCCAAATTTAATGACCACCCTCCTATTACATCACCTTTTGGACCAAAAACAGTATAATTAATTAACAGTCCGGCAAATATCAGTACGAAAACTGACAGTACTTTATTAGAAAATTTGCGAAAAAACAAGGCGTACAAGATATTCGCAATATATTCGAAAAAAAGTGACCATGCCGGACCATCTAAAGGATGCATTTCGCCCCAGCCTCTAATTTCTAATGAAGGCGGAATTGGCAACAAAGTAAAACCTATTACCATTGTTACAATTACTTTCCAAACCTCCATTCCTGCAATCTGAGGAAATACTATATCTGAAGCTTGAAAGTAATAAAATATGGCGCCAATAATCATTCCCATAACTACCATGGGCTGTAAACGAATTAATCGGCGTTTGTAAAATTCCCATTGTGTCATTTTTCCCCAACGGTCGTCATACGCATAAGCCACAACAAATCCGGATAAAAGAAAAAAGAAATCTACGGCTAAATAACCGTGATTGATAATTTGTTTAAAACGGTTTCCGCCATTAAAGGTTTCAAAAATGTGAAACGTAACAACTAAAATAGCTGCAACGCCACGCAAACCGTCTAGAATTTCGTAATGCTTTTTTGATTTTATATCGGTCATATAATGGTTAATTATAAATTGTTAATGGTTAATTTAATTGATAATTACAATTCACAATTATTGATGGTTTTTCAGCCATTCCAATCTTCTTTGATCTGGAAGATGTTTTACAGTGAAATTTTCGAATTTAGCTTCAAAACCATTTCCATCTGGCGAAGCAGCCATTAAGCCTACCATAACTGGTGTATTATCTTGTAACGGCGCATTTCTGGTCATGATGTAGTTTTTATCATCAAAAGAATAAAAAACTTCAATAGCATCTAATCTCCTTATAGCTTTTATCCAGATAAATGGCGGTGCTTTTTCCAAAGTTGTGACGCTCCAATCGCTTTTTTCGTGCGTTACTACGGTGCTTATATTGAACTTTCCATCGACAAATTCTACTCCGGTTTTAATGTAGTTTTTTTCGTCTACACGAATCATCAATCCCATTTGGTCAAAACGAGCGATATAATTTCCTGTAATTTTTACTTTCGCCTCAAACTCGCCACCATAAGTTGCGTAGTAAAAGGGCGCATCGTCTACCGTAAAACCGTAATGCGAAATTCGCCAATAGTCACTGTTGGCGGTTACATTCATAATCAATGCATTATTTTTAATTTCCCATTTTTCAGGTTCATTAAACCATTGCATTTTATTTAAACTTTGTGCCGATAGATTTTGCGCAACAAATAAGGTGAAAGCAATAAATAGAATATTTTTCATCATAAATAATTTAAACAATAAAGTGTTTTTTATTTTCACCATTAAGATATTAAGAATCATTAAGTCACAGCTTATTTTTTCTTTGAACACATTCAAGATATTAAGTTCAAAGCTTAATTAACTTAATATCTTAATGGTGAAAAACATCTAAATGGTCAAATTCACAAAAGCAAAGCTGCAAATTTTTACACTTGCAGCTTTACAACCAACCAATTTAGAAATAATGAAATTATTGAAGTGAGAAGCCCACTTTAGATTTAATATCTGTTGAAGATGCTCCAATTAAAGCTTCAAAAGCTCCTGGCTCAGCAACCCAGTCGTGTTTTTTATCATCAAAGAAACTTAAAGCTGTTTTATCAACTGTAAAAGTTACTGTTTTTTCTTCTCCTGCTTTTAATGAAACTTTCTCAAAACCTTTCAATTCTTTTATCGGGCGAGGTAACGAAGATTTTAAATCGCTGATATAAAGCTGTACCGTTTCTGCTCCATCACGGCTTCCTGTATTTTTTACTGTAACTGAGAAAGTAATTTGATCTCCGGCTCCCATTTGCTTTTTATCTGCGGTAACTTTTCCGTAAGCAAAAGTTGTATAGCTTAATCCATGTCCAAAAGAGAATAATGGTTTGATTTTTTGTTTGTCTGCCCAACGGTATCCAACAAAAATTCCTTCATTATAAACAACTTCATCGCCTCCAGGAAACTGACCTAAAGCGTGTGCTCCATTATCTGCTAATTTTACTGGGAAAGTAAAAGTCAATTTTCCTGACGGATTCACATCGCCAACCAAAACATTTGCCAAAGCATTTCCTGCCTCAGTTCCTAAAAACCATCCCTGAACAACTCCCGGAACTTCTTTCATCCAAGGCATTGCCACAGCATTTCCTGAAATATTGATGAAAACAATGTTTTTATTCACTTTCGCTAATTGGCTGATTAATTCATTCTGTCCATAAGAAAGTTCCAATCCTTTACGATCGTGTCCTTCATCATCTTGATTTGGGCTTTTATTCAATCCTCCGATGAAAAGAACAATATCAGCATCTTTTGCTACTTTTACAGCCTCAGCAGTCAATTCAGCAGGAGAACGTTTTTCTTCTAAACTAACTTTAGCCACAACTCCGTTATAGTTGCTTGTTGGATCTCCAACGTAACCACGGGCGTACACAATTTCAGCCTGATTGCCAATTCTCTTTTTTAATCCCTCAAGAGGTGTAATTTCGTATCTCGCTTTAAGAGAAGAACTTCCTCCTCCTACTGTCATCATTTTGATTGCATTTTCTCCAATAACCGCAATTTTCTTAGTTTTAGAAAGATTGATTGGCAGAATATTGTTGTTGTTTTGCAATAACACAATTCCTTCTTCAGCAATTTTACGGCCAGCGTCAGCATGTTCTTGAGTTCCAAATGATCCAAAAGGGCGATTTCTGTCCATTGTTGTCAAGAAAGCCAAACGAAGAATACGACGCACTTTTTCATCTAATTCTTTAGTTCCAATTTCACCTTTTCTAATCATTTCAGAATAAGGTTTTGCTAAATAATAATTATCATAAGCATTGCTTGTTCCCCAAGAAAGTCCATTAGTCCAAGAACCAAATTCCATATCTAAACCATTATAAATGGCTTGTTTTGTATCATGAACACCACCCCAATCTGAAACTACAACTCCTTTAAAACCCCATTCTTTACGAAGAATATCATTAAGCAAATACTCGTTATGGCAACATTGCTGTCCTTTGTATTTATTGTAAGATCCCATAATTGCCCATGCATCACCATCTTGCACTGCAGCTTTAAAAGCAGGAAGATAGATTTCATACAAAGCACGGTCATCAACTACAACGTTTACAGTATTTCGGTTTGTTTCTTGATTATTTAAAGCGAAGTGCTTCACACAAGCCGCAACACCATTTGATTGAACTCCTTTAATATAAGGGACAACCATTTTTGAAGTTAAAAACGGGTCTTCTCCCATATATTCGAAGTTTCTTCCGTTTAATGGGCTTCTGTAAATGTTTACACCAGGCCCTAATAGTACATTTTTATTACGAAAACGCGCTTCCTCTCCAATAGATTTACCATATAAAGAAGCCAATTCTTTGTTCCAAGTTGCAGAAAGTGCAGTAAGTGCCGGGAAAGCAATACAAGAATCATTTGTCCATCCTGCTTGATCCCACTCATCCCATTTTACTTCTGTACGAATTCCGTGTGGCCCGTCTGTCATCCAGTTTTCAGGAATTCCAAGACGTTTTACACCTGGAGAACTAAATTTAGACTGCGCATGAATCATGGCAATTTTCTCGTCGGTTGTCATTCTTTTAAGCGCATCTTCTACACGCTCATTAATTGGCTTTTTATCATCAAGATAAACCGGAACTTTATTTTGTGCATTCAATCCGAATGAACTCAATAAAACTAAAACAACGATTGTTTTAACGTTTTTAAACATAACTATTAATTATTTAGCATTCAATTTTAATAAAGATACATCTAGTAGTCATTTGTACCTTTTAATAATATTGTAAAACTAAAACGTTATCGTACATGTTACATTTTTAAACGGAAAAAAGTAGTGAATTAAAAAATCAAACAACTGATATACAATTAAATAACAAAAAAAATATAGTAAAAAAAGTAGTGATTCTAAAATATTTCTTTATGATTTCAAGGCCATTGAACCAATTTTCATTACCATTTCTTCAAAATCATTTCTCGAAACGGCAGCTTTATTTCGAGCCCTGGTTCTGTAATTGTAAATTGTGCTTAATGAATATCTAAGAAAAGCCGCAATCTTAACACTGTCTGTAATTCCAAGTCGGATCAAAGCAAAAATTCGCAGCTCGGTATTCAATAATTCTCCTTGTTTTAAAACGATTTGCTCTTCTGGAATAAGCAATGCATTAAAATCCTTTACGAAGGTTGGATATAAATTCAAAAATATAATATCGAAGTTTTTATATAATTCTTCCAATTCATTATCAACTAAAGTTGTGGATTTTAGAATTTTATAAATCTCATCAAATTGTTTGGCGGCCGCTTTTTTATTTAAAATAATTCGATAGTTCTCTAATTTATTGATGTAAGTGGAACAAAGACTGAAAAAATGGGCAATATATTCTTCTTTAACATGATTAGATTCAGATAATTGCGAATTTCTTTCCTGCAGCTGTTCATTGGTTTCGGTAATATCTTTATTTAATTCGGCTAGCTTCTGACTGGTTTCATATAGTTCTCCACGAATTCTAGAAACCTTTTTCATTTGTTTGTAAACATAAATTATTGCAGCAATTAAAAACACCGACAGTAAACTAATGCAGAGCAAATAAATCTGTAATTCCGTTTTTCGCTTTGCTTCTCTTTCCAAATAAACGGTATTGATAATCGAATAAACCTCTGACATTAAAAGCGTTCTGAACTGAATATTACAATAAAGCGCATCTTCAATTGCTGATTGTGTGAGTTTATACGCCATATCGACATCTCCAATTTCATAAAAAACAGAAGCTAATTCTTGAAGAGAAGCATTGTCTTTATTGGCATTTTTAAGATCTGATGTGGCCGAAAGCGCATAATATTTTTTGCGAAGTTCTAGATTATGAGTTGCTTCATAAATTTTCCCTAAGAGATAGGTAATAATAGCATATTGCGGATTATCTTCAGTCGTGGTTTTAAGTAAATTTTCTAGCTTTTTTTGCGTATTGTCATACTTTTTGTGGAAAATATCCTGCGTAAGCTTAGTAATTTGATAATCTAAAGTATTTGGTTTTAAAACCAACAAAAGCGAATCACGATATTTTCCAATTTGCTGGCGGTATTCTTCATTGTAGCTATTTGCAGCATAATGTTCAAAAAATTCACGGTATGCAATGTAATAATTTGGCAGTAAGCTCAAAGCCAGTTTATTTTTGTTGATGCTCTTTAAAATAGCTTCAGATTCGCGGTATTTTCCTGAAGAAGAATAAAGTGTAACCAATTCCAGCTGTGCAAGATTTAAAAGTTCCTTATTCTTAAGCTGTTCGCCAATTTTGATATTCTTTTTGACATAACGAATAGCCGAATCCGAATTGAATTTCTGATATTCTAAATATAAAGTCTTATTGTAATTGTATTCCTGTTCAGGACTTAAACTTTCTGATTTTATTTTCTTGAAGTTTAAAATTCGTTCTTCTTTAAGCTTTACATAATGCTGTTTATTTTTTAACGCATCATTTAATTTATCCAAAATAATATCTTCGCTATCCAACGCAAATGTTGGAAAACTAAGTAATAAAGCACAAAACAGTAAAAGGTTTTTCAATTTGGTGGTAGATAGTTTTTAGAAAAGCAAATATAATGAGATACTAAGGTTCTAAGATGGTAAGGTTCTAAGTTTTTTTTATTCGCCCCGAATTACACGAATTTTCACTAATTTCTACGCTATCTTAAATAATTATAATTCGCGGAAATTTGTGTAATTCGTGGCAAAAAAAATTACAATGTTGCAATTGGCGCCGAAAGACAACTTTCTGGAATATCGAAAGCGTTTACCAAAGCCACAGCGTCTGGTCGAATATCCCAGCATAATTGATTTACTATTTTACGGATTGCTTTTGTTTTAACCGCTTCCATATAACCATCTTCAAGGTACCAAGCTCTGTTTTTTTCCATCTGCGAAAGCGCAAATAACTGATACAATTTGGTCAATATTTGTTTTGAATTTTCATCTGAAATTGCTTTCAAAGCTTCTTGAAACTGCTCTAAAACAATACGTTCTAAATACGCCTGCGCCACATCAATCATTTGATGCTGCACGACATTAAAGGCATCGTAAGCTTCTAATCCTCCGTCAACTAATTTCTTGATACGTCTTGCAGCTGATGCTAGTATTGTTTTTTCCCTGTGTACAAAAGCTTGCAGATGAAATTCGCTGTCCAGCAAATGTTCCTCCTCGGTTCGTCTGGTTGCAATTGGATTTTTCTCTGACAAAGCTGTTTTCGCATTTTCATAAACATAATTAATGATTCCGAGAGAACCCATTTCTCCAAAAGATTTTCTGAATTCAGACAAACGATTTTTAGCAACTAATTGCATTAAAACAGTATTATCGCCTTCAAAAGTGGTGTAAATTTCAGTGTCATTTTTTAAAGCGTCGATTCGGTTTTCAGATAAATATCCTTTTCCGCCGCATGCTTCACGACATTCCTGTAGAATATCTCTTGTACTCCAAGTTGAATACGATTTTAATCCGGCCGCCAAAGCTTCAATTTCCTGCATTTCAGCTTCGGTTCTATTCAAAAATCTATTGGTAAGATATTGAAGTGCAAAATGAACTGCGTATGTTTTGGCTAAATTCGGCAATAATCTTCGCTGATGCATTCTGTAATTTAAAATCGGAACTTCTGATCCGCCTTCTGGCCCAAATTGTCTTCTTTGATCGCTATAGCGAATGGCAATTGTTAATCCTGATTTGGCTGCCGCCAAAGCTGATCTCGGAATTCCGATTCTTCCCCCTACCAAAGTTCCCAACATCGTGAAAAATCGGCGATTGTCACTCGGAATAGGACTTTCGAATTCTCCATTTTCATTTACAGATGCAAATCGGTCTAACATATTTTCTTTTGGAATCACCACATTATCAAAACTGATTGTTCCGTTATCAACGCCGTTTAACCCCATTTTATGGCCACAATCACCGATGGTAACACCATTTACAGCATTCCCGTTTGCATCTCGCAATGGTACAACAAAAGCATTTACGCCATAATCATGATCGTCTATAATTAATTTAGCAAAAACAGTTGCCATTTGCCCGTGGACTGCAGCGTTTCCGATATATTCTTTTTGTGCATTTTTATTTGGCGTATGAATCGTAAAAGTCTGATCGCTATGATTGTATGTTGCAGTCGTTTCTAAACCTTTTACATTTGATCCATGATGCGTTTCGGTCATAGCAAAACAGCCCGGAAGTTTAAGTGAACCAATATCTTTTAAGTATTTGGCATAATGTTTTTCGGTTCCGAGAGACTGAACGCTCATTCCCCAAAGCCCGAATTGAACGCCGAATTTTATAACCAGACTCAAATCATGATAACTTAGCGTTTCCATAATTGCAAAATAATCTTCTACGTTGCCTCCTCCGCCATATTCCTTCGGATAGGCCATATTACCTAAATTTTCTTCGGCCAGAATTTTACACCAATTGTAAACCGTTTGACGAAAAACAGTAATATCTGTTGAAGTTTCATAAGCAAATTCAGGTCGAGAAATAATTGATTTTACTCTTTTGATGATTGGCGCTTCTTTTCCGTCCAGAAATTCCGTTATTTTCTGAATATCAAAATTGCTTGTAGTTTGCGAATTTGCAGTAAACGAATCGGCTTTTGTTTTGAAGTTTTGAAGGGCTTCTTCTCCTAAAATTCCAAGATCATTTTCCAGTTTTTTGAAATCTGATTCTAAAACCGAAATGTCAAGATCTTTTCCGGAAAGTGCCAGAGCAATATCAAAAATGGATTTAATAGATGATTTATCCTGAATACTTTTTTCAATATCCAATTTCCATTGTGTGAGTTCATTTCGCGAAGGCGGATTTGATATATCAACTTTTGAAAGAAGAAACTCTTTTTCGTCTGAAGTTAATGCTGACAACGAATTGATAAACTCTTTCAAAGTAATAAACTCTTTTTGTGTCAGCAGATCATCTGACCACACTAAATAAAACAATGGACTAAAGGCTTGAAGTTTGGTATTTTTCATATAAATAGGATTCGGTTTTTAATAGTTTTCTGCCACTGATTACACAGATTAAAAGGATTTTTTTTCAGCCACGAATTGCACAAATTTTCACGAATTAGATTTATTTAAAGCATGTGCTTAATAAAAAAAGAAATTTGTGAAAATTTGTGTAATTCGTGGCTATTTTTTATGCGCAACAATAATCCTTTTAATCTGTGAAATCTGTGGCTATAAAAATCAATTTACTGCATAAAAAAAACAGGAATGAAAAATAATCATTCCTGTTTTAAAACCCTGTTAAGATTCTCGTAATTTTACTTTCTAAACCAATAAAAAATGTAACATTACTTTATTGAGAATCTTTAGATGACAGGATATATTTTTGTTTTAATGCAAAAATATGATGTGAATTAAAAACTAACACCGCTATAAAAATTATGCTGTACGCTGCAATCTGCAAAGTGCTGATCTTTTCGTTAAAAACAAATGCGGCAAGCATAAAAGCAATCATAGGGTTTATGTTTAAAAGCATTCCCACAGTTGATGAAGGAAGTCCTGAAAGTGCATATAAATTCAGAAAAAGCGGAATAATAGTAAACGCTATAGCTATTGTTTCAATACAGAAATAAAATTTAAATTCTGTTGGCACTGGTCCGCTGTATGCAGGATAAAAAGGCAATAAAACTAATGCTGCCAAGGTAATATGAAACGTAAGCACAATAAATTTATCAAACCCCTTATTGATGCGCTGACTCACCAAATAAGAAGCATATGTAAGTCCGATGATGATGCTGAAAAACATATCCATAATATCAGCATAAGACAATAATACACAACCTAGAATACTTAAACCAACAGCAAGCCATTGTGTTTTGGCTAGCTTTTCTTTCAATAAAAAATAAGCAAGCAAAGTCGTTAAAATTGGGCAAACCAAATAAGCCAATGAAGTAGCTTTAACGCTCACATGATTCATTACATAAATAAAAGTAAACCAGTTCGCCATTAAAAAAAAGCTGCCGCCAATGTTCAGCAGAATTGCTTTTTTCTTTTCAGAAGAAGACAATGCTTTAAAAACCCCCACAGTTTCTTTGATTTTACTTCTTCTAAAAAGAAAAGCAATCAGAAGCATCAAAATACTGCAGCTGAAAACTCTGAAAAATAATATGTCGATAGATTGATAATCATGAATTGGTCTCAAAACCAAACTGAAAAATCCCCACACAGTATAAGCGGTAATGGCAGCAGTATAATATTTTGTAGTATTCATGATTTTGATTTCTTCTTTTAACTGAGACAAATTTCTTAAAAATAAAACAGCAATACAGATACAGTTTTTGTAAATTGCACCATAACAGTTTTTTTTTTATGAAAAATTCCAATTACTTGTATTTACAGTTTGCCGATGTTATTGAAAAGCAGATAAAATCTGGACTTTTAAACGTTGGTGACAAATTGCCGTCGATAAGAGAAGTCTGCGCCGAAACAGGTTATAGCATGAGTACTGTAAGCAAAGCCTATTATGAAGTGGAGAGCAGATCGCTTATCGAATCGCGTCCGCAGTCTGGTTATTATGTAAGTAATATTTCGGCAAGAGTTATTGCTGAGCCATCAGCAAGTACGCCAATTTTGAAAGTTGAAAATATTGACCGCGAAGATTTGGTTGATTTGGTTTACGGCGATATGAGAGTGAAAGATGTTACAATGCTTTCACTTGGTTTTCCGTCAAATGAGCTTCTTCCTATCGCTAAATTGAACAAAGGAATGGTTCAAGCTATGCGTCAATTGCCTAATAGCGGTACAAGTTATGAGGAAATTCAAGGTAACAGCAACTTACGAAAAGAAATCGCGCGTTGGTCTTTTACTTGGGGCGGTTCATTGACAGAAGAAGATATTATTACAACTCCAGGATGTATTTCTGCAATTTCTGATTGTTTACTGACTTTGACAAAACCGGGAGATACTATAATTACTGAAAGTCCGGTATATTTTGGCATTCTGCAGTTGGCAAGATCTTTAGGTTTATATGTTATGGAACTTCCAACAAATATGACGACAGGGATTGAATTAGAAGCGGTTAAAAAAAGGCTTAAAACCAATAAAGTAAAAGCTTGTGTTTTGATGAGCAACTTCAGCAATCCGTCTGGAAGTATGATGCCAAACGAACATAAAAAGGAAGTTGTACGTTTAATGGATTTTTATAATGTTCCGCTAATTGAAGATGACATTCACGGCGATTTGTACTTTGGCGCAAGCCGTCCAACAAACTGCAAAACCTATGACGAAAGTGGTATTGTGCTTTGCTGCAGTTCGGTTTCTAAAAGTTTGGCGCCCGGTTATCGAGTTGGATGGGTTTCTCCGGGGAAATTTAAAAAAGAAATACTGCGTACCAAATTGTATCACACTATTTCAGCTACTACAATTACACATGAAGTAGTTGGGGATTTCTTGAAAAACGGCCGTTATGAGAATCATCTTCGAAAAATTCGCCAGATTTTAAATCAGAATTGTAATAATTACATCAATACCGTTTTGGAATCTTTTCCGGCAGGAACAAAAGTAAGCCAGCCTCAAGGCGGATTTTTTCTTTGGGTTGAATTGGATAAAAAAATTGATACTGCCGCATTTTATCATTTGGCTATGAAACATAATATCAGTATTGCGCCGGGAAGAATTTTCTCTTTTCAGGATCAATTTTCAAATTGTATGCGTCTGAGTTTTGGTCTTCCTTGGACAAATGAATTGAGAACTGCTATTCAGACTTTGGGAAGATTGGCTAAACTTAGCATATAGTTTGTCAATTCCGAAGAATGACAAAACTGTGAAATTATTTTTTTTAATCACAAAAAAAACCAGACAGCGCCACTAATTAAAGCGCTGCCTGGCAACAAATTGAGAAACCAAGTCAATTATTTTTATAAAACGTAGTAGGCATCTTTTTCTGCCTTCTTAGGTTCTTCATTTAAATCAAATTCTTTCAGAATATCAAATTCACTTTGGTATTCGTTCAGCATTTGCTTAATATTTTTTTCAATCGTATTTGCAATTGCAGTAACTGGCGTATCTGTAGGCCTGTTTTCAAACGGATCCTGCAAATGAATTGCCATTCTTTCAATTAAAAAGAAAGCGGCACCGATTGCTGTAATCAGCGGAATTGCAAACCAGCTTAACACGCTTGTTAATCCAAAAGGCAATAACATAATAAACAAACACAGCGTTAATCTAATATACATGCTATAAGTTGTTGGGAAAATGGTATTTTTAATTCTTTCGCATTTACCCATTCCGTCGCATAATCTTGATAATGTATTATCAATTTCGACTTGCTGGTATTTATTGAATCGCTTGTCGTTTTTAGCATTTCTTAAATCTCGTCCATGCAGCATTAAAATCGCATTTGGAATGTTCTGATGATTTTTAATGTATCTGATTTCTTCATCACTCATCAAACCTTCAAGCGGTTTTATGGCATCTTTATTTCTAAGCGCCTGACCTAAACTATAACACCATGCAATTTGTCTTTTAGCAAAATTTTCTTTGAATTCACTTGCTTCAACAGAAAAATCTGGATCTTTATAAAATGTCAAAACCTGACGGATCAATGTTCTGGAATCGTTTACAATAGCTCCCCAAACAATTCGAGCTTCCCACCATCTGTCATAAGCTTGATTGGACTTAAAAGCCAACAATAGTGATATAATCGTTCCAATCATTGTTGGAATTGCAATAGGAATATCTACGGGCAAATTGATAAAATAGTAATGAAAAATCTCAAATAAAATCGTGTAAGCTAATACAAGTACAATTTCTACTTTAATTTTCCCGAGAACGTACTTCATTGGTATTCTTTTCTTTAATAACATATTTTCGGTTTTAATTAAATTATTATTTTTTAAGTTCTTAGTGATTAGTCCTTAGTGACTAGTTTTTTTATTTGAATAAATAATCTTAAAAGTCATGTTTTATCACTATCCACTAATCAGTTCTAACTAAGTACTAATCATTAAGAACTAAGAACTAATCACTAAGAACTAAGAATTAAGAATTAAGAACTAAGAACTAATCACTAAGAACTAAGAACTAAGAACTAATCACTAAGAACTAAGAACTAAGAACTAAGAACTAATCACTAAGAACTAAGAACTAAGAACTAATCACCAAGAACTAAGAACTAAGGACTAATCACTAAGGACTAAGCACTAATCACTAAGAACTAAGAACTAAGAACTAAGAACTAAGAACTAAGAACTAATCACCAAGAACTAAGCACTTTCTTTTACGCCATCTCTTCGTACAATGAAAGAACCGGAATTCCTAGTTTTTCATTGATACTTTCTTTTTTATTTTTTTTGAATTTGATCTTCTCTCCTTTTCGAGTTTCCACTAATAAATCAATGTCATATTTAGAAATTGCTTCAGATAAATACGGAGCCAGATTGTCGTAATCATCATCAATTTTAGAAGTCTGGCTTACAATCTCATATGAAAAATTCTCATTCAAAAATTGTTGTACATCTTTAACATGCATATTGGCTCTGCCATTTTCAATATAAAGTGCTTTTGTGAAATCTTCTTTTAAATTCTCATTTCCTAAATGGAGTATTGGACATTTTTGATTTCCTGCCAATTGAATTAAATATTGATAAATACGTTTGGTTTCGTTTTTATACGAATTTGTAAGGATAACCAGTTTAACAGAAAAATGATCAATGACACGTTTAAAAATTGGAGATGAAAGTCCGTATTGATTGTGTACTTTGATTTTGCAGTTTGGCGTATGTTCTACAATATATCGGCAAGTTTCTAGAACTTCTTCCTGACTTATTGTAAGCCCTGTTTTCATTTCACGCAAATAAAAAGAAGAAGAAAACGAATCTGGAGTCTCGGCCGCCATTAACAAAATAATTTCACAAGCCGAATCTTTAGCTTGATTAACTGCCGCTTTTACTGCGCAAATTGTATCATCTTTTAAAGTAGTGGGTATAAGGATATTTTTCATAAGTATAATCGTTTAGTTTATACGTACAAAATAACTCCCTGTAAATTAGACGGGTCTTAATATAAAATTAGAATTTTCTAAGATTCAACATTAGAATTTCTAATGTTATTTTTTTTGATGTTTGATTTGTTGAAAATAATAGTAACGATTGTTCCTTTATTTTGCTCTGATTGCACTTGAATTTCTCCATCGTGCATGCGGATGATTTTAGAAGCCAGCGGAAGCCCTAAACCATAACCAATATATTTAGTTGCAATTTTCCCTCTGAAAAAAGGTTCATATAAATGCGGAATATCCTCTGGAGGAATTCCTATTCCAATATCATTAATGGCTATTTTAATCGATTCCTTATTGGCAGAAAGCGTTACAAACACCTCATTATTATCGGAGTATTTTACTCCGTTGGTAATAATGTTGTTGATTGCCAATTCTAAAAGCGGTTTATTGCACGGAATTAAAAGCAAATTAGAATCTTTTGGTGCAAAATTAAGTTTGATGCTCACACGATTGTCCGGATAAATTTTATCCAAATCAGATTTTACATCCATTAATAATTCATCAATTCTGGCAATATCCAAAACCTGTTTTTTTCCGTCGTAGCCTGTTTGAGTCAATTTCAGCAGACTTTCGGTTAGGTTTCCTAATCTTGACGCCTGACCATATATATTCTGCAAAGATTCGATATATTCAGAAACCTGACGCTCTTTTAAAAGCATAATTTCCGACTCTGCTATTATGGTTGTAATAGGCGTTTTTAATTCGTGCGAAGCGTTATTAATAAAATTGGCTTGAATTTCAAAAGACGTTTCCAATCGATCTAACATATCATTGAAAGTATGTGTAAGATCTGAAATTTCATCTGAGTTTTTAACATCTGGCAATCTGTTATGAAGATTTGATGCACTAATTCGGTTCACTTCTTTTGTAATTCTCGCGACAGGGTCAATAACACGTTTTGCTAAAAAACGGCCTAAAAAGAAAGCTAAAAGTACGAATCCGATGCCACCAAAAAGCAATATTTTTATAATGTATATACTTGTTGTTTTTCCTCTTCGATCTCTTGCGCCAACAATAACAATGTATTTTTGATTGCTTTCGGTAAAAACCTGGCCTAAATAATATTTACTATTTACTTCAAAATAATCTTTTCCTGTACTTAGAATATTGGAATAAAACTCGTTGGGCAAATTCAGTTTTGTATTATAATCAAAACTGTTGGCGCTGTTTATTTTAAGAACATATTCTTCTTCTTCAATAAGTTCTTCCAGTCCATTTTTTTTAAGGTTGCTGTAGTATTTTATTTTTTCGGGATCTTTTTGAAAATGAATTGAAGCCACGATTTTAGCACGGTCTTCTAGCCTTTTTAAAAAATGATAACGGTTGTTTTCTCTAAATAAAACGAAAACAATAATACATAACAATAATGTACTAAAAGTCGATAAAGCTACATAAGTGAACGTAATTCTTTTTCTTATATCCATTTTATAGCTGTATAACATAACCCAGACCTTTCATAGTATGAATAAGTTTGGTTTTATAAGGTTTGTCAATTTTCTTTCGCAAATAATTGATATAAACATCGACAACATTCGTGTTCATATCAAAATTAATATCCCAGACATTGTCCAGAATTTGGTCACGGGAAACGATTCTGCCAGCATTCCTTGCTAAATAATAGAGTAATTTAAACTCTTTAGCCGTTAAAACAATTGGTTCTCCATCTCTCTTTACTGCTTTGGCTTTCCCGTCTATTTCTAAATCGCCAATTATAATTTTATCAATTTTTTCATTATCCTGATTTGCTCTCCTATTCAAAGCGTTTACTCTCGCATCGAGTTCACCAAATTTGAAAGGCTTGACCAAATAATCATCTGCACCAGCATTTAATCCTGTCACAATATTTTCTGAAGTACCTAATGCTGTTAAAAGCAAAATTGGTACGAAGTTTTTGCTGGCACGAAGTCTTCTGCAAATTTCGATTCCGTTGATATCCGGAAGCATTACATCTAAAACTACAACATCGAAATGGTAATTGTTGATCATTTCAATAGCTGTTTTGCCATCGAGTGCCACACTTACTTCGTTGTTGTTTTCAGCAAATCCTTTACGCAAAATGGACAAAAGATTTGGTTCGTCTTCGACTATTAGTAACTTCATTTAAATTTGGATATACAACAAAAATAAGGATTGACATTAAAAATATAAATCAGAATAGATAAAAATTATGATTTAATTATGAACAATATTTTTTTTTCGGTACTAGATAAACGCTTGAAAATATTAGAAAGTTTCGCCTGCATTTAAGTAAAAACCTTTTGAATTATTCCCCCAAGCGTAATCTGCTATAAGATTTGTTCTTGTTGCTTTGTCGATTAAAACACGAAGTCCAAAACCAAAAGCTGGCTGAACGTATTGAAAAAGCTTTGTATTAGTGTCCGGATTACTTGTTGTTACGAAGTTTGTAAAAACCGTTCCGCTGAACATTTGGTTGCACGTAATTGGAAATCTGAATTCGGTTGCAAGATAAACTAAATTTGTTCCTCTAAATAATCCTTGCGTATACCCCTCCCCGCTTCGGCTACGCTGGTCCCAGCCAATTGCAGGCAAATTTAAATAGGGAACTTTTCCTTTCGTAACAAATTGTCCATAAGTCCAAAGTGCTAAAATATATCTTTTATCTTTTTTTGAAACCGGAATAAAATTTCGGTATTCAGCATACAAAATATTACTTACTTCTTGATTATCAAATATTTCTGGATTAAAACGATAATTTATATTAGCAAACCATCCGTGCGTTGCATTCACTTGATTATCTCTAGAATCGTAAACCAAATTGAGGCTAACGCCATTTAAAAAATATTCTTTTTCATTGAATCCATATTTCTGATTGTAATTATAGTGATAAGTGAATTTTCCATTTGCAACATCAAGATCTTTATCAACAATACTGGAATACCAATCGATATTGACACCGCCACCTACATAAAAGTTTGGATGAACCTGAAAAGAAACCGACTGATGAAATTTAAAATAATTGTAATCCATAGGTTCAGCAATAGAATCAATACTAAAGCCCGCCTCTTGATTGCGTCGTGGCGGAATAATATTTGTTCCTAAACCATAATTTGGCTGCGAAAATATGTATATACGATAATCACCACTCAAAAATATCCTATTGTTTTTCAGCAGAATATTGTTTTTTATGTTTACAAGCCATTGTTTTTTTGTAGTATAGGTTATCCCCACATTCGCGATAGAATATTTATCTGCTTTTTCTTTTCCTTTAAAAGTATATTGCGCGACAGCGCCATAAAAGAAACCTGTAGCAGGTTGAGAACCGATTGCCGGAATAATTAAGAAAAAACTGTTTTTTATGGGTTTTACAACATAAACAGAATCCTTTTTTTTGAAGATTTCTAATATTGTTTTAGGAGGACAAATTTTAGAACTGTCGATTTCTGTTTGAGCGCTCAAAGTAAATTGAATAAAAAAGAGCAACCATAAGATTTTAAATCTATTCTGAAAATAATTATTTTTTAAAAATTTTACCATCTGAAAGTTTTAATTTTTTGAAACAATAATCAATCCATAGGTAAATATACAGCTTATTTTCAGCATTTTAAACTTACACCTCAATAAAATTAAAATAAAAAAAGCCGTCTATAAAAGGACGGCTTGCTATTATATTTTTTATAGAAAATCTATTTTGTGATAAATTTTGGATGGATCAAATTTTCTAATGAATAGATTTCATCCCATTTTTCCTGAGTAATCAGCTTTCTTTCTAAAACGGCAATTTGATGTACACTTTTGTTTGTTTTCAAAGCTTCACCGGCAATACTCGCGCTTTCTTCGTAACCAATAATTGGATTCAACTGTGTCACGATTCCGATGCTGTTCATTACCATATTATAGCAATGGTCAACATTTGCTGTGATTCCGTTTATGCATTTATCTATTAAAGTCTGAATGGCATTTGAAAGATAATCCAGTGAAGTAAACATGGCAAAAGCAATAACGGGTTCCATTACATTAAGCTGCAATTGTCCTGCTTCTGCTGCCATAGTCACCGTTAAATCCTGGCCAATTACATAAAAACAAGTCTGATTTACTACTTCTGGAATTACAGGATTTACTTTTCCTGGCATGATTGACGAACCTGGCTGGCGAGCCGGAAGATTGATTTCGTTTAGACCTGTTCTCGGGCCTGAACTCAACAAACGCAAATCGTTGCAGATTTTTGAAATTTTAACCGCAGAACGTTTTAAAGTTCCCATAATTTGAACGTAAGCACCTGTATCAACCGTTGCCTCTATTAAATCAGGTGAAAGCGTCAATGGAATTCCAACTTCCTTCGCTAAATAAGCCACACAAATTTCAGGATAACCTTCTGGTGCATTTACTTTTGTTCCAATAGCTGTTGCACCCATATTGATTTCCAATAATAATTCCTGAGCATTTTTTAAGCGCTGAATATCTTCTCCAATTGTCGTGGCATAAGCTTTAAATTCCTGTCCTAAAGTCATCGGAACAGCATCTTGAAGCTGTGTTCTTCCCATTTTTAAAACTTCTTTAAACTCCTCGCCTTTTTTAGCAAAAGCAACTTCTAAACCTGCTAAAGTTTTAATAAAGCTTTCCATTTTTAAATACAAAGCGATTCTAAATGCCGATGGATAAGCATCGTTTGTAGACTGCGAACAGTTTACATGATTGTTTGGATGAAGAAAATTGTACTCTCCTTTTTTATGTCCAAGATATTCAAGTCCGATGTTTGCAATTACTTCATTGGCATTCATATTTACAGAAGTTCCTGCGCCGCCTTGAATTAAGTCACTAACAAATTCTTTATCAAATTTACCCGAAATAACCTGATCGCTTCCATAGCAAATCGCTTCGGCGATTTTTGAATCGATTGCATTACAATCTTTGTTCGCTAAAGCGGCCGCTTTTTTTACATATCCTAAAGCTTTGATAAACAAAGGTTCTTTTGAGATTGGAATTCCGGTAATATTAAAGTTTTCTACCGCTCTAAAAGTCTGAATTCCGTAGTATAAATGGTTCGGAATTTCTAATTCTCCTAAAAAATCATGCTCTTTTCTTGTTGATTCCATATAATAAAATTGATATGTTTTTAGCTAAAAAAATAAGCGTAAAGCTACATTATTTTTATACGAAAGCGGATAGATTTTTAAAATGTTTTATGATTTAATCCCAATATTTTGCCACAAATTATTACCTTTTCAGCCTTAAACAATTATCAAAACTAAGTTGAAAAAGGAAAGCGAATATTTTCTTGATAAAGAATATAATACAATTATTTACGCCAAAGATGACCTTAATTTTAAGGATTTTGAATGTTGTGTTTTTAATAATTGTAATTTTTCGGCCTGCACTTTTTTAGCCGTTAGTTTTATTGATTGTGTTTTTAACGATTGTGTTTTCAGCGAAGCCAAGATTAACTATGTGGCTTTTAGAACCGTAACCTTTAATAATTGCGAAATTAAAGAAGTGAATTTCGCAATGTGTGATAAACTGATTTTTGAAGTTCGTTTTAATGATTGCATCCTAGATTTTTCCAAATTTTATACTTTAAAAATCAAAGGAACACCGTTTACCAACTGCAGTTTAATTGCAGTAGATTTTATGGCGACGGATTTAACGAATGTTATTTTTGACAACTGCGATTTATACCGATCAGAATTCGACAAAGCCATCGCCAATAAAGCCGATTTTAAAACGAGTTATAATTATACTATTGATCCATCTAAAACGAAACTTAAGAAGGCTGTTTTTTCTTTGAAAGAAGTGAAAGGCTTATTGTTTAAGCATGATGTGGTTGTGGGTTAATTGAATTAAAAAAGCCAGTACAAAACTGGCTTTTACTATATTTTTTTTGAAATACTATCCTACAATTACATCTCTTTTCATGATAAATAATTTTTAAATTAATTTATAAATCAAAATTACAGATTTATAATACAATTTACAATTTTATATAGTTAAATATTATGCAACTCCTAAATCGTCTCCTGATTTAAATTTCTTAGCTGTAATAACATCTTTAGAATAAAAATCTTTTACAAAAATATCTGTAAATCCAGATAGAGAATGCTTTGCAATGACAGTTAATCTAATATACGAAGAATCATCGCTCCAATTCATTTCTATATCCTCAGTAGTCCTCACCCTCATTGCATGCAGACTATTATTGTCATTTGTCTTTTTACAAGGAATATAAGAAATAAAATTATCCTTTAGCAGAATATCTTTTCCTTGAATATCCACCAACTCCTCCAACTTGTTTATAAAAAGTAGGCTCAACTCTAATATCAAATATTTCGTAGTTTGTTCTATTAACAAATTTAAAGAAATAATTAGTTTGCCCTTCAAAAGTAACTTTACTTATATAGGATGAAATCTCAATTTTGACACGTTTTCGATTTAGGAAATACATTAAAAAGACATAAGATGAAATTACACCTGTAAAAATGCTCATTATTATTCCGATTACTATCTCTTTCATTTGCAAAATCAAAAACTAAAAATGCAAACTTACAATTATTTTAACAAGATTAAAATTACTTTTAAATATTTTTTCCCATCACATAATCCTCCATTAAATACCCATTTCCAATTTCTATATCGACTGTTTCTTTAATTTCGAAACCTAGTTTTTTATAGAAATTTAAAGCTGTATTAAAACGGTTTACGTTTAATAAAAGTTCACTTGAATTATTTGCTGAAGCCAATTTCTCAATTGATTCGAAAACTAATTTGCCATAACCTTTTCCTTGTGTTTCTGGTAAAAGATAGATTTTATGAATTTTTGTAATAGCTTCATTTTTATAATTGTGTTCTATTCCTATAAAGCCAATTGTAGATTCAGAGTCAGAAATTAGATAAAACAATTGCTCTTTATTCTGAATTTGTCTCGTTAGAGCTTCATCAGAATAAATTAAATCCAACATATAATCTAATTGCGCTGCAGTTAAAATTTCGCCATACGTAATTGGCCATGTTATGTTTGCAATCTCTTGAATTTTAGCAATATCTTCAACAAATGCTTCGGTAATCTTAATCATATTTATTTTGTAAAAACTTGATTTTCTTGTTCGCTTACGCGGATGAAAGTAGTTCGTTTTGTTAATTCTTTTAATCTCGAAGCACCTACGTAAGTACAAGTGCTTCGAATGCCTCCTAAAATATCTAAAACAGTGTGAATTACATCTCCTTTAAATGGAACTTGCACTGTCTTTCCTTCGCTAGCACGATATTCTGCAACACCGCCAGCATGTTTGTCCATTGCAGTTTTAGAACTCATTCCGTAAAATTGCTTAAATTTTTCACCTTTTACTTCAATTAGTTCACCTCCGCTTTCGGTGTGTCCGGCTAGCATTCCGCCTAACATTACAAAATCAGCTCCAGCGCCAAAAGCTTTGGCAACATCGCCGGGAGTTGTACACCCACCATCGCTGATAATATGTCCGCCTAAACCGTGAGCAGCATCGGCACATTCAATAATAGCAGACAATTGCGGATAACCAACACCTGTTTTTACTCGAGTTGTACATACAGAGCCTGGTCCAATTCCGACTTTTACTATGTCAGCACCAGCTAACAAAAGTTCTTCGGTCATTTCTCCCGTAACTACATTTCCTGCAATAATAATTTTATCTGGGTATTGCTTTCGCGTCTTTTTCAAAAATTGTACAAAATGTTCTGAATAGCCGTTTGCCACATCAATGCAGATGAATTTCAGTAAAGGATTTGCTGTAATTATTTGACCAATTTTATCAAAATCTTCTTTTCCAGTTCCGGTACTTAAGGCAATATAATCGTAGAAATCTGTAGCTGCATTTTTTAAGAAATTATTCCATTCTTCTACAGTATAATGTTTATGGATCGCAGTAAAAAGCTTTTCTTTTGCCAAAACCTGAGCCATTTCAAATGTTCCAACTGTATCCATATTGGCACCCATTATTGGAATTCCGGTCCAAGATGCTGTGCTGTGCAAAAATTTATAATTTTGCTCTAGATTTACTTCCGATCTGCTTTTGAGGGTTGATCGTTTTGGTCTGAACATTACGTCTTTAAACCCTAGTTTTAGGTCCATTTCTATTCTCATAATTCGAGATTTTGGTTACTCTCAAATATAAGAATTTTAGATTGCTGATTTTAAATTTTAGATTAACAAAAAGCTGAACTTGTAAACAATTATAATACTTATTCGTTTTCGCGAAAGCGCTAATCAAAAGTAATTTTTGAACATTTGATTTACTTTGCGTGGGCTTCGACTCCGCTCAGCCTGACAAACGTAAAAACTGAAAACTGCCGCTGAGATTGAACACTAAAAAAACCTTAACACTGAACACTAAAAGACTACCCGTGAATAGTCTCTCCTTTTCCGTAATTGGTTATAATAGATTCTTCAAAAGCAAGCCATTCTCTCCAGCGTTTTTCAACGTCGATTCCAACTCCGTATTTTCTTGCGTAAGTAATGAAAGTGGTATAATGTCCGGCTTCGCTTTCCATTAATTCCCTGTAAAAAATAGCCAATTCTTCGTCCTGAATATTTTCAGACAAAACTTTAAAACGTTCACAGCTTCTAGCTTCGATCATGGCCGAGAAAAGTAGTCTCTCGACTAAGCCAGAAACACGACTTCCATCGCCGCTTTTCTTCATGTATTGGTATAGTTCGTTTACGTAATCATCTTTGCGCTCACGTCCTAATTTCAATCCTCTTTTGATGATGATATTGTGAACCTGCTCAAAATGATCAATTTCTTCTTTCGCTAAAGCCAATAAATCCTGAACTAAATCCTGATGTTCTGAATTGTTTGTAATAATTGTAATCGCATTTGTTGCTGCTTTTTGCTCGCACCAAGCATGATCCGTCAAGATTTCTTCAATGTTTTTCTCAACTATATTTACCCATCTTGGGTCGGTTGGCAATTGTAATCTTAGTACGCCCATTTTTTTAAGTCTTAAAGTTAGAAAGTCATAAAGTCTAAAGTTTGAAAGTCGAAAGTTTGAAAGTCAAAAAAATAAAAGCCGAAGATCAAAACTGAAGTGAATTAAATTCATTTCAAGACTTTCGACCTTCGACTTTAAAACTTTATGACTGATTTTAGTATACGAAAATCGGTCTTTCGCTCATCAATTCGTTTACTTCTTCAGCAACTTCTTCGATAACGTCTTCATTTGTATGATCAGCAAGAACTTTATCAATTAAAGCAACGATAGTTTCCATATCTTTTTCAACTAAACCACGAGTAGTGATTGCAGCTGTTCCAACACGAATTCCAGAAGTGACAAATGGAGATTTATCGTCAAAAGGAACCATGTTTTTATTTACTGTAATTTCAGCTTTTACTAAAGCATTTTCAGCTTCTTTACCAGAAATATTTTTATTTCTTAAATCAATAAGCATCATGTGGTTATCAGTTCCGCCAGAGATAATGTTGTACCCTCTTTTTACGAAAGCATCAGCCATTGCATTTGCATTTTTTTGTAATTGCATTGCGTAAGTAAAGAACTCATCTTTAAGCGCTTCACCAAAAGCAACCGCTTTAGCAGCAATAATATGCATTAAAGGTCCACCTTGATTTCCAGGGAAAACAGCTAGATCTAATAATGAAGACATCATTCTGATTTCTCCTTTTGGAGTTTTTAAACCTTGTGGGTTTTCAAAATCTTTCCCCATTAAGATCAAACCTCCACGAGGTCCACGTAATGTTTTGTGCGTTGTTGTAGAAACAATATGACAATGCGGAATTGGATCGTTTAATAATCCTTTTGCAATAAGACCTGCAGGGTGAGAAATATCAGCAAATAAGATTGCTCCTACACTATCTGCAATTTGTCTAAAACGAGCAAAATCCATATCACGAGAATAAGCCGAAGCTCCAGCGATAATTAATTTTGGCTGTTCTTTAGTTGCAATTTCTTGAATTTTATCATAATCTAAACGGCCAGTTTCAGCATCTACCCCGTAAAAAACTGGGCGATATAAACGGCCTGAAAAGTTTACAGGTGAACCGTGAGTCAAGTGACCACCGTGCGATAAATCGAAACCTAAAATAGTATCTCCAGGATTCAAACAAGCGTGATAAACCGCTGTATTTGCTTGAGAACCTGAGTGTGGCTGTACGTTTGCATATTCAGCACCAAATAATTCTTTAGCTCTGTCAATTGCAATCTGCTCAATAACGTCAACTACTTCGCAGCCTCCGTAATATCTTTTGCCAGGATAACCTTCAGCATATTTATTCGTTAAAACAGAACCAGCTGCTGCCATTACTTCATCACTTACAAAATTCTCAGAAGCAATAAGTTCTAGTCCGTGAATTTGTCTTTCTTTTTCCTCTTGGATAAGATCAAAAATTTGTTCGTCGCGTTGCATTTTTTCGTTTTTCGTTAATTTGATGCAAAAATACAAAAAAACGTTTGTCATACAGTTAGATTATGATATATTTGACATGTAATTTTTCAACAAATAATTAACATCTAACATGCCGATAACCGCCAACGATACCAAAAGAAAATCATGGTTAGAAGTGCCACAAAATAGCGACTTCCCTATTCAAAATATTCCTTTCGGTGTATTTCTTACTAAAGAAAATGTCGTTACAGTAGGAACTAGAATTGGTGATTTTGCTATAGATTTAGGGGCTTTACAACAGTTAAACTATTTTGAGGGAATAGATTTAACCGATGATATGTTTATGCAGGACACGCTGAATGATTTTATTTCTGACGGAAAAAAAACATGGCGATTAGTCCGAAATCGTATCGCTGATATTTTCGACGAAACCAACCCACAGCTTAGAGATTCAACAAAAGACCGCGATATTGTTATTTTTAATATTGACGATGTCGAGATGCAATTGCCTGTTTTAATTGGCGATTACACCGATTTTTATTCAAGTAAAGAACACGCTACAAACGTAGGAAAGATGTTCCGCGATCCAGAAAATGCACTATTACCAAACTGGTTGCATATCCCCGTTGGATACCACGGAAGAAGCTCTACAATCGTTCCATCTGGAATCCCCGTTCACCGACCAATGGGACAAACAATGCCTGCTGGCGGCGATTATCCTGTTTTTGGACCTTCCCGTTTAGTAGATTTTGAACTTGAAACCGCTTTTATTACTACTGATGTGAACATTATGGGAGAAAATATCCCAACATATGAAGCAGAAGATTATATTTTCGGAATGGTTTTATTGAACGACTGGAGTGCACGTGATATTCAGAAATGGGAATATGTGCCTCTTGGACCATTTTTAGCAAAAAACTTTGCAACGTCAATTTCTCCTTGGATTGTAACAATGGATGCTTTGGAACCTTTTAGAACTAAAGGACCAAAACAAGATCCATCGCCACTTCCTTATTTACAAACTAAAGGAAAAAAAGCTTTTGATATTCATTTAGAAGTTTCAATAAAACCTGAAGAGGCTGAAGAAACTATTGTTTCTCGATCAAATTTTAAATATCTATACTGGTCAATGGCACAGCAATTGGCACATCATACTTCAAACGGATGCCGTATAAATTCTGGTGATATGATGGGTTCTGGAACTATTTCTGGACCAACTCCTGATAGTTTTGGTTCTATGTTAGAATTGACTTGGGGAGGAAAAAATCCTCTTAAATTAAAAGACGGAAGCGAACGTAAATTTATTGAAGATAACGATACTGTAATCATCAGAGGTTTCTGTGAAAGCAATGAAGTTCGCATTGGTTTTGGAGAAGTTTCAAGCCAATTGTTACCTCCTTTTGTGAGGCAATGAAGAGAAGATAAAATACATTAATTGTTAATGTATACAAATAAAAAAGCTTGTTAGTTAATTCCTAACAAGCTTTTTTTTGTTTTCTTTTTGCCACAGATTAAGGGATTAAAATGATTTTTTTATCATTTTATGTTATTTCTCCTTCGTCCAAACACTATGCAGTATTACATGTTTAATCTATTAAAACTTCGTGCTTTTTGTGTCTTCGTGGCAATTAACTATGCCGGAATTTGCTGGCTCAAACAATGCAATGTTCCAAATCCCCAGATGAAATCGATACAACTAATTCCGATTACTTCTCTGTCTGGAAAACATTCTGACAATATATTTAAAGCTACGCGATCGTTGCTATCATTAAATGTCGGCACTAAAACGCAATCGTTCAAAATTAAGAAGTTCGCATAACTTGCCGGCAATCTTAAATCTTCGAAATCTACACGTTTTGGCATTGGAAGCGCAACTATAACAGGCGATTTTCCGTTTTCTAATTTTGCATTTTGCAAGCGTTTCAAGTTGTCTTGCAAAGGTTTATAGTTTGAATCGCTTTTATCTGTTTCTACAATCGTCACAATGGTATCTTCATTTACAAATCGGCATAAATCGTCGATGTGTCCATGTGTATCATCCCCTTCTATTCCGTCTCCAAGCCAGATTACGTTTGTAACTCCAAGGTATTCTTTAAAAACGGCTTCATAATCTTCTTTAGTAAAACCTTGATTTCTAACTTGAATTGTCGGGTGCATCAAACATTCTTCAGAAGTCAATAAAGTTCCTCTTCCGTTTACATCAATCGCGCCACCCTCAACAATGACTGGCTTTCCTTTATACGTTACCTGTGTTAAAGGAACATCAATAAAATCAGCTACTTTGCCCGGAACAAATTTATCTAATTGATAGTTTTTATATTTTGCCCAGCCATTAAAATTAAAATTCAACGCTTCTCTCTTTGAACCATTTTTCACAATAATAGGTCCAGAATCACGCATCCAGCTTCTGTTGGTTTTATGAATGATATACGAAATATTTTTAATGTTAACACGAGCTCTTTCAAGCATTTCAGCAACTTTTTCTTTCAGTTTTTCATCGGCTACGACCAAAAAAACAGTTTCAAAAGTGGCTACTTTTTTAATAAATTCTACAAAAGCCCATTGAACAGCTTCGTATTTTCCTGGCCAATCATTACCATTATGTGGAAAACACAATACAATTCCTTGCTGTTTTTCCCATTCTGCTGGAAATCTTCTATTATTTGTTGACATAAAAAGGTTCTAAATTTTGAAAGTGTACAAAGATAAGCATTCGTTAGGATTTTTAAACATCTGCTTGAAAATCCTCTATTATTTCACAAAAAATATCTTGCAAAAATTAAGTTAAAGATTAAATAATGAAGGCTTAATATATAAAAAAAATCTCCTATTTACTTTTGGCAGAACTAAAAACTATTAAAATGAAAAAATTAACTATCTCATTATTAACAGCTTTACTTATTATGACAAGCTGTAATAACGATGAAAATTCAAATGGTGAACCAGAAGTTACTGTAAATGAAAATCCGGGAACATTTAAAGAAATTGGTTCTATCACTATTGGCGGCGAAGCGGCTGCTGAGATTTCGGCATATTGTGAAAAAACAAAAAGACTTTTTACAGTAAATAACAGTGGTGTAAACCAAATTGATATTATTGATATTGCTGATCCAACAAAACCAACCAAGATTGGAAAAATTGATTTAGCTTCTTACGAAGGCGCTGCAAACAGCGTTTCTGTTTTTGATGGAAAATTGGCTGTTGCTTTAGAATCAACTGTCAACAAACAAGGAAATGGAAAAGTAGTTATTTTCAATACATCAGATTACAGCTTAATCAAACAAGTAACTGTTGGCGCTTTGCCTGATATGATTACTTTTTCTGCTGACGGAAAATATATTATGACTGCTAATGAAGGTGAACCTAACGCAGATTATTCGCAAGATCCAAACGGAACAATTTCTATTATCGAAACAAGCACTTATGCAGTAACAACATTAGATTTCAGTTCTTTTAGTGGCCAGGCAACGACATTAGCAAAAGATGGATTCAGAATTTCTAAAGTTGCTAAAAGTTTTGCTCAGGATATTGAACCAGAATACATTACTATTTCTGATGATTCTAAAACGGCTTGGGTAACTTTACAGGAAAATAATGGTGTTGCAAAAGTTGATCTAACTTCCAAAACTATTACTGCTATTTATCCTTTAGGTTTAAAAGATTTCAATACTGCTGAAAATGCTATTGATGTAAGCGATAGTGATGACAAAATTGCTTTCAGTCCTTGGAAAGTAAAAGGAATGTTTATGCCAGATGCTATTAGCCATTTCTCTGCTAATAATGTTCCTTATTTTGTAACTGCAAATGAAGGAGACGCAAGAGAATATACAGCGAACACTGATATTAAGAGAATGAAAAGCTTTAAACTTGATGCTACGATTTTTCCAGATGCAGCTACTTTAAAACTTGATCCAAGTTTAGGTCGATTAAATCTTGTTGCTGATATGGGAGATACTGATGGTGATGGCGATTTAGACGAAATGGTAAGTTTTGGCGCAAGATCTTTCACAATCTGGAATGGAAATACAGGAAAAATTGTTTTTGACAGTAAAAATGATGTTGACAAAAAAACAAATGAATTAGGAACCTATGATGATAAACGAAGCGATGATAAAGGTTCTGAACCAGAAGCTGTTGTAGTCGCTAAAATGGGCAATCAAAACATTTTATTTGTAGGTCTTGAAAGATCTGATGCTTTTATGACTTATGATGTTACCAATCCTGCTTCTCCTCAGTATTTACAGACAGTAAAAACAGGTGATGCCCCAGAAGGTGTACTGTTTATTCCTGCTTCAAAAAGCCCTACTAAAAGAACTTTATTAGTAGTAAGCAGCGAAGGTGACGGAAGTATAAAATTCTATCAGCCAGACTTAAAATAAATTTTACTTCAAAAGAAACAAAAGGACAAAATATAAGTTTTGTCCTTTTTTTTGCTTCATAATTTCGATTTCATTAACGAATTTACATAATAAAAAGCCAAAACGTGGGAATTATGTAAGAGCAAATAGAACACATTCTAAAACCGACAGTATAATTTTGTCATGAGTTTAAAATAAAAACCAACCTAAATTTGAATATCATGAAAAAGAAATTATTTTCCCTGTCCTTTTTAATAGCAGCGTTTTCTGTAAGCGCACAAAATATGACCACCACTACTGCCACCCCAGCAGTTGATCAGCAATTATACAATAAATGGTCAATTGAACTAAATGGGGGAGTTAATAAACCAATGCGAGCAATAACACCAGGTTACTCTACGGCAACATTAAATCCGTTTCATGCTGACTTGGGTGTTCGATATATGTTTAGTCCAAAGTTTGGTGTTAAACTTGATGTTGGATATGATCAGTTTACAGAACGTGATGACACTCCTGATTTTGAAAGCAGATACGTGAGAGCAAGTGTTCAAGGTGTCGTAAACATTGGACGCGCTTTGAATTTTGAAACTTGGACCAATACCATTGGTATTTTAGCACACGGAGGTTTTGGAGTTTCTCAAATTAGTACAGAAACTGGTCCAGGAGGTCAGGATTATATGGGACACGGAATTCTGGGTTTAACTGGACAAATCAAGTTAAGCAATAGAGTTGCACTGACCGGAGATCTTACCGGAATTGTAAATGGAAGACAAAACTGGAACTTTGACGGAATGGGAAATACAACCACTGGTTCATTAGACGGAGTTTTGCTTAACGCTTCTGTTGGTTTGACTTTCTACTTAGGTAAAAATGAAAAACATGCTGACTGGGTTGGCGAAGAGGACAGAATCAGTGAATTGGAAAAAAGAGTGGATTTAGTTGAAACTGGACTTTTAGACACTGATAAAGATGGTGTAGCCGATTTATACGATTTAGAACCAAATAGTATTACAGGAGTTGCTGTCAACACAAAAGGTCAATCTATTGATACCAATCAAAACGGTGTACCTGATGAGCTAGAAAGCTATTTAGACAAAACTTACGAAAAGAAAGGAAATGGCACTGCTACAAACAATACTGTTGAAGAATTAATCAACGGAGGTTATGTAAATGTTTACTTTGACTTTAATTCGTCGAAACCAACAAATGCTTCATTGTCTGGAGTTGATTTCTTAGTGAAATATTTGAAAAACAATCCAGGGAAATCAGCTGATATTATTGGTTACGCTGACGAAATTGGAAGCTCAAACTATAACACTGAATTATCAAGAAAAAGAGCAGAAGCTGTGAAAAAAGTAGCAGTAAATGCTGGAATCGATGCTTCAAGATTGAATGTAATTGCTAACGGAGAAGATACTTCGGTTAACAAAAGCTCTAAAGAAGCACGTCAAATCGTGAGAAGAGTTACTTTCCAAGTGAAGTAATCTAAAGATAAAGCTAAAAACAAGAAAAGGAGCTGTTTCATTTTGAGACAGCTCTTTTTTGTTATAAAAAGATAAATACTTCAAGAGTAGTTTTGAAAAATTTTCAAATTTTAAATACTTATTTAAAACTCCAGCGGAGCAAAATATTTATAGAATTTCAATAAGACAAATGAAAAAGCTCCAGCGGAGCGACATATGCAGTTTACACAAACAAACATGTTGCTCCGCTGGAGCTCTATATTGTAAACATTTATTCTTTGCTACAAATATTTCGCTTCTCTGAAGCTTACAAAAAAAGGGCAAAATAATATTATTTTGCCCTTTTTATATTTTAAATAAATTGAATTATTTATCAATTGCTCTTTTTGTAATATCGCCAAAAGCATCAATTCTTCTATCTCTGAAGAATGGCCAATTCTGACGAACATTTTCTTGTAAATCTAAATCAACTTCAGCGATTAAGATTTCTTCTTTATCATGTGAAGCCTGAGCTAAAATTTCTCCTTGAGGTCCAGCAATAAATGATGCTCCCCAAAATTGGATTCCTTCTGTTCCTTCAAGGTATTTTTCAAGACCGATTCGGTTTGCAGCCGCAACAAAAACGCCATTTGCTACCGCATGACCTTTCATTACATTCATCCACGCACCATATTGGTTTTCACCGTATTGTTCTTTTTCTTTTGGATGCCATCCAATTGCTGTTGGATAGAATAAAACTTCTGCTCCTTTTAAAGCTGTAATACGTGCTGCTTCTGGATACCATTGATCCCAGCAGATTAAAGTTCCAACAGTTCCTTTTTTAGTTTCTATTGCCTGAAAACCTAAATCACCTGGCGTAAAATAGAATTTCTCATAAAAATGCGGATCGTCTGGAATGTGCATTTTTCGGTATAAACCGGCTTCTGTACCATCTGTATCGATGATGTATGCACTATTGTGATAAATTCCAGCCATTCTTTTTTCGAAGAAAGGAACAATAATCACTACTCCTAATTCTTTTGCCAATTCGCTGAAAGCAATAAACGAAGTACTGTACAATGGTTCTGCTAACGCAAAATTATCTACATCTTCGCTTTGGCAGAAATAATGACTGCTATATAATTCAGGAAGCAAGATAACTTCAGCACCTTGGCTTGCAGCATCTCTTACCCAGCTGATACATTTTTTAAGATTATTTTCAGCAACATCATTCAGATTTAACTGAATTACTGATATTTTATATTTTCTTTTCGGCATGACATAAAATTTAGAGTGCAAAAATAATACTTTTTAAAGGAATGGCAAAGTCTATAACTTTTATATAACAGTGCTCAAAACTTTAAAATATCAAAACTAAAAAAACCATTTCACAGCAGTTTAAAATAAACTTTTGCAAAATGGTTTTAGAACCTAAAAAAAAAATATCAACTAAGAAGGTTTCTTATTCGATAACCACCTTTTGAGTCAAGAATTCTGTTTCTGATTTTCTGAATTTGATTTCGATAGTTCCTTTTGCAGTTGCTTTGAATTTGTAAACTGTCTTTTTAGGATCTGGAACTTGCTGAGTACAAACTTCTGATGGGTATTTTGCAATTACTTGCAATCCTTTTGCTTCGCCAATTGTAGTTTCGGTAATTTTATCGAATTCTCCACAAGCGTTGTCTACAGTAAATGTTACATCATAACTTAATTCGTCATTTACTTTTCCAGTTGCTGGACCTTTAATTTCGGTTACGAATGCTGTTTTTGTTTTAACTGTCGATTCTGCTTTGTCATCGTCATTACTGCATGAAATTAATGCAGTTGATAAAAATAATACTACTAAAACTGATTTTAATCTAAACCTTTTCATATAAAATAATAATTAATTGTTAATTACTATGAAGATGCGGTATAGTTGCAAAGGTTGCTTGAGCGAAATGTTAAATAGTTTCAGTAAAACTTCAAACAATTGTAAATCAAAAGTTTATTCTATGAAAATATTTTAAAAAAATACCAATATTTCTTATGAAAATATAAATTTCTCGCTTAGCCCCGATAGCAACGGCATCCTTTTATGGTGGGGTTCACCATAAAAGATATAGTGGATAGCGGGACTTAAAGTTGTACTGAAAATGAATTGCTGTGCTCCTAAAACAAAAAAAACACCAGCGTCAACTGATGTTTTTGAAATGTATTTTTTTGATTTTTTATTATGCTGTTTTCTTTTTAAAAAGCTTTTTGAATAAGCTAACAAACAGTAGAACAATTAATCCAAGGGATAATCCAACCACAAACTCTTTGATAATTGAAGGAATTTTGATCTGTTCTGACAAATGGTGAAAAAATGGAATATAATGTACAAATATTCCTCCGGCTACTAAAAGCAACGCAATTGTTCCAATTACAGTTAACGCTTTTATAACCAGTGGAAGCGCTTTTACCAACAGATTCCCAATGAATCTTGCCGGGCTTTTTTCGCTTTTACTATATCTTATAAGTTTATAACCTGCTTCATCCATCCTAACAATAAGAGCAACAATTCCGTAAACTCCTATTGTAGCGATTAATGCGATTATTGAAGTAACAATTATCTGCTGCGTTAATGGTTCATCTATGACAGTTCCTAAGGCTATGATGACGATCTCTACAGATAAAATAAAATCGGTTACGATTGCCGACTTTATTTTGCCTTTTTCGGCTTCCAAGATTTGTTCTTCTGTAAAGGTTTCTTCAGTAATTCCTTGTGATTCTTCGTGTGAATGCGGAAAAATAAATTCGTAAATTTTTTCAGCGCCTTCATACGCCAGAAAAAGTCCTCCCAAAACCAGAATTACAATAATCGCAATTGGCAAAAAAGCACTTAATAAAAACGCAATTGGCAAAATAATTATTTTATTCAAAAGCGATCCTTTGCTAATTGCCCATAATACAGGAAGTTCTCTAGATGAAGCAAATCCAGAAGCTTTTTCGGCATTTACAGCCAAATCGTCTCCCAAAATTCCAGCAGTTTTTTTTGCTGCAACTTTACTCATTACTGCAACATCATCCATAATTGCTGCGATATCATCTAATAGTACAAAAAAACCTGATGCCATTCTGTTATTTACTTTAATTTTAGTTGTGCGAATCTACCACTTTTTATCCTAATTTCTAAACCGAATATTAGATAAATTCTAACTGCACTGCCCTAATAACACCCAGATAATTACAAATACTAATATAGTACCAAAACATCCTCCGCCTAATTTCTTTGCGCCATATCCGGCGATTAATCCTCTAAATATATTGTTCATAGCTTTTGATTTTAAGTTACTGTAAATTTGAGAATTATAGTTAAGATTTTATTTATAATACTTTAGAAAAAAGTTTCAACATTTATGGTTTTAAAACAAAAAAAACACCAAATCATTTCTGACTGGTGTTTTTTGAATATTAAAATATTTAGAAATTATTCTGCTGTATGAGTCTGGTTTCTAAAAACCAACTTTCCATCAAAAGCATCAATTAAAATAATACTGTCTGTGGTTATATTTCCCGCCAGAATTTCTTTTGACAATTGATTCAAAACTTCTCTCTGAACCACACGTTTTACGGGTCTTGCTCCAAATTGCGGATCAAATCCCTTGTCTGACAAGTAAGCAATTGCTTCTGGAGTTGCATCCATTGTAATGCCCTGCAAAGCCAACATTTTGGTAACGCTCTTTAATTGTAAACTTACAATTCTTGAAATATTATCGACTGTAAGTGGTGTAAACATTACAATCTCGTCGATACGGTTAATAAATTCAGGGCGAACAGTTTGTTTCAGTAGTCCTAAAACTTCTGCTTTAGCTGCTTCTGTGGCCGCTTCAACTCCTCCTTTTAGATTTTCAAATTTTTCCTGAATAATCTGGCTTCCCATGTTAGAAGTCATGATGATGATTGTGTTTTTGAAATCGGCAAGACGACCTTTGTTGTCTGTCAATCGACCTTCATCAAGAACCTGCAATAAAATATTGAAAGTATCCGGATGCGCTTTTTCGATCTCGTCTAACAAAATAACAGAATATGGTTTTCTACGAACAGCTTCAGTCAATTGACCACCTTCGTCGTAACCTACATATCCTGGAGGCGCACCAACTAAACGGCTCACACTGTGGCGCTCTTGGTATTCACTCATATCAATACGCGTCATGGCATTTTCATCATCAAAAAGATATTCGGCCAAAGCTTTTGCTAATTCTGTTTTACCAACTCCGGTTGTTCCTAAGAATAAGAATGTTCCAACTGGTTTTTTCATATCCTGCAAACCTGCACGACTTCTTCGAACAGCGTCACTCACGGCTTCTATTGCTTCCTCCTGACCTACCACACGCTTATGTAATTCGTCTTCAAGATGCAATAATTTTTCTCTTTCCGTTTGAAGCATTTTCATAACCGGAATTCCTGTCCATTTTGCTACAACTTCTGCAATATCTTCACGAGTTACTTCTTCTTTAATTAAAGAATTACCCGACTGAAATTCCAATAATTGCTTTTGCAAAGCATCTTGACGTTCTTGTGCTTCTTTTATTTTTCCGTAACGAATTTCTGCTACTTTTCCGTAATCTCCTTCACGTTCCGCACGCTCTGCTTCGTACTTAAAGTCTTCAATTTCTAGTTTAACAGCCTGAATTCCGTCAACAATATCTTTTTCAGATTTCCATCTTGCGTAGATTTCGTTTCGTTCTTCTTTTAAATTCGCCAAATCCATGCGCAGGATTTTCAACTTGCTTTCTTCTTTCTCACGTTTAATGGCTTCTATTTCAATTTCTAACTGCATGATTTTACGATCCAAAACATCTAATTCCTCAGGTTTTGAATTGATTTCCATACGTAGTTTAGAAGCCGCTTCGTCCATTAAGTCGATTGCTTTATCTGGCAAGAAACGGTTCGTAATATAACGTTGAGAAAGTTCTACAGCGGCAATAATTGCTTCATCTTTAATCTGAACTTTATGATGTGTTTCGTATTTCTCTTTAATTCCGCGCAAAATTGAAATCGCACTTTCAGTATCTGGTTCGTCGATTAAAACTTTTTGGAAACGTCTTTCCAGCGCTTTATCTTTTTCAAAATATTTTTGATATTCATCTAAGGTTGTCGCGCCAATTGCTCTTAACTCACCACGAGCCAAAGCTGGTTTAAGAATATTAGCCGCATCCATTGCGCCATCTCCTCCACCCGCGCCTACAAGTGTGTGAATCTCATCAATAAAAAGTACAATATCTCCTTCTGCAGACGTCACTTCTTTTACAACCGATTTTAAACGCTCTTCAAATTCTCCTTTGAATTTCGCTCCGGCGATCAAAGCTCCCATATCTAATGAGAAAACGATTTTGTCTTTTAAGTTTTCCGGAACGTCTCCATCCACAATTCTATGTGCTAAACCTTCTGCTATTGCGGTTTTACCAACTCCAGGCTCACCAATAAGCATTGGATTGTTTTTTGTTCTACGAGTCAAAATCTGCAATACACGACGAATTTCTTCATCACGACCGATAACTGGGTCTAACTTTCCTGTTCTTGCTAATTCGTTTAGATTTTTAGCATATTTATTTAATGAGTTATAAGTTTCTTCAGCTGAAGCTGAAGTTACTCTTTCACCTTTTCGTAATTCCTCAATAGCCGCTTTAAGCCCTTTTCCTGTAACTCCTTGATCTTTTAAGATCTGTGAAACTTTACTTTTTGAGTCAAAAATGGCTAAAATTAAATGTTCGATCGAAACGTATTCGTCGTTCATTTTTTGTGCAATTATTTCAGCTTCATTCAACGCTTTGTTTGCATCTCTGGAAAGCAAAATATCACCTCCTGAAACTTTCGGAAAACTCTGAATTGTACTGTCTAAAATTTGCAAAAACAAAGGCACATTTACATTTAATTTTTTCAAAATAAATGGCGCTACGTTTTCATCAACTTCAAATATTGCTTTGAAAATGTGTTCATTTTCAATTTGCTGCTGGCCATTTCGTTGTGCTAATTGCTGCGACAACTGTATGGCTTCCTGCGATTTAATAGTAAATTTGTTAATGTTCATATTTTTTCGATTTGATTGATTTTATTTGTTTGATATTCATTAAGATTAAAGTTACGATTTATAGAGCTACATTTTTAACTCAAATAATCTAACTTTGTATTCAAATAGACAAATTATATTCCACAGTAAAAATAAAGACAAAATGGCATTAAAAATATGATTTTCATCACATTTAAATGTCAAAAAGTCACAAATCAAGACAAATATGAGTTTTTTTAATTCAATCTTCGGAAGTTCAGAGAACTCAGAAGCTCCAAAAAGTAAAGTGAACTGGACAGAATTAACAGATATTCTTCAATTAATGGAAATTGAAGCCATCTCTAACGAAAAGCCAGTTGTAATTTTCAAACATAGTACGAGATGCAGTATCAGCCGAATGGCGCTGAAACAATTTGAAAGAGATTTTGATCTTGAAGAAGTAGTTAATGCTTATTTCTTGGATTTGATTGCGCATCGCGATATTTCAAACGAAATTGCAAACCGATTTGGTGTTTATCATGAATCACCACAATTGATCTTAATTAAAAACGGAAAAGCCGTTTACGATGTTTCGCACAGCGATATCGATGCTGAAGCATTGAAAAGTAAAGTATAACTATGAGAAATGTGAAATGTGAAATGTGAAATGTAAAATGAATTTAAACCATTTCACATTTCACATCTTACAAACTTAAAAACTTCCTCCAGAACCTCCTCCACTAAAACCTCCATCTCCAAACTCCATTGGATAATCTATCTTAACTTCTGGTTTCATTCCGAAAGTTGAAGCTACAATTAAAGCCTCGGCGTTTAAGAAATCATCTGAATGATTGATTCTGTCTGGCTTAAAGGTTATACCACTTTCTTTTTCTTTTAATTTTTTAATTGAAAAATACGCTACTGCGAATAAAATAAGTCCGCCAAGCGTCAAAGCTACTTCTATTGGTAAAACAGAATAATAAAAACGAATTGTATAGATTGAGAATCCAATCGCTAAAAAGCTTATCCAAAGCATAATTCTATCTTTTGACCTTAAAGCCTGAATTAAGTAGACAATTGGAACAATAAAGGTAAATGCGTAAAAGAAAAATGCAAATGGAATATCAGTTCCTGGTCTGATTTGTGTTCCTAAAAGTTCAGCTGAAAGCTCTCTAACTACTAAATAATTACAAGAGAGATAAAACAATATCAGACAAAAACTATTCGCTAGTAAGAGTCCGTTATAATAATAACTTTTGGTTAATTTATTGATTAATTTCCGTGTCAAAAAATAAGAAATTGCTGCAAAAATCATCGCTGTGAATGGCAAAACAGCTTTTCCGATGTCGCCAAATTCAAACATTTGAAAGGATAAAAATGCTGTAGTCGCTAAACAAAAAACCAGCATTGAGAGTAAATGCAAATATCTTAAAAACATAATAATTGCAGCTATTGCCATAAAAAATGCAACTACAGCTTCATAATTATCTGTGGTTATAGTAACAGCAATTCCAACTTGTAAAATTGCACCTAAAATAAAAGCATCATCCAAACCTTGATTATGATACTCTTGATTAGCAAATAATTCGGCCCCAGCAAAACCAACCACAGCAAAAATATAGCAACATATTTTAAGGTAAATATCTTCTGAATTTATTCCAAACAAAGAAATCATTCCGCAGATAGAACCGTAAAGCAAACTTCCTAATAAAAAGAAACCAATCCTGACCAAAATATTTTTTTGACCATTTAGAATAGGCAATTCTTTTTCTATAAATTTCTTTTGTTCTTTACTTATAAAACCTCCTTTATATAAAGTATCAGCTTCATTAATTAAAACTTCATTATCTAACTTTTTTCTATCGTGTACTATCATTCTGCAATTTCTTTATGAAAGTTTTTAATTAATTTAATGAACATTACAATCGAGCCAATGAAATAAGCTGGCAATAAAAAAATAAATAATTCCCAAATATTAGAGAAATCAACATCTTCAAAAATTCTGAACAAAAATATATTAGCGCCAATATAGGCGTAAACAATCATGAAAATATACAAAGACATTGCCTTAAATTGATAGCTGATTTTATAAAAATAAAAAGTTGAGCCCGCCAAAACAACGGTAAAAATCATCCAAATTAAACTATCATAATGCAATAAATTACTTATTGCGGCGATACTTGTAATATGCAAAGCAAAAGTCAAAAAGATTAAACTAAAATGAGTTTTAAGTGAAATTCGGTTACTATAAATTGTCCATAAAACCAGTAAAACTCCGAGCATAACTGCAGAATAACTCAAACTCTCACTGGCATAAAAATCATTATTTTTTAATAAATCCTGAGGTGTTACTGAAAGTCCGACATAAGCTGCCAAACCTGTTACAGCAATTGTCAAGACACTTTTATTATCAAAATAATAAGCACAGAAGAAACTCACTATTGTTGGCACCAAAGTGGCTAATCCATAATGATCTCCAAATGGTTTATACTGAAACTGCAAATAACCAATGAAAATACAGGTGAGAATATTAGCCGCTAAGACTAAATATTCTAAAACAGGATGATCAAAAGTTGTTTCCGTTTTTTGAAAACCTTTAGCGTTTTTAAAACAATAATAAAAGCAGACAGCAATTACAAGCAAAAGAAGTGAGAGAATAGCCACATGACCAATACTGTCGATATTTTTATAAATCAATATCCCAATTCCTGAAGTAAAAAGCAAAACAGACAAATAGAGAAAAAGTTTCAACTCAGCATTTAATGAAAAAATATTTAATCTGCGATAAGCAATTATTTCCTGATATTGATTTTCAGTAATTAGATTCTCATCAAAAAGCTTTTTAGTATTCTCGGCGTCAAATTTATTCATATTTCCTATATAAAAGATAACTCAAAAATAGTGCTTTTTGTTTCAATAAAATTTAAATTGTAAAAATAATCGCGCTAAAAAAATAATCTCATCTTTATTAATAATACCAACAAATTTATCACAAACTTGAATTGCCTAAAGTTTAAATTTTAATTAATTACATTTATGTAATCGATTACATTTTATTATATATTTGCAATACAAAACCACCTTAACAAACCACAAAAAATGAAATCAAAATTAATTGTACTATTTCTAATAGTAAGTGTGAATCTTATTTCGGCACAAAACTATTATATGACAGCACCTGAAGGATTTGGTGCCAATGCAACCGGCGGCGGAAATGCCACTCCCATAACTGTTTCAACTTACGCAGATTTGATTGCAAAACTCAAATTGACCACACCACAGGTTATTTTGGTTTCGGGAACCATAAATTTCACGTACACAAGTTTACTAATAAACGACAAAACCATCATTGGACTTCCGGGCGCACGATTAGTAAATACGGATCAAACTGCTGCAGGTTCTGGAATTTTGAACATAAAACCGGGATCAAATAATATCATAATCCGAAATTTAATATTTGAAGGCCCTGGTGCTTATGACGTTGACGGCCATGACAATCTTACTTCTGAAGCGACAAATCTTTGGGTGGATCATTGTGAATTTCAAGACGGAATGGATGGAAATTTTGATAACAAAGGCAGCGCAGACAATGTAACTGTTTCCTGGACGAAGTTTACTTATTTAAAAGCTCCAAAATCAGGCGGTTCTGGTGGTGCAGACGATCACAGATTTTCTGATTTGGTAGGTTCTTCAAAAAGCGATGCTCCGGCTGATGGCCATTACAGCATAACTTTTAAAAATTGTTATTGGGCAGAAGGATGCAAAGAAAGAATGCCAAGAGGTAGAAATGCTGAACTTCATATTCTAAATTGTTATTATAATACGTCTGTATCAGGTTCTTTAGCGATTGGTTTAGGCGGAGGTGATAAAAATTCGACTTGTTATGTTGAAGGAACTGACTTTGCTAAAATTGGGACTGCTTTTAAAAACTACATCAGCACCGATGGTGGAACAGTTGGAATAAGCTTTATAAATTCTCTAAAAGCTCCGACAGATTTTGGCGATGCTGTTGCAAAACCTTCATACACATACGCTACAATTCCTGCTACAGATGTTGCTGGTTATATTACTAATACTTCTTGCGGTGCCGGTGCTACCCTTCAAGTTGCTGCTGATGGAAAAATTGCATCGAGCTGTACCAATCTGGGATTAGGTGAAAAAAAAAGTCTAGACGTAAATCTTGACTATTATCCAACCGTTATAGACAGTATTTTAAACATTAAATTTTCGAATTCAGAAAATGGAACGGCTTCTATAAATGTATTTTCATCTAATGGTGCAAAAGTATTCACAAAGTCAAAAAGCATTACTCCTGATGAAAAGCTAGAATTAAATCTAGGAAATCTTGCAAAAGGAACTTATGTCTGCAAAATTCAAATCGAAAACAGGATAAAAACTTTTAAGGTTATTAAAAACTAAAATCTCCTTATAAAAAAAGGTCATTGAAAGAAATCAATGACCTTTTACTTTTTAAAACTTACTTTTTAACTCTACAAAGAAATTAAAAAGCCGCTTTCATTTTATCTTTTATTGCGTCAAGACATAAATTATTAATACTGCCTTCGTGCGTGTGTTTTGTTTCTTTTGGAGATTTATACGTTCCTGCTTCCAATTGTTCTGCAACAGCTTTGTAAGCATCTCTAAAAGGCATTCCTTCTACAACCATTTCGTTTAAAGTATCAACCGTAAACAAGTAATCGTATTTTTTATCTTCTAGAATATGATCTTTTACTGTAATATCTTTTATTGAAAAAATAGCAATATCCAGACAAGCTTTCAAGTTTTGAATCGCCGGAAACAAACCTTCTTTTAAAAGTTGTAGATCTCTGTGATAACCGCTTGGTAAGTTATTGGTAATCAAAGTTATCTCGTACGGAAGCGCCTGAATCTTATTGCATTTCCCTCTGATTAATTCGAATACATCTGGATTCTTTTTATGAGGCATAATACTTGAACCTGTTGTAAGATGCGCCGGCAAACCAATAAAATCAAAATTCTGGCTCATATACAAACAAACGTCCATGGCAAATTTTGATAATGTACCTGCAACGCTTGTCATGGCAAAAGCAACCGTTTTCTCTGCTTTTCCACGGCTCATTTGTGCCGCAACAGCATTGTATTTCAAGGTTTCAAACCCTAATTCTTTAGTCGTAAATGTTCTGTTGATTGGGAATGAACTTCCGTAACCTGCAGCAGAACCTAACGGATTCTGATCAACAATTTTAGAAGCTGCATTCAGCATTGTAATATCATCAATCAAACTTTCGGCGTAAGCAGAAAACCACATTCCGAATGATGATGGCATTGCAATTTGTAAATGCGTATAACCTGGCAATAATACATTTTGATGTTTGTCTGCCGATTCCATCAACAAGTCAAACAATGTTTTTACCTGCTCTTTTATGGCTTTTAATTCGTCTTTTAAATACAAATGAACGTCTACTAAAACTTGATCGTTACGAGAACGTGCAGTGTGGATTTTCTTTCCTGCATCACCTAGTTTTGCGGTTAATAGATATTCTATTTTTGAATGCACGTCTTCGAAACTGTCTTCGATTTCGAAATTTCCAACTACGATATCAGCAATAATTTCGTTTAATGCATCAACTAAAGAAGTTGTTTCTTCAGCAGTTAATAAACCAATCTGCCCAAGCATTTTGGCGTGCGCGATTGAACCTAAAGCATCGTATTTTGCTAAAACTAAATCCAGTTCACGGTCGTTTCCAACGGTGAATTGTTCAATTTGTTTATCTGTTGGTATTCCTTTTTCCCAAAGTTTCATAACTTAGATTTTTAGACTTCTTAGATAATTAGATTGTTAGACTTCTTAGATCTTTAGACTCCTTAGATTCTAGATTTAATTATTTGTCGTTTATTTTCTAATTTATTCTAATGTTGTCGTTTATACTGTTGGTGTGTCTAGCCCCGATAGCAGTGGAAATCCTTTTGTGCCGGGGTTCGGAACAAAAGATTACTTCACTTAATTTTTATTTCAATCGGAGTTCAGTGAACTTCGTTTGAAACGGATAGCGAGATTAGCTCCTAATTAATATTATAATTTAAAGAAATCAGTTAGTATTTTAATATACAAATCGACTCCTTCTTCAATTTCATTTACAAAAATAAATTCGTCTGCTGAATGCGAACGCAATGTTTCTCCGGGTCCTAGTTTTAAAGACTGACAGCTCAAAACCGATTGATCTGAAAGCGTTGGTGAGCCATAAGTTGTTCTTCCTAAAGCGATTCCAGCTTGAACCAAACCGTGTGCAACTGGAATAGACGATGCGTTTAAATGCATTGATCTTGGTGTTACTTCGGCATTTACGTTAGCTTTTACAACTTCAAGAATTTCGGCATTGGTGTAACGATCTGTTACACGAATATCTACAACCAAATCGCATTCTGAAGGCACTACATTATGCTGTTTTCCAGCATTGATTTGCGTTACGGTCATTTTTACAGGACCTAAAACATCAGAGATTTTGTCGAATTTATAGTTTTTAAACCATTCCATTACCGGAATTGATTTGTATAAAGCATTATCATCATTTTGATGTGCGGCGTGGCTTGCAGTTCCTTTCACTTTTACATCTAAAACTAAAAGGCCTTTTTCCGCAACTGCCAATTGCATTAAAGTTGGTTCACCTACAATTGCACAATCTAATTCTGGTAAACTCTTTAAAACACTGTTTAACCCATTTTTTCCACTGCTTTCTTCTTCGGCGGAAGCCACAATTACGATATTATGTGAAAGATTTTGATTTTCGTAAAAATGAACAAATGTCGCTAATAATGAAACCAAACATCCTCCGGCATCATTACTTCCTAATCCGAATAATTTTCCGTCTTTTTCAATCGCTTTAAATGGATCGTTAATGTAAGCTTGATTGGGTCTAACGGTATCGTGATGTGAGTTTAGTAAAAGTGTTGGTTTATTTTCGTCAAAATATTTGTTGAAAGCCCACACATTATTGTTTTCTCTTTTAAAAGGAATCTCGTTTTGATTGAACCAATTTTCGATTAAAAGTGCCGTTTGATCTTCTTCACTTGAAAATGAAGGGGTTTCAATTAGGCTTTTTAATAAACTAATTGCTTCCTGAGTAAGCGTATTTATACTTTTCATAAGTTTGGTTTCTTTGCCGCGAAGGCGCGAAGTCACAAAGTTTTTAATAAAAATCGTGACATTTTTGATTTGCGCAAATTTCTAAAATTAAATTTTAAAAGCACTGCGCAGTGCTGTTTTTTTGCCTCTAATAACACGAATTTTCACAAATTATTTTTTTGTAACAGATTTAAAATCAAAATAAACTTTTTAATGTAAGTCTAAAATTATTTTCTCTTTTAAAAGAAAAAATTAGAGTCAATTCGTGGCAACATCTTTTATAATGTAATAGTTGTATGCGGAATTCCTGAGTTTTGAAGCATTTTGTGATGTCCAATTTTAATTTTCTGTACACCTCTTGATAAACTATTGAAACAGTTATCCAATTTTGGAATCATTCCGGAATGGATTACTTTTTCTTCTTTAAGTTTATTATATAATGCTTCATTGATTTCTGTAATTACAGATGAATCGTCTTCTGAATCTTGCAAAACGCCTTGTTTTTCAAAACAATACGTAAGCGTAACATCAAAAACTTCAGATAATGCAATTGACAATTCACTTGCAATAGTATCGGCATTTGTGTTTAACAATTGTCCGTTTTTATCGTGTGTAATCGCGCAGAAAACGGGAACAATTCCAGTTTCTAATAAAGTAGCTAATAATTTGGTATTGACTTGCTTTACATCACCTACAAATCCGTAATCAATTGTCGGGTGATTTCTTTTTACTGACTGAATTAAATTTCCATCAGCTCCAGAAAAACCAATTGCATTATTGTCTTTGGCCTGCAATTGAGCGATAATATGTTTGTTGATTTGTCCGGCGTAAATCATTACCACAACATCCAGCATTGGAGCATCTGTAATTCGTCGTCCATCAATCATTTGCGGAACCAAACCAATACTCTGTGCCATTTTTGTAGCCGATTTTCCACCGCCGTGAACTAAAACTTTATAGCCTTCGATTTTAGAAAAATCAGTTAAAAATTGTTCTAATTCTGCCGGATTATCGATGATGTTTCCACCAATTTTTATTATGGTAACTTTCTTCATAAGATTCTAAGGTTCTGAGATTCTAAGATACTAAGTTTTTTGTGCGCAAAGTTTCTTAGCATCTTAGTAGCTTAGAATCTTAGCAACTTTAAAAAAATTATAGTTTTTTCAAAATCTTCTGTAAAACTAATTGTGCTGAATACGTTCTATTATTCGCTTGTTCAATTACGATTGAATTTTCTCCATCCAAAACTTCATCGCTTACAATTACGTTACGACGAACAGGAAGACAGTGCATGAATTTTCCGTTGTTCGTTAAAGCCATTTTTTCCGCTGTAACTGTCCAGTTTGGATCGCTGTTGGTTACTTTTCCATAATCATTGAAATTGCTCCAGTTTTTTACATAAACGAAATCGGCATTTTCAAAAGCTTTGTTTTGATCGTATTCGATTTTGCAGTCTTTTGTAATTTCTGGGCTTAATTCGTAACCTTCTGGATGCGTGATCACAAAATCCATGTCTTTTTGCATCTGCATCATTTCTACAAATGAATTGGCAACCGCTTGAGGCAAAGCTTTTGGATGTGGCGCCCACGAAAGTACCACTTTTGGTTTGTGTTTCGTTTTGTGTTCTTCCATTGTAATGGCATCTGCCAAAGACTGCATTGGGTGACGAACAGCACTTTCCATATTTACAATTGGCACTGTTGCATATTTCAAAAATCCAGAAATAACGGTTTCTGCATAATCTTTTTCTTTGTCAACTAAACCTGCAAAAGCACGGATTGCAATAATATCACAATATTGAGAAACAACTTCTGCCGCTTCTTTGATATGTTCTGAAGCACCTGAATTCATTACTGCTCCATCTTCAAACTCTAACGTCCAGCCTTCGTTGGTAAAATTCATTACCATAACGTTCATTCCTAAATTTAAAGCTGCTTTTTGAGTACTCAAACGCGTTCTTAAACTTGGGTTGAAGAACAACATTCCTAAGGTTTTGTTTTTCCCTAATTTTTTATTTTTAAGCGGCTCTTTTTTGATTTTAATTGCACTTTTTACCCATTTTGATAATGAGTCGATATCTTGAATTGAAATATAGTTCATGTCTTTGTTTTTTGTTTAATCGGTTAATCGTCAATTTGTTTAACCGATAAACAAATTTAACTTTTATCCTTTTTGTTTTTTTTTTAGCAACTCTCTTTTAATCGATTAACCGAATTGACGATTAAACAATTAAACGATTTTCGTAAACGGAATTTCGTCTTTTAATGCTTTTAAAATAAAATTATCATTTAATCCGTTTACGATCCAGGTTTCAATGTTTGCTGCTTTTGCTATTCCAGCAGCTTCTATTTTAGACTGCATTCCTCCCGTTCCGTGTGATGATTTTGATTCGCCGATTTCCTTTTCAAGCGACTTCAAATCATTTACTAATTTAATTGTTTCTGGAACTTCATCATTAATAGAGTCTTTTGTATAAATTCCGTTCGTATTGGTGGCAATAATCAGAATATCAACATTTAAAAGAACTGCCGTTAAAGCCGCTAGTTTATCATTATCTCCAAACCGAATCTCATCTGTGGCAACGGTATCATTTTCGTTGATAATCGGAATGTAATTGTTTTTAACCAATACATTAATTGTATTTACAATGTTCTTTTTGGTCTGCTCTCTTTCAAAATCAGAATAAGAAAGTAAACACTGCGAAGTATTTAATCCTAAATCCTTAAAATTTTCATTGTAAATCCGCATCAAATGAGGCTGTCCTATAGAGGCCAACGCCTGCTTTACAAAAACATCTTTATCTTGATTGTCCAGTTTTACAAACTGCTTTGCCGCCGCAATTGCTCCGGAGCTGACTATGATAAATTCATATTCGTCGTTTAAAGCCGCAATCTGTATTCCGAGGTCTTCAATCTTTCCCCGCGAAATATGATTGGTTTCTTTGGTTAAAGTATTACTTCCTATTTTTAATAAAATCCGTTTCTTACCCATTTTTTTCTAAGATGCTAAGATTCTGAGATACTAAGATTCTAAGTTTTTTTCACCTCAAATCAAAATTATCTAATTATCTAATTGTCAAATTATCTCATTACCTGATTTGTCCTTCTCCATACACGTACCATTTGTTTGTTACGAGATGTTGAAGGCCTATTGGTCCTCTTTGATGCAATTTATCTGTGCTTATCGCTAATTCTCCGCCTAGACCAAATTGTCCGCCGTCAGTAAAACGGGTTGAAGCATTTTGGTAAACTGCTGCTGCATCTATTGCTTCCATAAACTGTTGCGCCACTTCATTATCTCTAGTAATAATTGCTGCAGAATGTCCTCCGCAATATTTATTAATCATTTCGATAGCATTTTCTTCAGAATCAATTGTTCCAATAACAATTTTATAATCTAAAAACTCTTCGTACCAAATATCTTCGTTTTGAAGTGTTTTTGTGTTTTCGAAATTCTCTAATGATTTATCTACAATAACTTCGACTTTTGCCTCAATTAAAGCTTCAATCAGCATTGCTGTAAAACCTTCAAAATTTGGAAGTTTCGAATCAATTAAAACTTTATCTAAAGCATTACAAGCCGATATTTTAGAAGTTTTAGCATTCAAAATTACTTTTAAAGCCAAATCTGTATCAGCATCTTTATGAACAAAAACAAAATTATTTCCTCGTCCACTTACGATTACAGGACAGGTTGCATGCGCTTTTACAAATTCAATCAGCTTTTCTCCACCTCTTGGAACAATTAAATCAACTTTTTGAGTTGGTTTTTCTAAAAAGGCCTGAGTTTCTGTTCTATTATAATTCAGATATTCAACCCAGTCTTTCGAAACTCTATTTTCTTCTAGAGCTTTATGCCAAAGACTTACGATTTTTAAATTTGATTTTAAAGATTCTTTTCCTCCTTTTAATAAAATCTTATTTCCAGATTTAAAAGCAATTCCGCCCGCTTCAATTGTAACATCTGGGCGAGATTCGTAAATAATTAAAATCGTTCCGAAAGCAGCAGTTTTATTTATAACTTTTATTCCATTATCATGAGTGAAATGAAAACGCTCAACTCCAACGGGATCTTCCTGAGAAGCCAATTGGTTTAATGATAAAATCATCTCGTCGACTTTTTTATCATCTACTTTTAAGCGTTCTTCCATTGCTAAATCTGAGCCGTCATAATCAGCAAGATCTTCCTGATTGGTCAAGATTATCTGACTCCGTTCCTGCTCGACCAGCTTTGCCATGGATCGCAAAACCGCATTGCGTTTTTTAATTGATAATGGATTCATTTTTTTGGTTTAATTGGTTAATTCGTTTAACTGGTTAATCGTTAATTCGTTTAATCGATTAACCAGTTAAACGATTAAACGAATTAACATTATAGCTCTTCTAAACTTTCTTTTAAAGCAACAATAAATGTATCAATATCAGCTTTTTTCACTGTCAACGGTGGCAAAATTCTCAATAGATTTTTATTGTTGGCACTTCCAGTAAAAATGTGTTTTTCGATAATTAATTTCTTTCTTAAAGCTGCTACATCAAAATCGAATTCTACTCCAAGCATCAAGCCTTTTCCTTTTACTTGTTTAATGCCTTCAACTTCTTTAATTTTTTCTAAGAAATATTCATAAACTTCGTTTACATTCTTTTGCAAATCTAATTTTTCAATTACATCTAAAACTGCAATTCCTGCTGCACAAGACAAATGGCTTCCGCCGAAAGTTGTTCCCAATAATCCGAAACTTGCTTCGAATTTTGGAGAAATTAAAATGGCTCCAACCGGAAAACCGTTCCCCATTCCTTTTGCAACAGAGATAATATCAGCGTTGATTCCGTGATGCTGGAAAGCAAAGAATTTTCCACTTCTTCCGTATCCTGATTGTACTTCGTCTAAAATCAAAACAACATCGTGTTTTTTACATGCTTTTTCTAAAGCCTGAAAAAATTCGGTTGTTCCTTGATCTAAACCTCCAACTCCCTGAATTCCTTCGATAATTACCGCTGTAACATCTCCTTTAGCCAATTCAGCTTCAACTAATTCGATTTGGTTTAATGGTAAAAAAGTAACAACTTGCTGTGCATTAATTGGCGCTACAATTTTTTTGTTATCTGTAACGGCAACGGCTGCAGAAGTTCTTCCGTGGAAAGAATTATCAAAAGCTATAACTCTTGATTTTCCGTTATGAAAAGACGCTAATTTTAAAGCATTTTCATTGGCTTCGGCACCAGAACTGCACAAAAACAATTCGTAATCTTCTAAACCAGAAAGTTTTCCTAATTTCTGAGCCAATTCAACCTGCAAAGGATTCTGAATTGCATTCGAATAAAATCCTAAATGGTCTAATTGATTTTTAAGTTTTGCTACATAATCCGGCTGTGTGTGTCCGATAGAAATCACACCATGTCCACTGTATAAATCTAAATATTCTACTCCTTTGTCATCTGTAATTGTACAATCAATTGCTTTTACTGGAGTTATGTTGTATAATGGGTAAACGTTGAATAAGTTCATTTTGTTTTTTGTTTAATTGTTTAATCGTCGATTTGTTTAATCGATTAACCGAATTAACGATTAACCGCTTAACCAACAATTTAAAATCCGCTTGGTTTTAAATGTAAACCGGTGGTTTCTTCTAAACCAAACATTAAATTCATATTCTGAATTGCTTGTCCTGAAGCACCTTTGGTTAAATTATCTATAATTGATGTTATGAGAACCCGGTTTCCTTTTTTCAATAAACTAATGACACATTTATTCGTTTGCACAACCTGTTTCATGTTGATGTTTGTTGTGGTAACCGTTACGAAAGGTTCATTTTTATAGAAATCCTCGTATTTAGCAACCAATTGTTCCAAACTATCATCGCATAATGTATATAGCGTTGCAAAAATTCCTCTTGGGAAATCTCCTCTATTCGGAATAAAAAGCAATTCGCTGTCAAAATCGTCTTGTAACTGTACTAAACTTTCTCCGATTTCACCCAAATGCTGGTGTTCAAAAGCTTTGTAATGTGACATATTATTGTTTCTCCAGCTAAAATGAGAAGTTTCAGAAAGACTTACTCCTGCCCCTGTGCTTCCAGTAGTTGCATTAATATGTATATCATTATTCAATAAATTATGTTCTGCTAATGGCAATAAAGCCAACTGAATAGCAGTTGCAAAACAACCTGGATTTGCAATATAATTTGCCTTTTTGATTTCGGCTTTATTAATTTCGGGCAATCCGTAAACAAAATCTTTTCCTTCGAAATGAGCGTCTTTATTCAATCTGAAATCATTTCCTAAATCAATGATTTTAGTATGACTTGCAAACTGATTTTCTTTCAAAAATGAAATTGATTTTCCGTGACCTAAACACAAGAAAACAATATTCACATTTGGATTGATTTCAGCTGTGAAATTCATTTCAATATCGCCCATCAAATCTTGGTGTGCCACAGAAAGCGGTTTCCCAGCATTTGTAGTACTATAAACAAAATCGATGCTTACTTTTGGGTGATACATTAAAATTCTGATGAGTTCTCCGGCCGTGTAGCCCGAACCACCAATAATTCCGACATTAATCATGATCTAATTGATTTACAGATGAAAATATGTTTTGCGCATTTCCAAGAATTTTGATAAATCCTTTTGCATCGTCAGATGTCCATGCATTGTTCATTTCTCCATATTGACCAAAACCTGTGTTCATCAAATCGTTTTTAGATTCGATTCCGTCAAGTGAGAAATGGTATGGTTTTAAAGAAACTGTTACCGTTCCGTTTACTGTTTTTTGTGTGTCTTGCAAGAAAGTTTCAATATTTCTCATAACTGGATCTAAGAATTGACCTTCGTGAAATAACATTCCGTACCAGTTTCCTAGTTGTTCTTTCCAATATTGTTGCCATTTTCCTAAAGTATGTTTCTCTAATAAATGGTGTGCTTTTATGATAATTAATGGAGCTGCAGCTTCAAAACCAACTCTTCCTTTAATTCCGATAATCGTATCTCCAACGTGAATATCTCTGCCAATTGCGTAAGCATTTGCTAATTTTTCAAGAGCGACAATATTATTTGATGGTTTATCCGTTTTACCGTTTATTCCAACTAATTCTCCCTGTTCAAAATGAAGTGTAACTTTCTCTTCACCTTCTTTTTTCAATTGAGAAGGATAAGCTTCACTTGGTAATGGCTGTCCTGAAGTTAAGGTTTCTTTTCCTCCAACACTTGTTCCCCAAAGTCCTTTATTTATCGAATATTGTGCTTTCTCCCAAGAATAGTGAACTCCGTTTTGAGCCAAATAATCAACTTCTTCTTGTCTTGATAATTTTAAATCTCTAATTGGCGTAATGATTTCAATTTCCGGAGCAATGGTTTGGAAAATTAAATCAAAACGAATTTGATCATTTCCTGCACCTGTACTTCCGTGTGCGATCGCACTTGCTCCAACTTTTTTAGCATATTTAATTGCTTCAATTGCTTGAAAAACACGCTCTGCACTTACTGATAACGGATAAGTATTGTTTTTTAATACATTTCCGAAAATCAAATATTTTATAGCTTTATCATAATATTTGTCTACGATTGTAAGATTTGCGTGTTGCGCACTTCCTAATTCGTAAGCTCTTTTTTCTATGGCTGATAATTCTTCTGCGTCGAATCCTCCTGTATCAACAAGTACAGTATGAACTTCGTATCCTTTTTCATTTTTTAAATATTTCAAACAATACGAGGTATCTAATCCTCCGCTATAAGCTAATACTACTTTTTTCATTTTTTATAATTTTGGCTAATACTTTCGTATTTAGCAGTTTGAGATTTCTTTTTGATTAAATTTTAAATAAAAAAACAAATGACAATATTTTGTTTAAGAATAAAGCCTGTTTAATTTTTTTAAGTCTGCTTAAAACAGCCTCGTTAAAAGGATGTCTTGGTGGTGTTTTTTGTTTTTCTTTTGGGTCGTATAACATTCCGGTACAAAGACACATCTTGTTTTCTTTGCTTTGTAAAATTGGGAAGTTAGTACAGGTTTTACAACCAGCCCAGAAACTTGGATCAGTTGTCAATTCCGAGAATGGAACTGGCTTATATCCTAAATCAGAATTAATTTTCATTACAGCCAAACCAGTCGTAATTCCAAATATTTTAGCATCTGGATATCTTTGCAATGAATAATCAAAAACTTTTGATTTTATCTTTTTTGCCAATCCTAAACTTCTATAGTCAGGATGTACAATTAACCCCGAATGTGCCACGAATTTTCCGTGTTGCCAGCTTTCGATATAACAAAAACCTGCAAATTTCCCGTCTGCCAGAGCAATCATTGCATCACCATTCGACATTTTTTTCTGAATGTACTCAGGAGTTCTTTTAGCAATCCCCGTACCTCTCAACAAGGCAGATGATTCTATCGTATCGCAAATTTCTTGTGCGAATTTGAAGTGTTCTTCCTGGGTAACAACAATAGAGATCTTCATTTCAATAATTGAAGTTAGAGTTAAAAATTAAAGCATATTGTTTAGTTTGAAATCCAGAATTGAATCCAATAAAATTAAGCAAAATAGAAGTAACATTCTCAAAACCAAAACATTGATTCGAAAAATTTACAAAATAATAAATACTTTTAGGATATGTTTGTCCAATGGACAAATTATGTGATTTCAAAATGAAAAAGGGATATGAATAAATATACGGCTATAAAACTCAGTGAATACTATATAGATAGTATCCGTACTTCGGGAGAAGTACTAGGTGAGTTTGTCCGTGACAAAGAAGTTATATGTAAACTTATTTTATTCATCGGTGCAAAAGTACATCTTTTTTTTATTTACAAAACAAAAAATTAAAATTCTAACATTTTTTTAATGAAAAGTTATTTTTTGAAGATGCTAAGATTCTAAGTTACTGAGGTTCTGAGTTTTTTTTACAACTTGAAACTTGAAACTTGAAACCTGAAACCTGAAACCTGAAACCTGAAACTTGAAACTCGAAACCTGAAACTTGAAACCTGAAACCTGAAACTTGAAACCTGAAACTTGAAACCTGAAACTTGAAACCTGAAACTTGAAACCTGAAACAAAAAAACAAACCCGATAATCAAACTTGACTATCGGGTTTTAAATTATTCTAATATTTTATTCTTTACTTTTTAGCAAAGGGAATTACTTTTCCATCGGATAAAATCATATCTACGGCAGTTTTAGCTTCATTGAATTTAAACTTAACTCCTGCTCTTTTTGATTCAAATGTATCATTTTCTCCAGCCACCGCTTTCACAGAAAATTTTGGATAGTTTGTTAATTCAGCATTTAGAACGCTGTTTTTTTCTGTAAATTCAACTGTTAAAGGTGTTTTTGTAGCAGCATATGTTCCCAAATAACCATCTAAAATCACATCTTTTTCAATTATTCCTTTTCCAGCTGTCCAAACATTATTTGACTCATTATTATCTGGGAAAGCATGATCCGGATCTAAAATTATACTTTCAATTTCTTCAGTAGAATTATGTTTGAAAGACCAGTTATTGTTGCGTTGCCAAATTTCAACAGGCAAATTAACTCTAGTAACTTTACCACTTTTTGTTTTAACGTCTAAAACAATTGGCATAGGCATTTTATCAAAATTTTCAACTGTAATTACAACACCTTTTGCAGGGTCATTTTTTACATATTTAATTGAATTTACACCTTGATCAAAACGCCAATTATTTACATACCAGCTTCTCCAGAACCAGCTTAAATCTTCTCCAGCCACATTTTCCATTGATCTGAAAAAGTCATCTGGAGTTGGATGTTTATAGGCCCAACGCTCAATATAAGTTCTAAAAGCGGTATCAAAACGTTCTTTTCCTAAAACCTGCTCTCTTAACAAAACGAGCCCCGCACTTGGTTTAAAATAACACAACATACCAATATTTGATTCCTTCATATTATCCGGGGAGCTCATAATAGTTTCTAAATCAGGACGCGTGAATGACTCAGCTTCTTCATGTAAATCTGTTGCCGGCTCTTTGTATTCGCCATTATTAAATGCAGCCGTACTCAATGAATTAATAAATGTATTAAATCCTTCATCCATCCATGCAAATAATCTTTCGTTCGAACCAACAATCATAGGGAACCAGATATGTCCAAATTCATGATCTGTAACTCCCCATAAATCCTGTCCTTTTGATTTCCATCCACAGAAAACAATTCCAGGATATTCCATACCTCCTTCGTTTCCTGCCACATTTGTAGCAACAGGATAAGGATATTCAAACCACTGTTTTGAATAATGCTCAATTGCTCCTTTTACATACTCACTTGAACGTCCGTAAGCGTCATTTCCATTACTTTCAATAGGATAAGCTGATAACGCCAAGGCTTTTTTACCGCTTGGCAAGTTGATTTTTGCTCCATCTAAAATAAAAGCGGGTGACGATGCCCAAGAAAAATCACGTGCATTTTTGATTTTATAATGCCATGTTTTCTCAGTTCCTGCATTTGTATTTGCTGTAGCACTAACTTCATCAGCTGTACGAATCAAAACTGTTTTATCGCTTTGAGAAGCATCTTTATATCTTTTTAATTGTTCTGCAGAAAATACTTCCTGACCATTTAACAATTCTCCCGAAGCCACTACATAATGATTTCCAGGAACGGTAAGTTTTACATCAAAATCTCCATATTCTAAGTAAAACTCAGAAGCTCCTAAATATGGTGCTGTATTCCATCCGCGAACATCATCGTAAACACACATACGTGGATACCATTGTGCAATAGTAAAGATTTTTCCGTTCTTAGTTTCTAAAACTCCCATTCTGTCAGATCCTTCAAAAGGCGCAATGAAAGAAAATTCAATTTTGATTTTTACAGAAGCTCCCTTTGCAGCTAATTCCTGTGGAAGAAAAATCTGCATTCTGGTATCTGTAACAATATATTTTGCGTTAACTTCTGTTTTGGTTTTTCCACCCGAAATCACTTTTACAGATTTGATCTTATTTCCTCCGTCAAAAACCTGGCCTTGAGCACCGTTACGACTTCCTGTTAAAGGCACAACTGCATTTCCTCTAGAATCCTCTTTGAACAAATTCTGATCTAAATTCAACCAAAGGAATCCAAGTTTATCTGGACTGTTATTTGTATATGTAATTTCGTCTGTGCCGACAATTTCATTTGTATTGCCATTTAATTTTGCAGTGATTTGATAATCGGCTCTGTTTTGCCAATATTCTATTCCTGGCTGGCCACTAGCAGTTCTTGTAGCAGTTCCGTTTTTTGTATAAAAATGCGGAGCAAAGGCATCATGGTAATTATAATTATTGGCTGGATTTGCTGTTTGCGCTGGCGGTGTCTGCTGTGCCCATGCAAAAGAAATTCCAAAAAATAAAGCCGCGGTTAAAATGGCTTTTGAAGATTGCTTTTTCATATTTTTTAGCTGTTTATGTAGCAAATTAATGAAAAAAAAAGCTATTTACAGAGGAATATTTAAGCTTAAATTTAATTTTAGCAAAATTTTATCAATAAAATAAATTAAGTGATTTTTCCTAAAAAATAAATTTTATTCAAATATCTTTACATTAGTATTAAAATCAACATTTTCAATTTTACTATTTTGACTACAACTATATCAAATTCAATATTAACCGCTTCGATTAAACATGCGGGAGCAGAATTATTCTCTTTAAAAAACAATCAAAACAAAGAATATATCTGGGAAGGAAATCCAGATTTCTGGGGGAAACACTCCCCTATTCTTTTCCCAATTGTCGGTACTTTAAAAAACAATAATTATAAAGTTAATGGAAAAGAATATCAATTGCCAAGACATGGTTTTGCAAGAGATATGGACTTTCAATTAGTAGAAAAAACAGGAAACAGTGCGGTATTCTCTTTAGAATCGAACGAAGAAACTCTCAAAAAATATCCTTTTGAATTTGAATTACAGCTTATTTACACAATAGAAGGCTCATCGTTAAACATAGAATACATCGTAATTAATAAAAATGATGAAAAAATGCCTTTTTCTATTGGGGCACATCCAGCGATAGCACTTCCAAATAATTTCGAGAATTATTCTTTTAAATTTGAAAAAGAAGAGTCATTGAAATTCAATCTTTTGGAAAATGACCTGATTTCGAATAAAACCGAAACTTTAAAAATTACAAATAATGTCGTTCCTTTAAATTATAAGCTTTTTGAAAATGATGCTTTGGTTTTTAAAACTTTGGAATCAAATTCATTGACTATTCTTGAAAATTCAAAACCTTACGTTCAGGTTGATTTTGAAGATTTCCCGAGTTTGGGCCTTTGGACCAAAGACCAGGCACCATTTATTTGTATTGAACCTTGGTTTGGATACTCAGATACTTCTAATAATTCAGGAAATTTATTCGAGAAAGAAGGGATTTTAATTTTAGAAATTGATCAAACATTTCATTCTCAATTTAGTATAAAAATTTTATAAAATGTTAGAATTTAACTTTCACCCATTTCCAATAATTGAAACAGAACGTTTATTATTGAGAAGAATGACAAACGATGATGTAAACGAAGTTTTTGAATTGCGTTCAAATCCAGATACAATGAAATATATTCCGCGTCCATTGGTTAAAAACAATGAAGATGCTTTGGAGCACATTGCAATGATCGATGAGAAAATTGACACCAATGTTGGCATCAATTGGGGAATCACTTTAAAAGGCAATCCGAAACTCCTTGGCATAATAGGTTATTATCGAATGCAACCTGAAAATTACCGAGCTGAAATTGGTTATATGCTTTTACCAGAATTTCATGGAAAAGGAATTATACCCGAAGCCGTAAACCGATTAATCACCTACGGATTCAAAGATTTAAAGCTTCACTCTATAGAAGCTGTTATAGATCCTGAAAATCTAGCTTCAGAAAAGGTATTACAAAAATGCGGTTTTGTTAAAGAAGCTCATTTAAAAGAATCCGAATTTTATGAAGGACGCTTTTTAGACAAGGTAATATACTCATTATTAGAAAAATAGGTGATTGCTGGTTTTTAACAAAAATTCAACGTTTGTTAAAACAAATATTAATAGGACGAAAAGTATGTGAATACACTATATTTGCACGCGAAATTAGCCACTTTTAACTATTTCGTTCTAAAAACACCTTTATGAAAAAAATATTTTTATTAGCCATTATCTTCTTTTCAACTCAATCACAAAGTCAAACTTTTATTAAATTTAATGGCGCTACCGCACTTGTAGCGATTCCAAATGTTGGTATTGAAACCAGTATTGGAGAAAAGACAACTTTCAGTTTTGATGTAATGGCTTCATTCTGGCAGTCTTTCAATGGACACAGCCCAATGGAGTTTTATACTTTTACACCTGAAGTTCGCTATCATTTTAAAGAAAAGTACGACGGACTTTATGTGGGAGGTCATGCTGGCCCTGATTTTTATAATATTCAAAAATGGAATAATTGGGACAGCAATTATTACGAACACGGTTTTGGGTACCGTTTAGGAGTTACTGTTGGTTATAATATCAAATTAAGCGACAAATTTTTATTGGACATTTTTGCTGGTGGTGGATGGCACCAAGGTTTTTATAAAGGATATTTCAATGATGGAAGTCCAGGTCGAGGCGACAAAGCAGAAAACTGGAATAAAAGCGGTGAATGGCTTCCATACCGAGGTGGAGTAATGATTTCTTATAAATTATAAATAATCATTTAAACTTAGGAATTGAGTTAACATAAAGCTCTTCTACTTTTTTACGTGCCCAATCTGTTTTTCTTAAAAAAGTAAGTGATGATTTTATACTCGGATTTGAAAAAAAGCATTTAATAGGTATTAATTCTCCTAGAGTATCAAAACCATAATAATCGACTAAAGTTTCGACAATTTTTTGAAGTGTTATTCCGTGTAAAGGATCTTTTGATTTGTTTTCCATTTTATTACTTTTTAAATTATATAAAAAAGACCGTACTCTAAAAAAGTACGGTCTTTCTTTTTGCGAAATTACAAAATAGAATTTGACATTCCTCAAATAATAAATATTAGAATAAGAATTTAAATCCGACAGAAATTGGAGAAGTTAAATTTGGATTGCTTCCACCTAAAGCACTGGTGTAAGCTGTATCAACATTTGCAACATGAGCCAATGCAAAATTAGTGACAGTCGTTTTTTCTCCAACTTTTGGATCAAGTGTTGTAGAGGTAAAATTAGCTAAGTCATAAGAAAATTCAACTGAGAAATTCTTGGTAACAAAATAATCAAAACCTCCTGAAAGTGATAATCCTATTTGATTTACTTTTAATTCACTTTCCTTTTCTTTCCCTGTTATAACTGGTAAAGCTAATTGTCCAAAGAAATACAAAGAACCTGCAACATTCCAATATTTTCTTGCTAATGGCTCAATAACAATTAAATCTGTTTTTGCAAGAGTTTTAACATTTGGATCAACATTATCATACCCATCGGATTTAATGTTAATATAACCAACAGCAGCTCCTACCGCAACAGATGGCGTCACAAATGTTCCAACAATTGGCAAAACTGATAAAGTAGTATTTTTCACATCGGCAGTTTTTGTTTGCTGGTAACCAAATTGCGACGTTGCAAACCATGCTCCTTTTAAACCTTGACTTGAATCTTGAGCTTTTACTGATAATCCAATTAAGGCAATACTTACGAATGTTAAAATTTTTTTCATTTTTTTAGTTTGTTTAGAATTATTTAACAAACTTAATCCTAAGCTTTTTCTTTAAAACTGATTAAAATCATAGATTAAAAAAAATGTTTAATTATCTTAGATCGCATTAAAATTTTTCAATTTTGTTTTACATTTGCAGTTATGATAAAATCAGTCAACATACTAAATAAAAGAGCCCGATTTGATTATGAAATAATTGATACCTATACTGCTGGAATAGTTTTAACAGGTACCGAAATCAAATCCATACGCTTAGGAAAAGCAAATATTACAGAGAGTTTTTGCGAATTTAGCGGTATGGAGCTTTTTGCCATCAATACTTATATTGAAGAATATTCTTTTGGAAATCAATTCAACCATAAATCGCGAAGTGAAAGAAAATTGCTTTTAAATAAAAAGGAATTAAAAACACTCCATAAAAGCGTTCAGGCAAAAGGACTTACTATTGTTCCGCTAAAATTATTCACTAACGAAAAAGGATTAGCTAAACTTCAAATTGGGCTTTGTAAAGGAAAGAAAAACTACGACAAACGTGAATCATTAAAAGAGCAGGATACAAAACGTGATTTAGACCGAATTAAAAAAGCTTATAATTAAAAACACGGCTTTAATTTTCTCAAAATGATCGTTTTATAAATATTTTATCGTTATTTTTACTACAAACAATATAACCGTAAAATATGAAAAAGTATCTAATCTTGTTAATTGCTATACTGTCCCTTTCTGGTTGCGGCAGTAATACTTCGATTGTAAACAGTTGGAGAGATCCAGATATCACTGTGGCTCAAGAAGAATTTAAAAAAGTTTTAGTTGTTGCTTTGGTAAAAGATGAAGCTTCAAGAAGAATTACAGAAAACAGAATTGCAGCCAGCAATCCAGTATTCAAAACTTCATATCAATATTTAAATGCCACCTCTCAATTGACACAGGAGCAAAAACTAAAAATCCTCCAAGATGAAAACTTTGATGGTGTTGTTACAATGCGTTTAGTAAGCAAAGAAAAAGAAACTACTTACGTGCCTGGAACATACACAGGAATGTATTACGGCGGTTTTGACGGAATGTACACCGGAATGTACGGCTATGGTTTTGGAAATTGGTACGGCATGTATTCGCCAAATTTTTACGATCCGGGATATTATCAGGAAACAACATCGTACATGGTTGAAACCAATATTTTTTCATTAAAACAAAATAAATTAATCTGGACAGGAACTACAGAATCACAATATGTAACAGATTTAGGGCAAACCGTTGATGCTATAATGCAGGCCGTTGTCAAAGAAATGAGAAAAGACGGCTCTTTGCCTCCAAAATAATATATCAAAGAAGAGCAACTTTTAAAATGTTGCTTTTTTTATGATCAAACAAATGACTATTTTTGTCAAGACTTTAATTTTCATCAAAAATGAAATCACTTTTAAAAAACGCTAGAGAAGAAAAAGGTTTAAAAACCAGAGAATTAGCACAACTTGCCGAAATTGACCAAGCATTGATCAGTAAATTTGAATCTGGAACACGAAAACCTACAAGAGATCAAATTTTAAAACTAGCTCAGCTTTTAGAAATTGATTATGAAACTTTAATGATTGCCTGGCTTAAAGAAAAAATTCTTTACGAAATTGGAGATGAAGAATTTGCTTTGAAGGCCCTACTTTTGGCTGAACAAGAAATTCAAAACAATAAAAAACAAATAGACTCTATAATTATAACATCTGTTCAAACAATTTTAGACGAAATTGAGATACTAAAAAAGAAAATACAATCCTATAGTCATTTTGAATTACGTCAAATTTCGAAAACTTTAGAATTAGATTTTATCTTTAAAAGTATTCGTTTATGCGGAAATCCTTTAACATTAGAAGAAACAAAATCTGTTATAAATGAAGGTTTGACCATTCAGGGCAAGAGTATTCAAAATCATCTCGAAGCTATTAATTTTCAAGAAGCAACATCGTATATTAAAGATTTAAGTCAAAACAAAACATCTCTAAATGAGAAAGATTTTCTCTTGATTCATAATCTAATATTCAAAGGATTTGAATCTGAAAATTCGGGAAAATATAAAAACAATTCATTAATTATGCGAGAAATGAATTTATTTTTCAATTGGTATGAATCACAAAAAAACAATCTTCACCCATTAATTCTTGCATCAGAAGCGCATTTGAAAATACTTGAAATCAATCCTTTTGAAAAGGGAAATCTTCAAATGGCAAACTTGATATTAAACTGGATTTTAATCCAATATAATTATTCATACGCTTCTATTGAAGAAAATCAAAATAGCATAAATGAATATTTTTCTATCTTAGAACAAAGTCAAATCCAGAATGATAAATCGATTTTTATTAATTATATTATTAAAATTGAAAAAGAAAACCTGCAACAAGCCATCGCATTAATCGGAAAATAAAAAAGCCCAGCTATAAAGCGGGCTTTCTCATTAATTTTTATCTTCTAATAGAGGAACAAATCTAAATTCTCCAAACTCATGTTTTTCAAATTGAGTTTCATTTTTTCTGATTAATAAAGTCATAATCTGAACATCTTCTCCTAAGGGAATAACCAATCTTCCTCCTATTTTTAACTGCGCCATTAATGGCTGTGGAATAAATGGTGCACCCGCTGTAACTATAATACTGTCAAATGGTGCAAAATTTGGAAGTCCCTTATATCCGTCTCCAAAAGTGACATGTTTGGGACGAATATTTAATTTTGGAAATAAGTTTGATGTAGTCTTAAATAATTCATTTTGTCTTTCTACGGTATATACTTTTGCACCAAGCATAAACAAAACGGCTGTTTGATAACCAGAACCAGTTCCAATCTCTAAGATTTTATGATCTCTCTTCACTTCAAGCAATTGCGATTGAAAAGCAACGGTATAAGGTTGTGAAATGGTCTGCCCTGCTCCAATAGGAAAAGCTTTGTCCTGATACGCAAAATCTTCAAAACTTGAATTTAAAAAAAGGTGTCTCGGGATTTTTTTAATCGCATCCAGAACCGCCCTGTCAGTAATTCCTTTTTGCTCTAAAGTTGTTACTAATTGATTACGAAGTCCTTGATGTTTTGCAGTGTCTTTCAAAATGGGTTGGTTTTGTTTTCGCAAAAATAAGAAACAAAACAGGATTTCAAATATTGATTTTTAAATAATAAATTAATAACGTTATAAAGTCAAAAATCGAAAGCCAAAAACCATAATCTTCAATGTGCAATTCACAATAGCCAACTCACAATTAGTTAAATTCATTTTTACTTTCAACAAATAAATTCTATTTTTGTTTAAAATACATTCTCATGTTAAAAGTAGGAGTTTTAGGTGCTGGTCATCTTGGTAAAATACATTTACGCTTATTACAACAATCTGACAAATACGAATTAGTTGGATTTTACGACGAAAATCAAGAAAATGCCGAAAGAATTTCAAAAGAATTTGGCTATAAAAACTTCAGTACAATTGCAAAACTTATTCACGCTGTAGACGTGATTGACATTGTTACTCCAACACTTTCACACTATAAATGTGCAAAAGTTGCGATCAAATCAGGAAAACATATCTTTATTGAAAAACCAATTGCAAACACTGTTGAAGAAGCTGAAGAAATTATTGCTTTAGCAAACGAATACAATGTAAAAGGTCAAGTTGGACATGTTGAGCGTTTTAATCCTGCTTTTATTGCAACAAAAGAAATGATCGAAAATCCGATGTTTATAGAAACACATCGTTTGGCCGAATTTAATCCGCGTGGTACAGATGTTCCTGTAGTTTTAGATTTAATGATTCACGATATTGATGCGATTTTAAGTGTCGTAAAATCGAAAGTGAAAAACATTAATGCAAGTGGTGTTTCGGTTATTAGTGAAACTCCAGATATTGCCAATGCCCGAATTGAATTCGAAAATGGATGCGTTGCCAATTTAACTGCCAGCCGAATTTCGATGAAAAACATGCGTAAAACACGTTTTTTTCAAAGAGATGCCTACATTTCAGTTGACTTTTTAGAGAAAAAATGCGAAGTAGTTCGTATGAAAGATGCTCCGGAAGTTCCAGGAGATTTTGATATGATTCTTCAAAATGCCGAAGGTGTAAAAAAACAAATCTATTTCACCAATCCTGATGTTGAACAAAACAACGCTATTTTAGACGAATTAGAGTCTTTTGCACACGCAATCAATACAAACACAACTCCGGTTGTAACACTCGAACAAGCGACAGATGCTTTGCGTGTGGCTTATCAAATAATTGATTGTTTCGATAAATAATTTAAAGCAAAAAAAATAAAATTAGCCACGAACTCACATTTAATTGGTGATTTCGTGGCTAAAGTCATAAATATAAATATCAAAAAATAAAATGAAAACTATAGCTGTAATTGGTGCAGGAACAATGGGTAACGGAATTGCTCATACTTTTGCACAAAGTGGTTTTGTTGTAAAACTAATTGATGTTTCAGAAAAATCATTAGACAAAGGAATGGCAACTATTGCTGCCAACTTAGACAGAATGTTGTCTAAAGGAACAATTACTCAGGAAGATGTAGCCAAAACAATTACCAATATTATTACCTATACTGATATTAAAGACGGAGTCGTTGGCGCTGATTTAGTTGTAGAAGCTGCAACAGAAAATGTAGAATTAAAGCTAAATATTTTTAAACAATTAAACGAAGCTTGTTCTCATAATACTATTTTAGCAACCAATACATCTTCAATTTCAATTACGCAAATTGGATCTGTAGTTGCGCATCCAGAACGTGTTATTGGAATGCATTTTATGAATCCCGTGCCAATTATGAAATTGGTTGAAATCATTCGCGGATACAACACAAGTGATGAAGTAACCAAAATCATCATGGATTTATCTGTAAAACTTGGAAAAGTTCCTGTTGAAGTAAATGATTATCCTGGTTTTGTGGCAAACAGAATTTTAATGCCAATGCTAAACGAGGCTATCGAAACGTTATACAATAAAGTTGCAGGAGTTTATGAAATTGACACTGTGATGAAATTAGGAATGGGACACCCAATGGGACCACTTCAATTAGCTGATTTTATTGGTCTTGATGTTTGTCTTGCGATTTTAAATGTCATGTACGAAGGTTTCAAAAACCCAAAATACGCTCCTTGCCCATTATTAGTTAATATGGTGAGAGCAGGAAAACTAGGTGTAAAATCTGGTGAAGGTTTTTACGATTACAGCGAAAGTAAAAAAGCAGAGAAAATCTCGAAGCAATTTTTATAAAAAAGAAATACCATGTCGATTCAATCGAACTTAAACACAATTAAAGCAAGTTTACCAGAACACGTAACTCTTGTTGCTGTTTCTAAAACAAAACCTGTTTCAGACTTGTTACAAGCCTATGAAGCCGGTCAGCGCATTTTTGGAGAAAACAAAATCCAGGAAATGACAGAGAAATGGGAACAAATGCCAAAAGACATTCAATGGCATATGATTGGTCATGTTCAGTCAAATAAGGTTAAATTTATGGCACCGTTTGTTAGTTTGATTCATGGTGTCGACAGTTTGAAATTATTGCAGGAAATCAACAAACAAGCTTTAAAAAACAATAAAACAATAGATTGTCTTCTTCAAATATATATTGCAGAAGAAGAAAGTAAATTTGGTTTGGACGAAAATGAATTAAACGAACTTTTAACTTCTATGGAGTTTAAAGAGTTGAAAAATATTCGTATCTTAGGTTTAATGGGAATGGCAACCTTCACAGAAGATCAAAACCAGATTAAAAAAGAATTTACACATTTAAAATCGATTTTTGATTCTATTCAGACACTGCAAACTGAAAACTGCAAACTGAAAACTATTTCAATGGGAATGTCAGGAGATTATCAGCTCGCAATTGAATGTGGCAGCACAATGGTCCGAATTGGAAGCAGTATTTTTGGAGGAAGATAATTTTCAAAAATCGCAATCGTAAGATGTACCGATATGCATCTTGACAGAAAACTGAATACTAAAAAACTGAACACTGATTACTGAATTTGTACGCGATATTAGACATAGAAACCACTGGAGGACAATTTAATGAAGAAGGAATTACCGAAATCGCCATCTACAAATTTGATGGACATGAAGTAATTGATCAATTCATCAGCCTTGTCAATCCCGAAATTCCGATTCAGCCTTTCGTTGTAAAGCTAACCGGAATAAACAATGCTATGTTACAATCGGCACCAAAGTTTTTTGAAGTTGCCAAACGTATCATCGAAATAACTTCAGATTGCGTTATTGTGGCTCACAATGCTTCTTTTGACTATAGAATTCTTCGTACTGAATTCAGACGCTTAGGTTATGATTTCGAAGCCAGAACACTTTGCACAGTCGAATTGGCTAAAAAACTAATTCCGGAACAGCCTTCTTACAGTCTAGGGAAACTAGTTCGTGCACTTGGAATTCCAATGGCCGACAGACATCGCGCGAGCGGTGACGCAATGGCAACGACAAAGCTTTTTAAAATGCTGTTAGAAAAAGACGTCGAGAAAACAATTGTAAAAGATTTTATAAAACTCGAAGTCGAAAAAGGAATTGCGCCAAAATTTCTAGATCTAATTAGTCAAATGCCTACAAAAACCGGCGTTTATTATATCTATAACGAAGGTGGAACTATAATATACATTGGCAAAAGCCAAAACATCAAAAAAAGAATCAATCAGCATTTTACCGGTATTACCACTAAAAGCAAAAGAATTCAAGCTGAAGTTTTCACCATAACGTATGACGAAACTGGCAGCGAATTAATTGCACTTTTAAAAGAAAGTCAGGAAGTAAAAGTCAATCGCCCGAGATACAATCGCTCGCAAAAAAAATCCTTCTTTCCTTTTGCATTGTATGCCGAAAAAGATTCAAATGGCTATATTAATCTAAAATTAGAAAAAGCAGACGGACGCAAAAAAGAAATTACTTCTTTCGCTTCATTGCAGGAAGGAAAAAATGCGCTTTTCAAATTTACTGCAAAATATCATTTGTGTCAAAAACTGACTGGATTGTATCAAACTAAAAAAGAGTGTTTTCAATACAAAATAAAAGAGTGCGACGGCGCATGTATTGGCGAAGTTATGCCTGAAGTTTACAATTTAAGAGTACAACAATTCATTTCTGAAAACAGTTTTGAAAACAAAAGCATGATTTTGATTGACAGAGGCCGAACTATAAATGAACGAAGCGCTATTTTAATTGAAGACGGAAATTATAAAGGTTATGCATATTACGATCTTAATTATCAGATTACCAACATCGAAATCTTAAAAAATATCCTAATCCCAATGCAACATAATCGCGATGTAAAAAACATCATTCAAAACTACATCCGCAAAAGTAAATCGCTAAAAATTCTTCATTTTTAACACATCAAAACTTTCATTATCTTTATTGATATGAAAAAGCAAAAATCGCAATACGAAATATTCAGGGAAAAAATCAAAATTATCTTATATGGAACCAACACCATATTAGGCAGAATGTTTGATTTAGTATTACTAGGCCTGATTTTATTGAGCGTTTTGTTAATAATGCTCGATACCGTAGAAGGAATTAGCTCTAAATACCACGATCAATTAATTATCTGCGAATGGATCATCACGATCTTTTTTACAATTGAATATGTTCTTCGAATAATAGCTATTCAGAAACCTGTTAAATACATTCTCAGTTTTTACGGAATCATAGATTTGCTGGCCGTTATGCCAATGTATTTATCCATTTTTTTTCCTGCAGCAAGTATTTTATCAATCGTAAGAGCTTTGCGTTTTCTACGATTATTTAAAATTTTACATATTCCGCAAATTTCGCATCAATCATTACAGCTCAAAGAAGCCATTCAAGCCAGTAAAGAAAAAATCCTCGTTTTTATTTATTTTGTGCTCATCAGTACTGTAATAATTGGTACTATAATGTACGTAGTCGAAGGCAAAGAATCAGGATTTACAAGCATCCCAATGGGAATTTACTGGACAATTGTTACCTTGACAACAGTTGGTTATGGCGATATTTCGCCTCAATCACCTTTAGGACAATTTATAGCAGCGTTAGTTATGATTTTAGGTTACGGAATTATTGCCGTTCCCACCGGAATTGTAACAGCAGAATTCGCTAAAAGCAGTCTGAGAAACAGTACTGTAGGCACTAGAAAAACCTGTAGAAAATGCCAGTCACAAGTCCATTTTGATAATGCAAAATACTGTTATGAATGCGGAACTGAATTACCTAATCATTAAATTTAGAAGCGAATCCAGCTGTACATTGCAACTCCTCCTTATCTTTGTTGTTTTTTTAAGGCATAAAAGGAGCTTCCGCTGGTCGCTCTTTTATACCAAAAAAAACGAACAAACATAAGTCCGGGGTTTCCATTTCCATCTGGGCTAAAAAATATGAAGTACCTAATCACCATTGTCGGACCAACAGCTATAGGCAAAACAGCCTTGAGCATTGCTTTGGCACAACATTTTAAATGCGAAATCGTTTCTTGCGACAGCCGTCAGTTTTTTAAAGAAATGACCATTGGAACTGCGGTTCCTAATCAAGAAGAATTAAGTGCCGCCAAACATCATTTCATTCAAAATAAATCTATTTTTGAAAATTATACGGTTGGCGATTACGAAAAAGAAGCCCTAGCCAAAATTGAAGAACTTTTTCAAACCAATGATTTTGTCATTCTAATTGGCGGTTCAGGTTTATATGTTGATGCTGTTTTAAAGGGCTTCGACGAATTTCCAGAAATCGATCCAGAGGTTCGTCTAAAAGTAAATTCCAACTACGAAAAACTCGGAATTGAATATCTTCAGGAACAATTACAAAATTTGGACCCAGAATATTATCAAAAAATAACTTTAGAGAATCCTCAAACTTTGCAAAACCCGCAACGAATGATGCGTTTTGTAGAAGTTTGTATTGGAGCTCAAAAACCTTATTCTTCATTTCTAAATCAAAAGAAAAACAATAGAGACTTTACTCCTATTTTAATTGGTTTAGATGCCGATAGAGAAATCATTTACAACCGAATCAACCAGCGTGTTGATATTATGATGAAAGAAGGTTTACTCGAAGAAGCAAAAACTTTGTATCCTAATAAAGTATTGAATGCACTTCAGACAGTTGGCTACAGAGAATTATTTAGTTATTTTGACGGAGAATTCACTTTGCCATTTGCAATTGAAGAAATCAAGAAAAACACTCGAAGATTCTCCAAAAGACAATTAACGTGGTTCAAACGAAATGAAAATACAAAATGGTTTGATTACGCATCAGATCGACAGAATATATTTGATTACATAAATTTAAAATTAAAAATATAATTTTCTTACATAATTATACATATATTTAGATTTGTTTCAAATTGCTATTAAATGAAAAAAATCCTACTTCTATTTTTTACTCTTTTATTATGCTATTCTTGCGAAATTCAATATGATGGCGAAACCAGAATCGTAGTTCAGGGCCAGCTAATTGATAAAAACAATAATCCGGTTTCAAACAAAAAAATTGAAATTACAACCAGTACTGGTGGAACTTTCGGAACAAGTGATTTAATCAGCTATACCAACTCAGATGCAGATGGAAGATTTACCTTGATCTTTCCAGCTCCCAAAAATGATAGCATTTCTATAATTACTTCCATTAATGAATTTCAAAACAATGAACTTCAATCAAAAGCAATAAATGCTTTAAAGAAAAATTTCAGAAATTACAAATTAGATTTAAATCAAATTGTTTTGTATGAAACAAAAGACATTACACAATTAGACTTTATTCTGAATAAAACCACAAATAATAAGGAAATTAGAGACATTCAAATTGAAGGTCTGCAATCTGATTCCTATATTGATTTGAACGCTAAAAAAAATATAAGCCACGTGATTAATACTCACTTTGATGTCATAAAAAATCAAAATATAAATTTAAGTTATACAATAGTCGATTATTCAGATCCGACAAAACCCGTCAGTACAAATTATAAAGCCGTTATTGCGGTTAATTCCGAAAAAGCAATACATACTATAACTTATTAATTATGAAGCTTAAAGTTTTATTCTTTCTGTTTTTTTTACAATTTTCATACAGTCAAGAAACTGAAAATAAAAAACCTGTTAAATTCAACCACGACATTCGAATAAATGCAATAATTCCCTCAAATTTTGGAGACAATTTTTTAGCAAAAGCTAATAATGCAAAATTAGGAGTTGGAACTAATTTCAGTTTTTTGCGAATTTATGATTTCAAACTTGGAGCTGGCTACGATTTTATTCCTTATTCAACTACTGATATTACCTTTGCAGGAAATATCAAAAGATCTGAATTTCATACTGTTTATGCAGACATCGCTTACGAAATAAAAATAACCGAAAAACTGAATATTGAACCTTATATTGGTTTTGGAGGTGCAAAACTTAAATTCGAATCAGATGGAAGAAGTTTCGGAAATCAAAAAGGAAATAATTTCAGAATTGGTTTTAATACTGATTATAAACTAGCCAAGAGATTATCGGCATTTGTTGCTATTTGTTATCTAGAATCAAAACTAGATATCAATACTTCTCCAGAATTTGTTTCATTTTATGACAATGCTAAGATGTTTCAGTTCATTATTGGTTTAAAAATTCATTAATTTTGTGATTGAATGATCAAAAAATTTTAGAGGTACATTTAAACTATATAAAATTGAATTTTTTAAAACTAATAGGAAATATTTTCTTTCTTTTTTGCACAGTTATTTTAACTATAGCATTTTCTATTGCACTAAACGAAAAAATTGAAAGTCCTAATTTTAAAAATTTAAGCACAACCGAATTTATAATTTTTGGAATAATTTTGTGTAGTTTTATTTTCATTAGTTTTAAAATAGTAGCATCATATTTAAAAAAATCTAATTCCTAAAATCTATTTCTTTGATCTTTCTTTTTCTGAAAGAAAAATCTAAAATCAACAATCTAAAATTAAAAAATGCCAATATCTCCAAATTTCACATCAGTTCTAAGTAAAGACTGGGAAATCAATTTCACACAATGCACACCAACAGGTTTCTTAAAATATACCGATTTGTGTAATATTTTACAATTAACCGCGGCGGCACATTCTGAAATTGGAGGAATTAGTTTTTATGATATGCAGGAATTTCACCAAGCTTGGGTTTTAAGCCGAATGCGTGTTGAAGTTCATGCTTTACCAAAATGGCAAGATGTTGTGACCGTAAAAACATGGATAAATAGTCTCGAAAATTCACGTTCCGTTCGTGCGTTGGAAATGTATGTGAACGGAAAAAAAATCGTTGGATGCGAAACGTATTGGGCAGTTTTCAATACCCAAGCACGCCGTCCGGAAGCTTTGGCTTTACCTTACGAACATTTTGAGTTATTCCCTGAAAATAGAGCGACAGAAGAAGGTTTTTCTAAAATAAACATCAACCACGAAAAAGAAGCTGTCTTTGAAAAAACAGTTTATTTATCTGATTTAGACATTGTAAATCACGTAAATAACGTAAAATATCTAGAATGGTGCCTTGATCATGTTGACCCTAAAAGAATCATGAAACAAGAAGTTAAAAGCTTCGAAATGAATTTCATGAAAGAACTTTCATTAAAAGATAAAGTTATTATTCACGAAAGTGAAGACGACGATCATACAACAGCAACATTTAGCATTACAAAAGGCGAAAAGACTTGTTTTGCTTTGGAATTGCATTGGAAGTAAAAAGATCAAAAGGCATTTTAAACCCAGCCTTTCCTCAATATTGTCATTTCTACGAAGGAGAAATCTTCGCGAGTAACTCCGCAACGAATGTCCAATCTTTGCAGAGCTTCTTGTGAAGATTTCTCCTTCGTAGAAATGACAAACTTGGTGAGTATCTACACTTAATAAAATAAAAAACGATGCAAATTGCATCGTTTTTTATTTTCATCAAAATCATTTTGATTTCTTTTTAGAATCTTTTTTAGATTTCTTGACTTTCTTTTTCTTCTTTTTAAGCAAATCAATCTTGCCTTCAATTCTTTTCTCTACATCAGAAATATCAGATTCGTAATTGAATTGCAACGAATGAAGTTTAGCATTTTTAATTTCTTTTAATGCCTTTTTAAACTCTTTTTGCGCTTCTAAAAGAATTGCTTTCTTGATATAAATCTCAGATTTATTGATTCCTTTCACAGTCAAAGCAAAATCAATTAACTTTTGTGCTTCGTCGTAATCTTCATTTAAAATCAATGTTTTTAAATAATACGGATACACTTCAAGAGCATGAATATTAATTGCTAAAGCTTGCTGAAAATAAGATTTCGCATCTTCATAATTCAATAACTGATCTGCTTGAATTCTTCCGTACAAACACAAAACCATTGTGTTTTTATCATCATAAGAAAAAGCATAATCTAAAGATTCGATAGTTCCTTCAAGCCAAAACGGATAATTATCCAAAGCCTGAAAAAGGTATTTATCAATTGTTTTCATTTCGTAAATCGTTTTTTAATTTCTGACGAGTTCCTTTGTAACTTTTCTCAACGTTATTCTTTTTAAAATCACTTCCGGTAAAAACCCTGATCGGATTACCGCGTTGAATATTCAACTGATTTTCCCATTGTTTTCCGACGTGATTTTTAAGCTGAATCCGTTTTTCGTCTTCTAATTTTTTTAATAATCTTTCTGTTGCCAGCTTTTTGTTTTGGTGCTGTGAACGACTATCCATTGCTACAACTGCAATTCCTGTTGGAATATGCGTTGCACGAATTGCCGAACTCACTTTATTCACGTGTTGACCACCTGCACCCGAACTTCGCATTGCCTGATATTGAATTTCATTTTCTGAAACTAATGCCTTTTTCTCTGGTTCAATTTCAAAAACTCCAATGAACCAGTTTTTGCGCTTATGCATTTTCCTAAACTGACTTTGGCCAATCCATTGAATGGTTCCAATCCAGGATCTTACAAACTGATCAGCATTTTTTCCTTTTATAGAAATAGATGCCGTTTCAATTGTCCCATTTTCTTGACCAGTTTCACGCTGAAGTAATACAACTTCTAAGTTTTGATCCTGTGCTTCTTCCAAAACTTTTTTAAGCACTTGGGCCACAACCCAAGTGCATTCTGCAGGTCCGCGACCCGCTGTTATCTGAATTATACTTTCCATTTTTTGAATCTCTTTTTAGCGGTCCATTCTAACAATCTTTGGTGTAAAAGTTCCTAAAACTTCAACTAAATCGGCTTGATTTGCCATCACCTTGGTAATGTCTTTATAAGCCATTGGAGCTTCGTCGATATTACCTCCAATTAAGGTTACATCATTGGCCTTCAAAACCTTTTTAATTTCGCTTTGCGTAAAAGTACTTTTGCATTTTGCTCTCGAAAACAAACGCCCCGCCCCATGTGAAGCCGAATTTAAACTCGCTGCATTTCCTTTACCTTTTACAATGTAACCCGGCGCTGTCATCGAACCTGGAATAATTCCTAATTGACCTTCTGCAGCTGGTGTTGCCCCTTTTCTGTGGACAATACATTCTTGACCGTTTATCATTTCTTTCCAGGCAAAATTGTGATGATTTTCAATTGTTACCACTACTCTTTTTCCTATCGCTTTGGCAATTCGTCTATGAATATCATCATGACACGCTTTAGCATATTCTCCAGCTAAATTCATTGCCATCCAATATTCCTGACCATCATGCGTGTTCAAATCTAACCAAGCCAAATGCTGTACATTTTTTGGCAACGGACATTGTTTTGTTGCCAAATATGTATAGTGCTTTGCAATATTTGCACCCAAACCACGAGAACCACTATGAGAAAGAACAGCAAAATATTCGCCTTTTTCTAATTTCCATTCGTTCTCCGGATTTTCAATTTTTGCTATTCCAAATTCTACAAAATGGTTTCCTCCGCCAGAAGTTCCTAATTGTTTGTAGGCTTTTGGCAAAAGATTCTTTAACAATGGAATGTCCTGGAATTCACTTTTATAAAAAACCTCATGATCTACTCGGGAAGCATGCGTTTCATACATTCCAAACTTTGTATTGTCCTTTAAAATGGCTTCTAATTGATGCTCTTTTCCTTTGAAATGTGAAGCCGGCAAATCGAAAATTGAAAGACTCATTCGGCATCCAATATCAACACCAACTCCATATGGAATCACTGCATTATTTGTTGCTAAAACACCGCCAATTGGCAATCCATACCCCGAATGTGCATCTGGCATTAATGCTCCCGCGACTGAAACTGGAAGCTTCAATGAGTCATACAATTGAAACTTTGCTTGCTGATCAATTTCATTTTCACCAAAAATGGTAAAAGGCGCTCTAGTTGCTTTAAGCTGATGCATTCTAACTTGAACTGGTTTTATTAAACCCTCAGCGACTTTACCCCAAGTACCATTTCCTTCATATTTTTCAGGATTTAATAGCACATCTTTTGCCTCTGTTAGAATAGATTCCTTTTTTTCTCTTTTTCTATATCTATTTATCTGCCCTAAGGCTATGTTTATTGAATTGTTTTTTGGAAAACCTAATTTAATCAGGTCTTTTCCAGATAATTTATTTCCCATAAATTGTTTAATTATTTGTTGTGCCAGCTCAAATCAAATTGAAACAAAAATGATTCAAAATGAAATAAACGTGCGAAATCTTATCCATTCGGATAAATACTAAATGTTCTTTCGGGAAAATTTGAAGTGTCTAGAATAAAAAAAGCCCGAAACTAAATGTCTTCGGGCTTTTTTATATATCTAAAAATGTATTTCTAAGATTGAAATAAGCCACGAAGAAGCGCTGCACCAAATCCGTTTGGTGTGAAGCTTTGTGATGTCGATGTAAGTACAAACATTTTTCTTCGTTTTAAAGGGTTATTATTTTTTCGTCTGCAAATATTCAGAATAGTTTTTTGATTTTCCAAATTTATTTTAAAGATAATTCATCAAAAAATAATTTGATACATTTTTAAATTTTAAAAAAAAACAAGAATATCTATTTGAAAACCAGAGTCCTAGTCATGATAGAAGCGGTATCGTTTTTTGCTAATAATTAAGGTTTTTCAATGAAAAATTGCAATTTTCAAAGATTCCCTCAAAGTTTGTCATTTCGACGAAGGAGAAATCTTCGCAAAAAACTCCACATTATATATCTCCAATCTTTGTCGAGCTACTTGCGAAGATTTACTTCGTCTATTCGCTAGCGCTCGAGTCTCCTTCGTCGAAATTGTAAAGGTTAGATAATTCGGTAACAAAATTTAACTTTAATAAATTTTGTTACGATGAGAAATAATAGTCAAGATTCGACTTTAGAGCGAAACTA
>NZ_SNXB01000003.1 GCF_004362055.1 Flavobacterium sp. 245
TATATTATTACAATCATGAAAGACCACATCAAGGTATTGATGGAAAAAAGCCAATCGAAATGATAAATCCGTTACCGAAATAAGTGACTTTTACAGAAATGACAAAAATGACGTAATAAATAATTTGAATTTGCGAATTCAAATTATTTAATTCGTGCTAATTCGTGAAATTCGTGGCTAAAAAAACTTAATTCCGTATCTTTGAAATTCTATTATCAAACCAAACAATGACTACACCTTTTCAAAAAGCAAGCGAATGGATTGATGCTGAAAATGCTCAAGATCCAAACATTGAAACCGACCAAAACACAGAATATCCAAAAGAATTATTGTACTCCAACAGGATGTACGAAAGACTGATGCAATTTGAGCCAGAAGCTTCAGAAGAAATCCAGATTGCATCAAAAGCACAACATATTTGTCGATGGAAAGTCGCACGTGAATCGTACCAAATGGATCGCGTTGGCTATTTGAGATGGAGAGAAGAATTGAAAAAATTTCATGCAAAACTTACTGCTGAGATCTTAGAAAAAGCAGGCTACGCTCCCGAATTTATCGATCGTGTTTCTTTTTTAATTGAAAAAAAACTACTTAAAAAAGATGCTGAAACACAATTGCTTGAAGATGTAATTTGCTTAGTCTTTTTAGAATATTATTTAGATCCTTTTGTACACAAACACGATGAGGAAAAACTTAAAAATATCATCAAAAAAACTTGGGATAAAATGTCGGATAAAGGACATCAGGAAGCGTTAAAAATCAACTATTCTGAAGAAAATCTGAATCTTATAAAAGCATCTTTAGGATTGTAAACTGACTTTATGAAGAAAAGCAATCAGGAAGAAGATAAAATCACATTCAAAAATTTACGCCGTCTGTATTTTTTTGCGCTTCTTACTATTGCCTTGACTATAATTGTGAGTCAGATTTTAGTGCAATACAATCTGAATCAACAGTTAAGCGATTCTAAAATCATTAATTTTTCGGGAAAACAGCGAATGCTGAGCCAGAAAATCGTGAAAGAAGTCCTAATTCTTCATTACGTTTCTGATACTGCTTCTGTTAAACAAATTTCGCATTTAAATGAAGTTTTGGCTCTTTGGAAGAAAAACCAAAACGCGCTCGAAAATGGCAGTGACAGCTTGGCTTTTCCAAAAGAAAAATCAGAAACACTTTCTAAATTATATCTCGAAATCAATCCGATTTTCAATAAAATTGCACAGGCAACCGATTCGTTTTTACTGAATTTAAAGCTAAAAAAAACAACTGCCGAAAATCAAAAATTTGTAACTATTATTTTAGAAAACGAAGACATTTTCCTTTCTAAAATGAATCAGATTGTAACCCAATACGATCTCGAAGCACACGAAAAAGTAACAGAACAACGCAAGATAGAATATTGGATTTTTGGCTTTACACTTTTGGTACTTCTTTTAGAATTCTTCTTCATTTTCAAACCAACCAATAAAAAAATCGAAAGATTAATCGCCAAACTTTTATCTTCAGAAAAGAAAGCTTTAAAGCTCGCATACGACACAGAAATTCTAAGCGAAATCAAGGAAAATTCAGTTAAAGAATTAAAATCGCTCAATTATGCAATGGAAAACACCTTACTCTATTGCCGAATTGCGCCCGACGGTTCGATCATACATATTGGCGAAAAATTTGCCAAACTGCTCAATTATACCAAGTTTTCATCCAATAAAAAATTCTCTGAAGTTTTAACCGTTGACGAAAAAGAACAGACCAATTTTGATCGATTGATATTCGAAAAACAAAGAAGTGGCTGGCAAGGCGAAATTAAAATTCTAAATAAAGAAGATGTAGAGATTTGGCTCGATTTATCAATGGTTCCGGTTATGATCAAAAAAGACGAATTGGAACTTTTAATTGTATGCTTCAATATTACCGAACGTAAAAAAGCACAGCGCGAAGTCGAACGCTTAAACCTTGAAAATACAACTGAGAAAATCAATCAGCAAAAGATCATTTCAAGCAAAATTGTTGAAAATCAGGAAAACGAACAAAACCGAATCGCCAAAGAAATTCACGACGGAATCGGTCAAATGCTAACCGGCTTAAAATTCAGTTTAGAAAGTATTAATTTAGATGACAGAGAAAAATCAGAACAAAAAATTGAGTATTTAAAGAAACTTTCGCTGGACATTATAAAAGGTGTCCGCACCGCAACTTTTAACCTAATGCCTCCGGAATTAAGCGATCACGGAATTGTTTCTTCGCTGGCAAAACTAACGCAGGAACTTTCAAAACTTACCGGAAAAGAAATACTTTTCTACAACAAAACCGATTTTGATCAGCGTTTAGATTCCTTAATCGAAATCAACATTTACCGTCTTACGCAGGAAGCCATCAACAACGCCATAAAATACGCCGAATCATCGCATATTATTGTACAGCTTTCACATAGCGAAACACTTTTAAGCGTTATTGTCGACGATAACGGAAAAGGTTTCGACATCAATTCAGTCGACAAAAAACGCAACAGCGAATCTGGAATGGGCTTATTGTTTATGAAAGAAAGAATCCAATACATCAACGGTCGCGTTTTCATCAATTCAATCCCAGGCGAAGGAACGAGAATTACTTTCAATATCCCGATTCTTAAATGAGATAATTAGTCAATTAGATAATTAGAAAATGGGGCAATTAAATAATTCGACAATGCTTTACAAGTTCCTATAAGTAATTATCTAATTATCAAATTGACACATTATGATTAGGGCGAGCCAGCATTAGAAAAAGTGGGCAAACTAACTTTATCTATATTCGCCCACTTTCCCCAATACTGTCGGGCTATCCGCGCTACTTCGGTAGCTTGCTCCTATCCCTCTCGCGGGCAATCGGTTTCAAAAGAAAATATAAAGTTATATCGACTTTTTTTGTCATCCTGAGGAACGAACGATCACAAAAAAAACTCTGTAATGCAAATCGACAATCTTTGTCGAATCCCGAGTATGATTCTTCGTTCCTCAGAATTGACAAACTTTACACTTAGAAAACTTTGAGAAAGTTACCCGCAATCTTGTCATTTCGAGGAACGAGAAATCTTCGCAAGTAACTCCGCAATCTAAATCGCCAATCTTTGTCGAGCTGCTTGCGAAGATTTCTCGTTCCTCGAAATGACAAACTTAATGTCAAAACTTTGTCAAAAACCAAACAAAAAAATAACCGATTAACAACCTTATTTTCACATTCCTCAATTATCTAATTGCCACATTTTCTAATTATCTAATTAAAAAATTCAAAAATTACGTATATTAGCGTCTTCTTTATAGATGAATATACGTAAAAAACCAGAATCTAAATTAAGTAAATTATGAGTAATATCATTCGTGTAGTATTAGCAGATGACCATGTTTTTGTTAGAGACGGAATCAAATCTTTGCTTGAAAACGAAGCAAACATTGAGGTTGTGGGCGAAGCAATCGATGGTGCCGATGCGCTTGATGTAGTTGCCGAAACAAAACCTGATTTACTTATAGCCGATATTCGTATGCCAAACTTAACTGGTATCGAACTAGTAGAAAAACTTAGAAGCGAAAACAACGATGTAAAAATCATCATGCTTTCGATGCACGAATCTGAAGAATACGTATTAAAATCTATAAAAGCCGGCGCCGACGGATATTTATTGAAAGGCTCTTCTAAAGAAGAATTTTTAAAAGCACTTCATATCGTTTCTGCGGGTGGAAAATATTTCAGTGGCGATATTTCTTCTATCTTAATTGGTCAATTGACAAATCCTTCCAATTCATTAGAGCCAAGGCAAAACTTAAGCGACGAAATGATGATTACCAAAAGAGAAAAAGAAATCCTGACTCTTTTGCTATCTGGAAAAGGAAACAAAGAAATCGCCGAAGCGCTTGACATCAGTAAACGTACTGCAGAAGTGCACCGCTTTAATTTGATGAAAAAACTTAAAGTGAAAAACTTAATGGAACTTTCCAACAAAGCCACTGAGTATTCTTTGATTTAAAAAAATACGTATAAATACGTAATTATTTTTCAAAAACTGCGTTTTAGCATCTTTTAACTAAGTTATAGTACTTATTTTTACATAAAAATATAAGTACTATGAAAACTACAAACCCACTTTCGCAATCACACAAGATTTTATTTTTAAATACTTTGGCATTTACAATATGTTTTGCCTGCTGGACCTTAAACGGGGTTTTAGTGACCTTTTTAGTCGATAACGGAATTTTCCATTGGAGCGTTGTTCAAGTTGGATGGCTTTTAGGTATTCCAATCTTAACGGGCTCTATAATGCGTCTTCCAATTGGAATCTTAACGGATAAATTTGGAGGAAAATATGTTTTTTCCCTTTTACTGCTTCTAAGCTCGATTCCACTGTTTCTCCTTCCCTACGCCGACAGTTTTTTCATGTTTGCCTTATTGAGTTTCTTCTTCGGAATGGTAGGCACAAGTTTCGCTGTAGGAATTGGATATACTTCAATTTGGTATCCAAAAGAATGGCAAGGCCGTGCATTGGGAATTTTCGGAATGGGAAATGCTGGCGCAGCTATTACAACTTTTCTTGCTCCTTCTCTATTAAATCATTTTTCAATTAACGATCCGCAAAACGGCTGGAAAATCCTTCCTGTTATTTATGCCGTTTCATTAGTTGTCATTGGTATTGCCTTTTTAATTTTTGCTAAAAACAAAAAAATAGAGAATAACACAAAAAGTGTCACTCAAATGCTTACATCATTAAAATCAGAAAGAGTTTGGCGTTTTGGAGCTTATTACTTTCTAGTTTTTGGCTGTTTTGTAGCGTATTCACAATGGCTTTTACCAAATTTTATGAATGTATACCAAACTAGCTTAGTTATGGGCGGCTTATTTGCTACTATGTTTAGTCTTCCTTCAGGAGTTATCAGAGCGTTTGGAGGTTATTTATCAGATAAATTTGGAGCCAGAAAAGTTATGTACTGGGTTTTGAGTTCGTCAGTAGTTTTAAGTGCATTGCTGGCAATTCCAAAAATGGAAATCACTACTACAGGCCCAGGCGTTTTAGCAACAAAAAAAGGAACAATAACTGCTGTTGCAAATGACAAAATCAAATTAGGCGAAACTGATTTTACAATCGCACAGAAAAAAGAAAATACAGCCGAAAATGCTATTTTTCCAACTAAAACTTCATGGCAGCAAGTTGTGGTCGAACAAAATCAAACGGTAAAGAAAAAGGAGCTTTTAGCAAAAGGAATTACAGTAATTAAATTTGATGCTAACATGTGGGTGTTTCTGGTTTTGGTAATTCTAATCGGAATTTCATGGGGAATTGGCAAGGCAGCGGTTTACAAACATATTCCAGAGTATTTCCCAACAGAAGTTGGTGTTGTAGGTGGAATGGTAGGAATGATTGGCGGTTTAGGAGGTTTCTTTGGGCCAATTATATTTGGTTATTTATTAACTGCAACCGGAATTTGGTCAAGTTCATGGATTTTTATTTTAATTTTCTCAACTGCCTGTCTGGTTTGGATGCATTATACCATAGCAAAAATGGCTCCCACAAAACAACCCGAATTTGTTCTGGCAATCGACACACAATAATCAAAACATTATGATTTTAATCATAATATTAGAATAAAAAATCTTATAAATTTGTCGTTTTAAACAAACTCAGGAACCATGAATAAACTGAAATTACTTATTTTATTATTAGCCGGAATAACCATTGAATCTCAGGCACAGGAATTAGATGTAAACTTACAGATAAGGCCTCGCTTTGAATATCGCAACGGTTATAAAACACTTTTGCCTTATGGTCAAGAAGGTACATCACAAATTTCACAACGTTCGCGTTTAAATTTCAACTACAAACAAGAAGATTTAACCGTAAAACTGACTTTACAAAATACGAGAACCTGGGGTGACGTTGTACCTGCTGCGGTTGCTGACAAAAACGGAGTTGCGGTTTTTGAGGCGTGGGCACAATATAATTTCACTGAAAAATGGAGCGCTAGAATGGGACGTCAAGTATTATCATATGATAATCAGCGTATTTTAGGTGAGCAAGATTGGGGGCAACAGGCACAAAGCCATGATGCTCTTACAGTGACATTTCATACTGAAAAACAAAAATTAGATTTCGGAGGAGCTTATAACTCTACCGCCGAAAATGTCCTTCAGACACCTTATACGGTTGCCACTTACAAAACTTTGCAATATGCCTGGTATCACAATCAATTCAACAGTGAATTAGGTTTGAGTTTCTTAGTATTAAACACTGGTTATGAATATGCTCCTAATCCAGCCCCTTCTACGAAACTATTGGTAGATTACATGCAAACTTTTGGACCGTATTTAACTTATAAAAAAGGAAAAATCGATACTAGTTTTTGGCTGTACGGACAAACCGGAAAAAGCACCGATTTACAAGTAAGCGCATGGAATGCAGCAGCCAATTTTGGGTACAATATTACTGACGCTTTTAAAGTTGGACTGGGTTACGAATTTTTATCAGGAAAAGATTCAAATGACGGAAGCACTGTAATTAAATCGTTCAATCCTATATTTGGAACCAACCACGGATTTAACGGTTATATGGATTATTTTTATGTTGGAAATCACCTGAAAAACGTTGGTTTACAAGATGCATTTATAAAACTGAATTACAATGTAAACAAATGGCAGTTTGCCCTGATTCCGCATGCATTTTTAGCTGCTGCTGATGTAGTTACACCATTAAATGAGAAATTAGATTCGTATTTAGGAACTGAGATTGACGCTACTTTTGGTTATAATTTCAAAAAAGACATTACAGTTACAGGTGGATATTCGCAAATGTTTGGTTCTAAGACTATGGAATTTGTTAAAAACGGCGATGCTGATCATACCAACAATTGGGCTTGGTTGATGATTTCTGTAAATCCACGAATTTTTACTTGGAAAAAATAGTTTATCTTCAAAATTAACTCCTAAAAAATCCCCTTTTCCTATTTCGGAAAAAGGGATTTTTTTTTATCCATCTAAAACTTTGTCATATGATTTAATTATTTATATTTGAAGTGATTACGAACCCCAAATTCTATCAAAATGAAACCATTCCTAAAACTGTCAATGCTGACATTTATTGTCACGCAAACAGGCATCGCCCAAAAGTACAATGATGCCTTAATTTCTAAAAATTCCGAAATAAATTTTGCCAAAACGCAAAAAAGAGGAATTAAAAAAAACAGTATTGTTTATTATGTCGAGAATGACTTACAAACAATATCGGCCTACAAAAGAAGCAAATTGAAATGGCAGACGAATGTAATTTCGGTTTGTGGAAAACCAAAAAAAGGACAACCGGAAATTAGATATGTAGGTTATAATTCAGATAAATTACTTATCGTTATGGGAAAGCATAATTTTGCAGAAATTGATGTAAATAGCGGTGTAACGACACTTGTGGGCTAAGATTAAAAGCACAAATCGATATTAAACTAATTTTCTAAAATATACATTTTTAATTTACCCTTTTTCAATTTAGAAAAAGGGTATTTTTTTATAACATCATTTTTATCCTGTTAAATTAGGTATATTTGATTAACAAAAATCTATAACCATAACTACAAAAACAAGCATGAACAAAATACTTTCACTGTTTTTAATCATTTTTATCTTTCCAAAATGCTTTTCGCAAACATTAGAATCTCATAGAGAAAAAATTGAAACTGCAAAAACTGAATTAAAAGAAGCAAATAAAAATTTTAGCACTTGTATTGTAAAATCTGAAGTAAAACTTTGCGTTGATGAACTCAGTAAAAATGGTACAGATGAATATAAAAAATACAGCATTGGTGGAATTCTTTATGAAATTGACGCCGACAAATCGTTTAAACTTCACGAAGAAGCTTATCTAGCTAATAAAAATGATCTAAATTTTGTTTTAGAATATGCAATTGAACTCCACAGAAAAGAAAAATATGCCGAAGCATCCAAACTTTATGAAAGATATTCTGAAAATCTTCCAAAAGACATAAGAGCCTATGTCTGGTTAAGTGATTGCTACATCAATACCGGAAAAATAGAAAAATCAATTCTAAATTGGGGCAAAGCAAATCACGCAGATAATCACATATCAATCGACAATGCGATATACATTATTTACGGAAAAACAACACAAATCAAAACCAGAAGTGATTTAAGATCTGAGATTGAAAAAGGAAAAACTTCAAATTTTTATCCGTTACTATTTTTAGATAAAAATTGGGAAACGGATTGGTGGAATACGCATACTCAAAAATATTTTTTAGACGAAGATCTTAAACTTGCTCAAACAAAACTGGGAGAAACAAATCCAGATTTTAAAATTTTGAAAGCCTATTTAAAAATAAAAGAGCTTGAGGAAATAGGGCAATCAGAAGAGATCAAAAAAGTTCTGATCGAAAACAAGATCATTCTTGAAAACAATCCAATACCAGCTTTTGGAGAATTTTCATCTGATTTGCTTCGAATTTGCTTCATTAATAAACTTCTAAATGAGAATGAATTTTATACGAAGCGTGGCAATGAATTATTAGACCTTGCAAAGAAAACAAAAGACAAAGATCTTCTAAATATATATGCTTATTTACAAGCATCGGTTAATGGAACTGTAAATCCTGAAATAGATAAATTAGGATGGAAAGAATTTAGAGACGAGCGATTTGCACAAAGCTATTTTTCGGCTAAAGCCAATGATCTAAGATATGATGATATTGAATTAAATGAAGCCTTGGCAGATTTCCCAAATTCATCCTATTTATTTTGGCTGAAAGCAAAATGTGCAAAATTGGAAAACAAACCAGTAAGGCAAAATTTAATCGAATTGATAAAAAGAGAGTTCAAAACTCTTGGCACAGATCCGAATAAATATAGCTACAGACTTAAATCGTATATTGGTACATTAGCAATTGAAAAAGTATAAATAATAGCAAACTTCCGTTTAAAAATCTTAATCAAGTGAAACTCATAGCCTGGAATTGCAACATGGCATTCAGAAAGAAGGCAGAATTTATTCTGCCTTATAATCCTGATATTGTCGTAATTTCTGAGTGTGAAAGTCCTGAAAAATTAAAATTTCCAACAGAAATACAAGCCCCAAATGACATTCTTTGGTACGGAACCAATCCGCATAAAGGAGTTGGTGTTTTTTCTTATAGTGATTATCAGTTTCAATTACTAGATTGCCACAATCCAGATTTCAAAAACATTTTGCCAATAGCCGTTACGGGAGGAAAAGTTGATTTTACTTTATTTGCTGTCTGGGCAAATAATCCTGCTGATAAAGATGGCGCTTATGTAACGCAGGTCTGGAAAGCTATTAATTATTACGAAGATCTAATCAAAGAAACCAAAACCATTTTAATTGGCGATTTCAACAGCAATACGATTTGGGACAAACCGCGTCGAGAAGGAAACCATACAACGGTCGTAAATAAATTAGGAGAAAAGAGCATTTTTAGCACCTATCACAAATACTTCAATCAAATTCAAGGCAAAGAAGCACATCCAACTTTATACATGTATCGCCACGAAAACAAGCCATATCATATGGATTATTGTTTTGCTTCAAATGATTTTATCGAAGTTTTAGAAAGCGTCGAAGTCGGAAATTATAAGGATTGGACTTTGTACAGCGATCACAAACCTTTAATAATTAAATTCAATATCTAAACCATGAATAACTGGACCAAAAGATGGGACGATCGATACAGCAGTGAAGAATTTGCTTATGGCGAAGAACCCAACAATTATTTAAAAGAACAAATCGAACAACTAAATCCGGGATCTATTTTATTTCCTGCCGAAGGTGAAGGAAGAAATGCTATTTTTACGGCAAAATTAGGTTGGAAAGTTTCGGCTTTTGATATTAGTGAAGAAGGCAGAAACAAAGCATTGAAACTTGCAGAAAGCAATAAAGTTTCAATTGATTATCAAGTTGGAGAATTAGAAACGTTAGATTTTGAGGAAGGGCAATTTGATGCAATTGCTTTGATTTATGCGCACTTTCCAGCAGAAATTAAATCGGATATTCACAAACAGCTGGATCAATTATTACGCAAGGACGGAATTATTATTTTTGAAGCTTTCAGTAAAAAGCATTTAGAATATCTTGCGATAAATGATAAAGTTGGCGGACCAAAAGATATCGAATCGCTTTTTTCAATCGAAGAAATAAAAAGTGATTTTCCGAATTATGAAATCATCGAATTGGAAGAAAAAGAAATCGAATTAAACGAAGGTTTATTCCATAATGGAACAGGTTCTGTAATTCGATTTATAGGTAGGAAAAAATAAGTATTTGTACGTATCCATTTTAACAGATAGAAACATAGCTATTCTCTATGTGTTAGAAAACCTTAAAAATATTTATGCTCCATAATTTCAGAACGTAATTCCTCAACATCTAAAATCCCAATTCGTTTTCCAACCGTTTTTATCAAAGCTTCTTTTTTAAGACTCGAAATTACTCGAATAGCTTGCTCTTCAGTTGTTCCGGCAAAATCGGCAATTTCTTTTCGGGAAAGATCAATATCAATTAAACCATTGATTTGCCCAAACTTGCGGTGAATATAAAGCAATAAATCAACCACGCGCTCACGAACATTCATGTGCGCGATTTTACGAATATTGTTTTCGCTTTTGTTTAATTCATCAGCATAAAACAACATTAAAGCATAAGTGAATTCTGGAATCTGTTTTAAAATTTCTAGCATAGTGTCATTGCTGAAATTACACAAAACAGTATCTTCTAATGCGTAAGCGCCAATTAAGTACTTTTTTCCAGTTCCAAATCCACGAAAGCCGATAATATCTCCATTCTTTGTCAAACGAACAATTTGTTCGCGTCCGTTTATTCCTGTTTTTACTGTTTTCGCTTTTCCTTTACAGATAAAATAAAGTCCCTGCAAAGCGGAACCTTCCACAATAAATTGCTCTGATTTTTTTATGACTATATTCTGTTTCTTAGAAACATAAGTATTCATTTCCTCTAAATGCTGGTGCTTCTTGATAAAACAATTTTCATTGGCACAAGAATAACAAACGGTTTGCTCCTCTTTCATGAGTCCTAATTTTTATCTGATTAAAAAACTAATTTCTTGTTGCTCATTTCATTGCATCAAAAATAAAAAAATAAATTCAAAAAATAAGTATTTATACGTAAAAATACTTATTTTTGTATAAGTGATTTATCTAAATCACTACAGATTCAGGAAATAGCATCTAAAAAAGAACTGTAATGCAAAATACCAAAATCAAAACTACCTGTTCGTATTGCGGCGTTGGCTGTGGCATAATCGTGACCAACGATGCCAAAAATGGCGTTATGGTAGAAGGTGACAAAGATCATCCGGTAAATAAAGGAATGTTATGTTCAAAAGGAATGAATTTGCATTACGTAGTCAACGATACTTCTGACCGAATTTTATATCCCGAAATGCGAGGCAGTAAATCATATCCGCTGGAACGCGTAAGCTGGGATACTGCACTTGACCGCGCCGCTGCAGTTTTTTCTTCCATTATAAAAAAACATGGGCCAGACAGCGTTGGATTTTATATTTCAGGACAATGTTTAACAGAGGAATATTACTTAGTAAACAAACTCGTAAAAGGTTTTTTGAAAACAAATAATATCGATACCAATTCAAGGCTTTGTATGAGTTCTGCTGTTGTAGGCTATAAAAAAACCTTTGGAGAAGATTCTGTTCCAATTGCTTACGATGATATTGAACTTGCTGATACATTTTTAATAACAGGCGCAAATCCGGCTTGGTGTCACCCTATTCTTTTCAGAAGAATTGAAAAACACAAAGAGAAAAATCCAAAAATAAAAATAATCGTAATTGATCCAAGGCGAACAGATACTGCCGCTTTCGCCGATTTACATTTACAGATTATTCCGGGTTCAGACATTATTTTATATCATGCCATTGCCAGACGCATAATCGAAAAAGGTTACGTAGATCATGATTTTGTTAAAAATAACGCAGAGAATTTCAAACAATATAAAGATTTAGTTTTAGGCACTTCACTTGAAAAAGCTTCAAAACTTTGCGGCATTTCTGTAAACGATATTAAACTCGCCGCTGACATTATTGGAAAAGCAAAAGGTTTTATTTCACTTTGGGCGATGGGATTGAATCAAAGTGCCGTTGGAGTTGATAAAAATACGGCTTTATTGAATTTATCTTTATTAACGGGACAAGTTGGTAAGCCAGGTTCAGGGCCATTTTCCTTAACGGGTCAGCCCAACGCAATGGGTGGTCGCGAAGTAGGCGGCATGGCAACACTTTTAGCTGCGCACAAAGACATTGCCAATCCAACACATCGAAAAGAAGTAGCTGATTTTTGGGGCGTTGACGAAATTTCAGATAAACCAGGTTTAACGGCAACAGAAATGTTTGAAGCTCTCGAATCAGGAAAAATGAAAGCTGTTTGGATTATCTGTACAAATCCGTTAGTCAGTTTGCCAGATTCTCGAAAAATTGAAAAAGCACTTCAAAATGCCAAATTTGTTGTCGTTCAGGATATTTCGCATAATGCCGATACAGCAAAATACGCCGATTTGCTTTTGCCCGCTGCCGGATGGCTGGAAAAAGAAGGAACGATGACCAATTCTGAACGTCGTATTTCTTATTTGCCAAAAGGAATCAATGCACCGGGAGAAGCGCTTCCAGATATTGAAATTTTAATTCGTTTTGCTCAAAAGATGAATTTCAATGGCTTCAATTTCAACAGCGCCGAAGAAATATATAAAGAACATTGCGCACTTACTAAAGGTACTAATATCGATATTTCGTTCTTAAATTATAATCGTTTAAAAACCGAAGGAACGTTTCAATGGCCTGTTCCAGATTATGGACATCCTGGAACACCAAGATTATTCACCGATAAAAAATTCTATACGCCTTCTGGAAAAGCGATTTTTAATCTGCCTGTATCAATCGAAAATACGTCGGTACAGCCAAATGCTCAATTTCCGTTTATTTTAACCACCGGAAGAATTCGCGATCAATGGCATACGATGACGAAAACCGGAAAAGTATCAAGATTATTAACTCATATTCCGAGTCCGGTTTTAGAAATAAATCCGATTGATGCTTTTAAAAATGAGATAAAAAACGGCGATATCGTTACGGTTACAAGCAAAAATGGCGAAGTTCGAGTAAAAGCAAAAGTTACAGATTCCATAAAGGAGAAAGTTGTTTTTTTGCCAATGCATTGGGGAAAACAGCTTGAAAATGATTTAAATAGAACCAATAATTTAACCAATACGGTTGTTGATCCAATTTCAAAAGAACCTGACTTTAAATTCACCACCGTTTCGATTACTAAATATGTAAAACCTTTTCAGAAAATCGCCATCGTTGGCGCCGGCGCCGCTTCTTTCCGATTCATTCAAAACTATCGGGAATTCAACACAACCGATGAAATTATAGTTTTCTCGAATGAAGCAAATCCATTTTACAACCGTGTTTTGCTTCCCGAATACATGACGGGAGAATTCTCTTGGGAACAACTTTTAAAAGTAAAAGACGGCGAAGCTTTCAATAAATTAAAAATTACCATGAAAGCCGGAGTGGCGATTAATAAAGTCGACACCAGCAAAAAGACAATTATAGACAGCCAAGGTGAAATTCATACTTTTGATTCGTTGATTTTAGCCACCGGAAGCCGACCGTTTATTCCAGAAAACGCACAACTTCATCTTCCGGGCCGATTTACAGTTAGAAAAAAAGAAGATGCCGACCGATTAAAAAAACACTTAGACAGCACGAATCTTCCGCCAGAAGAACAGCATGTGGTGATTATTGGAGGCGGATTGCTAGGACTGGAATTGGCCGCCGCTTTAAAACATAAAAAAGTAAAAACAACTATTGTGCAGCGCGCTTCCCGCTTAATGGAACGTCAACTGGACCGAATTTCAAGTAAATTATTGGCTGAGGAAGTACAGCTTCGTGATATTCAAATTTATTTTGATAATGAAGTAAGCACCGTTTTTGAAACTGATAATCCAAATGAAATTGAAATTGCCTTAAAAAGTGGTAAAATCATTACGGCAAACGCGATTGTATATACCATTGGAACGATTCCGAATATTGAAATTGCACGCGAAAGCGGTTTATCCTGCGGACGTGGCGTAAAAGTGAATCAGTATTTACAAACTTCAAATCCTGATATTTTTGCCATTGGCGAAATAGCCGAATTCAACAACAAATTATTCGGAATCACATCTGCCGCCGAAGAACAAGCCGATATTCTGGCAAATTTTTTAGCCGGCGACATCAGCAGTTATTACAAGGGTTCTATTTTGATGAATATTCTAAAATTAGAAGACATCAACCTTTGCAGTATTGGCGATATTGAAATTCCAGAAAATGACGATTCCTATGAAGAAATTGTTTTTGCCGATTTGAAAAAACGTTATTATAAAAAATGTATCGTAAAAGATGATCTTTTAGTTGGTGCCATCTTAATGGGCGATAAAAACGAATTTGCCGAATTTAAAACCATGATTGAAAGCAAAATCGAATTATCAGACAAACGAAATACACTTTTGAGAGGAAGCTCTAATGCAAAACCGGTTTTAGGAAAATTAGTCTGCTCCTGCAGTCAAGTTGGCGCCGGAAACATCGAAGAAACCATCAAAAGCGGTGTAAGCGATTTTACCGATTTATGTAAAAATACCGGCGCAGGATTAGGATGCGGAAGCTGTAAAACTGAGGTTAAGGAGATATTGGCGAAGTGTAAAATTTAGTTTCTTTTGTTTCAGGTTTCACGTTTCAAGTTGTTGGAACGTAGTAAACTTGAAACAAAGAAAACCTGAAACCTGAAACAAAAAGAAAAAAAATGGAACTAACAAGATTAATAATAAAAGGAGGCGTTATTTCGCCGGGAGAATTGCGAGAAGTAATAAATATTGCTTTAGATGAAGGTCTGGATTCTATTTCTTTTGGTTCAAGACAGGATATTATTTTTCCGAAAGGTTTTAAATCTTTGGACAAAACAACTTTGGGCAAACATCATTTTGTGTATCCAGATCAAAAAAGTGGGAATAATATCGTTTCTTCTTATGTATCGACGGATATTTTCAGAAATACAAACTGGCTAACCGGAAATCGATTTTTATATATTTTGGAAGAATTTAAAGAACAGCCAAAACTAAAAGTCAACATAACCGATCCAAAACAGCAGTTAGTTCCTTTATTTACAGGACATTTAAATTTTATCGCTTCAGAGCACGAAGATTATTGGTACTTATATATTCGACTTCCAAAATGGGAGAAAATGGAGGTTTATCCCGTTTTGATTTACAGCTGGGACTTGGCCAAAATTTATTATGAAATTGAAAAAATCTCCCAAGAAGATTCGATCGATATCGAAATGCTTTTTACGATAGTAAGTGAAGCTTTGGACACCAATAACCGAACAATTGATAAACCGCTGAATATTCCGTTTTATCCCTTCCCCTATTACGAAGGCATGAACCGAATGGGAATTGATCAATATTGGCTGGGACTTTATTGGAGAAACAATTTATATGATCTAGATTTTCTAAAAGAAATGTGCGACTTATGTTTTGAATGCAAAATCGGGAAAATATGTATTACGCCGTGGAAATCATTCATCATCAAAGGAATTCCGAAAGACAGAAAACTCGAATGGGAAAAATTCTTAGGAAAACGTGGCATCAACGTTCGTCATTCTTTATTGGAATTAAACTGGCATTTGCCTGTGGCGATGGAATGGGCACTTAATCTTAAAACTTTTTTGGTTCGTACGCTCGATCAATTTGACATCAGTACTTACGGACTGAATTTCGGAATTTCAGAATACAATCGCGACGGGCATTATTTCACATCGATTGTTATTGAAAAAAATGAACTTCCAGCCGCTTTAGAATCCATTAAAATCAGAGATACTTATAATGTTTTGTTTGCGAAAAATTTCGACCCAAATACACGAGAATACATTGTTCATTCACAAGACATTGACAAACTTGAACTGCCAACAATTTTAATCGAATTAAGCCGAAAATATTTCGACGAACTCGGAAATTCAACTACAGAAACAATCAAAAACACCCAGAAAAAAGAAAAACCACAATTAGACATTTATCAATGCCAAGAATGTTTAACACTTTATAAACCTGAATACGGAGATGAAAGTCGAGGTATTCCAAAAGGCATTTTGTTTACAGATCTAGACGAAAATTATTGTTGTTCGCTATGTGAAGCCCCAAAAAGCAACTTCAAGATTTTAGAGATTGTAAAGAATTAAAATTTTCAGCATAATTATTAGGAGCATATTCCTGCTGTCCGCTGTATCTTTTGTGCCGAACCCCGGCACAAAAGGATGCCGCTCCCATCAGGGCTAGGGCACTCTTTTTCATAAGAACTTATTTGGAATGTTTCAAGTTTCAAGTTTCAAGTTTCAAGTTTCAAGTTTCAAGTTTCAAGTTTCAAGTTTCAAGTTTCATCTTGCATCTTACATCTTACATCTTACATCTTACATCTTGCATCTTGCATCTTGCATCTTACATCTTACATCTTACATCTTACATCTTGCATCTTGCATCTTGCATCTTACATCTTGCATCTTACATCTTACATCTTGCATCTTACATTTTACATTTTACATTTTACATTTTACATTTTACATTTTACATCTTACATCTTGCATCTTACATCTTTTTACCACACATAATCACCCATTTTTCCAAGTAGAATTGTTAAGAGATTTTACTTTTAAGTTTTCCTAAAAAACACAAATAATTAATTTTCAAACATTTAACATTAAAATTTAACTAAAAGCTTAACATTGAGAAGCTTGTTTTATAATTATCTTTACTTAACTGTAAATTAACAATTTAGTTACATTGTTAATATTAATCTTCTTAAAAGCACTAAAAATATGGAAAACAAAACCGAAGAGACAAATCCGGAAAAAATCGATTCTCCAAAAACTGAAACCGCTCAACCTGCTGCCAATACTGTAAAAGCTGAAAATACACCTGTAAAAAAAGCACCAGTTCGTAAAGCTCCTGTAAAAGCAACAACGACAGCAAAACCAGTTGCTTCAGCAACCGCAAAGCCAGCAACAACAAAAGCGCCTTCAGCAACTGTAAAAAAGACAGCCGCAACATCGACAACAAAAACACCGGCTAAAGCTGTTGTGAAAACTGTTGCAACAACTTCACCAAAACCAGCTGTAAGAAGAACTCCAGCTAAAAAAGTCTTGACGCCAGTTGCAAAGCCAGAGGAAAAAACTGCAGTTGCGACAAAGTCAACTACTGAATCAAAAGAAGACAATACTAACCAAGCGGTTAAAACTGAAAAAGATAAAACTGCTAAAAAAGCCAAAAAAGTGAAAGATAAAGAAAAGGAAAAAGAGAAAAAGAAATTAGCTAAGAAAAAAGAAAAAGCTAAAAAAGATAAAAAGAAAGAGAAAGCAAAAAAAGCAAAACAAAAAGCGGCTGCTAAGAAAAAAGAAAAAGCTAAAAAAGCAAAGGATAAAGCGAAAGCTAAAAAAATTGCTAAAAAGAAAGCAAAAGCTCAAAAAAAGGCAAAAGCTAAAAAGAAAAAATAATATTTAAGAAGGTTTGACTTTAAAAAAGTTAAACCTTTTTTTTATGCGCTCCAATCAGTCATTGCGAGGAACGAAGCAACCGCACTAACAATAAGTAACGTTGGTCATAAAAGTGAGATTGCTTCGTTCCTCGCAAGGACATACTGTTCGAAGGGCTTCGACTTCGCTCAGCCTGACAATCGTCATGTCAAATTAGACGAGGTCGGATGGTGCATAATAATGAGTTACAATCAACAATCAACAATCAACAATCAACAAGCAACAATCAACAATCAACAATCAACAATTATCCCCCAATCGCAATCATACTGCGATTATCAAAATGTTTTGCTGGATCATCCATTTCAGAAACACTTACCATTCCGGCACGAACTTTCTTTTTATTTTGAACAGATTCTGAAATCAAGTTTGTAATTGATTCACCATTTCTAAAAGCCGTTAATAAATCGGTTTCAGAATTAGAAAAAAGGCAATTTTTGATTTTCCCATCGGCAGTCAATCGAATTCGGTTACAGCTGTCACAAAACGGATTTGTAATCGAGCTTATAATTCCAAAATCACCTTGGAAACCTTTTATTTTATAATTTCTCGAAGTAAAGTTTTTTTCCTCTTCTAATTTTTGAATTTCTTCAGAGGAAAAATCACTTTCGACCAAGGATAAAATCTCATTTTGAGAAACCATTTTGCTTCTGTCCCACTCGTTTCCTGCAAACGGCATAAACTCAATAAAACGAACAGAAATTGGCAGAAACTGAGTCAGTTTTACAAAATCAACAATTTCGTTATCGTTAAAACCTTTCATCAAAACTACATTTACTTTTACTTGAAAATCGTTATTCAAAAGCAAATGCAGATTATCAACAACCTTTTCAAACTGGTTTCTAAGCGTTATAGAGGCGAATTTAGACGAAACTAAAGTATCTAAACTCAAATTGATTTTTTTGATTTTAAACTGTTTTAAAACATCAATATGACGATCAATTAAAATTCCGTTTGTAGTTATGGAAAGGGAAATATCTAACGAAGCTAATTTTGAAACAATTTCTGGAAAATCCTTTCTTAACAAAGGTTCTCCTCCGGTTAATCTAATTTTGTCTACACCATTTTGTACGAAAGTCTGTGCGATACCAAAAATCTCATCGGCCGTCATTAAACTGGCTTTTGGAGAAAGCGCAATACCGTCGGCTGGCATGCAGTACGTACAACGCAGATTGCATTTTTCCAGCAACGAAATACGCAAGTAATTATGTCTGCGCCCAAAACCGTCCGTTAAAATTGCGTTAGAGGCTTTCATGATTTTTACCTTTTAAAATATGAAAAACATGCATGACATGCGGAAAAACAGCGTCCATAGATTCTCGTACTCCGTTTGTAGAACCTGGCAAAGCCAAAACTAAACTTTTACCTAAAGTTCCAGCCACGCTTCTTGAAAGCATTGCATAAGGCATTCTTTGCTGTCCGTAATTACGAATGGCTTCTTCGATTCCGGGAATTCTACTTTCTAAAATTGGCGATAAAGCTTCTGGTGTAACATCTCTTGGAGACAATCCGGTTCCACCTGTAAAAATAACCAACTGATGTTCTTTGGCGAAAGCTTTTGTTTTTTCCTGAATAATATCAAATTCATCGGGAATAACTTCATAATGAGAAGTTTCAACTCCGTAAGAGTCTAGTTTTTCTACGATAGTTTTTCCAGAACGATCTTCCTTGTCTCCAGCAAAAACCGAATCAGAACAAACAAAAACAGCTGCTTTTATAGCATTCGGAAATTTATTTTTGAAAGAAGATTTTCCGCCTTCTTTATTGATTAATTTGATAGTTGAAATTTCAATTTCTTTATCAATCGGTTTCAACATATCGTACATTGTCAACGCTACAATCGATGCGCCGTGCATCGCTTCGACCTCAACTCCAGTTTTGTAAACCGTTTTTACATTGAAAATTATCTGAATTTCTAATCCTTCAATTTTATATTTTACCGAAGTAAATTCAATTGGAATCGGGTGACAATCAGGGATTGACAAATGTGTATTTTTTACCGCAAATAATCCGGCAGTTTTTGCCATTTCGAGTACGTTTCCTTTTGGCACAAGATTATTTACCACCGCGTCAATTGTTTCTTGTCTGCTGACTTTTACAATTGCAGTTGCGGTTGCTTTTCTTAACGTGCTTATTTTATGCGTAATATCTACCATTAACTATTTTGTTTCCAAGTGAATGTGTCATTTTCAAACATTTCTTTGCCAAAAATCGGCACATCAGTTTTAATCCAATTTACAATCGCTTCCGTAGCTTCATAAACTTGTTTACGACGTGTTGCCGAAACGAAAACGAATAAACAAATTTCGCCCGCTTTTACAACGCCCAAACTATGGTAAATGTGCATGCAGGTTAAATCGAATTTGGCGAAAGCTTTTTCACGAATGGTATGCAATGCTTCAATCGCCATATCAGTGTATGCAGAATAATCAATTGCTACGACAGTGTTATCGTGAATCACATCGGCGCGAACTTGACCTAGAAAAATATTATGCGCCCCAATTGTATGTTTCGACTGGTGCTTTGCAATCGACTCCGCTATAAATTCAGGAGCAATTGGTCCTTCTACAAATACATTTTTACTCATTGTTTTTATTTTTTGAAGTTTTTATCGTCATATTAAAAACCTTCAATTAATTCCTTTAATTCTTTAGTTCTGCTTATGGTTGCTTGTGTTAAACAATCAATATTCATTTTGTTGGCAATCACGCCATCTTCATCTTCAGCATAACTTTTAAATTTACAGTTAGAATCTCTAAAATTAATCCAATCCTTTTGGGCATTAGTTAAAGCAGTTTGATCAGCTTTACTCAATTTCTTTTTAAGTTTATTATAAACAACATTTAGTTCTTTATCTGCTTTTTCATATTCTCTATAAAGTCCTGTTTCGCCTGTAGCATCTTCGCTTGTTTGTGAAAAAGATAATTGAGTACAGCAAAAAACTAAAAATAAAGCTAAAAGTGTTTTTTTCATGGTTTTATTTAAAATTGTAAGCATTTAAGTTTTAGATAAGATCTTTTCTTCTTTCAATAAACTCTTCATTGCCAAAGCGCCTCCAGCAATACTTTTTATACTTTTAAATTGATATTTTTGAAGTAATTCAACAGCGCTTTTGCTTCTGATTCCCGATTGGCAGAAAATATAAATTGTTTGGCTTTTATCCAGTTTTTCAATTTGATTTTCCAAATCCATTAAGGGAATCTGCATTTGATTTTTTAAACTTATTTTTGGCAATTCATCTTCATTTCTAACATCTAAAAATAAAACTCCATCCCTATTTATTTCATCCAAAACCGATTTAAAACTTATTTCTTCAACTTCAGCTTTATTGTATTTTTCTTCGAATGTTTCCCTGCTTATGGTTTGAACATCGCTTTTATCAAAATCATATTTCTGCTGTTCATTATTCAGAATATTATAAACCAATATTTTTCCGTTTAAAACTTCGCCAATTCCGAGAATCATTTTCAAAACTTCGTTAGCCTGAAACATTCCGATAATTCCAACCGAAATTCCAATAACGCCTGCATCTTCACAATTTAAAGCATTTGAATTTTCATCTGGATACAAACATCTGTACGTTGGTCCGTTTTGATAATTGAAAACCGAAACTTGTCCCTGAAATCTAAAAATCGACCCATAGACCATTGGTTTATTTGTTGCCAGACAAGCATCGTTTATTAAATATTTAATCGAAATATTATCTGTCGCATCAACGATAATATCATATTTTTCAAATAACAAAATGGCGTTTTCAGCTGATAATTTTTCAGAAAAAGCTTGTACTTCAATTTCAGGATTTAACGCTGAAATCATCATTTTTGCTTCTTCAGCTTTCGATTTTCCAACAGCCGAAGTTTTGTAAATTACCTGACGATGTAAATTTGAAATTTCGACAACATCATCATCCACAATTCCAATATTACCAACTCCCGCCGAGGCCAAATAAGGCAGAATTGAAGCGCCCAAACCTCCGGCACCAATCACCAAAACCTTAGCTTTTGATAGTTTTTGCTGGCCTTCCTCTCCTATTTCAGGAAGTATGATTTGTCGGTTATATCGGTTATCTGAATTCATATATTTATCCTCCGGCAAATGGAGGCAATAAAGCTACAATATCACTGGCTTGCAACTGATATTCTTGTGTTTTTGAAACTATTTTTTGATTTACTGCAACGCTAAAAGTCAGCGATTCGAATGCATATTTTTCATCTAAATCCTGCAATAACTGTTGCAGTGATACTTCAGAAAAAGATAACTTTTCGAATTCACATTTTGTTTTTTCTGCGACAGCTCCAAAATATTTAATCTCGATCATTCTTATAAATTTAAATTCTGAAAAATAAATTCATCATCAAAATGCTCCCAAAAATATTCTGTTAGTTTTGATGTATTTTTTACTACTTCGCCAATCACAATTATGGCAGGCGATGAAATATTATTTTCGGATACCAATTTAGTAATTGTGTTTATAGTTCCTATTACTTTTTGCTCGGAATTTTTGGTTCCGTTTTGAATTATGGCAATTGGCAGATCGTCATTTCTATTTTCCTGATAAATCGAAATAATTTCCTTCAATTTATGCATTCCCATCAAAATAACCACCGTCGCCTCCGATTTTGAGGCCAAATGTATATCTTTAGATAATTCATGATTCGAAGTTGTTCCGGTAATAACCCAAAAACTTTCGGCAATTTTTCGCTGTGTCAAACTGATTCCTGCTGCAGCCGGAACACCTAAAGCCGAAGAAATTCCAGGAACGACAGCGGTTTCTAATCCAAATTTTACGGCATAATCAATCTCTTCACTTCCTCTACCAAACACAAAAGAATCACCGCCTTTTAAACGTACTACATGACCGAAACGATTTGCCATTGAAACAATCAATTCGTTAATTTGATCTTGTGTATACGCGTGACAGCCCAAACGTTTTCCCACAAAAACAATTTCAGCATTTGGCGCGTATTCTAATAATTCTTCGTTGACCAAAGCATCATACAAAACAACATCAGCGCTTTCTAAAACTTTGATTGCCTTTAATGTAATCAATTCAACATCGCCCGGACCTGCGCCTACAATGGTCAATTTTGGAGTTTTTAAATTTCGCATAGTCTTTAAGTTAAATTGATATTCAAATCATTTAATTCGTCTGCCGAATTAATATTGGCCAAATGAAAGTTTTCACTTTCTTCTATATTGATAATCTGATGTGGCAATTTTGCCAGCAAATCCATCATTTTTAATTCGTTTGAATCGATTGCTTCTTTTATAATTGGAACAATTTTTTTTGAATAAATTCCAATTAGTGGATGTGTTTTACTTTCTGAAGCAAAAACTGTAATTCCAGCTTCTTCTGTATGTTTTGAAATCAATTCCTGCAATAATTCGGTTGAAATTAACGGAATATCACAACTTAAGATCAGATTGAATTCGGTTTCAGAATGTGATAATGCTGTGTAAATTCCACCCAGCGGACCTTTATCTAAAATTAAATCTGGTATTTTCTCGTACGCCAGATAATCGTATTCTTTTGAAGCCGTAATCAGTTTTATTTTATCTGAAATAGGCAAAATAGCCTGAATGATATGTTCAATAAATGGTTTATTCTGAAACAAAACCAAACCTTTTTCAGACTGCATTCTGGAGCTTTTTCCTCCACAAAGAATAAATACTGTTAATCTTGTTTCCATGACTTTTTTGTTTCAGGTTTCAGGTTTCAGGTTTCAGGTTTCAGGTTTCAGGTTTCAGGTTTTGCCAATCTTTGTCCCGACGGTTGAAACCGTCGGCTATATTTATATATACATTTGTTTTTTCAAACATTGCCCGAGGTTTCAACCTCGGGGACGCATTATTGAGCGATTTTGTTTTTCATTTTCAAGGAAAAACCAATTTAATGCTTGCCAATAAAATCACTGTTCCCAAAACCATTTTTAATGTTCGATTCGAGAATTTCCCGCTTCCGTAAAATCCGCCTAACATTCCTCCCACAACTGCAATTGGCACTAAATAAAAACTTTCCATCGGAATTGTTTTTCCTCCTAAAAAGAATCCCAGCATTCCTGCAAATGAATTCACAAAAATGAATAAACTCGAAACTGCCGCCGATTCTTTAACTGATGCCCATCCTAAAAATAATAAAATCGGGCTTAGGATAATTCCTCCACCAATCCCTAACATTCCAGATAATAATCCGATAGCAAAACCAATTAGCAATGCAAAAGGAAGATTGATTTTTACTTCTTCTTTCTCTTTAAAATTGAATATTCCGAACAGCCTTAAAGCTGCAAAAACTAATACAATTCCCAAAACAATTTTATAAATCGCGTTATCTAGTGTGATAAAACCGCCAATAAACGCTGCCGGAATCGATGCTATTGCAAACGGATAAAAGAGCTTTGGCTTGAAATAATTATTTCTATAATAAAATAAGAACGAAATACTCGAAACAAATAAATTCAACAACAATGCCGATGGTTTCATCACCGAAATTGGAAAAGCAAAAATGCTCATTAAAGCCAAATATCCAGATGCACCACCGTGCCCAACACTTGAATATAAAAATGCAATAACAATTAATGCAAAACTGAATAATAGTATGTTTTCGGAACTAAATAATTGCATTTTGTTTAATCGTTTATTTGGTTAACTGTTTAATCGTTTTTTTGCTTCAGATTTCTTAGCTATATGTTTTAATTTACACACTGCTTTTCATCTTTACTAACTAAAAATCTATTTTCTTGCTTCTTTCTTCTATTTTCTAATTCTAAAATTTAGTCAATTGGCAATAATGTAACTAATTGACCTTTTTTGTATTGCTCAACATTTTCAGGAACGATTAATAAACTGTTTGCTATCGCAAATGTATTGAGCATTGCCGAACTTTGTCCGTCTAATACCGTTACAGTTGTTTCATTGTATTTTGCTTTTAGAAAAAGCGTTTTTCCAGTGCTATTTTTGATTTCCGAATTTATTTTTCGAACCACTTTAGGTTTATGAATTTCCGAAAATCCCATTTTATTTTTTACAGCCGGCGCCACATAAATGTAAAAATTAGTCAGCGATGAAGCTGGGTTTCCAGGAAGAGCAAAAACTAAAGTTTCATTTTTAGATCCAAAAAACATTGGTTTTCCTGGTTTCTGATTGATTTTATAAAAAAGCTCTTTTACATCGTTCTGTAGTAATGCTTCTTTTACAAAATCATAATCTCCAACTGAAATACCACCAGAAACTAGAACAATATCGTATTTTTTTAAAATACTTTCTAATGCTTTCTTTGTTGCTTTCAGATTATCTTTTACTCTGTAAACTTTCGTTTTTTCAATTCCAATAGTCTGCAATGCTGCTTCGAGCATAACCGAATTACTTTCGAATATTTTGCCTTTTTTTAATTTCTTGCCCGGCTCCACTAATTCATTTCCTGTAACTAAAATAGCAACTTTCGGCTTTTTGTAAACTTCAATTTCTGTAATTCCTAAACTTGCCAAAAATCCAATTGCTGCTGGAGTAACTAGAGTATTTGCTTCAAAAACAACCTCATCTTTAGCAATCTGTTCTCCCTTTGGTCGAACATTTGAAAATTTTTCAGGCATTTCGGCAATCAAAATAGAATCGCTGTTTGCCATTACATGTTCCTGCATTACTACTGTATCTGCACTGTCTGGAACAAAAGCACCGGTAAATATTCTGATCGCTTCGGTTGACTTTAATTTTATATTTGAATGATCTCCAGCTTGAGAAATTCCCACAATATCATATTGATGACGTATGCTGTGTGTAAAAGCATATCCATCCATCGCCGACTGACGAAACGGAGGCATATCGATGGGTGAAATCACTTTTTCTGCTAAAACATATCCAAGCGCTTTATGCACTGCAATACGTTTTGTTGGCATTTTAGCACTGTTTGCTTCAATAATTGCTATGGCTTCTTCAACTTTAATCATTGGGCTATTTTGTAATAAGCAAAAAATACTTATTACAAATATAAGTATTTTTACTTAGTTAAAATCGTTAAAAATCTGAATTCTTTTAAAAAATATAAATTTAGCGCAATTAATGCAAATAGATTCATAAAAAACCAAAATAGCTTTTTGAAATTAAGAATTTTATTTTATTTATTTCTAAAATTTCCTTTTGGAAGATAATAAAGCCAAGCAAAACCAATTAAAAAAAGGATTGCAGAAGCGATAAAAGCAGGAAGCAAAATTTCTTTGTTATTGTCCAGCGCATTATTTAAAGAGGCATATAAAAGCCAAATCTGAATGCTGACATTTAGAATTAAAATAAATATAAGTGTAGAAAGTATATTGTTCAGTTTATTAGGATTTGCACGGTTCTGACTTCTTCTAAAAGTACTCATAATTCAAAATTTAAATTAGCTTTCTCTCTTTTCAATTAATGCTTTTACAAAAACAGCATTTTCTTTAAAAACTACTTCTAATTGAGGCAAAGCTCGTGGTGGTGGGCCTGCAATGACATCTCCGGTCTTGGCATCAAAAGATCCTTCGTGACACGGACAATGTATAATTCCGGTTCCGGGTTTGTAAAAAACAGAACAGGAAAGATGTGTGCATTTTTGCTCGTACGCTCTAAATTCACCACTTTCAAGATGAATCAAAATATACGGAATTGTGCTTCCTTCTAATACAAAACCTCTTGTTCCTCCTACTGGAACATCTTCTTTATTACATATAAAATGTTCGCCTTGAACTTCTTCTTTTGGCAAAAAAAGTGCTTTTGCAGTAACAAACCCAGTTCCTACCATTAATCCGCCGGAAACAAACGTTAGGAATTTAGCAAAATCGCGTCGGCTGACTTGAGTTGATTCTTGTTTTTTTATTGGAAAATCTTTTTTCCAGTTTTCATTTAAATTATCTTCTTTAGACATGATTCGGCTTTTAATAAATTCGTAATTCTGTACTCCCTTTAGGCATCATAATGTTGACCTTTGTTGTTACTTTTTCGTTTCCAAAAATAAAATTATTGACTGGCGAACTATTTGGTCTCATTTCTTCAATTTGTTCTCGCGTTCCATAAAACAAAGCACCGCTTGGGCAAACTGTTGCGCACATTGGTTTTTTACCAACACTTGTTCTGTCATAACACATAGTACATTTCATCATTAAATCGTATTCTTCAACTTTTTTTGGTACACCAAAAGGACAAGCCATCACGCAGTTTGAACATCCGATGCATCTTTCAGTACTTGCTGTATGCACAACGCCAAATTCATCTTGCGAAATTGCATCAGCCGGACAAACATTTGCACAAACCGGATCTTCACAGTGCATACAAACCTGAACTGTTGTCTGAATTGTCGAAGCACGATCTACATAATTCACACTTATTAATGTCTGCTGACCATTAGTTTCACATTCGGCACAGGCCATTTCGCAGGCTTTACAGCCAATGCAGCGTTGCATATCTACAAAAAACTCTTCACTAGTATTAAAATTGGTTAAATTCATAAGGTTAATTTTTATAGATTAAACACTTGCATACGCTTCCGATTCTTTAGATGGTGCAGCAATTTTTCCTTGCGGATCTAATTTGCAGGCGCAGACTTTAAACTCTGGAATTTTTGAAATTGGATCTAAAGTTCCCGGCGTTAATTGATTTGCCGATTTATGTCCCGGCCAGTGATACGGTATAAAAACGGTATCTTTTCTAATTGTTTCGACAATATTGGCTGGAAAAATTCCTTCGCCTCTTCTGGTAACGACTCTAACCAGTTCACGCTGTTTTATTCCATAAGCGCTTGCCATTTCCGGATGAATTTCTACCATTGGTTCTGGAAACTGATCTACTAATTTTCCGATTCTGCGGGTTTGTGTTCCGCTCAAATATTGTGAAACAACGCGTCCGGTTGTCAATGTTACAGGATATTCTTCATCGGTAACTTCGCCCGGAAGTTTATATGGCGCCGGATTAAAATGTGCTTTTCCGTCAGGCGTTTTAAACTTTTTATCTTCCCATAATCTTGGTGTTCCCGCATGATCTTCAGTTGGGCACGGCCAAAAAACGCCCATATTTTCCTCTACTTTTTTATACGTAATTCCAAAATAATCTGCCGTTCCCCCTTTTGAAGCAACACGCAGTTCATTGAAAATTTCTTCGCTGTTGTTGTAAGTGAATTTATCTTTTTCGCCCAAACGCTCTGCAATTTCTAATAAAATCGAAGTGTCTGTTCTTGCATCTCCTGGAGGCGTAACCGCTTGTCTGATTCGGATCACTCTTCCTTCTGCAGAAGTTGTAGTTCCCTCTTCTTCTTCCTGTAATGATCCCGCTAAAACAATATCCGCATGACGGGCAGTTTCATTCAAAAAGAAATCAATACAAACGTAAAATTCCAATTTTTCAAGTGCGGCACGTACATAATTATTATTTGGAAGAGATACCAAAGGATTAAAACAAATCGAAATCAATCCTTTTATTTCATCTCTGTGAATGGCTTCAATAATTTCGTAAGCCGTCAGCCCTTTTCCTGGCATATCTTTTTCGTCGATTCCCCAAACTTCCGAAATGTATTTTCTATGTTCCGGATTTTCAATATCCCTATTTCCAGGCAATTGGTCACATTTGTGTCCATGTTCCCTTCCGCCTTGACCATTTCCTTGTCCGGTAATGGTTCCGTAACCGCAATATGGTCTTCCAATTCTTCCTGTTGCCAAAACAAGGTTAATACAACCCAAAACATTATCAACTCCTTTTGAGTGATGTTCAATACCACGTGCATGCAGTAAAAAGCTTGTTTTTGCTTTTCCCCATAATTCGGCAGCAGCTTTTATTTTTTCTTTGTCAATTCCAGTTACTTCTTCTGCCCATTCTAATGTATACTCTTTTACAGCATCAATAGTTTCCTGAAATCCTGATGTATAATTATCAATAAAATCATGATCGAGCATGTCGTGATCAACCAAATATTTCAGCATTGCGCCATATAAAGCCGAATCAGTTCCGGGTTTTACATCTAAATGAATATCGGCAGTTCTTGCAAGTGGAATCATTCTTGGATCGATGACAATTAATTTTGCACCACGATCTCTTGCTTTCCAAATCCAATGCGTCAAGGTTGGAAAAGTCTCACTGATATTTGCACCTGCTACAATAATCACTTCAGCATATTCTAAATCTGAATAATTGTTTGAGGCACGGTCCAAACCAAATGCTTTTTTATTCCCAGCCCCGGCACTCACCATGCAAAGTCTTCCGTTGTAATCCAGATTTCTTGTTTTTAGGGCAACACGCGCAAATTTTCCAACCAAATAACTTTTTTCATTTGTCAATGAAACTCCAGATAGCATTGAAAAAGCATGTTTTCCGTATTTTTCCTGAATTCGTTTTATTTCAGAAACTGTTTTGTCCATCGCATCATCCCAAGAAATTTTCTCAAACCCTTTTCCTTCCACTCTTTGTATTGGTTGCAAAAGACGATCGGGGTGATTATTTTGTAAATAACGCTGAACACCTTTGGGACATAAACGACCTTCATTAAAAGGGAATTCCATCCAAGGCTCAAAACCAACTACTTTATTCTCTTTGACTAATAATTGAATACCGCACTGCATCCCGCAAAAACAACAATGCGTTTTTACAACCTCATCTGGTTCATCTCTTCCGCCATAACCATCAGCAGGCGCATAGTTTAAATGTGGTCCAAAAACATCTATAATTTTTTCTAATGATACTGGTAGTTTTGCCATTCTTTTGTTTTTTTTGTTTCAAGTTTCAGGTTTCACGTTCTGTGCGAAACTTGAAAACTGAAACTTGATACTTTTATAAATTAAATTTCAAGTTTCACGTTCTGTAAGGAAAACTTGAAACCTGAAACTTGAAACTATTTTCTTTATCCAAATAAATTTCCGCCTTCTAATCTGGCTTTTAAATGAGCCTGAGCTAAGCGTGATCTTTTTCCTTCTGGGCTTAAATCTAAATGAGATGTTCCGTCTTCGCGGGTAAAATCAAAACCTAATTGCTGTGTTACAATTTTCAAATCGTCAATATGAAGCTGTGTAGCGAATTCCTCTCCTGTATGCGGACAAACGGCCATACCTTTTTTAATTCCTTCTTGTTTGTAAATATGTGCTCCAATTTGTGCCGGACGCTGAATGATGTGAAAGAACTTTCCAAACGGAATCCAAAGCAAAAACATAATTACGGTTACACAATGAATTACAGCAAGAAAATCATAAGCAAAACCTTTCATGAATTGATAAGAATAAGTGAGACATAATCCGGTAACTGATATTGCGATTAATAAAATCAAAGGCAACAAATCACCTTCAAATGTTTGTGTTGCAATAAGTCCGGGATTTGTTAATCTTCTTCTTAAATAATAAACAGATCCAATTATAACGAGCCATGAAGACCAGTTTAGCGCATGAAAAATTAGAAATGCCAAAAAGGAATTTATTTGAAAATCCATCATTTTGAATCCGAAGAAATGTGCTTCGTAAATCGAAATAGAATTAGGTGCCAATGTAAAATGAATCCATCCAAATGTGAGCGGAATTGTAATCGCAAAAGCAGACAAACAACCAATTGCAATGCAGAAATGTGCAAACCATCGCCATTTGCTTCGTGGATAGATAAATCGTTGAACAACAATATTCTGAACCGATTCTTTTCCTAAAAACCATAAATGCGAAAATATTTTTCCGGTAAAAAGGAATCTGATACTCCTTTTAAAATACATCCAGGTTGGGGGTCTTTGAAGCCAAACTGTATATCGATAAACAATTCCGAAGAAAGCAAATACAGTTCCGAAAAGATAGGTTACCAGTGCTGCATCAAAATTCTGCAATTGTCTTGAGCCGAAGAACACCAGTACAATTGTTAGTATTGAAACCAGTGAAGCAACAAGTAAAGCTTTGGTATTAAATGCCTTATTTTTCATCCTTAATTTTTTATTTTAATGATTACTTCATTAACTTGGTTTCTCACAATTCTTACGATTATAAAACCACCAATTGATACCTGTAGCTAATATAGTGAAAAAAGCAACACCAATAAAGAATTGATTTACAGTACCATTAGCCGAAATATTATTCCCTATTAATTTAGAAAATATAAATGGTCCAAATGCAGCTATTGCGGCAGTCCATCCAATAACACCTGCTGCCTGACGCGGGTTTTCTTTGAAAATGATTGGGTATTGTCTAAAGGTTCCAGCATTGCCGATTCCCGTAAAAAAGAACATTGCCAAAATTACTCCAACAAAAAGTGGAAACTGATCCATACTTGTTGGTGCAACTAATCCTTGAGTCACTAAAATAACGGCTCCGGCCAGGATACCTAAGCCTGTTAGAGATGTCAATAGGGCGCCTCCTACTTTGTCCGCTACAAATCCAAAAGCTATTCGGCTGGCAGAACCTATTAATGGACCATAAAAAGCATATACTAAAGGATCTGGTGCATTTGGAAAATCTCCATATAAAAATTTAATCATTAAAGGAAAAGCCGCAGACAATCCCGCGAAAGTTCCGAAAGTCATTACGTAAGTAATTGTGCAATACCATGTATGTTTATTGGAGAAAATATCCAATTGCTCTTTTACCGAAGCTTTCATTGGAATACTTCTTAAATAAAACCAGCTTACAAAAGCCATAATTATTAAAAAAGGCGCATACCAAAATGCTGCAGATTGCAAGTAAATTGGTTTGTTTTTTACCGCTGTATTTTCGGTGCTAATGTTGTTTATTATTTTCTCAGCCAATTTTGGATTTGCATTTGCAATTGCCTTTGCTTTGACCTTAATTGGAAGCGAATTAAAAACAACTACATTATCCTGAGAGTTCACAGCCGTACTCACAGAATCAATAACATTTTTCTTTACGTTAGATAAAATTTTTGTTTGTACTCCGGTATCAAGGGCAGCGAAAACTTCTTTTTGTTTTTCTATTGACGAATTTTGAAAGACTGCCAATGTTTCTTTCGGGTCAATACTTGTAAAAACAGTCGAAGCTCCAAAAATTCCAACACTGATAATTAGTGGCGTAACAAATTGCGCTATTGAAACTCCAAAATTTCCAATTCCTGCTTGAATTCCTAATGCAGTCCCTTTTAATCTTTGAGGAAAAAACAAACTTGTACTTGGCATATAAGAAGAAAAATCGCCACCGCCAAAACCAGTTGTAAAGGCCAAAATTGCAAAAACCCAAAAAGGTGTATTTACATTCATAATTGCAAAACCAATTCCGATTACAGGAATTAATTTAATTGCTGTTGCCAAAGATATAATATGACGTGTCCCAAAAATGGGAAGCAAAAATGTGTGAACAATACGCAGTAATCCGGCTGCTAATCCTGGTATCGCGGTTAACCAAAAGAGCTGTTCTTTTGAAAAATTAAAGCCTAATCCAGGTAATTTTACTGCTATAACGCTCATCATAAACCACGAGGCAAATGATAACACTAATGTAATTGTTGTAATTGTTAAAGTTCTCCATGCCATTTTACTTCCGCCAGCATTCCAATACACTTCATCTTCGGGGTTCCATTTATCTAACCAAGTTTTCATTTTTATTGTAGTTTAATTTTTAATGATTGTCTTCTATTTCTCTCGTAAAATCGGGTGATTTGCTTCGCATAGCAGTTATAATTGTTCTGTGCATCCATACTAAACAAAGAACAGAAACCAGAAATATGAATATCCATGAACTTGTCCAGAGTCCGGTATAATTGAGGAGATAGCCAAAAATTATTGGACCTAAAAAACCTCCCAGACCACCAATCAAACCAACCATGCCGCCCACAACTCCCACTTCATTTGGAAAATATTCCGGAATATGTTTGTAAACAGCTGCTTTGCCAATTCCCCATGAAATTCCTATTAGCGTTACCAAAACCACATACACCCAAAGATTGGCGCTGAAGTTTATTTGGGTAATTCCCTTTGCTAATAATTCTTTCTTTTTAACTTCTTGATTTTGTTGTACGATAATTTCCTGCCATGATTTTTTTACAGGAAAAACAGAAGATTCGCTTATTACTTCGACATCTTTTTTGCTATTAATTTGATGTGTTTTTCCATTAACTATTATTTTATCTGCCGAAATTTCTGTTACTGTTCCGTTACTTAAAGACATAACTCCAGGGCCAGCAGTAAAGATTTCCATTTTTGGAAACATCAATAAAAAACTAATTACAATTGAAGAACCTAAAACCCAGTACATTACTTTTCTGGCTCCAAATTTATCTGAGAGATAACCTCCAAAAGCTCTTATAATTCCAGAAGGAAGACTGAACATTGTAGCAAACATGCCGCCCATTACCAAGGTAGTATTGTAGACGTTCATAAAGTTGGGAAGAAGCCACTGAGAATAAGCTACAAAAAAACCAAAAACTAAAAAGTAATACGTTCCAAAACGCCATACTCTGCTCTTTTTAAGTGGAGCCATAAGCTCGCTCATTGTTTTTGAAACACCTTGATTCGTCTTGTTTTTAGCAAAAACGACAAAAAGAATTCCGATAATTACAAGTATGGATCCGTATATAACTGGAAGCATTTTCCAGCCGTTAACGGGATTATTTTCAGATAAATTATTTAATAATGTAGGGGCAACAAAAGTGGTAATGGCAGCACCGGCATTTCCCATTCCGAATATTCCTAATGCTCTTCCCTGCCATTCTTTTGGATACCAAATTGAAGTGTATCCAATCCCGACAGCAAAACTGGTTCCCACTAGTCCGAAGAAAAAGCTAAGTACTGCAAAACTCCAAAATGAATCTGCAAACGGCATTAAGAAAAGAGGTACCGAACAGAGCAAAAGCAAAACAGAAAAAATTATTTTGCCACCATATTTATCTGTTAAAATCCCCATTGGCAACCTGAAAATTGAACCCGAAAGAATAGGAATTCCGAGAAGCCATCCTATTTCTACAACTGTGAAACTGAATATTCCTTTATCGGCTAAAAAAGTAATCAAAACGCCGTTTAATGTCCAACAGGCAAAACATACAGTAAAGGCAAGTGTATTAAGAAATAAAATTCGGTGAGATTGGGAAAGATTATTCATACTTAGAGGATTACTTAAATATAATTGCGTAATTATCATCAATTATACAAGCAAAATTATAGCCTCAGATTCTAGTTTTCTATGACATATATCATATAAAAGACATTTTTGTCTTATTTTAAAACATCCTAAATAATAAAATTAAGTACATAAAAAAAACCTTTTTCCAGTTTTAAGAAAAAGGCTTTTTTAATGTATTTCATTCTAAATTAACTTTAATGTTTTCTATCCATATCTTTTGCATATTCTGGCGATTTCTCTTTCATTAAATTCACAACAACACGATGCATCCAGATTAGGCAAATCAGTGAAACTGCCAAAATGAACATCCATGAACTTGTCCAAAAACCAGTTGTACTTAAAAGGTAACCAAAGATAATTGGGCCAAAAAATCCGCCTAAACCTCCAAGCAGACCAACCATTCCTCCTACTACTCCAACTTCATCTGGAAAATAATCAGGAATGTGCTTATAAACTGCTGCAGAACCAATTCCCCAAGCGGCTCCAATCATAATGACTAATGCTAAATAAATCCACATATTAGCTTCAAAATGAATTTGCGTAATGCCTTCTGCTAGCAAATCTTTCTTTTGAACTTGCTGATTCTGCTCTACTACAACTTCCTGCCATGATTTTTTAGAAGGAAAAAATTTGCTTTGCTCAGCATTTTTATTTTCTTGCAAAATTTCATAAGTTTTGTCGCCAACCACAACTTTATCTTTAGAAACCGAAGTCACTGTTCCTGCTTTTGATGCTACAAGTCCAGAACCAGAGGTTGTTATATTCATTTTAGGAAACATTAATAAAAAACTTAATGCCACTGAAGAACCTAAAACCCAATACATTATTTTTCTGGCTCCAAATCTATCTGATAAAAATCCGCCGTAGGCTCTTATTACTCCAGATGGAAGACTAAATAATGCCGCAAAAAAACCGCCCATGACTAAAGTTGTGTGATACACGTTTAAAAAATTTGGAAGCAACCATTGAGAAAAAGTTACAAATGAACCGAAAACAAGAAAATAATACAGTCCAAAACGCCATACTCTGACACTTTTTAAGGGTTTAAAAACTTGTTTTATTGTTTTTGGCGGTGCATCAACTTTTTTATTTTTTGTAAAAATCAGGAAAATAACTCCCATTGCAAGAAGCACACTTGCATAAATTACCGGAAGCAATTTCCAGCCATTTACTGGATCGCTTTCGGAGAATTTTGTTAATAAAGTTGGGGCGAGAAATGTAGTTAGTGCTGCACCTGAATTTCCCATTCCAAAAATACCTAATGCCCGTCCCTGCCATTCTTTTGGATAATACACAGAGGTGTATCCTACTCCTATCGCGAAACTAGTCCCTACCATTCCGAATAAAAAACTCAAAATAGCAAACGTCCAGAAATTGTAAGCAAAAGGCAGCAGAAACAGCGGAATTGAACTTAAAATCAACAAACAGGAATAAACGGGTTTACCTCCAAATTTATCCGTAAGAATTCCCATTGGCAATCGCATTACGGAACCCGTTAAAATTGGGATTCCCAATAACCATCCTATCTCGACGACACTCCATTCAAAAATACCACGGTCATTTAAAAAAGTTACCAATACTCCGTTAAGTGTCCAACAGGCAAAACAAACTATAAAAGCTAATGTATTAAAAAACAGAATGCGATGAGATTGTGAAAGATCAGCCATAGAAAAATAGTGTTAGAATTAATACTTTAAAATTTAACCTATAAATCAATATTGCGCAAAAAAGCAAGAATGGTTTTTACTGCAAAAAATAAGAATAGATTAAAAATAGGAAAAAATCACATAAAACACTAATAATAAACAACATAACCAATTAAAAGTAATAATTGCCTTATTCCTCTCTTTTTTAATTTAATTCCACAAAAACATATTCTGAGACGCTTCTGAGCTGTTTTTGATGGATTTGTATGTCTCACAAAGTATTAAAAACAAGCAATTTAAATGTAAAATACTACAATTTAAAACATGAAATAAAAAAACTTTTAACATTTTTCCTCAATATAAATAAATTTCAATGTATTGATTTTCAACACTTTAAACCTTATTTTAAAACTCGTAATTAGCTCATCTAAAGAGTTTTTCAAAAAAAATCATGTAAATTTTTGGTTTTTATTATATTAAAATTAACTTTGTCTATAGGATTAGTAGAGTTTAAGATTGTATTTTAAAACCAAAAACACTATATTTTGAAAACAACCAAAAGCATATCGTATTTAAATCTTCAAAAAAAATATACTTATAACAACTGTTGTTATATGTGCTTCTGTTGTTAATTCTCAACGCAATTCATTCGTTATCAGATTTATTTTAAAAATCAAAACGAAACCTATATTCACCACACGATTACATTTATTGAATACAAATATCTGGCTGATGCATATTTTGCATTCTGGATGATTTTTAATTATATAACTATTTTAAAAAGAAAATAATTAACAACTAAAAAAAACTAAAATGAAAAAGATGCAAACCTGTTGCTGTAAATAAAAAAAGCCATTTCTGCGGCAACAGAAATGGCGAGGCTTAAAGAACATTTATCACTAAATCAAGGAAACAATTAGAGGGTTGAAAATTCAACGCTCAGGGCGCCTTGTTAATTACTTAAACCATTACAAAGAAATGAAAAAAATTTTAAAGATATACTCAATATTATTTCTCTTGCTGCTGACGGCAGGACTTAATGCCCAGAATACGACCCCGCTTATTCAGTCAAAGCTTGATGGAACTGTTGTCGATGACATTACAAATCAGCCAATTATTGGTGCTTCAGTAACCATTAAAGGAACCACGCACGGCGTTATAACAGATGCTGAGGGAAAATTTTATTTTCAAACAGGCCAAAAATTACCCTATACTTTAATTGTAAGCTATATAGGTTACAAAAAACTGGAAATAGTGGTAGATAAAAATCCAGTTACCATTCACTTAAAAGAAGAGCGTCAGGAATTAGACGAGCTTGTAGTTGTTGGGTACGGATCACAAAAGAGAAAAGACATTACAGGCTCAGTTGCTTCAGTTCCAAAAGCCAATTTATCTCAAGTAACTTCATCTGCAGATAATTTGCTTCGCGGTGCGATTCCTGGTGTGGTAGTTACACAAAGTTCAGGACGTCCAGGAGCTTCATCAAGCGTACGTATTCGAGGAGGAAACTCCATTACAGCTGGTAATGAACCGCTTTATGTATTAGATGGCGTTTTAATTTATAACGACAATAATAATAGTACCGCAGGTGTAGCATATGCAGGAGCAACGGTGAATGTGCTTTCGACAATTAATCCAGCTGATATCGAATCCATTGAAGTTTTGAAAGATGCGTCGGCAACTGCAATTTATGGATCTAGAGGTGCAAATGGAGTCGTTATTATTACAACCAAAAAAGGAACAAAAGGTCAAGACAATATTTCATATCAAGGTTATTTTGGGTTTCAAAATGTTTCAAAAAAACTGCATTTAATGAATGCCAGCCAATGGGCGAGCTTACGTAACGATGTTCAGGCAAGTATTGGGCAGGCACCATCTTTTACTGCTGCTCAAATTGAAGCATTCAAAACTTCAGGGAGCTATGATTGGCAAGATGCTGTTTTTAGAACTGCAGCTCCAATACAAAATCACCAATTGACTTTTTCTGGTGGTGATGAACGTTCGAGATATACTGTTTCTGCAGGCTATTTTGATCAGGACGGAATTGTAATTGCAACTGATTTTAAACGTATTTCGCTTCGTGCTAATTACGAAAGAAATTATTCGCAGAATTTCAAATTTGGCGTAAATGCCAATTATACCAATTCGACCTCAAACGGTGTTGGAACAAATGGCGGTGCAGCTGCCGGAAGACAACCAAATCCATTAGTAGTGGCTTTGTATCAGCCTCCGGTTGTACCAATTAAAAACCCTGACGGAAGTTATAATTTAACTAATAATCCTTACGCAACTGCAACTAATGGTATCATTCCAAATCCGATTAATGATTTGGAAAACACTACAAATGAAACCAAAATCAACAGAATTTTAACCAGCTTATTTGGTGAATATAAAATAACAAAACAGCTTACGGCTAAAGTTGCAGTTAGTGGCGATGTAATTGATACTAAACAAAATTATTATGCACCAGCCACCACTACTACTGGAGCCGGAGTCAAAGGTTTAGCTTCTGTTGGTGACCGCAGAGTAAGTTCGGTTTTAAATGAAAACACATTGAATTACAATACTAATTTTGGCGACAATCATAAATTCTCAGCTTTAGGAGGTTATACCCTTCAATACACAAAAGGAGAGGTTGTAAATGCTGGAGCGCAGACTTTTGTAAATGATGCCAATACTTATAATGCTCTGCAAGATGGTGTTCCGGTAAAACCTTACAGTGATGCATTCGAAAGTGTTTTAAAATCTTGGCTAGCCAGAGTAAACTATTCTTATAAAGGAAAATACAACTTTACGCTTTCAGGCCGTGCCGATGGATCTTCAAGATTTGGATCAGAATCACTTTGGGGATATTTCCCATCAGCTGGATTTTCTTGGAATATTACAGATGAAGAATTTGCAAACAACATTAAAGGCGTAACCGAAGCTAAACTTAGACTTACAGCAGGAACAACAGGAAACCAAGAAATTGGAAACTACCTTTCACTTGCTTCAATGGGTTCTGTAAATTATGCTTTTGGAGGCACTTTAGCAACAGGACTTGCTCCTACTCGATTAGCTAATCCAGATTTGAGATGGGAAAAAACAAATCAATATAATGTTGGTTTAGACTTATCATTATTAGACAGAAAAATCAATTTTGTTTTTGATGTTTATTACAAAAAAACAAAAGATTTGTTAATCAATGTTCCTGTTCCATTGACTTCTGGATATGCAACTGTACTGCAAAACATTGGTGGTGTTGAAAATAAAGGTCTTGAAATTGGTTTGATCACTGAAAACATCAAAACAGAAAATTTCTCATGGAATTCTAACTTCGTTTTCTCTACAAATAAAAATAAAGTAACGGCGATAGGAAATGGTGTAGATCAATTTTTCCCAGTTGTGCCAAATGGTTCATTATTGCAGCAACAACCTGTAATCGTAAAAGTTGGATTGCCTTTAGGAACTTTCTGGGGATACAGAACAAACGGAATATTCCAGACTCAGGAAGAAGTAAATACACAGCCTAAAATCAACAGTTTAGCAAACACAAAAGTGGGTGACAGAAGATATGTTGATACAAACGGAGATGGCGTAATTACAGCGCTTGATAAAGGAAACTTAGGTACTTCTCAGCCAAAATTTGTGGGAAGTTTCAGCAACACAATTTCGTATCATGATTTTGACTTGAATTTCTCTTTCCAAGGTGCTTCTGGCGGAAAAATATTCAATGCGCTGAATCAGCAATTAGAGATTTCAACACTTGGAACAAATGCTAATGTGACGCTAGATGATCGTTGGACACCAACAAATCCAAGCAATGAAATTCCTAGAGCTACAAGTTCACCTTTAGGAATAGTATCAGAACGTTATGTTGAAGATGCTTCTTTCTTACGATTAAAATTGATTACGCTGGGTTATACATTACCAAAAAGCACTTCTCAAAAACTGGGAGTAAAAAGCGTGAAATTCTATGTTTCTGCAGAAAACTTAATTACATGGACAAAATACACTGGCTATGATCCAGAAGTAAGTTCATACGAACAAAACAACTTATATCCGGGAATTGATTTTGGTTCTTATCCAAACTCTAAAACATTCATCTCGGGCTTGAACGTAACTTTCTAAGTAAAAAAAATATAAAATGAAAAAGATTATTATAACATTCCTATTAAGTGCCGGTTTACTTGTATCGTGCACAGATTTAGAGGTAACACCAACCTCTTTTGTAACCGAAGATAATTACTTTAAAACTCAAGATGATGCTATCGCAAGTGTAACAGCAGTTTATGCTTCGCTAAGTTTAGATCCGGGAGAACAGAGTTTATTTGGAAGAAATTTATACTTTCTGACAGATATGGCCACTGATTATGCTGCGGCTGGAGTTTCAGCAACAAATCCACAAGTTAGAGCTTTGAGCAGTTTAACGCATGATGCTACTTCAGATCGTGTTCAGGTTGCCTGGAGACAAATTTATGCAGGAATCAACAGAGCTAATGTTTCTATTGATAATGTTCCAAAAGTTGCCGGAACAGAAGCCGTTAAAAACAGATTGATCCTTGAAGCAAAATTTATCCGCGGATTACTTTACTTTCAGGCAGTTCGTCTTTGGGGAGGTGTTCCAATTGTTTTGCACGAGCCAACTTCTATTCAGTTAGAAAGCTTAAAATCAAAAAGAGCAACGGTTGACGAAGTTTACGCACAGATTATTTCAGATTTAAAAGATGCTGAAAGCCTGCCAGCGACACATCCGGCAACTGATGCTGGGCGCGCAACATCGGGCGCGGCAAAAGCAATTTTGGCAAAAGTGTATCTAACAAGAAAAGATTGGCCAAACGCCATTACAAAAGCTAAAGAGGTTATCAATGGCGGATACGGTTATGCTTTGTTTGAAAGTTTTCAAGATATTTTTACCAAAACAAAAAAGAACGGAAAAGAACATATTTTCTCTGTACAGTTTGAGCCAAACCAAGCCGGAAACGGATCAAGCGGAAGTACTTTTCAAGCGACTTCATTTACAGGATTTACTGCTACCGAGCCAGCAGATATCATTTCAGATGTAGCGTTGTTTTATGACATTTATGCTGTAGGAGATACTAGAAGAGATGTGAGTTATGCTAAAACATTGCCAATTCCTGGTACTGCAAACATTTACACTTTCCCAAAGCCAATTTTCAAAAAATATTTGGATTTGACCAATTTGGCTACTCCGGCAAATGTAGCAATCAACTTTCCGGTTATTCGCTATGCCGACATTTTATTGTCTTTGGCGGAAGCCATAAATGAGCAAGGAGGGCCAACTGCTGAAGCATATGAATTGATCAACCAAGTCCGCAGAAGAGCTTTTGCAAAACCAATTACAACGCCAGATGCATCAGTTGATTTAACAGGATTAACTCAGGCCACTTTTAGAGCAGCAATTCAGGAAGAACGCAAAAAAGAGTTTGTTCAGGAAGGGCAAAGATGGTTTGATCTTGTTCGCTGGGGAACTTTGGTTACAGAGGTAAAAAAAGTAACGGCTAAAAACTCAGTTTCAGAAAGAAATAATCTGTATCCAATTCCACAAAGTGAAAGAAACATCGATCCTGTAGGTCTGCCTCAGAATCCTGGATATTAATTATAACCTTAACTAATAAACTATAAAAAATGAAAAATTTAAATTTTAATACTGCTTTCAAAAGTCCTAAAAAAGGGCTTTTGATTACAGCGCTCCTGGTTGCACAATTAGGGACAGCACAAGATAAACCTGAGGAATTTAAAGGTGTTATTGGTAAAACTTTAGCCGATTCTAAAGAATATTGGCCAGAGCCAGTAAAATCTCCTAAAGGTGCACCAAACGTTATTTGGATATTATTAGATGACGTAGGATTTGGAGCTTCAAGCGCTTTTGGAGGTTTAATCAGTACACCCACTTTTGATCAGTTAGCGAATAATGGTTTACGTTATACTAACTTCCATACAACGGCAATTTGCGCCCCAACTCGTGCGGCTTTATTGACTGGAAGAAATTCAGGAAGAGTGCACGTAAGCGGATTTTCACACACTATTTTATCTGCAGGTTTCCCTGGCTGGGACGGAAGAATTCCTTCTGATAAAGGAACAATTGCAGAGATTTTACGTGAAAACGGTTATAACACTTTTGCTGTTGGAAAATATGGTGTAACTCCGGATGAAGATGCTACAGATGCTGGTCCATTTGACAGATGGCCAACCGGAAAAGGTTTTGATCATTTCTACGGATTCTTAGGATCGCAAACAGATCAGTACAATCCTGATTTAGTTGAAGATCAAGTTCATATTACGCCAGACGGACGCCACTTGAATGAATTGATTACAGATAAAGCAATAAGCTACATTCAAAAACAACAAAAAGCGGCTCCAGGAAAACCATTTTTCTTGTACTATGCACCGGGCGCAGCACATGCACCTCATCAAGTTGCTACAAAATGGAGCGATCCTTATAGAGGAAAATTTGATAAAGGCTGGGATGCTTACCGCGAAGAAGTACTTGCGAACCAAAAGAAATTGGGCGTAATTCCTGCTAATGCTGTTTTGCCAGAACGTAATCCGTTAATTACTGATTGGAAAAAACTTTCTCCAGATCAGAAAAAAGTTTACGCTAGATTCATGGAAGTTTACGCTGGTTTCCTAACATACACCGATTATGAAGTTGGAAGAGTTGTAAACTATTTAAAAGAAACGAATCAACTTGACAACACGGTAATTTTTGTTGCAATTGGCGATAACGGAGCAAGTAAAGAAGGAACTACTGAAGGAACAATCAACCAAAGTTTGTTTTCTCAAGGCGTATCTGACGATGAAAATCTAAAGAAAAACTTAGCTAATATTGACGAAATTGGTACAGCAAAAGGTTTAAACACAAACTATCCTTTAGGTTGGGCACAGGCAACAAACGTTCCTTTTAAAAACTGGAAACAAGATGCACAGTCTGAAGGTGGAACGCATAACCCTCTGATTGTTTTTTATCCAAACGGAATTAAAGACAAAGGCGGTATCAGAAATCAATACAGCCATGTAATCGATTTACTTCCAACAACTTTAGATATTGCAGGAGTTAAAGCACCAGAATATATTAAAGGTATTAAACAGGATATTATTCAGGGATCATCTTTATATGCTTCTTTGGATAACGCTAAAGCGGAATCATTGCACAAAGTTCAATACTACTACATTTTTGGAAACAGAGCAATCTACAAAGACGGTTGGAAAGCCGGAGCAGCACATGCAAACCCATTTACTGCAGTAAAAACTGCCGGTAATCAAGCACCTGCACCAAGTAATTTTGATGCTGATGTTTGGGAATTATACAACTTAAACGAAGATTTTAACGAGCGTAATAATTTAGCAGCGAAATATCCTGAAAAATTAGCCGAACTTAAAAAACTGTTTGATGAACAAGCTAAAGAAAATAACGTTTATCCGTTAATTGACTGGCAGGATGTAATAACTAGAAAAATACATAATACAGGTCCTGATAAAAGCAAAAGTCTTCAGGATTTAATTAAACAAGTGACAAAACCTGGAGAAGGCACAACTGCTGCTGGAAGTAGTCATTAATATAGTGATTTTCCAAACCTGCAAGGTTTTAGAAACCTTGCAGGTTTCTCTATCATAAAACAACGAAACTTTTTATGATTTAGATGCTGTCAAAATCACAATAAATAATTAAAAGCCAACAATTAAAACACTACTAATTCTATAGAATTAAAAGTTTTTAAATTAAATTTACACTTTATAACATTTTGATTTTCAATAATACACAATAAAAAAATAAAAATAAGAAATCATGAAACGAGTAGACTATGAAATTATAGGAAAAAAAATCATCGTGGGTGCGATTGTTTTTTTAATTCCGCTAGTCATATTGGCGGGAGGTTTAGCATTAATTAATCAATTTTTAAAATAAGAAATCATGGCAATAGTACAAAGAGAAAAACTGACAAGAGATTTACTAATAAGTCTTTTTATATATTCTTTGCCTGTAGTGGCAATTTTCCTTTACTTTAAATTAAGCAACAATTTGGTAAGCGAATCGCACATTTCATTACCTGCTTTTTTAGAATTTTCAAAACCCGCTTTTGAGCACATCCGTACTTGGGGATTAACTGTTTTTATGCTCGTTTTAGGCGTAATCGAATTTACTGCCGGTTTATACGATGACGAATGGACTGGTCAGGAACGTAAAATTGATATCATTTGTTTCTTAGCTCCAAAATTGCTTTTGCCTCCCGTAATTGCTTTTTTCAGCTTGACTGCTTTACCTTATTTGATCCCGAATTTGGCCAACACACTTTCGTGGGTTCCTTTCTGGGGAGGATTTTTCTTGATCGCAATTGCTGATGATTTGACGCAATATTGGTATCATAGATTGCATCACCAAGTTCCGTTTTTATGGCGTTTTCACAGAACTCATCACTCGGCTCCTTACATGGGAATGGCGATGGCTTCAAGACAAAACTTTATTTATACGATTTTCTTTTCTCAAATTTATTTGACTGCAACGCTAACATATTTAGGTTTAGGTCTACCGGCTTTGTTTGTTTTGGTAATCAAAAGTTTCATCACTTTGGGCGCGCATTCAAGTATTGCATGGGACAAGCCTTTTTATAAATACAGAGTATTGCACCCAATTGCATGGGTTTTAGAACGCTTGATTTCTACTCCTGCAACGCACCATGCACATCACGCTGATACAAGCGGTGACGGAGTTGGACACTTCAAAGGAAACTTCGGAAACATGTTTTTCATTTGGGATGTAATCTTCGGAACAGGTTTAATCACACGTAAATTCCCAGAATCATACGGAACAAAATCATACAAACAAGAAGAATGGTACGCACAATTTTTGTGGCCAATATTCAAATCTAAAAAAGAAGGAAGCCCTCTTGCTGATGGCGTATTATCACTTCCGTTAAAAGCTAAAACAGAAATTATTGAGCCGAGTCCGGTTTATTACGAACAGGCTCAATCTTAAAAACACAAACTTCAATCTGGCAGTATCATCCCAATTAAATCTAGATATACTGCCAGTTTTTTATATCTACAAATCATGAAAAATAAAATATTTAAAAACAGCATTTCAACATTTCTATTGCTTTTTACAATCATTGGTTTTTCACAAACTAAAAGCGCGAACACGGTTTCATTAGATGTTTTTTACAGCAAAATTCAAGCTGAAAAAAATCCGCAGATAATTGATGCCAGAGGAGCAGAAGAATTTGCTTTAAATCATCTTTTGGGCGCAGTAAATTTTAATTTAGAATCGAAAGATTATGCACAGCAAATTGCAAAACTAGACAAATCAAAACCGGTTTTTACCTATTCTATCGGTGCAGGACGAAGTGTTTGGCTGGCAGATGATTTACTAAAAAAAGGCTTCAAACAAGCCTATAGTTTAGAAGGCGGTATTGCCAACTGGATTGGAAGCGGAAAACCTTTTTTTGCAAATTCCAAAAGCAAATTAAGCTTGGCGGAATACAACAAAATTATTTCTGATAATAAGACGGTTTTAGTTGATATTGGATCGGTTTACTGTGGTGCCTGCAAAAAAGTTAAACCAGTCTTGGAAACTATAAAAGCACAATACGGAAGTAATTTGAAAATAGTTGAAATTGATTTGGAAGACAATACACAAGTCATTGCAGATCTAAAAACAATAAAAGTTTTTCCAACTTTAATTCTATATCAAAATGGAAAAATTATTCTCAAAAAAGAAGGTTTTGAAAATTTGAAAAATGACGTTGATTTGGCTTTGGCTTCGAAATGATAATTAATTTCCGCAAGAAGATTTAACCACATTTTTGGCATTTCGTCGGAGGAGACTCGAGCGATAGCGACAAATAATACGTACACAAAATGAGAAAGAAGCACTGCTGTGCGTCTCTACAATAAAACCATTTGTCTAAAAACAACTTACCAAAATATGGCAAACTATAAAAAAATAAAAAAGATCGTTATCCCCATTTTAATCATACTCTTTTTATTAGCAGTATTTCTTTTCTGGCCAATAAACACAGACGGAACATTAATAAAACCAGATGAAAAACTAACCCAAGGAAAAGCAACATTTTTAGCACAAAAAGATACTTCAACTTCCGAAAAAAAACCAAATATCATTATTCTGCTTGCTGATGATCTTGGCAAATATGATATTTCATTATACGGAGGAAAAGCCGTTCCAACACCTCAGATTGATTCGTTAGCGGCTTCAGGAGTTACTTTTACAGATGGTTACGTTTCAGCTTCCATTTGTTCGCCGTCGCGCGCCGGTTTGCTTACAGGACGTTATCAAGAACGTTTTGGTCACGAATATCAGCCCGGAGACCGTTATCCAAAAAATAACCTGGAATATTATGCTTTCAAATATTTAATCAATACCAATAATTGGCGATTAAACGCAAAAATTAATTACCCAAATGAAGCCTCTATAGCTACACAAGGTTTACCGAAATCTGAAATTACTTTTGCCGATTTAGCGAAAAAACAAGGTTACAGCACGGCAATTATTGGCAAATGGCATCTGGGTCATAACAAAGGTTTTTTTCCTCTAGACCGTGGTTTCGATTATCATTATGGTTTTTATCAGGCGTTTTCGCTTTATACTCCAGAAGATGATAATCCGGATATCATCAACCACCATCATAAAGATTTTACCGATAAAATGATATGGGGAAATGGCCGTGTGGGAATTGGACAAATTCGCCGAGATACTACTATTATTCATGATAAAGCATATTTAACCGAAACATTTGCTGATGAAGCAGAAGCTTTTATCGACAAGAACAAAAACAAACCATTTTTGCTTTACGTTCCGTTTAATGCACCGCATACGCCATTTCAGGTTCGTAAAAAATACTACGATCGTTTTCCGAATGTAAAAGACGAAAACAAACGTGTGTATTACGCAATGATCAGCGCTCTTGATGATGCAATTGGAAGAATCAGAGCGAAAGTTAAAAAAGAAGGTTTAGAAGAAAATACTTTAATCATTTTTGCCAGCGACAATGGTGGTGCCGATTATACTTTTGCAACAACAAATGCCCCTTTAAAAGGCGGTAAATTTTCACATTTTGAAGGCGGTATAAATGTTCCGTTTGCACTTTCGTGGAAAGGAAAAATAAAACCACATACTGTTTATAAAACGCCTGTAAGTTCTCTTGATATTTTTAGTACAATTGCATCAGTAACGCATTCAGGTTTACCAAAAGACCGCGTTTATGATGGCGTTGATTTGATTGACGTGGTAAATAATAACAAAGAAGCACATAAAGATTTGTACTGGCGTTCTGGCGATGCAAAAGCTATTAGAAGTGGCAACTGGAAGTTAATTGTAAGCGGCAAAACACACGAAACCTGGCTTTATGATTTAGCTAAAGACAAATCTGAAACTACGGATCTTGCTTCAAAAAATCCTGAAAAAGTGAAAGAACTTCAAATTGCTTTACAAAATTGGGAAAAAGGATTGATTAAGCCGCTTTGGCCTAATTTGACTTATTATGAATTCGATTTTGGAAAACAAAAATACTTTGTGGATTTGTAATTATTTAAAACCATTCACATATCCTAACAGGTTTCAGAAACCTGTTAGGTATTTATTCGAAAGTCTTTCCTGTAAAATAGAAAATTTATTGATCAAAAAAATCAATCACACAACTGTTGTGATTTTAGCAATCTACAATTCATACCTAACAGGTTTTAAAAACCTGTTAGAATAACAAAATAATAAATGTCAACTCAAACTAAACAATTTAATATTCACGAAGATTGGACTGTCGTAATTCTCGGCTTCCTAATCATCGGAATTTCACTTTTTATTTTTCTTCCTGAAGTTCCCGTTTTCAGTTGGTCAAACGGAACTGATCTAACAACTAAAGTATTTGATTTCACAAACCTAAAAACTCTTCTAATTCAATTTTTATATCTGATTTCTATCGGAACGTTAGGCGCTTTTTTGATTGGAAAATCTGTTAAATATTTCCTGCTGACTTTTCCGATATTGTATATCTTAACCTTGATTGCGCTAATTCTAGCAGGAAATTCGGCTATAAAAACCATCAATTTAGAAGCAGTTATTTTCAGTTTGATTATTGGTTTAGCAATTGGGAATTTTATAAAACTTCCTGAATGGTTTCGTTCAGCGCTTTCTACAGAAGTCTTTGTCAAAATCGGATTGGTTTTATTAGGTACCAGTGTAATTTTTTCTGATATTTTAAAGGCAGGTTCATTAGGCTTAATTCAGGCTTTGGTTGTTGTTTTGTCTGTCTGGTATTTTGCCTTTTGGCTTTGCCGAAAATTAAAAGTCGATGACGAGTTAACCATGATGATTTCAAGTGCCGTTTCAATTTGTGGCGTTTCTGCAGCAATTGCAACTTCGGGCGCTATTAAAGGTGATTCTAAAAAACTGTCTTATGTAATTTCTATCGTTTTGGTAACTGCTATTCCCATGATGATTTTTATGCCCATAATTGCTAAATATTTCAACTTTCCCGAAGAAGTCACTGGTGCATGGTTAGGTGGCAGTATCGACACTTCGGGAGCAGTTGTGGCTTCTGGAAGCTTGGTTGGCGAAACGGCTTTAAAAATTAGTACGATTGTAAAATTCTCACAGAATGTTTTACTTGGTTTGGCCGCTTTTGCAATATCTGTTTATTGGACTTATACGCATAATAAATCGGCAGAAGCTGTAGAATCAAAACCAACTTTGAGTGTAATTTGGGAACGTTTTCCAAAATTTGTAATTGGTTTTATTCTGGCCTCTCTCCTATTTTCCTTTTTTATTACTTCAGAAGTTCGAGATTCGTTAAAAGACAGTTTGAAAAATTTGCAGGGAATTTGGTTTGCCTTAGCTTTTACAAGTATTGGTTTAGAAACTAATTTTAAAGATCTCCTTGCTAATAATAGCCGTAAACCCTTATATGCCTTTTTAATTGCACAATTATTCAATGTTATTGTTACGTTGATTATTGCGTTTTTCCTTTTCGGGAAGTAGCGGGCGAGCAATTATCACGCAAAGTCGCAAAAACGCAAAGTTTATGCGCAATATTGTCATTTCGACGGAGGAGACTCGAAATGACCAACTTTGTGGTTCCCAAACTTTGACAAAGTTCTTCCTAATTCTTTTTTTTGCCACGAATTTCGCCAATTTTCACAAATTTAATTCGTGTTAATTCGTGAAATTCGTGGCAAATCATTTCTTTCTCACTTCTTCTTTCAAAAAAAAATCAAGATTAATTTGGATTTTACAATATTAAATATAACTTTGTCTATAGAATTAGTAGAGTTTAATATTTAAAACTTACATTTTGAAAACAGCAATAAATAAATCGTCTTTCCTCATTTCTAAAAATAACACCTATAACAACTTCTGTTATATGTGTAGCTGTTGTTAATTCTTACCTTCGTTTGTCATGATTTTACTTCATTTAAAATCAGAACAAAAGCCACTTTTACTCCAATTTCACCCACAATATATTATGCAGTTCGCTTTAAACGAAGCTGTGCCATAATGTTATACCTTTATAAAAAGACATTTCTGCGGCAACAGAAATAACCCAAGTAAAGAACATTTATCACTTACAAAACAAAAAAACAACAAACAAAAAGCATTTTAAAATGAACAATAAAATAACCTCAATAATATTTTCTGCCTTAATAACCGGAGCTGTCAGTTTTAGCAAAATAAATGCACAGAAAGCGGCAAAACCAAATATCATTCTGATTATGGTAGATGACATGGGATATTCTGATTTAGGAAACTATGGTTCAGAAATTAAAACTCCCAATTTAGATAAACTAGCTAATGAAGGTTTGCGTTTGCGCGAATTTTATAACAACTCTATTTGTGCGCCAACGAGAGCTTCTCTCCTAACTGGTCAATATCAGCACAAAGCCGGCGTTGGTTTTTTTGATGTTAATTTGGGCTTGCCTGCTTATCAAGGCTATTTGAACAAAGAATCTTTGACTCTAGGAGAAGTTTTCCGTTCTGGAGGCTACAGTACAATTTTATCAGGAAAATGGCATGTTGGTTCTGAAGATCAGGCGCAATGGCCAAACCAAAGAGGTTTTGATAAATTTTACGGCATCTTAAAAGGTGCCTCAAATTATTTTGACACCAAACCTCTACCTTTCGGAAAAACGCCTTATCCGGTAAAATTAATCCGCAATAATGAAGAACTGCATCCAAAAGATGATTCTTATTATTTCACAGATGAAATTGGCAATAACGCTGTGACTTTTTTAGACGAGCAAAACAAAGAAAATAAACCGTTCTTTTTGTATTTAGCTTTTACAGCACCACATTGGCCTTTGCAAGCAAAACCTGTAGATATTGCAAAATACAGAGGAAAATTTGACGAAGGCTGGGATATTTTAAGAGAAAAAAGAATCGAAAAACTAAAAGCCAGTGGCATTTTACCAGCCAATCAAACTATTTCATCGAGAGATCCAGAAGTTCCAGAATGGAGTAAACTGACTTATGACGAAAAACAGTTTTGGAAAGCAAAAATGGAAGTTTATGCCGCAATGGTTGACAACATGGATCAGAATGTGGGGAAAGTTTTAGATAAATTAAAAGCGCTTAAAAAAGATAAAAACACATTAATTATTTTCATTTCTGACAATGGCGCTCAAGGCGGATTTAATACTTACAATCCGTTAGGGAGAGGTTTGGTTCGAAATGACGGTCCAGTTGGAACCTCGGGATCATTTGATTATCAGGAACAAAACTGGGCGTATTTATCAAATACTCCGTTGCAGCAATATAAAAACAATCTGCACGAAGGTGGTTTCAGTTCCCCCTTTATAGCGTGGTTTCCGTCAAAAATAAAAGCCGGAAGAATTGATAAAGGAACTGGACATATTATTGATCTTGCTCCTACTTTTTATGAATTGGCCGGAATTGAATATCCTAAAAATTATAATAACATAAATACGAATCCGCTTCCTGGGAAAAGTTTGCTTCCTGTTTTATTTGATAATATTTCAGAAGTTAACCGTGGCGAACCGCTTTTCTGGGAAAGAGCCGGAAATAGAGCTGTGCGTGATGGAAAATGGAAATTAGTTTCGATTTACCCATCGTACGAATGGGAACTATATAATTTGGAAACAGACCGCGGTGAAACTACCAATGTGGCACAGCAAAATCCGGGAATTGTAAACAAACTTTCGGCATCTTATTTTGAATGGGCAGATCGAACTGGCGTTGTAGAATACAGCAAATTCAAATTAAAACCAGAGGTAATGCCGGGTGGTGCATCTCTAAAGAAATAAATAATTACTCCATTTTATAAAAAATATCAAAACCAATGAAATATCAAAACATTTTAGAAACCATAGGAAACACTCCTCACATTCGATTAAATAAACTTTTTAAATCACATGAGGTGTGGATTAAATTGGAAAAAGCAAATCCAGGTTCCAGTATTAAAGACCGAATCGCTCTTGCAATGATTGAAGATGCAGAACGAAAAGGACTTATTAATGAAGAAACTATTATTATAGAACCTACATCTGGAAACACCGGAATTGGGCTTTCATTGGTTGCTGCAGTAAAAGGGTATAAAGTTATCGTTGTAATGCCCGAATCGATGAGTATCGAGCGCCGAAGAATTTTGAATGCTTATGGCGCCGAATATGTTTTGACACCAAGAGAAAAAGGAACTTCGGGAGCGGTTGAAAGAGCAAAAGAACTGGCATCGACGATTAAAAACTCATTTCTTCCGTCGCAGTTTACCAACAAAGCAAATGTTGAAATTCACGAAAAAACAACAGCTCTAGAAATTTTAGCCGATTTTCCGGATGGAATCGATTATTTAATTACGGGAGTTGGAACCGGAGGGCATATTACCGGTGTTTCAAAAATATTAAAACAGCATTTCCCGAATCTGCAGACTTATGCTGTTGAGCCGGCCTTGTCGCCAGTTTTGAGCGGTGGATTACCTTCTCCGCATCCGTTTCAGGGAATTGGAGCTGGTTTTATTCCAGAAGTTTTTAATCGGGAATATGTGGATCAGATTTTAACGGTTGATAAAAACGAATCGTACAATTTCACAAAAAAAATAGCCAAAGAAGAAGGAATTTTTGCCGGAATATCTACTGGAGCCGCACTTGCCGCACTTTCACGAAAACTAAAAGATATTCCGGAAAATGCTGTAATTCTGACTTTTAATTATGATACAGGGGAAAGATATTTATCTGTAGATGAGCTATTTGATTAAAATTATGAATAACTTTAAGCAAGCAAAAAATAATTTACAAACCTATTAAAATACCAGAAAAATGGCAGAATCAAAACAACAACAGACCGCATTAGGCGATGTTGCAGCAAGACAGCTCGCAATTGCAACTCGTACAGTCCCACAAATTGGAACCACTTCTCCACGCTGGCTGACACATCTTTTACATTGGACACCGGTAGAATCGGGTGTGTTTCGTCTGAATAAAGTTAAAAATGCAAACCACATCGAAGTCGATTGTTCTGCACGTGACGAAAGAGTTTTACCAAACACTTTTGTTGATTATGTTGAAAATCCAAGAGAATATAATCTTGCTGCCGTTCAGACTATTGTAGAAGTTCATACGCGTGTTTCTGATTTATACAGCAAGCCATACAATCAGATCACCGAACAGCTTCGACTGGCTATAGAAACCATCAAAGAGCGTCAGGAAAGTGAATTAATCAACAACAAAGATTATGGATTATTAAGCAATGTGGCGCCTTCGCAAATTATAAAAACGCGCACCGGCGCACCAACTCCAGATGATTTAGACGAATTGCTGACTAAAGTTTGGAAAGAGCCAGGATTCTTTTTACTGCATCCGCTGGCCATTGCCGCTTTTGGGCGCGAGTGTACACGTCGAGGTGTCCCACCACCAACAATATCTTTATTTGGATCTCAATTTTTAACTTGGAGAGGCATTCCGCTGATTCCATCTGACAAACTGCCAATCGTAAAGGGAAAATCAAAAATTATTCTGCTTCGTACTGGTGAAAGCCGTCAAGGAGTTATCGGATTAATTCAGCCGGGATTACAAGGTGAACAATCTCCAGGATTATCGGTTCGTTTTATGGGAATTAATGAAAAAGCGATTGCTTCTTACTTGGTTTCACTTTATTGTTCTTTAGCTATTTTGGTTGATGATGCCATCGCTGTTTTAGAAGATGTCGAAATAGGAAAGTATCATGAGTACAAATACTAACATAAATGGTTTGCCAAACATTGACGAGCTGCAAAATCTAGCTAACGAACTGTTCAGTACGCTGCCAAATGAATTTCCAAAAGAAATTTCGCTGAGCCCAGATAAAGCTGAACATCCTCGTGCAACAAAAATTGCAGAAACACTTTTGCATGCCGGTGGTGCCAATATTATTGCCCCATTTCCAGTGCAAAGTCCGTTAAATGTAAATCCTGTTCCGCCCTCGTTTAGCGGTTTTGGAGGTTCTCCAGCGAATGCTTCTAAAAGTTCGAGCGCCTCGGCTTTGTACCCAAACGCTGGTGCAGGTTTCGATCCTAAATATGGTATTCCTTCTTCGGGAATTCCTGAAGATAACGGACTAAATATTAATAATCCGCAGACTGGTTTTAATGATATAAATTTAAAAAACAATAACACGTCACAACTTAGTGAGGAGTCGATTTTTTCATCACTATTTTTAAATGATCAGTATTTGCCTTTTCAAAGCGAAAATTCCTCTTTTGAAAACGAGTTAAAAGTTGCCTTAGAAACTGTTGATTCTTTTTTTAGAAAGCGAAACGATTTTCCGTCAAGCGGAAGTGAACTTCAAAACTCCTATTATTTTTTAGATCAGAATCCGTTTGCTTTTGATCCTAAAAATACAAATGCGATAGTTGGAAATTCCTTCGGAACAAATCCACTAAGCGGCAGTACAAATTCACATTTTAATGCCGAATTGATCAAAAAAGATTTTCCAATTTTGAGTGAAACTGTAAACGGAAAACCTTTGGTTTGGTTTGATAATGCTGCAACGACTCAAAAACCTAAATCGGTTATTGATCGAATTGCCTATTTCTACGAGCATGAAAATTCAAACATTCACCGCGCGGCTCATGAATTGGCAGCACGTGCATCTGACGCTTATGAAGCCGCTCGTGAAAAAGTAAAAACGTTTTTAAATGCAGCATCAGTAAATGAAATTGTATTTGTCCGTGGCGCTACCGAAGGAATAAATTTAGTAGCTTCAACTTGGGGCGATCAAAATTTAAACTCGGGAGATGAGATTATTGTCAGCAATCTGGAGCATCATGCTAATATAGTTCCGTGGAAAAGACTGGCTGATAAAAAAGGCTTAAAACTCCGTGTAATTCCTGTTGATGATGACGGTCAGATTTTGCTTGACGAATATGCAAAACTGCTGAATTCAAAAACACGTTTAGTAGCTTTTACGCAAGTTTCAAATGCATTAGGAACCGTAACTCCAGCCAAAAAAATCACCGAAATGGCACACGCTGCCGGAGCAAAAGTTTTAATTGACGGCGCACAATCTGTTTCGCACATGAAAGTTGATGTTCAAGATTTAAATCCAGATTGGTTGGTTTTTTCTGGACATAAACTTTTTGGGCCAACCGGAATTGGAGCTTTATACGGCAAAGAAGATTTATTAAACGAAATGCCGCCGTATCAATCTGGCGGAAACATGATTCAGGATGTGACTTTTGAGGAAATTAAATACCACAAAGCACCCAATCGTTTTGAAGCCGGAACCGGAAATATTGCCGATGCCATTGGCCTTGGCGCAGCAATTGATTATGTAACGAAACTTGGCATTGAACAAATTGGCCAATATGAGCATTATTTGTTAGAATATGCTACAAGGCTTCTCAAAGAAATTCCAGGCGTACGCTTAATTGGAACTGCAAAAGATAAAGCAAGCGTATTGTCTTTTAATTTACAAGGTTATACAAACGAGCAGGTTGGACAAGCTTTAAACAAAGAAGGTGTTGCGGTAAGAACTGGACATCATTGTGCGCAACCCATTTTGAGAAGAATGGGAGTTGAAACCACAGTTCGTCCTTCATTGGCATTTTACAATACTACGCAAGATGTTGATACTTTTATCAAGACTTTGTGGGAACTTAAAAAAGCTAAGTTTTAGAAATACAGAGATTAAATTCTCAAAAAAAATAATTACTTTTTTTGATATTTTAAGTAGTTATACCCAAAAGCGATTGTTTTCCTGAACAGTCGCTTTTTTTATTAACAAATTCATTAATTGCTTTATAAATATTAATATAGCTATTACTTTCTCTGTTTTTATGTTAATTATTCATACATACATCCTAAAAATAATCCAATCAATTAAAAATTAATCATATTAGCACTTAAATTTTTACAAATAAAAAGTTTTTAAGTGCTGAATGTTACAAATACTACAAAAATGAACTTATGTGTTATTTTTAATGTTAAAAAGAGGTTTCAACTTAACATTAATTTAAGATATTTGAGATAACTAATTTAAACCCAATAAAAAATGAAAATTAATTTAAAACATTTTTTGTGGCTTTTGCTTGTTTTAAGCGTGCAAATAGCCGTGGCTCAAGGAGGCGCAATTTCTGGTACAGTGACTGACAAAAAAGGAATTCCAATCCCGGGAGTAAATATTGTATTGAAAGGAACTAATGTCAGTACACAAACTGATTTTGACGGAAATTTCAAAATTCAAGCGAATACTGGCGATATTTTAGTTGCTAGTTATGTTAGTTTTGCGACCGTTGAAGTAAAAGCTTCTAATTCTATGACAATTCAGATGATTGAAACTCAAAATGAGCTTGAAGCTGTTCTTGTTGTAGGTTACGGTACACAATCAAAAAAGAATTTAACTGATAACATAGCCCGTGTAACGGCAAAAGACATTCAACAAGTACCTGTTGCCAACGTGCAGAATGCCCTTGTTGGTAAATTAGCCGGGGTACAAATTACACAGACAAACGGTAAGGTCGAAGGAGGAATGAATATTAGAGTTCGTGGTGCTGCCAGTATTAGCGCCAGTACGCAGCCTTTGTATGTTTTAGATGGTATTCCCCTTATCACTGATAATGAGTCTAGTAATGGGGCGCCAACAAATCCGCTGTTAACTTTAAGTCCAAATGAAATAGAATCGATTGATGTATTAAAAGATGCTTCTTCTGCGGCAATCTATGGAGCTCGTGGAGCCAATGGAGTTGTGATCATTACAACAAAAAAAGGAAAAGAAGGAAAAGGAAATTTTTCTCTAAACTTCTCTCAAGGTGTGAGTGAAGCTACTCACACAAAAAAATGGCTGAATGCAAAACAGTATGTAGAATTATTACAGGAAGCAGGCCGAAATGTTGATGATTTAGAATCTGTTGAAGATGAATTAGAATATTTGTCTCAAGGAACCGACTGGAGAAATGGAGAAATTGATACAGACTGGCAAGATATTGCTTTACAGACCGGTTATACCACTGATGCCGACTTTTCTGTTTCGGGAGGTGATGACAAAACAAAATATTTCTTTTCTGGAGCTTATAACAATACAATCGGTATAATTGACAGCAATAGTTTAGAAAGAATAACAGCACGATCAAATGTGTCGCATAAAATTACAGAACGCTTTACAGCTGGAATGAATATCGGTTTTTCGAGATCTGTTATTGACAGAGTTCAAGATGACAATTCATTTTCTACACCTATGCAATCTGTAGCACAAGCTCCAATTTCGCAAGCGAGACTAGAAGATGGAACTCCAAATCCAAATACAGAGTATGTCAATTATTTATTAGCAAAAGACAATACTTCTTGGAAAACCATTATGCGAAGAGTTACAGGAAAAATATTCGGTGAATTAAAACTAGTAAAAGGTTTGAAATTTAATTCCGATTTTGCTTACGACTTATTAACTCAGACCGAGGATTACTGGCAAGGTAAAAATGCACCATTTATGGCTACGGACGGAGCTGTTTTTGCAACCTCTGTAAACACTGAAAGTTATGTTTTCAGTAATTACTTTACATACGATCACACTTTTGGTGAAAACCATACTATAAACGCTGTTGCAGGTATGGAATTCAATAAATATAATAGACGATACCAAGATGTAAACAGTATTTATTTCCCTAATGATGATTTCCACACTGTTGATGGCGGTGCCGAAGTAAATGAAGGACACGGCAGCGAAACTGATTATGTTTTTGTTTCTCAATTTGGCCGATTCAATTATAGTTTCAAAAATAAATATCTTTTTAAAGCAAGTGTCCGTCGCGATGGATCATCACGTTTTGGAAAAAATGAACGCTTTGCAGTTTTCCCTGCGTTTTCTGCCGGATGGGTTATGTCACAAGAAGAATTCTTAAAAGACAATACCGTTTTAAGTTATTTGAAATTAAAAGCAAGCTGGGGTGAGGTCGGAAATGCGGAGGTTGGAAATTTTGCCTCACGCCAATTATACAGACCTAACTCTTATAATTTAAAATCAGGGTTAACTTTTAGCCAAGCTGGAAATAACAATCTTACTTGGGAAAAATCTTCTCAAACAGATGTTGGTGTTGAAGTTGGATTCCTTAATAAAATCAATTTAGAAGTCGATTATTATGATAAACGTACGAACGGTCTTCTATTTGAGAAACCTTTAGCCCCAAGTTCTGGTGCAACATCGATCAATACAAACATTGGAGAAATAAAAAGCAGCGGATTTGAAATTACTTTGAATACAAAAAATGTTGAAACAGAAAAATTCAAATGGACTACTAGTTTCAACCTTACAACAAACAAATCAAAAGTAAAATCATTGCCAAATAATAATACTGATGTTATTACAGATTACAACATCAATCGTGTTGGAGAATATATTTCATCATTTTATTTAGTTGAATATGCTGGTGTTGATCCAGCAAATGGAGATGCTCTTTTTGTAAAAAACACAGCAAATGCCGATGGAAGTATTGACAGAAGCACAACTAACGATTACAGTGAAGCCAAAAGAATTGTAGCTGGAAATCCTTTCCCTACTTTAATGTCTGGATTAACAAATACAATGAATTATAAAAACTTTGATTTCAATTTCACATTTCAAGGTGAATGGGGAGCAAGTATCTATAACTCTGCCGGAACATTCCAGTCAACTGCTGCAGATTATTTTGACAACCAAACAGCAGATCAGTTAAATCGCTGGCAAAATCCAGGCGATATTACAAATGTACCTCAAGCAAGATTTGGAGGTTCTAACGGAACACAGGAATCTACCCGTTATTTAGATAAAGCAGATTTTATACGTTTGCGTAACGTTACATTAGGTTATTCTTTACCTAAGGAAACCGTAAATAAAGCGGGAATGAGCAGTTTAAGAATTTATTTTACAGCTGTAAACTTGCTTACTTTTACAGGTTATGAAGGTACAGATCCCGAAGCACGAAGAGATGACTCAGGAATTGGAGAGGATTTTTACTCTGCACCACCTGCAAGAACTATGGCAATTGGAGTAAATATTAATTTTTAAAAAGAACAAAATGAAAGCAAATAAATTAATCTTACTTATAATTTTTGCAGTCTTTTTCACAAGCTGTGAAGACGAACTAAACTTAGATCCTAAGCAGTCTGAAGATGCTTCAGTCACTTTAAGTACTGAAAGCGGTGTTACAAATGTTCTTACTGGCACGTACGCACTTGCTGCTAACGGAAATGCTTATGGTGGACGCGTTTTGCTTTATGCAGATTTACTTGGCGTGACAGGTTCGCTAAGCACAACCGATTTAAGATGGCGCGGAAGTTTTGGCGAACTTCGACAAATGTACCTCAAAACAATGCTTTCTGACAACGTAATTATCGAAGGTACTTATTCTAGACTTTACTCGATGATTAATGCCGCAAATACGGTTATCGAAAATATCGACAAAATTAAAGATCCAGACAAAAAAACGGTTATGATTGGCGAGGCTAACTTTTTAAGATCATTAGCCTATTTTGACTTGGTTCGATTTTTTGCAAAACCTTATGTTGCTGGACAAGCTAATTCCCAATTGGGAGTTGTAATTAGGCCTAATGCGATTTACGATTTCAGCGTAGATCTTTCAAAAGAAAGAAGTACTGTCGACGAAGTTTACAAGGTGATCATTGATGGATTAAATTTAGCCTATAATAATCTTCCTGAAGAAAACAGCTTTTACGCTGATAAATATGCTGCTAAAGCTTTATTAGCAAGAGTTTATTTGCAACAGCAAAATTATGCAGCGGCTAGAGATGCCGCGAATGATGTTATTGAAAACAGTGGACATGCATTATCTCTTAAATATGCAGATGCATTTAATCATGACTCTGATAAAGCCGAAGATGTTTTTGCCATTCAAATCACAAAACAAACAGGTTTAAATGATGCTGTAACTTTTTATGCTTCTGAAGGAAATGGCGGACGCGGAGGAGATTTTTCTATACGAGATACTTATTTAGATAAATTCAGCGATCCTGATGACAGAGCGGTATTCAATTATGAAAATGAAGATAACGGAAGGCTTTTGACTTCTAAATTCACTGATCAATTTGCCGATCTGCCAATTATCCGTTTAGCTGAAATGTATTTGATTAGAGCTGAAAGCAATTTACGTGCTGGAACTTCAGTAGGAAATACACCTTTGGACGACATTAATATTATTCGTTCAAGAGCAAACGCAGATGAATTGCTAACTGTGACTGTTGATGATATTTTATTGGAACGCGAATTAGAACTAGGTATGGAAGGATTTTTAATTCATGACATCCGCAGAACAAAACGTTCAATCGATATCAGCACAGATGGTGATGGTTCCGAAGTTCTTCCATATGATTCAAATAGATTGGTGTTCCCTATTCCATTAAAAGAAATGGATACCAACAAAAAAATCACTCAAAATCCAGGCTACGGAAGTTAATTTCTAGTTTTGAGGTACAAAGTGACAAAGTAACAAAGGTTCAAAGGTTTATAGAATACTATAAAACTTTGAACCTTTTCAATTATAATTGATAAAAAACCTCAGAATCTCAGAATCTTAGAATCTTAGCAACTTAGAATCTTAGCAACTTAGAATCTTCTATCTAAACTCATTCAAAGATTTCTCAACAATTTCAAGACATTCCTGAATTTGAGTTTCTGTCATCACTAATGGCGGAGCCAATCTAATTTTGTTTCCGTGAGTAGGTTTTGCTAATAAACCGTTGTCTCTGAATTTTAAGCAAATTTCCCACGCTAAATCAGAATCTTCATCAGTATTAATTACAATCGCATTCAAAAGTCCTTTTCCGCGAACAAGCGTAATTAAGTTATTCTTTTCAGCAATTTTATTTAAACCTTGTCTCAAAATAGCACCTAAACGCTCTGCATTTTCAGCTAGTTTTTCATCTTTTATAACTTCCAATGCTGCAATCGCAACCGCAGCTGCAACAGGATTTCCACCAAAAGTAGATCCATGCTGACCCGGTTTGATCACATTCATTATTTCGTTATTTGCTAAAACAGCCGAAACAGGATACACACCTCCCGAAATTGCTTTTCCTAAAATCAAAATATCAGGCTGTACATTTTCGTGGTGAACTGCCAATAATTTTCCTGTACGAGCGATTCCTGTCTGAACTTCATCGGCAATAAATAAAACATTATGTTTTTCGCATAACGCTTTTGCTTTTGCCAAATAACCTTCTGATGGAACATAAACTCCAGCTTCACCTTGAATGGGCTCAACTAAAAATCCAGCAATATTTTTTGAAGAATCTAAAGCTTTTTCAAGTGCTTCAAGATTATCGTATTCAATTTTTATAAATCCGTCTGTAAACGGGCCAAAGTTTTTACGCGCCGTTTCATCGTTAGAGAATGAAATAATCGTAGTGGTTCTTCCGTGGAAATTATTCTCACACACAATAACCTGCGCTTGATTTTCAGGAATACCTTTCACTTCATACGCCCATTTTCTGCATATTTTTAGTGCTGTTTCAACTGCTTCAGCACCTGTATTCATTGGTAATACCTTATCAAAACCAAAATAATTGGTTATATATTCTTCATAATTCCCCAATTTATCATTGTAAAAAGCACGCGAAGTCAAAGTCAGTTTTTGCGCCTGATCGACCATTGCCTGCACAATTTTAGGATGACAATGTCCTTGATTTACTGCTGAATAAGCTGATAAGAAATCATAATATTTTTTTCCGTCTACATCCCAAACATATACACCTTCTCCTTTTTCTAAAACCACAGGAAGCGGATGATAATTATGAGCTCCGTATTTATTCTCTTTTTCAATCAAAATTTCAGATTTCGATGAAAGTATATTTTCTGTATGTGTCATAATATATTATTTTCAAATGCAAAAATATCAAAAAATAGTAAATACACCATAAATAAACCAAAATTAAACACTAATATCATTAAAAAAAGTCAAATTTATCTTTTATAGTCAATAAAAAATAAATATCACCAAACTACATCTTCTATTTTATTCCCTTTTATTGAAAAAAATAATTACTTTTATAAATCAAAAAAGAAGATTTAAAACAATGGATATACTAGACGAATTCGATATTAATATACTGAAAGAATTGGAAAAAGATGGGCGCATGGCTTATTCAGCTATTGCTGCCAATTTAAAAATTTCAAATACCATGGTGCATCAGCGTATTAATAGAATGATCGAGCAGGGTGTCATTGGTGGTATAAAACCAATTATTCAAGAAAAAAATATCGGTTACGACTGGGCTTCCTTTACCGGAATCACACTTAACAAAGATTCTGATTCTGATCGAATTATCGAAGAAATGAAAAAAATTCCCGAGATAACAGAGTGTTATTATGTTACCGGTTCTTTTACACTCTACATTAAAATTATTGCAAAAAACCATGAACATATGCGTAAAATTCTTTACGATAAAATTGACAGCATTCCTGGTATCGCAAAAACAGATTCGATCATTGAATTAGGCTGTGCTTTTAAAAGAAATATTTCACTATAAATCTCTTAAATAAAAAACTCGCTGGATGGAAGGATGCAGTGTTACACTATGCTAAAACATTATTGCGCCTCTAATTCTTCGCTTTAGATTTTTTAGAGAATCAGCATAATTAAAGACCAAAACCATGAAAAACCCGTTTCTTTCTAAATTTCCTTTTCAAAAATTGATTTTGACTTTATTGCTATTGACAAGCTTTTTGGTGCAGGCGCAAAACTCAAAAGGAAAATTATTCATAATTGGCGGAGGCGAACGTTCTGATGCTTTGATGAAACAGGCTTTGGCTGTAGCCGAATTAGGAAAAAAAGATTATATCGTCGTTTTGCCAATGTCAAGCGAAGAACCAGACAGTTCTTTTATTTTCTTTAAAAATCAAATGGTGAAATTGACGCAAAACCCCATTGTAATGCTGAATTTCAATGCAGCAACGGCGCAAAATAAAAAACTGACAGATTCTGTTCAAAATGCAAAATTGATTTTCATCAGCGGCGGCGATCAAAGCCGTTTTATGGCCGTGGTTCATAATACTCCAATCAAAACTGCAATTCAAAAAGCATACGAAAACGGAAGTACAATTTCTGGAACCAGCGCCGGAGCCGCAGTAATGTCGGAGAAAATGATTACGGGAAATCAGAAATTAGAAAAGGAATATTCAGGAACTTTTGATAATATTCGCTATGATAATTTAGAAACTTCAGAAGGTCTGGGATTATTGAAAACAGCCGTTATTGATCAACATTTTTTAAAGAGAAATCGTTACAATCGCCTGCTTTCAGCTTTAGTTGAATTTCCTGATTTAACCGGAATTGGAATCGATGAAGCGACCGCAATAATTGTTCGAAACAATGAAATTGAAGTTGCTGGAGAAAGTGAAGTTATTGTGGTACGAAAACCAAAAGGCATCAAAAAATCAAAAAAGAATAATCTCATTTCGATCGAAAATTTACAAATGAGCATTTATATCGCCGGTCAAAAATTTAATATAAAATAATCATGCATTCTTATTCCAAAATCATAAAATCATTATTTTTTATTTGTCTTAGTTTTCAACTTTCGGCACAAAAAATCAATCCGAAAGAAATTGAACGCTTAGAAAAATCGGCAAAACAAGTAACTATAATTCGAGATAATTGGGGAATTCCGCACGTTTACGGAAAAACAGATGCCGACGCCGTTTTTGGATTGTTATATGCACAATGCGAAGACGATTTTAAGAGAATCGAAATGAATTATATTGAAAAACTCGGCCGACTTTCAGAAATAAAAGGGCAATCTGTTTTATATAATGATTTAGAAATCAAACTTTTAATCGATACTGACGAAGCAAAAGCTGACTATAAAAAAGCACCTCAATGGCTAAAAAAACTCCTTAACAGTTATGCCGATGCAATCAATTTTTATTTATACAAACATCCAGAAGTAAAACCGGCACTTTTAACGCATTTTGAACCGTGGTTTCCTTTGCTTTGGACCGATGGAAGTATTGGCGCCATTAGTACTGCGGATCTTTCGACAGCCGAGTTAAAAGCTTTTTATTCTGGAAATAATGATAAAGTTGCGTATGTTGAACGAGAAAAATATGTTCAGACCGGCTCAAACGGATTTGCATTTGCACCATCAAAAACCGCTGACGGAAATGCCATTTTATACATAAATCCGCATACAACTTTTTATTTTAGACCAGAAGTTCAAATCACTAGTGAAGAAGGCTTGAATGTTTATGGCGCTGTGACTTGGGGGCAATTTTTTATTTATCAGGGTTTTAATGACAACTGTGGCTGGATGCATACCTCATCAAATGTTGACGTTGCCGATATGTATGCCGAAAAAATCATTGATAAAAAAGGAAAGCTATTTTATGAATTCGATAATAAACTCCTTCCGGTTATCGAAAAAGAAATCACAATTAATTATACTGAAAATGGAAAATTGATTCCGAAAAAGTTCAAAACCTATTTTACTAATAACGGGCCAATTATGGCAAAACGCGACGGAAAATGGATCAGCTTAAAATCAAATAATCGATCAATGACCAGTTTAATCCAAAGTTGGGTACGAACAAAATCTAAAAACTTTGACGATTATAAAAAAGCAATGGACCTAAAAGCCAATACGTCAAATAATACCGTTTACGCAGATAGTAAAGGAAATATAGCGTATTGGCATGGAAATTTTATCCCAATTAGAGATAAACATCTAAATTGGTCTAAAGTTGTTGACGGATCGATTTCTTCAACACAATGGAAAGATTTACACGAAGTTGATGAAACTGTTCATGTTTATAATCCTATAAATGGCTGGCTTCAAAATTGCAACTCCACTCCTTTTTCAGTTGCTGGAGAAAATAGTCCTAAAAAAGAGAATTATGCTGCTTATATGGCGCCAGATGGAGAAAATTTTAGAGGAATTAATGCAGTCCGTATTTTCAGCAAAGGCAATAAATATACTTTAGCCAAAGTAATTGCCGATGGCTACGATTCTAAATTATCTATTTTCGAAATATTGATTCCGAGTTTAGTCAATGTTTTCGAAAAAAATGTAAGCCTAGAATCCCCAGAATATATGGCATTAAAAGAACCAATTTCAATTCTGAAATATTGGGATTATTATGCTAAAGAAAATTCGGTGGCAACCACATTAGCCGTTGAATGGGCTTATAAATTAGACCCAATTATACTAAAAGCATATATTGATGAAGGCCAATTAGACCAAGTTGAAAACACGAGGAATTTTGCAAAAAATGCTACAACATCGCAAATGATTCCACAACTGCAGACAGTTTTAAAAGAATTAGAATCAAAATTTGGAACATGGCAAGTAGCTTGGGGTGAAATTAATCGTTATCAGCGTTCAAGCGGTGCAATTGATTTAAAATATGACGATTCAAAACCTAGTTTGCCAATTGGTTACGGCCCCGGTTCTTGGGGAAGTCTGCCATCATTTAAAAGCAGTTACCAAAATGGTTCTAAAAAACGTTACGGATATAACGGAAACAGTTTTATCTGCGCAGTGGAATTTGGCCCAAAAATTAAAGCAAAGTCATTATTAGCAGGTGGAAACAGTGGTAATGAAAACTCAAAACATTTTATTGACCAGGCTGAAATGTATCGAAAAGGCCAATTTAAAGACGTTTTATTCTATAAAGAAGATGTCATTAAAAATGCCGAAAAAACCTATCATCCCGGAGAATAATTTTGACAAGAAAAATCATAACAAACAAACCTTGGAAGAACTTTCTTTCGAGGTTTTTTTATAAGATAATATTTCTGATATTTGTTTAAAATTGTAAATCGATGAAAAATTCAGCCCTTCTTATTTTTGCTACCATATTGTTTTCTAACACTATAAGCGCACAATTAAAAACCGTAAAATATGCCGATGGAAATCAGGCATTAAATGGTTTATCTATAAAACCAGCTAAAAAAAGCAGTCAGAATCCTGGTATTTTACTTTTGCCAGCTTGGCTTGGAATTGATAATGCTTCAAAAGGAATTGCCCAAGATTTATCAAAATTAGGCTATCATGTTTTTATTGCCGATATATATGGAGAAGGAAATTATCCAAAAAATACTTCGGAAGCAGGAAAACAGGCAGGTTTCTACAAAACTAATTACGAGGCTTACCAAAAAAGAATCAACGCTGCTTTGCAGGAATTAATTAAATCTGGAGCAAATGCTGATAACATTGTTGTTATTGGTTATTGTTTTGGAGGAACTGGAGTTCTTGAAGCTGCGCGCGGTCATTTAAACGTAAAAGGAGTCGCTTCATTTCACGGCGGTTTAGGAAAAGATGCTTCAAGACCGACAACCCCAATTACTGCAAAAGTCTTAGTTTGCCACGGTGCCGATGATCCATTTGTATCTAAAGAGGAAGTTGCTGCTTTCCAGCAAGAAATGCGCGACTCTAAAGCCGATTGGCAAATGATTTATTATGCTGATGCTGTTCACTCGTTTACAAATCCAGAAGCTGGAAGCGACAATTCTAAAGGAGCTGCCTATAATCCTGTTGCAGCAAAAAGAGCTTTTGAGCACTTAAAATTATTTCTTGACGAAGTTCTAAAAAAATAAAACCTTAACTAAACCAAATCAAAATCAACAAATTAACCAATGTCACATAGTCCCATTAGAAAAGATAAAACCTGTTTGAACTGCAGGCACGTTGTAGAACAGAAATTTTGTCCAAACTGCGGTCAGGAAAACACAGATACCCGCAAAACATTTCATCATTTATTTATTCATTTTTTTGAAGATTTAACGCATTATGAAAATGCATTCTGGAAGACCATTAAAAATCTTCTTTTTAAACCTGCCACTTTAACTAAAGAATATTTGTCCGGAAAAAGATTATCCTATCTGGCCCCTGTTCGTCTTTATATTTTTATAAGTTTTGTTACTTTCCTTCTAATTGCCATGTTCCCTAACAAGGTAACTGAGAATCTTACTAAAGGTGAAAATGAAATCAGTTCAAATTTTGAGAAATCCAGCAAAGATAAAACTGAAAATTTGAAAGATAAAAACTACCTTGAATCAAAAACAATGAAACAAGTCAATAAAAATTACTTTCAATTAAAAACAATGAAAGAAATTGACTCTATTCAAAAGTATGGAAAAGAGAGCGAAAAACTTTCTGATTTTCAATATTGGGTTTATGAAAAAGCAATACATGTTACTGAAAACAATACCAAGAAACAAATTATAGAGAAATTCATAGAATCTTTTATTCATAATATTCCGAAAATCCTCTTTATAATAATGCCTTTCTTTGCCTTTTTCTTATGGATTTTCCATAACAAAAAGAAATGGTACTACTTTGATCATGGTATTTTTACCTTACATTATTTCTCCTTTTTGCTTTTAATTTTTCTCCTATTATTTATTATCACTAAAATAATTGGCTTATTTGGAGAAAACGGCGCACTTACAGTCATAGGTAATCTAATTAATTTCGTTGGGATTGTCTGGATGTGTTATTATTTTTATCCGGCACATCATCGTTTTTATGGCGAAAGCAGAATAGTTTCATTTGTTAAAAGTTTTATCTTATTTTTTATAAACTTCTTTTTTATCCTATTTTTACTCGTTTTTTATATGCTATATATATTTATCAACTTACACTAACTAATCAATGAAAAAAATTGTAATTCTATTACTAATTGCTTCAGCATTTTCATGTAAAAATGCACAGTCTGTTGCTTCAAAAGACAATTCAGACCCAACCAAATACATGAACAGCATTACAGCAAAAGACTTAAAAAAAATGCTTTATGTTGTTGCTTCTGATGAAATGGAAGGCCGTGAAACTGGATCGAAAGGACAGAAAAAAGCTGGACTTTACATGATCGAGCAATACAAAAAAAATAAAATTTCGTTCCCAAAAGGAGCAACAGATTATTACCAACATATTCCTGCAGCTTTTTTAAATGCAAAACGCAATGAAAATTTACCTGATTCAGAAAACATCTGGGCATACATTGAAGGTTCTGAAAAACCAGATGAAGTTTTGGTAATTTCTGCACATTATGATCACGTCGGAATCAAAAATGGCGAAGTCTACAATGGAGCTGATGATGATGGTTCTGGAACTGTAGCCGTTATGGAAATCGCAAAAGCATTTGCAAAAGCTAAAAAAGAAGGACACGGACCAAAACGTTCTATTTTATTTTTACATGTAACGGGTGAAGAACATGGTTTACACGGATCACGTTATTATTCTCAAAACCCTTTATTTCCAATTGCAAATACAATTACTGACATCAATATTGATATGATTGGCCGTCGTGACGTTGAACATGCTAAAACAAACAATTATGTTTATGTAATTGGTGCTGACAGACTTTCATCAGATTTACACAATGCTGTTGTCGCTCAAAACGAGAAATACATCAAAATGGACTTGGATTTTAAGTTTAATGATCCTAAAGATCCAAATCATTTCTATGAGCGTTCTGATCACTATAACTTTGCGAAATTTGGTATTCCTGCTGTTTTCTTCTTCAATGGAGTTCACGAAGATTATCACGGAAAAGGCGACGAACCAGAAAAAATCGAATACGATGCTTTAGCAAAAAGAACACAATTAGCATTTGTTGTTGCCTGGGATTTAGCTAATAGAGAGAATAGACCGGTAGTTGATAAGAAATAAGTTGCTAAGGTTCTGAGATACTAAGATACTAAGGTACTAAGGTTAAAAAAGCAAAAAGGGATGAGTTTTAAAACTCATCCCTTTTTTACATCATTTAGTTTAATCGCAAAGAAAAAACCTTAGCATCTTAGTATCTTAGCAACTTAGAATCTTTACCTAGTCATTCATAGAAATCAAAAACTCCTCATTATTTCTGGTTTTCTTGAAACGATCGTTTACAAAATCCATAGACTCTACAGGGTTCATATCTGACAGATATTTACGCATAATCCACATTCTTTGTAATGTTTTTTCGTCTAATAACAAATCGTCACGACGTGTACTTGAAGACGTAAGATCGATTGCAGGGAAAATACGTTTGTTAGCGATTTTACGATCCAATTGAAGTTCCATGTTACCGGTTCCTTTAAATTCTTCAAAGATAACCTCATCCATTTTAGAACCTGTTTCAGTCAATGCAGTTGCAATGATACTTAATGAACCACCGTTTTCTACATTTCTAGCAGCTCCAAAGAAACGTTTTGGCTTCTGTAATGCATTAGCATCAACACCACCACTCAATACTTTTCCAGAAGCTGGTTGTACTGTATTGTAAGCTCTAGCCAAACGCGTAATCGAATCTAATAAGATTACAACATCATGTCCGCATTCTACTAAACGTTTTGCTTTTTCAAGAACGATATTAGCAATTTTTACGTGTTCCTGTGGCTCTCTGTCAAAAGTTGACGCAATAACCTCACCGCGAACACTTCTTTGCATATCAGTAACCTCTTCAGGACGCTCATCAATCAAAAGTACAATTAGATAAACTTCAGGATGATTTGCTGCAATTGCGTTTGCAATATCTTTAAGAAGCATTGTTTTACCCGTTTTAGGCTGTGCTACAATCATACCACGCTGCCCTTTTCCTATCGGAGAAAATAAATCAATAATACGAGTTGATATAGAACTGCCTTTTTCGGCTAATTTGAATTTTTCAGAAGGAAAAACAGGTGTCAAGTGTTCAAAAGAAACTCTGTCGCGAACTACTTGCGGATCGTGACCATTAATTTTAAGTACACGAACTAAAGGGAAAAATTTCTCACCTTCTTTAGGAGGACGAACCACTCCTTTTACTGTATCTCCAGTTTTAAGTCCAAATAATCTGATTTGTGAAGTTGATAAATAAATATCATCTGGAGAAGCTAAATAATTATAATCAGACGAACGTAAAAATCCGTAGCCGTCTGGCATCATCTCAAGAACACCTTCACTTTCAATAATTCCATCAAATTCAAAATCTGAATCTCTGAAATTATTCTTTTTATTTTTATGATTCGGATTTTGATTTCCGTTATTTCCATTTCCATTACCGTTTTGATTTCCATTTTGGTTTGGATTCTGATTCGGATTTTGGTTTGGGTTTTGATTTTTGTTTTGATTCGGATTTATCTTTTTTGCTTGAGGCGCTGTTTCTGCTTTTTCTGCTACTGGAGCTTGATTCTCAGAACCTTCTTCAGCAATCACCTCTTTTACCGCTTCTTTTTCCTTTTGCAGTGCAACCTTTTTCTCGTAAGCAGATTTATTAAATTTTACGATTTTCGGCTCTTTTTTGTCTGCAACAGGCTTTTCTGTATTTTCCTCAGCGTCTAATCCTTCCTGAACTTTTGGAACTACCTGAATTTTTGGCTTTGCAACAGGGGTTTCCTTTTTTTCTGGAATTGTTTCCTCGGCTTTATCAAATTCTAAAACTGGAGCATTTTTTGAAACAGCTGCTTTTTTAGCAGGAACAATCCTCGCCCTTTTTGGTTTATCATCTGACATTTCCTTTTCAGCCACAGCAGGAGCCGGCGGCGTTGCAGTCGCTTCTTGATGCGCTAAAATCTGGCCAATTAAAGCCTCTTTTTTAACACCATTAAACTTTATTGTTTTAGCTAACTTAGCTATTTCTTGAAGCTCAGAAAGCTTCATTTCTTTTAATGCAGAAATATCAAACATGAATGTTCTATGAATTTAATTATTTTAAAGGAAATACAGTAAAAAGAATAGGTAGATAAATATTTTCAATTGACCGCAGTATGAAGTGCTTACGGTATTATGATGCAATAATACGAATAAAATTTAATCATACAATAGTATTTGTAAAAAAGAAAATATATTTTTGTAAAACAATTTCAAGTTATGTTACAACGAATTCAAACTGTATATTTAATTCTTGCATTTATTGCAACAAGTGTTTTGATGCTTTTTATTCCGTTATGGACATTAAAAGGCGGAACATTATTTTTCTTTAATCAAGATCCCATATATACTGTAATAATTGGGTTAAGTACAATGCTTACTATTGTTAGTATTATTTCATACAAAAAAAGACAAAATCAGTTTGTGATGAACAGACTGAACATGATATTAAATTTAATTTTATTAGGATTATTTGTATATCGCTCTCTAAATTTATCTGGAGAGACAGTTAACGCTGTTTCAGAGAAAGGTATTGGGATGTTTCTTCCGATTGTTGCTATCGTGTTATTAGTTTTAGCTAATAAGGCCATCAAAAAGGACGAAGATCTTGTAAAATCTGTAGATCGTTTGAGATAAACCTATAAACTTAATTTTTTGTGCGAAGAGAACCCGAATATTTTATTCGGGTTTTTTTGTGGCTTTAAATGATACAAAACAGGCCTAATAAGGCTATTTAAAAACATCTTTCCTATTTAATTTTGCATTCTCATTTCCAAAACAATGACGACAAATAAAATAAGGATTCATCTCGCAGATGACCATCAAGTACTTATTGATGGCCTTACTAATCTATTACAAACAGTTTCAAATTTTGAAGTTGTAGGCAATTCACTTAATGGGAACACCATTTATGATGATGTTGTACAAAATAATTCTGATATTTTAGTTTTAGATATAAGTATGCCCGAAAAAGACGGCATCAAAGTTTTACAAGAATTTAATGAAAAAGAAAGCCATTGCAAAATCATAATTTTGTCTAGCTATGATGATTTAAAAATCATCAAGGAAGTAATGAAATTAAATGCAAAAGGATATTTAACAAAAAAATGCGCCGGCGAAAATATTATTGAAGCCATAAACACCGTTCATAGCGGACAAGAATATTTTTCGGCCGCTGTCAAAGAAAAAATACTCGAAAGTTTTTCCCACAACACCCCCAAATTACAAGAAAACATTTTTTTTGAAAATTCAATTTTAACTCCAAGGGAACTAGAAATTGTCAAACTAATTTCGCAAGAATACAGCGGAAAAGAAATAGGCGAGCAACTATTTATTAGTGTAAATACCGTCGAAACCCATCGCAAAAATATCATGAAAAAACTGCATATGAAAAACACAATTGGTTTGGTCAAATATGCTTTAAAAAACAATTTGATTAATCCGTAATTCTTCAAAACTAAACTCAGTTTAACTGCTTTCGATTATGCGTGTTTTTAGAACTTTAACTTTGTTTCTTCTCATCATTTCTTTTAATGGAAATCTTGTGTTTTGCCAACAAAGCAAAATTTTAAAAGAAAACATACAGCAACAGCATGCCAAAACACCCGTTTCAGAACTGCATAAACTTGTTCAGCTCCGAAACAAAAAAATAGTCAGTTTGACAATTCTTCTTGTTATAATCTTATTTTTTCTCTTTTATTTCTTTTATCAGAATAATAAATTAAAACAAAAAATAAAGCGAAAAGACGTCAAGCAAAAAATCCTACTGAATATTATTAATTCTGGAATTGACACTCAAGAAACAGAACGCAAAAAAATCGCTTCGTTCCTACATGACAATATCAATTCTTTGCTGTCATCTGCAGGACTGCATTTAAACACTTTTACGGCACAAAACAATATAGAGTCGGAAGAAATCAGAAAAACAAAAGACATATTAGCTCAAGCGCATGATCTTTTACGAGATATGTCGCACGACCTTGTTCCTAGTCTTTTAGTTCGGTTTGGCTTAATTTATGCTTTAGAAGATTTATGTGAACGAAACTCAAACAGTTCAATAAATTTTCAGTTTTCTAGCACTATTCCAACAGATAAGCGATATGTTGAAAAATTTGAAATGAAAATTTATTTTATTGTTTCAGAACTCTTTAACAACATCATCAAACACAGTAATGCAAAAACTGCTGCAATCAATTTAAAAGAAAATCAAAACATTTTTATCATTAAGATTGATGATGACGGTGTGGGATTTGATACAAAAAAAACAAATGCAACAGAGGGCTTTGGACTAAATCGAATAAAAGCCCGAATTAAAAAATTTAGAGGCACTTTTAATATTATCTCAAAAGTGAATCACGGAACAACAATAAAAATAAAAATTCCGCTTCCACATTAAAAGTTTATTTTTTTCCGATTTCGATAATTTCCAAATCCTTTATTTTATCATCCTCAATTACGAAGCGAAGCATTGTACGCATTTGATGAAAACCGCTTTTTCCGGCTGCACCAGGATTCATGTGTAATAAATTGTTTTTTTTATCGAACATCACTTTTAAAATATGCGAGTGACCACAAATAAATAATTTGGGAGGATTCTGCGCCATCTCTTCTTTTATATTTTGGTTGTATTTACCCGGGTAACCGCCAATATGTGTAATCCATACGGAAACATTTTCACACATAAACCGATTGTTTAGCGGAAATTCCAGTCTTGCTTTTGCATCGTCGATATTTCCATAAACTGCTCTTAAAGGTTTTAGTTTTTTAATTGTATCGGTAACATTCAAATCGCCAATATCTCCAGCATGCCAAACTTCATCGGCTTGATTAACATATTTCAAAATAATATCATCGATATAGCTATGAGTATCGGACAGAAGGAGGATTTTTGTCATTTTTTTTGAGGTACAGAGGTTCTGAGGCGCAAAGGTACAAAGGTTTTTTCTTAAAGTTGCTAAGGTTCTGAGATGCTAAGTTTTTTTTTAAAGGTGCTAAGGTTCTAAGATTCTAAGATATTTTTTACATAAAAAATCCGATTCGCGAAGCGAATCGGATTTGTATCCTAACAGGTTTTAAAAACCTGTTAGGTATTTTTATTATCCTAAATCTTAATTCTTAGAATTTTTACCTTCATTAGAATCTTTAGTATCCATCATTTCCATTAGTTTTAGTCCTAACAGACCGCTAATAGAACCATCAGAACCTCCATTTCCCGAAATTAACACATCAGGAATCACTTTGATATTTCCTTTACCAATTTCCTCGGTAACTTTATATCTTGTAAAATTGTCTCCACCCATTGCGCTAACTTGTAATTGATACGATTCAGCCGTAGATTTACCAATTGCCATGATTTTTTCTGCTTCAGCCAAACCTGTTTTTGAAATTCTTTCCGCTTCAGCGCTTGCATTCAATTTGGTAGCTTCTGCCTGTGCTCCTGCTCTCGCTTTGGTTGCTTCCGCTTCTGCATTTGCGCGCATTTTGGTTGCTTCAGCTTCAGCATTTACATTTAATTTTAAACTGGTTGCGTCTCCTTCTGCTTTCTTAACCGTTGCATCTGCGGTTCTTTGCGCAATTTCAACACTTTGTGAAGCACGAACAATTTCCTTTTGCATATCGGCAATCGCAGTTTCTTTCTCCATTCCCTGACGCTGTTCTTGCGCCATTCTTTGTGTTTGATATGTTTTTTGCTCTTCTTCGGCCAGCTTTCTGTCAGTCAAAGTTTTCATTAACGAATCTGGCGGTACAATATCACCAATTAAAGTATCTACTGCATTTACATTATATTCGTCAAGAACTAACTTAATATGATTTTTAGCCGATTCTTGGCGCTCTTTTCTTGTTGTTAAAAAAGAAATCACATCGCTGTCCTGAGCTGAGTTTCTGAAATAGTTACCAATTGTTGGCTCTAAAACCTGAGAAACCAAGTTGTTCATGCTTCCAAAACGTGCAATAACTTTTGGCGCTTCAGCCGCTGGAACGTGAATAATCTGCGCCACATCTAAATTAAACGGGAAACCATCTTTTGAACGAACGGTAATCGTAGAAAGATTTTTATCTAAATCATGCGATTCGCTTCTAGCGTTTGCCCAGTTCAAAACTAAGTTTGTTGTTGGAACTGCTTCTAACTTTGTTGTATATTTATTAAGCGCATATTTCCCAGGTCCAAGTGGCTCCATCCACACACCGCGCTGCCCTTTTGAAACAATATTTCCGTGTTTGAAAGTATCTCCTGTAACATCTTGCCCATCTTCTCCTATGTATGAAATCACAACTCCAACATAACCAATTGGCACATCTGTCATCGGATTTTGTTCGATCTGAATTCCCCATGTATTGATATAGTAAGATCCTGCTAACATCACCTGTGGCTGTAAACCACGATTTCCGCCACTCTCTAAAAACTTGTCATAATCCTGAAAGTTATTATGGTTGTCAACAAACTTACCTGCGATCTGACCTTGTGGAATTGGTTCCCCGTCAAGAGCCGTTACAATACCAATCATATTTTCATAAATCTTAATTTGCTCCGCAATTACGATTTCAAATAAGAACGTATTAATACGATACGAACCTGTCGTAATAAAAGCCGTCTGACGTCCTTTTTGTCCGCCGTTGTTCAAGAATGAAGTAGCATCCTGAAAATTGTCACTTTCAACTTTTCGGGCAAGGATTCGTCCAGTTGGAATTTCCTTTCCGTCCTTGCTTAAAACCAATCCGATTTTCCCTTCTGGGATAATAGTAAATCCAGTCATGTCGATTGAATATTGCCAGATCCACATTCCCCAGTACAAACCTGGAGCAAGTGTTTGTGCCTGATAACCCGCTTCTCCTTTTGTTGCAATAATACGACCATCCGGAAGCGACCTGTCGGCCCCAAACAAAACGAATTTTTTGGTCACAAGACCAATTTTATCCTCCGGAACCATTACCATTCCGAAAAAAACGCGTAAAATAAATTTGTAAAAAATAATGGAGAATAAGATTAAAATTATCCACCAATAAGAAGTAATTTCATTCATAGTTTTTGATATTTAGACTACAAACATAGGAGAAATATTTCCTGTTAAAATGAAAAATTTTCAAAATTAACGTTTGATAATCTTTAGCAAAAAAAGTTAAGATTTAATTGATTTTCTATCGTTGGAATTGTCAATTTCTGACACGATTTTTTGCCGTGTAAACTATGATTGGTATTTTGGGTTTTAACAGTTCTTTTAGGAGATTCTAAGGCTTTGAGATGCTAAGATTCTAAGTTTTCCTTGAAGCGATTTACAAAATAAATGTTTTTAATATTTTGCTTTGACATCGAATGTTAGACGCACTCTACGCATCTCTACAATTTTTAGACGACAAAAAACTTAGAATCTTAGCATCTTAGAACCTTAGCAACTTTTTTTCGTACCTTTGCGCCTCAGAACCTTTGAACCTTTACCTTGAGATATTTTATTCAATTTGCTTACAACGGAACACATTATCACGGCTGGCAGTTTCAGCCAAATGCATCTTCTGTTCAAGAAACTTTAAACAAAGCACTTTCGGTTTTACTAAATTCATCTATAAATGTTATGGGAGCCGGACGCACTGATACCGGAGTGCATGCCGAAGAAATGTTTGGGCATTTTGATTTTGAAACTCCGTTAGACGTCCCAAATTTAGTGCATAAGCTAAATTCTTATTTACCTAAAGATATTGCCATTTTTGACATTATTTTGGTTCATGATGAAGCACATTGCCGATTTGACGCTACACAACGAACATACGAATATCATATCAACACTGTTAAAAATCCGTTTTTACAGGGACTAAGCTGGTATTTTAACCAAAAATTAGATGTAGCTTTGATGAATGAAGCTGCAAAAATTTTATTGAATCACACCGATTTTCAATGTTTTTCTAAAGTAAATACAGATGTAAACACATTTGATTGCACGGTTTTTGAGGCACATTGGAAACAAGAAAACAACAAGTTGATTTTTACTATTTCGGCAAACCGATTTTTACGAAATATGGTTCGATCTATTGTTGGAACTTTAGTAAATATAGGATTGCATAAAATTTCGCTGGCTGATTTTGAAAATATTATTGCCAGCAAAAGCAGAGAAAAAGCTGGATTTTCGGTTCCGGCACATGGTTTATATTTAACCGAAGTAAAATACGATTATTTATAGCTATAAGCTGTAAGCAGTACGCTTTAAGTTAAGCCTATTGCCTAAAGCCTAAAGCTTAAAGCATTAAAAAATAAATGAAAGCAAAAGCATTCGATACCGGTTTATTCAAACGAATTTTAAAATATACAAAACCTTACAAGTGGCGCTATTATGGCGTTATTGTTTTTGCAGTTTCGCTGTCGATTTTTGCCGCGCTTCGTCCTTATTTATTAAAACAAACGGTCGACGGCTATATCAAAACGCATGATAAGCACGGTTTATTGATGTACATTATATTAATGGGCGTCGTGCTTTTATTCGAAGTATTTTCCCAATTCTATTTTGTTTATTGGGCCAACTGGCTTGGGCAGGACATTGTAAAAGACATTCGCAATAAGCTTTTTAAACATATTTTAAGCTTTAGGATGAAGTATTTTGATTTGGTTCCTGTTGGACAATTGGTAACCAGATCCGTATCAGATATTGAATCGATTGCTCGTATTTTCAGCCAAGGTCTTTTTATGATTATAAGCGACTTGATGAAAATGCTGGTGGTTCTACTTTTTATGTTTTACATGAATTGGAAGCTGACTTGGATTGTCGTTGTCGCCATGCCTATTCTTGTTTATATCACTCGAATTTTTCAGCGTAAAATGCAAGTTGCTTTTGAGGAAGTACGAACGCAGATAGCTAATATGAATTCGTTTGTTCAGGAACGTGTTACAGGAATGAAAATCGTACAGCTTTTTAACAGAGAAAAAATCGAGGCCGAAAATTTTAGAGTAATAAACGACAAGCATAGGGTTGCCTGGATTAAAACGATTCTTTACAACTCCATTTTCTTTCCAATTGCCGATATTATTTCGTCAATCACTTTAGGATTAGTAGTTGTTTTTGGCGGATTTAAAATTTTGAACGGAGATCATTTTACAACTTTTGGAGATCTATTCTCTTATACAATGTTTATTGGAATGCTTTTTAATCCGCTACGTCAAATTGCAGATAAATTTAATGAGATGCAATTAGGAATGATTGCGGCTAATCGTGTTTTCGACATTATTGATACTCAGGATCACATTCAGGATACGGGAACTATTGAAGCTCCTGTTTTTGATGGAAGTATTGAATTCAAAGACGTTCGTTTTAGTTATATTCCGGAAGAAGAAGTAATTAAAGGTATTGATTTATCTGTCGCTTCTGGACAGACAATTGCAATTGTAGGTTCAACTGGTGCCGGAAAATCAACTATAATTAATTTGCTTAACCGTTTTTATGAAATTAATAGCGGTACTATTTTTATTGATGGACATAATATTGAAAACTATACACTGGCTTCGTTAAGAAAACAAATTGCTGTTGTTTTGCAAGATGTATTTTTGTTTGCTGATACTATTTACAATAATATTACTTTACACAATCCGGAGATTACTCGTGAAAAAGTACTGGACGCAGCTAAAAAAATTGGCGTTCATGATTTTATTATGAGTCTTCCTGATAATTATGATTTTGATGTAAAAGAGCGTGGTGTCATGCTGTCGTCTGGCCAGCGCCAATTAATTGCTTTTTTACGCTCGTATGTGAGTAATCCGAGTATTTTGATTTTGGACGAAGCAACTTCTTCAATTGACACTTATTCTGAAGAATTAATTCAGCGTGCGACAGAAACGATTACTAAAGGAAGAACTTCTATTATTATTGCACATCGATTAGCAACAATTGTAAATGCTGATAAAATTGTAGTAATGGACAAAGGATTAATCGTTGAACAAGGAACACATCAAGAACTGCTTAATAAAACTGATGGTTATTACAAAAACCTGTACGATTCGCAATTTTCGGTAGCAAACTAGGGCTCAAAATGCTAAAAAAACATTTATAAACGTTAAATCAGCGTTATAGAAATCATAAAACTGCTAGTCGGGGCTAGTGCTTTAACATTTCATCTTTGGTTTATTTTTTATCTTTGAGATAATAGAAATCAAATGTAAAAGAAAATGCCACAAAACAGATTTTATCCAGACGAACAGTTCAAAGAAATAGAAATAAATGCTTCATTACAACTTAAATACGCGATCTCAAACAGAGGCCGACTTATAAGTTTTACAGACAAAATTGAAGACGGCCGAATCCTTAAAGGCGGTTTGAGTGACGGTTATCCAACCTTTAGATTTAAGGTTAAAAAAGATGACAAAATTGTCAATAAATATCTTTTTCTCTACAAATTAGTTGCCCAATATTTTCTTCCGAAAGATTCTGAAGAGCAAACTTATGTTTTGCACTTAGACTACAACAGAAGTAACGATGACATCAGCAACCTTCGATGGGCAACAAAAGCTGAAATGATGGCGCACAGCCGAAAAAGCCCGCGTGTGATTCAAGCGAAAAAAAATCTCATCGAACACAATTTAAAAGCTGATGGACGCAAATTAACGACCACAAAAGTCATGCTGATCAAGAAAATTTTGGCTAGACCAGATCAAAAAACACGCTTAAAAATGATCGCCAAACAATTTGGCGTAAGCGAAATGCAAATTAGACGAATCGCCAGCGGTGAAAACTGGGGACACGTTAAAGTTTAATTATTTTAGTAAAATGTTAGAGGTAAAATGTGAGATGTAGGAACTTTAATTCAACATTTCACATTTTACCTTTTTTACTTTACACATTTTACTTTTTACTTTTTTACATCTTACTATTTTTTTAAAATAAATCCTTAAATTCGCAATCACAAATAACAAAAGAATAAATCGGAAAATGAGTTTCGGAATTAAACCTCATTATTTCGGTATTAAATACTAAAAACCAAAAAAATGAAATACGACGTTATTGTTTTAGGAAGTGGTCCTGGCGGATATGTAACAGCGATTAGAGCTTCACAATTAGGCTTTAAAGTAGCTGTAGTTGAAAAAGAAAACCTTGGTGGTGTATGTTTGAACTGGGGATGTATCCCAACTAAAGCATTATTAAAATCAGCTCAGGTTTTTGACTATTTGAAACATGCTTCTGATTATGGACTAAAAGTTTCTGAATTCGATAAAGATTTCCCAGCAGTTGTACAACGTAGCCGTGGTGTTGCTGAAGGAATGAGCAAAGGAGTTCAGTTCTTGATGAAGAAAAACAAAATTGACGTTATTGAAGGTTTTGGAAAACTAAAACCAGGTAAAAAACTTGACGTTACAGATAAAGATAATAAAGTTACTGAATACAGTGCTGACCATATTATTATTGCTACTGGAGCTCGCTCTCGTGAGTTGCCAAACTTGCCTCAAGATGGCGTAAAAGTGATTGGTTACCGTCAGGCAATGACTTTGCCAACACAACCAAAATCTATGATTATTGTTGGTTCTGGAGCAATTGGAGTGGAGTTCGCTCACTTCTACAACTCAATGGGAACTGATGTAACTATTGTAGAATTTATGCCAAACGTAGTTCCTGTAGAAGACGAAGATATCTCAAAACAATTTGAGCGTTCTTTGAAAAAAGCTGGAATTAAAATTATGACTAATTCTTCTGTTGAGCGTATCGATACAACTGGTTCAGGAGTAAAAGCTTTTGTTAAAACAGCAAAAGGAGAAGAAGTTCTTGAAGCTGAGATTTTACTTTCTGCAGTTGGAATCAAAACCAACATCGAAAACATTGGTTTAGAAGAAGTTGGAATCGCCGTTGACAGAGATAAAATCTTAGTAAACGCTTACAACGCAACTAATATTCCAGGATACTATGCAATTGGAGACGTTACTCCAGGTCAAGCTTTAGCTCACGTAGCTTCTGCTGAAGGAATTAACTGTGTGGAAAAAATTGCTGGTTTACACGTAGATCCAATCGATTATGGAAATGTTCCTGGTTGTACTTACGCAACTCCTGAAATCGCTTCTGTTGGTTTAACTGAAAAACAAGCTAAAGAAAAAGGATACGAATTAAAAATTGGTAAATTCCCATTCTCAGCTTCAGGAAAAGCTAAAGCTGCGGGAACTCCAGACGGATTCGTAAAAGTTATCTTCGATGCTAAATACGGAGAATGGTTAGGATGCCACATGATTGGTGCTGGTGTTACAGATATGATTGCTGAAGCAGTTGTAGCTCGTAAACTAGAAACTACAGGTCATGAAATCTTAAAATCTATTCACCCTCACCCAACAATGAGCGAGGCTGTTATGGAAGCTGTTGCTGATGCTTACGGCGAAGTAATTCACTTATAAAAAATATACCGTTTTACGGTTACATATAATTTTCAATTTAAAAATCCGATTTGTGAAAGCAAGTCGGATTTTTTTATTTTCATAACTTTACCCTAAACATAGTTCATTATGAAAGAGATTTGTATTGTTGAATTTCCATCAAATTTAGGTCTAAAAGAACCTCAACCAGGAAAGGAACCCGGCGTAAAAAAATTACCAAAATGGTTATGGAAACATAATCTGCATAAAGAAATTAATCCAAAAGATGTTTTGACGCTCGATGCTCCAAAATACACTAATACAAAAGATTTCGAAACCCAAATCCTCAATGCAAATTCACTGGTTGAATACGCCAGAGAACAGGCTTATTTAATCAATAATTTACTAACTCAAAATAAATTCCCCTTTATAATTGGTGGTGACTGCAGTATTCTTCTAGGAACGGCAATCGCTTTAAAACAAAAGGGAAACTATGGGTTATTTTATCTTGACGGCCATACTGATTTTATGGATGTTTCTTTATCTGAAACCGGAGGCGTTGGCGGAATGGCGGCGTCTTTAGTGACTGGAAACGGCCATCAAAAGCTGACAAATATTTTAAACTTATCGCCTTACATTAAAGAAGAAAATCTTTGGTGCGTAGGCAATCGTGAATATGATGATGCGTACGAAAATGAAATCATAAAATCAGAAGCAACCTATTTTAGCTTAAATGAACTTCGGAAGCAAGGGATTTCGAATTGTACAGCGGCTTTTCTTTCTGAAATAAAAAACAAAAATCTTGACGGTTTCTTTCTGCATATCGATGTTGATGTTCTAAACGACGAAATTATGCCGTGTGTTGACAGCAGAACGCCAGACGGACTTTCGTATAAAGAATTCAACGATCTTACCTCCTATTTGTTTCAAAGCGAAAAGTTAATCGGGCTTGAAATAACCATTCTAGACCCGGATCTAGATCCGACCGGAGAATCCACAAAAGATTTTGTTGTTAATATCACCAATACTTTTAATGCTACCAGAAATAAATCATAACACATAAAACATATTGCTGTTTTAAAAAAACGCAACGCTTATATTCAATATTTTATACTATTTTTACTACTGACAATCCGTTGTCACAATGCCATTTTACTTTTAATAAAATAATTAAAGCAAGTTTTATGGAAACAAAAGACGGAAAATTAGCAGTATATGCACCAACCCGAGCCGACTGGAGAAAATGGCTTTCGGAAAATGGTGCAAACGAAAAATCAGTTTGGTTGATTTTGTACCACAAAAAAAGTAAAGTACCGAGCGTCAATTTAATCGAAGCTACTGAAGAAGCGCTTTGTTTTGGCTGGATTGACAGTTTATGCAAAAAACGCGATGGCGAAAGCTATTATTTAACTTTTTCGCATCGAAATCTGAAAACCAGCAAATGGAGCAAAACAAATATTGAAAGAGCAGAAAGACTCATTAAAGAGAATTTAATGACTAAACAAGGCCAAAATTTAATTGATCTTGCCAAAGCGCAAGGCAAATGGATTACAGAATAAAAATCATTAATTACGGTACAAAATCAAAACTGCTATGATCGGAATAATTGTTGAACTTTTACTTTCCTGGTTAATTCTTTGGACGTTTGACAAATCGAATTTATCTGTTTTAGGTTTTAAAGTCACAAAAAATCAAAGTCTTAATTTTATTTTTGGTTTCCTTGGTGCGTCAATTTTCTGCGTTTTATATTATCTCTCCTATTCTGTAATTGCTGATAATCTGATAACGGTTAATAAGCAATTTACATTTATTCAATTCCTTCGCAGTTTTTGGTGGGTTTTAAGTTCGGTTTTATTCGAAGAATTAATTTTTAGAGGTGCTTTGCTTTATATCCTAATTAAAAAATTTGGTGTAAAGTACGCCACTATGATCTCTGCAATAGCATTTGGAATTTACCATTGGTTTTCATTTGGTGTTATTGGGAATCCTGTTTCCATGCTAGTTGTATTTATAATGACAGGAATCTGGGGACTTATGTATGCCTTTGCCTACGCAAAAACAAAATCCTTATACCTTCCAATTGGTTTGCATTTAGGATGGAATTTAATGCATATTGCTGTTTTTTCAAAAGGTCCTTTAGGGCAGCAATTTTTAATTATAAGCGACAAAAAATTAGAAGGAATCGAATCCTTAATATTCTTTGTTCTTCAAATTATTGCATTACCCTTTTTTACCTACTTATGCTTGAGAAAAAACAAACCGCATCCCGATACATTGAAACAAATCCAAAATAGCACTACTAACTAAACCCTAAAGCCATGATTAGAAAAATTGTATTATCCTTTGCTTTACTGATCTGCCTAACCGCTTTTGCACAGGAAAACGAGTTCAAAATTCCAGATTACAAACAAATTGAAAAAGAGATTCAAGATAAAAAATCACCATTCTATTATCCTAATTTAATGGATCGTTTAGCTAAAAATGATACCATTATGACGCATGATGAATTTCGTCATTTATATTTTGGATATGTTTTTCAGCCTAAATACAATGCTTTCTGGAGGTCGCCAGATGAAAAAAGGCTCAATGAGATTTTTGGTAAAGAAAAAATGGAAAGCAAAGATTATGACGAAGCCATCAAACTGATCAATCATACCTTGAGCGAATTTCCTTTTGATCTCAGACAACTTAATCTTCTTGCTTATACATATCATTTAAAAGGCGACGAAGTGAGCGCAAAAACAGCTTCTTTTAAATTTCATAGTATCTTGAATGCAATCTTATCTTCTGGCGACGGAAAAAAATGCGAGAGCGGTTTTCATGTTATTCTCGTCGAACATGAATATGTTCTGTTGAATGTTTTTGAACTCGAAAGCAAATCACAATCGCTAGTGGAAAAATGCGATTATCTAAGTTTTGAAAAAGGCAAATACAATGTTGACGGAATTTATTTTAATATTGAAAAAATGCTCGAAAATGAAACTAAATCATTAAAATAACCTTTGGTATACAAAATCAAATGACAATAACCGAAATTAGAAATAAAGATTATGAATCATTAAGAAATTTGTTTTTAAACGAAAGACAAAGAACATTTTCATGGCTTGATCCATCTGAATTTCAATTGGATGATTTTGAAAAACATATTCAAGGAGAAACAGTTCTGGTCGCTTTAATAGATGATATTCCAGTTGGGTTTATTTCGATCTGGATACCTACTAATTTTATCCATCATTTGTACGTTGATCAAAAACATCAAGGTAAAAATATTGGAACTGAATTAGTGAAAGCTGCAATTGAAAAAACGCAATTTCCAATTACTTTAAAATGCTTGCAACAAAATAGCAAAGCCATAGATTTTTATAGACGAAAAGGTTTTGTTGAGAAAGAAAAAGGTGCTTCAGATCACGGAACTTATATTTTATTTGAATTATTAGAAAACATAAACTAAACAAAACCATAACCTCAAAATGAATTTACTAGAATTACCTACTGATCTTAAAAAACAAATTGAAAATGAAATAATAGATTTCTCCATAAAAGCAGCGCGAAAATATCCGCTCAGCAAATCATTAGGTGGGTTGCTTATTGGAATTCTCATGTGCGCTTTTATGAGTCTTTTTATATATGGTTTCTTTGGACCTTTGTTTAAAAATGAAGAAAGTCACTTCGAGTCAAATGGAGTACCAGTAACCGCAAGCTTAGATGATTTAGGTGAATTAATAGTTCCTGGCGGAATCATCTGTTTATTAACTTTAGCGGGGATTTACGTGATTCTAAATTCAATTTATTCCTTATTTCAAAAGGGAGGATATTTTGTTGGAACAGAAACCAGACTGATTCAATTTCAAAATGGAAAAACGGTCAGCACCGATTGGGAGCAATTTACAGGAAATGTCAAAATAAACGCTAAAAATAACTCTGGGAATCTTGAATTCGAACTTCGAACTGGAAAAATGGAAAGCCAAAAAAACAAACCAGACAAATTTGTTCCGGATATTATTTATGTTTCAGGAATTGAAAATGTTTATGATATTGAAAAAAAATGCAGAATCAGAATCAAAGAAAATGATCCTACTCCGGCCACAGTATTAAATTAAAAATAGGAAAAATGAATTTAAACAATTGGACTTTTGACACACTGCCAACCGTATTCATTATTATATTTTTTCCGCTTTTTATCTATGTTACGTATTGGTTCTTTATTACGGGGCTAATTGGATTATATCGAATGATTCAAAGTAAAAAATGGCCATCAACAGTTGGAGAAATTATTCATGCAGAAATCAAGTTTAAAGATTTCTCTTCAGATGGAGGTACCTCTTTTAAATTTATTATTGAAAAGGAATATTCCTATACCATAAAAGAACAGCAATATACATCAAAACAGACTTTACCATCTGATTCTTTGTATGCAAAAGAGTTCAAACCGCTTAATAAATTTCCTGAAAAATATGGCAGTTACTCAAACAGTATAAATTATGTTCATGCCGAGAAAGAATTACAATCTATAATTGGCCGTTCTGTAAAAGTTTTTTATGATCGCAAAAAACCTCAAATATCTTGTTTAATAACGGGTGTTAATAAAGAAATTTTTCTGCCTATTTTTATGGGGCTCATTTTTGGATGTGGCATAACATATCTGACTTATCATTTTTTGAAACCTCTTTTTGAATAAAATTTTAGAATATAAAATAGCTAATCAAAAAACTAAATATCATGAATCAGGAAATCCAAAATTACAACGATTCTCAGTCTGCAGAAGACAAAAAAATATGTGATTTATTAAGTTCCGAGATAAATGCATTTCTGAATGAAGCCGAAAGCAAAATTTGGCACAGACATCCGGTTTGGTTTTTAGACGGAAATCCAGTTGTTGGTTACAGTAAATTGAAAGATTCTGTGAGACTGCTTTTTTGGAGCGGTCAGACTTTTGAGGAATCTGGTCTTCAAAATGAGGGAAGTTTTAAAGCTGCCGAAGCCCGCTATACAAATGCTGAACAAATCAATGTTGACGATTTGAAAAGATGGCTTGATAAAGCCAGAACAATTCAATGGGATTATAAAAATATCGTTAAGCGAAAAGGCGTTTTAATCCGACTGAAATAAATTTATTTTAACTAATTAAAAAATTATAACGCAACCTTTTAACAAAAATACCATCTTTATATCAAGCCAATATAAATTTGAACCGATGAAAAAATATTACTTGCTTTTTATTGTACTTATTTTGAGTTCATGCAACAATGACGATACTCCCAAAGATGACGGAGCTGCAACTGAAAAAGTATTACAAGGAAAATGGAGCTGGACTAGTACTACTAACGGGGTCGACGGCACTATTACTACACCTGAAACTGAAAAAAAAACAATTCTACTCGAATTTTCAGGTACCAATTTTAAAAAATATATCGATGGAACCTTAACAATTAATACCACATTTGAAGTGGTGACCAAACAAGTGACTGGAGAACCCCCTACTCAAACTCTTGTCATAGGTGGCTATTATCAAATTTCAAATAAAAAAGCGCAGACTGTCCCTACTCATAGCTCTGAAGGCATTAAAATAAATGGCACTAAATTAAACCTGAATAAAACATGCAACAAATGCAATTCTTCTGAATATGTTCGTTTACAATAAAATTATTCAAAATGAAAAAGTAAAATAAATAATCATGAAAAAACTTATACCTATTATTTTTATTCTCTTAGCTTTTACAAGCTGTTCAGATGATGATGACAATCGTAATTCTGTGATTGGAAACTGGAAATTAGTAAGAGCAGAGACTTGGCAATTTGGCACTGCTGATCGTCCAATACCTTGGGTAGCCATCTCTGATTATTCAGACAAAAATATTATTTACACATTTGATGCAAGGAATAATTTAACCATCAACGAAAATGGAAAAAAAGAACAGCACAAATATGAATATAAAGTTGGCCATTTATCTGACGATCCTTCTCCAGGAGTTCCAAAGACCTCATTGGTCATTATTGATAATTCAAAATGGACTCATATGATTTCTGACAAAGGGGAAATGATTTTAGGACAATCTTATGTTGATGGTTCTGATTTGTATTTTGTAAGACAATAAACTTGTGCAATTCTTTTTCGGATTCTTATGAAGACTAAAAGTTCTGGTCTAGCCCCGATGGAAGCGGCATCCTTTTATGGTCTCGTTTCTTTAACGAGACCATGAAAGATATAGCGGACAGCGGGAATGAAAGTTCTTATGAAAAGGGAATTTTCTGCTTCTAAATAAAAAAATGCTCTTCTGAATAATTTCTAGAAGAGCATTTTTTATTAGTTGACTAAAAACAACGAATTGCTGAACAAGAGGATTCCGTTTTCCCAAAAACCTCTAAAGAGCGGATTGTCCATCATATAAATTACAGATCCGTCGCCCCTTTTATCGACTGCAAAAGTCACGGTTTCAGGAAGCTTTTTCTTGATGTCGTTTCCAACAAAACCATAACTCAAAAAGTTTTTAGGAATGTACGCCACGTTAATAGCATTTTTTAAAAGTGAAAACGATCTTTCGTTTGTTTTTAAACTGTAATACGTGTTGCCTAAACCAAACGCCATTGGATACGTTTTGTCTAGTTTATTTTCGATAATCGCACCCGGAATGGTGCCTGAAATTTCTCTTCGCTCTGAACCTTCGAAGTCTAAAAAGCGTTTTTTAAGCTCGATTTCTTTCTCCTCTTTTTCTGACTTTTCTTTGTCTTCCTTACTTGCGAACATACTTAAAGCATAACCTTCGCGATCCTGAAATAACGAAATAGCACTGCTCATAGCAATTACTTTTCCGCCATTTTTAATCCAATCGTCAATGTGTTTTTTCTGGTCGTCCGAAAAATCATAAGAACCGTCAGAAAGTATTAAAGTATTGTAATTGTACAATTTCACTCGGTTGAAGTTTGAAGTTTCAACAATACTTACCGGATATTTTACGACTTCATCCAAATAATGCCAATTGGCGCCAAACTCGGTTGAAACAATTCCTTTTCCAGAAAGCATTAAGATTTTTGGCGCTTTTAAAAGAACGAAATTTTCACCGCCAATATCTTTTGAATTAGTCGAAAATCCTGTGCTGATAAAACTATAATCCGATTTAATTTTGATGATTTCGCTGACTGTTTTTTCAAAATCGGCTGTTTTAGGATTATCGGCACGGCTTATAATTAATCCACCCGGTTCGATTGTAATAGTTCCGAAAACTGCCTTTTTCATTGCCGAACGCACTTTTATTCCCGCCTGATGCAATAAGGAAACTACTTGAGCCGAAACTCTGCTGTTCCAAGGGACATAAAAAGCATAAACGCTGGCTGGAATTGTTTTGGGAGCAATTTCTATTGCTGTTTTTGTTTTTACCGAAACTGCATTTTTTACTGCATAACCTTCCACTCCGTAAGCCAAAGGAAGCGCCCAGGCTGTGATATCATATGACAAACTATCGTTCAGTTTTTGATTTGGCTCGAATAAAACCTGCGTTAAAACTGATCTTGGCTGATCTGCTTTTATGATTAAATCGTTTGGCTCAATTTTAAAACTTTCGTTTTTCTTATTTTGATAATGAAATCCAGATGCGCCCTCAGATGCATCTGCATAACTGAATTCAATGTCATTCTTTTTCAATAGTTCGGCCAATTGTTCCAATTTTGCATTGCTTTTTAAAACGTAGGTATTGTAAACACCTTTTGCTTTTTTGCGCGCGTTTGTGTGAAAATCCCTGAAGCCTTTTAAAAGCACTTCTTTTTGCGAAGCTGCACTTTCGACAACCGTCAAAACCGCCGTTGCATGATGTGTTAAACGGTCTTTTATGGTAACGTTTGAGCCGTTTTCCATTGTTACTTCTCGGCCTGCTCCTATCCCGCCCTGCTCAAGTGTTAATCCAACTGCGCCATTGTATGTTGGATAAGTATCGCCGTAACTTGGGTAAAACAAATCAAAACGTTCTCTGGTATTATACATCCAGTTTTGTTTGTCGAATTTCTGCGAAATATTTTTTCCTAAAACGTTATGAAAATCTTTTTGGTACTGTTCGATAAATTCGTGAAGCGGTTCTGCAGCCGGAGGAAAAAAGTACGGCGAATTGTAACTCATTTCATGCACATCTGTATGCACCTGAGGCATCCATTGATTGTATACTTTTATGCGTTGTTGTGACTCAGCCTGCGTTTGCCACGCCCAGTCTCTGTTCAAATCAAAAAGATAATGGTTGTATCTGCCACCCGGCCACTCTTCCATATGTTCTCTATCGTACAAACCCGGATGTGTTTTTTTTCCTGAAATTTCACGAAGCCAATTTCCGTAACGGGAATAACCGTCAGGATTGATGCACGGATCCAGAATTACTATGGTATTTTTAAGCCATTTTTTGGTTTCTTCGTTTGACGGATTTAAAAGTTCATACGCCACTGTTAAAGCACTTTCTGTTCCGGCAAATTCGTTTCCGTGAACATTAAAGCTTAACCAAACAATTATTTTATCCTGCGCTGTAGCCGATTTTGAATCGGAAAGGCCAATTGAAGCCAAATTATTTAACCTTATTTGCTCCAGATTTTTCAGGTTTTCGGCATCCGAAATAAAGTATAAATTTAAATCGCGCTGTTCGTTTGTTAAACCGTATTGCTGTTTTTTTATTAAGGCTGAATTTTCGGTCAGGTATTTAAAATAATCTTCAACTTGATGATAATACGAAATTTGTTTTCCGTAATTCGGAATAAATTCTGATGGTGCTTTTAATTGAGCTAAAGCTGAAATTGAAGCGGTTATAAAAAATAATACAGCGTAAAAGTTTTTTATCATAATTGGAAATGGTTTGTAGTTGGTTAAAAATAAGAATTAACTTTATATAATTTAAAAACGGCTCCAATTTTAATTGATTAATTAATTTCAAATAAATTAACCAAAATGAATATTTTAATTGTTTACTGTCATCCGAGCAAAAAATCTTACACTTTTCAGATTTTAGAAAGAATTAAAAATGTAATTGCAAAACAAAACTGGAATCTCGAAATTTCTGATTTATATGCTTCAAACTTTCAAAGCGATATGTCTGAAACCGAATATGAAAGAGAAGGATTTGCAAAACTTGATCTTCCAATTTCTGAAGATGTTTTGGCAGAACAGAAAAAACTCGAAAATGCCGATTGTGTTATTTTTCTTTATCCGGTTTGGTGGAGCGATTGTCCGGCGAAATTAAAAGGCTGGTTTGATCGGGTGTATTCGGTTGGATATGCTTACGGACAAACAGCATCTTTTCCGAAAATGAAAACGGTTCCGCTTGGATTAGTTATATGCACAGCAGGTCATCCGAATGATTTTTTAAATGAAATTAAAATGGCGCAAAGCATGGAAACGATTATGCTCGAAGACCGACTTGGACAACGTTTTCAAAATAAAGAAATGTTGATTCTGGGCGGTACTTTGGAACTGGAAAAAATGATGGAAGGACATTTTTTATTGATTGAAAATATTTGTAAGAAAATCGAACAATATTTTATTTAAATCAACTATTTTCGAACTTCAAATAAAATTGATTTAAAAATGGCTGTCAAAAAAAGTGTCTTAGAACAAATGTCTGATCGTGAATTAGAAAATTATATTAAACCAGAAACTACATTTGTTCCCGAAGCTACAAAAATTGCTTTTGAAATACTTAAAACAAGAGGCCGAGCATTTTCAGCTGAAGAAATAGATTCCATTAATTTATTGATTAATAAAAAGGAGGAGAAAAAAGTAATTTCAATTCATCCAAATAATAGTAAATCATCCAATTTAATTTATTTGTCAGCAGTTTTAAGTTTCATCGTTTTATTATTACCTCCTAATGATATATTAAATAACCTTTTCAGTAATCTATTTTCTCTTCTTTTTGTTGCCTTTTTGGCTACTTTAGTCAGACGAGGTTATAACTGGGTAAAATACTTAATGTTAGTCTCCTTTGCATTATGTATCCTTTTTATTAAAAGCATTATTTTTTACGCAATAAATTTTCCACTAATTGGAGTCATTAATTTTTTTGTTATGGTTTTACAAGTATATGCCACAATTCTAATTTTTAGGATACCTAAAGGCCCTGCTTTAGTTACCGGCAAAAGCAATTTGGAATAATGTATTTTAAACTTCCGCAAAAGTCAATTATGAATTTTCGAAAAATAAAAGTTTATCACTTATTCTGGTGTGTTTCCTTGCTTATTATAATAATTGGAATTTTACAAAATAATGATTTAAAAGCAACTTTAGATGTTAATATTCATGACACTTATTATGTTGTTCGTAATTCTGACGCAACTGTTCTTTTATTCATTTGTTATTTTTTAATGGGAACTGGTTATTGGCTCATTCAAAGAATTTTCAAAAAAGATCTTGTAAAATTTCTGACTATAATACATTCTTTTATTCTGATTGGAAGCTTTCTTTTTTATTGGATTATTTTCTTTTATAATAAACGCCTTGAAGAAACCACTTTCCCTTTGTATGATAATTTTTGGACTGTAAATGTAACTTTGGTTATTGAGTTTTTATTAATTCTTTTTATTGCAACACCAATTTATATTATCAATTTATTGATAGGAATTTTTAGGAAAGGCTAACAATATTGAATACAAACAAACCGGACTAAAGTCCGGCCCTACAAAATACATCGAGCCAAAGGCTCTTTTATAGTTCCGAAGGAACAAATTATATTGTAGAGCTGGACTTCAGTCCAGTTTAACCAAAAACATATCGGATATTAAATCCGAGAATCTTGTCTGAAAACACCCTCAAAATTGTCTCCTAAACACCCTAATTAATTGATTTTTAAAGAATAAATTTGATATTCAACTTTTAAAAATCAAACAAGATGAGTGCGACAAATTTTACCACAACTATACAAGTCGACCAAACACCCCAAGAAGTTTTTAATGCCGTTACTAATGTACGTGGTTGGTGGTCTGAAGAAATTGAAGGAAATGCGGCCAAACTAAATGATGAATTTGATTATCATTTTGAAGATATTCATCGCTGTAAAGTAAAATTGATTGAAGTAATTCCGAATCAGAAAATTGTCTGGCTGGTTGAAGAAAATTACTTCAAATTTACCGAAGACAAAACGGAATGGACCCATACAAAACCAACTTTTGAGATTTCAGAAAAAGACGGAAAAACAGAACTTCGTTTTACTCATTATGGTTTAACCTCAGAATATGAGTGTTTTGAAATCTGCAGAGGCGCATGGACAAATTACATTCAAAACAGTCTTAAAAAGCTAATTGAAACGGGAAAAGGTGAACCAAATGCAACTGGAAAACCACAAACAGAAAACGAAAAAAGGCTTTCTGAAAACTAGAAGCCCAAACCTCAGAATCTTAGTGTCTTAGAATCTTAGCATCTTTTTCGGCTACAACAATAGTAGATTTGGCTAAAACAATTTGTTTGATGTTGCGCAACTTTGTAACATCAAAAATTAGAACAAATGAAAATTATACTTACAGGTTCTTTAGGGAACATCAGCAAACCTTTAGCCAATAATTTGGTTCAAAAAGGACATGACATTTCGATTATTAGTAGCAATGCCGAAAATCAGTCAACTATTGAAAAATTAGGTGCAAGAGCTTTAATCGGTTCCGTTGAAGATTTAGATTTTTTGACGGAAAGTTTTATAGGTGCGGATGCCGTCTATTGTATGATTCCGCGTGCGAATTATTTTGATCCGAATCTTGATTTAGACACTTTTACACGTAAAATCGGAAACAATTATGCCGAAGCAATTGCAAAATCAGGTGTAAAAAGTGTGGTTTTCCTGAGCAGTATTGGAGCGCATTTAGAGAAGAATTCAGGAATTATTCAGCGTTATAATGAAATTGAGGCCGTTTTGAATAAACTTTCAGACGTTTCAATAACTTTTATGCGTCCAACTTCTTTCTATTACAATTTGCTGGCTTATATTCCTGTAATCAAAAATCAAGGTTTTATTGCAGCAAATTATGGCGCTGATTCAATTATTCCGTGGGTTTCTCCAAATGATATTGCAGACGCTATCGCAGACGAACTTACAACTCCGCTTGACGGAAAAAAAGTTCGTTATGTAGCAAGCGAAGAACTTACAGGCCATGAAACAGCACGTATTTTAGGCGACGCAATTGGAAAACCTGATTTAAGCTGGGTTTTAACCACCGATGAGGAAACTTTAAATGGTTTGATTGCTGTAGGAATGCAACCAAAAATTGCCGAAGGTTTGGTCGAAATGTATGCCGCACTCTATAATGGTACATTGGGTGAAGATTATTACCAAAACCGACCTGCTGAAATGGGAAAAATAAAACTTACAGCATACGCAAAAGAATTTTCTTCGATTTACAACCAGAAATAAGTACCTTAGACTATGGCAAATTTTCAACCACACCGAATAAAAACCATCAGCGAATTTCATGAATTTAGAGATTTGCCAAAACCCCACCATCCGTTAATAAGCGTTTATAATTTTGAAGATCTTAAATATCTCAACGAAGCCGAACCCAAAAGCTTAATGTTGGATTTTTATTCGATTGCACTTAAAAGAAATTCGAATGCCAAAATGCGATACGGCCAGCAAGAATATGATTTTAAAGAAGGTGTTTTAATGTTTATTTCACCAGGTCAAGTTTTTTCAATCGAAGGAAATTCAGAATTACAGCATACAGGATGGTCATTATTGATCCATCCTGATTTTTTATGGAATACGCCATTGGCACAAAAAATCAAGCAATATGATTATTTTGGTTATGCAGTTCACGAAGCATTACACCTTTCTGACAAAGAGGAAAATATGCTTGTGGGAATTATCAAAAATATTCAGCAAGAATATCAATCAAACATTGATAAATTTAGCCAGGATGTGATTATTGCTCAAATCGAGTTGTTTTTAACTTATTCTGAGCGTTTTTACAACCGACAATTTATTACTAGAAAAATAAGTAATCATCAGATATTAGCTCGGTTAGAAAAATTACTTGAAGATTATTTCAACGATCATTCTTTGTCAAAAAAAGGTTTGCCAACAGTTCAATTTATTGCAGAAAACTTGAATGTTTCTCCCAATTATTTAAGCGGTTTATTAAAGTTGCTTACGGGCCAGAGTACACAACAACATATCCACAATAAATTAATCGAAAAGGCTAAAGAAAAACTTTCGACAACCACTTTATCAATAAGTGAAATTGCGTTTGAATTAGGTTTTGAGCATCAGCAATCCTTCAGTAAATTATTCAAAACCAAAACAAATGTTTCGCCTTTAGAATTCAGACAATCATTTAATTAAAAATTATTTCGATACATACAATTCATTATTTTCATAAATTCGTAAAACTAAACCCTAATTTATGAACCCTATTTTAAGAAATACTTTGGCCGTTATTATTGGCCTTTTTGTTGGAAGCATTGTAAACATGAGTATAATTTTAATAAGCGGTTCAATTATCCCACCACCAAAAGGCGCGGATAATACTACTATGGAAGGCCTAAAAGCAACTATGCATTTGTTTGAGGCTAAACATTTTCTTTTTCCTTTTTTGGCGCACGCTATCGGGACATTTGCGGGCGCTGCAGCAACTGCTATAATTGCATTTAATCATAAAAAGAAATTGGCGCTGGTTATTGGTGCTTTCTTTTTATTGGGTGGTATCGTTAGTGTGTGTTCACTGCCGTCGCCAATGTGGTTTACTGTTGTGGATTTAGTTTTTGCATATATCCCAATGGCATACTTAGCCTTAAGACTAACCTGCAGAAGAAAACCGCAACTCCACTAAAATGAGCAACAAACCTACCAAAGTAAAACCTGCTAAAATGTGCTACGAACATATTGGTGGAAAACTAGGGCAATTGTTGGCCATAACTTTTGCTGAAAAAGGGTGGATTGCTAAAAAAAATCCTGCCGATAAACATTTTTATATTACTGAAATTGGCTTGACAGAATTCGGTAAACTGGGTGTAGATCTTTCTGAAATAAAACTCGAAGATTTATAAAAAACAACGACCATTTACGTAATACTGTAGCTTCAAATTTCTTAACTTAGTTCGCTTTTATATTTAAAAATCATGACTAGGAAAGAAATTGCCCGAGACTTCTTAAAACTTGCCGCCAAAGGACATTCGCATGAAGCGTTTCGACTTCATATTGGCAAAAAATTCAAGCATCATAACGCCTATTTTAAAGGCGATGCCGATACTTTGATGCTTGCAATGGAAGAATCAGCAAGAACAAATCCTAATAAGATTTTTAAAATTCATCATATTTTAGAAGATGACAATCTGGTGGCGGTTCATTCGCATTTAAAACAAAGTCCAACAGATTTAGGATTCGCCGTTGTTCATATTTTAAAGTTTAAAGCCGATAAAATTGTAGAGTTTTGGGATTTAGGCCAACCTGTACCAAAAGAAACTATTAACGAAAACGGAATGTTTTGATTAATTATTAATGATGAATTGTTAATTGTAAATTAAAAACCAAATTTAAAAGTCAGCAATTATAATCATTAGTCTCAACATTTTACAAGTAACAATTCATAATTCACAATTAAAAAAATGACTTTTTTATCCAAAACACTTTCTCTGTTTTCTTTAATTTTTCTTTTTTCAAACTGCAATTCTTTTGCTCAGAAAAAAGAAAATTATGCTGCTCAAATTGACAGTTTAATTCAAAATACCACTTCACCCGTTTTTAATGGTGTGATCTTGATTTCAAAAAATGGAAAAGCTTTATATTCTAAAGTTAAAGGCGTTTCTGATTTCGAAACCAAAAAACCTTTAAAATTAGACAGTCAATTCGAAATCATGTCAAACAGCAAACTGATAACTGCTGTTTTGATTTTATTAGAAGTTGAAAAAGGAAAAGTTGAATTGAATGCACCAATAAAAAAATACTTGCCAGAGCTTACTCAAACTTGGGCTGATTCTGTTACGGTTCATCAGCTTTTAAATCACACTCACGGAATTACCGATTTGCAAAAACCTCTAGCTTTTAAACCCGGAACACGTTTTGGATACGGAAATCTAAGTTATACGCTGCTTACAAAAATTATTGAAGCTACTTCTAATAAAAGCTATACAGAAATAGCAAATGCTCTTTTTAAAAAGCTAAAAATGAAGGATACCTATTGTTATTCAAAAGATAAAAATCAAAATTTAGTTACCGGATATATAAATTCTGACGGAAATTTTGAAAAAGTAACTCAAACTTTAATTACACCACAGAATCTAGGTGCTGACGGCGTTGTTTCAACAGTAAGCGATCTGACAATCTGGAATAATAATCTTCATAGAGGAAAAATTCTAAAACCAGAAACTTATAAATTGATATTTCAATATAATATTACTTCCCAGCATAATTTGTTCGGAAAAGAAAATGAAGGATATGGCTACGGAATTAGAATTATTGAAAAAGAAGCAGTTAAATATGTTGGCCACACAGGTTTAGGTGACGGATTTTCTTCTATAAATTTGTATTTCCCCGAAAGCGATATTAGTTTGATTATCATCGAAAATCAGATGAGCAAAAATGCTGATTTGTTTTATATATCTGAATTTAAAATCAAGAATATTCTTTTGAAAAGTGATTTATTCCATAAAAATTAAATCAAATGGCTAAAAACAAAACAAATGAAACAGAAAGCAGTGTGACTAATTTTATCAATACTGCCGAGAACGAGGCCAAAAGAAATGATGCCTTTGAACTTGTAAAAATCATGCAAAAAACAAGTGGTTTTGAAGCAAAAATGTGGGGGCCGAGCATAATTGGTTTTGGAAGCTATCATTACAAATATGCAAGCGGACATGAAGGCGACGCGCCTTTGGCTGGATTTTCGCCAAGAACAGCCGCTATTTCACTGTATCTCCATTTACCTCCAGAAAACAGAGAAGAATTACTCTCGAAACTCGGAAAACATAAAGCAGCAAAAGGCTGTATTTATGTCAAAAAACTGGCTGATATTGATGTTGAAATTCTAAAAAAAATGATTTTGATTTCAGTAAAAGAGCTGCAAAAACAATATCCTTCTAACTAAAAAATTATGAGCCTTACTATCTTTCTTCTTTTAGCAGCCGTTGCGCTCTATTTTGCATATCATCCGCGATTTGGAAAAAGGCCCGCTGGTGAAAGACTGACTTTAATACAAAAATCGCCTCAGTACAAAAACGGAAAATTCGAAAATGAAAGTTTTACACCTGAACTTGCAGAGGGTTATGGTTATTTTGATGTTTTAAAAGAATTTTTCTTTAAGAAAGTAGATCGCAAATTTCCAACGGATGTTATTCCATCAATAAAAACAAATTTACATGAAATCCCGTTAGATCAAGATATTATGGTTTGGTTTGGGCACTCGTCTTACTATATTCACCTTGAAGGAAAACGTTTTTTGGTAGATCCCGTTTTCAGCGGAAACGCCTCTCCTATTTATGGTACAACAAAAGCATTTAAAGGAACCGAAATTTATACCGCCGATGATATTCCAGAAATTGATTATTTATTGATGACACACGATCATTATGATCATTTGGATTATGCCACAATTATGGCACTGAAACCAAAAATAAAAAAGATTATTACGGCACTTGGCGTTGGTTCCCATTTTGAATTTTGGAAATTTCCTTCTGAAATTATAATAGAAAAAGACTGGCATGAAAAAATAGAACTGGATCAAAATTTAACGCTTTATACCACTCCATCAAGACATTTTTCGGGTAGAAGCATCAAACGCTGCAACACACTCTGGACTTCTTTTGTTTTAGAGACCAAAGATTTTAAAATGTATTTAGGAGGCGACAGTGGCTATGATTCACATTATGCTGCAATTGGCGAGAAATTCGGTCCTTTTGATATTGCATTGATTGATAATGGCCAATATAATCCGGCCTGGAAATACATTCATAATTTGCCAGAAGATGTGATAAAAGCAATAAAAGATCTAAAAGCCAAAAGAGTCTTTCCCGTTCATTCCTCTAAATTTGCATTGGCACTTCACGCATGGGATGAGCCTTTGAAAAAAATAACCGAATTAAATGCAAATTCAGAAAACCCGATTCCGTTAATCACACCTAAAATTGGCGAAATAGTACAATTAAAAAATGAAAATCAAGAATTTCAGCAATGGTGGAAAGGGGTTAGGTAAAATTGTTGATGGTTAATTGTTAATTGTTGATGGTTGATGGTTGATCGTTGATCGTTGATCGTTGATTGCAAACTTGAAACTTGAAACTTGAAACTTGAAACTTGAAACTTGAAACTTGAAACCTGAAACCTGAAACCTAAAACTTGAAACAAAAAAAATGACCACATCAAATTATACTATACGAAATGCAAATCCTTCAGAATTTGAAGAAATTGGCAAAATTCTAATTCGTGTTTATTCAAAATTGGAAGGTTTTCCGAAAGAAGATGAACAGCCTAATTATTATAAAATGCTGGCCAATATTGGCGATTTTACAAAACATCCTGAAACCGAACTTTTAGTTGCTGTTGATGAAAAAAATACTGTTTTCGGAGCCGTTGTTTATTTTAATGATATGCAATTTTACGGTTCTGGCGGAACGGCAACACAAGAAAAAGCTTCGGCAGGATTTCGTTTGCTGGGCGTTGATTCTCAAGCAAGAGGAAAAGGAATTGGCAAACTTCTGACTTTAGATTGTATTCAAAAAGCAACAAAAAATAATCGAAAACAAGTTATTATTCATTCGACATTAGCCATGAAAACTGCTTGGGAAATGTATGAAAAAATTGGATTTAAAAGATCTAAGGATTTGGATTTTATGCAGGGAGAACTTCCTGTATTCGGATTTAGATTAACCTTAATTCCTTAAAAAAATCTTTTATCATCCTGAGCGAAGTCTCAGGACGCTCCAATTGGAGCTTCGACTTCTCTCAGCCTGACAAAACGAGCAAAACTTGAAACTTGAAACCTGAAACCTGAAACCTGAAACTAAAACCGTGAAACCAAAAATAACCTTTATTGCAATTGCCTTTCTGGTAACTTTAAATATTACTGCTCAAAACACTTATGTATTTTTGGGTTCTTACAATCGTGATAAATCAGCTGAAGCAATTCAGGTTTATCAATTGGACACCATCAACGGAAAATTAAGCAAAGCGGCTTCAGCAAAAAACATTATCAATCCATCTTACTTGACAATTTCGCCAAATGGAAAATATGTCTACGCCTGTACAGATACCAAAACGCCAAATGCAGGAAGCATCAGCAGTTTTGAATTTAATCCCGAAAATAAAAGCCTGACTTTTTTAAACAGCCAAAGAAGCGGTGGAGAAAACCCAGTTTATGTAACGGTTGACAAAAGCGGAAAATGGATTGCCAATGCCAATTATACAGAAGGAAGCGTTTCAGTTTTTCCAATTTTAGAAAACGGTAAAATCGATTCCATTGCACAAAATTTCCAATATTTGGACGGAAGCATGCACAAAGAAAGGCAGACTCGTTCACATGTTCACTCAGCTGTATTTTCGCCTCAATTCGATTATTTGTTTTTACCTGATTTAGGTGCCGATAAAATACGCTGTTATGCATTCGACGAAAATCAGAAAAAACCTTTAACCGAAACAAAAAATCCATTCACAAAAACAGATTTAGAAGCCGGACCAAGGCATTTTACTTTTCATCCGAATCAAAAATTTGGTTATTGCATCGAAGAAATGGCGGGCCAAATAAGTGTTTATCAATATGAAAATGGTATTTTAAATAAAATCCAGCGTATTGCTACACATCCAGACAAAATAAAAGAGGGTTTTGAAAGTTCGGACATTCATATTTCGCCTGATGGAAAATTTTTATACGCCACCAATCGAGGAAAAGAAAACAATATTGCCATTTTTTCTATTGATGAAAACGGACTTTTAAAAAACGTTGGTTATCAATCCACTTTAGGAAAACATCCGCGCGTTTTTGCTATTGATGAAAGCGGGAAATTTTTAGTTGCTTCAAATGTCAACACTGGAAATGTGGTTGTTTTTAAAAGAAATCCAGAAACAGGATTACTTAAAAAAGTAGGGAAAGAAGTAAAAATGGAAAACGTTTCTTGTGTTCAGATTAAACGGATTTAACATTATGAACGATTATAAGCTTTATCTTTTGTCATTCCGAGAAACGAGACTTGAGCGATAGCGACTCCGTCAGAAATGACAAACTGTATGGTTAATCTTTCTGAAAAAAACTAAAAACTATAAAAATGAATAAACCACATTTCAATTTACAGCCAGATTTTCTGGAAAACGAAATCACAAAATTAATTCCGTTAGAAGAAAAACATTTTGAAGCACTATTTGAAGCGGCTTCCGATCCTTTGATTTGGGAACAGAATCCTGTAAAAGATCGATATCAAAGAGAAGGTTTTAAAACTTTTTTTGATATCATAATTACAAAAAGTCCCTTCTTGATTCTCGATAAACAAACGAACGAAATAATGGGAACAACCAGTTTTTACGATTACAATCCCGAAAAATCGAGTGTTGGAATTGGCTACACTTTTATTACCCGAAAATATTGGGGCGGTCCTTATAATAAATCAAACAAAAAATTATTGATCGATTATGCTTTTCAACATGTTGATTCGGTACTTTTTCATGTAGGAGCAGAAAATTTTCGTTCTCAAAAGGCTGTTTTAAAACTCGGAGCAGAAAAAGTCAATGATATAATGTTTAACATTAATGGAGTCGAAGTACCTTATTTTGAATACGAATTGAAGAAAAAGTAAATAACGAAATTTAAAATGAAAAGAATAACCGTTTTCTGCGGATCAAGTTTTGGTACCGAAGAAATTTACAAAGAACAAGCTACTTTGCTTGGAAAAACTTTAGCAAAAGAAAATATAGATTTGGTTTATGGCGGTGCAAACGTAGGTTTAATGGGCGCTGTCGCGGATGGTGCGCTAAGCGAAAACGGAACCGTTATTGGAGTTCTTCCTAATTTTCTAAGATCTAAAGAAATCGCGCATCTCGGCTTGACCGAATTAATTTTGGTCGAAAGCATGCACGAACGAAAAACCAAAATGAATGATTTGTGCGATGGCGTTATCGCGCTTCCAGGCGGTTTTGGTACTCTGGAAGAACTTTTTGAAATGCTGACTTGGGCGCAATTAGGTCTTCATAAAAAACCTATTGCAATTTTAAATATAAATGGATTTTATGATTCGCTTGTTCAATTGACGGAAACGATGGTTGACAAAGGTTTACTGAAAGATGTTAATCAACAAATGCTTTTAGCAAGTGATAACATTGAAGATTTACTAAATAAAATGAAAAATTACGTACCGCCAACAGTTGGAAAATGGATCGATAAAGAAAAATTATAAGTTTTGAATTGTGAGTTATGAGTTAAGCGCTAGAAGCGTTAGAAGTAAAAAAAATGCTTTATATTTACATTTACTCATAACTCAAAATTCATAATTCATATCTTTAAAAAGATGAAAACAGAAAACAACAAATTCGCAAAAGCTGAAATGCTGATTAGAAAGCCTGTTTCAGAAGTTTTTCAGGCTTTTGCAGATCCCGAAATCACGAGTAAATTTTGGTTTTCAAAAGGTTCAGGGAAATTAGAAGAAAACCAGAAAACGGAATGGACTTGGGAAATGTATGGTTTTTCACTTTCGGTTACGACATTGGTTTTGCAAGAAAATAAAAAGATTGTAATTGAATGGGGAAATCCTGATGAAGTCACTTTAGTCGAATGGGTTTTTACACCTCTGAATGAAAACGAGACTTTTGTGAGTATCACAAATTCAGGGTTAAAAGGAGATGTAGACAAAATAATCGATCAAGTTCGTAATTCAACAGAAGGTTTTACCTTAGTTTTAGCAGGTGCAAAAGCATATTTAGAACATAAACTACAGCTCAATTTAGTTTTAGACAGATTCCCGAAAGGTTTAGCTTAATTTTTTTTCAAGTTTCAAGTTTTTTTAGTTTCAAGTTCTCTGCTCGAAACCTGAAACTTGAAACCTGAAACTTAAAACGTGAAATGTGAAACAAAAAAACTATGGATACGAAAAAACCCGAAAACATAGACGAATACATTGGTAGTTTTCCTAATGATGTTCAAGAAATTTTGGAGAAAGTGAGAATGACAATTCAGAAAGCCGCACCAGATGCTAAAGAAAAAATCAGTTATTCGATGCCTGCTTTTGAGCAAAACGGAATTGTAGTTTATTTTGCTGCTTTTAAAAACCATATTGGACTTTATGCTTTGCCAAGCGGTCATGAAAGCTTTAAAGACGAGCTTTCAAAATATAAATCAGGCAAAGGTTCTGTTCAGTTTCCGTTAAAAGACAAAATGCCGTATGATTTAATCACTAAAATTGTAAAATTTCGAGTGAAAGAAAATCTTGAAAAAGCAAAAAAGAAATAATATTTAAATGAATTTAACCGAACACTACAATCAACTTTATAAAACAGCTGCTGAAACTATTTCAGAAGGACAATATGCAATTGATTCAGAAATAAAAAACGAATCGGATTCTAGATTTGGAATAACGTTATTAATTCGTCCCAGCGATGAAATAAAAGCAAATATGCAACATTTTATCAATGAATTAAAAAAGGCCGAACCAGAACAATATTATTATCCAGATTCTGATATTCATATTACGGTTATGTCGATTATTTCCTGTTCGGAAGAATTTCAGTTAAATCAGATTGCACCAAACGATTATATTCAGTTAATCTGCAAAAGCATGGTTGATGCAGATAAAATTAAAATTCATTTTAAAGGAATTACAGCTTCACCTTCTGCCCTAATGATTCAAGGTTTCCCAACTGATGAAACTTTGGATAATTTCAGAAACAAACTTCGAGAGAATTTCAAAAACTCTAATTTACAGCAAAGTATAGACAGTCGCTATACCATTTCGACAGCACATTCGACAGTTATGCGTTTTCAGGAATCGCTCCATAATCCGAAGAAATTAATTGAAATCGCTGCTAAATTTCGTGATTATGATTTTGGCGAATTTGATGTAAAAAGCCTGGAACTAGTTTATAATGACTGGTATCAGCGTAAAAGTACTACGCGAGTTTTGGGAAATTTTGGTTTGAGATAGTATTTTACTTTTTAAACGTTCCAAAATGCCATAAAACCCCAGATGGATCGTGAAGAAAACATTCACTTCCCCAATCTAAATGGCGAGTTGGCGTTAGTTTTACGCCATATTTTTCGGTTAAATTAAGTGCTGAAATTTCACGATAATATCTTTCTGCATCGTCAACTTCAAGGAAAATCATGGTGTTTTCAATCCATTCTTTTGCGTAATAATCCTGCAGATAAAAGGCAATCTCTCCGTTTTTAAAAACAGAGAAATTGGACTCTAAAATAATTTCTTCAAATCCTAAATCACGATAAAAACTTCTTGATACTTCGAAATTTTTAGCTCCGATAAAAGGCCGTATTGATTTGATTTTGTGATTCATTTTAATCTCGTTTTAAAAAATTATTTTCCGAATCCTAATTGTTTTCGTAAATCTAAATTCAAACTATATTGCTCCTGAATTGGAATTATTTTTCGTGAACTTTTATTGATGTCATTTCCTTCCGCAGACCAGAGAAAAGGATAAAAATTAAAAACTTCATCGCCTTTTAATTTCGTAACTTCTGCTCGCCATCCATTCCATCTGTTTCCTTCATAAAACTTATCCAAGTCATTATTGAAACAAAATCCTAAAAATTCAGAATAAGTAATATCAAGCGGTTCATATTCAAGATTATCAGGCGAAAAATAATAAACTTTTCCAATGTCAGTTCCTAGTCCGCCTCCGTTCAAAATATAAAAACCGCCAATAGCATCATCAGCAATTAATAAAAAAGGAGGTGTTTCACCAAATTCGTTAAATGATTTTCCCTTGTTCCAATCTGAAATTGTACGATTAAATTTTGAATTTCCTGAACCCAAAATTCGGATCCATCCGTCATCAATTAAAAGTCCGCCAGTATTAAAAATAACCGCCCCCATTGACGAACGCGTTGTAACCTGAGTTTTATACAATACATCTTTTGCCTTTGTTTGATCAACAGGCAAAATTTCAACTTTGTTTTTTGCATTTTTAATCCAATCTTGTACCAACGTCCAGCCTGGATCTTTTGTATCAATTAGTTCTTCGACTTTTTTCATTTTGTTTTGTGCCGTAGCAGCAAAAGTTAAAAGTGTTACTATTATAAGTAACGGAAATTTTAATTTCATTTATTCAAGTACAAATAATTATTTCTTCTGTTTTTATCTAAAAATCCGACCTCTAGTAATTCTATTTTACTATTTGCAACCATTACCCACACAATTTCCTTTTACATCAATAGAAAAATAATTGCCGTTAAGACCCACGAAAGCTTTTCCATCAACAAAACCTGCCGCACTATCATATTTAATTGGGATAACAACCTTTCCTGTTTTATCGACGAAACCATATTTTTTTTCTATTTGTACAGCTCCCAAACCAAATGAAAAAGGATAAGTACGATCATAAGTTAATGGTATAATTTCTTTACCTGTCTTATCTATGTACCCAAACTTATTGTTTAATTTAACAACAGCTAAACCTTCTTCAAAATCATTCGCATCATCATATTTTAAAGGGATTATTTCCTCTCCATTTTTATTGATAAAGCCATATTTCTTGTCTAATTTGACTCTTATAAGTCCATCTTTACTAAAATAGCCTGCATCATATTTAAAATCTGTGATCTCTTTTCCTTGAACATTTATAAATGCAAATTTACCATCACTTCGAACTTTTGCAATTCCGTCATTAAATACTGTGGCGTCATCATATAAAAAATCAACAATTGTATTGCCTTTTCCGTCTATAAAACCATATTTTCCATCTAATTTTACGTTAGCCAATTTCTCACTGAACATACCTCCTCTTTGATAAATTAACGGAATAATTTCGTTTCCTTTTTTATCTAAATATCCCCATTTTCCATCAGTACTTACAAGCAACAAATTATCGGTATACCAAAAAGTACCATCATATTTTATTGGCGTCATTTCCTTGCCAAATTTATCTAAAACGCCAACTTTTTCATTAAGCTTAACCCTTACCAACGTATCAGCATAACCAAAATCTACATCATCATATTTGGCAGGCACTACAATTGTTCCTTTTTTATCTTTAATTCCTTTTTTGCCATTAGCACTAAAAACATCCCATTTTTTATATAAGACACTTTGCCCTAAACATAAATTGCTCAATAAAATTAAAATAATAACAGGTAACTTTATTTTCATAGGTATACAGCTCAAAAATAAATTTAATTATATGATTTACCCCTTCTTCAAAATACTTCCCAAACCTCTACCAATTTGCTCAATAGCTTCTAAACCTTTTGTTAATGGTGTTGCACTAAAATCTTCATAGGCATCCATCGCACTTTCTTGTCGGTCGTCTTGCGGATAAACTAAGATGATATTATTATCGCTGAAGAATTTTTCGAATTTCTGAGGAAGTCTTTCAAAAATAGATTGATAGGAAACAGAACCTTTTCTGGACAAATTGAAAACAATTAAATCGGTTGGTTTTATTTCGTCTGAAATGGATTCAAAATTATCCCATTCAATAACGCTTTTAAAACCAAATTTTGAATTTAATCTCAAATTATTTGCAATTGCCTGAATGGCTTGATGTGTTTTATAATCGGCGTAAAGTACAATCGGAATGCTTAATTCCTGCGATAATCTGCAAATTTTCTGTAATAATAGATGAAATCCAATTCCTCTTTCCGAAAATGGCGGACAAATAAAAACCAGCCTTTTTTCTTCTACAAAATTCGTTGGAAAACGGCAGATAAATAAGCTTTTATCGACATTGTTGATTATCGAATCTACGTTTTCGCCAAAAATCTTATCCAAAAATCCAGTCTTTTTCGGCCAGCCAATAATGACAATATCCGACATGATTTCTTTTGAAGTTCTTGCAATGCCACTCGCAGGATTGTGATCAATTCGGGCAATCGTATTTATTTTCACTTCAGAAGCTGAACCTTGAATAACGAATTTATCAACCGCTTTTCGATACTTCAAAATATTTTTTTCGGCCTGATCATTATTCGGAACAATCGTTAATAAAGTAACCGGATTGGGTGATTTTTTATCTTTAATTAAAAGCGCAAAATCCAATAAACTTGCCGTTGCAGAAGTTTTTGCCAGTGGAATTAAAATATGTTCATCCAGAATTTGATCTTTTCCAGCATCTTCATGCGAAATTTCCTCTTCGCAGATTGCAATTTTTTTAGCTGCTTTTTCGGTTGCAAAAGAAGCCACAATACACGTAATTAAAATCAGAATAATAGTTCCGTTTAAGATATTTTCATCTAAAATTTTAGCTTTATAACCCACTAAAATTACGGCTAAAGTGGCGGCGGCATGTGCACTGCTTAAGCCAAAAATAAGCTGTCTTTCTGTTTTAGTGTATTTAAAAACAATTTGAGTAAAAAAGGCTGCCATCCATTTTCCAAAAATGGCAACAATACTAAGTGTCGCAGCAACAATTAATGCCGTTGGCCCGCTTAAAATTACGCTTACATCAACCAGCATTCCAACAGAAATCAAGAAAAACGGAATAAATAATGAATTCCCTATAAATTCAATTCGGTTCATCAAGGCAGATGAATGCGGAATTAAAGGATTTAATGCCAAACCTGCGACGAAAGCACCAATTATAGGCTCCACTCCTGCTACTTCGGCTAAAAAGGCTGCGAAAAAAACCACAGAAAGCACAAAAATATAATGGGCGTGTTTTTCACTTTCTAATTTCTTGAAAAACCATTTGGCAATTCTCGGAATCACTAAAAACATAATTGCCGAAAATATCGCTAATGAAACTGTCAATTTTATCCAAAAAGCTTGATTTAGGCTTCCTTGGCTACTTCCCATAATAACGGCCAAAATAATCAAAACTGCTGTATCTGTCAAAATTGTTCCTCCAACTGTAATGGCAACAGCTTGATTTTTAGCAATTCCTAATTTACTGACAATGGGATAGGCAACTAAAGTATGTGTTGCAAACATACTTGCTGTTAAAAAACTGGCATTAAATTCATAATGAAGCAAATAATAACAAACTGGAAAACCTATTGAAAGCGGAATAATAAAAGTAAAAAAACCGAATAATAAACTCTTGTTTCGATTGGCTTTGAATTCATTCATATCCAATTCAAGCCCAGCGATAAACATAATATACAAAAGTCCGATTGTTGAAAATAAATTAACTGCCGAATTTTTTTCTAAAAGATGAAGACCATGCGGACCAATAATAACTCCGGATATAATCAAGCCAATAATCCCCGGAATATTGATTTTTTTTAATAAAATTGGAGACAGCAGAATGATAAAGAGTATTAAAGAAAAAATCAATACTGGGTTAGTGAGCGGTAATTCGAATTCGTGTAAAAAATGCCTGAAAAATTCTATCATATTGTAATTTTATGCTTTGTGGTACTGTAATCGTAAAAAGACATTTTCAGAATTCAAAAAATTCTTTGAAGTAATTTTTAATTATACCAAACAATTTAAGCTGTTTTAGTGTAAGGCTCTTTACAAAAATACCGAAAAAACGCTAACTTTCTACGTAAACTGCATATTAAGCAATTAAATTTATTTTGTTGCCAAATTATTAATATTTAATACCTTTTTTAACAAAAATGCAACATTAACAATCAAAAGCGAATCATCGTTGCATTATTCAATTATCTTTGTAGTAACAAAAATGAAACAATGGAAGAATGTATCTCTGTTTTTGATATGCTTAAAATTGGTGTTGGACCTTCATCCTCACATACTTTGGGTCCTTGGAGGGCCGCAGAACGCTTTTTAGAAGAGCTAAAAAGTGCATCTATTTTAGATCAAATTAAGCGTGTAAAAGTCGATTTGTACGGCTCGCTTTCGTTAACCGGAAAAGGGCATGCTACAGATTTGGCCGTTATGTTGGGTTTGAGCGGACAGGATCCTGAATATATTCCGGTTGATGATATTGACGGGATTATTAAAACCATTGAAAACAAAAATGAAATTATTTTAGCAAATCAATACCCTATTGCATTTTATTTTCTTCAGGATATTGTTTTTAATAAAGACTTTCTGCCCTTTCATGCTAATGGTTTAAAATTTACAGCTTATAAAAATGATGATTCTGAATATGAATCGACTTTTTATTCGATTGGCGGCGGTTTTGTTGTTAAAGAAGAACGTGAAAATGCTAAAATAAAAGAAGTTATAAAATGTGCTTTTCCGTTCCCGATTCAAAATGCGGTCGAGCTTTTGAATTATACGATTTCTGAAAACAAATTAATTTCTGAAATTGTTTATGAAAATGAAAAATCAATGCGTTCTGAAGAAGAAATTCATTCAGAATTGATGCGCATTTGGAATACGATGCTGGAATGTATGTACATTGGATGTCATTCTGAAGGAATTCTTCCTGGCGGACTTCATGTACGAAGAAGAGCTTTTGATATGCATCAAAATTTGATTGGTTTATCCAATTATACTGATCCGCAGACTTGGCTGGAAGAAATCAGAAAAACCGAAGTTAAATTTCGTCAGATTTTAAAATGGGTAAGCTGTTTTGCATTGGCAGTTAACGAAGTAAATGCTTCTTTAGGAAGAGTTGTTACGGCCCCTACAAACGGAAGTGCGGGTGTAATCCCTGCCGTTTTAATGTATTATATGGTAATTGAAAATCATAGTGCAGGCGAAAAAGAAATCAAACAATTTTTAATGGTTGCCGGAGAAATTGGAAGCATCTTTAAAAAAGGATCTACAATTTCGGCTGCAATGGGAGGCTGTCAAGCCGAAATTGGCGTTTCGTCATCAATGGCAGCGGCAGCGCTTTGTGAATTAATGGGCGGTTCTCCAGCTCAGGTTTTGATGGCGGCCGAAATTGCAATGGAACATCATTTAGGTTTAACCTGTGATCCTATTGGCGGTTTAGTTCAGATTCCGTGTATTGAAAGAAATACTATGGGAGCAATAAAAGCTATAAATGCGGCAGAATTGGCCCTTGAAACCGATTCTAAAAATGCTAAAGTGCCCTTAGATAAAGTAATTAATACCATGTGGCAAACGGCTAAAGACATGAATTCTAAATACAAAGAAACCTCTGAAGGCGGATTGGCAATTGCGGTAAATATGGCCGATTGTTAGAATATATTACTTAATTTTGCAAACTAAAAATCACGTTTTAAAAACAAAAACTGTTTTTAAAATCATTACAAAAAACTAAAACTACTACAGAATGTCAGTTGCTAAAAAAGATTATAAAAGAATCACTACCAAATCATTAATTGAAATGAAAAGCAATGGAGAAAAAATCTCTATGCTTACCGCGTACGATTATACAATGGCCAAAATTGTTGATACCGCAGGTGTTGATGTGATTTTAGTGGGCGATTCTGCATCAAATGTAATGGCGGGTCACGAAACAACTTTGCCAATTACTTTAGATCAAATGATTTATCATGCTTCGTCTGTAGTTCGCGCTGTTGATAGAGCTTTAGTTGTAGTAGATTTACCTTTTGGAAGCTATCAGTCAGATCCTAAAGAAGCTTTGCGCTCTTCTATCAGAATTATGAAAGAAAGTGGCGGACATGCTGTAAAATTAGAAGGTGGAAAAGAAATCAAAGAATCAATTAAAAAAATATTAAACGCCGGAATTCCAGTTATGGGACATTTGGGTTTAACTCCTCAGTCAATTTATAAATTTGGAACTTACAGCGTTAGAGCAAAAGAAGATCAAGAAGCTGAAAAATTAATTGAAGATGCTAAACTGCTTGAAAAAATAGGCTGTTTTGCTATAGTTCTTGAAAAAATCCCTGCTGATCTTGCTAAAAAAGTAGCTGAGAGCATTTCAATTCCTGTTATCGGGATCGGTGCCGGCGGCGGTGTTGACGGACAAGTTTTAGTAATTCACGATATGTTAGGAATGAACAATGAATTCAGCCCGCGTTTCTTGCGCCGTTATTTAAATTTATATCAAGAAATGACTGGTGCAATTGGCCAATATGTTGCCGATATAAAATCTAGTGATTTCCCGAATTCTAATGAACAATATTAATTTCTAGACTTTCTTAGACTTCTTAGACATTAGACTTCTTAGAGTTTGAATTCTATTTTTTTTCAAATTTAATCTAAGAAGTCTAAGCCAGTCTAAAAATCTCACTATCAAAAAAAAAAAAAATGCATCAGTTTAAAGAACTTTTAATTTGGAAAAAAAGCAGATTATTTTGTTCTAAAATTTATTCAATAACTGCAACATTTCCGAATGAAGAAAAATTTGGAATAATTAATCAGTTAAGAAGAGCATCAGTTTCAATTCCTTCAAATATTGCTGAAGGCTCATCAAGAAATTCCAATAAAGATTTTGCACGTTTTTTAGAAATTGCAATCGGATCTGCATACGAAGTTGAGACACAACTTCTAATTTCATCCGATTTGGGGTTTATAAATGAAAGTAACGCCATTGAATTAATTAATATGCTGGAGGAAATCACAAAAATGACTTCTCGATTTAGAGCAACTTTGTTATAGAATAAAAAAGCCAAAAAATCTAAGAAGTCTAAGTCAGTCTAAAATCTAAGCAAGTCTAAATATGAAAATTCTTTCAGATAAAAATAATCTCCAAATCTTACACGAAGACAACCACATTATTGTAGTTAATAAGCGTGTAGGTGATATTGTGCAAGGCGATAAAACAGGAGACAAACCGTTATCTGATGTTGTAAAAGAATACATTAAAGCTAAATACAACAAACCAGGTGATGTTTTTTTGGGCGTAATTCATCGTTTAGATCGTCCTACAACGGGAATTGTTGTTTTTGCGAGAACCAGCAAAGCTTTAACTCGAATGAACGAATTGTTTAGCAATCGTGAAACAAAAAAAACGTATTGGGCAGTTGTCAAAAACAAACCTTTGGAAGCTAGTGCCAAACTAGTTCATTATTTAAAAAGAAACGAAAAGAATAACACTTCAAAAGCACATTTAAAAGAAGTTCCTGACAGCAAACTGGCAAGTCTGGATTACAAAATAATTAAAGAGCTTCAAAATTATACTGCTTTAGAAATTAATCTTCATACGGGGCGTCATCATCAAATCAGAGCACAATTGTCAGCAATTGGTTCTCCAATAAAAGGAGATTTAAAATATGGTGCAGACCGAAGCAACCCAGATGGAGGCATTCATCTTCACGCCAGAAAACTGTTTTTTGTTCATCCAGTTTCTAAAGAAAACATCACAATTATAGCACCAACTCCAGACGAAACTATTTGGAATGCCGTATAATTTTTTATGATATAATTGTTAATTTTTTAATTATTATCAATTAACTTGCATAGTCTTAGAAACAAGCTAATCATAAAATGGACTACAAAAACGACATCGGATACAGAAAAGAAACGCTTAAAAAATTGTTGTATAACATTCAAAAAAGCGAAGATTTGATTGTAAAAGCTTTGTACGATGATTTTAAAAAACCAGAATTTGAAGCTGTTTTAACTGAAACGAATTATGTTATTTCAGAATTAAAAGACACCATCAAAAACATTAATTCTTGGGCAAAACCTAAAAATATTTTTCCATCACTTCTTAATTTCCCTTCAACCGATTATATTTACAAAGAACCCTACGGAAAAGTTTTAGTAATTGCACCCTGGAATTATCCTTTTCAACTAGCACTTTGTCCCTTAATTGCTGCCGTTGCTGCCGGAAACAGAGTTTTTTTAAAACCGTCAGAACTTACACCACATACATCAGCCATTATTGCTAAAATCATTTCTAAAACATTCCATGTCAAACACGTAGAAGTTTTTGAAGGAGGAATCGAAGTTTCAAATAAATTATTAGCAAAACGCTGGGATTATATCTTTTTTACGGGAAGTGTGGCTGTCGGAAAAGTTGTTGCAAAAGCAGCTGCCGAAAATCTGACTCCAGTAACTTTAGAATTGGGCGGTAAAAATCCGTGTATTATTGACGAAACTGCCAATTTAAAATTAGCAGCAAAACGAATCGTCTGGGGAAAATTCATGAATGCGGGTCAGACTTGTATTGCTCCCGATTATATTTTGATTCAGAAAAACATGAAAGTTAATTTCATTTCTTTTCTTATAGAAGAAATCTTAAAAGCATACGGAAAAAAAATAGACAAATCACCTGATTTCGCACGTATCATCAATACTAAAAACTGGCTTCGTCTGGACAGCATGATTGAGCGCGAAAAAGTAATTTTTGGAGGAGAAACAGACGCTGAAAAATTATACATTTCACCAACCTTGATTGAGGAACCGGCATTAGATAGTCCAGTAATGAAAGAAGAAATTTTTGGTCCAATTTTACCTATTCTGTCCTATGAAAACGAAGCTGATATTGAAAATATAATCAGTAAGTACGAAAAACCTTTAGCATTTTATGTATTTAGCGAAAATAAAACTTTTGCAAAAAAACTAATTACAAATTACTCTTTTGGTGGAGGATGCATCAACGATACGGTTGTACATTTCTCTAATAAAAGACTTCCGTTTGGAGGTGTAGGTCACAGTGGCCTTGGCGCTTATCACGGGCAATTGAGTTTTGATATTTTCTCACATCATAAAGCTGTAGTAAAAAAAGCAAACTGGCTCGATCTGCCAATGCGATATGCTCCTTACAAAGATAAATTAACCTCGCTTAAAAGATTATTAGACTGGCTTTAAGCTAATAAAAAATGTGTTCGTTAATTTTATAGATTATCCTATGTAATTGATTAAAAATACTATATTTACGTTTCAATATTCAGCGTAAATTCAAAAAGTATAAACAATTCCATAATAAAATGAAATCTACTCTTGCCCAAATCGAAAACATTAAAAACAATGGCTATTCATTGGATTTTTCTCAGGTTTTTGACCATGCTTTCGAAAATTATAAAAAAATTGCACTTTACTCAGCACTAATTATATTTTTATTTGCGGTAATATTCGGAATTGGTGGAATCGTGGTCATGAGTTCTATTTATGGCGTTGAAAATTTTCCTAAAATAATTGAGGAAAGTATGAAGCCTAAAAAACTGACTTTAGATGAAGCCGTAATCTCAACAATTATCTTTCCTCTTATCACTGCTTTAATGGCTCCTTTTGGCGCAGGTTTTTTCAAAATGGCCGATGCTGCTGACAAAGATCAAGAATTCAAAGTTTCTACAATATTTCATTATTACAAAGCACCTTATTTCGCTCAGTTATTTGCTGCTACTTTAATTATTAGCTTTATTAATAATGCAATTGCAAACACTCTTGAAAGTATTGACTATGTATTTATAGGAGCTGGAATTTCAATTTTCATTAACTATCTTATGTATTTTACTGTTCCGCTGATCATTTTTGGAAAACTAAAAGCAATAGATGCGATTAAGGGAAGTATTACATTGGTTACAAAAAATCCGTTGCTGATTTTCTGTTTGTTCATTGTTGGAATTATCGGTACTCTTGTGGGTGTATTTGCTTGCGGTGTAGGATTGTTTTTTACGGCAGTTTTCAATACATCATTGATTTATGCCGCTTATTATGGGATTTTCACTATGGAACAGGAAGAAGATTCAATTGACACTATTGGTCAATCGGATTTCAAATAAAATTGAATTTCTAACTAAAAAAAGAGCCTGACCTACTCTATTAGAAATTCTCAAAATGCTATTAACTAAAGTACATTCCCAAATTTTATGGCCGAAAACTACAGTTTTTATAGTACATTGATTTCAGGAATTGCCTTCATGGGCAATAGCCTGAAATCAACTATAACAAATTGGTTTGTTTTTAGTTCCGACGTCATTTTCTACAACAATCCTAAGCTCATAATTTTAGGACTTTCTTTGTTTGGCTTTTTAGCTATTTTAGTCTATCAATTTTTCAGAATAAAAACCAAAATAGGCTATTTTATTCAGAAGAAAAGGGAAACCGAAACCATCACTAAGGAATATCAGCTTTATATCTTATTTTTTGGTATTGCCGTTATTGTAATTGAAATTATCAATGAAATTTTTAAAATAAGGCCAAAAAGTCTATTCATAAACAATATTATAATTGGCTCCAGTGTTCTATTGTTTTATGTACTTACTGATAAAATAAAATACCTGAATGATCGGATTCAGAATATATTTATTGTTTCTTTCTTTTTTTACGTCATATATGTGGCGCGCAACATCATTTACCTCCCAAATGATATACTTCCAATAATTACTTTTCTAATATGCTTTTTCTTTTCCTACGGTGTTCTAAAACCTATAAAGGTATATTGGCTTTTTGTTGCTCTGGTCTTCGCTTATTTAATTATTGCAATTGTTTTTCAATTAATTCCAATAAAATCATCCATACTTTTAATCGATTTTTGTATTGTCATTTTTATTGTAAATCAGGTAAAATATGCTGTCCTTCAAAACAATAGAGACAATTACAGGTTTACAAATGAAATTGTCCATAAAGGAAATTCCCTTACCATTGCAACCAATGAAAATGGAGAATTGCTTTTTTGCAGCGAAACAATTACTTCTATTTTAGGTTACCATCCGGATGATGTTATGGCGCTGGAATTTTGGAAACTTACTGAAGATTCTGAATTCAGCCGAGATAATTATTATAAAAACTATATTGACAACAAATTATATATCCGAAAATTAAAAAGCAAAAACGGAGAATATAAATACATTCAGTGGAAAGATAAAAAATTCTCCAATGAATTAATTATCAGCATCGGACAAGACGTTACAGAGCAAATAATTGTTCAGGATCAATACAAAAACCTGATTCAAACTGCAACCGATATTATTTTTGAAATAAGCATTGAAGGTCATTTTACTTTTATAAATGAATTTGGTTATTCTATTTTAGGTTATACTGAAAATGAAGTGCTTTTACAGCATTATTCAAATTTTATTCACGTAGACCACATCAGCAATGCTGTTGATTTTTATGAAAATTTGGAACAAAATGAACTCAATTATCCAACAATAGAAATTCCGATTTTAAAGAAAAATGGCGAGGAATTATGGATTTCCCAAAAAGTAATTGTCCGCAAAAATGATTTAGGAGTAACCACTGGTTTTGCAGGGATTGCGAGAGATATTACCGAGTTAAAAAACATCGAAAACGAGAAAAAAAGACGTTTAGAAAAAATCGAAGCTTACAACAATTCTACTAAAAAGCTTTCGACAACAAATTTTAGCGATTACGACAATATGCAAACCGTAATCGATTATATCATTAAAGAAGGCGCCATTGTATCAAAAGCCAACAGAGTAAGTTTCTGGAAATTTTCTAATGATGTCATTACCTGCAAAAATCTATTCAGCCGTGATAATCAGACTTTAAGTGATAAAAATATTCTTGATAAAGAGTCGTATCCTATTTATTTTGAAACATTAAAAAACAAAGCCATAATAAATGCGCCTGATGTTTTTGATAAATTAGAAACATCTGAATTTCAAGAAATTTATTTCACAAAAAACAAAATCAAGTCCATGCTGGATGTTCCGATTTTTTTAAACGGACAATTGGCAGGAGTTGCCTGTTTTGAAAGCACGGGCGAAAAAAGAGAATGGGATAACGAAGACATCAATTATGCCAGAACTATTGCCGATGTTATTTCGCTGGCAATTTCATCGCAAATGAGGCTTAAAGCCGAGAAAAAGCTGGAACTAAAAAGTGATCTGCTTTCGGCTATGGCACTTTGTACAGAGAAATTTCTGCTCAGCAAAGGACCGCAAAAAATGTTTGAAGAAACGTATAATATAATTGGAAAAGCCTCAAAAGCCGATCATATTTTTTATTATGAAAAAGATTTTGAGACCAATACAATCAGCCAGCAATACAAATGGTCCAGAGATGGCGTTGTACATCAAATAACTGAACTTCAAAAATTTACTGAAGAGAACTTAAAAGAAATTATTTTTCATTCAGAAAGCAAAAGAGCACTAAGTATGCTGACAAAGAATCTTGAAGAAACATTTTTCAAAAATTTGTTAGTTACAAATGACATTAAATCAATTTTGATTCTGCCATTATTTTCAGACAATATTTTTTCTGGCTTTATTGGGTTTGATGATTGTACCAAAGAAAGAAAATGGACAGAAGACGAAATTTATATTTATCAGACTTTAGCCAATAACATATCATCGGCTTTAGACCGTCATCGAAATCAGGCTAAAATCAAAGAAAGTGAAGATGCTATTAAAGCAAAAGAACTTGCAGAAGCGGCAAATAAATCAAAATCTGATTTCTTAGCCAATATGTCGCATGAAATTCGGACTCCATTAAATGGAATTATCGGATTTACGCATTTATTGATGAAAACAAATCTTGAAGAAATTCAGGAAAAATATATGACGACCATTAATCAGTCGGCACATTCGTTGCTTGAAATTATTAATGACATTCTCGATTTCTCAAAAATTGAAGCAGGAAAACTCGAACTTTATATTGATTTATATGATCTTCAAAAAATCCTCGGACAGATTTTTGATTTAATTATTTATGAATCAAATCAAAAAAATCTGCTGCTGGAATTAAATGTTGATCCAAATGTCCCAAAATACATCTGGACAGATATTGTACGATTGAAACAAATTTTAATCAATCTTTTGTCAAATGCAATTAAGTTCACTAATGAAGGTTCAATAAAATTAAACGTTTCTGTATTGGACAAAAAATACGATGATTTCTATGTCATTCGTTTCTCCGTTATTGATACCGGAATTGGAATCTTAGAAAAAAATCAGAAGAAAATTTTTAAGGCTTTTTCACAGGAAGACAGCTCGACAACAAGAAAATTTGGAGGAACTGGTTTGGGGCTTACCATTTCAAATCAATTATTAGCCTTAATGGAAAGCCGTTTACAGCTTAAAAGCAAAATTGACGAAGGAAGCACCTTTTATTTTGACTTAAACCTTAAAACAAGCCAAAATACAATTAATGAAAAACTAAAAGCACTTTCAAACGGAGCAGAACCTGATTATTCGCTTAGCTACAATTCGAATTTGAAAAATGTAAATATTCTGATTGTAGAGGACAATAAAGTGAATATGCTGCTTTTAAAAACGATCTTGAAGAATCTAAATATGAATTCGATTATTTTTGAATGTGAAAACGGTTATGAAGCCGTAAAACAGATCGAAAATATAAATCCGGATCTTGTTTTTATGGACATACAAATGCCAATTATGAATGGTTATGAAGCTACAAAAGCAATCAGAATTACCGAAATTGGCAAAACCATTCCTATTATTGCGGTAACTGCGGGTGCTGAAAAAGAAGAGAAAAACAAATGTATTGCCGCCGGAATGAACGATTACATTTCAAAACCTATCATCAGAGGTACTGTAGAGGAAGCATTACGAAAATGGCTAAAATAGTTTAAAACAAAATAGCTGTTATCATCTCAAAATTGCTAAAAAATCTATAAATTCGTATTAATAAAAACATAATAAGCTTAAATCAAGTAAACTATGAAATGGCAAGGCAGAAGACAAAGTGATAATGTTGAAGACAGAAGATCAATTTCTGGAGGCAAAATAGCTGTTGGAGGTGGCGTTATTGGAATCATTGTATTATTGCTGAATGTTTTTGGCGGCGAAACCGGCAAACAAATAGCCCCAGTTTTAGAGCAAATGCAAGGCGGACAGCAGACACAAACTGAAGCAGCTGCTCCTTTAAGCAAAGAAGATGAAGAAATGGGCAATTTTGTCAGAGTTACGCTGGCTGATACTGAAGACATCTGGAGCAAAATTTTTGAAGAGAATGGAATGACCTACAAAAATCCGAAATTAGTTCTTTTCAGAGGGTCTGTACAAACAGCCTGCGGTGGTGCATCATCAGCATCTGGGCCTTTTTATTGTCCGGGAGATCAAAAAGTCTATATGGATTTAGCTTTTTTCGAAGAATTAAAAACGAGATTTGGCGCAAAAGGTGGCGATTTTGCAATTGCCTATGTTATCGCGCATGAAATTGGTCATCACATCCAGACTTTACTAGGCACATCTGCAAAAATGCGTCAGGCCCAAGAAGGAAAAAGTGAGGCCGAAGCCAATAAACTTTCTGTAGCTCTAGAACTTCAAGCCGATTTTTATGCAGGAGTTTGGGCACATTACAATCAACAAAACTTAGACACCGGAGATATTGACGAGGCTTTAAGCGCAGCCAATGCAGTTGGGGATGACGCCATCCAGAGCAAAATGCAAGGTCAGATAGTTCCTGATTCTTTTACCCACGGATCGTCTGAACAAAGAATGTACTGGTTTAAAAAAGGCTTTAAAACCGGAGACATCAAACAAGGTACAACCTTTGAAGAAATTCAATAATACATAAACCAAATATAATAACCACTAAAAAGCACAACTTAACAGTTGTGCTTTTTTTTGTCATCCTGAGGAATATAAGGATGACAAAAAACCGTTGAAAATTAAACGCACAAAAAAAGCCTTGAATTTCTTCAAGGCTTTAAATTTCTGGGTGGCTGACCGGGTTCGAACCGGCGACCCGCGGCACCACAAACCGCTACTCTAACCAGCTGAGCTACAACCACCATTTTTGCTTAGCGAGTGCAAATATAGAACAAAGGTTCAGTTCTACAAAGAAAAAAATGAAAAAATTACAATAAATTTTCTAAGCTATTGACTGCCAAACATCTTTCAACAGTAAAACCTTCGGCAAAATCTTTCCCAACAAGCCTTCCTAAGTCCTGCGCACGGTAATTTAAACTTTCAAAGAAGTTTTTACTTGTAATAGGCGTTGCAGGTTCACTTGAATTTGGATCATAAAATTGCGTTTTATAAGCAGAAATTGCTTCCACTTTCTTTTTCTCGAAACCAGTAATATCAACTACAAAGTCAGGAACGATATTTTTCCATTGAATATAATGATACACTACCTTTGGCCTCCATGCTTCTTGTTTCTCTCCGTCAATCGAGGTTTCAATTTTCATTAAACCTGATAAAAAACAGGCATCAGAAACTAATTTGCTTCCTTTTCCGTGATCAATATGGCGATCATCTATTGCATTGCACAATACAATCTCTGGCTTATACTTTCGAATCATTTTGATGACTTCCAATTGATGCTTTTCATCATTTACAAAAAATCCATCGCGCATTGCTAAATTTTCTCTCACAACAACACCTAAAATTTTTGCAGCATCTTTTGCTTCTTGATCTCTAATTTCGGCCGTTCCGCGCGTTCCTAATTCACCGCGTGTCAAATCAACAATTCCAACTTTTTTCCCAAGGGAAACTTCTTTTAAAATGGTTCCCGCACAACCCAACTCAACATCATCAGGATGTGCACCAAAGGCTAATATGTCTAATTTCATTTTTTTTTGTTTCAAGTTTCAGGTTTCAAGTTTCAGGTTTTACGTTCCAACAACTTGAAACTTGAAACCTGAAACTTGAAACATTTTTTAACAACTACTATTCTTCTTTATATTCAAAACTCTTTTCATCGTCATTGATTTATTGACGCTTTCCTCCCATTCCTTTTCAGGAATACTTTCTTTTGTGACACCACATCCCATATATAAAATGGCTGTATTATCTACAATTTGCATGCTACGTAAATTTACAAATAAATCAGAACTATGGGCATTGTGCGCAAAACTGCAATTCAACTCGCCTAAAAAGCCTGTGTAGAAAGTTCTATCGTAATTTTCGTTTTCAAGTATAAATGCTTTTGCTTTTTTCTTTGGCAAACCGCAAACAGCAGGTGTTGGATGCAGTGTATCAATAACTTCTTCCAAAGTCGAGTTATCATTTAAAACTCCCGAAATATCGGTTTTAATATGCCAGATTGATCCTGCTTTTATGCTGTAAGGTTCTGTAACATTTACAGATGAAGCAACTTCTCGCAATCTTTTTATAATAAAATCGGTCACATATTGCTGTTCATCTTTTTCTTTTTGTTGCCAGGAGATTTCGGTTTCTAAAGTTGCTTTTTGTGTTCCAGCCAAAGCTGTCGTTTCAAAAGCATTTCCGTTTGCTTTTAGCAATTGTTCTGGTGTTGCTCCCATCCAAAATCCGATTTCCGGATGAAAAAAACAGTATGAAAAACTAGACGGATAAAGATGAATCAAACGCTTGAAAGTGACGATAAAATCAAAATCTATCAAATCAACTTTCTCACTTCTGGATAAAACTACTTTTTTAAACTCTTCGTTATTAATGGCTTCAATTCCTCTTGAAACTAAATCCTCATATTGCCTTTTAGCTTCAGGATCAACAGATAAATCATCAATTTCGTTGAAACTAAAACCAACAAGAGTCTGTTCAGCACTAATAATTCTAGATTGTTCTTCAGGAATAATAAACAGCTGTTTTTCATCAAAAGAAGCAAAAACAAAACCTTTTTCACTGTAATCTGAAACAGAATGTAAAGTGTCATTTTGCTGCAAAAGGGCAAAAATACTGGAAGAATTAGGCTTAGAATAAATTACAAAAGGCAATTTTTGCTCTTGGTGTTTTCGTATAGTGGAGAAAAAGTCATTCATATATTTAATCTTTCTTTTTATCTAAAACCATATTGGTCAGTTTGCAAAGCGAAATCAGGTTTCCAGCTTCATCTGTAATTTTAATTTCCCAAAGATGAACACTTCTTCCTTTATGGATGATTCGTGCTGTTCCAAAAACCCAGCCTTCGCGAATACTTTTTAAATGATTTGCCGAAATTTCGATACCGCGAACTTCCTGCTCTCTTGGATCTATAAAAAAGAAGGATGCAGCACTGCCAACACTTTCAGCCAAAGCAACTGAAGCGCCGCCATGCAGCAATCCCATTGGTTGATGAACACTTGGATTTACAGGCATTTTTGCAGTTAAAAAGTCGTCACCTGCATCGATATATTCAATTTTTAGCGTCTCCATCAAAGTGTTTTTAGAAAACTGATTGCAACGCTCTAAGATTTGCTCTTTAGTGTAATTCATTAAAATGGGCTTTAAAATCGTAAAATTAAAGAAAAGATGAGATACAAATTTGAAAATCGAATTCTAATATTTAAAAATCATCTCAGAACGTGTAAGTTTTTTGTTATTTTTACAAAAAAAGAATTCAAATGCGTCATTATTTTGCACTCTTCCTTCTCGCTCTAATTCTGGCTTTCAGCTCGTGCCGAACTGATTTTGATACCGTTGCCAGTTCCGGAGATTTAAAGTTTTCAAAAGATACGGTTTATTTGGATACTGTTTTTAAAAATATAGGATCGAGCACTTATCAGCTAAAAGTCTATAATAAAAGCAAAGACGATATTTCTATCCCGATTATTCAACTCAAAAAAGGGTTGAATTCTAAATACCGAATGACAGTTGACGGAATGACTGGAAACAATGGAAAAATCTTCAATAATGTTACGCTTTTGGCTAAAGACAGTTTGTATATTTTTGTTGAAACTACCGCAGATATTACAGACGCCAATCCATCCGATTTTTTATATACCGATGAAATTCAGTTTGACAGCGGTGCAAACCTGCAGCAAGTTGCTTTAGTGACTTTGATTCAGGATGCCATTTTTTTATATCCAAATCAAAATCCGGATGGAACGAAAGAAAAAATCAAAATCGACGGCAAAGATGTTGATGGTTTTTATCTCAACGAAAATGATCCTGTAAACGGAAATGAATTAATTTTTACCAAACAAAAACCTTACGTAATTTACGGATACGCAGGAGTGCCAGAAAATAAAACGGTAACTTTTGAAGCGGGAGCACGAGTTCATTTTCACGCTAATTCTGGTTTGTATGTTGGCAATAAAGCCGCTTTACAAATCAATGGGGCAAAATCAACAACAGAAAAACTTGAAAATGAAGTTATTTTTGAAGGCGATCGTTTAGAATCTCTTTATTCTGATATTCCTGGACAATGGAAATCGGTTATTTTAGAAAATGGCAGCAATAATCATTCGATTACAAATTTGACTTTAAAAAATGCCATTTCTGGATTAGACATCAGAAATACTTCTAACGCAATTCAAATTAAAAACACTCAAATTTACAATTGTGCCGAATATGGAATTTTAGCACAAAATGCACGAATCAACGGAGAAAATCTAGTCATTAATTATGCTGGTTTAGCGAGTTTATCGTGTGTTTATGGCGGAAATTATAGTTTTATACATTGCACTTTTAACAACAATTGGCAAAGCAGTTCGCAATTTACAGTCAACCTGAGTAATAATTTAGCAGGCAAAACGCCAGAAACGAATCCACTAACGCAGGCAACTTTCAATAATTGCATCATTTATGGTTCAAATACAAACGCGTTTAATTTGAATAAAAACACCAACGCAGCATTTGTTTACCAATTGAACAATTGCCTTTTAAAATTCAGCAGTTCAACAACAAATCCTGATTATCAATTTAAAACTGACACAGAACATTATAACAACATCATTTTAAATGAAAATCCGAAGTTTTATAATGTCAACCAGAACAAATTCAATATTGATAATACTTCATCCGCTTTCGCGAAAGGGAATCAGGCGTATATAATTCCGTTGGATATTTTAGGAATTACAAGAACTTCGCCTCCTGATTTAGGTGCTTACCAAAATGCTGTTTTTCCTAAGTAATATTTGACACGAAGTCGCTAAGACATTACGTTTTCTTTAGCCACAGATTATGGTATTAAAATGATTTTTTCTCATTTTATGTCATTTCGACGAAGGAGAAATCCTCGCGAGAAGCTCTACAAAGATTAGACTCTCGTTGCGGAGTTACTTACGAGGATTTCTCCTTCGTCGAAATTGACAACAATACGATTAATCATTACTTTAACTAAAACTTTGCGTCTTTGCGAGATTAAAAAAACTTTTTTAAAAGACTTCTATTTCAAATTTGCGCTTACTATTTATTTACACTAAATTTGCACTTCAATACAACAAACTACACATCACAATGATCCATTTCTTTGAAAACCAAAGCAAAACTGTTTTTGCCGTACAAACGCAAAACGAAATTTCAGCTCAAGACATTTCAAAATTAAACTGGCTTTTTGCCGACTCTAATAAGATCGAAAAATCCGCTTTGACGGGTTTTTTTGTTGGTCCCCGCGCCACTATGATCACACCTTGGAGTACAAATGCTGTAGAAATCACTCAAAACATGGGTGTTCCGGGCATTATCAGAATTGAAGAATTTCATCCGGCAACGGAAGATTTTGCTGATTTTGACCCGATGCTTTTCCAAAAATTCAATGAATTAGATCAGGAGATTTTCACGATCAACATTCAGCCAGAACCAATTCTGGAAATTGATGATATTGCAACTTACAACAAAGTTGAAGGTTTAGCTTTGAGCGAAGAAGAAGTAGAATACTTAAATAATCTTTCAACTAAATTAGGAAGAAAACTAACTGATTCTGAGATTTTTGCTTTCTCTCAAGCGAATTCAGAACACTGTCGTCACAAAATTTTCAACGGAACTTTTGTTATTGATGGTGAAGAAAAAGAAACTTCTCTTTTCAAATTAATCAAAAAAACATCTCAGGAAAATCCTAATGATATTGTGTCTGCTTACAAAGACAACGTTGCTTTTGTAAAAGGGCCAAAAGTGCAGCAATTTGCACCAAAATCGGCAGACAAACCTGATTTTTACGAAATAAAAGAATTTGATTCGGTTATCTCTTTAAAAGCCGAAACACACAATTTCCCAACAACAGTTGAGCCTTTCAACGGAGCTGCAACGGGTTCTGGAGGAGAAATTCGTGACCGTTTAGCAGGTGGTCAAGGTTCTTTGCCATTAGCAGGAACTGCCGTTTACATGACTTCGTATTCTCGTTTGAAATCCTTCGACTCCGCTCAGGATGACAGGACTTGGGAAAATGCTCTTGAGGAAAGAAAATGGTTGTACCAAACTCCAATGGATATTTTGATCAAAGCTTCAAACGGAGCTTCAGATTTCGGAAATAAATTTGGTCAGCCATTGATTACGGGTTCTGTTTTAACTTTCGAACATTCAGAAAACGACCGTAAAATTGGTTACGATAAAGTAATCATGCAAGCGGGTGGAATTGGTTACGGAAAATTAGATCAATCAATCAAAAAGAAACCGCAAGAAGGCGATAAAATCGTAATTCTTGGTGGAGAAAATTATAGAATCGGAATGGGTGGTGCTGCGGTTTCATCTGCAGATACTGGAGCTTTTGGTTCAGGAATCGAATTAAATGCCATTCAGCGTTCAAATCCTGAAATGCAAAAACGTGCTGCTAATGCCATTCGTGGTTTAGTAGAAAGCGATCATAACCCGATTGTTTCTATTCACGATCACGGAGCTGGAGGACACTTAAACTGTCTTTCGGAATTGGTAGAAGAAACGGGAGGTTTAATCGATTTGGATAAATTACCGGTTGGAGACCCAACACTTTCTGCAAAAGAAATTATCGGTAACGAATCTCAGGAAAGAATGGGATTGGTTATTGGTCAAAAAGATATTGATGCCTTACAAAGAATCGCTGACAGAGAGCGTTCGCCAATGTACCAGGTTGGAGATGTAACAGGAGATCACCGTTTTACTTTCGAATCAAAATCAAATGGTTCAAAACCGATGGATTATGCTTTAGAAGATTTCTTCGGAAGTTCTCCAAAAACGGTTATGACAGACAAAACGATCGATAGAAAATATGCTGCTGTTTCTTATTCAGCTAATGATTTCGAAAGTTATTTAAAAGACGTTTTACGTTTAGAAGCAGTTGCTTCAAAAGACTGGTTAACAAACAAAGTGGACCGTTGTGTTGGTGGAAAAGTAGCTAAACAACAATGTGCTGGACCTTTGCAATTGCCTTTGAATAATGTTGGGGTTATGGCTCTGGATTATTTAGGAAAAGAAGGAATTGCGACTTCTATTGGCCACGCTCCTATTGCGGCTTTGATAGATCCGGTTGCAGGAAGCAGAAATGCTATTGCCGAATCGTTATCAAACATTGTTTGGGCTCCAATTAAAGATGGATTAAAAGGAATTTCATTATCTGCAAACTGGATGTGGGCTTGTAAAAACGAAGGTGAAGACGCTCGTTTGTACGCTGCTGTTGAAGGTTGTTCAGAATTTGCAATCGAATTGGGAATCAACATTCCGACAGGAAAAGATTCACTTTCGATGAAACAAAAGTATCCAAATGACGAAGTAATTGCACCGGGAACGGTTATTATTTCGGCTGGAGGAAACTGTACTGACATTAGAAAAGTAGTTGAGCCTGTCTTACAAAAAGACGGAGATTCTATTTATTATATCAATTTGTCTCAAGATGATTTCAAATTAGGAGGTTCTTCTTTTGCACAAATCAGAAATACAATCGGAAACGAAACTTCTACAATTAAAGATGCTTCTTTCTTCAAAAATGCTTTTAATACGATTCAGGAATTAATCGGCGAAAGCCAAATTTTAGCTGGTCACGATATCGGAAGCGGTGGATTGATTACTACTTTATTAGAATTGTGTTTTGCTGATGTAAACTTGGGAGCAAAAATTGATTTTAGCGCTTTCGCAGAAAAAGATCTATTGAAAATCCTTTTCGCAGAAAACATCGGAATCGTTTTCCAAGCTAAAGAAGATGCAGCTGTTGAAGCTAAATTAAATGCAAATAATATTGAATTCTTCAAATTAGGAAAAGCGACAACTACGGAGACTTTAGACCTTGGACTTTGGACTTTAGACATAAAAGCTTACAGAGATGTTTGGTTTGAAACTTCTTATTTATTAGACCAAAAACAATCTAAAAACGGAACTGCAAAAGCACGTTTTGAAAATTATAAAAATCAGGCTTTAAATTATACTTTCCCAACTCACTTTACTGGTAAAGCCCCTGTAATTGACGCTTCAAAACCAAGACCAAAAGCAGCTATTATTCGTGAAAAAGGAAGTAATTCTGAGCGTGAAATGGCAAATGCAATGTTCTTGGCAGGATTTGATGTAAAAGATGTTCACATGACGGATTTGATTTCTGGTCGTGAAACATTGGAAGACATTCAATTTATCGGAGCTGTTGGAGGATTCTCTAATTCTGACGTTTTAGGTTCTGCTAAAGGTTGGGCCGGAGCTTTCTTATACAACGAAAAAGCAAAAACAGCTTTGGATAATTTCTTCAAAAGAGAAGATACGTTATCTGTTGGAATCTGTAATGGTTGCCAATTGTTCATGGAATTAGAAGTTATTAATCCGGAGCATGAAGTTCACGGAAAAATGCTTCATAACGATAGTAACAAACACGAAAGTATTTTTACTTCTGTAACAGTTCAGGAAAACAATTCGGTTATGTTATCGACATTGGCTGGAACTACTTTGGGAGTTTGGGTTTCTCATGGAGAAGGAAAATTCAATTTACCAATGGGTGAAGAAAATTACAACATTGTTTCTAAATACGCTTACGAAGGATATCCAGCGAACCCAAATGGCTCTCATTACAACGTAGCCATGATGTGTGACAAAACAGGAAGACATTTGGTTACAATGCCTCATATTGAGCGTTCGACTTTCCAATGGAACTGGGCACATTATCCAAAAGACAGAAATGACGAGTTTACACCTTGGCATGAAGCTTTTATCAATGCCAGAAAATGGATTGAGAAAAACTAAAAATATATTTTGATTAAAAGCGCCCGAATTTATCGGGCGTTTTTTTTTGCCACAGATTACACAGATTATCACAGATTTTTTTTCATCAATTAGAAAATCATTCTAATCCTTTTAATCTGTGGCAAAAAAAATATTTAAAACCACTCTAAGATTAATTCAATGGTATTTAATGCACCTTAAGCAATCCTGAACATTCGGATAAATATCTTTGTCTCATGAAAAATATGATCGAAAAATATACCTTCCCTTTTTCATATTGAAATTTGAACTATATTCGCCAAAAAGTTCGTGCCACTGAATTTTTTAGACCCCCAAAAAACACTAAATCCTACATAGAATGAAAGCAATTCGTTTATTAATTATTACCTTAATTTTTATTTCTGCAAAATCGTATTCTCAAGTTGAAGTAAACCCAATAAAATATAGAGAACGCGAGCGTTTTATTACCACAACAATTGGTTATCCTGCTCCGGGAACTTATGCTCCAGCTGGAAAAAAAGAACCTATAATCATTTTAAATCCAGACGGAACTGGTGTTTATCAATACGAAGATTTAACCAAAGAAAAGATCAACTGGGGAATTGAATGTACTGAAGAAGGTGTCCCTGTTTTTAAAGAAGGCTTCAACAGTGCATCATACACGCTTTGGTACAGAACCAATGACAGCGAAGAATGGAATTACACACAGTTTTCGATTCATTTTGCCAAGAAAAAAATGTTCATTATGGGCGAAAGAGTGAAAGATTATGAAGATTATAATGATCTTGGAAAAACCGCACCAAATAAATAATTTGTATTTATTTCGAATATTTACTACAAAAAAGAAAACGTTTTCGTTGATTTTTAATAGTCTCTATAAATTTTCCCATAAAATTCCACAAAATTAAAAATCATACCTATTTTTTATTTAATTTGCAATAAAATTCAATATATTAAACATGGTTTCAATCACACGCCTTTTTGATTTTCCCTATTATCAACAAGAAACTTACAACCTTCCGGTTGCGTTAGCAACAAAAAAAAACGGGGTCTGGGAAAAAACATCTAGCCAGGAATATATTGCAAAAGCAAATGCTATTTCAAGAGCATTATTGCGCATGGGCATTCAGAAAGATGACAAAATTGCCTTAATTACATCAAATAACCGTACGGAGTGGAATATTATGGATATTGGGGTGTTGCAGACAGGTGCGCAAACCGTTCCAATTTACCCTACTATTTCAGAAGAAGATTACGAATATATATTAAATCACAGTGGCAGTATGTACTGCTTTGTGTCTGATGATGAAGTACTTCAAAAAGTAAGAATGATTCAGGCAAATGTACCTACTTTAAAAGAGGTATATTCTTTTAATGAAATTCCAGACTGCAAACACTGGACCGATCTAATTATTTTAGGAGAAGACGAAAGCAATCAAAATGAAGTTGAAGCTAGAAAAGATAGCATACAAACTGATGATTTAGCTACTATTATTTATACTTCTGGAACAACCGGAAGACCAAAAGGTGTTATGCTTTCGCACAAAAATATTGTTTCAAATGTTTTAGACAGTGCGCCTAGAATTCCGTTTGATCCAGGAAAAAGCACTGCATTGAGCTTCTTGCCTATCTGCCATATTTTTGAAAGAATGATCTTGTACATTTATCAATATTATGGAGTTTCGGTTTATTTTGGAGAATCAATTGACAAAATCAGTGACAACTTAAAAGAAGTCCGTCCAACTGTAATTACTGCTGTACCAAGGCTTTTAGAAAAAGTTTACGATAAAATTTATGCAAAAGGAACTGAATTAACCGGTATCAAGAAAAAATTATTTTTCTGGGCGATTGATTTAGGTTTAAAATACGAACCATACGGAGCCAATGGGTTCTGGTACGAATTTCAATTGAAAATTGCCCGCAAACTTATTTTCAGCAAATGGAAAGAAGGTTTGGGAGGAAATTTAGATTTAATGGTTTCTGGAAGTGCCGCTTTACAACCACGTTTGACTAGAGTTTTTGCTGCAGCAGAAATTCCGGTTATGGAAGGTTACGGATTATCTGAAACTTCTCCGGTAATTGCGGTAAACGATCAAAGAAACAGAGGTTTCAAAATTGGAACCGTTGGAAAAGTAATTCGCAATGTAGAAGTTAAAATTGCTGCAGATGGAGAAATTCTTTGCAAAGGACCAAACGTAATGCTAGGCTATTTTAAAGACCCTGAAAAAACGGCTGAAGCTTTACAAGATGGTTATTTCCACACAGGAGATATTGGAGAAATCGACAGCGAAGGTTTCTTGAAAATCACCGACCGTAAAAAAGAAATGTTCAAAACTTCTGGAGGAAAATATATTGCACCGCAAATCATTGAAAATGCTATGAAACAATCTCGTTTTATTGAGCAGATTATGGTTATTGGTGATGGTGAAAAAATGCCAGGCGCTTTTATTCAGCCAAATTTTGAATTCGTAAAAGAATGGGCAAAAATCCACAAAATTACTTTAGGAAAAACAGATAAAGAAATCAGCGAAAATCCAGATGTAATCAAACGTATTGATGACGAAGTTGAAGGCATCAATGAGAAATTTGGAAACTGGGAAAAAATCAAACGTTTTGAGTTAACTCCAGATGTTTGGTCTATCGACGGAGGACAGCTTACTCCTACTCTAAAATTAAAACGTAAGATCATTAAAGAAATTTACAAAGATCTTTACGCAAAAATCTATGGTCACAATTAAAATTCCAAAATAATTAACCAAAGGAAAAGGCTGTCTTTATTAGACAGCCTTTTTTAATTGTGCAGACACCAATGCAAAATCTTTGCGATATTTTTTGCATCGTCAATGCCACGGTGATGTGTTCCTTCTAACGGAATACGCAGCATTTGTAAAGCACCATTCATTCCGGTTGGTTTTACCAGACCAAATTTTTCTCCAAACCAGACTTTTACGTTAATATGTTCGTCAGCCATTGGATACGGAATTCCTAATGATTTACATTGTTTTCTAAGCATATTGAGATCGTACTGACCGTAACTTGCCCAAGTGTATAAATCTGGATTATACTCGTCAATTAATTCGTGTATAGCGTCTTCAAAACTGACTCCGTTTTGATCCAGCAAATCCTGAGTTATGGTTGTTAATTCTGTACAAAACGGACTCACGCTAGAACGTTGCGGTTTTATCAAAATACCTTTATTCTTTGTAATCTGCCCTGTTTCTGCATCTAAAATGGCCAATCCGATTTCGATAATTTCGTTTTCTTGGCCTTGCGGGACCGTGCCCTGCCAGCATGTGGCTTCTAAATCGATAATAATAATTTTATCTGTAGTTTTCATTTTGTTTAATTTTTAATAATTGTGTTTAATTGTTTAACCGCTAGGTTCGCTAAGATTTACGCAAAGGAACGCTAGGATTAGTTTCAGGCAGATTTAGCAGATTCAGGAGATTTTTTAATAATCTTTTTAATCCTTTAATCTGTGGCTAAAAAACTTTGTGTCTTAGTGCCTTTGTGGCAAAAGCCTATAAAAACATGCTTTTAAAATCTAGAAAGAAACTTCTTTTCTTAGACTTTTTTTCAGTCTTTTCCCTTTTTTCATTACGCTTCTTTTCAAAAACTGCTTTCGCTTTATCAATCCGTTTGATTGGTTTTGCTGCTTCAGTTTTAGAATTTTCGTAAAACTTCTTGAAAGGACGAGGCTCAAAATCAACCAAAATTGCAGCCATATTTATAGCATCTATATTTGACGGATCTGTTTCACCTTTAAAGAAAGTCTCGATAGGTCTAAACTTATCTTTCTTCTCCTTAAACTTATTCTTTTTGGTATGATCGAAATCTAAACCCAATAGATTACTGAAAACATTCAAATCATCCTTTGTTAGATTGTCTTCGAAAATGAACCAGCATAAATCACGAAGTTTTCCTCGAGAAGGTTTGTGTAAATAATCAAAATATTTTCCTTCTTTTTCTATCTCGTATTTTTTTCTAATTGCGTTTTTATTGTTTTAATGTATTGTTATTCATGGTATTTTTTCTTTGTAATTCTTGGGAACCTCAGAAAATCGCAGGACCTCTGGGAAACCAATATCTGTAAAGCTTAAAACAACATTACTTTACCGGAGAAGCATCTCCTAAACGATATAAATTTCCCTCGATCTTGCCTTTTCATTCCATTCTTTAATGAGCCCTAAATGATATCCTTTGCTCGAGGCAAATGGAAACTCACTACACTCAACTATAGTTGTATGACCAAAATGACGGTCAGACGCACATCCTATTTCTTGATTCATCCTTAAATTTTTATTTTTAAACTAAAACCACCAGCGTTTCCATTGATGGCTTTTCTCTATTTTACGAAGATTTCCTTTAATTGTCCAATTACATTGCCGCTTCCAGAAATTGTGATTTCTCCAATTTTATCGGCGATTTTTTCAACGTATTCCATCTCTTTCAATTTCCACAACATTTCATTTTCTTCCATCAGCTTTGCTGTGTTTAGCAAACTTCTTGTTGCAGCGGTTTCTTCTCTTCTCATAATACTGTTGGCCTGCGCTTTTTTCTCGGCAACCAAAACCTGATTCATGATTTCTTTCATATCTCCTGGAAGAATTACATCTCTTATTCCAGCATCAGAAATATTCAAACCTAAATCTTTGATTTTAGTTTTTGCTTCTTCTAAAATAGCTTCTGCAATAGCATCTTTTTTGCTCAATAATTCATCTAAAGTCAATCCGCCAACAAAAGCTCTTAAAGCTAATTGCATGGCAACATACAGCTGTTTCTCGAAGTCTTTGTTTTCGACCAAAGCTTTCATAATATCAATAACTTGGTATCTCACAAAAAAATTGATTCTCAATCCTGCTTTATCTTTAGTCAACAATTCCTGTCCCGAAATTTCAAGTTGTTGCTGTCTTGTATCAACAGTTTTAACTTCGATCGTAATAGCGTTATTCCAAAAGTAATGCGTTCCTGATTTCAACTCTTTTACAAAAGTTCCATTCACAAACAACAACGCTTTGTCATTACTAGCTACAATAAATTTTCGAACAAAGTATCTTAATTGAGCATGCTCCAACAAGTTTACTTGAATATTCTCTGTGATTTCAATTTTAGAAAGATCTGCTTTTATGAATTCGTTTTTTACAATTCCTTTCCAGAAAGGATGTCTTCCTGATGTAAGCGTTCCTTTAAAATTTCCGTTTATAAAATGCAAAACAATCTCATTATCAGCAACCTCAACAACGTCTAACATTGAGGCTAAAACTTCATTCTGCAATAAAATATTCAATTCAAAAGGCGCATTAAAAACACCATTCAAATCGTAAATCAATGCATTTTTGTTTCCAAAAATCCAGTGCAAACCTTCTTCTAATACTTTTACTAATTTTCTGTTTTCGAAAAGCAAACCCACTTGGTACGCTTCGATTTTGATTCTTTTTATCATGGTTTATGTTTTGTTTTGTTTTGTTTTGTTTTATTTGTTTCAGGTTTCAAGTTTCAAGTTTCAAAACCGCATAAATCTTTACTCTATTTTCTATTTTCTATTTTCTATTCTCTTGTCTCTTGCCTCTTTCTTCTATTCTCTTACTCCTATTCTCTTTCTTCTATTGTCTTATTTAATAAAAAAACCTTTTTGCCTTTCTCCTCCGAAAAAAACGGATGAAGAGTTTGTAATTTGTTTACCCGAATTGTTTTCGATTCTATTTTATTAAGATGATCCCCAAATCATCTTAACAATCAAATCGAGAAGAAAACAAGTATTTCAAAAAACGTTGCTTTTCGCACTGGCTTTATCATGAGTGTGAAATTTCAAATTCTAGAATCTTAATTTCACTGACAAAGACAAATCAGTTTTTTTTATGGTACATCTTTTAAAGAGTGATGCGCTCTGTCAAGACAGATTTTCAGTCTGTTGTTGATTAGCCACTCATCCAACCGAACTTAATCGGTGCAGGATTCGAACCTGCGTTAACTTCTATTACTCTACCGGATTGAGTTATCGCATTGCTGCGAATGGGATTCGAACCCATAACAAATAGATGGAGATCATTTTTTGGAAAACAATCAAAAACCTCCAAACCAAGTTGCATAGAAAAACATAATTCGCTTTCGCGGAAAGTTCCCTACAATGGTGCTATACAGAAACACGCAACTGGACTTGTTTGATATTTTTAATCAAAGCCTAAACTTTGATGCATTTCAGTTTATAAAAGAACTTGTTTTATTTCTTGAACAAATATTCAAATTGTACTGCGCAGTTATTTTGCGTACTTTATTATTCTGCTACAAAGGCACTAGGACACTAAGTTTATTTTTCTTGGCGTCTTGGCGACTTTGCGAGAAAATTGCTTGCCGGCTCTTTTTACAATGCTTTGTTAATCTCTCGCAAAGTCGCAGAGTCGCAAAGTTTCTTCTTAAAAGCGTTGAGTCTTCGCGCCTTTGTGGCAAAAACTCATGAGCACAAAAAAAGCACCCGATTAAAAGGTGCTTTATAAATTCAACGGGATACGACTATCCTACTGCCTGTATTGATGCACCTGTGTTGTTAAACGTCCAAGATCGAAACTCGGGTTTAGCAGTTGTGTGTTGTATATGTTGTTATATAAAGCCATTTTATATGTTGTATTATATTTTGAAATCGTTATTGCTATTTGAATTTCTGTTTTCAGATTTTCTTCGGCAAAGATAAAGTCGAAAAAATCAATTATCCAAATCTTTTTTAAGATTATTTTATTGATTATCAAATAGTTAAACTTAAAATTAAATCATAGAAATTCCTGTCCGCAAACTTGTGCAGCTTTCTTTTTGTATCAAATGACTGTCTCTCATCAGATTACTTTTCAAGATTATATTTCGCTATTTGGTTTTATCATGTACTATTTGGTCAATTATTTTTTTAATTATTTTTAGTTATGGTTTGATTTTCGTTATTTTAAATCATCTTTTTGTCACACTGAGCGAAGTCGAAGTGCCTTTTTACCGAAGTCAAAATGCCTTAAAACAAAAAAAGCGTCCCAAAATAAGGACGCTTTTCTATTTTATGTTGAGTTTGAAACTACAATTACATTCCTATTCCATAAAATACATATGACATCCTGAGTCTTTAGCCGGAAGAAATCCCGCTAAACGATCGCTATTTTTTATTGCTGACAGGTTCATATGATTGTTTTTTTACTAATTCGAGGGCAAATGTAGATGTTTTTTGGATAATTTAACAAATTTTAGTGAAATTAAATTTTTTATAACAAATCTTGCAGATTGATATTTGCAGGGTTTATTGATGTAATTGTACTCACGAGAGGGACGCTCGCGCCTGCAGGGGGATTTTGTTTTCTAATATGTTGTAATTTAGATTGTCATTTTTTTGTGATAAGGTTGATTAACATTAAAATTTAATGATATGAATAAAAATGTAAGACATTACGACCCCATCTTCAAAGAGAATGCAGTTCTATTAAGTTATGTAAGAAATACGGTTTCAGAAACTGCGGATGAATTAGGTGTTAATCCTAAAATGCTTTCTAAATGGCGAACTACTTATTCTAAATTTGCAAAGGGAAGTTTTCCATGTCTAGGCCGAAAAAGAGTTTATTATGAAAACAAGGAAATCTACGAATTAGAAAAGGAGCTAGCAGATTCCCAACTACGGTTAGAAATACTGGAAAAAGGAATTAAATATATCAATCAAGGTAAACAGTTACTTTGTAATTTTATACATCAAAACAGAGATAAATACCCTTTGTATAAAATGTGCGAGGTCTTAGGGGCATCCCATTCTACCTACGATTTATGGAAAAAACAGCCTTTTTCTAAAACAGAAACCCGTGTCTACCTACTTAAAAAGGAAATAAGTTCTATATTTTTTGAATTTGAACAGCATAAAGGAGCTGTATTAATTACGAGAGAACTGCACAGTCGTGGATTTCAAATTTCTGAGGGACAAGTATCGTTTTGGATGAAAGAGCTTGGCTTGCGAAGTAAAGTAAAAAAGAAATTCAAAGTTACAACCAATTCAAAACATAATTTATGTATTGCGCCAAATGTTCTAAACAGGCAATTTAAAGTTGATAAACCTTGCAAAGTATGGGTTTCAGATATAACTTATATTCGTATTGATAAAAGGTTTTTATATCTCACCGTTGTTATGGACTTGTATGATAGAAAAATAATAGGATTGCATTTGAGTTCTGGACTTTCTACCAAAGTCACAACTTTACCTGCTTTTGAAAAAGCAATAGCTAATCGTCCCGTTACAGAAGGATTAATATTACATTCTGATAAAGGAATTCAGTATGCAAATAAATTGTTTACAAATAAATTGGCTGAATATAATTGCATACCAAGTATGAGTCGAACGGGAGACAGTTATGATAATGCTGTTGTGGAAAGTTTTTTTAATACTTTAAAAAGAGAAGCAATTTATAAGCAGAAGAGATTATTAACAACAAGTGAAATGAAAATTGTTATACTTGAATATATAGAAAACTGGTATAATAAAAAAAGAATACATTCCAGTCTTAATTACAAGTCAATTGAGGAATTTAATAATATTAATCATGAAAAAGAGGAGGATACATTATAACCGAGATTTCAAATTAAAAGCTATTCAACTAAGCTATGAAAATGGAAATGTAACTCAGACGGCTAGAGATTTGCAAATAAGTATCAAATCTCTGTCTTTGTGGCGAAATATTTTAAAAAAGAAGGGAGATGCAAGCTTTCCAGGTAAAGGGAATTCAATATCAAGTTCTGAAGAGAAAAAGATTAAAATTCTTAAAAAAAAGATTAAGAATATAAATCTAAAGTTTGAAATTGTTAGAAATGCTAGGGAGTTTATTATTTCTGGTAAACCTTTTATTTTTCACTTTATTGCAGAAAATGAAAAGAATTACTCTAAAGAATTCTTATGTAAAACATTAGGCACAAACACAGTAGCTTATCGAACATGGAAAAGAGGTTTTCTCACAGAAAAAGCAAAATATAAAATTAATTTAAAAGATGAAATCAATTCCATCTTTGTTGCATCAAGAGAAACTTATGGATGTTTTCGTATCGCAGCAGAACTTGAAAAATGTGGATATTTAGTTTCGCCCAATACAGTGTTTAGATATATGAAAGAGTTAGGCATATATGTATCAATAAAGAAAAATAATCAAGCAATCAAAAATAAACGAATTATTAGAAATTAGCATTAGTGGATTTATTTGTCTTATTGTATTATAAATGAATCTTTAATGGACTTTTTTACTTTTTACTCTTCTATATTTTTGATAAAAAAAATGGCAATTGTAAGAAGTCATATTGATTTTAAAAATGTAGAGAAATTAGTTCAAGTCGAAGCCCAAAGGAAAAAGATACTTTGGGAATTAAAAAGCAAAAAGCTATTAATAGGTTTAATCGTTTTTCTTCTAATAATTATATTTTTAATGGAATAAAACTCCTGCCTGGGCGAACGTCTCAATAGCGCTCATATATTTTTTGAAGTTGGTTACTTTCAAAAGCGTGACGTTCGCATCAGCAGGGGAATTAACTACAAAGATTGTTTTATTTTCTGTGCAAATAAAAACAAAAGCTACAATATCTTGTAGCTTTTGTTTTTATAATTTGTATTGCTTCTTATGTTCTGGGCACGGATTGCAAATCCGCGCTAACGAACCGTACACGCATACCCGTGCGATCGGGTTATTCCTTTTGTGGAGTATTTTATTTATTTATTTGAAGTTCGTGAAGAGTAAGGATGGCGATTTTGGTGGGTTGAAGCCTGTTGAGAATGTGATTGGTTCTTAATTAACTTAGCGTTGTTTCTTCACTTTTGATTTACTTGCCTGACTTAAACGTTCTGCCTGTGCTCTTGCTTTTTCAATAGTAACAGGCCCCTGTTTTGATAATATTTCCATACCAATTTTAGCTCTTTCCTGAAATGATATTTTGTAGTTCATGTTAATGAAGTTTATAACCCAAATATACCAAACTATAATTGTACTTTCAATCCTCTTGATAAAGTTGTGGAGCTTTACGAACGTTTGGTTCTGGCTGAAAGAGAAAAGGTTGAATATTTAGAGAAATTATTGAAAGGGAAATAATATTCTTATCTAGGATTTATTTAGTAAATTGTCTCTAATATACTTTAATTATTAATTCAGATATTTTTCAATCTCAAACTTGAACAACTCAGGTTTTGAAGATAAATATTTTTTAAAATCGATCTTATTTTTAGCTTTTAGATTTCCATTTTTATCTAATTCAATATTTGAAATTTGATTGTCTTTTCTCAATTCTGAAATTGTACTTACACTTAATCCAAATCTAACTAAATCAATTATTGAACTATTAGTGGTGCCATAAACTATTTTAAGATAATAATCATTAGGTATAATTTCAAAATCATGAAGAAATGAAATCAATTGAGTTATTTTATATCCGATAAAATCTTCTTCTATTTTTAATTTTACAATAGCGATATTGATCAAATCTACTTGGGTATCTGATAAATCAATATAAACTTGGCTATCATATCTTTCAGTATCTTCATCATATTTTGATTTTTTACCTGCTTCTTTTGATGTTAATTGACCGTAACTTGTCCCGATAAATAAATATGGATCATCTGTCTTTGCCTTTTTATCAAAATAATCCTTAGTTGAGATTATTCTTTGATTCAAATGCATATGTTGTACTACTTCAATAAAATTATTGTAATAATTTCTAGCTTTTACTTCGCTTAAACGAGAAATTTCAAAATCAGTTATATTACTAACTTGATTATTGACGAAAATTTCATTTACGATGTCAATAATTTTATCATTTTCATCAAAGACATATTTATGAATATTTGTAATTATAATTTTAATAGCTAAATCTATATTTTCAAAATAATTACTGATAGAATTTTCTATACAATATCTCTTAATTCTATCAAATTCATTTTTTGGTTCTTCTAAAATAAAATCTGAGAAATCATTTATCTTTTTATCTTCCAACTTTTGCTTTTTTACTCTTTCGTCACTTGCAAGATTCAACTTCTCAATATCATAATTTTCAGCAATTGGATTTTCAATAATATCTTTTACATTTTCACGATTAAGTTTTTCCATTGTACTCTTCATTGATCTCTTTCCCTGAAATATTTCATGATCTAGAAAATGAATTTTTGAAATTAATCTATCTAAAGTTTTATCATTAAAAATAAAATTTAATCTATTTGCTCTACCAATTAAATTAATTAGATCATTATAAGAGATGTTTCTTTTTCCAGCTCTATTATTTGTAATAAAAATCGTTTCAATTGGCATATTAATTCCTTCAAGTACAACCTTATTTGCTACCAAATATTTAATTTCATCAATTTCTCTATATTTGCTCTCTATATATTCTTTTACAATATTTGGTATTTTGCCATGCAAATACACAATCCCTTTACTTAAAAATTTAGCAAGCTTAAAATCTTTATGAACTTCTTTTTTTAATACGGAGATTATTTTTTTTATTTCCAAATTATCCTCTTTTGAATCTCTCAAATTATTATACAATGTTTCTGCAAAAAGCTCAATTGTTGGTGGTTTATTCTGATAAAAGAAATTCTTTGATTTTAAATTATGAGTGATATAGTCAAAATATGTGATTTTTAAATCTAAAGGATAAAATTCTCCCGAAAATCTATTAAAAAAGTAGCTTTTGTTATTGTTAAAATAATAAACTTCAAAACTTTTAAAATCATGATTAACTTTCTTTACTGAAATTTCTCCTTGAAAAGTTTTTTTTAATTTTAAGTTTTGAACTGAACCAATTAATGGAGATAAGTAAATAATTCTTTGATTATTATTTCTACTATAATTTAATTGTAATAATCTCGCTAAAATAAAACTTCTTGAATCTCTTTTGAAAATATTATGAGCTTCATCTACAAATAAAACATCATAATAATTTCTTTTATTACTATTTAAAATGCGTGTTGCTCTTTCTTGTGTTAAAATTCCAATAAATTTACTTTCATTGGAATACATTTCATCATGTAAAACTAATTTATAATCGCCAGACAATTCTTTTAAATCAAGATAGGTTTGAATTAATAATGATTTTGTAGGTACTATAACAGCAATTCTATTTGGCTTATTTATTTTAATAAAATCTTTAACTATCGAACTTTTCCCATATGAAGTTGGAGCGATGTAGGCTATCTCATTTCCTTCAAAGCTTATTATTTTTTTTCTAGAATTATTTTGCTCCAATGATTCAACATAACCTTGTCGAATTTCATAGTTTTTTTTGAACAAACTATAGGCAAAAGCATCAACAATAATATTTTTCGTGTTTAATTTCAGTAATTCTTTTCGGAGTATAAATTCTACAAGTGGATAAAAACCTAATTGCATAGATATATCATATAATGCTTGATACATATTATAAGAAAGTGAATACTTTAGAATAATATAATAACCTATTTTAAAGTAAGAAGTATATCTTTTGTCTGAATCATATAATTTAAAAAACAATATAGAACAAGTCAAAAGAAATTCATTTTCATCAAACGATAGATCTTGGTTTAGACATAACTTTTCAATAGTTTCCCTAAACTTTTCATTATTTCTTAATCTACGTAATTGCTCAATATCTTTTTCCACTATTAACTTTTTATAAACTTTATAAAATCATCAACACTCTTTTTATTAACGCACAGAACATTTAATTTTTTAGCTTCTTTTTTAACTATTTCCTTTTCTAATTTCTTTTTTAACTCCTCATTATTAATTTTTTTCCAACTTGCCTTTAAATAAATCGTTGAACAGGGAATTATATTAAATTCTTTAATTTTATGTTTTTTATTATTGATAAAATCAGAACTTAATTTTTTTATATTTTCTGTTAAAGTTTTATTTGGGTTTGCGACTTGTATATGGTGTTTTGCATTCTCCCAAGGATCATTTATCTTTAAATCTTTTTCACTAGATTCTATTTTGGTTTTAATATCAGAGTATGCTTTATTAATTTCGCTAAAGTGAGTATTTGTAAGGACTGTGGTTGACTTACTTTCTACTAACCACATTTCATCATTCAACATGTACAATCCATCAAATCCTTTCTTTGGCCCTCTTTCTTCTAAGTTTTTAAATAAAGAATATTGTTCAAATTTTCTAGATCGCAAGTACAAATGGCAAATAAATTCAGCAACAAATCCATTCGTAGCTCTTTCATCCTTTTTCTTTCTATCAATCCATATTTTAATTCTTTTCTTTACATCTTTGAGATCTTCATCATTAACACTTCCATTTCTAATAAAACCAATCTCTTCTTCAATTAATTTTACAAAATCATTTGTATAATTTTCAATATTGATAAAGTTAAGTGTAACCTTTTTATTTAATTGAATTACATTGTGATTGAAAATATTCATAATTTATAATTTTATAATTTCTCTAAAAAACAAATCCAATTCATCACTCAAATTCCTCTCACTTCCCAATTTACTAGAATTTTCCTGATTAAATTTCATAGTTTCTAATAAAAAGTCTCTTAGTGCACTTCTTTTGTTTTCGCATATTTTTTAGTTTAATCAAAGATGTATTAATTTTCGCTAATAAGTTTACGGATTTCCGTAAGTCTTAAAGGTTGTCTCTATCCAAATATAAATAAACAAAAAACCTTTAAACCCAGTACAAATACCTGAATTTAAAGGCTATAAATAAAGCCGATTAAAGACTTAGTTTCTTAGTAAGAATCCATCAAAAACAATCCATTTCTCAAACCAAAAAATCCGAACACAATCGTTGTTTAAATCGATCAATAGGTTTCAAATCGACATTGGTATCTCCGTTGAGAACATCAAAAGGATCGTCTAAACCGCTAATTAATAAATACAAATAGCAAAACAAAAACGTAATGGCAGACGTTACCAGATAATCGGCTGAGGGGCTTTTAAATTTGGTTATCAGTAAAAGCGACATTACGATAAACAAAATACTTTGCAGCAAGGTATAAGCCGGTTTGATAAAGTTGTTTCTCGAAATCGAATAGGCACGGGTAAGCTGTTTTCGCATTGCATTCGTATTTTCCTGTATGCCTTTTATGGCTTCTTTGTCGACACCTCTTTCGGCAAAATAATACGCAATCTCATTTGATTTTCGAATTAAGGGAAAGATAACCGTAGAATCTTTTCCGTGGGAATAAATCCATGCAATAATACCATCGGTAATGGCGATCATTTGCTCGCGTAAAAAAGTGCTGTCTAATTCTTCTTTGCACAAATCAGATGTCCCTGTTCTTGGCGCCCTGAAAGCCAGATAAATCCAATCTTTAATCGCTTCGAGATTTGAAGCCACTTCGCCCGGGATTTTTTCACTTTCTTTAAAATCGGTCATGGTTGCCGCCAATAATAATCCGAATACAAAAAAGGCTCCTGTAAAAATAATCGTGATATCGGATAGTTCTATCAAATCGTGAAAATCCTGTCCGTAAAAAGAAAGGTTTTTGAATACAAAGTTTTTAATTATTAAGATGGCTAGTGCGGCAATAAAGGACTTTAGGATTATGGTTCTCTGCTGTATAAATTTCATTCGTTTTTTTTTGGGGCAAATTAAAGTAATTTAATCTCGCAAAGACGCAGAGGCGCAAAGTTTTCTTTTATACTATGTGTTTTAAGTTTTTTAAGGTACAGCGTTAGACGCACTGCTGTGCGTCTCTACACTGAAAACTGCGACTGATAACTAAATACCCCGTCATCTCCTTAATTTAATGTTTGTCATAAAATGAGGAAACCTTTGTCCCTTTGAAACTCTGCACCTTTGAACCTAAAAAACCTAACAGGTTTTAAAAACCTGTTAGGTTTGCTTAATCTTCTCTGCTTCCATCATCCGCCATTCTGACCATTTTTGGGGTAAACTTTGCAACGACATCAACTAAATCCTGTTGTGCTTCCATAACCTGATTAATATCTTTATAGGCCATTGGTGCTTCGTCTGAACCTGCACCAATAAGCGTTACGCCGTGATCTTTTAAGATCGATTGCATTTCGGTTTTCGTTATGTTTTTAATGGCCTGAGTTCTGCTCATTTGTCTTCCTGCTCCATGCGAAGCCGAATTAATCGCGTTCTCCTCTCCTTTTCCTCTTACCAAAAATCCCGGTGCGGTCATACTTCCCGGAATGATTCCCATAACGTCTTTTCCGGCTGGAGTTGCTCCTTTTCTGTGTACGATTACTTCTTCTCCGTTCCAGGTTTCTTTCCATGCAAAATTATGGTGGTTTTCTACTTTGGCTAAAATCGTTGCTCCTAAAGCTTTCTCCATTTTGTTATGGATAATTTCATGACAAGCCGATGCGTAATCTCCCGCCAAATTCATCGCCATCCAATATTCCTGACCCAATTGCGAATTCATATCCAAATACGCTAAGTTTCTTGCCACTTCCGGAAGTTTACAAACCTCTTTGGCGATTTTAGTATAATGCCCGGCAATGGTTGCGCCCATTCCACGTGAACCGGAATGCGTTAACAAAGCGACATATTTCCCTTTTGGGATATTTAAAACGGCATCGTCCTTTGCAAATTCCATGATTCCGAATTCCACAAAGTGATTTCCTCCACCAGAAGATCCCAATTGCGACCAGGCTTTATCTTTCAAGTTTTTCACAAACGGATTCATATTGAAAGTATCATTCTCCAAAATCGAGTGATCTGATTTGTATTGTCCCTGAAAACCATGACCCGCACCAAACTTAGAATGTGCCATTAATTCTCTTTTGAATTTAGCTTCGTTTTCAAAGTAAAAATCTTCCGGAATATCGTAAACCGACAACGCCATTCTACAACCAATATCAACACCAACACCATACGGAATAATAGCATTTCTCGTTGCTAAAACTCCGCCAATTGGTAAGCCATAACCCTGATGCGCATCAGGCATTAAAGCTCCGGCAACGGTAACCGGCAGTTTCATGGCAACTTCCATTTGTTTTCTGGCGCCGTCTTCGATATGTTCTAATCCGTAAGCAGAATATTCGTTTGGATTTTGATTTAAAGCGATAAAATCTTCTGGTTTTTCATTCGCTTTTTCAATCAAGGCAATCGCGAGTTTGCTAAAAATAGCATCGTCTGTATAATTTTCTGGTGTTTCCAAAACGTTTTTGAAATTGGTTATCATTTCATCGCGTTTTAGCCCGTGTCTTTTACTGTTTATTTTTAATGCGATTCCGATTATTTTTCCTTCCGGGAATCCTAATTCCATTAATTCAAATCCGTTGATTTGTGTTTTCATATCCTTGTATTTTGATAAAGCAAAGGTTTTACTTTACTACGCAATTATTTTGCGCAGTAAAAAACAATCGTTATTTTTGAGAAAAAACTACATGAATCTTAAAGATAAATATACCGAATTACTCTCGAATATTGGTTTTGGAGAAAATGAGATTCAGCAAAATTGGCTTGATTTAGAAAAGGCTTATTCCAAAAAATCAAGACATTATCATAATCTAACACATATCCAAGATATGATCAGCGAATATGAAACGTTTTTTGATCAGCTTCAATTTCCGAAGGAAGTTTTGTATTCCATTTTTTATCACGACTACATTTATGTAAGCAGCAAAAAAGATAACGAACTGAAAAGTGCTGAATATGCCGTAAAGATTCTTCCAAAGGAAACCACTTTTAATTCGGAATTGGTTTTTGATATGATTTGTGCGACGCAATTGCATCAACACAATAAAATAGAAGATATCAATTGGCTAATCGATTTTGATTTGAAAATTCTCGCCAGAGATTGGGACGATTATAAAATCTATTTTGAACAGATTAGAAAGGAATACCGCATTTATCCTGATTTTCTCTACAAACCCGGACGTGCAAAAGCCTTGAAACATTTTCTGGAAAACGAATTTATTTTTCAAACCGATGCGTTTCGGAATTTATATGAAGAGAAAGCGAGAGTTAATATTGAAAAAGAGATAAACATTTTAGAACGCAAAAAATAATCTCGCAGAGTCGCGAAGTCGCAAAGATTTTGTTTCACGCAGATTGGGCAGATTTAAGAAGATTTCTTTTTTATCTTTTCAATCCTTTACCTAGAGACTTAAAAAATAAAAACTTTGCGACTTCGCGACTTTGCGAGCAAAAACAACACAACATGTCACAAAACAAAAACGCCTTAATACGCTACAAAACAATCGACAAATGCCTGCAGAATAAATACCGGCAATGGACTTTAGAAGATTTAATCGAATGCTGTTCTGAAGCTTTGTTTGAATATGAAGGACGTGAGAACCCAATCAGCAAACGAACGATTCAAATGGATATTCAATTAATGCGAAGTGAAAAACTGGGCTATAATGCGCCAATAGTTGTTTACGACAAAAAGTTTTATAAATATGAAGACGAAGATTTTTCGATAACCGATATTCCGCTGACGGAGACCGACATGAATGTTTTGACTGAAACGGTTTCTATGTTGAAACAGTTTAAGGATTTCTCTTTGTTTAATGATGTATCAGATATTTTACAGCGACTGGAAGATAAAATCTATGCCGAGAAATCACATACCAAACCCGTTATTTATCTGGATAAAAACGAGAATCTGAAAGGACTGCATTATCTTGATGAAATATATCAGGCTATTGTAAAGAAAGTTGTTTTGGTAATTACTTATAAATCATTCAAATCTAGAGACGAAACAAAATTCCATTTTCATCCTTTTATATTGAAGGAATTCAACAATCGCTGGTTTTTGATTGGAAAGAAAAATTCTTCTCAGCCAATTACCAATTTAGCTTTGGACAGAATTATAGCAATTGATTACGATTTTAACCTTCCTTATTTAGATGAAGATTTTGATGCCGAAAGCTATTATAAAGATGTAATTGGCGTTACGGTTAATTCAGGATTAAAAGCGAGACGAATTGAACTATGGGTTGATGCTTCAAATGCGCCTTACGTTCTCACAAAGCCTTTGCACACTTCACAACGATTAATCAAAGAAAATGAAGACGGAAGTATCATTTTACATTTGTTTGTGATACCAAATTATGAAATGGAACGCCTTCTGTTAGGATTTGGAAGCTGTCTTGAAATATTAAAGCCTGAAGGTTTGAGAAATCGGATGAAAAAGATTCTTCAAAATGCAATTTCGCTTTATGATCCTGTAGATTTAACTGACATAAATGCATAATTTTTTACATAATACCGAATTAAATCCCGTTTTAAAATCAAAAAAGATTTTTTACCGCATTAATTTTGTTAAAATTTCAAAAAAGAATAGTATATTTCAGTTAAAATTTAACCACAAAACCCTGTAAACCAAAGACATTTTTTAATTAACCAAAAATTTATTAAAAAATAATATGCATGCATAGTATTTTTTAATTATATTTGAAATCGATATAGTTACCTATGAAAGACAAAACGATAGATTATATTTTGAGAGCGACATGGCAAGCTGTTTCAAGAATGTACAATGAAGAAGCTGCAAAGTACGATGCCACAATGGCGACAGGATTTGCACTATTGAGTATGGACAAGGAAGAAGGAACACCATCAACCGCTTTAGGCCCTAGAATGGGAATGGAAGCCACAAGCTTAACCAGAACGCTCAAATCTATGGAAGAAAAAGGTTTAATTGTTCGCAAGAAAAACCCAAGTGACGGCCGTGGTGTTTTGATTTACCTGACCGAATTTGGAAAAGAAAAAAGAGATTTATCTAAAAATACAGTTTTGAAGTTTAATGAAACGGTTAAGAAACATGTCTCGGAAGAAAAGCTGAAACATTTTATCGAAGTTTCTGAAATCATCAATGAACTTATTCACGATAAAAATATATTTAATCAAACAGAAAATACAGAAAATGAATAGTATTTCTTTTAAGAGATAATTCAGATTCTGGCAAAAAACAAATATTAAGTACCTATGAAACGCACAATTAAAAAAGTTGCTGTAATTGGATCCGGAATTATGGGTTCAGGAATAGCTTGCCATTTTGCCAATATTGGTGTTGAAGTCTTACTTCTTGACATCGTACCGCGCGAATTGACCGAGGCTGAAGCTAAAAAAGGATTAACTCTTGAAAGTAAAGCTGTTCGCAACCGAGTGGTAAACGAGCACTTGGCGAATTCATTAAAATCGAAACCATCTCCTATTTACAGTCAAAAATTTGCTAGCCGAATCACAACTGGAAATACGACTGATGATATGGCAAGAATTGCCAATGTTGATTGGATTATTGAAGTTGTTGTGGAGCGTTTGGATATCAAAAAATTGGTTTTTGAACAAATCGAGAAATTCCGTACTCCGGGAACTTTGGTTACATCAAACACTTCTGGTATTCCAATTCATTTTATGAGCGAAGGAAGAAGCGAAGATTTTCAAAAACACTTTTGCGGAACCCACTTTTTTAACCCTGCGCGTTACTTAAAATTATTTGAAATTATTCCTGGTCCAAAAACTTCTACTGAAGTTTTGGATTTCTTAAACGAATACGGTTCTAAATTCTTAGGAAAAACTTCGGTTGTTGCTAAAGATACTCCGGCGTTTATTGGAAACAGAATTGGTATTTACGGCATTCAGAGTTTATTCCATTTGGTTAAAGAAATGGGATTAACAATTGAAGAAGTTGATAAATTGACTGGTCCGGTAATTGGTCGTCCAAAATCGGCTACTTTCCGTACCGTTGACGTTGTTGGTTTGGATACTTTGGTGCACGTTGCCAATGGTATTTATGAAAACTGCCCAACAGACGAACAACACGAATTGTTTAAACTTCCTGATTTCGTCAATAAAATGATGGAAAACAAATGGTTAGGAAGCAAAACTGGTCAAGGTTTTTACAAAAAAGTAGATAAAGATATTTTGTCTTTAGACTTAGATACATTAGAATACCGTGCTGCTAAAAAAGCAAATTTTGCTACGCTTGAACTGACAAAAACTATTGATAAGCCAATCAATCGTTTTAAAGTTTTAGTAAAAGGAAAAGACAAAGCGGGTGAATTCTACCGTAAGAGTTTTTCTGGAATGTTTGCTTATGTGTCAAACAGAATTCCTGAAATCTCAGATGAATTATACAAAATTGATGATGCGATGAAAGCCGGTTTTGGATGGGAAAATGGTCCATTCGAAATCTGGGATGCGATTGGTGTTGCCAACGGAATCGAAATCATGAAAGCAGAAGGTTTAGAGCCTGCAGCATGGGTTACTGAAATGTTAGCTTCTGGAAGTGAAAGCTTCTACTCTGTAAAAGAAGGAGCAACTTATTTCTACAATATTCCAACAAAATCACAAGTTAAAGTTCCTGGACAAGATTCCTTCATTATTCTGAACAACATCCGCGAAAGCAAAAAAGTTTGGAGCAATAGCGGTGCAATCATTCAGGATTTAGGAGATGGAATTTTGAACTTAGAATTCCAATCTAAAATGAATACAATTGGTGGCGATGTACTTCAGGCTATCAATAAAGCAATCGACTTATCTGAAAAGGAATATCAAGGTTTGGTTATTGGTAACCAGGCAGCGAATTTCTCTGTTGGAGCTAATATCGGAATGATTTTCATGATGGCAGTTGAGCAGGAATATGACGAATTGAACATGGCGATTAAATTGTTCCAGGACACTATGATGCGCGTTCGTTACTCTTCTATTCCAGTTGTAGTGGCGCCTCACGGAATGACTTTTGGCGGTGGATGCGAAATGAGCTTACACGCTGATAAAGTAGTTGCTGCTGCAGAAACGTACATGGGATTGGTTGAATTTGGTGTTGGTGTACTTCCTGGTGGTGGTGGATCTAAAGAAATGGCTTTGAGAGCGTCTGATTTATTCCGCAAAAACGATGTGGAATTGAACGTTCTTCAAGAGTATTTCTTAACGATCGCTATGGCAAAAGTATCAACTTCTGGTTACGAAGCTTTTGATACCGGACTTCTTCAACATGGTAAAGATGTTATCGTAGTAAACAAAGATCGTCAGATCGCTGAAGCTAAGAAACATGCTTTATTAATGGCTGAAGCGGGTTATACACAACCGATCAGAAGAACTGATGTTAAGGTTTTAGGTAAACAAGCATTAGGAATGTTCTTAGTTGGAACAGATCAAATGGAAGCTGGAAAATACATTTCTGAGCACGATAAAAAAATCGCTAACAAACTGGCTTACGTAATGGCTGGTGGTGATTTATCTGAAGCTACTTTAGTATCTGAACAATATTTATTAGATATCGAACGCGAAGCTTTCTTATCTCTTTGTACAGAGCGTAAGACTTTAGAGAGAATTCAGTATATGTTAACTAAAGGAAAACCTTTGAGAAACTAGTATCAAGTAATAAGAATTAAGTATTAAGAAATGCATCAGTTTGAAAAATTAAAGATTTGGCAGAAGGCGATGGATATTGCGGTTCATGTTTATGAAATTTCTTCCTTATTACCGAATGACGAAAAATTCAATTTAATTCATCAAATAAAAAAATGCGCGGTTTCAATTCCTTCAAATATAGCAGAGGGTTCTGGAAGAAATTCTGAAAAAGAATTTATGCACTTCTTAGGAATTGCAAATGGTTCAACTTTCGAATTAATAACGCAATTAATACTTGCTAAAAGGCTTAAACTTGTTAATGAAGATCTTATTCAACCCACTATTAATCAACTAGTAGAGGTTTCAAATATGAACTTTTCCTTTCAAAGAACATTAAAAGATAAAATCAACAAAACAATTGGAAAATCTTAATACTTAATTCTCCAATCTTAATACAATCATTTATGAAAACAGCATATATAGTAAAAGCTTACCGTACTGCGGTAGGAAAAGCACCAAAAGGGGTTTTTAGATTTAAAAGACCTGACGAATTAGCAGCCGAAACTATTCAGTTTATGATGGACGAACTGCCTGATTTTGACAAAAAACGTATCGATGACGTTATGGTAGGAAATGCCATGCCGGAAGCAGAACAAGGACTTAACGTTGGACGTTTGATCTCTTTAATGGGATTAAAAGTTGAAGATGTTCCTGGAGTTACTGTAAACCGTTATTGCGCATCCGGATTAGAAACTATCGGAATGGCAACTGCTAAAATCCAATCAGGAATGGCAGATTGTATTATCGCCGGTGGAGCTGAAAGTATGAGTTTTATTCCGATGGGAGGTTACAAACCAACTCCGGATTATAAAGTTGCGGCTGCAGGTCACGAAGATTATTACTGGGGAATGGGTTTAACTGCTGAAGCGGTTGCGAACCAATACAAAATCTCAAGAGAAGATCAGGATGAGTTTGCTTACAACTCTCACATGAAAGCGTTAAAAGCGCAGGCTGAAGGTAAATTCGACAAACAAATCGTTCCGATTACTGTTGATCAGACTTTCATCAATGAAAATGGAAAAAAAGAAACTAAATCATACGTTGTAAAACAAGACGAAGGTCCAAGAGCCGGAACATCAGTTGCTGCTTTGGCTGGATTGAGACCCGTTTTTGCTGCCGATGGAAGCGTTACAGCAGGTAACTCATCACAAATGAGTGATGGTGCTGCTTTTGTTTTAATCATGAGTGAGGACATGGTTAAAGAATTAAACCTTGAGCCAATTGCCAGATTAGTAAACTTTGCTTCTTCTGGTGTTGAGCCAAGAATTATGGGTATTGGTCCTGTAAAAGCAATTCCGAAAGCCTTAAAACAAGCTGGTTTAGAATTGAAAGATATTGACTTAGTTGAATTAAATGAGGCATTTGCTTCTCAGTCTTTGGCTGTAATTCGTGAGCTAGGTTTAAATCCGGATATCGTAAACGTAAACGGTGGCGCTATCGCTTTAGGTCACCCTCTGGGATGTACAGGTGCTAAACTTTCTGTTCAATTATTTGATGAGATGAAACGCAGAGGTAGTAAATACGGTATCGTGAGTATGTGTGTGGGAACTGGACAAGGGTCTGCAGGGATTTACGAGGTATTGTAAGAAAATATTATTAAGCAAAGTATACATTCACTTTGTGTCATTGCGAGGAACGAAGCAACCTCGCTCGCAATTAAGCAAAGTTTTATTTTGCAAGTGTGGTTGCTTCGTTCCTCGCAATGACAAACATTGTGTACAAAAAACATAAATAAAAAACATACAAAAAAACATAAGCAATGGCAGATACAATCGAAAAAAACGTAACCCGTGGTGGTCAGTTTTTAGTTAAAGAAACAAAGTGCGAAGATGTCTTTACACCAGAAGATTTTTCGGAAGAGCAGTTAATGATGCGTGACTCTGTAAAAGAGTTCGTTGACAAAGAATTATGGGCGCATAAAGATCGTTTTGAGAAAAAAGATTACGCTTATACCGAATCATCTATGCGTAAAGCTGGAGAACTTGGACTTCTTGGAGTTGCAGTTCCTGAAGAATATGGTGGATTAGGAATGGGATTCGTATCTACAATGTTAGTTTGCGATTATATTTCTGGTGCAACTGGATCTTTCTCAACTGCTTTTGGTGCACATACAGGAATTGGAACTATGCCTATTACCCTTTATGGATCTGAAGAACAAAAGAAAAAATACGTTCCAAAATTAGCTTCTGGAGAATGGTTTGGAGCTTATTGCTTAACTGAACCAGGTGCAGGATCTGATGCTAACTCAGGAAAAACTAAAGCAGTTTTATCTGAAGACGGAACTCATTATTTAATTACAGGTCAAAAAATGTGGATTTCGAATGCAGGTTTCTGCAGCGTTTTCATCGTTTTTGCTAGAATTGGAGATGATAAAAATATTACAGGTTTCATCGTAGAAAACGATCCGTCAAACGGAATTTCTATGAATGAAGAAGAGCATAAATTAGGAATCCGTGCTTCTTCTACTCGTCAGGTTTTCTTCAACGATACAAAAGTTCCTGTTGAAAACATGTTGTCTGAAAGAGGAAACGGTTTCAAAATCGCAATGAATGCTTTAAACGTTGGTCGTATTAAATTGGCGGCCGCATGTCTTGATGCTCAAAGAAGAGTTACTTCTGGAGCTGTAAAATATGCTAACGAAAGAATTCAGTTCAATACTTCTATCTCCTCTTTTGGAGCTATTCGTTCTAAATTAGCTGAAATGGCAACTAATGCATACGCTGGAGAAAGTGCTTCTTACCGTGCTGCAAAAGATATCGAAGACAGAATTGCTGCTCGTGAAGCAGAAGGAACTTCTCACCAAGAAGCTGAATTGAAAGGTGTTGAAGAATATGCTATCGAATGTTCAATCTTGAAAGTAGCGGTTTCTGAAGATGTTCAAAACTGTTCTGACGAAGGAATTCAGATTTTTGGTGGTATGGGATTCTCTGAAGACACGCCAATGGAAAGTGCTTGGAGAGATGCTCGTATCGCTCGTATCTACGAAGGAACAAACGAAATCAACAGAATGCTTTCTGTTGGTATGTTGATCAAAAAAGCAATGAAAGGACACGTTGATTTACTTGGACCAGCTATGAAAGTTCAGGAAGAATTAATGGGAATTCCATCTTTCGACACTCCTGATTTTTCTGAATTATTTGCTGAAGAAAAAGGAATCATTGCTAACCTGAAAAAAGTTTTCTTAATGGTTGCCGGAAGCGCTGTTCAAAAATATGGTCCTGAATTAGATGCTCACCAACAATTATTAATGGCCGCTTCTGATATCTTAATCGAAATCTATATGGCTGAAAGTACGATTTTGAGAACTGAAAAATTAGCAAAAGCTCAAGGCGAAGATAAAGTTCAAGAGCAAATTGCTATGGCAAAATTATACTTATACAAAGCTGTAGATATCGTAAACTTAAGAGGAAAAGAAGGAATTGCTTCTTTCTCTGAAGGTGACGAACAACGTATGATGTTAATGGGATTAAAACGTTTTACAAAATACACTAACCTACCAAACGTTGTAGCGCTAAGAGAAAAAATCGCCGCTAAATTAGTTGCAGAAGATACTTACTGCTTCTAATATCACAATAGTTTTTAGCTTTTAATTTGTTTAAACCCGCGCAAGTCCGAAACTGCGCGGGTTTATTTTTTTTTGCAAATATTTAAAACCCATGACGCAATATTTTTGCAACGATTTGCAAAATATTCGTTAAAATCAACTTCTCCAAATAAATGAAATGGTTAAATATTAAATGTATTGCTTTATATTTAGCATTCTAAAACTTCAAAAAATAAAAAATGAAACAAATTAACCTAATTGCATTTTTATTTCTCTGTATTTTATCCTCATCAACTTTTGCACAGAAAAATAAAAAATTGGACATCATCGCTTATTATACCGGAGATTCTAAATTAATTGATGACTATGAAGTCAATAAATTAAATCAAATTATTTTTAGTTTCTGTCATTTAAAAGATGGGAAACTAAGTGTAGATTCACCTAAAGATTCTTTAACAATAAAACATTTAGTTTCTCTTAAAGTAAAAAATCCACAGTTAAAAATTATTTTATCTCTTGGCGGTTGGGGCGGATGCGAACCTTGTTCTTCTGCTTTTTCTACTGCAGAAGGAAGATTAAAATTTGCAAAATCAGTAAAAGAAGTCAGCGATTATTTTAAAGCTGACGGATTAGATTTAGACTGGGAATACCCTGCTATTGAAGGCCTTCCTGGGCATTTATATCAAGCTGTTGACAAACCTAATTTTACCGAATTACTAAAAATTCTTCGCTCCACTTTAGGAAAAAAATACGAACTAAGTTTTGCAGCAGGTGGTTTTCAAAAATATCTGGATGAATCTATTGATTGGAAAGCCGTAACTCCGTTAGTAAACCGCATTAATATTATGAGCTATGATTTGGTAAACGGCTATTCTAAAGTTACAGGACATCATACACCATTGTACAGCACAAATCCAAAAGAAGAATCGACAGACAGAGCCGTTACTTATTTGCTAAAACAAGGAGTTCCATCTGAAAAATTAATTATTGGTGGCGCTTTTTATACCAGAACTTGGAAAAATGTTGAAAACATTAACAACGGTTTATATCAAGCTGGTGAACATATTCAAGGAACTGACTTTAAAAGTTTTGCCAATGTTTTTACTGAAGCTAATGGCTGGAAATATTTTTGGGATGATAAAGCAAAAGCTCCATATTGGTACAATGAAAAAGAAAAAACATTTGCGACCGGAGACGATCTTACTTCCATAAAAGCAAAAACGGAATACGCAAAATCTAAAAAATTAGGCGGTATTATGTTTTGGGAACTTGTCCTCGATACTCCAAGAGACGGAATGGTAAATGCCATTTATGAAGTCAAAAACAAGTAATTAAAACGTAAAAGAGGAGTCCGGCAAATGCTACTTACTCTGAAAAAGAATAAAAAAACGGCAACAGTTTAGCAACTGTTGCCGTTTTCTTTTAATGAAAAAAAGTTTACTGAACCTTTGTCTTATCTAATTCGCCAATAAACGGAATTGCTTCTAAAATTTCGCTTTTAATAATCGTTTGAAGATAAACCTCAAGCTGAATGAATTTTGCGGCATTAATTGAACCAATTACTTTTTTAGCTTTATTATATGTTTTCTCATATAATTTTTCATACGCAATATGATTTTTTAAAGTTCCTTTTGCCAATTCATCTGCTTTTGCATCTGTTAGAGTGGCATAATTGGCTGCATAATCATTAATAAGCTGAAATTTTGTTTGTCCCAATGCTTTACGCTGTGTTTCATAGTCATCATAAACCTTTGTAAAAGCAACTGACTGCGCATCTGATAAATTCATGTATTGTTTTACCAAATCACTTTTTGATTTTCCATAAAGACTTTGAAGAACCTCGACATCTTCTTTAAATGAAGATTGTGCATTTGCTGAAAACGTAGCAATAGCCATAATAAAAATAAGACATAATTTTTTCATAGTTTTAATTTTAATTTGTTTCTAAATAAATATGCATCCTTAAATATACTGATTTTTAAACTTTTACATCTAATCTAAAATTTAAAAAAAGGAATATTGATACGCTGCGGTCAAAGCATAATAATTCAATCCGTTGTTTGTGTACGCCCCAACGTGATACTGAAATTTAATCGATTGCCCTTTTGCTATTGGTGTTGAAAATGTTGCCCCAATTCGCCAGTTGTCAATTTCACTAGCTTCAGAAACTCCATCAATTATTGTTTTTCCACCAAAAAACCAGTTTGTATTAAAACCAACCCACATTTGATTTTTAAAATAATAACTAGCATGCGCCTGAAGGCTATAAGTAGGCTTTTGCTCCATTTTTTTTCCTAAAAAATCATTATTATTCGTATAAAACCAAATACCTCCATAAGCTTCTGCATAAAGATGCGAGAACCGTTTTGAGATTCCAATTTCAGGTTTAATACCCCAGCGGTTTGTTCCTATATTGACTCTTTTGTCGCCATAATATTTACCCGTTGGGATTGAGGTTACCAAACTGACTCCCAAAATAGTTTTTTGCTGAAAACTTCTGAATTCAGTTTTATCAAGTGCTGGAGAACCCAGCAAATTTACACCAAAACGAACTTTCATATCGGCAAAACCAGTTCTTGAGCCTGTTATGAGTTCATTATTTACCATCGCCGATCCATCCATAAATGAATAAGGAACAGCGATTTGAATACGTGCCAATTTTTTTGACAATCCAAAAGTTCTCACATAAGTCGCCGCAATATTATGACTTTGAAGAGTAAAATCAGAGATAGGCAATGCAGGATCTGTCAATACATTTCCGTCTAAAAAAGCATATCCAATTGCAACAACATTCAGGTTTTTAGGCACATTGGCATAAACCCTAGGTTCCAAATCTTGGCTATAACTTAAAAAATTAATTAAAAAAAGAACTGCGCACAGGTATTTTTGAGGCAAAACAAAATTGTATTTTTTTGGCATAAATTAAAGAATTGGCGATACAATGATTAAACTATAACTCTTATTTTTTAACATCATCTGGTTTGGGAGCCTCTACTTCACCGTCATAAGAAATGGCAGCTCTATTATTACTATTCACTGAAAGAGAAGCATCTCCATTAAAAAAGACAGTCAATAAAAGGTCAAAAACATCATCTTTGCCTTTTATCGTGGCTCTAACAATAGTTTTTTTCTTGCCTTTTTCTATTTTTATATTTTCTGGAACGCCTTCAAACTTAATACCGCCATCACCTCCATAAGCTGGATTATAAGCGCGTCCAAAAAACGGAAGATCGCATGTTGTCTTTGTTTCATTAAATTTTAAGAAATAGGTATTATAGTCAAGATTCAAAAGTCTTCCCCCTTGCGGACTTGCCTTTTGTGCCTCAAAAACAAAATTTTTAGAATCAATTAAAGCTTCAATTTCCTTTTGTTTTTTCAACTCTTGTTCCGCTTTAAGCTCTTTTTTAGTTTTTTCCTGTGCAATAGCCGAAAAACTCAAAAAGCTGACGAACACAAATAAAATGGATAATTTAACTGACATAAAATATAAATTTAAGAGTTAAAATAAAATGATTTTATTTTTTGGTAAATCGCATCATGGCAATATCTCCTGAAATAAAATTTAAAGTTTTTCCGTCATCGGTAACATCGTATGAGGTGATTTTTTGAAGTGTACTCATAAAAACCTGCTCGCCCTGCCCGTCTAAACACATCATTTTTGTAACCGCCATTGGCTGTGTGAAATCAATTTTATTTCCAGTTACGCTAAGTTTTCCGGTATAGGAATTACAGCCATTATTTCCCGAAACCTGATTTTCCTTTACATTAAAATTAATTGTTGGTTTTTTATTAGGGTATAAACCATCAAAAGCTATTCGCGGGCCGGAAATGTAATTAAGTTCCCAATTTCCATCTAATTTTGAAACTGAATCTGTTTTTTGACATTTGCAGGAAATTAATACCGTACCTAAGAAAACCATTGTAAAAAAATTCTTCATCATAATGTTAATCATTAAAAATTAGTGAATTAGAAAACAAGACTTGGGAAATTTTTCGTTAAAAAACTATACGAATTTAAGCAATATTTTTCTGTTCTCAGCTCAAACTGCCATTAAATTGCAACTAATAGTTTTAGATTTATTTAACTTTTAGTGTTAATTATATCGGCTTTTTTATGTTAAATTTACTTAATCTTTAATTTAAATGCCTCACATATGAAAAAAGCACTTGTTTCTTTCGCTATAATTACAGCCTTAATTATTGGCTGTAAAACAAATACAAAATCAAATGATGCCAAAACGTTGACAGTAAATCTGGAGCCAAAAAGCAACAGTACTGTTTCAGGAACTGCCACTTTTACTGAGAAAAACGGAAAAGTAACGTTTGTTGCAAAAGTAGCCGGATTACAGCCAGGAGTTCATGCAATCCATATTCATGAAAAATCAGACTGTTCTGCTGCCGATGGAAGTTCTGCCGGCGGACACTGGAATCCGACCTTTAAAAAACATGGAAAATGGGGAGTTGGAGAATATCACAAAGGTGATATCGGGAACTTTACTGCTGATGCAAAAGGAAACGGAACTATTACTTTAACAACTGACGAATGGTGTGTTGGCTGTGGAGATGCTAACAAAGATGTTTTAGGAAAAGGTTTAATTGTACACCAAGGAACCGATGACTTTACGACTCAGCCTACTGGAAATGCTGGTGGTCGAGTTGCCTGCGCAGGAATCATCAAATAAAAAAAATGCAATAACCACTATTTTTTCACAAAATCTAGTGGTTATTTCATTTAAAATGAATTCTAACACAAGAAAAAAAATTAGCTTTGCAATCTCAAACTAAAGTTAATGATTAACCCATCGGCACCAGGCTGGATAGATAAGTTTTTTAGTGAACAAAAGTTTTCAGAAGCTATTCCTTTTGAAACAACAGATTCGTTTTACTATAAAGTCAGAGAAACTGGTTTTATCTATGGGCATATTATTTCTATAGATTCACAAATTCCAATTCCTATAAAAGGCTGGTTTAAAACCGAAATTTCTAAAGTTGCCTTATTAAATACATTATATCATGTTTTTTGTTTAGAAAAGAGAAACTCTGAACCCAAAAATTTTATTTCAGAAGTTTTAAAGTTCTACAAGCAAATGAATCCGGAAGGTTTTAATTTATTTAAAATTTTACTTCCAAAGGATACTCCTTCCCTTTCATTAGAAAACATAATCGATCAACGCGTCCAGACAAACGACAGTATTATCAGTAAAAACTTTTCGCATTTGGTTACTAATGCTTTGTTATTCATTGATGTATTAGCCTTTAGACAATATTTAGAGCATGGTGCTATTCCTGATAAATATTTAAAACGCATTGAGGAAACTGTTTTAGGAATAGTTGGCCTTGCATTAAAAACAAAAACAATCAAATCACAGCACGATGATTTATTGATAAAACTTTTTGAAGCCTCGATTCGTTATTCGAAATTTTCAAAAGTTACTGTCGAAACTTTAGAAACACTTTCTCTGGAATATTTCAACAATACTTTAGAGCATTATTATCTAATCGATATGGCAGGAATGGCTTTATGGAGCGATGGAGTTGTTGAAAATGAAGAAGCTTACTTTTTATATTCGTTAGGTTCAACGATGAATGTTTCTGATGATTTTGTAACCAAAAGTATCGCTACGACCAATTTTTTCATTACTACTCATAAAAAGAAAATTCCGTATTTCAATTACTCAAATCCGGTAAAACACTTTTATGATCAAATGACACACACCGTTGTAAAATTGATTATAAGAAACAAAAACCGACTGGTAAAAGAAATTGTTCAGAGCAAGGAATTAATGGTATTATTGGCTTATTCAACAACAAGAGATTTGGATGCCAAAGAAAAGAAAAAAGTAAAAAAACAGCTTTTAGATATCTGTAAAACGATTCCGTCTTTGACCATATTTTTACTTCCGGGAGGCAGTTTATTATTGCCAATTTTAATAAAGTTTATTCCTACAATGCTTCCGTCAGCGTTTAATGAAAATCTTGACGAAAACGAATAAAAAAAAATCGCCCTTTTGAGGCGATTTTTTTATAAACTATACCTTATTCTATTACTTTTTTGCCCTATATCAACCATTAGTCGTTTTTATATAAAATAGCTTTACTAAAACTGTAAAAATATAAAAATGACACCATCAATTAGTCTAGGCGATTACGAACCAGAAATTATACCTGAACCTTGGGAAGAATATCAATATAGAGATCTATACAGATCTTACTACACACAAAGCATATCAATGAAAATAAATGGATTATTTCATTGCATCACTGCTCTGACATCTTTAGAATTAAATAAATGTTATACTGATCCTGTTGAAAGAGGTGATGTTTCAACAACCCCAAGAAATTGTTATTTGAGCGCCCTAACCATCTATATAGACAATAAAGGACGTATAATAAAAGGAGAAAAAGTCAATACAACATTTAGATTAAAGTACGTAAATGGAGAACATATTTTAGATTCTTCTACCAAAATACAAAAAGAACTAGAGCGATGTGTGGACAAAAATGAACTCCATAATCTGGTAATAAAAAACAAGCAAATTACATTTAGAAATGGGAAAATATATTTACTTGAAAAATTTCACGAGTACATTAAACAAGCTTCTATTTGCAATCGCAGAACTTATGTAAATTATACTTATCTAAAAGTTTCTGAAAATAGAGATGATTTAAATAATAAGTTAAGTCTTTTAGGAATTACAACTGCAGCAGTAGGTTTTGTACCTGGAAAAGCATCTGTAATTGCGGATTATTCAATAAAAATTTTAGGATTTGCCTTAAGTGCAGAGCCTCGATTTAGTCTTGCAGAATATACATTTCCCGTAAACGGACCTGTTTATCTAGATGAGCAAACTCTATATCAACATTACAAAAGAGACAATACAAATGGATATGTTTCCCCTCAAAGGTCAGAGGGCAAGCCAATGAACAAAGTGAGAGATATACTGAAAGAGTTACAGGAATGTGGATTAACAATAACTTGATATGAAAAATATAGTCCTAATTTTAATTGCGCTAACACTTATAACTTGTCAAAAAAAAGACACGTTAAATCATTTCTTAACCAAACCAATAACCCAACAAGATTTAATTAATAATGGCTTCTATAAATATTCGTACATCGAAAAATTAGATGATGATGATGATGATAAAATTAATGACTCAATCAAATCTATTGTGAGATATGATATGTATTCTAATGTAAAACCAGAGGCAGATAAAGAAGGAAAATTATGCCCAACTCAACTATGGAATTTTGATTATGAAGATTCAATTAAAAAGAAAAAAAATATTGGTTACCTAAAAGAAGAATTAGACAACACAATTATTACTTATCTTTTTAGAAATGATTCATTATTTTATAAAGAAATAAATGTCATCTTTTTTAATCCTCAAAATAAAAAAATACCTGATTTAACAAGCAAAGAAAAAATACTCACATACTATCACAATATTAACATTTCAATAAAACCATTATACGAACAGAGTAGCACAAAAAAATATACTACAATATATATGATTGATAATTACAAAAGCATAATTTATTATTCTGATACAGATAATTATTATCGTTTTTTCACAAACTATTTAAAGAATTCTACCTACTATGATATTCGCGAGTACTGGTATTCTGGCTCTATAATGGAAATGTATTATTCTGATTAAATGAAACGAATAAAAAAAATCGCCCTTTTGAGGCGATTTTTATTTTCTATTACAAGTCTAATTGATAAACTGCATCGAGTTCGTCGTTTGAACCAATAGTAACATTCAAGTCAGTTACAAAACCAGAATTTAATCCGTAAACCCATCCGTGAAGCATTAGGTCTTGACCATTTTTCCAAGCTCCCTGAACGATTGAAGTTTTTGCTAAATTGTACACTTGTTCTTTTGCATTGATTTCAACAAAAGCATTAAAACGTTCTGTTTCGTCTTCAATTGAATTTAAATATTTATCGTGTAAACGGTACTCATCTTTAATGTGACGAATCCAGTTATCAATAATCCCTACAGACTGTTGTCCCATAGCCGCTTTTACACCGCCACATCCGTAATGTCCACAAACAATAACGTGTTTTACTTTTAAAACATTTACCGCATAATCCAGTACACTTAACATATTCATATCAGAGTGAACAACCATATTTGCGATATTTCTGTGTACAAATACCTCACCTGGTTTTGCGCCAATAATTTCATTTGCAGGAACACGGCTGTCAGAACATCCAATCCACAATAATGGTGGCGATTGTCCTTTTGCCAAATCAGCAAAATAGTTAGGGTCTTTTGCTAATGAATCTTCTACCCATTTTTTATTGTTCTCAAGTATTTGTTTATAAAATTCTCTCATTTTTTATTTTTTTTAAATAGTATTCTATGTGATTAAAGCTTATAAAAAGAACTTTTGTAAAGTTACCTAAATTTTGACTGTTCTAATCACATAGAAATATTTTAATTTATTTTATTTGTTTTAAAATTGTTCTTTAGATGTTTCTCTTTTTACCAAAGCTCTTTTAGCAACATCATAATAATGTTCAATGGTAACATGATTATTATTTTCAGGCGTATTTTCGAGTTCGTACGCTTTTTTAAAACCTTTAAGTTTTACCTTAATATTTTCATCAATGGCACGTGTTTCTTTAAACTCGCGTATCAAATCTAAAACATCATGAGCAATATATTCTGTATCATGCGCATTAATAATCACTTTTGAGTTTTCTGGAATCTCACTTAAAGTCTGCTTAATTGCCGCTTTATTCAAGAATGAAACTTCTTGAGCTAAATCAATATGAATGATATCTCCATCTTCATATTCTTCTTTCTTGAAATTGTAAGCTCTTTTTAAATTTCCTCTCAATACAAAAATGATACTGATGATAATTCCTAACGCAACCCCTTTCAGCAAATCTGTAGCAACAACAAAGACTAAAGTTGCTATAAAAGGAACAAATTGATATTTCCCCTTTTCCCAGAAATGCATGAAAGTTGCTGGTTTTGCTAATTTGTATCCAACCAGAATTAAAACTGTTGCTAAAGTTGCTAGCGGAATTTTATTTAAAATTGCCGGTATCGACAAAACACTGATTAATAATAAAACACCATGAATAATCGCTGACATTTTAGATTTTGCGCCCGCATTATTATTTGCAGATGATCGAACCACAACAGATGTCATTGGCAAACCACCTAAAAGCGAACTTATCATATTACCAATACCTTGTGCTCTAAGCTCCACATTGGTATCAGTGTAACGTTTTTGAACGTCCATTCTATCAGAAGCTTCGATACATAATAATGTTTCGATAGAAGCTACAATCGCAATTGTGATAGCGACAACCCATACCTGCGGATTTGTAACTGCACTGAAGTTTGGCGTAATCAGAATCGATTTAAAATCATCAAAAGATTTTGGAACTGGCAAAGAAACCAAATGCTCTTTTGCAATTGCCAATGAGCTTCCTGACGAAACAAAAACTTCATTAAGCACTACTCCAGCAATAACAGCAACTAAGGCACCTGGAACTAATTTTAAGCGTTTTAAGAACGGTACTTTATCCCAAGCGAGCAATATTGCCAGTGAAATCACCGAAATTACTACTGCACCTAATTGAATATGATTTACAACATCAAATAAAAACGAAAACGAGTTGCTGCCATCATTCTGAATAAAAGCCTGATCACCTTCAAAATCAGCATCGTAACCAAAAGCGTGAGGCAATTGTTTTAAAATGATAATAATACCAATACCCGCTAACATTCCTTCAATTACATTGGTAGGAAAATAATTTGATATACTTCCGGCTTTTAAAAACCCTAATGCTAATTGAATTATTCCTGCGATAAAAACAGACAGTAAAAACACATCAAAAGCACCAAAATCAGTAATAGCGGTTAAAATAATTGCTGTTAATCCAGCAGCTGGACCTGAAACACTGATGTGCGACTGGCTTAAGTAACCTACTACTATACCACCAATAACACCTGCAATAATTCCAGAAAATAATGGTGCTCCAGAAGCCATTGCAATACCTAAACACAATGGAAGAGCCACCAAGAAAACCACCAAACCTGAAGCAAAATCAGATTTAAGGTTGGCAAAAAGATTGATTTTTTTTGTCATAACACAATACTAAAAAAATTATTCATTAAAGATTTACCGCATTTATGTAAATGCAGTTAAGTTCAAAATAATCGGAAGTATTATGCCAAGTTAGGAGGTGGAGCAAATATGCTCGGTGAAATATTGTCAAGTTTTACAATATTTTCAGAAACGATTGTCTTTTTTTCAATATAAACTGGCATTACAACCTCATGCTGAAGTATTGCTGGATAAACAGCAGCCTTAAGTTCTTTATGCGAGTGCTCCTCTTCAGAAAAACTGAAAAACATAGACGTATCATTGCTTTTCTTCATCAGCGTCACCACAGTTGGTGTTGCTAAAAAAGCAATAAATATGAATAATAATATGCGAGCGACTAGTTTCATTGTGGCAAAAATAGCGTTAAACGCGTAAAATCAAAGCGGGAAGCAAAAAATTTTATAGAAATTTAACATAAATAAAAAAACCAGAATGATTAAAACGAATCATTCTGGTTCTATTTTGTTAATAAACAACAAATTACAACGACTCTTCAAGCCATGCATTCATCATCCAAATTGTCTTTTCCTGCTCTGCAATAAAGTCACTCATCATTGAATTTGTTCCTTCATCATTAATTTCTCCCGATTTATTTAGGATTTCTCTTTCGATTTTTAGCAAATCAGACAATGAATTAACGATCAATTGCACTGCTTTTTCATCGTTTGAAATATTTTTTCCAACCGTCAATTTATTATTTTTAATATAATCTTCAAAGGTATGTAAAGGAGTACCTCCAATAGTTAAAACTCTTTCGGCTATCATATCTATTTTAAGCTGCGAATCGGTATATAATTCTTCAAATTTTACATGAAGATCAAAGAAACGCTTTCCGCGAATGTTCCAGTGAATTCCTCTTAGGTTTTGATAATATACTTGAAAATTTGAAAGCAATATATTCAATTCTTTTACTAACAATTCTGATTCTTTAACGGGTAATCCTAAAATATTTGTTTTCATAATCTAATTTTTTACACTAATTTACTACAAAATTAAAGTAAGTTTGATAAAATTTACATAAATAAAAATTATATTTTCTTATTTTTGCATCAAAAATTACTATCAATATGACTATAACTCAATTGCAATATGTGTTAGCAGTTGCCGAACACAAAAATTTTACTCTTGCAGCAGAAAAATGCTTTGTTACACAGCCCACTTTAAGCATGCAGATTCAGAAAATTGAAGAAGAACTCAATATTTTAATTTTTGATAGAAGCAAAAAACCTATTCAGCTGACTGATATTGGACAAAAAATTGTCAATCAAGCAAAAAATATTGTAAACGAAGCAGATCGAATTAAAGATATTGTGGAACAACAAAAAGGTTTTATTGGTGGCGAATTTCGTTTAGGAATTATCCCAACGATCATGCCGACACTGTTGCCCATGTTTTTAAATAATTTCATTAAAAAATATCCAAAAGTCAAACTCTTAATTGAAGAGTTAAATACTGATGAAATTATTTTAAAATTAAAAAACGGTCATCTTGATGCTGCAATTGCCGCAACACCACTTGAAGATGAAAAAATTAAAGAAATAGTTTTATACTTTGAACCTTTTGTTGCCTACATTCCCGAGCACCATGCGAGTTTTCAAAAAGAAGAAATTGAAGTTGCCGATTTAAATCTGAACGAGATTTTACTTTTACAAGATGGTCATTGCTTTAGAGACGGAATTTTAAATTTATGCAAAAACGGCACTGATATTGACCAAAACAATTTTCAAATTCAGAGTGGCAGTTTTGAGACCTTAATAAAATTAGCCGACGAAGGCCTTGGTACAACATTACTTCCGTATTTGCATACCTTAGATTTAAAAGATTCCGATAAGTTGAAACTCCGTAATTTTAAGGAGCCAAAGCCTGCCCGTGAGGTAAGTTTAATTTACCCTAAAAGCGAGTTGAAAATGCAAATCATCGACGCTATCAGATCAACAATTGCTGGTGTTGTAAAAGGAGCAATTGTTTTCCAGAATGTTCAAATCATCAGTCCGCTGCAAAAGAAATAGCAATAAAAAAGGGAGCCAATTTGGCTCCCTTTTTTTATACTTTAATCAGTAGTAGACTCTGTTCTAATTCTGGTTTCTCAATTATGAAATTTAATAACCATTCTTTTAGTTGTTCCATTTCATAAGGTAATAGTGTTTTGATAGCTTTCTCTACCTCTTTGCAGAAAAGTACCGGGTCGAAACTTACTCTCTCGAGTATTGATTTCGTGTAATCAAACATCATTTTTGACATAATAAAATAAGATTTTTGGGGGTTATCTATTTTTTTAAACTCGCACCAAATTTAAACAAATATCACATATAAAGATCTTTTTTAACTTATTTTTTTCAAAACTTTATCAACGAATACGTTTTCTTAGTACATATAAATCAATATAGAATCATTATAAATAACTTAATTAGACCTTTTTAAAAGCTCTAAACATCTCGCGTTTCCCCGGCGGACCGGCCAATTTTTCGACTGTAAATCCAACTGAAATCATATTCCTTTTAACAACGCCGCGAGCAGCATAAGTTACTAAAACACCATTTGATTTTAAACTATTGTACATTTTCTGGAAAATTTCAGTGCTCCATAATTCTGGTTGCACTCGATATCCGAAGGCATCAAAGTAAATCAAATCAAAAGTTTCAAAATCGTCAATTTCATCAAAAAATTGTTTTCTTTTGGTTAACGAGAAATTGCTGCTAATTTCGGTTTTCTTATTCCAATCACATTTATGCATTTTCTCAAAAATGTTATCAAATTCCAATGCTTCTAATTCGGCAACATAATTCATCCCTAAAACTTCCTCCGCTCCAACTGGGTAGGCTTCTACGCCAACGTAATCAATTTTCTGCTGTTTTTGTTCCGATTCTAAAAAAGTAATAAAAGCATTCAATCCCGTTCCAAAACCAATTTCTAAAATAGCAACAGGTTTATCTTCAAATAATGAAAGGCCATTTTTTATAAAAACGTGTTTTGCTTCCTGTATTGCGCCATGTTTTGAATGATAACTTTCATTCCATTCTTCCAAATGAATTGTGGTTGAACCATCTAGCGTTTTAATTATTTCTCTTTTCACGATTTTCGAATTTTACAATAGTGTTTCACTGATTTTCAGTCTGTTTTACTCATCAAAATTAATCAAAACAAATGCGTAAAGCCTTAAAAAATCGCACTTTTTTCATAAATTCTTTATAAAACTCTGCCAAAATTTTAGGTTTATTATAAGATAAATAAATCTCAATTAAATGCAGGAATTAATGAGGTTTTACCAAGAAAATTATATATTTTTCCGTAATTTTGCATTCAACAAAACCTTATTCTTCATCAGATCATTACGTTATATTTTCATCTGTTAAGAATTCAATTAGATAAAACTTTACATAATTATGAGTACAACTCAAACAAGCAAAATTGAAATCAGAAAAGCTGAATCGTCTAAGATAAGCTCTGTAGACTTTGAAAACTTAAGCTTTGGTGCTGTATTTACAGACCATTTATTTGAATGTGATTACAAAAATGGACAATGGCAGGCTCCGGTCATTAAGCCTTATGCTCCTATTTTAATGGATCCTTCTTCTAAAGTCTTTCATTACGGACAAGCGATTTTTGAAGGAATGAAAGCTTATAAAGATGAAAATAATGATGTTTGGTTGTTTAGACCTGATGAAAACTACAAACGTTTCAACAGTTCTGCAGTTCGTATGGCAATGCCAGAAGTTCCAGAAGATATTTTCTTAGAAGGTTTAAATGAATTATTAAAAATCGATCAAGAATGGATTCAGAGAGGAAACGGAGCAAGTATGTACATTCGTCCCTTTATGATCGCGACAGGACCTGGAGTTATTGCAAATCCATCTGACGAATATAAATTCATGATCTTACTTTCACCTGCAAAAGCCTATTATGGCGGTGAAGTAAAAGTAATTATTGCTGAGCATTACAGCCGTGCTGCAAATGGCGGAATTGGTGCTGCAAAAGCGGCAGGAAACTACGCCGCACAGTTTTACCCAACTAACCTGGCAAACAAAGATGGTTTTCAACAAGTTATTTGGACTGACGATGCCACGCATACAAAACTAGAAGAAGCTGGAACAATGAACGTTTTCTTCAGAATTAATGATACTTTATTAACTGCTCCAACAAGCGAAAGAATTTTAGATGGTATTACCAGAAAAAGTTTGATTGCAATGGCAGAAAAAGAAGGTCTTAATGTAGAGGTTCGTCCGGTACTTGTTTCAGAATTAGTTGAAGCTGCTAAAAACGGATCTTTAAAAGAGATTTTTGGAGCCGGAACTGCTGCCGTTATTAGTGTAATTAAAGGATTCTCATATAAAGATGAATATTATGAATTGACTCCAATTGAGAATTCATACGCGTCATTCTTAAAAGAAAAACTAACAAGTCTTCAAAACAAACTTTCTGAAGATACTTACGGATGGACAGTAAAAGTTCAGTAATCAAAAGATCGTTTTAAATATAAAAGCCCGACAAATTCTAAAATTTGTCGGGTTATTTTTTTCCACAATCTTGCCATTTCGACGAAGGAGAAATGACAAAAATTGCGCAAAGCTTTGCGAACTTTTTGTTTTTATTTTACAAGGACTTCCCAAAAAACCTTTGCGGTCTTTGCGGTTAACCTTCTTTATAAAAGCTTCGAAAAATCAGGTTTAAAATAATTCGGGCCTTTCATTACTTTTCCATCTTCTCGATAGATTGGCTGACCATCTTCTCCAAGCTTACTCATATTACTGCGCTGAATTTCATCAAAAACCGCTTCTATTTTATCCTGTAAACCGTGCTCGATAATAGTTCCGCACAAAATATACATCATATCACCAAGTGCATCAGCAATTTCAACCAAATCATTATTTTGAACAGCTTCAAGATACTCCTCGTTTTCTTCTTTCATCAAATTATAACGAAGCATTTTTTTAGTAGCGCCCAAATCTGCTTTTGGAGTTTCGCTGTGGCCTATTTTAAAAGCAGTATGAAATTGCGTTACTGCATCTAGTTGTTTCTTCATGTTTTTAATTGATTAAATGAATTGGCAAATTAGCAACAATTCGTATACAATTCTCTAAATTTGCCAAAAATAATTTTAACTATGTTTAGTCAAGGACAATTAATATTCGGAGTCTGTTTTTTTATTGCTTTTGTAATCGTTATGATTTTTGCTTATCGAAAAGATCTTGCGCTTCATAAAATATTTTACAAAGGAAATTACAAAGTTTTAATTGTCTTTCTGCTTTTTATTGCAATTTTGTTTGTAATCAAGTTTTTCTTCAAAAGATAATTTGTGTAAATTAAATAAATCCAGAAAATTCACAATTAAACTCATTCAAAATCGTTTTATTTGAATATTTTTTGATCAGTACAATTTTACAAACCTGTTTTTATTATAATGCCATTTTATACGACGAGTGATAAAAATTTATAACTTTACGACAGCAAACAACCTACTCCAATGAAGATTCTAAAATATTTATTTCTACTATTATTACTAAGCTTAGTTGCTCTTACTGTTTTTGTAGCTACCCAAAAAGGGATTTTCACTGTAGAAAGAAGCAAAGTGATCAATTCACCAAAAGCGACTGTATATAATTATGTAAATGATTTTAGAAATCATGAAGATTTTGAATCTTGGGCTGTTGAAGACTCATCAATAAATTTTAATTTCCCAAATAAAACAGTAGGAAATGGCGCTTCATTTTCGTGGACCGGAACTGAAGGAGCAGGAAATGCAATCACATTAAAAACAAAAGACGGAGAAAGTATTGCACAAAAAATGAAGTATGACGGCACAGAAGCCGACGTAAACTGGACTTTTAAAGATACTTTAGCAGGAAAAACAAAAGTAACCTGGAAAGCAAAAGGAACGATGAGCTTTTTGTTCAAAATCTACACAGCACTAAATGGAGGTTCTGACAAGGTTATTGGAACAATTTATGAAAAAAGTCTTGCAAACATTGACAAAAACCTTAATTACGAAACCAAAACGTATAACATTCAAGTAAACGGAGTTGTTCAGAAAACTGAAATCCCATACATCAAACAGACTTTTACTAGTGAAATTTCGAAAATAAACAAAAACGCAAGAATCGTTATTCCAAAACTTATTCAGTTTAGTGAAACCAATGCTTTGCAGGCAAACGGAAAACCGTTTATCATTTACCATACTTATGACACTGCAACTGGATTGGCTAAAATTTCGATTTGTTTACCAATAAATAAAGAAATTTCTATTACTTCTGGAAGTGACATCTTATCAGGCAAAATGAATGCTTTTGAAGCCGTAAAGACAACTTTAACTGGTGATTATTCGCATACTAGTGAAGCAATAGCTAAAACGACAGCTTACATCAACAATCAAAAAATAATGCCCGATTTAAGCTGGTCACATCTTGAAATATTAGCAGTCAGCAAATTAGATACTAAAAGTCCGTCTAAATTAGTTACTGAAATCTATTTCCCAACAAAACCTAAAGTTGTTCCGGTTTCTACAGCTCCTGCGACTTATGACACCACAGTTGATCCTGCAGCTACAAACCCTACAACAACAGATCCTGCAACTGCTAATCCCGCAACAACTGTTCCTGTTGTAAAAAAACCAGTAAAACCAAAACCGACAGCTCCAAAACCTGCGACCACAACTCCAGCAACACCTGAAGAAGACGAATTCTAAAATAAAGACCTTTAAACCTTTAGCTTAAAATTCATTCTAATAAGATAAATGAGCAAATTTGACAGACGAGAAGGAATTTATACAACAATTATTAAATCCTAAAACGCAAAATACAGCGTTTCAAAAACTCTTGTCTGATTATCAAAAACCGTTGTATTCTCATATTCGAAACATTGTTTTGGATCATGAAGATGCTAATGACGTTTTGCAGAACACTTTTGTAAAGGTTTTTCAGTATTTAAAAAACTTTAAAGGAGAAAGTAAGCTTTTTTCTTGGATGTATCGTATTGCAACAAATGAAGCGTTGACCTTTTTAAATCAGAAAGCGAAATTAAACGGATTGACATCTGAGGCGTTACAGACAAAAACGATAGAAAATCTAAAATCTGATGTTTATTTTGATGGAGATGAAATTCAAATCAAACTCCAAAAAGCTATTGTTACTTTGCCCGAAAAACAACAATTAGTTTTTAAAATGAAATATTTTGAAGAATTAAAATATGAAGAAATAGCTGAGATTTTGGGGACTTCAGTTGGTGCCTTAAAGGCATCTTATCATCATGCAGTAAAAAAAATTGAATTATATGTTACATCAAATTAAACCTTTTGTAAAAAAAACTATCTTATAGACATTATGAAAGCATTTAAATTAGAAAACGAACCGAAAATCAAATCTGGATTCAAAACTCCGGAGCATTATTTTGATGATTTATCGGCAAAAGTTTTACAGCAGATTAACGAGAAAGAAGTAAAAGTTATACCTTTTTATAAACGTAAAAATGTAATTTCACTTGCTGCGGCCGCAGTGATTGTTTTTGCACTGATGATTCCTATAGTAAATAATTACAACGCAACTTCTAAAGAACTTGACGAAGCAACTTTAGAAACTTATTTATCCTATCAGTCTAATTTAAATCAATATGACTTGATTCAAAATTTAGATACAAAAGATATTCAAAAACTGAATAAAAACGTAGCTATTGAAGACGAAACCCTAGAAGATATTCTAGCATCAAATCCAAACATTGAACACTTAATTTCTGAATAAAAACAAAACTTAAAAGATGAAAATCAAAAATATCCTACCGATAATTTTATTCCTGGTAAGTTTTTCGTTTTATGCCCAAAGCGGGAAAACAGATGAAAAACGCGAAAAGATTAAAGCTTATAAAGTTTCTTTTTTAACAACTGAATTAGAATTGACTCCTACAGAAGCTGAAAAATTTTGGCCTATTTACAATGCCTATGATGACAGACAATTTGAATTGAGGCATCAAAAAATGAAAGCCTATTTAGAGCGCCTGAATGATGACAATATCAATTCAATTTCAGAGAAAGAAGCAGCGGTTTTGCTTTCGCAAATGGAAAGTACTGATAAAGAATTATACCTTTTACGCGAAAAATATAATTCAAACTTAAAAAGGATACTTTCAGCAAAGAAAATATTAAAGCTTAAAAAATCTGAAGACGATTTTAATCGAAAATTATTAAAACAATATCGAGATAAAGCCGCAAAGGATTAACACAAAAATACAACAGCGACAAACCCCCTATATAATAATACTTACTTTATTATTTAGGGGGTTTGTTATTTTTAAAATCGAGTCTGATTATATAAAAGTGATTCGAATTAATTTATTATAACCCGCAGCGATTGCAGTATTTTTATTAATGAATCGAATCGTAAAGAGCTTAGAATCATCAGAGAGTTGTTTCCAAGTTGCACCACCATCCTGCGAATACTGAATCCCTGAAGAGCCAACACAAACTAGTTCTCTAGCATTACTTCCCGGAACATATTGAATGCAAGAAGCATATCCAAAACCTTGATTCTGACCTATTAATTCCCACGTTTTTCCTCCGTCTTTGGTACAAATTTTATTCTCAGAGTTTTTCTCCGGAAATTCATAATCACCACCTGCGGCAAATCCGTGTTTTGCATCATAAAAATCGGCTGTAAAAATACCTGTCATTTCTTTGCCTTGAGTAATAGGCGTATCGATAACTTTCCAAGTTTTTGCTTTATCAGGAGAATAAAAAACGCGCGATTTTTTTCCGCCAGAAACCAGCCAAGTATCATTGCCTTTAATTACAATGTTAGTATTGCTTGCTGCAAAAGCGGCTTCACCCTGTGCGTTAGTAGGTAATTTATCAGAGAGTAATTTTGTCCATGTCTCTCCCCCATCACGTGTCACAATTATAGAAAAAGTATCTTCTGTAGGATCTCCAACTGCGATTCCTTCTTTATCATTCCAGAATTGCATACTGTCATAAAACACCTTGGTATTTACTTCTTTATAAACTAATTTTACTTTTCTAGTTTTTTTATCAACCTGATACAAAAGAGCAGGATTTCCAACACTTAATAAAAATATGCTTTTGTCATTTTGTGCTATACTTCTAAACTCTAGTTTAAGTGTATCACGATAAATATGATCTTCAAATTTTTCCCTTTTATCTAAATCAAAACAGCCAAAACGAGAATTATCGGCACCATACCAGACCTTATTATTATCGATTGTAATGGCACGAATACTGATTTTATCTTGAAATAAAACTTCGGTCTGCATTGAAACAAAGCCTCCTGTTACAGGTGCTTTATCATTATTTTTCAACGCTTTAAAGGACACCAATAAAACAAATAAACTAAAAAATAATATTATTTTTCTCATGTAGGTTAAGATTTAGTTGTTGCTAAAATACAATTATTTATAACATATAAAATAGCTTTTGTTTTTTTTGATAATAATCTTTTTAACAGCTTTTTTTACAAAATCAAAATCAAAAACAAACCAACATAACATAACGCATTAATATACAAACCCTTATCTTAAATAGACTTTCAAATTATTTTTTTGGCACAGTAATTGGATATTCCACATTAATTAATTTTTAATACTATTTGCCATGAAAGCGAAACTACTTATACTAGCATTAATCACTATAGGACTAAGCTCTTGTACTGCACAAAGCCAAACTACTGTTTATGCAAAAAACTCTGATATAAGTGATAACTTGGACTTAAGAGCTGTTGCTTCAATGTTTGGAGAATCAGCCAATCTTCAGGATTTTGAAAGAAGATTAAATGATCCAAAATATCAAATATCAAATCTTGATTTAAATGGAGATGACCAAGTTGATTACTTACGTGTAATTGAATCTGTAGAAAGCAGAACACACGTTGTAATTATTCAGGCTGTTTTAGATCGCGATGTTTATCAAGATATTGCAACAATTGATGTAGAAAGAGATAATTACAATAAAGTGAGCGTACAGGTTGTAGGAAATACTTATTTATATGGAGCAAACTATATTTACGAACCAGTTTATAATGTTGTTCCTGTAATCTACAGTTCATTTTGGGTTACCAACTACAGACCTTATTACTCAACTTGGTACTGGGGTTATTATCCAACATATTATACTGCATGGAGTCCTTATCCTGTTTACAGATATAGAAACAATATAAATGTATGCATCAATGTACATAACAGCTATAATTATGTTAACTACAGAAGAAGCTACAGAGCTCCTGCTATATACGAAACTAGACGCACATACGGCTACGAAAGAATGAGACCTAATAATAGTTTTGCAGATAGACACAACAATTTAAGCAACAGATATGATTTGGACCAAAGAAGAGGGACAAGCAGAAATTACAATGTATCTCAAAACAACAATAATCCGGTAAGATCAAGTGCTGGAAGACCTCAATATGGAGAAAATAGAGTTTCAGACAGAAACAATACAGTAAACAGAACTTCTGACAGAAATTATAATAGTAACACAAGTCGTCCATCAGGAAACAATAGAGAAAATACAGCTGCCACACCTACTCCGTCAAGACCGGATTACAGCAGAAATAACCCAGCAGTTTCTGTTCCAAGAGAAAACGCTACAAACAGAAATTACGCTGATAGACCATCATCACAAAACAATACTCCTTCAAGAAGTAATTCTGAAAGCAGAGGAAACGCAATGAATAGATCAAGCAATGAAAGAACTGCTCCTTCACAACAAGCACAGCCATCAAGAAGCTATTCTGAAAACAGAGGAAATAGTGAAAACAGGTCCAACACCGCAAGACCTCAAAGTGCGCAACGTTCTGAATCTCCACGTGTAAGCCAGGAGTCAAGAAGCAGTCAGCCACAAAGAGAAAGTGGTTCTAATTCTAGAGGAGGCGGAAGAAGAGGTTAATTAGTAAATTTCAATTTTTGATTAAAATTAAAAGCACAATTTGGGGATTGTGCTTTTTTTTATCTTTTTAATTATAATTGTCTCTAATTTGTTTTAAAACAGTAAATTTGCAACCGTCTTTTATAAAAACAAACATGAGCGCAGCGCATAAAAACTTACACAGTAAGTTGTCTATAGGGGGTCTATTGATCACATTAGGAATTATTTATGGGGATATTGGTACTTCTCCCTTGTATGTAATGAAAGCCATTCTTGGTGAGTATGCTATAAATTCGGATATTGTTTTAGGAGGTATTTCATGTGTTTTTTGGACTTTGACTCTTCAAACGACAATAAAATATGTACTTATTACTTTAAGTGCTGACAATCACGGTGAAGGTGGAATTTTTGCTCTTTACGCTTTAGTAAAAAAAACAAAAATTCAATGGCTCATTGTGCCCGCCATTATTGGAGGTAGTGCGCTTTTGGCTGACGGAATCATCACCCCGCCCATCTCTATTTCATCTGCAGTTGAAGGTATTAGGGCATTCTATCCTACAATGGAAACTCAAACCATTATTTCTATTGTAATTGCTATTCTTTTTATCTTATTTACTATCCAGCAATTTGGAACAAAATTGGTTGGAAAGTTTTTTGCACCAATGATGCTGATATGGTTTGCAATGCTTGGAACTTTAGGAGCTATCCAGATTTTTCATTATCCTGAAGTTATCAAAGCGGTAAATCCTTATTATGCTTACCATTTATTATCGATCCATCCTGACGGATTTTTTGTTCTTGGTTTTGTATTTCTTTGTACAACAGGAGCTGAAGCATTGTATTCTGACATGGGACACTGCGGACGTAAAAACATTCGTATAAGCTGGATTTTTGTAAAAGCAACTTTAGTATTAAACTACTTTGGTCAAGCTGCCTATTTAATTCACCATGAAGGAAGCACTTTACAACAATTAGGCGGAGAAAATGGAAATCCATTTTACTTAATCATGCCGCACTGGTTTCTTCCATTCGGAATTGTCGTAGCAACTTTAGCCGCTGTAATCGCATCGCAAGCCTTAATTAGTGGTTCATTTACATTGATTAATGAAGCTATGCGTCTGAATTTCTGGCCAAAAGTAAAAATCAAATATCCTACCGAAGTAAAAGGACAATTATATATTCCGTCAATTAACTGGTTATTGTTTTTTGGATGTGTCGGAATCGTACTGCATTTCGAAAAATCAGGAAATATGGAGCATGCTTATGGTCTTGCCATTATTTTATGTATGATCATGACTACAATTTTGCTGAATTATTATTTGATTATGAAGCGTGTCAAACTGTATTTTATGGTACCGCTGATCACCATTTATTTATTAATTGAATTCAGTTTCCTTTTTGCCAATATTACAAAATTTGCCGAAGGTGGCTATGTTACTTTGATCATTGCAATTTTATTGATTTCAATTATGACGATTTGGTATCTGGCTAAGAAAATCAACAAAAGTTATACTAAAATCATTAAAATTGACGACTATAAAAAAGTATTAGTAGAATTGAGCAAAGATTTATCGATTCCTAAATATGCAACGCATTTAGTTTATATGACAAATGCTAATCGTACTGATGAGCTGGAGGAAAAGGTAATTTATTCGATTTTACAAAAACGTCCAAAAAGAGCCGACATTTACTGGTTTGTACACGTAAACATTCTAACGGAGCCTTATAAAACAGAATATAAAGTTACTGAGATTGCCAGAGATGACATTTACAGAATCGATTTTAACTTAGGCTTTAGAGAACCTACTAAAATCAATTTAATGTTCAGAGAAGTAATTCGTGATATGGTGAAACGTGGCGAAGTAGATATTACCAGCCGTTACGAATCATTGAACAAAAACAATATTATTGGAGACTTTAAATTTGTATTGTCTGAGAAATTCCTATCAAACGACAATGATTTAAGATGGCATGAAAATATTATCATGAACTCTTATTTCTTCATCAAAAAACTGAGTTTATCTGAAGAAAGAGCCTTTGGTCTAGACAGCAGTTCCGTTAAGATAGAGAAATTCCCAATGGTGCTTCACGCTCCAGAGAACATCGGACTGACCCGAATTATAAAAAATTAACTTTTACAAAATATCCTAAAAAACACTCTTTTAAACTTTATCAGAGTGTTTTTTTTCTTTTTAAATGAAAGTCAAATCAACAATCAGAATTAAAAATTTAACTTTCAATCAATTAATAGTACCTTTGCAACTCAAATTATTAAAATGAGATTACACAGAAATTTAGTTTATACTACCATCGATTCTTTAAATGCAATTTTCAATGAAGGAGAATATGCAGATAAAGTGGTAGCCAGAGCCTTAAAAAAAGACAAACGTTGGGGAAGTTCTGACAGGAAGTTTGTTGCTGAAACAATATATGAAATTGTTCGTTGGAAACGTCTTTACGCAGAAATTGCCGAAGTAAAAGAACCGTACGACAGAGATAATTTATGGAGAATGTTTGCGGTTTGGGCTGTTTTAAGAGGGTATCCAATTCCAGATTGGAGACAATTAGAAGGAACACCTGAAAGAAAAATAAAAGGCCGTTTTGATGAGCTTTCAAAAGTTAGAGCTTTAAAAGAATCTATTCCAGACTGGATGGACGAATTGGGTGTGAAAGAACTAGGCGAAAAAATCTGGTCAAAAGAAATCACTGCTCAAAACCAGCCGGCAAAAGTTATTTTAAGAACCAATACACTTAAAGGAACTAAAGAAGACTTGAGAAACAAACTGATGGATTTAAATATTGAAACAGAATATTTAAAAGATCAGCCTGAAGCTTTAGTTTTAAAAGAGAGAGCAAACGTATTCTTGACAGACGCTTTTAAAGAAGGTTTGTTTGAGGTTCAAGATGCTAATTCGCAATTAGTAGCTGGCTTCTTAGATGTTCAGCCAGGAATGCGTGTTGTTGACACGTGTGCCGGAGCGGGCGGAAAAACATTGCATATGGCTTCGTTAATGAATAACAAAGGCCAATTAATTGCGATGGATTTGTATGAAAGCAAATTGAAACAACTAAAATTGCGAGCTAAAAGAAATGGCGCTTTCAATATTGAATATCGTATTATTGACAGTACAAAAGTGATCAAAAAATTACACGAAAAAGCAGATCGTGTTTTAATTGACGCACCATGCAGCGGACTTGGAGTTTTGAAAAGAAATCCAGATTCTAAATGGAAATTACAACCAGAATTTATCGACAACATTCGTAAAGTTCAGAGCGAAGTTTTAGAAAGCTATTCTAAAATTGTAAAACCAGGTGGAAAATTAGTTTATGCAACTTGTTCTGTTTTACCTTCTGAAAATCAGGAACAGGTAGAGAAATTTCTAAAAACAGAAATTGGTAAACAATTTACTTTTATTCAAGATAGAAAAATGCTAGCATCTGAATCTGGTTTTGACGGATTCTACATGGCACTTTTGGAAAGAAAAAAATAATATTAAATTCCAATTTTTAGAACTAAATAATAGAAATCCCAAATTCCAATCTAAAGTTGGAATTTGGGATTTCTCATTTAAACTCTTTATATATAATCCCTACAGGATATTATATCGTGATTACATGTTTTTTCTACCGATATTTTACTCCTAACAGAGTATCTCGTAGAGATTTTATATTGGTAGAATTACAATCCATAGCATAAATTTGTCCCGTAGGGACTAAACTGTTTAACGCAAAAGAAATCCCAAATCCCAATCGTAGTTACTGGAATTTGGGATTCCTTTTTTTGGAATTTCTCTTTTTGATTTCTTTACTCTATACTAGGTTTTCTAAGTAACTTCCCGTTTTCGTTTTCTTTGAATTTTGGAACAAAAACAATTTCTTTTGGTTTTTCAAACTTCCCTAAAACATTAAAAAAATCAGGAGCAAAATCTTGTTTTTCACCTTCAATTACTAAAATTAATTTTTCGCCTAATAGAGAATCTGGAACTCCTGTTACAAAAAAACGGTTTGGAATTTTTCCAACTAATTTTGCTTCGATCTGTTCAGGAATCAGCTTTACTCCTCCACTATTGATAACATTGTCTATTCTTCCTAAAAAAACAAATTGGTTGTCATTGATCAATTCGACCAAATCATTGGTAACAATTGGTTCTTCAGAAATCGACGAAACATAAATTACAAGACAGCCACGGTCGTCTTTTTCAATCTTTACATTTGGCAAAATCGTAAACGCACTTTCTCCTACTTTTTTGGCCGCAATATGCGTTATGGTTTCGGTCATTCCATACGTTTCGTATATTTCTCCATTTAGCTTTAATAATTCCGCTTCAAGCGCCGAATCAATTTTTGCTCCTCCAATAATTAATTTCTTTACATTTTTAAGCTTATCAAGTGAGTTTTGAACCTGTAAAGGCACCATCGCAACAAAATCATATTCATTTGAATTAAAAGCCAAAGGTTCTGTACTTGGTGCTTTCACATCAATATCAAGTCCTAAAATCAAACTTCTAACCAACATCATTTTTCCTGCAATAAATTGCGTTGGCAAACACAATAACGCTCTGTCGCCCGGCTCTAAACCAAAAAAATCTCCCGTCGCTAAAGCCGACTGAATCATAGCTTGTTTTTCTAATCTGACTAATTTTGGAAGTCCAGTTGTTCCAGAAGTAGTCATTTCGATATAATCTTTATTATCAAACCAATCCAGAAAAAACTCACCTATAGCACGTTCATACGCGTCACCTTCTTTTATAAAACTATACCCAACACGGCATAAATCTTTCGCATTTAAATGATATCCGTTGATTTTAAAATAATTATGTACGTTTTTATGTGTTAGTTGTAGCATGATCCTTAATTTGAAGATTTATATTTTGATACGTATAATTCGATATCTATTTCACCCGTCAGTTTTTCTTTCCAATTTGTCCATTTGTATTTTTTGCTGAAAATAAAAAGCAAAACAGGATAAACAATAACCACTGGTAATATTACATCAAGACCAGCCGAAGGCTCAGACATATCTTTAAAGATCGAATGTGTCTGAAAAACAGACCAGTCTGAAGTAACCAGCAAAGCTCCGGTCAAATTATTGGCAGCATGAAAACCAAGTGCCAATTCTATTCCTTCATCCATAAGCGTAATAATGCCTAAAAATAATCCTGTACCAATATAATAAACCATAACAATGTAGCCCATTTTGGCCACTTCAGGATTAAAAACATGCATAGATCCAAAAATAAGCGAAGTCATCAACAAAGGAAACCATCTGTTATTAGCTAAATTCGCAAAACCTTGCATTAAATAACCTCTAAAAACATATTCTTCGGTGCTGGTTTGTATAGGAATAAGCATAGACCCAACTACAACTAGAATCAAGAAAGGAACCAATTTAAAATTCCAAATAAAATTTTCTGGATCTTTTAAATAAACAGCCCAAAAACTCAAACCTGAAAAAACGGCCCAGATTACAAACGAAAATAAAATTCGGTTCCAATCTACTTTTCTTCTTGATGTGGTAATAGATAAAAGCGTTTGATGATGAAGATATTTCACAACCAAATAAACTCCGACAAATGCAAAGACAAAAGAAATCATTACAAGGAACAAAGTCAGATTTGGTTCAAAAACTTTTAAGACTCCATCATTATCTGTTGGTATTTCTGTTTTATTTTTGAAGCTCGAATAAAGAACCGCAATAGATAGCGGAATCTGGCCAATAAACGAAGCGATTATAATAATTACTGAACCAATCAGATACAGAAAAAATTTATTATGAGGTTTAATTCCTTGTTCTAAAAACATTACATATAATTTTAAAATGAGAATTCTGTTTACTAACTAAATAGTATTTTTGGTCCTGCGAAAATACCTATTTTTTGCGTCATCTTCTTACAACATATTAAATATAACAAAATGATACAAATTTATCATAATCCGCGCTGCGGAAAATCAAGAAATTGTCTGGCTTTTATCAATCAATCAAAAGAGGAGTATGAAATTATTCCTTATCTAACTGATATTCCAAGTTTTACCGAATTAAAAGAGCTTCTTATAAAACTGAATTTAAAACCACTTCAATTAGTCCGAATTAAAGAAACGATCTGGATCGAAAATTACAAAGGGAAAGAATTGAGTGATGAGGAAATCATTCAGGCAATTGCTGAAAATCCAATTTTAATAGAACGCCCAATCGTTATTAAAGATGGAAAAGCCATTATTGGAAGAGATCTCGATTTAGTTGCCGATTTTCTTCAATGATTAAAAAATGATGAATTAACATTTTTTTGTGATTTCGCTCTTTAAACCTAAAGGTAAATTTAGCGTCTAAAGAGTAAATGAAACCAAAAATTAAAATGAAGAAAATTAAATTTGCTGTACTGCTTGTTCTTTTTTTTACAAGTTTTTACAACTACGCACAACAGGCGCCTCCTGGTAAAAACAAGGTAAAAGTTACTGGAAAAGTTTTAGAAAAAGTTAGCAAACAGCCACTTGAATATGCTACAATATCACTTATGGCTCCAAACGACACTAAAGTTGTTGCCGGCGGCATCACCAATCCTAAAGGAGAATTTGAAGTAGCTGTAGCACCTGGAACTTATGATATAAAAATTGAATTTATTTCGTTTAAATCTACTGAAATCAAAGGAAAAAACATTTCTGGCGATACTAATTTAGGCGTTGTAAATTTATCTGAAGATGCTGCTCAATTAAGCGAAGTTGTTGTTCGCGCTGAAAAATCATCTGTCGAAATTAAACTGGACAAAAAAGTCTACAATGTTGGTCAGGATATGATGGTAAAAGGAGGAACTGTAAGTGATGTTCTTGACAACGTACCATCAGTTTCTGTTGATACTGAAGGAAATGTGAGTTTAAGAGGAAGCGATAACATCCGAATTTTAATTGACGGAAGACCATCTCAGGCAATTAATGTTGCAGAAGCTTTACGTCAGCTTCCTGCAGATGCTATTGATAAAGTAGAAGTTATTACAAATCCATCAGCGCGTTATGATGCCGAAGGTGGATCTGGAATCATCAATATCATTCTTAAAAAAGGTAAAAATCAAGGTTTCAACGGAACTTTTATTGCTTCAACAGGTATTCCTGAAACATATGGTTTAACTGGAAATTTAAATTATAAAACAGAAAAATTAAACTATTTCACGACTTTAGGCTACAACCACAGAACAAATGAAGGAGGCGGTTTAACGAATACATCTTACCTAAACGCTGACGGTACTCCAAAAGGTTTCCTTGACGAAGATCGTGATACAAAAAGAGAATCTGACGGATTTAACGGAAGAGCGGGTATTGAATGGTCAATTACTCCAACAACATTCTGGACAAACGCAATCAATTACCAAAACAATTCAGGTAATACAACAGATTTAATCAATTACAATAATTTTGATGCAGCACATAATTTTACCGGGACTTCTTTCCGTTTAAATAATGGCGATTCATCAAGTGAAAATGTTGAATACACTTCAAACTTGATCAAAAATTTCAACGATAAAGGTCATAAGCTTACTGCCGATTTATCTATTTCGAGAAATACAGACGACAACAACAGTGTTATTACTGCTTCTCCAAATTTCAATAATACTTTAAATGATCAAGTACAAAAGCAAGTACAATTACAAGCTGACTACGTATTGCCATTAGGAAAAGGAAGTCAGTTTGAAGCAGGATATAAAGGAAGTTTTAGCGACTTAAACAATGAATATTTTGTTACAGATAACACAGGTATAAAAGATCCTAATTTATCAAACACATTAGAATACAAAGAAAATATCAATGCCTTGTATACGCAATACGGTTTCAAAATAAACAAATTTTCTTATTTATTTGGTTTGCGTTGGGAGGATACAAATATTCAAGTAAACTTATTAGACAACAGTGATTTCAATACTAAAAAATACAACAACTTATTCCCAAGTGCATTTATTAGTTATGAAATTTCAGACCAAAGTAATTTTACAGCAAGTTATAGTAAACGTTTAACAAGACCTAGAGGACGTTTTATGAACCCAGCAGTAAACTACTCAAGTAACGTTAATATTTTTCAAGGAAATCCAGACTTAGATCCATCTTTGACTGATAAATATGACGTAGGTTATATCAAGCGCTGGAGCAAAGTAACATTTAATACTTCGGCTTATTTTGAAGATACTAAAGATGTTTTCAGCTTTGTTAGAACGCCAAACGGTAATGAAGTAAACGGAATTCCGGTTATTTTAAGCCGTCCAATTAACTTAGGTAAAGAACAAAAATTTGGTTTTGAGTTTACCTTAAACTATACACCATTCAAAATATGGAGAGTCAACAGTAACTTTAACCTTTACAACGTAAAAACAACTGGAGAAAACACCTATGTTGATGTAAACGGAAACACTGTAGTACAAAATCTTGACAATCAAGCTAACACATGGTTTGCAAGAATCAACTCTAAACTTACACTTCCGTACAAAATCGACTGGCAATTGAACGCTACTTATAATGGCGAACAAAAAACAGCACAAGGTAAAAACTTAGGCCAGTTTGGTATGAATACCGCATTCAGCAAAGATGTACTAAAAGACAAAGCTACAATTGCTTTCAACATTAGTGATATTTTCAACTCAAGAATCATGAGATCGTACACGTACCTTCAAAATGATGTAACAAAAGAGAGCCAAACATCATATGGTGAAATGCAATTCCGTAAACGTCAATTCAATTTATCGTTTACTTACCGTTTCAACAAGCCAAAAGGCGAAAGAGATAAAAATGCACAGCCAAGAAATGAAGGTGACGGCGGTGGAGAATTCCCTGGATAACACTAGATAAATTCCAATATTAAAAAATCCAAATTCCAATTGTAATAATTGGAATTTGGATTTTTTTATTTTTAAAAATTTGAAACTTAGCAAAAAAAAAGGACTCGTAATAACGGGTCCTTTTTTATGAAATCAATTAATATTTAACTGATTGTTCTTCTTGTCTTTTTTTAGCTCTCTTTTCTTTGAACATTTCCCAGCTTGCTCCCGTAACCCAATAAGATACGAAACCAACTAAGAAAAACATTAACCAAAACCCTATAGTTAGTATGGTTAAGAAAAGTAAAAAGCCTAAGTACTGTGAAAATTCAAACATGTTTTCCGGAATTTTTGAATGTTACGACAAATGTAGGTTATATATTCGTCCTTGCCAATAAAATCTAAATCAATTTTCACGAAATAACATTTATACGTATATTTATACTCATTTTAAATAAGCATTTTTCTCAATTATTATTTAACTATCTAAATAAGAAGAATATGAGTGTTTTCAGGAGCTGTTACCTGCTGTCCGCTATATCTTTTGCGGCGAACCCCGCCACAAAAGGATGCCGCTTCCATCAGGGCTAGGGCACTCATTTTCAAAAGAAATTTCAAGTATTTAAATAAAATCCGTTTTAATCAGCGTTTTTACGAAGTAAATCAGCGTCATCAGCGTTCCATTTACCTCAACAGATTATAACTCACATTTTACAAATAACTTTTTACAAACAACATAATGAAATACAGAATAGAAAAAGACACCATGGGCGAAGTGCAAGTCCCAGCCGACAAATATTGGGGTGCTCAAACAGAACGTTCCCGAAACAATTTTAAAATAGGAAATGCAGCTTCAATGCCAAAAGAAATCATCGAAGGATTTGCTTATCTAAAAAAAGCCGCCGCTTTTGCTAATTACGATTTAGGTGTTTTGCCAATCGAAAAAAGAGATGCAATTGCGGCAGTCTGCGACGAAATTCTAGAAGGAAAATTAGACGATCAGTTTCCGCTCGTAATCTGGCAGACAGGTTCAGGAACGCAAAGCAACATGAACGTGAATGAAGTAATTGCAAACCGCGCACAGGTTTTAAAAGGTTTTGAAATTGGCGAAGGCGAGCAATTTATAAAAGCAAACGACGACGTAAATAAATCGCAGTCGTCAAACGATACATTTCCAACCGGAATGCATATTGCAGCTTATAAAATGGTTGTCGAAACCACCATTCCAGGTGTTGAAAAACTCCATGCCACTCTAGTAAAAAAAGCAACCGAATTTAAAGATGTAGTTAAAATTGGCCGCACACATTTAATGGATGCAACGCCTTTAACACTCGGGCAAGAAATTTCGGGTTATGCCGCTCAATTGGCATTCGGATTAAAAGCGTTGAAAAATACTTTAGCTCATTTATCTGAAATCGCTTTAGGAGGAACCGCAGTGGGAACCGGATTAAATACACCAAAAGGCTACGACGTAAAAGTAGCCGAATATATTGCCAAATTCACCAATCACCCATTCATAACAGCCGAAAATAAATTTGAAGCTTTGGCCGCGCACGATGCTATTGTCGAAACGCACGGAGCGCTAAAACAATTAGCTGTTTCCTTAAATAAAATTGCAAATGATGTGAGAATGCTGGCATCAGGACCAAGATCAGGAATTGGTGAAATCCATATTCCAGAAAACGAGCCTGGATCTTCAATCATGCCCGGAAAAGTAAACCCTACGCAATGTGAAGCGCTGACAATGGTTTGCGCTCAGGTAATAGGAAATGACATGGCAATCGCCGTTGGCGGTATGCAGGGACATTATGAATTAAATGTTTTTAAACCGGTAATGGCCGCAAACTTCCTTCAATCTGCACGTTTACTTGGAGACGCTTGCGTTTCATTTGACGAACATTGCGCACAAGGAATTGAACCAAATCATAAACGTATCAAAGAATTAGTAGACAATTCCCTTATGCTCGTAACGGCTTTAAATACAAAAATTGGCTATTATAAAGCTGCAGAAATCGCTCAAACCGCTCACAAAAATGGAACAACTTTAAAAGAGGAAGCTGTTCGTTTAGGTTACGTAACTCCAGAAGACTTTGACGATTGGGTAAAACCGGAGGAAATGGTTTAATTTAAAATTATGAGTTATGAATTATGAATTATGAATTATGAGTTAACTTACTAACTCATAATTCTCTTAAAGCAAAAAGGTAAAAACATAATGTTTTTACCTTGTTATATTTATCAATGAGCAAAACTCATAACTCATAATTCATAACTCATTTTCCGTCAACATAATCCTGCAAATAGCGGAATCTTTCTGTCAATTTTCCGTTTTCGGTGATTTTGGCACGTTTTAAAATTCCGTCTTTATCCCCATTGAAGAAAGCCGGAATTACATGTTCCATAAATTGCTGTCCAAAACCTTCGCTGGCATCTTTTGGGATTTCGCATGGCAAATTATCCACTGCCATAACTGCAACAGCTGCTGGATGAAACACATCTACTTCCCTATCTTCTAATGGAAAATAACCATAAATAGGATCAACAATAGTCGACGAACGAATTGTGCACGCGATTGGACCATTCACATCACACGAAATATCCGCAACAACTTTTAATCTGCAATCGCTTGCGTTCAGCATTTCTCTTGTCAAAATCATTGGCGCTGCACTGGCGTGAAAATGTCCTGCGAAATAGATATCCGAAACTTTCGTGAATTTTTCAAAATCGGAAACATATTCTTCTGGATGATTTACGAAATCTTTAAAATCCAGAACCTGACCGTCGATACGTTTATTATATTCCAAAACGTCTAATTGCACGTAAACGGCCTGTGCATATTTTTTGGTCAAATAATTATCAATTGTAATTTCTTTCACTTTAATGGCATCCAGAATTTCTTTAGCACCGCTTCCAACTTTTCCGGTTCCAGTAACCACAAATTTTAAAGCTGGCATTGTTATGCGTTTTAAATGCTTAATCAAATCTTCTTTTCCTGAAAGCGTTTCTGCTTTTGGAAGTTTAAATAATTCGAATTTAAGTCCGAAAGCGCGAATTCCGTTATAAACACCAACCATTCCGGCATATTTTCCAAAACCAATTAAACGATGATCTAATTCGTTTACGATGGTTTCATGATCGTATAAAACAATGTTTTTTTCTAAAATGGCCTGCAGCAATTTTCTATTGTGCGGTTGTTTTTTTATCGTGTGCGAAAAAAAGAAATACGTTTTGTTTGGAATCAAGTTTTCAACTGGAACTTCTTTCACTCCAAACAGAACATCACAGTCCGAAACATCATCAGTTACTGTAATTCCCATGCTTTTATATTGAAGATCCGAAAAAATCCTAATATCTGAACTCTCTACTTCTACAATAGCTTCATGATATTGCTGTTTCAGTTTTGCCAACTCATCTGGAGCAAAAACTACACGTCGATCTGGTGGGTTTTTTCTTTCTTTTATGATTCCGAATTTCATTTAAATAGGTTTAAAGCATTTAATAATATAACTTTTTACATCTTATTTGTTTCAAATATAACAAATTTCGTTAAAGTTTTCTTCAAAAATTACAATTTAGAATCTTTAAAAACCGTTTAAAGCTGACTTACAATCGACTAACTAAAATTTTAGTTAATATTATGTTAAAGCAACCGATTGGCTTTTTCAAAATATCCAAAACATAAATATTGAATTCTATATATTTGTTTTTAAAGAATGATGAAAATGAGTTTCCTTAAAAAGACAAAGATACCACAAATACTTTTTTTAATTTTAGTTTTAAGTTCATGTGGCAATGATAAGAAAACAAGCGTAGATACTGCGGCAACGGTAGAAGATACACTACCTAAGATGAAGCCTTTAGGCCCAGAAAAAAGGCTTACACAAACTTATATAAATTCTGTTCAAGGCAGAATTAACCACTTTTACAATAAAAACTGGCCAAACAATAGTATGAACGGAAGCTTCTTGGTAGCAAGAAACGGACAGATTATTTTTGAAAGATACAACGGCTACGCAAACAAAAACGAAGGAACTAAAATCACCGCAGATACTCCAGTGCAAATTGCATCTGTAAGTAAGGTTCTAACTGCAACCGCAGTTTTAAAATTGGTAAATGCAGGCAAAATTGATCTCGATCAAAAAGTAAATACGATTTTAAAAACGTTTCCATTTGAAGATTGCACTATCAGAATGCTTTTGAGCCACCGCACGGGAATGCGCAATTATGCTTATTTTACAGATCACGATAAATCGGTTTGGGACAGGCATAATCAGCTGACGAATGCAGCTATTTTAGATATTCTAGCAACAAAAAATATTGGTTTAGAAGCAAAAACCGGAACACGTTTTGGCTATTGCAACACTAATTATGCTATGCTGGCGCTGATTATTGAAAAAATAACTGGCTTAACGTATAAAGAAGCAATGTCTCAAATGATTTTCAAACCATTGGGAATGAAGCATACTTATGTTTTTGATGATGATAAAGACAGAAAAACAATTGTTCCTTCATATAAAGGAAATGGCGCTGAAATTGGTTTTGACTATTTAGATAATGTTTACGGAGATAAAAATGTATTTTCGACCGTACGAGATCTTTTAAAATTTGACAGAGCTAGAAATTCACCTGACTTTTTAAAACCGGCATTATTAAAACAAGTTTATACAGGTTACAGCAACGAACGCAAAGGAACCAAAAATTATGGTCTCGGAATCAGAATGATTAATTGGGAAACGGGACAGAATTTTTATTTCCACAATGGTTGGTGGCATGGCAATACTTCATCTTATATCACTTTAATGAAAGAGCATGTAACGATTATTGCATTGTCAAACAAAATGACCAGAAACACTTATGCGGTTCGTAAACTGGCTCCAATCTTTGGAGATTATCCTTTTAATTTCAAGGACGAAGAATAAAACTATATAGTCATAAAGTCGAAAGTCAAAAGTCTTAAAGTCTTAAAAACAGTTGCTAATATTGAATTTATTTTTTTTTAATACACCAATTTCAGGAAAATAAAATGAAGCAATAGGAAGCAAACATGTGACTTTAAAAACTTTACATTTTTGAATTTACAACTTTTGACTTTACAACTTTTGACTTTATGACTGTATGACTTTTTTTTAAAATTTTAGCAGAAAGTAATTTCAAATAGTATAAATTTGCAGACTTATTTTTGGGGTCGACTGGTTTTGACAGCAAGTCGAATTGAACAGTAAGCACGTCGAGCATTGAGACCTTGCTCGTAAATATAAGATCTCACACTTTTACACGGCGAAAATAATTACGCTTTAGCTGCATAATCCGAATCATAGTAAGATTGCGCCACGTCTCTACAAGGTAGAGAAGCTGGATTCTCCTGGAAAGCCTTGGTTTGTGGCGTTCCGTTCAGGGGAACCGTAAAAATAAACCTAGATATCCATGAGCTTCGGGTGGGTTTCGAAAATTAAGAAGATAAGTGTTCGGTGGCTGTTTCTGGCCTAGCTTAACAACGAAAATCTAATCAGGAAATAAACGTGTAGAAAGCTCTTTAGTTGCTTGTTTGGACCCGGGTTCGATTCCCGGCGACTCCACAAAAACCCTTGTAAAACATTAATTTACAAGGGTTTATTTTTTAAGGTGTCATTTTAGGTGTCATTAAAGACTAAAAACATCAATATAAAAAATGAACAAAAAAGCTAAAATCTGGATTAAACAGAAACTGCTTTTTATTATTATTCTTAGTTTGAATCACCTAAAATAATATTTTATAAATTCCTTTTAAGATATAGTGACTGCACCGTTTTCAGCCATTTCTATGACTAATAATAAGTGATATTTTTAACGTATTTTTCGAAATCAAATAAAAATGTTTTTCATAAGACTTATAAAAAGCAGGGATAAAGTATTATCTCATTAAAGAAAGTTGTTTAACAAAAATTGCTTTTTTTTCAAATTCCACTTTACTTATTAAAAAAGACAAAAAAATCAAAAAATAAATTTTAAAAAAAACACCCCCGTCACCTTGTATTAAAGCGTTTTCTTTTCATTCTTTCTCGCTGTATATAGGGGTATTACCTCCACTTCGGATTCAATTTTATAGTTTTATAATTAATTTTGATTCTTAATACCCTCCCTAAAATATTTAAAACAATTTGGAATAAGGTCGTCGACAAATTCATAATCAAAATTTAGTCCAAATTACTAACAAATCAAATAGATAGAAATGAGCTAAATTTTGAACAGTAGTCTTTACGGTTTTCCATACTTATTTTTAAATCATTTTCTGTATGTTTGTATATTAACCAATAAGTAAATGCATGAATTTAAAATCTAATGCTTAAGATTAAAAAATAGAAAAAATACTAGATGACATCAAAATTTTCATTTTTACAAAGTAACTATCCTGAACTATTCACAATTAGTGAATTGTCAGAAAAGTTATATTATGTTGATCCAAATTCTTCTCTAGGTAAATCGCGTTTGTTTTCAGAAAAAATGGCAATTCTAATTTGGCAATTTGAAAATTTAGGTTTCTTTGATGGTAATCAGGTAGAACGAATAAACAAATTATTTTATAGCAATTGTATACCAGAAGTCGTAAAAGATCTTTTTCACTCCATTCGAAAGTCAGGTAATAAAGCTACTCATGATGGAAATAGTTCAAATCAGGAAGCTTTATTTGTTTTAAAAAAATGCTACCAATTAGCAAGATGGTTTTATGAAACGTATGAAAATACTGTTTTAGCAAAAGAAGATTATCTACTTCCTGAAAATGATCATGAAAAAACAATTGAAACACTTAATAATGAATTAAGTAAGCTTTCAAAAGAAGTTACAGACTATCAATCTAAAATTGAATCATTAAATGCTTCTACAAATATTATATCTAAGCGAAAAGAAAAATCAAATAAAAACGCCAATAATATAAATCTTGATGAAGCAGATACCAGACTACTACTGATTGATAAACAATTAGCTAGTGCTGGCTGGGAATGTGATTCTATTACAATTAATTATAAAAACAATAAAACACTTCCTGAAAAAGGTAAAAACAAAGCTATTGCAGAATGGCCTTGTAATGGAAAATGGGCAGATTATGCTCTTTTTGTTGGAACAGAATTATATGGAATTGTCGAAGCTAAAAAATATTCAACTGATATTTCAACTGATTTGCATCAATCAAAAGTATATGCAGAATGTTTAGACATTTCTTCAAATTTCAAAACGTTAGGAGAATGGAATTCCTTTAAAGTTCCGTTTTTATTTTCTACAAATGGAAGAACTTATATTGATCAACTAAAAACTAGAAGTGGAATTTGGTTTTTAGATGTAAGAAAGGAACGAAATAGAGCCTATCCTTTAAGAGGATGGTTTTCACCAGAAGGAATTGTTGAACAATTTTCAAGGGATGTCGAAAAAGCAAACACTCGATTAGAAGAAAGTGATTATGAGTATTTACAAAACCCTAACGGATTAGGATTACGCTATTATCAAATTGATGCAATAAAAGCGGTTGAAGATAAGATTATTAATAATCCTGACGATAAGCGCTCGCTGTTAGTAATGGCAACTGGAACTGGTAAAACGAGAACAACGATAGGCTTTGTTTACAGAATGATTAAATCCGATCGTTTTAAGCGAATTTTATTTTTAACTGATCGTAGATTATTAGCAATTCAGGCTTTAGGTAACTTTAAAGACAATAAAGTAGAAGACATTAATACTTTCTCCAATATTTATAAAATGGAGGAAATGAAAAATATTATTCCTGAAGCTGATACCCGTTTGCATTTTGCCACTGTTCAAAGTATGGTTAAGAGATTATTTTATTCTGAAAATGAGATTTTACCAATAGATACTTATGATTGTATTATTATCGATGAAGCTCACCGAGGTTACAATTTAGACAAGGAAATCAATGAAGAAGATTTAACCTTTAAAGATGAAAATGATTATGTTGGCCAGTATAAGAGAGTAATCGAATATTTCAACGCTTACATTGTTGGTTTAACAGCAACGCCTGCCTTACATACAACTGAAATTTTTGGAAAACCTGTACACAATTATTCTTATCGCGAAGCGGTTATTGACGGATTTCTAACAGATCATGAACCACCATATATTATTAAAACAAAATTAAGTGAAGAAGGAATATTATGGGAAAAAGGAGAAAAACCTAAAGTATTAAATTCTGAAACTAATCAAATAGAAGAATTAGCAGAGTTAGAAGATGAATTACACATAGAAATTGAGCAATTCAATAAATTAGTAATTACTGAATCCTTTAATCGTGCCGTAATTAAAGATTTAGTTCAAAGATTAGATCCAGAAGGCGATGAAAAAACATTAATTTTTGCTGTTCGTGATAGCCATGCCGATTTAATTGTACAATTACTTTTTGAAGAATTTGAGGCTATAGGAGTTGAAGTTCCGCAAGATTCGATACAAAAGCTTACAGGAAAAGTATACGAAGTAGAAAACTTAACCAAACGTTTTAAAAACGAAAAATTTCCAAATATTGTCGTTACTGTAGATTTATTAACTACTGGAATTGATGTACCTCAAATAGTGAATTTAGTATTTATTCGTAGAGTGCGTTCTCGCATTCTTTTTGAACAAATGTTAGGCAGAGCAACAAGATTATGTCCTGAAATTGACAAACAATTCTTTAAAATTTACGATGCTGTTAGAGTTTATGAAGCCTTAGAAGATTATACTCAAATGAAAACAGTTTCAAATCCTTCTATTTCCTTTCAAAAATTGATTGAAGAATTAGAATATATTGATACGCCTGAACGTGCTAAAAAACAATTGGAACAAATTGTAGCTAAGTTGCAACGCAAAAAGAAACAAATAAATCAAGGTCAACTGGAACAGTTCATGTATTTGGCAAAAGGTGATTCTCCTGAAGAATTTATTGAAAATCTATTAGAAATTGAAGATAATAATATCAAAAAGGTTTTAGCCAATTATGCAAGCCTTTGGGATTTTCTGGATAAAAAAATATATCAACCCAAAATGCAATTAGTTTCAGAGCATTTAGATGAAGTTACTGGAATAGAGAGAGGTTATGGAAAAGCCGAAAAACCAGAAGATTATATTCAAGGATTTAAAAAATTCATTGAAGAAAATCGAAATCAGATAGTGGCTTTAAAAACAATCTGTACAAAGCCAGCCGAACTTGATCGGAAATCACTAAAAGAATTAAAACTTTTATTAGATCAAAAAGGTTACAATGAAATTACATTGACCACAGCCTGGAAAACTGTAAAAAATGAAGATCTAGCCGCCGATATTATTTCTTTTATTAGAACTCTGGCATTGGATACCGATTTGATTAGTCATGAAGATCGTATTAAAAATGCAGTTACTAAAGTAAAAAATAGTCGTTCCTGGAATGCTACTCAAATAAAATGGCTAGATCGTTTTGAAAAACAATTGTTAGTAGAAACAGTTCTTACAAAAGCAGATTTAGACACAAAACCTTTTAGCGATGAAGGAGGATTTATCCGCTTAAATAAAATATTTGAAAATGACTTAGAAAACATCTTAGTTGTTTTAAATGAAAATTTATATACTGCATAGAATTATTCTCTGTATAAAAAAAAGACAATTAGTAATACCATAATAAATAATTTGAGGAACTTCCTCGCAATAAATAAACAATGAGCGCACAAGAAATAGCCAACAAACTCTGGAATCTTTGTAATGTATTACGTGATGATGGTGTAACCTATCACGAATACTTAAATGAGTTGACTTATATTCTTTTCCTAAAATTAAGTGAAGTAAAAGGTTTTGATGACAAAATTCCGACAGAATATAAATGGCAGTATTTTGTAAATGAACATGACAACAATGAAGCTTTCTCTCGTTACCGTGAATTCTTAGCAACAGTAAGTACTAAAACTGAAAGTCAAAGTATTAAAGAAATATACAGCAATGCCTCTACTAGTTTACGTAAACCTGTAAATTTTCGTTCCCTTATTACAGCTATAGATAAATTAGATTGGTATGAAGAAGACGATCGTGATGTTATGGGAGATATTTACGAAAGCCTTTTAGAAAAAAATGCTGGTGAAAAGAAAAGTGGTGCGGGACAATATTTCACCCCTCGCCCATTGATTAATATCATGGTCGACTTAATGGCGCCTAAATTAGGAGAACGCTGGACAGATCCTGCTGCAGGAACTTTTGGTTTCATGATTTCAGCAGATCATTATTTACGAAGTAAAACGGATAGTTATTTCCATTTATCTGAAAAAGACAGACATTTTCAAACAACTCAGGCTTTTTCAGGAGTTGAGTTAGTTCCTGACGCACACAGATTAGCATTAATGAATGCTCGTTTACACGGAATGGAAAGTACAATTTATTTAAACGATACATTAACAGAGTTTGGCAAAAGCCTCAAAGATTATGACGGTGTTTTAGCAAACCCTCCTTTTGGAACCAAACAAGGAGGAGAACGGCCAACACGTGACGATTTTACATTTCCTACAAGTAACAAACAATTAAATTTTTTGCAACATATTTATCGTAGTCTAAAGAAAGACGGAAAAGCTAGAGCCGCTGTTGTATTACCTGATAACGTATTATTTGAAGATGGCGATGGGCAAAAGATACGTCGTGACCTTATGGACAAATGTAACCTGCACACGATTTTACGTCTGCCTACCGGAATTTTTTATGCAGCAGGTGTAAAAACGAACGTGTTATTTTTTACAAGAGAAAAAACAGAAACCAATAATACTAAAAATGTTTGGTTTTATGACATGCGTACCAATGCACCTAATTACGGAAAACGAACTCCTTTTACAGAAAAAGCATTTGAAGATTTTGTTTTAGCTTACACAGGAGGAATATCATTCGATAAAGTAGAAAAAGAATTTGAAGGTTTAGTTTCTGATGAGAAAAGAAAAACCATTAAAGATGAAAGATGGCAAAGTATATCTCGTACCGAAATCGAAAAAAAGAATTACAGTTTAGATTTAGGTATAATTGCTGACAATACTTTAACTAACTCTGATGATTTAGGTGAACCTATTGATATTGCTGCTACAGCTCTTTTAGAATTGCAAAATATTACTGAGCAATTGAGAGCGATGATAAAAGAATTAAAATAATGGAAAAGCAATTGCCGAAAAATTGGATTGAGATTAAATTTGAAAACATAGGAGAAGCTACTGATTTTGTTGCTAATGGAAGTTTTCAATCTTTAAATGAAAATGTTGTACAAAAGGAAGAACCTGATCATGCAATTTTAGTTAGATTGAAGGATTATAGTTCAAATTGGAAAGGTAATTTTAGATATGTTACAAAAGAATCATATGAATTTCTTAAGAAAAGTTCTTTAGAAAAAGGGGATCTTTTTATAGCAAATGTAGGGTATCCTGGAAAACTTTTTTTAATTCCCGATTTAGGACAGCCTATGACTCTTGGCCCTAATGGATTGAGAATTAGAGCAAATTCTATTTCATCTAATATTTTTTTAAAATATTATTATTTATCCCCTCAAGGGAAAGAAGAAATAAATAAAATTGTATCTGGAACAGCTCAACAAAAATTTAATAAAACAGGTTTTAGACAATCAATTATTCCGCTTCCACCTAAAGCGGAGCAAACACGCATTATAGAAAAATTAGACATACTTTTTACACAACTGGAAACGATAAAAACCAGTATGACAAACATTCCTCTATTACTTAAGGATTTTCGGCAACAAGTACTTACCCATGCTATTAATGGAAAATTGACTGAAGGATGGAGGAAAGACAAAAAATTAGAAAAAATAAAATTTGAAGACATTGAAATAGAGCGAGAAAAATTAAAGAAATTAAAAGCATTGAATGATGGAAAAAAAAGTTTTACATATAAAAACTCATCGATACCTGCTTTAGGCGTTACAACAAAAGGTATCAATGAACTTTTTAAACTTCCAAATAGTTGGGATTGGGTTTCTTTAGATCAAATTACGTGGAACATTAGTGATGGACCACATTTCTCTCCAACATATACAGATGAAATCAATGGAAAAAGATTTATTTCAATGAGAAATGTAACTCCTCAAAAAATCAATTTTGAAGATTGCAAATATGTTTCAATTGAAGATCATAACGAATTTATAAAAAGAGGTAAACCACAAAAAGGAGATTTGTTATATACAAAAGGAGGATCAACAGGAATACCTTGTCTAATTGACGATGATGTTGATTTTTCATATTGGGTTCATGTTGCATTATTAAAAACCATTCCAAAATTCATTGACAGTAAATATTTAAAAAACACATTACTAAGTTCGCTCTGTTACAACCAATCTCAAGCATTTACTCACGGCGTAGGAAATCAGGATTTAGGTCTAACTAGGATGATAAATATTACTTTTCCGCTTCCAACACTTCTGGAACAACAAGAAATTGTTTTTCGTGTGGAAAGTCTGCTTGCAAAAGCAGATGTTATTGAACAACTATACAAAGAATTAAAAGCTAAAATAGATGAATTGCCACAATCTTTGTTGCATAAGGCCTTTAGAGGGGAATTAACTGAACAGTTAGAAAGTGATGGTGATGCTAGAGATTTATTAAAGCAAATGCAGGATTTGAAAGAGCAAACATCACAAGTAGTGAAAAAGAAATCGAAAAAAAATAACGAAGTAGAAGGCATTTTAGGCTAATTATTGAAATTAGAAAAAAACTAGTATGAAAGTATGTTATATTTGGGTTAAAGATTTTAGAAATTTTGATAATCTTGGATTGAATCTGTCTAGTTCATCAAAATTTTATTTTGATAATTTTGACAATACAATTACAAAAGAAGATATAGTTGAATTGCCTGAAAACTTTTTCGGAAAAAGTATATCTGATGTTACAGGAATAATTGGAAAAAATGGATCAGGGAAAAGCAACGCACTCGAATTAATTTGTAAGATACTAAAAGGGGGGAAAACTTTTTTAAAAACTAATTTTATTATTATTATTGAAATTGCGGGTGAATTAATATGCCACTATTATTTTGAGAATAGGGCTAAACCAAGAGCTAATTTTAAATTGAAATTTGAAGAATTTTCTGGAAATATTAATCCTTTAAAAGTTATTTTTTTTTCAAACGTTTTTGATGATAGAAGAAATGGTTTCGACAAAGAAGTATCAGACATATCTGTTAATAATTCATTTAAATATAAACCTTCCAGATCCACGGACTTTGGAAAACAAATTAAATTTATAAATTCAAAAATATTTAAATTTCTAGATATAGAATTACCAACAGAGGTACAAGTTAAATTTAAAACTGGGAACAATAGATATAATTCATCAATGCAACAAAGAATGTATGGTGAAAACTATGATTTAATAATTGATTTTCAAAAATTTTTTAGAGATCGTATAAGAGACATAAAACCTCATAATAAATTCGTTAATCTTTTCAGGTTTAACTATTTCTTTGAAATATTTGAGTTACTGTCCAAAAGTCATAGAAATGGGTATAGTGGATTTGATGTCTTTCTTCAGAATTTTAACAAGTTCCTAGAAGAAATTTATAATTTCAAATACACTGAAGAGATTACAGAGAAGCTAATACTATTCCTTGAAAACGAATTAGTTAAAATAAATCCAGAAGAATTTAATCTATTCGACGAAGATTTCTCTATTAAAACAAATAGAGGTAATTTTGGTTTGATAAAAAAACAGATTAATTTTATAAAAGAGTTAAAAGAGCTACCAATAAGTCTTGAATTACAATATAGTCCCGAAGGTGCTAGAAATAGAACTTTGGATAATTTTATCTTTGATTATTCTAATAAATCAAAAAATTACATTAATGAGTTTATTCATTTATTTGAAAAAAGCACTTTTCTTGATATTAATTGGTTAGGTATTAGTTCTGGTCAAAAAGCATATTTAAACCTATTTTCGTCCATTTATGATGAATTAAAATATACTAGACAGGAAAATCTCCTTTTGTGTATTGACGAAGGTGATTTATATCTCCATCCCAAATGGCAAATTGAATTTTTTGATAAACTTTTAAAGGTTTTACCGACAATATATCTGGGTAGAATTCAGCTTGTTCTAACTTCTCACTCACCATTTTTGCTGTCAGATTTACCTAAACAAAATATCACTATTTTAGATAGAGAATTTAATAATTCAACCATTGATGGTATAAGGTTAAAAACTAACACATTCGGTGGTAATCTTTACGATTTATACTCAGAGCCATTTTTTTTAGGAAATAAAAGGACTAGTGATTTTGCATACGATAAAATAAAAATATTGATAGAAAGTGCTGAAAGTAAACTTTTATCAAGTACTGAAAAAAAAGAATTGTTAAAACTTTCAGATCTTCTTGGTGATGAAATAATTCAATTTAGAATTAATAAATTGTTGCAAGATGATTAAGATACAAGAACATTTAAATAGAGGTGATGCTGATATATTTTTAAATAAACTAGCAAAAGAGCATTGGTTAGCACTAAATCCTAGATTAAAAAACAACTCGGGTTACACATCAAATTCATTAATCGAAAAATGTAAAAAATTCTATATTGCATCAAGTACACCCTTATATATAAAAAAATATGCTAATTCTGACAATAGTATAGCTGCGAGACATAAAAAATTCTTTTTACTATTAAAAAAGGACAGATTTAAATTTTTAAAAAAATTAATTACTGGAAGACTTGATGATTTTACGGCAATTCAGGTTGAAATCTTCAAAATACTTAATCCAAATGATTTATTCACAACTAAAGGAAGAAAAATTAATCAAACTCTTTTTGGTAAGTTAATAAGTGAAGAATTATTAAATTATAAATATTTTAGAGGCTCTGATAATTGTAAAAATTTATTTTTAAACCTAGGATTCAAATCAGCAACATGCCCTTACTGCAATTACAACAAACTAGATATAACCACTATATCTAAAAAAAATAAAGCATATTTAGATTTAGATCATTTTTATCCTAAATCATTGAATCCTTTTTTTGCATTATCCTTTTTTAACTTAATTCCAAGTTGTCATTCTTGTAATTCTTCAGATAAAAGTGATATACCTTTTTCGATACAAACACAAATAAATCCTTACTATGAATCATTTGAAGATATTTATAAGTTCAAAATTTCTTTAGTAAAACTTCTAGGTAATTCAATGGATAACATAGAAATTCAAAATATTTCAAAGCCATTAGACACTTCATGTAATGATTTTAACCTTGTTAGGAAATATAATAACAATATTGCCTCTGCAGAAAATCTGATTGATTTATTTTTGAAATACAACAAACAATATATTGGCACTAGTAATGAAAATTCATTTATTGAATTAATAATGAAAGATATACCTGTTAACAGAAGGGATATTTTAAAGTTTCCAAAAGCAAAGTTAAATAGAGATATTTTGCAACAAATTGACATTAATAATGTCTTAGGAATAATTTAAAAATAATCAATAAAATAAAAATGAATATATTTTTCGGTAAAATTTCGCAAAAGTTTGATATCGTACAGTTAAAAGAAGGGTATTATACTGCACCAAAAGAATCGTCATGGTTTGGAGAACTCCAACTTGGCGATTATGTTTATATGATTGGTGGCGATAAAGTACAATTTTGGCAAGCCAAAGAATGGGGTGTTAAAAATGATAAGGTATCTTTAATTTTTGATATTATAAACCCTGATTTAGGAATTAATGTTTCTCAATTAATTACACTAAAATTTTTAAAGTTAACGAAAGCTTTAGCCGTTCTAACTTCTAGATCAGCCCGAAGTAAAGCTTTTTTTAAATTGGAGATGTTAAAAGATATTCCTCTAACAGATTTATCTAATTCTCAATTTTATAAAAATCCTGAATTATATAGATCTATTAAAATTGAAAGCAGTAAAGATGCCATTAAAAATTCAGAGGATATTCAATTAACTTTTGAAAATAACAAATTAGAATTGGTTGATAATGACTTTATAGATAGTTCAATTAAAGAACAATTTGTTGACAATCTAGACAAAAGAGGAAATGGAGCTAAAATGAAAGATCCTGTTCTAGATTATTTTTTTAAAGCTACTACTAATTTACCAACAACAATAAATCATAAACAAATCGGGTTAAGGCGTTTTTATGATACTTTTTTTTGTGAATATAAAAATAATGAAAAGTATTTTCTTGTGGGTGCTTTTTGGGATACCGAAAATCCACAGGATCAAACCGAACGTTTTATCAAAGAAAGCATGTGGTCTAATGGATATACCGACAAATTCACTAAAGAAGTAAATGCTGTTGCTGTAGGAAGTAATATAGCTATAAAATCAGCATTTGTGCGGGAAAAAACAAATGCCGTTATGGCAATAAAAGCTAGGGGAATTGTCACAAAAAATTTAAATAATGGCCAAACTCTAGAAATCGAATGGGAAGAAGACTTTAAACCTTTCGAAGTTAATTTTGGAGGATATATGCAGACTATTAAAGAAGTAACGAAAAAAGATCAAATTCAAGCAATATGGAGTGATGACATACAATTAAGTAAAGAAAATGATTCTCTAATAAACAACAATTCATCTAATATTTATATTCCAAAAAACCAAATTCTTTATGGCCCTCCCGGAACAGGAAAAACATACTACACCATTAATAAAGCATTATCAATTATTGAATCTAAAACTGAGGACGAAATTAAATCTGAGAAAAGAAATGTTCTAAAATCAAGATTCGATGACTATATAAAAAATGGTCAAATAGTTTTTACTACGTTCCATCAAAGCATGAGTTACGAAGATTTTATTGAAGGAATAAAACCTAAAATTATTGAAGATTCCGAAGAAAATAAACAAGTAATTTATGGAATCGAAGATGGTATTTTCAAACAAATTGTTGAAAGTGCCAGAAAGGAAAGAACCACAAGTAAAGAAATTATAGAAAGGTATAGTTTTGATGATGCATGGGATGACTTATATAATGAATCTGAAAAGCAAATAGAAAATAAAAACTCATTAACTCTTACTATTCAAACTCCAAATTTAGGATTAGGTGTTGTTGAAATTACTGAGAGGGGTAATTTGAAATTGAAACCTATTTATTCTGAAGTAGCAAAAACATATATTGTTTCCTATGACAGAGCTAAAAAATTACAAGAGGTTTTTCCTGATTTGTCAGTCATTAAAAATATTGACAAAGAATTTAGAGCAGTTATAGGCGGTTCTAATTCGACAGCCTATTGGTCTGTATTAAATTATATCAATAATAAAATAAATCAAAGCTCAAAAATTATTAATACAGAAAATGAGCCAAAATTACTACCTCATGTTTTAATCATTGACGAAATTAACAGAGGAAATATTTCTCAAATCTTCGGTGAGTTAATTACTTTAATTGAAGAAGATAAGCGCGCAGAAGAAAATGAAAAATTAGAAATAACATTACCGTACAGCAAGAAAAAATTCAGTGTACCATCAAATTTATATATTATCGGCACGATGAATACAGCTGACCGAAGTGTTGAAGCTTTAGATACAGCTTTGAGAAGACGCTTTAGTTTTACAGAAATGATGCCTCAATATAGTGATTTGGAGCAAATCGCATTCAATAATTTCAACTTAAAAGATGTTTTAAAAACTATAAATAAACGAATTGAAATTTTATTAGATCGTGATCATACCATTGGTCATTCTTTCTTTATAAATATTAAATCAAAAGATACGATAGCTTTAGAAAACATTTTTCTAAATAAAATTACTCCTCTTTTACAAGAATACTTTTATCATGATTATGAAAAAATTGCATTGATTTTAGGTGATGGATTTATTGAATGCGTTGAACCTAAAAATGACAATAAAACATTTGCAAGATGGACAGGAAATAATGTGACTGTTCCTGAATTAGTTCCTCAATTTATTTTGAGGAAAAAAATTGCTAATATTGAAGATGCTATTAATTCATTATTAAATAAATAATGTTTAAAGCTGATAAAACAATACAAGTCTTTGAGCACCATTCTCTTCATTATGGAAGAGAATATAAAAATGTATTTTTTGAAGAAAAGCATTTTACGGCTCTTGTAAAGTTAAATGAGCTTCATAATAATGAATATTTCACTGTAATTAATAAAGGAATCAAATTTAAGCAATACGTAGGCATTATTGCCGTTGACGGACTAAATATTGAGATTCTTCCTAAAATAGACAATAATAACGGAGATGAAGCTGTATGGCAAAAAGTTCTAATAGAAATGCTTCGCATAACTAAAAAACTTAAAGTTCAAAAAGTCGGTGAAGCAAGTGTAAACAGGCAAAAAACACATCTCCTTGATCTTTATTTCGAGTGGTTTTTAAATGAAGTTCAAATCTTAATTCATCAAGGTTTAATAAAACAATATTATAAGGAAACAAGTAATGTAAAAGCTTTAAAAGGGAAATTAGAATTTGCAGGACACATCAATAAAAATCTGGTTCATAAAGAGAGTTTTTACACTACACATCAGATTTATGATAAAGACCATTTGATTCATCAAATTTTATCTAAAGCTTTAGATATCATAGAAAAATGTACTAAAGGAAACTATCTATACTCAAAATGTAAAACAGTCCAACTAGATTTTCCTGAAGTAAAAAATATTTCAGTTACAGAAGCAACATTTTCAAAAATTCCTAAAAATAGAAAAACAGCTCCATATGAAACTGCTTTAGCAATTTCAAAGTTTATTATATTAAATTTTGCTCCTAATGTTTCTAGTGGTTCAGAAAATATGCTGGCTTTACTTTTTGATATGAATTGTTTGTGGGAAGAGTATATATTAGCGAGATTAAAACAATGTGATCTAAAAGTATCTATTCGTGGTCAACAATCTACTCATTTTTGGAGTGGTATATCAATAAGACCAGACATTGTAATTGAACATGAGTTTGGTAAGTTTATTATTGACACAAAATGGAAAAACATTTCTAATAATCAACCTTCAACTCATGATTTACGTCAAATGTATGTATACAATGATTATTGGAAATCTGCAAAAGCAATATTATTATATCCATCAAAAGAGAACAAATTTGATGGTTTTGAAAAATTCGAAGATCATCATATCCATACAAAGTATACTGAAATTAAACAACATGAATGCGGAATTGGTAAAATTTCTATTTTTGAAGAAGGAAAAAATATCTTAGATAAAAATATTGGAGTGAGAATTATGAAGTGGTTTAACCTTTCAAAATCAATTAATACCAAAGAAAGACATTATAAAGCCTAACATTAGAATCTTACTTAACAAGATATTTCTAATATTTTATAGTAATATCTTGGTATTTGAATCCAAGTAAACATCTGCCAAATCTGTACCTTTTGGATAATCTGAAGTTTCTATAAATTCACTAACTGCAATTTTAAAACCATTTGAATTTAATTCGATTGATTTGTTTAGCCAATTATCATACTCTCCTTTATCAGGAAAAGCTACTATATCTCGGTGCTTAACAGCCTTCAATAGTTTAATATTAAAATTACCGCTACTCCCTGTTGCAAGCCAAATGAAATCAGGAATAAAAATGCTCATTACATACGCAGTTTTTTCAGCCTCTACTATAGCAATAGTTTTTAGAGGATGTTCATTAATCAGATGTAAACCAAATAAGCATTGGTCAAGTACAAAATTGGGTTCTTTGATTGCGCAATGCAACCAGTTAACCCTATCAGGTTTTTTATATCTTTTCCCTGTATGCCCGTCATATGGTATAATTTTACAACCGCGTATTTTCTCATTTTTATCAATTTGAAAAAATGCAGTCGAATTTTTCCAGAAATAATCAGTACTTGAAATGAAATAGTCTTGCTTTGCATTAAATATCTGCTGTTTTGAAAAATGTTTTTCAAGAAACAATGTCAAATTATCAATTCGGGGATTTTCAATATACATTTTATACAGCAACTCCCCACTATGAAAACTCGGCATAACTTGGGGAACCGTTTCTTTGGTTGGAGGCATATTTACAAATTCGATTTTATCAGTATTAAAATATTTACTTTCATTTGACTGATATAGAATGCTACTACCTTTTAAAAACCATTCCGTTATCCAACAATCTTTATTCGATTGTTCCAATACTTGTGATTTTGGTACTATTGAAGTATTACCGTTACAATCTGTCAATTTGTATGCTTTATTCGAAATGCTCCTTAATGCCAAAAAAGAAATATGAAATGCCTTTTTTCCTCTAGGTGGAGCATTAAAATAATGACAATTTGTTGATCGATCACATCTTCCAAAATGATCAGGTAAATAATTACCCGTTTCGCTATCAACAAACAAAACAAAAGTTCTTTTATTACAATTAGGACAAATGAATTTTTTGCTGCTTTTATCTAGAATAAATTTAAAATGTTCCATATTAATAATGTTTATTTTTAGGTTCACTCTTTACACATTTTACACTTTAAAGTTTCTTAGTTGTGCAAAACGTGTAAAAAGTGTACTCCAAAAAATATTTTTCTATTGATTAGATACATAGGCTACATTACCACTGTTTATTCGCTTGACGAATATTTTATAATGATTAAGTCTTTGTATGAATTTGCTCTTACCAACAGGCCTGTAACCATCATCTACACAAAACATTCTGTACTTATAATACAATTCAGCAATTAAAATATACTCTGTAGCTGAGGCAACATACTCCATTTCGCTAATGAATAACTGAACACTATCGCTTTGTTTTTCGTAATTATTTCTAGCATTTTCGACAGCGTCGCATTTACTAAAATTCCTTTGTTGGTATACTCTGTCAAGTCCCTGCAGCATCCAGTTAAAGACACCAGGGAGTTCATTTTGAATTATCTTTTGAGGTAGTTGCTTGTCTTGTTTTTCTTCGGGAATAGTTTTATCAAAATCAATGATTAAAAACCTTCTAAAATAAGCATGGGTATGCTCTACTTCTTTCGGCAATTCATTACAATTGAATATCAACTTTGCATATTCTGTTAATATAAAAGGATCTCCATGAGGTAAGCGAGCTTCAATAGGTTCGCCTGATGCCATTTGCTTAAAAATATCAGTTTCTAGTTTACCATTTATTTCGCTTGCGTAATTCACAAGTTTATTTCCTATTTTGGCTCTAAAATAACCATTACTATTAGTAAGACTTTGCAATGTGTAGTTGGTTATATTTTCAAATCCCAAAAGAGCATTAATTATTTCAAAAAAAACGCTTTTGCCGTTTGCTCCTGTTCCAAAAAGAATAAGCATTTTTTCAAGTTTTAAAACGCTCGGTTTTATAAATATGTAACCACAAAATTCAGCTAATATTTTTTGCTTGTCCTTGTCAGGCAATACTTCATCCAAATAGCTTTGGAATAAGGGTGCTGCTGCTTCAGGATCATATTCGAATGGCAATTGATGTGTAATAAAATCTTTTGTCTCAAAAGCTCTAATTTCTCGATGATCAGGAGTTATTTCGAAAGTTCCATTTATCAAGTTGATTAAGATACAATTTCCTTTACCTTTTGGAGTCTGCAAATAAGCGTCAGACATAAACTGCTTATACAACTCCTCTCTAAAAGTATGAATTTTGCCTTCGAACTTTTCAACTCCCATCTTAAGAGCTACATTTCCTAAAAAAGATTGAAAATGCTCTTTATCAATCTCAGTCCAATAGCTGCCGTTATATAAATATATAAAGCCATTTTTCTTGCATAAACCCCATTCTTTGATTTCTGCAATTTTTAAAAGTTGCTCAATACATAGAATTAAATAGTGCCTCTTACTAAGGTTGAATGTTTTTACTTTTTTAGCTAGTTTATCGTATTCTGATTGCTGATTCTCGGACAAATCACCACCATTTAAAAGAATTGATTCGAGATGATGGTACTTTCCTTGTATTTCGTCGCTTTCTGGAAAAGCTAATAATTTAAAATCAACAGCTCCAATACTATGTAGCAGTTCCTGTAAAATGTCATCAGTTGTTTTTTTTATTGATTCAACATTGGTTCTTAATTCTTTAGCCTCATCAATAATCAACTTTTTTAAATTATCTTTATCTTGCGGAATTATTGATAATTTACTCTCGCCATGGGTATTTTCGGTACTCATGGCTTTTTATCTTTTATATTTTAAAGATTTCACTTCAGAAAGGCCTTTTTCAAATTGAGATTCATCAATCAGAATTCTACGCCCGATTTTGTGGGCTTCAATTTTTCCCTCTTTAATGTAATTTCTGATAGTTCCCTCCGAAAGACCATTTCTTACTGCTGTGACCTTAACTGAATGCCGTTTGTTTTTGGTAGTTTTTTGTGGATGCTTAATATCTAGTAATAACCTTTCAATATTCAGTAAGCGGGCTTCTAATATTTCAAATGGGTTGCTCATAACTTTGTGTCTATTAGTTTCACAAAGATTATAACCAACCCAATGATGGTAACCGGTTATAACCGGTTACTATTTTATAAGTACCTAGTATTTAGGTACGTAATTTTTTAATAGTTTTATCTCGTCTTCTACTTTTTCTTTTAATTCCGGGCTTACAATTTCAGCAACTGACTCAAAAAGATCAATCTTATTTTGTAATACTTTTAATGTTTCGTTTGGGTCTGTTATTCTTTTTTTACTACTCCAAACTTTATTATACTCCTGATAAAGATTATGTCCAGAAGTATATCCATATTTTTGAATAATTTCGTTTGCGTTTTCCTTACTTACAACCACTCCTTCATAGACTAGCTTCAAAGCGATTTGTTTTACTGATAGCTTTTCTATTTTGATTTTTTCAGTTTCGAGTTGTATAAGCTCATTTTTTTTTGTTTCTAAAAATGAAATTATTTTAGGAAAAATCATTCTTATTTGAATTATTTTTCTTTCTATTTCTTGCGCTGATGCGTATTCATTCGTAGACTCAATAATGTCTTTGTACATTTTGTAGTAATAATTGGTATTCTCAATTGCAAAAATAAAATCATACATTTCCTGCGAGACAGAAAAAACTTTTAAATCTATTGAGGGAGACAACTTAAAGAATGGACTAAAAGCAACTTCCGCTGAAAAGTTTATAATACGGGATACGATTTTATATTTCTCAATTTCAATATTAATGAAATCAATTGGCTCACTTTCTTCGTATTCTGAACAAAAACCATTTAAAAAGTCAAGATATTTTTGTTGATATTCTTTATATGAGTATACGATTTCCAAATCCATTTGCTACTTATTTTTTTACTTTTTGTAATATTTAGAATTTTATTTTTGTAAACCTAGGTTTAGCTTAAATTATTTTCTTTAGAGGAATTTCTACACTAAAAACTTCATCCATTGCTTCTTTTTTCTCATCATCATTAACCTGATAGTATTGATTCAACGTTTTCATATCATTATGTCCAGTTATTGAAGCAATAAGCTTATCGCTTTTGCCCTGTCTTTTCATCATGGTAATAAATGTACGGCGTGCAGTGTGGGTGCTGATCCTGTCATAAAAAAACATATCCTCTTTAATGTTTTCCTTCCCTTTGGTGGTAACTTTTTGCACCATATGGGTATATTCCAATTCTTGAAAACAATCTTTAATGTACTTGTTTTGCTTTTGATTTGCAATCAAGGGTAATTTGTAATCGTACTTCAACAAAATATACCTTGACAAACTTGTTAACGGAATTTCTCTCGCTTCTTTTGTTTCATCTTTATCCTCTTTAAGCATAATAGATATTTCCGAAACATTACTTTTTGTTATTAATGACAGTTCCCCAAAACGCATACCCGTAACACACGCGAATACAAAAACATCTCTCACTCGCTCCAAACTCTCAGTTTTAAATTCGTGCTGCATCAACTTATTTAGATCCTCGATAGTCAATGCAATTTGATTAGTAATAACCTTTGGCACTTTTTTAAAACCAACAAATGCATTATTAAATGTATATTTCTTCTCCAACGACCAGTACATAAAGGTTTTAAACAATGACAAATTTCTTGCATACGTATTATTTATATGCTTTAAATCATCCATACAATATGAAGTAAACTCATTATGAAACGTTTTATCTATTCGACTGTAGGTAAGCTTGTATTTCTTTACCTTCTCAAAGTTTTTGAGAATATTTTTAATGTTATCGTATCTCATAATTGTAGCTTTCGACCACACTTGCCCCTTTTTCTTTTCTGCTATAAACTCATCATAAGCATCAAAAAAAACATTCTTTCCGGAAACTGTTCTTTTAAATTCCTCATCAAATACTTTTTTTAAAGCTGCTGATGTCAAAGTTTCTTTAATCCTTTTATAAAGGCTATCGGTCTCAATAAGTAAATCCGAGTAGCGATTTAATTGTTGCTTGAGTGTTTCAGATGTCTTTGCTCTTTTGCTGCCGGAAACAAATGGAAACTTATTTTCCTTATCCCAATGTTTTGGTAATATAGTTTCTCCGGTTGAGTAAACGAATTTCTTTCCCTCTTCTTTAAAAAAACAAGTAAAGAAAATTAATGTTTCTTTTTCCGAATTGGGTTCTTTTAGTTTAAAAGTGTATTTCATGTTGTGGAATCTAAGAACAAAAATAGGTGCCAGATTAGGTGTCATTTTTTATACAAAAAACACATAGGTGCCATTTTAGGTGCTAATTTTTATGTAATCTATTGTAACATATTGCAACAACAAATATAAAAATTAATCTGTATATCAGCTAATTAAACTACAAAAAATAATTTTAAGTTAAAAACAAACACAAAAAGTTCAAGAACCGGCGACTCCACAAAAAGGAAGGTGTCGAACACCTTCCTTTTTTATTTAATTCTCAAAAAAATTCATTTTTACATCTTTCAACCGCTCCAATTCTTAATATTTTAACAAATATTGTTTTTTAAATTATCGAAAATATTAAAAACAAAAAATGAGTCTGCGGGAATCGAACACCTTAATCAACTACTAGACAACAAGTTATAAAGGTATTCAACTAAGCAGCTTTTTTCATCATACATCATTTAAGTCTTTAATTATTACATCTTATCTTTTGAATTAGTTTCATTTTTTCACAGAACTATTTCAAAGTTCGAGCACTGATAATTCTAACAAACAAATCAATTATAGCAGCATGCTGCTTCTCTTTCTTTATTTTGTCTTCAATCTTTTTTGAAGATTTTCTAGATTTTGATTTTTACTTTTTTTTGTTTTAACAACACCAAATTTGATATTTCTCAAATCAATTTTAAAAATATTCTTAAAATTCAGATATTTATACTGAGCAATTTATAACATTAAAAGCCGATTTTTGTTCGATTACGGAAATCCGTATATATTACTTTCAAAAGATCTATAAATTAGCATCAACTTACTAAAGTATGAAAATAGACGTAATTGATAAAGCAGATTATACAAACCTCTCGTCAGTTTGCAGTTGTGAAATTAACTGCATGCATATACAGATTAGTGATTATAAGCCAATTATTGAAGAATTGCAAAAAAACATAACCGACACAAGCTGGATTAATTCACTTGATGAATTATCACAACTTGCATTTAAGGCCAACGCAAAAAAGACAATTGATAAGATTGTAAATGACATTATAGCTAAAGTAACAACGCATCTTACCGTTGACATAGGAGAATATATTGTTTCTTATTCAGCACAGCACGCCTTGGAATTGAAATTTAGTCATACTAAAATTCCCCTCGCAGAATTACTAAAAGAAAAGATATCTGGCAATCCAGGTTTTGATTTTCATTCAATTAGTTCAAATAAATACTTGATTTTTGGAGAAGCTAAATTCAGCATGAATACCACTCCAAGAGCGAAAGCTCTAAATCAAATCAGGGACTTTATAGATGATAGAGATCATGCTGAATTATTATGGCTAAAACCATTTTTAGAAAATGACACAATTACTCACATTGGTAAAGGACATAAGGGCTACACAGCTGCTTTTTCGTTTAACGGAAACAATGTCTTAAAAATTTTTAATAATGCGTTAGAATCTGAGGCCATGAAGGAAGTGATAAAACATAAAGAACTTTATTTAATTGCTGTGGAGATATGTTAAGTGACAACTTTTTTCATGAACAATTGAATGTGGAAATTATTGATGAAATACTATATGACTTTCATAAATATGGACCAGTTAATCAAAGTCATTTAGAGACACTTTCTTACTACAAAAAACTTCACCCAGTTTCTTTCAAAAAGTATGAATCAAAACTGATGTTTCTAATGGGATTGTTTTACAAAACAGATGAACCTAACTCTTTTTTTGAAGCAATATACAATTCGTATGCACAAGCAATTTTAGAAGATACTGGTCATAATTTCAGTCCTGTACAAGCAGATGCTTATAACTCGATAAAAAAATTTACTAACTTTTCTTTTTCTGCTCCCACGAGTGCAGGAAAATCGTTTTTGTTTCAAGAGATAATTAAAGAATCAAAAGGCGATATTATTATCGTTATTCCATCCAGAGCGCTACTTTCAGAATATTTAATCAAAGTTAAGAAGCTTGTATCAAAAGAAACTCTTGTTTTAGCTTTCATTGAGATAGTAAACACAAAAAAAACAAAGAATCGAATTTTTATAATTACCCCAGAAAGAGGCGAAGAGCTATTTAAAAATCTAGATAAATTAAATATTGAATTAATCTTACTAGATGAAGCACAACTTTCAGAAGAAGGAATTCGAGGAATGAAGTTTGATTCTTTCGTGAGAAGAATTGATAAAAAATTAAATAATGTTAAGAAGGTTTTCACTCATCCATTTATAATAAATCCTGAAGCACAGTTTATAAAACATAATATTGTTAACGATGCTGATTCTGAAACCTATAACCAAAAGACCGTTGGAAAAATATATATAGAGCATTTTAATAATAATTTTAAATATTTTTCGCCTTTTGATGATAAGATTGAAGGAAAAATTGTTGATGGAAATATTATTAAAGAAATTATCCAAAATAATGGAACGGCTTTAATTTTTATATCGAAATCAAAAATCTACGATGGCAGTTTCATGGATACTTATGCAGAATATGTAGATCTATGTGAAGAAATTGAAAACCCTGAAGCTATAGATTACATTAACAAGTTAGAAGAGTTTTTTGGTACAAAAAATGACAATGAAAAAAAGTCTCTATTAATATTTTTAATGAGAAGAGGAATTGTAATACATCATGGCTCAATACCATTAAAAGCAAGACTAATAATAGAGGATTTTGTAAATAACAAGCATGCAAAAATTTGCTTTTCCACTTCTACTTTAATACAAGGAATAAATATGCCTTTTGATCTGGTATGGATCAATAACTTCACATTTAACGGTAATGAAGATCAAAAAACATTAAATTTAAAAAATTTGATAGGTAGAGCTGGCAGAACTACTCTCGAAAACAATTACTTCGATTACGGTTATGTAGTAGTTGAAAAAAAGAATAAAAAACTTTTTATTTCAAGATTAAATAAAGAGTCTTCACTTTCAGAAATTTCGGAACTTGATATAGAATCTAATAGTAATAATGAAGACTTTGCAGATATTGTGGATGCAATTAAAAATGACACATTTAACACCGAGTTACATTTAACAGAAACACAAATTGATAGAATAAATAATTCAAATATTGACGAAGATATTAACTTTATTTTGAATAACTTTTTGAATGAAGAGGACAAACCATTAACTGTTAAAGAGTATTATCATCTAAAAGACTCTAAAAGAAAAAAAATAAAAAAATCATTTGAAAATATTTATAAGGTACACTTAAGAAGACAAGATTTGACACTTGGTGAAAAAAACGTGCTAAGTACATCTATTCCAGTTTTACTTTGGTTAATTCAAGGAAAATCATTTGCAGAAATAATTTCCCTTAGGTATGCATTTCTTTCAGAAAAAGACTTTAGAAGAAAAACCAGAAGTCTACTTCTAAAAAAAGAGATCACATTGAAGGAATATAGAAAATTCCTAAATGAAAAAAAAGTTAGATATTCATGTATTGCTAACACTTTGCCGGATATAAATTTTAGAAGAGGTGTTCCTCTCTTTTCTAGCAACACTCACTTAGAAAATATTGATTTCGATAAAGTTGTGTATGATACTTATGATTATATTGACAAAGTTTTATCACTATCAATAAGAGATCCCGTTTCTAGTGTTTTTATTCTTTATTTTCAAAAAACTATGGATCAAAGAGGAATTATTTTGAGTAATTATATAAAATATGGTACTAATGACGATACTGAAATTTGGATGTTGAAATACGGTTTTACTTTTGACGAAATGGATGAATTAAAGAAACATATTTTCAAAATTGACGCTACAGAAATTCAATTTAAAGAATCAGTTAGTGAATATATTTTAAATGAAGACAATTACAAATTAATTGAACGATATTTATAGAAGTGAATATTTAGTATTTCTATTACTATTGTTTAGTATAAGTTTAAAAAAAAATCTAATATTAAGCAAACATCCATAAGATTTAAGTTCATAAATTCTGTAAAATTGTTCATCTAAAAAGTGGTAAAAAATCTAATTTACTATCTTATATTTGTAAACTTAGTAAAAGCATCCAATTAAATTTCACTCACATATAACTAAATAGCTATTTAAAAAAAATTACAAAAAGTAATGGCTCAAGAAACTGCTTTAAAAGTAATGTTATCATCAACCGTTTATGGAAATCAGCATATTATAGAAGCTATATGTGCAACACTTGAAGGCTACGGTTATAAGGTATTATGCTCTCATCTAGGAACAATTTACAATATTCCAGGAAAATCACCCGAATATTCTTGCTTAGCTGCTGTTGAAGAATGTGATTTTTTCTTTGGTATTATTTTTCCACATTATGGCTCTGGAATTACTCATAAGGAATTTCAACGAGCAATTGACCTAAATAAACCACGAGGTTTCTTAGCTCATTCAAACATTCCATTCTTGAAAACATTACTTAAACAATTTATGTATGATGATTTAAATAGAAGAACTGGTTTTGCATTGACAAAAAAAACAACAGTACTAGACAGTTTAGAAGTTGTAGAAATGTACAATCTTGCCATCGGAGATGGTCAGCCGATAGAAAAGAGATTATGGGCTCAGCCATTCTTTAAATATGAATTAGATGGAGCACCATTTGTTTCAACACAATTCGAGGATTATGAACGATTCAAACGAGATTTAGAAGCTTTACAAAATGGAGAACAGTAATTTTAATAGTTTAATTCAAAAGGGAGAAAGTGATGTGCTGGCCTTTTTAGAAAAAGTAGATTTAGATAAAATATCTTCTATACTTTGTAGTTTGTTAAACAATAAAGGTGGAAACTTAGTTGTAGGAGTTGATACTTTTCAAAATTTAATCGGAGTTCCTTCAGATTTAAAAGAAGATGCGATACGTAATTATCTTGTAAACAAGATAATTCCTGAAAGTCCAATAGAATTATTTATTGAAAAATTTGATAGCAAAACTTTTTTACTATTTAAGGTCTGGGAAGGAACTAAACAACCTTATATATATGAGGGGAATATTTATTTTAGAAAAGGAAATCAAACTCAAAAAGCTACTTCCCAAGAAATTTCTAGTTTAATTCATGGCCGTCAAAAAAATGAGCTTCATTGGGAGAGACAAATTTCTTTTGGATTGGACTGGGAAGATTTCGATCATGAACTGATTCATACAGTAATGAATGAGTCGCAAAGTAACCAAAGAAGTAGTTATAAAGGTAATGATAGTCTTGAATTTTTAAGTCACTATGGTCTGTTTAATAATGGATCTTTTACAAATGCGTGTGTGGTATTGTTTGCTAAAAATCCAGCCAAATATTTACCACAGACACGTGTACGAATAACCGAGTACGCAGAAGGCAAAACAGACAAGTCTCTTCTCAGAGATGAGATTTTGGAAGGTAATTTATTTGAAATTAGAAATAAATTAGAAACATATGTCCAGAACATGGGGATTCGAAGTTTATTTTTGAGTAATGAATGGAGAAGACTTGATTTTAAATATCCTGAAAAGGCTTTACAAGAAGGCATGGTTAATGCTCTAATTCATCGAGATTACAGCTTATATAATAGTCATCTGACAATATCGTCTTATCAAGATTCAATAGTTATAATTAATAGTGGAAAGCTTCCTGAAGAATTAAAGGTTGCGGATTTAAGAAAAAATCACAGATCTTTTCCTGTAAATCCTGACATTGCGCATATCACATTCTTAATGGGTTATATAGATAAACTTGGTCGAGGTACTGTAAAAATTTTAGAAGAGTGCATAGCTTTAAATCTAAAGGAGCCAAAGTGGTCAAGTAAAAAAAATGAAGTTAGCTTAACTTTCTATGGTCCTATTAGTAAAGACAAATTATTAAATACTAATAATGTCAAACTAGATGATGCAGTAAATAATGCAGTAAATGCTATAATAAATGATGCAGTAAATGATGCAGTAAATAATGCAGTAAATGATGCAGTAAAGGTGAGGTTAAAAAGTATATTAAGAATATTATACAATCATAAAACTTTAGCTTTAAAAGATCTAATCGTACATTTTAACAGTTCTAGACCTACTATACAAAGAGATATCTTATTATTAGCATCTAGAGATCTAATAAAAAAAACAGGATCTGATAGATATAGAGAGTATGAGTTAAGTAATTCATTACGAATTAAGATTGATACACTAGACTTATAATTTGATGCACTTAAATACTAATAGACAATAGCTGGTAGATATAGAGAATATGAGTTAAGTAATGCATTAAGAGTCAAGTTTGACACACTAGACTTATAATATGATGCACTTAAATAATATAATACAATATTTGGTAGATATGAGAATATGAGTTAAGTACTGCATTACGAATCAAGATTGATACACTAGACTTATAAATATGATACACTTAAATAATTAAAGACAATATCTCATAGATATTGAAATATAACTTAAGTATCATTAAGAATCAAAATTGATACACTAGACTTGTACTACGATGCACTTAAATAATAAATGTTCAATTTCAAAATTACATAATTAGAAATGACAAAGAAAAAGGTGTTCAACTGTCGAACACCTTTGAATTAATCATTTTGTAAAATTTTAAATAAAAAAAGTAAACTTTTTTGAAAAACAATTTCAAAAAAGGAAAAAATACTGATTTAAAAAAAAATACAAATACAAGAAAAACCTATTATAAACAAGGGCTTTAGGGCTTTTTACCTAGCCTATCAATAAACATTAATATGGGAATTAGCTTTTCGACTGAAATCTCGGCGACTCCACAAAAAGGCAGGAAAACAATATGTTTTCCTGCCTTTTTCTTTTATAGAATCGAAAATAAAAATTCTTAATTCTTATATGAAATGAAAATTCGACAATACTATAACAAAATCATGTAAAACAATCAATGCTCTGATACAGTACTTTTAAGATAATCTAATTAAATATTTAGATGTCATTAATAAATTATTTTAAACTGATTAATATGAGACAAGAAAATTACATGTTCGGAGAATTTTCAAGCGAAATGAATTCATATGAAGAGCAATTATTATTAAATTATAATGATACTTTTGAAGATGATTTTGCAAATAGACTAAAAGCTTCCAATCACTATAATCTAGAACTAGGCGAACTGGAGGATGATCTTGAATATGACTTCGTTTCAGAGTACGATGAAAATGACTGGGAAGAAGAAGATTCACATGAAAATTTTGCAGGAGAATATAATCAAAATGAAGAAAAACCTGGAAGTTTTGAAATGATCAGCTAAAAAAATATCGTTATGAAAAATTTGTTTACACTTCTACTACTTTCCATCTTCCTTTTTTCTTGTCAGCAAAAGAAAGACAATACAATTTCTATTACACCTGCAACTCCTATTGTTAAAGAGAAAAAGAAGGAAGAGAACAAACAAATAGGTGATACTATTTTTATGAATTTTAAAAATGAAAAAAATATATTTATCGCTGACGGAAGTTTAGATTCTCTAAATTCAAAAGTATATATCAAATTTAAAAATGAAAATCTGAGCGAATTAAAAGCCGAAATTCTTCCCGCAACAGGAAAAGGAAATATTCGTTTCAATCAAATTCTTTTTCCCGATAAAACTTCAGATGGTCCTTTTGGAATGGATTTGAAAATGCCGCTCAAACAAAAAGGAACTTATATTTTGGTAATTGGACATTCCTTAATGGCTGATAATCCTTACTATGGTAAATTCAATGTACAGTTGGAAATTAAATAATAATTACCCTCGCTCTCCTAAACATACAATTAAAAGCGCTGCGCAAATGTCTCTTACTTTGTGGCATCTCCAGATCGCAATCATCTAAAATTCCCAAAACTTCAAACGAAATTCGTCAATTACAAACTATCACTAATTTCAATACTATTTTAGTAATTACATAAAAGCAAAATAACATCTGTTTGCCACTCAAAAATCAATTACAAAAAAAACAAAACCATATAAATAAAATATACTTAGATAAACTCCAAATCTAAAAATAAGTATAAATCCCACACTTAAAAAGTATCACAATAAACCCTAAAAGTGAACTATTTTACCCCTAATCTTTCAGCATTTTTCTCTAACTTAGCAGTCTATATTTTAAAATGTAAGATTAAAATAAACTTTGTTTTGCTGCAAAACATTGAATGAAAAAGAATTACCAAACTTTCTCCTACTTTTTGCTGCAAAAACATTCTTCTAATAATTTAGTTAATTGAAAACTATGAGCAAATTTGATTTTGGAATTGTAGGACTCGGTGTAATGGGCCGCAACCTACTTTTAAATATCGCCAGCCATAACTTTGCGGCAGCAGGTTTAGACTTAGACACTGAAAAAGTCAACTCTCTTCAACAAGAAGCAGATGCAGACCAAACCATTGAAGCAACAACAGATGTAAAACATTTTGTTGAACTTATTCAGCAACCAAGAGCGATTATGCTATTAGTTCCTGCCGGGAAACCGGTTGACAGCGCAATTGCAAGCTTGCTTCCTCATTTAGATAAAGGAGATATTATCATTGACGGCGGAAACACTTATTTTACTGATACTGACAGAAGATTTTTAGAATTGTCTGAAAAAGGAATTCATTTTTTCGGAATGGGAATTTCTGGCGGTGAAAAAGGAGCTCGTTTCGGTCCTGCTATGATGCCGGGTGGTGATCAAAAAGCATACGAAAGACTTCGTCCTATTTTTGAAGCGATTGCGGCAAAAGTTGACGGTGAACCTTGCGTAGAATATCTTGGAAACGGATCTGCTGGAAACTACGTAAAAATGGTCCACAACGGAATTGAATACGGAATCATGCAATTGATATCTGAGATTTATGACTTAATGAAAAGAGGTTATAATCTTGATGATACTGCGATTCAAAAAACTTTTGAAGAATGGAACCAAACGCATGATCTTAAGTCGTATTTAGTTGAAATCACTGGAAAAATCCTTAAACAAGAAGATGCAGACGGAAGTCTTTTAATCAATAAAATTTCTGATTGGGCAAAATCAAAAGGCACAGGAAAATGGACTTCGCAAAATGCAATGGATTTACAAGTTCCGGTACCAACGATTGACGCCGCGGTTAACATGCGTGATATGTCTAAAACCAAACCAGAAAGAATTGAAGCTGCTAAAAAACTAGTTTGGAACGCAGATAAAACTGATGTAAATACAAGTGAAGCCATTGCTGCATTAAAATCAGCTTTATACTTTTCTATGGTTGTGACTTATGCACAAGGTTTAGCACAGCTTCATACCGCATCAAAAGAATACAATTACGGATTAAATCTTGAAACTGTTGCCAAAATTTGGCGTGGTGGCTGTATTATTCGTGCTACTATTTTAGAAGATTTCAGAAAAGCATTTGTTGCAAAATCAGATTTGCCAAACTTGCTTTTAGATGCTGGAATTGCTTCAAAATTAACTGAGAACCAAGCAGGAATGAGAACTGTGGTTCAATTCGCTGTTCAAAAGGGATTGCCAATTTCTGGACTTATGAATTCATTGGCTTATTTTGATGCATACCGATCTGAAAATCTTCCAACAAACCTAATTCAGGCACAGCGTGACTTTTTCGGAGCACATACTTACGAACGTACAGATACCGCTGGTGTGTTCCATACACAATGGTCTGAATAAAAAATTTATAAGCAACACAACTACACACAATGAGTAAAATCAAAAATATAAATCCAACAATTATTGTAATTTTTGGAGGAACCGGAGATCTGGCAAAGAGAAAGCTCTTTCCCGCATTTCAAAATCTGTATCTTGATGGACGTATGTCTGAAAAGTTTCAGATTATTGCTCTTGGACGAGCAGAAAAAACAGATGAAGATTTTCGCAGTTATGTAGCAGAAAATCTAAATATCTTTTCAAGAAAAAAGGAGATTACTGATCCAGCAACACAAAAATTTCTTTCACACATAACGTATCATAGTCTTGATATTGATAAAGAAGAATCGTATCTGGGTTTAAATGAAAAGATCAACGGTTTTGATCTGGCTTTTGGAGAACGTGCCAATCGTCTTTTCTATCTTTCGATTACGCCTTCTTTTATTACGACGATTTCGAACAATATCAAAAAAATCGGACTTGCAGCGAATCCTAAACAAGACCGCATTATTATTGAAAAGCCTTTTGGTTACGATAAAACTTCGGCGATTGCATTAAATGAAATGCTTTCGCAGACTTTTAAAGAAGAACAGATTTACAGAATCGATCATTATTTAGGTAAAGAAACGGTGCAAAATATTCTTGCTTTCCGTTTTGGGAATTCGATGTTTGAACCTTTATGGAGCCGTAACTTTATTGATTTTGTCCAAATTACAGTAGCCGAAGAAGTTGGTGTTGAAGAACGCGGCGGTTTTTATGAAGGCGTTGGTGCTCTGAAAGATATGATTCAGAATCATTTGCTTCAGATATTATGCATGACGGCAATGGAAGCGCCTGCATCATTAAATGCTGATGATATTCGAAACCGTAAAGCCGATGTTTTAAAATCAATTCGTCGTATTAAACCCGATGAAGTAGATCATTATATTGTTAGAGGTCAATATGATGCAGGTGAAATAAAAGGAACTCCGGTTCCTGGATATCGCCAAGATAAAGGAATTGCGCCAGATTCTAACACCGAAACGTATGTGGCAATGAAAATATATCTGGACAACTGGAGATGGCAGGGAATCCCGTTCTACTTGCGTACCGGAAAAAGAATGGAGGAAAAACAGTCTTCAATTATTATTCAGTTTAAGCCAGTACCGCATTCCTCATTTTCTTATGGAAAAGAAGGAATGACACCAAACAGACTGATTATCAACATTCAGCCTGCAATGGATATTAAACTGCAGTTTATGACCAAAAAACCGGGGCTTTCACTTTCATTACGACCAGCCGAAATGATTTTTGATTATTTTGCCTGTTCAACAATGTCGCCAGAAGCTTACGAAACATTAATTGCTGACGCTTTGGCTGGAGATCCTACGTTGTTTATGCGTTGGGATCAGGTAGAACAAGCGTGGGACGCAATTGATACCATTCAGCAAGTGTGGAAAACGACAGCTCCAACCAATTTTCCAAATTACAAAGCAGGAAGCTGGGGCCCAGAAGAAGCCGATGAATTGTTAGCGCGCCAAGGGCACAAATGGATTCCGAATACACAAACAAAACAAGAAGTTTTAGATGATACAGATTTATAATAATACAGAAGAAATTAATATTGCTGCCACCAATATATTTGTTGAAGCAGCGCAGAAAGCAATTGCCGAAAAAGGCAAATTTACTGCTGTGCTTACCGGAGGTTCTTCGCCTGCAGGGATTTACAAATTATTAGCTTCTGATGTTTACAAAACTAAAATAGACTGGAGCAAAGTTTTCATATTTTGGGGTGACGAAAGATGGGTGCCTCTTAATGATGATTTGAGTAATGCAAAAATGTCGTACAGCACTTTATTAAGCCACGTTCCTATTCCGCAGGAAAATATATTCGAAATGTATAAAGATGGTGTTACACCAGAAGATTATGCAGTTGAATATGAGAAATCTATTAAAACTGTTTTGGGTGAAGAAGGCAAATTTGACCTTATTTTATTAGGTATGGGAGATGACGGACACACGGCTTCTCTTTTCCCTGGTGAAGCGGTTTTAGAAGAACAAAACAAATGGGTTGACGCTTATTACTTAGCGCCTCAAAAAATGCACCGTATTACGCTTACTGCGCCATTAATCAACAAGGCAGAAAAGATTGTTGTTGTGGCTTTTGGCGAGAAGAAAATTAACGCTTTGAAAGAAGTTACAACTGGAGCATGCAATCCAACATTATATCCAATGCAATTGATTAAACCAGTTTCTGGTGAATTATTATTTTTGGTTGATAAAGTTGCTGCGGGAACTAATTAAGAAATCATTTTATACCGATAGTAAAAGGTTTATGCTGAAAAGTATAAACCTTTTTTTGTTGCAATCTAGTTTTTATAAATTAAAAAAAAACACAAAACACTGAAAAGCAATTATTTAGAAAAACATATCTCTTTTTTTTATAATTTTACTTAAGAGACTCATCTTCAATTTGATAAATTATTGAACCGAGTTTTATTCCCCAAGCTTTTACACGGATTATATAACTGCAAATATTTTTTTGAGATGAAATATAATTACTTATTCATTGCTGTTTTTCTTCTTTTTGCCTGCAATAAAAATAAAAATGCAGCAACTGAATCTGTAAAAGTTAGCGCCAATCAAGGATGTTATATGCCTAAAACAACAGATAAAGATTGGTACACAGAAAATAAAAAAGCACCAAAATTTAAAGGTCTTGATGGGGTCAATTTTAAAATTTCAACTAAAAATCAAGAGGTTCAAGAATACTTTAATCAAGGAATGATGTTGGCGTATGGCTTTAATCATGCCGAAGCAGCAAGATCATTTTACGAAGCTACCCGTTTAGATCCTGATTGTGCTATGGCGTATTGGGGCTTTGCTTATGTTTTAGGTCCTAATTATAACGGCGGAATGGAAGAGGATAATTTTCAAAGAGCCTATGATGCAGCACAAAAAGCAAAAAAACTTTCGGTGAACTGCACTCCAAAAGAAGTTGCATTGATTGACGCCTTAACAGTTCGATATGCGGCAAAACCACCTACTGACCGAAAACCCTTAGATAGTGCTTATGCTGCAGCTATGAAAAAAGTGTACATCAATTTTTCATCAGATCCTGATATTGGTGCGCTTTATGCCGAATCACTTATGAATCTTCATCCGTGGGATTTGTATGAAAAAGACACTGAAAAACCAAAAAAATGGACCCCACAGATATTAAGCGTTTTAAACGAATTAATTAAAAAAAATCCAAAACATCCTGGCGCACATCATTTTTTAGTGCATGCTGAAGAAGCGTCAGCACATCCTGAAAATGCGCTGAAAAGTGCAAAATTATTAGAAACTTTGGTTCCGGGATCTGGGCATTTAGTTCATATGCCATCGCATATTTACATTCGCACAGGCGATTATCATCAAGGTTCTCTTTCAAACATTGAAGCCATAAAAATTGACAGTCTTTATACAACAGTGTGCCATGCGCAGGGCGCTTATCCTCTAGCCTATTATCCACATAATTATCATTTTTTAACGGCAACGGCAGCATTGGAAGGGAATTCAAAATTAGCTTGGAAATCGGCACAAAAACTTCAAGAACATATTTCAACTCAAATTATGCGCGAACCCGGCTGGGGCACGCTGCAGCATTATTATACTATTCCTTATTATATCGCTGTAAAATTCTCGATGTGGGAAAATGTTATGGCGCTTCCAAAACCTGACGAAGATCTTGTTTATCCAAATGCGATTTGGCATTACGCAAGAGGCATAGCATTTCTTGGAAAAAATGAGTTGAAAAATGCTGAAAAAGAACTTGCCTCGCTGAATGAATTGGCAAAAAATAAAACTTTAAAGGATCTCACCATTTGGAATATCAACAGTACGTTCGATCTTGTTCAAATTGCATCAAATGTACTTTCTGCCGGAATTGAATCAAAAAAAAATAATCTAGGCAAGGCCATTATACTCTTAAATAAAGCTGTGGAAATTGAAGATCGTTTAAATTACAACGAACCGCCAGATTGGTTTTTCTCCGTAAGACATTATTTAGGAGCTGTATTAATCAAATCTGGAAAGTACAAAGAAGCTGAAAAAATTTATCTCGAAGATTTAGAAACGTTGCCAAAAAACGGTTGGGCTCTAATTGGTCTTTATAATGCTTTACAGCATCAGAAAAAAGCAACCGAAGCGTTGAAAATTAAAACTGCTTTTGATAATTCCTGGAAGTTTGCTGACATAAAAATTAAATCATCATCAACTATTGTTGATTAAAACTGATTTGATGAATATAAAAAGTTTAGCTAAATTTACTTCATATGGAAGAACTAAAAAAACATATTGAAGCGATTACGCCATTAACAGATGAAGAATTTGAATACATTAAAACATTCTTCAAAGAGAAAAAAGTAAAAAAACATCAATATCTTCTTCAAGATGGCGATAAGGTTACTTCAGAATATTGGATTATAAAAGGTATTTTTCGCGCCTTTTATATCGATAAAGACGGAAAAGAACATATTCTGCAATTTGCATTAGAAAATTGGTGGCTGTCAGATTACAATGCTTTTTTTAATCAGACAGACTCTAACATAAATATCATTTGTATGGAAGATGCTGCAATATTATCGCTTTCACTTTCTGCTCGGGAGCAATTAGCTTCGGAGTTTCATAAAATGGAACATTTCTTCAGAATGAAATTGACCAGCGGTTATGCAGCGCAACAAAGACGAATTATTTCACTTCTTTCAAATAATCCGAAGAAACGATATGAAGAATTTGCAAATCTGTATCCGAATATTATGCAAAAAATTCCAAAAAAATATATAGCCGAATATCTAGGTGTTAGCCGGGAAACCTTAAGCCGTCTATACTCTAATACTAGCCGAGATTAACAAAACCTCAAGCGTGATTTTTATCGCGCTTTTTTTATGCCTTTATTTCTGCAACTAAAATCATTCTTAACCAAAGTCAATGATTTTAAAGCTGTTCCAAATCTAACTTTGCCCCATAATCAACCACGTAAGCGCTTTTAAATAAGATTAATCGAATCCATTTATAAAGCCTTTTTAAAAGTGTGATTCAAATCACACTTTTAAAGTGAGTTTGGTCAACCCTCAGGTTTTAAACTTGACGGAAATTTGTCTCAGATGTAAAGCTTATTATTTCGCTCAAAAATTTATTTAACTGAAAACATTCAAATAATTAAAAAAATAAGAATCATGAAAACAACTGCTTTTAAATCCATTAACAAAAAAATTATTGCCTCGATAAATGTGCTTTTACTTATAACAGCCACCGTTAAAGCTCAAAATTCAATACCTGTAAAGACAAAAACTTTGAACGAAACGGTTTCAAAAATGACGATGTATGAAGTAAAAGAAGGAGAAGTGACTCAATTTCAAAAAATACTTTCAGATTACGTAGCAAATGCAATCGCTTCAAAAGAAAATATCATGGCCGAAGCTTTTTACGAAGAAAAAAAACCAACTATTTTATGGCTGATTGAAAGATGGAACAACAAAAAAGAATTAGAAAAATTCAGTAAAAAAGAAGAAGCGAAATTAGCACAAACATTGGCCGGAAAATCGCTTTTAAAGTCTGCTAAAACGTATTATGTAAAGGATCTTGAACCATTAACTAAAGAGCAATGGAGAAAAACTTCTAAAAAAGAGGACAATCAGCTTGTGATCATGTTGTTTGTTGATGCTAAAAAAGGAACACAACAAAACTTTAAAGATACCTATCATATTGCAATGCCGCAGTTTCGTAGTGAACCAGGAGTTGTGACTTATCAACTTTCTGAAATTGAAGGCAATGACACACAATTTGTAACCTATGAAAAGTTTAGAAGCAACGAAGCTTTTCAGTATCATCTCAATTTCCCTCCAATTAAACCGGTAATCGAATATTTAGAAACAAGCATAAAAAATCCGCCTTTTCAAAATGGATTGCATAATCTAATTGAATTTGCACCACTAACAAGAGAATAATCCAAAGAATTTCATTCGAAAAAAACAATTATAAATATTTTAAAAATTAGAAATTATGAAAAATTTAAAACAAGTTATCGCAGCAGGTTTAGTTGGCACAGCATTAAGTGCAGATGCTCAGATGAATCATGAACTGAGTGTAATGAATCAATTAGCAACCCCTTCACATGTGTCTGTTATGCCGGTTTCTCAGTTGCTAAACGCACCAGGAAATGAGGCTTTGAGAGATTTCTTTTTTACTCCTGTAAAAGACAAAACCGTATTAAAAGGTAAAAAAATCGCTGTACTTGCTGCAGATGGTTTTGAGGAAATTGAATTAACTGGTCCGGTTTGGTATTTTAGAGAACTTGGCGCTCAGGTTGATATTATTGCTCCAAAATTTAATCCAGCACCAGCAAGATATGGCTTAAGTACTCCCGAAATGGCAAAAACGCATATAATGGCAATTCAATATTTACAGCCTGTTGGGTGGATTAAATTTGACCGTACTGCTGACCAAATAAAAGTAAGCGACTATGATGCTGTATTTATTCCCGGAGGTGCATGGAATCCAGATAATCTTCGCTACGACAAAGATATTATCAAATTCATTCAGGATTTCAATAAATCAGGTAAACTAATTGCGGCTATTTGTCACGCTCCAGTGGTCTTAGCTTCTGCAGACATTCTTAAAGGCCGAAAACTTACAGGATATTGGAACATTCAAATTGATCTTAAAAATGCAGGTGGCATCGTTTCTGACCAGCCTGTAGTAGTGGATGCCAACATTATTACAAGCAGACATCCAATTGATGTTGCTGATTTTTCAAGAGCGGTAGAAAGCTGGCTGGCTAAAAAATAATTATTCTAAAAATAGATAACGGAAACTCCAATTCAGTTTCCGTTATCAAACAAAACGCAACTTATAAAATAATGAAAACAAATATTTTTGAACCTGTTTCTTTAGGTTCCTTAAAACTAAAAAACCGCATTTCAATGGCTCCAATGACAAGAGCAAGAAATGCTGACGGAATTCCGAATAATGACAATGCAGCATATTATGCACAGCGCGCCGGAGCCGGATTAATTATTACCGAAGGAACAGCAATTTCTGACACTGCAAAAGGTGTACTTTATATTCCTGGTTTATATACACAAGAACAAATTGAAGGTTGGAAAAAAGTTACTAAAGCAGTACACGAAAAAGGAAGTACCATATTTACTCAATTATGGCACGTTGGCCGAGTTTCGCACACATCAAATCAGCCGGGTGGTATTGCTCCAGTTGGTCCTTCAGATATTCAAGCAACAAGTTCTTTTGCTTGGGGTTATGATGAAAATGGAAAAGAAGGCCCAGTGATTTCTTCTAAACCAAGAGCGCTTTTAACCTCAGAAGTTAAACAAATTGTAAAAGACTTTACAAATGCTGCTAAAAATGCCATCAATGCCGATTTTGACGGGGTTGAACTTCATGGAGCTAATGGCTATTTGATCGAACAATTTTTAAATCCGTTTGTGAATAATCGTTCTGATGAGTATGGTGGCAGTATTGAAAACAGATCTCGCTTTTTATTAGAAGCTGTTGATGCTGTTATTGAAGCTGTTGGTCCTGAAAAAACTGCTATCAGACTTACACCGTACGGCGGTTTAGGCGATTTACCACACTATGATGAAATCGAAGCCACTTATCAATATCTGGCAAAAGAACTTTCGAAACGAAATCTTGCCTATTTACATTTAATGGATCAGCAGTCAAAGGGAAGCCACGCGCTGCCAGATGGATTTCTTGAACGTTTCCGATCTTGGTATGATGGTGTTATAATTTTGGCAGGAAGTATGGACAGAGAAAAATCTGAAACACTTATTAACGAAGGTATTATTGATATTGCAGGTTTTGGCGAACCTTTTATCTCAAATCCAGACTTGGTTGAACGTTTAGAAAACAATTGGGAATTGACACCGCCAAACAGAAGTTTACATTATGGCTTGGGAAATCACGGCTACACAGATTGGAAAACATATAAAGAACTCGAAATGGCGTAATTTATTTGCCAATCATCCTTTTACGAAGTCGGCTTAACGATTCAGGTTTAATGCCAATGTAAGACGAAAGCTGATTTTGAGACACTAATTGAAAAAGATAAGGCTCTTTTTTTAAAATGGTCTTGTAGCGTTCTTCCGGAGTTTGAAAATGTAGCATTTCCTGTCTTTCAATTATGATCAGATAAGCCGATTCTGCAATCAATCTTCCAAATTTTGACCAATTCGGACAGCTATCATATAAACTTTCTACTTTCTCATATTCTAAAGCAATTACTTTTGAATCTTCCATTGCTCGGCAACTGTAATGAGCGGTTCTCTGTGTAATAAAACTAGCGAAATCAACCAGAAAATCATTTGCTTTTGCAAATCTGCTGTTGATTTCGTTTCCCTTATAATCCACATAAAACATTCTGAAAAAACCACTTTCAATAAAATAGATATGACGGCAAATTTCTCCTTGCTGTAAGAGGTCTGTGTCTTTCTTTACTTCTATTCTGCTAACAATCGGAAGCATGAAATTGTATTCTTCGTCAGACATAGGTACAATCGATGTAATAACGTTCTTAAGTGCATCCATAATACTGATTTTAAGAGAAATAAGTACTTAAAATTAGATTTAATTCTGCTAAATACAAAATCTGATCCCAAATATTACTCATTCGTTCTTAACCAAAGTCAACGGTTTCTACAAAATTACGGCGCTACCTTTGTCATGTAAATAAATTGAAAACCAATTATTTAAATCAATTTAAAAAATAATCTATTGCTAATATTTTAAAAAACTTAATCATGAAAACTACATTCAACATCGAAGCAAAATCACAAAAGAATCCCAAATTAGGATTTAAAATCCATCTTCTTGTATTTTTATTAGTTACCCCAATTGTATTTATCGTTTGGTATCTAACTAGTACAACTTATCCTTGGCCACTTTGGTCAACTCCAGCATGGGCAGTGGGAGTCGTTTTTCACTATTTAGGTGTATATGTATTCAAAAAAAACAACACAAAATCTTATCGTCATGGAAACAAATCTTACAGCATTTAAACGCATCGTAACTGGACATGATACTGATGGAAAAGCGATTATAGTATCAAACGAAGTGCCTTCACGCACTTATATGGTTGGCGGGCCAAATGGCGCTAAGTTTCATGAAATTTGGAATACAAAACAAACTCCAGCGTTAATCGATAATGAAACAGATCCTGAGGAAAACGCACTTACGTTGGGCCCACCAAAACAGGGCACAAGAATTCGAGTTATTGATTTTCCGCCCGAAAGTGATGAAATCCGAAATCTGACTAAAGAACAAGCCTTAGAGCATTTTAAAACAATGAAAGGCGAACACGCTTCAAAAGCAGCTGAAAATGCACCGCACCCATTGATGCATAAAACAGAAACCATTGATTACGGAATTATCCTTGAAGGCGAACTTACCTTAATTGTGGACCGAGGCGAAACAACTGCAAAAGCAGGCGATATTATTATACAGCGAGGCACGAATCATGCCTGGAGCAATAAATCAGGAAAAATGTGCCGTGTTGTATTTATTCTGATAGATGGAAAATTTGACGAAAAACTACATTAAATTTAACAAACAAAGCCATGCGAGTAAATCCTATACATCCAGAAACAATGACTCCCGAAGTTCGATATGTACATGATGAAATTTTCAAACTCATCACTCATAGCCAAGGCCCAGTTTCTATGACAAATGATGAAGGTGCTTTAACAGGTCCGTTCCCTCCTATGCTTGCTTATCCGCAATTTGGAGTTCCTGCTTTAAGTTTTGTACGTTCATTAGACAATCATGCAACGCTTTCTAAAAAAGTCAGAGAAGTTGCAATCCTAACGGTTGGCGCAGCATTTGGAGCACGTTTTGAACTTTATGCTCACGAAATCATGGCAAAACACCTTGGTTTTCCTTCAGCCACAGTCGCATCATTAGCGTCAGGAATTCGTCCGGCAGATTTAAATCAAGAAGAAGCCATCGCTTATGAAATTGCATCTGTTTTAGCAAAAGGCAAAATTGTTCCAGATGCCTCTTATAATTTGGGAGCAACATTATTAGGAAAAGATGGCATTGCCGAACTTATCTTCCTTATTGGTTCATACAGCTTTCTGGCAATGATTTTAAATGGTTTTGACGTTCCTGCTCCCGAAACAAACTAAGTAAAATCAACTATTGATTTATTTAAAAAGCCTTGACAATAGTAGATTTCAAGGCTTTTTAAATTATAATCATACCGTCAAATTTCTAATGCAAATTAAAAATTGCTTTAAGTTCAAGAATCGTAGTTCCTGACGGAAGTTCTTTGGCACCAATAATTAATTTTTCTGCCAAAAGTGAAGTTGTTATTGGTTTTAAATTTTTGAAAAGCCCCAATGCATTTAGCGCTTTTATTATTTTGATAGAAACCTTTTCTCCGAAACGATCTGTATTTTCTCTGATCAGCGGTCCAGGTCTAAAAATCAAATACTGCTCAAAATGAAGAGCAGCAATAAAATCTTCAAGTTTTCCTTTCATCTTCGAATAAAATACATTGCTATTTGCCGAAGCTCCATAAGAAGAAACCAAAACAAAAGACGTCACTTCATTATTTCTGGCCGCAACGGCAAAATCTGCGGGAATATCATAATCGATTTTCCATTGGTTTTCCTTTGAACCTGCATCTTTTAACGTTGTTCCGAGACAAGAAAAAAGAACATCTCCAGTTATTAAATCTTTAAACTGATTTATTTCTGAAAAATTCACAATATGTTCTGTCAATTTAGGGTGAGATTTTCCTGTAGCACGGCGAACAAAAATTGAGACAGCACTATAATCATCATTTACAAGAAGCTGGTCAACTAATTCTTTTCCAGTTGCGCCCGTCGCTCCAATTACTAATGCTTTCATAATAAAATAGAAGTTTAAAGATTAGATTTCTTTCTCACGAAAAGTTTAATTTCAGCCTAAATTTATGAAAAAAAAGAACTTCAGCCCCGAAATAAGTCGACTTTCAAATAAACAGCGAAAAACTAATAAACAAAAAAACTGCTTTTTTTAAAGCAGTTTTTAAATTCAAAATCTAAAAAATAACCCCCAATAAAACTCAACAAATTATAAGAAACCTCCCTTTTTTAATGACTTTTAATTTAATTTGGAGAATAAGCGAACTTTGTTTCAAGATACATTTCATCAAAATCAATTCCCAAAAAGTTCAAGGTTTTTAGAAAACTTTTTACCTTGTTTTTTGCTTCCTTATTTGCTCCCGTATAAAATAATTCATTTCCAGATTGTGCTTTCTTTTGCGAAACCTGAATTTCAGAATCGACAATATTGTGTATTTTAACTATATGCGCTTCTGGCAAAAGCGATGCAATAATTTCACCAGATGATTTCAAATTTAAACTCGGCGCAAGACACTCTAAACTAAAAATCGGATTGTTTGCATGCAGTACTATTTTTTCTGACATATCAGGCAGATCAGACAAAAAAAGCTGAATATCTTCCCGCGGGATAAATACTACCAGCATTTTTGCTTTTGCGGCTTCCCGTCGGCTAACTAATTTTACTTTACCTTCCATCATACCAACAAGATCCCGCGCATGGCTGTTGTTGCGTGAATGACTTATTAGTACTTGATGTCCAGATTTAGCGGCTCTTGCGGCTAAATCCATAGTTGTTCTGCAAACTCCAATAAATCCAATTTTCATAATTTTTTCGTTTTTAATCTACTTTGATTTTATAAAAAAATTCTTAAATCGTTAAAGTAAAATTTGTTATCATAACAAATATAATTCTATATGCAATCGATTGAGTTGCAATAGCGTACCAATAAACCTACATTTTTGTAGATTTAAAACTACAAATCAAAAAATCTAAATTTAGTTTGTTATGTTTGTGCTATAAATCTGATTCAAAAATGACGTTTTTGCCCTCTTTTCGTTATTATTGGTTTTTACTGCTGCTAACTGCGGTAAAAGGTTTTTGCCAAGAAAACTATGCTTTCAGATGGTACACTGCAGATAATAATGAATTACCTCAAAGCAGTATAAAAGCAATCGTTGCAGACAAATACAATTTTATATGGATGACAACAGAAAACGGCATCGTTCGTTATGACGGCAACGTTTTTACTGCCTTCAATTCATCCAATACTTCATTAGAACAAAGCCGTTTTACAGACATTTTTGGAAGTGTTCAAAAAGACAGCCTAACATCTTATAATCACGGAAAAAAAGAGCTGGCGCTGATTAATGGCCGAAAGGTAAAGATTATCAAGAAAAAGGGAGAAGGGCTTAATATTGATAGAAATGGACAACATTTTTTCTTTCATGACGGATTGCCTTCCTATCTTACAATTGATAAAACGCAGCCCTATTATATTACATTATCTAATGGAAACATTTTCTTTATTGATTCCAAAACTGTTGAATTATGTGATGCTAAAATGAAAAGCATCTATAAAATTGCTTATCCAAGCAATAATGTCTTTAATTTTTTTGCGACTGCAGATACACTTTATTATCTAAATGAAGACGGAAAATACGACAGTTTTTCTGAAAACGGAAAATCTTCTGGTTCATTAGATCCAAGTATTTCTAAAGGTCAGCGCAAACTTTTTTGGAATATAACCACTCACCAGATTTTTTTCTCAATCAAAAATAAAGTATACTTTTTGAGAGAGCATAACAAACAACTTTATGCAAAGCTAATTGTGGAATTCAAAGAATTTGAAAAAAGCAATATCGTCTCTATTTATTATGATCAAGTTAATAAAAAAATATACTTAGGAAGTAGTACAGACGGATTATGTATTATTAATTTTCCAGCTTTTAAATCAGTTAAAAGAGAATCTAAAAATTCAGAGGTTTACTATGCTGCAGCTGCTTTTAGCGACAGCACCATAATTACGCCTCAAGGTTTTATATTCAGTAACAAAAAAGTTATTGACAGTATTTCTTTTCCTAAAACTGTTTTCTTAGATGAAAAAATTACGCTCGCTCTGGACAAAGACAAAAACATCTGGATTTCCCGTTTATATAATGTTCTTTGCTATTTAAAAAATACAGACTATAAAAAATCTATTACTTATAAATTCAATCAAAACCCTAAGGTCATATTTAAAGATCAGGACGGTACCATGTGGGTCAGTCTGAGTGAGGATGAATTTCATAATGCAAAATTATATTGCATCAAAAACGGAAAAATTTCGCTGGTTGCTGTATTAAAAAACAAGATTACTTGTATTGCGCAATATGATAAAGACATCATCTATTTTGGAACTGAAAAAGGTCTTTTAAGATTTAATAAAAGCTCACGAAAGCTCTATTTTATAAAGAATTCCGAAAAAATAAACATTAGAGCCATCCTTGTTGATAGTCATAAAAAAATATGGCTGACAACCTATGAAAAAGGCTTTTTTTTATATGATGGCAAAAAGTTCTATACTTTCCCAAAAGATGAAGACAATTATCTAAATTCGGCGCATTCCATCATAGAAGACAAAAAAGGTTTTTTCTGGATTCCAACAAACAAAGGACTTTTTCAAGTATCTAGAAAAACCTTGATTAATTACAGTCAAAAAAAATTGGAGACAATCTATTATCATCAGTACAATAAATCTGATGGTTTTTTAACCAATGAATTTAATGGAGGCTGTCAGCCAAACAGTAATCTTCTTAAAAACGATAATATTGTTTTACCTTCAATCAATGGTTTTGTGTTTTTTAATCCTTACAAAGTAAAACCACTGCTTCCTGGAAGAGATCTCTATATAGATAAGTTTATTGTCGATCAAAAACCGATTCAATCAAACGATACCATTGTATTGCCGAATAATTTTCAAAGGGTAAGTATTTTAGTTGCTTATCCTTATTACGGCAATTCTGAAAATTTACATATTGAGGCAAAACTGGAAAAAACACCAGACAGCCGCTGGGAGCGAATAAAAAACGAAAGATCAATATCGTTTACCTCGCTGTCTCCCGGAGAATACAAACTGACAATCAGAAGCTTATCTGATTTTGACTCTGAATATGTTTATAAAAGAATTATACTTAAAGTTCCGGCTAAATTTTATCAAACAGTTTGGTTTACTACCTTGAGTTATGTTTTTTTGATTGTTTTTGCTATTTCACTTTGGTATGTACGATTGTATTATATCAAAAGAAAAAGTATAAAATTACAAGAGGTTATTGATATAAAAACAAAAAAACTGGCGGCAACAGTAAAAAAACTTCAGAAAACAAAAAGCAATCTAAAACAAGAAATCAAACAACAGGAAACATTGGTTAAAAGTATCAGCCATGATATCAAAAGTCCGCTGAAATTCTTGACAAACTCACTTGGTCATTTATTTGAAAATGATATCATTCAGGATGATCCTAAACTAAAAAAACATGTTGGAACAATTCGAATGTCGACTACACAGCTGTATGAGTATGTTGAAAACCTGATAAAATATTCATCAATATTTATTGAAGGAAAAAAATTAGAAGATGAGAGCTATTCCTTATACAAGCTGATTGAAGAAAAGTTTGATATTTTTGAAAAAATTGCAGAATCTGAAAACATTCAAATGGTCAACAGCGTAGATCCAGATTTAAAAATCAGAACCAATAAAAAAGCCCTTTCTATCATAGTCCATAATTTGATTGATAATGCACTGAAAAATGCGCCAAATGGCCGAGTAGAGTTGTTTTCGGGAATTAAAGATCATACTCTTTTGCTTACGATTATCGATAACGGAAAAGGTATGAGCCCAGAACTTATTAAGTATTACTTAGATTTTTACAAAAATCCGATTGTCAAAAACTACCATTTGGGATTACACATGATTATTGAGCTTCTGCTGATTATTGAAGGAAATATCAATATTTCAAGTGAACTTAACAAAGGAACTGCCATTGAAATAATCGTCGAGTATTACTAATATTCGAAAGTCTTGAAAAGATTTATAAGTTCGACCAGATTTGTGATTTTAAGTTTTTCAAAAAGTCGCGCTTTATACGTACTCACAGTTGACATATGAATATTGAGCGAGTTTGAAATTTCAAGATTTCCGTTACCATTTATAAGCATTTCGGCAATTTGAAGTTCCCTTTTCGATAACGTTTCAAGCGGATTTCTAGTTTTTTTAGCCGTTCGTACTTCCAATAATTTGCTTACCAGTTCTGGAGAAATATAAGACGAAGTTTCAAAAACAGATTTTATTGCAAACATCATTTTTTCTTCGCTGCAAAGCTTATTTAAATATCCGTTTGCGCCAGCCGAAATATACTGAAGCGCATATTGATCTTCTTCATGAGCCGAAAAAACAAGAATTTTAACTGCTGGCTGAATCGCTCTAATATCACTGATCATTTCAGTGCTTTTGCCACCCGGAATATTAATATCCAAAATAACCATACAGAAAGGCTTTTCCTTTAAAAGCGCAACGGCTTCGAAGAAATTTTCAGCATTTGAAATTTCTACATTTTCAATTTGTTTCTCCAAAACCATGGATACTCCATTTCGAACCACTAAATGATCATCGACAATTAAAATTTGCTCCACAATAAAAAGATATATTCCGCCAAAATAACATACTATTTTTAAACAAATAAATATTTAGAACGATATTTTTCAAAAAAAATAATCATCAAAACTCTTATCAATTTTGAAACCGCAATTTTAATGGGTTTCATGACTTTTAAAACAAAAAAGGAATAGCCTTTACACTATTCCTCTTTTGCAATTTAACCTTGCTTAACAAAAAATAAAAATTAAAATAAAGCTCTTTAAGCTAAAACTGTGTTAGCTGAATATCTGAATGATTGTTTTTAAAATTAGAAATGCCATTGTTCAGCCAATCCAAATAATCGTCAACATCAGGATTATAGGCTGATGATTCATTTAATGCTTCGCCTTCATTATTGACCAATACATAAAAAGGCTGCGCATTGGTTTTGTATTTAATAGTTTGAAACTCGCTCCATTTTTGTCCGATATATTTGATTTTCCTCCCTGTTAATTCAGAGACAACTTGCTCATTTAAAGCCAGTTCTCTTTTATCGTCAACATATAAAGAAATAAGGACAACATCGTCTTTCAAAACCTTCAGGACTTTATTGTCAGACCATACATTGTCTTCCATTTTACGGCAATTAACACAGGCATGTCCGGTAAAATCAATCATAACTGGTTTTCCTATTTTTTTGGCGTACGCCATTCCTTTATCATAATCGGTAAAGGCAACAATATTATGAGGACCTAATTCAGCTCCATCTGGCAGTTTTGACGTCACTTCATCTGAATTTGTTCCAAATCCATTCGGAATTTCACTGTAATTTAAAGGTGGCGGAAAACCGCTGATTAATTTTAAAGGTGCGCCCCAAATACCGGGAATCAAATAAATGGTAAAGGACAAAACGATAATTCCTAAACCTAATCTGCCCACGCTGATATGCGACATTGGACTATCATGAGGTAATTGTATTTTCCCAAATAAATATAAAGTAAGGACAGTGAAAATAGCAATCCAAATGGCTATGAATGTTTCTCTTTCCAGTAAATGCAATTGCAAGACCAAATCAGCATTCGACAAAAATTTAAACGCCAAAGCCAATTCTAAAAACCCTAAAACTACTTTTACCGAATTCAGCCATCCACCCGATTTTGGAAGCGAATTCAGCCAACCGGGAAAAGCGGCAAATAATGTAAAAGGCAAAGCCAAAGCAAAAGAAAAACCAAACATTCCGACAAACGGTGCAACACCGCCTCTTGACGCCGCTTCGACTAATAATGTGCCTACAATGGGGCCAGTGCACGAAAATGAAACAATTGCCAAGGCTAAAGCCATAAATAATATACCAATGATACCGCCTTTATCGGCCTGACTGTCTACTTTATTAGCCAGCGAATTTGGAAGCATAATTTCGAAAGCGCCCAAAAATGACAATGCGAAAATTATTAACAGCAAAAAGAAAATGACATTAAACCATACATTTGTCGACAATGCATTTAACGCATCTGCTCCAAAAGCCCAGGTTACAACTGCGCCAAGAAAAATGTAAATAGTGATGATAAAAATCCCGTAAAAAACGGCTTTTCTAATTCCTTGTGATTTTGTTTTGCTTTGTTTGGTAAAAAAACTTACTGTCATAGGAATCATCGGGAAAACGCAAGGTGTAAGCAAAGCGGCACAACCAGAGAAAAAAGACAATATAAAAATTGTCCATAAATTATCTAATTCGGCTTTATTTTTCTTTTTTAAAACGGCTGGTTTTACAGCTTCCATTGGTTCCTTTACGGCAATTGGTTCAGCTTTTATTTCATCAACAGCTGTTGAATCAGGCAGAATCTTATTTGGTGTTATTTCAGGAACAACTTCTTCAACGGCTACAACTGCAGATGCAGATGGACTTACAGAAAACTCAAGTAAATCGTAACTTGGCGGCAGGCAATTTTCATCATTGCAGACCATAAATTCAACCTCAGCTTTAATTTTAAAAGGTTTATTACCGGTAAGTTTTACACGTTGTTTAAAAGTGGTTTCTTTTTCAAAAAACGTAATCTGCATTTTAAAAACTGGATCGTTGATTGTTTGTCCTTTTTCTTCTTTTACATCTCCAATTAATTTAAATTCTGATGCTTTTGTAAAAGTAAAATGCGTTGGAATTGGCCCTCCGTCAGCAACATTTTGACTGTATAAGTGCCAGCCACTTTCTATGATGGCTTTTGCCTGCAATTCGTATTCAGTATCTGAAATTTTTTGAACGCTGGTTTTCCATTTTATCGGATTATATATCTGTGCCTGCACCATTATGGTGAACAACAACAGAAAACTCACTAAAAATATGTTCTTGTTCATGGGTATTTTTTTATAAAAGAGGGTTGAATAGCAAAAAACAACCCTCTGTTGAATCCGTTGCAATTAATAATGCTTACTAATTCAAAATATTAATTGATTCCGGAAGTACAAATTAAATTCTAGTAAATTATTTTAAGGGTTTGAAAACGATTTCATACGAATCGGCTTTATTTAAGAACGAATTCGCGAAGTCTTGAATGTCTTTTGCAGTGATCGATTTTACAATATCTTCATAATTTTTAGGATCATCCATATTGTAGTTTTCTCTAAAATAATTGTAAAGAAGATCGCTTGTATATTTATTAAAATTTTTGCTGTCAGCTTTAATTTTCAAATAATTTATTCTCGTTTTTTCCAAATCCTCAGCAACAATTTCACCTTTTTTGATTTTATCGATTTCCTGATAAACAATAGGTACTAAATGATCTGCTCTGTTTGCATCGCAATCAAATGAAATTTCAAGCTTAGCTGCTGGAGAAGGATATTTTACAGCGACACACTGAACATAAGCACCATAAGTACCACCTTCTTTTTCACGAAGACTTTCTGTATATCTTAAAGTCAAAATATCACCAAAAAAAGAAGCTAAAATTTTATTCTTTTCAGAATAAGCAATCTTGTTGTGATAGTATATTTTCACAGCACTTTTGGGAGTTTCCATCTTAATGAAAATTTCTTTATTAATTTTGTCAGAAATCATTTTAGCAGTTTTGTCTTTAAAACTCTCCTTACGATTAATCCCTTTAATACTAGCGATATATTTTTCTAATAAAGGTTTTAAAATATCTGGCTGAATATCTCCAACTATATTAAACTCGAAATTCGAAACATCTGCAAAACGATCTTGATAAATTGCTTTCATTTTATCAAAAGACAAATCATCAATGTATTTTTGGTCTATTTTGTATACTAGCGGATTTTTTTTCCCATATACAGCAACTGAAACGCTATCTGACATTTTAGAATTAATATCTTTTTCTTTATTTTTTAGAAAGTTTTGAAATCTTTGTTTCATCAACAAAAATTTCTCCTGATCAAATCTTGGTCTCTCAAAACGCAAATACACTAACTGCATCATTGTTTCAACATCTTTCACATTAGCTGACGCTGATATAAATTCGGACATAGGGCTAATACCAACACCGGAAGTAACTATTTTTCCTTTCAATATTTTATCTAAATCAGTATCTGAAAATGATCCTATTCCCGAAGTCATAGCAAATTCTGCGCAACGTTGAGCTGATGGCATATCAATACCGTCATACAAAGAAGTTCCTCCATAACTATCTGCTTGCAGACTAACCGTTTTTTTATTTTTATCAGCAAATTTGTAATGCACTTTTACACCATTGCTTAAGATATAAGTAGTCGCGCCAATTTCTTTCGTTTCTTTTTCAGAAACAATTTTGCCTGGCTTTAAATCGATACCATCCATAAGTGATTTAGAAACAAAAGTATCGACGTACGGCTGTAACGAAACATCGTTTTCTGCTTTCTGAATAATATCAAATGCTTTTTCCTGCATTAAATTTTCTTCGCCTTCTACACCAGTTACCGTTACAACACGGTTTTGTTTAGTATATAATTTTGAAACTTGTTCCTGAAGTATTTTACTGTCAATATTTTTCAAAATGTTTTTTGTCATTTCAAATTCTACTTCAGGATCTGCAATTACTTCGTGGTTCAAATAATCATCTTTTACCATTCCGATTACTTGTTTATGCGAAATCTCATTTACTTTTTCTAAATAATTTTCGTAACCAGAAACGGTTTCTTTAGCCGCTCTTTCAATTTCTCCATTTGAAAAACCAAATTTATAAGCGCGAACCCATTCGTTCATCACAGCTGTAAAAGCTTCAGCTTGTTTTCCTGGTTTCGGACTTATGCTTACAACAAAAACATCGTTCAAACGAGAATATTTTTGATATCCAATTTGTGCACCTTTAAAAGGACATTCTTGTTTTTGCGCCATTTCAGATAAACGATTGTTTATGATTCCGAAAGCGATGCTTCGCTGTGTTGATTTTTCTAAATCGGCAAAAGTTCCTGTTGGCTTTTCGGCAGTATGACGAATCATGAAATTGATATTCGAAGCCGAAATTTCTTTGTCCAATGCCAGTTTAAAAGTTGCATCTTCTCTTTCGGGAATCGCAATTTCAAAACGTTTTTTAGGATTGACCGGTGTTGGAATATCCGCAAAAAGTTTTTTGATTTTTGCTTCAACTTCATCGGCATTAATATCCCCAACAATGGCGATTGCCTGCAAATCTGGACGATACCAGTCTTTATAAAAATCTTTTAAAACCTGATATTTAAAGTTTTTAACGATTTCCATATCGCCAATCGGCATACGATCTGCGTACAGCGAATTATTGTAATAATAAGGCGCAAGCTGATTGTAAATTCTTGCACGGGCATTTTGTCTCGTACGCCATTCTTCGGTAATTACACCGCGTTCGGCATCGATTTCTTCATTCGTCAAAGACAAAAAATTAGACCAATCGTGCAAAACCAATAAACAAGTATCCACTACTCCACCATCTTTTGACGGAATATTGTCAAGATTGTAAACCGTTTCGTCTGTGCTTGTGTACGCATTGATATTTTTCCCGAAAACCGCTCCTTGTTTTTGAAGTGTATTCAAGATTCCTTTTCCTTCAAAATGTTTGGTTCCGTTAAAAGCCATATGTTCCAGAAAATGCGCCAGACCTTTCTGCTGATCGTTTTCTAAAATAGAACCCACGTTTTGAATGATGTAATAACTTGCCGTATTTTTATTAACCTCAGTCGGATAAATATAATACGTCATTCCGTTTGACAAAACGCCTTTTTTTATTTTCTGATTGACCGCGATTGGGTCATTTGCTTTGTAATTCTGCGCTTGCGCGAAAGTTAAACTTCCGATAAAAAGCAGTAAAACTGATATTTTTTTGCTGTACTTCATAAAACGATATTTTTAGCCTTTCAATAATTTATCCAGCTGTGCTCTCAACTCAGGATTTGAAGGACGAAGCGCATCAGCATTGATGATGTTTCCTTTTGTGTCAAATAACAAAAATCTCGGAATGGCATTTACATCATAATTTTTAGCCACAGCTGAACTGAAATCTTTATCGGCCATTAACTGAATTCCTTTTAACTGTTCTTTGGTTACAAAATCTTTCCATTTTTGAGCGTCTTTTGGTTTGTCCAACGAAAGACTTACAAACACAATATTTTTTCCGTGATAATCTTCCTCGATTTTTTTCATATGAGGAATCTCAGCTTTACAAGGTCCGCACCAAGTTGCCCATAAATCGATGTAAACAAATTTTCCTTTGAAATCTGAAAATGAAACTGGTTTATCGTTAATATCGTTGTATGTAAATTCAAGTCCTTTTTGACCTACATTTTTATGAAGTACTTTTTCGTATTCAACTAAAAATGTTTTACTCGCATCTGAAATCATATACGGTTTAATGCTTGGCGCTACTTTTTCATATTCTTCAATTTTCATTCTAGAACCTGCAACAGCATCGCGCAAATAAACATCTTTTAAAGCCGGATCTGTGATGTGCGTTATGGCTTCTGCTAAATCTAAACGTTTTGGCGCATCACCAGAATTCATCGTTACATAAAAGAAATAATTTGACATTAATGAAACACCGTTTTGCAACTTTAATAAATCTGGATCTGTAAACTTTTTATCTGTCTGCCAAGTTTTTATAACCGCAGGACGATCATCTTTATCCGGAAATGCAGTTCTTGGCATTCTGAAAAAAGTATAAGTAAGTTCTTCAACATCTGTTGCCACTGCTAATTTTAATAACTTATCAAATGCAGCATCTTTGGTCTTGATTGATTTTGAAAATTCATTGGCTTTTGCCACCCCTTTATCAATCCAAGGATAAAAATCAACATACGTAACATTACCGCCAAGTCTTGCAAATGGTGCAAATTCGTTATAGATATCATTAGCTTTTTGAACCAAAACATTCTGCCCGACGTTTTTGCCGCTTAAAACATAATTCTCTTTATTGATAACCAAATTGATATCTAATTTTGGTTCTAAATACAAACGAATTAATTGGTTTCTTGATTTAAATTGCCCGTAATCAACATAATAAAAGCCAGCAGCTGAAACTGGTGTCATAAAGCCAAACTCCCCCAGTGAATTAACTTTAGCGGTAGCAGCAACGGCTGGCTTTCCTTCTTCAACATTGTAAAGCGTAACTTCTTTTGCTATAAAATCTGGAATCGAAATGGTTCCTTTAATTACTGCATATTCTGAAATACTCGTAGCAAAACTCATTTGAGCCGTAAACACGGTTAAAATGAAATAAAAAATGTGTTTTTTCATGATACTTATTTGTTTTTTGTTTGATGTTTAAATTGAAATTCGCAGCGACTGATCATTTTGTTCGATAATCAAATCTTTGCTTTCTTTAGTTTCTTTCAGTTTTTTAAGATTTTCTGGTTTCAATAAATCTTTAGCTTCAAAGTCGTTGATCTGAGTGACTTTTGCGCCGACTTTTACTTGCTGCAAATCTTTGTTTTGTTGGTCTATAATTTTCTTTACCAAAAGATTTTGATTTTCGTCAAATTCTAAATCGAGTCCAGCAAAATAAAATGAGGCTCTTTTTTTGAAGTTTTTATTGGGTTCTAAATAAACCGTTTTGTGAAGCACATCAATTGTAAAATTGAAACGCTTTATTAAATCAATTCCCAAAGATCCATCGGCGAAAGCCCAGTTTTTATTGGCTTCGTCATATTCTTGAAGTGCGACGGTTACATCTGGAAAATTATTTCCATTAATAGCAATATTTGGTATCGCACCTCCAACAATTTTCGTCTGTTTTCCTAAACTATAATTGATTGATGTATATTCAGTTTTTAAACTTGCTTCCAGATTATTTTTATGATTAAAAGGTCCGTAAGCAATTAAATCATAACCAGCGCCGGTATCAAAAGTAAAGTTGCCTTCGACCGTTTTTTTATCTTCAAAAGTCAAATTTAGTTTTACTACCGGAAGGCCAGATTTATAGTCGAAAACTAATGGTTTCGCTTTTCCCCAATAATTGAAGTTTCCAAAATTATACAAGTCAATTGTCATGGTATCAAAATTGACAGACGTGATGTAATTGCGTAATAAATTGGCGCCAAACAATCCGTCATAAACGCCATGTTTAGGAAAAATGACCAAACCTTGATTTTTTAAAACCTGATCGCCAATATAAATGGTATTATCGGCCGAATATTGAACTTGCTGGCTTCCTCCAACCACAGATGCCGATTTGCTTTTTGTTACCACAACTCCGGCTTTGTAAGCACTGTCTGGATTAAGTGCCATTCCGTCTGCACCTGTATCAAACAGCATTAAAAATTCACGATCGGCTTTGTTTAGTTTTATTTTGATGGCTATTCCATTTTCAATAATTTCAAAAGGAATACTTGCAACTTCTTTTACTTGGGCATTTCGGTCGACTCTATACAAACCATCAAAAAAAGTCACATACAAGATTTTATTGTCTGAATTGAAAACAATTTGAGTTGGCTTTTTTTCTTTTCCTTTGAAGCAAAAATCGGCCAAAACAAAAGTTTCATTTTTAATTGTTACCAATTTTCCAGTTTCAATTGAATCTAAAACTGGAAAAGCATTAAAAATACTATTCAAGTAAAATTCATTCGAAGAAGAATCGCCGGCGCCAACAGAAAACTCAGGCGCTAAAAGACTTTTAATCTCGCTGTAACTTTTATTTTGAAAAGCTTTTTCGAAAGATTCAATAGCTTTCTGAACGCTGTTTTGAGCGTAAATGGTGCATCCAAAAATCAATATTGAAAACAAGAATATTTTTTTCATTTTAAATTACTTTTGTAAAGTATAGGGATTGTTTGATGCTTTTACAGCTCCAAAATCTTTCAATAAAATACCTTCATATTTGGTCCAGTCTTCTGCAGAAAAAATTGGTTTTTCCTCATCAAGCAATTTTTTGAATGAAGCCAAATCGTTTGTTTTCTCAAATTCTTTTCTCTTGCGTTGCAAAATGGTAAATACGTGATTTGAAACACTTGCAGAACCATAATCTTTCTGAAGCTGTTTTGCGTTTTTCAAAAAGAAATCATCGTATTGACGGCCAATTCTTAAACCTGTAATAATTACAAAAGGAACTTCGGCAGTTAATGAAGGCTGTGCTTTTAAATAAGCATCGGCGGTTTCAAAAGACACGTTTCTTTTGTTTGCTAAATAAGCCTGCGCATAAAACTCCGGATACTCTTTTTCCTGAATTTGTGGACTGTATTTTTTAAATATTCCTTTTTTTGCCGCTTCTTTTGCGTTTTGAAGCAACGCCGTAAATTGCTCTACAGTTTGAAAACCAGTTTCAATATCAATCACTTTGCCATCAGAATTCAGGAATAAAAAAGTTGGGAATCCGGTAACGCCGTATTTCATGCATAATTTTTTTCCAATTTCTTCTTTTAAGATATCCGATTTGAAAGTGACAAAATCAGCATTTAAAACAGCAGCTATTTTTGGATCTGGAAATACCTCTTTGTCCATTTGTGCGCACGGCATACAGCCTGTGAAATACAAATCGACAAAAATTAATTTTTTCTCCGTTCGAGCTTGTTTTTTAGCTTGTTCCCAGCTTTCGTCGGTTGATTGTGTCTGTGCTTTTAAGGCAATAAAAGGACAGGCAAGCAGCAAAACTGCGCTTGCGATTTTGATAAATCGTCTCATAAAATGTGATTGTTAAGAAACCGGATGAAGAATGAATTTCACGCTTCATCCGGTTTTGTTTTTAAGGTTTTAGATTATCTGCGACGGTATGCAACATCGATGATTTTGCATAAGCCTTCATATTTACTTGTTAATATTAAATTGCCATTTACCGGAGGAACTGTATAAAGCTCCATAGTGCCCGAAGTTCCATAGCTACCAACAATTAATTTCTTGTCTTCGTTTTTTGCCAACTTATTAAAACCAATATAAGTTATTTCTTCAGCACCTTTATTAATCATTAATTTAGCCGATTGGGTTCCATTATCATATTCATACACTTTACCCCCTACTGCATAAAATAAATATCCTGAATCTGGGCTTACCGCAAATTTTGTTGCTTTATCAAATTCTGGAGCATTCAAAATTTCTTTGTAATAACTTTGAATCAAACCTTGAGAGAAACGCAATAAATTGTATTTTCCTGTTGAACGATTTTTTAGGACAGCAAAATTTTCAAAACCATTAAAATTAGAGGTGGTCATGTAAAGTAGATCAGAATCTGTATTATTCCAATCTAAAACTGTCGATGACGGAGTTACAGGAGGCATTGCTGAACAGTTTCCTTTTGAATAACTAAAACGGACAAAACTGCGAGTATCATTATTAAAGAATACTGGTGAACCAATTGCACCTTGATTAGAGGCGATAAAAGGGGCCGCAGAAAAAGTTTTTGTAGCTGTCTCTAATATATTTTGCGGAAGACCGTATTTTATATTGAACACACGATAATAATAATAAATATCTCCTTTGCTGTATATAAAATTCTCGCCTGCAGAGCCTGGAGTTTCCATAAAATCAATTCCAAAGTTGGTAGGGAATGAACCTCCTGAAGTTTCATAAGCCAAATTTTGTGTTTGAGACCACGCAAAAGAATCTGGGTCAAGTCTTGCCGTACCATTTTCTGTAGTGGTAACATAAATTCCGTATATCGAACCAACAGAAACAGCAGCCCCAAAACAAGAAACTTCAACAGCTTTACCTGTTAATTTTAATGCAGAACCTGAAGCATCCAAAACATCTGTAATAATTCTTGGCTGTGGAATACCTGGTAAAATCGAAATCATATCTAAGCGGGCCTTATCTTGTACGTTTCCTATCACTAGCCAGCCTTCATAAATAGCCGAAACTACATTTAGTTCAAATGGTTCTTGCTGCCAAGTAACTCCTGTAACTTTATCTTTAACAAAATAGTAAACATTATAACTTCCAGGCGCTAATTTTATAACTCCATCCAAGTTTTTAGTCGTTGAGATAAGTGTTCTTGATTCTAATAAAAGTTTAGAGGGATTAAGCGCTACCCATTCGTAGCTGTAACGATCTGTATTATTGACGTCAACTAAAGTTTCATTCAAATCAGGAGCAATTTTAAAGTTATCTCCAGTATAAACCGTATAGGATTCTTGAATACCGGTCGCGTGTATTTCATTTATTGCATTATAATTGTAATTCCCTTCATCCTCTGCACAGCTATAAGTTAATACCAGCATCAGTGACAGAAGAAATTGAATCTTTATATTTTTTAACATAATGTTCTGTTTTTAAAATTTATTAAATGATTTTAAGGAAAGATCATTTCTTTCCCATCTTCTTCATAAATGATGTTGCCCGATGCTTTTTGATCAGCCAGATAACGTTTCATAAAAGCCTGATAGTACACAAAATCAGCAATCGCAAGTCCTGGCCCGCCTAGTTTTTGATTGAAAATTGCCGGATCTAGATGAATCAAATCGCACATCAGGAAAAATTTCTTTGCTGAAAAAGTACCCAGATAAGGTGCATACCAGCCAATTGGCTGTGTCAGTTTATCATCAAAAGAAAGTTTGAAACTAATAAAGCTTATTTTTTTGTGCGTCAGGACATTAATTTCCTTGCTCTTCATATCCGTTTTAAATGATTCATTTTCCTCCAAATTTAAAATCAGCAAAAGGCTGTTTTTCTTCATATCGGCAGTTCTTAAAACCTTGACAGGAAGATCATTTACTACTTTTCCAGCTGGTATTACAAAATCTGCTGGAATTTCAAAATGAGTTCCGGCTACAGCAGTACTTTTTGGATCGACAACTACTTTTACTTTTCTGTCAACATCACTAATGTTTCCTTGTACACGAACCGGAATATTATAAGTTTTACCAACAACTTCGGGTTTTTCTAAAGCAAAAGTAAATCCTGTACTATCTGCTATTGTTGTAGTTGCGCCATCAGAAAGGCCATAAACAGAAGGTGCAAAATAAATACTGTCACTCCCAGAATAAGCCGCAATTTCCTCCTGTTCACATGACGTAAAGCCTAAAACCGATAAAAACAATATGCTTAAAATCAATATTTTTTTCATGATATTTTGTTTTAAATTATTGGAAATTAACTTCAATTTCCGGTAATGGCACAACATATTGAAGTGCTCCCATAGTTACGTTTCCAGAAGCCGCTGAGCCGTTAGGAATTGTAGCACTGTTTATTCTTTTGTAGTAAAAGAACAGCTGTCCCTCGCCAATAAACTCTTTTTTGTACTCTTTTGTAACTTCTGTAGTAACATTTGCCGTCGCTGCTAAATTGGTCAAACCACGGTTAAAGCGCAGTGTATTTAAAAAAGCGATTCCATCTGCTGGTACTGGCGCTGTTTCTGCCGCAATCAAGTACATTTCTGAAAGTCTAAACATAGGAATCTGAAGACGGAAAAGCTTTTCTTTGTTCGTTACATCTTCATATTTATAAAATGTTTTTTGTGTTTTTCCTCCAACAACTGGAACTTTCCAGCTTGGCAGACTTCTATAATCATTATCATTTGATTCAAAAACAGCTGTTAATCTGCTTAATAATGGAGAATAAATAGATCCATCTGGTAAATTGTAATCGAATAATAATTTTTGTTTTTGATATAAAGTATAATCACTTAAAGCAAAGAAGTTTTCAGATGAAAAAATACGATCAGGATTTGCAGCATTTGTGGCTTCTAAAAACGGTGTCCATGGAAAAAATGTCGTCGATTTAGTAAAATTAATTACTTCGTTTGCTAGCGCAGATGCACCCGCTTTATCTCCAGAATATAATAATACACGAGCTTTAAGACATTTTACTGCCAAATAATTCATACGCAAACCTCTATTTGCAGAATAATACGGATTAGCATCAAAATCAGTTGTACCTTTATATTTTCCTGAAGTTAGAATTGGATCTTTTTGAAGCAATTCTAAAGCTTTGTCTAAATCAGCCAGAATTTTAGCAACAGCATCTTTTGCAGAAATCAACGGCTGATTTGCTGTAACAGCTGTGTCGTAATAAGGAATTGCAGGAAGAGAAGGATCAACTTTATAAATTGGTCCGTACAAACGCAACATATCAAAATGAAGCATTGCTCTAATACCGTATGTCTCACCTTTTAGAAGATCGGCTTTTTCTTTTGATACAATCCCTGCATGTTCGTCCATGCTTTCTAAAAATTTATTGGCATACAAAATCGTTTTATATCCTGTTTCCCAAATATCAGAAAATATAGACTTAGGGTGGCTTTCTGTATAAGCATAGGATGCAATTCTACTTTTAGTACTATTGTTGGTCATATTATACTGTTGACCTAAAATTTCAACAGCATCCATTGTAAGCTGTTTTCCATAAAGATCATCATTTACCAAACTTAAATAAAGTCCGTTATGCACATTTTGCATTCCGGCTTCATTCTCAAATATTTGATTTTCTAAAATTTTATCCTGAGGCGTTACATCCAAGAAATCACTGCAGCCTGCAGCTGAAAATGAAATCAAGATGATCAGTGCTATTTTATTTAAATACTGTTTCATAATTGCTGTATTAAAATGATACGTTTAGACTTAAAGAATAAATTCTTGAAAATGGATACTCAATCCCTCGCTCCGTTTTTATGGTAGAAACTCTAAAAAACTCATTTGCGTAAGCATTGAATCCTAAACCAGCTAATCCAGATTTATTAAGCCAAGCTTTATTGGTTACACGGTATCCTAAACGAAGTGACTCTCCTGATATATAATCTGCTTTTTGAATAAATCGAGAAGAAATTGGTGTATTATTTGTTAAGCTGATAGCCTTAAATTGCGCCATTTGTCCTGGAGTTGTCCAACGGTCTGTAAAGGCTCTGGCGTCTTGATTATCAAAAATATTACTTGAACTGATATTTTCAACTTTGTCATATAAAGCAGTATTAAATTGATCTGCTCCAAAACTGTAGCGAATGAATACTCCTAAACTGAAGTTTTGATAGTTAACGCTTGTAGAAAAAACACCGGTTGCAATTTCTCTTGAATTCCCCATGATTCTTTCATCATTTTTATCTAAAATAAATGTAGTTTCTCCGTTTTTCTTCAAGAAAACTTCTCTTCCTGTCGCAGGATCAATTCCTAATGAAGGTACTGCCCAAAGATCATTTGTACTGGCTCCATCATAAAATCTTGTTAGACTGGTTGTTTTTTTGGCAGCATCATTTAATGAAGCCAAAGCATTATTAAAACCTCCTAATTCATTTTCGTTTGTAGTTGCTGTTAATCCAACTCCCCAATAAAAATTAGCTTTAGCATTATTTATAATAGTGTAATTAGCTTTAAGTTCTAAACCTTGAGTTGTTATATAACCAATGTTTAACGGATAAGCAGTAACTCCTGTTGAAGCGGCAAGATCGATTGCAACAATCTGTGGTGAAGTTCGGCGTCTGTAAGCTCCAAAAGTCGCTGTCAATCTGTTTCTAAACATTGCCAAATCTAATCCTAAAGACAAATCTTTTGTTTTTTGAGCCTCTAAATTAATGTTAGCCAATTGCGAAACATTTAATCCGGCGCCAAAAATATTGGTATTAGGATCGTAAGTATAAATATCATGAGAAGCGAATCCTATAAGATTTTGATTTCCGGTCTGACCAAAGTTTGCACGAAGTTTCAAGATATTAACGATATCCTCGTTCATGTTAAATTCGTAGTTCATATTCCATCCAATACCAATACCATAATAAGGAGAATATTTTTTATTTGTTCCAAAATTGGTTGCTCCAGATATTGTTTGAGTTAAATCAAGCAAATATTTTCTGTTGTAAGCATAATTCAGCTGATTTGTTAAATCAATACTTCGGATCGTTTCATTATAACTTCCTGGTTTTGAATTTGCTTCAAATCCAAAAGCAAAATTAGGATTACCTGCAACTCCCAATGGAAATCCTCTTAAAACAGAACTATACGTTTCGTAGCTTGTTTCTAAAGCTGAAGCTCTAATGGTGTAATTAACAGAGTGAACATTATTAAAAACATTATAATAGGTTCCACCAATATTTCCATTCCATTTATTGGTCAAATAATCTTTTCTTTCATAACTTCCTTTTTCTGTTGGAATGTCTGAAATAAATTCTGTGTTATCTGGTGAAACGAATTTAGTCGATGTTGACTGCAATCTGGAAACTGATATTGCTGCAGTTGTTTTAATATGAGGATTAATATCGTAGTTAATAGCAAAATTGTTAGTGAAATTAAAATCAACACTTTTGTCATAACTATTTAAAAGAACATTATACAAAGGATTTTCTTCCTGATTTACGTAATTATTTACAATCGGATTTCCTACTGGTGTATTAGTTCCGTCTAAATAACGCGTTACTGCTCCATTTTCATTTTGTTTTTCATAATACGGACTCGCTTTTGCCCAAGTAGAGAAGGAACCATAAGGCGATTCTTGATTATTTCCTCCAGAAATAAAGAAGTTATTATTAAAACTTACTTTTTTCTTTCTATAAATCAAATTTGCATTATATCCCCAAGTATCATGTTCAGAACCTTTCATAGTTCCTGATAAAGATTTGTAATTTCCTGCAAGATTAAATCTAAACTCGTCAGAACCTCCACCAATTGATAAACTGTGTCCAGATGTAATTCCCATTTGGATAGGTTCGTTCAGCCAATACGTATCAACCCCGCGGCGCACATCAGCCAAACGTTTGTTATATACTTGATCCCAATTAAATTGTTGTTCATAATTACCAAGACGCGGTACCACATAAGCTTTAGAAAGTCTTTCGAATTCTAATTTCTGCTCCGCATTCATTAAATTGTAAACACTTAAATCTGCCAATTCATAAGATGAATTATAGACATAAGAAATTTGTAATTTTCCTGCAACTGGTTTATTTGTTTCAATAACTACAACTCCATTTGCAGAACGTGAACCGTATAATGCTGTAGAAGCGGCGTCTTTAAGAAGCGTAATATTGGCAATTCTGTTAATATCTAAATCTACAACCTGTTGTAATGTTGTTGGAAATCCGTCCAAAATAAACAAAGGTTGGTTTGGGTCTTCTTTAAAACGATCATTAACCTGATTTACAGATAAACTTGTCTGCCCTCTCACCTCGATAACTGGCAAAACATTTGGGTTTGAACCTGCAATATTATTGTTCAAAACCATAAAAGAAGGATCTAAAGTTTTTAAGGCCTGAACAACGTTTTGTGTCGAAACTTGTCTTAATTCTTCTCCTTTATAAGTAGAAACAGCTCCTGTAATTAATTCTTTTTTACGAACTGTAACCCCAGTATTAATTACTACTCCACCAAGTTCTTTGGTTTGTTGTTCTAAGATAACATTAATAACTTTTCTTTTATTAACAGTTATTATCTGTGCAGTATGTCCAATATAGGTAAACAAAATTTGCCCGTCTTCTGGAGCTGTAATTACATATTTTCCATCAAAATCAGTCTGTGTGGCCACATTACTCCCCTTTACTTTTATGTTTACGCCAGGCAGGGGTTCTTTTTTTTCATTGGTAACAATACCTCTAATTTCAATATTTTTAGATTGCAGTACTACAACTTTCTCAACCGGAATTTCTTTTACTACAATTGTATTTCCATTTGCAAAACTGAAATTAAAATTTTTGCTGGGAAAACTGGCTTCCAGCAAATCATTCACTTTAATTTTTCCTTTTTTTAAATGTACTTTAGGTAATTTTTTAAATAAATCTTCCTGATAAATAAACGTATAATCTGTCTGCTGCTTGATAATGTCAAAAACTTCATCGACAGATACTGTTTTATCAGAAGCAATTACAACTTTTGTGTTTTGCGAAAATAGATTTAAGGGAGAAAAACCAAAAATTGTCGTACAAAACAAGAAGATAAAAGTTCTCATAATGTTAATAATTAGCCTATTTCTAATATAGAAATAGGCACTGGTTAATTTAAATTTCATAAATTTACATGTTAATTGGTTGGTTGTTAAAAATGATTAATTGATTAATACACAGAAAGGGATGAAGTGCGGTACGGTGAGAGGTCTGAACTTTAATCCCTTTTCTTTTTATTTTATTATAATCTTATTGTCTTTTTTCTCATAGGCATTAATGAAATTAATATTCTTGATTGTCGTCAATATGTCTTCTAATTTTTGATTTTTATTCAAAACTCCATTAAATTTTACATTCCCAAGAGCTGGATCAGCAAATTCAATATCAGTATCATACCATCTTGACAATACTTTTGCTATATCTTTTAAAGGCATTCCTTTAAAAACAAACAAACCTTTTCTCCATGAAATTTCATTGTAAACATCTACTTCAGAAATTGCAATATGATCATTGCTCTTACTAATGCGAGATTGTTCATTTGGTGCTAAAATTTCTTTATTAGTAACATTGCTCACAGCCACTTTTCCTTTTACCAATGTGGTGTAAATTGTGCTTTCGTCTTTATAGGCCTTGATATTGAATTCAGTACCAATAACTTCAACATTTTGCATTTGCGTTTTTACCTTAAACTTAGAGCCTTTATGTTTTGTGCTTGGCGACACTTCAAAATAAGCTTCTCCGTAAACAAGCTCAACTTGCCTGGTTTCTCCATCAACAAAAGCAACCGGATATTTTAACTGCGATTCAGAGTTCAGCCAAACTCTTGTACTATCTGCCAGCTGTACAAAAAACTGTCCTCCTCTGGGAATCGTTAAAAAATTATTTGCTATTCCTGCAGGATTATTTTTAGCATTGTAAATTAATTTTTCTCCATTGCTGGATGCATTTCCAGTTGCATACCCTTTTCCTTTTTCTAATGTAATAACAGAACCGTCTTCTAAAGTCAAAGTGGCTTTATCGGTTCCAATTAAAATATTTTTATTTGCAATAGCAGGAATATTGTTTTTTGCATTTTTGGCTGTATTGAATAATAACGTAATTGAAATCAACATAGCGACCGATGCTGCAACCGCAACTCTAAAACTTGTTCTGGTATAAAAAGGCCTTAGCGGAATAACTTCTGTTTCGCCAGCTTTTATCGCTGTCTGAATTCTGTGAAGCATTTTATTCTGAATTTCTTCTTTAGACCCTAAGCTTTCATCCCATTCTTCAGAAGTTTGAAAACTTTCGTAAAAATGAAGTAATTTTTTACTCTCCTCCCGATTAGTATCACCAGAAAGATATCTGTTTAATAACGTTAAGAATTCTTCTTTTTTCATTTTTTTTAATATTAATGCGGGAGTATATTAAGTAAGTATCTAAAAAGACATTTACCCCCTAGTCAAAATTGTATTTTTTTTTGTTTTTTCTACTTTTTTAAGAAAAGCCCCGTTGTATAAGAGAAAATTCAGGGCTATAGACTTATAATCGGCAATCATTTTAAGACTTTCTATAAATTTTTAGAAAGCCATAAAACCATTGCAACGCCTAATGAATTTCCCATTGACAAACGAATGGTGTGAAGCGCTTTTGTGATATGATTTTCGACTGTTTTGGTTGAGATGTTAAGACGCTCGCCAATTTCTTTGTGGCTCAACTGTTCTTCTCTGCTAAGTTTATAAACGGCTTGACATTTCTCGGGAAGTGTTTCGATAATTAAATTGAGCTGCTGCACTAATTCCTCATGCATCAACTCTGTCTCTGGCGTTGTATGCTGAAAACGTTTTTCTAAATCATCAAAAAGTTCGACTTTAACTTTGTCTTTATTTTTTCTCAGATGATTAAAAACCTGATAACGTGCAGAGGCGTACATATATCCTTTTAAAGAAATATGAATTTCTAATTTTTCACGGTTTGTCCAGATATTCAAAAATATATCCTGAATAATATCCTCGCACAATTCTTTGTCTTTAATCACATTATAAGCCGACATGAACAATGCTTGCCAAAAAGTATTATACAATTCTGTCAAAGCCGATTCATCTCCACTGCGAAGACGATCGATTAAAATTTTATCCTGATTTAATGCGGGTAACGACAATTTTTTGGCTTTTGAGAAATTGAATAATTCGCAACAAACTTAATAATATTATCCAATAATCCTAATTTGGTCTTTTCTATATTATTCATTTGCAAACATTAAATTATTCTTACAAAAAACTTTTTTACTTAAAAATTTGATAATCTTGAATGCTTTATAATCTCAAAAATTTGACATTACATAATTTTTTACAGTATAAAAATGGATTTAGCAAATAGACCGATTTTACTAAAAAAACTGATTTTTATGAATTATTTCCAAAATGCCGTAGCCAAATTCTTAGATCATAAATTTGAAAAAACCGATCTCAATAAATTAATTAAAAAAGCTTTAGTTCCAATTTTGATGCTCCCGATGTTGTAATTTTTAAGCAAAAAAAAAAATCGGAAGAAACACTTCCGATTTTTATATTTAAGATTCGCAACTGCTGCAACTAACGAGACTTGTAACCAGTTCCTTAGAAACGCTCTGACTTCTTTGATAATACAAACTTTTAATTCCGAGTTGCCATGATTCAATCATTAAGCGATTTACTTCCTTAATTGGCAATTCTGCAGGAATATTAAGGTTTAAACTTTGCCCTTGATCAACAAATTTTTGACGAATTGCTGCCTGCTGGACAATTTCAAGCTGGCTGATTTCTTTGAAGGTTTTAAAAACGTCTTTTTCTGTTTGAGTAAGCTGTTCCATGTGTTGTACACTTCCGCCATTCAGCATAATACCGCGCCAAACTTCCTCATTATCCAAACCTTTTTCTTCCAATAATTTTTTCAGATATTTATTTTTTCGCATAAAATTTCCTTTGCTCAAACCCGCTTTGTAATAATTACTGCTGAAAGGCTCAATTCCCGGCGAAGTCTGTCCTAAAATTGCCGATGAAGATGTTGTAGGCGCAATTGCCATTGTTGTTGTATTGCGTCGTCCGTAACCTTTAAGCAATTCTGGTTCACCATAAATTCGGGCCAAATCCTGAGTGGCTTTATCGGCTTTGTCGCTTATATGTTTAAAAATTTCTGTCGTTTTCATTTTGGCTTCCAAACCTTCAAACGGAATCATATTTTTTTGCAAATACGAATGCCATCCTAAAACGCCTAAACCTAAAGCACGGTGTCTTTTTGCAAATTTATTTGCTGCCGAAAGATAATAGTTCCCTTCTGTTTTTTCGATAAATTCCTGCAATACGGCATCCAAGAAAAAGATCGCTAATTTCACTGCTTCAGTATCTTTCCATTCTTCATAAAGTTCCAAATTCATTGACGAAAGACAACAAATAAACGACTCATCAAAATCAGATGGAAGCATAATTTCACTGCATAAATTGCTGGCATTAATTCGCAGATTTTTATCTTTATAAACCTGCGGTTTATTTTTATTTACGTTATCGCTAAAGAAAATATAAGGTAGTCCTTTTTGCTGACGGCTTTCAAGAACTTTTGCCCAAATTTGACGTTTGTCGCTATCACCATCGATCATTTCCTGCATCCAATAATCGGGCACGCAGATTCCGGTAAACAAATTCTGAATTGGATTACCAATGCTTTTAATCTTCAAAAATTCTTCAATATCCGGGTGATCTACATCTAAATATGCTGCAAACGCACCTCTACGTACGCCACCTTGAGAAATAGTGTCCATTGTAGTGTCAAAAAGTTTCATGAAACTTACTGCTCCGCTACTTTTTCCGTTATCTGTTACGGCGCTTCCTCTTTCGCGTAATTCTCCAAAATATCCTGATGTTCCTCCACCAATTTTGGTCTGCATGATTACTTCGCCTAGTTTATGTGTAATTCCTTCGATTTCATCTGGAACGTGAACATTAAAACAAGAAATTGGCAAACCGCGTTCAGTTCCCATATTGGCCCAAACCGGAGAACTGATGCTCATCCAGCCACGCTCAATCATTTCAACAAAAGAATCTTTTAGTTCCGGTTTATAAAGTCTGCGCGCTGCCGCGGTACAAATTCTGTCAATGGCACCTTCGACAGTTTCTCCTTTTAAAAGATAGCCGCGGTTTAATATTTGTTCGCTTTCAGAATTTTTCCACCACATTTTATTTCCAGCTTCGCTCATCGGGACGCTTTCTTGATTTATATCTATTGTATTCATTTTTTTAAATTTTAGAAGAGGTCGTTTGCCGTAATACTTTTATCATGTTTGGTATACTCTACGGGTCTTTTTGCAAAGAAATCATCTAAACTATTAGCAAAAACCTCTTCTTCAAACCATGACATTGCTCTGTAATCTTCTAGCGAAACATCAAAAACAGTTGGAATTCCAATTTGTTTTAAACTTTCATCTAATCTGAATTTCATAAAATTAACCAGATCTTTTTTGTTGATGCTTTCAATTTCACCATCTTCAAAAATCCAATCTAAAATATCAGACTCTACACCAATTGAGTCTTTTACTGTGTCTCTAATCGTCAATAAAGTCGCATCATCAAAATAATCTGGAAATTCTTCTCGAATTTTATTGATGATGAAAATACCTCCATTTGCGTGAATTTGTTCATCGATTGAAGTCCAGGCAATAATATTGCTGACATTTTTCATATAACCTTTGAATCTTGTAAACGAAAGCAAAATCGCAAACTGACTGAAAAGCGAAACATTTTCGATAAGAATGCTAAACAAAATCAGCGAAATCATATACTTTTTGTTATCCTGCGAACGTGTATCTTTTAAAACATTTGAAAGATAATCAACACGCTTACGGATTACAGGAACGTCTAGTAATTTTTCGAATTCATCATTATAACCAAGAACCTCAAGCAAACGAGAATAGGCTTCAGAATGTCTAAATTCACATTCGGCAAAAGTGGTTCCGAGGCCATTAAATTCCGGTTTTGGAAAATGCTCATAAATATTGCCCCAAAAACTTTTTACCGCAACTTCTATCTGAGCAATCGCCAATAAACTATTTTTAATTGCAGTTTTTTCGGCTGCTGTTAAATGCGAATGAAAATCCTGCGTATCAGCAGTAAAATCAACCTCTGTATGAACCCAGTACGCTTTATTAATGGCTTCAGTAAATTGCAATACCTCCGGGTATTCAAAAGGCTTATAATTGATTCTTTTATCGAAAATAGACATAATATAAAGTATTTAATGGTGACAAATTAAAGATCCGAAATGCCGATTTGGGAGGTATTTTGACATCTCGCTACTTACAAATTTAAGCCAGACATTTTTGTTTTACTTTCGTTTTCATGTTAAAAATAAAAGCAATTATCAACAGCAAAAAAAAGTCATTTTGAACGTCAAAAAAAGTATTTATCAACAGGTACAAAAAATTTCATACTGCTCGAAATATCAGTTATTTATACTAAATCTAAATAGAGTTGTCAACATAAAAAAAGCACTTTACTATTCAATTTAAAGAAACACTTATCAACAGGCAACTTTTTAAAAATAAGATTTTACACATAAATACTGTTTCAGAAAAAGAATTTTAAGTTCCGTTTCTTCCAATAAAAAGTTTTAAAAAATAAAATTTTTAAGTTTCTAATTTTACCTAATTGTTTAATTTTAAACATTTTACATAATTTAAGAATTGTTTAAGCCATAAACCATACTCTTGCTGCCGAATTAAAAATAAACCTTAACTTTCAGTCGATTTTAAATACCCTAAAAACAAGATGACAACCGATATTATAGAATTGAATGACTTTATTGTTTTAATAGAACAATCGAACACGACAAAAACTATAGTTCAGAAATGTGAAATCGACGGTGATGCAGTTGGATTTGCATTTTATGGATCTGGCAATGTCGAGTTAGAAATCAAGCACAATAATCAAACAAAATACCTAACGAATACTACTGGTTTGGCCATCTGTTTTTTTGGAAATCAAAAAGTAGAATTCTCACATAAAATTGAACCTGATAAGCCTTTGCAATCCATCAGTATTTTTACCAAACCAAAACATTTGAATTCACTTCCTGAAGCCGAAAAAGAAATTTTTGAAAAACACCTTCCGGAATTATTAAATCCAAAAGAACATTTTGTAAAAGGTCCCTCCTATTATATGACACTTGATATGCAATTAGCGGTTCAAAAAATCTTCAACACCACTTATATCGGAAATACGCGATTGTTGTTTTTAAAAAGCCAGATCAACGAACTTTTAGCACATTTTTTTGGCCTTTTAAGTACCGATGCCAAAATTGATTTTTCGGAAATTGATAAAAACAAACTTTTTAAAGCAAAGGAAATTGTCACCAATAATTTTTCGAAACCGCCGTCAATTACGCAATTATCGCAAATGGTAGGTTTGAACAGCAATAAATTAAAAAAGAACTTTAAAGAACTTTTTGGGATTCCTGTTTTCAAATATGTTCAGGAAGAACGCCTTCATAAAGCGTATGAATTACTCCGTGAAAGTGAAAAAACAGTTCAGGAAGCCGCTTGGGAAGTTGGTTATGAAAGTTTGAGTTCTTTTTCGAATGCCTTTCATAAAAAATTCGGCATGCGCCCGAACGAAGTACGCCTTCAATTCCTTTCAGACAAATCATAATTCTTTTGCGACAAATGATTCTTTTTTAATGTAGTCAACTTTGTATCAGTATTCATTTAAAAAATATTGATATGAGCAAAAAGAAAATTTTAGTCTTGGGTTCCAATGGGAAAACAGGACGCAGAGTAATCGAAAGATTGAAAAACAATCCAGATGTCGAAATTCGTCTTGGTTCAAGAGCTGAAAAAATTCCTTTTGACTGGGAAAAACCAGAAACCTGGGAAGATGTGCTGCAAGATATTGAGATTGTTTATGTCACATTTCAGCCTGATTTAGCAATTCCTTCGGCAGTCGAAACTATTCAGAAATTTACAGTTTTAGCAACAAAATCAGGTGTTCAAAAAATAGTTTTATTATCTGGAAGAGGAGAAAAAGAAGCGCAGGTTTGCGAAGAAATCGTAAAAGAAAATGTTAAAAAATGGACCATCGTGCGTGCAAGCTGGTTCAATCAAAATTTTAGTGAAAGCATTTTTTTAGAACCCATTTTAGCCGGAATTGTTGCTTTGCCAAGAGCCGAAGCGCTTGAACCTTTTACTGATGCAGATGACATTGCCGATGTTGTTTTAGAATCACTTTTAAATGAAAATCATAATTCAAAAACCTACGAATTGACCGGTCCAAGATTATTGACTTTTAAAGAAGCTGTAAATACAATTGCCGAAGCGAGTGGCAGAAACATCACTTTTCAAGGTTTATCTTTAGACGAATATACGCAGATGCTAAAAGAATATCAGGTTCCAGACGATCATATCTGGCTTGTCAATTATCTTTTTGAAGAGGTTTTGGACGGAAGAAATTCGCATATCACCTCTGACATTGAAAAAGTTTTAGGCCGAAAAGCAAAAGATTTTTCCGCTTACGCGAAAGAAACTGCCAAAACCGGAATTTGGAATTCTTAAAACTTTGCAGATGAATTATTTTAGAGCAATCTTTTCTGGTTTCATCGTATGGATTTGTGTCAGTTTATCGTTTTATATTTTAGGTTTGGTTCCGTTTGTAAAAAATTATTTTTCGATTCAGACTATAATTGTAATGTTTGCAATTGTCTTTTTCGGAATTATTGGAGCCAAAATTTATTATAAAAAAGTTCCCAAAACGAATGGCTTATTACTTGGAATTGTAATGTCAGCAACGGCATTAATTTTAGATGTTTTTATCACAGTACCTTTTGTCGAAATCCCGAATGGGCGAACTTATTACAGTTTTTTCAGCAGCCCGGTTTTATGGCTTTTGGCAATTATAAACGCGCTTTCCGTTTATTTTTATTGGAAGAAAAAAGTAACTATTTAGATATTCTTTTAAAAACAAAAAGCTTGTCCATTAGAACAAGCTTTTGTTTTGTTTTAATATGGTTTTAAACACATAGAAACATAGATTTATAGTCTAATTGAGTATGCAAAAAGAGAAATTCTATGTTTCTATGTGTTTAAAAAATTACGCACAAAGTATTACAATTAAATATTTGCGTTTTTAACTTTAGCCTTCGCCAATTGATCCACTCTCCAAATTAAAAATACAGTGCATAAAGTAACCGCAGCGATTACATATCCTAAAATATCATAATTTTCAAGTGGTGATGTTTTCGTTTTTTGATGCACAATAAAACCAGCACAAACTGCCGCAATTCCTCCCGCAATTTGCTGTAATGAAGAGGTAATTGACATATAAGCGCCACGATCTCGCATGTCTGGAATTGCAGTGTTCAATGTTGTTGCCGGAATCATACGACCCATGATCCCCATAAACATAATCATCGTCAATCCCACAATTTGCCATAATGGCACCGGTCCTAGATTCGTATAAATAACAATGATAACAACAGAAATTGCCGATCCTGCAGCAAACAATTTAAACTTGCTGACCTTGTCGCTTAATTTACCAATGATTGGCATTATAAAAAGTACTGAAAGTCCTGTAAAGAAAAATACCATTGGCAGTTCAAGCTGACTGATATGAATATTATTTACTAAAAAAGCACTTCCAAAAGGCTGCAACATAAAACCACCAACAGACAAAAATGCAATTGCGGTAAAACCAACTTGATAATGTTTGTTGCTTAACGTGTGCCAAAGATGCAAAAACGGACTTTTATCTGATTGAAGTTCCAAGTGCTTTGTAATAGGTTTCATTTGGGTGATTACAGCAAGAAGTATCAATCCCGCTAAAACGGCAATCATGATAAAAGCCGAATGCCATCCCCAGTTATTAGCAAAGTAAAGTCCAACCGGAATTCCTAAAATTTGGCTTGTTGCAAAGGCCATTTGTATAACGCTCATTACACGTCCGCGCTGTTGAAGAACAAACAAATCGGTTACGATGGCTAGTGAAACAGAACCAATTACACCACCAAAAAGCCCAGTCACAATTCGTGCCATAAGCAACATTGTGTAGCTTGTTGAAAGCGCACAAAAAACAGTTCCTATAATGAATCCGGTGTAAAAGAAAATCAATAATTTTTTTCGGTCAAATTTATCTGCAAAACCTGCAGCCAATAATCCTGAAATTCCGGCGCTGAAAGCATACGCCGATACAGCAAAACCAAAGTTTGACGTTGTCATGTCCAATGTTTTCATTAAGATATCTCCAAGCGGCGAAATCACCATAAAATCAAGAATGACAGTAAATTGCAAAAGCGCCAGTATGGCAATAATAATTTTTTGATGAGAGGTAAAAGCGGGGCTTTCTATGGTAGTTTTTTCCATTTTTATTTAATATGTTTTTTTTACGATAATTCTTGGCATTCAAAGCCTAGATCGCTGATTATTTTAATAATTTCTTCCGGTTTCAATATTTCTGAAACCACACGAAGAACGCAGTCAACATCTTCACAATCAACACTCCAATGCTCGATATTTTGATTATTGTTAAGTGCGTAATGCGCCGCGCAATTATTATCAATGGCGCTGATGTTTGTTTTAAAAATATGTATTGTGTTTAAATCTGTTTCCATAATTTCATGGTTTTAAGCCTTTAACTGTTGATTGAAAAGCTTCTTTCATAATTTCTTTTGTAAGAATAAATGGTTTTCCTCCCATACTTTTGCCTTCAGTATGCATATTCAGCAACGTATAAAGAGGTCCGTAAGCCACACACCAAAATGCTTCAAAACTCATTGGGAGAAGTTCTTTGTTTCGAAGAGCATTATCTATAAAATCTTTCATAATGGTTCTAAAATCGGCAAACTCTGCAATTGAATCCAATATGATTTCTCCATGTGGCGAGTGTTTGATGATCTCAAAAAATGCAACTTCTTTGGGGTATTTCATTGTAAAGCTGGCGCGGTTTTCCCATTGTTTCCACAAACCTTCTTCAAATGACATTTCGGGCGAAAAATCTTTTATGGTGCTCTTAAAAAACTTAAGTGCCATACTTGCCCCAATTTTTTGAATTAAATCATCTTTATCAGCATAATAAATATAGAGCGTACCAACAGAAATTGAACAGGCTTTCGCCAATTTATTCATGCTGAAACCTTGAAATCCTTCCTGTACAATCTGGTCAATCGCCGTCTTTATAACCAGTTTTTCTTTGTCAATATCTCTAACTCTCATAGCCTTTTTTTTGCAAAGATAAAATAATAAATGAATGAACGCTTTTTTATTTATTGCTTTTTTTTAGATTTTTTTTTAGAAGAAAGAAGCAAGATGATAGATGAAAGATTTTTGAAAGAGATGTGAAGCTCGATGTGCCTTGAAATTGATTTAACCGCTTTCTTTAAAATTAAATCCATAAAAAAAGTCTGTAAACAAAACGCTCACAGACTTTAAAAACACTAAACAAATTAAATTAAATTACTCACTTCAAATTCTTCTTTCTATCATCTTTCATCTTTCATCTTTCATCTTGCCTCTTGCCTCTTGCTTCTTTCATCTTCCCTCAAAAATCTTACTTCCCACTTCTTACCAGCGAAACATCATCGGCAAGGCAAAAAGAATTTGCTTTTCCGCTGGCTAAAAAACCAACCTCGGCTTTTCCTCCTTTTATAATTATGTTCTTGATAATTATTGTTTTCCAATCCTTATTTTCTTCTTTTATTGTAAACTTAAATTTCTTGTCGTTACTTAAAACATAGACCTCGAGATTATCAAAACCACTGCTATTTTTAATTTGGGCGGTTAAAGTATATAATCCGTCTTCCAGTTTTACATATGGCGAAGATGTTATGATTTGAAATACTTTTCTTTTAAAATTAACTTTATCGCTAATATTCAAACTCTTTTCACCAATTACGGTTTTTCTTTCAATTTGCGTATTAAAATGATTTAAAACTGGCGAAGTCACCGTATCTAATCCAATTTTATTGCCTTCAATCACTTCGCTTGCCCAGCCTGTCAGCTGAATCTGCACGGGTTTAACCGGACTCGGAATATGCCTGCGGTCGGCTTCAAAACTGCCGTTTTTTACATAATTGTTCTCTTTGTTTACTTTCCATGTTCCGGTTTTTGCATCCAAATCCCAAGCGCTAAGCGAATTGAAATAAGGCGTTTTTCCGTCGAAAGAAAGCGGGCACCATTGATTATAACCTAACCCGTTTCCAGCAAAATCAGACCAGCGATCACCGCAATACACAATCGTTTCCTGTTTGTTTCCTTTTACAGAAAAGAAAAAACCGGTTTGCGAAACATGTGCAAAATCGTCTTCGGCACCTTTTGTTATTAGCATTTCATTCGTTGGAAGATATGGACCTCGAATATCATCGGCAACTAAATAATAGGCAAACGAACCATCCCAGCCGTAAATATTTGAAGCATACATATAATACCTGTTTTTGTATTTGAACATGCAATTACCTTCTCTGCTTTCCCCTTTAAAAATTTGTGTACAATCCAAAAGATTCACTTTTCCCTCTTTCATTCCAATTTCAGAAACATAAATTTTGTTTCGTCCTTTCCCATAGGAATAAATCAAATATGATTTTCCAGTATCTTCATCGGTAAAAACAGTTTGATCGCCAGTATTGCTCGTGCCAATCATTTTTTCCATATTTATTTTCTGATGCCAGATAAATTCACTCGTTGGCGAATCTGCAAGTGCAATTAATACTTCACTTCCATGCTGTACAAACATGGCGTATTTATTAATTTCTTTCACAAAGGCAACACCTAAACGCCCAACCCAGGTTTTTCCATGTTCATTGACTTTTTGTTTGGTCAAAACATTCCCTTCAAAATTCCAGTTCACAAAATCATCAGAGCTGTAGCAGGTTACGGCTTCAAAAGTTGCATTAGGCAATGTTTTAGAAGGATCAGCACGATATTGATCGGCTTCGGCATAATGTACGCCGTACCAATAATATTTCGTTTTACCTGTTTTAGCATCAGGAAATTTAAAAATCCCTCCGCCTTGGCTGTTTAGCGGTTTTCCGTCTTTTGTATTCCAAAAAACATCATTTTTGATTGTACGGTTTTGCGCAATGTTTTTATTTGATATTCCAAAACAAAGCATTAGAAGAATAACGCTTAAGGAATACCATTTTTGAATTTTCATATTTATTACGGTTAGTTAGTTCGTAATAAAATTATCTAATAACAAAAAAATTCGCGTCATGTACTATCCTGCTTAATAATAGATATTTAGAATGATACTTGTTTTAGAACCATCGATTATTTTTTCGAGCCTTTTAAAAAAAGTTTCATTGACCATGGGACAGCCGTGACTTCTAGAAATATAATAATCCTGCTCCTGTTCAGGAACTGCAGAATAGGAATGCAAAACGACAGCTCTTTTTAAAACATTGCTATTTGTTTCATCTAAACCTGATAAACGGTACGATTTTCCGAATATTCCGTTATAGGATTTTCCAATTGCGCATCGGCCTAAAGAGGTTGCATTAGAATTGGGTTCGTTGCTGAATTTCAAATTTCCTGCAATTCCGGTTTCTGATCCACAGCCGTGAGCAACAAGTCCTTCGTCTAAAATTTTATCATTTTCCAAATCATAAACAAAGAATCGGTTTTTGCCTGATTTGATTTTCATGTCGATAAAAAAAGCGATTTTGGTATTATAAGAAGGACTGGTTTTTATTTTTTCTTTTACTTCTGCCAGCTGATTATTAAATCGCTCAATATCTGACGCAGTCCAGTTTTCTGTGCCAATTATTGGTTTGGAAGTTCCAAAAAAAGATATCGAAAGAAATACGATTAAATTGAAAGTTTTCATAAAAGTGGTATTTAAATTTTACACCAAACAGTTTCTTAGAAAAACTGTTTTTATTTTGGTGCAAATTTATTGGCACTCGACAAAACCAACACGACCACAAAAGACTAAAAAACAACACATTAAAACTTAAAACAAAATTATTATTGCCTCAAATACTGCTAAAAAGCCTTTAAAATAAAGGATTTCCTAATCACTTTTAATTTCAATTCATTTTTATTCAGACCTATTTTCTTTCTTTTATAAACAAAATTAAAACACTGATTAAAAGTAAATTACAATAAGAATTTTAAGACTAATACTTTTTTATGTGCGTAATATTATCTAACTTGCATGTAGAAAATTAAAAATCAACACATTATGAAAAAACTTCTATTCTTTTTTTTAGCAGTTGTGATTAGTTTATCAAGTCAATCTATTTTTTCTCAATCTGGTGACGATGCGCCGGCTTTGAATCTTCCTGGAGATAATCTTGATTTATATGCTGTATTAACACTTTTTCAAAAGTCAAAAACTATTGAAGAATTCGAAACTGCATTAAATAAAAAAGAAACAGGAATTAATAATCTGGATTTGAATCTTGACAAAAAAGTAGATTTTATAAAAGTCACTACGACAAAAAAAGATAATTCTTTCACGTTTGTGCTTCAGGATGCAGTCAGCAAAAGTGAAACTCAGGATGTCGCTGTCATTTTAGTAAATAAAGATAAAAACGGAAAAGTTTCTATTCAATGTGTTGGAGATGAAGATCTTTATGGTAAAAATTATGTTATTGAACCTAAAAGCACTCCGGCAGTTACTGCAAATCCGGCTTATCAGGGTTCTAACCCTGTTACAGTTAGTGCGCCTGCCACTACTGTTGTGGTCGAATCGGCGCCAATAGTGCAATATGTTTATTCGCCTGCTTACGTACCTTATTATCCTCCTTATTACTATGGTTATTACCCTCCTTATTTTGCTGCATTTACAGTTCTTGCTGTTGGTATTTATCGCCATAATAATTGGTATCACGGCGGTTATTATGGAGGACATTACAGTCGGAATACAGTAATTATCAACAATAACAATAGAAACAGCATTAATCATTACAATAACAACAGAAACAGATCAAATACAGTCGCTAACAATAATAGAAATGGAAACTACGGTAATCGTGCTGGTAATACCGGAGTTTCTAACCGAATGTCAAATAATGGTGCTGGAAACAGGGCCGGAGTATCTGACAGAGCATCAAACGGCGCGGGAAATCGCGCATCATCTGCAAATCGTCCTTCAGCAGGGACATCAGATCGAAGTTCATCATTTGATCGTCCATCTGCAGGAACATCAAATCGCAGTTCTTCTAACTTTAATTCTGGAGGACGCACCAGATCATCAGGCGGAAGTAGTTTTAGTGGCGGAGGCGGTGGCTTTCATGGCGGTGGCGGCGGTTTTGGCGGCGGCGGACGAAGACGCTAATCAAAACTGTATTTCATAAAAACAAAAAAATATAGATTGGATAAAGATTTTTATCCAATCTATATTTTTTAAATAGTATTATTTATCTGAAACACTCATATCTCTTACGCAGACATATTTCCCATCTCTCTTTACAAACAAACTCATATAGCTTCCTGTGTTTACAATTGTTTTTGTCGAATCTGTAACTTCAAAAGCACCTGTTTCAACCACTTGATTTCCATCATCTGAAACAAAAATTTCGCCTGTTTTAAATGCAATTTGGTTGGATGAAGAGCCTACATTAGCTTTCAAAAATTCAGCAATATTAGCTTTCCCAACTAAAGGAGCGTGATTTTGATAATAACTGATAGCATCATCTGCATAATAACCGATCTTTTTAAGCTCTCCCGAATTATAGACCTCTGCAAATTCATCTTCTTTAGCCTGGATTTCTTTTTTTATCGCTTCTTTATCAACCACAACAGGTTCTTCCTTTTTTGTATTGCAGGCAAAGACAGAAGTTAAAATACCTAACAATAAAACTCCCTTTAAGATGTTGTTTTTCATATATTTAAAGTTTTAAAACTATACCTTAAAAGTACTTATAAAAATTAAAATATCAAGTTTTTTCGCATAAAATATTATAACATAGGATCTAAAATTTTAAAAACATTTTATTATATTTAAATGAATTACAGCAACTTATAGCAAATCATAGCTTTATAGCTGTATTTTGAATGCAATGAGCACAAGTTATTGGACTAATATGTATTCTTTGTCAAAAAAATAGCCATATATTAGCAGTACAAAAAGCTTATTATTAATAACAATTTAACCAAAGGCTTGTTTATCTAACAAAAATCTTGGTTATAGATTAGCAAATCAACTGAATTACATTGACTTATAAATGAATCATTGGTATCAGTTTTTTCGAAGAAAATACGCTTAAGATAATTTTACCCCATTTATAAAATGAATAAACCAAATTACAATATTTTACTTGCAGATGATGACGATGATGACTGCTCTTTTTTTAAAGAAGCACTTGATGAATTAAATCTTCCGGTAACTCTTGTAACTGTTCACGACGGAGTACAATTAATGGATTATTTAAAAGCAAATTCTCCTGATAATTTGCCAGATATACTTTTTCTTGATCTTAACATGCCCCGCAAAAATGGTCATGAATGTTTGAAAGAAATCAAGGAAGTTAATGCGTTTGATGTCCTGCCTATTATTATTTTTTCGACTTCTTTAGATGTTGAAATTGTTGATTTGATGTATCAAAAAGGAGCAACACATTATATACGAAAACCCGGCGAATTTTCTAAGCTAAAAGCTGTAATCAGCAATGCTTTGAGTACAACTGTCGAAAATAATCTTAAACAGCCTGCACGAGAGCAATTTGTTCTTCAGCCGTAAATCTTTTTTAAGGAATGAGCCAGATTAACAAGGAACATTATTTTATAGCCGATGGCGGTGAAATGGGCGAATTAATACGATCCAAAGACTGGAGCAAAACCTCTTTAGGTAATCCAGATTTATGGCCTCAAAGTCTTCAAACAATGACTTCGGTAATACTCAACAATCCTTTCGGAATGTATATTGCCTGGGGAGATGATTTTACGCAGATTTACAACGATGCTTTTCGCCCTATTTTAGGCGCAACAAAACATCCTGATGCTTTAGGAATCAGTTCACGAGAAACATTTTCAGAAATTTGGGATACAATTGGTCCTATGTTCACAGATGTTATGGAAGGAAAACCAGTTAGTTTTCCCGACTTGATGGTTGTTTTAAATAGAAATGGCTATGACGAAGAATGCTATTTTGACTTTTCATACAGTCCAATTAAAAAAGAAGATGGCGAAGTTGGCGGTATTCTAGTAACTGTAATTGAAACCACAGAAAAGAAAAAAGTATCTGAAGCTTTAAAACAAAGCAATGCAAGATTTATAAATAACATCATGCAGGCACCTGTTGCTATGTGCATTTTTAGAGGCGAAAACCATACGGTAGAAATTGCAAATGATCAAATGATTCAGTTGTGGGGAACAACACTTGAAAAAGTAATCAATAAACCTATTTTTGAAGCATTGCCGGAAGCGCAAAACCAAAATTTGGAAATTTTGCTGGATAATGTTTATATAACTGGTGAAAAATTTATTGCCAATGAACATCCGGTTAAATTACCTCGAAATGGAAAAACCGAAACAACTTACCTTAATTTTGTTTATGAAGCGCTTAGAGAGGCTGATGGTACAATTTCTGGTGTTGCAGGTGTAGCAATTGAAGTTACTCCACAAGTTTTAGCTCGTACAAAAATTGTAGAAAGTGAACAAAAAATAAGACAATTAGTAGAGAATGCACCTTTTCCTATTGGTGTATATGTTGGAAAAGAAAAACGAATTGAACTCGCCAATCAATCTATTATGGATGTTTGGGGAAAAGGAAATGATGTAGTTGGAAAATTATACACCGAAATTTTACCGGAACTGGATAACCAATTGGTTTTTGATCAAATCAGTCATGTTTATGAAACCGGTGAATCTTTTCATAGTAAGAATACGCGTATTGACATTACGATCAATGGCATATTAGAAACTTTTTATTTTGACTATAGCTTTACGCCATTGTATGATATAAATGGAAACATTTACGGCGTAATGAACACTGCCGCAGAAACAACGAATCTAAACCTCGCAAAGAAAAGAATAGAAGAAAACGAACAGAACTTACGAAGTATGGTTTTGGAATCTCCAATTGGTGTTTGCGTACTGGATGCCAAAACTTTAGTTAGTGAAATTGTAAATGACAGTTTTATTGAAGTTGCCGGAAAATCATATGAAGAAATCGCAGGGAAACATTACTGGGATGCCTTTGCAGAAGCAAAACCTTATTACGAAGAAGCGCTTCAAAAGGTAATCGACGAAGGTCATCCTTATTATGCTAATGAAGCAGCAATGATGCTTATCAGACATGGTAAAGAAGAAATTATATATGTAACTTTTGTTTATGCTCCACTTAAAAATACAGAAGGAAAAGTAACCAAAGTAACGGTCTGGGTACTTGACAATACGGCACAGGTAAAAGCAAGAAAAGAAATTGAAGAAGCTGATAAACGTTTTCGAAACACAGTAAAACAAGCTCCTATTGGAATTACAATTTTACGTGGTTCTAATTATATGGTCGAAATGGCCAACGAAGCCTATTTGAAACTAGTTGACAGAGAAGAAAACACTTTTGTAGGCAAACCATTATTTGATTCTTTACCAGAAGTTGAGGAATCAGTAACCTCTCTTTTAAATGGTGTATTCACTACTGGTATTCCTTTCCATGGATACGAAGTGCCAATTCCGTTAAAACGTTATGGAAAATTAGAAATTTCCTACTTTGATTTTTTATATTCTCCATTAAAAGAAGAAGATGGAACTATTTCAGGAATAATTGTAACCGTTACAGAAGTCAGCGAAAAAGTTGAGGTTCGAAAAGAAATAGAGCAAAATGAAGAACGACTAAAAATTATAGTAGAAGCCAGTGAATTAGGAACTTGGGAATTAAATGTAAAAACCAGAGAACCTATTTATTCTCATCGCTATCTTGAAATTGTTGGTGGTTATAAAGAGAATGAAAAATTAACCCACGACCAATTGCTAAAACATCTTCATCCAGATGATATGCACATTCGAAATAAAGCTTTTAAAGAGGCTCTTACATCAGGCTATTTAAATTATGAAGCCAGAACAATCTGGATTGATGGTTCAATTCATTGGATGGAAGGCAAAGGAAAACTTTTTTACGATGAAGACAATAAACCTGAAAAGTTAATTGGAACAATCAGAGATATTACGGATGAAAAAAATCATCAGCAAGAGCTGGAAGAAAGCGAGAAACGTTTTCGATCTTTAGCAGAAAGTATTCCGCAATTAATTTGGGAAACAGACGAAAAAGGGAATTCCTTATTTGCTTCTGGAAAATGGTTTGAATACACCGGAATTTATCCAAAAGGAGAAGAAGAATGGAGAAGCATGATTCATCCTGAAGATTACCAAGAAAATGCAAAAATCTGGAGTCATTGCCTAAAAACAGGAGAAGTATACCGATGTGATGTCCGCATTAAAAGATTTGACGGAAATTATAGATGGCATGCCGTTATTGGTGAGCCCGTTTTTAACGAAGAAAATAAAATCATTAAATGGGTGGGCGCTTTTACTGATATTCATACCGAAAAGGCATTTACCAATGAGCTTGAACAGCAAGTTATCGCAAGAACAAAAGAGCTGATTCTGATGAATGAATCGCTGAGAAAAAGCGAAGAACGCTATCATTTAATGGTTGAAGAAGTTCAGGATTATGCCATTTTATACCTCAATCACGAAGGAATTGTAGAAAATTGGAATCTGGGCGCCCAAAAAATAAAAGGCTACAAAGCCGAAGAAATTATCGGAAAAAGCTTCTCTGAATTTTATACCGAATCTGACCGAAAAAATAATCTGCCACAAACACTGCTGCATCTTGCAATTGAAAAAGGAAAAGCAAAACAAGAAGGATGGCGCATTCGTAAAGATGGAAGCTTGTTTTGGGCTAGTGTTACCATCACAGCCATTCATAACAAAAAAAATCAGGTTATTGGGTTTTCAAAAGTAACACATGACCTGACGGAGAAAAAAACAGCTGATGACAAACTGAAATTAAATGCGTTAGAATTAGAGCAGAAAAACAAAGAACTTGAAAAAATGAATCAGGAACTTCAGTCGTTTGCTTACATTTCAAGTCACGATTTGCAGGAACCGCTTCGAAAAATCCAGACTTTTGCAACGCAGATTATGGAAAAAGAATCTGAAAATTTATCGGATTATGGAAAGGATAAATTTCAGCGAATGCAAAACGCAGCGCAACGAATGCAGACACTTATTAACGACCTGCTTTCCTACTCAAAAACAAATATTCAAGAAAGAGTTTTTGAAAAAACTAATATTGGCACAATTATCAACGAAGTCTGCGATGATTTAAAAGAAGAAATTGAACAAAAAAATGCGACAGTTGAGATTTTAGAAAATTGCGAAGCCAATATTATTCCGTTTCAATTCAGACAGCTTTTATACAATTTAGTCAGCAATTCACTTAAATTCTCCTATCTTGAAAATCCGATTGTGGTCAAAATTAGCAGCGAAATTGCCAAAGGATCTGTTTTAGAAAATGAAAAATTAGATGCCGAAAAAACATATTGCCATATCAGAATTCAAGACAACGGAATTGGTTTTGAACAGCAGTATAGTTCAAAAATATTTGAAGTTTTTCAGCGACTGCATGGAAAACTCGAATACACTGGAACCGGAATTGGACTGGCAATTGTAAAAAAAATTGTCGACAATCATAACGGAATTATCACAGCCAAAGGAGAATTGAATAAAGGCGCTACTTTTGATATTTATCTTCCAGTTTAATATTAACAAAAAATTATATTCGCACCGATTTTTTCAACTTAAATAAAATTATATTTTTATGAAAAAATACTAGTTGAAATAAAACTGAAAGCAGAACTCTTTTTATAATGAAAAAACTTTTTTTTATACTGCCAATGCTGTTTTTTGCGTCAGCAATTTTTGCACAAAGCCAAGATCCTTCATCGAAGCGTATTTTAGGAAATTGGTTTTCTAACACAAACCGAAGCACAAAATGGATTTTTACTCAGGACGGAAGAGTTTACAATTACGACAAAGACATCATGAAAGTGATGTACAAATATACGATATCGCACAGCTGTCAAAACAATTCTGATGATACCAGTGAATTTGTAACATTAAGAGACAAGGACGGAGATGAATATTGCTTTAAAATAAATGCTGTAAATGAAAACAAAAATGGTGTTTTATCGCTTACCAATATGAGCAATATGCAGCCACTTATTTTTGTAAACGATGTGAATTTAAAAATTGCGCAATAGTAGAGAAGAGGAAAGAGGAAAGAGGAAAGAGGAAAGAGGAAAGAGGAAAGAAGAAAGAAAGTTTTCTAGTTCTTATTTCTCTATCTCATAATTTTAAAAGAAAGAGCAGGATTTCATTGTTTGAGATCCTGCTTTCTTTTTAATCTTTAGTTTTCTAAACTTCCTTCAAAAGGCGAGGCGGGCAAATTCTCTTTATTATACAAATTTGCTTCAATTGGATTATCAGCCCATGCATATCTCACTTTTGTAGGTTTTGAAATAGTTTCATTCCAAACTTTAATTTTACTGCCTTCAATTGTTGCATTTGCCCAGACAAATTTACCGTCGCTTCCTGCAATTTCAAATCCTTTTAAAGTAGTGTTGTTTTTAGCTGTTAATCCGCTTCCTGTATCTGTAAAAGATAGTAAAAGCTGATTCCCTTTTTGTTCCATTGATTTAAAAAGCGGTCCCGAAGAAACTATATTTTTTTCTCCGTAAGCCAACTTTCTAGCTTGCAAAGCCAATCTTTTTCCGACATCATATTTATTTAAAGGATGAATATCATTCCATTCGCCTAAATCAATTGTAACTGCCATTCCAGTATTTGGAACTGCTAAAGTATTTTTTTGCTGTTGTCGCAACGCCGCCCAGTTGCTTTCAGCAGGTTCCGTTTTTGGTTCCATAAAATTAGTAAGCTGTACATATAAAAACGGAAAATCTCCTTGCTTCCACTCTGCTCGCCAACTTGTGATTAATGTTTCCATAAGCGCTGCATATTCCTGCGGTTTTTTAGTACTTGATTCTCCTTGATACCAAAGCACGCCTTTTATTGCATAGTTTTTCAAAGGTGCAATCATAGAATTATAAAGTCCGACAGGTTTCCATCTAATGAAAGTAGATGGTGGCAATGGAGCCATTTTTACTCCTAACTTGTATTTCCATTCTCCTTTCAAATCAAGTGAATCTTTATCTAAAATTAATTGATAGGGTTTATCTTCGACAAAACCGCCTTTTCCAGAATTATTGATTACTCTAATAGCAATTTCATTTTTTCCTTCTTTTAAAAACTTCGGATCAAAAGAATATTTTCTCGGTGGATACAAGTACGAAGTTGTTCCAACGAAATTTCCGTTTACATAAACCGAATCGGCATCGACAATTCTTCCTAAAATCAATTTTGCTGAAGAAGCTTTTAGATTTGATAATGTAACTTCTTTTCTAAACCAGACTGCACCGTTTGTATTTGCCAAAGTATGATCCGTCCAATATCCCGGAATATTCATAACTGGCCAGTCAATATCATCTAAATCAGCTTTTGACCATTGTTTTTTCAAACCTTCATCTTGACGATTTACTTCAGAATACCAGTCGGTGCTGATTTTTCTGTCGTTTGCTTCAATTTGTGCGCCTAAAGTTCCATCTTTAAATTTCTGATATTCCGCATCATAATCCGGAAATTTTTTAATGGCATCGGCACTAAGCCAAGATTCAGCCGGAGACCCTCCTAAAGCACTGTTGATTAATCCAATTGGAGTTTTGTATTTTGCATAAATTTCGCTTGCAAAAAAATAGGCTACAGCCGAGAAATTCAGAATATTTGATGCGTTTGCTTCTTTCCATTCCCCACTTGAAAAATCGGTGTTTTCTTTTGCAAAATCATATTGATCCGGCACTAAAAATTGTCTTATTTCTGAATTATTTGCTTTTGCAATTACATCGCTGTATTTGTCTTTTACGCGTTCCATAGGCAGTTCCATGTTTGACTGTCCCGAGCAAAGCCAAACATCGCCGAATAGAATATTCTTTAAAACAATTGTGTTGCTTGCTGTTAAAGTCATTTCATACGGCCCTCCAGCTTTTTGAGATGGCAAAGTAAGAACCCAATTCCCATCTTGGGAAGTTATCGTCTGAAACTTTTTTTTATTGAAGGTAATTTCAATTTTCTCATTAGGCGCGGCCCATCCCCAAATTTTCACAGGAATATCGCGCTGTAAAATCATTCCGTCGCTAATTAACCTTGGAAGTTTTATTTGAGAATATATAGTGCTGTAAAAAAGCACACTTATAAGAATTAATACTTTTCTCATTTTTACAATTTATTTTTCTGCTTAAATTCTGAAATCTTATTTAAATATAGTTAACCTGTTGGTGTAATTCGAAAAAATATTTTAACACATAGAAACATAGATTTTTCTTTTTTGGAGAAGGTAGTTGAAAGAAACTAGTTTCTAACACATAGTCTATGTTTGTTAATGTAAGTAAAACGTCTTTTTAAGGATGCTAAATCTATGTTTCTGTGTATTAAAAAATAACATCAAACAAGCTTATAATTATTCTCACTCACATCTGACGGCAAAAAGCCGAGAGGGCTCAACTCTCGGCTTTTTTATAAAACAAATTTGTTTGCAGTTCTAACCAATTTTGTAAAATAAAACACTTAGTTACAACTCATTTAACTTTATTGCTGCTTTAATTTGTTTATCATTTGATTTCGGGCAAATCAGGGTTTCATTTCCTAGTAGCCTGGATTCTGATACGCCGCTTTTTCAGAAGCTGTCATAATCATTGCATCAAATTGAACTTGAGGAATTGGTCGTAAATAATGGTACGGCTTAATATCTCTAGCAACTGTAAGTGGTGTATGATTTCCATAAGCTGGACCGCAAATTTGGTACGAACTTGAAAGTTCTGTCCATTTTTGAGTACGAAGCAAATCGTACCAACGGTATCCTTCACCATAATATTCACGTGAACGTTCTGCCAAAATATAATTAATATCAATAACGGCAGGTGTTGCTGCGGTCATTGCAGCACTATTATCAACTGACTTTGCTACATTTCCATTGTTGTCAAATCTCCATTTTCCAGCACGAGCACGTAAAACATTAACTAGTTCTCTTGCACTTTTCCCGCCTTGAGGCGCTGCTCCCATAACATTTGCTTCAGCAGCAATTAAATAAAGTTCTGATAATTTTGCAATATTATAAGGACGTGTGCTGGCTCCGTTTGGAGAACCAAGTCCAGTTCCGTTGTCTGTACGATAAGTGCCCAATTTCCATAAACCTGGGTAAATAATTCTGCTAATACCACTTGGAGCAATAACAAAATCAGATCTTCCTGGCAATACTCCTGCTCCAACAGCTCCACCTTCAGGCCCATTTCCTGCCGCATAAACAATAGCTGGATTTTCAGTATTTAAGAAGGAAAGCACTGCGCCTCCTGGGGCAACTGGCAAACCGTTTGCGTTATTTAAAGTTGGAGTTGTAATGCCCGCTTTATTCCAGTTCCCGCGATATACTGTTGTAAATGTTCCATCGTAACGAGAATCATTTGTTTTATCGGCAAATGTATTAGCAATTGCACCAATAGTTGGGCACATACGAATAAACGGACGCCCTAAGTGCTGCTCTGCTTCACGCTGTACTGAACTTACACCTGAACTTCTAATAACGGTATAGTTTGGCGTCATCATCCAAACAGCAAAATTTTCTGGAGCATTACCGTTCGAAAACGTTAGACTGCTTGCATTATAAAATTCGCTTTTTTCAGTGTGATCTGCATACAGTAAAATTTCACTATTACGGTCGTTGCTTCCTAGGTTTACGTCATAGTAAGTTGGCTGCAATGCAAACGAACCGTGGCTGTCAATTCCCGCCGCTGCCACATCATAAGCTTTTTGAAAATACCAAGCTGCATCGTGACCGTCTGGATCTACACGAGTAGTTTCAGGATAAGTTGGAATATTATTTGGATTTTTTAACCACCATGCATATGTCAAATATGCCTTAGCCAAATAAAGTCTGGCAGCAGTTTTAGTCACTCCTCCTTTTACTCTTCCCACATCTGGCAAATCATTTACTGATGTAACTAAATCAGGAAAAATAGCCTTTGTATAAACTTGTGGTACTGTATTTCTAACTGAAAATCTTGACGGACTTGTATTGAATTTAAGTTCACCTGCACCCAAATCTAATGGTACTCCTCCAAAAGTCTGAACTAACAGAAAATAATCAAATGCACGAAAGAATCTAGCTTCAGCAATCATTGCATTTGAAACAGTTCCTATTGCGGTAGCATTTTCGATAATACCGCTGGCCGTATTAATGTTGATGAATGCCGGTTGCCACAAAGCATCGGCACGACTTGAAGAAGGTGTAATCGATCCAACGCCAGAAAGGTCCATATCCTTAAAATTGGCATCGGCACTTTGTGCATATGTTGCCTCATCAGTTCCGGTTTCTGTTGTATTATAGTAATAACCTTGTCCGTAAATATATCGTAAATGAGCATACATTGAAGTTAATCCTCCCACAACTCCTTTTTCGGTTTTGAAATAGTCGGGAGTGTAAATACTGCGAGGCTCTTCTTCTAAAACATTAGAACATGCTCCCAGGAACAGCGTTATGATTGCTGTTGCCATAAAAGTTTTTATTTGTATAGGTTTCATTGTTATCTTTTTTAAAATGTTAAATTAAGGCCAAGCAAGAAGGTACGAGTTGAAGGAGTGTTTGTTCCTAATGTCAGTAAACGTCTTTTGTAAAAATCAGTTACTGCAGCATTTTCGTTACCATATGAGTTGGTTTCAGGATCCATACCCGTTTCTTTGTGATATGGTGAGTAGATTACGAATGGATTCTGCACCGTGCAGTAAAGACGAAATCTATCAACTCCTAAATCCTTAATGAATTTTTCAGTAATATTATAACCAAGGGTAATCGTACGGATTTTAGCATAAGAGGCATCAAAGTATCCTAAAGTAGACCCATATTTTGGATTGTCATTACTTGAAATTCCTCCTGGTCTTGGGTATTTTGCATCAGTGTTTTCTGGTGTCCAATAATCTACTTTTACGTTTCCTCTACGACCGCTTAACATATTTAAGTAACCAGTTGAAGAGTACAACGTACTAATAAGAACTCCTCCACTCTGGAAGGCACCAACCACACTAAGATCTAAATTTTTATACGCTACGCGAGTATTGAAACCCCCAAGGAAATCAGGATTTACATCGATGATTTGTCTGTCTGCAGGACCAATTTGTCTTGTTGGCGAACCGTCTGCATTAAACTCTCCGGTATATTTTACTTTAATCATACCAACATTTCCTCCTGGCTCATATTTTGTAAGATTTGCATCTCCTTGCTGCCAAAGTCCTACTTTCTCATAATCAAAGATTACATCAATTGGATGTCCAACAAACCACCAGTTGTTTTCATCTCTCGTTTGTCCTGAAGATAATGCTGTCAGCTTGTTTTTGTTAGAATAAAAGTTAACGCCAACATCCCAGGACCAGCCACTTGGATTATCGAATATTACTCCGTTAAGCGTAAATTCGTAACCTTTATTTTGAGTCTGTCCTATGTTTGCTGTGTAGCTTCCCACACCTGCCGTTGGAGGCAAACCTACACTTAATAAAATATCTTTTGTATCAGTAACATAATATTCAGCCGTACCTGTTAATCTATTTTTAAAGAAGCCAAAATCAATACCGTAGTTCATTGTAGTCGAATATTCCCAGCCTAAATCAGGATTTGGCAATGTTGATACATAATAACCTGTTGCATTTGTCTCTCCAAAATTGTACGGTCTTGAAGCTAAACTTCCTAGAGTAGAATAAGGAGCAACAGCTTGGTTAGAAGTTTCTCCATAACCGGCGCGTAATTTTAACTGATCCAGCCAAGAAAAATCTTGCATAAATGATTCGTTTTTAACATTCCATCCAACTGAAACTGCAGGATAAGTGTGCCATTGATGTCCTTTAGCAAGTCTTGAAGAAGCATCAGATCGCACTGTAGCTGTAAGCATATAGCGATTGTCATACGAATACATTGCACGTGCCATGTACGAAACCAATCCGCTTTGCTGATAATCTTGATTATCTGGATTTATGGAAATTTCTCCAGCTGCTCGACCTAAATTGTAAAATTGAAAAGCATCAGAAGGAATATCTTTTGCAGAAACTTGCGATTTATTATACGTTGTCTGTTCTGATGAGTACATCGCAACCGCATTCACCTGATGTTTTCCAAAAGTGCGATCGTATGTAAGCAAGTTTTGGATCGCCCAGTTCGTATTAAGTGTATTGGTAACAGAAGCCGTAGAAACGGTTGTTGGATTAATACTAAATACCCCTTCTCCGGTATATTGACCTCCATTAGTCGTACGGAAATTACCACCCAAATCGATGTGGAATTTCAAACCTTCAACACCTGGAATTTTCACTTCAGCATATAACGTGTTGTACGAACTATATGCTTTTGTCTGATCGATCCATTTATCGCCTAGATTATTTATTGTCTCTCTTGTATATACCCAGTTTTCATCTAATGGCATTTTCACAGTTCTTTTCAAAGAGCCATCTGCATTATACGGATTAGCTATAGAAGTCGTACTTAAAGTATTATAAAGACTTAAGTTGCCGCCGTTTGAAATAGAATAGTTATTATTAGTAGTGAAACCAACTTTAAAGTACTGTCCTATTGCCTGATCTACAGCAGCTCTCAATGTTATACGGCTGTAGTCCTGTCCTGGCACGACTGCTTCTTCTTTATAGTAACTAGTTCCAAAATTATAGTTGGCAGTTTCAGTACCGCCAGAAACACCTACATCATGATTGGTTACTAAACCTGCTCCAAACATTAAATCTTGCCAATCTGTATTTACATTATCAGCTTCATCTGCACCATTTGAATAAAGCGGAGCAGTTGATCCTGGAAGCGTCGCAATTTTACGTAAAGCAACAAATTCAGGTCCGTTCATCATTGGAAATTTAGCAAAAATAGTTTTCAAACCGCTGTAGGTATTATATGAAAACTTAGCTCTCTGTCCTTTTTGTCCTTTATTAGTTGATATTAAAATAACACCATTAGCCCCACGAGAACCATAAATCGCAGTTGCTGAAGCATCTTTTAAGATGTCGATACTCTTAATATTGTCTGGACTGATATCCCCAATTGATCCTGCAAACGGAATTCCATCTAATACAACAAGTGGATTGTTGTCTGCTGTTAACGAACGTGTACCTCTAATACGAATCTGCATTTCGGCACCCGGCTTAGACGATGTCTGGTTCAATTGCACTCCTGCTAAACGCCCTTGCAAAGCCTGTGTAATATTAGCCGATGGCACTTCACGAACTACATCTCCTTTAATAGAAGAAACAGAGCCCGTCACCGCCTCCTTTCGCTGAGTACCGTAACCAATAACTACAACTTCCTGCAGATTATTCTGATTTTCTTCTAAAACTGCATTTATTTTATTTTTTCCCGCAACAGGAATCTCTTTATCCTTTAAACCTAAAAAACTAAATACTAAAACTCCATTTGAAGGAACATTAGCTATAGAATAATTTCCGTCAAATCCTGTAACAGCAGTATTTTTAGTGCCTTTAACACTCACATTTACTCCTGGAATTGGCCCATTTGCATCAGATACAACTCCCGTTACTGTACTCTGAGCCGTGGCACTCACAGAAAACAGAAACATCAGGGATAAAAACCCCAGACATTTCAGGAGTTTTGATTTGCTTTTCATTGTAAAAAAGTCAGTCATAAAAATTGATTTAGATAATTAATATATGGTTTGAGTTAGTTGAAAATTAAGAAGCAAAATTGTGTGTTTTTTACAAGGTCAAAAAATAGGTCTTTTTGCATTTCTTTAACAAATATAAATAAAAATTCAAATAACACAACCGGTTGTGTATTATTTTTTTATTTATATCAAAAAAAATTATCACTTAAATTAAACACTAGATAATTTTAGAGCCAATTAATTAAACGATTAATAACAAAACTTCTTTTTCAACAAAACATTCAAGCCTATATTTACTGATTTTCAGCATTAACTAATAATTCTCTAAAACTCAATAAAATTGCAGGTAAACAGCATTTTAACATTAATAATACACACAAAAGATAAGTGTGTTTTAAACAATTAAAAAAGATAATTCAAATACCCCTATACAAATAATTTGCAACCGCAATACGATTTAAAACCAAGCTTTTATTTTATCCGAAAAAAGAGTCTTTTTTAACACAATCGCTTGCATAAAAAAACAAAAAAAGCTTCTTTTTTTTAAAAGAAGCTTTAGAATTTAAACAGAAAATATTATTTGAAAGTGAATGCAAAAACCATTTCATTTAAATAGGTTTCATTCGCTCTTAAAATTGAATTTGGAAAGTGTTTTTTATTAGGAGCATCGGGAAAATTTTGAGGTTCAAAACAAATGGCGGGAAACCTATCATATTGACTCTCATTTGAAAACGGCAAAACCGGAAATTCTTCAGGTGTGTAAACCACCATTGCAGGCTGATTCGAAAAAATATCCATATTGATACTGCTTTCTGAAGAAGACAAAGTCCCTTTCAGCTGTTTTTCATTAAATACAAAAGTATCGTCGTAACCATTAAAATCTTCTCTTTTAATTTTACTTTTTTCGTTTCTGTCAAAAGCAGTTCCTTTTGAACTATTCAATTTTCCTGTCGGAATCAATTGTGAATCAACATCTAGATGAAAATCACTGTTGATTTGCAATTCATGATCTAAAACAGAACCTTTTCCGTTTAAATTAAAATAAACATGGCTTGTTAAATTTACAGGAGTTGCGAGATCTGTTGTTGCCTTATACGTTATTTTTACTTCATTTTCTTGAGTAAGCTGAAACAGTACTTCAACATCTAAATTTCCGGGATAACCCTCTTCAAGGTGTTTACTTTTGTATGATAATATCACAAAATCATCAGCCACTTTTTTCACAGACCAAAACTTTTTAAAAAAGCCATTTTCTCCTCCGTGAAGATGCACTCCGTTTTGATTTTCAATTTTATAAACAACATCATCAATCGCAAATTCACCGCCAGAAATTCGGCCAGCATATCTGCCAATACTTGACCCTAAAAAGAGTTTTACATTTGAGTAAGGTGCCTCAAGATAATTTGAAGCTTCTTTCAAACCGGCGGCAACATCATAAATTTCTCCTTTTGCATTTTTAACTTTCAGCCCTATTACTGTTGCTCCAAAATTGGAAATTGTCATTTCCAGAGCGCTGTTATTTTTAATTGTAATTACCTCTAATTTTTCCATTTTGATGCTGTTAAACCCGGTGCTTTTTCAGAGAAAATTATAAATTCATTTTTTTAGCATCTTCTATAAATTGGTTCAAACCAATATCTGTCAGAGGGTGTTTCAACAAACCTTTAATAGCAGATAATGGGCCAGTCATAACATCAGAACCAATTTTCGCGCAATTGATTACGTGCATAGTGTGTCGCACCGAAGCCGAAAGAATTTGGGTATTGAAAGCATAATTATCATAAATTTCTCTGATTTCAGCGATAAGATGCATTCCGTCAGTTGACACGTCATCTAATCTTCCTAAAAACGGTGAAACATAAGTTGCCCCTGCCTTTGCTGCAAGAAGTGCCTGGCCAGCAGAAAAAACCAATGTAACATTTGTTCTGATTCCTTTATCCGAAAAATATTTGCAAGCTTTAATTCCGTCAGCAATCATAGGCAATTTTACCACAATTTGTTCGTGTAAAGCGGCAAGTTCTTCGCCTTCTCTGATCATTCCGTCAAAATCAGTCGAAATTACTTCTGCCGAAACATCACCGTCTACAATCGTGCATATATCCAGATAATGCTTCAAAATATTAGCTTTTCCTGTTATTCCTTCTTTTGCCATTAACGACGGATTTGTTGTTACGCCGTCTAAAACGCCTAAAGCCTGCGCTTCTTTAATATCTTCTAAATTTGCTGTGTCTATAAAAAATTTCATTGTTCTTTTGGTTTAAGTTAATAGTATTCAGTATACCTAAAATTCATGCAGTGCTGAATTTTCGATATCGATTAAAATGCATTATAATTAATTTGAAATAAAAAAGTAAAAGAAATTACTTGGAAGAAAGCAGAAAAAATCCTGCCCAAAAAATGAAATTAATTATATGACCGCCGCTGCTTCAATCAGCCGACGGCCATATTTACTAATTAATTTACAAAATTTTCTCTGGCGCATCAACTAACCTTCAAATATGCACCAGAGAAGAAAAACTACAAAAAACAATCTTCAATTTCGATTTTATCGTTCAAAGTAAAACCGAAAATTATTTTATGTCATGCTGCATTTACAGCCTTTAATCAATTAAATATATTGATTGATAATATTTTCAAACAATTCTTGTTTACCGCTCTGAAGTGTTAATTCTCCGTTTTGGTTTGCGATATCGTATAAATCTTTAAGTTTTAATTTTCCTTCTGCAAAATCTTTTCCTTTTCCTGCATCAAATGAACTGTATCTTTCTTTTCTTAATTTTTCATAAGGAGAAGAAGTGATGATTTTATCAGCAGTCAATAAAGCTCTTGCAAAAGTATCAGCTCCACCGATGTGCGCTAAGAAAACATCTTCTAAATCTGTAGAGTTTCTTCTGATTTTAGCATCAAAGTTAACTCCACCGCCTTGCAATCCGCCAGCTTTTAAGAAAACCAACATCGCTTCAGTAGTTTCTTGAATGTTGTTTGGGAACTGGTCTGTATCCCAACCATTTTGATAATCACCTCTGTTGGCATCAATACTTCCTAACATTCCTGCTTTTGCCGCAACTTCTAATTCGTGTTGGAAAGTGTGTTGTGCCAATGTAGCGTGGTTAACCTCAATATTGATTTTGAAATCTTTGTCTAAACCATATTCTTTTAAGAATCCAATTGCTGTTGCCGAGTCAAAATCGTATTGATGTTTTGATGGCTCCATAGGTTTTGGCTCAATAAAGAAAGTTCCTTTAAAACCTTGTGCTCTAGCGTAATCTCTAGACATAGTTAAGAATTGTGCCATGTGGTCTAATTCTCTTCCCATATCAGTGTTTAGCAAAGACATATAACCTTCTCTACCTCCCCAAAATACATAGTTTTCTCCATCTAAAGCAATTGTTGCGTCAAGTGCTAATTTTACTTGTCCTCCGGCTCTAGCTACTACATTAAAATCTGGATTTGTAGCCGCTCCGTTCATGAATCTTGGGTTTGAGAAACAGTTTGAAGTTCCCCAAAGCAATTTAATTCCAGATGCTGCTTTTTTCTCTTTTAAATATTCGGTAATGAATGCCAAACGTTTTTCTGATTCTGCGAAAGTTGCTCCTTCAGCGATCAAATCGTAATCGTGGAAACAGAAATAATCAAATCCCATTTTGCTGATGAATTCAAAAGCTGCATCTGCTTTATCTTTTGCAGCCTGATACGGATCTGATGACTGATCCCAAGCAAATTGCTGTGTTCCTGGTCCGAATGGATCGCTCCCTTGTCCGCAGAATGTATGCCAATACGCGATAGCAAATCTAAAGTGCTCACGCATTGTTTTTCCAGCCACAACTTGGTCTGGATTATAATATTTAAATGCCAATGGATTATCAGATTCCTTTCCTTCAAATTTAATTTGGCCAATACCTTTGTAGTATTCTTTATCTCCTAAAACTATCATTTGTTCTTTTATTTAGTTGTTAATATTAATTCTAATTCTTGTTTCCATTTTTTATAAGCCGCTTCATAAGGCGCTGCGTTGTGCAGTGGTAAAAACGTCATTACGTGATCGTTGTCACTAACATTAGCTCCAAATTTGCTATAATCACCGTCTTTTAAACCAACTGCTCTTGCTGCACCGACTGCTCCGGTTGTATTATAAATTTCAATTTCGTGGCCAATTAAAGTCGCCACAGTATTTGAGAAAATCTCCGAACGGAAAAGATTATCATTTCCTGCTCTTATGACATTAATCGTCGCATTATCATCTTTTAAGCATTCCATTCCGTACACAAATGAAAAAGCAATTCCTTCAAGAGAAGCTCTAAACAAATGGGCACTATTATGAATATTTAAGTTCAGATTTAAGAAATGTGTTCCAATGTTTTTATTGTTGAACATACGCTCAGCACCATTTCCAAACGGAATCACGACAACACCATCTGAACCAACTTCAACATTCGAAGCTTTTTCATTCATAGCCTCGTAACTTTCGTTCCCCATATTATTACGAAGCCATCTGTACTGAATTCCTGCTCCGTTAATATTCAAAAGTTTACCAATTCGAGGCGTTTCCAATTCGTAGTTTACGTGAACAAAATTGTTTACTCTCGTACTTTTTCCAGATGACATTTCGCTTACCGCATAAAAAACGCCCGAAGTACCACCCGTAGCCGCCACTTCTCCCGGATTCAAAACATTCAAAGACAATGCATTATTTGGCTGATCTCCTGCCCTGTACACAATCGGAATTCCTGCTGGAAGCCCAGATGCCGCCGAAGCTTGTTCCGTAACAACTCCTTGATTCGTAAAGTTCTCAACAATTTGTGGTGTCAAAGACTGATCGATTCCGTAATAATCCAAAAGCCAGTCGGCCACTTTATTTTCTTTATAATCCCAAAGCATTCCTTCAGACAAACCGTTTTTGGTCGTCGTTACTTCGCCTGTTAATTTCAAAGCGATGTAATCTCCCGGAAGCATGTATTTAGCAATTTTCTTGTAAACTTCAGGCTCATTTTCTTTCACCCATTTTAGTTTTGAAGCCGTAAAATTCCCTGGCGAATTCAATAAATGTTCCATGCACTTTTCTTCCCCAATTTCGGCGAAAGCCTTGTTTCCAATTTCAACCGCACGGCTGTCACACCAGATAATTGAATTTCTAAGCGCATTCCCAGCTTCATCCACAATCACCAATCCGTGCATTTGATATGAAATACCAATTCCTTGAATTTTTGATGCATCAATATTAGCTTCACGAATGGCTCTTTTGGTTGCCGTACAAATGTACTGCCACCAAATTTCAGGGTCCTGCTCTGCCCAATCTGGGTGAATAGAAAGGATTTCCATTTCGTTCTGCGGTTCATTTAAAACGATTACTTTTTTGCCTGTTTCTGCTTCTACCAAGGCTGCCTTGACAGAAGAACTTCCAATATCATATCCGATATAATACATACTTACAATGATTCTCTTATTATTAATTTTGTCGGCACATAACACTGCGTTTCTTCGTCATGCGTAATAAATGCCGCTGCTTTGGTTCCTATTTCTTTAAAATCAGTTGACACAACCGAAATTCCTTTATATATAAATTTCTTCATTGGCGTTTCGTTATACGACAAAAACCCAACGTCTTTTCCGGGTTCAAAATCTTTCTCTTTGCATTGCTCTAAAAAATACCCTAAAATCCTGTCACTTACACTGATATAAGCGATTCCTTTTTCAATATTGAACTTTTTAGGATCTGTAATAATCTCATATTCAAAATTGAAATCGGCACAAAATTTCTTGAAAAACTCCACCGTTTCATACGGATGATTCGTAAAATCCGGATAAACAAATTTTATTTTTTTATACTTTTTAAACAAATCCACCGCTTCGATTAAAGCGTTATAAAAAGCTTTTCCAAAATCCTGAAAAACATAATTACTAGTTTTATCAGCCTGAATATTCCAGTCAATCAAAAGCAATTTATCACTCGAAATTGCCGACAAAGTGGGAGCAATATCTGCATGATCAAAATTCATCACCACATATTTATAATACTTCCCAATTCCGTTATTTATGATCGTCTTAAAAACATCAATATTATAATGATGAAACTGCACATCAATAATCACATTCTCAGGCAAATTATTTACAACCGAATGATACAAAACCTCTTTATATGCCTTGAAAGTATCTAAAACCAAAAGCACTTTTCGCGTTTCGCCTGCCACATAATATCCTTTATTGGGCACCGAATCAATCACATTTTGATCCTTCAAAATGCTGTACGCCTTAAAAACCGTATCTCTCGACAGCTGATTATTTTTGCAAATCGCATTTACAGACGGCAGCAAATCGCCTTTCTGCAAAATATTCTCTGCAATCGCATTATTAATCCCATTTACCAACTGCTGGTATTTCGGAATATCACTATCATGATTTATTGTAAATACAAATTTTTCTTGTTCTTCGTTTAGCATACTGTTCCGTTCTGTTCTGGTATGCTAAAATAAGTAAATTTCTTTTACAAAAAATTCTTTTTGACATTAAAATTGTTATTTTTTTTAGCTGTTTTATTCTAATAATTTGGGCGTGCCCCTCCGGGTCGGGCTATTCGTTGCAAGTCCTCGCACTTCCTTCGTCAGGCTCCGGGCTTTCCACTGCTATCCCTCACGCAAACCGGTTTCAAAAGACACATTCTTGTCATTGCGAGGAACGAAGCAACCTCACTTGCTATTTCAATTCGTGCTTCCCGTTATGAGATTGCTTCGTTCCTCGCATGACAAAGCTGGATGTATATCTTCATTAAAAATGCTCATTCGACGCATACATCGCCAAATACGTCCCCACAAATCCGCCCGCTTCTTTTGTACTTAAAATTGATCCGTCAACGTCTTTGATTAACAAATTCCACTTTTCTTTTTCCTTCGTTTTAAAATAAAAACTATACAATTTTCGGTTTCCTTCAATTTTTACAAATAATACTTTATCAGTATCTAAAAGCTCTTTTTTTGCAATAATTTCGGGCTTTCCGTTATTGATTTTACCTGCTGTTTTTTCTACAAAAACTTCTAATTTATTAGCAGTATTGAGACGTTTTCCAACTAAAAAATAATGCTTTTCATTTTGAAAGGCAGTCAAACCTGCAACCGTCAAATTATCTTTTGGATTAAACTCCAATTTTACAGAGGCTTCAAATTTCAAATGCTGTTGTCTTCTCCCAATAAAAGAAAAATTGGTTTCTGTATGAATCGATTCTTTTCTTGGCTTTATTACTAATTTCCCGTTAGTTAATTCATACCATTTTTCAGAAGGCGTTCTGATGAAATTCCATTTTAAGCCCAATTCCTTCGAATCAAAATTATCTTGCCATGTAAAATTCCCATTATTCGGTTCTATTTTTTCTTTTGAAAGAGGAAGATTCGGACGCTTATTTTTCATCGGAAGCGGTTCGTTCCCTCCTTTAATTTCTGGCCAGCCGTTTTTCCATTCAACCGGCATCATAAACGTTTCTCGTCCAGTATTGTATAAATCGCCTTCATAAGGTCGGCATCCCAAAAATACAGCCCACCAATCACCGTTTGGCAATTCTACAAAATCAGCATGACCAGTAGTCGAAACTAAATTTTTACGATTCGGATCTAAATGCGACTGCGTCAAAATCGGATTTGAAGCATAACTTTCATAGGGACCATAAACATTCTTACTTCTAAAAACAACTTCTGAATGATTAAAACCTGTTCCGCCTTGTGCGCAAATCATATAATAAAATCCGTCTTTTTTAAATACGTGCGGACCTTCAATCCAAACTGGCTTTTTAGCCATATCAGTTCCGCCATTAATAACTAATTTCGGTTCTGTTATGATTTTCTGTTTTTCCAAATCATACTCCAACATATAGATGGCGCGATGTCCATCGTGAAGCGAAATATTATTTGGCGGAGGTCCGTTGTGCGTCATATAAACCTTTCCATCTTCATCAAAGAAAATATCCGGGTCGATTCCATTAACTTCAGGAAGTTTAATTGGATTTGACCAAGGTCCAGCTGGATTTTTAGCCGTTACGACAAAATTACCGACACCACTAACATTGGTACAAATGACATAAAAAATGCCTTTATTATATCGGATTGTCGGTGCGTACATACCGCCTGATAATCTAGAATTTCCAAAATCAGCCTGTTCACGACGGTTTATGATGTTTCCTATTTGCTTCCAGTTTACCAAATCTGTACTTTCAAAAATGGGAAGACTTGGAAAGTAACAAAAAGAAGAATTTACCAAATAAAACTTTCCGTCTGCACTGCAAATTGTGGGATCTGGATAAAATCCAGCCAAAATTGGATTTAAATATTCCTCTTCTGATTTCGAAATAGCAACATACGCATCTTCTTTTCCTTGATAATTAAACCAGTCAAAAACAGCAACATTTTCTTGAACAACCGGTTGTGGTTTCAGGAAAATTTTTTTACATGCCATTACACTAACCATAGAAAAGGTTAACACTGTAATTTTTAAACTAGCTGTTTTTAAGTCAATCATCTTCAGAATTAATTTTGAAAATCGTCTGTTTAATCTTCTTTATATGGATCTATCGTTATAATCGAACCATCGGCATTATATTCAATTTTGGTCACTTTTATAGACCTCAAATGTGTTACTCCTTTTGACAAACTCGAATCATGGTAAAACAAATACCATTCGCCATTTATTTCGCAGATTGAATGATGCGAAGTCCATCCAACAACCGGATTTAAAATTCTTCCTTGATACGTAAAAGGTCCGTAAGGATTGTCACCAATTGCATAACAAATGAAATGCGTATCACCTGTTGAATAGGAGAAATAATATTTTCCGTTGTATTTATGAACCCATGACGCTTCAAAAAAACGACGATCGTTATCGCCAGCCAGAAGTTCCTTTCCGTTTTCATCGAGAATTTTAATCTCTTTTGGCTCTTCTGCAAACTCTTTCATATCATCTGTCAGCAAAGCCACAATTGGACCTAATGCTGTTTCATTTGCCTGCGGCTCTTCATTTGATTTATCATAAATATTGTTTCTATATTTTTGAAGCTGGCCTCCCCAAATTCCTCCAAAATAAATATAAAACTTTCCGTCATGATCTTCAAAAACAGCCGGATCGATACTATAACTGCCTTTTATGGCATTTTCTTCGGGCTTAAAAGGCCCCGTTGGAGAATCGCTTACCGCAACACCAATTTGAAAAATTCCGTCAGCACGTTTTGCTGGAAAATACAAATAATACTTGCCATTTTTACAAGCTGCATCTGGAGCCCACATTTGTCGCACGGCCCAAGAAACATCATCAACATGAAGTGCTACGCCATGATCTACAGCTTCTGCATCAACATTATCCATTGAAATAACGTGATAATCCTCCATTCCAAAATGGTCGCCATTATCATTAAACGGAATTCCTGCATCAATATCATGCGATGGATAGATATATATTTTGCCGTTAAAAACGTGTGCTGATGGATCAGCGGTATAAATATGATTTACTAATGGATTTGAAATCGCGCGCTTCTCTAACGCAACAAAGTCAATGTTTTCAATACTATCTTCAGGCATATTCTCTTTTTTTATTTTTTTTTATACACTAAACTCTTCTTTCTTTTAAATCAGATTCAATCTGCACTTCCATTTTCTTGTCAATTTTGTAGAAAAACAATAATCCAACACCAATAAGGAAAGGTATTGCTGGAAAAACGCTTACAAGAAGTTTAATTCCGTTTATAGCTATATCACTCTGTTGTGCAGCATTTGGCACATAATTAAAATAACCTAATAATGAAGTTGTCAAAGCGCCTCCAATACTCAAACCTGCTTTTAAACCTACCATCATGGCAGAGAAAATAATTGCAGTTGCTCTACGGTTATTGAGCCATTCTGAGTAATCGGCAACATCGGCAATCATCGCCCAAAGAATTGGGATTGTTATTCCATAGAAAAATCCATGCAGAATTTGGGAGAAAAATATAAAGCTGATGGATGTTGACGGAAAGAAATAAAAAGCGATGATAAAAAGTGTCGAAATGAATAAAAACAAACCGAACACATTTCGCTTTCCGTATTTATCGGCAAGGCCTTTAGACAAGGTAATTCCGACTATCATAAAGATAATACCTCCAGCATTAAACAATCCAAATCCGGCTGAAACAGGATCATTCCCAAAATGATTCAAACCAATATTTGATAAAGTATCCAAAATAGGCTGAATAAAAACTGCTAATTGCTCTTTATCTACATAATTTTCAAAATAATATACATACGATCCGCCTTTCATTGCCAGCGTGATAAAAACCAAAGTCGTAAGTGAAAGCATGATTACCCAAGGTCTGTTTTTGGCCAAGTCGCTTAAATCTTCTTTTACACTTGATTTTTGTTCCGGCTTTGGAATAATTCTTTCTTTTGTCGTCAAAAACGTGATTAAAAGCATGATGGTTCCGATAATCGCTAAAACCGTCATAACTTTTTCAATACCAATTGCTTTATCTCCGTTTCCGGCACTTTTTATAATTCCGAGCATAAATACCTGAACAAAAAACTGCGCAAACATAACCGCCACAAATCGATAGGAAGACATACTGTTACGTTCGCCCATATCACCAGTAATGACACCGCTTAAAGCTGAATAAGGCAAATTGTTTCCTGCATAAAAAAGCAATAATAAACTATACGTCACTACAGCATAAATTACTTTGCCCTGATAAGAAAAATTTGGTGTTGTAAAAGCTAGCAATGCAATTACTCCTAAGGGCACGGCAGTCCATAAAATCCAAGGTCTGAATTTTCCCCATTTAGTACTGGTTCTGTCGGCCAAAACACCAATAATAGGGTTAAAAATAAAAGCCGCAATTAAACCTACAACCAGCATTATTATAGAAGAATGGGCTGGCGATAATCCGTAAATATCAGTATAAAAATACGCCAAATAAGTCATCAAAGTTTGAAAGACTAAATTGGCCGCAAGGTCGCCTAAGCTGTATCCAATTTTTTCTTTTATGGATAATTTTTGGGAATTAAAATTCATTATTGGTTCGTGGTTATTTTGGTTAATTTTACAATCAGCACCTACAAAGATTTTGATTATATTAGTTAGCTCTTGTACTGATTTCAAAAGGTTTCCGCTTAAGCAATCGGTTGTGTAAATTTAGTAAAAAAAATATACCATCCAAATTTACTTTGCTTTATTACATTATTTTCAAAAAAACAGTCTTCAGGCATTCTCAATAAATAGAATTCACACCTTTTTTACTCTTTTTTCTCCTTAACTTGCAGTATACTGTCGTACGCTTTTTTATGTTTCAATTGAGCATCAAATGGCAAAGGATAATTTGTTCTACCTTTTATAGGCCAGTCATTTAACCAAGATTGTCCGTCATGAACACCCCAAAAAGTAACTCTGCTTATTTTGTCTTTATGCTTTAAAAATAATTTAAAAATAGAAGCATAACGTTCTGCTAATTTATTCTGAATAGAATCTGGCAATGCCTTTGGATATGGATTCATTTTTTCATTTCCTTCAAATTTCTGATTCACGTCAGCTCCTTTTAAATCCCACGGATTTGGTAATACTGTGATATCTAATTCTGTAAATGCAACTTTAATTCCTAAAGCCGAATATTCTAAAATACTTTTTTCAATTTCTTCTATTGAAGGGCTTGCTAATCGCCAATGGCCTTGAATTCCAACTCCATCAATTTTTCCGCCTGCTGCTTTTATTTTTTTGATCAAAGCAATTGCTCCGGCTCTTTTTGCTGGTTCTTCGATATTATAATCATTGTAATACAAATCAACTTTTGGATCTGCTTTTGCTGCTAATTTAAAAGCATCAACTAAATATTGTTCTCCCAGTGTATTCAAAAAAACCGATTTTCTTAAGGTTCCGTCATCGTTTAAAGCTTCATTGACAACATCCCAAGAATCAATTCTTCCTTTATATTTTGAGACAATTGTCGTGATATGATCTTTCATAAAAGCTTTCATCTCGGTGCTGTCTTTTATTTTTTCCATCCAAGGAGCCAATTGGCTGTGCCAAATCAAAGTATGTCCGTGAACAAACATTTTATTTTTTTCGCCATAAGCAACAAATTTATCTGCTAATGTAAAATCATACTTATCCTTTTGCGGATGCACAAACATTGATTTCATGATATTTTCCGCAGTGATAGCATTAAATTCTTTTTTAATCAATGAATCTTCTTTGGTATTTTTTTCTTGAATTTGGTCTGCGCTTAAAGCCGTACCAATATAAAAATCATTTTTATAGGCATCTTTTAACGACAGCGATTCTTTTTTGGAAGAACAGCTTACCATCAACAACGTTGCGACGGCAAACACATAAGGGTTAATAAATTTCATATTTTGTGGTTTTAATAGTTAATAGTTTTTTTCTTTTTTAGAAATTATTCTCAATCTTGTCATTCCGAAGAACGAGGAAGCTTCGTAAGTAGCTCCGTTACGAAAATCCAATCTTTGTAGAGTTTCTTGCGGAGATTCCTCGTTCCTCGGAGTGACAAATAGAACGAATTACTTCTTTCTAAAACTCTCCGGCGGCCCTAAATACGACTCCAAAACTTTTCCTTCTTCAGTTTCAATTACAATTTTCTGAAGTACCAATGCCGAATCAACAGCATAAATCTTCAGAACGTGATTTCCAGCTTTTTCTATTTGATGCGCTGATGTCAAAATTTTAATATTATTTGAAACCGATTCAGCCCAAGCTTTTTCTGAATTATCTGAATTAAAATTGATTATTTGAGGCTTTTCATCATCAAAAGCAATCCCGTATTTTAAACCGTCTCCCGTTTTAAAATTAATTGTCGGTGAAAAATAAGCCTTTACTTTCACATTTCCTTTGCTAAAAAAATGAACATTGTATTCTAATCTTGGCGACTTTTCCGAAATTTCAATCGGTTGAATATTCGAAGGTTTTATTGTTATTCCAGAATCTGTTTTACCAAGATTTGGGATTACCGTCCATTTTACTGCATCCGAATTTATAGCTTTAGAATAATTTTTACTTTCTATCGAAATATAACCGTTGTTCTCCACAAAGACTCGAACATGATCTAAATTCTTATTTTTATTAATTGATGTTTCAGCCTTCTCAGAAATTTTCGCTTCTACTTTATTTGAAACCTCAACTATTTTCGTTTTCGGAATTACATTTTTATCCGGTTGTTGCCAATTTGTATAACCAATGTGCGTCTGTGACATCATATGATTCCATTTGCCATTTGCCACTTTAGTATGATAGTAATTCGTAAGCAGACTATCTTTTTCGAATAACATTTTTACTTTTTCGGCATAATCATTTGCAACGGCTCTTCCCTGTTCTGCATATAAATGATTTTTAGCCGTTGCGACATACAACTCATTTAAATTTGCACTTGCCAAAACAGGAAATAAAACCAATTGATAATAAGCATCTTTATATTCCGGCTTCAATTTTTCGTTTATGGAATTGGCTTTTTCAACCAGTTTCTTATAATCTTCTAAAACGCTTTCTGCTTCATTATAATTGGTAATACTATACGTTTTTTCATCTAATAATTCAGGTTTTCTGCGCGCATTGTATTTGGTGTACAATTTTAAAATGGCCGCAATTTCTCCTGTAAACTGACCTCCGAAATTCTCTTTTGCCCAATTCACATAATAATCTTGTAAATTTCCGGCATTGAACTTTTCAGGATTCCATGCCATATCAAGGAAAAACTCAATTGGAAATTCCATTGGTTTTATGTCGCCAACGTTTACAATCCAGATTTTATCAGCTCCGTATTGATAGGCTAAATCCATTTGTTCCCAAGTGCGCTCGATTTGGTTGGTATTGATCCATTTATAATTTCGTGGCCCACCCACATAATCATAGTGATAATAAATTCCGTAACCACCTTTTCTTGGCTTTGCATTCAGTTCTGGCAGTTTTCTAATATTTCCCCAATTATCATCACACAGCAAAAGCGTTACATCATCGGGCACCGTCATTCCTTTGTCGTAATAATCCTGAACTTCTTTATAAAGCGCCCACATTTGAGGCGTTTCCTCAATCGGCTTTTTAGTAATTTCCTGAATGATATTTCTTTGCGTTTTTACGATATTTTCCAAAAGTCCAATTGCAGTTCCTTCGGTCATTGGTTCATCGCCGTCGCCTCGCATTCCAATTGTCACAATGGTTTCTTTATTTCCCATTCTTTTAATTCCGTCTTTCCAGAAATTAATCAGGTTTTCAGAATTGGAATTAAAATCCCATTTTCCATTTTCTTTTCCCCATTCTGCGTGCGCTCTTGTTAAAGGCTCATGATGCGAAGTTCCCATCACAACTCCATATTCATCGGCCAAAACAGCATTCTGCGGATCCTCCACATAAAACATTCTTCCCCACATTGCCGGCCATAAATAATTGCCCTTCATTCTCAAAATCAAATCAAAAACGTTTTCATAAAATTTCGAATTGAATCCTCCAAATTTTTCAAAAGCCCAGCCAGTTAATGCAGGCGCTTCGTCATTTATAAAAATACCGCGATACTTTACTTTTGGCTCTCCCTGCGAATGAATTCCAGGTAAAACATGCAATTCCGATTGTTTTTTGACTGGAACATCGGCCCAAAAATACCACGGTGAAATACCAATCTGACTCGACAAATCGTAAATTCCGTAAATTGTTCCTCGCTTGTCTGAGCCTGCAATTACCAAAGCTTTTTTTATTCCTTTAAACGGATTTTCTACAATTTTCGTGGTAAATTTTTCCCATTTTCCTTGAAGCTGATTGGCATCAATTTTCCCGTCTTTGACTAATTGATTTATGATTTCGCTTTTTCCCAAAGTTCCAATAATGACAACAAAATCTTCGGCTTCAGAAATCGTTTTAATTCGCTTTGGATGCAAATCTGAAACTTTAAAAATATCATTTTCTAAATGTCCCGCAACTTTTAAAACGCCCGAAAAATCATCTTCACTGACTAAAATTGAAGCCGTCTTTCCTTTTGAAACCAAAGGGAAATTTTTGACAGAAGCTTGATTTACTACGTATTTATCTGGATTTATTGCATATGAATTTGTGCTTAATCCGATTAGGAAAAGCAGAGAAATTATATACGTTATTTTATTTTTTAAACACATAGAGTCACAAACTTTTTTATTTAATCTCGCAAAGTCGCTGAGTCGCTAAGGTTTTTACTTATTTTAAGCCTTAAAAAACTCTGCGCCTTTGCGTCTTTGCGAGAAATTCTCAGCGCGAAAGACTTAGAAACTTTATTTACAAATTCAATTTATAAGCAATTCCCATTTCTAAACCTCTTAATTCAGCCAAACCTTTTAATCTTCCTGTCAATGAATAACCAGGATAGGTTTCCGTTACCTCATCAACCGCGTGCAGAAATCCGTGATCGGGACGCATTGGCAGACTTACTTTTGTTTTATTCATTACTAACAGTAATTTTTCTACTATAATTTCCATTTTGACGTCGCCATCTAAATGTTCTGATTCACGGAAAATAGTTTCGCTTTCGCGAATGGTATTTCGGAGATGCAAAAAGTGAATTCTGTCTCCATAATCATCAATTATTTTTTCGAGATTATTTTTTGGATCGGCACTCAGCGAACCCGTGCAATAACATAATCCATTTGCTGCTGAAGGAACCTCATCAAAAATCGCTTTTAAGTCTGCTTCTGTTGAAACAATTCTTGGCAGACCTAAAACTGAAAAAGGCGGATCATCAGGATGAATCGCTAATTTAGCGCCAACTTTTTCCGCAATTGGAGTAACTTCAGATAAAAAGTAAATCAGATTTTCTCTTAATTTTTGATTATCTATAGCAGCATAATTTTCTAAAAGTGCCAAAATTTGTTCGGCTGTAAAATTGATTTTACTTCCCGGCAATCCTAATAAAACATTTTTAAACAATAATGCTTTTTCCTCTTCAGATAATTGGTTTCCAAATTGTAACGCATTTTCTTTTTCTAAATCGGAATAATCATTTTCTGAATTTGGTCTTTTTAAAAGAAAAACATCAAAAAAAGTAAAAGCATCCTGGTTGTATAATAAAGCTTTGCTTCCATCAGAATTAATAAAATTATGATTCGTTCTTACCCAATCCAGAATCGGCATGAAATTATAAGTAATGATTTTGATACCGCATGCTGCCAAATTTTTTAAACTGATTTTGTAATTTTCAATGTATTGAAGATAATTTCCAGAAGCCTTTTTAATTTCTTCATGAACCGGAAGGCTTTCTACAACCGACCATTCAAGACCACCATTTTTAATAATTTGTTGTCTTTCTTTAATTTCATCAATTGTCCAGATTTCTCCAACTGGAATATGATGCAAAGCTGTGACAATTCCGGTTGCTCCAGCTTGTTTGATATCTAATAAAGTAACGTTGTCCTGAGGTCCAAACCAACGCATTGTTTGTTGCATTTTTGTCATACTGACTGTTTTTTATTTAATCTCGCAAAGTCGCAGAGTCGCTAAGTTTTATTATAAAAACTTAAAAAGAATCTCTTTGCGCCTTTGCGCCTTTGCGAGAAATTTTCAACGCTTATTAAAACCCAATACTATTTCCGCCGTCAACAGGCAAAATAGTTCCGGTTGTGTATTTTGATTCGCTCAAAGCGAAATAATAAACAGCATCGGCAATATCTGAAGGTTCTCCTAAAAATCCCATTGGCGTTCTTCCCAGCACTTTGTTTTTTCTTTCTGGATCGCTGTCCAAAGCTTTGGCCGACATTTTAGTTTTAATAAAACCTGGAGCAACACAATTAACACGAATTCCAAACGGAGCCAATTCTACTGCCATCGCACGCGTCATCGATTCGATTGCGCCTTTGCTGGCTGAATACGCTATTACTTTCGGAATTCCGTATTGCGATGCCATCGAACTGATGTTTACAATACTTCCGGCGCCATTTTCTTTCATGTTTTTTACAACCGCTTTACTGACTGCAAAAACACTCAAAAGATTGGTGTGAATTATTGATAAAAAATCTTCATCGGTAACGTCTAAAAATTCTTTTTTCAGATTGATTCCGGCATTGTTTACCAAAATATCAATTGGACTATTTTTAGCAATGTTTTCAATCATTGCTGGAATTCCAGCCAGATCATTCAAATCAAAAATTACTGGAACAGCGTTTTCTCCAATTTCTCTGCAGGCCTCTTCTGTTTTTTCTTTTGATCTTCCAATGATGTAAGTTGTGATACCATTATCACAAAGTTTTTTTGCTGTTGCAAATCCTAAACCCGAATTTCCTCCGGTTACAATTGCCGATTTCTTGCTCATAATTTTTTTAAATATATATATTTTTAGCACGCTGATGAAACGGATTCGCTATCGCGAAAACGCTGATTTACACGGATTTTTTATTATTATTTTAAAAGGGAAAAACCCGTTTTTTTCCGTGTCTTCGCGATAGCGAATCCGTCTAATCCGCGTTACATTTACTCAATTTATTACCCATTTCCTGGTGCAAATGGGAATTTTAATGATTTAAAATAGTCTAATGTTTGTGTCGGTTTTTCTACTCCCGACGGAAGTTCTTTACCTGAATATTGCTGAAAATAAAGTAAACAGGCATCGCGCCACCATTTTGCTTCTTTATACTGAATTTCTAATAACATTTGAACTTCAGAAAAACGTTCACTGTCAATATATTTTTCAGTTTTGTTCCAAACGTTCCGCATTGCTGCAACCTCATCTACACCTTCCTGATATTTCAATGCTAAGCCATTCCAAAGTGTTTGGCCATTTTTCAATTTATAATCCCACGAAACGTGGTGAAACCATAATAAATCTTTCTCTGGACAAGTTTGCAAGTTATCAAAAAGCTTTTCGACTTCGGGTGCATATTGCGCTGTGGCATTTGTACCCGTTTTTGATCGGTCAAAACCAATTCCGTTTTTATCTGCTTTATGATAATACACCGGATTCCATTCTGGTCGGGACAAATTCGAAACCCACGGCCCTGGCCCATAATGATGACCTGTATCCATAATATGATGCAGACCAAGCGGTGTCATATAATCTACAACCGCTTCGCGCGATTCCATCATCATTTTTTTTACTGGTTTAAGGAAATTTTCATCATTCGAAAAAGTGCTTCTTAACCATTCATCAGCGATAACTTCTGAATCTAAATAAGGATTCCACGCCAATCTGCCGAAACCGTACCAATTTGCCTGCGCAAAAGGATGTCCGGTCCAGTTTAAATCATTTCCAATGTTGGCCACGCCGGCAATTCCGGTAATTTTATTATGGTGTAAAGAGCCATCAACAACCTTTGCAACCGTTGAACCTTTTCCTTTTTGATACGTGTCTGATTCTAAAACTTCCTGAAATAATTTAGGCAGAAAAACCAAATGTGTACTGAAACCCAAATACTCCTGAGTAATTTGAAATTCCATCATTAAAGGCGTTTTTGGCATTGCTCCAAATAAGGGATGAAATGGTTCTCTTGGCTGAAAATCAATTGCTCCGTTTTTAACCTGAATGATTACATTTTCTTTGAATTTCCCATCATAAGGTTGAAATTCAGCGTAAGCTTGTTTAGCGCGGTCATTCGCATCATGTTCTGAATATACAAATGCACGCCACATAATTACTCCTCCAAAAGGCGCAACAGCATCGGCAAGCATATTAGCTCCATCAACATGATCTCTGCCATAATTTTGCGGGCCAGGCTGACCTTCAGAATTTGCTTTTACCAAAAAACCACCAAAATCTGGAATTCGTTTATAGATTTCGGTTGCTTTATTTTTCCACCAATTCATCACTTCGAGATCTTTTGGATCGGCTGTTTTTAAATTTCCAATTTCAATTGGTGCCGAGAATCTTGCGGTCAAATAAACTTTTATTCCGTAAGGCCTAAAAACATTCGCTAAGGCTTCGACTTTTTCTAAATATTGTGGCGTCAGAATAAGTGCATTGGCATTTACATTGGTTAAAACCGTTCCGTTAATTCCAATTGAAGCATTTGCTCTAGCATAATCAATATAACGCTGATCAATAAAATCAGGCAGTTTTTGCCAGTTCCAAAGTGAAAATCCGGCATAACCGCGTTCTACAGTGCGGTCGAGATTATCCCAATGATTTAAAATTCTGATGTTTGTTTTTGGAGAATCAGCAATATTTAAATTTTTAAGAGACTTATTTGTCTGCAGTATTCTCAGAAAACTAAAAACACCGTATAAAACGGCAACATCATTTTTTCCTGTAATAATGATTTGTTTTTTATTTTGAATGGAAACCGATTTGATGATAAAGCCTTCATTGTTTATTTTATCAAAATCAGAGCTAACCAACTTTTTTATTTCAGGATTTAATGAAGATGCAGCGCCTACAATCAGATTATTTTCTTCTTTAATTTCCGATTTTATTTGAGGGATATTTCCCAACATACCCAAAAATCCGGCTTGAAGTTCTTTCTGAGCAACTTTAATCGTTTCGGAGTTTCCTAAAACAACAATGCCTTTAAGATTGTTTTTATATTCTGAAGCCATTACAGCATTGTTCACTGCAGTATACTGGAGCCACAATTTATAATCCTTTTGTGCCAAAGTGGAAAAGGAAATCAGAAGAAAAAGGAAAACAAATCGTAATGAAGTCATTTTGGTTTTTTAATTTATTCTTTAAAATTTCAATTCTGAATGCATCAGTGTTTTTCGTTAGCATAAAAATATTTGATAAAATTTTAATTCAAAAAATACATTATTCGAAATAAAACAACAATTGCAATCGGTTGCGTAAAAATATAAGTTTGCATTTGAAGAAAAAAACTTTTGCTTCATTTTTTTTAAAAAAATAATTTCTTTAACAAATAAAAGCAGGATAATTTGAAAAACTATCCTGCACTTTCTTTCACTTTAGTAATGTAATTTTCGCTTTTAACAATTATTGTTTTTTTTGAACATTTTCTTAAAATATAAACCTCAAAATATTAAGATATTTTTTATAAATTTGAGTACAAATACCGATTTCCCCAAATCATTTTTTTTACAACTTACTGCTTGTTTCCAATATTTTCTTAAAGGATTTGTAACGTAATATCGAAAAAAATGAAAAACTTTACTTTTGCCGTAATTCTTTTACTGGGATTTTTTTTAAGTTCCTCAACTGTTTTTTCAAAAAATGATCTGCCAATTTCTGAAGCGCATAAAATAATTTCTGTTGCCGCTCCAGAAATTACTAGTGCCTCAATCGCTGCATTTTTCAAAAAATATTCTGATTTGAAAGCCTATCAAACAGATGTTACGGCTTTATATAAGGATAAAGCATATAAACCAATTTGGTATGCAGGAAATGATATAAACGAATTTGGATATCTTTTATATCACAAATTAAATTCAACTTACGAAGAAGGTGTTCAAATAGACATTCCTTATAAAAATAAACTCGATGACGTTTTTGATGAGGAATCAGTATCAAAATCAAAAATTTCTGATTCTGATACTGAACTTTTACTGAGTTCAATGTATATTTTATACGCCAAACACGTTTACAAGGGAATTGATGCCGATGAACAAAACAAAATTCAATGGTATTTGCCTAAGAAAAAATTGTCTTATGAATCGTTGTTAGATTCAATTGTAAGCAATCCAGATTTATTGAAAGAAAATAAAAAAATTCTTTTTAGCCAATATTACAAACTTCAGGAAGTCTTAAAAAAATACCGTGAAATTGAAAAAAACAATCAGTGGAATGTTATTCACATGGATACTCCGTTTCAAGATTTACGTCCAGACGCCACTTCGCAGACTATTGCCGATGTAAGACAGCGCTTATTTGTAATTGGTGACTTGGCAAAAGATTCTAAAAGCAATTTTTATGATCGGGAATTAATGGACGGCGTAATGAAATATAAAATCAGACATGCGTTGACGCCTAATTATATTATTTCAAAAGAACATGTTGATCAAATGAATGAACCAATCAGCGATCGAATCAAAACGATAATGCTGAATATGGAACGCTGCAGATGGATTCCGGCTTCTTTGGAAAATCAAAGCGAATATGTGATGGTCAATATTCCGTCGTTTATGCTGTATTTTGTGCGAGATAAAAATTTTGATATTGTTTCGAAAGTTTTTATTGGAACTCCCTTGACCAAAACCGTGATTTTCAGTGGTCAGATTGATCGAATTGTTTTTAGTCCGTATTGGTATGTTCCGACTAGCATTATCCAAAATGAATTAAAACTAAAAATGGCCGAAGACAAAAATTATCTGGCCGATCATAATATGGAATGGAATGGCGGGAAAGTGAGACAAAAACCAGGGCCGGATAATGCATTAGGACTTGTAAAATTCATGTTTCCAAATCCTAATGATATTTACATGCACGATACTCCATCGAAATCTTTGTTTGGGTTTGAAAAACGTATTTTCAGTCATGGCTGTATCAATGTTGAAAAAGCTAAAGAACTTGCCGTTTCAATGATGAAAGATTATCCCGACTGGACAATTGATAAAATAAATGCGGCAATGAGTGGCGAAAAAGAAACGCCATTTTTGTTGAAGAAAAAAATCCCAATTTATATAGGCTATTTTACCGCCTGGGTAACGATAGATGGAAATATGAATTTTTATCCTGATGTGTATAAAAGAGATACTACCCTAAACGAAATGTTGTTCCCACAAGACACCGCATATAAATCGGATCAAGAGTAAAAATCAAAGTGATGAAACCTCCCAAAAAAGTTTATTTTGGGAGGTTTTTTTTTATTTTTTAGAACCGCATTTTTCTGCATATTTATCAAATATGCCTTGCGTTACAGCTCTTAGTGCTTTATCATTTACCGGATTTCTTCCATGTGTATTAAAAAATTCAACAACATTATCTTTTTTAGAATACCACATATTACTATAATTAGTTGTTGTATCACAGACTCTTAATTTTCTAAAATCCAGAAGATTTTCATCATATGGAATTATTTTATTTTGATTCTTTAAAATATTTGAATTGCAATCTACAATGTCAAAATGATCTTCAGACCATTGCATGCAATTCTTTTTAATAAATGCAAAATAAATTGTTACTGCTATTAAACAAAAAATAACTGCAGTAGAAATCATAGCCGGTTTTGATCTATTAAATAGCTTTTCAAAATACTTAGTCTTCCAAACTGACTTTTTTGATTGTGAATCTTCTTCTACTTTTTCAGATAGCAAACTTGCTTTTTTTGTTTCCGAAAAACTTTCTGTTTCTTTTTCTACAACCTCATCAACCAATTCTGGATCAGCAGAATTATCAATTGATTTCTCTTCCCTAATTCCATTCTTTTCAAAATTTCTATAAGGCTTTAATTTAAAATCAACCAAAACTGCTGCAAACTCGATTGTTTCATCAGTTGGCGATTCCGTTTTTCCAAGAATAAAAGCTCCAATTGGCTTTAATTTATCTGTCTGTTCTTTTAGCTGATTTTTTTTATGTATGCTAAACTCAAAATCAAAGAAGTTTTGAAAAGCTTTTAAATCAGCTGTATTGTTATTTTCTCTAAATCTTTCCCAACATAATTTTCTAAGATTAGCTTGTGTTGGAGAGCTTAAATATTTAGCATATTCTCCTGTTTTTTCAATCTCATACTTTGCTTTTATAGCTTTTTTATATTCTTCAAAAGTATTTTTACACATAGGCTTTTCGGATTTCTTAGGATTTTATTTTCGGATTTCTTAGGACATTTTAGGAAATATTTGGAATTCAAAAATTTAAATCGGAATTCCCGGAATTCCGTAGCAATGTCGGCGTGTAAGCGTTGTTCCTTTGTCTCAGAATTAGTTCCTGTTCTACTTCGCGATTAGAACAAATGTACAAAACTAGTTTACTTAAAAGTGCGGAAAACCGTAAGACGGATTTTATTCCGGGAAGTATAGATGAAAATCTTACTGTTCTACGCACTTCACTTCCCATTCAAAAATTGGCATTGCCCAAAAAAGATTCAGACGACCTCTGAACAGCAATGCCTATGCCTAATTTTTAATCATAAAAAACATGAAAAAAATATTTTTATTGGGAGCGTTTGCGCTATTGTCAGCTACATTATTCTCTTGCACAGCCGACGAATATGATGATGTTAAAAAAGAAATTAATCCTGCAAAACCTTCTTATGCTGATGATGGACCTGGAGATACTCCACCGCCACCACCGCCACCAAAAGATGAATAAAAAAACCTATTAAAAACAATTAATTTGTATTTTCGGGGAAAGTAAATTTTATGTTACGATCCCCGTTTTTTTATTTTATATTTTTACTTCTGTACTTCTCATGCCAAAACAAAACGGTTGTTCCTGCGAAAAATGAGACACCCAATAAAGAAGCTTTAGGGATTAGAAATAAGGCTATAGAAAAATTTCAACAAGCAAATTATGATAGTTCTTTTTATTATTATAATAAGTCTAAAGCTTTGTATGAAAAAGGCAAGGACAGTACTAATCTTGTGTACATTCTTGCTCAAATTGCCCTTATACAGCAAATCAATGGTGATTATTATGGAAGCAAGGAAACTCTTACTGAGGCCTTGCCTTATATTAAGAAAAAAGATATTTACACCTCCACAATCAATAATTTATATGGAATAGCTGAAAAAGAATTATCTAATTATGACGATGCTATCTACTATTATGATCAAGGTTTGAAAGATTGCCCAGATCCTTCATGCAAAGAAAATACTTTAAACAATATTGCAGTAGTTTATATTCATCAAAAAAAATACGATCAAGCCATAAAAATTCTTGACTCTATTTCGAATACAAAAACAGCAGCAGATCAATCAGAAAAATTCAAAACAAGATATATTGATAATTTAGGTTATGCTTTATACAAAAATGGACAGACTAAAAAAGGGCTTAAACTTATAGAATATAGTCTGGAGTTAAGAAAGAATATTCCTTATGATTATGGAAGCATTGAAAGCAATCTCCATCTCGCTGAACTTTATGTTGAAAACGAACCTTTAAAATCAAAAGATTACGCTTTAAAAGCTTATAGAACCGCGACTAAACTTCATAGTATTGACGAACGTTTAGAAGCCCTTTCTTATTTAATGATTAATAAATCAATGGCGAACAATACTGAATATGCTAAGCAATTCTCTGTTTTGAACGACAGTATTATTAAAGTTCGGAATAATTTTAAAAACAAATTTGCCAAAATCAAATACGATTCTCAAAAGGAAAAAGATGAAAATCAAAAACTTAAATTAGAAAAAGCGGAAAATGAATTAGCGCTTCAAAAAGCGAATTACCAAATAATATTTTTTATAATTGGTATAATTGGCCTTTTTCTTTTACTTCTATATTTGAGAAAACGTTATGAAAACCGAAATCGACTTGAAAAAATAAAAACAGCTTACGATACCGAAACACGAATTGCCAAAGATATTCATGATGGTCTGGCAAACGACGTTTTTCATGCGATTACATATACACAAACTCAGCCTTTAACCAACGAAAACAATAAAGAAAACTTACTGCAAAAACTCGACGACATTTATTCACGCGTTCGCGGAATTTCCAGAGAAAACAATGATATTGATACCGGGCCAAATTACCCAAACACTTTAAAAGAAATGCTTTCTACCTATAATAGTGAACAGACTAATGTTATTATAAATGGCGTTGAAAAAGTAAACTGGGATTCGATTGAAGATTTAAAAAAAATCACCATTCAGCGCGTTTTGCATGAATTAATGGTTAATATGAAAAAACATAGTGGGGCTTCTGTTGTTGTAATACAGTTTGAGAACAACTCAAATACTTTATTTATAAACTACTCCGATCACGGAAAAGGATGCGAAAAATCGAAAATTATAAAAAATGGTTTGCAAAATATGGAAAACCGTATTTTGTCTAATGAAGGAACTATTACTTTTGAAACTGAACCAGATAAAGGTTTTAAAGTAAAAATAATAATGCCTAAATAAAAGCCTATGTTTAAAAAAGTAATAATAGCCGAGGATTTTGAAGAATTCAATTTAGCCATAAAACAAACTTTGAGTGATTTCAACATCCTCAATTTTCAACATGCAAAATACTGTGACGATGCTTTTCTAAAAATTAGAAAAGCTATTCAGGATAATGAACCATACGATTTATTAATTAGTGATCTTTCGTTTAAAAAAGACCATCGCGAAGTAAAAATCGGAAGTGGTGACGAGTTGATTCAAAAAGTTCGTGAACTGCAGCCCGATATTAAAATCATTGCCTACTCTATTGAAGATAAAAATGTTCGCATAAAATCACTTTTTGACGATTCTGAAATTAACGCCTTTGTGCTAAAAGGCAGAAACAGTATCGAAGATCTCAAAAAAGCGCTTACCCTAATTTCGGTTTCTGATCAAAAATTTATTTCATCTGAAATTGCTTCTGCGCTTCAGGAAAAAGGCAACTACGAAATAGACGATGTCGATATTAAAATCCTAAAATATTTGTCTGCTGGAACATCTCAGGATGAAATTATCGAGATTTTTAAAAATTCAGAAGTCAAGCCAAATAGTAAAAGCGCTATGGAAAAAAGACTTTCTAAACTCAAAGATTTTTTCAAGGCAAATAATACTGTTCATTTAGTTTCGATCGCAAAAGATATGGGGATTATTTAATCCTTTATAAACTTATTTTCTCAAGCTCCTTCGGGGGCTTTTTTTTATTACTGAAATTTAAAAAATCGCAGATTATGGATTTCCGTAAAATACTGGTTTTGATTGGGTTTACTTTTGAACCATACATCAATTTAATATTAATTAAAACCTTTAAACCATGAAACTTTATTATGTAAACAACACCGCCCAATTAAACAGGGATCATGAAGTTCATACTGATGAATGCCCATACTTCAAAAGTATCGTAAGTAAAAAATACCTTGGTCTCTATTCTAGCTGTAAACCTGCAGTAGATGAGGCAAAAAAAACTTACTCAAAGTCAAATGGTTGTAAAACTTGTTGTAACGATTGTCACACAACTTAAATGGGCTTTCGATTTCAAAAAAGAATAAAACTTGGGGGAGGACTTGGTTTGAATATTAGCAAATCAGGAATTTCTCCAAGTCTTAGAACAAAAATGGGAACATTTAGTAAAAATGGCTATTCTACAAAAACTGGTATACCAGGCATTCGATATCAAAACAACGGATGCCTTGTAATATTTGCCTTCACAGGAATTCTTACATTCTTAATTTATCATTTTAAATAATTCAATCATGAAATATAAAAAAATCATATCTATTTCTATTTCCTCATTAATACTTACAGGTATTATAATTTCTTGTTCAGATTCAGGAGAGACAAGTTCAAATTCTAGTTCGAGTTCAAACTGTCCAACAAAAACCTGTGGTGATTTTGCAACTCGAGCACAAGCACAAGCTGCATACAATAGCAATAAAAGCTGTTACAAAAATCTGGACTCAGATGGAGACGGAATTGCATGTGAAAATCTAAAATAAACAAACCAAAAAACCATGATAACACTAGAACTTAAAAGCCATTTTTTGAGATTGTATCAAATGGCAATGGCAGACGATCAATTTGATGTATTAGAATTACAAATGTTGTATCATTTTGCTGATGAAAGAGGCATTGCAAAAGAAGAATTGGATAAACTTTTTCTAAACCCTGTTAATATAGAATTTATAGTTCCGGAAGCCTTAACCACAAAAATTGAATACTTGTATGATTTAGCAAGAATTATTTGGGCAGATGGAAAAGTAACTGACGACGAATTAAATATGCTCAAAAAGTATTGCAGAAAATTTGATTTCGTTGAAGAAAACATTAATGATCTATCTGATTATTTAATTGATTGTGTTCAAAAAAATATTAGCAAAGAAGAAATTATTAGTCAACTAAACGCTTAAACTATGAAACCACTTTCTCAATTATTTAGTTTGAAAAAATCTGAGGATTCTTCTTTTAAAGTTATAGAAGAAAATGAAGAAGACAGAGAGCAAATCAGAATTACTTACTACCAAAGCGGCTTTGCAGCTTCTGTAAAAGCCACTGGAAAACCAATTGTTCTAAAAGCATGTCTACAAAATTTATATATGAGTTTTGAAGATCAATGCCGAAAACAAAAAATGGAACAAGACAGACTTAAGCAACCTTATCGCGAAGAACAGGAAAAAAATAGAACTGAACTTAAAAAATCTGAAGCAGCAATCGGTATTTATGAGAAAAAAGAACAGGATATTAATGACAATATTGACCAAATTAAAAATGAGATTATTGAAGTTAAACGCAATCCTGACAAATACGGAATTGAAGAAGGAAAAGGTTTAAAAGCGCAGTTTTATATTGGTTTAATTCTTTTGCTTCCAATCACACTTTATGTTTTAGTATTCTATATTTCAGCTTCTTATTCCGCCTTCTTCAAAGAGTTTTCAAATGACAGTTTAAGTGCTGCAATTTTTGATGCAGATGCTTTTACAAATGCTTTTAAAGCGAGTTGGCTCGAAGGAGTTTTAGTAGTTACGATTCCATTTGTTTTTATGGGATTAGGATATGTTATTCATATGGTACAAAAAGGAAAAGGGCTTAAAAATGTTTTTAGACTCATTTCGCTTTTTGCTATTACATTCTTATTTGATTCACTTTTAGCTTACATCATTGAGAAAAAAATATACGAGTTTAATAAAACTCCTGAATCTTCACCATATGACTTAAACATTGCTCTTGCTCAACCAGAATTTTGGATGATCATATTCGCCGGTTTTGTAGTGTATATAATCTGGGGACTTGTATTTGACTTTATGATGAAGGAATTTGAAAACATTGATAAAATCCGAGCTTTTATAAGAGGTAAAAAAGAAAATCTATTAAATCTGGAAAAACTTAAAGCTGATTATATTAATAAAATCAATGATTTCAAACAACAGATTGTTACCATAAATGGCAAAATATCTGAATTACAATCGAAAATAGATGGCTTTGTTTTTCCTGTGAAAGAGTATTTGCATTATCATCATCAATATAAAGAGGGATGGTTTCAAGCAATTGGTACAGAATTAGCTTTACCTTATAAAGAGAAAGAAGAACTTTTACAAAGCTGTGAACTTTATTCTGAAGAACATTTAAGTAAATTAAACTTAATCGATCCTGATTTTCAACATTTAGTATATTCTAAAAACTAATACTATGAAAAAAACTATACTAAGAATCACAATGCCTTTATTATTAATTTTATTTTTTTCGTGTAAAGAAGACCCTAAAAATGAAGAAAAAGAAACAGCAGTTAAAAGTGCCGCTTCAGAAAACTATAATATCAGCATTTTAATCGATTTATCGGATCGAATAAGTCTCAAGAAAAATCCAAATCCCACTATGGAAATTTACCAGCGTGATTTAGGATATATTAAATCAGTTTCTGAAGCTTTTACACAGCATTTAAAACCAAAGCGAATGAGGCAAATTGATGACAAAATGCAAATATTCTTTAATCCCGAACCAGAAAATTCACAGATTAATTCTATTTCTAAAAAATTAAGAATTACTGTTAATAAAGACAACGCTTCTAGAGAATTATTGAATTCTATAAATAGTACTTATTCTTCAAAAACATCAAAAATATATGAATCTGCAATTAAAGATGACAAATATATTGGCTCAGATATTTGGAACTTTTTTGACAGCAAAATTCAAGATCAATGTATCGATAAAGATTATCGAAATATCTTAGTTATTTTAACGGATGGGTACATGTTTTATGAAGGAACGCAAATCAAAGATGGAAATTTATCCAGTTATCTAACCCCTCTGTTAATTAAAAAAAATGGACTAAATACTAATCATTGGCAGAAAAAATTCGAGAAAGGAAATTTTGGATTCATCAAAATCAATAAAGATTTATCGAATCTTGAAGTTTTAGTTTTAGGTATAAATCCAAGCAAAAATAATCCGTTTGAAGAAAAAGTTATAAAAGCATATTGGAGCAAATGGCTTTCTGAAATGAATATAAAACACTTTGAAATTAAAAATGCTGACTTGCCTTCAAATATGGATAAAATTATAAAGGATTTTATTTTAGAAAAAGAATAAAAAATCAAATCTATATATTTTAAAGAGGGCCATTATTGTCCTCTTTTTTCTGTTTAAATCCCTCTCTAAAAAAACTCCTTTTAAAATTCTACTACATTACGGATTTCCATAAAATTCTAATTTTTATTGGTCTTACATTTGAATTATAAACCAATTTAATATTAATCAAACCAAAAAATTATGGAATATAAAGTAGTGCCATTCATAGCTTCAATTGATCCAAAAAAAGGGACTTCAAATCATGTTGCTGAACAACTTGAAAGCTTAATAAAAAATTATAGAAATCAAGGCTGGGAATATGTGCGTTTAGAAAGTGTATCAACATTTGTGCATCCAGAAAATGGCTGTTTTGGACTTGGAGCAAAACCAGGTTATACAACAAATAACCAAATGGTTGTTTTTCAGAAAAAATGAAATATTTCATCCTATTAATAATTCGCTTGTATTGGATTTTAATTCCTCAATCCAACAGAAGAAAATGCATTTTTAAAAAATCCTGCTCCAATTATGTGTTTGAAATAACTCAAAAAGAAGGATTTATTAAGGGACTAAAAGGATTTCAATTTCGCTACAAAAACTGTAGAGGAAATTTTTCAATTTTTAAAAATCCGATAACTAACAAAATTCAAATGATTCTTCCTTCACAAATAATAATTGAGAAGGAAGAAATTGCTGAAAGATTATTTAAAAATCACGTATAAGTACTTATTTCAAACGTCATAATTCTAATTAGATTTAGCAAATACTTAAAAACCAAATACCACAAAGCCTATGCTAAAAAACTACCTCATCTTACTTTTATTAGTTGCGTTTTATTCCTGCAAAAAAGCGGATGCTCCACCTCCACCGCAAATCAACACGTTTTATAAAGAAACTGTTACCGCAGATGACCGAAAAACGATTACGCCGGACGAAGCTCAAACGTATCATGTAAATAAAACCTATCAATACGAATACCGAACCGGAAACCCAGGAAACTACGAATACAATTATGATGTAAAAGGAATAAATGACAAAGGCGATTCGGTTTTTGGGAATATAAATGTTCAGGGAAAATATGGTGCCGGAATTTTAATGGACAGCATTGCTGAAATAGAAATCAGTACCGAATGGATTTCAAAAGGAAAATTAAAAGCCAACGATAAAAAAGGAAACGAATATAATTTAATCGTCAAATAAGATTATTTAAATGAAATATACTTTACTCTTACTATTTATAATTTTAACTTCATTCAGTATGCCAGAAACCAGCGTTTTTATATGCGGGCCAAAAGGTGCAAAAAAATACCATTATAACGAAAACTGCAGGGGTTTATCATCCTGCAGTCACGGAATCACAAAAACATCATTAAAACAAGCTCAGGGATATGGTTTGACATTATGCGGATGGGAAGATTAGAAACTTGCTTTTAATCGTTTCTTTTATCGCTTTTGTCTTATTTAATTATTTGATAATAATGACTTTACAATTTATTCACATTAGTTTTATTAATTTGAATAAAACTAAAAGTTATGAAATTCTTTAATCTAAATTTTCTAGTATCATTCAAAGAATGGCTTTTTTTAAGAGCTATGCAATCTTCTTTCCTTCATTAAAAAAAAGCAATTAAAAATCAAGGAACATATATTGAATGAATAAAGTTGAAAACTCGTTTCTAAACAAAAATCAATTTGGAGAGGATTTCTTGTGGGGTGTTTCTACCGCCGCATTTCAAATTGAAGGAGCTCATGATGCAGACGGAAAAGGTTCTTCGATCTGGGATGTTTTTACTTCTCAAAAAGGGAAAATTAAAAACGGACATCATGCCATAACTGCTTGTGATTTTTATAATTCGTATCAAGATGATATTAATTTAATCAAAGAATTAAATATCCCTAATTTTCGATTTTCGATCAGCTGGCCACGAATTATGCCTACGGGAACGCATCCTGTCAATCAAGCCGGAATTGATTACTACAATAAAATCATCGATTCATTGCTTGCTCAGGGCATCGAACCTTGGGTTACTCTTTACCATTGGGATCTACCTCATGCACTTGAACAAAAAGGCGGCTGGACGAATCGCGAATCGGTTTCGTGGTTTTCAGACTATGTTGAAATCTGCGCCAAGCATTTTGGCGATCGCGTTAAAAACTGGATGGTCATCAATGAACCTTCTGTTTTTACCGGAGCTGGTTATTTTCTTGGTATTCACGCACCCGGAAAAAAAGGAATTACAAATTACCTAAAAGCCATGCACCACGTTACAATGGCGACTGCGGCCGGAGGAAAAATACTTAGAAATAGAATTCCCGACGCCAATATTGGAACTACTTTTTCATCTACTCACATTGAGCCTTTTTCACAAAATCAAAAAGATGTTGACGCTGCAAAACGGGTCGACACTTTGCTAAACAGGACTTTTATCGAACCGCTTCTCGGACTTGGATATCCGCAGGATGACTTGCCTGTTTTAAAAAAACTAAGCAATTATATTGCGCCCGATGATTTAGAAAACATTGCTTTCGATTTCGATTTTATTGGTCTGCAATGTTATACTAGAGAAGTTGTAAAATCGTCGTTACTAATTCCCTATATCGGTGCCGAATTAATTAGTGCCGAAAAAAGAAATGTAATAGCAACTGATATGGGCTGGGAAGTTTATCCTCCTGCTCTCTATCATGTTTTAAAAAGATTTAACGAATACGACATCAAAAAAATTATAATAACCGAAAATGGCGCCGCTTTCCCAGACACGGTTACAAACGGAAAAGTGCATGACATCAAGCGTACGCATTATATTCAGGATCATTTAGAACAAATTTTAAAAGCCAAAGAAGACGGCTTAAATGTTGATGGCTATTTTGTATGGACGCTGACTGACAACTTTGAGTGGGCTGAAGGCTACAATGCCAGATTTGGACTTGTTCATGTCGATTTTGAGACTCAAAAAAGAACCATTAAAAACTCTGGATTCTGGCTTAAAGATTTTTTATCTTAAGACTTTCCCTTAAAATTACAAAAGCCTTTCGCATTAAATGTGAAAGGCTTTTATATTTGAAATAAATTCAAGCATCAATGAAACCTAAATTTATAAGATTGCTTTAGAATTCCAACAGTAAGCTTTCCGTCACTTTTTAGGTGGGCTGTCACCATAATATATTTTTCTTCGGGATACTTTATATCATAACTAAAGATGGTGTCTTTTGTTTTAACCTCAAGCAGGTGTTTTCCTTCATCAGATATTGAAAGTTCTGCTGTTTGGTAAGTCGGCATTTCATTTGTTGCTTTTAAGGTAATGTCGTGCACTTTCTTTTTATCAAGATATACTTCCAATTTTAAGTTATCCAATTTCATATTTGTTGGCTGCTCAAACAACACTACATACTTTTTACAACCAAAAGTGCATAAAACAATTACTACTATTAGAAGCTTTTTCATAAATCATATTTTTAAATGGATTATTTTTTACTCTTTTATAAATATAAATAATTTTATTACAATCCAGCTAAAAATCAAATTTTACTGTCTTATTTATTAAGCAAACAAACTTTAAAAAAAAGTCAAAAAAAATCACTTATTTCATTGATTTTATTTGGTTTAACCGTATGTTTTTCGTATCTTTATAGTATAAATAACAGTCAATATATGCCAAAAAACAAACTATTTAAATGCCTAAATTGCTTCGTAACAAATTATTCTTTTTCCAATTTTTTGCATTTTATTTTTCAAAAAAATGCTTTCAATCTTCATTTGGAAACTATTCTAGCTGATCTTTTTTCTGCACATAATTTAAACACGCAGAAGACACCAATAAGACTGTTCCTATTGCAATCTTAATTACTTTTTTCGGCTGTATGTTCTGAGCTATTTTTTTAGAATTAGAATATATGTCTTTTAAATTCAAAAAAAGATTTCCTTTTTTAGGAACTTCTTTAGACTCTTCATTTTCATTTTCAACAAAACTCTTTGATTCTATGACTTCATTCTCTATTTCAGTGGCAACTTCAGTTCTTTCTGTATTTTCAGCCAGTTTGGCTTCTCCATTTCTACACTTTTCATTAAACCTTTTAAAAGGACGCGGTTGAAAATCGACCAAAATTGCCGCAAGATTTATGGCGTCAATATTTGACGGATCTGTTTCGCCTTTAAAAAAGGTTTCAATGGGTCTAAACTTATCTTTTTGTTCCTTAAACTTATTCTTTTTTGTATGATCAAAATCTAAACCCAACAAATTCCTAAAAACATTCAAATCATCTTGGCTCGGATTATTTTCAAAAATAAGCCAGCACAAATCGCGGAGTTTTCCTCGGGATGGACTATACAAATAATCGAAGTATTCTCCCTCTTTTTCGAGTTCGTATTTAATTTTAATCGCTTTTTTATATGCTTCTAATGTATTATTCATCTTGACTTTTTTAGGAACCTCTTTGGACTCTTTACTTTTATTTTTAATCTAAATCTTTTTATATGCCTTTATTTTTGACTTCAAAAATTCAAATCCTTATCAGCACTTTCAATTTTTATTCCAATCTCATATTATTTCTACTTTTTTTTCAGTTCAATCCAACTTTTGTCAAGCTTATTACATCTATTATAATAGAGATTCGTCTAAAGCCAAATAACATTTAATAAAAAAATAGGCATTGCATTTTTATTTTATTGGGAAATCATGGGAATCTCAGGAAAACGCAGGAATTCCGGGAATACCTTATCTACAGTGGTCTAAAAGTGCCTTTCCTTTGCATCAGAAATTAGTTCAAGTTTTGTCTGCAGACTAAAACAAAAATATAAAACTAGATCTAATTATCATTGTGGAAAACCGTAAGACCGAGTTTATTCGGGAAGTTTAAATTACGTCTTACCGTTCTACACGATCAACTTCCCAAAATCAATTTGGTATTGCCAATAATAACTCTGGATAAACTCCGGACAGCAATACCTATGTCTAATTTCTAAATTAAATCAAAATGAAAAAATTATTACTTTTTAGCGCTATTGCGTTATTATTCAGCATATTTTCTTGTACTCCGGATGAAATTGAAACGAAGCCAAAACAAGAAACAAAAAAAACTGTTAATCCAGCAAAAGATACATATGCTGATGATGGTCCTGGTGAGGGTACGCCTGGTGAGGGTCCTGGTGATGGAAAAGTTCCACCACCACCACCAACGGATGAATAAAAATATTTTTAGTATCTAATTAATTACTATTTTCGGGGAAAGTAAATTTATATGTTACGGTCCCCGTTTTTTTATTTTATTATTTTCCTTTTTCTTTTTTCCTGCAAAGAAAAAACGACCGTCAACCCAAATACTGAAGCTATACAAAAAGAAGCTCTTAGTTTGCGAAATACAGGAATTGCAAATTATGAAAAACAAAATTTTAATACTGCATTTTTCGAATTTAATAAATCCAAAATACTTTTTGAAACTTTAAAAGACAGTGCCAATATTGGATATATCCTTATACAAATGGCTGCAATACAGCAGGTCAACGGTGATTATTATGGTAGCAAGGAGACTGTTACCGAAGCATCAACATATTTCAAAAAAAAGAATATGTACACTGCTGCTATAAATGCAACGTTAGGCGTTGCTGACAAAGAACTTTCTCAATACAATGATGCTATTTTTTATTATAAAGAATCTGCGAAAGAATATGAAGATCCAATTGCAAAACTGATCCCTATAAGTAATATTGCACCAATTTATATTCAGCAAAAAAAATACGCCAAAGCGATTGCCCTAATAGAATCAATATTAAGAACGAAACTTTTAGATGATAAGCTTCAAGCGACTCATAAAGCTAGAAATCAAGACAACTTGGGCTATGCTTATTTTAAAAATGGAATGGATGAAAAGGGATTCAATTTAATGAGTCATGCACTCCAGAAAAGAAATGAAATAAAGGACACTTATGGAAGCATTGAAAGTTACTTACACTTAGCCGATTATTATTCCAAAAAAGATGTTCAAAAATCAGATGAAAATGCGCTTACGGCATACACTATTTCCACAAAACTAAATAGTGTTGATGAAAGATTAGAAGCGTTGCAAATTTTAATTTCAAATGATAATAGTCCTCAAAAGCACAAATATGTTCAAAAGTATTTTACGCTAAATGATAGTATCATTAAGGTTAGAAACAACTTTAAAAATAAATTTGCCAAAATTAAATACGATGCTAAAAAAGAAAAAGACGAAAATGAAAAACTTCGTCTAGAAAAAGCAGAAAACCAGTTAGCACTTCAAAAAGAAAAATACCTGCGCATTGTATTAGTTATCATATTTATTTTTCTAGTTATTTTAATAGCCATTTTAATTCGCTATTATAAAAATAAAAACAAAGCAATAGAATTTAAAGCTTCGTATGAAACCGAGACCCGAATTGCGAAAAAAATCCATGATGAATTAGCAAACGATGTTTTTAATGTGATTGCATTTACCGAATCGCAGCCTTTGTCTAAAGAAAACACAAAAGAGAATCTTCTTCAAAAATTAGATGATATTTACGGCCGTGTAAGAGGAATTTCAAAAGAAAACAATAAAATCGATACGGGTGCCAATTTTACCAGCAGCATAAAAGAAATGCTTTCGACTTATAACACCACCGAAAGAAATATCATGGTCACCAATATAGAAAATATAAACTGGGAAATTATTGATGATATTAAAAAGATCACTATTAGCCGAATTTTACAAGAGTTAATGGTAAATATGAAAAAACACAGCCAAGCAAATCTTGTTGTCATAAAATTTGAAAGTGATCAAAATTCCATCTTAATACATTATACCGATAATGGTATTGGTTGCGAAAAAAATAAGATTGCAAAAAATGGTCTCCAAAATATGGAAAGCCGTATTCAGGCCGTTAAAGGAACTGTAGATTTTGAAACAGAACCAAACAAAGGTTTTAGAGCGAAAATAAATATTCCTAAATAAGCCAAAATAAAAAACCTTTAATTATTCTGAAAGGATTTTCGCTTTATTTTATTTAAACTGGACTGAAGTCCAGGTCTACAATATAATTTGTTCCTTCGGAACTATAAGAAGAGCCTTTGGCTCGAACCATATTGTAGAGCTGGACTTCAGTCCAGTGCAGCTTTGGGATTAATCTGGTTTGTTTTATCTAAAAAAAACCTCTCAGAATTTAACTTCTGAGAGGCCTCTACTAATAACTAATTAAAATGGGCATTCTACTTCCAACCCCCGCCTAGGTCTCTATAAACATGAACCGCAGCGTTAAGTTGTTCTTTTTTAGTATCAATCAATTCTAAATTTGCTTCTAATGCGTCGCGTTGCGTCATTAAAACTTCAAAATAATCTACACGAGCTGATTTAAACAAATCGTTCGACACATCAATTGATTTGTTTAATGCAGTAACCTGCTGTGATTTTAAATCATATCCTTTTTGCAGATTATCAATCTTAGAAAGCTGATTAGATACTTCTAAATAAGCGTTTAAAATTGTTTTATCATAATTGTATAATGCTTGAAGCTGTCTTGCATTTGCGCTTGAAAATTCTGCTTTAATTGCATTTCTATTGATCAGCGGTGCCGCAAGATCTCCAGCTAATGAATATAAAAGTGATTCAGGAAACGTAAACAAGTAAGATGGCTTAAATGCTTGAACTCCAAAAGCAGCAGAAATATCAAGTGATGGATAAAACTCTGCACGAGCTACTTTTACATCTAATTTCGCAGCAACTAACTCTAATTCGGCCTGTTTAACATCAGGACGATTCATTAATAATTGAGACGGAATTCCGGCACTAACTGAAGCTGGCAATAAAGTCAGGAAGTTTGTGTTTGTTCTTTTAATTTCCTGCGGATAACGTCCTAACAAGAAATTAATTTTATTTTCCGTTTCTTTAATTTGCTGTAGAATATCAAACTCCATACTTTTTGAAGTCAGTACTTCAGCCTCAAACTTCTTCACCCCAAGTTCTGTTGCTCTTGCCGCCTGCTTTTGAATTTTTACAATTTCTAAAGCGTTACTTTGTAAAGTAATCGTTTGTTTTACAATATCAAGCTGACTGTCTAAAGCTAATAATTCATAATAGGAATCGGCTATTTCAGAAATAAGATTAGTAACTACAAAGTTTTTCCCTTCAACAGTTGCTAAATATCTATTTACTGCTGCTTTTTTAGAATTGCGCAGTTTTTTCCAGATATCAACTTCCCAGTTTGCATAAGCAGCAATTGTAAAATCACCAAGCGGATCTGGCGTTTCAACACCAGGTTTAATTTCTGTAGTGGCATCACCAGCACCTTGGCTGGTGTACCTTCCTACTTTTTCTACTCCAGCTCCGGCACGAACGCCAACTGTTGGCAATAAAAGTCCTTTACGAACTCTAACGTCATTTTTTGCGATTTCGATTTCCTGCAGCGTCATGTTTAACTCCTGATTATTTTTCAGGGCCACATCAATTAAATCAACTAGATTTTGATCCTTAAAGAACTCATTCCATTTTACAGTTGAGGTATTGATTGTATCCTGAGCGGCAGCAGTACCAAAAGATTGCGGAACCGGCGCACTGGCAGTTGCAGTCTCAGGAGCAGGAGTTTTACAACTCACTGCAGCAAGACATAATCCCAATACGGCACTATATTTATATACTTTTAATTTATACATGATTGTTGTCAATTTCTTCAGTTAATGGATTCTCTTCTTCATGTTTTACCAACTTATGTTTCTCGGCAATTCGTCCAAAGATGTAATACAATCCCGGAATTAGGAATACCCCGCAAATCGTTCCGATAAGCATACCTCCAGCCGCTGCGGTACCAATCGTTCTGTTACCAATTTTACCAGGACCAGTTGCAAAAGCAAGCGGAAGCAAACCAGCGATAAAAGCAAACGAAGTCATCAAAATAGGACGGAATCTTGCTTTTGCTCCTTCCATTGCTGCTTCAAGAACTGTTTTTCCTGCAGCGTGTCTTTGAATCGCAAACTCCACGATCAATACGGCATTTTTACCTAATAAACCAATTAGCATTACCATTGCAACCTGCGCGTAGATATTGTTTTCTAATCCTGTGAATTTCAATAAAAGGAAAGCTCCAAAAATACCCGCTGGCAAAGAAAGAATTACTGATAATGGCAAAATAAAACTCTCGTATTGCGCCGCTAAAACCAAGTAAACAAATCCTAAACAGATCAAGAATACCCAAATCGCCTGATTACCCTGAGCAACCTCATCGGCAGAAATACCTGCCCAGTCAATGTCATATCCTCGAGGCAATTTTTTAGCCGCAACTTCCTGAATTACTTTAATTGCTGTACCAGAACTGTATCCTGGAGCAGCTCCACCACTGATTTCAGTAGAGTTGTACATATTGTGTCTTGTGATTTCTGAAAGTCCATAAACCTTTTCTAATTTCATAAAGGCAGAAAAAGGAACCATTTCATCACGATTATTTTTCACATACAGTTTTAAGATATCATCTGGCTGTGCGCGATATTCTGGAGAAGCCTGAACGATTACTTTATAGTTAATTCCGTATTTAATAAAACTGATTTCGTAGTTACTTCCCACAAGAGTTGACAAAGTATTCATCGCATTTTCGATAGAAACACCTTTTTGCTGTGCCAAATCATTATCGACTTTCATCATATACTGAGGGAAACTCGCACTAAAGAAACTAAATACGTTTGATAATTCCGGACGTTTATTTAATTCTTCAACAAACTCTTTATTTACAGCTTCCATTTTTTTGAAATCACCAGAACCGGTTTTATCCAATAAACGAAGCTCAAATCCTCCCGCTGCTCCATAACCAGGTACTGCTGGCGGTTGAAAAAACTCAATATTTGCACCCGGAATATCTTTTGATTTTTCTTCCAGTTCGGTCATAATTTCCTGCACCGACTGTTTACGATCGTTCCAGTCTTCTAAGTTAACCAAACATGTTCCGGCGTTTGAACCTGTTCCTTCCGTCAAAATTTCATAACCTGCTAATGACGAAACTGATTTTACACCTTCTACACTTTCAGATATTTTCTGCAGTTTCTCGGCAATATTATTTGTACGCTCTAATGATGAACCCGGAGGAGTTTGAATAATAGCATAGAACATTCCCTGATCCTCATTCGGAATAAATCCTGATGGAACCGTACTGCTTATGAACCAAGTTCCAATACAGAAACCAATAAGAGCAACAAAGGTTACAACTCGTCTGTCAACAATTTTTGCTAATACATTTTGGTATTTGCCTTGCGCTAAGTTGAACTTTTCGTTAAAACCATCAATAAATCTATTTACTGGTGTTTTCTTTTTAGGCGTACCATGATTGTTTTTCAACATCATTGCACAAAGCGCTGGTGTTAAAGTCAATGCCACAATACCAGAAAGTATAATTGCCGTTGCCATTGTTATAGAGAACTGTCTGTAGAAAACTCCAACAGGACCTGACATAAATGCAACCGGAATAAATACTGCAGCCATTAAGAATGTAATTGCTACAATAGCGCCAGCAATTTCATGCATTGCTTTTTTAGTAGCTTTAAGAGGCGAGAGATGTTCTTCTTCCATCTTAGCGTGAACGGCCTCGATTACCACAATAGCATCATCGACGACGACCCCAATTGCCAATACTAAGGCAAACAACGTAATTAAGTTCAAGGAAATATCAAAGAAGGTCATGAACACAAATGTTCCTACCAATGATACTGGTACCGCAATTGCAGGAATAATAGTAGAACGCCAGTCTCCTAAGAAAAGGAACACCACTAAACCTACCAAGATAAATGCTTCGACAAGCGTGTGAATTACTTTTTCGATAGAAGCGTCAAGGAATTTAGAAACGTCATAAGAGATTTCATAATCCATTCCCTTTGGAAATTTCTGTTTGATTTTTTCCAATTTCGCTTTTACATCTTCAATAACCTGATTCGCGTTACTTCCAAAAGACTGTTTCAATACAATCGCTGCAGATGGTCTTCCATTCAAATTGGAATAAATATCATACATCGAGCTTCCAAATTCAACAGTTGCAATATCTTTCAAACGTAAAAGTTCTCCGTTTGAATTTGAACGAACTACGATATTTCCGTATTGTTCTTTGGTTGTAAAACGTCCAGAATATTTTAATACGTACTCAAAAGCTTGAGAACGTTTACCAGAACTTTCACCCGTTTTACCAGGCGAAGCCTCCAAACTCTGACTAGACAATGCTTCCATTACTTCATCAGCAGATATTTTGTAAGCTAACATACGATCAGGTTTCAACCAAATACGCATGGCATATTCACGTGTTCCTAAGATATCTCCAGATCCAATTCCGTTTACCCTTTTTAATTCTGATAATACGTTGATATCAGCGTAGTTGTACAAGAACTTCATGTCGGTATTTTTATCCGTACTATAAAGATTCACGTACATCAACATACTCGGAACCTCACGCGTAATCTTAACACCTTCACGAACTACCAATGGTGGCAATTTATTAGTAACCGAAGCCACACGGTTTTGAACGTTGATTGCAGCTTGATTTGGATCTGTACCTAAATTAAATACAACCTGAATACTTGCTTCACCATCATTTCCGGCATCAGAAGTCATGTATTTCATTCCAGGAACACCGTTTAAGGCTCTTTCCAACGGAATTACAACCGACTTGATCATCAATTCACCATTCGATCCAGGGTAATCGGCTGTAACGTTTACCATTGGAGGAGAAATAGAAGGGAACTGCGTAATTGGTAAATTCAATACCGACAATACCCCTAAAAAGACAATTATCAGCGATATTACTATCGACAGAACAGGTCTTTGAATAAATTTATTAAACATTTTTATTTTTTTTAATGATTAAACCATGTAAAAAGTTTTGTTAGTTTCAGGTTTCAAGTTTCAAGTTTCGCACTGAACCTGAAACTTGAAACCTGAAACCTGAAACAAATCTTCTATTCTGCTTTTACGCGAAGATTATTTATTACCTTTTGAGGGGCTTGGTATTCATATTTAATTTTGTCGTTCTCTTTTACTTTTTGAACTCCGTCAAGCAAAATTCTATCGTTTTCAGAAAGTCCGGTTTTAATAACATACAAATCAGGGATTTCACCAGTAATCGTAATTTCTCTTGAAGTTACTTTGTTGTCTTTGCCCACGATAAATACATATTTTTTATCCTGAATTTCGTAAGTCGCTTTTTGTGGAATTACGATAGCATTTTTAAGCGGAACATTCATTTGGACTTGTCCAGTTTCTCCGTTTCTAAGCAATCTGCTTGAATTTGGGAATCTAGCTCTGAAAGCGATATTTCCAGTTTCGTTGTTGAATTCACTTTCGATAACTTCTACATTTCCTTTATCTTTAAAAGTGTCCCCATTAGCTAAAACCAACGCCACTTTATTATCAGCACGATCTTTAACATTTGTTTGATACTGAAGGTATTCCGGCTCAGAAACATTGAAATAAGCAAACATTTGACTGTTGTCTGAAAGGCTTGTCAATAATTCGCCTTCGTCAATAAGACTTCCCAATTTTAATGGAATACGGTCAATTGTTCCGTCAAACGGCGCTCTGATTTCTGTAAATGACAAATGAAGTTTTGCTAATGAAACTTCTGCCTTTGCTGATTGCAATTTAGCCTGAGCAACACTTAATTCGTTTTTAGAAACGATATTTTTATCTGCTAAAAGTTTAGCATTCTGCAATTCAATTTCAGTTGATTTTTGTTCAGCCTGCGCTTTAAGCAATTCTGCCTGATACATATTTGGCATAATTTTAAACAACAGCTGGCCAGCTTTTACAAACTGCCCTTCATCAACATAAATGTTTTGTAAGAACCCTTTTTCTTGGGCACGGATTTCAATATTTCGGACCGATTTGATCTGCGAAACATATTCTTTAGTAAATGAAGTATCAATTTTTACCGGATTCGTTACAGTGAACGTTTCCACTTCTTCTTTCTCTTCTTTTTTAGTTGTACAACTAACAAGGCACACAAAGGCAATTAAGCCTGTGAACAAAATAATTCTTTTCATGATTTAGTTTGGAAATTAAGCGATTGGATGCTTGGAATACAATGATTCCTCTAGATGGAAAAATGCATCAGAAACCAGTAAATTATAACCTCACTTTTAAACAAGAAGAAGTAGAAAAATATACATCAACAAGACAGCAGGATTACACAACAGGTAACCGATGTATATTGTTGAATCAAATTCTTAATACGCGTTGCGTAATGTAAATAGGATTTGAAAGCGCAAGAAAAGACGCAAAAATTTTAAAACGATTTGATTCATTTGTTGCAGACTGATCTGAAAAAGTCAAATACCAGTTATCAAGTAAACTGTAATTAACTGCAACAAATTTGGTAGTAAGTCCATCATTAACATCATCATTTCCAAGTAAATCTTCTTCAAGATCGATATCAGCATCTTCAATAAGTGAAGTGCCACGCTCTTGATGAGTGAATTTTACACGGTGCTTTTTTTCAAAATTATGATGGTGAGAAGCTCCAAAAGTACTTGCATTCAAATACTGGCCTCCGCCTGACAGAAGCAAATTCATGAATACTAAAAATACTATTAACTTTCTCATTTGGGTGCGAAAGTAAGCAAAGTATCTAAACAAAAAAATATTTTTTAATAAGCTTTAACATTTTATAAAAACGAAAACGTTTTCATTATTTTTAAAAGTATCATTTTTATTAAAATCTTATTTTTTTATACAGAAAAATCATAAAAAAACGACTATGAATTAGAATCTTCTCAAGCTAAAGCTTATAATGAAGTCAAAATTGCCAAAATCACAACTATCTGACTTTGTATATCTTATTCAGCAAAAATGCATTTAATTTCTATAACAAAATTTCCATTATAGTAAATTCCTGTTCTGCTTTGATAAAAGTTTGATGGGTATCTTTCATTTCAAATTTTTCATAAAATGATTTTTTATTGCTTCTGGCATTGCACCAAACTCGCTTCATTTTCTTTTGTTTTGCAAGATTTAAAATAAATTTCAGCAATTCAGATGCAATTCCTTTTCCTTGATATTCCTCTAAAGTCGCTAACTTTCTAAACTGCATTTCCTTTTCAGTAAAAAAACAAGAAACAATCGAAACCAGTTTTTCATCGTCAAAAGCACCAAAATGAAACCCAAAATCATCTTCTTTTAATTGAACAAATTCAAAAGGCTGTTCAGGCCACATTACTTCATGACGAATTTGCCAAGTTTGCGAAGGTTGAATTGCTTTAATTTTCATTTTTAAAACGTATTTGATCTATAGCCAAATTTACACCATTTAAAAATGCTATTTTCTTTTCAAACAAAAAACACCACCATTCTCATTATCAAAAAGATACCATAAAATAAATCAGAAAAATCATTCCATTTAAATTAATTATAATTAATTTTATGGAATCAAAAACAAATAAAACCAGTTATGAAAAAATTCTTTCTTGCTACATTATTATGTATTTGTGCCAATGGATTTGCACAGTTAATACAAGTTGGTCCTCAATTCTCTACTAATATAACTTCTGCTATTACAGACGATTTCAGCTCTAAAAGCTCAGGGACTGGTTATGGTTTTGCGGGATTTGTACGTGTAAATCTGGCTCTTTTTTATGCTCAGGGGGAATTTGGATATGCGGAATCAAAATTTAGTGTTTCGCAAACCGGAATTGGAGAGACAGAATACAAGCTTGGAGGAACCGATGCTACTTTACTAGCCGGTTTAAAAGTTCTTCCACTAGGAAAATTAGGAAATGTAAGGATTTTTGTTGGCTACAATTGGAAAAACTATTCTGATATAAATGCAAGCAACAATCTTAATTTTATTGCTTTTGAACGAAACAACAGCAGTTTCTTAGGTGGCGCCGGAGTTGATTTGTGGCGATTTACGATTGATTACAGGTATCTTGCCGGAGTAACTGATCTTGATCCTTCTGGAAGAAGTATTAAAACTGGAGTTTCGAATCTTTCTGTCGGATTTAAATTTTTATAAAATACACAGCAAAACATAAAAAAAGGGAATCAAAATTGATTCCCTTTTTTTATTATTTCATTTTTACAAAATAAGCTTCTTCATTATCGCTGGTTATTGTTTCGACCCTAGTTTGAGTCTTTTTTCCAATATTAATAACACGCAATACATTTGTTTCTTTATTCAGTAGACAGCTCCAAATGGTTCCGTCAGAAAGAATAATATCTGAAAATGATGCATCTGACGCATCTTTATTATAATATTTTAAGTCTTCGGTTTTAATCAGTTTTTTGATTTGCGTTTTCTTGTCAATTTCATAAAACATAATCTTTTCTTCGCTTATTTCAACTATTTCTTCAATTTGATTAGTATCTGCATCCGAAGCCTGCGCCCAAGTAGGTTTGTCTCCAGCTAATCTCCAAGTACCAACAATGTAATTTAAAGCATCATCTCTTAAAATAGTTTTTAGAGCATCTACCTTTTTAATAGATTCTTTTCCTAATTCGTTTTCAGGTTTAAGTTTAGATGCAATAGAAAATAAATCTAATGCATTTTTGAAATCTGATTTTTTATAATAAGAAACGGCCAGATCGTATTTGTTTTTCTGAAACTTGGTTTTAACATCCGTTTGTGCCATATTTTTTATTGAAAACAGCATAAAAACAAGAATAAGATAATTTTTCATTGGTTTGGGGTTTGTTTTTTTAAATTTCCGCAAACTTAGTAAATTAAAAATTCTAATAATTACGGTTTCCCACAATAATTAGAATAAAAAAAACTGCTCCATTTTTGAAGCAGTTTTAAAAGGATAATTTAAAAATGAAATAAAATTTTATTCCAGATTTGAAAATGAATTTAGAATTTCCATCGCTTTTGCAACATCATTTTCATTGACAAAAATATGGTCGTGATAAAATGCTGCAACAACATTACAGCTTATTTGCTGTTCTGAAAGTGCTTTAGAAAAAGCGGCAGTCAAACCAACTGCTTCTAATGAAGAATGAACAGAGAGTGTAATCCAAGACATTACAATCGAATAATCCAAATTTAATTTTGAAGCAACTTCTTTTTTCAGAATCAGCGTTATGGCTTCCTCTTCCCTAAAAATCATTTCAATTTCATCCAAATTCAAACCTTCTAATCGCTCCACTTTGCAAAAAACATAATCGCCCAATTTATGTTTGGGTTTCATCGTTTTAAGCAACTTTTCAAGCTCCTTTTCTCCAGACATTTCCACTTTCGTTTCTATTATTGTTTATTCAGCCAAAAATTATTTGATGGTGACGCGTCCATAAAAATACCGCCATCAATAGTAATCTGTTTAATTTCTTTCTTATTTTTTAGAAAAATTACTGCTAATTTTTGATTCTTTTCCCAAACTGCTGGTGTTTGATGAATCGTTTCAGCAGTATTATCAGCATACACTACTACTATATCAAACGGAACAGCAAAACCTCCTACATTTTCAATTGACACTTTATTATTGTCCACATTCTTAACCGAAAGATCAATGTAATTATTAGTAAAAAACCAATTATTAAAAAACCAATTCAGATTTTTTCCTGTTGCCGAATTAAATGAATTGAAATAATCCCACGGAATTGGATGTTTTCCGTTCCAATTATCCATGTATGCGTGAAGCGCTTTTTTGAATACATCATCACCAAGCATGTCTTTTAAAGCAATGTAAGAAAGAGATGCTTTTCCATAAGAATTGTTTCCGTAACCCGCATCAGAAACCTGAGATGACATCGAAATAATAGGCTGATCTTCTTCTGTTGAGGTATCATTAATATAGTTTTTTACTCTAAACTCTTTGTAGAATTTATCAGCTGCTTCTTTACCGTGTTCAGCAATTCCAATTAAATATTCAAAAGTTGTTGCCCAGCCTTCATCCATAAAAGCATAACGCGTTTCATTGATTCCCATATAAAAAGGAAAATAAGTATGTGCTACTTCATGATCTTGAACTAATTGTGCAAATTTAGGGTCGCCCATTTGCGAATCGTTGCACATCATTGGGTATTCCATATCGGCAAAACCTTGAAAAGCGGTCATTTTAGAAAACGGATACGGAACTCCCGGCCAATTGTTCGAAAACCAATCTAAAGCATATTGATTATTTTTTACCGAAGCCACAAAATCAGTTCCTTTTACGTCATAAGCCGCTTGAACACTCGCACGTCTATTCGTTTTTTTATCTACTACAACACTGCTGGCATCCCACAAATAATGATCACTTAATCCAAAACAAACATCTGAAATATGTTTAGCCTCAAACTTCCATACATTCCAGTCATTTTGTTTTGTTACCAATCCGTTTTTCATTTCCTGCTCATTTGCGATATGCAGAATTTCATCAGTTACATACGATTTTTTTAAACGCGCTGCAAACTCAGGCTGTAAAACCTCATCTGGGTTCAGCAAATCTCCAGTCGCATAAACCACATAGTTTTTAGGCGCTTTTACCGAATACGTGTAATCATTAAAATCATTGTAAAATTCCTGACGATCTGTGTGAGGCAATCTGTCCCATCTATTATAATCGTCAAAAACTGAAACACGAGGATAACTGTAAGCTACAAAAAAAGTAGTTTCGTCAATTTGTCCTTCTCTCCCACTTTCTTTAGACAAAGGATAATTCCAATCAATATTGATTGTTACTTTAGAATGAGGCGGAATCGCTTTTTTGAGTCTTACATTCCCTACAGTTCCCCAGTTTCTTCCATCTTCTTTGTATACCTCACCAGCAATTTTTAAAGATGTCAGCGTCAATCCGTCGCTTAAAAAATCTTGGCTAACACTACCACTTCTTGGCGAAGATGGTTTATGAAGGTTGTTTACAAATCGAATAGGCAAGTTTTTTAACGTATCATTGCTATTGTTTGAGTACTCGATTGTTTCAGTTCCGCTCACTATTTTTGTTTTGGCATCAACGGTAATTTCCATCGTATATTTTCCGTGATTCTGCCAATAATTTTTCCCAGGTTTTCCGTCCATCGAACGTGTGCCTTTTTCATAAGCATTTTTTATATTTCTAGGCATGTAAAGCTCTTGTGCAAAGCTGTTTTGTGCAAAAAATGCAAGAGCAATTAATAAAAACCGAAGTGAATTTTTTCTCATAAATTGTTTTAAGATTTTGATGATTTAATTTGATATAATATTAGTGGATATTTTTAACTTATTGTTACAATTGAGTTAAAAAAAATTAAAGTTTCAGGTTTCAAGTTTCAGGTTTCAGGTTTCAGGTTTCAGGTTTCAGGTTTGTGAGGCTGAGCAAAGCCTAAAAGTAAAAAACTTAGAACCTCAGCATCTTAGTATCTTAGCATCTTAGCATCTCATAAAAAAAAACCGTCTCTTTCAGAAAGAAAAAGACGGCCCCTACAATTAATATATAACCCTGATGACTACAAAATATAATCGGTATTAATAAAATTTGATTCTTTGCTGTTTAGCAATTCCTGCAAAATTTCATTATTATAATCGATATCTTTTGAAGCTACAAACGTACGTATTGAAAAAGAACGCAAAGCATCCGGAATACTTAAAGTTCCAACAGCAGAATCCTTACGACCTGTAAACGGGAACGCATCTGGCCCACGCTGACAAGAACTGTTGAGGTTAACTCGGCACACTAAATTTACCAAAGCATCAATAAGCGGTGCTAACGTTTTGATATTTTTTCCGAACAAACTCACTTGCTGGCCATAATTTGATTCGGCCATATCGTCAAGAGGTTCGTTGATATCATTAAAAGAAATAATTGGCACCACTGGACCAAATTGTTCTTCATGATACACCCTCATCTCCTTATTTACTGGATATAAAACGGCTGGGAAAATAAAATTTTCTGTATGTTTTCCGCCTTTTTCATTCAGGATATGTGCGCCTTTGCTTTTTGCATCGTCAATTAATCCTTGAATATAGGCTGGTTTGTCTGTTTCTGGAAGCGGTGTCAAAGAAGCTCCTTTTTCCCAAGGATTTCCAAATCCCAGACTGTCTACTTTTTCAGAGAAACGTTTGTTGAATTCTTCTCTGATTGATTCGTGAACATATAGCACTTTTAGAGCCGTACAACGCTGACCGTTAAAAGATAAAGTTCCCGCGATACATTCCTGAATAGCCAAATCTAAATCGGCGTCCGGTAAAATAATCGCTGGATTTTTAGCCTCTAAACCTAAAATCAAACGAAGTCTGTTTTTGTTTGGATGCTGATCCTGCAAAGCAATCGCCGATTTACTGTTTCCAATTAATGCCAAAACATCAATTTTTCCAGATTTCATAATTGGCGAAGCTACTTCTCTTCCGCGTCCGTAAACAATATTGATAACGCCTTTTGGAAAACTGCTTCTAAAAGCTTCTAACAATGGCGAAATACATAAAACACCATGTTTAGCTGGTTTAAAAATCACGGTATTACCCATAATCAAAGCCGGAATCAACAAAGAGAAAGTTTCATTTAAAGGATAATTGTACGGTCCAAGACATAAAACCACTCCAAGCGGTCCACGACGAATCATCGCATTAACACCTTGCACTTTTTCAAAATGTGAACTGCGTCCGTTTAATTCTTTATAACTAGCAATTGTATCGTAAATATATTCAACCGTTCTGTCGAATTCTTTTTGCGAATCTCCAAGGTTTTTTCCAATTTCCCACATTAAAAGTTTCACCACTTCTTCGCGGGTCGCTTTCATCTGTTTTACAAAATTCTCCATGCATTTTATACGGTCAACCACTTTCATAGTTGGCCATAAACCCTGACCTTTATTATAGGCGGTGTTTGCAGCTTCGACTACTTCGGCAGCTTCTTTTTCTGCCATAAACGGAATCGATCCTAATAATGTTGGAGTGTATTTTTCAGTTGATGAAATCGTCGAAAATACTGGTGTTGTCTGCCCTGTCCATTTTTTCAATTCTCCATTTACAAGATAGGTATCTTGATTTATCAGACTTTTGATCTGATATTCTTCGGGTATTAAACTCATAATCTGGTAATTTATAGTTTGGTTATTAATAGCATTTTAAAACGAAAAAAGAGGCTTTTTGCGCCTCTTCTTCCTTATTATGGTTGTATGGTGTCGCCTTCCCAATCCAGTATACCGCCAAGCAAGTTATAGGCATTTTCTATACCTAATTCATTCATAACTTGACAAGCTTTTGCACTTCTGGCTCCAGAACGGCAATACACATAATAGTTTTTGTTTTTATCTAATTCTTCGATTTCATAAATAAAACCCTGACCTTTATTGATGTCAATGTTTACAGCATTTTCAATATAGCCATCATTAAATTCGTCTTCAGTTCTTACATCAAGTATAACTGCATTTTCGTCAGCGTTTAGCTGAGCAACCCAATCTTCTTGTGATAAATTCATAGTAATAGGTGTTTTTGTAAAATTACGACGTTTCTATTAATTAAAAACGTACCAAATGCGATTTCGATTATTATTCTCAGAAAACGTTTTAGAGAAAGGATTATAATCAGTGATTTACAAATTTACTTACTATTTTTAAAAATTCACTCTATAAAATCGATAGAAAATAGGTTTTTTGCATTTGCACAAAATGCATCTTAATTACAGTTTTCTGACAATTAATGCCAGCCGAATCTATTATCTTTGTAAAGAATTATAATTTTTAATTCGATTTTGACAAAAACATTAGCCACGAATTGCACAAATTCTCACGAATTAATTAGCATAAATCCTGAAATCCGTGGCAAAAAAAAAAAGTTACAATGCAAAACTCCTTAAAAAATATCTTTCCAAATTTTTCCAATGAACTAGTTTCAACTATTGAAGAAAACGGAAACCAGCAAGATTTTGAAGCCGGAACCATTTTAATGCGTACCGGACAATATATTAAAAACACGGTTTTGATACTTAAAGGAAAAATCAAAATATATCGTGAGGGCGAAGATGGCGGCGAGTTTTTAATGTATTATTTACAGCCCGGGCAAGCCTGCGCCATTTCGATGATTTGTACTGCCAAAAGCGAAAAAAGCCAAATCATGGCAAAAGTTGTCGAAGATGTTACTGTTATGATGATTCCGTTGCAAATGATGGACAAATGGATGATGGAACACCGTTCCTGGTATGAATTTGTAATTGAAACCTATAGAAGTCGTTTTGAAGAAGTCTTAGAAGTTGTCGACAATATCGCTTTTCGTTCTATGGATGAACGTTTGGAATTTTACTTAAAAAGACATTCTGATGCTTGTGGCTGTTCTGAAGTTAAACTTTCGCACCAAGAAATCGCAACCGAATTAAACACTTCTCGAGAAGTCGTTTCAAGATTACTTAAAAAAATGGAACAACGAGGTTTGGTCAAGCTCAATCGCAACCAAATAGAACTTTTGATAAAAAATTAAACATTTAATTTTTGTTTTTAACCATTAAGATATTAAGAAAGTTAAGATTACTGCTTAGCTTTTCTTAAGAAAGATTAAGGCTCTCTTACTTAATTTTCTTTGCTAGCTAAACGCATGCAAACTTAACTTTCTTAATATCTTAATGGTAAAATAATTTTCACAATCCTTATGTGATAAATGTTACTGTAGGTTTCTAATTTCCGAAGCAACTTTGCATCAAAACAAATGCAATGGAATATATAGGCTATTTTGCTTCAATCATAATCGGGATTTCGCTGGGCTTAATTGGCGGTGGAGGATCGATTCTGACTATTCCAATTCTCGTATATTTATTTAAAGTAAATCCAGAGCAAGCAACTTCTTATTCCTTATTTATTGTTGGTTTGACCGCACTTTCCGGAAGCTACACTCATTACAAAATGGGAAATTTAAAATTAAAGTCGGCATTGTATTTTGCGATTCCTTCAGTGATTTCGATTTTGATTATTCGTGAAGTTATTTTTCCGCAAATTGCTTCTACCCTGTTTTCAATCGCTTCTTATTCTGTTTCGAAAGATTTTCTGATTATGATTGTCTTTTCGGTTTTAATGATTACCGCAGCAATTTCGATGATTCAAAAACCACAACCCGAAATAAAAAGCGCCGAAACAAATTATCTTCAATTAAGCATAATTGGCTTTTTAGTCGGAATTGTAACAGGATTTCTGGGAGCTGGCGGTGGATTTTTAATAATTCCGGCACTTTTATTCTTTGCCAAATTACCCATGAAACAAGCCGTTGGGACTTCGCTTTTAATTATTACAATCAATTCTTCAATAGGTTTTGCAGGCGATTTATACATCGGAACTCCCATAAATTACCCCTTTTTATTAGGCGTTTCAGGAATGGCACTTCTCGGAATGTTTATCGGAAGCCGTCTTTCTAAAAAAATTGACGGCGCAAAGTTAAAACCGCTTTTCGGCTGGTTTGTTCTCGTGATGGGAATTTATATTATTGCAAAAGAGGTTTTATTCTAAAGCATTTAACATCACACTAATTCGGCAAATTTGTGTAGATTTTTAAATATTTTCAATTTAGTTTACTTGTAGAGTAGTCTTTGTCAAAGTTTCAGGCTTTGACAAAGGTGAAACTAAAAAAGGATAACGCTTCTATCCCTAACACAGACTCAGGTACGTTGAGGTTTTCATTACTATTTAAAAGAAATACAAAATGAGATTGCTTCGTTCCTCGCAAAGACGCACGCTAGGTCATTGCGAGGAACGAAGCAACCACACTACAATATTAAACACAAAGGCGGAGCAAATTAACAGCAAAAAAACCTCTAATGCTCTCCATACCCAACATCATCCATCTTCCCGCTAAAAACACGATACTGAATAACAAAATAAACAATCACCAAAAACAAAGCGATAAAAAACCAGCTCAAACCTGCGTTCAAACCATATTCTCCAGCGGCGGTGTTATAAATCGTTAACGACGGATTTACATTATTAGTTGAAGGCAAAACATTCGGAAAAATTGAAACGGCTGTCGAAGCAAATCCTCCAACTAAAAATAGGGTTGAAAACAGAAATCCGTGGCCGTCTTTTTTAAAGGAACGGACTTTGAATAATCCTAAAATTCCAACAAAAGTCATGATTGGGAAAAACCATAAAATTGGATTTTCAATAAAATTATGAAACGGCTGAGGTTCGATAAAATGCCAAATTTGAAGTGAAATAAAAACCAGAATCAGCAAAACGATATTCAATCTAAAAACCACATTTTTAAGTTTTGGGTTTAGAGACGAATTTGTTTTATAAATAATCCAATTAGCACCGTGAATGGTTAAGGCGACGGTACTCACAATTCCTAAGAAAAGTGTAAACCAGTCAATAATTCCCAATTCATTTGCCTGCGGACTAAAAGTTGGATTCCATAATGGCAGAAAGAAAAAATGTGGTTCCTGTGTCGAAACACCGTTTTGCACCATTCCGAGATTAACACCGCGAACGATATTTCCTAAAGCAATTCCGAAGAAAAGTGCCAAAAGCAAACTTGCAATTCCGAAAGCTTTATCCCAAATCGCTTCCCACATATGATTATGCACTTGTCCGCGCATTTCTAATCCGATGGCACGAAAAATCAAAAGCCATAAAATCATAATCAAAGGCAAATAAAAACCACTGAAAGAAGATGCGTATAATGTTGGAAAAGCAAAAAATAAAACGCCTCCGGCAGCAATCAACCAAACTTCATTAGCATCCCAAAACGGACCAATTGAATTCGTGATTACTTTTTTATCTCTTTCAGTATCGGCAAAAAATAAATGAATAATTCCTGCGCCAAAATCGTAGCCATCTAAAACTAGATAAACAGCCAAAATTCCCATTAAAACTACGTACCAAAAAAATTCCATATTTATATTTTTTCTGTTGAAAGTTCCACGTGATGAGGTCCTTTATTGATAATTTTTCCAATCAAAAGCAAAAACAACATTCCGAGCAAAAGGTACAATCCAATAAAACCCAGCAATGTAAACAAAGTATTTCCTGAAGAAACCGTTGGCGACGCACCTGCTGCGGTTCGCATTAAATTATAAACGAGCCACGGCTGTCTTCCTAATTCGGCCGTGTACCAGCCCGTTGTATTCGCGATGTATGGAAATGGCATCATAAACATAAGTGACCATAGAATCCATTTGGTTTCGAATAATTTACCTCTTATTAATTGAAAAAGTGAGAGAACCATTAAACCAATAAATACAGTTCCGAGACCAACCATAATATGATACGCATAATACAACCCAGAAATATTTGTTGGATGCAAATCTTCTTCAAATTGATCCAAACCTTTAATTTCTTGATCCCAGTTTCCATAAGTAAGGAAACTTAGAATATTTGGAACAGCGATTTTATTGTCTAGTTTTTTGTCTTTAACATCAGGCTGACCGATTAAGACAATTTCTGAACCTTTTTTCTCGGTATGAAAAATTCCTTCCATTCCTGCAAAAGTTACCGGTTGATATTTCACGACATTTTTTGCCAGTAAATCTCCCGTTGGAACTGCAACTACAATACTCGAAATCAATCCGAAGATAACTCCGGTTTTCAAGAATAATTTTCCAAAAGAAATATTCTTTTTACTCAAAATATAGAAAGCACCAATTCCTGCAACGACAAAAGAACTCGTAACCAAAGAAGCGGCCTGATTGTGCAAATAGGAAGGCCAAAGCCACGGATTTAAAAATAAAGCCTGAAAATTATTGAGGACAAATTTTCCGTTTTCGATAATTTCATAACCCACCGGATTCTGCATCCACGAATGTGTAGCGATGATTAAAAATCCGCTGGCCCAGGAACCGATACAAATTAATAATCCGGTTACAAAATGCCATTTGTGGCCGAGGAGCTTTTCTCCAAATAAAAATATCCCCAGAAAAGAGGATTCTAAAAAGAAGGAAAACATTCCTTCCATCGCCAAAGTCTGGCCTATAATTCCGCCCGTTAATTCGGAGAATTTAGCCCAGTTTGTTCCGAATTGAAATTCCATTGGAATTCCCGTAACAACGCCCATCGCAAAATTCAGGGCGAAAATCTTCATCCAGAAATGTGTCGCGTGGTTGTATTGTTCGTCTTTAGTTTTAAGGTATTTCCATTTGAAGTAAACAATGATCAAAGAAAGACCCATTGTAAGTTGCGGAAAAAGATAGTGAAAGGTAATTGTGAAGGCGAATTGCATTCGGTCATAAAAAAGCATTTCTTCCATTATAGTGGTATTTGGTTTTATGAAGTTCCACAAATTTACCCATTAAAACCCGAAATTCCTGTCTTTAAAAAAAGTTTATACGCTGGTATTTGTTAAACTTTTCAACAATTTTATAAGTGGAAATTATATTTATGTTTAGTATGATTCCCAAAAGTTTGTCATTTCGACGTAAGGAGAAATCCTCGCGGGAAGCTCTACAAAGATTAGATTCTCATTGCGGAGTTACTTGCGAGGATTTCTCCTTCGTCGAAATGACAAGATTGTGCGCATATGCGTATCAAACATAGCACGCGGTTTCAACCGCGGGGACACAATGCATATATCCCGTTTCTCCCTCTCGTATGGTTTCAATCGCGGAAACGCATGCGTAATCACAATACGTTTCCCACGGTTGAAACCGTGGGCTATATTTAATTATTTCTTCAAAATCCCTTTTTCAACACTTTCATTAATCAAACCTTCAGCATAATTCCATAAAGTTTTGGATCCCTCTTTTATGACGCTTTTCTTTTGGTAGACTTTATCATATTTCACTCCAAACTCTTCCCATGTTCCGCCATTATTAGAAGTATTCTGCAATAAAGGCTCTAACCTATCCATTGATTTGGCAAATTTGGCTTCATTGGTTTCTCCTGCTTCAAATTCTTCCCAAATGGCAATAAAATCTTCAGCCTGTTTTTTCGGAAGCAAACCAAAAATACGATTCGCTGCTAAACGCTCTTCATCAGTATTATCATGATTTTTTGCTGCATCGTATAAAAAAACATCTCCAGCATCGATCTCAACAATGTCGTGCATCAAAACCATTTTCACCACTTTCAAAACATCAATCGGTTCGTTTGAATGTTCCGCTAAAACCATTGCCATTAAAGCCAAATGCCAACTGTGCTCAGCATCATTTTCGCATCGGTCGCTGTTAAACAATTTCGTTTTTCGCTGAATGTATTTTACTTTATCAATCTCTTTTATAAAAGCAATTTGATCTAATAAATCTGTTGTATTCATATAAATGATTTTAGCAATTCTGCAAAATTACGCAGATTTTTTATTCCACCATATAAGTAATATAAGTTCATTTTTAGCAAAACGCAGATTAACCAACACCTTAAATTTAGTTGTATCACTTATATCGTGAAATTTTTTCTTTTTACACAAAAAACAAATTTCTGTAACATTAGTCACCTATTTTAAGAGAAAACAAAGTTATCTTTGTGTTCCCATATTTTTAGAATTCATATCATGAAAATAGAACAAATTTACACCGGATGCCTTGCGCAGGGTGCATACTATATAACTTCAAACGGCGAAGCGGCAATTATTGATCCGCTTAGAGAAATTCAGCCTTATTTAGATCGTTTAGAACGTGACAGCGTTAAATTGAAATATATTTTTGAAACGCATTTCCACGCCGATTTCGTTTCTGGGCACGTTGATTTAAGCAAAGAAACCGGAGCGCCAATCGTTTACGGACCAAATGCTGCCTGCGAATTTGACTGCATTTCTGCAAAAGACGGACAAGAATTCAAACTTGGAAAAGTTACAATTAAAGTATTACATACTCCAGGCCACACCATGGAAAGCACTACTTTTTTATTGATTGATGAAAACGGAAAAGATCACGCGATTTTCTCTGGCGACACTTTATTTATTGGCGATGTAGGACGTCCAGATTTAGCACAAAAAGCAGCTGGAATGACACAAGATGAATTAGCCGGAATTTTATTTCACTCTTTAAGAGATAAAATAATGACTTTGGCTGATGATGTAATCGTTTATCCGGCACATGGAGCGGGAAGCGCATGCGGAAAAAACATGAGCAAAGAAACTGTTTCGACAATTGGAAATCAAAAAGCAACAAACTATGCTTTGCGCGCCAATATGACCGAAGAAGAATTCATAAAAGAAGTAACTGACGGTTTATTGCCTCCTCCTGCCTATTTCAGCATGAATGTTGCGATGAACAAACAAGGCTACGAAAGTTTTGAAACAGTTTTGCATAACGGAATGAAAGCAATTAAAGCCGAAGAATTTGAGGCTGTTGCTGAAGATACCGGAGCTTTGATTCTAGACACAAGAAGCGCTGCTGATTTCAGCAAAGGATTTATTCCGCAATCTATCAATATTGGAATCAATGGCGATTTTGCGCCGTGGGTTGGAACTTTAATTGCCGATGTAAAACAACCTATTATATTGGTTACTACAATTGGAATGGAAGAAGAAACTGTAACGCGTTTAAGCCGTGTTGGTTTTGACACCATTATTGGTCATCTTGAAGGCGGGTTTGAAGCTTGGCAAAAAGCGGGTTTTGAAATTGATACCGTAAACCGAATTACTGCGGAGCAATTTGCTAAAGAAGTTAAAATTGATACCGATAAAATAATTGACATTCGCAAAGAAACAGAATATGAAGCTGAACATATTGAAGATGCGTACAGCAAACCTCTTGCCTATATCAACGAATGGGTAAAAGACATTAACCCAAATGAGCATTTTTATTTGCATTGTGCCGGTGGTTACCGAAGCATGATTGCGGCTTCGATTTTGCAAGCGCGTGGTTTCAGAAATTTTTCTGAAATTGAAGGTGGTTTTGGAGCTATTGCAAAAACCGAAATACCAAAATCAGATTTTGTTTGTCAAAGCAAAGTCTTGAAAGCATAAACATTGAGCATAATTTTTTACCATTAAGATATTAAGGAAATTAAGCAGTAACTCCTAATCTTTCTTTGTCAAGTTTATTAAGCAAGTGACACTTAATTTTTCTTCATCAAGTTTTATTAAGTTGCTAAATCTTAATTTCCTTAATATCTTAATGGTAAAAAAATAAAAAATCTAATTTTTTAAAATAAATATGAATTTACTAGAAATTATAAAAGAACCATGGCCTTGGTACGTTGCTGGCCCTTTAATTGGACTGACTGTTCCAATTTTATTAATTATCGGAAATAAATCTTTTGGGATTAGTTCTTCGTTGCGACATATTTGTGCGGCTTGTATTCCTTCAAATATTTCGTTTTTTAAATACGATTGGAAAAAAGAAAGCTGGAATTTATTCTTTGTTCTCGGAATATTTCTTGGCGGTGTTATTGCTGCTTATTTTCTATCTAATCCAAATACAGTTGTAATTACTCCAGAACTTTCAGAACAATTATCAGGTTACGGAATCACAGATCATACTGGTTTAGTTCCAGCACAATTATTTTCTTGGGAAAGTTTATTCACGCTTCGTGGCTTTATTATGATTGTTGTGGGCGGATTTTTAGTTGGTTTCGGAACGCGTTATGCGGGCGGATGTACGAGCGGACATGCTATTATGGGATTATCAAACCTGCAATGGCCGTCGTTAGTAGCCACAATCTGTTTTATGATTGGCGGTTTTGTAATGGCACTTTTGATTTTGCCACATATTCTTTCACTTTAAAATGTCAAAAATGAATAGTTTAGAAAATAAAAATATAGACAGCGAAGGAATCAACGCAAGTCAGAAAAAAGAAACAGGGCTGGCAAACATTAAATATTTAATCGTCGGCATCTTTTTCGGAATTGTATTTGTAAAAGCCGAAATCATCAGCTGGTTCCGTATTCAGGAAATGTTCAATTTACAGTCGTTTTTTATGTATGGCGTAATTGGAAGCGCAGTTGCAGTTGGCGTTGTCTCGGTATTTCTGATTAAAAAATTCAATATTAAAACCCTTCAGGGCGAAAAAATCGAAATTCAGCCAAAGACTTTCAGCAAAGGACAAATCTACGGAGGTTTATTATTTGGTTTTGGATGGGCGATTACTGGAGCTTGTCCGGGTCCTCTATTCGCTCAAATTGGAACTGGCGCGACTGTAATCGTTGTTACTTTGGTAAGTGCTATTGCTGGAACTTGGTTTTATGGCTTGATCAAAGATAAATTGCCTCATTAGGATTTTTTACCTTATAATATATACATATAAAAACCCGACATGTTTTCGAAACCTGTCGGGTTTCTTGTATCGTTTGCTCGCGTGAGGGATAGAGCTAAGCTACCGAAGTAGCAGCGAAAGCCCGACAGCATCCCGATAAGAGGGCGTATATGCGCAAGGTAAATTTGCCCTCTTATCGGGATGGTGGCACGCCCTGATGATCAAATTTCACATTCTGTTAAAACCAATTATTTTAAAGAACCAAAACCTAAACCTATCTTTATCAAAGCTTTAAAGAATTTAGCGAAGATAATTTGGGGCTTTAAAAAAATAAATAGTACTTTTACACTAATTATATAGGCTTTGTCAAGTTACTAATTTTTGACGTTATTTCAATTAACAAAAAATTAACATCACATTTGTATATACAACTATTAAAAGTTATACATTTGTATATACAAATTATACACTTACGACTATGACAATTGAAGAGGTTATTAAGAGTACAGTTAAGATGGATAATGCGAAAAAAGTTATTCTGAATATCATGTACACACAAAATGTGATTCAGGATCATTTCAACGAGATAATGAAACCGTATGATTTATCTGGAGAACAATATAATGTGCTGCGCATATTAAGAGGACAAAAAGGAAATCCTGCTAATATGTGTGTGATACAAGAACGTATGTTAGCCAAAACGAGTAACACAACCCGATTAGTTGACAAATTATTATTGAAAGAATTTGTAACAAGAAACGTTTGTCCTGATAATCGACGAAAAATCGAAGTTTTGATTACACAGAAAGGATTAGATGTATTAAAAGAATTAGACCCAAAGGTAGATGAGCACGAGCGCCTGTTTGCCGACAATATAAGCCGAGAAGAATTAGAATTATTAAACACATTATTAGAAAAATACCGAACCCAACAAAATTAATATTATGAGTACATTATTAGACAATTTAAATTGGAGATATGCAACCAAAAAATTTGATGCCACTAAAAAAATTGCTGCAGCAGATTTAAATACTTTAAAAGAAGCTGTTAGATTAGCTGCTTCTTCATACGGATTACAACCTTATAAAGTTATTATTGTAGAAAACCCTGAAATTAGAGAAAAATTAAAAGCGGCGGCTTACGGTCAAACGCAAATTACAGATGCTTCTCAACTTTTTATTTTTGCAAATGACTTAAATGCAGGTCCAGAATCTGTAGATGCTTATATCAAAAATATCAGTGAAACAAGAGGAGTTCCTGCTGAAGCTTTAGCTGGATTCGGCGATATGATGAAAGGCACTATCGCAAATTTATCACAAGATGCTAAAAATATCTGGACTGCAAAACAAACGTACATTGCTTTAGGAACATTATTAGCGGCTGCCGCTGAATTAAAAATTGATGCAACTCCAATGGAAGGTTTCAATCCTGCTGCATTCAACGAAATCTTAGGTTTCGATAAATTAGGTTTAAACGCTTCAGTTATTGCAACTGTAGGTTACAGACATGATGAGGACGACGCTCAGCATTACAAAAAAGTTAGAAAATCTCACGAAGAATTATTTATCACACTATAATTATTTTATTAATCCAAATTCAATTTTAACAACATGAAAAATTTAAAAACAATTGCAATAGCATTATTCGTAGCAGCGGCTAGTATTTCAGTAAATGCTCAAACAAAAAAAATCGACGTAAAAGCATCTACTATCAAATGGGTAGGTAAAAAAGTAACTGGAGAGCACTCTGGAACTGTAAACTTCAAAGATGGAGCTGTAGTTTTCAAAGGAAAAAAATTAACTGGTGGTTCTTTTACAGTTGACATGACTTCATTAACTGCAACTGACTTAACTGGAGAATACCAAGGAAAATTAAACGGTCACTTAAAAGCTGACGATTTCTTTGGAACTGATAAATTCCCAACTGCAAAATTAGTTTTCAAAACTATCGGAGCTAAAGCAACTGATGTTTATACTGTAACTGCTGATTTAACTATCAAAGGAATTACTAAACCTGTAACTTTTGACATCACTGTAGCTGGAAACACTGCAACTACTGCTTTCAAAGTTGACAGAACTAAATACGATATCAAATACAACTCTGGTAACTTCTTCGAAAACTTAGGAGACAAAACTATCAATGACGATTTCGAATTGACAGTAGCTTTAAAATTCTAATATTTTAAGACTTACTAATTCTTATATAAAAAAACCTGAATGAAAGTTCAGGTTTTTTTTATGCTTAAAAACAAACCAACTCTATAACTAACTCTTTTTTAAACACATATACAAAAAGAAACAAAAATTTTTGTTAAATTTGGTAAACGCATCGATTAACTATTTCAAAATAACTAATGAAATAACTATAGCCAAATGTCAAATTTTGCATTTCTACTCCAAAACATCGCAAAGAAATACAAAAGTATTGGTTTCAACCTTTTTTTAATTGCCGTCACGACTTTATCCTCTGTTTCTGGTATTTCTCAAAACACAAAAACAAAATTAGATTCTATTGTTAAGGAATTAGGAATTAAAGATAAAGCTTCCCTAATTATACTTAAAGGCAAAGCCGAAAGTGATAAAAAATTAAGAGAGGAGAAATACCTTAACTACCAAAATATTCAAAAACAAAATAAACTTTTTAATTTAATTGAATTAGAAATTCACAATGCAAAATTTCTTTTAACTAAAGGATTCAATTACAAAGACGTAGCTGGAGAAATTCATCAATTAAAAGATTGGGAAGAATTTGCAGTTAAAGGAATTGTTGGAAAAAAATTTAGAGTTTTAACGGATCGAAATCTTAGTTCGACTTCTATTCTTCTTGACGAATTATTAAACCGATCCACCGAGCGTTTAAAAAAAATCAGTCTTGAAAACCAGCAACTCAGCCGAACTCAAGAAAAAATAGATTCTCTAGTTGCTCAAAAAAACCTCTATTATGTTCCGAATGATTCTGTTTCAAGAGAAATTTACCGTCTTCAATCCGAAAGAATGAGTAAGGATATCGCACTGATTTCTGAAAGGTTAAAGAATGCTGTAGACAGCATTCAAACATTGGAAATCATGGGAGACCAATTGAAATATAAAATTGAATCGGATATAATTGAAAACAACAGGCTCAGAAAATTAGAACTCGATCAATTGTTCACTAAAAAAGTGCCCGTTTTTGAGCGTCCTCTTATTGATATAGATCCATTTGCAACTTCTATCAGAACCAATTATCTTGTGATGTATTTTTATTTGATCAACAATAAAAATTCAATCCTTACCATGTTTCTTTTGATCATTGGAACTGCGATTTATTTCAGATTGCAAAAAGGAAAATTTATTGAGCTGGGTTATAAAAAAGAAATGTTGCTTGATATCAATATCTTAAACAGTCCTATTGCGGCTGCATTTTTGGTTGTATTCAATTTATATCAGTTTGTACTTCCAATGCCTCCACTTATTTTCTCCATAATTCTCTGGACAATATCCATTATTTCGTTGACCATCATGATGCTGCATACGATAAAGACATTTGTGTGGAAAGTATTGATTTCCATTTTTGTTCTTAATTTATTAGCCTTTTTTGATATTATAATACTAATTCATTTTGTCGGGGAATCTTTTTTAATTTTAGCAATAAATATTCTTGGCATCGGAATAGGCATTTACTCCTTCATAAACAGAGCACAATTTCAAAGAAAAATCTATTTATGGTACATTATTGCAGGAGCTATTCTTCAAATTTTCTCCTTCTATTATTTGGTAAACGGCCACTATAATTTAGGAAAATTTTTAATGACAAAGGCCGTTTATTCCATAGTAGTCATTTTTTCTCTTTACCATACTTTAATTGTAGTCAAAGAGATTAGTTTGGTCTCCAAACTTTTAAAAACAATCGACGAAGATAGTTCGAAGAAAACTATAAAAGGAATTCCGCACAATTTTAACTTTGGCCTGTATCTACTGCTTTTCGTTTCTTGCTTTATACTAATGATTAGAAACACCTACCTTTTTCAAAGTATCGTCAACCCTTTTAGAAACTCGATTTCCGAGACAAGAAATATTGGAAATATCTCCTTTACGTTTGAAAATATCATCATATTCATTCTTATTATTTTATTGTCTGGTTTCATCTCCAAGGTGGTTTCCTTTTTAGCAAGCGACAATCAGGTTATTAAAAATAAAGACAACGCAAAAAGCATTGGAAGCTGGATGTTTTTATCAAGAATTACAATTGTGACTTTAGGCGTTCTGGTTGCATTTGCTTCTACTGGAATTCCGTTAGACAGAATAACATTAATCATAAGTGCACTTGGAGTCGGTATAGGTTTTGGTATGCAAAGTCTGGTGAACAATCTAATAAGCGGATTAATTATTGCCTTCGAAAAACCGGTAAACCTAAACGATATTATCGAAGTAGGCACACAATCCGGAAAAATGAAATCTATCGGCATTCGAAGTAGCGTTGTTACGACCTATGACGGAGCTGATGTCGTGATTCCGAATGGCGATTTATTAAATCAAAATTTAACCAACTGGACGCTGGGAAACAACCAGCGAAGATCGCAAATCCGATTTGGAGTTGCTTACGGAACCGACTTAGAATTGACAAAAAAATTACTTTACGAAATCCTGGAGAAGAATAAAAATATTCTACTGAAACCGAAACCAACGATTTGGTTTACCAAATTTGGAGATAATTCGATTGATTTAGTAGTCATGTATTGGATCAAGCATTTCGACTTTGACTACGATGTTAAAAGCGAATTAATTATGGCCATTGACAAAACATTAAAAGCAAACAAAATTGTCATACCGTTTGCACAGCAGGATATTCATATTATTAATAAAAATATAGAACCTGAAGATTAGTGAATTTTGTTTACGGCTGAAGTTTAAATTCGTAAATAAAAACCAGCTTTCTTAGAATTACAATTCTTTTGTAAAAAGGGATTTTCTTTTCAAAAACATAACGTTCTTAATACTAAAATAACGCTTTCATAATAACTATAACCGAATTGATTAACATTCGGACTCTAATTTTGAGCAAATTAAAAATCCAAAACTAGAAATTAAAATTATAGTTATGAAAACAAAAACTACTATTGCTTTTTTTATCGTTTTAAGCACTTTTTTCCTGCAGGCTCAACAACAGACTAAAGGAATTATTGGAACCAATAACTGGATGAACAATTGGACCAATTTTAAACCTGCTGCCAACGAATATAACGAAGCAACTAATATAATTGCCGGAACAATAGACAAAGATTTAAAATTACTAAAACGCAATACCTATCAATTAGTTGGTGTTGTTTACGTAACCAATAACGCTACTTTAACAATCGAACCTGGGACTGTAATTCGTGGCGATGACAAAACATGCGGAACGCTTGTAATTACAAACGGTGCTAAAATTATCGCCGAAGGTTTAGAAACTGATCCTATTATTTTTACTTCAAATAAAGAAAAAACAGAAAGAAAACCAGGCGACTGGGGCGGTATTATTGTTTTAGGAAAGGCTCCAATAAACACTTTGGGAGGTCTTCATACTTTGCCATTTGATCTTGAACCTTTGTTAAATCATTATGGAGGCCAAGATGCCGAAGACAATTCTGGTGTTCTAAAATATATTAGAATTGAATATGCAGGAAGAAAATTAAGCTCATTGAAAGAACTAAACGGACTTTCGTTGGCTGGAGTTGGAAGAAAAACAGTTTTAAACAATATACAAATCAGTTATTCAAATGATGATTCTTTTGAATGTTATGGTGGAGATTTGAATATGAGTAATTTAATTTCGTACCGAACTACAGATGACGATTTTGATTTTACGCAAGGCGCGCAAATTAATATCAGCAACAGTGTTGCTATTCGTCACCCTTTTTCATCAGATATTTCGGGTTCAAGATGTTTTGAAGTTGATTCTTATGACAAAATTGGAGGTACTGACATGTCTAAAAAAATGACAAAAATAAACGCTTCAAATATTACATTAGTTAATATGGAAGAAAACAATCAAGGATTGGTACGTGAGTCAGTTTATGTTAGAGAAAATACTTTTTTTAATCTATCAAACAGTATCATTTCAGGTTTTACACCATTTGTTTTATTAGAAGGCAATATTGGAAATGGCGATGAAAATTTGGCAAAACTTACTTTCAAAAACTTAATTGTAAACAATTGCAATGGTGGCATTAACAGTGAATCGTCGTCAAGCAATGCGGTAATTGAAAACTTTTACAACAGTCAAAATTCGGGTATAGAATATACAAAACTTAAAAATACAGAGCTGTTTACAACACCTAACATTAAAGGAAGTCCAGATTTTAGAGCAAACGTAAATAACACGCTGGCTATTGGAAATTAAGGCATTAAACGACTTTTCCATTTTAAAATTTAACAAATTTTCAGATTTAGAAAAGTTTTTTTTGAAATTTTATGACTTCTAATTCAAATTACCTTTATATCTTTGTGATATCAAAATAAGGAAATGAAAACATTAATGAACAATACTTGGTGGTGGAAGAATTTACGTCAAACGTCGTGAACTAAGCTTCCTATGGTATTTTCAAAACTATAAATATAAAAGGCTTGTCATCACGACAAGCCTTTTTTTTTGGCCGAAACTTTAGAAGATATATTAAAAACTAAAAAACAACATACTTTGAAACCTTTTATACTCAATACGCAATACAAACAAATTCTGGCAGATACCATTACGCCAGTAAGTATTTATTTCAAAATAAGAGATAAATTCCCTAATAGTTTATTACTAGAAAGTAGTGATTATCATGGAAATGACAATAGTTTCTCGTATATCTGCTGTAACCCAATTGCAACGATCAAAATTGAAAATGAAACTATTTCAAAAACTTTCCCTGACGGAACTTCGGAACAAAATAAAATTGATGCTTCAACCAATATTCCAGAAGTTATTCAGGAATTTTCAAGCAACTTTCAATCAGAGAAAAACGATTTCAAATTCATCAACAATGGTTTATTCGGATATATTTCATACGATGCTGTCCGTTATTTTGAAAAAGTAACAATTGCTAAAAAAGACAGTGCAACTTCAATTCCTGATGTATTTTATGCCGTTTACCAAAATATAATCGCCATCAACCACTTCAAAAATGAAGCGTACATTTTCTGCCACAGCGTTGATGGAAGAAATAATATTTCAGAAATTGAGCAATTGTTACAATCGAGAAATATTGCCTCATATAAATTCACAAAAGAAGGCGAAGGTTTCTCAAATTTAACCGATGAAGAATTTAAGCACAATGTAGCTTTAGCAAAAAAACACTGTTTCCGCGGAGACGTTTTTCAATTGGTTTTATCTCGCCGTTTTACACAAGGTTTTAAAGGTGATGAATTCAATGTTTACAGAGCTTTGCGAAGCATCAATCCATCTCCTTACCTATTCTTTTTTGATTATGGAGATTTTAAAATATTTGGGTCTTCGCCCGAAGCACAAATTATCGTAAAAAACAGAAAAGCCGAAATTCATCCAATTGCTGGAACTTTCAAAAGAACCGGAAATGACGAACGTGATGCACTTTTAGCCAAAGAACTTTCGGAAGATAAAAAAGAAAACAGCGAACACGTAATGCTTGTCGATTTGGCAAGAAATGATTTAAGCCGAAATGGCCACGATGTAAATGTTGAAAAATATAGAGAAGTTCAGTTTTTCTCGCATGTTATTCATTTAGTTTCTAAAGTTACAGGACATTTACACGACAAAGCCACAACAATGCAAGTTGTAGCCGATACTTTTCCAGCCGGAACTTTAAGCGGAGCACCAAAACACAGAGCGATGCAATTGATCGAAGATTACGAAAAAACAAATCGTAATTTTTACGGAGGCGCGATAGGTTTCATGGATTTTAACGGAAACTTTAATCACGCTATTATGATTCGAACTTTCCTTAGCAAAAATCATCAACTTCATTGCCAAGCCGGCGCCGGAATTGTTGCCAGCTCAGACGAAGAAAGTGAAATGCAGGAAGTTTACAACAAATTAAGAGCTTTGAATACAGCACTTGAAATGGCAGAGAAAATATAGTTCTTTTTGTTTCAGGTTTCAAGTTTCAAGTTGTTGGAACTTGAAACTTGAAACCTGAAACTTGAAACTTGAAACAATTAACAAACAAACCTTAAATAATCATGAAAAAAGCAATTTCAATTTTATTTTTAATCATTTGCATAACAGCTTGTAATTCCGAAAAAAAAGAGAATCCGATTAAAGGAACCTGGCGTCTTGTATCAGCTGAAACGACAGAAAAAGATTCGACTTTCTCGACTTTCAATCCAAAAACAAAAATGATTAAAATTATAAATGATACCCATTTTGCTTTTTTTAATCATGATTTGAACAATGGAAAGGATTCAACAAATGCAGTATTCTTTGGCGGAGGTGGAAAATATACTTTGAAAGACAGTGTTTACACCGAAAATCTGGAGTACTTCAATAACCGTCAATGGGAAAATGGAAAATTTGAGTTTGTAGTAAAGGTCAAAAATGATACACTAACTCAAAAAGGAGTTGAAAAAGTAGAAAAATTAGGAATCAACCGAATTATTACAGAAAAATACGTTCGAGAAAAATAAAAAAATAGTATTCAGTTGCAGTTTTCAGTCACAGATTAAAAAACTTAGTAACTCAGAACCTTAGCAACTTAGCACCTCAAAAAAATGAAAAAGATATTAGTTATAGACAATTACGATAGCTTCACTTACAATTTAGTGCACTATTTAGAAGATTTGAATTGCGAAGTAACCGTTTACAGAAACGATGAATTTGAAATTGATGAAATCGCTTCTTTCGATAAAATATTACTTTCTCCTGGCCCTGGAATCCCAGATGAAGCTGGGTTATTAAAAGCAGTAATAGAAAAATATGCTCCAACAAAAAGCATTTTAGGCGTTTGTTTAGGACAACAAGCCATTGGAGAAGTTTTTGGCGGAACGCTTTCAAACCTTGATAAAGTATATCATGGAGTTGCAACCAATGTAAAAACAGTTGTATCTGATGAAATTTTGTTTGAAGGTTTAGGAAACGAATTCGAAGTAGGAAGATACCATTCGTGGGTTGTTGATGCGAATTTACCAGATGTTTTAGAAGCAACTTCAATAGACGAAAACGGACAAATTATGTCGCTAAGACACAAAACTTTTGATGTGAGAGGCGTTCAATTTCATCCGGAAAGTGTGTTGACTCCAAAAGGGAAATTGATATTGGAGAACTGGATAAAGAGTTAGAGGTTAGTCAAAAGTTTTAAAGTCGAAAGTCATAAAGTCAAATATCAAAAACTTAGCCTTTCCTATTAAAACTAAAAAATAATATCAACTTTATAAAAACACAAAGCACGAAGACTTTAAGACCTTCGACTTTAGACTTTAAGACTTATGGAAATAAACCTTTCAGAAACCAAAGAAATCAACATTGAAGACATTTTGATTTTATACAAAGCTAACGAATGGAGTTCGGCCAGCAAACCAAATGAATTATATAATGGTCTTTTAAATTCGGAGACTTTAATAACAGCTTGGGAAGGGAAAAAATTAGTAGGACTTGGGAATGCAATTTCAGATGGTTTTCTAACGGTTTATTATCCGCATTTATTGGTACTTCCAGAATATCAAGGAAAAGGAATTGGGAAAATGATTGTAGATAAAATGCAGGAGAAATACAGTCACTTTCATATGCAAATGCTAACCGCCGACGGAAAAGCAGTTGACTTTTATAAAAAAAACGGATTTGAAAGAGCCGGAAAAACAGAACCCATGTGGATTTATCAGGGAAATGAACATTGAAAAATTAGTCGTAAAGTCTGAATGTCAAAAGTCATAAAGTCAATTACGAACTAAAAAATATAACTAATACACAACTAAAATAAGTATCAGAAGCAAAAGACTTTAAGACTTTTGACATTCGACTTTAAGACTTAAAAAAAATGAAAACTATATTAAACAAATTAATCAACCACGAAGTGCTTACAAAAGAAGAAGCCAAAGACGTGTTGATTAATATCTCAAGCGGAAATTATAATCCAAGCCAGATTTCGGCATTTTTGACTGTGTTTATGATGCGCAGTATTACTATTGATGAACTTTCTGGTTTTCGTGAAGCTTTACTGGAATTATGTATTCGTGTTGATTTATCAGCTTACAATACCATCGATTTATGCGGAACCGGTGGCGATGGAAAAGACACTTTTAACATTTCGACTTTAGCTTCTTTTATTTCGGCTGGAGCTGGAATTAAAGTTGCAAAACACGGAAATTACGGTGTATCCTCTATTTCAGGGTCAAGCAACGTGATGGAAAAAATGGGAATCAAATTCAGTAACGATCCTTCCTTTTTGGAAAAATGTATCGACAAAGCGGGAATCTGCGTTTTGCACGCTCCCCTATTTCACCCCGCTATGAAAAATGTGGGACCAATCAGAAAAGAATTGGCGGTAAAAACCTTCTTTAACATGTTGGGGCCAATGGTAAATCCATCATTTCCACAGAATCAATTGGTTGGTGTTTTCAATCTTGAATTAGCCAGAATGTATGCTTATTTATATCAAAATACTGATATCAATTTTACAATCTTACATTCGCTTGACGGCTATGACGAAATTTCCTTAACTGGTCCAACAAAAATCATTACAAGTGAAATGGAAGGCATGTTAAAACCAGAAGATTTTAAAGTTCGCCTTTTATCACAAAGAGAAATTGAAGGTGGAAGAACAATTGAAGAATCGGCAGATATGTTTGTGAATATCATTTCCGGAAAAGGAAGTGAAGCACAAAATAATGTTGTTTGCGCAAATGCAGCAATGGCGATTTCAACAGTAACAAAATGCTCTCCACAAGAAGGTTTTAGACAAGCCAAAGAAAGCTTGTTCTCCGGAAAGGGTTTAAAAGCATTACAAAAACTACAAGAATTAAGTAAGTAAAAAAATGGTTTCTTTTGTTTCAGGTTTCAGGTTTCAAGTTAGTTGGAACTTGAAACTTGAAACCTGAAACCTGAAACAAATAAAACATGAATATTTTAGATAAAATAATATTTGATAAACAACGAGAAGTCGTTCTTAAAAAATCGATCATTCCGGTTTCGCAATTGGAAAACTCTGTATTTTTTGGAAGAGAAACAATTTCTTTGAGTCAAAAATTGAGAACAAGTTCTACTGGAATTATTGCGGAACACAAACGCCGTTCGCCTTCAAAATCGGTTATCAATCAAAGTTTTACAGTTGAAGAGGTTGTAAAAGGATATGAAAAAGCTGGAGCTTGTGGAATTTCCGTTTTAACTGATGGAAAATATTTTGGAGGCTCTTTAGACGATTTACTTTTGGCAAGAGCGAGTGTTAATATTCCGCTATTGCGAAAAGAATTTATTGTCGATGAATATCAAATTCTTGAAGCAAAAGCACACGGAGCCGATTTAATTTTATTAATCGCAGCGGTTCTTACTCGTGAAGAAATAAAATCTCTATCTGAATTTGCAAAAAATTTAGGTTTAGAAGTTTTACTTGAAGTTCACAATCAGGAAGAACTGGAAAAGTCGATTATGCCAAGTTTAGACATGATTGGCGTGAACAACAGAAACTTAAAAACATTTGAAGTTAGTCTTGATTTCAGCAAACAACTGGCGTCGCAAATCCCGAATGATTTCGTAAAAGTTTCTGAAAGTGGTATCTCATCAATAGAAGCCATTTCAGAATTAAGACCTTACGGTTACAGTGGTTTCTTAATTGGAGAAAACTTCATGAAAACAGACAACGCCGGACAATCAGCGGTTGACTTTATAAGTCAGCTGTAGGCAATAAGCTATAGGCTGTAAGCTTTTAGCAAAAAATAAATAAAATTCTGCGCAAAGCAAAAAGCCTAAAGCTTATTGCTTAAAGTGTAAAGCATTAAAAAAAAATCAGCATAAAGAAAAAGCTTAAAGCCTATTGCCTAAAGCTTATTGCTTTTGTGCCTAAAGCAAAAAAAAAAATGAAACTTAAAATCTGCGGTATGAAATATCCCGATAATATACTCGAAGTAGGATCGCTCCTACCCGACTATATGGGATTTATTTTCTGGGAAAAATCCGCTCGTTATTTCGATGGAACAATTCCGGAACTAATTCATACCATTAAAAAAACAGGGGTTTTTGTAAATGAAACTGTTGACAACATCATGTCAAAAGCGGAGAAATATCATTTACAGGCAGTTCAGTTACACGGAAACGAATCTGTTGCATTTTGTCAGGAATTAAAAGCTAAAATTGACTCCAAAATTGGTGTTTCAATCGAAATTATCAAAGTATTCTCGGTTGATGAAAATTTTGATTTCGAAATTTTAAAACCTTTTGAAAACGTCTGCGATTATTTCTTATTCGATACAAAAGGAAAATTACCCGGTGGAAATGGAACCACTTTCGACTGGAAAATATTAGAAAATTACAAGTCTGAGAAACCGCTGTTTTTAAGTGGCGGTATTGGAATTGAAGAAATACCTGCAATAAAAAATCTCAAAATTCCGATTTATGCAATTGATGTAAATAGTAAATTTGAGACAGAACCGGGATTAAAAAATAAAAGTTTATTAAGAAAGTTTCAGAAAAATCTAAAACCTGCAACTTTAAACCCTAAACAACTACATAATGAATTATAATGTCAACGAAAAAGGATATTACGGAGAATTTGGAGGAGCTTACATTCCGGAAATGTTATATCCAAATGTAGAAGAATTACGCCAGAATTATTTAAAAATAACAAGCGAGCCTGATTTTAAAGCGGAGTTTGATCAATTATTAAAAGATTACGTTGGACGCCCTAGCCCGCTTTATTTTGCCAAGCGTTTATCTGAAAAATACAATACCAAAGTCTATCTAAAAAGAGAAGACTTAAATCATACTGGCGCACACAAGGTCAACAATACAATTGGACAAATTTTGGTAGCCAAACGTTTAGGCAAAAAAAGAATTATTGCTGAAACCGGAGCTGGCCAGCATGGTGTTGCAACAGCTACTGTTTGTGCATTAATGGGTCTGGAATGTATCGTTTATATGGGTGAAATTGACATTGCGCGTCAGGCACCAAACGTTGCCCGTATGAAAATGTTAGGCGCAGAAGTTCGTCCGGCACTTTCGGGTTCTAGAACTTTAAAAGATGCTACAAACGAAGCAATTCGCGACTGGATCAATAATCCAGTTGATACCCATTATATTATTGGATCAGCAATTGGACCGCATCCCTATCCGGATATGGTGACACGTTTTCAAAGTGTTATTTCTGCAGAAATAAAATGGCAGTTAAAAGAAAAAGAAGGACGTGAAAATCCTGATTATGTTGTTGCTTGTATTGGCGGCGGAAGTAACGCAGCCGGAACGTATTACCACTTTTTGCACGAGCCAGAAGTTGGAATAATAGCAGTTGAAGCTGCCGGAAAAGGTGTTGACAGCGGTCATAGCGCGGCAACCAGCAAATTAGGAAAAGTAGGCGTTATTCACGGTTGTAAAACCCTTTTGATGCAAACACCAGATGGGCAAATTACCGAACCGTATTCTATTTCAGCAGGATTGGATTATCCAGGAGTTGGACCAATGCACGCGCATTTGGCACAAACCGGGCGCGGTGAATTTTTCTCCGTTACCGATGATGATGCTATGAACGCTGGTTTGCAATTGACTAAATTAGAAGGAATTATTCCGGCGATCGAGAGCGCACACGCATTTGCAGTTTTAGATCAAAAGAAATTCAAACCGACAGATATTGTGGTTATCAGTCTTTCAGGGCGTGGTGATAAAGATCTAGACAATTATATCGACTATTTTAAATTGTAATAAAATTCGTAATTTGGGCATTCGCAAACAAAACCAAATAACGAGAAAAATAATAATTATGGAACAGTTATTCTCATACGGAACCTTACGTTCAAAACAAATTCAAATGCAGCTTTTTAATAAGGTATTAACCGGAACTAAAGATCAGCTTTTAGGGCACAAACTAAAAAGTCTTCAAATAGAAGAAGAATTTGGAATGGCAGATTATGTTGTTGCAGTACCAACAGAAGATGCTTCAGATCCTATACATGGTATTGTGTACAATATTTCTCCTTCTGATTTAGCTAAAGTAGATATATTCGAATCGAATGCTTATAAAAGAGTTGAAGTTAAATTGAAGTCGGGAATCGTTGCATGGATTTATATAGAAAGTTAAGAAAAAAATGATTTTAGCAGCAGCACAAACAAAACCAACCCGAGGAAATATTGAAGCTAATTTAGAAGATCATTATCGTCTTATTGAATTGGCGGTACAAAATGGAGCGCAATTAATCGCATTTCCTGAAATGTCTATTACAGGTTACGAAAGAGCTGATGCGCAAAAATTGGCTTTCAAAAAAGACGATTCGCGACTGAATCATATGCAACGATTGGCTTCTGAAAATAATATCATCATTGTTGCCGGTGCACCAATTCAAATTGAAGATGAAATGTTTATCGGAGAGTTTGTTATTTCTCCGGATCAATCCGTTTCGATTTACACAAAGCAGTTTTTGCATGAAGGCGAAGATGAATTTTTCCAATCTTCGTTTAATTATAATCCGATGATTCGAATTGAAAATCAAAATATTTCGTTTGCGATTTGTGCTGATATTGATAATCCATTGCATCCTGAAAATGCCCACAAAAGAGCTACAAATATTTACATTGCCAGTATTTTCTTTTCGCCAAACGGGATTCCGAATGCGTATCGAGATTTACAAAGTTATGCTGAGAAACATAAAATGAATGTTTTAATGTCGAATTTTAGCGGAGAATCATGGGGATCACCTTCAGCAGGACAAAGCGCTTTTTGGAATAATAAAGGAGAATTGATTAGACAAATGAATGATTCGGATTTTGGATTATTATTGGTCGAAAATAAAAATGATAATTGGACGAGTCGGATTATCATTGACTAGCTTAGTTTCCTGCAAGGTTTTAAAAACCTTGTAGGTATGAAATAAATTAAAATATAAAAACACCTACAGGGTTTTTAAAACCTTGCAGGAGAAAAAAATAAAAGATGAAATATCATATTTTATATATCATTGCCGTTTTTCTTATGTTTCAGTCTTCGAATAGTCAAAATAATAATGACTATAAAAATTTAATAGAAGAGGGAAGTAATTTATACGACCAGCAAAAATTTGCTTTGGCTCTCCATAAATATTTATTAGCGTTTAAAATAAAAGAAAACAACCCCAATGATTTATACAACGGAGCGTGTTATGCAACTTTATCAGGACAACCAAAAATTGCATTCAATTTATTAAATAAAGCTCATGATAATGGATACTTTGATGTTGATCATTTAAAAAAAGACTGTGATTTATACGCCCTTCATTCATTTCCTGAATGGAAAACCTTGATAACAACTTTAAACGAAGAAAAGTCTAAGAAAAACACAGATGACGAAATCTTATACAAAATGTTTATTAAGAATATAGATGTAAACAAAGCATATGATTTATTATGTACTTCAGATTATAAAAACAATACTACCAAAAATGATTTCGAATCTAATTGTGCTTTTGTTCATAATCTTTTAAAAGCGAACAATATAACTTCGATATCAGATATAAGAAAAAGGGAATTCAGCAGTTTAACTACTACTGAAAACTCGATAAGTCACAATGAGTACAAGTACAGTTTTTTTGTTTCACCGTTAGTTTTTGGACTACAAATCAATGAATTACTTATACAAGAAACGGGAAATAAAGTTTCTTCTGAATATATTACAATAGGAAATAACAGCTTATTAAATAAATTAAAAGTAGAAAAATTAAACCTCTCAGCTACGTCCTCAAACATTAACGCTGAATTGGATAAATTTATCACTACTGCAGATACTTGTCATTTTTACTATGGTCTGTTTAATGGGGAAAAAAAAGTAAGCGGAGTATCTTCTATTGTTTCAAACAAAAATAAAATAAAAAAAATATTTAGCGATTTGATCTATGTCCCAGTAGAAAATCTTCCTAATCTGGACTGTTCTAAAAATTTTGGATACATTTCTTTTTTTAAGGAAAATTTTAAAACTATAAGCAAAAATAACATACTTGATTTTCCAGCACAGCAAACTTTTGAATTTGTCTTTTTTGAAAAAACAGATATCATTGTAGTTTCGATTGACGGAAAATATGGATTTTACAGGATGAAAAATATCAGTAAAATAAAAAACTTTTTGACGGATAAAAACAATACTTTAATATAAGTCTAAAAATTTTAAAAAAAAATTAAAAAATAAATACATAAATACCTAACAGATTTTGAAAACCTGTTAGGATAAAAAATAAAAATAATGAACAGAATAACACAAAAATTACAAGAAGATAAAAAGATACTTTCAATCTATTTTTCTGCCGGATATCCTAACTTAAATGATACGGTTCAGATTATTCAGGATTTAGAAAAAAATGGAGTTGATTTAATCGAAATTGGATTGCCATTTAGTGATCCTTTAGCAGATGGACCAACCATCCAGGCGAGTTCTACGCAGGCGCTTCATAACGGAATGACAACACAAATTCTTTTCGACCAGCTGAAGAACATCCGCGAAAGCGTAAAAATTCCTTTGATTATTATGGGATATTTTAATCCGATGTTACAATATGGCGTTGAAGCTTTTTGCCAGAAATGTGCCGAAATTGGAATCGACGGGTTAATTATTCCAGATCTTCCGGTTGATGTTTACGCTGAGGAATACAAAGCAATTTTCGAAAAATACGGATTAATCAATGTGTTCTTGATTACACCTCAAACTTCAGAGGAACGTATTCGTTTTATTGATAGTGTTTCAAACGGCTTTATTTATATGGTAAGTTCGGCAAGTGTTACGGGTTCTCAATCAGGTTTTGGAAATGTTCAGGAAGATTATTTCGAAAGAATCGGAAACATGAATTTGAAAAATCCTCAAATTGTAGGTTTCGGAATTTCGAATAAGGAAACTTTTAATCAAGCAACCAAATATGCAAAAGGTGCTATTATCGGGAGTGCTTTTATTAAGCATTTGAGTGAAAGTGGTTCTGGGAAAATTGAGGAGTTTGTTGGGGAGATTCGATAATTAAATTCAAGATAAAAATACAATAAAGTTTCGTTTGTCATTCCGAGGAACGAGGAATCCCCGCAAGTAGCTCGACAAAGATTGAGTCTTTTGATTGCGGAGTTACTTGCGGGGATTCCTCGTTCCTCGGAATGACAAGATTGTGAAAAATTCAAGCTGAAATATACATTTCAGCTTTTTTTATGCTCCAAAACAACTACACCGTTTTACGTTAATATTTTGTTAAAATAAAATTAAACAAGCGTTTAAATTAAACAAGTGTTTAATTTTGTATTCGATTAGAAACAATACCATGTCACACATCGAACTTAACGATAAAAAAATTCAGATTCTGGAAGTTGCTGAAAAGCTATTTTCAGAGAAAGGATTTGAAGGGACTTCTATACGGGACATTTCAAAACATGCAAAAATTAACATTGCAATGGTTTCGTATTATTTTGGTTCGAAAGAGAGACTTTTAGAATCTTTGATCATCTACAAAACTTCTGATTTAAAACTTCAACTCGAAAATTTATTACAGGAAAATATCGAACCGCTTGAAAAAGTCAATAAATTAATCGAAATTTACATTAACAGAATTAGTTGTAATAAAGGGATTTTCAGAGTTTTACACTTTGAACTTACTTCAAAAAAGATTGAGAAAAGCCTAATTGCCTTTTCAGAATTAAAAAGAGAAAATTTAAAATCTGTTGAAACGATCATAAAACAAGGCCAAGATAAAGGTGTTTTCAGGAAAGATATCATCATTCCGTTAATCACGCCAACAATCATTGGAACTTATTTTCATTTTCACATGAATAAATTTTTCTTCGTAGAATTATTAAATCTGAATACCGAAGAAATGTATAACAATTACATAAAAACCAGTCTTACAAAGCACATTCAACAAACTATAAAAGCGCTACTTGTTTATGAAAATTAGTCAATTAATGCTCTTTGGAGTTTTCTTTATCGGAATATCTTCAATAGAAGCACAAGAAAAAACAAGTTTAACCTTAGACGAAGCCGTTAAAATGGCTTGGGAAAAAAGTAACGAAGTTACGCTTGCCAACACTAAGGTAAACTCAAAAAAATACGAATTACAAGAGGTTAAAAACAATCAATATCCAGATATTAAAATCTCTGGTCAATATCAAAGATTGACAAAAGCTTCGATTGACATGCATAATGACGATCAGGCAAGTGCAGAGCCAATGCCATCTCCAGATCAGGCAATGTTAGGAATGGCAACACTTAGTTTGCCAATATTTTCAGGTTTTAAAATTCAGAACAGCATCAAAGCTTATGATAATTTATATGAAGCTGAAAGCGCTTATGCTGCCAAAACCAAAGAAGATGTTGCTTTGCGTGTAATCACTTATTATACTGCATTATACAAAGCTCAAAAAACATTGGATCTTTTAAACGAAAATCAAAAACAAGCAAAACAGCGTGTTACAGATTTTACTGAATTAGAGAAAAACGGAATCATCCCAAGAAATGATTTATTGAAAGCCCAATTATTAGTTTCTAAAACACAATTATCTATTGACGAAGCTAATAACAACATCAATAACATTAACTTTTACCTGACTACTTTACTTAAGTTAGATCCAAGTGTAAAATTGGCTGTTAACGAAGGTGATTTCTTTAGTCTAAAAACAAGCAATGCACCATCATCTGATGCAGTAGCACTTGAAAACAGAAAGGATTTAGAAGCTATTCGTTTGCAACAAAAAGCGAGCGAGGCTAATATCAAAATAGCAAAAGCAGGTTATTATCCTTCATTAGCTTTATTAGGAGGCTATACAGCATTAGATCTTAAAGATTTTATTACTGTAAAATATGCAATGAATTTTGGACTTGGTTTATCATACGATATTTCAGGGCTTTATAAAAACAGTGCACATGTAAAAGTTGCTGAAAGCCAAGCTTTAGAAGCAAAAAGTTCAGAAGCAATTTTGACTGATCGTATTAAAAATGAAGTTCAGAAATCTCTTGAAGATTATGACTTAGCCATTAACCAAAGTGTGGTTTATGACGAAGCGCTTCAACAAGCATCTGAAAACTACAGACTTGTAAAAGATAAATTTGATAATGGATTGTCTGACACCAATGATTTGGTTGAGGCTGATGTTGAACACTTAAATGCCAAAATTAATACTGCTTTGTCTAAAGCAACCATTATCCAAAAATATTACGAACTACTTTCAGTATCAGGTCAATTATCACAATCATTCAATCTTTCTAAAATATAATCGATAGCTCTCATGGAAAAGAAAAAAACAAATACTAAATTCATCATTATACTAACCGTTTTGGTTTTATTGGGGGGAACTTACGGAATAACAAAATACTTACACGGACAAGCTCACGAAGAAACAGATGATGCTCAGATCGAGAAAAAAATGAATCCGATTATTCCAAGAGTATCTGGATACATTAGTAAAGTATATGTAAAAGACAATGATTATGTAAAAAAAGGAGATACTTTATTTACTATCGACAAGAGAGATTATCAATTAAAAATCGATGAAGCAAATGCTGCTTTGTTAGGTGCTGAAGGTCAATACGAAGCTGCAAAAGCTGATATTGGAAGTGCTAATGCAAGCATTTCAGTTTCTGATGCAAATATGAAATCTGCAAGCGGTTCAATCGAAAGTGCTAAAATTAGATTGAGACAAATCACAAACGATTACAACCGTTACAATAATTTGTACAAAACGCATACAATTACAAAACAACAATATGAGCAAGCTTTGACTGCAAAAGAAGAAGCTGAAAATCAAGTACGTGTTTTAGAGCAACAACAAAGAGCAAGTTCTTACCAAAAATCGGTAATTGAATCTAAATCTAAAGCTTCTGACAAACAAACAGAAGTTGCTGCAGCAAACATTAAAAGAGCTAAAACAATGTTGGATGTTGCTCATTTAAATCTTACTTACACAGTTGTAACAGCTGCCATCGATGGTCAGGTTTCTAAAGTTGATATTCAGCCAGGACAATTGGTTCAGCCAGGACAGTCTTTATTTTATATTATCAATAATAACGAAGCTTGGGTTGTAGCTAACTTTAAAGAAACGCAATTAAACAAAATGATTGTAGGACAAAAAGTAAGCTTAAAAGTTGATGCATATCCTAATTATGAATTCAAAGGAATTGTAACTTCTTTTTCTCCAGCTACAGGATCTCGTTTTTCATTATTGCCTCCTGACAATGCTACAGGAAACTTCGTGAAAACAATTCAGAGATTACCGGTAAAAATTAGTTTAGATCCTACAAACGACCCTGAAAAAGTAAAATTATTACGCCCAGGAATGAATGTTGATGTAGACGTACATTTGAAATAATATAAATGGCAACAGCAGTACAAGCAGACGACGATTTAGTAGAATACGGCTACAGACGTGTGATCATAACGATTACGGCAGTACTTTGTGCATTGCTGGAAATTGTAGATACAACGATTGTAAACGTAGCGCTTACAGATATGCGAGGAAGCCTTGGTGCTACCTTGACTGATGTGGCGTGGGTAATTACAGCATACGCAATTGCGAATGTTATTGTAATTCCGATGACGAGCTGGCTATCACAGCAATTTGGAAGACGTAATTATTTTGTGGCTTCTATCATAATATTTACGGTCTGTTCTTTTTTGTGTGGTAACGCCAGTAATATTTGGGAACTTGTAGCCTTCCGATTCGTACAAGGTATGGGTGGTGGAGCGCTGCTAGTAACAGCCCAAACGATTATTACCGAAAGTTATCCGGTAGCAAAACGTGGTATGGCGCAAGCTATTTACGGAATGGGTGTAATTGTAGGACCAACTTTAGGACCGCCTTTGGGAGGTTATTTAGTAGATAATTATTCGTGGCCTTATATCTTTTACATCAATATTCCATTAGGAATTATCGCTACTATTTTGGCTATAACTTTTGTTAGAAGTCCTAAATACGGAGAAAAATTAAAAGCAAATCAGGTTGACTGGTGGGGAATTATTTTATTGAGTGCCTTTATTGGATCATTACAATTCGTACTCGAACACGGACAACAAGACGACTGGTTTAATGATTCAACAATTATAACCTTAAGTGTTGTTACAGTTTTGGGATTGGTTTTATTTATTTGGAGAGAGCTAACTTATAAATATCCAATTGTAAACCTAAGTGTTTTAAAAGACGGAAATTTAAGAATTGGAACCATAATGTGTTTTATTCTTGGTTTTGGTTTGTACGGATCAACATTGATTATCCCAATTTATACACAGTCGATTTTAGGATGGACCGCAACTGATGCCGGATTATTATTAATTCCGGGATCGATTACAACAGCGATCATGATGCCATTTGTTGGTAATATGATTCAGAAAGGTGTTCCGCAAGGATATATGGTGGGAGTTGGATTTTTAGTTTTCTTCTTCTTTACTTTCATGATGCAGACGAGAATGACACCTGATACTGGTGTAGAACATATGTATTGGCCTTTGATCTTAAGAGGAATTGGTTTAGGATTGCTTTTCGTACCTATTACCACACTTTCACTTTCGACCTTAAAAGGAAAACATATTGGAGAAGGCGCTGCTTTTACCGGAATGATGAGACAATTAGGTGGTTCTTTTGGTATTGCCATTATTACCACTTTTATAACACGTTTCAGTCAGGAACACAGAGTAAATCTGATTAATAACTTAGATCCTGCAAAATACGATGTGCAACAACGAATTGCCGGAATGCAAAGAGCTTTTATGTCTAAAGGATATAGCGCAGATGTCGCTCTTAAAAAAGCCTATCAGGCAATAGACTATGCTGTATTGAAACAAAGTACCGTAATGGCTTATATAGATATATTTATGTATCTGGGAATTATGTTTTTATGCTGTATACCGATTATTCTCTTTATCAAAAAAGGGAAGAACAAAATTAGTGCAGCCGACGCAATGCATTAATAATAATAGATTTATAATACGCAGAAACGCCGAATTCAATTTAGAATTCGGCGTTGTTTTTTATAGTCACAGCTATCAGTCGCAGTTTTCAGTTTACAAACTTTGTGTAAAACATTGCGGTAAAAAACTTAGAATCTTAGCAACTCAGAACCTTAGCATCTTTAAAAAATCATCTTGTAAAAACCAAATGATTTCCTTTAGAAAGATTTGCATCAAATTGATATCCTTCGTAATTGAAACCTTTTAAATCATCAATTGTTTCAGCATTAGTATCAATAATATAACGAACCATCATGCCTCTTGCTTTTTTAGCGAAGAAACTGATCATTTTTAATTTTCCGTCTTTATAATCTTTAAAATCTGGAGTGATTACAGGAACTCTTAAAGCTTTTACATCTACAGCCGAAAAATATTCGGTACTTGCTAAATTCACAAATAATTCGCCCTTTTTCAATTCTTTGTTCAATGCTTTTGTAACAGTTGGTTTCCAGAATTCATGCAGATTTTTAGATTCTCCAACTGGCATTTTAGTTCCCATTTCTAAACGGTATGCCTGCATTAAATCTAAAGGTTTCAACAGACCGTAAAGCCCCGATAATATTCTTAATTTATCTTGTAAAACATCTAATTTCTCTAACGGAATAGTATAAGCATCTAAACCTGTGTAAACATCTCCATCAAAAGTATAAACAGCCGGACGGGCATTCTCAGATGTAAAAGGAGTTTTCCATTCTTGATTTCGCTTCCAGTTTAAATCGGCTAGTTTATCTGAAATTGACATTAATTCAGATAATTCAGAAGGCTTTTTTTGTTTTACAACTTTGTGAACCACACGTGCTTCTTTTAAAAAATGTGGCTCTGTATATTGTGCGGTTGGCAATTCTTTTTCAAAATTTAAGGACTTCGCTGGCGATATAACTATTTTCATTTGTGCTTTTTTGTATGATTCAAAAATACAAATTGAAATTTTAAAAATATGTTATTGCAATTGATTTGTTTTATTGTTTCATAGTTTTTTTCTGCCACGAATTTCTCGAATTTTCACTAATTAAAAATCTTTTTAATCTGTTGAAGAAAAAAAATAAATTCGTGGAAATTCGTGAAATTCGCGGCAACCATTTCTATTTTAGTAAAATTCTGCAGGACAAAATGTGAAATTGTTCAAAAAAGTGAGCTCTAGATTATAATAGGCATTTTCTATGTTGTAAATTTGCATGCATTTTATTTCTACTGAAATTAAAAAATGCTTTTATTCAAAAATCACTCAATTCGTGGCTATACAAACAAATTATAAAACTGCTTTACAAAACAAAATCTTCGATATTATTTCGAAAGCTTCTCAGGAACTGGACGTTGACTCTTACGTAATTGGCGGATTTGTTCGTGATTTGCTTTTAAACCGAGGTTCTAAAAAAGATATCGACGTTGTAGCCGTTGGAAGCGGTATCGAATTAGCACTTAAAGTATCTCAAATGCTTCCCAATAAACCAAAAGTTCAGGTTTTTAAAACTTATGGGACAGCAATGCTTCGTTTTGAAGATACGGATATTGAATTTGTTGGCGCCCGAAAAGAATCTTATAATTTCGATAGCCGAAATCCAATTGTAGAAAACGGAACTTTGCAGGATGACCAAAATCGTCGTGATTTTACGATCAATGCTTTGGCGCTTTCTTTAAACGAAAATAGTTTTGGAGATCTGCTAGATCCTTTTAATGGCTTAGCCGATTTAGAAAATAAAACGATTAAAACACCTTTAGATCCAGATATTACGTATTCTGATGATCCTTTGCGAATGCTTCGTGCGATTCGTTTTGCTAATCAACTGAATTTTGAAATTGAAGAGAATTCGCTAAATGCAATTACAAAAAACGCAGAAAGAATAAAGATAATTTCTGGCGAAAGAATTGTTGATGAATTAAACAAAATTCTTTCTACAGATAAACCTTCTACAGGATTTTTACTTTTATATAAAACCGGACTTTTAGACTTAATCCTGCCTGAATTAACTGCATTGAATCAGGTGGAAGAAGTTGAAGGACACACGCATAAAAACAATTTTTATCATACACTTGAAGTAGTTGATAACATTTGTCCAAATACAGATGATGTCTGGCTGCGCTGGTCGGCTTTGCTGCACGACATTGGAAAAGCACCAACAAAACGTTTCAATAAAAAACAAGGATGGACTTTTCATGGACATGAGTTTTTAGGTGGAAAAATGGCCAAGAAAATATTCGAGCGTTTGCATATGCCATTAAATCACAAAATGAAATTTGTGCAAAAAATGGTTATCATGAGTTCACGTCCAATTGTTTTGGCACAGGATATTGTTACTGACAGCGCTGTTCGTCGTTTGGTTTTTGATGCGGGCGAAGATGTAGAAAGTTTAATGACTTTGTGCGAAGCTGATATCACAACTAAAAATCCGGCAAAATTCAAAAAATACCATAAAAACTTTGAAGTTGTCCGCAAGAAAATTGTGGAAGTGGAAGAGCGTGATCATGTTCGTAATTTCCAACCGCCAATTTCTGGCGAAGAAATTATGGAAATGTTCGATTTAAAGCCTTCACGCGAAATTGGAGTTTTGAAAGAAGCGGTAAAAGAAGCTATTTTAGAAGGCGATATTCCGAATGAATATCAAGCTGCTTATGATTTTGTGATTAAAAGAGCTGCGAAGTTGAATTTAACGCTTAAAAAATAATGGACATTGTAGGAGCTTTTTTTTTATTTCTTTTTCTATTGGTCCTTACAGTATCAAATATTCTTTTTCTAAAAAGTTTAAACAAAAACGAAATTACACACTTCAAATATAAATTAATATTTTTTGTAATGTGTTTGGTTTCTCTCTTTGCAACGGTCCTTACTTATTACTTTTTTAATAAGTATATTTTATTTGGCTTATTCAAAATACAAATGATCAATAGCTCCTATAATGCCCGATTTACAGCGGTTTCATCGATTGGCATTTTAAATATTATAGGAAACTTTTTAATCCTAAAATTTTATTTAAAAAAGATTTATTTAAAAGAAAAAAATATAAAAACAAAAGAAATCGAATTAATCGGAACAGAATGAAAAAAGAGAATAAATCAGTAATCATTTGGTTACTATCAGGTTGTGTTTTATTGTTTTTAATGGTTGTCGTGGGCGGTATTACACGTTTAACCAATTCAGGTTTATCAATGACCGACTGGCATTTGGTAACCGATACCTTTCCGCCATTAACAGATGCTAAGTGGCAAGCCGCTTTTGACGAATACAAGAAATTTCCTGAGTATCAAAAAATCAATATTCACAACGATTTTCAATTAGCAGATTATAAATTTATTTATTTCTGGGAATGGTTTCACCGTTTCATTGGCCGTATCATCGGACTTGTGTTTTTTGTGCCATTCGTTTACTTTTTGATCAAAAAGAAATTAGACACCGATACAATTAAAAAATGCGTTGTGCTTTTAGGAATGGGCGCTTTTCAAGGTTTTCTTGGCTGGTTCATGGTTCGCTCTGGTTTAATTGACAATCCAGATGTTAGCCATTTCAGACTTTCTTTACACTTGACTTTTGCTTTTATCACTTTTGCCTACACGCTTTGGGTGGCGCTTGATTTGATTTATCCGGAAAGAAATATCAATAAAATAATTCCGCTTCGCACTATTGCCCGTTATGCTTTGGTTGCCTTGTTAATTCAGATTATTTATGGCGGATTTGTTGCTGGACTAAACGCTGGATTAATTCACAATCACTGGCCTTTAATGAGCGACGGAGAATTTATTCACGAGTCGGTTTTTATTGAACAATCAACTTTGATAAAAAACTTGATTGAAGGAAAAAGCGGTGTTCAATTTGTTCACAGAACTTTTGCTTATGTAGTTGTTGCTATTATTCTTTTTCTTTTCTTCAAAAGCAAAAAATATACGCTTACTAGTACACAGTCAAACGGAATAAAAACGTTAGTTATTTTTGTTTTCATTCAGTTTTTACTTGGTGTTTTCACCTTATTATATAGCGTACCATTCGCTTTAGGATTAATTCACCAAATTATGGCGTTTTTCCTTTTGAGTGCAATGACGTACACGTTGCACCGATTGAGCAAATAATTCAAAAATTAAGACATAAAAAAATCCTTCATTTTGAAGGATTTTTTGTTTTTAAATATGGCCTTATTAATATTCCCAATCTTTGTCCAACCGGATTGAAATCCGGCCCTACAAAATACATCGAGCCGCTGGCTCTTTATACTTGGATTGAATTATGGAACAGCTAATATTGGAACAATCTTCTAAAAATTCGTATTCCTATCGAAATTATAAAATCAATTTTACCCTAACCACGCTTTAAAATCTTGAACTTTTTCGCGGCTTACAATTACCTCATCTTCTTTATATGTTGGCAAAATAACTTTAAGTCGGGAATTGGTGTAAACCTGAATTTCTTTTATTGCTTGAAGCGGCACAATAAATTTTCTGCTTACGCGAAAGAAATCCTTCATATCTAATTCTTGCTCCAAAATTTCTAAAGTAGAATCGATTAAGTAATTTCTGTTATCAAAAGTATGAATGTAAGTTCCTTTGTTTTCACTAAAAAAACATTCGATTTCATCAGTAGTAATTACTTTTAAATGCTGTCCAATTTTAACGGTGAATCTCTTTTTGTAATTTTTCTCAAAAGGATTTGACAACATTTGGCGGATTTGCTCAAAATCAAGCTGCAGATTAGAACTTTCAGAAACCGCTTTTGGAAGTCTCATCTTGAATTTTTCGACTGCTATTTCCAGATCATCTTCGTCAATTGGTTTTAAAAGATAATCTATACTGTTTAATTTAAATGCTTTTAATGCATATTCATCATAAGCAGTTGTAAAGATGATGGCGCTTTTTATATCTATTTTTTCAAAAATTTCAAACGACAAACCGTCCGATAGCTGGATATCCAAAAAAATCAAATCTGGATGTTCGTTGTTTGCAAACCAATCTACTGATTCTTCTACAGAATGCAGCATGGTTTTTACTGCAATATCAAGTTTTTCAAGCTTTCTCTGGAGCAATCTTGCTGCCGGTTTTTCGTCTTCTATAATTAGTGTGGTCATTTATTTGGCTAAAAAATTGGAAAATCTATTTCAAATTTACTCCCATTTATTGGTACTTTGGTCTTCTTTTTCCATAAATTTCCGGATTTTCTTCTGTTCCCAATCTTTGGTAAAAAAGACATCTGGCCCAAATACCGAAAATGCATGAATTAATAATGCTATTCCCCAGTAAAAAGCAGTAGAATAAGTGTGCCAGTCTGATAAACCATTGTAGATTATATCTTTTCCAAATATATCACGGTTCAAATTTGTTATTATAATTATTGCATTTACAATAATATAAATTCTCAAATGTGAGTAAAAACCTTTTATTCTTTTTACTTTTCTATAGGCAATATTGAAGTTTTCATCTGAGCTGAATTCTTCGTCATAGTCTTCAAAAATATTTCTTCTAAAACGTCCCATTTTATTACTTTGTTAAAGTTATTGCCATTTATTGCTCTTTTGTGATTCTTGATTCATGTACTCCTGAATTTTTCTTTCTTCCCAATCATCACTAAAGAAAATTTCACGTCCAAAAACGGATACGGCGTGCATCAATAATGCAATTCCCCAATAAAATGCTGTCGAATAAGTATGCCACTCAAACAAACCACTGTCATTAAAATGAATCCCTATAAAATCCCTATTTAAATTTGAAATGATAATAATTGCATTAACAATAATATATACTTTTAAGTGGGAGTAAAAACCTTTTATTCTTTTAACTTTCCTATATGCAATATTAAAGCGTTCATCATTCGGAAATTCTTGTCTGTATTCTTCGTACATGCGTCTTCTTAAGCGTCCCATTTTATTTATATTTAAGGATTATTGCCATTTATTTTTATTCTCTTTTTCTTTCTCCATGAACTCTTTGATCTTTCTTTCTTCCCAGTCTTTTCCAAGAACCGGAAATACATCAAAAACCTTCAATCCATGAAAAATAACTCCAACGCCCCACCACATTAATGGCCAATAAAACCAAAGATGATTTGGTGAAGTCATTAAATTTATAACAATCAAAACGATGTTTACTGAAATATAGGCCGTTAAGTTTCCATAAAAACCTTTAATATTCTCGACTTTCTTTTTTGCCAAGTAATATTTATCCTCGTCATTAAAATTTACTTCCATGATTATTCCCATTTTTGTTTTTTTACTTTTTTATCTAAAAGGCTTTTCATTTTCTGCTCTTCCCATTCTTCATCAAAAATCTTATACGAAGCAAACAAATCAATCACAGACACTAAAAATACACTTGTCCAGATTACCATTACAACACTATTTAAATATTGTGCAGGAAAAAAATTCAGTGAAACTCCGTAACATTCTTTTAAAAGATAGATTATCAATCCAATTGCATAAATAAATGCATGTACATATAAGGATTTAAGTTTAACAGCTTTTTTGCTGAAGATTTGTTGAAACTCAAATTTTTCTCGGTCATTACTACAATTTGTTTCCATGACTATTTTGAAGTTTGTTTATTCTTTTCTTTTTCTAAAATTTCTTTTATTTTTCGTTCTTCCCATTCTTTACTAAAGGCGGGTGAAATTTCAAAAGCTTTTAATCCGTGTATCACTACACCTATTCCCCAGCCCATTATACACCATACAAACCATAAATATTCTGGTGAAGTCAGCAGATTTATAACAATCAGGATTACAGTGACCAGAATAAAAACGGTTAAATGCTCATAAAATCCTTTAATTTCTTTTACTTTTTTTTGAGCTTTTTGATAACGTTTTGCTTGAGTATGATCAGGTTCCATGATTATTGCCAAGTTTGTTTGCTGTTTTCTTTCTCTAAAATCTCTCTAATTTTTCGCTCTTCCCATTCTTTGCTGAAAGCCGGAGAAATTCTAAAAGCCTTAAGTGCGTGCATGACAATTGCAAATCCCCAACCTAACAAAGACCATACAAACCATAAATATCCTGGCGAAGTCATTAGATTTACAACTATAAGTATTGGATTTACGAGAATAAAAACCGTCAAATGCTCATAAAATTCTCTAAGTTCTTTTACTCTTTTTTGAACCTCTAAGTAACGCTCTGCTTTAGTATAATTTGGTTCCATGATTATTTCCAAGTTTTTTGTTTGTTTTCCTTCTCTAAGATTTCTCTAATTTTTCGTTCTTCCCAATCTGAGCTGTATCCAAAAACTTTAAAAGCATGCATTACAACTCCAAATCCCCAACCTAAAGCAGAAAACCAAAACCACTGAAATCCAGGAGAATACCTCAAATTTATAAAAATTAAAAATGGTATCACACAACAATATGAAATTACATTTCCGTAAAATCCTTTTAATTCTTCTACTCTTTTTTTAGCTCTGAAATAAGCTTTATTTTCATCGCTATAGTCTGCACTTGTTTCCATAACTGTAATTTGTTTGGTTAAAATTGGAATTTTAACAGTGAATGTTTCTTCATTTTGTTCAATCACCACTTTTCTGTTTGTTACAATTCCGTATCGATTTACAATATTCTGCAGCCCTACTCCTTTACGATCCTGCAGTACTTCTTTCTTTTGAAAATCATTCTGAATTGCCAAATAATCTCCGTCAATAAAAATTCTGATATGCAAAGGCTTTTGCTCACTTACAACATTGTGTTTTACAGTGTTTTCTAATAAAAGTTGCAAAGACAACGGAACTACTTTTGCATCTGGATTTATATCTGTTGTTGGCAATTCGTAAAACAGACTATTTTCAAAACGCATTTTAAGCAAATTCATATAGGTTTTTGCGAATGATAATTCATCCTCAACCGACACTAATTCTTTGTCTTTTTGCTCTAAAACGTAGCGATAGATTTTAGATAAAGAAGTTGTAAATCGTTGTGCATTATCTGGATTTTCTTCGATCAAAGAGCTTAAAACATTCAAGCTGTTAAAAAGAAAATGCGGGTCGATCTGATTTTTTAAACTCTCGAATTGTGCATTTGCTGTTCCCGCAATAATCTTTTGCTGTGTTATTTCGAATTTTGAAGCTTGTTTCCACTTTACCATAAAACTTCTGGCTTGCAGAAAAGTTGAAACCCCCAGAGAAACAACGATATAAAAAAGATGCACCCAAAGCATTCGTGCGCTAAAAAAAACATCTAAAGTCACGTTTTGCAAGACAACAAAAATGAAATAATTTATTCCTAAAACTACAGGAACCGTGTACAAAACCGTACACAAAATCCCATAATAAACTCTCAAGTTCGTCTGCTCCAGCCAATCCCATTTTTTATCTAGAAAAACACTGATAAACCCGTTTCCAAAACCGAGTCCGAAAGAATAAAGACAGCTTACAAAAAAAGTAACCAGAACGTTCTTAACACTTAAATCGTCTCCTAAAAATGCTGAAAACAAGATTGCAAAGACCATAGAAATCTTAAAACATGTGATCGTTCCACTTTTTACATCTGCAAAGCTACTTCTATAGTCTTTCATTCTAAATCAGCTTAAATTAAATTTATTTTTTACAATTTTTTTGAGTTTCCAAAGCTCTTTCTAATCCCCATTTTGGAGAGAAAGGAGTTGCAGGTTTAAATGTAGCAAAAAGTTCAATAGCTCTATCAACTTGCGCACATAATGGTTTTGTATCAACACCAGACCATTTTGCTCCGCCAATTTGATAATCAGCTTCACCAAAAACAATTCTCGGATTATTTGGATCTATCGCTTTTCCTTTGGCGTAAGCTTCCATCACTTTAGCCGAATATTTCATTCCGTTTGTCATTGGATCTGCAACTACCCACGCGGTATAAATTAAAGCCTGCATGGCATAAAGTTCTGCATTATTCTGATCTTTTATCAATTCGACATCTAAAGCATCCTGAGCTTTTGTTAATAACAAATCGATTTTTGTTTTATCTTTTTCACTGAAAGCGGCAGTCGTGTTGATTAAAGCTACATAATAATTTGGCAGATAACTTGTTTTTTCTGCCGCAGCAATTCTTTCAAACATTGCCGATGCTTCAGCATTTTTTCCTTCTTTCCAAAGCCCAAAAGCTTTTCCCATTCCTTGTTCAAATTGTGTCTGAGCTGATAATAAACTGCAGATAAATAATGTTGTAATTGTAATAATTTTGGTCATGATTTCTTTTTTTTAAGTTTCTAAGTTATTAAGGTTCTGAGGTTCTAAGTTTTCTTTTAAAGATTCTGAGGTTCTGAGTTGCTAAGGTTCTAAGTTTTTTTTTGTCTTAGAATCTCAGCAACTTAGTGACTCCTTTAATTGATGATTAAAACTCTGTTTGTTAATTTATACTTCAAAAGTATGTTGGTTTTTATTCTTTTAAAATTAAATGTTGCTGAGTTGTTGATTTTGGTTACTGAATTGTTTCTTTCTTTAGGTACAAAGGTTTAGAGTTGCAAAGGGACAAAGGTTTTTTCGTTTAGGTTAAGAGGACGAAGGTTCAAAGTGACAAATATTTTTACATTTAAAAATTTAAATCATTAAAAGAAAACCTCTGAACCTTTGAGCCTATGTTCCTCTGAACCTAAAAACTACAAGTTTTTCAACTGATTCTCTTTTTTATCCTGGCTGATTGTCCAGAAGAAGCCTACGAAGAAAAATCTGTCTGCAGTTGGTGTTACCGCTTGTCTTTGATATACTCCGTTTGGATCTGGGAGTTTTGCGTAGTCATATCCAAAGATATTTTGTGTTCCTAAAATGTTTGAAACAGAGAAATAAAGGATTTTTTGTGTGGTCAATAAATACGCCCAGTTAAAACTCAAACTATTATACGATTTTGTTTTTCCGTTCATAAATTGTGTCTGGTTTGGATCATTGTACGGACGTCCCGAACTGTAACTGTTTGTAAATCCGATCTGTGATTTCCAATCCGTAATGAAATATTTCGTTACGACAGACAAACTATGATTGGCAATAAAACTTGGCGTTGCCATTGTTGGAAAATTCTTGTATTGTCTTTCCGAATCGATGTACGAATATGAAATCCAGTATTCTAAATTTTTGTACAAATTGCTGTCTCTCCAAAACAAATCGATTCCTTTTGCATATCCCGAACCGTTGTTATTAAAAACCGAATTATATTGAAGATCTTTAGTATCATATTGAACTAAATTGCTGTAATCTTTGTAATAAGCTTCGGCTCTAAAAGTTTGACCAGGTTTTGTAAACTGATAATTCAGGATATAATGTCTTGCTTTTTCACTTTCAAATTGGTGGTATTTTGAATATTTAATATAATCAACAACTGGAGTTTGAGAAAAATCTCCATAAGCGAAAGAAAACTGACTGCTTTTTGAAACTTTGTAAGCCAATGAAGCTCTTGGCGCAATATTGTTTTCGTCTAACAAACTATTATTTGAAAATCGTAAACCTACTTTCATTGCTAATTTTTTAGAGAATAAAATATCACCTTCGGCATACGATGCAAAAATGTTCGAATCGTAACCGTTTGCAACATTAATAGACACATTATCATCAAAATTTTCATTGTATTTTGTAATAAAATAATCGGTACCAAAAGACAATTTAAAATAGTTTGACACTTTTTTGGTCAGTTTAAGTTTCAGCTGCGCTGCATTTTCATTGCTGTCAACATCACTAATATTGTAGGTTACTTTATTTTTGCTGTAACCGTAACTAATTCCTGATGTAATTTGCCAACCCGTTCCAAAACTTCCTTTGTATGAAGAATTCAAATAAAAGTTATTATTGTTCATATCTGTTCTGATCGGATTTTCGAAATTGATATTTTTCTGATTCAGATCAAATTTTTCAGAATCAAAAGCGGCATATAATTTAAAAATTCCATTTGTAAAATTATATCGGTAAACCGTTTCTCCGCCAAGCGATTGATACGGATTATTCCAATCTACATTTTGAGGAATCACTACTTGATAAGGTGCTAAATTAATGTAAGTCATATTGACGCTTAACGAGCTTTTTTTGAATTTTTGGGTATTTGCCAAACTTAACCCAACAGTCATTAAACCAATATCTGTTTTTTCATGATCTGCTTCATCTTGTGTATTTAAAAGCAAAACACTTGATAACGCTTCACCATATTCTGCTGAATAACCTCCAGTAGAAAAAGCAATGCCGCTGAACAAAAAAGGAGAAAATCGGCTTCTTGTTGGTAAATTATTTGTTGTTGCTCCGTATGGCTGTGCAACGCGTATTCCATCAACAAAAGTCTGTGTTTCGCTGGCTTCTCCACCACGCACAAATAAACGGCCATCTTCACCTACATTCTGCGTTCCCGGCAAAGTCTGTAAAGCAGCAATAATATTTCCGGCAGAACCTGCAGTTGTAACGATATCTAAAGGTTTTAAAACCGAAACCCTCGCTTTATCTCCAGATTCAAGTGTTCCGGCAGTAATGACAACAGCATCAAGTGCATTAACATTTTCGCGCAATTTAATCGTCTGATTTTTATAATTGGCAACGTCAATTTCTTGTTTGAAAGTTTCAAAAAGTAAAAAACTTACCACTATAAATTTATTGCCAGTTTCATTTGTTTCAAAAGAAAAATCTCCCGTTTCAGAACTTGTTGCTCCATCGTAAGTTCCGTCAATATAAATATTAGCGCCAGCAACTGGTTTTCCTTTTTGGTCTACAACTTTTCCTGAAATAGTGCTTTGAGCAAAAATTAAAGCAGTAAAAAATAAAAGGCTTATTGAAAAAAATAATTTGGTTTTCATGTCATCTTTGGTTTTTGATGAAGCAAATGTATTTTAACATTTAACGTTAAAAAATATATAATAACTCAATTGTAGAATTTCGAGGATGAGTTGTAAATTACTAATTTGTATCTTAGCTAGAGAATTCCAAAAATCACCTAATATGTCAGAAAACAAAAGAATTTCAAATCTATATCAATCTGTTTACGACGGAAATCCGTTCCTAGAGGTAACTCTTGCAGGCACTTTAAATAATGTGACTGCAGAACAGGCGTATAGAAAAATAAACCCGAAATTAAATACAATTTGGGAAATAGTAAACCATTTAATTCAATGGAGACGAAATATTTTACAGCGCATGCAGGGCGAAACCATTATTACTCCAGATCATAATTATTTTGTTCCTGTTCTAGATCCTTCTGAAGCAGCCTGGGAGCAGTCGCTTCAAACTTTGGCAAAATCACAAGAAGCGTGGACTGCTTTTTTTGAAAATTTTGATGATGAGCATTTGGCAAAAATATATGTCAATAACGGCCATTCTTATTATGAGCATCTTCACGGAATTATTCAGCACGATGTGTATCATTTGGGACAAATTGTTATTTTGAAGAAACTGCTTTAAAAAGTCACTATGTCATTTCCGACGAGGGAGGAATCTCCACCAGAAGCTCTAAAAAGATTCAATTTTCGTTGCGGAGTTGCTTACGGAGATTCCTCCTTTGCCGGAATGACAATATTGAGAGTTATTTAATTTTAACTAAACTAAACATGAAAAAATCAATACTATTATTTGCATTTTTACTGGTAAACGCAATAGGATTTTCTCAGGAAACCAAAGTTAAGTTTGATGAGAAATTGGCAAAATCTCTAAATGCCGATGAATATGGAATGAAGAAATATGTTTTCTGTCTTTTAAAATCGGGAACAAATACAACGGCTACAAAAGAAGAAACTAAAAAACTTTTTGAAGGTCATATGGCGAATATTGGAAAATTAGCAAAAGAGGGGAAACTGGTTGTCGCTGGACCTTTTATGAAAAACGACAGAAATTATCGCGGTATTTATGTTTTTAATGTTGAGACTATTGAAGAAGCAAAAGCACTCGTCGCGACTGATCCCGCTATAAAAGCCAATTTACTCGAAGCCGAATTAACGCCTTGGTACTGCACTGCAGCTTTGCAGGAAACTTTGAAAATACATGAGAAAATTGCCAAGACGAAAATGTAAAATATGAAAACAGAAAAAGAAAAAATGATCTCTGGCGAATATTACAACGCCTTTGACCCAGAATTACTAAAAGGCCGAAGAGCGGCAAAAAATCTTTTGCACAGTTTAAATGTGAAAGAATATAGAGTTACCAAAAAAGCAAAAGAGATTTTGGCAACATTAATTCCGAATGCAGGAGAAGGACTTTATATTGAACCGCCTTTTCATTGTGATTATGGATATAATATTTTTTGCGGTGACAACGTTTATTTTAATGTGAATTGTGTTGTCTTGGACTGCGCTCCAGTAAACATTGGTTCAAATGTATTTATTGCACCAAATGTTCAAATTTATACTGCCTCGCATCCGCTTGATGCTGAATTAAGAAAAACACTTGAAAATGCATATCCAGTCACAATTGGAGACGATTGCTGGATTGGCGGCAACTCTGTTATTTGTCCGGGCGTTACAATTGGAAAAGGCTGTGTTATTGGTGCTGGATCTGTGGTTACAAAAGACATTCCAGATAATTCATTAGCCGTTGGAAATCCAGCAAAAGTTATTCGAAAATTAAATCAAGAACCTGAATCAAAAAAATAATGCTTACCTTAAATAAAGTTCATCATATTGCCATTTTATGCTCTGATTACGAAAAATCGAAATATTTCTATACTCAAATTTTAGGTTTAACAATTATCCGAGAAATTTACCGCGAAGAACGCCAATCTTATAAATTAGATTTAGCCTTGAATGGTTCGTATGTAGTGGAATTATTTTCATTCCCAAATCCGCCCCAAAGACCTTCAAGACCAGAAGCGGTTGGTTTAAGACATTTGGCTTTTGAAGTAATAAATTTAGAAGAAACAATTGCCTTTTTAACTTCCAAAAACATAGAATCAGAACCAATAAGAATTGATGAAACCACCGAAAAACGTTTCACTTTTATTGCAGATCCTGATTTACTGCCAATTGAGTTTTATGAGAGGTAAATTTTAAAGATTCTGAGGTTCTAAGATTCTAAGGGACTAAGGTTTTTTCATTTTTGTCATAAATGACAAACTGTATCTTTACTAATTGACTTAAAAGAAAAAACTTCCCGACTTTGCGACTTTGCGAGATTCATTTACACCGCAATATTCACAAAAACATACTGAAAGAATTTTCTTATTTTAATAATTTTAACATATAATAAGGAACAATTATTATTAAAAAACAGATTTGATTGTCTAATTTTGTGAAATCGCAAATAAAATCCTGCGACAGCAAAATTACTTCTGATGAACAAAACGGCGCAAATCAAAAAAAATCATCAATTCATTAAACTCCGAAAATTAGTTATTGTTTCTATTTTAATTGGCTTCCTGTCTGCCTTTCTCGGAATTTCGCTAAAAAAAATAACCGAATATTACGAAGAAATCTTCTTTCATGAAGTTTCGGTTCATCCCATATTTTATATCATTTTCCCAGTTTTCGGATTATCTGTAATTTATTTTCTGAGACAATATCTTTTTAAGAAAAAAGAAAACAAAGGAATCAAAGAAGTTTTTGAAAGTACTTCTTCAAAATCTAAAAATCTGCCTTCATACAAAATTCCATCACATTTTATAAACGGATTATTGACTGTTATTTTTGGAGGTTCTACCGGAATCGAAGTTTCTACTGTTGTGGCAACAGCAACAATTGGTTCGGTAGCACACGAAAAAGAAAATGTTTTTCGTCAATACAAAACCGAATTAATCTGTGCGGGTGTTGCAGCTGGAGTTACAGCACTTTTCAGTAGTCCAATTGCCGGAATTTTATTTGCTCTTGAAGTTATTTCTAGAAAAGTGACACGTGCATTTATGATCTCTAATGTAATTGCCGTTTCTATAGCTTTTGGTTTGCTTACTATTTTAAAAGAAGAACCTTTGTTTGCGGTTTCTATTGCGACTTGGCATCTAAAAGCTATTCCGTATTTTATTCTATTAGGAATTTTAGCGGGAATTAACTCCGTTTACTTAACGCGCTGTGTATTATTCTTTAAATCACAATTTGGTAAAATTGACACACATTATTACAAAATCCTGATTGGTTCAGCTGTCTTGAGTATTTCTTTATTTACTTTTCCGCAATTGTACGGAGAAGGATATCACGCTATAAAAGGAATTTTTGGCAGTTCAAGTGATCTTCCATTGACTATAACTTTAGCACTTACCTTTATTGGAATATTAATTCTAAAACCAATTGTAACCTCAATCACTCTTGCCTCCGGAGGTGACGGTGGCGTTTTTGCACCAAGTTTGTTTATTGGAGCCTTTTTAGGATTATTATTAGCATCTGTATTAAACAGCTTCTTTCATGTAAATGTAATTCCGCTAAACTTCATGATTATCGGAATGGCTGCGGTTTTAAGCGCCAGTATTCATGCGCCGTTTACAGCAATTTTCTTAGTCTGCGGACTAACAAATGATTACACTTTGTTTTTTCCAATTCTTGCAGTTTGTTTGATTTCAAAATACACAGCAAAAACAATATATCCGTACACGGTTTATAGTTACGCTCCAAGCTTGACGAAATAATTTTTCTCAGATCGCACAGATTAAAATACCACAACGAATATTTAAAATAATGCCAACTCAAAAAATAAAAAGAAGCTACCGCAAAACACGTTATATTCTTTACAAAGAAACTTTAATCGATTATAAGGAACATTTCTGGTCGTTTATTGGCTCATTTGTCGGAATTGGAATTTTGGCTTATGTTCAATCAATGCATTTTTCCGGCAGTGATGCTGTTTATTTAATTGGTTCTTTTGGAGCCTCGAGCGTTTTAGTTTACGGAATTATTCAGAGTCCGTTTTCACAGCCTCGAAATTTAGTTGGTGGTCATGTGATATCTGCACTTGTTGGTGTTACTGTTCATAAACTAATTCCTGATATTATGTACATTGCTGCACCATTGGCTGTTTCAATTGCCATTATTTTAATGCAGATTACAAAAACACTTCACCCGCCAGGAGGCGCAACAGCTTTAATTGCTGTTATTGGCACAGAAAAAGTAAAAGCGCTGGGTTATATGTATGTACTTTCTCCAGTTTTAACCGGAGTGCTTATTTTACTCTTTACGGCACTGATTTTTAACAATATGACATCAAGCAGAAGTTATCCAAGTCATAGTACTTATCATAAACACTATCATAAAATTAGAAAGAGATTGACAGGGAAGTAATAACTATCTCTACGCTCCTGCAAGGTTTTCAAAACCTTGTAGGTATAACTGTAGTACAATTGCAAACCTACAACATTTTGAAAACCTTGCAGGAACACCAAATTAAATAAACTACAGTAAATCAAAAGATTATTTTTTTTTCAACAAATCGTAATTCGTAATTCGTATTTCGTTTTTTATATTTTACCTTTGACCTCTCAATAAAAACAAAGATTATGGTTTATAAATTTAGAGTAATTCTAGACGCCGAAGAAGATATTTTTAGAGACATTGCAATTCTTGAGGAAGATACTCTTGAGGATTTGCACAATGCAATCTTCAACGCTTTTGGCTTTGACGGATCAGAAGTGGCTTCATTTTATACTTGCGACGAAACTTGGAATCAAGAAGATGAAATTCCGCTTTTTGATACAGGAGATGTTCCTGGCGAAATGAGAACCATGAACGATTATCCATTATCTAGTATTTTAGATAAAGAAAACACTAAAATTATCTACGTTTACGATTTCATAAGCATGTGGACATTCTTAGTTGAATTGGCTGCTATTGAAGAGGAAGCCGTTGGAGCGACTTATCCTGAAACTCTATTCTCTCATGGTGAAATGCCAGATGAAGCTACAGAAAAAAACTTCGAAGCTGATGACATGCACAATGATATCTACGGTGAATTTGAAGACGATTTAGACGAAGATGATCTTGACATGTTCGAAGGCGACGACAGCTTTGAAGATTATGGATTTGAGGAGAATTGGAACTAACGTTAGTCACTAAGATTCTGAGATACTAAGACTCTGAGTTTTTTTTTGTTTGAGAGATTTTTCTTATTTTTAAAATTAATTTAAAAATAAAAAATGAGTCATTTTAGAAAAATCTTAGTTTGGCAAAAGTCAATGTCCTTAGTCTCCAAAATTTACAAAGCAACACGTACATTTCCAAAAGAAGAAATATTTGGATTAACTTCGCAGATACGTCGAAGTTCAGTTTCCATTCCGAGCAATATTGCTGAAGGGTCAGGCAGAGAAAGCAGTAAAGATTTTTTACGATTTTTGTACATTTCTCTTGGTTCTATATTTGAGATGCAGACCCAGCTCGAAATTGCAAAAAATATAATTTACATAAACGAAGAAGAATTTAACCTTTTATATGAGGATAGTCGAGAGATCGAAAGAATGTTAGCGTCATTAATCAAAAAAATTAAAGACAATAATTAGAAAACTTAGAATCTTAGAAACTTAGAATCTCAGCAACTCAAAAAAATGATCAACCTATTCAACACCCACATCGAGACGCTTTCTATACATCGCGTAGGAAATAAAAGCCGTAACGAAGCTATTTTTTTATCAGAGCAACCATTTAATTTAAATGATGAAATTGTTCCTCTGATAAAAGAATACTTTTTTAAGCCTTTTAGAGAAAAAGAAGAAAACTATTATCAGTTTGCACACGAAGTGGACTTGGATTACAACGACATGTTTAAATATGCAACTGAAATTTTTGCAAACCCGTCTAGTGTTCAAGAGGTTTCTAAAAAAATTACAAAGCATTTGTACGAGCAGTCAAATCATCCGCATATTAAAAACGGAGAGGTTTATGTAACCTATTTGACAAACTTAAGCATTGATAATAATGTAGTTGACGCAATCGGAATTTTTAAAAGCGAATTACAAGCCGACTTTTTACAGTTTGAAGAAAAAGACAGCAATCTTGAAATGATTTTACAGCAAGGAATCAACTTGAGCAAATTAGATAAAGGATGTTTGATCTTCAATTATAAAAAAGAAGAAGGATACAAAATTCTAACTGTCGACAGCAACCGTTATGATGCACGTTACTGGTTAGAGCACTTTTTATCTGTAGATGCTTTTGAAGATGAAAATTTCATCACTAAAAAATATTTAAAATTCTGTCAAAACTTCGCAAAAGATGTTGTTTTGCCAGCAGAAGACAAGAAAGAGGAAGTGATGTTTATGAACCGATCTGTGAATTATTTCGCTAAAAATGATCAGTTTGAAGAGCAAAATTTCTTGAATGAAGTATTAGATAATCCAGACTTAATTCCTGAATTCAAAAACTATAAAGTTGATAAAGGAGAAAAATACAGCATCGAAGATGTAACCTCATTCCCAATTGCCAACGCAGCCGTTTCTGATGCTAGAAAATCGATTAAAAACGTTATTAACTTGGATACGCATATTCAAATTAAAATGGATTTCATCAATCCTGAAAGCGCAGAAAAATTTGTTGAAAAAGGCTGGGATGAAGAAAAACAAATGTATTACTACTTAGTTTACTTCAACAAAGAAGAAAAAAGCTAAGAAGTTTTCATTTTCTATTACTTACTTAAAACAGAAAACGGCAGTTACAAATGTAACTGCCGTTTTTTTTTATTGTCACAAATTTTGATGCTATAAAATCGAAAATACTGCTTTTACAATATCATCATAAACTTGTTTATCTCTTTCTCCAGTTCGTGCTAAAACCCGAATACCAGAATAATTATTAAAGATAAATCGAGCCAAAACTTTTGCATTTAACTGTTTTGAAATATTCCCTGCCTCCTGCCCTTTTTTCACGGCATTTGTAAAAACTTCTTCCATTGTCTGGGTGTTATTTTTAACAATCTCAGCAATTTCTTCATCGTGCATAGCTAACTCTACAGAAGAATTTACCATAAAACAGCCTTTTGTAATTCGATCTTCAAGACTTTCTATAACGGCTTGTTTAAAAATAGCAAGCAGCGTTTCTTTGACATTTTCAGATTTATCCAAAAGATCTTTTACAGCATCTTGATTCTGTTGCTGATAGCGTTGTAAAGACTTTGAAAACAGTTTTTGCTTATCGCCAAAAGTATCATACAAACTAGAACGGCTTAAACCTAAATGTGTTACTAAATCCTGCGCCGACGTTCCGTTATAACCTTTGTGCCAAAAAATTTCAATTGCTTTATCTAAAGCCTGATCTTCATTAAATTCCTTAGTTCTAGCCATGACATCAAAATTAAATTTCTATACAAAGATACATAATACGGAACAATCATTCCTGAATTTCTGCAAAAAAAATTAGACTACAGCGTTAACAGTAAGACCACCATCAACTACAATTTCTGATCCTGTAATAAATGAGGCATCATCAGAAGCAAGAAATCCAACAGTCTTAGCAATTTCAGAAGCCTGTCCAAAACGTTTCAATAAAATTTTCTCTCCTAAAACGGCTCCAAATCCTTCTACTTGTTCTTTTTCTAAACCTAATTTTCCATAAAGGGGAGTTTCAACAGGACCAGGAGAAACGGCATTTACTCTGATTTTTCTTGGTGCTAATTCTGTAGCAAAAACTTTATTTAAAGATAAAACTGCTGCTTTACTTGAAGCGTATACACTTGAATTTGGCATACCAACATGAGCGTTTATAGAAGTATTAAAAATAATAGAACCTCCATCGTTTAATATTGGCAATACTTTTTGCACTGTAAAATAAACTCCTTTTACATTGACATTCATAATACTGTCATAATGCTCTTCAGAAGCTGATTCTACCGGAGCAAAAGATGCAATTCCAGCATTTAAAAACAGAATATCTACTTTTCCGAATTTTGCTTTTACTTCTTCTACTAAATTATCAATTGATTTTAAATCAGATTGATCTGAAACAATTCCGGTAACGTTTAATTCTGTTTCTGCTTTTGCCAAAGCTTCTTTGTTTCTTCCGGTTACAATTACTTTTGCACCTTTAGCAACTAATTCTGCTGCAGCTGCATATCCAATTCCACTGTTTCCACCTGTTACGATCGCAACTTTGTTTTCTAAATTTTTCATTTTATTTGTTTTTAAGTTATTGATTATTCAATTATTATGGTACAAAGATATAATAACGGAACGATCGTTCCGTTATTAATACTGTTAATTTTTAGTTAAAATAATTAACTGTGATTTCGAAGCCTTTATTTCTAAAGGAATTAACTATTTAACCATAAGCGAAAGAAATTGCAAAATGTCGACGATTCTTAATATTTGCTTAATTTTGTACTCTAAAACAAAATCAGATGGATATTCATTTGTTCAACGAAAGTCCTTTCAAAACAATAATCTCATTTCATAAGTTAATCGAATCCTTTGAAGAAATTGCCTTATCAAATGTCGATTACCGATCGAATTATGCCAAAGCAATTTTAAAGCAAATCGATTCTATTCCAGAACTAAAAACAGGAATTGAGGATTATTCTATCATCAAAAATAATGAAGCTTTAATCAAAAATATTTTAGCTGATTTATTTCCAACGGCTTTAACTCAAAATGAAATAAAAGCCGTTACCATTCCTTTTCAAAATATATCTTTTAATTATACAGAGCGTTTCAAAAAGATCCTGCGTAATGCCGGCGACGAATTTTACATGGAAATTCGTGATTTTGATGACCATCAATTCTATATCAATAACTGTTGCTTAATTTTAAGCAGTTATTACAAACAACACATCGATTTCAACAGACCGTTTTTCTATGACATCCCAGATGAAGAAGGTATTGAAAAACATTATCGCATTTTGTACAATGCCGATTTTATGGAAATTACTCCAACAGAAAATGCAGTACAATTAACTCAGAACGATATTGATAATTTAATTGACAACTATGACGATATTGAACTTTGGAAATCTAAATTCCCGAAAGGAAGCTGGGTATTAAAAGGTTTTGGAATTGTTTCTTTGTTTGATGCCACTACAGAAAGTTCTATCTCTAATTTGAAAAGTAACTTACTGAAAAAAGATAGAGAATCGGTTACAACTGATGAAGTTGTAGCTAATATTTTTAGGTCAATATTTAAAATTCCTGATCTAAAAGTAGGTTTCATTATTTACAATCCAGAAGAAGAAAAATTTGTCAAACCTGCAAAATTAGAAAGTCAGTTACAGAGTTTTTTACTTTCGCACGATCAGGAAATAGATTGCAAAAATGCCTTTTTTGGATGTTCATTTGAAAATCTATTAAACAATAAAGAACCCTTTGTTATTTCGAATGTAAATAAATTCATAGCAGAATCTCCAAATAGAAAATTGGGAGAGCATTTATTGAGTCAAAATATTGAAAGCTGTATTTTTGCGCCAGTAATTAAAGACGATCACTTATTGGGCGTTTTAGAATTAGTTTCTTCAAACTCAAGGGCTTTAAATAGTGTTAATGCTCAAAAACTTGAATTGGTTTTACCGTATTTAACTGACACTATTGATCGTTACAATACGGATATGCAACACCAGATTGAAGCGATCATTCAACGTGAATATACCACAATACACCCTAGTGTTTATTGGAAATTCAGAAAAGAATCTCAGAATTATTTCCAAAACAATAATCCTTCAAAAGATTATATTTTTAAGGAAATTGTCTTTAAAAATGTATATCCCCTATATGGTCAAATCGATATTAAAGGTTCATCTGAGCATCGAAATGAAACGGTAAAAAGAGATTTAAAAAGTCAGCTTACTACGCTTTTGGAAATTTTTGATAATCAGAAACCAAATACAAATCTGGTTCTTTTGGAACAAAGAAAATTTGAGTTGGAATCGCTTAGAAATGAATTAGATTTTCCTTTAAAAGCAGATACAGAGCAACATATTCAAAGATATATTGAAGAAGAAATTCATCCGATTTTAAAAAATACCAAAGGTTCTGCTAAAAATGAGAAATTAGAAGAATTGTATTTTGAAAATTTAGACGAAAAAACAGGTCTATTTTATCAGGAAAGAAAGAAGTTTGACAATGCAATGTCAATTATCAATAAGAAACTGGCTTCTGTTTTAGATAGAAAACAATTAGACGCCCAGCAAATTTATCCTCATTATTATGAGCGTTTTAAAACGGATGGTGTTGAACATAATTTATATATTGGAGCTTCGATTGCGCCAACAAAACCTTTCGATATTATGTATTTGCACAACCTGCGTTTGTGGCAATTGCAAACTTTATGCGAAATGGAATTAGAACATCATCAGCTTAAAGAGTCGCTTCCGTATGAATTGGATGTAACTTCTTTGATTTTGGTTTTTAGTGCACCACTGTCGATTCGTTTTAGAATGGATGAAAAACGTTTTGATGTTGACGGTACTTACAATGCCAGATATGAAGTCGTGAAAAAACGAATTGACAAAGCAAATATTAAAGGCACACAAGAACGAATTACAGAAAAAGAAAAAATTACAATTGTTTATTCTCAGAATAATGAGGAAACTGAATATTTAAAATATATCAAATATCTACAGCACAAAAAAATACTGGAACCAGCAATTGAGCAGTTTGAAGTCGAAGATCTACAAGGCGTTTCTGGTCTGAGAGCTATTCGAGTAAAAGTGATTAACAATACTGTAAATCCAACCGCAAAAAAAATTACTTACCAAGATTTATTAGATGAGCTCAACTAAAATTAGTTGAGCTTATTTTTTAAGCGCCAACTTCTTTAAAAGCAATTACAAAAGCAATTACAGTAATGATTATTCCAACCATAAAAAAATTGTAGGCAATTCGCAGTAAATTGTATTTACGCTGCAAAACTAATCCCAGATAATACAAATCTTTGATCATTGTAGAGTATAAATAATCTCTGTCTTTCATCATTTCGTTCATTGCCCAATCATATTCTTCTAATGGCATTTTATAAAAATTCCCAAAAAACATCAAATTAACTTTTTTGGCTTCAACATCATCACGTGTAAAAAATCCTGATGTCACTTTTGGTCTTGTCGAAAGAATAGCAAAAATAATCGTAATCACACTAGAAATCAACATTATAAATGTCGGAATTACTAAATGCGCATTTTTCGGGCTGTCTAATTTTGGTATAATTGACGAAAGTGCAATCGAAATAATAATTGCATTTACTGACAATAAAATATTCGCTTTACTGTCAGCAATACCGCTTAAACGAGTATGATTTCCAAGCGTAACGCGAAACAGCGTATCAATTCCACGTTCTGGCTTTTCGAGTTTTTCTTTCTTTTTATTTTCTTCTTCAATTGCCGATGCCGCTTTCAATTCCTGTTTGTTAATTTTTTTCTGAATAAGAATTAGATTTTTCTCTTTCAAAGGTTGCCATTTTTTTAGGGCATAATCGGTATAAAAGCGATGTTTATTCAATAAGAAATTTAAATTCTCTCTTGTCCATTCTGAATTAGAAAAACTTACTATTCCAGTATTTTTTAGTTCTAAACGAAGCAATTCGCAGGTAGTCGCATATTCAGTTCCCATTAAATGCGCATAATCTGCATCTTTAATGATTTTTTCTAAAAGCGTTTTTGGTTCATAATCTTTGGCAGTTGCCAAAATCAAACTCGAAACAAGCTGTATAAATTCTTCTGATTTTCCTTTTTCGTGTAAAAAGTCTGTGGCTATTTTACTGCTTTCTTTTTCGTGATTTTCATATCCAGCAATATATCCCGTATCATGAAACCAGGCCGCTACTAGTAAAGCCTCTTTATCCACATCTTTTACATCTTCTTTTTTACATAGCTCTTTTACGGCCGTAACTACTGTGAAAGTATGGTTAAAATTATGGTAAGAATATAAATTAGAAAGTTTATCTTTGAGTAAATTACTGACGAAATCTTCGGATTGTTCTATTAGATTCATAAAAGAATATTTTAATACCACTAAAATATGAAATTGTTTTTGGATAACCATTTTATTGCTAAGATTAAAAAATATTCTTTAGCAATCGTGGCACTTTTTATTATCTATTCCTGTGCAACACGCAAAGCGCAATATGGAAAAAATGTAAGTGCCAATGAAACAGAAAACGCAACAGACACTATAAAAATTGCCCACACTCTTTTTTTGGTAGGTGACGCCGGAAACGCAGATGAAAAGCAAGCGCAGCAAACTTTAGAATTATTACACGAAAAACTAAAAAAAGCGAATAAGAAATCAACCTTAATTTTCTTGGGAGATAATATCTATCCGAAAGGTTTTCCTGCTGATAAAAACGATTCACAAAAGGCTTTAGCCGAAACCAAACTGACCAGCCAATTAAAATTAACTAAAGGATTTAAAGGAAAGACCATTGTAATTCCGGGAAATCATGATTGGTATAGTGGCATAAAAGGTTTAGAAAATCAGGCTGATTTTGTGACCAAATATCTTAACGATAAAAAGGCATTCCTCCCGAGAAAAAGTTGCCCAATTGAAGATGTAAAAATTGATAGTACAACTACCTTAATTACCGTTGACAGCGAATGGTTTCTGGAAGATTGGGATAACCATCCAACTATAAACGACAATTGCGATATTAAAACTCGTGAAGACTTTTTTGTTGAACTGGAAAATATTCTAAATAAAAATCAGGAAAAAACAGTTGTTTTGGCCATTCATCATCCTTTATTAAGTAATGGATCACATGGAGGGCAATATTCGTGGGAAAAACAGTTGTTTCCTTTAGAGAAAAAGATTCCGCTACCTGTAATCGGTTCTTTTATTAATTTACTTCGAAAGACTTCAGGAGTAAACCCACAAGATCTTCAGAACAAGCAATATACGATTTATGCCAAGCGAATTAAAACGCTATTACAAGGCCAGAAAAATGTTATTGTAGTTTCCGGACATGATCATAATTTACAATATATAAATAACGAAAACATCACGCAGATTATTAGCGGTGCAGGATCTAAATCTGAAGCAGCGAGAGCAATCAATCCAAATGATTTTTCGTACGGTGGAAATGGATATGCAACACTGACTTTGTTTAAAAGCGGCGATGCTAAAGTGGCTTTCTTTGGAAATGAAAATAATCACGAAAAAATGCTTTTTGAGCGAGAAATTATAAAAGCAAAAGAAATAAACTGGGCTGCAAATGTTCCGAATAAATTTCCGCCAACCGTTACAACTTCAATTTATTCCACTAAGATGACGGATAAAAGTATCTTTCATAAATTCTTATTTGGTCAACATTATAGAAAATATTACAGTATGCCTATTGAGGCCAGAACTGCTACTTTAGACACCTTAAAAGGCGGTTTAAAACCTATTCGCGAAGGCGGAGGACATCAATCTGTTTCCTTAAGAATGTCTGATCCAAAAGGACGAGAATATATAATGCGTGCGATGAAAAAAAGTGCAACTGTATTTTTACAGTCGGTAGCCTTTAAAGATCAATACGTTGTTAATGATTTTGAGCAAACGTATGCAGAAGATTTTCTTTTAGATTTTTACACTACTACGCATCCTTACACTCCTTATGCGATTGCAAGTTTGTCAGATCAATTGGGACTTTTGCATACCAATCCGGTTTTATACTATATTCCAAAACAACAAGGTTTGAAAGAATTTAATTCGAATTTTGGAGATCAATTGTATATGGTTGAAGAAAGACCAGCCGACAACCATCTTGACGGAAAGAACTTTGGGAAACCAACTAATATCATTAGTACTGATGATATGATGGCCAATCTTCATAAAGACGAGAAATATTCAGTTGATGAAAAAGAATACATTAAAGTTCGTTTATTTGATATGCTTATTGGTGATTGGGACAGACATAGTGATCAATGGCGTTGGGCGGAACACAAAATTGGAGATAAAGTAGTTTACACACCGATTCCGCGTGATCGTGATCAGGCTTTCCCTAAATACGACGGAACTTTGCTCTCCATATTAATGAACGTTCCTGCCATTCGTCATATGCGAACTTTTAAAAACAAAATCGACAATGTAAAATGGCTTAATAGAGAACCTTATCCTTTAGATTTGGCTTTCTTAAAAACAGCAGAAGAAAAAGACTGGATCGAACAGGCTAAATATATTCAGGAGAATTTATCAGACAGTGATATTGATAATGCCTTTAAAAATTTACCTAAAGAAGTTCAGGACGAAACGATTGAAGAAATTAAACGAAAATTAAAAAACAGAAAAAAAGAACTTCAAAAATACGCGGCAGAGTATTCAGATGTTCTTAATAAAACGGTAATGATTGCCGGAACAGATAAAAAAGACAAATTTGTTTTGAATCATAATGCTCGCAAAAGTATAGAAATTCAGGTTTTCAGAATGAAAAAGGACGGTGATGAATTGATTTATACGAAGACCGTAAAAGATGACAAAACTAAAAATCTATGGATTTACGGCTTAGATGATGCTGATGTTTTTGAGGTAAAAGGAGAGCAAAAGTCTGCTATTAAAATCCGTTTAATTGGTGGTCAAAATAATGATACTTATAATATCGAAAACGGGAAAAAAGTTATTGTGTACGATTTTAAATCAAAAGAAAACACCTATAATTTAGATTCGAAAACCAAAACTGAGTTGACAGATGATTACGATGTCAACTTATACAATTATGAAAAGCCAAAATATAACGTAGTTTCAGGATTACCAAATATTGGCTACAACCCTGATGATGGAGTAAAAGTTGGTATTAATTTGAACTATACCGTAAATAACTTCAAACAAAACCCATATACGCAAAGACATGTTTTAAATGCTTTCTACTATTTTGCTACTGGAGGTTTAGAGTTTAATTATGTTGCGCATTTTCCAGGTCTATTAGGGAAATGGGTTATTGACGTCGAATCATTATACACAACACCAAATTTTGCGATGAATTATTTCGGATTTGGAAATGAAACTCCAAATGATAATGAAGATGATCTGGACTATAATCGTGTACGTATTCGAAAATTTAATATTTCCGGCGCCATCAGACACGTTGGCCGTTATGGAAGCGAGTTTAGCGTACAACCTATTTTCCAAAGAATGACGGTAGAACAAACAGAAAACAGATATATTGATATTCCAAATATAGTGAATCCTGATGTTTTTGACAGTCAGAATTATGGAGGATTAAAAGTTAAATATCTTTTTAAAAATTCTGATTTTATAGCAAAACCAACTTTAGGAGTTGCTTTTATGGCTTCAGCGACCTGGCAAACTAATTTAAATGATACAAAGCAAAATTTTCCGACGCTGGAAAGTATGCTGGGTTTTACACATAAGATCGATCATAACGGAAAACTGGTTTTAGCTACACTTCTAAAAGGGAAAGCCATTTTAAATAATAATTTTGATTTTTATCATGGTGCGGCTTTAGGCGGTGATACCGATTTGAGAGGTTATAGAAATGATCGCTTTTTAGGAAACTCTTATTTTTCTCAAAGTTCTGATTTGCGATATACTATTGGAAAAATTCAACGAACTGTTGCGCCATTAACTTACGGAATTTTAGGTGGTTTCGATTATGGAAGAATTTGGCTTGATGGCGAAGATTCTAAAAAATGGCATCAGGATTACGGTGGCGGACTTTGGCTGAATGCCATTAATGTAATAACGGCCAGAATTTCTTATTTCCAATCTCCTGATGAACCAGGAAGAATTATTTTTGGAGCGGCATATAGTTTCTAAAAGTGGTACAAAGGTACAGAGTAACAAAGGTTCAAAGGTTCAAAGGTTTTTTGCCACGAATTTCACAAATTTTCACTAATTAATTTATTCGTGGAAATTTGTGAAATTCGTGGCAAACTTTTTTACTTTAATGTGAATTCGTAAACGTTTCCTCCTACTTTATTTGTTTTTTCGTCGGCGATCAGTAAGGTGTTGTTGTCTTTGAAAACTATGGCTTCTTTTTGAGAAAAGTGATTTAGTTTTATTTCTGTTTGAGTTCCTTTGTGGAATAAATCTCCTTTAAAACCTTTAAACAAAACAATTTTATCATGACTCAATAAAACTACTTTTTTACCGTCAGGACTAATGGTTGCACTGGTTAACAAGCAATGATTATAATTATTACAAGTTTTAAACTCTCCAATTTTAGTTGCTTTTTGAGTTCCGGGCTTATTTGCTATTTTATAAATAAAAGCAGTTCCGTCAAAACCTTTGCTTCGGTTTTTTGTAAAAAGATAAAAATATCCGTTTAATTCAAAAAAACCTTCAACGTCATAAAACAATTCTTTTTTCTTTGGAGGAAATTCGGTTTGTTCTGGATAAGAGAAAGAGATTTTATATTCGGCGGAAGCCAAATCTTTATTTAATTGATTTTTTGCAATTTTATAAATACATAAATCTCTGCGTTCATTGGCATTATTTCCAAAATCTCCAATGTAAATATTTCCAGATTTATCTTTCGTAATATCTTCCCAATCGACATTTGTGGCATTTGAAATCGTAATTGTTTTAACTAATTTCCCTTTAGAATCAATTGCATAAATGGCATTTTTGTTTCCACTGTCTTCTAAAGTGTAAATTAAATTTGTTTCCGGAAAATACGTTATTCCAGAAACTTCTTTTAATTTTTTCGGAAGCGAATAAAGTGTTTTAAAATCAGTATTCGTCTGTTGCTGACAAGCCAATAAAACAATAGAAACGGCTATTAAAAAAGTTTTTTTCATTCGATTATTTTTTTTGTTTAGCCACAGATTACGCAGATTAAAATGATTTTTTTTGCAATTCTTTAATTCTTTCAATCTGTGTAATCTGTGTAATCTGTGGCTAAAGCTTTTAAACTAAATTAGTATTTTTAAAATTACGCGTAATAAACTCAAACGCAGCTTGCATAATATGTCCCATTGATTTGGCATTTTTAAACTTCATATCATTGGTATATCGGTATAATTCCATTTTAAGCTGATCCAAATGTTCTTGGGTCGAAATGGTGTCGTGACACATGATATTCAGTAATTTTTTAATCCTGCTTTCGGCAGAATGAATACGTTTTGCCAAAATTGCTCTTTCTTCATCTTTATATTGAATGATAGAACGTTCTTCTAGTTTTTCTTTAATCAATTTAATCATTGGATAATTTTCCTTGAAAAACTGCGGACGATATACTTTAAAGTTGCCTTCGTAACATTGCTGATCAAAATCGATTGGGCGAATTTTATAAACTACTTGGTCAAAATCGTGAATTGGGACAATTACATAATTGTACGCGCGCATATCGCCTAGCAAACGAATCATACAGCGTTCATTAAATTTCACAAATTCCTTTGCAATTTGGGCTTTTTCAGTTTCGGTACATTTGTCCAGTAAAGTATCCATAAAAACATCGCCGGGAATCCCAATAATATGCTCTTCAATCAAAGTGTCATTATATACCAGAAAATTGATTTTATCGGGCGAAAGAATATCTTCTAACTCTAATCCGTAAATTCTGGAAGCATCTGCTTTCTTAATATAAAAATGAACGTAATTATCATTCAGAATATTTCGGACTTTAATCCTGAAAGGTTTCGAATTCCCAAAAGTGCAGTAATCAATGGCATCAACATTTAAAAACTGGATAATTTCGCTGTTTCCGTCAGAATGCAGGAGCGAATAAATTTTCTTTAGATTAAGATCGATTTCATTTCGTTCAAATTCGCTGTAATACACGCGAATCCATAATGTGTCCGTTTCATTTTTATCATAAACATTAATCGAACCTGAAAATCGCAATAAGTCATCATAAAAAACAGAAACTTTCGAAATACGCTCGAATCTGTCTAAATAACTTAAAAGCGGTTGCGTTAAAGGATATGAAGGTTTTTTTAAAACCATTAAAGGCTCGCTCATTTTGAATATCTTTAGTACAAATTTACATCAATAACACGATAAAAATAAATTTCACGTAACAATATAGAACTTGATTCGTCATACTAAAAACTAAAACCGAAAAAACCTTGGAAACCATCCTTACTATCGAAAATCTCAGCAAAAGATACGGGCGCATTCAGGCACTCAAAAACGTATCATTCAGCATTCAAAAAGGCCATGTCTACGGCATTCTTGGCCCTAACGGAAGCGGAAAATCAACTACTTTAGGAATTGTTTTGAATGTCGTAAACGAAACATCAGGCAATTATAAATGGTTTGACGGAAAAATGCAGACGCATGAAGCCTTAAAAAAAGTGGGCGCAATTATTGAGCGTCCAAATTTTTATCCTTATATGACGGCAGAAGAAAACCTGAAACTAGTCTGTAAAATTAAAAGCATCAATTACTCTAAAATCGAAGAAAAACTGAATCTTGTAGGTTTAACCGAAAGAAAGGACAGCAAATTCAGCACGTTTTCATTAGGAATGAAACAGCGCCTTGCCATTGCATCGGCACTTTTGAATGATCCTGAAATCTTAATTTTAGACGAACCAACAAATGGTTTAGATCCGCAGGGAATTCACCAAATTCGTGATATTATTAAAGAAATTGCAGCACAGGGAACAACGATTTTATTGGCTTCGCATTTATTAGACGAGGTCGAAAAAGTGTGTTCGCATGTGGTAGTTTTAAGAAAAGGCGAAATTTTATACTCAGGTTCAGTTGATGCGATGTCTGCAAATGAAGGATTTTTTGAAATTTCTGCGAATGATAATCTGGTCTTAAAATCGATTTTGAATGATCATCCGGCTGTTGGCCAAATTAAAGAAGAAGACGGGAAAGTTTTGGTTTACCTAAAATCAGAATTATCAGCTTCCGATTTAAATCAGTTTTTGTTCTCAAAAAATATCGTTTTAAATCATTTAGTAAAACGCAAAAACAGTCTAGAAGCACAATTTTTAGAATTAACCAAAAATGCCACCATTCAAAAAAACTAAACCATGAACAGACTTATCTCTATAGAACTTCAAAAAATCTGGAAAAACAAAGCCAGCCGTATTTTAACACTCGCCTATTTTATTTTACTTTCGTTTATAGCATTAATCGCATCAATAAAATTTGATATTGGTCCATTTAAATTCCATTTAGCCGAAATGGGAATCTTCAATTTTCCATTTATCTGGCATTTTAATACCTATGTTGCCGCTTGGCTGAAATTTTTCTTAGCCATTGTAATTGTCTCGATGATGGCAAATGAATACAGTTATGGTACGCTAAAACAAAACCTAATTGACGGTTTAAGCAAACAAGAATTTATAATGTCAAAATTCTTAACTGTTGTGCTTTTTGCTTTTGCATCGACCATATTTGTTTTTGTAATGAGTTTAATTCTCGGATTATGCTTTTCATCTTACACTGAATTTGGAATTATTTTCTCCGATTTAGATTATCTCTTAGCCTTTTTTGTAAAGCTTACAGGTTTCTTTTCGTTTTGTTTATTTTTAGGAATTTTGGTAAAACGTTCGGCTTTTGCTTTAGGATTTCTTTTAGTTTGGAGCATTATTGAAGGAATAATAAGGGGTACATTGGCATTTAGAATTTTTCCAGACAGTAATATGGATGAGAAAATTACGCAATTTCTACCTTTAGAATCAATGTCTAATTTAATTGTTAATCCTGCGCCAAGATTATCTGTAGTTAAAAATATTGGCACACAAATGGGAATTGATACAGATATTGATTATAGCGTAAATTATGCTGCAATTCTGATCGTTTTAGTATGGACATTTTTGTTCATTTTCCTCTCATACAAATTATTAAAAAAGAGAGATTTGTAGTATATTTGCTAGGCTATGACCTATTTTAAAGTTTATTTATGCGTTTTATTTGTGTGTTGTTTATCTATTAAGATGAACGCTCAGTATATCAGCATAGATGACCAAAAGACACCAAAACAGCTTATTGAAAATATATTAGTTAACAGTTCGTGTGTATCTGTTACCAATGCTTCAGGAAAAGGAGATACTTTTACTCAAGATCAGCAAAGTTTTGCTTACTTCAATGCAGGATCAAGCGGATTTCCTTTTTCTGAAGGAATTGTTTTAACCACTTCAACAAGTCCAAATGCGGTTGGTCCATATGAAAGCTATATTGGCCAAGGCGACGTTAACTGGCAGGGAGATGCCGATCTAAACAACATTTTAAAAATAAATTCTATTAATGCAACCGTTTTAGAATTTGACTTTGTCCCGTTAACTAATTTCCTGAGCTTCAATTATATTTTTGCTTCAAATGAATATCAGTCTTTTTATCCTTGTGAATATTCAGACGGATTTGCATTTTTAATTAAAGAAGCCGGAAGTTCTGATCCCTATAAAAATTTAGCTGTCCTGCCCAATAATAATGCTATTCCTGTTTCTTCAACAAATGTCCGCCCAAAAATTGATCCCGGAGTTGCCGTTAACGGAGACCGTTATCCAGGATGCCCTGCTGTCAACGAAAATTACTTCAACGGCTTAAACGACAATAAAAGCCCCATAAATTATGCAGGACAAACCATTGTCATGAATGCGCAGACTAATGTAGTTACTGGTAGAAAATACCATATAAAACTCGTTATTGCTGACGATAAAAACAGGTATTTTGATTCGGCCGTTTTTTTACAGGCTGGAAGTTTTTCGTCTAAAATTGATTTTGGTTCAGATCAGACTTCAACAACTGGCAAGCCACTTTGTTTCGGACAACAAACAACATTAGACACTCATTTAGCTGCAGGTTATGATTTTAAATGGTATAAAGACGGTGTACTTTTACCAGCCGCAAAAAATCCGACATTGCAGGTGTCAGCATCTGGCACTTACAAAGCCGAAGTTACGTTAACACCTTCTACATGCGTTGTAACGGGAGAAATCAAAATTGAAGTTGCACCAGAAATCCTGACAACAAATACAACCTTGTTTCAATGTGACGATAATAATGACGGTATAAGTGTTTTTAATTTAAAAAAAGTTGACAATCTGATTAAAAATAATGCTTCGGATATTACCAACAACGGTTATTATGAAACTTTGGCTGATGCACAGGCCAAAACAAATCCGATCGCTAATCCTGAAAAATATTCGAATAAGAGCATTAATCAAACTGTTTTTGGAAGAATTGAAAATAAGTTTAGCTGTTTTAAAACTGTTGAAGTTAAACTTCAAACTTCAAGCAATACAATTGCATCGCAAAATCCAATTAAAACTTGCGATGGCGATGATAAACAAGATGGCTTGTATCAATTTGATCTTCAGTCAGAAGTAACCCCGCAATTATTATCAGGTTTGCCAGCGGGTTTACAGGTGAATTACTTTTTAACTCAAAATGACGCTTTGGCCGAAACAAATGTATTGCCTAATATTTTTAAAAATACGACTGCATTCTCCCAAATTATTTATGCCCGAATTACAAATGGACCTGACTGTTACAGCATTTCTCCCATTAATTTGGTCGTAAATACTTTTGATCCGCCAAATTTTCAGGACGAATCAAAATACATTTGCAAAGATGATGATGTCACTTTAAGTGTAGCCGCAGGTTTCAGTAGTTATTTATGGAGCCCTGGAAACAGTACTTCAAATACTTTAGTAGTGAGTACACCGGGAGATTATGCGGTTACAGTAAAAGATGCAAACGGGTGCCAAAAAACTAAAAAATTCAAAGTCCTTTTATCTGAACCAGCAGTTATTACAGAAGCTGTTGTTAAAGATTTTTCTGGAGTTGATAATTCTGTTTTAATAAAATACACTGGTGCTGGTAATTACGAATTTTCATTAGATGGAAACATTTTTCAAGATGATCCTTTATTTACTGGAATACAGCCTGGAGCTTATTTTGCAATGGCAAGAGACAAAAATGGTTGCGGACTTTCTAATCGCTTTTTATTGTATGTTTTGGATTATCCAAGATTTTTTACTCCAAACAATGATGGATACAACGATTTGTGGGCAATTAAAGATATAAATCAGATGCCCGATTACACCATTCGGATTTTTGACCGTTATGGTAAATTTTTAAAACAAATGAACCAAAACAGCACAGGCTGGAATGGTTTATTTAATGGCGAACAATTACCATCTGATGATTATTGGTTCACGCTTCTTTTTGTTGATGGGAAAAGTGTTAAAGGACATTTTAGTTTAAAAAGGTAAATTTACTTCCTTCAAATTCTGCTTATTTTTAACTTCACATATTTATTTCTGAAATAACGGAATTTCCAAAACTCCTAAATTTTAAATATTTACAAAGAAAAAAAAACTTTCTATCTTTCAATAAAGTAAAATAAATCTTATTTTTGGTTTGGGCGATTCAATTTTGTATGCTGCCAATAAACGAGCCAATGAAAAAAACATTACACTCCTTTTTACTTTTGCTTTTCACCTTAAATTGTTTTTCACAATTCAGCAAAACACATTTTATACCTCCAATGGTTTGCAATCCGTTTATAATAGCCAGCGATCAATATCTATACATTTCAACTCCAAGTGTTGCCAATGTTAATTTCAAAATCATTGCTAGCGGAGGAAGCATAGTTTACGGGACCGTAAACAATACCAATCCTTATCGATATTATATTGGAACAGGCCCTAACACACAATTATTTACAACTGTAATAGGTGCTGCAATAGTATCAAACCGAGGCTACATAGTTGAAGCAGAAGATCTAGTTTATGTTAGCGCAAGAGTTAATGCTACACTTACTCCAAATGGAACATATAATCACGCTGGAGGAGTAGTCTCAAAAGGAAACAGTGCACTTGGCACCACTTTTAGATTAGGCGCAATGTTAAATCCGCTTAACGACTCAAGTTTAACCAACTTTGCCTCCATAATGGCAACAGAAAATGGTACAAAAATCACCATTTCAAATATCCAGAATGGAACCAAAATTTCTGACGAAACAACTTTTACTACGAAAACAATAACTGGACCAATAACCGTTACGCTAAGTAAAAATCAAAGTTATATAATCACTTTAGATAATTATGACGATAAAGAAATTTCATCAAATAGCTCTAAATTAATTGGAGCCCTAGTTACATCTGACAAACCAGTAGTAGTTACTTCAGGTTCATTTGGAGGAAGTAATAGCACATTGGTTGCACCTACTCAAAATTCAGGATTGCAACCTATAGGAAGAGATGTGGGTTTTGACCAAATTGTTCCATTGGAAAAAACAGGAAAAGAATATATTTTCATAAAAGGCCTTGGAACAGATGAATTGGAACGTGCTTTATTAGTAGCACATTACGACAATACAGAGGTGTTTTTGAACGGCGCTACTTCTCCATACAAAACCCTTAACAGCGGGGAATATGTTGCAATTGACGGAAGCCAATTCAGCAACGGAAGTTTATACGTAAAAACATCCAATAATGTGTTTGCCTATCAAAGTATTGGAGGAACAACGAACCCAGCCAATCAAAATATGTTTTTTGTCCCTCCTATAAACTGTGCGACGCCTAATACGGTAGATAATATTCCTCAAATCCAATCAATTGGAAATAATATTTTTAACGGATTTTTGAATATTGTTACTGAAACTGGAGCTACCGTTTTGTTAAACAATAGCACTATAACCGCTCTTCCAACCCCAATACAGGGAACAGCAAATTTTGTGCGCTATAGTGTACCTGATTTATCAGGAAATATTTCAGTAAAATCCACCAAACAAGTTTATGTTTCTTATTTTGGAACTAACGGTGCAGCAACTTATGGTGGATACTATTCGGGTTTTGATTTAAAACCTGAGATTGTCAGCAGTAAAATTACCTTAAATAATTCAGCATGTATTCCAAATGTGTCTTTAAAGATAAATACGCTTTCTTCTTATGATACTTTTCAATGGTATAAGGATGATGTTCTTATCCCAGGTGAAAATAAAAACACTTTTAGTCCATCACAGCCCGGTTTCTATCAGGTAAGAGGAAGCATTTCAGGCTGTGTAAGTGATGTGTTTTCAGACAAAATTCCAGTAAGTGACTGTCCAATTAATATTGATAATGATTTAGCTAATGACAATATTGATATTGATTATGATAATGACGGCATAACAAACTGTACAGAATCGTACGGAGATTTGCCCATAAATATATCAAACCAAAATTCAGGTTTGGTAAAAACGGGAGCATATTCAAATTCTTTCACGGGTACTGTAACAAACAGTGCGACGGCAGCTGCAATTCCTTTTACTGGAAATGCAGATGGAAGTTTTGTTACCGAAGTCATGCCAGGTAAAGGTTTTTCTGTAAGCTATAATTTGAAATTTGCAAAACCAATAAATATTCGTTTAGAATATATCACTAACGCAAATGAAACTGATCTATTAAATTCTAATGCTGAATATAGTATCACTTCTGATATTGACAAAACAGTCACAGTTCTAAATCCTTACAATCAATTGCTAATTGACACCAATTATGATGGAATATACGAAAGCGGAGTTACGCAATTTTCTTCTTTCGAAATTCGCTTTCGATCAAATGGTGATGTTCCTTTGCCAGCTGGTAACGGTGGTTTTAAATTCCAATCGTATCAAACACAATCATTTAAAATCACTCATAAAAACCTAATTGATAATGCTGGCAATAAATCAACATTTAAGCTTGTTGCTACTTGCGTTCCAAAAGACAGTGATGGCGACGGAATTCCAGATCAACTGGATTTAGATTCAGATAATGATGGTGTTCCAGATGTAATCGAATCGCAAATCAAACCAATCGCTTTATCAAAAACGGATACTAATTTAGATGGTTTAGACGAAATTTTTGACATCAGTGCAACACCAATCGACACAGATAATGACGGCGTTCCCAATTACCTTGATTTAGACAGTGATAATGACGGAATTTACGATTTGACCGAATCCGGAAGCAATACTCCTGATGTTAATCGTGATGGAATTGTCGACTCGACAGTCTTTGGAAGTAACGGATTAGCCGATCTTTTAGAAACTAATACTGACAGTGGTGTTTTAAAATATACCGTTTTAGATTCTGATAATGATGGAATAAAAAACTACACTGAAATCGATAGTGATAACGACGGGTGTAATGATGTTATAGAGGCTGGATTTACAGACCCAAACTTTGATGGTCAATTAGGAAATACGCCGGTTGCTGTAAATGCTTTAGGAATTGTAACCAGCAGAACCGATGGTTATACAGCTCCAAACGGCAATTATATTATTGCAACTCCAATTTTAATTACCAAACAACCAGAAAATCAAACTGTTTGCGAATTAGAAAAAGTAACTTTCAGCATCGAATCCAATGCTGATACTTTTCAGTGGCAATTTTCTACTGATGGCGGAAATACTTGGAATGCTTTAACCGAAAATGCAATTTATACAGGAACTAAAACCACTTCTTTAACCATTCAAAAAACAAATAAAATAATGAATGGTTATCAATATCGCGTGCTCCTAAACAGAAACAATAATGCGTGCGGTTTAACTTCTGCTAATTCTGTGAAACTAACGCTTTATGCTTTACCCGTTTTAAACTCACCAATTACAATTGTGCAATGTGATGACGATACTGACGGAGTTTCTGATTTTAATGTAACCACAAAAAATAATTTTATTTCGGCCAATTTTGCTAATGAAACATTCTCTTATTATACTACTTTGGCCGGTGCAAATACAAAAGATCCTGCTCTATTAATTTCAAATCCGCTTGCGTTTACGAGCAGCAATAAAAATATTTGGGCAAGAGTTGAAAATTCAAATGGATGTTTTGCAGTTTCTCAATTAAATCTGATTGTTTCAACAACACAAATCGATCCCAACTTTAAAAGATCTTTTACCATTTGTGATGATTTTATTGACGTTGCTAATGATGACAAAGACGGAATTGCAAGTTTTGATTTTAGCAGTGTAACAACTGACATTCAGTCGATGCTTCCTTCTGCAAGTACAAATTATTCTATAACTTATTTTTCGAATGAAATTGATGCTTTGGCAGAAACTAATGCAATTGAAAATCCTTCAAACTACCGAAATACAACACCAAAACAGCAAGAAATCTGGGTACGTGTTGACAGCAATCTAGACAATGCGTGTTTTGGATTAGGAGCCTATATTACACTTAAAGTAAATCCTAAACCAGATATTGACATAAACAGCAATCGCACTGCAGACGAGTTAGTGTGCTCTAATTTGCCTACATTTTTTGTTAAACTTGATGCCGGAATTATTGGAAACATTCCACCCAATACATACACCTATAGTTGGTCAAAAGACGGAAGTATAATACCTGGAGAAACTAACGAAACTTTAGATGTCAATGAAGAAGGAAAATATACGGTAGAAGTTTTCACTAAAGATGCAATTAGTTGCGGCAGAACCAGAACTATTAACGTAACAGCTTCAGATATTGCACATCTAGATTCTGTTTCCATCTCCGATTTGTCAGATTATAATATTGTTGAAGCAAATGTTTCGGGAGCTGGAAATTATGAATATAGTTTAGATGATCCTAATGGCACTTTTCAAGAATCTAACTTATTTGAAAATGTCCGTCCAGGCATACATGACCTTTATATAAATGATAAAAACGGATGCGGAAAAATTTCAAAAACCGTAGCAGTACTCGGAATTCCAAAGTTTTTTACTCCAAATAATGACGGATATAATGATTATTGGAATCTTCAAGGAGCAAATGACACTTTCAATTCTGGTGCCAAAATTCTTATTTTTGATCGATATGGAAAATTAATCAAACAAATTACCGCTTCAAGCGATGGTTGGGACGGAACTTACACTGGAAGCCCTATGCCTGCAGATGATTATTGGTACACACTTAAACTAGAAGACGGACGCGAAGCAAAAGGACACTTTAGTTTGAAAAGATAATTCATTAAAAAAAACAATTTTAAAATTACAAAATTACAATACGAGTAGAAACAAAAAAATCCCAAACTCCAGAATTGGAATTTGGGATTTTATATTGAAATTTAAATCTAATTAGATTTTAAATCTTTTTCTATCAGTTTCTGTCAAATAGATTTTTCTCAAACGAATAGATTTTGGAGTAACCTCTACATATTCATCTTTTTGAATGTACTCTAAAGCTTCCTCTAATGAGAAAATAATTGGAGGGATAATTCTCGCTTTTTCATCATTTCCAGATGAACGAACGTTAGATTGTTTTTTCTCTTTCGTTACGTTTACACACATATCATCACCACGAGAGTTTTCACCAATTACTTGTCCTTCGTAAATTTCAGCATTTGGTTCAACAAAAAACTTACCACGATCTTGTAATTTATCGATAGAATAAGGAATCGCTTTACCTTTTTCCATAGAAATCAATGAACCTTTGTTACGTCCTGAAATTTCTCCTTTGTAAGGCTCATATCCAATGAAACGGTGTGACATAATAGCCTCACCAGCAGTAGCTGTAAGCAATTGATTTCTTAAACCAATAATTCCACGAGATGGAATATTAAATTTAATAATCATACGCTCACCTTTAGTCTCCATACTCAACATTTCACCTTTACGAACTGTTACGAATTCAACTGCTCTACCTGAAAGATTTTCTGGTAAATCGATTGTTAATTCTTCAATTGGCTCACATTTTTTACCATCAATTTCTTTGATAATAACTTGTGGTTGACCAATTTGCAACTCATAACCTTCTCTTCTCATTGTTTCAATAAGTACAGATAAGTGAAGTACTCCACGGCCAAAAACCATGAATTTATCGGCAGAATCAGTTTCACCTAACTTCATAGCTAAGTTTTTCTCTAATTCTTTTGTCAAACGCTCTCTAATATGACGAGAAGTTACAAATTTACCTTCTTTACCAAAGAAAGGTGAATCATTAATTGTAAACAACATACTCATTGTAGGCTCATCAATAGCAATAGAAGCTAAACCTTCAGGGTTTTCGTTATCTGCAATAGTGTCTCCAATTTCAAAACCTTCAATACCAACTACAGCGCAAATATCACCTGCAATAACTTCTGCAACTTTTTTACGTCCAAGACCTTCAAAAGTGTGTAATTCTTTGATTCTTGATTTCGTTACAGCACCATCTCTTTTTACTAAAGATATTGGCATACCTTCTTTCAATATACCTCTTTCTAAACGACCAATAGCGATACGTCCAGTAAAAGCAGAGAAATCCAAAGATGTAATCAACATTTGAGGAGTTCCTTCAGATACTTTAGGAGCAGGTACATGTTCAATAACCATGTCTAATAAAGGCTCGATGTTTTCTGTTTGATTTCTCCAATCATCAGACATCCAGTTGTTTTTAGCAGAACCGTAAACAGTTGGGAAATCCAATTGCTCTTCAGTAGCACCTAATTCAAACATTAAGTCAAAAACTTTTTCGTGAACTTCTTCAGGAGTACAGTTTTCTTTATCAACTTTATTGATAACTACACAAGGTTTTAGACCTAAATCAATAGCTTTTTGTAGTACGAAACGCGTTTGTGGCATTGGGCCTTCAAAAGCATCTACTAACAAACATACACCATCGGCCATGTTTAGTACACGTTCTACTTCACCTCCAAAATCCGCGTGGCCTGGAGTGTCAATAATATTGATTTTTGTTCCTTTATATTGAACTGATACGTTCTTAGAAGTAATAGTAATACCTCTCTCACGCTCTAAATCGTTATTATCAAGAATTAAATCACCTGTGTTTTCGTTGTCACGAAATAATTGACAGTGATACATAATTTTATCAACCAAAGTTGTTTTCCCGTGATCGACGTGGGCAATAATTGCAATGTTTCTAATAGATTCCATCTGTGATTTTTAATGGGCGCAAAGGTACACTTTATTTTTTAATAAAAAACGTTTCTAACATAGTTTGCGTATATACAATCAATTAGTTAATACAAAACACCAAAATATACACTTCAAAATGCAGTTTTCGTATAGCTGAGTTATAGTTAATTTAACTATATTTGAGGTAATGAAAAGTAAAACTCTCCAAATTACTCTAGTTTATATTCTAGTATCATTGTTTATGGCAATAGTCTGTCATAAAATACTTACCACTTATTTTTCGGACGTTAAATACTTTTATCTTTTTTTTCTTAAAGATATTTTCTTCATATTAACTACCGCATTGTTCTTCAAATACATAGTTTCTAAAAATGAAAAAAGAAATGTAACTGTTTTCAAAAAATTAAAAGAAACAAATGAAGAAATAAAAGAATCGAATGAAAAATATGACATTGTCGCAAAAGCAACAAGTGATACCATTTGGGACTGGAAAATTCAGGAAGACAGCATAAACTGGAACAAAGGAATAGAAGGTGTTTTTGGATATAATCCAAACGAAGTCGGAAAAACATCAAAATGGTGGTTTGACAAAATTCATCCTGAAGACAGTATCAGAATGTCAATAAAACTCTATTCTTTTATTGAACAAAAAACAGAAAAATGGCAAGATCAATACCGCTTTAGATGTGCCGATGGAAGCTACAAATATGTTCTGGATCGAGGTTTTTTATTAAAAGATGAAAACGGAAGAGCCATCAGAATGATTGGAGCTATTCAGGACATTACCAAGCAAAAAGAGGAAGAACAGCGACTAAAACTTTTAGAAACTGTAATCACGCAATCAAAGGATTCGATTTTAATTACCGAAGCCAATTCACAAGCGCGAAAAATTCCAAAAATTGTCTATGTAAATCCTGCATTTTCGCAAATGTCAGGTTATTTATCTAATGAAATTGTTGGAAAATCTCCAAACATTTTCAAAGGACCAAAATCAGATTCAGATGAACTAAAAAAACTATTAAGAGCAATCAAAAACGAAGAAGAATGCTTAATAGAAACTATTAGTTATACAAAACAAAAAGAAGAGTATTGGGTTCGTTTTTCTATGATTCCAATTTTCAACAATGAAGGATCAATTTCTCACTGGATTTCAATTCAAAGAGATATAACAGAAGAAAAAAAGCTGGAAACCGAAAAAGAGCATCTTATTCGCGAACTGACTCAAAACAACAAAGATCTAAAACAATTTTCATACATCACTTCACACAACTTAAGAGCGCCGTTATCTAATTTAATCGGGCTTTTAAACCTTATTGAAGACATTCCTGTCGAAAATCCAGAGCTCGAAGAAATTTTAACCGGCTTTACCAAATCGACTCATTTACTAAATGAAACCATCAATGATTTAGTTAAAGTTATCATTATCAAGGACAACCCTTCAATGCAAAAAGAAGAAGTTTCTTTAAAAGAAGTCTTTGAAAATGTTTTTAGCCAATTATCCTTTCAAATAGAATTACACAAACCAATCATCAAGTTAAAATTTGAACGTGTACCTTTGCTAAACACTAACAAAGCATATATAGAAAGCATTTTACTTAATTTGCTCACCAACTCTATAAAATACAAGTCAGAAAATAGAAAATTAAAAATATCTATTATTGCAGAACAAATCGACAATAAAGCAATATTAACATTCAAAGACAACGGAATTGGGATTGATTTAGAAAGAAACAGAGACAAAGTTTTTGGTTTGTATCAAAGATTTCACAACTACCCAGACAGCAAAGGACTCGGCTTATACCTTGTAAAATCGCAGGTAGAAACCATGGGAGGAACGATCAGTATAGAAAGCGAGGTCAACAAAGGGACAACCTTTACCATAACATTTAAAAATTAAACATCATGCTCGAGCAAATTTTATGTATTGACGATGACCCAATCACGTTAATGTTATGTAAAAAAGTAATTTCGAAGTCACAAATTTCGCATGAAATTATCACCGCTCAAAACGGGGAAGAAGCTCTTCACCACTTTAATACCTTGAAATACAACAACAAAAACAAAGAGAATAAAAAACCCGAATTGATTTTCTTAGATTTAAATATGCCCGTCATGGGAGGCTGGGAATTTTTAGACCATTTTACCTCGCCTGATTACGCCGAATTCAACACCGCAAATGTCATAGTCTTATCCTCGACAATTGATCCTGAAGATTTAGCGAAAGCAAAAAAATATCCGATTATAATAGATTTTCTTTCAAAACCAATTACACAGCCAATGCTGGAATATCTTAAAAAGAAAATAAATCTTTAGTTTAAAGCAAACTAAACTCCAATCCCGAGACTTCGGAACAAAATCCAAATTCAAAGCTTTTATTTAAAGTTGAGTTTGGATTTTTTTTATTTTGAAATTTAAAATATTGATTTTTTGAAGTAGATATAAACAAAAAAAGTCCTCTAAAAGAGGACTTTTTATATCTTTAGGAAATTGTAATTAATTACAATTTAGCAACATGTTTAGTTAACTTAGACTTCAAGTTAGAAGCTTTATTATCATGAATGATGTTCTTTTTAGCTAATTTATCAATCATTGAAATTACAGTTGATAATTTTGCAGTAGCATCAGCTTTATCAGTAGCTATTCTTAATGCTTTAATAGCATTACGAGTAGTTTTGTGCTGGTATCTGTTAAGAACTCTTCTTTTTTCGTTACTTCTGATTCTTTTTAATGCTGACTTATGATTTGCCATTTTCTTTAATTTTAGATGTAATAATTATTATAAATACTAGTTAAAAAAGAAAAACCTCCCACAATTGCAAAACAATCACTTTGGTTTTAACTAATAAAACAAAAATCGAGACACCAATCTTTATTTTACAAAACTTATTTACAACTAATTTTGTAGTCTGTAAGGGAATCGAACCCCTGTTACCAGGACGAAAGCCTGGAGTCCTAACCCCTAGACGAACAGACCAATTTCCTTCTAAGTTTTCTTCAATTTAAAATAAAATTGAAATTGTAGTCCGTGGGGGAATCGAACCCCCCTTACCAGGATGAAAACCTGGCGTCCTAACCGATAGACGAACGGACCATTAACATCAAGTATAGAACTTAATCTGCAGAAAAAAAGTAGTCCGTGGGGGAATCGAACCCCCCTTACCAGGATGAAAACCTGGCGTCCTAACCGATAGACGAACGGACCGTGTTTCTCTAATGCGGATGCAAAAATACAACTATTTTTTAGTTGTACAATACCTGATGCAAAAAAAAATAAAATTTTTTAATACGCCTTAGCAAAAAGCACTCTTTTTGAAGAAGGACTACCAGTAAATACACAGGTTCCCTCCTCTTCTACAGCATCCAAAGGGATGCATCGAATTGTAGCTTTTGTCAAATCTTTTATCTTTTCTTCAGTCGCAGCTGTTCCGTCCCAATGAGCAGATATAAAACCTCCCTTACTTTCCAAAACTTGCTTAAACTCTTCAAAACTATTCACTTCTGTAATATGAGTATTACGATAATTTAATGCACGATCAAATAAATCTTTTTGAATTTGTTCTAAAAGGTCATTTACATATTCAACGATTTTTTCGCCAGCAACAACTTCTTTTGATAAATTATCACGTCTTGCAACCTCAAAAGTTCCGTTTTCTAAATCTTTTGGCCCAACTGCAATTCTAACAGGAACTCCTTTCAATTCCCATTCAGCAAATTTGAATCCTGGTTTTTGAGTCGTTCTGTCATCATATTTTACTGAAATTTTCAACTTTCTTAATTTAGCTGTCAATTCATTTACCGCAGCTGTAATTTCTGCTAACTGCTCGTCTGTTTTATGAATTGGAACAATCACAACTTGAATTGGCGCTAAATTTGGAGGCAATACTAAACCTTGATCGTCAGAGTGTGTCATAATTAGAGCTCCCATCAATCGAGTAGAAACTCCCCATGAAGTTCCCCAAACATGCTCTTGCTTTCCTTCTGCATTTGCAAACTTAACATCAAAAGCTTTTGCAAAATTCTGACCTAAAAAATGAGAAGTTCCAGCCTGTAATGCTTTTCCATCCTGCATCAATGCTTCAATACAATAGGTTTCATCTGCACCTGCAAAACGTTCTGTTTCGGTTTTAAAACCTTTAACAACAGGAATCGCCATAAAGCTTTCTGCAAAATCAGCATAAACATTCATCATTTTTTCAGATTCCTCAATAGCCTCAGCTTTTGTAGCGTGAGCAGTATGTCCTTCCTGCCATAAAAACTCCGCAGTTCTTAAAAACAAACGCGTACGCATTTCCCAGCGAACCACATTTGCCCACTGATTAATCAACAAAGGCAAATCTCTATAAGATTGCACCCATCCTTTATATGTAGACCAAATAATCGCTTCACTCGTAGGACGAACAATAAGTTCTTCTTCTAGTTTTGCATTCGGATCAACCATTAATTTCCCTGGTTTGTCGGGATCATTTTTCAATCTATAATGCGTTACGACAGCACATTCTTTAGCAAATCCCTCTGCATTTTTCTCTTCCGCTTCAAACATGCTCTTAGGCACGAATAAAGGAAAATAAGCATTTTGATGTCCAGTTTCTTTAAACATTCTATCTAACTCAGCCTGCATTTTTTCCCAAATAGCATACCCGTACGGTTTAATAACCATACATCCTCTAACTCCTGAATTTTCAGCTAGATCTGCTTTTACAACCAGCTCGTTATACCATTTCGAATAATCTTCTGATCTTGTAGTAAGGTTCTTACTCATATTATATAGTTTGGCACAAATTTTGTTTTAAATAATTTTAACTAAATAGTTTGACAAAACTAACTATTTTTGTAATGTGCAACAATAAAAAACACCACAGATATGAAAACTTCTACTTCTCTCCGCCAAAACTCAAGTTACTTTTACTTAATTGGATTACTGAGTTTTCTACTTGCATCGTGTGGCTCTTACCAAAACACTTCTTATTATGACAACGACGGAGTTTATGGTAAATCTACAAACACGTACGCACAAACGACTACAACAAGCACCAATAATCAATATAAAGATTACTTTAAATCGCTTCAAGACGACAACCAACCTACCGAAATTTTTACCGATGTAGACAATTACGGTAATTACGCTGTCAACGACAGTACTCAAACAGCAACAGCTTACCCAGCTTGGGGAAGTGGAACGACAGAAACTTCGGTAACTTATTATTCTGATCCAATGTGGTCATGGGGAATCGGATTTGGATGGGGATACCCTTATTATGGATATGGATACGGATACGGATGGGGATATCCATACTACGGATGGGGCTATCCAGGCTGGGGCTATCCTGGTTGGGGATACCCAGGATGGGGATATCCAGGTTACGGATACTACAACAATTACTCTTACAGCTACGGAAGAAGAGGATCTGCTGCTTATTATGGATCTAGAGGATATGCTTCTAGAGACTCATATGCAGGAAGAGGTTCATATACAGGAAGAAATTATGCTGGAAGAAGCACTTATACAGGAAGAGATTACGCTGGAAGAAATTATGCCGGAAGAAGCAGCAATGGTACAACCAGCAGAGGCTATTCAGATTTCAGAAGAAGTTCATCTGTAAATGGCAGAACTTATTCAAGCCCAACTTTTACCGATAGAAGAGGTACTGCTCAAAGTCAAAGCAACGGTTATGATTATTCTAATAGAAGATCAAGTGCCGGAACAACTAATAGAAGTTATAGCACTCCAAATAATAATTCTTCTAGAACATACTCTCCTAGCCCTTCACGTTCTGATAGTGGCGGCGGCGGAAGAAGCTACAGCGGTGGCGGCGGTGGCGGAGGCGGAAGATCCTACGGTGGCGGCGGTGGCGGCGGAAGAAGATAAAACTTCCTCCTTAAATCATTCAATCACTTTAAAAACTTAACCAGATGAAAAAAATATTCTTCCTTTTAATAACAGGACTTTCTATTTGCGCCTTACATTCACAAGAAGTATCTGATGCTGTTCGTTATGGACAGGACAATTTAACTGGAACTGCACGCTTTAGAGCAATGAGCGGCGCATTTGGAGCTGTGGGAGGTGATTTATCATCTCTAGGTGTGAATCCAGCAGGATCTGCAATATTCAACAACAATCAGATTGGGATAACTTTCAGCAATCAGACGGTTAAAAATAATTCGAACTATTTTGGCACTGAAACAAGTGAGAAAGACAATTCGTTTATACTTAACCAAGCTGGAGCTGTTTTTGTTTTCAAAGATCATAATCCAAATAGTAATTGGAAGAAAATTGCTATCGGAACCACTTATGAAAATACCAACAATTTTAATAGCGATGTATTTTCTGCAGGAACGAATCCAAGAAATTCGATTGATCAATACTTTTTAACTTATGCTAATGGAATTCCATTAAATGTAATCACAGGAGTTCCTTATCGAGATATGTTTTATGATGAACAGCAAGCCTACTTTGGATATCAAGGATATATCATAAATCCAGTATCCACTGATGGCAATAACACACAATACACATCAAATGTTCCCGCTGGAGGTAATTACTACCAAGAAAATGAAATTTACACGAGAGGATACAACAGCAAATTAAGCTTTAACATTGCAACATCTTATAAAGACAGAATTTATTTTGGAGCCAACCTAAATGTACATATTACCGATTATAGAAGATCAAGCAGTTTTTACGAAGACAACAGTAATCCGTTAGAAGCAGGCGAAACAATTTCAAACCTTCGTTTTAATAATGACTTATATACTTACGGAAATGGTTTTTCTTTTCAACTAGGCGCAATTGCCAAAGTTACCGAAGCTTTCCGACTTGGTGTTGCCTACGAATCAAACACATGGTATGATTTATATGACGAAGTAGCTCAGAGCTTATCTACAACAAGACAAGCTGCCGGCGGTCAAGAAATATATGAATCAATTAATCCAAATCTTATCAATGTTTACGAAAGATACACCTTGCAGACACCTGGTAAATTCACTTTTAGCGGTGCATATGTATTTGGAAAATCTGGTTTAATTAGTGTTGATTATTCTATTAAAGATTATGCAAACTCAAAATACAAACCAACGAGCGATCCAGGTTTTAGAGGATTAAATGCCGACATGAACAGCCAGCTGACATCGAATGGTGAATTAAGAATTGGTGCCGAATATAAAATACAACGTTTAAGCCTTCGTGGAGGATACCGTTTTGAAGGAAGCCCATACAAAAACGGAACTACAATTGGTGACTTAAACAGTTACTCTGGAGGTTTAGGCTACAGCTTTGGCGCAACTAAATTAGATTTGGCTTATTCTTATTTAGAAAGAAAATCAAATCAAGGATTTTTTGCAACAGGATTTACTGATGGAGCTAACATTACATCAAAACTTAACAATGTTACCTTGAGTTTATTATTTGAATTGTAATTAGAAATCTAAATAGATGAATGAAAATTTCCGCCAAGTCTTTTACTTGACGGATTTTTTTTAGACAGATTTTAAGAAATTACATTCAATCAACATCATAAAAAACACCTAAATGAATCCTAAACAAGCGGTGTTTGAATAAAAAAGTGTAATTTTGCACTCCAATTTATAAAAGTATGAGAACCAAGTCTTTAAAAAAGAACAAAATTAACGTAATCACTCTTGGGTGTTCAAAAAATGTTTATGACAGTGAAGTCCTAATGGGACAGCTGCGTGCTAATGGAAAAGAAGTTGAACATGAAGCTCCTGCAGAAAAAGAAGGAAACATTATTGTAATTAACACTTGTGGTTTTATTGATAACGCTAAAGCCGAATCAGTAAATATGATTTTGGAATATGCAGACAAAAAAGACAGAGGCTTAGTAGACAAAGTTTTTGTAACTGGATGTTTATCTGAACGCTATAGACCAGATTTAGAAAAAGAAATTCCGAACGTAGATCAATATTTTGGCACAACCGAACTACCTCAACTTTTAAAAGCTTTAGGAGCGGATTATAAACATGAATTATTAGGAGAACGTTTAACTACGACTCCAAAAAATTACGCATACCTAAAAATTGCAGAAGGATGCGACAGACCATGTAGTTTTTGTGCAATTCCACTTATGCGTGGCGCACATATTTCTCAGCCGATTGAAAAATTAGTAAAAGAAGCTCAAGGTTTGGCAAAAAACGGAGTTAAAGAACTAATTTTAATTGCTCAGGATTTAACGTATTACGGTCTTGATCTTTATAAAAAAAGAAATCTTGCTGAACTTTTAGAAGCATTGGTAAAAGTTGAGGGAATCGAATGGATTCGTTTACATTATGCCTTTCCTACTGGTTTCCCAATGGATGTTCTGGAAGTTATGAAACGTGAACCAAAGATTTGTAATTATATTGATATTCCGTTGCAACACATTTCAGATTCTATTTTGAAATCGATGCGACGTGGTACAACTCAGGCTAAAACAACTCAATTATTAAAAGATTTCCGTGCTGCTGTTCCAGGAATGGCAATTAGAACAACTTTAATTGTAGGATATCCAGGTGAAACTCAGGAAGATTTTGAGATTCTGAAAGATTTTGTTCAAGAAATGAAGTTTGACAGAATGGGATGTTTTGCTTATTCTCATGAAGAAAACACGCATGCCTATCTATTAGAAGATAATGTTCCGGATGATGTGAAACAAGCCAGAGCAAATGAAATAATGGAACTTCAGTCGCAAATTTCTTGGGATTTAAACCAAGAAAAAGTTGGACAAGTTTACAAATGCATCATTGACAGAAAAGAAGGAGCGCATTTTGTAGGCCGAACAGAGTTTGATAGCCCAGATGTTGACAATGAAGTTTTGATTGATGCCTCTAAACATTATGTAAAAACAGGTGAATTTGTTAATATTAGAATAATAGAAGCTACAGAATTTGATTTATACGGAGAACCTGCTTAAATTTACGCTAAATTATTGTCAATTTAGATAAAAACTCACTATGAAACCTACGAACATATTTTTTCTCTTGATTTTCACTATATGTTGTTCTAACTCAGCATCCGCTCAATATGGAGGCGGGTATGGCGGTTACAATAATGGCTACGGCGGCGGCGGTTATGGACGCAGTGGCGGAATGGGAATGGATAGAAGCATGATGTCCGGACCACAAAGCTCTCCAAGCAAACCAAAAGAGATTCCTGCCGAAGAAACTGCAGCTAAAATCGTTGAACAATTGAAACCAGAACTAAAACTTGATGACCTTCAAGCTATTGCAATTACAAATGTTTTGGCAGACAGTATGAAAGAACAAGGAGTTCTTTTGAAAAACGAAAGCAGCAGCCAGGATGAAAAAATCGAGCAGATTAAAGCCTTAAGAGAAAGCACAAATAAAAAAATTAATGCTTTCTTAAATCCAGACCAAGTAGAAAAATATGCTGCTTTTATGGCCAATTTTAAGGAAATCAAAAAAGAAAAATCAAAAAAGAAAAAAGATTCTAAAGATAAGAAAGAAGCAACAGAAGAAGAAAAAACAATAAAAGCTGAAGAATAATTTTTTTAAGACTTCAACTCAAAATGTAAATGGTCATGATAAAAAAACATTTTTGTTATTTGATTTTAGCAATTATTATAACTTCTTGCTCTACAAATCCCTATAAAACTACCGAAAAGGCATACGATCAACAGCTTAAAACTTTAGAGAATCAAATTACAAGTAAAGACCCACAGGCAATTCCAGCCATTAGTCCGGTTGTAATTGATACTACATATGCCGCGCAATTAGGCATTGTAAAAGATACTTTATCAAAAACGGGGTCTACTCATTTAGTGAACGGCATAACAACAGAATGGATTGGAACGGTAAATTTCAATTTAAGAAAGCCAAGTTTTATTATCATTCATCATACAGCTCAAGATTCACTAAAGCAGACTATCAATACTTTTACTAAAACTAAAACGCAGGTTAGTGCGCATTATATTATTTCGGAAAACGGAAAAGTTGTGCAAATGCTGAATGATTATTTACGAGCATGGCATGCTGGCGCTGCAACTTGGGGGAAAAATACTGATATTAACTCGAGCTCGATTGGAATTGAACTGGACAATAACGGTTTCAAACCTTTTACTGAAAGCCAAATCAGCAGTTTAGTAGCGCTTTTGACAAAATTGAAAAAAGATTATAATATTCCGACTCAAAACATTATAGGTCACTCTGATATTGCTCCAGGAAGAAAACAAGACCCAAGTGCTTTATTTCCTTGGAAAACGTTAGCTGAAAAAGGTTTCGGAATTTGGCCGGATGAAGTTTTAGAAGAAGCTCCTTTTGATTTTAAAATTGAACAAGCATTGAGAATTATTGGTTACAACACAAAAAATCTTTCTGCTGCAATTATGGCTTTTAAACTACATTATATTCAAACTGATGTAAGCCCAACTTTAGATAGAAAAACAATTGATACAATCTACTCAATTTACAAGAAACAAGTTCAGTAAATAATAAAATTGGATTCAAAATATATAACGCATTTCTAGTTTTAGAAATGCGTTTTTTTTATTCTAATTATCCAAAAACAGACAATATAAATACTACCAAAACACCTATGTAGTCCATCTGTGCAAATACATTTTTAACGACAAATTTCATTGTGGACATTATTAGATAACCGAAAATTACTGCTACAAGACGCATTGCGATACGTCTTTACATTAAAATTCCATTAACAAACATTTTTTATTACAACACATTAAAGAACTCTCAATAATCCATATAATTAACGACCTAATCTTTACCAAAAATAAAAAAGCTGCCAAAACATTAATATGTTTCGACAGCTCCAAAAAAAAAAAAAAAATATCAATCTTTATCTCTAGAAAGAGTATGTTGTAGCTATAAGAGCGTAGAATGATCCGCCTGTTGGCAATGCATCGCTATCTAAAAAGATATCTTCAGATGCAGCATCGTATCTTAGCTCAGGAATTATTGTTAGTTTTCCAACTTTGTAGTTTAAAGAAACTGTGTTTGCAAAAACATTTGAACCTGTTAAAGTTCCTAAACTTGGAGCAGCATCTTTGGCATCAAAATATTCCATTCTGTAAGCCAATAATAATGATGGCGAGAAAGTATAATTTGCGTATCCTACTAATGAGAACCATTCTCCATCTAAATCGCCGTCAAAATCATTTTTTGTTTTAGCATAAGTCGCATTAAAACCAAGACCAAAACTGTCACTTATTGTTTTTGATGCCACTAAATCGATTTGTGTTTTATTTTCATCAGATGCCGGATTACTGCTTCCTGAAGTAAAGTTCAAGTATGCACTTCCTGTTTCACCAATATATCCTAGTTGCCCAATAAATGTTTTTTGAGTTGAACCAGCATCCATAGCTGATTTAAAATCTGTTGGATTAGTTATACCAAACATTGCCGTAAATTTTCCTGAAGTATATTGTGCTTTTACCCCAGTATTAAAGAAAGGCCCATAAGAGAAAGCATATGACATGCTGTAATTTTTATTATCAACAGCATCTAATACTTCATAACCAATATGAGTACCAAAACTACCCGCTACGAATTTAAATTTATCAGTAACATTATAAGTAAAAAACAATTGTTTAATTAAAAATTTTGCAGTTATATCTTTATCTGTTGTTTCATTATATGAAAATTCGCCTGCTCTTTTTCCGAATCCTAAGTCTACAAATACAGAAGCTTTTCCGAAAGTATGACCTGCTTCAATAGATGCCATCCCTAGTTCAAACGAATTCTGCGAGTTGGTAAAGCTCGTTAATCCGTTCATTTGTTTAGAAAAATCATATTTATAGTACGCATCTGCTGATCCGCCCCATGTTGTTGCTGGTGAAACTGGAGTTTCTGTATCATCTTGAGCAAAAGCAAAAGAACTCGTTAACATCGCGGCTAAAATGTGTAATACTTTTTTCATGTTGTAATTGGTTTTTGGTTATTAATTGATTCTGGTTAGTTAATCTTTATATAGCTGTAATTAATAGTATATGTCAATCCTAAAAGTCCCTCATCACCCTCAAAAAACCCCTTCATTTTCATTAGCGAATTTATTAACTTTTGTATGAGTAGAACAATTGAAAACAACTTTTTTGATGTTTTACAGGCAGAATTATGGATTACAAAAATTTAATAACCAATAATCGTTATTTGATATTTATATCGATTCATTTTTGAAAATTCAATAACGCATTTTTTACAAATTTTAAATTTTAAAAAGGGTCAGCAACAAAAAAATAACAAAAAACCAAGTAAAAACAGCATAATTAAACACTAAAAATAAATCAACCCCTAAAAATTTAGGGGTACTTGTAAAAAATAATTAAAAACATTTCAATTGCCATCAAAAACAAATATATTAAAAACAGTAATTTCACAAAAACAAAATTCCTACAAAAATAAACCTACAAAACAGCTTTAAACTATACATTCAATTCTACATTTTAACAACAAAAAAAGGCCTGTTCAAAATGGAACAGGCCTCAATAAAGAACAGAAAGATTTTTTCTATTCCTTCGTATTATATTTTCTTAAAAACTCTCTAACTTTTATTCCTGATTCTTTTAAATCTTCGTCTTTCCATTTCCCTTCCGATTTTGCAGATTTATTGAGAATGGAACAAGTTTCATCTTTATCAGAAACCGACCATGTAATCCAGCTTAACTTTTTTGATTCCATCCAATCGATGTATTCCTGCCAAGCTTTTATATTTAATGGGCCGTCACCAGACGCTTCCATCCCGGCAGATTCTGAAATAAAAACTGGAAGTCCGCTTTTTATGGCAGCATCAGTTCGATCTCTTAATTCCTTTCCGTGTGTTGCCGCATAAAAATGCATCGTGTACATAATATTAGAGTAACCAACAATAGGATCTTCTGCTGGAAGATTAATGTCTTGATCCCAGTGCGGACAGCCAACCAAAATAACATTATTAGGATCGTTTTCCCTGATTATACGAATTATCTCTTCTGCATAATTTTTAACTTCCCACCAAGTTTCATAATCGGGCTCATTAAAGACCTCATATATTATATTAGGATACTTGGAATATTTTTTTGACATCTCAGCAAAAAAAGCCGATGCTTCTTTCAAATTAATATTATGGCTGTGCCAGTCAATAATAACATAAATATCTGATTTGATAGCACCGTTTACAACCGCTTCAATCTTTTCTTTTGAAAGCTGCGGTTCTTTCATGTAAGACATCTCACCTAACTCAATTCCTGTTGCCGCTCTGACAACATTGCAATTAAAATCTTTTTTTAGCCAGCTTACAGCTTTTTCATTATAAAATCTCGGCCACATGCTATGCCAACCAAAACTCAATCCACGTAAAACAATCGGATCATTATTTTTATCAACTAATTGCGTTCCGTTAACACTTAACTGCCCATGCTTTTTGACAAACTGAGCCTGTAAAACGCATGAAAAAAACAGCAAAGCAATCACATAAAAATGATTTTTTGATTTCATAAATTAAGATTTAAGGCATTAATCTCAGCGTAATTACATCGTGCGACGCAAGGTCAGAAACAAAATTCTTTTTAGTAGTTCCAATTTCTTTATTCTTCCAAAGATCCTTTATTTTATAGGTTACTTTACTAAAATCGGCTTCATAACCAAAATCAGCATCCTTAATTATATTCTTTTTAAAATTGAAATTGACTTTTTTAGCGACATCACTTCTGTTTAAAAAAGTTATCGCCCAATTTCCGTCAGACAAAGGTTTAACCCAAACTTCTAAACCATCTTGGGCAGCATATTTAAACCCCTGAATTCCCAATTTATCCTGATTAATTGCAATCAAATCTTTATTAGTTAAAATCGCCAATGTTTCTTTTGACATTTTTCGATAATCGTTTCCTGTAAATAAAGGTGACGAAAGCATGCACCACATGGCAAAATGCGATTTATCTTCGGTATCATTCATTTCATTTCCAACTTCCATCATATCAAAATCATTCCAATGATCTGGACCAGAGTACTTGCGGATGTCTTTTCGCATTTCGGCAATTTTCATAAATCCCCATGACGACCAATTTTCAGGATGTTTAAATTCGCAGTCAAAACAAGGATAAATATCTCCTGAAATTCTCCAAAGATTTCCAACTGGTTTCCCCCATTCCCAAGGCTGATTATCGCCCCATTCACAAAGACTGAAAACAATTGGCCTTCCAGCAGTTTTTAGAGCATTGCTCATAGTTGTGTATGCCTCGGGAGCAGTAATACCTTTTGTATTACACCAATCATACTTTAGAAAGTCAATTCCCAATTTAGCATAAAAACGTGCATCCTGATATTCATAGCCACGCGTTCCTGGATATCCGGCACAAGTTTGCGTTCCTGCACAATTGTACAAACCAAATTTAAGCCCTTTACTGTGTACATAATCGATTAGTGCTTTCATTCCGTTAGGAAATTTAGCAGGATCAGGAACAAGATCGCCATTTGCGTCACGTTCTCTTGTCATCCAGCCATCATCTAAAACAATATAATTATACCCAGAGGCTGCTAACCCTGACGAAACCATAATATCGGCAGTTTCTTTTACCAGTTTCTCATCAATATTTGTTGCAAAAGTATTCCAAGAGTTCCATCCCATTGGAGGCGTCATGGCTAAACCTTCAAATTTTCCTCCTGCCTGATTATGTGTATTTCCTTGCCCGAAACTCAGACAAGAAACAAAAAAAGCAAATGCCGCAATAATCTTTCTCATTATTAAAATTTAAAATTATTTATAACTATAAAAAATAAAAAAGCATTCCCTAATTGAGTAGATTAGGGAATACTTAAACAAAACTCAAAACAAATAACTGCTTTTTATTTTAATACAAATCCCATGTCATCCATAAGGATTGTATTTCCTCCAAAATTACCTGATTCCTGAAGTGTCAGCTGATCGAAAGTAGTTGGATTTCCAATATCTGAAAATGGAATTTCAATGGTTGTCCAAGTTGAAGTTATTGTTTTTTTAATTTGATAAGCCCATCCTCCAAAAACAAATATGACACTCGCTCCTGTATTTGTAGAAACAGATTTTACTTTTACTCTAAATGCTTTATATTTTGAAATATTTCTAGAATTAAATTTCATATCAGCACCATTCCATCCTCCAAACACAAATTTAATTGAAGATTTACCTTGAACTTTATCATCTTTAAAATCAGTATCAAAAACATCACTGCCACTCCACATCCAATGTCCTGCATCACCTTGCAATGCATCATCATATAATGCAGAACCAATTGCTTCCTCAGACACAGTTGAACCAGAAATATTTGTTACAGTAACATATTTATCTGTTGCATTAGCTGGCATTTTAAATTTAATCTCAGTCAATGTAGAAGAAATTACAGGCACATCTGCTGTTCCAACTTTCACAGTTGGATTCAAGAAATAATCACCATAAATCGTTACAATTTCACCTTCAGACGCATTAATCGAATTATAACTCTCGAATTTTGGAGTTGGCGGTGCAATCACAAAATCATACAAAACAGTTCCTGTTTTTGTAACAACTTTTAATTTATTACTTGAATTTGCATATGGCGTTTTCTCATCGATTAAAACAAATATTGCAGAGTCTGTAACTAATGTCGGGTTGAAATAAGTATCAAAATCATTAAAATAGATTTTTGTTACATTCGCTAGACCCGTTCCCTGAATGATATAGTAATTTTTAGGATCTCCAACCTTAACAGGAATCAAATCTCCTTCAACAGATTTTGCAACACTTGTAATTACTGGTGCCCCGCCTCCGCTTGAAGCCTCTTCGTTGTCACATGAAGAAAACACGCCCAGTACCATAAAGACCATCGCAAAGAATGGCAAAAGGTATTTAATTTTTATATTTTTCATAGTTGTCAAATTTTAGTAATTATTTAAAAGTATACGGAACTGGCGCTTGCAATAACTTAGGATTTTTAGCCACCTCATTATCCGGATAATCCATATAGAAATCATTTGTCGCATGATCTTCACTGTATACAGGCGTGTAATGACGCTCAGCATATCTGTCTCCTCTATTTTGAGCCGACATAATTGCGATTGCTTTATTTTTATCAATACGCCCTAAATCAAACCAATAATCCCCCTCAAAACACAATTCTTTTCTTCTTTCTAAAAAGATATCATCAAACGTAATTGAAGTTAAATTAGCCAAACCAGCTCTTCTTCTAACCTGATTAATAGAATTTAACGCACTCGCATCAGTAGTCGTTGCATTTGCTCCCAAAACCGCTTCAGCATGAATAAGCAGTAACTCTGCATAACGCATAACATAAGTATTGTTGTCCATCATTGCCCACGCATCGGCTTGACCAGTAGCACTACCGTTTACAACACCAATACAATATTTTTTAATTGCACCTCCAGATCCTTGTGCTAAATCTTTACCTGCCGGAACAGTAAAACCAATTCCCTGTGTAGTTTTAATAGCCGGATAACTATCACCAGCAACCATTACAGTTTCATGTTTTCTTAAATCGCCAGCTCCATAAAGTGAAAGAATCACATCTTGACTTGGTCCAAAAACTCCAGCATAAGAGGCATTTGAAGTTGACAACGTACCATCTTGGAATCCAAATTGCGTGTTACAGTTGTTAGCCGAACCGTAAGCTCCGTCACCTTTCCACTGAATAGCAAAAATTGACTCTTCATTATTATTGTTTGGATAAGTAAACAAATCCGCAAAACTTTTTGCTGGCAATTGATCGCCTCCTAAAAGCTTAAATTCCCCACTGTTTATAACAGCTTCTGCCATTGCTTTTGCATTTGCATAATCTTTTTGATACAAATATACTTTTGCCAACAATGCTCTTGCAGAACCTTTAGAAACGTGACCGTTGCTTGCATAATTTGCTCCTCTTGTTTTTGCAGCCAATAATTCGATTGCTTTTAAATAATCCATTGTGATTAATTTATAAACATCGGCAACAGTATTAGTATTTACATATGGATTACTGGTGTAATCAAGCGGGTTTTCGATAATTGGCACCGGACCCCAAAGTCTAACCAAATCAAAATAAGCCGTAGCTCTCATAAAATAGGCTTCACCTATTGTATTGTTTAGAACAGCTTGATCAACGTCTGGACCAACTCTCGTCGCCAAAAAGTTAATAATCATATTAGACTGCTGCACATTTGCCCATAAAGATGACCAACCGTTTACCAATTCAGGATCACTTCCGTTTAATGAAAACGTCCTTAATCCGCTCACGTCAGGAGAACCTGAATACATATTTCCTGAACCCACTTCAAGCGCCCACCAAAACTTGTTATACATTTGAAACCAAGTTCTGCTGTACATACCATTTGTAGCCGATGAAACTTGATCATTTGTGCTGTAATAAGAATCCAAACTTATTCCATCTTCAGAAGGTCTATCAGTAAAATCATCCGAACATGATGCAAAAGTCAGAAATGCTGTTGCTATAAAAAGCAAACTATATCTATTTAAAAAAGATTTCTTTTTCATTTTTATTAATTTTTAAAATTCTAAATTAAGACCAACTAAAAATGTTCTTGCTACCGGATATCTTCCGTTGTCAATTCCTGATAAAAGCACATTTTGATTAAATGAACCAATCTCTGGATCGTAACCTGAATAATCAGTAAACGTGTATAAGTTTTGAGCAGATCCGTACAATCTTAATCTTGAAATTTTATATTTTGAAATAACATCCTGCGGTAATGAATATCCAAGCGTAATGTTTTGAATTCTTAAATAAGAACCATCTTCAACGTAACGGTCAGAAATCAGCAAGTTAGTATTTGATGCATCAGCAATTGGCCTCGGGTTATTACTACCAGTATTTGTAGAAGAATAATAATCCATTGCATCAACTAACTGATTATCATATAAAGATGCATTTGTTGTACCCGCTCTTTTTGTTAAGTTCATAACATCATTTCCGTATGATCCTTGAAGAAAAATAGAAAGATCTATGTTTTTATATTTAAAATTATTTGTAAAACCGTAAGTAAATTTTGGATGTGGATTTCCGATAAAAGTTTTATCAGCAGCATCAATTTTTCCATCACCATTTACATCAACATATTTCACGTCACCAAGAGCAGTTTCTCCAGCTCCAGTTCCAACAGCCTGACCAAATTGAAGTGGCGCACTGTTTAAAACTGCCTGATCTTTAAAAATACCATCTGTTTTATATCCGTAGAATAAACCGATAGGATTCCCGATGGTAGTATTTGTAACCACCACTGGCTGATATCCATTAGTGTTTACTTCTTGAGTCAATACGATTCCGTTTGCGATTTCATCCAGATTATTCTTGTAGTGCGAAACAACTGCCGAAGCGCTCCAGTTAAAATTACCTGCTGATCTCATATCATAACCAAGAGTCAAATCGAAACCTTTATTACTCATTGTTCCTAAATTAGAATACGGTGCAGAAACTCCTCCATATTGACCTCCGCCACCTGTTAAGTAAAGAGGCAATGGAACTTGAAACAAGAAACCTTCAGATTTTTTGTCATATACATCAAAACTTGCCGAAAACTTGCTGTCAAGCAGTGTAAAATCGATACCAATATTCGTCTGGTTTAATGATTCCCAAACTAAATTTGGATTTGGATAATTTGATGGCAAAAATCCGCTTCCCAATCCTGAATTTTGCGTTCCCAACATTGCAGAATAACTGTTGTTTGGAATTTGCTGATTTCCAGTTTCTCCGTAACCAACTCTAATTTTAATATTATCTACATATTTGCGCGTACCTTCCATAAACGATTCGCTAGATAATCTCCAAGAACCAGAAATCGCATTAAAAACACCTTTTTGATTATCTGTAGTTGGGTCAAATTTTGAAGAAACGTCCTGTCTGATTGACGCTGTGATACTGTATTTATCATTGAAATCATAAATAATACGAGCAAAAAGAGATGATAATGAAGCACTACCCTTGTATTGCGTAACTGTATTATTATCAACATCAGCTAAATTAATAGTGTGAATTGAATTTGTTTTAAAACCTTGTGCAGAAGCAATTAAACCTTCCCAATGAGAATCATTAGCTTCCTGACCTGCTAAAACTGTAAATTTATGTTTCCCGATAGTTTTGTCGTAAGTCAATAAATTTTTGATGTTTGTAGAATACCAATTTTGTCTTCTTACATCAAGATCAGCAAGCAAGTTCGTCTGGCTTCCCCATTTGTATGATGGTCTGAAATCATCATTTTCAGAAAACTCCGTATTTGCTGCAATTTCTAAACGGTATTTCAAACCTTTAATAATCTCAGCTTCAGCATAAACATTACCTAAGAAATTTTTTCTAATTAATTTATTATCTCGAGTTAAAGCCTCAGCAACTGGATTATAGTATGTTACACTTTGCTCAGAAGATGGTGGTCCTGCGAAAGATCCGTCTGAATTTCTAACAGGAATATCTGGCGACTGCAATAAAGTATTAGAAATCAATCCAGAGAAACTTTGATTCACTGTAATTCTTTCATTAGTAATACCTCCAGTAAGGTTACCTCCAACTCTTAGCCAAGATTTAATCTTTGAATCTAAATTCAATCTAACCGTATATCTTTTTAGTCCAGAGTTAATAATCGTTCCTTCGTTATCTAAATAACTTCCAGATAAATAATAGCTTGTTCCGTCTTTTGCACCAGAAAACGACAACTGATGACTATTAGAAATAGCTGTTCTGTAAACCTCATCCTGCCAGTTAGTTCCAGGCCCTAATAATTCTGGATGCGTAAATTCCTGACGCGTTTGGAAACCCCATAACTTAGCCAAATTTGTTTTTAAAGTTGCATATTCAGGCAAAGTCAAAACATCTAATTTATTTGTTACAGAAGCAAACGAAGTATAGTTTTCATAAGATACTTTTCCACTTCCTTTTTTACCTTGCTTTGTAGTAATGATGATTACACCATTTGCTCCTCTTGATCCGTAAATTGCTGTTGCAGAAGCATCTTTTAAGATATCCATAGATTCAATATCATTTGGATTAATCATAGAAAGCGGGCTCATTGCGTTATTTCCACTTCCTCCTGAAGAAGAAAAACCATCTTTTCCAGCCAAAGTCTGACCACTTGTAGATTTACCAGTAGCATCTCCAGAGATTGGCACACCGTCAATTACATATAAAGGCTCGTTTGTTCCTGTAATCGAAGTAGTACCACGAACTCTTACAGAAGCCGCTCCTCCAGGTTGCCCCGAGTTGTTTGTTACCGAAACCCCCGCCGCTTTACCCTGAAGCATTTGATCAATAGAAACTTGCTTTAAATTTTCAATATCTGTTGATTTTACTGAAGATATTGCACCGTTTACGTCTTTCTTTTTCTGAGTTCCGTAACCAATTACAACTACCTCTTTTAAGTCTTCAGAACTTGATTGCAACGTCACATTAATTTTTGTTCTGCCTCCAATGCCTATTTTTTGAGAATCAAATCCAATAAATGAAACTAATAAAGTCCCATTTGCAGGAGCGTCAATCGTGTATTTACCGTCAAAATCAGTTGAGGCAGTAGTTTTTGTACCAACAACAGAAATATTGGCCCCAGGAATTGTCATTCCTTTATCATCAGAAACTACCCCTGATATTTTAACCTGAGCAGTAATAAAATTACTCAGTAACAAGAATAAAATCAAAGGAACTGCTCTGTGGTTAGCATTCCAATGAATAAAGTTAGTCATTAGTTTTTTCATAATAAATGTTTGGTTAGTTTAAATTTGTTTTACCCATAATCAAGTAATAAAAAAAGGGTGTGATTTATTTTCTAAATTATTTAACAAATCTATAACAGAACAAAACATTAAATCGATAGTATTATATCATTTAATGATAATATTTTTACTATATCAGTTTAAAAAAACACATATGAAAATAAAACCAGTTATTAATTGCGTTTTTCGCAATAACACCCTCCTAAATCACTACTTCTTATAAATTAAAATGAACGAATCACCGAAAAGAAAACGATTTCGTTAAAAATAATATTTGTTTGTGAAAAAAAAGTATCACTATAAAATGCGTTTTAATCCAGAAAAATCTTCTCTATATTGACTAGGCGTGCAGTTTTTAGTAGCTTTAAAACTACGATTGAAATTGGCAATATTATTAAAACCTGATTTAAAAGCCACTTCAGAAACACTCATATCTTTTTCAACGAGCCAGCGTGCTGCATATCCAATTCGGATATCATTTATGTAATTGACAAACGTTTTTCCGGTGCGTTTTTTAATGAATCGGTTAAAAGAAATAATTGACATACTAGCTACATTTGCAGCATCTTCTAAAGTAATTTTATCAGCAAAGTTTCTCTGGACATATTCATAAACCAGTTTCATTTTATCATAATCATCAAACGTATCATAATCTACAGTATAAGTAGAAAGCAAACGCTGATTTCTAGAATTGGCAAGATCATACAATAAAGAAGTGATTTCTAAAAAATAATCCATACCATCTAATTTAGAAAGCCTTACAAGCCTAGGAGTTAATTCTTCAGCTACTTTTTTAGAAAATAAAATTCCATGAATTGAACGGTTAAACATATCTCGAATAGGATTCATTATTCGTCTTGACAATAAAGATTCATGAAATAAATCATTATGAAACTGAATTGTAATTTCATGTATTTTTTTACTTGTGCATTTATTTAATTCCCAGCCGTGATATAAATTCGGACCAATTAAAACCAATTCAACATTGTCAATTTCTTCAATATTATCTCCAACAACACGCTTCACTCCTTTTCCGTTTAAAATAAAATTAATCTCAAATTCAGGGTGGTAGTGAACCGGAAAATCAAAGCTATCTTTAACTCGGTCAAAAACCAAAAAACTGTCTCCAGCAGACAGCGGTGCTATTTCTCTATAAAAATTTTTAGTGCTGCTCATATCTATAAAAAACTATTTCATGAAGTAATTAGATCATTTTTGACTGCAATAATATGATATATAATTGATAAAATAATATTAATTACACGATAAACATCCAATTATCTTTGAAAAATAGAATTATCAATTTTTTAAAAACGGCATTAATAATAAACATTAATCATTTTTTATAGAATATCTTTTTAAAGTTTTAATAATTTTATCTGAAAAACAATACTGAATCGTCGATTGAAAATTGAAGCTTAAAAATTACATTCTCAATCTCTGAATTTGTGGATATTACATCTAAAACAATATAAAACCAGAATGAAAAAAAACATATTATCCTTAATTATTGCCGTATTCATAGGGACTTCATGTTCTTCAAAATCGATTGTGAGTAATACTAATTTGTCACTTTCAGATAAAAAAGCGACACCTGAAACTGTTTCTCTTTATAAAAAATTGAATCAATTAACTGAAAAAGGATATCTTTTTGGACATCAGGATGATCTTGCTTATGGTGTAAATTGGAAGTACGAAAACGGCCGAAGTGATGTAAAAGAAACCGCTGGAGATTACCCTGCAGTTTACGGCTGGGATATTGCCGGTTTAGAAAAAGATGATTCTAAAAATATAGATGGAGTTCCATTTGACAAAATGAAACAATATATTCAAGAAGCCAATGAAAGAGGCGGAATCTCGACAATCAGCTGGCATTTTGACAATCCAGCAACCGGAAAAAATGCTTGGGACAATACACCAAATTCCCTAAAAACAGTTTTGCCAGACGGTCAAAATCACAAAAAATTTACTTCTTGGCTTGATAAAGCTTCTGTTTTCTTTTTATCTCTAAAAGATAAAAAAGGAAAAAACATACCGATACTTTTTAGACCTTATCACGAACTTACCGGAGGCTGGTTTTGGTGGGGAAAAGGAAATGCCACACCGGAAGATTTCAAGGCATTATGGAAATTTACATTCGAATACCTTCAAAAAAAAGGTGTTCATAATTTAATTTATATCTACAACACAAGCAGTTTTGGCACCAAAGAAGATTTTTTAGCCAATTATCCTGGCGATAATTATACCGATATTTTAAGCTTTGACAGTTACCAGAATAATGATGATAAAGACGGTAAAAAATTCATTGACGAAGTTCAGAAACAGCTTAAAATCATAAAGGATATTGGACTTGAAAAACACAAATTAATTGCCGTTGCCGAAGCTGGCTATGAAGCAATTCCGGATCCTAAATGGTGGACCGGCACTTTAAATAAAGCAATTGGTGATTATAAAATATCCTATGTTTTACTTTGGAGAAACCACGGCTGGCAAGAAAAAGAACAAAAAATGCATTATTATGCGCCGTTTTCAGGACAAATAAGCGAAAAAGATTTTGTGGATTTTTATAATCTGGAAAAAACGCTGTTCGAAAAAGATATAAAAAATTAAAAGCGCAAAAATTATTAAACACATAGAAACATAGGTTTTATGCTTAAAAAAGAAAGCAAAAAGAAACAATTTCTTTCACATAGCTCACTTATGTGCATTTCAATTAGTGAAACGCCTTTTTTTGAATTTACAAAATCTATATTTCTATGTGTTAAAACAAAATAACAACCAAATCTAAATCACAACCTTTAAAAAAAACCTAATGCACGACAAAATTAATTTAAAAGAAAAAATCGGTTACGGTCTCGGAGATGCTGCATCATCCATGTTCTGGAAGATTTTCAGTATGTATCTTCTCTTTTTCTATACCGATGTTTTCGGGTTAGCCCCTGCTGTCGTAGGAACCATGTTTCTGATTACCAGAATCTGGGATTCCTGTTTTGATCCTATCGTCGGAATCATTGCTGACAGAACAAAAACAAAATGGGGAAAATTCAGACCTTATTTATTATGGATTGCCGTGCCTTTTGCCGTAATTGGAGTTCTAACTTTTTACACGCCAGATTTCAGCGAAAAAGGAAAAATAATATATGCATACGTAACATATTCATTAATGATGATGATTTATTCGTTAATCAACGTTCCGTATGCTTCACTTTTGGGCGTAATGTCGTCTGACCGAAAAGAAAGAACAACTTTGTCTTCTTACCGAATGGTTTTTGCTTTTGGCGGAAGTCTACTGGCACTTTGGTTAATTGAACCTTTAGTAAATTACTTTGGCGGAAGCCTAAATTCTAAAGCTGGCTGGCTATCAACAATCGCAATTTTTGGTGTTATTACAACTGCATTTTTCTGGGGCTGTTTCCTTTTTACAAAAGAAAGAGTTCAACCAATAGAAGATGAACAATCTAACTTAAAAGAAGATTTAAAAGATTTACTGAAAAACAAACCTTGGTGGATTTTACTAGGAGCCGGAATTGGCACTTTGGTGTTTAATTCTATCCGAGATGGCGCTGCTGTTTATTACTTTAAATATTATGTAAGCAGTTCTATTAACTTCGATTTTTCACTTTTCGGAACTGATTTCCATATGGCGCCAACTTCTATTTATTTAGTATTGGGTCAGGCGGCAAATATCATCGGAGTTATATTGGCAACCCCAATTGCGAATAAAATTGGCAAGAAAAAAACTTTTTTTGGTGCCATGGCAATCGCTTCAGTTTTGAGCTTAGTTTTTTATTTCTTCGGAAAAGAAGATGTTTTCCTCATTATGACTTTCCAAATTTTAATCAGTATTTGTGCAGGCTGTATTTTCCCATTAATCTGGTCCATGTACGCTGACAGCGCTGATTATTCAGAATGGAAACAAGGACGTCGCGCAACAGGTTTGGTTTTCTCTGCTTCATCAATGTCGCAAAAATTTGGATGGACAATTGGCGGCGCGGGAGCTGGATGGCTTTTAGGCTATTATGGTTTTCAAGCCAATGTTGAACAAACAGCCACTGCACAACACGGAATTCAATTAATGTTAAGCATACTTCCTGCAATAGCAGCCGCAATATCAGTCGGTTTTATTTTATTCTATCCTTTATCTGAAGAAAAACTGCAAACGATAGAACAAGATTTAAACGAAAAAAGAGATCAGAAAATTTAAAAAATACGAATCAGATACAGAAATAAAAATATATGACAACAATAAAATCTTCAGCTGTTTTTCAGGACCGAAAAGCAGCATTAGAAAAAGAACATAAAGCACTCGTAGAGCAAAAAAATGCTCCCGAAGAAAATGCTGGAAACGGAATTTATCAGCGTTATAAAAATCCAGTTGTTACCGCAGCTCATGTGCCTTTAAACTGGCGTTTTGACTTAAACGAAAAAACAAATCCGTTTTTGCAGGAAAGAATTGGAATGAACGCTGCATTCAATGCCGGCGCAATGAAATGGAACGGAAAATATTTACTTGCCGTTCGTGTGGAAGGAATTGACAGAAAATCATTTTTTGCAATTGCCGAAAGTCCAAATGGCGTGGATAATTTTAAGTTTTGGGAAAAACCCTGTGTAATTCCACAAACCGAAGAACCAGATACAAACGTTTACGATATGCGTTTGATCAACCACGAAGACGGCTGGGTTTACGGTATTTTTTGTACCGAAAGAAAAGACCCAAAAGCACCAAAAGGTGACACAAGCTCGGCTGTAGCCAATGCTGGAATCGTGCGTTCGAAGGATTTAATAAACTGGGAAAGACTTCCTGATTTAATTTCGAATACAGGCCAGCAGCGTAATGTGGTTTTACATCCAGAATTTGTTAACGGAAAATATGCTTTATACACGCGTCCGCAAGATGGCTTTATTGATGTTGGCGCAGGTGGCGGAATTGGTTTAGGTTATGTTGATGATATGAAAAATCCTGTTGTTAAGGATGAAAAAATCATTTTCGGAAAACAATATCATACCATTTATGAGCTAAAAAATGGTCTTGGTCCTGCTCCTATTAAAACAGATAAAGGATGGCTTCATTTAGCACACGGCGTTCGCAATACCGCTGCAGGTTTGCGCTACACATTGTATATGTTCATGACTGATTTGAATGACATAGCAAAAGTTACGCATGTGCCTGCTGGTCATTTCATGGGTCCTGAGGGAATTGAAAGAGTTGGCGATGTATCAAATGTATTATTCTCAAACGGATGGATTGAAGATACTGACGGAACTGTTTATGTATATTACGCATCATCAGATACGAGAATGCATGTTGCAGTTTCATCTGTAGCAAAACTTGTTGATTATGTTACCAATACACCAGCTGACACCTTTATTTCAGCCGGTTCTGTAAAAACGATTATCAGCCAAATTGAAAAAAACAACGCAATCTAATTCATCGTGTCAGCAAAACTAAAGCAATTAAAATCTGAACTTTCAGCTGAACTGGATTCCATTTTAAAATATTGGTCAAAACATACTATTGACCATCAAAATGGAGGTTTTATTGGTCAAATTGATTTTGAAGAACAGATTATCGCCGATACCGAAAAAGGAGCCGTTTTAAATGCCCGAATTTTATGGTCGTTTTCTGCTAGTTATCAGGTTACTAAAAATGAAGAACATAAAAAATTGGCAGAAAGAGCTTTTAACTTTCTTTCAAAATATTTTTATGACTCCGAATTTGGCGGTTTATTTTGGAGCATCAATATTGACAAAACACCTAAAGACACCAAAAATCAAATTTACGCTCTGGCTTTTGCGATTTATGGATTATCTGAATATTATGCCATTTCTAAAGAAGAAAAAGCTTTAGAAATAGCCATCAATTTATATTTAAAAATTCAGGAACACAGTTTCGATCCTGAAAACAAAGGTTATTTTGAAGCATTAACCCGCAATTGGCGGCCAATTGACGATTTACGTTTGAGCGATAAAGATGCCAACGAAAAAAAGACAATGAACACGCATTTACATATTGTCGAGGCGTATGCAAATTTGTTTAAAGTCTGGAAAGACAAAGCACTTCAAAATGATATTATTGGATTGCTTGAAACAATTCACAAGTATTTTATAAATACTGAAACTGGCCATTTACGTTTGTTTTTTGATGAAAATTGGGTCGAAAAACCGGATGTAATTTCGTATGGACATGATATTGAAGCGGCATGGCTTTTATTGCAATGCGCGGAAATTGCAGAAGATAAAAGTTTGATTTCGCGTTATAAAAAACATGCTGTTTTAATGGCCGAAGTTACGCAGGAAGGCCTTGACACAGATGGCGGATTATGGTATGAACTCGATCCAAAAAACAATGAATTAGTCGCCGAAAAACATTGGTGGGTTCAGGCCGAAGCATTAATTGGTTTTTATAATGCATACCAATTAACCGATGACGAAAAGTATCTGGACATTGTTTTTAAGAATTGGGATTTCATTAAAAAATACATTCTCGACAAACAAAACGGAGAATGGTTCTGGGGTGTTTATCGTGATTATTCGCTTATCGAAAAAGATAAAGCAGGTTTCTGGAAATGTCCCTATCACAATAGCCGCGCTTGTTTAGAACTTATTCAGAGAATAAAAGATTAAAATTTATTTCAAATTAAGCTTTTAAAACAATTCAAAATGAAAAAAAAACTTCTAAATATTCTTTTTATAAGCTTATCGATTTTAGCAATTTCAGGATGTTCTTCTGATGACGAATCAGATCCAGAAGTTGTCGTTGACCCGCCAGTTGTCGTTGACACTGATCCCCTTACAACGGCAAATGCGTCAACTTATTTAGTTGATGCCAATGCAACAAAAGAAACAATCGCCTTGTTTTATAATTTAAAAAAATTAGCCAAAACTAAAATTGCAATTGGTCAGCAAGATGCTTTTAATAGTTTTTACCTAGAAGCAGGCGGAGATTCAGATATCAAAAAAAACACAGGTTACGATCCCGCTATTTTAGGTTCCGATTTTATGTTTATTACCGATAAAAGCAATGATGGACAAGCTAGTAATTGGTTTTATCAGCAAGAACAAAAAATTGTTTCTGACGCAAAAACCGCTTACGCAAAAGGTATGATCAACACTTTTTGCTGGCATTTAAGAGAACCAAATAAAGAAGAATCGTTTTATGCTGCCGATCTGACATCGGAACAAAAAGCTACTGCCTTTAAAAGTATTTTACCAGGCGGAGCGAATCACGAATGGTACAAGAAAAAACTGGACAAAATTGCTAGTGTAGTTTATAATTTAAAAGGAACAAATGGCGAACTGATTCCGATAATCTTCAGGCCTTTTCATGAATTTGACGGAAGCTGGTTTTGGTGGGGAGCGAATTTTTCAACTCCCGATGAATACAAAAAAGCCTATCAGTTTACGGTTGATTATTTGAAGAGTACTAAAGGCGTCCATAACATATTATATGCTTTTTCTCCTGATAATTCATACACCACTCAAGCAGATTATTTAAGCCGTTATCCTGGTGATAATTATGTCGATGTTATTGGAATGGACAATTATGGTGATTTTGATAATCAGGGTTCAAACGGAGCTAGCAGAGCGAATTCTAAATTAAAAATAATAGCTGATTTGGCTAAAACGAAAGTGAAAATTGCCGCTTTGACTGAAACCGGTTATCAGGTTACTAGTACAAAACCACCGGTTACAGATTGGTTTTCAACCTATTTATACAGTGCTTTGACATCGAATAGTATTGAAGTGAGCTATGTTATGTTTTGGAATAATACTAAAGATGCTTATTGGGTACCAAATGGCACGGTTTCAAATGCAAGTGATTTTAAAACTTTTAGTTCTAAAACAAAATCGGCATTGGTGAATTCTTTGCCTAAGATGTATGAGTTGCCGAAGTAATATATTCGCTCTGTATGTCATTCCGAGGAACGAGGAATCCCCACAAGTAATTCCGCCCAGTGAATCGCCAATCTTTGTAGAGTTACTTGTGGGGATTCCTCGTTCCTCGGAATGACAAACTCCATGGAATAGGAGTCTATAAATAAAATTAAAGAAACAAAAACCATCTTAAAAACCGTAAACCCCTAGCCCTGATAGAAGTGGAAATCCTTTTGTGCTGGGGTTCGGCACAAAAGATTGAAACGAATAGCAGGATTAGCTCCTAAAAAATATGATATGAAAAACAGATTTTTAAAAACCCTTTCTTTTGCAATAATATTCTCCTCAATTGCTTGTCAGGCGCAGGAAAAAATTACGGTGAAAGGAACGCAATTTTATAAAGGCGATAAACCGTACGCGTACATTGGAACGAATTATTGGTACGGAAGTTTGCTGGCTTCGAAAAAAATAGGCGACCGCAAAAGATTGCTTCGTGAATTGGATTTAATGCAGAAAAACGGCATTGATAATCTCCGAATTTTAGTGGGTGGTGATGGCGGAAAATACGATTTTACCGTTCGCCCTGCGTTGCAATATGAACAGGGAAAATACGATGAAGATTTACTTGACGGATTGGATTTCCTGATGAACGAAATGCGTAAACGTAAAATGTACGCCGTTTTGTATTTAACGAATAACTGGGAATGGTCTGGTGGCATGTCACAATATTTAGAATGGAACGGCAAAGGTCCGGTTCCGGTTCCGGGAATTGCACCTAATACCTGGCCTCAGTTTATGGCATATACAGAACAATTTCACAGTTGTGAACCTTGTATGAAGGCTTTAGAAAATCACGTGAAATTTATTATGGGAAGAACAAATGCGTATTCTCATAAAAAATATACAGACGACAACACCATTATGGCGTGGCAGGTTGGAAATGAACCGAGACTTTTCACAGTTGAAAATGAAGCAAAATTCACCGTTTGGCTGAATAATATTGTGAATCTAATGGATAGTTTAGATAAAAACCATCTGATTTCGACAGGTTCTGAAGGATTGAACAGCTCAAATGATGACATTGGAATTTTTGAAAGAACACATCAAAATCCGAATATTGATTATTTGACCATGCACATTTGGCCGAAAAACTGGAATTGGTTTAAAGCTGATAATGCTGAAAAAACGTTACCTCCAACTTTAGAAAATGCCGGAAAATATATTGACAAACATGTCGCTGTTGCCAATCATTTAAAACGCCCAATTATTATTGAAGAATTTGGTTTGGGAAGAGAAAACGAGAGTTTATTGCCAACAGCATCCGTTGCAAACAGAGATGTTTTCTACAATTATATTTTTGGAAGAGTTGCCGAAAGCGTTAAAAACAATGGCCCGTTGCAAGGCGCCAATTTCTGGGGATTTGGCGGTGAAGGAAAAGCTGTAAATGAAAGCGGAAAATGGAGTCCGGGCGATCCTTTGACAACAGATCCACCGCAGGAGCCACAGGGATTGAATTCAGTTTTTTCTTCGGATAAATCGACTTTGGATATTGTGAAGAATTATAATTTAAAATTAAAAAAATAAGTCCTTTTTTTATCGTAGAGGCGCACAGCAGTATGTCTAATGCATAGCGGAGACGCACTGCTGTGCGCCTCTACTATTATGCATATCTAAAAATTGTTACGCTAATATTTTCTCAATCGCATTCAATTCATCTCCTGTAAACTCAGTATTCTGCAAACAATCAATATTATTACACAATTGTTTCACTGAACTTGCGCCAATTAAAACCGACGTAATTCGTTTGTCTTTTTGAAGCCAAGCCAAAGCCATTTGCGCCAAAGATTGATTTCTATTTTGAGCAATTTCATTCAGTTGAATCAATTTCTGAATTCTTTCTGCGGTAACCTCATCTTCTTTCAAATGCCCGTTTGGATTGTGCGCTCTTGAATTTTCCGGAATTCCGTTTAGATATTTATCAGTCAAAAGTCCTTGTGCCAAAGGTGAAAACGCAATGCATCCCACTCCTTTTTCTTCTAAAACGTCAAGCAAACCGTCTTCAACCCAACGCTGTAGCATTGAATATTTCGCCTGATGAATTAAACACGGCGTTCCCAATTGTTTCAAAACATCAACCGCAACACGAGTCTGCTCAGCCGAATAATTACTGATTCCAACATAAAGAGCTTTTCCACTTCTAACGGCGTAATCCAAAGCCATCATCGTTTCTTCAATAGGAGTTTCTGGATCTGGGCGGTGCGAATAAAAAATATCGACATAATCGACTTTCATTCTTTTTAAACTCTGGTCTAAACTTGAAAGCAAATATTTTCGAGAACCCCAATCTCCGTAAGGTCCATCCCACATTGTGTAGCCGGCTTTGGTTGAAATTATGATTTCATCACGCAAATTTCCCTGAAAATTATGCCACAGGATTTTACCAAAATTAGTTTCGGCAGAACCTGGAACAGGTCCGTAATTATTAGCTAAATCAAAATGAGTAATTCCTTTATCAAAAGCTTCTACAGCAATACTTTCGGCATTATCAAAATTATCCACCGATCCGAAGTTATGCCATAATCCTAAAGAAATTTCAGGCAACAATAACCCGCTTTTTCCACATCTGTTATATTTCATTATTTTAGTTTAAAGATTGTAGTTTAATAGGTTTTAAAGGTAAAAAAAAGTAATAAATAAAGCTGCTTTTTTTTAATCTCGCAAAGGCGCAGACTCGCAAAGTTTTTTTGATTTTCTTTGAGTTTTAAGTTTTCAATAGCGTACAGCTTTAGTTGGATGAAATATAAACGAACTATAAAGGCTTTAGCCAAACTAGTAAAAGTTTGGCTAAAGCCTTTATAAACTTAAATCTTAAACCTCCTGTTAAAACTGGAGGCTATTCAAAAAAAACTTTGCGACTCTGCGCCTTTGCGAGATTAATTTTTTTAGCCTTTTATTTCAAAACCACTCTCCAAACCTTTATCAGAACTTCCTCCAACCATAATTTTAAAAGTTCCTTCTTCAACTAAATATTTCCCTTCGTTATCATAAAAACCAAGTTCTTTATCCGTTAAAGTAAAAGTTACCGTTTTAGTTTCGCCTTTTTTCAGGTTTACTAATTCGAAGCCTTTTAATTCTTTAATTGGGCGAACGATACTGGCGAACTCATCATGAATGTACAATTGTACCACTTCTTTTCCGTCATAATTTCCTGAGTTGGTTATCTCAACAGTAACCTCAACTTTTTCTCCTTTTGCAAAAGAGGTTTTGTTTATTTTCAGATTTTTATAATCGAATTTAGTATAACTCAAACCAAATCCAAACGGAAACTGAGGCGTTTTCTCCACATCCATATAATGCGACCAAAACACATTCTTATCACTATCAATAGGTCTTCCTGTACTGTATTTGTTGTAATAAATTGGAACCTGTCCCACATTTCTAGGAAACGACATTGGCAATTTTCCACTCGGATTATAATCCCCGTATAAAACCTGCGCCACAGCATTTCCGGTTTGAGTTCCTAACTGCCAGGCTTCTACAATTGCTGGAACATTTTCAGCTGCCCACGGAATACTCAACGGACGACCATTATTTAAAACCAAAACCACATTCGGATTCACTTTGTAAATTTCCTCTAATAATTCTTGCTGTAAACCTGGCAAATTCAAATCAGTCCTACTTCTTCCCTCTCCACTTTGGAAACCGTATTCTCCTAAAACCATTACGACAACATCAGCATTTTTTGCAGCCGTTTTTGCAGCCTCAAAACCACTTTTATCTGTTGTATTGAAAACCGTTTCAGTTAAAAAAGTTGCTTTTTGTTTTAGTAAATCAACTCCTTTTTCAAAAGTCAGCTGATTGTCTTTGTATTGCTGCATTCCTTCTAAAACCGAAACCGCAGTATTATCATCTGCTGCAATTCTCCAGCTTCCTAAAGGACTGTTTTTATCGTTTGCCAAAGCACCAATCAAAGCAATTTTTTGTCCTGATTTTTTTAGCGGAAGCAAATTTTTATCGTTTTTCAGTAAAACAATCGACTTCTTAGCCATGTCTAAGACACCGTCATTATTGGCTTTGTTTCCAATCGTAGCTTTTTCACGTTTTTCATCACAATATCTGTACGGATCATCAAACAATCCTAATTCAAATTTCACACGAAGAATTCTGCGAACGGCATCATCAACCAAAGCTTCTTTTACTTTTCCTGATTTTACTAAATCAACTAGTTTTGCCACATATAAATACGATTCCATATCCATATCAGAACCAGCATTTACAGCTTTTGCAGTTGCATCGGCTTCGTCTTTTGCATAACCGTGCGCAATCATTTCGCGAATCGAAGCATAATCCGAAATCACAAAACCATCAAACTTCCATTTTCCTTTTAAAATATCTCTTTGTAAAAATGCATTTCCAGTCGCTGGAACTCCATTCAAAGTATTAAATGAATTCATAAACGTACGAACTCCGGCTTCTACAGTCGCTTCAAAAGGAGGCAAAACCGAATTATACAATTTAGAATTGCTGATATCCACAATATTATATTCTAATCCAGCTTCAACATAACCATAAGCGGCAAAGTGTTTTGCACAGGCCGCAATAGTATTTACTTTAGCTAAATCAGCAACAGTTTCACCTTGAAAACCTTTTACTCTTGCATAGCCTACTTTGCTTCCTAAATACGGATCTTCTCCCGCGCCTTCCATCACACGTCCCCAACGCGCATCATTTGCAACATCGACATTCGGACCAAAAGTCCAGTTAATTCCAGATGCCGAAGCTTCATCCGCAGCAATTGCCGCCGATTTTTTAATCGCTTCTAAATCCCAACTCGCCGCTTCAGCCAACGGAATTGGACTTAATGTTTTATAGCCATGAATAACATCAAAACCTATAATCAATGGAATTCCCAAACGGGTTTCTTCGACAGCAATTTTCTGCACGGCACGAACTTCTTTAACACCGCGCACCGTCAGCATTGAACCAACTAGACCTTTTCTTAAATGTTCATATTTTAATTCCGCAGTACCGCCTTTTGGAGCCGGCCCAGTAACATCCCAAAAACCGTTATATTGATTCATTTGCCCTACTTTTTCCTCCAAAGTCATCAAAGGCAAAAGCAAATCGATTCTTTGTTCAATAGTTTTGTTTTTATCCAGATACGGCTTTTTTTGTGCATTCATATTTCCAACAGTAAACAGGGCAAAAACCCCAATCGTTATTATTTTTTTATTTTTCATGGTTAGATAGTGGTTTATATTTTGGGCGTGTCCCTCCGGGTCGGGCTATACGTTTCAAGTCCTCGCACTTCCTTCGTCAGGCTGTGGGCTTTCCACTGCTATCCCTCACGCGAAGCTTGTTAAAAGAACTTTTTTCGCAATGACAATCTTTGTGGCTTAACTTTACGGGACTTCGACTCCGCTCAGTCTGACAAAAAAATATGCAAAAAATCTAAAGTCTAAATCTTTGTTCTTTCTTCTTTACTCTATTTTCTATTTTCTATGTTCTATTGTCTAAAATCTCTCACTCCGCAATAAAACAAGAAGCCGGCAAATTCGCCTTATTAAACAAGTCAGGCTGAATTGTGTTTCCCCAGGCAAATCTCACTTTCGCTGGATTTGGAACTTTCTTGCTTGTCAAAAGCACTTCATTATTTTTTATCGAAGCCTCTGCAGGAAAGAAATTTCCATCGGCGCCAGCTACTTCAAACTGATTGGATGTTTTATTTTTGAAATACAATCCGTCAGCATAATTGAAAGAAACAGTGATTTTATTTTTCTCGATTTTAATGTCTTTAAAAAGTGGTCCGTTAACCAAATTAGAATTGACTTTATACGTTTCGACCAAAGCCAAATTTGCCAAACGAATTCCAACCGATTTTTTATTTTTCGGATGAATATCAATCGTATCTGAAATATCTGAAGTTAAAACCATTCCGGTTTTAGGAACTTCAGTCAGAACTTTTCTTTGAGAATTTCTAACCGTAACATTTGAGAAATTATTACTTCCGGTTTTATATGGTGCGATTTGGACGAAATAAAAAGGGAATTCGTCCTGCCAGGCTTTTCTCCAAGAAGAGATTAAAGCTGATAATGTTTTGTCGTAAACCAAAGAACCCACGTTTGATTCACCTTGATACCAAAGTGTTCCCGCAATTTTAAATCCAACAAAAGGATAAATCATGGCGTTGTAGGCACGTCCGGGTTGTCTTGGTCCGTATTCTTGTTCGTTTAATTTTTTGGCATTTTCTAATAAAAGAGGATCATTCTGAACAACTTCTTCTGGCATCCAAATTTCCGCCGGAGTTCCTCCCCAATTCGAAGAAATTAATCCGATTGGGACATTTTTTAAATCTTCGCGTAAGCGTTTGGCAAAAAAATAGCCAATAGCGCTGAAGTATTTCATGGTTTCCGGAGTCGACTCGGTCCAGTTCCCTAAAAGATTATTTTGAGGTGTCGTTGCTGTTAATTTCGGAACGGTAAAAAAACGAATGTTTGGATTCGTCGCGTTTTTCATTTCTTCTTCGCCGTTGTCAATTCCCCAGCTTGCCGACATTTCCATGTTGGATTGTCCGGCGCAAACCCAAACTTCTCCAATTAAAATGTTTTTTAGAATAACTTCATTGTATCCTTTTATAGAAATCGTGTAAGGCCCGCCCGCTTCAGGCGTTTTGATGTGAAGTTCCCATTGCGCCTGATTATTGGCAACGACTTTATATTCCAGATTATTCCAGCTAGAAACCAATTTAATTTCTTCCTTTGGATTAGCCCAACCCCAAATTTTCACTTCAGAATTGCGTTGCAAAACCATATTGTCGCCAAAAATATTCGGAAGGGAAACGTTTGCCATCATAGTACTGGAAATCATCAGAAAGAAAACAAACTTAAATATATTATTTTTCATTTAACAGCTTTTTTAAAAACGGAGCATATTGACCAGCCATTACTTTTTGATCTGCAACGTCAGGATGGCCTAAACACCCATTTGATTTCATTGGTTTGAATTTGAAAATCAAAATTGTTTTGTGTTCTTTATCATTCGCAAAAGCATTTTTAACTTTATTCAGACAATCTTCAAAAACAATAGCTTTTTCTCCGTTAACCATCGGACTGTTTGTAATTACAATTTGTGCTTTCGGATTATGAACGTAAAGCATTTTTATAAAATTGATGTAATTCGAAACATACTTATCGGCATTAAACGGGAGACGTTCTTTCTTTCCGTCACCGCCAGAAAAATCATTTGTTCCTAAAGCAATACTGATAATATTTGGCTGAAAAGCAAAATCATATTTAGGTTTTGAATTGTCTTTGGTCAAATATAAATTCTGATAAACCTCTGGCATTATGGCTTCGTCTTTGTTTTCATCATTCCAGTTTCGATACATTCCGATTCCGGAAACAGAGCTAGTCAAATAATCGACATCAATTGCTCTTGAAAGTGTTGGCCCATAAGCATAGTATCCGTTATGATGATCCATATATTCTCCTTTGTCACAGTCAACAGAATCACTTGCTGCGGCACAGGTAATAGAATCACCAATAAATTCGATTTTCTTTTTCTTTTTTGATGAAATTGAAGTCAGTTTTGCAGTTGTTCCAGCAAACAAAATACCGCCAGTACGTGCTTCCGTATTTTTATAAATTTCGAGACGATGCTCTTTTCTATTTGAAGTTGCTTTTATTGGAAAAGATTGTAGTGCGCCTTTTTCAATTTTAATTTTCCCAAGATATTTCCCATCTAAAACTAAAGCAACATAATTATGGTGTTCATAAGAATCAACACTTTGAAGCGAAATCGAACATTCATTTCCGCTAAAATTAAAAGAAACCGAAGAAGCAGTTCCAATTAAAATTACATTATCATTTTGAAGTTTTTCAACCCTTCCTTCATATAAAAATGTTTTATTCTGATTTTGGGTTTGTGAAACAGAAGCAGTTGCAATCAGCAAAAACAAAATTAAAAACGGTAATTTTTTCAGAAACATAAGTTATTTGTTAAAATATAAATAGATTCACAAATATATCTGAAATATGGCAGACAGAAAGATACTAAAACATCAAAATGCAATAAAAAAACACCAAGGAAATACATCAACTTTCAAATTCTAACTGCAAAATCTTACAAAATAAAAAGTTTTTTCTTTGAATTTCAAAAACAACGGTCTACTTTTATGGATTAAACTTTAGTAAAAATGAAATTTTATCCCTTTATTCTTTTGCTGTCGCTTCTTTTATTCTCTTCTTTTATTACAAAAGAGGAAGATACACCAAAACGGTTTGATAAAACTCAGAATGAAATTGATCGAGATTCAATTGTTGATTATGCTAAAAAATATTTAGGAACGCCTTATTTATATGCGGGCAATGATCCAAAAAAAGGTTTTGACTGCTCCGGTTTTGTGAGTTATGTCTTCAAAAACTATGGCGTTACTTTACCCAGAAGCTCCGGCGAGTATAAAAATATTGGCACCAAATTAAACCCCGACGAATTTAAAGTGGGAGATATTTTGGTTTTTTATGGATACAAAGACAAAACAATCATAGGTCATCTTGGTATTATTTGTGAGGCTAATGGTATGAAGTCGAAATTTATTCATGCTTCCTCTGGAAAAGTAAACAGTGTTACTATTACTTCTCTAGATACAGAACATTATACTAATCGTTTTTATAAGTGTATTGATGTTTTGAGTAAATAAGTTTTTTTCGCCACAGCTCGAGCGCTAGCGAACTGGCGAAGCAATTACACGAATTTTCACGAATTTTGATTGAAAAATAATTAGTGGAAATTCGTGTAATTCGTGGCAAACCCTTTTTATTCCTCCGTCAATAATTTTAGAAGACTTTCATCTCTTTGATAAATATCTTTATAGAAATTTAACTCGCCTTTTCTATCTACCCAAGCAGTAAAATAGCCAATATAAACAGGAACTTTCTTTTTTAAGCTTACCCAATTTTCTTTTCCGGCATGCATTGCTTTGTCAATTTTTTCCGGTGTCCATCTTGGATCTTGTTTTAAAAGTTCAATCGCTAATTCTCTTGGTTTTTCAACACGTACGCAACCATGACTGAAGGCTCGGCTTTCTCTTCCAAATAAACTTTTAGAAGGTGTATCATGCAAATAAATATTACTTGAATTTGGAAACAAAAACTTCACTAATCCAAGCGAATTGTTTTTTCCAGGCAACTGACGAACAGCGCCATTATTCCATTCCAGATTTTTCTGTGCCAAATAATTTTTGTTTTTGGCCATTCCGGGTTTGATTTCTTTATTGATAATACTTGTGGGAACATTCCAATACGGACTAAAAACAATATTATTCATCATACCGCTAAAAATAACGGTTTTGGTCATCGCTTTTCCAACCACAACTGGCGATATAAAAGCAATTTCATGATCACGAATCAAGTACAATTTAAACTCCGGAATATTGACTTCGATGTATTCTTGTCCTTTTTCCAATTTAGGATCAATCCATCTGCAACGCTCCATATTGACGATAATCGTTTTGATTCGGTCTGAAACTGGAATATTCAGTTCATCAATATGTTCTTTTAATATTATATTTTTTGGAAGCAATCCGTGATGTATTTCATAGCTTTTAATTGCCTTAATCAAAGTCGTATCACATATATTGCTTTTTGTGTTTTCTTTAAGATCGCCCGTAATAAAAAGTCTTTCTCTAATTTGTCCTATGGCGTCAACAGAATCTCCAACTTTAAAACTTTTAAAACCTTCCTCAACTTCAACATTTTTCCATCCGCCTTTTTTTTCAATTTCTCTATATTGATGAAGCGCATCGCGAAGCTTGTAATATTGACTGAACATTTTGCTCTTTTTGTCATCGCTTATCGTAGCTTTTTCATAAATAGAATCTGAAAAAACTTTATAATCAAGTTTTTTTCTAGGCAAAAGCCATTCTAATTTTGTTACTGTTTTTTCATCGGCACCAGAAATTTTCTGCACATAGTAAAAATACAGGTTTGAAATCATCAAATCGGTATCAATTTTTGACAATTTGTTGTCTGCAATATTATCAAAAACAGCATTTATGTTTTCGTTGTAAGGAAAATTAGCACTCAAACCTTCTGCTTCCAATCCTCTGTATTTATTGAATAAAGTATTTCCAAATTCGACAACACCTTTGTTGTCCAACCATAATTGAGTCGATTTTTTTTCTTTGTATAAAGCCAAAACCTCACTTTGAAATTTAACCAACTTTGGGTAGGCTTCATAAAATTTAGAAACTTCAACACTGTCAATATGAAGTTTTAATTCCGGCACCACTTTTTCTGAAGTCTTTTTTAAGCCTTCCTCTTTTTTTTCTGGTTTTGAATTACATGAAAAAACTAAAAACAGAATAATAACAACGACAGGCGAATAGAAAATTTTCATAATAATATTTTTAATAAAAATAAAAAAGATTTAATGAAAACAAAGTCCTTTTCTAGAAAAATAATAGAGACTTTACAAAGCAAAATTTCACTACAAATCAACTCTAAAAAAGGCACAAAAAAGTCCCAAATACTCTACCTATTTGGGACTCGCGATATAACCAACCTATTAAAATTCTATTAGATTACTGTTCCTTTTAAAGTAAGTACTTTAGGAGTAGTTTCGGCACTTGTCGTAACAGTTACTGTTTTTGTAAAAGTACCTTTGTTTGCTGCATTATAAGTTGCTGTAACTTTAGCAGTTTTCCCTGGCTGAATTGGTTCTTTTGTGTAATCTGTTGCTGTACAGCCACAAGACCCTTGAACATTTGTAATTACAACAGCTGTTTTTCCAGTGTTTTTAAATTCATAAACTATAGCTTTTGGAGTTCCCTGCGGAATTTCACCAACATCTATAGTTTCTGCTTTCCAAACAACTGTTGAAGCTGTCGCTGATTCTTTTGTTTCAGAAACCAAAGATTTTACAGGAGCAACTGCAGAGAAAGACATTAAGCCTAATGCCAAAGCTAACATGGAGATTTTGATCATTTTCATAGTTAAATATTTTAATTGGTTTATAATTCTAAATTTGTATTCCAAAAGTATTTCAGATAAATTCAAATCGCTGTTAACCGCTTTCAAATCTTTGTTAATGACTTGTTAACTGCTGTTTTTAAGCATAAATTTCATTAATATTACATTTTTAAAAAGACATTTTCCCTTGAAAATTAATAGACTCAACAGTATCATCCTCCTCGGATTAATTGCCATTATAAGTATTTTGGTAGCGCAATTGCTTTGGACAAAAGAAGCTTTTACGTTAGAACAAAAAAAGCTCAGCCAAAAAGCACATATTGCTTTGCTTGAAGTTGCCAGAAAATTATATGAAGGAACAGATCGCGAACCATCATGCCAGAATCCTGTTAGAAAAATTTCGAACGATTATTATATTGTAAACATCGACAACGAATTTGAGCCTGATATTTTAGAATTTTATCTGAAATCAGAATTCAAAAAAATGAATATTACAACCGATTTTGAATACGCGATGTATAATTGTCAAAGCGACGAAATGGTGTATGGAAATTATATTTCTTTGTCGCAGAAAACAAAAGCAAAAAAGACAGTTTCTTTTCCTAAACACAAAAATCTGGTTTATTATTTTGCTGTACGTTTTCCTAATGAAACGACCTATTTATTTAGTTCAATGCGTTTTTGGTTTGTACTTTCAACTGCTTTAATTTTAATTTTGCTGATTTATGTTTATTCGATTTTTAAACTTTTACAGCAAAAAAAATATTCTGAATTACAGCGGGATTTCATTAATAATATGACGCATGAATTTAAAACTCCTTTATCGTCAATTTTAATTGCATCGAAATATTTAATTGAACAAAATCCTATTAAGGAAGATAAAAAACTGCATACTTATACTGATATTATAATCAACCAGAGCCATAAACTGAATAATCATATTGAGAAGATTTTGAATATTGCAAAATCTGATTATGCGCCTTTAGCATTACAAAAAGAAGTAGTTTTAATTGTTCCAATTATTGAAGAAACAATTGAGAATATTCAATTAAAGTATCCTGAAGCTACTATTAATATTGAAAGTTCCTCAAAAGAATTTCTATTAGAAACAGATGTCTTTCATTTTAATAATTTGGTTTATAATCTGCTGGACAATGCTGTAAAATATTGCAATGAAAAACCTAATATTGTTATTCAAATTGCAGTAGAAAACCAAGTTTTGAAATTAAAATTTATAGACAACGGAATTGGAGTTTCTCCTAAAAACATTTCTTTTATCTTTGATAAGTTTTATCGCGCTCAAAACGAAAAAAGCAATGAAGTAAATGGTTTTGGACTTGGTTTATACTATGTAAAAGAAATCTGCAGTCTTCAAAACTGGAAAATAAAAGCCGAAAATAATTCTGAAAAAGGCATCACTATAACTTTGTCAATTCCTTATAAAAAATGAAACAGTTCAAAATACTTTATACCGAAGATGATGAAACTTTAGCTTTTTTGACCAAAGATAATTTGGAACAAAATAATTACGAAGTAGTCCATTGCTGCGACGGGCAAATAGGTCTGCAAACTTTTAAAAAAGAAAAATTTGATATTTGTATTTTTGACATTATGATGCCAAAAATGGACGGTTTTGATTTAGCAACCGAAATCAGGAAATTAAATACTGATATTCCGATTATTTTTCTTTCGGCTAAAACTTTAAAAGAAGACCGAATTAAAGGGCTCCGTTTAGGTGCCGATGATTATCTCGTAAAACCATTTAGTATTGAAGAACTGCTTTTAAAAATTGAGATTTTTTTAAAACGTTCTCAAAAAAATACGCCATTAGAAAAATTGGTTTATGAAATTGGGAAATATAAATTTGATACCAGCAATTTTATTCTTTTTAATGAAAATGAAAAAATTAGCCTCACGCAGCGTGAAGCCGAATTGCTGAAGCTTTTTCTGGATAATAAAAATTTAGTTTTAAAAAGAGAGCAGATTTTAACCGCACTCTGGGGAACTGACGATTATTTTATGGGACGAAGCCTTGATGTTTTCATCTCTCGTCTTCGAAAAATTTTAACAAGCGAAAAAGGAATTTCGATTGAAAATTTACACGGAATTGGTTTTAGATTTTCTGTAGAATAGTTCTAATTTGATTACAGATCCTTTTTTTGTAAGCAAATCTTAACAATTCTGATAAAAATATAGAAAAATCTGTAAAAGGATTTCTAAAAATCTTTGTATTTTTAAGTTCTAATTTTCCCCGATATGAAATTACATCATTTACGTAACGCTACTTTAGTTATTGAAACGGAGCAACATGTGATTTTAGTTGATCCGATGTTAGGAAAAAGAAAAACGATTCCGCCATTTACAATTTTTCGATATAACCCAAAAAGAAATCCACTGGTTTCTTTACCAAAAAACAGCAGAGAAATTTTAAGCAAAGTAACTATTTGCCTGATTACACACCTGCATCCTGATCATATAGACAAAGCGGGTGAAGTTTATTTAAGAAGAAAAAGTATTCCGGTTGTGTGCAGTTCAAAAGATGAAAAAGAGCTTACAAAACGAGGCTTGAAAATTGTTCAGACTTTAAATTATTGGGAACCTCAACCTTTTTTAGATGGAAGAATCATTGGGATTCCCGCACTTCATGGCTATGGTTTTATAGCAAAATTGATGGGAAATGTAATGGGTTTTTACATTGAACTCGCAAACGAAAAATCAATTTACATAAGTTCAGACACTATTTTCACAGATGATGTGCAAAAAGCACTTATTGAGCTCAAACCCGACATTGCAACCGTTGCCTGCGGAACCGCAAGATTAGACATTGGACAGCCTTTATTGATGCGCATGAACGATATTTTGAAATTTACTGCATTAGCGCCCGGAAATGTGTTTGCCAATCATCTTGAAGCCTTGAATCACTGCCCAACCAAACGTGAGGATTTAAAAATGGCTTTGGCAGAAAATAATCTGTTATCAAAAACCGCTATTCCTGCTGATGGGACTTTTGTGGAGTATTGATTTTTATTATTATATCTCGCAAATCTTTGTAGAATCACTTGCGGAGATTCCTAGTTCCTCGGAATGACATACTAAACTAATAATGTAACTTTTGCTAATCTTTGTCGAGCTACTTGAGGAGATTCCTCATTCCTCGGAATGACAAACTGAACGGAAAATCCTTTATCAATAATCAATTATTTATGCAGTAACCACAAAGTATGTCATTCCGAGGAACGAGGAATCTCCGCAAGTAACTCCGTAATGCTATTCAAATAAATAATTCAAAAAACAGAATTCAGGATTAATTGTTTTTATTAATTCAAGTTTTTTACTTCGATCCCAACCTTTAATTTCCTTCTCTCTTGCAATTGCTTCTTGAATCCAAGTAAATTTTTCATAAAACAATAAAAATTGAGCATTATACTGTGAAGCAAATGTCTTCTTTTTTGATAAAATATTGTCTTGATGCTGATTTAACCTTTTCCTTAAATTATTGGTAACTCCCGTATAAAAAACGGTTTTTGCTTTATTCGTTAAAATATAAATGTAGTAAGTATGGTAGCCTTCTTGATGATACATAAATAGAATTTCAAATTTTAAATAAAAATAAGAAAATTCTTAAAATCACAAAACCAACAACCCAAACTCGCGCAACGTATTTACAGGCTTAGAATACCAAAACAATTCAAAATCCTCTAATGAAGTTTCAAAATCACTTTTCACTTCCTGAAAAGTATAATTTTTAGTACCTGAAACGGAAATATTTGTCAAAATTGAAAGCAGCCATTCACCTTCGTCTTTACTGGTCTGAATGGTGAAACTTTCTTTTTTATCATGAAAAGTCAAAGACATCATTTCCCAGCTTCTTCCTTTTTTTGATTTTGTGAAAATTTCTGCAGCAGGTTTTCCACCAAGCCAAACTACTTTTGCATTTGGTTTTGTATTGAAATCGTTTTGTTCTTCAAGCGCATTAAATATAAAATCGGGATCAATTTTAGTTTTCGGAATTTTAAAATCGAACCAATCCTGCAGTTCATAATCAAAGCAGATTCCGTGCATGAAATTAAAAAGTGATTTTTTCAATCCGAAACTAAATTTGTCATGATTGATTCCCGTTGAATCCGTATAATCAATATCATTATTAGCAAAAGTTCCAATAGTCTCTGTTTTTTTTGTCACACCAAATTTTTCCGGATACAATCCAACCGGACTATGCGCCGTCAATGCAAATTGATGCCAAAATCCCGATTGCAAAACTCCAGCTTCAAACAATTGGCGAACCATTTCGAGGCTATCAACCGTTTCCTGAATAGTCTGAGTTGGATATCCATACATTAAATACGCATGAACCATAATTCCGGCTTCAGTAAAATTTCGCGTAACTTTTGCAACTTGTTCGACCGTAACACCTTTATCTATCAATTTCAAAAGTCTGTCTGAAGCCACTTCTAAACCGCCAGAAACGGCAATACACCCAGAAGCTTTTAAAAGCAGACACAAATCTTTAGAAAAACTTTTTTCAAATCGAATGTTTGTCCACCAAGTTACAGCCAGTTTTCGTTTTAAAATTTCGAGTGCTACAGCGCGCATCAAAGCTGGCGGTGCGGCTTCATCAACAAAGTGAAAACCATTCTGCCCTGTTTGTGCGATCAATTCTTCCATTCGATCGCAAAGCAAACTTGCTGCAACGGGCTCGTACACTTTTATGTAATCTAAAGAAATATCGCAAAAAGTACATTTTCCCCAATAACAGCCATGCGCCATAGTGAGTTTATTCCAGCGCCCGTCGCTCCACATTCTGTGCATCGGGTTTACTATTTCGATTACCGAAATGTATTTATCCAAAGGCAAATCTGAATAATCTGGAGTTCCTACGTAAGCTTGTTTGTAATCGTGTTTTAAGGAATTATTTTTGTAGACAACTTCTCCATTTTCTAATAAAAAAGTTCTTTTATAACGCTTCTCGACTTCGCTCGAAGTGACAGAATTTGGATTTTCTAAATTGAAAATTAATTCTTCAATTGGAACTTCTCCGTCATCCAAAGTAATAAAATCGAAAAACTCAAAAACGCGTTTATCCGAAAGCGAACGTAATTCGGTATTTGGGAAACCACCACCCATTGAAATTTTAATTTCGGGATGATTTTGTTTTACCCATTGTGCACATCGAAAAGCGCTATATAAATTTCCAGGAAATGGAACTGAAATTAAAAACAATGTTGGTTTTACGTCTTCAATTTTAGCTTTTAAAAGTGAAATTAAAATCGAATCAATATAAGTTGGTTTCTGCTGAAGCGTTTCATACAATTCATCAAAAGAATTGGCACTTCTTCCCAAACGTTCTGCATATCGGCTAAAGCCAAAATTTTCATCAACACATTCTACAATAAAATCCGAAATATCTTCGAGATATAAAGTTGCCAAATGTTTTGCTTTATCCTGCGTTCCCATTGTTCCGAATGCCCAATCCAATTCTTCTAGCTGAGCAAAACGAGAAGCTTCGGGCAAAAAATCTTCTTGACAAATTTGTAACGCTAATGTTGGATTTTTTCCTTGCAAAAACTGAATTACAGGATCAATCGTTTTAATGTATTCATCCTGCAACGCAAAAATTCTTTTGGAGTTATCAGAAATTGTATTTCCAATAACTTGAAACTTTGAACCTGAAACGTGAAACAAATCTAAAAGTCCTTTTTTCGAAAACAATTCCAAAATCACATCAATACCTAAATCAGCCTGAACCGATTCGATGTTTTTGGTATTCAGGAAACCTTTTATATACGCCGTAGCCGGATACGGAGTATTCAGTTGGGTAAAAGGCGGCGTAATTATAAAAAGTTTTGTTTTCAAAGGGAATTATTTTTTGCAAAAATAAGGGATATTTAGGGACTTTTCAGGAAAAGATTTTACGAGTTCCAGTTTTGATTTTTTGGTTTTATCTTGTAGGATAATTAATTACATTTGCGACGACCCAAATCATTACAATGAAACATAAATTACTTTTACTATTTTTTATAGTTGCCATTCAATCATTTTCCCAAAATAAAAATCAATCTTTTGGTTTTAAAGAAAATAAAGGTCAGGTTATTGATCAGAAAGGAAAATCAAATGCTTCTGTTTTATATCTACTGAATTCTAATGGCCTTAATGTTCAATTGAAGAAAAACGGATTCTCTTATGATATTTATGAAGTAAAAAAAACTACAGTAAAAGATCCTAGAAATGAGCGTGAACTTTCTTCACATTTTCGTGACAACAAAAAAGAAGAACAAGAAAATTTTAGTTTAGAATATACCTTTCATCGAATTGACATTGATTTTGTTAACTCAAATTCAAAAGTAGAATTAGTTACAGAACAAAAATCTGCTGATTTTGATAACTATTACAATGTCCCAAATAAGCCGCAGGGAATTACTGGCGTTTACCAATACAAACAAATTACGTACAAGAATATTTACCCAAATATTGATGTCATTTTTTCAATTCCGGCTGATCCGAAAAAAACCGTCGAGTATAATTTTATAATTCATCCGAAAGGAAAAATTTCGGACATTCAATTAAAATTTAATGGCGCTGAAACAAATTTGGTTGATAATAAAATCCAAATGAATGTTCGTTTTGGAAAAATGGAAGAAACACTTCCTGCGAGTTGGATTGAAGATGGAAATAATAAAAAAGAAATTTCTGTTGCTTATAGAAAGATTAAAAAAGATGTTTACGGATTTAGTTCTTCTAATTCTGTAAATGGGAAAACTATTGTGATCGATCCTGTGCCAACGAGGCTTTGGGGGACATATTACGGTGGTTACAATGATGACCATTCTACTTTTGTTTTTACTAAAAATGGATACGTTTATTTAGCAGGAATTACATCCAGCACAAGTAATATAGCTTCAGCAGGAGCATCTCAAAATGAATTAGGTTCGCTTCCAAACTCAAGTTATGATAGTTTCTTTGCTAAATTTAATTCTGATGGTACTCGAGTTTGGGGAACATATTATGGTGGCAGCAACAGTGATGAAATTGAAAAAATTGTTGTTTCAGATAATAATACTATTTTCATTGCTGGTTCTTCCTCAAGTCTAAATAATATATCGACAACTGGAAGTCATCAGGAATTTAAAAGCGCTTATTGGGATGGTTTTTTAGCAAAATTTGACGGTGACGGAGTCCGAGAATGGGCAACTTATTATGGAGGTATTAATAATGACAATGTACGAGCCCTTACTTTAGATACTAATGAAAACATTTATATATCAGGACAAACTTTCAGCACAACTAACATTGCTACAGTTGGTTCTCATCAACCTAATATAGCAGACGCTTCTTCACCAGATTCGTTTATCGCTAAATTTAATACAAATGGAACCAGAATTTGGGGGACTTACTATGGTGGTCGCGACTACGATGAAATTACAGACTCAAAACTAGATTTAGATGGTAACATAATTTTTTTGGGGGCTACACAAAGTATTCAAAATATAGCTACTCCAAGTTCCTTTAAAAGCACCAAAACAACAGCCGATTTAGATGGTTTTCTGGCAAAATTTGATCCTAATGGAAATCGTTTATGGGGAACTTATTTTGGTGGAGAAAGTACCGACTATTTTTCTTACCTCGGTCAAGATTCCTCTGGTAATATTTATTGTTCAGGCTACACATTAAGTACAACTGGAATAAGTTCTTCAGGAGTTTTTCAAGAAAATCGCATTTCTACCGGACTTGATCGGGATGGCATTATATTTAAATTTAACGCAGCTGGTTTTAAGATTTGGGGAACTTATTTTTACCCAGAAACAGCAGGTACTTCAATCTCCACAAGCGGTTCAATCATTTTTACAGGACGCGTTAAAACAGGATTTTCATCAACACTCAATACATATCAGGAATTTCCTTTAAACAACAATTCAGGAACTGACTCCTACCTTGTTAAATTTAATACAAATGGACAAAGAGTCTGGGCAACTTATTTTAGTGGTGAAAATGCTGACAATGCCATTATAACAGCCTTAGATAATAATTATAATATTTACCTAGCTGGATCAACTAATAGTAAAACTTATATTGCTACTTCTGGTACATATCAAACCGATTTATATCCAGACAAAAATACCTATACTCCTAATTCATATGATGCTTTTTTAGTAAAATTTCTCGATTGCGATTTAAGCGCAACCATAGCAAGCAACTCTCCAATATGTTTGGGAAAGACTTTGGAACTTAACGCTTCTGGAGGAACATCATATTCCTGGACGGGTCCAAACGGATTTACTTCAACAGATCAAAATCCAACAATACCGAATGCGACGGCTGTTAACAGTGGTGAATACATTTGCACAATAACAGCAACTGGTGGTTGTGATGATACAAAAAAAATTAATGTTGTTATTGGAGATATTGAAAAACCAATTCCTGCTTTAGCAACTCTTCCAGCAATAACCGGCGATTGTAATACAACTGTAGCAACAATTCCAACAGCCAATGACGCTTGTGCAGGAGTAATCAATGCAACAACCACAAGTCCGTTGTCCTATGCTTTACCTGGAACTTACACAATTGTATGGAATTACAACGATGGGAACGGAAATTCATCTACGCAAAACCAAACTGTCACTATTACAAGTCAGCCGTTACCAACAGCAAATTCTCCACAAACTTTTTGTGTTGAGCAAAATGCAACTTTAAATGAAATTCAAATAACGGGTCAAAACATAAAATGGTACAGTAACTTAACAAACGGATCGCTTGTTTCACCTACAACTCTAGTTCAAGATAAGGCAACCTATTATGCATCACAAACTATAAACGGCTGCGAAAGTAATAGAATTCCAGTTACCGTTAATATCCAAGTCACTTCTGCACCAACAGGAACTGTAACTCAGCAGTTTTGTACTGGTCAAAATCCAACAATTGCAAATATTCAAGTTACTGGAACAGCAATAAAATGGTATGATACTTTAACAAATGGTTCTCTATTACCTGAAACAACAAATCTAGTAAATGGGAAAACGTATTACGCATCACAAACTTTGAACAATTGCGAAGGTCCAAGATTTGGAGTTGCGATTTCAATTGTAAATACACCTTCTGTTCCAACAGCAAATGCGAATCAGGCATTCTGTAAAAATGAAAATGCAACGCTGAGCAATATTCAGATAACAGGACAAAATATAAAATGGTATGATACAGCAATGTCTGCCTCAACTTTGCCAAACACAACGATATTAGAAAACAATAGAACTTATTACGCTTCTCAAACTATTGGCTGTGAAGGTGACAGAATTCTAATTTCAGTCCAGATTTTTGACACACCTTTACCGACTGGAAATAATAGTCAGCTTTTTTGTATTGATGAAAATGCTACACTTTCGAATCTTAACATTATTGGAACAAATTTAAAATGGTATGAGTCGACAACAAGTGGAATTATTTTACCCGTAGCAACTTTATTACAAAGCAGAATTTATTACGCAACGCAAACACTAAACAATTGCGAAAGCCAGAGATTTGCTGTTGCTGTAAAAATTCAAGATACGCAAAACCCAATTATTGATTCACCTCAGACTTTCTGCATACAGCAAAAAGCAAAAATACGTGATATTGATGTTTTTGGGCAAAATTTAAAATGGTTCGAAAGTCCAACTTCAAATATCAGTTTGTCTGAGTCAACTTTGCTTGAAAATGGAATTACTTATTACGTTTCAGAAACAATTAATAATTGCGAAAGCGACAGAATTCCAGTTAACATTCATATACTGGAAGCAACGGATTCTAATTGCATTAATTTGGTTGAAGAAATTCCTTTTCCAAAATTTTTCACTCCAAATGGTGACGGCTATAATGATTATTGGACAATTGATTTCGCTTACTTGGCTCCAAATACCGGAATTAGAATATTTGATCGATATGGGAAATTCATTAAAGAACTAAATAAAAATACTTCCTGGGATGGAAATTATCTTGGCCAAGAACAACCTGCATCAGATTATTGGTTTATTGTTACCCAAACAAACGGCAAAGAATTTAGAGGCCATTTTAGTTTGAAGAGATAAAGTGAATTAAAAAGTTCGCATTGATTTAAATAGAAAATCTAAATCAATGCGAACTTCACTTCATAAATTAAAAATTCATCTATTTCGTCTGCAATACCATCCAACTAGCTATTTCTTCTAAAGCCAAAGGCGAAAAAGTCTGTTCATTTTTTTCATATTCTTCTGGAGAACCTGTTTTACACTCTTGAAATGCATGATTTAAATTAGCAAGTTCTTTTGTTGTTACATTTTTATTTCCTGCTTTTAGCAACGTTTTTTTAATAGCTTCTAAATCAACCGTTGCAGGAACTTGTAAATCTTTAGTGCCGTTAAGTGCTAAAACTGGACATTTTACTTTTGCTAAATTTGCTGCCGGATCCATTCTTAAAAAATAATACATCCAATTATTTGTAATTTGTGCCGTTAATGATTTTGCAAAATTCTCATCATATTTTGATGCAAAATAATCCTTTACATTTTTTTTCAAATTTTCATCATTTGCTGAAGAGGCAATAATAATATCATAGGCGCCTCTAAAAATTTCCTGCGATTTTTGAATTTCACTTTCCGAAACTCCACTTTCTCTTTCAATCGCTTCTTTTTGCAGCAACAGTAATTTATCACCACGAAGTCCTGGTCCTGCCAGCAAAACAATAAAATCAATTGTTTTTGAATTTCCTGCCACTATTGGTGCAATTACACCGCCTTCGCTATGACCAATTAATCCAATTTTATTTTTATTAATTTCCTCTCTGGTTTGCAAATAGTCAACACCTGCCTGAACATCTCTCGCAAAATCAGCAGTTGTCGCTTTTGAAATATCTCCAGTCGATTGAGCAACACCGCGATCATCAAAACGCAATACTGCAAAACCATTTTTCGTCAAAAAATCGGCTAAAACAAGAAATGGCTTGTGTCCCAGAGTTTCTCCATCTCTATTTTGTCCACCACTTCCACTAATCAAAATTACAGCCGGAAAATTGCCTTCTTTTTTAGGAAGAGATAAAGTTCCAGCTAAAACTACTTTATCTGTTTTATTTTCGAATTTTACATCTTCAGTATAATACGGATACGGTTTTTGAGGCTCCTGAGGTCTCGCATACACTTTTTTCTGAATAATTTCCTTAGATAAATTAAGCTCTAAAGATTGTCCGCCCTGCGTAAATTTTCCAACAATAATATTGTCTTTATTCAACGTTCCTTCATAAGAAATTAGGGCCTTTGGCATTTCTAATTTTAAAACAGAATTTTCGAAAGTAGCTTTTTCCATAGGAATTCCTATAGCTTTCTGATCTGGACTATCCATCGTTGCACTGTATCCCGTTTCCGTTTTATTGACATGAAACACAATTCTCAATTGCGTGCCGGGCACCTTCAAAAGTCCATTCCATTGTCCTTGAACTTCTTGCCCGTTCATTATAAATGAAATTAAAGCTGTAATTATAATAAGTATTGTTTTTATCATTTTTATTGAAATAAATAAGGTGATATTAAAAATTAAGAATTATGATTTTCTTGTTTTTTCTCCAACTGTTTAAATTTGATGAAAGAGTACGCAACTGGCAGAAAAGCTAAAGTAAACCCAATGGCAACAAAGGCTTTTGCAAAAATAAATCCCGAAAAGATGATACCTCCAAGGACGATAATTATACCTCCAAAAAACCAAAGCTTCCCAGCAAAAGTGTGCGTAGCTTTCCAAACTTCCTGACTTTCAAGCGTCCAAGGTGTTCTAATTCCGATAAAATAATTGGGCTGAATCACTTTAAAATAATTTCCCATAACTATTAATAAAATTCCAACAAGAACATACATTAAATTTGGATTTGAAGCCGACTGATTTTTAGATACATATAGAAGAAATACGGCCAATAAGGACATAAACGTCACCATAAAAAACTTCAAATTATAAAACTTTTTTCCCATCAAGGAAATCCTTTTTTTCGGATCTAATTTTGCCGCCGCAAACATCACAACATACATTAGAACAGGAAGAATAAAAACCAGTACAACCAAAAAAGACTTACTTCCCCAACTATCAATTTCCCCATTCATGTTCCAGTGAACTGGAACTTTTTCTGGAAGACTGTTCCAAATAAATGCTAAATACGCAAACGGAATCAGAACAATTCCAATTATTGGAAGCTCTTTTTTTAATTCTAAATTCATTTTTTATTTTTTAAAAGTTAGTATCCATTGCAAAACATCTTCCATTATGGTGGTATTTATGGAATAATAGATGTATTGCCCGTTTTTTTCGGATGTAATTAAATCGGCACGTTTTAAAATGTCTAAATGATGCGAAATACTAGGTTTTGAAATATTGAATGCATCAGCAATTTCTCCTGCTGACAAATCCTTTTCTTTCAAAAGCTCTAAAATTTCTCTACGCGTTGCATCATTTAATGCTTTAAAAACATCATTCATTATTTACATATTTAGACAAATATCTAAATACTTTTTTAATTGACAAAAAAAAAGCAGTAATTTTTTACATTACTGCTTTTTGATATTTTTATGAAATAGTTAAAACTTATGTTCTTCCTTACTAATTACTAAGAAAGAAAATAAAGAAATACAAGCTGCTCCGGTCAAATACAAACCAACATAACTTACACTATAAGTGGATGCTAAATAAATTGCAATCATAGGCGCAAAAGCAGCACCCAAAATTCCGGCCAAATTAAAAGTCAATGATGCACCCGAGTAACGAACATTTGTTGGAAATAACTCCGATAAAAAAGTTCCCAGCGGCCCATAAGTAAATCCCATTAAAGCCATTCCGATACAGGCAAAAGTGGCAACTAAAGCAATATTTCCTGTACTTAAAAAATAAGAAAAGAAAAATCCGAAAATGGCAATCGCAATCGTGGCAGTAATTAGCATTTTACGAAGTCCTATTTTATCTGCAACTACAGCCGAAACTGGAATAAAAAGTGCAAAAAACAATACCGAAAATAATTGTATTAATAGTCCGTCTCTTTTCACGATTCCTAAGTCAGAAGTTGCCCAGCTTAGTGTAAATACCGTCATTAAATAAAAAACTAAAAATGTCGTAATAGCGGCAAAAGTTCCAAAAATAAGTTGATTTTTATACGATTTTACAAGTTCTAAAAACGGAATTTTTACTTCTTCCTGCTCTTTTTTAGAATTTTCAAAAGATGGCGTTTCATTAATTTTTGTTCGAATATAAAACCCAACTACTACCAAAAGTGAACTGGCAATAAATGGAATTCTCCAGCCATAATCCATAAAATCTTCATTGCTCATGGAATCGGTCAGGAGTAAAAAAGTACCGCCAGAAAGCAGCAAACCTATTGGAGCACCTAATTGCGGAAACATTCCGTACCAAGCTCGTTTATTTGGAGGTGCATTTTCGATTGCCAATAAAACAGCTCCTCCCCACTCGCCCCCTAAACCAACTCCTTGCCCAAATCGGCACAACATTAGTAACAAAGGAGCGGCAACACCAATACTGGCATAACTTGGTAAAAATCCAATTGCAACCGTAGAAATCCCCATAGTCAACAAAGCAGCAACTAGAGTAAATTTACGTCCAATTTTATCTCCATAGTGTCCAAAAAAAGCGGAACCTAAAGGACGAGATAAAAAAGCGATCGAAAAAGTCGCTAAGGATTCCAGAGTCGCCATAGTCGAATCGGCGCCTGGAAAAAATAATTGAGGAAAAACCAATACTGCGGCATTGGCGTAAATATAAAAATCAAAAAATTCAATTGTAGTGCCTATAAGGCTGCCTAAGAGAACGTGTTTTAATGAGTTCTTTTTATCGGGGTTAGTTTTCATGTAAAAATAGATATAACTTTTTTTTTGATTACAAAAATATAGTTTCATTACTAATAATTTACATTTAACTAAAATAGTTTCAAAACAACAATTACTATTTAACAAATTTCATACGTTTTATATTTTGCAAACGATAATTTTTATTAAAATTAAAAACTTGATTTTAGGAACTTTATGGCGTTACCAAAAAACAAATCATAAGCAATCGTTAAAAACGTTTTTAACTGTATATTTTCATTAAATTTACAGCTATCAAAAATAAATCTAAAATTATGCCTACCGACTGTATCAGCTATCAAACCTCAGGATATTTCTCTGCCTTGATACAAGATTATTTAGATCAAAAACCAGCGCTGCAATCTTTATATAATAATTTTCCAACATTGGAGAATTTCGAAAAACAAATCCAGGAAAAACAATCAAATTTTGATAACAGCAACCGAATTCCATTGGTTGAAACGCTAAAAAAACAATATCAAAACATCGAGATTTCGGATTTAACCAAACAAAATATCGAGCTTTTAGCATTAGAAAATACTTTCACTGTTACAACCGGCCATCAATTAAATTTGTTTAGCGGCCCCCTGTATTTTTTGTACAAAATCATTTCGACAATTAATCTGAGCAAAGAATTAAAGTCAAAATATCCTTCGAATAATTTTGTTCCCATTTACTGGATGGCGACTGAAGATCATGATTTTGAAGAAATCAATTATTTTAATTTTAAAGGGAAAAAATTCAGATGGAATAAAGAAAGTACTGGTCCGGTTGGCCGACTTTCGACAGAAGGTTTAGCAGAATTTTTCGAAATTTATTCGTTAGAATTAGGTTCGAATACAAACGCAAATACTTTAAAAAAGTTTTTTGTCGATGCTTATTTAAAGCATGATAATTTAGCCGATGCAACACGTTTTCTGGCTAATAGTTTATTTGCAAATTACGGCTTAGTCATTTTAGATGCTGACGATGCTAATTTAAAACAAGCTTTTATTCCGTTTGTTAAAGAAGAATTAGAAAAACAAACCTCTTATAATACGGTTCAAAAAACAATTGAATTATTAAAAGAATATACGGTTCAAGTAAATCCGCGCGAAATCAACTTGTTTTACATTGAAGATAATTTACGCGAAAGGATCATTTTTGAAAACGACAAATACTTCGTTAACAATACCAAAATAACATTTTCTAAGGAAGAAATTTTTCAGGTTTTAGAAAATAATCCCGAGAAATTCAGTCCGAATGTAATTATGCGTCCGTTATATCAGGAAATTATTCTTCCCAATTTATGCTACATTGGCGGGGGCGGAGAAATCGCTTATTGGCTAGAATTGAAATCTTTTTTTGATGCTGTAAATATTACTTTCCCAATACTTTTAGTTCGTAATTCGGTCCTTCTTTCAACTGAAAAACAAGCTAAAAAAGCAGATAATTTAGGTTTGAATTGGAAAGATTTATTCACAAAACAAGAAAATTTAGTAAATGCTATAACGCATAAAATTTCTGCTTTTCCAATTGATTTAACACCACAAAAAGAGTTGCTGAAAACACAATTTGAATATCTTTACCATCTAGCCGAACAAACTGACAAATCTTTTTCTGGTGCTGTCAAAGCTCAGGAAGTAAAACAGACAAAAGGTTTAGAAAATTTAGAAAAACGATTATTAAAAGCGCAAAAAAGAAAATTAAGTGATCAAATACAGCGCGTAACTGACTTACAATGCGAACTGTTCCCAAACAACAGTCTGCAGGAAAGACAAAGCAATTTTTCTGAATTTTATCTGGAAAAAGGCGAACAATTGATACCGCTTTTAATCCAGAAACTAAAACCCCTAGAAATGAACTTTAACATTATAACAATCTAAAAGTCTGCCACGAATTGCACGAATTATCACGAATTATTTCTTATTGCAAAGAATATAAATTAGTGGAAATTCGCGCAATTCGTGGCTAAAAAATAAAGTAATAATTATTGAGAGCCAAATAACCACCTATCTTCTCAAAGTTATTATTCTTCAAACCAAATAGCGATTTTTAAAAATATTAACTAACCAATTTACCCTAAACCAATGGTAAAAGAACGCTTAATTTCGCTAGATGTCTTTCGTGGACTAACTATTTTATTAATGACAATTGTAAACAATCCCGGAGACTGGGGCCATGTTTATCCGCCATTATTACACGCCGAATGGAACGGCTGCACGCTAACCGATTTAGTCTTTCCTTTTTTTGTATTTATTATGGGAGTTGCGATACCGCTTGCAATGCCAGATAAATTTTATGACGACACTACTTTCAACAAAATATTGATTCGTTCTTTAAGAATGTTCTGCCTTGGAATCTTCTTTAATTTTTTCGGAAAAATTCAGTTATTTGGCCTTGAAGGAATTCCACTTTTAATTGGGCGTTTAGCTATTACGATTGGCGTTGGCTACGCATTAATGGGAAGTTTCAGTTCAAAAATCAAAAACATATTAGCTTTTTCAATTCTGTTTATTTACCTATTTCTAGCTTACAGCGGTATCGAAGCGTATCAAGATGTAAGGCTTCCGGGAGTTTTACAAAGAATTGCAATCGTTTATTTTGTTGCATCACTTTTATATCTAAAAACATCTCAAAAAACGCAAATCATTACTGGAGTTGTTTTATTATTAGGATATTGGGCAGTAATGACCCTAATTCCCGTTCCTGGAATTGGGGAGGCAAATCTCGAAAAAGGAACAAATCTAGCTGCATGGCTTGATAGTGTTTTATTAAAAGGCCATATGTATCGCGGTACTGTAACTTGGGATCCCGAAGGAATTTTAAGCACAATTCCATCAATAGTAAACGGAATTATAGGATTGCTAATTGGTAAAGTTTTACAGCTTAACACAACCAAAATTCAAAAAGCCCAAAAAATGGGTCTCGCGGGAACTGCACTTATTTTTTTCGGTTTAATATGGGATATAGTTTTCCCTATAAACAAATCAATCTGGACAAGCAGTTATGTCTTATACACGACCGGATTAGCGACAGTATTCCTGACTATTTTATATTATATAATTGACATAGCAGATTATAAAAAAGGTTTCAAATTATTTTTAATCTGGGGGGTCAACCCAATGATTGTTTTCTTTACATCACAGATTATTCCGCAGGCTTTAGTCATGATTGAATTTCAAAATCCGCATAAACCTGAAGAAAAAATCAATTTATTAAATTACTTATACAGCTTTTGGATTGCGCCATTTTTCAGTAATCCTATGACTGCTTCATTGGCCGGCGCACTGGTTTATGTATGCATCTGGACTTTTATTTTATGGATATTCTACAGAAATAAATTAATATTCAAAGTATAAATTTTTTACCATATATGTAGAGACGTACCGCAAGTGCGTCTTTTTTTTTATTCCAAAATCATCTTTACATTAGATGCACTGCTGTGTATCTCTACAAATATGGTTTAAAAAAAGTTTTTCTTGGTCAAAACATCATTCTGCAGTGTTTTAATTATGAATTTATTAAAATCAATTCATAAAAAAAGTCTACTTTTGCACAAAATTTAAAAAGCACAATAAAATGGCAACAAATAGAACTTTTACAATGATTAAACCAGATGCTGTTGCAAACGGACACATCGGGAATATCTTAGCAATGATTACTAATGGAGGTTTCAAAATCGTTTCATTAAAATTAACTCAATTAACTGTAGCTGATGCTCAAGCATTTTATGCAGTTCACGCAGAAAGACCTTTCTACGGAGAATTAGTTGAATTCATGTCACGCGGACCTATTGTTGCTGCAATTTTAGAAAAAGAAAACGCAGTAGAAGATTTCAGAACTTTAATTGGAGCTACAAATCCAGCTGAAGCTGCTGAAGGAACTATTCGTAAAGCATACGCAACTTCTATCGGAGAAAATGCAGTTCACGGTTCTGACAGCGACGAAAACGCTGCAATCGAAGGTGCATTCCACTTTGCTGGAAGAGAGCAATTCTAATATTTAGTTTTCAGTATTCAGCTTTTAGTTGGCAGTAAACTTTACATATAATAAAAAATCCCGACTCATTTTGAATCGGGATTTTTTTTATCTGAACACTAAAAACCTGGATACTGACCACTATCTTAAGACAACCTCCCTCACAACATCACGTCCTAATTCTTCATTAATCATCTTAATGATTTTAGATTTTCCGTGACTTAATTCTTCTCTTAAAACAGCCGAACCTAATTCAACATAAAGCGTACTGCCTTTCAAAACAACATTTCTTGTGTATGTTTTTACTCCATTTCCCATTAAATTTGCCCACGCATCTTTTACATCAATCTGATCCATTCCAGGCTGCAACTTATTAACCTGAATAATCTGCTGTAAAACAGCCCCAATTGTACTTTCGCTATTTAGTCTTTTTGCCATCGTTCAAAATATTAATTGGTTCCGCTTTTTTATAATGATATTCTTTATTCTGGTCATTTTTCACCACAAATTCCTTATCTGAAATCGAAATCAATTCTTCGCTCCATTTAGCATAATTCGTTTTATAATCTAAAAACGTCCCTTTGTCTGTAAATCTAACTGTTACATTTTCAAAAGTATTTGTCGTCAAAAAAGTTCCGTCAAGTTGTGCCATTACTTTAGTTCTCGTTCCTTTAGTGCCAGTAATTTTAAAAAAATCAAAGTTTTCGTTCATTCCGTATGCCTTCTCTTCACCTTTATCAAAAACCACTTTTTCAATTTCCCAATATCCATTCAATTTTGCAATATCTGCAGGTTTTATTTCCTGTTTGCAGCTTATCATCAAAAGTGATAAAACCAAAACCATAAAAGTATTTTTCATAATAATTTATAATATTAATAAGGAGCTATTTCCTGCTGTCCGCTGTATCTTTTATGGTGAACCCCACCATAAAAGGATGCCGCTCCCATCAGGGCTAGGGCTCCCGTTTTCAAAAGAAAATTTAGTGAATTACAAAGGTAACTTTATATCATATAAAAGAAATAAAAATTTACAAAACCCATTAAACTATTTTGCATATTTTTGGTCAAACCCCAAACCAACACCAAAAAACATGACCAAAATATTTTGTATCTCTCTGACAATCTTACTCTTTACAGCCTGCAGTAAAGAAACTGCAGAACTAGATTCTGCCCCAGCCGAAAGTATGTATTTTCCGCCTTTAACCGGGACAAATTGGGAAACAAAATCCATATCAGATCTAAAATGGAATCAAAATGCTGTACAACCACTTTTAGACTATTTGCAGTTAAAAAATTCTAAATCTTTTATCATTTTAGTAAACGGAAGAATAGTTCTTGAAAATTATTTCAACAATCACACCGCATCCGCAAATTGGTACTGGGCCAGCGCCGGAAAAACATTAACATCGACTGTAACCGGAATTGCACAGCAAGAAGGCTTATTAAACATTAATGATAAAGTGTCGCATTACCTTGGCACAGGATGGACAAGTGAAACACTTGCAAAAGAAAATTTAATTACCTGCAAACATCTATTAACCATGACATCTGGCCTTGATGACAGTACAGACGATGTAGATCCAGCCAGTTTAATTTACAAAGCCGATGCAGGAACACGCTGGGCATACCATAATGTTTATGTCAAACTTCAAGATGTCGTAAAAAAAGCAAGCGGGCAAAACTGGGAAACCTATTTCAACAGTCGATTAAGAGATAAAATTGGAATGAATGGCACTTGGGTTCAAATTGATGCAAATAGTGTTTACACGAGCACAACGAGAAGCATGGCGCGTTTTGGGCTTTTAATGCTTAATAAAGGTAAATGGGAAAACAATACCATTTTAAATGAAGCTTATTTTAACGAAGCAACCGCAACCTCACAGAATATCAATTTAGGCTATGGCTATTTATGGTGGCTAAACGGAAAAACTTCTTATCACCTTCCACAATCACAACTCACTTTTCAAGGAAGTGTAATTCCGACTGCCCCAAGTGATATGTTTATGGCTTTAGGAAAAAACGATCAAAAAATCTATGTGATTCCGAGTAAAAAAATGGTTGTAATCAGAATGGGAGAAGCTGCCGACAGCGCAAATCTAGCATTATCTGATTTTGACAAAACCCTTTGGGAAAAAATTAATGCTTTGTATCAATAAAAAAGAGAGTAATTTAGATTAATTGCCATCCTTTATTTTTCAAAAAGCTTTTGCAATCTTTGCAGAAGCTTTTTTCTTGATCCAATGGATTTCCGCCTTCTGCATCACGCATCAAACAGGTTTTTATCTTGCAATGTGGCAAACCTGCTGTATGACCTAATTCGTGCAACACGAGTTTATAAAACTGCTGATTTTTATTCGTGACAGATAATCTGAAATCTGAAACTACACAGGCCTTTCCAGGTTTATAACCTAAACCCATTACACCCCAATCTTTTATCTCGTTTTTAGTTGTGCTTATATCAGAATTTGATAATCCAACAATTACAGAATCTTTGCCAATATTATTTTTAAGACTTTTAATAATACTATCAGCACGATATCTATTTCTTGGTTTATAATATGAATTTTCAGGAAAAGGAATATTTGGCCTTAAAACTACTTTCGGATTTATAGTCTTAATTGCTGCAAAGACTTTCTGAGACTGTTCTATTTTAAAACTGCCTAAAGGTTGCATCACAATTACCTTCTGAATTGCTTGTTGACTTGTATCAACGCTCCCATTTTTCCTCTGTGTACATGAAAGCACAATAAAAAGAAAAGCAAGAAAACAGTATTTCATATCAAAATCCTTATAAATTATTGCTTAGTGCGCAATCTTTTAAGAACTCCCATAAAGAAGAAACCTACACCAAGAACTAATAAAATATAGTAAAAAGAAAGACTGTTGTCTCGCAGCATATTTGCCAAAACAAAGCAAATAACACTTGCAAAATAAAAAACTACAGCCGATATATTTTTTAAAGAAGAAAAACTCATTATATATTATTTAAAGAAACTGTCAACGAATTCATATTTATTAAACACCTGTAAATCTTCAATTCCTTCGCCGACACCAATATATTTTACAGGAATTTTAAATTGATCCGAAATACCAATTACAACGCCACCTTTTGCAGTTCCGTCCAATTTAGTTACCGCTAAAGAAGTTACTTCAGTCGCCGCAGTAAACTGTTTAGCCTGCTCAAAAGCATTTTGTCCAGTTGAACCATCCAAAACTAAAAGAACATCATGAGGCGCATCATCAATAACTTTCTGCATCACACGTTTTACTTTTGTCAGCTCGTTCATTAAGTTGATCTTATTATGCAAACGTCCAGCAGTATCAATAATAACAACATCAGCATTTTGAGCCACGGCAGATTGCAATGTATCAAACGCTACAGAAGCAGGATCACTCCCCATATTTTGTCTTACAATTGGTACATCAACTCGATCTGCCCAAACCTGCAATTGATCTATTGCAGCCGCGCGGAAAGTATCTGCAGCACCTAGAACTACTTTATGACCAGCCTTCTTAAATTGATATGCTAATTTCCCAATAGTTGTAGTTTTTCCAACACCATTAACCCCCACAACCATTAAAACGTAAGGTTTTTTATCTTTTGGAATTTCAAATTCTGTTGCTTCACCAGTATTGGTTTCAGACAATAAAGCTCCTATTTCATCTCTAAGAATCTGATTCAATTCGTCAGTTCCCAAATATTTATCTTCAGAAACACGTTTTTCGATTCTCTCGATAATTTTCAAAGTTGTATTCACACCAACATCAGAAGCTACAAGAACTTCTTCCAGATTATCTAAAACATCATCATCAACTTTAGATTTTCCAGCAACGGCTTTACTTAGCTTTGAGAAAAAAGTAGTTTTTGTTTTTTCAAGACCTTTGTCTAAAGTCTCTTTTTTTTCGGTAGAGAATAATTTTTTAAAAAAACTCATTTTTTTGTAGATTATTTGATTATTAGATTTCTTGATTTTCAGATCAGAAATCTAAATCTTTAAGGAAAGTGCAATTGTTCTCCAAAAAAGAGCCAATTGTTACGATTCTTTAAATTTTTAGACAAATATAGGTAATAAAAAAGCTACTTCCGAATGAAAGTAGCTTTTCTATATAATGTAATTGTAATTATTTCTTTTTCAAGAATTCATCAACTTCTTCAGGAGCCATAATAGATTCTACGAATGTATATGCACCAGTTTTAGGAGATTTTACCATTTTGATGGCTTTTGATAATCTCTTAGAAGATGTTTGTAACGATGCTACGGTTTTCTTTGCCATGATTCAAATGTTATTTTAAGCTTTTATAAAACTCGAATGGCCAAACCATTGAGATTTACAAAAATCTCTAATTATTACTTAATTTCTTTGTGAACAGTTACTCTTTTCAAGATTGGATTAAATTTTTTAATCTCTAATCTGTCTGGAGTATTTTTTTTGTTCTTAGTTGTAATATATCTAGAAGTTCCTGGAACACCAGAAGTCTTGTGCTCAGTACATTCTAAAATTACTTGGATTCTATTACCTTTCTTTGCCATCTTGCTATATATTTATTTAGGAAAAGATTATTTGATAAATCCTTCTGACTGTGCTTTTTTCAAAACAGCAGTGATTCCATTTTTATTAATTGTTTTTATCGTAGATGCTGCTACTCTAAGAGTAATCCATCTATCTTCTTCTGGAAGATAAAAACGCTTTTTAACTAAGTTTACAGAAAACTTTCTCTTAGTTTTGTTCATAGCGTGAGAAACGTTATTTCCTACCATCGCTCTTTTACCTGTAAGGTCACAAACTCTTGACATTATACTTATCTTTTATCGTTATTCAAAATCAGGGTGCAAAGAAAAGAAAAATAAACCATTGTAGCAAAAAATTATTGCACAATTTTTAAAATTTCTTTCTGTAATATTTCCAAACTCTTAATTGTAGCTCTATCTATCACTTTTTCACGTGGTTGGCCAAAGTTAAATTCTTCTACAATTATATCATCCGGTGTCGCCAAAGCTATAAAAACAGCACCAATTTCAGCATCTGACTCTCCTTTTGAGGGTCCGGCGTTCCCGGTTGTCGCAATCGCGTAGTCGGTTTTTAGCATCTCTTTCACGCTCAAAGCCATAGCCGACGCAACTTGCGCACTTACAACCGAATATTGATCTATCAAATCTTGCGAAATGCCCAAAACATTGACCTTAGCTTCTGTTGCGTACGAAACCACACTTCCGCTAAAATATTTTGAAGATCCCGGCACAGAAGACAAAAGCGAAGCAATTCTTCCTCCGGTACAGCTTTCTGCAGTTGAAATCGTTTTATTTTGCTTAGATAGCAACTTGCCAATTACGGTTTCAATTGTTTCATTTTCTTCGTAACCAACTATTATATCATGAATTATCGCATCTAAAGACTGCACACTATCTTCAATTGCTTTTTCTAATTGTTCTTTATCAGTTCCTCTTGCGGTTAAACGCAAACGCACTCTTCCTGGGTTTGGCAAATAAGCCAATTTGATAAAATCAGGCAAATTATTTTCCCATTCTTCAATACGCTCCGCCACTAAACTTTCTCCCTGACCGTATGTCAAAATAGTTTTATGAATGATATACGGGCGTTTGTATTCGCGAACTATTTTCGGAATTATCTCTTCTTCTACCAAATATTTCATTTCGTAAGGAACACCCGGCAAAGAAACAAAAACGGTATTTTCTTTCTTCATCCACATTCCAGGTGCGGTTCCAACTTGATTATGAAGCACTGTACAAGTTGACGGAACTAATGCTTGATCTTTATTTAACTGCGAAATTGGTCTTTTATAAAAACCTTCTATAAGCTGTGTAACATGCGCCAGAACTTCTGGATTCACCACTAGTTCATCATCAAAATATTCGCAGAACGTTTTTTTGGTAACATCATCTTTTGTAGGACCTAAACCACCGGTCACAATAACAATATCTACTTTATTCTGAAGTTGAGCAAAAGTATCTAAAATGTGTTTTTTATCATCGCTTATCGAAATCATTTCTGTCACTTCAACTCCAATTCGGTCTAATGATTTTGCTATAAAACCAGAGTTTGTATCAATAATCTGGCCTATTAAAATTTCGTCTCCAATAGTTATAATGGTTGCTTTCATTCAAATGTATTTTTTGTACTTAAGTAATTGTAAGCCATTAGCAGAAAGTAGGTTGTTGTGTTCCGATATGCGTGAGGGGTAGAAACGGCATCCTTTTGTGACAAATATTAAGTGCTCGTTAAATGATTTTTTTCTGGAACAAAAGATATAGTGGATAACCCGACCCTATTTTTGCCCTGACTTTTTAAAGGGCAAAAATAGGGTCACGCCATAATAATTTTACAGATCAAAATCTTTTTTGATCTCTTTTATCGCTTCTTTTACTTGTATTTTAATACTTTTAAAAGTTTCGATAATATCTTTTTTCTTACCTTCCGCCTTAGTCCATGCTTCAACTTGCAGAATCTCCTCAAAAGCCACATTCAAGCCCATCAAGTCTAATGTAGGCTTTATTTTGTGCGCATACGAATAAGCATACTTATGATCCTTTTTTTTAATTCCTTCTTTGATTTGTTTTAAATCCTCAGGAACTTCAGTAACAAATAATTTAAGAATTTCGTTTACAAATTCTGGATCATTATCTGAAAGTGCATATACTTTCGAAAGGTTGTACTTTAAAGCCATTATTTTACTTGTATTCTGAATAATTTTTTATCTTCTAAAAAGCCTTCTAAAACATCATTTGGTTTTACAGAAGCCACACCTTCAGGAGTTCCTGTAAAAATAATATCCCCAATTTTTAGTGTAAAAAACTGCGAAACATAAGATACTAGCTCATCAATTTTCCACAACATCAAACCTGTATTTCCTTTTTGAACCGTTTTAGAATTATTAGTTAACTCAAAAGTAAGATTTTCCATAGAAACGAAATCACTTTTTGGCAAAAAATCTCCAATGACCGCCGAGCCGTCAAATGCTTTTGCTTTTTCCCAAGGCAATCCTTTTGCTTTTAATTTATCTTGTAAATCTCTGGCTGTAAAATCGATACCTACACTAATTTCATCATAATACTTATGCGCAAATTTAGGTTCGATATACTTCCCTACTTTATTAATTTTAACAATTATCTCTATTTCGTGATGAATTTCCTCAGAAAATTCTGGAATTACAAAGGGATGTTGTTTCAACAAAACTGCCGAATCCGGTTTCATAAAAACTACAGGCTCCGCAGGGCGCTCATTTTTTAATTCCGCGATATGATTGGTATAATTTCTACCGATACAGATAATTTTCATTCTTTTTTTAAGTTGCTGAGATACTGAGATTCTAAGACACTAAGAATCTAAAAAAACTTAGAACCTCAGAATCTTAGGATCTTAGAACCTTATTTTGTATTTAATTTTCTTAATTTAATTCCAGTTAAAACTTTCTTGGTATACAAAGGAAAATCAGCGTTCTGAATCCAGCTGAAATAGCCAGGTTCTGTTTCTAAAATTTTCTCCACTTTTGCGCCTTTATGTTTCCCGAAAGTAAATATTTCTTCGTCATCTTTATCAAAAGCAATCATTCCGGCAAAATCGGCGATTTTTTTACGAGTTGTAAATTCGGACAATGCTTTCATATCGTTTTCCAAATCAGGATAACGATCTAACTGCGCTTTCAAAATTTCGTAAGTCGCCATTGTATCCGCTTCTGCTGAGTGTGCATTTTCAAGACTTTTCCCGCAATAGAATTTTAATGCCGCACTTAAAGTACGTTCTTCCATTTTATGAAAAATCGTCTGAACATCTACAGAAACTTTGTTTTTCATATCAAAATCAACTCCAGCACGAAGCAATTCTTCAGCCAATAATGGAATATCAAAACGATCTGAGTTGAAACCACCCAAATCACTATCTTTTATCATATTATAAACAAGCGGAGCCAATTCAGCAAAAGTTGGTTCGTTGGCCACTTTTTCATCGGTTATTCCGTGAACAGCTGTTGTTTGGGGAGGAATTGGAATAGTTGGATTTACTAGCCAAGTTTTACTTTCTTTATTTCCGTTTGGAAAAACTTTAAAAATTGAAATTTCTACGATCCGATCTTTACCAATGTCAATTCCAGTTGTTTCAAGATCAAAAAAGCAAATTGGTTTGTTTAGTTTTAATTCCATTTTAATTTTTATAAGATTACAAATGTAATTTTAAAAGCCGAATTTTCCATCCCTATTTTTATTTTTTTGCCCAAAAAAAGGCTATTTTATAGATTTTAACTTTCTAAAACAACAAGAATCAATCCTACATAAAATATATTTTTCAATTTTTATGGCTAATAAAAAACCCGGAAAACATTTATTTTCCGGGTCTTGAATTTATTTTATTTATGAACTGACTAGAAATCTCTATCTACATCAAAAGCTTCTAAGTATTCTGCTACTCTTTTTACAAAACTTCCGCCTAATGCACCATCCACAACTCTATGATCGTAAGAATGTGATAAGAACATTTTTTGACGAATTCCGATAAAATCACCTTCTGGCGTTTCAATAACAGCCGGCACTTTGCGAATTGCACCAAGTGCTAAAATCCCAACCTGTGGCTGATTGATAATTGGCGTTCCGAAAACACTTCCAAAAGTTCCCACATTTGTAACCGTGTACGTGCCGCCTTGTGTATCGTCTGGTTTAAGTTTTCCAGCTTTAGCACGATTTCCTAAATCGTTTACCGCTTTTGCCATTCCAACTAAATTTAACTGATCTGCATTTTTAATTACAGGAACAATTAAATTTCCGTTTGGCAACGCTGCCGCCATTCCTAAATTTATATTTTTCTTTTTAATGATATAATCGCCATCAACAGAAATATTCATTCCTGGAAAATCTTTCAGAGCTTTTGCAACTGCTTCCATCATAATTGGCGTAAAAGTCAGCTTCTCGCCTTCTCTTTTTTCAAAAGCCGTTTTAACTTTATCTCTCCATTTTACAATATTTGTCACATCAACTTCAATAAACGACTGAACGTGTGCCGAAGTCTGAACAGATGCTACCATGTAACCTGAAATCAATTTACGCATTCTGTCCATTTCAATAATTTCGTCACCTCCATTTACTGAAACCGGAACTGCTTGTTGACTTTTTTGAACCACTGGCTCAACCACTTTTGCAGGTTCAGCAACCTTTACAGGCGCTGATGCAGGAATTGCCGCAACCACACCCGATTTGCGATCTTCAATATATTTTAAAATATCTTCTTTTGTAACACGACCATCTTTTCCTGAACCTTGAATACTATCAAGCTCAGCAACAGAAACACCTTCTTCTTTTGCAATATTTTTAACTAGCGGAGAAAAGAATTTATCTGATGAAGCAAAATCCTGCGGAGCACTTACCGTTTCTTTTACCGCTTCAATTGTTTTTTCAATTTCCACCGCAGCTGCAGGAGCTGCTGTTTCCTCAGCTTTTTTAGGAGCCGGAGCATCACCTTCTGTTTCAATAATCGCAATAGTTTGTCCTACTTGAACTAAATCATCTTTACCAAATAATTGTTCAATTAAAACACCTGATACCTCACTTGGCACTTCACTGTCAACTTTATCAGTCGCAATTTCCAGCACAGCTTCATCAGCTTCAATTCTGTCTCCAACTTCTTTCAACCAGTTTGTAATAGTTGCTTCAGCGACACTTTCTCCCATTTTAGGAAGTTTTAATTCAAATCTTGCCATATTGTTAACCTCAAGGGTGATTTTGATTTTCAGATTGCGAAATTACCGAATTTTTTAAATATAAATTACATTTAATATAATTTTTTACTCAATTTTTACAATTTGCCCCCTGTCATTTCGCGAATTGCTTCCAATAATAAAATTTGTGTTTTTGGGGAAAATCTTAAAAGTAACGTTCTTATCTTTAAGAGTTTCTATGATTTTGATACATTTTTTGAATGAAACGTACTGATTATCCAAAATAATCTCAACCTTTTTTCCCTTAAAAACGTGGCACGAATTTACCATTTTTTCTTTTTTGAAATCTAAAAACTGTACTTTATTTTTTAGAATTGCAGGTAATTTTTCAGACAAAATACTATTTAAGGAATAAAAAATATACTTTTCTGGCAAAAGTTTTCGTTTTGGTTTTCCTTGAAACATTTTAAGAAAAGCGAAAAACCAAATCCCAATTTGAATAAAAGCGCTAAAAAAGAAGGATTTCTGAAAATGCTTTTGATAAAAAAAATTCATTGCTTCTTGAAAACGCTTCATGTATTTTTCGTCTTTAACGGTGCTTTCTCCTTTATAATGCAAAACTGTCGTTTCATGAAAATAATAATTTGGCTTTTGTTTTTGCAGCGCGCGATACGACAAATCAATATCATCAGCATACATAAAACAATTTTCATCAAATCCTTTTAAATCTGTATAAAGTTCACGCTCCATGAACATAAATGCACCAACTAAAATCTCAACTTTTCCGGTTTGATTTTGGTCTAAATGCTGTGCGTAATATTGGTTGAAAAATTTCCATTTTGGAAAGATTTTATACAACCCTAAAACTTTCGTAAAGGCAACCCAAGGCGTTGGAATACCGCGTTTGCTTTCGGGCAAAAAATTTCCAGTTCCGTCAATTAGTTTACACCCAATTATCCCCAAGTCTTTTTTTTCTTCGGCGAAAGCCAAAATTTTAGTAAAAGTATCTTCTGCAACAACCGTATCAGGATTTAAAATACAAATATATTTTCCTTTTGCTTCTTTAACGGCAATGTTATTCCCTTTCGGAAATCCGAAATTTTCTTCATTTTGAATAAATTTTATCGAAGGAAATCGTTCCATCATCATCAAGCAGGAATCATCTGCTGAATTATTATCAACAACGATAATTTCACCATCAAGCATAGTAATGGCTTCCTGAACACTTAAAACGCACTGTTCCAGAAAGTATCTTACATTATAATTAAGAATTATTACCGATAATTGCATGAAAATTTGAAACTGCTGATTTTTGGGGAAGTTAGAAATTTTCTGTTAAACCCAGTCGCAAAGACCAGTCGTTTTTACTTATTCCGTAATCCAAGGCTAAATTACTATTGTTTTTTTTGTTCCATTTAATTCGAACTCCCGTCCCGACAGCGGGATGCCATTTATCAAATTGATACGTATCAAGTTTTGAAACTGATGAAATATTAGCAAAAAACACAGCACCAAAAAAGCCATTTCTGGTTATATCCGTTCTATATTCCGTTTCAAAATAAATCAATGCGTTGCTGCGGTATCTGTTTTTTGTAAAGCCACGTCCCGTTTTTCCGTCACGATCCCAGCCAATACTCGGCAAATCAAGATAATGCGGTTTTCCACCAAAAGTAGACCAATAAAAAGCCCTCGAAGCCCAAACACGATGTTTAGTTTTACTGAAGGAATGGTATTTTCGGGCATCAAAATATAAAGACTGCCATTTGTCACCGTTCACGCCACTTGTATTTATTCGTAAATCGGCTTCAATATACATTCCCTCTTCCGGATTCACGATGTTTTTTCTGGAATCATACAAACCTTGAAAAGCAAATCCAAACGAGGTTTCATCTGAAAAATCCCCATTCATGTATTTAACGTAATCCGTCTCTTCATCGATATTAGAATCTTCAGAAATATTAGTGTAATTGTCATACAGAAAACCAATTCCCAACCTATAATTCCCAACAACTTTGCGCGTAATAAATTGATAAAAACGCCATTGCTGATAATCTAAAGTCGACATTTCTTCTTTTGAGTTGTTATCCCCCAGTCCATAAGTCAGCTGCGGGTAAATCATATAACGATAGTCACCAATGAAATTCCATTTATTCTCTTTTGTATAAATATACGATTGAATAGGAAACACATATTGATTGCTGAAACTAAAATAAGGAGAAAAAGAAACCTGTGACATATTTGTGGTTTCATAATCTTCACCTAAATAAAATGTAGTTAGGAAAGAAACAACCAACCCATTTGAATTGTTTGCCCCAACAGGAACTGGCAATAATGAAAAAGCCAGCTTTCGGTCCTTTCGTTCAGATATTGAATCACTTTTTTTTGTAAATATTTTATGAATAACATCTAAAATATCTTGGCTTTCCACAGCAGTACTATCATTTTGCGAATAACAAAATGGTGAAATAAAAATTACAAACAAGATAAATTTTACTTTTAAACTATTCATTAAAAAGACTTTAAGAATGCATTCTTACAAATTTAGAATTTTATTAAGACAATAACATTTATTTTAAAAAGATTTACAGTGAGAAAATTAAATACCTAAGAAAAAGTATCTTTGAAAGAATGAAAGTGAATTTCAAAAAATAATCGATTCTATGATTCGTCCCCTCTTAATATGTTTTGTGCTTTTCTTTTTTACCTCGAGTTTTATTTGGGAAGGTACAGATCTTGTTAAATCAAACACTTGGTTTATTGCAGGTCCGGTAGCAGAAAACCAAGAAATCATCAACGCTGTTCGCGAGAAAGAAGGCATTATACGTGTAACAGCTAAAGATTTTCCAGTAGGAGAAATTGAACTGAATGTTACTATTATTCCATCAGAAACAAACGAAGGAATTCCGAAAAATCTATCTGAGAATTCTGGTTTTGTAACAATAATTTATAAATCAACTCAGTTAATAAAACTGCAGGCACGGGAAGGAAATACCGAAGGAACTGGCTGTATTCATGGTGGCTCGCATCCGATGGTAGATTTACCCGCATCTCCAAAACATTTTACCACATTACAAATTCCTTGGAAAAACTTCAAACAAGACGGGCTAGCTGACGGAAAACTTTTGAATATTCACAATCTGTGCAAATTCAACTTTGTAAATTACAAACCAGTTTCTGGAGCTTTATTAGAAATTAAATCTGTTATAATTCAAAATTAAAAACATGAAAATAAAACTTTTGCTTTTAATGACTTCCTTATTTTTCAATTTCGGCTACAGCCAAAAAAAATCTGTCACTCCAAAAATAGATATTAATGGCGTTTGGACAGATATTAATTCTGGTGTATCAAATGCAGTAGCCATTATCTCCGAACAAAACGGAAAAGTCATTTTCTCTCATTATTTAGAATGGAATGGGCAAAAATTTGTAGAAAGCGGCACTGGAAAACGAATTGGAAATACAATTACCTATACAGTAAATGTGACTTTACCAATTGATGGTTGGGCGACTGCCGGAACGCATACTTTAATTCTATCTGAAGATGGAAATACTCTCGAAGGAACTTTTGTTGATAATAAAGGTCGGAATGGGCCAATCGCGTTTAAGCGAGTTAGGTGAGTTTTGTTTCAGGTTTCAGGTTTCAGGTTTCAGGTTTCAAGTTTCAAGTTTCAAGTTTCAGGTTTTGTGCTGAACTTGAAACCTGAAACCTGACCCGAGGCTGGAAGCCGAATTGGCGGAGCAAACGTGAAACCATTCCCTCTACAAATGCAGCTGAATTTTATATCTGTTGCAAATTTTCATAACCAAAAGCATAATCGTCGAAAAAACTAAGGACCAGATAATTCCTGGAATTCCTTCGCGGAAATAATCGGGAATTATATGAATATTAAAAGCCAGATTGAAATAATAGATTACACCCGGCAAAATATAAATCAAAAGCGGATTTGCGGCGGCGGGCATAAAAAATTCGCTCCACTTTGTTTGCTTTTTAATTTCCATAAGCCAATACAGAAAATAAAATAATACTGTACAAATTGTTGCCGAAAACATTGTCCATGACGGAGTTCCTTTAATTTTTGAAATTCCAAAGTAAGGTCTAAGCCAATAACCGACAATAAAAAATAAAACTGCAAAACCAATTACTGGCCAATTAATTTTGGTTTCGATTTTCTTATCAAAAAACAATAACGAAATAACAACTCCTGCACTAACTAAAGAAGCATGTGTTAAGTGTCCAGCTATAAAACTTAGCCAGAATGATTGTTGTATTATAGAGCCTTCGATTAAATTCAGTGAATTTGCTGTAACACAAAAAATTAAAAAGACAATCATTGCCCATAATTTACCCCAAACTAGCCAATAATAAACAACGGTAAAAAGATACGCCCATCCAATAAGACCAAGAATTCCCCACCATTTTGGAGTCATTCCTCTTTCGCCTGTATCCTGAATATAAAGAAAATATAGAACAGCCAAAACCAGCATTCCACCATACTGAAGTGTATATTTTAGCCAGATTGAAAAATCCTTCGAATATTTATTCCAAATCGGAATTGGCATTGCATAAGCCAATAATCCCCAAAAAGCAGGTGCGATCAACATTTTTGAGGCATCATAACCATATTCGGCATTTACCATAAAAACACCAATAATAATCAAAGCCAATGCCCTTTTAAGTGTATGAGTCCAAATCGTTTTAGGGCTATCTCCTTTTATTAACCGAGCATTAAAGGCAAATGGAATTGACATTCCTACAATAAACAAAAAAGCAGGAAAAACTAAATCAACAAAAGTCATTGCATCAGCATCGGCTGGCATATGCTTCATCCATTGAGGCACATTTTTTACACTTGCCAGCTCATTTACAAAAATCATTACAAAAATGGTAATTCCTCGCAAAGCATCGATAGAAACAATTCTTTTATTATACAAATTTTCTTTAATTTTTATAAAATATTAAATTATTAGCAGAAACAAATATAAAATAATACCTGAGATAGAAAAATTAGATTGCCACTCAAAATCTATATTATAAAAAGTTTACCATTTTGAGTTCGAAAATATAGAGTAGTTTACTTACTTTTGCAGCATGTTATCATTCTTAAAATCAAAACCGTATTTAAAGGACCTTCTAGCTGGTAATTATGTTGATATCCATTCACATTTATTGCCAGGAATCGATGATGGTGCAAAAACGATAGAAGACACAAACAGACTTGCAAAGTCTTTTGAAGAAATGGGCGTTGTTCAATTTATTGCAACTCCTCATATTAGTCATTATATTTGGAATAATTCGCCCGAATCGATTATTGCCAAACATAAAGAAACTCAAATTTTACTGGAAGCCAAAAATACTAAAATTCCATTTCAGGCTGCTGCAGAATATTTCATGGATGACTGGTTTGAAACCCATTTTCAAAACGAAAAGCTTTTGACATTAAAAGACAATTATGTGTTAGTTGAAATGTCGTACATGAACGCACCAGTTCAATTATACAAAATTCTCTTTGATCTTCAGGTTGCGGGATATATCCCTGTTTTAGCACATCCTGAACGCTATTTATTTTATCATAAAAATTTCAATGAATATGATAAATTAAAAAAGGCTGGTTGTTTGTTTCAGCTTAACCTGCTTGCAACAGTTGGATATTATGGCAGTGAAATCACAAAAATCGCCGACGAGCTTCTAAAAAAAGGAATGTATGATTTTGTCGGAACAGATGTACACCATAATAATCATATTGCATCATTCAATCAGAAAGTAAAAATTGACAATAATAACATTAAAGTTTTAAAAGAAATTATTGCAAACAATCAATTTTTCAAATTCTGACCCCAATTGATTTAAAACTAAAAATACTGCATAAAAAAACGGCTCAAGTAATTGAGCCGTTTTTTTATGCAATCTTCTTTTTATTACTTAGAGATTAACTTTTTGTACCAAGGTTTTTTCTCTACTCGTACACCATAACCATAGCCATATCCATAACCTTTTGTAGAATCTGTATCATTAAGGACGATACACATATTAGGTAATTTCTTCTCTTTATAGAAAGTGTTAGCGATATTCAACATACGCTTTTCTAATACGTTCGCACGCATTACATATACAAAAGTATCCGCGTTTTTAGCAATTAATAGGGTATCTGTAACCAAGCTAACTGGCGCCGTATCTACAATAATATAATCATACTCTTTTTTAAGTTCTGCAAAAAGCTGATCCACTTTATTGCTCATCAATAATTCAGCCGGATTTGGCGGAATCACACCTGATGGCAGGATAAAGAAATTCTTGTAGCCTTCGTGTTTAATAATATAATCTCTAACATCTTTATCAGTTGATGACAAATAATTAGTCAAACCTACGCTTGGCACATTGATATACTCACCAAACTTTGGATTACGAATATCAGAACCAACCAATAAAACACGTCGACCAGATAAAGCAAAAGTTGCTGCAAGATTTACGGATATAAAAGTTTTACCTTCTGAAGGGAAAGTTGATGTTACAAAAACAGTTTTTGCAATTCCTTCAGGAACTTTGGTAAGCATAAACTCCAAGTTCGTTCGCACAATACGAATTGCCTCTGCAGAACTTGTCCTGCTTTCTGATTTAATTAATTCAGCAATATCATCTGAAGTTGGTACATCTCCAATAAATGGAATTTGTGTTTTTCCTTCAAGATCCAATTTGCTCTTAATTTTTGTATCTAATAAGTCATTCCCATAAATGACACCAAACGGAATCAATAATCCTAAAAGCATTCCAGCCAAATAAATAATTTTTTTCTTTGGACTAATTGGGTCTTTATCTGCTTTTGCGACGTCAATTACTCGAGCATTAGGTTCTGTTGCAGACAACGAAATGGCAGTTTCTTCACGTTTTTGAAGTAAATACAAATACAATTCTTCTTTAACTTTTTGCTGTCTAGCAATTACTCTAAACTGACGTTCTTGCACAGGAATTTTACCAATTTTACTGTTTAAAATTCCTTCTTGGCTTTTTATATCACGATTTTGAATTTGCAAATTAGACTGCATACGTCTCAAGCTTGCTGCAACATTTGATTTTAAAGATGAAATTTCTTGGTTTAATTTAACCACAGAAGGATTTTCTTCAGTGGCAGATTTTAAAATTCTGTTGCGATCTAAAACTAACTGATTGTAAGACGAAATTAACCCGCTTGCATCAGCATTATCAGAAATCATATTAGTTGGCAGCAAATCGGAATTCGTGCTTTTTTTAATAAAATCTAAAAGTGAAGAAACAACATTTAATTGAATTTCCGTTTCAACTCCTTTTTTATCATACTCCGTTGAACCTTCAATAAAAAGTTTTGCTTCTGATTCAATATCTGTAAGTTTGTTGCTTTTTTTAAATGTTTCTACATCTTGTTCAACACCATCTAATTCCTGAGCTATTAATGCTAATCTGCTTGCAATAAACTTAGACGTGTTTTCTGAAATATAATTTTTATCTTCCGCCGCATCTTCATTGTAGATCTGAATCATATTATCCAAGAAGTCTTCCGCTTTTTTAGATACAGGATCAGAAATAGAAACACTAACTACACTACTCGTTTTACTAATAGGATCAACTTTTAATTTTTTTCTGAACCCTTCCGTTAAATCATCTAAGGTTTGTATAACTATTAGTATATTTTTAAATTTGCCATCTTTATTTTTCTCATAAAATTGAGTCTTCGTAACTACCAACGTACCAAATCGAGTGCTAATTTTTTCTCCAAATTTAAACTCTTTTTTTGCAGACAAGATAACATTTTCATCATCTAAACCAATTACATTGTCTTTTTCTGTTTCTAATTGAAAAGAATTATCATTCAAAAGATTACACTTAAAAACTACATCAGCTTTATCAAATGAACTAGTTTTATTGATAAAAAATGCCTTTATAGGAGATTTTGCATATATATCAAGATCAATAACTTTACCAGTTACGAATAAGCTAACATTTAGATTTAGCTTCTTTATTGTGCTTTCTACTAATGTTCTAGACTTTAAAATTTCAATTTCATTATCAACGTTGTTTATCATACTTCCACCAATTCCTAGATCAGCAAAAGCCGACAATTCAGAAAGCATACCACCTTTTTTCTCGTCTTTAACAAGTATTGTAGTCGTTGCTTCAAAACTTGGTACTGTATATCTTAAATATAAAAAAGATAAAACCAATCCCAAAAAAATACTTAATAAAAACCAACGCCAATGAATTAAATACTTATCTAATTGTTCTCTAAGATTAAAATCTTCAGTTTCATCATCGATAATATCATTATAAAAATCTTGTTTATGCATTTTAATATTTTATTTAAAAATTAGAACAGAAAGCGATACTAATATCGAAATTGCAGATATAATTACCGACGTATTTGGACCGACTGCAGATGAGTTGATTCGGGTTTTATTTGGCTCAACATAGACTACGTCATTTTGAGATAGATAGTAAAAAGGAGAATTAATAAAATCCGATTTAGTTATATCTACTCTATTATATGACTTTACACCATCTACTTCTCTGATAACCAAAATATTATCTCTACGCCCATAAATTGTTAAATCTTTGGCCATACTTAATGCTTCAACTAAAGTAACTCTTTCTGATGTTATCGGATAAGTTCCTGGTAAATTTACTTCACCTTGTAAAGAAATTTTAAAATTCATTATACGAAGATTAATAATTGGATTCTTAATGTAGGTACCTATTTTTTCTTGCAACATCTTAAGAGCTTCAGTTCGTGTAAGTCCACTCACTTTTAATTTTCCAATAACAGGGAATTCAATATTACCGCTTTGATCCACCAAATACAATTGAACTGTTTCTTGGCCTCTCGTAACATCTAATCTGTTATTATTTGTTGTACTATAAGTTCTTAAATTAAATGGAATCGCTACTTCAGGATCATCAGCTGAAACTAAAATCATTAACAAATCATCAGGCTGGAGTTTAATTTCATAAGAATTTGCGTTTTGCTGCGCAGTCATTCCATCGATATTTTGATAATACACAACATCTTTTTTGGATCCACAAGAAAAAAACAAGAATAAAAGCATTAAAAAACTAAATGTTTTTATAAAAAAGGAAGAATTCAATTTCATTAGGTCTACAATTTACGGGGCAAATATAAGGATTAAAAAAATATTTATACAAAAGGCAAATGCACCTTTTATGTCAGGCATTGAGTTATAATGTTAGATTTCGGAAAAGTTCAAAACTATATACTTAAAAAGCATTTTCTTCACCTTTAAACACATTAAAGACTGTTTTTATTATTATTTTAATATCTAATAACAAACTCCAGTTTTCAATATACCAAATATCATATTCTACTCTATTTTCCATATCTATAAGTTCTTTCGTTTCTCCACGAAAGCCATTAACCTGCGCCCATCCAGTTATGCCTGGCTTAGCATATTGACGCACTAAATAATTATTAATTAACTCGCTGTATTGCTTAGTATGATTGACCATGTGCGGCCTAGGTCCAACTACCGACATATCTCCAAAAAACACATTAAAAAATTGAGGCAATTCATCAATACTTGTTTTTCGCATAAAAGCACCAAATTTAGTAACACGTCTATCTCCTTTCACAGCTTGTTTACTGTCAGCAGCTCCATTTAGACGCATACTTCTAAATTTTAAACAGGTAAAAGATCTATTATCCCTTCCTGAACGCTCCTGTTTAAAAAAAACGGGACCTGGAGATTCCATTTTTATAATAAGCATAATAATGGGAAACAGCCATGGAAATATGAAGACCAAAACAAATGATGAAAAACAAATATCAAAAACTTTCTTTAAAAATCGATTTACCGCCGCTTCTAATGGTTCTCGTCGAAACATCAACACGGGAGTATTTTCGTAAAAAGTCATTTGTACTTTGTTGGACTTTGTATACAACTGAAAGTCTGGAATAAACTTTATACGAACCATATGCTGTTCGCAAATTTTCACTAATTGATTTATCACAGCAATGTTATCAATGTGTAATGCTACATACATTTCATCCACCTCTTCATTAAGAATAAATTCTTCAATCTGATCAAATCCACCTAAAATAGGGTGTGAAATAAATGCAAAAGGATCCACTTTTTCATCAAAAAAACCAAGAAAACGGTAACCATAAGTTAAATCCTTAGCTAAAATTCTGCGCATTCTTTCGCCGGTATCATTAGCGCCTACAATTATAAAACTTCTAAAATTATATCCTTTCGCTCTAATAAACTTCAGCAATTTCATTGATAAATACCTCGAAATCATAAGTAACCCAAAGAAAATACAATAAAAATAAACCAAGCGCAGTCTCGAAATATCTGTGTATTTTAATACAACAACAAAAAAAGCGGTTATAGCAATATGTATAATAACTTTTTTAATAGTTCTTTTTAAAATAGATTCTATAGGTTCAACTCTTACAATTCTAAAAGAATCTTTATACAATAAAAGCCCAATCCATATTAAATTACCTAATAATGAAATAGTTTCTACTTCTTTTAAAAATAATTTGTCAATAGTCCCGAATCGAAGCAAGGCTGATAAAGCGATAGCTACATTTAACAGTACTATATCCCATATCAAGAACAAGATTTTAAAATACCGAGAAAAGCGGTACTCCGAGAGTTCTTCTAAAATTTTCATTTTTACTTATTAAAAATTAAGTTAACAACAAGACATACTTCAAAAATCAAAATATTGATTACGACTAAAAAAATCATAAACATTTCAAAAACTAGTCACTTAATAAATCTTTATTTTTTTTATTATTCTTCCCTATCGTATGTACATTAACAAACTGAATAATTGCATTTTTGAATTTCGTATCAACAAATCTCGATGCATTATCTCTAATTTTATCAGACAAGAAATTATTTTCAACTATCAAAAATCTATTTATTGCATCAATCAAAGATTCAACAGTTTGTTCTTCAAAAAAAACTCCTGTTTCATTTTCTATCACCGTCTCTAAAGCTCCGCCTTTACCAAATGCAATTATTGGAGTTCCACATGCTTGAGCTTCAATCGGAATTATCCCAAAATCCTCTTCGGCTGCAAATACAAATGCTCTCGCATTAGATAATTCTTTTTTAAGAACATTATCCTCTTGATAACCCAATATTTCAACATTTGATTTTGCTAAAGATTTTATTTTTGACATTTCAGGGCCATCTCCAATCACTTTCAGTTTAAGATTTGGAAGTAAAGAAAAAGCTTGCACTATAAGATCAATTCTTTTGTATGGCACCAATCTAGAACATGTTATAAAATAATCTTCCTTCTGGTCTAAAAATGGAAACTCCTCAATAGAAATTGGAGGATAAATAACTTCTGCATCGCGTCGATATAGTTTCGCAATTCTATTTTTTATATAATTTGAATTACAAATAAAATAATCGACACGATTGGTACTAATAATGTCCCATATTCTCAATTTATGCAAATAGTGTTTTACAATAATTGATTTTAATCCTTTTTTTAATCCAGCTTCATTTAAATATTGATGATACAAATCCCAAGCGTATCTAACGGGAGAATGACAGTAACAAATATGCACCTGACTGCTATTTGTAAGTACTCCCTTAGCAACAGAATAAGATGAAGAAATCACCAAATCATATTGACTAAAGTCAAAACTCTCAATTGCTTTTGTAAAAAGAGGAAGATAATTGCGATATTTTGTTTTACCAAAAGGCAATCTCTGAATAAATGATGCCGTGACTTTACTCTCTGAAATGTTCATTTTTTTAAGAACTTCTGGATTATATACTAAAGTATATATATCTGCATCCGGGTATAAATCATAAATCGATCGAAATACTTTTTCGGCTCCGCCTAACTCTGTTAACCAATCTTGAACAAGTGCAATTTTCATTTATTATTTTTTAAACAGGAAAAGCAATAATAGCTTTATATCTTTTAAAAATTTAAAAAAGCCACATTCAGTAGTTTTTAAATTTTTATCTTTAATTATATAGTTTTATTTTTCTATTATAAATTCTTTTCAATCAATTTTATTAATTTCAAAGCACTTTGATTCCAGCTGTAGTCTGCTAAATTATTTTGAGACAATTTATCATTTGAACTATTTAAAGCTTTTAACATATTCCTGCTAATATCATTAACATCTAATGGATTAAAATATATCGTATTGTCACCACAGATTTCTCTAAAAACAGGAATATCAGAAACGCACACCTTTGTACCTAAACTCATTGCTTCAATTATTGGTATCCCGAATCCTTCATATAAACTTGGAAAAACAAACAAATTGGCAAATTTGTAATAACCAACCAGTTCCGTATCTGAAATATTATTTAAAAAAATAATATTTTCGTCATTCTCACTTATTTTTGAATTAAAGTTCTTATTTACATTTCCTATTATGCATAATTTAAGATTATCTCTCTTAATAAGCTTAAATGCTTCAACAAGTCTGTCGAAGTTTTTTCTTGGATGATGAGATGAAACAGATAAAATATACTCGTCATTCAAGGGCCTCTTACTATTTATCACACTATTAGGCTCTTTAAAAACTGGTGCAACCGCATTATAAATTACTGTGATTTTTTCATCATAAACGCTAAGTTCATCTATAAGTTCTTTTTTTGAAACTTCGCTGACTGTTATAATTGCTTTTGAAACTTTAACTAATTTTGGTATCAAAAAATTATAAAACGAAGAAAAACCTTTTGAGAACCATTCCGGATGTACTTTAAAACACAAATCATGAATTGTTACAATCTGCTTTTTAACAAACAAAGGGCCTGTATTACAAAACGAAACCAAAAAAGCATTATTTTTCAGTACGTATGTTTGCAACTCGATCTGCTCCCACAGATGACCTTTTAGCCTGCCTAAAGTTTTTACATCTAATTCCTGAGCCAAATCATGGTGAATGATATTTTTAGGTGCTAAAAAAACAACTGGAAGATTACTCTTTTTAAGCTCTTTTGAAATCTCAATAGCAAACCTCTGAACGCCTGTAATTGGCTGGGTAAGAAATCTTGCATTAATAACAATCATTATAAACTGGCAATTTTATGTTTTCCGATTGCTCTAGAAATTGCAATCCCTATAAATAAACTACTAACCACAGCTTCAAAGATATCAGTAGTCCATGATATTACACAAACACAAACTGAAATACAACATAATGCAACTGAAAAGTTATAATGAGAAATTGCAAGTTTTTTCATCAACCAATAAAAACGAGTATATAGCCAAACTCCAATCACTCCAAAAATGCCCCATAGGTATAAAAAAGTATTGTCAGCCACACCAAGACTATAACCTTTGATAGCTGGCAAATCTTTAATAGGAAATGTTGAATATGGCGTACCAATAGTACCTAATCCAGTACCCCAAAATAAGCCATTATGACTTAACACATTTTCATAAAAATTGGGCCAAGTATTTGTTAATCTATCATCAAACGAAAAAAGCAATGTTTTAGTAAGAGTACTTAAACCACGAGTATTTATGGAATATTCTAAAAAAATTCCTAAAACAGGTAGAAAGACACCTACAGCTGTTATAGAATAAAAAATCCCCTTTAAAGCTGATCTTTTCTGAAATAGAAAATAAGCGACAAGACTAATTAAATAAGAAACTACTGTAGATTTATTTGTTGTGAGAATGATGCTATAAAATGTAATCCCAAAAAGTAAAAAACGCAATAAATTCGAGCGCAAATATGCGTTAATATACAAGGAAAAAATTGCTATCATAATAGCCAGAGATGCTGATATTCTAGAAAAACCGGCTATTCTGTCTTCACCAAAAGTTTGCCATTGTCTATTTGCTTGCACTTCTATATCACCAATATTATAAACAAAACCTTTCCACGGCAAATCTGTTGTTGAATCTAAAAAAATACCAAAGATGGAGGCAATTAAACAGATCCATACAATAAAAAGAACCTCTTTTTGCTTAATTTCAATGTACTTACCATATAAAATACCAAAAATAACTGGTGAATAAACAAAAAAACTAAATGCAATATTTGAGAAAACTGCCGAATTAAAAAGAGCAACTAAAATTGAAAATACCAGAGCAATTATTGGTATAAAATTTTTTATTTTTAACCTTATGATCTTTAAAACTACTGCAATAAAACAAGCTATTTTAGGTAAATAGATAATATATGACATACCCCATTGCGAAAAATAATATCTTAACGCTCCAGAAAAAACTTCAAATAATAATAGACTGGAAATAATTACTAAAATAAATTTAGATGCAACTTTATCTTGTTTTTTCAACAAAAAAGATTTTTTCAAATCGGGCCTTAATTTATCTTTCAGATAAAGTTCTTTCATTTTTTTTAAACAGATTTAATAATCTCTTCATATTCCTTTAGCATTACTTCTTTACTCAACATAGATTCAACAGAAGCTCTAGAATTATTTGATAATTGATTGTAAAGATTTAAATTATTATATAGACTTAATATCGCTAAACCCAAAGAATCAGGATCATTAACATCACATAATAACCCATTTACCCCATCTTTAACAATTTCTGGCAAACCCCCAATTCGAGAAGCAATAACAGGCAGATGATAAGCGCCTGCTTCAACTGCGACTAAACCAAATGCTTCTCCTAAAATTGAAGGAACTACAACTATATCAACTTGAGAATAAAAATCACTTGGTGAAGTATAACCAATAAAACTAACATTTTCATTTGTTGCAATTTCTTTTAAATGTCTTTCATATTCAACAAGACCTCTTCCTGCAATAATTAAAGTTGCATTTATATCAATTGATTGAAATTGATTAATTAGCCACTCTACTCCTTTTATTTCTGATAACGTACCAATATAACCAATACGTAAAGTTTCTTTGTTATCAATTCTCTCTTTTTTTGATTTTGTATCTTCAATTTCCCTTGCATTGTAAACTACATGCTTTTGAGCTTTAGCAAAATATCCTGCTGATAAAAATCTATTTAATATATAATTACTGACTCCAATAACAGCATTAATATTTTCAGATTTTAAAACATGGTTTGCTCTAAACAATCTACAATCAGAACATTGCATCTGACAAGCTTTTCCACCTCTAAACATACTACTAGATGGGCATAAAAGATAAAGATCGTGTATTACTTGGATAATTGGAATTCCTGCATTTGCTATTTCATCCCATACCGAAATTGACCATCCTGTAAGGTTATGACAAATAATAACGTCAGGTTTTTCCATTTTAATAACATCATTAACATACGTACGCATTTTATTATTGTATCTATCTTTAAAATGCCAAACAAGTCTCAAAAATTTATTGTGCTTTTTTTTTGTAAAATGCCAATACAAATTTTTCAAACCTGCCCTGTAAACAGTTACGTCATTAACTTTATCAATCTTCAATCCTTTATCGGGGCCTGTAACTAAAACAGCTACATGATACGCTTTAGCTTTTAACCCTTCTATTTGCTCTTGTAAAATTATCTCGGCACCACCACCTATATTTGGTGAGTATAAAGTATTTATGAACAACAAACGACGTTTAGTTAACATTAAGTTTATTTTCTTGAATTATAAAATCTGTAATCCTTTGGGAACTATTACCGTCAGAAAATTTAAAAAACTTTTTTTTAAACTCTTCACGTCTCTTTTTCCAATTATCTTCTAACACCTCTGAACAGATAAGTGACTGTAAATCTTCGGCTTTTAAAATTTTATCTCCTGGTGTTATATCGGTATAATCATAGTACATACTTCTAGATTGAAGTAAATATTCATCTAAGTCATAAGAGAAAAAATATATTGGCTTATCTAATAGCAAAAAATCAAAATATATTGAAGAATAATCTGTAATTAACGCATCACAAAATGGAAGCAACAAATGGATATCATCCTTAGGATTCATACATATAATATTTGAATATTTTTTTAAAGATTCAAATGTATCAGCAGAAGTTAGTGGATGTAGTTTTAATATAAAAAAATGATTGTGTGCGATTAAAAATGAGTTTATTTTTTCATAATTAAGTTCAATGTCAACTAAAAAATTTGGCTTAGAGTCTCGAAATGTTGGCATATATACCCAAGTTCTATTTGAGGATTTAATTTTATTCAACAAATCGTCAATCTCTTTACTTTCCCATTTTGTCACTAATTTTTGGATACTATCAACATTCATGCTAAAAATATCATTTCGAGGATATCCAAAAGAAAGACATCTTTCAAGAGGAATTGCAAATGCAGAGCTAAAAATTTTTCTGGAAACATAATCTGAAGTACTTAAAAAATATTCCGGTGCTATAAATATATCTTTCGCAATAATTTTTCTATGAATAAATGATGTTGAATGAAACTCATTATATTGTGGACCATTATCAATATCAAATCCAATTTTTTTCAAAGGAATTCCATGCCATAAATTAAAAGTTGTTGCTCCCTTCGAGGCGTAAAAATTAATATCCGGTCGAGAACCACTTACAAACCAGTATTTGCTACGCAAAGCATACCAAAAACCTTTAAGACTCCATTTCATTGCAACATTTCCACCTCTTTCTGAAATTTTTTTAAAAACATCTGGTTTTGTTGTAATCCAAACACATTTTAACGAAGGGTAAGAATTTAATAAATAAATATAGAGATATTTAGAGTTGTCAGAAAAAATTTGATTATTAGATCCAAATGCCCAAATTTTTGGGTCTCTAGGTATCATTCCAGAAATAAAATAAAGAGAACTTGTAACAGGAGAGATTATTATTTTCAACAAATATTTTATATCCATCAGATTTTTTTAATAATTATTTTTAAAAGCTTCATTATTTTAATATTTTGGTATATACTCCCACACTCCTAAGCGACAAAACTACAACTTGGGTCAACACTACTAAACAAGCCACTGTTATGACTGTAATATTATTTGTGAAAAATAATATTGCTAGTCCTACTATATGAAAAAAAGAAGAGACAATAACCGTGAAGTTAGCATATTTTGCATGTCCAAATGCACCAAGTAAAGGGTATCCAATTAAAATAGAAGGTATAGAAAGTAAACATTCTACCAGTAATATTCTAAATATTGCAATACTTTCTTTTGCTAAATTTTTGTATATCAAAGACATTATGAAATCTGCATAGTAAATACAAATTGGTATACTTAAGCAATTAATCAATATTGCAAATCCAAATATTTTCTTAAACATACTCAGATCTTTACTTTTAACCATATGAGGATATATTGCACTACTAAGTGGACTATACACACTTTGTATAGCAGAATATAATTTTTCTGCGGCTGCATAATACCCTACTGCAACGTTACCAAGTACAAGCCCTAAGACAAAACTATTACTAACAGTATACAATGACACAGATATTCTAGAAACAAAAAAAGTAGAACTTTCTGTGAGACACAATCTTATTCCTGAGAAAGATGCTCTAAAAAAATTTAAATCTACTTTAAAACGCTTACTTGCCACATACAATGCTATTGCACCAGAAGTAATAGACCCTAAACCATAAAAAAAAGGTACTAATAAATAATCAGCGTCTGATTTTACAAAGAAAAAAATAGGAATAATCGAAAGTGTACGGGTTACAATATTAATTCGAGTAATGTATTTCATTTGCTCTATTCCTTGAAAAAACCAAGCTGGCAAAAGTACTGTACCAAAGACCGACATAAAAGAAATTAAATACACCCATCTGTCTACATAAAATTTATCGGAAATAAAAATTATGCTAAGTAAAAATAATAATCCTAGCACAAAAAGAAAAAGTTGCGCAATCACTACGTTAACAAAAAAAACATCTCGTAGCTCTTTATTATCTCGATTCGCAGAAACGTATTGTACACCATAAATCCCAAAACCAAAATCAGTCAGAATAACAAAATACTGTGCAAATGCAGTTGCAAAACTAATTAATCCAAAAGTTTCAACTCCTAACGTTCTAAATAAATATGGAATAGTTAATAACGGAAAAATATAATTTGCACCTTGTAATATTACTAATGATAAAAAATTAGATATTAAAGGCGATTTGATATTTACATTTTTTAATATCATTTAAACTAAAAGTTGAATTTTTTTATTTATTAAATACTAATCTATCTTTTTGAAATAGTCAGATAGAAAAAGTTCTAAATTTAAAATCATCCAAATTTTCATACCAATATCCTCTTTGTTTCCAATTACTTCATAATTATTAATTAATTCCAAGAAAAAGTCTTTATTAATAATTTTATTTCCTATTAAATATCCATTAATTATCTTAGAATAAGCAAGATCTTTAAAATCATTCCCAAACCAATTATTCAAAGGCACTGGAAACCCCATTTTCTTTCTATATAGGATTTCGTTTGGAATGATATCTTCATAGCTTTTTTTCAATATATATTTTGGAACATTAGAATTTTCTGCCATTTCACTGCCTAACTGTGTATCTAAAGATGTTTTATCCCCAGTCCACTTTAACTTATAATGATTAGGTATCGAAAAAGCAAATTCAATTAATCTATGATCGACAAATGGCACACGACCTTCAACACTGGCCGCCATTGTAGTTGTATCTAATCTATTTAATAAACCAGGTAAATGAATTTTCTCGAAACAATAAAGCATTTTATTCAAATAAGACTCGCCATCTAATTTTTCAAAATTAAAAGAAAAAACCTCATTTAAATCTTTTTCAATGTTTGTTGAATCAATATTAGAATGAAATAATTTTGATTTAAACGAAGAAGAGCAGTATTGATATAAACTCAAAAAGTGTTCAATCTCACTTTTGGGAAAATCTTCTCCATATTTACTACTTAGTTTTTGACTCAACAAACTGTCTTTTTCTAACTCCGGATCTGACATTTTTTTAAAATCTTCTGATGAGCTAAAAATCCTGCTATAGCCAGCCAATATTTCATCTGCACCTTCTCCAGACAGAACAACTGTAATATCTTTTTTTAATATTTTTGACATTAAGAATAAAGGAACTTCATTTGGAACTCCTAAAGGAGCATCCTTGACCTTAATCAAATCAGTCATTGCTTCAAAATAATTCTTTTCATCAAGAAGAATTTCTTTATGATTAGTGTTACACAAGTCAGACACAATTTTTGAGTATGAAAATTCATTATATCCTTCTTCAGCAAAACCAATTGTAAAAGTATTTACTACCCCTTCTTTTAATTTAGCTAATTCATACGTGACAATGCTTGAGTCTACACCTCCAGATAAATATGCGCCAACAGGTACATCTGAAACCATTCTATATTTGACTGCAGATGTAATCAACTCCTTTAGCTTATCAATATAATACTTCTCTCCTTTATCTTCTTTTTGCAAACTTATTTTATCATCAAAATCCCAATACTTTTCTATAGTTTTTTGTCCATCTGAATCAATTTTCATCCAATGAGCAGATGGAAAAACATTTATACCTTCAAAAAAAGTATCATTCATTATTGGGTATCGATACGAAAGATAAGAACTAACTGCATGTAAATTTAACTTGCGCTTAAAACCATCCAAACTTAAAATAGATTTAACCTCAGACGAGAAAATCATCCCATCATTATTTATGGTATAAAAAAGAGGTTTTACTCCTAATCTATCACGTGCGACAAAAATTTCTTTAGTTAGGTTATCATATATAACGAAAGCGAACATTCCAATTAACCTATCTAACACCTTCACTCCAAATGCCTCATAAGCATTTAATAAAACCTCAGTATCACCATCAGTTTCAAAAAGATATCCTAATTCAATTAGCTCTTCTCTAATTTCTTTATAATTATAAATTTCTCCATTAAAAACAATTGTATATCTCTCGTTGCGATTTCGCATGGGTTGATTTGAACACTCGTTCAAATCAATGATACTTAACCTTCTATGTCCGAAACTTACATTGTCAATTTTATCATAACCAAAACTATCTGGACCTCTATGTGTTTGTAAATTTAAAGCTTGAATAAATTTATCCTTCCCAACACTTCCAACATTTACTAATATTCCGCACATAAATTTATTTATTACTTTCTCTTAATCTCTCTAATGTTTCATTCAAAATAGTCGAAGATGTTCCTTTAGTATATGGAAAATAAACAATTTTAACTCCAACCTCTTCAAACTGTGCTTGAATGTCTTTCCATTTATCAGTATTAAACCAATCATCACCAACAAACATTATATCAAATCTTAATTTTTGCCAAGCTTCAAATTTATCCATAGATGGTTGCGGAATAACTACATCCACGTGTTTACAATTTCTAACAATTTCAGCACGCTCTTCAAAAGGGATCACTGCTTTTTTATTCTTATATGAAACCAACTCATCTGTAGTCACCCCTACAATTAATTTATCACACATTGACTTCGCATTTCTCAGCAAGTTAACATGTCCTATATGGAACAAGTCAAAAACACCTGTTGTGTACCCTATTTTCATTATATTTTATTTATTTGTGTAAAATCAGTTTTTTATTCTTAAAAATTATCATTGCAATAATTTCATCTTGTTCAAGATATGCAAGTTCTTAGATACAATATTAGTTTTCAAGGGAAAACCAATATTTTTTAAGTTTTTTTTATATATTAATTCACCAAGGACGACTGAAGTTTTATTAAAAACTCAGGTTCATCAGTTAAGATAGCATCAAAATTATTTTTAAGATACCACTTAATACGGTCTATATTATTTGCACCACTAACACTTAAAGTAAGGTTGTTAGCTCTTGCACTTTCTATCCATTCAGGGTTATTGGTATAGGCAGAGTCATAATAAAAAATACCAGATATATTATCTTTTTTGACTTGTTCAGGAGGAAAAGCGTTGCCCATCAAATATCTAGTATCCACCAAAGCATCTTTAGCTCTTATTTCTTTTAATAAAGCATATGAATCAGAAGCATAGATTATTAAATATTGAGCTTTAAGTTTATTAATACATTCAAAAATTTTAGTCGCAAATAACTTTCTTCTAACTGGATTTAAACCTTCTTGAAAATGGCAAACTAATTTGGTTGTTGTATTGTTTTCTTTTGCTGCTTGTATATATTCTCGTAGTGTTGGCAAATTTTCACCATTTGAAAGTTTCAAAGCAGTTAATTGTGAATAACTCGCATTTTGAACTATTAAGTTATTGTAAATACGATCATGATTTACAATTAAAGAGTCATCAGCAGTAAACCATATATCAAACTCCGAGCCTTTACATCCTAATCTTATTGCCTCTTTTAATGCCGCTATCGAATTTTGCGGAAAATTATTTTTTTTCCAAGCACCACGATGCGCAATAATGCTATTTTGGGCTACGATAACTGGATCTTGAACAACCGGATCTTGGACAACTATTGTATCATCATCCGAATCTGCAGGTTTAGAAATAGTATCAGGCTTTTCAACATTTACTGGTTTAGAAGTAAAATTGCCCAAATCCTCTTGAGCAGAACAACTCAAAAGCATTACTAAACATGAAATTGCAAAAAAAAGTAATTTTCTATTCATATATAATTTAAGATTAAAAATCAAGTCATTAACGATCTGCAATGATAATTTTTAAAATCTGAATTACCCAAAAAATCAGAACTTTTTTTAGTTGAAATTAAAAAAAAAGACCAAATCAACAAGCGTTTTTCTTTATTGCTGTATTATTCTTACTATAAATGTTAAATTACCCTTAGAGCTTCTTTTTCAGCAACAACTTTTCTAAGTCCACTGCTCGAAAAACGATGATCTCTTTTATTAAAATATAATTCTATTCCTTTCTCCTCACAGTAATCTCTTCCTGTAAATTTTTTATTTTTATATTCATCTCCCAAAATGCGTACATCTATTTTGAAAGAACGTAAAATATCTTCTAAATCTTGTTCTGTAGCATAGGGAACTATTTCGTCAACGAATTTGCATCCTTTTAATTGTATGTAACGCTCTACTACTGTCTGTGTCGGTTTATTCTTTTCGGGACGATCTAAAGTTGGATCTGTTTGTAAAGCACAAATTAAATAATCGCACTGACGCTTTGCCTCCTCTAACATAGTAATATGTCCTGCATGCAATAAATCGAATGCACTAAATGTAATTCCTATTTTCATAACAATTTATTTACTTTAATTTTACAAATAACTAACATTTGCTTTCAACACATGGCTTCGCCCTTCCAACTCCCAAAATTTGAAAGCAGAAAAATTCACATTAGCGGCAAATATATTGACAAATTTTAAGTTTTTTTTATCAAAAGATACTTTAACAAAGTAAGTACAATAAGCAACTTCATATATAAGAAGTTAACAAACAACAACTTAAATAAAACAAAGTAAGAATACCCCTCTAATATCTTTGCAAAAATACATTTCTAATTTGAATACTGAAAGCCATAAAGAAAGAATTGTCTTAACTTAATATAGATTAACCATAATATTACCATAACAGATAACAATGTTATTTTAAAAAAATTGTACTTCATTAGGTTATTATATTAAGATTTTTTAAACGCTTTCAGAATATTAAAATTTACTTTTGCCGAATCAATTGAGCGAAATATTTGTAAATGAAAATATTAACTTTCCTTTTCTTAATGGTTTTTCAGGTAGCTTTTTCTCAAATAAATCGCTGTACTGATTCTCTTGCAAGCAATTATGATCCAATGTCCACTGTAAACAATGGAAGCTGTCAATATGATTCTTTCAAATTGAAACCGAAATATTCGGTAAAACTAAGTGACACAATCAAAGAAACCTCGGGATTAATTTCGTTTAACAACTTGCTTTGGACGCACAATGATGATCACGACCAACATATTTATGGATTCGACACTTTGGGAAAAATTCAAAAAAGAATTATTTTAGATAAGGCTATAAATCATGATTGGGAAGAGATATCACAAGACAGCTCCCATATTTACATTGGTGATTTTGGAAATAATGCTGCCGGAAATAGAAATGATCTGAATATTTTAAAGATTGATAAAAAAACATTTTTAGACGAAAAACCAATAATTGAAAAAATTTCATTCACTTATTCGAATCAAACTGATTTTTTAGCCCAAAAACCAAATACAACCAATTTTGACTGCGAAGCTTCTATAGTAACCAAAGACAGTATTTTTCTTTTTACTAAACAATGGAAGTCATCTAAAACTAGTATTTATGCTTTGCCAAATCAACCAGGAAATCATATTGCTCAATTAAAACAAACGTTTGACACCAAAGGCTTGGTTACTGGAGCAACTTATTTGGAGTCAAAAAAACTAATTGCTCTTTGTGGCTACTCAAAACTTGGAAAGCCTTTTCTCTATTTATTATATGATTTTAAAAATAATGACTTTCTATCGGGAAACAAGCGCAGAATTGATCTTCAGCTTTCTTTTCATCAAATAGAAGGAATTACGACAACAGATGGACTTCATTATTATGTAACAAATGAAACCTTGATTCGAAAACCGATCATAAATGTTCCGTCGCAAATTCATTATTTAGATTTGAGTCCTGTTTTAAATCAATATGTTAATCGGCAACAATAATGTTATTTTTCGCTCCCATTATTAAAAGCCATATACACGTTCCGATTTCACCTAGAGTTGCTGGAAGTCTCACATACGAAGATATTCCGAGTTCAGAATAATTTGGAAATAATGCATTTCCGAAGAAATTTATTAAATAACTCAAACAGCCCAACATTAATAGTACTCCTAAAAATTTCGGAATTATTCCTGATTTAAAAATTAAATATCCCAACGGAAAAAGCCAAAGTCCCCAAAATACCTGAGCGATTAAATTTCCGTAATCATATTGATTGAGATAAAACATCACAAGATCTTTTTGCGGTTCTTTTGCACCAATTATAGAAAGTACTGCAAATTTATTCTGCATGTTTATAAACGAAATCGGTACGCTTACAATCGCCAAAACAACCATATATACAGCGTACGTTTTATGAACGGATTTCAATAATTTGTACAAAACCAAAGGCAGAAACAAAAAGAAAGTATAACAGATTAAACCACTTACAATACCAAGTCTAAAAAGAAATTCAGAATTAACGATATTAGTAAAAGTTGCAACAGTATCGTTCCAAACAATTAATTTTGAAGGAACGTATCCCAAACTAAAAATTCCTGTTATTACGACTACTAAATATAACAAACCAGCAATTCTTCCTGTATTTCTAAACGATAGTTTTGATTCTTGATTCATGCTTTTACCTTTAAGTTTAAACTTGTTTTGGCCATTTAAGTGCAGTCCAAAATATGATTGATGTAAGTACACTTTCGATTAATGCAAGAAAAATGTAAAAACTCCACCACGATCCAGTTGTAGTAAACGCTATCAACAACATTATGGCGGTATAAATTATTCCGAAAAAGAGATTAAGCAAACGGTTTATTTTTGGTTTTAAAACTACCGATGCAAAAATCATTAATGCCGGAATTGTCATTAAAAGTGTTGCGAGAAATAATTTTACCGGAGAATCGAGTAATGTATCGCCGCTTATAAAATCTTCGACTTTCTTTGGAACATAAAGCGAAAAATAATCTCCGTACACGTAACAAAACATTACGGAAGTCCACAATGTTGCAAGTTTGATTTTTGTGTTTACTTTAAAATCTTCAAAACCACCCGTGTTTATACCTTTCTCACTCATATTTAAGGAATTATATTTCAAATATGTCGAATATAACCTTAAAATGTTACAAACTGTTTTTAATCTAAAAGATAAATTTTAAAAGCTTTCTTCTAATTTTCATTTCTTTAAAACTTAAATAAGATTAACAATTCGCAAATCGTAAGATAAAAGTTTACTTTTGCAAAAAAGTTATGTTTTCTAAAACACTCATAACTCACAATTTATAACTTACAATTTACAAAGTGAATTACTTATCTGTAGAATAAGTAATGCAGTTTTCCCAAAAACACCAAAACCACTTAATCCCTTAAAAATATAATAGTTACATGATTTTTTGAAATTAAAACATTTCAGAATATACCATTAAATACCATCTAATAACACTAAATTAGAGACCTAATTAGAGACTTATATAATCCTTTTTTTGTATCTTTGTTTTGATGAAAGCTATTACCTATAGATACACGCTTAAACCAAGAAGTAAAACCTTGGAAAACCGCACCAGACCTGAACTGGTGATGGCAGAAGTCAGCGGTGCTTTCAGTAGTAAAAAAGACGGACAATTGGGCTACAAGAAGTTTCAATTCTCTTTGGAAGTAACAGTTTTACCTCAGCATTTTGGAATAATCCGGGAAAAAAGAGGCAAAATGGGGTATATTTATGACCCTAATACAGTCAAAAAATCAGAGAAATTCAACAAAGTATTGCGCAATAAAATTGCAGATTTTGAATTTTACATAGAATCTGCCCAGGTGTATTTCAGAAATGAGAACCCCACTGCCGAGCAGGTAAAAAATTATCTTCACTCCATTACCGGAAGAGAAAAAAGAAAACCTGAAGAAAGCTTTGAAATACTTTATTTCTTAGAAAGCCACATCAAACATTTAGAAAATCTTATTGGAAGCGGACGAAAAGATGAAGTAAAAGAGAATACCATCAATTCGTTTAGGAATCTTGTACCTCTTGTAAAAAGATATCAGCAGGCTAAAAGCAAATTGATATTTGAAAATCTTAATGAAGAACTTTACAGAGATTTCTGGGATGTAAGCAATAGCATAAAAACAGGTGATCTTGAAATTGAAGGCTATAAGTCTAGATCTAAAGAAAAATTTGCATCAAACACAATTAAAGCATATCAAAATTACTTTATACTGCTTTGTAAATCTGCCAGAAAACAAAACATAGATATCCCACTTGATTTAACCGATGCTAATTTAATCAACAGTGCAGAAAAAAACAGTTCAGTAAAAACCGATGCTTTTTTAAAAGAAGAGGACATCTTAAAGGTAATGAAATGCAAGCCAGTATCAAAAAACATGTTGCTGGCCAGAGAATATATTATTATTGCAAGCCAGACCGGAATGAGACTTCAGTCAATGCAGGAAGCAAAGGGAAGAACTATTGAACTGTATAAAAACAATAAAGATGCATTCTATTATTTGCATACAATTCAGGAAAAGACTTCCACTGAATGTTACACTCCCCTATTTTTAACAGCACTGGAAATTATTAAAAATAATAATTTCCAGTTTCCTGATTTCACCTGCATTACGCTCGCTAATCTAAATATCAATATCAGAAACGTCCTGAACTTAGCCGAAATTGAAAACAGCAGTTTATTCAGCACACACAATTTAAGAAGTACATTCGTGAGTAATCTTTCTCTGCTCGGACTCTCTGAAATTGTAATCAGTAGTGTTACCCATCCATCAAAGAAAAGCAATACAAGCAGTGTTCATATCTACGACAGAAGGGATATGCTGGACAAGGCGGTAATGTTCACACAGGAAATAAAGAAGATAAACAAAACTAAACCATCAAAACTTTATAGATTTTCTTAAATTTCCAATTAAATACCAAAGATCTAAAAGAAAATAAATCCAGCCAAGATATTGAACTTAGACAGAAAAGTGCGCATAATGGCATTTCCTTCGTCATGCCACCCTTCGGGACTTATAGCACTTCAACTGCCTGAGTTCAATATTAGAATGCTTTCTTTTTTTCCTTTTTCTTTTTTAAAATATCAATTCTAACATTTCATAGTTAGAATAAGCGCAGAGTGTCAAATATTCGACTGCTTTATTTCTTCTTTAGAATGTATTTAATTTACTCTTGATAAGTAAAATATACTTATGATACTTAAAAAACATTTTTCTTCATTAGCTTTGTTTTGATCTACTATTAAGCCTTAAGATACAATCCAAAAAAGAATAACAGTAAACAACTATCATAGTCAAAATATAGCCATGATGTGATAATACTATTTGCATTCCTTATTTTTGAAGTTGACCTAAAATGGTTAATGGATTAAATTAAAAAATCTCACAAACCACAAGCACTTGAAGAAAATTTATAAAACAGAACTTCAACTTAATCCAAAATTATTTATTACTACTGACTTTCTAAAAGTCTTTAAAATGCTGAAAAAAATCAAAGACCACCTAATTCCTGTGGTCTGGCAAGATGAACGGTTGTTTAACAACCGCCTATCTTGCCACCCTTTACCTCGGAACTCGGTGGTGGAGAAACTAGAAAGAAAAGAGTTTGAAACAATGAAAATGAAAGATTATGAAAAGAGAAAATTCAAACAGAACACGAATCGTAGGACTGCGATTAACTCCTTTGGAGTATGCCGAACTGGAAAAAAGATTTAGAGCAAGTACCTGCCGAAAATTAAGTGACCATATAAGAAGGCACTTATTTAACAAACCTATTGTAACAACTTACCGCAATGCTTCTTTTGATGATTACATCGAAGAAACAATGACTCTAAACAACGAGCTTAATTCAATAGGAAATAACATCAACCAGATTGCCAAAAAGATGAATTCTTTTAAGACTATATCCGAATTTAAAACACAGATATTCTGGTTTGAAGTAGATAAAAAGAAGCTATTAGAAAAAATAGAGGAAATTAAAATACACTCTCAAAAATTCTCAGAGCAATGGTTGCAATTATAAAAACCAGTAATTCAGTACAGCGAATTTTAAACTACAATGAGATAAAAGTAAAAGAAGGAAAAGCAGAATGTATAAGTGCTATTAACTTTCCTCTGGAACTCGAGAGGCTAAATTTTAATTTAAAACTCAACCGATTTGTAAAACAGGCTTCCCTTAACGAAAACGTTAAGCGAAACGCTGTACATATATCATTAAATTTTGATCCTTCGGAAAACCATTCCAAAGAAAAGCTCAACGAGATTGCAAGGGTTTACATAGAAAAAATCGGATTTGGAAAACAGCCATATCTGGTATATCAACATCATGATGCAGGGCATCCTCATTTGCATCTGATCACAAATAATATCCAAAGAGATGGAAAAAGGATTGATCTTCATCTACTGGCAATTAGAAAATCAGAACCCGCAAGAAAAGAAATAGAGGAAACATTCGGTCTGGTAAAAGCGGAAGGAAGAAAAACAAAAGAAAAATTTTCTTTACAGCCAATTGCAAACCGCAAAGTAGAATATGGAAAAGCAGAGTCCAAAAAGGCTATCAATGGAGTTTTAAACAGAGTTTTATTTGAATATAAATATTCAAGCCTTCCAGAACTCAATGCAGTTTTAAATCAGTATAATGTTCACGCAGATAGGGGAACTGAAGATTCAAGAGTTTTTAGAAATAATGGACTGCTTTATAAAATTCTTGATGAAAATTCTAAACCAGTTGGAGTGCCAATCAAGGCAAGTGACTTTTACAACAAACCGACTTTAAAATTTCTGGAAGAGAGATTTAAAATTAATGAAACAAAAAAAGAGTCATATAAAAGCCATTTAAAAAATGCTATAAGACTCGCTTTCAATGATAAAAAAGTCATAACTCCAGAAAAATTAGCAAACTCTATTCAAAGTGAAGGCATTCATGTTGTTTTAAGAAAAAGTAAAGATGGACAGCTTTATGGAATAACTTATGTTGATCATAAAACAAATTGTATTTTCAACGGCAGCGGGCTCGGAAAAGAGTTTAGTGCGAAAGGAATTATGGAAAAATGTATAGTAAACAAGTCCTTTCAAAACCATAATCATCAGAAATCTGTACAATTTTCAGAAGTCTGCGAGACTCAAAGTAATTTAAAAACTAACCCTACCGATATTCTATTTCGTATAGAAAACACAAATGAATATTTACCGAAAAAAAACAAACAAAAGAAGAAAAAAAGAATTCGAAGAGGAATCTAAAAACAAAATATCAAAAAGTTCACAATAATTTTTATCTAAAAGATGAATAATAATAACATTAAAAAAAAATCTTTATTGACTTGGTTTTCTAAAATTTCCGCTAACGTTCTCGCGCTACAAGCAGTTTGGGACTAAATTAAGCCCATTCTTCGGATTTGCCAAATCTTCCAAATACAAACGAATTTTTCCATTAAAGCCAAATCCCCAAATTGCTTGTAGCGTGTGTTATGGGCTGGTTGTTTTGTCGAAATTATGATTTTAACCGCAAACTTTTCAGTTGGTTTATCCTTTTAGTTTGGTCATTAAATCTTCTTTATTTTCAATTCCATCTAATATATAAAATGTTCCATTATTAGAAACTATTCGGTGTCCACTTGGAATTTTTGTTACTGTTCTAATTGATTTCAATTCAGTTGTTTTTTGCTTTCCATTTTCAGTAATTATTAATTTTCCGTTTGCGATTTCGTATTCTGAATTCATTTTATTTCTAAAGTTTCTGTCAAAATACCACCAAGCAAAGGGTGCTACTAAAATTATTCCAAAGAAATAAAATAAGTTTTCTGTTGGTAACAAATTGAAATCGTTTAATAGTATCATAGTAGCTATGATAAGTCCTCCTCCATAATGAAGAGACATATAAATTCTGTTTTTTTTAATCGCTTTTGCTTTTATTTCTTCTGAAATTGAATATTTCATTTTTCTGTTTTTATATTTTAGTTTTTAAGTTTCATTTAGCAAAAGTCCAACTTTTATGCTTCCGCTTTGAAATTTTATGCGGAAACAAATACTTATTTTTGATTGTTTTCATCTGCGTAATTTCGGCACAACTAGCCCATAACGTTCTCGCGCTACAAGCAGTTTGGGACTAAATTAAGTCCGTTCTTCGGATTTGCCAAATCATCCCAAATACAAAACTAACTTTCCATTAAGCCAATTGCCCAAATCCGTTGTAGTAGCTGTTACCAGCTGGCTTTTTATTCGTTTTCAATTTCAATGAAATCAAATCCAAGTTTTCCTGTAATAATTCTCAATTTTATATTTTCTCCAACATTTACCGATTTCCAATATTTATCTGAGCATATTATTCTTTCAATGTTTTTGTCAATTTTTACAAACAAATAATTTTCTCTATTTCTTCCGACTCCTTGAGATTTTTCTTCAATTGCATATTCTTTTGTATTTATTATTGCTGGTTCATTTTTGTTCATAAAGCTTGCGATTCCAAATGTATAACCTACAAAACCAATAATAAAACCTGCGCTAATTGACCATCCTTTTCTATTGTAATTTTTCAAATCTTTGAATGTTTTGCAAAGTATTAAATAGTAGAATAAAATTCCAATAAGCAATCCTAAAGTTGAAAATATAAGACCGAACCAAACATCATTTATATAATTGTCTATTTTATAAATTCCAAATCCCAAAGGTACAAATGACAAAAGGGCAAAATTAAAAGACACCAATCTCAGAGGTTTGAACTTTTTATTCAATCCATCATTGAGTTGCTTATTTCTATTTATGAGTCGTGTATTTCTTTTTTTCATATGCTTGCTGGTAACGTTCTGGCACTACAGCGGGTTTGAGATTAAATTAAGCCTATTCGTCGGATTTGCCAAATCATCCCAAATACAAAATCGTCTTTCCATTAAGCCCAATGCCCAAATCCGTTGTAGTGGCTGTTATGCCCGGTTATTCTTATGTCCATTGTAATTCAATATATTTTGTACAGTCATTTTTCAGATCTTCAAAACCGTCAAGTAAAATTGCTGAACCACCATTTTTTACTACATCTTTAACTATTTCATATGTTTCTTCGGCTCCTTTTGGGTCTTGTCCAACAACGTCAAACACAATGTTGCTCGTCTTTGAAAGCGTCGCATATAAACTTAATAATCTTCTTGGATTGCCAGCAAGAGTATTGACTTTTGTCTTTTCGGTAATCCATTCAGTTTCATAAATTTTTGTCGCATAATCACTGTTCAAATCCGCATTCTTTTTTAAATATTCACCAACAGTAACAGGATAAAAAAGTCTTCGAAGTTTAGGTTCAATAAAATGCTCAACAAATGTTGAATTTTTAGACACAACAACATTTTCGTCTATTGTCTTCCCACAAAATATGTCTTTGAGGAACATTTCTGTTTCGTAGAAATGCTGTCCATTGAATAAATGCAAAACAATAATTTCTCCTTCGTTCAAGTCGAATGGAGGTATTTTAAATTTGTCTGTCTTTATTCCTTTATTTTCGATTAGCATTCTGTTGTTTTATAATTGGTCATAACGTTCTGGTACTATAACGGGTTTGGGACTAAATTAAGACCATTCTTCGGATTTGCCAAATTCTCACAAATACAAAACAAACTTTCCATTAAGCCAATTGCCCAAATCCGTTGTAGTAGCTGTTATGAGCAGTTTCTATTCTCTCAGCGCTTTTTCTAATTCCTCAAACTTTAAATTTTCTCCAAACACTAAATCAAATTTCGGAATAATATTTTCAAACTTTTTAAGTTCTGTTCGGCTTTCTATTTTCAAAGGCTCTTTTGGTTGATAAATAATGTCGTATCGTTCCAATTTATTTGTTCTGTGCACATCTTGATTGTCATAAGCATAAAAACCTAATTCCGCATACTTTTTCCAGTCATCATAAATACCGTCACTTTCAGTTTTTTGTATTGGCTTTGCTATTTTCGGCAACGTTTCCATGAACTCATCCAATTTTAAGAAATCTTCGAAAGATTTGGTCACAATCTTTGGTTTAAATCCTCTATTAAATGTGCTAAAAATTGCAACTTGACCAATGCTATCAATTGCGACATAATCAAACTCGATATCACAACTTCCATTAACGATGTGTTCCCATTCCGTAATTTGTCGGTTAAATAACATCCGTTCTATTTTAGATTAAAGTTCTGTGAAATTGCTCATAACGTTCTCGCGCTACAGCGGGTTTGGGAATAAATTAAGCCCTATTTTCGGATTTGCCAAATCTTCCAAATACAAAACCAACTTCCCATTAAGCCTATTGCCCAAATCCGTTGTAGTGGCTGTTATATGCCGTTTTGTTTTTTCTCAATAGGTGGAGGTGGTGGAGGCGGAAGTACATATTTTGCACTTTTCAGTTTCGGTTCCTTTTTTGTTTTAGTGAGTTTTAATTTTTGCTTGAACTTATAAATCCATCTTGCTAAACTATCAAGTTCTTTTGGAGCATTGTGGCTATGAACAGAAATTAACTTTTTTATAGAATCTTTATCTATAAATACTGCATAAGTCCGACCATCACTATAATCTTCAAAATATTCATTTTTAAGTTTTCTAAGTTTCAGTTCTGAAATAAGTTTCACTAAGCTTTGTTCATCACTTGAGTTAATTTTGGCGGAATAGTTTGTTTTACCTTTCGGTATTTTTAAACTGTCAAATACTTCACTTGCTGACCAATGCTGTCTGATATATAAACTGTCTTTAGGTTTGTAAACTAGTGTAAAACTTGAACCAAAAGTATCGTCGTAACTAAATTCGAAATATTTAATCGGATTTTCTTCTTCTTTTTTTCTGCTACACGAAATCAAAGTCAAAAGAAAAAGAATTAGAATGATTTTATTAGTTCTACTTTGCATAGTGTTCTTTTAAAATGGCATATAACGTTCTGGTACTACAGCGGGTTTGGGACTAAATTAAGACCATTCCTAGGATTTGCCAAATCATTCAAATACAAAACCAATTTTCCATTAAGCCAATTGCCCAAATCCGTTGTAGTAGCTGTTATAGCCAGTGATTTTACACTTTAACTACTGGGTATTTTGTCATTCTTTTATAAAGCCAAGCTGAAAACTTGTTAATGCTTTTAAATTTTGAAATTTGTTTGTCATCACATATTTGTTCAAAATGAGCTTTTTTATCCATAAAGTCATATTCGCCGATGAATCGGTAACATTTACTAAATTCTCTAATACCGTTTTTAAATTCTTCAATTAAAAGACGGTATGGAGTAAATTTATAATCAACGTGTATGTATTCCTCATCACCACCCAAAGTGATATAGTTGTTTGAAATTAGGAGTTCGCCCGTACTTCCGTTAATAATTGTCCAATTAGTTGACCCTTTTTTCAGAAATAGACAAAGTTTCTGTCCTTTTAGTACTTTACCAAATCTTGTATCACAAGTCCATTCTTTAAACTTCTGCACAGAAATTGTTTTATAAACTTTTCCTTTTAATGTTTCACTAATTTTAAAGGTATATGAATTATCTTTCACAATGTCAATTTCCCCAATGACTATAATGTCTGCCATTCCGGAGATTATTTCAATGGGGTAAACCATTTTTTTTGCTTCAACTTTTAATGTTGAAAAAATTATAAGGAAAAATATAATTGTATGTTTCATCTGTTGTCTTGTCTTATCTTATCATTGGCTATAACGTTCTGGCGCTTGGTGAGGTTGGGGGATTAAAGATGCGGGATTTTTCGGTTAAACACAAATTTTCCAAATACAAAACCATCTTTAAATTAAGCCTAAAACCCCAATCACGCCAAACGGCTGTTAGCAGTAGTTTTTTTATTTAAAACGATTTGTACGTTTTCCAATTTCCATCTTCTTTATTATAACTCGTAAGTTCGTATTGCTTGTGTTTCTCTTTAAGTTTCGAAAGTCTATTTTTAAATTCAGATAAATCTTTTGTATAAATCACATATTCTCTAAAACCCGAAGTCGTAATAACGATTGGGATAATTGCGTTTAAATCTTTTTCGAAGATTTCAAAAATATCATCTTCTAAAGTATTTAATTCAGGTTCTTTTTCTGCATTTGGCAAGCCATTTTCATCAGGAAATTTCACTTGAAATGCAATTCCGCAACCTGTAGAATAATTTTTATTTCCCGCAATTTTTTCACAACCAACATTTTTTCGAATTAACATTGGTTTACCATTGTTTTCAGATTGTAAGATTGACCAACTTTCTGGAATACTTGTTATTTCTTCGTTATTTTCGGTTACTTTCTTATTAAAGAGTTTGTCAAATATTCCCATTTTGTTATTTTGTGAGTTTTCGCAACTTGTTAAAGTCAAGATTATTATAAGTGTAAAAGTGAAATTTTTAATGTTTGTTTTCATAGATTTTTTTGTTTCTACGGCAAAATTACTGCTAACGTTCTGGTACTACAGCGGGTTTGGGACTAAATTAAGCTCATTCTTCGGATTTGCAAAATCTCCCAAATACAAAACCAGCTTTCCATTAAGCCAATTACCCAAATCCGTTGTAGTAGCTGTTGGCGGTAGTTTGTGTTAAAGGTGTATAATTTCGTCATAATCTAAATCTCTCTGCCAAATTTGATCTTCAATCTCTCCGTCATATTTACCAATCCAACAATTGAAGGCTTTCACATACCAATTTTCATTATTATTAAAAATGAATTTATCATTATCTTTTTTAATATATATTCCATCAAAATTACTAGGAATAGATATAAAATCTACTCCATTTAAAATCACATCAATTGTGGTGTTTGGGTTGTCATATTTATCATTGTATTCTACATCGAAATACTGTTTTTCACTTCTTAATATTAATGTGCAATGGCTAACAGTATACATCCAAATTCTATAATTTCGGTTACATATAAAATCTTTTGAGTCATTCATTAATTTAAATTTGAGTTAAATATTTTCAATTTTCGTTTTTAAGTTTTGACTAATGTTTTAAAATCAGTCATTTCTAGTTTAAAATATTCGTATAAATTTTCACTTTCTTTCGTTAGCTGAAGCAACTCATTTGATCTGAATATGTGTAATTACCGCCAACGTTCTGGTACTACAGCGGGTTTGGGACTAAATTAAGCCCATTCTTCGGATTTGCCAAATATTCCAAATACAAAACCAACTTTCCGTTAAGCCGATTGCCCAAATCCGTTGTAGTAGCTGTTGTACCTAGTTTTTTTCAAGGTGATCTATGTCCAATACGTCACTCAATTTACTTAAACTAGATTTTGAGAATCGTCTGAATGCAAATTCAATAAAAACATATCTAATCATTAATAATTGTAGTATTGCCACAAGTATAAAGATTATTGAAAACTGTTCTTTATTAGAAAAAAATTGAGCAATTAAACCAATGAAAGGAAAGCACAATAAAACACTTAACAAAATTCGGAAGGCTTTATTTATTTCCACTTCAACTTGTCCATCTTTGTTAACAATTTCGCCTGTTAAAACACAAAATGCGCCTTTTCCAATTTCTGAGGATATTATCCTAAATGTATTGTCTTTAATTATTCCACGAAATGATTTGTCGGTTATTTTTGAAGTCAAACTTTCAGACAGTTCAGTTCTTCTTTTCAAACGTTCAAGAGTTTCTGTTTCTTCTCCAATTATTTTGAAAGTATAATCACTTTTTGGAAATATGTTCATTCGTTTTTGGTCTTTTAAAATTAGGTACAACGTTCTGGCGCTACAGCGGGTTTGGGACTAAATTAAGCCCATTCTTCGGATTTGCCAAATACTCCAAACACAAAACCAACTTTCCATTAAGCCAAATGCCCAAATCCGTTGTAGTGGCTGTTATGTGTAGTGCCTTTCACTATCTTAAAGATCTGCTCCTTGAGTTGAATTCGTACTGACTTTTTTCCATATTTCAGAATTTGAATATTTCTTATTTTCAAAATTTATACTCAAACTTGGCAATTCATTAAAATATTTTACCCTTCCAATATCAAACTTAATATAAAAATAGGATGAATTAAATGCATATTCACTATCTCCCGACCATAATAAACTTAAAGTTGAGAAATGAATCTCAGTTATTTTTTTCAAAACATTTTTCGGAACAAATAGATCTTCAGTTTTATTGGATATTTTTATTGAAGTCCAATTTTTACCGTCATATTTTGCCGTTACAATTTCTCCAGTTTTGTATGTCATTTGCGCTTCAACAAGCTTTCTTTTTCGGCTAACTATTTCATTACAAAATGTCTTTAATTTTGAATCTGATGAATTCAACTTCACAACTTCCTTATTCTCAAAAGTAAATTTGAATGATTGTGGTTTTTCAATTCGGTCTTTATGTGCATAAATATTAGCAAAAGTCAGAACTAAGATAAAAGTCAAAATTGATTTTATATTTCTCATTTTTTGGTTTTCTGTGGCATTACACATAACGTTCTGGCGCTACAGCGGGTTTGGACTAAATTAAGCCCATTCTTCGGATTTGCCAAATATTCCAAATACAAGACCATTTTTCCATTAAGCCAAATACCCAAATCCGTTGTAGTGGCTGTTATATGCTGGCATAATCACTTAATTTGATTTTACAATTCTATTCATAAAGGGAAAATATTTATTAAACTCAATCATCAAACTATCTCCGACTTTTAATTCTTTTCTATTACTGACATTGAAATATTCTTCATTGTCGTAATAGAACTTATAAGAGTAACTGAATTTATCTGTCAAATGTCCTCTTCTTTCATAATTTTTTTCATCAATAATGTACCCTTTTGCATATTCAACATTGAAATTGGATAAAATTGTTGAATAAATTAAAGGTTCTCTAAACACGAATAATATAAAAAAAAATACCAATCCTATTTTTAGATAATCTTTGCTATACTCTTTTAAATGTGATTTTTTATTTTTTTGCTTACTCTTTTTCAAGCTCATTCAATTTTAAAATTTATCTAATTGGTTACCGAATTGGTATAATTCAATGCGCTTGCATATAACGTTCTGGCACTACAGCGGGTTTGGGACTAAATTAAGCCCTATTTTCGGATTTGCCAAATCATCCAAAATACAAAACCATATTTCCATTAAACCAAATGCCCAAATCCGTTGTAGTGGCTGTTATAGGTAGCTTTTCTTGGTTTTTACATGTTAAAGTATGCTTCAACTTTTTCCCAAGTTGGATCTTGGTTTATTTTGTATCCAAATCCTCTTAATAGACCTTCTTTGTTAACTTGCGTTTGCAGGTATTTATTAACTTCTTCTGGATTATTTAAATAAATAAAACAATCTAGAAAATTGTCGTTGTAGATGTGTCCGATATAGTGAGCAATTTCAATTTTTTGAATTTCTTTTAAAAGTTCATCTTCAAGTTTATTTGCAATTTTACTTTCACTTTCTATTGGCAAAGTATTTTCTGTACAATTTTCGATTTTCAGAGCTATATTGATTTCCAAGCACCAAGGATATTTTGCCTTTTCAATGAAATTTTTATAAGCAAAATCAATCGAGCCGAGCATCGAGTTTCCGTCTTGATAATCAGCTTCAATTACATAGAAATTATCTTTAGAGAAAAAATTTCCGTTCTTTTTTTGTTCATTTTTATTTCCAAATAACTTAGATAGGAAAGCTGTCATATTTTTTCTTTTAAGTCTATTTTTTCTAAAGTTGCCTATAACGTTCTGTCACTACAGCGGGTTTGGGACTAAATTAAGCTCATTCTTCGGATTTGCCAAATCATACCAAATACAAAACCAACTTCCCATTAAGCCAATTGCCCAAATCAGTTGTAGTAGCTGTTATGTGCTGGCTTTTCCACTATTTTTATTAATCATTTTTTCTATTTCGGTTATTTCTTCGCTATGTTTTTCAGCATTAAAATTTCTGTTTTTTCCGAAATAGAAAACATCATTGTGGTCATAAATCAAGGCCCAATTTAGAGTTTTGTCCCAAATTAATTCGTTTGTTCCAAAAAATAATTCATCAGAAAATTTGATTACCATTTTCCAAGTCAATATAAATCCCCATTCTGGTTGTGTTACCCAAAACACTTTTTGGTCAAACGGAATTCCCCTTTCAAAAAGCCATTTCTTAACTTTTTGACTGTCGTTTTCGCCAAATGAGAATTCATTTTGCTCGTTAAAATATTTTCCAACAGCAGAAATAGAGTTTAGATATCTTTGTGTGCTTTCGAAATTCCATAAAAATTTAGAAGCTTCGGAAGTCAAAGGAATAATTTGGTCTTCAAATTCGGCTGACAATTTTTTGTCATCTTCCTCAAATTTCCATTTCAACGGATGTTCTTGCAATGGAATTGAAAAAGTGTGAATATTTTCTAATGTAATTGTATTTTTCACTCAATATTGTTTAAGCTTGCACATAACGTTCTGGTACTACAGCGGGTTTGGGACTAAATTAAGCCCATTCTTCGGATTTGCCAAATCATTCAAATACAAAACCGACTTTCCATTAAGCCAATTGCCCAAATCCGTTGTAGTGGCTGTTATGCATCGTTTATTCTTTAACGTCTGTTTCTAAAATTTCTTTTGGCGGAATCATTTTATACGGTAAGGCAAAATATTCAGTTTTCTTTTTCAAAGGATATGTAATCTTCCAAACTGTTTTAATTTCATTTTCATCAACTTCAAACATTTTAGTCAAAATCCACTTTCCGTTAATCCATTCAAGTTTTCTTCCGCTTCCGCCACCATTACCAATATAGAATTCTGTTATCTTATTTTGTTCAATGTAAAATGTTGGATTTGATAAGTTCGATAATTGTTCGTTTAAAACATAATTATCCTTTTTAATATCATAAAGATAAACTCGGATCTTATTTTTTATACCGGTTCCGGATTGTCCATAATACCCAATTACAAAATCTTTAATATCATCATAATTCAAGTCAATTAAAGTATCAGAATCGGCGGAAGTTATTTTACTTTCTTCGTTAAATGCTTTTAATAACTTCTGGCTTTTAGCTTTCAAAATTTCATCACTAACTTTTTTGCTATCCGAATTACAACCCGTAAAGAAAAGTATGGAAAAAATAAAGGTCAATATTTTCATTTCGGCTCTTTTAAATGATGCATAACGTCTTGGTACTACAGCGGGTTTGGGACTAAATTAGGTCTATTTTCGGATTTGCCACCCGAGCGATAGCGAATAGGCGAAGCAAATCATTCCAAATACAAAACCATTTTTCCATTAAGCCAAATGCCCAAATCCGTTGTAGTGGCTGTTATGCGTCGTTTTTTATTTATTCCGTTGTTGTTATTATATTAAATTCTATTTTTCCGCCCAAACCACAAGCAATCATATTTGCGAAATATTTTCCATCTTTAAATTCGGTTAGTTCAAAATATGGTGGACATTTTGAATGTTCTATTTCTAATTTCTTGATTGGATTTTTTTCACCATTTTTCGTTAAAGTTACATCTGTAAATGTTCCGCCACATGGTAAGATCAAAAACCATTTTTCATTTTTTGATTTTCTGCTAAAATTCAAAGTATTACATTCTGCACCTGTTTCACAATTCTCCCAATATTCAGAATCAACATAATCAACTCTTGCTTTTTCAATTCCCTTTTTGGCGTCATAATCAGGAAAAATGAAATAGTCTTTAATTTTTTGCAAATTATAATTTTCAATTGTCAGCAAAACAGTGTCTTGCTCTTTTTCGTATAGTTTGTAATTATAAAATCCAACTTCAATAGTTTCTCCAATTTCATTTTTGGATAAATTTTTTAATATTTTGTATTTGATTGTATGGACTTTATCTCCGCCTTGATTTTGAATAAATTTCGCCAATACTTGAAAACTTTCAGTTTTAATATTACTAACTTTTTCAATCTCAATTTCTTTCTTTTGTGCGCAAGAAACTAAACTTAAACTGCAAATAATAATTACAAATACTTTTTTCATTTCGATTGTTATTCTTTAGTTTCTGTTCAGGCAAAATGACGCATAACGTTCTCGCGCTACAAGCAGTTTGGGACTAAATCAGTGTTATCTTTCGGATTTGCCAAATCTTCCAAATACAAACCAATTTTTCCATTAAGCCAAATGCCCAAATTGCTTGTAGCGTGTGTTAGGCATTGTTTATTATTCCACTAAACTTCTAAAATATCCTTCTGCAATATGTTCCTTTTTTTCATACATATTTTGTTCAATTATTTTAAATTTAATTTTACCAAACAAACTATCTCCACTTTTATATTTTAGCTTGTCAAGTACAAGTTCTTGGTAAATAGTTTTGTAAGTTTTTTTATTTTTAGGGTCAGGTGAACATTCCGACAAATAAGGCTTGATTGTATAAATGTTTTTATTGAGAAGGACATTAAAACCACTTCCTCCAATTCCATTAAATAAGCCTATTTTTATAATTAAATTACCTTTTTGTCCAAAAAAACCATCATCAATCATACTTCTGCAATTATTCATTTTTGAAGACTCTAAGCTTTCATCTTTGTAACTTTTGTAAATGACACTGCTTGTTTTTTTTCTCAAAGTATCATTATTCATCTTTTCATTAAAATTAAAAACTTCTCTTTGATTGTTTAATTTTTTGATTTGGAGATTTTCTTTTAGAGTTTTGTCTACAATGACAATATTTGAAAGTTGTTTATCTTTCATTGTACAGTAACACAAAAAAAGCAGAAAAAAAGAGGAAGCCATAATCTTCATAATTCTATATTTCATTTGCACTTCGGTTTTTTAAATAATGCCTAACGTTCTGGCACTACAGCGGGTTTGGGATTAAATTAAGCCCAATCTTCGGATTTGCCAAATCTTCCAAATACAAACCAATTTTTCCATTAACCCTATTGCCCAAATCCGTTGTAGTGGCTGTTATGCCTTCGGTTTTTTATTTATTCCAATTTTCGATTTCTCTTCCGCACCATTTTAAAGTTGGAAGCATATTACTTGTCAATGAAATATTTAATTATAAATCCAATTATAAAACTAGTTACTGCAATGTACCATCTAAATCGAATATCCCAATTACCAAGCCTTAAGTTATCCCTTGTTAGGTTACGAATTTCTTCTTCTTTTTGGCGCAAAGTTTTAGAATATTCAGAACTTTCTTTTTGTAGCTTTAGATTTGCAATTTCTAAAATTTCTTTTGATTCAGCTTTTTCAATTTTATCTTTTTCAATTCTTAAATGGTTTAACCAACCGCCATTTAATATTATTTCTTCAGACATTCCTGTTAAAAACAAATCTTTGTGTTCGCTTTCAAAAATTAGAGATTTTTCTATTAGTATTTTATGTAATGAAATACAATCGTTGGTTGGTAATGTGTTTCCATCTAAATTTTTTAATTCAAGTCTTCGTATTCTGAAATTAGGCTTGTTTTTTATAAAATTAATATTGTATTCAATTAAGTCATTTATGTTTTCCATTTTCGGTTTTCTATTTATTCCAATTTTTCGGTTTCGCTTCCGCGCCGTTTTAAAGTTGGAAACAATTTTAAAAATCAGATATTATGTTTTCAATAAATAAAATTCAAATAGAAAGAATAGTTAGTCGTGAGAACAGTCGTTCACGACGTTTATTAAATCTTCTTTTAGCCACTCCGAAAACTGATTATTCAATTCTTCAATCTCTATTTCTACGGCACTTTCGAGTTCTTGTCCTGTTTTTCCTTTTTGTAATTCTAGTATTTCAACTTGTCTTTTTAATATTGATTTTAAGTGATAACTATTCATAAGATTAGTAGAATGAATATTTACCAACAAAGTTCCTATGTCAATTTTGAAGGTCGGATTGTTCAGTTCATTTTTTATATCGTCAAAATTCATATCAATTTTTTTTTAATTATTATTTTATCGTTTGTTTTCGGTTTCTAAACTGAGGCATAACTTGTATATATGTCTGACTACGTCCGACTTATCTACCCTAAATTGGGTCGCTATGTCTGACAATTGTCAGTATTATTTCTTTTCAAAAATAGGATTTTTATTTCATAAATCATCAAACGGACTTTTTATTTGTAGAATACTTTTTGTACTAACATGGGTATAAATTTCGGTAGTTTTACTACTTTGATGGCCTAATAATTCTTGAATATACCTTAAATCAGTTCCGCTTTCAAGTAAATGCGTAGCGAAGCTATGGCGCAACCAATGTAAAGTTACAGGTTTTGTTATGGCAACTTTTTTGAGTGCTTGTTTTAATACACTTTGCAAACTTTTTTCTGAATAGGGCTCACCAGGATTTGCACCTTCAAACAAATAGGTTGTGGGTTTAAATAAGACATAGTATTCCCGAAGCATTTCTAAAATTTTAGGAGATAAAGGTGTAATTCTGTCTTTTTTTCCTTTGGAGTTTTTAAGCAATACAATATTTCTTTTAGAATCGACATGAACAGGTCTAAGCGCTAATAATTCACCACAGCGCAAGCCACAACTGTATATCAGCGAAAGCATCATTTTGTGTTTGATGTTACTATGGGCATTCAAAATCAACTTGACTTCTTCTTTGCTCAAAACATTAGGTAGGGTTTTGGCATTTTTGGGACGATGAATTTTATCCACTATCATCTTGGTTTCTCGAATGATTTGAAAAAACAATTTAATAGCATTAACGATTTGGTTTTGATAAGAAGCCGAAAGATTATTCTTTAAGATATGCTCGTTATTATATACAATCACATCTTCGTTCGTAATTTCGGCAACCGCTTTCTCCCGGTAGAAAACCAAAAAAGATTTCAGGGCTTCGCTGTAAGTCGTAACAGTGTTTTCGCTGTAACGTTTGGAACGCAGTATTTGTTTGAATTTTTCGATTTGCTCAATGCCTTCTTCTGATGGTAAGGAATAAGAGGGAGGTGCCAAATGAAATCGCTCTCTATTTTCAACCGTATTAGGAAGGTGCCAAACTCCCAAAGTTTGACTCCAGCGAGAACCTGTTAGCTTTTTTATTCGAACTATTAATTCGGTGTTTTTCTCAAAATAAACTGCTATTCTCTTTTCTTTTTTATACGTGATAATTTTGGCTTCCCAATTCATACTTATGCAATTTAACTACTAAAATAATAAATTAAGATCAATCTCAAAATGAGTATAAAGACAAAAGAAGAGTAATAAAATAAGCTGAATTTTGGCAGATCGTGGAATTATCAATTCCCTTCAAAGTTTTATATTTTAATCATCGAAGAGTTTAATTTTTCTTCACACATATTATAGTGATCTTTCACTATAAAATTAGGTAATCAAACGGCTCTTTATTCTTCTTAATCTTATTTAATTTCGTCACAAAGTTCGGGAATCGCCTGCGGGCGCTAGCAAAAAATTCCCCCATAAATGCAGGAAAAAATTCCTGCTTTATTGCGTTGCTTTTTGCGCTTGCTGAGCGATTCCCAGCGAATGTTCCATAATTAATATAAAATATAGAAACTATGGAAACTTTAAATCAAAACTGGCAGACTGTATCTGAAATTGAACTGATCTACAAAACAAAAGTAAAAAACTCTGAAAGACCACAAATCAAATCTTCAAAAGATGCATATATACTAATGCTTTCAGCTTGGGATTATAATAAAATAGAATTCTTCGAGCAGTTCAAAGTATTGCTTTTGAATCACGCTCATAAAGCACTTGGTATTTACGAAATTTCTTCTGGAGGAATTGCAGGAACTGTTGTAGATCTTAGATTAATATTCTCAGCAGCTCTTAAGGCAAATGCCACATCTTTGATGATGATCCACAATCATCCTTCAGGAAACCTAACAGCCTCTGAAGCCGATAAACAGATAACTCGAAAAGTAAAAGAAGCAGGAAGGCTCCTTGATATCACCTTACTGGATTCATTAATTATAACTTCCGAATCCTACTACTCCTTTGCTGATGAAGGCGCTTTATAAGCGCCTTTTCAACTATTTTTATCTATAAAAGATATCCAAAAAAGTTAAAGATTATCCTATGTATATTTTTAAGATGCAAGTGCAATAATCATATAGTAATCTTCAATAAAATGGTTAGATAATTGAATGCTTCCCGCTCAGTATAGTAACTATAGAATATCTAATTGCTTTAGTTGGTAAAAAAATAAAATTTTAAATACCTTTTTAAATAGCCCTAACGGGACAATTCTCGAACCATTTTTGGGATGATTTAAATAAAATAAATATCAAACAATATTAAATTTTTTGGTTTAAATCCCGTGACGGTCAATATAAATATTAATAAATATAGACAGTCTAGTTTGCAATTTACAAACCATTTTATGAATGATTTAAAGAAATTTGCTTATTTTTAGGTGAATTTATAAGATAATTAGCTTAATATTTTACTCGTAAGCGGTTCATAAGTATTGTAAGGGTTAAATGTTAAAATATAGTAGGGAGATTATTCAGATCAAAATCTGATTGTATAACAATAAAAAAAAAACATTGCTCGACTAAAGAACAGAATAGTATCATTCTTTTTAGTACTTTCTAATTATATTTTTCATTGGTCTCAACATATTATTTATCTTCTTTTTTAGTTTTTATCGCAAAGTTGAAGGCTACTAAGGTATAAAGTGCTCTACTAATTTAGACACCTAACTCAAGCTGATTTTTTACTAAATTAAAATAATCTGCTTTTTTATTTACTAATTCTTTGTGAGTGCCTATTTCTATAATTTTACCGTTTTTTAAAACAATAATTTGATCTGCATTTTTAACGGTACTCAATCTATGTGCTACAATTAATACAGTTTTATCCTCAAAAAAAACATTTAAATTTTCCATTATTATTCTTTCATTCTCGGCATCCAAACTGCTTGTGGCTTCATCAAAAAATAAATATTTTGGATTTCTATAAACAGCTCTAGCAATCAGAATTCTTTGTTTTTGACCTCCGGAAATCCCACTTCCTGAAGAACCTATTTTAGTTTTTAAGCCCAGAGGAAGACTATTGATAAAGTCGGACAGATTTGCTGTTTTGATGGCATTTTCTAACTTTTCACTATCAATTTCTACTTCAGAGGTAGCAATATTCCTTTCTATGGTTTCTGAAAAAATGAATCCGTCCTGCATAACAACTCCGTATTCATTTCTCCATTCTTCAAGTTTAGTGTCTTTCAAATTTTTTCCATTTACTAAAATCTCTCCCTCCGTTACATCATAATACATCAATAAAATTTTTAAAAGAGTTGTTTTACCACTTCCGCTTGAACCAACAATTGCAGTAATTTTATTTGCAGGAATAAAATGATTAATCTTTTGCAATACATATTCAGATTTTGGGCCTTCATACTGAAAACTAATATCATTAAGTAAAATTCCATCTATTTTATCAGTGATCATGTATTTTTTAGTAGGCAAATATGGTATTTGATTTTCATTAACTTTGAAATTATGAATTTCATTTAATCTTGAAAAACTCAATTTAGCGTCTTGCAGTGAACGAAAAAAAGTTATCAATTGATTTATTGGAGAATTCATTTCACCAATAATATAAGATACACTTAGCATGCTGCCTAAAGTAAGATTGTTATCAATTACATTTTGAGCAACTATAAATGTGACAACAATATTTTTTAAACTGTTTAAAAAATCATATCCGGAAAGTTGAAATTGGTCTAAATTAAGAACTTTTACATTAATCTTTAAAAGCTTTTCCTGTAATTCTTTCCATTGATTTTTTTTGTATTCTTCAAAGTTATTCAGTTTTATCTCCTGCATTCCGGTTACAAGTTCATAAGTGGTACTTTGATTATCTGCTAATAAGTCAAACCTGTTATAATCAAGTATTTTTCTTTGTCTTTGAAAATATAAAACCCATAATATAGACAAGAGTGTTATACACGTATATACTAACAATAATGACCACTTATAATATGCAAGAACTCCAAAAAAAACAGAAAAATTTATTAAAGAAAAAAGAATCTGAACACTTTGGGAAGTTAAAAAATTTTCGATTCTTTTATGATCTTGGATCCTTTGCGTCAAATCACCAATTCTTTTAGCATCGAAATATTTTAAAGGCATGCTCATTAATTTGCCAAAAAAATCAGCAATGATGTTTATATTGATTTTTGATCCAACATAAAGCAGAATTCTATTTCTTATGATCTCTACTATTGTTTGCCCAAAGAAAAGAAAAAGCTGAGCTAAAAGAATTAATGTAACAAGATTTATATTTTTAGCTTTTATGCCTTTATCAACCAAATTTTCAGTTAAAAAAGGGAAGGCCAGAGTCAGCAAACTTCCTAAAAATAGAGTTGCAAAAATTTTTGTCATTTGCCATTTAAATGGCTTTATGTAATTTAAGAGATAAGAAAGATTATTCTGTTCTTTTATTTCTTTCTGTTTAAAAAAAGAATTACCGGGAGTTAAATATAAAGCAATGCCCTTCATTGAGCTAGCTATCCATCCCTTGCAGAAATCTTCTTCATCTATCTTAATGAAGCCGTGGGCTGGATCTGCTAAGTAATAATATGTTTTTTTAAGAAATCTGCTCTTTTTAATTTTGTATAAGACTAAAAAGTGTGCTTGATTCCAGTGAAGTATGCAAGGCAGTTCGACTTCTTTTTCCTTAAGTTTATCAAGTGTTAATTTCGCAGATATTGTCTCAAAGCCTATCGTTTGGGCGGCCTGCGAAATCCCCAAAAGACTTACGCCATTTTTGGTTATAAAAGAATTTTCTCTAAAAAAAGACAGGCTAAATTCTTTTCCGTAATATTTAGCAATCATAACCAAACAAGATGGACCACAATCCATCTCGTCTAATTGATATGTCATTTTAATTTTTTGCAATTTCTTCTTTTTTTTGTCTGATATAATAATCCAAAAGCAGTTTGTCTTTAAAATTTGATTTAAAAGGCGGACAGGCGGGAGTTCCTTCATGCCAAGATTTTGGGCAGCCACCTCCACAGACTGGCAAATGCAAACACGATTTGCACCAAGTTGTTCCTGAGTCTACTACAGTACTCCAATCCCGGAGCGTTGCATTCATATTATAAGTTTCCTTGGATTCAAAAAGATTTCCAATCAAACTATCTCCTTTGCCATAAGTTTCAGAATAAGGGAACTCCCAACAGGCATATATGTTTCCAAAAGCATCCCATACTTCACTGTCTTTTTGTTCAACCATACAAACAGAATAACTTCGTTTTGGCAAAATGTTCACTCTTATATTATATTCATAACATCTAAAAAGCCATTCGATTTCTTTTTGTGCAAAAAAATCTTTTGTTAAACTTTCTTTTCCAGCATCATTACCACCAAAATCAACAATTGTTGCAAAATACATAGTAATTTTATCCTGCAAATTCATTTCATTAATATAATCTATTAAGGGCTCCACATATTGGTAATTAGTTTTGTCAATATTTACCCTTATGGATATATTACATCCATAATCTTTATAAGTTGGAGTTTGAGTAACATCTGCAATATTTTTCATTATAATATCAAATGTTGGATCGCCTGTCTTAGTAATTCTTCGTGTATCATGACTCTCCGCAGTTCCATCTATAGTTATTTGATAGTCAGTTACTCCGCACTCTTTAACGAGTTCCTCAAACAATCTAGGTTTTAAGCTTAAACCATTTGTAACCATATCGGAAATATATGTAAAGCCTTTTTCTTTACATAAAGCAATCATTCTTTTCGATGCTTTTTTTATTGATGAATAACCTGTCAAAGGTTCACCGCCGTACCACGTAATGGCTAGTCCATTGTAGATATCCTTTCCATTCAATAAAAATTCTATTCTTTCAAGATATTTATCAATAACATCTTCCTTTGCGTAGTCTTTAGTATGTGTCTGACCACAATAGTGGCACCCTAATTGACAATTGGCAGATGGCTGAATAGTCATGGCCAGGAAATTTACAGTATCTCTAACTTCTGCATTTCTTGACATGACATGTAGATATTCATCTTCTTCAGCGCTAACTATAAACTCTTTTTCGATTAATGTTTTGTATATTTCTTTATCAACTTTATCAAATTCGTTATTAACGGCAAATTGATAGATATTCTCATCAATTAATATTGAAGTCGCAGTTCGAGTTGAAAAAATAATTCTTTTATTAGGCATATCTACATCGCTCAGTTCATCAGTAGATAGATGGTATTTTGAAAATTTCATACTTTAGTTTTGTTAGTTTTCAGTTAATTATAGACAGTATAATTCTATTCTATTGCAGGGTAAAATGAACCGCAGTCACCAATCGTTAATTGATCGCAGTTTCCTCTAAAAACACCGCAACTTGATAGTTTACCACATCCGCCAATTAATTTTGAAGCTTGTTTTTCAGATACAATCTCGAAACTTGCTGTTCCCTTTTTGCTTTTAGCAAATTCAATAAATTTTTTCTTGAACATATTTAGTGGTTTAGTAGAAATACAGTAAAACCAATATATTGGCTTTACTGTACTGTAAAAATCTATTTTAAGATTATATTAAGAATCTTCCGGTTCTGCATATCTTGAACAAGATGTCAGTTCCGGACAAGTTCCGCTAAATGCTCCGCAAGACTTTAATGATCTGCAGCCGCCTGTAAATTTTGATGCGTCTGCATCATTCAAGACTTCAAAAGAAGTCGAAGAAAGTTCTTTATTTTGAACTAAGGCTTTAAATTTGCTTTTAAACATTGTTTTGAAAATTAAGAATTAAAAAATACAGCATATAAAAACACCGTGCTGACTCGGCATGGTTGCAACCCATATTTAGAATTTCTTTCTTTCCTACTGCGCAATACGAAATACTCAAAATGATAAATCAAAATCTAATTTCCTCCAGCCCTGTTTTTTTCTTCACTGTTACCCGCTTTATTCTCCTTGATCTTCAATTTATTGTTTCCAAACTTGTAAGAAACTGAAATGGTAAATCGGCGTGCATCCTCATAATTTGTATTGTATGAGTTTATGCCGTTTATTTTTTGTGACCACCTTTGCATATTACTTTTAAAAACATCAGAAACAAGAAAATTCACAACCAACTGTTTTTTCAGCAATAAATATTTGAAACCAAAATCAGTATTAAAAACACCCTCATTTCTTGTATTTATAGAAGTGCTGGGAAAAGAATACATTATGTCCAAATTCATTAAAATAGTTTTGGATTTATTTATTATAAACGAATTATTACTTGATAAACTGCTTCCCAAACCTTCTGTTGGACTCTCAACGCTGATATTATCAGACTTTGTCTTGCTGTAGTAGAGAAATAAAGAGTTAAAGCTTTCCCAGAACTTAAATTTGTTAAAAACATAACTTTCATTTATTCCAATATTTTGGGAGTCAAAATAATTTAAGTTTGTTGTAATTTGATTAATATTTCCATTTTCGATAAATGTTATTGAAGAAAAGCCATTTTTCTCCAAGGAGTAATACAGTGATGAATTAAAATTGTTTTTCAAAATATAGCCCAGACTGAGATTATGGCTTATACTTGGCTGCAAAAAAGGATTGCCTTCAATATAGGAATATGCATTGTTATATTCCCGAAAAGGATTGAGCATGGAGTATCTGGGCCTATTAATTCTTTTTCCATAATTGACTGAAAATGAATGATTATCGTTTGGAGTAAATGTTATGTATGATGTTGGGAAAAGTTTTGAATATTTTTGGTCGGTTTTCTTATTCAGAGTAGCAGAGTAACCATTGGTCTGAGTTATTTCGTATCTCAGCCCAATCTGAATTTCCCATTTATTGCTGCCGATTTTTTTAGCCCCTGAAAAGTATACTGCCTGATTATTTTCTTTGTATCTAAATAAATTGCTTATCGAAGTTTCGGCTGTATTTTTGTCTGGATTAAGATTATAATATTCAAGTTCACTATTATTCTGCACAACTGATATTTTGGCTCCATAATCAATGTTAGCCCATTTTGACGGATGTACCATATCCACTTTTACAGAAAAATTTTTCAATTCTTGATTCCCTAAATTTTGCTTTGAAACAATTGTACCTGAATCATTTATTACATCATAATCATCAGTTATAAATGCTAAATAACTTTTTTTGTCATAATCAAAATAATCTATGTCTAATGATAAGTTACGTCCGTCTGGATTAATCTTATATTTTGAATAGAAATTCAACGTACTATACTTGTTGTCCTTTTTTTCGAATAGTTTTGTCTGAATGTTTTGATTTGGACTATTTGTTTCAACATCAGAAAGGACTGCTAAATTATTTTGCTTAACAGTTGGATCGCTGTTTCCTCCAGTATATTGAAATCCAATAGAAATATTCTCATTTATTTTATAGTCAGTCGAAAATTTGCCTCCAAAAATTTTATTATAACTGCGCAATTTATCATTGCTATTCCAATTTTCTGTTGCGTAATCAATTTTTTGATTTTCTAATAGTCGATTAGAGCCGTTTGAATAATTTAGGTTTGAAGTTAATGCAATTTTGTTTTTTTGATAGGCAAATGAACCTCCAACGGAACCTGAAGAGTAAGTGGATTGGATGTATGCCGAGCGAAAACTTGCATTCCAGGAGTTTGATTTAGTTTTTTTTAATTTTATATTAATAATTCCGCTATTTCCTTCAGCATCGTATTTTGAAGGCGGATTTGTGATTACTTCAATAGACTTAATGTCTTCTGATTTTATCGTTCGCAGATAATTAGTTAAATCATCTCCGGAAAGCTGAACAAACCGCTCATCAATCATTACTGCCAGACTGCTTTTGCCAATCATGCTTATTTTATCATTTTGAATATTTATCCCGGGAGTAGCTTTTAAAGCATTAATTGCATCTCCACCTGTTGAAGCAGAAATACTATTCTCAACATTAAAAACTAAACGATCAACTTTTCTCTCTATAAGTTTCTTTTTTGAGTTCACCATTACCTCTTTAAGTTCTTGTGAGTTATCTATTTCAATTATTCCCAAGTCCTGATTACCTTGAAAGTCAAACCTTTTTTGATATAAAATAGTTCCAACTTGTTTAATTAATAATTGACAGTTTCCTCTCTCTGTTTTTATTGAAAATTTCCCCTCATAATCGGTTAATGTACTTTGCACGACTATAGAGTCTTTGTTTATTAATTGTATTTCTAAAAACTTTAGGTTTTTCTCAATTTGTCTAACCTGTCCTTTTATTTCTATTTGTGCAAATAATGAAGCAGGCAATAAAACAATTAAAAAAAAAGATACAAAATAGGTTCTCAACATTCTAGGGGCTGTTTATGATTTCTATTTGAATTAGTTTATTTTGAATTTTAAAATTTTGCATCAACATGCACTTTTAATCAGTCAAAACTGTTAACTAATAGCGACTTTGTTAGTACTGTGTTTTTATTTTTTTTTACTCGTTAAGATAAAATGAGCCGCAATTATCAATAGTTAATTGATCACAGTTTCCTCTGAAAACACCGCAGCTTGATAGTTTTCCACAGCCACCAATTAATTTTATCGCTTGTTTTTCAGATATAATCTCGAAATTTGATATTGCTTTTTTTCTTTTTGAAAGCTCAATAAATTTTTTCTTGAACATATTGTAATTTTTTAGTTGTTATTAAATACAGTAAAACCATTATAATGATTCTACTGTACTGAAAATCTATTTTTTGATTACTTTTACGAATCCGTAGGTTCGTCAAATCTTTGACAGCTTACTAGTTCACCGCATGTTCCCGAAAAAACTCCGCATCCAGATAACTTTCTGCATCCTCCGGTAAGCTTTGATGTTTCTCTGTCGTTCAAAATTTCAAAAGAACTGCTAGAAAATTCTTTATTTTGAACTAAGGCTTTAAATTTGTTTTTAAACATTGTATTAATAGTTTAAAGTTAAAAAAATACAGCATCCATAAACACCGTGCTGGCTCGGCTTGGTTGCAACCTAGTTATTTAGATTTTTTTCTTTCGCACTGCGCAATACGAGGTACTCAAAATGATAAATCTATGTATGTTATGTCCTAATTATCTTTCAAGGCTTTATATTAATTCTTGGCTGATTTTAATCTTTTAGCTTGCAAAAAAAGTGGACAAAACTAGTTGTCTTACTTTTGATTCTTAATTAATATTGATTAGAAGAAACATCATTTATAATAGAACAAATGTTTATAAATAGACACCACTTTAATTATATAACATTTCATAAGTCAAAACTACAAGGACTTGACTTAGGCCACAAATGTTATGTATCGAAATTCTGGAATTTAGATATGGAATTCAGGAATTTTTAACTTGTGTACCGTGTTAAGTGTTGGTTTTAAACGAATTATCATTTCATTTTTTTTAAGAATTTTTGTCTTAAATTTTGGAAAGAAACTTTATTTTTGTCGGAAATTAATATAAAATATGCGACGCTTTAAATTTTTGATAAACTTAGTTTTAATATTGTTTTCTAGTTTTATATTGGCTCAGGGTCCTAAAAAGCATTTTGATGAAATGTCTTATAAAGAACTAAAAGCGCTTTATCATAATAATATAAAGGATGTAAAAAAGCAGTTATTTTATGCTAATGCTTATTTATCGAAGGCAAATAAGGAAGGCAATTCAATTGAAAAGGCACGAGGTTGGTATTTACTTTCATTATTATGCTCTGGAGAGAAAGCTATTCGTTATTTAGACAGTACTATATATTATTCCAAAAATTTGAATGATATGAAGTATCCGGCTTATGCTTTTTCAAGAAAAGCGTATGAATTTGTATATAAGTCGAATTATAAAGAAGCTATAGATAATTTCTTGATTGCGGAAAAAATTGCTAAAAAAAACAATATTGATTTTTATTACCACGTAAAATATTCGATTGCAGTTTTAAGATCGGAGCAATTAGGAGAAGTAAATGAGGCACTGAAATTATACAAAGAATGTTTTAATTACTATAAAGAAAAAGATGTTAGAGAATCTAAATACTCCTATGCCTATCAAGATGTTTTGTTTGGATTAGCAGATGCATACAAAACATTACATCAATTAGACTCAGCAACATACTACAATAAATTAGGATATAAGGAATCAAAACTTACTAAAGATTTTGAATACAATACACTTTTTGTTCTAAATGAAGGGGCTAATTCAGTAGAAAAAAAAATGTATAATACTGCAATTGACAGTATCAATAAAGCTTTGCCAAGAATTATTTTCTATAAAAACTCAGAAAATACTCTAGCGTCATATTACTATTTAGGAAAAGCATATAATGGATTAGGTAAAATGGATAAGGCTGCTGAAAATTTTATAAAAGTAGACTCAATTTACAATAAAACAAAAAAAATTACGCCCGAGTTTACAAGTGGATATTTGTTTTTGATCTCCTATTTTAAAAATAAAAACGACAAAGAAAATCAGTTAAAATATCTCAGCCAATATATGTTTATTGATAGCCTTTTGCAGACTGATTATAAAGAACTAAGTAAAAAGCTGGAAAAAGAATATGATATACCTAATTTGATTTTAGAAAAAGAAAACCTGATACAAGATCTGACAAATGGTAAAAACAGATTTTATTGGGAGATTGGTTTATTGCTTTCATTAGTAATTATCACTACAAGTTTTGGGGTTTATCAGTATAAAATTAAAAAGAGACAATATTCTAAATTTGAAAAATTAATATATGAATCAGCGAATAGTGAAATAGAAACTAATAAACCAATTAAAAAAGAAATTAAAAGTATAAAATCTGGCATAGAGAATATTGGAATCAATCAGGAACTGGTCGGACAGATATTAGAAAAGTTAAATCATTTCGAAATAACAAAAGGTTATTTATCCTCAAATATTACTGTTCAGTCATTATCTGATGCTTTTGAAACTAATAGTAAATATATTTCTAAAGTAGTAAATACTTATAAAGGGAAGAGTTTTATACAATACATTAATGACCTTAGAGTCGAAGACGCTTTAAAATCTTTGAAAGAAGATAATAAATTGAGAAAATATACAATTCAAGCATTAGCTATTGAGTTTGGTTTTAATAATTCTGAATCGTTTTCGACTGCATTTTATAAAAAAACAGGTATCAAACCCGTTTATTTTATTAAGCAGTTAGAAAAAATAAATGAAGCTTAACTGGTTGTTAATGAGTGTTTTTTTTATGATTTTGATATTGGAATTCAGGAATTTCGATAAATAGAAATTATGATTAAATATGATTTTGTCAGGCAAAATTTATATTTGCAACGTAACATTTAATATAAAAAAAACATGAAAGGTAAGAAGACTAAAAAAGAGGTCAAAAAATTTGACTTGGAAAAAATGAAATTTGCAAAATTAAAAAATATGCATCTGATTGTTGGCGGTGACGGCGGTGATGATCCAGAAACAGGTACAGCTACCAGCAAAAATTGTAATCTTAGTAGGTCTTGCGGTGTTGATGATTAAGACTATAAGAATGAAAAAAATATATATTATTTGTTTTGCTTTTATCATTTTGATTGGATGTAAATCTTCAAAAGAAACGATCAATTTAAAAACGGGAGATTTAAAACAAACGTGGTATCAAAAAGATTATGAAATAAACAAGATACCAGGTATTTCATTAGATAAATGGTTCGGCCAAAATAAAAATAAAACAAAAAAGACTATTATCGTTGCAGTAATTGATACTCAAATTGATAAAAACCATGAAGATTTAAAAGATAAAATTTGGATAAATTCAAAAGAAATTCCTAATAATAATCTGGATGATGATCAAAACGGATATATCGATGATATACAAGGCTGGAATTTTACTGCAAAAAACGACAGCTATGTCGTGTGGGGAAATTTTGAATATGTAAGGATTGTAAGAGAGTTTCGAGATAAGTTTGAAAATAACGATAATCTTCAACTTTCGAAAAATGATGCAACTAGCTATAAAGAATATTTAAGAGCGAAGAAAAAGTTGGCCGAAGAAAAGAAGTATTATGAAAATAGACTGAAATCTCAAAAATACAGTACAGTAGTTTTTCCAATTGCTAAAGACAGCTTAAGGCATTATTTCCCTGAAGAGAATTACACTTATGAACAATTGGATAGCTTGTATAAGATTCATAAAGTTAATGACAAAACTTTTCGCCAACGACGTGAAGATAATGATAAAGACTTGGGGGCAATGATAGATTTTATGATGCATAGATATGATCTAGATGAAAAAACGTTGGCTGATGTTGTCGAAATGGAAACACAAATTGATTCAATTGTAAATAAAAATTTGAATGTAAATTTTGATGAAAGAAAATTTATTGGAGATCATCCTGATATTTTGGAAAAAGGATACGGCAGTAAGTATATAAGTATTTCTAAAAAAGGGCATAGATCTTTTCAAGATCATAATACAAAAGTGTCAGGTATCATTGGAGCCGAAAGAAATAATGATGTTGGAATGAAAGGAATTGCAGAAAATATAAAAATCATGTCATTAACCATTTCATATTCAGGAGATGAACACGATAAAGATATTGCAATGGCAGTTTATTATGCGGTTGATAACGGAGCAAAAGTAATTAATATGTCTTTTACCAAGGAATTTTCATTAAGACAAGACTGGATTTCTGAAGCTTTCCGTTATGCTGAAAAACATAATGTTTTAATTGTTCACGCTGCCGGAAATGAGGGCCTAAATATTGATGAAAATCCTGTCTATCCAAGTGATAATAGTTATGATGGAACTGAAGATATTTCCAATAATTTTATCAATGTAGGCTCAATATCGAGCAGACTTGATAGTACATTTGTTTCCCGTTTTTCTAATTATGGCAAAAAGAATGTTGATTTATTTGCCCCTGGAGAAGAAATTTATACTACTGCATCTGGCAATACATATAAATTTGATTCAGGAACATCATTGGCTGCTCCGATGGTTTCGGGAACAGCTGCATTAATTTGGTCTTATTATCCAGAACTTACAGTTGGGCAGGTAAAGCAAATTATTCTAGATTCAGGAACTATTTACAATTTAGAAGTAATAATACCGGGAACAAAAGATAAAAAGAAACTATTTTCAGAATTATCCAAATCAGGCAAGGTTTTAAATGTTTACAATGCCATGAACTTAGCTAAAAAAGTGAATCGAGAGAGAAAATGATATCGAACACTAAGATAGCATCCTTTGATGATTATGTATTAAGAACCCCTTTGTTTCCATTGTCTTTATATCTTGACACAGTAGATAATTATTCGATTGAGAAAGTAAAACGACATTATCAAAATCCACTAGTTCGAGAAGCTATTAATTTAGCTTCTCCGGATTTGATAAAAGAATTAGATAAATGGGCTAAAACAGATTCAAATTTGTCTGTTAAAAAGGCAAAAAGATTAGAGCTTACATTTCTAAAATATTTAGCCAGAATGTCATCCAGATGTACACCTTTTGGTCTCTTTTCGGGTTGTTCTGTGGGGAGAATAGATGTCCAAACAAGAATTATTCTAGAGGATTCTGAGAAGTTTGAGCGTTTTACCCAATTTGATATGCAATTTTGGATAATGCTGCTTCAGCAAGTTTCTAGAAAAAAGGAAGTAATGCCACATTTAAAATATTATCCAAACAATAGTATTTATAAAATTGGAGATTTTTATCGTTATATAGAATACAAAAGTTTAGGCACAAAGCGGGAACATAGTATTTCGGCATTACGAGAATCTGCTCTATTAGCTGAATTGCTTGATACTTTACAAAATGGAATGACTATCGAAGAAATGGTCACGTTTTTGTCGGATGATGAGAATGAAAAACAAGATGCTCAAGAATATGTTTTAAAACTCATCGATTTCCAATTTTTAGTAAGCGAGTTAGATGCAGTTGTCACAGGAAATAAGGATTGGAATAGAATATTTGCTATTTTGGAAAAGATTCCTTTACTTGATAGAGATTATCAGCTATTAAAAAAAACTAGAAAACAACTTGGTTCTCTAGATGAAAAACTTGTTCCTTCTGAGAAGACATATTATGAAATTAAAAGCAATATCAAACAAATAGGAATTGGTTTTGATGAAAAATATCTTTTCCAGACAGATTTAAAATCAAATACTTGTGTTAACACTTTAAATAAAAATATTCAAAAAAAAGTTCTTCGTGCAATTGAGTTTTTAAATGGTGTTCAAACAAAGCAGAATTTTAAAAATCAGGAAAACTTTAAAAAAGCATTTATTCAAAGGTATGAAAGCAGAATAATGCCATTAGCAACTGTTTTGGATACCGAAATAGGAATTGGTTATCTCCAGAATCACGATATGAACGACAGCCATGAGATCTTGGAATTTCTTTCAGTTAAACCTAAAGGCGCAGAGCATGGAAATGAACTTTGGACATCTTATGATTTTATTTTACAGAAAAAAATACAGGAGTGCATACTAAAAGGAGGAACAGAAATTGAATTATCTGAAAAAGATTTTTCAAACTTTAGTAGAGATCTTAGTAGTGCTCCGGTCACATTTTCTGTTATGTTTGAAGTTTTAGATCAGGAGAAAGTTGTAATCGAATCATCAGGGGATGTGAGTGCTAGCAAGCTCTTAGGTCGGTTTTGCAACGGCAATCTTTCAGTCCATAAACTGACTAAAGAGATTATACAAAAAGAAGAAGTTTTTTATGCCGATCAGATAATGGCGGAGGTTGTTCATATTCCTGAATCAAGAACAGGAAATATTTTGCGTCGACCTGTTTTTAGAAAACATGAAATTAGTTATTTGGCAAAATCCGGAGTGCATGAAAAGGATACAATTAATTTGAATGATTTGTGGATTTCTGTAGAAAATGACACCATAATACTATTTTCAAAAAAACACAATAAAAAGGTAATTCCTTGTTTGTCAAATGCTCACAACTTTTCTAAGAATTCATTACCTCTTTACCACTTTTTATGTGATTTACAATCTCAACATATAAAACCAATTTATTCTTTTGATTGGGGAGTCTTAAAAAAGCATTATAATTATTTTCCACGAGTAACGTATCATGATATCATTTTATCAAAAGCCAAGTGGGCTGTAGAAAAAGAAGAAATCATATATTTTTCTAAAATGAATGACAAACAACTTATAGAAGAATTTTTAAATTGGCGGTCTCAAAGAAATATTTCGCGTTATGTCAATTGGGTAAATCATGACAATACTCTTTTGTTTGATTTTGAAACTCAGGTAGGAATTGACTTATTCTTAAATTCTGTCAAAAATAAACAAGAAATCATTCTGGAAGAATTTTTGTTTACAAAAAATTCCGTGGTACAAAATAAAAATGCGGATCGTTATTGCAATCAATTTATATTATCGTTTTACAAAGAATAAAGATGCAGAGAAGTTTTTGTTTAGGCAGTCGGTGGCTATATTATAAAATATACACTGGTGTAAAAACAGCCGATTATATTTTAATCGAAAAGCTAGCCCCTGTTATTGCTAGCTTAGAAAAAAATAAAAAAATAAAAAAGTGGTTCTTTATCAGATATAGAGATACTGACGAACATCTGCGAATTCGTTTTTTAATAGATGATGTTGATAATTTGAGTGTACTCATCAATTCTTTTTATCCTATTTTCAAGGAGCTTATGGATGAGAATCTAGTTTGGAAAATTCAGACAGATACTTATGAAAGAGAAATAGAACGTTATGGAAAAGAAACAATGCATGATTCTGAATTTCTTTTCTGGCAAGACAGTAAAATGATGTTAAGATATCTGAGTTTAAAAACGACTTTCATTGAAAGAGAAACTCCGCTTTTTTTTAGTTTTTTAATGATTGAATCTTTCTTAAATTCGTTCAAGCTGTCAAATCTGGAAAAATTGGCTTTAATTAATAAGCTGCAGATTGCTTTTAAGGAAGAATTTAAAATAGAAAAAATTCAGAAAAAAGAATTGGATGTCAGTTATCGATTATTATATCCGCAAATTAAGCTTTTTTTAGAATTTTCGAATCAAGATAATTTCTCTGAAATTTTCAGTATTGTCAATAAGAAAGCAAAACGCATCGAAAAAAAGACTTTTGAAATGATGGAGAAAATTAAAATTCCCTTAGATGATTTTTTATCAAGTCATATTCATATGATGATTAACAGGCAATATACTTCCAAACAAAGAATGTATGAACTTGTTATTTATGATCATTTGCACAGGTATTATAAGTACTTAAGTTACAGAATGGAGAATAAATAATTATTAATTTTTAGGAGTAGCTGATTAATTTAGGACCAAATAAAGTATTAAAAAAATACCATTTTTTCAAGAACTGTTTTTCTTATAATAGCGGGAACAGGACTCGAACCTCAAAATCTATCTACGATTTTTTTTAAAACAGACAAATCACTTTTCAAAAGAAAAAAAGAAAAAAAAGAAAGCAATTTAAAATTGGACAAATAAGCAACAAAGTGCTATAAGTCCCGAAGGGTGACAAAACGAGGCACGAGTTTAGGTCATTATGCGCACTTTATTACTTGTGTACAATAAATTAGCTTACTTTTTATACTTTAGGAAGTAATATCAAATCCTCTTTTAAAATCATAAATATCATAGCTAAATTTTAACTATGATCAATTAAAAAATATTTATATCTTTATAAATCGAATGATGTAGAACAAAAAAAGACCTGAACAGGTCTTTTTTTAATGTAAAGGAAGGAAGATGAAAACAGAGAGAAAAGATTTATCTAGAAAAACAAATGTCAAGAGTAGCTTAAATTTACTAGCTATGCAAAATGACCAATTTGTGAGTACAAGGGAAGCAATGATTATTTTAGGAATTAAGAGCCAAACTACAATCGGTAAATATGAAACCGAAGGCAAAATTAAAGCCTACAGACCTTTTAGCAATCGAAAGAGATATAAGGTCAGCGAACTGTTAAAATTACAAAGTAAAAGATAGCCTAGTGCTATCTTTTTTTGTTACGTTCAAAAGGGTATCTTTGCCACCAAAATAAAAAAAACAGTCTTTTAACACTAGAGACTTAATTAGAGACCTATAAGTAAAAATTACCTGTAATCATCTGATTTAAAACAATTTACAAAATGAATTACTTATCTGTAGAAAATATATCAAAGTCATTTGGCGAAAGAGTCCTTTTTGACAACATTTCATTTGGAATCAATAAAGACCAAAAAATTGCTTTTATTGCTAAAAATGGTTCTGGTAAAACAACCATTATGAGTATTATTAATGGTTTAGATGAGCCAGATACGGGACAAGTAGTGTTGAGAAAAGGAATCAGAATGGCGTTTCTTTCACAAGACAATAATCTTCAGGATGAACTAACGATTGAAGAAAGTATTTTTGCTTCTGATAATGAAACGCTTAAAATAATCGAAGCTTATGAAAAAGCGCTAGAAAATCCAAACGATGAAGAAGCTTATCAAAAAGCTTTTGATGGAATGGATCAGCATAATGCATGGGATTTCGAGACGCAGTACAAACAAATTTTATTCAAATTAAAACTGGAAGATTTTAAACTTAAAGTAAAAAATCTTTCGGGAGGTCAAAAAAAGCGTCTTTCTTTGGCTATCATATTAATCAATCGTCCAGATTTATTGATTTTGGATGAGCCAACCAACCATTTAGATCTTGAAATGATCGAATGGCTTGAAAGTTATTTTACCAAAGAAAATATTACCTTGTTTATGGTAACGCACGACCGTTTCTTTTTAGAGCGCGTTTGTAATGAAATTATCGAATTAGACAACGGAAAATTATACCAATACAAAGGAAATTATTCTTATTATTTAGAGAAAAAGGAAGAGCGAATAACTTCTGAAAATGCCAGCGTTGACAAAGCTAAAAACTTATTTGTAAAAGAATTAGAATGGATGCGCCGCCAGCCAAAAGCAAGAACAACTAAATCGAAATCGCGTCAGGATGACTTTTATGTAATTAAAGAAAAAGCACAAAGCCGACGTAAAGAAAATAAAGTGGAGCTAGAAATCAATATGGAAAGAATGGGAAGCAAAATTATTGAGCTTCACAAACTTTCTAAAAAATTCAAGGATCGTGTTATTCTGGATAACTTTAGTTTTGATTTTCAGCGTGGCGAAAGAATCGGAATTATTGGGAAAAACGGAACTGGAAAATCTACTTTCCTTAATCTTTTGACAGGAACAATTCCGCCAGACAGTGGCCGAGTTGTAAAAGGTGACACAATTAAAATTGGTTATTACACACAATCTGGAATTAATCCAAAACCAGGTCAGCGTGTTATTGATATTATTAAGGAATATGGAGAATATATTCCGTTGGCAAAAGGAAAAATCATTTCGGCTTCACAATTGTTGGAACGTTTTCTTTTTGATGCCAAAAAACAATACGATTATGTCGAAAAATTAAGTGGAGGTGAATTAAAGCGTTTGTATTTATGTACCGTTTTGATTCAGAATCCAAACTTTTTAATTCTGGATGAGCCAACCAACGATTTGGATATTGTGACGCTTAATGTACTGGAAAGTTTCCTTTTAGATTATCCAGGATGTTTATTGGTGGTTTCGCATGACCGTTACTTTATGGATAAAATTGTCGACCATTTATTTATTTTTAGAGGACAGGGCGAAATTGAAAACTTCCCAGGAAATTATTCTGATTTTAGAGCTTACGAAGACAGTGCTGATGTTGCTCAAAAAGAAGAAAACAAAGCTGAAAAGAAAGATTGGAAACAAAATAATCCAACCGGAAATTTAAGTTTCAACGAACAAAAAGAATATCAGAAAATCGAAAGAGAAATTAAAGATTTAGAAATTGAAAAAACTAAAATCGAACAATTATTCGCTGATGGAAAAGTTGCTGATGCTGATATTGAGAAAAAAGCGAATGAACTTCAAAATATCATAAATAAAATTGATGCTAAAGAAGAACGCTGGTTTGAGCTTTCGGCTAAAATTGAGGGGTAGATTAGTTTTCAGTCGCAGTTTTCAGTTTTCAGTTTTTTCCTACATAAAAGTAAACTTTTTCCTTCTTTTTTATTATTCTTGTAGAAAAATAAAAAATGGATTTTAAAGAATTACTGGCTTATAAAAAATCATTTGAGCTGGCTATGGAAATTTTTGAAATTTCGAAAACTTTTCCAAAAGAAGAAACTTATTCCTTAACTGATCAAATACGTCGTTCATCAAGAAGTGTGACCGCAAACATTGCAGAATCATATAGAAAAAGAAGGTACGTAAATCATTTTATAAGTAAATTGACGGATAGTGACGCTGAAAACTCTGAAACAAGTACTTGGCTCGAATTTTCTTTAAAATGTCAATATATAAACAAAGAGACCTTCGATAGATTAAACATTAAAAATATAGAAATTGGAAAATTAATTAACTATATGATTAATAATCCAACGAAATTTGGATGCAACTAACTACTAAAAACTGAGACTGAGACTGAAAACTGAGACTAAGACTGAGACTGAAAACTGCGACTGAAAAACTAATTCTATATATTTATGACTTTAAAAATTTAAACACCACAATGAAACATTTTTTATCTGCATTATTTGCTCTTACACTTTTTATTTCATGCTCTAGTTCTGACAAAGATTTGAATGCACCTCCTAAAGATTATTCAGCAGAAAACGAAAAAGAAATTACAGACTATTTAGCTAAAAACAAATTAACAGCACAAAGATCCGATTCTGGTTTGTATTACATTATTAATGAACAAGGAACTGGTAAACAACCAACAAGCAGTTCAACGGTAACTGTAGCTTACAAAGGTTACTTTACTAATGGAAATATTTTTGATCAAAGCAGCAGTGCAGGTATCTCTTTCCCTCTTAATAAAGTAATTTCGGGATGGACAGAGGGCATTCCTTACTTTAAAGAAGGAGGAAGCGGCGTTTTGTTGATACCATCACATTTAGCTTACGGAAGTTATAGCCGTCCCGGCATACCTGCTGGTTCAGTTTTACTTTTTGATGTTAAATTAATTTCTGTAAACTAATTTCTGAACTATAATTTTCAAAATGCTTTTTCAAATAAAATCTTATCTAAAATTTCTTTGGAAATCTAAAAACGAACATGGAGTCCATTCACCATTCGTATTTAATTTATTAACGAAGTGTTTTTACGACAAGAAGCCAAAATCAGAATATGCGATTTTGAAAAAATACCGAAAATCACTTTTAGAAAATAGAAATTTTATTGAAGTAACCGATTTTGGCGCAGGTTCAAAAGTTTTCAAATCAAATAGAAGACAAATTGCGAAAATTGCAAAAACAGCTGGAATTTCTTCTACAAGAGCAGAATTGCTTTTTCGAGTAACAAGATATTTTGAACCGCAAAATATTCTTGAAATAGGAACATCATTAGGTTTAGCAACTTCAGCATTGGCCCTTGGAAATACAAATGCAAAAGTTATTACAATTGAAGGTTGCCCAAATACAGCAAACATTGCCGAAAATCAACTTAATCAATTCGATTGTAAAAATGTAGATAATATAATTTCAGAATTTGAGTCTTTTTTAATTTCCGAAAACCTGCAATCTACAATTTACAATCTAATATACTTTGATGGCAACCATTCGAAAAATGCAACTTTAAAATATTTTGATCTTTTATTGCCTACTACAGACAACGATTCAGTTTGGATTTTTGATGACATTCATTGGTCTCAAGAAATGGAAGAAGCATGGGAGATTATTAAAAATCATCCAAAAGTGACTGTAACAATCGACACTTTTCAATGGGGATTTGTATTTTTCAGATACGAACAGGAAAAAGAACATTTTACAATTAGAACATAAAAAAAAGACAATCATTTCTGATTGTCTTTTTTTTCAATTTAGCATTCTTTATTTTTTTGCTTCTTTATTTTCTTCAGACTTCGCTCCCATTCTGTTAACAGTGTACATTGGAGCAAATTTGATTTTCAAACCGGCAATTTTTCTATTGTCCTCAGCAGTTAAACCTTCTTTTTCAACGGTGTTTTTTCGGCTGTCCAACGCTTCATACAATATTTTGATTTCATCCCAGTCTTCTCTTGAATAACTGTCTTTATTATTTTCTACCGTATGAACAAATTGCTGGTAAACGCTATGAATGTTTTGGGCATTTACCCAAGAAAAACTCATATCATCTCCAATTTTTCCTTCACCAAACAAAGCGTTGCGCAATTGTTGTTTAGGACTTGGAGCTGGCGGGGCAAAAACGGCGGTCATTTCCTTTTTAAATTCTTCGTATTTAATTTTACTCGTATTTACTTTTTCAGTTGCAGCTGTTTTATCTTTTAGATCTGCTAAAGCTAATTCAGCTTCCTGCGCTCTTTTGTCATATTCAGCGTCAACGCTTTTCCAGTCGGCTTTCAAATCTTCCGCTGCAACATTTTTAACTGAATCAACGTAGGCTACATAAGAATCTACGGTTTTTTGAGCTTTTTCTTGTTTCTCATCTTTACACGATGTAAAGCTTAAAGCTATTAATGCTATTCCCGATAATAATTGTATGCTTTTCATAATTCTGATTATTTTAATTAATACATTAACAAATGTACCTAAACCTTACTGCAATAAATTACATTATTATCATCTTTGAAAAATAAAAAACATAATAAAACTGTAAAAAATAAAAAATAATGATAATAATGTAATATTTATTTAAAATAATATAACAGCTTACTTTCTAAAACATATATAGTTTTGGTTATATAAATGCATTTTAAAACAAAAGAGTTTTTTTGTAACAAAAACCAATAATGTACTACTTATCAATTTTATTGAAAAGTGTTTTGTACTTTTAAAACCAAAATTGTAAAACGAAATGGCAAATCCATTAATTAAGATAACTGACATAAAGCGAAATTTTGTACTTGGAAATGAAATCGTATATGTTTTAAAAGGAATTAATTTAGAAATAAACAAAGGAGAATATGTTGCATTGATGGGACCTTCTGGATCCGGAAAATCAACTTTGATGAATTTGCTTGGCTGCTTGGACACTCCAACTTCTGGACAATATATTTTAAACGGAAAAGATGTCAGCCAAATGCGTGATGATGAATTGGCTGGGATCAGAAACACTGAAATTGGCTTTGTCTTTCAAACTTTTAATCTTTTACCAAGAACAACAGCTTTAGACAATGTTGCATTGCCAATGATTTACGCCGGATATTCAAAATCTGATAGAAATGCAAGAGCAGTTGAAGTTTTAAAACAAGTAAATCTTGCCGACAGAATGGATCACCAACCGAATCAGCTTTCTGGAGGACAACGCCAGCGTGTTGCCATTGCTCGTGCTTTGGTCAACAAACCTTCAATTATTTTAGCCGATGAGCCGACAGGAAACTTAGACAGTAAAACTTCTGTAGAAATCATGAAGCTTTTTGGAGATATTCATGCACAAGGAAACACAGTTATTCTAGTAACGCACGAAGAAGATATTGCAGCGTATGCACATCGCGTTATTCGCTTACGAGATGGAGTAATTGAAAGTGATACTTCAAAGGAATTGCAATCAAATAAGATTTAGAAAACAAATGCGAATCATAAAATGTTTTGTGCTTATGTTTTTGGTTTTGACATCATGTAAAAATATGTCAAAAAAAGAGTATAATTATCCTGAATTACCTCCCAAACCACCGAGAATAAAAATATTTTGGCTAAACGATAAAACAGCAAACATAAAAATAGACCGTACTCTATCCTATTCTAAAGATATTAAATGTGACTCTGTGCTCGGGGTAAATTACATCGGTTTTTCGGGCGAACATTTTTTTTATCCTATAAATGAAAAAGGAAAATATATAAATACGATTAGTCAAACAAAAAAACTAAATCAGAATCAGATTTCAAGATTAAACAAAATCATTGGAAATAAAAAAACATATAAAAATCCAAACATAGCAGCTTGTTACGAACCAAGACTTGCATTTATATATTTTAAAAACGACACGGTTATTTGCCAAACACAAATTTGTTTGAGCTGTAACCAGCTTCATTCTTCCGCTGCTCTTGCTGATGGAGCTGATGGCAATCTCAATAACGAAGCTGTTAAAAAAATAACCAAACTGCATGACGAACTCGGTTTCAAAGAAAACTAAAAAACTTAGCATCTCAGCACCTTAGAACCTTAGCATCTTAAAAAAAATGAAAGTATATACCAAAACAGGCGACAAAGGCACAACAGCACTTTTTGGAGGCACGCGCGTTCCTAAAGATCATATCAGGATTGACAGTTATGGAACTGTTGATGAATTAAACTCGTATATCGGATTGATCCGTGATCAAGAAATGGATTCCCATTACAAAACCATTTTAATCGAAATTCAGGACCGCCTTTTTACAGTTGGTGCCATTTTGGCAACTCCGCAGGAAAAAGAAGTTCTAAAAAACGGTGAACTTCGTTTAAAAAATCTTGGGATAATTGATTCAGATATAGAATTACTCGAAAACGAAATAGATAAAATGGAAGAAAGTCTTCCGCCAATGACGCATTTTGTTTTACCCGGCGGCCATCCTACTGTGTCACATTGTCATATAGCACGTTGCATTTGCCGTCGCGCAGAGCGTTTGGCAGTACATTTAAGCCATAATGAACACGTTCCTGAAATAGCAATCAAGTACTTAAACCGACTTTCTGACTATCTTTTTGTCTTGGCACGGAAGTTGTCGTCAGACTTAAAAGCGGAGGAAGTGAAATGGATTCCGAGGAAGTAAAACAGTCACAGTTTTCAGTTTTCAAAACGTAAACGAATACCGAAACTGAATACTAAAAATTAGGAAGTAATTAGTTGCAAATCTAAGTCTCGAGACTTAAAACTGCCACTAAAAACGGAGTACTAGTAGGGACGTTCTTAAATTTTATTAAAATAAATCAAAATTTACTTGTCTTTTTCAGTAAAAAATTTATTTTTGCACAAACTAAACAGATAACAGATGTATTGGACATTAGAATTAGCATCTTATTTAAGTGATGCGCCATGGCCTGCTAACAAAGATGAACTTATTGACTACGCTATTAGAGCTGGTGCTCCATTAGAAGTAGTAGAAAACCTTCAGTCAATCGAAGATGAAGGCGAGATATATGAATCAATGGAAGAAATTTGGCCTGATTATCCAACAGACGAAGATTATCTTTGGAATGAGGATGAATATTAAAAAATAAACCAAAGGAAAAAGTCTCATCACAGAGACTTTTTTTTTGGTTCAAATTACAACATTATATAATAAAGAAATACTAATAAATCATGAGTTTCATAAACAGTATTATTAAAGTCTTTGTAGGTGATAAATCACAAAAAGATGTCAAAGCTTTACAACCTTACTTAAACAAAATTAAAACATTCGAAACCAGCTTAATGGCTTTGTCTCACGACGAATTAAGAGCTAGAACCGTTTATTTTAAAGACAGAATAAAAGAAGCCAGAGCTGACAAAGATGCTAAAATTGCTTCGCTTAAAGCAGAAGTAGAAAACATCGAAGACATCGACAAAAGAGAAGACCTTTATGATGCTATAGATGCTCTTGAAAAAGAAGCTTATGAAATCTCTGAAAAAACTTTACTGGAACTTCTTCCAGAAGCGTTTTCTGTAGTAAAAGAAACAGCGCGCCGTTTTAAAGAAAATTCTTTTATCGAAGTTACTGCAACTCCAAAAGACCGCGAATTTTCAGCAACAAAATCATATATCACGATTGACGGTGAAAAATCGATTTGGGCTAACAAATGGAATGCCGCTGGTAAAGATATCACATGGGACATGATTCACTATGATGTTCAGTTGATTGGTGGTATGGTTTTGCACGAAGGTAAAGTTGCCGAAATGCAAACAGGTGAAGGTAAAACTTTAGTTGCTACGCTTCCACTTTACTTAAATGCTTTAACTGGAAATGGTGTTCACTTAGTAACTGTGAATGATTATTTGGCAAAACGTGATAGTACTTGGAAAGCACCATTATTCGAATTCCACGGTTTATCTGTTGATTGTATCGATAATCACCAACCGAGTACAGAACAAAGAAAAAAAGCTTACGATGCTGATATCACTTACGGAACCAACAACGAATTTGGTTTTGACTACTTAAGAGATAATATGGCACACTCGCCAAGCGATTTAGTTCAAAGAAAACACAATTATGCAATTGTCGACGAGGTCGATTCTGTATTAATTGATGATGCTAGAACACCGCTTATTATTTCAGGACCAGTTCCTCAAGGAGATCGTCATGAATTTAATGAATTGAAACCAAAAATTGAAAACTTAGTTGCACAACAACGTCAGTTAGCAAATGGTTTCTTGGCAGAAGCTAAAAAATTAATCAAAGAAGGAAATACTAAAGAAGGTGGATTCTTATTATTAAGAGCTTACAGAAGTTTACCTAAAAATAAAGCATTAATTAAATTTTTAAGTGAAGAAGGAATCAAACAATTGCTTCAAAAAACTGAAAATCAATACATGCAGGATAATAATCGCGAAATGCACAAAGTTGACGAAGCTTTATATTTTGTGATTGAAGAAAAAAACAATCAGGTAGAATTGACTGACAATGGTATTCAATATTTATCTGGAGATACTGATGCAGACTTCTTCGTTTTACCAGACATTGGAACAGAAATCGCTGCAATCGAAAAACAAAAATTAGATAAAGATTCTGAAGCAGAAGCTAAAGAAAGATTATTTCAAGATTTTGGAGTAAAAAGCGAGCGTATCCACACTTTGACACAGCTTTTAAAAGCGTATGCTCTTTTTGAAAAAGATGTAGAATACGTTATCATGGACAACAAAATTATGATTGTCGATGAGCAAACAGGTCGTATCATGGACGGTCGTCGTTATTCTGACGGTTTACACCAAGCGATCGAAGCTAAAGAAAATGTAAAAATCGAAGCTGCGACACAAACTTTTGCAACAGTTACATTACAGAATTATTTCAGAATGTACAGCAAATTAGGAGGTATGACAGGTACAGCGGTTACAGAAGCTGGAGAGTTATGGCAGATTTATAAATTAGATGTCGTTGAAATTCCAACTAACCGTGGCATTTCAAGAATTGACAAAGAAGATTATATCTATAAAACTACACGTGAGAAATTCAATGCTGTTATTGAAGACGTTACTGAATTATCAAAAGCTGGAAGACCTGTATTGATTGGAACAACTTCTGTAGAGATTTCAGAATTATTAAGCCGTATGCTTAAAATGAGAGGAATCACACACAATGTATTGAATGCTAAAATGCACAAGCAAGAGGCACAAATCGTTGAAGAAGCTGGTAAAGCAGGAGTTGTAACTATTGCAACAAACATGGCTGGTCGTGGTACTGATATTAAATTATCTCCAGAAGTAAAAGCTGCAGGAGGTTTAGCAATCGTTGGTACAGAACGTCATGATTCACGTCGTGTTGACAGACAGTTGCGTGGTCGTTCTGGTCGTCAGGGAGATCCAGGAAGTTCTCAATTTTATGTTTCTCTTGAAGACAACTTAATGCGTTTATTTGGTTCTGAAAGAGTTGCTAAAGTTATGGACAGAATGGGACTACAGGAAGGTGAAGTTATTCAGCATTCTATGATGACTAAATCTATCGAACGTGCTCAGAAAAAAGTAGAAGAAAACAACTTTGGTGTTCGTAAGCGTTTATTAGAATATGATGACGTAATGAACTCGCAACGTGAAGTAGTTTACAAACGTCGTCGTCACGCATTATTTGGTGAGCGTTTGAAACTGGATATCGCTAATATGCTTTATGATACTTGCGAATTAATCGTAAGCAATACTAAAATAGCTAATGACTTTAAAGGATTCGAATTTGATTTAATTCGTTATTTCGGAATCACTTCTCCTATTTCTGAAGCAGATTTTGTAAAATTAACTGATATTGAAGTTACAGGAAAAATATATAAAGAAGCATTAGCTTTCTATACAGAAAAAACAGAAAGAAGCGCAAGAGAAGCTTTCCCAATTATTAAAGGTGTTTTTGAAGAACCAAATAATCATTTTGAAAGAATCGTAGTTCCTTTTACAGATGGAATCAAGACTTTAAATGTAGTAACAGATTTGAAAAAAGCATATGAAAGCCAAGGAGCTCAACTAATTGCTGATTTCGAGAAAAACATCACACTTTCTATTGTTGACGAAGCTTGGAAAAAGCACTTACGTAAAATGGACGAATTGAAACAATCTGTTCAATTAGCTGTTCACGAACAAAAAGATCCATTGCTTATTTACAAATTAGAAGCTTTCAATTTGTTTAGAGGAATGTTAGACAACGTTAACAAAGAAGTTATTTCATTCTTATTCAAAGGTGATTTGCCTGCTCAAAACGTTCCTGAAATTCACGAAGCAAGAGAAGTTCGTCAAGCAGAAAACTTTAAATTAAGCAAAGACGAAATTCCAAACAGCGAAGAAATTAACCGTGAAGCTGGAGAAACACAACAACGTCAGGTTACAGAAACGATTGTAAGAGATATGCCAAAAATCAACCGTAATGATACCGTTACTATACAGGAAGTTGCAACAGGCAAAACTGAAGAAATGAAATTCAAAAAAGCAGAAACGCTATTAGCTTCAGGAGCTTGGGTTTTGGTTAAATAATATTTTTTTTAGTATTAGTCGAAGTTTTCAGTTTTCAGACTAGTACTTAAATTTCATATCAAACCCGACAGGTTTCTAAAACCTGTCGGGTTTGTCTATTTAAAAAGTTTCCAGTTTCCACAGACTCAAAACTGAGACTGAGACCGCCACCGGGACTGGGACTAGAAAACTTTTTTCTGTTAAATGATCAAAATCATAATAATTAAAAATAATAAAATGTATTTTTGCAATCGAAACAACGAAATCAACTCTTGAAGAAGTTTTTTATCATATTACTTTCTTGTATGCTATTAGTGCCATCTTTTGGCAATTTCTTTGTTTATGCATCTTTCAAAATAAATCAAGAAGAAATTTCAAAAACAATTTGTGTGCAGCGCAAACAGGTTTTTAACAATTGTAATGGTCGATGCGAACTTCAAAAAAGTCTGAAAAAATACGCTGATAACGAAAAGAAAATGGACAACAACCTGAAAGAAAAATCAGAAATTGTCTACATTCAAAATACAATTACCGCTCAATATAATTTAATTGCACCAATCGAATCTAAAACAGAAAACTTTGCTGCTTTAGACAAAAAGCCTATTTCGGTTTCGAATGCTGCATTCCACCCGCCTTCCCTATTTATATAATTTTTTAAATACGATTTCAATTTTCTAATTGAAATCAATTTTCATTGTTTAAAAATCAATGAGAACGTGTCTGTACACATCCAAAAATTTAAAATCAAATTATATAAAATTCATAAAATGAAAAATACTTTTTACAAAGCCTTAGCTCTTGTAGCACTATCTATATCTTTATTTTCTTGTTCAAACGACGACAACAGCAATGACGTTTCTGGAAGCGGAAAACTTGTTTTAGAATTCGACAATGCATATGGAGCTAATGATCTTATTCTAAATACTCAAGGAAACACAACTTCAAACAATGAAGTTTTAAAAGTGAGCTTGATTAAATATATTGTAAGCAATGTGGTTCTGACAAAAGCTGACGGAACTACTTTCGTTTACCCAAAAAGCAAAAGTTATTTTATTGCTGATGAAAGTTCTGCAGACGGTCATGAATTCGAACTTACCGACATTCCTGCTGGAGATTACGTAAAAGTAAAATTCGGGATTGGAGTTGATGAAGACCAATGGAAATTAGGAGCTGCTGGACAAGGAGATTTTCTTGCAAAAGCCGACGCTGCCGGAATGATGTGGTCTTGGGCTGCAGGATATAAATTCCTTGCTTTCGAAGGCACTTTTACTTCGCCAACTGTTACTGCTGCAACACCTTTTATGATTCACACTGGTAAAACAGGAACAGACTACAACTATACTGAAGTTACACTTGATATGCCAACAAAAGCATTGGTTCGCACAACAATTACTCCTGAAGTTCACCTAATTACAGATCTTTCAAAAATCATTGACGGTAAAAACAAAATTAAACTTTCTGACAACAACATGGGCGGCATGGGCGCGATGATCATGGGCGGTACTAATTTGCCGTTAATTACTCAAAACATCGTTGCAATGTTTAGAGTAGATCACGTACACAACGACTAAATTAATTTTCTGGAGCACAAGAGTCAAGGTTCCACAGACGTGACGTCCCGTTATCCGCTGTATCTTTTGTGTCTCGTTTTTTGGAACGAGACACAAAAGGATGCCACTTCTACCGGGGCTAAACGAGAACTTTTGTACTTCTAACAAAACAAAAAATCATGTTGAAAATTAAATATTTTCTTTGGCTGATAATCCCATTATTATGGAGTTGTACAGATCAAGATGACGAATATATAAATGTTCCATTAGAATTTAAAGTCCCGTCAAACTTTCCTGATTTAGCCTATAATATTGCATTGAATCCGCCAACAGAAAAAGGATTTGAATTAGGGAAAAAGCTTTTTTATGACGGACGTTTAGCGTCAGACGGAGTAGTTTCTTGTGGCTTTTGCCATATTCAAGCCAATGCTTTTACGCATCACGGGCATACTGTGAGCCATGGCGTCGATAATGCTCAAGGCACACGTAATACGCCATCAATTCAAAATTTGGCTTATCAAACTGTATTTATGTACGACGGAGCGGCAGATCATTTAGACTTACAGCCACTAATTCCGCTTAAGAGTGTTATCGAAATGAATGGCGATTTAAATGCCATTCTAAAGATGATGAAAGCCGACAAAGACTACCAAAAATTATTTGGTCAAGCTTTTGAAGATGGCGCCATCACAACCGAAAACATGCTGAAAGCACTTTCGCAGTTTATGGTTATGGTCGTTTCATCAAATTCTAAGTTTGACAAATACAGAAGAAACGAAACTGGTGGAACATTCACTTCTGATGAATTGGCAGGTTACGATTTATTCAAATCTAAATGCGCTTCTTGTCACGCCACAGATTTGCAGACAGACAATTCATTTAGAAATAATGGCTTGGCTGTAAATCCCATGGTAAATGATGTGGGCCGTTATAAAGTAACTGAATTGGCCAGCGATTATTACAAATTCAAGGTACCAAGTTTAAGAAATGTAGAAGTTTCTGCTCCGTATATGCATGATGGCAGATTTGGAACTCTCGAAGGCGTTCTAGATCATTATGCCAGCGGAATTGAAGATTCTCCAACACTTGATCCGATTTTGAAGCAGAATGGAAAATTCGGGATTTCGCTTTCTGAAAATGATAAAAAACAAATCATAGCATTCTTAAAAACGTTGACTGATAATCAATATTTAACGGATAAACGTTTCTCGGAATATTAAAAAAATATTTTGCCACAGATTGAAAAGATAAACATCGATTAAAGACAATTGAAAATCCTTGAAACCTGTGTCTAAAATTTACAACACAAAGCATGTCCGTAGAGACGCACTGCAGTGCGTCTAAAGTTTTGTGGATAACCTTTCTGTAGACGCACTGCTGCGCGCCTCTACGATAAAAAATGTAATAAATCAGGATTAATAATCTTATGAAAACAGGTGCCTTAGCCCTGATAGTAGTGAAAATCCTTTTGTGTCTCGTTCCAAAAAACGAGACATAAAAGATTGCAACGAATAGCGGGATTAGCTCCTAAAAATAATTAAAATGAAAAAAATAATAGTAGTTTGTACTTTTTTGGTTGGATTTTCAGCCTTTAGTTTCACGGTAAAAGACAGTATTTCGGCATTCACTTTTCAGCGTTTGGCCATGATGGAAGATTTTGACTGCGATGCCTGCGGATGCTCTGCAAGTGGCGGAAGTATGGGATTTAGTTCGATGTTGAACAATAATTTTGTAGGACTTCGTTATTTCAAACAGAGTTACACAAGCCGTGATGGAATTTTTGCCAATTCGCCATGGATTGACGAAAATTTCAACACGATTCAGGCTTGGTCAAGAATTCCGATAACAGAGAAAATCCAGATTTCAGCTTTAGTTCCGTATCATTTTCATGAAAGAGAACTGACTACCGGAACTCAAAGTATTGAAGGCTTGGGAGATATTACAATTATGGGACTTTATACCATTTATGAAACTAAAAAAGACAGTACGTTTTTTACACACAAACTGAATCTTGGCTGTGGAGTTAAAATGCCAACTGGAAAATTTAAAGAGATTAATAATTTAGGAACTATCAACCAGAGTTTTCAGTTGGGAACTGGAAGCTGGGATTTTCCCCTAGTTACTGAATATGTTATAAAGCATAAAAATTTGGGTTTAAACACAACTTTAAATTACATTTTTAAAACAGAAAACAGTAAAAATTATCAGTATGGCGATCAATTTAATTATGCCGGAACATTCTTTTATTTATTTGATGCCAACAAATTTCAGATTGTTCCGCAAGCGGGTCTTGCTGGAGAAGTTTATCAAACTAACAAACAACATAATCTTGATTTGCCTAATACTGCTGGAGATATTTTATTTGGAAAATTTGGCGTTGAAGCCGGAAAAGATAAGTTTTCGATTGGTGTAAATGCAATGTTGCCCATTACTCAAAATTTATCAAGCGGTAATATGGAAGCCAATTATAGATGGAGTATCAACTTAAATTATACTTTGTAAAAAACTATTTGCAAAACAAATAAGCTTATAAAAAAATCCCTCTTTACTATCGTAGCGAGGGATTTTTCTTATATTTGAAACCGCATAAATTTCAGACCCTGCAATTGATAAAAAAATCATTTTTACCTTTTATTTGGATTACCATTTTTAGCTATTTTTTCATTTTAATGATTAAGCTGACTTGGCAATACATTCCATTTCGCAGTGATGTCGCTTTTCTTCAAATAAAACAAACAGAGGTTACACAAATCCCCTTTTACATTACTTTTTTTTACTTACATGTCTATTCGGCTATCTTTGTTTTGCTTGCCGGATTCACTCAGTTTAATTCAGGTCTATTAAAGAAAAAGCCGGTTATTCATAGAAATATCGGGAAATTATATGTATTTACTGTATTGTTTTTAAGCGCTCCTTCCGGTTTATTTATTGGCATTTTTGCTAATGGAGGTTTTTATTCAAAAGTCTCCTTTGTCACCTTATCTGTTTTATGGTTTTATTTTACATTGAAAGGTTTTTTAACCATTAAAAATAAAAACATTACGCTTCATAAAGCTTTTATGCTTCGAAGTTTTGCCTTAACATTTTCAGCAATAACTTTACGCTTTTGGAAGGTTATTCTTGTATATTTGTTTCAGCCTTCGCCAATGGATGTCTATCAGATCATTGCTTGGATTGGCTGGATTCCGAATTTATTAATCATTGAATATTATCTTTTTAATCAATCTAAAAAATGAAAAAACTCTTTTGTTTCCTATTAGTTGTATTATTATTTTCTTGTAACTCAAAAGAGAAAGAAAGTCCAAAAAACACAAAGCTTTTAGCCGAAAACAAAGAAATAAGAACCTACTTATACGGATCGTATGTGGGATATTTTATGATTGAAGAGCGAGATACTACAAGACCTGCTGTTGAGAATGTAAACACAATTAATATTTTAATTAAGAAAATTACAGAATCAGAAGTAATTGGTCAAAGAATTATAGACGGAAAAAGCAGACCAATTAAAGGTTCCATGAAAAAAACAGGGAATACCTTTTATTTTACCCTTAAAGAACCTGGCGATGATAAAAATGATGGCGTCTTTACTTTTGAAATACAAAAAGACACGTTACTAAAAGGAACTTGGCAAGCAAACGATCCCAAAAAAGAAGTGACAAAAAGAAAATTTACGCTTACAAAAAGAGAATTTAAATATGACCCAAATGCTATGCTTCCGCAAGGAGATTTGTACATTGATTATGTAAATCCTAAAGCGCAGGAACAGGCAGAAAATCAGGTTGAAAAAATCGAAAACGACACAATCGATGAGTATGAAGGTGAAGATGAATCCAGCGGTGCACTTTTTAGAGCCGCATCAGATGTTATTTTTACAATTAATTCTTCAACAACAAAACTGAAAGAAAGTCAATTAAAGAATTTAAAGAAACTGGATTTAGAAATTCTGAGAAATACCATATTTGCCCGACATGGTTATGCTTTTAAATCGGAAACCATTCGACAATTTTTTGATTTTGTTTATTGGTATGTTCCAATTTCAGAAAATGTTGACAATCAATTGACCGAAACAGAAAAACAAAACATAGCAATATTAAAACGTTTTGAGAAATACGCTACAGATAATTACGATACTTTTGGAAGGTAATTTTTTTTTAAAGTTTCTAAGATTCTGAGGTGCTAAGATTCTAAGATTTCTCCAAACATTGTTTTATAAAAAAAACTCAGCTAGACCTACTGCAGTGTGTCTAGCTGAGTTTTTTTTGATGCTTAACAACTTAGCATCTCAGCATCTCATCATCTTAGAATCTTAGAATCTTAGAAGCAAAAACTTTATCTCGGATTCTCCTCGTAATATCTTGCTTCAATTCGTTTAATATCTTTAATTGAATTTCTTGCCCACGACAAGCGTTTTTCCAGAATTTCTTCTTCTGACAATTGCCATTTGATATCAGAATTTCGCAATCTGTTTGTCAGGTTTTGAATTATGATTGCAGCGGAAACAGAAATATTCAAACTTTCTGTAAAACCTACCATTGGGATTTTCAAGAAACCATCGGCGTTTTCCATAATTTCTTCTGACAAGCCGTCTCTTTCTGTTCCGAAGAACAAAGCACTTGGTTTTGTAATATCGAAATCTTCCAGCAAACAATCATTTTCATGAGGCGTCGTTGCAATAATCTGATAGCCTTGTTCTTTTAAAGTAGAAACGCATTTTGTAATAGAATCATATTGATTGATATCAACCCATTTTTGAGCACCCATTGCAATTTCCTTATCGATTTTTTTTCCGTAACGTTGTTCAATCACATTCAATTCCTGGATTCCAAATACCTCACAACTACGCATTACGGCACTTGTATTATGCATTTGAAAAACGTCTTCGACCGCAATAGTAAAATGCTTTGTACGATTGCCTAATACATTTAAAAATCTTTCTTTACGATTGTCGGTTAATATATTTTCAAGAAAAGCCAGGTAATCTAAATCAATCATTATTTATTTTTTTATTATCAAGTATATTTTTAATTACATTATATAAAACCAAAGTATTCCAATCCTTTTTATAGGAATAGCCACGATTAAAGTCTAAAGGATTTTTACTAGAATAAATCGACACATAAGAACTGTATTTTCTAAGCGCAACATCTTCCCACGGAATCAATTTTTTCTCTTGTTTTAAAAGTCTCGATACAAAAATAACTACTCCTTCGGGATTTATATTGACTTCTCCAATATAAAAAGATTCTCCTGCTTCAAATTCTTTAATAAAAGAATAAACTTGCTTCGTAAAATACAAATCCCATATGGCATTAACTATTTCTACGTAAAGCTCATGAGATTTATACTTCTTAATTCCAAAATAACTTTTAAACTTTATGTCTAGAATTTCATTGTCAAAATTCTTTACCAATATTTGATATTCTCGTCCAAAAACAATTCGATATTGATATAAAGTCGTACCGAAACAAAACTCTTTAATTTCATCAGTTTTAAAAGATGTAAAACCATTATTTCTTAGATCTTTATCTTCGAATTTAATAAAATCGGCATGAAGATGAAGTTCTCTTTCATAATTGTCTAATAAACTTCTTTTAATATTTAATTGTCGTTCCGCTTCCAAGTTAATATTGTTTAGTATCGGCTAAAATAAGTATTAGTTTGAATATTTTATAATTTGATAATCTCTGAATGTGAATTAAATTCGTTCTCTTAGCAATCTTAAACTGGTATGGTTTAAACTGTCATTATGCTTTAATCGGTTATTTTTACCAGCTCAGGAAATAAATTAAAAACATTTTCTGTTTCTTATTAACTACTATCAAAAAACCAACCTTTTAATGAAACCGCATTTTTACAAAATTTTACTAATTATAGCGCTGAGTCTATTTTCATGCGCAACAAAACATAATGTCGAAATTCCTGTTGGCTATGGCTGGAGCAGCAATTCTGTCAATACGGTCAAGTTTAGAAAAAACGCCTTGACCACTTTCAAAAATTTTCAGTTTTTAGCTTATTACGATAATGATGGTTATGTGATTTTAGGCAAAAGAAAATTAAAATCCACAAACTGGGAACTCGTAAAAACTCCTTTTACAGGAAATATAAAAGATGCCCACAACACTATTAGTATTGCTGTTGACGGAGAAGGATTTTTACATCTAAGCTGGGATCATCATGACACCAAACTTCGATATGCAAAAAGCAAATTGCCTTTAAGTTTAGATTTAGGAAAAGAAGAATCGATGACAGGAAATGCCGAGCAAAAAGTAACCTATCCTGAATTTCATAATTTGCCAAATGGAAACCTGTTGTTCTTTTACCGCTCTGGCGCTTCGGGAAGAGGAAATATGATTATTAATTCTTATTCAGTAAAAGACAAAAAATGGTCACAGCTCCAAAGCAATTTATTAAATGGCGAAGATCAAAGAAGCGCTTATTGGCAGGCTAAAGTAGATAAAAAAGGTACTGTACACCTTTCATGGACATGGAGAGAAAGCTGGGATGTTTCTACCAATCATGATATTTGTTATGCCCGTTCAGAAGATGGCGGTCTGACCTGGAAGAAATCAAACGGAGAAAAATACAGTTTGCCTATAACTGTTGCTACAGCAGAAATTGCATGGAAAATCCCAGAAAAATCAAGTTTGATTAATCAGACTTCGATGACCGCTGATGAAAATGGGAATCCCTACATTGCCAACTATTGGAACGAAAACAACATTCCGCAGTTCCAGATTGTGTATTTGGAAAATGGCGTTTGGAAAAAAACAAATACAGCATTCAGAAAAACCTCTTTTTCTTTAGGAGGCGGAGGCACAAAGAAAATTCCGATTTCAAGACCTGATTTGGTAATTCAAGAAAAAGGTAAAATCCGCAGTTTATATCTTCTTTTTAGAGACAGCGAAAGAGAAAATAAGGTTTCAATGGTCTACACCAATTTAAGCAATAACACAGCATGGAAAGTTATCGATTTAACCACAGCATCGATAGGTGAATGGGAACCGAATTATGATATCTCGCTTTGGGAAAAACAAAAAAAACTTCATATCTTTCTTCAAAATGTGAATCAGGTTGACGGCGAAGGTCTGGCAAAATCAGAACCGACAATGGTAAGGGTTTTAGAAATGAATAATTTGCCTCAATAATAAAACAATTCAATGTGCGCAATTAATTCCAACACATAGAAACATAGATTTATGGCACTCAAAAAAGGCGTTTCACTTATTCAAAATGAACATAGCTGGCTATGTTAGAGAAACATGTTTCTTTTTGCTCTCTTTTTTACAAATAAAATCTATGTTTCTATGTGTTAAATAAAAATACGCAACGAATAATAATACAATATTAGAAAAATGAAAAAGAAACTTGTCGTTTTAACCGGTGCTGGAATTAGTGCTGAAAGCGGTATAAAAACCTTTCGTGACAGCGACGGCTTATGGGAAGGCCACGATGTTATGGAAGTTGCAACTCCGGAAGGCTGGCATAAAAATCAAGAATTAGTTCTGGATTTTTACAACAAAAGACGTCAGCAGCTAAAAGAAGTAAAACCCAATTTAGGTCAAATTATTTTAGCCGAATTAGAAAAAGATTTTGATGTTTATATTATTACTCAAAATGTTGACGATTTACATGAACGCGCCGGAAGTACCAACGTTTTGCATTTGCATGGCGAATTACTAAAAGTGAGAAGCGTACAAAATAAAAATCTGATTTTAGATTGGACTGAAGATTTAAATACGGGCGATTTTGATGCAAACGGCCATCAATTGAGGCCACATATTGTTTGGTTTGGCGAAGAAGTTCCAGCATTAGAAGAAGCCATCGACATTACAGAAACGGCAGATTATTTTGCTGTAATTGGCACTTCATTGCAAGTTTATCCGGCTGCGGGCTTGATTGCTTATGCTCCAAGCACAACTCCTGTTTTTTATATTGATCCAAAACCAATTGCGATTCCGAATATTCGAAATAAAGTCGAAACGATTGCCAAATTTGCATCAGAAGGTGTTGCCGATTTAAGAGAAAAATTAAAATCGATTTATAAATAGAATTTATTGAACACAATCATTGAAGACAAATTTCACAAATTAGCACGAATCTTTTGAGTTAGCTATCAAGCAGCAAAGAAAAATCCGTGTTAATTCGTGAAATTTGTGTTTTGTCCTCTTTTTTTCCCTTTTAAAATGTATTCAATTGACTTTCTGATTACTTTAAATCCGCAAATTCTGTTTATATTTGCACCTTTCGAAAAACAACATAACAATGACTACTCTAAACGAATTGAATGCTATATCGCCAATTGATGGAAGATATAGAAATAAAACTCAAAATTTAGCACCTTTTTTCTCTGAAGAAGCTTTAATAAAATACCGTGTTTTGGTTGAAGTGGAATACTTCATTGCTTTATGCGAAATTCCATTGCCACAACTTTCTGGTGTAAATTCAGATTTATTCGACAGCTTAAGAAATATCTATAAAAATTTCTCTACTGAAGATGCGCTTTGGATTAAAGAAACTGAAAAAGTAACCAACCACGATGTAAAAGCGGTTGAATACTTTATTAAAGACGCTTTTGAAAAATTAGGCTTATCACAATACAAAGAGTTCATTCACTTCGGATTAACATCTCAAGACATCAATAATACTGCTATTCCGCTTTCTACAAAAGAAGCTTTTGAGCAGGTTTATATGCCTTCACTAATTTCTTTGATTTCTAAATTGAAAGAATTAAGTGTAGAATGGAAAGATATTCCAATGTTGGCGCGCACGCACGGACAGCCGGCTTCTCCTACTCGTTTAGGAAAAGAAATTTTGGTTTTTGTTGAGCGTTTAGAAGAGCAGATGCGTTTGTTGTTCAACATTCCGTTTGCAGCTAAATTTGGCGGTGCAACTGGAAATTTCAATGCGCATCATGTAGCGTATCCACAAATTGACTGGAAACAATTCGGAACTAAATTTGTTGAAACTGATTTAGGTTTACACCATTCTTTTCCAACAACACAAATTGAGCATTACGATCATTTTGCTGCCTTTTTTGATGGTTTAAAAAGAATCAACAATATCATTATCGATTTAGACCGTGATATCTGGACGTATGTTTCAATGGATTATTTTAAACAAAAAATCAAAGCAGGAGAAATTGGTTCATCGGCAATGCCACATAAAGTTAATCCAATTGATTTTGAAAATTCTGAAGGAAACTTAGGAATTGCAAATGCTATTTTTGAGCATTTAGCGGCCAAATTGCCAATTTCAAGATTACAGCGTGATTTAACTGACAGTACTGTTTTAAGAAATATTGGTGTTCCAGTTGGACACACCATCATTGCTTTTGAAGCAACTTTAAAAGGTTTAAATAAATTGCTTTTGAACGAAGGCAAATTTGCTGAAGATTTAGAGAGAAACTGGGCAGTTGTTGCAGAGGCTATTCAAACTATTTTGCGTCGTGAAGCATATCCAAATCCTTATGAAGCCTTAAAAGGTTTGACAAGAACAAATGAAGCTATTGATAAAAACGCAATTCATAATTTTATTGCGACTTTAGAAGTTTCTGATGCCGTAAGAGCTGAATTAATGCAAATAACTCCTAGCAATTACACAGGAATTTAAAGAAATCCTAAAATATTTTCCCAAAAAAAGCTATCTTTATCGAGATAGCTTTTTTTATTTAACCCGGAGTCATTAGCCCAGATTGAAATGAAAAGCCTTTTGTGAAAAAAGCCATATTTTTTTGCAGGTACAGAGCGACCAGCGGAAGCTCCTGGAACTGCTTAAAAAATAGGCATTTTGAACAAAAGCTTGAAATGGAAAGCTGGATCAGCTCCTGAAAAAAATACCACTTTTTATATGATTGCCTTAAACGCCGCTGCCGAAACTACACACCACTTACAACCTTTAATCAGTGACTTGGGATTAATCCTGATGACTGCCGGAATTGCTGTGCTCCTATTTAAAAAAATGAAACAGCCGTTAGTTTTAGGGTATCTGATTGCAGGATTTTTGGCCGGAAACCATTTCGATTTTTTTCCTTCCATAACCGATATGAAAAGTGTTGAAGTCTGGGCCGAAATTGGGGTTATATTTTTGCTTTTCAGTTTAGGGCTCGAATTCAGCTTTAAAAAACTGATGAAAGTTGGAGGCACTTCGTCCGTCACCGCCATCACCCAGATTATATTTATGACTTTGATTGGTTATTTAGTTGGCCAATGGATGGGCTGGGGAAAAATGGACAGTATTTTTCTTGGCGCGACCCTTTCAATTTCTTCCACAACTATTATTATTCGGGCTTTTGATGAATTGGGCGTAAAGGGAAAAAAGTTCGTTGGAATTGTATTTGGCGCATTAATTGTCGAAGATATTGTTGCCATTTTAATGCTTGTTTTATTGTCAACAATTGCGGTTAGCGATCAAATTTCTGGGACAGCATTATTGCAGTCTGTTTTAAAATTAGTATTCTTTTTGATCATTTGGTTTTTAGGCGGGATTTTTATTATTCCTACTCTTCTAAAAAAAGCAAAGCATTTATTAAGTGACGAAATGTTGCTTATAATTTCGCTTGCATTGTGTTTAATGATGGTAATGTTTGCTGCTAATGTTGGTTTTTCGCCTGCACTAGGCGCTTTTATAATGGGCTCTATTATTGCCGAAACGACTCAGGCGGAAAAAATTGAGCATTTGATTAAGCCTGTAAAAGATTTATTTGGAGCTGTTTTCTTTGTATCTGTCGGAATGTTGATCAATCCAGTAACTTTAGTTGATTTTGCTCTTCCGGTGTTAATTATCACCTTGGTAACTATTTTTGGAAAAGCACTAAGTTCTGCAACAGGAGCTTTATTGTCTGGACAACCGTTGAAACAATCTGTACAAACTGGAATGAGTTTAGCGCAAATTGGGGAATTCTCTTTTATTATTGCAACGCTCGGAATGACGCTGAAAGTTACAAGTGACTTTTTATATCCAATAATCGTGGCGGTTTCAGCAGTTACAACATTTACAACTCCGTTTTTAATTAAATATTCTGAATCTTTTGCTTTATTTCTAGAACAGAAAATGCCTAAAAGATGGGTCAAAAACATTAACCGTTACAGCTTGAACGCGCAGGCAATTAAATCTGTTAGCACTTGGCAAATTGTTTTGAGAGCATCAATCACACAAATTATACTGCATACCATAATTATTACGGCGATAATTTTGTTATCATCAAAATTTGTTGCGCCTTTAGTAGCCGATACCCGATTTGGAAACACACTAGCCGCTTTAATAACCTTAGTGATAATCGCACCTTTTTTATGGGCACTTTCGCTGCGTAGAGTAAAAGTTGATGAAGTCGAAGTTTTATGGGAAGAACGTAAATATCGTGGTGCCCTTTTAATGCTGATTTTAATTAGAATGAGCCTTGGTTTATTTTTCGTTGGATTTTTATTGAATATTTTCTTCTCGCCTTTAGTAGCTTTTGTCGCTTTGATCATTGCCATTGGAGCGTACCAGATTTTCCCGAAAAAATTAAACGAACAATATCATAAAATTGAAAATCACTTTCTGAAAAACCTGAACGATCGCGAGAACAAAAAAATCGACAGACGCTACGCTAATTTAATGCCGTGGGACGGTCACATGTCGTTTTTTGATATTGGAAAAGAATCAAACTTGGCAGGTAAAACGCTTGAAGAACTAAAAATTCGCGAACAGCTCGGGATTAATATTGCCGAAATAAAAAGAGGCGATATTACCATTCCTATTCCAACTAAAAACGAACGTTTGTTTCCGGGTGACGAAATTTGCGTAATTGGTACCGATGCTCAGGTAACCGAATTTGCCAAATATTTAGATCAAAATGAAATTGAACCCTCTACTGCAGTTGAACAATCTGATATTGTATTGCGTCAGTTAGAGGTTTCTCAAGAAGAATTTATTCAAAAAAGTATTGGTCAATTTAGAGGAAAAACCGGCGGTCTGGTCGTTGGAATTGAACGAAACGGAAACCGAATCTTAAATCCTGAATCTAATATTATTTTGGGTAAAAATGATATTATCTGGGTTGTAGGAGACAGAAAAAAAATGAATGAGTTAACGAAAGGAACTAAGGTTCTAAGAGGCTAAGATTCTAAGGTTTTCTAGCTTTGTCAATATAATTATTCAGAAACAAAAAAAGGCGCTAAGCTTCTAAGTTATTAAGAGTATAACCCTCTACAATAAAAACTTAGAACCTTAGCGCCTTAGTATCTTAGAATCTCTCCTATTTATTTGGCTGAGGAGTCAATCTTAAATAAGGTTTAATTGGCGTATGTCCTTTTGGAAATTTTGCAGGAATATCACTATCTGGAATCGCTGGCGCAATTACCACATCTTCTCCATCTTTCCAGTTTGCCGGAGTGGCCACACTATAATTTGCAGTTAATTGCAAACTGTCAATTACACGAAGTAATTCGTCAAAATTTCTTCCTGTCGAAGCTGGATAAGTCAATGTTAATTTGATTTTTTTATCAGGTCCGATAACAAAAACCGAACGCACTGTAAATTTATCGCTTGCATTTGGGTGAAGCATATCGTATAAATTAGCTACTTTCTTATCTTCATCAGCAATAATTGGGAAATTAACCTCCGTATTTTGAGTTTCGTTAATGTCTTTAATCCACTCTTTATGTGATTCCAGACCGTCGACACTCAAAGCAATAACTTTCGTGTTTCTTTTAGAAAATTCCGGAACATAGTTCGCTACAGTTCCCAATTCGGTAGTACAAACGGGAGTAAAATCGGCTGGATGCGAAAATAAAACGCCCCATGAATCTCCTAAATATTCGTGAAAATTAATTGGTCCTTGCGTGGTTTCTGCATGAAAATCTGGAGCTATATCGCCTAATCTTAATGTTGACATAATTTATATTTTTTAGTTCCTCTAAAATTAACTAAAAAATACACTTAGAAAACACGTAAGAATTAAAAAAAAGTTAAAATTCTACATTCTCTATCTAGTTAGTATTTTATTTCAAATAAAACCAACTATAAAGTACCAAATAGCAAGGGTTATAAAAGAAATTGGTATCCCGAAACCAATCATCATACTGCTTAATTTTGGTTTTAAACCATAAGTCGAAGCTAGAATCGCACCCGTAATCATAGGAGCCATGGCAATTTCTATAATCGTAATTTTTATCGCCTCAGAATGCTGGTTAAAAATAAAAACGTACAAAATGAAAATGATAAGCGGCGTTACGATAAGCCGAAATAAAAGTCCGAGCTGCAAGAATTTCCAATGCTTGCTTTTTCGATCAAATGTCAATTGCAATCCCACTGAAAATAAAGCTAAAGGCGTAACCAAGCTTCCTAACTTCAATAACAAAGATTGAATATTTACATCTAGATCGTAATTCGAAACATTCATTAAGCACGAAACAACAAAGGTGATGAAGGGAGGAAAGAAAATTATCTTTTTTGCAATACTTTTAAAATCTGGATTTCCTTTTGAATAAAAAGCGGCAACAAAAACGCCTAAGGTCGAAACCACAACGAAAGTTCCAGGCTGATCAACCAAAACAGCAGTTTCTAAACCTTTTTTTCCAAATAAAGCTTCTACAATTGGGTAACCTAGAAATGAAGAATTACTTAAGCCGGCCGTCAAAACCAAACAACCAATCAGCTTATTTGACCAGCCTAATCTTCGCCCTAAAAAATGAAAAAATACAAAAGCAAGGAAAAAACTAATCCAGCCCGCTCCTATTGGAAACAGCAATTCGTTGCTCCATTTTATCTTCGGAATATGATATAAAGTTATCGCAGGAAGACATATATAAATAACAATTTTATTGATTGTTTTATAAATATTAGTCGGAAATCGCTTTACATGCTGCAAAAGCAATCCCAAAAACAAAAAGAAAAATATTATAATAAAGTTGTTCATGTTTTTTAGTCCTTATTGATTAGTCCTTAGCTCTTAGTTTTCTAATGGCTAGTATTTAGTGATTTCACGCAAAGATATATTCATTTAGTTCTGGAAAAAAATCCGTAACAAATTACTTATTCTACAAAAGCTAACTCCAGAAACTAATCACTAAGGACTAATCACTATGTATTAAAAAAAACCTAAAATTGCTCCATCATATAAAAAAAGTCATTATATTTGTAATATATTTTATTACAGTATGCTTTCAGGTAAATTTGCCATAACGATTCACATTCTTACTTTGCTCAATAAATTCCCAAATGATTATTTGTCATCGGAGTATATTGCGGGAAGCATTAATTTAAATCCCGTTTTGGTTCGAAAAGAAATTGCAAACCTAAAAGCGCATCATATTGTAGAAAGTAAAGAAGGAAAAAATGGCGGAACAAAACTGGCAGTAGATTCTTCTAAATTGACATTAAAAGAGATTTTTGAAATGACTTTTGAAACTATTAATTTGGGTTATGCTAAAAATCAGCCGAATCCAGATTGTCCGGTAGGGAAAAAAATAAATCAAAATCTAGATGCTTTGTATAGCGAAATGAATCAAAAAGTAAGTGCACAATTGGAAGCAATATCTTTAGAAGATTTTTCGAACAAATTTTAAAACTATTTTTTTGCACAAAACTGTAACATTTTTTATTACTAAATAAATTACTATATTATGAAAATCGCAATTATTGGAGCTACAGGCTTCGTTGGAACAGCAATTTTAAACGAATTAGCAGACAGAAAACATGATATTACGGCAATTGCCAGAAATCCAAAAGATACTGCTGGCATTAACTGGAAAAGCGCTGATATTTTTAATTTTAACGAATTGGCAGAAATTTTAAAAGGAAATGACACTGTTATCAATGCGTATAATTCTGGATGGACAAACCCTAATATTTATGATGATTTTATTGCCGGATCAAAAGCAATTCAAGAAGCCGTAAAAAAATCGGGCGTAAAACGTTTTATTACAATCGGTGGCGCAGGAAGTTTATTTGTCGCTCCAGGTTTACAGGCAGTTGATACTCCAGATTTTCCAAAAGAATATTACGCCGGCGCGACTGCAGCAAGAGATTATTTAAATATTTTAAAAGAAGAAAAAGAATTAGACTGGGCATTTTTTAGTCCGGCTTTTGAAATGCATCAGGGAATTACAACAGGAAGAACTGGAAAATACCGTTTAGGCTTAGAGAATCCTGTGTTTAACGACGAGCAAAGAAGTATTTTATCTGTAGAAGATCTAGCGGTTGTTATTGCTGATGAAGTAGGAAATCCAAAACACCATCAAGTTCGATTTACAGCTGCTTACTAATTTTTTTTGCCACGAATTACACTAATTTTCGCTAATTATTTTTTTAATTAGTTCTCGATGTCATCCTGAGCGAAGTCGAAGGACACGCAAGCAGCTCGACAAAGATTGTCAATTTTGATTGCGGAGTTTCTATCGTGCCCTTCGACTTCGCTCAGGGAGACAAAAATACGGCAGGAAATTCGTGTAATTCGTGTAATTCGTGGCAAACTAACTTTTTGAAACTGTTTTTGTTTTCAGTACTTTTACATTACTAAAACAGTATTTTGTCAAATTTAAAGAAACAGTCGAGCAGTTTAACTGAAAAAGCTGGAATTTCATCTCCTGAAATCACCAATGTTTCGGCTATAAATGACATTAAAAACAAACGCAGACAACAGCCTTCTGCCAGCGAATTAATCTCCGGAATTCTTTCGGGGAACAGAACTTCATTAAGCCGTGCCATTACGCTTATTGAAAGCACAAATCCTGAGCATACTGCAAAAGCAGACGAAATTATAAAAGGTTGTTTACCTCACGCAAATAAATCTATCCGAATAGGAATTACTGGAGTTCCCGGAGTTGGAAAAAGTACTTTTATTGAAGCTTTTGGAACTTATTTAACGCAATTAGGAAAAAAAGTGGCTGTTCTGGCTGTTGATCCCAGCAGTTCTATTTCGCATGGAAGTATTTTAGGCGATAAAACTCGAATGGAAGAATTAGTAAAAGATGAGAATGCTTTTATTAGGCCAAGTGCTTCTGGAGAAACTTTAGGAGGCGTTGCCCGCAAAACCCGTGAATCAATCATTTTGTGCGAAGCTGCAGGTTTTGATACGATAATTATAGAAACTGTTGGTGTTGGCCAAAGTGAAACTGCAGTTCACAGTATGGTTGACTTTTTTCTTCTATTAAAAATTTCAGGCGCCGGCGACGAACTTCAAGGCATCAAACGCGGTATTATGGAAATGGCGGATGCGATTGTAATCAATAAAGCCGACGGAGACAATATTAAAAAAGCGAATCAGGCGAAATTGGAATTCAACAGGGCTTTGCATTTGTTCCCTCAAAAAAAATCAAACTGGCAACCAAAAGTGACAACTTGCAGTGCCATTACTAAAAATGGAATTTCAGCTATCTGGAACACAATTTCTGAGTATTTTGAAATGACTAAAGAAACGGGTTTCTTTCAAGAAAAACGACATGAACAAAATCATTTCTGGATGATGGAAACTATCAATGAACAATTGAAATCAAACTTCTTCAATAAGCCTGAAATTATTTCGCTTTTAGAACAAAACAAAAAAGCAGTGCAAAATGATGAAATTTCACCTTTTGCAGCTGCTTCTGAGTTATTGAGATTTTATTTTGATAAAAGTCGCTAAGATACTAAGGTTCTAAGATTTTTCCTCACTATTATCACTTTGAGCGAAGTCGAGAAACCGCAAAGCATTTCGACTTCGCTCAATGTGACAACGTTGGACAAGTACTTAAATTAAAAACTTAAAACCTTAGCATCTTAGAATCTTAGCGTCTTAGTTTATACTTGTTTTCTCTGTATAAATTTCCAGCTGTAATTACATGTGCCAAAGCATCTTTTGCTAATTCTTCGTTTAATTTTACCGGAATTAAAGTTGTATCGTTTTTGATTTCAAATTGCAAAGGTTTCAAATTCGGCTGCATAATTACAACTTGGTTTTCAACTCTAAAAGCATTGATATCATTAAACTGCATAATAGATCTTCCTTGCACTTTTGGATCTAATTTGTTTAGATTTCTGCCGACCATTGGCGTTTCAAACGGAATCCCTAAATAACTTAATAACGTTGGCGGAATATCAATTTGACTTGCTAATCGATCGTAAACGGCTCCTTTTGAAACTCCTGGCCCCATAATGAATGCCGGAATATGGAATTTATTTATTGGCACTAAATTTTTCCCGTATGTTCTGGTATTGTGATCTGCTATTACAATGAAAATGGTATTCTTGAAGTACGCTTCTTTTTTAGCCATTTCAAAGAATTTTCCAATTGAGAAATCGGCATATTTCATAGCGTTGTTTACCGTTGCCGGCTTTTTATCGTACGGTTTTATTCTTCCTTCCGGATATTCAAATGGTTCGTGGTTTGAAGTTGAGAACATCAAAGAGAAAAAGGGTTTGTTGCCTTTTGATTTGAAATAATTATTGGCTTTTGTCACCAAATCTTCATCAGAATAACCCCAAGTTCCCTTGAAAGCATATTTGTTTCCGTCTGATTCAAAATCGGTTTGATCTACAATATCTGTAAAACCATTACCGTTGAAAAATGAAGCCATATTGTCAAAATTGGCCATTCCGCCATAAATGAAACTGGTATCGTAACCTTTATGTTTTAAAGCATCGGCAAGTGTAAAAAAACCTTGTTGTGAATTTCCTAACTTTACTACACTTTCTGAAGGTGAAGGCAAAAATCCGGTTACAACAGCTTCAATTCCGCGAACACTTCTGGTTCCTGTACAATATAAATTGGTAAACAATAAACCTTCTTTTGATAATTTATCAAATTCTGGAGTTAGTGGTTTTCCGCCCAAAATTCCAACATATTCAGCTCCTAAACTTTCCTGTAAAAAGATAACCAAATTATATGGCTTTTTCAGAACAGAATCAGGTTGCTGCACATGAAGAAACGGAATTTCAGCATCGGTAAAATCATTTGGGCCAGCGATCATGTATTTTTTTACACGCGCAATAGCTTCAGCTTCCTCCATTTTACCGTACATTTTGGTGTTTCCTTCGTTCTTAATTGAATAAGCGGCAAAAGCAACAGTGTAAAAAGAATTCAACCCTAAAGTATTGGTTAATTGATCTGTTGAAAAAACAGCATTACTAGCATTAATAGGGCGCTTAGAAGTAAGACTTGAACGCGCTCCAAAAAACAATAAAAAAGCAACCAATGGAAAAACCATTAATTTAAATTTATATTCGGCACTTGTCGTATGGAAGTATTTTTTACCTTTTTTAAAGGCAAAATAAATCACAAGACCAAGAATTAAAAAAGTCACAATGATTGAAGTCAAGTAACTTTTTAAAAGCATTCCAACAACTTCTTTTGGATAAATAAGATAATCTAAGAAAATTTTATTGGGGCGTGTATCATATTGTTTTACAAAATCTGGTGAAGCCAATTCTACAAAAAGAATTAGAAACAGAAATAAGAAACTGTAAACAACTAAAAATTTATTAGTGAACTTCAACCATTTATTTGGCAGAAAAGTAATTAAAACAGCCGGCAGAAATGATAAATAACAAAGTAAAATCAAATCCATTCGCAAACCGATTGGGAAAATATACCAGAAATCTGGGGTTTGCTCTACTCTTTCTTTAAAAAGGAAAAATAAAAAAATTCGGCTTAAGGTAGTAATCAGTAATCCGATTAATATAAAATTGAAAATAGGTTTTAAAAAACTTAATTTTTTCATTAGATGATTTGCATTTTTTTTGGTTGCAACATTGGATACGTAAAATCACAAAGTTTATTTAATCTCGTAAAGTCGCGAAATCGCAAAGCTTTTTTGTTCTACGTCTTTGAAATAAAATTTTGCGACTCTGCGACTTTACGATCAATTTTCGGTGTCAAATAAAAAGACTTTAAAATCTTATGCACATAATAGACACACTGTTATGCGCCATTACACGTGTGTCCTTATTCTTCGTAACGGTTTATCTCTCTGTCGTAAAACTCATTTGCTTTCTCGATCAAGCCTTCCATTTCGGCATTTAATTCGGCCTCATCAAGATCTTCGGCTTCTTCTAAAAATTCAACCTCATCATCTTTTAAATTGATAATAAATCGCGGATAATCAAGGTGAACGATGAAAATATCATCTGGAAAATCAGTATTGTCTCCAAGTAAAAATTTAGGTAATTCCATTTTATATAAGTTTATTTTAGATTTTACAATTGCCTGCTGCGCAGACTAGTTTTTTTGACACAAGTTCCACAGATTAAATGGATTTTATTTAAAAAGTTCAACACTTAATCAGTATTAATCTATGGAATCTGTGGAAAATATAATTTTACGTTTCAAATTTAGTTATTTGAATCTGAATTAGTGATTAATCTCTTTGTTAAGTAATGAAAACGAATGTACAGAAAAATAGCTGCAGCTGTTAAACCGGCTAAAAGTCCGATCCAAACTCCTTGCGCTTTCAATTCTGTATGTTCTCCCAGATAATACGAAATTGGAAAACCAATAACCCAATAAGCTACAAAAGTGATATACATAGGGATTTTTACATCCTGTAAACCGCGCAATGCACCTAAAACCACAACCTGAATTCCGTCAGAAATTTGAAAAACCGCAGCAATTAAAAGTAATTTTGATGCAATACTGATTACTTCGTTATTATCCAGAACCTGTCCTGTATTTTCCATATTTAAAAAGATGAAAGGCAAATATTGATGGAAAGTGATAAACAAAATTGCAAAAACAGTTTCGAGTATCACCGCAAGCAAGAAAATAGATCTTGCCACAACTACGAGTTTTTTATAATCCATTAAACCCCTTTGGTTACTAACTCTGATCATCGAAGTTACGCTTAATCCCATTGCAAACATAAAAGTCATCGATGCCAGACTCAGCGCGATTTGATTTGCTGCCTGGCTAGTTTTTCCAATATTGCCACAAAGCCAGATTGACGCCGTAAACAATACCACTTCAAAAAGCATTTGCATAGCAGATGGAAACCCAATACTTATTATTTTTTTTATGGTTGTTTTTTTTATTTCGCTAAAGCTGAAATCTTTGAAAAATCGTTTCAAATCATTTCGTCTTGAAAGCATAATATGCATAAACATTACGAGAAATATTCTTGAAATTACAGTTCCAAGTGCCGCACCGATAATTCCCATTTTAGGAAAAATCCAAATTCCGTAAATCAACATATAATTTATTCCAACGTGCAGCACATTTGCCATAATCATGGCGTACATCGAATATTTGGTAAGCGATAATCCATCGGCAAATTGTTTATAGCCTTGGTAAACAATCAATGGAATCAATGAAAAAGCAACCCAGTCTAAATAGGGTTTTGCCAATGTAATTACATCCGCAGGCTGATCCAGCATTTCCATTATTGGCTTTGCCAAAACAATTATACCAAAAAGAAACAATCCTAAAATCGTACATAAAAATAATCCGTGATGAAATGCAGAACGAATTTTGACATCATTTTTCTCAGCATCTCCTTCGGCAACAATTGGCGTGATGGCAGTTGAGAAGCCAATTCCTAAAGACATCGCAATAAAAATCATGCTGTTTCCCAATGAAACTGCAGCCAATTCGGTACTTCCTAATTTTCCAACCATAATATTGTCGACAATACCAATTAAAGTATGCCCAACCATTCCTAAAATTACAGGATATGCCAGTTTTAAATTATACGAAAACTCCTTGGTGTACTGCTTTAAATTCACTTCTATTTTTATTTAGTCGGCAAAGATAATCAGAAGGGATGAATTCTGTCCTATCAATAAAAATATATCCCCTTTTTAAGGCAAAATTAAGTGTACCCTAATATTATGTAACGATTTTTAAAAATTATATAACAAGCCCAAAAGTCCTTCATTATACTTTTACATTATTAATAATTCAAATATATAAGCCATGAAAAAATTAAAGTTTATATGCCTAGCTGCATTCGCTTTTTTATACGCTAACACAACTTTTGCACAAGACAACGCAGCAACAAATTACGATCAAGGTTTTAGATTAGGTTTTGGTTTAAACGGAGGAATCCCGACCGATAATGACTATGACTGGTCACTTGGAGGCGATGTTCGCTTACAGTACGATTTGTCAAAAAGAACTTCAATAACCTTAACAACGGGTTTCACCAACTTGTTTATGGGCAAAGATGATCTTGGAAATGACATCAAAGATCTTGGATTTATTCCGGCTAAAGCTGGTTTTAAAGCCTTCGTTTGGGAAGACCAATTTTATGTTTTAGGTGAAGTAGGTGCGGGTTTTGCAGTAACAAATGGTTATGACAAAACTACTTTTTTGTGGGCACCAGGAATTGGATACGCTAATAAATATATCGATTTGAGCGTACGTTACGAAGATTATCACGATTTCAAAACCAATCAGGTAGCATTACGTGTTGCGTATGGTTTTGACTTATAAAAATTAAGGTTTAATTTATTTTTTGTTTTTGGTATGAACCCGGCAGATTGCACAGTCTGCCGGGTTTGGTGTTTTATATCATCAGCTTTGGGCAAAAATTAACCGCAAAGAACGCAAGTCATAAAATTTAGAAAGTCAAAAAGTTCGCAAAGCGATATATGAAAACAAAACTCTTCACTCTTCACTCTTTACTCTTCACTCTTCACTATTCACTATTCACTATTCACTATTCACTATTCACTCTTTACTCTTCACTCTTTACTAAATACCGCGTATCCGTCAAAGTCTTCATAAAATCAATTAATTGTTTTTTTTCTTTATCTGTTAAATTTAATTTGTCTTCAGGCAAAGTCTGATTAGGAACTTCTAAACCTAAACCGAGTCCGCCACCTTCATTATAAAAATCTATCACTTCTTCCAGCGTTTTATAAATACCATTATGCATATAAGGCGCAGTAAGTTCAATGTTTCGAATAGTGGGCGTTTTAAACGAATTTTTATGAATCGCTGCCTGAGTAATTACAAATTTGCCCAAATCGCCATCGAGTTTTTTATTTTTATTGGGAACACCTAAAATTTCACTTTCAGATCGGTCAAAATTTGGAGGAACAGTTCCATTTGTCAGCGGAATAAAATGACATGTAGCGCATTTAGCTTTTCCGGCAAATAAATTAAATCCTGCTTTTTCATCAGGAGTGAAAGCTGTTTTGTTTTGCATCACGCGATCAAATTTAGAATCATAATGACTCAACGAACGTATGTAAGAGCCTAAAGCGTTCTTAATTGCAAATTCGTTTATTTCTCCTTTCGGAAAAGCTTTTTTGAAAGACTGCACATAAACTTCATTTTTCTTGATTGCCAAAACTGATTTTTCCAGCGATCCATGCATTTCATTTTCATTTTTAATAACTGCCACGGCTTGATCTTCAAGATAACTGACTCTAGAGTCTGCAAAAAACACACGCTGAAAAGCAATATTTGCAAGCGTTGGTGTATTGCGCTGAATCATCGATTTTCCGTCTAACGAAACTGCTCTTTCTAATCCGTCTGTAAATGCTTTATCTGTATGATGACAGGACGCGCAGGAACGGGTATAGTTTCCAGATAAAATTGGATCGTTAAATAACTTTTTGCCGAGTGCAATTTTTTCTGGTGTTGTTTTATAATCCGGAAATCCCGAAAAGGCTTCGGCATCAAAAACATCTTTATCAAATAAAGTCTGAGCTGTAACTTTTAAACCACGCTGTTCTTTCATTAACGGAATCCCTAATGCTGACTGCGTTTTAAAAAGCCCTCTGCTTAACGGATTTAAAATTTCTTTTATAAAATAAGCACGGTCAAAAGCATTAAAATTAGTATTCGATTTTAAATATTTTTTTCCTTTTTCTAAAATCTGAAGTACTTGTTTTGAATCTTTGGAATTTAGATTTTCAATATAAACGCGATAATATTTTTCAATTGTTTCTAATGAAACCTTGGCTTCAGGAAGCGAATTAAAAACAACTGGCGAATCAAAACCTGTAATTCCCAAAGTTATAATTCGGTAAACTTCTAATCTCATGGCGTCAAAAACGTGAGCATCAGTTAATTCATTGGAACTTGAAACTTTTTCTAACCGAACTAAATTTGCCGATAAAACCCCTAATTCCTGAATTAATTCTTTTTTACTGGCTTTGCTGTATTTTGGAAAAACCAATTCCTCAATAACCTGGAATCCTTCTGGTGGTACTGTTACTTTATCATTTTCTTCAAACTCACTTATCGCAGGGCCATTAATCGATTTTGAAACGGCAGGCGAATAATACTCACTTATCATTTCGACCTTTTTGTAGCTTTGATGCGCTTCCAGAAACTGTCTCTGAATTTGTGCTTCAGTCGAATCTTCCTGCACAGAATATTTTAGTTTGGCTACTTTCTCAATTAACAAAGTAATATCTGCCTTGAATAATTCATTTATTTCTTGATGTTTGCTTTTTTGTCCGCAACTAGCAAACAGTACCAAGAACAGCAGACCATATATTTTTTTCATGATTTTATGACAATTAAAAAGAGGTATAATCATAAAAACAGAAACCACTATCTCAAAAATGAAATAGTGGATAACTGTTTTAAGAATTTAAATTTATCTCGCTAAACCTTTAATAACAACGATTTGACTTGCCTGCTGTTCGTTAGGACGATTTGTTCCGCCATCAACTCCTTTATATTTTGCGCCAGTCCAAGTGTGTGGCTGAACACTTAACATAAAAGTATCTGCAATTCCAACCTGATCAGAAACGTCGATCAAAGCGCCATATTCCCAATCTCCAAATTTTGAAATTCCGCCCACATTGTATTTTGCAGCATCAGCAGCAGTACGACGGTGATCTAATTCCACTACAACTTTTAAATCTTTTGTAGCAATGTTGTATTGATAAATATAAGCATCGTGTGTTTCGTCTCCGTATCCATTTGCGTCTTCCTGTACGTAAACGTAGTTTTTAGTCACACAAATATTATCTGGATTTTGAAATTTACCAGCAATGCCACTTCTGTTATCTCCGTCAAGAATAACTTCCAAAGTACCTTTTAACGGATCAGCAGCATCTAGATTTAATCTGTAAACTCGACCGTATTTCGTTCTTGAACCATCAGCATTTGTTCCTGTAGTTGCTTGTCCCGTTACGTTAAAATACAATTCTCTATCTGCATTGCTTCCTCCTTTTCTGTAATCCAAATCTTCAACACGTCCAAATTTAATTGCTTTTAAAGTATTTACTGCAGCATTAATTTGAGCACCTGTAAGCGTTGTGTGATTATCAATTTTTACAAAAGAAACTGGATACGTTTTGCTAACTTCCATATCTTTCTCTCTTTGATTGTCGTCATTTCTTTTCAGCATGTACAATGAACCATTAGCCAAATCGCCAACAGTATTTGATACATACATAAAAACTTGACCTCCATAAGTTCCAGAATCGTCATCGCCAATTACAACAACTGTTTTCCCTTTGTAGGCGCTAGAACGCAATGGCAAAGCATTTTCGGCACTTAAACGTCCAAAACCAGCCAATTCTTTTGAAACCGAAGCATTTCCTGCACTTGCATAAGGATCTAAAGCGTGTGTACGAGACTCTTCACCAGATTCTCCACAAGTCAAATAAACTGGTCCAAAACCATGTTCTGCCTGTGTCGCCATAGTTGCGCCGCACAATCTCCAAGTTCCTCCGCTTGAATTCAATAAATATTCACCTTTTGTAGGCTTGAAGGTTTTGTCTAAAGTAATTCTTGAAACCGCAAAATTATCTTCGTTGTTTACTAAAAATGTAAAAGTTCCATCGCTGTTTTTTAATAAACCAGAACCATCTGCCGAACCTCCAAAAACAAAACTTGGGCTGTCTGGAAAAACGTCATCGGAACCAAAAAGAGAATAAATTTTTAAATTTTCAAATCCTGCCTGCGCTTTCAATAAACTTGGCGTTACAGATTGGTCTTTCAATACAACACTTGTTGGTACAGTGTCATCTTTAGAATCGTTGTTACAAGAAGTAACCATCGAACCTAAAATAATTAAAGGTAGAATAATTCGTTTCATGAGCTAAAATGGTTTTTTATTTTTTTACAAAGTAAATCCCACCATTTTAACTGAAAATGATTTTGATATTATCAAAAAAACAAGACTTTTACCACAAGAAGGTTATATGATCAAAAAAATTAACAATAAATTAGTAATACAAAATACTCATAAACTTTCAGTAACATTCAAACAAAAAAAAGAGCCTTACTTTAAGACTCTTTTTTTAATTGCTTTTTATAAAGCTCAAAATTCGCTTTTATTTTTTCATCTAATTCCGGTTCCTTAATATCCGTATGCTTTTGCATTTCTTCCCAAATAATTTTGGCTACAATATAACGCGCCATTTCTTTATCATCGGCTGGAACAATGTACCACGGCGCATATTCTGTTGCTGTTTTATTGATCGCTTCTTCATAATACTTTTGATATTCATCCCAATGCTCGCGTTCTTTCAAATCGCCGGGCGAAAATTTCCAATTGTGTTTTCCTTCTTCCAAACGTCGCAACAATCGTTGTCTTTGCTCCTCTTTGCTCAAATGCAAATAGAATTTCATTACAATTGTTCCGTTTTCGGCAATATGTTTTTCGAAATTATTGATTTGTTGAATTCTTTTATCCCAGAATTTTGGCGTAATATCATCAACCGACTTGATATCGGGTAAATTTTCCGCCAAAATAAATTCCGGATGCACGCGCGTTACCAAAACATTCTCATAATGCGTTCTATTAAAAATCGCAAACTTTCCTTTTTCAGGCAACGCAACATAATGGCGCCATAAATAATCATGTTCTAATTCGCTCGAATTTGGCGTTTTAAAACTATGCACCACTACTCCACGCGGATTAAATTCTTTAAAAACCTCTCTAATCAAACTGTCTTTTCCCGAAGTATCCATTCCCTGAAGGCAAATTAAAACACCGTATTTATTGTGCGCATACATTACATCCTGCAAATCGCTCAGTTTCTGCTGTACCTTATCTAGTTTTTCTTCCTTTTCATCATCATCTGCATCAATATTTAATAAAGTAGGAATCTTGCTCAGTTTTATTTTATCTGTAACTTTAAAATCTTTCGGGTCTATTGATTTCATATTTTCAATTTTTGTAATATAAATATACTAATTTTACGAATCACGATAGCTATCGGGACTGCTCATTGCAATACTTTTTCAATAAATTGCTTTTTTCCAAAGCCATAACAAGAGCTTCAACTGGTCGCTTTGGTCTGTCAGGAAAAAATACAATTTTTTCTCAAAGTATCCATTGCTATCAGGGCTAGGTATTGTTTTTCAAAAGAACAATTCTGCCTCTAATTTTTAGAATTTATATTTAGACAATGAAAAAAAACTTTATAATACTTTTACTTTTATTAGGAATTCAAGGTTTTTGTCAAAATGAAACTGATTCTCTTGATGATCAAATTTATGTTGAGACTTTTGGAAAATGTTTCTCACAGGTCAAGCCACTTCTTGAAGTTAAAAATAGAGACAAATTAAATAAAATACCATTTTGCAGTTTATATCAATGCGTTCGTTACATACAGTATGTAGAATATGAAGAGAAAATCCAAAATGCAATTTTAAAAAGAGCTGTTGAAATCGCTGGATTACTTTATAAGAACGAAACACCAATATATTTAATAAGCGGAATGAATAGTTCGGATAAAGCACTGATAAAAAATGCAAACTTAAATGATGACAATAAATTAATGTATATAAGTGTCGCGGAATGCATTTCATCTAGCACCCTGGATAGAATTCAAGAAGCCGTAAATAATGAAACAACAAGACTTATAAAATCTAAAAAATAAAAACTTAACTTTTTTCATGGAAAAATTCACATTAGAAATATTATTTCAAATCATCGGAATCGGTTCTGCATCAGGATTGTTTTATAATAATGATGCGCTTTATGTTATTGGCGACAACAGCGGCTTTCTGTACGAATACAATATGCAGAATAAGCAATTAAATCAGCATCCTTTAATTGACACCCCAGCGCAAAACATTGCAAAAAATGTAAAACCTGATTTTGAATCTATTACGCATCATAATGACACGCTTTATGTTTTTGGTTCCGGCTCCACCGAAAACCGAAATAAAATGATTGAATTCGACCTTAAGTCAAAAAAGGTTTTACAAAAAAATAATTTAGTTGACATATATGGTTTAATGCAAAGTTTTGGCGAAATAAAACCAGAAGATTTCAATTTGGAAGGCGCTATTTTTGATGGCGAAAACTGGTATTTATTTAACCGCGGAAACGGCGTTTCAAACAAAAACACCATTTTTACGATTCATGCCAAAAGTCTCTCCGAAGAATTTGCTTTAATTGCTGTGAATTATAAACTGCCAAAAATAAAAGGCGTACGTTCCAGTTTTACCGATGCAGTTTTGGTAGAAGACAAAATCTATTTCCTTTCCACTGCCGAAGACACAAAATCAACTTATGACGATGGCGAAATCCTAGGAAGTTTCATTGGAAGAATAGATCTCAAAACCATGAAAATCGATTTTACTCAAAAAATAACCTCAACGAATAAATTTGAAGGTTTGACTTTCTATAAAAAAGAAAACAACAAAATCGAATTTTTGCTTTGCGAGGATAATGATACAGATCTTTTAGAAACTAAGATTTTTAAATTGACTTTGCCGATAAAATAATTTTTTAAACGCATTTTTTGTGAAAAGTTACAAATGCAAGCCAATAAAACTAGCCTAAAACCCTAAACCTACAACCAAAATAAATGCTCAACATTTCAAACTCCGCCAAGAAACCATCTTTAATTATCAGCATTATAGTTTCTGTGCTTCTTCCGGTTTTAGCTCTTTATTCTCACTTATTGTTCAAAAACCTAGGAATCAGTCGTGAAATTCAATTTTACATTTCGAGATTTGCAATTTGGGCTTCGCTTTTGTTGCTGTTATTATATGCTGCAAAAATAGAAAAACAGCCCTTTTTGCTTTGGAAAGAAACCGAATATTCCTTTACTGATTTTGCAATCGCATTATTCAAAACATTCGTAAAACTATTTGTCGCGGTTTATATTACCAGTCTTTTAATTATGTTATTTAAAGTAACCGCAGAAAGTGTGGTACTGGAAAAAGCTTTAGCTCTTTTTAAAAAGAGTTATTTACTGCTTTTTTTCACGTGCGTCACTGCAGGCATTACCGAAGAATTAATTTTTAGAGGCTATTTGTTGCCAAGACTAGAACTGCTTTTTAAAAACAAAATTCCGGCTATAATCATTTCCAGTGTTCTGTTTGGATTGCTTCATATTGGTTACGGAACATTGCTGAATGTGATTGGCCCAATTGTTATCGGACTTGTATTTGCGATTCAGTACAAGAAATACAGAAATATTAAAATCCTTATTATCTGTCATTTTTTATGGGATCTTTTACTTTTGACGGCAAAAACATAAAAAAGCGAACTAAAAATAAAACCCACAAAAACAGTCGTTTACAAAACATTTTAAATTATTTTTATATTTCTTTCATCTTCGTCCCAACCTTTTTATCTTTTTAGTTCTCTTTATAAATAAAGACCAACATTGTGATAAACGAAACGCTAATTTCTAACTGCAAAAAAATGAGCCGCGACGCCCAGCGTCAGGTTTATGAGCATATGGCTCCAAAATTGTATCGCGTCTGCAAACGATACCTTAAGAAAGAAGAAGAAATTGAAGAAGCTCTAGCCGACGCTTTCTACACTATTTTCACGAAACTGGACCAACTTAAAGAAGACAAAGCTTTTGAAGCCTGGTCCCGAAAAATTACGGTTAATCACTGTTTGGCAACCATCAAGAAAAACACCAATTTCAATATGTATCTTGATGATGTAAAAATGCTTTCACAGCCTTTTACAGATGAAATGAGCACACTGGAAGAAGAAGATCTACTCAATTTATTAAACCATATTCCGGATGGCTGTAAAACTGTTTTTAACCTTTTTGTTATTGAAGGTTTTGGACATAAGGAAATAGCGGCAATGCTGAACATCTCAGAAGGCACTTCGAAATCACAATTGAACGCCGCGAAAACCAAACTAAAAGATCTGGTTAACAAATTGTATTATCAAAAAGCAAAATAGTCATGGACAATCAAGATAAAATATTCGACAAATTTAAAGAAGCTGCTGAAAATGCGCCAGCCCAAGATTTTCCGGGAATGGAAAAAGTCTGGTCACGCGTTGAAAGCAAACTCGACAAAAAAGAAGACAAAAAAACCATTTCTCTTTGGAAAAAAATTGCAGTTGCGGCTTCACTTTTATTAGTAATCTCTTTAGGTTATCAATTTCTGAAAACAGATAAAAATGAAAGTATAAAAAACGCTGACCAAGTGGTAACCAATGAAACAAAAGACGAAACAATTGAAAACAATTCGGCAGAAAAAAATAGTGCACCAGCTTCATCAGATTCGCAATTAGTAACAAAAGAAGATGGTACAGCAATTTTAGAAAATCAGATAAAACATAAAGAAAGCGTTGCAATTCAGGAAATAACAACTTCAAATAGTTCAGCGGAAGTATCCATGCCAATAAGCGTTGGAACCCAAGCTGTAACGGTAGTTGCAAATGAAGAAATCAATGAAGAAGAAAGTGACAATGCGCTTTCAAAAAAAGAAAACAATTCACAAGTTGGTTATATCGGTTATCCCGAAAAAGAAGCTGCAAGGGTTGCTTTTGCTGACAAACAAACGTCGAAAGCAAAAAAAAGTGCGCCTTTGGTGATCTTGAACGGCAATGCAATGGCGCATAATGATGACGTGAAAAGAGACAAAATGATGCAGGCAGAAATGAAAAATTTAGAGCCTGAAAATGTAGAATCATTAGTAATTCTCGACGAACCTCTTTATATTATTGATGGCGTATATTATTCAGAAAATGATTTATTCGGCAAAAACCCAACGAGTCCATATGCGCCGTTAAATCAGCAGGATATAAAAACGATAACTATTTTACAAGACCTTGAAGCTACTGAAAAATATGGCGAAAAAGGCAAAAAAGGAGTTGTAATAATTACCACAAAAACCGGAAAACCAACTCCGAAGAAATAATCTTAAGCTTTGTCAAAGTCTGCAGCTTTGACAAAGCAAAACCCGAACATTAATTTTAAAACTAATTATCATGAAAAGTCTAAAACTTATTTCATCAGCCATTGCTATGCTTATATGTTTCGTAACCATGGCACAAGAAAGAACTATCACTGGAATTGTTTCAGATGAAACAAAACTGCCAATTCCAGGCGCTAATATTATCAATCAAACCTCAAAAGCAGCTGCTGTAACTAATTTTGACGGCCAATACAGCATTCAGGCGAAAACAGGAGACATGCTTATTTTTCAATATATTGGATACAAAACTCAAAGGCAAAAGGTTCAAAATTCAAACACAATTAATATTCAACTTTTTTCCGCAAGCCAAACCTTATCTGAAGTAGTTGTAGTTGGTTACGGCACAAGCAATTCAGAATATGAAGATCGAAGTTATGCCCGTGCAGAAAGAAGAAAAGAGAAGAAAGAGATTTCCAAAGCGCTTCAAGGAAAAGTCGCTGGAGTTCAGGTTCAAAATAATGTGGGATATGTTGCTGCTCCAAGTTCAAGTCCAACAGTCGTGATTCGCGGAAATGCATCGCTTTCTCCAAAAAACGAACCTCTTTACATCATTGACGGAGTTCCTGCAAAAGCCAATCAAATGGCTAAAATCAATCCAAATGACATTAAAGATTTAAAGGTTTTAAAAGATGCAGCTGCCACTTCTATTTATGGAAACAAAGCTTTAAATGGCGTTATTGTAATTTCTACCAAAAATGAAATCTACAAAAACCTTTCAGAAAAAGAATTAGACAAAAAATTAAATATCATTACGCCAATTCCGGCTGAACCTACCCAGGAAGATTATGATTCATTTGTAGAAAATGCTTTTGAAAGTCCAAAAACAGCACCGCTTTCTACTTTTTCTATTGACGTTGACAATGCGTCGTACACAAATATCAGACGTTTTTTAAATAACGGACAACAAGTTCCTAAAGATGCAGTGCGTGTTGAAGAAATGGTGAATTTTTTCAAATACACCTACCCGCAACCAAAAGATGAAAATCCGTTTTCTATTAATACAGAAGTGAGCGATTCTCCTTGGAATTCAAATAATAAAATCCTCAAAATTGGTTTACAAGGAAAAAATATTCCAACAAATGATTTGCCAGCTTCAAACCTTGTTTTTTTAATTGATGTTTCAGGCTCAATGAGCGAAATGAACAAACTGCCTTTATTAAAACAATCTTTTAAAATATTGGTAAACGAATTACGTCCAAAAGACAAAGTTGCGATTGTCGTTTATGCTGGCGCAGCAGGAATGGCTTTACCGCCAACTTCTGGAGACGAGAAAAAAACAATTATTGACGCCTTAGATAAATTACAATCTGGTGGCAGTACAGCAGGTGGTGCAGGAATTGAACTGGCCTATAAAATTGCTGCAGAAAATTTTATTAAAGATGGAAACAACCGTGTAATTCTAGCAACAGACGGCGATTTTAATGTAGGAAGTGCTTCAAACGCTGATATGGAAAAATTGATTGAAGAAAAAAGAAAAACAGGCGTTTTCCTGACTTGTTTAGGCTACGGAATGGGAAATTACAAAGACAGCAAAATGGAAATCCTTGCCGATAAAGGAAACGGGAATTATGCTTACATCGACAATATTCAAGAAGCGAATCGTTTTTTAGGAAAAGAATTTAAAGGTTCGATGTTTGCTATCGCGAAAGATGTAAAAATTCAGATTGAATTTAATCCGAAGCAAGTTCAGGCATATCGTTTGATTGGTTATGAAAACAGAAAACTTCGTCCAGAAGATTTTAAAAATGACGCAATTGATGCGGGTGAATTAGGAAGCAATCATACCGTTACGGCTTTGTATGAAATTATTCCAGCCGGAATAAAAAGCGATTATTTAGCCGAACAGCCAGATGATTTAAAATACACTAAAACTGAAGCCAGTACAAACAATTACAGCAACGAATTGGCAACAATAAAATTCCGTTACAAAAAACCTGACGGCGATAAAAGTATCGAAATGGTTCAGGTAATTGCAAACAAATCCGTTGCTTTGGAAAAATCCAGCGATGATATGAAATTTAGTGCTGCAGTAGCTTGGTTTGGATTGAAATTGAGAGATTCAAAATTGATCAAGGACAAATCTTCAGAAGAAATTGTAAAACTGGCAAAGAAGGGAAATTCAAATGACAGCGAAGGTTATAAAGCTGAATTTATTCGTTTGGTTGAAACTTCTAAGCAATATAATTAATCAAAATTATATTACATTTGGGCTCATTTAAAAATCAATTTTACACGCATATGAACCCAATTTTAAGCCAAAATCTATTTTTAGTAAAAGAGCACGTCGGAATGTTTAAAGCATCAAACAATTACGATATTTATAATCCAGAAAACAACCAAATTATCATGAATTGCCGTGAAAATAATCTGGGATTTTTTACCAAAATGCTTCGCTTTACAGATTATAAAAGAGCTACTCCATTTAATGTTGAAATCACAACCGCATCTGGAGAAAAATTAATTACCGTAAAAAGAGGAATTGCCATATTCAGATCAACTGTCGAAGTTCTGGACGAAAAAGACAGACTGATTGGAACTTTCAAACAAAAGATTTTCTCAATTGGCGGCCGATTTGAAATTTTAGATAAAAACGAAAAACCAGTTGCAACGTTGCAAGGAAAATGGACCGGCTGGGATTTTAAATTCACACACGAAAACAAGCAATTAGCTCAAGTGAGTAAAAAATGGGCTGGTTTAGGAAAAGAGTTTTTTACGAGTGCTGATAATTATGTTCTGCAAATTGAAGATACCGTAGCAGCTGACAGTTCGCTGAGACAATTAATCTTAGGAGCCGTAATGTGCATTGATATGGTTCTGAAGGAATAAAAAAGGTGTTAAACTTAGATTAAGAAAGCATTTAAAGCATCATTTTAGGAAGCAAAAACTGTATTTTTGTGTAACTCAAATGATGCTTTCTGCATTTCAAAAAAATACAATCATGACAGACTTAAAAAATAAAACCGCCTTAATTACCGGAGCAGGAAAAGGAATTGGAAAAGCAATTGCAATTGCGCTGGCTAAAGAAGGTGTAAATCTAATTTTAATTGCAAGAACTCAGGCCGATGTTGACCAGCTTGCAGATCAAACTACTAACTTAGGCGTAAAATCATTGGCTTTAGCGGCAGATGTTTCGGATATGAATTCGATAAACGCAGCTGTTGAAAAAGCTTTAGCCGAATTTAAAAACATTGACATTTTAATTAATAATGCCGGAATAGCTTCTTTTGGGAAATTCTTAGAATTGGAACCAAGCGATTGGGAAAAAATCATTCAGGTAAATTTAATGGGAACGTATTACACGACTCGCGCCGTTATTCCAAATATGATTGAAAGACAAACTGGCGACATCATAAATATTTCCTCGACTGCCGGTTTAAACGGAAACGCATTGACTAGTGCATACAGTGCCTCAAAATTTGCCGTTTTAGGATTAACCGATTCTTTGATGCAGGAAATGAGAAAACACAATATTCGAATTACCGCTTTAACGCCAAGCACAGTAGCAACTGATATGGCCAAAGACCTAAATCTGACAGACGGAAATCCTGAAAAAGTAATGCAGTCTGAAGATATGGCTGATTTAATTATTGCGCAGTTAAAATTAAACCGAAGAGTGTTTATTAAAAACAGCAGTATCTGGTCTACTAATCCTTAAAACCTAATCTTTAAAACTTTCTCAAAGTTTGAAACGTTAGCAAAATTAAAATAGCAAAAAGACATCAAATGGAACAATATTTAAGACAATTAGTCGAAATAGAATTTGAAGATAAAAAACAGATTTTTACCGGATTTCTAATTGACTATTCTGATGACTGGATTTTACTTCGAAATAATCCAGTTGATTTTATTTTGGATGGTTTTGTGATTTTGAAAAACAAAAACATTCTGGCGGTTAATCGAGATCACGATTTGGCTTTTACCGAAAAAGTAATTCGGTTAAAAGGCTTAAAAATCAATTCTGAAGATATTATCCCGATTAGAGATTTGGAATCGATTTTAAACTACATCAGCAACAAATACGGCATTTTTCAGATTGCTAAAAAATCGGCTAAATCTGCCTATTTAGGAAAATTGCTTTCACTGACAGATGAAGAACTTTTGATTGACTTTCTAGACATCAAAGGTCAGTTTGGAGGAGAATTGAGCTTTAATCCGGAGAAAATCAGGGTAATTGAATTTGATACCGATTATATTAATTCTTTGAAATTAGTAGTTTCTGAAGACAAGAAATAGATTTCTTCTAAAAACAAAAAGCGTATAATTTTTAAAAATTATACGCTTTTTGTCATTCCGAGGAATGACAAACTATATGGTAACTTCAGAATACCTTAAAAATTAAGCTTCCGCTAATTTATTTACAAACTCCATACGAACACTTCCGTCTTCATCAATTTTAGTTAAATTGATTTCTTGTAAAGTATTTACCAATTCTGGATTCCAAGGTGTTTTTACTTTTACGTAATTTTCAGTAAAACCGTGAATGTATCCTTCTTTATTTTCTCCTTCAAAAAGAACCGTTCTTTTAGTTCCTAATTGGCTTTCATAAAAAGCACGACGTTTTTTAACTGATAAGCCACGAAGCATTTTGCTTCGTTTTGCACGAACATTTGCTTGAATAACTCCATCCATCTCAACCGCTTCTGTATTATCCCTTTCTGAATACGTAAAAACATGCAAATAAGAAATATCCAAATCATTCAAGAAATGATAGGTTTCTAAAAAATGCTCATCTGTTTCACCAGGAAAACCAACAATAACATCAACACCAATACAGGCATGAGGCATTACTTCACGAATTTTATTTACTCGGTCAATATAAACTTCACGCAGATAACGGCGTTTCATTAATTTTAAAATATCATTGCTTCCTGATTGTAGCGGAATATGAAAATGCGGTACAAAAGTGCGACTTTTAGAAACGAATTCGATGGTTTCATTTTTTAATAAATTCGGCTCAATCGACGAAATTCTTAAACGTTCGATTCCTTCCACTTTATCTAAAGCCTGAACCAAATCCAGAAAAGTATGTTCGTGTTTTTTATTACCAAATTCTCCTTTTCCGTAATCACCAATATTTACACCGGTTAAAACAATTTCACGAATATTTTGAGCTGAAATTTCTTTGGCATTTTTAAGAACATTTTCTAAAGCATCACTTCTAGAAATTCCTCTTGCCAGTGGAATTGTGCAATACGTACATTTATAATCGCATCCATCCTGAACTTTTAAGAAAGCACGGGTTCTGTCACCAATAGAGTAACTTCCAACATAAAAATCGGCTTCAGCAATTTCGCACGAGTGAACTTCACCCATATCGTTTTTGCTTAAATCATGAATATAATCGGTGATTTTAAATTTTTCTGTCGCTCCTAAAACCAAATCGACACCATCAACAGCTGCTAATTCTTCTGGTTTTAACTGCGCATAACAACCAACCGCTGCGACAAAAGCTTTGTCATTAAGCTTCATGGCTTTTTTTACAACCTGTTTGAATTGTTTATCAGCATTATCAGTTACAGAACAAGTATTTATTACATAAATATCGGCAACTTCTTCAAAATCGACGCGGTCAAAACCTTCGTCATTGAAATTTCTGGCGATTGTAGAAGTCTCTGAAAAATTCAGTTTACAACCCAGCGTATAAAAGGCAACTTTCTTTCTATTTTCCATAATTTTCTTAAATTAATGAAATCGTTGTCAAAAAATTTAAGGCTGCAAATTTACAAACAATATTTGTAAAAGAAAATCAATAATCGACTTCGTTTCAACAATTTGTCCTTATTAAAAATAAAATGTACATAAAGTTTGTAAATATTTTGATAAACAATATTTTTTTCGAACTTTACATTATACAATTCAATAAGAATTAAATGACAAAAATATCGATTAAGTGCAAATTTTATCGATTAAATACATTTTTTTGCAATTTAAATTGAAAAAATCTTACATTTACTATGACTTGATTCTTCATTAGAATTTAAGTTAATTTAGAAATCATAGAACGTGTTGATTAATTTAATAATAAATCAGACATAACAATTTTGAATTTCAATCGTTATGTTGTTGTTTTGTGTTACAAAATGAAATGGGAAAGCCGAAAACCAAAGAGAGTAGGCAAAATCAAAATACAAATACCACACTTTATGAAAGCATTTTTACCCACAATCTGCTTGATGTTCTTAACCATTTTTAGCTCACAAGCGCAAACTAATGCTCCAGCAACAAATCCATTTCCATCAATTAGTACTTTAACGACTTGGGCAAGTTTAAACTCTCAGCAGCAATTTGATGTTGCCATTCGTGGTGTAGGTTTTAAATTTGAAGTGAAAGAACCAGGTGCAGAATCAACTGCTTATACTTACATTCGTAAAGTAACAGTAAATGAAGTAAATTATACGGACAGAATTGTTTACAGAATTACAAATAATAATTCTGCAAGTATTATTTCGCTAGTTACAGCTTCTACAGATTTAGTTAGTTTGTACACACCGCAATTAGCAACTTTCAAAAACAACAACTGTAAAACAGAAATGTCTAAAGACAAAAACACAACTTGTAGCTGCTATGAAAGTGCTGCTTATGCAATCGATCTTTGTGACGAGCGCGTAAAACTAACAATGGGTGACGGAAATAAATATTTCGTTTCTGTAGCTAAAAAATAATTTAAGAAACTACGTTTTCCAAATCTTTGCAATCTTTTTAAAGTTTACAAAGATTTGGAACGGATTTCTTAGATAATTATAAGTTTGGATTTTTGATTTCGTACCAAACTTCCATTTCTCCTTCATATTCAAAAGAGTTTACAAACTGTAAACCTAATTTTTCGAGAATTTTTCTTGAATTTTGATTACCTTCATCTGCGTAGGCATACACGGCTTCAACTTTCATTTCGTTGAATGCATGGTCTATAAAAGCTTTTCCGGCTTCTGTAGCATAACCTTTACCCCAATGTTTTTCAATAAAGCGATAACCAATTTCATAAAAGTTTTGATGGTTATTAACCTCATCAGTAATGAATTTTATACCTGACCATCCAATAAATTCATTGGTGTTTTTTAGAATAACTGCCCAGCGCCCAGTTCCAAAATCTTTATATTGTTGCTTAAGATTTTCGATGTATTCTTCACTTTGTTTAATAGTGGTGACGGGTTTATTACCGAGGTAAATATGAACATTTGGATTAGAATCCAATTCGAACATTCCATCAACGTCAGACATCTGTACTTCTCTTAATAACAAACGTTCTGTTTCGATTGGATTTTTCATCAAAAATTAATTTAAAATATAGCGTTGTACAACTTCAGCAACTCCATCATCATTATTTGAGGCTACGATCAAATCTGCTCTGTCGCGCAATTCGGGTGTTACATTATCAACCCAAACGCCAAGGCCTGCATATTCGATCATTGTCAAATCATTTCCTGCATTTCCAACAGCAATAATTTCTTCTTGAAGAATCCCTAATTTATCTGCCAGAAGTTTCAAACTTGCTGCTTTATCAATTCCTTGCTGTGCCGCTTCAAGGAAAAAAGGTTTTGACATTGAAACACTTAAATGTGGCATTTTAGCCTTCAAATCATTTTCTAATTCCTTTAATTCAGAAGGTTCTTTCAACAAAATACATTTTACAGCTGGCCGGTCTACATAATCCTTAAAACTAGAAACCATCAAATGGGGCATACCGGTGATCTCTTTTTCAATTTCTATGAATTCAGAATCGGTTTCACTAATAATTTCATCGTCTAAATAGGTGATGATATGTGTATTCATTTTCACGCTGTAATCATACAATTCGTGAATTTGTTCAACGGTTAATTTCTGTTCAAATAAAACAAGATCATCTTTTACGCGGCTGATAATTGCCCCGTTAAACGAAATCATGTACGAATCGTTTTTATCCAGTTCAAGCTCTTTTGCATAAGCTGTCATTGCCGAAGTTGGCCGGCCAGAAGCTAAAACCACATAAACTCCTTTTGCCTGAGCTTCTAATAATACTTTTTTATTTAAATCTGAAATTCTATGATCGTCTGTCAACAAGGTATCATCCATGTCGAGCACTAACATTTTGTATTGCATATTTTTTTTAGTTTTCAGTCGCAGTCTCAGTTGACAGTATTGCAACTGTTAACTAAGACTGATTACTTTTACTTACTTTACATCAATCGGTTTTCTGTACTGAGACTGAAAACTGAGACTGAAGACTTTCCTAAATACTCATTCTGAAATCTTCGATAACCGGATTTGCTTTTGCAAAATCGGTTTCTTGAATAAAAACCTCAACGGCTAAATCTGTTCCGCCAAAACCTCCTAAACGAGCTGATTGAATATTATCTTTTTTTACTGTTTCTACTCCAGCTTCTTCTAATCTTTCTTGCAAAGCAATTGCTAAAACTTCGCTTCCTGAAAACACCTTCATTAATCCCATGACATTATATTTTTTATTATTTATTGTAATATTACTTTTAATTGTTCTTGAAAACTTTCATTTTCATTCATTCCAATATGACCTTGCCCTTTTAAAAGATACAAATGACCTTTAGAATCTAAAATTTTACTTAGTCTGACCGAATTTTGAACTGGAATCAATTGATCATCTAATCCATGAAAAATATAAATTGGCGCTTTGAGTTTTGGAAGATATTGATAGGTTTCTAAATGAAACTTTTTCATAAAATCAGGAAAAAATCGAACTCGAGTTCGAGATAATTCCGTGAAACTAAAATAAGGAGACTGAAGAATTAGTGCTTTCGGTTTATTTTCTGAAGCTAAAATAGCCGCCAATCCTGAACCAATAGAATAACCCGCAATAATAATTTTATTCTCGGGATACCTTTCAGCTAATTTTTTATAAACTGCTGCAACATCTTTATTTAACTGTTCTTCGTTTTCAATTTCGCCTTCGCTTTTCCCAAAACTCCTATAATCTAAAATAAAAATATCATATCCTAAATTGGTATAGGTTTTCGCAATTTTACCCCAAGTTTCAAGTGTTCCGGCATTTCCATGAAGATAAAACACAAGACCTTTCGAATTTTCAGCCTTAAACAACAAGCCATTTAAATTTACGCCATCGAAAGATTTGACATTCAGTTCTTCAAATGGACTTTCATACTCAAATTTATATTCTTTTGGAAGCGCTGTATTCTGAAAAACCATTCCAACCTGATTAAAATATACGTAAGAAACTATAATTACATAAATTATTGCGAAAAATACCAGAAGTGCAATCGTCAAAAATTTAAGTGTTTTTATCATTTATATACATCCAGATTAGTTTTTCCAGTCTCCATTTTCAGTGTTCAGTCCAGCACTGTAAACTGAGACTGCGACTGACAACTTATTCCTCCTCTACGTCCTCTTCCTCTTCATCAAGTTCTTCCTCACCTTCTTCATCCATATCAAATAAATAAGGTTCGACCAGCATTTTATCTGCCAAAATTTCAATTCTTTCTGTCAGCGTTTCAGCAAAAATAATTCGCTGTGTTTTTGCAATACTGTTCGAAATACGCATAATTTTAGTATCATGACGTAATTTCAAAATAGGATCAGCATCATCTAAAATAAACATTTTAAGACGATTTACATTGTAACCAGCCGTACTGAACATGTCGTTTAGTTTAATTGGTGTTCCAATTAAAACATCAATTCCTGTTGAAATATAGTTTTTATCATAGTCCATATCACCTTTGTCATGAACACCATAAACTTCTAGATTGGTATATTTTCCATACTTCTCAAAAAGTTCTTCCATTGCCAACACCTTTTCTTTGTCTTCAACAATAATTAAAGCACGCGGAGATTCTTCTGTTTTTCCTGCTAATTGCTGAATCACATTTAATACAATTGTTGTACTTTTTCCGCTTTTTTCAGGAGAAATAATTATACAATCAGCACCACTTTTTATAGTCGAAAAAGTTTCCATCTGCAAAACATTTGCTTCTGTTAAACCATTTTCAATTAGTCCGTCCTGTAGTTTCTCGTTTATTTTTTTTAGTTTCATTTTTTTTTAGCTTTAGGCTTTAGGCTATAAGCTTTAGGCCAAAATTATTTAGTTTCTACAAAAGCTTAAAGCCTAAAGCTTATAGCTTAAAGCGCGAAGCATTATTTGCTTGCGAACATTTTTACGTCATTTTCTGAGATTTCGTTTCCTCCTAAAATGATTAATCTTTCAACAACATTTCGAAGTTCACGAATATTTCCAGTCCAATCGTATTCTTGCAATAATTGTATGGCTTGCGCCGAAAATACCTTAATTACATTTCCTTGTTCCGAAGCAATTTTCTCTGCAAAATGTCTGATCAAAGCCGGAATATCATCGCGTCTTTCATTCAAAGGTGGGACTTTTATTAGAATTACAGCCAAACGATGGTATAAATCTTCACGGAAACGACCTTCGGCAATTTCTGTTTTTAAGTCTTTATTGGTCGCGGCAACTACTCGTACATCAACTTTAATATCTTTATCGGCACCAACTCTGGTAATCATACTTTCCTGAAGCGCACGTAAAACTTTTGCTTGCGCCGAAAGACTCATATCACCAATCTCATCTAAGAAAATAGTTCCTTTATCAGCTGCTTCAAACTTTCCAGCGCGATCTTTCACAGCCGATGTAAAAGCACCTTTTACGTGCCCAAACAATTCACTTTCGATCAATTCACTCGGAATCGCCGCGCAGTTCACTTCGATTAAAGGAAAGTTAGCGCGCTCACTTTTTTCGTGTAATTGATGCGCTACTAGTTCTTTTCCAGTTCCGTTTGGCCCTGTAATTAGAACTCTGGCTTCGGTTTGAGCTACTTTATCAATCATCACTTTAATATGATTTATAGATTCGCTCTCACCTATCATCTCGTAATTTTTGCTAACCTTTTTCTTCAGAATTTTATTTTCAACAACTAATTGTTTTTTGTCTAAAGCATTACGAACCGTATTTAATAAACGATTTAAATCTGGCGGTTTTGAGATGTAATCAAAAGCCCCTAAGCGCATGGTATGAATTGCCGTTTCCATATCGCCATGACCCGAAATCATGACCATAGGAATTTCTGGTTTTATCTTTTTTACTTCTTCTAAAACCTCAACACCATCCATTTTTGGCATTTTGATGTCGCACAAAACCAAATCGTAATCGTTGTTTTTTATTTTGTCAAGTCCGGCAACACCATCTTCTGCTTCATCTACCTGATACGAATCATTTTCTTCTGATAAAATCTTTACCAAAACGCGTCTGATCGCTGCTTCGTCTTCAATAATTAGTATTTTACTCATTTTTTTTAAGATACTAAGATGCTAAGACCCTGAGATTCTGAGTTTTTTTAAGCTAAAATCTTAGCATCTCAGGATCTTAGAAACTTAGAATCTCTAAGGTTAATATTTAAGCCATCTATACAATTCCTTCCAAGTTGGTTTTTTACCGTACATTAAAATACCTACTCGGTAAATTTTTGCAGCGAACCAAACCACAAGGAAAAAGGTAGCAAACAATAATGATACCGAAATTGCAATTTGCCACCACGGCACGCCAAACGGAATACGCATTAACATAACTATTGGCGACGTAAGCGGAATCATTGAAAATGCAACTGCAACAGTTCCGTGCGGATCATTTACAACCGTGAAAAATCCGATGTATACACTTAAAATTAAAGGCATTAATATTGGCAAAAGAAACTGCTGCGAATCTGTTTGATTGTCAACCGCTGCTCCAATTGCGGCATAAAATGAACTGTATAGAAAATAGCCTCCAATAAAATAAACTACGAAACCAATTATAATACTGGCAATTGGCAGATTCCATAATTCGGCAATATACATTTGTGCTGAACCTGAAAGTTCATGTTGAGCAGATTGCATTAATTCTGGAGAAATTCTCGCTGTTGGTCCAACATTTACGCCAAAAAATGCCGAAGCCGCAAACATTAATCCTAAACCAATAATTGCCCAAATCATAAACTGTAAAATTCCGGCCAATGAAGTTCCGACAATTTTACCAATCATTAATTGAAATGGTTTTACAGATGAAATAATGATTTCGATAATTCGGTTTGTTTTTTCCTCAATTACACTTCTCATTACCATATTTCCGTAGATAATAATGAACATCATAATCAAATAACCAAATGCGCCGCCTATTCCAATTTTTATTTCATTTAAACCTTTTAAGCTTTCTTCTCCCGAAGCTTTAACCAAATGAATGTTTACATTTGACTGCGCTTTTTGAATAGCTAAAGTATCTAGTTTTGCTTCTTCGAGATTTAACTTTGTAATTTTTGTTCCGATGATGTCCTGCGTGTTTTCTATAAAAGAAATACTCGGACTATTATTGGAAATAAATTCAATTTTACTTTCTAAATCTTTTGAACTATTTGTTTTCGGGATCACAATTAAACCGCTGAAATTTTCTTTTGTAATACTGTCTTTTAAGGCTTTTATATCGATTTCAGATAGATTCAGATATTTATACTCTCCGTTTTTCTTGTTTTGTTTTACAAAATCATTGGCAAATAGTCCGGTTTCATCGTGAATTGCAATACGTTTTGTTTCAGCCTTCATTGAACTCAAATAGCCGATAAAAACAGCTATCGCCACAAATAAAAGCGGACTCAAAAAAGTCATGACAACAAAAGATTTATTGCGAACTTTGGCAATAAATTCTCTTTTTATAATTAATGAAATTATACTCATTTATTTTAGATTGTTAGATTTTTAGACTTCTTAGATTGTTAGATTGTTGGCATAGTCTAAAGATCTAAACCATTCTAACGATCTAAAGATCTATCCAGTTACTGTTTGAATAAAAATATCGTTTACACTCGGAATTTTTTCTACAAAATGAGTTACTTGCCCTCTTTGTGTCAAAAGATGCAGCAATTCATTTGGTGTCGCATTTCCTATTTGGATGTCTAATTTTAAATCATCATTCAAAGATTTAAAATTTGCCGGTGCAACAGTAAATTTCTGTGTAATATCATACATTAAGCCTTCAACATTGTCAGTCAAAATTCCAACTTCAAAACTGTTCGTTTTAAATTGGCGTTTTACATCACTTACTTTTCCTTCGATTAATTTATTCGATTTATGAATTAAAGCAATATGATCGCAAAGTTCTTCAACGCTTTCCATTCGGTGCGTTGAAAATATAATGGTTGCTCCTTGTTCTTTCAATGCCAAAATTTCGTCTTTAATGACATTTGCATTTACGGGATCAAAACCCGAAAAAGGTTCATCAAAAATCAATAATTTAGGTTTGTGCAAAACGCAAACCACAAACTGAATTTTCTGTGCCATTCCTTTAGAAAGTTCCTGAATTTTCTTGTTCCACCAACCTTGGATTCCCAAACGATCAAACCAATATTCTAATTGCAGTTTCGCCTCGGCTTTAGAAAGTCCTTTCATCTGTGCTAAATACAAACATTGTTCTCCCACTTTCATTGAAGTATACAACCCTCTTTCTTCAGGAAGATAACCAATAGTCTGTACATGTTTTGGCTGTAATTTTTCACCATCTAAAATCACTTCACCGCTATCAGGCAGTGTAATTTGATTGATAATTCGGATAAGGGAAGTTTTTCCAGCTCCATTAGGACCTAAAAGTCCATATATACTGCCTTTTGGCACATTTAATGAAACTTCGTTAAGCGCTACATAATCGCCATATTTTTTTACGACTTTATGTACTTCGAGTAAGTTGCTCATGCGATTTTTTAGATTTTCTGCGTCAATTTGACTATTGTGGCTTTGCGCCTGTAAAAGTAAATAATTCACGGCGAATCTGAGTACTAATACACAAAAAACCCATCCTAAATTTATGTTAGAATGGGTTTTATATTTATTTAAACATTTTTTAAAAAGTTCAGCTTATGAAAACATATCTTTTACTTTTTCGAAAAATGATTTTTCTGATTTTTCAGGACTCGGTACAAAATGCTCATCGTTTAAAGCATTTTCAAAGAATTGTTTTTGCTCTTTGTTTAATGTTTTTGGTGTCCAAACATTTACGTGAACCAATAAATCTCCGCTTCCGTAACCATTGATGCTTGGAATACCTTTACCTTTTAATCTTAATATTTTTCCTGATTGAATTCCTTCTTCCAGTTTAATACGAACTTTTCCGTTGATTGCCTCAATATCTTTTGAAGCTCCTAAAACTGCTTCTGGGAAACTAATATATAAATCATAGTGAATATTTTCACCTTCACGCTTTAAAAATTCGTGTTCAACTTCTTCAATTACTACAATTAAATCACCTGGAATACTGTTTCCTGGCGCATCGTTTCCTTTATTAGAAACTTTTAATTGCATACCGTCAACAACGCCAGCTGGGATTTTGATAGAAACTGTTTCGTCTTCTACCACCATACCCTGACCATCTGCCTCAGAAGGTTTTTTATCTAAAATTTGTCCAGAACCACCACAAGTAGGGCAAGTTGATGCTGATTGCATTCTTCCCAAAATTGTGTTTGTAACACGCATTACCTGACCTTGACCATTACAAGTCGAACAAGTTTTGTATGTCACGCCTTTAGCCTGAACCTTACGTTTTACTTTTACTTTTTTCTCAACTCCATTTGCAATCTCATCTAAAGTCAACTTTACTTTAATTCGAAGATTGCTTCCTTTAGCGCGACGAGGACCGCCTCCGCCTCCGCCAAATCCGCCAAATCCTCCACCAAAAATATCACCAAACTGGCTGAAAATGTCGTCCATATTCATACCACCATGACCACCGCCAAATCCGCCAGAACCATCAAAAGCTTGATGTCCATACTGATCGTATTTCGCTTTTTTGTTAGGATCGCTTAAAACTTCGTAAGCTTCTGCCGCAAGTTTAAAGTTTTCTTCTGCCTCTTTGTCGCCTGGATTTTTATCCGGGTGATATTTTAAAGCACTTTTTCGGTAAGCTTTTTTAATTTCAGCAGCGTCAGCATTTTTTGAAATGCCTAGTATTTCGTAAAAATCTTTTTTCATAATTAGGTTAAATTGCTACGCCAGTTCGCTAGCGCTTGAGTCCAAATCATAAATACCAAATTCCAATCCTTAAAAACTGTCATTCAGAATCTTTATTTGTTTTTTTTAGTTTCCGATAACCACTTTAGGGAAACGAATAATTTTGTCTCCTAATTTGTAGCCTTTTTCAATAACATCAACAATTTTCCCTTTTAATTTATCAGACGGAGCTGGAATTTGGGTAATTGCCTCAGCAAAATCAGCATTAAAAGCATCACCTGCTCTTACTTCAACTTGCTCTAAACCTTTAGAAACCAAAGTGCTTTTCAGCTTTTCATGAATCAACTCAACTCCTTTTTTCAGATTTTCATCATCAGATTTGTTGATCTCGACAGTCGCTCTGTCAAAATCATCTAAAACAGGAAGCATTGCTAACAAAACTTCTTGGTTTGCTGTTTTGAACAAATCGATACGCTCTTTTGAAGTTCTTTTTTTGTAATTTTCAAATTCGGCAAATAATCTCAAAAACTTATCTTTCTCTTTTGCCAAGTCTTGAGCTAATTGCTCTTCAACACTTAATTCTTCAACAATTAACTGCTCACCGTTGGCATTGTTCTCTAACGTTACATCATCTAATTCCTGATCGAATTCTGTATTTTCCGTAGTCATATTACTTTTATTTTTAAAAATATTCTTAAACTTCATTTTTTATTCTTTTTGTTGGATTGCAAAAGTACTGCCAAATCTTATAAAATGTCAAATTGTCACTTTATTAAAACTGAGCCTTTTAAAATCCAAATATACCCTAAAAAAATTTAGTATAATTTTAAGACTATTACGTTATAGTTTATTTTATCTTTGAGACGTAAATAAATAAAATCTATTACCTATCAAAATTGAATTTAAGGGTTGGCTAAAGCCTCATAAATAATTATTAATTCAAATTTACCTTATATTAAAAAAAGCTTCGCCTTATAGAGACGAAGCTTTTTTTTATGTTTTTATTTGATTTAATTGCACGGGCGGAGGGATTCGAACCCCCATCAACGGTTTTGGAGACCGCTATTCTACCCTTGAACTACGCCCGTAACTTAAGGTCGGCAAATTAAAAGTTTTTTTTCTTCACCAGCAACTATTTTAGGCAGAGATTTAAAAATAAAATCCTTTAATTCACTGGGCCCAACAGCAAAAACCTTCGCTTCAAGCAGTTAAGCTAACAAAGCGTTTTTCAAACCTTCAAAATCAACAGAAACCTGTTCGCCTGTCACTAAATTTTTAAGTGAATACGTATTTGAAGCGATTTCCTGATCTCCGGCAATTACTGCAAACGGAATCAAACGTTTATCTGCATATTGAAACTGTTTTCCAACTTTTACATTATCAGGATACAATTCCACTTTTATATTTTCTTTTCTTAATTTCTGAATCGCTTTTGACGCATACAAGGCTTCTTTATCTCCATAATTAATAAAAATGGCTTTTGAAGTTGCTGCAACAGTTTCAGGAAACAATTGCAATTCTTCCAAAACCAAATAAATTCTATCCAATCCAAAAGAAATTCCGACACCACTCATATTTTTCAAACCAAAAATACCCGTCAAATCGTCGTATCTTCCGCCACCGCCAATAGAACCCATCGCTACAGTTTTTGGCGCCGCAACTTCAAAAATAGCTCCAGTGTAATAATTTAGTCCACGAGCTAAAGTTACATCCAAATCTAAAATTGCAGTTGACAAACCTAAATCTGCAACATTGTCACAAATAAATTTCAATTCTTCGACACCTTTCATTCCTTCTTCTGATGAAGATAGCAATTCTGAAAGCTGTTTGATTTTATCTGCAAAAGTGCCAGAAAAACTGAAAAGTGGCTGAACTTTTACTAACGCTTCTTCAGAAATTCCTTTTTCAATCATTTCTTTCTTTACGCCATCTTCGCCAATTTTATCTAGTTTATCTAGCGCAACTGTAAAATCTATTAATTTATCTGAAGCACCAATAACTTCAGCGATTCCAGATAAAATTTTTCTGTTGTTAATTTTAATCGTTACTCCTTCTAAACCTAAAGAGGTAAAAACCGTATCATACAATTGAACCAATTCAACTTCCTGCCATAAAGATTTTGAACCAACCACATCGGCATCACATTGAAAAAACTCTCTAAAACGGCCTTTTTGCGGATTGTCAGCTCTCCAAACCGGCTGAATCTGATATCTTTTAAAAGGAAATTCAATTTCGCTTTGGTGCTGTACAACGTATCTTGCAAAAGGCACTGTTAAATCGTAACGCAAAGCTTTTTCAGAAATTTTTCCTGTGAATTTATTCAATTCAATTCTTTGCTCTAGACTAATTTTTTCGGCCGAATTTATTTGTAATTCTTCGATTGATTCCGGCAATTCAATTTTACTTTTATTGTAGAAAAAATTTCCAGAATTCAATATCTTAAAAATCAAGCGATCACCTTCTTCTCCATATTTTCCCATCAAAGTATCTGAATTTTCAAACGAAGGTGTTTCGATTGGCTGGAAACCAAATCTTTCGAAATTAGCTTTTATAGTCTGAATAATATATTGACGTTTTGACACCTCAGCAGGTGAAAAATCTCTGGTTCCCTTTGGAATACTTGGTTTTGAAGCCATTTTTTTTAGATTATTAGATTTTAGATCTTTAGACTTTTAGATTTCATTTTCTGAAATCTTATATTTAAAAACCTATTTTGAATTATAATTTATTTCTAGATTTTCTTTTAGATTGTTGGCTCTTTAGACTTTCGACTTTATGACTTTCCAACTTTCGACTTAATTAAGTCTGCAAATATCTTACTTTTTAAAATAAATAATAACAGTTCGAAAACAAACTTGTAACAAAAACCGTATTTTCGTGACAAATTGGTCATGATGCTAAAATTATTTAAAGAAAATATCCGAATTGCTTTTGGTTCCATCAAAACACAAATTCTTCGAACCATTCTTACTGTATTAATTATTGCTATCGGAATTACCGCTTTGGTTGGGATTTTGACTGTTGTAACGGCTTTAGAAAATACCGTTTCGACCAATTTTGCCTCTATGGGTGCCAATACATTCAATATCAATCAATACGAAAACAATTTAAAAAACCGCGGTGGCAACGAGCGCGAAATCGTAAATCCAATTATTTCGTATCCTGAAGCAGTAGCTTTTAAAAACAAATTCAAATATCCTTTTACTGAAACTTCACTTTCGTTTACAGCAACTTCAAAAGCAGAAGTTAAATTTTTAGGCGAAAAAACAGATCCCGAAATAAAAATCTTGGGTGTCGATGAACATTTTATTTCTAATTCGGGTCTAGAAACTACTTTAGGACGTTCTTTTAATCAGTTTGACATTGACAATAATACCTATTCCTGCATTGTTGGATCTGATTTTGAAAAAGGTTTACTGAAAGATGTAAATCCAATTGATAAAATCATTTCAATTCGAGGTGCACGTTTCAAAGTAATTGGCGTTTTAAAAGAAAAAGGATCGACGTTTGGGAACAGTCAGGATTTACGAGTTTTAATCCCAATTCAAGTTGCGCGTTCCTTGTTTACAGCACCAAACATCAACTATACAGTCAGCGTCATGGTTTCTAAAAAAGAACTTTTAGATCCCGCAATTGACAATGCTACGAGCGTCATGCGCCGAGTTCGCAAATTAAATCCTGTTCGCGACAACAATTTTGGAATTGGCCGAAGTGACGATTTAATAAACCGTATTCTTGGAATTACACAATATTTAGGATGGGCTTCTTGGATTATTTCGATTATAACAATTCTAGGTTCATCGATCGCATTAATGAACATTATGATTGTTTCTGTTACAGAGCGTACACGTGAAATTGGTGTCCGAAAAGCTTTAGGAGCAACAAAATCAACAATTTCAACTCAGTTTTTTATCGAAACTTTATTGATTGGACAAATTGGCGGCTTGGTCGGAATCATAATAGGAATTCTGCTTGGCTTTGCCATTGCAACGGCCATGAACTTTGCCTTTGTTATTCCGTGGAGCGCCATTTTTGCCGCTTTTGCCACTAGTTTTACCGTTGCGATAGTTTCAGGATTATATCCGGCAATAAAAGCTTCAAAATTAGATCCAATTGAGGCTTTGCGTTACGAATAGTTTTTCAGTATTCAGTCGCAGTTTTCAGTCATACCTAATAACTGAAAACCGAAAACTGCGACTGAAAACTTAAATATTCCCTTTTATCATTCGGTCATTATCGTAAATATCTTTGCGGAGTTCAATATTTTTAAAATTCATTTTTTCCAGCAAATCGGTCATCTCTTTACCTAAATACTGGTTGATTTCAAAATATAACTTCCCGTTTTCCAACAGATTCTTTTCTGCGAGTTCTGCTATTTTTCTGTAAAAAACCAAAGCGTCATTATCATCAACAAATAATGCCAAATGCGGTTCAAAGTCCAGAACATTCTTTTTGATTTCAGCTTTTTCTAAATTTCGAACATAAGGCGGATTAGAAACAATGATATCATAATCCGATTTCAAAATTTCCAATTCCAATATATTCTTCAGCATAAAAGTAACATCTACCTTATTGTTTATGGCATTTCGTTTAGCCGTATCTAATGCTTTTTTAGACACATCAATAGCATAAACCTTTGCATTCGGAAGGTTTTTAGCCAATGAAATAGCTATACAGCCACTTCCGGTTCCAATATCTAATATTTTGATTTCTTTAGATTTATCAATCTTTTTATTTTCATTGATAATCCATTCAACCAATTCCTCCGTTTCTGGTCTCGGAATCAAAACGTTTTCGTTTACCTCAAAATCTAAACCGTAAAAACTGGTTTTCCCTAACAAATACTGAATCGGAACTTCTTTTTTAAGCTGATTTAAGAAGGAATCCCAGACTACAAAATCTTTTTCAGAGAAATTCAGTTCGTGATTTAAAGCTAAATCAATCTGACGTAATCTATGTTTGTCTTCTAAAATCAAATAGAAAAAACTCTCCGCTTCATATGCATCATAAAAAGGCGATAATTCTTTTATAAACTGAGTGCGGTATTGTTTAATTTTCATTTTTGGTCTCTGAGTATTTTTTATTCAGCAAAAGCCGATTTCTTTCAAAATAAGTATCTTAAAATCTAATTTGTTACAAGATTTACAAAACTTTCAACATCCAAACCGGGCAAGAATTATGCCCCGTACATCCTAATGGAGCATCTAAATATTCAAAACCTGATTTTTTATATAATTTTTGGGCGTCATGCATAAACGGCATCGTTTCAATATAGCATTTTTCAAAGCCAAAATTTCGCGCTTCATTCAGGCATTTTTCCATCATTTGACTTCCAATTCCCAAACCTCGTGTCTTTGGTAAAAAATACATCTTTTGCAGTTCACAAATTTCTGGAGCACCATTATCTAAAGGTGCAATCCCGCAACAACCCACAATTTCACCTTCATTTTCAACAACAAAATAAACAGATTTCGGTTTATTGTATTCTTCAAACATTAAATCAAGGTATGGATCTGCGTATGCTGTACCCACTTTTGGGATTTCCATTTCATCAAAAACAGAACGTATTAATTGAGCAACTGCTTTATTGTCTTCTTTTTTAATTGCTCTGATTATGCAATTTTTCATAATTCTTTTATTCTTGTAATATATTTACAAAAGTAAAAATACTTTTTTGATAGTTTCCTAACATTCCTGACAACTATTGAGACTAATATCAAAATTAACTACTTTTGCAGAGTGAATAGACATGAAAAATACATAAAACGCTGTATCGAACTTGCACAAAATGGTTTTGGAACAACTTATCCAAATCCGATGGTTGGCAGTGTAATTGTTTATGAAGACAAAATCATTGGCGAAGGCTGGCATAAAAAAGCTGGCGAACCACACGCCGAAGTAAATGCGGTTCGATCTGTAACAGATAAATCGCTATTAAAAAAAGCTACCATTTACGTTAGTCTAGAACCTTGTTCCCATTTTGGAAAAACACCTCCTTGTTGTGATTTAATTATTGCAAACGAAATTCCGAATGTTGTAGTTGGAACTGTTGATCCAAATGAAAAAGTAGCTGGAAACGGAATTAAGAAATTAATTGCCGCTGGCGCAAATGTGACCGTTGGCATTTTGGAAAAAGAATGCCACGAACTCAATAAACGCTTTTTCACCTTCCATCAAAAAAAGCGCCCATACATTATATTAAAGTGGGCTGAAACTCAGGATGGTTTTTTAGCCCCTGAAAAAGAAATTAATCAAGAACGCCAGCCAATTTGGATTACCAATAAATATTCCAGACAATTAGTCCACAAATGGCGAAGTGAAGAACAGGCTGTTTTAGTGGGAACTCAAACTGTTATTGATGATAATCCGAAATTAAATACTAGAGATTGGTCAGGAAGCAATCCGGTGAGAGTCATTTTAGATCAGAATAACCGAATTTCAAAAGACAGCTTTGTTTTTGACGACAGTGTAAAAACAATAGTGTTTTCAAAATATGAAAATAATTCTTCAACTGAAAATACCATTTTTGAAAAAATCGATTTTAATGAAAATTTGATTTCTCCGATTTTAAACGTTTTATACCAGCATCAAATTCAATCCGTAATTATTGAAGGCGGCAGACAAACCCTGCAATCTTTTATTGATCAGAATTTATGGGATGAAGCACGAATTTTTACTGGAAGAACTAATTTTGAAAAAGGCATAAAAGCGCCAATTATCCAAAAGAAACACACAATCAAAACCACTATTCAAAACGACGAATTATTTTATATTACAAACCATGATTGATACGATAATTTTTGACTTTGGCGATATTTTCATCAATTTAAACAAACAAGGAACCATATCAGGACTGAAGAAACTTGGCATGACCGAATGGAATTCAGAAATGGATCGTTTGAATTTATTATATGAAACTGGTGACGTTTCGTACGATGATTTTGTAGGCGGCTTTCAGAAAGAACTTCCAAATGCATCACTTGAAGAAATTTTAGAAGCCTGGAATGCCGTTCTAGCCGATTTCCCAGCTTATCGATTGGAGTTTCTAAAAGAACTTTCAAAAAAATATCGTTTGTTTCTTTTAAGCAATACAGATGCGATTCATATTGCGACTTTTGAAAAAACAGTAGGCAAGCCATTTTATACTGATTTTTACAATTGTTTTGAAAAAGTTCATTTTTCATTTGAAATTAGAAAACGCAAACCAAATACGAATTCTTATCAGCATTTAATTGACGAACATAATTTAATTCCGGAGCAAACATTATTTGTTGACGACAAAAAAGAAAACACAGACGCCGCTTCTACTTTAGGTCTACAAGTATGGAATTTACAGGTTGGGCAAGAAGATGTTGTAGATTTATTTACTAAAGGAATATTATAAAAATATTTTAGTCAAAGATTAAAAGATCACACAGATGTCACCGACAAATAGAAAAATCCTTTCTAATCTTTTAATTTGTGGCAAAAAAACAATTTAGATTTTAATTTTGGAATACAGCGATACTTACCAAACCATTGCATTTGAATCTGAGGAGGTTCTTTTTAAAGAAAAAGGAAGCAAATTCTTTGGCTACGCTTTTCCTATTGAAAGCGAAGATGAAGTTAAACCAATTATTGAAAACCTAAAAAAACTGCATCCACACGCCGTTCATTACTGTTATGCGTATCAATTAGGAACAGCACCAAAAATATCCTATAGAGCAAATGATGACGGAGAGCCCAGTAATACAGCCGGAGCGCCCATTTATGGCCAAATTCAGTCCTTTGGATTAACCAATATTCTTGTAGTCGTAGTTCGTATTTTTGGAGGCGTAAAATTAGGAGTCGGCGGTTTGATCAGTGCTTACAGAACAACTGCACAAATGACACTTGAAATTTGCGAAATTGTTGAAAAAACAATTGATGTTCATTTTTTAATCTCTTTTGACTACAAAAACATGAACAAAGTAATGCGGGTTATTAAAGAAAAAAAACTGGAAATTACTTCTCAGGAAATGGAGATTGACGAAAATTCCGGTCTCCCAATTGGCAAAATAATCACAAAAACGCGCAAAAAAAATGCCGAATCTGTATTCGACATTTTTGATTTAATGTTTGAAATCGACATTAAAATTATATAAATTAACATTAAAACATAGTTGATTTTAACAATTATACTAGTGTTTTAAATAATTCTAAAATGTAATCTGGAGGAGCTGTTGGGCGGCCCGTTTTTAACGAAATAAATACTAAAATAAACACAGCCGTTGTTAATAACTCACCCGCTTCGTTAAAGATCTCACAGTCGAATTCAATCTTAACAGAAGACTGACTTTTGAAGGTGGTATGAATTGTAAGAAGTTCATCGTAACGTGCTGATTTTTTATAATTTATTTGCATCGAAACAATTGGCAAACCAATTCCGCTTTCTTCCATACTTGCATACGAAATCCCTTTATTTCTAAGCCATTCCACGCGTCCGATCTCAAAATAAGGCACATAATTTCCGTGATAAACAACTCCCATTTGATCAGTTTCGGAGTAACGGACACGCACTTGCGTTTGATGATTTTTCATTCTTTATATATTAAAAATAATTAATTCTAAAAATAACACTTACAACATTTTTTTATAAAATTAGACAGCAAAATATTTTTTTTTACAGAAATTTGTTCACATATTTGTTATCCCGAAATACGGAAAAAATTTGCTCCTTTTTTATTAGGAGAATCTTTATCAATAATAAAAAACTTATCTGAATCTATGACTAAAACTGCTCAATCGGTATGGGAAAACTGTTTGTCCTTTATAAAAGACAATATTCAAGATCAAGCATACAAAACTTGGTTCGAACCAATCAAATCAGTTGAGCTAACCGACAACGCATTATATATTCAGGTACCTAGTAAATTTTTCTACGAATGGTTAGAAGAACATTACGTTAAATTATTGAAAGTTGCGCTTACCAAAGAACTAGGAAAAAATGCAAAGTTACTCTATAAAATTAAAATGGAGAACACTTATGGCAACAAACAGCCATTTACTGAGCAGCTCCCAAGTTCTAACAGAGTACCTATGAAACCGCAAGAGGTTGATGCTCCGTTTAAAAACTTAAATCCAGAGCTTAAAAATCCGTTTGTAATTCCTGGAATCAGAAATTTAAAAATTGAATCGCAGTTAAATCCGAATTACAGTTTTGACAATTTCCTTGAAGGAGACTCAAACCGTTTGGCTCGTTCTGCAGGTATGGCTGTAGCTAATAAACCTGGAGGAACTTCATTTAATCCTTTATTGATTTTTGGAGGAGTAGGTTTAGGAAAAACACACTTGGCGCACGCTATTGGTGTAGAAGTAAAAGATAAATATCCTGAAAAAACGGTTTTATATATTTCTGCCGAGATTTTCACACAACAATATATTGATTCTGTAAAAAAGAATAATCGTAATGATTTTATTCATTTTTATCAGTTAATTGACGTTTTGATTATTGACGACGTTCAATTCTTATCTGGAAAATCAGGAACTCAAGACGTTTTCTTCCATATTTTTAATTACCTGCACCAAAACGGAAAACAGGTAATTCTAACTTCGGATAAAGCTCCTGTTGATATGCAGGATATTGAGCAACGTTTATTGTCACGTTTTAAATGGGGACTTTCTGCAGAATTGCATCAGCCTGACTATGAAACACGTGTTTCGATCTTAAAAAACATTTTGTACCGCGACGGTGTTGAAATGCCGGAGGACATTTTAGAATATGTTGCCCGCAATATCAAAACTAACGTTCGTGAACTTGAAGGAGCGATCATTTCGTTAATCGCTCAATCTTCTTTCAATAAAAAAGAAGTAACTATTGAGTTAGCGAAAAGTGTTGTAGAGAAATTTGTTAAAAATGTAAAAAGAGAAATCTCAATCGATTATATTCAAAAAATTGTTTCAGATTATTTCCAATTAGATATTGAAACACTTCAATCTAAAACTCGAAAAAGGCACGTTGTACAGGCGAGACAGCTGGCCATGTTTTTTGCAAAGAAATTCACTAAAGCTTCTTTGGCAAACATTGGTTCACAAATTGGAGATCGCGATCACGCTACCGTTTTGCACGCTTGTAAAACTGTTGACAATTTAGTTTCTACAGACAAACAATTCAAAAAATTTGTCGAAGACATCAACAAAAAATTAACGCTATAAACGCGAATCATGCCAGTAAAAATTTTAATGGTTTGTCTGGGAAATATCTGTAGATCTCCTTTGGCAGAAGGAATTTTAGCATCTAAACTACCGCAAGATAAATTTATGGTTGATTCTGCCGGAACAGGATCTTGGCATGTGGGTCACGCACCCGACAAACGTTCAATTGCTGTTGCTCAAAAAAATGGATTATGTATTGATGGACAAAAAGGAAGACAATTTAAATCTTCTGATTTTGAAGAATTTGATTACATCTACGTCATGGATAATTCTAATTATCGCGATGTCCTTCATCTTGCAAAAACTCCTGAGCATAAAAACAAAGTCAATCTCATTTTAAACGAATTATTTCCAGACGAAAATGTTGATGTTCCAGACCCGTATTACGGAGCAGTCAATGGTTTCGACAATGTTTATCAGATGCTAGACGAAGCTTCTGAAATAATCGCAAAAAAACTTATCGCAAAACATTCATAATTTGTATTTCAATTATTATTAAAATAATTGAAGTACATTTTCTTTTTTAATTTAAAATAGTACCAAATGAAACTTCTAGGAAAATTATACTTAATTCCAACTACAATGGGCGAAAGCGATCCGATGGATGTTCTGCCTCAAACAGTTAAAAGAAGTATCGATTTTATAGATCATTATATTGTTGAAAACGAAAAAACGGCTAGAAAATCAATTAAAGCAGTTTCTCCGGAAAAAAAACAATCTGAATTGATTCTCTTTACACTAAACAAGAGAACCGAACCAAGCGAACATTTAGATTTCATTAAACCTCTATTAGAAGGAAAAAATGTCGGATTAATGAGCGAAGCCGGTTGTCCAGGTGTTGCTGATCCCGGTGCTGTAATTGTAAAACTAGCGCACGAAAAAGGAATTCAAGTTGTACCTTTAGTTGGGCCTTCTTCCATCCTATTGGCTATGATGGCTTCCGGAATGAATGGTCAAAGTTTTACTTTTAATGGCTATTTGCCAATTGACAAAGACGAGAAAAAATCAGCATTGAGACATTTTGAAAAATTATCGCACGATAAAAATCAATCACAGATTTTTATAGAAACTCCATATAGAAACAATAAATTGGTTGAAGATCTTTTACAAATTTTAAATCCTTCAACACATTTATGTATTGCTACTGATATTACGTTGCCAACAGAATTTATTAAAACAATGAAAATATCTGATTGGAAAAAATTAAACGTAGATTTACATAATCGACCGACGATTTTTATTATTCATAAAATGTAAGCTAAAATTTAAAAATATTATCTATGAAAAAATTTATAATCCTTATTGCTATTTGTTGCGTTCAAAATATTTTTTCTCAAACTATCCCAAAAGGCAATTCAACGCAATATAAAACAGAGGCTCCAGTTGGAAACGTTTCGTCAAATGCACAAGCTGTTACTGAGGAAGACAATCAAATTTACAATACAGCAGGAATAGACGTCAGACCGGAATTCCCTGGAGGAGTTGAAGCAATGAATGGCTTTATAAAACAAAACTTCAAAAGCCCAAAAGAAAACTTAAAAGGAAAAATATACGCCACTTTTATTATTGAAAAAGATGGATCATTAAGCGATATTAAAATTTTAAGAGATATTGGATATGAAACAGGCGCAGAAGCCATAAGAGTTTTAAAACTATTCCCAAAATGGAGCCCGGGAAAACAAAACAATAAAACTATTAGAGTCCTTTACTCCATTCCAATGCTAATAAATTAAGTTTATTTTATTCACTCACAAGTTTTCCCCAAATCAAACTTTATCATGAGTAAACTTCCAAACATAACCACAAGCATTTTTACGGTAATGTCAAAAATGGCAACCGAATATAATGCTATTAATCTTTCGCAGGGATTTCCAAATTTTCCTGTTGATGAAAGATTGACGGATATTGTTGCCCGGTTATCAAAGGAAAATGTACATCAATATACTCCAATGGCCGGTTATCCGCCATTGATGAACAAAATTGCAAAATTAATTCAGGATTCTTATAAGAGAACAATTAATCCTGATCTAGAACTTTTGGTTACAGCAGGTGCTACACAAGGAATTTTCACTTCAATTTTAGCTTTAGTCAAAGAAAATGATGAAGTAATTATTCTCGATCCGAGTTATGATTCGTATGAATCTCCTGTTTTACTCTGCAAAGCAAAACCAATTCGTGTGGCTCTAAATGACGATTACACGCCAAATTGGGAAACGATCGAAAAAGCTTGCTCAGAAAAAAGCCGAATGATTATCATCAATAATCCACACAATCCGACAGGCAAAATATTAAACGAAGCTGATTTTCTTCAATTAGAAAAAATACTTTCAAAATACCCGGATATTTTAGTTTTATCTGATGAAGTATATGAATACATCACTTTTGAGGAAAAACATATTTCGGCACATACCAAAAACTTCCTTTTAGACAGATGCATTATGGTTTCTTCTTTTGGGAAATCATTTCATATTACAGGCTGGAAAATTGGATACACAATTGCACCTGAATATTTAATGAAGGAAATCAAGAAAGTACATCAATTTTTGGTTTTCAGCGTCAACAGTATTTCTCAAGCAGCGATAAGTGAATATCTAGATGTTGTCGATGTTAACTTGCTTGGAAAATTCTATCAGGAAAAGAGAGATTATTTTCAAAAATTGCTTCAAAACAGCCAATTTGACTTGAAACCTTGCGAAGGAACTTATTTTCAAGTTGCTTCTTATGCAAATATTTCAGATGAAGACGACGTGACTTTCTGCAAAAATTTAATCATCAACCACGGTGTTGCAGCGATTCCAATTTCAACTTTCTATTCCGATCATAAAGACCAGAAACTGATTCGTTTTTGTTTTGCCAAAGATAATTTCACCCTAGAAGCTGCCGCAAAAAAACTGTGTGATATATAAAGTTTATCAAAATTTTATAACAATATTATGCGTGCATCCTATTTTTTTAATTAATATTGTAAAAAAAGAAAAGTATGAGCTATACAGATAAAATGTTGCGCGATGACGCCTTAAAAGGCAAAGTCATTGTAGTTACGGGCGGCGGAAGCGGTTTAGGAAAAGCAATGACAAAATATTTCTTAGAATTAGGCGCTCACGTAGCAATTACTTCCAGAGATTTAGAAAAACTAAAAACTACCGCAACAGAACTTGAAAGTGAAACGGGCGGTAAATGTCTGCCTCTTCAATGCGACGTTCGTCATTATGAAGAAGTGGAAAACATGCTTCAGGAAACCTTAAAAGTTTTTGGAAAAGTAGATGTTCTTTTAAACAACGCAGCCGGAAATTTCATTTCACCAACAGAACGTTTATCTGCAAATGCATTTGATACTGTTATCGATATCGTACTTAAAGGTTCTAAAAACTGTACACTGGCTTTTGGAAAACATTGGATTGACACAAAACAAACATCGGCTACGATATTGAATATTGTTACAACTTATGCGTGGACAGGTTCTGCTTATGTAGTACCAAGTGCGACTGCAAAAGCAGGAGTTTTAGCCATGACAAGAAGTCTTGCTGTGGAATGGGCGAAATATGGAATTCGTTCTAACGCCATCGCTCCGGGACCATTCCCAACAAAAGGAGCTTGGGACAGATTATTGCCGGGCGATCTTTCTGAAAAATTCGATATGGCTAAAAAAGTGCCTTTAAAACGTGTTGGAGATCACCAGGAATTAGCCAATTTAGCTGCTTATTTAGTATCTGATTTTTCAGCTTATGTAAATGGCGATGTCATTACCATTGATGGAGGCGAATGGCTAAAAGGCGCAGGACAGTTCAATTTATTAGAAGCAATTCCGGAAGAACTTTGGGATCAGCTTGAAATGATGATAAAAGCAAAAAAGAATAAATAATTACAAGTGCTTACTAAATTCAGAATATTTTTTAAAACTATACTGATTGCACGAAATCCCGAAGGTTTACTTTCGGGATTTTTTTATGTTTTTCACCATGCAAGTGACAATCTTTTAACCATATAAACAATATAAGTTCAGTCAAATATTGTTTTGTTTGAATATTTTACAGCTTAAATTTACTTACATTACTTATATGGTTAAATTATTTTATATGTTTAACAATTCACTTAAATTATTAATTTTGTCAAACAAATATCAAACAAAAATTTTATGCTCATTATTGGACTTGCAGGAGGAACAGGAAGTGGAAAAACAACAGTAGTACACCAAATCATGAACGAATTACCAGACACTGAAGTTGGCGTAATTTCTCAGGATTCGTATTACAAACAAACCGATAATTTATCTTTTGACGAAAGAGCATTAATAAATTTTGATCACCCGCGCGCCATCGATTTTGAATTATTGGTGAAACACTTAAAAGCTTTAAAAGCTGGCGAAACAATTGATCAGCCTGTATATTCTTTTATTCAACATAATAGAACAGACGATACAGTTTCAACACATCCGAGAAAAGTAATGATTGTAGAAGGAATCTTGATTTTAACCAATCCTGAACTTCGCGATATGTTTGACATCAAAATCTTTGTTCATGCTGATTCTGATGAAAGATTAATTCGTCGTTTAAAAAGAGATATTTCAGAACGCGGACGTGATATTGACGAGGTTTTAAACCGTTACCAAACTACTTTAAAACCTATGCATGAGCAATTTATAGAACCGTCGAAGGCTTTTGCAGACATTATTATTCCAAATGACAAATACAATACAGTAGCAATTGATGTAGTTCGTGCCGTAATTAATCAGCGAATTTTATAATTTTTATTGTAAATTTAAACCATAAAATGCAAGCTTCCCGATAATTGTCGGGATTGCTTTTTATGATGTCTAAAAACGCAATCCTATTCAAAAGAAACAATCTTATATGAAATTTAAAAATCCATACAAAGACAAAAAATGGTTTAGATTACTGGGCAATAAATATGTCTGGGTACTATTGTTTTTTGTTATTTGGATGTTATTTTTAGACAATTACTCCTATTTTGATCATCGTTTTTTAGACGGGCAGATTAACGAACTGCATGACAATAAAAAATATTATCAGGACGAAATAAAAAAAGATCAAGAACAAATCAAACAACTTAAAAATCCTGAACAAATAGAAAAATATGCTCGCGAAAAGTACTTTATGAAAAAAGACAGCGAAGATATTTACATCATTCACTTTGAAGGAGACACTATTCAAGAAAAAGAGTAATTCAGAAAAAACACCTAATGGCCACTAACCTATTCGAAGATTTTAATCCGATTTCATCCAAACAATGGAAACAAAAAATTCAGTTTGAATTGGATGGAGCCGACTATAACCAAACTGTAATTTGGAATTCCCCAGAAGATATTCAGGTAAAACCTTTTTATCACGACGATGAATTTACCAAAAGTGCTTCGGTGCAAACTCAGGCGTCCAACTTTAAAATCTGCCAAAATATATTTGTTTTTGATATCGAAAAATCAATAAAAAAAGCAATTAATACTATTGAAAGAGGTGCTGAAAGTTTGCGTTTTACTATTGAAAACGAAAATACTGACGTTGAAAAATTATTGAAAAATCTTCCTTTAGAAGGAAGAACGGTTTACTTTCATTTGAGTTTTCTCTCAATCGATTTCGTAAAAAAACTGAACGCTATTTCCATTGAAAAAAACGCGATATTTTATTGCAATTTAGATCCCATTGGCCAATTAGCACGTGACGGAAACTGGTTTGCTACATCAGATAAAAGTAATTTTGAAACACTTGAAAAAATTTCAAACCAGACCAATCTTCCGTTTCTTAGTGTAGATCTAGGTTTGTATCAAAATGCTGGAGCAAATATTACACAGCAAATCGCTTATAGTTTAGCGCATGCTAATGAATATTTAAACCGCTTTGCGGATTTAACAAAACCAATTGTTTTTCAGATATCCGTTGGAACAAACTACTTTTTTGAGATTGCAAAACTTCGTGCTTTGCGAATGCTTTTCCAATTAATTGCTTCAGAATATAATCCTGATTTTGATTGTCACTTTTTGGTTACGCCAACAAAACGGAACAAAACTATTTACGATTATAATGTCAACATGCTTCGCACTACAACCGAATGCATGTCGGCAATACTAGGCGGAGCTGACGCAGTTGCTAACTTACCTTACGATTCTTTATATCATAAAGACAACGAATTTGGAGACAGAATTGCTCGAAATCAGCTTTTAGTTTTAAAACACGAAAGTTATTTTGACAAAGTTGATAATCCAGCTGATGGAAGTTATTACATCGAAAGTTTAACCATGCAATTGGCAGAAAAAAGTTTGGCTTTATTTAAAGACATTGAAGTTAATGGCGGTTTTTTAAAGCTTTTGAACGACGGAACAATTAAAAAGAAAATTCAGGAAAGCGCCACTAAAGAACAAGAATTATTCGATTCTAAAAAAGAAGTTTTATTAGGCACAAATAAATACCCAAACAAAGAAGACCGAATGAAACATGATTTAGAATTGTTTCCTTTTGTAAAAATAAAACCAAGAAAAACATTAATTACACCTATTATAGAAAAAAGATTGGCCGAGAAACTTGAACAAGAAAGACTTGAACTTGAGTAATTCTTTTTAAACGTAATTAATATTCACACCAAAGAAAGTGTCTCCATGATGAGAAAAGACCTTAAACATATAAATCTTGAAAGTCGAAAGTCGAAAGTCAAAAGTCAAAAGTCTGAAAATTTGACCAAGAACTTTACTACAGCGGAAGGAATCGAACTTAAAAAAAACTATTCTGAAAAAGATATAGAAGATTTAGAGTTTCTGGATTTCGGAGCTGGTTTTGCGCCCAATTTACGCGGACCATACGCAACAATGTATGTTCGTCGTCCTTGGACAATTCGCCAGTATGCGGGATTTTCGACTGCAGAAGAAAGTAATGCTTTTTACAGAAGAAATCTTGCTGCGGGTCAAAAAGGACTTTCAATTGCTTTCGATTTGCCTACGCATCGCGGTTACGATTCAGATCATGAACGTGTCGTTGGTGATGTTGGAAAAGCCGGCGTCGCAATCGATTCGGTTGAAGATATGAAAGTATTATTTGATCAGATTCCATTAGATGAAATGTCGGTTTCGATGACTATGAATGGCGCTGTTTTGCCAATTATGGCATTTTATATCGTTGCAGCGGAAGAACAAGGTGTGGCAATCGAAAAATTATCGGGAACTATTCAGAACGATATTTTGAAGGAATTCATGGTGCGTAATACTTATATTTATCCGCCAACACCTTCGATGAAAATCATTGCTGATATTTTTGAATTTACAAGCAAAAAAATGCCAAAATTCAATTCTATCTCAATATCGGGATATCATATGCAGGAAGCTGGAGCAACAGCAGATATTGAATTAGCATATACTTTAGCCGATGGTTTAGAATATATTAGAACAGGTTTATCCACCGGAATGACTATTGATGAATTTGCTCCTCGCCTATCTTTCTTTTGGGCAATTGGAATGAATCATTTTATGGAAATTGCAAAAATGAGAGCCGGCAGAATGATTTGGGCAAAACTGATTCAGCAATTTAATCCGAAAAGCGATAAATCATTAGCACTAAGAACACACTGTCAAACAAGTGGCTGGAGTTTAACCGAACAAGATCCTTTTAATAATGTAGCCAGAACTTGTATTGAAGCCACAGCGGCTGCTTTCGGCGGAACACAGTCGTTGCATACTAACGCACTCGACGAAGCAATTGCTTTGCCAACAGACTTTTCAGCTAGAATTGCACGAAATACACAAATTTATTTACAAGAAGAAACAAAGATTACCAAAACAGTAGATCCTTGGGGTGGCAGTTATTATGTGGAATCTTTGACTAATGAAATCCTAGAAAACACTTGGAAATTAATTGAAGAAGTAGAAGAATTGGGCGGTATGACAAAAGCAATTGAAGCCGGAATTCCTAAACTTCGAATTGAAGAAGCTGCTGCGAGAAAACAAGCAAGAATTGACAGCGGACAAGATATTATTGTTGGTGTCAATAAATTTAGATTAGAAAAAGAAGATCCGCTTCATATATTAGATGTTGATAACCAAATGGTCCGTAAACAGCAAATTGAGCGATTAACAGAAATAAAAGCAAAAAGAAATACTGAAAAAGTAAATCAATCAATAGAAAAATTAATTCATTGTGCTAAAACTGGGCAAGGAAACTTATTAGAAATTGCAACCGAAGCTGCACGAGAAAGAGCAACTTTAGGAGAAATCAGCGATGCTCTTGAAAGTGTTTTTGGACGATTCAAAGCACAAATTAAATCCTTTAGCGGTGTGTATAGTGCAGCAATAAAAAATGACGAAAATTTTGAAAAGGCAAAACAATTAGCGGATGCTTTTGCAAAACAAGAAGGAAGACGCCCACGAATTATGATTGCCAAAATGGGTCAAGACGGTCATGATCGTGGCGCAAAGGTAGTAGCAACCGGTTATGCCGATGTAGGTTTTGACGTGGATATAGGTCCATTATTTCAAACTCCAGCTGAAGCAGCAAAACAAGCCGTTGAAAATGATGTTCATATTTTAGGAGTTTCATCACTTGCTGCCGGGCATAAAACATTAGTGCCGCAGGTTATTGAAGAACTAAAAAAACACGGCCGTGAAGATATTATGGTAATTGTAGGCGGTGTAATTCCGGCGCAGGACTATCAATATTTATTTGATTCTGGCGCAGTCGCTATTTTTGGCCCAGGAACAAAAATAAGCGAAGCGGCAATTCAAATTTTAGAAATATTAATTGACTAAAAAGCATAAAAAATCCCGAATTGATTGATTCGGGATTTTTTATGCTTTTTTAAATCTTGTTTATTGTCGCGTTACTATCAGCTTCAATATAAGAGAGATCATAACCTCCAAAATCTTTCATATAGCTTTTTAATGAAGTTCCGTAAGCATCTCTAAAATGCCTTGCTCCTTTATTCTTAAAGAAGTTTTTCACTGAACCAGCTCCACCAAGGTGTGCTGCTGCTAAAATTCCAGATTCGGTAATTTCAATACCATTAATCACTTTTCCTTCGTACTTTTCGATTTCATAACGTAATATCCATTTGTTTTTGGATAATAAAGCAATGAAAGCTTTTTCTTGTAATGCAGGATTCTTTAAAAAGGCTTTGTGGTTTTTTATACCAATAGCTCTTAGGGCTTCAGAACCAAATTGGTATTTTCCCATGTAACCAAGCGTATTAACTAAGCGGTATTTTCCTTGAGATTCTTTGAAAGCAACTGCCTCTTTAAAACCTATAAAATGATTTCCGGTGTATGGGAAGTTTAAATTAGGATAATCATCCTTTTCTTGTGATGGAAATAGGTATTCGGCTCCATCTGATTTTTCGATAAGAAACCAACGTTTGGTTTCCAGATTGAAGGGTTTAAAACCCAAACTTAAAAATGTAATAATAACGACTAAACTCGCATAAAAATACCATTTCTTTATCATAAATTGTTTTTCTTCAAGACGCTGTCACCCTCTTGAAATTTCTACAGTGCAAAGATAAGAAATACAAAACAACACTGTTAATCAGGTACTTATGTAATTTTAAGAAATTAGAAATCCTGTTTAAACCCTTTGATCATGCCGTTTACGAGCATTTTTGAGGAAGTTGAATTGCACTGAAAAACAGGAAAAATTAAATCTCAAAAAATATCATTTTTATCATTTTTTTATCAAATTTGTTAAAAAACAAAGATAAAGCTTACAAAAAATATTCATTTTTTGGACTGAATATAATTTCACCCAGAAAATATTCAGAATAAATTTGTAGTAAAAAACCTAAATTTAGCTCTTTTTTTAACTTTTCTTTGAAAAAGCACTTTTTAAAATCTTTTAAAACGTCAAATTTGAGTTATGTTTTTTTTTTCTAGATTCTGAAAAAGAGAATTATTTCTAAAATAACTACGTAAATTCGACTTACAAAAAAACCGAAGCAAAATTTACTTCGGTCTAATATTATAATTTCTTAAAATTTTGACTATCTCGTAACACCCTGGCTTGCAATCCAGTCTGAATATTTTTTCGCATTTACATTATGTTCTGCTAAAGTAGAAGCAAATTCATGATAACCGAAACGATCAACACTTGCACAGAAATAAATATAATCGTTCTTCTCTGGGTTTAAAACTGCGTCAAGCGCTGTAATATCAGGCATTGCAATTGGTCCTGGTGGAAGCCCTACATTTACATAAGTATTATATGGAGATCTCATAACCAAGTCGTTATAAAAAACCCTTTTAATAACTTGGTCGAAATTATTATCTCTCAATTTCAAAGCATAAATAACTGTTGGATCAGCCTGAAGTGGCATATCTAAACGCAAACGGTTTAAATAAACTCCAGCAATACGTGGTCTCTCATCCTTCTTCACAGATTCTTTATGAACGATAGAAGCTAGAATTGTAGCTTGAACGGGAGTAAGTCCTTGTTTTTTTGCTTTCGCTATCCTTTCTTCAGTCCAAAATTTATGATATTCCTTAATCATTTTGTCACGGAATTTTTCTGCAGAAGTATTCCAATAAATCTCGTATGTATTTGGAATAAACATCGCAAAAACATTGTCTTCATTAAAACCATTCTCCGCCATGAAGGTAGAATCTTTAATCGCTTTTAATAAAGACAAACTATCGGCTTCAATTTCAGAACCAACTCTTCCAGCAAAATTTTCCAAACGCTCTTGATTATTAAAAGCTAATTTAACCGGAACATTAGAACGCATTGCACGAACTAAATCAATGTTATTCATTCCTTTTTTAAGTAGAAAACGCCCCGATTTTACATTTTCAGGATAGCTTCTTTTATTGGCCACCATCTCAAAATTGTCAAAGTTTTTGACATATGGTTCTAATATTTTTTTTACGTCTGTATAATTAGCACCACTTGGCACATAAACGTAAAGTTCCTCTTTTTCAAATTTCGTATTCGAACTGAAAATTTTATTAATTAAAATAAATCCGTAAATCATTAAAACTGAAATTACGGCTACAGCTACTATCGTGATATTTTTTTTTAAGCTCAAAGTTTAAAATTTAGATTTGTTTGTTAATTAATTGAAAAATTGCTTCGTCTTGATAGTGGTTATCGAGCAAAATCCAATCTTTTTTAATTCCGATTTTCTCAAAACCAAATTTAGTAAAAAGTGCTATACTAGCTACATTTCCTACATTAATATTTGCATAAAGCTGATGCAGATTTAAATTATGAAAAGAGTACTTTATCAATAACTCTAATGCCTCAGAACCAATGTTTTGATTTCTATATTCTTTATTTCGAATCACAATTCCTACTCCGGCCCTATTATTTCTAGGATCAAATTCAAATAAATCTATTAATCCAATAGCTGGAAAATCTTTATCCTGACAAATTGCCAACCGCAATTGCTTCGCCTCATAAATATCCTGTTGGGCATTTTCAAGATATTGACGAACTAAATAACGGCTATATGGCGTATTAGTATTGCTGACCTCCCAAATGTTCTGATCATTTTCCATTTCATACACGAACTCTAAATCATTAGGCTCTAATGCACGCAAGTAAATATTTTCGCCTTTGAGTGTGATCATTTATAATTTTAGATTTTAGAATTCAGATTTTAGATTGTCGATTTTTAAATTTGAAATTTATCTTCGACTTCACTAACACTAACAAATTGATTATATTTCTATCGTTCCTTTAAAAACAAATTTTGCTGGCCCAGTCAAGAAAACATTTGAAAAGTTTTCTCCTAATTTATCAAATGAAACAACCAGTTTTCCGCCTTCAACATTTAAATTAATTGAAGTTTTATCTGTTTGGCCAATTGCGTTCATCGCGATTGCAACTGCAGTTGCACCGGTTCCACAGGCAAGAGTTTCATCTTCAACGCCTCTTTCATAAGTTCTAAGCGAAAAAGTATCGTCATCAATTTTTTTAACAAAATTGATGTTGCTCCCTTTTTCTCCATATAAAGCTCCATAACGAATTGCCGCTCCATTTTCTTTTACATTATATTGTTGCAAATTTTCGACAATCTGTACATGGTGAGGAGAACCAGTATTTAAAAAAGTATGCGAATCATGTTTTTGAACTTCTTCAACATCAATCATTTGCAATGAAACAATAGCATCGTTGCCAACTGAAGCATGGTGTAAACCATCTGTTGCGATAAAAGTTGCCTTATCATTAATAACACCTAGTTGATTAGCAAAAGCAACCAAGCAGCGGCCGCCGTTTCCGCACATTGAACTTTCATTTCCGTCTGAGTTATAATAAACCATTCTGAAATCAGTTTCAGAATCATTTTCAAGTAAAATAAGCCCGTCAGCTCCAATGCCAAATCGTCTGTCACACAAACGTTCAATCAATTGAATATCTTCTTTTGGAAAAAAATTAGAACGATTGTCAATCATCACAAAATCGTTACCTGTACCTTGATATTTATAAAATTCTATTTGCATTTTTTAGTGGTTAAGAAATGCAAAAGTACGAACTATTAATTAATGAAATGTTAATCATTGTTAAAGAGCGTTAAACCATTTTTTCAAATAATTTTTTGCTTTAATTTTACGTTAACAACTTAAACATAAATTGTAATTATGAAAAGATTTTCAACCTTATTTTTAGTGTCATTACTAAGTGGTGCTACTACACTTGGTGCGTACAAATTATTATTTGATGGCAACAATTCTTTTTTTGGAAGAGAAAATTCTGTTGTTACTCAAGCCCCCAATTCATTTGGCAGAAATGTTGGATTATCAGCCGAAACTGTTGATTTTACTGCCGCTGCCGATAAGACAATCCATACCGTTGTTCACGTTAAAAATGTCTCTCGACGAACAATCAGTAATCCTATGATGGAATTTTTCTATGGTTACGGAGGTCAGCAACAGCAAGAACAAGTAGGAACTGGTTCTGGTGTTATTATTTCTGAAGATGGATATATTGTGACGAATAATCACGTAATTAAAGATGCAACAGAAATTGAAATTACGCTGAACAATAAAAAGTCGTACAAAGCAAAACTTATTGGAACTGATTCAAAAATGGATATTGCATTACTAAAAATCAATGCCGATGAAAAACTTCCATATACTGCTTTCGCCAATTCAGATTCAGTAAAAGTTGGTGAATGGGTTTTAGCAGTAGGTAATCCGTACAACTTAACTTCAACAGTTACAGCTGGAATTGTTTCGGCGAAAGCCAGAAATTTAGATCAAAGCGGTATTCAATCTTTCATTCAAACTGACGCTGCTGTGAATCCAGGAAATAGCGGTGGAGCGTTGGTAAATACACGCGGAGAATTAATTGGAATCAATACCATGATTTCTTCAATGACGGGTTCTTATGTTGGGTATTCGTTTGCAGTTCCTTCTAATATTGCCAGAAAAATTATTGAAGACATAATGGAATATGGAAATGTTCAAAGAGGAATTCTTGGCGTTGAAGGCGGAGAACTTAACAGCAGTGCATCTAAAGAATTAGGCGTAACACAAACACAAGGTTTTTATATCAACAGCGTTTCTAAAAATTCTGGTGCAGAAAAAGCTGGTTTGGGCAAAGGCGATATTATTGTAAAACTTGATGATCAAAATATTTCAACTTATGCAGATCTTTCAGGATATATTAATACAAAAAGACCAAATGATGTTGTAAAAGTTACCTATATTAAAGATGGAAAAACAAAAACAGTTCCTGTAACTTTAAGCAAAAATGAATTTTACAGCGCAGAATTTAAAGGAATCGAATTAGAAAATATTGATGCTGCCGATAAAAAGAGATTCAGAATTGATTATGGCGTTAAAATCAAAAATATTACAAATGAAAATTTAATGCAATATCAAAATGAACTGCAAGGAAATATTATTCTAAGTATTGATAATGTAAAAGCAACAAATGTTGAGACAGTTTCTAAACTTTTAAAGAAAAAAGATGAAGGCCAAAGTGTCCGAATTGAAATGATAAACAGAAACGGAGAGATATTTAGAATTATAATTTAAGTCGCAGTATACAGTTGCAGTATACAGTCTTAAAAAACTGCAAACCGAGACTGAGACTGAAAACTAAAAAAAAGTCATCTTAAGAAATTTAAGATGACTTTTTTATTTTCAAAAATAAATGCTAAAATAGTTTACGAAATCGATTGAAATGGATACTTTTGCGCCAAATTTTAAAATAGTGAGCATTTTATTTTTTCAATTTAGTCAATTATGAGCAAAAAATCCTTGTACCAAAAAGAGGTATCATTACAAGTCGACCGAAGAAGAGCTGGTGTCGAATTAATCAAAGTTATAAGTGATTTATGGTATGACAAATCCATTGAAATGGTTTTATTTAAAAACCAATTATTGGACAAAAACGTCAGCGATATAATCAATTTGCATCAATATGCAGGGGAATTTGTTGGTAAACCAATAACCATTTTTGATTCAGTTGAAATAGCAAAAGTTGTTTTATCGCTAGATTTGCCACCTGCAAAAATAGATTTGGGCAAATTAACTTATGAGTATCGCTTGGAAGATGAAAAATATCCTGACGCACGATACTTTGTTATGGATAAATTAAAAAAGGCAAAATCCTCAGAAGAAATTCAGCCAAAAGATGTTGTTCTATACGGTTTCGGAAGAATTGGACGTTTGTTAGCGAGAGAATTAATGTCTAAAACTGGAAAAGGAAATCAATTGCGTTTGAGAGCAATTGTAACACGTGATAAAAATGATGCATCAAGTTTAGAGAAACGAGCTTCTCTATTGCGTTATGATTCCATTCATGGAGATTTTCAAGGATCAGTAACTGCCGATCCAAAAAATAATGCGCTAATTATCAACGGAACAACCGTTCACATTATATCAGCAAATACACCAGAAGAAATTGATTATACACAATATGGAATCAATGATTCCTTGCTAATTGACAATACTGGAGTATTTACTACAGAAGAAGCTTTAAAAAGACATTTAGCTTCGCAAGGTGTTAGTAAAGTACTTTTGACGGCCCCAGGAAAAGGAATTCCAAATATTGTACACGGTGTTAATCACAATGATTTTAATCCTGATGAAATCAATATTTTTTCTGCCGCATCATGCACTACAAATGCTATTACACCAGTTCTAAAAGCTATTGAAGATACTGTTGGCGTTGTAAAAGGACATTTGGAAACCATTCATGCCTATACGAATGACCAGAATTTGGTTGATAATATGCACCGAAAATACCGTCGCGGAAGAGCTGCTGCATTAAATATGGTTATCACCGAAACTGGTGCTGGAAGCGCTGTTGCAAAAGCCTTGCCTTCATTAGAAGGAAAATTAACATCCAATGCAATTCGTGTTCCTGTTCCAAATGGCTCATTAGTAGTTTTAAATCTAGAAGTTAAAAAAGCGACTACAATTTTAGGCGTAAATAAAATCATGAAAAAATACGCTCTTGAAGGCGAGCTAGTAGAACAAATAAAATATTCTTTGAATAATGAATTAGTTTCTTCTGACATAGTAGGCACATCTGCTCCTGCAATTTATGACAGTAATGCTACAATCGTATCAAAAGATGGAAAAAATATTGTACTCTATATTTGGTACGATAACGAATATGGCTATAGCCATCAAGTAATTCGTCTTGCAAAATATATCGCAAAAGTAAGACGCTTTACTTACTATTAATATAAAACCAAAACCAACCATTTCTAAAAACCATCAAGTTTTCTTGGTGGTTTTTTATTTATCAAATTGGAAGAACAGTTGTACTTTTTACTTCAGAAATAACAAAAACAGTATTAATTAGAGAAACCTCAGGCAAAACAGATAATTTCTTTTGATGAAAATGATGGTAGCTTTCCATATCTGGTATGATAATTTTTAGCATGTAATCAAAATTTCCAGAAACGTAGTTACATTCCACAACCTCAGGCAAATTAAGAATGGACTGATTAAATCCTTCAGATGTATCATAGGTCTGTTTTGTTAGGGTAACCTGACAATATACCGTAAGATTGTTTCCTAATTTTTTCTTATTTAAAATAGAAACATATTTTTCTATAACACCCTCTTTTTCAAGACGTTTAACTCTATCATGAACAGGCGTAAGAGACAAATTTATTTTGTTTGCGATGTCTTTCAGGGTATAGTGGGCATTTTCTTGCAAAAGCCGTAAGATTTTTTTGTCAATTTCATCTAAAACCATAACGAAAACGTTTTCTTTAATTTGCAGAATTTAGTCTTTTTTTCTCTTTTAAGAAGCTAAAAAGCACTTAAACAGAAAATATTTCTGTAAAAGTATAAAATAAAATAATATTTTCTTATTTAAAAGTCAATTATCAATAATATATTCTCTATGAGTAGCTTTGTAAAACAAATTCAAGAAAAACAAAAAAATATACAATTATGATAATAGGTGTTCCAAAAGAAATTAAAAACAATGAAAATCGTGTAGCATTAACTCCAGCAGGTGTTTCTGAAATGAAAAAACACGGACACGTTGTTTATGTACAATCAACTGCAGGTTTAGGAAGTGGATTTGCTGATGAGGAATATACAAATGCTGGCGCTGTAGTTTTAGGAACTATTGAAGAGGTTTATGCTATTGCAGAAATGATCATCAAAGTAAAAGAACCAATTGCATCTGAATATCCTTTAATCAAAAAAGATCAATTACTTTTTACTTATTTCCACTTTGCATCATCAGAAGAATTGACTCACGCAATGCTTGAAAAAGGTGCAGTTTGTTTAGCTTATGAAACTGTAGAAAAAGCTGACCGTAGTTTGCCATTATTAGTTCCAATGTCTGAAGTTGCAGGTCGTATGGCTATTCAACAAGGAGCAAAATATCTTGAAAAACCATTAAAAGGAAGAGGAATTCTTTTAGGTGGTGTTCCAGGTGTACCACCAGCAAAAGTATTAGTTTTAGGTGGCGGTATTGTTGGAACTCAAGCTGCTAAAATGGCTGCAGGTTTGGGTGCTCAAGTTACTATTATGGATTTAAGTTTGCCACGTTTACGTCAATTAGATGATATCATGCCGGCAAATGTAAATACAGAAATGTCTAATCATTATAACATCACAAGAGCAATTAAAGATGCTGACTTAATTGTTGGAGCAGTTTTAATTCCAGGAGCAAAAGCACCACATTTAATTACACGTGACATGCTTAAATTAATGCGTCCAGGAACTGTTGTTGTTGACGTAGCAGTAGATCAAGGTGGATGTATCGAAACTTGTACCCCTACAACTCACGAAAATCCAACTTTTATTATTGATGATATCGTTCACTATTGTGTAGCTAATATGCCAGGTGCTGTTCCTTATACATCAACTTTGGCTTTAACTAATGCGACTTTACCATATGCATTACAGTTAGCAAACAAAGGATGGGAAAAAGCTTGTAACGAAAATGAAGAATTGAAAAAAGGATTAAACGTTGCTAATGGAAAAATCCTTTACAAAGGAGTTGCTGAAGCTTGGAATCTTCCTTATAATGAAGAATTAGTGTTAGCAAACGCATAGGCTAACATTAAAGTAAGTGCTTACTAAACACTACTTAAAAGGCTTTTCTTAATTGAAAAGCCTTTTTTAGTACCAAAAAATAAGCCAGTCAATTGACTGGCTTTAAATTTTATAATAACAGTGAATTTATTTTTTTGCATTCAAAGCTTCTTTTTTCTCATCTAAAACCTCCTGCATTACTTTTGCTTCGGTTCCATTAGGAAAAGCAACTTTGATTTTTTGTGCTACAGTTGGAGCAATTTCCGTAATAGCTTTTTTATCATATGATTCTCCTTTTTTAATATGCCATCCAAAAAATATAGCAGGCACATGAGTATCATAACTGTAAGGAGTTCCATGAGATGTACCAGTTGCCGAATATTCAATATCACCAGGTTTATCAATTACAACCATGTCACCATCCTGAGTTACATCATAACCTTTTGCAACAAAGTTCAAGTAATAGTCATTTCCTCCATTAGCTAAAATTTCTTCTTCCGTATATACTTTTTTAACCTGAGGCTGTGAAATTAAAAACTCTTTAAATGCTTGCTTTACTTTTGCTAATTCTAAACCTTTTTCTTTAATGATTTGCTTATTGAAGAAAATATTGAAATTAGAATAATTCAGCAATAAATCAACTCCAAAAGTCTTAATAGAAAAATCCTGAAGGCTTTTACGCACATCTTTTGACGGATAATTATCGACATTATACTTACGGTCTTTCAAATAAATTACATTCTCAGCTCCAGCGTGGTCAGCTGTTAAAAATAAAAGATAGTTTCCTTTACCAACAGTTTTGTCTAAATAAGCTAAAAAGTCAGCAATAGTTTGATCCAATCTCAAATAAGTATCTTGAAGTTCCATTGAGCGTGGTCCCAATAAATGTCCAACATAATCAGTTGAAGAAAAACTTACAGTTAAAAAATCAGTGATATTATCTTTACCAAGATCTTCTTTTTCAATAGCTTTTTTAGCAAATTCAGCCAAAAGATCGTTACCAAATGGAGTAGCTCTTAAAATTCCAGCATCATTTTTCTCATACATAGTTTTTAAATTATACGGGAAAACAGGCGCGGCACTTCCGTATAATTTACCTTCATACGGATTATTATCAGGAAGACTTTCATTATAAACCGAAGCTGGTTTATATAAATCCCAACCTTTGTTAATATATTTTAAATAGTTTTTTTCGTTATTGAACTCTGTTACCCATTCTGGCAATTTTTCACCATAAAAAGAACTCGAAATAAAAGAACCCGTTTTACTGTACCAAAAAGCCCAGTTTGCAAAATGACCAGCAGGCAAAATTGCACCACGATCTTTAAGACTCATTCCAATAACTTTACCCTGAAAATTAGTTGCCATTCTAACTTCGTCAGTAATAGTAGTACTTTGAAGATTTTTTGGAGACATTGCTCCTTCTTCAGCTGTTCCATCTCCGACAGTTTTTACACCGGCATCATCAGTACAATACATTTCTTTACCTAAAGTTCTGCTGAACCACTCATTACCAACTATACCGTGAGTTGCTGGCGTAGTCCCCGTGTAAATTGAAGCGTGACCTGGTGCAGTATAAGTTGGCATATAATTATAATGCATATTCTGAAAAGTGAATCCTTCATTCATTAATCTCTTGAACCCATTTTGTGTAAAATCATCTGAAAAACGATATAAATATTCCATTTTCATTTGATCTACAACAATACCTACAACCAACTTAGGGCGCTGTTGAGCATTTAAATTTGCAATAACAAACAATGTCAACAATACAATAGTTTTTTTCATACTTAAATTATAATATTTAAAACAAAAATAGGGATTCACATTTAAAAAGGCTAACAGAGGCTAAACTAAAACCCAAAATTGATTTTTATTTAACAGAAATAAGACGATATCTTGTTGAAGGAATGGATACAATCTGGGCGTTTCCCTCCGGGCCGGGCTGTCCGCTGTATCTTTTGCGATTGGGGGTTTTAGGATGGGGAATATGCCCAGGGTATCGCAAAAGGATGCCGCTCCCATCCCTAACGCAGTTTTGGGGCACACAACAAATACTCTTTTCACAAGAACCTGATGCTTTTATTGCTGTCCAACCGCAAAGAACGCAAAGATCTGCGCGAAGTCCGCCATGAAAAGCCTCTGCAGACTTGTTAAAGGCATCGTTAATCGCAAAGAAAAGAGACTTTGCGGCCTTTGCGGCCAAAAAACACAAAGAGCCATAAAACAAAAAATCCCTCCCGATAAATCGGGAAGGATTCTTAAAAGAAAGGCGACGACATACTCTC
>NZ_SNXB01000004.1 GCF_004362055.1 Flavobacterium sp. 245
TTTCAGGTTTCAGGTTTCAGGTTTCAGGTTTCAGGTTTCAGGTTTCAGGTTTCAGGTTTCAGGTTTCAGGTTTCAGGTTTCAGGTTTCAGGTTTCTTATATAAAAAATCCATTCGCAATACGAACGGATTTTTTAATTTATGGATTCCAACAAACTTGAAACGTGAAACATGAAACTTTTAAACTAAAAATATAATTGAAATTGATTTTGGAAAAATAAGGAATAACCGTATTTTTGCATCACAAAACTAAAAATTAGAAATGGGAAGAGCGTTCGAATTTAGAAAAGGAAGAAAAATGAAACGTTGGTCAGCAATGGCCAAAACATTTACCAGAATTGGTAAAGATATCGTTATGGCTGTTAAAGAAGGCGGACCAAACCCAGATGCCAATTCTAGATTAAGAGCTGTAATACAAAATGCGAAAGCGGCCAACATGCCAAAAGACAATGTGGAGCGCGCAATCAAAAACGCAAGCAATAAAGATACTGCCAACTATAAAGAAATTTTATTTGAAGGATATGCGCCTCATGGAATTGCAATCTTGATTGAAACTGCTTCTGATAACAATAATAGAACAGTTGCAAACATTAGAAGTTACTTTAACAAATGTAATGGAACAATGGGAACTCAAGGTTCTGTAGAATTCATGTTTGACCATACTTGCAACTTCAGAATTGCAAATAATGGCCTTGACGCTGAAGAATTAGAATTAGAATTAATTGATTTTGGTGCCGAAGAAGTTTTTGAAGACGAAGACGGAATTTTGATCTACGCTCCTTTTGGAAGTTTTGGGGCTTTACAAAAAGAATTAGAAAACAGAGGTCTTGAAATTTTATCTTCTGGTTTTGAGCGTATTCCGCAAATTACAAAAGAATTAACTGAAGCTCAAATCGCTGACGTTGAAAAATTAATTGAGAAAATTGAAGAAGATGATGACGTTATGAACGTTTATCATACAATGAAAGAAGAATAATATTCTAATATATTACACGATAAAGCCTTGGATTTTTCTGAGGCTTTTTTGTTTGTAATGGTTTTAAACTAGAAGCGCATATTTGAAAAATCATATTTACCATTATATTTGCAAAACCTCAAACTAAATTGAAAATAAAATATGCAAACATCAAAATACACAAGAATTGCAGTAATTGTACTAGTACTTTTGTTTTTAGTATTAAGCGTAATCAGCTGCAGTACTCATGTTCACACAAATGGACCAGCACCAACTACTAAAAAGGTACCGCCAGGACAAGCTAAAAAAATGTCAGGAAGCAAAAGTGCAAAAGCATACGCTCCAGGGCAACAAAAGAAAAACTAAAAAAAGCCTTCTGAAGTTTATCAGAAGGCTTTTTTTATATAAGAAAATCAGCTTATTTTTTTGCTGGTGTTTTTGTTATTTTCAACAAATAAGTTCCTTCTGGCAAATCAGTAATATTAGAAGCGTTGCTTCCTGTTATTTTTTTTCCTTGCGAAAAAACCTCAATAGTTTTTGAATCTCCATTATTTTCAGTTGCACTTTCAGCAGCAGAAACTGGTGTTTTTACTGGGACAACAGCTTTTGTAGGTGGTGCAACAGCAACTTTTTTTATGGTATTTGAAACTGGAGCTGCCGCAGGTTTAGAACTCGTAAAGGAATCCATAACTTGTTCGTCAGTCATTGCAACATTATATATTTTAAGATCGTCTATATCTGCATTAAGAACAGTCGTAGTATTTAATTGCCCGAGCCTCAAAATATAACCTTTAGTTGCGCGAGAAATTCCTGTTGCCGATTTTAACAATTCGCCATTACGGTATATTTTTGACGTATTTCCATCATAAGTAATATTATATTGATACCAAACCTCCTTTTGAAGCGGAGTCGAAACAACAACATTATTAGCATCGCCCCAGCCAACCAAACTTAAATCTGAATTTCCTGAAGCAACAGGTTGTTGCAACAAGCCAAAAAATTGCGTATTTACAGCTGTACCATAACCTAAAATGTAATTTGCTGATGCAACATTATTAAACTTTACCCAAAATGATATTGATCTGGGTTTGTTTTCTTGTGGAAGTTCCCCTACTACACCTTGCAATACTTTATTCGTAATTCGCTGCGCTGCTTTAGCAGTTCCCATTCTGTCATTTACAAAATTAGGAGCGCCTAATAAGGTGATACTATTGTCAGTACTGCTTAAAGTTCCGTTGAAAGTGAATTCCTGAACTGGGTTTTGGGCATTAGAATTTAAAAAAGCTACAAACATTAATGTGAGTAATAGTTTTTTCATAGATATGATTTAGGGTATTTAAAAATCTTGTAAATATGTAATATAGATGTGATTAAATTAATTTAGCGATCAAGCGTAAATAAGTATTATTTGTTCTCAATAAATAATTTTATTTTTTTGTTAAAACTATAAATTAAATTCAAAATTACCAAACAGTTATAGCTCATAAGTATGTTATTCTTATTAAAATACTGAAAAAGCGAAAAACAATAAAGTTTTAATATAACATTTGTAAAGACATTTTTACAAAAAAAACCTTCTGAATTTCAAAAGGTTTTTTTTCACTATCCAAAATAAATGCTCACTAAACAACATGATAAAAAAAATAAAAAACTAACTAACTATTTCTATTAACCAAATTTTCTTTTTCTACTTTGATGTGATTTTTTTTGCTGGTACACTTGTTATTTTCAACAAATACGTTCCTTCTGGCAAATCACTTATACTCATTGAATTATCCCCAATTATCTTCTGACCTTGCGAATAAACTTCAACATTTTTATCTGCAGCGTTTATATCTCTGTTTGAAATAATTGCTGTTGATGGTGCAGCCTTAACTGCAACTTTTCCTTTTCCTGTTGCTGTTTTAACTGCTGGAGTTTTAACCGCAGGAGCTGCATCGGCAACAATTGCAATTACTGGTTTTGATTCTTCATAAAATGCTGCAACCTGCTCATCTGTCAGCGCAACATTAAAAATCTTCAAATCATCAATATCCGCATTAATACCAACAGTAGTATTTATTTCGCCTAATCTAAAAATATTGCCTTTTGTAGCACGTGTAATGCCATCTAAAGCTTTCACTAATACGCCGTCACGATAAATTTTAGAAACTGCTCCATCATACGTTATAGTATAATTGTACCATTTTCCTTTTGCTAATGGAACTGAAACAATAACATCATTGCTTGCGCCCCAACCAGCCTGACTAAGATCTGAATTTGAAGAAGCTGTAGCTTGTTGCAATAAACCATAATATTGAGCATTAAATGCAGTTCCATAGCCCAAAATATAATTTGCTTTTGAAATATCATTCAGTTTTACCCAAATACTAATTGATCGAGCACTATTATTTTGAGGAAGATCATCAATTACAGCTTCCAGTGCTTTATTATTCAAACGCTGCGCACCGCTTGGATTTCCCATTCGGTCAGAAACAAAATTATCTGTTCCCATGAAGCTAATTGTATTTTGAGTATTGTTTAAGGTTCCATTGAAGTTAAACTCCTGAATAGGATTTTGCGCATTAGCATTCAAATAACTTACAAACATTAAAGAGAGTAGTAATTTTTTCATAATGATAGATTTTAGGGTATTAAAACATTGTGTCATTTTAACACTGCTAAACTATATTTTTATGCTTTTCAGCGAAAATTTTTTCGATAACTAACCTAAATAATCGTTTAAATAACCAAAATTGATGATTTTGAACGATCAATTACATTTTTTTATACTTTCATTAATATTATTAAAATAATATTATTACTTCAATCAAACTTAAAATTTCTTACGTATAAATACGGTATTTACATTTTTTTAGCAAATATTATAAATCGACTTTTTTTTGTATTAGTTCTGGTTTTTCAAGAATAATCTTAACATAAGTACCAAAAAAAACTCCATCGAAAAGATGGAGTCTATATATTAAAAAAGTCTTTAATTTACTTTACAAATTCAATTTTTTGCGCTTCTTCTTCGTTAACACTGTCAAAGAATCCTTGTTCGTTCATCCAGTCATCACTAAATACTTTACTCATATAACGAGAACCGTGATCAGGAAAAATAGCAATAATATTACTATCTTTTGTAAACTCACCTTCTTCTGCATATTGTTTAATTGCCTGCATTACTGCTCCAGATGTATATCCAACAAATAAACCTTCTTTACGAGTAATTTCTCGTGCAGCATGCGCACTTTCCTCGTCAGTTACTTTCATGAATTTATCAATAATATCGAAATCAGTCGCTGATGGAATTAAGTTTTTACCTAAACCTTCTATACGGTACGGATAAATTTCTTTGTTGTCGAATTCTCTTGTTTCGTGATATTTCTTTAATACTGAACCAAAAGCATCAACACCTAGAATTCTAACATTAGGATTTTGCTCTTTTAAAAATTTAGCAGTTCCAGAAATTGTTCCTCCTGTTCCGCTACAAGCAATTAAATGTGTGATTCTTCCTTTTGTCTGTTCCCAGATTTCAGGACCTGTAGTATTGTAGTGAGCATCAATATTCAATTGATTGAAATATTGATTGATGTAGACAGAACCTTTTGTTTCTTCGTGTAAGCGCTTTGCTACATTATAATAAGATCTTTCATCATCTGCTGATACGTGCGCAGGGCAAACATAAACTTTTGCTCCTAGGCTTCTCAACATATCAATCTTATCTTTTGATGATTTTGAACTTACTGCTAAAATACAGTTATAACCTTTAATAATGCTGACCATTGCCAAACTAAACCCTGTATTTCCTGATGTAGTTTCAATAATCGTATCACCTGGCGACAAAATTCCTTTTCTCTCAGCTTCTTCAATAATATATAACGCGATTCTATCTTTTGAGGAATGACCTGGATTAAAAGCTTCTACCTTTGCGTAGAAATTTCCTTCTAACTCTTCGGTGATTTTATTTAGCTTAATAAGTGGGGTGTTACCTATTAATTCTAAAACATTATTATAAGCATTTATTTCTTCTTTCATAAAAAAATAGTTAATCAAAGGCTTTATTAAAACCCCCGATAGGTTGCAAATTTAACAAAATTTTTCTAATTAGCTTTTAATTTTCTCTAAATCTAATAAAAAACTAAATTCTTTTGCTAAGTCCTTCAAAGCCTCAAAACGTCCTGAAGCACCGCCATGTCCGGCATCCATATTGGTATCTAAAAACAAAAGTTTCTCATTTGTCTTCATATTTCTCAATTTGGCTACCCATTTGGCAGGCTCCCAATATTGTACCTGCGAATCGTGCAATCCTGTAGATACATACATATTTGGATAATCTTGCGCTTTTACATTATCATACGGTGAGTATGACAACATATAATCATAATACTTTTTATTATTTGGGTTCCCCCATTCATCGTATTCTCCTGTTGTTAACGGAATTGTATCATCTAACATTGTCGTAATGACATCAACAAAAGGAACCTGAGCAATTACTCCATTATATAATTCTGGAGCTTCATTTGCAATAACTCCCATTAAAAGCCCTCCTGCTGATCCTCCTTCTGCGTACAAATGTTTTGACGAAGTATATTTCTCGTTTATTACAAATTTAGAGCAATCGATGAAATCTGTAAAGGTATTTTTCTTTTTTAACAGTTTTCCATCTTCATACCATTGCCTTCCCAAGTCTTCTCCGCCACGTATATGAGCGATCGCATAAACAAATCCGCGGTCTAAGAGCGAAAGTCTTGTTGACGAGAAATAAGTATCCATCGTGATTCCGTACGAACCATATGCATACAATAAAAGCGGATTTTTGCCATTTTTCTCTAATCCTTTTCGATAAATCATAGAAATTGGCACTTTTACACCATCTCTTGCTGTTACCCAAACTCGTTCTTCTATATAATTTTCTTTATCGAATTTTCCACCTAAAACCTGCTGTTCTTTTAAGATTTCTTTGGTTTTAGTTTTCATATTAAAGTCAATTACAGACGACGGCGTTGCAAGTGACTGGTAACTGTAACGTAAAATATCGGTGTCAAAATCGACATTTGTTGTCGTATAAGCATTGTACGTCTCGCTTCCAAATGGCAGATAATAATCTGGTTCGCCATTCCAAGGCATAATTCTGATATGATTCAATCCGTTTGAACGCTCCTCAACAACTAAATAATTCTTAAAGATTTCAATATCTTCCAACAAAACATCTTCTCTGTGCGGAATAACATCAACCCAGTTTCTCTTCGCTGTTCTGTTTTCTGGTGTTTTCATCAATTTAAAATTGGTCGCTTTATCTTTATTGGTTAAAACATAAAACGAATCTTCAAAATGTGAAATACTATACTCTAATCCGCGTACGCGTGTCTGAAAAATTTCAAATTCGCCGTCTGGATTGTCTGAATTCAAAATTCGATATTCCGTCGTTAAAGTACTTCCAGAACTGATTACAATGTATTTTTTAGATTTTTCCTTGTGTACAGAAACATTAAAAGTATCATCCGCTTCATTATAAACTAAAACATCATCTTTAGAATCAGTGTTTAATTTATGCCTAAAAATCTTGTCTGCACGTAATGTAACTTCATCTTGTCTGGTATAAAACAAAGTGTTGTTGTCATTTGCCCAAACCGAGCTTCCAGTGGCATTTTCAATTTTGTCTGATAAGATTTCTCCTGTTTCCAAATTTTTAACTTGAACGGTATAAATTCTTCTTCCAACAATATCTACTCCAAAACTGGCAAATTTATTATCCGGACTAATACTTAGACCGCCTAATTTAAAATAAGCGTGTCCTTTTGCTAATTCGTTGCAGTTGAACAAAATTTCTTCCGCTGCAGAAAGGCTTCCTTTTTTTCGGGCAAAAATTGGATAATCCTGGCCTGTTTCAAAACGTGTAATATAAAAATAGCCATTATAAAAATAAGGGACAGATGAATCATCTTCTTTAATTCTGCTCTTCATTTCTTCATATAAAGATTCTTGCAAATCTTTAGTATGAGCTGTCATATTTTGATAATAATCATTTTCTTTATTCAGATAATCGATAACTTCTGGATTTTCGCGGTCATTCAGCCAAAAATAATTATCAATTCTTGTCTCTTTATGTTTTTTTAATTTCTTCGGAATTTCTTTGGCTTCGGGAGCCATTATATTATTTTGCATTGATTGAGCATTTATTTTTAAATACGAAGGAGCAAAAGTAGTACAATCAAAACAGAACCAAAATTAATTTTTTCATAAAATATTCTATTGATTTACCATAGCAATATACTAATTTTGTCTTAAATAATTTAAAAAATCAAGAAAAATGGATTTAATGGGAATGATGGGCAAACTTAAAGAAACCCAACAAAAAATTGAAGATACAAAGAAACGCTTGGATACTGTTTTAATTGACGAACAAAGCGCTGACGGATTATTGAAGATAACAATTACTGCAAATAGAAAAATAAAAACAATCTCTGTTGATGACTCTCTTTTAGAAGATAAAGAGCAATTAGAAGATTACTTAATTGTAACATTAAATAAAGCAATTGAAAAAGCAACAAGCGTAAATGAAAGAGAACTTGATGCTGTTGCAAAAATGGATATGCCAATGATTCCAGGAATGGATAATTTGTTTAAGTAAGGTTCTGGATTCTGAGATACTAAGATGCTAAGGTTCTAAGATTCTAAGATTCTGAGATGCTAAGGCCCTGAGATACTAAGTATCTACTATCCATGGGGAAATAAAGGCTAAAAAAAAGACGCACGATTTGTGCGTCTTTTTTTTTAGTAAAGCAAAAACCTTAGAACCTTAGCATCTTAGAATCTCAGGAACTTAGAATCTTTTCTCCTAAATCTTCGAAAAAGTCTCCATAACATACGTATGCATCACTTCTTTATAATCTAAGTGCGTTACGATTCTGAGTTTATTGCGTCCAAGGGAACTTATTAATATGTTTTTCTGTTTTAATTTTTCGATTAAAAGTTGATCGCTGTAACCTTCTGCTAAAGAAAAAATCAAAATATTAGTTTCTACTGGTTCTACACTTGAAACCCAAGATTTTGTACTTAAGATAGCTCCTATTTCTTTAGCTCTTCTGTGATCTTCTGCCAGTCTTTCGATATTATTCGCTAAAGCATATAATCCGGCTGCAGCCAAATAACCAACTTGACGCATACCCCCACCTAATATCTTCCTGATTCTCAACGCTCTATGAATATCAACTTTGCTTCCAAGCAACACAGAACCAATTGGCGCACCTAATCCTTTAGACAAACAAACCGATATGGTATCGAAAATCGCTCCAAATTCCTTCGGATTTTGCCTTTTAGCTACTAATGCATTCCAAATTCTTGCTCCATCTAAATGGAATTTTAAATTATTGGCATCACATACTTTTTTGATATCTCTTAAATCTTCCAATTCATAACAAGCCCCACCTCCTTTGTTTGTTGTATTCTCTACACAAACCAAACTCGTTAACGGACTATGATAAAATTCTGGATCATTAATTGCTGCCGCAACCTGAGATGCGTTGATCATGCCTCGGTCTCCATCTAACAAGCAGCAGGAAACACCGCTGTTAAAAGAAACTCCGCCTCCTTCATAATGAAAAACGTGAGCATATTTATCAGCGATTAACTGTTCGCCAGGTTGTGTATGAAGTTTAATAGCGGTTTGGTTTGCCATAGTTCCCGATGGAAAAAAAAGTCCAGCTTCCATACCAAAAAATTCAGCTACTCTTGTTTCTAATTCGATAACCGTAGGATCCTGCTTATATACGTCGTCGCCAACTTGTGCGTTAAACATATATTGCAGCATTTCGTATGTAGGTTTTGTAATGGTATCGCTAACTAAATTTATTTCCATATAAAACTAATATCTTTTTTGGACAGCAAAATTACGTATTACTGTTATTTATTAATCGCAAGTTTTCATAAATTTTAACTTTCGATTACTATACAACCAAATTAACGTAATATTTATAAAAAACATATAAAACTAACATTAATAATTAAAAAATTGAGCGGCAACTTTAGAAACTATTCTATTTAATAACAAACAGCATCTTTGAGAAAATAAAAAAATCATGCAAAACTACTAAGCTTTAATCATTTAGATTCAAATAACTGTATTCTAAATTTATTGCTGTATTCTAAAAACTAAATCTTATTTTTGTAGAACGAAATTACAGACGCAAATGAATGTAATCTCTGCAAAAAACATATAAAACTACTTATTAATTTATGACAACAGCCGAACAAGTAAAAGGTATTGTGGAGCGCCTTGGTGCGTTGAGGAGGTATCTTTGACGTTGATGCCAAGCTAATCGAAATTGCAAACGAAGAAGAAAAAACTTTTGCTCCCGATTTTTGGAACAACGCAAAAGAAGCAGAAAACATTGTAAAAAATCTTCGAAACAAGAAAAAGTGGATTGAAGACTATGACAAAGCTGTTGAACTTACAGATGAACTTCAGCTTGCTTATGATTTTTATAAAGAAGGAGAACTTTCTGTAGAGGAATTAGACGAGCAATACAGTGGTGCACAAGCGCATATTGAAAACATCGAATTCAAAAACATGCTTTCTGATGAAGGCGACAGTCTGAGCGCTGTTGTTCAAATTACGGCTGGAGCCGGAGGAACTGAAAGCTGCGACTGGGCCGGAATGCTCATGCGAATGTACATGATGTGGGGAGAAAGTTATGGTTATAAAATAAAAGAACTTAACTTTCAGGAAGGCGATGTTGCCGGAATCAAAACCGTGACTTTAGAATTTGAAGGTGATTATTCTTTTGGATATTTAAAAGGCGAAAATGGTGTTCACCGTTTGGTTAGAATTTCTCCTTTTGACAGTAATGCAAAACGTCATACTTCATTTGTATCCGTTTATGTTTATCCACTTGTTGACGACAGTATCGAAATCGACATTAATCCTGCTGATATCGAAATTACAACTTCTCGCTCCAGTGGTGCCGGAGGACAAAACGTAAATAAAGTCGAAACTAAAGTACAGCTGGTTCACAAACCTACTGGAATCCAGATTCAATGTTCTGAAACACGTTCTCAGCAAGACAACAGACAGCGTGCGATGCAAATGCTTCGTTCTCAATTGTATGAAATTGAGTTAAAAAAACAACAAGCACAGCGTGCTGATATTGAAGCCGGAAAAATGAAAATTGAGTGGGGTTCGCAAATTCGCAATTACGTAATGCAACCTTATAAATTGGTAAAAGATGTTCGTACAGGATATGAAACCAGCGACGTTGACGGCGTAATGAACGGAAATATTGACCCATTTCTTAAAGCATATTTAATGATGATGGGACAGAAAGAGGAAGAGTAAACAGTGTTCAGATTTTATAGCATTCAGTCACTGTTTGCAGTCACAGTAAACCTGAAACTTGAAACTTGAAACTTGAAACCTAAAACTTTAAAACTAAAAAAGTTATGATAAAATGGGCCGATGTAATTCATTTTACAAATAAAGGAAACCCAGCTCCAGATAAAAGAGTTGAGAAAACGGAAGAAGAATGGAAACAGCTTCTTACGCCTGAAGAATTTCAAGTCACGCGTTTAAAGGGAACTGAAAGGTCTTTTAGCTCAGAATTATGCAGTTTATTTGATCCAGGGATTTACGAATGTAAATGTTGCGGAACGGTTTTATTTGATGCAAGTGAAAAATTTGAATCAGGAACCGGATGGCCTTCTTTTACACAACCGATTAAAGAAAACTCAATTGGATATCATGCTGATAAATCATACGGAATGATTAGAGTTGAAGTTGTATGCAATGTTTGCGATGCGCATTTGGGACATGTTTTTCCAGATGGCCCGCCTCCAAGCGGCCTGAGATATTGCATAAATGCAGTTTCCTTATCTAAAACTAAAGACTAAAATAGAAAACGATTCCTTTTAAAAGTGAATCGTTTTTTTTTGACATTTAAGCAATTAACAAAAAAAATGTAAGTTACTGCTTATCAATAAAACAAACTTTTTATTTCTTTAAAAAAAAGCTAATCACTTCTTTATAAGGCACATAAACACTATATCAAAAATTACAAAACCAACAAAATTTTAATATCTAAAATGTTAATTTTGTAATATTTAAACTATTATTTTAAATATCTTTCAATAAACGCAATAAAAATATTAGGTAATTAAAATGTAATTTATTTTATTTGGCAAAAATTAACCCCAAATACTATTACATACAGTAAATGAAATCCTATTCAATTCAAGAAATTAACGAAGTAATTAATGGCGTGATATACGGCTCAACTTCTCAAAGCATTAATGCAACCGAGCAACTGGAAAAAGCAACTACTTCGCAAATTTCATTTATAGGCAGTAAAAAATATGAAAAACATTGGTCAGCTTCAAATGCTTCAATTGCGGTTGTTAATGAAGATATTTCAATAGAACCTGGCGAAAATCGCGCTTTTATTAAAGTAAAAAATGCTGATTTAGCCATGTCACAAATTCTTGCCCTTTTTGCTCCACCTACACCACTATTTCGTAGTAATATTCACAAAACAGCCACAATTGATGAAACGGCAATAATCGCAGAAGGTGCCAAAATTGGTGCTGGCTGTTATATTGGACCAAAAGTTGAAATTGGAGCGAATGTTACCATATATCCAAATGTGACGATTTTGGACGAATGTACCATTGGAAAAAATACTGTAATTTGGTCTGGAACGGTTGTGCGCGAAAGATGTCATATTGGAACCGACTGTATTATTCACCCAAATGCAACGATTGGTGCTGATGGTTTCGGATTTCGCCCTTGCAAAGAAAACGGACTCGTAAAAATTCCGCAAATTGGAAATGTAATTATTGGAAATGGTGTCGAAATTGGTGCAAATACTTGTGTTGACCGCGGTAAATTCAGTTCTACAATTCTAGGCGACGGCTGTAAAATTGATAATTTAGTACAAATTGGTCATAACAGTAAATTAGGTAAGTTTTGCATTATGGCTGGAAACAGTGGTTTAGCAGGTTCTGTAACTTTAGGGAATGGCGTTATCATTGGCGGAAGCGCATCAATAAAAGACCATACCGCTATTGGCGATGGAGCTGTAATTGGTGCCGGATCTGGAGTTACCGGAGATGTTCCAGCAGGAAAAACAATGTTGGGTTATCCAGCAGTTGAAGCTCGAGATGCTCTAAAACAATGGGCAATGTTGAAACAAATGGTCTGCAATCCAAAAAAATAATATCAAGTTTATAAATCATAAAAAAAACAGAAGTTTAGCTTCTGTTTTTTTATGCCTTGATTTTATCAAAATTATTTGAAATTTAAGTTTAGACATTTTCAAAAGACCGCATTTATTTCAATTGATTTTGTAAATTAGCCAACACTATTTTGTAAAATCAATATTATATCATGGATTTAAACTTCAATAAAAACGAAGATCACAATAAATTACTTCTTTCAGAATTAAAACAAAAATTTGCTAAAGTTAAATTAGGCGGAGGCGAAAAACGTATCGAAAAACTACATGCTGAAGGAAAAATGACAGCTCGTGAAAGAATCGATTATTTATTAGATGAAAATTCAAAAAATATTGAAATTGGCGGTTTCGCCGGCGATGGCATGTATGCTGAACACGGAGGATGCCCGTCTGGAGGTGTCGTGGTAAAAATTGGCTACATCAAAGGAAAACAATGTATTGTTGTTGCTAACGATGCGACTGTCAAAGCGGGAGCTTGGTTCCCTATTACAGGAAAGAAAAACCTTCGAGCTCAGGAAATTGCAATGGAAAACCGACTTCCAATTATCTATTTAGTTGATAGTGCCGGGGTTTATCTGCCAATGCAGGATGAAATCTTCCCTGATAAAGAACACTTTGGACGAATTTTTAGAAATAATGCCCAAATGAGCAGTATGGGAATCACTCAAATCGCAGCAGTTATGGGAAGCTGCGTTGCAGGTGGAGCCTATTTGCCAATTATGAGTGATGAAGCTTTAATTGTTGATAAAACTGGAAGTATTTTCCTTGCCGGAAGTTATTTGGTAAAAGCGGCTATTGGCGAAACAATTGATAATGAAACTTTAGGAGGAGCCACAACCCATTGTGAAATTTCTGGCGTTACAGATTATAAAGCCAAAGACGACAAAGATGCTTTAGATAAAATCAAAAATATCGTAGATAAAATTGGTGATTTTGATAAAGCGGGCTACAACCGTATTAAAGCTGAAAAACCTGCTTTAGACGCGGCAGCTATTTACGGAATTTTGCCAAAAGCCAGAAATGAGCAATATGATATGATGGAAATAATTAATCGTTTGGTTGATAATTCAGAATTTGAAGCCTATAAAGACGGTTACGGTCAATCGCTAATTACTGGTTATGCCAGAATTGACGGCTGGGCAGTTGGAATTATCGCTAACCAGCGAAAAGTAGTAAAAACTAAAAAAGGTGAAATGCAGTTTGGCGGTGTGATTTATTCTGACAGTGCCGACAAAGCAACCCGTTTTATAGCAAATTGTAATCAAAAGAAAATTCCACTTGTATTTTTGCAGGACGTTACCGGTTTTATGGTTGGATCTAAATCTGAACATGGTGGTATTATTAAAGATGGGGCCAAAATGGTAAATGCTGTCAGTAATTCCGTTGTTCCAAAATTCACTGTCATAGTGGGTAATTCATATGGCGCAGGAAATTATGCAATGTGCGGAAAAGCTTATGATCCTAGACTAATATTTGCCTGGCCAAGCGCAGAACTTGCCGTTATGGGCGGTACTCAGGCTGCAAAAGTTTTAGCACAAATAGAAGCTTCTTCGCTTAAAGCAAAAGGAGAAATTGTTGACGAAGCCAAAGAGGCAGAACTATTTAATAAAATTAAAGCACGATACGACGAACAAACTTCGCCTTATTATGCTGCGTCACGATTATGGACAGATGCCATTATTGATCCATTAGATACTCGTACATGGATTTCAATGGGAATTGAAGCAGCAAACCATGCTCCTATTCAAAAACCATTTAATTTAGGAGTTATTCAGGTTTAAAATAATCTGAAATTCTCAAAACAAGACAACTAAACATCAAAAAACTCATTTTCAAGCACTTATTATTAAATATGTTATTAAAATTTTGTAATTTTAATAAACAATTTTTAATCACGCAATGTCATGGAAAATGTAAAAAGCTTGAATAAATGGGCAAATTCGCACACTTATTTACCAGTAGATTTAGTACGTATTGTATTGGGTGTTTTTTTATTTATGAAAGGAGTTTCATTTGTAACAAATGTTCAGTATCTGCATGATTTAATTTCTCCAATCGATCAGTTTGGAGGCGGTATGTTCCTGCTGCATTATATTGCGCCCGCGCATATGATTGGAGGAATAATGATCGTTTTCGGTCTGCTCACTCGCTGGGCAATTGCGGCACAGCTGCCGATACTTTTTGGAGCCGTCTTAGTTAATTTCATGGGAAGAATGCATTCTGAAAGCTTGTTACTTGCAATAACAGTATTACTGATTTGCATTTTCTTTCTATTTTATGGCGGGGGAAAGCATTCTGCCGATTACTACTTTAAAATGCAGCAATAAAACAGTTCTATCCTCAGTAATTATTTAAGCTGAGGATAAAACAAAAAGCATTTTAAGAAGTAATTAGCACTTAAAATTTCTTTTATTCTGTTTTATGAACTAAATTCGCCTCATGAATTGGATTCGTAAGACCGTTTTATTTATTTCACTTTTGATCATCGGCTTCTTTGCTGCTCAGGCAAACGATGTTCCTATGCAATTAATTGAAAGTCAAAAAACGGACACCAATTTTTCTAAAGATATTCCAGATTCATCTGCATTTATCCAGCCACAAACAAGCTATCAATTTGCAGCAAGCATTAAAACAGAATATCCTGTTGCAATAAAATGGTTCGATTCTTTAATCGCAGTCATTCCACAGCACGAAGCCGTTAAGTCTTCATTTAATTTTTCAACTCAATTTTCAACTCAGAGCAAGAAAATCTCTTTAATGCTCTATGCCTTTCATTTTTTCTGGTAAATAAATACGTGAAATTTTAATCCGAAAGAAACCCTTTCTTTCCTAATCCTTTAAACCGTTTTCTGTCTGAAGACTGTTTATAATTTCATATTGTTTATCAAAAAAAATATCAAAAATGGAAACGAGTGTAACCATAATTGGATTGGTGATTGCTATCATTGTCGCTATTCCTGTCTATTTTTCAGCACGATCGAGCGCTGCTAATAAATCTAAAATTCTAAATATCAAAAAGAAATTCAACGCATCACATCCTGAAGATTTTAATCTAACCGAATCTCAAAGCAACAAAACGCTTACTATAGATCAAAAAAACAGAAGATTTGTTTTAATGAATTTCAATCCAAATCAGCAAGAATCAACTTTTGTAGATTTAAAAAATATTTCTTCCTGCAAATTGGTTTTGACTACAGATGGAAATTCAGACACAATTCTGAAAATTGATTTTGAATTCCAAGAAAAAGAAACTTCAAAAAAAATCACAATACCTTTTTATGATTTTGATGATGACCGCATCAAGCAAATCAGTGCTTATCAAGATCATATCTTTGCAAAAAAATGGCTTAAAATCATCCAAGATTCTATTTCACGTTAGTTATTTAATTCAGAAAAAAGAGGCTCAAATATTGAGTCTCTTTTTATTTACAACAACAATATGATATTTATCATTTTAATTTTTAAACAAGTAAAGTAATTTTGATACCTCTCAAAATGTTTTATTTATGAAAATTTCATTGACTCAAAAATATAACGTCCCAGGTCCAAGATATACAAGTTATCCAACAGTTCCGTACTGGAATGAAGCTGGTTTTAATTTGGAAAAATGGACTGCATCTTTTCAAAAATCATTTTCAGAAAGCAATACCCAAAACGGAATCAGTTTATATATTCATTTGCCGTTTTGTGAGAGCATGTGTACTTTTTGCGGTTGCAATAAACGAATTACAAAAAACCATTCTGTAGAAGAAATTTATATTAGTGCCGTTTTGAAAGAATGGAGTCTGTATTGTGAACTTCTTCCTGAAAGACCTCTAATTAAAGAAATTCATTTAGGCGGAGGAACTCCTACTTTTTTTTCAGTGACTAATTTAGAAAATCTAATAAATGGGATTTTTAAACTAGCGGAAAAAGCCGAAAATTATGAATTCAGTTTTGAAGGACATCCAAATAACACCACTTACGAGCAGCTTAAAAAATTATATGATTTAGGCTTTCGCCGAGTAAGTTTTGGTGTTCAGGATTATGCTGAAAAAGTTCAAAGAGCCATTCATCGCGTACAGCCTTTTCACAATGTTGCAAAAGTAACTTTTTGGGCAAAAGAAATTGGCTATAAATCAATTGGTCATGATATTATTTTTGGGCTTCCATTTCAGACGGTCGAAAATATTGTAGATACAATTGAAAAAACAAATTCATTAAAACCAGATCGATTAGCATTTTACAGCTATGCTCATGTACCATGGATAAAAGGAAACGGGCAACGCGGTTTTAATGAAGAAAACCTTCCAAAAGATGCTGAAAAAAGAATGCTTTATGAAACTGGAAAAATACTTCTGTCAACAAATGGATATCATGAAGTTGGCATGGATCATTTTGCACAGTCAACAGACAGTTTATTTCAGGCCGCTCACTCTAAAAAACTTCATAGAAACTTCATGGGATACAGTGCATCAAAAACACAGCTTATGATTGGCTTAGGAGTTTCCTCAATCAGCGACAGCTGGTATAGTTTTGCACAAAACACAAAGAATCTTGAGGAATATTACCAAATCTTGCAGTCAAACCAGTTGCCGATTGTAAAAGGACATATTTTAAATGATGAAGATTTAATTATTAGAAAACACATCTTAAATTTAACTTGTGATCTTGAAACTTCCTGGAACGACGAAGCTTTGTATTTTGAAGAATTACCAGAGGTCCTATTAGCACTAAAAGAAATAGAAAATGATGAGTTAATTGTGATCGAAAAAAACAGAATTAAAATTACTGAAGCCGGAAGACCATTTGTCCGCAATATCTGTATGGCTTTTGATTTGCACTTAAAAAGAAAATCACCGGAAGCCAATTTGTTTTCGATGACAGTTTAATGACAGTTTGGAGTCTGTTGTACAAATAAACTTATATTTGATGGGGACAGGTATGGAATTCCTAAACCTAAACCTCTTAAAATAAATAACACACCTATAAAAACAGCTACAAAAGGAATTGCTTTCTGAATTTTATTTCGGAATGGCAACTTTAATAATGAATTAATGTAAACCACAATAGTCATTAAAGGAATAGTTCCCAAGCCATAAAGCAGCATATATAGAACTCCTAAATAGGCACTTTGCATTGCGATTGCACCAAACAGCGCTACATAAACCATTCCGCACGGAAGAAAACCATTTAATAAGCCTATTATATAAAGAGATTTGTAATTTTTCTTTTTAAACTGGCTTCCTAATGTTGATTTAATTTTTGAAATTACTTTGTAAATAGGCTTTGAAAAGTTATATTTAGCAAATGCTTTTTCAGGAATCAATACAATTGCTATCATTGCAATACCAATGAAAATTGATATTTTCTGTTGTAATCCTGCCATAAAGAAGCCACGTCCCAACAAACCAAAAATCAACCCTATTGTTGCATAAGCTGTAAGACGTCCTAGATGATAGGTAATAATCTGAGTAACCTTTTTAGCTTCATTTTGATGATCAACCGGCAACATAACCGCAATTGGCCCGCACATTCCAACACAATGCAGACTGCTTATAAGACCTAATATGAATGCTGAATACAACATTTTTAAATTAGTTTACGTAAATTACTTCTTTAGTCAAGTATTTTGTTCCGTTATACTGCCATTCCATATTAACATCCCAGCGCCCTTTGATCAATTTATCTTTTGGAATAAATAAAGCTGAATTTGTTAAAGCAAGTTTAGTATTAAAATCAAATTTCTTGTTTGAAGGACGATACAACAAAATATTCCCTGTTACTTTATCACTTTCGAAAGTTGCAGGAAATGCAACTTTAACACCTGTCTCATCATAGGTAATTGAAGGTTTTTGTTGTAGATCATGCGCATTTTGAACTCGTGCCATTTCTTCTTGAAAATGAGAGTCATGCTTATAATATTCCTCTACAACTAAATCATTATCATATTTGGCATTTGATTGTACTTCAAAAACAAAATATAAAATAAAAGTCATAAAAAGAGCAAAAGCTATTACAATTCCTGTTCCCCAGTTTATTTTCATAATCCTATTATTTTAATTAAAACTTCGCGGGCCTAAAAAGTTAGTTTTGGTAGTTTCCAACAATTCATTGCCATTATAAACACCAATTTTAACTGTTGTTTTATCACTTTCCAAAATTGCTTCATTGATTTCTATAAAAAGTGTTCCTTGCGAAATCTCTTCTTTTTTAATTTTGAAATGTCTATTTCCAACATTTTTTATTTCACCTTTCTGATCAATCAATTCAAAATGAATATCATTATAATCTTTCATCGTTTTATTGACAATCTTGTAGGTATAAACATTGCTTATTTTGTCTCCTTTATGCTGAAATAATTGTCCAGGCAAACGTAAAATAATTGCTTCAACATTAGTTCTTAAAAACAGCATCCCAACAAAAACACTCAGTAAAATAAACAAGACAGCAGTGTAGCCTTTCATTCTGTTTGTAAACTTGAAAGGTTCTTTTTTTGTTATTTCATCCTCAGAAGCATAACGTATTAAGCCTTTGGGCAAGCCAACACTTTCCATTATATGATCACATTCGTCAATACATGCAGTGCAATTGGTGCATTCTAACTGAGTTCCATTTCGAATATCAATTCCCATTGGACAGACATGTACACACTGAAGACAATCAATACAGTCTCCTTTTCCAGTTAATGCTCGATCTTCTTTTTTATTAAATTTTGCACGTCCTTCTTCCTTTTCACCACGAACAAAGTCGTATGCCACATTGATTGATTTGTTATCAAGAAGAACCCCCTGAAGTCTGCCGTAAGGGCAAGCAATTATACAAACTTGTTCACGAAACCAAACAAAAACAAAGTAAAAAACACCAGTAAAAATAAGCAGTGCTATAAAATTACTCGCCTGTTTTACCGGACCTTGCTCCATCATTAAAAATAATTGATCACTGCCTACTAAATATGCCAAAAAAACATTTGCAATACCAAAAGAAATTAAAAAGAAAACAGTCCATTTTGAGAGTCTTTTTTTAATTTTTTCTGCATTCCATTCTTGTCGGGCCAAACGTGCTTGAGAGCCTCTGTCACCATCAATCCAATATTCAATTCGGCGAAAAACCATTTCTAAAAAGATAGTCTGCGGACAAATCCATCCACAAAAAATCCTTCCAAAAACAACCGTAAACAAAATGACAAAAACAACACCTACCAGCATTGAGATCACAAAAAGATAGAAATCTTGAGGCCAAAACGGAAAACCAAAAATATTAAAACGACGTTCCATTACATTGAACATCATAAATTGATTACCGTTGACTTTGATAAATGGATTTGCAACTAAGATAGTCAACAAAACATAGCTAACAATCTTTCTATAATCATAGAACTTACCAGACGGTTTTTTAGGGAAAATAAATTTTCGATTACCGCCTTCATCAATAGTTCCGATGGTATCTCTAAAAGCTTCGTCTGGTAAATTTGACATGATTTTTATTTTTTAACTTCTGTACTATCTTTTGGGCTATTTACTGCTGCGTCTTTTTTGGGAGCACTTTCATCCACCCAAACTTCACCTTCGGCTTCTTTTGGCTCTTTAGGATTGCTACCTTGTAACGACAATATATAACTAGCTACTTTTTGAATATCTTTAGGCTTCATCCCATTTGTTTTCCAAGAAACCATTCCTTTTCCATCACGGCCACCATTTGTAATAGTATGGAAAACATTTTTGATACCACCTCCTAAAATCCAGTGATCATCCGTTAAGTTGGGGCCAATTTGACCTCCAGCATCTGCTCGGTGACAAGCAGCACAATTTGTCATGAAAATTTCTTTACCTGCTGCTAAACTCGGTTCATCTGTAAGCAAAACAACTGTCTTTTCATCCATTAAATCTGGCGCCGTTTTTAAGTATTCATCTACATCAATTTTAGCCTGAGCCATTTCTTTCTTAAGTTCTGTTTCTTGGTCATCTCCTCCAAGAATTTCATAGTGTACTAGATAGATAGCACCAAAAATGATACAGATGTAGAATAAATATACCCACCAAGGCGGTAAATTATTATCAAGCTCTTTGATTCCGTCATAATCATGATCCATTAATAAATCACCTTCTTTTTCAATTGGTGATGTTTTTGTAAGTTTATGCATCAACTCTTTAAACCAAGTACTTTCACTTAAACTCAGACTATTTTCGTACTCCAATTTGGCTTTTTCTTCAGGCGACATTAAATGATACATCACTCGATTAACTGCGCTGAGTGTAATTTCAATTGCCACTAGGACAAATAGAAATACAGCTAAAAAGACAGAAACCATTGGGAATTTTATAAATGCTGGCTTATCGCCTGAATCAATAAAATACTCCATCAAAGCAAAACCGATGAAGAAAATAAGTGGTACTCTTACATATACTGGGAAAAACTTTTTCATTTTTATTTATCTTTTGAAATTATACCAAGTCCTCATTTAAAGGAATTTCACTCATTTCTTTAATCTTGTCTTTTTTATAAGAAAACACCCAAAAGGCTAATCCAACAAAAAATAAAAAGAAGATCAAGAGAGAAAGAATCGGGTAAATTTCTATACCCGATATTGTCTCCATATTGTGTTTTATCTGTTCAAACATAACCTTATTTTTTAGCAGTCTCTTTTACTTTTATATCAGTCCCTAATCTTTGTATGTACGCAATTAGAGCAACAATTTCCCTTTCATTCATAGGAACGAATTGTTCGCCTTTGGCAGCTGCTTTCTTTTTACTGTCCTCATAACTTTTCACGAAATCAGGATCGTTTTCTAAGCTTTTTTCAATTTTTACAGCTTGATCTCTCAATGTTTTCTGAGCATTTGAAATTTCAGCTTCCGAATATGGAACACCAAGTGAAACCATAGCCTGCATTTTCTTTTGTGTCAGAGAAATATCCAAAGGTTTATTGTCAAATAACCATTTGTAACCTGGCATGATTGAGCCGGCAGAAGTACTTTGTGGATTCCACATATGGTTAAAATGCCAGTTGTCATTATACTTGCCTCCTACTCTCAACAAATCTGGACCTGTACGTTTTGATCCCCATAAAAATGGATGATCGTAAACAAATTCTCCAGCTTTAGATTGAGGTCCATACCTCTCAACTTCACTTCTAAAAGGTCGAACTGATTGAGAGTGACAACCTACACACCCTTCTCTGATATATAAATCACGTCCTTCAAGTTCTAAAGGGGTATAAGGTTTTACACTTGAAATAGTGGGTATATTCGATTTAACCATAATCGTTGGTACGATCTGAATAATCCCTCCAATTAAAATTGCAATCGTAGCTAAAATAGTAAGCTGAATAGGTTTTCTTTCTAACCAAGTATGGAATTTTTCTCCACTTAATCTATTGCTGCTGATTCTTTGCAATGCTGGAGCTTGTGCTAATTCATCTTCAATTGTATCTCCTGCTTTTACTGTCATTATGATATTATATACCAATGTCAGCATTCCAATTAGATATAAAGTACCTCCAATTGCTCTCATCCAGTATAAAGGCATAATTGCAGTAACTGTTTCAAGGAAATTTCCGTAAGTTAAAGTTCCATCTGGATTAAACTGTTTCCACATTGAAGCTTGCTGGAAACCTGCAACATACATTGGCAAAGCATACAATATAATTCCTAAAGTCCCAATCCAGAAATGGAAATTAGCCAGTTTTTTAGAAAACAAAGTGCTTTTTGTCATACGTGGAATCAGCCAATAAATAATACCAAATGACATAAATCCATTCCATGCTAAAGCTCCCACGTGTACGTGTGCAATAATCCAATCTGTATAGTGTGCAATAGCATTTACATTTTTAAAAGAAAGCATTGGACCTTCAAAAGTTGCCATTCCGTATCCCGTAATAGCTACCACAAAGAATTTTAAAACTGGTTCTTCACGAACTTTGTCCCAAGCTCCTCTCAACGTTAAAAGTCCGTTGATCATACCTCCCCAAGATGGAGCAATAAGCATAATCGAGAATACAACTCCTAAATTCTGTGCCCAGTTTGGCAAAGCTGAATATAATAAGTGGTGAGGTCCTGCCCAAATGTAAATGAAGATCAATGACCAAAAGTGAATAATAGATAATCTATAAGAATAAATAGGTCTATTTGCTACTTTAGGAATAAAATAATACATCAATCCTAAAAATGGCGTTGTCAAGAAAAATGCAACCGCATTATGCCCGTACCACCATTGTACCAGAGCATCCTGAACGCCTGCGTAAACAGAATAACTTTTTAATGCAGAAACTGGCAATTCAATATTATTAAAAATATGCAAGACAGCAACCGTTACGAACGTAGCTAAGTAAAACCAAATAGCAACGTATAAATGTCTTTCTCTTCGGCGAAGCATTGTGCCAATCATATTGATTCCCATTACAACCCAAATCAATGCAATTGCAATATCAATAGGCCATTCTAGTTCGGCGTACTCTTTTGATGATGTGTAACCTAATGGCAATGTAATAGCAGCGGCAACAATGATCAACTGCCAACCCCAAAAATGCAGATTACTTAAAAAATCACTAAACATTCTGGCTTTAAGCAAACGCTGCAGCGAGTAATATAAACCCGCAAAAAAAGCATTACCAACAAATGCAAAAATAACTGCATTTGTGTGTAACGGTCTTAATCGGCCGTAACTAAGCCATGAAATCCCATCTGTCATGTTGGGAAAAAGGTACATAACCGCCAAGGTCAGACCCACTAACATACCTACTACTCCAAAAAGAATAGTGGCATAAATGAATTTTTTTACAATTTTGTTGTCGTAATAAAACTGTTCCATTTCCATAATTAAACTTGTTTTTCTTCGGTTGGTGAATTATTTTTCTGGGGAATATTTTTTGTCTCATCATCAAAAAGCATTCTGACTGAGGGCGTATAGTCATCATCATACTGTCCAGATTTGACAGCGATAATAAAAGCAATGAAGAAGCCTACTGCGACGCAAATACTTACTGAGATTAATAGATAAATTACACTCATACCATAAAATTATGTTAACAAAATTAACTCCTTAGTACTGCATAAAATATGATAATTATCATAGTCAAATGGCTTATGCTAAATTTACTAAAAATAAACCTTGAAATTATTTATAATCATTTTAAATTACTAGAACTGAAGTAGTTAGACATTATAGTTACAAAACTTACAATAGTTATTGTGCTCAATGGCATAATAATAGCAGCCACTAGCGGAAGCAAATTGCTCGTTATAGCAAAACCAAGTCCAACAACATTATAAAGAAGAGATAAAACAAAACTCATTTTAATAATTAAAATGGATTTTTGGGAAAGTTTTAAAAAGTAGCTCAATCGGGAAAATTCATTGGCATCTAAGATTGCATCACAAGCAGGTGAAAACACATTGACATTTTCAGAAATCGAAACCCCAACATTGCTTTGAGCAAGTGCTCCGGCATCATTTAATCCATCACCAACCATCATCACATTTAGCCCATTTTCCTGTAGTTTTTTAATGAATTCAAGTTTTTGATCTGGTTTCTGATTAAATATCAGTTCAGTTCCTTTAGGCACGATTTTTTCAAGATTTACCCGTTCACCATCATTATCGCCTGAAAGTACTTTTAACTTGTAGTTTTTGCTTAAATTTAAAAGTAACGTTGCAAGACCATCTCTATATTGATTTTGGAAATTAAATCGTCCATAATAAACATCTCCAATTTTAATATGCAAGGCTGTTTTCTCAATTTCTGATGAATCTAAATCTGGACTTTCAACAAACGAAGCTGAGCCAATTTTAATTGTTTTATTTTCGGTGAAAGCCAAAATTCCTTTTCCCGTTATTTCTTCAAATTCCTCGATTTTAATTCGCTTTGTTTCTGGCAAAAAATCATAAAGCATTCTGCTTAAAGGGTGATTTGATGCACGCAGCACATTTTTCAGTAAAACCTTATTTTCATCAGAAATCATAGTTCCCTCATAAACAATATTTGATTTTTTATTTGTTGTAATTGTTCCGGTTTTATCAAAAACAATTGTATCAACTTTTGCTAATTGCTCAATTACCAAAGCATTTTTAAGATACATTTTTTGTTTACCCATGATTCTCAGGATATTTCCAAAAGTAAAAGGAGCTGTAAGTGCCAGCGCACACGGGCAGGCTACAATCAATACTGCTGTAAAAACGTTGAATGCTGTATTTGCATCTATAAATATCCAATATCCAAATCCTGCAAAAGCAATCAATAATAATATTGGAGTAAAATAACGGCTTATTTTATCTGTTATCGTTTTATGTTTTTGAACTACCTTTTTCTGAAAAATTTCATTGCTCCATAATTGGGTAAGATAACTTTGCGAAACCGAATGCAAAACTTCCATTTCAATTACTTTTCCAATTTGTTTCCCGCCAGCAAAAACTTTATCACCTGATTTTTTGGTTATTGGAACTGCTTCTCCAGTAACAAAACTATAATCAATTTCGGCTTTTTCACTAATTAAAATACCATCAACCGGAATCAATTCCTGATTTCTGATCAATAATCGGTTTCCTTTTAAAACATCGTAAATAGGCACGCTTTCTTCAGATGTATCTTGATTAATTCTGGTAACTGCAATTGGAAAATACGATTTAAAATCTCTTTCAAAACTCAAAAAACTATAGGTCTTGATTTGAAACATTTTTCCGAGCAGCATAAAAAATACCAAACCTGTAAGACTGTCAAAAAAACCACCTCCGTAATTCATGACAATATCAAAAGTACTTCTGATAAACATTACAATAATTCCCAAAGCAATCGGAATATCAATGTTCAGCATTTTTGATTTGATACTTTTATAAGCTGAAACATAATAACCGCTTGCTGAATATAGAAAACTGGGCAAAGCCAATAAAAAAATCAAAATCCTGAAAAAAGGCTTATAATTGTCAAGCCAAAATTCTTTTATTTCAAAATATTCTGGAAATGAAAGCAACATGATATTTCCAAAACAAAAGAAAGCTACACCAAGTTTATACGTTAAACTTCTGTCTACATTATTTTTGCCGGTTTCGTAATTTTCTAAACTTATATAAGGCTCATAACCTATTGAACTTAACAAATTAGCAATAGATTTAAGAGAAACAAGATCTGAGTTGAAAGTAATTCGGACTTTTTTTTCTGGGAAATTAACTTGTGAAATACTGATTCCGGACTGAATTCTATTTAAATTTTCTAAAATCCAGATACATGAACTGCAGTGTATGTGTGGAATATTTAAAGAAACAATAGCGGTATTTCCTTCTTGAAAATCGATTATTTTTGAAGAAATGGCTTCATTGTCTAAAAAATCATATTTTCCTTGAATATCTTGCGGAGTAGCGCCTGGCGATTTTTCGAAATCATAGTAACAGGTCAAATCATGCAGACTAAAAATCTCATAAACCGTTTTACATCCGGCACAACAAAACTTTTTTTCATCAAAATTGATTTCTTCATTTTTAGGAATGTCAATCCCGCAATGAAAACAGCTCTGCTCAGTCATAAATTTGTTTCTTTTTTAATGCAACAAATATTTCGAATAAGATTTAAGTATAAATATGACAATTATCATATGAAAATGAAATCCAATTCTAATTTAACGAAATAAATTAGTCAAATTACGTTAGTAAAAATTTTCTGCATATTTTAAGAGAAAACAAGGCTGTAAAACACGAATATTGGTTAATTTTGCACCAAATTATTTTGCGATGAATAAATGTGACCAATGTATTGTACGCCAGTTGTCGTCTTTAAAAGCCCTTAATAAAGAGGAAGTTGTAAAATTAGCGAACAGTAAAACTAGTTATACTATTAAAAAAGGTGAAGCTATTTTTGAAGAAGGAGAAGTTACAAATGGTGTATTTTGTATAAAAGATGGAGTTGGGAAATTATCAAAGTTAAGCGCTAACGGAAAAGACCAAATAGTTAAATTAGTTAAATCGGGTGAATTATTAGGACAACGCTCTATGATCAGCAATGAACCTGCTAATTTATCTGCAAAAGCAATCGCCGATATGGAAGTTTGTTTTATTCCGAAATCTGAAATTATCCATTTCTTTAATAACAACAATCAATTTTCACTTAATTTAATGCAGTCAATTTGTGAAGATTTGAAAGAATCTGAAAACGATAAAATTGCGTTAGTTCAAAAAACTGTAAAACAGCGTTTAGCCGAAACTCTATTACAGCTTCACAATGAATTTGGAGAAAATCCAGACAAAACTCTACAAGTGCAACTTACAAGAGAAGAACTTGCAGGAATAATTGGAACCGCAACTGAAAGCTGTATTCGACTTTTATCTGACTTTAATAAATTAGAACTGATTGAGCTTGTTGGAAAAAAAATTATGCTGAAAAATATCAGAGCATTAAAAAAAATGGCTGAATAATTAGAGCTTTTTAGCTTCGTTCCAAAAAACATCCATTTCTGCCAACGTCATTTCTGCTAAAGGTTTTCCTAATTCACCAGCTTTGCTCTCTAAATACTGAAAACGCTTAATAAATTTTTTATTAGTGCGCTCTAAGGCATCTTCTGGATTTACATTTAAAAATCGGGCGTAGTTGATCATTGAGAATAAAACATCGCCAAATTCGGCTTCAATTTTATCCTGATCACCAGTTTTTACTTCAACTTGAAGCTCTTCTAATTCTTCTTGTACTTTATCCCAAACCTGGTGCGGTTCTTCCCAATCAAAACCAACACCTTTTACTTTATCCTGAATTCGGCTCGCTTTTACTAAAGCAGGAAGGCTTCTTGGCACACCTTCTAAAACAGATTTCTTGCCTTCTTTGAGTTTAAGTTTTTCCCAGTTCTGTTTTACTTCTTCTTCATCTTTTACAACAGTATCGCTGTAAATATGAGGATGACGATGAATTAACTTATCGCAAATTTCATTACAGACATCAGCCATATCAAAATCATTGGTTTCTGAACCAATTTTGGCATAAAAAACAATATGCAATAACAAATCACCAAGTTCTTTTTTTACTTCGTTTAAATCATTGTCTAAAATTGCATCTCCAAGTTCATAAGTTTCTTCGATTGTTAAATGGCGCAAAGTCTGAAGCGTTTGTTTTTTATCCCACGGACACTGTTCGCGAAGTTCATCCATGATAATTAATAATCTCTCGAAGGCTTTCAACTGAAGTTCTTTGCTCATTTTTTATTTTTTTTTAATGGTAACCGAATACTGTAAAAGTAAAAAATCCTGTCAAGAAAACATCTCAACAGGATTAATATATTTCAAAGAAGGAATCTCTATTCTTCCTTTTTTGCTTTTGCTTTTTTAGCTGGTGCTTTTTTAGCTGGCGCTTTTTCTTCAACTGCAGGAACTTCTTCAGCTGTTTCTGCTGGTGCAGGAGCTAAATCAGTAACTAAACCTTTTGCTTGAAGTGTGTTGTACCAGTTTAATACTTTTTTAATATCAGATGGATAAACTCTTTCTTCATCATATTCTGGCAAAATTTCTTTAAAATATGCACTTAACGTAGCATTATCTTCTTTATGTGAAATAGCTTGACCTTTATTTTCTTTAGCAGCAATTTTTTGCATTACTTCAGTTAATGGTTTTTCGCCTTCGTATGTATAAATTGAGATTTCTGACAATAAACTTACATTGCTTTTTAAGTTTACTGTGATTTTTTTTCCGTCTGTTAATGATTCTGCCACAAAACCTGTACGAGTTTGCACTTTTAGTACATATAAACCTGGTTTCCCTGAAATGGCTAAAATTTTGTCTAAATTCATGTTGTATTAATATTAGTATTAAGAATTTTATTGTATTTTTTGTCTTCTTCAGAACAATTATCTTCCTTTTTTAGCAGCAGCAAATTTCATTCTGTATTCTTGAAAAGTCTTGCCTTCTGTAATATTTTTTAATTTCTTTTGAATCAAACGCTTTTTCAATGAAGATATTTTATCTGTAAACAAAACTCCTTCGATATGATCGTATTCATGCTGAATAACTCTTGCAATTAATCCGTCAAAAACTTCTGTTTTCATTACAAAATCCTCTTCACAGTATTCAATTGTCACGGTTGGTTTTCTATAAACATCTTCGCGAACATCAGGAATACTTAAACAGCCTTCGTTAAAGCTCCACTCTTCTCCTTCTTCCTTAACGATTTTAGCATTGATAAAAGTTTTTTTAAATCCTTTTAATTCTTTAGCCTCGTCAGATCCTAAATCATCATCTTCACTAAAAGGAGTTGTATCAATAACAAACAAACGAATTGCCATACCTACTTGCGGAGCAGCAAGCCCAACACCGTAAGCATTATACATGGTTTCATACATGTTTGCTATTGTTTCTTTTAGGTTTGGATATTCTGGCGTAATTGCCACACCTACTTTTCTTAAAACAGGATCCCCATATCCTACAATTGGTAAAATCATTTGTATTAATTTATTGCATTATCTACTGTAAAACTGAATTTTAGTTTCCCATAATTCAGCTGGCAAAAATAGTAAAAAATAGTCTACTAATAATTCTAAACATTATATTATATCTTATTTTTTGCCCGTATGTTAAAATCTCATCCATAATTATGCCAAATTAATTCGTACAATTCTTACCTTTGTTAGTAAACCTCTATATATGTTTGATCGCATCTCGAAATTCACGAACAGTACTTCTTTTTTAAATGCCTCAAAAGTAACCATTGCTTCTGTAGTTCCTGTGTTGATTTTAAACTTCCTAGGCCATTTTGAAATTGGATTTACCATCGCACTTGGAGCTTTTTATACTTATCCCAGCGATATTCCGAGTTCGTTGAGTCATAAGATAAAAGGACTTATTGTAGCTTCCTTTATTGTTTCGGGAGTTAATTTGCTGGTTAATCTTACTTATCCATATCCGTTTTTGTTTTATCCTTTCTTAGGATTTTTATTGTTTTTGTGTTCCATGATTTCTGTTTACGGACAACGTGCAACCTTAGTATCTTTTTCAGCTTTATTGTCTATTTCATTATCATTCGGGCATTTACATCAGGGCTGGGAAGCTTTTGAATATGCTGGTTTTATTTTTATTGGAGGAATTTTATACCTAATCGTATCGCTTGTTTTTCATTTGATACAGCCTTATAAATATGTAGAACTCGAAATTGCTGAAGGAATAAAACTTACGGCTAAATACCTGAAATTAAGAGGTGATTTATGGAATCCAGAAGCAAATAGAGATGCTATTATCGAAAAGCAGTTAGCTGTTCAGGTTGAACTGAATTTGATTCATGAAGATTTAAGAAAAATGCTTATCGGAAATCAGAATACATCTGGTACAACAGCTCAAAACCGTAAAATGCTATTGGTTTTTATTACTTTGGTCGAAATTCAGGAACTTGCCTTATACACGTCATTTGACCACAGCAAACTTCATGAAAAATTTGCCAAACATCCAGAAGTGCTTCGGACATATCAAAATGTAGCTTATAAGTTGGCTTCGACGTTAAAAAAACTTTCTAAGAATGTACATCATATTGCAGTTTACGTTGATAAAAATGATTTAAAAAACGAATTAGACGCTCTTGAATTTGCCATTTTTGATTATGAAAAAAGCTTAGGCAAGGAAGAAGCTTCAGAAGGCGTTTTAATGCTGACAAATATGCTGAAATATGCAAGAAACCAAGTCGGAAAAATTAAAATCATTCAGCGTGCTTTCTCACTTGCAATGCAATCATATAAACTAAAAGATAAAGATAAGGAACTTGAAAAATTCCTGACACCACAATACTATCCTTTACGAACCTTAACGGAAAACTTGAGCTTTTCTTCTTCAATTTTCAGACATTCCTTAAGATTGACGATTACAATTTTAATTGGTTTTTTGATTGGAAAAATCCTTCCATTCCAAAATGTTTATTGGATTTTATTAACTATTGTCGTTATTATGCGTCCGGGTTACGGACTGACAAAAGAACGCTCTTACAATAGAATTTTCGGAACCATTTTAGGAGGATTATTTGCTTTCGGAATCGTGTCTGTTATTCAAAATCATATTGCACTGAGCATATTTTCAATTGTCTGTATGCTTTTGGGAATTTCTTTTACACAAATCAATTACAAGATAAGTGCTACGTTTGTGACAATGTACGTTGTTTTTATCTACGGAATTTTAACTCCAAATGTTGTCGAAGTAATTCAGTTCAGGATTTTAGATTCGCTTGCAGGAGCCATATTAGCCTTTTTAGCCAATCAGTTTTTATGGCCAGCTTGGGAGTTTATCAATACGCCGATTCATATTGAAAATTCGATTCGGGCAAACCGAAATTATCTTAAAGAAATTGCCGATTTTTATAATAAAAAAGGAGAAATTCCAACTTCATACCGTTTGGCCAGAAAAAATGCTTTTGTCGAAATTGGCAATTTAATGACCTCGTTTCAGCGCATGATGCAGGAACCAAAATCAAAACAAAAAACATTGCCATTGGTAAATAAATTAGTTGTGCTTAATCACTCCATTTTATCTGCTTTGGCTTCATTGTCGACTTATATTCAGTCACATCAGACAACATCGGCATCAGATTCTTTTAATTATATTATCAAAACGATTTTATCAAATTTAGATCATTCCATTTCTATTTTAAAAAATGAAACAATTATTAACGATACTTTTTTTGATAAAGAAGATGTAACCCTGCAGTTTGAGGAACTAAAACGTAAAAACTTTACGCGACTGGCAGAAGATGATGAACTTGACAAAGAAACTCGCCAAGCTAAAATGCAGGAAGCTCAATTGGTTATTGAACAATTAATCTGGATGAGCAACCTTGCCGAAAAGATTTTAAAGATTACGAAAGAATTAAAAGCAGCAAATCCAGATTGATTCATCTGGATTTGTTGCTTTTTTATATATAAAACTTGAATTTTAGTTTAATTTCAAAACTTCAGAAGTCTCTTTTCTAAGTTTAGTCAAAAGCTCTGGTTTGTCATTTAGTGTTTGACCATAAGAAGGAATCATTTCTTTTAATTTTGCTTCCCACTCTGGTGTTTTGATTTGATTTGTAAAACATCTGCTTACAAGATCAATCATAATCGCTACAGCCGTTGATGCTCCAGGAGATGCACCTAAAAGAACCGCAAGAGTTCCATCGTGCGTATTGATTACTTCAGTACCAAATTCCAATACACCACCTTCTTTCTCATCTTTTTTAATAACCTGTACACGCTGTCCCGCTTTCTCAAGCTTCCAGTCTTTTGAACGTGCAGAAGGCAAATATTCGCGAAGTGCTTTCATTCGGTCTTTTGGAGACTGACGCACCTGCTCGATTAAATACTTTGTCAACGGAATATTGTGATATCCAGCAGCCAACATCGGAATTAAGTTATTTGATTTTATAGATAACGGCAAATCTAAATAAGAGCCATTTTTCAAGAAACGAGTTGAAAAACCTGCAAATGGTCCAAAAAGCAATGCTTTTTCGCCATCAATTACGCGGGTATCAATATGAGGTACAGACATTGGAGGCGCTCCAACACTTGCTTTACCATACACTTTTGCTTGATGTTTTGCAATAACTTCTGGGTTTGTACATTTTAACCATTGTCCGCTTACTGGAAATCCTCCATAACCTTTTCCTTCAGGAACGTTAGCTTTTTCCAATAATGGCAATGAACCACCACCAGCTCCAATAAATACAAAACTAGTATATGCTTTTCTTTTTTGTCCTGTAGAAAGGTCTGTTATTTTAATTCTCCATGATTTATCCTCACGTTGTTTTAATTTTTTAACCTCGTGATTAAAATACAATTTTACGCCGTCTAATTTTTCAAGATAATTAAACATACTTCTGGTCAAAGCACCAAAATTAACATCGGTACCAATTTCCATGTGCGTTGCCGCTAATGCTTCGTTATTCTCTCTGCCTTCCATTACTAATGGCATCCATTCTTTCAACTGATTAAAATCAGTGCTGAATTCCATTTCAGAGAAAATTGGGTTGCTTTGTAATGCCGCAAATCTTTTTTTAAGATATTCAACATTTTTATCACCCCATACAAAACTCATATGAGGAACACTTTTTATAAAATTTTCTGGAGACGGTACTTTCTTTTCTTTTACCAAATAAGACCAAAACTGGCGTGAAATCTCAAATGATTCTGCTATACTGATTGCTTTTTTAGGATCAATACTTCCATCTGCCTTTTCTGGTGTATAATTTAGTTCACAAAAAGCAGAGTGTCCCGTTCCTGCATTATTCCATGCATCAGAACTTTCTGCCGCAGCAACATCTAGTCTTTCGTAAATTTCAATTTTAATATCCGGTTGCAGCTCTTTCAAAATTAATCCAAGAGTTGCACTCATAATTCCAGCTCCAATAAGTACTACTTCACTATTAGAACGTATTGTATTGTCAGGCATAACAGTATTTGTTTTTAAAAATGCAAAGGTACTTTTTTCAATCGCAAAAAAAAACTAAAATCTGCATGATAAAAGTTAGGAAATCATATTTTTTTCTAAATAAAGTGAAATTTTTAAGCCTGAAACCTAAAAACGGTTAGAAGAAAGATAGTCTTGAAGCATAATCGTTGCAGAAATTTCATCGATCAATCCTTTGTTTTGACGCTGTTTCTTGCTCAATCCGCTATCGATCATCGTCTGAAAAGCCATTTTTGAGGTAAAACGCTCATCAACACGAACCACTTTCATAGCAGGAAAAATATTTGAAAAATGAGTTACAAAACCTTTTATTATTGAAGCACTTTCTGAAGGAAGTCCGTTCATTTGTTTTGGCTCGCCAATTAAAACCGCTTCGACTTTCTCTTTTGCAAAATAATCTTTTAAAAAATCAATTACAGTATTAGTCGGGATTGTAGTTAAGCCTGATGCAATAATCTGCATTTCATCTGTAACTGCAATTCCAGTGCGTTTTTGTCCGTAGTCTATGGAAAGTATTCTTGGCATTTTATAATTTTTACCAAAGATAACTATTTATTTTTTTTGATTTTCAATGTTACTAAAAACACCATTTTTAGAATACTCTAAAAACCAAATAAAAAATCCGCTTTAAAAAACTTCAAAGCGGATTCTTCCAAAATATTCAAAACCTAAAAATTCAATTTACCTATTAAATAGTCTTCTAAAAAAACCTCTTTCCTCCCCCTCTTCTTCTTCCACTGTCTGCTGTTCGTATTGCAGAAATTTAGACTGCGATTTTTCATGTTCAAGAATTAACTCCTTAATATACTCAACGTAAGATCTTTTTTTCTCTTCCAGAAATCCAATTAAATATTTTTCGCTAAACTCGACACCGCTTGCTGCTTCAATCTGCAAAAGCTTTTTATACAAAGGTTCAATATGAAGCGAAACCACTTCATGCGGGACAGATTGTCGTCTTCCAAAATAATTGACAATCACGCCATTTTCATCTTTTGCAATTTCAAAATCGGTAATAACCCAATAATATCTTCCGGATTTTGCTAAATTTTTCACGATTGCATGAAAATTTTTTCCTTGTTTGAGATTTTCCCAAAGCACTTTAAAAATGACTTTTGGCATATCTGGATGCCGAATTATATTATGTGGTTGTCCCATCAATTCATAGTCTTCATAACCCGAAACATCGACAAACACTTCATTGGCATATTCAATAACACCAAAGGCATTTGTTTTACTCATAATAACTTGCGTTTTATCCCAAGTAACCTCTTTGTCAATTACTGTAACTTTATTCTGGAGCTGATTTTCCTGATTCATGATCTACTACTTATATATTTGTTTTGGAATGGTATTTTATTAATTCTATTCTGCTTTTTCAGAATTAACGATGCGAAAGTAGTCCGAAGAAAAAAGGCAAAATCTGATTTTTGTCATATTTTGATATAAAAAAAACTTTTCGTGGCTTGCATTCAAATAAAAACAGGAATCAAATTTTTTAATTTATCAAATTAAAAACAAAATGTTACAAATATAACATTTTCAAAAAGGTTTTACTTTTCCGTTTTTACACAAATACATTATCTTTGCCAAAAATTAAAACTTATGAATTCTTTACAGACAATAATTGAACAAGCTTGGGAAAACAGAGCTTTATTACAAGAAACTGCTACAACTGATGCTATCAGAGAAGTTATCGAACTAGTAGATGCAGGAAAATTACGTGTTGCTGAACCGGTTGGAGAAGGCTGGCAAGTAAACGAATGGGTAAAGAAAGCTGTTGTAATGTATTTCCCAATTCAAAAAATGGAAACATGGGAATCTGGTATTTTTGAATACCACGACAAAATGTTGCTAAAAAGAAATTATGCTGAAAAAGGAATTCGTGTAGTACCAAACGCAGTTGCACGTTACGGAGCTTATATTTCTAGCGGTGTTATCTTAATGCCAAGTTATGTAAATATTGGTGCTTATGTTGACGAAGGAACTATGGTTGACACTTGGGCAACTGTTGGAAGCTGTGCACAAATTGGTAAAAATGTACACTTAAGCGGTGGTGTTGGAATTGGCGGTGTTTTAGAGCCATTGCAAGCAGCTCCAGTAATTATTGAAGATGGTGCGTTTATTGGCTCTAGATGTATTGTTGTAGAGGGTGTTCACGTTGGTAAAGAAGCTGTTCTTGGTGCTAACGTTTGTTTGACTGCTTCTACAAAAATTATTGACGTTACTGGCGATGAACCAGTTGAAATGAAAGGTTTTGTTCCTGCACGTTCAGTTGTAATTCCAGGAAGTTACACTAAGAAATTTGCTGCTGGAGAATTCCAAGTTCCATGTGCCTTGATTATTGGTACTCGTAAACCATCTACAGATTTAAAGACTTCATTAAATAATGCTCTTCGCGAATACGACGTTGCGGTATAGTATTTAAAGACAAATAATTCAAAAAATCCAAATTCCGATCTTAATCAATTGGAATTTGGATTTTTTTTGCTTCAATTTGTAACCCACAAAAAAGATTTTGTTTTTCTATATGAAGATACTTGTAATACAGCAAAAAATGATTGGAGACGTTTTGGTCAGTAGCATAATATGCAATAATCTGCGTACTGCTTATCCAGAGGCTCAAATAGATTATTTGGTTTATACCTCTACAACTCCGGTTTTAGAAGGAAATTCAAGTATCGATAATATCATTCTATTTGAAGAAAAACATCGAAAAAGCAAAAAAGAACTTTTAAAACTTGGCTTACAGCTCCGAAACGAAAAATACGACCTTTTAATTGACGCTTACTCAAAATTAGAAAGCTGGATTCTGGTTTTATTGAGCAATGCGAAAAGAAAGATTTCTTATAAAAAACCAGGCAGAAACTTTTTATATACAGATAATGTTCCGTTTGAACCTTTTCCGAAAACAAATTTAGGATTAGCAATTGAAAGACGTTTATCCTTATTAGAACCTTTGGATTTAAAAATTAAAACAGATCCAATTCCTAAGTTGTTTGTTTCTGAAAAAGAAAACCAGGAAGCTATTGCTCTTTTTGAAAAACATGATGTTCGAAAAGACAGAAAAACAGTAATGATCAGTTTATTGGGCAGTGAAACTTTAAAAACATATCCTTTAGAATTCATGTCTAAAGTAGTTGATTATATTGCTGATCATGCCAATGTAAATATTCTTTTTAATTATTTTCCGAAGCAAATAGAAGAAGCAAAAATTGTTTTTAATGCCTGCAAACCTTCTACTCAGGAAAAGATTTATTTTGATTTATTAGGTGGTGACCTTCGTTCATTTATTGGATTAGTTAATCATTGTGATTTGATTATTGGAAATGACGGTGGCGCAATCAATATGGCGAAAGCACTAGAAAAACCATCTTTTATTATTTTTTCTCCTTGGATCGAAAAGAAAATATGGGCCACTTTTGAAGATGGAATCCATCATCTTTCAGTACATTTAAAAGATTACCGACCTGAATTGTTTGAGCAAAAAACAGAGAAAATGCTCAAAAAAGAAGCTCTATCTTTATATCAGGAATTTAAACCTGATTTTTTTAAAGACAAAATTGAATTGTTTTTAAATCAAAATCTAAGCGTTGCAACAAAATGATTTTGCAGGAAAAACAACTTTTATCGGCTTTGGTTATTACCCAAAATGAAGAACAGAATATTAAAACAGTTCTTGATCATTTGGCTTTCGCCGATGAAATTATCATCGTTGATTCTTTCAGTTCCGATAAAACTTTTGAAATTGCTTCCAGCTTCAAAAATGTCAAAATTATACAGCGCATTTTTGACAATTTTGCTTCACAGCGCAATTATGCTTTAAGTCTTGCGTCGCATTCATGGATCCTTTTTGTAGATGCAGATGAACGATTGACATCAGAACTTCAAAAAGAAATCAGTTGTGTAATCAATCAAAAAAATAGCGCAGCTGCTTATTTTGTTCATCGAAATTTTATGTTTGAAGACAAAAAATTACGTTTCAGCGGCTGGCAGACTGATAAAATCATTCGTCTTTTCAGGAAAGAAAACGCTTTTTACAATCATGAAAAAATTGTTCATGAAAAGCTTATTATAACTGGAAAAACAGACACGCTAAAACATAAACTCATTCATTATTCGTATTCAAATTTTGAGGATTACAAACAAAAAATGATTTTTTACGGACAATTAAAAGCACAGGAGGAGTTTTTAAAAAACACCAGACCAAACTTTTTTCATTTTTATATTCGTCCTGCTTATCAGTTTTTAAACCAATATTTATTGAGACTCGGATTTTTAGACGGTAAAAAAGGCATTATTATTTGCTATTTAAACGCGCTTAGTGTTGCAGTACGCTTTCAGGAATTAAAAAAACTTCATTCTGAAAATTAAGATTTCCAGAATTTAAGTTTCTTTTTAAGCCTTTTCTTTCTCGCAAATTCTTCTTGAAAATCAGAAGTAGCCTGCCACATTTTTTCGAAAATTTCAGCTTCGCTTTTTTCAGTATAAAACTTTGCATATTCGTTGCTCATAACCGCGATCATTTCCTTCTTTGGCGTCAAACGGCTAAAGTTGTTCATACGTTGTTCAAAACTCATGTTTTCGTGAAAATTCATTCGGTTTAAATCCACCAAAAAGAAATCATATAAACTTTCTGAAGTTTTTTTAATTAAAGTATTTCCTGGCGAATGATCTAAAAACTCTACTCCTTTTTCATGAAGATCAAAAGTAAATTTGGTAAACTGTCTTAAGATATTATCATTGTCTGGATATTCGGGAATTTCAACTAATTCTCTATAAGTCAATTCGGTTATTAAATGCTCACTTGCATAATAACTGTCCTTTAGACCTAAAAAATTAAAATTTTCTAGAAATGCAATTGGCTCAGGCGTACCAATATTCTTTTCTAATAAAATAGTAGCATATTCAAATGAACGTCTGGCTTTTGATTTTCTGAAATATTTATAAGCAATCTTATTTACGATATTCGGAATTTTGAATGATTTGATGTTAATCGTTTTTCCATTCAATTCAAACAATTTAATTTTATTTCGGTCTCCATTTCCAAAAAGTTCTCCCGAAGTGTGGAAATTTTGAATAAGAGAAAGAATATCTTTTGAGCTTTTTACTACTCCAGAAAATTTAAATTTTGCAGTCATACAATATTTATGAATTTATTACTTTTTTATATGCTTCAGCAGTTTTTCTAGCAATCACTGGAGCAATAAAACCTTCGTTTATAGCAACCTTGCCTTTTTCAATAAAATTTTCCTGCAAATTTTTATCATTCAAAAGCTGTTCTATATTATCTCCCAAACTTTTAAAATCTTTAATTGGAGAAATAAAACCGTTTACGCCATCAGTGATAACTTCAGGAACAATACCTACATTAGTTGAAACAACGGGAGCACCAATTAACATCGCTTCTAAAACCGAAGTTGGGCCACCCTCTCTTTGAGACGTCATTAAAAAAACATCAAATTGTTTGTTTAAACCAGATGCATCTTCAATTGTGTTGGTAAAAATAACATAATCCTGAAGATTTTTTTCCGCCACAAGTTTTAAATATTCATCCGTGCGTTTTGAATAATTTCCAATCTGGAAAAAAACAAGATTTTTTTTATTCAGCCCATTTACTAAATAATCGGCTGTATTTATTAAAGTTTCTAAATCTTTTGCGGTTGTATGATTTGCAATATTTCCAATTATAAATTTGCCTTCAGCAACCTTATATTTTTCTCTTAAATCAACATTTGGCTTTTTATTTAAAATCTCCAACGGAACGCAATCTGGAACAACCGTTAATTTAGATTTGTTTGAAGGTGAAAGAACTTGTGCGAAATTTTCTTTAACTGCATTTGAAACACAAAAAACAGCATCAATCGCTTTTGAATTATATTTAAATTTACTGATAAAACTGCTGCTTGCGCTGATTGCTTTTTTCGAAAAAACAACTTTCACATTCAATTTTAAAAACAAATTACTTAAAACGTAAAATGTCAATGAATTACTGGTATGAAGATGAATCAAATCTGGGTGGACTGTTTTTACCAATTCCTTAAATTGCTTATAATTTGAAAACTTCACAAGTTTTCTGTCTTGAGCCGGGATGAAAGAAATATTGTTTTCTAAACAAAGTTTTTCGAGTACAGTATCTTTTATTCCAAAAACAACATTTTCAACTTCTAATTTATTCAATTCAGGAATACAATAAACTAATTGCTGTTCGTTTCCTCCCCAGGCTTTTGCCCCAGAAATGTGCAGTATTTTCATATTTTTGTAATATTTCTTAGATATGCAAATATAAGGTTGTAATTATAAAAATAAAGATAAAAAGATCAATTAAGAATCTCTGCAAATCGGAATTATTATCTTTGCATTTCAAATAGCATTAAAATTTTACAATGAACGAAGAAATAATTAAAGCTTACGAAGTCATTAAAGAAGGCGGTATCATTTTGTATCCAACTGATACTGTTTGGGGAATTGGCTGCGACGCTACTAATCCTGAAGCTGTTGCAAAAATCTACAAATTGAAACAACGTGCTGAGACACAAAGTATGATTGTGCTGATGAATGGGGAAAAAATGATGTATAATGTTTTTAAAAATATCCCCGAAGTAGCTTGGCAAATTTTAGATTTATCTGAAAAACCAACCACTTTAATTCTTGATGAACCAAGAAATGTGGCTCCAAATATTATTGCAGCAGATAATTCTCTTGGAATTCGTGTAGTAAAAGAGCCGTTTTGCTTCAAATTATTGGAGCGAATGAAAAAACCTTTAGTTTCAACTTCTGCCAATATTTCTGGCCAACCGACTCCAATTGCATTTAAAGATATTAGTCCCGAAATTGTAAATGGTGTTGATTATGTCGTAAACTTATATCACGATAAAGTTGCCGGAAAACCATCAACTATTATAAAATTGACAAACGATTCGCAGGTAAAGGTGATACGTAAATAGTTTTTTTTTTGTTTCAGGTTTCAGGTTTCAAGTTTCAAGTTCTGCTCGAAACCTGAAACTTGAAACTTGAAACCTGAAACTTTTAAACAGCTTTAAGACTCTCAATCAGCCAATCGATATCTTCTTTAGTATTATAGTGACTAAATGAAATTCGGAGATTTGGTAATTTTAAATCGGTTTCCGAAAGCATTTCTTTTAAAACATGTGATGGCTTAATGCTTCCTGACTGACATGCGCTTCCTCTTGAAACCGCAATTCCTTTCATATCCAAACTAAACAGCAACATCGAAGTTTTATCTGAAGAAAAAGGTAGAATAATGTTGATAATATTATAAAAATCATCTCTTTTTCCGTTGATTCTGAAGCCCGGAAAATGAGTTTCTAATTGATTAATAAGATACCTTTTTAAGTCTGAAATGTATTTTCTTTCTTCTTCTAAATTTTCATAAGATAAAGATAATGCCTTCGACATTCCGGCAATTTGATGAACAGCTTCGGTTCCCGCACGTAGGCCTTTTTCTTGCTCTCCTCCAAAAATTAAAGGCTGCAATCCAGAATTTTTTCGAACAAATGCAAATCCGACTCCTTTTGGTCCATGAAATTTATGTGCGCTTGCTACTATAAAATCGACTGGTATTTTTTGCAGGTCGATTTCTGTCTTCCCAACCGATTGCACGGTATCTGAATGAAATAAAGCATTATATTGCTTGCAAATTACACCAACTCGCTCAAGATCTAAAATTGTTCCCGTTTCGTTGTTTACATGCATTAAACTAACAATAGTCTTTTTATCTTCTGATAATAAATTAGACAAATGCGTTAAATCGATGCTTCCATCTGGATTTACCTTTACATAATCAACTTGGATACCATAATCAGATTCCAAAGCCAAAACAGCGTATAAAACAGCGTGATGTTCAATTCTTGAAGTAATAATTCGCTTTACGCCAAGATCTTCAACAGCAGATCGCAGAATCCAGTTATCTGCTTCAGTACCACCAGAAGTAAAAATAATTTCCTGAGCCGAACAGTTTAAATGTTTAGCAATACTTTTTCTGGAAAGTTCTAAAATAGTTTTGCCATTTCGTCCAAAACTATGTGTAGAAGACGGATTACCAAAATCTTCTGTCATCACTTTTGTCATTTCCTGAATTACTTCAGGACGCATGGCCGTTGTAGAGGCGTTATCGAGATATACTTTTTTCATTACTGCAAAGTTATAAAATATCAATTGTCCAATCTTCAATATCATTTGCCAAATTTTTCACTATTTTTGACCCAAATAAAATTACGATGAAAAAATATGCAAGCCTTCTATTATTTGCCCTGTTATTAAACGGCTGCGATGATGGTGATTTGACTGTAGAAACTATTGATTTTAAAGATGTCGTTGCGACAAGCTGTGATCCTACAACTAATACGTTGATTTATAAACTTAAACCTCAGGAAACATTATTATTGCAAATGCCTGAAGGCAAACTTGCAACTCAGCCTGACACTTTAGTTTACGATATTGATGATAAGACTTTTCGTTTTTTCTACCGAGCTTACGATGGCGCTGTTGCAGTATCAAATGTATGTGATGCGATTCCTCCAGCGACACCAAACATTAATCAGGAATGGCGCGCACTTGCAGGTAAACTTCAAATTGTAACCAAAGCGAATTATAAAGATCCGGCTCCAGCTGATGGACATACAGAGATTGTGGGATATAATCACAATATTACTTTGGTAAATGCAACATTTTCAAAACCAGGTCCTGTTCTAGTTAATGATGAATATGTTTTTGGAGATTTTAAAACGACGGTTGATCCTGTCGTCGTAGCTTTTACAGATGAAGTTGCAAAATACTGTGATGTTCAATTAAAAGTTTACAATAATAATTTATCAAACGCTTTGGTAATAGAAAACTTAGACAAAAATTTAATTGTAAATGAAGATACTCCAGCGGGACAACCAAGAAAAAGTTTAATCAATTTGCCTACAAGTAATCCGGCTGTTACTTCAAATAATGTTTATTATAGAATATATTCAAGTAATTTACCTGAGCTGCCTAAACAAAATTATTTCTGTGTAGATGCAACTCCATCAACTCCATCAGTAAAAGATACTTGGGTAGGTGTTGCAGGCGTTGAAAATGTAAGTGGAATTATAGAAATTACTACAAGCCATACTCTTAAAGTTTATAAACATAAAGTGTATATAAGAAACGCAACAATGAAAAAAGGAAACAGTACTTTTAAACTTGCAACCGAATTTTACTTAGGAGAAGTAACAACAATAGCTCCATAATACAACATCATAATTTGCTATAAAAAGCACTTTTAAATTCTTACAAAAAAACATCCATTTTTCAAGCTGATTTTCTAACAGAATCAGAACGAAAAATGGATGTTTTTTTATGCTTTTAAAACAGCGTTTTTTAGGATAAAAAAAGTTTTATTTATTGTTTTGCCTAAAATAAACTTCGGTTGCTCCAAGGCCGTATTTTTGATAATTGGCATCTTGAAAATCTAAACCGTCATAACGACCTAGTAAGAAATCAAGTTCGGCTTTTAAAATTCCTTCGCCGACTCCATGAATAAAAACAATTTTAGGAATCCTGTTTTTAATCGCAAATTCAATATGTCTTTTTGCCGTTTCTGTCTGTAGAGTCAAAATATCATAATTCGACATGCCACGTTTATTTGGAACCAATTTTTCAATGTGCAAATCAAATTCAGGAGCCGATATTTCGCGTTTATCTTTCTTTTCTTTGACAAAACTTCTTGCTTTTGGCTCTGTTTTCTCTTTTGAAATTTCATCTAAATCAATTCTTTTAATAGAATTCATTAAATTACTGGTTTCCTGAATCTTAATTAATTCATTGACAAAAAATGTCATCATAAAACCATCCTCAGTTTCAATCAAAACCTCGTTATTTTTCACCGAAACTACTATTCCGTTTATGGCTTCATCTAAAACCGAAACCTTATCTCCTTTAGTCAGCATCCTCTTCGTCTTTATCTTGATTTTTACTTGGCGTTTTTGCACTCAGCTGCATCATTCCGTACATGAAAACTACAATTGCAGCGATCATGATATAGATATTTTTTTCTTCAGAAACTTGCTCATAAAGCGCTACTCCAATTGCAAGAATCATTATTAAAATTTTAAAAGCTTTCATTTTTATTTTGTTATAAGATTTCAAAAGTATAAAACTTTAAAATAGCAGTTGGATTCTCTTGAATTGATATCGAATATTTTTTTGTAAAATTGCAAAAAACATTCCCTTGAATTTAGAGATTTACATGGTCCCTTGCCTATTCAAATGGCTCTTTGGTTTTGACTGTCTCGGCTGTGGTTTTCAGCGTGGTTTATTCTTACTTTTTCAAGGCGAGTTTTTAGCCGCTTTTAAAATGTATCCAGCGCTTTATTCTACTCTTTTATTTTTCGGATTTTGTGTTTTGTGTTTTTTCGACAAATCAAAAAAACACAAAAAACTCATTTGGAATTTAGCGTTTTTAAATCTGATTTTTGTCGTTTTTGGTTATTACCTCAAACACTTTTACTTTTGATTTTTGTAAGAATTATTTTTTGATCTGATGCAAAATATCATTCATCATTTCGATTTGAACTTTTTGAATTTCGATCAATTCCTGCTGCTGATGCATAATCAAATGATCGATTTTATCATGAATCATTCTGATCTCTAATTCTGATTTCAAGTTAATCATATAATCTTTTTTAGCACGGTTTCTGTCTTTTTCTTCCTGACGATTCTGGCTCATCATAATTACCGGCGCCTGCAATGCAGCAATACACGATAAAATCAAATTAAGCAGAATAAACGGATACGGATCAAAACCTTTATTCACCAAAATCAAAACATTTGCACTAATCCAAATAACAATAAAAAGAACAAACGATATAATAAAAGTCCAGCTTCCGCCAAAATCTGCTACTTTATCAGCTATTTTTTGTCCAAAACTTCGTGTTTCATCTTCATCTTCAACAATACTTACAATAGATTTATCTTCTTTTAATGACGAAATAACGCTTTTTTCAAGATCTGAAAGCATCCCAATTTCACTTGATAAATAATTTGAAATATACTTTTGGCGGTAATCATTCAGTTCCTGAACCGAAATACAATCCTCATCACAAAACGAAGGATAATCTTTTATAATTAAACTCAGAATAGGATCGTGAATTGATTTTCCAGAGATTTTCTGACCGTCTGGCAATTCAAGACCAGAAATAGCGCTTTTAAAAGTTGAGTTGTTTTTCATTTTTAGAAATTTTACTGGCTAATTTACGCATTTAAGTTTTTAAGATACATCCTAAATAAGTGTATTTAGCAATCATTTAATTATCACAAATAGCACTGCCAATACAAAATTTCTTTAGTTAATTCCTGCCCTTATTTACAAAAAACGCCTTACTTTTAACGTTTGAAAATATCCAATCAATTTTACCATTGTGACAAAAGACACTATCATACAAAATATCAAAGCTTTAAAAAGCCATTCAAACATAAATTACGGAATCAAAACTAAAACAGAAGATTTTACCGAGAAGCTTTTTTACACTCTTTTTGATTCGAATGCTGCTTTAGACCAAAGTATAGACGATCTCGAAGTACGCTTTAAAGAGATTGCAGTTCTGGCATGTCAAAAACCAGAAAACTTATGCGAATCGATTTGGGACAGATTTTTAGAAAAACTTCCTGGAGTTTTAGAAAAATTAAATGAAGACGCTGCTTATATTTTAGAAAATGACCCAGCCTCAAACAGTATTGATGAAGTTTATCTGGCTTATCCTGGATTTTATGCTATTGCTATTTATCGATTAAGCCACGAATTATATTTACTTGATTTATTATTATTTTCAAGATTGATGAGTGAATATGCGCACCGAATTACCGGAACAGATATTCACGCAGGAGCTAAAATTGCATCTCCGTTTTTTATTGATCACGCAACGGGAATCGTTATTGGCGAAACTACAGTTATTGAAAAGCATGTAAAAATATATCAAGGTGTTACGCTTGGCGCTTTGAGCGTAAGCAAAGAAATGAAAAACGCAAAACGTCATCCAACTGTAGAAAAAAATGTCTGCATTTATGCCAATGCAACCATTTTAGGCGGAGAAACTACTATTGGAAAAAACAGCATTGTGGGCGGAAATGCCTGGATTACAAAATCTGTTCCCGCAGATTCTATCGTTTTGAATACCACTACAACAGAAGTTAAAATAAAAGAAAAGAAATAAAATGAGTCCACAGAAATTGGTTAACCTAATTGGAAATACTCCATTGATGGAAACTGTCAATTTGGTTAAAAATAAAAACGTAAAACTTTTACTGAAACTTGAAGGAAATAATCCTGGTGGAAGCGTAAAAGACAGAGCGGCATATAATATGATTGCAGCAGCTTTAGAAAGAGGCGAAATAAAAAAAGGCGATAAATTGATTGAAGCAACCAGTGGTAATACCGGAATTGCTCTGGCGATGATTGCGCAGTTGTTTCAAATTGAAATCGAATTGGTTTTGCCGGAAGATTCGACCAAAGAGCGAACTCAGACAATGCGTGCATATGGCGCTACGGTGATTTTAACGCCTGCTGAGGAAGGAATTATTGGCTCTAGAGATTATGCCGATAAAAAAGTCGCAGAAGGCGGTTATATTATGCTAAATCAATTTGCAAATGATGACAACTGGAAAGCGCATTATAAAACAACAGGTCCAGAAATATGGAACGATACCGAAGGAACTGTAACTCATTTTGTCTCGGCAATGGGAACAACAGGAACAATCATTGGAACTTCGACTTACTTAAAAGAAAAAAATCCAGCAATACAAATCATCGGCGCACAGCCAAGTGACGGATCTCAGATTCCAGGAATTCGTAAATGGCCACAGGAATATCTGCCAAAAATATTTGATGCCTCAAAAGTTGATACTGTTATTGATGTCAGTGAAGATGAAGCGAGAGCAATGACAAAACGTCTAGCACTCGAAGAAGGTGTCTTTGCAGGAATGAGCAGTGGCGGCTCTGTTGCTGTTGCGCTAAAAATAGCCGAAAAATTAGAATCTGGAGTCGTGGTTGCTGTTATATGCGATCGAGGCGACCGTTATTTGTCTTCAGATTTGTTTGACTAAAAAAAAGACACTGAGGTTCTAAGATGCTAAGATTCTAAGTTTTTTACTTTAATAAAATCTTAGCAACTTAAAAGCTCAGCAACTTTGCAACTTTAAAAAAACTTAGTAACTCAGAACCTTAGCAACTTAGCAACTCAAAAAAAATGAACTACAGAAAACTAGGAAAAACAAACTTTAACATCTCTGAAATCTCACTTGGAACTTGGCAAGTTGGAGGGAAATGGGGATCGGGATTTGACGATAAAACAGCCGATGCGCTTATAAATACAGCAATTGATAATGGTGTCAATTTTATTGATACTGCAGATGTTTATGAAAACGGCTTAAGCGAAACTGCTGTTGGGCGCGTTGTGCGTTCAAGATCTGAACGAATTTATGTTGCGACAAAATGCGGACGTCAAATTAATCCGCATGTAAATGAAGGCTACCAGCCAAAAGTGCTTCAAAAATTTGTTGAAGACAGTTTAAAAAGAACAGGATTAGAAACGCTCGATTTGATTCAGCTGCACTGTCCTCCTACTGAAGTTTATTACCGTCCAGAAATTTTTGAATTATTTGACCGTTTAAAAGATCAGGGGAAAATTTTAAATCTGGGTGTAAGTGTTGAAAAAGTAGAAGAAGCTTTAAAAGCCATCGAATATTCAAATGTTACTACAGTTCAAATTATTTTTAATCTGTTTCGTCAGCGCCCTTCGCAATTGTTTTTCTCAGAAGCGAAGAAGAAAGATATCGGAATCATTGCACGCGTTCCGTTGGCAAGCGGACTTTTAACTGGTAAATTTGATTTAAAAACCACTTTTGAACCGCAAGATCACCGTAATTTTAATCGTAACGGAGATGCTTTTGACAAAGGTGAAACATTCTCAGGAATTGATTATGAATTAGGTTTAAAAGCCGTTGAAGAATTAAAAGCGCTATTTCCAGAAAATCCAAACCTTGCTCCTATTGCCCTGCAATGGATTTTAAATTTTGAAGAAATTAGCTGTATAATTCCCGGCGCTTCAAAAGCAGATCATGTGCTTTCTAATTTATCTGTTTACGATCTTCCTAAAATAAGTCCGGAGAAAATTACTGCAATGAATGCGATTTATGAAAAATATATAAAACCATCTGTTCATCAACTGTGGTAGTTTTTTTTTTTAAGATACTAAGGTTCTGAGATACTAAGATTCTAAGTTTTTTTTAAACCTTAGTATCTCAGAACCTTAGAATCTCATCCTGCCACGCAACCTTTTTTGAATTCACACATCTATGTATAAGAACTAACCTTCAATAATTAACCATGAAAAATTTAAGTTTTATACTAGCTACTCTTTGTCTGATTTTTATTTCTTGCAGTAATGATCGCGCTGACGACAATAACAGCAAAGAAAACGATATCAAGCAATTAGAAAAAATGTATCAGGAAATCGTAACGCTTTCTAAAGTAAATTCGGAGACTTGTACAGATTCAAAAGAATGGGATTTTACAGCAATTGGATCGAAAGCTTGTGGTGGACCTGAGAATTTCATTATTTACTCAAAAAAAATAAACACTGCCGATTTTCTTGCTAAAGTAAAAGCATACACTGATGCTAGAGCAGCATTTAATGTAAAATGGAATATTTTCTCGACCTGCGATATTATCCTGCCTCCTGCCGGAGTTGGCTGTGTTGATGGAAAACCAGTATTCATGCATAATGTCGCTTTTTAAACGCATCTAAGTTTAAAGCTCAAATTCAATTTTAAATTCAGCTCCTTTATTTTTACCTTCACTTTCAGCGTTAAGTGTGCCTTGATGACGTTCGATTATTTTTTTGCATAAGTAAAGCCCAATTCCGGTAGATAATTCATTTGCAGTTCCTAATCGGCTCATTTTAGTGAATTTTTTGAATAATTCTTCAATTTGATTTTTATCAAAACCAATTCCTTTATCGGCTACACTGATTTTTAATTTCGAATCTTCGCTGAAAATTCGGACTTTCACTTCGCTGTCAAAATAAGAGAATTTTATCGCATTGCTTATTAAGTTTACCAAAACCTGAACTAGCAGGCCTTCATCAATCCGTAATTTTGCCTCAGATGTATCTAAACTTACATTTAATGTAATATTTTTATCTAGCAAACGCTGCTCTACTTGTTCGTTTATAAAAGGTACAATATTGGTAAAAACAATCGTTTTAGCATCTGGATTAAGCTTTGCAACCTGATCTTGTTCTTTGAGCAGTTTTATAAAGTTTTCGATGTATCGAAATTGCAAATTAGTCGACTCACAAATTAATTCGGCTAAATGTCTAACAGATTCTGAAGGGTTTTCGCTTAAAATCAATTTCGCAAGTCCTTGCGGATTTCCAGCAAAATTTTTCAAATCATGCGAAAGCATATAAATCAAATCCTGTTTTTCATTTATAAAACTTTCAGACTCATATATTGATTCCTGAATATTGCACATTAATAAACCTGCTTCATCAGTGTATTCTGTAGGCAAAACCGAAAGTTTTCTATTATTTCTATAATCATCCAATGATTTTGAAGCAATAGATATTGGCATAATCAATTGATTTAAAACCAGTAATGTTACTGCAGTAGCCAATAATGTCATAATTATTGCAAAAATCACGATAGAGGCTACAGAAATATTGTACGATGAAAACAGTACAAAAAACAGAATACCAATTAAAGGAATATGGATTCCGATGAATGCAACAAATAAAAATTTAAAAGCGTAGCTTTTTTTAAGAAAACTTATTTGTGACAGATTATGATATAACTTCATAAAAAAATAACAATACAATAGGTTAAAAACGCAGCACTGGGACAATTGCTAAAAAACAAAGTTAACTTTTAAACTCAATTAATCTGTTAAATTAAACAATTTGATAAAATATTTTGAAAATTAAATTTATAAAAGTTTACAAACCCTTATTTTTGCGCTATGGGAAGAAAAAATACAGACAAAGTCGTCTTTCATCAAATTGAAGTTTTAGACGCAGGAGCAAAAGGAGTATCAGTAGCAAAAGCTCCTGATGGAAAAGTAATATTTATTCCGAATGTTGTGCCCGGCGATGTTGTGGATGTACAAACGTTCAAAAAAAGAAAAGCATATTACGAAGGAAAAGCCGTGAAATTTCACGAATTTTCTAAACATCGTATTGAACCAATCTGTGATCATTTTGGTGTTTGTGGCGGATGTAAATGGCAAAATATGAATTACAGCCAACAGCTGTATTACAAACAAAATGAAGTAAAAAATCATTTGCAGCGAATTGGAAAAGTGGAACTTCCAGAATTTGAAGCTATTTTAGGTTCAGAAAAACAGTTTTTCTACAGAAATAAAATGGAATTTTCATTTTCAAACAGCCGTTGGTTAACTGAAAAAGAAATTGGAAGCACAGAAGATTTAGGCAACAGAAACGCATTAGGATTTCATATTCCTAAAATGTGGGATAAAATTTTGGACATTCAAAAATGTCATTTGCAGGAAGATCCTTCAAACGCAATTAGAAACGAAATTAGAGCTTTTGCCAATGATCATAACTTGGCATTCTTTAATCCGAGAGAACATTCTGGATTATTGAGAACCTTAATGATTCGTACTGCTTCAACAGGAGAAATCATGGTTTTGATTCAGTTTTTCGAAGATGACAAAGCAAACCGTGAATTGGTTCTAGATCATTTATACGAGAAATTTCCACAAATTACTTCATTGCAATATGTTGTAAATGCAAAACAAAACGATACAATTTACGATCAGGATATTAAACTTTACAAAGGAAGAGATTATATCTTAGAAGAAATGGAAGGTTTAAAATTTAGTATAAATGCTAAATCTTTTTACCAGACAAACTCAGATCAAGCTTACGAATTGTATAAAATTACACGTGATTTTGCTGGACTGACAGGAAATGAAACTGTTTATGATTTATATACAGGAACTGGAACTATTGCTCAGTTTGTTTCTAAAAAAGCAAAAAAAGTAATTGGTGTAGAAAGTGTTCCAGAAGCTATTTTAGATGCTAAAGCAAACGCTGAGCGCAATAATATCAACAATTGCGAGTTTTTTGTTGGAGACATGAAAGTGGTATTCAACGAAGCTTTTATTGCACAGCACGGAAAACCGGATGTAATTATTACTGATCCACCAAGAGATGGAATGCACGCTGCAGTAATCGATCAGATTTTAAAAATAGCTCCAAAAAAAGTAGTTTATGTAAGTTGTAATTCGGCTACACAAGCACGTGATTTGGCTTTGATGGATGAAAAATACAAAGTTACGCGTGTACGTCCGGTTGATATGTTTCCACAGACGCATCATGTCGAAAATGTTGTACTTTTAGAACTTCGATAAAAAAATATAAATGAGAAAAATAGTTTCAGTTTTACTGCTTTTTACTTTTGGCTTGTCAAGTTGTGAAAAAGATGATATTTGTGATCCAGATACTCCAACAACACCACGATTAGTTATTGATTTTTTCTATGCCGATAATCCATCAGTTAATAAAGAAGTTACTAATTTAAAAGTAATTGGAAAAGGCATGACCGAAGGAATTATTTTTAATGAAAATGCAACTGGCGAGGCAAAGTATCTTGCAAATGGAAGCACTATCTCTATTCCGCTAAGAACCGATGTAAATTCAACATCTTATACTTTTATTTTAGACTCAGGCAATGATAATACGGCAGCAATAAATACAGATGAAGTGCAATTTAATTATTCGCGCCAAAATCTATATGTTTCTAGAGCTTGTGGTTTTAAAACTATTTTTGACCTTGATCCTCTTTCTGACGGAATTCCGCCAACTGCTCCATTTATAAAAACTGATACTGATTCGAAAGGCTTCTGGATGACCCAGATTTATGTAAAAAAATATAACATTGAAACAGAAAATGAAACACACATTGAAGTATATTTCTAGTTTTTGCTTATTGTTTTCAATGTTTTTGGGTCATGCTCAAGAAACACCAACAACTACAGTAACCAAAGAAATCGTTCCTGAAAAACCAAAAACAGAAACTGTAACGAAACCTGCTTTGCAGGAAGTAAAAGCCGACAGCATAAAAACAGACCGTTACGGACTTCGCGTGGGAGTTGATTTGTATAAACTGACTCGCGGTTTTTATGATAAAGATTACAAAGGAATCGAATTTGTGGGTGACTGGCGCTTGACAAAAAAATACTATTTAGCTGCCGAACTAGGTTTTGAAGACAAAACTACTGACGATGACAGACTAAACTCATCGGCAACAGGAACATATATTAAAGGAGGTTTTGATTATAATTTATACCAAAACTGGCTTGATATGGAAAACCTAATCACTATTGGTCTAAGAGGAGGTTTTAGTACATTTAGCCAGGAATTAAATAGTTATAAAATTTACAATCCAAATCCGTATTGGGGTGAACAACCTGCAATTACAGAACACCAAAAATACAACGGACTTACAGCAGGATGGATTGAAGTTGTAATGGGAGTAAAAGCAAAAGTGTTTAATAATGTATTTGTTGGTTTTGGCGTACAGTTGAAAATGCTGGTTGCAAATACAAAACCAGATAATTTTGACAATTTATATATTCCAGGTTTTAACAGAACTTATGACGGAAGTTTCGGAATTGGTTTTAACTATACTGTTTCGTATTTCATTCCTATTTACAAGAAAAAAACAGTTATTCCGGTCGCAACTAAAAAAGCGCCTAAAAAATAAAAATATCAAATAATAAAAAACCACGAACTCATAATTTTGAATTCGTGGTTTTTATTTTATTTCTAATACTATTAAGAAAGCTGAAAATTAACGGCCGCTTTCGAATGTATCAAAGCTGTATCGAAAACGGGAACGGAAACGTCTTCTGGCTTTATTACTAATGGGATTTCGGTACAGCCCAAAATAATTCCTTCTGCACCATTTTTAATTAGTTCATTGGCAATTTCAAGATAACGTTTTTTCGTTTCTTCAGTTACAATTCCCCTTCCCAACTCTTCAAAAATAGTGTAATGAATAAAATCCTTATCGCTTTCCTCAATTGGAATAATTGCTTCGATTCCTTTAACCGCAAGTTTATCTTTAAAGAAATCCAGTTCCATTGTAAACTTAGTTCCTAGTAAACCTACCTTTTTAATTTCTTTTTTCTCAATTTCAACAGCCGTGGCCGTTGCAATATGAATAAGAGGAATATCAATTGCTTCTTGAAGTTTATCAGCAATTAAGTGCATTGTATTGGCGCATAAAACAATCGCTTCCGCCCCGCCCGATTTTAAAAATTCACAGCCTTTAAAAAGCATTTTAAAAGTCGAATCCCAATCGTTGTTATCGTTATTCTTTTTTATATCGGCATAATTAAAAGAATAAACCAAACATTCAGAGAAGTTCAAACCTCCCATTTTTTCATTTATTCCTTCATTAATTAATTTATAATAATCAGCAGTTGAAACCCAGCTGATACCGCCAATAAGTCCAATTTTCTTCATAACGCTGATTAAAATTTTATCCGATTTCTCTAATACCTTTTATAAAAATCCATTTCATAAAAAGCTTTTCACCATCTTTGGTTTTTACAGCCTGAAATTTAGGCCCAATTAGAGTGGCAACAATAAAAGAAGTCACTGGAATCCAAAATCCCGTTAATCCTGTGTATTGTGCAATAATAAATCTTCCTGCTATAAATAGAATAGCAAAAGTTCCTAATTGATATAAAAAAGCTCTTACTTGTAGTTTTGTCATTTTTTTTAAAGTTGCTAAGGCTCTAAGACTCTGAGCTTCTCAGTTTTTTATTTAGAAGCTTAGAGTCTTAGAACTTTAATTTATTTTGTTTATTTATGGAAGATGTTAAAAAATCTTAGCATCTTAGTACCTCAGAATCTTAGTATCTTAGATTTGAAATTTCGTTCTCTTGCTTCCTTCGTACATTTCGTATTTTACTAAACGTGCTTCCAGACTTGCATTGAAAAGTTTAATTTTTCTGGAAGGTTTTAATCCAACAAATTTTAAGGCTTCAAGATTTGCAGTAATAAACCAAGCGTTTGTTCCTGGATAATTTTTCTTTAAAGTATCACCAATGCTAGCGTAGAATTTCTCCATATGAATATCTAAACGCTCGTCGTATGGCGGATTGAAAACCATATGCAGTTTTCCTTCTACTGCTTTCTCAGTATCGAAAAAATTATCTTCAGAAACCGTTACATAATCTTCAAGATTTGCATTTCTTACATTGTCTTTCGCTTTGCTTACTGCACTTGGTGCTTTATCAAAACCTTTTATTGTATAATGAAATTCTTTTGTTTTTTTCATCAAACTGTTTACAATCTGATCAAATAAATCATTGTCCCAGTCTTTCCATTTTTCAAAAGCAAATTCTTTTCTGTTGATGTTTGCCGGAATATTACAAGCGATCATAGCCGCTTCCGCCAAGAAAGTTCCAGATCCACACATTGGATCCAAAAAGTGACTTTGACCTTCCCAACCTGACAACAACAGAATTCCTGCCGCCAAAACTTCATTGATTGGTGCAATATTCGTAGCTGTTCTGTAACCACGCTGGTGCAGTGAATTTCCAGAAGTATCTAAAGCTACAGAAACCTGATCTTTATCAATATGAACATTGATTCTTAAGTCTGGATATTGTTTATCAATGCTTGGTCTTTGTCCAGTTCTTTCTCTAAACTGATCCACAATCGCATCTTTACATTTTTGAGAGACAAATTCTGAGTGATTAAAATAAGTCGAATGCACTGTTGCATCAATTACAAAAGTTTGGTTGGCATTAAGCAATTTAGACCAGTTAACACCTGAAATTCCTTTGTATAATGCCTGCTCGTTGTTTGCTCTAAACGAGTAAATTGGTTTTAATACTTTAAGCGCCGTACGCAACGATAAATTGGCTTTATACATAAAACCTTTATCGCCTTTAAAGCTTACCATTCTCACTCCTTTTTCGACATCCTGAGCACCAAGATCACGTAATTCTTTTTCTAATATTTCTTCGAAACCAAAAAAACATTTGGCTATCATTCTAAAATTTTCTTCCATCTTTATTTTTGTTTAAAAAAACAACTCCAATCGCAAATGCATATTACCAATTATATAGGTATCCTTGCGAAATAGTTATTTTTCGGCAAAAATACACTAAATTTGCGGTACTTTGAATTAATTGAAATAGAATAAATGTCTGAAGCACCAAACTCATCAACACCAAATCAGGAGCGTAACACCGAAAACTGGTTCTCTTCATGGTTTGACACTCCGTATTATCACATTCTTTATAAAGACCGAAATTACCGTGAGGCTCAGATTTTTATGGATAATCTTACTCATTACCTAAATCTTCCTGAAAAGGCTAAGGTATTGGATTTAGCGTGTGGAAAAGGACGTCATTCTATTTATTTAAACCAACTTGGCTTTGATGTTTTAGGCGCCGATTTGTCTGAAAACAGTATTGCCGAAGCCAGTAAAAACAGCAACGAAACCCTGCATTTCAAGGTCCACGACATGCGCGAGCCTTTCGAAGAAAAATTCGATGCTATTTTTAATTTGTTTACCAGTTTTGGCTATTTCGAAAGTGATGACGACAATCTTACGACTTTAAAAGCTATCAAAGAAAGTTTATCTGAATACGGTTTTGCCGTGATTGATTTTATGAATGTGGCGCAGGTAATCGAAACTTTGGTTCCCGAAGAAGTAAAAACCGTTGACGGAATCGATTTTAAAATCAAAAGATACCTTGAAGACGGACATATTTTCAAAGAAATTGATTTTGAAGATCAAGGACATAAATATCATTTTACCGAAAAAGTAAAAGCTTTAACTTTAAAAGATTTTGAAGAATTAATGGCCGAAGCCGGAATTTTTCTTTTGGATATTTTTGGAGATTACAAACTCAAAAAATTCCATAAAACCGAAAGCGAACGATTAATCATGATTTTTAAATAGGTTTAATTGTTTAACTGTTAATTTGTTTAATCGTTTTAAGCAAACTAACAAAAACCGATTAAACGATTAAACAAAAACCGATTAAACAAAATAATGAACTACTTACTACCCTTATTTTCTGTACTTTTAGGTTATGCTGTGGCTTTATTTATAAAACCAAAAAACAAAACCAATCTAAAATTATTACTTGCTTTTAGCGGTTCATTTTTATTATCGTTAACCGTAATACATTTGTTGCCTGAAGTTTACGAATCTCATAATCATAATATTGGTTTATTTATAATGGTCGGGATTTTATTCCAGATCATCCTTGAATTTTTCTCAAAAGGTGCTGAACACGGGCACGTTCACGGGCATGCACAAATGTCTCAGATTCCATGGTTGCTTTTTATCAGTTTATGTATTCACGCCTTTCTGGAAGGTTTTCCTGTAAGTCATCATCACGGTTTAGCAATCGGAATTGCGATTCATCATTTGCCAATTGCCGTGATTTTAACTACGTTTTTCATCAATGCAAATCTCAACAAAAAAGCAATTTTTGCTTTCATGCTTACTTTCGCCATTATGACTCCGCTTGGTACAATTGCCTCTGAATATTTACCCATTTTAAATGCATATTACACTGAAATAACAGCCATTGTAATCGGAATCCTATTCCATATTTCATCGACTATTATCTTCGAAAGCAGTGAAGGACACAAATTCAATGTTGCCAAAGTTTCCATGATTGTTCTTGGTATTTTATTGGCATTCGTATTATAAGTAGGACGTGCCCAAATTCACAAAAGACGTTTAAATATCCTAACAGGTTTTTTCAACCTGTTAGGTATCCATTTTTAGGTAGCGAAAGAAAATACCTAACAGGTTGAAAAAACCTGTTAGGATACTACAAAAATTATCTAATTTTCTAATTGACTAATTATCTAATTAATTCCCCGTTCTCTTTTTCTCCTCCTGATTTCCAAAAGCTCTTTCCTTCACATTTATCTTCTTATTCCCAAAATTATAAACCACAGATAAACGTACAAATCTGTTACTTTCAGTTTGGCTGTAAACCTGTTTTACACCATTTACAACCGAAGTAAAATCTTTTAAATAAGACGTATTAAAAATATCATTTGCCAAAAATGCGATCTGCATTGTTTTATTAAACAAATCCTGTTTGAAACCGATATCAAAACTAGAGGCATATCCCACTTCATACAAACCACTTTTAAAAGGAGTTGTATACGAAAAATCGATTTGCAATTTTGTCGTTTTACCTAATACAAAAGTGTTATTTGTCGAAAAATCAATTTGCAAACTGTTTGATGGAGTTGCATTTATGTCTTTAATAAATTCCGTTTTTGCTCCTAAAAAGTATAATGAATTTTCACTCTGCCACCAATCTGCAAAAGTTGCTGAATAGCTTTCTCCAACTCCATAACTTAAATTTTTAAAATAATTCTCACGTGTTACAATTTGTGTATTCGTTTCTGGGTTTGCACTAAATAAAACACCATAACCATTAGTAACAGAGTTGACAAAAACACTGGTTCTCAGGATTTCTTTATAAGAATGTGCAAACTCAAAATTATCACTGAAAGAAGGTTTTAAAAACGGATTTCCTTCTGAATAACTATTACTGCTGATGTAAATTCTAAACGGATTCAATAAGTCAAAACGAGGTCTGTTTATTCTTTTCCCGTAATTTAAACTGAAAGTATTATTTTCGTTTCTCTTGTAAGAAGCATAAACCGTTGGAAACAATTTCAAATAATTATTCTCTGTCGTTTGATTCAGAGTTTCAGAAAACCCATTTGTTTGTGTATTTTCCAATCTTAAGCCCATTTGAAAATTCCATTTTTCATTTAGTTTTTTATCTGCATTCACATAAATCGCCTGATTGTTTTCGGTATATATAAATCGGTTTAACTGATTTGGATCTAAGACCGGAGTTCCTGAAATTGTATTGTAATAAAGTACATCGCTGATACTATTTGTGAAACTCATTTTTGCACCATAAGACAAATTGATCGCCTGAAACGGATGTTCCATATCGGCCTTAAAACTCCAGTTGTCAATATCCTGATTCGAAATGTTTTTTCCTGCCTGATTTACATCTACAAATATCATTTCCGGTGTATAATTATTGGCTATAAAACTTCTATCAAATTTTGAATCGTAATTAAAATAATCCACATCAAAAGATAATTTTCGATTTAAGCCATCTAGCTTGGTAATCAAATGCGCATTATAAGTTTGATTTCCTGATCCTCTATCGGTATTACTTTTATTCAGAGTAATATTGTACAATTGATTTTGAGCATTATAATTACTAATCGAAATATCCGAGTTGAAATCTGGATTATTTCTGTCATTCATAAATTGAAAACCAACTGTTGTACGTTCAGAGAAATCATAATCCAAAGCTATTTTTCCGGAAAAGTTTTCGGTTTTTACTTTTGTTGTGCTTTGCATGTGCGAAAGCCCATCAGGAAAATACATTTTTAAGTCGTCTGTAGCATTCAAATAGCCTGTTTTTCCGTTAATGCTGGCAGAAAAACGAAACTTCTTTTTATTGTAAAAGAAATTATCTCTCAAAGTAAAAATTCCATATTTATTCTGATCATAAGAAGCTGTCGTGGTGTTTTTCCACGAATCACGGACTCCTTTTTTCATGATAATATTAATCAGTCCGCCAGTTCCTTCCGCTTCATATTTCGCCGGCGGATTGCTGATAATTTCAATATTTTTAATATCACTTGCCGATATTGATTTCAAAAAGTTATTCAATTCTTCGCCAGCCAATTCAATCATTCTTCCATCGATCATAACGCGGGAAGTTCCTTTTCCTAAAATAGTAATGGTATTATTTTTTACTACAACTCCCGGCGCAGTGTTAATCGCGCTTAAGGCATCTCCTCCAACATTTGTAACATTATTTTCCAGATTGTAAACCAGACGATCTGTTTTCTGTTCAATGATTTTCTTTTTAGACTGAACAACAACTTCAACTAATTTGGTTGCATTTTCTTTTAAGATAATGGTTTCTAAATCGGTATCTTTTTCTATCGAAATCTCTTTTTCATATTCTTCAAATCCCAAAAGACTAACTCCTATTTTATATGAACCTTTTTTAAGATTGATTTCAAAAGTTCCATCTGGTTTCGTTGTTGTTCCGTCAATAATTTTCCCTTCTGAATTTATGATTGATATATCTACCCATTCTAAAGATGTTGTTTCGCTTGCTATTTTTCCTTTTAATTTAAATGATGCTTGTGCTAAGGAAAAGAATGGCAATAATAAAAAGATAAGGAGGTTTGATGTTTTCATGATTTCTATTTTTAACTTGTTCGATTAATTTGAAGCAAAGTTGCCTTAGAAATTTTCCAGATTCGACCGACAAAAAAAAGTCGAACCATTTTCTATTAAAGAAATTGGTTCGACTTTATAAGGGACGAAGTACGACTTTTTACAAAACTCTTATTATGAAGCGTTTCGGTAAGCTGTAGGCGTTAAATTGGTGTATTTTTTAAAAGAAGTATTAAATGAAGATTTTGAATTAAAACCGACTTCATATAAAATTTCTAAAACGGTAAGTTGATTTTTAGACTCATCTTTTAAAATATTCATTGCTTTTTGAATGCGATATTCATTAACAAAATCAAAAAAGTGCTGATCCATTTTATGATTAATCAAAACAGACAAATCCCGAACCGGAATTTCAATTTGATTGGCGAGTTCCTGAATCGTAAGCGACGGATCCAGAAAAGGTTCTTTCTCGGCCATATATTGCTTCAAGGTGGAAATTTGGCTGTTAATCACATCATTTTGAACGTTGGTTGAAGCGGATTTATCTCCATCAACTTCCGGCAGAATATCTTTTGTGAGTTTCAATTTAGAATTCACTCCTCTAAAAAGTTCGGGATGATTCAACGCTTTCATTATAAACCAGCAGGTTATAAACAAAGCGATGCTTCCTACAAGGACATTTGCCCAAAGAAATATCTCTCTGTAACCGCTATAGCGCAATAAATTTTTTAATGCCACAATTGAATGTGCAGTAAGAAACACGCAAGTTATCTGAAAAAGCCATTTATAAGTCGCCGTACTTGGATTTGCGTAATTTTCTAAATAGATATGACGGTATTTTTTTAAAATCAAAAATACACTGACAATGTAAAAGGCATATTGAAATTCAATTAAAATCTGGATAAAGTAAATCTCAGGCAATTGATTAAACGTTGAAAGAAAAGTATCTTTATCTGTGTCAAGGTTTAAATAAATTCCAGGAATGAAAACTAAATTGACAACGACAAAGGGTAGTAAATGAATTAAATGTTTCCATTGTAATCTAAAATCAGAATAACAAACCGCCAACACAAAAAGGTAAAACAAAGGCATTTCAAATAAACAGGCAGTTGCTCTGAAAATTTCCCAATTTAGTTCGGTTCGTGTTACAGTATCAATAAAAAATCCACTGAGATCGACAGCAGAGAAAATAAAAAACCAGGCAAATAATCTGTTTGCCAATTTATTTTCGGTTTTAACCGTGAATAAAAAAAAGGCCAACAGTAAAGAAACAAAAACAGAGATCTTACCAATCCCTTGCAATAAATCTAATTTATCCATTTATTTTTTAATATTTTAACAAATATAATATTTTAGTTCTTTTAACAAAGATGCAAGAAAGGATTCCCATCATACTAAACAAAACTTAAATCTTTGTGAGTTTGTTTAGTAAATTTCGTGATTGAGAGAAAAAAGATTATTTTTGCCGAGTCTAAATAACTGATAAAAATGACATTTACCAAAACAACGGAGCTAGCATCCAAGTATGAGCATTTAGAGAAAATGTCTGTTCATGAATTGTTATCCAATATTAATCAAGAAGATAAAACGGTTCCTTATGCCGTAGAAAAAGCTTTACCTCAAATAGAAGCTTTAATTCCGCACATAGTTGCTAAATTAAAATTAGGAGGCAGGCTGTTTTATATTGGAGCAGGGACTTCAGGACGACTTGGTGTTGTGGATGCTTCGGAGTGTCCGCCAACATTTGGTGTTCCTTTTGATTTAGTAAACGGAATTATTGCGGGCGGAGATACGGCTATAAGACGTGCAGTAGAAAATGCTGAAGACAGTACAACAAATGCTTGGATTGATCTTCAAAAATATAATATTGACTCTAATGATGTTGTAATTGGTATTGCAGCATCTGGAACAACTCCGTACGTAATCAGCGGTTTAGAAGCTTGTAATAAAAATAATATTATTACTGGCTGTATTACTTGCAACGCAGGAAGTCCGCTGGCGTTAACAGCACAATTCCCCATTGAAGTAGTGGTTGGCCCAGAATTTATAACTGGAAGTTCTAGAATGAAAGCCGGAACGGCTCAAAAACTAGTTTTAAACATGATTTCGACTGCGGCAATGATTCAACTTGGAAAAGTTAGAGGAAATAAAATGGTCGACATGCAATTAAGCAATATAAAACTTGTTGATCGCGGCGTAAAAATGATTATGGAAGAAATTCCTGTTTCATACGACGAAGCCTCAGAATTATTAAAGAAATATGGCAGCGTGAGAAATGCTGTCGACAATTATTTAAAGTAAAATTTTTTTGTGAAGTGTAAAATGCTACTTAACCGCAGAGATCGCAATGGATTTACACAAGGTTAGCAAAATTAGTCAACCTGAAACTTGAAACTTTTTCAAACTTGAAACAAAAAAAATGGCAACAAATAAAGAATTATTAGGAAAAGGAATTAAATACTTGTCAGGTTCGTTGCCATTATTATTTATAGGGCCATCTCTGATTTATAATGCTTTCATGAATCAACATACAAACTGGCATTATTTAGTTTTAGGAATTGGAATTGTAGCTTGCTTAAGTGCTATGTTTTTAATTTTTTACGGGTTGAAAATCATTATGAAAGGTTTGTTCAATGATTAAACTAGTCTTCTAAACAAAACCTTTAACCTCTTTATTAAACTCCAACATGGAAGACATAATTCACATTCAAAAAACATTCGAAAAGGTTATTTACATCGATAAAAAAATAAACAATCGGGAGTTTGAAGATTGTGTTTTTAAAAACTGTGATTTTTCTAACAGTAATTTTAATTCCAATACCTTTTTAGATTGCGAATTTATTGACTGCAATCTTTCAATGACAAGTTTAGCTGGAACAAGTTTAAAAAATGTCACTTTTAGAAACTGTAAACTTCTTGGAATTGCTTTTCACGAATGTGATGATTTTTTATTTCAGGTTCATTTTGAAGAATGTACTTTAGATTATGCTATATTTTCTAATAAAAAAATGCCTAAAACTAAGTTTATAGATTCCTCTGTTCGCGAAGTAACTTTTATTGGAACTAATTTAACAAGTTCTGTTTTTGACAATTGCAACCTTGAAGGAGCTATTTTTAATGAAACGCAATTGGCCGGAGTTAATTTTAAAACGGCTTATAATTATAAAATTGATCCCGAATTTAATCCAATGCGAAAAGCACAATTTTCTAATGATGGAATTGTTGGGCTTTTAGATAAGTATGACATTAAAATCGTATAGATAATTTTAGAAAGAATGCCGAGAATCTAAACAGACTTTCTTTTTTCATAAAAATAAAATTGATCATGGAAGCAAATGAATCCTATTTAGAAAGCGCGAAAAAGCAATTTTTATATTATAAAATGCTGGGCGAAAAAGCGATTGACCAATTAGAACCTCAACAGCTTTTTATTGCTGTTAACGAAGATACAAACAGCATTGCAACTATTATAAAACATATTTCTGGTAATATGCTTTCGCGCTGGACAGACTTTTTGACTTCTGACGGAGAGAAAGAATGGCGAAATCGTGATGCTGAATTCGAAAATGATTTACAATCGAAAGATGAAGTATTAGAAGTTTGGAATAAAGGCTGGAATGTTTTTCTTGAAACATTAAATAGTTTAAAACCTGAACAGCTTTCAGATATCATTTATATCCGAAATGAAGGTCATACCGTTATTGAAGCAATAAACAGGCAATTGGCTCATTATCCATATCATGTTGGGCAAATTGTTTTTTACGCCAAACAACTAAAAAATAGTTCTTGGGAAAGTTTATCGATTCCGAAGAATAAATCGGGAAATTATAATGCTGAAAAATTTGCAAAAGAAAAAGAAATCAAGAACTTTACTGATGATGAATTTAAGAGATTGAAATAAAATATCCCCAAATATGAAATCAAAAGATAACGAAACGCATCACTTTTTGCCAAGCGGAGAATGGGAAGGCTTTTATTGCTACTCAAATTCTCCCCAACAACATAAAATGTCGATAGAATTGGTTTTTAGCAATTTAGTCGTAAAGGGATCCGGAGTCGACGATGTAGCTCCATTTCGATGGAATGGAACTTATAATTTGGAGAATTTTAAAATTAAAATGATCAAAACCTATTCTACACATACTATTAATTACAAAGGCGATATTGATGAAAATGGTATTTGGGGAACTTGGGATCAACCAGCCGATGTTTCTGACTTAGAAGGATTTGCCCCACATGTTATAGAAAAACTGTTGGAATATGCAAGAGGAGGATTTCATATTTGGCCCAAAGCTTCAAAAAGCGAATCCAAAGAAGAAATTAGAGAAGAAGTAAAAGAATCTAAAAAATTAAAAGAGTTTTATATCCAAAAAATTTGAGTTTAATTACTATCTACAAAGGTAGTTTGCCATTTAATTCAAAACGCTATCTAAACAAACATTTCAAAATGAAAAAAATAGTATTCTTATTTCCAATACTGGCTTTAGTATCTTGTTACAACGCCGAACACAACTGCAAAGATTTTAAAAATGGAAAATTCAAATTTGAGTTTGAAGTAAATGGCGTAAAAAAAACAACTTTCTTTGAACGAAAAGACAGCATTGAAATCGAAACTTTTGAAGGAAAAACAGATACTGCAACCATTCGCTGGGTAAGCGACTGCGAATATGTTTTGCAGAAAAAACACCCAAAAAATATGGCCGAAGAAAAAGCAATCAGCATGAAAATTTTAACGACTTCGAAAGATTCATACACGTTTGAATTTGGCTTGGTTGGTTCTGAAGAGAAACAGAGAGGCAAGGTTTTCAAAATTGAGTAAACAGTTAAAGTCCCAATTGGGGCTTTTTTTTTGACTTGCCACCAAGATTCAAAATCACTGAGTTTTTTTATCATATTGCAAAAACCTTTGCCGCTTTGTCCCTACGCTCATCTTTGCATAAAATAAACTTTAGTGTTTATTTTACGTTTATGTTTTTAAATAGTATTTTAGGACTTTAATCTAAACAAATGAAAAATACCATTTCGCAAAGAGTTGCCGATTTTTTAAAAGATTTTCCTCCCTTTAACTTTTTACACAAAATAGATTTAGAAAAATTATCTGAGCAGATTTCTATTGTTTACAAAGAAAAGGATGCTGTGATTTTTGCTGAAAATGATAAAACTCATGATTCTTTTTATGTAGTTCATAAAGGGGCTGTCGCACTTAAAAAAAGCACGAAAAATACGGTTTTAGATATGTGTGATGAAGGTGACATTTTTGGACTTCGTCCGCTTTTAGCACAAGAAAACTACATTATGGAAGCTGTAGCGCATGAAGAAACTATTTTATACGCCATTCCGATTGCGGTTTTTAAACCTTATGCATTAGAAAACAGAAATGTTGGCAATTTCCTGATTGAAAGTTATGCTTCAAACACACGAAATCCGTATTCAGACATTCATAAAGATAAATTGTATGGAGACGATGATTTATTAAACGAAAATCGTCATTCAAATAACGATTCATTTGATTTAACACCAATAAAGTATTCGAAAAAAATTGTTGCCTGCAGTCCGTCAACAACGGCTCGCGAGGTTGCAAAAATCATGAATAAGAAAAAAGTCGGAGCCATATTAATTGTAGATGAAATGCTTCCGATTGGTATTTTGACCGATAAAGATCTTCGAAACAAAATCGTAACTGGCGATTATTCGATTATGACTACTGCCGAAACTATAATGACGAAACCAGTCATTACCTATCCCAAAAAAATGACGGTTACTGAAGCGCAAATGGCAATGATGAAAAGTAATATCAGCCATTTATGCCTAACAAAAGATGGAACGGTCAATACAAAAGCTGTTGGAATTTTATCGAAACATGATGTTATGGTGGCGCTGGGAAATAATCCCGCAGTTTTAATTAAAGCACTAAAAAGAGCTAAGAAAACAAAGGAAATAAAACCAATAAGTAACCGAATCATGCAATTGCTTCAGGGATATTTAGATCAAAATATTCCTATGACATTGATTTCAAAAATTATAACTGAATTAAACGAAGCTTGCACTACACGTGTTATCGAGATTTGTCTGGAAAAAATGAGTAGTCCACCTCCTGTAAAATTTGCATGGCTGGCGCTTGGAAGCCAAGGAAGGGGTGAACAAATGCTTCATACCGATCAGGATAATGCGATTGTTTATGAAAATGTTTCAGAAGTTTTTAGAGATGAAACAAAAATTTACTTTTTGAAATTTGCCTCTCTAGTTAACAAAGGACTTTTTGATATTGGTTATGATTATTGTCCTGCCGATATGATGGCTTCAAGTCCAAAATGGTGCATGAGTCTTGACGAATGGAAAAACCAGGTACATCATTGGATCACCAATCCGGGAAAAAATGAAGTTTTGCTTTCTTTCATTTTCTTCGATTATAGTATGACTTATGGAGATGCCGAAATTGTAAATCAGTTATCAGATTCTATTTTTGAAAACGTAAAGGCAAATCCTATTTTTTATATGCATTTGGTAAGCGGTGCATTGCAAAGCCCTTCTCCAACAGGATTCTTCAGACAATTTCTAGTCGAACAAGACGGTGCCAACAAAGACAATTTTGATATTAAAAGACGAGCTTTAATGCCTTTGACCGACGCGGCTCGGGTTTTGATTTTATCACATTCCGTTAAATCTATCAGCAATACAGCCGAGCGTTTTGAAAAATTAGCCGAACTGGAACCTAACAATCGCGAATTGTATTTGTCTTGTTCGTATTCTTTTAAAGCTTTATTAAAATTTAGAACTAAACAAGGTCTTTTACATCATGATTCAGGTCAGTTTATTGCTTTGGAATCTTTATCAAAAATGGAAAAAATCAAACTGAAACGTACTTTTAAAACTATCAAAGAACTTCAGGAACTTATTTCGGTGCGTTTTAATATCTCAAATCTGGTCTAATAATGAGTTTATTCAATTTTTGGAAAAAAGAAGTAAATCTATTCGATGAAAACATTACCATCGAACAAACCCGATTTGTAGTTCTGGATACTGAAACTACTGGTTTTGATTATGAAAATGACCGGATTTTATGCATTGGCGCTTTGGTTCTTCAAAACGGAATTATTTATGTCCAAGATAGTTTTGAACTTTACATCGAGCAAGATCATTATGATAAATCAACCGCTCAAATTCATGGCATTTTAAAAGCATTTGTAATTCAACGTCCAACCGAATTAGAGGCTTTACAGCAATTTTTATCTTTTCTTGGTGATGCAATTATCATTGCACATCACACCATTTTTGACGTTACAATTATAAATAAAGCTCTTGAAAGAAACGGTTTGCCAGAACTAACTAATAAAAGGCTTGACACCGCGATATTATACAAAAAAACCTTAATCAAATCACATTTATTTGAACGAAAAGATCATTACACATTAGACGATCTTGCAGATAAATTTGATATTTCTAAAAAAGATCGTCACACTGCTTTGGGCGATGCGTATATTACGGCAATCGCTTTCTTGAAAATTGTAAAAAAACTGAAAGAGAAAAAAGCGATTAATTTGAATTCTCTTTTTAAATAGAAAACCTGACTCTTTAAGGCCAAGTTTTCCTCCATTTTAATTATCTATAAATAGTCGATACGGAAATACATTTGAAGATCTATTTTTTAAATTTTTCATGAAGCTATCGCATAAATAATCCCATTCTGCTTTAGACAAATGCTGTATTTCTTCTGAATTTGATTTAATAAAAATATCGACAGTACGACTAAAACCAGCTTTTACAGATATTTCTTTTCGCGTTCCTTTTTCAATCTTAATATCGGCAATTGAGTTTTTAAAATGATTAAATCCAAATGCTTTAATATCTGCAAAAGTTACAATTCGGCCTCGAGTTAATAATGCATTTCTGTATGCAAGGATTCGGTCTTTATTATTTTGCCTATTTAAGCCACCAACCGTATTTGTCATTAAAGTAACGGTTTTGCCAATGAAAAACAAATCATCTTTAGATTCTAAAGTTGTTCCTGCTTTAATATCATTTCCTTCTTCAGCACAAGTTGACCAATAACTTATCGTAAACGATTTTCCAGTCGAATTATCAGCTGTGGGTTTAATCATTAAATAAGGATCATTATTTTTAGAAAAACTGCTTTCTTTAGCCTGTTGTTCAACAGAGGCTAACAGCTGATTTATTTCGACAAGAGAGCTGTTCATAAAATCCTTTCCTAAACCTGCAAAGGAGGAACTTTCGTCCTTAAGTAGATCTAATACATTTTCTAATAATTCGTGGAGCGCCTCCAGGATATGTTGGATATGAAGAAGGCGGATTGTTAGTTAACAAGATTCGTCAGAAGCCTTATTCCATAGTTCTATTTGATGAAATTGAAAAAGCGCATCCTTCTGTTTTTGATGTTTTTCTTCAGATTATGGATGAAGGAAAACTTCATGATCGTTTAGGAAAAGAAGGCGATTTTTCAAACGCTATAATACTTTTTACTTCAAACATTGGCGCAGATCATATCGTTACTACTTTCAATAACGGCGAAATTCCAAGCTCAAATTCGTTAATGGAAATTATGGGAAACTATTTTCGACCTGAATTTTTAGGGCGTTTGACTGAAATTGTACCTTTTGCGCCTATCAGTAAAGAAAATGCATTGAAAATCTTCGAAATTCATCTTAAGAAAGAATTTATGGATTTATTGAAAAACATAAATATTACAGTCGAAATCCCTATGGAAGCTAAAGTTTATCTAGCCGAAAACGGATATAATGCAAAGTATGGAGCAAGGCCTATTAAAAGTATTATTAGAACGCATTTAAGAAGACCTTTAGCAAAAAAGATAATTTCTGGAGAAGTTAAAGATGGAGATATTATTTCTGTTAGCATTGAAAACAACGAAGTAAAATGGATTAAAGAAGGAGTTATTTATTCTCATGAAAAATAAATCCCATAACTAAAAAACGCTAAGAAATTAATCTTAGCGTTTTTTCAATTTTATTATTCTAAAACCAAACCTATTTGTCCGTCGTCATCTAATTCGGTTTCGACTGAATCATCATCTTCTGATAATTCTGGTTTCTCCGGAACTTCTTCGACTGGCTCTTCATAAGGAAGCGGATCTAACAAATTAACTTGTTTTAATTTATCTGTAGTTAATTGATTTCCTAAAGCTTTAAAACCTTTTACGGCTATAAAATCTTCCACATCGATATGCAAATCTTCTTTCTGAACTCCTTTTACTTTTGCAAAAACCAATTGCGCAACCGGACGATAATCTGTCGACACAATTTCTAATTGTGAATTTGGATGATCTGTGATAAAACTTTCTTCTTTACCTTCATTTTCAACAAGAAAACGTTTTAAGAAATAACGTTCTTTTTCTCCGTCATAATAAATCGCAGAAATTGGTTTTTTAGGTTTCCATTTCTCCAAAACAATCATATCTTCATCAAAATGAGTCGATAGTTCCGGAATTATAACTTTTACTTTTCCAGCTTGACTGATAACCAAAATTTTATCACTTGGCTTAAATTCTCCTAATAATTCTCCTCTGGCGTCAACATTTAAACGTTTTACAGTATCGTCAAACCAAACTTTTCTTGGCAGTAAAGTCGAAATTCCTTTTTCTTTTAATTCGATTTTTTTGATCGGATATTTAGTAACCAGATTTCCTTTTGATGCACGACCTTTAATAGCTAATTTAGCAAAATCAATATCAAATTTCAGTTTCTTTATTGTTCCAATCTGACGCAATAAAATGGTCACAACCTCAGCTTCTCCATTCGGATTATGTGAAAAATAAACTACTTGAGAACCATTTGTTCCGTTTGTTAAATCGTAAGCTTTATCACGTGTGACTCCACTAACATTAAAACGTTTGATATACGAAGGACCAGATTTACCATCACGATACATCATGTTGTAAATCGTGCGTTTATCGCTCTTATCAAAAACAGCAACATGTATAATATCTTTCCCAATAAACGTTTTGGCATCAACTTTTGTAATCATCATTGTACCATCGCGCAAAAATACAATTACATCATCAATATCAGAACAATCGGCTACGTATTCGTCTTTCTTTAAACTTGTTCCTACGAAACCTTCTTCGCGGTTTACGTATAGTTTTGTGTTACGCAAAACTACTTTTGTTGCCTCAACGTTATCAAAAACACGAAGTTCTGTCTGACGTTCACGTCCTTTTCCGTATTTCTCTTTTAATTTGGTAAAATAAGCAATTGCAAAATCGGTTAAATGTTCCAGATTATGCTCAACTTCTTTCATTTCATCTTCTAACTTAGCTATAAAATCATCAGCTTTATCAGAATCAAAACGTGTAATACGAATCATTGGAATCTGAGTCAGTCGTTGTAAATCATCGTCATTAATTTCTCTGACAAATGATTTTTTGAAAGGCTCAAATCGGTCGTATAAATATTTATAAAGTGACTCTCTATCAGAATACAATTTGAAATCAATATACATTTCTTCACGAATGAAGATTTTCTCTAAAGTAGAAAAATGCCACTTATTTTTTAATTCTTCTAACTGAATTTCTAATTCCTGACGAAGCAAATCAACTGTTCTGTGTGTTGAAATTTTCAACATTTCAGAAACTCCAATAAACAACGGTTTATTGTCTTCAATAACACATCCTAAAGGCGCAACAGAAGTTTCACAAGCCGTAAAAGCAAACAAAGCATCAATTGTTTTATCTGGAGAAACACCTGGAAAGAGATGAATTAAAATTTCAACATCGGCTGCAGTATTGTCTTCAATTTTCTTGATTTTAATTTTACCTTTATCATTGGCTTTCAAAATACTGTCAATTAAAGTCGATGTATTGGTCGAAAACGGAATCTGCGTAATCACCAATGTATTTTTGTCTAATTGCGAAATTTTAGCACGCACACGCACACGACCTCCGCGAAGCCCATCATTATAATTCGACACATCGGCAATACCTTGTGTCATGAAATCAGGGTATAACGTAAAAGGTTTTCCTTTTAAAATCTTGATCGAAGCGTCGATTAACTCATTAAAGTTATGAGGGAGCACTTTAGTTGAAAGTCCAACCGCAATACCTTCTGCTCCTTGTGCTAAAAGCAATGGGAATTTTACCGGAAGATTGTTTGGTTCTGCACGACGACCATCATACGAAACGCCCCAATCTGTAATTTTTGGAGAATATAAAACCTCTAGAGCAAATTTTGATAAACGTGCTTCAATATAACGCGAAGCTGCTGCTCCGTCGCCCGTTAAAATATTACCCCAGTTTCCCTGACAGTCAATCAATAAATCCTTTTGACCAATTTGCACCATGGCGTCACCAATACTAGCATCTCCGTGTGGGTGATACTGCATGGTATGTCCTACTACATTGGCAACTTTGTTATAACGACCGTCATCCAGCTCTTTTAGAGAGTGCATAATACGACGCTGAACCGGTTTAAATCCGTCTTCGATAGCAGGAACTGCACGTTCCAGAATTACATACGAAGCATAATCCAAAAACCAGTCTTTGTACATTCCCGTTACTTTGGTAATAACGTCCTCTCCTTCTTCTTCCTGATTTTCGTAAAAATGCTGTCCCTCGAAATTCTTTGCATCTACATTTATAATCTCATCTGAATCATCTTGATTTTCATCAAATTGATTTTCATCTTGATTATTATCGTCGTCGTTTGGAATTATGTTGTCGTCTTCTTCGTCTTTCATTATTTATATTCGAAATTATAAATTTATTTGTTTTCAAGAAGTTCTTTTAAAACTTCAACGCTTGGTAAAACGGTCTTATATTTACTGGCAAAAATCTGTTCGTTATTTTCTGGCAAAGTATATTTTACTACAGATTCACTTTTATTTTGACAAAGTACAATTCCGATTGTTTTATTTTCATCTTCCAATCTCATTTCTCTGTCATAGTAGTTCACATACATTTGCATCTGACCTAAATCTTGATGTTTTAATTCACCTATTTTCAAATCGATAAGAACAAAACATCTTAGTATTCTATTATAAAAAACTAAATCGATCCTAAAATGTTTATCATCAAATGTAATTCTTTCCTGTCTTGCAACAAAAGTAAAACCATGACCTAATTCTAATAAAAAATGTTCTAATTTATTAATGATTTCTTGTTCTAATTGCGATTCTGAATACTGATGTAATTCAGGTAAACCCAAAAATTCTAAGATATAAGGATCTTTAATAATATCTTTCGGTTTTTCAATAATTTGGCCTTTTTCCGAAAGTTTTAAAACCCCTTCTTTGTCTCTGCTTAATGCTAATCTTGTATAAAGTGCCGTGTCGTATTGACGTTTTAGTTCTCTAACGCTCCAATTGTTTTTTTCAGATTCTATTTTATAAAAACGTCTTTCTTTTTCATCATCAATTCTCATCAAAAAAACATAATGTGTAAAAGTTAATTTAAAAAAAGAAGACAATGTTTGATAGTCTGCTTTATTAAATTCAGCAGACGCTGTCTGCGTTTTTTGAGATTTGAATTCCTCAGTCAGTGACTGGGTTTTTTGAATTTGTAAAATCCTAATCAGTGACTCGGATTTTGAATAAACTAAATAAAACTTCCTAATGTTCTCTAAACTGACCACCGAAAAACCTTTTCCAAATTCTCTCGTCAATTGCTTTGAAAGCTCTTTTAATAATTGTTTTCCGTATTCAGCTCTATTCTTTCCATTTTGTTCTTCTTCAACAATTATTCTTCCTATTTCAAAATAGGTAACTGTCATTGTTGAATTTACCGCACGTAAAACCTTTTGTCGGGCATTTTGCAATAACTCCGCAACTTGCTGGAAAATAACTTTATTTTGAAGACCGTCTGACACTTTTTGTTATTATAAAAAATTACTAAACCTCCTCAAGCTCATCAATTTCAACCTTCAAATTCTTAATAATAAACTCCTGTCTGTCTGGTGTATTTTTCCCCATATAGAAAGACAGCAATTGCTCTATTGAAGTATGTTTGTCCATCATAACAGGATCAAGACGAATCGTGTCTCCAATAAAGTTTTTAAACTCATCTGGCGAAATCTCTCCCAAACCTTTAAATCGGGTGATTTCTGGCTTTGGTTTTAACTTTTCAATCGCATCTTTTCTTTCTTCTTCAGAATAACAATAAATGGTTTCTTTTTTGTTTCGAACCCTAAAAAGCGGTGTCTGCAAAATATACAAATGTCCTTCTTTGATTAACTCAGGGAAAAACTGCAAAAAGAAAGTAATTAGAAGCAAACGAATGTGCATTCCATCGACATCGGCATCGGTTGCGATTACGATATTATTGTAACGTAGTTTTTCTAGTCCGTCTTCGATATCAAGCGCGGCTTGCAGTAAATTGAATTCTTCGTTTTCATACACAATTTTTTTAGTCATTCCGTATGAATTTAATGGCTTACCTCGTAAACTGAAAACAGCCTGAGTATTTACATCGCGCGACTTGGTAATCGATCCAGAAGCAGAATCTCCCTCGGTTATAAAAAGCGTACTTTCTAAGTTTCTTGGGTTTTTTGTATCTGGAAGATGCGCTCTGCAGTCTCTTAATTTTTTATTATGCAGATTGGCTTTTTTAGCACGATCTGTGGCCAGTTTTCTAATTCCTGATAATTCTTTTCTTTCGCGTTCAGCCTGAAGAATTTTGCGTAACAAAGCTTCTGCAGTCGGCGGATTTTTATGCAGGTAATTATCTAATTTGTTTTTTACAAAATCGTTTACGAAAGTACGAACAGAAACTGCTGGTGTTCCATCATCAGAACCCATATCTGTAGAACCTAATTTGGTTTTGGTCTGAGACTCAAAAACCGGTTCCATCACTTTAATACTAATTGCACTCACAATCGATTTACGAACATCTGATGCCTCGAAATTTTTATTGTAAAACTCACGAATCGTTTTCACAACTGCTTCACGATAGGCCGCTAAGTGCGTTCCTCCCTGTGTTGTATTCTGACCGTTGACAAAAGAGTGATATTCTTCGCTGTATTGCGTTTTACTGTGCGTTAAAGCGATCTCGATATCGTGATCTTTTAAATGTATAATTGGATATTCTAAGTCATCTTCACTGATTGTTTCTTCTAATAAATCACGAAGACCATTCTCAGAAATATATTTTTCTCCGTTGAAAATAATAGTCAAACCATTGTTCAAATAACAATAGTTTTTAACCATTTTGATTACGTATTCTAAACGGAATTTATAGTTTTTGAAAATAGTTTCATCTGGCGTAAAAGTTACTTTTGTTCCTTTACGTTTTGTAGTATCAACAATATCTTCTTCTAAAACCAAATTCCCAGCAGAAAACTCTGCTCCTTTTTGTTTGTCATCACGAACCGATTCTACACGGAAATAATTCGAAAGCGCATTAACTGCTTTTGTTCCGACACCATTCAAACCAACTGATTTCTGGAAAGCTTTAGAATCGTACTTTCCTCCTGTATTCATTTTCGAAACTACATCAACTACTTTTCCTAACGGAATTCCACGTCCGTAATCACGCACCGAAACCGTTTTGTCCTTGATAGTCACTTCAATAGTTTTTCCGGAGCCCATTACGAACTCGTCGATACAGTTATCTAAAACCTCTTTTAATAGAATGTAAATACCATCATCTGGAGAAGAACCGTCTCCAAGTTTTCCGATGTACATTCCCGGACGCATACGGATATGTTCTTTCCAATCGAGTGATCGGATATTATCTTCGGTATATTGATTTTGCTCTAGCATAAGGTGAATTGGATTTTTGGCTAATGTACCATTTATCGGCAAAAAATGAAAGCGTATTTTTTCTTTTGTTACGAATAATAACAGTTTTTAAATCTATTTAAATTGATTTTAAAAAAATACGACCGTTAAAAATATAAAAAAGAAGCGATGAAACAAAAAAATACTATTTGATTCCGAGTACTTCTTTTGCTAGCGCAATCATTTCAGGCGTTCCGGTGTTTTTATTTTTTTCGTCGGAAAGTTTTACAACGCCTTGCCAATGTGTATTATCTGGTTTTGTATCGGTTAATTTGATTACCATATTCATGGCGGGGAGGCCAACATCATTAGTGAAATTTGTTCCAATTCCAAACGACATTTTGATTTTGTCTTTACAGAAATCTACAATCGTTTTTACTTTTTCGTAATTAAGGGAATCTGAAAAAACAATGGCTTTCGATTTTGGATCAATTCCCATTTTTATATAATGCGAAATCACCTTTTGGGCAAACTCAATAGGGTTGCCACTGTCATGTCGAACGCCGTCAAAAAGTTTGGAATATTTTTTATCAAACTGATTGAAGAATATTTCTGTAGTATAAGTATCAGTTAAAGCAATTCCGAGGTCGCCTCCATAAACTTGCGTCCAATGTTCGAGACTTATCAAATTGGCCATTTTAAAACCATATTGCGCCGCATGAAACATAAACCATTCATGAGCGTGAGTACCCAAAGGCCTTCTGTTATTAACCATTGCAAAATGCACATTGCTGGTTCCAATAAAACTTTGTCCGCCATTTTCTCTCAAAGTTTCATTCACTAAAACATGCACATCATAAGAATGACGTCGTCTGGTACCAAACTCTAAAATCGAAACTCCTAATTTATTATAATTGTCAATTTTATCTTTGGTCAGCTTTTTTATCGCCTCATCGTTTAAACGAATTAAATGATTTGATTTATAAAAAAGCTCCGAAATCAATGCCATTAGTGGTACTTCCCACAGAATAGTTCGGTACCAAAACCCTTCTACTGTAACTTTTATTTCTGAACCTTCTTGAGTAATATGAACCTCAGACGGATCATAGCTATAGCCTTGCAGAAAATCTAAATAAGTTGGATCCAGATAAGGGCAGTAATGTGACAGATAATTTTTTTCTTCTTTTGTCAACCGAAGATCAGCCATGGCATCAACAGATTTTCGAAGTAAATCTGCAAAACCTTCAGGAAAGACATGTTTTCCTCGGTTTATAAATCCATAACGTACTTTTGCTTTCGGGAAAAGCCTTATTACAGCGTGCTGCATTGTGAATTTATAGAAATCATTATCCAAGATTGATTTCAAAAAAGTTGTCTCCATGGCATATTAATTCAATTCCTGAATTGCTAAGATACGGCAATTCGGTAAAAGAAGGAAATTTCAGCGATAACAGTTATCAAAGTTTTTGTTTGGGTACGACTTTAAAATCAACTAAAGATCTTCCATTAAGATAAAAAGAAATGAATCGTCCTAATTTTCTATTATAAGTTAGCTGAAATTCTAGCATTCCATCTTTTTCTTCTGGATTTTCAATCTTGACGTGTTCTTCCTTTTTGCCTAAATAACACAAATTATCAAGCCGTGAAATATTTTTAATTTTAAAGATAATCACATCTCCATCATTTGCTTGGATTATCCCTGAAAAGGGCCAAATGATTTCACATTTTTCTCTTATGAATTGATTATAAATAAGTGGTCCATCCAAAAACTCTTGTTTACTCCCTGTATTTTCTGCATACATCGAAGAATCTGGAAAATGCAGGGCATAAAAATACTTAGGATCAACATCAAAATAAATGGGTGTAAATTCTTTTACAACGGATTTTCGGTTTTCATCATAATAACCTTGACCCCATGTAGCATCAACTAATATCCATTTACCATCAATTTGCACTGTATTCCAGGCGTGATTTGATCCCAATCTTCTTCGTCCAATATCACTCAACAATCTTTTAGAATCGCCTGTTACTACTTGACATTTTAGCCCAATTTTCATTGCTAAGTGTGCATATAATAAAGAAAAGCCCTCACACACTGCTTTTCTAGACCGAAATGCTTTTTGTGTTGCATTTGCCTGTAGCAACTGCTTTACTTTTGCCCAATCGGCTTCATTTTTAGAACTATATGTTTTTTGTTTTGGAGGATCTAAAAAGGTTTTTAAATCGTAATCTAAATTCAGTGCAATCCAGCTATAAATTGCTCTTGCCAGATCCTGTTCTGATGTAAAATCCTTCTGAATTCTTTCGGCTAGTTTCTCAGTACTTCCAAAATTCGGATACTTTAAAACAATACTGTCGATAGCATTATATTTTTGTGAATAAGAAGAACTGGTAAAAATGATGTTCAAAAAAAAGAATAAAAAAAGGATTTTTTTTAATGGCATTTAGTTTAAAATTTAAAAATGAAATTCAATAAATCGTTTCTTTTCACCTCTAAATAATTTTAAAAGAAACAATACTATTTGTATCCACAAAAATGGTAATATACTCCCCTACATTATTATCATAAAGAATCTGAAATTCTAAACCTCCACGCTTTTCCTTTGGATTTTGAACTTTTACCGCCCTATTATATTTATTCAGATAAAAAACCTGATTTGATTTTGAAACGTTTTTGATTTCAAAAGTAATTTTATCGCCTCTTTTAACTTCAATCAAACCTGATTCTGGTGATTTGATCCTATAATCAAATTCGATTGTTTTATTGTAAATTAAAGGTCCATTCAGAAACTCATCTTTGCTTAATCTATTTCCTAAATAAGAACCTGAATCTGGAAAATGTTTGGCAAAGAAATAATCAGGATCAGTGTCGAAATAAATCGGTGAAAAATCAGCAACCATTCGGCCTTTACTGCTGTCATAATAACCTTGACCCCAAGTCACATCAACCAAACGCCATTTTTTATCAATCAAAACAATATTCCAGGCATGATTTGATGAAGTTGTTTTTCGGCCAATATCTCGTACCGAAATTTTCGAATCGCCACGGATGATTTCGCATTTTATTCCAACCAAAGAAGCCAAGTGCTGATATAAAGCCGTAAAACCTTCACAAACGGCTTTTTGAGATTTAAAAGATTTCTGAATCAGATTGTCATTAATCTGTTTTATTTTTCTTTGTTTTTCAGCTTCAGTAGAATAACTGAAACCCTGCGATCTAGGAGGGTTTAAAAAAGCATTGAAATCGTACTTCATATTAAAAGCCATCCAGCTATAAATAGCGCGTGCTTTGTCATAATCAGAATCGAAATCTTTTTCAATTCTTTCCGCTAACTTTTCTGTTGTCGCAAAGCTTTTTGGGTACTTTGCAACGATTTTGTCGACTTCATTAATTTTTTGCGCAAAAGTGTAATTCAAAAAAATACAGTTCAGCAAAAGGAATATAAAAGCAATCTTTTTTTGTGGCATTTAAAAATTTGATTTAATAATGTTTTTCAGTTCGTTATCTAACTCAACATTAGAAATTTTATTTTCTTGTAAATCAAAATTCGAGCCAAATGCTGGTAATGAAAAACTTCCTTTTATTTCGGCACCATAACGCGGGAAAAGATTCTGAGCAATTCCTAAAACAGAACTTCCGCCTCTTCCTCCTGGCGAAGTTGCCAGTAACAACATTGGTTTGTGCTGAAAAACATCTTTTTCGATACGCGAACTCCAATCGAAAACATTTTTAAAAGCAACCGAATAATTTCCGTTATTTTCTGCCATTGAAACTACTAAAATATCAGCCTCTTTAAGCTTGTTTAGAAAAGCTTGTGCCAATGAATGCTGACCTACTTCTTTTTCAAGATCAACACTAAATACTGGCATTGCAAAATCATTTAAATCTAAAACTTCAACATCAGCATTTTCAAATAAACTTGAAGCATAAGTTGCTAAATGTTTGTTGATTGATTGCTTACTGTTACTTCCTCCAAAGGCTATTATTTTCATGGCTTCTCTTTTTGTAATGTTTCTTCTATTGGCTCTTTTTTTGGCCCGTCGATTTCGTAAATCTCTTTTGCTATTTCTACAGAATACTCATTTGGATAAATTTTTCCTCCATATGATTTAGCATAGACTTTCGTAAATTCTGCTCCAAAATACAGAATTATCGCCGAATAATAAACCCAAACCAGAATAATTATCACAGAACCTGCGGCACCATAAACAGATGCAACCGTAGAGCTTCCTAAATAAAGTCCAATTGCAAATTTACCAATCATAAAAAGAACGGCAGTAACGCCCGAACCTATAAAAGCATCTTTCCATCTTATTTTTCCGTCTGGCAAGGTTCTAAAAATAATAGCAAAAAGAGTACTAATACTCGCCAGCACAATAATTATATTAAGTACATAAAATAGATAAACCGTACTTTCCGGAAAATAAACTTTTAAACGTGTACTTAGCAAGTCTAAAGTTGTACTTATAAAAAGACTGACCAGCATTAAAAAACCAACTGAAGCAATCATAGAAAATGACATTAAGCGGTTTTGAATAAATTTCTTAATTCCTTTGTCAGGTTTTGCACGTAATCCCCAAATAAAATTAATAGAGCTTTGTATTTCGGCAAAAACCCCTGAAGCCCCAATTAACAGCATTACAATCCCAAATACGGTTGCAAAAACATTATCACCAGACAATTGTACATTTTTAATAGCTTCCTGAATCTGGCTTGCCGCACCGTTACCTACCAAACCGTTAATTTGCCCATATAATTCTCCCGTCACAGCTTCTTCTCCAAAAAAGAAACCACAAATTGTAATGATAATAATTAATAAAGGCGGTAACGCAAATATGGTATAATATGCGAGTGCGGCACTAAGTTTAATGGCATTATCATCGTTAAATTCTAAAAAGGTATTTTTTAAGAGAAACCACGTTTTGGAGAATATATTTTTGATTTTCATTTGCTGATTTTTTGATATTCTCTCAAATTTACGCAATCTTGAAAAATTTTGAATTCTTGATTTTTAGTCGAATTTTATATTTTTACCATGTAGTATTTTGATACTTTTTTATATTCTTGATCAAAACCTAGATTTTTAATTTTCAGAATATTTTTAAATTCTTTTCTTGTTGATTTTATCAAATAAGAAAGTGAATCAAGCGTTTTTGCTTTTACAGCAGTAACTGAATCCAACTTTTTCAAGTCTTCTGGCAAATAGATACTCTTAATTTTAAGAACATTATTTTCGAGAGACATTATTTTGATTTTCCAAAAAACAGAATCTCTCGTACTTAAAATTAACTGTCCCTTAATACGTTTTAGTTTCTGATTGTACGACAATCTAAATACTGTATCTATATTTTTTTGAGACAATTCAATTGAATCACCCTTTTTTAATACATCAAATTTATATTTCGTATCCTTAGAAATTAATTTTTCATCAACAAGGTCAAATTCAGATTTTAAAGAATCCAGTTTTTGTTTGTGAATCCTAAATTTAAAATAATACTCCTTAAAAATTCTATCTTCATCAATTCTTAAAAAAGTAGAATCTGGGGTTTTATATACTCCTTTAAATGTAGAAGGGAAGCTATTTAGCTCAGAGTCATTAATTGGTTGAGGGTTCTCAAAATAAAATGCCAAACCTCCAAATTCGGCATCGGCATCGGCTTTTTTACAAGAAATAATTGATGATACTATCGCAAAAATTAAAATCAGTTTTTTCATATCTTCAATTATTTATAATGACAAAAAATCCCTTTATCGTAAACTGTCCACAAACTTGCTTTTTGATTCGCCGCTTTTAAAGCACTATTTGCCCAAGTATTACAGGTATAAAAAAGACTGTAACTTCCTTTTGCTTCATAAAAAGCATCTTTTTTTCCGTAGCTGTAGCCCTGAATCCATTCAGGATTTGTTGGATTATTGAAACTTTCTGAAATATAAGAGACTAATTTTTGATAATTTTCTTTTGAAATTAAAATGCGTTTACAATTTTCGTTTTCCGCAAGACTTTTATAGAATGAAGTATGCATTGCTGAAGAACTTACGCCAAAAATTGCTTTTAAAGCGGTACTGGCTTTTAAATCGGACCATTCTGGTGTATGCAAATAAAAACCTTTATCGCCCCAGCCAAAAGCTACCAAAGTTGCCAATGAATCTTTAGACTGTGTCTGACTGAATTGTATTTCTTTGCGCCAATCTTTTATTTCATTTGCAACTGGAACCACAATATCGGTATGAACGCCATTGGAAAGAATGTAAATCGGAATTGCGTCTTTTTCATCAACTTGTGCAATATCTGAATTGACCGTTATTTTTGAAATTAGATACATCGCGATTAAATATAAAACGAGAAAAGTAATGATTCCGAGGATTGTCCAGCAGAGAAATTTGAAAGATTTTTTTAGCATTTGGTTGATTGTTTTTGGGTTAATAAATTAGGTTATTTTGTTGTAACCAATTTTTGAGCCAAAAAATAAACTTTAAATTTTAAAAGTAGATTGGAATGCCAAAACAGAACGCGGATGATACGGATTCGCTAAAGCGAAGGCGCGGATTTTTGTCATTGCGAGGAACGAAGCAATCTCATACAGTTAAACATTTTTATTCTAAAAGTTTGCTATTTATCGTGTGATTGCTTCGTTCCTCGCAAAGACTAACAAAAAAAACTGCTGAATCTCTCCAGCAGTTTTAGTCTTTATTCTTTGTTCTTTCTTCTATTATCTAAAGAAAAAAACTAAACGTTAAAACGGAAGTGCATTACATCACCATCTTTAACAATATATTCTTTTCCTTCCACTTTGAATTTTCCAGCTTCTTTTGCTTTAGCTTCAGAACCGTATTGAACGTAATCTTCGTATGAGATAACTTCAGCACGGATGAAACCTTTTTCGAAATCAGTGTGGATAACTCCAGCCGCCTGAGGCGCTGTTGCTCCGATGTTGATTGTCCAGGCACGAACTTCTTTTACACCAGCAGTAAAATATGTTTGTTGTTTTAATAATTTGTAAGCAGCACGAATTAAAACTGATGCTCCTGGCTCAGTTAATCCCATATCTTCAAGGAAAACCTGACGCTCTTCGTAACTTTCTAATTCTGTAATATCAGCCTCTGCTCCTACTGAAAGAATAATAACTTCAGCATCTTCATCTTTAACTAATTCACGAACTTGGTCAACATATTTGTTTCCGTTTACTGCAGAACCTTCGTCAACGTTACAAACGTATAAAACTGGTTTTGCTGTAATTAATTGGAAAGATTCCATTAAAACCTCTTCGTCATTACCTTGAGGAACAATAGTACGAGCTGATTTAGCCTGTAATAATGCCTCTCTGATTCTGTCTAAAAGTGCTTTTTCAGTTTGCGCTTCTTTATTTCCTGTTTTAGCAGCACGATTTACTTTTTCCAAACGTTTTTCAACCGTTTCTAAATCTTTCAACTGCAATTCAATATCAATCGTTTCTTTATCACGAATTGGGTTTACATTTCCGTCAACATGAACAATATTGTCATTGTCAAAACAACGCAAAACATGAATAATAGCGTTACACTCTCTAATGTTTCCTAAAAACTGGTTTCCAAGACCCTCACCTTTACTTGCTCCTTTTACCAAACCTGCGATATCTACAATATCAACTGTTGCCATTTGTACGCGCTCTGGTTTAACCAATTCTTCTAATTTATTGATTCTTGGATCCGGAACGTTTACAACACCAATATTAGGTTCAATTGTACAAAACGGAAAGTTGGCACTTTGCGCTTTTGCATTAGATAAACAATTAAATAATGTTGATTTTCCAACATTTGGTAATCCTACAATTCCTGCTTTCATCTGTTGTTTCTATTTATTTTATGACACTGATTTTTCTCAGGCCAGACCATTACTACTTCTGTCGTAATGATTTATGTTTTACGTGTACTTTTTTGATTTTCTGCCAAAATGCTATTTTTTGGCTTTAAAATTTTGCAAATATAAGATTTAATAGCTCGTGCGCGAAGTAAAAATGTGTAATAATATAATTTATCGGCTAATCTTGAAAATTTTTAAACTTTTTACTAAATTTTTGTTAAAAAAAACTAATTTTATAATCTAAATCAATAAAAAACAAACCAAAAAACCAAACTACCATGAAAAAAATTGCATTACTCGTATTTCTATTTAATACGATGTTTCTTTTTGCTCAAAAAGAAGTCTCGGGCGTCGTCAAAGACAAAACAGGTACACCTTTGCCAGGAGTAAATGTAGTCGAGAAAGGAACTTCAAATGGTGTCTCAACCGATTTTGAAGGCGGTTATAAAATTAAAGTTAAAGAAGGTGCAACCCTAATTTTTAGCTATGTAGGGTTTTCTACAGTTGAAAAATCAGCATCGGGAGATAAAGTTGATATCAGTTTAGATGAAAGCGGCGGTCAAGTTTTAAGTGATGTTGTCGTTGTAGGTTCCAGAAGCACTAAAAGAACCGTCGTAAATTCAGCGGTTCCTATTGACGTAATCAATGTCAAAGATGTTACCACACAAAGCGGTAAAATCGAAATTAATCAGCTGCTTCAATATGTTGCTCCCTCATTTAATGCCAATAAACAATCGGGTTCTGATGGTGCCGATCACGTTGACCCAGCTTCTTTAAGAGGAATGGGACCTGACCAGACTTTGGTCTTAATTAATGGAAAAAGAAGACACCAGTCCTCTCTTATTAATTTATTTGGAACACGCGGACGTGGAAATACAGGAACAGATTTAAATGCAATTCCGGCAGCTTCAATCAAAAGAATTGAGATTTTAAGAGATGGTGCTGCAGCACAATACGGTTCTGATGCCATTGCTGGAGTAATTAATATTATAACGAATGATGTCGTAGACGAATTTACCGGATCTGTTACTTATGGTGTTTTTAATACAGATGCAAAAGGTGAATTTCCTGTAGGAACAGCCAATACAAAAGGATTTAGATTAGATCAACACGGTAATGGAAATTCATTTGGAAAGGATCAGGATTTTGATGGAGGATCTGTTCAAATAGCAGCCAATTATGGAACAAAGATTGGAACCAAAGGCGGTTATGTGAATGTCACAGGAGAATTTTTAAATAAAAATAAAACACTAAGACCAGGTTTTGATTTTAGAAAAGGATTTGGAGAGGCTGAAATTCAAGGTGTCAATTTATTCGTGAATCTTGCTATTCCGATAGCTGATAAAACTGAATTTTATGCTTTTGGAGGAAGTAATTTCAGAGATACAGATGCTTATGCTTTTACAAGAAATGACGGAGAAAGAGTTGTTGAAGCTATATATCCTGGAGGATATACACCAAGAATTACATCTAAAATAAATGATAATTCGATTGCTGCAGGAATAAGAACAGAATCTGGCGGAGGCTGGAAATGGGATTTTAGTAATACTTTGGGGAAAAACAAATTTCATTACGACATAAAAGGAACCATCAACGCATCACTTGAAGAAAAATCTCCACTGGAGTTTGATGCCGGAGGCCATAGTTTGCTTCAAAATACTACAAATTTAGATGTTTCAAAAAACTACGACAGTATTCTTGACGGCTTTAATATAGCCTTTGGAACAGAATTCAGAGTAGAACAGTTTGAAATTTTTGCTGGCGAAGAAGGTTCTTATGCAACCTACGATACAAATGGAGTTCCAATTACAGATCCAACCACTCAAAGCGCTCCAATTGATCCAGTTTCTGGAGAGCCAAGACCTGGAGGATCTCAAGGTTTTCCTGGATACAGTCCACTAAATGAAGTAAATAAAACTCGTACTAACTTCTCACTATACACTGATGCCGAATTAGATGTTACGCAAGCCTGGATGGTTAGTGGAGCCGTTCGTTTTGAAAATTACAGCGATTTTGGAAGCACAGTTAATGGTAAATTAGCTTCAAGGCTAAAAATCACAGATCACTTAAACTTAAGAGGTTCTGTAAGCACGGGTTTCCGTGCACCATCATTAGCTCAAATTTATTATAATTTACGTTTTACCAATTTTAGTTCAGCAGGCGCTACAGAAGTTCTATTAGCCTCAAATGACAGTGAAATAACAAGAGCTTTTGGAATTCAAAAATTAAACGAAGAAAAGGCGATAAACGCCTCATTAGGATTTACTGCTAACTATGGCGATTTTACAGCAACTGTAGATGGTTATTTAATTAATGTAAAAGACAGAATCGTATTAACAGGTTATTTTGATGCATCTGCATTACCAGGAAATATAGATAAAGCTCAGTTTTTTGTCAATGGCGTAGATACTAAAACGAAAGGTCTGGATATTGTTTTAGCATGGAAAAAAACAATAAACGAGAACCGACTTAGTGCAACTCTTATTGGAAATATAAATGATATGAAAATCGACAAAGTAAATAATGGAACTTTAGACGAAAAAACATTTTTTGGAGAGCGTGATAAAGCATTTTTACTAGCTTCAGCTCCACCAAACAAATTCGGCCTTAACCTTAATTACGGAAGAAAATGGTTTGATGCTGGACTTGCTTTTACAAGATTCAGCGAAGTAAAACTTTTAGATTATCAAATGGATGAAGATCCGGAGGACTACAGAACTTCGCCAGATGAAACTGATGCAGAGGTTTTTGCTAACCAAAAGAGAGCTGCTACAGACACTTATGGTGCAAAAATTGTAACCGATTTAACTTTCGGATTTAAAGTTTCTAAATCTACTAAAATTAGCATTGGAGCAAATAACTTATTGAATATCTATCCTGATCAACAAGACGATTGGGTTGAAGCTGGAGGATATTGGGATGCTGTACAAATGGGTTTCAGCGGTGCTTACTACTATGCGAGACTTGGGTTTAATTTTTAATGGAACTTATCTAGATATGTCATCCTGAGCGAAGTCGAAGGACAAACAAAAAGCTCCACAATACAAATTGCCAATCTTTGTGGAGCTTCTACTTCACTCAGCCTGACACTTAATAACACAAAAAAATCCTGAATCAAATGTTCAGGATTTTTTTTATCTTTTTCTGCAAAAACTACAGTTTAAATTCTAACGAATCTACTATTGCTTTTTCCTCGTCAGTGGCTGTAAATCCTGATACTTCCCAATATTTTGTCAACACTTTATTCTTTTTATTGAAAAGTGATTTTTCTTTAAAAACATCACTTTCTTTATAAGTAAAATTTTGTTTGTTGAAATGCGTGGTAACAAAACAATTTCGAACCTGAATATTTTTAATGTGATCTTTTGAAATGAGATCATAAGCAATTTCTTCATTTGAACTAAGCAAATAATACTCTTCACCATTAATTCTATAATTTACTTTCACAATTGATCTCGTAACATTTTTTGAACCAATTTTTGTCTGCTCTTCAACTTGAAGCAAATTTTGAGGCGTAATTATAATGCTGAATTCAACAATTAACTTTTTTACAGGATCATATACAACCTCAAAAGTATCTAATGCCTTTTTTGATTTGTCCCGAGGCGTAATTGCCATCAAGTAATAATTTTTATTATTTGGATGTCCTCTTGTAATAAAATCGTATTCTTTTCTAGTTTTTGAATCCAAAAGTGGATCAAAATACTTAAGATTACAGTAATTTTCCATGATATTATTCAGATTATAACCTTTTAAATCAGCGCTGAGATCAGTATCAAGAAGTCCGTATGACCGGTTTTGTTCCACTAACAATGTTGTAGTCGATTTTTTTTGATTACCCGTGAACTGAAAATTCACTAATCCGTCATTATAATAAGAATATTTATTGTTAAGCATAAAAAACTCTCTCACAAACACTTTTAGTCGGTAAGAAGATGCTAATTTTTGCCTTGAATTTGCAACAATTTTTTGAAGGATTTTTTGCGGATTTTCTTTAGAGACTACAATCTCATCTAATTTAGTATTATTACTTTGAAGATAAACTACAAATAGATCTGGCTTTAGAGGTCCCCATCGAAGTGTTACTTTTTCATAATTTGTTTCAGTAACCTGAAGACTTGAAGATCCATTTAATACAAAAGTTACCTTGCCATCTTTATTGCTTATCAATGTTTGCTTCGTTTTCATGATAAAAACAGTAGCATTTTCGATAGGCAATTGTGTTTCAATATCCTTAACCACAATTGAATACTCTGCATTTTGAGCAAAGACGGCAATATTATACAATAAAATAAATAAAAGTACCAGTCTCCTCATAGGCTGTTATTAAATTTTCAACTAATGTATTAAATTATTAAATATAAATTAACATTTGTTCAACAAAACATTAAAAAACAATGCTATACGTAAGTTAACTCTTTAAAATTGGACAAAAAAAATCCTGAGCGTAATACTCAGGATTTCAATATTTTAGTCACAAGAAATTATTCGCCATGCAAAAACGCTTGTCTGTTCAACAAGGTTTCTTCATCTTCTACGTGGTTATCATCTGGCACACAGCAATCAACAGGACACACAGCTGCACATTGAGGTTCATCATGAAAACCTTTACATTCTGTACATTTTCCTGGAACAATGTAATAGATTTCGTCAGAAATTGGAGTTTGAGCATCTTCAGCATCGACTTCAGTTCCGTCAGGTAAAATTACTTTCCCAGAAAGACTTGTTCCGTCTTTATATCTCCAATCATCTGCACCTTCATATATTGCCGTATTTGGGCATTCTGGTTCACAAGCCCCACAATTAATGCATTCGTCAGTTATAATAATTGCCATCTTTTTTAGTCTTAAAGTTTTAAAGTCATAAAGTCAAAAGTGATAAAGTTTGAAAGTCTTGCGGTTTGAAAGTAAAAAGTATTAAAGTGTTTTCAACTTTGGACTTTTGTCTTTCGACTTTGGACTTTTGTCTTTCGACTTATTTATCCTTATTTTTGTGCAAAATTACAATCAAAACAATTCATAAGCAAACATTATGACATTAGAAACAAAAAAAAGTGTTTTTGTTGAATTAGGAAATTTTTTAAGTCAGTTTTCTGAAAAGGAATCCGTTAAAAAATCGGACGTATTATATAACGATATTTTTTTCGATGATTTTCAAAGCCTGATTCAATTATCACAATCTCATAATGGCTGGTACACCCCTGAACAGGTTTACTTTGCAATACAGTCATGGGCAGAAGCTTTAACAGCAGAAAATATTGAAAAATGGCTTTCAAAATATTCCTTCGACTTCGCTCAGAATGACAGGAACGAAAAAACCGTTGCTTTGATTTTAGCCGGAAATATTCCGTTAGTTGGATTTCATGATTTCTTATCGGTATTAATAACTGGGAATAAAGCACTTATCAAAACTTCATCAAACGATCAGCATTTGCTGCCATTTTTGGCAAAATATTTAATTGCAGTTGATGAAAATCTGAAAGATAAAATCAATTTCGTTGAAGGAAAACTTGAAAATTTTGATGCTGTAATTGCAACCGGAAGCAATAATACTTCTCGTTATTTTGAATATTATTTTAAAGATAAACCTTCGATCATAAGAAAAAACAGAAATTCGGTTGCTGTTTTAAACGGAAATGAATCTAAAGAAGAATTAGAAAATTTAGGCGAAGATATTTTTCGTTATTTCGGATTAGGATGCCGAAATGTTTCTAAACTTTTTGTTCCAAGCGGCTATTCTTTTGATGGATTTTTTGAAGCAATGTTCAAATATCAGGATGTTATTCATTATGAAAAATACGCTAATAATTATGACTATAATAAAGCTGTATTTTTAATGAGCAACTTTAAATTATTAGACAACGGATTTTTGACTATTAAAGAAGATTCGAGCTATGCCTCTCCTATTTCGAGTGTTTTTTATGAGTTTTATGAAAATATTGACGATTTAAAAGCGCGTCTTGAAGCTGATTCTGAACAAATTCAGTGCATCGTAAGCAGCGATTTAATTCAAAACAGTATTCAATTTGGCCAGACGCAAAATCCGCAATTGTGGGATTACGCAGATAACGTTGATACTATAACGTTTTTGTTAACAACAAAGTAAAAATATGTTTAATTATTTCGAATAATTTATCGCTTTTTCAGCTCCTATTGCCGAAATTTGCGTCTTTAAAATTTTCGACTATTAACAACAACCATGAAAAAACACAACTACAGCGCAGGACCAAGTATTTTACCTCAGGAAGTTTTTGAGAAGGCATCAAAAGCAATTTTAAATTTTAATGATACAGGATTATCTATCCTTGAAATTTCGCACCGAAGCAAAGAGTTCGTTGCTGTTATGGAAGAGGCACGATCCCTTGCATTAGAATTATTAGGACTTCAAGGAAAAGGATATCAAGCTTTATTTTTACAAGGTGGTGCAAGTACAGCATTCTTAATGGCTCCTTACAACCTGATGAAAGAAAACGGAAAAGCGGCTTATTTAGATTCAGGTACATGGGCAACTGCTGCAATAAAAGAAGCTAAATATTTTGGAGAAACTGTTGTTGTAGCTTCTTCAAAAGAAGAAAATTACAACCATATTCCAAAAGGGTACGAAATACCAAGTGATGCAGATTATTTTCACTGTACAAGTAACAATACCATTTTTGGAACTCAAATGAAAGAATTCCCAGCAACTAACATTCCTGTTGTTTGCGACATGAGTTCTGATATTTTTTCACGTGAATTAGATTTCTCTAAATTTGATTTAATCTATGCCGGAGCTCAAAAAAATATGGGACCTGCGGGAACTACTTTGGTAGTAATCAAAGAAGATATTCTAGGTAAAAACGGAAAAGAAATTCCAAGTATGTTAGATTATGCAAAACACATTAAAGGTGAAAGTATGTATAATACTCCTCCAGTTTTTGCTGTTTATGTTTCTTTATTGACTTTACAATGGATTAAAGAAAAAGGTGGAATCGCTGCTGTTGAGAAATTAAACGACGCAAAAGCAGATTTACTGTATGCTGAAATCGACAGAAACCCATTATTTAAAGGTGCTGCTGCAGTAGAAGATCGTTCTAAAATGAACGTTACTTTTTTATTAAGCAACCCAGATCATACTGCCGTTTTTGATGCTGCATGGAAAGAAGCTGGAATTTCTGGAATCCCAGGACACCGTTCTGTGGGTGGCTACAGAGCTTCTATTTACAACGCTATGCCTATCGAAAGTGTTCAGGTTTTAGTTGATGTAATGAAAGCATTGGAAAGTAAAGTTTAATCGTTTTTTTCGGTTAATCGTTTATACGTTTAATCGTTAATGTGATTAACTGTTAATTCGTTTAATTGTTCATTTGATTAAATGTTTAACGGTAAAGCATTTCCTTTAAAAAGTTCAAAAAAGAAAAAAATAATAGTTGGTTCATCGATTAAACAATTAAACGTATATACGATTAAACAGTTAAACGATTAACCAAATAAACAATAAACACACAATGAAAGTATTAGCAAATGACGGAATTTCTAAAAGTGGAATTCTAGCCTTAGAAAAAGGTGGATTTGAAGTTATAACTACAAAAGTAGCTCAAGAACAAGTAGCTAACTTTATTAATGAAAATAACGTAGACGTAATTTTAGTGCGCAGCGCAACTAAAGTTCGTAAAGATATTATCGACGCGTGTCCTGGTATCAAAATCATCGGTCGCGGTGGTGTTGGTATGGACAATATCGATGTTGATTATGCTAAAAGCAAAGGAATTCATGTAATCAATACTCCTGCTTCATCATCAGAATCTGTTGCTGAATTGGTATTTGGACACTTATTTTCTGGTGTTCGTTTCTTACATGATTCTAACAGAAATATGCCTCTTGAAGGAGATTCAAACTTCGATGGCTTGAAAAAAGCTTACGCAAACGGAACTGAATTAAGAGGTAAAACTCTTGGTATCGTTGGTATCGGACGTATCGGTCAGGCAACTGCAAAAATGGCGCTTGGTTTAGGTATGAAAGTTATCGCCGCGGATAGTTTTATTCCGCAGGTAGATGTAAAAGTGGAGTTTTTTGACGGACAATCTATTACAACTACAATTGTTTCTCAATCATTAGAATCTTTATTTAAAGAAGCTGATTTCATTACATTGCACGTTCCTGCTCAAGATGGTTACATTATTGGAGAAAAAGAATTTGAAATTTTGAAAGACGGAGTTGGAATCGTAAACTGTGCTCGTGGTGGAGTTATTGATGAGGTAGCTTTAGTAAAAGCTTTAGATTCAGGAAAAGTTGCTTTTGCTGGGTTAGATGTTTTCGAAAGCGAACCAAAACCAGAAATGGCAATCTTAATGCACTCTAAAATTTCATTGACACCTCACATTGGTGCTGCTACTGGAGAAGCACAAGACAGAATTGGAACAGAATTAGCTTCACAAATTATTACTTTGTTGAGCTAAGCAATCAAAAAATAGATTAACTTTAAAGGGATTTATTACAGTTTTGTAGTAAATCCCTTTCTTTTTGTTAATTTTGGTGTCTAATCTAAAACTTTTAAAATCATGTTTGAACAATTAACACAATTAGTACAGCAATACGGTGGTGATGCCGTTGTAAACAATTCTGCTGTCCCGAATGAGCATAACGAAGCAGTATTAAGCGAAACTAGTAATTCAATTTTTGCAGGATTACAAAAAATTGTTTCTGAAGGCGGTACGGAGCAAATTGCCGGATTATTTAATGGAAATTCAGCTATCGACAGTTCAAATCCTGTGGTACAGCAAATACAACAGCAATTGAGTGGCAATCTTGGTGAAAAGTTTGGACTTAGCAGTGCAGATTCCAGCGGCGTGGCTTCTAATTTGATTCCGCAGATTTTAGGTTCATTAGTTAATAAAGCAAAAGACCCAAATGATAGTAGTTTTCAGATTTCAGATATCATCAATTCGATTTCCGGAAACAGCGGACAAGCATCTGGAATTATGGATACTATTTCGAAATACGGAATGCAATTTGGCCTTGACCAAAACAGCGATGGAAAAGTAGATGTTGCTGATGTATTAGTAGTTACTAAAAGCAAAGGTGGCATTTCTGGTTTTATAGGGAAACTTTTTGGAAGTAAATAAAGTTGCTAAGATTCTGAGACACTAAGATTTTAAGATTTTTGTCTTTATCTAAAATATAAAAAAGCTGTTTATTAAAAAACAGCTTTTTTGTTACTAACAACATAGAATCTTAGCATCTTAGAAACTTAGAGTCTTAGAAAAAATTCGTAACTTTAATAGTTCAAAACAAAAGTCATGAAGAAATTCATTTACATATTAATTGTTTTATTTACGATAATTGCGTGCTCAACTGCATCAAAAAATGATGTGATTGCGGCCAATTCTCCTAAAGTAAATAAAGCTGTAAATGATACAGTGAAAATTGTAAATGATTCATTAGAATACGAAGTAATCATTATTGACAATGGCTTTTCGACTTGGCTGGTATCAATGGCGCTTCCACGCCATTATTACTCTCTAGCATATCTTGAAAACAAAAATTATCTGTATGTAACAGAATGTAATAATCGTGTGCGTCAGCCACAGGTTTATAACCCAAATTTATACGAGATGCTGATTGATTACCGCCCTGAGATTCATTATGGCTACGAAGTGAATTATCTTATTTATAACTATATGATCTATTTTCAAAATACTTATAAACAAAAGCTTTGGGGTTACGTTCCATCTAGATAATGTTATTATATTTGTAATCATTACAAATAGCAATGAATAAATTAAAGAAACGCTGGGGAATTACCTCAAATTTACAAGCCATAATCATTCTTATCGTTTTTGCCATCACCGGATCGGCATCTGCGTGGCTGTCTAAACCTTTTTGTGTTTGGCTCGGTATTACAAAAGAAGATTTTGGAGGCTGGTTTACTTTAATTAGGTTACTTATTATTTTCCCAATTTATCAAGTTTTATTAGTTGCCATTGGAACTATTTTTGGGCAGTTCAAATTCTTTTGGAACTTCGAAAAGAAAATGCTTAAAAATATGGGATTGGGATTTCTGTTTAAAGATTAATCTTCTTTTTTATTTTTCTGAAAATAATACGTATAAATCCAGGTAAGCGTAAATGACGGAACAACATCTGTAAAAGGCAGAATTTCTTCAACAAAAGTCAAAACACTTGCCACCTTTCCTACTCTTCCTTTATACATTTGGGTCATTATAAAAGCAGCAAGAGGCGCCCAGATTACATCGGCAAAATCACCAAAAATTGTGATCATGGAAGTTGCCATACCAATTCCGTCCAAAATTAATCCTATTATTAATTTTGACTTTCTATTATCTTCTACAACATTCAAATCCTGCATCTTACATTTCATTTTAAGTAAATCGAAATTAAAAAATTATTCAGAAACAGAATTATTTCTTTTTATAATTTAATTTCTAAATTCCCATATCAATAAACATACCCAAAATTTTAGATTTCAGAGTTTCGATTTTAGATCTTGGCAATATTGTCCTCTCAAACTAAGTCGAAGGCTATTGCTATTTGTTCGAATTTGGAAATTTAAAAAATTGTAATTTGAATTTTGATTTTAATCTTCGTTTCTTTGTAAAAACAGTTTCAAAAAATGATACACGCAAAAAATATACATAAATTCTACGACCAGGTTGAAGTTTTAAAGGGCGTAGATTTACACATTAAAAGAGGAGAAATTGTTTCAATTGTTGGCGCTTCTGGTGCCGGAAAAACAACCTTACTGCATATTTTGGGAACTTTAGACAAACCATCAAATGATGTTGCAGCTACTTCACTAATTATAAATGGCGAAAACATTCTAAAGCTGAATGATAAAGCCTTATCTAATTTTAGAAACCTAAATTTGGGGTTTATTTTTCAGTTTCATCAGCTGTTGCCTGAATTCACAGCGCTTGAAAATGTTTGCATTCCCGCTTATATTGCAGGAAAAAAAGTTGCAGAAACTGAAGCTGAAGCTAAAAAACTACTGAAATTTCTAGGATTATCTCATCGTATAGATCACAAACCAAATGAACTTTCAGGCGGGGAACAACAGCGTGTTGCAGTGGCGAGAGCGCTAATAAACAAACCAGATGTTATTTTTGCCGATGAACCTTCGGGAAATCTAGATACACATTCTGCCGAAAATCTGCATCAGTTGTTTTTTCAATTGAGAGATGAATTTGGTCAAACCTTTGTAATCGTAACGCATAATGAAGAATTAGCTAATATGGCCGATAGAAAATTGGTTATGGTTGATGGCCAAATTAGCAATACAGAAGTTACTAAAGATGAATAAAACAGAATTAAAAGAATTCTTAGACGAGAAAGTCATTCAATATAACAATCAGGATTTTATTGAAAGTGATCCTGTCCAGATTCCGCATTTATTTTCTCAAAAAGAAGACATTGAGATTGCCGGTTTTTTAAGCGCTTCAATCGCTTGGGGAAACCGCAAAATGATTATTAAGAATTCGCATAAAATGATGGAATTGATGGGCAACACGCCTTATGATTTTGTCATGTCACATTCTGATGAAAATTTAGAAAATCTAGAAACCTTCGTTCACAGAACTTTTAACGGAAAAGATTTTGGCGGATTCATTAAAGGTTTACAGCATATTTACAAAAATCATGGCGGCCTTGAAGCTGTTTTTGCTAAAAACCAAGAGCAGAATAGTCTTCAGAAAAGCATACATGAGTTCAAAAAGATATTTTTTGAAATCAATCATTTGCCACGAACTCAAAAACATATTTCTGATCCAATGAATAATTCGGCAGCCAAACGCATCAACATGTATTTGCGCTGGATGGTACGCCAAGACGCAAAAGGAGTCGATTTAGGCATTTGGAAAACCATTTCTCCCGCATCTTTATCTTGTCCGTTAGATGTACATTCAGGAAATGTAGCCCGAAAACTAGAATTGCTTACGCGAAAACAAAACGACGGAAAAGCATTAGCCGAATTAGACGTTAAACTCAGAGAGATGGATTCTCAAGATCCTGTAAAATATGATTTTGCACTTTTTGGTCTTGGAGTTTTTGAAGGATTTTAACTACAAAAATTTATTGTTGTTATTTTGACATTGCATTTTTTTTTCGTAATATTACAAGTGTAAAAGCCTGATATTATGGAACAAACTATAGATTATATCAAACATTTTGTCCTTCCATTTTTTTTAGTCTTAACGCTTTCTTTGGCAACTATTTTAATTCTGAAAAGAGTTTTTTACCAATACAGTCTTCCTTACAGACATAAAATTATCAGAAAGTCTGAAATATTTCTGACTGAAATCACCTTATCAAAACCTGACAAGAATACATTAAAATACCGAATTGCAAAGTTCAAATCGGAAATACCAATCCATAAAGCTTGGTGCAAAAACATGCTTATCGAAGATTTAATTCGAATGAAAAGCAACTTAAAAGGCCCAGCTGCCAAAAATATTCTTCTTATCTACAAGCGTTTAGGTTTAAACAATTATTCTGCAAGCTTAATTAGAGACTTCAGAAAATATAAAAAGTACGAAGGCATCCACCATTTTCAATTATTATGCTATAAACCAGGTATTTCACTTATAAAAAAATATTTATTTAGTTCGAATCAAATCATTCGGTCCAATGCAAATATTGCCTATTTGGCACTGTCTAAAGGCGATTGGCAGGCTGTCGACAAACTGCCTCTAAAAGTAACGATTATCACGACGATAAAAGTTATGGATGTTCTGCATACAGAAAAAATTCCTATGCCTGAAGAAGTAAATCAATGGATATATTCTAAAAATAAGGCAATTTTAAAACTAGCCGTAATGGTAATGGTGTTTTACAATTACAGAAACAAGTCGGCCGAAATTATCAACTTATTGCATCATAAGCACCAAGGTTTAAGAACGGATGTAATTATAGCAATCAGAGATCTTTATTTGTATGAAGCCGAAGATGTGATTTTATCTTTATATCCAACCGAAACTCTTCAAATTCAATTTCAAATGCTGGAAACGCTCTCTGTTATAGGCTCAAAAAAAACATTAGATTTTTTAGATATTGAAATCGAAAAACAAGAAATAAAAGACCTGAAACTTAAAATGGTTTATTGTTATAATAATCTAGATCCTAAAAGCCTAGAATTATTAGGCAGAAAAGATCCTGACACTCAAAAAATGATTAATCACATAAGACAAATACAAATATGATTCACGATTTTCTGGCTCATCTTATACGTATTTATGATATTTTTATAGCCTTTTTTTCTATTGGGTATATTCTGTTTTATGTGTTTTTATCAATATTATCTTATTGGGCCATTATAAAACATTTGAAATATGAAAAATATCTAGAAGAAGATGTGTTGCTCCGCTCTAACCACATTCTGGGCGTTTCAGTTGTCGCACCGGCCTTCAACGAGGGTTTGAATATTGTTTATAATGTAAAATCATTGCTCTCGCTGACTTATCCTAAATTTGAAATTATAATCGTAAATGACGGAAGTACAGATGATACGCTAGAAAAATTAATATCCGAATTTGATTTGGTTAAAATTGACTTTTATTATCAGGAAAAAATTCCGACACAACCTGTAAGAGGCCATTACAAATCGAAAAATCCAGTTTATTCAAAACTGTTGGTTGTCGATAAAATAAACGGAAAAAGTAAAGCAGATGCTTCAAACGCTGGTATTAATTCATCACAATATCCTTTGTTTTTATGTACTGATGTTGATTGCATTTTAAAGCAAGACACGATTCTAAAATTGGCAAAACCATTCATGGAAAGTCATATTCGTGTAATTGCGACTGGAGCTGGCATCAGAATTTCGAATTCATGCGATGTGAAAGAAGGCTTTTTATTTAGAGTTCATTATCCAAAAGAATGGTATCCGAGGTTTCAGGAACTAGAATATGTTCGTTCTTTTTTATTTGGACGAATGGCCTGGAGCCAAATAAACGGTTTATTGCTTGTTTCTGGCGGACTCGGAATGTTTGATAAAGACATTGTAATCAAAGCTGGAGGTTATTGGCATAAATCTCTAGGTGAAGATATGGAACTCGTAACGCGTATGCGCAAATATATGCACGATACAAAGCAGCAATTTTTGATTAAATACATTCCAGAATCACTTTGCTGGACAGAAGTTCCTAGCACCAGGGAAGTTTTTTTAAGACAAAGAATCCGTTGGGCTCGAGGACTCGTACAAACGCTTTATTTGCATCGTAATATGTTTTTAAATCCAAAATATGGAAGAACAGCATTTCTTGTTTTGCCCTTCTTTTTCAGTTTTGAATTTTTAGTTCCAATAATAGAATTCATTGGAATCATTACTTTGATTTCAAGTTTCATTTTTGGCATTATAGATTTTCAGTATCTATTGATTATAAGCGCTTTAGTATATCTTTTTTATTTATCGATTACGATTATTTCAATTTTAATAGATGAAATTTTATACAGAAGCTATGCAAATTATAAAGAATTAATAATCCTTGTTGGTATGGCCGCCATTGAACCTTTTGTTTATCATCCAATAAACGTTTATGCATCGTTAAAAGGATATTGGTATTTTTTTACAAACAAAGAGCAAAAATGGGGCGTCATGGTTCGTAAAGGTTTTGAGAAATCACCCGTAAAATAATTGATGATGAAAAACATTAAAACTTTACATATAATCCAATTGTTTCTCTGTCTTTTTATATTTTCTAACCAAAATATAAAAGCCCAAAAAATTGATACTGACAGTCTTCTGATCGTTATAACCAATGACATGAAAAATGCTCATCCTGATTATAATCGCAACATTCAGCGTGCTTTATTGGGTAAAAAAATGGCTCCAGATTATCTTGATTTTCATTTATTTTTAGGGCGAAATTATGATTTGACAAATGTAAAAGACAGCGCAAGGTACTATTACAAATACGTAATTGAACAAAATCCAAAGTATCAGGAAGCTTTTCTGTATCTCATAAATTTAGACTTAGAAGAAAAAAAATATGATGAAGGCTTAATTTTAGCCAATAAAGCGATTGAATTATATCCCGATGACAAAACATTTCGGTTAAGACGAATCGCCATGTATTCATCAAAAGGTGATATTGAAAATGAAGCTAAATATCTAAAATCAATTAGGACCAAATTTCCACATGATCCCGAAATCGAACAGCGACTTTATGAGCTTTATTCAAAAATTAATATGGACCGTGTTGGAATATATTACAATTACACAACTATTAGCCGAGACGGAATTGGCCCCTGGAATTTAGCAAGCGCTGATTACCTAAGACAGCGTATATGGGGAAGTTTAATTGGGCGTGTTAGTTATGCAAAAAGGTTTTCTTCGAATTACATAATGGCAAGCGGACTTCAATTTGAAGTTGAATCCTATCTGTATGCAAAAAACAATAATTATTCCTACCTAGATGCCGCATACAGTCAAGATGATGCTTTTCCTGAATTGCGATTAGGTTACTCTTATTTTCATAACTTTAAACACGGCTGGGAAGCTGATCTGGGAATTCGCTATATTAAGTCGCAGGACAATAGTGATGTTACATCACTTAATATAGGTCTTGGCAAGTATTTTGGCTCTTACTGGCTAAATCTTAGATCTTTTATTCAAAATGAAGGACCTTCTTTTACTTTTACATCTCGATATTATTATAAAACAAAATTTGATTACGTAACTTTGATTGCCGGTTACGGAACTTCCCCAGATGACAGAACACGCGCTGCCGAATATGAAGCAAGGATGACTTTAAAATCTTTTAGAGCCAGTGCGGGTTTTAACAAACTTATAAAAAGTCATTATATAGCAGGAATTTTAATCACTGCAAACGAGCAAGAATATACGTCCAATAAATATCAAACTGAACTTGATTTTGCCTTTTTATTGCAATATAAATTTTAGAAATCATGAAAAAAAAGCATCAGATATATTTACAGCTCCTCATTTTCTCCATATTTAATTTTAATATGATGTCACAATCTGAAATTATTATAACAAATAAAAATAGTATTCTCTCAAAATCAGATGATTCTCGTGACGCTGCTGTACTATTAAAAAAATATATCGATAAAGCTTTTGCAAAGGAATTTGATAATATTTCAGGCGAAAAAAAAGATACTGATCAATCTGAAATAATCTTAGAAATTTCAGAACAAGAAAAACTGAAGCCGAATGATTTCATTATTAAAAGTGATTCAAAATCCATTTATCTGATTGCTGAAAATTCGCGATCAATGCGCTATGCCGTATATACATTGCTGGAAATTTGGGAATTCCGGAAATTTTCTGCCACTGAAACCTATATTCCAAAAGTTGATCAATTTACGTTTGCTAAAAATACGCTTAAACGTTACCAGCCTTCATTTGATTATCGAGCGCTTTTTTTTCCCGATTGTTACGACGAAGCTTTTAGAGATTGGCATAAACTCGACTGGCACTTAAATGATTTTGCAATTTGGGGACATTCCTTTAATCTTCTTGTTCCACCAAAAGAATATTTTAAAAGCAATCCAAAGCTTTTTGCGCTTTATCAGGGAAAAAGAAATGGAGAATCTTTATGTATGACCAATGATACAGTTGTCAATCTCGTTGAGAAAAAAATGGCAAAAATGATTGAAGAGAAACCAAATGCTCAATTCTATTCCGTTAGCCAAAATGATGACGTGGTGTATTGCGAATGTGCAGAATGCCGAAAAATGAATGAAAAACATGGTGGCCCGCAAGGCTCTCTATATTATTTTTTAAATAAAATTGCGTCTCATTTTCCAAATACAAAAATTACAACACTTGCATATTTACATACTTTTAAACCGCCTGTAAATCTAAAAATTGCGCCAAATATCTATACTATTTTCTGTCCAATCGAATTAAATCGGGGAAAAACAATTACGGCCCAAAATGAACCTTCATTTGTAAAAACACTAGAAAACTGGAGCAATACTTCTCCGCATTTGTTTTTATGGGATTATACGGTTCAATTTTCGAATTATATGTCACCTTTTCCAAATTTCGAGCCTTTTCAGAGTAATTACAAGCTCTTTAAAAAGAATAAAGTAAAAGGTTTATTTGTTCAAGGTTATGCCGATGTTCCAGGAGATTTCTCTGAATTAAGACAATACCTTCTGGCAAAACTATTATGGGATACCGAAACCAATATTCAAGCAACAACAGCTGATTTTTTAAGAGGCTTTTACGGAAAAGCTGCTCCCTTTATAACCAACTATTTAAAAGCTTTAACCGAAAATCAAAATAAAAGCAATGTTTATTTAGATATTTATTCGGGTCCCGTACAAGCTCGAAATTCATTTCTTACGCCTGCAAATATGGATCAATACGATCAATTGCTGGAAAAAGCTGCCGATGCTGTAGCTGACGATACAACTTTAAAAGGCAGAGTTCACAAACTGAGGCTGGCTTTAGAATATACCTATTTTGAACAATCTAAATTTTATGGGAAAAACCAACACGGAATGTTTGTCGTAAATAATAATGGAGAGAAGGTAGTAAAAGATGGTTTGACCGAGAGAGTTTTGCAATTTACTAAATCGTGTAATGACTTAGGAATTTATGAATTAAGCGAAGATGGCCTTTCTCCTGATAATTATTATAAAGAATGGCTGGAGATCTGTAAAAACAAAACAACACATTTAGGCGAAGACTTAAAAATCAACTACTTAACACCTCCTTCAGAAGATTTTAAAGGAAAAGGAAGTTATGGTTTAGCAGACGGAAACCGAGGCTATAAAGACTTTAATATCAACTGGATTGGATGGTACAGCACAAATCCTTCTTTTGAAATTGAAACAAATAAATTAAATTTTAATATTCTCAAATTAAACTTTCTAAATGATCAGCGTCATTGGATTTTTACTCCAAAAAAAATAAAAATTTATGGTTTTGCAAATCAGAAATGGAAGCTTATAGAAGAGAAAATTTGTGATACGTTAACAGAAGAATTTGAAATTACAACGAAATCTTGGGGATTTGAAAATCAAAGCTTTAATAGCTTTGCAAAAATCAAAGTGCTTGTTGAAAACCAGACAGAATTACCAGCTTGGAGAGAAAGAAAGAATAAAAAGCCAATGGTTATGATTGATGAGATCGAACTTTTTAAAAAATAAAAGCCAAAATGAACAGCAGTGAAAAAAAAATTATGATTATCGACAGCGATGATATGGCTATCGAAATTCTAAAATTTATTTTAAATCGAGAAGGTTACAAAATTAGTGTTGCTAAAGATGGAATAAGCGCACTTGAGCAAATAGGAAGTTTTATGCCTGATTTAGTGATTACTACCATTATTATTCCGTTAAAATCAGGACTAGAAATCATCAGTCACATTAAAAAAAATTACGCTCAGATACGTGTGGTGGCGCTTTCGTCGCTTGGTGAAGAAGAAGATACGGTCGAAGAAGCATTTAAATTAGGCGTTGATGATTTTATTGCAAAACCTTTTAATCCAAACGAACTTTTATTGCGAATAAAACGATTTTTGTAGTAATTCAAACTCTATTTTTAAGAAATATGAATCGCTTAAGTTTTTGTAATTTCGAAGAAATACCAATTTTTCAGCTATTTATAGCTATATTTGCACAAAATTTAATGCAAATGAGCACTTTCGAAAAATTCAATCTTCCAAAATCATTACAAAAAGCTGTTGACGAATTAGGCTTTGTTACGCCTACTCCTATTCAGGAAAAATCTTTTTCTGTAATCATGTCTGGACGTGATATGATGGGAATTGCACAGACCGGAACAGGTAAAACATTTGCTTATTTACTGCCTCTTTTAAAATTATATAAATTTACGAATACCAATACACCTAAAATTGTTGTTTTAGTACCAACTCGTGAGTTAGTAGTTCAGGTTGTCGAAGAAGTTGAAAAATTGACTAAATACATGTCGGTTAAAACTTTAGGCATTTATGGAGGTGTAAATATTAATACTCAGAAAAAAGCCGTTTACGAAGGAGTTGATATCTTAGTTGGAACGCCGGGCCGTACAATGGATTTGGCACTTGACGCTGTTGTTCGTTTTGATGATACTCAAAAATTAGTAATCGACGAATTTGATGAAATGCTGAATTTAGGTTTCAGACCACAGCTGACTTCACTTTTGGCAATGATGAAAACAAAACGTCAAAACATTCTGTTTTCTGCTACAATGACAGACGAAGTTGATGATATATTAAATGATTATTTTGATTTTCCAGAAGAAGTAACACTTGCAGCTTCAGGAACTCCTCTTGAAAAAATTACTCAGATTACATATAATGTTCCGAATTTCAATACAAAAGTAAATCTGCTGAAACATTTACTGGAAACGAACGAAAACATGAATCGTGTTTTGGTTTTCGTAAACAATAAAAAGATTTCAGACATGCTTCATACGCGTGTTGAAGAGTTTTTTGAAGGACAATTTGGTGTTATTCACTCTAATAAATCTCAAAATTACCGTTTGAGCACAATGGCCGAATTTCAGGAAGGAAATCTTCGAGGCTTGATCACTACAGATATTATGGCGAGAGGTTTAGATATTTCTGATATCACGCACGTAATCAACTTTGAACTTCCAGAAGAACCTGAATTATATATGCACAGAATTGGTCGTACCGGCCGTGCAGATGCCACTGGAACTGCAATTAGTTTTGTAACGCCAAGAGAAGAAGAATTCAAAATTGAAACCGAACTTTTAATGAATCAGGAACTTGAAATTACTGATTTCCCTGAAGAAGTCGAAATTTCAACAAAATTGATTGAACCTGAAAAAGACAGACAGCCGATTAAGTTTTTAATGAAAAAGGTAAAACTTGAAGGTGAAGGTGCTTTTCATGAAAAATCTAAAAAGAATAAAAAAGTCAATCTTGGAGGTCCTTCAAAAACTAAAAAGAAAACACATGGTTCTGTCAATCGAAATATGTTGAAGACCAGAGATAAGAAGAGAAAAGATAAGGATAAATAATTTTTAGATTCTAAGTAGCTAAGATACTAAGATGCTAAGGTTCTAAGGTTAGAGAAATAAAAAAAACTAAAAAGGCGAAATTAAGTTAATAACTTAATTTCGCCTTTTTAGTTTTTAAATCTTAGTGCCTTAGTATCTTAGCTACTTAGAACCTTAAAATTATATTTTTGTAAAAACTAACCCAACCGGAGAACACAATTCAATTCGTTTTCCAGTATCTGTAAGCTTTCCTGTTGCTTTATCTCTTTTAAAAATGATAACATCATTTGTGTATTGATGTCCAACTAAAAGGTAATTTCCTGATGGATCAATAGCGAAATCTCTTGGGCCTTTTCCTAATGTACTTTGCTGTTCGACCAATTCTAAACTTCCGTTTTTCAAAATTTTGTACACCGAAATTGCATTTGCATCTACACGGTCAGTTAAATATAAAAATTGTCCGTCAGGCGAAATTTTAATTGCTGCAGCGCCAGTTCCGCCTGTAAATCCTTTAGGAAGAATACTTGTTTCTGCAACTATTTTTAGATTTCCCGTTTTATCATAACTTAAAGTTGTCAATGTTCCATCAAGTTCCTGAACTAAATAGACAAATTTGCCATCTTTGCTAAAGGTCAAATGTCTTGGTCCACTTCCCGCTTTTACATCAACAGATCCTTTTAAAGTTAAAATCTCATTTTTTGCAGCGGGATTATATTTGTAGATAAATATTTTATCTAAACCTAAATCATTAGACAAAACAAACTTTTTATCTGGTGAAAAAACAACTTGATGCACATGCGCTTTTTCCTGACGCGCCACATTAGGACCTTTTCCTTCGTGTTGCACTAATTGCTGTACTGTTGAAATGCTTCCGTCTGCAATTTTCTTAAAAACCACAATACTCCCCCCAGAATAATTAGCAACAATTACATTTTTATCATCATTAATCAAATGACAAGGATCTGCGCCTAAAGCATCATTTGTGTTCAAAAATTTAAGTTTTCCCGAAACCGCGTCAAATCCAAACGCGCTCACTGCACTTTGAGTTCCGTTTTCATTTACGGCATATACAAACTTGTTATTTGCAGAAACCGACAAATAACTCGGACTGATAACATTTTCTGATGAGTTTTTTAATTTAAAAGCCCCAGAATCGGCATTAAATTCATATACGTAAATTCCATTACTTTGGCATTTATTAGTATAAGTTCCAACTAACAAGTTGAATTTATTTTGAGCTTTCATCGTTGTAACTGCTAAAGCCGAAAATAAGATCACATATAATTTTTTCATTTTCTATTATTTTTTGAATACGCTAAAATACGCAATAATATCTTTTTGATCATTACAAATAAAACGAGAAAAGTTACATTTTTAAAAAGGATTTCCACCATATAAGTTATCTAAGTTCATTTTAGGATACTTAAACATTTCTACTTATAATCTCTTCTATGAACTTATATGGTTTAATAGTTTTTAATTTGTATTTTTGACCAGCATCTTCGCGAAAAACAAAACGTAACGAAGTAAATCGAAGCCAGAATGCATTTTAAACATCCCGAAATTCTATACTTTCTGTTTTTATTGATTGTTCCAATTTTGGTTCATTTATTTCAATTACGACGTTTTAAAACTTCTTATTTTACCAATGTCCGTTTCTTAAAAGAGCTTGCAATTCAGACCCGAAAAAGTTCTAAAATCAAAAAACGTTTATTGCTTGCCACTCGATTATTACTGCTTACTTGCGCCATCATTGCTTTTGCACAACCTTTTTTTGAAGCCAAAGACAGCAAAAATGCCTCAAACGAAATGTATATTATTTTAGATAATTCGTTCAGCATGCAGGCAAAAGGCAAAAAAGGCGAATTGCTAAAACGTGCTGTTCAGGAACTATTGGAAAATACGCCCGAAACTGCTCAGTTTTCTTTATTGACAAATACCGAAAATTTTTGGAATACAGATATCAAGTCGGCCAAAAGTGCTTTACAGAATCTAAACTACAGTGCAACTCCATTTGAACTTTCGTCAATAATGGCAAAAGTAAAGGCTCATAAATCGGCACATAAAAAAGACATCATTATTATTTCTGACGCCGTTGGTTTAAAAGAAAACGATATTAAAAATATTGATTCTGAAGAAAAACCCTATTTTATACTTTCTGAAGCTGAGCAAAAAAACAATGTTTCAATTGACAGTGTCTACATTAACCAAACTTTGGAGAATTTCTACGAAATAAGTATCGATTTATCAGCTTATGGTGAAGATTTCAAACCAATTTCGACTGCTTTATACAATCAAAACAAACTGATTGCGAAAACGATTATTACTTTTGATTCGAAGAAAAAGAAAATCAACTTCACGATTCCGAAAGAAGCTTTTCACGGTTATGTTTCTATCGAAGACAATGGTTTAACTTATGACAACAAATTGTTTTTCAGCATTTCTAAAAACAAAAAAACAAACGTAATCAGTATTGGTGAACCTGAAAAAAGTAATTTCTTGTCGAGAATTTATACTTCTGCAGAATTTAATTATAATAATTATTCCATCAGTACTTTAGATTATAATAGTTTAGAAAAACAAAATACTATAATCTTAAACGAATTAGTTGAAATCCCGCAAGCTTTACAGACGACTTTGAAAGCATTTGTTTCTAAAGGTGGAAATATCGTGGTAATTCCTTCTGAAAAAAGTTCAATTTCAAATTTGAATTCTTTTTTAGCGAATTTTGGAAAAGTTCAATTTAATAATCTCAAAACCGAAAGTAAATTAATTACCAAAATCAATTTTGATCATCCATTATTTTCTGGCGTTTTTGAAAATAAAATTACGAATTTCCAGTATCCAAAAACCGGCACTTCATTCGCTATTTCAAGCCCTTATCCAGCGGTTTTATCATATGAAGATCAAAGTGCCTTTGTAACTGCAATTCAAAATCCAACTTCCGGAATTACAGTATTCTCGGCACCCATAAATTCTACGAATTCAAACTTTCAGCAATCGCCTTTAATTGTTCCGTTATTTTACAAAATAGCACAGAACAATCAAAAAACCGGTGTAAATGCCTTGACAATTGGAAACAACCAGCCTTATTTTGTTGATGTTTTGCTGACAAAAGATGCAATTTTAGAAGTAAAAGGAGCAGATGATTCTTTTATTCCGATTCAGCAGATTCTGAATAATAAAGTCAAATTAACATTCAATGATTTCCCCGAAACAGCTGGGAATTATAGCATTTTTGATAAAAAAGAATGGGTTGAAAATTTAAGTTTTAATTACAAAAGAACCGAAAGCGATTTAAGTCGAGTAAACACAAACGTGGTTTCTGACTTTAAAACCGCCGATACAATTTCGACCATTTTTAACACCTTACAAACTGAGCGAACTGACAGCCAAATTTGGAAATGGTTTGTTATCTTTGCACTGTTATTTTTAGCATTAGAAATGGCAATTATAAAATTTGTAAAATGATTTTTTTACCATTAAGACATTAAGATTATTAAGTTTTCACTTTATGAACTTACTTTTTTAATGTTTAGAAAATTAAGTTCCTCACTTTATTAACTTAATTTCTTAATGGTAAAAACAAAAAACATTTAATGTTTGAATAAAATAAATATCTACTTATGAAAATAATCATCAAAAGCGCCAAAATTATCGACTCAAAAAGTCCGTTTCATAATCAGACCGTTGATCTTTTAATTGCAGATGGTTTAATTGAAAAAATAGGCGTTTCACTTCCAAACGATGATGCCGAAATTGTAAGATTTGACAATCTTCACATTTCTCAAGGTTGGTTTGACAGCAGTGTCTCGTTGGGTGAACCAGGTTATGAAGACAGAGAAACAATCGCAAACGGATTAAATGTTGCTGCAAAAAGTGGTTTTACTGCAATCGCTTTACAGCCAAACTCTTTCCCAATCATCGACAATCAATCTCAAGTAAATTTTGTAAAAAATAAAGCAAATGGTTTTGCAACAGAAATTTTCCCAATTGGCGCTTTAACAAAAGCCAGCGAAGGAAAAGATATGGCAGAACTTTACGACATGAAAAATGCCGGAGCCGTAGCTTTTGGAGATTACAACAAAAGTATTGACAATGCCAATTTGCTGAAAATTGCATTACAATATGTTCAGGATTTTGATGGTTTGGTGATCGCTTATTCGCAAGATCCAAATATAAAAGGAAACGGCGTTGCAAATGAAGGAATCGTTTCTACAAGATTAGGATTAAAAGGAATTCCGAATTTAGCTGAAGAACTACAGATTTCAAGAAACTTATTTTTATTGGAATATACAGGCGGAAAACTTCATATTCCGACAATTTCTACAGCAAAATCGGTTCAATTAATTAGAGAAGCTAAAGCTAAAGGATTAAATGTAACGACAAGTGTTTCTGTTCATCATTTGGTTTTAACCGATGAAAAACTGGACGGATTTGACACACGTTTTAAAGTGACACCGCCATTACGCACCGAGGTTGACAGACAAGCGCTATTAAACGGAATTGCTGACGGAACTATAGATACAATTACATCAGATCACAACCCAATTGATATTGAATTCAAAAAAATGGAATTTGATACGGCTAAAAATGGAACCATTGGTTTAGAAAGTGCTTTTGGAGCTTTATTGGGCGTTTTACCATTAGAAACTGTAGTTGCAAAACTAACTTCGGGAAGGGAAATTTTTGGTCTTGAAAATAATACAATCGAAGAAGGTGCAAAAGCCAATTTTACACTCTTTACTCCAGAAGGAAAATCAACTTTTGAAAAAGAAAACATTCTTTCAAAATCTAAAAATTCTGCCTTTTTAGGAACCGAAATCAAAGGTTCTGTTTACGGAATTTTAAATCAAAATCAACTTGTTACAAAATAATACAATGAAGAATACAATCGAAGAGGGAAAATCAATCGCCATTACCAGTTATATTTTAATTATCGGTGTTTTGATTGCCATGTCTATGAATTCTGAAAACAAAAACAGTTTTGCGTCGTTTCATATTCGTCAAGCTTTAGGTTTGTCGTTGACATTTATTTCTTTCGGAGCTATAATCAGTAATTTTGACAGCTTTTTTATCACTTTCCCAATGTGGATTTGTATTTCAATTCTTTGGACCTACGGAATCTTTACTGCTATTCAAGGCCAAATGAAACCAATTCCGTTAGTTGGCGAATTGTTTCAAAAATGGTTTAAATCTATAGGGTAATCAAAATTCCAAAAAATAAATTGCTTCGCCTGTTTGCTAGCGCTCGGGTCCGAATTCCAAAAACTTTATCAAAGTCACTGAAAACAGTGACTGCGACTGAAAACTAAAAAAAATGAATCTATCTTTAGAATATAAAATACAAGAACCAAAAGTAATTTTAGATAAAAATCCGTTATTGCTTTTATTACACGGATACGGCAGCAACGAAGCCGATTTATTTTCGTTTGCCTCTGAACTTCCAGATAATTACTACATCATTTCTGCAAGAGCGCCTTATGATTTGCAATATGGAGCTTACGCATGGTACGCAATCAATTTTGATGCAGATCAAAATAAATTTTCAGACAATGAGCAAGCCAAAACTTCACGTGATTTAATTGCTAAATTTATTGATGAATTAGTAGCTAATTATCCAATTGATAGTAATAATGTTACCTTAATTGGTTTCAGCCAAGGTTCTATTTTGAGTTATTCTGCTGCGCTTTCATATCCTCAAAAAATTCAGAGAGTTGTAGCAATGAGCGGTTATTTTAATGAAGAAATCATTAAAGAAGGTTTTGAGAAAAATGACTTTAAAAACTTGAAAATATTCGCATCACACGGAACTGTAGATCAAGTTATTCCGATTGAATGGGCAAGAAAAACGCCTGCAATTTTAGAGAAACTAAATATTCCTGTTGTTTATAAAGAATATCCTGTTGGTCACGGTGTTGCGCCGCAGAATTTCTTTGATTTTAAGAATTGGCTTTTGAGCTAGTGTTCAGTGTTCAGTTTTTTTAGTGCTCAGTGGTTTCAACAATTAAACCAACCTTTTAAAAAATTATTATTATGAAATTAGATAATCCTGTATTAATTTTAATTGATATTCAAAAAGGTTTTCATGACGTCGCTTATTGGGGTGGCGATCGAAATAATATTGATGCTGAACAAAAGGCCGGCGAACTTTTAGAAATCTGGAGATCTAAAAAACTTCCTGTTTTTCACATACAGCATTGTTCTTCAAATCCTAATTCTATTTTAAACGAAACCAGTCCAGGAAATGAATTTCATGATGTTGTAAAACCTTTAGAAGGTGAAATTATCATTAAAAAGAATGTCAACAGCGCTTTTATTGGAACAAACTTAAAAGACCTGCTTGATGATGCTAAAATAACAAACGTTGTTATTGTAGGCTTAACAACAGATCATTGTGTTTCTACTACAACAAGAATGGCTGGAAATTTTGGATACACTACTTATTTAATTTCTGATGCAACCGCAACTTTCAATAAAAAAGGAATAAACGGAGAAGAATTCTCTGCCGAATTAATTCACCAAACTGCTTTAGCTAGTTTGAATGAAGAATTTGCTAAGATAGTAACTTCCGATTTCATTAAAGAAATTATATAGTTTTTATACTAGCTTAGAACTTTTTCAAAGTTTGAAACTTTGAAAAAGTTCTAAACCGCAAACTGAGACTGAATACTAAATCATTCTCCTGAATAAATAATTTTCCCCGCTTTCTTCAAAACATAACCTTTCCAAGGAATTAATTCTAAATCGTCTTTTTTCCAAGAATCACCTTCGGATTTTCTTTCTAAGATGATAGATTCTTTTTGAGTATCTAGAAAAAGTTCAGCTTTATTTCCGTCAAAAACTACATATGACGCTGTTGTATAAGCTTTTCCGTCATCATAGTGCGACAATTTTGTTCCATCAAAAATTCGGATACATTCTTTTTTCAGATCTGACCAAGTATATCCCGCAGAAGCTTTACAACCGTGAGTGTCTGAGTCTGCTCCAACTTTAATTTCCGTTTTTGACTGTTCTGGTTCTTTTGAATCTTTATTTTCTTGAGAAACTTTCTTGGCACAAGAAAATGCCAAAATTACAATACTTGCAAGCAAAATTATCTTTTTCATAATCCTATTAATTTAAAAATTGAGCAAAAAAAATAGGATTAAAAAATCCTATTTTTGATATAACCAAGTTTGATTTATTTCAAATGTAATACTTTCATCAGTATTTACAAAGTATTTTAACAAGACTTCTCCCCATAATTCTCCATTGCTGTAATCTGCAATAATCCATCTGTGGTTTAAAATTTTGACTTTATTGATGATAAATTTCTTTCCTCCAATAATATCTTGACCTGTATATGGATTCCCTTTCGGATTTTCGTTTAAATCTAATAACTTTTCAGTTACAACCGGAATTAGTTTTTCGTACAAAATTACTTTTCCTCCAGAAGCACTGTTATCAAAGTAGTTTTGTGCATTTTCATTATGTTCTAGCGAAAAATAATCGGCATCAGCCAATTTGGTTGAAACCAAATTTATGCTGTCTCTAAGCTTCTTAGTAGTTTTATCATATCGATCTTGCTCAAATTTAACTTGCCCGCTATAAAACATATAAGTAAACACATTCATTAAAATAGCAAGAATAAAAAGATAAAGCATTAAGGATTTTTTCATTGTGTGGTATAATTAAATTGTAATTTCTAAATTATCATAAGCCAGAAAAACATTTTCAGGAAGCGTTTTTTGCACTTCTTCATGAAAACCTAAAACATGACTGATATGAGTTAAATAAGCTTTTTCAGGCTTAACAAGATTAATAAAATCAAGTGCTTCCTGCAAGTTAAAATGTGTATCGTGCGGTTCAACGCGCAATGCATTTACAACTAAAACTTTTAAGTTTTTTAATTTTTCGATTTCGGCCGGTTCGATTGTTTTTACATCGGTTAAATAAGCAAAGTCATCAATACGATAACCAAACACCTGAAGATCACCGTGCATAACATTTACCGGAATAGCCGTTTTATCACCAACTGCAAAAGGTTTATTATTTAAAACTTCAATTGTTTTAATGCTTGGCGCGCCCGGATATTTGTTTACGGTTTCAAAGATATACTCAAAACGGCGTTCCAGATTAGCAATTACACGCTGATGCGCATAAACCGGAATTTCGCCCTGTCTGAAATTAAACGGACGAATATCATCCAGACCTGCTGTATGATCAGCATGTTCGTGCGTGAATAAAATAGCATCGAGTTTTCGGCATCCGCAGGAAAGCATCTGCTGTCTGAAATCAGGACCGCAGTCGATTACATACGAATGCTCGTCCCACGAAATCCATATGGATACGCGGAGCCTTTTATCCTTAGCATCAGTGCTTTTGCAAACGGGATGATCAACCCCAATAATTGGGATACCTTGAGAAGTACCAGTACCTAAAAAATAGACCTTCAATTGAACTTAATTTTTTTACAAAAATAGGATTATTTCTCTTTCATTAGAAGCCTAATTTACTAACTTTGTAACAAATCTATTTAAAATAAAATGGGTACAGAAATAAAACTCAAAGGTGACAAGGTCATCGAACAGATTCCTTCTATAAAAGACAAAGCGTTACGCATTAATTTAAACGAGAATATTTACGGAACATTTGCCGAAATTGGTGCTGGACAAGAGACTGTTAGGCACTTTTTCAGATCCGGAGGTTCATCGGGAACAATTGCAAAAGCGATGTCTGCCTATGACAAAGATTTTAGTGATGCCGTTTATGGCATTGAAGGCGACGGCCGCTATGTCACTGAAAACCGCCTTAAAAAAATGCTGACATTTGAAGGTGAATTGATCGAAGAGCGTTTAAGTAGAGAAAAACACCCAAACAAACTTTTCTTCAGCTACGCAAATACAGTTGCAACTATTGATTTTGCTAAACAATTTAAAGGTCACGGCTGGGTTGGAATAAGATACCAAATTGAACCAGACGAAGCTTATAACGAAATCATTCTTCACATTCGTTTTAAAGAAACTGACGCAAGACTACAACAGGAAACACTGGGAATTTTAGGTGTAAACTTAATTTACGGTGCTTTTTACAAATACAATGATCCAAAACGCTTACTGCGTTATCTATATGATCACTTAGACAAAGATCAGCTTGAAATTGATACGATTAACTTTTCAGGGCCTCGTTTTGCCGATGTTGATAATCGTTTAATGAGTTTGCAATTGGTTAAAAACGGAATGACAGATGCCGTAATGTTTAATCCGGATGGAAAGAACGTTTTGCCTGCTGCCGTTTTATACAAAAAAAATCTTCTTGCTTTTAGAGGGAGTTTCCGCCCAGTTACCAATGTCAATCTTGACATGTATGAGAAATCATTAAAAATGTTTCTGAGCGAGAATAAAGTGGACAAAGACAATACTTTAGTAGTTTTTGAAATTACACTTTCGAATTTGCGTTCTGATGGTGAAATTGACGAACGTGATTTTATGGACAGAGCCGAATTGCTTTGTTCTCTTGGTCAAACTGTAATGATTTCGAATTTCCAAGAGTATTATAAAGTTGTTGAATATTTCTCTAACTATACCAAAGCTCGAATGGGATTGGCAATGGGAGTAAATAACTTAGTTGACATTTTTGATGAGAAATACTATCGTCATTTGAGTGGAGGAATTCTGGAAGCGTTTGGAAAATTATTCTACCGCGACATGAAAGTATTCTTATACCCAATGTTAGGCGATAACGGAGAAATTATTACTTCTGACAATTTAAAAGTTCACCCTCGAATGAAAGAATTGTACAAATTCTTTAAATTCAATGGAAAAGTGGTTGATATTAAAGACTACAATCCAGATATATTAAATGTATTCTCTCGCGAAGTATTGAAAATGATTGGCCAAGGAAAGACGGGCTGGGAACCAATGCTTCCTTCTGGAGTTGCAGAAATTATAAAAGAACACCATCTTTTTGGGTATCATCCTCAAAAAGAATTAGAACAAAATACCTAATAAAAAAAGTCCCTTAGTTGGGACTTTTTTTATTAGTATTCAGTCGCAGTTGTCAGTTGTCACCTTGAGCGAAGTCGAAGGGCGCTCCAATTGGAACGTGGGCTTCGACTTCGCTCAGCCTGACAAACTGCGACTGAACACTTCAACTGAATACTGCAACTGAATACTATTTCAAAATCTGCGTAGTATGTTCTTTTGTTTTTACTTTTTCGATTACCTCATCAATAATTCCTTTTTCATTGATTACGAAGGTGGTTCTATGAATTCCGTCGTATTCTCTTCCCATGAATTTCTTTGGCCCCCAAACTCCAAATGCATTGATAACCGATTTATCTTCATCTGCCAATAAAGGAAATGGCAATTCGTATTTTTCTTTGAACTTGGTTTGCGCTTTTTGATTGTCGGCACTTACTCCAAGAAGTTCATAGTTATTTGCCTGAAAACGGTGAAAATTATCTCTTAAATCACAGGCTTCGGCTGTACAGCCCGGCGTGCTTGCTTTTGGATAAAAGAAAACTACTAATTTTTTTCCGGCATAATCTGCCAGTTTGTGCGTTTTTCCTTCTTGATCTATTCCTGAAAAATTTGGCGCTTTATCTCCTGCTTTTAGTGTTGTCATTTATTTAGATTATTAGATTGTTAGACTTGCTTAGACTTCTTAGATTGTTAGACTTGCTTAGACTTCTTAGATTGTTAGACTTGCTTAGACTTCTTAGATTATATGATTTTGAATTGTAACTTTAAAATAATTCATAATTCATAACTCTTAACTCTTTGCCCCAGATTGCAGTGAAAACCCCGGAATTATGATAGTTTACATTTTTTGCATTTAAAAAGCGACCAGCGGAAGCTCTTTTAAATACTTAAAAATGTTACTAGCATAATGAGGAGTTGAAACGGAAAGCTGGATTAGGCACATCATTAAAATTATGCTATTTTTACGGGATTAAAAATACGGAAATGAATAAAGAAGCTCGCGTACAATTTGTTATAAATACGTTAAAAGAACTCTACCCTACCATACCTGTCCCGCTTGATCATAAAGATCCTTATACTCTTTTAATTGCGGTTTTATTATCTGCCCAATGTACCGATGTTCGCGTAAACCAGATTACGCCTTTGTTGTTTGCGAAAGCTGATAATCCATACGATATGGTTAAAATGTCGGTTGAAGAAATTAAAGAAATTATTCGCCCTTGTGGTTTATCGCCAATGAAGTCAAAAGGAATTCATGGCTTATCGCAAATATTAATTGATAAGCATAACGGAGAAGTACCTCAGAGTTTTGAAGCACTTGAAGAATTACCAGCCGTTGGGCATAAAACGGCAAGTGTAGTAATGTCTCAGGCTTTTGGAGTTCCTGCTTTTCCGGTTGATACACATATTCACAGATTGATGTACAGATGGAATCTTTCGAATGGAAAAAATGTTGTACAGACAGAAAAAGATGCCAAAAGATTATTTCCGAGAGAAATATGGAATGATTTGCATCTTCAGATTATTTGGTACGGACGTGAATATTCGCCTGCAAGAGGCTGGAGTCTTGAAAAAGATATTATCACGAGAACTGTTGGAAAAAAATCAATTATCGAAGAAATGGCAAAATTGACGAAATAAAAAAAGGCACAAAGATTAAAATCTTTGTGCCTTTGTTAATCTTTTAATGTGTTAATTTGATAATTAGACAATTAAATAATGTATTTACAAAGATTTACTATAATAAATTATCTAATTATCACATTCTCTAATTATTCCATTTTATTACATTCCCGCTTTTAAAGCATTATATTCAGTAGTCATATCAAGAGATCTGTAAACTCCTAAAAGTGTTTTTGTTACATCTTCATTTTTAGGTTCTATAGTAAGCGCTTTTTTAAGATATGGAATGGCACTTCTTGCAATATCATCTTTTCTTGCATTTAGCTTATCATATTGCTGCATTTCTTTAGGCGTAGTTCCTAAATTGGCAATTTCATCAGTCAAAGCCTTTTTTTGCTGTAATTTTAGATATGCTAAATTAACATAGGCATCAACATAGTTAGGATTTACTTCTAAAACATAATTATATGCCGTCTCAGCCTTTGCATAATCTTTGTTTTCCATGTAACAATAAGCCAAATTATTGAGCACATCTATCTTTTTTGAAGGAACCGACTCTGTTCTTGGTTTTTCATAAAGTCCTTGCTGAATGGCTGATTCTCTAGCTTTTGGCGAAATAAAAGCATCTTCTTCTTTTGTTTTCTTATTTGTTGCATAATAAACAACGCCTTGTCCAGAATAATTCTTTTTCTTTAATTCTTCATAGTACTTAATTGCCGAGTTATAATCTTTAGCATTTATAGATGATGAAGCTGCATTGAACAAATTCAGCGTATCTTTTTTGTCAAACAAATATACTTTGTAGCTTTTATCGGCACTTTCTTTAAACTTTCCAGCTTTAAAGTCGGCCATAGCGCCGTTTACCAAGTCAGCCTTCATGTCTTTTAAAGCTGTTGCAGCTTTTACAGTAAATTTAAATTTTCCTGATTCATTTTCGAACAAAAACACATCTTGATAAGCTTGTGATGCAAGGCTGAAGTTATTTGCTGCATCAATATTTTTGCTGGCTAAATCTTTTAATACATTTCCTTTTAAAAAATAAAAATCAGATTTGTCTTCATCAGGAGCATTTATGATAAGATATTCTGTCTTATTTAAAATCGTAATTGCTTCTTGCGAATTACCTTTATCAAAAATTGCCTGCGCATCTTTTATTTGTGTTTTTTGGGCATACATCCCAACATTTATCAATACAATTGATAAAATCATTAGTTTCATTTTCATTGTAGATCAAGTTTGATAGTTAAATAGATTGGGTTCTTCTCTCAACAATTTTGCTGGTTATCCATAGTGGACCAAAATTGTATTTTCGATATCCAAATTAATGGATTCAAAAATCATCAAACTTAAAAGTTAGCTAGAGTAGTTTTTTATCATATTATATATTTTAAAGGATTAAACACTTTTACTATTATTTACAATAATCTGTTTTTTAACAGTATTTACGCTATAAATACCATTGTTTACGGATATTTCATGCAAACATTACATATTTTTATCTAAAATAGAATTAAAAAATGAATACACAATAAAATGTGAATATTTTTTTAGCCAAATCATAACATTTTCTTAAAACCGCTAATTTATCATAATTTTCTATTGTTTTAACAAAGAGCAAAAAAAAACTCACTGTCAGTATTTTACATACTAAAAGTGAGTTTTAAACCAAAACGACCATTTGGCTTTTTCGTTAACAATAAACTTTCGGCCTAAATTGCCGATTATTAATTTGCTATAATATCAAAAGTTTTATCTTCGATTTTCACAACAGTTAATGCTTGTGAATAACTTAGTAAAAAAGAAACAACTTCTTTTTTAGGTTTTAAATTTTTAGAAGCTAACGCTTTCTTAGAGTAAATTTTTGCCATACTATAAAATGTTTATATACAGTATAACGAGTTAATACTCAAAATAGTATTAGTTGGTTAAAATAATTTGATGTTTATCAATTATTTTTCTCAAATTCATCAATGCATAACGCATTCTTCCTAATGCTGTATTGATGCTAACGTCTGTCAATTCAGAGATTTCCTTGAAACTCATATCCTGATACATACGCATTACCAGTACTTCTTTTTGATCATCTGGAAGTTCTTCAATTAGTTTTTTTAAGTCTATTTCAACTTGATCAAGTATCATTTTTCCTTCGATTGTCAAAGAATCATCAGACATTACAGAGAAGATTGAAAACTCTTCTGTTTCTCTGTACATTGGCATTTTTTTGGTTTTACGAAAGTGATCCACAATCAAATTGTGAGATATACGCATTACCCAAGGCAAAAATTTACCTTCTTCATTATAGGAATTACTTTTTAAGGTTTTGATTACCTTAATAAAAGTGTCTTGAAAAATATCATTTGAAATATCTCTATCGGCGATCTTAGAATATATAAAACCATATATCTTAGATTCGTGCCTTTTAATTAATGTCGACAGTGCAACTTCATTGCCGTCGATATAATTTTTTACTAACAGAGCGTCTGGAATATGCAGATGAGCCATAATACTACTTTTTTAGTTTTTTTTAATTTGGAGTAATTTTCTAAAAAGTAATTTTATTGTATAGGCTTCTCTTTTTTTAGTTGTGTTAATTAAGTGATCAAATTTAACAAATTATTATTTTAAAAAGCAAATAAAATACATAATAATTAACAATAAAAACTTAAAAAACACGTAGATACGTTAAATTTTATTAGCAAAGTCCGTTAAAACCTTAAATTTTACGCATGAAAAATCAATAAAAAAAAGACATAAATAACTTACAATTAAACACTTATAACTATTTACATCTTTTTTTTTGTCTTTTTATTGATAAACACGTACGTAATCAACATAGTACTTTTGCGGAAACACTTTGTCATCTACTTCCGGTCCTCCAAAATTTCCTCCAACTGCTAAATTGACAATTATATAAAAAGGTTGATCAAAAGGCCAAGTGTCTTCATTTTTTACTGGTGGATTAAAAGTATAAACTAATGTTTTGTCTACAAAAAAGTCCATTTTTTCTTTAGTCCATTCAATTGCAAATATGTGATATCCTTCTTCAATATTAGGATATGGCGTTCTTTTAGTATTGATTGTATTTCCGTGGCTGTCCTGTGTGTGCAAGGTAGTGTAAACCATTCCTGGATCGCGTCCAATATATTCTAAAATATCTATTTCACCTGACTTTGGCCAATGAACTTCGTCGATATTTGCTCCTAACATCCAGAATGCAGGCCAGATTCCTTGACCAACAGGCAATTTCGCTCGAGCTTCAATTCGGCCATATTTAAATTCCTTTTTTCCTTTGGTGGTAATTTTAGTCGAAGTGTATTTAGAACCTTCTTTTCTAGCTTCAATAACTAGATTTCCATCTTTAAATTCGTGATTTGTTTTGGTATAAATCTGTCTTTCATTGTTTCCAAATCCGCAGAGATTAGGACAGCCGTCGCCAAGTTCGTAATTCCATTCTTTTTCATTTAACTCCTTTTTATCGAAATTTTCTTCCCAGACAAGCTTCCTTTTTACTTCCTGCGCAAAACAATAACTACTGATTAACAGCAATATAAACACCTTTTTCATAGTTTTATTTTAAAATTATAAAAATTGAAAAGGCCAGCCTAAACTGACCTTCTCATTTCACTCTTACTAATTAATTTAATCTATTGATATACTCTTACGTAATCAATCTCCATTGAAGACTGCGTAAAAGCTGCATCAATATTACCGCCAAAATTACCTCCCATAGCAACATTCAAAATTAAGAAAAAGTCTTTGTTGAAAGGCAAACTCGCATCATTAGGAACCGAATGAATTAACTCATTATCTACATATATTTTTACTGCTTCAGGACTCCAGATTGTTTTATAGATATGGAATTCTGTTGAAACATTTGCGATTGTTTTAGAACCTGTATTAGCAGTTCCGCCAAAATGTCCAGGATAATGAAGCGTTCCGTGAATTACATTCTGGCTGTTTCCTACATGCTCCATAATATCTAATTCTCCGCATGCAGGCCAAGCATTTGTTGCATAATTTGCGCCTAGCATCCAGATAGCGGGCCAAGTTCCACCACCTTTTGGAAGTTTTGCGCGCACCTCAACTTTTCCATACGTGAATTTATATTTCCCTTCAGATTTCAATCTGGCTGAAGAATAATCAGCGCCTCCTGAAGCTTCTTTTTTAGCTGTAATTTTTAAATTACCTCCTTGAACAATTACATTTGTTGATGAATTAGTATAATTCTGTTTTTCATTATTTCCCCATCCATTATCGCCACGTCCTAAATCATAAACCCATTTTGAAGCATCTGGCGCTCCATCTGTGTTGAACTCATCAGACCATACTAGATTAGTATAATCCTTATCTGGAGTTGTTGGATTTTGCGTTGGTTTTGTAGTTGTAAAAATATGATACCAAGCCAAAGATGCATTTCCGCCCATAACGGCTCTAACAACCATTCTGTTTGCTGTTATCGATAAAATCTCATAAGAACTCTGACCTATATAATACCCCATAAATCCGTTATCAGAAAAATTCATCATTGTTCCTCTAGTTTGCGTTGCATGATTTGGATTTTGCATCACAACAGATTCTGAAGGACTTAATGAAACCGATTTTTTTCCTGAAGTGTCATAAGCTAAACAAGCATCAGAACCTGAGCTACCTCCTGCTACACTTTCAAAAGCAGCGTTGAAGAAAGTTGCTCCGCCATTGTTTAACTGAAATTTAAGCTGCTCTCCTTCAAGAGAGAATGTCAATTCATTTTCATACAAACAGCTGCTTGTTGGCGAAGCTGCTTTTTCCCAAGCTCCAGCCTGATAATAATTCCCATAATAGTTTTTAGTAGCATCACCGTCATTTTGACCAACACCTAAATGTCCAGCCTCTGAAGCTGACCAATACCATTTTTTAGAAGTACCGCCAGTTAAAAACTGTACAGCTTCAGGATCGCTAAAATCACTTTTAACGGTAACGTCAGTTGTAGTTGTACTACTCACACCGCCTTTTCCAGAAGCAATTACCGTTACCGTATAAGTATTAACGCCGGTTTTTGTAAAACGTTTTGTTATTACTCCGTTTGGCGCATTATCTGATGTTCCGTCACTGTACACATATTTGTATGATATTGCACCATCTGCTATAGCAGTGAACTTTACAGTTCCTGAACCGTCTCCGTTTGGAGCGGCGGTTGTTTTACCAATAATCTCAGCAGTAACTTTAAGATTTGTTGGTGAATCTATTGATCCAAAAGTAAAATCATCTTTTTGACAACCCGTCATCAAGAGAATCGTAAATATGGATACTATTTTTATAATTATATTTTTGCTCATGATTTCTTGTTTTAATTGGATTGTTTTATGTCGTCAAAATAATAATTCACTCCAGTTCCTGTTTGTCCAAAGTCTGGAAATAAAATTACTCTGTCGTATTTTACACTAGCATCAAAACTCGCTGCGCTTGTAAGGTCAAAAGTTAAAATTTGCCAAGCATTTGCTACGGTTGTAGATGCATGCACTTCAAAATTAACGCTTGGATTCCCGTTGCCGTCTTTTGGAGACGTTGAAAGCTCCATTTTGTATAAAATGTCGGCACCAACTTTTGGAGACCATACGGCAACTTTTACTTTAGTTCCTTTTGAAAAATCTGGTGAAGCATCAAGATTTAAGCTTGCTCCCGCCCAAGTTTCAGCACCTGATTTTTTCTCTAATTTCACTACTTTATCAGATACATTCGCTCCAGTTTTATCTGGATTTGTTGTCATCGAAGCAATAACATTTCCAAATCCGCCCCAAGCATACGTTAAGTTTGTAGATTCAAAATCTATAGGCAATGCAATTGATTCTGCGGGTGCTTTGTAGAAATAGATATTATCAATAAAAACAGTTCCTCCGGCCCAAGGTGTTCCAACAAATTTCAATTGGAAAATTTTATCCACTGTTAACCCTTGACTTGTAAATGCCGAAATTGGAATATCAATACTTGTCCATTGATTTGCAGTAAGATCTTTGGTAACAGGTTTTTCTGAAGGTCCAGTCTGAATTAATGAAGTTTCAATTTTTTGCAAATCAGCTGTCCAAACATCCATGTGTAAATATTCCATTTTTGAAACATCTATTGTCACATTGTTTGCCAATTCAATTCCCTGATAGCTTAATTTAATATAATTCAGCATTTTATCTCCGCTCAAATCAAACTCTGCCCAGCTGCTTCCTTGTCCTGCCTGACCCCAGTCTGGGAAATAATTTGTTCCTGCAACATTGGTATATTTAGAACCATAAATCGAGATAACATCTGCCGGTTGTCTGTTTGGAGGCGTCGGTGCTGATGCTGAAGGTGCTACAACCAATTTTGCCGTAACCTGAGCTGTATATTCAGTAGTTTTTATAGCGGCGCTTTTAGAAACTACACGAACAGTATAAACACCTGCTTCTTTATAAGTATAAGAAACCGATTCACCATTATTTGCCGAAATTGGATCTGGTTTTCCTGCTTCTCCAAAATAAACATCATAAAACAAAGCAAAATCTGCTGTTGCTTTTACTGTTATTTTTTTAGATACTGATAAATCATTCGTGATTACAACTTCTAACTTTTCCGGTGCTCTAAATGAAACCACAACATCATGAGTTACTTCAGTTGTTTTTCCATTAACATTCATTGCGGTAATTTTCGATTTATAAGTTCCTTCTTTATAAGTATGCGTTAAAGTACCTCCAGAAGGAACATAAGCTGATTCTGGAGTTCCGTCTCCAAAATTAATTTTGTACTGCGTTGCTCCTTCTCCTGTAGGTATAAAAGTAACTTTCCCAGTGTTGTCCTGAGTAACAGTTGTCAATGCCGAAATATTAGATGGTGCAGCGGCACTGTCTAAATCAACATCAAGAGCATCATCGTTTGCGCAAGCGATCAGTGTTGCTAAAACGAATAGATTTAGTATTAAATATATTTTTTTCATAATTGTATTTTTTAGTATCCAGGATTTTGTTGCCAGTTTCCGTTTGCAAATTGAATTTCTTCAATTGGAAGTGGAAATAATTCATTCTTATTAGCTGTAAAACCAGGTATTTTTCCAACAGCTTTTCCAGTTCTTACCAAATCAAAGAAACGGTGTCCTTCTCCAAAAAGTTCGACTCTTCTTTCGGCATAAATAAAATCGGTCAATGCGGCTCCTGAAGCTGTAATATCATGATTATTATCGCCAAAAGCACGTCTTCTTACCTGATTTAGATACTCTTTTGCTTTCGCATCATTATTTCCTGCGCGACTGTAAGCCTCTGCAGCCATTAATAAAACATCAGCGTAACGAATTGCTCTGTAATTATTTGGGTTAGTCAGGTTCAAATCACCTGCGGCACTTGAACTTCTTTTTCTTGGAAGATATTTTCTGTTGAAGTATCCCGTATCCTCATTTCCTTTTCCGAAGCTTACGCCTTTTCCGCCATCATAATTAGTATTTGCTGCAGCAAAAGCCGCAATATCTAAAATTGCAACATCTTTACGTTTGTCACCTGTTTCAAACGCATCAGCTCCTTCTTTTGTTGGAATATTAAAACTGAATCCTGAAGAAAAAAGTGGACCCGAAAAATTTCTGACACCGCTGAATCCTACCGCAACGTTTCCTTCACTACACTGCAGACATCCAAAACCAGCTCCTTCAACATCTGTGTACTGCACTTCAAAAACAGATTCTGCTCCGTTTTCTCCGTCCATTTCAAAAATCGAATTGTAATCCGTTACCAAAGAATATTTTCCTGATGTAATAACGCCTTCAAGAGCAGTTGCCGCCTGAGAAAATTTATTTTCATATAAATACGCTTTTCCAAGAAGTGCTAAAGCTGCACCTTTTGTAGCGCGTCCTTTTTGAGAAGCAATTGGAGATAAATTAGCAGCAGCAAAAGTCAAATCAGCTTCAATAGAAGCGAAAACTTCTTCCTTAGTTGAACGCGGTACTGTTTTTTCATCTCCAATTTTAAACCTAGCATCGCCTTTCATTGGTATACCACCAAACCATTTCACTAACTCAAACTGGTAGTATGCTCTAAGAAAACGTGCTTCGGCTATAATTTGTGTTTTTCCTTGAAAATCGGTTTTATTTTGAAATTCAAGAATATAATTTGCTCTTTGAACACCTGCAAACATCCAGTTCCAAACATCTCTTAGATTGCTGTTTACTGGAGTATGAATCATATCGTCGATTTGCTGAAAACCTATAACATCTGTTGGGCTTTCTCCTCCGCATAATGTATTATCCGAGGCAATTTCGCCTAATAAAACATTTACATAAGAAGCCTGAAGCAAATCGTAAGCTGCAATTAATGCCTGATCATAATCGGCTTTTGAATTAAAATAGTTTTCAGAATCGATAGAATATTCTGGTGTAGGATCAACATACTCATCCGAACAAGAAATACTTAAAGTCGAAAACAGAGTAAGCGTTATAACGGTTGTATATAAATATTTTTTCATTTTAATTGAAATTAAAAATTAAGGTTAAGTCCCATTAAGTAGGTTCTTGGAATTGGATAAAAACCATAATCGATTCCCGCACCAATTGGAGACTGAGAAACATTATCACGATTTTGCGGACCAAATGAAGCGCCTGGATCAAAACCTTTATATTTTGTAAATGTGTATAAATTATTTACCCCTACGTAAAGTCTTAATTTTGTAAGCCCTGCTTTTTGAGCCACATTTGGACTAAGAGAATATCCTAATTGAATATTTTGGATTCTGAAATAAGAAGCATCTTCTACAAAATAATTAGAAAAAACATTGTTTGCAGTTGCACCTGTTGTAACTCTTGGAGTTGAATTTGTTGATCCTTCGCCTGTCCATCGGTCTAAAACATAATTTAAACGATTAGCATCTGAAAGTGTTCTTTCATAATTACGAACCATATCATTGCCTACTGAAGCAAATGTGAACATTGCAAAATCCACATTTTTATAATTCATCTGTATGTTGAAACCCATTGTTGCATCGGCAATTGGATCGCCAATATTGGTTTTATCATTTGTATCAATTTTTCCATCACCATTTACATCAACATAACGAAGATCTCCAGGAGCCGCATTTGCACCTAAAGCAATTTGTGATGGATGTGCATCGATTTCTGCTTGATTTTGGAAAACTCCATCGGTTTTATATCCGTAGAAATACCCCATTGGCTTTCCTATTTCCATACGAGAAGGTGCAGGTTGTCCAACGCCAAAAGCTCCTCCTTCAATAAATCCTGTACCATTATTTACTTCTTGTACAACATTTTTAAGGAAAGTTACATTGTAGCCAACGCTGAAATTAAAAGCATCTGAGAATTTATCTTTATAATCGATTGCGAATTCAAAACCTGAATTCTTAACAGATCCTGCATTAAGAGTTGGAGCACTTGCGCCCGGAGCTCCTGTACCGTTAATTCCCGAAACCGGAATATTTGGCACTAATAAATCTTTTCTGATATCACTGAAATAATCGGCAACGATGTAAACTTTGTCGTTTAAGATTTTCATATCAAGACCAACATCAAATTTCTCAGCTTCTTCCCATTTTAAATTTGGATTTGGAACCTGTCCTGTAGAGCTTCCGTTTACAATTGCGCCATCAAAAACATAAGTAGCTTCACCGTTCAAAAGTCCTAAATAACCATAATTCGGAATTTGATCATTTCCTAACGTTCCATAACTAGCTCTTAGCTTTAAGAAATTTATAAACTTAGGCTCTCCGAAAAATTCTTCCTTAGAAATAATCCAACCACCAGTAACCGATGAAAAATATCCGATTTTATTTCCTGGCCCAAATTTAGTCGAAGCATCGCGACGGGTCATTCCAGACAATAAATACTTCTCTTTATAATCGTACTGAAGTCTTGCATAATAGGACAATCTTCTTTGATCATAATTATAAGAACTGTTTGTAAGCGTTTCCGAAATTCCTTTCGTCAACGAGATATCAGCAAATTGCCAAGAATTGTTTGGAACATCAAAACCTGTTGCTGTAAGTCCATTACCCCATTCTTTAAAGATTGTTGTACCTACAGTTGCCGTGATATTGTGTGCATCTGCAATTTTTGTTGTATAAGTACCATAAAGGTCAAATGAATAATTATTATCATTTACAGCTCTTTGCGTAACTGTACTTCTTTGAACATCAAAAACTTTTCCGCCGTAGCTAATCTGTTGTGCAAAGTCTTTTCCTTCACTGTTTGAAGTATTAAAACCAATAGCACTTGCTAAAGTGAATCCTTTGAAGATTTTATAATCCAAACCAAAGTTTCCATTCAGTTTTTTATAATTATAATCATTATACGTATTGGCAATTTGCGCCAGCGGATTAATGATTTCGTTTCCTAATCCTGTTGTATTTGGCACAAGAGTAAAACTGCCGTCTGGATTATAAGGAGTCAATGTTGCAGGAACATTCAACGCATTAAACAATACAGATCCTAGACCATTTTCATTTAATGTTTTTCTGGTAAAATAAGTATAAATAACATTTGTTCTCAGTTTAATTTTACTGCTTAAATCAGCGCCTAAACCAATTCTTGCCGTATTTCGCAAATAACCTGATTTATCACCTCCAACAATACCTTCTTGATCTAAATGTGATCCACTGATTGAATACGTAATATTTTCTGAACCTCCAGAAATAGTCAAATCATTATTAATAATAGGAGCGCCTTTCTGGAACACTTCATCTTGCCAGTTTGTACCCTTTCCTAGTCCGCTTACATTTGGATAAGGAATTGGTTTCCCTCCATTTGCATAACTTTCATTTAATAAAAGTGCATATTCTGTTGCATTTAAAGTCGGAAGTTTTCTAGATGTTTCCTGAAATCCTGCATAGCTGTTAAAAGAAACTTTAGTTTTAGAATTCTTTTTTCCCATTTTGGTTGTCACCAAAATAATTCCGTTTGCACCAATTGTTCCATAGATTGCCGCCTGAGCATCCTTTAAAACTGTAATCGTTTCAATATCATTTGGATTTAGCAAACTAAAATCTCCTACATAGCCGTCGATTATGGCAGTTGGCGAATTTTGGCCGTTTGTTGCAATACCACGAATACGAATATCCAATCCCGCTCCCGGCGCACCAGACTGTGTAGTTACATTCACTCCGGAAACAGTTCCTTGTAAAGCCTGCTCAATTCTTGCTGGTTTTAAAATATCCAGCGTTTTGCTGTCAACGACAGAAACAGCTCCGGTAATTTCTCTTTTCTTTTGAGTACCGTACCCAATAACAACCACTTCTTCGAGTGATTTGGAGTCGTCGGCCATCTTTACATTTATCTTAGTTCCAGAAACTGCAATTTCTTGCGTTCTGTAACCAATATAAGTAAAGACAATTGAAGCTCCTTTTGGAACTCCAGTTAACTTAAAAGATCCGTCAAAGTCTGTGGTTGTACTCTGAGAGGAACTTTTAACTTTTACATTTACGCCAGGCAGTGATAATCCTGACCCATCTACTACCGTTCCGCTTACATCATATGATTGCGCAAAGGCAAATGATGTACACAACGATAGTACAATTAGTAATAATTTAGATTTCATAATTAGTTAGTTTTTATTGAAAGATAAATTTATTCGTTCCAATTAGGAATCCGCTAAATTTAACCTCAACAAAAAACATACATCATAAAAAAAATGCAACTAATTTTAAGATTTCGCAAAAAAAATCGTGATACAACTAATAATTACGAATGTTAATTTCTTTAACATTTGCGTTACAAAAACCTAACAAAGTCATAATGTTGTGGTAATGTATAGTTTTTTTGGTTGCTTTTTTGCGCTACTATACAGCAAGAATATATTCCACTAAACCGATTTCGTGCTGCAAATCCATTTTTTTGCGCAAACGGTATCTTTTAATCTCAACACTTCGTACCGAGATATTGAACAGCGGTGCGATTTCTTTTGAAGAAAGATTTAAACGAAGATACGCACACAAACGAAGATCATTTGGAGTCAATAAAGGATGAAGCTGTTTGATTCGTTTTAAGAAATCCTTATCGGCATTATCGAAAGCTTCTTTAAAAACATTCCAGGAATCTTCTTCGGTAATATTTTTATTAATCGTACTAATAACCGATTTGATGTTTTTGTTTTCACCCGGAGCTGTTTTCTGCAAATCTTCTTTAATAAAAGCCAGCAATTCATTTTTACTATTTAAACTCATGGTCGAAACGGCTAATTCTCTGCTTTTGTTATCAACATCCTGAGAAAGCTGTTCGTTTCTCAATTTCATTAATTGCTGTTCGTTTTCTAATTCTTTGATTTCAAGCAAAAGATTATTCTCTTCAATAAGTTTCTCTTTCTGTTTTTGATAGTAATTTCGGTATGCCTTATTAATCAAATATGCCATGGCCAACATCAAAAGGAAATAAATAAAAACGGCCAGATTTGTCAAATACCAAGGTTTTGAAATTACGAATGTATAAACGGCCGTATTCTCCAAAATTGTATTGGCATATTTTGCCCTAACCTTAAAGGTGTATTTTCCCGGAGAAAGATTTTTGAAATTCACAGTTGCTTTTGTGCTCCATTCGCTCCATTCATTCTGAAAACCTTCAAGCAAGTATTGATATTCTGTATTAATGTATTTATTGTACTCCGGAACTGTGTAGTTTAATGTGATATTATTTTCACTTGATGCAAAGCTTCCTTCTTCTTGAATAGCAACATTTTTCAGGGTTTCATTTTGCTTATTCATTGTGATATCTGTGACAAAAACTGTGTAGTTCTTAAAACTTAAGTCATCAATATTTAAAGTATAATAACCATCTGTTGTCCCTATTAAATAATTTGATTTAGAAATCTGGGTAATATTTTCATAGCCCAACATTGAATTTGTCAACGATGCGGGAATCGGAATTACATTTTCCTTAAGCTGACTGCTAAGTTTGCTGGCTGAGAAATAATGAATGTAATTTTTAGAAAAAAGCCATATTTTATTCGAATTGTCAACAATTAACTTACCCGATGTATATTCATCATTTTCAAAAATGGAACTTAAAACGCTATCTTTTTCAAATTGTTTCGTTGTTGCATTTAATTTAAAAATACCGCCTTTGTAAGCATAATAAATTGAATTATTAAACTTTGTCAAACTTGCACGAATCCCTTTCTGAGGAGCTTTATAAGTATAAAAATTATTTGTTTTAGATAACGAATTGTCAAGTTTTAGCCTAAAAATCCCTTTATATTCATGGCTGACATAAACATCTAAATTATTTGCGATTTCAAAATATCGGGATGAATAGTCAAATCCTTTAATTTTATTTCGAAATACCCACTGATTATTTACTTTTTCTAAAACCGAAATCCCGTAGTAATTTCCTTGAAGCAAAAGATTTTTATTATGCGGAACTGGTTCAAATTTCCAGCTTCCAGATGCTGAAAAAATGCTTCGAGCGGTATCATTTACTACTAGAAATGTTCCAGAATCATGTCCGCAGAAAAGTGCATCATCATAAACAAAAAGTGACCAAACCTGACCTTTTGTTCCATTTATAAATTTAAAATCACTATTGCTTTCAAGCGGTCTGCAAAAAAGTCCTTGATTTGTTCCAATATATAAAAGTCCTTTGTAAACCGCCGAAGCGTAAACCGTTCCTAATACCCCCGAATCGTCAGTAAAACTATGTACAGGCGACTGCATATTGATACAGTTAATTCCGTTATCAAGTCCTGCCCATAAATTTTGATCTTTGTCTTCAAAAAGCGACAAAGCAGTATTATTGCTCAATCCTTTACTTTGCGAAAGATGGTATTTTAACTTTCCTTTATCTGATAAAATAAAAATCCCGTTAGAAACAGTTCCCAAAGCAAAATTCCCATTCTGAAGACGCTGACTGCTGTAAACAAAACTTGATTTTAATTCTGAATCAACATCGGTAACAAAACGAGTCAGTGTATTTTTGACCAATTTATACATTCCATCGAGCTGCGTCTGAATTAGTAAACCATCATCGGTATTGAAAATATTGGCAATTGTAAATTTTTTCAGAATTGGATTATCTGAAACTAACTTTGCTTTTCCGCTTTCAATTTCAAAAAGACCTTCTTTCATCGTTTGAAAATAGATCGCATTTTTAGGCGCAAATGATTTTATAACGCCATTTTTTGGTGCAATAATTTTAAACTGTCCCGTTTTTGTATCGTAAATATAAATTCGGTTAAGCGACTGAAACAAAACCCATTGATCATATTTTAATATGTTCCAAAATTGCTCATCATCTAAAATTTTGCTTTTGATTGTATTACTAAGCGAAGTATATTTCAGCCTGCCGTCTGGTTTTCTGGTCCAATAACCAAAATTCATGTAAGTTCCTGTATAGATTTTATTTCCAATTACTTTTACAGAGCGCAGAATTGTTTCATTTGGAGCACGATACAGTTGCCAATTTGTTCCGTTATATTCTAAAAGTCCATCATTATTAGCAAAATACAAGTAATTCTGATCGTCCTGTGAAATCATCCAGCTTTGATTACCAGCTCCATAAACAGAAGACGAATACTTAATAATTGGCGGAAATTCCTGTGCAAACATCAGGAAATTAAATAAAAGAAATAAAGTAGATAGTTTAGTTTTCAAAATTTGGTCAGGATATTAAAATAGTACTAAAACAGTTCTAAAATAGGATATTTTATATTTGAAACAATACTTTTTTTTAAAATACGCGAATACATTGCGTTCCTGCGGTTGAAACGATGTTAAAAAAAAAATATTTATAAGGGCTTACAAGAAATTAAATTTCAAGATCTAACATGGTAATTCTGTTAAGATTTGGAACAATATCCTTAACAAAACTCTCCTCAAAATTGATTACTTTTGTAAAAATTGACTTTTTTTATGCAAATCGATCTTTCTACACTCGACCCAAAGCAAAATATCATCATTAAAGGAGCACAGGTACATAATCTAAAAAATGTAAGTGTTGCTATTCCGCGAAATAAACTTGTTGTAATTACAGGACTTTCAGGATCAGGAAAATCCAGTTTGGCATTTGATACGCTATATGCCGAAGGACAGCGCCGTTATGTAGAAAGTTTATCATCATACGCACGTCAATTTTTGGGACGTCTGGACAAACCAAAAGTGGAATACATAAAAGGTATTGCACCGGCAATTGCAATCGAGCAAAAAGTCAATACGACAAATGCTCGTTCGACTGTTGGTACTTCTACTGAAATTTACGATTATATCAAACTTTTATATGCCAGAATTGGCCGCACTTTTTCTCCAGTTTCTGGAGAGGAAGTCAAAAAAAATACCGTAACCGATGTTATTTCTGATGTTAAAACTTTAGAAATTGACAGCAAATGGCTTTTACTGGCTCCCATTCATTTAGAAGAAGGAAGACAGCTTGAAGACAAACTAAAAGTCCTTTTACAGCAAGGTTTTGCTCGTATTTTAGTCGACAATGAAATGGTTCGTCTGGATGAATTTACAGCTTCAGATCTTCATACTTTAGACAATAAGGATATTCTATTAATCATTGATCGAATTGTTGTTAAAGAGGAAGAAGAATTCTACAATCGTCTCGCAGATGCTGTACAAACTGCTTTCTTTGAAGGAAAAGGAATTTGTTTTCTGCAGGAATTAGGTACCGAAAAGCGTTTTTCTTATTCTAATAATTTTGAATTGGACGGAATTACGTTTTTAGAACCAAATGTTCATTTGTTCAGTTTCAACAATCCTTACGGTGCTTGTCCGGTTTGTGAAGGCTATGGAAATATTATAGGCATTGATGCCGATTTAGTAGTTCCAAATACTTCTTTATCTGTTTTTGAAAGTGCCATTTATCCGTGGCGAGGCGAAAGCATGAGCTGGTATAAAGATGAATTAGTAAAACATGCTTACAAATTTGACTTCCCAATTCACAAGCCATTCTTTCAATTATCAGAAGAGCAAAAAGATTTGCTTTGGAAAGGAAATCAATATTTTCAGGGATTAAATGATTTTTTCAGAGAATTAGAAGAGAAAAATTATAAAATCCAAAATCGCGTAATGTTATCGCGTTATCGAGGCAAAACTAAATGCCACGCATGTCGCGGAAAACGCTTGCGCGAAGAAGCTTCATACGTAAAAATTAATGGCAAAACGGTTTCAGAATTAGTCGATTTGCCTATTAGGCATTTGGTTACTTTTTTCAAAAATATTGATTTAAATGTTTATGAAGCGCAAATTGCAAAACGTTTGATGGTCGAAATCAACAATCGTTTATCATTTCTGACAGAAGTTGGTTTGGATTACCTTACGTTAAACCGAAACTCTTCAACACTTTCTGGAGGAGAATCACAGCGTATTAATCTTGCAACTTCATTAGGAAGCAGTCTTGTTGGTTCGATGTACATTTTAGATGAACCAAGTATAGGTCTTCATCCAAAAGATTCTGAACGTCTTATTAAAGTATTGCTTTCTCTTCGTGATTTAGGAAATACGGTAATTGTGGTTGAACACGACGAAGATATCATGAAAGCAGCCGATATGATTATTGATATTGGTCCAGAAGCAGGAACTTTTGGAGGAAATTTGGTCGCTCAAGGAACTTATGAAGAAATCTTGAAATCAGATTCGCTTACTTCAAAATACCTGAACGGTGATTTAGAAATTTCTGTTCCAAAGAAAAGACGAAAATTCAAAAATCACATTGATATTATTGGTGCAAGAGAAAACAATTTAAAAAATATTGACGTTACATTTCCACTTGATGTTTTAACGGTTGTAACCGGAGTTTCAGGAAGTGGAAAAAGTACTTTGATCAAGAAAATCTTGTTTCCTGCCATGCAGAAAAAACTGGAAAATGCTGCTGAAAAAGCAGGCCAGTTCAGCGAAATAAAAGGTTCTTTTTCACAAATCAAACATATTGAATATGTAGATCAAAATCCTATTGGAAGAAGTTCAAGATCAAATCCGGTGACGTATATCAAAGCATATGATGATATCCGAGATTTGTATGCTAAAGAAAAACTTTCAAAAATAAGAGGCTATCAAGCCAAACATTTTTCTTTTAACGTTGATGGAGGCCGATGTGAAACTTGCAAAGGAGAAGGCTCAATAAACATTGAAATGGTTTTCATGGCCGATGTTTCACTGCCTTGCGAAACATGTGGTGGAAAACGATTTAAAAAAGAAATTTTGGAAGTTACGTTTGACAATAAAAACATCAATGACATTTTAACTATGACTATTGATGATGCAATTGCTTTCTTTGAAAAAAACAAACAATCAAAAATCACTCAAAAATTACAGCCTTTGCAAGACGTAGGTTTAGGATATGTTCAATTAGGACAATCATCTTCTACCCTTTCTGGCGGTGAAGCCCAGCGTATCAAATTAGCTTCTTTTTTAGTTAAAGGTGCAACAAAAGACAAAGCTCTATTTGTATTTGATGAACCTACAACGGGACTGCATTTTCACGATATCAAGAAATTATTAGCTTCATTTGATGCTTTAATCGAAAAAGGCCATTCGATAATTGTCATCGAACATAATCTCGATTTAATAAAATGTGCCGACTGGATCATTGATCTTGGACCTGAAGGCGGTGAAAACGGAGGGCATTTGTTGGCCGTGGGAACGCCAGAAGACATTGTAAAAGTAAAAGAATCTATCACTGGAATTTATTTGAAAGATAAACTTTGAAAATGCTTTAGGCATTAGGCAATAAGCTTTAGGCTTTTTTTACAGACTGATCAGTGCTAAGTACGATGCAAAAAAAACAGCCAATTATGGCTGTTTTTTTTTAAAGGTTGATTTTGCTTATAGCTTACGGCATAAAGCCTAAAGCTTTAAGCTACTAAACATTTTTCTTCAAAAGGAACGCCATCCTCATCGATGGCAACTAATATTTTTTTCTGCTTTGAGGCCTCTAAAGTAAGATAAAGCCATGCGAACGACCACAATCCTAACGTCAAGCAAAAAATAATAAAATTCAAACTATGATTTACTACTTTTCCGCCTTTTGAAAGTACGGCAAAAAGTAATTCATCATTTCTTTCTTCCAGTGTAAATCCATTATGAACTTTGTTTGAGATCATATTTGAAAACACTTGCAAGCTTTGTTCTTGACTAAGTGGATTGCCTTTCATAATCATTAATTCATTTAAAAGATTAATCTAAATACTACTACACTACTTAACACTTTTCAGATCTCGAATAGTGCTTCAATCTCAATAAAACATAAGAATATCAACTTTTATTGCTTTATGAATGATATTTTTTATCAATGCTAGCAAATCGTTGCTAAATTCTCAGCTAAAGTTAGTTTTAATAAAATTAACTGCAAAGAAAATAAGTGTTAAAATTTCAAACTTAACAACTTAATATCAATATCTTAACTCTTATTCTTGACTTCAAAAGAAGGCGCTTCATAATCTGACTTCAAGTAATCAGCGGGAATTGTTGTGGTATTCCCGTCACGAAGTGAACTATAATGAGGCGACATAATTTCGATACCTGCTGCATTAAACGAATCTTGAATATTTTGATGCAGTGATGAATAAATTCTAGGCTGTTTTGTTGGTTCTTTGGTATAAACATTAATTTGGTAGGATACATAAAAATCATCCAGACTAGTCTGAAGAACAAATGGCGGGGGGGTCTGCTCAGCTAATTCTGTTTTTAGAGCCGCATCAATTAAAGCTTTGTGAATGTCTTTCCATGGCACATCATAACCAATAGTTACAGTTGTGTGAATAAGCAATCCATTTGTAGACTGTTTAGTGTTGGCAGAATAATTAGTAGAAGTACTGGATAAAACGGTGGCATTCGGAATTGTAATATCTTCAAACTTTGGCGTTCTTACTCGGGTGACCAAAGCCGTTTTTTCAATTACTTCTCCGCTAACATCTCCAATCTTTATAAAATCACCAATTTTGAATGGCCTCATGTATGTAATCACCAATCCGGCCACCATATTTGCAATAGCATTTGAAGAACCTAATGAAAATAAGATACCAACAAATACAGAAACACCTTTAAAAATATCTGAATCTGATCCTGGCAAATATGGAAAAATAATTACTAGCATAAAAGCAAACATCAAAAACCGAATAATATTAAATGTGGGCATGGCCCAATCATTGTAGAAACCATCAATTTTAATATTTTCATTTTTAATCTCTTCAAAAAAGAATTTAATAATTCTAACACTGAATCGGAAAATAATAATAATGACAATAATAGTAACCAAACTTGGCAGGAACCCAACAAATCCCATAACGGCCAATTTTGCAGGCGTTAATATCCATCGCAGCAAAGTTGTAGTGTAAACCTCTGTTGCAGGAAAAATACTGAACAAAACAGGAAGTGATAGGTAAACTATAAAAATTAATGCAATTACTTTTATAACACCAAATAATCGCATAATGAGAAACTGCTGTTTATGCGCCGCTAATAAATTGATATTATTGTACTTGACTCCTTTAAAATATCGGTCACTATTTTTTAGTATATAAAATTTTATCCAATTAAAAACTTTCGACACAAGATATAAAACCAAACCAATTATAAAAATCAGTAATGCTGTAAATCCAAGTCTTTTTGGGAGTTGCGAATGATTTTCGTTTTGATAAATAACTGCCTTTTTTATCGCATTAAGATTGCGGACAGCAATTTCTTTAGCCGATTTACTTTCTGAAGCTGCATCAGCATTTAAAACAGACATTAGTATTAAATCGCCTTTGTAAACAATATCAACACTAATATCAGAAGGAATAGCCTTTAACGAATCTGGAGCGAAAAGATCATTTTCATACAAAGATTTTATTTTCTCTGAAATTGCCTTGGCTCTATTTTCTGCAGAAAAAGAGCCTACTTTATTATAGACATAAAAAAGCGTGTCTTTAAAAGGAACAACAGGATATCCTTTGGGTTTTGACACTTTAGTCTCAATATTTGCATTTTGGGGCTTATCTTTTTGCGCAAATAAAAATGAGGAAAATAAAAGAATAGAAAACGCTAAAAAACAATTAAATTTATTCATCATAATTCATTAGAAATAAATTGGTTATCCTTTCTAACAAATATAAAAACAAAATTGATTGAAAAGTAAATTACTTTTCGTTTTCTAAAAGAAATCGTATTAAATTTTAATTCCTACTTTTTTCAATAAACTATCAATAACCTTATTAATGTCTGGCGATATTTTAAATTTATAATTCAGATACACGTATAAAATCGTAACCAAAATCGATTTTAAAGCAATACTAATTAATTGAAAAAATGGAAATTCCCAGAAATAAAACACTAAAAACAATGCAAACGTCAGCAATGCCGAATAGATTGTTTCTTTTGTAAAAGGATATAGATGAAGCTTTTTAACCACAAAAAGAAGTTTTGCCAAACTATATAAAGTTATAGAAAGCAATGTTGCGAATGCTGAACCAAAAATTCCGAAAATAGGAATAAAAATCATATTCAGAATCACAGTCAATACAACTAGCATTAATCCTAAATATAAAACCATTCGGTAATATTTAGTGTTAAAAATTATTGCATTATTATTGCCTAAAATAAGATCGAAATATTTAGATAGCCCAATCATAAATACAACTGCAATTCCGCCACTGTATTCCTTTGGAACCAATTCATAAAGCTGGCTGATATTCACAAAAATACATAACATGACAAACCCACCAACCATTTGCAGATTGATAGAAGTTTTTTTGTAAAGTGAATTCAATTCATCATGCTTATTTTCATGCATCAATTTTGCTGTAATTGGATACACAATTTGGTGCATTGCTCGGCTTGGAACTGAAATTACCAAAGCAATATAGGTTGCAACCGAATAATAAGCAATATTTTCAATTTTCATATATTGATTAAGCATCAGCTTGTCACCATCCAAAAGCAAATTGGCTACACTTCCTGAAAGAATAATATAAAATGTATATTCCATTACTGACTTTACATTCTCAGGAATTGTAATCTGGAAATTTGGTCTTTTGATATAAAACGCATAAAACATTGTTACCATGAAAGCCAGAAAATAAATCACTGCAGTAACATATACAAATTCAACCAATGAAATCCATTTAAAATACAAACCAATCAAAGCGATAGTCGAAAGCAGCCTTAAACCAACTTCTTTGATAAAATTTCCAAAAACCGAATGCATATGCACTCTCGCCCAGGCATAGAAAATTTCAAAATAGGCCATACAAATTCCGATAAATGGAATTAAAAGCATAAATTCTTTTACAACAGGATTTTCTTTTGATACAAAAGCAGTAATATCATCAAAAAAGAAAAGACCAATTATCCCTAACGGAATACACATCAAGATAGGGAAAAGCGCTGTAAACGACAAAAATTGCTCTCGCTCCTCTTCTGTTTTATATTGTGAATAGAATTTTACTAATGTGTTTTGCATCCCGATAGCAAACAAAGGCATAATAACATTTGCTGCCGAAGTAATATAATTTGTTAATGCGTAATAAGTTGCACCAAGAAAAACAGGATACAAATAAAGTGTATTGATGGCTCCAATTGCGAAACCTATATAGGTAATAATAGTATTTTTAAAAGATTGATTTAAGACAATACCCATTTTTGGATTTCTGAATTTAGATATTAGATTTTTGCAAAATTACGATTATTCACTAATCAATTGTGCTAATTGTTTTGTCAAGTTTTTTCGTGAATATTGTTGCAATCCAACACCATTAGACTGTAGTCTTCCCTCTAAAAATTGATTATAAAAGTCCAAAATTACACTTTTTAACTTCGCTTTTTCAGAATAATCAAAAAATACTCCTGTATTCGTTTCTGTAATAATAGCTGCAAAATCAGAACCTTGAGGTCCAATCGCAATAATTGGGCGGTTTGACACCATATATTCAAACAGTTTTCCAGGAATAATACTTTTCGTGTCTTCAGAATTAATTTCGATCAAAAGCAAAACCTGAGATTTCTTTTGATGAGCAATCGCCTCATTATGCGAAACATAACCTAAAAGATTCAAATAGTCATTCAATTTAAATTCTTCAATAGCATCTAAAACTTCCTGACTAACTGCGCCAATTAGCTTAATTTCTAAATGAGATTTAAAATCAGGAATTTCTTGAAGAAGTTCAACAAGGCTCTCCCACAAAAATCTAGGATTTCTCTCTGATAAAAAAGATCCAATATGTGCAAGCGTGAATTTCGTGTCCAAAGGCTGTTTTTCAACCTTTTCGATATCGTAACCATTTGTAATTACTGAAATTGGCTTATTTGTAATCGCTTGAAATTCAGCTTTTGTAGTTTTGCTTGTTACAATAATAGTATCTGCAGTGTTAAGTACTTTATGCTCGAGACTTTTATGTTTTTTTTCAGCATAAGATGATAAACGCAATGCTTTGTGATAGCCAATAGTTGTCCAAGGATCACGAAAATCTGCAAACCATTTTACATTTAATTTTTCTTTTAATTCTAAACCAATTAAATGAAGGCTATGTGGCGGTCCAGAGGTTACAATCGTATCGATATTATTTTCCTTGATGTATTTTTCAAGATAAGCAACAGAAGGTTTTACCCAAAAAACGCGGGCATCTGGAATAAAAAGATTACCACGAATCCAAAGGAAAGTTTTATCTAAAAATGTCTGCTTTTTTTTGTGTGGAAAAATACCCGAACTGATTTTCTTTGTCTTATTTTTTGAAAACACAGAAGCCAGCTGATAAGGCTCCCAGATCTTATTTTTAAGAACAATAACTTTATCTGATATTTCACTAACTAAACCTTCATCAACAATTGGATAAGTTGGATTTTCTGGAACATAAACAATCGGCTGAATACCAAAATCTGGCAGATATTTTACAAATTTCAGCCAACGCTGTACTCCCGGTCCTCCTGCTGGCGGAAAGTAATACGTAATAATTAAAAGCTTTTTTTGTTCCAATGAAAATTGTTTATTGTTTAAAGTAAAATTTATCTAAAAGTCATCTTTTTATAAACTCGATAAATGATATAAAATAAAAGCACGCAATTTAAAACTATCCAAAAATTATAAAATGCCCAGACAATTTTATACTCCGTTTTCATACTTGAATAACTAAAGTATTCTCCTTGACTTTTATCATAAAAGTCGTCATATCCCATCATATAGGTGCCGCAAAAAGCAAAAATCAACAAGTCGAAAATGATAAAGAGAATTATCTTTAGAATCTTAGAAGATCGCATTGAGCAATTTAAATCTTAAATTCGCTTTTGTTTCTATTAAGTTTTCTATTCTCAAAATAAATACCACCAGCTAAAAGCAACAACATTCCTATTGAACTTATTAAAGTAATTGTTCCTCCAGTTTTAATAACCTGTGGCTCAAACTTAAACTCAATTGTATGTTTTCCTCCAGGAACTTCCATTGCTCTTAAAACGTAATCAACAGGGAAATGGTCTGTCAACTGACCGTCAACATAAGCATTCCATCCGTTTTTATAATACATTTCAGAGAAAACAGCTAAACCATCTTTTTTGTTATCAGACTGATATTTAATATAATTTGGCTTATACTCCACAACTTTAATAGTTCCAGTTGTATCCCATTGCTTTTTCATGCGAGCATTTTTAAACTTCGCTTCATGTTCATGAACGTTAAAAACAGCTACTTTTTTAGTATCAATATGATCTAAAGCTTTCATCACATCGTCTGGCTTGTTCACTAATTTTAAATCACTTACAAACCAAGCATTTCCATTTGCTTCAGGATTTATTGTTGGAATCTGATTCCCTTCTTTATCAACCTGAATCACATACTTAACATTTAGCATATTAAGTATTTCTAGATTATTTTTAGCAATTTGGTAATCGTATAACTGCTGCATTCTTCTAGGTCTAACAGCACTGTAACCACCAATAGTTTTATGAAAATAAGAAGATCTTCCCTGCAATTGTCCCTGAAGATCAAATACGCGGTAAATTGATTTGTCTTCCAAAATCTTAGTATCGGCTGGAGTTTCTTGAAATGGAGCCGCAATTTGAACCGGGCTAACAAAATCTTTAGCAGAAACATATTTTCTATCTACAAAAAACAAGTCGAAAATCATTAAAATCCCAACAATAATCAATGTAGTTGTCTGTGAAAATTTGTTTTTAATAAAAAGCCATAAAATTCCAAAAGTTACCACAATAAAGAATCCTGAACGCAACAAATCAGCTGAATAAAGCGACATTCTATCTTCCTTTAAAGCATCAACAAAAGCTGGACCGTAACTTTCTAAATAACTTTTATCGTTCATTCCGGTAAAATGGAAGAAACTTTTTGCACATACTAATATCAATAAAATACCAAGCCCAAAAACTCCTGTTTGTACTAATGCTTTTTGCTGTAATTTAGGCTCATCTTTTGCTTTAAAAAATGACTGTAGACCCATAACTGCCAAGACAGGAAAACATAATTCCAGAATTACCTGTATTGATGATACAGCTCTAAACTTATCATACATTGGTACATATTCAATAAAAAAGTCTGTCAGTAATGAAAAGTTCTTTCCCCAAGAAAGTACCAAAGTAAATAATGCTCCTGAAAGGAAAACGTATTTTATTTTTCGGTCATCAATAAATAATGCTAAAACGGCTAAAAAGAAAACTACAACTCCAATATACGCAGGTGCAGAAACAATTGGCTGGTCTCCCCAATAAGTCGGCATTCCAGAAACAAAGTCTTGAGCCTGATCAGAAGGAACACCCTGCTCCATCATAAAGGAATACATACGACTGTCTGTACCAACATTTTCATGGCTTGAACCTCCAAAAATTCTTGGAGCAATTAAATTTAAACTTTCTGCAATTCCATAACTATATTCAGTGATATAATCTGTTGTCATTGCTGCTGTCGTCTCATTTTTAGTTCCGTCAGGATTAAAAGTCAGCTCGCTTTTATCACGAATACTGTACTTTGCATATTCGCTCGTTGCTAATAAATTTCCGGCATTGGCACCAATAGCAAAAATTCCTGCTACCATCAAAGTTCCAATCGAAATTAAAAGCGGTTTATATTCTTTGTCCTTTAAAAAATTAAAAGCAAAATAACCCGAAAGAATCAACAAGAAAATCAAAAGATAATACGTCATTTGAAAGTGGTTTGCATTAACTTCTAATGCAACTGCAAACATGGTGAGCAAACCTCCCCAGACATATTTTTTCTGAAAAACAAGTATAAATCCGGCAATAACAAGAGGCATATATGCGATTGCGTGCGCTTTTGCATTGTGCCCAACACCTAGAATAATAATTAAATAAGTAGAAAATCCAAACGCGATTGCACCTATAAAAGCTTTTAACGGATCTGTTTTTAAAACTAATAACAAACCATAAAAACCTAAGAAATATAGAAATAAGTAATCAGCTGGCCTTGGTAAAAAACGCAAAACATCATCAATTTTTCCAACAAAATCATTTGGATAATTTGCACCCAACTGATAGGTTGGCATTCCGCCAAAAGCAGAATTAGTCCAATAAGGCTCAGCGTGTTCAGCGGCTCTGAAGTCATTTTGCTCCTTTGCCATTCCGGTATATTGTGCAATATCTGACTGGAAGATTTGTTTTCCTTGCAGTAACGGATAAAAATAAATTAATGAAACGAGAATGAAGCCCAATACTACAAGGGCGTGCGGAATGAACTTATTTACTATTTTCAATTTTGGCAGGTTTGGTTAAATGATGAATCCTATTTTATCAGGATACAAACTTAATCTATTTCTTCGTAATCAACATAATCACCCACTTTTTTGGTCTCACGCGGGTTTTTAGCATTAGCAGTGTTAATGATTATTTCGTCATTATTATTATTTTGAGTTCTTTGCCATGAATTATCCTGGCTATATTGCTGTTGTTTCTGAAAATTTTCGCCTGCTTTTTCAACCGCTTTCTTTACCAATACTGGCAAAAAGATTCTAGCTAAAAATTTAAAAATATAATAAAACGCAATGATCCACATTATCGTTTTAAACAAATTTGTAAAAGATGCTTCTTGCATAACTATATAATTTTTGCCAAAATTAGTAAATCCGCTGTTTAAAATTAAAATATCAATCTTAAATAAATAATAAAATATAGTACATTTGAAATGCGTTATAACTTTTTAATCCAAAAATACATTTATGTTAAAAATTAAAAAATTATTTATCACAGCTCTTTTTTTTGTGCCCCATTTCTTTTTCGGACAATATACCGATGTAATCAATTCAAATCGTCCAGGTGAAACTATGTCAGCTTATGCCGTTGGAAAAACAGTAATTCAAGCCGAACTTGGTATTTACGGAATCAAAGAAAAACATGATTTATTAGATTATGATGCCAGTGGTTTTGGCACCGATTTTACACTTAGATACGGTGCTTTTCTAGAACAATTAGAATTTGTGCTTGATGTGCAATATCAAATGGAAAACTTTGATACTCCGTACACGAGCTACAAAAAAAACGATTTCAGACAAACCGTTTTAGGAGCTAAATATTTGATTTATGATCCTTATAAAAATTACAAAAGAGAAAACAATATTTACAGCTACAAAGCAAATCATGCGTTTAACTGGCATGAATTAATTCCAGCAGTTTCTATCTTTGCAGGAGCAAATTTTGTTGCCGCAGATAATCCATATTATTTTTCTGCACAAAGCGCCATTTCGCCTAAAGTAGCATTGGTAACTCAAAACTTATTTGGAGGAGGAAAATGGGTTTTTGTGACTAATATTATTGCAGATTATATTGGAACCGATTATCCTAGTTATGGATATATTTTAACTTTGACACATGGATTTAATGAAAAATGGTCCGGATTTATAGAAAACCAAGGATACAAAAGCGATTTTTATAGTGACGCAATTGTTCGTGGCGGTGCTGCTTATCTGCTTTCGACAAATATGCAGGTTGATGCTTCGATAAGTACAAACTTCAAAAATACACCGTCTGTATTATATGGTGGAATTGGTGTTTCTTGGCGCTATGATGGCTGGTACAAAGAAAAACTGACAGAAGTCAAAAACAAAGAAAAGGCAGATAAAAACGCTGACAATAAAAAAGAAGTTGACTATCAAGAAAAGGAAAGAAAACGAAAATCTAAATACGAATAAATTTTATAACTAGATCTCTGCAAAAAAGAGAATCTTATAATACCACCTTAATGATTACAATTAAAGAAGCCAAAACTAAAAAAGAATTAACTGAATATATAAAATTTACATTTTCACTTTATAAGGACAGCCCTTATTGGGTACCTCCTATTATTGCTGACGAACTGGAGTCTTTTGACAAAACAAAAAATCCTGCTTTTGATAACGCAGAAGCTTATTTTTATATCGCATATAAAAATAATGTAGCGGTTGGCCGTATTACGGCCATTATCAATTGGTCTGAGGTTAATAATCAACACAAAAGAAAAGTGCGTTTTGGCTGGTTTGATGTAATTGATGATATTGAAGTTACCAAAGCACTACTTGAAAAAGTATACGAATTAGGCCGAAAACATAATCTGGAGCATGCTGAAGGCCCTATGGGATTTTCAAATTTAGATAAAGTTGGTGTGCTGACAGAAGGTTACGACCAAGTTGGAACAATGATTACATGGTACAATCATCCTTACTATGTAACACATTTTGAACAGCTGGGTTTTCAAGTTGAAAAAGAATATATCGAAAGTATTTTCCCTTTTTCGAATGTAAAACCTGAGTTTTTTCAGAAAGCTGTAGTTTTAATTAAAAAGCGTTACGAACTGAGATCACTTACTTTTACTAAAACAAAAGACATTATGCCACATGTTGACAAAATGTTTGATTTGTTTAATGAATCCTACGAAAAACTGGCTTCATTTGTAGCGATTTCTGATGTTCAAAAAGAGTATTTTAAAAAGAAATACATCAGTTTTATCAATCCTGAATACATTAAGTTCGTGGTAGACAAAGATGATAATTTAGTTGCTTTTAGTATCGTAATGCCAAGTTTTACAGAGGCTTTGCAAAAAATAAAAGGAAAATTATTTCCGTTTGGCTTTCTGCAATTATTAAAAGCCAAAAAACACAGCAAAGATGTTGTTTTTTACTTAATTGGTGTTCATCCTGATTATCAAAACAAAGGTGTAACAGCATTAATTTTTGATGAATATTACAAAACTTTTTCAGAAAAAGGAATCAGAAACTGCATTAGAACTCCTGAATTATTAGAAAATAATGCGATTCATTTGTTATGGAAAAACTTTGATCCAAAAATTCACTGCCAAAGAAAAACGTATTTGAAGAACTTGTAAAATAGTGGTCAGTACGCAGTTTTGAGTGTTCAGTTTAAAAAATAATAAAGATGGATTAAACAAATTAAAATCCGAAAACTAAAACATAAAAAAATCCATTCGCCCCCAAACGAATGGATTTTTCAATTATAACCTATATTTATTCTACTTTTATTTATTCTACTTTGCAGTCCACTTTAGTCAAAGTGTTTTTTGCGTCAAATTTTAATTTTGACTTATCTTTAAAAGTAACTCTATCATTTGTCGAAACTACATCTCCATATCCCTCTATTAAAGTTCCGTCCTTTTGAAGAAAGACAACTTCTCTTACTGATGAAACTCCCTCAGAAATAAATGTGTAATCACCAACTAGTGTGTCCCCTTTCATATTACCTACTAAAGTTCCTTCGTTTTTATCTTTTCCCGTTAAATTATAGCTCAGTTTTCCGTTGACTTCTTGATGTGAATTCACGTTGAAACTTATTGCAACGATATATCCATTTAACCTCGAAGCATAACATTGATCTCCTGCAGGTTCAACAATTTCAGCTTCTTTTGGCGCTTTTGGCTCAATTTGAACTGGTTCAGTATCAGTTGCTTTTTTACAGGAAATAAGAACCGTTAAAACAAGTGTTGTTATTATTAATACTTTTTTCATAATTCGTTATTTTTATTTTGTTGATTATAAGATAAAGTTACTTCAAATAAAAAAAAATCCATTCGTATAACGAATGGATTTTTTTACATAATTCCCACTTAAGAGAATATTTTTTTTGGCAATTAAGCGTCTAAATCAACAGTAGTTTTACTAGCAATTTCTTTATATGTACCATTTTCTAACTTTTCACGAATTGCTTCAAATGCCGTTAATGTTTCATCAATATCACTTAAAGTATGTGAAGTTGTTGGAATCATTCTCAACAAGATAATCCCTTTAGGAATTACCGGATAAATAACAATAGACAAGAAAATACCGTAGTTTTCTCTTAAATCATTTACCATTACCATTGCTTCCGGAACACTTCCTTCTAAATAAACTGGTGTTACACAAGTATTTGTGTCACCAATATTGAAGTTTCTAGAACGCAATCCGTTTTGTAATGCATTAACGTTTTCCCAAAGCTTGTCTTTCAATTCAGGGTGATTACGCAATAATTCTAAACGTTTCAAAGAACCAATTGTCTGAATCATTGGCAATGCTTTTGCAAACATTTGAGAACGTAAATTATATTTTAAATAATCAATTATGTCTTGATCTGCGGCTATAAATGCTCCAATGTTAGCCATTGATTTTGCAAAAGTTGAAAAGTAAACATCAATGCCATCTTGAACTCCCTGCTCCTCACCTGCTCCAGCACCTGTTTTACCAAGAGTACCAAAACCGTGTGCATCATCAACCAATAATCTGAAATTATATTTTTCTTTTAATGCAACAATTTCTTTCAATTTTCCTTGCTGGCCTCTCATTCCGAAAACACCTTCTGTAATAAAAAGAATACCACCACCTGTTTCTTCGGCCATTTTAGTAGCACGCTGCAGGTTTTTTTCCATACTTTCAAGATCATTGTGTCTGTATGTAAAACGTTTACCCATATGCAAACGAACACCATCAATGATACAAGCATGCGAATCTACATCGTAAACAATGATATCATTTTTAGTAACTAAAGCATCGATTGTAGAAACCATTCCTTGGTAACCAAAATTCAATAAATAAGCAGCTGGCTTCATTACAAATTCAGCTAGTTCATTTTCTAATTGTTCATGGTATTTAGTATGACCAGACATCATACGAGCTCCCATTGGGTAAGCTGCGCCAAATTCTTTTGCTGCATCAATATCGGCTTGACGAACTTCTGGGTGATTTGCAAGACCTAAATAGTCGTTAATACTCCAGTTTAAAATATTTTTTCCACCAAACTGCATTCTCGGACCAAGTTCACCTTCTAATTTAGGAAATACAAAATAACCCTCAGCTTGTGAAGCCCATTTTCCTAATGGTCCTTTATTGTTCTGAATTCTTTCGAATAAATCTTTTACCATAAATATATTTTGAAGTAATAATTTTATTTATACAGGGTGCAAAAATAATGATTATTAATTTAAAATGAAGAACCACTATTATTTTTATTGAAAATAATTCATCTTGCTATATTTAACAAGATTAAACCTATAATACATCTCCAAACCTTTATAATTTAGGCATATAGTTGTTTTCAAATCATGATTTTTATCATAATAAAAGATAAAATAGTCTTTTATTTTTGATTTTGATTAAAACCCTAGTAAAACCAAATATTATGAAAAACAAAAAAGACATTTCGATGAAAATGAGACTGTTTGCATGCCTTATTTTTAGTGCCTTGTTTCTAACAAGCTGTAAAAAAGAAGAAAGCGTTAATTATGAAAACATTATGACTAAAGGAGAGATGAGCGCTGAGCTGACTTCTCCTCCTCACGTACCAAAACCAATTGGAAACAGACCCGCCATGAAACTTAAATTAAACATGGAAATTAGGGAAAAAGAAGGAACAATGACCGATGGTGTTAAATATACCTATTGGACATTTGGAGGTTCGGTACCGGGAAGTTTCATTAGAACACGTGTTGGCGATGAAGTAGAATTTCACTTAAAAAACCATCCAGACAATAAACTGCCTCATAATATTGATTTACACGCCGTAACAGGTCCAGGCGGAGGCGCAACTTCTTCTCTCGTAGCTCCGGGACATGAAAAGGTATTCAGTTTTAAAGTGATAAATCCAGGATTGTATGTATATCATTGCGCAACTGCTCCTGTGGGAATGCATATTGCAAACGGAATGTACGGATTAATTTTGGTTGAACCAGAAGGCGGACTTCCGCCTGTTGATAAAGAATATTATGTAATGCAGGGTGATTTTTACACTCAAGGTGAATATGGCGCAAAAGGACTTCAGCCTTTTGACATGAATAAAGCAGTTAAAGAAACTCCTGATTATGTTGTATTCAATGGAAAAGTAGGATCTCTTACTAATGGAAATGAATTAACTGCTAAAGTAGGCGAAACGGTACGTTTGTTTGTTGGAAACGGCGGACCAAACTTGGTTTCTTCTTTCCATGTTATTGGTGAAATATTTGACAATGTTCATATTGAAGGCGGAAGCACAATAAATCATAATGTACAGACTACTTTAATTCCGGCCGGCGGATCTGCAATTGTTGATTTTAAAGTTGAAACTCCAGGAACTTTTATTCTTGTAGATCATTCCATTTTTAGAGCATTCAACAAAGGCGCTTTGGGAATGCTGAAAGTAGAAGGAAACGAAAACAAAAACATTTATTCGGGAACAATTCAGGAAGGTATTTATTTGCCTGAAGGTGGAACAATTCAAAAAATGCCGGACAATGCTCCTGCAAAAGTGACAGTTCCTAAACGTACGGCAGCAGAAAAAATAAAAATTGGCAAAGAAATTTTTGGAACAACTTGTTTTGCCTGTCATCAATCTGAAGGACAAGGAATTCCAAGCACTTTCCCTCCTCTGGCAAAATCAGATTATTTAAATGCCGATTCTAAACGTGCAATCAAAACAATTTTACATGGTTTAACTGGCGAAGTTACTGTTAATGGCAAAAAATATAATAACGTAATGCCATCTCAGAATTTATCTGATGATGAAATCGCCAATGTACTGACCTATATTTATAGCAGCTGGGGAAATAATAAAACTGAAGTTACACCAGAAATGGTAAAAGCATTAAGATAAACAGCAAACAAGCAGCATGAAAAAATACATTTTCATACTAACGCTCTTTTTCTCTATGTTCAGTGTCATGAAGGCCCAGGAAAAAGGAATGGTTTTCATAAAAGAGGGATCTTTTGTCCCTCTTTATGGATCCATTTCTAAAAATCCTGTTGAAGTAAAGTCATTTTACATGGATGTTTATCCTGTAACGAATAGTCAGTTTTTAGCGTTTGTAAAAAAGAATCCTTCGTATAGAAAATCAAAAATTAAAGGAATTTTTGGTGATAAAAGCTATTTGTCTTATTGGACAGCTGATCTTGATTTTGGAAATGCAAAACCAAATTCTCCTGTGACAAGTGTTTCTTGGTTTGCTGCCAAAAAATACTGCGAATGCGAAGGAAAGCGCTTAGCAACAATGGATGAATGGGAATATGCCGCAATGGCCGACACGAAAAAAATTGATGCAAGAACCAAAAAAGAATTCAACGAATATATTCTCTCTTGGTACGAAAAATCAAAAACCTACGAAAATGAAATTGGAAAAACGTTCAAAAATTATTGGGGCGTTTACGACATGCATGGATTAGTCTGGGAATGGACAGCCGACTTTAACAGCATTTTTTTATCGGGAGAATCAAGAAAAGACAAAAGCAATGACAAAAACCTTTTCTGCGGCGGTGCATCGGTAAACGCAACCGATTTGATGGATTATGCTGCTTTTATGCGTTATGCATTTCGAGGAAGTCTAAAAGCGCAATATTCAACACGAAATCTTGGTTTTAGATGCGCCAGTACAGCTAAACCGAAGATCTAAATTAAATTAATTCACAATGAAAAAAATAACAATCGCTTTTCTTGCTCTTACATTATCATTTTACAGTTGCAAAAAGGCCGAAAGCAAAACGGAAACAAAAAAGGAAATCAGTGATTTATCTATTTACAATCTGCCTTCAAAATGGACAACGCAAAATGGAAAAGATATCGAACTAAAATCGCTTAGAGGAAATGTTTTGGTTATGGTAATGATTTACACAAGTTGCAAAGCTGCATGCCCACGATTGGTTGCTGATATGCGCGACATCGAATCTAAACTAGATAAAAAGTACAAACAAAACGTAAGACTTATTTTAGTCAGTATTGATCCGAAAACAGATACTCCGGAAAGATTAAAATCTTTTGCAATTGAAAATAAAATGAATCAGGATCCTTGGCTTTTCCTTCGTTCAACAGAAGAAAACACAAGAGAATTTGCAGCAGTTCTGGCTGTAAACTACAAACAGATTTCTCCAATTGATTTTTCGCATTCTAATATTATCAGTGTTTTTAATCCAGAAGGAGAATTAATTTTTCAGCAGGAGGGTTTAGGCGTGAATAACGAAAAAACCATACAAACAATAAATCAGGAAGCAGCAAAAATATAGAACTTTAAATAGGTTGATTAGTAAGAAGCAAGAGCAGATTTAGTAATAAATTGGCTCTTGTTTTTTGTTTATAATAGATGCCATAATTAAACTTAACCCTAAAACCAAAAGCAAACTGAAAACTAAAATACTTTGATAATAAAATGTAATTTTTCCTTTTGCAAAGAAGAAAAGCCAGCCTTGCAAAAAAAGAAGTACTTCGGTGGCAATATATCCTAAAATAAAACACTTCACTCCTATTTTTAATATTGAAGAATGGGCAGGCAGTATTTTATTCTGAAGCAATAATCCGAACACGAATCCGGTTATAATTCCCAGAGTTGTTAAATGAATAAATCCGATTACAAAATTTCTAATTTGATGCGAAACTTCAGCCAGATTCGGAAAAATGGTAAGCAATTGAATTCCGACTTTCAAAAACAAAGAACACAGTGCTAAACCGTAAACTATTTTTGTGTTTTTATCTAAAGTACTTTTAAAATAACCCTTTTGAGGTTTTAGCATTTTATAAAAATAAATAAAAGCTCCTACTTGCGTTAGAACTCCCAAAGCATTGCTATAATTCAAAATATTATTTTTGACAAACCAACGTATTGGAAAAGCAACCGTCAACAATGTCGAAACAATCATTAAAAGATAAAACTTATTAAACCTTGTCTTATCAATTTTATCTTGAAATTGTTTTAAAAAAAGAGCTAAAATCGCCAGTATAAACCAGCCATTAAATTGAAAGTGCAAGAAAAACTGAATCGCAATCTGGTAAAAAGCGCTTTGTTTTCCTAATGTACTTACTGCCGGACCTAAACACCAAACGCCACAAGTTGATAAAACCATAAACAGAATTGAAGCTAGCAAAAGTCTTTGTGCTGGAGATTTTTCATTCGAACAATCCTTCCAAACCAAACGGCAAAAAACATAACTCAGTAAAATATGTATTGTCGAAAAAAGGATTGAAAACAAAGCGTATCCCTTTATTGGGAAAGCAATCATCATTCCAATAACCGAAAACTCTGTCAGCCAAAACAAACGATTATAAATTGACTTTTGACTTTTTTCTTTCGGAATAAAAAAACGGACAATTAAAACATAAATGATCAAATAAACCCAGCCCAGCATAGCCACATGCGAATGCGCATGAAGCAGAAAACTATAATTTAAAAAATCTATTGAAAAAAGATGCATCAACCGCATTATTAATCCGAAAACACAGGCAATCAGAAAATTAAAAAAACAGCAAATAATCCAAGATTTTTGAGAATTCATATTGTGATTTTTTAAACAAATCGAATAATTATAAAACTATATAAGTAATATAAGTTCATTTCAGCAAACCTTAAAATTTCTGATATTGTATATATGGTTCAAAACATTACTTCAAATAAAAAAACACCGATAGCTATCATTTTCAGATGGATTATCGGTGCTTTTCGAACTATTAAAATTAATTTACTCTACTTCAACAAAGTCTTTTTCTAAAACAACCGCTTTTGGAAATAAGATATTATTTTCAAGATGAATGTGTTTGTGCAAATCTTCTTCAAACTCTTTCAGCATTGCAAACGTTACTCTGTAAGTTGTACAAGCATCTGCGGGCGGTGTGTAATTATTTGTCAATTCGGCAATTGCTCTAAAACGTTCCCCTTCATTGTCATGTTCGTTCATCATCATGGCAATAGGATTTGAAACGGTTCCAAAAGAAGGCTGGTGCAAAATTCCGTCAGATTCTTTCGTTTTTACCATTCGTTTTACAAAAGGAAATAAAACCAATTCTTCTTTTTTCATATGTTGTGATAATTCTCCGGCACATCCAATAAACAATTCATTAATCTTGAATAATTCTGGATGACTTGCACCATGAACTTTGCACAATTTATCTAGAAACGGAAGCAATACATTTGTTTTTTCTTCTACATAACGGTGATGCGTTTTTTCAATATAATCTGCTAATAAATCTAAAGGCCAAGAATTAAAATCGATATTTCCCTGATTTTCTGATTGCATAACCTGAAGAACATTTTCCAACAAAGCATCTGCATCTATATTTTGTTTTTCACAGACTTCGGCAACAGTTCTGTTTCCTTTGCAGCAGAAATCTATTTTATAATTAGAGAAAACTGCAGCTGTTCTAAAATCTTCAGCAACGAATGATCCGATTGTTTTGTTTTTTAAATTTTCCATGATAATCTATTTTTAAAATTTTGTTTTATTTTTCTTTTTTGGTTTTAATAAAAGACAATTTTATCTTTTATTAGTATTTAAAAAAACTCCAAGCCAAAACGGAATTGGAGTTTTATTATTTATTCAACAATTAATACTCCTTTCATCATAGCTACGTGGCCAGGAAAAGAGCAAACGAACTTGTAAGTTCCTTTTTTATCAATTGTAAACTCGATTGTATCCTCTTCGCCTCCACCTAATAACTTCGTATGAGCAATAATTGAAGCTTTTTCAGATTCCGGAATATAATCTGTAGCTTTTGCTTCATTCGCTTTAAGCGCAAAAGCAGCTTCATCTGTTCCTTCTTGAAGAATTACTAAGTTATGTCCCATTGCTTCTTTTGGGATTTTACCAACGTGTTTTAGCGTCAGTTTTATTGGTTTTCCGGCAACTGCTTTTAATTCATTTACATTGTACTGCATTTGGTCATTTCCTTCAATAACCAATACATTTTCTTCAGTCGATGCAGTTGTTGGAGCTGGTTCTCCTTCTGTAGAAGTTTCCGTTTGTTCTTCTGCCGGAGCAGTTTCTTTTTTACCGCAAGAAGTTATTGTTAAAAATCCCATTAGGATCAATAGTGAAATTTTGGTTTTTGTATTCATTTTTTGTAATTTATAAATATTAATCTTTTGTATTAAATGTTATTCCATATTTAATGTTTTCAGAAAAAAATCTCCAGATTTTACTCCAGAAGCAAGCTGTTCTAAAGTTGTTTTTGAAAGCATTTCTAAAAGCAGACTTCTAATTTTTTTAAATTCATGATGAACCGGACAAGGATGCTCTTCAGAACATTCTTTTAATCCAATGCCGCATCCGCTATAAATTTTATCTCCATCAATAGCATCAACTATTTGGATCAGTTTAATGGATTTTAGCGCTTCGTTTGAAACTTCAAATCCTCCTCCAACTCCTTTAGCCGAATGGATGATTCCATTTTTAGTCAAAATCTGCATAATCTTGGCTGTAAAGGGCTCTGGTGAATCAATTTCTTTGGCAACATCTTTTATACCGACTCTGATTCCTTTTGAAGAATTGGCAGCAATAAAAATAGAAGCTCTAATTCCGTACTCACACGCTTTTGAAAACATATATTAATTCATTAATTCCAAACAAAGATATGCAGTTTTATAATAAAAGACAAATTTATCTTTAATTAATTTTTAGAATTGAAAAACTTATTTATAACCAAACTAATTAAGTATTATTAAAACACTAATTCATAACTAAAATCACATAAAAACAAATTTTAATTTTAACTTTGAGAATACTTAATTTTCTAATATTGAAAAAATGGCCTTCAGCACTTCAAAAGATTTAAAACTAGCTGTTCTTATAGACGCCGATAATGTTCCCTACAGCAATGTAAAAGGTATGATGGAAGAAATTGCAAAGCTAGGAACTCCAACTACAAAAAGAATTTATGCCGACTGGACAAAACCAAATGCAAACGGATGGAAGGGCGTTTTACTCGAACATGCCATTACTCCTATCCAGCAGTACAGTTACACGGTTGGAAAAAATTCGTCGGATTCTGCCTTGATTATTGATGCAATGGATTTGCTTTATTCTGGAAAACTAGACGGTTTTTGTATTGTTTCAAGCGACAGCGACTTTACACGTTTGGCTATTCGTTTAAGAGAATCAGGCATGAAAGTTATTGGTATTGGCGAAAAGAAAACTCCAAATTCGTTTATTGTGGCCTGTGACCGATTTATTTACATTGAAGTTTTGGATGGAGCAATTCAGAAGAAGAAACCAAAAACAACTCCTTCCGACACTAAAAAACCTATTGAAAAACCAACCGAAAAAGCGCTTCATAAAGTTGATAAACAAACCATTGAACTAATCGAAACCACAATTGAAGATCTTGAAGACGACGATGGATGGGCATTTTTAGGAGATGTTGGGAATTTGATTGTTAAGAAAAAACCAGAATTTGACCCAAGAAATTATGGCTATTCTAAACTTACGCCAATGTTGAAATCATTGACTGATTTTCTTGAAATTGATGAAAGAGAATCGGACAAAAAAGGAATCAAACACGTTTACGTACGTTTGAGATTCAACTAAGTTATTGCGTTTATTATCTATTTAATTTTTTAAAAACATGAGAAAAAAATTCTTTATTTACGGATTCTTATTGTTTCTAATTGTCGCTGCAATTTATTATTACACCGGTCGTGGATTTTTACTTGTCATTATTCTTCCTGTTCTCCTAATTGTGGGAGCTTATAATGCTGCACAAGAAAAACATGCCATTTTAAGAAACTTTCCAGTTCTGGGTTATTTCAGGTATTTATTTGAAATGATAGCGCCGGAAATTCAGCAATATTTTATTGAAAGATCTACTGATGGAAAACCCTTTTCAAGGAATCAGCGCTCGTTGGTCTATCAAAGAGCCAAAAATATTGATTCGAGTACGCCTTTTGGAACACAGCAAAACTTAAACACAGAAAGCTACGAAGGAATTAAACATTCTATTTTTCCCGCAAAAGTAAATGAAGAACTTCCACGTGTTTTAGTTGGCGGAAAAGACTGTAAACAACCTTATTCAGCTTCTTTATTTAATGTGTCGGCAATGAGTTTTGGTTCTTTAAGTGAAAATGCCGTTCGTGCTATAAATATTGGCGCGCAAAAAGGAAATTTTTATCAAAATACCGGAGAAGGCGGATTAACCGAATTTCATCTTGCCGGAGGCGGCGACATCACTTGGCAAATTGGCACAGGTTATTTTGGATGCCGTGATGATGACGGGAATTTCAACCCAGAAAAATTTTCAGAAAAAGCGAATCTTCCAAATGTGAAGATGATTGAAATTAAACTTTCGCAAGGTGCAAAACCGGGTCACGGAGGCGTACTTCCCGCTAAAAAGAATACAGAGCAGATTGCTAAAATCAGAGGCGTTAAACCACATACCATGATTCTTTCTCCTCCAGGTCATCATGCTTTTTCGGATTCAAAAGGACTCATCCATTTCATAAAACAATTGCGTGAACTGTCAAACGGAAAACCAATTGGATTTAAATTATGCATTGGAAATACAGCCGAATTTGAAGCAATTTGCCACGAAATGATTGCTGAGGATATTTATCCGGATTTTATTACCGTTGACGGAGCTGAAGGTGGTACTGGCGCTGCACCGCTAGAATTTGCAGACGGAGTTGGAATGCCGTTTGAGCCCGCTTTAATTTTTGTAAATAAAACTTTGGTAGGATTAAATATTAGAGATAAAATCAGAATTATTGGAAGCGGAAAAATCATTTCGGGATATTCGATTTTACACGCCATAGCGCTTGGCGCCGATATGTGCAACAGTGCGCGAGGTTTTATGTTTTCTTTAGGCTGTATTCAGGCATTGCGCTGTCATAATAATGAATGCCCAACGGGAGTTGCAACTCAAAATAAAATGCTGATGAAAGGTTTGGTTGTAACTGATAAATCAGAACGTGTTTATCATTTCCATAAAAATACACTTCACTCTGCAAATGAACTTTTGGCCGCTGCAGGAAAAACTTCTTTTGCCGATGTTGATATTAATATCTTCATGCGAGGTGATGAGTTTACCAATTTATCCGAATTATATTTCCCTGATAACTTAACAAACGTTACCAAAAGAAATTAAACTAAAAAGCCTCTCTGAATCAGAGAGGCTTTTTACATGTATGTATTTTAAAGTAATTTTCTTTTCCAGGCATTAAAGTTTTGCAGTTTCTTTTCCGTTCCCGGCACCTGCAGAACCTTCTAAAATTGCCAATTCTTCTTTGTCAACTAGTTGTTTTGCAAGAATGATGTTATTATACGAAATAAAATAGACATCAAACTTTACACCTTCTTCGATTAACTCTTTAGAGATTTGGTCATTTTTAATCATTTCTGTAAGCAAACTTGGGAAGGTCTCCTGATATGCCGATTTGTTTTCTTCTGTTCCTTCCAAATCTGTTTCAATTCTAATTTCAATTTTATTATCATTTAAAAATGCTTTCGCGCTGGTCGACACGACATTTCCTCCTTTTATAGAAGCTGTTGTATTGTAATTACTAACGTGCTCCTGAATTTTTTGCTTAGTATTTTTGCAACTGGCAAGCACTAAAATTAAAACAAACACAAATGCGATTTGGGTAATTTTTTTCATAATTTTTTAGGTTTTTGGTTATTTTTTAACTCAAACATAACAAACTTATAACACAAAAACAACATTGGCTCAAAAAAATAAATTATATAATTATTTAATTACAAATAACATAGAGACAAATAAGACAAAATATATAAAACAAAAAACCTCTTTAGAAAGCTAAAGAGGTTTTTGAATCCTTTGAACTGCCTGATATATGAGGAGCTCCTTTATTTTATTATTTCCGAAATAGATTCTTTATCAATAATTTTCTTTGAAAGAACGGTATTATCATTGGCTAAGAAATAAGCATCAAACTGAATTCCTTCTTCAACTAAATCTTTTGGAATCTGATTTTTATTGATCATTTCCTTTAGAAGCTTTGAAAATGCCAAGTCTCCAGCCATCTTATTGGCTTGATTTTGCTCCAAGCCTGCTTCAAATCGCAATTCAATTTTATTATCGTTAATATAACCTCTTGCGGTTGTCAATGTAACATTATCGGCCTTAAAACTTGGCGCAGCAATATTATAGGCAACAACATATTCCTGAAGTTTTTGTTTGGCGTTTTTACAATTTACAGATAGTATTGCAACTGCAAAAACACAGAAAATTAGGGACATTTTTTTTATCATAACTTTAATTTTAAACGAAATAAATTTAGGAATTTAATTTAACAATCGTATCAAATTCACTTAATAAAGGGATCTGATTCAAAAAAAACGCTATTTTCTTTGCTTCATATTTTGAAGCAAAAATTCTAATGCTTTGTCCTTTAACATGTCTTTTGAGAGCGTACTGCTTTCAAATTCATAAAAAGTTTGGTAATCTCTTGTTTTACTTTGAAATCCCAGAGCATAACCATTGAATTTTTTACCTTCTTTAGAAATTTTATACGAAAAAACTTTACCCATTTCTAGATCATTCTCAACTTTTAATTTCTGAAGATTACTATATCTTTTAAGACTTTTAAGGCCATTCACTACGCTTTCTTTGGTTTCAAAATCGTGAATAAAAATCGTTAAGTTTCGAGGTGATTTAAAGGCTACACGAAGTGAGTCATCATTATTATTTTGCAAATAATATTCTTTTGAAACATTTAATTGTGTTTTTATATCAATAAAAATCAAAGAATCTTTTTTTAGCTTGCAAACTCCATAGTCTTCTTGCTCTGAAATAGTTAAACTATCTAATGTGGCGTAATCGCTATAAAATAAATTGTTAGAAAGTTTATTCTTTTGAAACTTTATAATCTGGTTATTAACTCGGTTTTGCTCAGCAATTGCCTCCACTTGATCCTGAGACATAACATAGGGGCTGACATCAACACTATTTTGTGCATTAGTACTTCTTCTGTCCATATTTGAACAAGTGTACAGTAGCCTGGCCGCGCTAACAATAACAAAAATAACACTTAAAACAGTTCTCCAGCTGGTTGATTCACCACTCATTATAATTTAAGATCTTTTTCGGTTAGAATCATACTATTAACGATCTTACCTTTTGCGTTTAGATATTCATATTTTATATCTTTAATACCGTAACGACTTACAATACCAACTACTTTTTGCACCTGACCTTCTCTTAGAATACTTTCTTTAACCAAAGAATTGGCCGCTTTATTTTTTAGTACCTCAAGTACATCTTCTGGCATTTCAACTTGATAAACAAGCTGATTTTCTTTATTAAGATAAATTTTTAAAATTTTACTTCCGTCATTATTTTTTATTGGCATGTTCTTATTCATCATAACCAATATCTGATCCAGCTGAGAACTACTGTCAGTTGCTAATGATTCTGCAGAAATTGCCGGTTTGCCACCATTCTTTTTCATTAACGCAGTCAACTCTTTCTGATCAATTTTAAATTCTGCAATCGATGTATTATCTGCTGCTAGAAAATTAACGTCAAAAACGACACCTTCCTCTACTAATTCCTTAACAGCGCGATCGGTTGAAAGTGTTTCTTTTAAAAAAGCAGGAAACATTTGTCCATAAACATATTTATTGTTTTCATTTTGCTCTATGGTAGTTTCAACATTGATTTCAATTCTTTTTTCATCATGAAATGCTTTTGCTTCTGTTGAAGTAATTATTTCATTACTGAAATTAGCTGCCGAATTATTATATGAATTTACAAAGGCTTGCGTCTTTTGTTTCGTATCCATACAACTTGACAAAGACAATAAAATCGTTAAAACAAATAAGACTTGAGTAATTTTTCTAATCATAGTTCAATTTTTTTCGTTTAAAATAATAGATATTTTACTACGAAAATAAGCAATAGTAAATCTTATCCAAATCTTTACCTATAAAATTGTAATGATTTGAACTAAAAAATAATTCCTTTAAACATTTTATAATTATTTTAGTTTTTGAAGTCTCAAAAGCGCTTCTAAATAGTAATAATCTGCGTAGTTAATAGAACAGTCAATTTCACTTCCTGCTGGTTTGTGGCCTGTTGAATGAAGTAAAAATGCAGAATTAACGTCACCGCTCTGATATTTATCTGAAAGTGAAACGATCATTTTTTTAGCTTTGGTTAAATATTCATTTTTCAGATTTTTATCTTTCGTATAAGAACTTAATTCTAAAAGCGCAGAAGACACAATCGCTGCCGCCGAAGCATCACGCGGTTCATTTGGAATATTTGGCGCATTAAAATCCCAATACGGAATCAAATCTTCTGTTGTCAATTTATCCAAATAAACTCGGGCAATTTTATGTGCAAAATCTAAAAATTTAGGATCTTTTGTTTCTCTGTACACCATTGTAAAACCGTAGATGCCCCACGCCTGGCCTCTCGCCCACATACTATCGTCACTGTATCCTTGAGCCGTTCTGCCTTTTATCTTTTTTCCCGTTTCATAATCATAAATCACAACATGATAAGAAGTATAATCAGGTCTAAAATGATTATTCATTGTTGTTTCGGCATGCTTTACTGCAATATCATACAATTTTTTACTGCCACCATTTTTAGATGCCCAAAAAAGCATTTCTAAATTCATCATGTTGTCAATAATTGTATTGTGGCCACCCATTTTATTATGAGGCCAAGATTGAATTGTTCCCACTTTCGGATTAAAAAGTGTGGCCAATGTATCAGCCGTTTTAAGGATAATTTCTTTATATTCTTTGTTTTTTGTTAAACGGTATCCGTTTCCAAAACTATTGAAAATTTGAAAACCTAAATCATGATCTCCAGCTTTGCTTACAGATAAAGGTGTTAAAAATCGGCTGAATTTATCGGCTTCTTTTTCCCATTTTTTATCTCCCGTTGCTTGATATAAATACCACAACTCTCCCGGCCAAAAACCGCTTGTCCAATCTTTATAGCCAACAAATTTCCAATCTTTGCTCCCATTTGGAACTGTTCTTGGAGAAGTTCCGTCATTCGGAATCACTTTTAATGTTTTTGATGCCTGTTCTGCGCAGTAATCAAGCTGTTTTTTAATATTAAACGAAGTGTTCTTTTGAGAGAAACCCTGATTTCCAAGTAAAAACAAAGCGGTAAGCAGAGTGAAAATTTTTGCATTCATGTGGTTATTTTTTAATAGTATAGTTTATTGAATCGATAAATTTATAAAATAAAGGGAACTTATTTTAGTGTTTGTATTTTTCATTCCCTAAAAGTGTACTATTAGGCTACTCTTTTTTGGCATCAAAGTTCAAAACTTTGACAAATAGAGCAACCAATACTAAAAAGTGAAAGATTAATTGTAGTTTTGTTTGAAGGGTAAAATCTAAAGTAAACTTGAAAAAATCCAGACTTCATTATTTCATTTTTTTTCTACTGATTGTTTTTCTCGGCATCACTTCAAGAAAAATTTCATTCATTCCTTTATGGATTGGTGATTTTCTGTATGCAGTAATGATTTATGCTCTTGTCCGAATTGTGTTTGTCTATAAAAAAGCAATTCATATAGTACTTCTTTCCTTATTGATTTGTTATGCCATTGAATTTTTACAGCTTTATCAAGGAGAATGGATTATTGAAATCAGAAAAACACTTTTTGGAAGATATGTTTTAGGCCAAGGCTTTTTATGGTCAGATATTTTTGCTTACACAGCAGGAATACTATGTATCTTTTTTATCGAAAAAATCATTTTTAAATATAGCAGTTATGAAACTCGTTTTCGCATCAAACAATAAAAACAAAATCAAAGAAATTCAAAGTATCCTAAATGGCTCAATAGAATTATTAAGTCTTGAAGAAATTGGCTGTTTTGAAGAAATTCCTGAAACCGCCGATACCATTGAAGGCAATGCTATTTTAAAAGCCAATTATGTAACCGAAAAATATGGCTACAATTGTTTTGCCGATGATACAGGATTAGAAGTCGCTGCATTAAACGGCGAACCTGGAGTTTACTCAGCACGATATGCGGGCGAGCAAAAAAATGCTGACGATAATATGAATAAACTTTTAGAGGCTTTATCAGCAGAAGAAAATCGCAATGCGCAGTTCAAAACTGTTATTGCATTGAACTTAAATGGAGAACAGCATCTTTTTACAGGTTTGGCAAAAGGAAAAATCATGCATGAAAAATCTGGAAATTATGGTTTTGGATACGATCCTATTTTTCAGCCAGAAAATTATTCGCAAACTTTTGCAGAATTATCGGCAGAAATCAAAAATAAAATCAGCCATCGGGCAAAAGCAACTGAGCAACTAATTGATTTTCTGAACACAATAAAATAATTGTTTAAAATACAACATTTTAAAGGCTAAAATTTATATTTCACGACGTAATTTTTCCGAAAATTCTTCAATCTTCTGCAAAAATCATTTTACAATAAACATAACTTTTTGATTATCAAATCATAAGAAATACATAATTCTTAAAATAGCATTAGTTTATCTGAATAATTAACAGTAATTTTGCACCCTATTTTAAATACATATATGAATAAATTTGAACAATTAGGATTGAATGAATCGTTACTGAAGGCGATTTTAGATCTAGGATTTGAGAATCCGTCAGAAGTACAGGAGAAAGCGATTCCCCTATTATTGGAAAAAGACACAGATATGGTTGCGTTGGCTCAGACAGGGACAGGGAAAACGGCAGCTTTCGGTTTTCCGCTAATTCAAAAAATTGATGCTGACAATAGAAACACACAAGCATTAGTTTTATCGCCAACACGAGAACTTTGTTTACAGATTACCAACGAACTTAAAAACTACTCAAAATACGAAAAAGGTATTAATGTGGTAGCAGTTTACGGCGGGGCTAGTATTACAGAGCAAGCTAGAGACATTAAAAGAGGCGCACAAATTATTGTAGCTACTCCGGGAAGAATGCAAGACATGATCAATAGAGGTTTAGTAAACATTAAAAATATAGATTACTGTATTCTTGATGAGGCTGATGAAATGTTGAACATGGGATTCTATGAAGACATCGTATCTATCTTATCAGATACTCCAGATCAAAAAAGCACATGGTTGTTCTCTGCAACTATGCCACAAGAGGTTGCTAGAATTGCAAAACAATTCATGAGCGAACCAGTTGAAATTACTGTTGGAGCTAAGAACTCAGGTTCTGCAACAGTTTCTCACGAATTTTACTTAGTAAATGCACGTGACCGTTACGAAGCTTTAAAACGTTTAGCCGATGCTAATCCAGATATTTTCTCTGTGGTTTTCTGTCGTACTAAAAGAGATACTCAAGCTGTAGCTGAAAAATTAATTGAAGATGGATACAGCGCTGCTGCATTGCACGGAGATTTATCTCAAGCACAACGTGATGGTGTAATGAAATCTTTCCGTGGAAGACAAATTCAGATGCTTGTTGCTACTGACGTTGCTGCACGTGGTATTGACGTAGATAACATAACACACGTTGTTAACTACCAATTACCTGATGAAATTGAAACGTACAACCACCGTTCTGGTCGTACTGGTAGAGCTGGAAAATTAGGAACTTCTATTGTGATAGTTACAAAAAGTGAGTTGCGTAAAATTTCTTCTATCGAAAGAATCATCAAACAAAAATTCGAAGAAAAAACAATTCCATCTGGAATCGAAATCTGCGAAATTCAATTATTGCACTTAGCAACCAAAATTAAAGATACTGAAGTTGATCACGAAATTGACAACTACTTGCCAGCAATCAACAATGTTCTTGAAGATTTATCTAAAGAAGAATTGATTAAGAAAATGGTTTCAGTAGAATTTAATCGTTTTATTGCTTACTATAAAAAGAACAGAGATATTTCAGCTCAATCTGGTGAAAGACGTGAAAGAAGTGATTCTGAACCAAGAGAATTCAATAATAATGGAGCAGTTCGTTATTTTGTAAACATCGGTTCAAGAGACAACTTCGACTGGATGACACTTAAAGATTACTTGAAAGAAACATTAGACTTAGGTCGTGATGACGTTTTCAAAGTTGATGTAAAAGAAGGATTCTCTTTCTTTAACACTGATCCTGAACACACTGATAAAGTAATGGAAGTTTTAAACAACGTTCAATTAGAAGGACGTCGTATTAATGTTGAAATCTCTAAAAATGATGGTGGAGGAAGACGCGATCACAACAACCGTGGTGGTGGAAGAAATTCTGGCGGACCAAGAAGAGAAGGAAACTTTGCTCCAAGACGTGAAGGTTCTGGAGGCGGATTTAGAAGCGATAGAAACGCAGCTCCAAGACGTGAAGGTTCTGGTGGCGGATTTAGAAGCGACAGAAACGCTGCTCCAAGAGAAGGCGGTTTCAGAAGAAACGAAGGTGGTTCGGACAGAGCTCCAAGACGTTCTGAAAGCTTTGGTGATTCACCAAGACCAAGAAGACCGAGAAGAGATTAATACTTTAATATCTTAAAATATAAAATCCCAAATTCCAGACATAATTGGAATTTGGGATTTTTTTATGCCAACAATCTTTTTCCTTACCACTTTTTAACTAAATACTAAAAGCAACACAGCTATCCTTTGTTAATTTTCTTATAATTAAATTCAAAGACTACGAAATATTTAATCCCGATTTATTACTTTTAGTGCTTTAAATCAGGATATGAAATATTTCGCAGTTTTCTTTTTTATATTATTTACGACTATTGGTTTTGCCCAAGAAACAGAATCAACAGCTCCACAAAGAGTTTCAGGCTATATCTTTAATGATAATACCAAACAGCCTCTTCCTAATGTAAATATCATCAATAAAAACAAAGTATTAGGCGCAAAGTCTGATGCTAAAGGTTATTTTGAAATTGATGTTCAGCAAAATGACACACTGCAATTCTCTCTTCTGGGATTTCAATCTTTACGTATCAGGGTAACCAACGACTGGATAAAAAACAAAATCACAAGAATTCAACTGACAGAAAAAGCAATTGCACTTGAAGAAGTTGTTATTGCTCCTTTCAACCTGACTGGATATCTTGAAATCGATTCAAAATTAATTCCGACAAAAGAAAACTACCGTTATAGTATTTCAGGCCTTACACAAGGTTATGAAGCTGGTGAATATGCTCCAAATGCTTTCGGGAAAGTGTTAGGATCTATTTTCAACCCCGCCGATATGCTCTATAATTTCTTTGGAAAAAATGGAAAAGAGCTCAAGAAGCTTAAAGACATGAAAAAAGATGATACCATCAGGAATCTTCTTGAAAGTAAATATGACCGAGAAACTCTTGCCCTGCTGTTAGGAATAACAAAAGAAGAAATTCCGGAGATTTTACAGCGCTGCAACTACTCAGAATCTTTTGTTCAGCAAGCAAATGACTTGCAGATTCTTGATGCTATTAGTGGCTGTTATGAACAATATAAAGTATTGAAACGTAATTAAGTTTTAATTTAAAACTCAAATATCAAAATCCTTAATTTTAATTGAGGATTTTTTTTTGTCTAAAACCGAAACTTTTAATTTTCAAATTTCATCATTTAGGATATTTTCTCCCATAAATAACGTATTAGATGCCTTTTTTTGATTAAATTAGACATTCTCACCTCTTTCCAGCAATACTATGACAGATTTAACTCAAAAAATTTTAAATTTTATTGATCTTCACAAAGGCGAAGAAAATAAAAAATCAGTAATAGAAAATATTACAGGTTCGGTATCGTTCAGAGGCTCTAATATCTGGATTTTAGCCTGCGCGATCATTATCGCTTCTGTTGGACTAAATGTAAATTCGACAGCAGTAATTATTGGAGCGATGCTAATTTCTCCTTTAATGGGACCTATTGTTGGTGCCGGTTTTGGTTTAGGAATGTACGATTTTGAGCTTTTAAAAAAATCAGTTAAAAATCTGATTATTGCCACTTTAGTGAGCTTAGCTACTTCGACGTTATATTTTTATATAAGCCCTTTTAAAGAAGCCCAATCTGAATTACTAGCTAGAACTTCACCCAATATTTATGACATTTTAATTGCTTTTTTTGGTGGATTAGTGGGTGTGATAGCCGTAACACGCGTAGAAAAAGGAAATCCGATTCCAGGAGTAGCAATTGCGACAGCCTTAATGCCTCCGCTTTGCACAGCAGGATATGGCTTGGCATTAGGAAATTACATTTACTTTTTAGGAGCCATGTATTTGTACACTATTAATTGTGTTTTTATTTGTATTGCAACTTTTTTGATTGTAAAATATTTAAAATATCCCATTACAAAACAATTGGATCAAAAACATCAAAAACGTGTCAAATATGGAATTACAATTTTAATTTTATTCTTAATTACGCCTAGTGTTTATTTTGCCTACCAATTGTACGATCAAAAAAGCTACAATTCTAAAGTAGAAGTTTTTCTTCTAAATGAATTCCACAATAGAGATTACCCAATTATTTATAAAAAAATACGATACAACTCCGATCCTAAAAAAATTGAATTAGCTTTTTTGACCAAGAAATTTAGTGACAGTGAAATTGTGGCTATAAATAAAAGATTAATAGATTACGACCTGACAAACACCAAACTGATTATTAGACAAGATACGGTTAATTTAAGCCGAGACATTATGAACCAGATTAATAATAATCAAACAGTTGTTGATAAAAAAGATATTTTAATCAACAACCTTAGAAATCAATTGTCTCAATATCAATTCAATACTAACCAAATTAATAACGAAGTTAAAATACTTTTTCCATCGGTAATTTCTATTGCAATTGGAAATTATACTATTGAAACAAAAGAGAATAAGTCTAAAATAATTCCGATAATCCTTTATCAGACACAAAAAGAGCTGGATTTACAAACTCAAAAGAAAATGAAATTGTGGATAAAAGAAAGGCTTGCCAAGGATTCAATTGAAGTATATCTGCAAAATAAATAATATAAATCAAAAATTAGCGCTTACATTTACTTGAAAATAAATAAAATAGCTAAATCAAAAAATATGTCAAAAGGTCAAGATGCTACAAAGGATCTGGGCAATTGGCTTAATGGGAAAATGTTTTTTTTTATTTGGGGATACGAAGAATGAGTTTAATTTAGTCCCAAACCCGCTGTAGTACCAGAACGTTAGTGGCAATTTAAAATGACGAAAGAATGAAAATTTCAGTAGCACAGACAAAACCAATCAAAGGAGATATTCCTGCAAATATTGAGACACATAAAAAATTGATTGCCCTTGCTATTTTGCATAATGCAGACACAATATTTTTTCCTGAACTTTCTATAACAGGTTATGAACCTGAACTTGCAAAAGAGTTAGCAAAAAATCAAGACGACAGAGAATTTGACGACTTCCAAGAAATTAGCAACAAACACAAAATTACTATTGGAATTGGTATGCCGACAAAGACAAATTCAGGAATAAAAATTAGTATGATAATTTTTCAACCAGACACACCAAGACAGATTTATTCAAAACAACAATTACATTCTGACGAATTTCCTTATTTTGTTAATGGTGAGAAGCAAATCATTTTGAAAGTTGACAATAAAAAAATTGCCCCTGCAATTTGCTATGAAAGCTTACAAACTGACCATTCAGAAAATGTAAACAAGCTTGGAGCTGAAATTTATGTGACAAGCGTTGCAAAATCACAAAATGGTATTGACAAAGCAATGCTACACTATCCAGCAGTTGCAATGAAATTTTCAATGCCAGTTTTAATGTCTAATTGTGTTGGTTATTGTGACAACTTTCAAAGTGTTGGAAAAAGTTCTGTTTGGACAAAGCAAGGTATTTTGGCAGGGCAACTTAACGAAAAATGTGAAGGGATATTAATTTTTGACACCGAAACAGAAGAAGCTATTGAACAAACAATATAAACTGCCACTAACAGCTACTACAACGGATTTGGACAATTAGCTTAATGGAAAGTTGGTTTTGTATTTAGAATATTTGTCAAATCCGAAGAATGGGCTTAATTTAGTCCCAAACCCACTGTAGTACTAGAACGTTGGCACTAAGTTTAGCAAAACTAACGAATGAATAAAATCAATTAGAAAACATATGGATTTAAAGAGACTATATTTGATAGGAATACTTTGCTTCACAATCGCGACAATATACTTTTTGTTTTTCTATTCAAGACTTCAAATAGAAGTTTACAATAAAACTGATTTTGACATCGATTCTCTAAATATTGAGGGTAAATTTTATAAAATACAAAAACGAAAATCTTTAGTTATTGATTGTGAAAAATTATCAATACAAGATAATCTTCCTTTTGGAACTCCTGATGGAATAATAAAAAATATGCAACGTGACACAATATCTTATTTTCTTTGTGGTACTGGAGTTGAAGAAATAAAAAGCGGAAAATATAAGTTTAATATAGAAGCTTTTATCGGAAAAGATTATTATAAACTTTATTGGAGCGAACATAAATTGAACATAAAAAAACCTACAGCCAACACACGTATCTAGCTACTTACAATTTTAGTGGAATTATCGTTTTTTAATTGCTATTTTCGTTGAGGCGTGAAAACGTTGTGCGTCATTTTAACCCGAAAGTAACCTGACTGACAATAATTTAGAAATATCAAATAATTGTAAAACAGAATGCTGATAGAAAAATATACATCAAATTGGATTAAAGATTTTGAGAACTTAAAAAGTGAAATTGAAAATGGTCTACACGGTCTTTATTTTGCTATTGAACACGTTGGAAGTACTTCTGTTCCAAATTTAGATTCAAAACCCATAATCGACATTGACATTATCTACTCTAAACAATTAGACTTTCAAAAAATAAAGTCAGAACTTTTGAAAATAGGATATTACCATAATGGAAATCAAGGAATTGAAGACCGTGACGTATTCAAAAGGAATAGTGGATTAACAAATGAAATATTAGACAAAATAAAGCATCATCTTTATGTTTGCCCAATTAACAGTAAAGCATTAGAAAGACACATCTTATCTCGAAATTTTTTAAGACATAATGATTCGGCAAGATTAGAATATCAACAAATGAAATACGAATTAGCCGAAAAAGCAAATCAGGATAGAAAAAAATATGCTGAACTGAAAGAACTAAATGTTAATGATTTTATTGATTCAATTATAGAAAAAGAAAAAAACGAACGCACAACAGCTAAATTAAATCTTCAATAGGTAATCCTCAATTTGTGAAAGTGAAGATTTTTTATGTTTTTTCAGTATCTTAAAACACTATATTTACCTGTAATAACTTTAACAAGCTAAGTCATGTCAAAAGGTCAAGATGCTAAAAAAACAGCAAAAAAAGAACCGTTAAAAACGGCTAAAGAAAAGAAAGAAGAAAAGAGAGAAAAGAAAAATGCTCCGAAGAGAGATTAATTAAGTTTTCAGTCGCAGTCGCAGTTTTCAGTTTACTTTCTAACTGATCACTGCGACTGCAAACTGAATACTCTATTTAACTGGTATATTCGATAGAATTTCCAATACAAATTTCCAATATTTTTGAGCAGATGAAATACTTGCTCTTTCGTCTGGAGAATGCGCTCCGTGAATAGTCGGGCCAAAAGAAATCATGTCCATATCTGGATAATTAGTTCCTAAGATACCACACTCTAAACCAGCGTGGCACGCAACAACTTTAGGCAGTTCACCATTTTGTTTCTCGTAAATCTCTTTTAAAACTTCTAGAATTTCAGAATTTACATTTGGCGTCCATCCTGGGTACGAACCTGTAAGTTCTACTTCGCATCCAACTAATTCAAAAGCCGAACGTAAAGAATTAGCCAAATCAAATTTTGAAGATTCAACAGAAGAACGCGTTAAACATCCTACTAATACTTCTCCGTCTTTGATGATTACACGAGCAATATTGTTTGAAGTTTCAACCAAATCGGCCATATCAGCACTCATTCTGTAAACACCATTTTGAGCCGCGTATATCGCTCTGATAATTCCTTCCTGAACACCTAAATCCATCACTTTTTCCGGCAAATCGCCTTTCACGATTTCAATCGATAAGTTTGGTTCAGTAGTTTTATATTCTGCTTTGATATCAGCAATAATTTCCTGCATATCGTAAACATAGGCTTCATCAAACATTTGAGAAATAATTACTTTAGCAACACTTTCTCTCGGAATTGCATTTCTTAAGCTTCCTCCGTTAACTTCAACGATCTGTAAACCAAAGTTTTCAAAAGCGTCAAATAACAAACGATTCATGATTTTATTAGCATTTCCTAAACCTTTATGAATATCCATTCCTGAATGTCCTCCGTTTAAGCCTTTTACTGTAATCGTATAACCAACAGACCCTTCCGGAACTTCTTCTTCATGATACGTTCTTGTCGCCGTAACATCAATTCCGCCAGCGCATCCAATATCAATTTCGTCATCTTCTTCAGTATCCAAATTCAGCAAAATCTGACCTTGCAAAATACCTCCTTTAAGATTTAATGCTCCCGTCATTCCAGTTTCTTCATCAATTGTAAACAAAGCCTCGATTGCAGGATGTGGAATATCTTTGCTTTCTAAAATCGCCATAATTGTAGCTACTCCAAGTCCGTTGTCTGCACCAAGAGTTGTACCGCGCGCACGAACCCAGTCACCATCAACATACATATCGATTCCTTGGGTATCAAAATCGAAAACAGTATCTGCATTTTTTTGGTGCACCATATCAAGGTGTCCTTGCATTACAATTGGCTTGCGGTTTTCCATTCCTGGAGTTGCAGGTTTTCTGATGATTACATTTCTGATTTCATCTTCAAAAGTTTCCAGACCTAAGCTATTTCCAAAGTTTTTCATAAACTCGATAACACGTTCTTCTTTTTTCGACGGACGCGGAACAGCATTTAAATCTGCAAATTTATTCCATAGCGCTTTAGGCTCCAGATTTCTAATTTCCTGACTCATTATATTTTGTTTGAAGTTTAACAATTAAGAATGTCAAAGTTACAAAGTTTATATTTTTTTCTGCCACAAATTTCACGAATTAGCACTAATTATCTGCTTTAAAATCAAATTCCACAAATACAATCTTTTTTTAGTACTAATATTGTATTTATATTTACGTAACCAAAATTTACAATGTGAAATCAAAATATATTTTGCCCTTATTTCTAGTCATTCAAATTATCTTTCTAAAAATCCTTCCCTTTTTTCCGGATTTTGTTGAAGGCGCCTATAGCAATAATCTTTATATCAGAATTTCGCATTTTTCGAGAACACTTTTGGGTAAAATTCCGTTTTCTGTTGGTGACTGTATTTATGCTATTTTAATTCTTTCCATTATCAGTTGGTTTTGGCAAATAAGAAAAACGTGGAAAACAGATTGGAAAGATCACATTCTAAAAATCTTAGGAAAAATTTCTGTTTTTTATTTTCTATTTCATGTGCTTTGGGCGTTCAACTATTATCGCGAACCATTGTTCGAAAAAATGGGAATTAAAAAAGAATATACCGATGCCGATCTATTAGCTTTTACAAAAAAACTAATTAGTAAAACCAATGAAATTCAACTTCAGCTTGCAAAAAACGATTCTGCGAAAGTAGTTTTTCCTTATTCTCAAAAAGAAGTTTTTAAAATGAATGTCAGCGGATATGATCATTTAGCAAAAGAACATCCTTATTTTAAATACGAAATTTTGAGTGTCAAAAAATCATTGTTCAGCGTTCCTTTGACTTACATGGGATTTGGCGGTTATTTAAATCCGTTTACAAATGAAGCCCAAGTAAATGACTTACTGCCAATGTATAATTTCCCCATTACAAGTTCGCATGAAATGGCGCATCAAATCGGTTTTGCAAGTGAAAATGAATGCAACTTCATTGGAGTTTTGGCAACTGTAAAAAATGACAATTTATATTATCAATATTCCGGATATAGTTTTGCTTTGCGTTATTGCCTCGGAATATGGCAGTTTAAAAACGAAAAAATCTTTAATCAATTAAAGAAAACAGTTCATGTTGGGATTTTAAAAAACTATCAAGAAAGTCATGATTTCTGGCAGAAATACGACACTGTTATTGACGAGGGTTTTCATTTTGTTTATGATAATTTCTTAAAATCAAATAATCAAAAAGATGGTATGGAAAGTTATAGCAAGTTTATTGATTTGATGATTAATTATTATAAAGGGAAAGAGTTCTGATTCTTTGCTTATGTTGCAACGAAAAATACCTAACAGGTTTTGAAAACCTGTTAGGATAATCCACTTTTAAATTAAGGCAAAACTTCAATTTCTAAACCAGAATTCCAATTTTTGTGTTCATTTTCATAATACAAATAAGCTGATGAAGCAACGCCTTTGTATTTCCCAGGAATAAGTGCTTTAAAATCAATATTTACTTTTCTTATTTCTTTGGCATCTAATTTTCTGAAATAAAGCACTAATTCATTTCCAAAAATTTCATAATAATCTACTACATTTTTCTCAATTAATTCTTTAAGCTGCCAAGGTTCTGGAGTTAAGCCTCCTGGAATTCCAATTCTGGCAATCGGGTTTGAAACTTGTTCATTGCTTTTATTCTGAATTTCGATTTCGACTCTTGCTGTTTCACTTATTTTCAGTTTACTTACCAATGATTTTGTTTTTAAATTCACTTTGCATTCTTTAGCATTATTTGGCAGTAGAGTTTGATACTGGACATAAAATAAGTAGGGAATCGATTTTTCTTCAGGAATTTGAATTGAAAATTTATTATTCCCAACATTAATCTTTAAATCTTTTAAGATCACATTTTCACTGACATCTCTTTTTGTTAAATCAATCGCTTCGTTATTGAGCTTCATAACTATATCATTTGAAATACTCGATTCAACATTGATTTTAGTAAATTCTGTAATCGCTTTCAAAGCAAGTGCCGTAGCTTGTGTAGAACCAAAACCATACGAATTTCTTGCACGCTGAATATAATCTAAAACATCGTAAATCTCTTTCAAATCCTCTTTTGCATTATTTTTCTCCTTTAATAAAGCGAGCGCATACAATGACGCAATTTCAATATTCATCGATCTGCCGTAACTGTTAATAACCGATTGTTCTGCGTAAAGCCCTTGAAATCCGAGTTTATTAACTTTTGCTCTAATCAAATCCATAAGTTGTTTGTATTCAGGCATTTTTTTAAGATTAAACGAAGCCAGAGCCAGCAAATTCATTCGGTACAAATCATTGCTTTTTAAGGCTTCGGTTAAAGCTACATTATATTGTTTCTCAATATCTACCTGCCCTATTTCAGACAAAACATAAACGATGAAAGCATTGTTTACAACATATTTGATTCCTGAAAAGCCGTATTTTGCATGGTTTTGCTTAAATCCTCCCTTATCATCTTTTCTGGAATCTAGCCAGTTCATTGATCGAATAATTAATTTTTGATCAATATTGATATACTCTTTCATTTCATGAAACTGGAGTAAGCCGTAAGCCGTCAAAGCTTCGTTGCCGGGATTACCGCCATACCATTCAAAACCGCCATCTTTTGATTCGTAATTTTTTAATTTCGTATAACCACTTTCTAAATATTTCAAAGCTCTTTCTTTAAACTCTGGAGCAGTATTTTTAAATTTCAACAACTGCATTGCCATAATATTTGGATAATTTGAAGATGAAACCTGTTCAAAACAACCTCCGGGCTCTCGCATCATGCTTTCGAGACCATCAAAAATGGAAGAAAATGGATTCAGGAATAACTTAAATCCAGAATCTATTGAACCCGGAACAACTTCTGCAACAGTAAAATCTTTTGTTTGCGATCTGCCTCCCGAAATAGCAATATTCATAGGAAAGTCTTTTGAAAATACATCAATGCTTTTTTTGATTTTTGACTTAAAATTTTCAGCATTCAGCAGAATTTCCAATGGCAACTGTTTACCTGTTTTGTCTGTCTTTACAGTTATGTTAATAGTTCTTGATTCATTTGGTTTTAAATTGATTAAGGAATCTTTCAGGATAAGATTTTGTTTATTGAAATTGACCTGGCAATCTAGTTTCAAAATTTTATCAGAATTGTTTTTTAACCAAAGTGGCAATACCATTTTGTCCTTCTGAGATGCATATAAAGGCACTTTTACATCAGTCTGAATTAAATCTTTTACTGTAAAAACAGCTTCTGCTTTCCCAACATCACCTTTATATGATATTCCTTCGGCTAAAATTTTAAAAGACGTATTATCATCTGAATTATAAAATTCAAAATGAGCCTCGCCTTGATTATTTGTCTGAATAATAGAATTCCAATAAATACAGTTTCTAAAATCGGTTTTTTCTTCGGTGATTACTGATTTGTATATTGGCGCATAAAAAGTCTCCGCTTCATTTAAATCTTTTGCTTTATATCGCTTAATTTCCTGAAATGTATAATTGTGCGTTTTGCCAAATATAATATTGGCCGGATTTGCCTTATTTTTTGTTGTAACATAAATAACTCCGTAAGCACCCGCTGACCCGTAAACGGCAGTAGCAGAAGCATCTTTTAATATTGTTACCGATTCTATAGAATTTAAAGGAAGACTGCCAAATACGGATGAATTTTCATTATTTGCATACGCAATTCCATCAACGACAATTAAGGGCTGACCACCCGATCTGTTTCCGTAAATAGATGACAATCCTCTTATAACAACTTTATCTGCCGAAGCAATCTGACCCGAAGATGACGAAATCTGAATTCCTGCGGCGCGCCCGCTCAATGCATTTGAAAAAATTTCCTGAGCAGAAATCTTCACAATTGAGCCTGTAAGTGCTTTTCTAGTTGTCATCCCGTAACCTATTGTAACAACTTCCTGTAATGCATTAGAATTAGCATCTAAAATTATACTGCTCCCAGATAATTGGACATTTCTGGTCGTTTTTTCTTTCTCTTCTGTGTACTTGTAATGTATATTTGATATTGATATATCTGTAAGGGTGTCTTTTAATTTCCAAAATTCGCGTTCATCTGTGTATGAATTTTTAATTGTAAGCTCACGATTACTTTTATGTTCAGCGATCAGAAAACCAAAATCAGAAAAATGAATTCGGCTGAATTTAAAATAACCACTTTTGTTGCTTTTTGTTTCAAAAACTTTTCCTTGATCTGTAAAAAACATCACTTTTACACTGGCCGGTTTTCCTTTTTTAGTCAGGACAAATCCTTCAATGGTATTGCTTTTTTCCGGCTGAATATTGGCTGCTTCTGACAAAAGTTTTTGTAGCTCTTTTTGATCGTATTTTCTCCATCCATGGGTATTCAAAAGCAAATCAATGGCTTTTTCTCTTTCTTGAAGCGGTTTGTTTTCATCAAAATAAAACCTTGGCTCATGAATTTTTCCTTTTAATTCAGAACCTAAAAGAAGCCACGACACTATATTATCTTGTTTGTCATCAATATACGTCAACAGCTTTGAATCGGCCACCGAAACGGAAAGATTAGACGCAATTGGCGCATTGTTTTTATCTTTTGTAACAATCGAAACTTTTACTTTTTCTCTTGGCAGATAATTTTCCTTATCAGTTTTTATTTGAATTTTAAGTCCGTCCTGATAGTTTACAAAAACCAATCTTTCAGCTACAATTTTGTCTTGAATCAATAATGAAAAAGACTGAATTCCCATTGGAAATTCTTTTGTATTGATCGAAATAGTATTCAAGCCTGGAACTAAATTCAGTACCAATGTTTTGTTAATTTTTGCCGTATTACGAACTAATAATTTTCCGGAAGCGTCTGTTGGCGCATAAATTTTCAAAAGAACATTTTCCTGATTTTTCTCTGCATTTAATACAAACAGATTTTTTTCTGCCACGGGCAATGCAATTTTTCCTTCCGATTTAAAGGGAGAAGTCACAACAGCAAAATATTTTTTATTTTCTTCTGATTTTAATGCGACGTTCCCCATTCCGTCGTGAAAACTTTTGAAATCTGTAATTTTATTCCCTTTTTCATCTTCAATAAATCCAGCAACATCCATTGGAAGCCCAAATTCATTTTTTGCTATAAAAAACAATGACGACGCTTCGTTCAGAACTAAATTACCGCTTTCTGCCAGAAACTGCAGATCAACAAAATTCAGGTTTATTGGAATAGAACGCGTAACCGATTCTTTGAAATTATCGTAATCCAGCATAACATTCAAAATTCCATCAATAGATTTTAAATTTTCTGGAAGTTTAAATTGAATCACTGCTTTTCCTAAATCATCTGTTTTTGCGTGAAGCGAATCCATTTTTGTTCCTCCAATAAAAACATCGTATTTAAAATCATAATTTTTAATAGGCTGATTTTCCAGATTTTTAAGCTCAAAATCGGCTTCACAGATTTCTCCTTTTCCGTAGGCTTTTTTGTTGAAATCTAAAGTCATTAAAATTCTTGGCGAAATCACTTTTTGCACAAAAACCGTTTTCTCAAAAATATTTTCAGCAACCTGATCCTGAATTCTTGTATAAGCCCGAATTTTATAAATTCCTGAAGCTCCATTTTCTGGAATTGCATACGATCCTACGGCATTTCCATCTTTTATAAGATAGATTTGACTGTTTATTTTCTTGTTGCTGCCGTCTAATAAATCAACATATAAATAATCGCTCAAAGTTGTGGGCCTGTTGTCACTTTTTGTTATATAGGCTTTAAAATGAATTGTTTCACCCGGAAAATACAATACGTTATTGAACTGCAAATAAACTTTTTCTGTTATTGACCATTTATACACTGCATTCCAATCACTTTCAATATTTTGAGAAAAAATAGTCTGAAACGCTAATAAAATGAATAAGTATTTTATATTTTTCATCGGATTAAAATTTAATAGTTAAAGACGAACCAAAACTTTTCATCATTGGCGAATTGAAATACTCTAATCCGGTGGTATCGATTGAATTAAACATGGAATTACTACTAAAAGCCGATTTACTTTTAGAGGCAATAAAAGCATTGTTCATAAAAACTGTAAGAGTAAAATTTAGATTGTTTCGTGTCCAATTTGTTGCTTTTGAGTACGATAAACTAATTGAACTCAATCTAAAATAAGTTGCATCTTCAATTGCATCTTCGGCTATTCCTTCAGTTCCGTATCTCACCCAGCGATTCTGCTCCACCGGAAGTCCGGCATCATAAAACGAAACCGCTTTTGTATTTGGCAAACCATTTTGTGTTACGCCATCAAATATGTAATTGGTAACATTACGCTGATTTCCTGTCAATTCAGATTTTCCATAATAATTCAAGGTCTGCTGTGTTCCGTTCCAAATTTCTCCTCCCTGACTCCATTCAAAAGTTAAATTCAGCATTAGCTCTTTATATTTAAAAGCATTAAAAAATCCCACAACAAAATCTGGATTTGGATTTCCTAAAATTTTAGGCTGTGCATCTTTTATAGGAAAACCGTCATTGCCGATAATTACGTTTTTATTGCTGTCTCTCAAATAACCGTTTCCAACGATAACTCCAAGTGGCTGTCCCACTATATAATTTTTATTAACATCAGCAAAACCGGCAAATGGAATACTGCTCAAATGATTATTTAAGCTTGTTACTTTATTTTTATAATAAGTAAAATTTAAATTGAAATTATAGTTAATGTCGTGGTAATAAGAAAATGGTTTCTGAATTTCAAATTCGATTCCGTTTTGTTTGTAATTAACATCTGGCGACCAGCTGACTGTATTAGAATTTAGAATTGGAGTGTACAAATTATCCACTTTTTTAGAATAATAATTCAGATTTACATTCCAATAATTAAATTCATAACTCAATTTAAGATTCGTAATCTGTTCTTTTGTAGGCGCTGCACCTCTTGGCGTTATTAATTCCAAATCATTTTCAAGTTGTTTAAATTGATTGATTTGAAAACGCATTGAATTAAAATTTAAATTATTGTTTTGCAACGAAGGCTCGATTTCATTGTAACCGTAATCAATTCCAAAATTCAGACGAGTGTCGAGAATATTTTTTAATTCGGCTGATCCGTAATAATTTGTCATAAAATGATTTTGAACCGTCGACGAATAATTCAAGTCGGTTTTCGCTTTTATAATCATATCATTGTTTCGACCAGTTACATTCTCAATAACAAACGAACCATTTATATTATAAAAAACTTCAAATCGATCCTGAGCGACATCAAGATTAGTCTGATTTTGACTGTTTTTTGGAAAATCAGAAGAAAAAGCAAATCCGCTGAAATAATCACGATTCAATTCCCGATCAAAAAATCTGAAATCAATCTTTGATTCTATAAACTTCATATAACCAAAATTATGTCGGTAAACATCTGACACCGAAATGCTTTTAAAATTCTCGGTTCTTTCATTAAAATTTGGCGCAGTAATTCCAGCCATATAAAAAGGCTGTCCGTTTGTGTTTTTTATTTCAGAAGATTGAAAACTTACGTTTATCTTATTTTCGTTATACAAACCATCGTAATCGTGATTAAAATTAAATGACAGCATTTGGCTTTTATTTCTGTCGAGATTGTTCTGCAATAAATAATAGGGATTATTCTCTAAGGCCGAATAATTTCTCTGTGAACCATTTGATAAAATGGAAGCAATACTATTATCAAAATGAATTGGAGTAACGGCATTTGCAAAAACAATTTTATTAATCGCAAAATTGGAGTTCGATAAATTATTTTTAAAATTGTTGTAACTCAAAATAGCGTCTATTTTACTCTTGTCTGAAACCTGTCTGAAATATCTCAAAGAGGTTGTAATTTCATTATTACGAGTATCTGGAATCGCAATATTTCCGGTTTTATAAGCAAAGTTTATTTTTAAGAAGTTTTTCTTTGGACCAATAATCTGAGCGCTTAAAGAGGTTTTGCTATCTACAGTATTTTGAAAAAAATGATTCGGATTATAAAGTTCCAACTGATTTGCACCAGCAGAAGTCCTATTCACAATATCACCCTGAGGATAATATTCTGAAACATTCTGAGAATGCTGCAATGAACTGACTTGCGGACCCCAGCTGAAAATTTCATTTGTCTGTGGCGACTGATACGTCAACGCACCATTTTGGCTTCTTCCCTGTGCATATAAATTTTGATATTTTGGAAGACGAAATGGTGATGAAATTAAAAGTTCCTGAGCGACTTCAAAAGATGTTTTATTGTAGTCGGCTTGATTTTTCAGCAGATAAAAACCATTTTCTTTCCGAATAATATTCTTTATGTCCTGACCATTAAAATTCAATGTCAGACTATTATCATAGTATCCAGAAGGTTTAGAAATTGGCACTGAATCACTAGATTTTTCTATTTTATCAGTATAATCATCACTTACTATAGGTACTACTCTTTCATCGTTTTCCAGTAAAGTCCTATTGGTAATTTTAATTACTTTTGTTTCCATTCCAATACAGGAAATCTGCAATAAATCACCTTCTTTTACTGCAATAGAATAATTTCCGTCAAAATCTGTAACTACACAATTTTTTGTATGAAGCACACACACTTGCGCGCCCGGAATCGGCTCCCCTTCATATTTGACAGTGCCTTTAAAAATAGATTGAGAATGACCAATGGCTGATAAAAAAAGAAATAGTAATAGTTTTTTCATACTGCTGTTTTATACTATAGAGCCCAATTCTGATTAAAAGGTTGGGAGCTAAATAAAAAAATGTAAGAATACAGCAAAAATTTAATTTTATGTTAATTTTTTTTAACTTCACACTGTAACAAAAGTGATTTCAACACTACTAATACTTTATGAGCGAAAATCTAGAACAGTCATTTGTTGCGCAATTGCAAGCAAATCAGAATATAATCCACAAGATTTGTAGATTATATACTGCTGGCGAAGATGCTCACAAAGACTTGTTTCAAGAAATTACCATTCAGCTCTGGAAAGCGTATCCAAAATTTAGAGGCGACAGTAAATTTTCGACCTGGACGTATCGTGTTGCTTTAAATACTGCCATTACCTTATATCGAAAAACCAAAAGAACCATATCGACAGTAGAATATGAAAGTCATCAACATTTTGTAAAAGATGTTGATTACAACTATGAAGAAGAAGAACAGATTAAATTGATGTACAAAGCGGTTTATCAGCTTAACGACATCGAAAAAGCATTAGTTTTTATGTATTTAGAAGACAAAGATTATCAAGAAATAGCTGAAACTCTAGGGATCAGCGAAGTGAATGCGCGCGTGAAAATGAACAGGATCAAAGGGAAACTTAAAAAAATACTAAATCCTTAAAAATTATTATGAAAGAACTGGATTTATTAAAAAAAGACTGGCAAAAGAACTCGGATTCTTTTGAGCAAATTTCTGAAAAAGAAATCTACAGAATGATTCACAAAAAATCATCTTCAATTGTGAAATGGATTTTGATTATCAGTATTTTGGAAGTCACCTTTTGGACTTTCTCAAATCTTTTTATCAATACTGACGATTTATTGCAAAAAATGAATCATCCGGAGATTGTATTGGCAATGGAAATCCTTACCTATTTCAACTATATAGTTGTGCTGTTTTTTATTGTTGTTTTTTATAAAAATTACAAAACAATTTCAACTACAGTAGCAACAAAATCTCTTATGAGTGCGATTTTAAGAACTCGAAAAACAGTTCAGTATTATGTGTGGTATAATCTTGGAATGCTTGTTTTAATAACCATTTTAAGCTACTTTATTGCTTTTGTTTACAATCCAGATATGGCATTTTTTAGAGAGCAACTTGCTGAAAGCGGAAAAACAATGTTTTTTACTATCGGAATTTTATTTCTGATAATAGTAGGCATATTGGGTCTATTCTGGTGTATTTACAGATTGGTGTACGGAACTTTATTACGCAGATTATACACTAATTATAAAGAGCTGAAGAAAATTGATTTCTAAGATACTGAGGTTCTAAGATGCTAAGGTTCTGAGATGCTGAGATGCTAAGATACTGAGGTTCTAAGTTTTTTCAAACCTGAAACCTGAAACTTGAAACCTGAAACCTGAAACCTGAAACTTGAAACCTGAAACCTGAAACTTGAAACCTGAAACTTGAAACTTGAAACTTGAAACTTGAAACTTGAAACCTGAAACCTGAAACAAAAACTTAACCTCTTAATATTCCCACTGTCTCAATCTGTTAAGTTCTTCCTGAGCTTTGATTTCTTCGGCTGGAATAACTTTTAAGAATGACGGATGTTGTTCGATTGCGTATTCTACTTTTTCAACGATTTCTTCAATTGTATCGTTTTCATAATCAATTTCAAGAGGTTCTTTGATAATGAAAGACTGTAGAATTCCTTTTTTCTTCATTCGTAAACCTTTTTTATCAAACGAGCGGCGGAAACCGTCAATTACAATAGGAATTACAATAGGTTTGTGCTGTTTAATAATATGGGCAGTTCCTTTACGAACAGGTTTAAACGATTTTGTAGTTCCCTGCGGAAATGTAATTACCCAGCCATCTTCAAGAGCAATTCTGATATTTTCGGTGTCATTTGGGTTCACATCTCTCTTTTCAGTTACGTCAACACCTTTTGCGCGCCACGTTCTTTCAACAGTAATAGCTCCAACGTAAGCTAAGATTCTTGGCAGTAAACCAGCTTGCATTGTTTCTTTAGCAGCAACATAATAAATATTCATTTTTGGTTGCCATAAATAACCAATGTTCTTAATAGTATCTTGACGTCCGCTTAAACTTGCGTTAAACACATGAAACATCGCCACAACATCAGCAAAATAAGTCTGATGATTTGAAATAAACAGCACATTAGTATCAGGCAATGTTTTAATAATTTCAGATCCTTCAATCTGTAATTCATTAAATCCTCTGTATCTGCGGTGCGTCATAGCTCCCAAGACACGGATTAACCATTTCTTGATGAATAATATATGTCCAAAAGGATTTCGTTTAAACAATCCCATAGCTGTTTATTGTATTTTTTTTGTTAAGTCGCAAACATACAAAAATTATTCTTTTAGCAATACTATAAAGCAATTTCGGAAATAAATCGCTATAACAATGAATATCAAATCGTTAATTTTCTGTTTTTATGATTTTTCATCTAAAACTGTTTTTAGAACGTCTCTCAGTTCACTCAATATCATCGCTGTGGCACCCCAGACAACGTGATTTTGAATACTAAAAGCTGGAACAGGAATATTTGCCGCGTAAGAAGTTGACAATGTGGCTTCGATGATGATTTCATCATTTAAAAAAACAGATAATGGGAGTTCAATAATGTCGGCTACTTCGCGAATATCAGGGTAAAACGAAAGCTCTTCTTTAGCAATTCCCATAAAAGGATGAACTAAAAAATTGCTCGGCGGAATATACATTGGCGTAAAATGTTTTACAACTTCTATCTTTTCAGGAAGAACCCCAACTTCTTCATTGGTTTCTCTCAATGCAGTATCTTTAAAATCAAAATCAGATATTTCATATTTACCGCCTGGAAATGCAATTTGCGAGGAATGAACACCATTATAAGCATTACGGACAATTAAAACCAAATGCGTTTCGCCATTTTTAGGATAAAACAGCATCATTACAGCCGCAATTCTCGGATTTTTTGTACTTAAATCAAGGTTTTTAAGCTCTTGCATGCGCTCCTTTGGCGCCATTTTTAAATGAGAACTCGTCGCTGGCAGTTCAACCGGAATTAAATTAGGAACATATTGCAAAAAATCTTGAAAATCCATATTCAAAGTTTATTTTTGTACTTTCAATTAAAAATATAAATATACTCTAGAAAATGCGGTTCTACAAATTTTCTAAGATAAAGCCATAGATAATGTACAGTAAAGAAGAATCACAACGCATGAAAAGAGAATTTTGGGTAGCTTTTGCAGAAAAGTATCCAAGAAAATGGGTTCTTTATGATACAAAAATCAAAGATTTCTCTTTTAAGTTTTTTGTTGATAATAAAAAAGCTCAGGTTTTAATTGATATCGAACATAGAAGCGATGAAAAACGAAACGCTTATTTTGAAAAAGTCGAAGCCTTAAAAAATATTTTGGAAGAGGAATTTATTAAGGATTTAGTTTTCGAAAAAAACTATACTCTAGAAAGCGGTAAAACCATCAGCCGAATCTGGATCGAAAAACAAGGAATTGGTTTCAGCAACCGCAATAATTGGGATGCCATTTTTGATTTTTTCAATGAAAATATGCATGCTCTTGAAATGTTCTATTTAGAGTATGATGAATTTATTAAGGATATAGAGTAGTTTTTTGAGACGCTAAGACACTAAGATACTGAGCTTCTAAGATTTTTTTTAACCCTGTAAATTTATTTTTACGGGGTTTTTCATTTTTATAATTGTAGCATTAAATATTTATTAAAAAAATACCTAAAATTCACTATTTTCGAGCGATTACATGATATTTATTTTGTTTTTAAGATATCTTAAAAATAATTAATAAAGAAATACCTATAATTGATGCAGATTTGGTCAAAATTTTTATATTTGAAAAACCTAAATCTGCAATGAGAAAACTTTTACTGGTGTTTTTTTTAGTTTCATTTTCAAAAAACTATGCACAAACTGATTATGCTTTTGTTTACAACAATGATTCCATAATCAAAAAAGGTGAAAGATTATATGATACCCAAAAGTATGATGAAGCCTTAAAAGAATATCAAAAAATCAGTAAAATTGACCCAAGATACCTCAATGCACAATACGAAATAGGTCTTGTCCTGAATGCTCAGGAGAAAAAACCGGAACTTAAAACGCATTTAGAAAATTTATATGCTAAGGGAAAAATGCAAGAATTTCCGGAGCTGTATAAAATGTATGCGATCTTTTTAAGCAACGAAAAAGAATACGATTTATCAGAAAAAATATTTAAAGAAGGTGAAAAATATATTGGAAACTATTCAACCTTCCAATACAATTTTGCGATACTTTATATTCGTAAAAAAGAAACTCAAAAAGCGCTTGATATACTAAAAAAGATCATTACAAATGATCCTAATTATGCCTCAGCGCATTATTTGTTAGGAATCATGGCTTTTGAAAATGGTAAAATCACCGAAGGAACTCTAGCCTTAATGAGTTACCTTGCCATTGCACCTACTGGCCAGTTTGCATCTAAAGCAGTTATACAGTTAAATGCAAGCTTTGGACAAAATTATCTGGACGAAAACAAACTGGTTTTCTCAAAATCTGGAGATAATTTTGAGGAAATCGAAACCATCTTAAGAAATCAGCTTCCGTTAAAAAAAGTTTATAAAATAAAGTCAAGCATTGATGATGTTATTACGCGTCAGGTTCAAGCAGTTGCAGAATATGCTGTGGAACATAAAATGGGCGACGGTTTTTTTGAAACCACTTATATCCCGTGGGTAAAAGATATGGTTGCAAAAAATCAGCTTGAAAATTATTCTTATTACAGTTTGCTTTCTTTAGAAGATAAAATTGGAAAAGAGCTGACTAAGCAAAAGAAAAAGATAATGTCTTTTAATGAGGATTATATTCTAAAGGGATTCTGGCCTGCTTTTGCTACAAGAAAATTAGATCTTTTTGGCAAAACTGAGGAGGTTGTGGTTACGATCAGAAATGAGAGACCTTTTATTATTGGCCCGCAAATTAATGGCGAATTTAACGGTAAATGCAAATATTTAAATGCGCTTGGAAACTTAGCTGGCGAACTTAATTTTAAAAATGGAAACTTAGACGGTCTTCAAAAATATTATGATGATAAAGGCCGTATTACCGAAGAAAAATATTTTGCTGACGGAAAATTAAGCGGTGAAAGAAAGGTTTATTATGAGAATGGAAATATGTCTTTGTATGAAAACTATAAAGATGACAAGCTTGACGGAATTAGCACATCGTATTATCCAAATGGTGGCAAAACCTGCGAAATAAATTTTACAAATGATGAACGTAATGGTACTTTAATTTGTTTGTATGAAGCTGGAACGAAAAAAAATGAAATTGATTTTGCCAATGGAAAATTGAGCGGAAAGTACAATGTATATAATGAAGCCGGCGATATAACCGAAACGTATAACTGTAAAGACGATAAAATTGAAGGCAATTATGCGGAATATTTTGACGGTAAAACTTTAAAATCAGAAGCTGTTTACAAAAATGGTTTTATCGAAGGCAGCTACAAAACATATTACACAAACAAGTCTTTAGAAAAAGAAAATATCTGCTCGCTGGGCAATATTTCTAAATCTACAGATTATTATGAAAATGGGAAAAAATCTGCTGAGACTTTTTATACTGCTAAAGGCGAAATGGATAGTTACAGCTGTTTTGACACTTTTGGAAACAAATATTTTGAAGAAAAATACAAATCTGGTGAACTCAAATCTGGAGTTCAATATACTGCAAATGCGCCAAAAGGAACAGAGATAAATCTTGCCAAAAAAGGTTTTGAAATGAAAAATTTTGACGGTTCAACCCGAATTAAAGGAAACTTTGAAAAAGGTAAAAAAACAGGTGAATGGAGTTATTTGTTTTCATCTGGATTTCCGAGATTAAAAGAATCTTATATTAACGGAAAAAACAACGGATTAAGTACTAATTATACAGAAAGCGGCGAACTTTCAAGCATCGCTCATTTTGAAAATGATACTTTGAACGGACGCTACGAAGCATATGACGGCAACAGAGTAAATCAGCTTTTTTATTATGAAAAAGGAAAGCAAAACGGTCCTTTTCAAACTTTTTATGCAGACGGAAAAGTGAGTACAGAAGGTTTTATGAACGAAAACAGTATTTCAAATGATAAATATATTTATAACCAAAACGGAAATGTAGCTTCTATAGAGCACTATGTAAACGCCTATATAACCAACAGAAAAACGTTTGGTCCTAATGAAAAACTGGAAAATGATTTTGACTATAAAAACAAAACAGGAAAATTCAGCTTATCATTTAATAACGGAGTTTCTATCGAAAACTTTGAAATGAAAAATGGGGTTTTAAATGGTAAAGCAATCTCGCAGGATAAGTATAAAAACATAATGAAAGATGCCCAATATGTTAATGGTAAACTTCATAATGCATATAAAAAATATGGTCCGACGGGAGCACTCCTTTTAGATCAAAATTACTATTGCGGAAAATTAAATGGTCTTAGCAAACAATTTGATTTTGTTGGAAACTTAAGGCTTACTGAAGAGTATTCTTTTGGTAATGAAAATGGAAAAACAACGCGATATTTCAACAATAAATCAAAAATGATGGAGAGTTCGCTGCTTAATGAGTCACGCGAAGGAGAAACCACTTATTACAATCAAAAAGGAGAGCCTTTGGTTATTATTGGCTACGAAAATAATATGCCTCAGTATTTCATCACAAAAAGTAAAACTGGTGAACTGACTGATAAAAAACCTATTAGCAATCAAACTGCTGAAATCATATCATACTATCCAAATGGAAAACCAGCAATACAGCTTGCTTTGAACAAAGGACAGTTAAACGGAAAATTCCTTATCAGCTCTGCAGAAGGGAAACCGGAATATGAATGTAATTATAAAGACAGCAGTCTAGAAGGCGACCGATTTGAGTATTATGTAAATGGCAAGCTGTACAAAAAAGAGCATTTTGTAAATAACAATTTTGAAGGGCAGCAACAATATTTTAAAGAAGACGGAAAATTATGGGCCGATGTATCTTTCAAAAATGATGAACTTCACGGAAATACTTTGGTTTATAATGCCGGAAAACTAGTAGAAACTAAAAAATATGATTCAGATGAATTGGTTGAAATTATCAAATAAACCTTTAATTCTGAGTGTTTTTTGTGTTCTCTACTCTGTTTTGGGTACGGCACAAAAATCATTTGAGGAGACAAAAAATCTTTACCCGGATTATAACGAAATCATTCTCGATAATACGGAAGCGTATGATATTACCTTTGAAAACAACGGCCTTAAAATCATGCTTGATAATCATTATGAAGCTATGATCTTGACTCAAAACGGAATTATCAATAACAAAGAATCATTTTCCTATTCCGGTTTGATTCCCCTTAAGAGTTACGATGCGTACACGGTTATTAATGAAAACGGGAAAGAGAAAAAAATAAAAGTAACCCAGACAATTGAAAAACAGTCACAACAGAGTTCAATCTTTTATAATGATGTAAAAGAACGTCAGCTTACTTTTCCAAATTTAGAAACGGGAGCAAAAAAAGTATACAATTATCAGACTCAATTCTTAGATCCGCATTTGCTGCACAAATTTATTTTTGGTGATGTTTTACCTATTCAAAATTCGACTTTGGAAGTCAAAACGGATAAAAATATTGTGATTGATTATAAAATTTTTAATGATCCTAACAAAACAATCGTCTATTCTAAAACAGAAAAAAAAGGCAAATGGATTCACAAATGGACATTGAGTGATATAAAACCAGTAAAATATGAAGAAGGGGCTCCAGGCTATTTATACCAAGTTCCTCATGTTGATTTTTATATTAAAGAATACACCATCAACAATGTTACAACTCCAGTTTTAGGTACTATTTCTGAGCTATTCAACTATTATAAAGCCTTTGTAAAAGACTTGAATAAAAAAGAAGATCCAGATTTGAAAGCGCTTACAATGGATCTTATTAAAGATAAAACTACGGATGAAGAGAAAGTAAAAAGCATATTTTACTGGGTTAAAGCAAACATTAAATACATTGCTTTTGAAAATGGCTACGAAGGATTTATACCGCGTGAAGCCAATCTGGTTTTTGAGCGAAAATTTGGTGACTGTAAAGATATGGCAAGCATTATTTCCTGTATGGCCAATTATGCCGGCGTAAAAAACGTGACGGTGGCCTGGATTGGCACCCGAAGTATTCCGTACACATACAATGATTTGGCAACACCTTCTGTAGATAATCACATGATTGCTATCTTTAAAAAAGACGATCAATATATCTTTTTAGATGGAACTGATAAGGAAACCCGCTATGGTATTCCAACAGCTTTTATACAAGGAAAAGAAGTTCTTTTTAGTGAAAATGATCAATATAAAATTTATCCAGTTCCGGTTGTTCCTCCCAGCAAAAATGAAGTTAAAGAAACTGTCAATTTAAAAATTGAAAACAGCAAATTGATTGGAAATGCAAAAATGGAACGTTTTGGTTATAACCGAAGCCATATTTTAATGCAAATTGGTGATGCAACAAACAAAGCGCGTCAGGAAATGATCAAATCTCTAGTTTTAAAAGGAAACAATAAATTCATTTTAAAAGATTATAAAGAAGAAAATTTATCAGATAAAGATTTGCCTTATGTGATTGACTACAATTTTGATCTTGATAATTATATTGTAAAAGTTGACAAGGAAATTTATGTGAATTTGTTTTTAGATAAATTTCTAGAAAAAGCAACACTTGCAAAAGACAGAGTTGCACAATATGAGTATGAATATCTAACGCAGTTCACGACGCAATATGCGCTTGAAATTCCGAAAAACTTTAAAATCAAATATCTTCCAAAGAACTTTGATTTAGATAATGATTATTTGAAAGCACATTTTGTTTATGAATTTAAAAATAACATTATGTACTTAAATATCAGTTTACAACAAAAGAAACTATTGCTCAATAAAACCGATTTTGAGCCTTGGAATGAAACCATCAAAAAACTAAAATCTAACTATAGCGAAACCATCATTTTACTTGAAAATAATGAAAAAAAACTTCCTTAAAACCATTTTTACCTTTGCTGCACTAATGTGCACTACACTCTTTTTTGCTCAGGAATATAGTTTCAAGAATTATGACTGGAATGAAAAAGATGTAAAAATCGAAGTGCCTCAAAAGTATGAAACAGAAAAAGAAATCATTCTGAACCGTACTATAAAAATTGAAATTTTAGTGGATAAAAACACTGCTTCTCAATATCGTCTGATTCATGAAAAAAAGTACATCAACTCTGATGATGCAATCGAAAGAAATAACAAAATTTATATTCCGTTTGGCGATAACGAAAATGTACTGGTTACAAAAGTTCGCGTTATCTTAAAAAATGGGAAAACGATTATTTTAGATAAAAAAGATATTAAAGAAGAGGTTGATCAGGAAAAAGGAATGAAATATAATTATTTCGCTCTTAACGGACTTGAAAAAGGCGCTGTAATCGAAAAACTGTATGTTCTTGAAGAAAACCCAGATTTAAAAGGAAACACCATTAAAATACAGGATGAATATCCAATAGCTGAGTACAATTTTGAGCTTATCACACCTGCACATCTTGTTTTTAAAACAAAATCATATAATGGTTTGAGCGAACCTGTTTTAGATGATAAAAAACTGGAAAACAAAAAGGTAATCAGCATTTCTGAGAAAGATATTCCCGCTTTAAAAGATGATGAAGAATACTCAAATTGGGACGTTAAACTAAGACTTTTCCGTTACAAATTAGATGCAAATCTTTATAACGGAGCAAAAAATCTGAACAATTTTAAGGAATACGCGACGGCAACTTATGAAAGAATCAATCCTGTTTTAGACAAAAAGCAAGAAAAAGCAATTGCTACTTTTTGCAGTTCTATTCCTGAATCTAAAGATCCTCAAGAGCAAATCTGGAATATTGAAAACAAAATCAAAAAGACAATCATTTACGATAAATATACCGACATGCAGCCTTCTTTGAGCGATGTAATCAGCAAAAAACAGGCAAATAGTGTTGATATTATAAAATTGTATGTTGCGGTTTTTAAATATTTCAAAATAGAGCAAAATCTCGTTTTTACTTCAAGCCGTTACAAAGTGCCTTTTGATAAAGATTTTGAAAGCTATGAAAACTTAAATGATTTCTTGTTTTATTTTCCAACAATCAAAAAATATCTTTCTCCAACAGAAATTGAATATCGTTTACCTCTTTTTCCTAATTATTTAGGAAATAACAATGGGTTATTTATAAAAGAAAAAGTGTTTGCAGGCGTTGCAATGGGAATTGGTGAAATTAATTTTATTGAAATTCCAGGTACTGAAATCACGCATGATTATATGGATATTACAGTTGATTTTACAAAAGATCTTGAAAATCCATTAATTACAAGCCACATGACCTATGGCGGTTACTCTGGTTTGAATTTTCAGCCAATAAAAGATTTCGTTTCGGCAGAACAATATAAAACAATGCTGAAAAGTGTTTCTGAAAACTATACGCTTCAAAGCGAATATAAAACGCTTACAACAGAAAATGACGGTACAGAGTTTATTGGAAAAAAACCATACAAACTGAACTTGACGTTTGATGGAAAAGATATGATTCAGAAAGCCGGAGAAAATTATTTGTTTTCTGTAGGACAAACTATTGGACGCCAAATGGAGTTTTATCAGGAAAACAAACGTATGCTTCCTATCGAAATTGATTATCCACATTATTACACCCGTAAAATAAAAATTGTTTTACCGGAAGGCGCTAAAATCAAAAATTTGGACAAGTTTGTTATGGACTTTAAAACTGATTTAAACGGTAAAACTGAAGCTGCTTTTACAAGCAAATATTCTCAAAACAAAAATGAAGTTACGATTGAAAATACAGAGTATTATAATATTGTAAATTATCCGCTAGCAAGTTTCGATCAATATAAAGCGGTTATTAATGCTGCCGCCGATTTTAATAAAATTGTGGTTATTGTGACGCAATAAATCTAAAACTATAAAAAAAGAAGCCCGGTATTTAAAAATATCGGGCTTCTTTTTTATTCGTAAAAACTACACACTAAAAATATTATAAACTATAATGTGGTCGTCGTAGTTGATATAAAGCTGTTTACGGAAGTCTTGTTTTTTTCGCGTAATGATTGAAAGTTTGCATTCTCTCCCGTCATTATCTTTGCACATAAACGAATAGACAATGTCAGTATCGTTTTCTTCTCTTTCTATATAATTCAAAATACTAAAGAGCTGAATTTCCTGAGAATAAACCACAATTCTATGCTTATTGGTATCTAAAACTACACTCAGATTTACTAAATCCAGATTAGACCATTCGCCCCACTTCCCTTTTTGATTTTTTTCTAAAACACTAAAACCCGAAGTTTTAAAATTATAAGACTGACTTTGAACGTCTTGCAGTCCAAAAATAAAAAATGATAATAATATAGTAGTGCGAATAAAATTCATGAAATATTTCTTACAGATAATTAAAATTCAAATTTAGCCTTTTCTTTCCTAGCATCCTCAAATTCGGCTATCATTTGCTGCACAATTTGTTCAACAGGCAAAATTTCGTGAATGAGTCCGGCGATTTGCCCTATTTCAAGTTCACCTTCTTCAAGATCACCTTCAAACATTCCTTTTTTAGCTCTGGCCCTGCCTAAAAGCTGTACTAAATCTTCTTTTGAAGGACATTTTTCATACAAAGCTTGAACATCATGATAAAACTTGTTTTTCACCAATCTAACAGGTGCCAATTCTTTCAGAGTCAAATGCGTATCGCCTTCTTTTATATTAACTATCGTTTCTTTAAAATTATTGTGGGCGGAAGATTCTACAGAAGCAGCAAAACGACTTCCAACTTGAACACCATCAGCACCAAGAATCATTGCAGCCAGCATTCCTCTTCCCGTTGCAATTCCTCCCGCAGCAATAAGCGGAATGTGGATTTTTTCTCTCACCATAGGAATCAGCGTTAAGGTCGTTGTTTCATCACGCCCGTTATGTCCGCCAGCTTCAAAGCCTTCGGCCACAATAGCATCAACTCCAGCTTCTTGCGCTTTTAAAGCAAAAACAGAACTGCTCACGACATGAACAACGGTAATCCCTTTTTCTTTTAAAAATGAAGTCCAAGTTTTAGGATTTCCGGCCGAAGTAAAAACGATTTTCACGCCTTCTTCAACAACAATATTCATAATTTCTTCAATGTTTGGATACAACATCGGAATATTGACTCCAAAAGGTTTGTCTGTCGCCTTTTTGCATTTTTGAATATGCTCTCTCAAAACTTCTGGATACATTGAACCAGCACCTATAAGACCTAAACCTCCAGAATTACTAACGGCAGAAGCTAATTTGTAACCGCTGTTCCAAATCATTCCTCCCTGAATTATGGGATATTTTATATTAAAAAGCTTCGTAATTTTATTCATGCAAATAGGCTGTTATTGTTTGATAATCTTTCCTGTTTTATGCAAACCTTCGGCATCAAAAGTATAAAAATAAAGACCGCTGTTTAAGGCTTCTACAGAAAGAAATGGATTTTGATTTGTGATTTGTTTTTCAATTAATTTTTGTCCCAAAAGCGAATAAATTACTACTGAAGCTGTATAATTTTCCTCAGGAAATTGAAAAGAAATTGTCGTTTTCGCTGGATTTGGAAATACTGAAAAAGTGGAAGATAAGACGAAATCATTAACCCCTAAATTCGCTCCAAAATTTGGAATTCCATAACCATAATTAAAATCTGGCGTCGTATAACGATCTGATGACTGCAAAATCATTTGCCTGATTTCTTTATTTGTTTTTGATGGAAAAGCCTGCCAGAGACATGCGACCAATCCGGCCATAACTGGGCATGAAAACGAAGTTCCATTTGCCGTACCAATATTTCCCGAAGGATCAGAAATTGCTGTTGCGGTTCCCTGAGCCATAATATCTGGTTTTACCCGATTGTCAAAACTTGGTCCAATAGAACTAAAATCAGATTTTACTTTTGCCGAAGTCACTGAACCAACAGTAAGTACTGAAACGGCATCTGCAGGAGCACCGATATGCGGTTCAGAAGTTCTTCCTTCATTTCCTGCAGAAGCTAATACAATTATTCCTTTGCTAAAAGCTATTTCTGCGCCTCTTGAAATAAAAGTGGTACTTCCGTTCATATCACTATATGTATGACTTTCACCTGCTTTATCAAATCCAAAGTATCCTAATGAGGTTGTAATAATATCGACACCAAGACTATCTGCTTTTTCTGCTGCTTCGACCCAAAGTGATTCCTCAATTGGATTTTCAGAAGCATCATTTTCGGTTATAAATAAATAATAAGAGGCCTCTGGAGCTGTACCAATCAGAGCATTTTCCATATAGCCGCCCATCGTTGATAGCACTAAAGTCCCGTGATCATCGCCGGTGTAAAAATTGGAGTTTCGGTTTACAAAATCATAACCACCTAAAATCCTATTGTTTGTTTGAAGGTTTTGAAAAGGCTGTGCTGTATCTACGCCTGGAAAACCGGCATCTAAAACCGCAATAACTTTTCCTGCTCCGGTATAATTCTGCTTGTGTAAAGCCTGTCCGTTTAGCATCTGAATTTGATTTGCAGCATTTCCATACGCATAATCAATAGTGGTTTTAAGTTTCTTATTTATTTGTACAGTGTTGTTTGCATTCACTCTTTTTCCTGCTGTATTCAAAGTTCTATTAGTAAAAGTAACTTTATCAACAAATGATAGTGATTTAAGTGCCGAAACATTCGTTTGAGTCCCTCGTATATGAAGCGCATTCAGCCATTTTGATTTGGCTAAAACTGTAATTCCCGTACTTGATTTTATTTGGGTTATGTAGTTTTTTTCAATGGGAACATCTGTAAGATCTAATGCAATATTCTGAGCTGTTCTTCGGGTTAAAGAACGCTGTGTCAGCATATCTGAAGGTTTAGCTAAAAAAGATTGCGAACTTGGTTTGTCTTTAAAATAAACCCATGCATCTTCTTGCGAAAACATCGCAGAAGAAAAAAGTAAAAGAAAAAAGGTGAAACAGTATTTCATAGTTTACTTTTTAAAAAGGGAAAATCCCTATAAAAAAGTATAAAGCTAAGAAATTACTCCCGAACCAACTAATTCATTATCTAAATACCACGCAACAAATTGACCCTCAGTAATAGCTGATTGAGGTTCATCAAAATGAACATACATTCCGTCTTCAAATTGGTATAAAACTGCTTTTTGCAAAGGCTGACGGTAACGAATTCTCGCCATCACTTCCATTGATTCACCTGATTTTAAAGCTAAATCAGTTCTAACCCAGTGAACTTCAGAATTCCCAACAAACAAAGCTTTTTTAAACAAACCTGGATGGTTGCTCGACAAACCTGTATAAATAGTATTTGTATCAACATCTGTAGCAATTACAAACAATGGATCTGTAGTTCCACCTACATTCAAGCCTTTTCTTTGTCCGTTTGTAAAATAATGTGCACCTTGGTGTTTTCCAACCACTTTTCCCATCGTTGGCAAATAATTCAATTTTTCAGATGCTGCTTTTAGTTGTTCTTCTAAAGATAATCCTGCTGTTTCTTTATCGGCATAAATTGAATCATCTTTATCAATCTGAACAATTTTGCCATCTTTTGGCTGTAATTTTTGCTGTAAAAATTCAGGCAAACGAACTTTTCCGATAAAGCATAATCCTTGCGAATCTTTCTTTTCGGCTGTTACCAATTCCATTTCAGCCGCAATTTCGCGTACTTCTGGTTTTGTCAAAGCTCCAATTGGGAACAATGCTTTTGATAGTTGTTCCTGAGATAACTGACATAAAAAATAGGACTGATCTTTATTGATATCACTTCCGGCAATCAACTGATAAACAGGTTTTCCGTCAACTTCAATTTCATTTTTTTGACAATAATGTCCCGTTGCAACATAATCTGCACCAAGACTTAAAGCAATTTTCATAAAAACGTCAAATTTGATTTCACGGTTACAAAGCACATCAGGATTTGGAGTTCTCCCTTTTTCGTATTCGTTGAACATATAATCAACGATTTTTTCCTTGTATTCTTCGCTTAAATCAACAGTCTGAAACGGTATTCCAAGTTTTTCTGCTACTAATAAAGCATCATTACTATCTTCTAACCAAGGACATTCGTTAGAAATAGTAACCGAATCATCATGCCAGTTTTTCATAAAAAGGCCAATAACTTCGTATCCTTGTTGCTGCAATAAATAAGCCGCAACACTAGAATCTACTCCACCAGAAAGTCCAACAACTACACGTTTCATTCTAAATCGTTTATATTTTTACAAGGGTGCAAAGATAAGCCAAATAATAGAAAATTATAACCGTTTTGATTAGTTTATATAATCCCACAGTAGACAAAAGCTATCGTTTTTTTTAATTACTTTTAATAATCAATAAAAAAGTCATGCAAAAAATTGTTTACAGCTTTATTTTACTGCTTTTAACAGCATCTTTGAGTGCACAAAGATTCAGCGCTTCTTTGCCTGATTACGACTCTTATAAAGCTTTTAAGGGAAAACCATTATCGGATAAATTTTCAAATATCGAATCGGTAAAGATTATTTACGATTTAAAACAGAAGAAAATATACTATTTCAACAGTACTTTAATTCCGCTTCATTTTGATTTTGTAACCGATTATTTAGGCTATGACAGAGGCGTCGAAGTTTTTAATGATGAAAATTACAGCGACACTGAAAAAAATCGAGATTATCTGCTAGGAAACCTAAACCATATAAAAGGAACTGATAAATGGGTTTTCGAATTGGCAGCTTCAGATCATATGCCAATTCCTTTAATTGAAAAGTTTTACAATCTAATTGTGCAGTCAACTTTCATTGGTCCGCGTTTAAATTTTTATCTCAATAATCCTGAAAAAATGGAATGGTTTCAGCAGCAGAAATTTAAAATTCCGTGTGTAAAATCAGATTATATTTTTAACGAAGTCAAGTATCAGGAAGTCGTTTCTGGAAGCAATATCGGAATCTTGAAACAATATAAAATAAAGGATTTGGAAACCATAAAACCAAATGCTGACGAAATTATAGTTTTGGATGGAACGCCAGATATATTGCCAAATGTGAGAGGAATTATTGTGAATGAACTCCAGACGCCATTGAGTCATTTGGTGCTTTTAGGCAAAAACAGAAAGATTCCGATTATGGCTTATACCAAAGCTTTTAATGATAACAATATCAAAAGATTGCTTTCTAAAAAAGTAGAGCTAACAATCCTAATTGACACTTTTTATATCAAAGAAACCAACAAAAAAATAGTTCACAAAACGAATTCAAAAAAGAAAACACTGGTAATTGACAAAACGGTTACCGATTTAGTCAATTTGAATACAATTCCAAAAAACGGCGTGAATTACATTGGCTCAAAAGCTCAGAATGTGGCTTATTTAATTGCGATTTCAAAAGAAATTCCATTCAAAACACCTGAAGATGCGCATGCGATTCCGTTTTATTTTTACACGAAACACATTCAGAAAAAATCTATTTCGCCGTTAATTGAAGAACTTTTAGCTTTTCAGCAAAAAGATTCTGCAATTTGGATTCATCAGCAATTGAAAAAGATAAGAGATGCAATAAAAAAAGAACCAATTGATCCCGAATTGATTGCCAAATTAAATCAATCTTTTAAAAATGCTAAATTTAAAAACTTCAGATTCAGATCATCAACTAATGCTGAAGATCTAGACGATTTTAATGGCGCCGGACTGTATGATTCTAAAACAGGAATTATGGGCGACACTATTAAAACTTTTGAAAAAGCAATAAAACAAGTCTGGGCCAGTGTCTGGAATGAAGCTTCTTATACTGAAAGAGAACTTTTTGGAATTGATCAGCATAATATTGCAATGGGAGTTTTAGTGCAGCGCTCCTTTCCGGACGAACTGGCAAATGGCGTTGTTATTACAAAAAATATCTTTAGAAAAGACTTTCCTGGGATTACTGTAAATGTACAAGAAGGAGAAAACTCAGTCGTGAAACCAGAAAAAGGAGAAATCTGTGAGCAGTTTATTGCCTCTCATTTTAATGATGGAAAAGATGACACTGATTTTGATGTTGACTATACATCCAACTCAAATTTGAACAATAATGATCCTTTATTGAGCCGAAAAGAAATGAGCAATCTATTTTTAGTCAGCAAAAAAATTGAAACCAAGATGTATCGTTACTGGAAGAAAAACCGATTTAATCCGGTCGATATTGAATTTAAAATTGTGGGAGAAAACAGGGATTTATATATTAAACAGGTGCGGCCTTTTAATGAATAATCAATAAAAAACCTGAAGTTCAATTTCATTTAAAACCGTGTTTACCAAAACAATTTTAAAATCAAAATCTTGAATGTTTATTTTTTCCTGAATCGCTTTTCGCACATTTCCATTCTCTAAAGAAAAATCATTTAAGAGCGGGATTTTAACATCGACAGTATTCAAATATTTAGAAGCTTTTTTGTTGACGATAAGTGACGCCGCAATATAAAATCCAATAATAATCAACTGAAAAAATAAAAGAACTTCAATTTTTTCATAGGGATACATGATATCTAAAATAGAAAGTGTAATTGTTGCAAAAAGAAAAATAATCGCATTTACCGTAAAAGACTGCGTTCTGAATCTTAAAATGGAAAAAATAGCAAATAAACCAAAACCAATTCCAACTCCGATTTCAATTTTGGTAAACAAATAACAAAGTGAAAAAGTACACAATCCAACAATTACCATTAATGGATTTATAGTTTCATTATCTTTTCTGTTAGAGAAAAAATACAAAACCAAAATCGAAAAAAATAACAATAAAAATCGGCCAATTAATTCGTTTAAATCCATTCTTTCAAAATGTTAGACTATCAAATTTAAAAAAAGTTTGCCACGAATTCACAATTATTTTTTCTTCAAAAATTAATTCGTGAATTCGTGGCAAAAAAACTTTTATACAAAAAGGTAATTTATTCCATTTTAGGCTTGGAGTCAGCTTGGTAATTGCTTTTTGGGTCACTCATATTAACTTCTTTAGTTAATTTTCCTCTTAAGTAAAACTGCCACATTCCCACTTTTTTGCCATTCAAAAATTTTCCTTTTGATGCCATAACGCCATCAGAATCATAAAAAACCGCATCACCATTATAAACATTATTTTTATAAGTTGATTGTTCTAGCAGAATTGCATTTTGCCCATATTTTTTATAAATCCCTTCTTTTGAACCATTTTTATAAATCATTTCTTCGGCGATTTTCCCATCGGGATAATACACAGAGCGCGTCCCTTCAAGCTTTCCATTTTTATAATTTTCAAGCGTCATTACAATCTTCGACGCTTTATGATAATATTTCCATTCGCCTTCTCGTGATTTTCCAACTTCTTTTCCTTCGCTTACTTTATTCTTGTTCTGATCGTAAAAAATGGTGTACGAACTTCCATCATTTGCTGTAAAATCGCGCGTTGCAATTACGTCGCCTTTTTTAGTATCATCAAAAAATTTAAAAACTCCTGTTTCTTTTCCGTGACTAAAAGTACCTTCATAGCGCGCGCGCTTTGATAATTCGTAAGTTCCTTTCCAAACTCCGTCTTTTTTACCATTAGCATCGACTTTATTAAAGTCTTGAGAAAAAGCTGCAAAGCTTAAAAAAAATAAAATCAAAAAATTTTTCATATCCTGTTTATCTATATAACAACAAAAATTAAGTTTTAGTATTTCAAAAGCAGGCCATTTTGCCCCTAATTAAGCCTTTTAAACTTACAAAATTACTTTAAATTTTGTCTAATCTTCAAAATGTTGCAAAAGAATTAAAAAACTCTCAATTAAGCCTAATTAAATCGTAATTATCTGAAATTCATCATTTTAAAACAATAGACAAAAAAGTTAAATATATCTTAAAATTAATATTTGTCTAGACTTTTCTAAAAAAGATTAAACAAAAATAAATAACTTTAGCAGTACAAACGAAAAAAAAACTATATTATGAAAACAATCAAAATTAAATTAATTGCTTTATTAGCGTTAATTGCTTGCGTCAGTATTTCATGCAACAATGATGACAACGATTCATCAGCGACCCCAAAAACGATTGTCTCACTTGCGAAAGCAAATCCTAATCTAAGCTCTTTAGTTGCTGCTTTAGAAAAAGCAGATCTAGCAACCACTTTGAACACTTCCGGTTCTTATACCGTTTTTGCGCCTACTAATGCGGCTTTTAGTGCTTTTTTGACAGCAAATGGCTATGCCAATCTTAATGCAGTTCCTGTTGAAGCATTAAAAGAAATATTATTGAATCACGTTTTAAGTGCAAAAGTAAAATCGACTGATATTGCAACTGGTTATGTAAAAACTTTAGCAAAAGGAAGTGCTTCTTCTTCAAATACAATTAGTATGTATCTTGAAAAAGCTACTGGCGTTGATATTAATGGCGGAAAAGCAAATGGCGGTGCAACCGTAACTATCGCAGATATTGAAGCTTCAAACGGAATCATTCACGTAGTTGACGGTGTAATTGGTTTGCCGACTATTGTTAATCATGCAGTGGCTAATAAAAATTTCACAACACTAGTAGCTGCCTTGACCTATAATCCATCTTCTGGTTTTGCTGGAATATTATCTGGAAAAACCAATTCCCCTTTCACTGTCTTCGCTCCTACGAATACTGCTTTTTCAAGTTTTTTAACCGAAACTGGATTTTCAGGACTTGCTGCTATTCCTGCTAATGTTTTAGAAACAACACTGAAATATCACGTAGTTGCCGGTGCTAATGTACTTTCAACTTCTTTAACAAACGGACAGGTAGTTAGCACTTTTGCTGGACAAAATTTCACAATTGGCCTCACTGGCGGAGCAAAAATTACAGACGCAAGTGCTAGAGTCAGCAACATAATTGCTACCGATGTTCAATGCTCAAATGGAGTTATTCATTTCATTGACAAGGTTTTATTGCCTAAATTTTAGGCATAAAAAAACCGTCTCGTTAAAAAACGAGACGGTTTTTTTATCAATCTAAATATTATTTCTTTTTATTCGCTTTTGCAGCTTCTTGTTGTTCCATTACTTCATTAAGACGTTGTTGGAATTTGCTTGGTTTCTTAGGCTCTTTTTGTTTGTTTTCCTGAATTTGAGCATGAATTTTTTCACTATCCACGATATAATTCTTGATTACAAACATAATACCGATAGTAATTAAGTTTGAAATAAAGTTATACAAACTTAAACCTGCACCGTAATTATTGAAGAAAAGCAACATCATTAATGGCGAAATATAAATCATGATTTTCATCATCTTAGCCATATCTGGCATTCCTTCTTGTTGAGGCGCTGCCATTTGCTGATCTCCAGAAGTCATTTTCATATAAAAGAAAATTGCAACTGCAGCCAAGATTGGAAACAAACTAATATGATCTCCATAAACTGGTATTGTAAATGGTAATTTTACAACAGCATCAAATGATGATAAATCGTCTGCCCAAAGGAAACCTTTTTGTCTTAACTCAAAAGCCGCAGGGAAAAACTGGAACGATGCGTACATAAAAGGAAGTTGGATCAATGCCGGGATACATCCTGCCATTGGGTTTACTCCTGCTTTATTGTACAGTTTCATTGTTTCCTGCTGTTTTTTCATTGGGTCTTTTTTGTATTTTTCTCCCAACTCTGTAATATCAGGTCTTAAAACTTTCATTTTAGCCTGTGACAAGAACGACTTATATGTAATTGGCGACATAGCCAATTTGATAATAATAGTAAAGATGATAATCGCAATACCTAATGATAATCCTATTGTTGAACTTAAAAACCCGAATAAAGGAATAAAAATCCATTTGTTGATCCATCCAAAAATTCCCCATCCTAATGGAATAATTTTTTCGAAATTTTTATCGTAAGCTTTTAATGTTTTATAATCAGCCGGACCAAAATACAAACTCATTTTGTAGTCAACTTCTCCATTTGAAAATGCTAAAGGCAAATTAGCTCTGAATTGTTTTGTAAATACAGTATCAATTTTTTCGTCCTTAACTAAATTATCTGATTGTAATTTTGAAGTTTCAAAAGGTTTTTCAGTCGCTAAAATGGTAGTGAAAAAGTGTTGTTTGAAAGCTACATAACTCACTTTTGTTGGAGTTTCTTCTTTTCCTTCTCCATTTCCATTTACATTACTGTATTTTGATTCTTCGTATTTGTAATCAATCTGAGAGAAACGTCCCTCATACGAAATACTTTTCTCGTTTCTGTATGTTTTTAAGTCCCATTGTAAATCTAATGGTTTAGCAACATTTAAAACTTTATTAAGTCCTTGAGAACGAACATCAAAACCAACTAAGTAATCATTTGGTTTCAAAACATATTTGTACTCTAAAAATTCATTAGCACCTGCTTTCAAACGCATTGACAAAACCTGATCTTGACCCACTTTTTCTAGTGTTGGTTCAAAATACAAATCTTTAGAATTTAAAGTTCTGTTGTCAGCAGTCTGTAACTGAATATTTAAGTTTGAATTATTGTCTTTAATTAACTCTACTAATTGTTTAGAACCTTTTTTAAATTTTTCGAATTCTTTTAAAGTAGCTTCAACAATATAACCACCTTTGTTAGCGATTTTAAGTTTAATCTTTTCGTTTTCGATTGTTGTAAAAGATTCTTTTGCAGAAGGAAGTGTTGCAGAATAAGCAAACCCTCCTAAAGTTTTTTGCAATTGCGCTAATTGAACTGTATCGCCTGGCGTTGCAGCCACAACGGGCGCAACAGCAGTTTTTGTCTTATCCGCTTTTGCCTGAGCTTCTTGTTTAGCAACTAATTCTTTCTTGGCTTTTTCAGCAGCGATTTCCTTCTCAGAAGGTTGATTTTGATACATAATCCAAATCAAAATTCCAAATATCAATACAAAACCAATGATTGAATTAAGGTCAAATTTTTTTTCTTCCATTATTAATTTAAAAAAGTTATTCTTTGAAAACAATTAGTAACGAGTCGATCACAAAAGTTACATTTCCTCGAATATTAATTATTATTTTTTATGCGCATTAACTGCTGCGGCCACAAAGTTTACAAAGATCGGATGCGGATTTGCAACTGTACTTTTGTATTCTGGGTGGTATTGTACTCCAATAAAGAACGGGTGGTTTTCAAGCTCTACAATTTCTACCAATCCTGTATCTGGGTTTACTCCAGAAGCTTTTAAACCAGCTTTCTGCAATTCATCAGCGTATTTGTTATTGTATTCATAACGGTGACGGTGACGCTCAGAAATTGTTTTCTGTCCGTAAATTTTATATGCCAGAGTGTTTGGTTTAATATCACATTTCCAAGCTCCTAAACGCATTGTTCCACCTTTATCTGTAATCGTTTTTTGTTCTTCCATTAAATTCACAACCGGATGAGGCGTTTTATCGTTCATCTCTGTAGAATTCGCTTCAGCATAACCTAAAATATTTCTAGAATATTCAATAACAGACATCTGCATTCCTAAACAAATTCCGAAAAACGGAATATTGTTTTCACGAACATAACGAACTGCTTCGATTTTTCCTTCAATACCTCTTTCTCCAAATCCTGGCGCAACTAAAACCCCATCAAGAGCTCCTAATTTCTCTTCTACATTATCTGCATTGATATGCTCTGAGTGAATTGAAATTACATTTACTTTAGTTTCATTTGCAGCACCTGCATGAATAAATGCTTCTAAAATAGATTTATAGCAATCCTGCATTTCTACATATTTACCAACCAAACCAATATTTACGGTATGTTTTGGATTTTTTAATCTGCGTAAGAAAGTATTCCAGTTTTTTAAATCTGGAGCTGCTTTTTTAGGTAAATCTAATTTCTTTAAAGCCACAACATCTAATCCTTCTTCAAGCATTAAATTTGGAACTTCATATATAGTAGAAGCATCAATTGATTGAATTACTGCTTCTTTTTTAACATTACAAAATAAAGCTAATTTCTGGCGTAATTCCTGAGACAATTCATGCTCAGTTCTGCAAACTAAAATATCTGCTTTAATACCGCTTTCCATCAATGTTTTTACAGAGTGCTGCGTTGGTTTTGTTTTCAACTCACCTGCAGCAGCCAAATAAGGAACTAACGTCAAGTGAATAACAATTCCGTTATTTTCTCCCAATTCCCAAACTAATTGACGAACAGACTCTATATAAGGTAGTGATTCGATATCACCAACAGTTCCACCAATTTCGGTAATAACGATATCATAATCACCAGATTTACCTAGCAATTGCATTCTGTCTTTGATTTCGTTTGTGATGTGAGGAACAACCTGAACTGTTTTTCCTAAAAATTCTCCTCTTCTTTCTTTCTCAATAACCGAAAGATAAACTCTTCCTGTAGTAACGTTATTTGCCTGAGAAGTAGGAACATTCAAGAAACGCTCGTAGTGACCTAAATCTAAATCTGTTTCTGCACCATCATCTGTCACATAACATTCTCCATGTTCGTACGGATTCAAAGTTCCTGGATCCACATTAATATAAGGATCAAATTTTTGAATAGTTGTACGGTATCCTCTTCCTTGTAACAATTTTGCTAAAGATGCTGCAATGATCCCTTTTCCTAATGAAGAAGTCACACCGCCTGTAACAAAAATATATTTTGTTTGATTCATTCTGTTGTTGTTTGTAAGTAGTTGTGTAAAAAACTTGGCAAAAGTACAAATTTAATTAGACAATTTATCAATTAGATTATGAGATAATTTGCAAATTTTTAAACAGATCGATTACTTGGTTTTGTAATCGATAATTTTAAGGATTTATTAGGATTATTTTTGAAGAATGTATTTAAATTGAGATTAACTATTACGCTCCAATTTAATAATAATTGCAGAATCATTTCACTTTCTGCCTAAAGTATAAGTTGCACAGGAAAGTTTTAAGCAAAAAAAATATTATAATTTTAAAACATCGACTTGTACACATTTACAAATTCAGTCTTGAACTCTGTGGTGCCAATTTGTTTTCAAAAATTATAATATTTTTTACATGTATTATAATTACAAAATATTGACTTGTACACATTTATAAATTCAGTCTTGAATTCTGTGGTATCAATTAGTTTTTAAAAATTATAATACTATATATATCAAACTTAAATAAAAAAAATGATATGACCAAAGATTTTTCTTACTATTTTATTTTAGCTTAGGATATTGCTTCTTAATATTCCGAATCAATTCTTCGAGACCATTTAATTTTAATTCATAAATAAGCTGTAATTGCTGACCTAATTCGCCTTTTGGAAAACCTTTATTGTGATACCAAACGACATAATATTCGGGTAAATCAATTAAAAAACGGCCTTCGTATTTCCCGAAAGGCATTTTAGTGTGTGCTAATTTTATGAGAAGTTTTTTGTCTTGTTCCATTTTTTTAAGAAGAAAGAAGCAAGAGAAAAGAATATAGATTTATTCTCTCTCTTGCTTCTTGTTGGTACAAAGCTATTATTTTTTGCCACAGATTAAAAGATTAAAATGATTTTATAATCTGTGCGTGTTTTTTTTTGCCACGAATTTCACGAATTAGCTCGAATTTAATTAGTGAAAATTAGTTTAATTCGTGGCGAATATAGAAACTTAGAATCTTAGTAGTGCCATCTCACAAAAGCTTCCATCGCTGCATAAGTCGCTAAACCTAATTGCTGATACAAAGCTGCTGTTTCGCTGTTTCTGTCTTCGGCTCTTTGCCAAAATTCTCTGGCATCGGTTCCTTGAAAAACAACACCGTCTTTTTGCGATTGGTGTTTGAAGATTCCATGACGTTTTGCTAAAACTTGGTCTGGGCTCATTGGCACTGCCATTTCAACTTCGTCAATTCCCCATTCCTGCCATGCTCCTCTGTATAACCATAACCAGCAATCATCCATAAATGATTTTGGTTTTAAAACTTTTACAGCTTCAAAAATAGCATCCAGACAAACTTTGTGTGTTCCGTGTGGGTCTGCTAAATCTCCGGCTGCGTAGATTTGATGTGGTTTGATTTTTTCAATTAAATCAACAGTCAACTGAATATCTTCTGGTCCGATTGGTTTTTTCTCGATTGTTCCAGTTTCATAAAAAGGCAATTCCATAAAATGAATCTGATCGTCAGTTAAACCAACAAAATGACTTGTTGCTCTCGCCTCGCCTTTTCTAATCAATCCTTTAATGTAACGAACTTCTGGAATATCAATTTCGCTGTTCTTTTTATTTTCTAAAAAGGTTTGTGCTTTTTTGTAAATGTTATCTGCTTCTTCGCTTTTAATTCCGAATTTTTCATTGTAATCAATTACGAATCTTGCAAAACGTAATGCTTCATCATCCGCGACAGCGATATTTCCTGAAGTCTGATATGCAACATGAACTTCGTGTCCCTGCTCCTGCAAACGCATGAAAGTTCCTCCCATACTAATAATATCATCATCAGGATGCGGACTAAAAATCAATACACGTTTTTTAGCCGGTTCTGCTCTTTCAGGACGATTTGCGTCGTCTGCATTTGGTTTTCCACCTGGCCAGCCCGTAATTGTATTCTGAAGTTTATTGAAAATTTTAATATTAATGTCGTATGCCGGACCAGAATCTGCTAGTAAATCGCTCATTCCGTTTTCGATATAATCAGCATCAGTAAGCTTTAAAATTGGCTTTTTAAGATCTAATGCTAATCCTAAAACCGCTTTACGAGTTAATTTATCTGTCCAGACAATTTTTTCAACCAACCATGGCTTATTGATTCTTGTCAGTTTTGAAGAAGCTTCTTTATCTAAAATAAAAACAGCATTATCATGTTCCTGCAAAAATGAAGCTGGAACTCTGTTTGTAACTTCGTCTTCAACAGATCTTTTTACAATATTTGCTTTTCCTTCACCCCAAGCCAATAAAATTACTCTTTTGGCTTCCATAATTTTTTTCACTCCAAGCGTGATTGCCGTTCTTGGCGTATTGTTTAATCCAAAGAAATCTTTACTTGCTGCAACTCTTGTAATATGATCTAAAGCCACTAAACGTGTTTTAGAGTTTTGAAGTGAACCTGATTCATTAAAACCGATATGCCCGTTTCCTCCAATTCCAAGAATCTGCAAATCGATTCCTCCTAAAGCTTCAATTTTAGCTTCATACTCGTGGCAATAATCAGCGATTTGTTCTTTTGTCAAAAGTCCGTCTGGAACATGAGCGTTTTCAGGTAAAATATCAACATGATCAAACAGCAATTCTTTCATAAAACGAACATAACTGTTAATTGAGTTTGGTTCCATCGGATAATATTCATCCAAATTAAAACTGATTACGTTTTTAAAACTCAAACCTTCTTCTTTATGCAAGCGAACTAATTCAGCATAAAGCCCTTTTGGAGAAGAACCTGTAGCTAGACCTAAAATACAAGGCTGATTTTCTTTTTGTTTTGACTGAATTAAAGCTGCAATTTCTTGAGCAACTGCTTTTGAAGCATCTGACGAATTTTCAAAAACAACCGTATTGATGTTTTCGAATCGTTTTTCGAATCCTGTTGCTTTGTCGATTTTACTTTTTAACATGATATAGTTTTTTTAATTTCTCGTTTTTATTCTACCATCTTCTGTATTTATGCCCTTTTACAGCATAAAATAGAATCATTACATATGATGGCAAAAGCATTAAATAGGCCAATTGATTACCGCTTCGGGAAGTTGCTACTGTTCCTGCTTCCATATTTGCTGTATTTATTGTTTCGGTAATCAAACCATAAAACAAAGGAAAAATAGCACCGCCAATAATTCCCATAATCAAAATAGCACTTCCTATTTTAGTGTATCCACCCAAATCTTCTAACGCCATTGGCCAAATCGCTGGCCAACAAAGTGCATTTGCCAAACCTAATAATGCAACCAACAGAATCACAATTGGCAAGCTTGGAATTCCTGGCAGCTGAATTGCCAATTTAGGCGAAATCAGAACAATAGCCAGAACCAAAATGATTCCTAAAACTCCCGATCCTTTTAAAGCCGTGACCTGCGAAAGGTATTTTGGAATCAGTGTTATTCCTAAAATATACCCCACAACCATCGCCGACATTGTAAAAGAAGTTAGTTTTAAATAAAAATTACCTTCGTCGCCGTAAACACCTAATTGTTTTCCAAAACCTCCAATTGAATCTCCAGCCAAAACTTCGGCTGCCAAATACAGCATTAAAGTTATCACTCCCAAAACCAGTTGAGGACGTTTAAACGCATTTTTTATTTGTTTGAAAATACTCAAATTTGAAATATTTCCTTCTTCATCCAAATCTATTTCTGGGAGTGGCGAAAGCTTCACAAATAAAGCTAACACTATAATAATCAATCCCATATAAAGATAAGGTCTTTGTAATTGCAATGCAAGAGAATTTAGAGCATTTGATTTTGAAACAGAATCCAGCATCGCGATCTTATCTGCCGTGAACTCCTGCATATTTGACAAAACCAAGGCTGTTAATATAATTGGGGCCACAAATCCTGCTAATTTATTGGCAATTCCTAAAACGCTGATTCTCGCGGCTGCACTTTCCCTCGGGCCAATTACAACTACATACGGATTTGAAGCCGTCTGTAAAATTGCTAAACCGGTTCCCATAACAAAAAGCGCTATTAAAAACAGTAAAAAAGTACGGCTTTCGGCTGCTGGATAAAACAAAAATGCTCCTAAAGCAATAATCAATAATCCTAGCGAAATACCGTTTTTGTAGCCTACTTTTTCGATGACCCACGATGATGGCACTGCCATGACAAAATAGGCAATATAAAATGCAAAAGTTACAAAGTAAGCCTGAGAAGAAGACAACTCACAAGCCAATTCAAAAAATGGAATTAATGGTCCGTTTAGCCAGGTTACAAATCCGAGAATAAAAAATAATGCGGTCAGGATAACCATCGGAATAATTGCATTCCTTTTTTCTGCTTGGATGACATTTTCAATGTTCGACATAATACTTTGGGTTGATTGTTAATAGATTTTTCGCTTTCAATCTATGATAGAATCAACACTAAATAATTATAATGCGTTTTTTACGCAATATTTTGCGATTTTTTTGCAATACAAAAGTAATGTTTTAAGTTAAACTTATCCCTAAAATAGATATGAAATTTTTGTTAATATTTTTTAAGATTCCCAGTCAAGTACTGGATAATGTTTTTTAAGATATTGTTTAACGTCGGCAATGTCCTCTTTTGCTGTCAAATCAGGAACATGCTCAGAAAACGGAATTCCAATAGTGGTGTTTGGGTTTGCTTTTACAGTATTTAAAAGCACAGTTGGTAATTCTTTTTCGTCTCTTTCGGGATTTACTGGACAATTTTTCAAATGGGTGTACAATGTTTTTCCGGTAAATTTAAAAGCGTTCATACTCACTCTTATTTTCCCTTCAACATCTTTATAATGTTCCAAATCTGAAGCTTCTGGTTTTTCTAAAATATCCAACAGCTGATTATTTTCATCTAATTTTGCAATAGCAAAACGCGAAATTCTTTCTAAAGGAAACTCTAATGCATCACGATCATAACTTATAAATGCATTTGGACTAGTTGTTTTTCTTAAAGCCAGCAAAGCTTCAGCCGAATACAAGTTATCGCTATTGCAAACGGAATATTCTAATTCGTTCAGCTCCGGAAACTGCTCAACAGCCTGAAATAATGCATCTGCAGTTCCAAAAGGCTTAATTCTTCCTTCGGGAATATATTGAATTGCAAATGAAATATTCAAACCATGGAAATCATTATCAGTGTCGTGATTTCCATAAAACTCTTTAAACAATTGTCCTTGTTCACCAATAATAATATAAATATTTTGGTAACCTGCTTTTTTTGCATTCAATAAAAGATAATCTAATAAAGGTCTTCCGCTAGATCCAACGCCAATTAAACCTTTGCTTCGTTCATTTGCCTGAGCGATTTCTTCTGGAGTTAAATTATCTGTAATGGCTTCTTTTTTCATACGAGACGATGCTCCGCCCGCAAGAATAACTAAATTGTTGTGCATATTTTTTTTCTAAATTTCAATATTTTCAATAATTCGCACGCCCGGATCAACCGCTACGCCATAAGCTTCTTGCGCACCTGCTTGTAAAATAGCCTCGATAACTGAAGCTTCTTTTTCAGGATCAGCAATAACAACAATGCTTCCGCCACCGCCAGAACCTACGATTTTTGCTCCGTAAGCACCCGCTCGCAAAGCTGCACTTATCATATCATCAATACGTGGTACTGTAATTTTCAATAAATCACGCAAAACTTCATGATGCTGATTCATCCAGAATCCAATTTTTTTAAGATCTAAAACTGGTTTTTCAAATTCTTTTAAAGCTTCTTTTGTATAGTGATAATTTTTTAACGCGGCTTCAAAAAACGGAATTAAGCGATCAGGAAGACAATTTTTATATCGGTCAACATCTTCAATTTCAGAAGCATTCAAATCGAAATCAGGATAGTTTTGCTTGACAATATCGATAGCCATCAAAGCATTTCCTTTTAACTCGCCAATTAATCCGATTGTTTCTTTTGGGACACCAGAAACACCGGTAATCAAACCTTTTAATTCTGTGCCGATGCATTGGTACGAAAAAGGAATTTTCGTATTTATATAAACGATATTTCCAGCTCCAATACTAAAATGATCCATCATGCCACCTGGTTCTCCATGCTCTAAAACTTCAGATGCATATCCAATTTTGGCAATAAAATCAGGAGTTGCTTTTTCATCAGCTCCAAAAGCTTCGATTAAAAACCGAATCCAAGCCATTAATAAGGCCGATGAACTTGATGTTCCTGAATTAATTGGAATATCTCCAGTAATTGTAATGTTATAACCTGATGTTGGAATACAGCCATGCCTGCGTAAAACGCGCAATGAGGAGGCAAAATAATCTCTCGGTTCTAATTTTTCAAAAGTTGCATTAATATCAATGACGCGAACCTCATTAATATCAATCATATTAATAACAAATGTATTGGTGTTATTTTGCTCTGCTGTCAACTTTATATTTCGATCTATGGCGCAGGCTATAACAGGCAATCCTAAATAGTCCTGATGATCTCCAAAGAGACAGGTACGGCCCGGGGCTAATGAAGTAATTTTTTTCACGTAAAAACTTTACATTAAAACATTGCAAATCAATATTTTACAATGCTTATAGGTTATGAATTAATTTTATATTTTCAGTTTTGATTCTACGAAACTATATATTATATTTTGATAAAACAAGAAAAAAATAAAAAATGTGCTCGAACACACTTAAATAATGTTCTCGAGCACACTACTTAATTTCAATAAAGTTTTTTCAAAATAATTAAATCAAAGTTTCTATATTTGCTTATATGGATAAAAAGTACACGATAAAGGATATTGCAAAAATGGCGGGCGTTTCTAAGGGAACTGTCGATCGGGTTTTGCATAATAGAGGAAAGGTTTCTCCTACAGCGCTTGAAAAAATCAACGAAGTTTTGAACGTTATAGATTATGAGCCCAACTTAATCGCCCGAAATTTAAAAAATACAAAAGTCTATCGCATTTGTGTACTCCTGCCCGATCCTGCAATCGATCCGTACTGGCTTCCATGTGTAAACGGAATTCAAGATGCTATTGTTGAGTTTAAAGCTTATAGTGTTATTATCGAAACCTATTATTTTAATCCTGAAAGTACAAAATCTTTTTTAAAAACACACGAAACCATTATTGCACAATCACCTGATGCTGTTTTACTGGCACCGCTGTTTCATAAAGAAACTGTTGAAATCGTTAAACAGTATGATGAATTAGGAATTATCGTGAATACTTTTAATAACCAAGTCGAATCATCGTCTATTAAAAGTTTCGTGGGACAAGATCTTCATAAAAGCGGACGTGTTGCTGCGAGTTTAATGAATCTGATTTTAAGCAAAGGCCAAATTGCTATTATCCATATTGATGAAAGTCTTAAAAATGCAGTTCACATGCAGGAAAAGGAAAAAGGCTTCAGAAATTATTTTGAAGAAAAAAAACTTTCTGACTTTTCCTTAACGACTCTGAAACTCAAATTTTCAAACATCGAAACTAAATTTGCTTCTTTTATAGAAGAAAATCCAGATCTAAGCGGTATTTTCATTACAACTTCAAAAGCCTATCAAATAGCCTCTATTTTATCTTTGGCAAAAAACAAAAAAATTGCACTTATTGGTTATGATTTAATTGAAAAAAATGTCAATTTCCTAAATCAGGGATTGGTTCATTTTTTAATTCATCAAAATCAAAAAAGACAGGCTTATTTGGGAGTAAGCACTTTAGTGGATCATTTTTTATTCAGAAAAGAAATTCCGGAAACCATTTTGCTTCCTATCGATATTATTAATGTCGAAAATGCGACTTTTTATTCTTGAGATGCTAAGACACTAAGATTCTAAGGTACTAAGATGCTAAGTTTTTTAATTTCTGGTGAAATATATTTCCAGACTTTTCTTTCTTTGTCCCTTTGAACCTTTGTTTCTTTGCCCCTTTGAACCTTTGTTTCTTTGAACCTTTGTCCCTTTGAACCTTTGAACCTTTGTCCCTTTGAACCTTTGAACCTTTTTGAAAACTACTTCATCAAAATCAATTTTCCAAAAGAAGAAGCAATGTGAAAATTAGGTTCAGCAGTTTTTGGATTTACCCATGAAATCCAGGTTGGTTCATAGTTTTGATTTTCATTTTTAGAAAATTTTGCTCTAAAGATTCCCGTTTCAATTGTATTGTTCTGAATGAGATTCAGTCTGTTTAATGATTCAATACTAATATTTCCTTCTACGGTAAAAGAAATTTCATCTTTTGATGCTTTTATGTTTAAATCTTCTTTTGGCCATTTCCATCCGAAATCGAAATCTTTATTCGGCTTTGCCATAAAATCCATTAATCTCGCAGCAGTATCTATTTCAAGACAATAATAAGGATCTAGAGAATCGTTTGCTCTAAAAAAGAGCTCCACCCGATCAGAATTTCCAATACTGTCAAAACTATTGTCTTTTTTATCCATATAAATAGCAGTATCAAAAACTCTAAATTTAAAATAGAGATTTTCAAAATCCCAAAGCGACCGAAATTCAATTTTAGAAATTGAATCGCTGTTCCAAGGCGATGAAAAATCAGTCAGACAATTTGCGTTTTCCCAAACAGAAACATCCAAAATTCTGCTATCCTTTTTGAGATTTTGATCTATTAAAACCACTTGATATTCTTTCATAATTTTACTTCTAAATTTTATTCCTTTTTCGCTTCTTGAAAAAGCTATTCAATCCAATTTTGCCTTCCAATTTAAGTTCCATTTTTTCCATTCCCAAGATAGCGTAAATTTTATAAAAAAAAAAGTGTTTTAAATAATTAATGAAATGGTCTAAAATCAATTTTATTACAAAAAAACACATCAGAAAATACTGCAAAATAATTACGTTTTCGAATTCATAATTGCGAAATTCACAACAATTCATTAAAACATCATTTATAATTCAGATAAACAAGAAATTCATTTAAAAAACCTAAAAATGGAGCGCTACTTTTATATCTAAAATATTTTATAAAAATCACATCAATTTAGGTTTAAAAAAACGTTTTGCACAATTTTATGTGCTCGAGAACATAAATTTTGTGTGTTCGAGCACATTTTTTGTGTTTTTTCTTGTTTTATAAATTTTTAATCTATAGTTTCGTCGAACAATTAGAATTTAGGCGACAAAAATTGTATTCATTTTAGATCATTTTGGGCTAAAAAAAGGAATCCAAAAACGTCAAAAAAATCAAAATTTTAATTGGTAAAAAAGAAAAAAACACAACTAGACAAAAACTCAATTATTAACCAAAACCAAACCTAGAGTATGAAAAAAGTATTCACTAAAAAGTCCAGTGCTTTTAGAATGCATTCAGTACTTGAAAAAAGCTTAAAAACCGCTTTATTTTCATTGTTGGCTTTAAGTATTCAAGCAGCGTCTGCAGCATCAATTAGTGAAAATGCTTTAAACAAAACCAGTTTATCAGCATTTCAAAAAGTTGTAAAAGGAAAAGTAACAGACGAGAAAGGAAATCCAATTCCTGGAGTCAATGTTATAATTAAAGGAAGTAAAACGGGCGTTCAAACCGACATGGATGGCGGTTTTGTTATCGAAGTTCCAAATGCCTCAACAATATTAGTATTTTCATTTCTTGGAATGCAAGAAGTAGAAGTTGCTGCAGGAAATTCTTCTTTAAATGTCATAATGAAAGAAGCGGGACAACAAATGGATGAAGTTGTTGTAGTGGGTTACAGTAAAGTAAAAAAAGAGAGTTTAACAGGATCTTTGCAGACTTTAGATAATAAAAAAATCGTAGATGTAACCACGCCAAATGTCGAAAATATGCTTGCAGGAAAAGCGACCGGTGTTTTTGTTAACACAGGCGGAGGCCAACCCGGATCGCAGGCAAAAATAATTATTAGAGGAAGAACAACCGTCAACGGAAGTACAGATCCGTTATGGGTTATTGACGGAGTTATTGTGGGGAATAGCTCTGCCAATATGAATCCATCTGATATTGAAACCTTGACGGTTCTTAAAGATGCTGCGTCTACCGCAGTTTATGGTTCTCAAGGAGCAAATGGTGTAATTGTCGTTACCACAAAAAGTGGAAAAGCAGGTAAAGCGACTATAAACTTTACCGCTAAAACGGCATTAACCTCTCTTAATAATGGAAATTTTAAAATCATGAATGGTGCCGAATTATATGATTTATATGATTCATTTGCTAATAAACAAGATTTTCAAACTGTATGGTGGTGGAATCCTGAATTAAGAAATAAAAATTTCGACTGGTGGGATAATGCTACACAAACAGGAATTGCTGAGGACTATAATTTGTCTATCAGCGGCGGAGGTGATAACTTTAAAAGCTATGCTTCTATTAACGTATACGATGAAACTGGGGCTGTTAAAGGGTATGAATACAAAAAATACAATGGCCTTTTAAAATTTGAATACAAACCTAACAGCTGGTTTACTTTTAAACCAATGGCTAATATCACTAAGGAAACTACTTATGATCAACAGCACTCTGTTGGTGCATTGTACGGAAATATGCCTTGGGACAGTCCTTATTTAGAAGATGGTACTCTGGTAGGAAATGCTCCAAATCCAACTTGGGTAAATACTACAGGATCAAACTATTTATATGATTTACAATGGAATTATGGTGAATCTGAAAGTTACACAGTTCGTACTAATCTTGATTTTGATATTAAGTTTACTAGCTGGCTTACTTTCTCTTCTGTAAATAATTATATTTTCGGAAATTACAATTCAACTTATTATTCTGATCCAAGATCATCTGCAGGAGAAGCTGTAAAAGGAAGAATTGAAGATTATTTTTCAACCTATAACAGATTATATACTAACCAATTATTCAAGTTCAACCAATCGTTTGGCAAACATGACATAAATGCGGTTGCTGGTTACGAATGGAATGAATACAATTCAAAATACAGTACTGGAGTTGCAACAGGAATTCCTCCTGGAATTATAGTTCCTGATGCTGCAGCGGTTCCTGAAAAAGTGGGTGGAAACAGATCTCAATGGGCCGTACAGTCTTTGCTGACAAATGTTAATTACTCTTTTGATAATCGCTATTTAGCACAAGTATCTTTCCGTCGTGATGGTGCTTCAAATTTTGGAAAAAATGCACAATACGGAAATTTCTTTTCTGTTAGTGGCGGATGGAACATTCATAAAGAAGCTTTTTTCCATGCAGATTACATCAACAATTTAAAATTGAGAGCTAGTTACGGTTCAGTAGGAAATCGTCCAAACAGTTTATATCCGCATCTTCCGTTATATTCTTTTTCACAAAGTTATAATGAAAATCCGGGAGCTTTGATTTCTCAGTTGGCAAATCCTGATTTAAGCTGGGAAAAAACATATACTGGCGGTGTTGGTGTTGATGTAAGTTTCTTTAATCGTGTTAATATTACTTTAGATTATTACAATAAAAATACTTCTGGTTTATTGTACAGAGTACCACTTCCTGGAGTTATTGGGGTAACCAGTATCTGGAGAAACGTTGGTGCCGTAAATAATAAAGGGTTTGAAGCTTCTGTTAACGTTGATATCATCAAAACTGATAATTTAAAATGGTCTGTTGATGCTAATATTGGTACTAACAAAAATAAAGTGACAAGTCTTTACGGAGACAAACAGGAAATTATTGTGGGAGACGGAAGCGGTATTGCAGGTTCTGCAAACAAACTTTTAAAACCGGGCAACGATGTTGACAGCTGGTATCTAACAGAATGGGCTGGTGTTGATCCTGAAAACGGAAAACCACAATGGTATACAACAAACACAGCTGGCGAACGTGTAAAAACATATAACTATGGTGATGCCTCTAAATATAAAAAAGTTATTGGGGCTTATACGCCTGACTTTTTTGGGGGATTTTCAACGAACTTAAACTATAAGAATTTTGATTTTGCTGCTATTTTCAGTTATTCTGTCGGAGGTGAAATCTATAACTATGCAAGAGCAGAATTTGATTCAGATGGTGCTTATACTGACAGAAATCAAATGAATCTTCATAGCGGATGGAGCCGATGGGAAAAGCCAGGAGATATTGCAACACATCCGCAAGCACTTTACAATAACTCAAGCAATTCAAACAAAGCTTCGTCTCGTTTCTTAGAAACCGGTACATATTTGAAAATGAGAAGCATCACTTTTGGATACAATATGCCTGTTGAGCGTTTGCACATTTCAAATTTAAGATTGTATATCGCAGGAGAAAATTTATTTACAATTACACATTATTCTGGAGTTGATCCTGAAATACCACCTGCAAACAATCAAATTACTGGTGTTGCAACACAAGTATATCCTTCAACACGTAAAATTGTATTAGGACTTAACTTAACTCTTTAAAAACAAAATCATGAAAAAGATATTTATATTATGCATGGCAATTAGTTTCCTGTCCTCATGTGAGTTAGACAGAGAACCATTTGATTCCTATACTCAAGATAAAATTCAGGAAGATAAAGAAGCATCCATCGAAGTTTTACTAAACGGATGTTACGCACAATTAAAAGGCTGGGCGGATGTTATGCACAGAGTTGGAGAATATCCAGGTGACAACATCATGATTAGAGGTACATCTACGGACTCATTTTACTCTTTTATTTCGTATCAGCATATTCCTGATAACGGTCGATTATCTGTCTTTTGGAACAACAGTTACAAAATAATCTCTCAATCTAGTGATTTGATCAAAATTATTAAAGAAGGAGAAAGTACTGCCGTAGATCAGCAATTGGGTGAAGCTTATTATTTAAGAGGTATGATTTATTTTTACTTATGCCGTACGTATGGAAGACCTTATTCTCAATCACCAGAAACAAATTTAGGAGTGCCAATCGTAAATGGATTACCTGCAGACTTGAACAATTTGACGCTTCCAGACAGATCGACTGTAAAAGATACCTACGCGCAAGCAATAAGTGATTTGAAAAAAGCAGAATCATTAATGACTGCTGACAGACCTGCAGCTTATGCAACTAAAGAAGCTGCTCAAGCAATGCTTTCAAGAGTTTACTTGTATATGAGTGGTACCTATCAAACTCCAAATCAAGAATATGCAACGCTTTCTATTGATTATGCAAACAAAGTAATTGCAAGCGGACGTTATAGTTTATTGAGCCGAGACAGTTTTATGAAATACAACACTTATGCACCCGATTCTGATGAGCAGACTGAAACTATTTTTGCAGTAAAACAAGTTGCTTCAGAGTTTTCAGGTTATGATCATTACTACGGAATTGGCGGTATGTATGCTAATATACAAGGTCAGGGCTGGGGAGAAATGTATGCAAGTGCTGAATATCTTGATTTGTTGAGAAAATCAGGTTTGAAAAAAGATGCACGCTGGGCGTTTATCGATCCGCAATACGTTACTGATGATGCTGGAAACAAAACTGCTGCGTTCCGTTTTATTTACGACGTTTTTAATGCAGGCGGCACACAAACGGGTTACAATTATATGCAACAGCCTCTTAAAACGAATCCTGACGGCTCGTATTATATTACGATTTCGAACACAAATTATAACTTGACTGTTGTAAATGCTGCAGAAAACCAATATTCTATTGTCTATGCTGGCAAAACCTACACAGGTGAAAAAGATTATATGATGCTGCTGAATCGTGTTTATCCAATGTTTTACATTACAAAATGTTCTTTACAAAATAATGATTCTCACCTGCACTCACCTACTATTTCAAGATTAGCCGAAATGTATTTGAACATGGCAGAAGCTTATGCTAAAAAAGGAGATTATGCAAGTGCAAGAACAAATTTGAATATCATTCGCGAAAGATCAATTGTTGGTGGAGGTTATGCTTCATTAAACAGTACAAACGCCTCACAGCTTATTGACGAAGAACGCCAATTGGAATTAGCTTTTGAAGCACACCGTGGTTATGATGTTTACAGAAATGGACAAACCATGACGCGTCGCTATCCAGGTCCGCATTTGCCAATGAATGATGTTCCTGCAACAAGTTTAAGAGTGGTACAATATATTCCACAGTCAGAAATCAATGCTTATCCGGGAACTTTGACACAAAATCCTTAATTATTTAGAATTAGTTGTTTTTTGAAGCCTCTCTAATTTTTTGATTAGAGAGGTAATTTTAGAAAATCTAATATCCCAAAAATGAAAAACTTATTTTACTTATTTCTAGCCTCTTTATTAGTTTCATTTTCTTGTGCTGAAGATAATACTGCAAACAAAAATCAGAACATTCAGGAAAATCCAAAAACGAGTATTTCGTTGCCATTGGCTGGAAATGCCTACAGTTCTAAACATTTAGAAGAAAACCAAACCATTACTGATAATGGTATTGAAAATTGGACCAGCGCTGAGGAATTTTTTACGGTCTATTTTAAGATTTCAAAAGCGGGAACATTTCAATTTACCGTTGAAGAATCTGTTGAAGTTTTTGGAAAATCAGAACTTGAGTTTTCCATTGAAAACGAATCTAAAAAAGTACAATTTACTGCTTCAAAAAAAGCAATTACTATTGGCAACTGGAAAATCAATAAGGAAGGTTATGTTGCCTTAAAAATAAAAGGAATTAGCAAAACCGGAAATCAATTTCCATCAATTAACCGCCTTACCATTTCAAGCGCAGATTATGACGCAAAAATATCTTTTGTTCCAAATAATGAAGGAAACTTCTACCATTGGGGGCGCCGCGGACCATCGGTACATTTAAATTACCAAGTTCCAGAAACCATAAATGCAAAATGGTATTATAATGAACTTACCGTTCCAAAGGACGAAGACAAAATAGGTTCTTATTTTATGGCAAATGGTTTTGGAGAAGGTTATTTTGGAATTCAGGTTAATTCGGCATCCGAAAGAAGAGTTTTATTTTCTGTTTGGAGCCCATTTCAAACAGATGATCCTAAAAGTATTCCTGAATCTCATAAAATAAAAATGCTTAAAAAAGGAGAAAACGTGCATACAGGCGAATTCGGGAACGAAGGTTCAGGAGGCCAAAGCTATTTGAAATACAATTGGAAAGCTGGAACTACCTATAAATTTTTGCTGCAAGGATTTCCGCAAGGCAATAATACAACTACATATACTGCGTATTTTTATGCGCCAGAGTTGCAAAAATGGCTATTAATTGCTAGTTTTAATCGTCCTGAAACCAATACTTATTTGAAAAGATTCCATTCATTTTTAGAGAATTTTATTCCAGAACAAGGAGATTTGTCTCGTAAAGTTTTATTCGATAATCAATGGGTTTGTGATGATAAAGGCGATTGGACAGAAATCAACACTGCCCGATTTACTACTGACAACACAGGAGCAAAAGAATATCGAATGGATTTTGCAGGTGGTCTAGATAATAAATCTTTCTTCCTTAAAAATGGAGGCTTTTTTAATGATTTTACAATTCCAAAAACGAATTTTATAAGACCTTTAGCAAATAAAAAACCAGAAATAAATTTTGCCACTTTGCCATAAAAAAACAAAAAAAATATTTCCAGATAATCAATATTTAGATTATCAATTATTAAATCAAATTAATACAATTATGAAAACTAGTATTTTAAGATTCATGTTAATCGCATGTCTTTTGTTCGGATGGACAGCATCGGCACAAATGATCAAGACCAAGACACCACCACGTGCAAAAGGCCAGCAAGATGTTTTACGTATGGCTGCCGCACCAATTCCAAATGTTCGTATCGCCTTTATTGGTTTAGGAATGCGCGGACCAGGTGCTGTAGAGCGTATGACGCATATTCCAGGTGTAGAAATTGTTGCTTTATGCGACATGACTCAGGAAAATACTTCAAAAGCGAATGAAATTTTAACCAAAGCCGGACTTCCTAAAGCACAGGAATTTTATGGCGATGAAAATGCTTGGAGAAAAGTAACAGCATTGCCAAATGTAGATTTAGTTTATGTTGCAACAGATTGGCTTCATCATGCCGTAATTGGAGTTCAGGCTATGAAAGACGGAAAACACGTTGCAATTGAAGTTCCTGGAGCATTGACTATGAAAGAAATCTGGGAACTAATCGATACTTCAGAAAAAACAAGAAAACATTGTATGCAGTTAGAAAACTGTGTTTACGATTTCTTCGAATTGACCACTTTAAACATGGCACAGCAAGGTTTATTTGGTGAAATTCTTCACGCTGAAGGTTCTTACATTCATGGTTTACAACCTTTTTGGGGAGAATACTGGAACAATTGGAGAATGGATTACAACATCAAACACCGCGGTGATGTATATGCAACACATGGTATGGGCCCGGCTTGCCAGGCATTAAATATTCATAGAGGAGACAAAATGAATTTCTTGGTTTCTATGGATACAAAAGCAGTTGGAAACCCAGCTTACATCAAACAAAAATCAGGTCAGGAAATCAAAGATTTTAGAAATGGCGATCATACTATGACAATGATTCGTACTGAAAACGGAAAAACAATTCAGATTCAGCATGACGTTACCTCACCACGTCCATACAGCAGAATGTACCAATTGAGCGGTACAAAAGGTTTTGCAAATAAATATCCTTTAGAAGGTTATGCTTTAGACGGAAAAGAATTAGGAGACGATGTTAAACCAAATCACGAAAAATTAAGCGCACACTCTTTTGTTCCAGAAGAAGTTAAAAAAGCTTTGATGGAAAAATACAAACACCCAATTGCAAAAGGAATTGAGGAGCAAGCTAAAAAAGTGGGCGGTCACGGCGGAATGGACTTTATTATGGATTATCGTTTAATTCATTGTTTACAAAAAGGGCTTCCGTTAGATATGGATGTTTACGATTTAGCCGAATGGTCTTGTCTTGGTCCTTTAACAGAAATTTCATTGGACAATAATTCTGCTCCTGTTGAAATACCAGATTTCACTCGTGGAGGCTGGAACAAATTGAAAAAATTAGAGTTTTCAGAATAAATAATATTGGTTAGTTAGAGGATGAGAGAGCACTATTAAAAAAGTGCTCTCTTGTTCATTATATCCATCTTTAAATAAAATCATTATGAAAAAAATCTGTTGTACTGTCCTATTTTTTCTTCTGATTTCCCTTACTGTATCGGCGCAGCAAAAACAAACTTTTGCGATTCGTGATGGGAATTTTCTCTTAAACGGAAATCCAATACAAATTCATTCTGGTGAAATGCATTATTCCCGAATTCCACAGCCCTATTGGAGACATCGCTTAAAAATGATGAAAGCGATGGGTTTAAATGCCGTTGCCACTTATGTTTTTTGGAATTATCACGAAATTGCTCCCGGAGTCTGGGATTTTAAAACAGGCAATAAAAATTTAGCTGCATATATTAAAACCGCGCAGGAAGAAGGTTTATTTGTGATTTTGCGTCCGGGTCCGTACGTTTGCGCCGAATGGGAATTTGGCGGTTATCCTTGGTTTTTGCAGAATGTTCCAAATATGGTTATTCGCGGTAATAACACAGCCTATTTAAACGCTACAAAAGCTTATTTTACGGAATTATATAAACAGGTTGCCAATTTACAAATCACCAAAGGAGGTCCAATTATTATGGTTCAGGGCGAAAATGAATTCGGTTCCTATGTTTCACAGCGAAAAGATATTCCGTTAGAAGAACATAAAAAATACAGCGCTGCGGTTTTTCAGCAATTAAAAGATGTTGGGTTTGAAGTTCCGTTTTTTACTTCAGATGGAAGCTGGCTTTTTGAAGGTGGCGCTTTACCCGGAGCTTTACCAACTGCAAATGGTGAAGATGATGTGGCAAAACTAAAAAAAGTGGTCGATCAATTTAATAATGGACAAGGTCCCTATATGGTTGCCGAATTTTATCCCGGATGGTTAGATCATTGGGCAGAACCCTTTCCTACTCAAAAACCAGAACAAACAGTTCGCCAAACCAAAAAATATTTAGACAACAATGTGTCTTTCAATTTTTATATGGTTCATGGCGGCACTAATTTCGGATTTACTTCTGGTGCCAATTACGATAAAGAGCACGATATTCAGCCCGACATGACATCATATGATTATGATGCCCCAATAAGTGAAGCTGGCTGGGCAACTCCAAAGTATAATGCTTTGAGAGAACTTTTAAAAACGAAAGAAACTCCGGCTACTCCTGAAAAAATTGCTGTCATCACGATTCCGAATATTTCTCTGTCGAAAGTTGTCGATTTAGAAGATTTAAAATCGAAAATAGAACCCGTTATTGAAGATACGCCACAAACTTTTGAACAACTAAATCAAGGCGACGGCTATGTCTGGTACAGTAAAAAATTCACACAACCTATAAGCGGAAAATTAGAATTAAACGGATTACGCGATTATGCCATCGTTTATCTTAATGGAAAAAAGGTTGCTGAATTAAATCGATATTACAAAAAATACAGCTGCGAAATTGAAGTTCCTTTCAATGCGACTTTAGATATTTTAATCGAAAATATGGGACGCATCAATTACGGTTCTCAAATTAATTCTAACAATAAAGGAATTATTAGTCCGGTAATTATCAATGGAGAAACAATTACAGGCAACTGGGAGATGTACAAATTTCCAATGAATAAAGAGCCTGATTTAGCCGCTTACAGAAACTCAGGAAAAGCAAATCGTCCTGTTTTATATCAAGGAACTTTTGATTTGAAAAAAACTGGAGATACTTTTTTGGATATGCGAGATTTTGGAAAAGGAATTGTTTTTATAAATGGAATCAATATTGGGCGTTATTGGAGCGTTGGCCCACAACAAACCTTGTACGTTCCAGGATGTTGGCTTAAAAAGGGTAAAAACCAAATTACCATTTTTGAACAAAAAAATGAAGCCCTTCAAAAAGAAGCCAAAACTATTGCAACACCAATTTTACAAGATTTAAAACCTGAAAAAGGATAGAAACAAAAAAGCCATTCACCTCGATGAATGGCTTTTTTTTATATAGTCGAAAATTAACTCCAGTTAAAAGTAATTTTCTTTTCAATTTCACTACTTAAACTCAAGAATACTGGGCAAGTCATTGCTGCACGTTCTAAAATTGTTTTGCTTTTTTCATCAGCATTGCTCTTCATATCAAACACAATTTCAATTGCACCAATTCGTCTTGGTTCTGCGTTCATGATTTTTGTCACTTCGGCTGTAGAGCCAATAAAATCAACTTCTAAATCGCGGGCCTTAATTCCCATGATAGTCATCATACAGCTTGCTAAAGCATTAGCAACTGTATCTGTTGGAGAAAAAGCTTCACCTTTTCCGTTATTATCTAATGGTGCATCTGAGATAATTTCACTTCCAGATTGCACGTGAATTGAACTTGTTCTTAAATCGCCTAAATAGGTTACTTTTGATGTCATTAATTTGCTGCTTTTAAAGTTAAATCGGTGTCGTAATATAAAATGTAAACACCTTTGTTTGCGTGTCCGCCATCTTCTTTTTTGTAATATTGAAATTTATTATCCACTTGTTCTGTGGTCATTAAATCTGCCGTTTCCTGATAGGTTTTCCCTTGAACCAATCGCATCATGGTATCAAAAGTAACATCAAACCCTTTCGTTGCATAAGTACTCGGATTTACCTTGTTTTTCAATCTATATGCTTTTTTGAAAATTAAAGCACCAGCCTCATCGCTCTCGCGCGTTACAGATGGATACATCAATTTCAGCTTAATTAAATTATCAAAACTAATTTCGTCTGTATCTAATGTACTGTTTGGTTCTAAAATAACCAATTGTACTTGACATGTTTTCTGTGAATCAAGCAATGCTTTTATCGTTGTTTTTACCATCGCTGTATTTCCGGTTTCCATTACAACGTAATTCATTCTATTTGGCAAAAGCAGACTTTTTAAATTAGCAACATCCAATCCGCCAGTTTCAGTCAATGCAGCAAATACAACACCTTTTTGATTTTGCTTAATATAATTAATTACAGATTCTTTTTTCTTGTCGACTACTGCCACAATGTTTCCATTTTTAGCACGCATATAATCAAAAATCGAATTTCGGATTACATCATTTGACGGAATCGCCTGATACAAATTATCAATTGGGTTTGCTGCATCTTTTGATAATGGAGAAATAACAGGCACACTATCTAAACGCAGCATATTTGCAGTCGCTTCGGCATTATTTTGATAAAATGGCCCAATAACTGCATTTGCATTTTGCAATTTATTCTGAGCAATTAAACTTGAAATATTTGATGACGTTTTGGTTTCCTGAGAGTCATAAATAGCCACATCAATTGGCAATTTTAAAGTTTTAGCCGAGTCAATTGCCATCATAGCTCCAGAATAAAAATCAAGAGTCATATTTAAAAATTTGTCATTTTTAATTTTAGTACCCATACTTGTTGTATCACTTTGAAGCTTTGCCAAATTAAAAGGCAATAATAAAACTACTTTCTGACGCTCATTCTGACCTCTTTTCTTTGTAAGCTCGACTACTTCAGGAGCTGCAGAAACCGTTTCTGACTTTACTTTGTCGACAATTTTAATACCGCTTGGCATTTCTGTTGCTTTTTCAATTGGTTTCTCAACAGCTTTTTCAATTGGCTGTGCCTGAGCAATAATTGGCTGTGGCGCTAAATATCCTGTCGGAACTTTTAAAACCATTCCTTCTTTTACACCTTCAGAAAGTGACGGGTTTAATGCTGTCAGTTCTTCCTGAGTCAAATGAAATGTTCTTCCTAAACTATAAAAAGTTTCTTTTGGCTTTACTTGATAATCCATATAGGAAACTGCCTTTTTAGGGGTTTCAGTTCCTTTTTTAGTTTCAGCAGGTTTAACAGCATTTGCAACTGGCGCTGCTTCCGTTTTAGGTGCAGTTCCTTTTATCGTTAATCGGTAACCAACTGGCAAATTTTCAACGATTTCTGGATTACGCTTTTCTAGTTCAGCAACACTCATATTGTACTGTTTTGCAATACCAAATTTAGTTTCCTTTGGCTGCACATCATGATAAACATATTTTTCCTGCGTAGTATTTTTAACCGTTTTTGCACTTGTTGCTACTGCTTTAGAAGTCGAACCTTTTGCAGGAATTACAAGCTTTTGCCCAATCTGAACGCCATCTTTTTCTAAAAAAGGATTCGCCGCTTTTAGGGCTTCATCAGATATTCCGTATTTATGTTCAATACTATAAAAAGTTTCTTTTGGCTGTACTTCATGAATAATTTCTTTTGAATTAGCCGATGTTTTCGCCACAGCAGTTTCAGATTTAACCGTTGCTTTAGCGCCATTTGCAGGAATCAGCAAAACCGTATTAGGCTTTACTCCATTTCGAGCATCTGGATTTAAGGCATAAATATCATAAGGTGTAACTTTGAATTTTACCGCAATCTGATTTACCGTTTCTCCACCCGAAACTGTATATTTCACCACCTTTTCCTGTGAAAAAGCAGAGCAGGTTACAAAAAAAACGAGACACAATAATGTTGAATAATATTTCATAATAGGACTTAAAACAATTTAATTTAAAATTCAAAAACAAGTTACTAAATTCTTGTTAGAGCAAGATTCGGGCCACTGTTAATTTCAACCTAAAAATTACCTCAGATCGATTTCAACTTTAGCAATAATTATTTCTTTATATAACTCATCTTCTTCCTTTTTCTTGCATTTATATAAAACTTCTTCCATATTTCCGAACTTATCTGAGTAAACATAATAGGAAAGACTATTAATATTGAAAAAGAAACTTGCGTTAAAATCACCAGAATCAATAAGTTTCATAATAAACTTATCTCTTAGTGTTGCGTCTGTAAATATACCCAAAACTAAGTAATACCCATTGGAAACTTCTTTAAGATTATCAAAAACTTCAACGTTTACCGTTTTGCCTTTTTTAAGCGGATTTTCCTCTAGCTCGCGTTTCATTTCTTCTAACGAAATAGTTTTGGAACTTTCGGCTGAACTCGATATGCTTCTGTTTTTAATTGCCTCATCTTGATACTTTTTCAATTTTACCAAAGCCAATTTATCATCAAATTTCCTTGCTTCCATACTATAATAAGAAGCTTTGCTGATGTGTCTTTTTACTTCAATCTTTTTCTGAATATCTAATGAATCAATTTTTGCAATCAGTAACTGATTCTGTGCATCGCCCTGCTCCTGCTCAATTTTGTAACGTTTAATTTCTTCTAAAGAAAGCCTTTGCTGAATTGAAGTGACATTATTATTTTTTTCGCTTTCGCGGATTTTCTTCTTGTATTCCTGATTTTCTTCAACAGCAATTTTTTCTACTTTGTTCATCAAACCAGCATAGGCTTTTCTATTTTCTGCCAATTCTTTTTTAAGCTGAGAAGACAATTCACTTGTTTTTCCGATACTTTCATACGATTGCTTTTCCAGACGTTTTGATTCATCGACATTTAAAATATCCATGCGTTTTAATTCAACTAAATCATTATTCATTGTATTCACTAATGAATCTAATTTTGCCATTAAAATATCCTGAACGTTTTTGTTTGCTTCCAAAACCAATCGAAGTTTTTCAACCGAATTTTCTTTAGAGCCATTCATATCATTCAGATTCACTTTCAAATCATTAATTTTTATAATCTTCTGATTCATTTCTTTCTGAACAACTAATCGGTCTTTTAAATCATCAATTTCAACTGTTTTGGCTTTTGTTTTTTCAACCACAACCTGCTTTTCGGCAAGAGCCAGCATCAGTTCTTCACTTTCATTTGCAGGCTTAATCGCTGTAGTATTGATGGCCAATTTATTGCCCACAATTAATCCGTTTACAATTTCTGGATTTTGAGATTCCAGCTGATCAATTGAAATTCCGTATTTTTTAGAAATCGAAAATTTAGTTTCCTTTGGTTCAACCACATGAAAAATAGTTTCCTGATTAATCACACGAACTCTTCCGTCTATTGTTTTTCTTTTATTCGGAATTGTAATCGTCTGACCAATCTGCAATCCGTTTTGCAATAAATTTTTATTTAAATCTTCTAAATCCTGAACTGAAACATTGTATTGTCTCGCAATACTGAATAAAGATTCTTTAGCTACAACAAGATGTGACGCTTTTGAAACATTTGCATTTTCAGCTTTAGAAGTATTTGAATTGTTTTGCGGAATCACCAATTCTTGGCCAATTTGAAGCCCGCCGGCAAGAATTTCTTTATTAGCTTCCTGAATAGCTTCTTGAGAAACATTATACTTTTTTGACAAAGCATACAGCGTTTCTTTTGCAGCAACAGTATGAATAATTGGAGAATCTGATTTTGGTTTTTCTGAAGAATGAAGTGGAATCTTTATAATCTGATTGTCTTTGATTCCGTTTTGTGATTCGGGGTTGAGTTTGTAGATTTCATCAACCGAAACCTTATATTTTTGGGCTATAAAATAAGCGGTTTCTCCCTTTTGAATTTTGTGCTCAATAAATGAATCTTGTGCAGTTATTCTGTTAAAAGACAAAATAAAGACAAGAAAAAACGTTAAAAATTCTCTCATAAATAGTAGGTTTAAAAAATTAAGGCATTACAAATGTAACGCCTTAATTTGAAAAATCTTACTATTCCCACTCAATTGTTGCAGGTGGTTTTGAACTTATATCGTAAACCACACGATTCACGCCTTTTACTTTATTTATAATGTCATTTGACACTTTCATCAAGAAATCGTAAGGTAAATGAACCCAGTCAGCCGTCATACCGTCTGTAGATTCTACAGCTCTAAGTGCAACCACTTTTTCATATGTACGCTCATCTCCCATAACACCAACACTGTTTACAGGAAGCAAAATCGCGCCAGCCTGCCAAACTTTGTCGTATAATCCCCATGATTTTAATCCTTCAATAAATACAGAATCAACATCTTGTAAAATCTGAACTTTCTCAGGTGTAATATCTCCCAAAATTCTGATTGATAATCCTGGTCCTGGGAAAGGGTGTCTTCCTAATAATTCTGGATCTATTCCTAAAGTAGCTCCAACTCTTCTTACTTCATCTTTAAAAAGCATTCTAAGCGGTTCTACAATTTTTAATTTCATATAATCTGGCAATCCGCCCACATTGTGGTGTGATTTAATTGTAGCCGATGGTCCTTTTACAGAAACCGACTCAATTACATCAGGATAAATAGTTCCCTGAGCCAGCCATTTTACGTCTTCGATCAAATGTGATTCATCATCAAAAACTTCGATAAATACACGTCCAATAGTTTTACGTTTGGTTTCAGGATCACTGATACCAGCAAGTTCAGAAAGAAAACGATCTCCGGCATCAACACCTTTCACGTTCAATCCCATCCCTTTATATTGATCTAATACATTTTGGAATTCGTTTTTACGCAAAAGTCCGTTGTTTACGAAAATACAGTAAAGGTTTTTACCAATTGCCTGATGCAATAGAACCGCTGCAACAGTAGAATCTACACCGCCTGATAATCCTAAAACTACTTTATCATTTCCTAGTTTCTCTTTTAATTCTGCCACCATTTCTTCAACGAAAGCATTTGGTGTAAAGTTTTGAGGAACTTCGGCAATTTTAACTAAAAAGTTCTCCAGCATTTTTGATCCATCAGTAGAATGGAAAACTTCTGGATGATATTGAATTCCGTATGTTGTTTCGCCTTCAATTTTGTAAGCAGCAAATTCTACATCATGCGTGCTTGCAAGTTTTACCGCATTTGTTGGAAGTCCTTTTATACTATCGCTGTGGCTCATCCAAACTTGGCTGTTTTCTGAAACTCCATCAAAGAAAACTTCATTCTCTTTAATATAAGACAAATTAGCTCTTCCGTATTCTCTTGTGTTTGAAGCTGCTACTTCTCCACCACTAAAGTGTGCTAAATATTGTGCTCCATAACAAACTGCCAACATTGGAAGTTTGCCACGAATTTGAGATAAATCAGGATGTGGAGCGTCTTCTGCACGAACAGAAAATGGGCTTCCTCCTAAAATTACGGCTTTATAAGGTGATAAATCACTAGGAAAGTGATTGTAAGGGAAAATTTCGCAGAATATATTTAATTCGCGAACTCTACGCGCAATAAGCTGTGTATATTGCGATCCGAAATCTAAAATAAGTACGTTGTGTTGCATGCGCAAAAATACTTTTTATATTTCAATCTTAAAAATGGAATTTTGATTTTTTTTCTTAAAAAGGCTCTAAGGTTCTAAGATTCTAAGTTTTTTTTTAAACCACAAAAATAAAAAACTTAGAATCTTAGAACCTTAGCAACTTAGTATCTTCACAAAAAATCCAAAACCCAAAATATTTCGTATCTACAGAAAAGCCCAATTTAAATTTAACTATGAAATCAAAATTTATTGTTTTGACGGTTTTACTGTCAATCTTTTTTATCTCTTGCGATGCTGTTGATGACTTATTGACCTTCAATATTTCTAATGAAACTTCAATAAAAATCAAGAGTACTTCACCAATTAATCTGCCTTCGGAAATTATCACTCCTGAAGTAACAACAAATTCATCTGCCGAATTTGAAAACAATAAAACAAAAGCAAGTCTTGTAAAAGATGTAAAACTAAGGTCATTAAAATTATCGATTTCTGATCCTTCTGATAAAACTTTTACGTTTCTAAAATCGGTTCATTTGTATATTTCTACAACAAATTCAGACGAAATAGAATTGGCTTATCAAGACAATATTATGGCAACAACCAACACAATTGATTTGATTTGTACCGATAAAAAACTGGATCAGTATATAAAAGCCAGCAGCTACAAAATAAGAACTCAGGTAACTTTGAAAGAAACATTGACTAAAGATGTAACTGTAAAAGCCGATATGAAGTTTAAGGTTACTGCGGATCCGTTTTAGTCTAAGATGCTAAGATACTAAGGTTCTAAGTTTTTTTGTACTGGGATATTTGGATTTAGCCTTAAACTAACAAGGTTCTAAAATGCTGTTCTTTCTCAGCACCTTAGAACCTCAGTATCTTAGTATCTTAAAAAATTATTCTTTCGTAACTACAATAGAAGCTTTGAATCCAGCGGCAAGATTATCCCAATAGTCATTAGTTACTAATTGCCCTTTATCATCATACACTTGAATCTCGGCAGTATTTCCTCCGAGGGTTCCAATATTTAAAGCTTCAAAATCTAATTTATTGAATCCGTCAGAGAGATTTATTTTTACGTCTTTAAAATTAGAGTCCAAAAATATTTGATCCCTAATTACCAGATCATTATTTGAAACCTTTACTAAATCGCCGTCGATTGCTCCAAAATCACGAAACTTTACGATAAAATATTGCGATTTTGTTTTAAAATCACCCAATGAAATATTTTTCTTTACCAATGTCCCTCGGCCTTCGCGAAGTCCTGCATCTTTTAAGGCTTTATCTAAATCTTTTTCCATTTTGGCAACATAACGATCGCCAGGATTAGCAAATTCAGTTTCTGTTGACATCGTGAATTTGCTTTTTTCTTCGCCTACCTGAAATTTTGATTTTGTAGTCAACTTAGTATTATCGTAAACATTTGGCGTTTTGATACTCGGAATTTCAGCAGTTGGAGCGGCAGGATCATTAAGATCAGGCATATCTGGAGCAGGCATTTTTTTTGGTTCGGCACCAAATTTTGGCGCTGGAATACTCTTGAATTTAGTACTAAATTCTGTTTGGGCTGAGATTGTTACAGCGGTAAAAAATAATATGAAAAATAAAATATGCTTCATTTAAAAAGTTTTATCGATCTCGCCTTTCTGATTTTATAAAATAGTATAGCAAAGCAAAAATAATATAATTTACTTACGCACTTTAACTTTAAGTATTTTATAACAATAATTTGGGCTAATTTTTAGAATCAAAAAACCTGCCAAATAATTATTGCTTTCTCAGATTAAATTCTAATAATAAAATTTAAAAATCCAAAATTTTCCGGATCAGCTCTTTATTTTTTTTATTTTAAAACCTATTAGTATTTTGATAGTTAACAACTTATTCTTAAATTCAAGGTTTTAATTCACGTTTATAAAAAATCAAAAAGATGGATTATATCGATTACTATAAAACACTAGAAATAACAAAAGCTGCAACTGAGGCCGAAATCAAAAAAGCCTACAGGAAATTAGCCCGAAAATACCACCCTGACTTAAATCCGAATGATAAAGAAGCGGAAAAAAAATTCAAGGAAATCAACGAAGCAAATGAGGTTTTAAGCAATCCTGAAAATCGTAAAAAATATGATAAATATGGAAAAGACTGGAAACATGCTGACGAATTTGAAAAGGCAGGTTATGACCCAAATCAGCAACAACAGCAATATTCAAGACAGCAAAGCGGACAAGATTTTTCTGGTTTTGACGGCGATTTTTCAGGAAGTGATTTCTCAGAATTCTTTAATTCGATGTATGGATCTGGACGAAGCAGTCGAAGCCAATCCAAATACAGAGGCCAAGATTTTAATGCCGAATTACAGTTGGACTTAGCATCGGCATACACGACTCACAAACAAAGTCTGACCGTAAATGGCAAGAATATCAGAATTACAATTCCGGCCGGAGTTGAAAATGGCCAGGTTATAAAAATTCCGGGACATGGTGGCGCTGGAGTCAACGGAGGACCAAACGGTGATTTATATATTACTTTTTCAATTTCTAATAATTCTGATTTTAAAAGAGAGGGAGATAATTTGTATTCAAATGTTGATTTAGATTTGTACACAGCTGTTTTAGGCGGAGAAATCAGCATCAAGACTTTTGATGGAAAAGTAAAAATCAAAGTTCCCGCCGAAACTCAAACAGGAACAAAAGTCAAATTAAAAGGAAAAGGTTTTCCTGTTTATAAAAAAGACAATCAATTTGGTGATTTATATGTGACGTACAACTTAAAAATACCTACCAAATTATCTGAAAAAGAAAAAGAATTATTTGCCGAATTATCTAAACTAAGAAATCATGAGCAGTAAAAATTTAATCCAAATAAAACAATTTTGTCTGTATCACGAAATTGAAAATACCTTTATCAAAGAACTTAATAATTATGGTTTGGTCGAAATTATTTTCGAAGAAAATGACGAATACCTAGAACCGGAACAATTGCCTGCAATCGAAAAAATGATGCGAATGCATTACGATCTTAATATCAATTTAGAAGGAATTGATGCCATTTATCATTTGCTGAATAAAATTGAAGCGCTACAACAACACTTGACAACCACGCAAAACAAACTCCGAATTTACGAAGAACAACAAAACAGCTGATTCCAAAATATCACAAAAAAGGCTGATTTCAAGAGTGATTTCAAACTAAAATGATTCTTTTTCACTGGCTTATTTTATAAATTGCAACGCATTAATTAACCTGATTTGTTTTTTAAAACAACCTAAAACAATTCAAAAAAACTCATAAAATGAAAAGAGAAAACATCTTAACAGGATCACCGTGGGAAGACAAGATGGGATACTGCCGTGCTGTAAGAATTGGTAATATCATCGAAGTTTCGGGAACTGTTGCAATCGTTGACGGCGATAAAGTAAAAGCCGATGACGCGTATGCACAGACCTATAATATAATCGAACGCGTTGAAAAAGTTTTGGAGGATTTGAATGTGGGAATAAAAGACGTTATCAGAACTAGAATTTTTACAACTGATGTTTCAACTTTTGAAGAAGTTGCCAGAGCACACTCCGCTTTCTTTAAAGATGTAAAACCTACAACTGGTTTTTATGAAATAAGTAAATTAGTTGCACCTGAATATTTAGTTGAAATCGAATTTACTGCTGTAGTACAATAATATTTTTCTGCCACGAATTTCACGAATTTTCACTAATTATTTTTCTGCCACAGATTAAAAGAATTAAAAAGATTATTTTTGATGAGCTTTAAGCTTTACTAGCTTTTTTAAATTCGTAAAAATTCGTGAAATTCGTGGCAAACTTTCCTTTAAATAATTAATGGTCTCTCAAAAACTAAAAGACATATCCCTCACTACTTTCAAATGGATTTTGATCTGTTTTTTGATAGGTGTTTTATCGGGATCAGCGTCAGCGTTTTTTTTAGTTTCACTTGAATGGGTTACACAATTTAGAATTCAGCACGACTGGATTATTTGGTTTTTGCCTTTTGGCGGATTATTAGTTGGTTTGAGTTATTATTACTGGGGAAAATCTGTTGCAAAAGGCAATAATTTATTGCTGGAAGAATACGAAAATCCACAAAAAACAATTCCCTTCAAGATGGCTCCTTTAGTTCTTCTAGGAACTTTGTTGACACATTTATTTGGAGGTTCTGCAGGTCGAGAAGGGACTGCTGTACAAATGGGAGGCGCCATTGCTGATCAATTCACTAAAATTTTCAAACTAGATAATTCCGAACGTAAAATCTTAATTATTCTCGGAATCAGTGCGGGTTTTGCATCGGTTTTTGGAACGCCTTTAGCGGGCGCCATTTTTGCTTTGGAAGTTTTGTATTTCAGCAAAATTAATTTCAAAAGTATTTTTCTTTCTTTTTTAGTGGCTTATGTCGCCTACTTTACTGTAGAATTTTGGGAAATAAAACATACACATTACAGTATTCCGGTTGTACCTGAACTTAATTTCAGCACCATTTTTTATACGGTACTAATCGGTCTTTTATCTGGTTTTGCTGCTTTATTATTTGCAAGAAGTACACATTTTTGGAGCTCTCTTTTTTCAAAAAATATAAAATATCCACCACTTCGTCCAGTGATTGGCGGCGTGATTTTAGCCATTGCAATCGCGGGTTTCGGATTTACAAAATTCTCTGGTCTTGGCGTTCCGGTAATTGTCGATTCTTTTTCAAATGCAAATCCATGGTATGATTTTCTACTAAAAATTCTTTTCACCGGATTCACACTTGGAGCCGGATTCAAAGGTGGCGAAGTAACACCTCTATTTTTTGTGGGCGCAACTTTAGGAAGTGCTTTATCATTAGTTATTCCAATGCCAATTGCTCTTTTGGCCGGAATTGGATTTGTTTCCGTATTTTCGGGCGCCACCCACACTCCTATCGCCTGCACCATTATGGGAATGGAATTATTTGGGATTCAGCCGGGAATCTTTATTGCAATTGGCTGTACAATTGCTTATTTTTCCTCGGGTTCTGTTGGAATTTACAAATCACAAATTGTAAAAGGCGCGAAATATAAATTGTATCAAAAATGGCTTTAATTTAGTCTCAGTCGCAGTTTTCGTTCATAGTTCGCACTGAAAACCGAGACAGAAAACTGACAACTAATAAAAGTGTGTTAATCTCCAAAATGTTTTCAGCATTACATTAAAAAAATGTAAATTCGCACACTATGAAAATACACGATATTCAGGCAATACAATTGTTGCTTTCTGCCCCAAAGAAAATTGCAATAATCCCACACAGAGGACCAGATGGCGACGCTATGGGTTCAACTTTAGCATTATACCATTTTTTACTCAAAAATAATCATCAGCCAACAGTAATTGCGCCGAACGATTTTCCTGATTTTTTAGCCTGGCTTCCAGGTTCAGAAACAGTAAAAATATTTGAAAAAGATACTGATAACTGTACCAAAATATTAGAAGAAGCGGAGCTGATTTTTACCCTTGATTTTAATGCATTTCATCGTACAGGTGAGATCATGGAGCAAACTTTAGCCAAGCTGACAGTTCCTTTTGTTATGATCGATCATCATCAAAAACCAGATGATTATGCGACTTACATGTATTCTAACACTTCATTTGGATCAACCTGCGAAATGGTTTACAACTTTATTTCTTTTTTAAACAAAAAAGGAGATATTGACAAAACTATTGCAACTTGCATCTACACGGGGATTTTAACCGATTCTGGTTCATTTCGTTTTCCTGGAACAACTGGAGACACGCACCGAATTATTGCTGAATTGATTGATTTGGGAGTTGAAAACACACAAATTCCTGTTTTATTATTTGACAACAGTTCCTACAGCCGTCTTCAATTGCTTGGGCGCGCGCTGCAGAATATGAAAGTTCTCGAAGAGCATAAAACTTCATATACTTCACTAACGCAGGACGAACTAGACTCTTTTGATTATGTTAAAGGCGATACTGAAGGAATTGTAAATTACGGCCTAAGCATAAAAGGTATTGTTTTTACTGCTATTTTTATCGAAAATAAAGAGGAGAAAATCATCAAAATATCTTTCCGTTCACAAGGAGGATTTGACGTAAACCAATTTGCAAGAGATCATTTTAATGGCGGAGGCCACAGCAATGCCGCTGGAGGAAAATCGCTTTTGTCGATGGAAGAAACACTAAGTAAATTTGAAGATTTAGTAACTAAACTAACAATATAACCGCATATGAAGTATTTAAAAATCAGTATTTACACGCTTCTTTTTACTATTTTATTAGCTAGCTGCAAACAGCATGAAGAAGCCCGAAGACCGCTTTCGAGAGCGTCAGGCACTTTCATGAAAAAATCAGCTGACCGAAATAAAAAATTGGTAGCCAATGAAGAAGAAGTCATCAAAAAAATCATAAAAAGCAATCCGAAAGTAAAATATTACGCGACAAGAAAAGGCTATTGGTTCTTTTATGATGAAAAAAATCCAACCGAAACTTTAACGCCAAAAAAAGGAGATATTGCTTATTTCAATTTAGAGGTAAAAGACATTCAAGGCAAGCTAATTTACTCAGAAGCCGATCTTGGTCCGCAAACTTATTTTGTAGACAAACAAGATATTATGATGGGATTGCGTGACGGGATCAAGTATATGCATAAAAATGAAACTGTTACCTTTTTATTTCCGTCGCACATTGCTTATGGATATCATGGTGACAATAACAAAATTGGGCCAAATGAATCATTAATGTGTACTGTAACGCTTCGTAATTTTGTTCCAGATCCAGCAGCTCCAAAAACTGTTGCACCTGCAGAACAAACTGCAACCCAACAAGCTCCTGCAGGACAAACACCAAAACCTGCTGCTCCAAAACCTGTTGCTGTAAAACCAGCCACGCAAATTAAAAAAGACACAGTAAACCCTTAAAAAAACATTTTAGAAATGAAAAAAAGCATTTTAGTATTACTATTAGCCGTAACGTCACTTTATTCATGTAAAGATGAACACAGCAATTTACCTGATGGTTTATATGCCGATATTGAAACAAACAAAGGACATATCATTGTTGAATTAGATTATAAAAAAGCACCTGTAACTGTTGCTAATTTTGTGACTCTGGCAGAAGGAAAAAACGAATTTGTAACTAAAGATTACAAGAAAAACAAACCATTTTACGACGGATTAAAATTCCACAGAGTTATTGAAGATTTCATGATTCAGTCTGGAGATCCTGAAGGAACTGGTTCTGGAGATACTGGCTACAAATTTAAAGATGAAATCACAGACTTGAAATTTGATAAAGCCGGAGTTTTGGCAATGGCAAATAACGGCCCAGGAACAAACAGCAGCCAATTTTTCATCACACATGTTGAAACACCTTGGCTGACTGGAAAACATACTATTTTTGGTCATGTAGTTGAGAAAGGCCAAGAAGTCGTAAACCAAGTAAAACAAGACGATACAATTGTAAAAGTTACTATTATCAGAAATGGTGAAGCAGCGAAGAAATTTGATGCTGTAAAAGTATTTGGTGATTATTTCTCAGAAATTGCGAAAGAAAAAAGCAAATATGCCGCAGTTCAAACAGCAAAAGTTGCTTATTACGCTTCTATTAAACCAAAAGCAACTAAAACCAATTCAGGTTTAGAGTTTGTTATCACTGAAAAAGGATCAGGCAAAAAACCAGCTATTGGAACTCAAATTTATATTCATTATGCAGGTTTCCTTGAAGACGGAACTTTATTTGATTCAAGTATTGCTGATGTATCAAAGGCTTTTGGGAAATATGATACTGCAAGAGCTGAACAAAATGGCTACCAGCCAATTCCATTTCAAGCAGGAAAAAAAGACGGTTTAATTCCTGGATTTATTGAAGGAATTGAGCAACTTTCATTTGGAGATAAAGCGGTGCTGTTTATCCCATCTCACTTAGCATACGGAGCAACAGGTGCCGGAGGAGTTATTCCGCCAAATGCAAATATCATTTTCGAAATTCAATTATTAGAAAAACCACAATAATAAATCAGTTCGCAGACTTAAATTTGAAACAAAATGAAATTTAAATTTCTCTTATTATTCTGTTTGGCAGTTGTAAATCTTCAGGCACAAACAACAAAAAAACCAGCAGCAAAACCAAAAGCTGCTCCAGCTAAAACTGCTGTTGCTGCAAAACCAGCACTTCCTGCTGACCCAAACGATGGTATTTTTGCAACAATTTCAACTTCAAAAGGTGATATCGTTGTTTCTTTAGAATATGTAAAAGCTCCTATTACGGTAGCGAATTTCATTTCTTTGGCCGAAGGGACTAACCCAAATGTTAAAGTAGAAAAACTAAAAGGAAAACCTTTTTATGATGGTTTAAAATTCCACCGTGTTATCAATGATTTTATGATTCAAGGAGGAGATCCAGACGGAAACGGTTCAGGAGGTCCTGGATATTCATTTAAAGATGAATTTACCGAAGAATTGAAATTTGACAAAGGTGGTATTTTAGCAATGGCAAATTCTGGCCCTGCAACTAATGGAAGCCAGTTTTTCATTACACATAAAGACACACCTTGGCTAAATGGAAAACACACTATTTTTGGCCATGTAGTTTCTGGAATGGATAATGTAAACAAAATTGTTCAGGGCGATATCATGAACAAAATCACTATTACTCGTAAAGGTGCTGCAGCCAAAAAATTTGATGCGGTAAAAGTTTTAGCTGATGATGTGAAAAAAGAAGCAGCAAAAAAAGATGAGGCAAAAAAAGTCATCGCAACAAAGGCAGCTTATTTTGCAGCGACTAAAGCAAAAGCGACTACAACTGCATCAGGCTTAAAATATGTTATTACACAAAAAGGAACTGGTGTAAAAGGAGCTGAAGGATCTACAATCTACTTTCACTATGCAGGCTATTTTGAAGACGGAAATCTTTTTGACAGCAGTATCGCTAAAGTAGCTAAAGATTATGGTAAATACGATGCTAACAGAGATGCTGGCGGAGGATACAAAGCTTTCCCTTTCACTGTTGGAAAAAAAGATGGTATGATTCCCGGATTTATTGAAGCTTTAGATATGATGACGGATGGAGAAAAAGCAATTTTCTTTCTTCCTTCAAATTTAGCTTATGGAGAAAAAGGTGCTGGAGGTGTAATTCCGCCAAACGCAACTTTAATTTTCGAAATTGAAACATATAAAAATCAGCCAGTCAAATAATTAGCCTGAAAGATTTATTAAAAAACAGAAACCATCAAAGCAAAAGTTTTGATGGTTTTTTGATTTTAACAGGTTCTTCATTTTTTGAAAAATAAACAATTTAGAAACACCAAATACAGCATCAATACTATTAATCCCAATATTTACAACGTTTTTCTATTAAATCGCAAACAAAATAGCTTACCTTTGCCGGCCTTAATTTTTAAAACAGAAATTTCAGATGTCACAAAACAATGTATTAAAAGGAGTTTTTCTAGTTGCTTTAGGAGCTACAACTTACGGAATGTTAGCCACTTTTGTAAAAATGGCTTATACGGAAGGTTATACTACTGCAGAAGTAACCACTTCACAATTTGTTTTAGGGATAATCGGAATTTTAATAATCAATGCATTTCAAAAAATAAAGCATAAAAAAAATGTTGTAAAAGCTTCTTCAAAAAACATTTTCAGTTTAATGCTTGCTGGAACTTCATTAGGAATGACAAGTTTGTTTTACTACTTGGCTGTAAAATATATTCCGGTTTCAATTGGAATCGTTTTATTGATGCAGACGGTTTGGATGGGTGTTTTTCTTGAAATGATTTTAGAAAAGAAACTGCCTTCAAAACAAAAAGTAATTGCCGTTTTTATTGTTCTTATTGGGACTGCTTTGGCAACCAATCTTGTTCATGCTGATTTTAAACTAGATTGGAGAGGAATTGTTTGGGGATTATTAGCTGCTGCTTCTTTCACCACAACTATGTTTACTGCAAATCGTGTCGCTACCGAAATTTCCTCGGCGCAACGCAGTTTATATATGCTTTTGGGTGGAGCTGTAATTGTATTCTCGTTTGCATTAGCAACTCAAACAGAAACTTTTAATCTTGCCATTTTCATGAAATGGGGAATTGTTTTGTCTTTGTTTGGAACTATAATTCCGCCAATGCTTATGAACGCAGGTTTTCCTTTGACCGGAATTGGATTAGGAAGTATTGTTTCTGCCCTTGAACTACCGGTTTCTGTCACAATGGCTTTTATTCTTTTGAATGAAAAAGTAATTTTTCTGCAATGGGTTGGAATCGTTTTAATCATTCTTGCTATTATTATTATGAACATAAATTTCAAGGCTAAAAAATAGTCAATTTTGCATAGCTTTAAAAAAAAGCGCCTTGTAATGCAATAATTGTTAATTTTTTTATAAATTCGTGATAAACAACAAGATATCATGAAACAACCTTGGCATTTATATTTAATGGCTTTTTTATATATACTTGCTGGTATCAATCATTTTAGAAAACCCGGAATGTACATCAGAATCATTCCTCCTATTTTTAAAAACCCCAAATTAATAAATAATTTAAGTGGAGGTGCCGAAGTTATATTAGGCTGCCTCCTATTGCTTCCTTTTACAAAAAATTTTGCCGCATGGGGAATTATTGCATTGTTAATTGCAGTGTTTCCTTCCAATTGGTACATGTATCAAAATAAAAAAGCAAGTTTTAATTTACCAAAATGGATTTTATTTGTACGTTTGCCCTTACAAATTGTTTTGATTTTTTGGGCATACCAATATACCCTTTAACAATCGGAATCTATTAATTTAAAATTACTTAATTATGAAAAAATTATTTGCAGAGTTTTTTGGAACTTTTTGGTTAGTTTTTGGAGGTTGCGGAAGCGCTATTTTTGCAGCAGGAATTCCTGATTTAGGAATTGGATTTGCGGGTGTCGCCTTAGCTTTTGGTTTAACAGTTTTGACAATGGCTTATGCTGTTGGACACATTTCTGGCGGACATTTTAATCCTGCCGTTTCGTTTGGATTATGGGCTGGCGGAAGATTTTCAGCTAAAGACCTTATTCCTTATATCATCGCTCAGTGTATTGGAGCAATTGCTGCAGCGGGAACTCTGTACACTATTGCTTCTGGAAAAGCTGGTTTTGTAATTGATAATACTAAAGCGGGGGCATTTGCATCAAACGGTTTTGGTGCTTTTTCTCCAGACGGTTATTCGCTTCAATCTGCTTTTATTGCTGAATTTGTACTGACTTTGTTTTTCCTTTTAGTTATTTTAGGAGCTACAGATAAGTTTGCTAACGGAAGATTTGCTGGTCTTGCAATAGGTTTAGCTTTAACATTAATTCACTTGATCAGTATTCCAATTACAAATACTTCTGTAAATCCTGCTAGATCTTTGTCTCAGGCTATTTTTACTGGCGGTGAACCATTATCTCAAGTTTGGCTGTTTTGGGTTGCCCCAATTTTAGGTGCTATTGTAGCTGGATTTATCTATAAGAATTTGTTGCAAAATCACGCTGAAGCATAATCCTTAAAATAACTCAGATACAAACTAAAAACATTACAAATATGGAATTTTTATATTTCTTACTTATAGGTGCTATTTCTGGATGGCTGGCAGGCCAAATTTGGAAAGGTGCCGGCTTTGGCTTAATTGGTAATATTATCGTCGGAATTATTGGCGGAATTATTGGTGGTTGGATTGCCGGTAAACTTGGAATTGGCGGTGGCGGACTTCTGTGGCAGATTTTAATTGCTGTTGGTGGTGCGTGGGTTTTACTCTTTATCATCAGCCTTATTAAAAAGTCTTAAATCAAAATAAATTAATTGACCTAATATCTTATAAAGAGAAAAAAGAAGTCTTATTGACCTTTTTTCTCTTTTTTTGCTTAGCAATTTTCCTTAATTAAGCAATAAACATTAAAGTGATAATAAAAATTTACATTTCTTAAAATTAATGTTATTATTTCATCAATTTCATTACATTTGAAAAAATACATTATAGAATTATGAATGATATTATCACTTATTTCGGTACCATTCCTTCTTCGCATCGAAGTTTAATTTTGATAGGAGGAATAACTATTTTTTGGCTGATTGAAAATGCTTTTCCGCTTTTTCAGATGCAGTATAAAAAATGGCATCACGCAGGAATAAATATCTTTTTTACTGTTACTACAATTATTGTAAATTTTGTTTTGGCTTTTATTCTGATTAAAACTGCAGCTTGGACAACCGAAAATCAATTTGGAATTTTACAATGGTTGCCAGAAATGCCTCTTTGGCTTTATGCCATAGTGGGTTTGCTTTTACTCGATTTAATTGGCGCATATTTGGCTCATCTTGTACAGCATAAAGTAAAATTTTTATGGCGATTTCATCTCATTCATCATACAGATACCTGGATCGACACTACAACAGCAAACAGACATCATCCGGGCGAAAGTGTAATTCGATTTGTATTTACAACGTTGGGCGTTTTAATTGTAGGAAGTCCAATGTGGATGGTTTTTCTATATCAGTCATTATCTGTGATCGCTTCACAATTCAATCATGCAAATATTTCGTTGCCAAATAAGCTGGATGTTTTTTTAAGTTATTTTATTGTTTCGCCAAATATGCATAAGGTTCATCATCATTATGTATTGCCTTATACGGATAGTAATTATGGAAATATTTTTTCAGTTTGGGATCGACTTTTCAGCACTTTTACCACTTTGCCAAAAGAAGAGCTTATTTATGGAGTAGATACTCACCCAGAGCCCGAAGAACATAACAAGTTGAAAAATTTATTACAAATTCCGTTTCAAAAATCAAGATCAGCAAAAAACAGTTAAAATCAGTAAAAAAAATATAGTCGAGCGTACCAACTAATTATTTTTTTTATTAATATTGGTATATAAAATGAAAATCAATCTATTAATCATTAACCTCTATTTTGAATTAATTTTCACGAGATGAAAAAGAGTAGCCGCAAAGAATTGAATTGGGAACAAACCGAAAGACTTGTTTCTTTAGCTTTAGAAGAAAAAAATCCATTTGAAATTATAAAAAAAGAATTTGGATTAGCAGAAAAGGAAGTTCTGGAAATCATGAAAAAGAAGATGCCTGTAGAAAAATTTGAAATGTGGAAAAAGAAGGCAATTGCAAATAAACCTAAACCAAAGCCTGTCAAAATAGATGACTTTGATGAAGATTTGGACGGTAAATATTATATAAAAAACAAGCTAGACTAAAAGAAAACTCCTGAAATTCAGGAGTTTTTTTTTATATTTATATAAAGTGTGTAACAATTTGATAATTTAGAAGTCAAATACACAAAACTAAACGCGAACAAATGAAAAAAATAATCTACACACTGGCTCTGGCTGTAACATTATGGAGCTGTAAAACCGGAAGTACATCAGGAGATGCAAAAAGCAAAACTGTAGATGTCAACATTAATCTTGTTGATGTAAAAGACGATAAAGTCTTGGTAACGGTAACACCTCCGGCAATCAAAACGGATGAAATTATTTACAGTATTCCAAAAACAGTACCTGGCACTTATTCTACAGACAATTATGGTAAATATTCTGACGGTTTCAAAGCTTTTGATGCAAAAGGAAATGAATTAACCGTAAAAAGAATTGATGATAATTCATGGTCAATTTCGAATGCTAAAACGCTTAAAAAAATAACTTATTTAGTTGGCGACACTTTCGATACTGAAAAAGGAACCGGTTTTGGCAATGATGACGTATTTTCACCAGCGGGAACAAATATCAACGCCGGAGTAAACTTTATGGTTAATACGCACGGTTTTGTTGGTTACTTTCAAGATAAGCTAGATGTTCCTTATAAAGTTACAATTACGCACCCTGAAACACTTTCGGGAGCAACTTCGATGACGGATGAAGATGCAAGCAAAACAAGCGATGTTTTTGTAACGCCTCGTTATGCTGTATTAGTTGAAAATCCAATCATGTATTCTAAGCCGGATTACACAACATTCAACGTAAATGGAATGGATATTTTAATTGCGGTGTATTCTCCAACAGGAAAATTTACTGCTGAAAGTATTACTCCGGAAATGAAAACGATGATGACGGCGCAGAAAAACTTTTTAGGCAAAATTAATTCGACTAAAAAATATACTGTTTTATTGTATTTATCAAGCATGGCAAAAGATGATGCACATGGTTTTGGAGCTTTAGAACATCCTACTGCCACAACGGTTGTATTGCCAGAATCTTTGCCAAAAGAAAAACTGGTAGAATCAATGAAAGATGTGGTTTCTCATGAATTTTTCCATATCGTAACACCGTTGACAATTCACTCAAAAGAGATTCAGTTTTTTGATTACAATGCGCCTAAAATGTCTGAACATTTATGGATGTATGAAGGTGTAACCGAATACTTTGCAAATCTTTTTCAAATCAACCAAGGTTTGATCGACGAAGCTGAATTTTACACTCGTATTGCAGACAAAATTGAGCAATCAAAAAGTTTAAATGATACTATGTCATTTACTGTAATGAGCAAAAATGTTTTGCAGGAACCTTATAAAGATCAATATTTAAATGTGTACCAAAAAGGTGCTTTAATTGGAATGTGTATTGACATAATCATTAGAGAAAAAAGCAATGGCGAAAGAGGAATTCTTGATTTAATGCACAAATTATCGAACGAATATGGAATTGAAAAACCATTTAACGATGAGGAACTTTTTGCAAAAATCACACAACTTACTTATCCTGAAGTTGGAGAATTCTTAACTAAATATGTTGCCGGAACTACACCAATTCCTTACGATGTTTATTTAGCAAAAGTAGGTGTAACAAAAGCAACCGAGAAAAAAGCTAGTCCAATTTTCCTTAAAGGCCAAACTCCTTATATCTCTGTAAATAAACAAACTCAAGAAATTTCTGTTCGTTCTGACATTGAGCAAAATGATTTTTTCAAAAATCTTAATTTAAAAGGCGGAGATGTTATTGTTGCAATAAATGATAAACCATATTCTTTGGCTAATATTTACGATCTTATTACCGAAAGTGAAAACTGGAAAGAAAATGATCCTATTACAGTAAAAATTAAACGTGCTGGAAAAGAAGAAACTATTAAAGGAACGGTAAAACTTCCTTATGAAGAATCAGAAACATTTAAAGCTACTGATGCTTCAAAAGAAAAACTTAAAAATGCATGGTTAAAAGGATAATTACTTTTAACGACTATAAAAAAAACCGACAAGTGATTGTCGGTTTTTTTTATGTCTTTGCGATGAACGAAGCAATCTCATCTTGAATATTTGATTTGATTAGAACTTATATTAGTGTGGCTGCTTCGTTCCTCGCAATGACTTTGTGTTTAGATCTCTTCTTATTTCTTCACTGGAAACTTCCAAGCAAATTCATCTTTTTCATTAATAATTGCGCCAATTTCAAACTTTACCACTTCATCAAATTCAGTTTGAAGAATGAACCAATTGTCTTCATTAAAGTAATTTTCAAAAGTGTCAAAAGTTTCCTGATTGTATTTTGTAATACCTTTTGTGGCTAAATCTTTTTTTACATCGGCAATTTTTCTTCCGATTATTTTGAATCCGAAAACTTCTAAATCATTGCTTGAAGCTACAAGATAACCTAATTTCAAATCCTCTTCTTCATAAAATGTCAATCTGATTTTATGTGAATTATATACAAAAATCACATTATCATCTTCGTCTTTGTAGTTTTTATCAGGTTTTCCAAAAACGGCTGTGACGTCGTTTTGTTTCATTCCGAAAAGCAGTTTATCGATTCCTGATTTTAGATTTATTTTCATAATATGTATCTTTTATTTGAGGCGCAAATTTCGTGAAGTTTTTTCAAACTCTGTTACGTTTGTCTTTTTATTAATTTTGATAATTCTTCTTATTCGGTTTACTGCTCATATAAAACGTAATTTTCCCACCATTCATAACATCGGAATGTTTCAAGAAAGGCTTAGAAAGTTCTTTTCCGTTTAAAAGCACTTTGCTCACAAAAACATTTTTATCTGATTGATTTACGGTTTCAACCTCGAAGTTTTTTCCGTTTTCTAAATTAAAAACAGCATTCTTAACCAACGGACTTCCCAATGCATATTCATCAGAACCCGGAGCAACAGGATAAAATCCTAAACTGCTGAAAATATACCAGGCACTCATTTGCCCAAAATCGTCATTTCCGCCTAAACCGTCTGCTCCATTTCGGTACATTTTTTTCAAAATCATTCTGATTTTGTCCTGTGCTTTCCAAGGCGAATTGGTCCAATTGTATAAATAAACTACGTGATGTGAAGGCTCATTTCCGTGAACATAATTCCCGATAATTCCGTCTCTTGTAATATCTTCTGTGTTTTCGAAATATTTATCCGGTAAATGCATATTAAATAATGAATCTAAACGGACTTTGAATTTGTCATTTCCTCCCATCATTTTAATCATATCGGCAGGATCTTGCGGTACATATAAACTGTAATTCCACGAATTCCCTTCAATGAAACCTTGTCCGTGCGTATCTAAAGGGTCAAATTCTTTTTTGAAAGTTCCGTCATTTAATTTAGGACGCATAAAACCTGTCTTGGCATCATAAACGTTTTTATAATTTTTAGACCTTTCGATAAATTCATTATAAATTTCAGTTTTACCTAATTTCTTTGCCGCCTGCGCAATCGCCCAATCGTCATAAGCGTACTCTAAAGTTTTTGAAACCGAAGCACCGTTTTTATCTTCAGGAACATAACCCATTTTCATATAATATTCCAATCCATCATAATAAGGAACTTTTGCGGTATTCACACACGCCTGAAGCGCTTTTTCAGGATCAAAACTGGTATTGCCTTTTACAATCGCATCAGCTACTACAGAAACCGAGTGATACCCAATCATACACCAATTTTCATTGGCATAATGTGACCATATTGGAAGCATTTTATGCACACTTTGATCTGAATGTGCTAACATCGAACTTACCATATCTGAGTTTCTAGTTGGCTGTACGATATTAAAAAATGGATGCAAAGCCCTGTAAGTATCCCACAAGGAATAACTAGTGTAATTTTTAAAGTTTTCTGCTTTATGTACATTCATATCGAGACCTTTGTAATTTCCATCAAGGTCCATGTATTCTGTTGGGCCTAAAAAGGCATGATACATTGCAGTATAAAAATTCACATAATCTTCTTTTTGAATGGCTTCAATCTGAATTTTATTCAGTTCATTATTCCAAATTTCCTGACTTTGTTTTTTTACTTTTTCAAAATCCCAGCCCGGAACTTCTTTCTTCATATTTTCTAAAGCTCCAGCCGAACTTACTGGCGATAAAGCCATTTTTATCTTGATTTTCTCGCCTTCTTCTGTATTAAAATCAAAAAATAATTTCAAATTTTGTCCTGCCATTTCTGGGAAATTCTTGGTTTGGTCAAATCTTCCCCAAAACCCTCTGTAGACGCTTTTTTCCTGCGCAGCCTGTCCGTAGCTTTTTATTGGTTTGCTGAAAGACATTGCAAAATAAACGGTTCTGGTTCTTGCCCAGCCGTTTGTCTGGCGATAACCCGTAATTAAAGTATCGTTTTCAACACGAACAAATGTCCAAACGTTTTTCTTGTCGTAGTTGTAAATTCCTGACGTTAAATCCAGAATAATATGCGCCTCATCTGACTTTGGAAAAGTATATTGATGCATTCCTACTCTTGTTGTTGCTGTAAGTTCTGCTTTAATTTTATGATCTTCTAAAAAGACGCTGTAATAAGCGGGTGCTGCTTTTTCTGTTGTATGTGAAAACGCAGATCTGTAACCAGACAAAGGTTTTGAAGCCACGCCCGGATTTAACTGCAGTTTTCCAGTTGTTGGCATGATTAAAAAATCACCTAAATCGGAATGCCCTGTTCCGCTAAAATGTGTGTGGCTGAAACCTACAATTGTTTTATCTTCATATTGATAACCTGCACAGTATTTATAGACTTCACCGTTGTATTTTCCGTTTAAGCCGTAAGCAATCGTATCTGTTTCTGGACTCAGCTGAACGCTTCCGAAAGGTACTGTCGCTCCAGGATACGTGTGCCCCATTTTGGCCGTTCCTATCATTGGATCAACATATTGAATCAAGTTTCGTTTTTCGGGAATTTTTTTCTGTGCATTTGAAATCGTACCAAGCATCAAAAATGAAAATCCAAAAAGAAAATTTTTGCAGTTTATTCTATTCATTGGGTATTTTTTAAAATCATTATTTTTTTGTCTAAAACAAATCAGGTATTTACTAAAACGATTTACCTGTATTTTTAGTTTAGAAAAATACAACAAAATATGCTTTTAAAAAATATAATTTTTTATGAGATTGCTGGATTGAAATCCAACCTTACAATATGGATTGGGCCGTTGGCTCTTTTTTATTTTGAATCTTTGTTTAGACTGGACTGAAGTCCAGCCCTACAATATGGTTCGAGCCGCTGGCTCTTTTTTGCTTTGCTCTTTTTTATTTTAATTTCCTTTTTAGGTTTTCTTTTACCTCATCAAACCACTCGTTTTTAAGAATGCTTAAAACTATTGAATCACGTCTTAGGTTGTTTTCTCTTGTTGGCATGTTGCTTCTTAAAACACCTTCTACTTTACAGCCAATGCTTTTCATAGCCGCTATACTTCTTTCATTGTTATTATCTGCACGAAACTCAACTCTTTCTAAACCGAGTGTTTCAAAGGCAAACTGAAGCAGTAAAAATTTGCAATGTTTATTCAAACCTGTTCCTCTAAAAGCCGAGCCGTACCAAGTATAACCTAACTGTAAAGTTTTAAATTCAAGATTTATATCGTAGAAACGTGTTGAACCTGCGTATTTTTGAGACTTTTTATCAAAAACGATAAATGGAAATTCTTTCTCGTTTTCTCTGGCTTTAACTGCTTGCTGCATATAATTGATCAAATTTTCTTCTCCATCTGCGCCAACTAATGAGTATTTCCAAGTTTCTGGCTCGTTGATTGAAATATCCAGTAAATTTTCTACATCTGATTCTTGAAGCGGACGTAACAAAACGAAATCATCTTCTAAAATAATTGGATCTGTGAAATTGAAATTTGATATTTTATTCATAATTTATTTTTGGTTGTAAATTCTTCTTTCCTTATAGGTAAAGTCCCTACGGGACAAATAATAAATTGATTTTTTTTTAATCTACCAATATAGTATCTCTACGAGATATTTATTCTAATTTGTTTACTCCTATAGGAGTAAAATATTGGTAGCAAAAAAAGCATTTTAATAAAAAAAGTCCCGTTAGGGACTTTACATTTTGCTATTATTTTCTATGGTCCATAATTTCTTTAAAAAAAATTATTCGCTCATTTCATCGTAACGCTCTGGAACTTGTGGATCGTAAAGCGGACATTTGAATTCTTCCATTACAGAAACCAATTGATTCATAGTTTTGCCTTCGGTTCCGTAACAGTCAATTTTCACACTTTGAGAAGTTGTGATTACTTGAAAAGCACCTTTTCCAGCATTATTTTTCCAGCTGTTTTCGTCGACTCTTTCCCATTTTGAAAATACAGAATTGATTCGGTTGATGATTACGTCAACAGGAAGTGTTTCTAATCCGTCAACTTCCTCTTTTTCAAGAAGTGCTTCATAAACTTCGTGATGATTTAAATAAATCTCATCTAAATATCTCCAAAAAAGCAGTTCGTACATAACAAGTTTTTTAACAATTATTTTTTGTAGAAGCGCACAGCAGTGCGTCTAACATAACGTAAGACGCACTGCTGTGCGCCTCTACATTAAAATTTTAATATTCGAATGTTCCGTACTCGCTGGTAATAGTAAGCTTTTTAGCATCTGCGGCTTCTACTCTTCCAACTATCTGTGCATCAACATTGAATGATTTTGAAATCTCAATAATATCTTGTGCAATGTTTTCTGGAACATAGATCTCCATACGGTGACCACAGTTGAAAACCTGATACATTTCTTTCCAGTCCGTTTTTGATTGTTCCTGAATTAACTTGAACAATGGTGGCACCGGAAATAAATTGTCTTTTATAATGTGTAAATTTTGAACAAAATGAAGAATTTTAGTCTGCGCTCCTCCACTGCAGTGCACCATTCCGTGGATATCTGCTGGAGTATATTTATCTAAAATTTTCTTAATAATTGGTGCATACGTTCTAGTTGGCGAAAGCACTAATTGACCCGCATTTATTGGGCTATTTTCTACTTCATCAGTTAAATTTACCTGTCCTGAATAAATAAGTTCTTCGGGAACGGCTGCATCATAGCTTTCTGGATATTTTTTAGCCAAATATTTCCCGAAAACATCATGACGTGCAGATGTTAATCCGTTGCTTCCCATTCCGCCATTATAACCTTTCTCATAAGATGCTTGGCCAAAAGAAGCCAAACCAACAATTACGTCTCCAGCTTTAATGTTTGCATTGTCAACAACATCAGAACGTTTCATTCTTGCCGTTACAGTAGAGTCAACAATTATTGTACGTACAACATCTCCAACATCGGCAGTTTCTCCACCTGTTGAATGAATTGTAACTCCAAAAGATTTTAATTCGTTGATTAATTCTTCTGTTCCATTAATGATTGCTGAAATAACTTCGGCAGGAATTAAATTTTTATTTCTCCCGATTGTTGATGATAGCAAGATATTATCTGTTGCTCCAACACATAATAAATCGTCAATATTCATGATTAAAGCATCTTGAGCGATTCCTTTCCAAACAGAAAGATCTCCTGTTTCTTTCCAATACATATAGGCTAATGACGATTTTGTACCAGCGCCGTCAGCATGCATAATTAAACAATGCTCCGAATCTTGGGTAAGATAATCAGGAACAATTTTACAAAATGCCTGAGGAAATAAACCTTTATCGATGTTTTTTATGGCGTTGTGTACGTCTTCTTTTGATGCCGAAACACCTCTTTGTGCGTACCTTTTGCTAGAATCTGAACTCATGAAACTTAGTTTGTGTTGATGTGGTGCAAAGATAATCCCTTTTTTTAATTCTTTGATTGATTCGGATGTTTGATTCACAAAAAAAATCGACAGTAATTATTAAACTGCCGATTTTTTTACACTTAATTGTTTTGAAAACTATACTATTCTCTCTTATTTCCAATCTGGCATTGATGCATTTTCAAATAATGTAGTTCTTGAGCTAGTTGTCGTACCGCCAGTTCCTGTAGTAACAGTTGTATTTGCGGTCTGAATATTCTTGGCTGATAAACCATCATTAGAAGTGTTGACAAAAATCACCTTTGCTTCATTTGGTGAAAACTTAACGTCTAAATCGTTAAAACCATTTTCCTTTTGAGTATCTAATTCTGCAGATGTATTTGTTGCCACAGTGTAAATAAATATTCGGGAATCTAATCGTCTGTAAGTTGCATTTTCAAATCCGGAGACATCTCGGGTATATACAACTCTCCTATTGTCAATAGAAATATCTATTCCGCTTGCTCCTCCGGTCACGCCAGAAAGCACTGTATATAAAACATTTCCACTCAAGTCTATTGCATAAATTTCGACGCTGTATCCTGAAACATCATTTACTTTTAAGATAATCTGACTTCCGTCGCGGCTCCATTCACATTCTGAAATAAATTTGCCATTTGGCGTTTTAAACAGCTGTACTAATCCTGATCCATCAGAATCAATACGATAGAGTTTGTCAAAATTTGGATAAATAATCTGTTTTCCGTTTGTGCTCCATGCATAACTAACATTATCCATATTAAAGCCGGCTATAGGGACAAAATTTGTTATTTTTTTGACATCTGTACCATCTGGATTCATACTGAAAATTTGATTTAAAGATCCATCAGAACTGATATAGGCAATTCTGTTGATGCTTAAATTTTTTCGTGGTCTGTAGCTATTGACTTCAGCAGAAGACAATTGAACTTCATTTCCGGCATCATCTGCTGTAAAAATCACATTGTTATTTTTTATTTTCTTAACATACATGTATCTCGGATTTGGGAAAGCCAATGTTGTAAACGAATTTGTTACACTATTTATAGGCTTATTAATTCCGTCATCCACAGTTACCTGCCAATAATATTTGGTACTAAAACTTAAATCTTTAATAGCTAAAGTTGTAGTTTTAAGATCAGAATAGGTTTTGACTTCATCAGTAGTTCCGTTTTTCACGGTCACTGTGTAAGTAAGCGGATCTCCTTCTGGATCTTTTGCAGTCCAAGTTAAATTTAAACTTAACGCCTGACCAACAGCATTATCTGCAGGAGCCGTAAGTACCGGAACTTCTGGCGGTTTATTCGTAGCAGTTGACACTTCTAACTCAAAAATAAGTTCTATTTCAATATCTTTTTCAATTGTAGCGGGCACAAATCTGGCTATAAAACCATCTTTTTGAGCCTGAAAAGCATATTTACCCGACGTTACTTTATCAATTTTAAAGTATCCATCTTTATCCGTATAAACAGTGCTTGTTGTGGGGTTTGAAGACACACGGGCATTTTCGATTCCTTTGTAGGTTCGAACATCAACAACTCTTCCTTTTATAGATCCCGTTCCTGCTACGTCAAGTTGTTCTTCACTACAAGAAATTAAAAGAATAAAGCACGCTAAAATTTTTAATCCTATTTTCATTTGAGACTGAATTTTATTAAACTTATATTGAACTAAATCCTTTAATCATTAGTTATTAAAGATTAAAAGCTGCTTATTTTTTCTTGTAATTGAGGTTTTTAGGAAAATAATATGTCATTCCAAAACCAAACCGGTAGAAATAATCGTCCCGGACTCCGGCTATCTTATGATCGACATTATCACTGAAGGCGGCATTAAATTCGCCGTATAATTTGAGTCCAACATGTGGTGATACAAGATATTCGACTCCTGCTCCAGCCTGAACTTTGGCATGAAAGTTTTCACGATGATGATCGAATTCGAATCCTGTTCCAGCAAAAACAAAAGGAGTAAATACGTCCCGGGGCAATACGATGCATTCTACATTTAAATCTAAAGACAGATAACCATAATCCATATAATTTTTATTTGCTACCTGAAAAGCATTTGATGAAGCACTAAGGTTAAATGTTGGCGAGAAAAAGAACTTCAATGCTCCTCTTATCATGGGCATAGGTTTCGGATTTGGGTAATCGCCTTGCATTAGGGTTGTTCCTCCTACAACTTCAATTCCAAATCGTGCTCGTCTGTTTTCGCTTAAATTTCTGTCATATAACTGTGCTAAATCGGCATCGCTTTTTTCTTTATCGTATTCGGCAACAAAATCGTCTATTTGCTTTTGTGGTGCATTTACTTCCCAAAGCTTATCTTTGATTCCATCTACGATAAGACCTTCAACCGCTTTTTCAATTGCTTCTGTAACGGCCATCTGAATTGGTTCGTTTCGAGTAAAACCAGTTTCAACTTCCAGAAGTCGGTTTAAATTAACATATCTAAATAAACTTGCGTCAATACTTTGCGATAAAATAGTTTTAGAAACGTAAACGGTATTTAAAATTTTTCCGTTTGAAGTAGAAACTAATCTCAAATAAACGGTAACGCGGTCTTGTCTATATTGTGTTGAGCCTCCAGCTCCAAAATACCTAGCTCCAAAACCACCTGTAATAATATTGGTGTCATAAGAAATAATTCCTCCTTCGAGCAGAACTCCTGCAAACAAAAGAGGTGTCAAGACTGCCTCATTCGGTTCTGTTTTTGATGCATATTCCTGACGCGTTGAACGAATAATATTTCGCTCATTCAAAAGGTTTCCTAGATTTTCACGTTCAATAGGTATAAACCATTTTGAATCCTGAAGTGCTTTAATCAAAATTGATGTTGCTCCTTGTGTAACAGCGGTACTAAAGGTGCTCCCTAATTCGGTAGGTTTATATTGACCCGTCTGGTCTTTAAATTTATATACACCTACAACTACCTGTTCTTTTGGTTTTGGCATGTCTACCAATTTAGCAGTTGCGGGAGTATTTTCTCCATAAACCGCTTTCTGTACCCCAGTGGGCTGATTAAAATATGCTCCACATCCTGAGAATAGGCAAATTAATAAAAATAGAAAAAGGGGACTTTTATTCATAATCTTAATTATTTACAATACTACATGAACCTAACTGTCTCTAAATTATAATCTTATTGGCCTGGCAAAATTACTTGTGTCTGCTCGCCAGTATCTGTATCAAGTACATCGACCACTAATCCTAAATTAGAACGGTAAATATCAATTGATAAAGTTCCAAATACATAAGTGCCCGGAGAAAGCTGACCTGTACCAGTTCCTGTACCGGTTCCTGTTCCCGTACCAGTTCCAGTACCTCCAGTGCTGGTTCCAAATTGATTATCAAATAAGGAATTTGAAAGTTTGTTCAGCAATTGATTGTTTAAATTGCTTTTGAAACGCTCCAAATCAGTCTGTTGCTTATAAGCATTGGAATTATCTTCCTTATAATCATTTTGAGCCTGAGCTGAGCTTAAGAGCCAAGGATAATTGAAAGTCTCTCCTCCAAAATTTGGATTTGCCGGTTTATACGCTAAGTTTTGTGCTATTGATACAGTAGCAAAACCAAATAAGCAAACGAGTAACGCTATAGTTTTCATATAGATACTTTTTTATATTTTGAACATTAAATAGTAAACTCTTTATCGAAAAAAGACTCTCAATTATAATTTTTAATATTGAGTAATCATTTTATTTTGCTTTTCCTGATTTTTAAAATACTTGAATAATTTTGAAGCGGCTGACTCTGCCATGTATTTTAAAAAATCTTCTTCAGGACGTGAAATAAACTCCTCTATAATATCACTGTCAACTAATATTGTAATTTTTGTTGTGCGTCCAAAAGTCAATTCTTCCTGAACGGTTACAATTTTAATAGTATGAACTTTTAGTTTAGAATATTGCGCATAAAACATATCATAAAAATCATTTCCTAATTTTGTTTTGGTATCATTGGCCACAATTCCAACCATTTCGATACCATCAACAGGAACAGATTTTCCTTCGTCTGATTCTGTTTCTTCATTAAAAACAATTCGGTCTTTGCCTATTATGGCATTGCTCTCATCATAAATCAACAACATTACAATTACTTCATCCTGTTTGGTATAATTTACCTGCGTTTTGGACAATTCTATTCTTTGAAGAGGTTCTAATGTTGCTCTTCCGTCTTGAGCATTTGTTGATTTGTTTGAATTTGATTTGTTTTTCTTGAATACACTTAGTTTATATGAAATATTCTTAAACTCTGATTTTAAATTTTCTACAGTTCCGGTTATGAACAACATATTTTCTATTTCCTTAACTTCTATTTTCGCTTTTACCTCTTTGTAAACGGCCTGCGAAAATCCATTTTCAGAAAAAAATAGTAAAAAAACTGCAACAATTATGTTTAAATACCTTTTCATAATCTTATCGATTGAATACGTAAATTATTCCAGAATTTCCAGACTGATTAATGATCATATCTCTTGATATCGAATTTGATCCAGTACTAAAAATCGTTAAATTATTGCCTTCTTGATTGACTTTCATTTGTTCAGCTCCCCGAGAGTATAATGAAACATCACTTATATAATTGTTGTTGCCTGACTGTATGTAGGATTGGTTTACTTCGTCTGCTTTTTTGTAGACATTCATGTAGTTATTGTTACCAGTTTGCTGTGCAGTTACATTAGCATTATTACTGATGATGGTTAAATTGGCTTGATTGTAATTTCCAATTTGTGCAATTTTGACTATATTATGACTTATAATATATTGATTTGTATTCTGGTTTTGATTGCGGCTGTTTGTTTCATTAAAGGCCAAAACATAATCATTTACATTCCCGTCAATAGATTGCGAGAACATATTTCCAATACTTAGAAACAAAATGATTATTACAATACCTTTCATAATATTTTAAATAATAAAAAAAGGAAGAACTGATATATCTAGTTCTTCCTTTTCTTGGTTTTTTTTAGTTTGCCTGTAGTACTACGCTGCCATTTAAGAACCCAGCTTGAGTAACAGTACTAACATTTCCCCATCCTAATTGTGCTGTCAAAGCATAGTTAGCAACTCCGTATTGATCAATACTAGAAGAGTTTCCAATTCCAAGTTGAATTGTTGTAGCTGAATTGAATAATCCTTCTTGATTAGTTTCAGATTCGTTGCCCCATCCAAATTGATAAGCTGTAGCATCGTTGCCCCAACCTACTTGAGTTGCACTAGAGCTATTAAAGAATCCGATTTGTGTTAGATCAGCATCATTGCCAATTCCAAATTGGAAAACTGTAGCACTATTTCCTAATAGTGGACCTTGGTCAATATCAGAAGTATTTCCAAATCCGATTTGTGTAACTGAAGCAGAGTTTGCAATACCTAATTGATCAATAGTTGATGTATTATCAACACCGATTTGAAGAACAGTTGCAGAATTTAAAATACCATCTTGGTTAACATCTGAATCATTTGATCCAACTTGAACAACTAATGCCCCATTTAATAAACCTGTTTGGTCTACATTACTAGTGTTTTGCGCAATTGCGACACCTACAAATAGCATCGCGGAGATGCTTAGAATTACTTTTTTCATAATAAATATATTTAATTGGTTATTAATACAAATTATTATGCAGGTTGTAATTTGGGGATGCGAAATTTGGGTGGGTTAGAAATAAAATTAAGGCTTAAAATTGCACTTATTTCTTGATTTCTTTTTCAAAATTAGGAAACTTATCGAAAATCAAAACAGGTATAAATACGTATTTTACAAGAACTTAACGTGTTTTCGATGAACTGTGAAACTATCTCGATGAACTGCCGTTTTTGATTTTTTACTTAGTAAGAAAATACTTATTTCTTTAAATTTATTTACATTTACAGCTAAACAGACGTTAAAAAAAAGTTATAAAAGCACTTATTTTAACATATTCACAAAAAAAGCCTGTCTTTTTTAAGACAGGCTTTAACTAAATGTTTGGTAAACGTTATTTCGTAAACAGCAATTCTCTGTATTTTGTTAATGTCCAGTTTTCATCATCTACTAATAATTCTAATTTATCGCAGTGATTTCTAATATCTTCAAAATAAGGTTTTACTTTATTGCAATAAGCCTCTGCCATTTTTTGAGCATCAGTCAATTGATTAGCTTTCTTTCTTTCATTTGTCATCGCCAATACTTTAGAATTGATTCCTTCAATATGACCTGAGATTTCTTTAATTAAAGTAATTTGCTCTTTTGCAATCGTTTCAAATTCTTTTCCAAAGATTTCTTTTAAGCCTTTGACATTTTCAATTAAAGTATTCTGATAGCGAATTGCTGTCGGAATAACATGATTTCTAGCAATATCTCCTAAAACCCTTCCTTCAATCTGGATTTTCTTGGTATATTCTTCTAATTCAATTTCGTAGCGTGCTTCTGCTTCGACGTGATTAAAGATTCCCAATTCTTCAAATAAATCCAAAGCTTGTTTTGAAACTTTAGCTTTAATGGCTTCTGGAGTTGTTTTAAAATTACTTAAACCTCTTTTCGCTGCTTCTTTTTCCCATGCTTCGCTGTATCCGTCACCTTCAAAAAGAATCTTTTTTGATTGTTTGATGTATTCTCTTAAAACATTAAAAATAGCATCATCTTTTTTCATGTCTTTCGAATCGATAAGATTCTCTACTTCATTTTTAAAATCCTTTAACTGTTTTGCAACAATGGCATTAAGCGTTGTCATGGCATTCGAACAGTTTGCGTTTGAACCAACTGCTCTAAACTCGAATTTATTTCCTGTAAAGGCAAAAGGCGATGTTCTGTTTCTGTCTGTATTATCTAAAAGAACGTCTGGAATTTTTCCGACAACATTCAATTTAAGATCTGTTTTTTCTTCTGGAGATAATTTACCTGTAGTAACACTTTCCAATTCAGACAAAACTTTAGTTAATTGCGCTCCAATAAAAACAGAAATGATTGCAGGTGGTGCTTCATTTGCTCCTAACCTGTGATCATTACTTGCAGTTGCAATAGAAGCTCTTAATAGAGTTTCGTAATCGTTAACCGCTTTTATTGTATTAATAAAGAAAGTCAAAAACTGTAAATTACTCATTGGTGTTTTACTCGGACTCAATAAGTTAACTCCTGTATCTGTAGCCAACGACCAGTTATTGTGTTTTCCAGAACCGTTTACTCCTTTAAAAGGCTTTTCGTGAAACAGCACTTTAAAGTCATGACGTTCTGCCACTCTTTGCATTACATCCATTAATAAAGAGTTGTGATCAACCGCTAAATTGGTTTCTTCAAAAATTGGTGCCAGCTCAAACTGATTTGGAGCGACTTCATTATGACGCGTTTTTACCGGAATTCCCAACAACATACATTCCTGCTCTAAATCTCTCATATAAGTAAGAGCGCGAGTTGGAATTGATCCAAAATAATGATCATCTAACTGCTGTCCTTTTGCAGACGTATGTCCTAATAAGGTTCTTCCTGTCATCATTAAATCAGGGCGAGAATTTGCCAACGCTTTATCGATCAAGAAATATTCCTGCTCCCATCCTAAAGTTGCAGTTACTTTTTTTACGTTTTTATCAAAATATTTACAAACTTCTGTTGCCGCTTCATCAATTGCAGATAGTGCTCTTAATAAAGGTATTTTATTATCTAAAGCTTCACCGGTATAGGCAATAAAAACGGTTGGGATACATAAAGTTGTACCATATATAAATGCTGGAGATGTAGGATCCCAAGCTGTATAACCTCTTGCTTCAAATGTGTTTCTGATTCCTCCGTTTGGAAAACTTGATGCATCTGGCTCCTGCTGCACCAATTGCGCACCACCAAATTTCTCTACAGGATCACTACCGTCATACGATACTTCAAAAAAAGCATCATGCTTTTCTGCAGTAGTTCCTGTTAAAGGTTGAAACCAGTGTGTATAATGTGTTACGCCTTTGGCCAAAGCCCATTCTTTCATACCCATGGCAATATAATCTGCCAGTTTTCTTTCTATTTTAGTTCCATGCTGAATTGCATCTCTCACTCCTTTTAAAGCATCCGAAGTTAAGTACTGCTTCATTGCTTTTTCATTAAACACATTTGAACCAAAAAGATTTGATTTTCTATCCATTTCTTCAAAGTGTACTGGCTTTCTAGTAGAAGCTTCTTTTAAAGCTTGAAAACGTAATGTTGACATGTATATTAATTTTAAGAATTCGTAATAATTTTCATTGAAAAATGAGGAACAAATATAAACAATAAAAGTGCCTGTTTAGAATATAAGTTCCAGATTTTTGAACTACAATTTCTCAACAGATCATGCTTTTTTCAGAGAATAAATAAAGACATTCAAGAAATGTAACAAAAAACAGCAATAATCCCCATTAAATAAACATTTTTTCATAATTCCTTAACCCAAAAAATCAAAAATAGTGCTTAATTATTACGAATTTATTTTTTATAGTGGTTAAAAATTGCTTTTTTAAAAATATACCCCTGCGAAAATTATGCTTCTCTAAAAAATTATACTCCGTAAAACAAAATAGCCCCCTAATTTTTAGGAGTAAAAAAATAAATCTATATTTGACCCAGCGAAAAAACAAAAAAAATAAATTTATATTATTATGGCTAAAATTAAGTTAGAGTACATTTGGTTAGATGGATACGAACCAACTCAAAATCTTAGAAGTAAAACTAAAGTTGAAGAACACGAAAATTTCAAAGGAACATTAGAAGAACTTGGAAATTGGTCATTTGATGGTTCGTCAACAAAACAAGCTGAAGGTGGTTCATCTGACTGTTTGTTAGTTCCTGTTGCAATCTATCCAGATCCAACTCGTATCAACGGATATTTAGTAATGTCTGAAGTTATGTATGCTGACGGAACACCACACCCTTCTAACGGTAGAGCTACTATTGATGATGATAATGATGATTTCTGGTTTGGTTTCGAACAAGAATATTTCATCATGGATACTAAAACTTTATTGCCATTAGGTTTCCCTGTTGGAGGTTATCCTGCTCCACAAGGTATGTACTACTGTTCTGTAGGTGGAAAAAACACTCACGGAAGAAAATTAGTAGAAGAACATGCTGATTTATGTATCGCTGCTGGAATCAACTTTGAAGGTATTAACCAAGAGGTTGCTTGCGGACAATGGGAATTCCAATTATTCGCTAAAGGTGCTAAAAAAGCTGGAGACGAAATTTGGGTTGCTCGTTACTTATTAGACCGTTTGACTGAGAAATATGGTTACTATATTGAATACCACCCAAAACCTCTAGGAGATACTGACTGGAATGGTTCTGGAATGCACGCTAACTTCTCTAACGAAGTTTTAAGAACGTGTGGAGACCAAGCTACTTACGAAAGAATTTGTGAGGCTTTCCGTCCTGTTACTGCTGAGCATATCGCAGTTTACGGAGCTTACAATGACCAACGTTTAACTGGTAAACACGAAACTGCTTCTATCCACGATTTCTCTTATGGAGTTTCAGACAGAGGATGTTCAATCAGAATTCCTTTAATGACTGTTCAAAAAGGATGGAAAGGTTGGTTAGAAGACAGAAGACCAGCTTCAAACGGAGATCCATACAAAATTGCTGCTAGAATTATCAAAACTGTTAAATCAGCAATCTAATTCAAAGCTTAAATTATATTCTAAAAAGTGCCTGCTTAATTGCTGGCACTTTTTTTTTATTTTTTTTAATTCAATCAAACTATTTCAGCATTAAAAACCTTTGATATCAGAAATTTGGGAAGAATTTAATTTTTAAAAAACTTATCTTTGTAAGTCACTATAAAATTCATCACAATGGTCTGGACTTTATTTTTAATAGCTGTTGTTTTAATTCTTGCCTTAGATTTAGGAGTTTTCAATAAAACGCCACATATTATAAGCACCAAAGAAGCCAGTAAATGGACATTGATTTGGGTTACTTTATCCTTCTTGTTTTCGGGAGTAATTTATTGGCTGTACACTACAGACTATATTGCCAATCCTGACAAACTGCTTCCTTCAGCGGCGGCGATGAAGTTCATTACGGGTTATTTAATAGAACTTTCGCTTAGCGTTGACAATATTTTTGTAATTGCAATTATCTTCGCCTCATTCAAAATTCCGCAAAAATACCAGCATCGTGTTTTGTTCTGGGGAATTTTGGGCGCGATTGTCTTCAGAGGCTTAATGATTTTCTTCGGCGTTATGTTGATCAATCAATTCACTTGGACAACTTATTTGTTTGGCGCTTTCTTGATTTTTACCGCTCTAAAAATGCTATTTTCTGGCGAAGATGAAGATTTCCACCCAAAAGATTCTTTTATATATAAACTATTAGGAAAAGTTATTCCGATAACTTCTCACATGGAGCATGAGAAGTTTTTCATCTTAACCGAAAAAGGAAAAAAAGCTGCTACTCCACTTTTCGTTGCTTTAATTGTAATTGAAGTAATGGATGTTTTATTTGCCGTTGACAGTGTTCCGGCGATTCTGGCGATTACTTCAGATCCGTTTTTAGTATTTAGTTCAAATATTTTTGCCATTTTAGGATTGCGTTCTATGTATTTCTTTTTGGCAAATATGCTGACAAAATTCAGTTATTTGGAATACAGTTTAGTAGCAATTTTAGCTTTTGTGGGATTAAAAATGCTTTTACACGATTGGATTCACGTACCAGAATGGGCTTCTTTAGGATTTATAGCCTTGTCACTTTTAGTGGGAATATTGGTTTCTCTTAAATTTGGAAAAGAAAAATTATTGACTGATTCAGATTCTACTGAGCAGTAATTTTTATAAAACATACAATCATACTTTTTGGTCAAAAAGTTACATTAACACCTACAGTCGTAAATGGAACAAATTATAGCTCCGGTCCAATAAATTTAGCATCTATTCCTTATTCAACAATTTCACTAGGGGTCAAAGTAGAAATTCCAGCTAATGTTGCGGTTGGAGATAATGGTACAATAAAAATTTATCTTTCCAAAGGCTTAGCGCTAGGTGGAAGTGTTGCCATTGGTGGCGATGGAGGCTCACTCTATTTTGGAGGTGGAAAAGTTGCCATTAAAGATTTTGTTATCAACTTAAATTGGACAGATTTCCCAACTTCTGGTGGCTATATTTATGCTGAATACAAAAGTGGTACATCTTACAACAGCTCAAGCGTTGCTGTGGTAAAAAACGCAACGATGACATCAGGCACAACTTTAAATCCTCCTGCTGATGCACCAAAGCCAACAAACATACCAAACACAGTATGTTGTGACCAAACCGTCAGAGTAGGGGAAAAACCAGCACCTATAACTGGTTCTAACTATCTTAACCCTTACAAAAACGAGCCTTATGGTATTAATAGTCAATGGTCAATTTCTGGTGGCGACATATTAAATGTAAATAATCAAACAAAAACTTTAGAATTAGATTACATAGCAGAACTAAAAAACATTACTATAACTCGTGCTTTAGGCTATAACTACGGAGGCACTTTCCCTAATAAAAGTAATTCAGTAACAATTAAAGTTGTACCCTCACCAGTATTAAGTAATATAATCACCGCAACAGAACCAATAAATTCAGAAGGTTTTATAGAATTATCAAGTATCAAAAAATTGAATATTACGGGATATACAGCAAAAATTAATTTAAACATTTTAGAAGATCCCTTTCATACTAATCAAAGAACAGATAATATTGTAAATGCGGAGGGATATAAATGGGAATATACAAAAACAAGCTCTGCTCTTGGGGGATATAAAACATGGATTACAATTCCAAATGAAAATTTATCAAATTTAGATTTTTATGACCCCTCCGAAAACTTAAATTCTGAAGATGTATATTATCTAATAAGAAGAGTTGCTGTTTATCAAAACCTAAGTAGCGTAAGTGAACCTATTAAGGTTCTAATTAGAGCTGTGAGATACGAAAATACCATATGTTGCGATCAAATTTTAAAAATAAATTCTCTTACTGAATATGAAAAACCGCAAATAATTACTGGATCAACTCCTATTTTTGAAAGTACAAATATCCCAGGTAATAATTTTAAAATAAATTCGATAATTTACCAATGGCAAGTTCAAAACATTCAAAGAACTCCAACCGCTTGGTCTGACATCGCTGGAGCAACATCTAAAGATTATCTCCCTTCACAACCTCTTACAGTAATTAATAACGGTAGAGGCTCAGGAAACAGCTTTGAAACCTCTTACAACTACAGGAGAATTGCAAAAATTAATTATCAATATTATCATACTATTAATAGTAAATGGGTAAACGAAATAGTATCTAGTTACAGTAATCAGACTTCATTAACAGGCAGTAAAAATGATCCTTATCTAAAAATATACCCAAACCCGACTAGCTCTGTTCTTAATATCGAAAGCACTTCAAATATGACCGATACAGCACTAGTAATTTCAAATATTATGGGTGTCAAAATGAACTCAAATTACTCATTAATAGCACCTAATCTTATAAGTATTGATGTGTCAAATTTACCATTAGGAACTTACTTTATTAGCATTGAAAACAATTCATTAGGATTTAATCAAAGAACATTCATAAAACAATAAAATTTTCAAATCATAAAAAAAAGGAAATCTTACGATTTCCTTTTTTTCTATGGAATAATTTAGTCTAACTTTTTAATATTACTATCATCAATATTATATCTTGCGATTACAGCTTTATAATCTGAATAATCAACTTTTGCTTTTTTGGCATTTATTCCATCGTTACCTATGATAATTACAACTCTAAAAGTTTTTCCCAATCTAAAGCTACTTGGCAACTGTGAATAGTCACTTAAACTACCTTTAATAAAAATTCTAAATTGATTATAGCTAAAAGTATAATTATACTGAGCACTCTCAAGACCATTATTAAAATAATAAACCTGAGGCAATAGTGCCCAAGTATCAACGCCATTTGAACTAACCAATTCATAAACTAGAATATTATCTCCCGAAAGCATCACAGGATCCAAAGGATAAGTAACTGAATAACCATTTGCAGCAGTGAAATCTGGCCCAACTTCAAAAACTTCCGACTCATATACTGGTCCCGGAGGCCCTTCAGGTCCTTCACAGCTTGAAAACACGATTAATCCAACAAGGGCAAATAAGGTAAGTATCTTTTTCATAATATTTGTTTTTTAAAGTTTATAAAAGCATTCCAAAAACCAAACCAAAAATTTTGTTAAACGGGTTTCAGAATAAAATTTTTAATTATTTTTTTGCAACAACCTGATTTTTAAGAAGGATTTTGTTGAAAAATAATATATGGTAAGGTAGTGAATTTTCCCAATAATCCCAAGTATGAGCGCCAGGACGTTCAGTATAATCGTGTTCAACTTTGTTGTAAACCAATCTTCGGTGCAATTCTCTGTTTGGTTCAATTAAAAAATCATCAACACCGCAATCTATAATCAACGGTAATTTATTTGCTTTTATTTTATCCAGCATATTCATAACGGCGTATTGCTCGTACATTTCTGTACTGCCACTTTTATCGCCAAAAACCGGCTGCATTAATTTTACAACTTGAGCCGCCGAATCTCTATTCAGCATTGTACTCATATCTACTGCACCGCTCATACTTCCGGCTGCACAAAATAAATCGGGATGTTTTGCTGAAAGATACAAGGCACCGTGACCTCCCATTGAAAGTCCGGTAATCACTCTTCCGTTTTTATTACTAATGGTTCGGTAAGTTTTGTCTACTTTCTGAATTACTTCCTGAGTTATAAAGGTTTCAAACTGACTTTCTTTATTCACTGGACTGTCGAGATAAAAACTAAACACTTCACCCTCGGGCATCACAATAATCATATTGTACTGATCTGACAAAGTTTGAACTAATTTTTTGTTTGGCGTATTTTTTAACCAGTCGCTAAAATGTCCGTAAGCACCATGTAAAAGATACATAACCGGAAAAGCCGATTTGCTTTTAGCATAAGAATTTGGTAAAACTACAGCCGCTTTGTAAGTTTTGCCCATAGCGGTACTAGCAACTTGCAAAGTGTCAACTTTTGCTGCGTATGTCATAGTAGTCGCGCAAAGCAAAAACACAGACAACAGCATTTTAAATTTCTTCATTTTAATATATTTTTTTTCTGATTAGGGAATGTAAATATACCTTTTTCAAAATAAAATATATGAAAAATCCGACTGCTTTTCTGCAAAAAAGAAATAGCCACGAATTCACGAATTTTATCAATTCTTGAAGACATGGCTAAAAATTATGCTACCAGCAATATAAAAAGTACTAACTAATTATAATCTTGTGTTCCAAACGATATTGCGATGCGCTTTTACCTGTATATTGTTTGAAAGATTTGCTAAAATGGCTGAAATTATTAAAGCCGCTTTCGTAGCAAACTTCATTAATACTGATTTGTTTTTCGGCTAAAAGCTTCGAAGCGTGAACCAAACGATATTCATTTACAAATTCGGTAAACGTTTTATTTGAAATCTTTTTGAAATAACGGCAAAACGAAGGCGTCGTCATACTAACCAGATTTGAAATCTCGTCAATAGCAATCGATTCCTGAAAATGATCTTTAACATAATTAAAAACCACATTCATACGATCACTGTCCTGTGTCTGCAACTCTAACGAAAATCCGTCAGCGTTTAAAACTGTATATTCTTCAGATGACTCTAATTCATCTAAAATACTCAAAAGTGTCAGCAAGCGCTCAAAAGGAACCTGATGCTCCATCATTTCGATTTTTTTGCCAATCTGTTTTTTAGTCTCTCCGTTAAAAGCAATTCCGGCTTTTGACTGACTAAGAATATTTTGCACCCTTTTCATTTCGGGAGCAACAAAAAAATCATTACCTAAAAATTCAGGTTTAATATGAATAACGGTTTCTTTTTTATTTCCCGTTTGTTCATTTGTAAAACCACAATGCGGCAAATTTGCACCTATTAATATCAAATCTCCATTTGTGTAATAAGAAACATGGCTTCCTATTTGTCTTTTTCCCGCACCTCCATTAATATAAACCAACTCAATTTCTGGATGATAATGCCATAAATGGGCTTTACTGTTGGTCTTTTCGGCATGTTTAGTGTAGGTAAAAGAACTTCCGTATGAGTTTGATATCACTTCCAGAGCTGGGGCGACTGTTTTCATGATATATATCTTTAAAAAATAATAGCAAATTTAACAAAAACACCTAAAATAATTCAAATTTTAACCTATAACGGTTTCGTAAATGAGAATTATTCACGAAAACAAACAAAATAGCGTTGTTGATTTTATACCAAAATAGCCTTTTTTTTAGGGTCTGATTTTTTTATCCATGATTTTTTCAAAATATCATATTTAAAACCACTTTTTTATATTGATATAGCATTTCTGTAAGAAAACAGGAATATTTTAACAAACTCTATTTTCATCAAAACATTGAAAAATATTAGCGCAATTAACAAAAACACCTAAAATAATTCAAATTTTAACCTATATCGGTTTCGTAAATGAGAATATAGCATATAAATTGGAAAATAGAGTTGTGTTTAAAAAGCAGCTCTTGAAGTAATTTTACATCAGAGAAATGAACTAATAATTTAAACATAGAGAATTATGAAAACGATTTTAAAATTAAGTTTAGTAGTTGCGGTATTATTATCAGGATTAAATACTTATGCAATTAATGGTGAAGGAGAATTTGGTCTTCATGTATTAAAAGGAAATGGTAAACTAATTACGTTTGCTTTAAACCAGACAAAAAAAGCTAATTTGTCAATTTACGATAAAGCTGGTACTTTATTATATTCTGAAAATGCATCTGGAAAAGATGGTATCTTAAGAACTTTCAGTTTAGAAGAATTTCCAGCAGGAACTTATTACTTAGAAGTTGAAGACAGCGTTAAAAAAGTAAGACACGAAATTACAATTACTGATGATGCTACAGTTTTATCATCAAAAGCAATTTCATCTGTTTACAAAACTGCTGAAAAAAATACAAGCGTAGCAGTACGCTAAAAAAGTTATACTCGAACACAGTATAAAAATGAGGTTAGATAGTTAGTAAAGTTTAAAAACCGTCAGGTTTTAGAAACAGCTCTTTGTGGTTATTGAGCTGTTTTTTTTTGCTTTAAACTTTTTCTTAAAGATACTAAGGTTCTAAGATGCTAAGGTTCTAAGGTTTTGCCAACTTCAATTTAAGACTATGCTCCGCGTTTTTGCTTTGGTTCTTTGTAAACAAATTATCAATTCAATGCAAAGTCAAAATCATCAAAACTTTAAAAAATAATTACCCAATTAACATAATCATTAAATTAAACTCAAAATTTAACCTATAACGGTTTCGTAAATGAGAATATAGCATCGAAATCAGCAAATAGAGTTGTACAAAAATCATTATATCGTAACTAATTTAGCATCAGAGAATTAGATCTATTAATTTAAAAACTAATGCTATGAAAAATTTAAAATTAAGTTTAGTGTGTGCAGTGCTTTTCACAGGAATGAGCGCTTTTGCAATTGACGGGAACGATAATTTGAACGTTCACGTGTTAAAAACAAATGGTAAACTGATCACGTTTGCACTTAATCAAGTTAAAAAAGCAAACGTAGCAATTTACGACAAAGATGGAACTCTAATTTATTCAGAAAGTGCTACTGGTAAAGATGGAATTTTGAGAACTTTTAATTTAGAAGAATTTCCAGAAGGAACTTACTATTTAGAAGTAGAAGATAATGTAAAGAAAGTAAAACATGAAATTACTATTACTGATGAAAAAACAGTTTTATCAGCAAAAGCAATTTCGTCTGTTTACAAATCAGGATTTTCTAAAAATACAAGCGTAGCTGCACGTTAAATATGATGCTTGTATTAAAAAAACAAATTAGATTTTATATTCTTTAAAACAGCTTTCTATATCAAGGGAGCTGTTTTTTTTTGCATCGTTTTTTTTGCTGACTGGTTTCAGGATTTTAATTTGAAAAAATCAGGATTTCTCTTTTCTACACCGAAAATCCTTATTATGAGTCAATTAAAAACTTTGAAAAATAAGAACCAATTTAACAAAAACACCGAATATAATTCAAACTTTAACCTATATCGGTTTCGTAAATGAGAATACAGCATAGAAATTTGCAAATAGAGTTGTGTTGAAAAAGCGATATCAAGAGTAATTTAGCATCAGATAATTAGAACTATTAATTTAATAACTAAGATTATGAAAAAGATTTTAAGATTAAGTTTAGTATGTGCAGTACTTTTTGCAGGAAGCAGCGCTTTTGCAATCGGCGGGAATGACAATTTGAACGTTCACGTGTTGAAAGGAAATGGAAAACTAATTACGTTCGCTCTTAATCAGGTTACAAAAGCCAATTTAGCGATTTATGACAAAAATGGAGAATTGATTTACTCTGAAACTGCTTCAGGTAAAGACGGAATCCTAAGAACTTTTAGCTTAGAAGAGTTTCCAGAAGGAACTTACTATCTAGAGATTGAAGACAGTACAAAAAAAGTAAGACACGAAATTATTATTACTGGTGATACCTCAATTTTATCATCAAAAGCAATTTCGTCAGTTTATAAAGCAGGTAACGCTGCTAAAAATACTAGTGTAGCAGTACACTAAAAAAGTTATACTTCTCATAAGAGTATAAGGTTAGATAGTTAGTAAAAACGTGATTGTTTTACAAACAGCTCTTTGTGGTTATTGAGCTGTTTTTTTATGCCTAATTTTTACCTTATTTATGTACTTCTTTATTTTTTCACAAAACATTTCCTAATAATTTTAAAAGTCTGATTTCTACACTTTTAAAAAATTTCATCAAAAAAAATCCAAAAACAACGTTTTTTCGTATATAATGTAAGAAAATTATTGAAACATCTTCAATTCAGCAACTTAAGTGTTTGAAAACGGCTTTTTTTTGCAGAAAATTAAATTTGTTTTGTAGTTTTACCGTGCCACTATTTAGTATTAAACATTTAAAAAACGATTAAAAAAACATGACAAAATTTACCAAAATGGGCTTAATCGCCGCCTTTTTATTTACCACAATTTTTACCTACGCATTTAATGGAAAAGGAGACTATATTTTGAATATAGTTACTGGAAACGGAAAAGTAGTAAGCTTTACTTTAGACACCGTTGAAAACACCTCTTTTTCTATTTTTGATGAAAATCACAATTTAGTTTATACTGGAGCTTCGGCAGCAGATAAATTAGAAATTTCAAAAACAATAAGCTTAGAAGGTCATCCAGCCGGAACTTATGTTTTAGAAGTATCAGAAAACGGTAAAATTGCGAAACACGAAATTAAAGTTGTAGCAAAAAAAGTGAAAGCTGTTAAGTTAGACGAAACAGTAAACCAAAGCCCGTCTTTCCGTCGCTAACCCTTTTTGTCCCCAACAAAAACAAAAGCAGCTCGTTCCAGGAGCTGCTTTTTTTATTCTTCTGTTTTTCGAATGTTGTTGACAATTTCTACCAAGTTCCAAAAAGAAGCGGCATCGGGTGGTAGTATGATTTTTTTCGTTTTTTTATAAATAGAGGAATCTGCAAAAGCATATATATAATCTAATACATCTAGTAATCTGAAACTTTGCCTGTATTCCGATCTTAACTCATTACTTGCCGCAAAACAGACGTTTCCTATTTCTTCCTCTTCTAAAAAAAGCAAACCCATATGATTTGAAAACTGTGCTATAATTTTTGAATTTATTGCAATTGGTTTAGAAACTGATTTCTGAAGAAAATAATCAAGCAGAAAATAGTTTTCAGCACTATTTGAGGATATTTTCAAAACAAATTTCTCCAGATCAGAATTAACAAAAAATGCATTTCTGTTTTCTTCTTTCTGCAAGAGATCGATTTTGATTAAATATTGCTGTATTGTCATGATACTGATTACATTACAACTATAAAGTTAAATTATAATTTTCAAATTCATAAAAATAGCTTTTGCAAAAACCTTTTTTTATTCAAAAACATACTAAAACTGAAAAATAATAGTTTTGACACTATATTTAAATCGATAAAATGAAAAAACAACCGCTCAATTACACGTTATATCATTGATTTAGATATATTTGCAAAATGAAATTGCAGTTTACAATAAAATTATCAGAGAAAAAATGACTATCAAAACCAATCTTCTAAACTAATACTTATGCAAAAAAAACTTATTGTTTTAGTATTATTGATTGTTTTTTCATTTAGTGCCGTTGCTCAAAATGAAAATGTTTATATAACTGATAAAATAAGCGACAAATATGCTTATGTTGACGTAATAAAAACGTACGAAAAAATTGCCGCAAAAGGCTACAAATCTGTAGACTTATTTCAGAAACTGGGAGATTCCTCTTATCAACACGATAAACTTGAAAAAGCCGCCGATTGGTATGATCAATTATTTGCCATGACAACTGATTTAGAGCCTGTTTATTACTACCGCTACGCTGAATCTTTACGCTTTATTTGCCAAAATGAGAAAGCCGATGCAGTTATCGAAAAGTTGAAACGAAAATCGAAAGTAACATTCAAGAAGAAAGTTTAAGTATTGTACTGACTTTCAGGAAATCATAAAAAAACCTCTCATTTCTGAGAGGTTTTTATTTATCATTAAAAAATCAAAAATTACATATTCCTTCTATACTGCCCGCCCACTTCAAACAACGCTGAAGTAATCTGGCCTAAAGAACAAACCTTTGCTGCTTCCATTAAATGGTCGAATAAGTTTTCGTTTTTAATAGCGGCTTGTTGTAACGTATTTAAATGTTCGTTCACTTTTTCTTCGTGGAATTTATGCAAGTTATCCAACATCGTAATTTGATATTGTTTTTCTTCTTCGGTGGCACGAATAACCTCAGCCGGAATCACCGTTGGTGAACCTTTAGAACTCAAAAAGGTATTGACACCCACAATTGGAAAATCGCCGTTGTGTTTTAAGGTTTCGTAATACAAACTTTCTTCCTGAATTTTAGATCTTTGGTACATGGTTTCCATTGCGCCTAGAACTCCTCCTCTTTCGGTAATTCTGTCGAATTCTTGTAAAACTGCCGCTTCCACTAAATCTGTTAATTCTTCGATGATGAACGAACCTTGAATTGGGTTTTCGTTTTTCGCTAAACCTAATTCTTTATTAATAATCAATTGAATTGCCATCGCACGACGTACAGACTCTTCCGTTGGTGTTGTAATCGCTTCATCATAAGCATTGGTATGCAATGAATTACAGTTGTCATAAATCGCGTACAAAGCCTGTAAAGTCGTTCTGATATCGTTGAAATCAATTTCCTGCGCATGCAACGAACGTCCAGAAGTTTGAATATGATATTTCAGCATTTGCGCTCTTTCGTTGGCTCCGTATTTGTTTTTCATGGCTTTTGCCCAAATTTTACGCGCTACACGACCAATAACTGAATATTCTGGATCAACTCCATTCGAGAAGAAGAACGATAAATTCGGACCAAAATCGTTGATATTCATTCCGCGGCTCAAATAATATTCCACGTAAGTGAAACCATTAGAAAGCGTGAACGCCAACTGTGTAATTGGGTTCGCTCCTGCCTCTGCAATATGGTATCCTGAAATCGAAACCGAATAAAAATTACGAACGTTTTTAGTAATAAAATATTCCTGAACGTCGCCCATTAAACGCAAAGCAAATTCGGTTGAAAAAATACAAGTATTCTGAGCCTGATCTTCTTTTAAAATATCAGCCTGAACCGTTCCACGAACTTGCGATAATGTTTTGATTTTTATTTCATTATAAACTTCTAGAGGTAAAACTTCATCGCCGGTAACACCTAAAAGCATTAATCCTAAACCATTGTTTCCTTCTGGCAAATCGCCTTGGTATTTTGGTCTTTCGATTCCTTTATCTTTATATAACTTGTTGATTTTTGCTTCAACTTCTTTTTCTAAATCATTTGCCTTGATGTAAATCTCACATTGCTGATCTATTGCTGCGTTCATAAAGAAACCTAACAACATTGGCGCAGGCCCATTAATTGTCATACTTACCGAAGTCAACGCATGAACCAAATCAAAACCTGAATATAGTTTTTTGGCATCATCTAGACAACAGATTGAAACTCCTGCATTTCCAATTTTCCCATAAATATCCGGACGCAAATCTGGATCGTTTCCGTATAAAGTAACACTGTCAAAAGCTGTTGAAAGACGTTTTGCAGGCATTCCCGCACTTACGTAATGAAAACGCTTATTCGTTCTTTCTGGCCCGCCTTCGCCCGCAAACATTCTTGACGGATCTTCGCCTTCACGTTTAAACGGATACAATCCCGAAGCAAAAGGAAATTCACCAGGAACATTTTCCTGTAAATTCCAACGCAAAATATCGCCCCAGCCTTCATATTTAGGTAAAGCAATTTTCGGAATCTGTAAATGCGATAAACTTTCAGAATGCGTTGCAATCTTGATTTCTTTATCACGCACTTTAAAGGAGTAAACTGGATTTTTGTATTTCGCTACTTTTTCGTCCCAATTCAAGATAATTTCCCAATTGTACGGATCTAAGTCCATTTTTACTTTATCAAATTGATTCAGTAAAAGATTTAAAAAGATTCTGTTTTCGTCATGCTCCTGAATGCCACTTGGCAAAACAGTTGCATCATCAATTCCAGCTTTATTTATTTGAGGAACTTTTCCAGAAACCGATTCAATGGTTTTGAAAATTCCGTATAATTTCTGCGCTACTTTTTGCTGCGAAATGGCTGTTTCATCATAACTTCTGTTATTCTCTGCAATTTCAGATAAATAACGTGTTCTGTGTGGCGGAATCACGAAGATTTTCTCGCTCATTTCTTTCGTTATTGTAAAAGTCGATTTCAAATCTGAATCCGTCTTTTCGACCACTTTGTCCATAATCGCTTTGTATAGCGTGTTCATTCCTGGATCGTTAAACTGCGAAGCAATCGTTCCAAAAACTGGCATTTCATCAGGATTTTTATCCCAAAGATTATGATTGCGCTGATATTGTTTTTTTACATCGCGCAAAGCATCCAGCGCGCCTCTTTTGTCAAATTTGTTTAAAGCTACTAAATCGGCAAAATCAAGCATGTCGATTTTTTCCAATTGCGTTGCTGCACCAAATTCTGGTGTCATTACATATAAGGATACATCAGAATGATCCATAATCTCTGTATCAGATTGACCAATTCCTGAAGTTTCCAGAATAATCAAATCGTATTTTGCGGCTTTTAAAACCTGAATCGCTTCGGCTACATATTTAGATAAAGCCAAATTTGACTGACGCGTTGCCAGCGAACGCATATATACGCGAGGATTATTGATAGCATTCATACGGATTCTGTCGCCTAAAAGTGCTCCTCCCGTTTTTCTTTTCGAAGGATCGACAGAAATTAATCCAATTGTCTTCTCAGGAAAATCAATTAAAAAACGACGAACTAATTCATCTACTAAAGAAGATTTTCCGGCACCGCCTGTTCCTGTAATTCCCAAAACTGGAATTTTAGAACTAGCATTGCTTTCGTGAATTTTATCAAAAACAGGCTTTGCAATTTCCGGGAAATTTTCTGCTGATGAAATTAAACGCGCAATTGCCGTTGGAACTTTATTTTCGATATGATCAATTTCTCCGTTCAATTTATCTCCAATAGGAAAATCAGCACGTTGCACCAAATCATTAATCATTCCCTGAAGTCCTAGAGATCGTCCATCATCTGGAGAATAAATTCTAGTAATTCCATATTCGTGCAATTCGGAAATTTCACTTGGCAGAATTACACCGCCTCCGCCTCCAAAAATCTTAATATGTCCTGCTCCTTTTTCGTGAAGCAAATCATACATATATTTAAAGTATTCATTGTGTCCTCCTTGGTAAGATGTCATTGCAATCGCATTTGCATCTTCTTGAATAGCGGTATTTACTACTTCTTCTACACTTCGATCATGACCTAAATGTATTACCTCAACTCCGGTTGACTGTATAATTCTGCGCATGATATTGATTGCAGCATCATGTCCGTCAAATAGCGAAGCGGCTGTGACAATTCTTACTTTATTTTTAGGAATATATGGTATTTGTGGTTCCATTTTATGAATATGATAATTTTAAGCGACCAATGTACAAATTATTTTAATATTTGATGAAGAGAATAGCTTTATGTTAACAAAAAAAAGAAAATCTTTTTTTGATTATAGGGGTAACAATTTTGAAGATGAATTGATATAAGTTAAAGAAAGCTTAAAGACATGGCAATTTCGCAACATTTAAACATAATCTCAAAACGTGTTTTAAGCTCTCTCATAGTAATTTAGCAGTGTAGAAAACCCCAAATTTTTACCGAAAACTTAACGAATTAAAAAGTATTAACGTAAAAATTAAAAAAATGAAAACACTATATTCATTCACCGTAATTCTAGGTTTGAGTTTTTTTGTATCGTCTTATAGTAAAATTGAAAACACAAATTTTTTAAATACAAAAACTCCAAACGTTGCCGCCATCAATATTTCCCCAAATGATGACGAAAATGAAATTTCAAACGACTTCTTTAAAAGATACTCGGACTTGAAAAAATATAAATCTGATATCATGTCATTGTACAAAAACAGAACTCTTGGCACAATTTGGTATGATGAAGATCAAATAAATGAATTTGCTTCTGCTTTATATCTAAAAGCAAAAAAAACAAATGATTTAGTAATTCCTTATCAAAAAGAAATAGAACAGCTTTTTGATTCTTCGTCAACAACAAATCTTTCTAAAACAGATGCGGATATGCTTTTGAGCTCCTTATATATTATGTATGCTAAAAAAAGCAGTTCTGCTAAAAATGTATCTTATGATACGATGCTGAAAGACTTTATGAATTACAGCACAATTGAAGAATCAACTGTTGCACCAGAAGATAATAAAGTAACTTTTGATCAATATTATAAATTACAAGGCGTTCTAAAACAATACCAAAAAATAGAAAAATCAAATAAATGGAAACCTATTGTTACAGAAACTCCCTATAAAGATTTGCGTCCTGATGCTGTTTCAAATACAATTGCTCAAGTAAGAACTCGTTTATATTTATTAGGAGATTTAAAACAGGATTCTAAAAGCGATGTTTATGACCGTGAATTAATGGATGCGGTAATGAAATACAAAGTGAGAAACGGATTTAAACCCAACTATATTCTGGCAGAAGAACATATTAAAGAAATGAATGTGCCACTTTCTGACAAAGTAAAAACGTTGATGCTTAACATAGAAAGATGTCGTGCTATTTCGGCTCAAATGGCTGGTAACGACGAATATGTTTTTGTAAATGTTCCTTCATACGAATTGGTTTACGTTAAAAACGGAAATGTGGTTTTACGATCTAATGTATTCGTTGGTTCGCCTTTAACTAAAACTACCATTTTTAATGGCGAAATTGACCGCATCGTTTTCAGTCCTTATTGGACAGTGCCACAAAGTATTGTACAAAACGAATTGAAATCTAAAATCGCTGCCGACCCAAATTATCTTGCCGATCATAATATGGAAATGGTAAACGGACAGGTAAGACAAAAACCGGGACCAGAAAACTCTTTAGGTTTAGTGAAATTTATGTTCCCAAATCCCGATGATATTTATATGCACGATACGCCTGCTAAAACTTTATTCGATTTTGAAAAAAGAACTTTCAGCCATGGTTGTGTAAACGTAAAACTGGCAAAAGAATTAGCAGTAGCAATGCTTAAAGACTATCCAGAATGGACACAAGATAAAATTGATAAAGCTATGGCTGGAAAAACAGAAAACAGTTTTAAATTAGCTAAAAAAGTTCCAATTTACATTACTTACTTTACATCATTAGTAAATGAAAATGGTGAAATTGGATTCTTCCAAGATGTATATGAAAAAGACTCTGAATTGAATAGTCAAGTATCTCTTACTTCAAATTAATATTTAAATCGAGAAAAAACAAATCGAGAATTCATTTAGGTGGGTTCTCGATTTTTCATTACAAAAACACCTTAACTTATTAATTTTAAAACTTTTAAGTCCTTTTCTGTTTTAATTTCTGTCGCAACTTTGCACTATAATAATACCACTAATATAATTGCAAAAACAATAGATCATGAAAACAGAAAATATCGAAGGTTTAACATTATTCGAAATAAATTTATTGATTCAACAGGGCGGAAGATTTGTAATGTTTCCAAATTTGATGACAAAGATTAAAAGTTATACCATTTATTTTATTCGTCCTGAGGAAAAAACATTTAAGTATGCGTTAAAACATTTTCTAAAAAACATAACACTTGGCTGGCGTTCGCTTCCGTTGAGACCTTTTTACCTTTCAAAATCTTTGTTCTACTTAACAATTGGCGGTAAAGATTACACCCAAAATATATTAGCTGATTTACAGCAGATTAACCCAATCAACAATCCTAATTTGTACTGTTTACAATACGTTTAAATGTCTTTTTATTCTAAAAACATTTTTTAAGGTTATTATGCGATGAGTTAAAAAAAGATTTTGTGTAAAAAATCAAAGTCAATTTTTAGCTCATTTTTGCATTTTAAAAAACAGTACATTTTTTAAATTTAAATGCTTTGTATGACATAAAGAGTCTACAAGAATTAGGATATAAAATTAAATTGAATTTTATTAAGAAATTCCATATTTTAGCTTTGATATTCAATCAATTAAAGTAAATTCTAAAATATGGAAGATTCAAACGAACTTATTGTAGATAAAAGAAGCTGGTGGAACCGAAACTGGAAATGGTTTGTTCCTACTGGTTGTTTAAGTCTTATTGTATTATTTGCTTTATTCTTAGTTGGAGTATTCTTTGAAGTGACTTCAATCATCAAAGATTCTGATGCTTATAAAGAATCGATGACAAGAGTTGAACACAATAAAATAATAATCGAGAAACTTGGATCGCCTATAGAAACAGATGGAATGGTTTCTGGAACTGTCAGTTCAACAAACGACATTAGAAAATGTGATGTACAAGTACCGCTAAAAGGTCCTAAAGGCAAAGCAACACTCTTTGTTGTTGGCGAAAAAAGAGGAACCTGGAAATACAGTGAAATGTCTGTGTATATTGAAAAAACAGGAGAGAAAATTAATTTGCTGACTAAGTAATTTTACCGATAACTTTTTTATACACAGGTTTTATGAGATTCTCCGATTTTTTTCTTTGCTTAAGCATTTGCATGCAAAGATGTGTCGTAAAATTTTATTTTTTCTTGTCTTTCGACAAAGCAATAATATATTCTACAAGCTTCAAAAATTTAAAATCTTAGAACCTTAGCATCTCAGTGTCTTAGAATCTTAGAAAAAGTTATTTATGAAACAAAATCTTTCTGCTCCTAAAATAAAATTGTGGCGTTGTTTTTGAATAAGTAGTATTTTTGAAACTTAAATAAAAACCCCCGAATGAAAAAGATTTTATTATTAGCCGTTACATTTTCACTTGTTTCATGCGCAGAAATGCAGCAAACTTTAAATCAGCTCCCACAAATAGCATCACAAATTCCAGTTGGTGGTGTTGACATTTCAGCTGGATTAAAAGAAGCTCTAAATAAAGGAATTACACAACAAGTTAGCAAATTAACTGCGGTTGATGGTTTTTACAAAAATGAAACCGTAAAAATTTTATTGCCTGAGGAATTGCAAAAGGTAGATGCGACTCTACGAAAAGTTGGTTTAAGTTCACTTGCTGATGAAGGAATCAAAATGCTGAATCGTGCTGCCGAAGATGCCGTTAAGGAAGCAACTCCAATATTTGTAACGGCTGTGAAAAATATGTCATTTACGGATGCTAAAAATATTTTACTAGGAAATGACAGTGCTGCAACAACGTATTTGCAAGGAAGTACAACAACAGCGTTATACGGAAAATTTAATCCGGTGATTAAAAATTCATTCGCAAAAGTTGGTGCTGATGCAGTTTGGACAAAAATCATTACGAAATACAATACTATTCCGTTAGTGAAAAAAGTAAACCCAGATTTGACTGATTATACAACGAATCAAGCTTTATCTGGTGTTTTTAAAATGATTGCTGTAGAAGAAAAAGAAATCCGAAATAATATCAGTGCTAGAACAACACCTTTATTGAAAAGTGTTTTTGCCATGCAGGACGGAAAATAGTTTTTTTTTTTCTGTTTCACTGTTTAATCGTTGATTTGTTTAATCGTTTAGCTGTATAACCATAAAAATCGATTAAACAAATCAACGATTAAACAAATCAACGATTAAACAAATCAACAATTAAACAGCTAAACGATTAACCGATTAAACCAAAAAAACAAAATGCAAAAAATTACCATTCTTATTCATTGTAAAGACCAAAAAGGGATAATCGCTGCAGTGACTACTTTTATTGCTAAAGTAGAAGGAAATATCACCTATATCGATCAGCATGTTGATGTGGAGCAAAATGTGTTTTTTATGCGATTGGAATGTGAATTCACCAATCACAAAACTACAATTGAAAGCTTTAAAGCCGATTTTAACCAAACCATCGCTACCGACTTTAATATGTCATGGGATTTGTACAATCAGGAACAAAAACCAAAAATGGCTTTGTTTGTTTCTAAATACGACCATTGCCTTTTTGATATTTTAGGACGTTACAGCGCTGGTGAATTAAATGCAGAAATTCCAGTTATTATAAGCAATCACAATGATTTAAGATCTGTTGCCGAAAGATTTAATATTCCGTATCACTGTGTTCCTTTTACAAAAGATACTAAAGAAGGAGGCGAAGCCAAACAAATTGAGCTCTTAAAAAGATACGAAATCAATTTTATTGTTTTGGCGCGTTATATGCAGATTATTACGCCAAATCTGATTTCGCTTTACGAGAATAAAATCATCAATATTCACCATTCGTTTTTACCAGCATTTCCTGGCGCAAAACCATATCATTCGGCTTTTAAGCGTGGCGTAAAAATTATTGGCGCAACAAGTCATTATGTTACCGAAGAATTAGACGAAGGGCCAATTATCGAACAGGATATTGCCAGGGTTTCGCACATTCACTCGGTCGAAGATTTTATTATGAAAGGAAGAGACTTAGAAAGAATTGTTTTGGCAAGAGCCATAAAACTACATGCGGAACGTAAAACAATGGTTTATAGCAATAAAACGGTTGTTTTTTCTTAGGTTCAAAGGTTCTGAGATGCTAAGATGCTAAGTTTTTTTATATTAAATAAATCGAATTAAAATTCTGCCCTACAATACCCACAGAGCCAAAGGCTCCTTTTATAGTTCCGAAGGAACAAATTATATTGTAGAGCTGGACTTCAGTCCAGTTTAAACAAGACAACAAAAAATAAATCCGGCAGGTTTTAGAACCTGCCGGATTTACTATTAAAAGATAAAAATTAGTGCTTCAAATCTTAGCATCTCAGAATCTCAAAACCTTTTATCTAACCACAATCGACAATCTCGGATCATCAAAAGCATCAACTTCGGCCATTGTCAAGCCTAGAGCATTTGCCACTCCTTCTCCATATGCTGGATCAGCTTTGAAACAGTTTCTGATGTGGCGAATTTGAATAAATTTCTGCGCTCCTCCAACTTGTGCTGCAGTATTTTTAAACAGCAATTGTTTTTTCTCTGGCGTTAATAAATTGAATAGCAAACCTGGTTGCGTGAAATAATCATTGTCATCGTCTCTAAAATTATGTGCCCACGCATCTCCATGAAGTTTTAATGGCGGTTCTTTAAATTCAGGTTGTTCTTGCATTTCACCAAAACTGTTTGGTTCGTAGTGTTTTTTAGATCCGTTATTTCCATCTACACGCATTGCTCCGTCTCTGTGGAAAGTGTTATAAGGGCATCTTGCTGCGTTTACCGGAATCTGGAAATTGTTTACTCCTAAACGATATCTGTGCGCATCTCCATAAGAGAATAAACGCGCCTGAAGCATTTTATCTGGTGAAAAACTAACTCCAGGAACCACATGCGCCGGATTAAAAGCCGCTTGTTCTACTTCTGCAAAATAGTTTTCAGGATTTTTATTCAATTCAAATTCTCCAACCGGAATCAAAGGAAAATCACCTTTTAACCAAACTTTCGTTAAATCAAAAGGATGAAAACGATACGTTTCAGCTTGTTCTTCGCTCATGATTTGAACAAATAATTTCCATTTAGGGAAATTTCCTTCTTCAATTGCATCGAATAAATCTCTTTGGTGGCTTTCTCGGTCGCCTCCAACTAATTTAGCTGCTTCTTCATCAGAAAGATTATCAATTCCTTGTTGCGTTACAAAATGAAATTTCACATAATGTCTTTCATTTTGATGATTTATAAAACTAAAAGTATGACTTCCAAATCCGTGCATTTGTCTGTACGATCTCGGAATTCCTCTATCGCTCATTACAATAGTAACCTGATGTAGAGCCTCTGGTAATAATGTCCAAAAATCCCAATTGTTATCAGCACTTCTCAAATTGGTTTTTGGATCACGTTTTACAGCATGGTTCAGATCAGGAAATTTCATTGGATCTCTGAAAAAGAATACCGGTGTATTATTTCCAACCAAATCCCAATTTCCTTCATTGGTGTAAAATTTCAAAGCAAAGCCTCGAATATCTCTTTCTGCGTCTGCAGCACCTCTTTCTCCTGCAACGGTAGAAAAACGAGCAAACATTTCGGTTTTCTTCCCAATTTCTGAAAATAAATCTGCTCTCGTATATCTTGTAATATCGTGAGTAACAGTAAAAGTTCCATAAGCTCCAGATCCTTTAGCGTGCATTCTTCGTTCCGGAATCACTTCACGGTCAAAATGTGCCATCTTTTCTAAGAACCAAAAATCTTGTAATAAAACAGGGCCGCGAGGGCCAGCAGTTTGAATGTTTTGATTGTCTGGAACGGGAGTTCCTGTTGCAGTTGTTAATTTTTTGTTTGATTCCATATTGCTGATATTTAATGTTTTATCAAATATACAAACTTATCTTTAGCATATTAATAAACAAAATTGATTGTTATTATATTTTAATAATCAAAAGTTATTTAACGCTGCATAAAGCTCAGAAATAGGTTTTGACAAATCTTAACTTATGGTCAACAAAGTAATAACAAAACCTTAACAGCAAAAGATTGATATATGTCGGACATTTGTAATGTAATAAACTGGTTATTTATTATTTTGGTTTTGGTTAGTTAAATGATGCCGGCGTCTTCGAGATGCCGGCATTCTTTTTTTATGAAAGTTTGGTTTCAAGTTTCAGGTTTTCTTTGTTTCAAGTTACCCACTTTGAACCTAATTTTACCTTTGAAAGCGCAATTTTATTGGATGAAAATTATAAACTTATTTTACAACCATAACATTAACTTATATCCAACAAAGTAATAACAAGACCTTAACAGCATGAGATCGATATATGTCGGATCTTTGTAATGTAATAAACTGGTTATTTATTATTTTGGTTTTGGTTAGTTAAATAATGCCGGCGTCTTCTTGATGTCGGCATTCTTTTTTGTATTAATTTGGTTTCAGGTTTTCTTTGTTTCAAGTTTCAAGTTGCTTTACTTTGAGCATAATTTAACCGCAAAGAACGCAAGTTTTTTTATCTACGAGACTCATATAAAACGCAAAGTTCGCAAAGCTTTGTGTTACAACTTTGCGAACTTTGCGTAAATCTTAGCGCTCTTTGCGATTAAACCACGTTACATTAATTCTTTAATCTTTCGTGTAGTAACTTAAAGTAAGCGAATGCCTTTAATAATCGGCTTCCGTGCCAAGAGAACATTTCTCCGTCAACGAAAACGGTTTTGGCGTGATGCGTAAATCTACCAATTTCGAAAGCATCTTCTTCTTTAAAAGGATAAGGTTCTGAAGAGAGAAAAACAATATCAGGATCGCCGTCTAAACGCATTTTTTTTAATTCTATTTCAGGGTAACGCCCCTTGTCTTCGTAGATATTCTGAAAATGATTCAGCTTTAATAATTCATTTATATAAGTATCATTTCCTGCCACCATATAGGGATTTTTCCAAATAAAAAAAGCTGCCTTTTTTACTTCATTATTCTGAATATATTTTTTGAAATCGCTCAAGGCGAAAACCAATTTGTCATTCCATTTTTGAGCTTCGGTTCGGCAATTAAAGATTTGACCAAAATCTGAAATCATTTGAAAATTATCTTCCACTGAAACAATATTCGTAACCCAAACTGGGCAGATTTCTTGTAATTGATTTACGATTTCTTCTGTGTTTTCTTCTTTATTGCAAATGATAATATCGGGCTGTAAAAGCTTTATTTTTTCGAAATGAATCTTCTTTGTTCCGCCGACAATCTTTTTGGTCGATTTCAAATGATACGGATGCACACAAAACTTCGTAATTCCGATGATTTTTTCTTCTAAACCTAAATCATAAAGCAATTCTGTTTGAGAAGGAACCAACGAAATAATTCGTTTTGGGGCTGTTTCAAAAGAATGAATAGTTCCTAGTTGATCTTTTAGTTCTTTCATGTTTTCTTTGTTTCAGGTTTCAAGTTAATTGGGGTGTGTATTTAACCGCAAAGTTCGCTAAGATTTACGCTATGAACGCAAAGTTCATTTCTTTGCGACCCTTTGCGAAAAACCTTTGCGAACTTTGCGGTTAATTAAGTTCAAAGTAAACTTGAAACTTTAAACCTGAAACCTTAAACCAATAATACTTTCCATTTCCTGCTGCACTTTCAAAGCCTCTTCCCTAGCTTTTTCAGCAAAGTCAGTTCCTTTTGAAGCATAGATAATCGCTCTAGCTGAATTTACAAGTAACCCAATTTTATCATTCATTCCGTATTTGCAAACTTCTGATAAGCTTCCGCCTTGAGCGCCAATTCCTGGAACTAGTAAAAAACTGTCTGGAACAATTTTTCTAATAGCAGCAAAATATTCTGCTTTTGTTGCACCTACAACATACATTAAGTTTTCGCTGTTTTTCCATGTTTTAGAAGTTTCCAAAACTTGTTTGTATAATTCTGTTCCGTTTGTATTTAAAGTCTGAAAATCGAATGCACCTTCATTTGAAGTTAAAGCCAGCATGATCGTGTGTTTGTTTTCGAAAGCCAGAAAAGGCTCAACCGAATCTTTTCCCATATAAGGTGCAACGGTTACACTGTCAAAATTTAAGTCTTCAAAAAAAGCTTTTGCATACATACTTGAAGTGTTTCCAATGTCACCGCGTTTTGCATCGGCAATTGTAAAAACCTCAGGATAATTTTCGTTGATATAATTAATCGTTTTCTGCAATGACATCCATCCTTTTATTCCGTATGCCTCAAAAAAAGCAGTGTTTGGTTTGTATCCAACTGCTAAATCGTGAGTGGCATCGATTATTGCTTTATTGAATTCGAAAATTGGATCCTCGGTCTTTAATAAATGTGATGGAAGCTTGCTTAAATCAGGATCTAAGCCAACGCATAAAAATGATTTTTTTTGAAGTATTTGTTCGTGAAGCTGTTGTGTTGTCATAGTGTGTTTTAATAGTCGCGCAAAATTACGAATAATATTATTAGTTTCAAGTTTCAGGTTTCAAGTTTCAGGTTTCAGGTTTGCTCACTTTTGTCAGGCTGAGCGAAGTCGAAGCCCACGTTACAATTGGAGCGCCCTTCGACTTTGCTAAGGGCGACATAACAGATGTTTCAAGTTCAATTATCTAATTGACTCATTCTCTAATTCTCTAATTACCTAATTCTCTAATTACCTAATTCTCTAATTACCTCATTAACATTGAATTCCTATAACAACTTCTCAAAATTGTGTAAGAAAAAAAGAGGTTGTCTTTTCTAATTTTGGAAAGAACCCAAAAATCAGACAATTATGAGTCCCAACATCGGAATATCGACGAAAAATTTAAAGAAAAGCACTAGCATATTAGCCACGATTTTATCAAATGAAATGACACTGTACGTGAAAACGAGAAAATTTCACTGGAACATTTCAGGAAACAGTTTTATGGAACTGCATAAATTGTTTGAAGATCAATATCGAATTTTAGAAGCGCAGATTGATGAGGTTGCAGAAAGAATAAGTCAGCTTGGTGAAAAGACCATTGGAACAATGAAAGAGTTTATTGAAAATTCGACTTTAAAAGAATCCCCAAAAGAATATGCTTCACAAAAACATATGCTCGAAGAACTTTTAGAAAATCATGAACAATTAGTAACCGAATTTAGAGATTACATTCCGGTTTTTGAAAATGAAGCCAACGACATCGGTTCTGCTGATTTTATCACGGGACTTTTGCAGGAACATGAAAAAATGGCTTGGATTCTGCGACGTTATCAAGTTTAAAAATGTGAATTATGCAGCGTTAATCAAAATAAATGTAACGCCGTCTTAAGTCGAAAATTGCAACTTTACAAAACATTAATTATCTAAAATAAGACTATCATGAATACTACCGAAATAAAAGGAAACTGGAATGAGCTTAAAGGAAAATTAAAGCAAAAATACGCAGATCTAACAGATGATGATTTGATGTATGCTGAAGGAAAAGAAGACGAAATGTATGGAAAACTTCAGCAAAAACTGGGAAAAACTAAAGAAGAATTTCATCAAATCTTATCAGATTTGTAAAACCTTTGAACTCAATCAGGGAATACCGTCTAATACTTGTACTAGACGGTATTTTTTATGAAAATTTAATTTGCTTTTCTTCGATTTTCGTCATTTATAACAAATCTTAAATACAATAACCAAAAATAAATTAAGTATCTTTAACCAAATTTTTATAAAATGAAAGTATTTATAAAGTTCGACATTAATACCATTTGTTCTCTTTATCTAAAACACAACCTTGACAAACAAAATATTAATTTTACAAGTCTTGGGTTTGGTGAGATCGAGATTGCTGACAACCTTGATGCTGATGCTCTTGAAACTTTAAAAAACAATTTGAGTCCGTGCGGTTTTGAAATCGTGGAAAATCAAAAAAGTGTTTTGGTACAAAAAATAAAAGATGCCATAATTGAACTGGTTTTCATGGAAGACAGCAACAATTACAAAAGTTCTGTTTTCTTGGCCGAAAAACTTAATCACAGTTACGGCTATTTATCTAATGTATTTTCGGAAGTAACTTATTCTTCTATCGAAAATTTTATCATTTTACAAAAAATTGAGAGAGCAAAACAACTCATCATAATAAATGAAATGAGCTTGACTGAAATTGCTTTTTTACTAAATTATTCGAGTGTTGCCCATTTAAGCACGCAATTTAAAAATACAACCGGAATTACACCTTCGGCTTTTCAGCGAATAATTAAGAAACGAAGAGAAAATTTAAAATAAAAACCTAAATACCACACTAAAATGCAAAAAAACGCATTATATATTTTATTGGCCGATGATGATGAAGATGATCGTCTTTTTTTTAAGGATGCATTTGAAGAAATAAAAATTCAGACTAATGTAGATTTTGTTCACGACGGAATGCAGTTAATGGATCATTTAAACAATCTTGACAACAAACTTCCGGATATTTTGTTTCTGGATTTGAACATGCCAAAAAAAACAGGTAAAGAATGTTTGATTGAAATCAAAAAAACCGAACGTCTAAAAAATATCATTATTGCCATCTACTCTACTTCATCATCTGAAGAAGATATTGAAGATACATTTATTCAAGGTGCCAATATTTACATCAAAAAGCCGAGCGATTTTAATACGCTTAAAAAAATAATTAATGAAGTCGTGACCGTAAACTGGCACTATCATACCTCTGGGTTAAACCGTGATAATTTCCTGTTGCGACTAAAATAGTATAAGCCTGCCACATGAAATGGATACCAAATTTTAATTCTTCAAACTCATTGAGAGTTATTTTTGTAATCGCAGTTTTCATTCTGTTATTTCTTTCATCCATTGCTTACAAACACAATCAGGACTTAAATGAGTCCAGCAAGCTTGTGATGCATACTTATGAAATAAACATTCAATTAGAACGATTAATGTCAGCCATTAAAGATGCTGAAACAGGCCAGCGCGGTTATATCATAACACGCAATGGCCGTTTTTTAGCGCCTTATCTTTATTCGCGCGACAAGGTAAATGCTTCTTTTATTACCTTAAAAAAACTGACTGCAGACAATGCGATTCAGCAGCAAAATCTCGAAAATTTATTCAAGCTCATTATTCAGCGATTTGTTTCTTTTGAAAATTGCCTAAAATACAGCGATCCCAAAACATACGATAAAAGAAAACTTGACAATCATATGTTTGGTGGCCGAATTTTAATGGAAAATATTCGGTTTCAAGTGGATAAAATGAATGATATCGAAAAAAAATATTTAGAAAAAAGACTTAAAATTTACGATCAGGAAATTTCGTTAAGCCCTATTTTTTCTGTTTCCTTATTTTTAACGGCATTGACTTTTATATTATTGGCCTACAGACAAATCAGCCGTGATTTTGAGCGCTTGAAAGTATACAACAAAAAACTTTTAATTTCCAGCGGTTTGATGGCCGAGTCTGAAGTTATTGGAAAATTCAGCACCTGGCAATGGGATTTGGATTCCAATAAAATCGATTATTCCGACAATCAGTTTCGAATATTAGGCGTTGAGCCGAATGCATTTGTTCCCGAAAAAGAAACATTTCTTGATTTTGTGCATCCAGATGACAAAGATGCCGTTGCAAAATCGATGCAGGGAATTATCGAAAAAAAGAACCTTCCGTTTATTTATTACAAAATTGTGCGCCCGGATCATGAAATCAGGTATTTTAAATCGACCGGAAAATTATTGACAGATCAACAGGGAAGCAAAATTTTATTGGGAATCAATTTTGATATTACCGATGAGCATCTTTTGAATATTGAACTACAGGAACGAAACAGAGAATTAGAAAAAAGCAATAAAGAACTGGCTTCTTTCAATCACGTTGCGAGTCACGATTTACAGGAACCACTTAGAAAAATACAGACTTTTATTTCTAGAGTTTCTGATGCTGATAAAGCCGCAATGTCTGACAGTGCCCGCGAATATCTTTTTAAAATTGAAAGTTCAGCAAAAAGAATGCGTGTTTTAATTGATGATCTTCTTTTATTTTCAAGAACCAATACGACTAAAAAGGAGTTTATAAAATCAAATTTAAATGAACTTCTGGAAAATGCCGAATCTGATTTAGCCGAAATTATTCATGAGAAAAAAGCAGTTATTAATGTTTCAAAACTTCCAAAATTAGAAGTGATTCCGTATCAAATTGAACAGCTTTTTATCAACTTAATCGGAAATTCATTAAAATACAGTCAGCATGACCGAATTCCGGAAATTATTATTGAAAGTGAAAAAGTACTTGCGATCAATTATCCTGATTTATTGGAACAGTCTATAAAGAAATACCACAAAATTACATTTTCAGACAACGGAATGGGATTTGATCCGCAGTTTAAAGAAACTATTTTTGTTCTTTTTCAGCGTCTGCATTCTAAAACCGATTATCCGGGAACTGGAATTGGTTTAGCGATCTGCAAAAAAATTGTCGAAAATCACAGAGGTTATATTTTAGCCGACAGTGTTCCAGGAAAAGGTTCTCTCTTTACTGTTTTTCTTCCAGATTAATAAATACTCAAAATCTTACAAAGAGCGTTTACTGCAAATAATCATTTATTTACAGTAAACGCTCTTTTTTTTTCTGCTTAAAAATCTCTTAAGACCTTTATATAAACAGATTATGGGAATTATATAACGATTCTTTTTTATGCTGTAAAGCAAAATAAGTTATTCGTTAGCACCTTTGTAATGTAATACTTTATGAAGTAACAATGAAAACAATGCCCCTAATAAAAGCATCTATTTTAAGCGTCTTTTTCTTATTGATTATAATCTCTTTTTCAGCATGCGGAAAGAAAGAACATCAAAAAGCAAGTCCGTTTAATAATGAAGTTTTTAGCCAAAACAAAAGACAGCAAATTGATAAAGACCAAGTTGAATCTTCGTTTTTTATTGCTGTGGCAAATGTGAGTAATACTCTTATTTCAAAAAGTCAATTTGCACAAAAACGTTCTCAAAGTCCGATACAGGAATTAAGCAAAAAAATTGAAGATCATCAAAATCAATTGCTTCAAAGAATATCAGAAATGGCAAACAAAAAGCTCATTATTATAACTGATATTAATGTAGCCCACAAAAGAGATTTATATGATTTAATTGCTACTGATTCAAGTTCATTTGACCAAACATACCTGAATTCAATTTCAGAGTCGCTGTCAGAACAGATTAATTTATTTGAAAAAATTTCATCTGAAACAAATGATGAGAAAATTTTAAAATTAGTGCTTCAGTATTTGCCAGAGCAGTATCAGCTTTTGAGAGAAACACAACGATTAAAAACAGAATTTATTTAAACGCCTTAACAATCTATTATTAACTAAATTTTTTACTATGAAAATGCACACTAATTTTTTATGCGCCTTAGCCTTATTTTTTTCAGCTTCATTCGGAATGCTTCAAGCTCAAAATGATGAAAATGTTACTACCGAGTTTGGTGTAAAAGGAGGTTTTAACATGTCTAATTTATATAACAATAATGCCGACGACGAAAATATTTTATACGGATTTAATGCCGGTGTTTATGCAACATTGCCTATTTCAGATTTTATCGCAATTCAGCCAGAACTTTTGTTTACTACAAAAGGTGCCGAATTAGAATATAACAATGCCTTTGCTAGCGGAACCGGAAAATTTAAATTGAATTACATCGAACTTCCTTTGTTAGTGAGAGTAAATGTTACCAAAAATTTTAATATTCATGCCGGTGGATACGCATCATACCTGGTAAGTTCTAAAGTTTCTGGCGACGGTGATTTCAACTTTGACGAAGAAATTAAAGCCGATGATTTAAATAGATTTGATGCTGGTTTATCTGCCGGTGTGGGAGTCGATTTTAATCCAATCAGTATTGGTTTACGATACAATTACGGATTAACAACGATAGGAAAAGAAAGAACCGTTGCGGGAACAACTTTTACTGTTCCAGATGCTAAAAACAGTAATTTATCTTTATACCTGTCGTATAAACTGAATTAGTAAAAACGAATTAATTAACCCTCTAAAAAATAAAAACCATGTCAAATTTATTATACACAATCGCAGTAATATTAGTTATTCTGTGGGCTCTTGGTTTCTTTGTTTACAGCTTTGGAAGCATCATTCACATTTTATTAGTGATTGCCATTGTCGCTGTATTGCTTAGATTGATCAAAGGCAGGGAAATTTAAAAACAAATCATATTAACAATTATATATTAATCATTAAAATCAAATATTATGAAAGCAAGTAACACCATTTTAGGAATTGTTGGCGCTGCAGCTGCAGGAGCATTATTAGGAGTTTTATTCGCACCAGATAAAGGTTCAGAAACTCGTAAAAAAATAAAAGATAAATCGAAAGATTACGGAGACAACTTAAAAACAAAGTTTGACGGAATTGTAGATACTATCAAATCAAACGGAAAAGAAATTGTAGATGAGGGAAAAGCAAAATTTAACCAAGTTAAAGAAGACTACAATTCAATTAAAGACGAGGCAAAAACAGTAAAATCAAACTACTAGTATTATAGTACAAAGTGAGATTTTTAAACCATAAATACCTTATATCATGGAATCAAATGCAACAACAAACGAGAATTTAAATCTTTATGAAAAAGCGGAAAACTATACTAAAACAAGTTTAGAATTACTTAAGCTCAAAACAGTATGTTCAGTCGCAGATGTGGTCTCAACCTTAACATCAAAGATCGCAGTTGGCGTAGTTGTTGCATTTTTTACCTTGTTTCTTAATATTGGGATCAGTTTATGGGTTGGCAAAGAGCTTGGAGAGTATTACTACGGTTTTTTTATCATGGCACTTTTTTACTTAATTGTTGCCATTGTGATTCATAAAACGCATCACAGCTTGATTAAAACACCAATTGGAAACACTATTATTTCAAGCATTTTAAAAGAAGAGAATAAAAACTGATTTAACTATTAATAACTAAAAAAGACTATAATGGAGCCTATTTACACTATTGATCAATTAAATCAGAGAATAAAGTTTTTAGAAAATCTTCAAGACACCGAGTGGTGCTCTATAAAAGACGAAATTGAGGATATTAAAGAAAATTTAAAACCTCTCAACCTGATTCGGAATACGGTTGAAGAAATCAACGAAACTGTTGGTTTTAAAAGCCACATTGCGCAGTCTGCCATCAGTATCGGAATTGGATATTTGGCAAAAAGATTCATCGTCGGAAAAGGCGATTCAATGTTCAAGGGAATTTTGGGCTCAATCGTTCAGCTGGTCGTAACCAATTTGGTTTCGAAACCACATCACGAATCTTCAGATGCATCTTCACAAGAAGAAACATCTCAATACGAACCATCTAAAGAGTAATTTGTCTAACTTCAAATTTTATATCATGGAAAAATTTAGCCATATTGTATTAAAAAACGGAGTATACATGTACTCTAATCTATATAAATGTTTTGAATACACAAGAGTATTTCTCGGTATCTAACTTGTTTATACGTTTCTTTAAAACAAACGATTAAACGGTTAATACATGATTATATATTTAAAGGTTCTGAGGGACTAAGATTCTAAGGGACTAAGGTTTTAGCGAAAGCGAAAGTTTTTTCTAAACCAAAAAAGAGACTGTTTCATTTATGTGAAACAGTCTCTTTTCTATATAAAAAACTCAAAACCTTAGCATCTCAAAACCTTAGTAACTTAGTATCTTAGTATCTCAGAATCTCAGTTATAATTTTGATAAATTGGCAATTTCAAACCCACATATAAATTGCAGGCTTTTGAAGTATTCGAAAACAAATTTGAAATCAGCGAACCAGAACCTACAAACAACGGACCCGCTCTAAAACCAGTTCCTACTTGCGTGCCACTGAATTCCATGTACGTTACCGGAATATAAAAACTGAATTGTCTGGTTTCATATCGAGGCGTAAATGTAATCGAATTTGGAAGTGCAGTTCCGTTTATGTTTTTTGCATTCACTAAACTAAAATCAGTACTTAAATTCAGATAGAATTTGTTATCGATATTCCAGTCGAAATTGGTGTGAAGCGCCGTTGGCAAATTAGCTTTAACACCAGTTCTTGACGAAACCTTTGTATAATGTGTATCGAAGAATTCAAAAATACTTTCTGCATCGTCAATATCATCCTGCGTTACCCTTCCGGCCAAATTATAAGTGTTTTCAGTAACGTTTTTATAATTTATTTTCCCGATATCCGTTACCGAAGCCGCTGCTTTAAATTTGTATCGGTTTCCTATACAAGTATGGCAATTTGTGCGGTATTCGTACGTAAAACCCAAATCAAGCCCAACTCCTGCCGAAGCGCCACTAAATTTAGGGTCATTTCCGTTTTGATAATCATAACTTGCGGCCGTTTTTAATGTTCCCGTCGAATAATATTCACTTAGTGAGGGATTTGCATTATTCTTATTGAAAACAACGCTCAAGTCATTTCCACTCATATAGCCGTTTACACCAGCCAGCAAATATTTCACAGTTAAACCTCCTTTAATAAAGTGATCCTCTTCATCTAAGAAAATTGTTGCATAACTTGCGCCAATTTCTGCCCAAGAATTGCTTACTCCATTTGGGTTGCCGCCTTGAATCATAAAACTATTTGAAACATCAAGATCTTTGTTTAACTCATCAATCAACTGTCCGTTTACATTTATAATTCCTGTAACGCTTCGAACTCTTGTAAAAAAAGCAATACTATGTTCGCGCGTAATATTCAGCATAAACGAAGGTCCTAAAATGTCGAAATTTACATTTCCTCGATTGTTCGTTTTGATGTTTTTGCTTGCGTCTGCCTGAATATCATAATTTCCGTCGAGAACTTCAGCAAAATTAAAGCCGTACAAATCATTTTGTCCTGTTGCGCTGGCTGAAAAAATAGTGACATCGGCTTTGTATTTTGAATCTACGATAACAGACGGATTAAACAAAGCCGACTGGATTCCGGCATAATTGTCGTCCCTGAATCCGAAATACGATTGCGATCGCGCATAAAAAAAGCTTCCAAAGAAGCAAAATAATAGTAAAGTTCTCTTCATAGATTTTTTATAAGGGGTTGGTTGGTTGCGCCTTTTTTTCAAAAAGCACACAAATATTAACAAAAAAATGGCAAAAAAAAACTTGCTTAATCCGATCGATTAAGCAAGTTTTTTTTAGACGCTAAGATACTAAGCCGCTAAGATTCTAAGTTTTAATAAAAAATATTATTAATCTTACTTCGTAAAAACTTCTTGTAGTAATGCTCTTAGTTAAAATTAGAAAGCGAAAGAAAATTCGCTCCGCAACTATTAACAGTTTAATCTCATAAATTTAACAATTTTACAGATAAAAAACTATAAAATTTAAAAACCTAAGAAGGTTCTTGCATTTTTTGCTAAGACTCTAATCCTAAGATACTAAGATTCTGAGTTGCTAAGGTTCTAAGTTTTTTCTTGTTGGGCCAATGTAAAGGATTTGAAATATAGCCCGTGGTTTCAACCACGGGAGACGAATTATAAATATACCGTTTAAAACGAATCGTGAATCAATGCGTCCCAATGGTTGAAACCATTGGCTATATAAAATAAGAGGAATTCAAAAAAAAGCATAATACATAGCCCGTGGTTTCAACCACGGGAGACGAATTATAAATATATCGTTTAAAACGAATCGTGAATGAACTGCGTCCCAATGGTTGAAACCATTGGCTATATTATATACATCGTCCAAAATCAGATACAAACAAAAAAGCCGAACGTAAGTTCGGCTTTTCAAATATTTATAGATTCCAAAAATAAACCTTAGTATCACAGAATCTCAGAATCTTAGCAACTCAGATTAATATACTTCCGAAGCTTCTTTCAATTTCTCCATATTGTTAACCAACTGAAGCTCGGCAACAATTTTCTGGATATCACCATTCATGATGTTTCCTAAATCGTAAAGCGTTAAACCAACACGGTGATCGGTTACACGGCCTTGCGCATAGTTGTACGTACGAATCTTAGCCGAACGGTCACCAGAACTAACCTGAGAAGTACGTTTTGTAGCATCTTCAGCTTCTTTCTTAGCCAATTCCATTTCGTATAAACGAGAACGTAAAACCGTTAACGCCTTATCTTTATTTTTATGCTGCGATTTCTGATCCTGACATTGCGCCACCAATCCTGTTGGAATGTGCGTTAAACGTACAGCCGATTTCGTAGTATTTACCGATTGTCCACCAGGTCCTGACGAACAGAAGAAATCTACACGAACATCGTTCATATCGATTTGAACATCAAACTCTTCTGCTTCTGGTAAAACCATAACAGTAGCAGCCGATGTATGCACACGACCTTGCGTTTCTGTCTGAGGAACACGTTGTACACGGTGAACACCCGCTTCAAACTTCAAAGTACCATAAACATCTTCTCCCGAAACCTCAAAAATAACCTCTTTGAAACCTCCCGAAGTACCTTCGTTCATATCCACCACAGATGTTCTCCATCCTTGGCCTTCACAGTATTTAGTATACATTCTAAATAAATCCCCTGCAAAAATACTCGCTTCGTCCCCACCCGTTCCGGCGCGAATCTCCACCATAACATTTTTAGCATCTTCAGGATCTTTAGGAATCAACATAAATTTGATTTCCTCCTCTAGTTGAGGCAAGCGTTCTTTTGCTTCGTCAAGCTGCATTTTGGCCATTTCGGTCATATCAGCATCGCTTCCGTCAGCAATAATTTCGTTTGCTTCGTCAATATTTGCTAAAACAAGAATGTATTCTTCTCTCTTATCAACCAAAGCTTTTATGCTTTTATATTCTTGGTTGAGTTGCACATAACGTTTTTGATCAGCAATTACATCCGGCTGAATAATCAAATCCGAAATCTCATCAAAACGCTGCTTTACATATTGAAGTCTATCTAACATTTTCTAATTCCTTTTATTGGACTGCAAAATTACAAAATTTTTGTGGAAAATTCTAGTGGTTATTTTTTGTGTTTTTTAAGTCTGATATTTAGTGGAATTAGGATGGTTTTTAGGAGCTTATTCCTGCTATCCGCTATATCTTTTTAGGCAGCATGTTTACGGTTTTAATTTAGCTGTTTTCGTTTGCCTAAAAAGGATGCCGCTGCTATCAGGGCTAGGGATTTGGTTTTAAAATTGCTTTTACGGTTTTCCGTAAGGTTTTAAATCTGAGTAAAAGTAGTTTTGAAAATAAAATAATCCTATCAAAAAGTTCATAGTAACTTTTTTTATATATTTATAAATTATCAAAAAAGAAATCTATACAGAATGTATTCTTAGTAATAAAATTATAGATCAGTAAAAAACAATTAACCCAACCATATGGCAAAAGTAAACTTAGACGCAATTATACCTAGAGAAGATTTTGAAGTTATTGGAAATCAGAACTCAACAAACTTATTTAATTCCATTTCAATTTCAAATTTTACAGGTGGCTTTTTCTACCCTTTTTTAAGAAAACCTGATTTTCAAAGAGAAACGAATGAATGGGATGCAAAAAAAATTGTTGAGTTTATTGAAAGCTATATAAATGGAGAATTAATACCCGCAATTATCTTATGGAGAAATAATTCAGGGCTATACTTTGTAATAGATGGTGCCCATAGATTAAGTGCTTTAATAAGCTGGATAAAAGACGATTATGGAGATGGTGAAATTTCTAAAAAATTTTATGGTGATAGTATTAATGAGGAACAAAAAGAAATTGCAGAAAAAACAAGAAAGATTATCAATAAGAAAATTGGTAGATATGATGATATAATAAATGCTCCATATACTGAGAAACCAAATGAGCAATTAATTCAAAAAGCTAAAAATCTTGGTGCATACTCAATTCAGGTACAATGGGTCGATGGTGATGCAAAAAAAGCAGAAAAATCTTTTTTTAAAATAAATCAACAACCTTCAAAGATTGATCCAACAGAATTAAAAATTCTTGAATCTCGCAAAAAAGGTAATTGCATTGCAGCAAGAGCAATAATTCGTGGAGGGCAAGGACATAAATACTGGTCTGATTTTTCCGCCGAAATTCAAGCTGAAATTCAAAAATTATCTAAGGAAATAAATGAAATCATTTATAACCCAACGTTAAGAACTCCAGTAAAAACATTAGATATCCCAATTGGTGGAAAATTAGTTTCTGCTCAAAGTTTGCCTTTAATTCTCGAATTTGTAAATATGTCGAACAATATTGGACCCGACTTTTCTGAAAATTTAAATGATGACATAAATGGCTCTGAAACACTCAGATATTTAAAAAACACTAGAAAATTGGCTTGGAGGATAAATAGTGTTCATCCTTCTTCTTTAGGTCTACATCCTATAGTATATTTCTACTCAGTTGAAGGCAAACATAAACCTGCATCTTTCTATTTTACTTTAGCATTTATTATTGAATTAGAAAAGAAAAACAAATACAAAGATTTTATCGAAATCAGAGATAAATTTGAAGAATTCTTATTAAATTTCGATTATTTGATACAACAAATATCTAGAAAATATAGGAGTGCATTTTCTGCAATCCCCCATGTTGTTGATTTCTACTTTGTAATTATGAGTAATTTAAAAACTGAATCAAATCCACAAAAAGTAATTGACGAAATTATAAAAAGTGAAAAATATAAATATTTAACCCTTCAAACGTTAAAAGAAGATAAGGATATTTACAGCAATTTTACAACGGATTCAAAATCTGAAGTTTTCATTAAAGAAGCAATTAAAAATGGTTTAAAATGTAAGATCTGTAATGGTTTTATACATAAAAATTCAATTTCAATTGATCATATTGACAGACAATCAGATGGAGGAAAGGGAGATCCAGAAAATGGACAAATTACCCATCCATTTTGTAACACGACTTATAAAAATTAAGTATTATCTACTATCTAGATCAATTTTAAAATTATAATAAAATGCACATTTTAATACTGCTTAAAAATCCCATAATTTAAATGATGAGTAATAAAGAAATCGCAACTCAAATAGGAATATCAACATTAAAAGGAGCTATAAGTGCTATACCATTTATTGGTGGAGCAATTAATGAATACGCATTTGAAGCGAGAGGACGTATTAAACAAGAAAGAGTAAATAATTTTATAAATAATTTTTCAGAATATCTTGCGCAATTCAAGGAAGATAAAATAGATATTGCGCAAATTAAGAAAGAAGAGTTTGGAGATTTTTTTGAGGAAGTTATTATAAAGGTCTCGAAAACTCATTCTGAAATAAAAAAATTGGCGATAAGAAACTTACTAGCCAACCAATTGTTAAGACCTAAAGAAATAAACTATTCTGAGTTATTGTTAGAAATTATCAGTAATCTTCACGAAAAACAAATTCCAATATTAAGAGGTCTTAATGAAGCTTACATATCATCGTACATTGAAGATAGAGGAGAATTATTGGATAAAGAAAGACAACTGAATAAAATTAAAAAAAATTTAAAAGCTGAATATTGGAAACTTGATTCACACGATGAAGCTACATTTTCAGAAATAATTCCAAAACTAGAAGAAGAATTAAACTCTATTCAAGAAGAGATAGAAACACTTAATAATAAAATAGAAAATTCTGAAAAACCATGGAAATCTAATACTTATAATATCCCTCAATATGAATTTTATTTTCTTATTCAAGACCTATGTAATAAAGGATTGTTAGTAGATAATGGAATGAGATATGCTGCTGAACTATACCAACTTGTTGAAATATCACAACTTGGTATAGATCTTATTGATTCATTAAGTGATTATGCAAATGCATAAAACCAGATAGGGACTATATTATATTTATTTCTGCAGCAGTAATAAACAATACTAATTCTTCTTAAAAATAAAAATTGAAATTAAAAAAAACATGAGTAACACTACTAGAACTGCATATCACGAAGCAGGTCATGCATTAATGTCATATATTACAGGTTGGTCAATAAAATCAGTAATTTTGAAATTTGAAAATGAAGAATTAATTTATGGCTTAACAACATATAATTTCAATGATGATGAAATTAACACTCAAGCTAATCTTAATCGAAGAATATTATGTTTACTGGGAGGTCCAATATCGCAGGCTATTTACGAAAACAACTCAATGCTTAACATTGATACATTAGGTAAAGATGGAGAAAATATAGATTATCTACTCTCGCATTTAAAGATAATAGACAAAGAAAATTTTATTCGAAATTCAATTAAAACTACTGCTACAATTTTACAAATTAATGAAAACAAAAAGGCCCTAAAAAGCATTGCAGAGAAATTAATAAATGATCATCAATTATTTGAAAATGATTTTATTCAATTATTGAACAAATTTAATATAACAAGAATGAACTTTGATAATAAAAGTGAGTCATTAACTAAAATTAAACAAAATAATTCTTTTTTTAGTAAAATAAAACTTTTCTTTTTACGATTAGCAAAAGTAGTGGAAAAATCTTAAACACGTGATTGGTGTGTCTTGTCCAAAATAGGTTTACCCGCTCCCAGGCTCTACAAAGTGTTCTTTTATAAAATTAGATAATCGCTGTGCGAAGTCTCCCGACTTCGTACCCACTCCAATTATTCACAAAGAAAAATAAAAACTATTCCAAACGGAATATAGCAACGGGTGCGAAGTCTCCCGACTTCGCACAGCGTAGGGAAAATTTAACGTTTTGTTTAAGCAAAACAGGTGTTTTTACGTGATTGTAAATTTAAATTAAATCCGATGTTTGTTTTTATCTCTTAGCTACTTTCATCTAAATAAATATGATACAAAACATTTGTGTTTATGATTTATCTTTCGAAATTACAACTTAAATAAGTATTTGATTTTTAAATAAGTAGCTTTAAAAAATTACATCTAGAATAATTTAAACAATACAGAATCTAATAATTTTAATCAAATGGATAATTTACTAAATTTTTATTTCAATATGTTCGACAACGCTCTTAATACAAGATTCAACGGTCAATTAACAACCGAATTTGAAACAATTATTAATGAAACCAAGGAAAAGATCAAAGATACTTTAGATGTGGAAATGAAAGAGTATACTGAACAGTGTCTTTTTATTGACCAACAATTTGAAGAATACCTTGCAAACATATAATTTACTAAAAAATTAAAAATGCATTAGAGCTTAATCAAATAATCATAATTTAGAATTATATGAGAACGAAAAAGTAGAATCATTTCAACAAAATGACATTAATAATGCTAAAATGTCAAATGATAAGATTGTTGAAAAATTTAAAATATTTTTAATTGAATATTATGGCAGAAGAAGAAAAACATAATCAAAAATCAGAACCCAAAACAACAACAAAGTCAGCAATAAAAGAGAAAACAACAAAAGAAGTAGTTAAAGATCAAAATTGGCAACTAGTTTATTTATTAGAACAATTTAAAAAAGAAAGCGATAGAGCCGCCGTTATCTTAGTTGCTTCAATAATAGATGAAACTCTTCAAACACTATTAAAATCTTATCTTGTACCAGTTCCATCATCTGAAGATTCTTTATTTGATAATGCTACAAGTCCCTTATCTACGTTTAGTGCCAAAATTGACATTACATATCGTATAGGGTTAATTAGTGGAAAGTTTGCAAGAGATTTACATATCGTCAGAAAAATAAGAAATTCTTTTGCACATGACATATATGGATGCAGTTTTTCAAATGGTTCTGTTAAATCTAGAATCAAAGAATTAGAAAATTCATTTATAATATCACAAAACATTGATAATATAAAAAGAGAAGATATAAAAGATGGAGAAAGAGGGATGTTTTTATATCTAACTTCTGCTATGATTTGGGAATTTAATTCTTTAATAAAAGACAGAAAAGAAATTAAAGAATCTAATTTAGAGTGGTTCTATACCGAAAAAAAGCAATAAGAGATCAACGATATATTATAAACTTCCCAAGCTAGCGCGAGCGTCCCGCTCGTGAACGCAATCCAAATCAATTTAAAAAACTGCATTGGGCACGAGCGGGACGCTCGCGCTAGCCGGAGAATATATTAAAACCTCATCTGAAGAACAAAAAAATTCTTAATACATCACTAACAATTATTCTAAGCAGCATAAACATATGGCCTAATTATAAACAAAATAAACTTTTTTATTATACAGCCGTTTAAATATAAAAATAAATGAATTATAAAACAACATCCGGGTTAATAACAGCATTAAACAATACGCAAACTAAAAAAGATTTTTTTCTAATAATTAGCAATGAATTCCATTTAGCTATAGATTTTTTTATGAATAAAGGCTATTCAATTAACAAAATTAATGGCTTAATAGGTATACAATCTATTGCAAATTATCTAGACGAATATCAATATTTCCGTGATTTACATTATTTATACTGGGGATTATATTGCGCACATTGGACTCATGATCCAATTGAAGAGAAATATTACGACAACTTAAAAGAAATAATTAATAACTCTTACAATACTAAATCTTAATTAATAAATAGAATGCATAAATTTACTTAATCCCGTTAGCACAGATTTGCAATCCCGATCGCGCAGATATATCTGTACGATTCGTTAGCGCGGATTTGCAATCCGTGCCCGCAACAGCAAAACACAATACAAATCATCAAAACCCCGATCGCGCAGATATATCTGTACGATTCGTTAGCGCGGATTTGCAATCCGTGCCCGCAACAGTAATACACTATACAAATCATAAAAAAACAAAAGCTACAATATCATGTAGCTTTTTTATATTTACAAAGAGAACAAACCAATCTTTGCGGACACAGATTGCAAATCTGCGCTAACGAGTTATAAAAGCTTTACCAATAATATAATAAACAAGTACTTAATATGACAAAAAAAGTTTATTTCAAATATGTTACCGCAGAAAGAGCCCTACAAATAATCTCTTCAAAACAAATTCGTTTTTCACAACCAAATGTTCTTAATGATGCTTTTGAATTGTTACCAACACTTGATATGGAAAAAATAAAAGAAGATTATTTAAAAAAAACTAACAACACAGACTTAAAAGGCCTTGAGAATTTTACATTAGAAATCACAAATACATTATTTGAATCATATTCTACTAAAGGTATATTGTCACTAAGCTCTAGTTTTGAAATTCAATTAATGTGGGCTCATTATTGTCAAAATTATACTGGTGTTGTAATCGGATTTGATGTAGAAGAAGGACTCATTCCTTCTAGTTATGAAAGATATATTTTTGACAAAGTAAAATATAGCAATAAAAGATTTCTATATCCTAATGAAAATCCTGATAGCAATCTTATGTTTCACAAAGATAAATGCTGGGAATACGAAAATGAATGGAGAATTGTCAGACCTCTAAAACGCTTATTACAAGTTAAGGATGGCATTTACGTTTCTGAATTTCGTCCTTCAGCCATTCGATGTGTAATCTATGGCCCTCTTATTAATCCAAACGATCGCAACTCAATTTGTAAAGCTCTTAATCATCCAGGCTACTCACATGTAGGTCAATATGTTTCAGATCTAGATGATAGTAATTTTGAAATTGATATCGATTATTTATCTTCAACTTTTTCGGATGAATCAAGTATGGTTTATAACAAAGAAGAACTTACGCTTAGAAATTTTAGGGAAACAATGCTATCAAAAGGAAAATTATTTCAAGCAATGGGAATAATCTCTCCTGATCAAAAATTTAATCGTTTTAAAGATTCAATTGATCTTTACACAAATGAAATTATTGATTAATATTTTTTGACCCCGATAGCGCGGATTTGCAATCCGTGCCCGCAACAACAAGACACAATAAAAATCATCAAAAATATAAACCAATCTTTGCGGGCACGGATTACAAATCCGCGCTATCGTACGTAATATGCTTTCGTAATATTATTTCAAACTTAACTTATGTAAATAATCCCGATCGCGCAGATATATCCGTACGATTCGTTAGCGCGGATTTGCAATCCGTGCCCGCAACAGTAAGACTCAAAGCAAATCACTAATGCAAAAGTTACACAAATTATATGTGCTTTTTCATATTTACAAAGAGAATTAATCAACTCGCTCCTTAGCGCCGATTTGCAATCTGTGCTCGCAAAGCTGAGTAAAAGCAACAGTAGAGCGTTTTTAAAATAAGTATAACAAAACAACATCTAAATCATTTTCTAATCCTGAATAATTTCTTGCCGAACTAAAATAATAATCTTCAGCGGAACTAACAGTTTTGTCTTTTACAGGATTGTTATGGATGTAATCTATTTTTTGCTTAATAAATTTATTGCTGTAAATATGTTCTGCATGGTAGCCATTTTGCCATACTTTATAAGTTTGGTTCTTTTTTAAATGTTCACAGGACTTTTGAAAATATTCAAGCATCCATTCTCTTCTGCTTTCAGGTTCATCTATTATAGTTTGTATTATTTTTTTTGATGTAAATTTTTTAAAATCTCTAATAATATCAGATAACACAAAACCATTCGTTCCTTTGCAAAGCAAATGAATATGGCTGCTCATAATGCAATAAGCATAAATTTCTAAACCTTTATTTTCCTGACAATACTTTAAAGCACTTATTAAGATGTTTTTCTGATTTAGTCTTGTAAAAATATCTATCCATCCTACAGCAGTTACAGTTATAAAATATGCTTCCTCAGTTGTTGTTGCTTTGCATTTTGTCGACACGTTCTTTTTTCTTACAAAAATAAATAGTATAATAGAAAATTTTACTTTTTTATTTTTGGAATAGTTAAGGAATTACTGTGTGGGCACAGATTGCAAATCTGCGCTATCGTTGCGGAAATATATATATGCTAAAGGTATTTTTTGCAAAGAGAACTAATCCAAACCAATCTTTGTGGGCACGGATTGCAAATCCGCGCTAACGTTTCTGAGATAAATCTGCGCGATCGGGTTCTCTTCGATAACTTAACTGTACGGCATTCTCTTTGAAAACTGCATCGTAATGTCTGATTTCTTTCATATTGTTAGTTTAATATCAAAATAATTACAGCTGATTTATACAAATTTCGGTCTTATTGAGGAAATACAGCTTAAAAAAAGGTCATTTTTACCTCATAGCGCCGATTTACAAACTATCAGTAATCTTCTTCTTGTCTTATTTTATTACAAAAAAAACTTTTTATGGTTACTTAAGCATCTTGCTTTATTTTATTTTACACAAATGTAAGAAATTACCTCTACTTAACTAAATTAAATCACAACCTTAAGCTTTTCATTATGAAACAATTAATCAGGAAAAAATTAGCAACTTCACTAAGCCCTAGAAATGACTTATAACATAAAATCATAACATTATGAAAAAACTATTGATTATTTTAACAATTACAACTTTTTTCGCATGCGATTCAAAAGATGACAATGATGTTAACAGTTTTTATCTTAATACAGATATTGATTTTTCAGTCTTTAATGCCGATGGAGAAGATCTTTTAAATCCAGAAACCCCAAATCATTTAGACGAATCCCAAATAAAATTATTTTATGTAGTAAATGGCGTTACTGAGGAATTTTTTGAAGGTAATTTAGACTATCCTAAAAATATCAGGATTTTAAAAAAAGGAAAACAATATGTTATTGGAGTAGGTCTGAATCACTCCGAAAATGGTAAATCAATCACCTATATTCAATGGAACGAAAAAGATACAGATACGATTGAAGCTACTTTTGCTAGAGGCAAAACCTTTATTTATCCTAAAGATGTTTGGCTTAATGGTAAGCTTGTTTCAGAAGGCACAAAACGTTTCGACAGCCCGTATGTTAGATTAACTAAGTAAGCTTGATAAATTATGAATTAAAAAGAAGTCGCCTATTAGGCGACTTTTCTTTTACAAATATCATGTAGTTTTTTTTATATTTAAATAGAGAACAAACTAATTTGTTGACAAAGAAATATTTTTTCTTCAAATCTAAATTGTAAAAAAAATGCCCGCTCCGCGAAGAATATCTGATGAAACGCTACGCAAATGTCTCTGACTTTGCGTATTTTTTTTCATCTTAAAACCATAATCCTGTCAAAAGTCTCCCGACTTTTTACGAATTGATCTAAAATAATTATTTTTATAAGCATGAACGAGTTAAAGTCAGAGACTTTGAGACGTCGTTGCTTTGAATAAATTATAGTAAATTGGCGCAAAGTTAGAGACATTTGCGCAGCGGGGTAAGTTATGGTTATAACTCAGAGAATTTAACAAAAATGTAGATTTCAACTATGGAAAAGAATTTTTCAACTACAATAATCGCTCTTCTATTTATAATTTGTTTTTCATTCACTTCTTGTAAAGAAAAAGACGAAAATAAAATTAAGATTACCGAAAGTCAGGCTTTAAAAATTGCTGAACGATATGGTATTACTGGAGATAGTGTAGACATATTTTTTAAAACCTATAGCTACTCAAAAACCAGTCTAGGGTATAAAAAAGGAAAAAGAAAACTGTATTACTGGGATATTTCTAAAAAATGTAATCATTGTCCTTTTATACAAATTGATGCGATTACAGGAAATGTGTTTTCTGAGGGTAATTACAACTACGTATATTAAAATATGGAAAATAACAAATCGCATTAATACTATAGCGCAGATTTGCAATCCATGCCTGCAACAATAAAAATCATCAAATACAAAAGCTACAAAAATCATATCGCTTTTATTTATATTTACAAAGAACAAATCAATCTATAAGAGCTTTGTTTATAGTTTTAGAACGCATTCTCAAAACCGTAAATCAGTAAAATTTAAATGAAATGAAAAATCTCTTCCTATATTTCTCCATATTATTCCTGTTTAGCTTTAGCACTACTTTATTTGCCCAAACACAACTCGAAATGAATCAGATCGCTATGGATAATTTAAAAAAAGCGGATAATGAACTTAACAAAGTGTACAAGAAACTTGTACAAAAATTAGATGAAAAAGAGAAAAATTTACTGATTACAGCGCAGAAAGACTGGATAAAATTTAGAGATTCGAAATGTGATTTTGAAAAACAAGGATCTGAAGGAGGTAGTATTCAGCCATTAGTATATTATACCTGTCTGGCTGAATGCACCGAAGATCGAATTAAAGATCTAAAAAGAAATTTAGACGATTACAACCGCTAATAAAAATTTAAGTTTATCATGGAAAACTTCGACTGGACATCTTTCACCAAAAAAATAGCCATTAAAGCTACAATCGGCGATCTTTATAATGCTTGGACAATTGCAGCAGAATTAGAAAAATGGTTTCTCGAAAAAGTAGTTTTTTTTAATCCAAATGAAGAACCAATTGGCGAAGACAAAAATACTTCAGAAGGCAATACTTATGAATGGCTTTGGTATTTATACAAAGACGCAATGAAGGGAAAAATAATGGCTGCCAACGGAAAGGACTACTTACAATTTACATTTGAAGGAACTTGTCTTGTTGATATAAAATTGAGCGAAAGTAATGGCTATACGATCGTTGAACTCCACCATCATAATATTCCAACTGATGATAGTTCGAAACAAAATATTAGGTTGGGCTGTTCAAACGGCTGGCATTTTTATTTGACTAATCTTAAATCGGTTTACGAGGGTGGATTAGATTTACGAAACAAAGACAGCGACTTGAACCCAATGATAAACAACTAAGTTAAATACTATTTCAAAATGGATTTTATAGCAATACTATCTGGCCGAATTATTCTCGAGTTTTTGGGAGCTTCTGCACGATTTCTGTATTTCAACTTATCAACTTTGCTAAATGACAATGATTTTAGAACATTTTCAAGTTTCTGGTCGCCAAGTGTAAGCAACAAGAAAAAAGATGAAAACAGTGAAATGAATCATATGATTGGCGTTTTATTTTTTGGCGCTTTGATAATGCTATTGATCATCTTTAATGCGTAATTGATGAATCGCTTCAAAATAAATCAATCCTAAAAAATATTCTCAAACGACCGTACAACTAAACCTAACCGATGAACCCAAATAAACTCGTACTATTTCTTACTTTATTATCTATTTTCACTTCTTGTAAAGGCCATGAAAAACAAAAAGACGTTGTAAAAAGCACTCCTAAAGACACTGTAAAAGATTTCATTATTGGAGATTATATGCTTGTTCCTAAATTGAAGGAAGTTAGAACCTACACTATGGTTGGAGGTGAAACTTGGGATGGATATACGTACCAAAAAGACCCAAAAATCGATTACGAAAAAACAACTTTATTGGTACTTGGAAACAGCATTTTGTTTAAAGAGTATTTTCCCTTTCCGTTTAACTTAGATAAACTAAAGTTGATTTACAGTGATGATATTTGGTCGATCTGCAGAGACGATAATTATATTTACCGCATTTCTTACCGTGTAACGCCAGCGCAAATTCATATTGCCGACTACAAGCCGCTAAATGATTTTATCTATAAAGCAAAAAGCGGCGAACTCTTTTTTCTGGATATAGAAACGTACAAGCTTAATCCTGTGAAATTAAATATCGATGAAAACTCGATTAAGCATTTAGCCGGAAATTATTATGCTGACAAAAACGGTCTTTACTTTTTTGGTGCGCATGCTAAGAAAAACGCAAAAAGCAATGAAAGAGATTATATTGATAAATCAGAAAAAATAATTGATGCAAAAAAAGTTGTTCCCAAAATTTCAAAAAATTATATCATTTTTAATAATCAAGTTTTTGCAATAGCTGACAGGGAAATAAAAAAGTTAGACATCGATCCTAAAAAATTAATTGAAATACATTTCACTAACAGACAGTCGTTAATTACTGATGGAAAAAACATTTATACCAATGCAAATTATGGCTATAGCGGCCAAAACGGAAAAGGAGTTTTCGGCATGTGGTTTCCTGTATTGTTTTCGGGAAGTAATCTGCAAAAAATATATTCGCGATCGCTTCCTTTTGTAAAGGAAAACAATTCGGTTGTTTTTAATAAACGTAATCCTAAAGAATCAATGGATTTGGTTGCGGTAATCAACAACGAGAATTACATTTTGACAAATAAAAAGAAAACAAAAATAGGCCAACCATTATTCTATCATTCTGAAACCAAAACCAATAAAGCTTTTGATGACAAATATCTAAAAATCTACAAGAATCAATTTATTCAATATAAAAATGTACTGTATTTTAATGGAATGCCTGTTGAAACTTCAAAATTGGATCTGAAAAATCTTCGAGAAATCGAAAATTCAAATTACCTCACAGACGGGAAATCCATACTTTATATTGGTGGTGTTACAGGATTAAGTTTGAAAAAAAAGAATGAAATAGAATTTGCCGTTTTTGATGACAGAATTATAGAAAATGTCTTTACTAGCAAACTGAAAATGATAAATCCTGATTTGCTTTCGGACGGAACTATTATTCTAAACAGAGAACAAAAAATAGCAATAAAAGATCTGAATTTAAATGTAAAAATTGTAGAATAAGTATTCTTGAAAACTTTAGTCCGTTTGCCTCGAAGCAATGTGAGCCTATAGTTCGTAAAGTATTTATTTTGATTTAATTTCTAGTTCCCTCTCAACAAAAAAATTCGGTTAAATATTTTAAATCTTCTCTAATCCAATATCAGAAACTTTTTCTTACTTTTGGAATTATACAAACCACATTTTCAATACTATACAAAACCTTAAAATTGTATATTAAAGAATCTTTTATAATTCTAGAAACACCAAAAAAAGCAAAATATGATTAGAAAATCCGTTTTATCCGTTTTAGTTGTTTTGGCAACACTCTTTATTTCCTGCAAACAGGAACCAAAAGAAACTCCTGCCCCATTAATTGATGTGAAGACTTTTTTCAAAAATGGAGAAAAAAGCACTTTCCGAATTTCGCCCGATGGCAATTATTTTAGTTATCGTGCCGATTATAAAGGAAAAACCAACATTTTTGTTCAAAAAGTGGGCGAAGAAAAATCAGTTCGTGTTACCAATGACACTTTGAGAAGTATTTTCAATTATTTCTGGAAAGGCGACAGAATTGTTTATGCTCAGGACATTGGCGGAGATGAAAATTTTCAGCTTTTTTCGGTTAAAGCCGACGGAACAGATTTAAAAAAATTAACTCCTTTTCCTGGCGTAAGAAGCGATATTACTGATGCTTTGCTTGACATTAAAGGAAAAGAAAAAGAGTTGATTGTACAGATCAACAAAAGGGTAAAAGAATATTTTGACCCGTATCTTTTAAATGTCGAAACGGGAACTTTGACACTCCTTTATGACAACAAAGAAAACTACGACGGCTGGGTTACCGACAATAATGGTGTTATTCGCCTTGCGTCAAAAACAGATGGTGTAAACATTACATGGAATTATAGAAATTCAGATAAAGAACCTTTTACACCTTTGATCACGACGACTTTCAAAGATATTTTTACGCCTTCGTCTTTTGATAAAAACAATAAGAATATTTATGCACTCAGCAATGTCGGAAAGGACAAAGTGGTTTTGGTTGAATATGATCCTGTTGGCAAAAAAAATGTAAAAGAACTTTTTGCTGACAGCAAATACGATTTAGACGGCATTACCTACGACAGAAAAAAACAAACTTTGGTTTCTGTTGATTGGGAAGGAGAAAAACAAGAAAAACATTTCTTTGATAAGGATTGGGAAGGAATCAACAATAATCTGAAAAAACAAATTGAAGGCTACGAAACCGAAATTGTAAGTTATGATGATGCTCGAACTAAAGCTATTGTTTGGGCTGGAAATGACAGAACTCCAGGGAAATTTTATTTGTATGATTTTAAATCAACTGAAATTAAAGAGGTTGCTGATCCATATCCTTGGATTAAGGAAAATCAAATGAGCCATATTAAACCTATTACGTATAAATCAAGAGACGGTTTAGAAATTCATGGTTACCTAACGCTGCCGCTTGGCATTGAACCAAAAAATCTGCCCGTAATTATCAATCCACATGGCGGACCTTGGGCAAGAGACGGCTGGTATTACAATCCGGAAGTTCAGTTTTTAGCCAATCGCGGTTATGCTGTTTTACAAATGAATTACAGAGGAAGTACGGGCTACGGAAAGAAATTTTGGCAGTTAAGTTTCAAACAATGGGGAAAAACCATGCAAGACGATGTTACAGATGGTGTTGAATGGCTTAAAAAAGAAGGTATCGCCGATGAAAAACGAATTGCTATTTACGGTGGCAGTTATGGCGGTTATGCCACTCTTGCCGGAATTACCTTTACTCCCGATTTATATGCTGCTGCGGTAGATTATGTGGGAGTTAGTAATTTGTTTACTTTCATGAATACGATTCCGCCTTACTGGACACCTTACTTGGATCAGTTTCATGAAATGGTGGGCGATCCTAAAAAAGACAGTTTACTGCTTGCATCTGCATCGCCTGCATTGCACGCTGACAAAATTAAAACACCATTGTTTATAGCGCAGGGCGCAAACGATCCAAGAGTCAACAAAGCAGAAAGCGACCAAATGGTTGAAGCGCTGAAAAAAAGAGGCGTTGTGATAGAATATATGGTTAAAAATGATGAAGGACATGGTTTCAGAAATCAGAATAACCGTTTTGATTTTTATTCGGCTATGGAGAAATTCCTTGGTAAACATTTAAAACAAAACAGCAAATAGTTTTAAAAACTAAGTTTATATAAAACAAAAAGCTGCAAGTGTATTTCTTGCAGCTTTTTTATTTCATAAACATTACATCAAAATTCTTTTATTTTGGCGCAAATCGATTATGGTCGTACATTTTTTTCTCTGCAATGTGCTGTATCACAAGATTCTTGATTTGATCTTCATTTAAACTTTGCGTGTATTTTTTAGCAACAACAATCTCTAACCTTTTTAATTCATCTTGTGACAAATTCTCAAAATAAGAAAGTATTACATCTTTATCTTCAAGATCGTTAATATCAATATTAGGAACTACTTCCGGCGCTGGCGCTGCCTCCTTCTTTCTGTTCAAAATAGTACTTTTCTCTATTTTTTCAGTTCCATTTTGAGATGAAATTTTAGCATTAGAATTTCCCTGAGAAATACTCAAATCAATCGTTTTTTCAGGCTCTCTGGAAACTGGTAAAGCAGCATAATCCATTTGAGAAGCTTCCTTCAAAATATAGCCTAAAACAGCTGCCGTAAAAGCTTTCAGCAAAAATGTTAGTACTTCACTACCTGTAATAGATACAACTGCAAATGCAGAAAATACACCCAGTAATATTAATGAAAAACCCAAAACCTGGAAAAATTTCTTTAAAATAATATCAATTTTTAGGATACGAATTCCCAATAAAATGTTAACAATTATCAATCCAATATTAGAAAAAACCAGCACTAAGGCACTTGAAATAGAGATTGAAGCAAAAGACATTAAGGAATTAATATCTTGCTCCCCTTCAAGAGATAAATATAGCTGTACCGATTTAAATACAACTAAGACCACTGAATAAAGTCCGATTAATAAGAATACCAAAGAAACATTTATCAATGAATCTGCTTTTTTATATTTTAGAATTCTATTTAGAAAAAGTTTAAAAACGATCAGAATTCCCATCCAAACCAAAGTGCTTACAAGGGATAAACTATTTGCTGTAAGACCATGAAACCATGTTTTATCAACATAAAAAAATAGTTTATAAACTCCAAAGAGAATTGTAAAACCAGCATAAATAAAGGCTATTAATGCGGTAATGTTGTAGAATTTCGGTAAACTGGTTTCTGTAGTAGAGTTGCTCATAAAAAGTAGTGATTTCTTAATTGGTGATTTGGTTGATGTTAATTGAACTGTGCTTTTTTATTTAATACAAATCATTGTTTTTAATACATTATATTTACAAAATAGCATACTACTTAATCAACATATATGCCAAAATCATAAAAATAAAGCACTATCTTAGTTAATATAAGTAAACACATTTCAAACCAAAAATATATAAATTTTAATTACAAATCATCAGAAGATTTTTACTTATTTTTATTTTTCATTATATCTAAACCAAACTTATGAAACAGCTAATCATTGCTCTATTTTTAATTTCAAACCTAACATTATTGGCACAAACTAGTCAGTTTGCAGGCAATTACAACAGAATACTTTCTGATGGAGAAAAACATAAAATCGAATACACTTTGACTTTAAATCCAGATGGTACATTTGTATTTCATTCGCATTCAAAATTACAAGGCGGAGTTCCCGCAGAAACAGACCAATACGGAAAAGGAAAATGGAGCGCAAAAGGTGATTTAATAACGTTTTATTCGAATAAACAAGAAGATTTTGATGAAAAATACACTTTAGATTTTAATAAATCAACCGCAAGATTTATAACTAAAAATCCGAGAGATAAAAGCGATAAAATCGTTAAAACAAAACTTCAATTTTTAGAATCAGAAATTTTTTGGATGAGCAGAATTGATATTTTTAAAGAATAGCACAATTTTAATTTTTCACATAAAACTAAAAAGCTGCGAGAAAATGTTTTTGCAGCTTTTTGTTTTTTATCAATAGAAAAATGAATCTTTGTAGAGATGGACTAAAAACTATCAAACTATTAAATTGAAAACCGAAAGGCTAATATGACTCCCCAAATTCAACTAAACGAAAATTCGAATACTGAAACGGTAAAACCAAAACAACATTTTGAAATTCTTGACGGCTTAAGAGGAATTGCCGCTTTAGCCATTGTAGTTTTTCATTTTATGGAAATCGTTTATCCGCCAAAGGAAAATTTCATTGCACATGGTTTTTTAGCGGTCGACTTTTTCTTTTGTCTTTCCGGATTTGTTATTGCTTATGCTTATCATGATCGAATTGGCAAAATGAGTCTTACTGAATTCTTCAAATTAAGGTTAATCCGATTACATCCTTTGGTTCTTTTTGGTTCGATTTTAGGCTTGCTGACTTTTATTTTTGATCCGTTCAATAATCATTTTCAAAACTACGAAACTGGCAAATTAATTCTGGTTGTTATAAGTTCTCTTCTTTTGATTCCGTTTCCCGTAATGCCAGATCGTTATTTCAATTTATTCGGTTTAAGTGCGCCTGCGTGGTCTTTATTTTGGGAATATATTGCTAATATTTGTTATGCTCTTTTCCTTCATAAACTGAGCCGTCGCGTTCTTTTTTCATTAACCATTGTTGCTGCCTTGGGAATTTGTTTTATCAGCAATCGCGCTGGCGGTTCGCTTATGGGAGGCTGGAGCGGTGAAACTTTTTGGGATGGATTTGGCCGTATTTCCTACTCTTTTTTAGCCGGCATGTTAATTTATCGCTCCAACTGGATTCTTAATACAAAACTGGGGTTTATAGGTTTATCAATATTAATGTTAGCAGCACTTTTAATGCCTTTTACAGACTGGAATTGGCTTACAGAACCTCTCGTTGTATTGCTTTATTTTCCGCTATTAATTGTATTGGGAGCCGGAGCAAAACTATCAGAAGGTTATAGAAAGTTATGTGTCTTCTTCGGAAAAATATCGTATCCGTTATACATGACCCATTATGCCGTAATGTGGGTATTTGCGGGCTATTATGCGAAGTACAAACCAGAAACAAGTCAACTGGCTTTTATTATAATTATTGGAACACTTCTTCTTCTTGGCATCGCTTATTTAACTATGGCTTTTTATGATACGCCAATTCGAAAATATTTAACGGAGAGAAGAAAGAAGGCTTAAAAATTGATGTTTTCTAAATTAAATTTTAAGCTTCAATTGCACTGCGAAATTTTCACGCAAAGTCGCGAAAACACCAAGTTTAAAATTTTGTAAAAGAAAACTTTGCTCCTTCGCGACTTTGCGAGATTAATTTTTAAGCTTTACTAGCAGCATAAACTTTGCGACGTTGCGACGCTGCGTGAACCAAAAACAAAAACCTTAGCGTCCTAGCGTCTTTGTGGCAAACCAAAAAAAATCCTAACTTCGCTCCTCAATAAGAAAAGGAGAAAATGAAGGTATGTATTGCTGAAAAACCAAGTGTAGCACGCGAAATCGCATCCGTTTTGGGTGCCAATACCAAGCACGACGGATATTACGAAGGCAATGGTTATGCTGTAACCTACACTTTTGGCCATTTATGCACCTTAAAAGAACCTAACGATTACAAACCGCATTGGAAAAGCTGGGACTTAAATAATCTTCCAATGCTTCCTGAAAAATTTGAAACTAAAGTCGTTCAGAATTCGGGAATACAAAAGCAGTTTAAAATTATCAAAACCCTTTTTGACAAAGCCGAATTGGTTATAAACTGCGGGGATGCCGGACAAGAAGGAGAATTGATTCAGCGTTGGGTAATGAACGAAGCGCATTACAAAGGCGAAATAAAACGCTTATGGATTTCATCACTAACCACAGAAGCGATAAAAGAAGGTTTTGACAACCTGAAACCTTCTGAAAACTACGATAACTTATTCTACGCCGGGTTTTCAAGAGCGATTGGCGATTGGCTTCTCGGAATGAATGCAACTCGTTTGTATACCGTAAAACACGGCGGTTACAAACAAGTTTTGTCTATTGGACGTGTGCAGACACCAACATTGGCTATGGTTGTGGAAAGATTTAAAGAAATTGAAAATTTCAAACCACAGCCGTATTGGGAACTGCAGACTTTATATAGAGAAACACTTTTTAGTTATGAAGATGGCCGATTCTTAAAAAAAGAAGATGGAGAAATTTTGGCCGAAAAAGTAAAAGAAAGTGATTTCGAAATTATTTCGGTCGATAAAAAGAACGGAAACGAATATGCACCAAAACTTTTCGACTTAACAGGTTTACAGGTTTATTGCAATCAAAAATTCGGGTTTTCCGCAGAAGAAACGCTTAAAATTGCACAGACTTTATACGAGCAAAAAGCCATCACCTATCCCAGAGTTGATACTACTTTTCTTCCGGGAGATATTTACCCGAAAGTTCCAGGGATTCTGCAAAAACTGACGCATTATGCTCATTTAACAGAACCGCTTTTAGGAAAAAAAATCAAGAAATCACCAAAGGTTTTCAACGATAAAAAAGTAACCGATCACCATGCTATTATTCCAACTGGAATCGAGATTAATCTGCCGTACAACCAACAGCAGGTTTATGATATTATTGTAAAACGTTTTATTGCAGTTTTTTATGATGATTGTTTAGTTGCCAATACTACAGTTATAGGAAAAGCAGCCGATGTTACTTTTAAAGCCACAGGAAAAGAAATCCTGAAAAAAGGTTTCCGAATTGTTTTTGAAGATCCGAATGCAAAAGAAAAAGAACCCGATTTACTACCGAGTTTTGTTGTGGGTGAAAAAGGCCCACATGAACCTTCTTTTCTTCAAAAAGAAACCAAACCACCCAATCATTTTACCGAAGCAACTTTACTGCGTGCCATGGAAACCGCAGGAAAACAAGTTGACGACGAAGATTTACGCGAACTGATGAAGGAAAACGGAATTGGACGTCCGTCAACACGTGCGAATATTATTGAGACACTTTTTAAAAGGCAATATATTGTCCGAAATAAAAAACAAGTTTTGCCAACAACAACAGGAATTCAATTGATTGATACGATTCAGAATGAATTGATTAAATCGGCTGAACTTACAGGTTCTTGGGAAAAACAATTGAAAGATATTGAAAAAGGCACTTTTACCGCTGCTGCTTTTATCCGAAACATGAAACGCATGGTTGAAGCTTTGGTTACTGAAGTTCGAAGTGAAACTAGACATGCTAATATTTCTCATGCTGCAACCATTCAAAAACCGGTTGTAAAACCAGAAAAAAAGAAAGCGACGGGAGGAATTTTGGCAGAAACTTGTCCGAAATGCCAAAAAGGAAATCTGATAAAAGGGAAATCGGCTTTTGGATGCAGCGAATATAAATCAGGCTGTGATTTTGTACTGCCTTTTGTTTTTTCGGATAAAAAAATCACTGAAAGCCAATATTTACGATTGGTACAAAAAGGTTCAACAGTAAACATAAAAGGCTTTAAAACCGATTCTGGAACGGTTGAAGGTTTGATTCGTTTTGAAGAAAATTACAAACTCAAATTAGAGCCCAAAAAAACCGAAGCGAAGTCAACTCCAAAAGAATCATCAGATGATTTAATGTGTCCGAAATGTAAAAAAGGAACTATTTTAAAAGGAAAAACAGCTTACGGCTGCAGCGATTATAAACTCGGCTGCGATTTTAAAGTATCTTTTGATGAGGTTCGAGCCAAACTAAAAGATCAAAAACCAACTAAGGAATTGGTTTATGCAATACTTTGTGGTTAAAGGATAGAAGTTTAAGGTTATGAGTTATGGGGTAGAAATATATCTCAACAATTGACATTGTCTAATTTTCGAATTGCCACATTATCTAATTCTATTTTTTTCATACATTAGTATTATCAAAACCTATACATTATGTTTCAGAAAATTACTCTTTTAGCGCTTATATTAACTGTTGTTTCTTGTCAGAAAAAAGAATCCGTTGAAAAAGATAAAATCAAAGTTGCCGACTGGCTTATCGGAAACTGGGAAAACACTTCGCCTGACGGTGTTTTGACTGAAAACTGGCAAAAACTAAACGACAGTACTTTTAGTGCTTCTTCGTATTTTATAAAAGGAAAAGATACTTTGCATTTTGAATCTATTATTCTCGCTCAATTAGGAGAAACGCTGACGTATAAGGCTACTGTAAAAGGACAAAATGACGACAAACCTGTTTCATTTCCCTCAACTTCTGAAACAGATCAAAAATTAGTTTTCGAAAATCCAAAACACGATTATCCTCAAAAAATTACGTATACAAAAGGTGCAAATAATACTTTGACAGCGGAGATTTCTGGGAAATTGAATGGAAAACCGAGTTCTGAGAAATTTGTGATGACGAAGAAGTAAATCAATGAAACAGAAAATAAATTACATCCAGATAATTTTTCATTTCATTGCGGCTTACTTTATTATATTTTCTTTTCGGACATTTTCATGGCTCAACGACATTAAACTGATTGAACTAGCAGATATCCATGGTCCTCAATATGTTATGAAAAACCATGAAAAACTTGGAATCACTCCTGCAGAAATCGCTTTTTTTAATTTTTGGCCAGGTGTTTATAGTTTGGCAGGAATTGTTTTTGCTTTTATTATATCAATTGTAATATCAAAAATTAAAAAATGGTCTGTTTTAAATAGCTTCATCGTTCTAATAACAATTTATCTTTTATATCGATTTACTTCTCTGGGCTGGGATTATTTTAGATTATTTGCAATAGGTCGTTTTGTAGATAATTATCACTTAAATTTTATCATAACCGGATCACTTTTTTTAATTATTGGACTTGTAATTTTCTTTTCAAAATGGACAAATAAATTAATTCAAAAAGAAATCACGCAACATTAAAATATTTTTTTTTAAAATCAATAATGCAAAAAACAGAACAACGAATTAAAATCTTTGGAATTTACCAAATTATTGGAGGTTCATTTGGAATTCTTTTAAGTTTATACTTTACAAGAAATGCTGGTGTTTTAAACATTTTCATTTTAACAATTTACTCATTTTCAATATATTGTGGCTTTTTATTACTTCAAAAAAAGTATATGCAGGGTTTAAATTTATCTATTGTAAATCAAGCCTTGCAAATAATCAGTTTTTCTGTTTTAGGCTTCACCTTTGCATATACATCAGGAATGTTCTTTTATTTCGGTTTGAATTTAACTGAAGATACTTTGCTTACTTATAATGCAGGGCTAACAACGTTCAATTTTAAATGGAATTCTGACCCAAAAGATGCTGCCTTTAGTTTTAATATTATTGCGTTGCTTTTAATGAACGTTTCATTTAATCTGAAAGAAAAAATTACAAAAGAACAAAAAGACGAATTAGCTGAAATTGGGCAATCGGAATTTTAATAAATAGAAAAAGAACCAAAGGTTCGAAAAATATTGTAGAGCTGGACTTCAGTCCAGTTTAGATTGAAAATTATTCATTCTCCCCGATTTTATTCACCATAAAAATCATCAGAATACCTAAAAGCGCCATAACCAAAAAAGCCCATTTCATACTTAAATATTCAGAGATAAAACCCACCATTGGCGGCACCAATAAAAATCCCAGATAACCAATAGTAGAAATAGAAGTTAATGCCGAACCACTGCTTAATTTTGAAGATCTTCCAGCAATACTGAACACTAGCGGAACCACGCAGGAAACCCCAAACCCTATTAACATATAGCCAAAAATAGTTGGATAGATGTAGGGCAGAATAAAACAAATACCAAAACCTACTGTAATTAAAATACCGCTGTAAAGCAGGATTTTTTTAGTTCCGAATTTCATTACGCCATAATCTCCAAATATGCGTCCTAAAGTAACTGCCGTTGCAAAAAACACAAATGCAGCGCTGGTCAATTTTGGCGAAGCTTTTAATATATTTTCGAAATAAATCCCACTCCAATCGTACATTGTATTTTCGCAAGCCATTGAAACAAAACAAATCAAGGCAAACTTTACTAAGTTTTTTTCAGGCATTGAAAAGAATTTCTTTTTGACCGGAACAGGTTCATTATGAATACTCATTGGATAAAAACAAGCCGTAAGCGCCATCATAAAAACACTTACTCCTAATAAATGATGCGAGGGTGCAACATGCTGTGTAACCATTACATAACCCAAACCAGCACCTGTAAAAATAGCAATACTCCAAACCGCATGGAAACGCGTTATAATTGATTTTGGATACAATTTTTGAACCTCCAGCGACTGCGCATTAATTGACAAATTGAAAATATTTCGAGAAGCTCCAAAAATTAAAAGCACAATAACCAATTGCCATACAAAGGCAACTAAACCCGGTAAAGCCAGTACAATATTAAACATGACTGCCCCTAAAAGCATGATATAACGGCTGCTGTATTTATTTAAAAGCTTTCCTGTAAAAGGCATTGTAAGCATTAAACCAATAGGGAAGGCGAATAAAACAGCTCCAAATTGCGCTTCAGACAAATGCAATTGTGCCTGTATATGTGGAATTCGGGAAACCCAAGACGAATAGCCAATTCCGGAGAGAAAGAAAAAAACCGTGTTAGCAATACGATAGCCTTTGGGGGTATTTTGATACTTTTTTAAGAAAGGTAAAATCATGAAGTCAATTTTCTGACTGCAAAATTAAGGCTTTTAAAAACGAACTTCTATCCTTTTCTAAGGTTTTTGAATAAAAATTGAAATGCCAGCTTTTTAAAAAAAGCAAATCGGTAATTATATAACAAAAAGTATATCAAATCAAGTAAAATAATATTTGTTAAGGAAATATTAATTTTTACATTTGCACTGTTTTTATTTATTCTAAATAAAAACTAATTATAAACCAATTAAAATAATCATGAATAACTTTAAACCGAGAACAACACGTTTTCTAATTTCATTCAGTTTTCTATTTTCGTTTTTAAGCCTATTTGCCCAACAAAATCATGGGAAAATTAAAGGAACAATTACTACTTCAGACGGCGATGCGGCTGCCGGTGTAAATATCATTTTAAAAAATTCTAAATACGGTACGACTACCAATGATGACGGTACTTTTGAGTTTAACCGAGTAAAAGCAGGAAATTATACCCTTCAAATATCTTTGACAGGTTATGAAACTTCAGAAAGTACAGTTGTTGTAACCGAAAACGAAACCAATACGCTTAATCTGCAATTGAAAGTTTCTAATAAAGAACTTCAAGAAGTTGTAATAAGCAGTAAAAAAAGCATCGTTTCTAAAAAAACAGATTATGTTGCCAGAATGCCATTAAAAAATCTTGAAAACCCACAAGTTTACAGCGTTATCCATAAAGAGCTTCTGCAAGAGCAAGTTGCAGTAGATATTAGAAGTGCTGTCCAGAATTCGCCAGGAGTTGTTTCAATCAGTTATCCTTCTGGAGGAGTTGGAGTAATTTTTAGAGGATTTTCTACAGGAGTAAATGCTAGAAATGGAATGGAAACGGCTTCGGGCCGTTCTTCTGTAGATCTTGGAAATGTGGAGCGAATTGAAATCATGAAAGGCCCGTCTGGAACCTTATTTGGTTCGTCTGTTTCTTCATTTGGAGGTGTTGTCAATTTAGTTACAAAAAAACCTTTTGAAACAACTGCTACCGAAATATCCTATACAACGGGAAGCTATAATTTGAACCGACTTACAGCTGATGTAAATACGCCATTGAATAAGGACAAAACGGTTTTGTTCAGAATCAATATGGCCGTTAACCGAGAGAAAAGCTTTCTTAATTATGGCTTTAATAATACTTTGCTTTTTGCACCAAGCCTTACTTATAAAGCATCAGAAAAACTTACTTTCAACTTTGATGCTGAGCTTTATAATGTAAACAACACAAGACGCACTTATAATACGTATGCGACGACTTCGGGAATTACAAATCCAAATGATTTAAAAATAGATTATAGAAAATCTATGTTTCATGATGATAACGACGCAAAATCGACAGCGACAAAAGTTTTTGCTCAAGCAGAATATGAACTGTCTGAAAACTGGAAATCAACCACCGTTTTCTCATTTGTAGGCGAAGATGTAGAACGCAGTTACCAGAGTTATGCTGTTTGGAGTTCTCCAACCCAAGTTGCAAGAAGAGTTGGACTCTGGGGACCTATTTATAATAACTACACTAACATTCAGGAAAACATAAACGGAAAGTTTGATACAGGAAGTATTAAACATAAATTTTTGGCAGGTGTAAATTATAGACTTTACAGTTCAAATTTTTCTGGAGGAACGACCTTTACGCTTGATAATATTGATGTCACAACCAACTTTGCTCCTATCAGAAGAAAAGCGGTTGATGCTGGACTTGTGCTGACTGCATCTCCGGTTGCAGATCAAAAAACATTTAGTGTTTATGCTTGTGATGTGGTTAATTTTACTGATAGACTTTCTGCTATGCTAAGTTTACGTCTTGATAATTTTGATCGTGAAAAGGTTGGAACAGTTGAAGGTTATCACCAAACTGCATTAGCACCAAAACTTGGATTAGTTTATGAATTGGTAAAAGATCAGGTTTCAGTTTTTGGAAATTATATGAACGGTTTCCAAAATATGCAGCCTGTAACACAGCCAAATGCTACACAATTAGTTTTAGATCCAATTTATGCCGTACAATATGAAGGCGGAATAAAAGCAGAAGCTTTTCATAAAAAACTGACAGGATCTGTAAGTTATTACAACATTACAATCGACAATGCTACACGAGTTGATGCTGCCGGATATACGATTCAGGATGGCAAGCAAGTAAGCAAAGGCTTTGATTTTGAATTAATTGCAAACCCAATCAACGGATTGAATATTGTAGCAGGATATGGCTATAATGACAATAGAATTGTAAAAGCATCTGTTGCTGCTATTGAAGGAAACAAAGCAACAGGATCTCCTGAAAATGTGGTCAACTTTTGGACTTCTTATACTTTCCAAAACAAATTAAAAGGTTTGGGAATTGGAGCTGGCGCAAATTATGTTGATAAAAACTATTTTACTGCCGAAAATACTTTCTATATGCCATCCTATACTACTTACAATGCATCTGTTTATTATGATCATTCTACTTGGAGAGTTGGATTGAAATTTAATAACATCAGCAATGAAAAATACTGGGATTTCTGGGGCACATCGCAGGCACCCACAAATATACTGGCCAATTTAATTCTTAAATTTTAAACCTAAATTTTTAAAACACCTCTATACACAAGTTATGAGGTGTTTTTTTAATAACAATAGTGGCATTATTTAAACTGCTATAGCATTACTAAACATGACATTTAAAAATTTTATAAAAAAAACGCATTTATGGCTGGGATTATCTTCAGGCATCATTGTGATTATACTTGGTATTACAGGCTGTTTGTATGTTTTTGAAGAAGAATTGCGCCCAATAATTCATGACTATTATTATGTTGATCAGATAAAAAACAAAAAACTTCCGGTTAGCCAATTAATACAGATTGCAACGGAAGCAAACAAAATTAATCCAAAACAGACACTTTCTGGATGCAGAGTGCTAAATGACGATAAACGTACAGCCATCATCTGGTTTTTTGAAGAATTAGATAAAGATGCTATTTGGTATTGGAACCGTTATCAAAGTACCTATGTGTATGTAGATCCTTATACCGGAAGTGTCAAAAAACTCGAAAATTATAATTTTGAGTTTTTTGTTTTTGTTAGAATGCTTCACCAGACACTTTGCTTAAGGAGCGAAATAGGCGACCCAATAGTAGGAACTGCTACTATTATATTTATCATTTCATTGATTACAGGATTGATACTTTGGTGGGGGCGAAATAATAAAAAGAAAAAATCGTCTGTAAACTCTTGAAGCACATACTGAAAAAAAGAGCAAAAAATAGAAGTTGACCTCAGAAAACAGATTCAAAATTAAAACTAGAGCGAATAGAAACTTTTCCTTCGAAATTCAAATTTATTTTTTAGATTCACTTTATAAAATAAGGCATCTTTCTTCTTTAGTTCTTTTTACAAACATTATTAGTATTTATTCTAAATAAGAATTGTAAAACTGATTTTAAACTTTATATTTGCATTTAATTTCGGCAGGCTAGTAAAGCTTGTCAATTATTGATTTCTTCTGCATTTGAAATGCCAAGAATTTTCTAAAACTATTAATCTTAATCTTAAATTATTATGAAATCGAAAACTTTAAAAACAATTGCATTTTTATTTTTAATGTTAATTGCCAGCCCTCAATTATTTGCTCACGCACTTTGGATCGAAACAAAAGCTACTGGAGTTAAAGGGAAAGCACAAGAAATTTCAGTTTATTTTGGAGAATTTTCAGATAACGATATTACAAAAGCTGACAAATGGTTTTCAGATTTAAAAGATTTTTCGTTGGTAGTTATCAGCCCATCAAAAAAAGAAATTAAACTTACATCAAAAGCACTAGACAATAAATACCAAGCTTTTTTTACTCCAGATGAAGATGGCGTTTATACTATTGCAATGCATCATAAAGTAAAAGATGTTTACGGAACTATGGTTTTAGATTATAACTCAAGTGCTACTGTTACCGTTGGAAATGCTGCGAAAGGAAATGAAGCTGTAGCAAACACAAATATTATCAGTTTATTTTCTAAAGATGTTTTAACAGCAAAACAAAACACAAAAATTAATGTAAATGCTTTGTATCAAGGTAAAATTGCAAAAGAGCAAAAAATGAAAGTAATCGCTCCAAACGGATGGGAAAAAGAATTATGGAGCAATGAAAACGGAGAAGTTTCATTTACACCAATCTGGCCAGGAAACTATATGGTTGAATTTGCTTATACTGAAAAAGCTTCGGGTGATCATAATGGCAAAAAATATGATGAAATCTGGAAAATGGCTACTTATTTAATCACTGTAAAATAATTGCGTTTTTCTTTTGATCAACATAATTCCTCCAAAAAACCTCGCTTGTTCAGTGAGGTTTTTTTTTGTTTTTAACATAAAAAGCGACCCATACTCATTATATTAAAAAGATTTTTCTTATTAATTAAATATATAAGTAATTAACAAATAATAAGTTATAATATTAATCATAATTAATCTAAATAAACTTTGTTAAAGAACGAACACCTGATTATATTTGCGCAAAATTATTTTTAATTATTCTTAATAAAGCAACATGAGATATAATTTACTACTCGTTTTATCCTTTTTAAGTTTTGCATCATACAGTCAAGAATATGCAAACGCTCAAGATAATCTTTCTGTAAATGACACGGTAAAAAACAAAAAAGGTGAAATCCTTAATGAAGTAATTGTAACCAAAAATAAAGAGCCAAAACCTGTGACTGCCGTTCGTTCAGGTTTAAAACCAATGGATAATCCACAAGCGATACAAGTTATTGGTTCTGAGATTATCGAACAGCAACAAGCTATCAGATTAAGTGAAGTTCTAAAAAATGCAAATGGTGTATATGTTGGTTCTGCGAGAGGTGGTGCTCAGGAATCTTTTTTCTCAAGAGGTTATGACTTGTCAGCCAACAATATGTTTAAAAATGGATTTCGTTACAACGCTGGTTCTATTCCAGATGTTTCAGGTTTAGATAAAGTAGAATTTCTTAAAGGAGGCTCTGCATTATTATTTGGAAATGTAGCTCCTGGTGGAATCGTTAACCTTGTAACAAAAACTCCTCAATTTAAGACTGGTGGTGAAGTAGCAATGCAAATAGGAAGTTTTGCTTATTACAAACCTTCTTTTGATTTTTATGGAGGCCTTACTAAATCAATTGCTTTCAGAATTAACGGTTCTTATGAAAATTCAGAAAGTTTTAGAGATGTTGTAAAAAATGAGCGTTTGTATGTAAACCCATCGTTGCTTTTTGTTATAAGCCAAAAAACGCAAATTACAGTGCAGGGAGATTATTTAACAGCCGATTGGACGCCAGATTTTGGAACTGGAATTATTGGTACACAAATTCTTGATTTGCCTCGTAATGCTTTTTACGGATCACTTTGGTCTAATGGAACTACCAAATCTGCCAGCGCTTCTGTATTATTGAATCACGATTTCAATAAAAACTGGAAGCTTAATTTCAACAGTTCTTATCAAACCTATAATAGAGCTTCAAAATCTACAGCGCAATTGTCTGCAGTAAAAGATAATGGAGACTGGACAAGACCATTGGTTCAAAATGAAAACTTAGAACAAGTATTAGGAGATCAATTAAGTCTTCAAGGGAATTTTAATACGGGATCCGTAAAACATCAAATATTTACAGGTTCAGACTGGGAAAATTCATTTGCAACAGCTTATACTTTTGCATTTAACCCAGCAAATTACGACACGATTAATCTTTTCAACTTTGATCCGTCAACACAACGAAATGACATTCCAGATGCCAGAGCAACGCAAATTGCAAAAACAGAAACTAACCGTTTTGGTGTCTATTTTCAGGATTTGATTTCAATTACAGAAAAGTTTAAAGTATTAGCTGGTGTGCGCTGGTCATGGCAGGAAGCTGAAGTTACAACGTACAAAGAAACATTGGTTAACGGAAAACAAACGGTAGCTCCAGAAAATGCAGTTCCAACAGTTGGAAATAAAAAATTAGACAATGCATTTTCTCCAAAATTTGGATTAATCTACCAACCAAGAAAAGACATTTCTATATTTGGTAGTTACTCTACTTCATTTACTCCAAACACAGGAACGACAGCAGATTTAAAACCAATTGAGCCTTCTATTATTGATCAGTATGAAGCCGGTATTAAAACTGATTTCTTACAAGGATTATTAAGTACTAACGTTACAGTTTATCAAATCGTAAACAGCAATTTGGCTCAAACAGCTGAATTTAAAGCTGACGGAAGTTTAAACACTGATACAAACGTAAAAGTTTTGAGCGGTGAAACTAAAAGTAAAGGTATTGAAATTGATGTTACAGCAAGACCTATCGAAGGTTTAAATATTATCGCTGGATACAGCTACAACGATATGCGTTATTCTAAAACATCTGGTTTAAACGGAAGTTTTATTGAAGGCGATCGTCTTGTTAGAACTCCTGCCAATACTGCAAACTTGAGCTTCTTTTACACGGTACAAGATGGATTCTTTAAAGGAGTGTCTTTCGGAGCAATAGGAAATTACATTGGTGACCGTTTAGGTGGATGGAATGATCAATACAGTACAGATACTACGAAGTATCCTGATGGTATCTACCACAGAGAAATTCCGATAAAAGGCTACACTACAATTGATGCTTCAGCTGGCTACACTTGGAAAAAAATCTCGATTTTATGTAAATTATCAAACATTACTAACGAGTTAAACTATACAGTTCATGAAAACTATAGTGTAAACCCAATTGCACCTCGTCAAATCATGACAAGCTTACGATACAAATTCTAAATTTTTGAATTAGATTTTAATTTGTTAAAACTATTCTTCACTTTGTTTTTTTAACTCTGTGAAAGTTTGGTTTAAATTTCGATAAAAACCTCATTTTGCAATAAATGAGGTTTTTATTTTTTAACAGAAGAAATTGCTCTTAATTATCTCTATTTTTGTTTTAAATTATCCACTTTAAACAAGAGCAAATTCTATGTCAGATTCCAAACAAAACCAATTAAAAAAAACACTTGGATTAAGCTTTAACATTGCAGTATTAATTGGCGGAACGATTGGAGTTGGAATTCTGCGAACGCCTGGATCTATTGCAGGATTATTAGATAATTATTGGCTCATTCTTGCTTCCTGGATTTTTGGAGGTTTATACGTTTTGCTTGGGGCCAATTCCTATTCAGAATTGGCGACAATGTTGCCAAAAGCCGGCGGATCTTATAATTATATTAAAAGAGCTTTAGGAGAATATGCTGGTTTTTTATCTGGCTGGTTTGATTATATTGTCAATGCCATTCCTCCCGCTTTTTACTGCATTGTAATTAGTGAATATACTATAATTTTATTTCCGTCACTTTCCAGTTATTCTACCATAATATCGATTGCTTTGTTAGCGGCGTTTGTATTGTTGCATTTAAGTGGCGTGAAAAACGGAAGTGTTATTCAGCAAATTACAAGTTTCTTAAAAGTGATTTGTTTTGTGGCTTTGGTAATTGCGTGTTTTATGTATTCAGGAATTGAAGTTCCAAAAATCAAAACCGATAGTTCAATCTTTCAAATCGGACTTATTTTTGGGTTTTTTAAATCCTTACAGCTTATTATCGGAACATATAATGGCTGGAACGCCGTTTGCTTTTTTGCTGAAGAAAATGACGATCCGAGCAAAAATATTCCGAAGTCCTTATACAGCGGTGTTTTGCTAGTTGTAGCAATATATGTTTTAGTAAATGCTGCCTTTTTTCACGTATTGCCTATTGAAACTTTAGCAAAATCAAATTTGGCTGCTGCCGATGTCGCCAAAGTTCTTTTTGGAGAAAACGGCGCTATAGTTGTAACGGTGATTTCCATTTTCTCTTTAATTAGCATTTTGAATGCTTTTATGATGATTCCGCCAAGAATTCTTTACGGATTAAGTCGAGATGGCTTTTTTATTGAGAAAGGCACAACAGTAAACAAAGGCGGAACGCCAATAGTTGCGCTTCTGGTTTCGTCGCTTTTCAGCTTGTTTTTAATCTGTATTGGTTCTTTTGAAGTATTATTTTCTTTCGCTGCTTTTATCTCAATAATTGTTTGGGGACTGGCATATTACTCACTTATAAAATTAAGAACCACAGAACCTGATTTAGCACGACCGTATAAGTCATTTTGGTATCCGTGGACAACTATAATAGCTATTATATTTTCTATCGCATTGCTTGCAGGTTTCATTTACAGTGATCCTAAAAGCTTTATTATTATCGTTGGAATTACTTTGATTTCCTATCCTTTGTTTTTGATTTTGAGGAAGAAGAAGCAATAATTTTGTCATTACTCGTTCCTGGGAATAACTAAAAAACAAAAAAAGCTGTCCATTTTGGACAGCTTTTCTATTTAAAAGTAACTTTATTTCTTATTTCAAACCAGCAATACTCTGCTCGATTGTAGCAATTTTTGCCAAAGCATCTGCTTCTTTTTGTCTTTCGTTTGCCAAAACTTTTTCTGGTGCTCCGCCAACGAATTTCTCGTTAGACAATTTTGCCTGAACTGATTTTAAGAAACCTTGTGTGTAAACTAATTCTGCTGTCAATTTTGCGATTTCAGCTTCAACATCAATATTTCCTCCTGAAATTGGAATGAAATATTCATTTGATTTTACACGGAAAGATAATGCACCGTCAACTTTAGCTGAAACATATTCAAAAGCTGAAATATTACCTAATTTCGTTACGATTGAATCAAAATAAGTTGAGATATTCTCGCTGTTTATGGCTTTCAATTCAATAGCATCTTTAAACGGAATATTTTTATCTTTTCTAATAGTTCTAATTCCTGAAATTACTTCAATTGTACTTTCAAAATCAGCAATTAAACCTGCATTAAAAGGTTTTAATTCTGGCCAAGTTGAAACTATTAAAGCTTCTTCCGGAGTTCTTTCTGCCAATATCTGCCAAATTTCTTCTGTCAAGAAAGGCATAAACGGATGCAACAATTTCAGGTTGCTCTCTAACATTTCAATCGCCTTATCAAACGTTACTTTATCTATTGGTTGTTGATACGCCGGTTTGATCATCTCTAAAAACCAAGAACAGAAATCATCCCAAACCAATTTATAAATCGCCATTAATGAATCTGAAATTCTGTATTTTTCGAAGTTATCTTCAATATCAACAAGAGTTTGTTGCAACTTCGCTTCGTACCATTCGATCGCTACTTTTGATGATTCCGGTTGTGGAATAGTTTCTGAAACTTCCCAGCCTTTAATCAATTTAAAGGCATTCCAAATCTTGTTTGAGAATGCTTTTCCTTGATTACACAATTCTTCATCAAACATAATATCGTTTCCTGCAGAAGCACTTAAAAGCAATCCTACACGAACACCATCGGCACCGAATTTTTCGATCAAGTCTAAAGGATCAGGAGAATTTCCTAATGATTTAGACATCTTACGACGTTGTTTATCACGAACTAAACCAGTCAAATATACATTTGTAAATGGTTTTTCTCCTGCATATTCGTAACCCGCAATAATCATTCTCGCAACCCAGAAAAACAAAATATCCGGACCCGTTACCAAGTCGTTTGTTGGATAATAATATTTATAATCTGCACTTTCAGGATCCATTATTCCGCCAAAAACTGACATTGGCCATAACCAAGACGAAAACCAAGTATCTAAGGCATCAACATCTTGTTTTAAGTTGTCGGTTGTTAGTTGTTGGTTGTTGGTTCTTTCTTTTGCTAAAACTAAGGCATCTTCAATATTTTCTGCAACTACGAAATCTTCTTTTCCGTCTCCATAATAATACGCCGGGATTTGTTGTCCCCACCATAATTGGCGAGAGATATTCCAATCACGGATATTATTTAACCAGTGAGCGTAAGTATTTTCAAAACGTTTTGGGTGCAATTTAATATCACCATCAACCAATACTGATTGGATTGCAGGTTTTACCAAATCTTCCATTTTCAAGAACCATTGATCTGATAATCTTGGCTCGATTACCGCTTTGGTTCTTTCAGATGTTCCAACTTTATTTAAATGGATTTCGGTCTTCGCCAAAGCTCCAATTTCTTCTAGTTCTTTTGCAATTTCAGTACGAACCACAAAACGATCTTTTCCTTGATAATGTAATCCGAAACTATTTAGTGTAGCATCTTCATTAAAGATATCAACGATTTCAAGATTGTGTTTTTCTCCCAAAGTTTTATCGTTCATATCATGCGCAGGCGTTACTTTCAAACATCCTGTTCCGAATTCAACATCTACATATTCATCTTCAATAATCGGAATTACTCTACCACAGATTGGAACGATGGCTTTCTTTCCTTTTAAATGTGTAAAACGCTCATCATTTGGATTTATACAAATGGCAGTATCTCCAAAAATAGTTTCCGGACGTGTTGTTGCAATCGTCAGGAAATCTTCTGAACCTTCAATTTTATATTTTAAGAAAAATAATTTTCCTTGTTGTTCTTCGTAAATAACTTCTTCGTCAGATAACGTTGTTTTGGCTTCCGGATCCCAGTTTACCATTCGGTATCCTCTGTAGATTAATCCTTTGTTATATAAATCAACAAAAGAACGAATTACTGAAGCTGACATATCCGGGTCCATTGTAAATTTGGTTCTTTCCCAATCACAAGATGCACCTAATTTCTTAAGCTGCTCAAGAATTGTTCCCCCATATTTATCTGTCCATTCCCAAGCATGTTTTAGGAATTCTTCACGAGTCAAATCATTTTTATTGATTCCTTCTGCTTTTAATTTTGCTACAACTTTTGCCTCAGTTGCGATTGATGCGTGATCCGTTCCCGGAACCCAGCAAGCGTTGAAACCTTTTAAACGTGCACGACGAATTAAAACATCCTGAATAGTGTTATTCAGCATATGTCCCATATGCAGGACACCAGTGACGTTTGGAGGCGGAATTACAATAGTGTATGGCGTTCTATGATCTGGTTCTGAATGAAAATAATTGTTTTTCATCCAGTAATCATACCATTTATTCTCAATCGTCTTAGCGTCAAATTGTGCTGGAATTGTCATTTAAATAGGTTGTTTAATCGTTAATTCGTTTAATCGTTAATTCGCTCATTTGTTTAATCGTATTGAATGATTCAATTAAACGATTAAACAGTTAAACAAATAACCAACAAAACTTTGGTTCAATTTTTGTATTTATAACTGACAGCAAAAGTAAATAATTAAAGACACTATAAAAAGCGAATTATAAATTTGTGTGTTAATTAAAAGAATGTATATTTACTTACAATTTAAAATAATTTTCAAAATGAAAAATGTTGCCTCTTTTATTGCAATCGTATTGTTTAGTGCAATCGGTTACGCACAAAATGGTCCAAAAATTGAATTTTCGGCTCAGGACAATACAATTGATTATGGAAAAATTTCGAAAAGTGATAATGGAGTACGCTCTTTTGAATTCACTAATACTGGTGATGCCCCACTGTTAATTATTGGAGCAGAATCAACTGTAAGTTCTATTGTAGTTACTAAACCAGCCGCTGCGATTCAGCCTGGCAAAAAAGGAAAAATTGATGTAAAATATAACATGGCTTCTGGTCCTATTCGTAAAACAATTACAGTAGAAACCAATGCTGTCAATTATCCTGACGGAAGAGTTGCCTTAAAAATCAAAGGTGAAGTTTTATAAATAAATTAAAATCTTAAAATACAAAAAGCCGTTTCTGAATATAGAAACGGCTTTTTTATTATCTCTTTTTAGGTTAAACCCAACAGGTTCCTATAATTAATATTGTAAAATCTTTCTCTTATTTTTTATCAGCACATTCCGCGCTGTCAAATTTATATTTTACACGATCAAAATCAATTGGTTTATCTTTTAGCAAATAGGTAACTCCCATTGTAGTCTGCATCTCTCCCTTTCCTAAAATAAGCTTATTGTCTCGTTTTAAAAACGCCATTGGATTTTTGAAGGTTTTATTTTTATTGGTTACTTCAACAAAAGTATAATCGGCAAACAAAGTGTCTCCGTGAAATTCACCTGCAATCTCACCAGTTGTTTCTGTTGCCTGAGCCACTTTCATAATCATATTTCCAGCTATTTTCCCATTCTTTAAAGTATTTAACTTTAACTGAAGAGTATCTTTTTCATAAATTGCTCGATAACATTCACTGCTAACCACCTTTTCACCTTCGGCTTTTGCTGCTTCAATTTCTTTTTGTTTTTCTTCATTTTTACAGCTTTGCAATCCAATGCAGGTAATAAGCAAACATGATAAGGTCAGATTTTTCATAATTTGATGTTTTATTTTGATACGGTTATTTTATAAAATTAAATAAAAAAGAAGCCAAAAAAAAGGCTTCTTAATTAAATTTATGTTTTTTATAAAATCTATAATTTCTTAATAACAAATTCAGATCTTCTGTTTAATTCATGATCTTCTTCTGAACAGGCGTCATCTGTTTTGCACTTTATAATTGGCACCGATTCTCCATAACCTTTCGCTGAAACTCGACTTGCATTTATTCCCGACTGAATAATAAATTCTCTAGTTGAATTGGCTCTTTTTTGCGAGAGTTCTTCATTAAATTTAGCATTTCCTCTCGAGTCTGTGTGAGAACCAATTTCGATTACCATTCCTGGATATTTGTTCATTAAAGCAACAACTCTGCCTAAAACAACTTTTGATTCTTTACGGATGTACCACATATTGTAATCAAAATAAATAGGATCTGTTTTGATAATCAATCGGTCCTTATCATCTTTTACAACGTCTTTTTCCTGTTTTAAAATCTCTGTTACCTTCTCTTTTTTCTTAACTTCTTCCGCTTTTATTTCGTCAGCTTTCGCTTTTTTAGTAGCTTCATTTAACGCAATAATTGCCAACGCTTCTTTTTTCTTATTCTCTTCTTCTAAAATAAGTTCTTGTTTTCTTTTATTCTCAGCAAGCTGTTTTTCTTCTAATTTAATTGCTTCTAAAGATTTAAGTGCCAATGAACCATCATTGGTAATATTTCGGGTTATCCCGATTGTCAAAGTCTTAGATTCGTTTGTATATTTTTCCTTAAAAGCAACCACAGTATAGGAACTTTCACAGGCAACCGTAAAACTGAATTTTCCATCTGCTGAAGTTGTAATTGTATTTAATGTCTTTTTATCAGCATCTTGTAGCATTACTGTGGCATTTTCTAGCGCCAAATTTGTATCAATATCTGTGATTGTGCCGGCAATAAACTGTTTACAGTCTTCTACAATTAGTTCTTTTGTTTCTTTAAATTGATAAATATCATCGCTTCCCTTTCCTCCTTCTCTGTTAGAAGCAAAAAATCCTTCTTTTGTAGTGGCGTCAATATTAAAAGAAAAGTCATCTAAATTAGAGTTTAGAGGCAATCCGATATTTACGGGTTCTGAATATTCATTTCCGCTAATCTCTGAAACAAAAACATCAAGCGATCCGTAACCCAAATGTCCATCAGAAGAAAAATAAAGTTTGTTATCAGAAGCCACAAAAGGAAACTGTTCTCTTTTATCGGTATTGATAATTGGACCTAAATTCTTTGGTGTATCAAACGCTCCTTTGTTGACATTTACTGAATAAATATCAAAAGATCCTACAGACCCCGGCATATCGGAAGAAAAATACAACACTTTCTCATCAGCACTCAATGCTGGATGCTCAACAGAATAATTTGGACTATTAAACGGAAGTGCGGCAACATTAGTCCATTTTCCTTCAACTAATTCCGCTTTAAAAATTTGAAGATTCGAAACTTTTTGATCGTTTGTTTTTCTTGTTTTATTTTTTGAATTGTTTCGCGTAAAATAAACTGTTTTTCCATCTTTTGTAAAAACTGCATTTGCTTCGTGCATTCCAGTTTTTAATTCTGATGCAAAATAACTTATGTTTGGTTCAGCTGCATTAATTTCATTCAAAGGAACTGAAACTAAATTTAAATAGGTTTCATTGTCCCATTTAAACTTTTTATCAAATAATCCTGGCTTTAATTTTACAGCTGCAAAAACCAAATTGTCTTTATACTTAACAGCTCCAAATTCTGAATTTGGCGTATTTAGTGCTAGATTTTTAATTTCAAATCGGTTTCCTATGGCCGAAACATTTTCAAGCTCTTTTAGTTCCTTTTGAAAATAAACAGAATCTTTGCTAGTAGTCGAGGAAGCGTAATATTGTTTCAGTGCCACATTTGCATCGGCATAACTATTTGTTGCTTTTAAAGTCTGAGCATATCTGAAATAATATTCACGATTTAAATCCTTACTGTAATTTTGAAATAAAAGTCTGTAATAACGCTGTGCTTTTACTAAATTATTGGTATAATAATAAGAGTCTGCCAAGTTTTTAATGACTTCCTGCGAAGGTTTTTCTTCTGCTAATTTTTCATATAAAACAATCGATTCGGCATAATATGTTTTATCGAAGAATCGCTTGGCTCTGGCCAATTCTTTATCTTGGGCGTTTGTAAATTGTATTGAAAATACGAATATAATAACTAGGAGTTTTTTCATATTTTTCATTTTAAAAGAATCTAGGTGATTTATCAAATCCTTTTCCTAATAAATCTAAGTCAAAAAGGAGCATAATTTCGTGCGTGCCAGAATTAAACTGCCCTAAATTTGATAATGTATAATCGTATGCATAACCAACTCTAAGAGTAGGCGTAACATTAAAATTAAATAAAGCACTTACTGAATCATCAATTCTATAGGCCACCCCTAATTCAAACTTCTCATTATACAATGCATTTGCTGTCAAATCAACAGAAACTGGAGCTCCTTTTACAAGTCGAGACATAAATGCCGGTTTCAATTTTAAATTATCATTAATTTGAAAAACATATCCTCCTGTAAAAAACATGTGTATTTCTTCAGCGCCAAAAGCATTTACCCCTGATTTTTCCTCGATGTATTTTGTCTTCAATAAATTAGGCGCTGAAAATCCCAGATACAAATTGTCTCTAAAATAATAAGCTCCAACTCCAATATTTGGTTTTGTTGCATTAATATTTTCGGCGAAAGCCCTATCAACATCGGGATCACTAAATCGGAATCCATTAAAGTTCGTCTGCATTGAAGATACACCAGCTTTAAGTCCTAAAGAAAGTTTATTTTTTCCTCCTAAGTTCAACACATAAGCAAAATCGGCGTAAATATTATTTTCTTTTTTAGCACCGTCTCCAATATCGTCAGAAATAAAGGATAGACCAACTTCGACCTTTTCAGTTAAAGCGCTATGTCCAAAGAAAGTAAACGTTTTTGGAGCTCCAACTGCACCAACCCATTGCGTTCTATACAATCCTCCAAAATTCATCATCGCCGGAACACCTGTAGCGTAGGCAGGATTTACTACGCTCATATTATACATATAATGCGTATACTCTGGATCTTGTTGCGCAGAAACGGTGCTTATATAAAAGAGAAAACTTATAAAGAGTATTATTTTTTTCATTTGAAAAATATATTAGGAATGCAAGAAAGAAATTATCTATTTAAATAAAGACGTCCCTGTTGTGGAGGTTTATTGTCTTTATTAAAATTGAGAATGTAAAAATAAACTCCATTAGGTGCAACGCCATGGCTAAGCCCTTGCGTTTCGTAATTTATACCGTCCCAGCCTGGTTTATTTTTATAACTTCTATACATTCCATTTCCGTATCGGTTGAAAATTTCAAGTGTATAATCCGGATATAAAAAATCAATGTCCGGAATAACAAAAGTGTCGTTTATACCGTCGCCATTTGGTGAAAATCCATCTGGCACAAAGAAGGTATCAGGTACCGTATTACAATCTGTTAAATCAGGAATAACAGGAAGGCTATCAAAAGAAAGACAACCAGTTGTTGTATCAAAATCAAATCCGTAGTAAGTAATATTCTCACGCAAAAGAGTAGTTGCCGGAAGAATATTTCCATTCTTAGGAGCATCATACCAAACAACAGACAAAGGCACATTTGTTTTATTTGACAAATCGGAAAGCGTCGGATTATCTATTCCGCAAAATTTGGCCTGATCTGCCAATTCGGGCGCAGGCGTATCTTCTACTGTAACCTTAATCATTGTTGCCGACGAAGTACATGACAAAGTAGTTTCGGTAACATAATATGTTTCGCTTTTTAGAACATACGTATTGGCTAGAGGCGTTGTTAACGTTGGTGAATTATACCATTTAAACTGTGTTCCGCTTGGCGCCAAATTACCAATTATAGCATTATCCGACTTACAAAAAGTTTGATCTGTTGCCATTGGTGCAAACGGAATAGGGTTTATTGCAAATGTTGAAGCAGTTCCTGTTACAGCACTCTCACAACCAGTAATATTATTTTTTAAGTTAGAAACTGTAATTGTTGTTGAGCCAGTATTGACAAGCAAACCAGCAGGAATAACAAAACTTGCATTACCGCTTACAGGTAGTAAAGAGATTGTCTGTACCGTAGCAGTATTTGCGCCAGAAAGCGTGTACGACAATGTAACATCTGTCAATGCGCCTAAGCCTGTAACCGAAGCCGTAACTGCAGATCCAAAACAAACCGTTGGTGCTTGTATTCTTAAATTTAAAACATTAGGCAAAGGGTTTACAACAATGGCACCTTGTACATTTGCGCTATTCGTACAACCAGAAATTGTATGAGTGATTTTGACAATTTGAATAGTTCCATTTCCGCTTTGAGAACTTAAAATGGCAGGAATAAAAAAAGAGGCATTTCCTCCAGCAAAAGTCGCAGAGGCCGTTTGGGACGAAGCATTATTAACCCCCGAAATGTTGTAAAGAATATCATAAGTCCCGTCAACAATTTTTACAGCATCTATTATTTTAACTTCTGTAATTGTATTTTGACAGGTATTTATCGGTGTTATTTTTGCTCCCGCTAAATCAGGAATTGGATATATATTTACAACTTCTGAAAGATTATTAATGATGTTACGGCATGCTCTTACACTATTTGTTGCATAAAGATTTGTAATTGTAACCGTATAACTGCCAACTTTTTGAAAATAATCTGATTTTAATGGGAAAACCAAAATGCCATTAATAAAATTTGCTGGCAAAGTTTCACTTCCACCATTTGGACCAGAAACACTAAATGAAACATTGTAATCGCCATTTGGGATTGCAGCTGGTCCTTTTGTAATAGTTCCTGTATAAGTTGCTGTGGGTATTTCGGTTTCGCAAATATTATTGGCATCAATTTTAAGTTTTGCACCTGTAAAATCAAGTTTTTGTTCCAATATGATTCTAACAGTTGTCTGTTCATCTGAACAAATTGGATTAGTAGATTTTACTGTATAATTATAACTGTAGCTACCTGCTCCGCGATTCGTATAAATCCTCTGAACATTTACAAAATGATCTCCTACATATGTAAGCTCACCAGTATTACTGGCTTCAGTCCATGTGCCTCCAGGATCTTGATTTGAAAGAAGATTATTCAAATCATAATCAGTATAAGCTGACAAACCGTCGCTTGCACACAATCGCAAACTTCCAGCAGTACCGGATCTTGGTGCTCTAAAAATGGTCACAAAGGCTGTTGATGACATAGCCGGACATGTTCCTCTTGCAGGCATGGTGTAGGTATACTGAAAAGTTCCTACCATGTCTGTAACATTCACAATAGCATTTACATTTTGATTTGTAGTATCATTATGCCATTGTCCGTTTGATTGCGGACTAATGTCTACTCCATTAAAGGCAGAAAAAAGATTAAACTCACCAATTGCACTACAGACAGATACATTAGGAGAAGTCACTCCAGAATATCCTCCAATAGTCACCGTAACAGTTGCTGTATTATCAGGACAAAGTCCAATTCCGTCAACAGTGTACAGATATCTAAAAATCCCGCTTCGGCGGATTTGCTGTGCATTTAAAATTCCTGTATCTAGATCTAAACCTCCTGAATTATCAACATCTGTCCAAACGCCGCCAGAAAGAGGAGAGCCTGTAAGCTGTGCATATAAATCAATTGCTTTACTGCTTGCAGCCGGAATATCACAAACGGTTAATATTCCGTCCTCACCTGCACATTGTGCATAAATTTTATTTGGGATTACAGATAAAAAAGCAAAAAAAAGTATGATTCGAAGGCAATTAATGTATTTTTTGACCATAAAATTATATTTGGCTAAACATTATAATTAGAAGCACTATGTAAATAATAAAAACAATTTAACAATTATTTTATCACAAAAGTGTCGTTACGTTCCAAAAATAGTCATTCTATTGATTATGACGCAAAAAACTTTCTAAAATGTCCTTTATTACAGTTCATCTTCCAGTCTAAACCTAAATTTCAGTATCAGGCTATTGCGTTCAACTTCAAGAGTTATCCAAACATCTTCCTCCGATTTTAAAAGACTATTTATTTGCTGTAATGAATATTTATATGGCAGTGTACTATTTATACTGACAATTACATCTCCTTTTTGCAGACCGCATTTTTCAGCAGCCGATTTTTTGCGAATATTCACAATTTCGTAAACTGGCTTTAACGAAAACTTATATTTAAAATTATCATCTTTTTTACCATCATAAGGATTAACATCTGAAATTGATGTCGCGACTTGTACGGTTTCTAAATGTACTGTTTCCTGCACCCATTGCAATCCATTGTGTTGCACTGTAATACCGCTTTTATTATAAGTGAATGGTTCAGAAAATTTACTGTTTTTTTTAAGATAGAGTTTTTGGTCTTTATAATCCAAAACTACAGTAAAACGCTTTAAAACCTCGCCACCTATTGAGCCAATACGTCCGGGCACCATCTTTACATTGCGAATAGAAGTCGAATCTGGAAACGAAACAATTGGATTTTTAAAATCAAATTCATCAATTGAAAATTTAGATATTTTCGCACGATGTCCCTCAATATCACCACTAAAGCCTTTTCCTAAGAAATCAGGAAAGTTTTTCTTAGGCAATTTGATTTTATTATTTTCAAAAATCCAAAAAGCATCACTATTTCCAATATCAATAAGCAGTTTCGCAGGAATTTCGACACTGTCAACCACTGCATGTGTAGTAATATAAGGTTTAGATCTTTCTATGGAAATTGGAATTTCCTTAAATTTCTTTGCCAATTTCTCTTTAATTTCATTGTTATTCTGATAAACGTAAACCTTTTTCTTTGCGTAATTAATTTCGACTAAATTATTTTTAAAAAATTTATATCCAATGATGCCATTTACTGGAATTCCAATATGCGATGACAAATTAAAATTTTGATCCAAAATAATATACACCAAATGATTGTCAGATTTTATACCATGCGTTTCTAGAATATTATTAGTTGATTTCAAACCTTCTATTTCTTCCTCGCTTCCTAATCCTCTAAGTTTAATTTTTACAACATTATTAAAGCTGACTTCCTTTTGCTCTTCCATACTAAACAAAATTGTCTCTTCAACACCAGAATCCAATAAGAAATTCAATTCAACCCCGTTTACTTTTATCGGAATAAAAACGAGGTTATTAATCAATTTAAACGGGATTGTGATTTTACTGGAATGGCCTTGTATCAAAAAATCACCTTGAGCGTGAATGTTAAAAGATACCAAAAGCCCAAAAAACAACATGAAATATTTTTTCATTGCTAATATTTTAATATAAAATTAATAAAAATATTGATAATTGTTACATTTCGATAACACCTCATAATGTTTACGTTAAATTCGAAAAAAAAATGCAAATTTGCACTTCAATAATTTATACTCATGCCAACAATTTCACACAAAGGCAGAAACATGCCTGAATCTCCGATACGCAAGCTGGCTCCTTTTGCAGATTTAGCAAAGAAAAAAGGACACAAAGTGTATCACTTAAACATTGGTCAACCGGATATCAAGACACCCGAAGTGGCCATCGAGGCGGTAAAAAATATTGATTTAACTCTTATAGAATACAGTCCATCAGCAGGATATGAAAGCTATAGAAAAAAATTAGCAAAATTTTACCAGCGCCAAAATGTAAACGTTAACACAGAAGACATCATTATAACAACTGGTGGTTCTGAAGCCTTACTATTTGCGCTGGCCACAATTACTGATCCTGGAGATGAAATTATTATTCCAGAACCTTTTTATGCTAATTACCATGCATTTGCATCTTCAACAAGTGCAACGGTAGTGCCTCTTGTTTCTACTATTGAAACGGCATTTGCTTTGCCAAGCATTGAGGAAGTTGAAAAACTGATCACACCAAAAACAAAAGCGATTTTAATTTGTAATCCGGGTAATCCAACCGGATATTTATATTCTGAAACAGAAATTAAACAGCTAGCAAGCTTAATCAAAAAGCATGACTTGTATTTAATTGCTGATGAAGTCTATCGTGAATTTTTATACGACGGAGACGATGTGCATTTTTCTGTTATGAATCTTGATGATGTACAACAAAATGTTATCATGGTTGATTCTGTTTCAAAGCGTTATAGTATGTGTGGCGCAAGAATTGGCTGTTTGGTAACAAAAAACAAAGATGTTTTAGCAACGGTTATGAAATTTGCTCAAGCACGTTTAAGTCCGCCAACAATTGAACAGATTGCCTGCGAAGCTGCTATTGACACTCCTCAAAGTTATTTTGATGAAGTTATTGCAGAATACAAAGAACGTCGCGACACTTTAATTTCAGAATTAAATAAAATTGAAGGTGTTATTGTAACTAAGCCAAAAGGCGCCTTTTACTGTATTGCTCAATTACCAATTGCAGATTCTGATGATTTTGCGCAATGGCTTTTAGAAAACTACAATTTAAATGGAGAAACCGTTATGATTGCACCTGCAAAAGGATTTTATTCGACTCCCGGAATGGGCTTGAATCAAGTTCGAATTGCTTACGTTTTAAACAAAAAAGATCTAATTACAGCGGTAAACATCTTAAAAGAAGCTTTGCTAGCGTACAACAATAGATAAACAAACTAAACTTAAACTTTCAAAAGACAATAACCATAAACGTTATTGTCTTTTGTTTTTTGTATCAATTTTAAATTATATCCAAAAAGGATCGATTAAATAATAAAAACCATAGAAAAGGTTTCCTATTTATTAATTATCTTTACCCCCTTAAAAAGATATACCCATCATAATAGTAGTTTTTAATGATAAACAACGAAGATTTTTTAGACGAAATAGGTGACAGTCATTTCAGCAGTAATGCAAAAAACCCTCTAAGAGCGGACGCTTTTGACATAACTGATGAAGAAAAAATAGAAAAAATTAAAAAAGATGTTGAAAACATTCTGCAGACACTTGGAATGGATTTAACAGATGACAGCATAAAAGGCACTCCTAACCGAGTAGCTAAAATGTTTGTAAAAGAAATTTTTGGAGGTTTAAACCCTGCAAAACAGCCAAAAGCTTCTACTTTCGATAATAATTACAAATACGGTGAAATGTTAGTGGAAAAAAACATTACCGTTTACTCTACTTGCGAACACCATTTACTGCCAATCATTGGGCGTGCTCACGTTGCTTATATTTCAAGCGGAAGAGTTATTGGCTTATCAAAAATGAACCGTATTGTTGAATATTATGCTAAAAGACCTCAGGTTCAGGAGCGTTTAACTATGCAGATTGTTCAGGAACTTCAAAAAGCTTTAGGTACCGAAGATGTAGCCTGCGTTATTGATGCTAAACACCTTTGTGTTAACTCAAGAGGAATCAAAGATATTGAAAGCAGTACAGTAACTTCTGAATTTGGCGGAAAATTCAAAGACCCTCAAACGAAAAGAGAATTTCTTGATTATATTAAACTAGAAACTCAGTTTTAGGTTAATCGGTAAATCGTTAATTTGTTTAATCGCTTTGTCAAAAGTATAATTTCCGATTAAACGATTAAACAATTCAACAGTTAAACAGAAAAGAATGTACGTTTTTTCATTTGAAAAGTTAGAAGTCTGGCAAAATGCAAGAATATTCATTTTGGATATTTACAAATTAACTACTAAATTTCCATCGAATGAATTATTTGGAATAACATCTCAAATAAAAAGAAGTTCATCATCAATTGCAACAAATATTGCTGAAGGAACTTCAAGAAATACGAATAAAGATAAAGCGCATTTTTTAACGATATCTTATTCATCTGCGATGGAAACTCTGAATCATTTAATTATTTCAAAAGATTTAAATTACGTTTCTGAAACAGAATATATCGAATCTCGTGAAAAAATTGAAAAAATCTGCAATCAAATAAACAGTTTAAAAAAATACTATCTTTCTAAAGAATAACAAGAAGTTAATTAAAACGATCAGACGTTTACTGCGATTAAACAAATCAACAGTTAGACGATTAAACGATTAAACAGTTAAACGATTAAACAGTAAAAAATAATATGCCACTATATAACAGTCAACCTCTAAAAATATACAATTCACTATCAGGTGAAAAAGAAAATTTCAAACCAATCCATGAAGGAAATGTTGGAATGTATGTTTGCGGACCAACAGTTTATAGTAATGTGCATTTAGGAAACGTAAGAACTTTTATGTCTTTTGATGTAATCTTCAGATACTTTTTACATCTAGATTATAAAGTTCGTTATGTTCGTAATATTACCGATGTTGGTCATATTGTAGATGATGTTGATGAAGGTGAAGATAAGATTGCTAAAAAAGCACGTTTAGAGCAATTAGAACCAATGGAAGTTGTACAGCGCTATACTGTCGATTTTCATGATATTCTAAAAGCTTTCAATTTTTTACCGCCAAGCATTGAGCCAACAGCTACTGGACATATTATCGAACAGATAGAAATCATCAAAAAAATTATTGACAAAGGGATTGGTTATGTTGCCAATGGATCAGTTTATTTTGATGTTGTAAAATACAATGAAACCAACAATTACGGCATTCTAAGCGGAAGAAATATCGAAGATATGCTTGCCAATACACGTGATCTTGACGGCCAATCTGACAAACGAAATCCACAGGATTTTGCACTTTGGAAAAAAGCAGAACCAGAACATATCATGAGATGGCCTTCGCCTTGGAGCGATGGTTTCCCAGGCTGGCATTTAGAATGTACTGCAATGAGTACAAAATATTTAGGTAATCATTTTGACATTCATGGCGGCGGAATGGATTTGAAATTCCCGCATCACGAATGTGAGATTGCTCAAAATGAAGCTTGCACAGGACAATCTCCAGTTAATTATTGGATGCATGCCAATATGCTGACCTTAAACGGAAAGAAAATGGCAAAATCAACTGGAAACAATATATTGCCAGGCGAAATTCTAAGCGGAGATAATACAATATTAAGCAAAGCTTTTTCTGCATCAGTAACTAGATTTTTTATGCTTCAAGCACATTACAGAAGCATTTTAGACTTTTCTGATGATGCCATCACAGCTGCAGAAAAAGGATACAAAAGATTAATGGAAGCACTTGATGCTTTGCCAACTATTGCAGCAAGTAATTCAAGTTCTATTGATTTTCAAGCCTGGAAACAACTGTGCTACGACGCAATGAACGACGACTTCAACACACCAATTTTAATTGCTCAGTTATTTGAAGGAGTGCGTTATATCAATTTATTAAAAGACGGAAAAGAAACAATCACTGCCGAAGATCTAAAAACTTTTACAGCAGCAATTAATGCTTTTGTCTTTAATGTACTTGGACTAAGTGATGAAAAAGGAGCCGATAGCAATAATGATAAATTAGAAGGCGTTGTAAACATGCTTATCGGGATGAGAAATCAAGCCAGAGCTGACAAAAACTTTGCCCTTTCTGACCAAATTCGTGATCAGTTAATCGCTTTGGGAATTCAGCTTAAAGATGGTAAAGAAGGAACCTCTTTTAGTATTTAGCAAAAAAAGTGCGCAGTATTCAGTTTTTTAGTGTTCAGATTTGAACTATAAGTTAAACCGAAAGCTAAAAAATTGACCACTGGTTACTAACAAAGAAGGTTTGGATTTTGAACTGCAAGTTAAAATGAATACTAAAAAACTGAACACTGATCACTAAATAGTATGTTTTCAAAAATTCTAATATACCCATTTGTAATGCTTGTGCGCTTTTACCAAACTGCGATTTCACCTTTTACACCTTCATCATGCAGATTCGAACCAACATGTTCTACTTATATGATTCAGGCATTGCAAACACACGGATTATTTTACGGAGGATATTTAGGAATGAAACGTATTTTAAGTTGCCATCCGTGGGGAAGAACCGGTTATGACCCCGTTCCAGAAAAGAAATGTTCACACAAACATTAACTTTTTATAAAGAGGAGCTCTATTTTAAATATTTATTTTTACAATTAATAAAAAACACAATACTACATGACACACGCCTTAAACTTGGTTTGGAATCCTTCTGAAGGAATAGATCTGGGATTTTTTATGATTCGTTATTACAGTTTAATGTTCGTAATTGCTTTTGGTTTGGGATGGTTCCTAATGAAAAAGATTTTTGAACGTGAAAATGAATCTCTTGACAAACTAGATTCCCTATTTGTTTGGACCGTTTTAGCCACTTTAGCAGGCGCACGCCTAGGACATGTTTTCTTTTATGACTGGGAATATTTTAGAAATCATTTACTTGAAATCTTCTTGCCTTTCAGATTTGAACCAAAATTTGAATTCACAGGATTTCAAGGGTTAGCAAGTCACGGAGCCGCAATTTCAATTATTGTGGCAATGTATTTTTACAGCAAAAAAGTTTTAAAGCGTCCTTTATTATGGATTTTAGACCGTGTCGTTATTCCGGTTGCAAGTGGCGCCATTTTTGTTCGTTTAGGAAACTTTTTCAATTCTGAAATTATCGGACACGAAACAACATCTGCATTCGGAATTCGTTTTTTACATGATACATTCAGTAAAAATGAAGCGGCACAAAAAACCGGAATTGAAAACCCATCAGAAGCATACAGCGCAATCGCTCATGATCCAAAATTTGCCGATTTATTAGCTCTGGTTCCAGCAAAACATCCAACACAATTATACGAAGCATTCTGTTATATTTTCGTATTTGCTATTTTATACTTCTTATACTGGAAAACAAACGCAAGACTTAAATCTGGATACTTATTCGGATTATTTTTAGTGCTTTTATTTGTTGTTCGCTTTATAGTTGAATTTGTAAAAGAAAGTCAAGGCGGTTTTGAAAGCGATTTAGGCTATTTCTCAACCGGACAATGGTTAAGCATACCTTTTATCATTGTAGGCCTTTTCTTTGTCATTAGAGCGCAAAGAAATCCATTAGCCACGTCTTAAAAAGATAATTCATAAAGTTTTAAAGTCCAATACAAAAAATGTATTGGACTTTTTTATATCTCCTATTTCCTAAAAATTACGACTATTATTGAATCCCCATGAAAGCTCTTTTTTACTGATACTTATTATTTATTTTATTTGAAGCAGAAGCCTAATTTTCAAAACAGCACTCGTCCCGCTGTACGCTATATCTTTTTCCTGCTAAAGAAGCAGTAAAAAGGATATCGCTTCCATCGGGGCTAGACTAGATACTTTTGTTTTTAAAAGATGTTTTAGCAAGACCGCAGAACAACCTTTTACGCCCCTATTATCACAAATCAATACAGAGAAAAAATACTAAGCTAAATAGATTTACTGATTTTATTAGAACTTTAAAAAATATAGATCAAACCAAAAAAGCGCAAAAAAAAGATCCAGTTTTCACTGGATCTTTTTTTATATAAACTAAGGTTTAATTAAGCCTTATTATGTTTGTCTTCGATTGTATGCTTATCATCTTTAGAAATCGTGTCAACCAATACTGGCGTAGCGATGAATAATGAAGAATAAGTTCCTACAACGATACCAATTAACATCGCAAAGATAAATCCTCTGATTGATTCTCCACCAAAAATAAACATCGTCAATAATACAATGATCATCATTAATGACGTATTCAACGTTCTAGATAATGTAGTATTAATAGAAGCATTTACGATATCTTCAAAACTTCCTTTACGGTTTCCAATGATAAACTCTCTAATTCTGTCAAATACAATTACAGTATCGTTCATAGAGTATCCAATTACCGTAAGGATTGCCGCGATAAAGTGCTGATCCATTTCCATATGGAATGGCATGAATTTATAGCATAATGAATAGATTCCTAATACAAAGATAACGTCGTGCGCAACAGCAGCAATCGCACCTAATGAATATTGCCATTTACGGAAAGAAATCATTAAGTATAAGAAAATAACAGCCATAGCACCAAGAACTGCCCAGTAAGAGTTAGTTTTGATATCCTCAGAGATTGAAGCTCCAACTTTAGAAGCTTGTAAAACCCCAACTTTTTTACCATCAAAAGAGTTGATGAATTTATCATAAGTAGTATTTGGGTAATACTTATGTAAAGCTTGATATAACTTTTGGTTTACTTCCTCATCGACAGCTACGCCATCTTCTTTAATTTTGTATTTAGTTGTAATTTTCAACTGATCATCATCACCTAAAACTTTAGCCTCAACAGGAGTTCCAAAAGCAGCAGATAATTCATCTGAAATTACTGTAGCATCAACCGGTTTTTCAAATTTAACTTGGAAAGTTCTACCTCCAACAAAATCAACACCTTCATCTAATCCGTTAACGAAGAAGATAGAAACTAAACTCACAACAACTACAATTGAAGAGAAGATATAAGTGAATTTTTTGATTTTAATAAAGTCAAAGTGGAAATTAGTAAACCAGTTTTTAGTAATGTTTGTAGAGAAAGTTAAATCACCTTTTCCAGCAATATTTCTGTCGATAAAAATTCTAGCAATAAAAATTGATGTAAACAATGAAGTTACAATACCAATTAATAATGTCAAAGCAAAACCTTTAATTGGTCCTGTTCCAAAGATAAACAAGATTGCTCCAGTTAAAACGTGTGTAACGTTAGCGTCAATAATAGAACGCATTGCACCGTGCCATCCGTAAGAAGCCACAACAGCTTCTGACAATGATTTACCTTCACGCAGTTCCTCTTTTGCTCTTTCAAATATAATAATGTTCGCATCTACCGCAGTACCTAATGTTAATACGATACCAGCAATACCAGGCAATGTCAATACAAAACCAAAACTTGCCATAATTCCGAATAAGAATAGTAAGTTCAATAACAAAGCAAGGTTAGCGTACCAGCCAGCTTTACCATAATAGAATACCATCCATAAACAAACTAATAAAAATCCTAATACAGATGAGATAGTTCCAGCATCAATTGCAGCCTGACCTAAAGATGGTCCAACAACAGTTGACTGAATAATATCTGCAGAAGCTGGTAATTTACCTGCGTTTAAAACGTTAGCTAAATCTTTAGTTTCAGCTACATCAAAAGATCCTGTAATTTCAGATCTTCCACCAGCAATTGGTCCACTTGTAACTCCAGGAGCAGAGTAAACAATATCATCTAAAACAATAGCAATATAACCTTTTTGGTTGAAAGCTCTTCCTGTCAATTCTTCCCAAACTTTAGCACCTTGGCTGTTCATTTGCATAGAAACAGCTGGCTTACCTAATTGATCAAAAGTATCTTTTGCATCAGTTACAACACCACCGCTCATTGCAGGAACGTTATCTCTGTTACCTTTTAAAGCATATAATTCAACTGCTTCAACTTCTTTTCCTTTAGCATCTTTTAATGTCGTTGGTTTACTCCAAACAAATTTTGCATTGTGTTGGTCAGCAGCCAATAAAACTCTGATATCTGGTCTTTTGAAATATGCATTAACTGTTGCAGTATCTTTAGGAGCAAAGTACCCTAAAACCGGTCCACCACCTTGACCAATCATTTTGTCAAACAATGGATTGTTTCCTTTTTTAGTATCAACAGAATCTTTAGCATCAGTCAATAAAGCATTCAATGAATCTTTAGCAACAGTTTTAGTTTCTGTTGTTTTAACTTCAGTCTTTTTCAAAGCCTCATTAGAAGCTACTAAGAAGTTTCCGATTTCTTCAATTTTATAAGTTTCCCAAAACTCTAATTGAGCTTTTCCTCCTAATAATTTTTTGATTCTATCAACATCCTTAGCACCTGGAAGTTCAACTAAGATTCTTCCTGTCTCTCCTAATTTTTGAATATTTGGCTGTGTAACACCAAATTTGTCGATACGCTCTCTTAATACTTTGTAAGCACTTTCGATAGATTCAGCAACTTTTCTTTTAATTACTTTTTGAGCTTCAGAATCAGACATCTTAAAATCGATTCCGCCTTCACCTTGCATACTTTTGTTTGCAAAGATATCTGGAGAAGCTAATTTTGTAGTTCCGTTTGAATTTGCTTCAAAAGCTTCAAAGAACTTATTTAAATACGTTTTGTTTCCTTCTAAATTTGCAGTTGCATCAGCTAATGATTTATTAAATACTGGATTTTTAGAATTATTTGCTAAACCTTTTAAAACGTCTTTAACAGAGATTTGAAGAATCACGTTGATTCCTCCTTCTAAGTCAAGACCTTTATTTAGCTGTTTGTTTTTTACTTCATTGTAAGTATAATCCGTAAAACCAAGATCAAATACTTTCTCTTTACCAATAGAATCTAAATATTTTAGCTCTTTATCAGGATTATCTCCTGCAAAAGCTTTAGCCTCACCTTTGACATTATTTGCCACAAAAGTGAATGAAAGTTGGTAAATACTTACCAATGCAAATAGAATTGCGAAAAATTTAATAAGTCCTTTATTCTGCATTATTACTAAAAATTAATTATGTTTTATTGTTTGTTTTTGGTTCTAAATTCCCTAAAATAAGCCCTGACATGAGATTTTAAAACTAAAAAATCGAGATCACGAATTACAACATTTTTTTTAAACCGAGCAAATATATAATTCTCGAAATGATTAAGCAATTTATTTATTAATTAATCTCAAAAAAAAGACTGCAAAAGTGCAGCCTTTTCTTTTTTTTACTGTTTTTATTATACTAAAATCGACTTTAGAGCATCATTCATGTTACGAACTGCATCGGCACTTTTCGAAAATAACGCCTTTTCTTGGTCATTTAAATTTATATCTACAATTTCTTCAACGCCATTTTTACCAATTATACACGGCACTCCAATACATATGTCGCTCTGCCCATACTCGCCTTCAACGAAAACAGAACATGCAATCATTTTTTTCTGATCATTCAAAATACTATCCACTAAATACGCCACAGAAGCTCCTGGAGCATACCACGCTGACGTTCCTAGCAAACCAGTTAGAGTTGCTCCACCTACCATTGTATCAGCTGCAACTTTTTGAAGCACTTCTTCTGAAAGAAATTGCGATACAGGTATTCCGTTATAAGATGCTAAGCGTGTTAATGGAATCATAGTTGTATCGCCATGTCCTCCAATTACCATTGCAGAGATATCATTTGCAGGTTTATCCAATGCCAGAGAAAGATAAGTTCTAAAACGCGAGCTGTCTAACGCACCTCCCATACCTATTATTCTGTTTTTTGGCAAGCCTGTCGCTTTTAAAGCTAAGTAAGTCATTGTATCCATAGGATTTGAAACAACAACAATTATAGTATCAGGAGAGTATTTAAGCACGTTTTCAGCAACTGTTTTTACAATTCCTGCATTTATACCTATTAATTCTTCCCTAGTCATTCCTGGTTTTCTTGGAATTCCAGATGTAATTACTACTACATCACTTCCAGCAGTTTTAGAATAATCGTTGGTAACACCAGAAACTTTGGTATTAAAACCCGTGTTTGTGGCACATTGCATAATATCCAACGCTTTACCTTCGGCAAAACCTTCTTTAATATCCAACAGCACTACTTCACTTGCAATTCCTCTATAAGAAATAGCATCTGCACATGTAGCTCCAACATTTCCTGCTCCTACAATGGTAACTTTCATATTTTATACTTTATCGGTTATTAATTTGTCTATTCCTTAAACAGACAATTCGCTTAATTGTCTAGTAAATTTAAACAATTAAACGAATTGGAATTATTAATTTTTCATTTTATGCGTCAATATTTGCGTAAACCGCATTTTTCTCGATAAATTCTCTACGAGGCGGCACTTCGTCACCCATTAACATAGAGAAAACACGATCAGCTTCAGCAAGACTATCAATAGTTACTTGACGTAAAGTTCTAAATGAAGGATCCATTGTGGTTTCCCATAATTGCTCTGCATTCATCTCTCCAAGACCTTTATAACGCTGGATATTTGCACTTCCGCCCATTCTTTCATTTGCCTGATCACGTTGCACATCGTTCCATGCATATTCTTTTTTGTTTCCTTTTTTCACCATATACAAAGGTGGCGCAGCAATATACACGTGTCCTTCTTCAATAAGTTCTTTCATGAAACGGAAAAAGAACGTTAATATTAAGGTAGAAATGTGACTACCATCGACATCGGCATCACACATGATGATTACCTTATGATATCTTAGTTTTTCAATATTAAGCGCTTTACTGTCTTCTGCTGTACCAACTGTTACTCCTAAAGCGGTAAAAATATTTCTGATCTCTTCGTTTTCGAATACTTTGTGGTGCATCGCTTTTTCAACGTTCAAGATCTTACCTCGTAATGGCAAAATTGCTTGGAAGTTACGATCACGACCTTGTTTTGCAGTTCCACCTGCCGAATCTCCCTCGACTAGGTAAACCTCACATCTTGCTGGATCCTGCTCAGAACAATCTGATAATTTCCCTGGCAATCCGCCACCGCCCATAACGGTTTTGCGCTGTACCATTTCACGTGCTTTTTTTGCAGCGTGACGAGCTTGCGCAGCTAGGATTACTTTCTGAATAATAATACGGGCATCATTTGGATTTTCTTCCAAATAATTTTCTAACATTTCTCCAACTGCCTGAGAAACCGGAGAAACTACTTCCCTATTTCCAAGCTTTGTTTTTGTCTGTCCTTCAAATTGAGGCTCCGCTACTTTTACAGAAATAATAGCTGTTAAACCTTCACGGAAATCATCTCCTGAAATTTCAAATTTCAGTTTATCCAACATTCCAGAAGCATCGGCGTATTTTTTAAGCGTTCTTGTCAAACCGCTTCTAAAACCTTGCAAATGCGTTCCTCCTTCGTGTGTATTGATATTATTTACGTAAGAAAAAATATTTTCTGTATAACTTGTATTATAAATCAAGGCAACTTCAACTGGAATCTCACCTTTTTCGTGATCCATACTGATTACATGAGAAATAATTGGCTCACGATTACCATCTAAATAACGGATATATTCTTTTAATCCTTCATCAGAATGGAAAACTTCACTTTTGAATTCCCCTTTTTCATCCACTTCTCTTTTGTCTGTAAACGTAATTGTGATTCCTTTGTTTAAGAAAGAAAGCTCACGCATACGAGCAGATAAAGTATCGTATGAAAACTCTGTAGTCTGTGTAAAGATGGTATTATCAGGATAGAAAGTCTGACGCGTACCTCTTTTATCTGTTTCTCCGATTTGTTTTACCGGATATAATGATTTTCCTCTTTCATATTCCTGCTCATAGATTTTTCCATCTCTAAAAACAGTCGATTTCATATGAACCGAAAGTGCGTTTACAACCGAAACCCCAACACCGTGCAAACCTCCAGAAACTTTATAAGAATCTTTATCAAATTTACCTCCGGCACCAATTTTAGTCATTACTACCTCAAGTGCAGAAACGCCTTCTTTTTTATGTAAATCTACAGGAATACCACGACCGTTGTCCTCAACAGTTACTGAACCGTCTTCATTTATAGCAACTCCAATAGTGTCGCAATGACCTCCCATCGCCTCATCAATAGAGTTGTCAACAACTTCATAAACCAAATGATGAAGCCCTCGAACCCCCACATCTCCAATATACATCGATGGACGCATTCTTACGTGCTCCATTCCTTCTAATGCCTGAATACTATCTGCTGAATAATTGTTCTTCTTGATTTCTTCGCTCATATAATTTATTCTAAAAAAATGTAATTATTGTCTAACACGCAAATATATAAAAACGCAAATTATATATCCGTTAAAATACTATTTAAAGCGCTTAAGTTATTAACACAATTGTCTGAAAAACCAAAAAATAATCCTAAAAGAAGGTTCAAATTCTAATTTCCCTAAATTCTAAATTCCAAAAATAGGAATGCCGTAAAAAATCAGCTCTTCTAAAATTCCAATTTGTAAAATATCAAACTCCAAAATTGGATTTTATACTTTATAAAAAAAAGCCAAAACTACATTTTTGAATGCATTTTGGCTTTTTATATTTTAATTCCAAATTTGAATTTAGAAAAATTGCAATTTTACGCTTTTATCATTTTTTATTGAAATCTCCCGCGTAAATTGAAGTCATTTTATCTAAGCTCAAGTATTTTCTCAAAACAGTATTAACTTCTTCAACTTTAAGCCCTTTAACTTTATTTTCTAGATCATCATAATCTTCAAGTGGAACTCCATATTGCAAATAGGTATTTACAAGTCTCATCAAAGTATTATCATTACCTAAACTGGTTTTTCTTTCATTCTGCCAGCTTACCAAATTCGATTTTAACTCTTCTGCAGTAAATCCATCTTTTAATGCTTTTGCAATTTCTTCTTTCGCTGCCGATTCAACTGCATTTTTTTTCGTTGGATTTAAAAAGGCATAATAACTCCATGACGCAATATCATTTGAAATTGGAATAGTAACAAAAGAGCCTGCTCCATAACTTATTCCATCTTTTTCTCTTAATCTCATTGGAATTCTCGCACTTAAAAAACCACCACTTCCTAAGATTTCATTTGCCATAACAAACGCCGGGTAGTCTGCATTTTTCGTGTCCATTTTAAAATTGACTCTTCCTACTGCAACTGCATTTTCCTTGTCTGGAGTAATAATATCTTTATCTAATTTTTGTGTTTCAAAATAAGTTGGAACAGCACGTTCATATTTAGATTTAGAATTCCATTTCCCGAATGTACTTTGCAGAATTTCTCCAGTTGATTTTACATCTAAATCTCCAACTACGCTTCCAATACCGTTATTTCCGCCTAGGATGTTTTTGTAGAAATCTACAATTTCAGATTGTTTTATACTTTTAAAAGCATCTATTTCTTCCTGTGTAGTCGACGTGTAAAAAATACTGCCTTTTGGATATTTTGTCGTTTGTCTAGCAATTTCTGTAAAAGCAATAGATTGTGGATCATTTAAGTTTCCTTCCAAATAAGTATTATATTCTGCTATTGTTTTAGTCAATTCATTTTGCGGAAAAGTTGAATTAAGAAGCACATCTTCTAATATGCCCATAACCTCTTTGAAACTATCTTTATAAGTATTTACATAAACAGACAAAGTTTGATGATCAAAATTGAAATAAACGCTTGATTTCAATTGATCTAAACGATCTTGAATTTGCTCCTTGCTTCTTGTAGTTGTTCCTGTTTTCAGCAATTGCGCCATAATGCCACCAATATCTGATTTTCCAGCAAGATCTTTTTCATTACTAACCGGAAAACTAAAATTAGCCTGCACTTTTCCGCCTTTAATTTCTTTTTTAATCAAGCCATATTTTACGCCATTTGTTAGCTTTCCTTCTGTCAAATTTTGTTTTAAATTCTTAATCGATGCTTCAAAAGCTGCAACTTCTTTTTCTAAAGCTTTTCCTTTATAATCTTTCGTTATTGCAACAATTTGCTCATCTGTATATTCTACTGGTTTTAATCTTTGTTCGTCTTTTGATGGAATAAAAATACCTACTGTTCTATTATTGCTTCTAAAGTACTTTTCTGCAACGCGCTGAATATCTTCTTTAGTTAATTTTTCAACAGCATCACGGTACAAATACCCCAATCTATAATCTCCAGAACCTATAATTTCAGTCAAGTTGATTGCAAATGAAATCGTGTTATTTTTAATTCCATCAATTTGTTTAATTATTTTCGCCTGAGCTCTGCTTACATCTTGATCAGTGTATTTTGTTGTGATAATCTTATCCAACTCCGCTCGTACAATATCTTGTGTTGCCTTAATATCTTTATCATTGGCTACATTAAATCCAAAATACATATAACTCGCGTCTCTCACTGTTGGTTGCCAAAAATACAAGCTAGACACTTTTTGAGTTTCAACCAATGATTTATATAAATATCCTGATGGATCTGCGGTTAAAATTTCTCCCAAAGCATCTAGTGCAGCATAATCTTTATCAGCATAAGAAACTGTATGATACAATGCTCCTATATTTTTGCTTTCCCCCGCTCTTTTTAACTCTACAAATTTTTCACCATCTTGTGCAGGCTCAATTGTATAGGTTTTATCTAAAACTCTTTTAGGTCTTGGAACAGCTCCAAAATACTGACCAACATATTGTAGTGCTTTTTGTTCATCAAATTTACCAGCAACAATTAGCGTTGCATTGTCTGGTTGATAGTACTTTTCATAAAAAACTCTAAGCGTATTTGCTTTTACACGTTCGATATCTTCTTTACTTCCAATAGTGCTATTTCCGTAATTATGCCATAAATAAGCTGTAGAAACGATTCTTTCCTGTAAAACACGATCCGGATTATTTTCTCCTATTTCAAACTCATTTCTCACAACTGAAAATTCCTTGTCAAGATCGGTTTGCAGAATCGTCGCGTTTATCATTCTGTCTGCTTCCATTTGAATACTCCATTTCAGATTTTCATCATTTGATGGAAAAACTTCATAATAATTTGTTCGGTCAAGCCAAGTAGTTCCGTTGGCATTCCCTCCTTTATCTGAAAGCATTTTTTTAATATCTCCTAGATTCTTGGTGCTTTTAAAAAGCATATGTTCCAGCAAATGTGCCATTCCTTTCTCACCATAACCCTCATTTCTCGAACCTACATTGTAAACAATATTGACCACCATGTTGCTTTGTGAAGCATCTGGAATCAAAAGAACTTTTAATCCATTTTGTAAAGAATATTCTTTGACGCCTTCGACATTTGTAATAAATTTTGGCACCTCCGATTTTTGTGCATAAACTGAGCTAATAGAAATTAACGAGCAGCATAAAATTCCGCTTAGTAATAAGTTTCTCATAAATTGATAAATGGTTTGAATTTATATTATTCTTGGTAATCAAATATAATATTTTTCTTAAACAGAAAATCCTTATTAACTTACTTTTAATATTTTACGGCATTCCGTAAAATATTAAATTCAGAATAAAAAAAACCGAAACTGCATTAAAATGCTGTCTCGGTTTGTATGATGTATAGTTTTGAAAAACTTTATTTAAAATGCAATTCAAGATTTTGAAAGCTCAACGCCTGGTGCTTTTACGTGCGCAGCATTGGCTCTTCCACTCGGATCAAGATTATCCTGCCATTTCGGAATCCATTTACGCACTGTGTGCGCAGCACTTACCTGAGGATAATATTTGTGAAAAATACTTCTGTATAAATAAGCTTCTTTTGTTGTTGGAGAATTATATGGAAATTCTGCACTTGCACCAGCCAGCTGTTCATCTGTTATTTGCGAAGCACAATATTCAATCAATTCATCCACCCATTTGTATCCTACTCCATCAGAAAACTGCTCTTTTTGACGCCATAAAACTTCTGACGGCAAATACGGATCTTCTGGCGTATCGAACGCTTTTCTTAAAATATATTTCTCGATGCCATCATATGTTTTTGGTTGTTTCTCTTCCGGTTTGATTCGAATTGCAACATCTAAAAACGAAGTATCTAAAAATGGAACTCTAGCTTCTAAACCATGCGCCATTGTTGTTTTATCAACACGCAACAAATCTGCAGTAAAGAGTTTTTGCACTCTTTCTATAGTTTCATCCTGAAATGCTTCTGTAGAGGGAGCGTTTCTAAAATATAAATGCCCACCAAAAATCTCATCTGCACCTTCACCCGAAAGAACAACTTTTATTCCTGCATCTGCAATTGCCTTTGACAACAAATACATTGGCACACCAGATCGTACTGAAATAATATCATACGTTTCAATATGATAAATTACTTGTTCCAATACTTTAACACCTTCTTCAACCGAAAAATGAATTTCATGATGTTCGGTCCCTAAAAACGCCGCTGCTTTTCTTGCCGCAATATTATCAGGCGCATCAGCATTTAAACCAATCGAAAATGAATGTAGCTTTTGTCCGTTTTCTTTCAAAAGTCTTGAAGTAATAGATGAAATCAATGAAGTGTCCAAACCTCCAGACAATACAGCTCCTAAGGGAACATTGCTCAATAAACGCTTGCGAGTTGCCTCAATTAAACTCTCACGAATTAAGCCTAAATCCAGATTTTCTACTGCTTTTTTATGATCCTCGCATTCTGGCTGATAATATTTTACAAAACCAGTTTTAGCAGTATAATAATGTCCTGGAGGAAAAGTTGAAAACGATTTGCATTGGTCTGCAATTGATTTCATTTCAGATGAAAAATAAATTCTTCCTCTTTCGTCAAGTCCATAATATAATGGCTTCACTCCAATTGGGTCTCTGCCTGCAATATAATCGTCTCCATCGATTACTACGAAAGCAAAATCTCCATCAAGTTTATTACAGAAATTATATCCAAATTCTTCATACAAATGAACAATCACTTCTGAATCTGAATTGGTTCTGAATGTATGATCTTTTAAAATCGTACTTTTTAATTCTTCATAATTGTAGATCTCACCATCATGAATCATCCACGCTCTATTTGTTCCTTGAATAGGCTGCTTGCCTGTTTTTAAGTCAACAATTGATAAACTTTCATGGCAAAGCACACTTCCGTTATCCATAATGTGCAAATCACTTTCATCTGGTCCGCGATGAGACATTCTTGCTGAAAGCTCTTGTACAAGTTTTGGGTCTTTTCCTTTGCCTATTACGGCTAATAATCCAGACATATTCTATTTTTTTTACTTATTATTTTCTTCAAACTCACTATATGAAGCCAATTAGCTGCAAAAACGATTATAATTTATAATCTACAGCAAAACTAAATATTATTTTCTGCTTTTCCTTTATAATCCTATTATAATATCAGGCATTTAACTTTATTTCGACGAATGTCAAATATAAAAAGAAAGTCAAATTATTGCCTAAATTATTTTTAACTATCTGAAAACATATAATCTAACAATTTAAGACAAGAAAAACGTCCTCAATTAAGAGAACGTTTTTCAAAAAAATATATACTAATTCTAAGAAATTAACTTATTTAAGCTTTTACGTAAGCATCGTCATGAACACTTGCTACTGCTCTTCCTGAAGGATCATTCATGTTTTTGAAAGCCTCATCCCACTCTAAAGCGATTTTTGTACTGCACGCAACACTTGCTTCTTGAGGCACGCATAATGCAGCGGCATCACTTGGAAAATGTTCGGTAAAAATTGAACGGTAATAGTACTCTTCTTTTGAAGTTGGTGTCTGTAATGGGAATTTATATTTCGCATTTGCTAATTGCTCATCCGAAACTTCTCTTCCTACAACTTCTTTTAAAGTATCAATCCAGCTGTATCCAACTCCGTCAGAAAATTGTTCCTTTTGTCTCCATGCAACACTTTCTGGTAGCATTTCTTCAAAAGCTTTACGAACAACCCATTTTTCCATTGGGTGTTCTTTGTTGATCATTTTATCCTGTGGGTTGATGCGCATGGCAACATCCATAAATTCTTTATCTAAGAAAGGAACACGCCCCTCAATTCCCCATGCAGCTAAACTTTTGTTTGCGCGCAAACAGTCATACATGTGAAGTTTACTTAATTTACGAACGTTTTCTTCGTGAAATTCTCTAGCGTTTGGCGCTTTGTGGAAATATAAATATCCTCCAAACAACTCATCTGCACCTTCACCAGAAAGTACCATTTTGATTCCCATCGATTTGATAACTCTTGCCATTAACCACATTGGAGTTGAAGCTCTTACTGTAGTTACATCATATGTTTCAAGGTTGTAAATTACATCGCGAACAGCATCTAAACCTTCCTGAATAGTAAATTTAATTTCGTGGTGGATGGTTCCAATATGATCTGCCACTTTTCTTGCAGCTGCTAAATCAGGTGAACCTTCTAAACCAACTGAAAACGAGTGCAATTGCGGATACCAAGCTTCTGTTGTATCATCAGACTCAATTCTGTTTTTTGCATATTTTTTTGCTACAGCCGAAGTAATAGAAGAATCTAAACCTCCTGAAAGTAAAACTCCGTAAGGAACGTCACTCATTAATTGTCTGTGAACTGCAGCTTCAAGTGCTTTTTTGATTTCAGGAATACTTGTTTCGTTGTCTTTAACCGCATCATAATCAACCCAGTCTCTTTTGTACCATTGTACAAATTCGCCGTCTTTACTTGATAAATAATGTCCTGGAGGAAATAATTCGATTTTTGTACAATATCCTTCTAAAGCTTTTAATTCTGATGCTACATAAAAAGTTCCATGCTGATCCCAACCAATATATAATGGAATAATTCCCATATGGTCACGAGCAACAAAATACTCATCTTTATCAACATCATAAATTGCAAATCCGAAGATTCCGTTCATTTCATCAACAAAATGAGGTCCTTTTTCTTTATAAAGTGCCAAAATAACTTCGCAATCGCTTTCTGTTTGAAAGTTGTATTTTCCTTCAAATTGTTTGCGAAGATCTCTGTGATTGTAAATTTCACCGTTTGCTGCCAAAACCAACTTTTTATCTTCTGTAAATAAAGGTTGTTTTCCCGACGCTGGATCAACAATAGCCAAACGCTCATGAGAAAGAATTGCTTTATCATTACTATAGATCCCGCTCCAGTCTGGTCCACGGTGACGAATGATTTTAGACATTTCTAATACTTGAGGTCTTAAGGTTTCGGCTTTTTGTTTTAGATCAAAGGCACATACGATTCCACACATAATTATATATTTTTATTTTGTAAATTTTAATTTGACAAGGCAAAGATGCGGTAATGGTTATAATTGAAAAACACAAATACTTATTTCAGTTATAATTTAAAACCATAATTTTAATTTTACATATAAAATGTAAAATTTTAACACAAAAAAAAGGTCTAAACTTGAAAATTTCAATTTTGAAGAGGAAATGCGAGTAAAATTTAATGTTTTAAAGAAATCTTTGAATTAAATTTTGAGATATTCGAGTATTCATGAAAGATTGACAAACAAAACATAAAAAGCTGTTCAGAAATTATTCTATGTTCAATCTTACCATTAGATATTCACATTCAGTTTCTCATAGAAATCGAAATAACAAGATTGTGAAAAACTTTGACAAAGCTATTATAGACTACTCAACACTTTGAATTGTATAATGCGTCTTATTAATCTCAAATTGAAACCCGACTTTATTTCCCATTAAATGATTTCCTAATGGAGATTGTGGAGAAAGTGCAATTACATTTATACCGTCGATTGCAATTTTAGGAAGCGCTACACTTACATATAAATAGATTCCGTTCGCTTTTACCAAACTACCAGAAATAATGTTTTCTGTATTTTTTGAAGAATCAATTTTATCTAAAATCGCTTTTTGAGCAATAGCTTCTTTTAATTTATTAGTCAGTTTTTCTTGTTCGATATGCATCATCGACAAAGCGGTTTCGTGTTTGTCGCCGGCAGAACCTTTAGCATCGTTTTTAGAATCTTCTGTCAATCCCGATATCATGTCTTTAAAAACATCGATTCGGTCCTGAACCATTTGTGAATAATGAGAATGTATTTTTTGTTTGAAAGTCATTTTTTTAAGGTACTGAGGTTCTAAGTGACAAAGGTGCAAAGTTTTTTGTTGATGCAAAAAAATTAGCCATGAATTCACGAATTTACTCCAAAAAATTCATGAAAACATGGCTAAAAAAGGCACTTGTATAAAACTTTGTGCCCTAATGTCTTTATAACAATAAACCTAAAAGTCGAATTTATAATTTCCTCCCACTAAAACCTGGAATCCCTGAACAGGATAATTAAGCCATCTTTCGTAAGCTTGATTTCCAATATTGTTTAGTTTTAAGAAAAAAGTCAAGCGCTCACTATATTTATATCCTAAATGCGCATTGGCATCAAAATAGCTTTTTAATGTAACTGGAACGCCAATAGTTGCAACATCAAAATTAGTCTGCATGTCTTTACGTTCTCCCACAAAGAAAACATTCAGACCCGCGTACCATTGTTTGGTAATATTTACATCTAAATTTGAACTTATTTTCATCGATGGTAAGTTCCAAGCTTCTAAACCATCTGTTTTATAACTATTAAAAGTTCCGTTGATTCCGAAAGAAACATTTTGAGAAAAATCAGCTTTTAATTCTCCATAAAAACGCAAGGTTCTTACGTCATCATAAACCACTCCAAAAGAGTTCCCGAAAGCATAATTCTGGTTTGAAAAATCTTCTGTATAATCATTGCTTTTAAACAGTGCTTTTTCTTTTTCATTTAAGAATGAACCTGTCAAATTATAACTGATATTATTTGCCAATTTACCCTTTAATCCAGCAAAAACATTGTATTGCGTACTGCTCGGCCTCATATTTAAAGTCGGCGATAAAAATGGGTTTTCCGTCACAAAATCAGCATAAGAATTCTGATTTAAACCTCCGTTTACACCCGTGTAGAAAATCATCAAATCGCCTACTAATTTATACGAAGCATCTACTTTTGGATAAATATAAAACTTGTTTCCGCTGTTTTCAGAATCCAAAGCATAGTATAAACCAGCGCCTAATTCAAGTGTCCAATCATTTTCATGAATCACAAAGCTTGGCTCAATCCCGAAATTAGTTAAACTATATTTCACTGGTTCAGTATTGTCATATGCATAATTATGCTCGAAAGAACCGCTCACATGATCTACGATTACATTTGTGTTTATTGACTGATCCATCACATCAACTTTAAAAGTCGGTTTTAGGTAAAAACGATTTTCAGAAGATGAAAAACTATCTGAAAAGTGCGTAAAACGAGATGAAATTTTGCTAAAAATCCCTTCATTAAATGCAACATTTCCGCCTAATGAAATTGTATTATAAGAGTGATTTGGGTTAATTCCTCTTATCAAATCTTCCTGTGTATCTGGTGGCAAAGTCATTCCGAAATCAGTTGGGAGACCATACCAATTGTACAATTGATTTTGATAACCTAAATCAACACCCCAAGACATATCGCGATTGATTACTCCGTAACCAACATTTAAGGCTGTGTCATAAAATTCATCATTCAAGTTTACATCTTTTATACCGCCTTGTGAGGAATGATGACGAAGCATTCCAGCTATATAATCATTATTCCCCAAATCCTGTGTTACGAATAATTCCGCATTTAATGTTCCGTAATTTCCAACTCCCAAGGTCGCGTAATTATTGAATAATCTTTCTTTTTTAGATTTATCAACAGCTTGTGCATTTCCTTTTGAAGGTGTAAAAGTCGATGCAACTGGAACCGACAAAATACTATATTTAATAGTTTCTTTTGGCTGATTTCCAGAATCATCAAGCGAAGGAGTTTCTTTCACTTTAAAAGCATCTGATATTGTTGGCGAATAAGGTTTTACTACGTTTACCGTTTCAGTTCCAATAGTTTCATTTTTCTTTTGAGAAAACGAAAGCTGACAGGCAAACAACACTAGTAAAACGATGATTTTATTTCGGCACTTAATTTTCATATTTCTTTCTTTTTTAGAGAAAAGAAGAAAGAAGAAAGGAAGAAAGACTTCTTCCACATTTCTAATTTTTCTCTTTCAATTTCTTGACTCTTTAATCTTTCTTCTATTTTCTAATATCTTTCTTCTTTGTTCTTTTCTCTATTTTCTAAAATCTAAGCTTCCCACTCGCCTTTAGCAACAAACTGCGCTTTCCCGCCTATTTTAATATCAAAATTAGTATCGGTTAGTTTTCCTTTAAAATAAATCTGTGACGGACGTCCAATATAATCTCCCTGATAATTAATCAATTCAAATTGAGGTATGTGATATTTTAAAAGAAAAGCTTGCAAACAAGTACTTGCGCTTCCTGTTGCGGCATCTTCTACCAATTGATTATGCTCAACGCATAACATTCGGCTAAAAAGTTTTGAACCTTCCAGATAATAAAAATACAAGCCTCTATGATCTGTTTTACAATGATTTTTCATCCACTGATCTGCTTTGTCTTTATCTAAAGCCAAGTTTTCTAAAGCTTTTTTACTGCTCAGTCCAACCATTACAAAAGCACTTCCTGTCGTAACTTCCTGAATTGGAAATTGGTTTTCAAAATCACTCACTTTCAAATTACTGAATAACGTAAAGTCCTCTTTCGAAAAAACATCCCAAAATTTTGGCTGCGCTGCTTTTAACCAAATCAAATCATCCGATTTATGAATCGCAATTGGCCCAATCGGAACTTCTAGTTTAATTTCGTTTGTTGAATTTTCAAAAATTTTGTTCATCAAAACCCATGAAGTCCCAATTATCGGATGACCTGCAAACTGCATTTCATGAGCCGGAGTAAATATTCTAATCTCTGCTTTATTATTTTCCTTGTCAAGTTTGGTAACAAAAGTGCTTTCGGCAAAATTAATTTCGCGCGCGATTTGCTGCATTTCTTCTGAACTCAAATTTCCTGCATCCATAAAAACTGCCAACTGATTTCCGGCATATTTTTTATCGGCAAAAACATCAACTATATAAAAAGGTAAACTCATTGTTCTTGTTTTTTTTTTTTAGAGAAAAGATGCAAGATGCAAGACAATAGATTTCCTGCTTCTTGCTTCTTGCTTCTTTATTCTTGCTTCTTTATTCTTATTTATTAATCGACGAATTCGTTTTAGACTCTTCTAATTTAATCGCGCTCAATTCTCTTTTTGCTTCTTCAACAACATCTGGATAATCTGTAAAATTGTTTATTACATTATCTAAAATGTAAGTTGCCTGATAGCTGTCTTTTAATCCGTAAAAGTTTTTAGCCATTAAGACCAAACCTTTCGCTCCGTAATATTTGTAAGCCGAATAACTTTTTGCCAGTTTTTGTACAGAAACATTCGACGCATCAAATTTTCCTTCTTTAGTTTTAAAATAGGCGTCATAGTAAAGCGCTTCGGCAGCTAATTCTCCTTTTGACGTTGCCGAAAGTTTAGCATAAGCCGTTTTTGCTTTGTCTTCATTTCCTGTCTGCATTGCGGCGCGGGCAACAATAATCTGTGCATCGGCTTTAACTCCTGCATCTGATTTTGGGTTTTCTAAAACTTTTTCAGCAGCAATAACCGAATTATCATAATCTTTTTTGTCGTAATAACATTTCATCAAGTTTGCTTGAGCAAAAGTTTTATTCTGAGGAAAATCAGCTTCCTTTTCTAAACGGACTAAAACTGGAATCGCTTTATCACAATCTTTTGCTTTTAAGAAAATCTGAGCTAATCTGTTCAATGCTTGTTCTGTAAATTCATTTCTTGGCTGATCAATTACATATAGATAATTTGAAACCGATTTCATTTCTGATCCATCAGCATAATACAGTTGTGCCAAATAAAAATTAGCTTCTAAAGCATGCAATCCAGAGGAGAATTTGCTCACATAACCAGTAAAACCAGTAATTGCAGCTTTGCTATTATTTTGGCTGTATTGCTTAAAAGCGGCATCATAAGTATCATTATCCAATTCTGCATCTGTAACCGAAACGAAATCCAGTGTTCTAACCCAGGTTGCATATTCATCTACTTTTCCTGAATCAACATAAATTAATCTTGCGGTCGAAACAGCTTCTAAAGCCTCTGGACTTTTTGGAAATTCTGCAGCTACTTTTTTAAATTTCGCTAAAGCCAATTCATCGCGATCTGAATTATAATAAATCAAACCTTGTTTTAGAATTGCTTTAGAGGTAAAAGATCCTTCTTTAAACTCTGAAATTAATTGCTCATACGTTTTTATCGCCTGATCATTTTTCTTTTCTGCAACATAAGTGTTTCCTAATTCAAATAAAGCATCATCACGGTAAGATGATTTTTTGTACATCTGAATAAAGTTGTTCAATTCTTCCACTTTCTTCGCATTATTTGACATGAATCCGTAAGAAAGTGCTTTTTGAAACTGCGCATAATCAGCATCAACACCTTTTGCAGCAATCGCTTTTGCGTATGCTTCGTTTGCTGCGCTGTATTTTGAAGTCACAAAACGACAATCTCCCAAACGTAAATAAGAATCGTTTAAACGAACTTTATCTGATGGTGAATTATCAATTTGTGCCTGAAATGAGTTTGCTGCCTGATCGTATTCTTTCAATTTAAAATACGTATAACCAATATTATAATTGATGTTTTTATACTCTTCTGTCGATTTTGCCGCTGCTTGACCTGCAAATTGCTTGTAAGTCAATAATGCATTTTGCATATCGTCATTTAAATATTCAGTTTCTGCTTTCCAGAAAGTTGCGCGTGCAGTAAATTCAGGTGTTTTTTGTTCGCTGATGGCGCTTTTGAACATTTTTCCAGCTTCGGTATAATTAGATTCATTGTACAATTCCAATCCTCTGTAAAACAACACTTTTTGATATGCCGCTTTATTTTCAGCCGATCTGTTTTTTTCTAATAAAACCAAAGCTTCTTTATAATTTTTAGTCGAAATATAAGAATCAACTAATAATTTTTCAACTTCGGCTTTGCTTGAATTGTTAGGGTATTTTTTTAAGAAATCAAGCAAAATTCCAGGAACAGTTTGGTAAGCATTTCCAATTTCATAACTCAATTTTGCATAATTCAACGCAGCATCTTCCTGAATTTGAGCATTGAATTCCATTTCAGAAGCATTTTTAAAAGCATTCAAAGCTTCTTGTTTTTTGCCTGTATTTAAATAACTTAAACCTAAATGGTAATAGGCATTTTGAGCAACGAAATCTTTTCCTTCAATGATTTTATTGAACTGAGAAATCGCTTTTTCGTATTCTTTTTGTTCATAATACGCATAACCCAATTGGTAGAAATCGGTATTATTCCATTTTCCTTTTTTACCGGCATATTGTTCTAAAAACGGAATCGCTTTTCCATATTGTTTTAAATTGAAATAACTTTCTCCAATAATTTTATTCAATTCTGATTTTTCAATTTCATTGGATTTTCCCATTGCTTTTTGGCCCAAATCAATTGCTTTTTGGAAATTTCCTAGTTTGAAATTCATATCGGCCTGATAATACGAAAGCTTTTCTTTGTATTTTTCTTCTCCTGAAACTTCATCAAAATATTTGGTTGCTTCTTTATAATCGTCGCCTTCATACGCCATAAATCCTAAATAATATTTGGCTTGCGAACCAAATTCAGGAGAATTTACGACTTTATTGAAATACGTTGTGGCTTCTTTTTTCTTTTTTGCAGTAAAATAGCTGTACCCTTTTTGGAAATTAAATTTATCCGAATCGGATTTACTCATATAACTTTCGTCAACCTTATCAAACCATTGCAAAGCTTTTGGATAATTTCCTTGTTCGAAGAAATATTGAGCAACTTCAATATAAGCTTGATTTTGTTTTGTACTTGTTGGATAATCGTCAACAAATTTTTCCATCAAAGCATCAGCATTTGGCTGATTGGTTCTAATAGCACAGTTTGCTATATAGTAAGCACAGTCAGATTTCACTTCTTCAGTTGGCGCCGTATTATTTTTTACATATTCAAAAATATGTTGTGCCGACTTGTATTGCTTATCATTGTATAAAGACAAGGCTTTATCAAAATCTTTTAAATCATATGTATATATTGCTGATTTTTGTGCCGAAACCGTGGTCGAAAGGAGGATAATTTGGAATAATAAGAACCAGGAAAGTCTACGCATTTTAATTATATTTAGTATTCAAATTTATCATTTTATACCGTTTATAACGAAACGTTTCGCGCATTTATTATGAACAAAAAATTTAACAAGCGTTATTTAACAGCTTCTGAAATGGTATTTTTCAACCATATAAGTCATATAAGTAATTATAAACTAGGTGTTTTTAGCAATATAATTACTCTTATTCGTAATAGCGATTTTCCACCATATAAGTCATATAAGTAATTATAAGTTAGAGATTTTTAGCAATATAATTACTCTTATTCGTAATAGCGATTTTTCACCATATAAGTCATATAAGTAATTATAAGCTAGCCGTTTTTAGCAACTTATGCAACTCCGAAGGTCATATAAGTTTTTCGAACTAAAAACTTATATCAAATTCCATTAAAATGAACTTATATCACTTATATGGTGAAAATTTTTCGCAATAAAATCTTTTCCACTATCTGCTAAAATGGCCTTGCATGGCTTATATGGTGAAAATTCTCATTTTAATATTTTATAAGAAATGATTGAAATTTATTTTGAATCCAACCGTTATCTTATTACTTTTACCAATCAAATCAATTTTATTATGTCACAAACCGTACTGTCTCTTAAAGAAGTCACTATATATCAAGAAGGAAGAAAAATTATATCTCATATTAATTTAGATGTTGAACATGGTGAATTTATCTACATCATTGGGAAAACAGGTTCCGGAAAAAGTAGTTTCTTAAAAACTTTATACGCAGATTTGCCTCTTACAGAAGGTGAAGGTCATATAGTTGAATTTGATTTGGCAACTTTAAAAGAAAATGACATTCCGTATTTAAGACGTAAAATCGGGATTGTATTTCAGGATTTCAAATTGCTTCCAGATCGCTCCGTAAAAGACAATATGCTTTTTGTTCTAAAAGCAACAGGATGGGTGGACAAAGAAGGAATGGAACGCAAAATTGACGAAGTTCTAGATAAAGTTGGCATGAAAGATTTCGTTAATAAAATGCCTCATCAGCTTTCTGGCGGTGAACAACAGCGTGTTGCAATTGCTCGTGCTTTGCTTAATGATCCTGAATTTATTTTGGCCGATGAACCAACAGGAAACCTTGATCCACAAACGAGTTCTGAAGTTCTTGAAGTATTAAAAAACATTAATGCTCTTGGTAAAACGGTTATCATGGCTACGCACGATTATGCTTTGTTGATGAAATTTCCATCAAAAACATTGAAGTGCGAGGATGAAAGAATCTTCGAAGTGGTGCAACGTTCGGTGTAATGCTTTCCATTTTAATTCCGGTTTATCATTATAATGCTTTTCCTCTTGTTGAAGAACTTGTAAAGCAATGTAATTTATTCGGAATTGCTTTTGAAATTCTATGTCAGGACGACGCTTCAAATTCAAATGAAAATACTCTAAACCAAGAAATTAACTCTTTTTATGATTGTTCCTTTTTTATAAATGAGATCAATTTAGGAAGGGGAAAAAACATCAATTTATTAGCTCAAAAAGCAAAATACGATTGGCTGTTAATTTTAGATTGCGATACATTTCCTGCGAAAGACAATTTTATTCAAAACTATATTTCTACAATTTCAAATTCCGAGGAAAAAATCATTTTTGGCGGTATTATTTATGAAGATAAAAAGCCAGAAAAAGAACAACTTTTACGTTGGATTTACGGTCAAAAAAGAGAAACTGTGTCAATTTTGACTTCTAATTTATTGATTAAAAAAGAAATTTTTCTACAATATCCTTTCGACGATTCTATTACAAAATATGGCTATGAAGATTTGTGTTTTTTCTCTATTTTAAGAAAGAACAATTTCAGAATTTCTCAAATCGAAAATCCAACTTTTCATCTGAATTTAGAAACTTCCGAATTCTTTTTGAAGAAGACAAAAACAGCTTTAGAAAATTTAGTTTTTCTTTATAATTCAGGGAAAATTTCTTCGGAAGAAAGTAAAATAATTAAAGCTTTTGAGTTTCTAAAAAAGCTAAAATTGATTCGTTTTACGGTTTCTGTTTTCAAAAAGAATAAAAATAAAATCGAACGAAATTTACTTTCTGAAAAACCGTCTTTATTTCTTTTTGATCTTTATAAATTGGGATGTTTTTGTTTTTTGCATTCCTGCAAGGTTTCCAAAACCTTGTAGGTATAAACTACTTTATATGTGGAAGATAACATACCTACAAGGTTTTGGAAACCTTGCACGATAACGGAACTAAAGTTTTTCTAAAAACTCCTCCCACTGCTCCATTATTTTTTCCACCGAATAATTTTCAGATGTTTCTTTTGCATCACGACCAAATTTCATTCTAACTTCTTCATTTTCAATTAAAAAAGAAAGTTTTTCAACATACATTTCAATATTATTATCCGGAATCAAAAAGCCGTTTTCGGCATTTGTAATAATCGTTCTTGGGCCAATTGGGCAATCATACGCGATACAAGGCAAACCGGAGGCCATTGCTTCCAACAAAACCATCGGAAAACCTTCTGTTCTTGAAGTCATGGCGTAAATCGAATATTCCAGGTATTTTTCTTCAATATTTTTGACGAAAGGACAAATATTTGTGTTTGATTGTATTCTTACATCAATGATTGTATTTTTTAAAGATTCAACATCATCCGTATAAATATCTAAAGTCCAATCCGGATGTTTCTTGATTACTTTTTCCCAAATTAACAGCAATCTATCTAATCCTTTTTCATAAGAATTTCTAGCAATTGCAATTATTCTTTTCTCCTTTAAATTAGAAACAACTGTTGTCTGAATCCATGACGGATTCGGAATTACAATTCCATTTTCAACATTCCATTCGTTCAAACTTTCTTCAGATAAAGCAACTATTTTGGTAAACTTTCCGGCACTAAAATCTTTAAAACGATATTTTGTACTTGAAACAAATTTTGATAGTAAATCAGTTTTCTGAAATTTCTCTTCGATAAATTTAGAGCCATGACATTCAAATACAATTGGAACTTTTGTTTTCGTAATAAAAGGAAAGCTAAAAGCCTTTAAACCATTATCTGCGACTAAAATAATATCTGGGTTTATTTCGCTTATTTGTCGATTTATTTGTTCTCGAAAAGCTTTAAAAAAAGTAAAACCTTTTCCGTTTAAAGTCACATTATGAAAGACAATTTTAGAATTAAATTCATAAAAAAACAAATCATCTTCTTCATTCTGAGATAAAACATGAACTTCATATCCAAAATTTTCGACAAAATAATTCGCTTTTATCGAAAGTACGCGGGCGACGCCACCAGCATTTTTAATTTTGGGAACAAAGTAAAGCAGTTTCATTTTTTGGAAATCAAGAAAGTTCCAAAATCCCTAATATAATCTGATTCTTCAAAAACATCCGAAGCTAAAACGAGACAAACAGCGCCCGAAGAAAAGTTTTCTAGTTCTCTCCAAATTCCTTTTGGCAAATGCAATCCAATATTGGGTTTGTTGAGCAAAAAGCTTTTTTTATCGATTCCGTCATTGACTTTCACTTCAAAACTGCCGCTTAAAGCGATTAAAACTTCGTGTTGTTCAATGTGCGAATGACCTCCGCGAAAAGCAGAACTCGGAACATCAAAAAGATAATAAACACGCTTGAATTCAAATGGCAAAATATCATTTTGAATAAAAGCCAAATTTCCTTTTAGATCTTCTACAACCGGAATTTGAAGTAATGTTATATCTTGAATTGTTGTCATAAGTAAGTCGTAAAGTCGTAAGTCCAAAGTCGAAAAATCATCATTACATATTTTAACGTGCTTGCAACAAATTTAACCATTGTTGTCCAATTTTTTCCAATAAAAAAGGATCAATACTTTTGAGTGTATTTTTCTTGATATTTTGATACAAAACTGTATCAGAAATCAATAAATTCATTGCTTCTGAAAGCTTCTTCCAATTTTGATTTTCTACTAAAATGCCATTTTTAAAAGAAGAAATCATATCTCTCGGCCCGAAATTACAGTCAAAAGAAACAACAGGAATTTCACACGCCAAAGCTTCTAAAATAACATTCGGAAAACCTTCATTTTTACTGCTTAAAACTAAAAATTTTGCTCTGCTTAGGTATTTAAAAGGATTGTTTTGATAGCCCAAAAGATGTACAAATCCTGAAATATTATTTTCTAAAATTGCTTTTTTAAGCTTCGCTTCGTCGCCATTTCCAATAATCACAAAATGAATTTGTTTTTGAGGTAAATCAGATTGAGCGTAAGCTGAAATAAGTTTATCAAACTGCTTTATTTCATTTTCATATTGACCAATAGCAATTATAAAATCAAATTCTAAATCAATTTTTTCATTTTGTTTTTTTATAATTTCCTCTAAATAAATTGGATTATGAATCGTGACGACATTTTTTAACTGATGCTTTTTTTCAATCAATGTTTTCATTTCATTTGTAATCGCCACATTGGCAAAACAATGATTGTACATTAATCTCGTCAACCACGAATTATTCGGCATATAATGATCGATCAAAAAACTGTGAACGGTAAAAATCGTCTTGGTATTATAAATAAATCGAGCTAGAACAAGTTCCTGAATTATCTTGGTTCGAAAACGAAAATCGATAATAAAATCGAATTCATTTTCATTCAAATATTTTCGCAAAGCCCATAATCTTTTGGCTTTATTAAAAATTCCGTTGCTTTTATTTTTGAGTAAACCGAGATTTACCAATTTACCCAAATACGGAAAACTTACTTCGTCTAAAACAATAATAATATCGACTTCAAAACCTTGATGCTGAAAAAAGATTGACAAATTTGCCATCACCCTGTCGCTACCGCCTCCGCTCAAGCGATAGCCAATTAAAGCAATTTTCTTTTTTTTGTGAGTCGATATCATTCGTGATTTCTTATTTTCGTATCAAATATATCTTTTTAACACATAGAAACATAGATTAAAATGTGCAAAAAAGTATTCAATGTCAACGAGATCATTTTATAAATCTTTTTTCTTTAGTAACGAAAATTGCTCGCAAAGTAGCAAAGACGCAAAGTTTTATAAAACTTAAAAAAAGAAAAATCTTTGCGACTTCGCGACTTTGCGAGATTAAAAATAAGAATAGTAAACACTCTAAAAACAATATGCAGGATAATTCAGTAGTAACTATTATTTGCTTGTGCTATAATCAGGAAAAGTTTGTCGCTGAAAGTTTATTTTCGGCAATAAATCAGGATTATCCGTTTATTGAGTTAATTATTGTTGATGATTTTAGTACCGATAATTCTAAAAAAACGATTGAAAACTGGCTTGTTGATTATCCTCAAATCCAATTTATTGCCAATGAAAAAAATTTAGGTAGTACAAAATCTTTCAATAAAGCACTAAAACTGGCAAAAGGCGATTTTATAATTGATCTGGCCTGCGATGATATTTTGTTGCCAAATTGTGTTTCATTACAGCTAAAAGCGTTCGGCGAAACCTGTTTTAAAAACCTTGGTATTGTTTACGGAAATGCCGAATTAATCAATGAAAAAGGAAATTTTTATTTTTATTATTTTCCTGTTGATGAATCGAAAAAGACAATCGAAAAAAGGCAAACCGGAGATATTTATTTAAGCGTTATTTCTGGTGGAAATAGTATTTGCTCCGTTTCTTCAATGGTTAAAAAATCGGTTTTTGATGATCTGGACGGTTATGATGAAAATCTGGCTTATGAAGATTTAGACCTTTGGATTCGGGCCTCAAGAAAATATGATTTTGATTATATTGATGAAATTTTAATCAAAAAAAGAATCTCAACAACTTCTTTGGGAACTCATTTTTTTCTCAAAAACGACGAAAGATCCAGGAAAATAAATTACTCTACTTATTTGATTATCAAAAAAGCGATTGCTTTAAATAAGACAAAAGAAGAGCATAAAGCCATTTTGAAACGAATACATTTTGAAATGATTTTGGCTTTTAAAACTTCGAATTTTAAATTACTATTGAAATATATTTTATTGGAAATTAAACAACGTATCCATATTATAACAGAACACGGATTTACTTCGTAAAGACGCGGATAAAAACAGATTTTTTTTTGATTAATGCATTAAAAAAATCCGTTTCATCCGCGTCTTCGCTTTAGCGAATCTGTGTCATCTGAGTCCATTTTTATATTGTCAAAAAATCATCTAATTGTTGTTTTTCGCCTTCCCAGTCTCTTGAAATATTTTCACGTATTAACTTCGCAGGAATGCCTCCAATTAAAATATTATGTCCCCAAGAAGTATAATCTTTATTACAGAAGGAATTAGTCGCAATACTGCAAAAATCAGGCGTTATGGTATTTTTCATTATCGAAATTCTGCTTCCGCTAAAATTATAGTTTCCTATAAAAACTGGAGCCGTTTTTTTCTGTTTTTCACCATTTGTGGTATCAATCATATCATGAAAATTAGTATCTATAATCTGGCTTTCAGCGCCTAAACGAACGTAATTTCCTAAAACAACTTTTTCCAGACAAATCAATTTTGCGTTTGATGCCATTGAAGACATATTTCCAAATTCGCAATATCCATTTTCTCCAATAAAAACAAAATAGTCTTTTCCGAATTGCGCGTGACCTTTAAAAGCCTTTGAAAATTAAAACTAAAGCATCAAAACCATTCCCTACTCCTATGCAATATTTCGTTTGATTGTATTCGGCGAAAGCCTTTTCAAAAGTTTCTACTTCTTTTCCTAAAATGTACCAGCCATTCTCTAAAACTAATTTCAGTTTTTCGTGAAAAACAGTCTCATACAGTTCGTTTATTTTTTTAAGATCGAGAAATGGTATCATTTTAAATCGATTTTATAAAAATCCTGATTGTAAACCGCACAGCCCAATTCTTCTTTTTGTTTTAAAAGTCCAGGATGATAACCGCTTTCGTTGTCTTCATTGACAATTCCCATATCAAAAAAGTGCTTGCCTTTTCGTTTGTATTTATGAATCAGATTAATGAATAAAAAATCAAGCGCTCTAACTTCTTCACCTTTTTTTGAAGTTGCGCCGTATTGCGATTTTATCACATTTTCGGTTTCAAAAATCGTTATTCCGGCAATAATTTCATCGTTTTGATAAACAGAATATTGTCTGATATTTTGAGGAAAATTTTGTTTTAAAAGCGTAATTTCTTCTTTACTGTGAACCGGTTTTGAATCGAATTTTTCTAATAATCTTGGTTCTAGAATCAATTCCCAAAAAGGCTGAAAATCCTGTTCTTCGACTATATCCAAATCAAGATTTTCAATTCGCCTGAAATGTTTCATTTTGCTTTTTGAAATCTTTAATGGTACTTGCAGATTAACGGCCAGATTCATTTCTTTTCTTTCCGGAACAGCATTTCTTTTAAACAAAAAAAAGTCAATTTCCTGATTTCCTTTCGAAAAATAAAAATCGGGAATTGGTTTATAATGAAAGGTTTCGATTTTGTTTTCTTTCAAAAAAAATAAAATTTCATCTAAAATAATTTCCGCTTTTTCTGCTTTTAATTTAGATAAAAAAACCAATCCGCCGTAAGTAAGACCTTGATGCGAATGAACTGATTTTCCTTTTTTATTAGCTGGAAGAATCGCTTTCAATTTTTCGTTTTCAAAAATTAAAAGGGAAAAATCGTCAAAACGATCTTTATGGTAATCCATAAAATCGCGGTGAAACAAAAACGTAGCATTTTTGGCTTCGGTGATAAAATCGTTCCAAAGCTTATAATCGTTTTGATCGTATATTTTTACGGTAAATGCCATATTTAAAGTTATTTATGATCAAATGCCTTTAAATGCCATTTGTATTTAACCGCCATTAATCGAACTACAATAATAACCAATGAAGTCACTAGATATAAAACATCAACATTTAGATTTAATTTTCGTAAACCAAAGAAAACTATTCCTCCCAAAATACAAATTGTCGCATAAATTTCTTCTCTAAAAACATTTGGGATTTCATTGCATAAAATATCTCTGATTACACCGCCAAAACAGGCTGTCATAGTTCCTAAAGCAATGCAAATTACAGGATGAAGCCCCGTTGTAAGTCCTTTTTCAAGACCAATTAAAGTAAAAACGCCAAGACCAATTGTATCAAATAAAAACAAAGACGTTCTCAATTTATCAAATCTTTTTCTGAAAATTATGGCCAGAAAAAAACCTAAAATAATTACATAAACATACTGCATATCGCGCATCCAGCCTACAGGAGTTCTGCCAATCAAAACATCGCGAAGCGTTCCACCACCAACGGCAGTTACAAATGCAATAATAAAAACCCCAAAAGGATCGAGTTTTTTGTGCATTGCCGTTAAAGCGCCAGACATGGCAAAAGCCATCGTACCAATAAGATCTAAAATATGAAACATTTTTGTTTAAAGTTGCAAAGGTTCAGAAGAGCAAAGGTACAAAGGTTTTCTAGCTATAAAGTTGTAATTAATTCGATTTATTTTTTTACATAAATAGGACTTCTTTTCAATAAATACTGAACCGAATCTATCCAGCTGTCTTTTACTGCCAAAAATGGTTTACGGGTTTGTGAGTATATTTTTGAAGCATTTTTGTACATATCAAAATATACTGTGTAGTAATAATAAAGCTGATTATTTGCTGTAGTTGTCGAATAATCATTTGTAGTGACCTTTTTATTATTGTCGCTCACTTTTGCATTTCCGCTATTGTAAGTAGTTGCTGTTGTGGCAGATCCAATTGTATAGGAGATTTTTGCAGCTATGATATTATCAACACCTAATATTTTTTGAAGATCTTCGATCGAAGTTTCATCAACATTATTATGATCAATTCCAGCCTTATGAAGCAGCGTATTAGTTGTTCTTAAATCCTGAACTGTAAGCGGGAAAATATTAGATGACTTGTCTAATAATTTATTATAAATATCATTTTGCGCAAATTTAGCCATATCCTCAGATCCTTCCTGATTATCTGAATTTACATACGGAACCGGCAGTACAGCAATTGTATTTGGTTTCATTTCTGAAGAAACAGCGACAGCCGAATTTGATGCTGATGGCGAACTGCTTCCTTGACTTACATCAAATGTCTGCGATCGTCCGCTTGCAAAATCAATTCGGGCAACTTGTGAAACATCTAAAACTATTAGAAGCGTTTCTCCTGGCAATGAATATTCGACAGTTTTATCAGATATTTTAGAAACTGTACCTTCAATAATTGTATAATCTCTTTTTATAATTTTATCCAATTTTTTTCCGCCTTGAGCGAAAGAAAAAACAGAAACAAAAAACAGTATTAATAACGCGGCATTTTTTTTAATTTTCATGGTATTTACGTTTAAATTGTCCTACTCTTTGGCTTTTCGGATACTCCTTTTCTAAATATTAAACTTGTTAAATTTAAAAAATTAAATCCAAAGCAATGTCAAGGATTCGCTGTAAAATGAAAAATACTAATGAAAAAATCTCGCAAAGACGCAAAATCGCAAAGTTTTATAAACCAAAGAACTTAGTATCTTAGAATCTTAGCATCTTCTAAAAACTACATATTCTGAGTATAAAAGTTATAGTCTTTTAAAACTACTCTAATAAAATCACTGTTGTTTCCTGACTGATTTTTAATGCCGGTAACGCTTTCAATTTTTGCTGTTAGCTTGGCGATGATTTCATGATCGTTTTTCTCCGCTGCTTTATTGAAAGTTTCCTTGATAATTCGCATATCGTTATCCGATAATTTAATAACAAGAGGATAAGTTGGCACATATGCGGTTCCAATTTCTTCTAAAATAGTATGACTAATATTGATATTGTTTTTTAAAGTAATCACGGCCGTACCTGCCGCCATGTCGCCCAAACGCTGTGCATTTTTACTTGATATTACTGTAATTAAAGCTACAAGTCCGTAAATTATTGGAATAAAAAAATCAATGATTCCAAAAAACCAACGAATTAAATAATCGCCAAATCCTGCCTGATAGCCGTCAATTTTAACCACTTTTATTTTGAGCAGAATTTTTCCTATTGACTGCCCTTCAAAAATACTTTCTAAGGTAAGGGAGTAAAACATTAAAGGAATAGCAAAAAATAACATCAAGGCTCTACTCGACCAGTCATCTAATCCATCCATTAGAATACCCACTTTGAGCCAATAAAAAAACACAAGCCAAACTATAATTATATAGGCTATTTTTATCGATGCATCAATAAAATATGCCCCTAATCGCTCGCCAATAGAAGCTGCGATAAAATTTATTTTAACATTTTGTGTTGTATTAATAGATAATTCTGACATATTTTATATTTTAGCCTGCAATGAGAGAAGTTGCTTTTATAAAACAAAATAAAGAAAAATGGCTGGAATTTGAGCTAGCTATTTTTGGTAAAGCTAAAAAAAATCCTGACGAGTTAGCTAATTTATACATTCAAATGATGAATGATTTGTCGTACGCGCAAACGTATTACCCTAAAAGTAAAACAGTTATTTACTTAAACCACCTTGCGTCGCAAATTTATCAGAAGATTTATAAAACCAAAAGAACTGAAAAAAACAGAATTGCAGAATTTTTTGTCACCGAAGTACCGCTTCTTGTTTACGAATACAGGCGCTATTTAGTTTACGCTTTCGTTTTGTTTTTTGCAACGGTTGCTATTGGCGTGATTTCGGCAAAATATGATCCTAATTTTGTTCGTCTTATTCTTGGCGATAATTACGTTAATGAAACTTTAGAAAATATAAAAAAAGGAAATCCGATGGCTGTTTACGGTTCTGGAAGCAATTGGGGAAGTTTTATTTCTATTACAATGAATAATCTTTTTGTGGGTGCAAAATGCTACTTTTTCGGACTTTTTGCCGGATTAGGAACTTTTTATATCTGTCTAAGCAACTGTATTATGCTGGGATCTTTTCAATATTTCTTTTATGAACAGGGCGTTTTCTGGAAAAGTGTGAGAGGAATTTGGATTCACGGCGCAATGGAAATCTTCGGAATTGTAATCGAAACCGCTGCCGGATTTATTCTAGGAGCTTCCATATTATTCCCAAAGACTTTTTCGAGAATAAATTCTTTTAAAATTGGTTTCAAAAACAGTTTCAAAATCTACTTAAGCACGTTTCCTTTTACAATTGCTGCGGGTTTTCTAGAAGGTTTTATTACTCGATATTCTATTGATATGCCAAATTGGCTCAGCAGTTTTATCATATTATTTACGTTAGGAATAATTTCATTTTATTATTTGGTTTATCCTTTTATCGTCTACAAAAAAACACAACAATTAACAGCCTAAATCGACTTAACCGGAAACCATAATGAATAAAATTTTCTTCATTTTACTTTTTGTTTTTTGCTGCAGTTTTTCAAATGCACAAGATTCTCTTGTTACCGAAGAACCGCCAAAAGTCCTTTCTATTAAATACACCGAAAAAGATATTCAGGTTGATTCGGCTGCAATTCCTGTAAAAACATTTAAAAAAGATTTCAAAGAAAACTATAAAGGCTCTGATTTTGTTTACGAGACTAAAACTCCCGAAAAAACATTTTGGGACGATTTTATGGAATGGCTGGCGAGCATTTTTAGAAGAATATTCACTTTTAGCAATCCTGAGGCGTCAGTTAATTTTGTCGCTATTCTTTTTAAAACCTTGGCTGCTATACTTGTTATCGTTGTCATATTTCTGATTGTAAAAGCCTTAATCAACAGAGAAGGCCAATGGATTTTTGGCAAAAATTCGCAAAAACGAACTATTTATTATTCAGACACTGAGAAAAATATTCATCTTTTAGATTTCGAAAAACTGATTAAGGAAAATATTGAGTCAGATCAAAAACGAATTGCTATTCGCTACTATTATTTATGGTTGCTGAAAGTAATGGCGCAAAATCATTATATCGAATGGGATATCGAAAAAACAAATTCAGATTATTTATACGAGATTCAAAGTCCTGTTCATAAAGAAGAATTCACTTATTTATCCTACTTGTATAATTACATTTGGTATGGTGAATTTGACATTAACACATCCATTTTCTTAAAAGCCGAAAACCGATTTAAAAATGCCATAAAAACCTTTAGCCATGAATAAATCTATCAAAATTTACATAGGCGTTCTGGTTTTTCTTATGGCCTTAATTTTAATCGTTGACAAAGGAGAGCCAAAACCAATTGACTGGCGTCCTACTTTTTCTGTACATGACAAAATCCCTTATGGACTATATGTTTTTGACCATGAAATTAAAGGCCTTTTGAAGAATCAAAAAATTGAAAGAATCTCAGCCATCACTCCTTACGAATATTTAGATTCAAAATACAATGCTGATTCATTAGTTGAAGATTACCGGATAAAAGGTACATTTTTGAACATTGCTGCAGAAGGCGATATTGATGAACAATCAGTAAAAGAGCTTTTTTATTTTGTATCGAGAGGAAACAATGCCTTTTTAAGCATGAGGGTTTTCCCTAAAATTTTGCTCGACAGCTTAAAATTGGAGACCCAAACAGATTTGAAACGCTACAATAATACATCAATCTGGGTGGCAAATCCGAAAATAAGCGGTAAAAAATATCTTTTTAAACAGTCCGTTGAAGATTATTTTTCAAAAATCGATACTTTACAGACTACTGTTTTGGGTTATCAAAGCAAAGAAAAAAATAAAAAGCATGTTAATTTTATAAAAGTCAAATACAACGGCGGTTATTTTTATCTGCACACCCAGCCTGCTACTTTTACAAATTATCATTTGTTAAAAGACAATCATTATCAATATGCTGAGGATGTGTTGTCCTATATTCCAAAAGGAGACGTTTTTTGGTACACCAAAGGACAAAATAATGAGTCGGTTTCAAATTCGCCATTGCGCTATATTTTTAGCCAGCCGGCGTTAAAATGGGCATATTTACTGAGTTTATTCGGGCTTTTAATTTTCATATTTTTCAATGCGAAAAGAAAACAACGTATTGTTCCAATTATAAAACCGCTCAGTAATTTAACAGTTGATTTTACCAAAACAATCGGGAATTTATATTATCAGGAAGGTGATCACACTACTATTATTGATAAGAAAATCATCTATTTCCTTGAAAAAATGCGAAATGAATATTTAATTGATACCGCAAAACTTGATGACGATTTTATTAAAAAACTGCATCTTAAAACGGGGAAAAACATTGCCGATATTCAAGATCTTGTTTTTTTAATCAATGAACATAGAAAAAGTTATCACGGAAGTCTTGAAGAAGATTTAATACGAATTAATAATGCGATCGAAAAAATTATACATTAGATAAAATTTTGTCTCCGATTAAAAGGCTGAAAATCATTTTGATACTTTTAATCTGTGGCAAAAAGAAAATAATAAATTCATAAGAAAACCTACCAAACATGGACGAAAATAACATCACAGAAAACGAAATCACAAACGAAAATGTGAATTTTGAAACCCGAATAAATTTAGCACCGCTTTTAGAGCACGTTACTGCTATTAAAAAAGAAATCGAAACCGTAATTGTGGGACAACATAAAATGGTTGATCAGCTTTTGGTTGCTGTTTTATCAAACGGACACGTATTACTAGAAGGTGTTCCTGGAGTTGCTAAAACAATTACAGCAAAACTGTTGGCAAAAGCTATAAATATTGATTTTAGCCGAATTCAGTTTACGCCTGATTTAATGCCTTCAGACATTTTAGGAACTTCAATTTTTAATTTAAAAAGTTCGGAATTTGAATTCAAAAAAGGCCCGATTTTCTCGAATTTAATTTTAATTGACGAGATAAATCGTGCTCCGGCAAAAACACAGGCTGCTCTTTTTGAAGTTATGGAAGAACGTCAAATTACAATTGATGGTTCTGTTTATCAGCTGGATGCTCCGTTTTTAGTAATCGCAACGCAAAACCCAATTGAGCAGGAAGGAACATATCGTTTGCCAGAAGCCCAATTAGACCGTTTTTTATTCAAAATTGCGATTGATTATCCAAAATTAAGTGAAGAAATTCTGATTATTCAGCGTGAGCATTTATTGCAGAATCACGGCAAATTAGAAGCTATAAAAGCTGTTCTTTCTGCTTCAGAAATTAAAGAATATCAGGCTTTGGTAAAACAAATCAGAGTAGAACCAAATTTATTAGAATACATTGCTCGAATTGTAGTAAATACGAGAGAAAATGCGTTTTTATACTTAGGAGCTTCGCCTCGTGCCTCAATCGCGATTTTGAACGCGGCTAAAGGTTTCGCAGCAATTAGAGGACGCGATTTTGTAACTCCTGAAGATATTAAAGATGCTGCAATTCCAGTTTTACAGCATCGTGTAATTGTTGCACCAGAAAGAGAAATGGAAGGAATTACAAGTTCAGAAATTATTAAACAGATTATTGAAACTGTAGAAATACCTAGGTAATTGTTAATTATTAATTGTGAATTGTTAATGATGAATGGTAAAAAGAAAAACGAGCCTTCGACTCTGCTCAGGATGACAGCTGTTTTTAATGAACCTTTTTATTTTTTGTCATGCTGAGCGAAGTCGAAGCAAACTTGAAACCTGAAACTTGAAACATTAAACAAACAAAAAAGTGAAATTCATAAAAAGTCTATATCTCAACAACTTCTTTTTCTATGTGTTTGCGGGCATTATAGGATTGTTTGTCTGTGCTTTTATTTTTCCGAATATCTATAATGCGGTTTGGTTTGGGGTTTTGGTGTTAATTACTTTTTTGGCTCTCGATATTTTGCTTTTGTATTTGACCAGAACAGGATTTGAAGCGGATCGGGTTACACCTGAAAAATTATCAAATGGCGATTTGAATCCAATAACGCTCATTCTGAAAAATCATTATACTTTCTCGGTTTCAGTAAAAATAATTGATGAAATTCCAGTTCAGTTTCAGGTTCGTGATTTTAAACTTATAAGATCGGTAAAAGCTTCGGAACAAAAAGAAATCAGTTACGACCTGCGTCCAACCGAACGTGGTGAATATTATTTTGGCTATCTAAATATTTACGTTTCTTCGCCTTTGAGATTAATTTCAAGAAGATTTACGTTTAATAATGAACAGATGGTTCCTACGTATCCTTCGTATATTCAGCTTAGAAAATACGATTTATTGGCCTTTTCAAATAATTTATATCAATACGGAATCAAGAAAATCCGCCGAATTGGCCATACAATGGAATTCGAACAAATTAAAGAATATGTTCAGGGCGACGATTTGCGAACTATAAACTGGAAAGCAACAGCGAAGAAAAATGCCTTGATGGTTAACCAATTTCAAGACGAAAAATCGCAGTCGGTTTATATGGCGATTGATAAAGGGCGCGTGATGCAAATGCCTTTTGACGGCTTAAGTTTATTGGATTACGCGATAAATTCGACTTTGGTTTTATCTAATGTAATTCTGAAAAAACAAGATAAAGCGGGTCTTTTCTCTTTCTCTAAAAAAGTAGAAAACCGAGTTTATGCCGAAAAAAGAGGTTCGCAGATGCAAAAAATCCTTGAAACGCTTTACAATATAAAAACTGACTTTTTTGAAAGCGATTACAGCCGATTATATGTTGATATTAAGAAAAATATCAATCAGAGAAGTTTGATTATTCTTTATACTAATTTTGAAACTATGGACGGCTTAAACCGACAATTGCCTTATTTAAAAGGAATTGCGAAAAGCCATTTATTAGTTGTCGTTTTCTTTCAGAATACAGAATTAAATGCGATCATCAATAAAAAGACAGACACTATTCAGGAAGTTTATGATAAAGTGATTGCCGAAAAATTCATGTTCGAAAAACGCCTAATTGCAAATGAATTAAAGAAATACGGAATTCATTCGGTTTTAACCCAGCCTGAAAATCTGACTTTGGACGCTATTAATAAATATTTGGAAATTAAAGCGCGTGGGATTTTGTAGGGTGTTGTGAAATGTTTTTTGTGAAATGTAAAATGAAAAATTAGTTAAAAAAAACAGATCATGAAAAAGATAACTTTAAAAGCTTTTGTTTTTATCTGATTTTTACCCTCTATTAATTTACCGTTACATTACGTCATTCCGTAAAAATTGCTTGATTAAATTAATTAGTTTTGAAATAAAATTTACAATTTCAAACTAATAAAAAATGAAAAAAGCAATCCTATTTCTGTTCATTTTATTAAGTGGAAAATCTTTTGCACAGAAAACAGAAAATATAATCATCATAACTACTGACGGTTTTAGATGGCAAGAAGTTTTTAAAGGTTTAGATCCTGCGATTGCCAATGACAAAAAATTCAATCAGGGAGACAGCGCTTATATTTATAAAAAATATGGAAGTCCTGAAATCAAAGAAGCGCGTAAAAAATTAATGCCTTTTCTTTGGACAGAAATAGCTTCGAAAGGACAAATTTATGGAAACAGGGATTTAGGAAATAAAGTTGATGTTGCCAATCCGTATTGGTTCAGTTATCCGGGATACAGCGAAATCATGACCGGAAATGTTGATTTAAAAGTGAATTCAAACGGTTATAAAGCCAATCCGAATGTAAATGTTTTAGAGTTTTTAAATCATCAGTCCAAGCTCAAAGGAAAAGTGGCCGCTTTTGGCGCGTGGGATGCTTTTGACCGAATATTAAATGAACAACGAAGCGGTTTTCCAGTAATTTCTGCTTTTGATAAAGTGGGCGGAAATAAACCAACTGCATCTCAAAATTTATTGAATGAAATGCGCGATAACTCGTTTAAGCCTTTTCATGAAGATGAGTGTCTGGATGTTTTTACACATTATCAGGCAATGGACGAACTCAAAACCAAGAAACCAAAAATCCTATATATCGCCTATGGCGAAACCGATGAATGGGCACATCATGGGCAATATCGTTCGTATCTGGATGCTGCAAATCAAGTTGATAAATGGCTTCAGGAAATCTGGAATTTTGTTCAGAGCGATCCTCAATACAAAAACAAAACCACAATATTTATAACGGTTGATCACGGCCGTGGCGACAAAGTAAAAACGCAATGGACAGATCATGGTGCTGATGTTGCAGGCGCATCTCAAATTTGGTTTGCCGCAATCGGACCTGAAATTGCTCCAAAAGGCGAAATCATAACGGAATCTCAAATTTATCAAAAGCAATTTGCTCAGACTATTGCAAAAATTTTAGGCTACAATTTTACTGCTGAACATCCTGTCGAAAAAGAGATTTCAGAATTATTCGAAACCAAATAAAACCAAAAATAATTAACCATTTTTAACTAACCCCAAATGAAAAAAACTGTTCTTTTTCTATTTTTATGGATGATTTCCATTTCTAAAATCAATGCACAAGCAGATACACTCGCTGCTTTTTATGACAAGATTGAAAAATCTTTTACTTATGAATCTGGAAAAATTAAACTTCCTGAAGGCGACGGAACTTTAAATGTTCCTAAAGGATTTAAATTCCTAAACGGCAAACAAACTCAAGATGTTTTAAGCAACTTATGGGGAAATCCAGAGGACAAAACAATACTTGGTTCCCTTGTTCCTGACGGAAAAGGACTTACACACGCGGACAGCTGGATGTTTGTAATAAGCTATCAAGGAGATGGCTATGTAAAAGACGACGATGCGGGCGAAATTGATTATGATGATCTTCTGAAAACTATGAAAGAAGACGTTGCAACTGAAAATGCCGAAAGAAAAAAAGGCGGCTATCCAGAAGTTCAATTAATTGGGTGGGCATCAAAACCTTATTATGACAATACTTTAAAGGTGCTTCACTGGGCAAAAGAGTTGCAGTTTGGTCAAGATAAAGAGCATACTCTTAACTACGATTTAAGAGTCTTGGGAAGAAAAGGAATGTACAATATTTCTGCCGTAGCAGGAGTTAACCAGCTTGCGGAAGTAAAAGCAAGTATTCCGGGAATTATTCAAAGTGTTGAATTTAATGACGGAAACAAATACCTAGATTTTGATGCCGACACAGACACTGTTGCTGCCTGGACAATTGGCGGTTTAGTTGCGGGAAAAGTACTGGCTAAAGTTGGTTTCTTTGCTATTGTGGCAAAATTCGCAAAAGTAATTGTGATTGGAATTGTAGCCGCTTTTGCAGCTGTAAAGAAATTCTTTTTTGGAAGCAAAGATCAAGTTGCAAGAAAACCTGAAGAAGAAACAGCTCTTTTAGAAGAAAACAATTCTACTGAGGAATAGTTTTTTTTGCCACGAATTCCACAAATTTTCACGAATTAATTCTTTTGTATTATTAAAAAAAAATTAGTGGAAATTTGTGAAATTCGTGGCTAACTTTTTTCATAAACCTACAAGGTTTTAAAAACCTTGCAGGAACTCATATACCTTTGTACCTTTGCTTCTTTGCAACTTTGAGCCTTAAAAAAATGAAACAAATCACTTCAGTACAAAATCCGTTTATAAAATCACTTGTTTTACTTCAGGAAAAATCCAAAGCAAGAAAACAGACCGGAACATTTTTAATTGAAGGACAACGTGAAATTTCATTAGCCATAAAAGGCGGTTACGAAATTGAAACGGTTTTGTTTTTACCCGAATTAATTTCTGAAAAAGAAATAAACAAACTGATTCAGAATCCGTTTCAAATCATCGAAATTAATAAAGAAGTTTATCAAAAACTGGCTTATCGTGATACTACCGAAGGTATTTTGGCTATAGCCAAAACCAAATCGCTGAAATTATCTGATTTGAAATTATCTGAAAATCCATTAATTCTTGTTGTTGAATCTTTGGAAAAACCAGGGAATATTGGCGCTGTTTTACGTACTGCTGATGCGGCTAATCTAGATGCTGTTTTAATCGCTAATCCAAAAAGTGATTTATACAACCCGAATATCGTGCGTTCAAGCGTTGGCTGTCTTTTTACCAACCAAATTGCAACTGGAACATCAGAAGAAATTATTGCTTTTTTAAAAGAAAAAAAGATCAATTTTTACAGCGCAACTTTACAAAATTCAACTTCCTATCATACACAAAATTTTACCGCTCCAACGGCTTTAGTTGTAGGAACTGAAGCGACAGGCCTAACACAGCAATGGCGTGACGAAGCAACTCAAAACATCATTATCCCAATGCAGGGCGAAATTGATAGCATGAACGTTTCGGTTGCGGCTGCCATTTTAATTTTCGAGGCAAAACGCCAAAGAGGATTTAATTAATTATAAATTAAAAACTATGAATTTTAAACTATCACTTTTAGCATTATTTTTCTGTTTTTCCCTTTCTGCTCAAATCACTAATCAGGAAGTTGATGAATTGGTAAACAGAACTATTAAAACTTTTGATGTTCCAGGAATAGCAGTTGCGATTGTAAAAGATGGAAAAGTAGTTCTGGCAAAAGGTTATGGCGTAAAATCAACTCTAACACAGCAAAAAGTAGATGCCAATACACTTTTCGGAATTGCATCAAATAGCAAAGCATTTACCTCTGCAGCTTTAGCAATGTTGGTTGACGAAGGTAAAATTAAATGGGACGACAAAGTCATTAAATACCTTCCGGATTTTAAAATGTATGATGATTATGTAACGCGTGAATTCACCATTCGCGATTTGCTGACACATAGAAGCGGACTTGGACTTGGTGCAGGAGATTTAATGATCTGGCCTGACGGAAGTGATTTTAAAGCAACAGATATTATTCATAATCTACGTTATTTAAAACCTGTTTCTAGCTTTAGAACAAAATATGATTATGACAATTTAATGTATATTATTGCAGGTGAAATTGTTCACGTTGTAAGCGACAAAACCTGGGCCGATTTTGTTGAAGAGCGCATTATGAAACCGTTGGAAATGAACAACAGCGTCGCTTCAATTAAGCGCTTAAAAGACACTTCAAATGTAATTACGCCTCATGTTCCTATTGACGGAAAACTAAAAACGATAAAACGCTACGAAAATCAGCTTTTTGATGGCGCTGCCGGAATTTATTCCAGTGTAAACGACTTGAGCAAATGGGCCATTTTACAAATCAATAACGGAAAATACGGCGATAATAAACAGTTGTTTTCAGAAAAAGAACATGACGAAATGTGGCAGCTGCAAACTATTATTCCGGCTAAAACAAGACCGCCTTATAACACTCATTTTTCTGGCTATGGATTAGGATGGTTTTTGAGTGATGTAAAAGGATACAAGCAAGTCTCGCATACGGGAGGTTTAGAAGGAAATGTTACACAGACAACTTTGATTCCTGAAATTGGTTTAGGAATTATTGTTTTAACAAATCAGCAGTCTGGAGCTGCTTTTAATGCAATTACAAACACTATAAAAGACAGTTATTTAGGCATTAAATCAGATGATTATGTGACGGTTTACAGCAACAAAATGAAGGCCAACGAAGAAAAAGCCGATAAAGTTACAGACGAAGTTTGGGCAGTTGTTGCTAAGAATAAAAAAGACAAAATAAAAACTGATTTTTCTAAAATAGTTGGTACTTATAAAGACAATTGGTTTGGAGAAGTTACGATTACAGAGAAAAAAGGAAAATTATATTTTGCCTCTAAACGCTCCCCGCAATTGGCAGGCGAAGTTTCTTTTTATAAAGATGGAAATTATGTCGTAAAATGGAATAATGCTTTCTTTCATGCTGACGCCCATTTACTTTTCAAATACGACGAAAACGGAAAAGCCACTAATCTAAAAATGCTTCCAATTTCTGAGCTGACTGATTTTAGTTATGATTTTCAAGATTTAGATTTTTCTAAAGAATAGTTTTTGTTTCAGGTTTCAGGTTTCAGGTTTCACGTTGAATGCCGTGGTCAAAAACTTGAAACCTGAAACCTGAAACAAAATAATTTCATTCTGTAGATTCCTTGCGTATATTCAAACTAATGCTTATTTTTAGTACTTGAATATGCCGTTATGATAGAAATAGATATTGAGAAAGAAAACAAAGCGATTGCGCAGGAATACAAGGAATTACTTCGAATAAGTTATCAAACTTTAACCCCCGCCGATAAAAAACTGATTCGGAAAGCTTTTGATGTTGCCGTTGACGCTCACAAAGAGCAAAGACGCAAATCTGGCGAAGCGTATATCTTTCATCCTATTGCAGTTGCGAAAATTGTTGCCTCAGAAATTGGTCTGGGTGCGACCTCTATTGCTGCGGCCTTATTACACGATGTTGTCGAAGATACACCAATGACTGTTGAAGAAATTGAGCGTTTATTCAACCCAAAAGTGGCCCAATTAGTTGAAGGTTTGACTAAAATCTCTTTGGTTCAAAAAGATTTAAATGCTTCAATGCAGGCGGAGAATTTTAGAAAAATGATCTTGACACTGAATGATGATGTTCGAGTTATTTTGATAAAACTGGCCGACAGGCTTCATAATATGCAGACCATGGATTCGATGGCTGAATATAAACAAACGAAAATTGCTTCGGAAACGCTTTATATTTATGCCCCTCTTGCCCATCGTTTAGGACTTTATAATATAAAAACCAAGTTAGAAGATTTAGGTTTAAAATATACAGAACCTGCTGTTTACAATGATATCGTAAGCAAAATCAGGGAAACAAAAGAGGAACAAGATGCTTACATAAAAGATATTTCGGACGTTTTGAAAAAATCTCTGGATGTCGAAAATATTGACTACATCATAAAAGGCCGTCCGAAATCTATTTATTCGATCCGCCGAAAAATGCGCGCTCAAAATGTGAGTTTTGATGAAGTTTATGACAAATTTGCACTTAGAATTGTCTATAAATCAGATCCTCACGATGAAAAATTTATCGCCTGGAAAATCTATTCAATTGTAACGGATCATTACAGACCAAGTCCGAGTCGTTTGCGCGACTGGATTTCATCTCCAAAATCAACTGGTTATGAAGCACTTCACATTACAGTTATGGGACCAAAAGGTCGCTGGGTGGAAGTTCAGGTGCGAAGTGAACGTATGGATGAAATTGCTGAGAAAGGTTATGCTGCACATTATAAATACAAAAATGGTGCAACCGAAGAAAGCGGTCTTGATACTTGGCTAAACTTGCTTCGCGAAGCATTGGAAAATCCAGAAACAAATGCCGTAGATTTTGTTGAAGATTTCAAAATGAATTTATATTCCAAAGAAATTTTCATTTTTACACCTAAAGGAGAAATAAAATCATTGCCTAAAGGCGCTACTTCATTGGATTTCGCATTCAGTATTCACTCTGAAATTGGAATCAAAACAAGAGGAACCCGTGTAAACGGACGCCTCGTTCCGTTAAATCATGAATTAAAAAGTGGTGATCAAGTTGAAGTTATTACATCTGCCAATCAAAAGCCAACGGTGAACTGGCTGGAATATGTTACCACTTCGAGAGCAAAAAATAAAATCAAAAACGTTCTTAACGAGAACACGAAAAAAATTGGCGAGGAAGGAAAAGAACTTCTTACCCGAAAATTAAAACATTTAAAAGTCACTCTTAACGAGCAAGTTACAAACGAGCTGGTAAACTTTTTTAAATTAAAAACAAGCTTAGATTTATTTTATAGAGTTGGAATTGGCGCAATTGAAAATCAGCAACTAAAAGATTATGCCGCTCAAAAAAGCAATTCGTTTATCAATTTCTTCAAAAATAAAATCAAAAGAAATAAAGATACTGCAGACGAGGATATTCATAAACCAGTTATCAGCAGCAATTACGACATGTTGGTTTTTGGAACCGAACATGACAAACTCGATTATAAGCTTTCGCAATGCTGTAACCCAATTCCGGGCGACGATGTTTTTGGTTTTGTTACAATAAACGAAGGAATAAAAGTGCATAAAAAAGATTGTCCAAATGCAATTGGAATGCAGTCAAATTATGCGTACCGAATTATGAGCGCCAAATGGATTGATTCCTCTCAGGAAGAATTCAAAGCAATTATCAACATTACCGGAATGGATGTTTTGGGACTTACAAATCAATTGACAAAAGTAATTTCGAACAATATGAGCGTGAATATTCAAAGCATTTCTTTGAGTACAGATGCTGGAATTTTTCACGGACAGGTTGCTGTCATTGTGAAAAATAACACCATTTTGAAAAAAATGATTAATGCGATCAAGAAAATAGATGGTGTAGATAAAGTTACAAGAGAATATCGAACATAAATATTCACGACTAAAGAGTGTATGAAAAATATTCTAACACATAGAAACATAGATTTGGAACGCGCAAAAAAGGCGTTTCACTTATAAACATAGACTATGTGTTAGAAACTAGTTTCTTTTTGTCCACTTTTTTAGAAATAAAACCTATGTTTCTATGTGTTTAAAATAATTACGCTCAAAGTGAAAGCAAGAACTTAAATATTTTTTATGGAAAATGAAAACTTAGCAATTCCTGAAATACATTTTGATGAAAATGGCGAACTTATCATAATCGCTTCTAATTCTTCTTCAAAAGATGATTTTGATTTTTTTCAGGGAAAGTCTTTCATTCGAAATAAAAAATTAAAACAACGATTTGCAAATTGTAGCGAATGGATTGAGTTTCCATCGACTCAGGAAATGTATAAAATCCTGAACGGAATTGGAAATATCGATAATTTCCTGGCCACTTTTGACGGAGAACCTTTTGAAGGAATGACCGTTAGGCTTTTTAATCTAAAAACGAGATTGTGGAGCATTTATTGGTCAGATTCGAATACCGGAGTTTTAGACAAACCTGTTGTTGGTTCATTCGAAAATAATATTGGACATTTTTTCTCAAAAGATATTTTTGAAGAAAAAAATGTGATTCAGGTTTTTCGCTGGGATGCCAGAGATGAGTACAATCCCGTTTGGAGTCAGGCAATGTCTGATGACAACGGAAAAACCTGGGAATGGAATTGGTACATGTACATGACGAAAAGCAAATAGAAATTTGTTAATTTTATTGTAATTAAAAATATTTATGTTAATTAAGGTTTTTTAGATTCTCCAAAACATATCACTGCTAAAGCCTGTAAATATTGTGTTTTTACCACTCTGATATGATTTTGAACGTTAAACTTTAAAGCCGAAACTTTTATTGATTAAAAATAAAAAATTATCTTTGCCGGATATGACACTCATTTCAACTGACAACACTAAGAATCAAGAAATTGTAAAAAATGTTTTTACAATGTATCTTGAACAAAAAGGGCATCGCAAAACTCCTGAGCGTTATGCTATACTTCAGGAAATTTACGATAGCGAAGAGCATTTTGATATTGAAAACTTATATATCAAAATGAAAAACAAAAACTATCGTGTGAGCAGAGCTACTTTGTACAACACGATTGAGTTATTGTTAGACTGCGCTTTGGTTAGAAAACATCAATTTGGACAAAATCAGGCTTATTACGAAAAATCGTATTTCGACAAACAGCATGACCATATTATCATGACTGATTCTGGAGAAGTTATTGAATTTTGCGATCCAAGAATTCAGACCATCAAAAAAACAATCGAAGAAATATTTGATATCGAAATTACGAATCATTCACTTTATTTCTACGGAAACAAAAAGCAAAAACAATAATCCAGAAAGGAATTATTCAAAAAAATAAAAAAAAAGAAAATTAACTACATTAATCAGTAGGGCAACTTAAATTGTCTCAACGCAAATTAAAACAGAATGACCGTAGATTTATTACTAGGATTACAATGGGGAGATGAAGGTAAAGGAAAAATTGTTGACGTTCTTACCTCAAATTATGATATTATTGCACGTTTTCAAGGAGGACCAAATGCAGGACATACATTAGAATTTGATGGAATTAAGCACGTACTTAGAACTATTCCTTCTGGAATTTTCCATAAAAATTCAGTAAACATCATCGGAAATGGTGTTGTAATTGATCCTGTAGTTTTTCAAAAAGAAATTGAAGGTTTAGAGAAATTCAACCTTGACATCAAAAGCAAATTGATCATTTCGAGAAAAGCGCATTTAATTTTACCAACGCACCGTTTACTTGATGCTGCTTCTGAAGCATCAAAAGGAAAAGCAAAAATTGGTTCTACATTAAAAGGAATTGGTCCAACTTATATGGACAAAACGGGTAGAAACGGTTTACGTGTTGGAGATGTTGAATTAGAAGACTTTAAAGAACGCTACAGAGCTTTAGCTGATAAACATGAGGCAATGATTGCTTTTTATGATGTTGCTATTCAATATAATTTAGCTGAATTAGAAAAAGAATTCTTTGAAGCTATTGAAGAACTTAAAAAATTAGATTTCATTGACAGTGAAGAATATATGTACCAAGCTCAAAAAGCAGGTAAATCTATTCTTTGCGAAGGAGCTCAAGGTTCATTGTTAGATGTTGATTTTGGAACTTACCCTTTCGTAACTTCATCAAATACTACTGCTGCAGGTGCTTGTACTGGTTTAGGAATTGCTCCTAACAAAATCAAAGAAGTTTACGGAATTTTTAAAGCTTACGTTACACGTGTTGGTAGCGGACCTTTCCCAACTGAACTTTTTGATGAAGTTGGCGCTACAATGGCAAGAGTTGGTAACGAATTTGGATCTGTTACAGGAAGACAAAGACGTTGCGGATGGTTAGACCTTGTTGCTTTAAAATATGCTGTTCAAGTTAACGGAGTTACTCAGTTAATGATGATGAAAGGCGATGTTCTTTCTGGATTCGAAACTTTAAAAGTTTGTACGGAATACAACTATAAAGGACAAAACATTTCTCATTTCCCTTACAACATTGAACCAGAAAATGTAACTCCTATTTACAAAGAGTTCAAAGGATGGCAAGCAGATTTAACTGGTTTAACTACTTATGATCAATTGCCAATTGAGCTAAAAGAATATATCGAATTTATTGAAGCTGAAGTTGGAGTGCCAATCAAAATTGTATCGGTTGGACCAGACAGAAAGCAAACAATAACAAAATAATACATTTTAAACGCTCTGATAATCAGGGCGTTTTTTTATACAAATCTATTCGCCTTATGAAAAATCCAGAAATCAAAATTACCGAAACTTCTTTACTATCAGATAATTGGTATGTTTTAAACAAAGTTACTTTCAGCTATCAGAAAGAAAATGAAAATCCTCAAAAACATGTTCGTGAAGTTTATGATCGTGGCAATGGAGCTGGAATTTTATTATATAACTCAAATAAAAAAACGGTTATTCTAACAAGACAATTTCGTCTGCCAACTTTCTTGAACGGAAATAAAACAGGAATGATGATCGAAGTCTGCGCCGGACTTTTAGACGAAGATAATCCAGAAGAATGCATTATTCGTGAAACCGAAGAAGAAACAGGTTACCGAATCAAACAAGTCGAAAAAGTAACACAAACGTATATGTCTCCCGGAGCTGTTACGGAAATTTTATATTTGTTTACCGGAGAATACGACGAAAGCATGAAAGTTAGCGAAGGCGGAGGATTAGCTTTGGAACAAGAAAACATTGAAGTTCTTGAATATTCTTTTGATGAAGCATATGCGATGATCGCATCTGGAGAAATTGTGGATGCGAAAACTATTATTTTGCTACAGCATGCTAAAATAAAAGGGTTGATTTAAAAAAAATAAGTATTTTAGTTTACTGAAATTTAGCAAATGAAAATACTTAAAAGTCGAAAAATACTACTTATAATAATAGCGACACTATTTATACTTATAAATACTGTCGCTTTTTTTCATGCTTACAAATTCACCCATTTTACAAGTGATAAATCTGAAAAAACAAAAAGTCCAGAGCGATTATCTTCATTTGAAAAAATTCAGACTTTATTTTTTGGTGTGAATAATCCAAAACCAAGGAATACTAAATTTCCTTCTCAAAAATATAAAACCTTAAGTCTTCACAGCAATAAACAAATTGAATGTTGGTTCATTAAGAATGAAAAATCAAGAGGAACAGTTATCCTATTCCATGGTTATGGCGGAGAAAAATCTTCGATGATTACGAAATCGGATGAGTTTATAAAACTAGGTTTTAGTACTTTGCTTGTCGATTTTATGGGAAACGGAAATTCTGAAGGAAATCAAACTACAATTGGCTACAAAGAAGCTGAAGAAGTAAAAACAACATTTGATTATTTGCAAAAATCAGGCGAAGAAAACATATATCTCTTTGGCACTTCAATGGGAGCTGTGGCCATCATGAAATGTATTAATGATACCAAAATAAAACCAAAAGGAATAATAATTGAATGTCCATTTGGTTCAATGTACACAACAGTATGTGCGAGATTTAAAAAAATGAATGCGCCAACTTTTCTTATGGCAGGAATTTTACTTTTCTGGGGCGGTATTCAAAATGGATTTTGGGGATTTAATCACAACCCAACTGAATATGCAAAAAACATATATTGCCCAACTTTATTACTTTATGGCGAAAAAGATAAAAGTGTAAGCCGAAAAGAAATTGATGAAATATATTCTAATTTAAAAGGCTCTAAAACAATAAGCATTTACAAAAATACTGGGCATGAAAATTATTTGATCAATAACAAAGTCGAATGGAAAAAAGATGTTTCTGATTTTCTAGCAAATAAAAAAACAATCTAATATTATAAAAATGAAATTATTCAAATCATTGCTTCTTTTAATCTTATTTCTCACAACAACACTTTCAATGGCTCAGAACAATCAAAACTTTGACTGTAAAATCCTTAAGGATATTAAATTAAAATATGCACATAAAGAAGATGATCGCTCTTACATCATTATAAAGGGCAATAAACATGTTGAAAGTTTAGAAGATGGGAAATATTTCATAAAATCAGATCTGGAGTGGATTAGTGACTGTGAATATAATGCAACAATGACAGAAATCACTTTGCCAAATTTCCCTTTCAAGCCGGGAGAAATTATGAAAGTAAAATTTGAAAAAATAAAGGATGGTTTTATTTATGGAACAGCCACTGTACGTAATCAAACCTTTCCTATAAAATATTTAATTATCAAGTAAAAATGCTTTTTCTATTCGCCGCTTCATCAGGAAAATATAATATAAAAACTATCCGAATTGGCTTTTCTCTTATGAGATGAAAATCCCGAAACCAATTCAAAAAATTATGTAACCCTTTTCGGCTATCCTCTTTATAACTTTACTTATATAAAATTACTACCTATGAAAAAGTTATATTACTCAGCAAATGCCCTACTTCTATTGATGCTTGTTTTACTAGGTTCTTGTAAAAAAAGTGAAACTGTACATCTATCTGAAAATAAAAAAGAAAAAAAAGTAATTGAATACAAGAAACCTGCTTCTGCTATTTCTTATCAAATTCAAAATACTAAAGAATGGCTAAAAATCAATGAAGCCGACAGCAGTAAAATGGATATTGCTTACGCTATAAACAGAACCGATAAAGCAAATTTCAAGAAACTGGATTCTGTTGTAATTCCGACTGATTTTAGTGGTGATTTGGTTTATTATATGCCGTTTCCGCTTCATGTCGCTACTTTAGAAGAAGTTTCAAAAATTATTATTTTCTCCTATCCTACTCAAACTTTTGGTGCTTACGAAAATGGAAACCTAGTTTATACAGGACCAACAAACATGGGAAGAAAAAAAGATCCTACGCCAACCGGTTTGTTTTTTACCAATTGGAAAGCAGAAAAAACAACGAGCACCTTTAATGACGAATGGGATTTAAAATGGAATTTCAATATCGAAAATAAACTTGGAGTTGGTTTTCACCAATATGAATTACCAGGTTATCCAGCTTCACATTCCTGCTTAAGACTTCAGGAAAAAGATGCAAAATACCTGTATAAATTTGCCGATGAATGGATTTTGAAAGACAGTGAAAATGTGAAAGTCAAAGGAACGCCAGTAATTGTTTTTGGAAGTTATAATTTTGACGGACCAAAACCTTGGTTTGAATTAGTGAATGATCCGAAAGCCTTAAATATTTCAGAATCGGAAATTGAAAGCCAGGTTCAGCCTTTTTTACAAAAGATTCTAGACAATCAAAAACTTAGAGAAGGAGATCAAACTCCAACGTCATAAATCTTCATTTATACATAAATATATCATTCTAAGATCAGCTAAAGCAATTGTTTTGGCTGATTTTTTTTTTTATACAAATGCAATCTCACGCAAAGTCGCAAAGGCGCAAAGTTTATTTTCTCTCCGACTCCGCGACTTTGCGTGAAATAATTTAGCGCTCTTTGCGTAAAACTTAGCGAACCTTGCGGTTAAAGAAAGACAAAACATAAAACCTGAAACAAAGAAAAGCTGAAACAAAATAAAAACAAAAAATAAATAAGCGAACGTTCATTTATTATTTATATCTTTGTACCGAAATAAATCATAAAATGAGAACAAGAGATACCAATAAAGAAGAAATTGTAAAGCAAAAAGCAATAGAAATGCTGGTTTCACAAGGCGTAGAAGGCTTCGGAATGAATCGGCTCGCAAGAGAATGTGGGGTTTCTGTGGCAACACTTTACATTTATTATTCAGATAAAGAAGATTTGATAAAGAAAATCGGAACTGAAATAGGCCAAAATTTCTTCGAAGAAATGTTGGTCGGATTTTCTTCAGAAATGTCTTTTGTTGACGGATTACACAAACAATGGGAAAACCGTTCAAATTACACGATTAATCATTCTCTCGAAACTTCCTGTTTTGAACTTTTAAAACATTCAACTTACGGAGATGCAATTCTAGCCGACATTACTTCCGATTTCAGAGATGAAATGACAAAATTCATCACAAAATCGATTGAAAAAAAAGAACTTCTTCCTATGACATTTGAGATTTTCTGGAGCATTGCTTATGGATCTCTTTACTCGCTTTTAGAACTTCACAGAGAAGGAAAATCGATGTCTGGAAAGCCTTTTGTTTTCACAGACGAAATTAGAGAAGAAGCTTTTAATGTGGTTTTAAAGGCGCTTGTTCCTTAGTAAAATCAATATCAATCATAATATCATAATACAACAAAATGAAAACTTCACTTATAGAAAATAAAAAAATTGCCATCATTGGTGGTGGCCCGGTCGGACTAACAACAGCTCGAATTTTACAAATTAATGACGCAGATGTTACAGTTTACGAAAGAGATAGCAATGCACAGGCCAGAACTTCAGGTGGAACTTTAGACATACATTCAGGCTCAGGACAATATGCGATTCAGAAAGCCGAATTGATGGAAGAATTTTATAAATATGCGCGTCCGACTGGCGAGAAAATGGCTGATATGCATGGAAATATCAATTCTGATGAAATGCCAGACGAAACAAATGCCTATTCAAGACCGGAAATTGACCGCAATGATCTGCGAAAAATTATGCTTGAAAATCTTAAGGAAAATACAGTTGTTTGGGACAGCCAATTAACAAACATTGAAAAAGTAGAAAATCAATATTTTTTAGAATTTAAAAATGGTAAAACAGCAAAAGCAGATTTTGTCATTGTTGCAAATGGCGGAAGATCAAATGCTCGAAAATTTGTAAGCGATCAAGAACCACAACTTTCTGGAACTTACATTATTCAGGGAGAAATTGTAAATCCAAACAAAGATTATCCAGAATTCAAACCCAAATATGGCAACGGAAATGTAATGGCAATGGGCGAGCAAAAAATGTTTTATACACATACTATGGGCGATGGCTCGGTGCATTTTGGAGTTTCTTTTAAAGCCGATGAAGATTGGGTTTTAAATAACAGAATCAATTTTGAAGATGACAAAGCTGTGATTTCTTTTTTAAATGAAAAATTTAAAAACTGGAGTGATGATTACAAAAAATTCTTTTCTGTTTCGACTGAATTCTCAGGTTTACCGCTTAGATTGTTTTCACTGGAAGAGCCTTGGAAAGAACATTCAAACATTACGCTTGTTGGCGACGCCGCGCATTTAATGCCTCCTTTTGCAGGTGAAGGTGTAAATATGGGTTTATTTGATGCTTTTCATTTAACTGAAAACCTGACCAATGGAAAATTTGAAACAATTGATGATGCTATTGCTGATTATGAGAAAAAGATGTTTGGTTACGCATTGGAAGCACAGCGCATGACAAAAAAAATGGAAGATTTATTGCATTCTGATATTTCAGCTGCAGATATTTTGAATAGCCGAATTGACAATTAAACTATACAATTTCCATAGCTTAAAAAAAAGAATAATCTTACTTTCAAAGAAAACTATTCTACATGATTAAAGTCGTTTTAATTTATTATTTTCGTTTTAAATAAACGGAAAAAGCCGTTTGAAAGCACTTATGAAAAAAATATTTCTACTTCTTTTTAGTTCTCTAACATTTCTAAGTTATAGTCAGTCGAATCAAGTTATAGACTTTAAATCAGGCTATTCTCCCGAAACCAGTTACCATCAAACAACAATTAATTCTTCAGACTATGAAGCTACTTATTCAGGATCAGAAAAGCTTTTAGAAAATTTAGAGAAAAATGGAGTGTCAAATCCGACTAAAATTAAAAACATTTTTAATATAGAAACACTTTCTAAAACTGGCAAAATAGATAAAAATGGAAATTTTCCGATAACAATTGAGTATGTAAAATCTACTGATGCAAATGGAAAAACTATAATTCCAAACGGAACGTTGCTTTATGGTAAAACTTCATTATTCAATATGCCTGAGATGGATTCAATTGTGGCAAAAGGCATGGATGAAAATTTGAAAAACACCATTTTTCAGATGGTTAAGAGCACTTTTTCACAATTGGTTATGCCACAAAAAAAATTAAAAATCGGTGAATCTTTTGTTCAGGAAAGCCCATTGGTAATACCAATTGCTGGAATTAGCATTGAAATGCTGATTACCACAACGTACAGTTTAAAAAGTGTGAATTCTAAAAATGCTTTTTTTGATATCACCCAAATTTATACAATGAAAATGTCTGACAGCAGATTTGAAACGAAGGGAGCTGGCACTGGAAAGGGAGCATTAATTTATGATATTTCAAATCACTTTATAACCGAAAATAATTTAGCGATGGACTTTTATCTCGATTTAAAACATACCGATTTTGCTTTGCAGCTAAAATCAAAAAGCGATTTTAAACAGACAGCGATAATAGCGAAAATCAAATAAAAAAAGGCGTAAGATTTAAATCTTACGCCTTTTGTTTTATATAAAAACTAAAAATTATCTAGAATAATTTGGAGCTTCTTTTGTAATAGTTACGTTATGAGGGTGACTTTCAGTAATTCCGCTTGACGTGATTCTAACAAAACGTCCTGATTCTTGCAAAGTCGGAATATCTTTTGAACCACAGTATCCCATTCCGGCACGAAGACCACCAATAAACTGAAGCATACTTTCGTTTAATTCACCTTTATAAGGAACACGTCCAACAATTCCTTCTGGAACTAATTTTTTAACGTCATCTTCAACATCTTGAAAATAACGATCTTTAGAACCTGTTTGCATTGCCTCAACAGAACCCATTCCGCGGTATGATTTGAATTTTCTTCCTTCAAAAATAATAGTTTCTCCTGGAGATTCTTTAGTTCCAGCTAATAATGAACCTAACATTACACAGTCAGCACCTGCAGCAATTGCTTTAGGAATATCTCCTGTGTAACGAATTCCACCATCAGCAATAACTGGTACGCCAGTTCCTTTGATAGCTGCAGCAACTTCTAAAACTGCTGAGAATTGAGGGAAACCAACACCTGCAACGATACGTGTAGTACAGATAGAACCAGGTCCGATTCCAACTTTTACACCATCAGCTCCATTTTCTACTAAATATTTAGCCGCTTCTGGAGTTGCAATGTTTCCAACAATTACATCTATTTGAGGGAATTTTGATTTTACTTCTTTTAAGGTATTCACAACACCTTCTGTATGCCCGTGTGCTGTATCGATAATAATTGCATCTACTCCAGCGTTTACTAAAGCTTCAGCTCTTTGAACCGCATCTCCAGTAACTCCAATAGCTGCAGCAACTCTTAAACGTCCAAAAGAATCTTTATTTGCGATTGGTTTTTGAGTAAGTTTTGTAATATCTCTGAAAGTAATTAAACCTACTAATTCATTTTTATCGTTTACAACTGGCAGTTTTTCAATTTTATGTCCTTGTAAAACTACTTCTGCTTGCTCTAGTGAAGTTCCTTCAGCAACAGTAACCAAGTTTTTACTTGTCATTACCTCAGCGATTGGTCTTGCACCATTTTTTTCGAAACGCAAGTCACGATTGGTTACAATTCCTTTTAAAATTCTGTTTTCGTCAACGATTGGAATACCGCCAATCCCGAATTCTTTCATAGCATTTTTAGCGTCAGCAATAGTAGAATTCATTGGCAAAGTTACCGGATCGATAATCATTCCAGCTTCTGCACGCTTTACTTTTCTAACCTTTCCAGCTTGTTGCTCGATGGTCATATTTTTATGTAAAACACCAATTCCGCCTTCTTGCGCCATAGCAATTGCCATTGCACTTTCGGTTACTGTATCCATAGCTGCAGATACAATAGGAACGTTTAGTGTTATGTTTCTTGAAAATTTTGATTTGATACTCACTTCGCGGGGAAGCACATTCGAGTAGTTAGGTACTAATAATACATCGTCGTAAGTTAAACCTTCGCCGATAATCTTGGAGTTGTGTGCTATCATGGTGCAATTTCTAGTTGAATTGCGTGCAAATATAGTGAATAAATTGGTAACTTGAATACTAACTAATTCATAAAATTGTATTTACACGAATCATCTTACAAAAATTTAAAACCTAGCCCAGATTGAAATGGAAAGCCACGAAAAGCTAAAAAACATTTTTTTTTGGTTTAAAAAAGCGACCAGCGGAAGCTCTTTTTAAACCTTGAAAAAAAGTTTTTTAGCTCGAGTGCTTGAAATGTACAGCTGGAAATTGCTTCTAATTATTATTTTAGAAGTAAGAAAAAAAATTACTCTTCTTTGTCTTGAAAAACAAAATTTATACCAACCTGAAACGCTGCACTGCTGGCTTTTGAGACATCTTTATATTCTAAAACATTATTTGCCAAAGCATAAATATTTAGTTTCCAAATAGTCCCGGAGAGTCCCAAACCAATGTTTGTACTCGAAAATGTATCGAACGTGTAAGTTGCTTTTAAATCTAATTTTTCAAAAATATTTCTTTTGTAAAAAGCAGTTAGAGCAACAAGCGGCTCTCTTGGTGCCGACATTGCAAAAAACTGAATTCCGGCTGCATTTTTATATCGATCTTTTGCTTGTTCTTTACAGTTGCAGTCTTCATTTGAACGAGACTTTCCAAATGAATATTCAACAGATGTATATATTTTTGTTGGACGCCAAGTGGTATATTTATTATATAATGTATCGCGGGGAATTGCTTTTTTAAATTCATCAAAAACATTTTCTGGATCATCTGGATTCATAAAATCAGGATTTGCACCTTGATATTGATACGTTCCTTTATAGGTCAGGGTTTCAATATCTTTTGACTGTTTTACAAAACCAAGATCAATTACACTGGCTGTTACCTGAAGATTTTCTTTTAAATAATAGGTTACTCCAGCATCTAGGCCTAAACCCAAACTTCCGTTGAAAAAAGTATTATGTGCAATATCTTCTGCAATATTTCCATCATATTCATCTTTTGTAAAAGGAGCAATTCCAGAAGTTTTAAGCTCTAAATTAGATGAAATAATTTGATTATAAAGATTAGGTGTTCCCGGTTCTTGATTGGTATATATAAAACCTGAATTGTGAGTCGAAACTGCATTTGCACCGCTGGAATAAAGTTTAGCACGACCTCCAAGAACTAATTTGTCATTCAGTTTTTTATGAAAACCTACATGAAAAACGGAAAGAACTTCCGCTTTAACATTCAGATCGTCCAGATGAAACATCCTCCCAATGTAATCTTTGTTGCCATCTAAAGCCAATATTGCCAAATCTTTAGGCATATACATAAAAAAATCAAATTCCTGATAAAGTCCAAAAGAAATATAAGAACGGCTTTCTCTCCCACCAACTCTGAATCCGCCAGAGAATATTTCCAACTGTTCATTCGTAACTACTTTATCATTTCGCGAAGATTTATTGACAACATCTCTCACTTTGGCATTAAAATCAACTCCGTTATCTGCAAATAAATCATAAGCTGAAAAACTGCTCGATCCTGTATTAAGAGAAACTCCAGACAATACTGGAAAACCAAAATAAAATTTATAAGAAACGTCGGCACCGGGATTTACCAATGAAGATTGAGGAATTGTAGTAAAATTGTACAGCACTTCCTTATTTTGAGAAAAACAAGAAAACTGCAAAAGGAGTCCCAAAACTAAATGTTTTATCCTCATTGGATCTCAAAATAAGCGGTTGCACTTGATCGTAACTTTAAGTTTCCTAAACTGTTTTCGTCTAGCGGGGTACCAGACATCATTAGGACAACAAAACCAATTCTCTCGGTTTGTTTTAAAAGTTCTAATCTTTGATTTTCAAAAACTACAGTAGGATATGTAATAACGTTTGGACTTCCTTTATAAGCGGGCACACTAAAAGTTTGAGTCACAAGAATTTCATCTTTTGAATTTAGAAGCAGCATGTTTATTACAAAACCGCGCTCAATAGTGTTATCGATTTCGACATTAAATTCAGCTTTGCTTAAATAATCTTTAAGAAACTGTTTTTTAAAAACGTCAAAATATCTGGAATCAAAACCAATCTGATTGCCACCATTATCTGCTAATTCATTTGCGGGAACATCAAAATAGACGAGATTGGCAACAAAAACAGGTTCCAATTTTAAATCTTTCACCTGATCAAAATCTAAATCACTTGAACATGAAAAGAACAAGGTCGCTACTGCAAAAATCTTTAGAATACTATTGATGCAATTCAATTTCATGGTTGAAAGAATTTAAAATAATAGTAACAACTGGGGACTGTTGCTTTTATTGCTTAGATAAGTAAATATAAGATTTTTTTTAATGAAACTTACCAAATAATTTTGAAGCTTCATTATAAGCGCTTTCAAAACTTAACGAATTTAAGCCTGTTATTTTTTTATTGGCAGTAAAATACGAAACTAGTTTTTCTGTAGGCATGTTTCCTGTCAATTTATCTGTTGCCATAGGACAACCTCCAAATCCTTGAATCGCACCGTCAAAACGTGTACATCCAGCTTTTGCTGCAGCATCAATCTTTTCGAACCAGCTTTCTGGGGTAGTATGCAAATGAGCTCCAAACTCAATTTGAGGATATTTCGGAATTAAATTAGAAAAAAGATACGTAATTACATCTGGTGTAGAACTTCCTACGGTATCTGAAAGCGATAAAATTTTAGCGCCCATTCCGGCCAATTTTTCGGTCCACTCTCCTACAATTTCAACATTCCAAGGATCTCCATATGGATTTCCAAAACCCATTGAAAGATAAGTCACCACTTCTTTATTTTTTTTATCGGCAATCTCCAGAATTTCTTCTAAAGTAATCAGCGATTCGGCAATGGTTTTATGTGTATTACGCATCTGAAAATTTTCAGATATCGAAAAAGGAAATCCTAAATACTGAATAGATTCAAATTCTGAAGCTAAAGCCGCCCCTTGTGTATTGGCAATTATAGAAAGTAATTTACTCGAAGTCTGCGAAAGATCCAGCTGTGCTAAAACTTCGGCGGTATCCTGCATTTGCGGAATTGCTTTTGGAGATACAAAACTTCCAAAATCAATGGTATCAAAACCTACGCGAAGCAATGCCTGAATATAAGTAACCTTATTTTTTGTTGGAATAAAATCCTTGATGCCTTGCATAGCATCCCGCGGACATTCGATAATCTTGATTTCTTTATTCAAAACTTTTTCTTTTGTAGAGGCTAAGTTAGTTTCTTTTTTAAAGAAATAAAAGCAATTTAACCACAATCCAAAATTATTACACAAAACCGCAATAACATAAAAAATTACCAAAAAGCGTAATAACTGCAAATATTACCAAAAAGCGTAATAATAAAAAATATTACTTATATTTGTAATAGAAAGTTTATTATTTTTTAATTATATTTGGTTATGACTAGTGTAATTACAGGCGACATTATTGGTTCAAGACAGCAGAAATCAAAGCATTGGGTCGATGACCTAAAACAAATTTTAGCTCCCTTTGGTGCATCACCAAGTCAATGGGAAATTTACAGGGGCGATGAATTTCAAATTGAAATCAAAAATCCTGAAGATGCTTTACTAACAGCTATTTTAGTAAAAGCACATTTACGCGCAATAAAATCAGATGCTCGCATGAGCATTGGTTTTGGAGATAAAACACATCATGCTGAAAAAATATCCGAAAGTAATGGCTCGGCTTTTATAAATTCGGGGGAACTTTTTGAAACTTTAAAAAAACAAAAAGTAACTTTAGCCATGCGAACTGGCGATTTTTCTTTTGATGAAAAAATGAATTTGATGTTGCAGCTTGCGCTTACATTTATGGACAGCTGGCTGGTACAATCAGCAGAATTTGTTGCCTTGGCAATTGAAAATCCGACATTGTCACAGGAGGAACTTGGACAAAAATTAGGCATTAATCAAGCCGCTGTAAGCCGAAGACAAAAACGTGCTCAATATGACTTAGTCATGAATTTAGACCGATATTTTAGAACTCAAATAAAACAACCTGCCCCATGATTTTATTCGTAAAACTTCTTTTAGCACATTTACTCGGCGATTTTATCTGGCAGCCAAATTCATGGGTTGCTGATAAAGAAATCAAGAAACATAAAAGTATTTACTTGTATCTCCATATTTTGCTTCATGGAGTTTTAGCCGCAGTTTTAGTCGCTGACTTCGGTTTTATTCCTTATGCAATATTCATCGCTGTCACACATGGAATTATTGATTTAATCAAATTGAATTTTCAGAAAGCAAAAACAAAACGCACCTGGTTTGTGGTGGATCAAATTGCACATCTTTTGATTTTAATCGGAATTGCACTCGTTTATCAAAGAAATAGCATTATTCCTATTTTGAATTTTAACGAATTTTGGATTTTGCTTACCGGCTTTTTATTGGTAACCAAACCTACTTCTATATTCATTAAAACGATAATTTCAATCTGGAGTCCAGAAAGTCAAAACAGCCATCAAGATAATTCGCTTGCCAATGCAGGAAATTACATTGGCGTGTTAGAACGTCTGCTTATCGTTTGTTTTATTTTAACCAATCATTTTGAGGCAATCGGGTTTTTATTGGCTGCGAAATCTATTTTTAGATTTGGAGATCTAAAAGAAGCCAAAGACAGAAAACTTACTGAATATGTGATGATTGGAACTTTAATCAGTTTCGGAATTGCAATTGTGGCCGGACTTATTATTCAGGCGCTTCTTTTACAATTGTGATAAAACCTTCTTGTTTATTGCTTTAATCAAAGCTGGCCCTTCATAAATAAAACCAGTGTACAGCTGCACTAAACTTGCACCTGCATTTAGTTTTTCGATGGCATCATCTGCTGAATGAATTCCTCCTACTCCAATAATTGGAAACGCATTATTGCTTTTTTCCGAAAGGAAACGAATCACTTCTGTAGAGCGTTTTGTTAATGGTTTTCCAGACAATCCTCCAGTTTCTGACTGATTTGCAGATTGCAAACCATCTCTAGAAATGGTAGTATTTGTAGCAATTACACCTGCAATTTGAGTCGTTTTTACAATGTCGATAATATCCAATAATTGCTCGTCTGTTAAGTCTGGAGCAATTTTTAAAAGAATCGGTTTTACTTTTTGAGTGCTTGTTTTTTGCTTTTCAACATTTCTGTCCTGCAATGTCTGCAATAAAGCCGTTAAAGGTTCTTTATCTTGAAGCGCTCTTAAATTTGGCGTATTCGGCGAACTCACATTGACCACAAAATAATCAACATGATCAAACAATGCGTCAAAACAAATGATATAATCATCAACCGCATTTTCGTTTGGCGTTACTTTATTTTTTCCAATATTTCCTCCAATCAAAACTCCCGAATTCTTTTTCAAACGTTCTACAGCTTCAATAACACCGCCGTTATTAAATCCCATTCGGTTAATAATGGCTTGGTCTTCTTTTAAGCGAAATAAACGTTTTTTAGGATTTCCTTCCTGGCCAACTGGGGTAACTGTTCCAATTTCAATAAAACCAAAACCAAAATCTCCAAGTTCCTTGTATAGCTTGGCATCTTTATCAAATCCTGCAGCAAGTCCAACGGGATTTTTGAATTTAATTCCGAAAACTTCTCTTTCTAATCGAGCGTCTTTTACTTCATAAATTGTTCTTATAATTGACGAAACTCCTGGGATTTTTGAAATGAATTTTACAAATGAAAAAGTAAAGTAATGCACTTCTTCTGGATCAAACCAAAAAAGTATCGGACGAATTATCAATTTATACATAAGAATTTTGTTGTGTTGTTTTCGGATGCAAATTTAAATATTATAGTTTAATAAGGTGCTTTTTTACTGAAAACAAATTATAAAACGTTTCAAATTATAAAATGAAACAAAGTCAGTCTTTATATTGAACTTATTAAAGTCTTTTCTATTTAATTTTGAAATATTGAAGAAATTTTAATAGCTAATATTCAATTCCAAAGTTTGAATTTGGATAGAAAAATAACCAAGCAGACAAAAAAAAGAGACTCAATAATCAAATCAAGCATATGTATAACCAAATCAAAAAATACCTGCCTGCATTTTTATTGTTCCTTATTCCCATTTGCTCTAATGCACAACTAGAAAAAGACACTACCAAACTGATCAATGTAAGCTACGGAAAAAAAGGAATCGAACTAAGAACCAGAGACAACAAGTTTCTTTTCCAATTACAGAGCAGACTTCAATTCCGATTTTCTACACCCAATGATACAGATCCTTTAACTTACGATGACTATAGTCAGACAGCAAAAACAACTTTTAAAATTAACAGAGCCCGATTAAAAGTGGGCGGGCATGCTTTTCATCTTTGGCTGAAATATTATTGGGAATACGAACTTAGTCAGTCCAATTTATTAGATTTTAGACTCATGGTTGAAAAATGGGAATGGCTCAGTTTTAAAGCCGGACAATGGAAAGTTGAATACACTCGAGAACGTTTTATAAGCAGCGGTGAACAACAAACCGTTGACCGATCTTTAATAAACCGTCCTTTCACCGCCGACAGGCAAATGGGAGTTGAAATTTACGGACATCTAAAAGGCGCCGGAATTGCCGATTTTAATTATTGGGCCGCGGCACTTACGGGAACTGGGCGAGGAAATACAGCTAATGACGATTCAAATTTGATGTATTTTGGTCGAGCACAATGGAATTTCCTAGGAAGATTTCTAGATTTTGAAGGCAGTGATTTAGAGTTTCACGAAAAACCAACTCCAATTATCGCCATCTCAGGTTTAACAAACCGAAGTCCTTATACCCGTTTTTCGCAATCTGGCGGAGGATCTTTAGAAGGTTTTGAAAATGGTGCTCCCGGACAGTACCGCGTAAACCAATGGAATATAGAAAGTGCTTTTATGTATCGTGGTTTTTCTTGGCAAAGCGAATTGCACACAAAAAAGATCATCGACAAATTAAATTTTGATGATACTACAACACTAAGAGGTTATTATGTTCAAGCGGGTTATTTCTTTAGCAATGCGTTTGAATGGTGGCCCAAAAAACTTGAAATGGCGGCTAGACATGCAGGATATCGCCCCGATAATTCAATCAAACAAAACTCGCAAGAGGAAACGACTATTGCTTTTAACTGGTTTTTTAACGGTCATAAAAATAAATTGACTTCAGAGGTCAGTTATTTTAGTTTTCAAGATAAAACATTGCCTTTAGAGCAAGGCTGGCGCTTTAGAATTCAATGGGACATTTCATTATAACACGCAAGATATATTAAATGAATTATAGTTAAATTTTACCGAAGAATTTTTTTTTTAATAACTTTATAAAACTAAAACTCTGAAAATGAAAAATATAACCAAAACAATTAGAAAAACGGTTTGTATGCTTTTCGTAGGATCGCTTTGTATGATTTCAATTGACAGTTTTGCACAACGTGGCCGTGGCGGTTTTCACGGAGCTGGTGGCGGTGGCGCTACACACAGAGCCGGCAACGCATCTCAAGCCAGACCAACCAGAGAAGCGAGACCAGCCACACAGAGCAGACCAGCAATAAGCCAATCTGCTTCAAGACCGGGAGCTAATAATAGTGGTACAAAAATAAACAGACCATCTAATGCTTCTAATACAAAAATCAATAACAATAGAAATACCGTAAATAATAGAAATTCTAATTCCGGAAACAAAATCAATAATTCCGGAAATAGAAATACAAACATAAGCGGTAATACAGTTAATAGAAACAGAAACAATGTAAATATTAACGTTAATAACAGCGTTCACGTACGCAACAATCGAAACACCGTTGTTAGACCTGGCTATAGACCATACGTTCGACCTCCCTATGTGCATGGCGGTTATAGATACAATTGCTACCATCCTTATTATCCACGCCCATATAGACCATTTTATTGGGGACCTGTTTGGCACCCATGGGGATTTTTCGTAGCAACCTTAGCAACTACAGCAATCATTGTTAGTGTTGAAAACCAGAAGTATCATTACGACCAAGGCGTTTGGTACTCTTCAACAAGCGGAGGTTATACAGCAGTTCCGGCTCCAGTTGGCGGTACAGTAAATAATATTCCAAGCGGCGCTGAAACCGTTAATACAGGAACAGTTAATAATTATTATTACGGAGGAACGTACTATGAAAAAGACGGAGGCAAGTACACTGTAGTAGCACCAACAGCGGGAACAATAGTAGACAATCTACCCGAAGGTGGTGAAGAAGTTACGATTGGTGATGCTAAATATGTGAAATTTGGTGAAACGTATTATCAGCCCGTACAAATTGATGGCAAAGATAAATATGAAGTTGTTTCGGTTGAAAAAGACAGTTAAGAATAAATTAGTCTATAAATTCTATAAAATAAATAGACTATTATAATGTTATTTTTATAATTTTATCTCCCAATTAACAACCACTCTATATTAAAAACTACTATAATGAACAATAAAACCTATTGGATCTTTGCACTGCTGACCATTTCAATTATTTCGATTGCTTACGGATACACTAAATTAGCTGTTCCAACGCATGAAAAACCTATAGCAATGGATTGTGCAGAAACTCCAAATACCGCAGAAGCCTCAGCTTTTAAACCCACTATTGAAAACAAAAATAAGCCAGCGGGAAAAGCTCCAAAAGGAATGGTGTGGATTCCAGGCGGTGAATTTTCAATGGGATCAAATGTTGAAGATGAAAGCTTATGCAGTATAAAAGGGGTTACAAAAGACGCCGCTCCTATTCATCGCGTTTATGTTGATGGATACTATATGGACCAAACGGAAGTTACAAATGAAGAATACGAAAAATTTGTAAAAGCGACTGGCTATGTTACGGTAGCTGAGCAAAAACCAACAAGAGAGGAATTCCCAACTGCTAATGAAGAAGACTTAGTAACGGGATCGGTTATTTTTACTCCTACTCCTGCTGCGGTTAATTTAAATGACTTTTTGCAGTGGTGGCGTTACGAACCAAATACTGACTGGAAACATCCAGAAGGCCCGCAAAGCAGTATTAAAGGAAGAGAAAAATATCCTGTTGTGCATATCGCTTATGAAGATGCAGCAGCCTACGCAAAATGGGCAGGAAAAAGACTGCCAACGGAGGCGGAATGGGAATTTGCAGCAAGAGGCGGAAAAACCGGAAATCTTTATGCTTGGGGAAATTCATTAAAACCAAATGGAAAATTTCAAGCAAATATTTATCAAGGACATTTCCCTATAAAAGATGGCGATACTGGCGAAGACGGCTTTAAAGGGATTGCTCCTACTGGACAGTTTGCTCCAAATGCATATGGTTTATATGATATGGCAGGAAACGTTTGGGAATGGGTCAATGACTGGTACAGTGTTGATTACTATAAAACTTTGACCGAAAACGGAGAAGTAACAAAAAATCCGCAAGGACCGAGCGCTTATAATGATCCGAATGATCCAACTCAGATAAAAAAAGTTCATAGAGGAGGTTCTTTTTTATGCACCGACCAATACTGCACACGCTACATGGTTGGAACCCGCGGAAAAGGCGAAATTCGATCTGCTGCCAATCATCTTGGCTTTAGATGCGTCAAAAGCAAATAACAGACAAATTAAAAGAGATTTATAAATTTATAAATCTCTTTTTTTATCCCAAAACTGCAAATAAAATTTTAAAATCATACCATTGAAAAATTTCTATATTTGCTAAAAAAACAAAAAAATGCAACATATAATAGATCGTTTTATCAGTTATGTAACAATTGATACAGAATCAGATCCAAATTCACAAACTACTCCAAGTACAGAAAAACAATGGAATCTTGCCAATAAATTAGTCGAAGATTTAAAAGCAATTGGTTTACAAGATGTTACAATTGATGACAAAGCCTACATTATGGCTACTTTGCCAAGCAACGTTGATCATGAAGTGCCTACAATTGGATTTGTTTCTCATTTTGACACTTCTCCAGATTTCAGCGGAGCGAATGTAAAACCTCAGATCGTTGAAAATTATGACGGAAAAGACATTGTTTTAAACGCTGAAAAAAACATCATTTTATCTCCAGATTACTTTAAAGATTTACTTTTATATAAAGGCCAAACCATCATAACTACGGACGGAACAACTTTATTAGGTGCCGATGACAAAGCCGGAATTACAGAAATTGTTTCGGCAATGGAATATTTGGTTCAACATCCCGAAATTAAACACGGAAAAATAAGAATCGGCTTCACTCCTGATGAAGAAATTGGCCGAGGTGCACATCATTTTGATGTTGAAAAATTTGGCGCACAATGGGCATACACCATGGACGGAAGCCAGATTGGCGAACTAGAATATGAAAATTTTAATGCGGCCGGTGCCAAAATTACTTTTAAAGGAAAAAGCGTTCATCCGGGTTATGCAAAAGGAAAAATGATCAATTCTATGCTTTTGGCAAATGAATTTATCAACGAACTTCCAAAAGGAGAAACGCCACAGGAAACTAAAGGCTACGAAGGTTTTTTTCACGTTCATCATATAAAAGGAAATATTGAAGAAACTGTTTTAGAATTGATTATTCGCGATCACAATAAAAAGAAATTCGAAAAACGAAAAGAACTGATTCATAAAATCGCTAAACAATTCAACAAAAAATTCGCGAAGAAATTTGGTGAGGATATTGTAACAGCCGAAGTAAAAGACCAATATTACAATATGAAAGAAAAGGTGCTTCCTGTAAAGCATATTGTTGATATTGCCGAAAAAGCAATGAGAGAATTAAATATCAAACCAATCATTAAACCTATTCGAGGCGGCACCGACGGTTCTCAATTGTCATTTATGGGATTGCCATGCCCAAATATATTTGCGGGCGGACATAACTTTCATGGAAAATACGAATATGTTCCTGCAGAAAGCATCCAAAAAGCAACAGAAGTAATTGTAAAAATTGCAGAATTGACTGCGATTCCAGGAATTTTTGATACTGCAGAAAAACCTAAAAGAACAAAATAATTGGAACCTAAACCAGAAAATAAAGGCATGTGGAAATATGGCGGACAGTGGGAAGAAGAATTGATCCTGCTTAAAGCTATTATTGACAAAACAATCTTAACCGAAACCACAAAATGGGGAGGATGCGTTTATGTGTATGACAAAAAAAATATTGTTGGAATTGGAGGGTTTAAAGACTATTTTGCTTTGTGGTTTTTCAACGGCGTTTTTCTAAAAGATGAGAAAAAGAAATTAATAAACGCACAGGAAGAAGTAACGAAATCCTTGCGTCAGTGGAGATTTACATCTAAAGAAGAAATAAACGAGGCAGTCATTCTAGAATATATTGCGGAAGCAATTGAAAATGAAAAACAAGGAAAAGTCATTAAACCTTCAAAAAAAGAAGCGATTATTTCCGAACTTCTTGAAAAAGAAATGGCGCAAAATCCAGCTTTAAAAGAAGCTTTTCAAAAATTCTCTCCTTATAAACAATACGAGTTTTTAGAATATATTGAAACCGCTAAACAGGAAAAAACGAAACTTTCGAGAATCGAGAAAGTAGTTCCGATGATTTTAGCGAATGTTGGGTTGAATGATAAATACAGGTAAATTATCTGAAAATTCCAATATTTAAAAATTCCAAATTCCAAACTATACGAAACCTTTGTCAAAGTTTTAAACTTTGACAAAGGTTTTTTCTTTCGTCCTATTGTCATTGAGAGGAACGAAGCAACCACACTAATGTAAGTATTCGTGATAACCAACATGAGATTGCTTCGTTCCTCGCAATGACAAAACGCGCGAGTTAAAACAAAAAAAATCCCAAACTCCATAATTGGAATTTGGGATTTATATTTTATTTGAAATTTCTAAAAAATTAAGCTTTTTTATTCAAAGTAGCACTTAATTCTAAAGAAATAGCTGAACGCTCTAGTTTTAATTTTCCAGACATTGTCTCAATGACAACTGTAGTTTCTGCAAGCTCAACAACTTTACCGTGAAAACCACTTTTTGTAATTATTTTGTCACCAACTTTTAGACTGCTTTCAAATTCTTTTTCATTTTTTGCTCTTTTTTGCTGTGGTCTAATCATGAAGAAATAGATTACCACGAACATTAAAAGAAAAGGTGCAAATTGAGATAATTGTCCCATAATTTAAGTTTGTTTTTGATTTATATTAATATTTTCACTTCGACTTTGCTCAGATTGACAGCCAAAATTTATTTTTTAGTTTAAATTTACATTAACCCTCTTCCTACTTTCACCATTTTTTTATTGGCTTCAAGTTCTTTGACAAGGTTATCTAAAATTCCATTGATAAAAATACTACTTTTTGGTGTAGAATACTCTTTTGCAATTTCTAAATATTCGTTAAGAGTTACTTTTACTGGAATCGAAGGGAATTTCAAAAATTCGCAAATTGCCATTTTCAAGATAATCGTATCAATTTCAGCAATCCTTTCACTGTCCCAATTTGGCGTTTTATCATCATATTCTTTTGCAAGAACAGATTCGTTTAAAACAGTACGTCTAAATAAATCTTTTGCAAAATCCTTATCTTCAACATCTTTGTATAATTTCGGAACTCTAAAAGCATCTGGATCTTCCGTTTTAATCGCTTTTAATTGTTTGATGATATGTGTGTTTACTACCGGAATATCATCAACCCAAGTCAATTTATCATCCTCAAGATATTCATATAATTTCTCATTCGGAACAATAACATTTTCAAACAAATCAATTATAAATTGTCTGTCTTCTTCAAATGTATTCACAGTATTGCTCATGTATTTTTTATACAAATCGCTTGCTTTAATATCATTTAAAAGCAAAATGATATAATCGTCATTTAAAGACCAGTTATTGATTTTACGAGTTTCTAAAGCAATGCTAAGAGAGTTGCTTTCGGCAAGAAGCTGAAAAATTTTGTTTTTAACAAACTTTTCATTCGGGTTACGTTCTGCTGCAGTTGCAAGGTGTTTTTTGCTTGAAAGATGTAAAAAAACAGATTCTTTTTTGCAAATTTCAATCAATGAAGAAAGCATTATAAGATATAAGTCCTGAATATTATCTATGCTGTAAAAAAGAAATTTTTCTTCTTTTTCCATATTATCAGAACCGCTTTGATGCATTGCATAAATGGATTGCATTACTTTAACGCGTATGTGTCTTCTATTTACCACCTTGTAAGAACTTTTAAAAATTAGTCTGCAAAATTAAGTATTTCAATTCTTATAATAAAATTAAATCGATAAAAAAGTCATGATTTTAGTGGTCTGTTTTCAGAATTTAGTAATCAGTCTCCATTTTTACTGGTCAGTTTTCAGCATTTAGTGATCAGTTACAATATACCTATAAAAAAAATCTCAGTTTACAAAACAAACTGTAAACTGAGACTGAGACTATAAACTGAACACTAAAAAAGTGAACACTGAACACTAAATTATTTCGCTGCGTTCTCAATTCTTCTCGCATCAATACGATTTTGAGCAATTGTAAGCGCTGCTTTATGCGTTGTCATTCCGTTTTTCACAGCATAATCGATAATTTCTAAAGTAGTATTATAGATATTTTCGGTTTTAGTCATGATTTCGGCTTTACCGTAGTTGGCTAATTCAGCATAAACATTGATGATTCCACCAGCGTTGATCAAGAAATCAGGAGCATATAAAATTCCTCTTTCCTGTAATCTTGCTCCGTGAACATTTTCGTCTGCTAATTGATTATTTGCTGCACCAGCAATAACTTTAGCTTTAATTTTATCTACAGTATTATCATTGATAATTGCTCCCATCGCACATGGCGCATAGATATCAACATCAGCAGTATACAAATCTTCACCTGTATAAATTGTTGCGTTGTATTTTTGAGCAACTTCATATAACTTTTCTTCATTGATATCAGAAATTGTAACCTTAGCTCCTTCTTTAGTCAAATACTCAACTAAAGCTTCTCCTACGTGTCCAATTCCCTGAACCAAAACTTTTTTGCCATCTAAAACATCAGAACCAAACTGACTTTTAGCTGCGGCTTTCATTCCTAAATAAACTCCGTAAGCTGTTACAGGAGAAGGATTTCCAGAACCGCCTCTTTCTTCAGAGATTCCTGTAACATAAGGCGTCACATCTCTCACTGTGTCCATGTCTTTTGTCTCCATTCCAACATCTTCAGCAGTAATATATCTTCCGCTTAAAGAGTGAACAAATTCTCCAAACTTACGCATCAACTCAGGAGTTTTCTGCGTTTTAGCATCACCAATAATAACAGCTTTACCACCGCCAATATTAAGTCCGGTAATGGCAGATTTATAAGTCATCCCTCTAGAAAGACGCAAAACATCGTTTAGTGCCTCCCACTCGGTATTGTAATTCCACATTCTAGTACCTCCTAAAGCTGGCCCCATAACCGAATTATGAATACCAATAATTGCTTTTAAACCTGTATCTTTGTCATTGCAAAATACAATTTGTTCGTGATCGTCAAAAGATAATTGACCAAAAACAGGATCCATTTTTTGAAGTTCCTTTCCAGTTGCGAAAGTTGCATCCATAGCGCTAGTATTAATTAGTTAAAATTATGAATTTGTCAAAAAGACTTCTCAAACATAATTAAAAAATACACATGTGCTAATTTTTTATCTTTAAAATAACAATTTTACAATATAATTGTTTTGATTAAAACGCAGTTTATTATAATTTTAATTAATAATAATTCATAATTTTAAATCAATTCAATATCACATTTCTTAAAAAAATGAAAGAATTAAGCTATTTAAATAAATATTTTGTCAAATATAAATTCAGTTTTTCATTCGGAATTTTAATCACAATAATCGCACAAATATTCTTTTTATTTACACCAAAACTAGTCAGCCACTCTTTTGACGTTATTGAGCGCTTTCTAAAACTCTCTGAGGCAGATCAAAAATCCGCTATCATCAGAAATTTTTACAGACAAGATTTGATTGATAATGTGCTGTTAATCATTGGAAGTGCAATTGTAGCTGGATTTCTGACCTTTTTAATGCGTCAGACTTTAATTGTAATGTCACGGCATATTGAGTTCGATTTAAAAAATGAAGTCTTTAAACAATACGAAACGCTTTCGCAGAATTTTTACAAACAAAACCGTACCGGAGATTTAATGAACCGTATTAGCGAGGACGTTTCAAAAGTGCGTATGTATGTTGGTCCGGCCGTTATGTACACGATTAATACTTTTATTCGTTTTGCGATCGTCATTATATATATGTATAATGTTTCGCCGTTGTTGACTTTATATACGATTCTTCCGCTTCCAATTCTTTCGTACTGCATTTTTAAATTAAGTTCTGAAATCAACAAACGAAGCACAACTTTCCAGCAATATCTTTCAAAAGTTTCGAGCTTTACACAGGAAATATTTTCTGGAATCAGAGTTATAAAAGCCTATTCATTAGAAAATCAGCATCAAAATAATATGATTGATTTGTCTGACGAAAGCAAGCGCAAAAGTTTAGATTTAGCCAAAGTTCAGTCCTTGTTTGGTCCGCTTATGATTGCATTGATCGGAATCAGTAATTTGGTTGTAATTTATTTTGGCGGTATCATGTACATCAATGGCACGATTCCGAATATTGGAACAATTGCCGAATTTATTCTGTACGTAAACATGCTAACATGGCCAGTAGCTTCTTTAGGCTGGGTTTCATCGATGGTTCAGGAAGCCGAAGCCTCTCAAAAACGTTTGAATGAATTTTTGAAAATTGAGCCAGAAATCAAAAATAACAATCCAAATTCATCAGAAATCCTAGGTTCAATTGCGTTTGAAAATGTAAGTTACACATATGAAGACACAAATATTGAAGCTTTAAAAAATGTAACATTCTCAGTTAAAAACGGAGAAACATTAGCCATTTTGGGTAAAACGGGTTCTGGAAAATCGACTATACTATCTTTGATTTCGCGTTTGTATGATGTTACGGAAGGAAGAATAACAATTGACCAAAATGAAATCAGCACTTTGAATCTAAATGATTTGAGAAACAATATTGGAATTGTGCCTCAGGATGCTTTTTTATTCTCAGACACTATTAAAAACAACATCAAATTTGGCAATCAAAATGCCACAGATGAAGAAGTTATTGAAGCTGCTAAAAACGCTGTAGTACATGACAATATTATTGCTTTCAACAAACAATATGATACTATTTTGGGCGAACGAGGCATCACGCTTTCGGGCGGACAAAAACAGCGCGTATCAATTGCGCGTGCTATAATTAAAAATCCGGCGATTTTACTTTTTGACGATTGTCTTTCTGCAGTAGATACCGAAACGGAAGAAACGATCTTAAATAATTTGTTTGAAATTTGCAAGAATAAAACTACTATAATTGTAAGCCACCGAGTTTCATCGGCTAAAAATGCTGACAAGATTATCATTTTAGAGGATGGCAAAATAATTCAACAAGGCTCTCATAATCAATTAATAAATCAGGAAGGCTATTATTCATCGTTATATTTAAAACAACTTTCGGAAAAAGAATTACTTTAATTGTTGTGTAATAGATAATTTTTTATGATTTTTGAGTACTATTAATTCCAAAAAATGATAGAACGTATTATGAGAGAAAATGACATGTTAGAAAAAGAAGAGATTTTTTCTAAAGTATTACGAGCAGGAAGAAGAACTTATTTCTTTGATGTGAGAGCTACTAAAGCAGACGATTATTACATCACAATTACCGAAAGTAAAAAATTTACTGAAGAAGATGGTTCTTTTCATTTTAAAAAACACAAAATTTACTTGTACAAAGAAGATTTTAGTGCTTTTGCCGAAATACTAGAAGAAATGACTTCATACGTCTTGAACCACAAAGGCGAAGAAGTAATCTCTGAAAGACACCAAAAAGATTTTAAAAAAGAATACGGTTCTGATAAAACTGAAGGACAAAGATCTAGTTTTACTGATATTGATTTTGATGATATTTAGTCCCAAATAGCTTTTTAAAAAGTACGAGTCCAATTTGTCCAGCATTTTGGACTTTTTTTATATATTTAATTAGATTTTTAGATTTTAGACTGTTAGATTTTTAGACTCTCTCTAAAACCATAATTGCTAGCTAATACTTTAGAAAATGAAAAAGATAATTCTCTTATTTACTTTGTTCTCTCTTTATGCAAATTCTTTTGCTCAAAAAATTGAATACGACACCAAATCAAATATTCAATATTATAATGTTGCAGTCAATAAATCTGATAATTACATTAACGAAAGATGTATTTTAGATATTTATTACCCAAAAAACACTAAAAACTTTGCTACAATAATTTGGTTTCATGGCGGAGGATTGACTGGAGGAAGCAAAGAAATTCCAGAAGATTTAAAAAATAAAGGTTTTGCCATTATTGGCGTTAATTACAGGCTTTCGCCGAAAGTAAAAGCAGAAAAAGCTATTGAAGATGCAGCAGCGGCTATAGCTTGGACTTTTAACAATATTGCTAATTATGGAGGTGATGCTTCGCAGATTTTCGTTTCAGGACATTCTGCTGGCGGTTATTTAGCCTTAATGACTGGATTAGATAAAAAATGGCTCCAAAAAGAAGGAATTGATGCCAATAAAATCGCTGGACTTATTCCGTTTAGCGGACAATGTATTACGCATTTTGAGATTAGACGTGAAAACGGAATTCCAGAAAAACAACCTACAATAGATACTTTTGCTCCTTTATTTCACGTTCGTGCCGATGCACCGCCGCTTTTACTGATTACTGGAGATCGTGAGCTGGAAATGCTTGGACGCTATGAAGAAAACGCTTATATGGCACGCATGATGAAACTCGTTGGTCATACACAAACTAAACTTTATGAATTAGATGGTTACGGTCATGGTATGACAGAACCTGGTTTTCCGTTGCTTGTAAACGAAGTAAACCGAATTTTAAAAGAAAAACAAACCAAAAAATAAACACAATAAAAATCCACGGCAATGGACATACAATTATTGATTTTACCCGGATTGGGAAATTCTGGAGACAAGCACTGGCAGACCTTTTGGCATGAAAAATTTAAAAATTCTATTCGTTTAGTTCAAGACAATTGGGACGAACCACTTCGCGAGGATTGGATTTCGCGTTTGAATGAAGAAGTTGCTAAACTAGAAAATCCAACAATTTTAGTTGCGCACAGTCTAGCAGTTTCTTTAGTATTGCATTGGGCAGAAATCAATTCGAATAAAAATATTATCGGCGCATTATTAGTTGCACCAGCTGACGTTGATTCACCTCAGCATACTCCAGATATTATCAGGAATTTTTCGCCAATGCCTCTTTACAAATTACCATTCCCCTCAATAGTTGTTGCCAGCCAAAATGATCCTTACGCTTCTTTCGAAAGAAAACAATATTTTGCTGAAAAATGGGGAAGTGATTTTGTAAACGTTGGAAAACAAGGACATATCAACTCTGATTCTGATTTAAAATATTGGGAAGAAGGACAGTTGATTTTACAGAAGTTAATTGAGAAAATTAAGTAGTATACGGTCGCAGTCGCAGTATTTAGTCGCAGTTTACAGTTTTAAACTGAGACTGAAGACTGAGACTGAAGACTAACCGATACGTAGTCCATTAGGGATCTTAAAATCTGGTGCTAATAAAATAACATCTCCCTCCTCGCCTACAGCGCCGAGAACCAAACATTCACTCATAAATTTTCCAATTTGTTTTTTAGGAAAATTGACAACCGCAACAATTTGTCGGTTAATCAAATCTTCTTTTTGATAGCGTTTGGTAATTTGTGCCGATGATTTTCTGATTCCAATTTCAGAACCAAAATCTATTGTTAATTGAAATGCTGGTTTTCTTGCTTCCGGAAAATCATTTACCTCAACAATGGTTCCTATACGCATATCTGTCCTTTCAAATTCACTCCAAGTTAAATCCATTTTGCAATCTATCTAGTTTATTTACAAACCTATAATTTTGTAATGAATTGCACTAATTCTATAACTGTTTTTTCTGATGTCACATTTAATTTTACTAGATAATATAATGAACTAACACTAAAAACATATAAAATGGAAAATAGTATAATAGCTCCTGGTATTTCTCTTAAAGATTTTGATTATGAGGTTAATAAATCAAATAGCGATAAATATATTGAAACTGCAAAAAATGTAAAATTATATGTAAGAGATTATGGAAAAGGAAAACCAGTCATTTTAATTCACGGCTGGCCTCTTTCAAACGAAATGTGGGAGTATCAAATCGAATTTCTGGTCGAAAATAATTACAGGGTAATTGCTTATGACCGACGTGGTTTTGGCAAATCATCTCAGCCTTGGGACGGATACGATTATGATACATTGACTGATGATTTAAGCGAAATCATTGAGCAGTTACAGTTAGAAGATGTAACCTTAGTAGGTTTTTCTATGGGAGGCGGAGAAGTGGTACGTTATTTTAGCAGACATCATGGAAAAGGAGTTACTAAAGCCGTTTTGATTTCTTCTATAATTCCATTTTTATTGAAAACAGAAGATAATCCTGAAGGGCGTCCAAAAGAAAAAAGCGAAACAACCGCCGCTTCAATAAAAGAAGACAGAATTGGTTTTCTAGATAATTTTGGCAAAATCTTTTTTGGGGTAAATATTATCAACAAACCTTTAAGCACGCCTTTACTAGAATATTATAGAAATTTGTGTTCAGTAGCTTCACCAAGAGCAACTTTGCAATGTGCAGAATCTTTAAATACGACTGATTTTAGAGATGAACTTCATACTATTAAAGTTCCAACTTTGATAATTCATGGAACCGATGATAAAAATGTTCCTATTGAAATCAGTTCAGAAAAAACAGCAAAAGCAATTCAAAACAATACTTTCATTGTTTACGAAGGCGCACCACATGGCTTATTTTATACCGAAAAAGACAAATTAAACAAAGATTTACTTGAATTTTTGAATTCATAAAAATAAGTTTAGCCACAAATTACATAGATTAATTTGGATTATTTAATTTCATGCAGATTACAATGTGCAAAAAAAACTTTTAATCTCTCTAATCTGTGGCTAAAAAAAATTACCTGCAGTCTAACTGACATTTTATCTTGTGCTCTTTTATTTACAGATTTTTAAAGCTATTTTTGATAACTTAATTCTCTGTAAAAATGGCACGAACTCCTTCAAATATGATTCCGCTTGGAACTATAGCTCCCGAATTTTATTTAAAAGATACCAATTCAAATAATACCTATTCATTTGAAGATTTGAAAGGTTCAAAAGGAACGCTTGTGATTTTTATGTGCAATCATTGTCCTTTTGTGCTTCATGTAATTAAAGAAATCGTAATGATTGCCAATGATTATCGTGTTCAGGGATTAGGAATTGTTGCCATTTCTAGCAATGATATTGAAAAGTATCCTGAAGATTCGCCCGAAATGATGACCGATTTTGCTTTTAAAAACAAAATCGATTTTCCGTATCTTTTCGATGAAAATCAGGAAATTGCAAAAGCCTATAATGCCGCATGCACGCCCGATTTCTTTTTATTTGATAGCCAAAATAAACTTTTTTACAGAGGACAATTAGACGATTCAAGACCAGGAAACGGTATTCCGTTAAGCGGAAGTGATTTAAGAAGCGCCATAGATGCTTTAATCTACAACCGAACTTTGAGTGAAATTCAGAAACCAAGCATTGGCTGTAATATTAAATGGAAATAGACTTTCAAAAAAGTTTGTTATCTTTGTAAAACAAGCAAAAAATTACTCATTGTGAGCACTCTAATACTATTTACAGTTTTGTCATTACTGTTTTCTTCTCCAAGAAAACCGCTTTCGGCTGTATTTATTTCACATAGTAAGGCCTTTATTAATTAGGCCTCCGTCTATTTCATTTCTTCTTTCAGGCGGAGGATTTACATTTTTTTAAAACTTTATCTTATTTGACAAAATCAAATTTTGGTCAGGTATTTTTTTGTTTTTCCACATTCAAGCATTTCAAGATTTCGGCCTTTCGCAGGTTATGAAATACCTTGCTTTCTCTATTTCAAAAGAAGAAAATTCATTCAAAAAAAATAATACTAAATTCAAACAGATATGAAACCAATTCCCACTTTCAGTAAATCAGAACATCAATTTCTTAGAGAATTGATTTTAAAAAGCAAAAATTCAACAAATGCTAAAGAAGCAAATCAGCTGTCGCAAGAGCTAGATCGAGCCGTTATAAGCAAGGAAATTGATTTAGATCCTTCGGTCATCAGAATCAATTCCGTTATAACTATTGAAGATGTGAATGCGAAGAAACAAATGACAATACAAATTGTTCTGCCTTCCTCTGCTGATCTAAAACAATCTAAAATTTCGATTCTCGCGCCTTTAAGTGTAGCCATTATTGGTTTTAAAGAGAATGATCAAGTCGATTGGGAATTGCCGGCCGGAATCAAAACTTTAAAAATACTTGCAGTTAATAATGCCGAAGTTCGAGTTTTATAAACTTATAAACACCTCATTTGTATGAAGGTGTTTTTTTATATCTGTCTAAAAACAAAAAAACTATTCAATACCAACACTGAATAGTTTTTTTTTATGTTTATCAAATGCAAATATTATAATTGCGAGTGAATATAATTTGTTATTGAAGCCATATTAGTGTCGTCCAGTTTTGCTTTTTTCTGCATACGAACTAAAATTGGTTGCCATTCTTCTTTTGAAAATTTAGTTGGTTCATAAAGCTTATGACATTTTGCACAGCTATTTTCATATAGATTTTTACCTGCTGCTAATTCCGGCGTTAATTCTGCTGCTTTAACTTCTTTGTTAACAGGAGGAGTTTCTGCAGATGCAACAGCTGTTTTTTTGGTACCACATGATGCTAAAAGCAACATTACAACCATTAAACTTAAGATTTTTGTTTTCATTGCTTGGTTTCGTTTTTAATTTAAGTAAATATAAAAAAATCCCATATGCCGCGACATATGGGATTACTATTTAAAACAATACTAAATTGTTCTTATACTCTTATTTAACATCCATTAATTCAACGTCAAAAATCAAAGTTGCATTTGGCGGGATAACTCCTCCTGCTCCTGCTGGTCCGTATCCTAAATCAGATGGAATTACAAAACGAGCTTTGTCTCCAACTTGCAATAAAGCAATACCTTCGTCCCATCCTTCGATAACTTGTCCAATCCCTAATTTAAATTCGATTGGTTTTTTTCTTGGGTAAGATGAATCAAAAACTTTTCCGTTTTCTAAAGAACCTTCGTAGTGAACAGAAACTGTTTTTCCAGCTTCAGCTCTTTTACCTTCTCCTTTTTGAATCATTTTATAACGTAAACCGCTTTCTGTTTTATCAAAACCAGCAGCTAATTGTTCCATTTTTGCTTCAGATTCTGCTTTTAAAGCTGCTTCTCTTTTTAGACGAGCACCTTTTAAACCAATAAAAGACTCAATAGCATTCCATTTTTGAGCTTCTTCACCCACTCTGATAATTTCTAAAGTTTCAAGAGCATCACCTTGAGCAACAGCATCAACTACATCTTGTCCTTCTACTACATGGCCAAAAACAGTATGTTTTCCATCTAACCAAGGAGTTGGAACGTGCGTAATGAAAAATTGAGAACCGTTAGTTCCAGGGCCTGAATTTGCCATAGACAAAACTCCCGGACGATCGTGTTTCAAGCTTGGAATGAATTCATCATCAAATTTATATCCAGGATCTCCAGTTCCAGTTCCTTTAGGACATCCTCCCTGAATCATGAAATCAGGAATTACTCTGTGAAAGTTTAATCCGTCATAGAATTTTTGTCCTTGAGGTTTCACTTTATTTTCCATATTTCCTTCTGCAAGAGCTACAAAGTTTCCTACAGTTCCTGGTGTCAAATCGTGTGTCAATTTTACTAAAATCGAACCTTTGCTAGTATTAAATTTAGCGTATATTCCGTTTTCCATTGTTGTATTTTTTTTTATTCGAATGCAAATTTACAAATTAATTATTTATCAATTTGTCTTTCTATTTTTAGATTTGGATTTATAAGTAAGTCCATAAACTGTAAATGCCAAAGCCGATAAGCCAACGCATCCTAGAGCGACTGCATGCCATCCGCCAAGTTTCCAAAGCAATAATCCGTATGCAGATCCAGCTGCAGTTCCTAAAAAGCTAAACGACATAAAAACTGTGTTTAGTCTGTTTCTGGCTTCAGGCAATAAGGAATAAACTCGCGTTTGGTTTGAAATATGAACGCCCTGAATTCCTATATCAATAAATACAATCCCAATTGCAATTCCTATTACACTTTCTATCGAAAAATAAAAAATCAAAAAGCTTATTAAGATTAATAAACAGCCGTATCCAACTGCAATTCTAGAATTTCCTTTATCTCCAATTTTACCAACCAAAGGCGCCGCCAAAGCTCCAGAAGCACCCACAATACCGAATAAACCAATTGTTGCACTATTAAAGTTAAATGGTTCGCCTGAAAGCAGTAAAACCATAGTTGTCCAGAAAGCGCCAAATTGAGCAAAGCTGAAAACATTGATTGCAGTAGCTTCACGCAAAACGGGCTGTGTTTTTATAAGTGTAAATAATGATTGAATCAATTGTCCATAAGTTCCCTCAAATTGAGGTTTATTAACTGGGAATTTATTTTGAATCACAAAAAAGATCAAAAGACAAATCCCTGCAGCAATATAAAACATCGACCTCCAGCCTAAAACTTGCCCAATAAAGCCACTTAAAGTTCTAGAAAGCAAAATCCCGACCAATAAACCACTCATAATTGTTCCGATAACTTTTCCGCGTTGTTCTACTGAACTTAAGGAAGCAGCTAAAGGCAAAATAAGCTGTGGTACTATTGAAGTAATTCCGATTAATAAAGAAGAAACTTGCAAAAGAAAGAAACTTTGCGCTGTAGCTGCTAAAATTAAAGCAATTACAGAAGCAAAAGTGGTAATCAAAATTTGTTTTTTGCGTTCTAATTTATCACCAAGAGGCACCATAAAAAAGAGACCTATCGCATAACCAGCCTGTGTCAGATACGTTATTGTTCCGGCACTGGCCTGGGGAATTTTAAATTCGTTGGCAATTAAAACAATCAAAGGCTGGCAGTAATAAAGATTTGCAACTATAAGACCAGTGCAAACTGCCATAAACAAGACATTGGTTTTAGATAAATTCATGATGCAAAAATACCAATCTAATCTTTATCAAAACTTTAAAAAATCTATAAATTTTTCAAATTCAAGTTAAGATCTGGATATTTCTGCATCAATATTACTGACTTTTAAGCTTTTAAAAAATCTTCTCTAACCGGACTAAAAACATCCGTCAGCATTCCGGTTTCAAGACAAACAACACCATGAACAGCGTGAGGCGGAATGTAAAAACTGTCGCCTTCTTTTAATGTTTGTGTTACACCGCTGATCGTTACATCAAATTTTCCGCTGGCAATATACGTTACCTGCGAATGGTAATGATCGTGTAAAACGCCAATACCACCTTTTTCAAAATGAACATTTACAAGCATAATTCGGTCATCAAAGGCCAAAATTTTGCGTTTAATTCCCTCTCCTACTACTTCCCATTCTATATCGTCACCTTTTATAAATTCTTTGCTAGTTGCCATTTTATTCATTTTTAATTTTTTCAATATCTTTTTTCATTAATGCTAATCCTTCTGCTAAGTTATTTTCTTTAAAATACATTTCCAATTCTTTTAGCCTTTTTACATTATCATATTTGAATCCGGAATTTAGTTTTCTTTGACAAAGCGAACACAATCTAAGTGAATGTTCATCTGTTTCTGATAAGCTATTGGTGCCGTTCATAGCACAATCTGCCTCAATGCAATGATGCAGACCAAACATATGTCCAATTTCGTGCGAACAAATTTTAAGCAATCTTTCTAAACACAAACTAAAATCTGCTCCTTCAACTTTTTTGTCATATAATCTATGAATCGAACTTACTGCGATTTTATCTCTGTAAGACGCAAGCCCAAAAACATAATTCCATTCTGGTTTTGGATACAGATCCTTTTCTGTTATTGCCATTAAAGCAATTCCATTTTTATGTTTTTCTTTCTTTAGGACACTATCTAAAATATATCCCGCCAAAAATTGTTCCTGTCCAAGCTCTCCGCTCCTTCTAACATGTTTTGGAATAATATCATTTGAAACCTCTTTCAAAACCTTTGTCTCCAACTGAAAAAATATTTCTAAATATTGACGTACCAATTCAATTTGCTTGACTTGCAATGCATTGAATTCTCCAATTGGCTGCAAATAAATAATATTCTCTTCTTTTGTTGGTACAATGTGTTGTGTATTTATAAATTGCTCAAAACTCTGTCCTTTTTCTTTATGAGAATATAGCCAATCACCAAAAACTGGTGTACCAAGCTTTACGTCATTGACTTTAATTTCGGCAAAATAGGGATTTGGAGGTAAATTTAATTCTGGATTTGTTCCTAAATTTTCTTTTTTATTTGATTGACATGAACAAAAAATTGCAACTATCAGAAAAAGAAGTTTCTTCATAAATTAACAACTGAATTAAATTAGATTTTTGGAAATAAAATCACAACTTGTTTTAATGGACTCAAAAGCGTTAACAGCAAAATTATTCTCCTGTTCAACAAAAAAATGAACCATTCCTGATTGTTTTATTTCTGCAAAAAACGGTTTAAAATCAATAGAACCAGAACCAATTTCAGTATTCAAAGCAGGATTAATCTTATCCATATCTTTAACATGCCACATTTTAAAGCGTCCCGCATTCTCCTTAAATAATTTAAGTGGATCATTACCGGAACGAACTACCCAATATAAATCTAATTCAAACCAAACTAAATTTTTATCTGTTTCTTTCAATAGAATCTCATAACCTGTGATACCGTCCTGCTTTTTAAACTCAAAATCGTGATTATGATACGCTAGTTTCAATCCCGCATCGGCACACATTTTTCCGGCTTCGTTTAAACGAGCGGCAATCTTATGAAAATCATTTCTAAAAGGTTCATCAACCCAGGGAACGGTCAAATATTCGTTTTTTAAAATTTTAGCCGCTTCGATGGCTTCTTTAACTTCTTCTAAATTTCCATCATACAAAAAGCTTCCTAAATTATAATGCCCGCTTACTGCTTTTAAGTTATTTGCATCTAAGATTTTTTTTAGCTCGATTGGAGCCAATCCCCAAAATTGGTCTTTTATAGAAAAGCCGTAAGTTTCGACAGTTGTATATCCTGCTTTTGCCACTTTCTCTAAAGTTGATTTTACATCTTTTGGAAGTTCATCGCGCAACGTATATAACTGTAAACCTATTTCATTTTTGTTCATAGTAAAAGCTAATGAAGGCAAGGCCAAAACTGCAGTCGCAACTAAGCCTGTATTTATAATAAAGTTTCTTCTTGTTATCATTTTAATTTTAAAAAATCTAAAAGTAAAACTACTCTTTTTATTAAAACTCTTTACAAATCAATCAAAAATTGATTTTCGAAGTTTTCAATAAGTTGATTTAGAGCGGTACGTGTTTCAACATTTATAATCTTTCCATCTTCATTAATTTTCCCACGAACACCTTCTATTAAAAGCAAATTTTCATTTTGAAATTGCGCTTCCAAGGTTTTCATTATCAAAATTAATTGTTCGTGCGCCATTTCTCCTAAAGCAGAAGCAGTAATAAGACCAGTCTTTTTTCCTGAGAAAATAGTACTCGAAACACACCATTCTAGAGCATTCTTTAAACTTCCCGGCAAACTGAAAACATATTCTGGTGTGCAAATTAAAACACCATCTGACTGAGCAATTTTATTTCTAAAATCAATCACATTTTCTGGTGGATTTTCTTGATCCAGATCGGGATTAAAATGAGGCAACTGATCTAATTTTTCAAAAATTTCTATTTCAAATTCCGATTTTATATTTTCTGAAATATGTTTTAAAATTTTAAAATTACTGGCATTTTTTCTGGTACTGCCATTTATTGCAAAAATTTTTATTTTTTGAGAAGACATTTTCAGGCTAAAAATTTTAAATTAATTCTTTAAAAATAAACTTTTCATCATAATCTACTTCAAACTTTTTAAGAAAATTAATATACTCTTCTCTAAATGATTTCTTTTTATGATGCAATTCTTGATTTTGAATATAATTTACAACGGCATTTAGCTGTGATTTACTATACGAAAATGCTCCATATCCTTCTTGCCATTCAAAATGATTACCAATAAATTTATTGTCATTTATCCATTTCGATGAATTTTGTTTTACACTTTTCATTAATTCAGATATAGACTGCGCAGGTCTTATTCCGATTAAAATATGAACATGATCAGCAACTCCTTTTATAGCCAAAAGTTTATGATTATTATTTTTAATAATCCCTGAAATATACTTGTACAACTCCTCTTTCCAGCTTTTGTGTATTGTTGCCTTTCTATATTTAACAGCAAAGACAAAATGAATATGTATTTGAGTGTATGTATTTGCCATTATTATGTATGCAGTCCCTACGGGACATTGATTCTTAATTGTTTTTTTTCTACCAATATTTTATTCCTAACGGAATAAGTCCAGTTGGTCAAAAACACAAAAAAGAAAGAAATTTCGCTCAAAAAATTATCTTGTGATAACTTTGATATTCTGAATTTTGAAAGAATATCCCAAACAATGATTTGTTTGGACGAAGTTCCTTTACAAACAAAATCTCCTTAGAAACTGCCAATGTTTTATTCCTAAGGGAATAAGTCCAGTTGGTCGAAAACAGAAAAGAAACAATTCAAAAAAATAATTATAATAAATCCGATATTCTGAATTTTGAAAGAATATCCCAAACAATGATTTGTTTGGACGAAGTTCCTTTAGGAACAAAATATCGGTAGAAACATTTTTTTTTGCGATATAGTTATTTTGTCCCGTTAGGGACTTCATTTACTTCACTGTCAATAAACCCATACCCGTTAACTTATCAGAATCAATAGATTGCGGTGAATAATTTTGTTTTTCATTTCTATACAAAACTACTTTCCCATATTTGTCTACATAAATATAAACGTAATTCCAAGATAATGGACCTGCCATTCTAGAATCTTTATCTTTATCTTTTTCATAAACTTGATCTGCATAAATCAGTATTTCGCCATCTGTTGTGTTGTCAAATGTCCTTATTGGAGTTCCCCAGCTTTTTATTAGATTTTGTTTTGATTTACCAATCCATTTGTCGCCAGTGTTTTTTGAACTCACGCATGCGCATAATACCATTATAACACACAATACCATTATTTTTTTCATTAGATCAAGATTTAGATTTAAGGCAAAAGTTTTACATATTAAAAACATGTAATTCTACTTAAAATTACTAAAAAAAGTATTACATAAAAACTTTCAAATGTTATATAATTATTATTTATTTAATTGAAAAACAACAAATTAAAAATATAATTCTAATGAATATTTGAGTTCATTTTGGCTGGTATTTTTTTAAATTCCAGTTCTAAATTTCTTCCATATTTACTTTGTATCTTTGCACCTAAAACTTTTGAAAGAGAAAAATGCGAATTGACATTATTACACTTTTACCTGAATTATTAAGAAGCCCGTTTGAGGCTTCGATTATGAAACGTGCCATTGACAAAGGTTTAGTCGAAGTACATTTTCACAATCTTCGTGATTATAGCACTAACAGACAAAAAAGTGTCGACGATTATCCGTTTGGTGGAGGCGCAGGAATGGTGATGACGATTCAGCCAATAGACGACTGTATCACACATTTAAAAAGTCAGCGCAATTATGACGAAATAATTTATATGTCGCCTGACGGAGAAACGCTGAATCAAAAAATGGCCAATACCATGTCAATGTATGAAAACATCATCATTTTATGTGGCCATTATAAAGGTGTTGACCAAAGAGTAAGAGATCATTTTATTACCAAAGAAATTTCGATTGGTGATTATGTTTTGTCTGGCGGAGAATTAGGTGCTATCGTTTTATCTGATGCATTAATTAGATTGATTCCTGGCGTTTTAAGTGACGAGACTTCGGCTTTGACTGACAGTTTTCAGGATAATTTGCTTTCTGGACCTATATATACAAGGCCGGCAGATTATAAAGGATGGAAAGTCCCAGAAGTTTTAACCAGCGGTCATTTTGCCAAAATTGACAAATGGCGCGAAGACATGGCTTTTGAACATACTAAAAACAGACGTCCGGATTTACTTGAATAGTCTTAAAGTTTTTAAAGTCGAAAGTCATAAAGCCAACAATTTAGCATCTTCATTTTTAGATCATTAAGACTTTATGACTTTCAACTTTATGACTTAAAAAATAATTTCAAATTTATAATTCATAATTTATAATTATTTTCTACATTTGCACCCGAATTAGACTAACCTCTGGCGAGATCCGTGAATGTTACTCTATATAAAACTATAATAATAAAATTATCATGGCAGATTTATTAAAATTCGTTCAAAACGAATTCGTTGCTAAAAAAGATTTCCCTGTTTTTGGAGCTGGAGATACTATCACAGTTTTCTACGAAATTAAAGAGGGTGAAAAAACAAGAACTCAGTTTTTTAAAGGAGTTGTTATTCAAAGAAGAGGTTCTGGTAACACAGAAACTTTCACGATTCGTAAAATGTCTGGAGCTGTTGGAGTTGAGCGTATCTTCCCAGTAAACTTGCCAGCTTTGCAAAAAATCGAAATCAACAAAAAAGGTGCAGTTCGTAGAGCTAGAATTTTCTACTTCAGAGAACTTACTGGTAAAAAAGCTAAGATTAAAGATAAAAGAAGATAATCATTTATCTCTTTGTTATAAAAAACTCGTTTCATATCATTTGAAACGAGTTTTTTTTATGCCTTCTTTTTAACCAATATCAAAACCGTAATTTTTTAATATCAAAACAATTGATTTGACAATTTAAAGACCACGAAATGACAATCTGATAATTCCTGTATTTCTGAGTAAAACTACACCGATTTCGGACTGTTTTTATTATATTTGCTCCGCTCATTTTGAGCCGACTATACTTTTCATATCGTCATCTTTTGACGACACGCTTATAAAAAAAAAAAAAAAAATGACACAGAATTCAAAAATTTTTTACACCTTAACTGATGAGGCGCCATTATTAGCGACTTATTCTTTGTTACCAATTGTGCAAGCATTTACTTCTACAGCAGGTATTGCTATTGAAACCAGAGATATCTCTTTAGCAGGAAGAATTTTATCAAACTTTCCTGAATCATTAACAGATGCTCAAAAAACAGGAGATGCTTTATCTGAACTTGGCCAACTAGCTACAAAACCTGAAGCTAACATCATCAAATTGCCAAACGTTTCTGCATCTGTACCGCAATTAAAAGCAGCTATTGCTGAATTACAATCTCACGGATACAATATTCCTAATTTCCCAGAAGATCCTCAAACGGATGCTGAAAAAGAAATTAAAGCTAAATATGCAAAAGTTTTAGGTTCTGCCGTAAACCCAGTTTTACGTGAAGGAAACTCTGATCGTAGAGCTCCAAGAGCAGTTAAAAACTTTGCAAAAGCAAATCCGCATTCAATGGGTGCTTGGTCTGCCGACTCAAAAACTAAAGTTGCTTCTATGCCAGGCGGTGATTTCTACGGAAGCGAAAAATCACTTACTGTTGCTGAAGCTAATGATGTAAAAATCGAATTCGTTGCTAAAGATGGTTCTACAACTGTTCTTAAAGCAAGTACACCACTTAAAGCGGGTGAAATTATTGACAGCGCTGTTTTGAGCGTAAAAACATTAAAATCTTTTGCAGCTGAGGCAATCGCTGAAGCAAAAAAAGAAGGTGTATTGCTTTCTGTACACTTAAAAGCTACAATGATGAAAGTGTCAGATCCAATTATCTTCGGCGCTATCGTTGAAGTATATTTTGCTGCTCTTTTCAAAAAATACGAAGCTTTATTTGCTGAATTAAACATTGACACTAGAAATGGTTTAGGTGATATCTATGCAAAAATTGCTGGAAGACCTGAACAGGCTGAAGTTGAAGCTGATATTACTAAAGCTATCGAAAACGGACCAGCTCTTGCAATGGTTAACTCTGATAAAGGAATTACAAACTTACACGTTCCTTCTGATGTTATTGTTGATGCTTCTATGCCGGCAATGATCCGTACTTCTGGACAGATGTACAATAAGGAAGGAAAACAACAAGATACAATTGCAGTTATTCCAGACCGTTCCTATGCGGGAGTTTATACTGCAACGATTGACTTCTGTAAAAAACACGGAGCTTTCGATCCAAAAACAATGGGAAGTGTTCCAAACGTTGGTTTAATGGCTCAAAAAGCAGAAGAATACGGATCTCATGATAAAACTTTCCAAATGAAAGCTGACGGAGTTGTTCGTGTTGTTGATGCAAACGGAACTGTTTTAATGGAACAAAACGTTGAAACAAATGATATTTTCAGAATGTGTCAGGCAAAAGACGCTCCTATTCAGGACTGGGTTAAACTAGCTGTAAACAGAGCTCGTTTATCTAGCACGCCTGCTGTTTTTTGGTTAGACGAAAACAGAGCACACGATAGAGAATTGATCGTAAAAGTTCAAAAATATCTTAAAGACTACGATACTACAAACTTAGATATCCGTATTTTAAACCCAATCGCTGCAACTGAATTTACTTTAGACAGAATCATTAAAGGTTTAGATACTATCTCTGTAACAGGAAACGTATTACGTGATTATTTAACTGACTTATTCCCAATTTTAGAATTAGGAACCTCAGCTAAAATGTTATCTATCGTTCCTTTAATGAATGGTGGCGGATTGTTCGAAACTGGTGCTGGAGGATCGGCTCCTAAACACGTTGAGCAATTTACTGAAGAAGGATATTTACGTTGGGATTCATTAGGTGAATTTTTGGCTCTTGGTGCTTCATTAGAGCATTTAGGACAAACTTTAGACAATTCTAAGGCTATTGTTTTATCTGAAACTTTAGATCAGGCTAATGATAAATTCTTGGCAAACGATAAATCTCCAGCTCGTAAAGTTGGTCAGATTGACAACCGTGGATCTCACTTTTATTTATCTTTATACTGGGCTCAGGCTTTAGCTGCTCAAAATAAAGATGCTGAATTAAAAGCAATCTTCACTCCAATTGCAGCTGAATTAGAATCTAACGAAACTAAAATTGATGCCGAATTAATTGGTGCTCAAGGAAAAGCTCAAAGTATTGGAGGATACTATCAGCCAACTCCTGAATTAGTAAGCAAAGCAATGCGTCCTAGTGAAACATTCAATAGTATTATTGCTAAAATCAAATAATTCCAAAGCAGAACTAAATGTATTGCTGGAGATAAATAAAAAAAGACAACCCTAAAAGGTTGTCTTTTTTGCTTATCTTAACCAATGTTTAACACATTTTCCGTGCTAAATATTAATAAGAATTCTTAACTATGTAAAACAAAATCAAAAAGATGATTATAAAAAAGTTTGGCATCCTTATTATTTTAGTTTTAACGGCGTTTACTTCATTTTCTCAAGAAAAATTCACTCTGAGCGGTATTATAAAAGATAATAAAAGCAATGAAACTCTAATTGCTGTCAATATCTATATTCCATCTTTAAAAATTGGAACTACGACAAACGAATACGGATTTTATTCCCTTACAATTCCGAAAGGCGAATACGAAGTTGAAATTAGTTATGTTGGCTACCAAACACTTCAGAAAACTGTACTATTAAACCAAAATACTAAACTGAATTTAAGCCTCAGCGAAGGCGAAGGCCAGGAACTTCAGGAAGTTGTCATTAAAGACAACAAAGGCAAAATCAATATTAAGTCTCCAGAAATGAGTGCCAACAAGCTCTCTATTGCAACCATCAAAAAAATGCCAGTAGTTTTGGGAGAAGTTGATGTTTTGAAATCTATTTTATTGCTACCCGGTGTTACAAATGCAGGAGAAGGCGCATCTGGATTTAATGTTCGCGGCGGTGGCGCTGATCAGAATTTAATTTTATTAGACGAAGCAACGATTTTTAATTCTTCTCACGTTTTTGGCTTTTTCTCTGTTTTTAATCCTGACGCAATTAAAGATTTAAAATTATACAAAGGAGGAATTCCGGCGCGTTTTGGTGGACGAGCTTCCTCGGTATTGGATATTTATCAGAAAGACGGAAACAGCAAAGATTTTCATATTAACGGAGGAATCGGATTAATTTCAAGCCGTCTTTTAGCTGAAGGCCCACTTGTAAAAGACAAAGGTTCTTTTTTAATTGGAGGAAGAGCTTCTTATGCCCATTTATTTTTAAAATTATCGGAAGATCAAAAAGATAATGCGGCTTATTTTTATGATCTGAATACGAAATTGAGCTACAAATTAAATGACAATAATAGCTTGTATTTGTCAGGTTATTTTGGAAGAGATGTTTTCAGTTTAAACAAAAGCTTCACTAATATTTACGGAAATTCAACTTTAAATCTTCGTTGGAATCATTTATACTCAGACAAATTATTCTCAAATTTATCTTTGATTTATAGTGATTATTATTACGGTTTAGATCTTGATTTTGTTGGTTTTAAATGGGATTCGGGTATCAAAAACTATAACATTAAGTACGATTTCAAACATTATATTTCAGATAAATTCAAATTGAGTTATGGCTTAAACGGAATTTACTACCAATTCAATCCCGGAACTATTAAGCCAAGCGGACCAGATTCAGGAATTAATCCCGATCAATTGGATAAAAAATATGCTTTTGAGCCTTCAATTTATATCGATGCCGAAAATCAACTTTCGAAAAAAATTACGATTGCGTACGGATTGCGATATAGTTTGTTTTATCGTTTAGGTCCTTCTTCGGTAAATCTTTACGAAAACAACAATCCAGTTATATTCGATACTGACATGCAGATTTATGAAAAAGCAACGCCTATTGGCACAGAATATTACGGCAAAAACAAATCCATCAAAGGTTATAATAATTTAGAACCTCGTTTTTCTATTTCCTATCAGTTGAATGATGAGCAAGCTTTAAAAGCAAGTTATAACCGAATGGCGCAATACCTTCAACTGATTTCAAATACCTCATCGCCTACTCCACTTGATGTCTGGATGCCAAGCGACAATTATATCAAACCACAAATTGCAGATCAAGTTGCAGTGGGTTATTTCAGAAATATCAATAACGGCGCTTACTCTCTTGAAGTTGAAACCTATTATAAAGAAATTCAAAATAGATTAGATTATATTGACGGAGCTGATTTAATTGCGAATAATGCCATTGAACAAGTAATTTTGAACGGACAGATGCGCGCTTATGGTTTAGAAATTATGGTAAAGAAGAATGAAGGCAAATTTAACGGATGGATTTCTTATACTTTATCAAAATCTGAACAACAGACCCCAGGCAGGACTCCAGAGGAAACCGGAATCAACAATGGGCAATGGTACAATTCGGCTTACGACAAAACACACAATTTAGCCATAACTTCGGCTTATAATTTGAACGAAAAATGGTCTTTTGGTGCTAACTTTGCATTACAGTCTGGACAACCAGTCACTTACCCAAACGGTCAATACGAATATTTAGGAATTACGGTTCCGAGTTATGGCCTGCGTAACGTAAACCGATTGCCGGCTTATCATCATTTAGATGTCTCGGCAACTTTAACTCCGAGAAAAAACAAAGACAGAAACTGGAAAGGCGAATGGGTTTTTAGTATTTATAATTTATATAACCGTAAAAATGCCGCTTCAATAAACTTCCGCCAAAATGTTGATACCGGCGAAAATGAAGCAGTAAAAACGTCCATTTTTGGGATTGTGCCTGCGGTGAGTTACAATTTTAAATTTTAAAATATTCCTTTTTATTAAAAAGCATATTATGAAAAAAACAGCTTTATTAATTGTATTTTTTATATCCATTTTCTTTACAAGCTGTGAAGAAGTTGTTGATGTTGATTTAGATACAGCGCCACCAAAACTCGTTATTGAAGCCGCTATAAACTGGCAAAAAGGCACTACGGGCAGACAACAAACCATTAAACTGACTACGACAACAGGCTATTTTGAAAATGTAATTCCGACCGTTTCTGGAGCGACCATTTTTATAAAAAACAGCGCTAACGAACAGTTTAATTTTACAGAAATCCCTAAAACGGGCCGTTATGTCTGCAATAACTTCAAACCAGTTTTAAATACAGAATATACTTTGACTGTAAAAACTAACGGACAAACCTACACTGCCGTCGAAACTATGAAATCTGTTGCGCCTATAACGCATATTGAGCAAAATAACGAAGGTGGATTTACGGGAAAAGATATTGAAATAAGAGCCTATTATAATGATCCTGGAGATGCCGCTAATTTCTATTTGTACAAATACGTGTATTCAAATAAAATTAAATCCAACTACTATGTTGACGATGATACGTTTTTTCAAGGCAACGAATTTTTCAGTCTTTCTGATGATGACGAATTAAAATCTGGAGACGAAATTGAAATTACACATTTCGGAATCTCAAAGCAATATTACAATTACATGAGTATTTTGGTAAGTATTGCAGGCACTAACGTTGGCGGGCCATTTCAATCACCTCCGGCAACCGTAAAAGGAAATATCATCAATACAACTGCCAAAGAAAATTATCCGCTTGGTTATTTTTCACTCAGTGAAACCGATTTAAAAAAATACACCATAAAATAAACTTACTGAAATGGAAGCCCAAATTAAAATTTTAACCGAAAAAAAATTGGTCGGCAAACATATTGAAATGTCGTTTATTGAGAATCATACTTTTCAATTATGGAATGGATTTATGCCAAGGCGAAAGGAAATCAAAAATACAATTAATTCAAACTTATACTCGCTTGAAGTTTTTCCAAATGGCTATTTCGACAATTTTGATGCTAGTAAAACCTTCCAAAAATGGGCGGCCGTTGAAGTCAAAAACTTTCCTGTTATGCCTCAGGAAATGGAAACACTGATACTCCCAACTGGAATTTATGCTGTTTTTATTCATAAAGGCCCAGCCAGTGATGCGCATAAAACCTATCACACCATTTTTGCTGAATGGCTTCCAAATTCGGAATACACGGTCGATGACAGACCGCATTTTGCTGTGATGGACGAAAAATACAAAAAAGACGATCCAGACTCTGAAGAAGAAATCTGGATTCCTATAAAAAATAGAGGTTAGTTTTTATCGTTTTGACTAATCAAATAATTCCTCAATTAAAATCAATATGCTGACAGAAACTCTTAAATCGTTATTTGAACGAGACTTAAAGAAACTGAAATTAGAAATCGAATCCTATCAAAACGAAAGGAAACTTTGGGAAATTGATCAGAATATTTCAAATTCGGCTGGAAATCTTTGTCTGCATTTAATTGGAAACCTAAATACTTACATTGGAGCTGAAATTGGAAAAACGGGCTATGTTAGAAATCGTCCTTTAGAATTTTCATCAAAAGATATTCCTAAAACAGAGCTAATCAATAAAATTGAAGAAACCACTATAGTTGTAAATACAGCATTAGATTCTCTATCTGAAGCCGATTTAAATGAAATTTACCCACAGATCGTTTTTGAAAAAGAAATGACAACCGGATTTTTTCTAGTACATCTTGCAACGCATTTGGCTTATCATTTAGGGCAAATCAATTATCATAGACGATTAATAAATTAAATTTTAGAATTCAGATTTTAGATTGTAGATTCTTCATTAAATCTAAAATCTGAACCCTAAAATCTAAAATACTAACTGTACCTTTGCATCACATTCAAAAAAACAATTCAGCATGTCATCACACCATATAGTTCGCGACGATCAGGAACCTGCCTTAATAATTGCCAACGGTGCTTCCTGCAGCAGTGAATTACTGGGGCAATTACTTGAGTGGTCGCCTCTTGTTGTTGTTCTAGACTCTGCAATTGAGCGCGTTATTGAATTAGGCATAAAAATCGATGTGCTTTTGGGCGATTTTGACCGAGGTTTTGATCCAGAAATTTATAAAACTTCACAATATCCTATAGAAATTGTGCATACACCAGATCAAGACAAAACCGATCTTGAAAAAGCATTTGATTATTTAATTGAAAGAAAAATTCCGGCTGTAAATGTTGTCTGGGCAACAGGAAAACGAGCCGATCACACGATTACAAACCTTACCAACATTGTTCGTTATCGCGAGTTGCTTAAAATTGTAATTCTTGACGATCACTCAAAAATATTTTTACTGCCAGCGAAATTCGAAAAATGGTACACTGCCAAAACTCCAATTTCCCTAATTCCAATAGGTATTGTAAACGGAATTTATTCTGATAATTTAAAATACGAACTGCAGAATGATACACTCACAATGGGATACAGAACCGGAAGCAGCAACTCTGTTGAACAAGATGGCATTGTAACTATATCTCATCGTGAAGGTGATCTTTTGATGATGGAATGTTTTGATTAAATTGTTTTAGCAAGCATTTCGATTGCTTCAGGAGAAGTCTTTTTTTGGTAATGTGAGAATCTAATGTACTTTTAAATAATTAATTCAAAAAAGCCAAAAAAATAACGCAGTTGTTCTTGTTTTTAATTTGTGGCTATTTTCTTATTTTAGCAATAAAATTGTATCGCTATGAAATGGGAAGCCAAAATTATTACTTATAACAAAGAAAAAAGAATTGCAGTATATTTTGAGAAAAATGCCGAATTAATAGTTCGAATGAAAAAACTCTCAGGCTCGCGGTGGAGTCAAGCTTTAGGAGTTTGGCACCTACCCGATACAGTTGAAAACAGGGAGCGATTTCATTTGGCTGCCCTTTCCTATTCTTTGCCATCAGAAGAAGGTATTGAGCAGATAAAAAAATACATCCAATGGCTTTCCTCTAAGAGATACAGCCTAAACACCATCAAAACATATTCTGAAGCTTTAAAATCTTTTTTGATATTTTATAGAGAGAAACCGATTACCGAAATTACCAATGAAGATGTAGTTATTTACAACAACGAATATATACTTAAAAACAACCTTTCTTCTTCTTATCAAAATCAAATTGTCAATGCTATAAAATTATTTTTCAGTACTATAAGAGGCACCAAGATTGAGATTGACAAAATTCATCGTCCCAAACGATCAAAAATTTTGCCTAACGTTTTGAGTAAAGAAGAAATAAAATTGATTTTGAATGCCCATTCCAACATCAAACACAAAACAATGCTTTCGTTGATTTACAGTTGTGGGTTACGCCGAAGCGAACTTTTAAATTTAACACCTGCCGATATTGATTCTAAAAGAGGAATTGTAATCATTAAACAAGGTAAAGGCAAAAAAGACCGAATTGCTCCTTTGTCTCTTAAAATATTAGAAATGCTGAGAGAATATTATAGAATATTCAAACCTGGCATTTGGTTGTTTGAAGGTCAAAATTCTGGAGAAAAATATTCAGAACAAAGTTTACAAAGTGTTTTGAAACAAGCCCTTCAAAAAGTTGGATACACAAAACCAGTCACTCTTCATTGGTTGCGCCACAGCTATGCTACGCATTTATTAGAAAGCGGAACTGATCTTCGCTATATACAAGAATTATTAGGTCATAACAGTAGCAGAACAACTGAAATTTACACTCATGTAAGTACGAAAAGTATTCAACAAATTAAAAGTCCCTTTGATGAATTATAAGGAATTATCTATATATTTGGTTTAAATAAAGTATGTCATCTGTCATTCTTATCTATCCAAAACTGGATGGCTTTGTATGATTTTGTCATACATATATACAAGTTATGGGCAATTATAAAACTGCAATGAAAAGAAATTTAGTCTTTACCATTTTACTTTTAATTCTAACATCTTGTGGAAACATTGAAGAAAACTATCTTATTGCAAATTCAAAAAATGACGAAAAATTTAGAATTGTAATTACTGTAAGGAACTTAACAGAAAAAGACTCTCTTTTATCAGAGCAGAAAAGTTTTAAAGTCTTTGATAAACTTAATAGATTAATCAATATAAATGATAATTCATTTATGTTTTACAATTCAAATGGCAAGCTTATAAATACCAAATCCATATACAAACGAAAAGGAAAAGGTTTAGCGAAAATTATAAATCGAGAACAATTTTATGATTCATTTGGAAACCTTATATTTATATTAGGTGATAAGGATACAATCGCAAAATACACTTATAATTCAAACCAAAAAATAATCAAAGAAGCTTATACTTATGAAGAAATAATTTATGAGTACAAAGACAATCTTAACTCAAAGAAAATAATTATCGAAGATAATGACACTTCCAAAGTTTCAAATTATTTTTATAATAAAACTGGAAAGCTGGTTACCGAAAATTGGACTTTCAGTAAAAAATATGATATGAAAAGCTTTTACAAGTATTATTCAAACAATAAGTTATTTAGTAAAAGAGATAGTAGTTATGCAAAAACTACAAATCCAAATGAATACGTCGAATTTCTTACTGAATACTATTATGATAAAAATGATTCAATCATTGAGATAAGAGATTTGGGAAGAGTATTAAGTGAGAATGAATTCAAGATTCGAGGTAAAAGAACATTTGAGTACCGAAAAGAATAACTGCCCATAACAGCCACTACAACGGATTTGGGCATTTGGCTTAATGGAAAGATGGTTTTGTATTTGGGATGATTTGGCAAATCCGAGGAATGGTCTTAATTTAGTCCCAAACCCGCTGTAGTGCCAAGACGTTAGCGGATATTTTGAAAAAACGACACGAAATTAAAAATGAAAAAAATGACTTATTTAATTATTGGAACTTTAATAATCGGCGTGATAGCTTATTTGTATACTAATTCAAAAAAAACAAACAACAATCCTGAAGTTGAAAATAACTTAACAGAAAAAGCTCAACCTAGAACTGAATTTGAGAATCCTCTAAATGATAGTTTAACTTACTCTGAAAAACTAAACAAAACCAAAGAATTATATCCATTCGCAAAATGGAGAGAGAATTTTTTTGAGTATCAAATGGAACAATATACAGAGGAAAATTGTAATGAAGCAAAAGGAATATTTGACAATTTAATATTCAAACTTATCACATTAGGTGAAAATGGAAACAAGAATGAAAAGGAACAATATTTTGAAATAGCGATTAAATCACTAAACAAATTGAATGGGAAAGATGAAGGAATTATTGAAACAGGTGAAAGAGAAGATTTATGTGAACTTATTGACCAAATAACTCTTGCGTCAGGTTTAAAACCAAAAGATTATGCCGACGGTGAAGGAATTGCTGACTTATGGAGAGAATGGTAATAAAAAACATACGCTAACAGCCGTTACACAAGATTTGGGCATTAGGTTGAATTTAAAGATGGTTTTGTACTTGGAAAATTTGTGTTTAACCGAAAAACCTCGCATTTTTAATCCCAAACCTAGTGTAGCGCCACAACGTTATAAGCCATTTTATGAAAAAACTATTCCTAATTATAATTTCGACGATACTTTTATCACTTGTATGGTTATATATTTCTGGTTTGGAAACAAGATATTCTTATAAAAGTGTAGCTGAAACAGAAAATATAGAATTAGTCAAAAATTCCGATTTTAGAATACAACTTTATGCTACGCCGAGCGACTCATCTTTAACCGTAAATGTAGTTTTTGATAATTTGAAAAGAACAATATTATTAGATTCTGCAAAAGTTAATATTCTGAACAATGAGGATTTAAAACTAAAAGAAGTTAGTGCAACAGATGGGTTTTACAATTGGGTAGAAGAAAAAAATGGAAAAGCAGAAACCTTTGATAAACTGCCAGAGCATTTAAAGATTGTCAATAAAGATATTAGAGCATATTTTGATTATAGCTGGAGTTTCGATATAGCTGATAAACCAGAAAATATAGAGATAGAACTTTTGATGATACTGATGGTAGAAAACAAAAGAATAAAAATAAATAAAAACATAAAAATGAAATTAGAGAAAGAAAATGTTTTTCTTAGTCCAATTCGTTTCCACTAGTAAAAACGGCTTATAACAGCCACTACAACGGATTTGGGCATTGGGCTTAATGGGAAGTTGGTTTTGTATTTGGAATATTTGGCAAATCCGAGAACAGGGCTTAATTTAGTCCCAAACCCGCTGTAGTACCAAGACGTTATGGGCTAGTTGTGCCGAACTTACGCGGATATAGAACATTAACCAAAAAAAAACTAAGAATTGAAAAATAAAACTGGATTTTTACTATTTTTTAAAATTACAACCTTTTTAATGCCAATTATAATTATATTATTCCACATTATTTTTGAATATAATATTATAGAAGATTATTTAAAAAACGATTTCTCCGTTAAAAAAATGGTAGTAAATAATAAAGAATATAACAGTTCTTCAAAAAGAAAAAGCATTACTTTTTCTGGAATCGTAGAAAATAAAAATGTTTATTTTACAAAATTTGACGATGAAATAGACCTAATTTATAATGCATATCCAGATATTGGAAATAAAGTCACGAAAATTGATGTTGTAAAATTTAGAAATTCAAAAATAGTAATGACAACAATAAATAATGAATTAGAAAAATGGAAAAACGAAAAAAAAACTTGCATTACTATTTCATTTATCTCACTACTAATTTTTATATTTTTGAAAAATTTAAAGTAAAATATGATACATAACAAACATCTATCTGGAACGTTTGTATTATTAATTTTTTTATTCGTGTTTAAATAAATTATAAAACGATTGAGGAGCGAAACTTAAACATTTGTTTCCATCTAATATTCACAAAACAGAAACCTGAAAAGTTTCTGATTAAAATCGTAATTTCGACAAAAACAACCAGCCCATAACAGCTACTACAACGGATTTGGGCAATAGGTTAATGGAAAGTTGGTTTTCTATTTGGGATGATTTGGCAGATCCGAATAATGGGCTTAATTTAGACCCAAACCCGCTGTAGTATCGGAACGTTATGAGCAATTTCACAGAACTTTAATCTAAAATAGAACGGATGTTATTTAACCGACAAATTACGGAATGGGAACACATCGTTAATGGAAGGTGTGATATCGAGTTTGATTATGTCGCAATTGATAGCATTGGTCAACTTGCAATTTTTAGCACATTTAATAGAGGATTTAAACCAAAGATTGTGACCAAATCTTTCGAAGATTTCTTAAAATTGGATGAGTTCATGGAAACGTTACCGAAAATAGCAAACCCAATACAAAAAACAGAAAGTGACGGTATCTATGATGACTGGAAAAAGTATGCGGAATTAGGCTTTTATGCTTATGACAATCAAGATGTGCACAGAACAAATAAATTAGAACGATACGACATTATTTACCACCCAGAAGAGCCTTTGAATATAGAAAGCCAAACAGAACTTAAAAAGTTTGAAAATATTATTCCGAAATTTGATTTAGTGTTTGGAGAAAATTTAAAGTTTGAGGAATTAGAAAAAACATTGAGAGAATAGAAACTGCTCATAACAGCCACTACAACGGATTTGGGCAATTGGCTTAATGGAAAAATAGTCTTGTATTTGGGACGATTTGGCTAATCCGGAAATAGGGCTTAATTTAGTCCCAAACCCGCTGTAGTTCCAGAACGTTGGTGGCAAGCAAAAACAGAAATCGTGAAATGAAAGAAATAATTAGAAATAGAATTTATGAATTCTTTATAACATCCTCTGATTTTAACGGAATTTCTTTGAGAAATATCTCTGAAGAATTTAACATTGAATATAAAGATTCCATAGATATAATAAAAGAACTTGTAAACGAAGAAATAGTTTCTATTCAATCGAGTGGCAATCCTCACATTATTAGAATTCAACATTATCCTACTGATATTCAAATCAAGATACTTGAAGATGCAAAAAAAAATATACAAACAAAAAGAAAAATTGGCAGTATAACGATAGTTTCTGAAAACACTGATTATCCAATTTGTCTTTATCCTTCAAAAAAATATCTTCTTGAAAATAGAGATTTAGAGGAATTTAACAATTCGAAATACACTCAACAACTTTCTCTTGGAGAACCTCATTTGAAACCTATATTCTTTGAAATAGAAGTTTTAGATAGATATTTTAATGACCCTAGATTTGATTTTAATTTTGAAGACTATTCAGGTAAAATCTCTTGTAAATATGACGAAAATAATAATCCAATAGTAAGAGAAGAAGACCAAATATTTTTGAATACATTTGGTTTGGGAGCTGATGAAAATGGAAATAGATTAGCCGTAGTTTATTTAAGATATTTAAAAGACTTAACTAGTGAACATCAGGTGTTTTGGAAAAGTAGAGAAAAAAACGGCAACTGCAAAATGCTTGAAGAATACTACCAAAATACAATTGAAGGAGATTGGACATTTTCATATTCAATCTTTTCAGGTTTTTTAGGCGAGCTCAAATGTTTAAATGATTTAACCGAATTAATTTTTTCAAAACCACTATTCCGCAAAACATTTGAAAACGAAAATAGACCAAAAGAATTTACATTTTTCTTCACACCAACTTTAAAAAACTACAATGATTTCATTTTACTATTAGACAAAATGATTTCTGAAAATATCAATAAAGACTTTTTTGAAGGAAAAGTAGAACTTTATATTTTAAAAGATATTGAAAATGGAATGGTTGAAAGAATTTCAAAAGGTACACTTCAACTTTTTGAAGAATGGTTAACTTCTATTTTTAAAGTTAAAGGCGATGATTCATTAAGTGATTTGTTCAAAATTTTAAAAAAAATAAGAAGAGAAAGACAAAATCCCGCACACAGAATTGACGAAAACGTATATGACCTTAAATTTGTAGAAAAACAAAAAGAAATGATAAAAGACGCATATCATACTTTTAGAAATTTAAGACATATATTTCAGCAACATCCTCACGCCAAATCATTTATTGTTCCTGAATGGTTAGTAAATGGAAAAATGGAAATATATTGATAAATAAAAAGCCAGCCACCAACAGCCACTACAACAGATTTGGGCATTTGGCTTAATGGAAAAAATGGTCTTGTATTTGGGATGATTTGGCAAATCCGATAATAGGGCATAATTTAGTCCCAAACCTGCTGTAGTACAAGAGCGTTATGCTTCACGCGATCTACCTTAACCAAAGCTAAATTGATAAACAAAAACAAACATATTGTTAAGACACTTGGTTCTGCAATTGACATCAATGGACGACCAAAAACTATTTGGGATAATATTACAAATGTAAAAATTGAACAGTTTTCGGATCCCACTATTTTTAAAATTCTTGACATACCAAAACCATTAAAAGCCGAGATTATTTCCGAAGGCCAAGGAGGTACAAGAATTGCATATTTTGACAGTGGGAAAAAATTCATGCAAGAAATTTTAGTTTGGAAGCCTTTGACTGAATATTCATTTTCATTTAATCCCGAAAAAGGATTCAGAGTTTGTTACTTTTTTGAACTATCGGAGGGAGTTTTCCGAATACCATTTGGCGCTTATTATTTAACAACAGTTGGACAAACGACAACTTTAAAACTTACAACAACATATAGTATTGATAGACGACTTTATTTTTTATTCAATATTCCAGTAAGACTAATTTTGAAAGCATTCCAGCGCTATCTTTTAACTTCAATTAAAAAAAACTCTGAATAATGAAAACAACTAAATTTACAGAGACTATTTTAATTAACGAGAATCCAGAACAGGTTTTTGATTTTACTCAAGATTATAATAAGCGATTAAAATGGGACACATTTTTGAGAAAAGCTGACTTAATTGACGGTGCAACAACCGCTGAAAAAGGAGTTAAAGCATATTGTGTGGCAAAAAATGGGCTTGGTATGGTAACGGAATATGTTACTTATAATCGACCAAAGGTAACCGCAATAAAAATGATAGATAAATCATTTCTATTTAAATCATTTTTGGGTTCCTGGACATTCAAAGAAATACATAACGACAAAACAGAAGTTATCTTTCTATATTCTTTTTCACTTAGATTTCCGTTCAATTTATTAGAGAAATTTATAAAAAGAATTTTGCAAACAAACGTAAGACAGAGACTTATTGACCTTAAAATGAATATCGAAAAAGAAAGCGCGAAGACATAACATCTACTACAGCGTTGGAGATAATTTTAAAAGACACCAGACTATGAACATAGCAGTTTTATTATTTGACGACTTTGAGACCTTAGACGTTTATGGTCCAGTAGAAGTTTTTGGACGACTTGGTGAATTATATAATATTAAGTTTTATTCGCTAAATGGTGGGCAAATAAAAAACAGACATGGGGTTTCTGCCTTGACCGAGAAATTGGAAGACCTTAACGACAACTTGGAAATATTTATAATTCCGGGTGGCTTGGGTACAAGAAAAGAAGTTGAAAACAAATTACTCATAGACAAAATAAAAGAAATTTCAACATTCAGCAAATTCGTGTTGACAGTTTGCACGGGAAGTGCGCTACTTGCACGGACTGGGCTTTTAGACCACAAAACAGCAACATCAAATAAACGAGCATTTGCCTGGGTAATAACAAATGGGATAAATGTAAATTGGAACAAAAAAGCGCGCTGGACAATTGACGATAAATATTATACATCATCAGGTGTAAGTGCTGGAATAGACATGGTATTGGGTTTCATAAGCGACCGACACGGCATTGAATTTGCAAGACGAATTACATTTGAAATAGAATATAACTGGGTTGAAAACAAGGACAACGACACTTTTAAAGTAGAATAAAAAACTACGGCCAACAGCCACTACAACGGATTTTGGCAATAGGTTTAATGGAAACTTGGTTTTGTATTTGTAATAATTTAGCAAATCCAAAAAATAGTGCTTAATTTAGTGCCAAACCCGCTTTAGCGCCAGAACGTTAACGGTAACCGTCGAGCAACTAAAACATAATAATGACCAAAAGACAAGCAATAAAATATTCAATACTTAATTCCCTACTAATTTTAATTGGTGTTTTCATTCTTTATAAAGTTTGGTGGACACACGATGGTGCAAAATATTTAGGCATTATTGGCTATTTCATTATTGCGTTTGGTTCCTTTCTTTTAGGTGTTTCATTAACAAGAATTATTATTTCAACCAAAACAGACTTTGATTTCACAACGCTTTCTAACCCAAAAAAATATCAAATTCTAAAAGAAACAATTGGTTTTTCTAAAGTAAAAGTTATAAATACAATTTACTGTTCTTTGTCATTAATAATATTTGGAAGTACTGCATATGGTTTATTTACTTTTCTAAATAAATACGAAAAAGAACAATTAAAAAACTTTGGGCGTCTACAAAAAGTGAGGATTTATGACATTCATTACAAAGGAAAGGGAAGTCGATATGCATTTTTCGAGTTCTATTTGGATGGAAAAAAATACACTAACGATTTAGATCCTAAAAATTACAACGTTGGTGACAGTGCGACCATAATATTTTCAACTCATAATACTGATATTGTAAAATGGGCTGATGATTTTGAATGAAGTAAAAATGACAAGAATAATATTGACAATAGCGGTTTTGCTTTTTAATTATTTGACTTTTTCTCAAACTGCAAAAAAAGAGAATTATGCTTTGACAATCAAAAAAGGAAAAATTATAAAAGAAAATAAGCAAACATTTTGGATAATCCCTACAACTCTGACCAACAACACTAAGGATACATTAAAGTATTACAGCATGTCTTGTTCATGGCAAGAGTTTTATTCGGTTGATAGTAATAAATTGCAAGTTGAAGGAAAAGATTGCGACAAAAATATCCCGACAATTTTGACACTTGCACCAAGACAATCAAGAACAGTGGAAAATAGGCTATTAATAAGCCAGAGAATTAATGCTTCTGAAATAAAATTCAAAATTGGCTTCAACTTAATGAAAGTATCTAGCAATCAAAAAAAATTTGACTTTGACTTCATAGAACAGCGGAAAAAGAAAAACATAATTTGGTCAAACTTAATTTCAAGATAAATGAACAAATGGCCTGCATGTAAAACCTTCTACAACGTTGGTGGCAAGTTTCGACTACATATAAAGAAATCTAACAAAAATGCAAAAAGGTTATAAAATTAGTTTTGTAATATATAGCGGAATAGTACTATTCTGTATCTTTTTTATGTATATCCTTAGTGAAGCAAGTGATGGACATAAAGCAACTTTTAGTTACTACCATTATTTAATAATTATAGTTGCTATAATGAGTATTTTACTATTATTAATATTTCCTCGAATTTCTATCAAAAAAAATAATCTAAAATTTATCACCGGACTTTCTACAATTGCATTTTTAACAGTTAGTTTATATTTCTCATTAAAAGCCCTCTTTTTATTTTTAAGTGATAGTACATTTAGCGGGTCTAATACCGTAATCACAATATTTATTGGAATTTTTATAGTAACGATTATTTATCTGATCAAACATATAATATTAGAGCTAAGAGCCTACAAAAAGAAATAAAAAATGCCAATGTATAATTCGAAATAAAAAAAATAGCTAATACAAAGGATCTGGGAAATTAACTTAATTGAAAGTTGATTTTGTATTTGAGACATTTGGCAAATCCGAAGAATGGGCTTAATTTAGTACTAAACCGACTGTAGTTCGAGAACATTTTGAGATCAGAAAAACATCGACTAACAGTACGTTTACACCATATTAAAATAACACAAACGATGAATAAATTCATAATAATTGTAGTTTTCTCTTTTTTCTCTTGTCATAAATACAATGTTGATATCGAAAAAGGATTTACAAAAATTGATAGAAATTTTCAAGATAGAAATAAATTAATTGATAAGATTGAGCCTAATGAAAAATACCAATATTGGGAATTTGTCTTTTCTAATCCGGGATTACAAAGTGGGAAAGACAAAGTTCTTAGAAATGTTGGTGATAGTTTAATTAAGAGCAGATATAAAATAATAAATCCAAAAAAAGGCTTTTTTAATGAATGTATGCCTAGTTGGTGTTATTCATATATTGCTTATGTAAAAAATGGCAAAGTCAATTACGTCACAGATGAACAAGGCTTAAAAAACTTCATTGGAAATATTAATAGTCTTGAAGAAGCAATTTTGATTGCCAAATTAAATGATTTATGGTTTGACTCGGAAGAAATAAAAGCTGGTGCTTATAAAAAAACAAAAAATGGCTATGAGCTTTATTTAATGAAGTATTATAATTGTCCTGTAAAAATGGAATCAATTAAAGCGAATATTGATACAACTGGAAAATTTTCATCCAAAAGTAATGGAATTTATTTCGAGTCTACAGATTGTATCGTTTCATAAAAATACAGCACACAACAGCCGTATGGCAAGATTGCGAATTTTGTGATAAATTCACATTTACGTTTCGTAAGAAATTTTATCTTTAACAGCAGATAATCAGTTCCGAAGTTCGCAACCTCTCCAAGAGCCATAACGTTGGCGGTCAAGCTTTGATGACCAAGCAAACAACCATCAATTGAAGAAAAGAAGTATAATGACAACAGAATTTCCAATAATAAAAACCGAAAGACTTTTACTTCGACAATTTGTTGATAGCGACCTTGAAAATGTTTTCAAAGGACTTTCGCACCCAAACATTATCAAATATTACGGAGTGAGTTTTCAAACATTGGAAGCAACGAAAGAACAAATGACTTTTTTCGCTGACCTTGAAAAAAACGAAACGGGAATTTGGTGGGCTGTTTGCTCCGCAGACAACAAGACATTTTACGGAGCAGGTGGACTAAACAATTTAAATAAAGAACATAAAAAAGCAGAAATAGGATTTTGGTTAATTTCAGAGTTTTGGGGTAACGGAATAATGAAAGAAGCAATGCCGTTAATTTGTAATTATGGATTTAACAATTTAGAACTTCATAGAATTGAAGGGTTTGTAGATTCAGAAAATAAGAATTGTAAAAACGCAATGGCTAAACTGGACTTCCAACACGAAGGAACAATGAAAGAATGTGAAATAAAAAATGGCAAGTTTATAAGTCTTGACATTTATGCAAAAGTGAAGACAACTTAGTAATAAGTAAACTAAAAATAGCAATTGAAAAAAGCCCGAACCTCTAAAACTGCTACAATTGATTTGGGTAATTAGCTTAATTTTAATTTAGCATGAGTCTTAATTTAGTGCCGCTATAGTAAAAGAACGTTACCGGATATTTTCGAGAAACCGAAAAAACAAAAACCTATTATAAAGTAAATAATTAATACAATATTTTTTGAGAGATAAACAAAGCCAAAACAAAAGAGAAAAGAGAAAACTCAAAATCAAAGAAAAAAAAACAGAGCGAATACATTACTCTCTTTTAATTTTCGCTATGATTTTTTCTGTTGTAAATTTATCTTTTATCGAAAGTAAAACGATTGGAGGCGATAACAGATATGAAATCTATATATTTTTATTGCCGACAATTATTGGAATAATATTTTTCGGAATTTATAGAAAAGAATTTTTAATTAAAAAATATTTAAGTTTTAAAGAAACATACGCTAAAATATATGTGATTGGGTTTTATTTATTGCAAGGAATTTTGGTTTCCTATTTAAGTTTTGGACAACTTGCAGGCGTAATTTGGAATTACATAAATAAAAATGAAGCAGAAAAAAATCCGACAGAAATAGTATTTTGTAAAGTCACAGGATTTTACACTAAAAAAAATCCAGATGTGAGTTTTGAATTTAAAAATCAAACCGAAGTTTTTAATGTTAGTTCTGAAACGAATCGAGAAAACTATAATCGTAATCCAAAAGATTATGAATTAGAAATAACTATACAAAAAGGAATTTGGAATTACTATATAGTTAAACATTGGAAGTTAAAAAATATCCGCTAAAAGCCATTTAGTGAGATTGGGGTTTTAGGCTGAATTTAAAGATAGTGTTGAAGAATGGCATTAATTTAATCCCAAACCCGCTGTAGTAACAGAACATTGTAAATAATATTATAAAAAAATGAATAAAATTTTCGGACTAACTTTACTAATATTATTGACAAGTTGTTCACATTATTTACTGAATAATGAAGGATTTACTCGTCCACCAAAAAACTATAAATTTAGTTATCAAAAAAAATCTGCAAAACTAACCAGCACTAAAATAATTGACACAACTGCAATATATTATTTGACAAATAGTAATTATTACAGAGATAGTGATGCGTACAAAAATAATGACGGATACATTCGTTTTTATGCCAATGGAAAATTCAAAATGCAGGGATCAAAAACATATCCTAAAATTGATGAGATAAATAATGTGAATTATGGAATTGTTGGGTATTTTAAAATTAAAGGCAATGTAGTTAAACTTCAAATTTACACGGATATTAATGCAGGTTCAGACCAATTGGAATTTGGAATTATTGATGAAAATAGTGACTTAATTTTGTTAAACGAAAATCCAAGAACAGACCTCTGTCTTGGGTATTCAGAAAAAGCAATTAGAAAAAAAATTAATGAAATATCTGTTTTTAGAGCAAACCTTAATCCGAAAATTTATAAAAAAATTAAAATAGAAGGAATGACATACGACAAACCAAATTGGTAAAAAATATCACGAACAGCTCCTACAACTGATTTAAGCAATTATCTTAATGAAAAATGCTCTTGTAATTAGGATGATTTACTTCGTCTATTCGCTGTCGCTTGGGTGGCTCGCCTCTTCCCTATCCATCGGATAGCAAATCTGAATAAAAAAGCATAAAAATTAGTTAAGCTCTTTCCAAAAAAGGAATACCTATCTTTGCACGAAATCTATAAAAATGAAACCGAACGATAATTCACAAAAAGACAATTTACACCCAAGAAATCTTCATCGTTCGCGTTATGATTTCGAACTTCTTATCACGAATTGTCCTGAACTTAAAAAGTATGTTGCAATAAATCCTCACGGAATTGAAACAATTGATTTCAGTAATCCAGATGCCGTAAAAGCGCTTAACAAAGCCTTATTACAAACCTATTACAATATTCAAAACTGGGATATTCCGAAAAATTATCTTTGTCCGCCAATTCCAGGAAGAACAGATTATATTCATTATCTAGCCGATTTATTAGCTGCAACAAACAACGGAGTTATTCCAACTGGTTCTTCTGTTTTAGGTTTAGATATCGGAACGGGTGCTAATTGCATCTACCCTATTTTAGGAAATACAATTTACGACTGGAGTTTTGTGGGAACTGATATTGATCTTAAAGCAATTCAAAACTGCGCAAAAATCATTGAAGAAAACCCTAAATTAATAGATGCAATCAGTTTACAACAACAAACTGAATCTCGCTTTATTTTCAAAAACATTATTACTCCAGAAGATCGTTTTACTTTCACAATGTGCAATCCTCCTTTTCATGCTTCTGCAGAAGATGCAAATCAAAGCACGGTTCGTAAAGTTTCAAACTTGAATCCGAAAGAGAAGAAAAAAACAAATCCGGTTTTAAATTTTGGAGGTCATAACGCTGAATTATGGTGTGACGGCGGTGAAATTGGTTTTGTAACTCAAATGATTTACGAAAGTGCTAAATACGCGATGCAATGTCAATGGTTTACCACTTTGGTTTCTAAAAAGGAAAATCTTTCCAGCATTTACAAAATACTAAATAAAGTAAACGCAGCTTCAATCAAAACTATCGATATGGCTCAAGGTCAAAAAACAAGCCGAATTGTAGCGTGGACTTTTTTAAGTGAAGCACAGCAAAAATCCTGGAAAATCTAAAATACTGATTTTCAAGATCAAAACTTGATTTTATAATTTGCTTTTGGTAGATTTGATTCTAATTCATTTAATATCAAAGACATGGCAGAGTATATTGGTTACCTAGCATCCGTTTTTATTGTTGGAGTTTTTTTGCTGAAAGATCTCAGAACAATCCGATTTATTAATATGTTTGGCTGTATCTGTTTTGTAATTTATGGCATCTTCTTAAAAGATTACCGCGATTTTAATCAATGGCTTTTGCCTGTAATCATTCCGAATGCAATTTTAGCTTTTGTACAGGTTTATCATCTGACAGTGAAAAAAAATTAGAAGTTATAATTATGCTATTTTAGAGCAAAATTCTGAAACTTCTTCGAATTTAGATTGTCGTACCTTTAAAGTAAATTAAATTTTATGAGTACTTCAAAAACATTTGTTGGTTTATTCCTTATTTTATTTCTCGCAGGCTGTGCTTCTTCAAAAAAAACTAAATTTGAAGATTACGTTTTTAAAACAAAAAGCGACAAACAAAATTACACTGTCGCTTACGATAAAGCCCTTAAACTTTGGCAAATTCCTTTGACAGAAGAAAATGTAAAAACTAGTTTTGGAACTGCCCACGTTGTAATTGCCGGACCAAAAAACGGAAAAGACCTAGTGCTTCTTCACGGAATGGATGCCAGTTCTACCATGTGGTATCCTAATATTAAAGTTTTGGCCAAAAATCATCGCGTTTATGCCATCGATTTTTTAATGGAACCCAACAAATCTACTTTAACTGCAAAACCACTTTCATCAGAAGAAATTGTTGCCTTGTACAATGAAATTTTCGATCATTACAAATTAAAGAAATTTGATATTGTCGGTGCTTCGCGCGGAGGCTGGATTGCGACATTATTAGCCGTTCAAAAAAACAATTCAATTGATAAAATTGTTCTGCTGAGTCCAGCGCAGACTTTTAAATTTATAGATAAGCCAAGAAAAACATCATCGGCTTTACTTTTAAAACTTTTTCCTAGTGAAAAGAAATTCAGCAAAACATTAAAAACATTTTCGACGCATCCAGAAAAAATTAGCCCTATCTATAACAGACAATTTTATTTAGCCAATAAATATGCTAAATCCAACTCAAGCATGCTCAAAATGACGCCCTTTTCAGATACTGAATTAGAGTCGATAAAAAATCCTGTTTTAGTCTTGATTGGTGATCACGACGTCATAAATTCTGATGAAAGTTTAGAACGGGCAAAAAAACATTTAACGAACAGCAAAACAATAATGATTACAGATGCTGGTCATTTTTTAAGTATCGATCAATCAAAATTTACGAATGATGCGATTATTAATTTTCTTGAAAAGCCTGTAAACTTTGTATCTTTACAAAACTAATTTTTCATCAGTAAGAAATGAATTTTCAAGTATCTTCAGAATATAGTCCAAAAGGAGATCAGCCACAAGCTATACAAAAATTGGCACAAGGCGTAGTCGACGGAGAAAAATATCAAACTTTATTAGGAGTTACAGGATCTGGTAAAACATTTACCGTTGCTAATGTTATTCAGGAAGTACAGCGCCCCACTTTAGTTTTGGCCCACAATAAAACTTTGGCAGCACAGTTGTATTCAGAATTCAAGCAGTTTTTCCCAAATAATGCTGTTGAATACTTTGTTTCGTATTACGACTATTACCAGCCGGAAGCGTTTATGCCCGTAACGGGAGTTTTCATTGAGAAAGATTTATCTATCAATGAAGAGCTTGAAAAGATGCGATTAAGCACCACTTCTTCCCTGCTTTCAGGACGAAGAGATATTTTGGTTGTTGCCTCGGTTTCTTGTTTGTACGGTATTGGAAATCCAGTTGAATTTAAGAAAAACGTGATTGAGATTGCCCGAGATCAGGTTATTTCGAGAACAAAATTATTACATAGTCTGGTTCAAAGTTTATACGCCAGAACAGAAGCCGATTTTAATCCGGGCACTTTCAGAATTAAAGGCGATACTGTCGAAGTATATCCAAGTTATGCTGATGATGCGTATCGAATTCATTTCTTTGGAGATGAAATTGAAGAAATTGAAGCATTTGATGCTAAAACTTCACAAGTAATTGAAAAATTTAAAAGGCTGACTATTTATCCAGCCAATATGTTTGTGACTTCGCCAGAAGTTCTGCAAGGCGCAATCTGGGAAATTCAGCAGGATTTGGTAAAACAAGTTGATTATTTCAAAGAAATAGGAAAACATCTAGAAGCCAAACGTTTGGAAGAACGAACCAATTTTGATTTAGAAATGATTCGCGAATTAGGATACTGCTCCGGAATTGAAAATTATTCCCGCTATCTTGATGGAAGACAAGCCGGCACGAGACCTTTCTGTTTATTAGATTATTTTCCGAGCGATTTTTTAATGGTTGTTGATGAAAGCCACGTTACCGTTTCGCAGGTTCATGCCATGTACGGAGGTGACCGCAGCCGTAAAGAAAATCTAGTTGAATATGGTTTCAGGTTACCTGCCGCAATGGATAACAGGCCTTTGAAATTTGAAGAATTTGAAGCACTTCAAAATCAGGTAATTTACGTTTCGGCAACTCCTGCCGATTATGAATTACAGAAATCTGACGGAATTTATGTAGAACAAATTATTCGTCCAACCGGTCTATTAGATCCAATTATTGAAGTTCGTCCGAGTTTAAATCAGATTGATGATCTGATTGAAGAAATTCAGGTTCGATGCGAATTAGATGAACGTGTTTTAGTAACAACTTTGACCAAAAGGATGGCCGAAGAATTGGCCAAATATTTAACCAAAGTAGGTGTTCGTTGTCGCTATATTCATTCTGAAGTTGATACATTAGAACGTATTGAAATTATGCAAGATTTACGAAAAGGTATTTTTGATGTTTTGATTGGTGTCAACTTACTTCGTGAAGGTCTAGATTTACCCGAAGTTTCGCTTGTTGCCATTCTCGATGCTGACAAAGAAGGTTTTTTAAGAAATCATAGATCTTTAACACAAACTATTGGACGTGCTGCAAGAAATTTAAACGGTAAAGCCATTTTATATGCCGATAAAATGACCGGAAGCATGCAAAAAACTATAGATGAAACAAATTATCGACGAACAAAACAAATAAATTTCAACACAGAAAATAACATTACGCCTCAGGCTCTAAACAAAAAAATCGACAGCGCGTTTACAAAAAATCCTTTGGTAGAATATGAATTAGGACATACTTTATCAGTTGCAGCCGAACCAGAAACGGCTTATATGTCAAAAACTGATTTAGAAAAACTGATTCGCGAAAAACGAAAATCAATGGAAAAAGCAGCAAAAGAACTAGATTTTATGCAGGCCGCCAAGCTTCGTGACGATATTAAAAAACTTCAGGAACAACTGCCTTAATTGTGCTGTTCCTGAAAAACCCTCAATAATATTTTAGGATCAATCATTGCATTTGGTGCATTTTTCATCAATTCTAAAACTCGCTTTACGGCAGTTGGATTTAATCCCATTTCAAGTGCAATCTGATAAATTGCTTTTGATTCTTTTTCGTGCAAAATGCCGTCGCAATGCATAATCAGAGCTAATCTGTAAAATTGCTGAATACGCTGAAATTCAGATTTTATTACTTTTACTGTATGTTCCTGATGAAATAAATCCTGAAAAAGGTCTTGCTTAACATTAAGTTCCTGAGCAACTTTCCACAAAAATTCCAGTTCGCGTTTATGCAATTGCCCATCAACTGTTGAGAAAGCAATCATTTCTAAAAGTAAACCAATTTTTTCTTCTTCGGTATTCATCAAATTTGTTATTTTTAGCTAAAATATTACTTTAAATCTAAAACACAATAACTAATGATTCGAGGATTCTTCTTTTTTATTCTATTGTCGCTGGCTACTATCGGAAATGCACAGGAAAGCACAGCATCTAAAAACGTATCCACTTTTACTATTGAATCGCCACAACTTAAAACCACTAAAAAAATCTGGCTTTATCTTCCCGAAGGCTACTCGACTTCTGTCAAAAAAAAATATAGCGTAATCTATATGCATGATGCCCAGAATTTATTTGATGCCAAAACATCTTTTGTCGGCGAATGGAATGTAGATGAAAAACTAGATAGTTTGAAAGCGCCTGTAATAGTCGTTGGAATTGAGCATGGAAATGAAAAAAGAATGGACGAACTGACGCCTTATAAAAACGAAAAATATGGAGGCGGAAAAGCTGATGATTATGTTGATTTTATTGTAAATACATTAAAACCCTATATCGACAAAAATTACAGAACTAAAACAAAAGCCAAAAATACTACTATCATGGGAAGTTCTCTTGGCGGTTTGGTTTCCTACTATGCAGCCGTAAAATACCCTCAAGTTTTTGGAAACGCAGGCGTTTTTTCACCTTCGTTTTGGTTTTCAAATGAAATTTACACTTTTACAGAAAAGTCGCCAAAAATCAAAACCCGATTTTACTTTTTATGTGGCGACAAAGAAAGTGACGAAATGGTAAAAGATCTGGAAAAAATGGAACGTTTATTAGATAAAAATCGTTGTTACTGTCTTCATCTCAGCAAAACAAAAATTGTAAAAGGCGGCGAACATAACGAAAAACTTTGGCGAGATGGCTTTGTAAAAGCAGTTCTTTGGCTTGGTTATTGAGCAAAAAAATAAAAAACAGCATAAATTATGAAACTAATTTTAAGAGAGTATAACTTAAAACTAAAACATACTTTCACGATTTCAAGAGAATCTATTGATTTTCAGCCTTCTTTAATTGTTGAATTACAAAGCAATGGTTATTCTGGTTTTGGTGAAGCCACTTCAAATCCATACTATAAAACGACAGTTTCAATGATGATGGAAGATTTGGAAAAAATCAGATCGATTATTGAAAATTCAGAGATTGAAACTCCTGATGTTTTTTGGTCTAAAATTCATCCGTATTTAAAAGACGATATGTTTGCTTTATGCGCACTTGATTTGGCTTATAACGATTTATATGCCCGAATAAAAGGCAAAAAACTTTACGATTTGTGGAATTATAGCACTGAAAAAAATCCGCTGACCGATTATACGATCGGAATTGCTTCTATCGAAAAAATGGTTTCAAAAATGCAGGAACTTCCTTGGCCTATTTATAAAATCAAATTAGGAACCAAAGAAGATATTGCGATTGTCAAAGAACTTCGCAAGCATACTGATGCTATTTTTAGAATTGATGCCAACTGTGGCTGGGGTGTTGAAGAAACAATTAATAACGCTGTTGAACTAAAAAAACTAGGTGTCGAATTCTTAGAACAGCCTATGAAAGCTGACAATTGGGAAGGACATAAAGAAGTTTTTAAACATTCGGTACTTCCCGTAATTGCTGATGAAAGCTGTATTATCGAGGAAGATGTTGCCAAATGTTTCAATCATTTTCATGGTGTAAATGTAAAACTGGTAAAATGCGGTGGCTTAACTCCAGGAAAACGAATGATTGAAGAAGCCAAAAAATTAGGCTTAAAAACTATGGTGGGCTGTATGACCGAATCGACAGTAGGAATTTCTGCTATTGCTCATTTACTGCCTCAACTGGATTATGTTGATATGGACGGCGCACTTCTTCTGTCTGAAGATATTGCAACAGGAGTAACTATAAAAGACGGTGTTATACATTATTCTAATCTTAACGGAACCGGAGTTACACTTCTATAAAAATGAAAGTCGAAAAATTTCCTGATCGAATTATTGAAATTGACCAAGAACAGTATTTGTATTTTGGCGGAACTGCATATTTGGGGCTTCCAACAAACAAAGAATTTCAAGATCTTGTGATAAAAAACATTCTAAAATGGGGAACTACTTACGGAAGTTCGAGAACGGCTAATATCCAATTAACGGCTTATGATGCAGGCGAAAAATTTTTAGCTTCTCACATTGATGCAGAAAGTACCGTTACGGCTTCTTCAGGAATGCTTGCCGGAAAACTGGTTGTAGATTTAATGAAAAAACAAACAGATTGCTTTTTTCATTTTAATGATATTCATGCCGCGATCAAAACAGAAAACAGTCTTCCTCTATTTGAAAATAGCAAGCTCAACAATCGTTTATTAGATTCAAAATCGGAAAAAATTACCATTCTGACTGATGGAATTCCTTCTTTTGAAATAAAACCTGTTGATTTCTCTTTTCTAGAACAGATTCCGAATCATAAAGAAATCACATTAATTGTTGATGAATCGCACTCATTAGGAATTGTTGGTAGAAATGGTTCAGGAATTTATGCTTCGATTCAATATCCGATTAAAAGGAAAATAATGGTTTCGTCGTTAGGAAAAGCTTTTGGTTTAACGGGCGGCGTTATCGCAAGTGATGCTGAATTCATTACTCAAATAAAAGAAATGGAAGTTTTTACAAGCGCCGGTGGGATGAATCCTGCATTTGTACAGACGCTTTCTGATGCTTCGGAAATTTATAAAAAGCAGTATCAAAAACTTAAAGAGAATTTGAGTTATATTGATTCGATTTTAATCAAAAATAGTACTATTAAATTTGATAAAAACTATCCGTTAATTTACCTTTTATCAAATGACTTAGTTGAAAAATTAAAATCTGAAAAGATAATTATTGCCAGTTTTAAATATACCAAAGATGCCGAGCCATTAAATCGAATTGTGATTACTGCTAATCATATTAAAGAAGATTTAGATAAAATTATTGAGGTATTAAATGCGCATTAATTTCGAAATTATTTCAAATTATAAAATAAAAAAGAGGAAATCTCATAGTGAGATTTCCTCTTTTTTATTTTTAATTATAGTCACTAAATTAATTTGCCCACCAAACCTTTGTTTCCATTTTGTCAGCTCCTTGAGTAGCGATTGCAGCATTGTAATTTTCTAAATTCAATGTTTTTACACTCGCTCCGTACGCTTGTCTTTGCGGAATTGTAGCAGAACCAATCGCTCCTGCAGGAACAGTTAGAGCAACAGCATCATTTCCAAATCTTCTCCATTCATTCCATCCTTCATAACCTTGCATATACAAAGCAATGTGTTTTTGGTAAGCAATAGATTTTAAATTTACGTAAGGAAATTGCAAAACATAAGCATCAGCCGTCGCAGTTGCAACGCCCCATTGTGCCATAGAAGCTCTAATACCTTCAGCATAAAAAGTTGCTGCTGAGCCCGGAATCCATCCTAAAGATGCAGCTTCAGCTTTAGCAAAAGAAACTTGCGCATAAGTATAGAAAAATGCAGGAGCAGTTTTATTTTTGATAATAGTATTCGTTATAAAAGAATAATTTGCAACGGTTGTATTTCCTACAGCCGAAGTAAGACCACCTTTGTAAATTCCACCACCGTTAGCCGCTTTTTCTGCAAATTTTGCCAATCTTGGATCTTGTGGCGCAAGATTTGTTCCTGTACCAATCAATAAATTTACAAAAGGCTCACTTACTAAATAGTCTGTTCTAGTTTCAAAACGGTCTTCCCAAGGATTATCATAAGCCTCATCAGTAATATAAGGATATGTAAAGTTTTGTGCATTTGAAGCAATAGTTCCAGCGTTTAAAGCCTCGACAAATTTTGTTGCAGCATAACCTCCAGCAGCTGGAAATCTTTTTGATAAGCGCATCGCCATGTTTAACTTTAAAGTATTTGCAAAACGTTTCCATTCAGACATCTGAGTCGCTTTTGTGGTGAAAATCACATCACCTTTTGGTCCTGCACCAGCATCCATAAGTGCTACTGCATCAGTAAGATCTTTAAACAATCCATCATAAATAGCTTCTTGTGTATCAAATTTCGGAAATGCATTATCTAACCCTTGTAAAGCTCCAGTATAGGGTACCATTCCCCAACGATCTGTGATATGCTGAAAAACATAAGCTTTCAAAATCATTGCTACAGCAATTTGGTTATTGTTTGAACCATTAGCTAACGCTGCTCCAGCTGTTGCAGCATCTTTGTTTAAATTTATAACAGCTTGTAAGTTGTTTAGAATAGATACATAATTGCTGGTATATTCAAAATTTACTACATCATAAATCGTTTCCTTAGGATATTGCCCATTTGTGATATACTGCACATAACAAAGCGGCTCAGTTGCAGTAAGAATAGGCGACATTGATCTTTCGGCTCCTGTAAGTAACGAAGCTGTATTTGCGATACTAGGATAATTTGGGTTTAAGTTGGTATCGCCAAAGTCAGCATTATCACAAGAAACTGACACCAAAGCAGTTATTAGTGCTAAAATTGAGGTTATTACTATTTTTTTCATTTTCATAATTATAAAGTTAAAACAACATTTAAACCAATAGATCTAGAGTTTGGCAATTGAGCCGTTTCTATAAATGGTGTAGTTGATGTATTATACGATTGAAGTTCAGATGGATCTATGTCACGATTTGCGGCATAAATCAGCCAAAGATTATTCGCATAAACAGCAATATTAATTTTCTGGAAAGGTGTTTTTTGCAAAGTGCTTCTTTCCAAAGTATATCCAACTCTAAGCGTTCTTAATTTTACATACGAGGCATCTTCTAAGAAAGGTTCAGTAATTGCTCTAATGTTTGACCAATATGTTCTAGTACTCACACGATAAGCAACATCAGCACCAGTTGTACTATCTACACCTTTTACCAAAAGTCCTCCTGAAGTTGGAGTTACTGCAGCATTTAGCATTGCACCTGTAGCAATACTTGCGCCAGTAGTAGCGTTTACGATAGGATCTCTTTTGGGATTTCCTAAATCATTGTCACCAACCGTTTCAATACCCACTCCTGTTCTATTAACCAATGAGTTAGACACAGAATAGTATTTACCACCTTCCTGGAAATCAAATCCTAAACTTAAATCAAAATTTTTGTATTTAAATGAAGTGGTGAGCCCTCCTGTATAGTTTGGCAAAACATTACCTAAAAATACACCTAATTCTCTAACGTATGCTCCTGCAGTAGTTAATTTTGGTTTTCCGTTTTCATCTCTTGCAATTCTACTTCCGTAAATAGATCCCCATTTTTCACCTACTTGCTCAACCAACTGAACGTTACCCATGTTTGAGTTTCCAGACTGAATAATATTTCTTGTAATTCCTGGAGCAATAGCTAGTACTTGTCTGTCAAGAGTTGCATAGTTTGCACCAATATTCCATTCAAATTTATCTGTTTTAATTGGTGTTCCAGATAATGCAATTTCAAAACCTTTGTAAGTTTGTTTTCCTCCGTTTAGAAAAACGCCACCAATTCCTGTTGAAGCATCCAAATCTACTCTATATGGTAATTCATTATCCAATCTGTCAAAATAAGAAACATCTAATGAAAGTCTATTATTAAAGAATTTCAAATCTATACCATATTCTTTTTCTTCACGATTTCCACCTTTCAGCCTTGGGTTACTAGGTGTTGATTGTGTTGATGAAGTTGGATAAGTACCATAAGCCGTTCCGATTCCGTAAATAGGGTTTGTCAAATAAACTCCAGGAAATTGAGGTGCCATTGCATAACCAGCTCTTATTTTACCAAATGTGAAAACGTTATTTTCTGGAATAAATTTAGAGAAAACGAAACTTCCAGAAATACCATAAGTAGCTAATTTATTATCGTTTACATCTGCAGTAGAAGCAAAATCATTACGATAAGAACCATCAACATACAAGAAATCATCATAACCTACAGAAGCTGTTAAAAAATAGGCCCGATTTTTTGTTCTGTATCTTTTATTATCGATAAGCGGCGTTCCTACAGAAGTACTGATGCTGTAGAATCCTTCTGAAACTAAGCCTCCAACAGTACTACTGTTCATGTATGTTCTATCGTAAAATTGATATTCGAAACCTAAATTTCCTGTTATATCAAATTTGTTGATTTTCTTTTTATAATTTAAAATACCTGAAATTTCATCTTTATTAGTGATTTGAAGACTTTCCTCATAAGCAGGAACCTCCGCACCACCCCAAGCTTTGTAGATATCATAATAATTGTTTCCAATATATGTTTTTCTAAGCTCTACAGTAGCTGCCAAATCATCAATAATTTGATAAGAACCGCCAATTTTACCATTGAATGATTTTTGTTCTTCGTTGTTTGGTTGCTCGTATTGATCAAAAAATGGCGAATTCCAACCTATAGATTTTCCATTTGTTGGACTGGTTCTGTTCCAAGTGACAATTTTACCATTCATACGATAATTTCTTAAATCGTCCATGTTTAGTTGTCTTTGAAACCATTGCCTCAAACTTGCAACCGCTGGCAAGATTAAATTTTTATCATTATATCCTGTAGTTTGTCTATCTTGAAATAAAACAGTTGAAAATACTTTGAATTTCTTACTCAAACTAGCCTCCATAGTAAGATTTACATCATATTGGGTTCTAGCTGTATTTGGTACAATACCTTCTTTATCTGTTCTAGTGATACCAAAGTTTATAGAATAATCTTCACCACCTTTACTAGCAGATAAACTAGATCTTTTGGTAACTCCAGTATTGTAAAAATCTTTAACATTGTTTTTGTTTGGAGAAAAAGGAGTTAGTTTTCCAAATTCTGGAGTACCTTCTTCCCAGCTATTCCAAGCACGTACCATTTGACCATTCATTCTTGGCCCCCAACTTTCGTCAGCAGTATAATCTACAATTTCTTGACCATTAAAAGCGGCGAAAGATGCTGGATCTGTTGCTGCATTAAAAGTATATTTTGGAAAAGTTTGAGAATAACCTCCACCGTACTCATTTTGAAATTCAGGCAAACCATAAGCATTTTCTAATGAAGAACTTACATTAAACTCTACTGTTGCAGTGCCTTTTTTTCCTCTTTTTGTTGTAATTACAATTGCACCATTTCTACCTTCTGGTCCGTAAAGTGCTGTTGCAGACAAACCTTTCAAAGTATTGATACTTTCGATACTTTCTGGGTTAATATCACTAATAGCGCTTACTTTGATGTTATCAACCACATACAATACTCCCGTGTCTCCACGAAGTCTAAGCAAAGAGGTTCTAAAATCCCCGCTTGGAGAACCTTGAAATTGAACACCTGCAATTTTTCCAGCCAAAGCATTATTAATATCTGTTTCTCTCACCGTTACAACATCTGCAACTCTTACTTTTTGCGTAGCATAACCAAGTGATTTTTCACTTCTCTTTAGACCCAAAGCAGTTACTACAACTCCGTCAAGCTCTTTTGCATCAGAAAGCATCTTTACATTTAATGTTGTAGCAGCTACAGTAGCTTTCGTTGATTTGAACCCGATATATGAAAAGACTAAAACAGAACCTTTATTGGCACTAATTTGATAATCTCCGTCAAATCCAGTCGTAGTTCCGCCTGAGCCTCCCTCTTCTTGAATGTTAACTCCTGGCATAGGCATTCCTGTCTCATCTGTTACTGTTCCTTTTACCGTTATTTTTTGCGCAAACAAAATGCTCGAAGCAAATAAGAACAAAACGAATGAAAAGATAAAATTCTTTTGTTTCATAAATTTTAGTTAAAAAAATGGTTAATAAATTGGTTCGTAAGGTTGCAATTTAACATTTTCTTTCATTTAAATGCGTTTTTATAAGAAAAAACATTAAAAATATTCTTAAAAAACGCATTTTAATGCAACAAAATGCATTAACAAGTAACAATCATAATTTAACTCCCCAATAATCAACAAGTTAAAAAGCTCGAAAAACTCTTAATTTTAATTATGAGAAACAAAAATTATCACAATTAAAATTTAATGTGAACAACAACTTTAACAGATTGTAATGTACCTTTGTAAAAAATAAACGATGACAAATAACGATATACTTAAAAAACTTCGCGTGGCTTTGATGCTCCGTGATGATCAAATAGTTGAAATTTTAGAATTAGTAGATTTCAGAATTTCAAAATCAGAATTAGGTGCTTTTTTCAGAGCCGAAGATCATGAGAATTACATGGAATGTGGTGATCAGGTTTTGCGTAACTTCCTGAATGGATTGGTAATTCATTTAAGAGGAACCAAAGAAAATCCAAAAAACCCGAATGATGTTTTAGCGAAACATAAAGCAGAAATTCCGAAGAAAGACAGTACTAAAGAAAGACCTGAGTTTAAAGCTGCTCCAAAAGATTCAGAAAAATACAGAGGTGATCAAAGTTCATCAAAATCAGGTTCATCAGCTGGAAAACCTAAAAAGAAAGCATTCCCAAAAGGAAATGGAAAACCATCTATTGTAGAAAAAGTAGTTTACAAAAACGGTAAGAATAAAAAATAATTAACGCCTATAAAGTTTAACCGCAAAGGGCGCTAAGGCATACGCAAAGTTCGCAAAGTTTTATTTGATAAAGCTTTGCGAACTTTTGCGTTTATATTGAACCTTATAAATTAAAATCTTTGCGCTCTTTGCTGTTAAATGATTTTTTTCTACATTTTATTTTGATCGATGCGTTCAAAAAAAGCATCTTTAAAAGTTGCTCCTATTGGCAATTCTTTCGCATTAATAAAAACCGAAAAACTATCTGTTGATTCAATCTGTTTTAAGGCAATTACATAAGATTTATGTATTTGAATAAAATCCATTCCAGGCAATGATTCTATTACATTTTTTAAAGAAGAATGAGTTATAATCTGTTGTTTTAAAGTATGGATACAAACATAATTCTGAAGACTCTCGACATATAGAATTTCATCTAAAAACAACTTCTGGAACTTATTTTTACCATCTGTTTTAACAAATATAAAATCAGACGAATTACTATTGGATGAAACCTCTATTTTTGATTCCGTATTCAATTTAGAAACTGCCTGATAAAAACGTTCAAAAGAGATTGGTTTTAGCAAATAATCAATCGCATTCAATTCAAAACCTTCTAATGCAAAGTCAGGGTATGCCGTCGTAAAAATCACTTTTACATCTTTAGAAATAATTCTGGAGAGTTGTAATCCGGTTAATTGCGGCATCTGAATATCCAGAAAAACAACATCAGTTTTATTCGAATTCAGAAACTCTAATGCTTTTATTGAATCATTAAAAATTCCAGCTTCTTCAAGAAAAGATACTTTCTCTACATAGTTTTTTAAAATACGCGTTGCTGGCGGTTCATCATCAATAATGATACATTTAAACTTCATATTATTTATTTAAAGGAATTTTCAAATACGTTTTAAAGGTATTATTTTCTGCTATTTTTTCAAGCTTAAATTTAGATCCATAGGCATATTCTAATCTTTTAGTAAGATTCTCAAATCCAATGCCGGTTGAAGAATAATGTTCGCCATTAACAATGTAATTAAAAGTAGAGATCTCCAGAAAGTCTTCTTTTATATGAATTGAAATAACTGCTTTTTGTTCTGGATTATTCAATTTTCCGTGCTTAAAAACATTTTCTATGAAATGAATTAATACCGATGATAAAATCTTTTCTTCTGCATAATTTCCTTCAACAGAAAAATCAAGATACAGCTGATCTTCAAATCGTTTTTTCTGTAAATGAATATAATTTTCTATAAATTGAATTTCTTTTGAAAGTACCGCTTCATCCTTTTCAGTCTCCGTAATAACATAACGCAGTAAATCAGACAATACTAAAATATCTGATGCCATTTCATCATCTTTCAAAATCAATTGGCTATAAAACGAATTTAAGGTATTAAATAAAAAATGCGGACTAACCTGAGATTTCAACATTTGAAATTCTGCTTTTTTATTCTCTAAAAGCAATTCCTGATTTTGCAGCTGTGAACTATGAAATTGCCAAAACAAATAACTCAAAGCGCTAAAAATTACTGCTGGTAATCCAAAAAAGAAATTATCACGCACATAATAGTTTAATTCTCGCGACGCTTCACTATAATTATGCATTCCAATAATCTGAAAAACAACAACTTCTTGCAAAAAATAACGAACTCCAGCAAAAATTAGCAAGGAAACGACAATGCTAAAAAAATATAGAAAAATCTTTTTTTTATTCAAAAACCAATCGCAAAAAAGGTAAAAATTTAAAAGATAAACGATAAAAATTGATAGAACAAAACTTGTATTAAAAAAGAAATACTTACTGCTGAAAACAGAATCCAATTTTCGATTACTTACTCCAATATCCCAGAGATAAAAAGTAAAAAACACTACTAAAAAAAGAAGAATATGATAATAAAAAGGAATTTTTAGCTTCATAATATATTGTTGTTACTTCAAAAATACAACTATGACATTACATGAATACTATATTTATACAAAACCTATATTATATGTGACGAACATTCAAAAACGGTACACAAAAATTTTCAACAGCAAATTCCTATTGTTTGTAATTTGAAAACTGATGTTTATCAAAAACTAAAAATTCACCTGAAAAGCTACTATAGATTTGTCATGAATTTAAAACAAATCATCATGAAAAAAATCGCTTTATTACTCATTTTTACAATTGCATTAACTACCGTTTCTGCTCAGACAAAAAAGAAACAAATATTATTATTTGGCAGTTTCCATTTTGAAAATCCCGGACTTGATGTCGCCAAAGTAAATACTTTTAATGTTATGACAGACAAAAGCCAAGAAGAACTGGAAAACATTACCGATAAAGTTAAAAAGTTTGGACCAGATAAAATTTTTGTTGAATGGAATTATAAAAAACAAGCCAAATTAGATCAATTTTATGCTAAAAACACTGATAGCTTACTTACGAACGATTCAGATGAGATAGTACAATTAGCTTTAAGATCAGCTAAAAAATTAAATCACAAAAAGTTATATGCAATTGATTATAATGGTACTGATTTTCCATATGATAGTTTGGTAAAAGAAATGAAAACCGCTAATCAGTTTGATTTAATCAAGAAGAATGAAGAGATAATGAAACATCATGAAACAGATTTTAATACAAAAATTGCAAAATATTCCTTGACACAATTACTTTTGGATGTTAATAAACAGGATATTAACTGGTATCTTGGAACTGCCAACAAAGCAGGAAAAACAGACAATTTTGTAGGTGCTTATTTAGTTTCAGAATGGTATCGAAGAAATCTTTATACGTATTCTTTAATTCAAAAACTAACCGAAAGCAAGGATGATAAAATAATGGTTTTACTTGGTGCCGGTCATACAGCAATGCTGAGAGAATTTATTGCACATGATCCAACTTTTGAACTTATAGAATTGTCTACTGTTTTGAAATAATTAATTTAACCGCAAAGTTCGCAAGGCTATATATTGATAAAGCTTTGCGAACTTTTGCGTTTATATTGAACCTTACAATTAAAAACCTTGCGCACTTTGCGGTTAAGTAGCCTCCAAAAAAAATCCCTCCAATTTCTTGGAGGGATTTCTATATAATTGATTTCTTATTTAATTAAGAAAGTGCAGCTTTAACTTGGTCAGCAGCTTCTTGGAATTGAACTGCAGATAAGATTGGCATACCAGAATTGTCAATTAATTCTTTTGCAATTTCAGCATTTGTTCCTTGCAAACGAACGATAATTGGCACATTGATAGCGTCACCCATGTTTTTGTAAGCATCAACAACACCTTGAGCAACACGGTCACAACGAACGATTCCTCCAAAGATGTTAATCAAGATAGCTTTTACGTTTGGATCTTTCAAGATAATTCTGAAAGCAGTTTCAACACGTTTAGCATCAGCAGTTCCTCCTACGTCAAGGAAGTTAGCAGGCTCAAAACCAGCATATTTAATTAAATCCATAGTTGCCATTGCAAGACCAGCTCCGTTTACCATACATCCTACAGTACCGTCAAGATCTACATAGTTCAGACCTACTTCTTTAGCTTCAACTTCGATTGGATTCTCCTCACGGATATCTCTCATTTCAGCATATTTTGGTTGTCTGTATAAAGCATTATCATCGATATTTACTTTAGCATCAACAGCCATAATTTTGTTGTCAGATGTTTTTAAAACAGGGTTGATTTCAAACATAGATGCATCAGAACCAACATAAGCGTTGTATAATGAATCGATGAATTTAACCATTTCTTTGAAAGCATTTCCAGAAAGACCTAAGTTAAAGGCAATTCTTCTTGCTTGAAAACCTTGTAATCCTACATTAGGATCGATTTCTTCAGTAAAGATTAAGTGTGGCGTGTGCTCAGCAACTTCTTCGATATCCATTCCACCTTCAGTAGAATACATAATCATGTTACGTCCTGTACCTCTATTCAATAAAACAGAAACATAAAACTCAGAAGTTTCGCTTTCACCAGGATAGTATACATCTTCAGCAACTAAAACTTTGTTTACTTTTTTACCTTCAGCAGAAGTTTGAGGTGTAATCAATTGCATTCCGATAATTTGTCCTGCAATTTCTTCAACTTGTTGAAGATTTTTAGCCAACTTAACTCCACCACCTTTTCCACGTCCACCTGCGTGAATTTGTGCTTTTATTACGTGCCATCCTGTACCAGTTTCGGCAGTTAATTGTTTTGCAGCAGCCACAGCTTCAACCGCATTATTAGCCACAATTCCGCGTTGAATGCGTACTCCGTAACTAGCTAAAATTTCTTTTCCTTGATATTCGTGTATGTTCATAATATAGAATTTGTCTGGTTCTGAATTTATTTCAGAATAAAAGTGCGACAAAAGTAGCAAAATTCAACTTAATAGTAAAATCTTTTTCCAATTAAAAAATGAGTCAATTTGTTATTAATTACAGATTCTTTTTCAAAGCAAATTAATCGTTAACGAATTGCATTGAAAAAGTTAACATAAAACCACTATATCGTTTGAGATTTAACAAAAAAACCTATTGAATTATGGGCCTGACGGCGATTTTTCCTAATATTATTTAAATGTTATTATGATTTTATCATTTCGCAATGCCTAATATAATATTATTATCATTTAAGAAGCCTTTTTCTAATATTACAGTAAAAATGTAAGCTAAATGATAATTTCACTACATTATGTTTAACGAAATCTCTATTTTTGTAGAAAAAATATCAAGAATGAAAGTTAAAGAACAAGGGCTTTATCTGCCTGAATTTGAACACGACAATTGTGGTGCAGGATTTATTTGTAATTTGAATGGTATTAAGTCAAATGATATTATTCACAAAGCATTAGACATCTTAATTAAATTGGAACATCGTGGTGCCGTTAGTTCTGATGGAAGAACTGGAGACGGGGCTGGAATTTTATTCGACATCCCTCATAATTTTTTTAAGAAAGTTTGTGACTTTGAAATCCCTGAAACGCGTGAGTATGCAGTAGGAATGGTTTTTTTACCAAAAAGCAAAAACCAAGTTTCTTTTTGTATCAATGCATTTGAAGCAACTATCAAAGACCAAAACTTAAAGGTTTTAGGTTGGAGAGATGTACCTGTTGACGTTGAAAATTTAGGGCAAATTGCCGCAGAAAAAGAACCAACAGTTAAACAAGTTTTCGTTTCTAAAAACGGACAGGATTTAACTGAACAAGAATTTAATGCAAAACTTTTTGCAGCTAGAAAAATTGCTGAACATGCCGTAAGAGGATCTAAAACCTCAGAAAGCCATATGTTTTATTTCTCTAGTTTATCGACAACTACCATAATATATAAAGGTCTATTGATGCCGGAAGACATCAGCCGATATTATGTTGACTTAAAAGATCCAGATTTAGTGACTCGTTTGGCGTTAGTTCACCAACGTTTCTCTACCAATACTTTCCCTTCTTGGGAACTTGCTCAACCGTTTAGATACATGTGTCATAATGGTGAGATCAACACACTTCGTGGAAACGTAAGCCGCATGCGTGCTCGTGAAGAGCTTATGCAGAGCAAAGTTTTTGGCGATGATATCAAAAAATTATTCCCTATTATCCTAGAAGGAAAATCAGATTCTGCTTCGATGGATATGGTTATTGAGCTTTTATTAATGACAGGCCGTTCTCTTCCAGAGGCAATGATGATGGTGGTTCCTGAAGCTTGGGAAAAACACCAGACAATGTCTGAAGAGAAAAGAGCTTTCTATGAATTCAACGCTTGTATCATGGAGCCTTGGGATGGTCCTGCTTCTATTCCGTTTACAGATGGTAACGTAATTGGTGCCTTATTAGACAGAAACGGATTGCGTCCTTCTCGTTATACTTTAACACATAGTGGGTTCGTAATCATGTCATCAGAAATTGGTGTACTAGATATCGATCCGGAAGATGTAATTCAACACGGTCGTTTAGAACCAGGAAAAATGTTCTTGGTTGATATGAACGAAGGTCGTATTATCGAAGACGAGGAAGTTAAAAAAGCGATAGTTACAAAACGTCCTTATAAAGAATGGATCGATGCCAACTTATTGCCTTTAGCAAAAATTCCTTACACAAACAACCCTACTCCTGTTGAAAAATTAGATTTCTTGACAAGACAGCGTTTGTTTGGTTACACTATTGAAGATTTAAAAACGATCATCAACCCAATGGGTAGCGACGGAGCCGAAGCAATCAGTTCTATGGGTAACGATACTCCTTTGGCAGTTTTATCAGATCAGCCACAGTTGTTGTACAATTACTTCAAACAATTATTTGCTCAGGTTACGAACCCGCCGTTGGATGGTATTCGTGAAGAAATTATTACTGATATCAGTTTAGCGATTGGTGGAGATTTCAATATTTTCGAAATTGAATCAAAACAATGTAAAAAATTAAAAATCCAAAATCCGGTTATTTCTAACGAGGATTTGGATAAAATCAGAAATATCGATCACGCAGATTTCAAATCGGCTACTATTTCTACTTTATATAAAATAGAAAAAGGAGTTAACGGTTTAGAGCGTGCGCTTGAGAAATGTGTTCAAGCGACTTTTAAAGCAGTTGAAGAAGGATGCAACATCATTATTTTATCTGATAGAGGTGTAAGTGAACAGTTCGCTCCAATTCCAATGTTATTGGCTTGTTCTTACATTCACCACTCTTTGAACATTTTACAAGTTCGTTCTAAATTCGGAATCATAATCGAATCTGCTGAACCACGCGAACCTCATCATTTTGCTTTATTGTTCGGATATGGTGCAAGTGCGATTAACCCTTACATGGTAAACGAAATTATTCACGATCAGGTTGAAAAAGGTTTCATTACAAAAGTAAAAGCTGATTATGCAGTTGTAAACTACAACAAAGCGATTGCAAAAGGAATCGTGAAAATCATGAACAAAATTGGTATCTCTACATTACATTCGTATAGAGCCGCTCAGATTTTCGAGATTTTAGGTTTAAACAAAACATTTACATCTAAATACTTCCCTTACACGCCATCAAGAATTGAAGGAATTGGTTTAATGGAAGTGGAGAAAGAAGTGAAGAAACGTTTCCAAAAAGCTTTCCCAAATTCAAAAGTAGCAAGTTTGCTTTCTCTTGAAATTGGAGGTATTTACAGATGGAGACGTGGTGGCGAAAAACACATGTTTAACCCAACCACTATTTCTAAATTACAACAGGCTGTTCGTTTAAACAGCCCAGAAAGTTATAAAGAATACTCAAATGCCGTTAATGAGCAAAGCTCAAACTTAATGACTATTAGAGGTTTATTTGAATTCAACAACTTAGATCCAATTTCTATTGACGAAGTAGAACCTTGGACAGAAATTGTGAAGAAATTCAAAACGGGTGCAATGTCTTACGGATCTATCAGTAGAGAAGCACACGAGAATTTAGCGATTGCAATGAACAGAATTGGCGGAAAAAGTAACTCTGGAGAAGGTGGAGAAGATCCAAAACGTTTCCAGAAAGAAATTAACGGAGATTCTAGAAACAGTGCCATTAAACAAGTTGCATCAGGACGTTTTGGTGTTTCGATCAACTATTTGACAAACGCTAAAGAAATCCAGATTAAAATGGCTCAAGGTGCAAAACCTGGTGAAGGTGGACAGTTACCTGGAGAAAAAGTAGTGCCTTGGATTGCTGAAACTAGAAACTCTACGCCTTATGTAGGTTTGATTTCGCCTCCTCCTCACCATGATATTTACTCAATTGAAGATTTATCTCAGTTGATTTACGATTTGAAAAATGCAAACCGTGAAGCTCGTATCAACGTAAAATTAGTTTCTGAAGTTGGAGTTGGAACCATCGCTGCCGGTGTTGCTAAAGCAAAAGCTGACGTGATCTTAATTTCAGGTTATGACGGAGGAACGGGAGCTGCACCATTAACATCTTTACAGCACACAGGTATTCCATGGGAACTTGGTTTAGCTGAAGCACAGCAAACTTTAATCTTAAACGACTTAAGAAGCCGTGTAGTTTTAGAATGTGACGGACAGTTAAAAACAGGTCGTGACGTTGCTATCGCAGCTTTATTAGGTGCAGAAGAATTCGGTTTCGCAACGGCGCCGCTTGTAGCTTCTGGATGTATCATGATGAGAGCTTGTCACTTAAATACTTGTCCGGTTGGTATTGCAACTCAGGATCCTGAATTGAGAAAAAACTTCAAAGGAACTCCAGAGCACGTAATCAACTTCATGTATTTTATTGCTGAGGAGTTAAGAGAAATCATGGCGCAGTTAGGTTTCAGAACTTTAAAAGAAATGGTGGGTCAGTCACAAAAATTAAATGTGAACAAAGCCATCAAACATTATAAAGCAAATGGTTTAGACTTATCATCAATTCTATACAAACCGGAAAAAGCGAAAACAGAGCCAAATCATAATACAACGACTCAAGATCACCAACTTGAAAATGTATTGGATTTTGACATCATTAAAGAAGCGATTCCGTCTATCTATAGAAAAGAAAAAACAAGAGTAACTTTTAAAATTAAAAATACAGACCGTTCTGTAGGTGCGATTTTGAGTAATGAAATCTCAAAAATCTACGGCGCGCAAGGATTACCTGATGACACTATTTTAGTTGATTTTGAAGGTTCTGCCGGACAAAGTTTTGGTGCTTTTGCAACAAACGGATTGTCATTTAAAATTCACGGAAACTGTAATGATTATTTAGGAAAAGGGCTGTCTGGAGGAAAACTAATTGTAAAAGTACCTCCTACTGCAACTTTCAAACCTGAAGACAATATCATTATTGGAAACGTTGCCCTTTACGGAGCTATTACCGGAGAGGCTTATATTAATGGAATGGCCGGAGAGCGTTTCTGCGTGAGAAATTCTGGAGCAACAGCAGTTGTTGAAGGAATTGGAGATCACGGATGCGAGTACATGACCGGTGGTACAGTAGTAGTTTTAGGAAAAACAGGAAGAAACTTCGCGGCTGGTATGAGCGGTGGTGTAGCTTATGTTTACGATCCAAATAAGAAATTCGACGCTACAGTTTGCAACATGGAAATGGTTGCATTCGATCCAATGGAAGAAGAGGACGTTACGAAACTAAGAAAACTGATCAAAAATCATTCATTGTACACAAGCAGTCCATTAGCAAAAAGAATTTTAGCAGACTGGGAAAACCAACAACAGCACTTCGTAAAAGTAATGCCAACTGATTACAAAAAAGCATTACAAAGAATTGCAGAAGAGAAAAAAATAGAAGAATTAATAGCTGATTAAAAAGGTTCTGAGGTACTAAGTTCCTGAGGTACTAAGTTTTGAGTTTTCAACTCACTTCTTACCTCTCACATCTCACAACTAAATCTAATTAAAATGTCATGGGTAAAATAGGCGGATTTAAAGAATATAACAGAGCCGATGAAAGTAATTTAGCAGTAGCAGAACGTGTTTCGAACTACAACGAATTTACTATTCCGGTACCAAAAGATAAAATAAAAGAACAAGGATCAAGATGTATGGACTGTGGAATTCCTTTTTGCCACAGTGGTTGTCCGTTAGGAAATTTAATTCCTGACTTCAACGACATGGTACATCAGGAAGAATGGCAGAGTGCATTAGAGATTTTACAATCTACTAATAATTTTCCTGAATTCACTGGACGCTTATGCCCTGCTCCATGTGAGAAATCATGTGTATTAGGAATCATCAAAGATCCTGTTTCTATCGAAAACATCGAAAAAAGCATTATTGAAAGAGGTTTCGCCGAAGGATGGATCAAACCTCAACCACCAAAAACAAGAACTGGTAAAACCGTTGCTGTTATTGGTTCAGGTCCTGCTGGATTGGCGGCAGCGCAGCAATTAAACAGAGCTGGTCACACGGTTACTGTTTTTGAAAGAGACAACGCAATTGGAGGTTTACTACGTTACGGAATTCCGAATTTCAAATTAGAAAAAGGAATTATCGACAGACGTGTAGTGGTTCTTGAAGCAGAAGGAATCACTTTCAAAACAGATGTAAACGTTGGTGTTAACTTCAGTGTTGAAGAATTAAACGCATTCGATTCTATCGTTTTATGTGGAGGAGCAACTGAAAGAAGAAGCTTGCCAACTAAAGGAATCGAAAGCAAAGGCGTTGTTCAGGCAATGGATTTCTTAACTCAACAAACTAAAGTTTTATTTGGAGAATCAATTCCAGATCAGATTAAAGCGACTGGTAAAGATGTAATCGTAATTGGTGGTGGAGACACAGGTTCTGACTGTATTGGAACTTCAAACAGACACGGAGCAAAATCGGTAACTAACTTTGAGATCTTACCAAAACCTCCAGTTGGAAGAAGCGAGTCAACTCCTTGGCCTTTCTGGCCGTTGCAGTTAAAAACATCTTCTTCTCACGAAGAAGGATGCGACAGAAACTGGTTAATCAATACTAAAGAATTCATTTCTAACGATAAAGGCGAATTAACTGGATTAAAAACCGTTGAAGTACAATGGAAAATGACTCCAGGTCAGCGTCCTGAATTAATCGAAAAAGAAGGTTCAGAAAAAATCTGGCCTTGCGATTTAGCTTTATTGGCTCTTGGATTTACAGGCCCAGAGAAAACGTTAAGCGAGCAATTAGGAATCGAAACTGATATGAGAAGCAACTACAAGGCGCATAACTATCAAACAAACGTACCTCACATTTTCACCGCTGGTGATATGAGAAGAGGACAATCATTAATCGTGTGGGCTATTTCAGAAGGTCGCGAAGCAGCAAGAGAGGTAGATTTATTCTTAATGGGTTCTACCAACCTGCCTACTAAAGGAAAAGGAGATTTACCGAGTTTATAAATTTAAGACTCTAAGATGCTAAGGTTCTAAGATTCTAAGTTTTTTTCTTAGCATTTTATTTAATCTTTATTCCGATAAACAACATAACTACTAATAAACCCTTGAATTTATATTCAGGGGTTTTGTTTTTTTCACGAATTGCACAAATTTCCACGAATTTATTTTCTGGCAGCTTCTAAATCAAACATAGCCTGCGGTTTCAACCGCGGGGACACAATATATAATTACGTCCATCCGCTACGTCTCCCGTGGTTGAAACCACGGGCTATGTTTTAGGCATTTTATGAAAAATTCAAAATTAAAAATTTGTGGAAATTTGTGTAATTAGTGGCAAACAAAATAATCTGCGCTAATAGGTTAAATCTGTGGCAAAAAAAAATCAACAGCATTTAAGAATTAGTCAAATTCGTGAATTCGTGGCAAAAAAACTTAGTATCTTAGCATCTCAGAACCTTAGCATCTTAGAAAAAGGTTATAAAAATCCAAAACAAGCAAGTTTTTGTTTGAAATAAAACAATTTGTTATATTTTGTTATTTTTCTACAATTTATTTGCTGATACACAAAAGAGTAATAACTTTGCCCAAAATGATTTAAAAATGCAAGCAAAAGATTTACTGCAGTTAGCAGACCAATTTGGAAGTCCATTATATGTTTATGATGCCGAAAAAATCCAATCTCAGTACAACAGGTTAACTAAAGCTTTCTCTAAGGTAGAAAACTTAAGAGTTAATTACGCCATGAAGGCATTGTCAAACGTTGCGATTCTTCAGTTATTAAAGAACATGGGGTCTGGCTTAGACACTGTATCAATTCAGGAAGTTCAATTAGGACTTCATGCTGGCTATGAACCCGAAAGAATTTTCTTTACACCAAACGGCGTTTCTCTTGAAGAAATCGAAGAAGTTGCCGCAATGGGTGTACAAATCAATATCGACAACTTATCTATTTTAGAGCAATTCGGAACAAAACATCCTCATATTCCAGTATGTATTCGTATCAATCCGCACGTAATGGCGGGTGGAAATGCAAATATTTCTGTAGGACATATTGATAGTAAATTCGGAATTTCTGTTCACCAGATTCCGCATATCTTGCGAATTGTTGAAAATACAAAAATGAGTATTGTTGGGATTCACATGCACACAGGATCTGATATTTTAGATATCGAAGTATTCTTGTATGCTGCTGAAATCTTATTTGACACAGCTAAACATTTCAAAGATTTACAATTCTTAGATTTCGGAAGCGGCTTCAAAGTGCCTTACAAAAAAGACGATATCGAAACAGATATTGAAGAATTAGGTAAAAAATTATCTAAAAGATTCAACGCTTTCTGTACAGAATACGGCAGAGATTTAACGTTGATTTTCGAACCAGGAAAATTCTTGGTAAGTGAAGCAGGTCATTTCTTAGTAAAAGTAAACGTAGTAAAACAAACAACCTCAACAGTTTTTGCTGGAGTTGACAGTGGTTTCAACCACTTAATTCGTCCAATGTTATACGGATCTTCGCACCATATTGAAAACATCTCTAACCCAAAAGGAAAAGAGCGTTTTTACTCAGTTGTAGGATACATTTGCGAGACTGATACTTTCGCCAACAACCGTAGAATTCAAGAAATTACTGAGGGCGACATTTTATCTTTCAAAAATGCTGGAGCATATTGCTTCTCAATGTCTTCAAACTACAATTCAAGATACAAACCAGCCGAAGTTTTATGGATGAACGGTCAGGGAATCTTAATTCGCCAAGCTGAAACATTCGAAGATTTACTTAAAAATCAAATTCCGTTGCCACAAGAAGTTGCAGCAACAGTTTAAAATAAAAAAAAAGAGAATATCTATTTAATCCCGTTTCTTAATTGAGGCGGGATTTTTTTTTTGATTTTTAGACTTCTTAGACTTTAGACTTCTTAGACTTTTTAAAACTCATTGTCAGGCTGAGCGAAGTCGAAGCCCACGCGAAGTAACCCCAATCTTGTCATTTCTGTAAAGGTTAGATAATTCGGTAACAAAATTTAACTTTAATAAATTTTGTTACGATGAGAAATAATAGTCAAGATTCGACTTTAGAGCGAAACTA
>NZ_SNXB01000005.1 GCF_004362055.1 Flavobacterium sp. 245
CAATCATGAAAGACCACATCAAGGTATTGATGGAAAAAAGCCAATCGAAATGATAAATCCGTTACCGAAATAAGTGACTTTTACAGAAATGACAAGATTGAGGGAATTTTAAAAAAAACAAAAAATATTCTTTTGAGTTAATCTTTTATAATCTAAAGCTAAACTCAAACAAAATAAAGTCATAATTTTAATAACAACATTTATAAAATGATTTCTTTTTTAATCTTTTTAGGCGTTTTTCTGTTCATGGAATGTGTTACCTGGCTTACGCACAAGTACGTAATGCACGGTTTTATGTGGTATTTTCACGAAGATCACCATCAGCCAAAATACGAGCATACTTTTGAGCGAAACGACATTTTCTTTGTCATTTTTGCCACTCCAAGTATTCTTTTATTTTATTTTGGTGCTCAGGCCGGTTTCAATTATTTGTTTTTCATTGCCTGTGGCATAACGCTTTACGGCGTCTGCTATTTTTTAATTCACGATGTTTTGATACATCAGCGTTTTAAATGGTTTAAAAACACTAAAAACAAATACCTCATCGGGCTCCGAAAAGCACACAAAATACACCATAAACACCTCAATAAAGAAAAAGGAGAATGTTTCGGAATGTTGTTTGTACCATTTAAATATTATAAAATGTAAAATATTTTGGGCGTTCCCTACGGTCGGGCTTTTCGTTCCCGCTTTTTTATGTCTGGCAGAAAAAGCCAGCCACAAAAAGAGCTCCACTTCAATCCCTAACGCTCACGTGCTTTAAGAACTATTCGTAACAATTGATGCAGCAAGAAAATGAAATTATACAAAATAGAAACCGTACAATATGTAAATTCAAGTGTTGAAGAATGTTGGGATTTTTTTTCAAGTCCAAAAAATCTTAAAACCATAACGCTTGATAATATGAGTTTTGAAATTCAAGATTTTGACAACAAACGAATGTATCATGGACAACTCATCACATACACTTTAAAACCGCTTTTAGGAATCAAAATTTCATGGGTTACTGAAATTACTGCCTGTAAAGAAAACGAATATTTCATCGACATTCAGCGTTTTGGACCATACAAATTATGGCATCACAAACATTTTTTTGAAGGCACAAAAGATGGCCGAACAAAAATGACAGACATAGTTCATTACGCGCTTCCTCTCGGAATTCTAGGCCGATTCATGAATACCTTAATTGTAAAAAACAAACTAAAAACAATCTTCAATTTCCGTTATAACAAAATTGAAGAATTGTTCAATTCACAAAAAGAGCCACAAGTCGTGCAAATTAATGGCAAACAAAAAAGCTTTTAAATTATAAAGTCGCAAAGTTTTTTTTCTCTGGCTTACTTTTTTTTGATCTCGCAAAGACGCTAAGTCGCAAAGTATTTTCTATTAAACTTTTCAATAAAACTTTGCGACTTAGCGTCTTTGCGAGCAATTTTCGGCATTAAAAGAAAAAAACTTAAAATTCGATCAGCAAAAACAATAATAATGACAAAACAAAAAGTTTCTTTTTTCTGGTTCAGACGCGATTTGCGTTTAGAAGACAATACCGGATTATTTCATGCATTACAATCTGATTTTGCTGTAATTCCGTTATTTATTTTTGATGAAGATATTTTGGATCATCTTCCAAAAAATGATGCCAGAGTAACTTTTATTTATGATTCACTTCAAAAAATAAATACACAGCTAAGCGAATTCAATTCTTCAATTCTAATCAAAAAAGGAAAAACAACAGAAGTCTGGAAATCTCTAATTGAAGAATTTGACATCCAAAATGTTTTCTTCAATAAAGATTACGAACCGTTTGCAATCAAACGAGATTCTTCAACAACTTCTTTATTAAAAGAAAATAACATCACATCTTTCTCTTTTAAAGATCACGTAATCTTCGAAGAAAAAGAAATCACAAAGGCAGACGGACTTCCTTACACTGTGTATACTCCATATAAAAACAAATGGCTCGAGAAATATCATTTTTCAGGATCTGCACCCGAATATGATTCAGCATCATTGCAATCTAATTTTTTCAAAAATCAATTTTCATTTCCAGAATTATCAGAAATTGGTTTTGACAGAAGTTCCATAAAAGTACAGCCTCACGATTTATCTCAGATTTCAAATTATAAAGAAACCCGCGATTTTCCTGCCTTAGACAGCACATCATATCTTTCACCGCATTTACGTTTTGGAACCGTTAGTATTCGGAAATTAGTAAACTGGGCAAATAGAAAAAATCAGACTTTTTTAAGCGAATTGATTTGGAGGGAATTCTTTATTCAGATTCTATTTAGTTTTCCAAATTGTGTCAATCACAATTTTAAATCCGCTTACGACGGAATTCAATGGCGAAATAATGAAGACGATTTTAAACGTTGGTGCTCTGGAACAACTGGATACCCGATCGTCGATGCCGGAATGCGTCAGCTTAACGAAACCGGATATATGCACAATCGTGTCCGCATGGTTGTCGCTAGTTTTTTATGCAAACATTTGCTCATTAACTGGCAATGGGGCGAAGCATATTTCGCAGAAAAACTTTTGGATTTTGAATTGGCTTCAAACGTTGGGAACTGGCAATGGGCAGCAGGAACGGGCTGTGATGCCGCACCTTATTTCAGAGTTTTTAATCCCGAAATCCAGCAAAAGAAATTCGACGAAAAAGGTGAATACATCCGTAAATGGATTTCCGAATTTGATTTTGGTTATAATGAACCTATGGTTGATCATGCGTTCGCGAGAGATCGCGCGATTGCGACTTACAAAGCGGGAATTTTGAAATAAGTTTATTTTGGTTTCAGGTTTCAGGTTTCAGGTTTCAGGTTTCAGGTTTCAGGTTTCAGGTTTCAGGTTTCAGGTTTCAGGTTTCAGGTTTCAGGTTTCAGGTTTGTGCATCCTTCGACTTCGCTCAGGATGACAAACCTTTTCGTTAAAAAAAACCTTTGTCAAAGTTTAAAACTTCGACAAAGGTTTATATTTTTTTTATTTACATTGAAAGTCATTGCGAGGAACGAAGCAACCTCACTATCCATATACAGTATGAGATTGCTTCGTTCCTCGCAATGACAGCCTAATACTTCAAATAATTCTCTACCACAATTTTCGCTTTCAAATCGAACATTAAATTATAAAGCCCAAAGAAAGTACGATTCATGTAAATAAAGTGCTTAGAACCTCTATTTCCATTCATTTTTTTCAGATTTGTATCTTCAGAAAAACGTTTTCCTAGTTGGGCAATTGCATTAAAAAAAGTTTCATCGGCAAAATCGAAAGTTTCATTTTGGAAAGGTCTTGTAAAAAGTGATAGCAAATCATGAAACATTTCCGTAAAATATTCAATTTCTGCCGGTGTATCATCTGGACGAAGAATTTCTAATTCAAATAATTTATCATTAAAAAGCTTTTCATCAGTAATCACATTTTTGTTGATTAACTCAAAATAAGGCGTATAAAATTCTTCTGGAATTTGTTTCATACAGCCAAAATCCAAAGCAATCAGCTGATTTTGATCATCAACAAGGAAATTCCCCGGATGCGGATCGGCATGAACTTTTCGCAAAACATGAATTTGGTACATATAAAAATCCCAAAGTGCCTGCCCTAATTTATCTCCTGCTTCCTGATCCGTATTTTTAGCAGTAAATTCAGAAAGATGAATTCCTGTCATCCAATCCATTGTGATAATTTTCTCTGATGAAAATTCAGGATAATAATTCGGGAAAGAAATATTCTCGATTTTATTGCAAGCATCAACAACTTCCTGACTTTGTTTTAATTCTAACAAATAGTTAGTTTCCTCAATCAGTTTGTCTTCAACTTCTTTAAAATATTTATCCGAATCTTTTCCTTGCAGATTAAACATTCTGATTGCGATTGGTTTAACCAAAGCCAAATCAGACGAAATACTGTTTGCAACGCCAGGATATTGAATTTTAACAGCCAGTTTTTTGCCATTTTTCTTTGCTAAATGCACTTGGCCAATACTCGCTGCGTTTACTGAATTTGGATTGAATTCATCGTAAATTTCATAAGGTGTTTTTCCAAAATTATTTTTAAAGGTCTTTAAAACCAATGGCGCAGAAAGCGGTGGTACAGAAAACTGCGAAAGCGAAAATTTCTCCACATAAGCCTGTGGCAAAAAATTCTTATCCATGCTCAACATTTGAGCTACTTTTAGTGCACTTCCTTTTAAACTTTTTAGTCCGTCGTAAATATCTTCGGCGTTATTTTCATTTAGCTTATCTCTGGATAAATCAGGATTAACTATTTTTTCAGCATAATGTTTCACATAATTTACTCCAATTTTGGCGCCGGTCTGAACCAGTTTTCCTGCCCTTTCAATTTTTGAAGTTGGGATATAATCGATTGTTTTCATTATTTGCTGTATATTTTTTCTTTGAACAAAAATTTGCCAAGATCTATCAAATGGTTCATTGGCGCAACATTCATTAATTCGAATGAAGCATTAACTGATTTTTCAATAAAAATATCGGTTTTCTCAAATCCCGCAGATTCATCATCCATCCAGAATTTAATCGTCAACATTAGTTGCAACCAAGCCGATTCCTGAATGGCACTTTCCTGAAATTTTTGAAGTTTTTCTTGTTCCAGTCGGTAATCATCCGTCAGAATTTCTGAAACATATTCTTTAAAACTGTTTCGGAGTGATGTAAGCTGGACTAAATTTTTAAGCGGATTTCTGTCTACTTTAAGCGACTGCAAAACATAGCTTCTGTTGGCAGTCAAAATTTCGAAGAAAGTAAAATAAAAACTCAGCATTTTATTCTTCATATCATATTGCTGATATTCTTCATTTTTGTGAAGCAGGTTAACCGTGTTTTCAAAAAACAGTCTAAATATTTCTTTTTCTAAACCTTCTAATGTTCCAAAAAAAGCATAAAACTCAGCTTCGCTAAAATCATTTTCTTTCGCAAAATGAAAAACTGATTTTGGTTTTTGGCCTTTCTCTAAAACTTCATTCATGTATATTGAAACGATATCATCTTTGGTAATTACCTTTTTTTTAGTCGCCATTTTATTAAAATTTAGAATTTGCCTTAAAGGTAAGCATTGTTTAAGTACCTTTACTATTCCTTAAACAATATGCACTGTTAAATATATTATAAACTATTATGGCTCAAAATGTTTTACTGACCGGAGGTACTGGATTTGTTGGTAAACATCTGACAGATGTTCTTATCGACAACGGTTTTTCGGTGTCTGTTTTGAGTCGTTCTGAGCAAAAAAACACGCCATCAATTACTTATTATAAATGGGATTTAAAAAAAGATTTCATTGAAAAAGAAGCCATCCTGAATGCTGATTATATTATACATCTTGCGGGCGAAGGCATTGTTGAAAAACGATGGACAAAGAGGCGAAAAAGAGCCATTTTAGAAAGTCGTACAAAACCAATCGAACTTATCTTTTCGATTTTAAAAGAAAACCATAAAACCTTAAATGCATTTGTTTCGGCATCAGGAATTGGAATTTATGGCGCTATTACTAGTCATAAAATTTGTAATGAAGAAACACCGTCAGCAAAAGACTTTTTAGGCACAACCTGCCAAATATGGGAGGATACAGCCGATAAAATTAGTACGCTCGGAATTAGAACGGTAAAAATCAGGACCGGAATTGTTTTTGGGAAAAATGAAGGATTTTTAAAAAAAGTGGTGCCGAGTTTTAAATCTGGGTTTGGTGCAGTTCTAGGTACTGGAAAGCAATATTTACCTTGGATTCATATTGACGATTTAGCACAGATTTATTTAAAGGCAATTAAAGACGAACAGATGCAAGGCGCCTACAATGCTTGTGTTACAGACAATACCACTAATTCAGGATTTTCAAGAACATTAGCTACGATTTTAGGCTATTCAATCTGGTTTCCTAAAATTCCAGCTTTTTTATTAAAAATTACTTTGGGCGAAATGAGTGAAGCTGTTTTAAAAGGACAACGTGTTTCGTCGCAAAAAATACAGAAAGCCGGATTTGAGTTCCAGTTTACCGATTTAGAACGAACACTTTTGAATTGTACACAATAATTTAGGACTCAGATTCTACAAATTCTTGAGGCTGTTATGCTGCTACCCATTTTTTAAAATAAACCTAAAGAATTTGTAAAAATCTTCGTCAATTTTTTATCGCATGATTCCCGTCAAATCAGTCTGGACCGTTTTTGAAATTTTGTTGGCGACAACATAAGGAATTTCGATATTGAAATCTTCTACCGAAATAGGAAAAGTCGAAACAATCTGAATTCCTTCAGGAACTCTTTTCATCAGTGCTTTTACAGAGATAATTTTCGATTTTCCATGCAGATATAATTTTCCTTTAATGTCGTATTCTTTTTCAGTTTCATCGATATTTTTTAGGTCAAATTTTTCGATTTTACCTTTAAAGACTGCTTTAGGATAACGGTGACTTTCGATATAATTATCGTTAAAATGTTCCTGCATTAAATCCATTTTAAAACGAAAATCTTTGATAATAACAGTACAGACAAGCGTACTTGTTTCCGGTTCAAGAACAAGAGTTCCGAGCTTATTTACCGCTTTCACTTCTTCAAAAAAAGGAACAGAAGCTTCAAAATTTACAACCGCCGAATTGGTTTTAAATTTATCTTGAGCAAGCAAAGAAAATGCGGTAAAAAGTAAAATTAATAAAGTAGTTCTTTTCATAATCGTCATCATTAAACAATTATGTCATTCGATTTTTTTTTATTTTAAGAAGAGAAAAATCAGAACTTAAGATTTTGGCTTAAAAAAATTGAATGGCAGTACTCCGTGAATATTCCGTAACCTAATAATTCATACTTAAAGTTACGAAATTTCTCGGCACAAAGTTCTGTTGCTTATCCTAAATATTTGTGAATATTTTATGTTGTGAAATGAGTGTTTTGAATAATGAAGTCCCTACGGGACATACGTTGCGGTATTCTTTTTTTTCTACCAATATTTAATTCCTAGCGGAATATCTCGGAGAGATTAAATATTGGTAGGAATAAGATCGATATTCGAATGTATTATTGTCCCGTAGGGACTTCACCATATTTTAACTACTGCATCGGTGTACAAATTTCAATCAAAAATCCTTCGGGATCACGTACATACGCTACAACCTGTCCCCAAGGTTTTTTCGTTGGTTCTGTTACCAAAACGGCTCCAAAAGAAGTTGCTTTTTGCAACAATTCGCCAACATCTTCAGTTATAAAACCTATTTCAATTGCAAAAGGCTTGTTTTCTAAATTGCTTTCAATAAATCCATCAGACAAATTTTGACTTGCCAGGTTTTTTGATGCAAATGAAAGCGTAGTTTCTCCTGTACTCAACTCTCCATAATCATTATCTGGAGTTATAAATTTTCGAGAAAAACCAAATGCATTTTCATAAAATTCAATTGCTTTTTCTACATCGTTAACATATAATATTGTATATCCAAACTTTACCATCCTGTTATAATTTAATGTTATAATCTAAAGATAAGAAATCTAACTGATTTCTAAAAGCACATTATATTTATCCAAGCTTGCTAAATCTTCAATAGAACTTACGTTGGCTACTTTTTCATGTTCTTCAACTTCCTTTTTAATTTCGATATGCTTTATTGCTTTTCTAAAACGACGAACTTCTTCAAGACTTGATAAAATAAGACCTGGAACCTGAACACTTTTTCCCTCTTTATCTTTGGCTACCATCGTAAAATAAGACGAATTGCAATGTTTTATTACTCCAGTCTGAATATTTTCAGCTTCCACACGAATTCCGACAACCATCGAACTTCTTCCCACATAATTGACCGAAGCTTTCATGGTTACCAGTTCGCCAACTTCAATAGGTTTTAAAAAATTCACGGTATCGACAGAAGCCGTAACGCAATAATTACCACTGAATTTTGATGCCGAAGCAAAAGCAATCTGATCCAGTAATTGTAAAATATATCCTCCGTGAATTTTACCGCTAAAGTTGGTATGCGATGGAAGCATTAATTCGGAAATACTGATTTTTGATGATGAAACGAGTTTGAAATCTGTAGCCATGTTTTTTGTTTTTGGAAAATTTGTGTTTCTTTTTCAACACATAGAAACATAGTTTTTCAATGTAAAAAAAGCGTTTCACTTTTTTAAACAAACAGAGCACTACGTATTAGAAACGAGTTTCTTTTTTTGCTCTTTTTCAACAAACCAAAACCTATGTTTCTATGTGTTTTAATATTTATATTTAATTTAATAATTCATCTTCAGCTGAAGCTCGTGCAATAATATTTTCAGGAAGCGCCTTTTTTGCCTTGGCTCCCATTTTCTTTAATTTTTCGACGCTGGAAATTAAATTTCCTCTTCCGTCAACTAATTTGCTCATGGCGCTTTCGTATTCGGTTTTTGTGTCTTTAATTTTATTTCCTATTCGCACTAAATCCGTTACAAAACCTTCAAATTTATCATATAGAGCTCCGGCTTGTCTGGCAATTTCAAAAGCATTTTCCTGCTGTTTTTGGTTTGTCCACATGCTGTCAATTGTACGTAAAGTCGCCAACAGCGTGCTTGGTGTTACAATGACAATATTTTTGTCAAATGCTTTATTATACAAGGTTGAATCTTCATTTAAAGCTATCGCAAACGCAGGTTCTATCGGAATAAAAAGCAAAACAAAATCGGGACTTTCAATTTGATATAAATCATGATAATTTTTGTTTCCGAGCTGTTCTACATGTCTTTTTATGGAATTGACGTGTTCTTTCAGAAAATCGATTTTCATTATTTCAGATTCTTCATTGATCCATCTTTCATAAGCAACCAGTGAAACTTTAGAATCGACAATCATTTTTTTTCCGTCAGGCAAATTAATAACAACATCTGGTAAAACACGCGTTCCTTCATTATTGGTAAAACTTTGCTGTACTTCATATTCACGTCCTTTTTCTAAACCTGATTTTTCTAAAACACGCTCTAAAACCAGTTCGCCCCAATTTCCTTGCATTTTAGTATCACCTTTTAATGCTTTAGTCAAATTGAGCGTTTCTTTGCTCATTTGCGCATTCATTTCGCTTAAACCAATAATCTGCTGACGCAAAGCCGCGTGATAATCGATGCTTTCTTTATGTGTTTGTTCTACCTTTTGCTCAAATCCCTGAATTTTATCCTGCAAAGGCAACAAGATATTCTTCATATTTTCGCTATTCTGTTCCGTAAATTTAGCCGACTTTTCTTCCAGAATTTTATTGGCCAAATTTTCAAATTCTTTGGTAAATTTTTCTTGAAGCTCCGTTATTTCATTTTTCTGTTCTTTATGGCGTTCCCATAAATTTTCAAAATCGACTTCTTTTTTAGAAAGCTGAATCGCGAGACTGTCTTTCTCGGTTCTGATATTTTCTTTTTCTGAATTGATTAATTGAACCTGTTTCTGAAAATTATTTCTTTCACTTTCAAATTGTTCTTTCTGCAATTGAAGCTGATTTACATTTGCATTTAATTTTTCTTCCAAACTCACTTTTTCAGTTTGCGATTTGGCCGACATCAAAAGCTTTCCTAAGTAAATACCTAAAAACAATGCACTAATAAAAGCCAACAAAATTGGAAGAAAATCAAACATAACTAAGTTTTTTTTAAGTAAAAGTACGCAATAATACGTAGTTCTGATTTTTAAAATTTAAAATTTCACTAATTCGTGAACATTCTAAATTAAACAAACATTTAAAAAAAAATAAAGAAAAAAACATTTTAGACGCAACCTTTTTAAATCTCAGCCATCTACAGAATATAACCTATTAAAATAATACAATGAAAAAATTAATGTTGAGCTTATTTATAGCTTTTGGATTGAGTGCATGCTCGCTTGGAAATGATGGATTGGATATGGATTGCGGCGCTAATACCGATTTAGGATTTACAGGTTTTCCGCTTTTGTGCAATTATACAATCAAAACACTTCCTGAAAACCCAGCGGCTGTTGTTGTAATGACTGAAGAAAAAATGACTGCCCTTTTTACAAAACATGAAAACACGTGCCCTGTTGCTACTGACCCTAATATCGATTTTTCTAAAAACATGTTGGTTGGTATTTTTGCGGGAATGAAAACAACAACTGGCTATTCTATTAAAATGACTTCGATTGTAGAGAACAAATGTGAAATTGTGATTAGTTATTACGAAAGCGGACCACAGGCAGGAGAAAATATTTCTTCAACTGCAACATACCCTTCGGACTTTATTTTGCTTCCGAAATCAAACAAAACAATCATTTTTAACAAAACTACTGAGACTCCAGATAATATTATCATTGGAAGTTATTATGGAAATTGTTCAGGTTCTGACTGTCAAAACTTTTTTCAGCTGAATGATTTTAATATTTTAAAATTAATTAGCACTGCTTCTGGAAACTTCAATTTTGAGCAGTCAGCTTATTTTGCTAAATCAAAAAGAAGTGAGTATACAACGTTTACAAAAAGTATTCCTGCAGAAATTTATAGCTTAAAAGGACAAACTAAAACATACGGTTCTCCGGATGCAGCAGATCAAGGCGGGATTTTCTTCCAATTGAAACAAGGAGCATCTGTAACTAAAATATTTATTGACAACAACGATACAGCTGATCAAAGCACAGAAATCAAAGCTTTCAAAAAAGCAATTAAAGATAAAATCACTAGTTTAAAATAATCGAAGTATGAAAAAGTATTTTTTATTACTTATCGTTTTTGGGCTTTTTTCTACAGCGTATTCGATCGATTCTTCGAATGTAAATTCGGGATCAATTGTGAATACTTGGATCTGGGAGAAATCTGTTGGAGGAGTGAGTAATCCTTATACAGCGACGCCAAAAACTGCTGGATTTACAAAAAAGGTAATTTTTACCTCAGAAGGAAGAGTTATCACTTATAAAAATGATATTGAAATCAGAAACAGCGCTTATGAAATAGGAAAAGGAATTGGCTTTTCTGATCATACAGAACATGACCTGATTACCTTTGAAGGCAAAACATACGTGATAGAAAACCTTGACAATCAAAACCTAACCATTGTAAGCAATAATCAAGATGCTGCACGCAGTATCTTTAAAAGGTAGTTTTTTAAATTTTTAAAAACTATTTTTGCAAAACCAAACAATACCACTTTTTTGAAAGACGATTTAGAAAAATACATTAGGCAATGCATGCAGAATGACCGAGCAGGACAGCTGAAAATTTATCAGCTGTTTTCTCCGGTTCTATATGGTATTTGCTTAAAGTATATGAAAAATGAAGATGATGCCAAAGATGTTTTTCAAGAAGCATTTGTTATCGTATTTCAAAAGATAAGCCAATATAAATTTGAAGGAAGTTTTGAAGGCTGGCTAAAACGGATTTTCATCAACAAACTTATTGAGACTTTAAATAAGAAGAAAAAAGAGAGTTTCTTTTTAGACGTTTTTGATCCTGACACTGATTTTATCGAAGAAGAGGAATTAGAAACGATTCCGATAGAAAAAGAAAAATTATTAGAATACATACGGGATTTACCCGATCAATACCGGACGGTTTTTAACTTATATGTTTTTGAACATATGAAACATAAAGAAATAGCCGAATTATTGAAGATTTCAGAAGGAACATCAAAATCAAATTTAAATAGAGCAAAGGGGATTTTGCAGAAACGGATTTTGAGCATAAAAAATTTTAAGATAGCATGAAGAAGCAAAAAATAGAAGATATTTTTTCATCAATGGAACACTTTTCGAGTGTTCCGCCACCAGAACTATGGGCTGGAATTGAGGAAAAACTAGATAAACCTAAAAAGAAAAAAAGAGTTATTCTTTGGTGGTCAGCTGCTGCATGCTTATTATTATGCTTATCGCTTCCTGCAGTTTTGTCTGACTCTGGCAATAAAATCAACACAGGTACCTCTTTAGAAAAAAACAATGTCGTTCTTGATGAAAATAAAAATGGTGAAAGCCACCAAAAACCAGCTTCGGCAAATGATAAAAATTCAGAAAACAATAAAAACAGTATTGTAAATCCAAATTCAGGAAATGCATTAGATCCAATAGAAAATTCGACAGGAAATGCATCAGAAAAAACAGCCGTTGCTAATGCTGACTCAAAAACGGAAAGCAATTCAAAAACAACTGAATCAAAATCAAATATTGGAAACAGTAATACCAATCAGGTTGCTGTCGGAGGAACTGCAGTTAAGGAAAAGAAAAATCAAATCTCTGTTTCTGGAAACCAAAAATCAAATTCGGAAAAAACAAATCTGAATCAAGCAGCTGCTGTTAAAAATTATAATTCTGAAAAACAAAACAGATTTAATTCTGCCGAAAAAAATCAATTTAATGCTTCGGAAACTCAAAAATTAAATACCGAAAAAGGAAATTCAAATCAAGCTGTAGCATCAAAAAATTATAATTCAGGAAAATATAACGCATTTAATACCGCTGATAAAAATCAGTTTTCTGAAAACGAAAAAAGAAACCTCGATAAAGTTTTAGCCGAAAAAACGTTTACAGGCAAAAAGGCAAATTCATTTAATAAGGCTTCAAAAAATCAGCTTCCAAACTCTGTTTTTAAAAACAATTTGAATTCGAATGCCAATGCTGTTGCTTTAAACGGCTCGGGCAAAAATACCGCAGAACGCAAGCAAAATATGCTCGCTGAAAATAAAAAGGAAACTGTAAATAATACTCAAAAATCAGAAAAAGCAATTGCTGAAAATATACCAAAAAGCAATCCAAAATTTAATGATGTTTTAAGTAAACAGGATTCTGTACAATTAGCAGAGCTTCAAAATCTGGAAAAAGGAATTGTAGCTCCTGAAGTAAAAAAAGAAAAAGAAAAAAATCCTAAAACTCCTTTAACAGCAGAAAAATGGGCGCTTGAAGTTTTTGCCGGAGTAGCAAATTCTGAAAACTACAAAAATGACAAAACGCTAGGGAACGTCAACGATTCAAAACAAAGCAACAGTTTTGGTGTAAAAACCAAATACAAGCTTAACAAGAAATGGGCAGTAGGTTCAGGATTTAAAATAAATGAATTAGGACAAAGTGTTGCAAATGTTTCCTATATTAGCACGAAAAATAATGCATTTTTAGGAACCAGTGATTATTTAGTTCAAAACGCAACGGTGCCTCAAATTGCAACAAATGCAGGTTATGTACTTGTATCTAATACCACAAAAAATGCATTGAAAAGTGACAACTTGCAAAGTGGAAATTTAGATCAGAGTTTGAAATATATCGAAATGCCGTTAGAAGTTTCATATGCCGTTTTTTCAAAAAATAAAGCAAGCATCAGTTTAAACACTGGCGGTTTTGTTGGGAAATTAATAGCAAATAATCTTGCTCTTAACGGAAATTCGATTGGGGAAAACGCAAACGCAAATGATTTTGTTTACGGTTCAACTTTGAGCAGTACAGTACAATACCGAGTTTATAAAAAAACAAATGTTTTTGTAGAACCAGCAATGAATTATTATATAAATCCTTTGAGCAGTCAATCTTTCAATCAATTTCAATGGGGATTGAACTTTGGATTAAATGTTTCATTTTAAAAAAATATTAATTATTAAAAAATACTAACTATTTAACAGCCCCAAACCTACGTAACCCCCTAAACCTACATAATTTTGAAAACAAGCCTAAAAGCCAGCCTTCTCAAAATGATCGTAAAAAACCACTGGTCGAACCACAAATCTTTCCCCAAGGATTTAATTTTAGCCAAAGAACTGGTTTATGATTGCTTTGATTTTGACTGCACGCAACCTCAGCAGGAAAGCGAGAGCATTGACTACAGTGCCTATCGTTTTTTGATGAACGAAAAACACATTTGTTATCGTGAGGCTAAAATTACACCAACAAAGACAGGGCAATTTGTCACGCTGTGGAAACGAAGCCGACTTGGAATCATTGAACCTTTTGATTTTGATGATGCTATCGATTTTGTTATTGTAAGTGTTCGAAAAGATGCTCTTTTAGGGCAATTCATTTTCCCAAAAAATGTTTTGCTGGAAAAAGCTATTTTTTCGTCAAAAACTCAAGAAGGCAAAAGAGCCATTAGAGTTTACCCGCCTTGGGACGAAACTGAAAGCAAACAAGCGAAAAAAACACAACAATGGCAACTGGAATATTTTTACCCAATAGTTCCAGAACCCGATTTTGATGTTTTTAAAAAATTAATTGCCTATTAATACAAAAAAAGGCTGTCTATTTTCTAGACAGCCTTTTTCAATTTAAAATTTTAAGGTTTAGATTGCAGTATATCCTCCATCTGCAATTATATAACTTCCGGTTGTAAAAGAAGATTTTTCAGAACTTAAAAATACAACCAGATCAGCAACTTCTTTAGCAGTTCCTAAACGATTCATTGGCGCTTTTGCAGCAACAGCATCCATCATATTATCCGTTAAATTATCTTTTAATAATGCTGTTTCAATGTAACCTGGACCAACGGCATTACAGCGAATATTTTTCAAAGCATATTCGGCGGCAATATTTTTTGTCAGCCCCACAACACCGTGTTTTGAAGCCGTGTAAGCGGGACTATTTGGTGCTGCAACTTGGCCGTGAATTGAAGCAATATTAACAATGCTTCCACCGCCATTTTTTTCCATTTGTTCTAATTGATAACGGCATGCATAAAAAACACCACTTAAATTAAGCGCAATTACGCGATCCCATGCATCAGGCTCATATTCTCCAGTTGGTTTTGCAGGCCCGCCCATTCCTGCATTATTGCAGGCAATATCAAGTCGGCCATATTTCGAAACCGCAACCTCAACCATGTGCTTGTTATCACTGGCACTCGACGAATCTCCTTTTACAAAAAAGGCCTCGCCCCCACTGTCTTTTATAATTTTTACGGTTTCTTCACCGTGTTCAACATTAATATCCGAAAGGACAACTTTTGCTCCTTCTTGAGCATAAGCTTCTGCAACGGCACGGCCAATTCCTGAACCACCGCCAGATACAAAAGCCACTTTGTTTTCTAAAAGTGCCATGTTCTTGTAATTTAAATTTGTCCTTACAATTTACAAAGTTCTTAACCGTTAACCGACTCAAAAGCGCAGTTTACCATAACATTAACTTGATATGCTAATCAAATGTTATTTGACAATTAATTTGCTTCTATGAACAAAAAAATCCTTATTGAATCAGCTTTCTTCGTCTAATTTCATGTTTCCTCTGTCTTTATGACTTTCTGGATTGGAATTCGGATAACGATTAGGCGTGATATCCGAATTCCTATCTTTATTTTCGACTGTTTTCTTGGCTTCTTCATCGGTTTCTACACCTCGATTTGCATTTGGGTTATTCGGATTTATTTTATCTGAAACTTTTTTGATGTCTTCATTTTCATTTCTTGCTCTTTCAACGATTTCTTTGTTTCCATCTTTATCAGCAACAACTTCTTTTTTCAAATTAGCATGATCGGCTTTGCCATCGTGCGAAACATTTTTCCCTTTTGCAACCTCTATATTTTTCTGAACCCCATTTATCTTTTTTGATCCTAAATTATTCGTTTCCATAACTTTATTATTTTGTGTTACTATCATAATATTACGAATTATAAATCTGAACATTTTACGGCTTAACATTGCTTTTGTTTTATAATTTCCATCTTTCAAAATTTAGTACCTTTATTCATAACTACTTAACAACTTGTATCATTATGAATTTCTTTAAAATCAAAACATGCTGGTCGAATGCCGAATTTATTCTGATCAAATTATGCATGGCTTCGGCTTATATTTTTATCGGAAGTTATTTTCATGACTTTTTCAAAAACTATTATACGGCTTTGATTGTCGTTTTTGGCATAACCGTAATTTGGTTTGTGTATCAATGGCTAAAAAAAATAAAAGACTAAAAGTAGTATCTCCGACACTTTGGCTTTTAATTTTACCAAAGAACCTATCTTTGCAAAAAATTAAAAATGCACAGACACTTTATTCTTTTTAAACCTTACGGCTATTTGAGTCAATTTATTTATGAATTAAAAAGAAAGAAAAAGCTTTTGGGCGAATTGCATGATTTTCCCGAAGGAACAATGGCAATTGGAAGATTAGACGAAGATTCTGAAGGTTTGCTTTTATTGACCACAGACGGCAACATGAGCGAACTCGTAAGAAGCAAGAAGTTCGAAAAAGAATATTATGTTCAGGTAGACGGAATTATTACTCCCGAAGCGATTGAGCAATTGCAAAAAGGTGTCGAAATTGGGCTTGATGGTGGCAAATACAAAACAAAACCTTGTAAAGCTTCAATAGTTACCGAAATTCCAGATTTTGGCATTAGAGCTAAAAAAATAAGAGACGAGCGCCATGGTCCGACTTCTTGGGCTTCTATCACAGTAAGAGAAGGAAAGTTTCGTCAGGTTAGAAAAATGACCGCTGCGGTTGGTTTTCCAACTTTAAGGTTAGTTCGCGTTCGGATTGGAAATGTATATTTGCAAAACTTAAAAGCTGGAGAAGTTCGCGAAGTCGATCAATTTGATAATTAGATAATGTGATAATTAGATAATTTCTGAAACTCATAATTCATAACTTATAATTCATAAATCAAAAAAAATGCTAAACGTTGTTCTTGTTGAACCTGAAATACCTAATAATACTGGAAACATTGGAAGATTGTGTGTTGGTACAGAAAGCCGACTTCATTTAATTCATCCTTTTGGTTTTGTAATTAATGATAAAAATCTAAAACGTTCCGGTTTGGATTATTGGGTACATCTTGATGTTACCGAATATCCAAATGTTGACGAATGGGTAAAACAAATTCCGGATCAATCTCGAGTATTTTTAATGAGTTCGCATTCTGATAAATCATATTTAGAAAATGATTTCCAAGATGGCGACTGGTTAGTTTTCGGAAAAGAAAGTGTTGGTTTGAGCAAAGAGTTTATGGCTCGATTTGAAAATCATTTAACTATTCCGATGTCACCTCTTATTCGTTCTTTTAATATTGCAAATTCTGTGGCGTTTGTAGTTGGTGAGGCTAAGAGACAGATTAATTTAAAAATTTAATCGTTTATTTGTTTAACTGTTTAATCGAATTTTGATACGTCTCAAAAAATGATAGAAAAAACAATCTTTACACTGCAATTAATACAAATAGATTTTTTTACTGCTTTCGGACTTGTTACAATATTGTATTTTTTAATTTCCATTTTTTCTAAAAATCAATATTTAAAAAATATCGATGAAGAATCTAATCGTTTTATTTCATTTATAGGAATCGTTTTTCTACTTGTATGGATCATTGGGATTTTTACGGAATTAAATCTTCTTACTGAAGAAGATAAAGGTTTCCTTATCGATCGAATGTTTGGAAAATATTGGATTGGATTTTGGATTCAGCCTTTGCTTTGGGTTATTGTAACGCAATTATTAAGACTTAATTCTGTAAGAAAAAACGTTTTACTGAGAATCATTTTTGCTGTTCTTCTTATTTTCTCAATAGAAAAAATGGTGATAATTTACACTTCTTTCCAAAGAGATTATTTACCGAGTTCATGGGTTATGTATAATGATTTAAGCATTTATCCCTCAAATTTAATTCTTGAGCTCTTAATGAAAATTGTTGTTTTCCTATTATCAGTTGGCATCTTCTTTTTAATTAATCGAAAAATAAACGAGAGAAAAACTGCAAAACTTAAGTCACTATAAACTTTCCCTTTTCGGAATCAAAAATAATGTGTTCGTCTTTGAACAAAGTAGCAAAACTTCCGTTTGAAATTAAATTACACGGCTCGTCCTGAACCACATTTTCTGGCGTCATGATAATCATTTCATCGCTCAACTGAATGGCCAAGTCAATATCGTGCGTCGAAAATAAAATGCATTTTTGAGTTTCCTGAGTAAGTTTCTTCAATAATTTGAATAATGAAACTTTATGAAGCAAATCTAAATGTGTTGTAGGTTCATCTAAAATAATCAGCGGTGTATCTTGTGCCAAAGCTCTGGCGATTAAAACCTTTTGCAGTTGTCCGTCACTTATTTCGTAGTGTTTTTTGTGGGCGAGATTTTCAATTTGTGTCAATTGCATGGCTTCCTGAACTTTTTCAATATCCGTATTTGTAAGAGTTCCAACCCAATTCGTGTACGGCTGACGTCCAAGCGCAACCAATTCAAAAACTGAAAGATTACTTGGCGGTAGTTTTTCGGTTAAAACTAAACTTAAATTTTGTGCTAAATCCAATGGATTGTATGAAGAAATATTTTTTTCATTTAAATAAACATTTCCATTTATAGGATGCTGAATTCCGGTAATGGTTCTCAATAAAGTTGATTTTCCAATTCCGTTTGCCCCAATTAATGAAATGAGTTTTCCTGAACTTAAATTTAGATTTAAATTCTCAGCAATGGTCACAGTTGCTTTCTTGGATTTGTATCCAATACTTAAATTTGAAGTCTTTAATATGATTTTCATTTCTTTTAAAGTTACTAAGGTCCTAAGACGCTAAGATTCTAAGTTTTTTTTAAATAATCTGCGAAAATCCGTTTCATCAGCATAATCCGTGGCCAAAAACATCTTTACTGAAAATTTCTTTTTCTTACCAAAAGCCAAATCACCACCGGCGCACCAATTATAGACGTTATGGCATTTATTGGCAACGTAACATCGAATCCTGGCATTTGCGAAACGATATCACAAAACAGCATTATAATCGAACCAAAAAACAAAGTACTCCAAAACAAAATAGTATGATTGCTGGTCTGAAAGGTCAATTTTGCAATATGAGGAACAGCTAATCCAATAAAAGCAATTGGTCCCGCAAAAGCGGTAATACTTCCTGATAAAATACTTGTTGCAAATATGATAATCAGTCTTGCTTGTTTAAAGTTCAACCCCATGCTTTTGGCATAATTTTCACCCAAAAGCAATGCATTTAACGGCTTAATGCTTTTGGCACTTAAAATTAAACCAATACCAACACAAACTGTCAAAATTCCGATCGTTGGCCATGAAAGATTGCCTAGACTTCCCATTGACCAAAAAGTAAATTTCTGAAGCTGTTCTGCTGTACTAAAATAGGTTAGAACACTTACAATTGCAGTGGTAAAGCTTCCAAACATTAACCCAACGATCAAAATTGCCATTGTATCACGTAATCGCTGTGAAACTACTAAAACCAGCAATAAAACTAAAGTACTACCGAATGTCGAAGCAATAACAATTCCGTAAGATGATAAGGCGATTGTGCGTAAAAACAACGGTAAAAAACCTGCGCCTAAAATTACAAAAGCAACACCTAAACTTGCGCCTGAACTTAATCCTAAAACATAAGGTCCAGCCAAAGGATTTCGGAACAAAGTCTGCATCAATAGTCCGCTTATTGAAAGTCCGGTTCCTACCAAAACAGCAGTAATTGCCTTTGGCAGACGATAATTAATAATAATATATTCCCAAGTTGATTTTGATGCCTGTCCGCCTGTTAAACTTGTAAAAACATCTTTTAGCGGAATTGTAACAGAACCTAAACTGATACTCGCAAAAAACATCAGTAAAAGCCCTAAAGACAAAACGACAAATAAAATGGTATTTCTTTTTTTGTTTGCCAATTTAATTCAGTTTTGATGCAAAAGTAAATTCGTAACCAGCCAATAAATCGGGATGGAAAATTTTGATATAATCTTTTAAAACCAAATCAGGTCGACTTGGCGATAATTCATAAAAAATAGTGCCACCAGTAGCTCCAAATTTACTTTCTAAAGAATAAACCGATTTATTTTTAAAAGCATCAAACTCGCCATAATGCGGATTTGCTTTCTGCAATTCTTCTAAGCTTTTAAAAGATCCCGAAACAATCCAGATATTTGCTGTTTTTGCTTTGTCCAAAACTTTTTCAAATGACAGACCTTCGCTTCCTGTTCCTTGTAGATTGCTCCACAAATAATCGGCTTTTGCATCTTTCATGAATTGAGCAACCCAGCTGTTTCCTTTGGCTACATACCAAACATCTTCATACATGGAACCGTATAAAACCTTGGTTGTTGCAGGTTTATCTGCAACTAATTTTGTGGCTTGATTGTAGCTCTCCACAATTTTATCAAACAATTCTTTGGCTTTGTCTTCTTTGCCAAACAAGGCACCGTAAAGCTTTATCCATTCGGCTTTACCAAGCGGTGACTGTTCCATCCAATCTCCTTGAATTAAAACGTTCAAGCCACTTTTTTTAAGATTATCCAACATCGGATTATTATTATCTACTCCAAAAGTCACAATCAAATCAGGCGCTAATTCAATAAGCTGTTCGATATTTAATTTTTCATTTTGTCCAACATTTTTCACTGAACCTTTATCAATAAGTGCTCTGGTTTTTTCAGAAGAAACATAATCGGTGTGTGGAAAACCAACCAATTTATCTTCAACTTCCAGCATTTCTAAAAATGGAATATTAGTAGTTGAAGTAACCACAACTGACTCTAATGGCACTTTTATTATTGGATAAGTTTGAAGGCTGTCTGGAACTTCAGCATCCTTTTCTTTCAAAATATATTTGAAATCCTTATTAGCATTAGGCCAAGGATTTGAAATTGTAACAATAGAATAGCCTTTTTGTTTTACTATAGAAAGTCCTGAAGCATATTCTATGCTGTTTTTTGCAATTTCTGACTTTTCGACTACAATATTTTCATTTTTTTTACATCCTGTAAGAATGAAAAAAGAAAGAAAAAATACTAACTTAGGTAAATAAAATTTCATATTTAACGTTTTGGATAGGGACAAAGGTAAATCATTTTCTGATTTTTTTGTTTACTTTTATTCTTACAAAATTCAACAAACTGTATCTTTAAATTTATGAATACCATAAAAACAAAAATTTGCTCAAGCTGCGAAACTTCTTTCAGCTGTGGAGATATCTCGGTTGAAAACAAATGCTGGTGCAATGATTACCCACCAATTTTTAATCTTTCAGAAGGAGGCGACTGTTTGTGCCCAGTTTGTTTCAAAGAAGCCTGCGAAGATAAAATTGATGCTTACATAGAAACAATTACTCCTGAAAAAGCTTTAAAAAACAAAGCTATATCTTTACCCAAAACCGAAAAACTAATCGAAGGAATTGACTATTATATTGAAAACGGCAATTATGTTTTTAAAGCCTGGTTTCATCTTAAAAGAGGAACTTGTTGCGGAAACGACTGCAGACATTGCCCCTACTAATTAGTTATTAGTGAAAAGTAAAAAGTGACAAGTTCTTTCTTTAATACTTTTCATGTTATATTTCGCTTTTCACATTTTACACAAACACAAACACAAAAAATGATTTACTTAATAACGGGTGGCGAAAGATCTGGAAAAAGCAGTTACGCGCAGAAATTAGCTTTAGAACTTTCAAATGCGCCAATCTACGTTGCGACTGCCAGAAAATGGGATGCCGATTTTCAGAATCGTATTGACCGTCACCAGCTGGAACGCGATGAACGCTGGAATAATATTGAAAAGGAAAAATATTTAAGTGAAATTGATTTTACCGGAAAAGTGGCTTTGATTGACTGCGTCACCTTATGGCTGACCAATTTTTTTATCGACACTAAAAATGATGTTGCGCTATCACTGGAAGAAGCAAAAAACGAATTCAATAAAATAGCCAAACAAAACGGAACACTAATAATTGTAACCAATGAAATTGGAATGGGTGTTCACGCTGAGACTCATATTGGCAGAAAATTTACCGAACTTCAAGGCTGGATGAATCAGTTTTTAGCATCAAATGCTGATGAAGTTGTTTTAATGATTTCTGGAATTCCGGTCAAAATAAAGGGATAGCATTATCAAAGTCACTGTCAATTGCAAAAATCAATTTCAAAAATAAATTCTAAATTTCAATATCATGAAGTACCTTTACAAGAAAGAGCAAAATTGACATTGACTTTTGAAAATGATTTTTTGAAATTGAGAAATTATGAGCCATTTAGATGATATTTTAAAATCGCGCCGCGATACCCGACATTTTACCGCTGATGAAGTTCCTGATGAAGTGATGCAAAAAGCTTTGCAGGCAGGACATTGGGCGCCTTCGGTTGGGCTTACAGATGCAACGCGATATTACATCATCAAATCGGCTGCAATTAAAACAGCGATTAAAAATCTCTTTTTAGACTACAATAAAAAAGCCGAAGAACTTACCGATAATCCCGAACAAAAAGAACTTTACAGATCGCTAAAACTAGAAGCAATTGAAGAAGCGCCAATCGGACTTATAATTGCTTATGACCGATCTGTTTTAAATCAATTTACAATTGGAACGGTTGGCAGCAATGAAGCCGTAAAATTTAGTTCGGTTTGTGCTGCACAGAATATCTGGCTTTCGTTGACAGAACAAGGTTACGGAATGGGCTGGGTCTCTATTTTAAATTATTATCAGTTCAAAAAGATTCTGGATTTACCCGAAGATATTGAACCGCTTGGGTATTTCTGCATTGGAAAACCGGCAACAAATTATAATAATCAGCCAATGCTCCAACAATTGCATTGGAAACAAAAATCGGAAAGTCCAATTTGTACCGAAATTCAAAATGTAAGCGTAAGTTTCGTTTCGGAAATAAAGACTACAATTTCTTCAGAAAAAAATACGACAACAGATTTTGATCAACTTCTTCAAGAAAAAATAGATTCAAAAACCAAACCTATTGGTGCTTTGGGAACTTTAGAAACGCTTGCTTTTCAAATGGCGAAAGTTTTTAAAACTTTGAATCCAAAAATTATCAAACCCAATATGGTTGTTTTTGCCGCTGATCACGGAATTGCAAATCATGGTGTAAGTGCCTATCCGCAAGATGTGACGCGACAAATGGTTGGGAATTTTCTGGACGGAGGCGCCGCCATAAATGTTTTTTGCAAACAAAATAACATACAGCTTTCCATTGTTGATGCGGGAGTCAACTATGATTTCCCAACAAATACAAAGCTCATTAACGCGAAAGTTGCCAAAGGAACGCAATCTTTTCTGCACGTGCCCGCAATGAGCCAAGCCGAATTAAAATTGTGTTTTGAAAAAGGGAAATCAATTGTTGATGATATTTCGAAAACAGGTTCAAACTGCATTGGTTTTGGCGAAATGGGAATTGGAAATACTTCTACCGCTTCGGTTTTAATGAGCATTTTAACCGATTTTCCAATTGAAGAATGTATTGGAAAAGGTACCGGCATTGTTGATGAGAAACTCATTCAAAAACATAATATTCTAAAAAAAGCAATCGAAAATTATTCCGGTCAAGCCGAATTAATGTCGCACCTGGCTTATTTTGGCGGTTTTGAAATCCTGCAAATGGCAAGCGGAATGCTCTCTGCCTTCGATAATAAAATGCTGATTTTGGTGGATGGTTTTATTTGTTCTGTTGCTTTTTTAATCGCTTTAAAAATAAATCCTGATATCAAACAAAATGCTGTTTTTTGTCATTGCTCTGCTGAACAGGCACATCAAAAATTACTTCATTATTTAGATGCCAAACCCATTTTAAACCTAGATTTGCGTCTTGGCGAAGGAACTGGCTGTGCAATTGCTTACCCAATTTTAAAATCGGCTGAAGTTTTCTTGAATGAAATGGCTAGTTTTGAAAGCGCTGGGGTTAGCAGGAAGTAAACTTCAATTTGTCATAATTAATTATGTTCATGAATGTTTTATTCTCATTTTTGTCATTTCGACGAAGGAGAAATCTCCACAAGTAACTCCGCAATGCAAATCGCCAATCTTTGTCGAGCTTCTCGCGGAGATTTCTCCTTCGTCGAAATGACATATTAAATAGAAAAATAATAATTAATGAAAAAAGAACTACATATCTTCTTTACCTGTTTAATGTTTTACACCCGAATTCCATGCCCAAAAAACATTACACATCATCCCGATTATTTAAATAAAGCCACCCGCTATTTTCCTTTTATTGGATGGATTGTTGGGAGTATTTCATTTCTGGCTTTTTATCTTTTTTCTCTTTTTCTTTCAATAGAAACAGCTGTAATTTTTGCCATAATCGCTTCTGTTTTAACGACTGGTGCTTTTCATGAAGACGGTTTTGCCGATGTCTGTGATGGCTTTGGCGGTGGCTGGACCAAAGAAAAAATTCTGTTAATTATGAAAGACAGTGCAATTGGTGCTTACGGTGCAATTGGTCTACTACTATTATTTTTAGCCAAATTTAAATTACTTTCAGAATCTATTCTAATTTTCAAAAATGACAATAACTTTTTTTTAATATTCTTATTTTTTATTTCAGTTCATGCATTAAGTCGTTTGGCGGCAATCAGCATTATTTTTACACACGAATATTCGAGAGATGATGCTTCAAGCAAAAGCAAACCAATTGCGAAAAAGCATACCTGGAAAGAAATTTCAGGTTCTTTTTTCTTTGGATTACTTCCTCTTTTTGCGCTCACCTATTTTTGTTTTGAATTAAAAGTCCTTTTACTTTTAATTCCAGTTTTCTTGACAAGATATTTTCTGGCAAGATATTTTCAAAAATGGATTGACGGTTATACAGGCGATTGCCTAGGCGCAACACAACAAGTGTGCGAAGTTATTTTTTATTTAAGTATACTTTTTATATGGAAATTTATCTAATCCGACATACAGAAACTGTCTGCGAAAAAGGAATTTGTTATGGGCAATCTGATGTAAATATTGCTGAACCATTTGATGTTATTTTTGATGAAATAATTTCTCAATTACCTTCAGAAGCAATTATTATTTCAAGTCCGTTAAAGCGCTGTGTCCTTTTAGCAAAACATGTTCAGAACAATGTCAAAACCATTTCATATCAAGAAGATGAACGTTTAAAAGAAATGAATTTTGGCGACTGGGAATTAAAAAACTGGAATGAAATTCCTCCAGAACAACTAAATCCTTGGATGGAAGATTTTGTAAATATTCGTGCTTCAAATGGCGAATCATTTGTTGAATTACATGACAGAGTTGGGGATTTTATTTCTGATCTTTTTTCAAAAAACATACAAAACCCAATCGTTGTTGTTGCTCACGCAGGAATTATCAGAAGCATTTTATGTCATCAAACTTCTTTGCCACTAAAAGAAGCTTTTCAAAATAAAGTAGATTTTGGCCAAGTCATTAAAATTGAGCTTTGACAAAGGTTTTGTTTAGAATTTTACCGAAAAACTAAAACAAATTTGAATATTCAATAATTTTAACTTTATCTTTGCGCGAAATTAAGGTTGTGTTTTAATTACGAAAACACATTAAAAGGGAATCAAGTAAAATCTTGAGCTGTACCCGCAACTGTAAGCTTAGTTCTGAAAAGAATGCTTGTTGTAACCGCAAAGCCACTGCTCGCCCCGGCGAATGGGAAGGCAAACAACAAGACGCAAGCCAGGAGACCTGCCTTTGAAACAAAGATCGAACTCTCGGGAAAAAGAGTGTAGAAATTATGACTTTAAAAAAATATTTCTCTTTTAGTTTATTATTGCTGTGCCAATTTATCTGGGCGCAACAGGACTCTATTACCGGTTTGAAAGAAGTTATCGTTTCAGACGCTAATCTTAAAAAATATTCTGCTTCACAATCGGTTCTAAAACTTAATGATTCGGTTATCAATAAAAATGAAGCTTTATTAACTGATTTATTAAACTTCAATTCTACCATTTATTTCAAGGAATACGGTCGCGGAATGCTTTCGACAGTTGCTTTTAGAGGAACAACTTCATCACAAACAGCAGTAATCTGGAACGGAATCAACATTAATTCTCAAATGAACGGGAGCACCGATTTCAACACTATTTCGGGTTCCGATTATAATTCTGTAAGCGTTAAAGCCGGTGGCGGAAGTGTTATTTATGGAAGCGGTGCCGTGGGCGGAACGGTGCATTTAAATAACGATTTGGCATTTTATAATCGGTTTGAGAATAATTTAAAACTCGATTATGGAAGTTTCAACACGATCGGAATCAATTATAAAACCAACATTTCAAATAAAAAATGGAGTGCACAAATTGGTTTTTCTAAAAACAGTTCTACAAACGATTATAAATATCTGAATAGATATACTTGGAAAGGCGAACAACGCTGGAATCAAAACGGGCAATATGATGTTATCACGCTGAGCGCAAATTTGGGCTATAAGTTTGACGCTAAAAACAGTTTAAAATTATACACGCAGACTTCTAACACAGACCGAAATACTTCTTTAATAACAGAAACCGAAACACCAAGCAAATATGTAAACGGTTTCAACAGAAATTTACTGGAATACGATGGGGATTTTGGCAAGCTTAAAGCCAATTTCAAAACAGCATATATTTTCGAAAATTATCAATATTACCCAGATAATGCTCTTAATCAGTATACTTTTGGAAAAACAGAAAGCTTAATTACTAAGGCAGATTTAGGATATACACTTTCCAAATCGACGCAGCTAAACGGAATTATAGACTATAACCGAACAAAAGGTTTTGGAAGCGGTTTTGGCGACAATACTCGAGAAATTAGTTCTGCGGCAATATTAGTAAAGCAAGATTTTTCTAAAGACTGGAAAACTGAATTTGGTATTCGAAAAGAATTTACAGACAATTATAAATCACCTGTTTTATTCAATTTAGGATCTTCATATCAATTTGGGAAACTATATAATTTAAAATTAAATTTCTCTCGAAATTTCAGAATCCCGACTTTCAACGATTTGTATTGGGAAGAAGGCGGAAATCCTAATTTGAAACCGGAAAGTTCGTATCAGGCAGAAATTGGAAATGTTTTTACTTTCAAAAATATTTCGCTTACCCAGACTTTTTATTACATAAAAATTACTGATTTGTTGCGATGGGTTCCCGGAAGTGGCGGTATCTGGAAACCAGAAAACACAGACAAAGTGAACAGTTATGGAACTGAAACTTTGCTGAGCTGGAAAAAACAATATGGCAAAAATTATTTTGGAGCCAATGCCACTTACGCCTACACCGTATCAGAAAACACAGAAACCGACAAACAGTTGTTTTTTGTTCCTTTTAATAAAGTAACAGCTGCTGTTTCGTATTCAAGAAGCCGAATTTCAGCTTATTATCAATTCCTGTATAATGGTTTTGTTTATACACAAGCCGATAATGATCCGAATGAAATTGTCGATGCTTATACCGTTTCGAATATTGGAATCGATTATGATTTTAAATTTTTAAGTTCTTTCAAACTTGGATTTCAAGTATTAAATCTTTGGAACGAAAATTATGAAAGCCTTGAAAACAGACCAATGCCTGGAAGAAATTTTAATTTGTACTTAAACCTTAAATTTTAATATAATGAAATTAACTAGATTATTTTTATTAGCAGTAAGCGTATCGCTTTTTGTTTCTTGTTCTAACGATGATGACAATGACCCAAAAGGGGCTTATGATAATGGATTTTTCATCTTAAACGAAGGGAATTCTGGCGGTGGTTCAGTTTCTTTTGCAAGTGATGATTTAGCCAATTTTACAGCAGACGTTTACAAAACAGCAAATACAGGTGATTTTGCAGGTGTGTATCTTCAAAACATCTTTTTTGATGGAGATAAAGCGTATATCATCGCTGGCGGATCTAACGTGATTAATGTAGTAAACAGATACACATTTAAATTAATTGCAAAAGTTGACAGTGGATTAGCAAACCCAAGATACGGAGTTGCAAAAGACGGAAAAGCTTATGTAACGAATGCAAATACGTATTCGTACAGCAATCCTGCAACTGGAGATACTGATGATTATATTGCTGTAATTGACTTAGCAACTAACAAAGTAGAATCTAAAATCGAATTGAAAGCTACTGCAAACCGAATTTTATTAGAAAACAATAAACTATACATTACTGACTTTTATAATGACAAAGTATTGATTGTAAATCCGGCAACAAAAGCACTTGAAACTCCTGTAACAATTGGTGCCAGTGGAGATAGCATGGAAGTTAAAGATGGTGTTCTTTACGTATTGAGAGCGCCTTACGGAGACAACAGAAGTGAGATTGTAAAAGTGAAATTATCTGATAAATCAGTTACTAAGATTACTTTCCCAAAATCTTTAGACAGAGCTGGATACTTAGATATTTATAATGATAAAATTTATTATACTTCTAACAAATCAGTATATGCAATTAGCCCTACTGCAACAGAAGCTTCTACAACTGCAATTTTAACTGCTAATCTTCCAACAGGTGGTTCTATCTATGGTTTTGCAGTAGAAAACAATAAAATTTATATTGCTGACGCTGGCGATTATGCTTCAAATAGCAAGGCTTACATCTACAACTTAAGTGGTGTATCTCAAAAAGAATTAACTGTAGGTGTTGGACCAAATGGTTTTTACTTCAACAATTAATATACCTTTATTTTTAAATTAGTTTTTGGATTTTTTTTGAAAAAAAGGCTTTCATTTCTGAAAGCCTTTTTTTTTTATTTAAACGATTTTAAAAACTCTTTTGGAGCAGTTTCTAAATACATTTCATTTCCTAAACCGTTGATTTTTTTCGAATCACTTATATAAGGCAAAACCAATCCTTCAGGCTGAACTTTCTTCGCAGTAACTCCTGTTATTTTAGAAATAGCATATTGTAATAATGGTTCATTTTTTTCTCCTAATACACCATAAAGAGTACCCGGTACCCCCTTTTCTACAACAGCTTCATTTTTAGGAAACGTTGGCACCAATCCTTGTGTATAATCTCCAAAATCTGAGGCATTTGTAATTTTAAAAACCAATGGCTGCATTGCATATTTATGATTCGGATTTACCCTTGATTTCGTGAAAGTTGGTGAGTCATAAACTGTAAATGAACCAACATTTTTTCCAGTTGTTGTTTCTCCAATCTGAACAACATTAATATAAGGTTTCAATCCGTTTATTACCAACTCGCTCGCCGATGCAGTATTAGAAGTTGTAATTATATATACTGTACTCAAATTCAAACTTTTTAAGTCCGTGCCATCAATATTGCTTACAAATCTTTGGTTCAAAGATTCCAGATCTTCTGTTGTCATTGTAGCCATTAATTTCAGATTATATTGCTGTTTCGAAAATATTTTTCCATTAAACTGACCTGTAATCATACTTGCCAATCGGGTTGATGTACGTACAGATCCTCCTCCATTGTATCTTAAGTCTAAAACTAAATCGGTAATTCCCTGCTCTTTTAATTCACCAAAGGCCTGATTCAGTTTAACATCATAATCAGCATAAAAACCATTATACATTATATAGCCAATTTTATGCCCGTCAGATGCAATTACTTTATTAATCAAAATAGGATTTTCTTCCAAAACTGTTTTGGTCAAAGCAACTGATTTCCCATTCAATACAAATGAAGATCCATTATAATCGGCAAAATTCAGAGTATAACTGTCTGGAGCTAACAATAATGACTGATAATTTGAAACCGTCAATTTTGTTCCATTTACAGCCGTAAACAAATCACCTCTTTTTATTTCTTTAGTCGAAGCATCAGAATTTGGAATAATATAGCGAACATAACCTACTACATCATTTGAGCCTTCAGCAACTCTTGTAAGTTTAAAATCTACACCATTATTTTTTGTGATTCCGTTAAGTTCTTGTTCTAAAACAGTGTAATCATCAACAATCCAGCTAAAACGGTCAATTGCAGTTGCAGGATATTTACTGATTGGCTTATTTAATAAATCTTGAAATAATTCTTCAGGTTTTGAATATCCAGATAAATAAGAGTTTAATTCTGCTTGGCTACTAAATCTATCATCCGCTAGATTTGGCACATCAGCCTGCCACAAATAAACTGCATTTAATCCCTTCCAGATAAAATCATTTACTTGCAAAGTTGCCGGAGCTTCTACATCATCCTGATCTTCACAGGACTGCAAAACAAAGGCAAGCATAAAAATTAGTAGTAAACTCTTTAATATTGTTTTCATAAAAAATGTTCTTGGTAATCTATTAACGTAAAAATACTACCTTTAGTTTTAACTCTATTAAGTTTATTTCATTTTTTCTGCATTTTTTTTAAAAGTGGCTGTAACAAAAATAATAGTGCCTCGTCTTGACTATATAAGCTTACTTATAAATATTGATTAATTGAAAAAAATCATGATAAACAAGTAATTTATAACCGACCAAAAACCAACAAATAACCAATTATGAATCAAGTTGCGTTTATAGAATTGATTAATCCTTTCAAAGACAAAGTTTTTCGTCTGGCAAAAAGGTTGCTTACGAGTACTGAAGAAGCAGAAGACGCCACTCAGGAAGTAATGGTTAAATTATGGAATAAAAAGGAAAATTTAGACGCTTATAATAATATTGAAGCTGTCGCAATGACAATGACCAAGAATTATTGTCTGGACCAGTTAAAATCTAAAAGAGCCGGAAATCTAAAAATAGTTCATAACAATTACACGGATCGTGAACCGCAGTTAGATAAAAAACTAGAAGATTCAAATAGTCTGGAATGGGTCGAAAAAATTATAAATCAGTTGCCCGAGCAACTTCAATTACTAATTCAGCTTCGGGATGTTGAGCAATATGAATTTGATGAAATTGCAAAAATTGTCAACATGAATGAAACAGCTATTCGAGTAGCACTTTCGAGAGCGAGAAAAAAAATTAGAGAATCAATGGTTAACACACACAGTTATGGAATTAGATAGAATAGAAAATATATTAGAAAAATACTTTCAGGGAGAAACTACTATTGCTGAAGAAAACGAATTAAAAGAATATTTTTCGTCTCCAAATGTTGCGCAGCATTTAGAGCAATATCAGCCAATGTTTGGTTATTTCTCTCAAGTAAAACAACAAAAATCGACACAAGAGATTCCATTACAAACTAAAAAACGAAATGTGGCATGGTTGTCAATTGCGGCATCGATGGTTGTTTTACTCGGCATTGGAACTTATTTCTTTACAAGCGAAAAAAATGCAGCTCCGGCTGTAGCGCAGTCAGAATTAGGAACCTATGATAATCCTGAAGAAGCACTGAAAGCAACTCAAAAAGCTTTGGCACTATTATCAAACAATGTTAATGTAGGTATCGAAAGTGTACAATACATTAACGAATATGAACAATCAAAAAACAAAATCTTTAAACAGTAATTAAATCAATCAAAAATGAAAAATCTTATTATAACACTAGTTTTCGCCTTTTTCACTCATTCTTTCTACGCACAAGGCGCTTTTGACAAATTTGACGGTCAAGACGATGTAACATCAGTAATTGTAAACAAAAAAATGTTCGATTTAATGAGCAAAGTAAAAGTTGACGCTACTGACAAAGAAACACAGCAATATATTAATCTGATCAAAAAATTAGATTACCTAAAAGTGTTTACAACAAAGAATCCTAAAATCGAAGCGGATATGAAAGCTTCTGCTGACAAATACATTAAAACAGCAGGTTTAGAAGAATTGATGCGAGTAAATGATAGCGGAAAAAATGTTCGCATTATGGTAAAATCTGGCGCAAGCGACACGCAAATTAAAGAATTGCTGATGTTTGTTGACGGTGCAAAAAATGACGAAACGGTTTTACTGTCTCTAACTGGTAATTTTGACTTAAACGAAATCTCTGTGCTTACTGACAAAATGCAACTTCCAGGCGGTTCAGACTTAAAAAAGGCCTCTAAAGGCAAAAAATAATCATGAAAACACGTGTTTTTACCTCAGCCATTATAGCGTTACTTACTTTAATAAGTTGTAATTCTGAACCTTCATTGCAAAAGTATTTTGTTGAAAATACCGAAAAAAAGGACTTTATAGCGATCGATGTTTCGTCTAATATTTTAAATGTAGACAAAGCAAAATTATCTGCCGAGCAAACGGAAGCTTTAAAATCATTTGACAAAATGAACATTTTAGCCTTTAAAGCCACAGATAAAAATCAAGCCGAATTTGAAACAGAACGCACTAAAGTAAATGCAATTTTAAAAGATCCAAAATACCAGCAATTAATGAAAGTTGGTTCAGGTAAAGACGGAGCTTCAATAAGTTATGTAGGCACAGATGAAAACATTGAAGAATTTGTGGTTTTTGCCAACAGAAAAGAAAATGGTTTTGCAGTAGTTCGTGTGTTAGGAAAAAATATGAACCCAAACAACATTATGACATTGATGTCGGTTTTACAAAAATCAAATATCAATATGGATCAACTGAAACCTTTACAGCAATTGATAAAATAATCATCAATCTTACTTTATAATTAGAAAAAGCTCCAAATAATTTTGGAGCTTTTTTGTCTATTTTGTTAATGTATTATTTTAAACTTGAATTAATATTTTTTGAACCATAAAATCACGCAACGCAAATCGTAGAGGCGCACTGCTGTGCGTCTTATGCGCAAAATAAATCTACAAAACACAAAACTAATTGTGATAAATATTGGACGTAGACGCACAGCAGTGCGTCTCTACGGAAAATTTGGAATGAATAAATTGTGACTTCATTACAAAAATCACTAGAGATAATGTGATTTTAATCAAAACAATTAAAATGCAAAAAGCTCCAATTTTCATTGGAGCTTTTTCTTTTATATTGGGATCTGAGATTATTTACTCAAATACATTTTTCTTCTAGAGTACAATTCGTAAAATTGATCATCTTTCAAGTCATCAATAAACAAGATGCTTTCTCCCGTCGATTTCATTTCTGGCCCTAATGCTTTGTTTACATTCGGGAATTTGCTGAAAGAGAAAACTGGTTGTTTGATCGCATATCCTTTTAATTGCGGATTGAAATCAAAGTCAGTTACTTTGTTATGACCTAACATTACTTTTGTAGCGTAGTTTACATAAGGTTCTCCATAAGCTTTTGCAATAAACGGAACCGTTCTTGAAGCTCTAGGGTTTGCTTCGATAATGTAAACCGTATCATCTTTTATCGCAAACTGAATGTTGATTAAACCAACCGTTTTTAATGCTCTCGCAATTTTATGCGTATGGTCTTTAATTTGCTGCATTACAAATTCTCCTAAGTTAAAAGGAGGCAAAGTAGCATTACTATCTCCAGAGTGAACACCGCAAGGCTCAATGTGCTCCATAATTCCGATGATGTAAACATTTCCATCAGCATCACAAATCGCATCAGCTTCAGCTTCAATTGCTCCAGCTAAATAGTGATCTAAAAGTAATTTATTTCCTGGAATCGTTTTCAACAAGTTGATAACGTGCTCTTCTAATTCTTTTTTGTTGATTACAATTTTCATACCCTGACCTCCTAATACATAAGAAGGACGAATCAATAATGGGAAATCTAATGTATCTGCAAGTGCAGAAGCTTCATCAGCAGTTTCCGCAATTCCGAATTTAGGGAAAGGAATGTGCAGTTCAGTCAATAAGTCTGAGAAACGGCCTCTGTCTTCAGCTAAATCAAGTGCATCAAAACTAGTTCCAATGATTTTTACACCGTATTTAGAAAGTTTGTCAGCCAATTTCAATGCTGTCTGACCACCAAGCTGTACAATTACACCTTCAGGTTTTTCATGCTGAATGATGTCATAAATATGCTCCCAGAAAACGGGTTCGAAGTATAATTTATCAGCTGTATCAAAATCAGTCGAAACTGTTTCTGGATTACAGTTGATCATAATTGTCTCATAACCACATTCTTTCGCCGCCAAAACTCCGTGTACACAAGAATAATCAAACTCAATTCCCTGACCAATTCTGTTTGGTCCAGAACCTAAAACGATGATTTTCTTTTTATCAGTAACTATACTTTCGTTATCTACATAACGCTCACCATTTGCTTTTTCGATTTCAGCCTCAAAAGTTGAGTAGTAATAAGGGGTTTTTGCTTTAAATTCTGCTGCACAAGTATCAACCAATTTAAACACACGGTTAATGTTTTGATCCATACGCAAAGCATGCACTTCACTTTCAAGACAATTCATCATGTGTGCGATTTGTCTGTCTGCAAAACCTTTTTGTTTTGCCTCAAGCAATAAATCTTTCGGAAGATTTGAAACTTTATAATTAGAAATTTCTTTTTCTAGAGTATAAAGTTCTTCGTATTGTTTTAAGAACCACATATCGATTCTTGTAATTTCATGAATACGGCTCAACGGAATTCCCATTGCGATTGCATCATAAATCACAAAAACACGATCCCAACTTGCATAAGTCAGTTTCTCGATAATTTGTTCGTAGTTTTTGTACCCTTTTCCGTCAGCACCAATTCCATTTCTCTTAATCTCTAAAGATTGAGTCGCTTTGTGTAATGCTTCTTGGAAAGAACGTCCAATTCCCATAACCTCACCTACAGATTTCATCTGAAGACCTAAAGTTCTATCAGATCCTTCAAATTTATCGAAGTTCCAACGAGGTATTTTTACGATTACATAATCTAAAGTTGGTTCAAAAAGAGCCGAAGTAGATTTAGTAATTTGGTTTTGCAATTCATCTAAATTGTATCCTAAAGCAAGTTTAGAAGCGATTTTTGCAATTGGATAACCCGTTGCTTTTGATGCTAAAGCAGAAGAACGAGATACACGAGGATTAATCTCGATTGCTACGATATCTTCTTTTTCGTCTGGCGAAACTGCAAATTGTACGTTACATCCTCCCGCAAAATTTCCGATACTTCTCATCATTAAGATAGCGTAATCACGTAATTTTTGGAAAGTCGTATCAGATAAAGTCATTGCCGGAGCAACCGTAATCGAATCTCCAGTGTGGATTCCCATTGGGTCCATATTTTCGATAGAACAGATAATTACAACATTGTCATTTTTATCTCTTAAAAGTTCTAATTCGTATTCTTTCCATCCCATCAAAGCTTTATCGATCAAAACTTCGTGAATTGGAGAAGCTTCAAGTCCGCGAGTTAAAAGCTCATCAAAATCTTCTTTTTTATAAACAACCGCTGCTCCAGTTCCTCCAAGTGTAAACGAAGGGCGAATTACAAGTGGGAAACCAAATTCCTGAGCAATTTCTTTTCCTTCTAAATATGAAGTAGCCGTTTTTGCAGGCGCAGTTGGTACATTTATTCTTTCTAAAAGCTGTTTAAATTGCTCTCTGTCTTCTGTAATATTAATTGCATTTACATCAACCCCGATTAATCGCACTCCGAAATCCTGCCAGATTCCTTTTTCTTCAGCTTCCAAACACAAGTTCAAAGCAGTCTGACCCCCCATTGTAGGTAAAACAGCATCAATTTGTGGATGTTCCTTCAGAATTTCAATAATCGATTTTGTCGTTAAAGGTTTCAAATAAATATGATCGGCCATAGATGGGTCGGTCATAATCGTTGCTGGGTTTGAGTTAATCAAGATAACTTCAATTCCTTCTTCACGAATTGAGCGTGCAGATTGTGATCCTGCATAATCAAATTCGCAAGCTTGACCAATAACAATAGGTCCTGAACCTATTATTAAAACTGATTTTATTGATGTGTCTTTAGGCATTTTGTATGTATTGTGTAGTTATTATATTGTATTCAAAAAAACATTCACAGTGCATTAAAAACTAGAATGTTACAAATTTATTACCGACAAGGTATAAAAAAAGGCGATACTAAAAAAGTAATCGCCTTATGTATGTTTATACAAACATTATTTTTTGTGTCTAGGCTCGCTAGAAACAGTCAATTTATGTCTTCCTTTTGCTCTTCTACGCGCTAGAACTTTTCTTCCATTCGCAGAAGCCATTCTGTCCATAAATCCGTGCTTATTTCTTCTTTTTCTTTTCGATGGTTGAAATGTTCTTTTGCTCATTGCTTTGTATCTTTAAAATGGTATCTAATATCTGTTTTTCTGTTTTTGAATATCGTTGCTCAAAAACCGAGTGCAAATATACAAAGACTTTTTTTTCTGGCAAGCACTTTAATAAAAATATTTTTAATTCATTTTACTATATTTGCAATCACAAATTTACATTAATTATGTTTCATAAAAATATTAAACTTATTTTGGCCGGACTTCTTGTAGTTGCTGGCATTTGGCAATTTACAGAAAGTAATATCGGGAATGGTATATTTTTGCTTTTACTTACTGCTATTCCTATTTTCCTTTATTTTAAAAACGAATTTATCTTATTAGCTTTCCTTAAATTAAGAAAACAAGACTTCGAAGGAGCTAAAAAGTGGTTATCATACATTAAAAATCCAGAAGGTGCCTTAGTAAGAAAACAACAGGGATACTTTAATTACCTTCACGGAATTATGTTGTCTCAAACTAATATCAACCAAGCTGAGAAACATTTCAAGAAAGCAATCGAACTTGGACTATCAATGGATATGGATTTAGCAGTAGCTAAATTGAACCTTGCCGGAGTTGCAATGTCACGCCGCAGAAAGCTTGAAGCTACTAATTTATTGAATGAAGCTAAGAAATTAGACAAACAAGGCATGCTGAAAGAACAAATCACGATGATGAAAGAACAAATGAAGAAAATCTAAACTTCTTTAAATTACAATATTAAAAATCCCAAATTCTAAAAAGAGTTTGGGATTTTTTTTGTCGTTGCGAGAAACAAAGCAATCTCAGTTAGCATTTCACTAACACCCTTTTTCGTGTGGTTGCTTCGTTCCTCGCAATGACTTTGCACAACATCTTTGTCGAGCCACTTGCGAAGATTTCTCCCTACGTTCGAAATGACAAGTTGGTAGATAGATCTTTACTAAACTCCGGGAACTTGAAACTTGAAACTAAATTTTTAATCCTCCAATATAATAGACGGCAAATTCTCATTGAGCCATTTGTATTTATTCAGAATCATAATATGAGTACCGCCTTTTACAACAATACACTTGTCAATATATTTTATAGGAAAAACATCATCTTGATCACCGTGAATATGAATCACATTATCATCAACTTCATTTCTGTCCCATAAAATAACCGATTCTACAGCCCATTGCAGATAATTAAGATCACGGACTGCCAAAAACTTCTCATATAATTTAATTCGTTTGTTTACTTTTTCTCCAAAAGAATATTTAGCTAGATTTTCAATATTCAGAATCAGCTTCATCGGAATTAGTTTATAAGCTTTGGTTTTCTTGCCGATTTTCATTCTTCGCGGAAATTCAGCATTGCTTCTTACACTCGAAATAATAATTACTTTTTTCGTTTTTATATGTTTTGAAATTTCCTGAACCAAAATTCCTCCAAAGGAAACTCCAATCAAAACCGGATTTTCATGTTTGATATTTTTCGCAATTCGAATAGCATAATCAGACAAAGATTCTTTAGGTTTAGGAATCTCCCATTCAAGCAAATAGGTTTCAAAAACAGATTCGTCTAATTTAATTCTTTCAAAAATGGCTGGGCTAGCCGCCAAGCCTGGCATAAAATAAACAGGAATTTTACTCATTTGTCAAAAACGGTATTTTAATTACAAATCTCTATTTCAATATAAATGTACTTTTTTTAACAATATGCACATCAAATCTTACACCATAATCCATATTAAAACAAATAAAATTACAAAATATTTAAAAAACGCTCTCTTAAAAAAATAATTCCATATTGAAAATCAAATGATTAACTTTGCATTCCAAATCATTCATGTTTAATACCTTATATAAGCATTTAAACAGAATACGCCCGAAATCTATTTTATATTTTAAACCTGCTAAAAAAATGACAAATTATGGAATCTATTGAAACTACACTAGCAATTAAAGACAACACTTTTGCGAGACAATTTGAAACTTTAGCTCCTGAAGGAATGCTTTCTGTTGAATATTCATTTCAAGAAAAGAAAATTTTCCTAACCAAAATCAACACACCTGAAGGCTATGACAATCAAGCCGTACTTGACAACATGTTGAAAAACATCATGGAATTGAATACAGAGAAAAAATTCAGAGTTGTTCCTATTCATCCAAAGATTGTTACTTTTTTCAAAAAAAATCCGAAATACAAAGAATTGCTTCCTCCTGGAATCAGGATTTAAAAATCACCAATTAATCGGAGCCACAAACCTCCTATTACCATATAGATAAAGAGCATAACCAATCCAGTTATCAGCCCTTTGACCCACCAGCTTTTTAGGTCGACATAACCGCTACCAAAAAAGACTGGTGCCGGTCCATGTCCGTAATGCGTTAAAGTTCCGTATATCGATCCCACAAAACCAAGCATAAAAGCAAGAAGCAAGCCCGGAATTCCGAGTGAAACTCCAACTCCCAACAACGCTGCATACATAGCGGCTACGTGTGCCGTTGCACTTGCAAAAAGATAGTGACTGAAAAAGTACACCAATATAATAATAGGAAAAGCCATTTGCCAGCTTAGCCCACCTATTTCAGCTTTAACCAAATCGCTAAACCACGCAATAAAACCTAGTTCATTTAAAGAACTTGCCATCATTACCAAAACTGAGAACCAAACGATTGTATCCCAAGCGCCTTTTTCAGCTTTTACATCATCCCAAGTTAAAACTGAAGTCAAAAGCAAAATAACCAAACCAATAAAAGCAGTTGTTGTAGCATCTATAGAAAAGAGATCACCTGTCATCCATAAAAACAATAAAATAAAAAAAGTCAACAGCATCATCCACTCGTTTCGCGTAATTGACCCCATTTCTTTAAGTTTTTGAGCCGCAATTTGAGGCGCATCTCCTGTTTTTTTAAGCTCTGGCGGATAAATTTTATATAACACAAACGGAATTACAAAAAACGAAACTAAACCAGGAACAATCGCAGCCGTGGCCCAAGAAATCCAAGTAATTTTAATTCCGAGATTAAGCGCAAATTTTTGACACATTGGATTACTTGCCGTCCCCGTCAAAAACATGGACGAAGCAATAAGATTAGCATTATAACTGCTCAAGGTAAGATACGAACCTAGCTTTCTATGTGTTTCTGGCTGATCAGGCATCGAACCAAAGCTCATTGACATCGACTTCATAATCGGATAAATAATTCCACCACCTCGAGCCGTATTACTTGGAACAGCAGGAGCCAAAACTAAATCAGCCAAACCTAATCCATAAGCAAGTCCAAGCGAACTTTTACCGAAAATTCGAATAAACAAAAAAGCTATTCGGTTTCCTAAACCTGTTTTTATAAATCCTCTGGCAATAAAAAATGAAATCCCAATAAGCCAGATTACTTTATCTCCAAAACCCTTTAATGCCAATGTTATAGATTTACCAGCCTCGCCAGGCGCCAAAACCTGCGAAAAAGCCGTCAAAGCAATAGCGATCATACACATAGTTCCCATTGGAGCCGCTTTTAGAATAATTCCTAAAATAGTAGCTACAAAAATTGCAAATAAATGCCAAGCTTCAACAACAACACCATTTGGAGCAGGAATCAGCCAAATTGCAACTCCAACGGCAAGTGTGATAATGGTTTGAGGGATTTGTACTTCTTTCATAAAAACAAGATTTAAGTTAATTAAAGCCTAAGCTGGAGCTGTATTAAAAACAAGTTATTATCGTAGGTGGTTGTATCTGGAACATTTTTATCAAATCGGTCAATTTGAAATCCTGCCTCAATTCGTCCTCTATACGCTTTTCCAAATTCAAGGCTCACCATTGGCGTATAGGCCTGTCTTAGATTTGAATCAATTTTATAACTCGGATCAAATCTTTCATAACGACACGAAAATTCTAAAGAGGTTAATTTATTATAATCAACAACATATCTAAAATTTGGCAAAAAGTAAATACCTCGCATTTGATAATCTGCAACATCTGGAGTTCTTGAAGCAACTGGCAGAGAAAAATACAAATTATGATTTGTTCCCTGCTTGTATTCAATCTGTAAATCAAAACTGAATTTGTCAGTAATTTTAAAATTACTTGTGATATCGGCACCAATTGCAAAAACATCTTCTTTGAAAACTTTTCCAAAACCTCCGTTTAAACCCAAATTAATACCCTGTTTTTTCGACAACTCCAAAACCCATCTTGTTGAAAATTGTTTGCCATTATCTTTATCCATTTCTGCATTTTTTCCGTTTCCATTCAAAACAGAAACAGCATAATTCACTGGTATTTTTCCAATATCAAAAGCACCTGTTGCCGATGCCCCAATTTGAAAACTTGTCCAGCCGTTCTTTCCAAATTCATAATATTGATTAGAAAAATCGAACGACTTAATAATATCTACAGGCACCAATTCCTCAATACCAAATGCAGGTCTGAACTGCCCACCAGTTAGCGCTATATATTTATTAAAAGTATATTTTCCGTAAGCATTTTCAAGAACTTTTCCCTTAGTATCAGATTTGAAATCAGCCAAGTTTACTAAAATTACGACTTCAGTTTCTTTACTAAGCTTTGCATTAAGTCCCACACGCATTCTTTTGATATCAAAGGAACTTTGAGTGACATTTCCTGTTGAATGATGCGCTCCCAAAACATCAACATTATCTTCAAAACTTTCTAAATACCTGGCTTGTAAAAGTCCTTTAAATTGAAATGCTGGATACTTAATATCACTTTCAGAATCAGTCGTCGGTTGAGCTGCTAATGATTGTGCATTCGAAAGCAATGGCACAAAAAATAAAACAAGAATAATTTGAAAAAGTAACGTCTTTCTCATAGGCTTATATAGTAAACTTTTAAAAAGGTCAAAAAAATCTTTTACACAATAAAAAAAAGACAAATACTTATAAATCAATACAAAAGCAGTTATAAATATAATAAAAAAACAACAACTTGTAAAAATAATTGCATTAAAATATAGTTATCAATTTTAACAAAGCAAAAAAAAGGCGCAAGAATCAACTTGCGCCTTTTTACTATTTTAGAAGATTTCTATTTTTCGATCTCTCTCATAGAATCCATTTTTTTATGTGCCAAGAAACCTGCCACATCTTCAAAATGTTCTTTAACTCTTTTATTTCCGAATTCAAAAACCTTAGTTGCTAATCCGTCAAGGAAATCACGATCGTGAGAAACCAAGATCAATGTTCCGTCAAAATCACGCAAAGCATCTTTAATAATGTCTTTCGTTTTCATATCCAAGTGATTTGAAGGCTCATCCAGAATTAACAAGTTAACCGGCTCCAACAACAATTTAATCATTGCCAAACGCGTTTTTTCTCCACCAGAAAGCACTTTTACTTTTTTGGTAATATCATCACCTTGAAACATAAATGCTCCAAGAATGTTTTTAATTTGTGTTCTAATATCGCCAACAGCTATATTGTCGATAGTTTCAAAAATGGTAGCGTTTTCATCTAATAATGCAGCCTGATTTTGAGCAAAATATCCTATTTGAGAATTATGCCCAATTTCAACACTTCCCGAATCAACGCCAATTTCTTTCATGATCGCTTTGATCATTGTTGATTTTCCTTCTCCATTTTTCCCAACAAAAGCAACTTTCTGTCCTCTTTCAATTACGATATTGGCATCTTTAAAAACTACATGATCGCCATACGATTTAGACATTTCTTTTACAATAACTGGATATTGCCCAGAACGTGGCGCCGGCGGAAATTTTAATCGAAGTGCCGAAGTATCAACTTCGTCAACTTGAACAATCTCTAATTTTTCCAACATTTTTACACGAGACTGAACAGCATCAGTCTTTGAAAATGTCCCTTTGAAACGATCAATAAACGCTCTGTTGTCAGCAATCATTTTTTGTTGTTCGTCATAAGCTTTTTGCTGATGAATACGACGGTCTTTTCTTAATTCTAAGTAATGAGAATATTTTGCTTTATAATCGTAAATTCTTCCCATTGTTACTTCAATAGTTCGGTTTGTAATATTATCAACAAACGCTCTATCGTGCGAAATCACCACAACTGCCTTTGCAGAAGTCAGTAAAAACTCTTCCAGCCACTGAATACTTTCAATATCCATATGGTTGGTTGGCTCATCCAGCAAAATCAAATCTGGTTTTCGCAATAAAATTTTTGCAAGCTCGATACGCATTCTCCATCCTCCAGAAAATTCAGATGTCTGACGGCCAAAATCTTCACGTTCAAAACCTAAACCAATTAATATTTTCTCAACTTCAGCTTCGTAATTCACTTCTTCAATAGCATAAAACTTCTCACTCAAGTCAGAAACTCTTTCGATCAATTTCATGTAAGCATCACTTTCATAATCGGTACGAACGGTTAACTGCTCGTTGATTTCATCAATTTCGGCTTTCATTTTAAAAATCTCACCAAAAGCTTTTGATGCTTCTTCCATCACAGTCGAACCATCTTTAGTTAATAAATGCTGAGGCAAATAAGCCACAACAGCATCTTTTGGAGTCGAAATACTTCCTGTTGAAGGTTTGTTTTCACCAGCAATTATTTTCAAAAGTGTCGATTTTCCCGCACCATTTTTACCCATAAGGGCAATTTTATCATTTTCATTTATAGCAAAAGAAACATCGCTAAAAAGTGTAGTTCCACCAAACTGAACCGAAATATCGTTAACTGTAATCATTTGTCTTTGTTAATTTGTTTAATCGGTTAATCGTTTCTTTGACTACCCATTTTTTTCGTGCTGCAAAGATAGATTAATTAGATAATTTGGCAATTTGTAAATTAGATAATTTTGAGAATGTGACAATTAGATGATTAGAAGACTTTCCATATCTATAAAAAACTCATTCTATTGTTAAACTGGACTGAAGTCCAGCCCTACAATACAATAAGTTCCTACGGAACAACAAGAGAGCCTTCGGCTCGAGCTATATTGTAGGGCTGGACTTCTGTCCAGTTCAACATGTAAAAACAAAACCCGAAAGGTTTTAAAACCTGTCGGGTTTGCAAAAATTATCTAATTTTCAAATTGACTAATTATCTAATCAATCTTTTCTCCATTTTTTAGTTTCTTCAAAAATATGTTCTAAAATCGCCGCTTCGGTTTCGTCGAAATCTATATTTCTTCTTCCCAAAACTAATTTTGCTGTTTCAAAAGCTTTTTTAGTCACATAAGTGGTGAATCCGGCCGCACCGCCCCAAGAAAAACTTGGAACAAAATTTCTAGGAAATCCAGATCCAAAAATATTAGCACTTACCCCAACTACAGTTCCAGTATTAAACATGGTATTGATGCCACATTTACTGTGATCCCCCATCATTAAACCGCAAAATTGAAGTCCAGTTTTTGCAAAACCTTCCGTTTCATAACTCCACAGCTTTACTTCTTCGTAATTATTTTTTAGGTTCGAATTATTTGAATCTGCACCAATATTGCACCATTCACCTAAAACAGAATCACCTAAAAATCCATCATGCCCTTTATTTGAATTTTGAAATAAAACAGAATTCTTTACCTCTCCTCCAATTCTTGATCCCGGACCAACCGTTGTAGCGCCATAAACTTTTGCATTCAGTTTTACCTGAGCGTTCTCACACAAAGCAAAAGGTCCGCGAATTACAGTTCCTTCCATAATTTCTGAATTCTTTCCTATATATATAGGGCCATTTGAAGCATTTAAAGTAACAAACTCTAGTTTAGCTCCTTCTTCAATAAAAATATTTTCAGGCGCAATTACATTTACGCTTTTAGGAATTGGCTGTGATTTTCTGTCTTCTGTCAAAAAAATAAAGTCGGCACGAATAGCGGCATCATTTTTAGAAAAAATATCCCAAGTATGCTCCACCGTTAAACAGTCTTCATTGTATTGAATAATTTCATAGGTATCGAAATCAACTTCCTCTTGATTTTCAGTAGTAAAAAAAGCGATTACATCCTCACCTTTAAAAATAGCCTGATTTGTTGTTAAATCAGAAACCAGTTCAGCAAGCTTATCATTTGGCAAATAAGCAGCGTTGATCATAACATTTTCTTCCATCTCAACCATTGGGAATTTTTCAGATAAATATTCCTCAGTAATTGTTGTGATAGTTGATCCAAGGCGCATTTCCCATTTTTGACGAATCGTCGTGATTCCTATTAGAATATCAGCAACAGGCCTTGTAAAAGTAAAGGGTAATAAAGCATTCCGGACGGGACCGTCAAAAAGAATGTAATTCATACGATTAATTTAATGTGTTAAAATTTGATTTGGTTACCAAGGCCAAAGTTACAAATATTTATGTGTTTCATTAAACGTGAAACTTTTTAATAAAATAAAATACTTCTATTCTTTAACGTGTTCGCTTCAATAAAAAAATCAAATCCATAAAAAAAGCCTCCCAAATTGGAAGGCTTTTATATAATTTAAAACAGCTATTATTTTTTAGCGTGTTTAGCGTATTTAGTTTTGAATTTATCAATACGTCCTGCAGTATCGATAAGTTTAGATTTACCAGTATAAAAAGGGTGAGATGTTCTAGAAATCTCCATTTTTACAACTGGATACTCAACTCCGTCAACTTCAATTGTTTCTTTTGTATCTGCAGTAGATTTAGTGATAAAAACGTCATCATTTGACATGTCTTTAAACGCAACTAATCTGTAATTTTCTGGGTGAATTCCTTTTTTCATCTTTCTTTTTATTTATTGTTTTAGAGCATTTTTATTTTGAAGCTTTTTCATGGTTAGAAAAAGGTATAAACAACACTACTCTTTTTTGTTTAAAAATTTAATTATTTTTGAGTGTGCAAATTTACAATTCTTTTTTAATAAACAAATACTTAGCTCACTTTTTTTTAGTTTATTTCAAAAAGCTTTTTTTATCTCCGATTATATTGGGAATTGCTATATTTGTGGATTAATTTTAAAACATATAGAAATATGATCAATGAAGTTATAAAAAAGAATGGTATTACTTATGGTGTAATGATTGGAATTGCATCGGCATTATTTACCGCTACTATCTATGCGGTTGATTTAAATTTATTCACTGCATGGTGGATGGGCATAATTGGAATTGCAATAAGCGTAACTATAAGTATTGTTCTACTTTCTAAAACGAAGAAAGAATTAAAAGGTGTTTTTCCTTTTAAAGATGCTTTTACCACGTATTTTATAGCTGCCGTAATTGGCGTTTTAATTTCTACAACTTTTAATATTGTTTTATTTAATGTTATTGATCCGGGTGCAAAAGACACTTTGAATGAAATAATGATTAAATACACTGCAAACATGATGCAGAAATTTGGGGCTCCAGCTTCGTCTATTAATGAAGCAATTAACAAAATGAAAGAAAGCAGCCCTTACTCAACTTTCGAATTATTAAAAGGATCTGCTTTTGCAATAGTAATCAGTGCGATTTTCGGATTGATCTTTGCTGCATTTTTCAAAAGCAAAACCACTCAAGAATAAAAAATATAAATGAATTTATCTATACTTATACCGCTTCTAAACGAGGAGGAATCACTAAAAGAACTCTATTCGTGGATTATTAAAGTGATGCAGTCTAACAATTACTCTTATGAAATCATTTTTGTTGATGATGGAAGTACAGATGATTCTTGGAATATTATTGAAAGTTTTTCTAACGAAAATCCTAACGTAAAAGGAATTCGTTTTATGAAAAATTTCGGAAAATCACAGGCGCTGCATGCAGGTTTTGCAAAAGCACAAGGCGATGTCATTATAACAATGGATGCCGATTTACAAGACAGTCCTGATGAAATTCCAGGTTTATATGAAATGATTACAGCTCAGAAATATGATTTAGTTTCTGGCTGGAAAAAGAAACGTTATGACTCTGTTGTAGCAAAAAATCTGCCTTCAAAATTATTTAATTGGGCGGCCAGAAAAACTTCGGGCGTTGAATTAAATGATTTTAACTGCGGATTAAAAGCGTATAAAAATACAGTCGTAAAAAACATTGAAGTATCAGGCGAAATGCACAGATATATTCCGGTTTTGGCAAAAAATGCTGGTTTTAGTAAAATTGGTGAAAAAGTAGTTATTCACCAAGCTAGAAAATACGGTGAAACCAAATTTGGAATGGAACGGTTTATAAACGGTTTTCTGGATTTGATTACAATTTGGTTTTTGTCTCGATTCGGAAAAAGACCAATGCACTTATTTGGCGCAATGGGATCTATTATGTTTATCATCGGATTCTTATCTGCTGGATATATTGGTGTTTCAAAATTACACCACATGTACAACGGAATGCGATACAGTTTAGTAACCAGCAATCCGTGGTTTTATATCGCTTTGACTACTATGATTTTAGGAACTCAATTGTTTCTTGCAGGTTTTCTGGGAGAGATTATTTTGAGAACCAAAAGCAACGAAGCACGTTATAAAGTTTCCCGAGAGGTTAATTTTTAGCAGGACATCCTAACTTTGATGAAAGAAAAAATCTTTTTTTGTCCTCACGACGGACAAAAAAGACCAAAAGGAACAGTGATCACCTCCTGAAAAATATTATTTTTATTTAAACTATAAAAAATACACGAATGATGAATATAGCACCTAATATTTTGAATGCTGTAAACGAATGGTTAACTCCAACATTTGATAAAGAGACACAAGCAGCCGTTAAGGAATTAATGACAACATCGCCAAAAGAACTTGAGGAAAGTTTTTACAAAAATCTGGAATTTGGAACCGGAGGAATGCGCGGTGTAATGGGCGTTGGAAACAACAGAATAAACAAATATACACTAGGAAAAAACACTCAGGGTTTATCTAACTATTTACATGAAGTTTTCCCAAACGAACCTTTAAAAGTTGTTATTGCTTACGATTGCCGTCATAATAGTAATACTTTGGCTAAAGTTGTTGCCGATGTTTTTTCTGCAAATGGAATTCAGGTTTATTTGTTTTCAGACTTAAGACCAACTCCCGAATTATCTTTTGCATTGAAATATTTAGGATGTCAATGTGGTATTGTTCTTACCGCTTCACACAATCCACCAGAATACAATGGTTACAAAGTGTATTGGCAAGATGGAGGCCAAATTGTTCCTCCGCAGGATGCTGCAATTATTAATGTAATTGAAAATTTAAGCTACGACAAAATTAAATTTGAAGCTAACGAAAGCCTGATCAAATACATCGACACTGATATTGACAAAGCCTTTGTGAAATCATCTATTGAAAACGCAAGTTTTAATACTCCGGCAGAAGCTAAAGACAACTTACAAATTGTATTTACTTCGTTGCACGGAACTTCTATAAAATCGGTTCCTGATACTTTATCTCAAGCTGGTTACAAAAATGTCCATATTGTTCCTGAACAGGCGGTTCCAGATGGAGATTTTCCAACTGTAAAATCTCCAAATCCCGAAGAGCCTGAAGCTTTGGCTATGGCTGTTGCTTTAGCAGAAAAGACAAACTCTGATATTGTTGTTGGTACAGATCCTGATTGCGACCGTTTAGGCGTTGCAGTTAGAGATAATCATGGCAAGTTAATTTTGCTTAACGGAAACCAAACGATGGTTTTAATGACTTCTTTCTTATTGAAGCAATGGAAAAAAGCTGGAAAAATCAACGGAAAACAATTTGTAGGCTCAACAATTGTTTCAACTCCAATGATTATGGAATTGGCAACAAGCTATGGCGTTGAATGCAAAGTTGGCTTGACTGGTTTTAAATGGATTGCAAAAATGATCAAAGATTTCCCAGAACTTCAATTTATCGGAGGCGGTGAAGAAAGCTTTGGTTTTATGGTTGGCGATGCTGTGAGAGATAAAGATGCCGTTGCTGCAACTTTATTAATCTGCGAAGTTGCTGCTCAGGCAAAAGCAGCAGGAAGTTCTGTTTACAAAGAACTTTTACAGCTTTATGTTGAAAACGGCTTCTATAAAGAATACTTGGTTTCTTTGACTAAAAAAGGAATGGAAGGTTTAGAAGAAATCAACCAGATGATGATCAACTTGCGCCAGAATCCTTTGAAAGAAATCAATGGACAAAGAGTGATTATGGTAGAAGATTACGACACTTCAATTGCTTTGAATTTAATAAGCGGTGAAGAATCTACCATGGATATTCCAAAATCTAATGTATTGATTTATTACACTGAAGACGGTTCTAAAATTTGTGCAAGACCAAGCGGAACTGAACCAAAAATCAAATTCTATATCAGCGTAAATGCTGCAATCGAATCGGTTTCAGAGTTTGAAGAGGCAGAAAAATTCTTAGACGGAAAAATACAGAATATCATTGCAGATATGCAATTGAAATAATTAAAATACAAAAACATTTTTCAAAAACCCGATAACTTTTTAAGCTATCGGGTTTAATGGTAAAAAACACCTAAATGAGTAATTTCAAAAAAATAGTTCCTTTTATCTATCCGTATAAAAAATACGCATTCTTAAACATTTTTTTTAATGTTTTGTATGCTCTTTTCAGTACACTTTCATTCATGGCATTGATTCCGATGCTTCAGGTTTTATTCGGCAAAAGCAAAAAACTTACTGCCATGCCTCCTTATGAAGGAATAGCACATATAAAAGAATACGGAGAAAACTATCTAAACTATTACATTACAAAAAATAACGACCCAAATAATCCAGGTTTTATACTTTCTGTAATGGTCGGAATAATCATCTCTATTTTCCTATTGAAAAATTTAGCCGATTATCTCGCAATGTTTTTCATTAACTTTTTAAGAAATGGCGTTTTAAAAGATATGCGAAATGCATTATACAAAAAAACATTAGAATTGCCTTTGGCTTTTTATTCTGAAAAAAGAAAAGGCGACGTAATCTCTCGAATTTCAGCAGATGTAAATGAGGTTCAGACTTCTTTTTTGGCTATTTTGGAACTTATTGTCAAAGAGCCTCTAACAATCCTTTTTACAATAATTGCAATGTTAATTATTAGTGCCAAATTAACACTCTTTGTATTTATTTTTATTCCAGTTTCAGGATATCTGATTTCATTAATTGGAAAACAGCTAAAAAAACAATCTTCAAAAGCACAACAGGAACAAGGCGCTTTTTTATCTACTATTGAAGAAACAATAGGTGGCTTGAAAGTAGTAAAAGGATATAATGCTGAAAACTACTTCAACACTATTTTTCAAAATTCAACTGAACGCTTTTTTACTCTGTCAAACAGCATTGGAAACCGCCAAAACTTAGCTTCACCTGCAAGTGAATTTATGGGAATTACTGTAATTGCAATTTTATTATGGTACGGAGGACAAATGGTTTTAATTGATAAAACTTTAGAAGGTGCTTCATTTATTGCCTACATGGGATTGGCATATAATATTTTAACACCTGCAAAAGCGATTTCTAAAGCTTCATACGGAGTAAAAAGAGGAAATGCAGCTGCAGAGCGTGTTCTTGAAATTCTGGAACAGGAAAACCCTATTACTTCAAAAGAAAAAGCAGTCGAAAAAACTACTTTTGATGACAACATAAATATTCAGCACATTAACTTTAAATATGAAGAAGAAACTGTCTTAAAAGACTTTTCTCTTCAAATTAAAAAAGGTCAAACTGTTGCACTTGTTGGTCAGTCTGGAAGTGGAAAAAGTACCATTGCAAACCTTTTAACCCGTTTTTATGATGTTAATGACGGAACAATTTCGATTGATGATATTAATATCAAAGACATGAATCTGCAGTCACTTCGCAGCTTAATGGGATTAGTTACTCAAGATAGTATTTTATTTAATGATACTATTAAAGCAAATATTTCATTAGGAAAATTAGACGCGACTGATGATGAAATTATCGAAGCTTTGAAAATTGCCAACGCTTACGAGTTCGTAAAAGAACTTCCTAAAGGAATTTATACTAACATTGGTGACAGCGGAAACAAACTTTCGGGCGGACAAAAACAGCGTTTATCTATTGCAAGAGCGGTATTAAAAAATCCTCCAATTATGATTCTGGACGAAGCAACATCAGCATTGGATACTGAAAGCGAGAAATTTGTTCAGGTTGCGCTTGAAAATATGATGCAAAACAGAACTTCGATTGTTATTGCACACCGACTTTCTACAATTCAAAAAGCCGATGTAATTGTTGTAATGCAAAAAGGAAGAATTGTTGAACAGGGAACTCACGAACAATTAATTGCCTTAAACGGAACTTATAATAAACTGGTTACTATGCAGTCTTTTGAATCGTAAGATTTAAAACAAAGAAAACAAATTAATTCACACAGATTAAGGAACTATTAAAACTCAATTTAATTTCTTTAATCTGTGTTTATTTTTTAACTTTAGGTAGCTTTTGAAATCCCTAAAAAATGTATCTAAAGAATCCGAATATAAAACTGCCTGAAGATCCAAATACTATAGTTTGGAAATATCTTGACTTATCTAAATTTCTTGATTTACTGCTTTCGAAGAAATTATTCATGTCGCGTTCCGATAAATTTGAAGATCAATACGAAGGCACTTTCAGCGAACCTACATACGAAGAAATTAGAAAACTGGCTGTTGATAATCCTGACTTTTTAAATTATTATAAAACACATCGCGAAAAGGTTGCTATTAGCAGTTGGCACATTAACGAATACGAATCGTTTGCTATGTGGCAGATTTTCACACAAAACAGCGAAGGACTCGCTATTCAGTCTACAATTGGGAGATTGCAAAAAGCATTAAATCCCGAAAATAATTTTGATCAGTATATTGGTGAAGTAAATTATATCGACTACAAAAAAGAATATATTCCATTTGATGATTTGTTCTTTCCATTTTTATTTAAAAGAAAAAGTTTTCAGTACGAACGCGAAGTCCGAATTATTACGGATACTTCTAAAAGCACCATTAAACTGAATGATGGAATAAAAATCAATGTTGACATCAATCAATTAATTGAAAAAATCTACATTCATCCTAAATCTGAAAACTGGTATAAAAAACTGGTAATCGAATTGGTTGAACGTTTGGATTTCGGTTTTGAAATCGAAAAATCAGATTTGGAAAGTGACATATTGATTTGAAAGTTGCTAAGATTCTAAGATTCTGAGGTTCTAAGTTTTTTTAGCCACAGATTGCACTGATTAAAAGGATTTTCAACATAGTCTTAAATAAGAAAAAGCTCTTTAAAAATTAAGTCAATAATTTTTAAAGAGCTTTTTCTTATTCCGAAATCTTAAAACCTCAGAATCTTAGCGTCTTAGAACCTTAGCATCTTAAATAGGTTTATAACTCTTAACTTCCCATTTTTTAGAAGCTAAATCAATGTAGTTATAGTGTAAAACGTCATTTTTATCAAATTGACCATTTTGATTGGTATCTTCAATTGTTCTGAAGTAAATGCGATTTTTTGATTCAATTAAACTCCAGTCTACCAATTCCTGTAGATCTGGCGAAATTTTCGTGAAGTTTTCTCCGCTGATCTTACTCAAATACAAAGTTTTAATATCTCCAGTATCAATTTTCCCGTCTTTATTTGTATCAGAATCTGTTAACGTATAAACCATTACTTTATTCTGAGTTTTATCTGCAACTGTCTTCAAATAAGTCGCCGTCAAAATTAAAACTGGTTTATCTGATAAAGGCCTGATAGAATCTGAATCAACTTGTTGGAATTTTAAATTCTGCAGATAGCCTGTAATTTCATATTCTCCTAAATTAGATATTGTAAAACTTACATCATTTACACTTGACGAACCATAACGCGCCTTTGAACCTCTTTCATAAACTCTCAAGTCGCCAACAGGATGAATTAAATAATTTGTTCCTTCCATCTGAATAGGCAAATCTGCTACCTCAATTTGGGTAGAATCTGTTTTGGCAACTACACTTGCTTTGTTTGAAGCATCATAAATTACTTTCGGCTTCTGCACTTCGTCCTTACAACTCACTGTAGTTCCGATAATTACTAAGGCGATATATTTTATATAGTTTTTCATTTATGGCAATTATATTAGAATATCAAATATACTATTTTTGATTGTAAATTTTGGTTTTATTGCATTTTAGTAAACTTTACAACCTCGCGTTAATCTTCACATTAAAAACCCTCGAAGTCATATAATTTGGGATTGCATATTGATTTTTAGAATACACATCGCGTACCCAAGTATTGGTAATTGCGTTTTGATTATTGAAAAGATTAAAAATTTCAAGCCCAACTGATAATTCTTTAAAATCCTTCAACCATTTAGCTTTAGCAACTTTTGTACTGCTGTCAACAAAAACTTTTGCAAATCCTACGTCTGCCCTTCTGTAGTCATTCAGCCTATTTTGATACAAATACGGATCTGAATAAGCAGGTGCGCCACCAGGCAAACCGGTATTATAAACTAAATTCAGATACAATTTCACACTCGGAATGTTTGGCATATAATCCTGAAACAGCATGGCAAATTTCAAACGCTGATCTGTTGGTCTGGCTATATATCCTTTGTTTTCATAATTTTCCTCGGTCTTCATATATCCAAAACTTACCCACGATTCCGTTCCTGGAACAAACTCTCCATTCAGCCTGAAATCAAAACCCTGTGCGTATGCTTTTGCATTATTATTGGCAACATAACGGATTCGGACATTATCAATCGAATACACATTCGCATCTGAAATTGATTTATAGTACACTTCGGTAACCCATTTAAAAGGGCGGTTCCACATTTTAAAATTGTAATCATTTCCTAAAACAATGTGCACCGATTCCTGCGCTTTTACATTCGGATTTACAACCCCATCTAAATCCCGAAGTTCCCTGTAAAAAGGTGGCTGATGATACAATCCTCCAGAAATCCTGAAAACCATATCCATATCCCAATTGGGCTGAATCGCAAATTGAGCACGCGGACTTACGACTATTTGATTTTTACCTTCAACAGAAGCTCCCGAAACATTCCAGCTTTGAAAACGCGCGCCAAGATGATACCAGACCAAACTTGAACCAATAGCCGTTTTTTTATTGAATTGTGCATAACCTGAAAGTCTGTTTATGGTATTGTAATTTGTGGCTCGAATATCTTGATAAGGCAACAATGGTCCGGTATACGGCTGATAAGGCTCATTATTTTTAGGCAAAATCACCAAAGGTGGATTAATTGAAAAACCAGCCGAATCAATTACTTCCCACTCAACTACGCGATCACGAATAGATTCTCTGGTATATTTTAAACCGAATTCCAATTCACTGTCATTCAGCCATTCCTTAAATCCTTTAATTTCGACATTACCAATTAATGCATCAAGGTCATTTCGCGCATGATTAAGCTGCGAACCAATACCACGTGTAAAATCAATATTCTCTGGATTTCCGTCTTCATCAACGTTTCCTAATCTATATTGGGCCAAAATATCAAAATGTTCCTGCTCTGTAGTATGAAACAAAGAACCAATTAATTTAAAAGTAAGACTTGGCGAAGCTTTATAAGTTGTTTTTAAAGCGCCAAAATAGGTTTCGTATTTATCCTTTTCCTGACCTTCATAATAAACACTCAAAGCCATTGGCTGATCGATCGTTCCAAAATTGGTCTGACGCGTTAAAGGCTGGTAGGAATATTTATTCTGAGAAATATTTCCTAAAAAGCTCATTTGCCATTTTTCGGAAATATCATAATTTATATTTGTCTGAATATCGGCAAAAACCGGAGTATAATTCGTTTCTGTGTCTTGACTGTTTACAAGAAGACTATTATTTCGATAACGGATTCCGGTTACCGCCGACCATTTTTTATTTTTAGAAACAAGATCAACCGCCGCACTTCCACCTAAGAAACTTGCCTCAAAAGCAGCACCAAACTGTGTTGGTTTTCGATATGTAATATCTAAAACCGAAGACAATTTATCACCAAATTTAGCCTGAAATCCACCTGCTGAAAAATCAACATTCTGAACTAAATCAGTATTTGTAAAACTCAAACCTTCCTGCTGTCCTGAACGAATCAAAAAAGGGCGATACACTTCAACTTCGTTTACATAAACTAAATTTTCGTCATAATTTCCACCACGAACCGCATATTGTGTACTCAATTCATTGTTTGAATTTACGCCCGGCAATGTTTTCAGTATATTTTCTATTCCGGCATTTGCGCCTGGAATTTTTTTTATGGTTTCAGGCTCTACGGTCACAATTCCCTGAACGCGTTTTTTATTTTTAGAAGAAACAAAAACTTCGCCCATTTGTTCCTCCGAATTATTCATTACCGGATTAAAAAGAAAAATTTCATTTGGCTTTAAACTCACTGTTAAACTCAACATTTTCAAAGAAATATGAGTAAAAATCAGAGATACTTTTTTATTTGGAGGTAATTCGATATCAAAAACACCATTCGAATCTGATTGAACGACATTTCCTAAACACGTAACATTCACATCAGCAACCGGCCGATTTTCAGTGTCTAAAATAACACCTTTAACATGAGCATTTTGAGCAATTGCCATTTGGCCAATGCATAAAAAAAAGAAAACAACTATTAATTTATAATTATTCAAACGTTTTGATTTTATTTTTGTTGACTTCTAAAAAAGTGAGTTTCAAATACAGTGGCATTTCCAACATTATCAGTCACTTCTAATTTTAAATCATTTGCACCTTCAGACAATAATGCATCATCAAAAGTATGCGTAATTTTTCTAGTTTTATTGTCATATTCAAACAAAATCCAATTCCCATTTAAATAACCATTATATGATTTAATTCCCGACAAAGAATCACTTATTGTAAACTGTATTTTTTTTGCATCACTGATCCATTTATCCTGAATAGATTTCGCAATCGAAATTTTAGGCGCAATTGTATCCAAAACCAATCCAAACTGCCCTAAAGTTTTAGATTTTGCTGTAAAAACATCTCCTTTTCTTGAAGTTGCATTATAACTGCCGCTTCGTCCAATAAAAAGTTTATCTCTTAAAGATTCTTCATACGTATCATCTTTAATAGTGACAGTAAAATTAGAATGCACCGGAATAACATCTTCGTGAATATAAATTTTATTGTTTTTTACATCAAAATTCAAATTGAAATCATCGTAAAAAGTTCCAGCCGGAAAAAATACCGACATATTTTCTTTTTCAAAATTTGCATCTCTATTCGCTTTGATAAAATAATTTGAAACTATTGGCTCTTCTTTTACAACCGGAGTTTCATTGTCGTATTCAATTGGAACCGTAATGGAACTTAAATTCCCATAATAATCTGAAACTTCAATTCTGTATAACGAAGCTAAATTTGGATCTGCCGAAACAATCCCACGAAGCGAATCCGTTTTAATAATACTCAAAGCAAAGGGTGTTTTCATAAAAAGCTTCTGAACTCTCTGTCCAGCTTTTTTATATTTTGGATAATCAATAAAAGCATTGATGTATCGCATTTCGTCAAAAGAATACGTATTAAATTGATAATTATAATTTTGATTTCCGTTTAAAAAAGTCGAAACATTAAAAACACCATTTTTGTTTCCCGAAACATTATCAAAATCGACAGCCGAAATTCCAAAACCAATTTTCCCATTTGTTTTTACTTTGCTGGCAAGATAAGTTCCATCTTTCTGAAGTGACATATTCAGCATTACAGGCAGTTTTGATTGATTCACAACCGCATTATCCATTGGATAAACAAAAAGACTAGAAACAGCAGGTTTTTTTGTGTCTGTAAAGTTTTTATCAAATCCAAAAAATATCGGGTTAATGACAAATTCTGTTTTTGTATCGCGAATTTCAAAATGCAAATGTGGCCCTTCAGAAGAACCCGTATTTCCAGAAAGCGCAATTAATTGACCTTTCGTTACAGGCAATTCATCTGGTTTTGGAAACATCTCAATCTCAAATGCTTTTTCTTTGTAATGTGTCTTTTGAATATACTCCTGCACCGGACCAACTGCGGTCTGCAAATGTCCATATACTGATGTGTAGCCATTTGGGTGTGTTATATAAATGCATTTACCATTTCCAAAAGTTGAAATCTTAATTCTTGAAATATAACCATCAGCAATTGCATAAACATTTAAACCTTCTCGCTGATTTGTTTTTAAATCAAAACCCGCGTGAAAGTGATTGGGACGCAACTCCCCAAAATTCCCAGAAAGTTGCATTGGAATATCAAGTGGCGCACGAAAATAATCTTTAGGATACTGCGTCTGAGCAAAAATAAAGTGGCAAAATAACAAGGTGTATAACGAAAATCTCATAAGCAACATTTTTGCTAAGATAAAAAAATAACAGGCTTAAACCGAGAATTTAGCCGCAAAAATACAATTGACTGAATTTCATCTATTTGCTTATTTTAACTGCAAAAAAATCGATAAAAAATTGCATTAATAAAAAGGAATACTAACTTTGTATGATTAAGTAATGAATAGGATTTATAATGAGTGTAATTGCCGAAATAATTGATACTCTTGAATATAAAGTCGAGAAGCTTTTTGAAAAATCAAAAGGTCTGGAGAAAAACAATCAGGATTTACAATTAGAATTAGCCAAAGCTGTGCAAATTATCCAGAAACAATCTGAAGAAATTGAGGCTTTGAAGAAGCAATATGATACACTTAAAATAGCCAATTCGTTGCTCGGCAGCGACAATAACAAGAGAGAGACAAAGCTTAAAATAAATTCATTAATTCGCGAAATTGATTACTGTATAGCGCAACTATCAGATTAGTAAAACATGGACGGAAAGCTTAGAATCAAAATATCAATTGCAGACCGCGTTTACCCGTTAACGGTTGAACCATCTCAGGAAGAAGGGCTTAGAAGCGCTTCTAAGAAAATTGATGCGATGATTAAGCAGTTCGAAGAAAATTACGCAGTTCGTGACAAACAAGATGTATTAGCTATGTGTGCATTGCAATTTGCATCACAAGTTGAACAAAAACAAATTGATAACGCAATCGATGGAGAAGAAACCATCGATAGAATTAAGAAATTAAATTCGCTATTAGATCAATATCTCGAAAATTAAACGTTCTTTACAGAAACTAAGATACTGCCTACATTAGTTCACAATTGGTAAACTCAACACTAACAATTTAGAATGAGCGAATCGTCACTACTATAGTATGCCCTCCTTTTGGCTGGGAAACTTGAACAGAGAGTTAGCTCAAAACTTGTCTTTACGAGTTTATTCAAGCAATTAATGTAGGCTTTTTTTATATATAAATTTTAACAAACATGGACATAATAACGATCATTATTTCAGGTATTGTAGGGATTGCAGCAGGTTTTGCAATTGCTAAAATCATCGAAAAAAGCAATATTTCTAATCTAATCAAAAACGCTAAAAAAGAGGCAGCTTCAATTTTAAAAGACGCTAATTTAGAGGCTGAAAATATCAAAAAAGATAAAATTCTACAGGCAAAAGAACGTTTTATCGAACTAAAATCAGAGCACGAACAAGTTATTTTAGCTAGAGACAAAAAAGTAGCTGAAGTAGAAAAAAGAGTGCGCGACAAAGAATCTCAAATTTCTAATGAGCTTTCAAAAGCTAAAAAAGTAAATGATGATTTTGAAGCTAAAACTCAAGAGTACAACAACAAAATTGAGGTTTTAGACAAAAAACAAAGTGAAGTTGACAAACTGCACAAAAGCCAGCTACAACAGCTTGAAGTAATTTCTGGGCTTTCTGCAGAAGAGGCAAAAGAGCAATTAGTGGAAGGATTAAAAGCCGAAGCTAAAAGCAAAGCAATGTCGCACATTCAAGATACTATTGAAGAGGCTAAGCTTACGGCACAACAAGAAGCTAAAAAAATCATTATTAATACCATTCAAAGAGTTGGAACTGAAGAAGCAGTTGAAAATTGCGTTTCTGTTTTCAACATTGAATCTGATGATGTAAAAGGAAGAATTATTGGCCGTGAGGGACGAAATATTAGAGCTTTAGAAGCTGCAACAGGAGTAGAAATTATTGTTGACGATACGCCAGAAGCTATCATCCTTTCTTGTTTTGATCCAGTTCGTAGAGAAATTGCTCGTTTGTCATTACACAAATTAGTAACTGACGGACGTATTCACCCGGCAAGAATTGAAGAAGTTGTTGCAAAAACAGCTAAACAAATTGATGATGAAATTATTGAAGTTGGTAAACGTACTGTAATCGACTTAGGAATTCATGGATTACACCCTGAATTGATTAAAGTTGTGGGTAGAATGAAATACCGTTCTTCTTACGGACAAAACTTGCTACAGCACTCAAGAGAAGTTTCTAAACTTTGCGGTATCATGGCTGCAGAATTAGGCTTAAATGTAAAACTGGCTAAAAGAGCTGGTTTATTACACGATATTGGTAAAGTGCCAGATACTGAAAGCGATTTGCCACACGCACTTTTAGGTATGCAATGGGCAGAGAAATATGGCGAGAAAGAAGAAGTTTGCAATGCAATTGGAGCGCACCACGATGAGATCGAAATGAAATCATTATTATCTCCAATTATTCAGGTTTGTGATGCTATTTCAGGTGCACGCCCAGGAGCAAGACGCCAAGTTTTAGATTCTTACATTCAGCGTCTTAAAGATCTTGAAGATGTAGCTTACGGATTTAGTGGTGTGAAAAATGCATATGCAATTCAGGCAGGTAGAGAACTTCGTGTAATTGTAGAAAGCGAAAAAGTTTCTGATGACAACGCAGCAAATTTATCATTCGAAATTTCACAAAAAATCCAAACAGAAATGACTTATCCAGGTCAAGTAAAAGTAACTGTAATTAGAGAAACTAGAGCAGTTAATATTGCTAAGTAATTTCTCTTTTAAATAAAAAACAAAGGCTATCTTTTCAGATAGCCTTTGTTTTTTATAAGTATTTTGAGAAAACGAATTACAAATCTCCAAATATAATTTTAAAACTTGTACCCACTCCTACTTCACTTTCAACACAAATACTGCCTTTCATAGCTTCGATTTGATTTCGAGTGATATAAAGGCCAATTCCGCGCGCTTCTTCGTGCTTATGGAATGTTTTGTACATTCCGAATAAAAGATCACCATGAACCGCCAAATCGATCCCTAGGCCATTATCTGTAATCTTTAATGATTTAAAACCATCTGGTTCAATTGCAAAATCAAAAATGATTAAAGGATCACGATCAGGATGCGCATATTTGATTGCATTGGTTGTAAAATTAAGCAAAACACTTTCTAGATAGGCCGGATTAAAATTAATCGTCAAATAATTAGGAACGTTATTTACTATTGTGACATTTTTTCGTTTATCATAACCCTTAATTGCAGCAGTCGTTTTTTCAATATATTCACACAACTTTAAAGGAACAACGGCAATATTTATATTGCTTTGCGTTTTTACAATTTGAGTTAAATTCGAAATCGTATCATTCAAATCATTTGAAACTGTTCTTAAATGCACCAGCATTTCACTTACAGTTTGTTTATCAACATCGGCATCAATAAAGTCTAATATTGATTTTATATTACCCGCCTGAGTATTTAGATTATGCGAAACTATATGTGAAAAATTCAGCAATCGGCTGTTTTGATCGCTGTATAATTTCATTGTTTTTATAAGTTCCAGTTCTTTTTCCTTTTGCAAAGAAACATCTGTGTGCGTTCCAATAACCCGAAGAGGTTTGCCATTTTCATCACGTTTTATAACTTTTCCGCGATCAAGAATCCATTTGTAATTACCACTCGAAGTCATTACCCGATGGTAATTTTCGTAATACGGAATTTTATTATCAAAATGCTCGTGAATATCAGAGTAATATTTTGGCAAATCATCAGGATGCACAATTTTATCCCAGCGTTCAGGATCATCGAAAATATCTGTCGACTCTAATTCTAAAATTTTAAGTGAAAGCGAGGAATAAAAAACTTGATTTGTTACCATATCCCAATCCCAAATTCCAACTGTAGAAGCATCTAAAGCAAACTGAAAACGCTCTTCGGAAATACGAAGTCTTTCTTCTTTATCTTTCAAATCTGTGATATCTGAAACGTGTCCATAAAAACTCACATTGCCATCATGCGACAATTCGGTTTTAGAAGAAATCCTAAACCAACGCAAGCCTTTTTTAGGCAAAATTGCTCTAAACTCAATTTCCCATGGTTTAACCTCTTTACGAGCTTTCACCAAAGACTGAAAAAACAAATCTCGATCCTGTGGAAAAATTCGCTCGTAGACAATTAATTTAATGTCATTCGTAAATTCTTTTGCTGAAATTTCAAAAATATCATCAGCAGATTTGCTGACAAGCGGGAAAGAGTAATTGTTATTGTTATCGATTACAAATTGAAAAAGCAAATCGGGCATTTCAGCCAGTAATTTTTTGTAAAAATTATTCACTTCCAGGCAATCTTCATTTTCATATAAATCAAAAACCATACAATAACATTTATGCAAATTGAGTTCATTTTAACCTCTAAAATCAAAAAACATGCAGTTCGTCGATTTTATCTGCTTTTAGTAGAAATTATCATACAATATATTAATTTTTAAGATAAAATTTAACTTTTAATCGAAAAAAATTACCTTCTGGGATGAAAACTATGCATTACTTCCTTTAAAAAACTTCGGTCTAAATGCACATAAATTTCGGTCGTTGTAATCGATTCATGTCCCAACATTAATTGAATGGATCTCAAGTCGGCACCGTTTTCTAAAAGATGTGTTGCAAAGGAATGACGAAGCGTATGCGGACTAATATTTTTGTGCAGACCTATTTTAACTGCCAAATCCTTTATAATAGTAAAAATCATAGCTCGGGTGAGCTGATTCCCTCTTCTGTTTAAAAACAAAGTATCTTCAAATCCTTTTTTGATAATCAAATTAGGACGCACTTCATCTTTATAAATCTCGATATATTTTTTGGTAAGTTTTCCAATTGGAACAAAACGTTCTTTATTTCCTTTTCCGGTTATTTTTATAAATCCTTCGTCAAAAAATAAATCTGAAATTTTTAGAGTAACCAATTCCGAAACACGAAGCCCGCATCCATATAAAGTTTCTAGCATTGCTCTATTGCGTTCTCCTTCATTCGAACTTAAATCAATTGCAGCAATCAACGCATCAATTTCATCAATCGCTAAAGTGTCTGGCAATTTTCGACCAGTTTTTGGGCTTTCTATTAACTCCAAAGGATTATCATTCCTATAATCTTCAAAAATCAAATAATTAAAAAAGCTTTTTAAACCCGAAATTATTCTCGCCTGCGAACGCGGATTAACCTCTTTTGCCACTGAATATATAAATTGCTGTAACGTTTCATCTGAAATTTTCAGTGGTGAAACATCTATCTTATTTTGTTCTAAAAAAAGACACAAACGCTCTATATCAAAGCCATAGTTTTCGATCGTGTTTTTAGACAAACCTCTTTCAATTCGCAAATAAGATTGATAATCTTTTATATATCGGTTCCAATTCATAGTTACAAAGTAAATGATTTTTAGACATAAAAAAACCTTCCTGAAATTAAGAGGAAGGTTTTAAAAATATGATGTTTTTCGTAAATTAGAATTTATATCCTACAGACACAGAAAAAACACTGTTGTTTGTTTTGAAATCTGCTTCATCAGGAAAATCAGCAACATTTGACAAACCTAAATTGTAACGTACTCCAGCAAAAAAATGTTCAGTAATATCATATCCTGCACCAAAATTAAGCCCAAAATCGACACTTTTAAAAGAATCTTTAACATCAACATCCTCATTTTTTGCAGATAATAAAAATCCGATTTGAGGTCCCGCTTCAAGACTTAATCTTTCAATTACGTAATACTTTGCCATAACAGGAATGTTCAAATAAGTAAGTTTTACCAAAGAATTAAAACCATCTTCACTGAAATCAGTACCTTGACCAGAAACCAATACCTCTGGTTGAACAGCAAATTTATCTGTAAGTTTAATCTCTGCTAAACCCCCTACGTGAAAGCTAGTTACGAGGTCACCATCAAAATCACCTCCAAGATTAGCAAAATTCAAACCTCCTTTTACTCCAAATTTGACTTCTTGTGCATTAGCAAAACCAAATGCCATAACTGCCAACGCTGATAAAATAAGTTTTTTCATTATAATTTATTTTGGTTAAAATTAATAAGCCAAATATAGAACCACCATAATCAAAAACCTTACGGAAAAACGTAAAAACAAAATTACTTTATGAAGTTGTAAAGATTTGATTAAAATTCAAGCCTTCTTTTTTACTCAGAATTTAATTTTTTCAGAATTCACAAATCCAAATGCCGTAATTACAAAAGCAGATATTTTTTTGATTATTTTTTTAACAAAAAAAAGATCTCCTATCAAGAGATCTTTTTTATTACTATTATAACATTATTTAGAATTTATACGCTAAAGTCAATGCTAAAACACTGTTTTTTGGACTGTCATAGTACTCTTCAATATCATCAACATCATAGTCTCTTATATTCGACAAACCTACCGTATAACGAATTCCTACAGCCACATTATCTGTAAAATTATAACCAAGTCCAAAATTAAATCCTGTATCTACAGATTTGTAACTATCTTTTACATCATTACCTTCGCTTTTTGCAGAAACTAAGAATCCCAATTGCGGACCTGCTTCAGCTGTAAACTGCTTTGTAATGTAAAATTTTGCAAGAACAGGTACGTTAATATAATTCACTTTATTGTCGAAATCATCGCCAGCAAATTCAAGCTTTGCTCCTTGAGTAGAAAACAAAACCTCTGGCTGAATAGATAATCTCTCAATAATTTTAATCTCAGCAAAACCTCCAACCTGAAAGCCAACTAAAGATTTGGCATCCCAATAATCTCCGCCAGCAAAAGTTGTGATATTAAGGCCTCCTTTTATTCCAAACCTAGTTTCCTGAGCATTACTAAATGCAAAAGCCATTAATGCAATGGCAGATAAAATAATTTTTTTCATTCTAATTTGTTTTGGGTTAAAATTTAATGATCAAATATAAAACTATCCCTACTAAAAATCAATTAGGTTTTTAACAAATAAATTAGTACTATAAGACCGCATGTCATTATTGTAAAAACATCTAAAATGTTTTTTTATTATTTCATTTTTAAAAAATTACCTATAAAGTAATATTAAGCCTATTAAATAATAATTGTAATCAATAATAAAACAACAAAACAAGACAGAATTATACCACAAAAAACACACTGGTTTTCAAATATTTAACCAAACAAACATCTATCTAGGAACTGAAAAATCAAAAAAAAGTGAGAATTTTAATAATTATTTAAAGCGGGATATAAAACAATAAATGCTAAAAAATGTAGTTTTGAACTATAGATAACATATAAAATACCAATTTTTAAAAGACATTTTATGAAGAAATTATTTTTAGCAGCTGTAATGTTCTTGGCGGCATCAACTGCAATACATGCACAATTATTAAAAATCGGGGTTAAGGCTGGGGTTAACTTCGCAAGTCAGCCTGGTGATGCATCATTAAACGGTGTAGCATTTGATAAAGAGGGAATCACTAGCTTTCATGCAGGTCTTGTTGCCGAAGTAAAATTATTAGAAAAATTCGCGATTCAGCCAGAGCTTTTGTATTCTACACAAGGAGCAACTTATAAATTTGCCGACGCACAAGAAGACTTTAAAAATGAATTAGCTTATTTATCGATTCCTGTAATGGCAAAAATCTATATGACAAAATCACTAAGCTTAGAGGTTGGTCCACAAGCTTCATTTTTATTAAGTCAAAAAAATGACGTACGATTTGACGATGCCAACACATTTGATTTTGCTCTTAATGCGGGGTTGGGATTAAAACTTACAGAAAGTATTTTTCTTCAAGGGCGTTATAGTCTAGGATTAACAGACGCTTCTTCAAATGCAGATATTAGAAACTCAGTAGTGCAGCTTTCAGCTGGATTCATGTTCTAAAAGAATATCACATACTTTTATAAAAACCGTTCTATTTATTAGAGCGGTTTTTTTTATTTTTACATTCTTGTGAAATGTATTCAGTGAAATGTAAAATGAATTCAAATCACTTTAATAAAACTTAAATTACTTATGAAAATCTGCATTATCAACGGACCCAATTTGAATCTTTTAGGAAAAAGAGAGCCGGAAGTTTACGGAAACCAAACTTTTGAAGATTATTTTGAAACGTTGAAACAGAAATTTCCAAACATCGAACTTTCGTATTATCAAAGCAATATTGAAGGCGAATTGATTGGCAAAATTCAAGAAGTTGGTTTTTCCTTTGACGGAATTATTCTGAACGCCGGCGCTTACACACATACATCTATAGGTTTAGGCGATGCAATGAAAGCTGTAACAACTCCAGTTATTGAAGTTCATATTTCGAATACGTATGCACGCGAAAGTTTTAGACATCAATCGTATCTATCTGGAAATGCCAAAGGTGTTATTTTAGGCTTTGGACTTAAAAGTTATGAATTGGCAATTCAATCTTTTTTATAAATATTGTCACCCTGAGCGAAGTCGAAGGGCACACCAACTGTGAAGGGCTTCGACTTCGCTCAGCCTGACAAATGAATTAATCATTCAAATATAGATTAGAATTTAACAAATTATTAATAGGCTCAGATTCAAGTTATTCTATTTTTGTAAGACAAACCACTTACATGAGAAACTATACTTTATTTGCCTTTTTATTTTTTTCTATTTCCAGCTTTTCTCAAATCAAAGGAACTATCACCGATGAAAAAGGGAATCCATTACCTTTTGTTTCTGTTTTTGAAGAAAACACTTATGCCGGAACCACCTCAAACGAACAGGGAAAATATCAGTTAAACGTAAAAGAACCTGGTAAAAACAAAATCATCTTTCAGTATCTCGGATTCAAAACACAAAAAATCGCTGTTGCTTCTGATTCAAAAAACATCGTTTTAGATGTTAAAATGCTCGAGGAAAGTTTTGCTTTAAACGAAGTTGTAATTGATCCGAAAAATAATCCTGCCGATGCAATTATAAAAAGCGCCATAGCCAGCAAAAAAGATAATTCGGATAAAACTGGGCGCTATACTGCCGACTTTTATTCGAAAGGAATGTTTAAAGTGAAAGATCTTCCTAAAAAAATTCTTGGACAAAAAGTAGATCTTGGCGAGGATATGGCTTCTAACTTGGATTCGACTGGAACGGGAATTCTATATTTATCTGAAACTATTTCGAAAATTACATTTGAAAAACCAGATAAATTAAAAGAAAAAATTATCGCATCTAAAATCTCTGGAAACAATAGAGGATACAGTTATAACACTGCTGCTTTGTCGACTTATGATTTTTACGACAATACTTTAGATTTCGACATCAAACTCATCTCTCCTATTGCTGATAATGCTTTCAGTTATTATAAATACAAGCTTGAGGGTACTTTTTTTGACGACAACAATCAGCAAATCAACAAAATAAAAGTTACTCCTAAACGAGACAAAGAACCCGTTTTTGAAGGTTACATTTATATTGTTGACGATAGTTTTGCCATTTACGCAGTTGACCTTGATATAAAAGGTTACCGAATGAAAAACGAATTTACCGAAGTAATGAATCTAAAACAAAGCTTTAGTTACAACAAAGCTCAAAAAATTTGGTCAAAAAACGCGCAGTCGCTCTTTTTTAATGCGGGTATTTTTGGAATTAAATTTTCGGGAACATTTAATTATGTGTATTCTAATTATGAGTTTCCGGCCTCTTTTGAAAAGAAAACTTTTGGAAATGAAATCGTTGCTTTTGAACCAAATGCCAACAAAAAAGATGATGCTTTCTGGAACCAAATTCGCCCTATTCCTTTAACAATCGAAGAAAGTACCGATTACACAAAAAAAGATAGTCTCCAAACGATTCGAAAATCAAGAAAATATACCGATTCAATCGATGCTAAAAATAACAAGTTTAAAGTTTGGGATATTTTAATGGGTTACGATTACAAAAACACATTCGAGAAATACTCTTTCAACTACAAAGGTTTATTAAACCTGAGTTCTTTAAGTTTTAATACCGTTCAAGGTTTCAATTTAGATTCTGGTTTTTCGTTTAGAAAATGGGATGAAGAAACTGGAAAAAGCACCTCGATAAGTACAACCTTCAATTATGGTTTTTCTGATGATCGTTTACGAGTGATTGGTGAATTCAGTCATCGATTCAACAACATCAATTATGCATCCATCTGGGCTTCGGGCGGAACAAAAACTGCTCAATTCAATGGTGCCGAACCTATTACAAAATTCGTCAATTCGATAGCATCTTTATTTTTTAAAGATAATTATATGAAGCTTTACAATTTAGAATTTGCTCAGATTAATTATGGTCAAGATGTTGCAAATGGAATTAATTTGAATGCAAAAATTGCTTACGAACAACGCAAACCTCTTTTCAATACTACTGACTATTCTTTCTTTAAAAAAGATGACATTTATTCATCCAATAACCCGTTGGCTCCAAATGATTTTACCACTCCAGCTTTTGATCCTCATCATGTATTCAAAACAGCAGTGACGGCGCGAATTAATTTTGGAAACAAATACATTTCTCGACCTGACGGAAGATTTAATGTTAAAAATGAAAGATACCCAACTGTTTATTTAGTTTTCGAAAAAGCCTTTGCCGCGAGTGAGAAAAAATATGAATTTGAAAGAGTCGGCGCTTCTGTTCTATATGACTTATCGTTAGGGAATAAAGGAATTCTTGGAGCAAATTTCAGAGCTGGAAAATTCTTTAATGCCGAAAATATTGCTTTTATAGATTACAGACATTTTAACGGAAATCAAACTCACATCGGCACAAGTGAACGCTATTTGAATGTTTTCAACTTAATGCCTTACTATTCCAATTCTACAAATGACAGTTACTTCGAAATGCATTTGGAGCATAACGATATGGGATTTGTAACCAATAAAATTCCATTAATCAATCTCCTGAAATCTACAATGAATATTGGGTTTCACACCTTAGCAATTCCAGACAGAAAACCTTATTCTGAATTTACTGTTGGTTTAGATAATCTAGGTTTTGGAAAATTTAAGATATTCCGAGTTGATTATGTTCATTCTTATCAAGGAGGCGTTCAGCAAAATGGCGTTGTGTTTGGGCTGAAGATTTTGAATGTTCTTAATTAAGATACTGAGGTTCTAAGATACTAAGATTCTAAGTTTTTTTCTTTTGAATCCTAAAAAAATCCGCTTAATCTGCAAAATCTGCCTAAAAACAGACTGCATTAAGCGGATCTTTTTATTTCGAAATTTGATATTCTTAGCGTGGGCTTCGACTTGGCTCAGCCTGAGAAAAAAGCTTAGAACCTCAGTACCTTAGAATCTTAGAATCTTTTTTTAGTGATAATCATCTGGTTCAATATGAATCAAAACGTTTCCTAACTGTGGTATTTTTTCTTTTAAAGTGTCTTGCAACTTATGTGACAAATCATGCCCTTCTTTTACTGAAATACTAGCTGAAACAATTGCATGTAAATCTACGTGATAACGCATTCCTGCTTTTCGGATAAAACATTTTTCAGTTCCAAGAATTCCAGGAACCGTCAGTGCTACAACACGAATTTCTTCTACCAAATCGTCATTCAAATTTTCATCCATAATTTCGCCAAGTGCGGGTCTGAAAATTTTGTAACTGTTATATAAAATAAAAAAAGCAGCAAAAAGCGCAGCCCAATCATCTGCAGATTCGTACCCTTTTCCCATAATCAGCGCAATCGAAATTCCGATAAATGCTGCAACAGAAGTTATAGCATCACTACGATGATGCCACGCGTCGGCTGCGAGAGAAGAACTATTTGTTTCTTTGCTTCGTTTCATAACCAAACGATACGAATATTCTTTCCATAAAATAATAGCTCCCAAAACATATAGCGTCCAAGATTTTGGCAAATTATGAGACGATTGAATATTGGCAATACTTTCATAACCAATAATAGTTGCCGAAGTAATTAAAAACCCAACAACCAAAAAAGTAATTAAAGGTTCTGCACGTCCGTGACCATAAGGATGGTTTTCATCGGCCGGTTTATTAGAATATTTGATTCCGAATAAGACCAAACACGACGAAAATATATCTGCTGTCGATTCGATCGCATCAGCAATCAAGGCGTATGAATTGCCAAAAAAACCTGCCAAACCTTTTATCAAGGCCAGGCAGGTGTTTCCAGCTATACTGAATATAGTAGCTTTTACAGCTTTTTGTTCATCTGTCATTTAGACTATTTTTTTTCGCCACGAGTTAATGAACTATTCAAATTAAAAACTCGTGGCAAATATTTTTTACGCTCTCACGATTTTTGCTCCAATAGCTCTCAAACGCTCATCGATACGCTCATATCCACGGTCGATTTGTTCGATATTTTGAATTGTACTTGTTCCTTTTGCAGAAAGCGCCGCAATCAATAATGAGATTCCCGCACGAATATCCGGAGACGACATTGTAGTTGCTTTTAATTGAGATTCGAAATTATGTCCCATAACCACCGCTCTATGCGGATCACACAACATAATTTTTGCTCCCATATCGATTAGTTTATCCACGAAGAACAAACGGCTTTCGAACATTTTTTGATGAATTAAAACATCACCTTTTGCCTGCGTTGCCACAACCAAAACAATACTTAACAAGTCAGGTGTAAATCCTGGCCATGGTGCATCGGCAATCGTTAAAATAGAACCGTCGATATCTGTTTTTACTTCATATCCATCTTTGTGAGCTGGAATATAAATATCGTCGTTACGTTTCTCGATCGTAATACCTAATTTTCTGAAAGTATTCGGAATCAACCCTAAGTTTTCCCAGCTTACATTTTTGATTGTGATTTCGCTTTTTGTCATAGCCGCAAGACCGATCCAAGAACCAATTTCGATCATATCAGGAAGAATTCTGTGCTCGCATCCACCAAGGCTTTCAACACCTTCGATAGTCAATAAGTTAGATCCAACTCCTGTGATTTTAGCTCCCATAGAGTTCAACATTTTGCATAACTGCTGTAGGTAAGGCTCGCAAGCAGCGTTATAAACTGTAGTTTTACCTTTTGCCAAAACTGCAGCCATTACAATATTTGCTGTTCCAGTTACAGAAGCTTCGTCAAGAAGCATATCTGTTCCTTTAAGGCCTTCTTCAGGAGATTCTACTCCATAAAAGTGATCTTCTCTGTTGTATCTGAATTTTGCTCCTAGGTTAATAAAACCTTCAAAGTGAGTATCTAATCTACGACGACCAATTTTGTCTCCACCTGGTTTTGGAATATATCCTTTTCCGAAACGAGCTAAAAGCGGTCCAACAATCATAATAGAACCACGAAGCGCTCCACCTTCTTTTTTGAAAGCTTCAGTTTCTAAATATCCAACATTAACCTCATCTGCCTGAAATGTAATTGATCCCGGCTCATTTCGTTGAATTTTCACCCCTAAATTACCCAACAAAGTGATTAATTTATTGATGTCTATAATATCAGGAATGTTATTAATTTTTACTTTATCTCCTGTTAGAAGCACGGCACATAAAATTTGTAATGCCTCATTTTTTGCTCCTTGCGGAGTGATTTCTCCTTTTAAAGGAGTTCCTCCTTCGATTTTAAAAATTCCCATAGATCTCTTTTAAGTTTCTGAGATACTAAGACTCTAAGATTCTAAGTTTTTTTTTGAGAATAAAACCTCAGTATCTTAGAGTCTTAGCAACTTAGCAGCTTTCTTTATTTTTGATTATTGTTTTTTTGAAAAGGTTTTTTTCCGCCTTTATTATTGTTTTTGTTGCTTTGAATTTTTGCCTGTCCGCCTGGAGTGGTTTTGTTTGACACACGTTTATTGGTACGCATTAGGTCAGTTGTATTCAAAAGTTCCTCTGTACTTTGTAATAAATTGATCTTTCCGCCAGACAATTCAAATAAATGTTCAAAAATCACATCATCTTTTACAGTGTCTTTATTCCAACTCAAAAATGATTTTTTCATGTGGTTTGCAATGACTAATACAAGCGCATTTTTCATTTCTCCATCTTCCCATTTATTAGCTACATCAATCATGTATTTGATGTTATTGCCATAAAATCTGTATTTTGGAAAGTTCTGCGGATATTGCAATACATCTGGTTTCAGTTCTAAAACCTCTCTTGACGGAATTGGATATGGTGATTCAACATTCAATTTAAAATCAGACATAATAAAAAGCTGATCCCATAATTTATGTTGAAAATCAGGAACATCACGCAAATGCGGATTCAAGCTTCCCATAACCTGAATGATGTATTTCGCCGCTTTGTTACGCGCTTCATCATCCTCAATTGCAGTAGCCTGATCAATCAGTTTTTGTAAATGACGACCATACTCCGGAATAATTAATCGCTGTCTTTCAGAATTGTATTCTAAATTAAAAACAACGTCACTTGCGGCTTCTTTTTTATATTTTTCGATCATAAGTTATAATGAAACTATACCTTCTATTGTAGATACTTCTTTGTATTTACTAATAACATCGTCTGAGCTATGCATGGTAACATCAACAGAAACGCTGGTAAATTTACCTGTTTTAGATTTTGTTGTTTTAATAACTGCGCCCATACGGTCAAAAGCTTTTTCAACACGCTCTACGTTATCTGCCACAGATGGCACAATAAACTTGTACAAATATTCTGCAGGCCAAGTATTTGCGTTATCAAGCTCTAATTTTAATCTTTCGTAAAATTCAGCTGTATTTTTTTCTTTATCGTTCTCCATTCGTAATTAAAAATAAACGCAAATATACGGTTTTGATTTCAGATTTCAGATTTTAGATTTTAGATTTTTTCTATTGAGAACATAGCTGTTTTTTTGCCACGAATTTCACGAATTTACGCTAATTATATTACTGTAAATCTCTTCTTTAAATTTCACTAATTTTTTGATTGCTTTTAAAATTTAAATTCGCAAAAATTCGCAAAATTAATGGCAAACCTTTATATTTGAAATACTTTGCGCCTCTGCGACTTTGCGCGATTAAAACACATTACAATGAAAAAAATCTTTTTACTTTTTATTGCACTTACGCTAAATTCAATTCAAGCACAAGAAGTCAAAACCTTAACTTATTTCCAGAACGACACTATCAAACTGGATTTAGATTTATATCTGCCAAAGAAAAAAGCTAACGAAAAAATTCCGTTGATCATGTTTGCTTTTGGCGGAGGATTTTCTGGTGGAGAACGTACGAGCGAAAAAGAATTCGGAATGTTTATGGCACAGAATGGCTATGCGGTTGCGAGCATTTCGTACAGTTTATACATGAAAGGAAAAGATTTTGGATGCAAAGGAACTTTGACCGAAAAAATAAAAGCAATTCAGATTGGCGTGAGCGATATGTGGCAGGCGACTGGTTTTTTAATCGAAAATGCCGATAAATACAATCTTGATACTTCGAAAATCTTTATTTCCGGAATTAGTGCCGGTGCCGAAATTGGTTTTCAAGCTTCCTTTTGGGATTATAAATTGATGAATTTATACAAAAGCAATTTACCTGAAACCTTTAAATACAAAGGTTTTATTGGAGGATCCGGCGCGATTCAGGATATTAATTTAATTACAAAAGAAAAAGCAATTCCGATGTTATTAGCACATGGAAGCAATGATGAAACTGTTCCGTACAGTGCGGGTTCGCACCGCTCTTGCCCAACAAATGCTTCAGGCTGGTTGATTCTTTTTGGCTCTTATGCGGTTTATAACCAAATGAATGATTTACATAAAGACATCGAACTGATTACTTTTTGTGGTGGCGGACATGAATTCTCCGGCTATCTTTTTCATGACGGACAGCAATATGTTCTGGATTTCGTGAATGATGTTTTGAAAGGAAAAAGGTTTGAATCGCATTTGATTGTGCCTTCTAAGAAAGGAAAAGATTCTGGGAAATATTTGTTTTGCGAATAAAAAATTTGGCATGCACATAAAATACACGTCTAAACTAGACTGAAGTCCAGCTCTACAATATTTACCGAGCCTTTGGCTCTTTTTAACGTAGTTCGGGAGAAACAATCTATATTGCAGAGCTGGACTTCAGTCCAGTTTACGGCAATATTTAACAAACCAAAAAAATCCAATCGCAAGGAATTATTTCTCCTAAAAATGCCAAATTTCTCGCTTCTGATAAATATTCTTTTTAATTATGAATAAGTTTAGGTAAATTTGCCCTTTATTTTTAGAATAGTGCAAAAAGAAATCATAGTTCTCCTTGGCGGTCCTGGTACAGGAAAATCTACGCTGATAAACGAATTAGTAGCTCGTGGCTACTGTTGTTACCCTGAAATTTCTAGAGAAGTTACACTCGAAGCCCAAAAAAGAGGCATCGAGCAATTGTTCTTGGAACAGCCGTTATTATTTAGCGAAATGTTATTAGAAGGCCGTATTCAGCAATTTAAAAACGCTGAGAAAGAAGCTGATAATGTAGTTTTTATTGATCGCGGAATTCCTGATGTTGTCGCTTATATGGACTACATAGGCGATGAATATCCAGAACATTTCACTAAAGCTTGCGGGGATTACAAATATTCTAAAACTTTTATTTTACCGCCGTGGGAAGAGATTTATCAGAGCGACACAGAGCGTTATGAGAATTTTGAACAGGCACTTGAAATTCAAAACCATCTTATTGAAACGTATAAGAAATACGGTTACAATTTAATTGAAGTTCCAAAAGATACGGTTGAAAACAGAATTCTTTATATCTTAGATAAAATTTAGGCAGTACGTTTAAAGTTGCAAAACTAGAAACTGATTTCTAAATTTTTAACTTTAACACTTTGGCCATGCAGGAAGCACAGGAAATTCTTTTAAAATACTGGAAACACGAAAGTTTCCGACCGTTGCAAAAAGAAATTATTGAATCGGTTTTAGAAGGGCAAGATACTTTTGCACTGCTGCCAACGGGAGGCGGAAAATCAATTTGTTTTCAGGTTCCCGCCATGATGCGCGAAGGAATTTGCCTGGTCATTTCGCCTTTGATTGCACTAATGAAAGATCAGGTAGCAAATCTTCAAAAAAGAGACATTAAAGCAATCGCTCTTACTGGAGGTATTCATACCGAAGAAATTATTGATCTTCTTGATAACTGTCAATACGGAAATTACAAATTCCTTTATCTTTCTCCAGAACGTTTGCAATCGGATTGGATTTTGGAACGAATCAAAAATCTTCCTATAAATTTAATTGCTATTGATGAGGCGCATTGTGTCTCGCAGTGGGGTCACGATTTTAGGCCCGCTTATTTAAAAATTTCGGAACTTAAAAAATTCTTTCCTAAAATTCCGTTTTTGGCTTTGACCGCAACGGCAACACCAAGAGTTGTTGAAGATATCAAAACCGAATTAGGATTAAAAGACACTAGACTTTTTCAGCAATCTTTTGAAAGAAAAAACATTGCCTACATGGTTTTTGAAGTCGAAGATAAATTGTACCGTGTTGAACAGATCTTAAAGAAAAACCCACAGCCGTCTATTATATATGTACGAAATAGAAAATCATGCCTGAATATGTCAACCCAATTACAATCCCTGGGTTTTAGAGCAACGTATTATCACGGCGGGCTTTCATCTCAGGAAAAAGACAAAAACATGCAATTGTGGATGTCGGAGCAAGCGCAGGTTATTGTGGCCACAAATGCTTTTGGAATGGGAATTGACAAAGACAATGTAAAAACAGTTATCCACACACAACTGCCGGAAAATTTAGAAAACTATTATCAAGAATCAGGACGTGCGGGACGAAATGGTGAAAAAGCCTTTTCTGTGCTATTATTCAATAATTCTGATGCAAACCAAACAGAACAGCAATTTATAAATGTACTGCCCGATAAAAAGTTTCTGAAAACCATGTATGTCAAACTCTGCAATTATTTTCAGATTGCTTACGGCGAAGGTTTAGACGACTCTTATTCCTTTAAATTGAATCACTTTTGCAATAAATATGATTTTCCGACTTTAAAAACTTATAATGCTTTGCAGTTTTTAAATCAGCAGGGAATTATTACAATGTCTCAGGAATTTTCGGAAAAAGTTACGATGCAGTTTTTAATTGAATCGAAAGAAGTTATCCGATATATGAGTTTGAACCCGAATGATGAAGAAATTATTTTGGCAATTTTAAGAACATATCCGGGAGTTCACGAAATGAAAACACCGCTTAATTTTTCGTTGATTGCAAAAAAATCAAATCATACTGAAGAACAGGTTTCGGCAGTTCTAGAAAAATTAAAAGAAAAAGACATTATTGAATATAAATCCAAAAACAACGACGCGACTATTTTATTTAATGAAGTACGCGAAGATGATTTAACAATAAACCGAGTTTCAAAATATCTGGAAAAACAGAATAAACTAAAACGCGATCAACTTTCGTCTGTGCTCTATTATATAAAGGAAGACAAAACCTGCAAGAACCGATTGGTTTTGGATTATTTTGGAGAAGAAACAAAATTGAATTGCGGCGTTTGTTCATACTGCATTACTCAAAAAGGAAAAATTACAGAAGCCGATTCTATTGCTGATAAAATTCTGCATTTATTAAAAGCAACTACATTAACTTCGCGCGAAATTCAGAATCAAATAAAACTAGATGCTAAAGATGTGATTTTGGTTCTTCAGGAATTATTAGAAAATAATCACATTGTTATTTTAGCAAACAATAAATACACTTTAAAATCATAATGGAAAAATTACGAATTATATTTATGGGAACTCCAGAATTTGCTGTTGGCATTTTGGATACCATCATAAAAAACAATTACGAAGTTGTTGGCGTTATTACAGCTGCAGATAAACCAGCTGGACGCGGACAAAAAATAAAATATTCAGCCGTTAAAGAATATGCTTTAGAAAACAACCTTACCTTATTACAGCCGACCAATTTAAAAGATGAAGGTTTTTTAACCGAATTAAAAGCTTTGAATGCCAATTTACAAATTGTTGTTGCTTTTAGAATGCTGCCAAAAGTAGTTTGGGAAATGCCAAGCTTAGGAACATTCAATCTTCACGCTTCTTTATTACCAAATTATCGTGGCGCGGCGCCAATTAACTGGGCTATTATTAATGGCGAAACTAAAACCGGAGTTACAACATTCTTTATTGATGATAAAATTGATACTGGGGCTATGATTTTAAACTCGGAAATTGCAATTGAGCCAACAGAAAACGCAGGACAATTGCACGACCGATTAATGAATTTAGGAAGCACCACTGTAATTGATACTTTGAAAGTTATTGAAACCGGCAATGTAACCACAACAATTCAAGAAGACAATGACGAAATCAAAACTGCTTATAAATTAAATAAGGAAAACTGTAAAATCGACTGGACGAAATCTGGAGACGAAATCAATAATTTAATTCGTGGTTTAAGTCCGTATCCTGCATCTTGGTGCTTTCTGAAAGATAAAAATGAGGAATTGAACATTAAAATATATGACGCAAAATTGATTTTAGAAGAGCATTCACATGAATCTGGAAAACTGATCAGTAGCAAAAAAGAAATCAAAATTGCAGTGAAAGACGGCTATATTCAGCTTTTAAGCTTGCAATTTCCTGGAAAAAAGAGAATGCAGGCAACAGAAATCCTAAACGGCATTACTTTTTCTGATGACGCAAAGATGTATTAACCTCAGTAAAACAGGGGTTTCTACCTGATTTTCATCGATGAATAACCTGCTTTATGAACAAAAAAAACAAGTTATTAACAATTATTGCTAAAATTAGAGAAAACACTTGCACGCAACGGATTTCCTACTAAATTTGTGTATTAACAATTTTTTTTAACCAACAATTAATAACTAATTATTATGAACAAATCAGAATTAATCGATGCTATCGCTGCTGATGCAGGAATTACAAAAGCTGCGGCAAAATTAGCTTTAGAGTCATTTTTAGGAAATGTAGGAACTACTTTGAAAAAAGGAGGAAGAATTTCATTAGTAGGTTTCGGATCTTGGTCAGTATCTGCTAGAGCTGCTAGAGACGGTAGAAATCCTCAAACAGGAAAAACTATCAAAATCGCAGCTAAAAATGTAGTAAAATTCAAAGCAGGAGCTGAATTAGAAGGTGCAGTGAACTAAGTAAGAAAGTTCTCTAAACTTATAATATAATTAAAACCCTCCATTAGGAGGGTTTTTTTGTGCGCTTTAACGATTTTTTTTGGGCAGTTCGAAATTTTATGATTAAATTTAATAAAAATTGTAGCCGTATGATTTCAGAAAAATTAAAAAAAGGACACCTGCTTATTGCCGAGCCTTCAATAATTGGAGATTTATCATTTAACAGATCGGTAATTTTATTAGCAGACCATAATAAAGAAGGATCAATTGGTTTTATCATTAATAAGCCTTTAAAATATACTATTAATGATTTAATACCGGAGATTGAAGCCAACTTTAAAATATACAATGGAGGACCTGTTGAGCAGGACAATCTATATTTCATTCACAATATTCCAGAACTGATCCCGAATAGTGTCGAGATTTCTAATGGAATTTATTGGGGTGGTGATTTTGAATCCACGAAGGACTTAATAAACGACGGATCTATTAGTAAAAATAATATTCGTTTTTTCTTAGGTTATACCGGTTGGGATGAAAATCAGCTTGAAAATGAAATGCAGGGAAACTCCTGGATCATCGCTGATAATAATTACAAAAACAAAATTATCGGGAAATCAACCACGCATTTCTGGAAAGAACAAATTCTTGAGCTTGGCGGTGATTATCTTATTTGGTCAAATGCACCTGAAAACCCATATCTGAATTAATTTTCAGATATGGACTCATTTAGTTTCTGCACTAATAAATGAGCCAGATTGCTTGTAAACTCTTTTTTTCGATATTTAGTTATCGGTTGTATCCCTGTGATTACATTTGTCAAGAATAATTCGTCGGCTTTTTGAAGATCAAACGGTGAAATTATTTCTTCAGACACTTGTATGCCTTCAACTTTTTTTGCCAAGGCTAAAATTTGCTTGCGCATAATTCCGTTTAGACATCCTTCAGAAATTGGAGGCGTAATTAATTTTTTACCCGAAAGCATAAACAAATTTCCTTGAAGTGCTTCGACTACATTTTTTGCATCATTTACCAAAATACAATTTGCAAGACCATTTTCGTGAGCAAAAATACTTCCTGTTACGTTAATCATTTTATTTGTCGTTTTAATCGACGATAATAATTGCTTGGTTACATAGAAGTCTTTATATAAATCAACTTCATAAACAGCAGTATTTAACACATATAAAGTATTTTCAAGAGGTGTTGCATGAATTAAAAACGAAACTTCATTGGTATTTGGCAAATACAATCCGCCATCATTTCTAAAAACAGTAATTCTTGCTCTTGCTGATGCTGCAATATTTTTTTGCTGTACTAGTTTCAAAACTTGTTCTTCAAAATATTCCATCGTAAAATTCATAGGAATCTCCATTCTAACGACACGCATTGAAGCCATTAAGCGGAAATAATGATCTTCTAGAAACAAAATTTTATTGTTTATAATTTTGACTGTTTCAAAAACTCCGTCTCCGTATAGAAAAGCACGATTTTGAGTTAATATATTTTCTTCGTGTGCTATGTTTCCGTTAAAATTGATCATAAAAAAACCCTGAATTTTGTTCAGGGCAAATATAAGGGATAAAATAGTTTTATACTAAACAGAACCAATAAGATGTTTCAAATCTGAGATTTGATTCTCCCACAATTGTTTAGCCTCACCTACTTCTTCTTTTTCAGCAAAATCAACAACCATTAGCGATACATCTTTCGTTAATTCATCAACTAAAATATGCAGTTCAAAAAAATACTCGGTATCCTTACTGCTTTCATCAACCCATTTAAATTTTACTTTTTCGCCAGTTTTTTTAGATGCTAAACGCGCTTTTTCCTGCGAGTCATTCCAGATGAAAGTAAAAAATTCGCCTCTTGAATTTACATTGTCTGCAAACCATTCTGACAAACCTGAAGGCGTTGATATATATTGATACAATAATTGCGGCGAAGAATTGATCGGGAACTCGATTTCGTAACGTATTTTTGAATCCATGTGCTGCGTTTAATTTTTTCGAAATATAAGAATATATGTCCAAAAACAATGCGTTTTTAAAAATATTTTTTTTTCTTCATTTTATGCTTGTACGCTTTAATATTATTTCTATCTTTGCACCCGCAATGAGGAAATCATTCCGGTTTGCAGTCCAGGCGAGGTAGCTCAGTTGGTTAGAGCGCAGGATTCATAACCCTGAGGTCACGGGTTCAACTCCCGTCCTCGCTACAAATGTCAAAACCCTTAAACATCAAATGTTTAAGGGTTTTTTATTTACATTAATTCCTCACTTGATAAAGAGCTCAAGTGAGGAATTCTACAATAAAATAAAACTAAAACACTAACAACGTGACTAATAGACAACCAGACCTCAGGTTACGCTACATCATCCTTAATTTATAAAATAAAAAGTAGTTGTGAAGAGTTAAGAGTATTCTATAAAAAGACCATTCAAAAATCAAATCAATTTAGCTAATTTTATCATTAATAATCTATCATCTTTTTTTGAGCAATTTAATCTGGACATCATTTAAAATCAAAAGCAGATGATTAAATAATCCATTAAGTTTTATAACTGACAGAAAACAACGGTAAAATATGAAAATGTACATTATTGTAAAAGATGACATTCCAGATAAATTGGTTCCAGTAATAACGGCACATGCTTCATTGGCCTGTTACAAAAAATACGAATCTAATGATGATATGATAAAATGGATAAATGGAATATTTAAAAAGGTGGTTTGTACATGCAATGAACTTGAGTTCGAAAAACTTAAAAATGAAGATGATTTTGTCTTGCTAACCGAATCTTTTCTCAACAACAAAGAGGTTTGTTTGGCTTTTTGTCCCAGAGAGGAATACTCAAAAATATTTAAGTTTTTAAAAATGTGGACACCTCAAAACATTTAAAATGGAAAATAAGATTTATAATTGGTTTGTTAAGAATGGAAATATTCTGATTCAGAAAAATGGAGATTGTATTGCACTGCAATTTTTATATGAGAATGCAGATTGCTGTCTATTAACACATTCTGACACTAATGAAATTATAGATCTATTGATCGACATCTCAAAACAGATTTGGGAAAACCCGAATTATGAAAAAAAGCCCTATACTAATCAGCTTTATAAAAAAATTGACAACAAATATTATTGGATAATAGAAACATCAGAACTTGTAATATACTATAACGAAATCGAAGATGCAATACAGATTAAATCTAATGGAAATGATACGCTAAATCTAGAGATAAATTATGCAGTAGAAATAATACAGATTTTGGAGTATTTAATCCAATAGAAGACACCTTACATTTTACTCATAACTTTCATAATTGATATACAAAATGCAGTTCGGAAGTATTTCTTTCATGGTTATGACGTGTTCTAAAAGATATTCTTTATCAAGATTTTCAGAAGAAATGTACAACTCTTTTAATTTTTGAAGATTAAATAATCCCGGTAAATCTTCTAACTGAATTTTAGTTTTTAAAATATCCAGATATTCTAAATCGGCTAATTTATTGAGATAAGGAATAGCTTCATTTGTGATGTTTTTGTGATCCCTTAAAGTAAGTTGTTCTAGATTTTGAATATTGCTTATATGTTTCACTCCTTCGTCAGTTGCATGTGTGAATTTTAGATAAATATTATAAATCGTTGGAATTCTTGACGCCAAATAAAACAAAACCTGATCATCGACTTCGTCATCGATAGCTCTAAAACGCCCAATTTCTAAAGGAATATCTGCAAGACTGCTGATACTGAAATAGCTTCTCCAAAAGTGTTTTTCTTTTCCTTTTAAATGCATAACGAAATTGGTTTACTTTAGTTTTCTAAAATTCAGATGATCTTAAATCTTCCGTATCTCTGGCAATAGGAACACCATCAGGATCAAGAATCATAGCTTCCTGAATATCTGTTTTGTGAAGTGTAGCACCGCTTGCAATCATTTTATATCCATTTTCATATTCGGTAAAATAACCGCACGGATAAGCATAATAACCATTTGGCAAAAGCACTTTTATCTGCTGCTGAAATCCCCACGAAATTGCTTTTTGATTGAGGATATAGGTTTCAAAAGCTTCACTGAAAAGTAATGTCATATTTAAGGTTTTACAATAGGTTTTCCATTTTTATCAAAATAAAAATCTTTTCCATTTTTAGTAGCTTGTATATTGTTATCATCAGAAACATCCACTTTATCATATTCGATAGGTATGATTATATCTCCTGCTTCATCTATTACACCCCATTTCTCATTTAATTTTACATTAGCACGACCATTATTATAAAAACCTGCATTGTCATAAAGAAGGGGAACTACAAGTTTTCTATTTTTATTTATAAAACCTATTTTATTTTTTAACCGTACCATACAAAACCCTTCCACAAGACCACTAACGTCATCATAATTCTCAGTTCCATTATAAACAACAGGCAATTCCTCCCCGTGATTATTCACAAAATACCAACGTCCTTTCTTTAAAACTGTCGCATAACCCTCGATGAAATGTTTGGCAAAATCATATTCCGCAGGAGTTAATTCTTTTCCTAAATTATTTAAAAAACCCCATTTACCATCTACTTTAACCATAATAGTACCACTTGAATAACTCTGCATCGAATCATATTTAAAGTCCGGAGTTACTTTTAATTCTGGATTAAGCACAGCAAATTTTTCGCCCATTTGAGCTTTATAAATATAGTCATTCAATCTACTAATATTATCATATTGTATTGGTACAATTACCTCTCCTATCTTATTTATAATTCCCTTTTTTTTATCCAGTGTTACTATTAGTACAAAATCCCTATTAAATCTAGACGTATTATCATAAATTGGAGGAATTATTTCTTTACCTGTGCTTTTATCAATTGTTCCATATTTTCCATTTAGTTTAACCATAACAACATCATCTTTCGATATTGATAAAGAATCATATTTTAACTTTTTAATTTCCTTGCCTGTCTTGTCAATTATAAATACAACATTGTTTATTTGAACAACTGCAAATCCTTTATAAAAAGTTGTAGCCTCTTCATATATAAACGGAATTACTATTTTGCCTGTTATATCTACATAACCATATTTATTATCGACAAAAGCATGCAGTAGCCCATCATGAAAATCATCTGGATACTTATAATATTCTGCTTTAATAACAACTTTTCCTGTAATGTTTTTAAAACCAATATAGCCATTATCATTATAAGGTATTAAATCTTGTGCTTTTGCTGTAAATACAAAAGTCAAAAGAAGGCAAAGTAATAGTAGTTTTTTCATATTTTATTTTTAATAAATGCTAATATTTTCATTCATCGAACTGCTTTCTGATTTAGAATCTGAATTACAGAAACTTCATTAGGAGACGTGATTTTTTTAAAGCTTGTCTCTATTATATCCAATATAATCTGTTGCTTCGACCCCAATACCGTATTCTAATATTGTTTTAAAAGTAAACGGCTCATAAATATAATTATACGGATGCATTTCATGTCCATGAATACTCTCGCTTAACTTGCAGCTCATAAACAACCAGTGGTCTGCAGGCATAACGATAATTTTATCTTCACGGCTACTTTGTGGTTTATCTCCAAATATAAATAGTTTCCAATCGCCAAGCTGGACACAAAAACCTTCAGGCAGTTGATCCATAATTGAAAATTCGTAGCAAATTTTTTCAATACTTTCGACCGAACCATTTATTAATAAACAGCTTTCTGTTTCAATAAGTTTTATATCTGATGGTAAAACGAGCGAATAGGTCATTTCGCTCTCACTTTGATCCATTATTTGATGAGCATTTATAGTGCGTTGCTTTAGTTTTTGTTCAAATTTTTTATTTAAAATAGTACCAATACCAGCTGAAAAATTTGAAACCAAAATCTCCTGGTTTTTCTGCTTGAGAATTTTTCTTCTGGAAATAAACAAATAAGTGGTGTAACCAAATATAATAAACAGAAGCAGAACAATTTGAATTATTAAACTGTTCTCGGATGTATTATTTGACATATCTTATTTTTTAAAATTTATAGAAAAACTAGCAACATATCTTTTATATTTTTCTTTCAAATTCACTGGAAACTTCTTCATAACGATAATTCAAAAACAACAATTTATCTGCTATAACATCATATCTAACGATATAACTGTAAGAACCCATATACTTTTTTATGGTGATGAAATATTCTTTAAAATCAGGATTGTAAGCAATTTTTTCTTTCAGTTTTTTGCCATCAGTTGCCCAAAAGAAATCCTCTTCTTTTATGATTGTTAGTTTCAATTTATCTTCTTCTTCAGGAAAAATATAATAACTTTCTGTATACTTTTCCGGGTCAAGAGTTTTATATCCTTTTACGTAAGCTTTCCAGTTTTTTTGCAATTCTTCTCTTCCAATATCTAAAGTATCGGTACGTACACATTTAATTTCGGCCCAATTGCCAACAATTTTATCAATTTGCGCAAATATATTATTTGAAAATAATAGCATTAGACTAATACACAAATACTTTTTCATGGTTTTATTTTTTTCTTTTGCATAATTGATCTTCTAATAAATTATAGAGTAAAAATCAAATTTTATTGTAATCTATTATATATATTATTAGCTCCTTCCATCCATGATGTTTTAAATTCTTCATCAACTTTAACAAAAATTATTTTATTCGTTTGAGCATTTAAATATCCTATTTTACCATCTAATTGAACTTCGATATCATTTGGATTTAGGTGATTAATTCTGTCGTATATCGTTGGCAAAATTTCTTTTCCTTCAGAATCAATAACACCAAACTTACCACCTGCTTCTACCTTATAATATCTATTTTTATCCTTTTTTTCTTCATTTATTTCCCACCTATAAATATAGTCATATACAAATGGTAAAATTATATTTCCGTTGTTATCAATGATCCCCATTTTACTATTTAATTTTGCAAATGACAATACATTGGAGGGAGCCTTTGGCCATATTAGATCGTAAATTGGTTTCGTTTTTTCATTACCCTGATAATCAATTCGGCCCCATTTTTTATTCAGTCCTACTTCAATCAATTTTCTACCATAAAGTAAAGTTCTAATCGTATCATATTTTAACACTTTTATTTCTTTACCTGTCACATCAACTATTCGTACTTTATGATTTAAAAGCACTGCTGCATTACCTTCTACAAAAGAGGTTGTCAGACTATATTTTATCGGAACTACGACTTTGCCAGCTGCATCAATAAAACCAAATTTACCATTCAATTTTACTTCTGCTAAACCTTCATGAAACGGCAACAAATCGTCATAAATAAAAGGGATTAATATTTTCCCGTTGATATCGACAGTACCCTCTTTACCATTTATTTCTTCTGCAATAAAGCCTTTCTCAAATTGGCTTATACTATAGAATGCTGGAATAACAATTTCGCCCTCTTTATTTTTAAATCCAATTTTATCTTCTTCAGTAAATCGAATCAAATCCTGTCCTTTTGCAGTAAATAAAATTGTTATCAGAAAGCATATTGTAAATAGTTTTTTCATTCTTTTTATTTATTTTTTATTTTCGAAATTAGTTTGTTTGTAGCAACTTTATCAATTCATTAAAAGCGAGAAGAATTTTATTATTTATAATATCCACAGCTTCTTTTGGACAGCAATTTGCACTTAAAGGAATTATATCTGCTGTTACTTTTTCAGGAATTTCAGGAAGATTTTGATCTTTTTCAGAAACATATTTTTCTATTGCATTATTAGGTTCCGACTTAAAATTCAGCACAAAAAGCTGTTTATTTTCATCTAAACTATTTACCGTTTTTAAGGTTATACTTTCAATTGTACTAAAATCAATAACTATCTTATTTTTAATTATATATATATCTTTTACATCAGTCATTAAACTATTATATTCATACTGATAATCATAGCAAAAGGTCATTATACTGTTATCATTAGAAAATTCAACAATGAAATTTTTATAACTTTTTCCTTCAAAATCTTCTGTATTGGCGCCATTGACATAGATGAAATTTTTCATCTTGTAATATTCCTTAATTTCTGCTACAATTTTTTCTTTCGTATGTTTTTCTGTCTGAGCATTTACAGGAAAAGCAATAATTGCAAAAAGAATTATTCTGAATATTATTTTCATAATTTAATTGATTAACTCCCGGCAGTGTTTGGCTCCGTGTGTTTTTAAAAGTTGATATATCTTTTGATATTCATCTGCTTTTGTAATATCAACCGGCGTTATAGTTCGAAAGTATTCTTCTCTTTCTTCAACAAAATCTAAAAAAGTTTTATTATCAGCCGGATCTAAAAAATTCATGTCCAAATTATATTTGCGCACTGCCTGATAGATAAAAACGGTATTATTAATATCTAAACTAAATTTGGTTATATTTTTATTTACTGCAATAGAAGTTGGATGAACATAACATCTGATTCTTTCCCTGTACTTATTCCACATACATTGCACTTTCATTATCGCTTCTTCTCTGGTATCTACTCCGGGAACAGCACATGACATTTTCCACAGCGATTCTTCAAAAGCAAAAGTGAAACCTTTCTCTGGCTCATCTGCTTCATACATGTCTTCAACATTAAAGCAAAGAAGCGCTATATCTAATTCTGTAATTTGATGGCGGCAATCGCAGGAATCAGTTTTTACTAAAGCAGTTTCCTGAGAATAAACGCAACAAAGATTTACCAGAAAAAGACAGATTGCGATTCGGTTTTTCATACTTTTTATTTACCAAATGATATGCCTCTCATATCTAGTGTTCGCATCATTACATCAGTACCGCTCAAATTAGCCATTTGGGTTAATTTCTCTCTCATTTCTGATGTATAATTTGACATGTATAAAGTAATAGAAGGTGCTCTATAGCTTTCGTCATTTGTATTTAATGAAACATAACCATTTTCACCGTCCAGAAAGCATAATGTTGTTTTTTTTATTTCTGACCAATACATTTTTGTCTCATATTTATCATCACCATCTCTACTTTCTGCCCTAATAAAACTCTCTGTTATTTCTACTTTAAAATCCTCACTGCTATAACCACTCGGATTAATCATAGTAATATATTTCTTGTGTTTGTTTAGCCATTTTACTGTTTCTTTCTTGTTTTGTGCAACTGCAGAACCTATTAGCATAATCGAAAATAAAAGTGTAAAAAGTGATTTCATGTTTTTTTGTTTATTGGTTATTATTTTATAATTTTCTTTCAGTCTTGTTTATTTAGCCTAAAGCTTTAGTGTTTATATAATTGTTTATCAATACTTTTTAAAATCCACCCAAAAAACACAGTTAGAAAAAAGGTCTTCCAGTACAATTAATTGCTCTAAAACATCATCATTATCCAATTCGTCTTCAATTTTTCTAGCTGAAGAAATATACACTTCTTTAAGATTCTTTAATTGATCTAATGCAACCAGATCTTCTAATAGAATTCCTGTGTCCCAAATGTCCAGATATTCTAAATCAACAAGCTTATTAAGATATGGCAAACTCACTTTTGTAATTTTGGGATGCTTCATGAGCGTGAGACTTTTTAGTCCCTGCAATTTCGAAATGTGTTTTACACCTTCATCAGTGATATGAGTTTCTTTGAGATATATCGAATGCATAATTTTTACTTTCTCGGTAAGCATGGCAAAATAGTCGTCATTGTACTCCGGATCATCAACCCCGGACACGCCAGAAACTTCTTCAGGAATATCTTTTGAATCTTTGATTTGTCCAAAATTCCACCAAAATTGCTTTTCTATACCTTTTAATCTCATGTCAAATAGCTTTTTTTCGATTTAGAAAATAGTAATTTATTCCGTTGATTTCTTTTCGCAAATCCCCTTCAATTTTTTAAAATATTCCAAAGCTTTAGCATCGTATTTTTTCAAAGGAATTATCTGTATTTTTTCATGAACTAAGGTACCGTCAGTATATTCTTTTAGAATACTTTTCCCATTAGTTTTGAAAGTAATCGCATAAAAACCTTCCTTACTTTTAACAATCGTTATATCATTTGTTCCTGAAAGAAGAATTCTAACCGTAAATCGTTCTGTCTTATCTCCTTTTTTTATAAAAACTGGATAACTCATTGTACAATTTTTAATCTCAATTTGATAAATGCTAATCTGAGATTCTTGTCCTGCCGTTTTATATTTTATGTGCTGATAGCTTAAATTATCTGAGATGTATTTTTCGAGCATTTCTTTTGATTGTGCCTGAACTCCAACCGAGAATATCAGAAATGCATATATTAGAAATTGGTTGGTCATTTTAAACTGTTTATTTTTTAAACTGCTGATAATTATTTCGCACATAAGGACTTCAACTTTTCAAATTGCTCCTTTAACATTTCTAAATCAGCTCTTTTGAAACCTATGAACTTGGCAAAAGTCTCTTTATTTTCATCTTTTAAATAAGCTATCGGAAAATAGATCTCCCATTTCTTTATCTTAAATAAATTTAGTGTTCTTGAGTTTTTCCTAGGACAGCAATCAGGTATTAAATCTTTTTTATTGGTTTCAGTTTCTGATTTAGGAATGCTGTCAGTAAAGCTCACAATTCCTTCTTTTGTAACGCTAATTTTCTTTATAAAAGCACTATATTGTTTACTAGGCCAATAATACGCATGAGAATTTGCTTTGATAATAATATTGATCGTGTCAACTGTCTTATCGAATTCAGATTTCTTTACCTGTGCATTCGTAAAACCACTGCTTAAAATCAAACACAATAACCAATATGTTTTGTTTCTTAGTTTCATTCTATTTTTGCTATAAAAAATAAGTGCAATATTATACAATTGCACTTACCGTTGAAGTAGAGGTTGTGCGTTTGCGCTTCTTTGTCGCATGGTTTTCTACTATTTAGTAATCAACTCAAACCAAAATACATTACTGTTTCCTTTCACAGCTTTTTTGTCTTCCTCATCCAAACCATTTACAAAACTTTTATACTGTGCCATGTATGAAGCCGATGATTTGTCTGGACAATATGAGTTAAAAACGTTATAACTATAAGGTTTTGCCATAGTTGTTAGTTTGTTGACACAAGGAAATACTTGATTCCAGTTAGTCATAACTTTAAATCTAACTTCATTCCAAATTGGACAGCTAATTTTTTGTCCAGCAATTACCATTCTGTTGCTTTCTGAAATTACTTGGTCAGCATAAAGTTGGTTTTGTTTTTTATAGAACTCTGCTTTTTCTAAATATAACTTTTTTGCATTAGCAAGTGCAGTTGTAGATTTCGTCACTGACTGACTTGCATCTAATTTCTTTTGGTCATATATTAGTTTAATCTTCGCAATTTCTTGTGCCTGTTGTTTAGGTAAATTCGTATTTAACTGAAATACTTCAGCCGTCAATTTTTTATTCTCACTCTCTAATGAGGTAATCTTATTTTTGACGTTTGTGTTGTAGTCAAGTATGTCTTTTTCAAGTGAAGTTATTTGCACAATTATTTGATTCAAACTTGCCGTAAGTGTTGCTTTAATACTGTCACTAATAGCCGATTTGATTAGCTCTTTTTCAGTTTCATTCTTTTGCTCTTTTAATTTAATAAGATTAATTTCCAAAGGAGCTAGATAATTAGCTTGCTCAATTTGAATTTCTTTAATTTGTTGCTGATTAGTAACTATTTTGGCATTTTTCTCATTTTGTGCTTCTAAATTTTCTTTTTTTATTTGCTCTTTTATTGCCACACTTTCCTTTTGAAATTCCTGCTCGTATCGGATTATTCTGGCCTTGAAAATTGTTATATTATCATCTGCAATAAGAATATTAGTAGCATAAGCCATTAAATCGTTTACCCAATTATCATGTTTTGATTTAGCTTCAGAAAATACGTTGGTTTCATAGTTTTTACTATGGCTTGTTATTTCCTTACATAAATTTTCATTAGCCTTTTCTAAATTACTAATCTCATTTAGTTTTTTGTTAACCGCATTATCTCCTTTCTCCAAGTTTTGAATTTGCACTTTTTTCAGAGCAATCTTTTCAGTGAACATTTTTCTTGCTGCTTCCAGTTCTGCCGTTGTAGCTGGTATTGCATAACCTTTTACTTCTCCTAAATGTTGCTCAAAGCTTTTACCTTCTTTTTCAAATTCCGATTTGTATTTTCCACATTGACTACATTTAGCACCCACCTTCATATCAGCAATCAAATCATCTCTTTCTTTGTAAAGAGCAGATAACTCATCTTTTAATTTCTGAATCTTATCGTTGCGCAATGCGTAAAGGCTTAAAAGTTCCCCTTTACATTGAGCAATTTTTGCTTTATTGCTCTCGAATGTCAATGCTTTTGATTCAATACTAGTAACATCACCAATGCCTATAGTCTGAGCGGATACTTTTAGAGAAAGTACTGTAAAGATTAACAGTAAATATTTATAATATTGTATCATAATTTTCTAAGTATAACCTTATCTATTCGCCAAATGGGTCGTCCTCTGCTTTACATAAATCTCTTAAATGTTCAAGAGCTTTTTTGATTTTTGTGAAATTTGTAGAATCAGAAGCTAGAAACGGGATAAGTATTTCTTTTTTGCTGAATTCCTGATGGTCTGTATTACGCCAATCGTAGCATGTGCCATTATTATTTTGCATTTTATAACCATATGCGTTCAGTATTTCTTTGCATACTTGGGATGTGAAAATGACTTTTATTACACCCACAGGTTCAGACTCATTTTTTCCTTCATATTTTATTTCTACTATATCTTTGGGATTAAAGCTTACGGTATTCCCTAATTCATAATATCCACAGTTGTTATTGTCTACTAATAAGTTCTTTCTTTTTGTGTCAATTATAAGTAAATTGTCACTATATGAAACAGTAGTGTTTTCGAAATATAACCTTTCGTTATACCCGTTTGGTTTTCTATAATGCCCGACAATTTCTTTAATTTTTCTCCCTAAATAATTGACGGTTTCATCTTTGGTTAATGTGGTTTTGTCCTGAGCATATGAAGATAAGGAGCACAAAGCTAAAAGGCACATAAGTAATATTTTTCTCATTTTTGTTTAAGTTTTCTTTTGCTTACTCTATTCAGTTTTCAGCTTCCCTGATTTATCAAAGTTTTTTTACTGTCCGTTTTAAGTCTCTTCTGTCGACATTGGCGATTGCATGACGCACAACTTGTAAATATTAATTACATGCCCATACATAGTTCGAAGCAGGTTTGCCATTACTTCGCTTCAGGCATTCACTTGTTGCAATATTGTCAGCTTCTTGCTTGGTTTTTGCAACTCCCCAACCAAAGGCATTATTTATACTACTTCCAGCAATAGTTCGGTACGCAGCACAACCCTCACCAGACCATATTAGTACTACTGTTCCTTTTCCTCCCTTTTCACTACATTCTTCCAAAGCTCGTTTTTCTGCATCGGCCAAAGTTGATTGATCGTATGACCAACTATAATAAAAACCATTACTTTTATCAATTGCTAGTGCACCGAATTTGGATGATGCCATGAGCAGGAAAACAGTAATTAGTTTTTTCATAATTTTCATTTTATTTAGTACTTTCTTTTCTATATTTCTCCTGAGCAGCTTTCATCAATTCGATTCTTTCCTTATCTGGTTCATAACATCTATGTCGCTCAAAATCCATTTTGGCTTTAAATGCCAACATCTCAGCAGTTTGATGATCTGGTTCAAAATCTAATGTATAAAGCTGTGCATCATTTTTAGAAATCAACCAAATGGTTCTGTTTTCTACAAGTAACTGATGCGGATTCCATTTTGTTAAATCAACTTTTCTCAGACGCTTTTTGTTGATGAAATCATAGTGTATCAGGAAATTTTGGTAGGAAAACCAAATACTTTCAGGATGAATGACTAAAATGCTGCCGTAAGCATCTTGATCGAAATTTTCAGTAGGAAACTCTTTTTCTAGATCCAATTGCAATACTTTCTTTTTATTTTTGCCTAATACCAAAAGTTGCTGTTCGGCCAGTATAAAAGTATGTGTGTCACTAGTCTTAGTTTTATAATCTGAATTTGACAATCTGTTTTTCTTTAAAAAATCATGAGTAATTTCTTTACCGTCATGCGTTAGAAATTTGTAGTTTTTTATAAAAATTTGAGTCGAATCTAAATAATTATGTTTTTTAGATTTTGTTTTTACGAAGTTTCCATCATAGTCAATTTCAAACCAATTCTCATCTTCAGCGTTGGCAATAATTTTGTCTTTTAGGTAAATTGGTTGAAAATCAGCACCGTGTCCTATATTTTTTTGCCATACAACCTTGTTTTCTTCCAGATCATAAGCCATCAATTTACCTCCATCAAAAAGTGCAGTGCAATACATCATTTTACCTACAAAATGTGGTTTGGAATTTATAGATTCAATAAGTAAATCCCTCACTTTTGCACCCGTTTTCAAATCATATTCTGAACATCTTAAAACTTGATTTTGGTAACTTGAGTAAAGAAAAGTATCCTTCAGAAAATATAAAGAATTACAAGATTTCATTCCTGGAGATGTTTGCCAAACAATTTTTAAACTATCCTTATTAATATTGTATAAATCTTTATTGGCACTTAAAAGGATTTTATTGTCTGAAATTGCCATAGAACAAAACAGTTCTTGTGACTGAGAATCATCAAATACAAGGTTAGTTTTGTAGATTTCGGTTTGCGAAAAAGCATTAAAAGAAATTAAAAGCAAGCAAAATATAAAAAATTTAAGAGTAGTTTTCTTTTTTAGCATGGTGGTATTTTAAAGTTGCGAAAACTTTTTATGTAAACAAAAATAGATTAAGTATCAATACCAAAAAATACTCCAAAAGGAGTATTTTTTGAGTTTATCTAATAGTTTGTTATTTTTGGAAATACTTTAAATTTTAAATATAATTTTAACAAATAAAATATTAAATTAACTGGAAAATAATACCTGTTTTAGGGTATTACTACATTATAAAAAATGTTTAAATTTGTTTATGACCAGACAAGTTTTTTTGTTTTTCCTTCTTTTTTCAGCCGGATTTTTTCAGGCAGCGCCTTTGAAAACGTATGTGTACAACAATGATGTTCATCATTTATCACATTATTATCAGTATTTGGAAGATTGCAATTCGTATTCAACTACAGCAGTAATTCAAAATTTCAGGGCTGGCAAATTTCAGAATCCTCAACTAGACAAGGCTTTTAGCTCTGGAATTTCGACATGTAGTTATTGGTTGGCTGTTGCTGTACAAAACAGTACTGGCAAAAACCAAAAATTTCTTTGGAGCTTTAAAAACAACGGATTGTCATTTTCGCTCTATGAATTTAAAAATAACCAATTGATACTTCTTGACGAATCATCAATGCATGAAAGCCTTGGCAAACGTCCTTATCCAGTTAGAAGTATTTCATTTCCCTTTTATTTAGACCCCAAGCAAAGCAAAATTTTGTTTGTCAAAGTAACTCCAACGGTCAATAAAAACATATACTTTCCTACTGCTATTGAAACAGTCGAACAATTTTTAACTTATGAATTAGAATTTAGTTACTTAATGGGTAAATATTTTGGAGTCTTATTATTGACATTATTTATCAATTTTTGTTTGTTTGTGATTTTACGAAAACGAATTTATTTGTACAATATTTTCTACGGTTTTTTTATTGTATTATTCCAATTATCTGATTTTCATTTTGATTCATTTGAAATTCCAAATGCTTTTTTTGAATTTTGGAGCTACATTAATAAAGATTTTTATATTGCATTGTCGATCTTTTTTTACGCTAAAGTTTTTCAAATTTTTGTAGAGTTGCCCAAGAATTTTGCAAAAGTCAATAGGATTTTGAATTGGTTAAATTACACCTTATTGGCAAGTGCTATTTTACTCTTGGTCAGTGGTTTTTTATTTCATCAAAATAATTATTTTATTCACTTTGTAAATGGTTTTATCAATTTTATGATTTATATAATTATTGGTTTTATATTGGTATCAATCATTATTGGCATCCGATTTAAAATTAATTTTTTTATGCTCTTTGGCTTATCATTTCTGTTTATGTTCTACGGTTTTGCAGGATATTTATTGAACACCTTAAATTTAGCCAGTTTGCCAATATTTAGACCCGGAAATTTAATTAATGGTTCCGTAATCGAAATATCATTGCTTACCATATTCTTTATTTACAAATTCAAGTTAGACAAAGAAAAAGCCGCTTTAAAAATAATTACCGAGATTAGAAAAAATGATGAATTATCTAAAAAAATGCTGACAATTGAATCCGAAGAGCAAGAGCGGTTAGCAAGAAACATTCATGACGAAATTGGTAGTGATATAACCGGACTTCGACTACAGCTAGAGAATCATTTATCAAGTAGTACAATAACTGCTCAACATCAGGAAAGCATACTTGAAAACGTAAAAATACTATACGAGAAAGTAAGAGATTTGAGTCATTTTATGAAGCCCACAGAATTCAATTCTAATTTTATGGCTACTATTGAAAATCAAGTTTTATTTTATAGAAAAAACGTTAAAAACGTTGAATTTGAATTATTTAGCAACCTTAAAGATACGGACGTATTTCGTCCTGAAATTCAATCACAGCTAATTAGAATTATTAAGGAAGCTTATACCAATGCGCTGAAACATTCCATGGCTTCAAAGATCTCGATACAGTTGATTTTTGAGAATAATATTCTTTTGCTTATCATAGAAGATAATGGGATTGGTTTCGATCTTTCCAATGAATTCAAAAGTATTGGTCTAGAAAACATGAAATCGAGAGTAGAATTCCTAAAAGGAATAATAACTTTGGATAGTAACAAAAAAGGCACTTCAATTATAATAGAAATTCCAGTACTATGACAGTATCGAATTACAAAATGGTTATTGCCGATGACCATAAGTTAATTATTTCAGGAATTAGTCATATTATTTCGACCAACAATTTAGGCGAAATAATTGGTGAGGTAAATGATGGCATACAACTATTGCAGTTTTTACAACATAATACAATTGATCTTGCAATTATTGATATTAATATGCCTGAATTAAATGGTATTGAAGCCGCCAAAAAGATTATTGAATTATATCCTGATATTTCAATATTAATGGTTAGCCAATATGATAATATTGAACTAATAAAAAATCTTAAAACTATTGGAGTGAAGGGGTATCTGTCTAAAAATTTCGAGATAGCAGATCTTATTGTTGCAATCAATACAATCAAAAGCAATACCGTTTTTTTCCCTTCTTTAGAAGGTGAAAAAAGCAGTTTTAAAAACGATAAAATTCATTTGAGTACTCGTGAAATAGAAATTATTTCCCTAATTGCTCAAGGAAAATCGTCAAAAGAAATCGCGAATAAGCTTTTTTTAAGCGAATATACAGTGGTAACACATCGAAAAAATTGCATGCGAAAATTAGAAGTAAATTCTATTGTTATGCTTCTCAATAAGGCTAAAAGTTTAGGATACATTTTTTAAGAAAAATACTCAAGCCTTTTTGGATGGGGTTATCTAAGCTTACAACTATTTGGTTTCTCTGCTTGATAGATTAAAACATTATATCTGGCATTTTAACAATTATGAAGATCAATCTCGAGTGAGAAAAAGTTAAAAAATACTTTAAAACTCATTTTTTTCAAAACACTAAAAAAACTAAAAGTCAAGCATTTACAAATTAAACAGGAGCAAATTTCAATTTTCATATGCCTGAGGTCACGACCCCAACTCCTCTCTCGCTACAAAAGGCAAAACCCTTAAACAGAAATATTTAAGGTTTTTTTATTTGAAATTAGCTTTTTATTATCTGAGGATCTTTATTAAATTAGCATCTTTGCACAATAAAGTAATTTATAACATATGGATATAGTTAAATTTAAAATCACATCAAAAACAATAAAAGTAGAAGTACGTAATTCTAATAATTATGTTTTTAATTTTAATACGGCTTTAGAAATTGAAAAAGCCGACAAAGATGTTTTATTAAAACTATACAATGCATTAGATCTTCTTTTTAAAAAAGAAAATACTGGAGAAGTAAAAAACTATATTTCTCCCAACCAAACCAATATATTGGATCAAATTTCTGCTGCTGATAATTTAGAGCTTGAATAATAAACTTGAATCTCTACAAAAGAATATCCTAAATACTGTAACATTTTCCCATAATCGCGTCAAAATATAAAATTTAAATCCGGTACTTTGTAACTTATTACATTCATAATGGAGATAAGTTCATTTTTGACTGCAATAATATTGAGACCAATGAGTTTAAACTAGTTAAAAAAACTAGTTGCTATATTTTCGTTATGGACAATCAAAAGTTTATTTTAAGTTTAAAAAAAGGTAATGAAGACTCCTTCAAAGAGGTGTATTTCAATTACTATGACAAACTGATAAGCATTGCCAAACGATTCAACTCTTCGGTTTTAACTCCCGATGATTTTGTTCAGGAAACTTTTTTACGACTTTACAATAAAAGAGAATTGCTCAATGAAGATGTTTTGTTTGACAAACAATTATTTACCATTTGCAAAAACATCATTCTCAATCATATCAACAGAGAAAACAAAATTGTTCAGCTTGATGCTTTTCCAGTTGACATTCTAGAGGAAGAAACAGATTCTGGAATTTTTGAGGACCGAAAAGAAAAATTATACGCTTTCATAAATCAGCTTCCGGAACAGCAACAAAAAATATTTACTTTACATAAACTGGAAAATCTTAGTTATAAAGAGATTGCAGAAATCACAGACCTTTCTGAAAAGACAATTGCCAATCACATTTATCTCGCCAGCAAATTTATTCGAAAAAAAATCGCAGAGCATTAGGAACTTTTCCTTTCTCGTTTGTTATCTATAAAAACGAGAACATAAAATGCATATCGAAGCATACAAAACAAATGTAAAAACTAAAAAAGACGCAAGCTTACTTGTAGCTCTTTTGCAGTTCACTATTTCTGATTGTATCATAAAATTTGATTCAGAAAATCGTGAAAAAATTCTGCGAATCGAAACCAACCGAGACATCAAGGAGATGGTTTATGGTGTTTTTAACAAACAGGGATTTCATTGCCAAATAATTTAATACCGAGAAATCATGGATAAAGAAAACTTTGACGAAGAGTTTAAAAAGTTATGGAACGAAACTCCAGCTTCGCATTCAGAAAGTGAGAAAGAAGCTTCTTGGGAAAAATTCCATTCAAAAACTTTTGCTGAAAAGAAAAAGAAAACGAAACCTTGGCGTTATTATGCAGCTGCGGCAGTTTTGTTATTCGTTCTTATTGGAACTGGACTTTATTTCAATACTAAACCTCAACTAGAAAATGTCGTTCTGGCTGAAAATGTAATTGAAAATACCACTCAGAAAATAAAATATGTTGTCTTGCCAGATAATTCAAAAGTCGAATTGAGTCCAAATTCTAAAATTACGTATAGCAATAATTTTGCCTTGAACAGAAAAATCGAAATTATTGGTGAAGCTTATTTCAAAGTTACAAAAGACAAAAAACATCCATTTCAGGTTTTCTGCAATGAAACTACAACTACTGTTTTAGGAACGTCTTTTATTGTGAAAGAATCAGACAAAAAAGAAGTTACTGTTGAACTTTATGAAGGAAGCGTTCAAATGAATGTAAAAGGCAAAGATCAAAAATGGATTTTAAAACCTGGTGAAAAATTCACATATGGAAACGAACTTGCTTCCGTTGCCGAGTTTAGCCGATTCATAGATTTTGACAATGAAAAACTAAGTGTTCTAAGCACTTATATCGAAGTAAATTATGGCTACAAAGTGATTCTTCCTAAAGAAAATTTAGACCAAAAAATCACAATCAGAATCAATAAAAAAGAAGACTTAAAAACAATTGTACAATTAATATCAGAAATGTATAACCTAAACTTTGAAATAAATGAAGATTTAAAACAGATTACTTTTCAATAGAAAAGAAAAAAGGATGCAAGCCGCGAAACTACACATCCTCCTTATAATCAGGATAACACGAGGTTATTCCATTTAATAATATTCAAAAATACAAAATTTCATGAAGCATATAATTTCAGCATGCTTTTTTTTATTCAGTCTATGTGTCTCTGCCCAAAAGATTACTGTAACTGTAGATCAAAATACAACCTTAAAAGAGTTCTTCAAACAAATTGAAAACCAAACGGATTTTAAATTTGCTTTTACAGATCAAATCGACACCAGCCAAAAGTATTTTACGAAGAAAAGTACTTTTAAGCAAGTCGAAATTGAAAAACTTATTTCAGAATTAAACAAAACTTCAACTGTACAATTCTCAATTGCGGGCAATAATATTTTTGTGAAGCCAAAGTCTCAAAATCAGAAATCGGCTAAAAAAAAAAGCAAGCTAAAAGGACAGATTTTTGATGATGAAAGACAACCCGTTATTGGTGCCAACATTTATATTAATGAATTACAAACTGGCACCGTAACCGATGTAAATGGACGATACAGCATTGAAATCCCGAACGGGAATTATACCGTTTCTATCAGCTATGTTGGTTTTAAGAATAAGGAAAAGCAAATTACTATTTCTGATGATGTCACAATCAATTTCAACATTGAATCTGACAGCGAGGAATTAGGCGAAGTAATTGTTACAGGCTCTAAGGCTGTCGATACAAGAAATACCCAAATGAGCGTCAATAAGCTTTCTATGGAAGATATCAAGAGAATTCCAGCCGCAATGGGAGAACCAGATCCTTTAAAATCATTATTGACATTGCCTGGAGTTACCAATGCAGGAGAAGCCTCATCTGGCTTTAATGTACGCGGAGGCGCGGCAGATCAAAACCTGGTTTTACTGGATGGCGCTCCGGTCTTTGGTGATTCGCATATGTTTGGTTTCTTCTCTATTTTTAATGCTGATATGATTAGTAGCTTAGATTTATACAAAGGCGGAATTCCTTCTAAATTTGGAGGAAGAGTTTCTTCTGTTCTCGACGTAAACCAACAAACAGGCGATTTTGACGATTATAAAGTTAACGGAGGAATTGGCCTAATTTCAAGTCGTCTTTTGGTACAAGGCCCAATAAAGAAAGGAAAGGGTTCATTTATAATTGGCGGACGTACTTCTTATGCGCATATGTTTTTAAAATTATCTGATCTTAAAACCTCTATTAGATTTTATGATCTTAATGCTAAATTAAATTATCGTTTTGATGCCAACAACTCGCTTAGCTTTTCAGGTTATTTAGGAAATGATCGAATTTACTTTGCTGATCAAATTGATATGGATTTTGGAAATACTATGGGGATTTTAAGCTGGAAACATAAATTCGCAGATAATTTAGATACCAACTTATCTGTTTTTTATAGTGATTATAAATTTAATCTTGACTTGATAATTCAAGATTTCAAATGGAAAAATATGATTCAAACGTATGGTTTAAAATACAATTGGAGTCATATTCTCACTTCAAATTTTAAAATGAACTACGGAGTTGAAGGCATTTTTTATAATTTTAATCCTGGTACGGTACAGCCAACTGGTACAAATTCGCAATACAATTACCAGCAACTAGACAAAAAATATGCTTTTGAATCTTCTGCTTACATCGACTTTGAGCATCAGATAACAGAAAAATTAAATCTTAGATACGGACTTCGCTACAGTTTGTTCTATCGTTTAGGAAGTGAAGAAATTAGCACCTATGAGAATGGAAATTCTGTAGTTTACAATCCGTTATACAACATTTATCAAAAAGGAACTCCAACAGGAAGTATATCTTACAAAAGTGGTGAGACGATAAGTAAATTTGACAATTTTGAACCGCGTGCGGCATTGTCGTACTCTTTTAACGAAGAAACATCTATCAAGGCAAGTTATAACAGAATGACACAATATATTCATATGTTATCTAACACACAATCACCATTGCCAATGAATATCTGGACACCAAGTGGCCCTTTTATGAAACCTCAACTACTCGATCAATTTGCACTAGGTTATTTTAGCAATTTTAAAGATCGTGATTATTCTTTTGAAGGAGAATTGTTTTATAAAAAAATCCAAAATCGTATTGATTATGTTGACGGCGCTGATATATTGGCAAACAATAATATAGAACAAGTAATCCTGAGTGGTAAAGCCAGATCTTACGGTATGGAATTATTATTTAGAAAAAACACAGGACGATTTAATGGCTGGGTTTCTTATACCTTATCGAGAGCAGAGCAAAAAACTCCCGGAAGAACCGCTCAAGAACCGGGAATTGCAAACGGAGAATGGTATTTATCCGGTTATGACAAATTGCATAATTTAAATGTTGTAGGTACTTATCAATATAGCCCAAAATGGTCGTATAACGCTAATTTTACGTTGCAATCAGGACAGCCGGTAACGTATGCAAATGGTTATTATGAATTTGACGGATTCAATATACCCAATTTTTCACAAAGAAATGGCAACAGACTCCCTCTTTACCATCACTTAGATTTAGCGGCAACTTATACACCTAAACCAGACAAAAAGAAAGGATGGCAAAGCTATTGGGTTTTTAGCATCTATAATATCTACAACCGAAAAAATGCCGCTTCAATAACATTTTCAACAAATGATGACACAGGAATAAACGAAACCAAAAAACTATCAATTTACGGATTGGTTCCTGGTGTTTCTTATAATTTTAAATTTTAATAATATGAATAAAGCAGCAAAAAATAATTTTAAAAATAAATTACTAACCGTATTTAGTCTTCTTTTTGTTCTATTATTATCTTCTTGTGAGGAAGTGGTAAATCTTGACCTTGAAACAGGTGAAGCTAAAATAGTGATTGATGCCGAAATCCTTTGGAACAAAGGTACTGATGGAAGTGTGCAAACTATAAAAATTAGTAAAATGGCGCCTTACTACAATACTAGTACACCAAAAGTATCAGGAGCTCAGGTAAGAGTGGTAAACAGTGAAGGCACGGTTTTTACTTTTACAGAAACTGATCCGGGGTCCTATGTTTGCAGCAATTTTGTACCGGTTCTTAACATGGAATATTCTCTTTTTGTTGAGGCTGAAGGAAAAAGTTTTACTGCCGTTGAAAAACTTATTCCGACAACGCCAATTAGTAAAATAGAACAAAGATATATGCCAGATATAACAGGCCCTGACTTATTGGTGCTTTCCATTTTTTACAGCGATCCGGCAGATCAGGAGAATTTTTACCTAACCTATTTTACAACTGATTTTCTAAAAGTTCCTTATTATATAATTTCAAATGATAATTTTTATAACGGCAACGAAATAAAAGATGAATTCTCTGATGTAGATTTAAAACCAGGGAAAACGGTAAAAATTTTGCATAAAGGAATTTCTAAAAATTTTTATAACTATATGAATTTAATTTTTGAGGCATCAAGCGCAAATCCATTTGCTGCATCACCTGCAAACATTAGAGGAAACATTATCAATACAAGTAATAGCAATGACTTTGCTTTAGGTTATTTCAGACTTTGCGAAGGTGAAAAAGTAGATTATTTAATGAAATAAAAAACAAACCCCTTAACAATCATGTTAAGGGGTTTGTTTTTTTAGATCAATCCTAAAAGTTTGCCATAAGCAATTGCTGCTTTGTGAACCTGAACAGTCCAATCTTCGGCTGCATTGTCATCGGCACCATCAGAAATGTATTTAAGACATACAAAAGGAATATTTTCTTTCATTGCAATCATGGCTAAAGCATATCCTTCCATATCAACCACATTATACGCATCTGAGCAATGACCCATTTCAAAATTATCGCCGGTGCCGCAAATGCCTTCCTCTAAATTATCCATTAACAAACCATATTGAAGAACGGGAGGCAAACCAGATAAAGGTGTTTCGTACAGAGCAAAACCCAAACCGCGAACATCCATATCTCTTTGTACAAATTGTGTACAGCAAACAACTTCACCTTTTTGAAAACAACTGCTTCCTGCTGAACCAAGATTTATAATTACAGAAGGCTTTTTATTTTGAATTGCTTTTGACAATTCATAAGCTGCATTTACTTTTCCAATTCCGGTGAATACGACATTATGTCCTTCAAAAACTGCTGCTGCTTCACATTCTAGAGCAAAACAGAACAATATATCTTCAAGAGCAAATGACGCTGTTTGGTTAATTTTTATCATCAGTGATTTTGATTTCAGTCCGCAAAAATACGTTTAAAATTAAGCAATCTCCTTTCTATGAAAGACTCTTTTTGTCGAATTTTAAATTCTTCATCACAACACCAATTCTTCAAAAATTGGATCTTGCAAAAGTGCTGCCGATAAAGATTCCATTGCATGTTTAGAAGCATGGACCTGCCATTCTAAAGTAATATGATCCAGATTGCGGCGCTGCACCACCAATTTTGATTTTATTGAGTGGTCAGAAAATAATCTTTTGCATCTTTCATATCCATCATTATTGCGATTAAATGTAATACGAAGGATTTTATGTTCGTTGCTGAGGTCAATCTTGTCTTGAAGAAATGTAAGAAGCGTTAAAATCAAGAGAATCATTACCGCAGCGCATGCCGATGCAAAATAATAACCCGCTCCTACTCCCATACTCACGGCCGCAACCGACCATATTGTTGCTGCTGTTGTAATTCCGGTAACATGATTATCAGACCTAAAAATCACTCCAGCACATAAAAAACCCAAACCCGTTACGATATTAGAAGCAATTCTGTCTGGGTTTCCAGGTCCGCCAATCCATTCTGACATGAATGTAAAGAAACAGGCTCCTACAGAAATCATTATTGTAGTTCGAAGACCTGCAGCTTTTCCTCTATATTCCCTTTCAGCGCCAATTAAGGCTCCCCAAAATGCCGCTAAAAGAAGCCTGATTACAATTTCTATTTCCATGCAATTTCTTTATTTTTCTAGTTAAAATTACACAAAAAAATACAAAACCTTCAAAATCTAAACGATTCTGAAGGTTTTGAACTTTATCTTAAATTGTTTTTAAATCGTTGACTGTAATCCATATTTTTTATTCAACACATAGAAATATAGATTTTTATTTATCAAAAAGAGTTTAAAAAGAAACTAGTTTCTAACACATAGCCAACTATGTTTTTTTTCAACAAGTGAAACGCCTTTCTAAGCGTTCTAAATCTATGTTTCTATGTGTTAGATTTAATTACAGTTATCATTAATTATTCTTATACTCTTTCTCTTTTTGAGCATACCAATCTTTCATCACATAAAAAGCTTTCTTTTTAATTCCGTTGCTGGAAATTAAACCTTTTCTATTAAAGAAATCCTGAATGTTTGGCAATTGTCTTCTTGGTGATCTGAAATCAACTAAAATCCAAGGTGAAACTCCTGCTAAACCTTCAATACGATTAAACATCTGTGTATTTTGAATGTATAATTCTTCCTGATATTCTTCGTTCCAGCGTTCTTTTTTATCGCCATGCAAACCTTGCAAAGCTTCTCCGCCAAATTCGCTTACAATAACTGGTTTATTATACGGAATTACCCATTTCATGTCTTTACAGGATTCGTTAGTTCCTCTGTACCATCCTAAATATTGATTAAAACTCACAATATCAACGTATTCATTCATATTATCGTGAAGTGTATTAACATTGTTTGGACTTTTAGTCACTTCCATGGCCATACTTATTAAACGAGAATTATCTTGTGTACGAGCGTATTTTGCTAATTTACTTAGGAATACATCCCTGTCGTCGCCGTGTGGCGTTTCATTTGCTATTGACCAAATTACAATACCACAGCGGTTTTTATCTCTATAAATCATATCATGCAATTGGCGTTCGGCATTAGCGTATGTATCTGGATTTGTCCATGAAATGGTCCAGTAAACCGGAACTTCTGACCAAATCATCAATCCCATTTTTTCTGCTTGTCTCACCATATTTTCGTTATGCGGATAATGCGCCAAGCGAACATAATTACAACCCATTTCTTTTGCCCAAGTCAACAATGTAACCGCATCTTCCTCAGACCAAGCTCTTCCTGACCTAAATGGTGCTTCTTCATGAATACTGATTCCTCTTAAAAATACCTTTTTTCCGTTTAGCAGAATTTCTTTTCCTTTAGTTTCAATAGTTCTGAAACCAATTTTATCAGCAATATTTTCATCTACTTTGGTTATCGCTACTTCATATAATTTTGGTTTTTCTGGTGTCCATAAAACAGGATTTGCTTTTATTTCAAAATAAGCCATTCCTTTAGCGTCACTCGTAACATCTTTTTTGATTTTTAATTCGGGAATAGCAATCGAAACCAACTGATTTGCCGTTTCACTATTCAGCTTAATCCAGCCGGAAATTTTTCCTTTTTCTTTTTTGTCTAATTGAACCAAATAATCCTCAATATAAGTATTTGGAACCTGTGCCAAAGTAACATCTCTAGTAATTCCACCATAATTCCACCAATCCATATTGACTGTTGGAACATTATCTTTATGGCGTTTGTTGTCTACTTTTACTACAACAAAATTATTTCCGTCAACTAATAAATTGGTTACATCAAAATTAAAAGGAGTATAACCGCCAACGTGAGTTCCAGCTAATTTTCCGTTTACATATACCTTTGCATCATAATTCACCGCTCCAAAATGAAGAATTCCTTTGGTTGCAGAAGTCTTTTTATAAGTAAAGTCTTTTTGAAACCAAACAGTTCCTTCATAAAAAAACAATCTTTCGTCTTTCGAATTCCAGTCTGACGGAATATCCATAGTAGCTGAAGTCGCAAAGTTATATTCTGAAAGTTCAGTAGTATTGAATTTTTTATTTTCGAAAAATCCGTTGTTTTTAAAAGGCATTAGGCGATAATCATAATATCCGTTTTCAAGAGGATCTACAATATAACTCCACTTTCCGTTTAAAGTAATATTGTTTCGAGCTGCAATATTAGACACCAACGGAATTTCCTGTGCCATTGTTTTTCCTATTAGTAGAAAAGTACAGCACAGCATTACAATTTTTTTCATAGTTTTTATTTTTAATTATCTACAATTATTTTTTTTAAACACATAGAAGCATAGATTTTCTTTGTGCAGAAAAAAGGTGTTTCACTTTCATAAATACACATAGCTATATTTTAAACTCCTATTTCATCTGCTGATCTGCCAAATCTGCGAGCTGAAATTTCTCCCGCAGATTAAGAAGATTTTTTAAACACATAGAAACATAGGATTTTCATTGTGCGTAAAAGGCGTTTCACTTGTTTAAATGCACATAGCCAGATTTTACTAACAAAGTTTAGCTATGTGTTAGAAACTAGTTTCTTTTAGTACACTTTTTTCAAGTCTAAAAAATCTATGTTTCTATGTGTTTAAAAAAAAGCTACATTTTATCAAAATAACGTGTCAGTTCGTAGGCATTATCATTGATTATTTTCATCTCTTTTAACAAAGGCTGATACGGCTCGAAATTACTGTTTACAACTCCTTTGTTCGAATCACGGTTAGAATAATCAGTACTTAAATCCTGCGGATCGTTATCCATATATTTGAACCAATGCCAGCCAACTGCATTTTTATTTTTCAATAATTCCAAAGTGAAATTCTGATAAAAAAGTCCCCTCTCTTTTTGTGTTCGAACCAACCATCCCGCACCTGTGTTATTTGGCAATCCCGAATCTTCACCTTTTGTGTACCATTCTGTAATTAAAAATGGTTTTCCCGACCATTCTCCCCATTTGTTCATTAAATCCTGGCTAGGTTCCCATTTTCTGTAATGATTTATGGAAATAATATCCATGTATTTTCCAGCTACTTTAAAAATCTCAGGATTGGTCAATTCCTGTTCTTTATCCTGATTAAATCGACATCCCAAATAAAGATGATTTGGATCTGCTTTTCGAAGTGCTTCTGTGACCTTTTTCATATATGTTTCAAAATAAAAAGCGGTAAATGCCATTCGGTCTTCCTGAGTAACATCAGAAATCGAAGCATTAAAACCTTTTCGTTTATCCAGCCATTCTTTTGCAGCTATGTAACCCTGTTCATCTTTGGCCAATAAAGTTAAATGTTTATCTAATGCGTCGTTATACCAAGGAAGTTCATTATCTGTAAAATAACCCATCAAATACTTATCATTTTTGTATTGAGAAACTTCTTTTACCGATTTTTCGATGTAAGAATCAAATTCTTTATCAAAAACCATAACCAAATCAAAACGGTAATTCTGCCAGCTGGATTCTTTGTATTTTCCTCCGTATTTTTTGATGTGATCTGAATGATACATTCCCATTGGCGAAATAATTACAGTATATATCAGCGGATTTTCGGCACTTCGTACCAAGTCAACATTCGACCACGCTCCTACACCATTAAAACCGTTATCGCGAAGTAATTTTGATTCTTGTTTTAACCAGTTTTCTTTGCTTCCGAATTTTTTATCAAATGCTTTCTGCTGATTTACAGAACGTCCTGCGTTGAAAACAGCAATTCCCTTGTAAATAAATGGATAACCTTCCGGATCAATAATCCACCATCTATTCTCTATTTTTTCGGTTCTAAAAAATCCTGTTGCTTCTTTCTGCCAGACTTTTGATCCGCCGTAAATCGAAGTTGATTCTTGCTTTTTTATCTTAAATCCAGGCAATTTATCAATTGTTTTAGCATCATAAGACACCCATTTTGGATCTAATGCATTTTGTCTGGCTTCGACTTTTTGATACGTAATTTTATTCTGAGCATTCAACGATATTAAACTTATAAAACAGAACAATATGCAAATGGAATGTTTCTTTAAATTCATTTTTAATTATTTTTTGAGAGGTATTTTTTAGTATTCGGTCGCGGTATTCAGTTTTCAGTATTCAGTCGCAGTTTTCAGTTTAACACTATTGAGAACTGAGACTGAATACTGAATACTGAGACTGAAAACTGCGACTAATTTTATCCTATGTGTTTAAAAAATTATTTCGACAAATAGATATGATCAATATCAAAAACGTAATTGTTCAGCGCTCTTACATCTTCCGGATCAACGCTTCTTAATACTAAAATATCTTTGATTTTGGTTAAGTCTAATGCCACATTTTGCTTTTTGTACTCCGCAATTGGGATTTTAACCATGTTCCAGCTACCGTCTCTTTTTAATCCGTACAAATTACTTGTGGCATCAAATTCTACATAACCCGTATTAGAAGCATCTTTCATTCTGAATCGGATTTTTCCTGTGCTGGTTGTTCTTACTGCCATATTAATATAAGTGTAAGATGAAATATCTGTGAAATTTACAAACGACAGAATTGCCATTGCCCATTTAGCTTCTGCTGCAGGAGGTGTTACCGGAAGAGAAAAATTTCTGTAAGCACCTTCATATCCTTCGGTTGCAACTTCTTTAATTACAAACTGATTACTTGAAACCCAGTTTAAAACAGGAGCTGTTTTAGTAAAATCAGGGTTTTCAGAATAGATTTTAAGGGCATCAGTCGGAATAACAATTGGCGGCGTTGGAGGTGCTTCAACATTAATTGTAAAAGTTTTCTTTTGAATTGTATTATCAACATGAGTTATTTCTAAAGTCGTTGTAAAAGTTCCTGCCTTGGCATATTTTACTTCAACACTTGGTTCGATAGAAGCACCAGGAGATCCGCCTTGAAAAGTCCATTTTATAGCTCGTACTTTTGTTGACGAATCGGTATAGGTAACCGTTTCTCCTCCTTTAATAGAAGTATTTGTTGAAGTTGCTTCTATTGTTCCTTTTTTATAAAGATATACTTCGCGTACATCATCTTCGCAGGAAAACAAACCTACAAAAAGCACTAAAAGGAAACATCTTAATTTCGGTATATGATTTAGTTTTATGGTCATGATTTCAATGTTTTTTGGTTATTTTTTTTTGAGAGATTTATAGAAGCAAGAGACTAGAAGCAAGACTTCCTAGCAATCTTCTTTCTTCCTTCCCTTTTTACATCTTAACTCAGAGAAAAGAACAAAAAGAAAAGACATCTCATAAAATCTTGCTTCTTGCTTCTTTTCTCTCTAAAATCTTTACTTCAATCCCTCTAAAAATCCTTGATAAGCAGGTTTTTTATTATAATCGGCATCTAGTAGCAGTGGATATTCTTTATAATGCCAAAAGCTTGTTAGCCAAGTATATTTGTCGGTTACTCCCCAAGTTGAGATGGCAAATTTTTGATTTTGAGGCAATTCTTCATACATCGATGTAATGTATTTATAAGTTTCTGACTGTTTTTGTGCTTCAGCATCTGTAAAGACATACGAATCAGACTTGCTTGTATTAACCTTAATATCTAATTCTGAAATATGAATTAACAATCCTGTTGAAGCCATATCTGTAAAACCTGTTTTCATGGTTTGTCTGTTGGTGTCGGTTGCATAGTGAAACTGATCTCCTACACCATCAATTGGAACTCCGTTGGCTTTGAATCTGGTTACCATTTTTTTTATAGACGCTCTTTTTCCTGCATCCAGAACTACATTGTAATCGTTGTAAAACAATTTGGCATCCGGATCGACTGCTTTTGCATAGCGGAAACATCTTCCATAAAAACCAATCGGGTCTTTAAATAATGAATTAATTACGGTTTCATTTCGCATAGCACCGCCATCTGCAAAAACTTCGTTGACAACATCCCAGCTTTTTACTCTGCCTTTGTAACGTCCTACAACATCGGTAATGTAAATTTTCACTTTTGATTCGAAAGCAATAGAATCATATTTGGCATTTTTAAACCATTCTGGAAAAGAATCGTACCAAACCAAAGTATGACCGTGCACTTCCAGATTATTGTCTTTGGCAAAACCAACTAAATAATCGGCTGCTGTAAAATTATAAGCTGTTGACGATGTCCAGATACTTGCCATTTTCATTTCAAATTCGGCCGTAATCTGACTGTAATGTTTTAAAACGGCATTTTTAAAATTGGCTTCATTTTGCAAATCTTTCATTTTAACTGCAGCGCCGATTTTAAATTTTGCTTTTTCTTTTAAAGTCTGCGTAATCGGATTTGGATTCCCCGAATCGCCTTCATCGGCATTTATAAAAACTACTTTCTCGTCGTTGCTGCAAGAGGCAAACAGTAAAGCCGTTAATGCTCCTAGTATATATTGTTTACTTGTCATGTGTTTTCTTTTTAAATCCGGAAGTCAGATCAGGATATTCTAACTCCCGGATGGTTTATTACTAACTTTAACCTTAACCTTACTTTTTATTTAAATTCACAAAAACTTATGCATATATGTTTTAAATGAATTAATTATATCCTACATTAAATCCTGCTGGTTTTCCCATCAAATCAATCTGGCTCTGCGGAATTGGCATGTTTACCATTGCTGGAGTCATTTTCAACTGCACTTCTCCAGTGATAGTTCCAGATGGACTTGAACGGAAATATAAATTTTGTCTTTCTACCAAAAGTCCAAGTCTTTTCAACAGAAACCATCTGTTGTTCTCAAATGCTAATTCTCTTGCTGATTCATCTAAATAGTTATTTAATGTCCACGCTGTTAAATCAAAAGTAGTTACAGCGCTTTCAGGATTTCCTGTATAACCCCTTCTTCTAACTTTATTCAAATACGCTAGCGCTTTAGTATCGTTACCTAAATTATGATAAGCTTCAGATGCTAATAAATACGTTTCAGCCAATCTGTAATACATATAATCTTTATAACTATTTGAAGTCATTGGCAGTTTTTCTGTATCGTGGTATTTTTTCAAACTCCAGTGCCAAGCTCTGTAATTTCCGTTTGGTGCTGCAATAGCAGGATTGGTAATCGGCTGACCGAATTTTGGATTTCCTGGAACATTGATTTTATAATCCTGATAATTATCGGAATAATAATAGGTTTTAAATCTCAAGTCGTTTGCTTGATCATAAAGTGATTTCAAATAATTATTTGGATAAAACCATCCTAAAGCCTGGCCTCCGTAAGCAACATCTTGAACGAGTTCACTTGTATTCAATTCATACGTTCTTTGTGTAAAAACGCTGCTCAGCCAAGAACCGCCTCCTCCTGCTAAATTATCATCAGGACCTAATAAAAAATCTTTTTGATACGTAAAAAGTGATTCTTTATGATTTCCATTTTGTCCCCAAACATCAGCAAGGGCTACTAAACCATGAGTTCCGTTATTGATAATAGCATCAAATTGTGCTGCTGCTCCTGCCCAGTCTTGTTGCCATAAAGCGCTTTTACCTCGAATATGTCTTGCAACACCTTGTCCGTAACGTCCTGGATCTACTTTAAAAGGAAGATTTTCAATGGCGTAATCCAAATCGGCATCAATTAATCTATAAACGTCTGCATCACTTGCTACTTTATATTCTACTGGATCGTTGATATTTTGTGGTGTTGTTGGAATCGTATCGATCAGGATACCGCCATACATTTGTTTTAGATCCAAATACAATTCGCCTCTAATAACTCTTGCCTGTGCTACCAATCTTTTCTTAGCAGTTTCATCCATTTTTATAGATCTCGCCGATGTGATAATCGCCGAACATCTATCGATGATTCTATAACCCTGAATCCATTTTGAACCCGTAAAAGATTGCGGATTATGCCCTGTTCCGTAAGGAGTGTTCCAAGTTCTATGTAATCCTAAATCAGTGGCCACCATAAAGAAAACATTTGCCCATAAATCGTTATTATCTCCAGATGGAAGATTGTAGTAACGCATCTGATTGTAAAGTGCATTAACCCCAACTTCTAAACCTGCTGGAGAATTGTAGATATAATCTACAGAAACTTGATCTTTTACTGTTTCCTCCAGAAAATCTTCGCACGAAGTAAGTCCCAAAGAAAGTCCGAAAATCAAAACAAAAAGAAAATTTATATTTTTCATGATCTTGTTATTTTTTATTTATTGAATGTCTTAAACCTTATGATTAGAAACCTACTTGTAATCCTATAACACAAGTAACAGGTTCTGGATAATCGCTTATCTCTTTTTCTGGACTGTACGATTGGTAATCTGTTATCGTAACCAAATTACTTCCCGTTACATAAAGTCTCATATTACTTAATCCTAATGATTTAAGAGTGCTTTCAGGGAATTTAAATCCGACAGAAACGTTTTGTAAACGAATGTATGAAGCATCTTGTAATCCCAAAGTATTGATATATGGCGGATCATTTCCATCTCTTGGTCTTGGCCAGTTTCCTCCCGGATTTTCTGGTGTCCAATAATCTTGTTTGATACCGTTTTTCACACCTCTTAGAGAGCCTCCGCGAACATAATCGTATAGAAACAAATTATCTCTGGTAACCCCTTGAACGGTATAGATATCGGCAGAAAAATCAAATTGTTTGTACTCTAAAGCGACAGAGAAAGTTCCGAACCAATCTGGCAATTTAGAAGTAATCACTCTATCCTGATCCGGATTTGGATTGGCCCCATTTGATGGATCGGCGTCATATAATTTAATGTCTCCCGGATATAAAGTTGTTCCAGTCACTAGCGGAATATTTTCACCTTCTTGATAAATTCCAACCGCTTTGTATCGGTAATAAACATCAATCGGCTTTCCAATAAACCATAAGTTTCCAACCGCGTCATCTTCTTTTCCGTCACCATCTGCATCTTTTCCATAAATGCTTACAATGCTATTTTTGTTTTTAGTGAAAGTGGCTCCCAGATTCAATCTGAAATCTTTTGTTTTAATCACATCGCCATTCAAAGTCACTTCCAAACCTTTATTGTTTACTTTTCCAATATTAGAAAGTTTGGTAGTGTAACCTGTATTTGCATTAAGCGTTTCATAAATCAATAAATCTGAAGTATCAGTATTATACACCTCAACAGTTCCTGTTAATCTGTTTTTGAATAAACCGAAATCGACTGCAAGGTTTAACTGCGTTGAGGTTTCCCATCGCAAGTCTGGATTGGATAATTGTGAACCCGGCACATAACCCGAAACTTTTACACCATTGATAATGTAGTCTCTCTGTACAGCGGTCGCCATACTTTGATATGGATTTTGAGGCTGATTACCCACTTTACCATAACTTGCGCGCAATTTTAGGTTGCTTAAAACTGGAACATGCTCTTTCATGAATTCTTCGTTTGAAACATTCCACGCTGCATTGACAGCTGGGAAGAATCCCCATTTATTATTGGCTCCAAATACTGAAGATCCGTCGGCTCTTCCTGAAACTGTGAAGTAATATTTGTTGTCAAAATCATATTCTAATTTTCCAGCAAAAGAAATTAACGATCTTTCATTACCTCCTATTTCGGGCGTATTTAAGAAAGCACTTTCTAAACCATAAATCCCAAGAATATCGCTCGGAATTCTACTTGCCGAGTTTCTGAAGTCGTTATATTCTGACGAAGTAATCTCATAAACTCCAGTTACGTTAAAATGATTTTTTTCGGCTAAATTTAAGTTATAATGTAAAATATTACTCAACTGATATTCTACATTATCCTGATATCGAATATAACCGCTTCCTTGCCCAGAATTAGCAATTCCTGAAAGTGACTTTGAAGTATTGAAGGACATTGCTTTATAATTCCACGATCTGCGGCTAGCATTTAATTTATACGTAAACCCTTTTGCTAAGTTTATATCCAGAAATATATTCATGATATCGTTACGATTCAACTCATTTGTAGTGGTTTCGTAAACATCAATAAGCGGATTTGGTGTTTCCTGAATTCCTCCCGGCAGGTAACGGAAAGAACCATCTTCGTTATAAACCTGACCCAACGGAGATGTGTTAATAGCATTATTTAAAATGTTCCCAACATTTGGACGATTTGATTCTGAATACTGAAGCGAAACATTCATTCCTACTTTCAGCCAGTCTGTAACTCTCTGATCTACATTTACGCGCATCGCTACTTTTTCGTAATCTGAATTCGGAACTACTCCAGAAGTGTTGATGTAGTTGATACTCGAAAATATGCTTGTTTTATCCGTTCCCGAAGAAATACTCACACTATGGTTGTTGGTTACACCCGTTCTTAAAACTAGTTTTTCCCAATCAATGTATTTTCCAGATTGAACAGATTCCAGCTCCAGCGGTGTGAAAACCTGATTGTCTGGCCTGTAAACTCCTCCGTTACTAGTCCTGTATGCTTCTCTTTTTAGCTGCGCAAATTCTTCTCCGCTGTAAACATCAAAATTTCTATTGATAGTTTGAACTCCAGAAAAACCATTATAAGCGATTTTTGCTTTTCCTGTTTTTCCTCTTTTGGTTGTAATTAAGATTACACCATTTGAAGCTCTTGCTCCATAGATAGATTGTGCAGCGGCATCTTTTAAGATTTCTAAAGAGGCGATATCGTTGGCATTAATGTCATTAATGTTTCCGATTACGATTCCATCGGCAATAACGATTGGCTCGTTGCTTCCATTAATCGATTTTTTTCCTCTAATTTGAATTGAAGAAGAACTTCCTGGTCCGCCATCATTTAAACTTACCTGAACACCGGCTGCTTTTCCACGAAGCATTTCTCCCACATCTGAAGTTGCTACTTTGATCATGTCGCCCGGTTTTACCGAAGCCACAGAGCTGATTACGTCACTTTTCTTTTTGGTGCCGTAACCTACAACTATGATTTCATCTAAGGCTTGCGAACTTGGTTTTAAAACCACTTTTAGGTTTTTCTTGTTTTCAGTTTCAACCGAAACCTCATCCATTCCGATAAAAGAAAATATAAGAATACTTTTTGGGACAGCATTAATTGTAAAATTACCATCGAAATCGGTTTGGGTTCCTTTTGTACTTCCTTTTACGTGAACGTTTACACCTGGCAGAGGTAATCCGGCGTTATCGACTACTTTTCCAGAAATCGAACTTTCTTGTGCATTAATTGTGGTCGAAAAAATACACATAAACAGTAATAAAACTAGTTTTAGATATTTTCCTTCACGGCAAAACATCTTTACATGTTTGTTTTGTTTCATAAATTATTTTTTTGGTTAGTTAGATAGAAATCAGTCATGATTTATGTTGCAAATGTGACTATTAAATGACGGTTTGAGGGGAGGAAAACATTCGCATTTAGGGGCGTGAATGTGTTTATTTACGAATTTCGCCCTTTCTAAAGCCTTAAAAAACGGGATTCGTAATATAATCCTTAAAAAATTGTGAGCTGTTTATTTTTTTTAGTTCTGGTATTTAACCGCAATGCACGCAAGGAATAAAAGCGCAAAGTCCGCAAAGTTGAGCATTAAAACTTTGCGGACTTTGCGTAAACCTTTGCGATCTTTGCGGTTCAATATGAGGTTAATTTTTCACTTGCGCCCCTTTATATTCACTCGGAGATAAATTATAAAACTTCTTAAATTCTTTACTAAAATGTTTTCGATCATTAAAACCAACCATATAGCTTACCTCAGAAACAGAATAACTTGTATTCGTTAAAAGACTCGCTGCTTTCTTCAATCGCATATTTTTTATAAAACCTGCAACAGAATGATTGGTTAGCGTTTGAACTTTTTTATAAAGAACAGTTCGGCTCATTCCTATTTCATTCACCAAATCATTTACATCAAAATCGGTATTGTCTAGATTAGCTTCGATGATCTGAGTTAGTTTTTTTACGAATTGTCCTTCTGGTGTATTTATATTTTCTTCTTCAGCATCTGCAATAAATCCGTCGCCATATTTCTGGCGCATGATTTCTTTTGCAGATAGTAAATTGGCAATCGTCAGTTTTAATTCTTCAATACTGAAAGGTTTCGATATATAGGCATCAGCACCAGTCGAAAGTCCTTCGATTCTATTTAAAGTTGACGACTTTGCTGTTAATAAAATAACTGGAATATGGTTCGTATTTTGACTCGTTTTCAAAATTCGGCACAATTCAAAACCATCCATTTCGGGCATCATAACATCGGTTACGATTAAATCGGGGATTTCTATTTCCATATATTCTAATGCCTGAATGCCATTTGTAAATTTCAATACTTTATAATCAGTGTATAAAATATCGTACACAAAAGAGAGCACTTCTTCATTGTCTTCAATTACTAAAACGGTCTTTTTAAAAGTATTTTCAGCATCATCCAAATATTCTGGTTCATAAAGATCAATTTCGGTTTTAACATCCGAAATCGGGTTGGCATTTTCTTCAATTTTAACCAAACTTTCTACAATCTGAGACTTTTTAAAATGATCTTTTCCTTTCTTTAAAGTGATGGTAAAAATAGTATTGAAATTGGCATCGGCTTCTGTCTGTACTCTTATTTCTCCGTGATGCAGTTCGACAATACTTTTGCTTAATGCCAGACCAATACCACTTCCTAAATTGGCGCTTCCTCTTTCGTCGAGTTGGAAAAAGTTCTTGAAAATTTTCTTTTTTCTGTTTTCAGGAATACCGATTCCGTTGTCTTTTACTTTAATTTCAATGGAATCAGAATCTTCTTTTTGTTCAACAGCCAAGGTAATCCGGCCATTTTTACCGGTAAATTTAAAAGCGTTTGAAAGCAGATTGTAAATCACTTTCTCCATCTGATTTTTATCAAAATAAATCGGGGCGGTATTAATGTTGAGTACAAATTTGTAATCGATTTTTTTCTCGACCGCAAATCCTCGGAACGATTCATAAATATCAAAACAGAAAGAAACAATATCCTGCTGTTCACAATAAATTTTCATGCTTCCTTTTTCGGCTTTTCTAAAATCCATTAATTCGTTCACCAATTTTAACAATCGATCCGAATTGTTTTTAATAACTTTTAGTTTATGTTCTAAGTTCGAATTCTTTTCGGCACCAGCCAAAAGTTCTTCTACCGGTCCGCTTATCAGCGTCAAAGGCGTTCTAATTTCGTGCGAAACATTGGTAAAGAAATCCAATTTCATTTTATACAATTCTTCCTGTCTTTCCTTTTCAACTTGCTCCAGATAATAAGCTTGTTTTAGTAATTCTCGGTTTCTTAAAAAACGGAACAATAAAACTACGGTTCCAGCTAATAAACCAAGATAAATGATATACGCCCACCACGTTTTCCACCACGGCGGCAACATGATAATTTTTAAAGTTTTAATGGTTGGGTTCCATTCTCCGCCTCCATTTGAAGTTTTTATCTTCAGGAGATAAGTTCCCGAATTCAAATTCGTCAAATTGATATAATTCTGTGAGCCTATAATATGCCATTCGTCTTTGTTAAACGAACTTTCCAATTTATAGGCATATTCACTTTTTTCAGGCGAAATAAAATTCATTGCACTAAATTCAATCCCAATATATCCCTGATCGTGTTTTAGAGTGATTTCGGAGGTTTCAGAAATACGTTTTTCAAGTGCAACTTCTTTATTTCCTGGTCTGATTTCTTCATTATTCACAATGAGTTTTGTTAGAACAATAGGAGCTTTATCTTCTGTTTTAGTTAATTTCGAAGGATTAAAAAGCACCAAACCATTCGAACATCCAAAAATCAATTCTTTGGCATTGAGCTTTAAACTGCAGTTGTTTGAAAACTGTTTTACCTTTAAACCATCTTTTGAAGAATAGGAAGTAATCTCAAAATCAGAAATTCTGAAAGTCGGACTTATCTTTTTGGTTTTAATTTTATAAAGCAGATTATTATCGCTGATCCAGATATTTCCTTCTGAATCTTCTGAAATGCTTTTGATAGTTTCATCTGTAAAACCCATTGAGCGGTTAATTTCGTAGAAACGCCCGTTCTTTTCATCAAACAAATTCACGCCGCCGCTTTCAGCACCAATCCAAAATCTATTTTTTGAATCGGTAAACATTACAGTAAGACTATTGTTTGACAAACCGCTTTTTCCGCCAGTTTTAAAAACTCTCGTTACTTGTTTTAGCTTTTTATCGAAATAATTTAGGCCGTACTGTGTGGCAATCCAAAGTCCGTCTTTTCTGTTGACCAAATCAGTAATAAAATTATCGGTAAGTGAGTGAGAACTTCCGTCTGACATATAAATCTCTACCGTTCCGTCAGGCATTACTTTTTTCAATCCGTTGCCGTTTGTACCAACCCATAGATCCTCGTTATCCATCAATAAAGAAGTAATTGGACGTTCTCTCTCTTTGGAATCCTTTCGCGAAAGCGATATAAATTGAAACCTTTTGCTGATTTTATTGAATTTGAATAAGCCGTTAAATGTCCCACAAAACAAATTTTGTTCATTCTGATTGACCAGAGCAGTAATCATGTTGACACTCTTATCAGAATCGTAACCTTCTATCTGATAAAAAGCATGTTTATTGTTTTTAAAATCAAGATAATTCAAACCACCGCCGTTGGTTCCAACCCATACTGAGCCATCATTTTCTCGTGCTATGGCATTTACAAAAGCCGTATTTAATCCAAAATTTGGCTTTATAACTTCTCTTATATTGGTAAAATTGATATTGGTTTTCTGGAAAAAATTGACACCTCCTCCATTAGTTCCAATCCAAATATCTTTGTGGCGATCTATAAGAAAACATTTTACATCATCATCTGAAAGGCTGTAACTTTCCAGAGGATTATGTCCATATTTTGTGAACTCATTTTTATCTTTCTTGTAAACACACAATCCATTTTTTGTAGCAAACCAAATTGTATTAGAATCAACCGACACTATATCATTAACCCAATTAGAAGATAAACTCTTTTTGTTATTTGTGTTAAGCAAAAAATTAGTTACCGAATTTTTGTCAACATCAAAATGAAATACACCATTTGCCTCAGTAGCAAACCACAAATCGCCATTTTTTTCTTTAATGATTTTCCAGACTTTCGATTTGATTAAAAATTCATTACCGGCCAAAGCTTTTGGTAACGCTTTTTTCGAACCATTCTTTGGATCAAAACATTCCAAACCTTTAGAAGTTCCCGCCAAAACACCATAATTCCGATCAAAAAACAAAGATAAAACCCTGCTTTTTCTAAAAGGTGAATTAAGATCGTTTGAGATTTCTTCTAATAAATACTTATGACGGTTGAGGCGTTTGATCCCTCCAAAAGTACCAACCCATATTCTGTTTTGATCATCTTGAATAATTGACGATATATAATTTCGGCCGCCTTTTACTTTTTGAACATCAACTCTTAAAAAGCTTCTTTCGTTTTTATTAAAAAGATTGAGGCCGTTATTAGTTCCAATCCAGATTTGCCTTTCTTTATCTTCTAAAATCACATTAATATGATTATTGCTGATACTGTTAAGAATATCTTTATTGTACACATACCTCAAGAAATCATAACCATCATAACTAATCAAACCATTGGCCGTTCCTATCCAGATAAAACCCTTTTTTGTTTGATGAATACTCGAAATCATACTCTGTGAAAAACTCACATCGTAATTGATATGATCAAAATACAAATCAGGAACTTGAGCTCCAGAATTGAAAGGAATTGAAAAAAATAAGATAAAACTTAAAACAAAAAATTTAATGTTCCGCATAAACCAATTTAAAAAGCCTGAATAATTTAATTTTGATAAACCTATAAAAAATACCAATAGAATTAACGCAAAGTAAATCAAACATAAAAAAAAGAGGCTTTTATTTTTTCTTTTTAAGGGGTGTATTTGTACTTATAGAACTATTTAACAATTCGCGGCATCAAAAACCTAAATTTTTAAAAATAAAGTTTTTTTTCAATCACAAAATCACTAACTTGTTTATGCTAAAGAATATGACACAATATTTTTCTTGTTTAAACAGTTGTATTCAATACTTTCTAAAGCAAATTGTACAATATGCCCTAAATAATTTTACTAATGGCGCTCATTATTGTAATTAAAAAAAAGTAAAACTATGCGAGTATCCGTAATCCGAAAAAATATAAAATTTACCCCAGATTCCAGAAGAGTTGTTGCCCGATATTTCATGAATGGCGACGAACGAACCCAGCAAATGGTTATGCGGATAATGACACTCGATGAAAAACAGGTTTATGAAACTTTAGAACAAACACTTCGTGAATTTGCCAGAAGACACCGAAATATTTCGGCTATCTTTTTTAAACATTGTGAAAAAGTCAGACCATTAATTGAAGCTTTGGAAATTGACTATGAAAATATGTCGCTTAACCGAAAAATGCTCATAGGCTCGTATTGTACAATGGAATATGCAATTGAATCGGCAGCCATTTTTAATCCCTCAATTATAGAAGATTTTGATCAATCTGGTCTTGAAGTAGGTGAAAAACGTGTTGTCATTTCATTTAGAGCAACTGGCGAGGGCCATATTTCTTCGATTGTCTTTAGAAGAGGAATTTTAGACAAAGACAATAACTTGCAGATAATGAAAATTGGAAATCAAATTGATAAAGCCGAAATCGAGCACAAAACACTATTAAACAAAGAACGTTTTCTAAAGAAATTGTCTGAAATGCATACCAACGACAAATACATCGACCAAATGATGCAGGATTTGCCAGATGCATTTGAATTTGTTGTTTTAAAAAATATGGTAAATACCGCTTTAAACGATCCTTCGTTGCGTCAAGAACGAAGAACTGCTCTCGAAGAAATAATCTGGCTGGCAAATTCTTTTTATGATGTACAATTCAGTCATGATTCAGATATTACAGAGCGCGTAATTTTTCCAATTTCTGAATCGGAAAGCCGTGGTATTGAAGATGCACGCTTTGTTCGATTTACAGATGATGACAATTCCGTTCGAGTTATGGCAACTTATACTGCTTATAATGGCCATGCTATATTGCCAAAATTAATCTCAACAGATGATTTTTATTCGTTCAGAGTTTTGCCATTGCATGGAGAAGGTGCTCAAAATAAAAATCTGGCATTATTCCCAAAAAAGATAAAAGGCAAATATGCCATGTTGGCCAGAATTGATGGTGTTAATAATTACATCATGTTCTCCGAGAGAGCTACACAATGGAACAATCCTATTCTTTTACAAAAACCTCGCTATACTTGGGAGTTTACACAAATAGGAAACTGCGGTTCCCCGCTTTGGACAGAAGAAGGCTGGCTTGTAATTACACATGGTGTTGGCACTATGCGACGTTATTGCATTGGTGCATCATTATTTGACCTTGATGATCCTTCAAAAGAAATAGGAAGACTTAAAGAACCGCTGCTTGCGCCACTAGAAGATGAGCGCGAAGGCTATGTACCAAATGTTGTATATTCATGTGGTTCAATTATACATAACAACAGCCTCATTTTACCTTATGCCGTTTCCGACTATTCATCAACTTATGCAGTAGTAAGTTTGGTAGAGTTGTTAGGTGCTTTAAAAAATTGCAGTTAAATAATACTGCTTTATGTATTTAAACTTTAATCAAATCTAAAAAACACGTTAAAATCGCTATCACATAACAGTTTTTCCGCATAAAAAAATACTTTTGTCTAAAACCACATTTCTATATAGCAAAGAAAGGAAAAGACATTAGTATGGATAATGAAAAATTTATATTCTGCCTAGAAGGCGTTCAGGACGTAGATGAAGTCACTATTACCGATGTGGTTAAAAATCTTGAAGAAATTGCTATTGATCAAGGCATTGCAAGTATTCATAAAACCTGTGACACCATTGAAGGTTTAGAGGAAAGTCTAAATACATTGTTGTTTGATGACCATAATTTTAAGGATTATGAAATCATTTATCTGGTAATGCCTGGACAAGAAAACAACATTTGCCTCCATGATTATTATTACAGCCTTGAAGAAATAGCCGAACTTTTTGAAGGAAAAATGAAAGGAAAAATTATTCATTTTGCCAATAAAAAACGCTTAGACCTCAACGAAGATGAAGCACAATATTTTCTAGACATTACGGGAGCGCGAGCTATTTCGGGTTACGGATCTTCTTATAATAAAATTGCCAGTTACAGCACGATCGACAAAGCATTTTTTACTTTGTATCAGGAAAACGATGATTTGACAGAAGTAGTCGAAGAATTGTACCAAAAACATTATGCGCTTTGCAAATTACTTGATTTCAGATTATATTATTAAAGATGAAATCAATGTTGGGCGAAAAAATAAAAACTTACGAAGCAAAAGGATTTCGGGAAAAATTTCTTGGAGAAGATAATCCGATGCATTTGCTTTTTAAATCAAATTCGGATCATTTTTTTTGTTTAAAAACCGAAGAAATGATGCATTTGCAATTTCCCGTTCCGCCTTCTAAACACTTATGTCATACTTTAATTTTTGTAGAATCCGGATCGCATAAAATGAATGTTGGATTTGAAGAATATGAAACGGTTCCAAACGAAATTATAGTAGTTCCTGCTGGACAGGTTTTTTCTATTGAAAACATTTACAATACCTACAACGGTTACATTTGCCAATTTCATCCTGATATATTAATCGGAAAATATGGCAGCCGTGAACTTTTAAATGATTTTGATTTTTTAAAAATTTCAGGAAACCCAAAAGTACGTTTATGTGCCGAAGATGCTCCTTTAATTTCCGCAATTTTAAAACGTCTAGAAAAAGAATATACAGATACACATCTTGCAAATTTAAACATTGTGCAAACCTATCTGATCGCTTTATTTTATGAAATGAATAAAAATTCGGTTACAGCTTCTAAAGGTATTTCGGCTGCAGAAATTATAACCAGCAAGTTCAAAGAATTGATTCATCTTCATATTAAAACACGTCATCAGGTCAATCATTATGCTTCACTGCTCAATGTTTCTCCCAATCATTTAAACAAATGTGTAAAGACTACAACCGGGAAATCTGCAGTAAAATGGATTGATGAGAACATTTTACTGGAAGCCAAATATTTACTTTTTCAAACTACACTTTCTATAAGCGAAATCGCCATTCAGGTTGGGCATGAAGATCAATCCTATTTCAGTCGCTTTTTCAAAAAACATGAAGGAATTTCTCCTATTCAATACCGAAAAATGATTGATAAGTCCTAATTATTGATTATAGAATCCTAGCAAACAGAAATACTTTTTTCAGAAATTTGCCCGTTCAAAAACTGCAATTTATGATCTATGTATTTAAAACTTCTGTTGACAGTCCGTCAAAATTAGAATCGGCTACGGTGCTGCTTCACGAATTATTGCCAGAAACTTTATGGAATTTTGATCTTGAAGACTGCGATAATATTTTGCGAGTAGACAGCGAACTTGACATTGTTGCGTTGCTTGCTGACAATACTATTTTTGATTGTGTCGAATTAGAATAAAACTAAAATCTTCCCCAACCTAAATTAAATGGAAACAAAATTATACCAAAACCGAACTTTCGACACAATAGATTATTCTGATCAAAGTTTATCGAATACTGAATTTGTAAACTGCCAATTTATCAACTGCAACTTTTCAAAAAGCGATTTAAGCTATAATGATTTTCTAGATTCTTCATTTAAAAATTGTAATCTTTCGTTGGCTGTATTAAAAAACACTGGCTTAAAAAACATCAAATTTGTTGGTTGTAAATTAATGGGACTTGATTTTAGTGCCAGCAACAGCTTTTTATTTTCTATGAGTTTTGAGGATTGTCTTCTAGATTATTCGACTTTCATTTATAAAAAACTAAAGAAAACCTATTTTACAGACTGTTCGATAAAAGAAGTGGATTTTTCTAATACTGATTTGTCTTTGGCTATTTTTAAAAACTGTGACTTGTCAAATGCTACTTTCGCAGTATGCAATTTGGAAAAAACAGACTTTCGAACTTCGAGAAATTATGCTTTTGATCCATCTGAAAACAAAATCAAAAAAACAAAAGTTTCGCAAACCGCACTTGCCGGGCTTTTGGAAAAATTTGATTTAGAAATTGAGTAAACTACAATTTTCAATTTCTGAATTATAAATAAAAAAGGGATACAGAAAAAACTGTATCCCTCTAAAAACTAACTATAAAAATATTTATTTAATCCATTTTGGATCTCCAATTTTCTTATCTTTTATTGCTTGGTTGCCAACTGTAAAGTTTCCTCCCGCAGCATTTGTAAATTGAGGATCTAAAGTAGTTGCAGAAGCATCAGGTCTATTATTGCTTCCTACCAACGCTAAGTTAGGCGAATTGAAATTATTATTATTTAAAAATGTCGGTGGAGCAGTTGCACTTGAGTTTGTATAAACTGCAGATCCAACCGCAAACAATGTATTACGCACTATTGAAGCATTTGCAAGAGAACGTAGATACAAGATTCTACTTGCTAATGGCAATGTAGGAGTGTATATTGTACATTGGTCAATTAACACATTACTTGTTAAGCCTGTTCCAGAGAAACTAGAAACATCCATACGTATAAAGTCACGAGATGAACAAGTATCGAATGTGCTTTTTGTCAAGGAAACATTTGCAACAAAAGTAGTTCTGAAATCAACAAAATCAGCAGATCCAGCAGTATTTACATTTTTAACAGTACTACCGTCAACAGTGAATGATTTTAATTTTGCTTTAGCATTTCCATACATTAATTGAGATGGAAAATCATGTACATAAGAGTTGCTTATTAAAACATCTCCTAATTGTGTCACAGCTTCAGTACTTATTGCTATTGCCGCACCCGTTAAACCGCTTCCGCTTAAATCCACATCAATCAAAGAGAAATTTACCACTTCGCTTGCGTTTGCAGGATTGTTAGCAAGCGTAAAATTAAGTTTTAGCTTAGGTTTGTTGTCTGTTCTCAGACCTCTAATCGTTATTGTTTTATTTAAGGCTACTAATGCAGTTTGAGCGGTATAATCACCAGGCATTAATACCAAAACAGAACCAGTTGGGGCATCAGTGATTTTTTGAAGTAAATTATTATCTTCTGCTTTAACTAAAATCCCATTTCCAATATCGATTCCTGTTGTAAAAGTTACCGTACCTCTTTTCTTGGTACCGTTCCATAAATTAGCAGTATAAGCAGTTTCAGCTGTAAGACCTGTTATAACAGCAACTCCTGCTGTTTTTTCAGCTGGTGTAATCGTATGAGTAATACCACCTGGCTGCAATGTAATTTGTGTTGCATTCGTGTTTGCAGGCCATCTTAAAGTTACTTGTTTTGCTTCAATGTCTGCTGGTACCACAGGATAGAATAATTGCTCAGACAATGTTGTTGCTGAAGTCACAGACCATTTAGAAGCGTCCAGACCAGTTGAACTAATAGCTTTAACTCTGATTGCGTAAACTGTTTCACCTTCTAACTGCACTTTTACAGGCAATTCTGTAGGTGCAACATTAATTGTTTTATAAATAACTTTAAAATCAGGATCATCTGCGCTAAACTCCACAACATAATGATCCGCATCAGGTTTTACAGTCCAGTTTAATTCAACAGCAGTCTCATTTCTAACTGTTGCAGTAAGTCCAATTGGAGAAAACGCTCTGTTTACATCCAAAGTCTCGACTACAGCATCATTAAAAGTTTCGCAGCTTGAAAAAGCCAGCATCATCACTAATGAAGCAAAGAGCCCTTTTACTATATATTTTGTTTTCATAATTATATTTTTCAGTGAGATATTAATAACCGTAATCATTAGCTATTTTTCCATTGCTTCCGTCGATAAATACTTGCCAAATAGGCCAGAATTGTCTGTTATCAGGATTTACGCCTGGTTTGTACAAAGTATTTATCTTAGTATCAGCAGCGGCACCCGTCCATGTCCATACAAAAGAAGTGTAACCTGTACCTGGATTTGTTGTTTCTCCACGGTTCAAACCATAGATATCCAAACTCACATTATCAGCTTTAAATTTGTAGTATAAAGTAGTTGGAACATTTGCGTAATCACCTGTACGATCTGCTAAACTTTTCATATTCACTTTAGCCTCATCTAATTTTGCTTTAAGCAAGTTCCAACGAATAAGATTTTGCTTACGCTCCATTTCACCTGTAAACTCATATTTGTTTTCATTAACAAGCGCTTTAAACATTGCGTCTTTTGTTGTGAAACCATTCACATAATTTTCAACTTTTACTGGCTGGTCAGCAGCCGCAAATGCTCTTCTTCTAACTTCTTTTAAATAAGGTGCAGCAGCTGCAGGTCCTTCAATTTCATTAGCAGCCTCTGCAGCAATTAAAAGAACTTCAGCATAACGCATGTAAATTTTATTTACACCGTCATCATTTGTTGAAGTAACAAAACGCTTCATCCATTCGTAGCGGTATTTACCAAAATACCAAGTATTCAATGCACCTAATTCTTGTTTTGCAACATTATTTACAGCCGTACCATATTTGTAAGGAACACAAGTTACATCTCTCCTTGTATCTTTTTCATCGTAGTCATAAAAAACAGTTGGAAGCGGCCCTGCAGTTCCACCACGATTTGCTCCATTTGCATGAAACTGATCGTTTGTAGTATGGCGAACAGCAAAAGTAAACAACATACGTCCTCTACCATCTGAAAAAGGAAGTTCCCATAATGATTCTCCTCCTGCTACGATATACTCTTCATTGTATTTTTTCCAGAATGTTTCAAATGAAGACTCTAAATGTGCTGATCCGCTTGCAATAACAGAACGACATTCACCTAAAGCCAAAGCGTACATATTAGCAACTGATAATGCAGGATCAGTACTTCTTCTGATACCGTCAGGATATTGCTGATAACCGCTGGCTGCCATTGCTAAACGTGCGCGGAATCCTTTCACAAAAGCTTTATTGATTCTTTCTACATTGCTTGTCGCAGGAGTTTCGCCAGGCCAAGGAACTAATGTTGCTGCTTCAGCTAAATCAGCCAAAAGCTGCTTATAAATTTCATCACGGCTTGTTTTTCCAATATAAAGTGTTGCATTGTTAACTGGTTCAAATCGAGCAGGAACATCACCCCACGTTTTAATCAAATCTGCATAATAAATAGCTCTCAATGTCAAAGCTTCACCTAATAAATAACCCAATTGTGAGTCTGGTTTCGGATCTCCATACTTGCGCAAACCACGAATACAGATATTGGCACGCTCAATCCCTGAATACATCATTGCCCAAGCATTGTTAGTTGTATTCATTTGCGAGTTATTTGGTTTTGCATCATACGTACATAAATCTGATGCATCACTAACAGTTTGAGAAGAATTATACCATTCTGTGTCCGTATTTAATCCGTAAAAAGGAAGAAAACGGCCTCTGTATGAGTTAGTTTCTGCAAACGGAATTTTAATTCCATCGATTGCACCTTCGGCCAATCCTGGACTAGAAAAAATAACTGATTCATCTAATGTTGACTGTGCCGGAGCGTCTAAATAATCATCTGAGCAAGAAGCAAAAAGGCTTGCTACAAATATTCCTGCTATTAATATTTTATGTTTCATCTTGTGAAAGTATTACTGAATTAAAAATTAAGGTTAAGACCAAATATCAACTGTCTGCTTCGCGGATAAGCTGAATAATCAACCCCTGGAGTATAAGGTGTGCTTCTTCTAGTAGAAGATTCTGGATCTGGACCTGAATAATTAGTCCATACAAAAACATTACTCGCAGTTAAATAAAATCGCAGCTTAGAAACTCCTAAAGCAGAAGTTAAAGCGTTTGGTGTAGTATAACCTAAGCTCAAAGTATTAAGTCTTAAAAACGACCCATCTTCAACAGCCCAGTCACTAAAAACATAACGTGGCATATAAGGAGACCACATTGTGGTATTTGCATTTAAAGCTGCTAATTCTGTAGGATCTGTTACTAATTGTCCTGTTGTAGTATTAAGATTTGTCCATCTTGTCCCATCAGCCATTTCAGCATTTAAATTTCTATATTGTCCATTTGGAACTGCAGTTCCAAATTCGATTTTATTTGCATTGTAAACATCATTACCAATACTCCAGTTAAAAGCAGCCGAAAGATCAAATCCATAAGCATTTGCATTCAACACCATACCTCCAGTACTTTTTGGATTAGCGTTTCCAATAACAGTAAGATCGTTAGTATCTACTTTACCATCATTATTAATATCTTTTAACTTCATAGCTCCTGGTTGCATTTTACCTACTATTGTAGTACCATCTGGAACTCCAGTTTTTAAGGTATAAGCTCCGGCAGCGTAATTAAAGTCAGATACTTCATAACGTCCATCACTTTTATATCCGTACATGATACCTATTGGCTGTCCAACATTTACTAAATAATCAGCTCCAATTGCTGTAGAAGCCCATCCTGAAGCCTGTTTAAAATTATCCATTACTCCAATTGAATTAATTCGATTGGTATTAAATGATGAGTTGAAAGATACACTTACGCCATAATCAGCTCTTTCAATAAGATTAAGATTTAAAGTTGCCTCAACCCCGCTGTTTTGAATTTCACCCATATTTCGGTATTGAAAATCATAACCACCTCCAGAAATTGGAAAGTTCATTAACAAATCTTTTGTTTTGTTTTTATAAAACTCAACAGATCCTGTTACTTTATTTTTGAATAAATCAAAATCTAAACCTATATTTTGCGTTACAGTAGTTTCCCATTTCAAATCAGGGTTAGCCATTGTTTTAGAAGCTGCCCAGAAATTATCAACACCATTAATCCATGTCGATGTAGAAGAAATGAAGCTCTGAACCATTTGTCCAGTTGGAATATTATTGTTTCCAGCCTCACCATAACTTACTCTCAATTTAAGCAAATTGATCCAAGAAGCATCTTTCAAAAATTCCTCACCCGAAATTTTCCAAGCCGCTGCTGCTGCTGGGAAAAATCCCCATTTATTGTCACCTAAAAATTTACTAGAACCATCTGCACGATATGTTGCTGTAAAAAGATAACGGTCTTTATAATCGTAATTCACACGACCAAAGAAAGAAAGCAATTTGTCATCTGGAAAATAGAAATTATCAACTGAAACTGGCGTTCCTTGTGTAGTTAATTTTTTTGCCTGATCCAAATCAAAAGATAATGGATACCCCTGAATTGTATTAGTCAAATCATTTCTTTTATACTCAATAGACTCCTCTCCTAAAAGAAATTTCAAATTATGGTTTTCACCAACGATTTTTTTCAAATCATAATTAAGAGTGTTTGCATTTCTAAAACGAGTATCTTTTCTGTCTCCTAATGTCATCGCCGGCATACCTTGTCTTTCTGCTGCTGGACTGTTTTTCACATAATAAGTTGTACGTCCGTAGAAACGATAATCTTGATAATTATAATTATCTAAACCTAATTCTGTTTTAAACACTAAATCTGAAGTCAATTTCCAAGAAAAGCTTCCAAGTGTATTGAAGTTTTTTCTAAACTGCTGACGATTATTATCAGTGATAGCAACAAAAGGATGTGTTAAATTATCCGATACTGCTTCATCTGTATCATCAGTAGTTAAACCAGGAACTGGAATTGGAGCATATCCAACAATATTTTTCAAACGAGAATCTGCAGACGAAACTTCATTTTGTTCGTTCATACCTGCACCATTAATTTCTGTATCTGAGTAACGAACTGTAAAACTTAAATCAATTTTATCAGAAGCTTTGCTGTTTAAAGCAAGCGATAAGTTATTTCTTTTAAAATCAGATCCCAGCATAATCGCTTTTTCGTCATAATGAGCATAGTTAAAGTTGTAATTTATCTTATCCGAACCACCACGAATAGACAAATCACGGCTTTGTACTTCGCCCGTACGTCCAAAAACTTGTTTTTGCCAGTTATTCCCTTTCATGCCTTTATACATATCGTAATCCTGCCAGTTGCCAAAATATTTTGTATAAGAGTTTGGATTACTTAAAATAGTTTTATCTGTTTGATCAAGCAAAGCATATTCATATTGCCATTTCACATAATCTTCAGGAGCAGTAACATCGATGGTATTAGCCATCTTTTTCATTCCGTAAAACATATTGAAGTTTACTGCTATTTTACCATCTTTACCTTTTTTAGTAGTAACAATAATAACTCCGTAAGCTCCTCTAGAACCATAAATTGCAGTAGATGACGCATCTTTTAAAACTGTCATCGTCTCGATATCCGAAGAAGAAATATCGTTGATATTGTTTACCGGAAATCCATCTACTATATATAATGGAGATGCATCCTGGCTTAAAGAACCGTTTCCACGAATTCTAATCTGAACGTTTGAGTCTGGAGACCCTTCAGAACTAGTTACCTGAACCCCTGCTATACGTCCTGTCAAAGCCTCAGCTACGTTAGGAACAGGAATTTTACGTACCTCATTTCCAGAGAATGTTGCAACAGCACCTGTTAAATCAGATTTTTTTGAAGTACCATATCCAATTACAACAACTTCATTTAAGTTATTTGAATCTTCACTTAAAACTACATCAACTTTAGTTTTTCCTGCAGCAGCAATTTCTTTAGTACCGAATCCAATAAAAGAAAAAGTCAAAATACCCTTAGGATTCAACAATTTGATTTTATAACGTCCGTCAAAATCAGTAGAAACACCGTTTTTTGTGCCTTTTTCAAGTACATTAACTCCCGGCAAAGTAAGTCCGGCAGCATCCTTAACGGTTCCCTCTATAGTTGTAGTCTGTGCATTTACCTGACTACTCATAAGCAAGCACAATAAGAAAACAAGAGTGAAGCAATAGTTTGCTCCTTTGTTTAATAATTCTTTAAAGTTCATGGTTTATTGTTTAAGTTATTAATTGGTTAATGGTAATTTATGTGGTTTTGAAATTATAAATTCTATGTTCAAGTGGTTTTAAAATTTTTAAAAAACGCAGCATTAGCAAGGTTTTTCAATCGATTTCGTTTAAAAAAAATGATGTGAAATCAAAAAAAATCAAATCATGTAATCGATTACACAAACATAGATATTTTTTTTATATAAAAAATTAATTTTCATAAAAATTTGCTAAAAAAAATTACATATCAAAAATAAAAGCACTTTTTTATACCACATATGTAATTTATATTATGAATAAATAGTAATTATATTATTGACAAATATTAATTTCTTTCGTTTTTATCAAAAAAACAATCGATTACATGAAAAAATAATATCGTTTTCGCAAGACAGCAAAACCATCCCACAAAAACGATATACTGACAGAGGCATCAGAAAAAAAACCAATCAATTCCTACAATAAAAGCAAATAGACTGAACAAAGAGCTTAAGAAAAAGCATAAAAAAACCCTTAAGTAATTAACTTTAAGGGTTTAAGAAAAGAGTTATTTAAAAACTTACGCTTTTTGAAGCTGCAAATTTGATTTATGTTTTTGCATTAAAGCCACAGTAATAATCATTCCGGTTACCGCCATCCCAACGCCAATAAGATTAGGAGAAGCAAACCCATAACCCGCCGCCAAAGGGAGTCCGCCTAAAAATGCGCCCAATGCGTTCCCAATATTAAAACTTCCTTGAAGCGCTGCAGATGCAATCATCTCAGCATCTTTAGCTGTTTTGATCATCAGCATTTGAATTGGTGCAATTACTGAAAAAGAAATGGCACCAGTTAAAAATGTCAAAAACAAGGAAACATATTGATTAAATGAGAAAGAATAAACCAAAAGCAAATCAATCACCATTATAAATAATAACGCTAAAACAGTTGGTGCCGGCGAATATTTGTCGGCCAATTTACCACCTGCAAAATTCCCAACTACCATTCCCAGACCAGCAAGGATTAAAATATAGGAGACATCTTCGGGCGAAAACTTAGAAACATTTATTAATAAAGGAGCAATGTAGCTAATCCAGGCAAACAAACCTCCAAAACCAATCGCAGTGATTCCTATAATCAACCAAGCTTCCGTTTTCTTAAAAAACAGTAGCTGTGTTTTCATATTTACATTTCCGGTTTTTTCCAATTTTGGCATCCATAAAGAAATAAACAAAAAGGTAAGCAAACCTACAAAAGCAATTAATATAAAGGTATAACGCCAAATAAAATGGTGTCCTATATAAGTGCCAATTGGTACACCAATTAAATTAGCCAATGTTAAACCTGCAAACATAATCGAGATCGCCTGAGCTTCTTTTCCTTTATCTGCCAAACGGCTGGCAACTACAGCTCCTACACCAAAAAAGGCTCCGTGCGGTAATCCCGAAAGAAATCGTGAAGCAAACAAGAAATTATAATCTGGTGCAATTATCGAAAGCGCATTAAAAACCGTTAACATTAAAGCCAGAATTAAAAGCATTTTTTTTGGCGGAAAATTTCTCCCTAAGATTACTAATAAAGGCGCGCCAATAACAACACCCAACGCATATGATGAAATTAAATATCCTGCAACAGGAATCGAAACCTTCATATCTGAAGCAATATCAGGTAAAAGACCCATCATAACAAATTCAGTTATCCCAATAGTTAAGCCTCCTAAAGACAAGGCTATAAGACTTTTTTTCATTTTGATTTTACTAGAAAGGAATGTATTTTCTATGATGCAAATTTAACACCGTTAACCTCAAAATAAATTGTACATTTGTGATATAAACTTGTAAAATTAAGTTATGCCTAAGTTAAATCAGTTTGAAACTTTAGTCATTCATGAATTTGAAGATGAGAAATTTCATCTTCCACCGCACACGCATACGTATTATGAAATTATCTATATAAAAAAAGGAAGCGGTATTCATCATCTCAACAAAAATCTCCTTCCATACAAAACCGGAGATTTGTTTGTGATTTCACCTGAAGATGAGCATTATTTCGACATCAAAAAAAATACTCGTTTCGTTTATATCAAATTCACTGACAATTATTTCAATTCAAAACAAAATCTTACTTGCGACGAATTCTTAGTAAATACGCCCGAAACTTTTATGCGTGACAAAATCCTAAAAGAAACCGTTTTGAAATTTGATGAACCCTGCAAAACGATTCTGAGAAACACAGTTGAAAATATTATAACGTATGATCAATATATTGATGTGACCACCTCGCCGATTGTTTTTTATCAGATTCTTTCGATTTTTGGATTAATTAAAGAGACTATCCGTGGCATGAATCTGCAAATGAAATCAACGCATATTGATAATGAACAAATTGCAAACTACATTCATCAAAATGTTTATCAGCCAAAACTAGTTCAGATTAAAGTGATTGCGGAACATTTTAATATTGCTCCAACTTATTTCAGTGCCTACTTTAAAAGAACGTTTTCTATAAGCTATCGTGACTATATAAATAATTTGAGGACTACTTTAATCGAAAAGCGCTTTCAGAACAATCAATTGCCAATTAAGCAAATTGCTTATGAATTTGGTTTTACCGATGAAAGTCATTTATCGAATTATTTCAAAAAAAGAAAAAACATGAAACCGACAGATTTCAAAAAGCTTTAGTTATTGAAATCTTAAAAGATCTTAGGGCTTAAAATTTTTATCTAAATTTGTACTGCAAAACAAATTTCGTTGACAAAAAAAGTACACATATTATTACTTCTTTTAACTTTTGGCTTCTCTTTGATGTCAACGGCGAGTTATGCCTGTGGAAAATCTTCGGAAAAAATTTCCTGCGAAAAGAAAACTTCTTCATCAAAAAATGATGCTGCTTCTTGCTTAAAAGACTGTTGCAAAAAAGATTCTCATTCAAAAAAAGACCAACACGGTTGCAGTGGCAAATGTGATCATTCTGGCTGTACAACTTCTGGATTACAGCTTAGTCTCTTGAGTCAAAACGAAATTGAATTCAGAAACAACACTTTTAATTTGACTTTTAAAGAACCTATTGGATATTACAAAAACAGTACTCTTTCTGATGGTTTTACCTCTATTTGGTTAATTCCAAAAATAAAATAATTCAATTTGTGACAGCCATAATTGCGTCGAATTTAACCGCGAAGAACGCGATGATTTACGCAAAGTCCGCAAAGTTTTTTTTGCAACATGAAACAAAAAATTCTAAACTTAAATATTAGGAATTTGAATTCCTCTTTAAAACTATATAAAATGAAAAACACAATAGCAACTATAGCGGCAGTAATCACATTATTATTTACTGCAAATACGATTCAGGCAAATTCAGTAAAAACTGAAAAAACAACAAACGAAATTGCCGAATCAACTCAATTACAAGCTGTTTATGATGCTTACTTTACTGTAAAAGATGCACTGATCAAAAGCGATGCAAAATTGACTTCGGCGAAAGCCAAAGATTTACTTACTGCAATTACTGCCGTAAAAATGGACAAGCTGAAAAGCAACGAACATACTGTTTGGATGAAAGTAGTAAAAAAACTTTCTGCTGATGCTAAAAGCATTTCGGCAACTACTGATCTTAAAAAACAGCGCGAAACTTTCAAATCGCTTTCTAAAAGCACTTACGATCTTATAAAAGTCTCAAGTCCAGACCAGCCGGTTTACAAACAATATTGCCCAATGGCTGATGCAGACTGGTTAAGCAAAGAAAAAGCAGTTAAGAATCCGTATTATGGTTCTTCGATGTTGACATGCGGAAACGTGGTAGAAACCATCAAATAAACATGAAGCTCTACATCAAAAACATGGTGTGTGCTCGATGCAAAATGGTTGTGGAGTCTGAGTTTGAAAAACTCGGACTTCAAACTATTTCTGTTGAATTAGGCGAAGTCGAACTGCAAAATGAAATCACTGATTCTCAAAAAGAAGTTTTGCTTAAAAATCTGCAAGCTTTAGGTTTTGACTTATTGGATGATAAAAAAACCAAAACCATCGAGAAAATAAAAAACCTTATTGTCGATTTGGTTCATCATAAAAATAGCGAACTCAAAGTTAACTTGTCTGATTATTTAGCAGAAAACCTCAATCAGGATTACAATTCGCTGAGCAATCTTTTTTCTGAGATTGAAAATACAACCATCGAAAAATACTTTATCAGCCAGAAAATAGAAAAGGTAAAAGAACTTTTAATTTACAATGAGCTTTCACTAAGCGAAATTGCTGATATTTTGAATTACAGCAATGTAGCACATTTGAGTAATCAGTTTAAGAAAATTACGGGTTTCACTCCTACTTCATTCAAACAATTGAAAGACAAAAACCGCATTCAAATCGAGAATTTGTAAAAAGAGTCAATTTCTCGCAAAGTCGCAAAAGCGCAAAGTTTTTGGTCTCTCGCCGATTTTGCAGATCAAGCAGATGATTTAATCGTAAATTATTTAAATTTAAATCTGCCTGATCTGCAAAATCTGCGGGAGACTATTTTTTTTTAATTATCTTAATAAATATAAAACTTCGCGACTCTGCGACTTTGCGAGATTATTTTAAACTACAAAAACCTTGCGCTCTTTGCAGTTAAAAAAAGCTTTTAGTAAATATTACAAATCATTCTCAAAATTATACAAACCGTTATAGATCTTACTTCGGAAATTTGCATTGTAATACTTTAAAAATAAAACAATGACTCATCAATATATAATTTCAGGAATGTCATGTAATGGTTGCCGAACCAAAGTTGAAAAAACGTTAAATGACGTGGAAGGAATTCACGTCGAAGTAACGTTGGATCCGCCATTGGCAACGATAACAATGGAAAAACATGTTCCAACAGAAAAATTTCAGGAAGTTTTATCGGCTGTTGGGAAATATACTATCGAAATGGATTCTCCTAAAAAAGACAACTCTGAAGTAAAGTCATGTTGTTCAGGTCATAAAAAAGAAGATCATACTGCACATTCACATAAAAAAGAAAAAACGGTAATTCCGCATAATGCAACCGGAGTTTTTTACTGCCCAATGCATTGCGAAGGTGATAAAACCTACAACAAACCAGGAGACTGTCCGGTTTGCGGAATGGATTTGGTACCGCAAATTGCAATTGGAACACAGTTTACCTGCCCAATGCATCCAGAAGTTATTTCGAATGAACCGGGCGACTGTCCAATATGCGGTATGGATTTGATTCCGATGCAAACATCTGATTCTGAAGAAAACAAAACCTATACTGACTTATTAAAAAAAATGAAGATTGCAACGTTGTTCACACTTCCTATTTTCATTATTTCAATGTCAGAAATGATTCCGAATAATCCGCTTTATACTATTACGTCAATTGAAAAATGGAACTGGGTTCAGTTTCTATTTTCAATTCCGGTTTTGTTTTACGCCGGCTGGATGTTTTTTGTCCGCGCATGGAAATCGATTATTACTTGGAATTTAAATATGTTCACTTTAATTGGAATTGGAACTAGCGTGGCGTTTATATTCAGCGTAGCCGGAATGTTCTTTCCAGATCTTTTTCCATCAGAATTCAAATCACATCACGGAACCATTCATCTTTATTTTGAAGCCGCAACAGTTATTATAACTTTAGTTTTATTAGGGCAATTATTAGAAGCCAAAGCGCACGGACAAACTAATGGTGCGATTAAAGCATTACTAAAATTAGCCCCAACCGAAGCTACTTTAGTAGAAAACGGAACTGACAGAACAATCTCCATTCATGATATTAAAAAAGGTGATTTATTACGAGTAAAACCGGGAGAAAAAATTCCAGTTGACGGAAAAATAACTTCTGGCGAAAGCAGTATTGATGAAGCGATGATTACCGGAGAACCGATTCCGGTAGATAAAAAAGCGGGCGATACGGTAATTTCGGGAACTATAAACGGAACCAAATCCTTTGTTATGATTGCCGAAAAAGTAGGTTCAGAAACGTTGCTTTCGCAGATTATTCAAATGGTAAATGATGCGAGCCGTTCGAGAGCGCCAATTCAAAAACTGGCCGACCGTGTTGCCAAATATTTTGTTCCAACCGTTGTTGCCATTTCTATTTTGACATTTATTATATGGGCAAAATTCGGTCCTGAACCTTCCTATATCTACGGATTAATTAATGCAATTGCCGTTTTAATTATTGCCTGTCCTTGTGCTTTGGGATTGGCAACTCCAATGTCGGTTATGGTTGGTGTTGGAAAAGGCGCGCAACACGGAATTTTAATAAAAAATGCCGAAGCACTAGAAAACATGAATAAAATCGATGTTTTAATCACCGATAAAACCGGAACGATTACAGAAGGAAAACCAACTGTTGAGAAAATCTTCGCCATTGACAATAATGAAGATTTTCTATTGCAAAACATTGCTTCGCTAAATCAGCACAGTGAACATCCTTTGGCACAAGCCATTGTCAATTTTGCGAAAGACAAAAACCAATCTTTACTTGAAGTTCCAGATTTTGAAGCCGTTGCCGGAAAAGGAGTTTTAGGAACAATTAATAATTCAAAAATTGCATTAGGAAACAAGAAACTAATGGAACAGATTAATGCTTCGGTTTCTAATGATTTTGAAAGCAAAATTACAGCCGAACAAAATCTGGGAAAAACAGTTTCATACATTGCCGTAAATAATACTATTTCGGGTTATGTAACTATTACCGATGCCATTAAAACAAACAGCGCCAAAGCAATCAAAGATTTAATCGATCAGGGTGTTGAAGTCATCATGCTTACAGGAGACAATAAAAATACGGCTAAAGCTGTGGCAGATCAGCTTCATTTAAGTTCTTTTAAAGCCGATTGTCTTCCAGAAGATAAACTTAGAGAAATTGAACGTTTGCAAGCCGAAGGAAAAGTGGTAGCGATGGCCGGCGACGGAATCAATGATGCTCCGGCTTTAGCCAAAGCTAATATTGGAATTGCAATGGGAACCGGAACAGATGTTGCCATTGAAAGTGCTAAAATAACGCTTGTAAAAGGAGATTTAAACGGAATTGTAACGGCTAAAAAACTAAGTTTTTCGGTTATGAAAAACATTAAGCAAAATCTGTTTTTTGCTTTTATATACAATGTTTTGGGCGTTCCAATTGCGGCGGGAATTTTATATCCAGTATTTGGAATTTTGCTTTCGCCGATGTTAGCTGCACTGGCTATGAGCTTAAGTTCAGTTTCGGTAATTGTAAATGCTTTACGATTGCGAAACCTCAACCTTTAAAAAATCAATATGAAACTACATACTATTTTAATTGCTTTTCTGATTGTTTTGAGTTCCAACGCTCAAAAAGTAGTTCGTTATGATTTACACGTTCGGGATACGATTGTCAATTTTTCGGGAAAAGAAAAACGCGCTCTTACTGTAAACGGACAAATTCCGATGCCGACATTGACTTTTACGGAAGGGGATGTTGCAGAAATTTATGTGCATAACGATCTTAAAAATGAAGACACAGCGCTTCATTGGCACGGATTATTTCTTCCAAATAAAGAAGACGGTGTTCCCTATTTAACGCAAATGCCTATTAAACCAGGAACAACGCACAAATATACTTTCCCAATTATCCAGAACGGAACCTATTGGTATCACAGTCATTCGGGATTACAGGAACAAATTGGTTTGTACGGACTCTTCATTATTAATAAAAAGAAAGACGATTCTACTTTTAGAAAAGGAATTGACGATTTGCCAACAGTTCCAGTTATTTTAAGCGAATGGACCGATTTGAAACCAGAGAATGTTCAGCGAATGCTACACAATGCCAACGATTGGTTTGCTATAAAAAAAGGTACAACGCAAAGTTATGCCGAGGCGATTAAAAAAAATCAGTTTTCGACAAAAATCACCAACGAATGGAAACGCATGAGCGCCATGGATGTGAGTGATGTTTATTATGAAAAGTTCTTGATTAACGGAAAAAATGAAGACCAGCTTTCTGAGTTTAAAGCCGGCGATAAAGTCAGATTACGAATTGCAAACGGAGGGGCTTCAAGTTATTTCTGGCTGACCTATGGAGGCGGAAAAATAACAGTTGTGGCCAGCGACGGAAACGACGTTGAACCTGTAGAAGTAGATCGTTTGATAATTGCTGTTTCTGAAACTTATGATGTAGTTGTCACGATTCCTGAAGATAAAAAATCATTTGCTTTTTTGGCTACAGCCGAAGACAGAACCGGATCAGCTTCTTTGTTTCTGGGAGACGGAGCTAAACAGCCTGTCGCTCATCTTCCCAAATTAAAATATTTTGAAGGGATGAAAATGATGAACGATATGATGAAGATGAACGGCGAAATGAATGATATGGGCATGAATATGTCGCTCAATAAAATGGACATGAATGCTGTTATGTATCCTGAAATTTCGGGTGAAGAAGAATCTGCAAAAACAGAAGATCATTCGATGCACAATATGGAAGGCATGGAAATGTCAAGTGATTCTACCGCTACTTCTGAAATTGTAACACTGAATTACGGAATGTTGAAATCTCCAACCAAAACAACATTGCCAAAAGACGCTCCGGTAAAAGAATTACGTTTTACATTGTCGGGAAATATGAATCGTTATGTATGGAGTTTAGACAATAAAGTAATTTCTGAAACGGATAAAATCTTAATTAAAAAAGGCGAAAATGTTCGAATCGTATTGTACAACGGATCGATGATGCGTCACCCAATGCATTTACACGGGCATGATTTTAGGATTTTGAATGAACATGGCGATTATTCTCCACTTAAAAATGTGATTGACATTATGCCGATGGAAACCGACACCATCGAATTTCAGGCAAATGCTGATGGCGACTGGTTTTTTCATTGCCATATATTGTACCACATGATGGCGGGAATGGGACGTATTTTTAGTTATGAAAATTCGGCTCCAAATCCGTTGATTCATCATCCCGAAATGGCTTACAAAATGCTAAAAATGGATGATAGAATGTTTCATCTTATGGCAGAAAATGATTTTGCTACAAATGGAAATGACGGAGAAGCGATGTACAGTAACACGCGCTGGAGCATTGGAACAGAATGGCGTTTGGGTTATAACAACAAACATGGTTATGAAACTGAAACACATATTGGCCGCTATATTGGAAAAATGCAATGGTTTATGCCTTTTATTGGTTTTGATTGGCGCTACAGAAAAATGGGGATGGATGAACAGGAACAAAACTTATTTGGTCAAAAAAACACCAAAGATAATCGTTCCGTTTTCAGCATCGGTGCCGAATATACTTTACCAATGCTAGTAAAAGCCCAAGTTGAAGTGTACACCGATGGAAATGTAAGAGTCCAATTTGAACGAAAAGATATTCCGCTTTCGAAACGTTTGCGAATGAATTTAATGTGGAATACGGATAAAGAATATATGGCCGGCTTAAAATACGTCGCGGGAAGAAACTTCGGAATTACGACACATTACGATAGTGATATGGGAATTGGTTTTGGAGTTAATCTGAATTATTAATTGTTTTTAAACCATAAAAGTAATTTAAGTTGATTTTAAAAAGTCAGGAGCAAAATGCAGATTTTAGCAGTAAATAAATCATATCTTAGTTTTCCAAAACCATTATTGATCAGATAATAAAACATGAGAAAAATCTATTTTGCACTACTTTTTGTTTCTGGAATAATCTCAACAAGCTGTAATAATAAAGAAGCTGATTTACAATTTGAAAAAAATGTAATGTATGAGGTTTACCCCGCTCTTATTGATTCGGTTTGGGTAAATGCCGTTCGAAATTATGTTCCGCCTCCACCGCTAGGAGTAGATTCGTCGGAATATAAATTAAATCGTCGAAAGGAATCAAACATGCGATTCAATAAAGAGCTAGCAGAATTTAAAAAAAGAAAGTTTCCTGTTGATCTTGTTTTTCTGGATAAAGCAGTTGTAAGAGATAATTCTAAAGAACTTCAAGAACACTTTAAAGATGCTGTACTATCAGAAAACGATACTTTAGATACTCTTGTTTATAAATTTGACAGAAAAAAACTGGACTCCTACCAAGCTTTTCATCTTCATTATGTTCCTAGAATACCGCGCGGAAATGATAGAAAATTTTATAACGAATGTTGTTATTCTGTACGAGGTGTAATTAATCTAAGCAGAATTCAATTTGATGATGAAAAAAAATATGGCGTGCTTACTGCAGGAATTAATTGTGGCGACATGTGTGGATATGGATATCGAATTTATATTAAAAAAGTAAAGAATAAATGGATCGTTGATAAAATAGAAGATGCGTGGATTGCTTAATTTTCACTCAAACATTATTATCAAAACATTAACTAAATTGTAAGAATCAACCTTAAGAAATGTTACTATATTTGATTCACCAATTACAATTCTCTAACAAAAAACAAATTAAATCAAAATGACAAAAGTAATTACAATTATTACCGTTGCTTTATTTACAATTGGCGTAAACGCGCAAGATACTACACCTAAAAAAGAAAAAGCAAAAAAAGAATCTTGCTGTAAAAAAACTTCAACAGACAAAAAAGACAAAAAATCTTGCTGTGTAAAAAAATAAACTGAAATTCGATTTCAAGAAAAAGACCTCAATTTAATTGAGGTCTTTTTTTTTGATTTATTTTTTGCCACGAATTACACGAATTATCACGAATTATTTTTTTATTCCTTCATTAAAAATTTGTGCAAATTAGTTCAATTCGTGGCAAAAAAACTATTTTACTGTTGCAACATTTCCGGTTCTGGTGAGTACTCCCCAACTTTGGCTTTCGCCTTTAATGGCTCTTCTTAATGCTCGGAACAAAATGACATACATTAATTGTCTGTACACAAATCGTTGCGGAATTAACCAAAACAATTTAGTGAGTTTTTCTTTTTCGAAAATAAAAGCGACAACACTAACCAACATATCTACCAGCATAAAAGCGATATAGTAAATCAGTATTTTATGAAGACTGTCCGGATCATTGTAATTCCAGAATAAACTTAAAATAAGAACCAAATCGGCCAAAGGTGCAAAGATTGGCAATACAATTTGAAAGAGAAGAATATTAGGCAAAGCCACCATTCCTAAACCTTTATATCTCGGATTAAAACACGCATCTCTGTTTTTCCAGAATGCCTGCATAATTCCATAACTCCAACGGAAACGTTGTTTCATAAACTCTTTCAAACTTTCTGGAGCTTCGGTTATCGCTATAGCTTCTATACAATTTATAATATGATAGTCGTTTCTTAAAATACGAATTGTTAAGTCGCAGTCTTCTGCAAGAGTATCGGTTGTAAAACCTCCTGCTTTTTCTATTGCTTCTTTTTTAAACGCACCAATTGCTCCGGGAACAACTGTAATTCCATTTATTAAATCAAAAGCTCTTCGGTCAAAATTCTGGGCTGTCGTATATTCAATACTTTGCCATTTGGTCAGCATTGTATTTTCATTGCCGACTTTTACATTTCCGGCAATTGCCCCTACTTCTGCATTGTCCTTTAATTGAATTCTAAAACCTTTCATTAATTGTGAAATAGCATCAGTTTTTAGCTGCGTATCGGCATCAATACAAACTACATATTCACTTTGCGTTAATGCAATTCCGTAATTTAAGGCTGAAGCTTTTCCTCCGTTTGGTTTGGTATTCACTTTTACTTTCGGATCATTAGCAAAAGCTTCGTTAATCATGGCAAAGGTTTTGTCTTTAGATCCGTCATCCACAAAGACAATATCAAAATCAGGATAATCCTGACCCAATAAATTTTCGATTGTTTTTACCGCATTTATTTCTTCATTATAAGCCGGAACAATTATACTCACTTTTGGAAAAACTCCTTCTGAAGACTTATAAACCGGTGGATATTTATGGTCTTTCCATTTTTTTATAAAAGCCATTGTCGCCATCAACGCAATTCTTAGAAAACCCAACAAAATAGCGACCCAAAATGTAGCCGTAATAAAATGCCCAAACCAATATCCAAAATCGAAAATAAAATTATCAAGCGAAATAAATGGCCCTTTGGCCTCGGGCATAATCTCATCTTTAGTTTTGCCAAGCAAATGAGCAACAGTTGTAAACTGAACATGCCGATCTTTAAAATATTTTATAATTCTAGGCAAGGCTTCGACTGTAGCTTCTCTATTTCCTCCCGCATCGTGCAGTAAAATAATTCCTTTATCAGGATTTGCTTCATATTGTTTTATGGTTCTGATATAAACAGAATCAGCACTAACGCCTTTTTCCCAATCATTTGGGTCGATACTTTCTCCAACAGTGTAATAATTTTGCGCTTTGCTTAAAGCAATTGGCTTCAGTTCGGCTTCCGTTGTGGGTTCGGCATCTGCATTGTAAGGCGCTCTAAAAAGCACCGTACTTTTCCCGGTAACGGCTTCGATTAATAATCGTGTCGTTTCCATTTCTTTTGCTGCCCTTTCAGGACTAACCAACGCAATGTTTGGATGTGTAAAAGTATGATTGCCTATTTCATGGCCTTCTTTATAGATTCTTTGCAACAACGGAATATTATCTTCTCCCTGAATACCGATAACAAAAAAAACGGCTGGAACTTTTTCTCTCTTTAAAATATCTAAAATCTGAGGTGTATGAATAGGATCTGGTCCATCATCAAAAGTTAAAATGACTTGCTTGTTTACATTTCCAAATTTGCTGATTACATATTTGGTTGGTAATTCAACATACTTTTGTTCAGTAATAGTGGTTTCATTCGTATTAATTTCCAAATCAATCTTTCCGGGTGCGGGATCGGCAATTACGTTTAATATTTCGCCGTCGCCTATATAAGCCGGACTTTCAATTCGTGTATTGACACGTTTCATTACTTCAAAATCAAAAGGCTTTTTTTCCAGGCTTTCGCTTGTTAAACTTCGCTGATAAAAACTCCACAAACGTTGATCTTCACTTCCTAGACGCCATAAAGCCGTTCCTGCTAAGCCATATTCATCACTAAACCTAATAGTATTAAAATTTGTTGCAGCATCTTCAAAATCGACTTCATGTTTTTTACCATTACTATCGGTGTAGTTAAAAGAGTTATTATAGGTATTGTTGTCAAATTTTATTACCGCATTATGTTGTTTGGCAATTGCAATTGCCTGATCATACGTTATGGTTTCGCCTTCCTGTTTTTCCTGCCAATCGTAACCGTAACCGGCAAAACAAAGAATAATTTTATCTGACGGAACTTCTTTTGCCGTTTTATCGACAATTCTTTCAATCCATTTTTGACCGCTGATTTCTCCCGGAATACTGCTGGCATAATGTTCATCATAAGCCATCAAAAACATATAATCATTGTATTTAGCCAATGCTTTTATATTAAAATCATCGTCTCCGGCCATAATATCCTGTGAAACAAGATATCCTAACGGATGCAATTTTTCATATAGCGCTTTTTGAAAAGCAATTATAGGCTCATCGCTGTTTTCTTTAAATTCTTCAAAATCAATATTTATCCCATGCAAATCATATTTTTTTAATGCTTTTGCAATATCATTGATAAGTCTTTCGCTTTTATTTTTATCATGAAGAATTCGATGAATAAGATCGCCATCAAATTCGCCTTCGCCCAGTGATTCGTTTATATTATTGATTAATGGAAGAATTTTTACTTTTCCTTTTTTCATTACTTTCAATGCTGCTGTATCGATTTCTGTTCGAAGCAAATCAGTTTTTGGATCAATAAAAAACCATTCCGGTATAACCATATTGAGTTTATCAATATTTTTTTGCAGAGAAAATAAACTTTGAGGATCCCAATCGACATAAAAAGCTGCACGAACTTCTGATGTCGTTTTTGGAACTATTGGCTGTTTTTTTAGTTTATCAATTTTTGCTTTTGATCGTAAAAAATAATCAAATCCCTGAAACTTTTTTAATTCTTCGGGGCTTAAATCTTTTGGAGTAACGGGATTTTCAAGACTATGTCCCGTGCGACTGTTGTTGGCCAAAATTGGAAGCTCTGGTTTCAATCCTCTTTTTAAAGTTATAAAGAAAATTGGAACCATTAAAATGACAACAAACAAAAGAAGCCGGCTTGACCATTGAAAAGTTTTCCAGCGTTTTTGAGTGGCTGTTTGAAATATCTGTTTTTTATCATCCATAAATTCTTACTTTTTTTAGGCAAATGTAAACACAAACTTAATTTTAAGTAATATTATTACTATTAAATTAAGATCGGATGAATAAATACTTTGTCTTATCTTGATTGGTGATGAATAAATTTACGAAAGAAAAAGTTGAGAAAGGCAGAAACAAAACAGAAACAATCTGAATAACAGCTAATTAACTAACAAAAACTCAAAAAAGAAGGCAAAAAAAAATGACCTGTACTATACAGGTCATTTAAAAATATTTTGAAATAATAAGTTATTTTAATCTAACGCTCCATTCAAAATCCATTTCAGAGACTTGAACACCTTCTTCATTTGTTCCAATTGATTTCATCCAGAAAGTCTGTCCCTCTCCTGTTTCGATCGTTCTTTGAATAGCTTCGGTGATCAAATGTCCGTCGTTGCATACAAATGTAATTCTGCCAGTTGCTTTTTTGGTAAAGTTACCTTTATTGTTTGCTACTAACATTGAAATTTTTCGGCCACTTTCCTGAATCTGAGAAATTACTAAAGCTCCTGTTGTCAATTCCGCAGCCATAGCTTGTACAGCAAAATACATAGAGTTAAACGGATTCTGATTTATCCAACGATGTTTGACAGAAACAATACAACTGTCTTTATCGATAGCCTTTACACGAACACCGCAAATGAACGCAGATGGTAATTTGAATAATACAAATTTATTGAGTTTGGAAACTGAAACTGCCATGTGATATATTTTTTTAGTAAAAATACAAAAAAACTATGCGCGCACAATAAATTTGTCACACTTTCATAAAACTCCAATAAAACAAGGTGTTACGAATAGTTTTCAGCTAATTAAAACGTAAAATAAAATTTCAACTTTGTTAAAATTTTGTTAATATTTGGTACTATGCAAAACAAGATACTGTCTTTTAGATATATATTTGCATAAGAAATTACTATATACTTTTAATCATGGAAACAACAACACCACTCATCATGGAAACAACATCAGAAAGAAACACTGCAACGTTCACACATCTAAGTACATTAAGCCAGTATATTATCCCGTTTGGGAATTATATTTTCCCAATCATAATCTGGTCTAGTTACAAAGACAAATCAGAATTTGTAAATCACCATGGAAAACAGACATTGAATTTTCAATTGAGTTTATTGCTTTACACTTTGGTTTTAGCCTTAATTGCAATTCCAATTTTTGTATCAGTAGTTTTACAAAATATCCCGATGGAAGCCGTTTTTAATCACGACGATTTCTACATCAGAAATTTCAATTTTGAAGGAAACATTGGATTATTAAGTATTGGTGCAACGGCCGTTTTACTTTTTGGGGTTTTAAAATTTGTTGAATTCTTTTTAGTGATTTATGCTTCAATAAAAGCTTCAAACGGAGAATTATACAAATATCCGTTAACGATTCCTTTTATAAAGTAACACTTCGACTTCGCTCAGTGCGACATAAAAAGGTTAAAAGATTATAGACCCAATCAATCATCAATCAATCATCAATCAATCATCAATCAATCATCATCAATCAAAAAACGAATTGTTCAATCTAAAAAAAACAAAATGAAATTATGAACATTGAAAACACAAAAGCACAGATGCGCAAAGGTGTTCTTGAGTTTTGCATCTTATCAGTATTAAAAGAAAAAGACGCATATACATCTGAAATATTAGACACTTTAAAAAACGCAAAATTATTAGTTGTTGAGGGCACAGTTTATCCGCTCTTGACCAGGCTGAAAAACGACGGTTTGCTAAATTATCGCTGGGAAGAATCGACCTCAGGGCCACCACGAAAATATTATGGATTAACCGAGATAGGACAAACTTTTTTAAACGAACTTAGCGGCACATGGACAGAATTATCTGACGCCGTAAAACTAATCACCAATCAAAATCAATAAGTCATGAACAAAACAGTAAATATTAACTTAGGCGGTATGTTTTTTCACATCGATGAAGATGCATATTTAAAATTGACACGCTATTTTGACGCTATAAAACGATCACTGAACAACTCATCTGGACAAGATGAAATTATTAAAGATATCGAAATGCGTGTTTCTGAATTATTAACAGAAAAACAAAAAAGCGAGAAACATGTTGTTGGCTTAAAAGACGTTGACGAAGTGATTGCGGTGATGGGACAACCAGAAGATTACCGAATTGAAGACGAGGAAAGCCAAAATCAATCTTTCAATAATTACGGCGGAAGACAGCATAAAAAATTATACCGTGACAAAGAAAAAGGTATGATTGGCGGTGTTGCAACTGGTTTAGGACATTATTTTGGAATTGATGCTGTTTGGATCAAAATCATATTCTTAATATTCGTTTTTGCAGGTTTTGGAACTGGAATCTTAGCTTATTTCGTACTTTGGATTGTAACTCCTGAAGCGGTAACAACTTCAGAAAAACTTGAAATGACAGGCGAACCAGTAACGATTTCAAACATCGAAAAAAAAGTACGTGAAGAAATTGATTCATTGTCTGATAAATTCAAAAATGCAGATTATGACAAAATGGGAAACCAAGTAAAGTCGGGAGCTGAGAGAATAAGTAGTTCATTTGGAGACTTTGTCATGACGGTTTTTAAAATCTTTGCTAAATTTTTAGGTGTAATCTTAATCATGGCGGGAATCACGACTCTTATATTATTATTAATTGGAGTATTTACCCTAGGAACAAATGTTTTTCTTGAGTTCCCTTGGCAAAACTTTGTTGAAGCTGGAAACTTTACAGAATATCCTATTTGGTCTTTCGGTTTATTGATGCTTTTTGCAGTTGGAATTCCATTTTTCTTCTTGACTTTATTAGGATTTAAATTGTTATCTCCGAATTTAAAATCAATCGGAAATATTACAAAATACACTTTGCTTGCCATCTGGATTATCGCTATTGCAATTGCAATCAGCATCGGAATCAAACAAGCGACTGAAATATCTTATGACAATAAAACGGTGGAGAAAAAAGCACTGAACATTACATCAAAAGATACTCTTTTTGTAAAATTCAGGTACAATGATTATTATGCTAAAGATTTGAATCATCATCATGAATTCACTTTTGTGCAAGATTCTGCAAACAATGACCTTATTTATTCAAATGATGTTCGTTTGCATGTTTTATACACTGACAACACTTCTCCTTACTTGCAAATTGAAAAAAGTGCCAGAGGAAATTCATTTTCAAGCGCAAAACGAAGAGCAGAAAAAATCAATTATAACGTTCAGATTAATGGAAATCATTTAATTTTGGATAATTATTTTCTGACAGATGTTAAAAATAAATTCAGAGGACAAGAAGTTGATGTATATTTGTACTTGCCAGAAGGGCAATTATTTAAGCCAGATTCTTCAGTACAAGATTACGACGATTCTGAAAATGATTTTTTCAACTTGCACTTTAGCGGTGATTACAACTATAAAGTAGAAGGTTCAAAAATAAAATGTTTAAACTGCCCTGCAGATGAGAACGATAATGACGATGATTACAATAGTGAAGATACTACTATTGAAAATGACACTGTAAAGGAAGTTTCGATTAAGATTAACGGAAAAGAAGTTTTAAACGGAAAAAAAAACAAAGGAAAGCTAACCACTGATAAAAACGGAGTTATAATTAAAATCAACTAAGCCATGATCAAAATAATCATTCATATTACAAAATTTATTATTGCAACTGTTACCGCATTATTGCTTGCATCTTGTAACTTTAATTTGAATACAGTTGAAGGAAGCGGAAATGTAACAAAGGAAAAAAGAATTGTTCAGGGAGATTTCAAAAAAGTATCTGTAAGCAACGCGATTGATTTAGTAATCGTACAATCTGATTCGACTGAAATCGTAGTAGAAGCTGATGATAATCTACAAAAAGACATCATTACAAAAGTTGAAAACGGAACACTTGTAATTAGCTGTAAATTCAATTCTTTTAAAAACGTTACTACTAAAAAAGTTACTGTAAAAATGCCTGTTATTGATAAGCTTGAAGCTTCGAGCGCAGCATCTGTTCAAAGCAAAAATGTGATTCAGGCACAAGATATTGACTTAGAAACATCGAGCGCAGCAACAATGAGTGTAAATGTAGAATCAGACAATATTTCAGCTGATTCTGGAAGCGGAAGCTCTATTTCTGTTGAAGGAAAAGCATTGAAAATCAAAACTTCAGCATCAAGCGGTTCTAGCATTAATGCAGAAAAATTATTAGCAAACGAAGTTCATGCAGAAGCATCAAGCGGAGGAAGCGTAAATGTACACCCAATTGTAAGCCTGAAAGCGGAAGCATCTAGCGGAGGAAGCATTAATTATGATTCAACCCCAAAGACTGTTGAAAAAACTTCAAATTCTGGAGGAACTATCAGTCAGGGATAAATGATATTTATCTGTTAAATATAAAAGAAATCATTCATCAAAAGTGGATGATTTTTTTATATTTGTCAAAATCAAAACAAGGATTAATGAAAAAAAATACTGCCCTGATCTTATTATTGTTAGTTACAACATTAACTTTTGCACAAAGAAGAGAAAAAATCAAAGGAACTAAAATCGTTACAACATCAATAAAAGAAGTTGGAAGCTTTGACGGACTTGAAGTAGATGACAATTTAGAAGTTTACTTGGAACGTGGCGAGAAAAACGAAATTAAAATTGAAGCCGATGATAATCTTCATGATATTGTTGCAATGGATTTAAGAGATAAAACGCTTCGTTTATATACTTCAAAAGAAAGCACAATTTTCAAAAAGCTTTCTGTGCGTGTGACTTACACGGGAACTTTGAACAAAGTAATTGCTAAAAATGAAGCTGTTATTTATGCAATTCAGGAACTTAAATTAGACGATATTACTTTTAACAGTGTTGATTTTTCAAAACTATATCTGAATGTAAATGCAAAAAAATTCGGTTTAGTTGCTGACGATAAATCCAAATCTGAAATAAATCTAAAAGCAGACGAAGCGACTATTCAATTAAGCAAATATGCAGTATTGAAATCATTAGTTTCTGCTATCAAATTCAATTGTGATTTATACCAAAAATCAAATGCAGCAATTGAAGGAATTGCCGAAAAAGCAACTATTCGTTTAGATAATAATTCGGTTTTCACCGGAACAAAATTCACTCTAAAAGATGCTAATATTACCGCCGAAAGCTATTCTGTTGGAAGTATTCTAGCCGAAACTGCTATTTCAATCGCTGTTGGCGACAAAGCAGAACTTTCTTTATTTGGAAATCCAACAATACAATTAACACGCTTTTCTGAAGAAGCAAAATTGATTAAGAAGATAAAATAATTTGTTTCAAGTTTTTCTTGTTTCAAGTTTCAAGTTGAAATTAGAAACATTAATTATAAAAAAAATCCCGGTCTAAAATTAAGACTGGGATTTTTTTATTGTCATTTTACAAGTTCCAGAAAACCTGAAACAAAGAAAACCTGAAACTTGAAACCAAATTTTTATTCTTTAGAAGCTAAATATCTTTCAGCATCAAGCGCAGCCATACATCCTGTACCTGCGGCAGTAATTGCTTGACGATATACATGATCTGCAGCATCACCAGCTACAAAAACACCTGCAACATTTGTGTTAGATGTTCCTGGAGTATTTATAATATATCCTGTTTCATCAAGATTAATATAATCTTTGAAGATATCTGTATTTGGTTTGTGACCAATTGCTACGAAGAAACCAGTTGCAGGAATTTCGATAACTTCACCAGTAGTTTTATTTAATGCTTTAATTGCATGGACAACTTGATTGTCACCAACCACTTCAACAGTATCGTGATTCATTAAAATTTCGATATTCTCTGTTTTGCGTACACGTGCTTCCATAATTTTAGAAGCTCTGAATTTTTCGCTTCTTACTAACATCGTAACTTTTTTACAAAGTTTAGATAAATAATGTGCTTCTTCACAAGCAGAATCTCCTGCTCCAACAATTACAACTTCTTGGTTTCGGTAAAAGAATCCGTCACAAACAGCACAAGCAGAAACTCCTCCGCCCATATTTAAATAATGTTGTTCTGATGGTAATCCTAAATATTTAGCTGAAGCACCTGTCGAAATAATAACAGTTTCACAATGCAATTCGATTGAATCGTTGATCCAAACTTTATGAATATCTCCCGAAAAATCAACTTTTGTAGCCCATCCATCACGAATATCAGCACCAAAACGTTTTGCTTGTTCCTGCAACTGAATCATCATTTCTGGTCCAGTAACACCATCAACATAACCTGGAAAATTTTCTACTTCATTAGTAGTAGTCAATTGACCACCAGGCTGCATTCCTTGATATAAAACCGGATTCATGTTTGCTCTGGCTGCATAAATTGCTGCAGTATAACCTGCAGGGCCAGAACCTATAATAAGGCATTTAATTTTTTCTATTGTATCTGACATAATATGTATAGTTTTTTTGTGATGCAAATGTAAACTTTATTATAAAAAATAAAGGCGAAAATAAATCCGAAATAACTATGTTCAAATAAGTTTTATTTATTTTCATTTTTTCCTTTTGTAAACAAAATTAATTTATATCTTTGCATCCGCTTTCGGGCAGTACTACAAATACATCTTCGGGGTGTAGCGTAGCCCGGTTATCGCGCCTGCTTTGGGAGCAGGAGGCCGCAGGTTCGAATCCTGCCACCCCGACAAAAGTCTTTTCATTTACTTGGAAAGACTTTTTTTTTGCAATAAACTGAAAACTAAATCATAAACAGAACGATTACAGCGTCCCAATTGACAAACATAGCCCGCGGTTTCAACCGCGGGAGACTTATTGTGATAATCTCGTGAATAATTTAACGCATCCCCGCGGTTGAAACCGCGGGCTATATTAAAAAAACCTCTGAAGTTCAATTGATCTCCAGAGGTTCTATATTTCAAAATTATTTGCTATTTATTTATTTCTCCATTTTAATATAAGCAGGATACGATTCACTACTTGGCAAATTAAACTCTTCATCATAGGGTTGCGTACCTGATCCATTATTATACAATGCCACACGTTTTGCACCAGTTGCAGTGCTTCCTCCTGTACTATTAATAACGTTTTGAATATTTCCTGAACCTGCAAAACGAGTGGTACACATTTTTTCTAATGTAACATTTGGACTATTAGGCACTTCAAAACCATTTTTCTTATTTACATTACCGTCAGTTCCGGTCATCACAGCATAAGAACCCATTCCTATACTATGATGTTCTTTTACAGTATTGCTAACTTTGAATGCTGCATAACCATCAATTCTGCCTCCTTGACTGCTCCAGCTTGCTTGATTTGGAGCATCATAAGGCGGTTCGTTTTGGAAAAAATAGGTTTTGCCTCGTTCTCCCAACCATAACACCTCGTATTCTTGAAAGTGTTCAACAAATAACCCATAAAGCGTAACATCATTACCAGCAACAATAAGTCCGTTTTTACATCTGTCTCTTACCCAGCGGGCATCGCCGCCTTTCTGCGAACCATGATCGGCACGCCACAGCCAGAAATGATCACCAACTACATTGTTGCTATTTATTTGCATAGAAACCTGTATCTGGATATTTTTTGACTGAACTCCGCCTACTCTACAAGTGATATCTGTTAACAAAATAGGATCTGCAGAATGATCAGCTTTTGCTCCTTGATCACCAATTCTAACCTGATAAGTTGTACTATTAAATGAATCCATTAAAAGTCCGGCAATAATAATTCCATCCTTATCATCAGCATAAATACAGCCCCAAGTATTTTTCTCGGTAGGCTCAAGCGTTACCGAAGCAATTCCGGCACCCAATAATATCGCATCTTTTCTATTAACTTGGATAGGTGCATTCAATGAATAATGCCCAGGCGTGAAAAATACATTTTTGCCCGCTTTTAGTGCGTTATTAATTTCAACATCTGTATCACTTTCTTTAGTAACATACCAATCATTAAGCAAATCTTGAATTTTGCCTTTACCCATATCTGTCGCCGACCAAGAAACTCCTACTCTATCCTTTTGCCATGCCGGAACACTTACTTTGTATTCGCCATCTTTATCTAGAAAAAGAAAAGGTTTTTCTCTAATAATAGGCGTAGTAGAAATTGGAGCATTCTTTTCATCTGCTTGTGGAGGATTTACACAGCCTTGCCAAACCATATTATAAGAACCACCCATCGCTCCTGACCCAGAAGGAAAAACGGTATTTCTAGTGTACCATTGCTGTTGTCCAGCCCAGTTTGGCCTTGAAGATGTATAGTGAGTATCCGCAATAAATCCGCCACTTCCCCAAAAATTGGTGTTTCCAATATCTGAAATATATTTCGAAGTGCTTCCTATTAACAATCTTCTCGCACTGGTTGACTGAGAAACGGTCCATGAAAAATCACGCATCACTTCTACATTTTCTACAGAACGCCAAAATGTACAGGTTGCATTTGCTCCTCCAGACAAATGAGGTCTAGTAAATATAGAACCTAATTTAACATCTGACGGTACTTTTCCCAAACCTCCAATATGAGAATAAAATCCCAATTCTATTGAATTGGCTTCCGCCGATGATGCAGAACCAGATCCGCCAACATCATAAGTTTGGCCATTAACATTGGCTTTAAAATAATAAGCTTGACGTTTTGTTGTCCACTCGCCATTTGCTCCACCTAAACCAATAGCCGCAAAATGCGAATTAATTTCGTTTCGTGCCGTTTCTGCTTTTTCATGTTTTCTATCATAGAAATACATATTATCCCCAAAAATCTGATTTTCCAACGAAATTATTATAGTAATATCGTTACGAGTAACTTTATAGTAGTTCTCATATTTATCAGTATTTGGCTTATTATCAGTAAATGTTAATTTGGAAGTTGACCCCACCTGTACAAAATCTGATGCTAGACGACTTCCTCCTCTTGTGATTATATAATTGCCCGAAGAGCCAAAAGCCGACCAAGACAAGGTCATGTCGTGTTTCTTTTTGTTATAAACAATTTTACGCTCTGTTTTTTTCTCTTGTTTTTTTTCATCAGATGAATCAGGTGAAACAAAACTGGATAAAATCAGTATAAATACAAATGCTGTAAATACTGAAATCCCTTTTTTACTCTTAAGAATGTTCATTTTTGTGGTTTAATAGTTTGTACTAATAATAGTTTTTAAAAAACCCAAAATAGCAATAATCTAGAATCTAAATGTCCATTTTTGCTCTCTACTTTCTTATCAAAAACTATACAAATCAGCGTTTCTGAGCATAAATAAGCCCCAAACAATATTTCACCCACTTCTCATCGAGTTTGCTTGCCAATAAAAATTAGAAAACAAAGAATTTAAATGATAGAAATTCCTTGTGTTATAAAAACTCCTTTTTGGTCTATTTCACTATTGAAATTTTAAAATGAGACCTTTTTTCAAAGGCAAAATTAGAATCTTGGCTTTTTATTCTATCAACATCAACTAAATTGCTCAAAATTCAACTGGCAATTCTATGTTTAACTAAAATTAATTTGTTCCGAAGACCCATGAAACCACGAATAAACAACGTTTCATAAATGTTAACAAAATAGATTTTCAAAAACCATAAATAATTGTATTTTTACGGTTCAAAATTCAGAAAATAAATGGGCAAAATCATTGCTATTGCTAATCAAAAAGGAGGCGTTGGAAAGACTACTACATCAGTAAATCTTGCGGCCTCATTAGGTGTTTTAGAGAAAAAAGTATTATTAATCGACGCTGATCCTCAGGCCAATGCCACATCTGGTCTTGGAATTGATGTAGAATCAGTTGAAGTTGGAACGTATCAAATTCTTGAGCATACTGTAACGCCAAAAGAAGCCATTTTAAAATGTACAGCTCCAAATGTTGACGTGATACCTGCTCACATTGACCTTGTTGCTATCGAAATCGAGTTGGTTGACAAAGAAAACCGCGAGTATATGCTTAAAAAAGCATTAGAGGAAGCAAAAGAAGAATATGATTTTATCATTATCGACTGTGCACCATCTCTAGGCTTGTTAACCTTGAATGCTTTAACAGCAGCAGATTCAGTAGTTATTCCTATTCAGTGCGAGTATTTTGCTCTTGAAGGATTAGGAAAACTTTTGAACACTATTAAGAGTATCCAAAAAATACACAACCCAGATCTTGATATTGAAGGATTATTGCTAACCATGTATGATTCTAGATTACGTTTATCAAATCAGGTTGTTGAAGAGGTTCAAAAACACTTTAACGATATGGTTTTTGAAACTGTTATCCAGCGAAATGTAAAATTAAGTGAGGCACCAAGTTTTGGAGAAAGTATCATTAATTATGATGCAACAAGTAAAGGAGCCGTAAACTATATTAATTTAGCTCAAGAAATTATAAAGAAAAACAGCAAATAGTTTTTATGACAAAAGCAATTAAAAAACAAGCCTTAGGAAGAGGATTATCAGCATTATTAAAAGATCCCGAAAACGACATTAAATCAGTAGAAGACAAAAATGCTGATAAAGTTGTTGGAAATATTATTGAGCTTGAAATAAGTGCTATCGAAATAAATCCGTTTCAGCCTAGAAGCAATTTTAATGAAGAATCATTACGTGAATTAGCCACTTCTATCAAAGAACTTGGCGTAATTCAGCCTATTACTGTTCGAAAATTAGATTTTAATAAATACCAATTAATTTCTGGGGAACGTCGTTTGCGTGCTTCAACTTTAGTTGGCTTAACTCATGTTCCTGCATATATTCGTATTGCTAATGACAATGAATCATTAGTAATGGCGTTAGTAGAGAATATTCAGCGTCATGATTTGGATCCAATTGAGATCGCTCTTTCCTATCAGCGTTTAATTGACGAAATTCAATTAACACAAGAACAAATGAGTGACCGCGTTGGGAAAAAACGTTCTACTATTGCCAACTATTTACGTCTTTTAAAATTAGATCCGATTATCCAAACTGGAATCCGTGATGGTTTTATCAGCATGGGACATGGTAGAGCAATCATTAATATCGAAGATTTAGACGTTCAAACTGATATTTATCAAAAAATTGTAAGTCAAAATCTTTCCGTTCGTGAAACAGAAACTTTAGTTAAAAATTATCACGAAAGCTTGAAACCAAAAGAAGAAGGAAAACCAAAAGCCGATTCTTCGTTTGTGGTTAGAGAAACACAAAAAAATACTTTCAACGATTATTTTGGTTCGAAAGTTGATATTAAAGTGGCTGGCAATGGAAAAGGAAAAATCACAATTCCATTTAATTCTGAGGCCGACTTTAATAGAATTATAAAATTAATTAATGGATAGTGAATAAGATTGTCCCCATAAGTTTATTGTTCTTTCTCATAGGAACCGCTTCTATTTTTGCTCAAGCAAAATCAGATGCGGTTTTAGTCGCTAAAGACACTACCAAACTGGAAGAAATAGACCCGCTTACACCAGCGAAAGCTGCTTTTTATTCTGCAATTTTACCTGGTTTAGGCCAAGCATACAACAAAAAATACTGGAAAATCCCTCTCGTTTACGGAGCAATTGGTACCAGTCTTTATTTCTACATTGACAATAACAAAAAATACCACGATTATCGCGACGCTTATAAACGCAGATTAGAAGGCTACAACGATGATAATTACCAGTTTTTAGATGATGATCGTCTTATTGCCGGTCAAAAATTCTATCAGCGAAACAGAGATTTATCTGCATTATTTGTAGTGGGCTTTTATGTCTTAAATATTATCGACGCGAATGTTGATGCTGCTTTGATTCAGTTTAATGTAAATGAGCGATTATCAATGCGTCCAGAAATTTATCCCAGCGATGTAACATTTAAACCAAACGTTGGACTAACTCTTAATTACACTTTTAAATAGTCTGAAAAGCTATTCAAAATTTTAAAAAATACACAAAATGAAAATTGCTCTTTTAGGATATGGCAAAATGGGTAAAGTAATTGAAAGAATTGCTTTAGAAAGAGGCCATGAAATTGTTTTAAAAAAAGACGAATTTAACACATACGAAGGTCTTTCGACCGCTGATGTTGCTATTGACTTCAGTGTACCAACAGCCGCTGTAGACAACATATCAAACTGTTTTCACGCTAATGTTCCTGTAGTTTCTGGAACAACTGGATGGTTAGAGCATTATGACGAAATGATTGCCCTTTGCAATGAGAAAAAGGGAGGTTTTATATCGAGCTCAAATTTCAGTTTAGGCGTAAATATTTTCTTCGAATTAAATGAATATTTAGCTAAAATCATGGCGCAATTTGATTCTTATAAAGTTTCAATGGAAGAAATTCACCACATTCATAAGCTGGATGCTCCAAGCGGAACTGCAATTTCTCTAGCAAAAGGTGTTATTGAAAATAGTAATTACGCTGAGTGGACTTTAGACGAAGCAAAAAACAATCAAATTCACATCGAAGCTAAAAGAATTGGTGAAGTTCCTGGCACTCACACAGTAAGTTATGATGCAGCTATTGACAGCATTGAAATTAAACATACTGCTCACAATCGTGAAGGTTTTGCACTTGGAGCCGTTATTGCTGCTGAATGGTTAGCTGGAAAGTCAGGTATTTATACCATGAAAGACGTATTAAATCTAAAATAAACTGATTTAAGGCTTAAGATTTCGAATAAGAAAATCTTAAACTTCAAACTTTAAACAAAAATATTATGACGCTATATCTTTGGTTTGTATTTTTCCTTGCCGTTCAGGTAATTCATTTTATAGGAACATGGAAATTGTATCAGGCAGCAGGAAGAAAAAGCTGGGAAGCTGCAATTCCGGTTTACAACTCAATTGTTTTAATGAAAATAATCAGCCGTCCAACTTGGTGGACTTTACTGCTTTTTATTCCAATTATTAATCTAATTATGTTTCCTGTTGTTTGGGTTGAAACATTGAGAACTTTTGGAAAAAAATCAACTCTAGATACAATTCTGGGAATTTTTACTTTAGGATTTTATATCTACTATGTAAACTACACGCAGAAACTAGAATATAATGCAAGTCGCGATTTAACTCCAAAAACCAAAACTGCAGATACAGTAAGTTCATTACTTTTTGCCATAATCGTAGCAACATTGGTACACACTTATGTGGTACAGCCTTACACGATTCCAACATCATCTCTTGAAAAATCATTGTTGATTGGCGACTTTTTGTTTGTCAGCAAATTAAATTATGGACCGAGAGTTCCAATGACAACAGTTGCTTTGCCAATGGTACATGATTCGATACCAATGACAAAAAACAAGTCATACTTAAAATGGCCACAATTGCCCTATTTTAGATTGCCAGCATTTGAAAAAATAAAACGAACAGATATTGTTGTTTTCAACTGGCCTGCTGATACTGTACATTATTTTTATGAAAGAAAAGGACAGCCGGGCGTTATAAAACCAATCGATAAAAGATCAAATTACGTAAAAAGATGTGTTGGTATTCCTGGAGACAGTTTATCAATTAAAGATGGATATGTGTTTATTAATGGCAAGAAATTAATTCTTCCGGAGCGTGCAAAACCTCAATATTCCTACACAATAGTATTTGATGGAAAAACTCCTGTTGATTTACCTTCTTTAGTAAAAGAATTAGATATCACTGATGGTGGTTATTTTAAAAATGAAGAAAAGAGAGATACGTTAGTTTTAGGAGCTTTAACAGAAGCTGGAGCGGAAAGATTTAAAAATACTCCGGGTGTAACTGCAGTAATCAGAAAAATTGACACAGGAAATGATAACGCAATTTATCCACATATAAATAAAGGGAACCAGGATAATATGGGGCCAATTTATATTCCTGAAGCTGGAAAAACAGTAGCGTTAACAAATGAATCTTTGCCATATTACAAAGATATCATCACAAACTACGAAGGCAATACCTTACAGATTGATGGTGCTCATTTTATAATTAACGGAAAACAAACCAACAGCTATACCTTCAAACAAAATTATTATTGGATGATGGGAGACAACCGTCATAATTCTGAAGACAGCCGTTATTGGGGTTATGTTCCAGAAAACCATATTGTTGGAAAACCTGTGTTTATCTGGTTAAGCTGGGATACAAACGGAAAAGGAATAAACAAAATTCGTTGGAACAGAGTTTTCACAACTGTTGACGGCGAAGGACAGCCACAATCGTATTTCAAATATTTCTTAATTTTACTTGCTCTTTATTTCGTCGGAGATTTCTTCTGGAGAAAAAGAAAAGAAAATAAAGCATAAAAAACGTTAACTCGTTAAACTGATAAATCGTTTAATCGTTTCTCAAAAAGAACGATTAAACGATTTACCGATTAAAATAAAACCGCAATGAACTCTTTAATACTTCCTACCTATTTTCCATCAATCAGTCACTTTGCAGTAATGGCTCAATCTGAGACGGTTACTTTTGAAATGGAAGATAATTTTCAGAAGCAGACTAATCGAAATCGTACTTATATTTATAGTCCAAACGGGATTCAGTTATTAAATATTCCTGTAAAACATTCAAAATCGGCTCATCAAAAAACAAAAGATGTTTTGATCGAAAATGAATTTGACTGGCAAAAACAGCACTTCAAATCTTTAGAAGCTGCTTACAGAAGCTCTCCATTTTTTGAGTTTTTTGAAGATGATATCACGCCTATTTTCGAAAAAAAACACACTTTTTTAATGGATCTCAATCTAGAAGTTTTTGATACAGTAACAAAATGCCTCAGAATGAAACTGGAATTTGGAAAGACCACAGAATACTTCCGTGAAGTTGAAAATATTTCGGATTTCAGATATTTGGCAAACGGTAAAAAAGACGCTAATTCATTCGAAAAATATACTCAGGTTTTTGATGACAAACATGGATTCATCAATAATTTAAGCGTTTTGGACTTGCTTTTTAACGAAGGCAAATTTGCAATGGATTATTTAAAAACTCAAAAAACAATCTAAAACTGATCTATAGAAAGCCTGGTCATTATAGGGTAATGATCTGAATTCTCGAAATCAGAAAAACTTTCGAACTGTTTTACTTTCATTTTAGTGTCAGTAAAAATATAGTCGATTCGTGCAGGATAGTATTTAAATTTATAAGTTGCTCCAAAGCCTTGTCCGGCCTCTTCAAAAGCATCTTTAAGTTTTCCTTTGATATTTCGGTAAACATATGAAAACGGGCTGTTATTCATGTCTCCGCAAATAATAATTGGATACTTACACTTTTTGATATGCTCTTTAAAAATTTCAGCTTGTTCTTGCTGTTGCGTAAACCCTTTACTGATTCTAGCATAAATACGCTGTGATTTCTTCTGGTTTACATTATCAATATTATCTGAAATTTCACTTACATCTGGAGATATTTTGATAGACTGCAAGTGCATATTATAAACACGAATAATATCTTTTCCTCGTTTAATATCAGCATAAACCACATTATTGTCAGATTTAGGAAAAACAATATTTCCTTCATCAATAATTGGAAATTTTGAAAAAATTGCCTGACCTGTTTTTATCTGATTTCCATCAATAAAAATATAGCGGTGCGGATATACTTTTAAATCCAAATGAGCCGAATTTGAATATTCCTGAATGCATAAAATATCAGGATCTTTATCATCAATAAAAGCTTTAATATTCTCCGGAACATCATCACGGTCCAGCCATTTAAAAACATTAAACAAACGAACATTATAACTCATAATAGAAAAGTCTTTTTCGTCTTTACTATATTCCTTTGCCGAAAACTTGTAGAATTTACTAATGAATGTAATACCAGTCAACAAAACCAAACCAGATAAAATAAGGCGTTTTTTAAACTGAATTGCCCAGTAAACGAAGAACAATCCATTGGCGACAAAAAAAGCAGGCATAAACAGCGTAAGCACCGATAAAAGCGGAAAGCTCTTAGGTGCGAGAAATGGCAAAACATAGACGCTAAATGTAAGCACAGTTAGCACTATATTCAAAAAGAACATTATTTTATTAAACCACGAAAGGTTTTTCATATTATTTGCTAAAAGGATTATTTTCCAGCTCTAAATAGAAACTCTTTTTCTTCTTTTGTCAGACAGTCATATCCAGACTGGCTGATTTTATCCAAAATTTCATCAATTTGCTGTTGCGTTTTGTCTTTCGTAACAATTCTTGATGTCACTTTTTCCGTAGGTTTTTTGTAATTTTTATGAACTTTTGTGAATGGGGTCGTTGAGGATTTTCTAAAGAGATTAGCAAAAAAGTCTAACACTTTAGAAACAATGATACTTAAATCAGTACCATTTTGAAGCAGTTTTATAAATACAAATCCAAAAAATGCTCCAGCTAAATGCGAAATATGCCCGCCCATATTTTCAAGGCGCAGCTGCATTAAGTCTAAAAGTAAAATTACGCCAGTAATATGCCATAGTTTAACGTTGCCAAAAAACAACAATCTAACATTCATTAAAGGCTGATAGGTTGTTGCTGCTACTAAAATTGCCATAATTGCTGCAGAAGCACCAACTATTGAAGCAGAATTTCCTAAAATATAAAAACTTAAGGCGAATATAATTCCTGAAAATATAGCTCCTAAAATATACAGACCTAAATATTGTTTTTGAGAAAAGAAGGTCAGAAATAAATTACTTGCGAAATTCAAAACCAGCATATTAAACAACAAATGCATAAATCCGAAATGAAAAAAAGCATAAGTTAAAAACGTCCAAGGTTTAAACATAAAAACCTGAGGATCTGACGAAAGCGCAAGCCAATTAGGAAAATCAAACTGACCAATTGAAAACTTGTAGAAAACCAAAGAAATTAAAAAACAAGCAACATTCCAATAAATAACACGCATGGCGATGCCACCAAGTTTGTATTGCAGTTTTAAATCATCAAGAATATTCATAAAATCTTCGTTTCGTTTTTTAAAGTTAATAAATTAAAGTTAAACCTTAAAGTCAAAAGTCAAAAGTCATAAAGTTTTTAAAGCCTTGAACGTGCTCACTTTTATTTATTTCCATTTTTAACTTGATTTATTTCAAAAACAGTGCGAAATCAATATCGACAATAACTTTTAAACTTTCGACTTTTGACTTTCGACCATTGGTTACAAATTAATTCCAACGATTATTATTAAACTGATTTTTTTTCCAGTATAACATCATCAAGAAACCAGCCACTGCACCACCAAGATGCGCAAAATGCGCAATTCCAGTTCCTCCGCTTCCAAAAAGCGAACTTCCTTTTAAACCTAAAAATAAATCAACCAATAAAAGTCCTGGAACAAAATATTTAGCCTTAATTGGAATTGGAATAAACATCAGAGCCAATTCTGCGTTTGGAAACATAAATGCAAAAGCTGTCAACAAGCCATAAATAGCACCAGAAGCACCTAAAACTGCACTTCCATAAGCACTTGTAAAATTCTCAAATTGAGAAACCGTTAATATTTCTTTCCACTTAACTGCAATCTGGTTCTCACTCAAAAGCTGCAATACATACGTTTTTGAGTATCCATTCGCAATTAAAACGTTTAGGCTATCCTGAAAAGAATAATAGTTCACGGCAAAATTCAGCAGAGCTGCACCTAAACCACATGAAATGTAAAAGAATAAGAATTTTTTACCGCCCCAAAAATGCTCAAGCATTGATCCAAATGAATATAACGCAAACATATTGAATGCAATATGCAAGAGGTTCGCGTGCATAAACATATGCGTTATTACCTGCCAAATTCTAAAATCTGGATTTTCAGGAAAATACATAATCAAATAGTCATATGAAACTGGTACAAGCTGAGAACCAATAAAAAAGATAATATTAATTATAAGCAGCTGTTTTACAACTGGAGTGATATTCATCATAAGGCAAATTTTTTATCTATATCTTCAACACGCATGGTGATGAAGGTAGGTTTTTGAAAAGGTGAAATATTTGGATCTTTACAGGCAAATAAACCGCTTACTAAATTATCCTGTTCTTTTTCGGTTAAATAAGATCCTGTTTTAACCGCTAAACTTTTAGCCATCGACTTCGCAATAGTATCATTTTGACTGTAACTGCTCGCCGGAATCCCGTCCTGCAAATCACTTAACAGTTGGTCTATTACAATCGAAACTTCACTTTCGGTAATATTTACCGGAATTCCTGAAATTACAACATGATCTGTTTTAGCTTCTTCAAAAATAAACCCCGTAGTTTCCAACGAAGGCTTTAATTCTTCAATCAATTTCATTTCGACAGCGGAATAAAACAAATCTAATGGAAAAAGCAACTGCTGACTTGAAGCCTGATTAACGGTCATGTTCAATAAAAACTGCTCGTACAGAATACGCTGATGTGCGCGCTGTTGATCTACAATAATCATTCCTGATTTTATTGGCGAAACAATATATTTTTTATGAATCTGATACGTTTTCTGACTTGCTTGTTCCACTTCGTCATCATTAAATAATGACGATGTTACTTCTTCATTTTCAAAAGTAAAAGGCGAACTTTCAATTGTTTCTGGATTTTCTAAATCTAATCCAACATATAAACTTTCCCAACTTGCCGTTGGTTCTACTCTTTTTGAATAACCCGAATATGAAGATCCAGAATAAGAAGCACCCGAAGAAGACGAAGAACCAGAACTGTAACTAGATCCCGAATTTCCTTTTGTATAATGCTGATTTGTTTTATCATCTGTAAAAGGATTAAAAGTTCCATCAACTTGAATGGTTGGTGTTTCTGCTTCTAAATCCTTGTAATGATAGGGCGTATCTAAATTTGAATCACGATCAAAATCTAAAATTGGAGCCACATTAAACTGACCTAAGCTATGTTTGATTGATGCTCTCAAAATAGCATACAAAGCCTGTTCATCATCAAACTTAATTTCTGTTTTAGTGGGATGAATATTAATATCGATTGTATTTGGCGGCACTTGCAGATACAAGAAATAACTTGGCTGCGAACCATCTTTTAAAAGGCCGTCGTACGCAGCCATAACGGCATGATGCAAATAACCACTTTTTATAAAACGATCATTCACAAAAAAGAACTGTTCTCCCCTGCTTTTTTTAGCAAATTCAGGTTTGCATACAAATCCTTGAATATTAATAATCTCAGTATCTTCATTTACGGGAACTAATTTTTCATTAGTTTTTCCCGACATAATCCCAACAATTCTTTGACGATAGCCTGCAGACGGAAGATTATACAATTCGCTCCCGTTATGATAAAAACTAAAATGAATATTTGGATGCGCTAAAGCCACACGCTGAAATTCATCCATAACATGACGAAACTCAACCGTATCCGACTTTAAGAAGTTACGTCGCGCTGGAATATTAAAGAAAAGATTTTTAACCGCAAAGGATGTTCCTTTTGGCAAAACTGCTACTTCCTGCGAAACAAATTTACTTCCTTCAATTACAATATGCGTTCCAAGTTCGTCCTGATCTTGTTTGGTTTTCATTTCCATGTGCGCAATCGCAGCAATAGACGCCAACGCTTCTCCACGAAAACCTTTTGTCCCAAGAGAAAATAAATCTTCGGCCTGACGGATTTTTGAAGTAGCATGACGGGCGAAACACAAACGTGCATCAGTAACTGTCATTCCAACTCCGTTATCAATAACCTGAACTAACGATTTTCCTGCATCTTTAATAATCAATTTGATATCAGTTGCTTTTGCATCAACGGCATTTTCTAACAATTCTTTTACCACAGAAGCAGGTCTTTGAACCACTTCTCCAGCGGCAATCTGGTTAGCAACGTGATCGGGAAGCAATTGAATTATACTCGACATTAAGAAATTTGGGTTAAAGGTTTGTTTTTGATTTTATTTAAAAATCTTAGATTGATATTGTTAGTCCTCTTAGATTTTAAAAAACCAAGGTGTACAAATTTAATGAATTTTGGTTGTGATTTTGAATATCTGCAGTCATAAAAAAAACAAAAAACCTATACTATTTTACACAGTATAGGTTTTAGTATTTTTAAAACAATTGTGTTTTATTCGTTCTCGATTTTTCTAGGCTTATCTTCGATTTGAAGTGCACCTGATGACAATAATGGCTGGTTAAAAGGATGCGACATTGAAGCCTGCTGGCGAATATATGCCATTTTTATTGCGGCAATTGCTGCTTCAGTTCCTTTGTTTCCGTGCACACCACCGCTTCTGTCAATTGACTGCTGCATGTTATTATCTGTTAAAACACAGAAAATAACCGGAATATCTGTTTGAACATTCAAATCTTTAATTCCCTGCGTTACGCCTTCACATACAAAATCGAAATGCTTTGTTTCTCCTTGGATCACACATCCAATTACAATTACAGCATCGACATTTTGTGTCTGAAGCATTTTTTTTGCACCATAAATAAGCTCAAAGCTTCCAGGAACATTCCAACGGATAATTTGCTGTGCTGGAACATCACAATCAATTAACGCTTCAAAAGCACCATTATAAAGCCCTTCAGTTATAATGTCGTTCCACTCAGAAACAACAATCCCAAATCGAAAGTCTTTCGCATTTGGGATCGTGTTTTTATCGTATTCTGATAAATTTTTATTTTCAGTAGCCATCTTTTAATTTTAAATTTTAGTCCTGACCCCAAAACTTCGGGATGGGATAGATTTCAGATTGCTAAAATACGAATCTAAAATCTAAAATCTAAACTCTATAAATTAAATTATTGTGCTAATCCAATCAATACATCAACAGAAGCTGCTTCTGGAGTTGCATCGAAGTTATCTTTAATATCGTTTAAGTACTTTAAAGCATCTTCCTTTTGACCTAAAGCCAAAGCAGTTTTAGCCGCTTTTAATAAGAAACGAGGCGTAGTAAAATCATTTTTGTTTGATTCAGCCGCTTTTACATAATTGCTTAAAGCTTCTTTTTGGTTATTTTTCTGAGAATAAGCATCTCCTATTGCACCTTTTGCCAAAGCTCCTAAAATTGCATCTTCAGATTTAAATTCTCCAAGATATTTGATAGCCTCATCAAATTTACCTGTATTCAAATATGCCATACCAGCATAGTAGTTTGCCAAGTTACCAGCATCTGTTCCAGAATATTCATCAGCAATTTTAACGAATCCGAATTTACCTTCAGAACCATTTAAAGCTAATTTATATAATGAATCACTTGCAACACCGTCAACTGCCTTTTGGAAATTTTGCTGTGCAACAAACATTTCATTTGCAGCGTCGTCCTGTTTAGGAGTTTCAATAAATTTTTGGTAAGCCAAATAACCAATAGTAGCCACTGCAATACCTGCAACTAAACCAATAATGATTTTTTGATTTTTAGCCACCCAATCCTCAGTTTTTGAAGCAGTTTCATCTAACTTAGAAAAAACACCAGCTGTTGTGCTGTCTTTTTCGTCAATAATTACCTGTTGTTCCTCATTAACTTCTTTTACTTCCTTCTCTTTTGGTGTCTTATATCCTCTTTTATTGTAAGTTGCCATTTAATAATAATTTAGTGAACGGCAAAAATAAAATTTTTCTTGAAACTGAGGCAAAAAAAATCAATTTTATCACTATTTTAAAAAAAATAATTTTCTCCTAAGCTTGTCCTTTTGCGGAAGCGGTAAAATAAATCAACTAGAAACATAGCAAAAGTCCTTTATATCGATAAAATTAGATAATTTTACAAGCTCAATTTTACTGGTTTCAAAACAGTATTTTTTCTTTCTAGAGCCTCTTAAAATGCATTTAAACAAAATTTCTTTATTCAATTATAAAAATTTCTCTGAAGCCAGTTTTGATTTTGACATCAAAATCAACTGTTTTGTGGGAAAAAATGGAATTGGCAAAACCAATGTATTAGATGCAATTTATCATTTGGCTTATGGAAAAAGCTATTTCAATCCGCTTGCGGTTCAAAATATAAAACACGGAGAAGAGTTTTTTGTAATTGATGCCGAAATAGAAAAGAATGAGAGAACAGAGCAAATTGTCTGCAGTCTAAAAAAAGGACAAAAGAAAGTTCTAAAAAGAAACGGAAAAGCTTATGATAAATTTTCAGATCATATTGGATTTATTCCGCTTGTGATTATTTCGCCTGCCGACCGTGATTTAATTGTTGAAGGAAGCGAAACCCGCCGTAAATTTATGGACAGCGTTATTTCGCAATTAGACTCAACTTACCTGCATCAGTTAATTCAGTACCAAAAAGTAATTGTGCAGCGAAATGCACTTTTAAAATATTTTGCACTTAATCATACTTTCGACAACGACACCTTATCTATATATAATGAGCAGCTGAATGAATTTGGAAAATCGATTTTTGAAAAACGAAAAGATTTTCTCGAACAGTTTATACCTATATTTAATACACATCATCATGCGATAACTGGATCTGAGGAAAAAGTGCAATTGGTTTATGAAAGTCAGTTATTCGAAAAAGATTTATTATCACTTCTTCAGGAAAACATAAATAAAGACAGAGCACTCCACTACACAACTTCAGGAACTCACAAAGACGATTTGTCTTTTGAAATTGATTCGCATCCAATAAAGAAATTCGGATCACAAGGACAACAAAAATCATTTTTGATTGCTTTAAAATTGGCACAATTCGAATTTTTGAAGAAAAAAAGCGGTGTAAAACCTATTTTATTATTTGATGATATTTTTGACAAACTCGACGAAACCCGAGTAGCGAAAATCGTTGAAATGGTAAATACCGAAACTTTCGGACAGCTTTTTATTTCTGACACGCATCCTGAACGAACAGAAGCGATTGTAAAATCAACACATCAGAGTTATAAAATATTTAATTTGTAATTTTTTTGCCACGAATTACACGAATTTTCACGAATTAAAGCTTTGACAAAGTTCAAAACTTTGTCAAAGCTTAACACTTAAGCAATTCAAAAATTAGTGTAAATTCGTGAAATTCGTGGCGAACTAAATCAGTAAATTAGCCCAAACATTAACTGCAATAAAAAAACCCGATTATGCTGACCAAAGAATCATTGCAATTTTTAGACGATTTAAAGAAAAACAATAATAGAGACTGGTTTCAGGACAATAAAAAACGCTACGAAATCTTCAAAAAAGATTATCATCAATTGGTAAGCGACTTTCTGGATGCTATGAAACCGCTCGATCCCTCTTTAGAATTATTAGAAGTTAAAAACTGTACATTCAGAATCAATAGAGACATTCGTTTTTCTAAAGACAAATCGCCTTACAAAGCACATTTGGGCGTTTGGATGTCTACTGGAGCCAAAGGTGCTAACCGCGCAGGATATTATGTTCACATTGAAAAAGGCGCCAGTTTTATTGCCGGCGGATTTTATTCTCCCGAATCAGAAGACTTAAAGAAAGTTCGAAAAGAAATTGCATTTTTCTACGATGATTTAGAAGAAATTTTAAACAACAAAGATTTTAAAAAAGAATTTGAAAGTCTTGACATTAACGAAAACAATTCGCTAAAAAGTATGCCACGCGGTTACGAAAAAGATCATCCCGCAATTGAATTTTTAAAACTGAAAAGTTTCACAGCAACTCAAAAATATGATATTTCTGAAGTTACACAGAAAGATTTCGTTTCAAAAATGAGCAAAAAATTAATCGCTCTAAAACCTTTAAATGAATTCATAAATCGCGCTTTAGAAACCGAAGAATTTTAGAAAAAGATAAACTGCCACGAATTTCACGAATTAGCACGAATTAATTAGTGGAAATTTGTGAAATTCGTGGCGACAAAAAACTCATTTACTGAATGAAAAGAAAAATACTTTTTCTTGGAGAATCTTACCGGGCAGACGCTATAACTTGGATGAAAGGCCTGAAAGAATTTGGCGATTTTGAAATTATCACTTGGGAACTTCAAACTCCAAATAATTCAAAAATCAACCGATTCAAACGTATTTTAGAGTATTTCTTCGCTCCTATTTCTATTCGAAAAATAATCCAAAGAGAAAAACCGGACATGGTTATCGCCGAAAGAACCACAAGCTACGGATTTCTTGCTGCATTATCAGGATCTAAAAACATCGCAGTTGCACAGCAAGGCCGAACCGATTTATGGCCTGAAACTTCTGTTTTATATCCGTTTAAAAAGTTCATTCAGAAATATGCCTTCAAAAAAGCGCATTTAATTCACGCTTGGGGGCCTGTTATGACGATTTCAATGAAAGAAATTGGCGTAGATATGAGCAAAGTTCTGGTTCTTCCAAAAGGAATTGATTTATCGCTTTTTACACCTTCAATTAATAATTCAGCTAAAATTGAAGCAATTGTGACGCGTTCTTTACAGCCCGAATATCGACATGATTCAATTTTGAAAGCTTTCGGAATTCTAAATAAAAAAGGAATTGATTTCTCGCTGACGATTGTTGGAGACGGAACTCGATTGCAATTTTTAAAAGATTTAGCCAAAGAATTGCAAATCGAAAATAAAGTAATTTTCACCGGAAGAATTCCGAATACCAAACTTCCTAAATTATTACAGCAATCAAATATTTACATCAGCATGCCCATTACCGAAGGCGTTTCGGCCTCTTTATTTGAAGCGATGGCGTGCAACTGCTATCCAGTAGTTTCGGATATTGCCGGAAACCAAAGCTGGATCAAACATCGTGAAAACGGGCAATTAATTGAAATTGACAATATCAAAATGCTCGCTAAAGAATTGATTTGGTCTTTTGAAAATGCTGCATCAAGAAATAACGCCATAATTCGAAATAGAAAATTTGTTGAAGAAAATGCTAATTATGATATTAATATGAAGGTTATTGCGGAGAAATATCATGAGTTGCTAGACTAAAAGCAAAATAATAATTTGAAAATTAAATGACAAACATTGGAATAATAAGCATTATAATAATTGCAATAAACTTGGTCGTTTCCTATAAAGGCTTCAAAGACAGAATGTTTTTTGAAAAATATAAATTTCAAGTTGATCGAATCTTAATCAACAAAGAATATTACAGACTTTTAACTTCTGGATTTCTTCATGTAGATTGGATGCACCTTGTTTTTAATATGATTAGCTTGTATGCGTTTTCAGAGCTTTTAGAAATTCATGCTGGGATAATTAATTTTCTAATAATTTATTTCAGCAGCTTAATTGCCGGCGATTTATTTGCATTATTCCTTCACAAAAATCATGGCGATTATAATTCCGTAGGAGCATCTGGCGCAGTTTGCGGCGTCATTTTTGCTTCAATTGCATTATTTCCCGGACTAGGAATTGGCCTTTTCATTTTACCAATCTCTGTTCCTAGTTGGCTTTTCGGACTATTATACATCATTTATTCTATTTATGGCATCAAATCGAGACGGGATAATATTGGTCATGAAGCTCATTTAGGTGGCGCCGTAATTGGTATGCTGATTGCCATAGTTCTTTATCCTTCTTCATTAACTAAAAATTATGTTCCCATACTACTAGTATTAGTTCCCAGCATAACTTTTATATACATAATAATTAGAAAACCTTACATTTTACTTATTGACAACTACTTTTTTAAAACGCAAAAAAAATATTACTCAATTGAACATAAGTATAATGAACAAAAAATAAATCAACAAAAAGAAATTGATAAATTGCTTGATAAAATCAGCAAAAAAGGCATCACCAGCTTAAGCAAAAATGAAAAGCAAAAATTAGAAGAATATTCAAACAAAAGATAACGAACTATAAACGCATTTTTTTTTTACATAAAGCTTTTTCATCATCATTCTAAATATTTATTTTTTTGTTATTTGATAGAAAATCTATTCGAATAAATTATAATCCTTACTTTTGAACTCAGATTAAAAAGCCTTTTATATATGGAAATCCAATCCAATTTTTCTTTAAAAAACTACAATACTTTTGGCATTGAAGCCAAAGCAAAAGAATTTGTTGCTGTTCATTCTGTTTATGAATTAAAAACAATTTTAGAAGAAAATAAAAACAAGAAAAAATTCATTTTGGGTGGAGGAAGCAATATGCTTTTGACCCAAGACATAGATGCACTTGTTATTCATATTGATTTAAAAGGCAAAGAAATAATTAAGGAAGACGATGATTTTGTGTGGGTTGAAAGCCAAGCCGGAGAAACCTGGCACGATTTCGTTCTTTATACAATCGAAAACAATTTTGGCGGATTAGAAAACATGTCACTGATTCCAGGAAATGTCGGCACAACTCCAGTTCAAAATATTGGCGCTTACGGAACTGAAATAAAAGACACTTTTGTTTCTTGCGAGGCAATCAATATTGAATCTCAGGAAATGAAAACTTTCAGCAATGCCGAATGTAATTTTGGATACAGAGAAAGTATTTTTAAACACGAAGCTAAAGATCAATTTATTATTACTTCGGTTATTTATAAATTGACAAAACGCAATCATAAAATCAACACCTCTTACGGCGATATTTTGGCTGAATTGGCTAAAAACAATATTTCTGAACCAACATTAAAAGATGTCAGCAATGCTGTAATTGCTATCAGACAAAGCAAATTGCCAGATCCAAAAGAATTAGGAAACAGTGGCAGTTTCTTTAAAAATCCGATTTTATTGAAATCAGATTTCGAAAAAATTCATCAAAAGTTTCCAGAAATTAAATATTACGAAGTTTCAGAAACAGAGGTAAAAGTCCCTGCAGGCTGGTTGATCGAACAAGCAGGTTTTAAAGGAAAGCGTTTTGGCGATGCCGGAGTACATAAAAACCAAGCTTTGGTTTTAGTAAATTACGGAAACGCAACCGGGCAAGAAATTCTAGCGGTTTCGAAAGATGTTCAGAAAACTGTTTTTGAAAAATTCGGGATTCATATTGAAGCAGAAGTAAATGTAATCTAAAATATTCTGCCACAAATTACACGAATTTTCACTAATTTAAATTTGTGCTAATTCGTGTAATTTGTGGCAAAAAAACAATCAAGATGTACACTCCAGACTTATACAAAAACGAAAATCAGGAAGAAATCAGAACTTTTCTAAAAGAAAACAGTTTTGGAATTCTCATCAATCAAACTAACGGAAAATTATGCGCAACACATATTCCGATAGAACTTGAAATGAATTCTGACGGAAAAGAAATTCTGCAAGGACATATTTCAAAACTAAATCCACAAGCCGAAGGTTTTAAAGAAAACGATCAGGTTTTGGCTGTGTTTACAGGTCCGCACAGTTATATTTCTTCTTCTTGGTATGACCATGAAAATGTGCCAACATGGAATTATATAGCCGTACATGTTTATGGAAAAATCAAGATTGTAGATTATGAAACTTCGGTTGAGCAGCTAAAAAAACTTGTTGACAAGTACGAAGCAAGCTCAGAAAATCCTGTTAGTGTTGAAAATTTATCAGAAAAAACAATGCGTGAAGCGAGAGGAATCTTTGGTTTTGAGATTGAAATAGACGAAATTCAAGCAACTAAAAAACTATCTCAAAATCGTGATGATTTTAATTATAAAAACATAATTTCGGAATTAGAAAAAACCGAAAACCCTCAGGCTATTGCTGTTGCAAAAGAAATGTCAAAATGCCGAAAGTAAATTGGTTTTAGACATTGAAAATTAGGAATTCATAAGTACATTTGCACTCGCAAGATTCAGAAATTAAAAGATATTAAAATCAGATGCTTACAATTTTATTTTACTTTTTTATTGCTATTGTTGTTGTACAACTTTTTTATTACTTAGGTGTATTTGGAAAGTTTGCCTTTGCTAAACCACAAGAGATTACGCCAAAAAAACTTCCAGTTTCGGTAATTGTATGCGCTAAAAATGAAGAAGAAAATGTAAAGAAATTTATCCCGCTTTTAGCAGAACAAGATTATCCTGATTTTGAAATTGTTTTGATTGATGATGCTTCAAGCGATGAAACGTTAGAAGTTTTTGAAGAATTTGAACAACAATATCCCAACATTCGTTTAGTAAAAGTTCAAAATAACGAGGCTTTCTGGGGAAATAAAAAATACGCTTTAACTTTAGGAATCAAAGCTTCTAAAAAAGAATACCTATTATTTACAGATGCTGATTGTTATCCAACTTCTAAAAACTGGATTACTTCGATGACATCACAATTTACCATGAACAAAACTATTGTTTTGGGTTATGGTGGTTATGAAAAAATTGACCGTTCGCTGTTAAATAAAATAATCCGTTTTGAAACCATTTTAACTGCGGTTCAATATTTTTCGTGGGCAAAAATTGGAGTTCCGTATATGGGCGTTGGACGAAATTTAGCCTACAAAAAGGAAGAGTTTTTTAACGTAAACGGTTTCATTGACCATATTCAGGTGCGTTCTGGTGATGATGACTTATTTGTAAATCAAGCCGCAAACAAATCAAATACAACAATTTCATATAATCCGGAAAGTTTTACTTATTCAAAACCAAAGGAATCATATAAAGAATGGTTCACTCAAAAAAGAAGACATGTTTCTACCGCAGAACATTATAAGTTTTTTGACAAAATGCAGTTAGGTATTTTTTATACTTCACAACTGTTCTTCTTTATATTGGTTATTCTTTTATTAGCTTTCCAATTTCAATGGATTGCTGTACTTGCAATTGTAGCAACGCGATATACTGTTGCGTGGACTGTAATGGGATTTTCGGCTGGAAAATTAAAAGAAAAAGACCTCAAAATTTGGTTTCCAGTTGTAGAGATAGTGCTTATATTAACACAAATTAATATCTTTATAACTAATATCTTTTCAAAACCGGTACATTGGAAATAAATTCTAAAATAGAAAAAGCAAAAAAAGGCGATCAGATCGCCTTTACTTTTTTATTAGATTTTTACTGGAACGAAGTGTACGGATTTATGCTAAAACGTACTGAAAATGAAACAATTGCCGAAGATATTACCATTGAAACTTTCTCAAAAGCTTTCGACAAAATTGCCACTTACAACTCCGAATTTAAATTCAATACTTGGTTAATCAGTATTGCAAAAAATGTCTATATTGATTTGCTTCGAAAAAAGAAAACCAATCTTTTTATCGAAATCACAGACAGCGAAGACCAGCAGGCATATAATATCGCCGACCCTACTCCCTCTGCCGAAGATGCCTTAATTAAAGAGCAAAATTTATCTCGTTTGCTTTTGTGCATCAAAGAACTGAAACCCCATTATCAGGAAGTTATTCACTTGCGTTATTTTCAGGAAATGACATATCAGGAAATTGCTCTCAAGATTGGCGAGCCTTTAAGCAATGTAAAAGTAAAATTATTACGCGCTAAAAAATTATTGGCAGAAATTATAGAACGTAACAGATAATTCATTATCTTTAGGTAAAGAATAAAATATAATCATATTTTTTCTTAAAAAACTTAATTTCTAACATAATAAAATAACAACTTACACGTTGTTTGCTAAAACCCAATCCTAATCGCGTATGATTTAAAGTTACTTAACCTTAAAATCCAAAAATCATGTCTAAATCAAGCATCTATGAAAGCAAGTGGATCAATCTTGTTTTCGAAAACAAAAACAAAGAATACGGAGCGTATCAATTGCGCCAAGAAAATTCTAGAACAACAATCAATGCGTTATTTATTGCATTGTTGTTAATCGCCGCCTTAGGAAGTGTATCGATGCTGATTAATAAGTTTAAGGCACATGAAACCGCCGGACCTATCACTACTCTTCCAGATCCAATAGTTATTGTAAATGTAGATCCATTGGTAAAACCAGAAACAAAGGAAACTGTTGCTCCACCGGCACAAAAACCAGCGTCTACTGAACCAATTACTTCTGCACAGTTAACAAATCCTGTTGTATCTCGTACAGAAGAAGCTGTTGAGCAAATTGCAACTAATGTTGAAAACACTCCTGTTGTAGACAATGCTACACCTGGTGATGGAACAATATCAAATGTAATACCAGGAAGTGGCGGAGAAGGAACTATTGCTGATTCAGCTCCAATAGACAACAGTCCTGTAATTGCAGCAGCATTAGACAAAATGCCTAGTTTTCCTGGAGGAATGGACAAGTTTTACAGCTATATTGGGAACAACTTTAGAAAACCAGAATTAGATGCTGAAAAAACGCTTAAAGTATATGTTTCTTTTGTAATTGAAAGAGATGGTTCAATAACAGATATTGAAGTACAAAAAGATCCAGGTTACGGAATGGCTAAAGAAGCGATTAGAGTATTAAAATCATTAAAAACAAAATGGACTCCAGGTATCTTAAACGGAAAACCTGTTAGAACAGCATATAACCTTCCTATAACAATTAAAACGGAAGCCGAATAAAATAATAATCGAAAAACTGAAAAAGCAGAACTTAGGTTCTGCTTTTTTTATGCTCACGAATTTATATCTCACGAATTCCATTTCTTATCTAATGAAAAACGAGCTTCTTTTTTAATTTTACTTACTTTTGCTGTTCCTTAAAAACCAAAAACAATTTTATTAAAATTAAAAACTAAAAAATGGGAATATTTTCTGCACTAATGGGCAACGCAGGCACTGTCAGCCAAGATGATCTATTAAAAAAATATGGTCAGCTCTTAACTGATAATGAAGAAATTGAAATGGGTTTCAAATTAATTCGCGATACTTTTATTTTCACAAATAAAAGATTAATCCTAGTTGACGTACAAGGAATTACAGGAAGCAAAACAGAATACAAATCAATTGCTTATAAAAGCATTACTCGTTTCAGCGTAGAAACTGCGGGTACTTTTGATTTGGATGCCGAATTGAAAATTTGGGTTTCAAGCGAATTAAATCCAAGTATTGTGAAGCAATTCAATAAATCAGTAAATGTGTATGATGTTCAAAAAGTTTTGGCACATCACGTTTTAGGATAATTAGAATAAAAAAAACGGCAAATTAAAATTTGCCGTTTTTTGTTTTATTTCTTTTTAGCTGTGGTCGTTGTTTTCTTGGTTGTCGTTGCTTTTTTTGTGGTAGTAGCTTTAACAACTGGAGCAGTATTTACGATTTTCTGCTGTACATATGGCTTATACAAACCATCTTTTTCAGCTCTCTTTTTTGCATCATCAGCTCTTTTAGCAGAATCAGGATGCGAACTCATCATTTTGTCAAGAAATGAAGCTTCAGATCCTTCACTCATTTTAGCCAAAATTCTAAAAGCAGATTCTTCAGCATTAACATCGTAGCCATTTTTCTTTAAAAAGTTATACGAAAACAAATCGGCTTCAGCTTCTTGCTTACGACTGTGCTTGCTATCAATCATTGCGCTTCCAATTTTCCCTAACTGACTATCAGTAACAGTACTAATTTTTACAGATTGTGAAGACGCCCCATCGATTAAAGCTTCTTTTTGATAAGCGGCGCGCATGGCATCTCTTGTATCATTATTGGCAACGTGACCAATTTCGTGACCAATAACTGCCAGCAATTCATTATCATCCATGATATCCATTAAGCCAGAATATACGCGAACACTTCCATCAGCTGTTGCAAACGCATTTACTTCTTTCAATTTATAAACTTTATAATTCAGCGTATATCCTTCACCTGAAGTATATTTTCCAAAAACTCTGTTTAATCTTAGAGTATAACCGTCATTTGGTCCAGCAACTTCATTAGTAGAATCTAATTTACGAACAGCTTCTTTAGATAAAGCTGCCGCATCTGCATTGGTCAAGGTAAAACTAGTAACACCTTTTTGAAGTGCTCCCATTGCCTTATCACCTAAATTAATTTGCGCATTCATTTTAGCAACTCCCAATGTGGCAAATAAAATTCCTAAAACTATTAATTTCTTTTTCATGTTTTTATTTATTACAATTTAACAACAAATGTACTACATTAAATTTCTAATTTTATTTTGAAAAACGCGATTTTATAACAAATAAAGATATAAATTTTAAAGGATTAAAAGCCAATTAGATATCACAATTATAGGAGTTATGGGCACAGAGAAACAAAAACAGGAATATTTTGACAAATGCAATTCAGAAAAACCGCATTTTTAACATTAAAAGCAAATTATACTCAAAAGCGACTTCTCATTTCACAAATATCAATGCATCAAATTAAACCGTAAACAAATCTCAAAATAAACTACATTCCTTATCTTTGTGTTTTGAATTTTGATATATGGAAACAGTCATTGAAAATATACCAACAGGAAAACCAAAATGGTTAAAGGTTAAACTTCCTATTGGACAAAAATATACTGAACTTCGTGGTTTAGTTGATAAATACAGCTTAAACACGATTTGCACTTCTGGAAGTTGCCCAAATATGGGTGAATGCTGGGGTGAAGGAACAGCTACTTTTATGATTTTGGGAAATGTTTGTACGCGTTCGTGTGGTTTTTGCGGTGTAAAAACCGGAAGACCTGAAACAGTAGACTGGGATGAACCTGAAAAAGTGGCGCGTTCTATTAAAATCATGAATATTAAACACGCTGTTATTACAAGTGTTGACAGAGATGATTTAAAAGATGGCGGTTCTATCATCTGGATAGAAACAGTAAAAGCAATCCGCCGAATGAACCCAAATACTACCTTAGAAACTTTAATCCCGGATTTTCAGGGAATCGAAAGGAATATCGACAGAATTGTTGAAGCAAATCCTGAAGTAGTTTCGCATAACGTGGAAACGGTTCGACGTCTAACACGCGAAGTACGTATTCAGGCAAAATATGACCGCAGTCTTGAAGTTTTGCGCTACTTAAAAGAAAAAGGAATCAACAGAACCAAATCTGGTATTATGCTAGGTCTTGGCGAAACTGAAGAAGAAGTTTTTCAAACGATGACAGACTTACGCAATGCAAATGTTGATGTTGTAACTATTGGCCAATACTTACAGCCAAGCAAAAAACATTTGCCTGTAAAGGAATTCATTACTCCAGAACAATTTGAGAAATACGAAAAATTTGGACTTGAATTAGGTTTTCGTCATGTCGAAAGCGGACCTTTGGTTCGTTCTTCATACAAAGCACAAAAACATATTTTATAATAAAGGTTAATCGTTTAATTGGTTAATCGTTTAATCGTAGATGCGCTTAACGGTTTAAAACAATTAAACGATTTCAACGATTAAACGAATAAACCAGATAATTGAAAACAAGAATTGCTATAAATGGTTTTGGAAGAATTGGAAGAAATTTATTTCGCCTGCTTTTAAACCATCCCGAAATTGAAGTTGTTGCTATCAACGATATTGCTGACAACAAAACAATGGCACATTTAATAAAATACGACAGCATTCATGGTGTTTTGCCTTATGCCGTGAGTCATAATGAAGAATCAATTATTGTTGATAATAGGCCGTTTTTATTTTTTCATGAAAAAAGCATTTCTAATTTAGACTGGAAAAGCCATAATATTGATTTTGTAGTTGAATCAACTGGAAAATATAAAACGCACGAAGAATTAAATGCGCATCTGGACGCTGGCGCTAAAAAAGTAATTCTTTCAGCTCCATCAGAAGTTGACACCATCAAAACAGTAGTTTTAGGTGTTAATGAAAATATTTTAGACGGAAACGAAACAATAGTTTCAAACGCAAGCTGTACAACAAACAATGCGGCGCCAATGATTAAAATCATTGATGAATTGTGCGGTATCGAACAAGCTTACATTACAACAATACATTCATACACTACTGACCAAAGCCTTCATGATCAACCACATAAGGATTTACGCAGGGCGAGAGGCGCAAGTCAGTCAATTGTTCCAACAACTACAGGTGCAGCTAAGGCATTAACAAAAATTTTTCCTAAATTGCATCAAAAAATCGGAGGATGCGGTATTCGTGTCCCAGTTCCCGATGGTTCATTAACAGACATTACGTTCAATGTAAAACGTGCTGTTACTATTGAAGAAATTAATAAAGCATTTGAATTAGCCTCAAAAACAAATTTAAAAGGAATACTAGATTACACAGAAGATCCTATCGTTTCTGTTGATATAATTGGCAATACGCATTCGTGCTTATTTGACGCGCAACTTACTTCGGTCATTGATAAAATGGTAAAAGTAGTGGGCTGGTACGATAATGAAATTGGTTATTCATCAAGATTAATAGATTTGATTTTACTGATAAGAAAAACATAGAATTCATTGTAAAAGCATTGCCATACATGAAATACCGCATTCTTATTCTTGTTTGTTTTTTAAATTCATTTTTGTATTCTCAAACTAAAAAGAATACAGATAGTATTTCCTATTATAATAAACTCGCCAACTCAAATCTTGATAAGAAGAAGTATAATCAGGCTGTTTTTTACACTAAAAAATCTATTGATTTTTGTCAGACTAACAATAAAGGTGAAAATCTAGCCAATCAAACTTTCAAACTGGGAAAAATTTACTACAACCAGCAGAAATATGATGCAGCATTAAAAAACTTTCACAAAAGCGTTTCTTTGTTCGATAAGGTAAAACCAACTTGTACCAAAATCTTGGCCTTGCATTACATTGGTGCCACTAATACAGCTCAGGGAAACTTTGAGATTGGCAATATTTACTATAAAAAAGCAGACAGCCTGCTCAAACAGTTAAAACTTGTTGATCATGCAGAAGTTTTAGATTATCAAAAAGCAACGGCGCTTAAAATTGGCAAAAATCTACCGCTTGCTGCTAAAACTTTCCAAAAAATAATAAAGAAACCTGATAATCCAAAAATTATCAAAACCAAAGCAGATTCTTATTATCAGCTTGGATTGATTGAAACAACTCTGAAACGAAATGACTCCGCCTTAGTTTATTTTGACAATGCCTTGGAGTACAGCGCTAAAAACAATGATCTGTTTCAAAAATCAAAGATCATTCTCGCTATTAGTCAGTACTACAAAAAAAACAGAAATTTTGATCTTGCCTATTCTTATCTCGACGAACATTATCAGATTGAGAATTATATTTTAAAACTTAAAAATGCGAAACTGGATCTCAATGAATTTGAGAAATTCAAAAAAACGCAGTCAATCAACAATACACTTAAACGCGAAAGCGATCAAAAAATTCAATTAAAAACGTATCGCTATTCAAAATTGGTAAGTATTTTGGCAATTGCCTTAATTTCTATTTTATCACTTTTAAGTTTGGCTTTATACAAAAACAATATTATACGAAATCAGAATAATTTACTTTTAAGAGAAAAAAACAAAGAACTTATTCTGGCCAAAAACAAAGCCGAAAAAGCATCAAAAGCCAGATCTGAATTTTTATCAACGGTAAGCCACGAACTCCGAACGCCGCTGAACGCTATTAACGGAATTACGCATTTGCTTTTAGAAGATAATCCGAAAAAAAATCAGTTGAAATATTTAGAATCACTGAAATTTTCAGGAAACTATCTCACAACCTTTATTAATGAAATTCTGGAAATCAATAAAATCGACTCTACAAAAGTTGAAGTTGAATACATTAGTTTCAATTTAAAAGAACTTTTATTCAACATTCAGAGTTCTTTAAAAGAATTAGCGACCGCTAATAAAAACTATTTTAATCTTGAAATTGACGAAACGATTCCTGATAATTTAATTGGAGATCCAACAAAATTATCTCAAATCATACTTAACTTAATCAACAATGCTTTAAAATTCACCCAAAACGGACATGTCAACGTTATTGCAAAATTGTACGCAATTGAAGAAGAAAATGCAACCGTTTATTTTGAGATTGTTGATACCGGAATTGGCATTCCTGAAGATAAACTGCAGACTGTTTTTGAGAGTTTTTCCCAAGGCTCTATTGAAGTAAACCGCAAATATGGAGGAACTGGTCTAGGACTAACTATTGTAAAAAAATTAATTGAACTTTTGGGAGGCGAAATAAAACTTAAAAGCGAAGTTGGAAAAGGATCAACTTTTACATTTAGGCTTAATTTCAATATCAATAAAGAACCACTGGAAGTTAAAGAAGAAACTACCAAACTTTACAACGACAAGCAATTAGAACATAAATCGATTTTACTGATTGAAGACAACAAAATCAATCAGATGATTACTCGAAAAATGCTCGAAAACAAAGCTATTCAATGTCAGATTATCGACAATGGTGAAGAAGCAGTAGAGCTTTTAAAAGTAAATCGTTTTGATATGGTTTTAATGGATGTTCATTTACCTGGCATTAACGGAACGACAGCTACAAAACTTATTAGAGAGTTTGACAAAACCACTCCTATTATTGCCTTGACTGCCATTTCTCTTGACGAAAACAGAGATATGCTTTTATCCTTCGGAATGAACGATGTAATTACAAAACCGTTTGTCCCTGACGAATTTTACAGTACAATTGCTAAGTTTTTTGATTGATTTTAAGATTCTAAGTTTTGTCTCACATACTCTAAAACCGTTGCATCAAAATTTTGATGATTGTTTATAAAAGTACTTTTTATAGGAAGATAATACAATTGCGAAACCAATTTCGAATCCTTTAGTCGAACGTAATCTTTTTCGGTTATAATGATTTTTTTGCCATTTGCTTTATTCTGAATGGAGTTTAAATCGGCTCCAGAAAAATGGTGGTGATCAGGAAAAATCAAACATTCATCCGTTTCATTTTTTAAATAATCAAAAAATGGTTTTGGTTTTGCAATTCCGGCAAGAAGCAATTTCGATTCTGATTTGATTGCATTAACCGCAATTTTTTCTTCTTTCCCATAAATTACATCATCGTAATCTATAAAGGTAAAAAAGCTTTGTTGCGAACAACTTAAATTTAATTTTAATCGAATTTCAGCCTGCTTCTCATCTGATAAATCTTTTGGACATTTTGTTACAATTACAATTTTTGCTCTATTTGCTCCGCTTCTGCTTTCGCGCAAATTCCCTGTGGGAAGCATAAAATCATCGGCATATAAATCATCATAAGAAGTCAGCAAAATATAAAAACCTGCTTTTACTTTTCGGTGTTGATAAGCATCATCGAGTAAAATTACTTCTGGTTTGTTTTTCTGCGAAAGCAATTGCGTAATTCCGTTTGTTCTGTTTGCATCAACAGCAACCTGAATATTTGGAAATTTTTGATAGAATTGAAAAGGTTCATCGCCTAAAATTTCAGCATTTGAAGTTGCATCGGCCAAAACAAAACCTTCAGACTTTCTCTTATAACCACGACTTAAAGTCGCAACTCTATATTGGTCACACAATAACCGAATTAAATATTCAATTTGAGGCGTTTTTCCGGTTCCGCCAACACTTAAATTTCCAACTGCAATAACAGGAATATCAAATGAAGTCGATTTCAGAATTCCTTTATCAAAAAGAAAATTTCTGATTGAAGTAATAAATCCGTACAAAATAGCGAACGGGAAAAGTATTTTTCGGAGTAGATTCATAGAATTATTTATCGGAATAATGTCCCATTGCAGAAACGATAATAACAGTGACAATATCCTCTTCTACTCTATAAATTAATCGGTCTTTTTTATTAATTTTTCTTGACCAATAACCCTTATATTCATATTTCAATTCTTCTGGCTGTCCTTCCCCAGAAAAAGGATTCTCAGTTAATTCTAAAAGTATTTTTTCAATCTTTTTAATAGTAGCTTTATTTCCTGACTTATAGTGATTTTTTAAATCCTTACGAGCAATATCTTCAAAGTCTACAAAATACTTCCCCATATGTCTTCAGGATTTAATCTTGTTGTCTTTCCTTTTTTAATATTTTCTTCTGCTTTTTTAACTTTGGCAATAAATTCAGGACTATAAATAGTTTTTTCTTCATTGACTTGCCCGTACTCATCTGTTTCAACAATTTCAATACCTTCAACACCCTTAAAAAAAGCTTCGAACATTTCCATAAATGCTTTTCCTGTTTTGGTGCGTTCGTTAATTTTTATTGTAGTCATGACTTCTTATTTAGAGTTACAAATATACAAAAATGGAAATAATTGGTAATATAATGTATTACCAATAGTAATAACTATAAAAACAATATTCTCTAAAATATTTTAAAGTTGACTCTGTAATTCGTTAATTTGTTTAAGGTTTCATTCAACAAGCAAATCGTAAAACCTAAAATTTGAAAAAACTAAAAATGAAAATCAAAAATATAATAACAGTCCTCGACGAAATGGCACCTTTGGCTTACGCCGAAGATTTTGACAACGTTGGGCTTTTAGTCGGAAATGCGGAAACAGAAAGTAGTGGAGTTTTAGTTTGTCATGATGCTTTAGAAAATGTTATTGACGAGGCAATTTCGAAAAACTGCAATTTGGTAGTTTGTTTTCATCCGATCTTATTTTCGGGAATTAAAAAAATTACAGGTAAAAATTATGTTGAGCGAGCAATTTTAAAAGCCATTAAAAATGATATTGCAATTTATGCCGTTCATACTGCCTTAGATAATCATTCGGCTGGCGTAAATAAAATATTTTGTGACGCTTTGGGTTTGACAAATACAAAAGTTTTGATCCCGAAACAGCATTTCATTCAAAAATTAGTTACTTACACTGTTCCAGAAAATGCTGAAAAAGTTCGTCAGGCTTTGTTTGATGCCGGAGCTGGAACTATTGGAAATTATGAAAATTGCAGTTTCAACTCCAACGGAATTGGAACTTACAAAGGAAATTCTGAAAGCAATCCGGTTATTGGAGAACGTCACGAACTAACGGAAACTGAAGAAATAAAAATTGAAGTTACCTTTGAAAAACATTTGCAGTCTCGAATTTTAAAAGCACTTTTTGCTAATCATATTTATGAAGAAGTAGCCTATGAAATTTACAATCTCGAAAATTCCCATCAAAATATTGGTTTAGGAATGATTGGCGAATTTGAATCCGAAATGGATGAAAAAGACTTTTTAAATTTCGTAAAAGACAAAATGATTGCTGACGGAATTCGCCATTCGGTTTTTTTAGGAAAAAAAATAAAAAAAGTAGCCGTATTGGGAGGCTCGGGAAGTTTTGCCATAAAAAATGCAATTCAGGCTGGAGCCGATGCGTTTTTGACCGCCGATTTAAAATATCATCAATTTTATGAGGCCGAAAACAAGCTTCTTTTAGCAGATATTGGTCATTTTGAGAGCGAACGCTATACAAAAAACTATATTGTTGATTATCTTCGAAAAAAAATCCTTAATTTTGCAATCATTTTATCAGAAGAAAATACAAATCCAGTTAAGTACTTATAGAATATGGCGAATACGAAAGAATTAAGTGTTGAGGACAAGTTAAGAGCAATATACGATTTACAGCTTATTGACTCTAGAATTGACGAAATCAGAAACGTTAGAGGAGAACTTCCTTTAGAGGTTGAAGATTTAGAAGATGAAGTTGCAGGTTTGAGCACTCGTTCAGAGAAACTGAAAAGTGAACTTGAAGTGATTGAAGAGCAAATCAAAGCAAAGAAAAATGCTATTGAGGAGCACAAAGAGGTTATCAAAAAATACACTAAACAACAAGAATCAGTTCGTAATAACAGAGAATTTAATTCTTTGACTAAAGAGGTTGAATTTCAAGAATTAGAAATTCAATTGGCTGAAAAGCAAATCAAAGAAATGAAATCTTCTATCGAACATAAAAAAGAAGTTATTTCTAATTTAAAAGAAAAACTTGATGCAAAAAGCTCACATTTAAAACATAAAAAATCTGAACTTGATGCAATTATGGCTGAAACTCAAAAAGAAGAGATCTTCTTGACTGAGAAATCAGCAGAGTATGCTGGACAAATCGAAGACAGATTGTTAGCAGCTTACAATAGAATCAGAAGTAGTGTTCGTAACGGATTAGCAGTAGTTTCTATCGAAAGAGGAGCTTCAGCAGGATCTTTCTTCACTATTCCACCACAAACGCAAGTTGAGATTGCTTCAAGAAAGAAAATCATTACTGATGAGCACTCTGGAAGAATTTTAGTTGATACTCAATTAGCTGAAGAAGAAAAAGAAAAAATGGAACAATTGTTCTCTAAAATCTAAATACAAGTCCCGATTTAATCGGGACTTTTTTTTTGCTTATTAGTTTTTTGCCACAGATTAAAAAGATTAACACATATAGAAAGTCACTCAAGCTTTGAGATAAAATCTTTTTTAAATCTTTTAATCTGTGGCAAAACTTTTTTTAGCGAGTTTATCATTCATTTTTTTACCTTTAAAAAAAAATTACGTTTTGGGAATTAAAAAAGGAATTCGTTTTATTACATTAAAATCTGTGGGCACTTATATTAACTTTTTGAGTTACGTTCGTCCGCAAAAAGCTGTTGAACTTTCGTACGCACTTTTTAGCCAGCCAAGAATTGGCAGACTGCAAAAAGAAACACTCCCAAAAATTTTAAAAAATACAGAAACTGAAATCTTTCACCATAATGAACATCATTTTCAGACTTATGTCTGGAAAGGAAATGAAACCAAAATCCTGCTTGTTCACGGTTGGGAAAGCAATGCTGCACGCTGGAAAAAAACCTTGCCACATCTTCAAAAATCTGGAAGTACAATTATTGCTATTGACGCTCCCGCGCACGGACAAAGCAGTGGTAAAGAGTTCAATGTGCCGCTTTATGCAGAATTCATCAATAAGGCTGTTGAAAAATATCAGCCAGAAATTATTATTGGGCATTCTATCGGAGGCGCGGCTTGTGTATATCATCAATATTTATTCCCGAATACCAGCATTAACAAAATGGTGATCTTAGGCGCTCCTTCAGAATTAAAAACTTTGATTGACAATTATGTTTCCATGCTGAGTTTAAATACCAAAATGTTTTCGCTTTTAGAAAGTAAATTTATGGATCGTTTCAACTTTAAACTGGAAGATTTTTCAGGACAGAAATTTGCATCCCAATTTAATGTTCAGGGCTTAATTGCACACGATACTTCAGATAAAATTGTGGCTTTTGAAGAAGGCAAAAAAATAGCCAGTAATTGGAAAAATAGTCAGTTTATTGAAACTAAAGGTTTAGGCCACGGAATGCATGATGATGAATTGTATAATAAGGTGATTGAGTTTCTTTTTTCTTCTGAAGGTTCAAAGTAGCAAAGGTTCAAAGAGGCAAAGGTTTTCTTTATTGTAACCCATTTTTGTCATTCCTTCCGAGGAACGAGGAATCTCCGCGAGAAACTCCGTTCCTAAAATCGCCAATCTTTATCGAGTCACTTGCGGAGATTCCTCGTTCGGAATGACAAACTTTACGCGAAAATCTAAAATTCTAGTAATCTAATAAGTCTAACAATCTAAGAAGTCTAAGTTGTCTAAACAACAATTTTAAAATACTTCAACAATTCCTTCTCTCCTTTTCCAGTAACAATTATGGCTCTGGAATTTTCGGTTTTCCTGAGCCAGTCTTCTTTTATCATTTTATTAAAAAGCAAAGTTCCGACTGAACCAGCAATGTGGTTTCTTCTTTCACTCCAATCCAGGCAAGGTTTTAAAAATATTCGTTTTTGTTTTTGCGCTTCTTCTAAATTAATTCCAAAATCCGAAAACCACTTTTCTCCTTCGTTGCTAATTTCAAAAGCGTTGTTTTTTTCTACAATTATCATTTGTTCCAATAAACTATCCGTTAAAGCAACACCAATCTTTCCAGCTAAATGATCATAACAAGTTCGGCAGAATTTTATTGGAGGATATTTTTCGGATTTATTTTTTGAAGGAACTTCTGGTTTCGGAATCAATCTTGCCATTGCTTCAAGCGCGTATGCGACTTCTTTATTCGAAAATCTATAATATTTATGACGGCCTTGTTTTTCTACACAAAGCAAATCGGCATCTAGCAGTTTTCCTAAATGCATGCTTATATTTTGTGGAGAAGTATTTACAGAAACCGCCAATTCTGTAGCTGTAAAAGCTCTACCGTCCATTAAAGTCCATAGAATTGAGGCGCGTGTTGGATCGCCAATTAATGATGCTGTTTTTATAAATTGATCTTCCATTTTAGCTATTCATAGTTAAGTGCAGAATGAACTATTGCTTTGTAAAGTTAAATAACTTTGTCAAAAACATTCTACATGTATTCGACTTTATTCCTTCAATCTGACGTTACTGATCCATATTTTATATATAAAAACATATTACAAAACAATCCGGTCTATTGGGATGAAACGAATAAAATATGGGCTATATATTCTTATGACGATTGCGTTTCTATTTTGAAAAATCGAAAAGCTTATATTCCGGTTGTAAATGCAAAAAACGAACAGAAACTTAATAAAAAAGCTTTAGGAATTTTAAATAATCTGACACGATTATCAAACGGAATGCAGCATGAAGTTTCAAAAGAAATTGCAATGTTATTATTTTCTAAAATGAAATCAGTCGATATCAATTCGATTATTTCTCAAATAATAAAAAGTAATTTAGTAGAAAACAAAGTAGACTGGGTAAATTCGGTTTGCAAAAAATTGCCTGTTTTGGTTGTTTTGAAAAGTTTTGGTTTTGAAGAAAAGGATTGTGAATTTATTTCAAATCAAATTGAATATTTGGTTAAAATTATGCTTCCGCAGAAAACAGAAGCGCAAGTCGAATCTATAAATGAAATTTCGTCAGCAATTTTTTCGATTGTAGAAAAACAGCTTTCTTCATTAGATTTTCACGAATCTTTATCAGCCAAAATTTCGGAATCCAATTCTCTTTCGTCTGACGAAATTAAAACAATAAGTATTAGTAATTTAATCGGATTATTTATTCAGAGTTATGATGCTGGAAGAGGGATTTTGAGTAATTCGTTATTACAAATTCTGAATAATAAAACTTTTTACAGCAAAATAGAAATTGAAAAATCAGTTGTTGAAACTTTACGTTTTGATCCTCCAATTCATAACACCAGACGAATTGCGACTGAAGATTTTTACATCGGCGAAAGCCTTATTAAAAAAAATGATCCGATTTTAATTGTACTTGCATCGGCAAATCTTGATTCTAAAAAATTTGAAAATCCAATTAACTTTGATATTGAAAGAAGCAACAATAATGAAAATCTAACTTTCGGAATTGGTGGCCATATGTGCTTGGCGAAATATTTCTCGATTCAGTTAGCCACTGACGCTTTATGGTTTTTATTTGACAACTATAAAACGATACAACTTTTAGAAAATAATATTCAATACGAACCAATGATCAATGCCAGATTACCAAAAACGATCTGGCTTTCATTACAATAAAAAAAATATGATAGCTGTAATTTTTGAAGTTATTCCGAACGAAGGAAAAAAAGGAGAATATCTGGATATTGCTGCGAGTTTGCGTCCAGAATTAGATCACATTGAAGGTTTTATTTCAATAGAACGCTTTCAGAGTTTTAGCAATCCCGAAAAAGTTTTGTCTTTGTCTTTTTGGAGAGATGAAGAAAGTATTCAACAATGGCGAAATCTTGAAATGCATCGTCATGCACAAGCAAAAGGACGAAATGAAGTTTTTAAAGATTATCATTTGAGAATTGCAACTGTCGTTCGCGATTACGGAATGTTTGATCGGAAAGAAACGCCTGAGGATAGTTCTGAATTTCATTCTTAAAAGAGGTTCTAAGATTCTAAGTTGCTAAGGTTCTAAGGTTTTTTCAATTGTCCAAACCCCGTTTTGTCATTCCGAGGAATGACAAGATTGCGGAAAATCTAAGAAGTCTAAAATCTAAAAATCTAAGAAGTCTAAATTTTGCTTACTTTTGCAGTATGGAAGAAAATTTAAAACGTCTGAATAAATTTATTGGAGAAACCGGCTATTGTTCTCGTCGTGAGGCTGATAAATTAATTGAAGAAGGACGCGTAACTATAAATGGCGCTGTGCCGGAAATGGGAACTAAAGTTTCGCCAGATGATGAAGTACGCATAGACGGAAAATTGATCGTGGAGAAACACGAAAAGCTGGTGTATTTGGCTTTCAACAAACCTGTTGGAATTGAATGCACAACAAATCTTGAAGTTCGAAATAATATTGTGGATTATATTAATTACCCGAAACGTATTTTTCCGATTGGAAGATTGGATAAAGCCAGTGAAGGATTGATTTTTATGACCAATGACGGTGATATTGTAAACAAGATTCTGCGCGCCAGAAACAATCATGAAAAAGAATATACGGTAACCGTAAACAGACCAATTACAGATCGTTTTATAGAAAGAATGGGAAATGGAGTTCCGATCTTGGACACAGTAACCCGAAAATGCAAGGTTGAGCAAATCAGCAAGTACACTTTTAAAATTATATTGACACAAGGTTTGAACCGTCAGATTCGTAGAATGACGGAATATTTGGGTTATGACGTTACGGCTTTGAAACGTATCCGAATTATTAATATTTCTTTGGATGTTCCGGTTGGTCGTTATCGCGATTTGACTGATGATGAAATCAAAGAATTAAATCAGTTAATTGAACCATCGAGCAAAACAGAAGAAGCAAGTTTGCCAAAGGTTGAAAGTCCAAAACCAGCTTCAAATAGAAGAACAACTTTTATTTCGAAACACGATCCTCGATTTAAGAAAAGAGGAGATAATTAAATGAATTCATATAAAAAGGTCCGAACTGTTTTGCAGTTCGGACCTTTTTAATTTTTATTTTTTCTCCGTCAGAAAGTCATAATACAATGCTTTCGACAAAAAAGTAGAATTTTGGTAAAAATCAATCAATTCTTCTCTTTGTATTTCTGTTTTGCCTCCATCTAAATGATTTTGCAGAAAATAAGCTCTTCGAATGTCGTCATTAAAATTCAAACTGCTTAGAAATTGTGGCGTTACTCCTTTATTTACAGCGATATTATAATTTGTAATTAGATTTCCCCAATTCACATAACTGCACAAAAGAACCGTTCCATAAAAATACCAGACCATTTGATTGATCAAATAAGCGTTTGTTTTTTGCTTCGTAATTTTTAGAAAAGAATAAACTAAACCAATAATTGCTAAAACAAGAAATGCGTAAACTCCCAGTCGTTTGTAAGTCAGACCAAAAAATGAAATGTATTCTGAATTTTTAATTATAGTACTTACAATCAAAACTCCATTTAAAAAAATCCAGATTTTAGCGAGTGTTTTAAGATACGTAGCTTTTTTATCAAAATTGAATCCTCCTTTAAAATAAAACATAATTACACCAACCGCCATAAGAATTGAAAAAATAACAGCATTTACTCTTTCATGCGTATCAGCACTTAGTTTAGAAGCTTGCGCTGTGACTACTTCAAAAAACTGTTCGTAATTGTAAGTTGCAATGAAAACCAAAAGCATTAGATTTAAAAGTACCAAAGTAATCACGCCACTTTTTCTTTCGAAATCTAAGTCGAGAAATGAAAATGTATTTTGATTTTTGACTTCGACTATATTTTTAAATTCATTGTCAAGTAGCTCATTTTTTTCATAGCAAACTTCCGGCACCCAATAATTCCAGAAACTGAATGAAATATAAAAGCCCGCAATAGTAAGCAACACAAGTTGCGGCACGTCAATATCTAAAGTATAATCTGTAAACAATGATGAGAAATGGTCGCTCCCAAAAGAATACACAATAAAAAACAATCCAAGGAAAATGGCAGGAATTACAACAAAAGCAATTAGTTTTTTGGCAAAATTATTATGGATTTTTTTCTCTGGAAGCCATTGTTTAAAGATCCAAATACGCCCTAATGAAGCAATTCCGTTTAAGAGAACCAGCGGAAAAATCTGGATGATTTTCAATTTGTTATCCTGAGTTTTAAATTGTAAAAACAATATTGACAACGCCATAGCAAAAAACGAAGGGGCATCGCCGTACCATCCAAAAGCAAGACATGACAAAACTGATGTTATGACTAATATCAAATGTGTTCGTTCAGTAAATCGATCCTGAAAAAAGTAGCAAATAAAACCCGTTAGCACAAGTCCAAAAATAGACCAGTTAAGTCCTGGGTCTTCTCTATAAAAAAGCAGTAAAAAAATAAAACTGCAGACAAAAATAATGTGGTGTTTTTTCATGATTATTAAATTAAAAGTACTTTGTTTTTCAAAGTAATTAAACAAAAAAATAGCGTTATTACGATTTCATTAATTTTTCAAGATAAGAAAGGTGCTCTTTAAACGCCGCGCGGCCTAGCGGTGTTACCTGATAAGATGTTTTGGGCTTTTTGCCAACAAATTCTTTCTTGATCTCGATATATTCTGATTTTTCCAATGCAGAAGAATGACTTGCTAAATTACCGTCGGTGATATTCAAAAGCGTTTTCATCTCGGTAAAATCTACCCAGTCGTTAACCATCAGAACGGACATAATACCCAGTCTGACACGGCTTTCAAAATCTTTATTTAGTTTATCAATGATTCCCATTGGGTTATTTGTATTTTTTGAACATCACTAATCCGTATATAATATGCAGGATTCCAAATCCAATGATCCAAAATATCAAACCATAACCTATATAAAAAAGCGAAATACCTCCTAAAATAAGCTCCAAAAAGCCCAAATATTTTATATCTGAAAATGTATATTTTTCGGCATTTATAACTGCAAGACCGTAAAATATTAAAGTCGATGGCGCCACTAAGCCATAATATCCGTGATATATTAAAGCCAGACAAAAAAGACCTCCTGAGACTAATGGAACAGCGAGATTAAATAACATATTTTTTGTTGCCGATGTCCAAATTGGCAAATTGTATTTTCGGCTTTTTCTAATAGTAAAAAAGGCTCCAAATACGAAAGCGCAAACTAAAATTATAACACCAGTTAAAAATAAATGAGAAACCAGATTACCAGATAATAAAATATGATCATCAGTAAAATATTCAATACCATTTATTTTAAAAAGCTGGTAAACATACAAACCCCCAATTAGGGCCGAAAGTCCAGCAAAGACTCCCGAAAGTCCGCTTAAGGATATAAATCTTGAAGAACGCTCCATCATGGAACGAATATGTGCTAAATCTTCTTGGTGTTTCTGATTCATAATTAAAGTACTTTGCAGTACAAAGTTATATTTTATTTTGAAATGACAAGGGAAATAATATGTTTTTTTTTCGAATCAACCACACATCTATTAAAAAAGCATCTTAGTAACATTTATTGTTTCGATCAGCTCCAGCGGAGCAATATATTTATAGTCTTTTACAAGTAGCCAAATCAAAAGCTCCGGAAGAGCGATATACTCTAATTACAATTCTAAAGATGCCACTCCAACGGAGCTCTGTAAAAATAAAATTCATAATACAATAAATATGTCTTCCCTCAGGGACTTTATTTTTAACGGTGAGCTGCGTGAGGGATAGAAATAAGCTACCGAAGTAGCATGGATAGCCCGACCGTATTTGCGAAAGGCGCACATAGGCGGTATTTTAAGTAGCGCCTTTTGTAAATACGGTCACGCCCAAACTATTAAAATATAAAACCTGCTCAAACGAACAGACCTTGTAATATTGCTATTTATATTTTGATTAAAACCATCTTCTTCTTTTGAACAAGAACACTCCAAAAGCAGATAATACGACAGAAACTAAAAGCAAAATCCAGATTCCGTATTTGCTTTCTTCCAAACCGTTTGGCACGTTCATTCCGTACAAACTGGCAATTAGGGTTGGAATCATCAAGATGATCGAAATTGAAGTCATCTGTTTCATTATATTATTCATATTATTTGAAATTACCGAAGCATAAGCGTCCATCATTCCAGTTAAAATATTACTGTAAATATTGGCTGTATCCTGCGCTTGGCTTAATTCAATTTCAACATCTTCTAATAAATCTGAATCGTAATCAGCTTTGTATGCTTTTAAATTTTTTATACGCTGAAATAATACGTCATTTGCCTTTAATGAGGTGATAAAGAAAACCAAACATTTTTCGATTTGAAGCAAGGCTTGCAATTCTTCGTTTTTGATTGATTTTTCTAAATTATCTTCAGCAAGTTTAATTTTTTGATTGACTTGTTTCAGGTATTTTAAATACCAAACGCTTGAAGAAAGAAGCAATCTCAAAACCCAATCGAAATTATCCTTAACTTGAATGTTTTTACGTCGCGAATACAACATAAAATCATATATAATTTCTGTTTTGTAAAAGGTAATAGTTACACAAACATCGCCTTTAAAAATTACTCCTAACGGAATGGTTTGAAAAGGGAGCTTAATGTCGTTACTTTTTATAGGAACACGCATTATAATCAAAGTCCAGCCGTCTTCAATTTCTATACGGGGTCTTTCATCAATATCCTCGATATCATTGTAGAATGCTTCGGGAATTTGAAGTTCTTCCAGTAAATATTTTTTTTCTGCTTCTGTTGGAGATTCAATACTAATCCAGCAATTTGGAGTCCATTGTTGGATTTCTACCAATCCGTTGTTGTTTGTGTAAAGGGCTTTCATTTCAAAATACAGGTTTTTACTGCAGCATTTTGAAATTTCAAAAGCTGCTTTTAATTAAATACTAACGAATAATAATCGTCCATTTGGAGAAGTGTTATTTTTTAAAGTGCTGCAAAAGTATCCTTTATTTTTAAGAACCAAAAGTTTAAACTATTAATTAAATATTAAAATGGTTTTTAAACACATAGAAACATAGCTATTACAATTGTGAAAAAGTCGCTTCGCTTTTTTTAAACAAACATAGTGGGAGTTAACAACTATGTAAGAGAAATCTGTTTCTCTTTTACATTCTTTTTTTAGAACCTAAATCCTATGTTTCTATGTGTTAGAAAAATTTCAGCGGAGTAGTAAAAAAAAAGCCTGCTCAAAATGAACAGGCTTTTGTAAATATAATTGTACGCAAGTTATTTATTTCTTGCGCTTCTCATTTTACGAGCTAAAAGCGTATTTTTAAGCAACATTGCAATTGTCATTGGTCCTACTCCACCTGGAACTGGTGTAATAAATGCTGCTTTTTTGCTTACACCATCAAAATCTACGTCACCTTTAATAACGTATCCTTTTGCGTTTGATGCATCATCTACACGAGTAATTCCAACATCTATAATCGTTACTCCCTCTTTTACCATATCAGCTTTTAAAAATTCAGGAACTCCTAAAGCTGTAATGATAATATCAGCGTTTTTAGTGAATTCTGCTAAATTTTTAGTACGACTGTGCGTCAATGTCACTGTAGAGTCTCCTGGATTTCCTTTACGGCTCATTAAAATACTCATTGGACGTCCAACAATATGACTTCTTCCAATTACAACGGTATGTTTCCCTGAAGTTTCAACTTTATAGCGCTCTAACAATTCCATAATTCCGAATGGTGTTGCTGGAATGAAACTTTCCATTTCAAGGGCCATTCTACCAAAGTTTGTTGGATGAAAACCATCAACATCTTTATCAGGATCAATCGCTAGTAAGATTTTTTGCTCGTCGATATGTTTTGGCAAAGGCAACTGAACGATATAACCATCTAGATTATCATCTTCATTTAACTCTTTAATTTTAGCAAGCAGTTCGTCTTCGGTAATGGTTTCCGGCAGACTTACCAAAGTTGAATCAAATCCAATTTCCTGACATGATTTTACTTTACTTCCTACGTAAGTTAAACTTGCTCCGTTATTCCCTACTAAAACCGCTGCTAAATGAGGTACTTTTCCTCCTGCCGCTTTTATAGCTTGAACTTCGATTGCAATTTCGTTTTTAATGTCGTTAGATGTTTTTTTACCGTCTAGTAGTTGCATTGTGTTTTGTTATTTTTGTTTCAGGTTTAAAGTTTCAAGTTAAACGAAACTCGTATTTATTATATTAAAAAAAGTTTCAAATTTCTGTTTCAAAACCTGAAACCTGAAACTTGAAACTTTTAATTTTATTATCTCGGCATTCCGCCTGGCATTCCTTTCATGCCTCCCATCATTTTCATCAGGTTTTTTCCGCCCGGACCTTGCATCATCTTCATCATTTTGCTCATTTGGTCAAACTGCTTCATTAACTGATTTACTTGCTCGACTTTAGTTCCGGAACCTTTCGCGATTCTGGCTTTTCGTTTTACGTCGATTATGGCAGGTTTGCTTCTTTCAATTGGCGTCATCGAGTGAATGATGGCTTCGATATGTTTGAAAGCATCATCTTCAATTTCTACATCTTTCATGGCTTTTGAAGCTCCTGGTATCATTCCAACCAAGTCTTTCATATTACCCATTTTTTTAACTTGCTGAATCTGCGTTAAGAAATCATCGAAACCAAATTCGTTTTTAGCGATTTTCTTTTGAAGTTTTCTAGCTTCTTCTTCATCAAATTGTTCTTGAGCTCTTTCTACAAGAGACACAACGTCTCCCATTCCTAAGATACGCTCTGCCATACGTTCTGGATAGAAAACATCAATTGCTTCCATTTTTTCTCCAGTACCTACAAATTTGATTGGTTTGTTTACAATCGATTTGATCGAAAGTGCAGCTCCACCACGAGTATCACCATCTAATTTCGTTAAAATAACTCCATCAAAGTTTAAGATATCGTTGAAAGCTTTTGCTGTGTTTACAGCATCTTGTCCTGTCATCGAATCGACAACGAATAAAGTTTCTTGTGGCTGAATTGCTTTGTGAACACGTGCAATTTCGTCCATCATTTCCTGATCTACTGCAAGACGTCCGGCTGTATCGACAATTACAACATTGAAACCGTTTGCTTTTGCATGTTTGATTGCATTTTGAGCAATTTCAACAGGATTTTTGTTTTCTGGCTCTGAGTAAACCTCAACACCTATTTGATCTCCCACAACATGCAACTGATTGATCGCCGCTGGACGGTAGATATCACACGCTACAAGAAGTGGTTTTTTATTTTTCTTAGTCTTTAAAAAGTTGGCTAATTTTCCTGAGAAAGTAGTTTTACCAGAACCTTGAAGTCCTGACATCAAAATAACAGTTGGATTTCCTGATAAGTTAACACCAGCAACATCCCCACCCATTAATTCTGTCAACTCATCTTTTACCAGTTTTACTAATAATTGTCCTGGCTGTAATGTTGTAAGTACGTCCTGACCAATTGCTTTGTCTTTTACTCTAGCTGTAAAATCTTTAGCAATTTTAAAGTTAACATCGGCATCAAGTAATGCACGACGAACTTCTTTTAAAGTATCGGCAACGTTTACTTCTGTAATTTTACCGTGCCCTTTTAATATATGGAACGCTTTATCTAACTTATCGCTTAAATTATCAAACATATTATTTTCTTTATTTGAAGTGCAAAGATAATCTAATTAGATATTTCAGGCAATTTTTATTTAGCTGCATTTAACCGCAAAGTGCGCAAGGTTTTACACAAAGTTCACTTTGTCATTTTGCTCGCAAAGTCGCGAAGTCGCAAAGAATAAAAAAAACTTTGCGACTTCGCGACTTTGCGAGATTAATTACTTCAACTTAGAATTGAAAATATATGAACGGCTGCGAACCAGCAACTGCGGTTGCATAAACGATCCAGTAAACGAACCCAAGAATTATTGCTTTTACTAATATTGGCGTTTTATCGAAAACAGATTTCATTCCGTTTGTGAAAGCTTCTGGCAAGAAATGCCAAACATAACCGAATAACATTAATCCAAATACATTCTTGTAACCAATAACAATTGTTTTCCAAAGTTCTGGTTCGAATGTTAATTGCCCAATATTATTAATTACCTGCAAAGCCGTTTCAAAATCTCTGGCTCGGAAAAAGATCCAGCAGAAAACCACAAAATGGAATGTAATTACGATTGAAAAAAATCTCCAAAGGAAATTAGGGCTTTTATCTTTTTTGGAAGGAAAAATCTCCACGAAAATTTTATGAATTGCCAAAGCTAATCCGTGCAAAGCGCCCCAAACAATGAACTGTGCTCCCGCTCCGTGCCACAATCCGCCAAGAAGCATTGTGGTGAATAAATTCAAATTGGTTACCAAAGTTTGTTTCTTTTTGCTGGAAAGCAAAAAAGACAAACAAAAAAGCACTATTGAAACTGATGCAACAATTAGCGGAATTATACTGGTATTGTAGCTTGTGATTCCCCAAACCAATAATCCGAAGAAAAACAAACTCGGGAATAAATAGCCGGCGAAAGATCCTTCACGGTTTCCTCCCATAGAAATATACAAGAAGTCTTTCAACCAAGTTGATAATGAAATATGCCATCTTCTCCAAAAATCTGTAATCGAAGTTGATTTATATGGCGTTCTAAAGTTGACAGGCAATTTGAATCCAAGCAATAAAGCAATTCCGATTGCCATATCTGAATATCCTGAGAAATCACAATAAATCTGAATTGCATATCCGTAAGAAGCCATCAAATTCTCAAAAGAAGTGTAACTCATTGGCGTATCAAAAACACGATCGACAAAGTTTACTGAAATATAATTTGAGATTACGGTTTTCTTAATCAATCCACCAATAATCAAAAATAATGCATTGTTTACATCTTGTCTCGACAGATTTAATTTTTGATAAATCTGCGGAAGAAAATCTTTTGCACGTACGATTGGACCAGCAACTAACTGCGGGAAAAACGAAACGAAAAATAAATATTCGATGTAATTTTTGGTTGGCTTAATTTCTTCACGATAAATTTCAATAATATAACTCATCGACTGAAAAGTATAAAACGAAATTCCGACCGGAAGAAAAATATCATGAAGCGCATAATTGCCATGAAACATATCATTGAATGTCACAATCATGAAGTTCATATACTTGAAATAACCAAGCAATCCTAAATTCAAGATTACACTAATTATAAGATATACTTTCTTAGTGCTGTCTTTTGTCGCTCTAAAAATAATCTGGCTCAATCCGTAATCAACAACAGATGAAAGCAATAAAAGCAAAAAGTAAACACCGCTTGACTTATAATAAAAGAAAAGCGAGAAGAGAATAACATAAGTCAATCTCAAATAAAATGTTTTGCGTAAAAAAGCATACACAAAATAAAAAACCAGAAATAATCCTAGGAATAAACCCGTATTAAATAATAATTTTTCGTCTGGATTATAAATAAACCAGCTTTTAACTTGTTCTATTGTAATTGCACCAAAATTTTGGATGAACCAATCATTAATGCTATCTATTGTTATCAATTTAATTCTTTGATTTAAAATTATCGTATGCTTTTAAAACTGCCTGCGCAAACAAGTCGCCTTGTTTTTCATATCCTTTTTTAGAATAATGAACCCAGTCTGGACCAATTAATTTCTGAGTTTTTAATTTCCGTATTCCGTCCATACCTCCAAATTCATCGTATAAATCCCAAACGGCAAAACCGTCTTTTTGCGCGATTTCCAAAATCTCTTTCGTATAATCTCTAATATAAGTATTGGGCTTTTTTCTAAGCAAAGATGGCGGCGGTGTCATCACGATAATCGGGACATTTATATTTTGAGCTTTGATATTACTTATAAATTCTCTCAAATGCTTAATATAACTTTCAGCTTCTAGCTTGTCGTAACTTTCATTTGTTCCGAGTGAAAAAACTAACAAATCTGGATGGACTGCTTTCAACTGCTCAAAAAACAACGGATATTTATTGTAATCTGAATATTTAGCTCCGTTTACACCAATACCACTATATAATATTCCTGGCGTATCTCTTTCTAAAACAATTCCGTTTAATTCATATTTTGAAGCTTCTTTATTCGGAATCAAATAAATTTTTTCTAAAGCTTTATCTGAATTGTAATAATGACAAAAAGAATCTGTTTCTAAATTTAATGGAACAAATTCAGAACTTTTAATCGTTTTTTGTTTTGTTTCGTTTGTTGGAATTTTTAATGTTCGGCCCGCACGGATATTATTTGATTTTAATCCATTAGCTTTTTTAATGTCTGCAACCGAAATATTGTATTTGTCAGCAATTGTCGAAATTGCTTCTCCTTTTTTAATTTTATGCGAAATAACTTTTTTCTCTGTAGACTGAATCAGATTGATTTGAGATGAAGTTGCTAAATCAAACATATGCTGATTTTGCGGCGTAATAATTTTTATAGTATTAAATTTATAAGCCATGTCCTTTACGCGGAGTTCGACAGCAAAACCATTGTTATCACGCCAAAGTCCGATACCGCTTAAACCAACAGGAGCATTTTTTGCTGGAAGAATATTTCTATAACTTTCCCAAGTTCTGTTTGAATAAAAGCGTTCATTATAAGATCCATTTGTTTTAGCAAGCTGATATGGAAAAACTAAACCTCGGCCCGCATTTCCAAATTGCTGTTGCAATTTTTTACGCACTTCATTAGTCATCAAATCTCCCTGAATATGAGAATCGCCAATATGAACAATATTTATTTTCTGATTGCTGTGACTTTCATTTTCCTGTAATTTTTCAAAAAAATCCTTTAGTACTTTTGCATTGTAAATTTGATCTTCAGAAACAGGATCAGCCACTATTGAATCGACTTTGTGAATCATATTTTTTGTTGTTGGAAGTGAATCTGTTTTTTGCGTCTTATCATTTGGAGATAAAAAAAGACAACAGAAAAAAATAATCAGTTTATTCATTTACACTATCTTTTTTAACAGAGGTAGAATCTGTATTGGTTTTTCGAGCTGCTCTTTGCTGATTTGAAGCAGCTTCACGTTTTTCACGCAATATTTTATATTCTTCGTAACCTTTATTTAATTGAGTATACAATAAATTTCCAATTGCTTTTGCACCGCGCTGATTAAAGTGCGTATAATCTTTATTGGCTTTAGCCGGAGTTTCGTCAACCCATTTTACCATCGATCCGTCACCGCCCATCAAAGTATATAAATTTACAAAACCAGACTCTGTGTCCAGCGCATATCTTTTTTGTGATCTCATTAAAGGTACAACAGCCGAATCTGTTTTCATTTCTAAATCGTATTTGGTCGATTTATCTGCTGTGGAAACAATTAAAATAGAAACTCCCGGAAAGGATTCTTTTATTTTATTTACCGTTTTTGTCATTCCTCTTTCGTACCAATTATAATTTTTGGTTCCGTAATTCAATACGTTTGTTCCATAATGCAAAATAATCAAATCGTATTTCAGATTGTTATTAAAACCTTGCATTACGTTTGCATTAAACATTGAAATTGGCAATCCCGAGTTTCCTCTTTGCGAGAAGTTATCTACGTGAACACCGCTTCCGTTATCAAAATTGAAACCATAAATTGGAATCGAATCTGCATTTACGAAATTGGCTTTAAAAGCTTTTAAATGACCAGAACTTACTTTTAAAGTATTAATTAAATTACTCGGATTTAGAGTTTTCTTTAAAGTATCTTTTCCAATAACAAAATTTACCTTTCCTTTTTTAGATGCCCTTCCGTAGAATAAAGTCGGATTATCTAAAGTCGTAGAATATTTATTAGTTCCTGCTTCATATTGCACCCAAGTTGGGTTGGTATTATCATTAGCAAAAAACACATGTCCGTTTACACCAAAAGGACTTGAAGGTTTTTTTACATTTAAATAAGATTGTGTTTTCCAGTTCTTAGAATATGTAGATTTTACCGAACCGCGTGATGCAGCCGACTCTGAAGTAATCGAAACAAAACCAACGCCATTTCCTCCAAAACGTTCCTGATAATTGGTTCGAACATCCTGAACAATTAAGTCGCCATCAGTCATTGAATCGCCGTAATATGCAATTCTGACATTTGATTCTGGATTTTTTTCTAATTGGTATAACTTTTCATAAAACGAAATCAAGTATTGATACCCTTTGTAATCATCAAAAGTTTCAGATGGAAATTCAATTCCTTCAATATTTTCATAAACGATTTCCTCTTTTCCTTGAGCATCTTCGATTGCGTCAATGCTGTCGTTTTCACTTAAAGAATCTTTAGCAACGGCTTCTAAAAGAAGACTGTCGATCAGCACATTTTTAGAATTTATTTTGCTTTCAGAAAAAATCTTATTCGGCAAAACTTGCTTGAATCCAATAAAAGCAACAAATGCTAATGCAACAATGGCGAAAGACTGAAAAAAATATGATTTTGTATTCACTTGTAAATTTAAATTTTAAAGAATTGATTCCAAAAATCAATTTGAACGAAATTTCCTCTAATTTATTATGGAAAAATATGTGCAAAGATAAGATTAAACCTTAATTAATAATTGTTTTTGCAAACAAACTAAAAAACAAAAAAAGAGGCCAGACGAATCTAACCTCTTTATCAAAAAAAATAAAAAAAACAAAGCTAATGATTAACTAACTGTTTCATAAAAATTTATTTTACAGCAAGTTTAATTACCTAAAATTTGACTGAGAATGTATTGTATTTATAGCCTTAACAAATAATGTGTTAGTATAAATAACCACAACAATCAATAAAGTAACCCTTTGTATGTTAAAATAAATACTAAATCAAAATAACCCTCAAAAAACAAACTATTTGAGGGTTTTCAAAAATATTTTTATTGTAAAATAGCGTATTCTAAAACAGAATTTCCTCTTACTCCTGCATCATTTGTCAAAGAAAGGAATTTTACTTTATAGTAATTTCCAGCAGCATCTTTTACTACATAAAAACGATCAGTTCTGATACTTGGCAAACTAGTTGGACCTCCACCGCTTCTCCAGTTTGAACCAATAACTCTCTGATCTGTTGCTGAAACAGCAAAATTAGTTTCAACAACATTCGCTTTTTTGAAATCTGTATAGCTGATTCCAGCAGAAACTAAAACTTGGTAAGCCTGAGTTCCTCCTTTTGCATTTGTAGTAATAAAATCTGAATATCCATAAGTTACTTCAATTGGATTATTATTAGCATCCGCAGATGGGATATAATTTGTAAACGTTGTGAAATTTAAATCCCATTTTGTTTTCTCTGGCTCTACAGAAACCGTACTTCCTGTAGTTAAACTAAAGAAAGAGAAATTATAAGCAGCGTCTTTAGCAATAGTTTTTTCAGTAAAAGTAGTAGAAGTTAAATCAGCGTATTGAATTTTGTATCCATTTCCACTTCTTAAAATTCTAACTTTTTTCCATCCTCTTGCATCACCATCAACACTAACAGATCCAACTGCCGGCTGTGTAGTAGAAACAGCAAACCCAAGATTTACTAAATAAACTTTGTTGTCAGCATCTGTAGCAGAAATTTCAGCAATTGCAGTTCCAATTCCAGCTCCAGCTCCAGCTAAAACTCCTGTTGGATTATCTACAAATCCATTACTAGAAAGTGTTGTACCAGCACCAACAGCAACGTTTGCATCAATTGTTTGAGACAAAGTAATGTCTGAAGTAGCTAATTTTTTAACCGCCATTTTAAGAGAGCCGTTTAAGATTACTCTAAAATCTGAACCTGTTGAGAAACCAAAATCCCAAGATGTTCTGTTTACAGATTTAGAATCTTCACTACTTAAATCAAGATAAACCTGATTTGGCTGATTAGGTCCGCCAATAACTGGCTTTAAAGTTGCTCCAACTGTAGGGATTTCTACTGGAGTATCATCGTCACTTGAGCATGCGGCTAGTGATAGAAGAGCGATTGATAAAAATAATAACTTTTTCATGGTATTTATATATATTAAAGATTAAGATTATACGATAATTTCAAAAAATAAGAACGCCCGTATGCAAGCATTACCTCGCCTGCTCCTGCATGTCCTGCAGCACTGGCAGTTCCTGTTTGTGTTACATTAGTAACGTCTAGAACATTTCTTGCTCCTACCGTTACTTCAAAATGATCTTTGAAAAAATTTTGTCTTGCAGTAATGTCAAGCCAATTACTTGGAGCAACTTCAGACAAAATATAAGAAGAAGCGCCTTGTATATACTGGCGTGTTTTACCGTTGTATTTATAATATGCTGAAACGATAGTTTTCCATTTTGGAACTGTATAAGAAAAACTTGTGTTTAAATTGAAAGAATAAAGAAATTGATCATCAGAAATAAACACCTGATTTTTTAATTCCTGTGAAATACCAATTAAAGCTGCACCAAAATTAAATGTGAAGTTTTCTTTTCGTAATTGGTTCATTGTTGAGAAATTCCACATTCTATATTTACTTATATTAATGTATTGATATTCCGGATTTCCAGTATCTGGATTAAATCTTACTAATGCCATATCAATCCTATCATTAACATTTAGATAGCTTCCCGCAAAAGTGTTCGAGAGCTGCAATCCTGATGAAAACAAAGTCATTTTTTTAAGACTTGTTTCGTAAGAAGTACTCGTTTCAGGAATTAGATTTTCGTTTCCTGTAAAAAAATGCCCGTCAAATATTTGTTTTGAATATAGTTCGTCAAAAGTTGGTGTTCTAAAAGAATTGCCATAAGAACCACGAAGCTCAATTCCTTTTTCAAACAAATATCTCAAACCTAAAGATGAAGCATATTGATTTTTAAATTGAGACTGAGCAGAAAATCGGATTCCTGGTCGGATTGAAAATTTGTGCGTTGCCATAATTTCTGATGAAGCAAAAAAATCATAGTTCTCAAGTGTTTTTTGAACTGGATTAAAAATATTATTTGCCTCCTGAACCAAGGAATAACCTCTATTATTTACTAATTCATAACCCAATTGCAGATCAACTGTTTTGTCTGTGAAAAAATTATTCAACGTTCCTGTCGAATAAAGCACTTCCATCGACTGATCTTTTAACGTAGTATTATTTGCTTCTGTTTTATTTCCTAAATAGTATCGAAAACTCTCAACATCACGTTCTTGTTTTTGATGTGAAAGCGAAACATTGTAATTTAATTGAGAAAATAATCTTCCAGTTGCATTTAAATTATGGAAATATCTGTCTGTGAAATATCTTTTATCATCTGCATAACGATATGACCCAAGAGTACTGTTATATCCGGATTGTACAGTACTATTATAATAATCTACATTTTCATCTAAAAACTCGAATTTATAATAAAAGCGAAAATTATTTTTTTGATATGCTAATGTTGCCGTACCGTTTAATTGATCTTTTGGAAGCCAACTGTAGCCACGTGTTCCGTCATTTTCGGCGTAATTAACTCCATTTTTATCATTTAAATATCCTTGAAAATCATTACGATTAATTCCTGCTGAGACAAACCAGTTTTTATTAAAAGTATGAGAAACTCTAAGAGACTGAATATGTCGTCCTTCATCAAAAAGAGAATACTCATTATTAACTGTCTCTTCCTGGACTGATGCGTTTATTCCCCATTTATATTTTGAAGATTTTTTTGTAATAATATTTAAAACACCACTTACGGCATTAGCCCCGTAGGTCACACCCATCGAACCTTCTACAATTTCAACATGATCAACATCATTAAGATTAATTTGAGATAAATCAATATTATTACCCAAACCAGCTTCATTCACTAACGGTACATTATCAACCAAAATTTTAAAATATTGTGCATCCAAACCAAATAAAGAAACAGTAGAACGGCCACTTGTTCCGCTTGGAGTTACTGTAATATTTAAGTATTGATTTAAAATATCGGCTAAATTGGTTGCTGCTAAATTTTGAATATCCTGACTTGAAATCACTCGAACATTAAAAACAGATTTTTTAATCGACTGCGGTTCAAATTGTCCTGTTACAACAACCTCAGAAAGTTTTTCCTGAGAGACAATACTATCTTTCTGCTGTGCAAAAGAATAGGTCGAAAAAAGAAATCCAGCAAAAAGGGTAATTTTAATTTTCATTATTTTTATTCAGTCTTAATAATGACGCAAATATATAAACTATTTTTATTTATTCTAAATAAATTAATATATTTGCAAAAATCTTAAAACAAAACAATACGTTATGATTACAAAAAGCCTCTATTTATCGGCCGTAATGGCTTTGACTTGTGCTCTTGGTTTCAGTCAGGACAAAAAACACCAAGACATTAAATCAATAAAATCAATGTGTGGTTGCTACGAAGTAAAATTCAACTTCACAGAAACGTTTTCATACCCTAAAGATTCTCTTACTTATAAGCCATCAGAAACTAAACATGAGTCTGCTTTAGAATGGGTTCAATTATTAGATGACACTCCTAATAAAATTGTAATGCAGCATTTATTGATTGTGAGCGATGATATGATCATCAAACACTGGAGACAAGATTGGCTTTATGAAAACACAGATTTATATTCGTTTGATAAAGGGACTTCTTGGAAATATAAAAAATTAGATAAAAAAGCCGTTAAAGGTCAATGGACTCAAAAAGTATATCAAGTAGATGACAGTCCAAGATATGAAGGATCATCAACGTGGGTACATGTTGACGGACAAGATTATTGGTCAAATGTTGCTGATGCACCACTTCCAAGAAGAGAGCAGACAAAACGTAATGACTATAATGTTTTGAAAAGAAGAAACATACACGAAATTACTGCTACAGGATGGAATCATGAGCAGGATAACGACAAATTAGTTAGAGATGAAAGCGGAAAAGATGTTCTTTTAGCTCAAGAAAAAGGATTTGATGTTTATACAAAAGTTCCAGATTCTAAATGTGCTGCAGCTCAAAAATGGTGGGCTACTAACAAAGATCTTTGGCAAAATGTTCGTAACAAATGGCAAGTTCTTTTTGACAGACACCAAGACTTAAACTTAGAAGCTAAAGTTGACCGCAAAGCTTTATATTCTCTTTTATTTGACTTAAAACCAGATGCAACAAAAGCAGAATCTGATGCTATTATCGACAAGTTCGTTAAAAAATAAAAATATTTTGTTAGTTAAAAAAGCCGGTAGTTTTTAAGCTATCGGCTTTTTGCATATAAAAAAACCATCTAAAATATAGATGGTTTATCCCTTGCATTATTTTCACTAAAAGGGTACTAATTCAAAATAGTTAAAAACGATATAAGGAGTTTTATTTAATCTTTATTAAATCATGTTAGTCTTTATCCCACCAGACATTTGTAGTTACATTACTGACTACTGTCGCATTTGGATTATACTGCCTCTCATCTGACGGAGTTGGCAATCGTACCGGAATCACTTTTTTATTTGAAGACTGATTTGGTATTAAAGCAGGAAATCCTGTTCTTCTATAATCATTATAAGGCTCCATAGTTAAGAAAAGTGCAAGATATTTTTGCTTAATAATATTTTCTAAATCAACTGTAGCCGTCGCAGCTGCTAAAAATTCAGATGTCGCAGCTGTTCCTGTAATTTTTAATACCGATGCACTAACTGCCTCTTGTAATGCGGATTTTGCATCTTGCCCTAAACGTAGTTTTGCTTCAGCTTCAATAAATTTAGCTTCGCCATAAGTAACTAATCCAATTGCAGATGTAGCGCTTGCAAAAGCAGAACCTATGTACGATGACGAAGTTGTGTCTAAATCTTCTGGAATGTTACCAACATAAATTGGAACTATCGGTGGTTTTGGTTTATTTAAGGCGATTGAAAATGGCAATCTCGGATCATTTGCATTTTGCAATGAGTTCACAAAATAAGCACCAGTTTTCAAATAATTGGCACGGCTTCTATCAAAAGCATACCATTGATTAAGTCCATTTGATGTGCCAGGAAAAAAAGTATTAGCATCATCATTATTTGAACTTATTCCAGATGCATTGATATACTCTAAAGCTTTTTTTGCTGCATTAGTATCAACTTGCGTAAGCCTTAAAGCAAATCTTGCTTTAAGAACATAGGCTGTCTGAATCCATTTTTTTGTATTACCATTAAAAATATAATCGTCAGTAGCCGGCACAGAAATATTACTTGAAACTGATTTGCTTAAATTTACAATTGCTTCATCTAAAATTGTCTGTAGTCTTTGATAAATTTCTTGCTGCGTGTTATATTTTGGTGTTTTATTTCCTTGATCTGCTTTAAAAGCCTCGTCATAAGGAACATCTCCCCATAAATCTGTTGCATAACCTAAATTTATTGCAGTCAATATTTGACCAATACCATTATAATAAGGATAATGCCCAGCGAAATCTCGATTTAAAATATGCCCACTAATCAATGTAGTGCCATATAATGTATTCCATTCGTTATTTACATCCTGTTCGCTAACAATGTAACGCTGAATATCTCCTAATTGCCCTACACTTGTCCCAGCTAAATGCTGATCAAAAATATTGGAAGTCCTAATTAATCCTCCTGTATGAGTTGAAAAAGTAGAAACTTCCATTGCAGACAACAACAAAGTTGGAGTAGTCGAAATTGGAGAGTTTGGGTTTTCATTAAAGTGATCTAACTCAGAATCACAACTTGTAAGCAAACTGAAGCCAACTGCCATCAGAATAATACTTTTTATATATTTTTTCATTTTTATTTAATTTAAAATTAGAAACCTACTTTAAGAGTCATTATAAATGATTTGCTTCCAGGGTTGTTAAAGTAATCCAACCCGTTAATTCTTGAGCCAGCACCAGTCAAACTAGTTTCTGGGTCAACACCTTTATAATTAGTATCTAACCATAAATTTCTTCCGGTAAATGATAACTGAGCCGAATTAATAGCTGTAAATTTTTTGACAATAAAATCATAACTTAAAGTAACATCACGTAGTCTTACCCAATTTACATTTGTGATAGCTTCTTCTGCAGCTCCACCTCCATCACCTAAGTATTTTTGATAATAATTTTTAGCTGAAATGGCAATATCATTTGGAGTCCCATCCGTTTTTACACCAGAAATAATATAAGTATGCTCCCTATCAGCAGAAGCCTCAGAAACTCCAAAATTGTGCAATCTTGCAAGAGTTCCATTATACACAGCGCCACCATGTCTAAAATCTAATAAACCAGATAATGCAACTCTTTTATAAGAGAAAGTATTTCTCAAACCTCCAGTCCATTTTGGCGCAGAGTTTCCTAGATTTCCTGTTTCGGATTGTATTAATGGCAAACCGTCTGTACCAATAATTTTTTGTCCGTTTGCATCTCTTTGCCATTTAGTTCCATAAAAACTACCCAAAGGCTGTCCTTTAACTGCATAATATCCTATTGACCCAAAAGCAGTTTCAATAGAAATTGCATCTAAATTTCCTGAAATATCGGTAACCTTGTTTTCGTTTTTAGCCCAGTTTGCATTAACATTCCATTGAAATGCATTGCCTTTCTTGAATAAATCATAACCTAACTCAACTTCAATACCTTTATTTACTAATTCAGCTGCATTTTGATATACTAATCCAAATCCGCTGGATTGTGGTAATGGCATTCTAATCAATAAATCTTTAGATGTTTTATAATACAAATTCACATCTAATGTTAAACGATTTTCTAAAAATTTAGTGCTTAACCCTAATTCATGACCTAAAACTCTTTCAGGTTTTAAATTTTGATTTCCTAAAACGCCCGAAACAGACATACCGTTAACTCCATTATACGGAAAACTTAAACCATCTGTGAAACCATCTGTCATAAATGGTTGCGAGAAAGTACTTATGGTATAATAAGGCTGAGGCGCAATACCAACTTCTCCATAACCATATGTCAATTTTGCAAAACTAGTCCATTCTGGTAAATCAAATGAATTTGTCAAAATCCATGAGGCTGAAGCAGCTGGAAAAATAGCACTGTTTGCATTTGTTCCATAAGTTGATGACCATTCTTTTCTAACAGAACCTGTTATAAAAAGCTGATTTTTAATATCAAATTCCAGTTGTCCAAACAAAGCTCTCGACATTATATTAACTTCTGAATTTGAAGCATAAAGCTGGGTCGCATTTGACAAGTTGTACACCCCTCTTACAGCAAGTTCTTTCCCTCTTGAAAATACATCTGTATTTTGTGAAGAACGCAGATTAAGTCCAGCAGTATAATTTACTTTTAACCAATCAGAATGTAATGGCAGTAATCCACTTGCTATAAAATCTCCATAGAATTGCTTATTGTTAATATTATTAAATGCTACTTCTCCAATACCTGCAAGATTATCGCCGTTAGATGAAATTGCATAAACTTGTTTTCTGTAATCTGAATAAGCATCTACTCCTCCCTTTGCTGTTAATGATAACCATTCAGCTGGAGAATAAGTTAAATACATATTTCCAAAAACACGATTAACATCACTTGTTGCAGGGTTTTCATTGACTGTAAAATATGGATTGTCATAACTCTGAACATAATTCATATTATTTCCTTCCGCATCTCTATAATTTCTTAAATCATAATTCCCTACAGAGCGTAGTAAACTAAGCATTACTCCAGACACATTACTTCCGTTTTGAGCTAAAGTATTTGTTGTATGCGTATATTGTAAACTTCCTCCTGTTTTCCACTTATCACTAAGCTTTAAATCTCCAACAACTCTTAAAGTGTTTCTTTTTAAACCAGTTTCCGGAATCATACCTGTTTGTGTGACATTTCCGTAAGAAGCTCTATAAGTGGCTTTTTCATCACCTCCGTAAAATGATAAATTATTTGTAAATGTTAGACCTTCCTGAAAGAAGTTTCCAACATTATCATACATTGGTACGCCAATTTTTTGCGCTGACGGCCCCCAACTTTGAGGTGTACTTGGATTTACTGCCGTTGCTGTTGCACTTGTACCCTGCACATATTTGTTCTGTCTTGCTGGAAGCTGACTTACTTTATCAATTGCTAATGAAGTTGAATAATCAATTCCTAAACCTTTTCCAGCCTTGCCTTTTTTAGTTGTATAGATGATAACCCCATTTCCCGCTCTCTCTCCATATAAGGCCGCTGCTGCCGGCCCCTTAAGAACGGATACACTTTCGATATCGTTTGGATTGATATCTAAAGCTCTATTTGAGTTATTTATCCCAGATAAATTTGCATTAAAAGGATTATCTCCGGCACTGGTTTGACTTGTACTGTTGTCAATTGGCACACCATCAACAACAATTAAAGGATCAGATGTTCCTGTAATTGTATTTACACCTCTAATAATAATTTTACTCGAAGCCCCTGGGGTTCCCCCTGAACCAATTACTTGAACTCCCGCTGCTTTTCCTGCCAAAGCTTGGACAACATTTTGCTCACCTGATCTTGTAATTTCTTCTGAAGTTACTTTAGAAACAGCATAGCCTAACTTTTTTTCATCTTTTTTAATTCCTAGCGCAGTAACTACAACACCTTCCAACTCAACTGAATCATCTTTTAGTTTTATATTAATCGAAGAAGAAGTTGCCAAAACTTCTTGTGTTTTCATTCCGATGTAGCTAAAAACCAAAACTTGATTTGAAGATGCTTTAATAACATACTTCCCATCAAAGTCAGTTTGTACTCCTAACTTTGTTCCTTTTACCAAAACACTGACACCTGGTAAAGGTATTCCAGCGTTATCTGAAACAGTTCCTGAAATAGCTTTTTCCTGTGCAAAAATCAATTGCATTCCTGTTATCAAAAACAACAGCACAATTCTTACAATTTTTTGTTTCATTACTTATTTATCTTTTTTGATTATTTGACGCAAATCTATCAAACTAAGATAATTTTAACAAGAATTATAAGTCTTTTAACATTAAAAAAAGAAAGTTTAATATTACAAATTATTGAACCGAAAGAAAACAAAACATAACGATTTAAGAATTAGATACATACAATAAAACTTACAGAAAAAAAATTTTATGAGTAAAACAAAAAAGCCGATAGTTTAAAACTATCGGCTTTTTATTATCTAAAATTTCTATTCTTACATTCTTTCTGGAACCTCAATTCCTAATAAAGTTAATGCTGATTTAATAACTTCTGCAACTTTTTGAGAAAGCTGTACTCTGAAAATCTTCTTAGTTAAATCAACTTCACCTAAAATATGAACGGATTGATAGAACGAATTATATTCCTTTACTAAATCGTATGTATAATTTGCAATCAGTGCTGGGCTGTGATTTTGCGCAGCGTTCTGAATTACTTCTGGAAAAAGTTCGATTTCTTTTACCAATTCTTTTTCTTTTTCGTGAAGCTCTTCGATATTTGTTTTGGCAGAAAAATCAAAATCGGCTTTACGAATGATTGATTGAATTCGTGCATATGTGTATTGAATAAACGGACCCGTATTTCCAGCAAAATCAACAGATTCTTCAGGATTGAATAAAATACGTTTCTTTGGATCAACTTTTAAAATATAATATTTCAAAGCACCAAGACCAATTGTTTTATACAATTTTGCTTTTTCCTCTGCTGAATAACTGTCTAATTTTCCTAAATCTTCAGAAATTTGCTTGGCAGTATCCGTCATGTCCTGCATCAAATCATCAGCATCAACAACAGTTCCTTCACGGCTTTTCATTTTTCCTGAAGGTAAATCAACCATTCCATATGACAAATGGTATAAATTTGAAGCCCAGTCAAAACCTAATTTTTTCAAGATTAAAAACAACACTTTAAAGTGATAATCTTGTTCATTTCCAACAGTATAAACCATTCCACCAACATCTGGCATATCTTTTACACGCTGAATTGCTGTTCCTATGTCTTGGGTCATATAAACTGCAGTTCCATCAGAACGCAAAACAATTTTGCGATCAAGACCTTCATCTGTCAAATCAATCCAAACTGAACCGTCAGGATCTTTTTCGAAAACACCTTTATCAAGACCAACCTGAACAACGTCTTTACCTAATAAATAAGTGTTGCTTTCGTAGTAATATTTATCAAAATTAACTCCAAGATTGGTGTATGTTGTTGCAAAACCATCATAAACCCATTGGTTCATCATTTTCCAAAGCTCGATTACTTTTTCATCGCCAGCTTCCCATTTTTTCAGCATTTCCTGCGCTTCAATAATTATAGGAGCTTGTTTTTTTGCTTCTTCTTCCGTTTTTCCAGTTTCAATTAATTGGTTAATTTCTGTTTTGTAGGCTTTATCAAACTCCACATAATATTTCCCAACTAATTTATCGCCTTTTAAATTTGAACTTTCAGGAGTTTCTCCGTTTCCAAATTTTTCCCAAGCCAACATCGATTTACAGATATGAATTCCTCGATCGTTGATGATTTGAGTTTTATATACTTTTTTACCAGAAGCTTTTATAATTTCAGCAACAGAATATCCTAATAAATTATTACGAACGTGACCTAAATGCAAAGGCTTATTTGTATTTGGTGAAGAATATTCAACCATTATTGCTTTGTCTTCTGGATTCGGAGTAACATACCCAAATTTAGTGTTCTCTTTTATTTCATTGAAGAAATTTAGATAATAACTATCTGAAATAACAATATTCAAAAAACCTGACACGACATTAAAGCGAGCAACTTCAGAAACATTTTCAACTAGATAATTTCCAATTTTATTTCCTAATTCAGCAGGATTGCTTTTGATGATTTTCAACAATGGAAAAATGACCATTGTAATATCGCCTTCAAACTCTTTTCTGGTAGTTTGAAATTCGATTTTATCAACAGTAACATCAAATAATGCCTGAATGGCGCTTTGTATAGAAGGTGTAAGAATTTGTGATAATGACATGTAAACTTATTTTTAAAGTGAGCAAAGATACTGCTTATTCATCAATTACAGAAAATGAATAACATATAAAATCGCACAAAACGTTTAGAATTTCTTAAAAATGCTTCTAAGATGAATGTTAAAATTATCAAAAAATTAAAATGCTAATCTCCTACAAAACAGTAGCTCGCAAATTAAAATGAAATTTTTTAAGTTTTTTTTGTAACATATCAATCATAAAAGAGTCTTAATAGAGACTTTGAATTCATTTAAAGCAAAAAAAAAATCTAACAAAAACAAAAAAACAATCATCATCAATCAAATCAAAATAATCAATTATTAATTATGAAATTAAAATTTTTTCTGTTAGCATTATTCAGTTTAATTGCAACAGCACAGGCCCAGAATTCGGGGACGGTCTCCGGAAAAATTATTGAAAAATCAAATAACGCACCGATTTCGTATGCAACTGTTTCTATCAAGGAAAATGGAAAAGTTGTATCTGGAGTGAATACAGATGATAATGGTGATTTTTCTATCAAAAACTTAGCATTAAAAAGCTACACTATTGAAATTCAATACATTGGTTTCAAAAAATACGTTGGTTCGCTAATTTTGAGCGAAAACAGAAAAACCGCTACGGTAAATGTTTCTCTTGAAGAAGAGGCAACCCAATTAAAAGGTGTAAATATTGTTGCTGAACGTTCAACTATTGAGCAAAAAATTGACCGTAAAGTAATTAATGTGGGTAAAGATTTAACTACTGCCGGAGCTTCTGCATCTGACATTATGAGCAATATTCCATCTGTAAACGTAGATCAGGACGGAAAACTTTCGCTTCGCGGAAATGATAATGTACGTGTATTAATTGACGGAAGACCTTCGAATATCGATCCTGCTCAATTATTAAAACAAATTCCATCGACTTCGATCAAAAAAATTGAATTGATTACAAATCCAAGTGCAAAATATAATCCGGAAGGAATGTCTGGAATTATCAATATTGTGTTGCACAAAAATGCCAACACTGGTTTCAACGGAAGCTACAGTGGCGGTATTACTTTTGGAGAAACTGCAAAATACAATCAGTCTTTAGATTTGAACTACAAAACCGGAAAAGTAAATTTCTTCGGAAATGGAGGCCAAAACTTTGGTACTTATTTTAACGACGGAAAAATCTATAGATTAGATCAGGATATCAAACAAAATTTAGATATTTCAAACGAAAATGACAATTACCTATACAAACTAGGTATGGATTATTTGATCGATGATAAAAATACTTTGTCATTCTATACCAATCAAAACAAATCAACTGGAAACGGAAATGTAATTACTGATATTGATTACAATAATGGTGATCCAAATATTTTGAATATTTACCAAAATTCAACTTATAAAGGGCCAAGCAGAACAGGAACTTATAATTTAGCATACAAACATATTTTCAAAAAAGAAGGACATACCTTAGATTTTGAAGGTAATTACAGCGACACGAAAGTTAGCCAAAATGCAACTTTTGACACACAGACAACGAGACCAAATAATTCAGTAAATGATGTAGTTTACAGCGATAAAATTGGTGACCAAAGAAAACTGAGTACTTTAAACGTTGATTACGTAAATCCTTTAAACGATAAAACTACCCTTGAAGCTGGTGCCGAAGCAAGAATTACAAGAACAAGTAACGATTACAACACTGGTAATCCTCTAGTTCCTGTTGCTGAACAAATTTCAAACTATACCTATGATACTGATATTTATTCTGCATATGTAACATTTGGTCAAAAATTCAAAAAATTCAGTTATCAATTAGGAACTCGTTTTGAGAGCTACAAAGTTGCTGCAAACTTAAATCACGGTCAGGATAAATTTAATGATGATTATATTACTTTATATCCTTCAGCTTATTTAACTTATAATTTAAATGAGAAAAACACATTGCAATTTAGCTACAGCCGTCGTGTAGACCGCCCAAGTTTAGAGCAAACAAAACCTATTCGTGAGTTTTCTACTCCGTTAGTAACTTCATACGGGAATCCTGAATTAAGACCTCAGTTTACAAACTCTGTTGAAGTAAATTACACTAAAACTCTTGAAAAAGGAAGCATTACTGCTGGAGTTTTTGTAAGAAGCATCAATGATCAAATAAGCAGAACTTTAAGCCCAGATCCAAATGACCCATCTGGATACAAGCAAATTTTAAGTTACACAAATTACGATCACAACAGCGCTTATGGTTTTGATGTTTCGTTCAACTACAAATTAACAAAATGGTGGGATATTCAGCCATCTATTGATTTTTCAAGTATTAAACAGCAAGGTATTGTGTTTCAATTTGATCCAGCAACTGGAACAACTTCACCTCTTGAGCGTAGTGTAACAACGTCAGCATTCAATGCTCGTATGAATTCAAACTTCAAACCAACAAAACGTTTAAGCTTTTTATTATTTGGTTTTTACAGAGGACCAGTTGACGATGTTCAGCAGGAAAGAAAAGCAATGTACAAAATGGATATTGGCTCACGTTATACATTGTTAGACAACAAAATGAATATCAGCGTTCGTTTTAACGACGTTTTCAACACAATGAAATATGCTTTTGACGGAGTTTATCCTTACCCACAAACAGGTCAGTTTACATGGGAAAGTCAAACAGTTTATTTAGGTTTAACTTATAACTTTGGAGGCGGAAAAATCAAAAATTTACAGCGTAAACAAAGAGAAGATAACACTAATAAAGGTGGTGGCGGAATGTTTTAATCCCACTTTGATTAGTAGATTTTAATAGTTCTTGTAGAAAAAAAAATCCTGGAGTATGCCAACTCCAGGATTTTTTTATTTTTATTTATTGTCTATAAAAAATTTCGCAATTCTTTTATTTCTTCTGGATTTGCAATTTCTGATTTATCTGTAATTGCTGAAGAATGATAATAAGTCGGCGTCAATCTATCCTGCAGTAATTTAATATTTGAAGATCTTAATCCTCCTCCAGGCATAATTTCAATCCGGTCTTTGGCTAATTCCTGAATCAGCTCTAAATCAAAAATCCCTTCTTCAACATTTTTCCCTCTCCCTGAAGTTAAAATAGTTTTGAAACCACAGTCAATTACATCTTCAAGTCCTTTTTCAATTGAATCAACAACATCAAAAGCACGGTGAAAAGTACAGGAAAGTGGATGCGCTAAATGAACTAATTCTCGATTTTGTTTTTTATTGACTTTTCCATTAGATTTTAAAATTCCAAAAACAAAACCATCAACCCCCAGCTTTTTATATTGCTTAATATCTTGTTTCATTTCGGTAAGTTCTTCATCCGAATAAACAAAATCACCGCCACGAGGTCTTATAATCACGTGCATTTTAATATTCACGCTTTCGCGGACTTTCACTACTAAAATAGAATTTGGCGTTGTACCTCCTAATTCCATGTTTTCGCATAGTTCAATTCTATCTGCACCACTTTCTTGCGCAATCAAAGCTGATGCGTAATTAAAACAGGCAATTTCTAGTTGATTTTTTTTCATTTTAAATGCAATCTTTTTTTCTAGTTTGTCATTGCGAGGAACGAAGCAATCTCACCCTAATAAGAAACGTAATATTTCTCGTGAGATTGCTTCGTTCCTCGCAATGACACAAGCAAAATTATAAAAAAACCTGCTCCAAAATGAAGCAGGTTTAAAATATAATGCAAGATGAATTAATTTACCATTTGATAATTGCGCTCGCCCAAGTGAATCCACTTCCAAAAGCGGCTAAAACTACTGTATCTCCAGATTTTATTTTTCCTTGTTCCCAAGCTTCAGTTAAAGCAATTGGAATAGAAGCTGCCGTTGTATTTCCGTATTTCTGAATATTATTATGCACTTGATCATCAGACAATTTAAATTTATTCTGAATGAACTGTGAAATTCTCAAGTTTGCCTGATGCGGAATCAGCATATCAATATCTGAAACCTGAAGTCCATTTGCTTCTAAGCCCTCATTGATTACTTCGGCAAAACGAACTACTGCATTTTTAAATACAAATTGTCCGTTCATATATGGATAATAACTCTCGTCATTAGGATCATTGTCGGCAATAATATCTGTAACCCAGCGCGCGCCCATTCCTGGTGCCTGCAATGCTAATTCCTCAGCATGTTGCCCTTCTGAATGTAAATGCGTTGATAAAATTCCTTTTGTCAAATCTTCTTCACGGCTTAAAACAGCTGCTCCTGCTCCATCTCCAAAAATAACCGAAACACCACGTCCACGTGTTGTCATATCCAATCCTGTAGAATGCACCTCAGAACCAATAACCAAAATATTTTTATACATTCCAGTTTTAATATATTGATCAGCAACAGAAATAGCATAAACAAAACCAGAACATTGATTTCTTACATCTAAAGCTCCAACAGTTCTTAAACCTAAATCGCGCTGTACTAAAACTCCAGGTCCTGGAAAATAGTAATCTGGACTTAAGGTTGCAAAAACTACAAAATCAATATCTTCTTTGGCTACGCCAGAACGTTCTATTGCAATTTTAGCTGCTTTTACTCCCATTGAAGTTGTGGTATCTTCTCCACGAATGATATGTCTGCGCTCCTGAATTCCAGTTCTTTCCTGAATCCATTCGTCATTAGTATCAATAATCTTAGACAAATCATCGTTGGTTACAACATTTGAAGGAACATAATATCCTAAGCCCGCTATTTTTGAATGATACATATTCTTTTATTGTTTGTTAAAAAATTGGATTGCAAATTTACGTATAGTTTAAAACATAAGCACCCAAATTACTATTTTTTTCGTTATTGACAATTTAATATACTTTAATTCTAAAGTTCTTTAAAACTTTTTCTTTCAAGAAAAATCAGTGATCTGTTAAAAATGATGAAAACTATTAAAAATATGCTTTAAATTGTAACAAGATTGAAGTACTTTAGTCAAACATTACGAATACCATTTTTTAAACCCCTAAAATTCAAATTATGAAATTAAAGGTTACACTGCTCTTATTTCTAAACGTTGGTTTATTTGCTTTTGCCCAAGAAAGCTTAACCTACCAAAAACCATCCAAATCCATTTTAGATCTAGCCGATTACGAACGTGCTCCTACAGTATCAATGGATACTAAAAAAGAATACATGCTGCTAATGTACAGGCCTACTTACAAAACATTAGACGATTTAAATCAAGAGGAACTTCGTTTAGGCGGATTAAGAATTAATCCAATTACTAATATTTCAAGTACGGTAACGTATTTAAACAATTTAAAAGTACGTAAAATAAACAATACGGCAGAAGTGCAGGTTTCAGGTTTGCCAAGCAATCCTAAAATCAGTAATATTTTGTGGTCGCCAAATGACAAAAAAATATTGTTTTCGCACACTACTGCAACAGGCGTTGAACTTTGGATTTTAGATGTTGCAACTGCGAGTGCGACAAAACTTACTGAAGGCACAGTAAATGCAAATCTTGGGAATCCGTTTAACTGGTTTTCAGACAATGAAACGATTTTAGTAAAAATGCTTCCTAAAAACAGACAGCCTTTATTAGATGCTAAAAAAGATTTGCCGACTGGTCCAATTATTTCAAATACTTCTGGAGAAAAATCTCAAAACAGAACCTATCCAGATATGTTGAAAAACAAAAACGACGAAGCAAATTTTGAAAATATTGTTACTTCTGAATTGTACAAAGTAAACCTAAAAGGAGATGCTGTTTTATTTAAAGATGCAGCAATGTATTCTGGAGAAAGAATTTCTCCTGATGGAAATTACATTATGCTGACTACAATTCAAAAACCGTTTTCATATGTAGTGCCGTTATACAGGTTCCCTTCAAAAACAATTGTTTATGATGCAAGAGGAAAAGAAATCAAAACAGTAAATGAAGTTCCGTTAAGCGAAATAATGCCTAAAGGTTTTATGGCTGTTAGGAAAGGAAAACGTGAAATGGCTTGGAGAAACGACAAACCAGCTACACTAGGATTTGTAACCGCTTTAGACGAAGGAGATCCTGCAAACAAAGTAGAATTTAGAGATGAAGTTTTTCTTTGGGATGCACCTTTTACAAACAATCCGACTTCACTAGTAAAATTACCGCAACGTTTTAGTGATATAACTTGGGGGAATGATAATATTGCCATTGTTTCTGATGAATGGTATGATACACGTAATACAAAAACGTATTTGATCAATCCGTCAAATCCAAGTGAACAGCCAAAATTGATTACAGACAGAAATTCACAAGATGTTTATTCTGATCCTGGTACATTTGAAACAAAGAAAAACGAATACAATAAATACGTTTTAGCTATTGAAAACGACAATGCATTTCGTATTGGACAAGGATTTACCAAAGCTGGTCAATTTCCTTTTATAGACGAATTCAATCTAAAAACTTTAAAATCAAAACGCCTTTACACTTCTTCTTATAAAGACAAAAAAGAAGATTTATTAGAAATTGAAGATTTTAAATCAGGTAAAGTTTTAGTTCAGATTCAGTCTAAAAGTGAGTATCCGAATTATTACTTCAGAAACATAAAAAAACAAAACAGCCTAACTCCGATCACAGCTTTTAAAAATCCTTTTGAGAGCATTAAAGATGTTAGCAAAGAAGTAATTAAATACAAACGTAAAGATGGCGTTGAACTTTCTGGAACTTTATATTTACCAGCTGGTTACGACAAAGTTAAAAAAGAAAAACTGCCTTTGTTAATCTGGGCTTATCCAGCAGAATACAAAGACAAAAACAGCGCTGGACAAGTGACTCAAAATTCAAACGAATTCACTTTTCCTTATTATGGATCTTTTGTGTATTGGGTAACTAAAGGATATGTTGTTCTTGATGACGCTGCTTTCCCAATTATTGGCGAAGGGACAACAGAACCAAATGACAATTTCATTTCGCAATTAGTTGACAATGCCGAAGCAGCAATTAATGCTGTAGATGCTTTAGGTTACATCAATCGTAAAAAAGTGGCAGTTGGAGGACATTCATATGGTGCTTTTATGACGGCTAACTTATTGACACATTCTAATCTTTTTGCTTGCGGAATTGCACGAAGTGGTGCTTACAATAGAACTTTGACTCCGTTTGGATTCCAAACAGAACAGCGCAACTATTGGGAAGTTCCTCAAGTTTACAATACAATGTCACCTTTTATGAATGCTGACAAAATGAAAACTCCAATTTTATTAGTTCACGGTGAAGCCGATAATAATCCTGGAACTTTTACTTTGCAGACAGAGCGTTATTTTCAAGCTTTAAAAGGTTTAGGCGCTAATGCGAGAATGGTAATTTTACCAAAAGAAGCACATAGCTATGTAGCTAAAGAAAACATTCTGCACCTTCTGTGGGAACAAGATCAGTTTTTAGAAAAGTATTTGAAAAACTAATTTTCTCTTTAAAAGTTACAAAAAGAAAACCCGACAGATATAAAAAACTGTCGGGTTTTCTTTTTTAAGTATTCAAAATTATCTAATTATCAAATTGACACATTCTCTAATTAAAGATAATTTAAGCCAAGAAAAATTTCCTGTTCAAGTGGCAAATCAATTTCGCTTTCAAAAAAGATCAATTGCCTTTTATAAACAGTTTCAATTAAATAATGATTTCCTCTAAAATAAGTTCTTCTGATTTTTACAGGAAGCTTTGATTCAGCAACCATTTTAAACTGATGCGGATACACTAATGTTTTATGTGCTTCATCATTGTAATCAAGCAATAAATGTGTAGCTACTTCATTTACTTCACCAAATAAAGAAGCCACATATTTCGTTTCAGGATCTTCGTATATTTTTGCAGGATCGCCTTTGGTAATCACTTCTCCATTTCGCATCACAATAGCTTCATCAGCAAAGGACAACGCATCTGTACTGTCGTGTGTTGCAATAATACAGGTAATTCCTTTTTGTTTTAAATATCTAAATAGATTTCGGCGCAAAGCATTTTTTCTAAAAGCATCAATCTGGCTGAAAGGTTCATCAAGCAAAATTACTTCGGGTTCTAATGCCAAAACACGAACCAAAGCTACTCGCTGCTGTTGGCCTCCACTCAAAAATTTAGTTTTTACATTGGCGAAATTTTCCATTTCAACCATTTCCAATAATTCTTGCACACGCAGCTTTTTCATATTGGCAAATCCATTCGACAAGAATTTCCCAACATTCTCAGCTACCGTTTCATAAGGAGACAAATCAAAATCCTGTGCCAAATATTTCATATAAGGCATTCCCGGAATCAAATTGTATTTAGGACCTAGAACAGGTTTTTCGTTATAAAAAATCTTGCCTTCGTCTAAATCGTACAAACCATAAATTAGTTTTAGAAGCGTACTTTTTCCGCAACCGCTTTCGCCAATAATGGCGATATTTTCACCTTTATTTACAGTAAAAGAAACGTTTTTTATAACGGGTGTATCAGTGTACGAAAAAGAAATATTTTGAATGTCGAGCATGAGTTGAATTTGAAAGTTCAAATTTACAATGTTTAATTCCTAAAGTCAAAAAAAAAGCTGCTTCAATTATTGAAACAGCTTTAAAGAAATTTTATTGTCTTTTGAAATTATTTTCCAGCCTCAGTTTTAGCGTCATTTACCATTTTGTCATTTGCAGTAATTGCAAACTCAACACGACGGTTTTGGCTTCTTCCTTCTGGCGTATCATTTGTTGCAATAGGATCAGCAATACCTAAACCTGAAGTTTTAAAACGGCTTGACTTTAATCCTTTTGAAACTAAATACGATTGTACAGATGCCGCTCTTTGTCCGGAAAGCGTTAAATTATATTCTGGTTTTCCAGTATTATCTGTATAACCAAAAATTTCGATATTAGTATCTCCGTATTCAGTAAACACAGGGATTAATTTATCAAGATTAGCTTTTGCCTGAGCAGTCAAAGTCGATTTGTTAGTATCAAAACGAACAGCATTTTCGTTAAGTGTCAAGTGAATCCCTTCACCTACTCTTTCAACATCAGCACCAGGTAAAGCCTGATCGATTTCACGAGCCTGTTTATCCATTTTGTTTCCAATAAGTGCTCCTGTTCCACCACCAACGGCAGCACCAATTGCAGCACCTAAAGCAGCGTTTCCGCCTTTTCCTAAATTATTTCCTAAAATACCACCAATAAGACCACCGGCAACTACTCCAATTCCGGCACCTTTTTGCGTGTTATTTGCATTTTTAACTGAATCGCAGCTTGCAAAAAAACTAACTAATACAAGTAAACTACTCAACCCTAAAACTGTTATCTTTTTCATGTGTATATATTTTAATATTAATTGGCTCTTTGAAATTGGTAAGTAACATCTTTAGTTTGTCCGCCTACATTAATGTTGTCGATTAATTGAAATGAATTATCACTCAAACCTGCAACTTTTAGCAAATATCCTTCTTTAACATTTTTTGATTTTGTTCCCGGATTAACAATCTTAAGAACAAAAAGTCCTTGATTATTAATACTCCAAACAATTGGCGAAGTAAATGCTGTACAGCTTGGCGCTGTTAAAGTCATAGTACCTTTATTATTATTTGAAATAAAATTCCAAGTACTGCCGATAAAACATTTTGAATCAGCAAGATCAAATGAATTCACCTTAATATAATCAGAACCCGGATAAGATACATTGGTTAATACCCAATTTCCTTTAATAGCTACTTGAGTCGATTTGTCAAGTTTAGTAGAAAGTGTTGGCGCTTCTGTTGCAGCCGTTGTAGACGAAGATGATTTACACGCGAAAAACATCGTGGCGATCATGCAAATGAAAATAATTTTCTTCATTTTGTACATTATTTAAGTTAATACTTACGCGTTTAACAATTATTATACCACAAATATACGATTCGTTGAGATAATTTCTCTTCCAAAATCTATTTATTTTCTTTCAAAATTAACACTTCCGACAATTTGTCACCCAAAAAAAATTGGTACTCTATTTGAACAAATGAAAACCATCACATTAAACTCAAAAATTAAAAAAATATGACAACAGGTAAAATTAATGTTTCTGTAGAAAACATCTTTCCCTTAATCAAAAAGTTCTTATACAGCGATCACGAAATCTTTTTACGTGAGCTGGTTTCAAATGGAACAGACGCAACTTTAAAATTAAAACACCTAATCAGCATTGGCGAAGCTAAAGTTGAATACGGAAATCCGGTTATCGAAATTAAAGTTGATAAAGAAGGCAAAAAAATTCATATTATCGACCAAGGTTTAGGTATGACTGCTGATGAAGTTGAAAAATACATCAATCAAGTTGCCTTTTCTGGTGCCGAAGAATTCCTAGACAAATACAAAGATTCTGCAAAAGATTCTGGAATTATTGGTCACTTTGGTCTTGGTTTTTACTCAGCATTTATGGTTGCTGAAAAAGTAGAAATCATCACAAAATCATACAAAGATGAACCAGCTGCACACTGGACATGTGACGGAAGTCCTGAATTTACTTTAGAGCCAGCTGACAAAACTTCACGTGGCACTGAAATTATTCTGCATATTGCTGAAGATTCTTTAGAATTTTTAGAAGATTCTAAAATCAGCGGTTTATTAAACAAATACAACAAGTTTATGCCTATTCCAATTAAATTTGGAACTAGAACAGAAACTCTTCCAAAACCAGAAGATGCTCCTGAAGATTATGTTAATGAAACTATTGAAGTTGACAACATCATCAACAACCCAAACCCAGCTTGGACAAAACAGCCTTCTGAATTATCTGATGAAGATTACAAAAACTTCTACAGAGAATTGTATCCAATGCAATTTGAAGAGCCATTATTCAACATTCATTTAAATGTAGATTACCCATTCAACTTAACTGGTATTTTGTATTTCCCGAAACTAGGAAACGACATGCAAATCCAGAAAGATAAAATTCAATTGTACCAAAACCAAGTTTACGTTACTGATAATGTAGAAGGAATTGTTCCTGAATTTTTGACCATGTTAAAAGGTGTAATTGATTCTCCAGATATTCCATTGAACGTTTCTCGTTCTGGTTTACAAGCAGATGGTGCAGTTAAGAAAATTTCAAACTACATTACACGTAAAGTTGCCGATAAACTGAAATCGTTATTCAACGAAAACCGTGCTGATTTTGAAGCAAAATGGAACGACATTAAAATCGTTTTAGAATACGGAATGCTTTCTGAAGATAAATTCTACGAAAAAGCGGCTGCATTTGTATTATACCCAACTGTAGATGACACCTATTTTACTTTAGAAGAATTAAAAGAAAAACTAAAAGAGAACCAAACTGATAAAGATGGCAAACTTGTAGTTCTTTATGCTGGAAACAAAGATGCACAGCACTCTTATATTGAAGCAGCAAAAGAGAAAGGCTATCAAGTATTGCTTTTAGATTCTCCAATTATTTCGCATTTAATTCAGAAAATTGAAAACGATAATAAAGATGTAACTTTTGTACGTGTTGATTCTGATCACATCGATAATTTGATCAAAAAAGACGAAAACACGATTTCTAAATTATCTGATGAAGAAAAAGAAACTTTAAAAACTTCATTAGAAGCTTATATTCCAAAAGCATATAGCGTGCAATTAGAAGCTATGGATTCTCAAGCAGCTCCGTTCATTATTACGCAGCCAGAATTTATGAGAAGAATGAAAGAAATGAGCCAAACTGGCGGAGGTGGCATGTTCGGAATGGGAAATATGCCGGAAATGTACAATTTGGTTGTAAACACAAATTCTGATTTAGCTTCAAGTATTTTAAACACTGAAGATAAAACACACCAAGAACACTTGGTAAAACAAGCTTTAGACTTAGCAAAATTATCGCAGAATCTTTTAAAAGGTGAAGCTTTAACTGCTTTCGTAAAAAGAAGTTTTGAGATGATTAAATAAGATTTTAAAATCTCATCCATTTATAATTAAAAACCTGCAAGTTTAGATTTGCAGGTTTTTTTATTCAATTAATTGAAAAACAATTACTTACAATAGGTTTAATTGAAATATTTTGCTAACTTTATAATTCCAAAAAAGCTAAAAAACTTAATCTACAAGATAAAAACCAAATAGATGAAGAAATCAATACTCTTGATCATTTCTTGTATATTATTTATCTCCTGCGTTTCAAACAAAGAATTTCGGTCTAAAGAACTGGAAGTTGCTTCTTTGCAAAAACAATTAGATAGTATTTCAAAAAACGGTTTATTAGATAGTGATAGCGACGGCATAATTGATAAATATGATGCTTGCCCAAATTTAAAAGGAGAAGTAGCAGCGCAGGGTTGTTCAGACCGAGATGGCGATGGCGTTCCTGATTCAGAAGACAATTGCCCTGATCATCCAGGACCGAAATCAGATAACGGATGCACTGTGGCAATGATGAAAAATCCGCTCCCTAATTATGTTACTTATTTCCAAAAATTAAATCCAACCAAAACGGTTTATCTTACTCCTTACTTCAAAAAAGGAATTTCCTTAAAACAGCTCAATTCGCAACTTATTGCAGTTGTAGAAAAAAAACTTAAAAGAGAAACCGGAAATTATAAATATTTCGATACCGGCAACGGAAACTATGCGATAATTACCCGAAAAGAATGCATTACAAAAGATGGAAAAACAATCTACACAGAACAATGTAAACCCAATAAAGAGTGCTCATGGTTTCAATTTTCTTGCGTTGAAGAAGGATATTCCAGATTCTATTTATTTTTAGTAACTAAAAAAGTTCTTGGTGAAAATCCTGCTGGATTTGATTTAGAAGAATTTAGTCGCATATACGAAACTGATGCATTAGACTCAAATTGGAAATCTATTCCCGAACTAAACGAATTGCTTTCAAACCCCAACAATACATTTACTGAGGATTATTCAGTAATCGTAAAACTATTCGAAATAAAAAAAGAAGGACAAATGGGAGAGGCTGAAGTGCTCGAAGATCCAACCTATGAATTTGAAAAACAGATTAAAAACAGTTTCAAACCTAATACTCCTCACTAAATGACATTCTTTATAGCACAAAAACAATTAGTCAAATTGTGGTTTATCTGGACCATGTTATTATTAATTTTTGTTGGTTATCACTTACTTTTTGGCATTTTTAAACCAATCCCAAAAGAGGTTATGACTTGGTTTGCCAAATATCTGGCTTCTATATTTGCTTTGATAATGGGCAGTACTTTTTTTAGCCAAAAGCTTTTTGAAGAACAATTAAGGGACAAAATATATTTTTATCTTGCTATTGGCACATCTGTGCTTTATCTCGTTTTTATTACTGTTGTTCTCGTAATATTGCCCCGAACAGAAGAGATTAATTCCAAGGAAGATTATATCGCTCAATTAAAAAATATGGGTTTAGTTTTTAATTTTCTTCTTCCAATTCTCACCGGAGTTCTTGGCTATTTTTTCTACAAAAGCAAAAAATAAATTCTGACCAAAATGAAGCTTTTTAAATTTTTCATTGCTTTTCATTTTTTTTGTTACATTTGAACACCTTTAAATCTAACTTAAACAAAAAACTACTATGAAAAAAATCGCTCTTTTAGTTACAACTATTTGTGCCACAGCACTAACTTACGTTTCTTGTTCTAGCGACAATGAAATTGCAAACCAAACCGATACAACTGCAGTTGGAGCTTCAATTTCAATTGACGCCGTAAACGAAATGGATGTAAACACCGGATTATCTGTAACAAACAGCTCGGGCACATCAAAACCCGCAGCCGCAGTTTGCGCAACAATTACCGTTTCTGGAACATCTTACCCTAAAGTATATACTGTAGATTATGGAACTGCAGGATGCGTTGACAATCAGCTTACAAGAAAAGGAAAACTGAAACTGACACTTTCAGGACCAATAACTACTACAGGAAGTAAATTGACTATTGAAAGAATTGACTATTCTATTAACGGAATAAAACTAGAAGGAACAATTGAATATACAAATGCAACAACAGTTCCAACTGTACCACAATGGACTAGAAAAGTAACTAATGGAAAATTTACTGACTTACTAGGAAGAGCATACACTAACTCAGGATCATACACAGTAAAACAAACTGCAGGTGTTGATACTCCTTTTGTTCTTGAAGACAATGTATATGAAATGACAGAAGGAACTCATACTGTAACAACAGATAAAGGCGCAACATTAACATTGACTGTTCAAAAAGCCTTAGTAAAAAAATACTCTTGCCTGTATATTTCAAAAGGAGAATTAAAAATTGAAGGCGGATTTCTAAAAGGAGTTATTGACTACGGAAACAATGACTGCGACAGCAAATTTACTTATACACATGAGAGTGGTGTGACTTACAACTTACAAATGTAAAAGTCTCATTTTTATAAAAATAGAATGAATCCCAATTTAGAAATAGGTTGGGATTTATTTTTTATTAAAATTTAAATCACCATGGCTGCATTCAAACTATTTTCTTTATTTTGCACCAAAATCTAAAAACCAATGAAAAAATCAATTATTGCCTTTGCCGCAATTGCCCTATTAGCATCATGCAGTAAAAAAAATGAATCTACTGACAACCTGCACATCACAGGAAACATTAAAGGATTAAAAAAAGGAACTTTATATATTCAAAGAATTGTTGACACTTCTCTTGTTGCAATTGACAGCATTAAAATCGACGGAAACTCGACTTTTGAACGCGACATCAAACTTGAATCTCCAGAAATGCTTTACTTGTTTTTAGACAGAGGCGTAACGAATTCAATGGACAACAATATTTTATTCTTCGCAGAACCTGGAAATATAAACATTGACACAAACTTGGATAACTTTATCTATAACGCTAAAATTACAGGATCTAAAAATCAAGAATTATACGAAGAGTATAAAAAAATAAACAATCGTTTTAATGACGAGAGCCTTGCTTTAGTAGAACCAAGATTTAAAGCAATGAAAAGAAACGATCAAAAAGCGATTGACAGCTTAAACGCAAAACAAGAATCAAATATCAAAAGAAAATATTTGTATGCTACAAACTTCGCTCTCAACAATAAAGATCACGAAATCGCACCTTATATTGCTTTAGCAGAGATTTACGATATCAATATCAAATTTCTTGATACAATCCAGAAATCGATGACGCCAAAAGTAGCACAATCGCTTTACGGAAAGAAATTGACTAAATATGTTGCTGACATCAAAAAGCAAGAACAAAAAGCTCCTGCAGCTGCAGAATAATAAAAATCAAAAACGTCCTGAAAATTCAGGACGTTTTTTTTATATCAATTGTCTTAAAAATACTTAAAGATTATCTTCCTAATAAAGCTCCGGTAATAGCAAGCAAGAAAAACAATGCATACAATACCAAAATAGAAACCATTAAAATACCAATAAATTTATAATGTGATTTTAAATATCCTAAAGATGATGATAAAGCTTCTGAATCATTATCTCTGAAAGCTTTCTTAGCATTTGAACTAAATTTAAACAGATAATAAACAGGAAAGAAATAAACTGCCGCAATTAATAAATAAAAGAAGCTCATAATTGCACCAAAAGAGCCCCCATAAGCTCCCATTCCAGGCATTGCAGCTCCTATAGTAGAAAAAAATGCTCCTGCAAAAATTGCAATGACAACAAAAAGTCCAATTCCGACGAATCCTAGAATTGACAAAAAATAAGCCCACTTAGCGGTTTCCTTTAAAAAATCTTTTGCAGAATGATCGAGATGCAGCTCGAATTTTTCAAATACTGAAGTTTCTTCCATTATTATAGGTTTTTGGTTAAGAAACAAACATAAGAAAAATATTGTTACTATAATATTAAATGAGAGCTTTGATAATTTAGTTTCAGGTTTCAAGTTTCACGTTCTGATTCCGCTGTCAGGCTGAGCGAAGTCGAAGCCCCTTGCCAAAGACTTTCAGCTTTGCACACGATGACAATGTATATCCAGAACGTGAAACTTGAAACCTGAAACCTGAAACAAAATAAACTAAACGTAAAATTTAGGCATAAAAAAAACCACCACATTTCTGTGATGGTTTTTTGAGCCGATAGAGGGACTCGAACCCACGACCTGCTGATTACAAATCAGCTGCTCTAGCCAGCTGAGCTACATCGGCCTATTTTCCGGGTGCAAAGATAAAAATGTTTTTTATATTTCCAAAAATAATTTCACACCTCTCTTTATAATTAAAAAAACCACCACATTTCTGTGATGGTTTCCGTTGAGCCGATAGAGGGACTCGAACCCACGACCTGCTGATTACAAATCAGCTGCTCTAGCCAGCTGAGCTACATCGGCCTCATTACGGGTGCAAATATAAAGCGGTTTTTCGTTTTCCCAAAATAAATTTGCACTTTTTTATGCTTTTTTTTGCTTACAATTCGTTGATTTTAGCAATCAATTGATTAGCAGTTTGTTCCAATTCAACATTTATTTGTTTGAAGTGAGCTTTTTTGTTTTCAACGTTCTTTGCGTTCACTTTTGTGATCAAAGTATCAAATGCAGCGATCGCTTCATCGATTAAAGCATTCGTTTCTGGAGTAGGGTTTCCTGTAGTTGAAAGCTCAAACAAGTAAACCGCTTCAATAATATCTCCTAATACAAAATTGATGTCTTTCTTTAAATTTTTAACGTTTGCCATTTTTATTATAATTTTAATTTGCGTTTGCAAAAATACACATAATCTTTAGATTAAGTGCTATGAAATGTAAATTTCTAAAATTGAAGCTTTTCCGCTCAAAATAAATGCATTTATCGCAGCCGGAACCAAAACGGTGTCTCCTTTTATATAAGTATGTTTAAAACCATTATATTCGATTTCAAAACTTCCCTCAATACACATATAAACTGTAAACGTTTCACCCGATTTAGTTACTTCAATTTTATCTTCTAACGGAATAAAATTCGTTGTAAAATAAGGACAGTCAACAACGGTGTTCGAAACATTTGATTTTGTCTCGTATTTCTTCTGTGTATCAACTTTATTGTAATTGATAGCATCTAAAGCTAAATCTACGTGCAATTCTCTTTTATTTCCCTGTGCATCCACTCGGTCAAAATCATACAAACGATAGGTAATATCTGAAGTCTGCTGAATTTCGGCAACAACCAAACCTGCTCCAATTGCATGAACTGTTCCTGTTTCTAAAAAGAAAACATCGCCAGATTTTGCTCTTACATCATCTAAAATAGAAACAAGCGTATTATCCTGTAAATGTTTCAAATATTCCTCTTTGCTTGAGTTTTCTTTAAAACCAACAATAATTCTTGAATCAGAATCGGCTTGCATTACATACCACATTTCAGTTTTGCCAAAAGAATTATGACGCTCTTTTGCCAATTTATCATTTGGATGAACCTGAATTGAAAGATCTTCGCGGGCATCTAAATATTTAAAAAGCAACGGAAACTGTTTTCCGAAGCGGTCATAAACTCTAGTTCCCAAAATTTCGTTTGGCGTTTGATCAATAAGCTCCATTAACGATTTTCCTTTTAAATCGCCATTTGAAATCACACTTACATCTCCTTCAACAGTAGATAATTCCCAGCTTTCGCCAGTAATTTTAGACGTGATTGGTTTATTTAAAACTGTTTTCAATTTTTCACCTCCCCAGATTCTTTCTTTCAAAATTGGTTCAAACTGTAATGGATATAATGGTGTACTCATATTTTTTTTTGGTTACTATCTTTAATTATTTAAATATTTTGCAATACTATCTTCTTAATCTACAATACTAATTCTTTGATTGTTTCGAGTGCTTTCTGAATATGTTTTTCAGCATTCATGCTGTCAAAAATGTAAATAACAACACCATTTCTGTCAACAATGTAGGTTACTCTTCCTGGCAGAAGACCAAACAAGTTATTCCGGACACCAAACAGCTGTCTCAATCTTTTGTCTTGATCAGACAATAAAATAAAAGGCAGTTTGTATTTATTGGCAAACTTGTGATGCGATTTTACACTGTCACTGCTAATACCAATAACTTCGGCACCTAAATCTTTAAAATCTTCGTATTGATCGCGGAAACTGCAGGCTTCGGTAGTACAGCCTGGCGTATTATCTTTTGGATAAAAATAAATCACTAAAGGCTTTCTTCCTAAAACACTTTGGCTTTCAAAAAGTTCTCCATGACTATCTTTTGCAGTAAAATTCGGAACTATATCTCCTATTTTTAATGACATTTATTATTCTCCTTTATAAGTTACAAAATTGCGGTCCGTTTCATTCAAAACGATTTCTAAATCAAAATCAGGCTGAATTCTTTTTCTAATTTTATTCCATATCACAACAGCAATATTTTCCGCTGTTGGATTCAAATCCTGAAATTCCGGAACATCCAGATTCAGGTTTTTGTGATCAAACGGAATTTCAACTTCTTCAAGTATAATATCCGCTAATACTTTCACATCTAAAACAAAACCAGTTTCTGGGTCAATTTTTCCTGTAACACTAACAGTTAAACCATAATTGTGACCATGAAAATTGGGGTTATTGCATTTTCCAAAAACAGCATTGTTTTTTTCAGATGTCCAATCTTTCCTATACAATCGATGCGCAGCATTAAAATGTGCTTTTCTTGATATGGTTACTCTCATTTAGGTTTTTGGTTAATTTTGGTTATAATTTATGGTCCTCGAGATAATGATCAAATTCATCAAAAATTATCTTAAACCAAACCGTATAAATTTCGGGCTGTTTTTCAATATCAGCTTTTACATCTTCAATACTCATCCATTTCCATGCTTCAACTTCTTCTGGGTTAATGGCCGGCTCATCATCATAATAGCCAATCATTACATGATCAAGCTCATGTTCTGTTAAACCATTATCAAAAGGCGCTTTGTATATAAAGTGAAAAAGCTCTTTTAACTCGCTTTTAAATCCCATTTCTTCAAACAATCTTCGGCTTCCGGCTTCAATGTTGCTCTCGCCTTCACGCTGATGACTGCAACAAGTATTTGTCCAAAGCAAAGGAGAATGATATTTATGATGTGCTCTTTGCTGGAGCATAATTTCATTTTTGTTATTCAAAATAAAAACCGAAAATGCACGATGCAAAAGTGCTTTTTCATGCGCTTCTAATTTTGGCATTAGGCCAATCTGTTCGTCGTTTTCGTTAACTAATATTACGTTTTCTTCTGTCATAGGGCGTATTGAATTAACAAAAATACGAAAAAAGAAATGGCTATAAAATCCTAGAGGACATTGTGAAAAGTTTAACTACTTTGATGTTTTCATAATATATTGATTAACAAAAAAGTACACACGTTAAACAAACAAAAATCCTTTAAAAATAAGATACAAAAACTATACAGTTTCTTTTTACGTAAATAATTAAAAGTTAAAACATACTTAAAAATATCTGAATTCTAATTTTGATGCCATTTCAAAGGCAACGACATCGTATCTTTGAGAATCAGAATAATGCACGTAATTATATGAAAACAAAAAACTTAATTTTTACCCTTTGCTTTTTGCTACCGCTTTTTATTTTTCAAGCTTGTGGACAAAACACAAAAAAGCAATCTGCAAAAATAACTACTATGGAAAATAAAATCAGCAAACCCGGAAATCCTTACTACTCAAATACCGATACAACAAAATTAAATGTAAGCGATGCCGAATGGAAAAAGGTTTTGCCCGAAGATGTTTATGCTGTGATGCGCCAGGCTGACACCGAAAGACCTTTTACAGGAAAATATTGGAATACTGACGAAAAAGGCACTTATTACTGTGCTTCATGCGGAAACTTACTTTTTAGATCGACTGCAAAATTTTCAAGCAGCTGCGGATGGCCAAGCTTTTTTGAACAAGACAACAAAACAAGCGTAGTTTACAAAAATGACAATTCATACGGAATGGAAAGAATCGAAGCGCTTTGTGGCCGTTGTGGCGGGCACTTAGGACATTTATTTGACGACGGCCCAGAACCAACCGGTAAACGCTATTGCATGAACTCAATTGCGCTAGATTTTATACCAGACAACAAATAATTTAATTATGAAAAACATACTTTTAATTTGTTTATTTACACTATCATTAAACGGATTTTCACAGAATAAAAAAGCTTCAAATCTTGAAACTATTACAGTTGGTGGAGGCTGTTACTGGTGTGTAGAAGCTGTTTATGAAAACTTGGACGGAGTAAAATCTGTTGTTTCTGGATTTGCAGGAGGGAACGTTCCCAATCCTACTTACGAGGAAGTCTGCACAGGAGAAACTGGTCACGCCGAAGTAGTTCAGATTACATATGATAAAAACGTGACTGATATTAATGAAATTTTCAAAGTCTTTTTTACCGTTCACGATCCAACAACTTTAAATCGTCAAGGTGCCGATGTTGGAACGCAATATCGTTCTGTTATTTTCTATAAAAATGCAGAACAGAAAAAAGCCGCTGAAAGTATTATTGCCGAATTAAATAAAGCTAAAGTTTACAGCAACCCAATTGTGACAAAAGTTGAACCTTTTAAAACTTTTTATAAAGCCGAAGATTATCATCAGAATTATTATGCAAACAATAAAAATCAGCCTTATTGCAAAATGGTAATTCAGCCGAAAATCGAAAAATTTGAAAAGGTTTTTAAAGACAAACTGAAAAAGAAATAATCAAAAAAGCGAATAAAAAAAGGGAAATGATAAAATCATTTCCCTTTCTGCTTTTATATCAAATCTAAAATTATTGTTTGGACACTTTTTTAAATCTCATCATCGGCACATCGCCTTGAATTAAATTTAATTTTCCATCCTTATCTATAGAATAGCTTGTGATTTTTTTCATTTGCTGTAAAAATTGCTGCTCCCCGCCTCCATCACAAAACATCATTGTACTTGGTCCTGGCTCTCCAAAAGTTAACGATTTCCCGCTTAAAGTATACGGCGCACTGTACCCATTACAACCATTATTCCCAAAAACTTTTGTTTCTTTTTGATCAAATGTAATTTGCGGTTTTTTATTTGGATACAAACCTTCGAAAGCAATTCTCGGTCCTGAGATATATTCTAATTCCCAAGTTGCACCAAATAAATTTCCGCCGCTTGACGCTTCTTTCGATGCCTTACAGGAAGTCAATAATACCATTAAAATTGAAAAGGCTGCTAGTGTGTATTTTTTCATAAAAATGTGTTTTTGAAGATTAAAATTACTTTATAAATAGTACTTTCTCAATATTCGTGCCCATTTACACGATTAATTAAAATTTAAATTTCGCAACAAACTTTAGTTTTCTAATATCTAATTTACATCATTTTGTTTAAAACTATATTAATCAAACATTTAAATTACAATATGTGATTCTATTTTTTTTGTAATTTGCACTAATCAAAAAACCAAAAAATCATCAATAAAAAACCAAAAAATGAAGCAATTACTAATATTCTTTGCCGTTCTATTTACATTCTCACAAATTCATTCTCAAGAAAACCTCCCAACAGATTATCTTTCAAAAGAATTTCACAAAGGCCGACGCGAAGCTTTCAGGGCTCTAATGCCAGCTAATTCTGTAGCGGTAGTTTTTTCTTATCCCGAAAGAGTTTTCTCAAAAGACGTTAATTACAATTACCATCAAAATCCGGATATGTATTATTTAACCGGCTACAAAGAGCCTGATGCCGTTTTGTTGCTTTTTAAGGAAGCGCAGGGAGCAGAAAAATACAACGAAATTCTTTTTGTCCGAGAAAGAAATGCCAGCAGAGAAACTTGGACCGGAAGACGTATAGGCGTTGAAGGAGCAAAATCAAAACTTGGCTTTACAACTGTTTACAATGGCAACGATTTTAATGCCTTTGCTATCGATTTCTCAAAATTTGACAAAGTTATTTATGATAAAATCCCAACAGATCTTGAAGGCAACAAAACTGGATATGATCTTTTTGGGTTATTACAAATTTTTAAAAGCAAAGCCGGAATAACTAAGGAAAATGAAACCTCTACCGATTTATTTACTAAAATCACCAACTCACTTCGAGAAATAAAAACACCCGAAGAACTTGATTTAATGCGCAAAACTGTAAAGCTTTCCTGCATTGCACACAACGAAGTAATGAAAGCAGTTGGTCCAGATATGAGCGAAAATGAAGCCGACGGAATCCATGCCTATGTTCACAGACACTATGGTGCCGAAGGCGAAGGTTATCCGCCAATTGTGGGTGCCGGAGCAAACGGATGTATTTTGCATTATGGCGAAAACAATTCAACAAAAATTGACAACCAGTTATTGTTGATGGATGTAGGATCAGAATATCACGGTTATTCTGCCGACGTTACTAGAACAATTCCAGCAAACGGGAAATTTACCGAAGAACAAAAAGCGATTTATCAATTGGTTTACGACGCGCAGGAAGAAGTTTTTAAACTTTGCAAAGAAGGAACTCCAATTCAGGATTTAAATACAAAATCAAGAGAAATTATTGCAAAAGGATTAATCAAATTAGGGATTATTACAGATCCTAAAGATGCCAGAATTTACTATCCGCATGGCTGTTCGCATTTTCTTGGTTTAGATGTTCATGATAAAGGAAACTACATGGGCAATTTAAAAGAAAACATGATTTTGACTGTTGAACCCGGAATTTATATTCCTGCCAACAGCAAATGCGATAAAAAATGGTGGAATATTGGTGTTCGTATCGAAGATGATATTTTAATCAAAAAAGATTCCTATGAAAATCTTTCTGCCGAATCTCCAAGAAAATGGCAAGATGTTGAAGCTTTGGCCAAACAAAAAAGCACTTTCAACGAAATGAAATTCCCAAAAATATAATTTATTTTTTGCCACAGATTAGAAAGATTAAAAGGATTTTTTTTAAAGTTTTAAAACTAAAATTTAATCTGTGAAAATCTTTTTAATCTGTAGCTAAAAAACTTTTTCAAAGCCTCATTTAAAAAATTAAATGAGGTTTGTTTTTTGAATTTTGGCGTACTTTTGTAGTCCTAAAAATTTAAAAAATGAAAGCACTTACTTTCTCTACTTTTGGAGATTCAAATGTTTTAGAATATATCGAAATCCCGAATCCGGAATTAAAAAAAGATGAAATTTTAGTCGAAATGAAAGCCATCGGATTAAATTTTGCCGATGTCTATAGACGAAAAGGAAATTATCATTTAAAAGGAAACCCGCCTTTTATTGCCGGTTACGAAGGCGCCGGAATTGTTGTTAATGCAAACAATCATCCCGAATATAAAATTGGAGATCGCGTGGCTTTCGCCGATGCCCCTTTTGCAAATGCCGAATTGGTTGCCGTAAACACAAATCATGTTTTGCCATTACCGGAAGCTATTTCTTTTGAAACCGCGGCTTCCGTTTTACTGCAAGGTTTAACGGCGCATTATTTAGCAACCGACAGTCATAAAACAGTAAAAGGCGAAACAGTTTTAATTCATGCCGTTGCCGGAGGAGTTGGGCAAATCCTAACGCAAATCAGCAAGCTTTTGGGCGCAACTGTTATTGGCCTAACTTCTTCTTCAGATAAAGCTAAAGTTGGTTTTGAACAAGGCGCTGATCATGTGTTCCTATATAATGAAGATTGGACATCACAAGTTTTTAAAACTGTTCCAAATGGCGTTGATGTTGTTTACGATAGTATTGGAAGCACTTTAAAAGAAAGTTTTGAAGTAACTAAAGAATGTGGACAAGTCGTTTTCTTTGGAATGGCGGGCGGAGATCCTGAACCTGTAGACCCCAGAATGTTAATGGACGGTTCCAAAACCCTAACTGGAGGCGATTTATGGAGTTATTTAAATTCCAAAGAAGAAAGAATCAATAGAGCAACACAGCTTTTTAATTGGATTATCGAAGGAAAAATCAAACTTTCCGAACCAACTTCTTTCAAATTATCTGAAGGGAAATTGGCCCATGATTATCTAGAAAGCAGAAAAAGTACTGGGAAAATAATTTTGATTCCGTAAATAATAATCTGGGCGTGCCAGCAATAAAAAAAGGGCCAACTTTGCAAAACGCTTAGTCGGCCCTTTTTTTATTGCTGTCGGGCTTTCGCTGCTACTTCGATAGCTTAGCTCTATCCCTCACGCGAACAAACACTTTGAAAATAATACAAATATAGTCCCTACGGGACATTCTCATTCTTTGACGTATCTTTTGCTACCAATATTTAACTCCTAACGGAGTTGTAATTCTCGCGTACAATATTCATTAATTAAAGTCTCACAAAATATCTCGTAGAGATTACATATCGGTAGAAAAAAATTAATTCACATATTCAATTTGTTCCGTAGGAACTATATATTAAAACGCAAATAAATTATTACTTCAAAGCCTCCGCAATCATTAAAGCACATTTCTCACCATCAATTGCAGCAGAGATAATGCCGCCTGCATAACCTGCCCCTTCTCCACATGGATACAAACCTTTTATCTGCAAATGTTCTAAAGTTAAAGGATCTCTTGGAATTCTTACTGGCGATGAAGTTCTACTTTCTGGAGCGTGCAAAATAGCTTCGTTTGTCAAATAACCGCGCATTGATTTCCCAAATTCTTTAAAACCTTCACGTAAAATCTGCGATAAAAATCCTGGAAAAACCTGTCCCATTTCAACCGAAGTTGTTCCCGGAACATATGACGTTTTCGGAATATCGGCAGAAACTTTATTTTGCGTAAAATCAATCATTCGTTGCGCTGGAACTTTTTGAGTCTCCCCAGCCAAATGCCATGCTTTTTGTTCAATACTTTTTTGGAATTCCATTCCCGCCAAAGCGCCAAATTTTGCAAAAGGTTTAAAATCTTCCAATTTCAATTCGATCACAATTCCAGAATTTGCCGTAGCCTGATCACGTTTTGATGGCGACCAGCCATTTGTAACCACTTCACCCGGACTTGTTGCGCAAGGTGCAATTACACCGCCAGGACACATACAAAAAGAATACATGCCGCGACCGTTAACTTGTTTTACAATAGAATAGGGCGCTGGAGGCAAATGTTCGCCACGATAATCACAACTATATTGTATACTATCTATTAGTTCTTGCGAATGTTCTGCACGAACACCCAAAGCAAAAGGTTTTGCTTCTATAAAAATTTTCTTTTTATCTAACAATTCAAAAATATCACGCGCTGAATGTCCGGTTGCCAAAATCAGTTTGTTAGCCAGAATCTTATCTCCGTTTTGAGTTACGATTCCTTCAACTTCATTATTTTTCACTAAAATATCAGTAACTCGGGTATCAAACAAAACCTGACCACCAAACTCGATTATTTTATTTCGAATATCTTCAATGATTTTAGGCAATTTATTAGTTCCAATATGCGGATGCGCTTCAACCAAAATATCTTCAGAAGCCCCAAAAGCTACTAAAAGTTCTAAAATTCTCGTAACATCACCACGCTTTTTAGAACGCGTATATAATTTTCCATCAGAATAAGTTCCGGCTCCACCTTCTCCAAAACAATAATTAGAGTCTTCATTAACAATATGTTCTCTATTAATTGCTTTTAAATCGCGTCGGCGTCCGCGAACGTCTTTTCCGCGTTCGATTACAATTGGCTTTAAGCCTAATTCTATTAATTGCAAAGCTGCAAAAAGCCCTGCCGGACCCGCACCAACAACAATCACTTCTTGTGCTGATGAAACATCTTTATATATAGGAAGTTCGATTTTAGTTTCCTGAAACGCTTCTCCTTTTAAATATATAATCACTTTCAAATTGATCTTAATCGCTTTTTGACGCGCATCGATCGAACGTTTTAAAATAGAAACATGTTGAATTTCCTTAGGAGAAACCTTTATTTGTTTAGACAAATAGTCTTTTAGCAACAATTCATTTGCAGCTATTTCCGGAGTTACCTGAAGTAAAAGTTCTCTTGGCATTTTGATTAAAAGGTAATATTATTATTAAAAGATGCTAACCAGTAAAAAATATACAAAAACACAGAGAGGCGAAATTCCAATTGCGATATAATGTAATTTTAAATATCTAAACGAATCTTCTAAAGCTTCTGAATCATCATCTCTAAAAGCGATTCTCACATTCAAAGAAAATTTATATAAGTAATAGAGTGGAAAAAAACAGACTATACCTATCAGTAAAAGAATTTGCGTCATGACCACAATTAATGCATATCCAACTCCTCCACCAGTAGGAACATCATCCCAGCTAGAAAGATTCATATAATCATAAACCTCATGAATGATTCCACCTATCAATAATGTCAATCCAATAATAGAGATAATATAAACCCAATTTGCAGCGGTTCGTAAATGCTTTTTTGCAGATTCACTCATCAACAAATCATTTGACTCTTGCTTTTCCTCCATTCTTATTTTTTATGGTTAAAAGATTTTCGATATAAACCAAAAATACAATGCAAAAGTACTATTTTGAAATGAGATTTTATGTTTACTGTACTATTTGGCCACAGATTATTATGCTTAAAAAGATTTCTTTTAATCAAATTAGACGCACTGCCGTGCGTCTCTACAGAAAAAAACTCAGAACCTTAGAATCTTTTTTTTCAAAGCAACCTTTGTACCTTTGCAACTCTGAACCTTTGCACCTTTAAAAAAATGTCTAGAAAAATAAAATTGATTTGGGATTTTCGTGGCCCAGCTTCTGCAAAAACAGCCGAACATCATGAAATTCATTTAAAAGAATATATCGCAATAGAAAAGCTTCCGTTAAATATTACGGGGTTTAAAATCGTAAACGATATGCATGCAACCGCTTTTATGGTTGTAACTGATGAAAATATGATTCAGGTAAGAGATGCTTTGAAACCGCATCGTGGGGAAGTATATGTCGAAAGTCAAAAGTCTTAAAGTCGAAAGTTTGAGCACAAACATCGGACTTTAAGACTTTTGACTTTATAACTTTAAGACTTAATTAGCCACTTCGCTAATAAACTTAATACGCATTAATCTTAATTCGTCAATATCGTAGTCACCATCAAATTCTTTAAGTGCATCTTCGATTTTGTCCGATTCTGATTCCATGAAGTAATCGTGTATTTCTTCTTGTTGATCATCGTCAAGCATATCGTCAACCCAATATTTGATATTCAGCTTTGTTCCGGAATAAACAATTTGCTCCATTTCTTTAATCAAAGCATCCATCGAAAGTCCTTTTGCAGAAGCAATATCACTTAAAGGCAATTTTCTATCAATATTCTGAATGATATATAATTTGTTTGCCGAGTTGACTCCTGTAGATTTTACAACCAAATCATCCGGACGAATAATATCATTATCCTCAACATAACGGCTAATAAGCGCTACAAATTCACCACCGTATTTTTTAGCTTTTCCTTCTCCAACTCCATGAATATTATATAATTCAGTTAATGAAATTGGGTATTTTAATGCCATATCTTCAAGTGAAGGATCTTGGAAAACAACAAATGGAGGAACTCCTAATTTTTTGGCTACTTTTTTGCGCAGTTCACGCAACATTCCCATCAAAACTTCATCAGCAGTTCCTGATGATTTTCCTGCAGTTACAATTGCTTCATCATCGGCTTCGCTATATTCATGATCTTCAGACATCATAAACGAAACTGGTTTTTTAATAAAATCCAGACCGGCTTTTGTAATTTTTATAACGCCGTAAGTCTCAATATCTTTTGATAAATATCCTGAAACCAAAACTTGTCTTAACAATGCCATCCAATATTTTTCGTCATGATCAGAACCCGATCCAAAAAATGACTGTGCATCAGTTTTATGCGCTTTAATTACAGCATTTATACGCCCAATTAAAGTAAACACAATTTCTTTTGACTTGTAAATATGTTTGGTATCGCGAACGATTTCCAATAATTTAACTACTTGATCTTTGGCTTCGACTTTATGTTTAGGATTTCGAACGTTGTCATCCATATCTGCACCTTCTCCGGTTTCACTATCAAATTCTTCTCCGAAATAATGAAGAAGAAACTTTCTGCGTGACATTGAGGTTTCGGCGTAAGCCACAACTTCCTGCAAAAGTGCAAAACCAATTTCCTGTTCTGCAACGGGTTTTCCAGACATGAATTTTTCCAGCTTCTCTACATCTTTATAAGAGTAGTAAGCCAAACAATGTCCTTCTCCTCCATCACGACCGGCGCGACCTGTTTCTTGGTAATAACTTTCAAGCGATTTTGGAATATCATGATGAATTACAAATCGAACATCTGGCTTATCGATTCCCATTCCGAAAGCGATTGTTGCAACTACAACATCTACATCTTCCATAAGAAACATATCCTGATGTTTGGCTCTTGTTTTTGCGTCCAAACCAGCGTGGTAAGGAACAGCACTAATTCCGTTCACTTGTAAAACTTCGGCAATCGATTCGACTTTTTTACGGCTTAAGCAATAAATAATTCCAGATTTGCCTTTATGTTGTTTGATAAATCGAATAATATCCGATTCAATATTTTTTGTTTTTGTGCGAACTTCGTAGTACAAGTTCGGTCTGTTGAATGATGCTTTGAAAGTATTTGCATCAGACATATCAAGGTTTTTCAGAATATCTTCCTGAACTTTTGGGGTTGCAGTTGCGGTAAGTCCAATAATTGGCACTTTCCCTAATTGCTTGATAATATTTCTAAGATTTCTGTATTCCGGCCTAAAATCATGTCCCCATTCTGAAATACAATGCGCTTCATCAATCGCAACAAATGAAATTGGCACGCTTTGTAAAAATGCAACATATTCTTCTTTTGTCAACGATTCGGGAGCTACATATAAAAGCTTGGTCAAACCGGAACTAATATCCTTTTTTACCTGAGCAATTTCCGTTTTTGTAAGGGAGGAATTTAGCACATGCGCAATTCCGTTTTCTGAAGAAAGGCTTCGAATCGCATCAACCTGATTTTTCATCAAAGCAATTAAAGGAGAAACAACAATAGCTGTTCCGTCCTGAATTAAAGCGGGTAATTGATAACAAAGAGACTTTCCACCACCAGTCGGCATAATTACAAAAGTATTAGTTTTACCTAAAATACTTGTAATGACTTGTTCCTGCAAGCCCTTAAATTGGCTAAAGCCGAAATACTTCTTTAATTCCTTGTGTATTTCAATTTCGTTTGAATTCATTCTTTATTTTAATGGATATTTTTGTATAAATTTGCAACACATAAAGATACAACTTTCTTTTATACATACAAATTTTAAATATTCTGTTTTGATCACAAAAGAAAATATATTGGCGATTGCCAAAAAAACTATACTCTCTGAAAGTGAAGCAATTACAAAACTAATTGATTTTCTTGATGAAAATTTCTACGAAACTGTTCAACGTATATACGAAACAAAAGGCCGACTGATCGTTACAGGAATTGGAAAAAGTGCCATCATTGCACAAAAAATGGTAGCTACTTTTAACTCAACAGGCACTCCATCTATGTTTTTACATGCCTCTGAAGCCATTCATGGCGACTTAGGTATGATACAAAACGAAGATATTATTATCTGTATTTCAAAAAGCGGAAACAGCCCTGAAATAAAAGTCCTTGTTCCATTATTGAAACGTTTCGGAAATACTTTAATTGCAATGACAGGCAACATAACTTCTTTTTTAGCAAAAGGTTCCGATTATGTTTTAAATACAACCGTCGAAATCGAAGCTTGCCCAATAAATCTAGCTCCAACAAACAGCACAACAGCACAACTTGTTATGGGCGATGCCTTAGCCGTTTGCTTGATGGAAATGCGCGATTTTAAACCCGAAGATTTTGCAATTTATCATCCAGGAGGAGCTTTAGGGAAAAAACTGCTTCTTAAGGTAAAAGATATGATTGAACACTCACTAAAACCAATGGTTACACCAGAAACTTCAATCAAAAAAGCTATTTTTGAAATTTCAGAAAAAAGATTAGGCGTTACAGCAGTTATCGAAAATGACAAAATCGTTGGGATTATTACTGATGGAGACATCCGACGAATGCTAAACAACGTAGATACTATAGCAGACTTAACGGCAAGGGACATTATGTCGAAAAACCCTAAATTAGTCTCATCGGAAACCATGGCGGTTGACGCTCTGAATATTTTAGAAGATTTTTCAATAACACAACTCATTGTTGCAGACAACGGCGAGTACAAAGGAGTATTACATTTACATGACATATTAAAAGAAGGAATCGTATAATGGCAAAAAAGAACCTTGGCGAGATGTCATTTTTAGACCATCTTGAAGAACTAAGATGGTTATTAGTTAGAAGTACAATTGCAATATGCATTATGGCATTTGTTACTTATTTTGTTAGTGATTATTTATTTGACCAAATTATTTTGGGACCCATAAGACCTACATTTTTTACTTATGTGTGGTTTTGTGATTTATCACATCAATTGGGATTTGCAGACAGCATTTGTATTACTGAACTGAATTTCATTATTCAGAATACAGAAATGGAAGGACAGGTAAATATTTTTGTATGGATGTGTCTTTTGGCAGGTTTTATCCTGAGTTTTCCTTATATTTTATGGGAAATCTGGAAATTTATCAGCCCTGCTTTGTATGAGAAAGAAAGAAAAAATGCGAGAGTATTCATCTTTGTTTCTTCGTTACTTTTCTTTTTAGGAGTATTGTTTGGTTATTTTGTCGTAATTCCAATGTCGGTAAATTTCGTTGCTACTTTCTCTGTAAGTGATGTTGTAAAAAATCAATTTACACTTGACTCCTATATGGGAATGGTAAAAACAAGTATTTTGGGTAGCGCAATCTTTTTTGAATTGCCAATCGCTATTTATTTCTTAACCAAATTAGGACTTGTAACTCCTACTTTTTTAAGAAAATATTGGAAGTATGCCGTAATTATCATTCTGATTATTGCTGCAATTGTAACGCCACCGGATGTAGTAAGTCAAACTATTGTAGCAATACCAATGTTGCTTATTTACGAAGTGAGCATCCTGATCTCAAAGATTGTTTATCGAAATAAAATGAAAGAAAATGTCTGAATTAATACAAGAATTTAACGACTATCGTTCTAGAATGAACGAAAAATTATTAGCTGACAATAACAAAATTGTAAAGCGAATTTTTAATCTTGATACAAATGCATACGCACCAGGAGCTCTTGATGTAAAAACAAAAGAACTTTTAGGATTAGTCGCATCTGCAGTTTTACGTTGTGATGACTGCGTAAAATACCATTTGGAAACAAGCCACAAAGAAGGTGTTACCAAAGAAGAAATGATGGAAGCAATGGGAATCGCAACTTTGGTTGGAGGAACAATCGTAATTCCGCATTTAAGAAGAGCTTACGAATTTTGGGAAGCTTTAGAAGAAGAGGCTGGTAATTAGAAAATGAGATAATTAGTCAATTAGATAATTTCAATAGGATATGTTAATTCCTTTACTTGATTGATTAATTTTAACTTATTTTGCCTTCCTGAAAGAGAAAAGATAAATTTCCATAAAGTCAATTATCTAATTTTCTAATTGACACATTATCTAATTAAACAAAAATGAAGCTAAGAGCCGACAATTTAATCAAAACCTATAAAGGACGTAGTGTTGTAAAAGGAATTTCTGTTGAAGTAAATCAAGGGGAAATCGTGGGGCTTTTGGGTCCGAATGGTGCTGGAAAAACAACTTCGTTTTATATGATTGTGGGATTAGTGAAACCAAATCAAGGAAACATTTATTTGGATGATTTGAATATTACTGATTACCCAATGTACAAACGTGCACAACAAGGAATTGGTTATTTGGCACAAGAAGCTTCGGTTTTTAGAAAATTAAGTATTGAAGACAATATTTTAAGTGTTTTGCAATTAACTAAACTTTCTAAAGAAGCTCAAATTGCCAAAATGGAAAGTTTAATTGAAGAATTCAGTTTAGAGCATATTCGTACGAACCGAGGCGATTTACTTTCTGGAGGAGAGCGTCGTCGTACTGAAATTGCCCGTGCTTTGGCCACAGATCCAAAATTTATTTTATTAGATGAACCTTTCGCGGGAGTTGACCCGGTTGCGGTTGAAGATATTCAAAGAATTGTAGCGCAATTAAAAAATAAAAATATCGGAATCTTAATTACCGATCACAACGTTCAGGAAACACTCGCAATTACTGACAAAACATACTTAATGTTTGAAGGCGGAATTCTGAAAGCGGGAGTTCCAGAAGAACTTGTTGAAGATGAAATGGTTCGCCGTGTTTATCTTGGACAAAACTTCGAATTACGTAAAAAGAAACTTGAATTTTAGAAAAAGTATTCAGTCGCAATTTTCAGTCGCAGTTCTCTCAAAACTGTAAACTGCGACTGTAAACTAATTTAACAATCTACAATGAAGCCAGAAAAACCAACTCAGGAAGATTATGATAATTGGCACAAAGATCCAAACAATTGGTATTTGGGATGTTTTTATTATAACCCGAAGGACAAACGGTTAATGCCTCCAAAAAGGATTAAATGGATGGGGCTGACTGTAAATTTTGCTAATCCTTATTCTGTATTACTGCTAGTGCCATTTTTAATAATCGTGGTTTTAGTTTTATCAAAATAAATCTAAAGTAATATACTGAAAACTATTACTGCGACTTAAAACTTATTCAACAGTAATAAACTGCAATTGTTCTAAATCGCCATTATAGATATTGACATCTACTCTGTGTTTGATTCCCGGCAAAGAAGCTTTCTCTGTAAATTGCCAAAAAAGCCAATCGTCTTCGATTTTTTCTCTGTAGAAATTGTAGTTGGCAATCCAGAATAAATATTCGCTAAATTCTTCTTTTAAGAAATCACTATAATATCTTTCTCCAGAATAAATTATTGGACGAACCTGATAATGCTTTTCAACTTTAGTCAGCCAACGTTTCAAACCTTTTTTCAAACTGTCTAAAGGCTGATTTTTTGGTAATTTCTCAATATCCAAAACCGGAGGCAAATCGCCTTTTTGCAATTTTACTGTTTTAATAAAAAGATTCGCCTGCTCAATAGAATTTTCGTTAGGTCGATAATAATGATATGCACCACGCATAATCTTATTCTCTTTTGCACCTTCCCAATTCTTCTTAAACTGTGTATCTACGCGGTCATTTCCGGCAGTTGCTCTTATAAAAACAAATTGCACCGGATATTTTTCATCCAAAATTTCAACCTCATCCCAATCTACTTTTCCTTGAAATTCAGAAACATCAATTCCGACAACTTTTCCTTTGTGATTTTCGAGAACACGAATATTTCGTACATCAGAAAGATGTTTATCAACCTCATCTTCATCTAAAACTTTTTCCGATTTAAATCCTAAATAATAGGCAAGTCCTTTTCGGTAATGATAAACGATTCCGATAAATAAAAGCGAAAAAAATAGCAATAAAAATCCTCGGAAAAGCTTGCTTAGAAAAGATCTTCCAGCTGGTTTTCTTGAATATGTTTTACGGTAAGTTGTTTTTCTTGCCATTACAATAGGAACTACTTCTTCAAAAACAAATTGTTAATAATAGACAGTAAAACGTAGAAAACAATAATCAAAGGAATCGCAATATAATGAAGCAAAACAACCATTAATACTGAAACAATCAAAAACACGATTTGAAGTGCATTTTCTTTTAAACTGAACTTTTTAATTTTTAAAGAAAATAAAGGAATTTCAGCATTCATAACATACGCACTGCATAATGTAATAAGTAGTAAAACCCATTCATTAGTTAAAATTTCAAGCATCAGTAAAGAATCTGAAAATTCAACAACCAATGGAAGACTCAAAATAAACAATGCATTTGCAGGTGTTGGCAAGCCAATAAATGAATCCGTCTGACGAGTATCAATATTAAAATTGGCTAACCTGTAGCACGCGCCTAAAGTTATAATGAATCCTAAAAAAGGAATAGCAGCTTGATTTCCTAATTGGTGACCGCTTCTTTCAAACATACTATACATTACGTAACCAGGTGCAACGCCACTCGTCACCATATCAGCCAAAGAGTCTAATTGTAATCCAAGCGGACTTGAAACTTTAAAAAGTCTAGCAAAAAAACCATCAAAAAAATCAAAAAAGATTCCTAAACATACCATATAAAAAGCCATGAGAAAGTAAACTGAATCTTGCCCACAATTTGCTTGCGACACAAAAACTATTGCGACACAACCGCAAAAAAGATTAATTAAGGTAATTAAATTAGGAATGTGTTTTTTAATATTCATCTTTAAAAAATTTGATAATGACAAGGAACAAATTTAGCATAATAAGTGCATGTAAAATAGGTTTTCGCAAGAGTTTTTTAGTTAAAGCCTTTAGTTCTGCAATATTTCTCAAAAGGAAGAAATTAGATGAGTAAAATATTATATTTTTGATGAAAATTAAAAACAGGCTTAAGTCTGCAAAAAAATAACTTTTGAAAAATCTTTTTTCGCTTTTATTATTTTGGAGTTTTACTGCACAGTATGCACAAACCGTTCGAAAATATTCGAATGAGTTTATGAATATTGGTGTCGATGCTGCTGCATTAGGAATGTCGAGTGCCGTTGTTGCATCCACTAACGATGTTAACGCAGTATATTGGAATCCAGCAGGTTTGACAAACCTTGAAGATCATCAAATTTCATTAATGCATGCCAACTATTTTGCAAACATTGCGCAATATGATTTTATAGGATACGCAAGTCCAATTGATGATCGAAGTGCTTGGGGAATTTCGATGATTCGTTTTGGGGTTGATGATATAATGGACACCACACAATTAATCGACAGTCAGGGCAATATCGATTATAACCGAATCAGCTTATTCTCAACCGCAGATTATGGTTTTACTTTTTCGTATGCACGAAAATTGCCCGTTGAAGGTTTTCAATATGGAGTTAATGCCAAAATAATCAGGAGAATTATCGGGAAATTTGCTAATTCATGGGGTTTTGGTTTTGACGTAGGATTACAATTTGAACGAAACGATTGGAAATTCGGTTTAATGCTTCGTGATATTACAACCACTTACAATATTTGGAATATTGACGAAGAAGAATATGCAAAAATTGCCAACGCTATTCCGGGAGAAAACAACGAACTTCCTGAAAGTACCGAAATTACTTTGCCAAAAGCACAATTAGGAGTTTCAAAAAAGTTTGATTTCCATAATGATTACAGTCTTCTTGTTGCCACAAATCTGAATATGCGATTTGAGCAGACAAACGATATCATTTCATCAAAATTAGTAAGTATTGACCCAGCAGTTGGTTTTGAATTTGGTTATACAGATCTTGTTTTCTTAAGAGCCGGAGCAGGAAACTTTCAAAACGTTACACAATTAGACAATACTGAAAAGGTGAATTTCCAGCCAAATATTGGTCTTGGTTTCAAATACAAAGGAATTCAGGTTGATTATGCTTTAACCGATTTAGGGAATCAAAGCGCGGCGTTGTATTCGAATATTTTTTCTTTAAAAGTAGATTTAGGTATCTTTAGATAATATTACAAAACCATTAAACTTCTTAAAAATTTTAAATTATGAAAAATGTCATTTTCAAAAAAACACTTTTTAGTTTACTATTATTACTAAGTTTTATTGGTTTCAGCCAAAGTCTGCCTTTATCAAAAGATGTCAAAATAAGTGTGCTAACTTGCGGTCTTGGAAACGAAACATATTCCTATTTTGGACATACAGGTATTCGGGTTTCTGATCCTGGAAACAACTTTGATGTCGTTTATAATTATGGAACTTTTGATTTTAGAACACCCAATTTTGTAATGAAATTTGCCAAAGGCGATTTACAGTATTTTGCAACAGTGCACTCTTACTCCGATTTTTTAAATGAGTACACTTATGAAAAAAGAAGTATTCATGAACAAGAATTATTAATTCCGCTCGATTTAAAACAAAAATTATTCGACAAATTAAATGCCGTTTTAGCTTCTGAAGAAAGATATTACACTTATAAATTTATTGATAAAAACTGCACTTCGATGGTAGTTGACGTGATCAACAACGCTTTGAACCACAATGTGATTATCAAAAAAGAAGATACTGATAAAACGTATCGCTCGATTCTTTTCCCTTATTTTGACGGACACTTTTACGAACAATTAGGAACGAGTATTATTTTTGGAACCAAAGTTGATCAAATGGGAACGAAAATTTTTCTTCCTTTTGAATTGAAAAACAGTTTAGCAAAAACTACTTTTCAAAATCATCCCCTGGCAAAAGAAAGCCAGACTCTTTTGAGCTTTGAAAAAGAAACGCCAAGATCATTGTGGAATAATATTTACACTTATCTATTTATACTTGGCTTTGTAGTATTGGCACAAAATAAAATAGTTGACAAGATTTATATTTTCATTTTATCTTTAATAGGGATATTTTTTGTTGCGATTGGATTTTATTCTTATCACCACGAATTGGAGATGAATTACAATGTATTATTATTTAGTCCGCTGTTATTGATTTTGATTGTTTTTTCACTTCTAAAAAACAAAAGATGGACATATCGATTTGCCGTTTTACATTTACTATTTTTACTAATATACACGCTTTTCCTAATCAATAAAGCACACTTTTTTATTGTTTTGCCAATGATTATTACCAGCGGATTTGTTTTGGCAAGATTCGCGATCAGAAACAAAAAACGTATTCCAATTATTATCTAAATCGCATTATTGTCCGCGATAAAACAAAACGGTTGTAATTGTTTTGAAAGTAATACTTAAGTCCAAAAAAATACTGCGGTGTTTTATATAATATAAATCATACTGAAGTTTTATTAGACTTTCGTCAATGGATTCTCCATACGAATAGTTTACCTGAGCCCAACCCGTTAAACCTGGTTTTATAACATGACGAGTTTCATAAAAAGGCATTATTTTAGCAATTTCAGCAACAAAAAAAGGACGCTCGGGTCTAGGTCCAATTACCCCCATATCTCCCATTAAAACATTGAAAAACTGAGGCAATTCATCTAATCTGGATTTACGCATAAATTTCCCAAATGGCGTTACCCTATTATCATTTGATTTCGCGAATGGACCGTTGACATCTGTATTTTCAATCATTGTCCTGAACTTATAAATTTTAAAAATAACACCATTCTTTCCAACGCGCTCCTGTGTATAAAATAAGCTCCCTTTATTTGCGATAAGATTGCCAATTAAAATAAATGGTATAAAAATGAAACAAAATACCAAACCGATGAAAGACAGTACAAATTCTATTAAACGAATTAAAATCAGATATAATTTATTGCTGTTACTACGGCTAAAGGGAAAAAAGCGATAAAAATCACGCTCTATATAATGTACTGGAATGCGCTGTGTTTTATTTTCATAAACCTGCGTATATTCTTTAATAATATTACCAGACTCTAATAAGTGAAGTAATTGCTGATACAAGTCAGCTGTGATTCCGTCTGTTTTTTGGGCCGCGATAACAATTTCAGAAACATTATGATGAATTACAAAATCCTCTAAATCATGTTTCTTAATCTCTTTCACATAATTAAACTCATTATTTTCATCAGAAACTGAATCAGAATTAACAAAACCGATTATTGTATAATGCGGATCAACATTTTCAAGACCTAAAACCAGTTCCTCGACTTGATCCTTATCGCATATCAAAACAACATTTTGAGAAAAACGATGCGAAGCTAGAAAAATAGCATAAAAGAAACGCCAAGCCAGCAATGAAGCAAGAATTGCAAAGTAAAACACCAAAATAACCAATCGCTTTTTTGGAAGCTCAGGCGATAAAACAGGAGTAAATAAATATAAAATAACTGCAGCAGTTGCTGTCAAAACAGTACTTCGAAGTATTAGAAACTGATTACTGGCAATTTGAAGATTATACATTTCGAAAATTGCTCCAAAAACAGCAATATACGCAATAAGCAAAATTGGTCTGTAGAAATAATCGAAATCTAAAACATAATACCGATTATCAAATAGAAAATGTAAAACATATAAACCAGCAAAAATAAAGGCAGCATCAAAAATATGCAATAGTATTTTCCTTTCCGAAATCTCGAAATGCATTTTTTTAGTAGTCATGATCAGTCGTAAGTTTTAAAGTTTGGGGACTTTTTCTTCGACACAAATGTATTATAAAAAAATTATAATTAAACAGCTTAATTTTCAGCTTTTTCCGGTATTGCAATTCGTACCGAAAGCAATGACAAAGCATAAATAAATGCGGGTGCCGCAATTCTCATTGCAGCGTGATTTATAGTTAGTAACCAAAAGAGGTAAAAAGACAAACAATAAAGATGCTGCCTGTTATTTATAAAAAGAATTAATGGCGTTAAAAACAGTATCAATAGCCCAAAAACACCAAACATTCCATGTTCAGCAAGCATTCTAGTTATTTCATTGTGTGAGGCAACTACATCACCTGATTCTTTTCGAAGTTCTTTACCCATTCCAGCCCCTACTCCCATTATAGGATTATCCAAAAAGAATTTAATTTCGGTGTCCATAATTTCTTCTCTTCCACTTAAAGTACTTTTTTTCGCACGTCCTAATGCATCTTTATTGGCATAACGTTTATCAATAAGTCCTCTTGTTTGAATAGAACTATAAGTCCAAATTCCAACACCCATTAACGCAGTTAAGATAAATACCAAACTGAATTTTGCTTTTCCTTTTGCATTAGAAAATCGATACAAAAAAAACAAAAGGCAAATAATCATGACAACTCCAGTTATAATACCGCCTCTAGAAAAAGTTACAACTCCACGATAACTTACAAACAGTAACAAACATACATTCAAAATATTATCTTTAATTGATTTAGAAAACAATACAAGCTGGGTAAAAAAAATAAAGATTCCTAAACCTAAAATTGTTGCCACCTGATTTGGTCCAAATCCTCCAGAGGTTTCAAAATTAGAACCTGTACCGGTCACTACATCTCTCACGCTTGGCGTATATAAAAACAAATAGACTGTTGTTGTGAAAATTGGTAGCCCCATCACCGAAAGAATATTCTGCAATTGAGAAAATTGAATCCGTCTTGAATACATGTATATAGAACAAATTCCTAAACAGACTGGTCCAGAAAGATTAAAAAACAGTAGTTTTTTAACATCAACATCAACTTGATCTACTGAAGCCGTAACCAAAATACAAGGAATAAGTAAAATCAAGAAAAACCAATAAATAAAAGATGATGGAGAGAAACTGCTATAAATCATGCCTAAAAACATGAAAAAAATAAGATTAAATTTCACATATTCATTATTGAAATTCCCTCCAGTCATACGCATGAATACCTCTGCACCAACCAAATATGCACAAACCAGCAATACTTCATTATTTTGATTTTTTGTTTTATTTACCAAATAAATTCCGGCTACAGGTATTATAAGCGCGTATAATTTCGAAAGAACTGGCAAAACAAAAACTGCCAAAGCAATAAGTAAATGCAATAAAATAAGGTAATAATATGTGATCGTTTTATTTTTCATTAAAATATTTAAACTGGAATTTCAGGAGTAAAATTAGTTAAAGAATTTAACCATTGTAAATAATCTTTGATTATTGATTTTTGAGAATATCTTGACTCAACAATATGATGTAATGTCGATCCCATTTGAAGACGCTCATTTTCATTCTCAATTAATCTTATAATCGACTCTGTGAATTGACATAGATCATTTGAATCTACTAAAAGACCTTCACTATCTGAAGAAATAATTTCAGAAATCTGACCCACATTTGTAGCTACAACAGCTTTTTCATATAAGCCATACTCCAAAATTGCTAACGGAAGTCCTTCTGATAAAGATGGTAAAGTTGCGATTTCACATTGTTTTAAGACAGCACCTATATTGTCAACCGTCCCATAAAGAAAAACAGAATTTTCTAATTTAAATTCGTCAATTAAATCTTTTATTTTTTTTGAATGACTATCTTCAAAATCTTTTCCAAAAAAATGAAAAGTCCAATCAGGATGTTTTTCTTTAATTAAATGCGCTGATTTAATTAATAATTCATGATTTTTTTGCGGGCGCAGATTTGCAACACAAACAACCCTTTTATGATCTATTCCTTTTAAAGAAAACACTTTATACGAATCGTTCCTGTCAACAATGAAATTAGGAAAGTAAATTACATTTTTACAATTTAAATATGATTCAGCCCAATTCTTTAAAGCAGAATTTACTGCAACACTTCCAATAAAAAAAAACGAGCCTACTTTCAATGCTATATTTTTTCTAACTTCTAGATCCTGAGAAATTCCATAATGATCATGCCAAATAATTTTGACTTTTGGAAAAACGCATTTAATTAGAACAGCCAAAAAAAATGAAGAACTATGGGCATGTATAACATTAATTGAATGTTTTTTAATATAAGATCTTGCCGTAAAAACAGCTTTTAAGTCTATTAGTTTCTTCTTATTTAAAAACAAGTAATTAACTTCTGCATCAATCTGATTCAAAAGCAAACCTTCTTTTCGCGTTGCAATTAAACCTGAAAATTCAATTTTTTTTGACAATGCATTGGCATAATTTACCGCCATGCGCTCGGCTCCGCCAGCTTCCAAGGTATCTATTATTTGTACAACCCTCATGTTTACAGCAAATTTTTAATTTCAGTTTCAAAAAAATCAGTAGTATAGTTCTGAGACCAATCTTGCGCTAACTTACTTTTAGACATAAAAATATCTTTGTTTTCAAGAAGATTATTGAGCTGTACGACATCTTTTTCCAAATTCATCTTCAATAAAATTCCTCTATTTCCATAATCAAGCATAAACGGAACACACGAAACATTAGTTGCGACAGGAACACAGCCCCAAAACATTCCTTCAGCAATTGCTTTTGGCCATCCTTCACTTTTTGATGGCAGTATTACAAAATGGCTTTTTTGATAGGCTTTTCTTACTGTTTCTTTATTTTGATTTCCATGTAAAACAATGTAGCCTTCTAATTTATTATCACTAATATAAATTTCTAAATTATTCTTTTCGATACCATTTCCATAAACATTCAAAACTGCATTTATTCCTTTTTTAACTAATTCTTGAATTAATTTTATGGCATAAAGGGCATTTTTACCTGAAACCAAACTGCCAACAAAAATAAACTCAGTCTTTAAATCTAAACTGTTTTTTGAAATAATTTCTTTCTCTGCTTCTGAATATGTTGCAGTAAAAAAAGGTTTTATATTTTTGGATTGATCTGGCCAGTCTCCATAAACCAATACTTGCATATTTTTTGTTAAAAAAGAATTACTAAGAATCCACTTTTGTAAACGATACGACAAAGGCTGTTTACTTTCAGAATCCCAATTACCCGCATACTTAGCCGTTTTCTTTTTGTTTGGAAAAAAAATTTGTGCAAGACAACCGATTAAGCCTACATTTCCAGGGCAACGCAAATGAATATGATCTGCATCATACATAGCCCAAAAAATTTGCCAAAAAATGAGAGGAAGCTTAAATATCGAATTAAGAATATTTTTCAAACTAGTGAAATTGAAATTCGGAATTTGCTTAAAATCGATGTTTTCACACTCATAAAAAGTATCAATTTCGGTCAAACCTTTTTTTAATTCTAAAGGAGCGACAACAGCTACTTCATCAATATATTTAAACCAAATATTCATTTCTCTAACATAAGGAGCATATCCCCAAAAAGCACCATCTTTTTGAATATGAACAACATGAGTTATAACAACTAATTTCATTGCAAAATCATATTGGAAAATTTGTTGCAATAATTCATTATCTCAAAATTTTCTAGAAAAGTTATTCTTGCATTGTCACTCATCTTATTATATTCGGAAAAATTACTTTCAACCTTATAAAATAGAGAAACCATTGATTCTAAATTTGGATCAAATTTAAAACAATCCGAACCATCTTGTAAGTAGTTTGCTAGTCCTGTAAAATTAGAAATCAATAAAGGCGTAGAATTCATTAATGCCTCTAAACCTACTGTTGGTAAATTATCTATTTTTGAAGGTATTATTGCAAAATGACTTTGCAGCAAATAGTCATCAACTTTATCATACTTAATTCCACCAAAAAACTTAATTTCACTTACATTAACAATCATTTTTTTTATTTCACTTTCTAAACTTCCGGTGCCAGCAATATTTAAAAATAAATTTGAAAATTTATTTTTTCTTTTATAACTTATAAATGCTTCTATTAATTCTAATATTCCTTTTGAAGGATCAAGTCTTCCTAAATAAGAAATAATAATTTTATTTTCATTCTGAATATTTTTGTATTGAAATCTATCCTTCATTGGATTCAGAAAAACTAAACCCTTTTTTAAGTTATAACTTTTTTTCAAATCTTCTTGTGCTAAATCTGATGGACAAATAATTGCATCACAAAAAAATTTATAAAATATACTTTTTCTAAAAATCAAAACATTCCTTTTCAAATGCTTTCCTCTACTGTCTAAAGCAATTTGTCCCATTAAAGTATGATAATAACTAAATGTTTTCACTCTATTAAATGATAACAATTTTGACAAGCCAATAGCAATATTAGCTCCCACAAAATGTCCTATAACAATATTTGGTTTATATTTAAAATAAAGTTTAGAATACCAAAGAGCATCTTTTAGTGACGTAGGTCTATCTTCTGTAGGCCATGAACAAATAATTATTTCACCTTTTTGTTTTTTGATTGTTTGCATCTCATTAAAAAAAGGCCTGTGTGATATAAAAACAACTCTATTTCCTGTATCTGCTAAATAATTAGCCAAATAATAACTCATTGAAGCAAATGAATTTTCAGAATAATTATGTGCAATTAAAATTGTCTTCATTAGATTTTGTTGGGTTATTTTGCTGCAAATAAGTTCTCTTTCGTTTCTGAAAAAGCTACATTAAAAGATCCTGATATTAATTAATCTTCAAAATATACTACGCTTAAATCACAGGCTATAATACAATTGAACAAACAACAGCCTATTTTTTCGTCATCAACATCGTAACATGCATACAACTAAACAAAACTGAATCTAATGTTTTAGAATCATTCCAATCTTGTTGATGCCATTTTAAACCAATTTCATTTTTCTTTTCGCCAGAGAGTGGCAATATATTTACTAAAGCAATCCATTTTGATTTTCCAAGCAATCCTCTTCGTTCAATAATATTGAAAGAATCCTGAAATAAATAGAATGTTTTTTTTGTAAACGGCCATTCCCAAGCGGCATCAGATTGAAAAGGTCTATACAATGTTCGCAGAACTTTCACGGGAAAACTCGTCTCAAGTGGGTCATAGCTTATAATTTCTCCGCTAAATGCTAATTTTTCATTCAGTTTATCAATTAAAATTGATGTGTTTTCAAAATGGTGGAGTACACCATAGGCGTAAATCAAATCAAAGTCCTTCACTGTGAATTCATCCGAAAGAAAGTCAATTGCTTTTGCTTGTGCATTTGGCAAATGCTTAATTCTTTCACTCAACTTTGCAATCGCAATATCACTCAAATCAATACCCAAATATTCTTTCGAATTTTCTGCCAAATACATTGACCAATAATTCCCTGAAAAACAGCCTAAGTCTAAAACTTTTTTTGTCGACAAATCGCCAAACCATTCTTTATGTAAAACATAAGACTGGTCCTGAACGCCAATATTTTTTTTAATTTGGTTAAGAACCCCGTTTCTAACTTTTGACCAAATATTTGTAGCAAAATTTTTCTTTTTATTATTGTAAAATTCTTTTTGCTTTAAATTCGTTTCTAAAATTGTTTCTTTTGTTATCATTTTTCAATTTTTGGCTTATCAAATAATAAACTCCACCAGCCTATTGTTCTTCCAATTGCTTCTGTAAAAGCTTCTTTTCTTTTATTGCCTGTTAAAACATTACTAAATCTAATTAGCGTCAGCAATATAGTTATTGCATTCCATTTAAAATGATCTTCTAAAGCTGGATTTGGATTTTTTACTCTCCATACATAGTAGCCATTTCTAACAACCATTTTTCCATATTTATATTGGTTTGGCCGTCCTGATGCCGCATGAAAATGCTCTAATTTTGCAGCTGTATTTAAATATAAATTTCCAATTTTTGAAACTCTTAATGTAAAATCTGCATCTTCATACAAACCATATCCTTCAAAATAATTGGAAAAAGAAAGCTCCTCGAAAACCGATTTTCGAAATGAAGAAACGCCGCCCATTAATTGTTCAACCTTGTATATTTTATTACTTGGGGGTAAAAAACCAACGCTTCGTCCATGTGAAAAATTGGGAGAAAAACCCGGAGGACAATCACTGTCTAAACTAAGTTTTTTTCGAAGTATAAATCGGCTACCATCATTTCGTTTCCATTCATCATAATAAAACTCATCAATTCTTGGAATATAATTATCAGAAGTTTTTTCCCATTTTACTTCATTACAAATATAACCTCCAGCTCCTAAAGCATCGGGAAATATTTTATAAGTTTCCATTATTCTCTCAAAATAATCTATTTGTAAAACGGTATCATCGTCTAGAAAACAAACAATTTCATTACTAGGCTCTACATTCCTAATTCCAAAATTTCTTTGTTTTGTAAGACCGCGATTCAGATCATCAACTAAAAAATATTTGAGATTTTCAAATTTGTTCTTTTCTAAAATAATTTTAGTTTGATCATGTAAAGATCCATCAATAATTAAAATCTCATCTGGATAAAAAGTTTGCTTTTGAACCGATTGCAATAATTGTAGCAAGGGTTCTGGACGCATATAAGTACAAATAATTAGAGAGAATTTCATATTTATTTGTGTCTAATTCCTAAATTATTTAATCTTTTAGCATAAAAAAGTGATTTCTTAAACTGAAGGTTTTTATATGGTATTCGAAAAAAACGGTATACGAAACCTCTTTTAGATCCTTTAAAAAGATAGAGAAAAAAGTGTTTGTATTTGTATTCCAAAACTTGTTGTGGTGTAAAATGCTTTACAATACCATACATGACAGTAGGACTTGGTACTGGTCGAATGTTTCTTACCGGAGTATCTAATTCCCAAGGCTGTATTTTTCTTTTTTTTCCGAGAATCTTTGATTGATTTCCCCAAAATCGATATCCTCCAACTGGCGGTTTTAAATGCAAGTTGGCAGAAAAAGGATTATAAAGAATGACCTGTCCTAACTTAAATAACGACAATCCAAAATCACTGTCTTCACCGTACCCACCATCAAAATTAATATCATTCCCAATCAATTTTCTAACATATTCTGTTTTAACGCAAGAATTTGCATTGCTGAAAGTTGGAGTTACGCCAACTTTCCACCTATTTTTTTCAACTTTTTTTAGTTTTTCATTTAAATCTTCCAAATCTTGCTGCTGGTTATCTGCTCGAATATCTAAGCCATTACAGGCACCAGTTTTATAAGTTTGCAAAAGCCTAATATGGTTTTCAATAAAATCTGGAAGTACTCGGACATCATCATCTCCAAAAACAGTATAATCTCCCGTGCATAATTCTATAGCTTCATTTCTTGCTCTGCAGCTTCCTTTTGTTTCCTGCCATTTTACAATTAATTCAAAAGGGAAATCTTTGATTTTATATAATTTTTCGTCTCTTACATTTTCTGGAGTTGCATCAACAATAACAACTTGAGATAACGGATAAGTTTGAACTGCTAAATCTTGCAACAACTGTAAAGTAAAATCCTGGCGCATCATTGTAGGAATAATGTAACTCACAGTTGGTTGCCCCTCAATAGGTAATAATTTACGAGGTTTAATTATAGGCTTTTTAGCTCCTAATTTGAAATTTTTCTTTGCATAAAAAAAAGCATTCCATTCTTTCCATTTCCAAAATCCTTCTCTGTACAACATAAATGCAGAGTGATCCAATTTGAAATTTTTTCGAAAAAACACATATCTGTCTTTTGCAGATATATCAATTTTTTCTTCTAAATTTTCCTGAAAAAGTCCTTTAATAAAAAGTGGAACTGCCGCGGAATTACGCAACGCATTGTATCCAAAATCTAATGCCTGTAATTGAACATTTTCATATTCTGCATCAAAACCTTTTAATTGTTCCCAAACAGATTTACGAACTGCAAATTGATTAGGATTAACTCTCCAACTTACACATTCATCAAGATTATCAAAATCATTAATAAACATAAAAAAGACAGCAGTCTGATATACTAATTCTGGAAAAGCATTTTTATAGCCCTGTTCAAATGAACTGTGCCAAATATCTCCTGCACCAGATGCTAAAACTTCTAACTTCTCAAAATTAGGTTGACCATTATAAAGTATAATTTCTCCGGTACTTGTTAAAAATTCCTTTAGTATCATTTTAATGTGAATTATACTTTCATTTTTTTATAAAATTCAATATTTCTTTTAACCAAAATTTCTATATCGAAACATTCTTGAACTTTCTTCCTTGCTGCCTTTCCTGTTTCAAGACAAAGTTGTTGATTTTCTAAAAACTCAATTAATCTTCGAGCGTATAAATCGTGATCTTTTGGATCAACTAAAAATCCGTTTTTTTCTTCATCTATCATTTCATTTGCCCAGCCAATATTTGAAGCTACAATTGGTTTTTCCATTGCCATTGCCTCTAACCAAGAAACCGGAAAAGCTTCTGCAAAAGATGGAAAAACACATATTTTTGATTCCTGAATTTTTTGTTTTATTTCGCTGTAAGGAATACTTCCAAGATATTCGACATTTTTTAAAGCCTTCTCAGAAAAAAGATTTTGCATCATTTCCCATGTTGAAGAATTTCCTGAAATAATATCTAAAACATCTTTTCCTATTAAAACTAATTTTGTTTCAGGATGCTTTTCGATAACTTTATTAAAAATCAGAGGTAATTCTAAAAGTCCTTTTTTTCTAATAAGGCTTCCAAAGTATAAGATATTTTGTTTAGTCTGTTTATCTAAATCATCTTTTTTAAACAATTCCGAATCAATAAGATTTGGAATGATTTCAAACTTCTTATTTAAATTAAAAATTAAATTCGTTTTATCTGCAGTAAACTGACTTGCCGATAATAAACTATCAGCTTTTTGAATTGCTCTTTTTTCATGAAACTTATTTACCCATTTTACAGGACGATTATCTAAATGACAGAAATACGTATCAGAACCATGCAATCGTATTATAATTGGACATTTATTTGGCTTGATAAATGAAGTTATTCCGGTCCAATCTGGTGCTTCTACTAAATCAATTTCTTTATTCGAGTATAATTCATTTATAATTCTTTCAAGTTTTTTTTTTGTAAACCACCATGACAATCCTTTAACTTTTACATTTTTAATCTGCTGAATTAAAACGCCATTATCATCAAAAAGAGAATCTTCTTTTTGTCCATAAACAAGTACTCGCACTGAAACATCTTGTGCTAAAAGTCCAATTGCCAAATTCTTGATACTGGTTCCAATGCCTCCTGAGTTACCAGTTTTGGCATGGGGATATTCTGGTGTTAAAAAAGCTATTTTCATATTTTATTTATTGAAAAAATCTTTTAAAATTCTGTCCGTAAATAGTTTTGCTCCACTATCTGTCATATGCCCACAAGATGAAAAATATTTATCCTCAACCACAACATTCTCATAATTATGAATTTCTGGATAAGCTTTTTTAACCTTGTCAAAATAATTCATCCCTACTACATTTTCACACATTGGCGTCATTATAGTGATAAGATTTATGTTGTTTTCTTTACAGACTTTCTTGATTTCTTCATAATATTTATTATGAGGGAGTGGATTTAAATTGACAATATTGTTTTTCATATTGCCGTTTTTGTGTTTTTTTAAAGGATAAAATCCTAGATTATCTAAAGCATTTGTTGTTTGATTGGTAACAATTTTGTAGGTTTCCCGAAATCCAATTTTCGAATCATATTTTATATATCTATAAAATGGTATATAATAAAGTTCATTAAAATTTTCTTGAGATTTAAATTGTTCTTTTATAATCTCTGAATTATGAATGTAAGGTAAAAACTTTGCCGACACTCCTTCAGATTCTTTATCATTTGACAAATTTAAATCGGCTTCAAGAATGACGTTCTTAATTGTATACTTTCTTTCGATCATTAATTTCAACATTAATGAAGCTTCAAATAAATGTCCACCGCTCATTCCGTAATTGAAAGTTTTTAAACCTTTGTCTTCAAACATCTGTGACACAAAATGATTGTTGGCTCTTGATGAACCTAAAATTACAACATCATATTTCTTTCCGCTCGAATTAAAAACAGTTTCGATTTTTCCTCTATTTTTTGATTGCAGAAAGACATAAGTATAAAGTCCATCTAATGCAATAGCAATCAAAATAGCTAAAGCAAAAATTTTGGTTGTATAAATTATAAAATTCTTCATTAAAACTGAAAATATATAAATTCTTTATAATCTGAAAAAGTTCCCAAAGCCATTATGGCAACTAAAGCTAAAGCTACCTTCAATGAACTTCTTTTTCCTGAAAGGGGCTCAACCTTGTTTAGATTATTCCATTCTATCAATACAAATAAACCAATCATTCCCACTAACTCATAACTATAACGCTCGTTTTCTAAAAATTGAAAACTAAAATCTCGGTTTAAAAAAATTCTTTTTATATATAAAACTGCATCAGTGATTGTTTTCGCTCTAAAAAATATCCAAGCTGTACATGTCAGTAAAAAGGTATATAGAATGCTCATTGCAATTTTGACCGAATCAAAATCAAATTTTAATTGAATGGCGCCCATATTGTTGCGATTGCTATTTGATAAAAGTAACGGCAGAAAATAAATAGCATTAATTAATCCCCAGATTACATAGGTCCAATTAGCTCCATGCCAAAATCCGCTTACCAAGAAAATGATAAATGTGTTTCTGATTTTCATCCAAAGTCCACCTTTGCTTCCCCCTAACGGAATATATAGATAATCACGAAACCAAGATGAAAGTGAAATGTGCCAGCGGCGCCAAAACTCAGCGATATCTCTTGAAAAATAGGGATAATTGAAATTTCTTAATAAATCTAAACCAAATAATCTTGAAACGCCTAAAGCAATATCAGAATAACCTGAAAAATCTCCATAAATTTGAAATGCAAAATAAATGGCACCTAGAATTAAAGAAAATGAATTCATTCCAGAATAGTTATCAAAAATAGCGTTGGCATAAGTTGCGCAAGTATCGGCAATGACAACTTTTTTAACTAATCCCCAAATAATTTGACAAACTCCTTCTTTTGCTGTTTGAAAATTGAATTCTCTTTTTACCTTTACCTGAGGAAGCAAATGCGTTGCTCTTTCGATTGGGCCTGCTACTAGAAGCGGAAAATAGCTCACAAACAGAGAATAATCAACAAAATTATATTCGGCTTTAATTCGTTTGTAATAAATATCTATAACATATGAAAGTCCGTGAAAAGTATAGAACGAAATTCCGACAGGGAGGATAACTTTTAATAAAACTGGACTCGCCTTGAAACCAACTCCATTTAATAGATCTGAAAATGAAGCGGCGAAAAAGTTATAGTATTTAAAAATCCCTAAAAATCCGAGATTGACTATTATACTGAGCCAAAACCAAAATTTACGACTGTTTTCAGATTTTCCTCTTTCAATTTGGATTCCAGTATAGTAATCTAGAAATGTAGAGAAAACGAGCAAAAACAAAAACCTCCAATCCCAACAGGAATAAAAATAATAACTCGCTATAATTAATAAAGCATTTTGTGTGCTTTTAGTTTTGTTAAAGACAAACCAATACAAGAAAAAAACGATTGGCAAAAAAATAGCAAATGCTAATGAATTAAAAAACATTTATGTATTTATAAAATTGTAAAACTTATCTATTTGAAAAGCAGTTCAAAATGGTCTTTTACCATTTTCGGCAAAGAAAAGGAATTGCAAATTAATTCCCTCGTATTAATCGATATCTTTTTGTTTCCCAAATAAACATCTTCAAGAATTTTAGTTAAGGCTTTTATGTTTTTTGCTTCAAAAATATATCCGTTTTCAGCATTTTTTATAACTTCTGCATTTCCCCCAACATTTGTGGTTACAACTGGAACATTTGCCGCCAAGCTTTCTAAAATAGACAAACTGAAACATTCCATATGTGTGGGCTGAAGCATATAGTCATATTGAAAAAAAATCTCATTTAAGTTGGGTTTGCTTCCTTTAAAAAGGAAATTATTTTGAAGTGAATACCGCCCAATCTTCTCTAACAATATATTCTTGTAAGGTCCGTCACCATAAATATCAATCTTAATTTCTTCTTTTATTTCATTTGGAAGAAACGAAACAGATTCAATTAAATCTTGTATCCCTTTTGATTCTCTAAGATGAGAGGCTACTAAAAAAGTAGGTTTATAAACACTTCTATTCTGTCGAATTAAAATCTTATCTATAACAACTCCATTATAAATTGTTTTAGTTTTATGTCCTAAATGTGATCCAAAATCTTTTAAAATCTCATTTACTGTATAATCAGAAACGCCAATGAATAAATTTATATATTTTGAGAACAGTAATCCTTTCAGTTTTTTATTTATTCTTTTCTTAAATGAATATCCGTTTAAAGGTCTTGGATTATGATCTATAGCAATAATTTCTGCAGTAGAAAGTTGTTTTACTTTTTTAAAAAAGGGTGTACACAATTCTACAAAATGAGTAATAATATGAGAATACTGTGGCTTATTATGTTCAAGAAATGTTAGAAAACTTTTCTCCACATTCGTTCCAGAACTGTAAATCTTCAATTCTGAATAATTGTCATGTTTTGAGTTATTAGGAAAAAACCAATCTACTTCAATATTATTTTCTTTGCATTTTTGATCAAAACTCCAAAAAAAGTGATCCATTCCTCCAATTCTTTCTGGAAGTAATTCGTAATTGCAGATAATTGCTATTTTTTTCTTTAAGCCCATCCCTGTAATGTCTCTGCAATTCTCTTTCCAGTATTTTCAAGAGGTCGGCTTACCTGCATTTCTACTAATCTCGCTCTTTCTTTTTCATCAATTTCGGGATTTTGCAGATAAAGATTGATAGCACTAATCAATTCACTATCATTTTTTGCAATTCTAGTAGATTTTGAATTCACCACATTTTTTATATGCTCATAATCTAGAAACTTTTGATCATTATACAATCCACTATCTATGCTCCCAAAAACTGGGTTAATTACAGGTTTCTTAAAACACATAAAATCCAAACTCATTGTTGAAAGCATGTTTATATTTAAATCTGAAAACTGTAATATACTGCGCAGATCAATAACATCTTCAACAGTTGGTACTCTCTGCGACCATGATTCTTGGTGGTCTTTTCTTGTAAGAACCCATTTTGGAAAATTCCATTTAATAAAAGAATATTTCTCTTTCAAATCTTTAAAACGAGAACCGTCTTCAGCGGGAGAGATTCTTACCAAAAAATTGACTTTTGGAATATTGTTATTTGTAATTGCGCTTGCTATTGTATCAATATAAAGTTCATCATTTTTACTTGTTGATACATCTCCACAACTAAAGCATATTGTTTTCATTGAAGGATCCAAATCAAATTCATTATGAAATTTTTCCTTTGTAGATTTATATCGATCCAGAACATAAGGTTCAAATTGGGGAGTTCCAACAACTTTAATTTGTTGTTCTTTAACAGATGGATAAAATTGTAAAAGTTCTGATTTCATTAAATCACTCCATACTAAGTAGCAATCATAATTGCCTGACATTCTCCCTTTAGAAGCTAAATTATCCCAACTAAAAATAAAAGTAGCTGTCCTTACTTTCAATAATTCTGCTGCATAAATGACCGGAGCTATAAAAGGTGGTCGCTGATGGGTAAAAAATAATAAATCAAAATTTTCTTTTTTTAAAATTTCAAAATATTCTTTAGTGATGACATCATTCTTAAAAAATAATTGCTGGCAATGATTAAAACGCTGTATCCACTTTTCAGAATTCAGAAAAGAAGTTAATTTAAAAATAAATCTCGTAGCATACCCTCGCGGATTCTTTGCATTTGTCCAATTTTTTTGAAGATTTATCTCAATTCCCTTGTTCTGTTTTTTGTGAAGCTGTAAGTGGGCAACTTCTTTTGATTTTCTAAAAAACCAAGTAAAAAAACTTTCATTGAAAATCGATAATTCTATAATTTCACAATTAACATTTAAGTCTTTATAAGCTTCTTTTGGAAGACAAGATAATATCACAACTTCATTAAATGATTCCTGTGCCTTTTGATAAAAATCGCTAAGCATGAAATTCCTAAAACCTACTCCATCAGTTATTACTATTCCTAATTTACTCATCATTTCAAATACTATTTCTACAAAACTTTTCTACAATAAATTCCTCTGTCATTGCCATAGATTCAAAGGTGGCTCCAGCTATATGTGGCGTAATAATAATATTAAATCCTTTATTAGCTAAAGCTATTAATACGTTCTTTTCATTTTCATGTTGGAACTCATCAGATATAACATCCGTTGCGATACCTTTAATTAAACCTTCTTCTATTTTGGTGGCAATTACTTTTTCATCCCAAATTTTTCCTCGAGACGTATTAATAACAAAAACTTCTTTTTTGACGCCACTTAGAAGATTTTCATCTATAAAATACTTATTCTCTTCTGTGTAAGGTATATGGATCGAAATAATATCTGCCCAAGAAAATAAGGTCGTCGGGGTTGCAAATCTTTCATATTCTGATTCAAAAGAAAGTACATCGTAAAATCCTACATTCATACCAAAAGCTGATGCAATATGGGCTACTTGCTTGCCAACTCTTCCTAATCCTAAAACAGCGATATTTTTGCCTTTTAGATTATTATTTTTAAATCTATCTCTATCCCAATTTCCTAATTTTACATCATCAAATGCAAAAGGTACTTTTTTAATTAAGGAAAGAATTAGAGCCCAAGTATGTTCTGCAGTTGACGGAATACTTTCTAAAAAATTAGTTTCCCCTTTTAAGGTAAAAATTCTACCGCCTTTTGAAGCAAAATAGTCTTCATCAATATGATCTGTTCCGGTCGTAGCCGAAAGGATATATTTTAAATTTGGCAACTGGTCAATTATAGAATTGCTAATCTTAAACTTTAATCTAACAAAAATTGCAGAAGCATCAATACATTCTGATATAAGTTGCTGTTCATTTTTACAATCTAACAGCTTTACACTCGCAATTTCTGAAAGTTTCTCTAATCCCTTTGGGCTAAAATGCTCGGATTCAGTTATTGCTATTTTCATCTTTCCAATCATCATATAATAAAGTTGCCAGTGCAAAATCCCTTTTGTTATCAATATTGACGAGCCAATTTGGATCCATTATATAAGGTTTTTTATATGTAGGCATTAAGGTATTTTGTTCTAAAAATGCTTTTTGAGTCACTGCATAAAAGCAGCCATTTCTATAATAAACGGGTGTTAAATCTTGTCTTCTTAAAGTTTCGCCCGAATTGATGTAAGGAATCAAATTGATGTTTTCATCAAGCTGATACATTCGAGCTGGATGAATGTCATCCATAGGCACAACGCTGATGACGCCCTCTAATGACAAATCCTTTTTAAACATATTAATAATTTCATCCAATTGCTGCGCGGAGCGAAGCGGAGCCGTTGGTTGCAGTAAAACTAACAAATCGTAATCGCTTTTTAAAGTATCTAATACATGCTTAACTGCGTTTACTACAGGACTATCATCTTTTGCGAGATTATCTGGTCTTACTATTATATCTACATTTTCTTTTTCGACAACATTTATAATTTCAGGACTATCCGTAGTAACCACAATCTTCGAAATCATTTTAGACTCCTTTGCACAATCAATGGCATGAACAATAAGCGACTTATCTCCTAGGAGTTTTATGTTTTTTCCTGGAACGCCCTTTGAGCCACCTCGAGCCGGGATGATAGCAAGAATTTTCATTAATACATTATTGTTTTATGAAATTGCAAAGGTAATTCAGCCAGCAAGTCAGCTATCTGTTCACCAGCTTTTCCAGCACCATAAATTGACGATGACTCTGCTTTCCCTTTTTGAACAGCCGTTTTAATGGCGGTCTCAATTTGTTCTTGTGAATAATCAACATCAACACTATTTCCTCCACGATCTCTTCTGTTTTGACGTGAGCCTATATTGATTACTGGAACTCCTAAAAAGGCACATTCACGAATACCAACACTAGAGTTCCCTATTAAACATTCACTGTGCTTTAATAATTCAAGAAAATCTTTCCCTTCCATATTCTTAAAAAAGTGAACATTAGGCAACTGATGCTGCTCTCTAAAAGCACGTATTCCTGTTGAAGTCCCATCTGCTCCGGCATCGACATTTGGCCAAAACCAAAGTGTAGGCTTATTTATTTTGTAAATAGCTTCAAGAGTAGCTTCTATATGCTTTCTAGAATCTTTATATTCTGTAGTAACAGGATGTTGCATTACGACCAAATATCCATTTGATAAATCAGGTGTTGCGCCCACTCCTCCATATTTTTGGTAAGGATCAAATGGAAGTTTTTCGCTTTTTATAATCTCTTCTGCTAAATCAATAGAAGGACAGCCAGTATTAAAAACAAATTCTGGATCTTCTCCTAATTTTATAACTCTATCTTTTGCATTTTCTGAAGCTACAAAATGATAATCTGATAATTTTGTGATTGCATGACGTACTTTTTCGTCAATATTTCCAGTAACTTCACCTCCTTGAATGTGCGCTAGAGGAATATTCATATAAGAAGCTGCAATAGCAGTTGCCATTGTTTCAAATCGGTCGGCTACGGTTACCACAATATCTGGTTTTAAATTATCAAAAACCGTAGATAATTCTAAAATCCCAATTCCTGTCGTTTTTGCTGCAGCAGTTAGATTTTCTCCTTCTAATACGTTAAAAACTTTCGCGGCAATATTGAAACCGTCTTTCTCTATAAAATTCACGGCAGAACCGTATCTATCCAATAAAGCCGAAGCCGCTACAACCAAAAGCAATTCTAAATCCGGGTGCTTTTGAATAGCTGATAATACAGTTTTTACACGACTATAAGAAGGTCGGGCTGTGATTACCACAGCTATTTTTCTTTTTGGCATTTTTAATTTATTAAAGGGCTAAAGTAGATAAAAAAGAGGAAAGCAAAATGTTATTTTTTCTCAAATTTATTAAGCTAAAAAGGTTATTTTTTTCGTTGCTTATAACAAATCTGATTCATTCAAAAAATCCCATTGCTTTAATTCTTTCTTCAATGTTTTTCCAATTATTTTTTGGAATTGAGAAGCATCTATTCCAAAACCTTTGGGTTTCTTTGCTTCCAAATCACCAAATGTAAGAATATGATCTTTAGGTAAATCTTTATTAATAGCCAAAGATTTTTCAAAAATTTGTTTCAAAGGCTTTAAATACTCAATATCATTTTTCTCTATTGGATTTTTCATTGCTTTGCCAACATTTCGAACAGATTCTACAAGTTCTCTAGCCTCAACTAGCGTTAATGAAGCCTTTGCATCTGGTCCAAAAAGTTCCCTGTCAAAAACAACATGAAATTCTAAAATACAAGCACCTAATGCTGTAGCTGCAATACAAGCTTCTTTTTTAGCAGAATGATCTGAAAATCCTATTGAAACATTATAACGCTGTTTTAATTCCGAAATAACATTTAGCCCGTATTGTTCTGGTTGTGTGGGATAAGCAGTTGTACATTGCAAAATTGAAAACTCAACATTTCTTTCTTTTAAGAAACCTACTGTTTTATCAAGTTCTGAGAAAGAACTCATCCCTGATGAAATTATCATGGGTTTTCCAGTCTTAGCAATTTTTTCTAGAATCAAAAAATTATTTACTTCGCCAGAACCTATTTTGTAACATTCAACACCTATTTCTTCCAGCCAATCAACAGCCAAATTACTAAATGGAGAACAAATGAAATCTAATCCAGCTTCGTCACAATATTCTTTAATTCCTTTCCATTGTTCTAAAGAAAAGCCCATTCGTTTCCAATAATCAAATCGTGTTTTGTCTTCTAATGAAAATTTTACACGAAAAGGTTCATGTTCACTGCTTTCAGCTTCAGCAATATGCATCTGAAATTTAACTGCATCAACTCCTGTTTTTGCAATCGCATCAATATAGGAATATAATATTCCTAAACTGCCTTCGTGGGCTTGACCAATTTCAGCAATAATATATGGTGATGATTTTTTTGACGGCATACTTAAATTTCTTTTGTATTAACAAAAATACTTTATTTTATAGGTTTTTAATAAGATTGGCAAGCTTCAAAATTTGATTTTTTTTTAAAATTTCAAATGTGACAAACTTCGCATTTTTAAAATTACAGATTTATCAATCGGTTTTCTATATTTTAAAATCTTAGGGGTTTTAATCATTACGACAAGCAAAGTTTTAAAATATATTTTACAACATTGCCAATCACTTAAAGCATATTTTTTAAAATTATGCCAATACAATTTTAAAATATTAATTAAAGGAAAAGGATAATAAACCAAAAAATAAAATGTTGAATTTTTTAATTGTTTCCCAAATCTAAAATAATTCTGTTTACTTACTTTTCTTTGTTCTTTGTTTACTCTATGATTAATTTTCACTTGATTCGTATATAAAATATCGTAACCTTTTGATATAACTTCAATAGACAAACAGGACTCCTCTCCGTAAATATCAATCCATACCGGAAAACCGTTTGTAAGATTATAAACTGATTTTCGAATTGCGAAACCACACCCAATAAATTCCGAGGTTAAATATTCTTTTTTTACATTTTCTGCATGCTTCAAAGCTTCCTGATCAGATTGAAAAACTCCTCTGATCTCCTCAAGGGCTAAAATTCCAACTTGAAGATTTTTCTTAAGCAGATTTTCTATTTGATCCAAAAAATCAATACTTAACGGATGAGCATCGTCATCCAATCCAATTAATATTTCCGAATTTGCTAACGGGTAAATTTGATGTCTGGCTGCTGAAGCTCCAATCGATTTTACAGAAATAAACCATTTTACCCAAATAAATTCATTTTTGAGATTTTCAGATTCATCAGTACATCCATCCAAAAAAACTAATACTTCTACTTCAGCTTTATCTATTAAAGATTCTATAATATTTAAAGTTTTGAATAAATCTTGTTTTCTGTTTTTTGATACAATTAATATTGAAGCTCTCATTTTTAAAATTTATTGACTTTTTTCAAAACCATTATGATTCTTCCTTCAACGTATTTTGTAAATAGAACACTGCTTACAATTAATATCATAATATAAATAAGTGTTGGCAAAAAAGGCAAAAAATTAAAGTTTAGGTGATTTTTATTTATTAAAAAAATACCAATATTTTCATGTATCAAATAAAGAAAATAGGATGAAACTCCAATACTATTTATAACTTTTGCATTTAAAAACGAAATTCGTCTAGGGTAATAAATCATTAATAAAAACAGTGAAATAAAAACAATAAAGAGTGACATTTTTTTTAAATCAGGGAAAGACTTGAAAAGTAAAAAGAAAGAAAAAAATAAAAAAAGGCATTTCTCTAAAGCTACATTTTTTATTTGTTTTAAATTATTTTCATAAAAAACATAAAAAACTGCTCCCAAACAAAAAAATGGCAATGCTTCTCCTAAATTGAAAACTGATTCCCAAGCTTTAAGCTTTACATATAAACTATTTGAAGTATCGACGTATGATAATACAAAACTAAAAACACTCAAGATTATAGATATGGTGAAAAAATTACGGTAAAAACTTTTTTTACAAAAGAAATATAAAAAAGAAGCTAAAACATAAAACTGAATTTCAACCCAAAGACTCCAATAGGAAGCACTTATATAATCTAATTTAACTGTATACCTTGTTAGTGAAGACAATAAATCTGGCTGTATAAAGGTTAAACTAACCACTATATTTTTAAAATAATGACTCGCTGGAAATAAAAAATCATTATCCAAAAAATTAAAGAAAATATAAGTTAAAACGGAAGCAAAAAACATTCCTGGCAATAATCTCGTAAATCTATTGGACCAAAACTGTCCTAATGATTTTGTTCTTTCAAGTGTAAATAAAATAACAAATCCACTTATCATAAAGAAAAAATGAACTCCATATTTTCCATATCCAAAATAATCATATTTATTGTAATATGGATATAAATTAGTCCAGCGCGAGAAAAAATGAAAAAAAATAACCATAACAATAGCTATACCACGAAAACTGTCTAAAATCTCAATTCTATTATTTTTCATTTAATTTATCTGACTTTTAATTAATCGGGGCATACTAATAAATTTCACATGAGTCAGCAATAAAAACCAAACAAAAGGATTAAATAAACTAATTTTTGCCCTCTTTCTATAATCTACAATTTTTCTAGCTAAAAGGTAATTGAATTTTTTCTTATCTTCTATCTGTAAATCTAATGTATGATTTACAAACAATTGGTTAAAAGAATTGATAAGTATTTTTAATTTCTGAATAAAATTCTGCTTCAAACTATCATTTGATTCATAATAGTATTCTAAAACTTGTTCAGGTGATAGATTACTATCAAAAGTTTTCCAATAATTAGATATGATTTTTGATCTTTCAATAAAATGTTTAGTCTTATTTTCCTCTGATCGATGATTACTTGTGGAAATGATTCTGTATTTCATTAGAAAATCTGGCAAGTTGTGTACTTCTCCCATTGCCGAAACTCGTATCCATAAATCCCAATCTTCACAAGTTTTAATGGTATCATTGTACCTCAATTTTTTAGCAATAAAAAAACTACTTCTAAAAAAAAGAGAAGAATGTCCAAATGAAGCGGTAAACAGCAAGTACAACCTTATATAGTTATAAGAAACGGGATATTGCCATCCAGAAGTTGGTGATTCTCCCATATTCTTTAGCCAAAATCCTTGGGTTCCGCATAAATTTACATCAGGATTTTGTTCCATAAAATCCATTTGCATTTGAAATCTGTTTGGATAAGCCCAATCATCAGCATCCATCCTTGCAATAAACTCATAGTTTCCCAACAACTCTTCTAGTCCGATATTCAATGTTTTAGAAATACCTAAATTTGCTTCATTTTTTCTATAAAAAATTCGATCGTCGTTATAGTTTTCTATTAATTCAGTCGAGTTGTCAGTTGAGCAATCATCATAAATGTATAAATCAAAATCTGAATAAGTTTGATTTACAATTGAATCAATACTTTCAGACAAATACTTAGCACAATTATAAGTAGGCATTAAAACTGCTAGCTTTTTCATTTAAATTAATTTCTCAAAAATATCTATGATTAATTTTAAATAACTTAGAAGACAAAAATTCCCTTTAATCGTTATATAAAAAAAATCGTCAACGATAACTAATATTTTTTTATTTCTTTTTTACCAATTTAATCGCCAATCAATATCTCGTTTAACAACTGATGCCGGATTTCCTGAAATAATTGTTTTTCTTTCTAAAAATTTTTGATTTACAACACTTCCTAATCCTATTAAGTTTTCACTTTCAACAAAAACTCCTGGCGCAAAAAGGCTTCTAGATCCTACATAGACATCATTTTTAATTGTTATGGAAAGATCTTTGGTTTTTGATTTTGTATGAATTGACCCATGTGTCCAAAATTGACTTTCTTTTCCAGCAATCCAGGTATTATTCCCAATATTTATATTACAATACAAGTCAAAATAATGATCGTTGATAATTCTTGAATCATTACCAATAGAAAAATTTGCAGATCCTAGAATAATATTACCTGAATGGATGGAGGTTTTAGATCCGATCGATAATGCCCCACATGAGATAAAATTTCTATCAGCTATAAAAACATTGTCGCCAATTTCGACCTTATCGCAAATGATTAAAGCCTTTCCAATTTTTACATTTTTGCCTATAGAATAACCAAATATTTTTTTTAATAAAAATATTTTGAAACTATTAAGAGGTATGTATTTTATTATCTTTAAAACAAGTGTTCTTATACTCATTTAGCATCACGTTTAAATAACTTTATAATAATCAATCAGCTTTACTACAGTTACTTTTCCTTCGTTAATTAATATTTATTTTTACAAATCATCGATTATCCTTTTCAAATAATCTTTAGATAAATAATCAACTAAATCTTGCCTATTCAATTTCAAATTATTGGGATTTTGTTTCCATAATTTATACATGTCTCCAATAATTTCAGCGATTTTATCAACTTGATCGACTTCTGCCCAGTAAGGATAATCATTTCCCAACAGCCTTCTGATTTCACTGTAATAAGGCGCGAGAGAGAGAATTGCTTTATTTGCTTCAACGCAATGAGGAAATTTTCCTGGAAGAAACGGACTGATCTCAGATTTTGATTCTAAAATAACATTTACAGAAACACTCTTTTGAAGACGATACACAATATCAAAAGCGACATTTCCATTATAAAAATAAATTTCGTTCTTTTCACATTCATATCCTTGAATCATTTCTGCATAATTAGATGCGCTACCTAATAAAATTAGCTTAGATTCTCTTACAGCTTCTGGATTTTGGTTCAAAAATAATAAAAAACCTTCTATCAACCCTTTTGGAGATCGTCCGCCAATTAAATTTCCAGCATGTAGCAAATTAAACTTCGAATCATCAAAATAGCTTGGCAAATTAGTACCTTGATCTAAATTTTGAGCAATATTTTTAGAATTTTGATGTGGTATTACAAGACCTGTCTTAATGAACTCAGGAAAATAACTTCCCATCCATTCCAGCAACAATTGACTAGGGAATGCACTAAATTTAGCTTTTTTTGAAATTTCTAAAAAGAAGTTTTCTTTAGCTTTATAATTAGGTTCAACCCAAGTAAATGGTCTTGGATAAAAATGAAAAGGATATGGATCATGAATATAAGCCATCCATTTATTATGTAATTCCGGAAGTTTTAAAACAGCATAATGTGGCCTAAAACTAGCTCCTTTACTTAATGTCAGTATCAAATCAGGCTGAAAAGTACATTTTTTTAAAGCTCTAGCAATACTATTAGTATCATTAAAAAAAGTAAATGAAAAACCAAACAATTTCTCTAAGAATAACGATATATTAATATTTGTACTACGTTGAAAAACTCTTTGAAAACGGCTTAAAAAATAATTGGGACTATATTTTATTTCAGGAATAGAGATACAATCCACTCCTGCTAATTGAATATTTTTTCTAGTGTAATGATACACCAACACCTCAAATCCTGCTTCAACTAAATTATAAATTAATGCTACTCTCCCTTTTGTTCCGCTGCTATCATTGACATCTATAGATTCAGCAACTACTAAAATTTTTTTCATTATTGCTGATTAAGATTTACCAAAATATCAATTATGCGTTTTGCGGCAAAACCGTCCCATAAGTCTGGTATTTCACCTTTTTTCCATTTTTCATCAAATAACTTCACTAAAAATGGTTTTATCGATAACGGATTAGTTCCTATCAGCTCATTTGTCCCAACAGTAACCGTTTCAGGCCTTTCTGTATTATCTCGCAGTGTGATACAAGGAACTCCCATAACTGTCGTTTCTTCTGTAATGCCGCCTGAATCAGTTATTACAATTTTTGCATTTTTTACTAAATAATTAAATTGCAAATAACCCATCGGCTCCACTAAATAAAGATTCTTATGATTTATTTTTAATTTTTCAATTACTTTTTGAGTTCTTGGATGTACAGGAAAAACCACTGATAAATTATTTGAATGCTCTAAAATTTCCTCCAAATATCCTTTCATTTTTTCATCATCATCGACATTTGCAGGTCTATGTATCGTTAATAGTAAATAATTATTTTTATCAAGTTTAATTGAATCCCAAATATCAGGTTTAATCAATTTGGATTTAAATTTTTCGAGTGTATCAATCATTGTGTTACCTACAAAGAAAATTTTTTCTGAAGAAACACCCTGATCAACTAAATTTTTATTTGCTGTTATTGAAGTTGTAAAAAAGTAACTAGTAATACTGTCAGTCACTATTCTATTTATTTCTTCAGGCATTGACCAGTCGTTTGAACGTATTCCAGATTCTACATGTGCAACCTTTATCCCCATTTTAGCAGCTACAATTGAACATGCCATTGTTGAATTCACATCACCAACAACAAGGCAAACATCTGGCTTAAAACTATCATTCAATAATTTTTCATAACGTACCATTATTGAACCTGTTTGTTCCGCTTGAGTACCCCCGCCTACTTCTAAATTATAATCAGGTGTAGGAATATTTAATTGTTGGAAAAAAGTCCCACTCATATTATTATCATAGTGTTGACCCGTATGAATAAGCCTGTACTCTATTTCATTATTTTTCAAATCTTTAATTGCTGAAATAATTGGCGCTATCTTTATAAAATTCGGACGCGCTCCTGCTATAATATCAATTCTCATAATTATTGTTGCTTTATAAGCTTCTTATAAAATTTGTGTATAAAGATTTTAGACGGTAAAATATTATAAAAAATGATCCATTTAACTCTCATGATAAAATTTAATTTACCTGCTTTGAGTACTCTTGAAAACAATTTAAATTCTTTGTATCGTAAAGAAATCTGAACAAAATATCGCATTAGCGAATGGTTCAATAGGTTTTTAACTTGTAAATTCTCCACAACTAATAAAATTGCGTTCAATTTTGACTCTATACGGACTGGGTTATTCCTGTAAAATTCACCTGTATTAGAATTAGGATGCTTTCGCCCAAAAAACAAACATTTTTCTATTGAAATTCCCCTATAACCTGAAGAGATAATTCTAGAATATAACTCCCATTCTTCAGCATACATCAAATGTTCTGTAAAACGGTTATTTTCAAAACATGTTGCCTTCCACATGACCGCACAGGAATTAATAGGAAGCTCATTTTTCAGCATTCGATCAATATCCTTTACATCTATATAAAAAGAGTCATATTCTTTAGAATAATCAAAATTATAATGAAAATTTTCAAAAAAAACATTACGAATATAACGACAAAAGTAAATATTAGACTTCTCTAATTCTTGAACACATAATTCTAAATTCTGAGGATGCACTATATCATCATCATCAAAAAAAATAATATAATGTCCTTGTGCTAAATCTAGACCATAATTTCTTGAACCTGGCAGTCCTTTTAAATAAGAATCTGGTCTTTTTTGAAATGTAAATCTCGGGTCATTTTTTAAAATTGGCTCAATTATCTCAAATGTATTATCATTCCCACCATCATCAACAATTATACATTCAAAATTTTCATAAACCTGATTTTGAATCGATCTTAATGTTTCTACAATGAACTTTTCCCTGTTATAGGTTGCCATTATTATTGAAACTGTAGGGGTAGGCATAATTATATATTTTTATTTTCCAGTAAATTAAGACTAATATGTTCCGCTTGTATAAAAATCTTATCAAACTTAGAGTTTACTATCTTTTCAACTATTGATGAAGGACTTAAATACAAATCATAATAGTCCACAACTTTTTTTCGTAATATCAGTATGTCTTCTTGACTCATTGCAAAACATTGTACCAATAAATCATTTAATTCATTTTTGTTTTTATAGACTAATGCGGTTTCGTTATTCACAAGTGGCGGTACAAATAAATTTGCATACGTTTCATGTATTATTGGTATACAACCAACTCCTATTGCTTCCATCAAATTATGAGATTGCGGCATTACTACACCTGGTAAAGCAATAAAAAAACTAAACTTTTCTAAACTTTTCAATAATTCGTAAAAACTTAATCTAAAATCATCTTGCGCATTGATTAATACAACGGCGCTATCTTCATCACTTTTTAAAAAATCAACGAACTCCTCCTGACTTTTAATTTTCTTATTATAGCTTTGTGCATTTATATAATTAAAGATTTCCCTTCTATTTGGAATATCAAAATAATTGCTTTTTGTAATTTCTTCATATCTTTTTTCATCAAAATTGCCAGACATAAATCCTGATTTTTTTCTATTAGTTTTAAAATCAGTATTTATACTCAAATATTCAGAATTGTACATTAAGGGATATTTACTCATTGGAACATGATAATATAATTTATTATCATAATATTTTGAGTTAAAAAAATCATTACTGAGCTGCTCCTTTGTAATCCACAAAGCATTTGATTTTTTTGAGGGCTTACCAATTTTAATTTTTTCTTTTAAAATCATCGCCGCATATTTAAGCTCTCCTTTTTTACTATTAATAGACATTTTACCGATAATAGAACTATCATTTGGCAAGTAAACGGTATAGTCCATAAGTACAAAGAATTTCATAAAATTAAATAAATATCTATTTAATGTTATATCCCGAATATCTATATATACTTTTTTGTCTTTTGGCTTAACAAAGGAACTAATGAATAGAACTTTCAGTAAAAAAAAATAATTTAAGATTTTACGTTTCATCCGTTTTCTAAGAGAATAAAATATCATTTTTTAAGTGATTTTAAAATATGAGCAATTTTTCGCACTGGAAATAGTAAAAAGTAACCTACTTTATATTCGTTGCTATTTAATATCTTGTTTTTTTGAGATTCTTCAAATGAAACTTTATTCAAAACATTAATTATAAAATTCTCAAAATCATCTACGTATAAAATCTTATGTTTATTATAAATATATCTCAACAATTCATATTTATTAGAATTAGCTGTACTTGTAGTTGAATTAGGTCTTTTTCTGTAATTATAAAGTGGCTCTTGAATTACCTCAACCATTCCGCCATTTTTTAAAATCCTGATAAAAAACTCCCAATCCTCAAATCCCGTGCGCATTTCTTCATCATATCCACCGCATAATTGCCAATCCTCTTTTTTAAACATCGAAGTTCCTAAGGCTCCATTTGCATACATAAAATTAGAAATACTGCCTCCTCTAGGTATGAAAAGATCATTTTTTCTGTTAGAATACAAAAGATAACTCTGGCAAGTAACTATTTTAACTTCATTTTTTTTCAAAAATATGGGAATTGCTTTCTTACAAAATGAAGGCTCAAAAAAGTCATCACTATCTAAAACCAAAATATAATCTCCTTTTGCAGACTTTATACCGACATTTCTAGCCGTACTTTGTCCTTGATTATCCTGTGTAATGAGTTTGGTGATTTTTGATTCTAATTTTTTTAAAACCTCTTTAGTTTCAGCATTTGATCCATCATCAATTACAATAACTTCTTTATAAGGATACGTTTGATTCAACGCTGAAGCTACAGCTTGTTCAATATATTGCCAATCATTATAGCATGGAATTATTATAGAAACTAAATTATTGTAATTCATGACAATCTTTTATATATCAATCCCCATTTTTGATCAATTATTTGCCTCGAGAAATTTTCATTAGCAAAAACTACTGCTTGATTACTCATCTCGTTTAATAATATTGGGTCCTCAATAAATTTTATAATGTTAGAAGCTACGGCATCAACATCAAATTCATTGCAAACAAATCCAGAAATTCCATTATTAACAGTATACTTAATTCCTCCTGAATCAAATACTATAGCTGGCAGTCCACATGCTTGTGCTTCTAAAGTTGCAAGCCCTTGTGTTTCTCTAAGTCCGCTTGTTGTAGCTTGTCCTGTCAACAAATAAACATCATGTTTCCATAGTTCAAGACGAATTTCTTCTTGAGACATACTTCCTTTCAAAAAAATAGAATCTTTCAAATTATATTTAGCGATTAAAGATTCTAAGTTTCTTTGTTCAGACCCTGCTCCAATTATTGTCAATGAAACTTTAAACCCTTTTTGGATTAGTATATTTAAGGCCTCGATACAAAAAATTTGCCCTTTCACTTTATCTAACCTTCCAACAGTTATTAATTTTAAATGAGTAATTGACTGTTTGTTATTTTTTTGTTGATGAAAAAACGCTGTATCAACACTTACAGGAATAAGCTCGAGCCTCTCAATAGGACATCCTAAATCTAATAATTTATCTCCAAGATAAGGTGTATTTGCAGTTATTAGATCAGCGTATTTAAACAAATTATCATAGTATCCATTGTTTTGAATATAACCTCCAATTGGAAAAAAAGCATCATGCCCGTGAAAAGTTACTATTAAAATCGGTTTAAAACCAATCTTTTTTAAGGCAGATAAAACATTAGAATTTGTCCCGTATTGAACATGAAATATTGTAATATCACTTAATTTTTTATAAAAAAACCATTCAAAAAGCCAACTCAAACTAAACTTCGCATGTTCTTTGTAGTATCTAGTAATAGAAGGAAAATCTTTTAGATTAAGTATCAAAATTTGAATCCATTTTAATAATCTTAAAAATTTATTTTCAGGTATTTTATAATCTTCAAATATTATTTTATCTAACAATCCATATTCAGCAATTAAACCACTGCACAAATCAGGATTAATGTTCGTTATTTTATGAACAAGTATTTGGACATCATATCCTTGCTTTATAGCTGTTATTATCTGGGCTACAATAAATGTTTCTGAGAAATGCGGAAATTCAAAAACTTTAAAGACTATTTTTTTCGATTTTTTCATTCTCTAATTAAAATCTATTTAGGGGCACTTATAATCTGAATCTAATTTATACTTAACAAAATTTTGCTACTTGCTTTTGAAACGTTTTATAATTTCATAGATTTTGAGCTTCTTTTTTAGAAACCAGTCCTTTAAATTTTTTTTGCCTAAAAACCAGTCATATTCTTGTAAAATTTCTTTGTCTGAAATCTTTCTCAATAAATGTTGCTTTCCGTTTTCCACATATTTGTCTGAATAAATACTTTTTGTATATAATTTAATATACGAATCTATAAGTATCCAGCTTATAATTGAATGTCTGCATTTTTCTACTGTTGAAAAACGACTCACATTATCAGGCGAAAAACTATATCTGTAGTAAGCCATACCTTCTTCTGCATGAATAATTTTTTTAGTATTTAATAATACTCTAGTAAAAAATTCTCCATCCTGATTTATTAATAAAGAATCATTCCAAAGTCCGCTTTTTATAACCAGTTCTCTTCGAACTAAATAAACATGAGGCGGTAAAAATGTGTTATCCTTTCCAAAATCTGAAATTAAATCGAAACCATTCTCATAATTTTTATTAATTCCTTCTGATTTAGGTGCTATTTCATCTATGGAATCTGAAAAATAATTCCACTTGGAAGTTGCTAGAATATATTTTTTTTCTAAGTATTTACTAACAGCATTTATTTGTGAAGTTAAAAGATTATCAGATAATAAGTCGTCAGAATCAAGCCATTTAATAAATGTTCCTTTACTTAATTCAAAACCTAAATTTCTACAAACATTTCCTCCTTTAGGGGTGTCTTGTGCTCTTTTATAATATTTGAAACGGACATCTTTTTTACAATATTCAGCTAACAGCCTATCAGTATTATCCGTTGAGCCATCATCCACTATAATACATTCCCAATTATTGTACGTTTGACTTAGAACACTATCGAGTGTTTGTGACAAGATATTTGCTCTGTTGTATGTTGGAATAATAATTGAAACTAATATATCATTCATCTCGATTATTGGTTATAAGCTTTAGTTTGTTTATAGTAAATATTTTTCTCAATTCTAGAAATACCAAATAAGATTTTGTATTGTTTAAACTCAACGATCATTTTTTAATTTCAACTTAGTACGAACCTATTTGTTTAAATAATTGATCTTTTTCAAAAAATATCTTTTCCCTCGAAATGGCAGTTTACCTACAAATCTTATCTTTTTTTTCCAATAGTGTATAATTTCATTTATATCTATTTTCAAATTAGTTTGTAAAGTATCTAAAATATTTATTTCGAATGTTTTCGGCAAACAAAATTTCAAGCTATCATAATGATAAGCCTTTTTAAGACTTATTCGTCGATGGTTAACATAGTTTTCTTGATGGGACAATTCCATCCAGAGACGTTTTCTTTTATATGAAATAACATTTTTTTCAGTTTTCCAGTCATAGTGCGCCCTTGAAAAAACGGTCTCAAAAGATTTTGTGCTTTCAATTACGCTAATAAAAGCATTAAATGGATGTGTATAAAGTCTAACTTCTGGCTTGGGAACATCAATAGAAACTTGGTATCCTTCTCTTAGGTCAATAACGGTAAGATCACTTGGTTGAAATAGAGATTGTATTACCTCAATAAAATCTTGATGAACTATGTCATCATTATCAATTCTTGTTGTAATGATATGTGAGTCTTCAACGGTAATATTTTCGGAAATAAATTTCTTAAAAGAACTATACAGTGCATCCATTCCATCGATAAATATTGGGATTATATTTTGTCTATTTGCCGTTAAAGCAATTATTTTATTTTTAAAATCTTCTGGTGTATCAATATCAAAAAAAATACACCAAATAAAATTTTGATTTGATTGATTTATAACAGATGGGAAACAATAATTTTCAAACAAACTAAATCTATGCTCTAACCATTCATTAGTCAAAACTGAATTACCAGATTTGCTATTTTTCCAATCAGATTTTTTTAGATTAAATCTAGTTACAATAAATTGTTTCATTTTTGTTATTATAATTGAAGTCAGTATCTAAGCTCTTATTTCAGTATGACAGCAAATTAATGGCTTATTTTTGAATATTTACTATTGATTTTTCTATTAAATCATCAATGACATTTAAGTGTCTTTTTAGAGTAAAATTATTTTTAATTCGCTCTTTTCCATTCCTGCCTAGCGTTTGTGCTAGGATTTTATTTTCTAAAAGTAATATCATTTTTTCAGCCATTCCATCCACATCATGCTCTTCTACTAAGAAGCCTGTTTCTCCATTAATAATTACATCCGGAATGCCTGCATGTTGCGTTGAAATCACAGGCAGTCCCGCGGCGCTCGCTTCCAAAATTGCCACTGGGGTTCCCTCTTGATCTCCGTTGAAAGCAGTAACTGAATGTTGCACAAAAGCTAATCCTGTGGATAAATATTCGACAAATTGTTTTTGATTTAAAATCCCAGGCAATAAAACAGCATCTTCGAGTTTTAATGCTCTGACTATATTTAAGCAACTTTCAAACAATTCTCCCGTCCCTCCAATAATTAATTTTGCGCCAGGGAATCGCTCATAGACTTTTTTGAATGCCAATATCGTACTGTGAGGTGCTTTTTTATTTACAAAACGTCCTACAGCTACAAATGTCGAATCAGAAAATTCTGGAACTATATTTAAAAACAAATCATTTGGACCATATGTATTGTATATCAATTTTTCTTTTGGACATCCCAAATCAATTAACCTTTTTTGCATGGATAAGGAAACTGCAATAACATAAGAACTATATTCAAAAACCTCTTTATAATTATCACATTTTTCAATAAATGATTTTACAGAAGCATCATATCCATGAAAATGAGTTATAAGAGGAATATTTAATTTTTTGCAGATGTTTACAATTTTGAAAGAAGTAGTTCCGTATTGTGCCAGAACAACTTGGATTTTATTCTTTTTGAGCGAATACATAAAAGCTCTCTCTGTAGCAGAAAGCGTTTTAAAGCCAAATTTACGTTTTATTTTTACAGACCATGTAGTGAAACTTCTTCTTAGTTCTCCAAAGCCCTCTAGAAATTGAGGAATCTCACCATTATAATAATAAAATATGTTTCCCTTTAGTCCTTTTTTCTGTTCTTGAATAAAAGTCTCAGAGTAAACATTTTCACCTGGAGAAACAATGGCAATATTTGATAATTTCATTAGTTTTTAAAAACAATTTTTTTGATTTTTTTATAAATTTTCCTAAATATTTTTCTTGAATTATTTTTATTAGTATTTACGATTGACTCAGATCTAGGTTTAATATTAATTCCTTTATGTAAAAAATCCTGAATAACATCTACAGTACTATAGCGCAATATATAATCTCTATACTTTTCAATATAAGGAATTAGTATTTCGTCATTCTTCCACAAATAAGCTCCTTTAAATAAACTATTTGTGAAATGAATAAAAACAATGGGATCGTTATCATTGATTAATATTTCGCCCGAAGATTGCTTCACTCGTTTACAATCTATAACATTCCAGTTAGCAACATTACAGCCTTTATGAGTAATATTGTGGATTTTTTCAAATCTTGAAGATAATATATCTAAATATCTTTGATCAACATAAAAACCCTCATTCCTATTTACTTCACATTTATAAATACATAATTTGGCCCAGTATTCTAGAGCTTCACTTCCAGCCTTAGAAGCACCAATAAAACCTCCATTATAGATTCCATCTAAAAAATTTAATTTAAAATTTAGTAAATCTATATTAGGATCTGAACACCTCCAATGTGGTGATAACAAAACATTGCATTTTTTTAGTTCATCAAATAAAAAATTAAAATCGCTAAAAAAATGAATATCCCAATCTACATATATAACGCTTTCGTAATCACCTTGCAATAAGTAGCTCATCACAATTGGTTTCATAGTCCATCGTAAAGCATCTTGATTTATATTTTCATATTTTGAATATACTTGTTTTGTAAGTTCTGATTTTTGCAAATCCAAACTTGTAAGCACATAAATTCCTTTTCGCTTTTTAATTTCATCTAAAATATTAGCTGCAAGATTACCTTCACTAACAAATACAAAAAAGGAAACGGTTGCATTAAAATTACATATTGAATCATGTAAAGCTAAAGCATAGTGTCCATAATTTCCAGTAATTATTGTACAAATTGCCTTCATAGCTTTTTATTAAATTTTAATTTAAAATATTTATTTAGAAAAGAAAATTTGAGCATCACGGGCATTTTTATACCTATTACTTGCTTAAAGGTAAAATGATTGCTCTTTTGCAGACATTCCTCTGCAATCCAATTGCATTTTTTATAATTAACCAACAAATTCCAAAATGAACTGTAGGAACTTAAAATTGAATAATACTCTTGAAAACGCTTTTTTTCATTTTCGTAATCTTTTATTACTCTAGTCGACACAGCATGTTTTCTAAAATAATTAAGTGGACGATTTAAATAAGCTATCTGCCCTTTATGCAAAAGTTTAAGCCAAAAAGACCAATCACCACAGAAATAAAATGAATCTTCAAAAAATAAATCTTCAACCGCATCTCTTTTAAATATAACTGCACTGGCATTTGGAATACAATTTCTATAACGCAAATGAGTTTTTATTTCGCTTTTCCCATCATTAACATAACTAACCTTCCATTTAAGTTTGTCAAACGACATTGCCCATGTATTAATACCTAATTTTTCTCCCTGCTGATTAACATTTATAGAATTGCAAAAAGCCAAAACAACATCTGAACTTAACATTTCTATTAAATTTTCTAAAAAAATAGGCTCACAAAAATCATCACTTTCAGCAATCCAAATATATTTTCCGTGTGCTAATTGTATTCCTTTTTGCCATTGTTTAAATGGACTGCCTGAATTTTTTTCATTGACTATAAAGTGCGACACTTTAGAATGTCTGGCATACTTTTCTAAAATAGCGACACTATCATCTGTACTTTTATCATCCAGGAGAATCACTTCAAAATCTTGAAAAGTTTGATTAAAAACAGATTCTAATCTTTGAGCCAAAAAATCAGAATGATTGTAATTCGGGATGATTACGGAAAATTTTGGATTCAAATTTTAGTTATTTTCTTAACAATTCGCTTCATTAATACTTTTATTAGATTCTTTGTAGAATCGTCGTAATTTTTTCTAGTTTTTAACGATTTTATATTATAAATGAAATACTTTAAAACCTTTTCATTAACATCCCGATTTATGCTTAACTTAATTAAATCCGCAGAAGTCACATAATCTTCAAACCTAGTCAAAAAAAATATAATTCGATCTGTTAATATTGAACTTATTTTTTCATTACTATTGAAAAAATTGGCAAGTAAAGCATTAGCATAAGACATATTAAAATTCCTGTAATAATCTGATTTTGAGCTCCAAATACCAACACCTGCTCTATACACTCCCATCTTTTCGTTCATATAGTTTAGTTTACCATATTCAGTCAAAATCATATAAAGAAAATAATCTCCAATAGGTGATATAGCAAATTCAGGAGGAAATTCCTTTATCACATTCCTAAAAACTACTGAGGGTGTGTGGATGTAATTTCCAAATCGAGCCAATGTTTCCTGTGTTTCATGATTTTCAGGAATTTTAGTTATAAAATCTTCCTCCAATTTCCCATCAGTTTGTAAAATGCTTATTCCATGGAAACTAAGTATATAATCCGCATTCTCTTCCAAAAAATCTACTTGTTTTTGTAATTTATAAGGATCTGTCCAATAATCGTCACCTTCGCATAGAGCAATATATTTACCTATACATCTTGGGAAGTTAAACCTGACCATCATCCCTCTGACTCCCTTCGAATATTGATTCTCTTTTTGGTACATCGGAAAAATAATGTCTGGATATTTAGCGACGTACTCTTCGATAATTTCTTTTGTCCCATCTGTTGAGGCATCATCATGAATAATAATTTCGAACGCAAAAGAAGTTTTTTGCATTAAAAAACTGTCCAAACATTGCCTAATATAAGGTGCTTGATTATAGCTAATACAAGAAATGGAAACAATAGTATTATTCATGTTAAGCTTTTAAGTTACTCCTTAAAATAAAAATTGGTCTATTTCGAAACTCTCCCAATGAATCCGATCTTTTTATATTTTCATGGTTTAATTCATGAAAAATTGTTTTCCCATCAGTTTCCTCACCTATGCCAATCGTCTGAATTTCCCACTTATCTTTTGTTGCATTTCCAACAAAATCAATCATTTCTTGTTTAGTTCCATTTTCAAAAAGCAATAAATCTCTATCTCCTTTCCAGCAAAACCCCATTTGAAGAACTAAAACATCAGTTTTATCACTAAAAAAATTAATTGCATTTTGCATTTCATATTTTGCTTGTTCTAACGCAATATTTTTGTCTCCAAAATCATCCCCTAAATGATGAATCACATTAAACAACAATACTATATCATATGGCTCTTCAGGAATACTAGTTTTAAAATCTAAATAAAAATTATGGGTAATGATTTTTTTATTGATGGTCTGAGCTGCTTTTTTTACAAAAGTTTCATGTGCTAAATTACCCTCAATTAAAGTTACTTGATTTGCTCCAGCCTCTATAGCTTCAAAACTAAAAAAACCTGTATTACCACCTACATCTAAAACTTTTTTGTTTTTAAAACTTAAATGCTTTTTTAAGAAATCCATTCTTTCATTTTCATATCTGGAAATTGATGGCTCAATAGATCCTTTAAGTACATTTTTCAACAAAGTCGGAAGAACTTGATAATTGGAGTGTTTACTAGTTTTTTTATATAACTCAATTAATTCATCATTCATAAATATTTTCTTTTAAATATAAATTTATTGTATCCTTTTTCAAATAAACTTCATTATTCAAAAAACCATTATAATTTTCAAAAAACATTTCACTATTAAAGTTATAGTAAGAAATATTCTTTTTTGCTTGTTGATTTTCTATTAATCCACCTGCCCAAAAGTACCATTGATTTTCTTCATATTGGACTTCTTCTATCTCAGAAATTAATTTGTTTTCGAATGCAAAACAATCGAATAAGTTCATTGATGCGTTTAATATTAACTGTGAAGGTCCCCATAATCTAGGATTTGCTTCGATCATGTAAAATTTATCATCTTGAAGTTTTACTTCAACCATGACTAAACCTGAAAAGCCCAGACCAACAAACAAATCAGCAAACTTTTTCGAAATTACATTTGAATGAATAGTACTCGATTTACAAAGAATCATAGAACCTCCATTTTCCTGTTGCATTAAATTCTCCTGTGAATAAACTGAATATTCTCCGCTTTTAAAAAAGTAATACAACAAATAAAAACTTTGTCCTGTTATATATTCTTGATAATAATAATCAGAGAGATCTTTATTTTTAATATATTTTTCAAAATCATTTCTATTATAAACTAACAGGGGTTTTTCTAATAATGCTTTTGAATCTGTGATATATTTTTTAGGTTTTACTACAAAAGGGTAAAAATCCGGCACCGACAAATATTCATTTGGAACATTAATACCCTCCTTGATACAAATTTCATTAAATAAATATTTATCAGATATCTTTTCGTAAACTTCTCTATCGCATAATCCAATTTCAACATTGTTTTTTGCAAGTATTTCACAATTTTGCAACAGAAATCTATTTAAATATTCTGTAGATGGAACTATTAAAACCGTTTCGCTTTTATCTGATTTAATTGATTCGCAATACTCTAGAAGAATAGAAATATCCAATATGTTTTTTGACCTTACTGCAATTACATGTTCTTTATAAATTGTATCAAAGATATAATCTGAATTACCATTTGCTATAATATAAATTGGAATTTCTCTATCGACAGAATATCTACAAAAAGAAATCACTGCTCGATCATTTGAACCTGAAAATATTAAAACTTTCATTCTTAGTTAATGCAGTTTATAATTTTATTCAATTTTTCAGCATCAAGCCCATCATACAAAGGTAAGCATAAGATTCGCGAAGCAATACTCTCCGAAATAGGCATTGACAAACCGTTGGTATACTCAATTGTATTTAGGGAAGGATAAAAATAACGTCGAGGAAAAATCTGTTCATTATTTAATTTTTTTTGAGCATGAAGCAATTGTTCTTCACTCTCAAAAATAACAGGATAGTAACTATAATTCCAAATTGTATTTTCTCTTATTTTCAAAGAAGTGACTTTTCTAAAATTAAGATTGTCATTATAAAAATCAACTACTTTTTTTCGTTCACTTGTAATCTGTTCCATGTATGGCAAAACGGCTAAGCCCATTGCAGCTTGCAGTTCAGACATTTTTCCATTAACACCAAGACCATGAAAAGCGAGAGGCCCATCATGTCCAAAATTATGGCTGTAAAATAATTGTTTCTGCAAATCCTCATTTGGAGAAAACATTGCGCCTCCTTCAGCTGTATGAAATAGTTTTGTTGCATGAAAACTGCACGTACTCACATCTCCAAAATCAAATATAGATTTGCCTTTATATTTTACGCCAAAACAATGAGCTGCATCATAAATTACTTTTAAATTATGTTTCTTAGCGATAGTATCAATTGCATCAACATTACAGGGATTTCCAAAAACATGTGTTGCTAAAATAGCAGTAGTGTTAGGCGTTATTGCTTCTTCTATTTTATTTTCATCGATTGTTAAATATTCTGGATGAATATCAACAAAAACTGGTATACAATTTTCCCAAACAATTGCGGCAGTTGTAGCAACATAACTGAAAGGAGTTGTTATGATTTCGCCTTTATTTGCCAATAATTTTAAGGCAATCTGCAAAGGCACTGTTCCGTTATTTGTTAAAATTATATTTGATGATGATAAATGTTCCTTTAATTTTTCTTCTAATTCCTTAACTAGTTCTCCGCGATTTGTCAGCCACTGATTATCCCATAATCTATTTAGATAATGATTATACTCTTCAATTGGAGGTAAGAAAGTTTTAGTTATATTAATCATTTTTTGAATAGTTTTTATCTAAAACTCCATTTTTCTTAATGAAAACAAATTCGCACAACCATAAGACATTATTAGGAAATGGTCTATTCAAATCTGTAATATCAAAGAACCTAAAACCCTTAACATCTAAATAATTCATCATTTCTACAGCAGTATTTTTTAATCTTTTGTTCATTACAGCAACTTCAACCATAATAATTTCAGTATGTTGCAAAAGCTCATTTGCTCCTTCCAAAACTTCCAAATCCAACCCTTCTGCATCTATTTTTAATATGCAGGGCTTTTTTAAATTATTTTCATTTACAAAAGATTCTAATTGTACAATTGGAACTTTTATTTGTTTAAATCCTCTATCTTTTGCTTCCAACTCTGAAAAGCTAAATGAACAACTATCATCCCTATCATGAATAGTAAAATTTAATTGATCATTTACATTCCCAACTCCTACAGAAAATAAGTGAACATTTTCGAGGTTTTTAAATCGTGAATCTATATCTTCTTTTAAATTAATTTGGGGCTCAAATAAGTAATAAGTAGCGCTGGGAAAATACCTCAAGCATTCTTCTGTCCACGTACCTGTATTCGCGCCAATATCATAGATCGTTTTTGGGTAATAATTTTGATTTAATAAGAAAGTATAAAATTTATTTAATAAATCATTTTTATGATTAATATCATGAGCTACAATTAATTCATTAAATACAGAATTTTTCTTTTTTAAAATCCTATAACCTAATTTATTAGCCATTTTTTTTATTAAATTTTTTAGTGCTTTTTTTTGCATTATGAATATGTTACATTAATTAATTTAGAATCCATGAGAAAAGATGTCCATAATTGTTTGTCATGAATTATCTGTAGAGTAATCGCTTTATGAATTTTAAAATAAACATTCAATCCAAAATCTTCCGAAGCAGTAAAAGTAACATTATATATACCTTTTGATAGATAAATATTATTTAATTGAAAAGTAAAAGTAATTTCATTTGTATTGCCAATTATTGCCATACTTTGTTTGTCTGGAAAAATCTCCGCTATTCCTCTTTCTTCTTTATCATAAATAGCAAGTGAAATGTATGGAGTCTTAGATAAATTAATATTTTTAATCGTGAAATTTAAATTAACTGTATTTCCCCATTCAATATGATATATACCGTTTATTTGTTCGAAACCCTCAATAGATGCTTTGATTAATTGAATAGATTTATCATCGTAAACTATCTGGGAGTTTCCTGTTTTTGCAAATTTGCTATAATATAAATCAATCCCTTTAGAAACTTTTTCTCCTTGATATACAGCCTTTCCTTTTTCCAATAGGATAATCTGACTGGCGATACGAGAAATCATAGGCATATTGTGTGATACAAATATGATAGCGGTATTAGGCAAAATTGAGTCAATCACTTTAAAACATTTCAAAACAAATCCTAAATCACCAACTGCCAACACCTCATCAATAATGAGTACATCAGGTTGCATTTGTGCAGCAATCGAAAACCCTAAACGCACTTTCATTCCAGAACTATAATTTTGCACAGCCATATCGATGAATTCACGAATTTCAGCAAAATCAATAATCTCTTCTACTTTTGCATCAATTTCGTTTCTTGAAAAACCTAAAACTGCACCATTATTATAGATATTTTCCCTTCCAGTTAATATCGGGTTAAAACCCGCACCTAGTTCAATTAAAGCACAAACTCGCCCTTTCATTGTTATCTTTCCTTCATCTGGATTAATTAAACCATTTAAAATTTTTAGTAACGTCGATTTTCCAGCACCGTTATGTCCAATTAAACCAAGGCACTCTCCTCTTCTTAATTCAAAATTAATATCTTTTACCGCCCAAAATTCTTTTGGTCGCAATTCTTGTTGGTCATCATTATTATTCCCCAATACATTAGAGCATAAATCTTTTACGCCATACCATAGACTCGTTTTTAAATCTTTACAAAACTTTTTTGAAAGATTTTCTACTTTTACTAATACTTCGTTTTCCTCCATTATTAAGCACTCATACGTTCAACAATTATCGGAATAGAAATTCTGTAAAAAACTAATCCTAAAAAAAACAAAGGGATACAAACAGCAAAAACCCCAAAGTAATATATTAAATAATCCAAGTCTTGTCCGAATAGTAGATTTCTAGTAGTTAACAATAGCGGTGTTAAAGGGTTTATTTCCATTAAAGTCTTAAGCAATCCTGTTTTAGGAATTGCATAAACTACGGGCGTAGCATACATCAAAAAACTAAGTCCCATACTAATTATTTTACTTATATCATTATAAAGCATTCCTAAAGGAGTAATAAATAAACCTATACTTGTCCCAAAAAAAATAATTCCTAAAAACGCAAGCGGAAATAACAGAATCGAATAATGAAAACCTACTCCATACACAATTAAGAAAACTAACAGCAAAACTATCTTCACAAAACTATTGGACAGCAACTTGTAAACCCCCATCAAGATTAAAGCTTCCTTTGGAAAATTAATTTTAGAAAGTATTCCTTTTGCACCATTAGTATTTGCCATTGGTGCGTTAATCGATTCTATAAGAATAGACCACAACAATGTTCCAGAGAAAACAAAAACAGGATAAGGAACTCCGGTATCTGATAATGTAACCGTTCCTGATTTGCTTAAAATAATCCAAACTAAAGCTGTTGACAAAGGCGTAATAAATGCCCAGATAATGCCTAAATAAGATTGACGGTATTGTGCCTTAATATCCCGAATGGCTAATTGCTTTGCCAGAAAACGGGAGGTATACATGTCACTAAGGCTTTCTTTTAAAAGTTTACCGATTTTGGTGTTATTTTTTTTTTGGTAAACTGTAGTTTTTAATTCCATTTAAATTGGGGATGCAAGAATTATTTAATTTTTGTGCAATATAAAAAAGATGAATTTATAAAAGCAATGATAGTATTTTTAAAATACAATTTGTTATGTCAAAAAATGAAAATCTACTGAATTAACAAGATTTTTACTCTTTTACAAATTCGCAAAAAAGCAAAAAGGTGTTTTTCTTAAAAAACACCTTTTTCTTACAATTAGAATTAAAATTCAATATTATATGAATATTACTTGTCCAAAACTTCAAAAGCAGAATTCATACTTTTGAACTCAGGAACAATTTTTTTCATTTTTGCTACAATATCATCATTATCATAGAAATCAGCAATACCAATCAATTCATCAATGTCGGTATGCAAATTTTCATATTCATCTTGAATTTCTTGAGCAATCATAATTTTGTTATGGTAGGTTGGCAACGTTTTAGAAGTATCATTTAGTAATTCTTCATAAAGTTTTTCTCCTGGTCGCAAACCAACTATCTTTATCTTGATTTCTTTGTCTGGAATAAAACCAGCCAATTTGATCATTTTTTTCGCCAAATCAATAATACGAACCGGTTTACCCATATCAAAGATATAAATTTCACCTCCATTACCCATTGCTCCCGCTTCAAGAACTAATTGGCAGGCTTCAGGAATAGTCATGAAATAACGAATAATATCTTGATGCGTTATGGTTACCGGACCTCCTTCTGCAATTTGTTTCGTAAACAAAGGAACAACTGATCCATTTGAGCCTAAAACATTTCCAAAACGTGTTGTAATGAATTTTGTACTTCCCTCATTATTTTCTCTTTGATTTTTCAAAAATAAAGACTGTACATATTTCTCTGCAATTCGCTTGCTCGCTCCCATGACATTGCTAGGATTAACAGCTTTATCCGTTGAAACCATGACAAACTTCTTAACATGGTATTTACACGACAAGTCTGCTAAATTTTTGGTACCTTTTATATTAGTCAAAATAGCTTGTGACGGATTTTCTTCCATCAATGGAACGTGCTTATAAGCCGCTGCGTGGAAAACTACATGCGGATTATAGTTTTTAAAAACTTTATCTAATGCTTTTTTACTTTTTACATCGGCAATTACAGCAACTATTTTAGTTTCTGCCTTCATTGCAAATGTCTCTAAACATAAATTATGCAAAGGAGTTTCGGCATGGTCTAAAATAATTACAACTTTTGGATTAAATCCAAGAACTTGTCTCACTATTTCACTTCCAATAGATCCTGCTGCGCCAGTAATTAAAATTGTTTTATCTTTTAATTGCTTAGAAATTGATTTACTATCTAAAACAATTGGTTTTCTTTCTAGTAAATCCTCAATCTGAATATTTTTAACTTTCTGCGAAATCTCTTTTTGATTTTCCCAATCTGAAATCAGCGGAACGGTATAAACCCGGTAATTAAATTCCAAACATTGATCAACAATAATTAATTGCTCATCTTTAGACAAACTTTTATCCGCAATAATTACACCTTCTGCTGCCACAGAACGCATTAAAGCAGGCAATTTTTTCCTCAAAATCAAAATTGGCAAATCCAACATTCTCTTAGATGCATTTTGATTGTTTTTATCAACAAATCCAACAATTTTAAATCGGGAAGGTGTTTCAAATTTTAATGCATTGGCAACAGAAATTGCGTTAGCATCTGTACCATAAATTACAGTTCTGATAAGTTTTGTATTTGCCTTTTCTGAAAAATACAATTCGAAAGTTTGCTTAACAATTACACGATATAAAAACAACCCGCAAAAGGACAAAACCAAATTAATAAAAAGCGCCGTATTTAAAAAAGCCTTATGTCCTGTGTATAATTCAAAAACTAAATTGAAAAATAAAAAGAAAACCAAAACTGACATTTGTGAAAACAGCAACTTTATCGCATCAATATAAGAGGAATGCCTAATAATTCCCGAATAAGTCCTGAATAACCAGAAGAAAAATATGTTAATAATTATTAAACTAGAAACAAAGTAAAAATCATGAGAGGTAATAATATAGCCCAACGCTGTTCCTTCAAACAGCATATAAGTAAATGTAAATGAAAAAATCAGGACCATTACATCTATGGCAACAATAATCCACCTAGGCAAATAGCTAAGGTTATTAATATGCGCCCTTAGATTTCTAGGAGATAACGAGTTGTGCAACACGTCAGCTATTTTGGCCTGTTTATCTGTATTCAATGGTATCAATTTTGATTCTGCAATTTTGTAGGTCTTACAAAAATACAAATTAAACGTTTAAAAATGTATTTGTGTAAGTAAATTAAAATTTAACTCCTTTTTTCTTCTGTTTTAAAAATTCGATTAAATACGTACCGTAACCTGATTTTACTAAAGGCAATGCAAGTTCTTCTAATTGAGCATCATCAATAAAGCCTTGTCTCCACGCAATTTCTTCAATACATCCCACTTTTAGTCCTTGCCTCTCTTCTAAGACTTGAACAAATTGCCCAGCCTGCATTAGACTATTAAAAGTTCCTGTATCTAACCAAGCTGTTCCTCTGCTTAAAATACCAACTTTTAAAGCTTCTCTTTCTAAATAGACTTTATTAACATCTGTGATTTCATATTCACCGCGTGCACTCGGTTTAATATTTTTTGCAATTTCCACTACAGAATTGTCGTAGAAATATAATCCCGGAACTGCGTAACTTGATTTTGGTTCAAGTGGTTTTTCTTCAATAGAGATTGCTTTAAAATTTTCATCAAATTCAACTACTCCATAACGTTCCGGGTCTGAAACATGGTAAGCAAACACAACTCCTCCATGTGGCTTTGTGTTTGATTTTAAAAGTTCTTGCATGTTAGAACCAAAAAATATGTTATCACCTAATATTAAAGCGACATCATCATTTCCAATAAATTCTTCACCAATTACAAAGGCTTGAGCAAGACCATTTGGTATTGCTTGTTCTGCATAACTAAATTTGCATCCTAAACTTGATCCGTCTCCAAGCAGTTTTTTAAAATTTGGCAAATCATGAGGAGTAGAAATAATCAATATTTCATTAATTCCTGACATCATTAAAGTTGATAATGGATAATAAATCATCGGCTTATCATAAACTGGCATCATTTGCTTACTCACTGCCAAAGTCAAAGGGTGTAAGCGAGTGCCTGAACCACCTGCTAGTATAATTCCTTTCATAAATATTGATTTTAGATTTTAGATTTTAGATTTCTTTTAAAGTAAATCTAAAATCAAAATCTTGTGACTTTTTATATTTGTTTAAACATTTTTTTTAAACTTTCCTTGTATTCTGGAATATCTAAATTATAAATCTCTTTAATTTTTTTCTTATCCAATAACGAAAATTCTGGACGTTTTGCCGGAGTTGGATATGATGCCGAAGGAATCCCTCCAACATTACAATTATACCCTCCAAATTCTTTAATGCTCAACGCAAAATCGTACCAACTTATTTCACCTTCATTTGAATAATTATAAATTCCAGGAATCCACACTGGAGATATAAGAATATCTATCATCGCTTGTGCCAAATCAGCAGCATAAGTTGGCGAACCTATTTGATCGTTAACTACATTAATTGCTTCTCTTTCCTGCATCAAGCGCTGCATAGTTTTAACAAAATTATTACCAAATGAGCTGTAAACCCATGACGTTCTAATAATAATTGAATCTGAATTTTCTTTTAAGCATACAATTTCTCCTGCCAATTTACTTTGTCCATATGCATTAATCGGATTTGTTTTCGCTTCTTCATTTAAAGCTAGTGAAGAAGTTCCGTCAAAAACATAATCTGTTGAAACATGAAGTAATTTTGCTTTATTTTCTGAAGCATATTTTGCAATTACTCCAACAGCTAAGTGATTTATTCTAAAAGCTAATTCCTTTTCACTTTCTGCTTTATCAACTGCTGTATAAGCTCCACAATTTAAAATTATATCTGGTTCGATATCTTTTAACTGGGTTTTAAGCAATTCTAAATTATCTAATGTTATTTTGGTTCGATCCGCAAAAAACCATTCATAATTTTCATTATTTTGAGATAAAACTTTAAGCTCTGACCCTAATTGTCCATTCGCTCCTGTTACAAGAATCTTTTTCATTTAAAATAGACTGTTACAATTTTCAATAAAAGGTAAAACTTGATCTTTCTCTGAGACAATTGCCTCATTTAAATCCAATCCCCAATCAATATTTAAAGATGGGTCATCAAATTTAATACCCCCTTCAGAACCTTTATTATAAAATTGATCACATTTATACATAACAGATGCTGTTTCACTGATAACCGAAAAACCATGAGCAAATCCTTGTGGAACCAACAATTGTTTTTTATTTTCAGCTGATAATAAAATACTAAATGATTTTCCAAAAGTTGGAGATTTTTTTCTCAAATCTACCGCCACATCAATAATTTCACCTTCTAGCACACGTACTAACTTAGTTTGAGCAAAAGGAGGATTTTGATAATGTAACCCTCTTAAAGTTCCTTTTTTTGAAAAAGACTGATTATCTTGAACAAAATCAATATTAATTCCTAAATCTTCAAATTTAGTTTTACTATATGATTCAAAAAAATACCCTCTTTCATCACCAAAAACAGTTGGCTCTACAACAACTAAATCTTTTATAAATGTTTCTTCAATTTTCATATTATATGCGTAATCGTATTTTTATGATTTAAAAAAAGTTGTAATCACTTCCTCTATTCTGTTCTTATCATCCATTGTTAGATTTGACCCTGATGGCAAGCATAATCCATTTTCAAACAAACTTTCAGCTACATTATTACCATAATAAGGGTAACTTTGAAAAATTGGCTGTAGATGCATTGGCTTCCATAATGGACGACTTTCGATATTGCATTGTTCAAATGCTATTCTAAGATCTTCCGCTGTTTTCCCAATCTTTTTCCTATCAATAGTAATAACTGAAAGCCAATGATTTGAAAAACAATTATCATCCATCTCTGTAAGAACAATGACCCCGTCAATTTTACTAAAAAGATCTCTATAAAAACTATGCATTGCTCTACGTAAATGAACATGTGAATCTAACACTTCCATTTGTCCACGGCCAATTCCCGCACATATATTACTCATTCGGTAATTATAACCAACTTCGCTATGTTGATAATGTGGCGCATTATCTCTGGCTTGGGTTGAAAGAAAGACAGCTTTATCTTTCGTTTCCTTACTTTTAGCAACAATTGCACCTCCACCAGAAGTTGTTATAATTTTATTTCCGTTAAAAGAAAGCACTCCTATTTCCCCAAAAGTTCCACATTTTTGATTTTTATAATAACTCCCCAAAGCCTCGGCACTATCTTCCAAAACAGGAATTTCATACTTTTTTGAAATCGCATTTATTTCTTCAACTTTGTAAGGCATCCCATAAAGATGTACCGCTATAATCGCTTTTGGTTTGGTTCCCTTTGAAATTCTATCTTTTATAGCTTCTTCTAACGCAATTGGACAAATATTCCAAGTCTCTTTTTCACTATCAATAAAAACAGGAGTTGCACCAAGATATAATATAGGATTTGCAGAAGCTGAAAATGTCATGCTTTGACAAATAACTTCATCACCAGATTTAATGCCTAATAAAATTAATCCTAAATGTATTGCTGCTGTACCAGAACTTAAAGCTCCAACATAAACGTTTTCATTCAGATAGCTTTCCAGGTCTTTTTCAAAGCCATTAACATTAGGTCCTAAAGGAGCTATCCAATTTGTATCAAATGCTTCCTGCACGTATTTTTGCTCTGTACCTCCCATGTGCGGTGAAGAAAGCCATATTTTTGAATCACTCATTTTTTAAAATATTTTTTTTGCTGGGTTGCCAAAATAAGTTCCTTTATTTTTAATAGATTTTAAAACCACTGCACCTGCTCCAATTCTCGTATCATCGGGAATTTTAACCCCTGGAAGAATTACAGCATTAGAACCTATAAAAACATTTTTTCCTATCTGTGCACCACCACCTATATCTACATTTGCCATGATGCTAGTAAAATCCCCAATGACAACATCATGACCAATCTGAGAACCATTATTAATAAAAACAAGGTTCCCAATTCTTGAATCACATGATATAATTGCATAAGGAAGCAAAACTAATCCTTCTCCACAGATTGTTCGTTCACCAATAAAACAGGATTTATGTATAAAAGAAAAAATTGACGTTTGGGATTTAATTAATTGATCAAACAATTTCTCCTTTACATTTACATCTGCAATTGCGCAGATTACTGATTGATTTTTTTCTATTTTATCTAGTTCTATCTTGCCAAGAACCTTTTGATCGATCTCATAATCATTCAAAGCTTCTAGATTTTCATCCATGAAACCTATTATCTTTGTATAATTTTCTTCAGAAGATGTATTATGCCAACTAGCAATTTCTCGTGCTAGCCCGCCTGCTCCTAAAATGATAATTTCTAAACTATTGTATTGAGTACCCTCCATCAACTTTTATATTTTGTCCTGTTATCCATTTACTAGAATCTGATAACAAAAATGTTATCACGGGTACAACATCATCTACTTCACCAATACCCAGTGGATGCATTTCTTTAATTCTTTGAATATTGTCATCTTCAATTTGCGAAAATAATTTTTGGGTCATTGGTGTATTTACAACGCCAGGAGATATTGCATTCACTCTGAATCTTCTTTTTGCAAGCTCTAGAGCAGATGATCTTACGATTCCCAAAATAGCAGATTTTGTCGCACAATATCCAATTTTACCAGGCTGACCCAAATCTCCCATAACAGAGGAAAGGAAGACTACACTAGCTCCATCATTTGAATATTTTTTCTTAGAAAAGTGTCTCAGTAATTCAATGCCAGAAAACACATTAATATCAAATATTCGTTTTACATTTTCAGGATTATACATTGTTAATGGCAAAGTTTCTTCTATCCCTGCGCAATGAACAAAACCATCAAATTTTTCTCCCGCCAGCATTTCGTCGAATATCTTAAAATAGTTCAAAAAATCAATTAAATCAAAAGATAAAAATTTTAATTTATCATCAGACTTTTTAACAAGGTTCTCAATTTTACTTTGATCTCTGCCCACCGCTATGACGCTACATTCCTGCTTTATTAAAAAATCACAAAGAGCCAATCCTATTCCAGATGTAGCTCCAGTAACTAATATCTTTTTGTTATGTATCATTTCAAATATTTTTTATACATCTGTTGAAAATAAAGAACCCTTTCCTCTTCTTCGCTTAATTCTCCGTCGTAAGAAGAAAATTTGACACCTCTTTGCACTTCTTGACAAATAGCTTTATCTTCATCAAAAACCTTGCGATTAAAGTCTACCAGGCTTTCTTCATACACTTTCTCTAAAACAGAACCATTACCATTACTCTCGTCCTCTTTTTTTGTAATAAAAACAAAACTTTTAAACAATGTTTTATTTTCTGAAAGAGGAATAATTTGCGATAAATTGAAAGAAATTCCGTACGTTGATGAAATTAAAATATTAGGAAAAACTAGTAAATGTTTATATCCCTCAATTATATAGTTTCTTTCTTGAAATGGTTTATGAACTTTGGCTTGCTTTCCTTCATTTTCTTTCATCAAAACCTCTGCATTCCACATTGAATGATTCTTGGAAAAAGAAAAATCCAACCCGTCAGCTCCCAATTTTTGAAAAGTTTCTGAATGAATTAATGCAACATGGTAGCTTTCTAAAGTATTCTCAACTACAATTTTCCAGTTACATTCAATCTCTATTTCATTTAAATCAACCCGTTTTCCAAAATTATTAGACATTTTTTCTATCTCATCAAAGAAATTACCCAAATAATCCTGAAGACTCGTTTCATCTTGCTTTATTTTTAAAAAGACCAATGATCCGCAGATATCTACTGAGTACTCTTCCAGTTTAAGACATTCTAAATCTTCTTTACTAAAATTAAAAAACGGTTTTTTAGGAATTCCAAAAGGAATTCCTCTGTCATTATAAGCCCATCCGTGATAAGGACACATTAGTGGCCTGTTACCTTTTTCGGCGGTTTGAATTAATGAGTGTCTATGAGAACATACATTTTTAAATGCTCGAATTTTACCCTTCAAATTTTGTATAACAACAGATATCCCACAGGCGTCATAAACAACAAAGTCATTTACCTCAGCAAAATCTGAGGTAAAACCGACGAAATTCCAAATTTCTGAAAACAATTCTTCCTTTTCTTTTTCAAAAATTTCTTTTATAAAATATTCTTTTGGCTTTATTAAAGCTTTCATCAGCTATTATATTTCGATTATATCAAAAATTTTAGTTTTAGATATATTAATTAATAAATTACCCCAGTTTAATCCTGAACCGTATCCGCTCATTAATATATTTTGAGAATCATTCAATAAAGTATTATTCGAACACATTAAAAGGGGAATTGAAACGCCACTAGTGTTTCCGAAAATATTAATATTCAAAAGCATTTTCTCTTGCTCAACTTTTAATTGCTGTGCTATTTGTTTTATAATAAATTGATTAGATTGATGCAAAAGATAATAATCGACATCTTCTTTTTTAACATTTACTTTATCTAACAATTTTTCAATGCTTTTTGAAATTTCTCTTAATGTAAAATCGAAAACCTTTGGGCCATTCATAGTTAAATGAAGATTATGCTTTTTATTTCCCAGCTCGTCAGTTATAATATCTAAACTTTCTTTTGAAATTCCATTTCTATACCCTCCATCTGGTATTTGTATTGCATCGGCATTTCCTCCATCAGAGAAGAAATTAAAGTACGTTTTATCTTGATTTAATTCGTTGCAACCAATCAAAACCGCAGCTGCAGCGTCACCAAACAACATTGCAGTACTTCTATCTTCAGTTGAAAGTATTTTTGAAAGAGTTTCTGCTACTATAAAAAGAACTTTTCCCTTTTTTAGAGATTTAGCTATTGAAAAAGCTGTACTTAAACCCTGAATAAATCCCGCACAACCGGCATTAATATCTAAACACAGAATTTCCTTTTTCAATTCGAGTTTGTGCTGCAAAATATTTGATGTAAATGGAATTTTATAATCTGGCGTTTGACTCAAAAAAATCAAGCATTGGATATCTTCTTTATTTACTTCGTATTTATTAATTAAATCTAATGCAGCAGCATATCCTAAGTCTGAAGCAGTTACTTCATCTTCGGCCCAACGTCTTTCAGTAATGCCAACCGTTTTTTCAAAAACTCTGTATTCTTTTGGAGAAAACAGATCTCCAAAAGAATTATTGAAAATTTTTCTTCTCGGAACGCAAGCACTAATGGCTTCAATTTCTACACCTTGAAATTCCTGAAGCATATTAATTAAATTTTTCTAGTCCTATTCTTTCGATCAATGATTCGATTGTAGTTATATCTTTCAAATCGTCTGCATTTAAGGTAACTCCAAATTCATTTGAAACATAACCAATTAAAACCATAGCTGCCATAGAGTCCCATTCATCCAAATCTTTTAGATTTGTTGTAGTTTCTAGAGTAGTCTCAATTTCCAGCTCTTCTGCTAATCCTGAAATAAAATCAACTTTTTTCATAATATTATAATTTACTTTTTATTTTAATAAGTCCTCCTGACCAAGAAAGACCAACTCCAAATCCGACAATAATTATTGTAGTTTCTTTGTTAATTAATTCACTATATTTTTTTAATGCAATTGGTATCGTACAGGAAACAGTGTTTCCACCATCTTCCAGATCAATAAAAAAATTATCACTTGAAATTTTTAATCTTTTGCGCATAAAGTTTAACATATATGCATTTGCTTGATGAAAAACAAATTGATCAATGTTGTCTAAACTCAAATTGTTTAGTTCAACTATTTCTTTTGTAAAATTTGGCACAACTTCATTAGTAAAATTAAATACATCTGGTCCATTCATATACAAATGATTATCAGTATAACTATTATCAGTTCCATAAATAATTTCTGGAGAATCTGGATCATACCTAAATCTACTGCATCCATTTTTAACTATTAATTTATCATAACCAGAGCCATCGGTCCCAAATAAAAAGTTTCCAATATTTTCCTCTTCATTTGAATATGATATTAAGGTTGCAGCAGCGGCATCTCCGAAAATTGAGCGATTCGATCTATCATTTGGATGAAGATATTTAGAATAAGTTTCTGCGGTTACCAGTAGTACATTTTTTACCTGTCCTGAACTAATTAATCCTTTAGCAAGACTTACTCCATAGGTGTAACCAGAGCAACCTAGATTAAAATCTAAAGCTCCTATGCTTTTTTTAATTCCTAATTTATTCTGTAAGATACAAGCAGTAGTCGGCAAAAAATATTCAGGACTTTGTGTACAATATAAAATATAATCTATTTCTTGTCTATCATGATTTTGAAAAAGCTTCTCACAAGCTTTTACTGCTAAATCAAAAGCTGTTTCGTTCTCATCTACCCAATATCTATTCTTTATCCCTACTTTTTCTTCAAATTTTGAAAAATCATAATCTGGAAATCTTTTTTGTAAATAATTGTTAGTGATTTTATTTTTTGCATATACATACTCGATTGCTTTGATAAACATACCCATAATTAATTGCCTTTAAATGATTCTGTTGTTGCAACATTCTCTGCATTTATTCCTTCTGATTTAAAAACTTTTTCAACAGTTAAAAATACTATTTTTAAATCTAATAAAAATGAAATGTTATTCGCATAATAAACATCAAATTTGAATTTTTCTTCCCAACTGATAGTATTTCGTCCATTTACTTGAGCCCAACCTGTTATACCAGGCCTAATATTATGCCTCTGTTTTTGAAAATCATTATACAATGGCAAGTATTCTGGCAGTAATGGTCTTGGGCCAATTAAACTCATTTCTCCTCTTAGAACATTAAATAGTTGAGGAATTTCGTCAAGAGAAGTTTTTCTTACATAAGAACCAATTTTTGTTAATCGCTCGGCGTCAGGCAATAAATTTCCTGCTTCATCCTTTTTATCGTTCATTGTTTTAAACTTGATTATTTTAAAAACCTTTTCGTTAAGTCCCGGACGCGACTGAAAGAAAAAAGGTTTTCCGTCATTAGCTAAATATAGCCCAACAAAAACAATTATAAAAATTGGCATCAAAAGACATATACACACTATAGATATGATAAAATCAAGTGGTCTTTTCAAAAAAAATTTATACATGACTATATTATCTGAAATTTAACAAATTAAGAATTATAAACATTGTCTTTTTTTTATTGTCTCTCATTAAATCCTTATTATATTTCCATATAACATAATTTCTTTGAAAATAATTTCCTAAAAACAATTTATAAATTTTATATTCTTCAGTAGAAATGTCTAGATATTTGATAAATTCTTTAATCTGACTTTGATAGTACCCATTTAAAACCTGTTTGGATTTTTCTCTAATTGTCGCAATCGAAAGTTTATTTAAATGACCATGAACATTTGAATCGTGTAAACGATAGTGAATATAACTTTGGGAATCTATAACTACTTTTAGATTTCTACTTCTGGCGAAAAAATAGGTTAACCAATCATGCGAAAAATATTTCCAATTTACAGACTGAACATCTTTTAAAAAAAATTGAAAATCCTTAGCAAAATCTTTCGTAAAAACGTAGGTACAGCCAGCGCTTCCTCCTTCGAACAAAAAATCATATTTTCTTTGTGCAAAATCTTTTTTTAGCAAAATTAAATCACCAGTAGCTGTATCCCATTTTGTAAGATTAGAACAGTACAAATGTGCTTGTTCACTATCTAACTTCTCAACAGCATTTTTCATTTTTTGTGGCAACCAGATATCATCCTGATCAGAAAAAGCTACATAATCAAAATTTTCATCAAAATTTAGGTTACTAACCATATTTAAAAAATTTGTTGCTGCCGCGCCAGTTCCAGGAGTATTGGTTTTAGTAATTAAATCCGGAAAATCATTCTTTATAACTTGTAATGTATTATCAGTGCTTCCGTCGTCACTTATGAAGACGTCTACATCAACATCTTTCTGATTTAAAATAGATTCTAATTGCTCTGAAATATATTTCGCTCCATTATAAGTAGCTACTAAAATTTTGATTCTCTTCATGAAATCTCTTTCTTTTTCTTTGCTTTAAATATTTATAAAAATTATTTTCAAAATCTAATTTAGCTTACTAATCAACTTATCAATTTGATTATAGGTTTTTAGTTTTGATTTTGAAACCATAGTCTGCAAACTTAGCTCTAAAGCTAAAAAAATTGAGTCTATATCATTTGGATTAAAAACAATTGAAGGTTCACATACTGCATAGGTATAAGGTAAATCAGAAGCAATCACATTACATCCCAATTCAATTCCTTCAATAATACCCAGCCCAAAACTTTCTGATAAAGATGGAAAAATAACATACTCAGATTTCTCATATATATCTATTAATTTCTCCCTTTCAATAAATCCTAAATTTTCTATTGGATAGTCTTTATTTATCTTTTCCTGAATTAAATCAAAAATCTCAATATACTTTTTACTAACTGTCACAATTAATTTTCCTTTATGATGTTTATCATAAAATTTACAAAATCCTTCAATAAGTCTGGAATGATTTTTATTTTCCTGTGCATTACTTACATACAAATAAGTATGTAATTGTGTTATCTTATCTTTTTTTTCATTTTTCAGACCTAAAGGTGGATAAAAAGGCAAAACATTCGTCTTTTCTTTTTCTCCAAATTTTTGAACAAACTGCTCTTTTAAGATGTCTGACTGAAGTAGCCAATAATTTGTATTTTTTTTTAGAAAATTTACTAAAAAGACTTTTAGTTTATATTTTACTTTTTCGATAAAAGAAAATTCTTTAGGAACATTAAAGAGAATTGAATTATGAAAATAAGTAAAAACGATAGCATTCAGTTTTACAGGAGGAGGTACATTTCCTAACACAAAAACTTTTTTAAACTTACTTTTATTTTTTTTATAAAAAAGAAATCGTTTTGATAGTGAGGATTCTTGATATACTATTTTATTGGTATCTTTAATTTGAAAAAAACCAAATTCAATTCGACTGTCTATTAAATAAAAAACCTCAATATTTGTTTGTTCAAGTTCTTGAATCAAATAATCTAATAAAATTCGTCCTCCTCCATTATTTACATATATTGCATCTACAAGTATCATATTAAATTTTGAATATATTAATGCATCTCCCTGTGCAAGTCAGTATTAATGAAGATACCTTCATAAGGAATAAATAAGTCATCATATGCCGAAATTGACTGAAAAAAAAGTAAAATAGAATATAAGGAAATAAAAAACAATACATATCCTCTGTCTTTTGCAACAAATAAGAGTAACTGACTTGTTAATAAAAAAGTTTCCATGATATTAAAGTACAAACTCCCACGGTTTACTAAAATTATAAGGGTGTCTGCGAATAAGAAGTAAAATGCTAATCCAAATGCAAAGCCATTAAACAACAATCTATACGACTTAATTTTTTGGGCTAGCTTATCATAATTATATAAGAAAAGTACAAAATACATTATTCTTCTAATCAGTCCAATCAAACTCAAACTAGCATCTTGTATTTTATCAGTGTTCGAATAAATTTCCGCTTTCATTGCCGCTGTACCTCCTAACATGCTTCCAAAACCAGAAAACAATAAACTTGGCAGTGAAGTCTTCCCAATAATAAAAGATAATCCTAAGACTAGTATAATTTGATACTTTTTAAAATCCCTGTCCAGAAAATAATAAACAGCAAAAATAATTGCCGTAGTATGAAAAAGCGATGCAAAAGCCACCAACGGAAAAAAATATAAAGCCTTTTTATTAATAAAGACATATTGTAAGGAAAACAGACAGATTGCTAATGCTAATAGTTGTCTGTTAGACCCTAGAACTCCCATATTTGTAACATACAAGAGCAATAAAGAGACAATAGGATATGGGCTTAACTGCTTATTTGACTTTAAAATAAGTAGATAATATATGAGAGCATGTACAAAAAGAAAAATAACATAATTGTCTGTTAAATTTCTTATGAAATAAACAAAGAGACCATATCCAATTTCAAAACCATCTAAAACTCCTAGTAAAACCATCTGAATAGATGTGGTATTTTCAAAATTATCTCTATATACAATCCAATCAGTTCCTGTTTCCCATCTTAATCCTACTTGAAATACAAGTATTAAAAATAAAATACGATATAACGTATTCTTCTTTTTTACATCCAAATCAATGCAAAAATCGAGATAACCAAATATTAAGAATAAAAAAAAAGTTATTATATAAACTGTCATATCTAAAGAGAGTTATATAATTTAATCATCTCCCCAATATTTATTTTATTTGAAAACCTTTTTTCGTAGTAGTCTTTATAATTATCCTTTTTACCATTCTTAACAAATTTTATTTTTTGTAAGATAGACTCGACGTTGTTTTCAAACAGATAATCATCAGAAAAAATAAATTCAGGTATTGCACACTTATTAGATGCAATGACGGGCTTATCAAATAAATATCCTTCTATCATTGGCAAACCAAATCCTTCTCCAAATTCTGCAGGCATAATAACCAAATCACATTGACTATATAACATTAATAATTTTTCATCACTAACATATCCTAAAAGGTGAATATTTGTAAGCTTAAGGTCTTCTATTTTTTGTTTATAGTGGTCTAATAAAGGTCCTTTTCCGCCAATCAGAATTTCTATGTTTTCATCAACTAATGCTAAGGCAGTTTCTATTATTAAATCTATTCTCGCCCTTTCTTCAATACTTCTAACTATAAAAATTTTAAATTTATCTTCTTTAAAAAAAGACTCACTAACCTTTCTTGACTGTAAGTATTTTGAAGCTATAATTTCGTAATGACTTGTATTTGGTATTACAACAAATTTCTTTGATTTTAACGAGAACAAGCTTTTTGACTTTGAATAATTTGAAATAAAATGAATCATTTTACTTCTTTTATACATAAATTTTTCTAAAACATAAAATACATACCTGAATTTATGATTTATCGACTTGGCTAAATAATAAAGCCCATCGTGTACTGTAAACAAATCTGTACGAAATTTGCTCACGACACTCATTAGTGGGTTGTGAGAATGAATCAAAATTTGCCCATCTCTTCTATTTATCTTATTGAGTATACTATTTAAAGCCAGTATCCAAGTGATTGCATCTTTTTTTACACCTATGCAGAGAAGGTTATTATATCGATAAACCTTTGTGCTTGTATCCCAATGAATATAATAATGAAAGGATTCTGCATAAGCTTGAGATTGAATGTCAATTACATTTTCAACCCCTCGCTTATGTTTGTACATATTATTATAACCTAAATATGTTATTTTTATTTCTTTTTTATCAGCCCCCATCCATTTATTAATAAAGTAAATTACAAATTTTGAAAAATTTGATTAATTCTATGCTCGTATGTATGGTTATTATAAAAATGTTCTCTCTGCTCATTTGCTAGTTGATATCTCAATTCTGGTTTACCAATGTAATGCTTAATTAAATCGCATGCCTCATTTATTGATTTAAAAGTAAATTTTTCAACATCAATTTTTGAATACTCCGCGAGTGTTTGCTTATAATCACATATCTGAAAACCTCCAATACCAGCAATCTCAAAAAATTTAACATTTGCAGATTGAACTTCTGCATAATGAAAATTATTAAAAACAATTTTTGAGCCTAAAAGCACTTCTGCTTTGCGAGACCCAGTGATGAATTCATTTTTAAAATTTCCAGTAATTTCTTTTCTAGGAAATCTTTTATCTGGTGTTCCAAATAATGTTACATTAATTCCTTTCTTAATCAATTCACTTACCATTTGTGCTCTATAGGGATACATAGTACCAAAACATACAACATCGATATCAATTTTACGCTCCAACTCAGACCTATCAATATCAATTGTTTTATGAACTCTTGGATTGAATGCTTCTGGCAAATAAATGGCATTAAGGTTCATCTTATTTTTCATAAAGTCTTCCATAAAAGGATCTTTTGTAAAATAAGCATCGTAAGGTGAGGCAAAAATCTGCTGATGTTCTAATGTAGTTAACTGATCAGGATTAATATGGATTACTTTTGTATTTTTTAAATTACTTTTTATATATTTAATACAATCAGGATGTATAAAGCGATACGTACAAATAACCAAATCAGGAGCATGTTGAACAATAGCTTTAGCTATTTTATCAAAGCTGTACTTATCGTAGCTCGGAAAAAGTTTCATACCCCAATAATTTAATCTATAAGGAATTTTAAATAAATCTTTAATATCAATATGAAAAACATCATGCCCTAAAAAAGTCAGCGAATCATTTATATGAAATTCTAAACTATCGTAATCTTTACTCCCTAATATTGCAATCTTCATTTTAATATGTTTTTCTTATTTCAGATTCAAATTCTTTTTTTTCCTGCAAAGTGTAATTTGTACTAAATTTACTTAAGAATACAAACAATTTATCCCATAATTTATATCTTTTAAAGTTCTGAGTGTCATTCTTTTTCAAAAAAAGATTTTTACTAGTATGCGCTATGGTTCTTTTTTTATTACTATATTTTTTTATTTGTTTACCACTGGCATCTTCCAAATGAACAATTTTAGTTTCAGAATATATATACGATTCATAACCTTTTTGTTTCATTCTTAATTGTAAATCACTTTCTTCATAATACATAAAAAAAATTGGATCAAATCCTCCCAGATCAGTAAATAAGCTTTTTCTCATCATTAAATCAGCTCCTATTACATATCCAATTTTATAATATCCTTCATTGATAAAAGTTCTTGCAGGCTTATCTTTTTTTACGAAAAATTTAAAAACTGGTAAATTTTGCTTGTAATTTTCTATCTCTGTTTTACAAGAGGGAATTGCACTGCCATCTCCATTAAAACTACCATCTTGATCTATCAAAACACAACCTAGACTTCCAATATTTAACTGGCTTTCTTTTTGCTCAAAAAAGTCAATCATTTTTTTTATCGAATTCTCTAGAAGTAAAGTATCTGAATTCAATAAAAATAAAAATTCACCCTGAGCACTTTCAAATCCTAAATTGTTAGCTCTGCCAAATCCTAAATTTTGAGGTGATTTAATAAAAACTATATTTTCAACGTCCGAAAAAAAATCTACTGATCCATCTGTAGATCCATTATCTACCAATATAATTTCATAATCAACATGTTGAGTATTCTTTTTTATTGATTTTATACAATTGTTAGTTATTTCAAGAGTGTTATAATTAACTATGATTATAGAAACCTTTATCATAATGTTTTTTTGATTGAATTTATTACATCTAAATCCAAAGTTTTATATAATACATCTATATTTTTCTTTATAGATTCCATTCCTAAATCCGATAAATTAATTGAAGTACGGTCTGCAATTAAATCTTCAGGAATTCTCCATCTAATAAATTTAGCAGGATTACCACCAACAATCGAGAATGGAGGAACATCTTTTGTTACTACGCTTCCTGCTGCTACGATCGCTCCTTTACCAATTGTAACTCCTGACATTACAATTGTATTACTCCCTAGCCAAACTTCATCTTCAAGTATTATAGGCCCTTTTGTTTGAGCATCAATTTCTGAAAATTTTTCAACAAAATGCGCCTTTATAGGATAGGTAGTAAAAGTATTTATTTGATGATTGCCTCCTAGAATAAATACAACATTAGAAGCTATGCTTACAAAATTACCAATATGCAATGCTTCATCTTTGTTTCCAAAATACTCAACGTTGAGTTCTCCGTATGAAAATTTTCCAACTTTGATTATTTCAGATTTTTTTACATTGATAGAAAGAGAGGTGAAATTATGTTTATTATCTAACCTCCACTGTACAGCTTGCATTCTTCCTCTAACACTATTACTAATTTCTATTCGAATTAAATTTAGAAATTTCAAAAATTTTAACATGTCATTACTATATATAAAAAACTTACCTACACTAGGACTGATTTAAGCAGTTTTATTAGAAAACATTTTATAATATATTCCTGCAATTCTTTTTAAAACTTTAATTTTTGTGTAAATGCCAGGAATATTTTTTAATGTTTTAAGATAGGTTAGAATTACGGTCTTAGATAGTTCAGGATTAACTCCAGAAGTATTGGTTGAATGAATGCGATAGCTACAAACTTTTTTATCAAAAAAAAGAATTTTATTTAAGCAGGCAGACTTAATATAAAAATATAAATCTTCAGCTTTAAGATTTTCTGGATATTTTCCAATTAATTTATAAATATTTTTATCGATAAAAACTACCGGACCAGATATTGCAAAGTTGAATATTATTTCGTTCAGAATACCTTTATCAGACTGATATTTATTTTTTTTTGTTTTATGAAAGTCTTCCATCATACTTTCATATAGCAAGTCTCCATTACTGTCTATTACCCTTGCATCACTTATAATGACCATTTTAGAATTATTATTTTCTAAAAGATCTACTCTTTCTGAAATGGTATTGTTAATTAGTAAATCATCACTTGCTAAAGGAACCACATATTTTCCATTTGCTAAACTTATCAATTCATTAAGTGTTGCGGTAAAACCTTCGTTTTTTCTATATTTAAAAATTATAGGAATTGCCGAATTATTGTCTTCTATCCATTTTTTTATACATTCAACACTTCCGTCTTTTGAACCGTCATCTATTATCACGATTTCTTTGAATGGATAAGTATCTTCTAAAATACTTGATAATGCAGTCGTAACATATCTTTCATGATTGTAACAAGGCACTATAATCGAAACAAGTGGATTATTTTTACTATTTTCAATTTTCATGCTTTATCTCTTTAATCTATTCTGAAAAAAATTGTCAATAGTATTTTTTATTCCAATACGCCTGTCTAATTCTATATAGGAATAGTAACACGAAATAATTATAAATATTATCCCAACAACATACGAGTAAGGTTTTTCAATCAATTTTACAACAATAAAGCAACCTACAGCTAATATAAACTGAATCGCAAAAATTTTAATAAAAGAGGAATTAAAAGAAAACGAATATTTGACATTACTTAATATTAATATCTGTACAAAATATAAAATATATCCCATAAAAAAAGATATTCCAAGTCCAGTTAATCCCCATAAATAATATCCTAATACATCTAAAAGAAGCATATATAAACTTCCTGTCAAATCATTCCAGAAAAAAATTTTTGAAGCTCCTTTAGCTAATAGAATAAATCCTACTGACCAAGCCGCAGCTTTAAAAAAAACTGCAAGAGCCAACCATAGAACCATTTCCTCTATAGGTAAAAATTTATGAGAATAAAGAATAATAATAACTAACTTAATAAAAACTAAAAAGACCATTATAATTGGCCCAAGAATCAAAATAGAAATTTCTGCTTGTTGGTTTATAACATTTTTGCATAATTCATTTGAATGAGAAACACTTGAAAGTCTGGGGAAATAATCTGTTGCCATTGCGGTAAAAATCAAACCTACATAGACATTAATGATTGAAAATCCTGCAGTAAATAATCCTACCTGTTCAACACCTCCACGACTATTAATAAATATCTGAATTAAATAAGCGGTTGCACTTACTAATAATCCATTTAAACTAATCATAAAACCCATTTTGAGCATATGCTTGCCCTCTGAGTAAACTTGCTTTCTAGTTAAAGTTACTGAGATAATTTTGCTTTTATTTGCGAAGTACCATGAAATACAAAAGGAAATTATTGAAGCAATAATCATTGCAGGTACAATCCCACTAGCTCCAAAAAAATAGTATAATGGTAAAGTTATAATTAGACCTAAAAAATTACCGCTTAAACTAGCCTTTGCAAGGTATTGTAATTTTTGCGTTCCTTGAAGAATAGCTAACTGGCCAGTACTTAATTGATTAAACAAAAGAGTTACTGAAACTAATATAAAAGGATAAATATAGCTATTACTTCCGAAGGTAACCTTGCTCAAAAAGGGTGACATGACTATAACTACTATCATTCCAAGAATTCCTGTCACCCAAACCCAATGTTTTAGAGCAGTAATAATTATAGAGATTCTAGTCTTATCTTCCGCTGCATTAGCTGCTGAAACATCTCTAACGGCGCTTGTTCCCAAACCGAAATTTGTTATACTACCTACAACTCCAATTGTTGAAGTAAGCAAACCAACTATACCAATTCCCGCCGAACCAATAAATAAAGCAATGAATTTAGACCTTAAAATAGAAATTAAAATTGTGAAAATTTGCACACCTCCAAATATCGAGGTGGCTTTCATAATATTACGATAAGAAGATTGCTGACTATTCATTAAAGCGATTTTATTAATTTCGCAGGTACTCCTCCGATAATAACATTTGCAGGGAATTTTCCTGATACAACTGCTCCGTTTGCAACTATTGTATTATCTCCTATCTCAGAGTTTTTTAGAATTGTGACATTATTTCCTAGCCAAGCATTCTTTCCAATAATAACTTTACCTATTTCTCCAATCTCTTGTCTTCGAGCTGGATCAATATTATGAGCTTCATGATCCATAATTGTTACATACTGACCAATTAAAGTTTTTTCACCAATTTCGATATAATTAGCTGAACATATCATGACATTATTATTTGTTGAAACATTATTTCCAATTTTTATTATTGAATCTTGATATCTAGCTTGCAGTTCTATACTTCCTCCCTTGTGAAATCCCCCTAAAACATACCCAAAAGAACAATTTTCTCCAATTTCAACCTTCCCTACTCCTCTACAAAGAATAATTTGTTGAACTGAAATTTTTGTTTTAAATATTACTCTTTTGTATAAAATTGCCATAAGATTAGGCAAAAAAAAACAAAATAATTGTCTATAATAATGAACAAAAACAGTTTTGATACTTTTCAAACTCCTAAAAATCAATCTAAACATTATAATTATTCAAAGCCATAACAATTTTTTCTACCTCGTCACTACTCATCACAGGACTAATTGGCAAGCTTAACACTTCATCATGGATTTGTTCTGTTATTGGAAAAGAAAGCGAATTCATTTCGCGATAACATTCTTGCTTATGAGGTGGTATAGGATAATGAACTAAGGTCTGAATCCCATTTTCAGTTAGATAATCTTGTAATCTATTTCGATTATTTGTTCGAATCACAAAAACATGCCAGACATGGTCGTTGATTTCCCCCTTACCTGGCAACAGAATTTTAGAATTTTTAATATTTTGAATATAATAAGCTGCTATCTCTCGACGAATCTTAGTTTCAGAATCTACATATTTTAATTTTACATTTAAAAAAGCTGCCTGAATTTCATCCATGCGACTATTTAATCCTTGGTATTGATTAACATATTTCTTTGCCGATCCGTAATTTGCTAAAGCTCTAATTGTCTTTGCTAATGAACCATCTTTTGTAGTCACTGCGCCTGAGTCACCCAAGGCTCCTAAATTTTTTCCTGGATAAAAGCTAAAACCTGCAGCATCACCTAAATTACCAGTTTTTTTATTTTTCCAATATGCTCCAATAGCTTGCGCATTATCTTCAATCAATTTTAAGTTATACTTTTTAGCTAAAAACTCTAACTCTTCACTCCAGCAAACTCTACCATAGAGATGTACAATCATTATAGCTTTAGTTTTTGATGTAATACTTTTTTCTATTATTTCAAGATTTAAATTAAAAGTATTTGCATCAGGCTCAACTAAAATCGGAGATAATTTGTTATCTGTAATTGCTAAAATTGACGCGATGTAAGTGTTAGCAGGAACTATAACTTCATCTCCTTCCTCCATTAATCCTAATTCTATATAAGCTTTAAATATAAGTCTTAGAGCATCTAGACCGTTAGCAACTGCAATTGCCTCTCCTCCTCCTTGAAAAACTTCTAAGTTTTTTTCAAAATCCTTTACTTGAGTACCCAACAAGTACCATCCACTATCTATAACTTCTGCAGCTGCCTTCTTAAGTTCTTCTGAATACTGTTTATTTATTTTTTGTAAATCTAAAAATTTAATCATTTTATTTCATTGTAAATTACTATTGTACTACCTGAATAATAGAGATCAAAATCAGATAAAGCGATTTTACCATCTATTGTTCTTCTAAGCTATTCTTTTAAACTATTTAAGAAAGATGTACTTAAAATATTTTCCTCAATTATCCAACTAATACAATTCCCACACAAAAATTTCTGTTATTTCTATATTTATTGATTTATCTTTCAAATTAAGAATTTCAGCATTACTGTATTTTATATAATACTCATTAGTGCGGATACAAAATATGATCTATATTTTGAAATATCACATTCCTATATTGTTCAGTTCCATACAGAGTTAAGTGATTATTATCATAAATGTATGGGTAATAATTTTGTGATAAATTTTTAATTTTATAATTAAGTATATCTATATATTTTTTATCTAATTTTAATTTTAAATACTCATTAATCTCTGTGTTCTTTTCAAAAATTTTATTTTCTAATGGAAAATCAATATTATATCGAGTTTTCATATAAATATAGGTAGGATATTCGATCGGATAAGTCTGTGTCTGGCCCAAATAACTATATTTAATATTTAATTTATCAAAATAGTTATTCGTAAAATTGATTTTTTTTTCTAATTCTTCTTTCGTATACACAGCATAATTGGAAGCAATTACAACTAAATCTATTTTATTTTTATTCAGTTTAAAAAAACTACTAAAGGCATAATTAAAATAATTAACAGATTCCTTAAGCTCACTTTTAGAATTAAGCATAGGATAAGTCGCGTCTGATGTAATTTGTATTAAATTAATATTTTTTCTATCTAGATTTTCAAATGTTTGCGCAAACATACCCGCATGACTATCCCCTAATAACACTACATTTTTTTTACCGTTATCAGCTACTTTTAAAAAACTTAAATTAAAATTACGAAATGGCTTATTTCCGGTAAAATGCCTAGTACCAATATTATATTGTTTTTTTCCTTCTTTTTTCACATAATCATAACTAACACTCATTAAATTCCCAAATTTTTTTGAGTATATACTCGCATTCATTTTATTTAAAAATAAAGTAACTGCAAAAATTAGAGTACAAGCAATTAGAGACAATTTTACATTTTTAAAAAATGCTTTTTTCTCTACAAATTCAAAGGAAAGAACAGCGCAAATTAAAGAGATTAAAATAAAAGAAATCCGACTTTGTATACTGTAATTAAGGCCAAAAAACATACTTAAAACATAAATAGGCCAATGATATAAATAAAAAGAATAAGATACATCTCCTAAATATTTTGAAAGACTATTTTTAAAAAAAGCAAAATCAACATTTAGTCCTAAAATTAATGTAGTCGCAATTACGGGAATAATTGTAACACTAGACGGCCAACTTTGTGAACCAAAAAGTACAATACAACAACCAAGTATTAAATAACATATTACAGCAAGAACTATTTTTATCTGTCTTTTTATAATTGTAATATTACTGTAATATAAAAAGGCTAATCCGCCACATAGCATCTCCCATGCTCTTGTGTAAAAAATGTAAAATGAATAGTTAACATCTTTTGTAGAATGATATATCATGCTTAAAAAAGAAATTACAATCAGAATACAAAATATAAAAGTGAATAATTTTATGTTAAAATGATATATCTTTCTTAAAAAAAGTAATAATATTGGATAGACCATATAAAATTGCCATTCCACAGAAAGTGACCAAGTATGTAATAAGAAATTATTATGAGCAGAAGCATTAAAGTATCCATCATTCAAATAATATAGAATGTTTGAAAAAAACAGACTGCTAGAATAGGCACTTCTTAAATATTGAAATAACTGTATAGGAACAAAAACAAAAACTATGGCAGAAAAAAGCAACAACAAAACTAAAAGTGCTGGAAATATCCTAACGATTCTTCTTTTATAAAACTCAAGTAATGTAAAACTGTTGTTCTCAAAACTTAACAGTATAATCCTTGTCATTAAATAACCTGAAATAACAAAGAAAATATCTACTCCTACAAAACCACTTCTAAATGGAAAAATATTATAGTGGTAAAATACTACAGCAAAAACAGCAATTATTCTTAAAAATGAAATATCAAATCTAAAATTCTTGTCGGTACTCACAAAAGTAAACTTTTTAAAATCTAGAATCTTACTCATTTACTTCATTGTAAATTACCAATGCTCCCCACGAATATCCAACACCAAAACCTGCCAAAAGAATTTTCTTGTCATCTGTAGTCAGTTCCATGCGATTTTTGAGAGCAATTGGAATAGTAGAAGAAACGGTATTTCCATAAGATTCCATATCAACTAAAAAATTTTCTTTTGCAATATTTATTTTCTTTCTCAAATAGTCTAACATAAAAGTGTTTGCCTGATGAAAAATAAACTGATCAATAGTATCTATACTTTCGTTATTTTTTTGTAGCGTTTTCGTTATTAAATTTGGGATTGCTTTAGCAGTAAAGTTAAATATTTCTGGCCCATTCATATAAAGATTATTATCATTTGGTTGCTCATTTTCTAGTGTTTTTGGGCTTTTACTTGCGCCATTTTTAACTATTAAATTTGCAAAACCACTACCATCACTTCCTAATGAAAACTCACCTAGTCTATGTGAACCATTATCTGAAATTAATGTTGCTGAGGCCGCATCTCCAAAAATACTTTTGTTTCCTTTATCAAGACTGTGAATATATTTCGAATACATTTCAGCAGTTACTAAAACAACGTTTTTTGCAATACCAGCAACAATCAAACCTTTAGCTAGTGACAATCCATAAATATAACCTGAACATCCCTGATTAATATCAATTGCAGCACAACTAGTTGAAAGTCCTGCCTTATCTTGAACAATACAGGCCGTTGTTGGCAAAAAATAATCAGGAGACTGCGTACATAGAAGTAAATAATCAATATCTAATTTATTAATCGAATGCTCTGAGCAAAGCGCATTTATAGCTTCTATCGCTAGATCTGATGTATATTCATTTTTTCCAGAAATACTTCTGCTTTTTACTCCAATTTTTTGGATTATTTTCTCACTATCCCATTCAGGAAATTGATCAACAATATCTTCATTTGACAGTTTATCAGCTGGTAAATAATAAGAAATATGCTTTATAAAGGCTTCCATTATTTATTGTCTAAAATATACTGATAAAACTCACTTATTGTTTTAAAACTTGAAATTGTTTTGATGTCAACTTTTAAATCGTATTCATCTTCAACCATCATTTGAATAGTTACTGCTGTTAATGAATCCCAAAAATCTGAATTGACATAATCAAAATCTGGAGATAGTTCAGTATTTACATCTTCCAATTGATTCTTAAAGTTTTCTATAAATTTTTCCATATTTTTTTTTTTTAGAATAGTCTTTCAAATTTAATCTTATTTGCAAAGAAATTTTCTTTAGTTAAGATAAAATAGTAATTTAAATCATCTTCCTTTAATAAAGATGGCTCGAATTTTTTATGATAATTCACAACCGACTTATTTTCTTTCCTTACCTCAAAATTTAACATGTCAAATTTTAAGGTAGTAAATACAAATGCTTTTAAAATTATATCAACTTTAATAACATTTATTGCAATATCATATCCTGGTTTTGAAACAAAACTTCCAATTTCTATGTTATTCTCTTTTTTATTATATATACGATAAGTAGCAAACTTAATATCATTTTCATCTATCGCAATAAAATAATATTCCTCACCTTCCTTCTCCCGTTTCTTGTAATTTCTTATCCATTCTCGTTGTTTTTCAATGCTAACATCGGTCTCACTGATAAACTTAGATTTCGAAAAATCAGTACGAATAGAAACTATAAATTCAGCATCTATTTCTTCAACTAATCGTAATTTTATACCGTGACTATTTATCTGTTTCAAGTCTAAAATTTAAAAAATTATCATATTCTCTTAAATAATCTAATTCGCTATACTCTTGAGATGCAAGTACTAGACAAATAGATCCACTTGAAAAATTTATTTCTGATGCCCAAATACCTGGAGGTATATGTAATCCTAAATCGGGTCTATTTAACATCACTTGCCTTTTAGTTATACTATCATCCAATAAAACTTCAAAACTTCCACTTACAGCAACTAAAAATTGATGGCACTCTTTATGAGCGTGAGCCCCCCTTGATTCACCACCAGGAATATCATACAAATAAAATATTCTTTTAACAGCAAAAGGAATTTCAATATCATTATTAATTGAAGTAATATGACCATTGCGATCTCCTAATTGTTTTAAATGCAAAAGACTGCAATCAAATACACTATTTCTAGTTCTCATTTAAACATTTTTTTATAATCCTCAAAATTTCTTACATAGTCCTCACTAGAAAATGATTTACTTGAAACATGTAAAGCAAGTGCATTGGTAGAAAAATTTTCAATATGTCTCCAAGTCTTTGCTGGTAAATAAAGACCATAATAACTTCTATTTAACGAAAAAATATCCGTACTATTATCTGCATTTGTAACTACAACATCAAAACTCCCACTTAATGCAATGACAATTTCTTCCTGCTCATAATAAGCATGACCCCCTCTAATTTCTCCTCCTGGAACATCATAAGTCCAAAAAGTTCTCTTAATTTCAAAAGGAATTTGATTAGGATATTGTAAAAAAGTAAGGTTACCTCTTGGATCTTGAATTTTTGGAAAATCGATAATTGCGGGTTTCATCTTAAGGCAAAAATTAAATTGAATTAACTAAGATTGATTTGTTTGAAGAGTCTTATTAAAATAAAATAAAACATTACAAGAAAAGAAGCTATAAAACCACCTATAATGATACCTCTTGCTTTTCCTAATCTTGTTTTTACAAGTGGCAAAATAGGTCTATCAATAACTTGAATTAATGGCGTCTCTTTTCGTAATGTAACTTTGGCTAGCTCAGCCTGTTTAACCAATTCTGTCAAAATAGCTGTATTTGCCTGAACATCAACCTGTCTTCTCGCTGAAGGTGCTCTTCGAACATTTAGAGCAGGATTTAAATTAAAAGTATTATCATTTGCTACAGCGACTCCTGTTATGGCTCCATTGAGTTCTCTTCTTATAGAATCAACTTGGTGATCTAAAATTGCCATATTCATTCTTGCTTTTTTGCTTTTTGTTTCAATATAAAATTGTCCAACTTGCCTTGCTAGTGCTTCACAAAAAATTTTCGCAAATGATTCATTTGCTGAAGATACATCAATACTTATAATTGAAACTTTTTTATCTTTTTGAGAAACTAACAGATTTGTTTTTGATAAATCATTATAAATTACTCCTAAGATACTGTCTTGCGCTCTTGTAAATTTTTTGCGATCATCATTTGGTAGAAACTCTATTTTATTTAAAGATGGTTTGTCTCCCCATAGTTTGCGTAATTTGTTATTTTTGATATACAGTTCTGCTATAGAAATTTCCTTACCTTCAAATTTAATGGGTGATAGAAGTGTTTTTTCTACCATTGACCTAGATTTAAACAATTCAGTTAAATTAGATCCTGCAAAAATTCCTCCTCCACTTCCTCCTAAATCTAATCCAAATGAACTAGCTAAACCTAGAGCTCCTCCTAAACCTCCACCTCCTTTTTCATCTTCTAATGCAAAAGATAATGTTGCAGTATAAATAGGTTTTTTTAATAAGGAGTATGTTAATCCTAATGCCCCTCCTATTATTCCAGCACACAAAATAATTTTCCATTGAGAAAGCAAGTATATATACCATTCTTTTGCCTTCTGTAGTAAATCTTTTAACGAAATTTCATCGTTTTCAATAGTTTTTTTATCCATAAGAAAATTATTTGAAAGCTGTGACAATCAATAATGCTAAACTCGTAAGTACACTACCAATACTAACCCATTCTCCAGTACTCATTTTCTTAGTCTCAGGTTTTTCTGGCACTACAATCTGTGAATCAGGTTCAACTTTTGGATATGACCTAAAAAACAAGAAGGAACCAGTAACAGATGCCTTCCCATTTGGATAAATTATATATGCCTTTTTCTTCCATCCTTTGTTATCTACACCTCCTACAGCATCAATATAATATCTAAAGCTTTTCCCACTTCTATATGGAATTTCAGAAGTTAGTAAAACATTCCCTGTAACCTTAACGCCTTCATTATAAACAGCAACTTCAATTTCATCACCTGGAAATAAAGTAACATTTGAATAGTGATTTTTATCTTTTACTATCTTCTCCCAGTTAACCGGAATAGTAGCATATTTTAAATCTTCTTTTAATTTTTTAGAAAGTTTTTCTTTTAGAGTATCATTTTTAGACAAATTCAAATCAACACTTTCAATTTTTTCAATCTGTTCTTGCTTAATTGGCCTTTTAATTTTCATTCCATCTAAGTTAGCAATTGAAGTTAATCCACCTGCTCGCATAACTACATTATAAACCGTCTCCTTTTTATTGGCTAAAACATATTTTCCTGGATAACCAACTGCTCCGCTCACAATTACCATTTGTGGCTTTTCATAAACCGCCATCTTGCGAATATTAATAACATCGAATGGTTTTAGAATAAAGTTTTTAACCTGCTCATTATTATCTGCAGTAATTTCAAGTTCAACCAAATCAACACGTTTTGGATCTGCATCATCAATAATATCAGATTTTACCATTCTAGCAATTTCTACTCTTTTTGAAGCTGAACCCGTAAGACCGCCAACTTGAACTACTAAATCATTTAAAGTCAAGTTTTCAAAATATTCGTATTCTCCAGGATTTTTAACTTCTCCATCTATGGTAACTTTATACTCTTCTCTAAAATCTAAAATTGAATATACTGTTACAATATCTTCTCTCTTTAATTCAATATCCGCATTTAAATCACCTGATAAGGCACTTGCTAAATCAACATTTACAATTTCAGTAGTTAGATCTGTTTTTAAACGAATAATTCGTGCTCTCTTTGTGTAGGCATCTTCTTTAAGTCCTTCTGCCCTAGTTATAAGATCTGAAATTCGCATTCCTTCACTATACGAATAGTAATCTGGTCTAAATACAGCACCTTCAATTTTAATACGGTTTTCAAAACGATTTAAAATCTTAGTTACTCTAAAAACATCTCCTGATTGTGGTATATAAGTATTATATTCACTTTCATTAATATCATGAACTTTAAATTCTTTTCCTGTTTTTTGTAAAACATTTACAGACGCTGTATATGCAAACTCGTTGAAACCAGAAGCAAAATTCAATAAATCAGAGAATTTTTCTCCTTTTTTCATTTCAAAAACTCCTGGACGTTTTACTTCTCCTTCCACAACTACTCTTTGGCTATAAGCTGGAATGCGAATTACATCATTGTCTTTTAAGCTAACATTATCAGATTGGTCTCCTTTAACTAAAAATCTATAGATGTCGATATTTCGATAAACCTTATTATTTCTAATTAATTCAATATTTCTATAACTGCCGTTTTTTCCTGGTCCTCCTGCTAAATGCAATGCATTATAAACTGTTGCTAAAGATGATATGGAGTAATTTCCTGGTTGCTTTCCTCCAACGATTGTCACTTTAATAGTACGAATTCTACTTAAACTAACACTAACTTGGGATTGTCCAGATCTTACTGTACTATAAACACGCGCGATTGCAGCTTTTATTTTTTGAGTTGCTGCTTCAATAGACATTCCTGACACTGAAATTTGTCCAACATAATCAATCGTTACTTTCCCTTCAACACTAACCGGTACACTCGCATTATACTCCTGCACTCCATAAACGCTCACCTGCAATTCGTCACCTGGTCCTAAAACATAGTTCATTGGAGTTGCCAATTTTAAGTCCGGTTCAAAATTTAATGTGGGATTATCAAATAATTCAGAACCAAAGATTAGTGCATTAACAGAATCCTTAACTTTATCATTTTTTATTTTTTCCTGTTTTCTACCAAATTCTGAATCTTTATCTGTTTTTCTCTCTTTACTTTCTTTGTCAGGAGTTTTACTAGAATCTTTAGACTGTTTTTTTTCGTATTCAGTAAGTTTAACTCTTAATTTATTAAACTCCGTCTGACTCATTCCTTTTGACAAAACCATTGGCTCAACTTGATCAAGGGTCGTGTTATTGCTTTTTAATTGCATGCTAATTTTAGCCAAATCGTCATCTGACAAATAATCAACCTTTACTGTACTTAAATCTTTTGATTTCAATAAATCTTGTGCTTGCACATTAAAAGACATAGTCACAATAAATAGTAGAGTAAGAACGTATGTTATTTTTTTCATATTAAATCTATTAAACTTAAAAAAATACTATTTAAAAAAGTCTACGAATATTGTTTTTTATAATAATCTTTATATGTACCAGAGGTAACATTTTTCAGCCATTCCTCATTGTTCAAATACCAATTAATAGTCCTTTCTAAGCCTTCTTCAAAAGTTACAGACGGTTTCCATCCCAATTCTTTATTAATTTTTGATGCATCTATTGCATAACGCAAGTCATGTCCTGGCCTGTCCTTTACATACGTGATAAGTCCTGCTGAAGTTCCATTTTCTCGGCCTAACTTCGCATCCATAATTTGACACAACAACTTAACTAAATCAATATTTTTCCATTCGTTAAATCCTCCAATATTATAAGTTTCATGATTTTTACCCTCGTGAAAAACTAAATCTATGGCAATAGCATGATCTTCAACAAATAACCAATCACGTGTATAATTTCCGTCTCCATAAACCGGCAAAGGTTTATTGTTGATGATATTATTTATAAAAAGAGGAATCAATTTTTCTGGGAAATGAAAAGAACCGTAATTATTTGAACAATTTGTCAACACGTATGGCAAACCATATGTTTCTCCGTAAGCTCTTACAAAATGATCAGAACTTGCTTTTGAAGCCGAATAAGGTGAATTGGGATCATAAGGAGTGGTTTCAGTAAACAATCCTTCAGCGCCAAGCGAACCATAAACTTCATCTGTACTAATATGGTAAAATCTCTTTCCGTCAAAATTATCTTTCCATTGATTCTTTGCTGCATTTAATAAATTCATTGTTCCTATAACATTTGTTTTAACAAATGCTAAAGGATCTTCAATGGAACGATCAACGTGTGACTCGGCTGCTAAATGCAAAACTCCATCAAATTTATGAATAGAAAAAAGTTCATTAATAAAAGTCTCGTCAACGATATCACCTTTTACAAAAGTATAATTAGGCTGATCTTCTATATCTTTAATATTTTCAAGATTTCCTGCATATGTTAATGCATCTAAATTAAAAACCTGATAGTCTGGATATTTATTTACAAAGCGTCTCACTACATGTGACCCAATGAAACCCGCACCGCCAGTGATAAGAATTTTTTTCATTTTAAATTTAATTAGTTTAGTAATTCAGAATTTTGTTTTTCTAATTCGCTGTAAATATCTTTTACTTCTTGCGAATTTTCTTTTTGCAAAATTAAATTAGCCGAATCTGTATGTACAAAAATAGTATTTTTTAACCCAAGGAAAGTTGTATGTTTATCAGAACCGATTACCATATTCCCATTGAGATCAGTTGGATGACCTTTAGAAATTAAATAATCATAAACTGACTCAAATGATCCTAAATCTGACCAAGAGAAGGATGCAGGTACAACTTTAATTTTTTTACTGCGTTCCATCACAGCATAATCGATACTTATTGATGGAATTTCTAATGAAAGCTCTAAATCTAAAAACCCTTCTTTACTTGATTCCCACACAGCTTTAGATTTTTCATAAACATCAGGCTGAAACTGTTTTAATTCATCTAAAAGAATACCAGCTTTAAAACAAAACATACCGCTGTTCCATAAAAAATTTCCTCTAGCAATAAACTCCTTCGCAGTAGTTTCATTTGGTTTTTCGCGAAATGAAATTACTTTATCACCTTTTGATTCAATATATCCATATCCGGTTTCAGGTTTAGTTGGAATAACTCCAAACGTAACTATAAAACCATCATTAGCTTTTGAGACAGCTTCAGCAATAGCGCCATTATAATTATCCATCAAATCTATGATATGATCTGAAGGTGTAACAATTAATATATCTTCTGGATCAGATGCAAATGCTGCAAATGCTATTGCCGCAGCAGTATTACGAGGTGTTGCTTCAACAATATTGACATATGAAGTCAACGTTTTCTCCATTACTTTTCCGCTCAAATGATGATTATCAACATTCCCGACAACCATTACTTTATCTGCTAAATGACTGTTACGATCAACTGTCATTTCAAACAAAGACTTACCTTCAAATATCTCTAAATATTGTTTTGGCTGGCTTTTGCGCGAAAGTGGCCATAATCGACTACCTACTCCGCCAGTTAAAATTACATGTGTAATTGATTTTTTTGTACTCATTGTTTTCTAAATAAAAAAAAGAATTTCAGAAACTATAATCTATTATCAGCTATAGCACCTAAAACTCCCTTTACATCGTATAATAAACTATTGTCTTTCTGCAACTCTGAAAAATTTAATTTTAAAAATTCAGCATGTGCAACTCCTAAAACAATAGCATCAAATTTATCATTTGGAATTGAATTCACAGTTTTCAACTCATATTCTTTTTGTACCTCTTTAATATTTGCTAAGGGATCATATATTGTCACTGATATACCATATTCTGTTAATGATTTAACAACATCAACTATTTTAGTGTTCCTGACATCTGGGCAGTTCTCTTTAAAAGTTATACCCAACATTAGAAGATTAGCTCCGTTAACAGAAATACCTTTTTTGATCATTAATTTAACCACTTGAGAAGCAATATATTCCCCCATACTATCATTTAAACGCCGTCCTGCTAATATTATTTCAGGATGATAGCCAAATTCTTGGGCCCTTTGTGCTAAATAATAGGGATCTACACCAATACAGTGCCCTCCAACTAAACCAGGCTTAAAAGGCAAAAAATTCCACTTTGTCGCCGCAGCTGCTAATACTTCCTGAGTATCAATATTCATTAAATTGAATATTTTAGCCAATTCATTGACAAAAGCGATATTTATATCTCGCTGGGAATTTTCAATAACTTTAGCTGCTTCAGCAACTTTTATTGTTGGTGCTAGATGGGTACCGGCTGTAATTACCGATTTATATAAAGCATCGACTTTTAAACCAATTTCTGGAGTTGAACCAGAAGTTACCTTTAAAATTTTTTCTACTGTGTGTTCTTTATCTCCAGGATTGATTCTTTCAGGAGAATATCCAGCATAAAAATCAACGTTTAACTTCAGTCCAGAAACCTTTTCTAAAACTGGAACACATTGTTCTTCTGTAACACCAGGGTAAACGGTAGATTCATAAATAACAATATCTCCTTTTTTTAATATTTTACCAACTGTTTCACTTGATTTATATAGAGGCGTCAAATCAGGTCGATTATTTCGATCAACAGGAGTAGGCACTGTAATTATAAAATAATTACAATCTAACATATCAGCCGGAATACTTGAACAAAATAACCCATATTCATTTGTCGGTTTATCAACTAATACTTTTTGCAGCTCTTGCTGATTAACCTCTAATGTAGAATCTATCCCAGATTTTAAACTGGTTACTCTCGATTCGTTAATATCAAATCCAACAACTGGATATTTTGTAGCAAATAATCTTGCCAAAGGAAGACCAACATAACCTAAACCTATAACAGCTATTTTTATGTTTTCGTTCATTTAAAAAATATTAGCTTTATTCATTACAACACATGGCTTCGCCGTTCCAAGTCCCATTTATTTGCTCGGTTTACTAAAAAAGTATATTCTCGGCAAATATAACATAATAACTCAATTTATTCAATACGGTTTCCCGTAATACTATATAACAAAAAAATAAGAAAAAAACTAAAAAACAGCAATATACTATTAATCAGACTTTAAAAATTTACACATTAAAAAAAACAGGAAATAAAATCTAAAATAATTACGATTTTATTTCCTGCTCCTTCTATTTCCCAGTTATTTCATCGATAACTACTTATATTTAATCTTCAGCACACAACCTAAAGATTCTAACACCAAAATATAATGTGTTTTTGAAACTTCCTGTACAATTGCATCTTGATTACTAAAAGCTCCTGATTCTAATTTTATCCTGTCTCCCACTTGAATTGACGACACGGTAATATCACTTACATTGGTTGCCTTGAGACTAGATTTAATTATATTAATTTCCTCATCACGAACAATTGCAGGTTTTCCAAGCCAAAATAAATACCTTACAACTCCCGGAACATTAAAAACTGAATTCCGATCAATTTCAGAAAGCTGTACAAACACATAGGAGTTAAAAAGAGGAACTTCAACTTTCTTCTTTCTGTCAGACCACTGTTTTACCTGAGTAATTAAAGGACAATAACATTCAACACCAATTTGCGTAAGTTTCTCTGCTACTTTTTTCTCCCATTTGGGCTTTGTATAAACGACATACCAATTCATAACGCTAATTTATTGAAATAAAATATCCAACACCATCTCCCTTATTAACTTAATATTAAATTTCACTTCAATATCAATTATAATTAAGAACCTATTCCTCTATAAATAAATCCAATTGATTCAAGTTCTTTTGCATTCAATATGTTTCGTCCGTCAAATAGGAATGCAGGTTTATGCATCGAATCATATATTTTTTGCCAGTCATAAGTAACAAATTCGTCCCATTCGGTAAGAATTGAAATTGCATGCGCACCTTCACAAGCTTTATAAGGATCATCAAAAATAGCAAGTCCATTGCTGTTTTCCTCACTTGATCTAGTTTGTAAATAATCCAAATCATTTAGCATTTTATTTCTTGAAACTTTTGGATCATATACTGAAATTTTAGCCTGCTCGTTTATTAAATCATCAGCAACATAAATAGCTGCAGATTCGCGCGTATCATTTGTATCTTTTTTGAAAGCCCACCCTAAAAACGTTATCTTTTTGTCAGCAACTGTATTGTATAAAGTCTGAACGATTTTATTAGAAAATCTTCTTTTTTGATGATCATTCATAATAATTACCTGCTCCCAATAGTCTGCAACTTCATTCAAGCCATATGATTTAGCTATATAAACTAAATTCAAAATATCCTTTTGAAAACAAGATCCTCCAAAACCTACTGAAGCCTTTAAAAACTTCGATCCGATTCTGCTGTCCATTCCGATTGCTTTTGCAACTTCACTCACATCGGCACCAGTTTTTTCGCATAATTCAGACATTGCATTTATAGAAGATATACGCTGTGCTAAAAATGCATTTGCCGTAAGTTTTGATAACTCCGATGACCAAACGTTTGTTGTTAAAATCTTGTCTTTATCAACCCAGTTTGCATAAACTTCTACAAGAGCATTTATTGCGTCTTCACCTTCTCGTGTGGTGTCTCCACCAATTAAGATTCTATCAGGATTTAGTAAATCTGTTACTGCAGTTCCTTCAGCCAAAAATTCTGGATTAGATAAAATTTGAAATTGTACTCCATTTCCAGTATTATCTAAAATGCTTTTTATAGCTTCTGCTGTTCGTACCGGCAGAGTCGATTTTTCTACAACTATTTTGTTTTGTTTCGCAACTTTTGCAATTTGTCTGGCACATAATTCAATATATTTCAAATCAGCTGCCATACCTTTTCCTTTACCATAGGTCTTAGTTGGCGTGTTAACTGATATAAAAATTACTTGAGCATCGTCTATCGCTTTTTCAACATCTGTAGAAAAAAACAAATTTCTACCTCTTGCTTCAGCTACAATTTCAGACAAGCCAGGTTCATAGATTGGAATATTTTCTGTATTTGGATCATTCCAGTCCTTAATTCTTTGTTCATTCAAATCAACAACAGTGACTTGAATATCGGGGCATTTTTGAGCAATAACTGCCATTGTTGGACCTCCAACATAACCTGCACCTATGCAACAAATTTTTGTTATTTTCATTTATATACTATTATCTAAGTCTACTATTCTCTCAAATTATTCCAATACCAATTTACAGCTTCTTTCAAACCTTCCTGCAAAGAATATCTAGGGTTATAACCTAATATTTTTTTTGCCTTATCAATACTAGCTAATGAATGCGGAATATCTCCCGCTCTATTATCAGCATAGATAATTTGAATGTCTGCGATTTTTGGATCAAAGTCTGAAAGATATTTTTTCAAATATCCTGTCAAATCATTTAGCGTATTTCGCTCGCCAAATGCGGTATTGTAAACTGTATTTACAGCTTCAGGATTTTGGCATTTCATTGCCAATTCATTCATCTGAATTACATTTTCTATATATGTAAAATCTCTTGAATAATTCCCGTCACCATTTATAACTGGACTTTCATGTTTCATTAATTGCATAACAAACTTGGGAATCACGGCAGCATAAGCACCTTGCGGATCTTGTCGTCTTCCAAAAACGTTGAAATAACGCAAACCAATAGTTTCCAAACCATATGTTCTGCTAAAAATATCTGCATATAATTCGTTCACATATTTTGTTATAGCATATGGAGATAATGGTTTACCTATTACCTCTTCAACTTTTGGAAGTCCAACGGAATCTCCATATGTTGAAGAACTAGCCGCATAAACAAAACGCTTCACTTTTTCATCTCTAGAAGCAACCAGCATATTTAAAAATCCTGATACGTTTACATCATTTGTTGTAATCGGATCATTAATTGATCGTGGAACAGAACCTAAAGCCGCTTGATGCAAAACATAATCCACACCTTTAACCGCTAAAACACAATCACTAATATTTCGAATATCACCTTCAATTAATCTAAAATTTGGATTTTCGATAAAACTTTCCAAATTATGGCGATGACCTGTTGAAAAATTATCCAAACAAACTACTTTATTGCCAAGTCCTAAAAAATATTCGCACAAATTTGAGCCAATAAATCCTGCTCCTCCTGTAATTAAAATAGTATTTTGAATTGATTTTTCCATTTGAACCAAGTTTATTTCTTTTTCAATTTATTAAAGAAAGTCTTCATTGAATTTGGTTTTTTCTCCTCGTCAAGATATCCATTCGAATAATCTCCATATCCATAACCATATCCGTAAGCAGAACCATATTTTGCCTTATTTTCATAGCCATTCAAAACAATGCTTGCGTTACTCAACTCTCCTCTCTTAACTCTTGTGTTCAACAACGTAATCATTTCTTTTTTAGTATAGTTCTGTCGAACAATATATAATGTCACATCTGAATATTGAGACAGTTCCAAAGCATCAGAAACTAAACCAACAGGAGGCGTATCTAAAATGATATAATCATATTTCTGCTTTAACTCATCAATCAATTCACGCATGGAATCACTCAAAATCAATTCTGATGGATTTGGCGGAATTGGTCCAGAAAGTATAACATCCAGATTTGGAATTTTTGTTGAGTTTGTAATTTCTTCTAAACTATTTTGCTTAATTAAATAGTTAACAACACCAGTTTGATTTGTTAAATTAAACTCATCAGCTAATCTAGGTTTTCTTAAATCCAAGCCAACAATAACTGTTTTCTTTTCACTTAAAGCAAAAACTGTAGCAATATTTATAGAACAAAAAGTTTTTCCTTCTCCACTTATTGACGATGTAATCATCAAAGTTTTCGAACCGCTTACTTGTTGTTTTTTGTATAAAAACTGTAATGACGATCGAATTGCTCTAAAAGATTCAGAAAGTGCCGATTTTGGTTTGTCAAAAACAGCAAGATTAACTCCTTCTTTATTGACTCCAATGACACCAATTATTGGTATCTGACTTAATTTAGCTACATCCTCAGTATTTTGAATTGAATTATTAATAAAGAAAATAGCAAGAACAATTAACAATGGAATAAGCACACCCAAAAACAAAGCCAAGATATAATTTACTGAAGTTTTTGGGCCAATTAATCCACCCCCAATATCTTTTGCCGGATCAATAAAATGAATATCTGATAAATTAGATGCTTTTACAATTTCGGCCTCATTTCGTTTTTGTAAAAATGTCGTATATATATTATCATTTAAATCGTATTTTCTTTGAATTTTCAATAACTCCTGCTGTTCTTCAGGAAGTCTTTTTACTGTATTTTCAGCTTCTCCAATTTTTGCATTTACCAAAGACAAATCATATAACAGTGCTGATTTTGCAGAAACAATATTTTCCAGTAAAACACTTTTTATAGCCTGCATTTGGTTATCAAAATCTTTAAAAATCTTATCGCTTTTTACTGCGTAAGCCATTTCAGATCTTTGAGTTGAAAGCGCAATAAGTTTAGAGATATTTGCAACAATATTAGGATCATCAATCCCAGCAACCGAAGGAGCGGGCAATCTCGAATAATCAACACTGTTATTTAAATATGCCTTAAGCGAATTATAGTAAGTGATTTTTCTTGTAACTTGATCTTTTTCAATATCAAAATTTGATATTTTATCAGAAAACTTGGCACCTCCGCCTTCTATTTCATAGATATTTTTATCTTTTCTAAAAGATTTTAATTCGTTTCCGGTTTGCTTCAATTGAGACTCCATAGCAACAAGTGTGCTGTCAATAAATTTAATCGTATTGTTAGCAAATTGATTTTTACCATCCAGCTGAATTTTAATCAGCATTTTTACTGTTGAATTGAGATATTCAACAAGTCGCGCTTTATTTGTACCCTGCATTCCAAGGGTCAATATAGAACCTCCTTTATCATCAGAACCAACATTCACACCTTTATAGCGAGAGACTGTTCCGTCAAAATCATTAAATCTGACAAAATACTCATTCCCTGTATACAACCCCGGATTATCATTAATTTGCAGTTTCCAATTTAAAAAAGGTAATGAAACTTGTTCACCAACTTTATATCTTTTTACAAATTCTATAGGCTGAACCGCAGTATTCGAATATTTATTTTCAGCGTAATTAATAAGTGAAACTGAATTATTCTCAAATGGTATACGTACTTCATATACATTTTCACTGATAAACTTAATTTTAATTAGCGTGTTTGCAAGTTGTCCTCTCGATTTATCAATATCAACATAAAAAGGCACAGCACCATAAGAGTCAATCAAATTATATTCACCCATTGTAAGATAGTCAATATAATATTGTAATTTACTAACCACTAATTCATTATGTGATCTCGACTGCAATATGGTTGTTATTCCGTTTACTTGATCAGAAATTCCGCCCCAGTTAAAAACTAAGCTCGTATTTGAAGTAAAAAACGGATTACTTTCTTCCTTAATTGAAATTAAGGTTTGCATTCCGTAAATTTTTTCTTTTCGAATATTTACTTGATATGCAATAGTAAATGCAATGATTAAACTTACTAAGAACCATTTCCAATAGCTTAGGATCTTCAGCAACAAACCTTTAAAATCAAAACTTGATTGATTTTCAAAAATCGAAAAATCTTTTATATCTAACATCTTTTGGATCTAACTTTAATTTTTGATAATCAAATATACTGTTGTGGCAAGTGACAATAAGGTAATAATTGTACCTATTGACTGTATTCCTGTCTGACCAGTACCCCAAGTTTTTTGACGCAATGGCTTTACATAAATATAATCATTGGGTTGTAAATAATAATAAGGTGATTTCATCACATTGACATCAGTAAGATCAATCTCATTCATTTGAACTCCGGTAGGTGTCTGACGAATTATGGTTACCGCTTTTCTATTTCCAACTGTATTTATATCCCCCGCATTTGCGACAGCTTCCATTATATTAACATGTTCTTGAAAAAGTGTTTTTGTTCCAGTACTTCCAACTTCTCCGTTTATGGTATATCTAAAACCTGCCAATTTCACAGTAACAAAAATATTGGCCTCGGTTTTAAAATACTCTTCAAGCAATTTTTTCTCAATCATCACTCGAACTTCTTCTAAAGTATAACCAATAACATTTACTTCTCCTAAAATCGGAATTCTAATATTTCCATGATCGTCAACTGTAAAACCGTCAAAATACAAAGCCGCTTCTGACTTTCCGGTTGCAGAAGTAGCATTTTCTGATTTGCTGAAAATCGAAACTAATTTAGGATCTATTGCTTTTATACTAATACTTAGAACATCATTCACCTGTAATCTGTACGGCTTAGTTTCAACTGCTGCAACAGCACCTTTCTCTTCAGAAGTATTTTTATCCTGAAGGTATACCAGATCTTTTATAGGAATACAAGAGGTGAAAAGCATACTAACCAGCAACAGAATATAAAAGCTATTTTTTGTCATTATTGAAATTTTATCGCAAATATAGCTTTTCCTTTAATCTTCAGAAAATCTATATCTTATTTGGGGTTTGTTTAATTATTTTTGAATGTTTTTTCAAAAGGAACTCGATGCAAAATACTTCTGCCAAGAGTTACTTCATCAGCATATTCAAGTTCATCACCTACAGAAATTCCTCTTGCAATAGTTGAAATTACAATTTGAGATTCGGCAATTTGTTTATAAATATAAAAATTGGTCGTGTCTCCTTCCATAGTTGAACTAAGCGCAAAAATGATTTCTATGACTTTTCCAGACTTAACTTTTTCAACTAAACTGGAAATATTTAACTGACTTGGACCAACACCTTCGATAGGAGAAATTTTCCCTCCTAGAACGTGATAAATTCCTTTGTACTGCCCTGTATTTTCAATTGCCATTACATCACGGATATCCTCAACAACACAAATAATCTGCTGATTTCTTGAAGTATTCGCACAAATTTCACAAACTTTTGTGTCTGAAATATTATGACAGTTTTCACAAAACTTAATATCCTCGCGCATGTTTAACAAAGCTTGAGACAGAAACCCAGTTTGCTCTTTTGGCTGTTTAAGCAAATGCAGAACTAATCGCAAAGCTGTCCGCTTACCAATACCTGGTAATTGCGACATTTCATTAACTGCTTTCTCTATTAATTTCGATGAAAATTCCATGACGACAAAAGTAACATTTTTAACGGTATCAAAGACTTTGAAACAATTAAATTCAATCTTTTAAGAAATCTGAACCATGATCTTTTGTAGTGGCCAATAAAAAACGAAGCCTTCCACTTGAGTTGGAAAGCTGATAAAAATTTTCGTATAGTTAATATTGATTTGTTGCTAATAAGACCAATGTACAAGCAACTTCTACTTGAATATTATTTAACTCTAATAATTGATATAATTCAGGATTTTCGGTTCCTGGATTAAAAATTACTCTTTTAGGTTGCGCTTCAATAATGTAATTATAATAATCACGCTGACGTGCCGGATTTAAATACAAAGTTACTGTATCAATATTTTTGACGGGAATTGCTTTTGTATGAATTTTTACACCAGCAACTTCTCCTGTATTTTGACCAATCGCCAATACGGTGTGCCCTTTTTGAGTAAGCATATTTATAGCTCTAAATGCGTAACGATCTGTTTTTGTTGTAGCACCTAGAAGCAAAGTTTTTTTGTTTTTCATCTTTTTAATTTAAAGTGCAAAAGTAATCAAAAAGAATGAGCTTGACTTCTTTTATCAATTTAGAATATTGACTCTAAAAAAACAATAACATAATGCAAAACATTCTGTCAATATAAAAATTTGACTACTTTTACTTGACCAATCAAAACTTTATGGATCTATTCATTTATTTATTTGCCGCACTTTTTTCAGTATTAAACCCAATTGGTACGGTTCCTATTTTTGTCGGATTGACACAACATGATTCTCAAAAAGAACGTTCAAGAATTTCGCTTTGGACAGCCATAAATGTTTTCATTATTTTATTGGTGTCTTTTTTTATAGGCCAATATGTTTTGACTTTTTTCGGGATTAGTATTGATGCACTTCGAATTGCTGGAGGAATTGTCATTGTGAATTCGGGCTTTTCATTGCTTTCTGGGAAATTCAATAAAAAACGAGGGATCAATAAAAAAATCGAAACCGATGCACAGCAAAGAAACGATATTGCACTAACTCCACTTGCAATACCAATGCTAGCAGGTCCAGGTTCAATTTCTTTGTTAATTGCATTTTACCAAGAACATCACGAAATGAATGAAATCATCATTTCATGCCTTGCAATTTTAGCAATTGGAGTTAGTATTTTCGCTATTCTAAAAAGCGCACATTATCTCGCCCGAATATTAGGTGCATCAGGAATTGTAGCAATATCAAGAATAGTTGGTTTTATTGTAATTTCTATCGGAATTCAATATATCGTAAGTTCTATTGTAAATATCATAAAAGGCAATCTAATGTAGATTACACTTTTTTTTATGTTTTAAAAATTATATTTTCTAATTTCTTGGCAAAAACACTTCAGCCATCATACATCTTGCACTTCCGCCTCCACAAGCTTCAATAGTATCTAGACTTGAACTCAAAATTTCAGCATGCTTTTCTAATTGCGCAATTTGTTTGGCAGTAAGGCTCTGATGCGCTGAGGCGCTCATTACAATATATTTTTTATCATTTGTCCCTCTAACTTCCAGCATATTCCCAGCAAAATTGTTTACCTGATCCTCAGTAATCAAAATAATTTCTTTTTTATCATCTTTTAAATTGTCAAGAACCATTTTGCGCTCTTTTTTATCATCTATGCAATCTGCACAAATAACAGCAAATGTTTCTCCAAGACACATCATCACATTTGTATGATAGATCAGTTTTCGCTCACCGTCAACAGTCTGAAAAGCTTCAAAAATTACAGGTGCATAATCAAAATCTTCACAAAATTCTATAAACAATTCCTCATCAGCACGTGGCGACAATGCACAATATGCTTTTGCATTGGCACGATCTAAAAGCAGACTTCCTGTTCCTTCCAAAAAATAACCATCATCTTCTGCCGAAGTATAATCCATTATATTAGAAATTTCGAAACCCTTTTCTTCTAAAGTGTCTAAAATATCCTCACGACGTTCCTGACGTCTATTTTCAGCAAACATTGGATAAAGCGCCACATCTCCATTTTCATGAAATGAAACCCAGTTATTCGGAAAAATGCTATCCGGAGTATCTGTTTCCAAAGTATCTTCAATTACAGTAACATCGACACCTACTGCCCTTAGCTTTTCAACAAAAGCATCAAATTCCTGCTGTGCTTTTGCATTGACAGTACTTGGCAATAATCCGTCTAATACTTTTTGGTAATAATTATTGACTGCAGTCTGCTCATTCATTCTAAAAGCAACTGGCCGAATCATTACAATTGCGTTTGTTGTCTGTTTCATTTTTTTTGTTTCAGGTTTCAAGTTTCAAGTTTCAGGTTTCACGTCTCACAACTTGAAACCTGAAACCTGAAACTTGAAACTATTTTTAATCTCTAATTAAGGGAAGTGTTGAACATCTTAACAGCCCTTCTTGTTTTGCAATTTCGGCATAAGGAATTTCTTCAACAACAAAACCATTGGCACGAAGCCAGTTGTTTAATCGGGTGAAATTTTTCTCAGAAACTACTACATTTTTATCAATAGAAAACACGTTCGAAAACATATTATACATTTCATTTCGTTCGATATGAAACAGGTTTTCTTTTCCAAAAAGATTTACTAAATACAAATAATCAGCTTCTTCGCGAAAACCTCTCTTATAAATAATTCCCTTATTTTCACCAACTGGCTGAAAACAGCAGTCTAAGTGCAACGCATTATCTCTGGCTTCTAATTTAGATTTAACCAAATCAAACTCTTTTACAATTTTATTTGGAAACAACTCTTTAATAAAATTGACACCTTGCATATTTGTTCTCGCGGTAATATAATCTTTATAATCACTTCCTTTATAAGTACCTATAAAAATATGATCATTCCAAAGCATAACATCGCCGCCTTCAATATGAACTTCTTCTGGGGGACGAACAACTTTTTGCGGTTCGATCTGATCAATTACATATTGAATGGCATCTAATTCGCGTTCGCGATCAGGCAGTATATTCGATTTTACAAAAACATCATCAATTACAAATCCTATATCTCTGGCAAAAATCTGATTATAATTTTCGATCATTTCAGGACGATAAACTTTTACATCATATTTTTGAAAAACAGAATTAAAAGCTTCTATCTCAGCAACCATGTCTTTTTCTATTGGATATGTTCCTGCTTTAATATGTTCCAATGACTTAGGGTCATAAGCTTCCTCTAAGGTTGGAGTTGGCCCATTATGAACGGCTGAACCTAAAACTACAGCCCGCAGTCTTGAAGTTTCGTTCTTTACATTTAATTGCAACATGACTTTATTATATTTTGAGCAAAGATAAAAAAAGCTTCACATTGTAAGTGAAGCTTTCTGTTTTTTATTTGTTACGTTTAAATTCTCTCAAAGGATGACCTGTATAAATTTGTCTTGGCCTTCCAATTGGTTCTTTATTTTCACGCATCTCTTTCCATTGTGCGATCCAGCCCGGAAGTCTTCCAATAGCAAACATAACCGTAAACATATCAGTTGGAATTCCTAATGCTCTATAAATAATTCCAGAATAGAAATCTACATTTGGATATAAATTTCTTGATTTGAAATAATCATCTTCAAGAGCTGCTGCTTCTAATTTCTTAGCGATTTCTAAAATCGGATCTTCTACACCTAAAGTTTCTAAAACTTCTTTAGCTGCTTTTTTGATGATTTTTGCTCTTGGATCGAAGTTTTTATATACTCTATGACCAAATCCCATTAAACGGAAAGGATCATTTTTATCTTTTGCTTTTGCCAAAAATTTATCAGTATCTCCACCATCATTGTTGATATCTTCCAACATTTCAAGTACAGCTTGATTAGCACCTCCATGAAGAGGTCCCCAAAGCGCAGAAACTCCAGCAGAAACCGAAGCAAATAAACCTGCATGAGAAGAACCAACCATTCTTACTGTTGAAGTAGAACAGTTTTGTTCGTGATCTGCATGAAGAATAAATAATTTATCTAATGCATTAACAATTACAGGATTTGCTGCATAAGGTCCAGTAGGCAATTTAAACATTAACTGCATAAAACTCTCAACGTATCCTTTTGTATTATCATAATAATTCAAAGGATAACCCATTGATTTTCTGTATGTCCAAGTTGCAATAACTAAAAACTTAGCCATTGTTTTGCAAATTGCTTCATACATTTCTTTTTCATTATCAACATTCACTGCTTTTGGGTTAAAAGCAGTTAAAGCACTTGTTAAAGCAGACAATACACCCATTGGATGTGCAGTTTTTGGGAAACCGTCAATGATATTTTTCATTTCTTCGTTTACTAAAGAATGTTTTTTAATACCATTTTCAAATTGCTCCAATTCTGCAGCAGTTGGCAATTCTCCAAAAATCAAAAGATATGACACTTCTAAAAAACTAGCTTTATCAGCCAAATCTTCGATTGAGTATCCTCTATAACGCAAAATTCCTAATTCTCCGTCTAAGAAAGTGATTTCACTTGTACAAGATCCTGAGTTTTTATAACCTGGATCAATTGTAATAATACCTGTTAAGTCACGTAATTTGTTAATATCGATAGCTGATTCATTTTCGCTTCCTGTGATAACCGGAAGTTCAATTTTTTTACCATCTACTTCTAATGTAGCTATTTTTGACATAATATAATCGGGAATAATTCTATAAAATAATAATTTATCAAATCTAAGGAATTTAAGACTAATTAAAAAAAGAATCCTGCTATGAATTTGTTAAAACTCCAAAAAAAAACCATTCGTTAAAACGAATGGTTTGAAATCAATATATAACTCTTACAATTATTTAATTTTGAAAGCTTTTAAGCCTGGGAAATAAGCAGTACTTCCTAGTTCTTCTTCAATTCTTAATAATTGATTGTATTTAGCCATACGATCAGAACGTGAAGCAGAACCTGTTTTGATTTGCCCACAGTTTAAAGCAACTGCTAAGTCAGCAATTGTATTATCTTCTGTTTCACCAGAACGGTGAGACATAACTGAAGTATACCCAGCATTCTTAGCCATATTTACAGCAGCAATAGTTTCTGTTAAAGTTCCAATTTGGTTTACTTTTACTAAAATTGAATTAGCAATTCCTTTTTCGATACCAGTTGACAAACGCTCAACATTAGTAACAAATAAATCATCACCAACTAATTGTACTTTATTTCCAATTTTTTCAGTCAAGTATTTCCAACCGTTCCAGTCATCTTCATACATACCATCTTCGATAGAAATAATTGGGTATTTAGAAGCAAGTTCAGCTAAATAATCAGCTTGCTCTTCTGAAGTTCTGATTTTTCCAGTTTCTCCTTCAAATTTAGTATAATCGTATTTACCGTTTACATAAAACTCAGAAGCCGCACAGTCAAGCGCAATCATAATTTCGTCACCAAAAGTATATCCTGCTTTTTCAACCGCTAGTTTAATAGTATCTAAAGCATCTTCAGTACCACCAGCTAAATTTGGAGCAAAACCTCCTTCATCACCTACAGCTGTACTTAAACCTCTGTCATGTAATACTTTTTTCAAGCTGTGGAAAATTTCAGTCCCCATTTGCATAGCATGTGTAAAAGAAGTTGCTTTTACAGGGAAAATCATAAATTCTTGGAATGCGATAGGTGCATCAGAATGAGAACCACCATTGATGATATTCATCATCGGCACAGGTAGCGTATTAGCAGAAACTCCACCTACATATCTGTACAAAGGCAACCCAAGTTCGTTTGCAGCAGCTTTAGCAGCAGCCAAAGAAACTCCTAAAATAGCATTAGCTCCCAATTTCGATTTATTAGGAGTACCGTCTAAATCAATCATTAATTGATCGATAGTATTTTGTTCAAAAACAGAAGTTCCAACTAATTCTTCAGCAATAACAGTATTTACATTATTCACTGCATTCAAAACTCCTTTACCTAGATAAGCTTTACCTCCATCACGTAATTCAACAGCTTCGTGCTCTCCAGTTGATGCTCCAGACGGAACAGCAGCTCTACCTAAAACCCCATTTTCAGTTACTACATCAACTTCAATAGTCGGGTTTCCTCTAGAATCAAGAATTTGTCTTGCGTGAACTTTAATTATAATACTCATTATTTTTGTTTTTTTATTAATAAATTATATTTTTTTTCGAAATTATAAAAATATTTAATAGAAAAAATGCATTCTCACTATTAAACACCTTTATTTATTAACTATATCGTTTTAGCAGAAGCTTCTTTAATGTTCTGTACGAATTGATCAAATAAATAAGACGAATCATGAGGCCCAGGACTAGCTTCTGGATGGTACTGTACAGAAAAACAATTTTTGTTTTTCATACGCATACCCGCTACTGTACCATCATTTAAATGCAAGTGTGTAATTTCTAAATCAGGGTGATTATCTAACTGTTCTTTATTGACAGCAAAACCATGATTTTGAGAAGTAATCTCCCCTTTGCCTGTAAGCAAATTTTTTACAGGATGATTAATTCCACGGTGTCCATTAAACATTTTATAAGTCTGAACTCCGTTTGCCAGAGCAATAACTTGGTGACCTAAACAAATACCAAATAATGGTTTATCATCGGCCAAAATTTCTTTTGCAACTTCAATTGCTCCAAATAAAGGATCTGGATCTCCAGGCCCGTTTGACAAGAAATATCCATCAGGATTAAACTCAGACATATCTTTATATGTTGAATTATATGGATAAACTTTAATGTAGCAGTCTCTTTTTGCAAGATTTCTTAAAATGTTCTTTTTTATTCCAAGATCTAATGCAGACACTTTATATGTGGCATTTTCATCACCAAAAAAATAAGGTTCAGCAGTCGATACTTTTGACGCCAACTCTAAACCTTCCATATTTGGCACATTTGCCAACTCTTTTTTCAAATCTTCAATCGAAGTTCCATCAGTACAAATAACAGCATTCATAGCACCATTATCACGGATATAACTTACAAGTGCACGAGTATCGACATCAGAGATACAGATTAAATTCTGCTTTGTAAAGTAATCTTCTAAACTTCCCGAAGCTAATTCACGAGAATAATTAAAACTGAAGTTTTTACAAACTAAACCAGCAATTTTGATACTATCAGATTCTACCTCCAAATCATTAACACCATAATTTCCTATATGGGCATTTGTTGCAACCATTATTTGTCCAAAATAAGAAGGATCTGTAAAAATCTCCTGATATCCTGTCATTCCAGTATTAAAACAAACTTCACCAAAAGTCTTACCGCTAATTCCGATAGACTTACCGTGAAAAATGGTTCCATCGCTTAGTAATAAAATGGCGCTTTGTCGTGTTGTGTATTTCATTCTTTAATTGTATTGTTTTTAGATCGTATATGAAACTCGCTAAGCTGTTTCAATTGTAATTAGATATTCTGCAAATTTACTTCTTTAAAAGAGTGCTTCCAAGATTTTTTAAAAAATTCATTCAGAAAAATAAAACCTTAGACTTTAAATAAGTTAAATTTCACATTCTTTTAAAAAAAATCAAAAAAAAAGGATAAACTAAAAATTAGCTTATCCTTGATTTCTATAGAATCATTACTTTCATAATTATTCAGAAGCTTCAGTAGTCGTTTCTGATTCAGCAGCAGGAGCTTCAGGAGTACCTTCAGCTTTTTTAGCTTTACCACCACGACGGCTTTTTGCTTTTTTAACTTCTTTTTTACCTCCATTGTAAAGTTCATTGAAATCTACAAGTTCGATCATTGCCATATCAGCATTATCTCCCAAACGATTTCCAACTTTAATGATACGAGTGTATCCTCCTGGACGGTCACCAACTTTAGCAGCTACATCTCTGAACAAGTCAGTTACAGCATATTTGCTACGTAAGTAAGCAAAAACAATACGACGGTTGTGAGTCGTATCTTCTTTTGATTTTGTGATTAAAGGCTCAACAAATTGTTTAAGCGCTTTAGCCTTAGCAACAGTAGTGTTAATACGTTTGTGCTCGATAAGAGAACAAGCCATATTAGCCAACATAGCTTTTCTATGTCCAGTCTGTCTGCTTAAGTGGTTGAATTTTTTTCCGTGTCTCATGACGTGTTTTTTTTATCTTCATCTTGCTACAATCCACTATGGAGAGCAAAATATGAAGTAAATTATTCTTTATCTAATTTGTATTTAGCTAAATCCATTCCGAAAGTTAAATTTTTAACTGCAACAAGTTCATCAAGTTCAGTTAAAGATTTTTTACCAAAATTACGGAATTTCATTAGGTCATTTTTATTGAACGATACTAAATCACCAAGTGTATCAACTTCAGCCGCTTTCAAGCAATTTAATGCTCTTACAGATAAATCCATATCAACAAGCTTAGTTTTAAGCAATTGTCTCATATGCAATGACTCTTCATCATACGATTCTGTTTGTGCAATTTCGTCAGCCTCAAGTGTAATTCTTTCGTCAGAAAACAACATGAAATGGTGAATTAAAACCTTGGCAGCCTCAGTAAGAGCATCTTTTGGATTAATAGATCCATCAGTTTTAATTTCAAAAACTAATTTTTCATAATCTGTCTTTTGCTCAACACGGAAGTTTTCAATTGCATATTTTACATTTTTTACCGGAGTAAAAATAGAATCTGTAAAAATGGTTCCAATTGCAGCATTCTGTTTTTTGTTCTCTTCAGCAGGAACGTATCCTCTACCTTTTTCGATTGTTAAATCGAAGTTCAATTTGATTTTAGAATCTAAATTACAGATAACAAGGTCTGGATTCAAAACTTGGAAACCTGAAATAAATTTTTGAAAATCACCTGCTGTCAATTGATCTTTACCAGAAACAGAAATTGTAACTGCTTCATTATCGATATCTTCGATCTGACGTTTGAAACGTACTTGCTTTAGATTAAGGATAATTTCGGTAACATCTTCAACAACACCTGAAATAGTAGAAAACTCATGATCTACACCTTCGATACGAACAGATGTAATTGCATAACCTTCTAATGCTGAAAGCAAAACTCTTCTAAGTGCATTACCAACTGTCAATCCGTAACCAGGTTCTAAAGGTCTAAATTCAAATTTACCTTCAAAATCGGTTGAATCGATCATGATAACTTTATCGGGCTTTTGAAAATTAAATATTGCCATAAATTTCGACTAAGTCAATTATTATTTGTTGTACAACTCTACGATTAATTGTTCTTTAATGTTTTCTGGAATTTGAAGTCTTGCAGGTACAGAAACGAAAGTTCCTTCTTTAAGATCATTGTTCCAAGTAATCCATTCATAAACATGACTTGAATTTGATAAAGAACGTTCGATAGCTTCTAAAGATTTAGATTTTTCACGAACTGCAACTTTATCACCAGGTTTAAGGTGGTAAGAAGGAATATTCACAACTTCACCATTAACAGTAACGTGTCTGTGAGATACAATTTGACGAGCACCTCTTCTAGATGGAGCAATTCCCATTCTAAAAACAACATTATCTAATCTTGCTTCGCATAATTGTAATAAAACCTCACCAGTTACACCTTTAGTTGCTGATGCTTTTTCGAATAAATTTCTGAATTGTTTTTCTAAAATTCCATAAGAATATTTAGCTTTTTGCTTTTCCATTAACTGAACAGCGTACTCAGATTTTTTTCCTCTTTTTTTAGCCATCCCGTGTTGTCCAGGTGGGTAATTTCTTTTTTCGAAAGATTTATCATCTCCGAAGATTGCTTCGCCAAATTTACGAGCGATTCTTGTGCTAGGACCAGTATATCTTGCCATTTTAATTTGTTTAAGATAGAGATTATGAATTCAGGTCTTATCCTTCGATAATCTATGTTCTATCTAGGTTATACTATAATAAATTTTGAGTATTAAACTCTACGTCTTTTAGGAGGACGACATCCGTTATGAGGCATTGGAGTAACATCGATAATCTCTGTAACTTCAATTCCACCGTTATGAATAGAACGGATAGCAGACTCACGTCCGTTTCCTGGTCCTTTTACATAAACTTTAACTTTTTTAAGTCCTGCCTCAAGAGCTACTTTGCTACAATCTTCTGCTGCCATTTGAGCTGCATACGGAGTATTCTTTTTAGAACCTCTGAAACCCATTTTACCAGCTGAAGACCAAGAAATAACTTCACCTTTCTTATTTGTCAAAGAAATGATAATATTGTTGAAAGTGGCAGAAATATGAGCCTCACCCGTTGATTCAACGATAACTTTACGTTTTTTTGCAGTTGCTTTAGCCATATTACTTATTATTTAGTTGCTTTTTTCTTGTTCGCAACAGTTTTTCTTTTACCTTTTCTTGTTCTAGAGTTGTTTTTAGTTCTTTGCCCTCTTAAAGGAAGACCAGATCTATGACGGATACCTCTGTAACAACCAATATCCATTAAACGTTTGATGTTCAAAGAAACTTCAGAACGCAATTCTCCTTCAATTTTGTAAAATGAAACTGCATCACGAATTGCTCCGATCTCGTCATCATTCCAATCTTGAACTTTTTTATCTTGGCTAACTTGAGCTTTTTCTAAAATCTCAATAGCTCTACTTTTTCCTAATCCAAAGATGTAGGTAAGTGCGATAACACCTCTTTTGTTTTTTGGGATATCTACCCCTGCTATTCTTGCCATAATTATCCTTGTCTTTGTTTAAATCTAGGATTCTTTTTGTTTATTACGTACAGTCTCCCTTTTCTACGCACGATAATGCACTCGGCACTTCTCTTTTTTACTGATGCTCTAACTTTCATAGTAATTATCCTTTAATATCGATAAGTAATTCTTGCTTTTGACAAATCATAAGGACTCATTTCTAGTTTCACTTTATCACCAGGTAATAATTTGATGTAATGCATTCGCATCTTACCAGAAATATGAGCAATTACAATATGTCCATTTTCTAACTCCACACGGAACATCGCATTTGACAATGCTTCGATGATTGATCCGTCTTGTTCTATTGCTGATTGTTTTGCCATAAATATATTAAGCTACCGCTTTTCTATTTTTACCAGTCTTCATTAAACCATCATAATGTTTATTTAACAAGTATGAATTGATTTGTTGAATAGTGTCTATTGCAACCCCAACCATAATTATTAATGAGGTACCTCCAAAAAACATTGCCCAAGATTGTTGTACATCCATAATACTTACAACAATAGCTGGGAACACAGCAATCAAAGCAAGGAATAAAGATCCTGGGAAAGTTATTAAAGACATCACTTTATCTAGGAAGTCTGAAGTTTCAGCTCCTGGACGAACGCCAGGGATAAAACCACCACTTCTTTTTAAATCATCAGCCATTTTGTTCGTAGGAACAGTAATTGCAGTATAGAAAAATGTAAATACAATAATTAAAGTTGCAAATACAAAATTATACCAAAAACCGAACATATTACTAAATGCTCCAACAATAGATTGTGATGTATCTGATTTAGATAATCCAGCTACAGCTGCAGGTATAAACATAATTGCCTGAGCAAAAATGATTGGCATAACTCCAGAAGCATTAAGCTTTAGAGGAATCCATTGTCTATTACCACCTGCCAAATCTTGCTCATAGTCTCCTGTCGTAGTACGACGAGCGTACTGTACAGGAATTCTACGTACTGCCATTGTAAGCAATACACAAGAAATGATTACTAATAACCATACAATAATTTCAATGGCCATTAACATCAAGCCTCCAGTGTTGTTTGTAACTACAGACTTAAATTCTTGCATAAAAGCTTGTGGTAAACGAGCTAAAATACCAACCATAATCAATAATGAAATTCCATTTCCAATACCTTTATCAGTAATTTTTTCACCTAGCCACATAGCAAAAATTGTACCAGTAACTAGAATGATTACAGACGAGAATAAAAATTCAGGCGAATTAAAGCCTAGTAGAAAAGCACTACCAGGCAATGTTCTGTATAAATTATAGATATAAGTTGGACCTTGAACCAATGTAATAGCAATAGTTAACCAACGTGTAATTTGATTAATCTTTTTTCTACCACTCTCTCCATCATTTTGAAGTTTTTGTAAATAAGGAATAGCAATTCCCATTAACTGAACAACAATAGATGCAGAAATATAAGGCATAATTCCTAAAGCAAAAACTGAAGCTTTAGAAAACGCACCTCCGGTGAACATGTCTAGGATAGATCCTAAACCATTTTTAGTTTGTCCTGCTAACCCCATCAATTGAGTTGCGTCAATTCCAGGAAGCGTAACGTGTGCTCCAAAACGATATACTAAAAGCAATCCTAAAGTAATTAGGATTCTATTCTTTAGTTCTTCGATTTTCCAAACATTGCTAATTGATTCAATAAATTTCTTCATACAATAGAAAAATTATATTGTTACAGCCTCTCCTCCAGCAGCTTCAATAGCAGCTTTTGCAGTAGCAGTAAATTTGTGAGCAGTTACTTTTAATTTTGCTTTCAATTCTCCTCTACCTAAAATCTTAACGATTTCATTTTTGGTAGCTAGACGGTTTGCAACAAACTCTGTCATAGAAACAGAATCAGTAATCACACCTTTGTCTACTAATAATTGAAGCGTATCTAAATTAACACCTTCGTATTCTTTACGATTGATGTTTGTGAAACCAAACTTAGGTACACGTCTTTGAAGTGGCATTTGCCCTCCTTCAAAACCAATCTTTTTAGAATAACCAGAACGAGATTTTGCTCCTTTGTGACCTCTTGCAGCAGTGCCACCTTTTCCAGAACCTTCTCCTCTACCTAATCTTTTATTTTGATTGTGCGTTGATCCTTCAGCTGGTTGTAAGTTACTTAAATTCATAACAGTATTTGTTATTTAGCTTCTTCAACAGAAACTAAGTGTTTAACTTTGTTTATCATACCAAGGATAGCAGGGTTTGAATCATGCTCTACAACTTGTCCCATTTTACGTAGACCTAAAGCTTCTAAACCTCTCTTTTGAGAAAGAGGACAGTTGATTTTGCTTCTTACTTGTTTTACTAATAATTTAGCCATAATTTCCTTGAATTAACCTTTAAAAACTTTTTCTAAAGAAACACCTCTTTGTTTTGCAACAGTATGAGCGCTTCTCATTTGTAATAAAGCATCAAAAGTTGCTTTCACTACGTTATGAGGATTTGATGATCCTTGAGATTTAGATAATACATCGTGAATACCTACTGATTCAAGAACTGAACGAACAGCTCCACCAGCAATAACTCCTGTACCATGAGAAGCAGGAATTAAGAATACACGTGCACCACCAAATTTACCTTTTTGTTCGTGAGGAACAGATTGTCCATTCAAAGGAATTTTTACCAAGTTTTTCTTAGCATCTTCTACTGCTTTCGCAATTGCTTCAGAAACGTCTTTAGATTTTCCTAATCCATGACCAACCACTCCATTTTCATCACCTACAACTACAATAGCAGAAAAACCGAAAGCTCTACCACCTTTTGTAACTTTAGTAACACGATTAACACTTACCAGACGATCTTTAAGTTCAAGACCACTTGGTTTTACCAATTCTACATTTTTGTATTTAGACATAATATATTAGAATTTAAGTCCAGCCGCTCTTGCGCCTTCTGCTAATGATTTAATACGACCGTGATACAAATAACCACCTCTATCAAAAGTGATTGTTTCAATCCCAGCTTTTAACGCTTTCTCTGCAACTAGTTTTCCAACAGCAGCAGCTACTTCAACGTTAGTACCTTTTCCTATTTCTTTTTCTCTAGAAGATGCAGCTAATATAGTAACTCCATTTACATCATCAATGATTTGAGCGTAAATTTCTTTATTACTTCTAAATACAGACAATCTCGGCTTAGCAGCAGAACCACTAATCGTTTTTCTAATTCTGAATTTAATTCTCTGTCTTCTTTCAGATTTTGTTAATGACATAATCTTATTTTTTAAGCTGATTTACCTGCTTTTCTTCTTAATACTTCACCCACAAATTTAACACCTTTACCTTTATATGGCTCTGGCTTACGGAAACCTCTGATTTTCGCAGCAACTTGACCTAAAAGTTGTTTGTCAAATGATGTTAATTTTACGATAGGGTTCTTACCTTTTTCAGATATTGTTTCTAAAGCTACTTCTGGAGCAATTTCTAAAACAATATTGTGAGAATATCCAAGTGCTAAATCTAATTTTTGACCTTGGTTTGAAGCTCTATAACCAACTCCAACTAATTCTAGTTCTTTAGTAAAACCTTCATTTACACCCACAATCATGTTACTGATTAATGATCTGTATAATCCGTGTTTTGCTCTATGGTCTTTATGATCAGACGATCTTTCAACTTGAACTTGATCGCCTTCAACAGTTACAGTTACGTCCGAAAACTCCTGAACTAGTTGACCTTTTTTTCCTTTTACTGTAATAATACCGTCTTTAACTTCAACAGTTACACCAGCAGGGATTACAATTGGGCTTTTACCTATTCTTGACATCTTATCTAGTGTTTAAAATTAGTATACGTAACAAATTACTTCACCACCTACATTTAATTGCTTAGCTTGTTTTCCAGTCATCAAACCTTTTGATGTAGAAACAATAGCAATTCCTAATCCATTAAGGATTCTAGGTAATTTGGCAGCACCTGCGTACTTACGTAAACCAGGTTTACTAATTCTTTGGATATCTTTGATTACAGGCTCTTTAGTATCTTTATCATACTTTAAAGCAATTTTGATAGAACCTTGAACAGTGTTCGTTTCAAATTTGTAACTTAAGATATAACCTTGATCAAATAAGATCTTAGTTATTTCTTTTTTTAGATTAGAAGCTGGAATTTCAACAACTTTGTGGTTTGCAGCCACAGCGTTACGAACTCTAGTCAAATAATCTGCAATAGGATCTGTATACATATGTATTTGATTGCGATTACGGTTTTCAGGAAGCACTATGCTTCCTGAACCTTTAATCAATTAAAATTATTTTTTGGTTTGCAAAAGTACTAACTTATTGCGAGATTACCAAGATGCTTTTTTAACTCCAGGAATTAACCCATTATTAGCCATTTCACGGAAAGTTACACGTGAAATACCGAATTGACGGATATAACCTCTTGGTCTACCTGTTAACTTGCAACGATTGTGCAAACGAACTGGTGAAGCATTTTTAGGTAATTTTTGTAAGCCTTCATAATCTCCAGCTTCTAATAAAGCTTTTCTTTTTTCAGCGTACTTAGCTACCGTTTTCTCTCTTTTAACCTCACGGGCCTTCATTGATTCTTTAGCCATATCTTAATTCTTTTTAAAAGGTAATCCTAATTCAGCCAATAATGACTTTGCTTCCTTGTCTGTTTTTGCAGTAGTAACAAATGTAATATCCATTCCTGAAATTTTGTTTACTTTGTCAATATCAATTTCTGGGAAAATGATTTGCTCCAAAACTCCAAGATTGTAGTTACCTCTTCCGTCGAAACCTGTAGCTTTGATACCACTAAAATCTCTAACGCGTGGTAAAGCAGAAGTAATAAGTCTATCTAAAAACTCATACATTCTTTCACCACGTAAAGTAACTTTTGCTCCAATAGGCATTCCTTTTCTCAATTTGAAAGACGCAACGTCTTTCTTTGAAATTGTAGATACTGCTTTTTGTCCAGTGATCTTTGTTAACTCATCAACCGCATAGTCAATAAGTTTTTTATCAGATACAGCTGCACCAACTCCACGGCTCAAAACGATTTTTTCAAGTTTTGGAACTTGCATTACGTTTGTATATCCGAACTCTTCTTTAAGAGCAGAGATTACTCTACTCTTATATTCTTCTTTTAGTCTAGGTGTATATGCCATTACTATAGTACTTGATTAGATTTTTTTGAAAATCTTACTTTCTTATCTCCTTCTACTCTAATACCTACTCTAGTTGTCTCCTTAGTTTTAGGATCAATTAGTGAAATGTTAGAAATTTGAATAGAAGCCTCTTTCTTAACGATACCACCTTGAGGGTTTTTAGCACTTGGTTTTGTATGTTTCGAAACCATGTTTACACCTTCAACTATCGCTTTATTTTTCTCACGGTAAACACGTAAAACTTTACCTTCAGCACCTTTATGGTCTCCAGCAATAACTCTTACGATATCTCCTGATTTTATTTTTAGCTTTATCATCTTAAAACGAATTAAAGCACTTCTGGTGCTAATGATACAATTTTCATGAATTGTTTTTCACGAAGTTCTCTTGCTACCGGACCAAAAACACGAGTTCCTCTCATTTCCCCTGCAGCATTCAAAAGAACACATGCATTGTCATCGAAACGGATATAAGAACCATCAGCTCTTCTCACTTCTTTTTTGGTACGCACAACAACTGCAGTTGAAACAGCTCCTTTTTTCACGTTACCGTTTGGAGTTGCATCTTTAATAGATACTACAATCTTGTCACCAACAGAGGCATACCTTCTTTTGGTACCTCCTAAAACACGGATAGTTAAAACTTCCTTAGCTCCCGTGTTATCTGCTACTTTTAGTCTTGATTCCTGTTGTACCATAATTATTTAGCTCTTTCTAAGATTTCAACTAATCTCCAACATTTTGTTTTACTTAAAGGACGCGTTTCGCTAATTCTTACAGTATCTCCAATGTTACAGTCGTTTGTTTCGTCGTGTGCAACATATTTCTTTGTTTTCAACACGAACTTACCGTATAACGGGTGTTTTACTTTTCTTACTTCAGCAATAACAATAGACTTATCCATTTTATTTGAAGTAACAACACCTATTCTTTCTTTTCTTAAATTTCTTTTTTCTTCCATCTTTCAGCAGAATACAATTATTGTAACTCTCTTTTAGTTAACTCTGTAGCCAATCTTGCAACTGTTCTTCTAACGCTTCTAATTTGAAGTGGATTAGCAATTGGAGAAATAGCGTGAGCCATTTTTAGGTCAGCATATACTTTCTTAGTTTGACTAAGCTTTTCTTGCAACTCCGCTGCAGAAAGATCTTTTATTTCTGATTGTTTCATAATAAATATAAATTATGCTTCGAAATCTCTAGCAACGACGAATTTAGTTTTTACTGGAAGTTTCTGAGCTGCAAGACGTAAAGCCTCTTTTGCAACTGATAACGGAACTCCTCCAACTTCAAACATAATTCTTCCTGGTTTAACAACAGCAGCCCAATACTCAACTGCTCCTTTACCTTTACCCATACGTACTTCAAGAGGTTTCTTAGTGATAGGTTTGTCTGGAAATATTTTAATCCATAATTGTCCTTCTCTCTTCATGTAACGAGTTGCAGCGATACGCGCAGCTTCGATTTGACGAGAAGTTAAGAACATTCCATCTTCATGTACAGATTTAATACCAAACATTCCATTAGAAAGTTCATGCCCTCTTTGAGAGTTACCTTTCATTTTACCTTTTTGTACCTTACGGTATTTTGTTCTTTTAGGCTGTAACATTTTTCTTTAGTTTAAAAATTTACTTTCTTTTACGAGCGTCTGGTTTTCCACCTTTGTTAAAGTTAGATTTGCCTCTAGGAGCATCTCCACCTTTACCACCACCTGTACCAGATTGTTTTTTGTCCATTCCAGCAAGTGGAGAAAGTTCTCTCTTACCGTAAACTTCACCTTTCATGATCCATACTTTGATACCCATTCTACCATAAGTAGTATGAGCTTCAGCCAAAGCATAATCAATGTCAGCTCTGAAAGTTGATAGAGGAATTCTACCTTCTTTGAAACCTTCTGAACGCGCCATCTCAGCACCATTCAAACGACCAGAAATCAAAACTTTGATACCTTCAGCGTTCATACGCATAGAAGCAGCAATAGCCATTTTGATTGCACGTCTGTAAGAAATACGGCTTTCGATTTGTCGAGCAATGCTTGTCGCCACAAGATAAGCATCTAACTCAGGTCTTTTGATTTCAAAGATGTTAATTTGAACCTCTTTGTCAGTAACTTTCTTAAGTTCTTCTTTCAACTTGTCTACCTCTTGCCCACCTTTTCCGATAATGATACCAGGTCTAGCAGTAGTGATAGTAACGGTTACAAGTTTCAAAGTTCTCTCGATGATTACTTTTGATACACTAGCTTTTGATAAACGAGCATGGATATACTTTCTGATTTTGTGATCTTCGGCTAATTTATCACCGTAATCATTTCCACCATACCAGTTTGAGTCCCATCCTCTGATGATACCAAGTCTATTTCCAATTGGATTTGTCTTTTGTCCCATGCTGCTTAAGAATTGCTTTGTGTGTTATTGATAGCTCCAAGCACGATTGTTACGTGGTTAGAACGTTTTCTGATTCTGTGTGCACGACCTTGTGGAGCTGGACGAAGTCTTTTTAACATCATTCCACCATCTACTCTGATCTCTTTAACAAATAATCCAGCTTCTTCTAAATTACCTTCACTATTTTTTTGCTCCCAGTTATTGATTGCAGATAATAATAGTTTTTCTAATTTTCTTGAAGCTTCTTTAGAACTGAATCTTAAAATGTTAAGTGCTCTTTCTACCTTCTGACCTCTTACCAAGTCCGCTACTAAGCGCATTTTTCTAGGTGAAGTAGGGCAGTTATTCAATTTTGCGAAAGCAATAGACTTATTAGCCTCTTTTCTCGCATCTGCTGTTTCTCTTTTACGAACTCCCATTGCTTCTTATTTTTTACCTTTATTTTTTGCTCCAGCATGACCTCTAAAAGATCTAGTTGGTGAAAACTCTCCTAATTTGTGACCTACCATGTTTTCTGTTACGTAAACTGGTACAAATTGACGACCGTTATGAACTGCGATAGTTTGTCCAACAAAGTCTGGAGTAATCATTGAAGCTCTAGACCAAGTCTTTACCACTCCATTTTTACCACTTTCTATGTTTTCTTGAACTTTCTTGTCTAATTTATAATGAACGAAAGGTCCTTTTTTTAATGAACGTGCCATATCTTATTATTTCTTTCTACGTTCTACGATATACTTGTTACTCGGGTTTTTCTTAGAACGAGTTCTGTAACCTTTAGCTGGCACTCCGTTTCTTGAACGTGGGTGTCCTCCAGAAGAACGTCCTTCACCACCTCCCATAGGGTGATCAACTGGGTTCATCGCTACTGGTCTAGTTCTAGGTCTTCTTCCTAACCATCTTGTTCTACCTGCTTTTCCAGATACAACTAATTGGTGGTCAGAATTAGAAACAGCTCCAATTGTAGCCGAACAAGTCAACAAGATCAATCTTGTTTCACCAGATGGCATTTTAATTGTTGCATATTTCCCGTCTCTTGCCATTAACTGAGCAAAAGTTCCAGCTGAACGAGCAATAACCGCTCCTTGTCCTGGACGTAACTCAATACAAGATATAACAGTTCCAAGAGGAATTCTGCTTAAAGGTAATGTATTACCAATTTCAGGTTGAGATTCTGGACCAGAAACTAATTTCTGACCAACTTTCAATCCGTTTTGAGCAATTACATAAGTTTTCTCTCCATCAGCATAAGCTAATAAAGCGATAAACGCAGTACGATTTGGATCGTATTCAATTGATTTCACTGTAGCTGGAATTCCATCTTTAGTTCTTTTGAAATCAATAATACGATATCTCTGCTTGTGACCACCACCCGTATAACGCATGGTCATCTTTCCTTGACTATTTCTACCTCCAGAGTTTTTTATCGGCGCTATCAAAGAGCGTTCCGGCTTATCAGTTGTAATGGCGTCATAACCATTCACAACTCTAAATCGCTGACCTGGGGTAATAGGTTTTAATTTTCTTACTGACATTTTTCTATCTTAGATATTGTTGTAAAAATCAATTGTTTCTCCTTCTTGTACTTGAACAATTGCTTTTTTATATGCATTTGTCTTTCCACTGATTAAACCACTTTTAGTGTATTTAGTAGATCTATCTGGTCTCACATTCATTGTGTTAACAGAAACGATAGTTACTCCATAAGCAGCCTCAACAGCTTTCTTAATCTCAACTTTGTTTGCTTTTTTGTTAACAACGAATCCGAAGCGGTTTAGAACTTCACTTTCTTTGGTTACTTTTTCCGTTACTATAGGTCTAATTATGATACTCATACTCCTATTATTTGCTTAAATTTTCTTCAATTAACTCTAAAGAACCTTCTAAAAGCACTAAATTATTAGTGTTTAAAATAGCGTAAGTGCTTAATTCAGAGCTAGTTACGACATTTGACGCCTTTAAATTACGTGACGACAAATATACGTTTTTATTCGACTCTCCCAACACAAATAGAGATTTTTTATTTTCTAACCCTAAAGCTTTCAAAACGTTAATGAAATTTTTAGTGTTTGGTGCATCAAAATTAAAGTCTTCTAAAACGATAATATTCGACTCTTTTGCTTTGATTGAGAAAGCTGATTTTCTAGCCAATCTTTTTAAAGCTTTATTCAATTTGAATGAATAACTTCTTGGTCTTGGTCCAAAAACAGTTCCCCCACCTTTAAACAAAGGGTTCTTAATGCTTCCCGCACGAGCTGTACCCGTACCTTTTTGCTTTTTAATCTTACGCGTACTTCCAGTTACTTCAGCTCTTTCTTTAGCCTTGTGAGTACCTTGTCTTTGATTAGCAAGATATTGCTTAACATCAAGATATACTGCGTGATTGTTTGGTTCAATTGCGAATACTGAATCAGAAAGTTGAACTTTTCTACCAGTATCTTTTCCGTTGAAATCTAATACTTTTACTTCCATTACTTCTGAATGATTACGTAAGAGTTTTTGTGTCCAGGAATACATCCTTTAACAACAAGTAGATTCTTTTCAGCAACTACTTTTAAAACTCTAAGGTTTTGAACTTTTACATTATCTCCTCCCATTCTTCCAGCCATACGCATTCCTTTGAATACTCTAGATGGATAAGAAGAAGCTCCCACAGAACCAGGCGCTCTTAAACGGTTGTGCTGACCATGAGTAGCTTGTCCAACACCACCAAAACCGTGACGCTTAACAACACCCTGGAAACCTTTACCTTTAGACACACCTTGTACATCTACAAATTCTCCTTCTTCAAAAATAGAAACATCAATAAGATCTCCTAATTTTTGTTCAGTTGCGAAATCTTGGAATTCAACGACTTTTTTCTTAGCAACAGTTCCAGCTTTTTTAAAGTGACCTACAGCCGCTTTAGTAGAATGTTTCTCGTTTTTGTCATCGAAACCAAGTTGCAACGCTTCGTACCCGTCAACACCTTTGGTTCTGACTTGGGTAACAACACATGGACCAGCTTCGATTACCGTACAAGGAATGTTTTTCCCGTTTTCATCAAAAATACTAGTCATGCCGATTTTCTTACCAATTAACCCAGACATAAATATTAATTATTAATTACTAAAATTCCCTTCAATTTGAAAATAACAGAAATTTCCAAACAGGGAGTGCAAAAGTAGACATTAAAATTGAATATACCAAACGGTTCCAAAAATTAAATCGCTCATAATCAAAATCCAAGCTTCAAATCAACACCAAAAAGAACTTTTATCATCTTAAAACTTGAAACGTTTTTTTAAATCTTTAAACAGTTTTAACTTAACAATTACTTAATGAAATCAAAATTAAAAACTACCGCACCTCCTTAAAACAAAGGGATTTACACAAACCCTAAAACCATTTTAGATAATGAAATATTTAAAAATCTACAAATCGAAACCATCTTTTAAAAACAAAAAAAAGCGAGACAGGAATGTCTCGCTTTTTATATAAAAAAATATAAAAAAATTATACTTTTATCTCTACTTCTACGCCACTTGGCAATTCAAGTTTCATTAAAGCATCAATAGTTTTAGATGAAGATGAATAAATATCAATCAATCTCTTGTATGACATTACTTCAAATTGCTCTCTCGCTTTTTTGTTAACGTGCGGAGAACGCAACACAGTGAAAAGTTTTTTGTGAGTTGGCAACGGAATTGGACCTGTTACAACTGCTCCAGTAGTTTTTACTGTTTTTACGATCTTTTCAGCAGATTTATCTACCAACATGTGATCGTAAGATTTTAGTTTTATTCTGATTTTTTGACTCATTTTCTTAAGAATTAAGCGTTACCTTTTGCTTTTTTAATTACAGCTTCTGAAATATTAGAAGGTGTTTCTGCATAGTGAGAAAACTCCATTGTTGAAGTTGCTCTACCAGAAGACAATGTTCTTAATGTTGTTACATATCCAAACATTTCTGATAAAGGCACATCAGCTTTAATAGTTTTAGCACCGTTTCTGTCACCCATGTCATTAACCTGACCTCTACGACGGTTGATATCACCTACGATATCTCCCATGTTTTCTTCAGGAGTAATAACTTCCATTTTCATGATTGGCTCCAAAATAATCGCACCAGCAGCTTTAGCTACTTCTCTATAACCCATTCTAGCAGCTAACTCAAAAGAAAGCGCATCAGAATCGACAGGGTGGAAAGATCCGTCCGTCAAAGTTACTTTCAAACTATCCACTTGATAACCTGCCAATGGACCAGTTTTCATAGCTTCACGGAAACCTTTTTCTACAGAAGGGATATATTCCTTAGGAACGTTACCACCTTTTACTGCATTAATAAACTGTAATCCTACAGGAACTTTACCATCAACCTCGTCAGCTGGTTCAAGTGTAAATACGATATCACCGAATTTACCACGACCTCCTGATTGTTTCTTGTAAGTTTCTCTGTGCGTAGCAGTTCTTGTAAACGCTTCTTTATATTCAACTTGAGGCTCACCTTGGTTTACTTCAACTTTAAATTCACGTTTCATACGATCTACTAAGATATCTAAGTGAAGCTCACCCATACCAGAGATAATCGTTTGCCCTGAAGCCTCATCTGTTCTAACAGTAAATGTTGGATCTTCTTCAGCTAATTTAGCCAAAGCCATACCCATTTTATCAACGTCAGCTTTAGTTTTAGGTTCAATTGCAATACCAATTACCGGTGCAGGGAATTTCATAGACTCAAGAATGATTGGGTGTTTTTCATCACACAATGTATCTCCAGTTTTGATATCTTTAAATCCAACAGCAGCTCCAATATCTCCAGCCTCAATAAATTCGATTGGATTTTGTTTGTTAGCGTGCATTTGGTAGATACGAGAAATTCTTTCTTTATTTCCTGAACGAGTGTTCAAAACATAAGAACCAGCATCCAAACGACCAGAGTAAGCACGGAAGAAAGCTAAACGACCTACGAATGGGTCAGTAGCAATTTTAAATGCTAAAGCAGCGAACGGCTCCTTTACGTCTGGACGACGTAAGATTTTAGTTTGATCTTCTTCTAATAATTCAGCATCATCAGGATGAATTCCTTCGATACCTTCCTTATCCATTGGAGAAGGTAAATATTTACAAACCGCATCTAACATGAATTGAACTCCTTTGTTTTTGAAAGAAGAACCAGCAATCATCGGGATGATAGCCATATCCATAGTAGCAGCTCTTAAAGCGTTGTTGATTTCTTCCTCTGTAATAGAGTTCTCATCTTCCATGAATTTCTCTAAAAGATTTTCATCGTAGTCAGCAACTGCTTCAATAAGAATAGATCTGTATTCTTTAACCTCCGCAACCATATCAGCAGGAATTTCAACAATATCAAAAGTTGCCCCTTGAGTTGCATCATGCCAAATGATAGCTTGGTTTTTTACTAAATCTACAACACCTTTGAAATCATTCTCTTCACCAATTGGCAAAGTGATCGCAACAGCATTTGATTTTAACATATCACGAACTTGTTGACAAACTGCCAAAAAGTTAGATCCTTGACGGTCCATTTTATTTACGAACCCCATACGTGGAACTCTATATTGATCAGCAAGTCTCCAGTTAGTCTCTGATTGTGGCTCAACACCATCAACAGCACTAAACAAGAAAACTAATCCATCAAGCACACGTAAAGAACGGTTTACCTCTACAGTAAAGTCAACGTGTCCAGGAGTATCAATAATATTAAAGTGGTATGGCAAAGACTCAGGCAAAAGCTTACCCTGCTCAGTTGGAAAATTCCACTCGCAAGTTGTTGCAGCTGAAGTAATTGTAATACCTCTTTCTTGCTCTTGAGCCATCCAGTCCATTGTTGCAGCACCATCGTGTACTTCACCAATTTTATGTGACTTTCCAGTATAAAAAAGAATACGCTCAGTTGTTGTTGTTTTACCAGCATCAATGTGAGCAGCAATTCCGATATTTCTTGTATATTTTAAATCTCTAGCCATTTCTTACGAATTAAAATCTAAAGTGAGAGAATGCTTTATTAGCTTCTGCCATTTTGTGAGTATCCATTCTTTTCTTAACCGCAGCACCTTCTTCTTTAGCAGCAGCTAAACATTCTGACGCTAAACGTTGTGCCATAGATTTTTCATTTCTTCTTCTTGAATAAAGTATTAACCACTTCATTGCCATAGAAATTTTTCTGTCTGGACGAATTTGCATTGGGATTTGGAATGTCGCTCCACCAACTCTACGGCTACGTACTTCTACGTGAGGCATAACGTTTGTTAAAGCATCTTTCCAGATCTCTAATGAAGTTTTCTCATCATTTTGCTTTTTAGTTTCAATGATATCAATTGCATCATAAAATACTTTAAAAGCTGTAGATTTCTTACCATCCCACATTAGGTTGTTCACAAAACGTGTTACCAATTGGTCGTTAAACCTCGGATCTGGTAAAAGTGGTCTTTTCTTTGCCGCTCTTTTTCTCATGTCTTTTTCTTAAAAGTTTTTAAATTACTTTTTTGCTTCTTTTGGGCGTTTAGCACCGTACTTAGATCTTCTTTGCGTTCTTCCTGCAACACCTGACGTGTCAAGCGCTCCACGAACGATATGATATCTAACACCTGGTAAATCTTTTACCCTTCCGCCTCTAACTAATACTATCGAGTGCTCTTGTAGATTGTGTCCTTCTCCAGGAATGTAAGCATTCACTTCATTACCATTTGTCAAACGTACACGCGCAACTTTACGCATTGCAGAGTTTGGTTTTTTTGGTGTAGTAGTGTAAACACGCGTACAAACCCCTCTTCTTTGAGGACAAGAATCTAAAGCAACCGATTTACTCTTCTTAGTTATCTGAGTTCTTCCTGTTCTTACTAATTGTTGAATTGTTGGCATAATTAATACTAAAAATTATTATGTTTATTAAATTCCCGCTTTTTACGGGGTTGCAAATGTATAAAATATTTTTCACTATACAAACGTTAATTCATTAATTTTCAACAACATTATTTAGACTTATGATTTTACAAACAAACAATAGATATTTGCAATACTTTTAACTCATGAAAAAACGGCTTTTGAAACACTTATTACAAATATTTCTATTTTGCGTTATAAGCATTTCTAGCTATGCTCAAAATTTTCGCCTAACAATTAGCGGAATCAATAAAACTGAAAATCAAATTATTGACTCATTAAACTACAACACAAATCATCCAAACATAAAATCATTGTTTGACGAAGTAAAAAACATTTCTGAAAAACTATCAAAAATTGGGTATTTAGAAAACAACATCCTTAGCACCAACCGAATAAACGACAGCACTTACACCTCAATAATACAGCTGAAAAAACAAACAAAATACATACATATATATATAGGTATAAATAATTCTTTTTTTAATTCAGAAAAAATCAAAAACGACACCATCATTTTGCCATATAATGAAGTTGAAACTTACTTAAATCAAAAAATAATTGAAGCAGAAAAACAAGGATTTGCCCTAAGCAAAATCAAACTAGAAAACATCAAAAAAAAGAATTCAACAATTTATGCCGATTTAAATTTTAAATCCGAAAAAAAAAGAACGATAAATTCAATCATCCTAAATTACACAAATCCTAAAGTGAAAGATTTTTTCCCAAAAGGACACTTAAAACAATTGAATAAAAAATACCTGAATAAAACTTTTAACCAAGAAACCACGCAGCAACTTTACGAAGACATAAACAGTTATGAATTTATTTCGCAAACAAAATATCCAGAAATATTATTTACTACTGATTCAACCAAAATCTATATTTACATAGAAAAAAGAAAAGCAAATACTTTTGACGGATATATTGGTTTTTCAAATGACAAAGATGAAAAAGTAAATATAAACGGATATGTTGACATCAACCTCCTAAACACTCTACGAGCAGGAGAACAATTTTCTTTGTATTGGAAAAGCGACGGCAATAAACAAAAGACCTTTAACACCAAATTAGAAATCCCATATATTTTCAAATCACCATTAGGCATAAAAGCACAACTTAACATTTTCAAACAAGACAGCACATTTCAAAACACAAAAACCGCCATTGATTTAGGCTATTATATAAATTACAACTCCAGAATTTATGCCGGATATCAGGCAACAGAATCAAGCGACATACAAAACACCAATAATTCACAAATCAGCGATTTTAATAATGCATACTTCACATCAAGTTTTGATTATAAAAAAATAGATAACATAAACAATCTTGTTCCAAAAAAGGCTTTTATAAACTGGATAATTGGTTACGGAAAAAGAAACACTAACTCTTCACCAGAAACTGCCGGTTCAAGCGCGCAATTTTACACAAATCTAAATGCCTCATACAATTTTGAAATAAATGGCAAAAATTTCATTAACATAAATTCACAAAATTTTTATTTAAACAGCAAGAATTATATTTCCAACGAATTATTTCGTTTTGGAGGCATGAACTCTATACGTGGATTTTTAGAAAACAGCCTGCAGTCAAACTTCAATTTTTTAATTTTAACAGAATACAGATACAAGTTTTCAAAAAATATTTACATCCATTCAATTGCTGATTACGGTATATATCAAGACTTAACATCTACAGTTAATCCAAATCAAACAAAAAAACTGATCGGACTTGGTATTGGTACTGTTTTACAGACACCAAATGGACTACTAAAGATAAACCTTACAAATGGAGGTCAAAACATTCAAGAATTACAATTATATAACACTATAGTAAACTTATGTTATAATGTTAAATTTTAGCGGTAACTGAAAAAAGTTTAAACTAATATTAGGATAGTTAACAAATTATTAAGAGTTTTGCGATACTAATTCAAAATATTTAAAAATGAAACTAAAGTTCAATGGATTCTTAGTGCTTTTATTAGTACTAGTAGCGCAACTTACATTTGCGCAAGAAAGAGCCGTTTCAGGAACAGTTTCTGATAATGCAGGAATGCCTTTGCCAGGTGTGAGTGTATTACTTAAGGGAACAAAATCTGGGACGCAAACTGATTTTGATGGTAAATTTACGATCAAAGCATCAACAAGCCAAGTTTTGGTATTTAGCTACATTGGGATGAAAACTCAAGAAATAGCTGCGAGTTCATCAGTAATCAATGTAAAATTGGCTGGAGATGCTCAAGAACTTGAAGGAGTTGTAGTAACAACAGCTTTAGGTATTAAAAGAGAGAAAAAATCTCTAGGATATGCTACACAAAAAATTGATGGTGACGAGGTTAACAAAACACCTTCAACTAACTTTGTGAACAGTATGTCTGGTAAAGTTGCTGGTCTTCAAATTAAAAACAACAACAACTTAGGAGGTTCTACAAACGTTGTAATTAGAGGTTACAAATCTATTGGTTTCAACAACCAGGCTTTATTCGTTATCGATGGAGTTCCAGTTGACAACAATGAGGTTTTAGGTAACACATCTTCACAAAAACAAGCAGGTGCTGGTTATGACTATGGTAATGCTGCATCTGATATTAACCCTGCAGATATCGAATCTGTGAACGTGTTAAAAGGTGCTGCTGCAACTGCACTTTATGGATCTAGAGCTGCCAATGGTGCAATCATGATCACAACTAAAAAAGGAAAACAACAAAACGGCCTTGGAGTTTCTTTAAGCTCTAGCGTAAGTATTGGTACTGTAGACAAATCTACATTTGCAAAATACCAAACACAATACGGACAAGGTTACTTTCCATCTTTCAGAACTACATTTGATGTTGATGGAAACGGTACTTTAGACAACACTGTAAGAACAAACCATGACGCTTCATTTGGTCCTGCTTACGATTCTTCTCAAATGGTTTTTGGATGGGATTCATTCGTTCCAGAATCTTCAACTTACAAAACTGCACGTCCATGGGAAATTGCAAAACATGGTGCTATTGAATTCTTTGAAAATCCTGTTGTAAACACTAACACAATTGCTGTCAACGGAGGAAATGACAAAGGAACTTTCAACTTATCTTACACTAATTTAAGTTCTACAGGTTTAATGCCTAACAGTGAGCAAAAGAAAAACTCTTTCTTAGGTAACGCTAGTTATAAATTAACAGACAAATTAACTGCTACTTTCTTCACAAACTATGTTGTTACAGACACTAAAGGAAGAAATGGTACAGGATACAACGGTAACATTATTTCTGGATTCAGACAATGGTGGGGTACTAATGTTGACTTATTGGAGCAAAGAGCTATTTACCAACAAACAGGTAAAAACTACACTTGGAATGCTAACAGCCCAACAAACATCACTCCTGCTTACTGGAACAACCCATATTTCCAAGTTTACGAAAACTACGAAAGTGATACAAGAAACAGATTCTTAGGAAATGCAAGTTTGAACTACAAAATTACAAGCTGGTTAGATGCTACAGGTAGAGTTTCTGTGGATACTTACTCAGATTTCCAAGAAGAAAGAAGAGCTAACGGTTCTTACGCTGGAGATCCATTCGGAATTGCAAGAAGCAATGAAGAATCAGGATACCAAAGACTTAACAGAAACTACTCTGAGTTCAACTACGATTTAATGTTCAACTTCAACACTAATTTAAATGAAAATTTAAATTTAAAAGGAGTAGCTGGTATCAACATCAGAAGACAACAAGTTGATCAAATTTTAGCTTCAACTTCAGGAGGACTTTATGTTCCAAAATTATTTTCTTTGACAAACTCTGTAAATGCAGTTGAAAAACCAGTAGAAGCAATGTCTGACAAAGGAGTAAACGGATACTATGTTAGTGCTTCATTAGGATACAAAGATTATTTATTCTTAGATGCTACATTAAGAAGAGACGTTTCTTCAACTTTACCAAGCGACAACAATGAGTACTACTACCCATCTGTTTCTGGAAGTTATGTATTCTCAAACACTTTACAACAAGATTGGTTAACATTAGGAAAAGTAAGATTAGGTTATGCAGAAGTTGGTAACGACGCTCCTTTTGCTAAAACTATCGATACTTACACAAGTAACTCTCCTTTTGGAACACCATTATATTCTGTTCCTTCAACAAGAAACAATCCTAACTTGAAACCAGAAAGAACAAAAAGCTGGGAGGCTGGTTTGGAGTTACAAATGGCTCAAAGAAGAATTGGTTTAGATTTATCTGTTTACAAAACAAACACTGTAGATCAAATTGTTGACTTACCAGTTTCTGAGGCAACAGGTTATACTAAATTATTCAAAAACGTTGGTAACATCGAAAACAAAGGTATCGAAGCTACTTTAACTTTAGTTCCTGTTAAAATAGACAACTTCACTTGGACAATGGTTACTAACTGGGCAAAAAACAAAAACAAAGTTATTGCTTTAGATGAAGGTATTGAAAACTACCAACTTGGTTCTTTCCAAGGAGGAATTACAATCAACGCTACTGTTGGTCAACCTTATGGAACTATCCAAGGATCTGATTACGTTTACTTAAACGGACAAAGAGTAGTTGATGCAGGAACAGGAAAATACCAAATTACAGGTACAAATGACAATGTTATTGGAAACTTTACTCCAGACTGGACAGGTGGTATCAACAACATCTTTAACTACAAAAAATTCTCTTTCAGCTTCTTAATTGATATGCAAAAAGGTGGAGACGTATTCTCTCTAGACAGATGGTACGGAGAAGGTTCTGGATTATACACTAACACGGTTTACACAAATGATTTAGGAAATCCAGTAAGAAGCACAATCGCTGATGGTGGTGGACATATTCTTCCAGGTGTACTTCCTGATGGAACACCAAACACAATCAGAATCGAAGCAAACGATGGAACTGACGGATCATTCGGTTATTTAGGTTCTGCTAATAAAGATTACGTTTACGATGCTTCATACGTTAAACTTCGTGAGCTTACATTAGGTTACACTTTTGACAAAAAAGTTTTAGGAGGTGCATTCCAAGAGCTTTATTTAGGATTATCTGGATCTAACTTATGGATCATCCATAAAAACTTACCAGATGCTGATCCTGAAGCAGGTTTAAGTGCTGGAAATTTACAAGGATACCAATCAGGGGTTCTTCCAACAACAAAAACTTTTGCTGTAAATTTAAAAGCTAAATTCTAATAAAGAAAACATGAAAAAATTAATTATATTCATAGGAATATTAACGCTTACATGGGGATGTAACGATGATAGCCTAACCGATTTAAACGTAGATACCAAAAACCCGAGCTCTGGAGTTCCTTCAGGCGCTTTACTTGGTAATGCTGAAAAGAATCTTTTTGACCAAATGACCAATACTAACGTTAACACAAATGTCTTCAGACTTTGGGCTCAACATTGGACAGAAACTACGTATCTTGACGAATCAAACTACGATATCTTGCAAAGAAACGTTCCTGATAGCCACTGGCAAATTTTGTACCGTGATGTACTTAAAGATTTAAAAGAGGCTACTAAATTGACAACAGCTGAAGAAACTGTAACTCCTGCTGAATTAAAAGTAAAAACAAACAAACTTGCTATCATTGAAGTTTTAAATGTTTACGCTTACACTATTTTAGTTGATACTTTTGGAAACATTCCTTATACTGAGGCATTAGATCCAGACGCTCATCCAAGCCCAGCTTATGACGATCCAAAAGTTATTTATGCTGACTTATTCAAAAGATTAGATGCTGCCCTTGCTAAGCTTGATGCTTCTGGAAAAAGTTTTGGCGCTTCTGATTTCATTTACGAAGGTGATGTTGCAAAATGGAAAAAATTTGCAAATTCATTGAAATTGCGTATGGCAATTACAGTTGCAGACGAGCCAACTTTAGCAGCTACTGCTAAAACAGCTGCTGAGCAAGCTGTTGCTGCTGGAATTATTACTTCTACTGCTGATAATGCAACATTACAATACAAATCAACTCAGCCAAATACAAACCCTTTATATGAGGATCTTGTAACTAGCGGAAGATACGATTTCGTTGCTGCTTCACCATTAGTAACAAAAATGAATACACTTAATGACCCAAGAAGACCATACTACTACATTCCAGTTGGAGGTGTATTTATTGGTGCTCCTTATGCTCAAGGTGTAGATTTCGAATCTTATTCTTCAGCTGGAGATCCTGCTGATGCAGAAGGAGATCACACAGTATTATTAGACCCAACTTTAGAAGGTCTATTACTTGATTACACTGAAATGGAATTTTATTTAGCTGAAGCTGTAGAAAGAGGTTTTGCTGTTGGTGGTACTGCTGCACAGCATTACAACAATGCAATTACATCTTCAATCATTTACTGGGGTGGAACTAGTGCTGAAGCAACTGCTTACTTAGCACAGCCAACTGTAGCTTACGCAACAGCAACTGGTACTTGGAAACAAAAAATTGGAGAGCAAGCTTGGATTGGTTTCTACAACAGAGGATATGAGGCTTGGACTTCTTGGAGAAGATTAGACTTCCCTGCTTTAACAGCTCCATCTTCGGCAGTTCCTGCTTCTGAAGGTCAAATCCCTAAAAGATTTACTTACCCTGTTTTAGAGCAAACATTAAACAAAACAAACTATGCTGCTGCTGGTACTGCAGTAGGTGGTGACAAGCTTAAAACAAAACTTTTCTGGGATAAATTCTAATTTTAGACCAAAAAACTTAATATTAAAACCACTCTGTTCATTCAGAGTGGTTTTTTTTTATATAAACAATATACCTATATTTGCATCATGGAAAAAGAACATCAAATATTTGGAATTAGAGCCATAATTGAAGCAATTCAGGCGGGAAAAGAAGTTGATAAGGTATTTATACAAAAAGAAATTTCTGGAGAATTAATGAAAGATTTAATGAAAGTGATGAAACGCGCTAACATTAATTTCTCTTATGTCCCAGTTGAGAAATTGAATCGCCTAACTCCAAATAACCACCAAGGAGCTGTTGCCACAATATCACCTATCGGTTTTATCGCATTAGAACATTTAGTTGAATCGACAATTGAATCTGGTTCAAAACCATTATTTTTAATCTTAGATCAGATTTCTGACGCAAGAAATTTTGGAGCAATTATTAGAACTGCTGAATGTACAGGAGTAAATGGTATTATCGTTCAGAAAGCAGGTTCTGCACCTGTAAACGGCGACACTGTAAAAACTTCTGCAGGAGCTGTTTTTAATGTTCCTATTTGCAAAGTGGAACATATTAAAGACGCAATATTTTATTTACAGGGATCAGGAATTAAAACGGTTGCTGCCACTGAAAAAACAGATCAAAACATATACGACATAACATTAAACGAACCTGTAGCAATCATAATGGGATCTGAGGACAGAGGAATCAATCCTTCAGTACTAAAAATTGTTGACGAAAAAGCCAAACTGCCAATGTTTGGTTCTATAGGATCTTTAAATGTTTCGGTGGCTTGTGGAGCTTTTTTATACGAAGCTGTTCGTCAAAGAAGTTAAAAAAACTGAGAATTAAGATGACTCATAAATAACAAAATGAATGTCTTCAAAAAATGCTCATAATTCTATACTTAAAAAACGTTATTTAATACTTGTAATTTTCTCAATTACAAGTATTATTAATGGGCAGACTACCACATACAATCAATTTTGGAACGAATACCAGTTCAACAAAACGATCAACGAAAAGTGGTCTGTTGAATTAAACATTGGAGCCGTTTATAGCAGTACAGAATCTTCTTCTAATATTTTCAAAGAAAACACTCAAAGATCAATAAGAGGCTGGGGGCATTATTACTTAACTCCACGTTGGAAACTTTCTTCATTTTTAGCTTATAATCACAATAAAGACGTTCCTGAAATTGGCCAGTTTGAATCGCCGGAATGGAGGTTTGCGCTTCAGGGAATTTATTATTTTCATAAAACGGGCTATACTTTAAGCACAAGAATGAGGCTTGAACTCAGACATTTGAAAAATGAAGATGGCAACTACGACAATGTCATTCGTTATCGCCAACAAATAAAATACATAAAACCAATTAACAGCAAAATCCTCAGAGAAGGCGTAGTTTATGCAATTGCTTCAGACGAATTATATTTCAAATCAGGAGCAAAAGTAACTGGTGAAAGTTTTTTTGATCGAAATAGATTAAATATTGGGGCCGGTTATTTATTTACAGATGATATCCAAGTTGAATTAACGTATGCTAATGAATATCTTCCAAGAAACAGTGGTAATCAAATCGTAAACGCTGCTTCATTGACTTTAACATTTAATAATCTTTTTAAAAATCTAAATAAAAAGTTATTTCATAATAACGAAGCAGTACCCGACGATCAATAACTACTTTTCATCTTCTTCTTTCAAAAAACAAGCAAGCTGTCTGATAATTGCACGTTTATGCAATTTAAAATTGTAATCTCTTACAAATTCGGTTCCTTCCATTTTAATTTCTGCAACCGTCGCTTCAAATTTAGAAAACGAATCCAGATCTTTATCATCAATCAAATACAAAACCTGCATAATTGAATCATTTTTGATATACTGCGTATCATAATGCTTCAAGGTATACATTTTATTGTCTGCCAAATGCATAATTAAATCATCCTTAATTTTCTTTCCTTCTTTTTTAGATGGAAAAGGTGTTGGCTGTAAGGCTATAAAATAATGTTCTTTATCAGTTACAATATTAATCTTTAAGGATTTTGAATTTGTGGTATAAAAAACTTCCGGATCAAAATAATATACCATTGAACCGTCAGCCAATATTCTATTTTTAATATCACATTGCGCAGTTGCATTCGTGTTTGCTAAAAAGAACAAAAAAATAAATACAAGCCCTATCTTCTTCATATCTAATTATATAAAATTCGAATATCTATCACAAAAATAACCTTTTTAAATCAAACAAGTTATTATGTCATCCTTTATCCTCAGATTCAGATTTGGTTACAACATAAATAACCGGAAAACTTGAACTGAAATAATTATTTCCTAAATCTACTACTTCTTCAAGAATTTCGGTATTTACAAAATTTCCGTTTTCATCAAAGTGCTTCATAAAAGGGTCTTCTTCCGGGTTAAAATCTGGCCGTTGCCAATCATAAACAATAGGTTTTGTATACTCAGGTGTTTTATAAAATAAAGACAATACAAAACCCGTAATAAAACCACCTAAGTGCCCTTCCCAAGAAATCGCAGTATCGACATCTGGAAAAACATACCAGATCATTCCGCCATACAATAAAATTACAGAAAGCGAAAGCGCAACTAAACGATAATACCCAGTCTGAATTCCTTTGAAGAAAATAAAACTCACCAAAACATAAATTAATCCGCTTGCACCAATATGATAATTTTCTCGACCAATAATCCACGTAATTAAGCCTGAAAATAAAATTCCGTAACCAATAACAGGAATTGTCTGTTTAGGATAAAAAAACTGCAAAGCAGCAAGCAAAACTAAAAGCGGTATGGAATTATTATAAAGGTGCTCAAGATTCTCATGAATAAAGGGACTAAACAAAATCCCCTGCAAACCTGAAAAATCTCTTGGATAAATTCCGTTTTGATAAAAATCAAAATCGAAACGAATCTGAATCCAATAAATTATCCATAAGAAAAGGACGAAAAAAACAGGAAGCCCAATTACGGTAGTAGAAAATTTAAAATCTTTATCATTCATGTTTTTAGAAATCAGTTTAATTATTGGCATCAAAAAACTGTCCAAATCTAATTTACTGATAATTTGTCAGCTAACAAAAATTCCTCAAACAGAAACTTGGCTTTGCAAACAGAATCAATTGAAATGAAAGACTAAATTAACTTTCAAAAATTTAAATTTAGAATTGAAAACAGTAATTTTACAAAATGGAAGCACCTTTAGCAGAGCGTATTCGCCCACAAAAATTAGAAGATTATGTAAGTCAGAGTCACTTAGTTGGCCCTAACGGATCTTTGACACAGCAAATTTCAAAAGGAATTATTCCGTCTTTAATTTTTTGGGGACCGCCAGGCACAGGAAAAACTACTTTGGCACAAATTATTGCGCAAGAATCCAAGCGCCCATTTTATATATTAAGTGCTATCAATTCTGGTGTGAAAGACATTAGAGATGTTATTGATAAAGCAAAACAAAGCGGTGGATTATTTACTGCCAAAAACCCCATTTTATTTATCGATGAGATTCATCGTTTTAGTAAATCACAGCAAGACTCTCTTTTAGCAGCAGTCGAAAAAGGCTGGATTACATTAATTGGCGCCACTACTGAAAACCCAAGTTTTGAGGTTATTCCGGCATTATTGTCGCGCTGTCAGGTGTACATTTTAAATGCATTTACAAAAAGTGATCTCGAAGCGTTATTGCATCGCGCAATGAAAGCAGACGCTTATCTGGCATCAAAAAAAATAATTTTAAAGGAAACGGAAGCTTTATTGCGACTTTCTGGCGGAGATGGCAGAAAACTGTTGAATATTTTTGAACTGGTTATCAACGCTTCGTCAGGTGACGAAATCACGATTACAAACGACCGCGTTTTTGAGTTAGTACAACAAAATACTGTTTTGTATGACAAAACAGGTGAACAGCATTATGATATTATTTCTGCTTTTATAAAATCGATTCGTGGCAGCGATCCCAACGGAGCGGTTTATTGGCTAGCTCGAATGATTGAAGGTGGCGAAGATGTAAAATTCATTGCTAGAAGAATGCTTATTTTATCCAGCGAAGATATTGGAAATGCAAACCCAACTGCATTCATTATGGCAAATAATACTTTTCAGGCCGTGACGACTATTGGTTATCCGGAAAGCAGAATTATTTTAAGCCAGTGCGCTATTTATTTAGCAACCTCACCAAAAAGCAACGCATCTTATATGGCAATTGGAAATGCACAACAACTAGTAAAACAAACTGGCGATCTTCCGGTTCCAATTCATTTGCGAAATGCGCCAACAAAATTGATGAAAGAATTAGGATATGGCGACGATTACAAATATTCGCATGATTATGCCAATAATTTTGCAGAACAAGAATTTTTACCTGATGCCATAAAAGAAACGGTTCTTTATAAACCGGGAAACAATTCTAGAGAGAACAGCAACCGCGAATTTTTAAAGAACCGCTGGAAAGATAAATATGGTTATTAAAACCCTATTTTATATTTAGAATTTAACTGAAACTTTTTCAGAAACTAATTTATCGTTTTGGTAATATTCAAAAAACCACTGATTGTCTTTTGCATTCAAAGTTCCTTGAACACCATCTTTAATAGCGATGAATGAATCTGGACGTGAAGTTTTCAATAATTTCATTACCACTTTTGGCGTTTTGTCAATTAACTGAAAGCCATTATCTGTAGGCTGTGCATAAAGTAAATTTGGATCTGCAACATCAGCAACTGGAGTTGGAGTTACAGCTGGCTGAGTTGCTACTGTAGCAGCAACCGCAACAGGAGCCGCAGTAATCATACCAGCTTTCGTATTAGGCGCAATAGTTTTGCCACTATATTTATAATGAAGTCCGTTTACTGAAACAAAAGCCATATTCAAACTTTCTCTATAAGCAGCTTCATAATCTTTTTCTTTGCTTTTACCCACTTCTGACGTATAAACTACTTTACCGTAACAATCTTTTAGTTCAACAAAAAGTTTAGTAACTAAAAAACCGCTATCTTTTATTACATCCATGTATAAAAGCTGGCAACGGTCACTCAATTCAGCTGGAAGTTCTTCATTTGCATAAAAAGCTTGAAAACCAGCTTTAGTTAAATTCCCTTTACTTATCGTTGCCATTCTATATTGATTTTCTGACTTTAAAAAATCATATTTCAAGGGTACAATAACCGCTTTGTAATCATTAACAGACTGTGAAGATTGTGCAAATCCAATAACTGAAATAAAAAGTACAGTCAGCAAAAATTTAATTCTCATCATTATAAATATTTTTTAAGTTCTAATAAATGGTTTATTTGTTTAATATTTTGAGCAACGTCAATTTTTTTCTCATTAAAGAAAATGGCATCTAAACCCGCATTTAAAGCTCCGTTCACATCGGCGTCTAAACAATCGCCAATCATGATACTATTTTCTTTTGAAGCCTGAGCCAAATTAACAGCATAATCAAAGATAATACTATTTGGTTTTTTAACACCAGCTAATTCAGAATTTGTAATGGTATTAAAATAACTCGTAAGTGATGCGTTCTTAATTTTTTTATCCTGAACATTTGCAAAACCGTTAGTTATAATATGCAATCGATATTTTGGTTTAAGATAATCCAAGACTTCAACAGCGCCATCAAAAAGATGATTATTATCTGTTAAAAATTCAATATAGTAATTTGCAATTTCATTAATATCTTCATCTGAAATTTCATAATTCAAAGCATCAAACGAAAACTTTAATCTGTTATAACGAAGTTGAACATGAGTTATTTCATCGTTTTGATATAACTTCCAGCAAGATTGATTGATAGGAATATATTTTTCAATAAAATCCTCCGTTTTTATTTCGGGATATTTAGTTTTGAAAATACGATCGAAAGCCATTTCAGAATTTTTGTCAAAATCCCAAAGTGTATGATCTAAATCAAAAAAAACGTCTGTAATTGTGGTATTCATAATCTAAAAAATTCCTTCATCTACAAAACTATAATATTTTGTTTCAGTAATAATCAAATGGTCTAAAACTTTAACATCTAAACTTTCACCAGCCTGTTTTATACGTTTCGTAATCTGTTTATCTGCTTCACTTGGAGATAAATTTCCCGACGGATGGTTGTGACACAAAATCAAGCTAGTAGCTCCATTTTCAAGTGCCAATTTAAAAACAAGCCTAACATCAACTATCGTTCCCGTAATACCGCCTTTGCTGAGTTGTGACTTTGAAATCACTTTATTAGAATTATTCAGAAAAAGTACCCAAAATTCTTCATGAGCCAATTCACCGATAATAGGAACCATCAATTCAAAAACTAATTTGCTCGAAGTAATTTTTATTAATTCGACAGCATCTTCGGCCCGTCGCCGACGACCAAGTTCCATAGCCGCAATAATTGTAATCGCCTTTGCCTCTCCTATTCCTTTAAAATTCATTAGTTGCGAAATCGACATTTTTCCCAAAGCATTCAAATTCTCGGCATTCTTCAAAATTCTTTTGCTCAAATCTACTGCTGATTCGTTTCGGCTTCCTGAACCAATTAAAATCGCAATTAATTCGGCATCGCTTAAAGCACTTTTTCCTTTCAACATTAATTTCTCACGAGGCCTGTCATCTTCTGACCAATTTGTAATTGGGAAATGAGTTTGTTCCATAAACTAAATGATTTTACAACAGCTAATATAGTAAAAAGAAAGAAAAATCGCTCAAAAAATAATTAGAGAATATGCCAATTAGTTAATTAGATAATGAGAAAATTATCAATTAGGAAATTCCAAACTCCAAAAAAAAAGCCGATTGTCTGAAACAATCGGCATATTATCTAATTGACTAATTATCAGATTTTCTAATTAATCAGACCTTTTACTTCATCAAAATTTAATCCACCATAATTTCCAGAACTCATTAATAAAAGTGCCGAATTATCTAAATTCAAATTGAATAAATATTCTTTAAATTCAGCTGGATTTGTATAAATCACAAGATCTTCACGATTAAACGCTTTTGCAATTTGCTCGTAGGTTACTTCTTCTAATTGTTTGATTTTTACAGCATCTGGCGAATAAAACACAACTGCAACATCAGCATATTCTAATGCGCCTTCGTATTCCTTTAAGAATTCAGCATTTAAACTGCTGTATGTATGAAGCTCTAAACAAGCTACTAAAGTTCTATTTGGATATTGTTCTTTTACCGCTTTTGTGGTTGCCGCAACTTTACTTGGTGAATGCGCAAAATCTTTGTACGCCACTTTTCCTTTTCCTTCAGCAATTTTCTCCAAACGTTTAGATGCGCCTTTAAAACTTGCAATTGCTTCATAGAAATCAGCTTCATCAACACCCATATTTTGGCAAATCCATTTAGCTCCCGCCAGATTATTCAGGTTATGAGCACCAAAAACTTCAATTGGCATATCGCCTTCTGGAGTTTCTAATAAAGTAACCCCGTCGCTTACTGTGTAATTTGGAGTTGAATATGCTAATTTACGAATTGGATTTGTTGCTGCTTCGGCAACACGTTTTACTTCTGGATCATTTTCGTTGTAAACCAAAATACCTCCATTGGTAATTTTTCCAATAAAGATTTCAAACTGCTCTACATAGTTTTCGTATGTTGGAAACACGTTAATATGATCCCATGCAATTCCAGAAATTAAAGCAATATTTGGCTGATACAAATGAAACTTTGGGCGTCTGTCAATTGGAGATGATAAATACTCATCACCTTCCAAAACGACAAAATCATTTTCTTCAGTTAGATGAACCATAGTATCAAAACCTTCTAACTGTGCTCCTACCATATAATCTACCGCAATATTATGATAATGCATAACGTGTAAAATCATAGAAGTAATCGTAGTTTTTCCATGTGAACCTCCAATTACAACACGCGTTTTATTTTTAGACTGTTCGTACAAAAACTCTGGATATGAGTAAATTTTCAATCCTAATTCCTGAGCTTTCAGCAATTCTGGATTATCAGCTTTTGCGTGCATTCCTAAAATGATTGCATCAATATCAGCGGTAATTTTTTCAGGAAACCATCCTAATTCAGCTGGAAGAATTCCTTTTTTTTCTAATCTAGATTTTGATGGTTCAAAAATAGCATCGTCGCTTCCTGTAACCTGATATCCTTTGTTATGCAATGCTAATGCTAAATTGTGCATGGCACTTCCGCCTATGGCGATGAAATGTGTTTTCATTTAAAAATCCATTTTTTAAGTTCTAAATTCCAAATTTTTTAATGGAATTTAATTTTGAAGTTGTCAATTATGCTTCAAATTTTCGTTTCAAATCCTGTGCCTTTTTCGGGTCTTTTAATTTGTTCAAATATAAATTATATAATTTTTGAAATGTAACTTTTGATTTGCCAATTTCATTTGCCTTCAAATAATTTTTTTCTGCCGATGTATAACGCTTAAAATATTCGTCTATTCTTCCTCTTGACAAATAACCATCGACTGATGAAATTTGCATTAATTCATTCGAATATTCAAATGCTCTTGATTCACTTCCTCCTAAAAACCCAGGCAACTGTAAATAGATTTCAATCAGAGCCCACCGGGCTGGAATGTGTTTTGGATTCAGAACTATTGCTTTTTCAAATGCTTCCTTCATGTCTCCTACCATCCCTAAAGCTTTCAATTTATTCACCTCCATCGCTCTCATTGCCAGACAGCCACCATATTTATAAAAATAATCGGCTTCTGTAGGTTTTAGCTCTTTCAGTTTTTTATAATATTCAGCTCCCTTTAGCCACATTTTTTGATGCGCGGCTATATCACCCAAATATTCTAAAGTTTTTAAATCTGAAGGCTTGGATTTTAAAACTCCTTCAAAAACAACTTGAGCCTCGTCATATTTTTTGGCATGAAGCAACTTTTCGCCTTTCTCAAAATTCGATTGTGACCAAGTTAAAATTGGTGCGAATAAAAAAAGAAGCAGCAGTTTTTTCATATTTCAAAAATAAGGAAATATAAAATGCTATTTGCTTTTAAACATAAATTAGTAATTTGTACGAAAATTATTTTTAAACTAATCCAACCTTTTGGCCTATATAATCCTCTATACTAGAAAACCGATTTATGAAAAATATATTATTTGCATTCTTATTTCTCTCTACCACAATTTTTGCACAGCAATTTGATAAAAAATGGGACAAAATTATTGCTTTAGAAAATGAAGGGAAAATAAAATCTGCTAATGAAATTGTCAGTGAAATTTACAAAAAGGCAAAAGCTAATAAAGATGAAGAACAAATAATAAAATGCTTTTTCTATCAGTCCAAATACATCCAAATTCTGGAAGAAAATGCACAAACCAAGATTATAAATAATTTAAAAGCGATAATAAATCAGGTTTCTACTCCATCAAAAGCCATTTTAAACATTGTTTATGTCAAATGTTTGAATGATTATTTCAACAAAAACAATTATCAGATCAGAGGGCGTACTAACATTGAAATAGTTGATGCTGATTTTCTTACATGGACTGAGAAGAATTTTAACAATCAAATAAATACTGCAATGAAAGAAGCGTTGCAGAACCAAAATATTCTAAAAAACACACCTCTTAGCAAATACGAATCTATATTTGATTATACGTCTTCAGAAAAATTCAAAACCGAAAATTTATATGATTACGTTTTAGGCGAAAACATCACTTTTTACACTCAAAAACTACGCACTTGGGAAATCTCGAAAATTGTTTTTATACCTTATAAAAAAGATTTCTTCGGAGACACTTCGGCATTTACAAAAATCAATTTAGATTTTATAACTAATGAAAATCTTCGTTTAGCTATTTCGCTTTATCAAAAAAAAGAAAACATCAGCCCAACAGTAAACAATCAATTTGAACGTTTGCTTTTTTGCAAAAACTTCTTATTTCAAAACGACGAAGATTATTTTAATGCACTTTATAAACTTCAAAAAAATACTGATAACAAAATTTTAATTCAAAAAATTCAATTGGAAAAAGTTCTGTATTTGGTTCCATTTGCATCAAAAACCTTATATCCAGATTACAACACTAAGGCTCTTGCTATTTTAGACAGCATTATACAAGTCAACAACAGATCGAATGAGCACAAGAAAGCTATAAGTCAAAAACAAAAACTGCTTTCAAAATCATTGACAGTCCAGCTTCAAAAATATATTTATGAAAATGAAAATACTCGCGCTTTTATACGATATAAAAATGTGGAGCATTTAAAAATTTCATTTTATAAAATCAATCAACAACAAGTTTCTTTCTTTACTGGATATCAAAATTCAAGAGACGCTGTCGCCGATGAAATTGTAAAAAACAAACAGCCAGAAACTACCAAAACTTACACCTTAAAAGATAAAAAAGATTATTTTGAATACACAACTGAAGTGTTGTTGCCGAATCTAAAAACAGGATCTTATCTTGTTTATTTTGAAACTGAAAAAGATTCAAAAGACGAAAAGGTAATGACTTATGAAACCTTGACTGTAACTAATCTCGCGATTGCAGTGGCAGAAAGCAATATGGTCGAAACGTACCAAGTTTTGGATCGAAAAAAGGGAAATCCTTTAAAAAATGTAAAGGTCAATTCGTCAAGATTTACAGCCTTAACCGATAAGAACGGTGTAGTCTCTTATAAAAAAACAATTGATGGTCGAAATTACGAAACGTTGCAGGTTTCATTTGAAAATGATACACTTACAATCTTAAATAATTACATTTCGCGCAATGAAGTTTATAATGCAAATCTGCCTGAAAATCTGAAAGCGAAAGTAGAATTTTACTTGGACCGCGCAATTTACCGTCCGGGCCAGACCGCATATTTTAAAGGAATTGCAATTCAGAAAAGCAATGACAAAACAAGTGTTGTTCCAAATACTGCTTTTAGGGTTTTGATTCAAGATCCCAACAATAGTGATTTCAAAGAATTCAATATTACTACAAATGAATTTGGATCTTTTTCGGGAGAATTTACTTTACCAAAAACTGGATTAACAGGTGATTTTAGTATTACAGCCCTAAAACCAGCTGATTTTGCCAAAGAAAAAGAGAAATATCCGTTCTGGAAAACAGTAGATTTTGAGTATTCTCAAACTCGTTTTAAAGTTGAAGAATATAAACGTCCAAAATTTGAAGTCACATTTGATCCTAAAAAAGAAACTTTTCAAGTCAATCAACCTGTAAAAGTAAAAGGTACTGCAAAAGCTTTTGCCGGAAGCAATGTTTCTGACGGGACAGTAGATTATACCGTGAAGCGTTTCACCAGTTATATGAATAATTATTTTGGCAGAGAAGATGAAGAAGAAATTGCCGATGGCGAAGTAAAAACCGATGCTTCGGGCAAATTTGTTATAGATTTTATTGCGTTGTCTCCTGAAGATTCAAATAAAAAAGAATTACCCATTTTTACCTACGAGATTGAAGTTTCGGTCACCGATATTAATGGTGAAACGCATGATTCACGCACCGAAATAAAAGTAGGTTACCATGATTTGATTTTAGAAGCTGCAATGCCTAATAAAATTGAAACCAAAGACAAAAACGAAATTATTTTAACCAGCACCAACCTCAACGGCGAATTTAAAGCGGCAAATGGCGAAGTGAAAATATATTTTGTCCGTCCGTTTTTGAATAAATTTAAAATTAGAAGTTCTGAAAAACCAGAAATTGAAACTATTTCAGATGAAGATTTCGAAAAATTATTCCCATATGAAATCACAGGAAAAGAGTTTTTAAATGAGCCACAAGAAACTTTGGTTTACTCTAAAAAAGTAAACACCGAAAAAGATAAAACGATTCCGCTAGATTTTATTTCAAATTATAAATCTGGAAACTATAAAGTTGTTTTTAGTGCAAATGATAGTTTTAACAATCTAATTGAAGCCACAACAAATTTTCAGTTAACGCAAAGCAAAGACAAGTTTGATTCGAGTAAATTATTTACAGCACAGCAAATTAATGGCGATCCAAAAAAAGATGGCTATGTTGAAATAAAACTGACCTCGCCAATTCAAGAACTTTATATAAATACGGCCGGAAATTATAAAAGTGCATTATTTTTTGAAGAAACTAGTCATCTTCAAAACAATGAAATCGTTGTTAAAATTCCGCTTAAACCTGAATTTGAAAAAATACTAAAAATAACCTTTGAAAGTATTTTCGAAAATCAAGTTTTTCATGATAAATTAAACATTACGCTAAAAATTGAAGCACCAAAATTAGAATGGAAGGCAGAAAGCTTTAGAAGTAAAATCGAACCCGGAAGCAATGAAAATTGGTCATTTCAGCTAAAAGCAGGTAACACTAAAAAAGAAGCCGAAGTTTTGGCATCGATGTATGACAGTTCTTTAGACCAATTTACTTCTAAACAATGGATTGGTCCGGCAATAAATGAATACAATTATAATTCGGGCAATAGAAAAACGATCTTCGGTTTTGGCCAAATATATAAAACACTACAAAATCTAAACAGCTATATTCCAAAAATGCAGTTTTCGAGCGAGTCGACAAGCTTAATTTGGTTTGGTTTTGATTTTAATAATCCAAATGCCGCTTATCAGCAAAGCCAATATTTAAAACAGCTCACTAAAAAAGTAAAAAAACCTGCAAACGCAAAAATGATTTCGGGAATTCTTACAGACACTAGCGAATTAGCAATTCCCGGAGTTTCAATAACTGTAAAAGGCACAAAAAGAAGTGCAACTTCAGACTTTGACGGTTATTATGAAATTGAAGCTGTAACTGGCGAAGAATTAGTTTTCTCTTATCTCGGATTAAAAAATACTTCAGTTAAGGTCACTAATGACAAAGTTATAAATTTAAGTCTCGAAGATGACTCTAGTCATCTAAAAGAAGTTGTCGTTACTGGTTATGGAACTCAAAAAAAAATGCCTCTTACTGGTTCTGTAACACAGGTTTCAGCGGCACAAATGGTAGTTGAAGAAGATAATAATGTTTATAATACTGAAGGAATTCTATCAGGAACAGTAAGTGGCGTAGAAGTTACACAAGTTCCATCTGATAAAATTATGATCCGTGGCACATCTTCAATCACAGCTACAAATCTCTTATATATTATTGATGGTGAAATTGCTGATGAAAAAGCAGTTAAGAACTTAAATTCTTCAGACGTTATTTCCATCAGCGTTTTAAAAGAGCAAGAAGCAACTGCGCTTTATGGAAATAAGGGTGCAAACGGCGCAATCATTATTACAACCAAAAAAACATTAGAAGAATTAACCCAAGTAAAAGCACGAAAAAATTTATCGGAGACAGCATTCTTTCTGCCCCATTTAAAAACAGATTCAAAAGGAAATATAAGTTTCAACTTCACTTCTCCCGAAGCTTTGACAAAGTGGAAACTTCGTTTATTGGCACATAATAAAGATGCTGTTTCGGGTTATTTAGAAAAAAGCATTATCACGCAAAAAGAATTGATGGTTTTGCCGAATTTCCCAAGATTCTTGAGAGAAAAAGATACGATCGTGATTAGTGCCAAAATTTCGAATGTGACCAATGAAGCAAAAACCGGAATCGCAAGTTTACAGTTTTTTGACGCCACAACCATGCAGCCAATAGATGTAAACATGGGCAACGCAAAGAATGTTCGAAATTTCAACGTTAGTGCTTTCGGAAATACAACAGCAACCTGGACGATTTCTATTCCCGAAGGTCTGCAAGGCGTTCAATATAAAATTGTGGCAAAATCCGGCAATTTCTCTGATGGAGAAGAAAACATATTGCCAGTTTTAACCAACAATATGCTGGTTACCGAAAGTATTCCACTTTGGGTTCGCGAAAATTCGACCAAAGAATACACCTTTGAGAATTTAAAAAACAACAATTCTTCGACTTTAAGAAATCATCAATTTACGCTTGAATATACTTCAAACCCAACGTGGATTGCCGTTCAGTCGCTTCCTTATTTAATGGAATACGAACATGAATGCGCAGAACAGACTTTTGCTAGATTTTATGCAAATGCACTGGCGTCTGAAATTATTTCGAGCAATCCGAAAATTGCATCCATTTTTGAAACTTGGAGAAAAAACGGAAAACTGCATTCAAAATTAGAAGAAAACGAAGAATTAAAATCGATAATTCTTGCCGAAACGCCTTGGTTGAATGATGCACAAAATGAAGATGAGAAGAAGAAAAACGTAGCGCTTTTATTTGATTTAGAAAAAATGAAAACTTCACAAGAAGCTACTTTTCAAAAATTAAAACAAAAGCAAAGATCGTCTGGCGGATTTGCATGGTTTGATGGTTCCCAAGAAAACGAATATATTACACGACATATTCTTGCCGGCTTAGGTCATTTAGCAAAGTTGAGCAAATCTGAAGATAATAACCAAAAAATCGATCAAATTGCAAAAACGGGAATTCCGTATATTGACAATTTCTTTTTAGAGTTTTATAGAACGAGAACTAAAAACTTAAAATCAACCGACAAATTAATATGGATCAATCCCTATTCTGATTTACATTATCTATATACTAGAAGTTTTTATTTGGAGCAATATCCAATGTCAGATGAATTAAAAAAGGCGTCAAAATTATATTTAGATACTGCTAAAAAAGAGTGGCTTCAATATTCACTTTACGAAAAAGGATTGGCCGCAATAACGCTGAATCGCTTTGGAGAAAAAGAGACGGCCAAAAAAATAATTGAAAGTTTAAAAGAAACCTCTTCAAATAATGAAGATTGGGGAATGTATTGGATTGCGAATAAAGCGGGCTGGTATTGGTATCAGGCGCCAATTGAGACTCAGGCTTTATTGATTGAGGCTTTCGCCGAAGTGACAAACGATACCAAATCTGTTGATGCAATGAAAGTATGGCTTTTGAAAAACAAACAAACCAAAAATTGGCCAACAACAAAATCAACAACCGAAGCTATTTATGCCTTATTAATGCAAGGAACCGACTGGCTTTCTGTTAAAGACAATACCGTTATAAAATTGGGTGACGAGAAAATCGCTACCAAAAAATTAGCCGAAAATGAAAAAGAAGCTGAAACGGGTTATATAAAACTCAACTGGAAACCAGAAGAAATTAAAAAAGAAATGGCTTCAATCAAAATCGAAAACAAATCTAAAGTTCCAGGTTTTGGCGGTGTTTATTGGCAATATTTTGAAGATTTGGATAAAATCAAAAATAATTCGGGTGCAGTCTTATCTGTTTCGAAAGAATTGTATCTAAAGAAAAACAGTTCAAAAGGCGATGAATTACAAAAAATAACAACTGAAAATCCTTTAAAAATTGGCGATTTAGTAACTGTCCGACTAATTATTACTTCGAAAGAAGATATGGAATATGTTCATTTGAAGGATATGCGCGCTTCGTGTTTTGAACCTGTAAATGTACTTTCAGAATATCAGTATAAAGATCGACTAGGATTTTACACGAGTACAAAAGACGCTGCAACACACTTTTTCTTTGATCAAATCAACAAAGGAACTTATGTTTTAGAATACGATATACGAGTAAATAACGGCGGTGAATTCTCAAACGGAATCACTACAATTCAAAGTATGTATGCGCCAGAATTTACAAGCCATACAAAAGGTATTAGAGTGAAAGTGAATTAAGTTTTAAATCCCAAATTCCAACAAAAGCATATAATCTATCTTTTGTCAGTCTGAGAGAAGTTTGTCAGTCTGAGCGAAGTCGAAGACCCGTTTCAATTGGCGAGCCTTCGACTTCGCTCAGGTTGACATACTTTTTCAAAATTAAAAAAAATAAAAACCCGATAGCTTTAAAACTATCGGGTTTACTTTTTATAAATAAATTTAGATTATTTCACAATCGTCAATTCGTCGATAATGTTTTTCGCTCCTGCGTATTTGTCAATAATCCAAAGAACGTAACGAATATCAACGTTGATTGTTCTTTGCAATTTAGGATCAAATATAACATCTCCAGCCATAGCTTCGATATTTCCGTCAAAAGCAATTCCAATTAATTCTCCTTTTCCGTTAAGAACCGGTGAACCAGAGTTTCCTCCTGTAATATCGTTATCCGTCAAAAAGTTTACTGGCATATATCCCGCTTTATCAGCATATTGTCCGTAATCTTTTTTCTTGTTTAATTCTAACAAACGAGCTGGCAAGTCAAATTCCTGATCTCCTGCTTTGTATTTTTTAACCATACTTTCCATTGTAGTATAGTTGTTGATTTTTGCATCGTTACGAGGATCAGCAGGCAAAGCGCGTACTTTTCCATAAGTCAATCTTAAAGTAGAGTTTGCATCTGGATATTTGATTGCATTCAGTTTTGATTCTCTCAAACCTTCTACTAATTTGCGGTAAGCAATTGCAAAACCATCATCAGCTTTTGCCTGATCGTCGGTTTTAGCACGCGATTTAGTCAAAAGATCATTAGAAATAATATACAACGGATCATGTACAATTGCTAATGGTTTAGGATCTACTAAAAATGCCACTATTTTTTCTTTATTTGTAAAGTAACTTACTTCAGTTGCTTTTGCTACATCTGCTGTAAAATCGCCATTATTAGCGGCTTTCATTTTTGCGATTTCTGGAGCAAGTCCGTATTCAGATGCTTTAGCAGCATATAAATTCAACTGAGCTGTTAAAACATCTTTTTCTAAAGGTGCATAAAAATTACCATAAATATTTTCAACTAAAGCATTGATCTTAGGCAATAATTCTGCTCTTTTAGCATCATTCTCTTTATAATAAGCAATTAAAGCATTTCCTAGATTTGCTGGTCCAGCTGCATAACTTGATGTACGCAAAACTTGAGATAAATAATTATCGTGACGCGCTTTTAAGTTCGTCTCTCTGTAATAATCATTAATCGTCGGAATTACATTTTCGTATTTATCTTTATTAGCCGGTTTACTTGCCCACTCATAAAACTTATCTTCTTGCTCTGCCTTTGCACTTGCTGTTCCAGCTTTTGTTAAAGCATCGATCATACCTTGACGGTTTTTCCAATAATTTGCAGTCGAAGCATATTTAGAAGCATACTGCAAACGAACAGTCGCATCTTTATCCATATACTTTTTCATTTGGTCCATTCCTGTTTTTGCACCTTCAACCCAAGCAGGATAAGCATAATTTACATTTTGCTCGATTCCGCCAGCCGGCATCCATCGGTTTGTTCTACCAGGATAACCAAGAATCATTGCAAAATCATTTTCTTTCACACCTTTAATACTTACAGGCAAATAATGTTTTGGCTGTAATGGCACATTTTCTTTTGAATAAGTTGCTGGATTTCCATCTTTATCAGCATATACTCTGAACATTGAGAAATCACCCGTTTGACGAGGCCACTCCCAGTTGTCAGTATCTCCACCAAATTTACCAACACTTTCAGGAGGCGTTCCTACTAAACGAACGTCTGTGTAATCTTGGTAAACAAAATAGTAATATTCATTTCCTTGAAAGAAAGGACGAACAGAAACGGTGTATTTTCCATTTTCGCTGTTTTCTTTTTCAATTAAACTTATTTCTTGCTGAATGATTTTGTTTCTGTCTGTTTCTGTCATCTGATCATTTACTTTTGACAAAATTCTTTTAGAAACGTCATCCATGCGAACAAAGAAACGTACGTATAATGATTTTGGTTTCATTTCAGCACTTCTTTCTTTTGCCCAGAAACCGTCTTTCAAATAGTTTTGCTCTGCAGTTGAAAGTTCTGCAATTGCATTATAACCGCAATGGTGGTTGGTTAAAACCAAACCATCTTTAGAAACAATTTCGGCAGTACAACCTCCGTTGAACTGTACAATTGCATCTTTTAAACTGTGGTGATTAATACTGTAAATTTCTTCGGCTGTTAATTGAAGTCCCATTTTCTCCATATCTCTATGGTTCAATCTTTCGATAAACATCAAAAACCACATTCCCTCATCAGCTCTTACAGGAAAAGCCATTAAGCACATGGTTAAGAATAAAACTATTTTTTTCATATTATTTTATTTAAGTGATGCGAATATAGCGCATTTTCATAATTATCATACCTCATCGACTCTTAAAATAAAACATAATGATTCTTTTTTATCGTTTAATTACGAATTTAACATTAAAACAAATAAAAAAGGCGTCCGTTGTATTGGACGCCTTTTTTAAAAATATTTTTAAACTTTTACTCGTTAAGCATTTTCCAAAGTTTATCTTTCAAATCTGTAAGCCCTTGCTGTGCTACAGATGAAATAAACATATACGGAACATCTTTAAAAGAAACATCCAGTTCAGCTTTTAGTTCAGCTTTTAGTTCGTCATCTAGCATATCACATTTTGAGATTACTAAAAGACGTTCTTTGTCAAGCATTTCAGGATTATATTTCGTTAATTCATTAACTAAAATATCATATTCCGCTTTAATATCTGGCGTATCAACAGGAACTAAAAACAACAAAGTCGAATTACGCTCAATATGACGAAGAAAATAATGTCCTAAACCTTTTCCTTCAGCTGCACCTTCAATAATTCCAGGAATATCAGCAATTACAAAAGACTGAAAATCTCTGTAGGCAACAATTCCTAAGTTTGGTTTTAAAGTTGTAAAAGGATAATCAGCAATTTTTGGTTTTGCTGACGTTAGTACAGACAATAATGTAGATTTTCCTGCATTGGGAAAACCAACTAAACCAACATCTGCCAAAACTTTAAGTTCCAGAATAACATCCATTTCTACACCCGGTAAACCTGGTTGTGCATATCTTGGAGTCTGGTTTGTTGAACTTCTAAAGTGCCAGTTTCCTAAACCTCCTTTTCCTCCTTTTGAAAGAATTCTTTTTTCACCATCTTCGGTAATTTCAAACAAAGTTTCTCCGGTTTCTTTGTCTTTTACAACAGTTCCTAATGGCACTTCGATAAATTTATCATCACCATCTGCACCGGTACTGCGATCTCCACCGCCGTCTCCACCATGTCCTGCTTTAATGTGACGCGCAAACTTTAAATGAAACAATGTCCAAAGTCCTTTATTTCCCACTAAATATACATGTCCACCGCGACCTCCATCTCCTCCGTCTGGACCACCTTTTTCAATAAATTTCTCTCTATGTAAATGCGTAGATCCTTTTCCTCCTTTTCCGGACGAAACAAATATCTTAACGTAATCTACAAAATTTCCTTCTGTCATTTTTTCTTGTTTATGTGTAGTTTCAAAGTTTCAGGTTTCAAGTTTCAAGTTAAGTGCGTTACGCTAACCTGAAACCTGAAACTTGAAACCTGAAACAAATTCTCTCTACTCTTTAAGCGCTTTTACAAGTACTTTATCAATCTTAACGCCATCCATGTCGATGACTTCTAAAACGAATTTTTGCCAGACTAATTTCTCGCCTTCTTTTGGAATATGCGAAAGCTCGGTCATAATCATTCCGCTTACGGTATTTACTTCGTAATCGTTTGTGAGTTCATCTAACTCAAAATACGTTAAGAAATCGTGCAATGAATAATGTCCGTCAACCAGCCATGTTCCATCTTCTCTTTCGATAAGCTGAAATTCATCTTTATAAAATTCTGATGCATCGCCCACTAAAGCTTCCAAAATATCATTCAAAGTAATCATACCTTGAAAAACTCCATATTCATCTGAAACTAAAGCGTAGTGAACACCTGTTTTTTTGAAGTTTTCCAACGCTTTATAAGCAGTTGTTTGCTCCATTAAATAAGGCGCGTCAGTCATTATTGAAGCCAAATCAAAATTATCATTTTCAATATGTGCAAAAATGTTTTTTAAAGTTACAATACCAACAATATCATCATAATTGTCATTGTAAACTGGATAAACAGTGTGCAAATCCTGAACGATTAATTCTTTGATTTTAGCTTTATCTTCTTTTAACGGAAGCATATCTACCGACTTGCGGTGTGTCATCAGTGAACTTACTTTTCTGTCACCAATATGAAAAACACGCTCTACAATATCTTGTTCAATTTCTTGAACTTCACCAACTTCAGTTCCTTCTTTTATGATTGCTTTAATTTCTTCTTCGGTAACTTTTCCGTCAGCGGTTGGTTTTATCTGAAGAACATTCAATAAAAAATCTGTCGAAGACGTTAAGAGCCAAATAAAAGGTGCCGTAATAATCGAAATCACTTTCATTGGCATTGCAAACATTTTTGCAATGGTTTCTGGATAGTTTAATCCAATTCGTTTTGGAAGCAATTCGCCTAAAACTAATGAGAAAAAAGTTAAGACAACAACTACAATCCCAACTGCAATTGAATGCGCGTAAGGTTTTAAAGCCGCGAAACTTGAAACAAAACTCTCTACATCTATTGTAATTTTATCACCACTGTAAATACCTGTCAAAATTCCGATTAAGGTAATTCCGATTTGTACTGTTGATAAAAACTTATTTGGAGAATTAGCAAGATCCAGCGCAATTTTGGCTCCTTTGTTTCCTTTTTTCGCTGCTGTTTCAAGTCTGTTTTTCCTAGCCGAAATCAATGCGATTTCTGACATCGAGAAAACTCCGTTTAATAGTATTAGAAAAAATATTATTAGTATTTCCAATGTTTAGTAGATTCGTTATTTGTTTGGTTCGTTATAACTATTATGCTATTCGTATTCTTCTTTTTTTAGCCCAGCTGAAATAGAAGAGCCCAGGGCTAAAAAAACTAATTTTTCCTGCCAGAAAACAGCGACCGAAGGAAGCTCGTTTTATGGTTTGGAAAAATAGTTTTTTTTTAGCGTCCCGATAGCTATCGGGACTTCACGTACAGCTTGATTAGCTTCTACAAATTATCTATAACTGACGTTAAGCGCTCTGTAATTTGTTCAATTGTTCCGATACCGTCTACGGCGTGAAACTTGTTTTGTTCTTTATAATATCCAATTAATGGAGCGGTTTTTTCATTGTATTCCTGATATCTTACACGAATTTTCTCTTCGTCTTGATCATCAGCTCTTCCGCTTGTTTTTCCTCTTTCTAGTAAACGTGCTACTAAAATTTCATCATCAGCCTCCAAAGCAATTGTAGCAGTAACGCTTGAACCAATTGTTGGCAAAAATTTATCTAAAGCCTTAGCCTGATCGATTGTTCTTGGGTAACCGTCGAACAAAAATCCTGCTGTATCAGGGTGTTTTTTTACTTCATCAATTAACATGGCAGTTGTTACTTCGCACGGAACTAATTCTCCGTTATCCATAAAAACTCTTGCTTTTTTTCCTAGTTCAGTATCATTTTTTAAATTGAAACGGAAAATATCTCCCGTTGAAAGGTGCGTTAAATTGTATTTTTCTTTTAAAAATTCTGCCTGAGTTCCTTTTCCTGCACCAGGCTTTCCAAATAAAACGATGTTAATCATAATGACTGTTAGTGTTGTGACTTCTTACTTTAAGAAGTTTAAAATGAATATATAGTTGTGTTTGTTTTAAAATTATTCAGCTAATTTGTAAATCTCTGTCAGGTTTCTACCAAGACCATCATAGTCTAGTCCATAACCTACAATAAATTTATTCGGGATTCTGATTCCAATATAATCGATTTTAATATCTTTTTTGTACGCTTCTGGCTTAAAGAATAACGTTGCAATTTTAAAATGCTTTACATTTCGTTCTTTAAATAATTGTTTTAACTCTTCGATTGTATTTCCGGTATCGATGATATCTTCAAGTATTACTACGGTTCTACCCGTTAAATCCTGATTGATTCCTATCAATTCTTTAACCGAATTTGTACTTTCAGTTCCTTCATATGAAGCCATTTTTATAAATGAAACTTCGCATGGTTTTTTATATTTTTTCAAAAAATCGGAAACAACCATAAAGGCGCCGTTTAAAACTCCAATAAAAATTGGCGTATCATCTCCAAAATCGTCTTCTACCTGAGCAACTAATTTGGTTAAAGCAAAATCAATTTCTTTAGCCGAAATAAACGGAACAAATTGTTTATCGTGAAGTTGTATCATTATTTTCAAATTTAAAATAATGGACAAAGATACAGAATTACAACTTAACTGTAAGTATCAAAATAAACTGTCTGAGTTTTTTTAAGCACATTAAATAGATCTTTTCGAAAAAAATCTTTTTATTTTTATTAAATTGAGGCGTTTTAAACTTTAATACAAACCTCAATGAAAACCACAATACAAATCTTTTCGGCGTTCTTGATATTAACAGCATGTCAAGGACAGGTAACAAAGGAAGAAAAAGAAGCGCTATCTAAACAACCTGCAAATGTTGTAAAAACTGCAATAGGCGATCTCACCTTGCCACCGCCATACGCAACCGAATCAAAAACAAAGAACAGTAAAGTTATAGGCTGGCCTGAAGGAAAAACGCCAATAGCACCAGAAGGTTTTACAGTTACAAAATTTGCTGACGGTTTTAGTAATCCGCGCTGGACTTATATAGGTCCAAACAATGATATTTTTGTTGTTGAAAGCGGTACAAGAACGAGTAAAAACCAAATTATAATTTTGCGCGACAAAGATAAAGACGGGACATATGAAACTCGTGAAGTTTTTTTACAAGGCCTTAACCGACCTTTAGGAATGTTAATTTTAAAAGACTTTTTTTATGTTGCAAACACTGACGGACTTTATCGATATCCATATAAAAACGCGCCACTAAAATTAGAAACTCAGGGTGTCAAAATTGTTGAACTGCCAGCTGGAGGATACAACAATCACTGGACAAGAAGCTTGCTTGCTAATCCTGAAGAAACAAAAATTTATATTGGTGTTGGTTCTGGAAGCAATGTGGGAGAAAACGGAATGGATAAAGAAATTCGTCGCGCTGCCATTTTAGAAATCAATCTTGATGGAACTGGCGAAAAAATTTATGCTGACGGACTTAGAAACCCAATGGGAATGGATTGGAATCCGGCCAACAAAAAAGAACTTTGGACTGCAGTAAATGAAAGAGATGAACTTGGCGATGATTTAGTTCCAGATTATATTACGAGCGTAAAAAAGGGCGGTTTTTACGGATGGCCTTACTCGTATTTTGGAAGTATTCCTGATCCAAGACTGAAAGGCGAACGAACAGATTTAGTAAAAAAAGCTATCGTTCCGGATGTTCCAGTAGGTGCCCATACTGCTTCTCTTGGATTGGCTTTTTATACTAAAGATGCTTTTCCTGCAAAATACAGAAATGGTGCTTTCATAGGACAACATGGTTCTTGGAATCGTTCTATAATTTCAGGTTATAAAGTTTTATTTGTTCCTTTTAAAGATGGAAAACCTTCAGGAAAACCAGAAGATTTTTTAACCGGATTTATTTCTGATAATGATAAAGCAGAAGTTTACGGGCGCCCAGTTGCTGTTACTGTAATGAAAGATGGATCGCTTTTGGTAAATGATGATAGCGGAAATACAATTTGGAAGGTTACTGCGAATAAATAAAATTCCAAACGAAAATATTTTAACCACATAGAAACATAGGTTTTTGTTTCGTAGAATAAGATTGAAAAGAAAACTCGTTTTCACACATAGTTGGCTATGTGAATTTAAATAAGTGAAACGCCCTCTTTGCCTCAATAAATGCTATGTTTCTATGTGTTAAAAAACTCGCCCTTAATTTCAATTCTTTATGATTTCAAAAAAATATTTTCCTCTTCTTTTTGTGCTTTTTGTTTCCCTAAACATTTTTGCTCAGGAAAAAGAAATTCAAAATATTGATTCTGTCAAAACTCAAAAACTAAATGAAGTTTTAATAAGTCCGCTTCATATTAATCGTGACTTGCAAAACAGTCCGGCTTCGATTGGTATTTTATCTGAAAAAGAATTGCTTCGAAATAATACCACAGATATCAGTAATGTCATTAATACGATTCCTGGTGTTTTTATGCAATCGTCGAATATTACCACAACGCGAATTTCTATTCGCGGTATTGGCGCCAGAACTCCATACGGAACTAATAAAATCAGGGCTTTTTACGGAACTATTCCGCTAACTTCCGGAAATAGTGAAACAGTTATTGATGATATTGATCTTCAAAACATCAATCAAATTGAAGTGATAAAAGGTCCACTCTCTAGCATTTATGGCGCGGGATTGGGCGGAGCAATTTTAATTTCTCCTCAAACATTAAAAAAAGTCAATTGTCAAACTGAAATAAGTTCTGTTTTTGGCTCTTTTGGATTATTGAAAAACAGAGTCAGTTTTGATTTGAATGAAAAAAGCAGTTCTCTAAATCTAAGTTATCACAATTTAAAGACTGACGGCTGGCGCCAAAACAGCGCTTATAATAGGGAAGGAATTACACTCTCTGGAGAATTATTTCGAAAGAAAAACAGCAAACTGACTTACTTCTCCAATTATACTTATTTAAAAGCTTTTATTCCGAGTTCGATTAACAAAACCACTTTTGAAAATAATCCGCAAGCGGGTGCGCCAACTTGGGTTGCATCAAAAGGATTCAAAGAATACAAATCGACTTTGGGCGGATTGGCTTATGATTTCAGAATAAACGATCACCTCAGCAATTCGACTTCTGTTTTTATCAATTATAAAGACAGCAACGAACCGCGTCCTTTTGATATTTTGCGTCAATATACTTTTGCTTCGGGAGTGAGAACCCAATTTTCAGGAGATTTTAAAATCGGCAAAATCAATAATCAATTTATTGGCGGAATAGAATATTTCAGCGATAATTACAGTGGGAATACTTTCCAAAATTTATATCAGCAAAATAACGGAAACGGAAGTTTACAAGGTGATCAACTTTCGGCAACCGATCAAAAAAGGCATTTTTACAATGTTTTTTCACAAATCAGAACTTTACTTTCTGATCAATTTGAAATTCAGGCAGGCTTAAATTACAACAAAACAAAATTTGAACTTCAAAATGATTTTCCCGCTTCCGCGAATAATCCAAAGGAAGAATATAGTTATGATGGTATTTTTTCCCCACAGTTTTCTTTTTTATTTAAGCCGAATGAAATTCAAACTTTTTACTTTTCTGTAAGCCGAGGATTTTCTCTTCCTGCAACCGAAGAAACTTTAACCAGCACCGGAAACATCAATCAAAATATTAAACCAGAAACAGGTTATAATTTTGAATTGGGTGGAAAACTTCATTTTTTCGATAAAAAACTGTACACTCAAATTGCCGTTTATAGAATGGAAATTAAAGATTTATTAGTTGCCAAAAGAATTGGCGATGATCAATATGAAGGTGTAAATGCCGGAAAAACTTTTCATGAAGGAATAGAAATTTCGCTACATCACAATTGGCCAATAAATCGAATTTTTACATTCAATTCTTATGTCGGAACATCAATTGGGAATTATGAATTTAAAGAGTTTGTAGATAACGGAAATGATTTCTCAGGAAACAAATTAACCGGAGTTCCTGCAAATACTGCAAGTGCAGGTTTTACTTTAAACACAACTTCCGGATTTTATTTTTCGGCCGATTTTCAGTTTACAGATAAAATTCCGCTAAACGATTCCAATGCTGATTTTTCAGAATCTTACTCTTTATTAAATTTAAAAACCGGTTATCAATTTGAAATTTTATCAGGTTTAAAAGCGCATATCGACGCTGGCATAAACAATGTCACAAATGAGAAATACGCATCAATGATTCTGACTAATGCAACTGCCGTTGGAAATGCCCAACCAAGATTTTATTATCCGGGATTACCAATAAATTATTACGGAATAATCGCATTAAATTACTTATTTTAGCTTAGTATTTAAATATTAAATGATGCCTTCTGAATTGCAAAAAAATCTGGATTATGTAAATGCTTATAGAGAAAATCGTCTAAAAGCTGCGCAAAATATTTTAGAAAACCCTTCCCTTTTTAGTGAATTGGTTTCAATTTGTTTTTCGCCCACAGACAAAAACAATCATAAAGCCTGCTGGATTTTAGAATTTGTGTCTTACGAAGAATTACTTTGGCTACAGCCCCATCTGGATTTTTTCTGTTCGAATTTGAAAATTTTAAACGATGAAAGCTCGCTTCGTCCAATTGCAAAAGTAGTACAGCTTTTGATTAAGTCACATTATAAAAAAGACGAAAACTGCATTTCTCTCTCCGAAAATAATTTACAAGATATTATTGAAGTTTCTTTTGATTGGCTGATAAATGATATCAAGGTGGCAACAAAAGCTTATTCTATAAGGACATTATATGTTTTAGGAAATCATTACGACTGGATTCATCCTGAACTGCAAATGATCTTAAATAAAGATTACGGAGATCATTCAGCCGCTTATAAAGCAGTTGCAAAAGAAGTTTTGAAGAAACTAAAATAGGTTTGTTTGCCACAGATTAAAAGGATTAAAAAGATTTTTTTTCACCACGAGTTACACGAATTTTCACAAATTATTTTTTTATTCAACCTACAAAATTCGATGTAATTCGCATAATTCGTGGCAACCTAAAACACACAGAAATAAATCATTTTAATCCTTTTAATCTGTGGCAAAACTTTATGAATTCGCGACGGAAAAACTAAATTTTGGCTAAAAAAGATTAAAAGGTATCTTTGCAAAAACACAACTACAATGAATTATTTTTCTTCTGATTTTAAATTAGGAATATTAGGTGGCGGACAATTGGGTAAAATGCTATTGTTTGACACCCGAAAATTTGACATACAAACTTATGTTTTAGATCCGAGTGACGAAGCTCCGAGCAAAATTGCCTGCAACAAATTCTTTCAAGGTGATTTAATGGATTATCAAACTGTTTACAATTTTGGAAAACAAGTCGATGTTTTGACTTTCGAAATTGAATTAGTTAATCTTGAAGCTTTAACGCAATTAGAAAACGAAGGATTAAAAGTCTATCCGTCTCCAAAAACCTTAAAAGGAATTCAGAATAAAGGAATTCAAAAACAATTTTACGCAGATAATAATATTCCAACTGCACCTTTTGAAAGATTTGAAAATTTAGATAATCTAAAGTCTAAAATCAATGATTTAAAATTGCCTTTCGTTTGGAAATGCACCGAATTTGGCTATGACGGAAATGGTGTAAAAGTAATTCGTCAGGTTTCTGATTTAGACAGTTTACCAAATGTAGAATGTATTGCAGAAACAATGATTCCGTTCAAAAATGAATTGGCGGTTATTGTTTGCAGAAATCCATCAGGAGAAATAAAAACGTATCCAGTTGTAGAAATGGAATTTCATCCAGAAGCCAACCAAGTAGAATATGTAATCTGCCCGGCAAGAATCGACGAAAAAGTAGCCGAAAAAGCCAGAGCAATTGCTTTGAATGTTTCTGAGAAATTCAATCACGTTGGACTTTTGGCAGTTGAAATGTTTCAAACCAATGACGATGAGATTTTAGTAAATGAAGTTGCTCCTCGCCCACACAATTCTGGTCATTATTCTATTGAAGCCAGTTATACTTCACAATTCGAAAATCATTTACGCGCTATTTTAGATCTTCCGTTAGGAAACACAGACAGCAAAGTTGCCGGCATTATGGTAAATTTAGTTGGTGCCGAAGGTTTTTCAGGAGATGTAGTTTACGAAAACATAGAAACCATTTTAGGATGGAACGGCGTTACGCCTCATATTTACGGTAAAAAACAAACTCGTCCTTTTAGAAAAATGGGTCACGTTACAATTGTAAATGAAGATATGGCAGAAGCGAGACGAATTGCAGAGGAAGTTAAGAATACTATTAGAGTGATTAGTGGGCAGTAATTTTTAGTAGTCAGTTTTCAGTCGCAGTCACAGCTGACAAACTTGAAGTAAAACAAACGAATTTATCAGTTTTAATGGATTTTGTAGAAATATTAATGAACCTTTTGAATTTAAACAACAATTCAAATTTGTTTAAAATTCATTTTGAAAAATTTACAGATAAATACGAATATAAGGGAGAGAGAGTAAAAAGTTTCATTTTATTTATAATTCTTGTCTTATGTACTTTAGCATTAATATTCTTTGGTTCATTTCTAATTTACACACTTTTAATCAAAATAAGATCTTGAATCAACAACATAAATAATTTTCAATTTAGACTTTCAGTCACAACAAAAACTTGAAACCTGAAACTTGAAACAAAACAAACAAAAAACACAATGAGCAAAGTAGCCATCATAATGGGAAGTATCTCAGACATGCCAGTCATGCAGGATGCAATCGACATATTAAAACAATTTAATGTTGAAGTAGAGGTAGATATCGTTTCGGCACATAGAACGCCAGAAAAATTATTTGATTTCAGTAAAAATGCACATACTCGTGGCATTTCGGTAATTATTGCCGGAGCTGGTGGTGCGGCGCATTTACCTGGAATGGTAGCTTCGATGTCACCACTTCCTGTAATTGGAGTTCCGGTAAAATCAAGCAATTCTATTGATGGATGGGATTCAGTTTTATCGATTCTGCAAATGCCAGGCGGCGTTCCAGTTGCAACGGTTGCATTGAACGGAGCAAAAAATGCAGGAATTTTAGCTGCACAAATTATAGGAAGCCACGATAAAAAAGTACTTGATACTATTATTGCTTATAAAGAAGAATTAAAAGCTGCGGTTAATAAAGCGGCTGAAGGATTGAAATAGTTTTCAGTTTTCAGTCACAGTTTTCAGTGTAAACTGTGACTGAAAACTGTGACTGAAAACTAAAATTAAGCCTCATCTTCAACTTCCTCCAAAACAGATTCAAATTCAGACGCTGTTACATCATCCTTATTTATCCAATTCTCTGAAGTAACCAAATTATAATTGACATTATCTTCTGTTGTCAATTCCCAGATAATACTTTCTGCTTCCGGAAACGGAATATTCTGAGACATTTGATTTTCGAATAATCTTTTAATAAGGTTTCTGCCTGACAAACCATTATTCAACAACTTCAGTATATTTTCTGCAGTCAGTTTTTGTACTTCGCCATTAATTGGTGTCATGGCGAAATGAACAACAGAAGCTTTTGCATTTGGAAATTTCCCATTGTAAGCTTTAAAAAGCAATTGATTGACATGAAATAATCTGCCTTGCATGTGTATTTCCGGATATTCCTCACATACTTTATCTATCAACATATTGTTGGATATCTGCTCAATTTGTCCTGCACTTAATTCATCCCCTAATTTATATTCTAACACAATCTGTGCAGCTTCGTTAGGTTCAAAATCCGAAATGGCCATCTCTAATAATTCCGGCAAACTGCTTTTCTCGGCCGTAGCTCCGTCGGGATAATTGAATTTTTGTAATAACACAACCAAATCCTCATCTGACCAATAACCTTCAACTTCATTCGCCGTGTCTATATTCTTAATTACAACTTGATAATTCATATTTTGATTTTTTACAATTACGATTAGAATTTTATGATGCTAACCTATTTTGTCAATTTACGCTTTTAATATCCCATACGGCAATAAATAACATAACTCTAACACATTTTAAGAGGATTTTATGCCAAGAATAGAATTCTATAAGACGATTACATTTTTATAAATTACTATCTTTGGAATTCAAAAAATTTGACTTCAATTAATAAAAAATAGTATATCATAATGAGTGTTTTACTTTCAAAATTTACCACCAAATATAACACCGCACCTTTTTCGCAGATTAAAATCGAGGATTATGTTCCAGCTTTCAATGAAGGAATTGCTTTGGCTAAAGCCGAAATTGATGCAATCGTAAATAATCCAGATGCGCCGACTTTTGAAAATACAATTGTAGCAATGGATTTTTCAGGCGATATTTTAGATCGTCTTTCGAGCATTTTCTTCAATTTGAATTCGGCTGAAACGAATGACGAAATGCAGAAAATTGCTCAGGAAGTTTCGCCTTTACTTTCAGAATTCGGAAATGACATTCGCTTAAACGCTGCTTTATTTGCGAAAGTAAAAGCGGTTTATGATCAAAAAGAAAGTTTAAATCTGAATCCGGAACAAACAACTTTATTAGATAAAAAATACAAAAGCTTTTCAAGAAACGGGGCAAATTTACCTGAAGACAAGAAAAACCAATTACGAGAAATCGACAAAGAATTATCGAAATTAAGTTTACAGTTTGGCGAAAATGTTTTGGCCGAAACCAACAACTTCGAATTGCATCTAACTGATGAAAAAGATTTGTCTGGATTGCCAGAAGGAACAATTGAAGCAGCAAGATTATTAGCCAAAAACCAAGAAAAAGAAGGCTGGATTTTCACTTTAGATTATCCAAGTTATATTCCGTTTTTAACTTATGCTGATAATCGCGAATTGCGTAAAAAAATGGCAATTGCTTTTGGTGCAAAAGGGTTTCAGAACAACGAATTCAACAATGAAGAAAACGTTCTGAAAATTGCCAAACTTCGTTTTGAAAGAGCCAATTTATTAGGCTACAAAACGCATGCACATTTTGTTTTAGAGGAAAGAATGGCGGAAAGTCCGGAAAAAGTTTTCTCTTTTTTAAATGATTTATTGGCAAAAGCAAAACCGGCGGCTCAAAAAGAATTTGCTGAATTGACCGCTTTCGCAAAAGAATTAGACGGAATCGAACAATTAGAAAAATGGGACGGCGCTTATTATTCTGAAAAATTAAAACAACAGCTTTTTAATTTAGATGATGAAAAACTGAAACCCTATTTTCAACTAGAAAAAGTTTTAGAAGGTGCGTTTACTGTTGCCAACAAACTATTTGGTTTAACTTTTACCGAGGTTTTTGACATCGACAAATACCATGAAGAAGTTACGACTTATGAAGTAAGAGATGCTGAAAACAATTTGGTTTCGATTTTCTACGCTGACTTCTTCCCAAGAAAAGGAAAACGAAACGGCGCTTGGATGACTTCATTCAAATCACAATCTATAAAAGACGGCGTAAACGAAAGACCGCATATTTCGAACGTTTGCAACTTTACAAAACCCACAGAAACAAAACCTTCATTATTGACTTTTAATGAAGTGACAACTTTATTTCATGAATTTGGCCATGGTTTGCACGGAATGTTAGCCAACACAACGTATCCGAGTCTATCAGGCACTTCTGTTTTCTGGGATTTTGTAGAATTGCCAAGTCAGATTTTGGAAAACTGGTGTTATGAACCGGAAGCTTTGGCTTTGTTTGCCAATCACTACGAAACCGGGGAAATTATTCCGATTGAATACGTGCAAAAAATCAAAGAAAGTGCGAGTTTCCAGGAAGGATTAGCGACTTTGCGTCAATTGAGTTTTGGACTTTTAGATATGGCATGGCACGGACAAGATCCGACAAACATTACGGATTTAAAAGCTTTTGAAACCGAACAATTTGCCAATACACAATTGTATCCTGATGTAAAAGAAAATGCAATGAGTACGGCTTTTTCACACATTTTTCAAGGTGGATACTCTTCTGGATATTACAGCTACAAATGGGCAGAAGTTTTAGATGCGGATGCTTTTGAATTTTTCCAAGAAAAAGGAATCTTTAATGAAGAAGTAGCGAAGAAATTCAAAGACAATGTCCTTTCAAAAGGAGGAACAGAACATCCGATGACTTTGTACAAACGTTTTAGAGGTCAGGAACCAAAACCGGAAGCTTTGTTGAAACGGGCAGGACTTCTTTAGACTTCTTAGATCATTAGACAACTTAGATTATTAGATATGAAACCGAAGTATTTTTACTTCGGTTTTTTTTATTCAATTTTGATTATCTTCGTTTATTTTTTAAACCTAATCTTACAAAACACAACTTGAAAAAATATTTAAACATACTCGCATATCTTTTTATTCTTGGATCGATTGCTATTGTTTCTGTGAATTTATATGTCAAATCAACAACTAAAGCAAACATTCATCATTCACTAAAAAGATTTCCAAAAAACGATGTCGGAATTATTTTTGGCGCCGGAATTAGAGGAGATCAGCCGAGTAAGTATTTAAAAGACAGACTTGATGCCGGAATTTTACTATGGAAAGCAAAACGCATCAATAAAATTTTGCTTTCGGGAGATAATGGCCGTGAAGAATATGATGAATTAACTGTAATGAAAAAGTACTGTTACACTCATGGAGTTGATACAACTAAAATATTCATTGATTACGCTGGTTTCGACACCTACTCTACTATGTATCGCGCAAAACATATTTTCAATATCAAAAAAGCAACTCTAATTTCGCAGGAATATCATTTGAACAGAGCGATTTATATCGGACAAAAACTCGGAATTAAATCAGTTGGATATTCGGCTAATAAAGGAGAATATTCAGGATATAACTATGTTTGTTTTCGAGAATATGGTTCGGTATTTAAATCTTTTTTGGATGTTTTGAGAAATCGTGAACCGCATTTTTTAGGAAATCCGATTGATATTGATGGCGTTTCTAATTACTCTAAAGAGGATAAACGTTGATAAAATAAGCCTAGACGAAATTTTCGGCTTTTTCTTTAAAATAAACTTTCATTTATTTTTGAAAGTTTAAAAACTTTTACTTACATTTGATCTATGACAATGAGCATTTATGCGATTTGCATTTGACCGTTTGAAAAACAATAAAATCGACAAATGAAATTCAAAGAAGCAAAAAATAAGTTTGTACAAACCTGGGGAGCATTAGGTTCTCAGTGGGGAATTAATAAAACGATGGCGCAAATCCATGCTTTATTAATGGTTTCGAACGAAGCTATTTCGATGGAAGACATTATGGAAGAATTACAAATTTCGCGTGGAAACGCCAGCATGAATCTAAGAGCTTTAATGGATTGGGGAATTGTTTACAAAGAATTTAAAGCCGGAGAAAGAAAAGAGTTTTTCACAGCCGAAAAGGATTTAGACGAATTAGCTGCAAAAATTTCCAGAGAAAGAAGCAAACGTGAAATTAAACCTGCTCTTAAAATTTTAAAAGAAGTTTCAACGATTGAAGCAAAAGATTCTGCAGAAGAGAAACATTTTGTTGATCAAACTTCCAAATTATACGATTTCGTTTTAAAAGCAGATAATATGTTAGACAAAATGACTGAATTCAATGAAAATTGGTTAGGAAAATTGGTTATAAAAATGATGAAGTAAAAAAATTTATTTACAACTTTCATTTTTTTCTGAAAGTTTAAAACAATCAATAATTATGGTAACTCTAAGACAAATCAACATTTTCGCTCTCGTAATTTGCTTTTTACTTTATCTAACATGCTATTTTAGGTTTGCCGGACAAGCATTACTAACAATTACACAGATAATTTCCGGAATTTTTGTTACCATCGAAATCTTCTCAAAACCTAAAAACTATAAAATTAAAAGCCAGATAAAAACCTATTGGATCGTTACGATCCTGAATATAATTGTTCTTTTCTCATTTTTTAACTTCATTATGTGGAATGATTTTTTACAAGTCACTTTTGTAACACTCATCCCAAACATTACTGCAATTTATTTTTATCGCATATTAATTAAATACGAGGATTTAGGATTTGTTCATTAAAAATTGATTCGGACGCGGGTCTCAAAATCATCAAATAAAAACGTAACTAAAGCTTTCATTTTTTTTAAACCTAAAAACAAAACCATGAACTTAACAATACCTAGTTGGCTAATAATTCTAAGCGGAATGGGCCAAATATTTACAGCTCTTATCTATCCCTATATTCGTCACAATGTTTTTGATTGGTACAATGATGTAAAACAACTCAAACCACTAAATCAAGAAATAGCTAAAACTTACGGAAGATATATTCAGGGATTAAATTTTTGTTTTGGCTTAATTGCGATTTTATTTACCACTGAATTAAAAGAACAATCAGCTTTAGCAGTTGCACTAACAGGTTTGATTGCTTTGTATTGGGTAGGAAAAGTTGCTACTCAAATTGCATATTATCCAATGTATCAGATTCCCCAAAAAATGATTTTTAAAGTCGGAAGCTACTTTATGAATACGCTTTTTGTATTATTTGCGACAGTAAATTCTGCTTTGTTCCTTTATAATTTAATTGGTCATTATAAACTGCTTTAATCATGAACTTCAACATCATCGGGTATTTTATATACCTCAGCATTACGATTTTCATCATTTTAAAAGTGGGTCAAATATGTTATAAAAACGGTAATATTTATGTCGCAGAACTGATTCCGAATCACGCTGATATCTGTCAAAAAATAAATCAGGTTTTGCTTTTGGCGTATTATCTTTTAAATATTGGTTATTGCGCAATGACATTAATTTCCTGGCAAAAAATTTCAACTCTACCCAATCTTATAGAAACAATTGGAATAAAAACCGCAATCATCATTTTCATCATTTCAATTTTGCATTATCTCAACATCATTATTCTAACCAAGTACATTCATAAATTAATTAAATAACATCTTAAATTAAATATCATGGAAACTACAAAAATCTTAATCGGTTACGGAATTTATTTACCAGTTGCATTATTCCTTACATATTATGTTTCTAAAACACTTTTCAAAAACGGAAAAATATTTATGCTGGACATTTTCAAAGGCCGAGAAGAAATCGCCGAAGCAACCAACAAACTTTTTGAAACTGGATTTTATCTTTTAAATATTGGTTTTGCCTTAATGATTTTGGAACTGCAATTAAATCAAGACAGTTATCAGGAATTAATTGAAAGATTAAGCTACAAAATTGGAGGATTTTCTATCTATCTTGGCATTATGTTATTCTTCAATTTATATTTCTTTTTTAGAGGAAAAAGAAAAGCAAAAGAAGCTCAAAGAGAAGAAAGATTAGCTTTTAAAGCTTAATTTCATCAAGAAACCTAACAGGTTTTCAAAACCTGTTAGGTTTGATAAACCCTAAATTCAGATAAAATGACACATCAGGAAATCCTCAAAAAAGTACAGTGGAAAGATTTAAAAAGTCTCACTTTCAAAGAAATGTTGATTGAAAACAACTTGACAATTCCATGGTTTATAATTTCTATGACGCTGGCTTATTTTGGATATTATCTATTTGCTCTGCCTTTTTCAGCTTTTTTCTTTCTTGCCGGATTAAGACAAGTCCATAATGGTTTTCATAATTCATTAGGAACAAATAAATTCTTGACTTGGTTTACTCTTTATTCAAATAGTATTTTATTGATGGTTTCAATTCATGCTGTCAAATTCAATCATATCCGACACCACAAATATTGTCTAAGTGAAGAAGATTACGAAGGAAAATCAGCTCGCATGACTTGGTACGGAGCTATACTTTATGGACCAATTCATATGTTTTTGATCCATAAAATAACATTGCAGAAAGGAAATAGAAATTATATCAAAAATGTCATCTTAGAATTGTTTTCTATTGCAATAGTAACATTTATAGTTTTCTATTTTCAGATTCATTTCCTGATTTATCATATTATTATAATGGTTTTCGCCGAATTTTTAATGGCTTTCTTTGCAGTTTGGACTGTTCATCATGACACGGAAGATTCTCCGGAGTTTGCCCGAACGCAACGAGCAGATTGGAAAAACAAAATTACTTTTAGTATGTTTTATCATTTAGAACATCATTTATTTCCCGCAGTTCCAACAATTAAACTTCCTGAACTGGCAAAAAGAATTGATAATGTATTTCCAGATATCGAGAAGAAACAAACCTTTTAAGCAAATGAATCGAACCCATATCCTCGGCCATTGGATTCTAACATTATTATCCGGCCCAATAATTTTAATTTTGGTAAATCAATTGTCTTATTCTAGTTTTGGAAGTGTTTTGAACTTTTTCGAAATATATCCGTTGATGATCATTATGGGGTTTATGTTTTCAATACCAACCTATCTCCTTTTAATTTTCATTTTTATGTTTATCAAGGAAAAAAGCATAAAAAATATTTACACAAAAATATTTTTTATCTTGACAGTCGTAATTGGAATTTGGACAACAACAGCTATCATTGGCGGAACCATTTCTGATAATATTGCAATATCTTATACAATAAGCGCTATTATTATCGGATTCTTTTTTAAGTCAAAATTGAAATATGAAGAAACGAAAGTAAAATAGATTTTTTTGTAAAGCTCCAGCGGAGCACAATATTTATAGATAATATAATTTTTTCTTTTCATTAAAGCTCCAGCGGAGCGACATCTTGCTTTCTGATTACATCTAAAACATACCACCCCGATGGGGTTCAACAACCTTTTTTCCATGTTTTTATAAATATGACGTCCCGCTGGGACTTGCAATACGCTGATCAAAAATGACAACAATAAACCTCACAACAAAAATAAAAGCATCAAAACAAATCGTTTTTGATGCTTCAAGAAATATCGACATTCACCAGAAATCTGCAAGTCCAACAAATGAAAAAGCAATTGCGGGCGTAACATCTGGGTTGATCAATTTGAATGAAACTGTTACATGGCGCGGTAAACATTTCGGATTTTATCTCACACATAAAAGCAAAATTCCGGTCATGAATTTTTATGATTATTTTGTGGATGAAATGGAAGAAGGAAAATTCAAATCTTTCAGACATGAGCATATTTTTGAAGAAGAAAATGGATTTACAATTATGAAAGATAAATTGCAATATGAAACGCCGTTTGGAATTTTCGGAGAATTATTTGATATTTTACTCTTGGAAAAACATCTGACTAATTTTCTTTTAGAAAGAAATAAAACCCTTAAACAAGTTTCTGAACAAGGTTAATTTTGAATCAAGATTTCTTTTGAAAAGTGAATTTTCTCGTTTTACGATTTGCGTGAGGGATAGAAGTGGAAAGCCCACAGCCTGACGAAGGAAGTGCGAGGACTTGAAGCGGATAGCCCGACCCGGAGGGGCACGCCCAAAATAATAGTATTTAAAATTCTGATGTTATACGCATCGGTTTTTTGTTTACAGAAACGCAATCATCAGCCACCAAAAAATGGGTACACTTTCGACCCAAAAAGAAGTGTAATATTTAGACCTGTTTGTATTGGCAAAGAGAATAAACAACATCAACGTGACAACCATTATAAGATTGATGATAAGATCATGAAGGGTAAAACTCAAAATTCCTAAAACCCAAAATGGAACTAAAAGTGAAAGTCCTAAAATCTTTGTTCGTTTTACGCCGATTGTCTGTGGCACGGTTTGCAAATGTGGATCATCATTGGCCAAATCTAGAATTTCGAAAACCAAAATCAGCACAAAAACCAATACAAAACGTTGAATGCATTTTATAAAAAAGTCGGCAGTAAACGGAATTTCGGCATTTATTAAAGGCAAAACCAAAGTCGCGCCAACCCAGCAAATTGCTACAATATAGATTTTTACGCCAGCCCAATTTCGAGCATTTTTTCGGTTTGGAAAAAACGGTAAAGTATAAAGTGCCGTTATTAGAAAAATTACAACAGAAACAATCTGCGTAATCCGCTTTAAATGGAAAAAATAATAGCCAACTAAAATCAACGAAATAAAACTCAAAAGAGCAATAATTTTTAGCTGATTGCCGACTGGTTTTTTTTTCACACGAACCAAAGCATCGTATTTAACAAAATTATATCCTACAATTGTTCCAAAAAAAACAAACAACGCCATTGGTTCATCATACTGAATATGAAAGAAATGAAAAGTAATACGAACCAAAGTATAACACGATAAAGCCACGTGAATACTGCTGTTTAAATAAAAATCTAATATTTGTTTTAGAAGTTTCATACCTCAAATCTAATCAATTGGTAACAAATCAACTCTTTAGTTATAAATTTGACAAAAATTGAAGTTAAAAATACCCAATAAATTATTAATAATACTTAATTTTGCGCCACAAAAAAACAACACATTTACTATAAAATGTAATTAACCCTGTGAAATCGTATAAAAACACGCGGCAAATTACTTTTGATCTTTAAAAAATAGACTGCTACAAATGAAAACAGATGCTTTTGCTTTAAGACACATTGGTCCAAGAGAAACAGATCTTCAACACATGTTACAAACAATTGGTGTTGAATCTATTGAACAACTTGTTTATGAAACCCTTCCGGACGATATTCGTTTAAAAGCGCCTTTGAATTTGGATCCTGCAATGACAGAATACGAATTTGCAAATCATATTCAGGAATTAGGAAAGAAAAATAAAGTATTCAAATCGTATATTGGTTTGGGTTATCACCCAACTATCGTTCCTGCTCCAATTCAGAGAAATATCTTTGAAAACCCAGGATGGTATACTGCTTACACACCTTATCAGGCAGAAATTGCTCAAGGTCGTCTTGAAGCAATTTTAAATTTCCAAACTACTGTTATTGAATTATCAGGAATGGAAATTGCCAATGCATCTTTATTAGATGAAGGAACTGCTGCTGCAGAAGCTATGGCTTTGTTGTTTGACGTTCGTACACGTGACCAAAAGAAAAACAATACAAACAAATTCTTCGTTTCTGAAGAAATTTTACCTCAAACTTTATCGATACTTCAAACTCGTTCAACTCCAGTTGGAATTGAATTAGTTGTTGGAAACCACGAAACATTTGATTTTTCAAATGAGTTTTTTGGAGCTATTTTACAATACCCAGGAAAATATGGTCAGGTAAACGATTATACTGCTTTTGTTGCTAAAGCAAAAGAAAATGAAATCAAAGTAGCTTTTGCTGCTGATATTTTGTCATTAGCTACTTTAACTTCTCCGGGAGAAATGGGAGCTGCAGTAGTAGTTGGAACTACACAGCGTTTTGGTGTACCAATGGGTTACGGTGGTCCTCACGCTGCTTTTTTTGCAACTAAGGAAGAATACAAACGATCTATGCCAGGTCGTATTATTGGAGTTTCGATCGATGTTAACGGAAACCGTGCTTTACGTATGGCTTTAGGAACTCGTGAACAACACATTAAACGTGAAAAAGCAACTTCAAATATTTGTACAGCTCAGGTTTTATTAGCTGTTATGGCCGGAATGTACGCGGTTTACCACGGACCAGAAGGATTAAAATACATTGCAAACAAAGTGCACGCATCGGCAGTTACTGCTGCTGAAGCTCTAAATAAATTAGGCGTTTTCCAAACCAATACGGCTTACTTTGATACTATTTCAGTAAAAGCTGATGCTCAAAAAGTAAAAGCTGTTGCTGAGAAAAACGAAGTAAACTTCTTCTATGTTGATGCTGATACGATTTCGATCTCATTCAACGAAACAACTTCTGTTGCTGACATCAATCAAATCATAGCCATTTTTGCTGAAGCTACAGGAAAAGAAACTTTTACTGTTTCTGAATTAACTACAGCAAGTCAGTTACCTGCTTCATTAGAAAGAACGTCTTCTTTCTTAACGCATGATGTTTTCAACAATCATCATTCAGAAAGTCAGATAATGCGTTACATCAAAAAGTTAGAGCGTAAAGATTTATCATTGAACCATTCGATGATTTCTTTAGGTTCTTGTACGATGAAATTAAACGCAGCTTCAGAAATGTTGCCTTTATCAATGCCAAACTGGAATAGCATCCACCCTTTTGCACCAGTTGAACAAGCTGAAGGTTATATCACGATGCTTAAAAAATTAGAGGAGCAACTAAATGTAATTACTGGATTTGCTGGAACAACATTACAGCCTAATTCAGGAGCTCAAGGAGAATATGCTGGTTTAATGGCTATTCGCGCTTATCATATGTCTAGAAACGAAGGACATCGTAATGTATGTTTAATTCCATCATCAGCTCACGGAACAAATCCTGCTTCTGCAGCTATGGCCGGAATGAAAATCATCGTTACTAAAACGACTCCGGAAGGAAATATTGATGTAGAAGATTTAAGAGAAAAAGCAATTGAACACAAAGATGATTTATCTTGTTTAATGGTAACTTATCCATCTACTCACGGAGTTTTCGAATCTTCAATTATTGAAATCACAAAATTAATCCACGACAACGGCGGATTAGTATATATGGACGGTGCAAACATGAACGCGCAAGTTGGATTAACAAATCCTGCTACAATTGGCGCTGACGTTTGTCACTTAAACTTACACAAAACATTCGCTATTCCTCACGGAGGCGGTGGACCTGGAGTTGGACCAATCTGTGTGAACGAAAAATTAGTTCCGTTCTTGCCAACAAACCCAATCTTAAAAGTAGGTGGTGAACAAGCGATTACAGCTATTTCATCTGCACCTTACGGATCAGCTTTAGTTTGTTTAATCTCTTACGGCTACATCACAATGATGGGCGCTGAAGGATTAAAAAGTGCTACAGAACACGCTATTTTGAATGCAAACTACATGAAAGCACGTTTCGAAGGACACTATCCAATTCTTTATACCGGAGAATGTGGAAGAGCGGCTCACGAAATGATTTTAGATTGTCGTTCATTTAAAGAAAACGGAATTGAAGTTGGTGATATCGCAAAACGTTTGATGGATTACGGTTTCCACGCTCCAACGGTTTCTTTCCCGGTAGCAGGAACTTTAATGATTGAACCTACTGAATCTGAAGATTTAGCAGAATTAGATCGTTTTTGTGATGCACTTATTTCAATCAGAAAAGAAATTGAAGCGGCAACAGCTGATGATAAAAACAACGTATTGAAAAATGCACCGCATACATTAGCAATGTTGACTACTGACAACTGGGCTTTCCCTTATACAAGAGAAAAAGCAGCTTATCCATTAGAGTACATTGCTGAAAATAAATTCTGGCCATCAGTTCGTCGTGTAGATGATGCATACGGTGACAGAAACTTAGTTTGCAGCTGTGCTCCTATCGAAGCTTACATGGAAAACTAAGAAATAAGTTTTTCTAATTATATCAAAACCCGACAGGTCTCAAAACTTGTCGGGTTTTGTTTTTTTGTTTCAAGTTTCAAGTTCGAGCGCAACGTGAAACCTGAAACCTGAAACTTGAAACTTGAAACATTTATAATCTGGGCGTGCCAGTATTTAAAAAAAGGCCTAATCAACTTTGCGCTTATAAGGCCTTTTCTTAAATACTGTCGGGCTATCCGCGCTACTTCGGTAGCTAGCTCCTATCCCTCACGCGGAAGAAACGACAGGTTTTCAAGAACAATTGTTTTTATAATAACTTTTTACGACAAAGTATGTCATTCCGAGGAACGAGGACCCGAGCGGTAGCGAATTGGCAAAGCAATCCCCGCAAGTAGCTCCGTTCCAAATAGCCAATCTTTGTCGAGTTTCTTGCGGGGATTCCTCGTTCCTCGGAATGACATACTTTACTTAAAAATATAATAATTAAGATTTTTTTGGAAGCTCCAGAGGAACAAAAGATATTGTAGGGATGTCCCGAAGCTTCGGGATCAATCCATTCTAAGCACAGTAATTCGCCAATCTTTGTAGAGCTACTTACGGGGATTCCTCGTTCCTCGGAATGACATACTTTATGAAATTCCCGCAATGGAGAAACCTGAAACCTGACTCGAGAGCTTTGCTCGAACAGGGGAAGCAAACCTGAAACAAAAAAAACTTTCCCTCACATTCCATTTCAAACGTTTGAAATCTCGGAAAAATTAAAAAATCATTAAAAAATAACCATTATATCACCTAAAAAATTGTTATTTCATAATTATATGCATGCATAGTATTTTTTATGATAGTTATCATGAATTTATTTATACTTTAGCAATAAATTTATCGGATAATTAAAGGAAGAAATGAAAATAAAAATCATTGGCATTGGGAGTTATATTCCTAATTTAGAAGTAAAAAATACAGACTTTGACAAACATATTTTTTTGAATGAAGATGGAACTCCTTTTGGTTACCCGAATGAAGTCGTTATAAAAAAATTTAAAGGCATCACCGGAATTCAAAACCGCCGTTATGCTGAACCAGAATACACAGCATCTGACTTAGCATTTTTTGCAGCCGAAAAAGCAATTGCAAATGCAGGAATCGATGCTGAAACTTTAGATTACATTATTTTCGCACATAATTTTGGAGACGTAAAAACTGGAACGCATCAAACCGATATTTTACCAAGTTTAGCCACTCGTGTTAAAAATAAATTAGGAATTAAAAACCCTAAATGTGTGGCTTATGATATTCTTTTTGGATGTCCGGGCTGGATTGAAGGCGTGCTTCAGGCCAATGCTTTCATCAAATCTGGAATGGCGAAAAGAGTTATGGTAATTGGTGCCGAAACTTTATCAAGAGTTGTCGACGATCACGATCGTGATTCGATGATTTATTCTGATGGAGCCGGAGTTTCAATCTTAGAAGCCTCAACCGACGAAGCTGGCCTTTTATCTTATGAAAGTGCCACTTATGCAAATGATGAAGCAAATTACCTTTATTTCGGAAAATCATATAATCCAGATTTAGATCCGGATATAAAATACATTAAAATGTATGGACGTAAAATTTACGAATTTGCTTTAAGCAATGTTCCGTGCGCAATGAAAAGCTGTTTAGATAAAAGTGGCATTTCGATTGATGAAGTAAAGAAAATCCTTATTCATCAGGCAAACGAAAAAATGGACGAAGCAATTATCGAACGTTTCTACAAATTATACGATAAAACAGCACCTAAAGATATTATGCCAATGAGCATTCATGATTTAGGAAACAGCAGTGTTGCAACTGTTCCTACTTTATACGACTTGATTCTTCAGGGAAAAATTGAAAATCATGAAATCAACAAAGGCGATGTGATTATTTTTGCTTCAGTTGGAGCAGGAATGAATATTAATGCTTTTGTTTACCGCTATTAAAATACTTTTTTATGTAGGTAAATTAAGTTTAATAGCCTGAGTGAAATAATCTCGCAAAGACGCGAAGTCGCAAAGTAATTATTTATAAAAACTTTGCGACTTCGCGTCTTTGCGAGAGATTCATTTCGTTTTTTCAAATACTTGATAAATTGACTTCCATCAAATTAAAAAACACAAAAAAGCAGATAACTTTGTATATTTGCGACCTAAATAATTAAATCAAGAACGATAGCTTGTTCGTTCCTCGCAATAACTATGTACGAAAAAACGTTTCCGAATAAAAGATTCAAACTTACCTTAGAGTTTTTACAAAAGCACGTTAGCACATCAGAAACCATTTTTGATTTTGGTGTACCAAATCCGTTTTCAAAAATAATGGAAGAAAATGGCTATACTGTAAAAAACACAAAAGGCGAAGATTTAGACAACGATCAAAGGGCGCTACAAACAGAAGATTATACTGTTTTTACTGCTTTTGAAATTTTCGAACATTTACTAAATCCTTACACCATTTTACAAAACGTAAAATGTGACAAACTGCTAATTTCAATTCCGTTGCGCTTATGGTTTTCACCAGCATATCGTTCTAAAACTGATATGTGGGACAGACATTATCATGAATTTGAAGACTGGCAGTTAGACTGGCTTTTAGAAAAAACGGGATGGAAAATAACAGATCGTTTACAATTTACACATCCGGTAAAAAAGTTTGGATTCAGACCTTTATTAAGATATTTCACCCCGAGATATTATATTGTTGTTGCTGAAAAAGTTAAGAATTAAGATTCCAGATTAACGATTTTCGATTTTTGATTTAGATAACACCAAAAAATCTAAAATCTAAAATCTAAAATCTAAAATTTTTCACATGAAGTATTACATCGTCATTCCCGCACATAATGAGCAAGACCTTATTGGCTTGACCTTACAATCTTTGGTTTCACAAACTGTTTTGCCATCAAAAGTTATAGTCGTAAATGACAATTCTACAGATAAAACCGAAGAAGTTGTACTGAGTTTTGCAAAAGACAATCCATACATTTCTGTTGTAAACAAAACTTCAGATGCTATTCATATGCCAGGAAGCAAAGTAATTCAAGCTTTTCAAAAAGGTTTCGAAACTTTGGATTCTGATTATGATATTATTGTAAAAATAGACGGCGATTTAATTTTTCCTCCTAACTATTTCGAAACCATAATCAGACATTTTGAATCGGATCAAAAAATCGGAATGGTTGGCGGATTTTGCTACATCGACAAAAATGGCGAATGGGTTTTAGAAAACCTGACCGACAAAGATCACATTCGCGGTGCATTAAAAGCGTATCGAAAAGAAACCTACAAACAAATTGGCGGTTTAAAACCTGCAATGGGTTGGGATACTGTAGATGAATTATTGTGCAAATATTATAATTGGAAAATAGTTACCGACGAATCTTTGCATGTAAAACATTTAAAACCAACTGGCGCAAATTACAACAAAACAGCTCGTTATAAACAAGGCGAAGCTTTTTACACTTTAGGTTATGGTTTTTGGATTACTGCAATTGCATCAGCAAAATTGGCGATGATGAAGAAAAAACCATTTCTCTTTTTAGACTACATTAAAGGATTTATGAAAGCTAAAAAAGCAAAAGCGCCTTTATTAGTTACCCCTGAACAAGCTAAATTTATTAGAAATTATCGTCTGCAGAAAATGAAACAAAAGCTTTTTTAATCTTAAAAAAAATTAAAAAACTGCAAACTGAAACTGTAAACTGTAAACTAATCCTTAATTTAGCCAATATTTCTAAAACTTATGATGCTAATTCGTTATTTATCTCAAATAGGAAGATATTTTTTAATGCTGAAGGAAATTTTCAATAAACAGACCAAATGGCCTGTTATGAAAAATTTGATATTCAAAGAAATCGACGATTTAATTATAGACTCTCTTGGCATCGTTTGCTTCATCTCATTCTTCGTTGGAGGAGTTGTTGCGATTCAGACGGCGCTAAACTTAACTAACCCATTAATCCCAAAATATTTAATTGGTTTTGCAACTCGTCAATCGGTGATTTTGGAGTTCGCTCCTACTTTTATTTCGGTAATTATGGCTGGAAAAATGGGATCTTTTATTACTTCAAGTATCGGAACAATGCGTGTTACAGAACAAATCGACGCATTAGAAGTTATGGGTGTAAATTCACTTAACTATTTGGTTTTCCCAAAAATCATTGCTTTACTATTGTATCCATTTGTTATTGGAATCAGTATGTTTTTAGGAATTTTTGGAGGATGGCTTGCCGGTGTTTATGGTGGTTTTACAACAAGTGATGCCTTTATTGCGGGAGCACAAATGGATTTTATTCCGTTTCACATTACTTATGCATTTATTAAAACCTTAATATTTGCCATGTTACTAGCAACAATTCCATCTTTCCATGGTTATTATATGAAAGGCGGAGCGTTAGAAGTTGGTAAAGCCAGTACGGTTTCGTTTGTTTGGACATCAGTATCCATCATTCTTTTCAATTACATATTAACCCAATTGTTATTAGGATCATGATAGAAGTAAAAAATTTAGAAAAATCATTTGGCGACAGTAAAGTTCTAAAAGGAGTTTCGACCATTTTTGAAACTGGAAAAACGAACTTGATTATTGGACAAAGTGGATCTGGAAAAACAGTTTTATTAAAAAGTTTACTCGGAATTCACACACCGGACTCAGGAACAATTGCTTTCGACGGAAGAATTTACGCTGATTTAAATCCAGATGAAAAAAGAGAATTAAGAACTGAAATTGGAATGGTTTTTCAAGGAAGTGCTTTATTTGATTCAATGACAGTTGCTGAAAATGTAGCATTCCCGCTAAAAATGTTTACCAACGATAACAAAGTTAAAATTAAAGAACGCGTTGATTTCGTTTTAGAAAGAGTGAATTTAGTTGATGCACATAAAAAACTTCCATCTGAAATTTCAGGAGGAATGCAGAAACGCGTGGCGATTGCACGCGCGATTGTAAATAATCCAAAATATTTGTTTTGTGATGAGCCAAACTCTGGTTTAGATCCGAATACTTCAACTTTGATAGATAACCTGATTCAGGAAATTACCAAAGAATACAATATTACCACTGTAATTAATACGCACGATATGAACTCGGTAATGGAAATTGGCGAAAATATTGTGTTCTTAAAAAAAGGTGTAAAAGCTTGGCAGGGAACGAAAGAAGAAATCTTTAAAACAGATAATAAAGATATTGTCAAATTTGTTTATTCTTCAAATTTATTCAAAAAAGTAAGAGAAGCTTATTTGAAAGGATAAACTCTTTTAAATCTCAATATTTAAAATCCCAAATTCCAATTTTGATAATGTTGGAATTTGGGATTTTCTTTTTTAGTAATGTTTGCATAATCCAAAACCTACTGATACGCCAACACCTACAAAAGTATATTTCCCAATATCTCCAAAAAGTTTGAATCCAACACTCGGAATTAACACATTGTATATCAAATTAGATCTTTTTTTTGAGTAAAATCTTTTATAATTGGCTTCAAAAGGAAACCCATAAAAACCTATAGTTGAAACTGTACGTATTCCATCAAAATCTCGGCTTTCTAACTCCAAATTATTTCGGCTAATTCCTGCTGAAATACTATATGAATGATGTTCTTTTACCCAACGCCTACCGTACATCAAGGCAAGTTCGACATTATCTTCTGACTTGTAAACCGATGGGGCAATAATAACCGGGCCATCATTTTTTCTTCTATAGCCAGCTGAATTAATATATCTAAAAGTAAACAGGCTTTCTCCCAATTGATAATTGAGTCCAACACCGCCAGAAACGCCAAGATTTTTAACAACTGATGGTCCACCAAAACCTTCAAAATATATAATCGGATTTGTTTTTTCTTCTTTTTCCAAATTAGAAGTCTCTTGTCCCAAAACAAAATTTGAGAAAACCAACACAAAAAATAAGCTGAGTAATATTCTTTCCATAAAAAATTAATTTTTTCAAATATATGGTAATTCTACAAATGTAGAACAAATTGTATTTAAAATTAATATTAAATTTCTTATGACAAATCCCAACAAAAAAATCCAAATTTCAATCTCATATAAAATTGGAATTTGGATCTTTCTATTTTGAAATTTTTAAACCTTTAATCTATCAGCTCAACTTCAGCATTTGGATTAAAAAGATACGTTTTTCCTGAGCTTATTTCGATGCATTCAAATCGCTTTGTACGAACGGCTAATTTCTTAAATACTTTCCCGTTTTTAATTCGGAAAACACTTCCGTACGGAATTTCAAAAACATAATTTTTATCACTGTTTGCGTCAAATTGTTTTAATGCCAATGACAAAGTCGTATCAGTATCACTGCTTGCAGACGGGTTTTTAAAATGCCTCGCAAGCAAAGGCAATATCTGACCTGGAAATATTTCTGGCCGAATAAAAGGAACCATCAAACGCTGAAAGGTATATTTCCACTCATTTCCATGTGGTTTTATATTTCTTCCGAATTTTTCGAATGCAACTAAATGCGAGATTTCATGAATAAGCGTAATCAAAAAACGGTACTTATTTAAGCTCGCATTCACCGTGATTTCATGCTTTCCACTTGGTCCGCGTCTATAATCACCATGGCGCGTTTGACGTTCGTTTACAATTTTCAAGTGCACCTGATTGGCCACTATCAAATCAAAAACGGGTTTTACCGCATGTTCGGGAATATATTTAGCTAAAGTATCGCTCAAAATAATTATAAATTATGAATTATGAGTTATGAGTTTCTTTTTGGATGTCATTATAATACTTCTAATGATTTTCAACACTTCATTACATTGCTGATGAATTGAATAAAATTCAATCACAGAAATATAACTTGTTTCTTTTAAAATTTCGAGCCAATACATCGATTCATCACATTCTTTCTGAGCGATTGACAATTTATGAATAAAATCAGCTTTGCTTTGAGCATTCATAGCTTCTCGAACATTGGCACCAACTGAAGTAATAGAACGTAAAAATTGCTTACTCATTACAAATTCCTTCTTTTCAGAAATTAGCCATTTATAAAAATTAACTCCTCTTATAGCTAACTCAAAACTTTTAATCTTTACAATACTCTCACTCATAATCAAAACTCATAATTCATAATTCATAACTTATAACTAATTAAGGGTTTGTTGACGAAACTTCTAAAACCTTCCCATTAAAATATTTGTTTCCGTTAAGAGTAAAATCATAAATATAAGTTGCCATTCCTTCTGCCGAAATTGGTGCTTGATAACCGGGGAAAGCTTCATTCAGCATTTCGGTCTGAACAGAACCTAAAGCCAGAACATTAAATGAAATTCCCTTTTCTTTATATTCTTCAGCCAATAATTCGGTCAAAGTAATTACCGCACCTTTACTTGAACTGTAAGCAGCCAAACCAGCAAATTTTAAACTTCCGCGAACTCCGCCAATAGAGCTTATCGTTACTACATGACTCCCTTTTTGTAAATACGGCAGACAAATTCTGGTAAGATTGGCTACAGCAAAAACATTCACTTTATAAATACGTTCAAAATCAGCTTGAGTTGTTTCTTCAAAAGGTTTCCAAATTAAAGCGCCAGCATTATGCACAACTGCATCAACTTTTTTCCAAGTCGAAGAAAGAAAATTTTCTACTTCTGTTAAAGCAGTTTCATCAGCCAAATCTATTGATAAGCAAGTAATATTTTGATGTTCTAAGAGTGCTTTTGGAATTTTTCTAGAAATTGCTAAAACCTGATTTCCCGAATTAGCAAACTGTAATGCTAGTTCATAACCAATTCCTCTACTTGTTCCAGTAACTATAATATTTTTCATACTGCAAAAATAAGCAAATCCAATAAAAAGCGATGTTATTAATTCATTGTTATTTCTTCTGTAGGTGTAGAAGCAATCTTAGTGACAGCAGGTAAAAACTCCTGAATAAACGAGGTCATATGCGAAATATCCATCACTTTAAATTCGTCTGAAACATGATGATAAAAATCAAAATTCTCAAAATCGAAAGTACTTATTGACTGGCAAGGTTTTCCAAAAGCCTCAAAAAAGGAATAATTATCAGATCTGTAAAACAATTTATACTCTGCTTCTTTCGGCAAAAAGCCAATTGTATTTTTTCCCGTATATTCATTAATTTTCTGCGCCATATTCGATTTGTCAAAACCAGTTACATAGGCTAAATAATCGCGTTTCATTGGCACACCAATCATTTCGATGTTCAATTGTGTATATAAATTGAAATTTCTCTTTTTCAGCTTTTCAACTAAACTTTTAGAACCTAACAAACCTTTTTCTTCTCCAGCAAAAAACACAAAAAGAATACTGCGTTTGTTCGATTTTGTCTTAGCAAAATATTTGGCCATTTGCGCTACGGCAGTTACACCAGAAGCATCGTCATTGGCACCATTATTAATTTTATCTGCTTGTTGTTTTGTTTCCAAACCTATATGATCATAATGTGCACTCAAAACCACAAACTCCTTTTTTAAAATCGGATCTGATCCTTCTAAAACGCCAACAATATTATAAGCAGGAGATTTAAAATTCGTCAAAGTATCGCGATAAGTTGCAAAATAGGGCTTGATTTTATTCTCTTTAAAAAAGTCTTCTAAAAAAACGGCCGCTTTTTCGATTCCTTTTGTTCCGGTTTCTCTGCCTTCTAATTCATCTGAAGAAAGATATTTTAAAAAATCTGAAACTTCAGTCTGTGAAACTTTATAATTTACCTCACTAACCTTGGAAGTATTTGATTTACATCCTAATAAAATAAACGGAACAAGAAAGTATACTAGTTTCATAAGTGCTTGGTTTTTATGATTTGATATTAGTTTGCTGAAAAGTAATAAAAAAACCCTTTCGAACCTGCAAAGGCTGAAAGGGTTTTAATTCTATTCTATTTAATATCAAATTTATCCTGCGATAACTGATCTTGAAATTACGATTTTTTGAATTTCAGAAGTTCCTTCGTAAATCTGAGTAATTTTTGCGTCGCGCATAAAACGCTCAACATGATATTCTTTTACATAACCATTTCCACCATGAATCTGAACCGCTTCTACAGCAGTATCCATTGCCACTTGCGAAGCAAATAATTTTGCCATCGCACCGCTCACGTCGTAGTTTTTATGTTGATCTTTATCCCAAGCCGCTTTCATACATAAATGACGTGCTGCTTCGATATTAACTGCCATATCTGCCAATTTAAAAGCAATTGCCTGGTGGTTGCAGATTTCTGTTCCGAAAGCTTTTCTTTCTTTAGAATATTTCAAAGCCAGTTCATAAGCTCCTGAAGCAATTCCTAATGCCTGAGAAGCAATTCCGATACGGCCTCCAGCCAAAGTTTTCATCGCAAATTTGAATCCGAAACCGTCTTCTCCAATTCTGTTTTCTTTTGGAACTTTCACATCACTAAACATTAAAGAGTGTGTATCAGAACCACGGATTCCCATTTTTTGTTCTTTTGGTCCAACTGAAAAACCTGGCATATCCTTAGTCATGATCAAAGCATTAATCCCTTTATGCTTTTTCTCTGGATGCGTTTGCACAATTACCAAATAAACCGAAGCCGTATTACCATTCGTAATCCAGTTTTTTGTTCCATTTACTAAATAATAGTCGCCCATATCAATACCAGTGGTTTTTTGAGAAGTTGCATCACTTCCTGCTTCTGGTTCACTTAAGCAAAAAGCTCCATGAATTTCTCCAGATGCTAAACCTGGCAAATATTTTTGTTTTTGTTCTTCTGTTCCAAATTCTTGTAAACCCCAGCAAACTAATGAATTATTTACAGACATTACAACAGAAGCCGATGCATCAACTTTAGAAATTTCTTCCATTGCAATTACGTACGAAATAGCATCAAGTCCGCTTCCTCCGTATTTCGGATCAACCATCATTCCCATGAAACCTAATTGTCCCATTTTCTTTACTTGTTCTGTCGGAAAAATTTGTTTTTCGTCACGCTCAATAACACCAGGCAGCAATTCGTTTTGAGCAAAATCTCTAGCAGCCTGCTGAATCATTAAGTGTTCTTCGGTAAGGTTAAAATCCATAGTCTTGTTTAGTTTATTGTTTTTTTGAACCAAAATCGAAAACTTTCGTTGATGGAACTATTTTTTGTTTTTAAAAATGTTTTTCTGCTTAAAAAAGGCTTTCAAAGATAAATGTTAAAAGTCAAATTAACAATGCATGCATATAAAATTAATAGATCAGCAAGAATTACGATAACGTTTTCGTAATAATTCGGCATTTTGAAAAAACTAACAGTAATACTTCAAGGATTTCTTTAAAATTTAAGAATATAATTGCATATCAAAAAGGCATTATTTACAAAGTTTTAGTAAATTTTAGGTAAAAAAGTGCGCAACCGGTTTTAGAACAAGTATTTGTACGTAAAACAAGTCTTACTAAATTGATAATGAAAGATATACAATTAAAAAAAATAAGAGACTTTAATAAAAAACATGTATTTTTAGAGGGCAGAATTTAGAAATTAAAAGTATTTTTGCCCAAAAACAAAAAATATCGATAGAAGTATGAGAAAGATTTTATTATTACTTGCACTTATTTTCAGCGTGCAATTTTCGACTGTTTCGGCACAAGCACAACTAGAAGTAAATGGAGTTACAGTTCCAAGAAAAATTGAAGTCCAAAATAAAACAATGCAGCTAAATGGTGCTGGCGGAAGATCAAAAATGTGGTTGGAAGTTTATGTTCAGGCACTTTATTTATCGCAACTAAGCCAAGACCCAAAATTCATTATTGACAGTGATACTGAAATGGCTGTGAGAATTGAAATCACCTCTTCTATGGTTTCTTCAAACAAATTGACAAAAGCAATGAATACAGGTTTTGAAAAATCTGCAGGAAGCAATCTTGAGGCTTTGCGTCCAAGAATTGAGCAGTTCAAAACTTATTTAAGTGATGCGATAACAGAAAAAGACGTATTTATTTTATTTTACAACCCGCTTGATCAAACCGTTAACGTCATTAAAAATGATGTTCCAAAAGGAAAAATTACAGGATTTGATTTTAAACAAGCATTATTCGGAATCTGGCTTTCAGACAAACCAGTTGATGAAACTTTGAAAAAACACTTATTAGGAATATAATTCTGAATTTCTTAAAAAGATTCGAAATCCGAAAGCCGAAAACCTTATAGTTTTCGGCTTTCTTTTTTTTCTTTCATTAAATTTGCAATAAAATACATTATTCGCATTATTCTATTTTATACTTTTACGCAAAATAAACATATCTCAACAAAATGAAAGATTTATTACAGCAATTTGAAAATAAGGAACCTGAAATTGTTTTTAACTGGAAAGATTCTGAAACTGAGGCTGAAGGATGGACAGTTATTAATTCGCTTCGCGGAGGAGCTGCCGGAGGCGGAACTAGAATGAGAAAAGGCTTAGATATGAACGAGGTTTTGTCTTTGGCCAAAACCATGGAAGTTAAATTTTCAGTTTCTGGACCAGCAATTGGAGGCGCTAAATCTGGAATTAATTTTGACCCAAATGATCCTCGCAAAAAAGGTGTTTTACAACGCTGGTACAAAGCAGTTTCACCTTTATTAAAAAGTTATTACGGAACTGGAGGCGATTTGAACGTTGATGAGATTCACGAAGTTATTCCAATGACAGAAGAATGTGGTGTTTGGCATCCGCAGGAAGGTGTTTTCAACGGGCATTTTAAACCAACTGAAGCTGATAAAATCAACAGAATTGGTCAATTGCGTCAAGGAGTTATCAAAGTTATTGAAAACCCAAAATTCTCTCCAGATGTAACTAGAAAATATACCGTTGCTGATATGATTACGGGTTATGGAGTTGCTGAAGCTGTTCGTCATTTTTATGCTACTTACGGCGGTGAAATTAAAGGCAAAAAAGCAATTGTTCAAGGTTTTGGAAATGTTGGATCTGCAGCTGCTTTTTATTTAGCAGAAATGGGCGCAAAAGTAATCGGAATTATTGACCGCGACGGAGGATTGATTAAAGAAGAAGGTTTTTCGTTTGAAGAAATCAGAACTTTGTTTTTAAATAAAGACGGTAACAAATTAGTTGCCGAAAATATGATTCCGTTTGAAGAAATTAATTCTAAAATCTGGACAATCGGCGCTGAAATTTTCACTCCTTGTGCTGCTTCAAGATTAGTAACTCAAGCACAGATCGACAATTTAATTGCAAACGGATTAGAGGTTATTTCATGTGGTGCAAATGTTCCTTTTGCCGACAAAGAAATTTTCTTTGGATCGATTATGGAAGAAGTGGATCATAAAGTAAGCTTGATTCCTGATTTTATTTCAAACTGCGGAATGGCGAGAGTTTTCGCTTATTTCATGGAGAAAAAAGTACAAATGACTGACGAGGCGATCTTTAATGATACTTCAGAAATTATAAAAAATGCAATTGTAAAGGCACACGCTTTAAGTTCATCAAAAACAAATATTAGTGCAACTGCTTTTGAGATTGCATTGAAACAATTAGTATAATTTTTTATACTTTCATTCTAAACGAGCTAATTTATTTAGCTCGTTTTTTTTTACTTAACCGCGAGGTTCGTAAAGGTTTACGCAAGGAACGCCAACTTATTTCTCGCAAAGTCGCGAAGTCGCGAAGTTTTTCTTTTTAAGTTTTCTTTTCGGCTTCGTGGCTTTGAGAGATTAAAAACAAACCGCTTAGCGAACTTTACATGGCTCTTTGCACTCTTTGCGGTTAAATTCCTTCTTTCATTCTAAACAATTTTTACTACTTTTAAACGTTTTTATTTAATACAATTACATAATTCAGAATCGAAATAGTTCAATGAAAATGAACCCCTATAAAATTAATCCAAACCGAGCAAGTGTTTCTAGTTCTTCTGATAAGAAGAAATCATTAGCGCTTACTACTTTAATATATACCGCATTAATTATTTTGCTGTTCTTCATACGTTTTTGGCCACCATATAATCCAGAAAACAATGTTGCGCTTGCTGATGGCGGTGGTGGCGGTGGTGGCGTAACTATAAATTTTGGCGACAGTGATTTAGGTTCGGGAGCAAATTACAAAAGTGAAGTTCTGGATGTAAAAAACAATGTAAAACAAACGCCCGCAAAAGCTGCTCCAGAAGAGGCAATAGTTACTCAGGAAAACACAACAGCTGATGAAACAGATGTAGTTGTTCCAGCAAAAGAAAAACCAAAAAAACCTGTTCCAATCACAAAACCCGAAACTAAACCTGTTCCTGAAAAACCAAAAGTTTCGAACTCTACAAACGATGCTTTGTCAAGTATTTTGAAAGGTTCGAACAAAGGTGGAGATGGTGATGATAAAGTTGCCGGAAATAAAGGAAAGTCAAACGGAAGTTTGAACTCTAAAGGCTATTATGGATCCGGAGGTTCTGGCGGAGGAACCGGAGGGGGTAACGGAACCGGAAATGGAATTGGTACCGGAAGCGGTTACGGAGCAGGAAGCGGTGGCGGTTCTGGCGGCGGATCAGGGTATTCGTTAGGAAATAGAAAAGCATTATCGAAACCGGCACCAAAATACAATTGCAATGAAGAAGGAAAAGTTGTAGTTGAAGTAACGGTAGATCAAAACGGAAAAACAATTAGTGCAACAGCCGGAATAAAAGGAACTACAAATACGGCAAGCTGCTTATTAGATCAAGCGAGAATTGCAGCAATGAATACTAAATGGGAATCTGATAGTGATGCTCCTGTTAAACAAACTGGCAAGATTATTTATAATTTTAGTTTGAATTAAAACACGGATTTACTTCGTCTGTTCGTCCTTCGGACTCGAGTCACAAATTTACACGAATTAAAAAAGGCTTTCTGATAATTATCAGAAAGCCTTTTTTAGGTTTTATTTCGTCCAGTATGTCAGAAATGACAAGATTGTGTTACATGCTGGTGAGATTGCTTCATTCCTCGCAATGACATGCTTTATGGTTACTTTTACATTAATCTTTCCCCTTGCTTCTTGCTTCTATCCTCTTTCTTCTATATTCTATACTCTCTTTTCTAAGCGTGAGGGATAGGAGCTAGCTACCGAAGTAGCGCGGATAGCCCGACCGCAATAAAAAAATGGGCGAATCAACGTTTTGCTGATTAGCCCATTTTTTTATTGTGGTCACGCCCTGATAATTATTTTTACTTCGGACTTGTAGCTATTACAAACTTCAAATTGTTCTTCACTCCTATCTGCAAAACATCAACTAAATCTTGAACCTGCAAATTAAACGGAATTCGAACTACAACTGTCTGTTCTTTGTTTGTTCCTATTTTTGACATTAAACTCGTTTCTAGATTTTCAAAATCAACTGGCTCTTTGTCGATATAGAATTTTTTATCTTCGGTAACCGATAAACTGATTAACTGTTTATTGGTCTTTTCATTTGCTTTGGCTTTTGGCAACGTCATTTTAATCACATTAGGATTTGCCAGCGTTGAAATAATTAAGAAAAACAACAGCAGGAAAAACATAATATCACTTAATGACGAGGTAGCAACCTCAGCGTGAAATCTTCTTTTTCTTTTAATAGACATAGCTTATGCTCTTTGAATTATATTGACAAATTCTAATATTTGTTTCTGAATTTTTAAAGCAAAATCATCAATTTTTCCGTTCAATAAATGGTAAGCGCTATAAGCAATAATCCCCACGATTAATCCAGAACCTGAACTGATCATTTTTTCATATAATCCTCCAGAAATATTTCCGATACTAATATTTTCTGTAACCGAAATACTGTAGAAAATTTTGATTACTCCAGAAATTGTTCCAATAAAACCAAGCGTTGGCGCAATACCCGCAATAAGTCCAAGATGTCCAAGACGTCTTTCCATTTCTCCAATTTCGATATCAGCTGCGCGGTCCATATTTGATTCAATTTCGGCAATTGGTCTTCCAATTACCAGAACGCCTTCTTTCAAAATATTTCCGGCAGCAGTATTGCTTCTTTCAACAATAGTTCTTGCTAATTCTATATTTCCAGAATTCAATTTATCTCCAACATCTTGCATTAATCGGCTGTCAATTTGCGACGCTTTACTGATGTACATATAACGCTCAAAAATGACATAAATAGTATAAAACAATAAAATAGCAATTGGTATAAGAAAGACACCACCTTTTAAGATAAAGTCTAAAACTGAGATTTCGTTATTTGGGGCAATTTTTTCGATAACTACGTTAGATGCTGCGTTTGCGATTGTATCTGTTTGTAATTGAATGAAGCTAAACATATTTTAATTCTGGTTTTTATGATTAATTCTAAAAAAAATATTTGAAATTTGCACTAAAGATAATTTTCGCTGTTATATTAAACTACAAAAATCGAAATTTATTTCAATCAACAACTATTTTATCCAAATAAATGAACTATCAAGAGACCACCAATTGGATGTTTAATCAGCTTCCAATGTATCAGCTGCAGGGCGCTTCGGCCTATAAAGAAGACTTGACCAATATTAAATTGCTGGCTGCGCATCTTGATAATCCGCAAGATCATTTAAAGTGCATCCATGTTGCGGGAACAAACGGAAAAGGTTCAACTTCGCACATGTTGGCTTCGGTTTTGCAGGAAGCTGGATATAAAGTTGGATTGTACACTTCGCCACATTTAAAAGATTTTAGAGAAAGAATCAGAATAAACGGCCAGGAGATTTCAGAAGATTTTGTAATCGAATTTATTGGTAAACACAAAAGTTTTTTTGAAGCCAATGATTTGAGTTTCTTCGAAATGTCTGTTGGTTTAGCTTTCGATTATTTTGCTGCAGAAAAAGTTGATATTGCTGTTATCGAAGTTGGTTTGGGCGGAAGATTAGATGCTACTAATATTATTACGCCTTTAGTTTCGGTAATTACAAATATAGATTTAGATCATACCCAGTTTCTTGGAAATACGCCAGCCTTGATTGCAGGTGAAAAAGCCGGAATCATAAAACCAAATGTTCCGATTGTTATTGGTGAATATACAAATGAAACGCAACCTGTATTTTTGGCAAAAGCCGAGGAAAACAAGGCACCGATTTACTTTGCTTCCGATTTAATTTCAGAAGTTTTCCCTTCTGATTTAATTGGAGATTATCAATTTCACAATAAGAAAACGGTACAGCAGACCATTCAAATTTTAAACGAAACAACCCATTTTAAGGTTTCTGAAGAAAGTTTGAAATCAGGATTATTGCAGGTTGTAAAAAACACAGGACTTCAAGGCAGATGGCAACAGCTTGGTGAGAATCCGAAAATCATTTGTGACACTGCTCATAATCAACACGGACTTGCCGTTGTTATGAAACAGCTTCAAAAAGAAACTTACGAAAATTTACATATTGTTCTAGGTGTTGTAAACGATAAAGACTTAGATTCCATTTTACCGCTCTTTCCTAAAAAAGCACATTATTATTTCTGCAGACCCGATTCTTCGAGGGGGTTAAGCACTGAAATACTGCAAGATACAGCCAAAAAATATGATTTAATTGGCGAAAAATATGATTCGGTTGAAAAAGCATTTTTGGAAGCAAAGAAAAACGCCACAAAAAATGATTTCATTTATGCCGGCGGAAGTACATTTGTAGTGGCTGAACTCCCATTAAATAACGAAAGTTAAATTTTGGTCGAAAACCAGCTTCAAAATTCATAATAATTTTATAACTACTTGATTTTTAATATTTTAAATTTGTTTAGTTTTTTTTAATAACCAATACAAATTTAAACATGAAAAAGAGAAAAACCCTTGCTATAGGGATCATCACACTGATGATTCTTATTGGCGCGAAAATCAGCGCACAGGAAAAAGAAAGTGAAAAACCTGTATTTATTACGGTTACAACTTTGCATCGGAATTTGGATTCTAAACTGAAAGCCAAAGACTGGAAAGCAGCAGAACAGGAATACTTTGATAAAGTTACCAGCAAAAACGATCTCATTATTGGATCAGAAATTATCACTCATTACTACACTGATGATAATACTGAAATTGTTTTAGTCAATGTTTACAGAACTTGGGAAGACATTCAAAAAGCCAATACTGTCAGTGATGATTTAATTAAAAAAGCATGGCCGGATGAAAAGGCCAGAAAAGCTTTTTTTGAAAAATATGATGCTTTTTATAGTCCCGTGCATTCTGATGAAATTTATCAAAGCGTGACTTCTATTGGCAGGAAAGAATACAAAGACGAAACTAAAAAGCCAATGATTGTTTATTTGCGAAAATCACAGCTGAGCATGAAAGGAGATTCAAAAAAGGCAAAAGAATTCAATGACAAAATCACTTTTAAAGATCCTTATATAAAAGCCTATTATCCGTTAAGACATTCATGGGGTTCCAATAGTACTGATTTTCTTGAAGTTTTTTACTATGATTCTTTAGCCGATCTAGAAAAATCAAGTGATAAAATAGACGAGCTCATCAAATCGAATTGGCCAAATGAGAAAGATGCCGATGCTTTTTTTGATGAATTAGAAAAATCTTTTACCGGAAAACACAGCGATTACATTTATAGAAACGTTCCATCGCTTTCAAAATAAAAAATAACCAAAAAAATTACGTTTATAACAAATTCTACATCAGCAAGATAGAAAACACATTAAAAAAACTTTAAATTTTTAGTGTGTTTTCTTTGCAGAACTCAAAAACTAGCGTATATTTGCACTCGCAATCACGAAATGATAGCAACCTAGTAAAATAGGGCGATTAGCTCAGCTGGTTCAGAGCACCTCGTTTACACCGAGGGGGTCGGGGGTTCGAACCCCTCATCGCCCACCAAGAAACTCCTTAAGAAATTAAGGAGTTTTTTTTTATGTTTTTTTTCTGAAACTATGCTTCCCTTTTATGGGCACGAATTGCAAATCTGCGCTATCAGATCGCTGCCTAAGAGGTAATATTAAGCTTATATCCTTTGCCACGTACAACATCAATTTTAATGTTCGGATCACATTCCAGTTTTTTTCTAAGTTTTGATATGAACATATCCAAACTACGGCCCACAATAACACCTTCATCTTCCCATATTTCTTTTTGGAGTCGGCTTCTTTCTATGGTCTCATTGGGAGATAATGCAAAAATGAGCAATACACGGGTTTCCGTTCCAGTGAGGTCTAATGTGTTTTCATTTATGATCAGCTTACGATTCTTTGCATCAAACACCACCGAGCCTAAAGTGAACAAACTAGTAGAAGAATCATCACGTAAAGTTACTTTCGGCTTAACCGATCTAAAAAAAATAAATCCAACAAATGCTAAAAATGACAGGCCAGCCAAAAAATATTTATTCTTTGCTGTATTTATACCCAATGGTTTAAATTTGATGTTAATCACGTAACATGCTTTGGGCTGCTTTCTTCCTTTACATGGTACAATATCATCTTTCTTATTTTTTGATATAGCATATCCATAAGCTATACTGGTATTACCACAATTCACTACGTTAACAACATAATCACTTGCGAGTGGATCTTTGGCTAACAAACGCTGGGTAATATTCACCAATGAGTCTGTTTGAAAAGTAAACTCATTCTCAAACCTGATCTGGTATTGATTTTCAGCGATCTTTTTTACGGGAAGAACCCTAGATGTATTATCTCCCGACTGTAAAAGTAATTCATGTCCAATTCTGCGGAGCAAAATTTCCCTTCTTGCGATAGCAAAGTCGTCACTATCAGTCATACCGAAAGCTGCACAGATTGCAGATATAAACAAAAGCAGTATCAATCCAAAGAGGAACTTGCCTTTCTCGGATATGAGATTTCGATTCCAATGCATAGTGTCAAGTTTTTATTTACAAAGTTTACATTTTTATTTACAATCTAAGTTCCTCTGGCTGAAATATATCAAAGTAATTTTGTTACACCAACTTCAAAAGGGTATGAAAAATAAAAAGAATGCCTTACATAAGCAAGATTTATCAGGAGATAGATCTATTTAATTAAAACTATAAAAAATATGAAAAAAATCATTTATGCGCTGATTTTACCGCTGGTTGCAGTAAGCGGTCTAGTGTTTGCTAATTCCGAAATTAAGAATGAAACTCCTAAAAAACCAACTTCAAAAACACTCTCTGCAGCTGAACGGAAAGTCGAACTGAAAAAATGGGAAGCTACCCCTGATGGTATAAAGGTCAAAAAGTGGAAAGCGTCTCCCCAAGGTAAAAAAGTTCTTGCCGATATTGCTAAAATAAGCAAGCCTATAAAAACCTTTACCAATATGGAAGCTGTAGTAACCTCACTTTCTCTCCCACCAGGATCACAATTAGGTTTCGGAGTGATGGTCAGGATTAATGGTGGGGATTATATTCTTAGATTTGAGCCGCAAATGTCTCAACTTGAGCAATTGCAGAGCCTGAAAGTTAACGACAAAATAATTTTAAAAAGCCATAGCATATCGTACGCACCCAAGTATTCCTATTCAATACTATCGGGCGACTATGTAGAACGAGATAGTAAAGTAATTTATAAACGTGTCGCTAGCGAAGACGGTTGTTAAGTACTAAATTAAAACTCCTTAAATAAATTAAGGAGTTTTTTTTGTTTAATACCAAAATCAATTTTATTTAGAATTTGATTAAACACCGAATTTATTGGATTTTCGATTCAAATACCATTACCTCTATGACAAATAGATTATGAAGTTTTTAACGGTTTGCGTTTTATTAATGTGTAACAAATTATGCAAAAAGCTACATATACTAAATCACTATAGATTTAGAAAAGAAAAAACAATTAATAAAACTTCTGAAATATGACTTTATCACAATGGCTCGTCTTTATTTTAATTGTACAAATTATCCATGGGCTATCTACTTGGAAACTTTATCTAAAAACAGGGAGAAGACCAATAGAGTCGTTTATACCAATTTATAATTTAATAATATTGATGACAATCATTAAACGCCCACGTTGGTGGGTCATTTTGCTTTTCATCCCCATCATTAACCTTTTAATGATTCCTGTGGTTTGGATAGAGGTTATTAGAAGTTTTGGAAAAAACACTACAAAAGATACTATAATTGTTTTACTAACATTAGGATTCTATATTACTTTTTTAAACTATACTTCTGAAAAACTTATCTATATTGAGAATCGGGATTTAAAACCAAAATCTAAACCAGAAGATACCATAAGTTCTCTTATATTCGCCATCATTGTTGCGACATTGGTTCATACGTATATTATACAGCCGTTTACGATTCCATCTTCGTCATTAGAAAAAACTTTATATACAGGAGATTTTTTGTTTGTAAGCAAAATTAATTTTGGGGCAAGAACTCCCATGACCACAGTTGCATTGCCCATGGTGCATGACTCAATTCCTTTATTAGGTAAAAAATCATATTTATTTAATGATGACGTAACAAAAAAAGAAACATCCTTGTTAAACAAGTTTCAATTACCGTATTTCAGACTTCCAGCTATAGAAAACATTGAACGCAATGAAATTGTAGTTTTTAATCAGCCTGCAGATACACTGCGTGATATGGATAATTTTCATCCTGATCGAAATTACTACAAGCCAATTGACAAAAAAACAAACCTGGTTAAACGATGTGTTGGAATCCCAGGAGATTCTCTAGAAATTCGTAATGGAGATATATACATTAACGGCAAAATATCAAAATTACCCAATAGTGCAAAACCTCAATATAACTTTTTGGTTGATACAAAAGGAGATGCAATAAGCCAAGATGACCTTATTCATAAATATGGCGCCAGAGAAGGCTTAAAGTATGAAAATGGGTATTTTGCACTTACCAATACTGGCGAGTACTTTTTGACATTAACAGATGAAGAAGCCAAATTAATAGCAACAAACCCTGTTGTAAAAGAAGTTAAAAAACAATTGACGCCAAAGGGTAAGGACGGAAATGTATTTCCTCATATTCCATCTTTGGGTTGGAATATAGACAACTTCGGCCCTATTTATATTCCTAAAAAAGGAGCGACTATTAAATTAGATGTAAAATCACTTCCTTTTTATAAACGAATCATTGAAGAATATGAGTGTAATAACTTAAAAATTAATGGTAAAGAGATCTTGATCAATGGCAAAGCAAGCCATACTTATACTTTCAAACAGGATTATTATTGGATGATGGGAGATAATCGTCAAAATTCTCTAGATGCACGATTTTGGGGATACGTTCCTTTTGATCACGTAGTTGGCAAACCAGTATTTATTTGGTTAAGTTGGGATAAAGATGGCAAAGGCTTTAACAAAGTAAGGTGGAATCGGGTTTTTTCTTTTGTCAATGGAAATGGCGAACCTAAGTCTTATTTAATCCATTTTTTGGCATTAATAGTTATTTGCACAGTAGGAAACAAATTGATCAAGAACAGGAAAGGTAATGCTTAAAAAAAATTCTTTAAATCATTTAAAAAATAATTCATAAACAGGGTGATTTCTAAAGCCCACCAAGAAACTCCTTAAATAAATTAAGGAGTTTTTTTTATTCATAAATATTCATCAATCTTTCTATTTCTATTTCTATTTTGATTATTTACATCTTTGATCGCTTTTAGAATATTTCCAATTTGGATTTTATCGATACTATATTTATCAAAAAACACATATTCAATAGCCTTAGTGTTTGAAATATTTTCTAATGGATTTTTTCCAAGCAGAACCAAATCAGCTTTGTATCCTATTTTTATTTTTCCGGTATTTCTTTTCATCCAATTACTTGGCGCAACGCTTGCCGCATAAAGTACTTGTGAATTAGTCATTCCGCTTTTAGACAAAGATTCTAATTCGTTATGAAGTGAGAATCCAGGAACCACAGTGGCCACATTAGCATCTGTTCCTGCCATAACTGTAACTTTATTATCAACCAATGCTTTTGTCATAATATGAATAGCTTCTGCATAAGTATTCCAAAAAGTTTTGGATAGCTTTTTAGCTTTATCATCATCCTTCCCATCATATTCATAACCATTTTCACCAGGCAACCAGCCTAATTTGTAAAGTGGCGTTCCTTCAATAATTTTCGGATTAGCATATTCAAGTTCTATTTCTTTGAGTTTAGCCTTTAAGTCAAATCTTTGATTCGAAAAACTTTCACAAAGCCAAACCGTTGAAGTAACATTTATGTTATTTTCTCTGAGCTTTTTTGCAATTTGGTCAGAACGAAGTTTTAAAAATTGAAGGTATTCTTTCGGGTTTTTAGAAATTGATTTCCCAAATTCATCAATCGTTTTTATGGTTAGTTCTTCAACATGCGCCACTTCAACTTGACCTGATTTATAAAAAGTTTCTAAATTAACTAGGGGAATATGACCTATAACTGAAATATTTTGTTTTTTGGTTATCGCTATTGTTGTCTTAAACATTTCTGGATTAACAAAACCATACATTTTAATGGCATCATAACCTTGTTCTTTTATTTTTTTGATTGCTTTTTCAGCATCTTTTTCGGTCGAATAATTAATAGAATGTCTTGTCCAACTGTAATAATAACCCGTTAGTCCGCTTTCACTAAATATGGGTGGAGAAGCAATAAACATTCGCGGTCCAATACCACCATTTAAGATTTCTTTTCTCCATTCTAAAATTGCAGTACTTCCAGCCATTTCTCTGACAGAAGTTACACCATTTACTAAATATAAAAACAAATCATTCTTGCTTTCTTTTAAATGAACATGGCTATCTACAAGCCCCGGAATCAGGAATTTTCCTGTTCCTTCAATACTGGTAATTGCGCTATCCAGTAATTGATTTCTTCCAAGTTGAATTATGATTCCATCTTTAATTAATACATTTTGATTCTTTAAAAAATAAGTGCAATCTTCTGAAAGAACGTTTACATTTTTTATTTGAATTGCCGTAGATGGTTTAACAATTGAAGAAATATTTATTACTTGGGTCGATTTACCCAAGACTTTATTTAATTCATTATCTGCCCATATAAAAACACTTACTAAAACAACTATTGCTACAATAACAGCATATAACAATCTCCTAAACCATTGTTTTCTCATAAATTATTTAATTAAAATTTGAGAGACAAAAATATATTCAAAAACATCCCTATTAAGCATGTAATCAGGGATTAGGTATGAAATACGGTTTTTTAGGTATGAAAATTACAAGGACAATAATTACTTTTTGTGATTTTTAGAAACAGGCAGACCGAATTTTATTTTAGATTTTTTTCTGGATTCATATAAACTCGGTCACAGCCAAAAACTTCCGTAATTTAATCTATATCAATTTTTAAAATTGATATAACTTCATTTGCCACTTTATTGCCAGAACTCGGATCTTGTCCTGTTACAAATCTACCATCGACACTATAAAAAGCGTCTCCTCCCTTTTCAGAATAAACAAAATTGCCCTTATTTTGTTTAATCGCATTGTCTATTGAAAATGGAAATGCCTTATAATATTCAGCATTTTTATTTTCGAACGCATCTGGATAACCCGTAATTTTTCTTCCAGCATACAGCGATTTTCCTTTTTCATCTTTCAAATAAACTATTCCGGCAGTTCCGTGGCAAATTGCAGAAACAATGCCGTTATTACTATAAATTGTTGTTGCAATTTTTTGAATTGCACTATCGTCCGCCACTCCAAACATCGCCGCTCCGCCTCCGCTGTAAAAAATAGCGACATAATCGCTGGGAATAATTTCTGTTGGTTTCTTTGTATGCTCCAATTTGTCCATAAACCAGCCATCATACAAATATTTTTTTTGCAAACTATCAGAACTGTTTATATATCCAATAGGAATTGCACCACCTTTTGGGCTTATAAAATCAACTGTATAACCTGCTTTTATAAAAATATCATAAGGAACGACAATCTCTTCAAAATGATTGGCAGCAGGAATTTTAGTATTTCCATAAAAATCTTGATTTGAAGTTACAAATAAGATTTTATTTTGAGAATTTACATTTGCAGAAAATAAAAGTACGCGAACAACTAATAAAATTATTATTTTATTCATTTGCTAAAATTATTAAGTTAATTTAAGTACCATTACTTCGTTTTAGCTGCTGGAACCTCAACAGTTCTATGAGGCGTTCTAGTTGAAATCTTATCTACTATAAACCAATCTTGATTTATTTTCATGAGATTAAAATAATCGACAAACAAAAGTTTTGAAGTACTAATTTCGACTTTGGCCGCAGCAACATTGTTTGTAATATCAATAGATATAATACGCCCAGACCAGTTAGCAGATCTAGCATTTGGTGCTTTATATCCTTTCATATATTCTGATTTACGAACAACATTCAATTTGTCGTCGGCAAAATATTTAAGCTGCCAAGAATCGTGAAAAGATTGGCCTACTTTAACTGAATCTCCTGTTGCCTGCCCATCTAAGTATAGATTAAGTGTTTTCTGAATCAAACCCCAATCATTTCCAAGATCATTTAATTGGGCATTTGCGCTAAGAAAGAAAAAATTTAAAGAAATAAATAAAAGTACTGTTCTCATTTTTAAAGTTTTAGTTATTAATAATGAGAGCAAATATCCAGTAGTTGTTTTTTTGAAAGGTTCTAATTTATAATGTAGAACTCTTATTTTATAATTTCAAACTTATTCTAAATGTGCTTTTTGGTATTCTGCAGGTGTTAAACCGGTTACTTTTTTAAATGCAGTAAAAAAAGCAGATTTTGAACTAAATCCACTGTCATAACCTAAGCTTTCGAACGTGAAATTTTTTTCGGTTTTTAATAACCTCTTTGCTGTTTCAATTCGATATTCTTTAATAAGATTTGAAAAAGATTTTCCCAAAATCTCATTTACATACTGAGATAATAAATGCTTTGTAACTTTTAGTTCTTTTGAAGCTTCTTCAAGGCTGAAATCTGGATTAAGATAAAGCTCTTTGTCTATTATTATATTGAATTTCTGGCCAATCAGATCCTGCATTTCGGCATCCATTTCTTTATTTTTGTATTTCTTCTTTTCTTGAAAAAACACACTTTCACTGCTACTTTTAAAAATTAAAAGCAAAATAATTAAGTACAGGATAAATGTAAAAGATAAAGCTCCTACAATATAAGAAGTATAAGCAACAGTGGTATAGGCCAGCCAGATAAATGCTATACCCAGATAGATGCTAAGAAACCAAACCTCTATTTTTTTTAAACTTTCTTTTCCTTTGAGTTTTTGAATAATAGGCAGAATATATCTGAAGGATAAAAGAATGTAAACAAACCATTGAAAATATATTGCGTTCACAATCCAACAGCTCCACATTGCCCGATGTTTAGTGTAAGGATACAAAATTCCTAAAATGGTTATTACTACCAAATAAGGCAGTATGTGTTTTATCCAATTCGTTTTTTGATATTCTGCGTTCGGCTTCAGACTTAAAAAAAGAAAAGGTCCAATAAGAACACAGGCTGAAAGTCCGATTTGAATAAAAATATTGGATAAGGCAGGATTAAAGTAGAAAAAAACAGATTTTATAATTCGGATACTTAAAACCAACAGAAGCAAGGACAGGAAATAATTTGCAAAAATTTTCTTTTTAGCATTTATAGCAAAATATAGTGAAAGTATAAAACCATTAAAAGCTCCTAAAGCACTCAAAAAGAAAAGCAGTTGATTGGATTCCATTATTATTTCGCAGAATTTTTTTATCGTAAAACGAATATAAGGATATTATTACTGTACTTCATCAACTTTTCTCATTGAAATCTTCTTTAAATCCTTCAAAAATAAATCCTAACTATTTTTTTCTAAGCTTTTAAAAACACGGATTATAAATGGTTATGACTATTAAATGTAATATTATTTTATTTACGAAAAAACTTCATAATTAAAAAAGCTTTTGCTCAGGTCGATACAAGCAAATTCAATCCGTTAACTAAAAATTACCGCTTTCATATAGGTATGAAATGCGGTTTTTTAGGATGAAAATTACAAGGACAATAATTACTTTTTGCGATTTGGAACAAGAAGTTTGATTTCTTCGGAAATTATTTTTTTACAGAGCCAATTCTTTCATTCCTCTTTGCAAACGAAATAAAAAAGTAGCACAGAATTTAATTGAAATAAAATTATTCCATATCTGAGTTGACCAAAGGGAAGTATAGTTATCAAAGCGATAATAGCGATTAAAGATAAAAGCATATTTAAAAATGACAGAATTGAAATTTCGAAATTCCGAAGTGTGAAAACCCAAATGATGAAACTGAGCATCATCATTACAGTGAATATTGATGAAAGTGAAATTTCTAAGACGAGCGCTAGATCATAACCCGTTAAAGTCGCATTTTTTTTTGCTTTTTCAAAAGCAACATTTTTCTCTAATTGATCTTGAGAATCTGATTGGGTTTTAAAAAATGCAGGTTTTGACTTTAGAGATTCATCGGAACACATCTGGAAAAAAGGAAGAAAGAAAATCAATATTCCGAATGTAGATAAAATCCTTTTTATGTTTTTATAGCGCATTTCAGATTTTGATTGTTTAATTACTATTCAGTCAGAAAACATATTTAATGCAAAAAGCATTCCGCACTAATGTGATCATTAATCTTGTTTGTATTTCTCTAGAACATATTTTTGAAGCAACGTATTAAATCTTGGATCTTTCCCAAAAGTGTAGTCTGCAGGCAAACCAAATTTTATTTTAAAATCTTTTTCTGGATATGTATAAACTCGGTCGCAACCAAAAGAAGAATACTTATCCCAAAACCAAAACCCGTAAATTCTTTTTTTATTCAGAACCATGACGACTGGCATACCAGAGAGGGCAATTTTAAGGTTTTTCAATTTTCTTTTTCCAGATTCATTGAGAAAAATTTGCTGGTTTTTCCAAGTAAAACCTTTAATGTCACTTTCATCAAAAATTGGCTTTTGAGATAAAAGCACTGTGTTTTCATCAAAACAATAATGACAATCTTTCAATGAACTTTTAAAATTTCCGTTGACAGTAAATATTTCTATTCCAGATTTATTAGACTGCATCGAAAAACCAAAACCAATAAATATAAAAAGTATAATTAAAAATTTTATGCTCTTGTGATTTATCATAATCTGAGTTTTTAGGAGATTTTCTATTTATCGTCTAAAAGTTTTTTATCAACTCTTATTTTTTCTTTTCTAGTTGAAATAGACAAAATCAGTGTACCTATTTATATTGTATTTAGTTTTAAATCGCTGTAATTCTGCGTATTTCAACTGCGCTATAATTCTGTTTTCATTTTTAATTCGCTTGGATTCATATAATTTTGGTAAAATTATATTTTCAAAACAATCCCACAAACAATTAAACTCTTTAGGTGTATCTAAATAAAAAAGATGTTTCTGCCTTATATTTTCAAAAGTAAATACAATATAATTTTCGATTCCGTCATATTTCCCATCTTCATCCTTCCATTTACCTTTAAACGCAATTAAATTAATTTTTATATTTTCTAATTGGTTCCAATCGTATACAAAACATTCATCATCTTGCAAAATTTTCAATCCATTCTCATCAAAAGATATAAATTTATTTTTTTGAATTATTTTTAATGTTGTGAATTTATAATCTGTAAAATGATTAAAAGTCAGCATTCCAAAAAAGCCAAATGGCAAACTCCAGCAATACACTCCTTGACCGGTAAAAACACCATAAGAAAAAGGAATAAAAATAAAAGCGATTAAAAACGAACTTAAAAAACGCTCTAGTTTTGTTGGAATTGGATGAATTACAATTGGAAAAATTAATTTATCGTTCATTAAATTGTGCAATAATTTCGAAACTTATTAAAACGAATATAAGAATATTGAACCTATAATCAATTACTATAATGAAAACTGAAATAAAATAAATCTGAATATCATCTCATCAAAGTTTCTCTTTGAATCAAATAAAAAAACAACTCTATAGTCTATTAAATAGTTGTTTTAGCTTTAATTTTTGTACTTTTTATTTCAAAACAGTATCATAAATTGTATTCAGCAAGTTCTGTCTCATTTTTGAATTTCTTTGATCTAGAAGTATAATGATACCCCAATTTTTAGCTCTGTTGTAACAGATAATCGAAGATTGTCCCATCGAATCACCAGATTTCATATAAATTGTGTTCTTATCATCTGTGACAATATTTGTGCCTAATCCCATTTCTCTCTTTTCATCTTTGTAAAATATTTTTTCGGTAATTATTGCTGCTTTGCCTACTGAAGTTTTACTATTTAAAACAGCTTTTAAATACATAACCATATCTGCAGCATCCGATTTTACTAATCCGGCAGGCGCAGTAACATTCCATTTAAAGAATTCCTGAATACCGCCATCAGGATTATGGGCAGTGGTAATGTTCTTTACATTAAAATCTTTTGTTAATGTATTTTTCATTTTTAATGGGGCAATTATTTTCTCTATAATAATTTGATCGTAATTCTTGTTATAGACTTTCTCTAATATTTGGCCGAGTAAGGTATATCCAATTGTAGAGTAGCGATATTTACCATAATCTTTCAGCTCAGTGCAATTATTGATTATATCCGCCAATGTTTTTTCGGTTACATTACTTACAGGCTGTTGCGGATTTAGTTCTATTAGTTTTCCAAAATCGATATCAGGCAAACCAGATTGATGAGAAGCCAGATCTGAAATTTTCATTTTGTTTTGAAGATTTTTCTGCAAAACATATTCCTTCGGAAGATAATTGTCTATATAGTCATCTACTTTTATTTTATTCTCAATAACGGCCTGAGCAATTAAATTTGAAGTTAAAATTTTAGTAATTGATGCAATTTCGAATAGAGAATTTTTATTAATCTGAATTTGGCTTTCGGAATTCAAATTACCATAAGCGGTAAAATATTCCTTATCATCTTTAATAAAACCGACGCTTATACCAACGTTTGGATTTTTTTGATAATTGTCCTTTATTATCGAATCAATTCTTTTAGAAATATCTTGTCCAAAAGAAAAGTTGCTTATTAAGAATAGTGTGGCTAAAAATTTTACTGAAGTTTTCATTGTATCGAATTTTAGGTTAGAAATTTATTTCGATACAAATTTGGGAAAGAAGCAAGAGCTGCGCGACCGAATAAAAAAAGTCGTACTCATTTGTTTTAAAAAAACAGTACGACTTTTTTTATTGAGCAAGTACGAATGATTACAAAGTACTGTTTTGCAACACTTTAAAACAATAATTCTCAAATAGAAGCTTCAAGATTTTTAAGAATATCTGAAAATCATTTTTTCTTCAAACAGCGTCCTCTTGGTTCGTCACCTTCATGAAGTACAATTTCAGAATGGAGAAATTGTGCCGCATCTGCAGAATCTTTTACTTTAACAGCGCTTCGTTTAAGCATTTCGGCTTCAAATTCATTTAAAACACTTTCCCTAATTCCAACTTTTTTCCAGTGCGATAAAGATTTACATCCTCTCGTAATGCCCCGAGCCAGAGAAAGCGCGTCGAGTAGCGCCTGATTAGCACCTTGTCCTTTAAACGGGCTCATTGGATGCGCTGCATCGCCAATTAAAGTTACAGCATTTCCTTTTTTCAAAACTTCGGAATCAAGCAATTCTCGATCGTAAACAGGATAGCCCGAAATTTGAGCTTCATTTGTAGCGTTTAAAATCTGCGGAATAGGATTGTGCCATTGTGTTCGTCGGCAGGCTTCTTCTTTTAGCGCTTTTTGGCCTTTAGCACTTAACTCAATTGCTTCATTTTCTGACATTGGAAAACTAAGCTGCCACATTACAGAATCAGCTTTATAAGGCATAATGTAAATTCGCTCGTTGCCATTTGCGGTTTGAAATACGGTAGCCGAATCTAATAAATCACTCTCAACGCCTTCAAGTGCACTCAAAGGACAAATACCTAATATCACAATACAATCTAAGTAACGCAAAGGAGCAACATCATCTCCTAAAAGCAGTCTGCGTACTGAACTGCGAATACCATCGGCGCCAACAACAAGATCTGCTTTTGATTTCTTTATTTCTCCATCGACATTAAAAGTTAGCTCAACTTCATCACTTTCAAATGGTTTAAAATCTATTAATTGATGTCCCCATTTCACGGCATCATTTCCGCCGAGTTGCTGTAAAAGCTCTAAACGCAAAGATTGTCTTGCGATATGTATATTTGAACGTTTCGGCGATTTTTTCTCTTCTGACTGAATCCATTTTCTGTTTCCCCATTCACCAATCACCTTTCCATCTGTAGTATGAACCAAATGCCTTGACGAAACTACTCCTTCTTCTAAAGCCACAATACCTAATCCCGTCATTGCTTTACTCGCCTGCTGTAAAGTAAGTCCGTAACCTTGTGATCGGGCATCGAAATTACTGTCACGTTCATAAATAGTGAACGGAATTTGGCGATGGAGACAAGCCACTGCTAAAGCAACTCCGCCAATTCCACCTCCAATAATAGCTACATGCGGATAGTTTTCTTTATTTGCTAAAGGAGAATTTGAAGTGTGTACTAATCCTGATCCACTGCAATTTATGCACAACTTTAAATGTGCTTTAGGCGGAACTGGAGTTTTTCCTTCGCCTTTATTGTTTTCAAATTGGTCTAATTCCATTTGATAACGAAGCTTCACTTTTTTGCTGATTCGCTGACTTTTTTTCCCGCGTCCTTGACATTCCTCACAAATCGTCCAGTTTGTTTCTTCCTTTTTCACTTTTTATTTTGTCTTTATTTTCAGCGCTTTGCACTTTGCAGCAGTCGTGCAAAATTAAAACAAAAGATTGCCAGTACAAAACTGCTTTTGAGTTTTAAAAAAGACAGTTTATATAACAAAATTTTATAAGTTATTGAAAACCAAACAGAACATTAATTCAGTAACTTAGATTATTAACTGTCTAATTAAAACGCGTTGCGTATAATTTTTATTTAACACATAGAAACATAGATCTTATTTTACATCTATGTTTCTATGTGTTCAGATTGATTGCATGCAACGAAATAACTAAAATTAAAGTTTATGAAAACGAAAATGATATGGGCAAACTTGGTTTCACATGATTTGCAAAAAACAATTAAATTTTACTCCGATCTTGGTTTTAAACAAAACGGAAAAGAAACCGAAGAATTAGTAAGTTTCATTTACGGAGAAAAGAATTTTATAATAAACTTTTTCATCCCAAAAAGATTTGATAATGCTTTGCGAGGCAAATCTGCTGATACTAAAATTGAGAATGAAATCATCTTTTCTTTATCTGCAGACAGCAGAGAAAATGTTGACGAATGGTATGAAATCGTAAAAAAAGCAGGAGCCGAAATCTTTTCTGAGCCTGAAAATTTTCAGCAAGGTTATACTTTTGGTTTTACAGATCCAGATGGCCATAAATTCAATTTTTTATATTGGCCAGGAATGTAAAATTAAAATGTATTTCAGCTGTAATGCCCAACAAAAAACTCCTTAATTTCATAAGGAGTTTTTTATTGATTTTATTCAAAAAAAGCACTGAGATTTTTACAATCCTCTGCTTTTTTTCTCTTTCTGTAAAGTCTTCAAAGTATTTGCATTAACCATTACAATTATACCAAGCGATATTGGAATAACAGTTAAAGCACTAAACTGTTTTTTTACAATAGTTAGCCATATTCCCGCTGCAAGCAATATTACAGCAAAAATTAGCAAAATATAAATTACTGTTTTAAAGATTATTTCATTTTTAAGCAACTCTTCGTTGCTCATTTCTTCTGGTTTTTTGGCTGCCATAATTTATTATTTTAGTACTTATAAAATTACTTTTTTATTTGGTAAAACAAATAACGTTCAAACTAAAACTACATACAATAAGTCAGAAACTTATGACTACCTAAAAAATTCAATTGGCAAATTTCATAAAAGAAAAATCTGGAGCCCGCATTATAAGTTCATTATTTCTAGTTTCTTCCTGCGCTTCTTTGGCATAAACAAACATTTTTTGCTCATAATTTGCGATGGCGGCTTCAATGCTTTTAAATTCTCCATTCAAAAGATTTTCTGCCAAAATCATGGCATCGACCAAACCAATATTCGCACCTTGACCCGCAAATGGAGGCATTAAGTGTGCTGCATCGCCAATAAGTGTTATAGGTAAAGGACGATTATTTTTCCACTCGTTTTCTAAGGAAATTTTTCTTGTTGGCAGTCCTACAAAAAATGATGTTTTTCGAAATAACTCTTTATAAGTTTCATCCCAATCAGAAAATCGATTGATTAAAAATGAACGGATACTTTCTATATTCATAAAATCCAATTCATTTCCAGAAATCCAGTTTGATGGCGTTTTAAAAATGACATTATAACTCAAAGATGCTGCATTCTTTGGGTTTGCCACTAACAAATTACCACTATACGACGTCATCAAAATATTGTTGTCGCATAAATCGAAAAAATCTTTACAATTCGTTTCGGCCTGAGAAACTTCGCCCTGAATCATATACGTTCCTGTTTCTTCGACTTCAGCATCGGAAATATATTTTCTAATTGCCGACATGCCACCATTTGCACCAATTATAAAATCTGCTGTTTCAATTTTGCTGTTTTCGAAATGTAAAATCCATTTTCCATCTTTAACTTCGAGTTCGTTTACTTTGCTGTTCCAGACAACAGTCTCGCTTTTTAGGCTATTTAAAAGCAAATTTCTTAAATCATTTCTGTTTATTTCTGGATTGTCATGCGCTTCTTCTGGAGTTGTATTATGTACAAATAAAGTTTCGCCATTTTGATCTGCAACGGTTCTTCCCATTGGTATTGCCAGCTCAAAATAGCGTTCTAACAATCCGGCTTCTTTCATCGCTTCTTGTCCGGAATCTTTATGCAAATCAAGCGTTCCGCCCCAAATTCTGGTTTGCGCATCTTTATCTCTTTCATAAACGGTTACGTCAATTCCTTTTTTCTGAAGCAAAATTGCCATTGTCAAACCAACCGGGCCAGCGCCAATAATAGCTATTTTTAAATTTTGTATTAACATATTTTGTATTGTTTAATTACGATACAAAATTGCGAAGAAGGTTATTCTCGAAATAGTAAAAATCAGTCGTTTTTTTGAGGTGGGAGTTTTTTGATTGCGACAATATCCATGAAACGGTCATCCTTATTTTTACTGAGTTCTTTTGGCGTTACGCCTGAGTATTTTTTTATTTCTTTTATAAAATGATTTTGGTCTGTAAAGTTGAGTTCAGGGAAAAGTCGGCCTTCGCTTAAATCTTTAAAAGAAGATCCAAAACGCAGAATCTTGCAATACTCTTTTAGTGAAATTCCGAATTGCTGATTAAAATACCGATTGATCTGACGACTGCTCCAAAACACTTTTTCCGAAAGTTCTTTTACAGTTATAGCGCCATGAGATGCATAAATAAATTCAAACAATTTTTTCTTTCTGTCGTCTATTGGTTTTGTTGAAAATGCCTTGATCTTCAGCGTTACTTTCTTCTGAAAATTTTCTAAACTTTCTGTGTCAATTTCTTCAAATTGCCAAAAATCATTCGGAATCGTTTTTCCTCCATTCAAAACATCTTTTATTGAATCTCCAAATAAATATTCGACTGCCAAAAGCTTAAATCCAACCGAAAATATTCGCACATCTTTGACAATATTAATCTGACTTGGAACGGTATCCAATCCTCGAATTGACATTTCCCAGTCTTCAGAATTCATTTTCATGAGTGTCATATCCACCATTCCATTCGGAAGTATTGTTCCCGGAATCTCATTTCCTGTTTTGTTCTCGACCATCCAAAAGCTGTGAACAAAATGCGAAATAGAATCGTCCGGTAAAAGGGATTCGATAATCAATTTCATTATATAATTATTTTGAAGAAACAAAAACTCTTAATCTCCGCCACATCCTCCACATGAACTGCCACACGAGCTTCCACATGAACTGCTGCAGGAACTCCCGCAAGAGGTTCCGCACGAAGAGCCGTTGCTGGAAGAACTGAAATTGCGATTTATATGACCCGTTAAAGGAATAAATGAATACGAAAGTCCGCCGTACAGAAAATAATTCCATTGCCAATCTTGTTCTGGTATATTATTCTCTTTCTCATCTTTAAAACTGGAATGAACTGCTTTTTCAAACAAATAATTTCTTATTTTCTTGAAATAATAGTTTGAGATCAGCATCATCAAAATCATCACTCCAATTATGTTGCCGACTGATTTTCCTCTTGAAATTCCGACAATTATTCTGCTGAAACCAATACTCAGAAGAAATCCAAAAACAAACAATGCGACTTTTACAATCCACAAAAATTGTTTCGAATTAATAATTTCATCTCTGATTTTTCCAACAGATTTTTTCAACTGTTCAAATATTGGCTTGCTTTTTATTATGTGATTTAATTGCCAGTAAGGCATTAAAGTATATTCTTTCATAATTTCGATAACACAATTTTCATATTGATTATCAGTTAAAGTGCCATCGGTCAATTTTAAATACTTGCCCAAAACCAGTACTTTTTTGTTTTCAACTAAGTTATTTACAACACCGTGAATAACAAAATCTAGTCGATTCTTTTGAAAAAGTACTAATTCAAAAGGGGTGAGATTTTTAATTAGCAATGTGGTTTTCAAACTTTTAATTAATTTCTCAGCATATTTTTTCACATACTGCATTAATAAAACAACCCCAATAGCAAATAAGAAAATGTAGCAGTAAACAAAATCTGGATTACCAATTTGAACTAAAATAGGTTTTAGTAATACCGAAATTGGAAAAATTAGAAGTACCAAGCATCCCAAAAATATTATTTTCAGCATAAACAGATCTAAATTGGAGACATCTAATTTCAGTGAGCTGAGCGCATTATCGTAATCCCAGATTTCTTTTGGCTGTTCGCCAAAATTTAACTCGTATAATTTTTTAGTTGCCTCTTTTGCTTTCTTAAATTTTTCAAATTCAGCTTTGTTATGCGTTGAAGGAATATGTTCTATTTTTTTGGATAAAATGACACAAAGATCTGAATATGATTTAGTAAAGATCAAATGCTGATGCCAAACAATATCAACAATTTCTGAAGGCGAAACCATTTCATTAGAAGTTGCTGCCAGATACATGAATTTTTTGTATTCGAGAATGGCAATTTTTGTAAAATAGATTGTCCAGCTATTTTCAAATGCCAATCTGGTCGAAAATCCATATTCTTCGCCTGGATTATCTAAATCGAATTTTTCAACTTCTGACCAAAGCGTTTTATCCATAAATATTTCAAAGTTCTTTTGTTAATCTATCCATTTCTTTCAATAAAGTCGGCATTCGAAATTCGCCCGCCATACTTTCCACTTTTTTATAAGCCGCTTCCAAATCAATTCCGATAGAAGTTACAAACAATGGTTTTTTACTATCGCCTCTTAAAAGTGGCTTTTTATCTTTTTCAATACTTGCAAAATTCGTTTTGGCAACACCAATAATCGGAATTTGTCTGTTTAGTTTTTCATATAAATGCCCGCCTAAACCGTGCTTTTTATCATCATCTAAATATACAAAACCGTCGATAATAATTGCAGTAACCAACTTTAAATCAATATTATTTAATAAGCTGAGAATACACGGTAATTCTCTTTTGTAAAACTCGCCGGGAATGTATTCTTCTACATTATCTATAATTTCGGTATGAACTTTAAAATCTTTTTCCTGATTCCATTCTGTAAATTCAATGCAAACTGTTTTGGCTTTATTATCGTAATAATAAGTATCGAAGGCTAAAATCATAAATTAAAATAGATAGTTTTTGGCTAATATAAATGTATTAGAGCAGAAATAAATCAACCTTCAATTAAACAAATCTCAAAAGCCGTTTTTTCGTTTTCATTTTTATAATTGATATAACCGCCATGTGCTTCGATAATATTTTTGGATAAAGTCAGACCAATTCCGGCGCCTTCATTTCTGGTGGTGAAAAACGGCAGGAAAATTTTGTTTTCGATTTCCTTTTCGATTCCAATTCCGTTATCTGCAATTTTTATAAACGTCCGATTTTCTTTGGCTTCAGCCGAAATGAAAATCTGTTTTCGATTATTGTTTTTAAGCGCATTTATCGAATTCGTCAAAAGATTGATCAAAACCTGTTCCATTTGCTGCGCATCAACATTGATCGAATAATGGAGCGAAATGCTGTTTACAACTTCAATATTTTCTCTTTTAAACAAATGCTCCATAATATGAAGACAATTGTTTACCAATTCCTGAAGTTCGATTTTTTGTTTTTTAGGCGAAGGCAACATGGCCAGTTTTCGATAGCCTTCGACAAATTTCTGCAAATGGTCGCTTCGTCTGAGCATTGTTGCAACGCTGTTTTTTATGTCGTCTAAATCTTCAGAAGATAATGAATCCTGCTCGACCAAATCCTGCAAATTTTGACAAATGGAACGAATCGGCGTTATCGAATTCAGTAGTTCATGCGAAATCACTTTCATTAAATTAATCCAGGCATCTTTCTCTTTTTTCTCGACAACATTCTGAATCGAATCGAGTAAAACAATAAAATAATCATTCTCAAAAATCTCCGTACGCGTCGCCTGCAACACAAAAGTCTGTGAATTTTGCTGATTGATGCTAATTTCGAGTGACGTTTTTATCTCCTGAAAATCATCTTTATCGATAATCTCACACAAAGAAGGCAAATGACTTTTAAGGTATTTCCATTTTGAGAATTTCGGCACATTAAAATGCGTCGAAAAATAATCATTCATTAAAAAAACGTCCCAGTCATTTTCCTGTTTTTGCAGAATAATAATTCCGGTTTCGATATTATTTAAAATCGAAGTATATATAATGTCTTTTGAAACTTGTTCGTTTCGCTTGTTTTTCAAAATATCGTACAACTCAAACAAATCATTTTTTCCGGATTTATGTTTCGAAAAATCAGAACTAAAATCATTTTGTATGATGGAAGAAATGGTTTTGTCATAAAGCAAAATGATACTTTTTACATAATTATACAATTCTACAATAAGTAAAAAAACGATCAAAAAGCCAAAAATAGGCGCAAATACAAAGTTGATTTTATGTAGATAAATAGAAAATTCGATTGCGACCAAAATCAAAATTAACCGAAGGAAAAGCAGATGATATGTTTTTAACGATTTTAGCATATTAATTGGTGCTGATATTATATTTTTCTAAACGGCGGTACAAAGAACCTCGTGACAAACCAAGTTCTTCGGCGGTTTTGCTGATATTATTATTGTGTTTCAAAAGCGCTTTTTCTACCGTAGCTTTTTCTACCGACGAAAGCTGAATATCATCAGGATTTTCATATTCGGTTATTTGCTCTAAATCCAGATCGGAAACGGTGATTTTGTTATTTTCACAAAGAATTACTGCGCGCTCAATCTTGTTTTCCATTTCGCGAATGTTTCCGTTCCAGGCGTGTCTTTCGATTTGTTCCAAAACTTTTTTATCAAAAGTAATTTGACTTCTTCCGTATTTTTCACTGATTTTTTCCAGCAAATATTCTGCTAACGGAATTTTATCTTCGATTCTTTCGCGAAGCGGAGGCAAAACAATTTCCATCGTATTAATTCGGTAATACAAATCTTCACGGAAATTTTTGTCAACAACTTCGAGTTTTAAATTCAAATTTGTTGCCGTAATTATTCGGACATTTAAAGGTCTAGGTTTTGTTTCCCCCAATCTTGTTACGGTTTTGGTTTGAATCACCTGCAATAATTTTGATTGTAAATGAAGCGGAACGTTTCCAATTTCATCTAAAAAAATAGTTCCGTTTTGCGCCATTTCAAAACGTCCCGGCGTATCTGTTTTTGCATCGGTAAAAGCACCTTTGGCATAACCAAATAATTCACTTTCAAAAATATTCGAATTTAAGGCTCCTAAATCAACATTAATAAAGGGCTGATTTTTTCTTTCGGACTGTGAATAAATATGATGTGCCAATACAAATTTTCCGGTTCCGTTTTCGCCAAGAATCAAAACATTAGCATCTGTTTTTGCTACTTTATCGGCAAGCGAATACGCTTTTTTTATAATTTCAGAATTGCCAACAAAAAAGTCATCTCCAATTTCCGGACTTTTAATTTTCTTTTGATCTTTTCTCGCTTTATCAACTGCCTGTTTTACCGATTCCAATAGTTTTTTATTCTCCCAGGGTTTCAGGATATAATCAAAAGCACCCGATTTTAAACCTTCAACAGCCGTTTCAACTTTGCCAAATGCCGTCATTAAAATCACAACCGTTTTTGGCGAAAGCGTTTTTATTTCTTTCAATAAATACAAACCTTCCCTTCCATCTTCAAAACCAATTCTGTAATTCATATCCAACAAAACAACATCGATGGTATTTTTTGCCAATAATTCGACAATATTTTTCGGATTATTGAGTGTATAAATGTTCTCAAAATACTTTTTCAGATACACTTTTGACGCAAAAAGGATGTCTTCCTGATCGTCGATGATTAAAATTGAAGCGTTCGTTTTTTTCATTTATGTTCGGTTTTGGACGAAAGGTGTCCAATTATGGACAGTGAAGCTTTTTTTCTTAAAATAAAATCTTAAAAATAAAGCAGTTACGGTGTTTAATTTTTTGGCACGAAAATCACAATTGTACTGATAAATCATTAATTATTAAGCCCTTTCGAAAGTAAAAATAACAAAAAATCGCATTGTTAATTATCTTAATTTTCAGCTGTGTTTCTTTTACTTCCAAAAGGAAAATATTTTAAAAAGAAAATCAATCAAAACTAAAAACACCAATTATGATTACCATTAAAAAGCTTTCAAAAGTATTTAGAACTGAGGAATTAGAAACCAGTGCATTAAGCGAAATTTCACTAACCATCAATCAAGGCGATTTTGTTTCGATTATGGGACCTTCCGGAAGCGGAAAATCTACTTTATTAAATATCGTTGGGCTTTTGGACAGCGCTTCAAGCGGAAGTTATCTTTTGCTTGATCAGGAAATGATTGGGTTAAAAGAGAAATCAAGATCAAAAGCCAGAAAAGAAAACATCGGATTCATTTTTCAAAATTTCAATTTAATTGATGAATTGTCGGTTTATGATAATATCGAATTGCCTTTGATTTACAATGATGTTCCATCTTCTGAAAGAAAAACAAGAGTGCAGGCGATTGCCAACAAACTAGGAATTTCGCATCGATTGAAACATTTTCCACAACAGCTTTCTGGGGGACAGCAACAACGTGTTGCCGTGGCGAGAGCTTTAATCAATAATCCGAAAATTATTTTGGCCGATGAGCCAACAGGAAATCTAGACAGTAAAAACGGAAATGAGGTCATGGAATTATTGACTGATCTTCATGCAAATGGTGCCACAATTTTAATGGTAACGCATTCTGATTATGATGCTTCTTTTTCGCAAAAAACAATTTTGATGAAAGACGGGGTTATTCTTTCTGAAAAATTAAATCATAGAAATGTCGATGTTTTGGTAACTTCTAAAAACTAGAACCATGTTAAAAAATTGGATCAACACCTTTTTTTATCACATCAAAAACAACAAACTGTTTTCGATTCTAAATGTTTTAGGATTGTCAATCGGAATGGCGACGTTGATTTTTGCGATTCTTTTTTGGAACGACGAACATTCGTATGACCAATGGAATCCGGAAAAAGACAAAATTTATTCGGTCTTAAATGACATTGGCGAAAATAATATCTGGACATCAAATGCGGCGACCACCGGACCACTGCTAAAAGCAATTTCTTCAGATGTGGAAAGCTACTGTTATTTTTATGCCGAATATGCCAAAGATGTGATTTCATACAATGGCAAAAAAGAAATGCTGAGTAAGATTTTTACGGCTCAAAAAAATTTCTTTTCTTTTTTTCCATACAAATTTATTCACGGAAACGGCAAAACGGCCATTCAGGACCGAAGCAGTATTGCTATATCTGCAACAACTGCTGAACGCCTTTTCGGCACAGAAAATCCCATGGGAAAATTAGTCCGCTACAATGGTCAGGTTTTTACCGTGCGTGGTGTATATGATCTTTCTGAAAAATCATCCGTAATGCCCGATGCCGTTACAACTGTTATTGATGATGATATCGAACGAACAAAAGATCAATGGAGTTATCATTACGGCTTGGTTTTGAAAATTAAAAATCCAAATGCGACGGGTGCAATTATAAAAAATATGGACAACCTTTTCTTTGAAAATTGTACTAAAGTCCAAGCAAAACAAGAAGGAATGACGATTGCTGAATTTACAAAAAAATACGGCAATCCTGTAAAAACAAGTTTACTGCCATTGCCTGAAGCCAAATTATATAAAGGAAATCAACCTTTTTCTGAACCAAACGGGAATTTGCAATACCTTCTGATTTTAATGGGATTGTCTATATTGATTTTATCTCTTTCTATTGTAAATTATATCAATCTGGCGACTGCAAATGCTATAAAAAGAGCCAAAGAAATTGGTGTACGAAAAATTACCGGTGCCACAAAAGGACAAATCATAATGCAATTTGTTTTTGAAACTGCCTTAATTACAATTTTTTCAGCCTTGTTGGCATTGGTATTAGTGGAAATTTTATTGCCGTATTACAATTCTTTTTTAAATAAAGACTTGGTACTTGTTGGAGCGCAATTCTACATTCAATTAATAATAATTACGTTACTCGTAATACTGGTTTCAGGAGTTTTACCGGCGATTTATGTTTCGAATTTTGAAGTATTAAAAGTCTTGAAAGGAAATTTTTCCCGAAGTAAAAAAGGAATTTGGCTTCGCAACGGAATGTTGGTTTTACAATTTGCAATCGCAGCATTTTTTATCATTGGGTCTTTTATCGTTTACAAACAGGTAAATTTTATGGCCGAAAAAGATTTAGGTTTTAAAGGTACGCAAGTTTTAGATATCACCTTTAAACCCAAAAAAGGAAAAACACAATTCGAAAGATATAAAGTCATCAAACAAGAAGCCTCAAAAATAAAAGGCGTAGAAGCTGTCTCGACCGCATTGTTTGCAATGGGATCTCAGGAAAATTCATGGTCAAGCGCAAGTTATCAAAATAACAAACCGTTTTTAGTTCAGGAAATGGCAATGGATTTAGATATGCTGGATATGTTAGATGTTAAAGTTATAAAAGGACGAAAATTTAATCCTGCTATTTCATCCGATACCATTTCATCTGTGCTTTTGAATGAAGAAGCGGTAAAAATGATTCCTGAAAAAGACATTTTAAATAAAATTATAGACTGGAGAGAACAAAAGGTGAAAGTGGTTGGTGTGGTTAAAAACTTCAATTATTTTGGACTTGAAAGTCGAATCGCGCCAATGGTTTTCTTTTATGTAACCAAAATTAATGGCGTACAAGATGACATCAGGCATATTTTTATAAAAGTCAAACCCAACGACATTCCTCAAACTATTGCCGACATCAATAAATTTTGGACGCAAAAAGTAGATAGTGAATATCCTTTCGAGTATGGTTTTGTAAATAAAAACTACGCCCAAAATTTTAAAAAATATGAAAATCAGAGAAACCTATTTGCCTTATTGAATATCATCGTAATTCTTATTGCCGTTTTCGGATTGTTTGCCTTGGCTTCTTTTTCTATGGAAAGAAGATTAAGAGAAATCGCGATACGAAAAACACTTGGCGCAGAAACTAATGTTTTGCTTAAAGATTTATCTAAACAATATGTTGTGTTTTGTGTGATCGGCTTTTTAATCGGAATTATTCCTGCCTATCTTTTACTGCAAAAGTGGCTCGAGAATTTTGCATTCCGAATTGACATTCCGGTTTTACCATTTATAATTGCTTTTGTGTCCTTATTATTTCTAACACTGGCCATCGTTTTGGCAAAAGCTTACCAAGTAACAAAAGTGGAGATTTTACGATATTTAAAATACGAATAAGATGCTGAAAAACTATACCAACATATTTATTTACCGCTTAAAACACAACAAACTTTTCTCTTTTCTTAATATTTTAGGATTGTCAATAGGAATTGCCGGGCTGATTTTTGCTCTGCTTTATTGGAACGACGAACAAAATTATAATGCCTGGAATCCTGAAAAAGACAAAGTATATCAGGTTTTGGTTCAAGTAACCGATATGCCCGCCTGGTCAGATTGTGCCTTATTCCTGAAACCGGCTTTAGACAAAGATCCTAATATCGAATCTACACTATATGCTGATTACTGGTACCAAAAGGATAAAATCATTTATAAGGAAAAAAAGGAATTTGTAGATAAAATTATCAATGTCGAACAAAATTTCTTTTCTTTTTTTCCTTTTGAAATTATTCAGGGCGATACAATTTCAGCTATAAAAGATGATTCCAGCATTGCTATTTCAGATATTACGGCTAAAAGGATTTTTGGAAATGAAAACCCAATTGGAAAACAAATAAAATGCTTTGACCAGCTGTTTTCTGTAAGGGCTGTGTATCTTATTCCAGGAAATTCTTCGATTGCGCCAAATGTCATCATCAATAAAATGAAGGAAATAACAACTTCCGGAATGATGAATCCGTTTATTTCAAAGTTATTATTAAAAGTAAAAGACCCTTCAAAAATTGATCTTACAAGACAAAAACTCGAAAGACTCTATAACCACGATTTTATTACACGACTTGCCAAAGAAGCCGGTTTTACACCCGAAGTTATGGCTAAAAAAGTAGGTTATTTTACGGTTATTCTTGAACCTTTATCAGAAGCCAGATTACATTCGGTAGCAGATGGTTATCCTGAAACGCGAGGAAATTATCAGTTTTTGATGATCATGATGGGTTTGTCTCTTTTGATTCTCATTTTGTCGATTGTTAACTATATCAATCTCGCCACTGCAAACGCAGTAAAGCGAGCAAAAGAAGTTGGAGTTCGTAAAATTTCGGGAGCTTCTAAAGGCGATATTATCATTCAGTTTCTTTTTGAAACTATTTTAACAACCAGTTTCTCCATTTTACTGGCGTTGGTCATTGTAGAACTTGTTTTGCCTTATTACAATAACTTTTTAAACAAGAATATTATACTTCTCGCCAGTCAGTTTTATATGCAATTGGTTCTGATTTTTATCATTACGGTTTTGGCTGCTGGATTATTACCGGCAATTTACATCGCCAATTTTACAACTTTTAAAGTTTTGAAAGGAAATTTTGAAAGAAGCAAAAATGGTATTTGGCTGCGTAACGGAATGCTTATTCTTCAATTTGCAATTGCTGCTTTTTTTATTATCGGTTCTAATATTGTATATCAGCAAATTAAATATTTACAAAATAAAGATCTTGGTTTTAAAGGCGATCAGGTAGTCTCGGTTTGCCTAAATTTTCCATCAATTGAACATCAGTCGGAAAACGCAGAACAAATTATTTACAATAAATACAGTATCATAAAACAACAGCTGTATAAAATTAAAGGCGTTCAACAAGTTTCAACCGGTCTTATTTCTTTTGATGGTTCAGATAATTCTATCTCCGCGGTTTTGTACAATAATGAACTTTTTAAAGAAAGAACAATCAATTTAGATTATGGCATGTTTGAAATGCTAAATATTAAAATAATAAAAGGCAGAGATTTTGATAAAAAAATAGCGTCTGATACCGTTAATTCAGTAATAATAAATGAAACGGCTGCAAAACTAATGAATCTTAAATCGCCCCTTGGGAAAGAACTTGTGATACGGGAGCAAAAATTAAAAATCATTGGCGTCGTCAGAGATTTTAATTTATTGAGCCCCGAATTAAAAGTGCCACCAATTGCTTTTCATCATATTAAAACCTTTGATATGGCGCATAATATAAATAAAGTTTACATAAAACTAAACGCTGACAATTTGGAAAACACCATTGCCAATATCGAAAAATTATGGTCGAAAGTCGATACCGAATATCCGTTTCAATATGATTTTGTAGACAAACAATATGCAAGAACTTATGAAACTTACTCCAAACAAAAAAGCTTATTTTCAGTCCTTAATATTGTCGTAATTCTAATTGCTCTTTTTGGCTTATTTGCACTTGCATCTTATTCGATACAACGACGAATGAAAGAAATCGCCATTAGAAAAACGCTTGGAGCTGAAACAAATGTGCTGCTAAAAGAATTATCGAAACAATATGTCTTCTACTGCATAATAGGTTTCGTAATAGCGCTGTTTCCTGTTTATTATTTATTGAATAAATGGCTCGAAAATTTTGCTTTTAGAATAGACATCAGCATAATTCCATTCGTTTTAGGATTTTTCATTTTATTAATTCTAACATTAATAATTGTTCTTTCAAGAGCTTATGCTGCAACAAAAACAGACATTTTAAAATATTTAAAATACGAATAAAATGCTAAAAAACTGGACTAATATATTTATTTACCAACTTAAGAATAATAAGTTATTTAACGCCCTGAATGTTCTGGGATTATCGATTGGAATTGCAGGATTAGTATTCGCTTTACTTTATTGGAACGACGAGCAGAGTTATAATGCGTGGAATCCAGAAAAAGAGAATGTTTATCAGGTTTTAGTACAGCTGACTGATATGCCTGTCAGTACCGATAATACAGTGCTATTAAAAGCGCATTTAGAAAAAGACCCCAATGTAGAAAACATTGTTTTTGCCGATAGCTGGTATCAAAAAAGCAAAATAATTTATAAAGGAAAGAAAGAATTCGTTGATAAAGTAATCAATGTCGAAAGCGATTTCTTTTCTCTTTTTCCTTTTAAAATTACTCAGGGAAATGCTAACGGTGCATTAAAAGATGGCGCAAGTATTGCAATATCAGAAGATCTTGCAAAGCGCGTTTTTGGCAATGAAAACCCAATTGGAAAACAAATTAATTGTCTTGATAATTTGTTTGTAGTCCGTGCGGTATATCAAATTCCAGGTAATTCTTCGATTGCTCCAAACGTGGTAGTAAATCGAATGAAAGATCTTGCTGATCCGGCTCAAAGTAGAAGTCTGTTTGCTTTAAAAATACTTTTAAAAGTAAAAGATCGCTCAAAAGTAGAACAAACCCGCAAAATGCTCGAAAAAGCATATTATGATGATGTCATCGTGAGAGAGGCAAAACAAGCTGGGTTTACTCCTGAAGAAATGACAAAAAAAGTAGGACATTTTACAGTTTTCATGGAACCACTCTCAAAAGCAAGATTAGAATCTATTACAGATGGTTATCCTGAAGGTCGGGGCAATTATCAGTTTTTGCTAATTATGGCGGGACTGTCTATTTTGATTCTCATTTTATCTATCGTCAATTATATAAATTTGGCTACAGCAAATGCAATAAAACGCGCTAAAGAAGTCGGAATTCGCAAAATAATTGGTGCATCAAAAAGTAATATTGTACTTCAATTTATATTTGAAACTACCTTAATTAGTTTATTGTCGATCTTATTGGCTTTGGTAATCGTAGAATCGACTTTGCCTTATTACAATAATTTTTTAAATAAAAATTTAATGATTATTGGAAGCCAATTTTATTTACAGCTAATTCTAATTTTCATCACAACTATTTTTGTTGCAGGAATATTTCCTGCAGTTTATGTCTCTAATTTTGAAACCTTAAAAGTTTTGAAAGGTAATTTTTCAAGAAGCAAAAATGGTGTTTGGTTACGCAACGGGATGTTGATCTTTCAATTCGCAATTGCCACATTTTTTATCATTGGCTCAAGCATTGTATATCAGCAAGTAAAATATTTAAGCGATAAAGATCTTGGTTTCAAAGGAGATCAGTTAATTGCTATAGACTTAAATCTTCTTCCCTCAGATTACGAAGGAGAAAGTAGTGCCCAAAATATTTTTAACAAATACAGTACAATAAAGCAAGAGTTAAGCAAAATTGAAGGAGTAGAAAACGTTTCAACCGGACTTGTATCTTTTGACGGTGCTGACAATTCGTTGTCACCACTTTTATATCATGATGTACTTTTTAAAGCAAAACATATTGGGATAGATTTTGGAATGCTCGAAATGTTAAAAATCAAAATGGCAAAAGGTAGAGGATTCGACAAAAAACTCGCTTCCGATACTATAAATTCAATCATGATAAATGAAACAGCTGCAAAGTTGATGAACATGAAAAATCCGATTGGAGAAGAAATTTTGATTCGAAATCAAAAGCTGAGTATTATAGGAATTGTCAAAGATTTTAATTTACTAAGTCCCGAAGTTGCTGTTCCGCCTATGACATTTTATCATATAAAAACTTTAGGTATGGCCTCAGAAATGAATCGGGTATACGTCAAATTAAACGCGACAAATATAAACAACACGATTTCTGACATTGAAAAATTCTGGAAAACCAAAGTTGATACAGAATATCCTTTTAAATATGATTTCGTAGATAAAGAATACGCTCGGACTTATGAATCGTATGTAAAACAAAAGAATTTGTTTTCATTACTTAATGTTATTGTGATTCTAATTGCATTATTTGGGTTGTTTGCATTGGCATCATATTCGATTCAAAGACGCATGAAAGAGATTGCGATTCGAAAAACGTTAGGTGCCGAAACAAATATTTTACTCAAAGAATTATCCAAACAGTATATTCTGTATTGTATTATCGGCTTTTTACTTGCACTATTTCCCGTTTACTTCTTATTGAATAAATGGCTTCAAAATTTTGCATTTAGAATTGACATTACCATAATGCCATTCCTTGCAGGATTTATTATCTTGTTGCTTCTGACTTTAATAATTGTTTTATCACGGGCTTATTACGCAACTAAAGCAAATGTCTTGAAATACCTTAAATACGAATAGAACGTTATGAAAGTATTTTTCATCTATTTTTAATTCACATAAATACGAAGCCTTCAATACAAAATAGTGGAGGCTTCTTTTATTCCATAATTCCCTTTACAATTCCTCTTTTTGATGATTTAATAAAATTTAAAATTTCCTCTCTCACAAAAGTCGGCTCAAAATTCTGTTCAATTAATTCTAAAGCCTTTTTAGTATTTCTCTTTTCCTGAAAAATAATTCTGTAAATAGCTTTGATTTCTTCAATTTTCTTCAAAGAAAAATCTCTTCTGCGAAGACCAACAACATTTAAACCGGCGAATCGTAAAGGCTCATGAGCTACAGTTATGAAAGGCGGAATGTCTTTCACAATTCTGCTTAATCCAGTAATCATGGTATGACTTCCAATTCGGGAAAATTGATGCACAGCAGTGAGACCACTTACATTAACAAAATCACCAGTAACTACTTCACCAGCCATGCCGACACTAAAACCAATAATGCAATTGTTACCAATAAAACAATCATGACCAATATGAGCATTTGCCATAATTAAATTAGAATTTCCAATATGGGTTATTCCCTTTGTAGAAGTACCACGATTTATAGTAACATTTTCTCGAATGATGTTATTATTCCCTATTTCAAGCAAAGTATATTCATTTTGAAACTTTAAGTCCTGCGGAATTCCACCAATTACTGCTCCTGAGTGGATTTGGCAATTACTCCCTATTCTTGAACCACTTAAAATTGTAACGTTATTGCCTAACCAGGAATTATCACCTATTATTACATCATTTTCGATTGTAGTAAAATTTCCAAAGTGAACATTTTTTCCAATAATTGCATTTTTGTTTATTACAGTATTTTTCAATAGTACTTAATTTAATTATACAGCAAATATTGAAAAAAAGAAAATATTATTTTTTGACCTAATGTCAAATAATTGAAGCGCGAATTCGGCTTAAAGTTTCCTGACTAACTCCAATTAGTGAAGCAATATGTTTCAACTTCGCTTTTTTAATCATTTTAGGAAATGATTCTAATAGAAATAGATATTTTTTCTCAGCCGTCATTGCACGGAATAAGTGATTAAACTCATTTATTCTAGAAAGATAATGTCGAAGTTGTTTAAGATGAAAATTTAAGAATAAAGGAAACTCCAGTAAAAGTTGTTCATCAGAATAAGATAACGAATAGGCAACTGTCTCCTCGCAAGTCTGAAAAATTTCAAAAGAAGGCTTTTGTTCAAAAAAACTGCTCATCGAAGTTACGAACTGATTATCGGTATAAATCCACTTCGTAACTTCTTCATCATTTTCAAAACAAAATCTTCGAACAGCACCAGAACTGATGAAATAAATCTTGTCGCATATTTTATGCTCTCGGATAATAAACTCATTCTTCTTAAACTTTTCTTCAACAAAAAATCTCCGAATAGCATCTTCAGTCTCAGCATCTAACTTTTGAAAACTATTTATAACATTAATTAGGTCGTTCATAATTTGATTTCTAAGGAAACAAATTTATCAATATTTTCTAAGATGATAATTTAAAAGTCAATAACACAAAATTAAAATGCTTTTAAAACCTAATTAAGCCCACTTAAACTAAAATGTATTAAAAATCTGAAAGTTTATTCCAAAAAAAAACTTCAATTAGCAAAGCCAATTGAAGTTTTAGTACTCAGAGCGGGACTTGAACCCGCACGAACATTGCTGTTCACTGGATTTTAAGTCCAGCGTGTCTACCAATTTCACCATCCGAGCATTA
>NZ_SNXB01000006.1 GCF_004362055.1 Flavobacterium sp. 245
AAACCTGAAACCTGAAACCTGAAACCTGAAACCTGAAACCTGAAACCTGAAACCTGAAACCTGAAACCTGAAACCTGAAACCTGAAACCTGAAACTTGAAACAAAAAACTATTTTGAAGCATTAAATTCATTGATGACATTTACAGCTTCATTCAAGTAAGGATTTGTTTTTAGATTGTCAATCTGGTATTGATTTGCCGTTTTGTCGTTTGGATAAACGCCAAGCAAAAATTGATTTACGGTGGAGTTGTAAACATCAAGCGGATTATTTTCATCATTGAAAGTATTGATTTCTTTCCAAAGTGAATTGACCAGTTTTTTCTGTTTGAAAACAGCATCTAAAGTCATCGGAAGTTCTGCTTTTGGTGTGTTTACGATGTTGTCAATTTTTTGATTTATTTTTTTAATATCGTTAAAATAGTAGTTGTCGGCCAACCTTACAGCAGAATTTTTGGCTAATTGATCAATCAGCGTGCGTTTTGCATAAGGTTTGTATTTTAAAAATGGTTGAATACTGTCGTTCTTGATTGCAGTAGGAAAGTCACTTTCTTTTTGATAAACATCTTCATAAAATTCAGGAAGCACTACATCTGGAGTTACACCAACATATTGATGACTTTTACCTGTAACTCGGTAAAATTTATTAATTGTAATTTTCAGAAAATCAGTATTTTTTTCCTCGTCTAGCGAAAGAATAGTCTGCATTGTTGCTTTTCCGAGTGTGGTGCTTCCCATTAAAAGTGCACGATTATAATCTTGCATTATAGAAGCAAAAAATTCACTTGCTGATGCTGTATTACTGTTTACAAGCACTACAATTGGCCCTTTATAAATTAATCCTTTATAAGGGTCGTTAATCACCGATTTCTCTTTTTTGTTGTCTATCACAATAGAAATTGGCCCATAATCAATAAACATTCCAGCTAATTTTATGGCTTCTTCCATAGAGCCGCCACCGTTGTCGATCAAATCGATAACTAAGCCTTTTATATTATCCCTTTCGAGTTTCATTACTTCGCGGGCAACATCATCGGCACAGCCTTTTCTGTTGTTTTCATCTAAATCAGCGTAGAAACTCGGAATTTTGATGTAGCCAATTTTACTGTCTTTCCCAATAATAAAACTGTAAACCGAATTATCTTCATCTTTCATGACTTGTTTTTCGATATACACATCAAAGCTTTTTCCTGAATTTCGTTTTAGCGTAAGGGTTATGCTTTTATTCGATTCGGACATAATCATGGTCGAAATTGATTCTAACGAAGCACAGGAAACTTTCAGGGTTTCTTTTTGGTTGGATATCGAAATGATTTGATCACCTTTTTTAATAAGTCCAGTTTGGTATGCGGGACCATTCGGGTCAATTTCGGCTATAATTATTTCATTTTTTTCATTTAAATTAACGCTCATGCCCAACGAAAGGTGTTCTTTAGATAATGAAGCTACAAAACTGGTTTTAGAATCATCACTAAAATAGGCAGTATGCGGATCGAAATATGTACAGAAATAATTATAAAGATTTTCCTCTTGTTTAATTTTGGTTTCTAGCAGCGTACTTATTCGGCAAATTTCATTAGACAAAATCATACGTCTTGAAGCCGATTCAATTGATGCAAAATTGGCTTTAACTGAATCTAGATTTTCGCTGGTTTCGGCTATTTCGTCTAAAATCTGATAACGCAGTTTTTTAAGCCAGACTTTTTCCAAATCTTCTTTTTTTAGATAAAAAGGAAAGGCTTTTTTGTAAAACCGAATCGTATCCTTAACAGTATAATCAATTTTTCCGGCTTGAATTTTTTCTAAAACTGCTTTTGTTCGCAAAAGCCCTGTTTTGTATTTTGAAGTAATATCGTCTAAAAAACTACAGTCATTGCTTAAAATCAAATCATCAAGATTTAAACGATATTTTTTAGACATTTCATCGTATTCGCTTTTAAAAAAGATATTTCGCGAAGGGTCTAATTCGTTGATTAGATTATCAAAAACAAAAATCGACAAGCTGTCATTTATAGGCTTTGGCCGAATGTGTTCGGTTTGAATAAGCGTATTGATTTTGTTTAAGATTTGACATGTTTGATCGCTATTTTGACCAAATAGAACAGTTGAAGTAAGCAGAAATACTAATAATAGATTCTTCATAAATCTGTAAATCATCAGTTAAGACTAAAATTACGGTATTTTTTTGATAAAAGACAGTAATTTCTGCAGAAAATCGACAACTAAAAGATTTTATCTATGAATGACATCAAATCACAAAAGGGACTATTAAAAATTGATAAAAGGATAAAAAATTCTGCTTAAAATCCGAAGTTAAACATCAAAAAAAAATGCATTACAACTATTAAAATTGTAATGCATTTCTGTTATTTATTTAAAAGTCACAAGTCAACATTGATAAAAACTTTTGACTTTACGACTTGCGACTTTAGACTATTAAAAATTATTTCTTGTAAAAAGGCAATTTCACCACTTTTGCAGGAACATCATTTTTTCTGATTCTGATAAAAATATCACTTTCAACAGCGCTGTTTGCAACTGTAACATATCCTAAACCAATACCTTTGTTCATTGAAGGCGACATTGTTCCAGAAGTTACAATTCCGATTACAGCTCCAGAACCGTCAACAATTTCATAATCATGTCTTGGCACTGCACGTTCCTGCATTTCAAAAGCAACTAATTTTTTTGAAACACCTTCTTCTTTTTGTTTTTTCAAGTTCTCAGAATTAGTAAAATCTTTAGTGAATTTAGTAATCCAACCCAAACCAGCTTCAAGTGGAGAAGTGGTATCGTTAATATCGTTTCCGTATAAGCAGAATCCCATTTCTAAACGTAAAGTATCGCGCGCCGCAAGTCCGATTGGTTTAATTCCGAAAGCTTCGCCAGCTTCAAAAACTTTGTTCCAAATAGCTTCAGCGTCAGCATTTTTGCAGTAAATTTCAAATCCGCCTGAACCAGTGTAGCCCGTTGCAGAGATAATTACATCATTAAAGCCAGCAAAATCAGCCACTTCAAAATGATAATATGTGATTGCAGCTAAATCAACAGAAGTCAACGATTGCATAGCTTCAACCGCTTTTGGTCCTTGAATTGCTAATAATGAATAATCATCAGAAAGATTTTTCATTTCAACTCCCAAATCATTGTGAGAAGAAATCCAGTTCCAGTCTTTTTCAATATTCGAAGCATTTACAACAAGTAAATATTCTTCGTCTTTCATTTTATAAATAATCAAATCATCTACAATTCCGCCGTCGTTATTTGGAAGGCAAGAATATTGCGCTCTTCCAATCGTCAAAGTCGATGCATCATTTGAAGTCACTTTTTGAATTAGGGCCAAAGCATTTGGACCTGTTAACAAAAATTCGCCCATATGCGAAACGTCAAAAACGCCTACACTGTTACGAACCGTTTCGTGTTCAGCATTAACTCCTTCATAAGTAATAGGCATATTATAACCAGCAAAAGCAAGCATTTTTGCTCCTAAACCTTCATGTATGTGCGTAAGCGCAGTATTTTTCATTGTGATGTTTTTATAAAATTGAGTCGCAAATTTATTCAAAAAATATCGAATTTTGATAGTCTAAATTATAAATTTCGCAATATTTAGGTGTTAATTCTTGTTATCCGCTAGCTTTGTCAAAGTTTTTTAAACTTGACAAAGCGTCAGCAATTCGAAACAAATAATTAGTGAAATAAGTGGCAAAAAAAACTAATGTTTAGCCTTAAGTCTTAAAATACCGCCACTCGCATCTTTTATATATTGGATATACATAAAAGCATGCGGATCAAGCTGGCTGATTTCTTCTTTGATTCGGAGTAATTCCAAGCGAGTGACAATGGTTACAATAATATCGCAGTCCCATTTTTCATCAAAACTATCTGGCAAATAACCTCTTTCACCTTTGATTATTGTAATACCTTTTCTAAATTTAATTACAATCAAATCTTTTATCTCATTGCTTTTGGCCGAAATAATATGTAATGAAATATACTGCTCAATTCCCTGTGAGATGTAATCTAAAGATTTTACGGCTGAGAAATAAGTTACAATAGAATATAATGCAGTCGAGATTCCAAAATACCAGGCAGCTGCAAGAAACAATAAACTGTTTATTCCAAAGATGACTTCCGAAACATTTAAACCGATTTTTCGTGTGGTCAACAAAGCTAAAATTTCAATTCCGTCAGCAGTTGAACCGCTTCTGATGCAAAATCCCATTCCAATACCAATTAAACACCCTCCAAATAAAGCGATTAATAATTTGTCTGAAGTTACGGCATCAATATGTACAAAATTAATACTCAAAGCAATAAGAATAAATGTAATAAGGCTTTGGACAGCGAAAGTATTGCCGAGGATTTTTTTTCCGATAAATAAAAATGGGATATTTAAAACGAGAACCAAAGCACCAAACGGAAGATGTAAAATTTCATGAAGAAGCATCGAGATTCCGATTACACCGCCGTCTAAAAATTTGTTTGGAAGCATAAAACCTTTTAACGCGAGCGTAATAAACGCAACTCCAATTATGTTTAGCGCAATGTTTTTAAAATTTAAAATTTCTTTCCAATCTATAGCGTATTTGTTTACATTCATAAGCGTCGTATGTTAACTGAAATTCATAGAAGTAAACTTGTAAAGTATTTAAAAAGAGCTTATTATATTTATAAATATAAAGAATTTACTTCTTTTCTTAACTAAATATCCGATAAAACGATACATAAATCCGATTAAAAAGCATCTTGTTGATTTTATCAAAGTTCAAATGAAAAAATTACTAAATTTGAGTATAATTCAAAATGTTACCCCTTAAAAATCAACCAGTTAAAACTTGTTTTCTAACTAATTTTTTGGCCTATAAAAAGTAAATTAATTAACTTTAAATGATTGAATTATGGGTAAAAATGTACAGATAGTTTTAACTGTTGATGCCAGCAGACTCTATCATATGACAAATCCTTCGCAGGATGATATTCACGATAATTGCACGCTTTCTGATGATAATGACGGAATAAGCGATACCGGAAAAATAGTTGATTTTTTAAGCAATGTTTATATTGCTCAAAGTGTCGAATGGGTTGGTGAATCAAAAGATGCAGGCTACGATATTGCGATTGACAGTATTGTTTACGATTTTGATTTAAATGATCCAACTGATATTTATTTTCTTGACGATGATATTACGATAACAGGTACGGGAGGGAAGGACAGCAAAGTAGTCGCAACCGTTAAAGATCAAGCTGATATTGCCGAAACAAATAATATTTACAAAATCAATTTCAGTATTTACTACCAAAATAATGTCAAAAAATACCTAATCGACCCTAAATTAAGAGCTAATAGTTAAGAATTTTGAGAAAAAGTATTTCAGTTACCAGAATTTGTTTTTTGATAATTGCAATTTGCTTTTTATCTCATTTTTGCCATGCTCAAAATCAAAAAATAGCTGATAGTTTAGAGAAAATCTATAAAGAAAATAAACTTTCAGGAATAGCAAAGCTTGAGTTATTGCGAAATTTATCTTTTAATGAAGTTAGTGATCTCAAAACTTCGCTTAAATATGCCAACGAACTCATTCAGCTGTCAAAAAAGGAAAACAATTATCTTTATTTACATCGCGGTTATCTACAAAAAGGAAATTCATACCGAGTTCTTGGTGATTTGAATACTGCGCTTGAAGCCTTTTTCAAAAGTAAAGATGCTGCAATTCAGTCTGGTTTTCCTGCCGGCGAAGGTGCTGCAAATATGTCTATTGCCGATGTTTATTCGGTTATGGACAACACTTTAAATGCTCAAATGTACTATAACAAGGCAATTTCTATTTTGCGAAAAACAACCGACACAATTTCATTAGCCACCGCCTTATTGAACGCTGGGGAAGAATATTCGAAAAGCAAAAAATATGAAAATGCATTAACCTATTATAAAGAGTCCGGTATTCTCTTTAAGAAGGTTAATTATTTAATTGGTACAGCCTATAATTTAGGGAATATCGGAATGCTTTATGCCGAGCAAGGAAAAGATGATCTTGCAATGAAAAATATAAATGAAGCTATCGCAATTCTAGAAAAATTAGAGGATTATTATGCCATTTCGGATTATCTGACGTATATGTCCGATATTTATTTAAAACGTAATAACTGGAAAAAAGCGCTGGGTTATGCCGAAGAAAGTTTGAGTTTGGCACAAAAATATGGACTGAAGGAACAGCTGAGCAATTCAAATTTAAAGCTTTCAGAGTTGTATCAGAAATCGGGTAATTTTAGAGAATCACTTTATTATTATAAAAACCATGTTGTTTATAAAGACAGTGTAAATAATATTGAAATGGTTCAGAAAATGGCTGATATTCGAACGAATGCCGAAGTCGCACAAAAACAAATTGAAGTCAATTTACTGAATCAGCAAAAAAAGACACAGAAGATTATTGCAATTTCGTCTATAATCTCTTTTGTATTAATGCTTTTACTGGCTTTTGGCTTATACCGAAGATATAAATTTGTGAATAAAACCAATAAAATTATTGAGAATGAAAGAAACAGATCCAACTCTTTATTGCTCAATATTCTTCCTGAAGAAACGGCGGCAGAATTAAAAGAAACCGGAAAAGTCGAAGCGAAAAAATTCGAATCGGTTACGGTTTTATTTACAGATTTTGAAGGATTTACAAGTTATTCTGAAAACTTATCTCCCGAAAAATTGGTACAAAGTGTCGATTATTATTTTTCGAAATTTGATGAGATTGTCGAAAAATATGATTTGGAAAAAATAAAAACCGTTGGTGACTCTTATATGTGCGCTGGCGGATTGCCTTATGCCTCCGATAATCATGCAAATTTAATGGTTCTTGCTGCTTTAGAAATGCTTAAATTTGTTGAAGACTCAAAATTAAATGTTGATTTTAACGGAACTCGTTTTAATATCAGAATCGGAATTAATTCAGGGCCCGTTGTCGCCGGAGTTGTAGGAACTAAAAAGTTTGCCTACGATATTTGGGGAGATGCCGTAAATATTGCCTCAAGAATGGAATCTAATTCGGAATCAGGAAAAATCAATGTTTCTGAAAACACATTTGAGTTGATTAAAGACAATTTTAATTGTAGTTATCGCGGTGAAATCGAAGTAAAAAATAAAGGCATGATGAAAATGTATTTTGTAAATCAGTGTTTGAATTAAAAATAGAAAATGAAAGCTCCATATTTAATTACTAAAGAAGAAGTCTTAAAAATCTACAAACCCGTAAATCCACAGACACATAAGGGAATTCAAGGTCATGCGGTGATTATTGGAGGCAGTTATGGTAAAATTGGAGCAGTAGTTTTGGCTTCAAAATCGTGCCTTAAATCGGGTTGCGGACTTGTGACCACTTTTGCACCAAAATGCGGTTATCAAATACTCCAGATTTCAATTCCCGAAGTTATGGTTGTCACCGATGAAAATACAAATTTCATAACCAATATTCATTTGCCATTATTGCCACAAGCAATCGGAATTGGGCCAGGAATAGGGCAGGAACTCGGAACTCAAAAAGCTTTATTTGAGTTTTTGAGAGTGAACAAATCGCCGTTGGTTCTCGATGCCGATGCGCTGAATATTATTTCCGAAAATTTATCTTGGCTGGAATTAGTTCCCGAAAACACGATTTTGACACCTCATCCGAAAGAATTAGAAAGATTAATCGGGAAATGGAATTCAGAAGCAGAAAAATTTCAAAAATCAGTCGCTTTTTCAGAAAAATATAAAGTGATTATCGTCATGAAAGGCGCACCAACACACATCATTAACAAAAGCGAAATCTACGAAAATACAACTGGAAACGCTGCTTTGGCGACCGCAGGAAGCGGCGACGTATTAACCGGAATCCTGACAAGTTTGCTTGCCCAAGGCTACGAACCAAAATACGCCGCAAAATTAGGCGTTTTTATTCATGGTTTAACGGCAGATATTGCTTTGCCAGAAACAGGTTATGAATCTTTTATAGCTTCGGATATTATTGACAATTTGGGAAAGGCTTTTTTAGAATTAGGAAATGTGCCAATTTGATAATTAGATAATTTTATTGAGCTGTCACCCTGAGCGAAGTCGAATGGCGTCATAGTAACTAAACTTTGTGGAATGTCTTTGCAGTCCTTCGACTTCGCTCAGGATGACATAAATGAGGATTAATAATTCTGTTATATCAGCTTAACTCTTTTTAAGTCTGCGCGAAGTAATTAACGTTTTTAAAAAATCTAAAATCTACCCTCTACAATCTAAAATCAAAAAAACGTAAGTTTGTAATGTCAAAGATTAGAAACTTAGCAACTCAGTTTCTTAGCATCTTTGAATCTTTAAAAAATGAAAAACAACTTCGATCTCAGAACGGTAAACGTTACCCGTTATATAACACCACTGCGCGAAGGCGGTTCTTTACCCGCTTTGGCAGAAGCCGATGACGATTTTAAATATGTATTAAAATTTAGAGGTGCCGGACACGGAGTAAAAGCCCTTATAGCTGAATTAGTTGGCGGACAAATAGCAAAAGCCTTAAAACTGCAATTACCAGAATTAGTATTCGCAAATTTAGATGAAGCTTTTGGAAGAACAGAAGGCGATGAAGAAATTCAGGATTTACTGCAAGGAAGCCAGGGATTGAATCTGGCACTGCATTTTTTATCAGGCGCAATTACTTTTGATCCCGTTGTAACAACCGTTGACGCCAAATTAGCTTCGCAGATTGTTTGGCTAGACGCTTATATTACGAACGTAGACAGAACTTTCAGAAATACCAATATGTTAATTTGGCATAAAGAATTATGGCTGATTGATCATGGAGCCTGTTTGTATTTTCATCATTCCTGGAACAATTGGGAACAGCATGCTAAAAGTCCGTTTGCGTTGATAAAAGATCACGTTTTATTGCCTCAGGCTACACTTTTAAAAGAAGTTGATGCCGAATTTAAAGCGATTTTAACGCCACAAGTTTTAGAGGAAATAGTAAATACGATTCCGTTGGACTGGTTGCAATGGGAAGACGCAGACGAAACGCCGGAAGGCTTGCGAAATGTGTACTTACAGTTTTTAAAGACAAGATTAGATAATTCAGAAATCTTTGTAAATCAGGCTCAAAATGCAAGATAATCACTTATACGAATATGCTGTGATTCGTGTTGTGCCAAGGGTAGAGCGCGAAGAATTCCTGAATATCGGAATCATTTTGTTTTGCAAAAAAGCCAAATTTATAAAAGTGAAATTTTATTTTACAAATCATAAAGTTCAAGCTCTTTCTCCAGATTTTGATGTTGAACAATTGTATAAAAATTTGATTTCATTTCAAAAAATCGCAGATGGAGACAAAGATGGCGGACCAATTGGACAAATGGAAATTCCGGAGCGTTTTCGCTGGTTAACGGCAATTAGAAGTTCTGCGATACAAACTTCAAGACCGCATCCGGGTTTGTGTCAGGATTTGGAGAAAACAATTCAGAGATTGTTTGAAGAGCTCGTATTGTAGCTATTTTAAACCATATAAGTCATATAAGATGATTTACGGTTTGGCTTAAAAAAAGAATCTCGCAAAGACGCAGAGTCGCAAAGAAATATAAGAAAAACTTTGCGACTCTGCGTCTTTGCGAGATTAAAAAAACTTAGATTAAAAATCCAACATCCCAGAAAGACATTCATTAGAAAAATGAAGCAATATATTTTCCTTATTTTGATTTTCAATGACTAATAAATCGTAAGGGTTTAGATTGTATGGCTTGTCATTAATTTTAATAACAGTTGTCTGTAAAGAAAATAAAATCATTATTTGAGCATTACAATTCAGAGTACTATTGGTTATTCTCAGTTTGTGGTGGCCTATTTTATCAGAAACCATCCAGTTAAAATCAATACCTTTTGTATAAGAAGTCACTTCATCATCTGAATTAAATTCCATGATTTCATATTTCTCATATACTTTTTTTTCTTTGTTTACCTCAATATGTAAGCTGTTATCAAGCATAACCAAATATCGGTGATAACCTTTAAATTTGGTAAACTCTGAAGGCATTTCCTCTATTGTTGCACTGCTTATTCTGAATACAAAATCTCTATCGGCATAGTTTGCTGTTTCCGGATAGATCAAATATTCATATGTCAATCCACCACTCCAAATAGAGGCTTTACTATCTTTTTTAGACAAAAGGCGTATGTTCATTTTTTATTTTTTAAAAAAGGTTCAAAGTGGCAAAGTTACAAAGAGGCAAAGATTTTGTAGAGACGCACAGCAGTGCGTCTAACGTGTAGAATTTAAAAATCTCGCAAAGTCGCGAAGTCGCAAAGAAATATAAAAAAAAACTTTGCGACTCTGCGACTTTGCGAGATTAAAAAAACTTTAGTGAATCTCTGCACAAAATTTTTGTGTATCTCTGTGAAAGAACAATATCAAAGAAGCTTCTCCAAAAATATAAACTCCAAAGGCGCATCAGAAATAGTAACATGAATTTCGCTCTCAGGAAAAGCTTCTCTTTCGCCCGTATCTGCATAACCATGACGTTTATACCATGCAATAAGCTCTTCACGAACCGAAATAACCGTCATAATAATACTCGACAAACCCAAAGCTTTAGCATGATTTTCGGCTTCAGCCAAAAGTTTTTTCCCGATGCCGCTGTTTTGAAGTTCAGGAGAAACCGTTAGCATTCCTAAATACAGTTGATGACCTTTTTCAACCAATAAAACCGAACCAATAATTTTGTCATTTTCAGTGAATTTCAGAATCGTATTTTTTGGATCTTGGAAAATTTCTGTCATTTCCTGTTCATCGGTTCTTTTTCCTTCCAATAAATGCGCTTCGGTTGTCCAGCCTTTTTTAGAAGTTTCGCCTCTGTATGCAGAATTGATTAATATATTCAAAGCAGAAATATCTGCTAATGTTGCTTTTGAGATCATGAATTATAGTACTTGTAATTTACTTTCTTTATGATTAGAAATCAGATTTAATATTTTGCAGGTTCAGCAGCTTTAGGTAATGATTGTTTTATAAATGTTCTAATGTCTTCGTTTGCAGTTTCAAGATCAGCTTTTCTCAAATACATCATATGACCGCTTCTGTAACCTTTCCACGACATTCTATCATTTAGTTTTCCGCTTGGATCCATTTGCCATAAATCGTATTTAGCATTAAAGTAGTCACAGGCACCATCATAATATCCTGATTGCACCATTACATGTAAATATGGATTTTGTGCCATGGCCTGTCTCAGGTTTTCTCCTGTTTTATCATTAGATCTGTCCCAAGGATGAACAGGACCAAACATATTGTATTTAAAGTCCGTTTTGTAATTAAGATTATTACGGACATACATATTGATAGCAGGTGTAAACGAATGCAACCAAGACGTTAGTTCAGCATTAAAATCAGGACTTTCACCAGCGTCTTTACGGTCAATTCCTTTGTATCTTGAATCAAGTCTTCCTACTGTATAGCCTTTGTCTCTTAAGAGTTCTTTCCAAAAATAATCATAAGGAACGTCTAAATTGTTTTGCAGAATGACTTTCTCTGAAATACCAGAATAACGTGCCATTTTAGTGGCAATTTCTTTTCTTTTTTGTTCCTCCAAAAAGCCTCCTTTGCTCAGTGCAGGAAGAAGTTCGTTTATGGTAAAATCTTCAACCTCAGGTAGCATATCCGTTAAATCTTTATTTTGCAGGTCAGGACTTAGCATTTTGTGATACCAGGCAGTAGCTGCAAAATAAGGCAATTTAAGAGCAGCGTCAGATACAACGCCGCGAGTTATTCCTAACTCAGTGGGAGACACTAAAATCACTCCGTTAAGATACATCCATTGATTGTTTTGTAATTGAAGTGCTAATCCGGAAACACGGGTCGTGCCATAACTTTCACCTATCAGGTATTTAGGCGAAGCCCAACGATTAGTTCGGGTTACAAAACCATTGATCCAATCGGCTAAGTATTTAATGTCGGCATTTACACCGAAGAATTTTGCAGTAGGGATTTCTTTGCTTGTAGGTCTTGAATACGCTGTATTAACAGGGTTTACAAAAACGATATCAGCAATATCTAGAATAGAATAAGGGTTTTCTTTTATTCCGTAAGGCTGTAACGGGTATCCTTCATCATCAATATTTAACAAACTTGGACCCGTATAAGCAATCTGCATCCAAACAGAAGCAGATCCAGGACCACCATTAAATGAAATAACTAAAGGACGGGAATCCCTATCTTTTACGTCAGAACGTTCATAATAAGTGAAAAATAATCCGGCAATTGCTTTTCCGTCTTCGTCCCAAACCGGCATCGTACCGGTTGTTGCCTTATAAGAAACTTTTTGTCCTTTTATTGTGGTTGTATGATTTGTGATGACTTGAGAATCTGGATTGAAAGTAAGGTTAGATGGTGAATTTTCTTCTTTTGCAGCCGGAGTTGCAGTGGTGGCTTTTGGTTTTGCTTCCTGAGCGTATGAAGTAAAAAATCCAACTAAAAGGAATAAAGTAAATGTTTTTTTCATAGAATTAGGGCGTGTTATAATTTTAATGATGATATTTTGATATTCTGAATTGTGGACTATTATTCGAGTTTTTAAAGATATAAAAAAATAACAAGTGATGGTTTTTAGTCTTAAAGAAGGACTAGGTTATTTTATGAAAGTGTTTAGCAAGGATGTTTCTTTTTTCTTTCGAATAATCTCCAGTTTTGATTTAAGAAACTAAAAAGAAAAATTAAGAGCAAATTCTGTTTAAGAACTTTTTGATTTTCGGTTAATGATACGGCAATAAGTGAAATGTGACAGTACAACAAGTAGCAAACCAATATTCCAATAAACTTCAAAATAAGCAAAAGCATTATAAAAGCAGAATACTGAATTTTTTTCGGTTTCATCATCAATTCTGAAGTAAATAGGAAAGATGATTAAAAAGACTGATAAAAATATAGAAAGCACGATTAGTCTACCATATTTGATTTTAAAATAATCAGATATCCCATAAGCTGACATCTGAAAAATCAATAGTAGTAAAAATATCTCTTCCATAATTCTGATTTAATTATTTGCCTTTCAAGAATTCATTAAATTTAATCGGTTTTTAATTCGTTCAATTATTTCTAGATCATTGTCGCCATGAATATCTCTAATGTTATAATTCGGATTTCTGGGATCTATAGTTTCTTGAAATTCATTAACATTAAGATTGAAAAGTGCCTGACCAAATCTTTGATCTGGTTTTTGTTCTAAATATGATGCAATTAAATCAAGGATGATTTGATGTTCTTTTTTCATCGTTGGAGTTTAGAGTTTAATAATCATAAACATGTTCAATTGTAAGCTTGTTCTTTTTCGAATCCTTAATAAAAGGCAATAACTTCTCAACGGGTAAAAGATAAACGTTCCTTTTTAAACTGTCATCCGTCACAATTTTGGACTGATATAATAGTTTCACATCTTTTAAATTTGGTTTGTTTAATGCCTTTTCAATTGTCGAAACCGCAATCTCATCATTTCCTGAAATTTCATAGATTTTCACATCTTGATTCGAAAGTTTCATGATTTCTTTTGTGAAGATTTCCCAGCGTGTAACAGCAATAATCATTTTATCACCATCTTTTTTGATGATTTTAAGGTTCGGATTTTCTTTAATGGTATCAACATTCGAAACAATTAAATAAATAGAATTAGAAGGCGTTTCGTAACTTGATTTTGCGCCCCATTCAATAATCTTTGAATAAAAAGCTTTAAATGAAAATTCTAATGTAAAAATCATAGTTCTTTCCCATTTTCGAAGTACGCTGTAATCTGACTTTTCAGAAGCCGTCCAAACTTTTTTAATCCAAGGCATAAATTTAAATTCATACCATGCGGTTTGATAGATAAAATCGCTGTACGCGCACTGTGCTTCAATAATTGTTTTTTCAGCCTCGGAATTTTTTTCTTCTGAAAATAGAGCAAACAATCTTCCAACCGTATTTTCATAAATGATTTTCAGGCCATATTCCATTGTCATGCTTACGCCAATGACTTGCAACATCGTTTTATATTCACTATTTTCAGGATAAGCTTTTGATGTCAGTTTTATCGAACGATCATACAATTTCCAATATTCATCAATAGATTTGTAAAAAGGAAAATCAGACGGGTTTTTACCACTTTTCAGATAATCCGCATATTCTTTTGGATTGTAAACCAAATACCATTCTGGAACCGTCAGAACCGTTTGTTCTTCTGCTCTGAAGTATTCTTTTATTTTCTTTTTTTGATGCGCTAAATTGTTTTCAGTGTACGGATTATACTTGTCCAATAACTTATTTGTAAAGCGCTGGTCTGGATCTAATTTATTTTTTAAGGCGAAATATTTAGCACTATTTGGATATCCTTTTTGAAACTGTTCAACAGTCGCGTGAGGCTGATAGGGAAGGTACCAGGTTCCGTTTTCGCTTAAAATAGCGTCCGTCATTTCAAGTGTCCATTTTTTGACATGCTCTTTTGCTTCGGGATTGGTTCCTTGTTTGTAATAAATTACGAAAGCAAAAACCTCTCTTCTTGCCCACGAAAGATAACTTTCATGATCTGGCAAAGCATGTCTCAGCGAAACATTAATAACATTGACTTTATTATTTTGAAAAATGGCACTCATTTTCGGAATAAATGATTTTATATTTTCCACGGGAATAAAGTATTCTTGCAATACATACGTTGACTTTTCGCGTGAAGAAGGTTCTAATTCCTTCACATCATAACTCGCTTCTTTATTGCGCCATCGAACCGTTTTCGGAATAAAATACAAAGGATCAATCGCGTATTCACGAATCCATTTCCCCGAATTTCCCCAGGAAACCACTCCGGATAAATTCGATTCCAGCCAATAATTTTCATTTTCATCAATTAAGCGGTCGGTATCTGTTAAGGGTTTTGTAGTTTTCTCCCATGAAATACTCATTATTTTATCGTATTTCGGAGGATATAAATTCCCATTCTGAAAAACTACTTTGTCATTATTTCTAATGTTTTTATCAAAATAAGCTTTGTAATCTTTAATAGGCATGACCAGGTGGAATCTTTCTACTTTTTCATTATCAACCAATTGCAAAGTAGCTTCGGCGATAACGCCAATTCCTCCATAACCCCCAATTGTAGCATAAAAAATCTCCTGATTTACTTTTCGGTTCGCAATGATAACAGCACCATTTGCAGTAATTATTTTCAATTCTAAAACCGACGAAATAATCGGACCATAACCGACATATCTTCCGTGGCAATTTACCGAAATCGCACCACCAACCGTAAAATTAGAATACGTCTGCATGATTTTGATAGATAAATTCAAAGGGTCAATTACGGTCTGAATATCTCTCCATCGAATTCCGGCTTGTACCGTAATCTGCTTTTTAGAAGTATCAATACCGACGATTTTATTGAAAGAATGCATATCGATATGTAAACTGTTTTCGAACGCCGTTTGTCCGCCCATACTGTATTTTCCTCCGCCAATCGAAATGGGTCCGGTGGTATTTTTTATGGCGTAAACAATCTCGGTTACCGTTTTAGGTTTGATAATTTGATTGACCTGAACCGGGTTGATTTGTGTAATATCATTCAGCGTTTTATTATCAATCGTCGTATCGAATTTTGAATCTCCGGAGAATTGTATTAATAAGAAAATGTATAAAACGAATAAAAGGAAACCGTAAAACGGAATTGCCCTGCGCTTTTTTCTATTGATAAACCGAATCGCTTTTTTGATTCCGGCGCAAATGAATTGTATAATTTTGAATAACCAGGCGAATAACAATAGAATAAAACGGTAGATTTTTTTCATAAACAGGCAGAGAAAGAGATTAGATTTTGGTAAAAAACATTAAAGCATTTTTGGTAGGATCGCCTTTTTGATACAATGTTTTTTTATTGAATTTAAATCCGATGTTTTCAACAAAAGCACAAATAAAGTCTAAAGAATAAAAGTTTCGAACCTCTTTGGCGTTGTATTCCCAGGTTTCGTTTACGCCCAAATTAAAGACATCGTGCGCCAATGCCACTAATACTTTTTGATCTTCGGTATCGCAATTATGATCTCTTAAAATCAATTTTCCGCCCACGCGCATCGTATCTCTAATCGAAGAAATATATTGCGTTCGCAACTCTAAAGGACAATGATGAAAACCGATATAAACAGTAACCAAATCAACACTATTGTGCGGAACATGATCTCCAAATTTGGTTTCGTAATTGGTAAAGGGAATGTATGCTGCGCCAACGGCAATTTGCCCGCGCTCGACCATTTCAGTAAAAGAATATTTTGGTTTTCGGCCATCAGCATAATATCTTTTTCCTTTGATGGAAATACTTTCTTCCAGATAATCCAGATATCGGCCCGAAGAACCAATTTCTAAATAACCATTATAAAAAGTGCCTTCTCCCAACAAAGCAACCGTTTCTGCCGACATTTCATTTTTTTGATGCATCAAAGCAGGAAGCTGATAACGAACGCTTGATAACATAGGCGTAATGTCGTCTAACTGCGATTGTGTCGCCGTATAAATCTCTTTATCAGTGCTTTTTGAAATCGTATTGTCATAAATTAATTTATGGAATTCGGCCTCGGGATATAAATTAAACACGTTTTTCAAAAACAAAGAGAACTGATTTTTAAGTTTAGAATTCGTATAAATGTATTTGAAATTACTTCTAAGAATTGAAGTAGATTCAAGCAATTTATTAGGAAACAATTGTACCGATGTGACAAAAAGTAATGTTGTTTTAACGAAGTCCCTTCTTTTCATAGTTGGTTTTTGATGAATCTAGCCTTTAACAACATAGTTATTTGAAATTATTAAAAGTGACTGGTTTCTATACTATGCAATATAAAAAATCTGTAAATCTATACTTTTAGTCACTTTCAAAAGTAAGACCATACCAAATGATATTTACAGATAATACTTTATGGAAATATTATTTGATTTCTTTGTTTAATATTTTTTTGACATTGCTTTTCAAATATGCAATATCATCATCATCACTTTTAATTTTTTCAAAATAACTTTTGTAAATCTCAAATTCTGGATCTTTTAGCAGAAATAATTCTCTAGTGAAATTTATTATTGCTAAATTATAATAGTACTGGTTTTTTAATTTTTTAGCATTATCGATTGAAGCTTTATATAATTCCTTACCATTTTCAATCTCTTTTTTTCTTAAATAATACAATCCTAGAGTTGCCTGAATTGTTATTTTTTCCTCATTATTAAGATCTGATAAAACATTTTTATTAATAAGATCTAGATATTTAGGGACTTGATCAATTTGATTGCTTAAACACAGAGAATATATAATATTATTTAAAAAGCTAACTTCAAAATTATTTAGTCTTAGTCCCGCTAAGCACATAATTATTGAAGCATTGTAGTCTTCTAAAATTGAAGCGATATATGATCCAAAAACTAACGGTCTTTTTGAATAGGGAAAATCTAAGTACCAATTTATACAATTATAAAAAGCTTCGTGAAAATTTCCTTTTTCGAAATTTTCATATGCAAAAGCTTCAAATGGATTTTTAACTTGTTTAAAAAAATCAGAATTAAAAAGTAATCTATTGTCTTTTTTACTTAGCCATTCAAATTGGGCTAAACTATTATCGTTGGGACTTTTCAGAGATAAGTCCAGTAAAGGCTTTGATTTTTTAAAAGAGCCATGTTCTAATTCTAGAGTTGCCAGCGAGCTAGATAGTTCTGTTAGATCAAAATCCGAAAATCGTTTTGATGTAATAATCTTTTCTCCTAATTTAATAAAGGGCGAATATCTATCAATTAATTTAGAAGTAGCGATATGAGCAGAAATTAACCAAGGATCTTCTTTTGTTGCCTCAGATTTTTTTAAATAATAGATTGCTTTTTCTTCTTGGTATGTGTGAATAAAAAAACGTACTGCAGATCTTAGAACAAATCTATTATTTGGAGATAAGTTTAATGCAATTAATACACATTTATTAGCCTTTTCAATTTGATTCTTAATAGTATATAACCTAGCTAGTTCAATCCAATTTATAGAATTAAACATTTGATTTTTTGTTAAATTTTTAGTTTTGCTAATTATTTTATTGAACAAGCTATCATTTATTAGTGAATTAAATTCATTAATACTGTCTATGTTTTTTTCTAATATTTTATTTGAATCTTCACTTTTTGGATTTATTTCCGACTTTATTTTATTGATCAATGAAAGTAAAGATAATGAAGCATCATTACGATTTAATTCAACAAATTTTATTGCTTCATCTAGTTCGTTTGAAAATAAATCATTTGAAATGAAAGAATTATTTATTAAATCTGCGGCAACTCCTATGTTTTTAGAATTATTCCAATCTAATTTTATTTTTGAGTTATCAATTTCTAATGATTTTATATCATAATGTAAGCCTAATTCTCCGAGTTTAGTTGTTCTTTTGAAGTCTCTCCAGTTGGGAACTAATAATCGATTTTTTAATTCATAAATATTAGTCATTTCCGTATAATTTTAATTCGGTTCTTCTCTTAATTAAATCTAATTTTGCTATTGCTCGACGGAAATTAAATTGATTACCAATTTCTTTGATGCTTTTTTTATGCCCTCGTTTTTCTGGAATTGGATAGCAGCAATATTCAATGATTTCTATTAGATCTTTCGAAAAATGATTATTTCCTAATGAGATTTTAATTTCTTCTAAAGATTTATAATATGCATCTAATAAATAATCGTTTACTTGTTCAAAATTGCCTTTAAATACTGTCCATCTAAATCTAATATCTAAATGGTTAAATAATAAAGCGGTCATGTTTATTCCTAAAAAATAATATGTTATCAAGCTTCCAAATAAATACATGTCTGTAGATTTTACTCTTTGATTCCAATCTTGTTGTACATACCCATATAAAAATTCAGGCGGGGAATAATTAATTTGTCCTGTAAAAGATGTACCATCATCATGCGGTGCTTTTAGTGAGGAACATAGCGATCTCCCTAAATCTCCGATTTTTGAAAGTGTGGAATCATTGTAAAGTAATACATTTGAGGGTTTTAGGTCCTGATGGCTGATTTCGACGTTATGTAATTGGTTTAAACCTACGGCAATGTCATGTAGAGATTTTATTTTCCACGCTAAATTAATATTATTAGTAAATTTGATATTAGATCTAACATCACCTTCTGCAATTTCAAATATTAAATAAGGTACGTTGGGAATAGCAAAGCCATCAATGTATTCTTCGCCTTCATCAATTATCATTGATACTTTTGTGAGTCTATTATCTCTACATTTCAAAAGTAAATTTTTTTCAAACTCAAAAGCATTAGTTTGTTCTTGCAAAATTTTAACGATACTTTGTCCAGGAAACATTTGAAAAAATGCATTGAAATTTAAAGCTTTTAAAAATGCACTTTCAGTACCATTATTTACGATATAACAAACACTAAAAAATCCACCAGTGGAGCCATCAGCAGGATCTATCTTTTCAATAACCTTCCAATTATTTTTTAACTTTTTTCCTAATAAGGCATGTGCAGCTATATCACTTTGACTCATAATTGTAGTTTGGATTTAACTATATATTTTAATGTTAAAAGATAATATTTTTATTAAATATAACTTTATAAAATATAGAATTGTTTAGATCAAACTTAGCAAATTTACTTACAAAAAACTAATTCTGATTGTAAAATAAAAAGCCACAAATTACAACAGGATAAATCCTTATAATCTGTGGCTTAGAATTTTATAAAAGAGATAATAATTACCCCAAAAACGCCTTCAATTCCTCATAAGTCTTAATCTTCACACTCACTTTATCCTCATTCATAACACTTTCAATTTGTTCTGGAATCGGAAGTGTAATGCCTAAAGCAGGTTCAACAACATCTAAGAATTTAATAGGATGTGCGGTTTCTAAGAAAACCCCAATCGCGTTTTCGTGTTTTTGTAATTCTTTTTTCAAACCTAAATAACCCACAGCGCCGTGTGGTTCTGCGATGTAACCGTCGGTATTGTAAATTTGTTTTAGAGCTGTAAGCGTTTCTTCATCTGTATAACTGTACGATGAGAAATCTTTTTCGAAAGCTTTTAAATCGTTGTTGTACAATTCCTGAATTCTAATAAAGTTACTTGGGTTTCCAACGTCCATAGCGTTCGAAATTGTTACTTTAGAAGGTTTTGGATCGTATTTTCCGTTTTCTAAGAATCTTGGTACGGTATCGTTTACGTTGGTAGACGCTACAAAATGTTCAATTGGCAAACCTAATTTCTTTGCCATAATTCCGGCGCAGATATTTCCGAAATTTCCGCTTGGACAAGAGAAAATCAACGGTTTGTTTTGGCTTTTCAACGCTTTGTAAGCAAAGAAGAAATAGAACATTTGTGGCAACCAGCGCGCAATATTAATAGAATTCGCCGAAGTCAGGTTTTTATGCGCTAAAGTTTCATCTAAAAACGCTTTTTTAACCATATCCTGGCAATCATCAAAAACGCCATCTACTTCAAGTGCTTTAATGTTTTTACCTAAAGTCGTCAATTGTTTTTCCTGAATGTCGCTCACTTTTCCTGACGGATATAAAATCACAACATCAACACCGTCAACACCCAAAAATCCGCTCGCAACCGCACCGCCAGTATCTCCGGAAGTCGCTACTAAAACGGTATTTTTACTGTCTTTTTTGTCTTTATTAAAATACGCCAGACAACGTGACATAAATCGCGCTCCAACGTCTTTAAAAGCCATTGTAGGGCCGTGAAATAATTCTAATGAATAAATTCCGTTTTCAACTTCCACAACCGGAAAATCAAAAGATAAAGTATCTTTAATGATTTCTCTTAAATTCTCCTCCGGAATGTCATCGCCCACAAATTGCTGTATCACATCAAAAGCAATATCGTTATGGCTTAAATTCTCGATTACATTAAAAAACGCAGGATTTAATGGCGTTATGATTTGCGGAAAATACAATCCTTTATCACTCGCTAATCCTTGTATTACAGCTTCTTTGAATGAAACTTCTGGTGCATTATGGTTTAAACTATAGTATTTCATTGTTTAATTTTAGATTTTAGATTTTGGATTTTAGAAGAGAGAGAATAGAGTATAGAGTAAAGAGAATAGACTTTTCTGTACAATCAAATTCCAATTTTTAAAAATTCCAAATTCCAAATATTTATATTAGTTAAGTCTGTTTTGTCATTCCGAGGAACGAGGAATCCCCGCAAGTAGCTCCGCAGGCTAAATCGCCAATCTTTGTCGAGTTTCTCGCGGGGATTCCTCGTTCCTCGGAATGACAAACTTTGTGTGTTATACTTTGTGTGCTACAGTTTATGTTTTATACTTTGCGGGACTTCGACTCCGCTCAGTCTGACAAACTATATCTTAATACTTAATTCTTTTTACTTAATACCTTATAATATCCTAACCCCATCAGGATTAATCTTTGAAACGTGAATTTCATATGGCAGATTCATCTTTTCATAAACGTCGCTCATCGCTTTGGCTATCTGATCGGCGGTGTTTTTTCCTCTGCTTAAAGCAAAAATCGACGGACCAGAACCTGAAATTCCGGAACCTAAAGCACCGTTTTCAAGAGCCGTTTGTTTGATTAAATCAAATCCCGGAATCAAAACGCTTCTTAACGGTTCAACGATTTCGTCATGAAGTGATCTTCCAATCAAATCGTAATCTTTGGTGTATAAACCGGCGATTAATCCGCCCACATTTCCCCATTGCATAATCGCACTTTTCAGGGAAACGTTTTGTTTCAATACCGAACGCGCATCTGATGTTTTCAACTCAATTTGAGGATGAACTACTGTCGCGTACAATTCTTCCGGACTATCAATTCGGATAATATCAAGCGGAGCATAACTTCTTACCAACGTAAATCCGCCTAAAAGGGCAGGGGCAACATTGTCTGCATGCGCGTTTCCGCTGGCTAATTTCTCGCCCTGCATCGCAAACTGCACCAAATCTTTACGCGAATAAGGTCTTCCTAATAATTCATTTATCCCGAAAACTGCTCCGGCAGAACTTGCAGCACTGCTTCCAATTCCGCTTCCGGCTTTGATATTTTTGTAGATTTCGATTTCGAAACCAAAATCTAGTTGGTCTAAAGTTTCCAGCATCGCCAAAGCCGCAACACCCGAAACATTTTTCTCTGTTTCCAAAGGCAAATCGGCACCGACAATTTTAGTAATGCGAACGCCTTTTTGATCGACTTTTCGAACAATCATTTCATCGCCCGCATTGTCTAAGCAAAGTCCAAGTACGTCAAATCCGCATGAGAGGTTTGCGATAGTTGCTGGGCAAAAGAGTTTAATCTGTGTCATTTGTTATAGGTTCTGAGTTGCTAAGGTTCTAAGATTCTAAGGTTTTCCTTGCAACTGTTTATTTTTTTAGCTTCTAAGAAACTAAGTTTCTAAGATTAAGGAAAAAACCTCAGAACCTTAGCAACTTAGCCCCTTAGAACCTTTATACATTCCCAATTCGAATTACATCCGCAAAAATTCCTGATGCTGTAACCGCAGCTCCGGCTCCGGCGCCTTTGATTAATAAAGGCTGATCTACGTAACGATCTGTGTAGAACAATACAATATTGTCTTTTCCTTCTAAATTGTAAAAAGGATGATCTTTTGGAATGAATTGCAGGCCAACGCTTGCTTTTCCGTTTTCGAATTGCGCTACATATTTCAATCTTGAATCTTTTGCCAATGCTTCTTCATAGATTTTCTCAAAATGAGGAGCATGTTTGATTAACGATGCAAAAAAGTCTTCGTTGTTTGTTGTTGCCAAACATTCGGCAGGCAGGAATGATTCGTTTGCGATGGCGTCAATATCCATTTCGTAACCGCTTTCGCGAATAAGAATCAGGATTTTACGAGCCACATCAACACCGCTTAAGTCAATTTTTGGATCTGGTTCTGTAAATCCTTGTACTCCGGCTTCTTTAACCACATCGTGGAAAGAATTGTTTTTATCGAAATTATTGAAAATGAAGTTCAGACTTCCAGATAAAACCGCCTGAATTTTATGCACTTTATCGCCAGAAGCAATAAGGTTTTTCACGGTATCAATAATTGGCAATCCTGCACCAACATTCGTTTCAAATAAAAACGGAGCGTTGTATTGGCGAGATAAACTTTTTAGTTTTTTATAGTTGTCGTAAGCAGATGAACAAGCAATTTTATTACAAGTTACAACGGCAATACTTTCTTTTAAGAACTTTTCATACATTTCAGAAACGCTCGAATTTGCTGTAATATCAACAAAAATGCTATTACGTAAATTCAGTTCTTTTGCACGTGCAATAAATTCTGTTGGAATTGCTGCTTCTCCTTTTTCTAAAGTCGACTGCCAGTCTTTTAATGAAATTCCGTCTTCGTCAAAAAGCATTTTTCTTGAGTTTGACAAAGCAATTACGCGAACGTTGATCTTTAAATTATCTTTTAAGAATTTCCTTTGAGTATGAATTTGCTCGATGAATTTTTCACCCACATTTCCAACTCCCATTACAAATAAATTCAGCTGTTTTGTGTTTTCTTCGAAGAAATTCTCATGCAAAGTATTCAACGCTTTTTTAACGTCTCTTTCGTTAATTACAGTTGAAATATTTCTTTCAGAAGCACCTTGCGCAATCGCACGAATGTTTACGTTGTTTTTTCCTAAAGTGCTGAACATCCTTCCGCTTAAACCTTGGTGATTTTTCATGTTTTCACCAACCAAAGCAATAATGCAAAGGTCTTTTTCTACATAACAAGGATCGATTTTGTTTTGTGCAATTTCGATTTCAAAAGCTCTGTTGATCGCAGCTTCAGCATTATCAGCATCCGAATTTAAAATTCCGATACAAATGGAATGCTCAGAAGAAGCCTGAGTGATAAAAATAACGTTGATTTTTTCCTGAGACAATACTTCGAACAAACGTCTTGACGAACCTGTAACGCCAATCATTCCAGGGCCTTCAAGAGTTAAAAGCGAAATATTATCGATATGGCTGATTCCTTTTACAACAGTATCTTTTGATACAACAGTGTCAGAAATTAAAGTTCCTACAGCTTCTGGTTCAAAAGTGTTTTTGATTAAAATCGGAATGTTTTTTCTTAAAACGGGCTGAATTGTTGGCGGATACAACACTTTGGCACCAAAATGAGACAATTCCATCGCTTCCTGATACGAAATGTTTGCAATTGGCTGTGCTTGTTTTACAATTTTTGGGTTTGCAGTAAACATTCCGTTTACGTCAGTCCATATTTCAAGCTGTTCAGCGTCGACTGCTCCGGCAATAATCGCTGCAGTATAGTCAGATCCACCGCGTCCTAAAGTCGAAGTGATTCCGTCTAAAGTCTGTGCGATAAAACCTGGCAGAATATTGATTTTCGATTCATTCGAAGCAAAATATTCCTGAATTAATTGATTCGAAACTTCGAAATTCACAACCGCTTTTCCGAAATCGGCATTTGTTTTAATTAATTCACGACTGTCTTTATAAACTGCATTTTTTTCAGTTTGCTGAAGCGCCTGTGCGATGATAAATGAAGAGAGCAATTCTCCAAAACTTAAAATAGTATCGGCAGTTCTTGGAGATAATTCGCCAAGCAAGAAACAGCCGTCTAATAAAGTTTCTAAATGATTAATGATTCGTTTTACGTGGCTCAATAAACTGCTTTGCTCGCTTACCGGAATCAATTCTTTTAGCGTGTCAAGGTGTTTTTTCTCGATTTCAGCAACAACTTCTCTAAAGCTTTCATCATTTGCAGCCGCTTTTGCAGCCGCAGATTGAAGCAAATCGGTCACTTTGCTAAGTGCAGAAACGACAACAACGAGTTGGTCATTTTTAGCTTTTTGATTAATAATTTCGAGAACGAGTTTTATATTTTGAGCATTGGCAACCGAAGTTCCGCCAAATTTTAATACTTTCATTTTTGTGATATTTTTTAATAAGGTGCAAAGGTTGTGAGTAATAAAGGTTCAAAGGCTATCAAATGTGAACTGAAACTGAAAACTGCAACTATTTTTTTTCTTTTGTAAATGTTTTTTATGTATCCAATAACCTTCTTCTTTCAAGAAAAAAGTATAGATAACCTGGATTATATGTAAAAATGTATACCCCTAAGGGGTAGTAGTTGTTGTAGTAGAAATAATCGTAGCAGCATTTGCAACTCTAGTTTGAGTTGTCATTGTAGATTGATATTTTGTGCTGTTACTTTTCATTATTTGATTTTTCAAAAGTACAGCTTTTAAGCAGCATTAAAAATTCTTATCGCCTTTTTGCGAATATTTTAATAATTCAAATCTCAAAAAATCAATATTGAGTAATTGTTAAAATTTGACAAGCTAAATTGAAGTTTTGATATATTTAAGATTAGTTTTTTTGAGAATATAGCGTGTATAATGAATTGGCTTTTAACGAAAAACTTAGCAAATGGTGATGATTTTAGTAAAATTTAGGATTGTTAAATAAATAAAAGAGCAGAATTTCTTTGATGCTAATTTTAATTATTGTGATAAAATGTTGCTTTTTAATATTGATTTGTTGAATTTTGACGTCTTAAATTTAAAATAATCATGAGAGAGATTCATTATATAAGTACTGAAACCATAACTTTAGAAACATTACAAGAGATTTTAGTTAATGATAAAACGCTTGAATTATCTGAAGAAGCAAAAGTGAATGTTCAGAAATGCCGTGATTATCTAGACAAAAAAATGTCGACGCATTCTGCGCCTATTTATGGAATAAATACTGGTTTTGGATCACTTTACAGTGTGAAAATCTCAAATGAAAACCTTTCTAAACTTCAGGAAAACTTAGTAAAATCGCATGCCTGCGGAACAGGAGAGGAAGTTCCTGCCGAAATTGTAAAGATGATGCTTTTGCTGAAAATTCAATCGTTGAGCTACGGGCATTCTGGAGTGCAGTTAATTACACTACAGCGTTTGGTTGATTTTTATAATAATGATATTCTTCCTGTTATTTATACTCAGGGTTCGCTAGGCGCTTCTGGTGATTTGGCACCTTTGGCACATTTATCTTTGCCTTTATTAGGAGAAGGAGAAGTGTTTTTTGAAGGAAAAAAAGTAGCTTCAGCCGAAGTTCTAAAACATTTTAACTGGGAACCGATCGTTTTGCAGTCAAAAGAAGGTTTGGCTTTATTAAACGGAACTCAGTTTATGAGTGCTTACGGCGCTCATATTTTAATTAAAGGTTATAAATTATCTTATTTAGCCGATTTAATCGGAACAATTTCGCTTGAAGGTTTTGATGGAAGAATCGAACCTTTTAATGAATTGATACATTATATACGTCCGCATAAAGGACAAATTGTAACCGCACAGCGAATTGCAGAATTCTTGGACGGAAGTGAAATTATCACCCAAGAAAAGAAACACGTTCAAGATCCTTATTCTTTCCGTTGCATGCCACAAGTTCATGGCGCTTCAAAAGACGCGATCGATTACGTTCGAAAAGTATTTAAAACCGAGATTAATTCGGTTACAGATAATCCAAACATATTTGTTGAAGCTGATCAGATTATTTCGGGAGGAAATTTCCACGGACAGCCATTGGCTTTAGCTTTAGATTTTATGGCAATTGCTTTGGCGGAATTGGGAAGTATTTCTGAAAGAAGAACCTATCAGTTAATTTCAGGATTGCGAAATCTTCCTGCATTTTTAGTTGATAACCCAGGATTGAACTCAGGATTTATGATTCCGCAATATACAGCAGCAAGTATCGCAAGTCAGAATAAACAGCTGGCAACTCCGTCAAGTATTGACAGTATTGTTTCGAGCAATGGTCAAGAAGATCACGTAAGTATGGGGGCAAATGGAGCAACGAAAGCTTTGCGTGTTTTGGATAATTTAGAGCGTATTTTAGCAATTGAATTGATGAATGCTTCACAGGCAATTGCGTATAGAGAGCCTTTGAAATCAAGTGATTTTATCGAAATGTTTTTAAGCAGTTATCGTGAAGTTGTGCCTTTGGTTAAAGAAGACAGAATCTTGCATTATGATATCGAGAAGACCATATCGTTCTTAGATAGTTTTCAAATTGAAAACGATTTGTTAACAATGGCTTAACATTATAGAATATTATTGAAGTAATTTTGCACTATCAAAAATATAAAAATGTCAATAAACAGTATTTTCCAATTTTTAGTGCCGAAAGACAAGAAATTCTTTCCACTTTTTGAAGAGGCTTCAAGCAATTTAATTGAATTAGCATCTAACTTACACGAAGCTGTAAACTTACCATTAAAAGAAAGAGAAGTTCTTTTTCAGAAAATTGATGAATTAGAGCAAAAAGGAGAAGACATTACGCGTCAAACTAACTTGGAATTGAGCAGAAACTTTATTACTCCATTTGATAGAGAAGATATTCATACCTTAATTACTTCAATTGATAACGTTGCAGATTACCTTCACGGTGCTGCGAGCCGTATGAGATTATATCAAGTTGACAAGATTACAAAATCTATCAGAAAAATGACAGAAATCAACCTTGAAGCTTGTCAAAATATTGATAGTGCTGTTAAGGAATTGAGCAACTTGAAAAACATGAAAGTTATTAAAGATTCATGTGCCAGAATCAACAAACTGGAAAACAAATCGGATAACGTATATAACAAAGCAGTTTTTGAAATTTTTGAAAACGAAACAGACGCTAAAAATATCATTAAGTATAAAGAAGTGTTATCTGTTTTAGAATCAGCAACAGATAAATGTAAGAGTGTTGCGAATATACTAGAATCTATTTCTGTAAAACATTCTTAATTCAATTTTTCATTCTGAAGTTATAATTTTATGACGCTACTTATATTAATTATAGTATTAGCCTTAATTTTTGATTACATCAATGGTTTTCATGATGCGGCAAATGCTATAGCGACAGTTGTTGCAACAAAGGTTTTAACGCCTTTTCAGGCGGTTCTTTGGGCAGCATTTTTTAACTTTTTAGCTTATTGGGTTTTCGGATTTGGTGTTGCAGATACTGTTGCTAAAACAGCGCACACAATGGAAATTAACCTGGTAGTAATACTTGCCGGAGTCATTGCGGCAATCTGCTGGAACTTATTGACTTGGTGGCTTGGAATTCCTTCAAGTTCTTCGCACACACTTATTGGAGGTTTTGCTGGAGCAGCCGTTGCGCACGCTATAGCAGTTCATGGTTTTTCTGGGTATGTTGGTGAAGACGGAGCTACACATTATTGGTACGAAATCGTAAGCTGGTACAAAGCCGGAAAAGATGGTGGGATGCCTTCAGGAGTTCTTATTATTATTGCTTTTATTGTCTTAGCGCCACTCTTAGGAGCGTTAGCTTCCTATTTAATTTCGATTTGGCTGTTAAATGCTTCTCGTAAAATCATAGGTCCTAAAATATTCACGATTGCTTTAATGATTGCAACGGTTTGGGTTGTTAGTAATCTAATGGTTCCTTACGCTGCTATTGAAAAACCTCGTTTTGAATCTCATTTTTGGAGTGTAGCTTTTGATCCGCATAATATTAAATGGTGTTTAGTAGGTTTTATTATCCTAACAGTTAGTGCTTTTTGTTTAATATTTAGTAGTTTAAATCTACATCAGGCTGATGCAGCTTTGAAAAAAATGCAATTGCTATCTTCTGCAGCATTTAGTTTAGGACACGGAGGAAATGATTCTCAAAAAGTAATGGGTATTATTGCTGCTGCTGTAGCGGTTTATATTAATACAAATCCGGGAGTTCATATGGCATCATGGTTAGATGTTGTTTTGCCAAATGATGACTTAGGAATAAAAGGAGTAATGCCAGGCTGGATTCCGTTAGCATGTTATTCTGCTATTGCAGCTGGAACTTTAAGTGGTGGTTGGAAAATTGTGAAAACAATGGGTTCGAAAATCACAAAAGTAACTTCATTTGAAGGAGTTGCTGCAGAAACTGCTGGAGCTTTGACACTTTATTTTACAGAGCACTTAAAAATTCCGGTAAGTACAACACATACTATTACAGGATCTATCATCGGAGTTGGATTAACAAAACGTGTATCTGCTGTTCGTTGGGGAGTTACTGTAAGTTTGATTTGGGCATGGATCCTTACTATTCCAATATCAGCTATATTAGCAGGTTTGGTTTATTTTGTATTGAGCGTATTTATTTCGTAAAACGATTATTATGAAATGTAAGATGTAAATTGCATTTTATCTAAATAGTAAAGCCGATTTCAATTTGAAATCGGCTTTTGTTTTTTTGAAGTTCTATTTAGAAATTCTGTATATTCTTGCGGTTATGTTTTCGTTTGTAATGCGTTTGTTTCAGTTTTTTTTCGTCTTCAGAAATGATGCTAATTGTTCCATCAATCTCAAGCATCGCCAATTTTACATTTTTAAAGAATTCTATTCCGTGTTCTCTCATTGCTTCCTTTAATTCTTCATCAGAAATATCAAGTTTGCTTAAAGCTTTGAAGTCTAATTTTCCATCATGAATTAAGATTTCAGGTTTATCTAATAATAAATCACCAAGAACTTTATATCTGCGAGTCAGTTTTTTTATTATAAAGTTGATTGCAAACAAAACCAACGCCGCAACCAATCCGCCTAAAAGACTGGTGTCTGGACCAACCATTGCATTTTGAACGGAATTGCTGATTAGTAAAATCAAAATAATATCGGCAGTATTTAATTGCGAAAGTTCTTTTTTGCCGAAAATGCGGAGTGCTATGGTCATGAAAAAATAGACAGCTACACTTCTTATTATGATATCTAAATAGGGGAATTGTGTCATTTTTTATTCTTTTATTTTATTAAAGTTAAATAAAAAAGCTTTGCCAAAGTTTTAAACTTCGACAAAGCTGCTAAATTATATATGTGATATTAAGTTTAAATGAACTTAACTAAGCTTGAAATTCTTTTCGATAGCTTTAATCATTTCTCCGGCAACATCTTTATTCGTTGCGCCTTCAATTCCTTCGAGACCTGGAGAAGAGTTTACTTCAAGCAATAATGGCCCTTTAGAAGAACGAATAATATCAACACCTGCTACTTTTAAGTCCATGGCTTTTGCGGCTTTAATGGCGATTTTTTTCTCTTCAGCAGTTACTTTTATTACAGATGCAGTTCCGCCCAGATGAATATTGGCTCTAAACTCACCCGGCATAGCTTCACGCTGAATAGCAGCAACCACCTTTCCGTCGATTACAAAGCAGCGAATATCTTTACCATTGGCTTCTTTAATAAATTCTTGAACTAATATATTGGCATTTAAGCTTTTAAAAGCATTGATAACACTTTCTGCTGCTTTTTTGGTTTCGGCTAAAACAACGCCTTTTCCTTGTGTTCCTTCCAACAACTTTACAATTAGAGGTGAACCTCCAACCATCTTAATTAAGTTGTCTGTATCAAGCGGAGAATTGGCAAAACCGGTTGTTGGAATATCAATTCCGCTATTCAATAGCAATTGTAATGAATATAATTTATCGCGCGATTGTGTTATTGCTGTCGCCGAATTTAAAACGAAAACCTTTAAAGCTTCAAATTGACGAGTTAAAGCGCAACCGTAAAAAGTGATACTCGGTCTAATTCTCGGAATAATTGCATCAAATTGGTTTAGTATTTTTCCGCCTCTGTAATGAATTTCAGGAGTTTTGGCATCCAGTTTCATATAACATTCTTTGATGTTCAAAAAATGCATTTCATGACCGCGCATTTCGCCGGCTTCCATTATTCTTTTATTGCTGTACAATTCAGGATTACTTGCTAAAAGTCCAATTCGTAAACCAGAGCTTGCTTTTTCTGAGTTTTGATATAATTCTTTAAGAGATTCAGGTGTAGGTTGTCCCAATAGATATTTTTCTTCAGGATCTACAAGTACGCGTCCGCTCATGGCTTCACGGCCTAAAAGCATTCTGAAACCCATTGAATCACGATTGGTCAAAGTCATTTCTATCGGCCATTTTGAATCCCCAATTTTAATGCTTGTCTGAATTACATAACGATGTTCTCTAAAGCCACTTGAGCTTTTTACAATTCTTTTATCAACCAGCGGCGCTTCGCAATGAATGATAGTTTTAATATTATTCTGAATTGGATTAATGTCGAATTTTACCCAATTGGCATCATTTTTTATAAAAGGAGCTATGTTGATAGCGTGCATTGCCGAAGTTTTGGCACCAGAATCGACACGAGCTTTAATCGTTGGAATTCCTAGTTCTGGAAATGAGCACCATTCTTCGCTGCCTAAAATGACTTTGTGTTGAAGCATACGTTAATTTTTATTATAGAATTTAAATTCAAAAGTAGCTATTTGCTTTTACTAAAGATAGTAAATTATCTAAAAAAAACACCCGTTATGTTATGAAAACGTAACGGGTGTATTATTTTTGTTATAAATTTTAAGTAATTTATTGATTTGTCGGTTCTTCAGCTTTATGAATTTCAACTGAGAGTTCTTGTGAGTCATCTTTTAAATCCATCATGATTTCGTCACCAGAATGTATTTTTGAAGTAATGATTTCTTCAGCTAACAAATCTTCAACATATTTCTGAATTGCTCTTTTCAATGGTCGTGCTCCAAATTGTCTGTCAAAACCTTTTTCAGCAATAAATGCTTTTGCTTTGTCTGTTAAGCTCAATTTGTAACCTAATTCAGCAATACGAGAATATAGTTTTTTAAGCTCGATTTCGATAATCAAATCAATATCAGCTTTTTCTAAAGCATTAAATACAATTACATCATCAATTCTGTTTAAGAATTCAGGAGCAAAAGTTTTCTTCAAAGCATTTTCGATAATGCTTTTTGAGTTTTCATCGGCTTGAGCCACTTTTGCAGCAGTTCCGAATCCAACACCTTGTCCGAAATCCTTCAATTGGCGAGCACCAACGTTAGATGTCATGATAATGATAGTGTTTTTAAAGTCAATTTTACGACCCAAACTATCAGTTAAATATCCATCATCTAGCACTTGAAGCATCATATTGAACACATCTGGATGCGCTTTTTCGATCTCATCTAGTAACACAACGCAATATGGTTTTCTACGGACTTTTTCTGTTAATTGACCACCTTCTTCGTATCCTACGTATCCCGGAGGCGCTCCAACTAAACGAGAGATTGCAAATTTTTCCATGTATTCGCTCATGTCGATACGAACTAATGCATCTTCAGAATCGAATAATTCTTTTGCTAATACTTTTGCTAGCTGTGTTTTACCAACTCCAGTTTGACCTAAGAAAATAAACGAACCAATAGGTTTGTTAGGATCTTTAAGTCCGGCTCTGTTACGTTGAATAGAACGTGCAATTTTAATAACGGCTTCATTTTGACCAATTACTTTATTCTGAATCAATTCAGGTAATTTAGCCAGTTTATTGCTTTCTGTCTGTGCAATTCTGTTAACGGGAATTCCAGTCATCATCGAAACAACATCGGCTACATTATCTTCTGTAACTTCAATTCTGTTGTTTTTAGAATCTTCTTCCCATTGTTCTTGTGCAACAGCAAGATCTTTTTCGATACGTTTTTCATCGTCGCGAAGTTTGGCAGCCTCTTCATACTTTTGTTTTTTGACTACCATGTTTTTGTTTTCGCGAACTTCTTCCAACTGACGCTCTAAATCAAGAATTTGTTTAGGAACATCAATATTAGTAATATGAACACGTGATCCCGCTTCGTCCATTGCATCGATTGCTTTGTCTGGTAAGAAACGTTCAGACATATATCTGTTTGTTAATTTTACACAAGCTTCGATTGCTTCTTGAGTATAAGTAACATTGTGGTGATCTTCGTATTTGTCTTTTACGTTGTTCAAAATAGCAATAGTTTCTTCAACAGAAGTTGGTTCAACAATTACTTTTTGGAAACGTCTTTCTAACGCACCATCTTTCTCTATATATTGTCTGTACTCATCAAGAGTTGTAGCACCAATACATTGGATTTCGCCTCTTGCTAATGCAGGTTTGAACATGTTTGAAGCATCAAGCGAACCAGTTGCTCCTCCAGCACCTACAATAGTGTGAATTTCATCAATAAAAAGAATAATGTCATCATTTTTTTCAAGCTCGTTCATTACGGCTTTCATTCTTTCCTCAAATTGTCCTCTGTATTTTGTTCCGGCAACTAAGCTGGCTAAATCTAGAGTTACAACACGCTTGTTAAAAAGAATACGAGATACTTTCTTCTGGATAATTCGCAAAGCCAGTCCTTCTGCAATAGCAGACTTACCAACTCCAGGCTCTCCAATAAGAAGCGGGTTGTTCTTTTTTCTACGGCTTAAAATTTGAGAAACGCGTTCAATTTCTTTTTCGCGTCCTACGACAGGATCCAGCTTTCCTTCTTCGGCCATTTCTGTTAAATCTCTCCCAAAATTATCTAACACCGGAGTCTTAGATTTTTTGTTTGACTTATTGGCGGGATTATTAAAGCTGCTTTCTTTAAGACTGTCATCTTGTCCTGAATCGTCATTGTATGACTCATTTCTTGGCAAGTTTTCTAAAAATTCTTCTTCGTTTGGCGTCATGTTTAGATATTGTTCTTTAGCTATGTCATAATCTATTTTTAGCTTATTCAATAGCTTGGTTGTTGGATCGTTTTCGTTTCGTAAGATGCACAAAAGCAGGTGAGCCGTGCTAATCGATGAGCTCTGAAATACTTTAGCTTCAAGAAAGGTTGTCTTAAGGGCTCTTTCGGCCTGGCGTGTAAGATGAAGGTTTTTCTTTTCGGTGTTTATCTCAATGCTGTGATTGGCTGGACTAAGTATTTCTACTTTCCTGCGTAAATGATCTAAATCAACTGCTAGGTTATTAAGTATATGAATAGCTTTTCCGTTACCATCTCTTAAAATGCCTAGCATCAGATGTTCAGTACCAATAAAGTCGTGCCCTAAACGTAGTGCTTCTTCCTTACTGTATGTAATAACATCTTTTACTCTTGGTGAAAAATTATCATCCATAATATATAATTCGATATGTAAATTTAATTATTTACTGGTTGAAAAACAAAAATCATACCTATTGAGATCTGCTGTCAGCTAATTGACAAAAAAAATAACAATAAAAGAGTTAAAAAACGCTTAATTTATTAACCAAAACTGAAAATAAAGTTGTTAATAAATCATTGAAATAAGTGTAAGGAAATAGCTGAAAAAATTTCAAAAAAACGTATCTTGGCACGCTTTGAAACTAATATAATTATTTAAACATAACAACTTATGTCTGAAGGAGAAAAGTTAATTCCTATTAACATTGAGGATGAAATGAAATCAGCTTACATCGATTATTCGATGTCAGTAATTGTATCGAGAGCACTTCCGGATGTTAGAGATGGCTTAAAACCAGTGCACCGAAGAGTTCTTTACGGAATGTATGATTTAGGTGTAACTTCAAGATCTGCCCACAAAAAGTCTGCAAGAATCGTAGGAGAGGTTCTGGGTAAGTATCACCCACACGGAGATACTTCTGTTTATGATGCGATGGTTCGTATGGCTCAGGAATGGAGTATGCGTTATTTATTAGTTGATGGTCAGGGTAACTTTGGTTCTGTTGATGGTGACAGTCCTGCTGCAATGCGTTATACTGAGGCTAGAATGCGTAAGATATCTGAAGATATTATGGCAGATATCGAAAAAGAAACAGTTGATTTTCAACTAAACTTTGACGATACTTTATACGAGCCAAAAGTAATGCCGACAAGAGTTCCTACTTTATTAGTGAACGGAGCAACCGGTATTGCGGTTGGTATGGCCACAAATATGCCTCCACACAATTTAACTGAAGTTATCAATGGTACATTAGCTTACCTTGATAATAACGATATTGAAATAGACGAATTAATTACGCATGTTAAAGCTCCGGATTTTCCGACTGGAGGTGTAATATATGGATACGAAGGCGTTCGTGAAGCTTTCAAAACGGGTAGAGGTCGTATTGTAATGCGTGCTAAAGTTGGTTTTGAAGAAGTTGACGGAAGAGAATGTATCATTGTTACTGAAATTCCATACCAAGTTAATAAAGCCGAAATGATCAAGCGTACGGCTGATCTAGTTAACGAGAAAAAAATTGAAGGTATTGCCAATATCCGTGATGAATCGGATAGAAATGGTATGCGTATCGTTTATATCTTAAAACGTGATGCAACGCCAAACGTAGTTTTAAATACCTTATATAAATATACTTCATTACAATCTTCTTTCAGTGTAAATAATATTGCATTGGTAAAAGGCCGCCCACAAATGTTGAATCTAAAAGATATGATTCATTACTTTATTGAGCACCGCCATGATGTAGTTGTGAGAAGAACGCAGTTTGAATTGCGTAAAGCGGAAGAAAGAGCCCATATTTTAGAAGGTTTAATTATTGCTTCTGACAATATCGACGAAGTAATTGCGTTAATCAGAGGGTCTAAAAACACAGATGAGGCAAGAGAGAAATTAATTGAAAGATTTAAATTGTCTGATATTCAGGCTCGTGCAATTGTTGAAATGCGTCTACGTCAGTTAACTGGACTGGAGCAGGATAAATTAAGAGCGGAGTTTGAAGAATTAATGAAGTTAATTGAGCATTTGAAAGCTTTATTAGCAGATGTTAATTTAAGAACTGATTTAATTAAAGAGGAATTAATTGAAATTCGCGATAAATATGGCGATGCTCGTCGTTCTCAAATTGAATATTCTGGTGGAGATGTAAGTATCGAAGATTTAATTGCTGACGAAAATGTAGTTATTACAATTTCACATGCAGGTTATATCAAACGTACCAACTTGACAGAATACAAAACTCAGAATAGAGGAGGAGTTGGGCAAAAAAGTGCTGGAACAAGAGATCAGGATTTCCTTGAGCATATGTTCGTTGCAACCAACCACCAATATATGATGTTCTTTACGCAAAAGGGAAAATGTTTCTGGATGCGTGTTTATGAAATTCCAGAAGGAAGCAAAACAGCAAAAGGAAGAGCAATTCAAAACTTGGTGAATATTGAAAGTGATGATAAAGTAAAAGCTTTCATTTGTACACAAGATTTAAAAGACAAAGATTATATCAATACACATAATCTTGTAATGGTTACCAAACAAGGTCAGGTTAAGAAAACTTCTTTAGAGAAATATTCTAAACCTCGTGTAAATGGTGTAGCGGCAATTACTATTAAAGAAGGTGATGAGTTGCTGGGAGCGCAATTAACTGATGGAGAAAGCCAAATCATTCTGGCTGTTAAATCTGGTAAGTTAGTTCGTTTTGAAGAGACTAAAACGCGTCCGATGGGAAGAACAGCTTCTGGAGTTCGCGGAATTACCTTAAAAGATGATACTGATGAAGTAATTGGTATGGTAACTGTTGGTAAAAATGATGTTAACGATTCTCAAATTTTGGTTGTAACTGAAAACGGTTACGGTAAACGTACAAAATTAGTTGACGAAGACGGAGAAGATGTTTACAGAATTACAAACCGTGGTGGTAAAGGTGTTAAAACTCTTAATATCACAGAAAAGACAGGTAAGTTAATTTCAATTAGCGCTGTAACAGATGCTGATGATTTAATGATTATCAATAAATCAGGATTGACAATCAGAATGGCAATTGAGGATTTACGTGTTATGGGACGTGCTACTCAAGGTGTTAGATTGATCAATTTAAAAGGAAAAGATTCTATCGCAGCAGTTACCAAAGTAATGAAAGATGATGCTGAGGAAGTTATTGTTGATGAGGATGGAAATGTTGTTGAGTCTGCTATCGAAAGAGTTAAGCCAGATCTTGACGAGGTTCTTGAAGATGACGGAACAGCAGATGATGACGATGATGACGCTGATGATGTAGTTGAGGACGAAGAAGAGGAATCTGATGAGGAGGAATCTGAAGAATAATAAAAAAAAGAAAAATTAAAATTAAATACACAAATTGAACATTATGAAAAGTAAATATGTTATACTTGCTTCAGCATTATTGATTTCGGCAGCAACTTTTGCTCAGAAAGATCAAATCAAAAGTGCTGAAAAAGCCCTAAAAAGTGGAGATGCACAAGGAGCAATTGCAATATTAAAAGATGCTGAAAATTTAGTAACAAATGCTAAAGATGTAGAACAAGCTCAATACTATTTTGTAAAAGGAAATGCTTACTTAGATTTAGCTAATAAAAAAGTAGAAGAAAGCAAAAACTTGACTGCAGCTGCTGAAAGCTACAAAACATTAATTGGTGTTGAAAAAACATCTGGAAAACAGAAGTATTCAACTCAAGCAGCGGCTTCAATAACTGAGATTAAAGGAAAATTAATTAATTCAGCTATTGCTGATTCTCAGGCGAACAAAAATACAGAAAGCGCTAAGAAATTGTATGATGCTTATTTATTAGATAAAAACGATACAATTAATTTATACTATGCAGCTTCTACAGCTGTAAATGCACAAGATTATGATGCTGCATTGCCAATGTACGAAGAATTGAAAAAACTAAACTATTCTGGAAAAGGAACTCTTTATACTGCTGTAAACAAGATTTCTGGAAGCGAAGATGGTTTTAGTAATGCAAAAGACAGAGATTTAGCAGTAAAATTAGGTACTCACGAAAAACCTAAAACTGAAGCGATTCCTTCTAAAAGAGGTGAGATTTATAAAAACTTAGCTTTGATTTTAGTTCAAAAAGGGAAAACTGAAGAAGCTAAAAAAGCAATTGCTGATGCAAGAAAAACAAATCCAGATGATGCTTCTTTGATTCTTACAGAAGCTAATTTATACCTTGAAACTAAAGATTTTGATACTTATAAAAAATTAGTAAACGAAGCTTTAGAAAAAGATCCAAATAATGCTGATTTGATTTTTAATTTAGGAGTTATCAGTGCAGGTGCAAAAAATACTGCAGATGCTGAGAAATACTACGCAAAAGCAATCGAAATTAAACCTGATTACGTAAATGCTTATATTAACCTTGCTGCTTTAAAATTAGAGGCTGAAAAACCAATCATTGACGAGATGAATAAATTAGGTACTTCAGCTAAAGATATGAAGCGTTATGATGTATTGAAAGCGCAAAGAGAAGGTGTTTTTAAAAGCGTTATTCCTTACCTTAAAAAAGCAAACGAATTAGATCCTAAAAACGAGGATGTTACTAAAACATTGTTAGGAGTTTACAATGCGCTTGAAATGACAGCTGAAGCTAAAGCATTAAAAGCTAAAGGATAATAAAAAATCTGAATTAATAATAAAAAACCATTCACCCCGGTGAATGGTTTTTTTTATGGCTTAAAACTTTTGATTAACTTTCTAAAGTGGCATTCAGCGTTATTGTAGTGTTTAAAAGCTTAGAAATTGGACAAATTTCCTTTGCTTTTGTGGCTGTGGCGTTAAATTCTTCTGGTGAAATTGAAGGAACTTTTCCTTTTAATTCCAAGTGAATTAAAGTTATAGTTCCGTCTTCAAAAGTTACTGTCGCTTCTGTAGTTAAATCATCAGCAGTGAAACCTGCTTCGTTCAGCAAAAAGCTTAATTGCATTGTAAAACAGCCCGAATGCGCCGCAGCAACAAGCTCTTCTGGATTTGTTCCTACGCCATCAGCAAATCTTGTTTTAAATGATAACTGCGCATTGTCTAAAGTGGTGCTTTGTGTGCTTATTGTTCCTTTTCCTTCCATCCCGGTTCCTTGCCAGTTGGCGTGTGCTTTTCTTGTAAATTTCATTATTTAAGTATTTTGATTAATAAAATATATTTAAAGTGTTGATTATCAATTGTAATCAATCTATCAAATATAAGCATTATTTCGAAGTGTTGTTTTACCAATTTGTTACCAGAAAGTGAATTGCAAAAAAAAAGGTGTAATGAATTTCTCATTACACCTTGATATTTAGTTAAAACCGAGTTTTACTCTTGATTTAAATTTCGAAGCTGTTTCAATTTATCTTTCCATACGTCAAGGCTTTCCTTGTGAATCGCAATGTTTTTGCGCACTTCAAGAACGATTGAATTTTCTTTTTTAGCATTTTTAGTATTTGTAAAAAACTGAATATTGTTTTCTAATTGGAAAATTTCATTTTGAACTTCTTCAATTTTACGCATTATAAAGATTTTTTCATTGTCTATTTTGCGCGTATCATTACTTTCAGATAAAGTGTCAAGTCGGTTTGAAAAACGCATCATTTCACTTTCTTTTTTGCTCAAACTTAATTTTTCAAAAAGAGCATCTAGAATTTTGTTGAATTTCCCTTCGATATGACGTCTTGAAAAAGGAACTTTTCCATATCCTTTCCAGATTTCAATATGCTGTTTTATGGCATCTAAATCGGTTTTATGATCGCCAGTAAGCTGGTAAGCTCTCAAGATGTCTAAGTAAGCTTTTTTGTTGTCAAAAGCAGTTACTTCGTCTTGATTTTCTTCAGATTTATGTTCTTTTAATTTATCAAAATAATGGTTGCAGGCATCTTTGAATTCTTTCCAGATTTTATCTGAATATTTTTTAGGAACATGGCCAATTTGTTTCCATTCTTCCTGAATCTGCTTCATGATCGGTGTAGTACTGTTAAAATCAATACTCTCCTGCAATTCTTTAGCTTTGGCAACCAAAGCCATTTTTTTATTTAAATTGTCGTTTTGATCTTTTTTGATGTCTTTGTAAAACGAGTTTTTAAATGCATTGAAATTTCTTACTGCTGTTTTAAAAGAAGACCAAGTTTCTTCATTTACATCTGAAGGCACTTTTCCTGCTGCAAAAAACTCATTTCTAAGCGCTTCTACTTTTTGAATTTGTATAAGCCATTGTGAATGAGAATTAACTTTTTCAGTTCCTAAAACTTCAATTTTCCCAATGATTTCTTTTTTGATTTCAAGATTTTGCTGTTCATTAGCTCTTTGGCTTTCAAACAAAACTTCTCTCTTGTCATGTATTTTTTTGGTCAGTTCACTAAATTTATTCCAAATAACATCGCGGTGTTCTTTAGAAACTGGCCCAATATCTTCTTTCCAAATTCTGTGTAAATCTTGTAGCTCACGGAAGGCTTTGCTGATATCAGTTTCATTGGCTAATTCTTCAACGCGAGTGATGATTTTTTGTTTTTGTTCCAAATTATATTTGAAATCTAAATCTCTCGCTTCGCGGTCTAAATGCAGATAATCATAAAAATTTTCTACATGAAAATGATAATTATTCCAAACGTGATTGTATTTGTCTTTTGGAATTGCTCCGGCATTTTTCCATCTTTCTCTTAAATCATTAAAATGTTTAAGGGTATCTTTGATGTTTTCCTGCGGATTGATAAGTTCTTTTAATTCCTCAACAATTGCAAGTCTGTTTTCTAAATTTGTTTTTAGATTGCTTTGCAAATGCTTAAAATGCACATTTCTTTTTTCTCTGAAAACATTATAATATTCGTCAAATTTAGATTTTAGTGGAGAATGGTATTCAAATTCTTCGTTTGGATCTTGTTTCGAAGCATTGAATTCTTCTTTTTTTTCTTCAATCAAGTGATTGTATTGCAGTAAAAATGACTTTTTAATTTCTTCAATATGATCTTTTACAGACATTACTTTGTCTGTTTGAATCAGTTTTCTTAATTCATCTACAAGCGCATCTAATGAAAAGGTGTCATAATCCTGCATAGGAATATCATGGCGCTCTTTCAGCGTTTCATCTTCACTTTCTTCTGCATTAGAATTTGTAATAGCATCTAGCGCATCTTGATGATCGTCTTCTTCGGTGTTGGTTGTAGTTTCTGCTAGTGTTTCTGTTTCAGAAACTGGATTTTCAGCAGTTGTTTCCGTAACCAATGTTTCATCAATTGCGTTTTCTTGAATAGAATCAGTAATGTCGATTCCTAATTTTCCGTCTGCTTCGTGCAGGTTATCATTCTTTTCTTCTAACATCTTAAATGTATAAGGTTTGTACTTTAAACAGTGCGAAAGATAGTAAAGGTGTTTCTAAATACAAAATAAATCCCTTGTTTATGCTTTATTTTACGATGAAATTCTTATTCTTTACTCTGTTTTGTAAGTATGATATGTTAAATTTTACTTTTTCTTTGAATGAAGTATAAATTTTAATTTCTTATAATTTTTAGAAAAAGAGATAAAAAACGACACTGAAGGCTTGAATTTATTGTATATCTAAAACTAAAACAAAATTATTAACCCCATTTCAATCCCGAAATTATATGATTTTTCGCCACCAAATGCAACGCTGGGATGTACGTATGCTAAATTAGTTGGTGTAATTTTTCGTCCAAATTCTAAAAATGCATTATTTTGAAAGCCATCCAAAACATAATTGTATCTAAGACCAACGTCTGTTGCGAGCCAGTTTTTTCCAAAAAACCATAAAAAATTATTTTCAAGAAGTGTTACGCTAACATCGCTTCTGTTGCTTGAGCCTGCAAAACTCTGGGAGTGCTCAACAGTAGCAATCCATAAAAACTTCTTCTGTTTAAAGTATCTAGCATAAAAACCTGCTGGAATAACAACCCATTTCCCAGTTCCAAAACTTGGATCGGCTGCTGAATTTGAAATTATTCTAGTTCTGAAAGCAAAACCTTCGTTTTTCTTGAAATACGGAATGTAACTAATTCCAGCACCAACATCACCAAGTCCGGTTTGATTGATGGAATTCGAATTAGTTGAAATTAAAGGAAGATCAAATCGAAGATTCCAGGATTTGTTTCCAACTGGGTGCAAAACACGTAAATTAGTAGTGTTGAAAGAACCGTTTTTTGTGTCTAAATATTCATTAAAAAGTAAAATAGTTTTTAAAAAATAATTAAAACGAGGTTCATTAAATGGGCCATCTGTTCTGTTAATATCTTCATCTTGTGCTTTAGCAGCAATTGAAATTAAAAAAAATATGCAGAAGTAAAGTATTGATTTTTTCATAACTGTCTACAAATGAGTAGACTAATTTACGAAAATTACTTTAACATTTTACAGTGAGGGCTTTTTTATTTGTTCCAGATTTTCCAAGCTTTTTCAGCCTGAAAAATTAACATATCATATCCGTTTTTAATAATAGCACCTCTTTCCTTAGCATTTTTTAAAAATTGCGTTTCAGCAGGATTATAAATTAAATCGTAGGCAATATGTTTATCAGTAAAAAACTCGTAAGGCAGTTCAGGACAGGCTTCAATATTTGGGCTTGTTCCTACTGGTGTACAATTGATTATAATTTGAAAATTATCAAAAGTAGTGGCGTTGATTAAATTATAATCGATTATGTTTTCTTTGGCCTCGCGGGAAACGAAAGTGTACGGAATATCTAATTCTTCTAGAGCAAAGGCAACACCTTTTGAGGCACCGCCAGTTCCTAAAATCAAAGCTTTTTTATGATGTGGCTCTAATAGTGGTTTTAATGATTTTTTAAAACCGTAATAATCAGTATTGTATCCCTTTAATTTTCCGTTTTTTGTAAATTTGATTGTATTTACCGCGCCAATTAAAGTTGCTTTTCGTGATAGTTTGTCTAAAAAAGGAATAACCTGCTCTTTATACGGAATCGTAACATTTAAGCCTTTCAAATCTGGATTGTTTTTTAATAATCCGGTAAGGTGATTGATTTCAGCAATATCGAAATTTTCGTAGCTGTTGCCGGCGAAAATCTCATTATTGAATTTTTCTGTAAAATAACCTTTTGAAAATGAGTAACTAATATTACGGCCTAACAAGCCAAAACGCCTTTTTAAAATTCCTATCATTCTTATTTTCTGTGTTTTTCGATGTAATTTTTAACTGTCTTTTTTGTCCATACAACAGGAAACAAATCTTCGATTAAGATATAATTGTCGAAGTTTAAGCGTAAACCATTACTTAAATGAAATTTTGCTTTTGTAGTGTCCTGAATCATGAAATACAATCCTGCCAAACGATATTCAATTTCATTTTCTTCTGGAAAATATTCTGATGCCTGCAATAAAGTTTGAATAGCACTTTCGAATTCACCCAGAAACTGAAGAATATCAGTCCAAAATAACCATGTATCTAGAGCGTAATCTCCAAATTCTACAGCTTTACGGTATCCAAATTCAGCTTCTTCAAAAAAGTTCATTTGTTTGTTTATTGTTGCATAACGCTTCCAATATAAACGATTTTGATTGTCAATTGCCAACGCTTTGTTTACAAAAAACAGCGCTTTCTGGAAATTTTTCTGACGAACATAAAAGTCAGTGATTGCAATCCATCCTTTGTCTAAAAGCGGATCTTCATGAACGGTCTGATTGTAATATTGAAGTGCTTTTATCGCATTTCCAAGTTTTTCATAACATTTCCCAATACGCAATAATGCATAGGAAGTCGCGTCATCAAGCTCGATTGTACGATTGTAGCTTTCAATAGCTTCATTGTATTTTTTAAGTCGTTCATAAGCTTTTGCTTTTTCCATAAACGCGCCCAAAAATTCATCATCAATCAGTGTTGCATAGTCAAAAGCGCGAATTGCGGCTTCATATTCTTTTACGCCATAATGCAGGCGTCCAAGCTGATGCCAGGCAATTTCACTATACGGATTTCTGTTGATGTATTCGTTTAGATAAACAATCGCTTCCTGATTTTGGTCCAAAAATTCAAAACAGTAAACCACGTTATACAACGCCGACTGATCTTCTAAATCTTCTTCAAGACATTTGATAAAACTGTCTTTTGCCATTTCGAGATTATCCATAAACAGATATTCCATTCCAATCAAGTTGTACACATCAGCGTAGTCATCAGTATATTGCAGAGCAATTTTTAATAATTCTACAGCTTTCTCGTGCTGATCTCTTTTAGAACAGATATTGGCTTTCTGGATATAAATCTCTTCGTTATTAGGTTCAATTGCATACAACTCATTCAAAAGCTTTTCAGCAATGTCGAGTTTGTCGTCATAAACCAGCATTTCTACTTGTACTAATTTTAAGCCTGTAGATTTTGGATGCTGATCTAATGCAAGTTTTAAGGCCTTTTTTGCTAAATTAGCCTTGCCTATATCTAAATAATGAAGAATGATTTCCTCGAATTCTTCAGAATCAAAAAAGAGTACTTTGTTAGTTTTTAACATCGACTCAAATTTAGATAGGGATAGGTTATAATCTTCTTCTTCGTTGCTTAATTGCATACTTTCTCTATTTGAAATTAGCCTGTTATAAATTTAGGCAACCATATAATTGTTGTAAGGAAAGTGAATTAATTGTTTTGAACAATTTAATTAACAATATATGATGTTTTTTATTCGGTTTTGGGAAGAAATCTCCTTTATTATAAAGGGATAAGCTTCGTTTTTAATTCTTTTTTGATTGTAACCGAAATTTTAACCGATTATCAATTTGCTGTTTAATATGCTGTAAGCTGGTTCTGGAAGAAAAAATACTTGAAATATAGTTTTAAAATCTATTTTTTGTTTTTCGATATAATTTCGTCCATAACTTCTAAAATTATAGCACAGCCTTCTTTAATTTCATCTTCTGAAATAGTCAATGGAGGAGTAATTCTAATGGCACATCCTTCAAATAAAAGCCAGAATAATATCAAGCCTCTGTCTTGGCAATTTAAAATGACTTCGTTGGTAATTTCAGCTGATTCTGTCATGGCAGCCAGCATTAATCCTTTTCCTCTAACTTCTGTTATCAAAGGATGTACCAAAAGTGATCTGAAGAGTTTTTCTTTCTCCAGCGTTTCTGCCATTAAATTTGTTTCAGTTAATTCCTGCAAAGTAGCTAAGCAGGCTGACGCAATGACAGGATGGCCTCCAAAAGTGGTAATATGTCCTAATTTTGGATTCTCGGTCAATAGATCCATTTTCTCTGATGATGCGGTAAAAGCTCCAACAGGCATTCCGCCTCCCATGCCTTTTCCCATAACAACAATATCCGGAATCACATCATAGTTTTGAAAACCAAAAAGTTTTCCAGTTCTTCCAAAACCGGGCTGAATTTCATCAACAATCATCATAGCGCCCACTTCATCACAACGTTTACGCACTTTTTGCAGATAATTATCGTGTGGCTGAATAAATCCAGCGCCGCCCTGAATTGTTTCTAAAAGAATCGCTGCTGTTCTGGTTGTTATTTTTTGTAAATCTTTTTCGTTATTGAAAGTTACAAAATCTACATCTGGAAGCAAAGGTCTAAAGGCCTGCTTGCGTTCTTCAAATCCCATAACACTCATAGAACCCATTGTGTTTCCGTGATAAGCATTGTGGCATGAAATAAGCTGACTGCGTCCTGTGGTTCTTTTTGCCAATTTTAAGGCGCCTTCAATTGCTTCGGTACCTGAATTTACTAAATAGGTTTTATTTAAAGGTTCAGGAAGGAGCGAGGCTAATAATTTGCAGTACTGAACAGAAGGACTTTGCGAATATTCTCCGTAAACCATTACATGCGAATATTTGTCAAGCTGGTCTTTTATTGCGTGATTTACACGAGGATGCTGATGCCCAAGTGTACACGCAGAAACACCCGCTACAAAATCTAAATATTTCTTGTCGTTTGTGTCGTAAATGTAAGAGCCGATGGCGTGAGAAACTTCCATTCCTAAAGGATAAGGAGAGGTTTGTGCCTGATATTTTATAAAATCTGGATTCATTTTTTAAAGGTGCTAAGTAGCAAAGGTACTAAGGTTCTAAGGTTTTAATTTTAGGCTTAGGTTAAGTTTTGTAAACTGAAAACTGTGAATGACAACTATTTCTTCTTAGGTTTCGCCTCCGTTTTTACTGCCGGTTTCTTCTTGTCGTAATTCAAAGTCTCTTTCCTGACTTTCATCGGGATATTTTTATCTTTTTCTTCTTGATCTTTTCCTTCTTTGACTAATTTGTCATTGAGTTCATTATCTTCCTCAGTAAAAATATCATCTTTCGATTTTATTCGTTCATCACCGCGCCAGTTCATACCTCTTAGTTTACGGGCATTTTCGGGCAAATCGGCTTCAGGATATAAATCCCCGTCAACGTTATTGAAAAGAGTAATTTTTTCAATTAAATTGTTTTCTAAAACCAAATTAATTTTACTGCTCACACTTTTATTAATCCCAACAAGTTCGTTTTGGTCATTTCGGCTGTAATAAATTACCTCAGTATTTTTGATTATATCAACATCATGAAGTTTTCCGTCTATGAATTTCCCAAATAAATTGAGTCCTTTTACTTGATTAAAACCAGTTCCTAATGTATCCCGAGAGATTAGAAAGGTATTGTTAAGCACTTTTAAAGAATCTATTTTTTTAGTAGTATTGTTTCCAATTAAATGCATGACATCACCAGTAATTTGACTTTCTCCATTCCATAAAATCGGATTTCCTATCAATTTTGTCAAGGCGGTTTTAGAATTAGAATGAATAGAATCGCATTTACCGCTCATATCTGTTTTATAGAAACGAACATTGTTGAAAGCTCTTAAAATTCGTTCGCCTTCTTTTCTGGTGACCAGTAATTTTTTCCCGTGAATATACACCGAATCATTTTCTACAAGATTAACTGCGACGGCTCTTTTGGTAACAAACATCGAATCTTTCAGTTTGAAAATTTCGGCATAATGTCCTTTTACGATACCGCGATTTATAGAATCGGTTATTTTAACATTTCTTGTCGCCGATGCAAATTCGGTATTTCTGTTATAATATAAACTGTCGCCTTCTATACGCCGATCATCATATTTGATGTACGATTTTCTAAGAAAATGCGCGAGGTTCTTCTTCGTGTCATAAAAACCTTTTTCGGTATAAATGTAATTGGCTTTGCTGGTAATTGTTGAAGGACCAAGTAGATAAGTGTGTCCCGAATTACTGTAATAATCCAAATGATTTGATTTAATTACATATTTTGGGTTTGTAATAGTTACTTCTGTTAAAAATTGAAACTTCTTTTCGGCCACAAAGTATCTTCCAGATTTGCTTACTAAAGTATTGTCTTTATTGACAATTGTTCCTTTTGTATTGTAAAAAACCTGCTGAACATTTCGGTCAAAATTAATTGTATCTGTCTGTAAAGTAGCGTCTGGCGAAGTCATCACGGCATCTCCGGTTGCAAAAGCTTTTTTTAGATTTCCGTTATATTCAGCATACTTGCTGTTTAAGTATAAAGTATCACCTTGAACCAATTGTACATTTCCAAAAGCCTTTAAATAATTTTCTTTCTGAAAAAAATAAGCTTTGTTGCAAGTCAAAACTACTCCGTCGTGATTTATTTTTACATTTCCGCTCAATAAAAGCGCATCTGGCGCTAATTCCTGATTGACATCAGAAAAATCAGAGTTCTCAATAATTATTTTTTTAGTTCCAGGCTTATTTTTTGATGCCTGCGCAAAACCAAATTGCACAGTTAGTAACATCAGACAAAAAGATATGAAAAAGAGTGATTTCTTCAATTGATTAAATTTTTGTCAAATTTATGAAAAAGGATACAACCTTATAATGTTATTAGGATTAATTTATATTTTTAGGTTCGGAGGTACAAAGAGGCAAAGTATCAGAGTTTATAATTGATTTATTTTACACTTTTAATGATATTTTAAAAGCCTTTGTCCCTTCGCAGTTCTGAATCTTTAATTTATTAACAAAAGATCCTACTCTCACGTTGTAGTTCACTATTTTGACCTCAATTTAGAATAATATGAAGTCAGTTTTATTCCTTTTCTAAAAATTAAACTAAATTTAGAAAATGGTTTTGGATGTTGATTTTTATTCTGAAATCTCAAAAAAGAAAGATTAAAGAGCGAATATGATAAATAAACGATTTTTTGCTGCAGGAATTGCAGCAAGTATGCTTTTTTCGGCATGTAAAACACAAGATTTAAAAATGAGTACGGCTAAAGAAGAAAATCCTGCAACTAAGAAAGTTGTAGTTTATCAAGTTTTTACACGATTATTTGGGAACAAGAACGCGACAAACAAACCTTGGGGTACAATAGAAGAAAACGGCGTTGGAAAGTTTAATGATTTTACAGACAAAGCGCTTCATGAAATTAAAGATCTTGGTGTAACTTATATTTGGTATACTGGCGTTCCTCATCATGCATTGGTTCGTGACTATACGGCAATTGGAATTTCAAACGATGATCCGGAAGTTGTAAAAGGACGTGCCGGCTCACCTTACGCGGTAAAAGATTATTATAGTGTAAATCCTGATTTGGCAGAGAATCCAGCAAACAGATTGCAGGAATTTGAAGCCCTGATTGATCGTACGCATAAAGCTGACTTAAAGTTGATTATTGACATTGTGCCAAATCATATTGCGAGAAAATATGAAGGAAAAAATAATCCTGAAGGTGTAAGCGATTTTGGTGCCAATGATGATGTAACTGTTGAATACAAGCGAGATAATAACTTCTATTATATACCAAATATTTCTTTTGAAATTCCGGATGGTGATATTCCTTTAAATGGAGAAAAAAATCCTCTTGTTGATGGGAAATTTCGAGAAAACCCTGCAAAGTGGACAGGGAATGGTTCACGAAAAGCAAAACCAGATCAAAACGACTGGTATGAAACGGTAAAAGTCAATTATGGAATTCGTCCAGATGGTTCAAAAGATTTTCCTGAACTTCCAGCAGGATTTGATCAGAAATCTTATAAAGAACATTTTGCTTTTTGGCAAGACAAAGATGTTCCAGATTCTTGGAAAAAATTTAAATCTATTGCACTTTATTGGACAGCAAAGGGCGTAGATGGTTTTCGATATGATATGGCCGAAATGGTTCCGTATGAATTTTGGAGTTACATGAATTCGGCAATCAAAATGAAAAATCCAGATGCATTTTTATTGGCCGAGGTTTATAATCCAAATGAATATCGAAATTACATTCGTTTAGGGAAAATGGATTATTTGTACGATAAAGTAGAAACGTATGATAAACTGAAAGATGTTATTAGAGGGAAATCTTCGCCAGATGGCTTGTCTGACATTCAAAAAGGAATGGCAGATATTGAACATCATATGCTTCATTTTTTAGATAATCACGATGAACAGCGCTTGGCCAGTCCTGAATTTGCAGGAAGTCCGGAACGCGGAAAACCTTTAATGGTCGTTTCGACTACGATAAGTACGTCACCAACAATGATTTATTTTGGACAAGAAGTAGGAGAGGCAGGAAATGAAGATGCTGGTTTTGGAAAACGCTCGAGAACTTCAATTTTTGATTATATTGGAGTTCCAAATCATCAAAGATGGATGAATGAAGGAAAATTTGATGGCGGGAAATTATCTGATTCTGAAAGAAATTTGCGTGATTTCTACAAGCGATTGTTGAACTTCTCAATTAACAGCACGGCTTTAATGGGAAGTTTTCAGGAAATTCAATCTGTAAATCGTCAAAATAATACAGGATATGATGAGTTGATTTATTCTTATGTTCGTTGGTCTGAAAAACAAAAATTGATTGTCATAGCTAATTTTTCTTCTGATAAAACAAGCGAATTCGAATTAAAAGTTCCTGCTGAAGTTATTTCAAAATGGAAACTGAAAGACGGTTCTTATGTGCTTATTGATAAATTATATTCTGAAAGTAAAACCTATTTTACAGTTAAGAATGGAGAAGGCGTAGCAAGAGTTAAGATAAAACCTTCGGAGTCATTCATTTATGAAGTAAACTGATAGAACTAGGGAATATATAAATGTGAAAAACTTGCTTAGAATTACGGATTCTGAGCAAGTTTTTGGTTTTTAGATGGCTATTAAAAGTGATAAAATTTCTTTAATTGAAAATTGAGCACCACAAACAAATTCATCCGAAGCACCATAATAAATTGTAAGTGTATCCCTATCAGGTTCAATTATATGGCCGTTTGTAAATACAACATTCCCGAAAAAACCGCTTAATTCATAATCTGTTGTCGGAAACATAATTGGATCTTCAGTTCTGGAAATTATTTTAGAAGGATCATTCAGGTCCATCAAAAAAGCGCCTAAACAGTATTGATGCTGTTCGTTAGCACCATGATAAATTTCCAGCCAGCCTTTTTCTGTTTTTATAGGTGCAGCTCCAGCACCTACTCGTTTGCTGTCCCAAAGATTTTTTCGGGTCTTAATAATGCATTTATGATTTCCCCAATGAATAGCATCTGGAGAGGATGCGATCCAGATATAATTTCCTCCAATATCAACACTGCTTGGGCGGTGCAATGCATAAAATAGGCCGTTTATTTTTTCTTCAAAAATGGCGCAATCTTTATTATGAGGCGGTAAAATCATTCCGTGTTTTTGAAAAACTTTCCAGTCAGAAGTAGTACGTAATCCAACACCAACACCATTTTTTGACACAGAGGTAAATGTCAGGTAATATTTTCCTTCAATTAAAGAAACGCGGCAATCTTCAATTCCAAAAGTTTCCAGAATTCCTTCGCCAACCAGATGCGGATAGTTTTCAGGTTCATAAAAATTACGACCGTCATCACTGCATAACAGTCTGATGTGTGATAATGTTGTTAAATAGTCATTTCCTTGATAATTGATAACCCGTGCATCAGTTGCAATTAGTTCGGGATGATCTTGTAGAATTTCGATAATTTCAATAGTGCCAAATTCCGTTAAAATTGGAAAAGAAATTATGCTTTCAATCTGTTTGGGTCTTTCAGCAACCCTAACTGCCAGCCATATTTTATTTTGAAACTGAAAAACTCCCGGATTCAGGAGGCAAGTAATTTCTAGTCCTTCACGGCTTGCAGGTATATCTGACGGCGATAACAGCGGATTTTCTATAAAACGATGGGCAATATCTTTCATGTCTTTTAAATCAGAACATTAAGATACAAAAAAAGCTGATACTTATTTTGTATCAGCTTTTTTAAAATTATACTTTTTTGACTTTCTTTAAAGCCTCTTTGTAATATTCGTTTGCTTTTTCCCAATTGATATGTTTGTAAAAAGCATCTATATAACTTCCTTTTCTGTTTTGATAATCAAGATAATAAGCGTGTTCCCATAAATCGATTCCTAAAATAGGAGTTCCCGGAATCAAGGCATTTTTCATTAAAGGATTATCCTGATTGTCTGTAGTTGTTATCTGCAGTTTTCCGTATCGATCCACAACAAGCCAAACCCATCCAGAACCAAATTGTTTTTCTGCCTGAGCTTTAAACTGATTTGTCAAATTGTTAAAAGAACCAAATTCTTTATTTATAGATCCAGCAAGTGTATCTTTTGGAGTTTGTTCTTTTGGAGTCAAAAGGTTAAAATATAGGGTATGATTATAATATCCTCCCGCATTTTGACGAAGTTTTGCGTTACTGAGATCCATCTTCTTTAAAATATCTTCAAGAGGCATGTTTTCATACTCCGTTGAAACAATTTCTTTGTTTAGGTTATTTGTATAACTAACATAATGCTTAGAATAATGTGTTTCAAGGGTAAGAGAACGAATATCTGGTGCTAGACCATCGTAGCCAAAGGATAGTTTTGTAAGTCCAAATGAACCTGCTTCAATCGTAACTTCATCAGGAGTACCAATAGTAATTTTTTCTTCTTTCGTTGGCAAAGGCACTTCAACAACTTCAGTAAGTTTATTACTGTCATTACACGAAAATAATACGAAAAATGAAGCCAAAATGCCAAAACGAGTAATGTTTTTCTTCATAATGTAATTTATTTTGATGTTAGTGAATTGATGATTTCGATATAACTTTCTTTTGCTTCTTCACTCGAAATATGACTAATTTGCATCCATGCATTTGTTTTAAAGGCATCTCTTAAATCAAAATTCTGAGATTGATTATAGACCGCTGTACCAAAAGTGGCTTGTTTGTAATACGCATAAAGACGCAGCTGCACATCTTGAGGCAGTGAGGCCTGTGTCATTTTCAAAGCAATTTCAACAGCCTCCGTGAAACGAGTATCTAAATCTTTTTCAGCCATTTAAGCCTTCGTAGCTATGATTGTTTTTCCGCCAATTGCTTTTTGGCCTAAAACCACATCAATTGGAGTACCTAAAGGTAAAAATAAATCTACTCTCGAACCAAATTTAATAAAACCGGCATCAGTTCCTTGAACTACCTGCATTCCTTCTTTAGCATAGTTTACAATTCTTCGTGCCAAAGCTCCAGCAATTTGTCTGTAAAGAACTGCTCCAAAAGTATCGTTTTCGATTACTACTGTAGTTCTTTCGTTTTCTTCACTAGCTTTTGGGTGCCACGCTACCAAAAATTTTCCAGGATGATATTTACTGAATTTTATAATTCCGTCCATAGCGTAGCGAGTTACGTGAACGTTTATTGGCGACATGAAGATAGAAACCTGTAAACGTTTATCTTTAAAAAATTCACCTTCATAAACTTCTTCGATCACCACAACTTTTCCATCAACTGGTGCAAGTATGTGATCGCTGTTGCGAATTGCAATTCTTTTCGGGTTTCTAAAAAATTGTAAAATAATAATCAAAACTACTACGCCAGCAATTTGAACAAGCATTCTCAGCCAGGCAATATCAATAAATTTGTCAGCAATAAGCAGTACAGCAACAGCAAAAATAGTACCTAGTAAAATGGATGGTCCTCCTTCTTTATGAAACATAATATAAAATTTGATAAAATAAAAATATAATTGGTGCTACAAATATAACACTATCTAAGCGATCTAAAATACCTCCGTGTCCTGGCATAATTGAACCACTGTCTTTTACGCCGGCAATTCGTTTAAATTTGGACTCGATTAAATCTCCAATTGTACCAAAAATGCTCACAATTACAGCAATGATGGTCCAGATTAAAATTGATTTATTGCTAAATTCAGGAGTTGGCTGAATGTATAATTTTGATATTAAAAAACCAGCAAAAGCAGCAAAAACAGCACCACCTAAAAAGCCTTCAATTGTTTTTTTAGGAGAAACGCGTTCGAATAATTTATGTTTTCCCATTGATTTTCCAACCAAATAAGCAAAAGTATCGTTGGTCCATATTAGAATGAATAATCCAAGAATAATTTTCGGATTATAATCATTGGTTCCAAATGAAATTTTCACAATAAAAACAAAAGGAAGCGTAATATAGCCTAATAAATATAAATATTTAGAAGAAGTACTTATTTTTTGAACTGAGTCGTAAAACAAAAACAGTATGCATTTTATGGATACAACCAGCGTAACAGCAAGTAAAATTAAGTCTAATTGCTTGATATTTATGGTTATATCAAGATTTGAGCTGAATGTGCTATTTAAATAATCAGTAGTTTGCTTGTTGTAATGACTGATCATTATAATGACAGAAAATAAAAGCGTTCCGAATAAAATTGAAAAAATTTTATTCAGGCTGACTAAGTTGGAAAATTCATAAATTGTAATAATTAGGAAAATGCCAAAAAGTATAATAAAGCTTTCGGTAGAAAACAGAATAGAGGTAAGCAGCAAAGCGATATAAACAGCACCAGAAATGGTTCTCTTCAGTGTTTCGTTCATCTTAAAGATCTTCTAGAAGCAGTAAATAAAGATTTTTTGCAACACTTCCGTATTGAGTAAAATCTTCTTCTTTAGCCTTTTCGAAATATTTTATAGTGGTAATGTTGGTTGGATAGTCTCTTTCGTATTTGCGTTTAATTGCGCTTAACCCATCACTTTTCATTGGCAGAATTTGGCTTGTAGTGGCAATTATGACAATGTTTGCAGGAAGTTCGTTTGGTTTGTCTTGTCTTATTTGTTTAGAAGAAAATAAAATTGAACCTTCATCGGCAATTAAATTTTCACAGGAAGCCAATAAAAATTTAGGCGCTTTAGGTGAAACATGAGGCAGTTTGTTTTCTTCTAATAAATGAAAAAGACCAGGTTCGTAACACAAAACTTCATTTTCAAACCAATCATTTTCTTCTAAAATATTTTCAAATTGTTCAGCAACTTCTTGTGTGTTTTCACAATACAAAAATTTACCGCCATTTTTCTTGAAATTGAAAATGAATTGTTCGTCTATAGATAAATGACTATTCTGAATAGGATTTCCTCCATATTCGCTTTCATTTTCTTCATCTGAAGCGGCATCACTCGAACCAAATATTTTTTTGAAAAAATTCATTTTTATATGAAATACTTTACATGTTAATTGAAAACGTTCAAAGATAAAAAAATCTTAATTCAAAAGGCTATTTTGAATTAAGATTTTAAAAAATATTACATATTTCTGAATTATTTACGAAACCACTTCTTCCAGATTTTTGTCAAAAGTGCGTTTTCCGAAAATAGTTTCTAAGTCATCTTTAAAAATAACTTCTTTTTCGATTAAAATATCTGCAAGCTGATTTAACTTGTCTTTATTGTCTTCAAGAATTTGAATAGCTCTTTGGTATTGTCCTTCAATTAATTCTGAGATTTCAGCATCGATAATTTTTGCCGTTTCGTCAGAATATGGTTTAGAGAAGTTGTATTCGCTTTGTCCGCTTGAATCGTAATAGGTAACATTCCCGATTTTATCATTCAAACCGTAAATGGTTACCATAGCACGGGCTTGGCGTGTTACTTTTTCTAAATCGCTCAAAGCACCAGTCGAAATTCTGTCAAAAGTTACTTTTTCAGCAGCTCTTCCGCCCATCGTAGCACACATTTCGTCTAGCATTTGGTCAGTTCTTACGATTTGTCTTTCTTCTGGCAAGTACCAAGCTGCTCCTAAACTTTGTCCGCGAGGAACAATTGTTACTTTAATAAGTGGTGCAGCATGCTCTAACATCCAGCTTACGGTAGCGTGACCCGCTTCGTGAATTGCAATTGCTCTTTTCTCTTCTGGAGTAATAATTTTATTTTTCTTTTCAAGACCACCAATGATTCTGTCAACAGCATCAAGGAAATCCTGTTTGTCAACTGCAGTTTTATTGTTACGAGCGGCAATTAAAGCAGCTTCGTTACAAACATTAGCAATATCAGCGCCAGAGAAACCTGGAGTTTGTTTTGCTAAGAAATCAAGATCAAGACCTTCAACTTTTTTAATTGGTTTTAAGTGAACTTGGAAAATTTCAGCTCTTTCGCGAATGTCTGGCAAGTCAACAAAAATTTGTCTGTCAAAACGTCCAGCACGCATTAAAGCTTTGTCAAGAACATCTGCTCTATTTGTTGCTGCTAAAACAATTACGTTTGAGTTAGTACCAAAACCATCCATTTCTGTCAATAATTGGTTCAACGTATTTTCTCTCTCGTCGTTTCCGCCAGACATATTGCTTTTTCCTCTTGCTCTACCAACAGCATCAATCTCATCGATGAAAATGATTGCAGGAGATTTTTCTTTTGCCTGTTTGAATAAATCACGTACACGTGACGCACCAACACCAACAAACATTTCAACGAAATCAGAACCTGACAATGAGAAGAATGGTACTTGAGCTTCACCAGCAACTGCTTTTGCAAGTAATGTTTTACCCGTTCCTGGAGGTCCTACAAGTAAAGCTCCTTTTGGAATTTTACCTCCCAAGTTGGTATATTTTTCAGGGTTTTTAAGGAATTCTACAATTTCCTGAATTTCCTCTTTTGCACCTTCTAGACCTGCAACATCTTTGAATGTTGTTTTGATATCTGTTTTTTCGTCAAAAAGTTTCGCTTTTGATTTTCCAATATTAAAAATCTGTCCACCTCCGCCAGCGCCTCCGCCAGACATTTTACGCATAATGAAAATCCATACACCAATAATAATGATGATAGGAAGCAGGCTGATTAAGATATCGCTCCAATTGTTTTTTTGAAGAAAATTGAAATCTTTTAATTTTCCTTCACCAACTGCTTTTTCAAGTTTAGTCTGGAAAATTTGATCGTTACCAATTTCTAAAGTATAGTGTGGTCCTTTGTTAGGATTTTTAAAAATATCTTTAGAAACTTTTTCATTCGCTTTATCTTTAAGTGCGGCAGGAGTAAGGTATACTTCAGCTTCAGCTTTATTATAAACGATTACTTTTTCAATTTGACCTTTTTCTAATAATGTATTGAATTTAGAAGAAGTCAATTGAGCAGGTTCGCTTAAGTTAGATCCTCCGGTTGCAAAACTTATAAATAAAAAAACTAAAAGTATTGCGGTATATATTAACCAAGGACTTATTTTAAATTTATTCGGATTTGGATTATTATCTTTAGCCATTAGAAAAATTTTTCTTTAGTATTTGTTTTCGATTGTAGTTATTTTGGCGTCACCCCAAAGGCTTTCGATATTATAGTATTCACGAATGTGTTTCTGGAAAACATGTACCACGATATGCACATAATCCATCAGAACCCATTCTGCGTTGTCGGTTCCTTCTACGTGCCAAGGTTTATCTTTTAAGTCTTTAGATACTGTTTTTTGAATAGAGTTTACGATGGCGTTAACTTGGGTGTTTGAAGATCCATTGCATATGACAAAATAGTCACATACAGCCGTATCTATTTCTCTTAAGTCAAGAATATCGATATCATTTCCTTTTACTTCCTCAATCCCTTTGATTATGTTCGCCAATAGAACATCATTATTAATAGTCTTTTTCGCCATGAATTATTTTATATGAATTTGTAAAGTTACCAAATTTTGTGATTATTTTTGAACCTTAACAAAATATTAAATTAAGTTATTTAAATTACTTGAATGAAACTAATCAAACTCGATGCCATAGATTCTACAAATGACTTTCTTAAAGCGTTAGCAAGTCAGGATGAACTCGATAATTTTACCGTGGTAACGGCTGAAAATCAGACAAAAGGAAAAGGGCAAATGGGGGCGAAGTGGCAGTCAGAATCAGGTAAAAACTTAATTATGAGTGCCTTGGTAAAGGAATTTATTTATAATAACGAACAGGTATTTAATTTAAGCTTAATAGTCTCATTGAGTGTAATTGAAGTTTTAAAATCTTTAAATATTCCTGATTTAAGTATAAAATGGCCAAACGACATTATGTCATACAATAAAAAAATTGGTGGCATATTAATCGAAAATACCATCAAAAGTGATGGCAGAATCGTGTCAGTTGTCGGTTTGGGACTAAATGTCAATCAAACAAATTTTGATGAATTGCCAAATGCTTCTTCATTGGCAGTCATTTTAGGCAGTTCTATAAACAAAGATATTTTACCGGAATTGATTATCGAAAAAATAAAGCAAAAAATAGGTTCTTGGACTGTTTCGGCTTCCTTTTTTTGGGAAGATTATTTCAATTCGCTTTTCCGAAAAGGTGTTCCAATGCCTTTTAGAAATCTTGATCCTAATTCATCTGGACAAAATTTTATGGGAATAATCCAAGGTGTGTCTTCAATTGGAAAATTGCAGGTTTTACTTGAGGATGATTCGGTTTCAGAGTTTGATATTAAGGAAGTTCAGATGCTTTATTGAAAAAGGTTCTGAGATACTGAGTTGCTAAGGTTCTAAGTTTTTTTAACTTGGATTAACTATTGTTTTTGCTTTCGGCTCTATTTTTCTGTTCCAGTAAATGATATAAAAGGTTCCTAGAATTGAAGGAGTGATCCAAGCAATTAAACTGCCAATTCCTAGTCCGGCTACAATATATGCTGTAATTGAGGCTATTAAAGCGCCAACCATTTTTCCAATATGTTTTGAGAGCCAATTTCTATTAGTTTCTGAAAAGTTTCTGTAAAAGATAAAATCTTTAGCGGTCATAAATAGGCCAAATCCGCCAAAAAAAGTAAATAATATTCCGTTTGTAATGTTGTTTAACTGGCAGTACAAACCAATTGAAATCATAATTACAGAAAAGAATAGCATAGTTCCTGAGATTATCTTGTCTAATAAGTCGGCTTTTGGTTTAGTTTTAAAACTTAACGCTCTGTTTCCAGAAATAACAAGGTAAATAGTAAATAAGCCAATTAAGAATAGAAATATATTTTGATGTTTTGGCATCCAGCAAATCGGCAGTGAAATTAGAGAACTAGTTATCATCCCGATAGAGAACAGTTTTCCCATTCTTTTATGAAGTTTTCCGCCTTTTTTGACAATAACACTTCCAATTCCTGTAATCAGTCCAATTCCGCCAAAAAAAGCATGAATGTAAATTAAAATCTTAATAGCTGGTTCCATTTTGATATGTTTTAGTTTGATGATTCAAACTTCGATCAATATTTCAACGGAGAATAATTTTTGTTTCTGAACTGTTCCTTTTTGAGGATGAAATGTTTTTTGTGAAAGTTTCTGAGTAGCTAAGGTTCTAAGGTTTTAAATTAACATGACAAAAAAAGTCCAATCGAACGATTGGACTTTTCATTTATAATTCACAATTAATAATGGTACATTATTAAAGTTTAGTCATATTATTTGCTAGAGTTTCAATAAACTTGCTGATTGGCCCTTTGATCATCATTGCCATCATAGCGTTGAATTCACCCTCAAAAAATAATTGAACAGCACTTTCTGAATCAGAAACACTGTCAATATTTGAAGTCAAAGTAAACGGAAGTTTATCACTTGCAGCGCCTAAAACAATTTTGTTTGGAGCCACTTTATCTTTCATTTTTAATTTGATTTCCGGCATACCTTTTAATCCAAAAATAAAAGCATCTTCGCCAATTACTTCAAATTTAGCGATATTATCCGGCATTAATTTTTCAAAATTCTTAACATCAGTCAATTGATCAAATAAATCTTGAGCTGATTTCTGAACAGTAACTTTTGGACTTTCTAAGTTCATATTGTGTTTTTTGTTTTTGTTTTTGTTTTTTTACCGCAAAGAACGCAAGGTTTTTTTCTTTACTAGGACTTTATAAACGCTAAGTTCGCAAAGCTGAAACTTTAAATAAATTCCAAAAGGAGCAAAGCTACTTTTAGAAATCTAAAATTAATCCTGTCCCCAAGTCGATGGGCTCACGCTCCATTCTTGCAAGGTAGATTGCTGTTCTTCTGTTATATATTGTTTTTGAACCGCTAAATCCAATAGATTTTCATAGTTGCTCAAAGTATATAAATCAATATTAGCTTTTTTAAAGTTTTCTTCGGCAACGCCAAAGCCATATGTAAAAATCGCCGCCATACCTTTAATATTGGCACCTTCATTGCGCAAAGCTTCAACAGCTAATAAACTGCTGTTTCCAGTACTAATTAAATCTTCGACAACCACAACATTTTGACCTTTTTGTAAAAAACCTTCAACTTGGTTTTGTCTTCCATGTTTTTTTGCTTCCGGACGCACATATACAAATGGCAATCCAAGACTTTCGGCAACAAGAATACCAATTCCAATCGCACCAGTAGCGACACCGGCAATTACGTCAGGTTTTCCAAATTGCTTTTCAATATTCTTCGCAAACTCATCACGAACATAGTTTCGGATGATCGGAAATGAAAGAATTAACCTATTATCGCAGTAAATAGGAGATTTCCAACCAGAAGCCCATGTAAAAGGATTTTCGGGATTCAATTTAATTGCATTTATTTGCAAAAGCAATTCGGCTGTTTTTTCGGCAGTATCTTTATTAAAAATCATAGTACAAATGTATAAAGTTTTTGTGAACGACAAACCACTTTTTTTGACAAATGAAATCTCACGTGAAACAGATTTTCAATTGTTCTTGTTAGAAAGTATTGATATCGAACAGCTTATTATAAAAATTTTTCAAAATAAAATTCAAAAAGCTATTCTTTATCATCCTGACGAAAGTGAAATTATGAAAACCCTGAAAGCCAAAATTCCGGTAAATAAAGCCGGCGGAGGTTTTGTGTACAATAAAAAAGGCGAGGTTTTATTTATCTTCAGAAACGGAAAATGGGATCTTCCAAAGGGCGGTATCGAGAAAGGCGAGGATATTGAAGTTACCGCAATGCGTGAAGTCGAAGAAGAAACTGGCGTAAACAAATTGCGTATCATTAATAAACTTCAAAAAACCTATCATATTTTTAAACGCAACGGAAAATACAAACTTAAAATCACACATTGGTTTGAAATGCAGTCTGATTTTGAAGGAATTCCGCACGGACAAATTGAAGAAGGAATCGAAAAAGTAGCTTGGCTTAATCCTGAGCAAATTAAAGAGGCCTTAAAAAACTCCTACGAAAATATTAAACTGCTTTTTGAAGAGGAGAATAAAATTTCCGTAGAAGAATAGATAATCTAGATCTTAAAATAAAAAATCAAGAAGCTAGATCAAATATTTTTAGCTTCTTAGAACTTTATTTATACGTATATGAAATCTCAGTTCGCAAATTAACATCTACGATTCCGTTAGTTGTTGACGTATATAATATAGTTTGTTTCTCCATTTGATTTTTATCATTTAAACTATAATTAAACGTTGAATTTATGATCTGTGTATGGTCGTTCGGATTTATCGGATCCGCATAAGTAGACTTATGTTCTGAAATCAAATTTTCAGAAAGCCCAATCAAAATTGAATTGCCGGGGTGTATACTACTTAAAAAACTATTGAGCTTCCATTCTTTTCCAAAAACGAATTGATTGTATTGAAGTTCATTTTTTAAATTACTGTATTTGTATTTTGTGGAAGTACCTTTAACATTTTTATCAAACAAAGAAGTCTCTGTCAGATTACCATTTTCAAACGTATAAACATAACTATAATTGCTATTTATTTCATGTTCTTTAACGATGTTTTGATTTGCATCAAGCAGGAATTCAGTTGTTTGCGAGTTTCCTGATTCATAAGTAATCGTGCAAAGTATTTTATCCGAAAAATAAGTAAAGGTATATTTAGCCGTACTCAAATCAGGATTAACATTACCCGGAATCTTGTTATATTCAATAATTCGGCCTTTATCGTCGTAGATGTATGTTGTTGTTCTTAAAATTAATCCTACGTCCCAATTTTCTATTACTTTAGAAACTAATCCTTTATCATTATAAGTGTATTCATCACGATATCCCGGACTTTCATATTCAATGTTGACCAATTTATTATCGGCAAAATGGAACGTTTTATGCCTCCATAATTCATTATCCAGATACTGATTCTCCTGAATACTAACAAGATCGGTTTTATTTTCTGAACTGCCTAATTCTTCATTCGAACATGAAATCATAGAAAGTCCAACAAGTAATAGCACTATTTTTTTCATTTTACTTTTTGTTTTCGTTATATTTTATAAGTACAAAAAGCTTGAAAAGGTTGCGTTGCGGTTGAAGACTAAAATTTGAAGTTTAAAAATTTGGGCGTGCCAGTATTTACAAAAAGACCCAATCAACTTTGCGTTCATTGGGTCTTTTTGTAAATACTGTCGGGCTTTCGCTGCTACTTCGGTAGCTTAGCTCTATCCCTCACGCAAAGCTGCACTTTGCGAGTAGTTTTCTATTTCATTTATTCAGTTTTATAATTTCATTTTTCAATTCTTCAGGCGTTACCGGATTAAATTGCAGATCTCTTGCAGATTTTTCACTGGTAGTCGTTTCTTTAATCGCTAAAAAAAGTTTGCCTTCAAAATATTTTATAGCGACGATCGTAATTTTTTCTTTTAAAAGCGAATTATAAAAAACAACTTTTTTAGGACTCAATTCACCTTTCATAATCGATTTAAAACTATGGTAAATAATATTCATCGAAACATTGCTTTCATCTTCGACAATAACACCATAATTAAGTACCATTGATGGGATATAGCTTAAAAATCGGTCACAATTTAGGTAGCCTAACTTTGTGCTATTGAACATATAATAACTTATTTCATCTGCTTTTATATTTTCATCAGTTTTAGTAACATATGGCTCTGAAGAGCGATTATTGGTGTAATTTCTTGATGTAGTTATATTACCATCTTCAGATTTTATAGTAATTGGTATACTATACGTAAAGTTTACAGGAACACCTTTCACTTTACCGGGAGTAAATTTTCCCAGTTTTCTGAGAACTCTAAGATATTCTTCATCAGCTTTTCTACTCAAACCTTTTGTTATCTTAATATTAGTGACATTTCCTTCTCTGTTTACAACAAAAGAAGCATATATTTTGCCACTAATTTCTTCATCAGAATTTCTATAATTGTTGCCAATGAATTTGTACAAAGCATCATTTCCACCTATATATACGGGCCTTTCATCAACATTAGTAAAAGTCTGTGCTAAATCAACCGAATTTTTATCGACAGTCCAATTGATTTGGTCTTTTTGCCAATTCCCATTAAAAAGCTGCATTCCGTCTTTATTGCTTTTTTTAGGAAAAGCAATTTCGATATTCTTTCCTTTTTTTAAATCGCATTTTTCATTATTTGATGTTGCAGTAATATGAAGCATGCCGCCAGTTTCTAATAATTTCCCATTAGAAGTTGTCGAAAGTCCGCCCAAAATCATATCAGAAATAGAATAATATTCTTTAACCGCTATTTTGATTTTTCCGGTTACTTCATTTCCCGTTTTAAGCGAAACAAAAGAATTTGATTTGATTGTAATCTTGGTTTTCTCAGCGCAAACAATTGTGGTGTCTTTTTGGTTATTGATTAAAAAGAATTGTGGTTTTTTGTCATTTTTAGTAAAAAAATCGAGCAGTAATTTTTGATTTTCGACTAAATTATTTTTTGACGGATTTATAGTTGCCGAATCAGATTTTATAGTGTCCTCTAAAATCGTTTCCTTTTCGGTTTTTAGCGGTTCTGATTTTAAATTATCTTCTTTTGTTTCGTTTTTACACGAAGAAATACTTAAAATAAATGCAGTTATTAATACAAGTTTTAATTTCATCTGGTTAGTTTATTAAAAGTAATAATTTTAGTTTTTAGATTAATTCGGTAAAAGCAAATCCAAATAGAAAAACAGAAAAAAGGATATCAATATTTCTTATCAATTTCCAATTGTTTGAAAAATACAGCGCAAAACTGATCAACGGTCTAATAATCAATTGTGAAAGAAAAGCAATAAACAGCAATAAATATCCGGTATTTAAATTAGATAAATCACCGTTTAAAATCCTTTTAAAAGATGTTGTAAGTCCACAGGTTTTGCATTTCAGTCCAATTTCAGCGTAAGGACATTTTATGCTGATAATTTCTGTCTTCAAATAAAGAATTAAAATTACTACAACAGTAAATATCAGAAAATTAAAAAAATGATACTCTCTATTTCGATACAGAGTCATTCTTGATTTTTTGAAGGGAATCTTTTTTTAGCTGCAAAATAGAATCTTTTGCGATCTCTTCTTTAAGCTTTTGTTCTGCTTTTTCGAGCACCTTTCTCTGAATCGTATCAAGTACTTCTGTTTGCGCTTCGTTAATAGATTTTTCGATTTTTGCTTTAGCATCATAAACAGTTTCATATTTATAATACTGAAAAATCCCAATTGAAATCGCGATAGCTCCAATAATTAAACCAGCAAGTGAAGTGGATGTGCTTTCGTTTTTTTGTTTTAAGCCAAGATAGGAAATGCCACTAAAAGCAAGCGCCAAAAGGCTTGGCCCAACGGCGTAAAATCCCACACAAGGAATCATTGAAAAAAGAAAAGCTAAAATGGCAAATACTAAGCCTATTATGGCAAAAGGTTTTGGATTTCCTGAAGATTGGTAATTCATTTTTAGTTATGGTTTAGTCGGTTTTTGATTAAAGATAATAGAAAATGCAGGACTTCATTTTTGAATACAATAACAATCAAGACAATTGCCAGAATTCCGATAATACAATTAATAAAACTGCTTTGAAGTACGTTTTGAAAAGATTTTTTTCCGAAGAAAACAGACCAATGGAACAGCGCTCCCAAATAATTTAATCCGTAAAATATTCCTTCAACAATAGTGTCGCCGGTCTGATTATTCATAGGTTTTGGTTAAGCAGGTTAGAATTGGGCAATTATATTCTGAAATTCAAATATAGAATGTTGAAATTGAATATAGTTACGGGAAGACGTAAAAGTTGTTTTTTTCTTATTATTAAAATGATCACAACGATAGCACGGATTTGCAATCCGTGCCCATGAAGTATATCATTTTTTTGTGTTTTGATATTTCTTCTCTTTGTGGGCACGGATTGCAAATCCGCGCTATCGGGTTTTAATGTTAAAATTTACATTAAGTCAACTTTGACAAAGTTTGCGCACAGCTTTGCGATCTTAGCGTTTTTATGACGTACCCAAAATCAAAAAAAACTTTGCGCTCTTTGCGCTAAAAAAAAAAAACAGCTACAAAACCCTATAAACAGGATACTGCATATGTGCCTTTTCATAATGCACAGAATTTTTATAAATCCAGTTTAACTGCGCTTCGGCGTTTTTCGCAAATTCGCGGTCATTTTGTTTTTTGGCTTCCAATTCCGCTTTTAAAGCTGGATTGTCTTTAAGCAATTTTGCTGCAGTATCTTCAAAAATATATTCTGAATAATGTTCTTTTTGCTGTAAAATTGAATCGAAGAAATTCCAGTTAAAAAAGGAATCAACGCCTTCAGGTTCAAAAGCTTCAACTAAATATTTTACGCCTTTTTGAGTGGTCGGAACGATGTAATCTCCTTTGGCAAAAGCCATTTTAACTATTTTAGAAGTTACAGTTGTATTTCTGTGTGCATAGTGTCCTTCGTAAGCAGAAGGAACTGTTTTGAAATCAGCAATTCTGTAGCTCTCCACTTCAATAATAGTATCGTTTTTAAGCTGAGAAAAAGAGATATTATTATTTTTCAATAAATCAATAATATTCCAATAACCACGCGGAATGATATAAGCAGATGGTATAACAACGTCTTTCAGTGATTTGAATTCTTTAATATACGGAACGTCTTTTTTGTATGGTTTGCTTCGGTCGTAATACAAACGATTTCCTGTTGTCGCTTCACTTTTTTTGTAGCTTGCTTCATATCCTAAAAACGAAAAAGTAGTCGCTTTTGTGCTGTCTAATTGCGATTGCAAAGTATATTTTTTCTTTGGCTGATATTGCTCTAAATTTTTTACCCTTAAATCTTTTATCTTTTGATAATTGGCATCAGTAAAATCCAAAGTCGATTTCATGTATTCGTAAGTCATTTTCACACGTTCGGCATATTTTTTCAGCATGTGCGTTTCAACCACAAAACCAATTGTATTAAATAGGGAAGTATAACCCGTTGTATATCTTGGACTGTCAACAAATTGCCCAAAACCTTTGTCTGGCGTGTCTTTAAAAGAATCAACATAAGGCGTGGTTTCAATATTCTTTTTTTGTAAATCTTTTACCAGCGCCGGCATCATTTCGTTGTTCATGAAATCGCCTAGAACGGTTCCTAATTTATTATGTTCCGTCATAATATAAGTCAGTTTGTATTGATAATCAGAACCGTTGCTCACGTGATTGTCAATAAAAACATCGGCATTTATTTTCTGGAAAATCTCGACAAAACTTTTCGTATTTCTCGTATCCGATTTCATTAAATCCCGATTCAAATCATAGTTTCTGGCATTTCCTCTAAAACCGTAAATTTCTGGTCCGTCCTGATTGGCTCTTGTTGTCGAATTTCTATTTAAAGCACCGCCAATATTATAAACCGGAATACAAACCAAAACCGTATTTTTTGGCGCTTTCAGTTTGCCTATTGCTAAATCTCTGTAAAATTGCATCGTTGCGTCGATTCCGTCAGGTTCTCCGGCGTGAATGCCGTTATTGATGAAAAGTACGGCTTTAGTTTTCTGAATTTTATCAAAATCAAATTCCTTGTCAGGATTAAAAGTTACCATATGAAGCGGTTCCCCAGAATCTGTCAATCCCATTTGCTTAATTTGAATGGTCGCAAAATCATTGGCTAAAAGTTTAAAGTACTTAATTGTTTCTTCATATGAAGCCGATTGATTCCCGTTTCCTTTCTCAAAAAACGTATCGTATTTTTTATTGTTTTGGGCGAAAATAGTAAGCGTGAAAAGTGAAATGAAAAGGGTAAAAAGTTTCATGAATTTGGGTTTTTAATAGGAATCAAAGATAAGATTTTTGTTTCAAGTTTTTCTTGTTTCAAGTTTCAAGTTGAAATGAGAATAGAGTTGCATTGGCATTTTAAGGCAAAGTGCGCAAAGTTTTTTAAATAGATTGTATTTGGAATTTTGTTGATAAAAAGCAATGTTCGCAAAGCTTTGTGACCTTTGCGTAAAGTTTAGCGAACTTTGCGGTAAAAATTATACGTAAAGTTTGGAAAATCTGAAACCTGAAACCTGAAACAAGAAAAACCTGAAACAATTTTTTTTACCTATTTTTGCAAAATGAATAAAAAACACCATTCCAACAACATACTTTCGAATTTAGGAATTGAAAGCCTGAACGAAATGCAAGAAATGGCACAAGATGCTATTTTGAACGATAACAATGTTTTACTGCTTTCGCCAACAGGGTCAGGAAAAACATTAGCTTTTTTGCTTCCGGTTTTAGAATTATTACAGCCAGAAATTTTATCGGTTCAATGTTTGATTTTGGTTCCGTCGCGCGAACTTGGATTACAAATTGAGCAAGTTTGGAAGAAAATGGGAACGCAGTACAAAGTGAATATTTGTTACGGCGGTCACTCAATTGACACTGAAATCAAGAATTTAAGCAATCCTCCTGCAGTTTTGATTGGAACGCCGGGAAGAATTGCTGATCATATCGACAGAGATACTTTTAGAACAGATAAAATCCAGACCTTAATTTTAGACGAATTTGATAAATCGCTTCAATTAGGTTTTCACGAACAAATGTCTTTCATTATTGGAAGATTGCCAAAAGTGAATAAAAGAGTTTTGGTTTCGGCAACTTCAGATATTGAAATTCCGAAATATACAAGAGTTATAAATCCGACAATTTTGGATTTTATTCCGGAAGAAGAAGAAAAAGCAAATCTTTCGATGAAGATGATTTTGTCTCCTTCAAAAGATAAACTCGAAAGTTTGTTCAATTTAATTTGTTCACTGAAATCAGAATCGGCTATCATTTTTTGTAATCATCGTGATGCTGCAGAAAGAATCAGCGATACTTTGAACGAAAAAGGAATTTACGCGACCTATTATCACGGCGGAATGGATCAGGATGAACGTGAGCGTGCTTTGATTCAGTTTAGAAATGGAAGTATTTCCTATTTAATCACAACCGATTTGGCGGCGCGAGGCTTGGATATTCCCGAAATGAAGCATGTAATTCATTATCATTTGCCTTTAAAAGAAGATGAATTTACCCATAGAAATGGGCGTACAGCGCGTATGCAGGCAACTGGAACAGCGTATGTAATCATTCACGAGAGTGAAAAAAAGCTTGATTATATTGATTATGATATGCAAGTTTTAGATGTTGAAGGAAAAGTTTCTTTGCCAAAACCACCAGAATTTCAGACTATTTATATCAGCGGAGGTAAAAAGACAAAATTAAATAAGTTTGACATTGTGGGATTCTTTTCTCAGAAAGGAAAACTTGAAAAAGAGGATTTAGGATTAATTGAGGTTAAAGATTTTGTTTCGTTTGCTGCAGTGAAATTCGGAAAGGTAAAAGAGCTTTTGAAGAATATTAAAGACGAAAAAATGAAAGGCAAGAAGTTTAAAATTGAAGTTGCCCGTAACGTAATCAAGAAAGAAGAGGAGAAAGGTAAAAAGTTTTAAATAGCTAAAAATCTCCCAATAGGAGTAGTTTTTGTTGTATTTCGTTGTTTATCAAGTTTTTAGAAAATGAAAACTAAGTTTTACAATTTTGTGTTAAAAAAATAACGATTTGATAGGGGTTTTTTCATAAATTCTATGTTTTTTTGTTACAGTAAAAATGTAAACCCCAAATCCATTATGAAAAGAATTATTACCGTTGCCATTTTGTTCTTTAGTTTTGTTTCTTTCGCACAAATTAAAGTTATTGAAACCGTTCCTGTTGAGAAATTAGGAAAAGTAAACAACAACTACATTCAAAAAATTGGAGATGAATACACTGTGTATTATACTAGTATTCAAAACGATGACGAAGGATCAGCTTTAAGAAAATTTACATTCAAAAATGTGAATAATGATTACGCAAGTCTTTATAGCATTATTATGAATGGTTTCACTGCAAATCCTTTGTATGATATTAAATTAGAATTGCCTAACAATTATATCTGGCTTCACTACACAGGAAGTGTTATTCCAGAAAAAGCTACAGTTCAGTTTATGGTATCAAGCAAAGAGGCTACCGCAGCAACAAGCAGTGTTTCTGAGCCATTCGTAAAAGACCAAATCAATAAATTATTCCAGAAATAATTTAATTTTAGTTTCAGGTTTCCGGTTTAATTTGTTTCAAGTTATTTCGAAATCAGACAAAATATAAAAGGCTATTCAGATTTTGAATAGCCTTTTTTTTTGTTTTAAAGTTTCAGGTTTCAAGTTTCAAGTTGAAAAAAAACTCAGAATCTTAGCATCTTAGAACCTTAGTACCTTAAAATTAAATCTTCTTTACATACTGCGTAATAATCACAATCTGTTGTCCATCGACTTTGCCTTCAATATATTCGGCATTTTCGTGGTCAAGGCGAATATTTCTAACAGCGGTTCCTTGTTTAGCCACCATGCTAGATCCTTTTACTTTTAGATCTTTGATCAAAACAACCGAATCTCCATGCTGTAAAACTACGCCGTTGCTGTCACGGTGAACAAGCTTGTTTTCGTCATCTTCGCCTTCGCCAGTTGCTTGTGCCCATGCAAGAGTATCTTCGTCTAAATACATCATGTCCAGTAATTCCTGTGGCCATCCTGCAGCACGCAAACGGCTCAGCATTCTCCAAGCTACAACTTGAACCGGGATATTTTCATTCCACATGCTGTCATTCAGGCATCTCCAGTGATTTAAATCGACATTATCTGGATTTTCAATTTGGTCAATGCAGGTAGTACAGGCAAAAATTGCTTCATCAATTCCACCTTTTTTAGTTGGCAGTACTTGATATACTTTTAGGTTTTCTTCCGCGCCGCAAAGTTCACATTTAGATCCGCTTCGTTTGCTTAATTCTCTTTCGATGCTCATTATATTATTTTTTTTGCAAAAGTACAGTTAAATACTACATTTTGCAAGTTGTGTTTTTAGATTAAATATTAATTACGTTTAATTTCAAAAATTTTACTTTCATCGTAAAGTTTCTGCATCTCTTTTTTAGATACATTAGACTTGTTTTTATAATTTGTATCAATGTCTATTTTATCGATATTTGTTTTATTATCAATTTCCATATCATTTAAGAAAATTGTCAAACTATCTTTTGATACTTCACTTATTTTTACAGATGTGTAAAAACCTTTAGTTGAATTTAAAAAATAAACATCTCCAACTTTTGGATCTTTAATAAAAGTTGAAGTGTCTTTTTCTTTTTGTACCGAACTATACATGCCAAAAAGAAAAAAACCAGCTATAATAAAAATACCAGAATACATCCAAAGCGGACTACTTATCCTTCCCATTGAGTGGTGTATTTTTTGTTTGATCGGGGCTGAAAAATCTTTCTGTTCAAATGTTTTTTTACACGAGTTGCATTCGGCAAAAGTTAATTTTTTAACTGGAAAAAATGGTATCCAGTATATGTGTGCATACTTTTCATATACACTGTAATTCATAGAAACGGTAGTGTTGCAATTTTGACAATCTACATTAGAAATGCGGTCGTTTTTGATGTGTTTCGATTTGGTTCCGTAAAAGATCATTATTTTGGTTTTATGGGTTGGTTTAGCAAAAATAACGATTAATCTTACCTGTGCAAATAAGATTTCAAATTAGCTTTATTCAGTTATTTCTTAACCCTAACCGCATCTGGAACCAGCATTTCATATTCACCGCCATTTCGCAATACATCACGAACAATGCTTGAACTAATGTATGATGTTCTTGCTGCTGTCAATAAAAAGACTGTTTCAATTTTAGAAAGGCGTCTGTTAGTGTGTGCAATGGCTTTTTCGAACTCAAAATCGGCTGGGTTGCGAAGACCTCTTAAAATAAAATTGGCTTTTAATTTATGTGCCAAATCAATTGTAAGTCCTTCATAAGTAATTACAGAGATTTTTGGTTCGTCTTTGAAGGTTTCTTCAATAAAGCGTTTTCTTTCTTCAAGAGAAAACATGTACTTTTTTTCGGCGTTGACACCAATTGCAATTACGATTTCATCAAATAAAGAAATTCCTCTTTTGATGATATCTTCGTGTCCAAGTGTAATTGGGTCAAATGATCCGGGAAATATGGCTTTTCGCATTTTTTTTATTTTTAGGTTCAAAGCTACAAAGGCACAAAGGCGCAAAGGCTTTTTATTTTGGAATTTAAATTTTGGAATTTATTTTTATGTTATTCGAAGTGTTTTGATTGCCGGAACCCATTCGTCTTTCTGGCAAACTTCACATTTTGCAGTTCCTGCTTTTTGTTCTTGGGTATGACCGCAAAAAGTGCAGGCTTGGATTCCTTCGTCAGCAATAATTTTGCTTTTTTTATTAAATAATGCAGGCAAAATTGGTAAACCATACTTCACATCTTTTTCTTCATAAAAGAATACACTGATTTCGCCACTAGTTTCTATAAAAGCGTGTTTTATTTGACCCAAATGTTCAATAGATTTTATGCGAAGTTCTGAGAAAAATTCATCTTGTGCGAGACTTTCTTTTTTGAAAGTAGCTATAGAAAATTTGCCGTCATTAATTAAACATTCTGTTTTGCCTTCAATAAATTCTTCAAACTTTTTGCTTTTTCCTGTCAGCCAGGTTACAGATCGATATAAAATGATGATTACCGTAAAAACAATTGCGGCAGGGACAATTCCGACGTCTTCATAAAACATTGGATCGCCCGCTGCAGATCCTAATGCAATTATAATTACGGTTTCAAAAATAGACAATTGTTTTACACCTCGTTTTCCTGCTAATTTTAAAGTCAGCAATAAAATGATGAACATTACAGTGGAACGAAATACAACTTCTAAGGCAAAATTTGCCGGTAAATTATTGTAAAATAGTCTGTCCCATTCGAAGATTTGTTTCATTTTTTAAGGTTCTAAGGTTCTGAGAGGCTAAGGTACTGAGGTTTAATGTTGAAAATAAAAAAAGGTGCTAAAATCTTAGAATCTTAGCACCTTAGTATCTTAGCAACTTATGAAAGCGCTAGTTCAATTGCATTGGTAAACAAATCTGCCAGAGAAATCCCAGCGGCTTTTGCTTGCTGCGGAATCAAACTTTCTGTTGTTAAACCCGGAATTGTATTCATTTCCAGGATATATGGTTCGTTGTCTACAATAATGAATTCGCTTCGTGAGAAACCTTTCATTTTTAAGACTTCGTAAGCACGTTTTGCTGTTTCGCTCACTTTTTTAGTTAACTCATCAGAGATTCTTGCCGGTGTAATTTCCTGTGATTTTCCTTCGTATTTGGCTTCGTAGTCAAAGAAATCATTGTCAGAAACAATTTCGGTAATTGGCAAGACTTTGATTTCGCCTTTGTAATTGATTACACCAACAGAAACTTCAGTTCCGTCAAGAAAACTTTCAATGATGATTTCGTTATCTTCTTTATAGGCTACTTCAATTGCGATTGGAAGTTCGGCTTCCGTTTTTACTTTTGAGATTCCGAAACTTGATCCCGCTTTGTTTGGCTTTACGAAACATGGCAAACCTACTTTTTTAATGATTTCTTCCGTGTTGATGAGATCGCCTTTATTTAGGTAATAAGAAATTGCCGTTTTGATTCCGTATGGTTTTAAAACTGATAACAAATCACGTTTATTAAAAGTCAATGCCGATTGGTAATAATCACAAGACGATTGCGGTAATCCAATTAATTCAAAATAAGCCTGCATTAGACCATCTTCACCTGGAGTTCCGTGAATGGCGTTGAAAACGCAGTCGAAAGTTATTTTTTCGCCGTTTACTGTTACAGAAAAATCGTTTCTGTCAATTGGAAATTCGGCGTCATTTGCGTCTACATAAACCCATTTTTCTTTGAAAATATGAATTCGGAATCCGTTGTATTTTGTTTTGTCAAGATATTGGTACACAACGTTTCCGCTGATAAGCGAAATTTTGTATTCGCTTGAATATCCGCCCATGATGATGGCAATGTTTTTCATTGACTTTTTGTTTATTTGTTTAATCGTTAATTTGTTTAATCGTTGATTCGTTTAATCGCTTTTTTTGCCACGAATTTCACGAATTGTTTTTTCGTTTTGTTTGTGAGACTTAGCGAAGTCGAAGTCCCATTTGCTGCATCACTTTGCGTAGACTTCGACTTCGCTCAGTCTGACAATATTGTGGTTATTCTAATAAAAACAAAATGTTCTTTTGAAACCGAGTGCCCTAGCCCTGATGGGAGCGGCATCCTTTTATGGTGGGGTTCACCATAAAAGATACAGCGGACAGCAGGAAACAGCTTCTGAAAATTATCCTTCGACTTCGCTTAGAATAACAATCGGGCGAGTTTCTTGTTTTAAACAAAATTATCATTTTTTTTGAAATGAAATACTTTATCTTTGCCTCAACTAAAAATTAATTTATGAGTTTACGTAAGTATTTAACTAGCCGCGTATTTTTTTTACAATTATTGGCTGCGGCAGCTATCATTGCAGTTTTGGGTTATTTGTTTATGCATTGGTTGACTTTTACAACTGATCACGGACACGAAATTGCGGTTCCGAATTTAGCAAAATTGACTGAAGAACAGGTTGAAGAGAAATTAGACGAACTGGACTTAGATTATGTGCTTTTGGATAGTGTTGATTACCGTAGTGAATATCCGAAATTTAGTGTTGTTGAGCAGGATCCGCTGCCGGGAACTAAAGTGAAAGTAGGAAGAAAAATATATATTAAAATTAACTCGTCTGGATTCTCATCGGTTAAGATTCCTGATTTAATTGAGAAAACGTATCGTGAAGCGGTTCCAACTTTGAAAGCTTTAGGACTTGAGCCGGGAACCATTACTTATATTCCGAATCTTGGAAAAGATATGGTTCTTGAAATGCGTTACAAAGGCAGAAATTTAAAAGTAGGAGACCGTGTATTGAAAGCGTCTAAAATTGATTTGGTTTTAGGTGACGGAAAAGCGAGTTATGTAGATGATAGTCAGGCAACAGATAGTACAGCCGTGCCTGCAGAAACCCCACAAGATGAACAATAATATTGAAGAAAATTTAGATCTGGAAGATGAATTATTCGAACATTACAGATTTGAAGTCCCTAAAGGTCAAGCGTTTTTGCGTATTGATAAATATTTAATGAATTTGATTCAGAATGCCACGCGTAATAAAATTCAGAACGCGGCAACTGAAGGAAACATTTTTGTAAATGATATTCCGGTAAAATCAAATTATAAAGTAAAACCTTTTGATGTGATAACGGTTATGTTATCGCATCCGCCATACGAAAATCATATTCTGCCAGAAGATCTTCCGATCAATATTGTGTATGAAGACGATGCGTTTTTGTTAATCAATAAAGAGCCAGGAATGGTAGTGCATCCGGGACACGGAAATTATACAGGAACTCTTGTAAATGCATTGGCACATCATTTTGATAACTTGCCAATGAACAGCAGTGAACGTCCTGGTTTGGTGCACCGAATTGATAAAGATACTTCGGGACTTTTGGTTGTTGCCAAAACGGAAGCTGCAATGACGCATTTAGCAAAACAGTTTGAAGCTAAAACAACTGAACGCGAATATATTGCGCTCGTTTGGGGGAATGTTGCAGAAGAAAGCGGAACGATTGAGGGAAACTTGGCACGACATTTAAAAGACCGTATGCAAATGGCAGTTTTTGCTGATCCTGAAATTGGAAAGCCTGCCATTACACATTATAAGGTTTTAGAACGTTTTGGTTATGTGACTTTGATTTCGTGTAAACTGGAAACAGGAAGAACACACCAAATTCGTGCGCACATGAAACATATTGGGCATCCGTTATTTAATGATGAGCGTTACGGCGGGCATTTGATTTTGAAGGGAACCACGTTTACAAAATACAAACAGTTTATAGAAAATTGTTTTAAAGCATTGCCACGTCAGGCGCTTCATGCGAAAACGCTTGGATTTGTTCACCCAAATACTGGCGAATTAATGCGTTTTGATACAGAATTGCCTCAAGATTTTCAGGATTGTATTGAAAAATGGCGTACGTATGTGAAGTCACATAATACTGAAGATGAAGATGCTTAAATTAGATAATTTGTCAATTTGAAAATTAGATAATTTCTTATATTGAAAAAGCTCCTTTTGGGGCTTTTTTTATTTTACCATTAAGATATTAAGTTAATTAAGCTAAGACTTTAACTGGCTTACTATTCTAAGAAGAAAAATTAAGCGCAAAAACTTAATTAACTTAATATCTTAATGGTAAAAATTTCAGTTCAATTCTGAGTGATATTTTATTTTACCGATTGATCCTGTTGGATTTGGTAATAGCTCAAAAATCGAAGTAGGAGCTAGGCCTTGTTCTATTCTATGCGAAACATACAAAATCGTAACGTTTGTTTCTTGCTTAATTGTATTGATTAGCTGAATTACCAAATCTACATTTTCGTCGTCCAGACCTTCTACAGGTTCGTCTAGAATTAATAATGGCGGATGCTTTAAAACGGCACGGACAATCAGCGCAACTCTTTGCTGGCCGATAGAAAGATCAATGAAACGTTTTTTTCTTAAATGCGTCATTTCGATTACGTCCAACCATTGTGATACAATTTGCTGTTGATGTGTTGTCGGTTCATTGTAAAGTCCGATGGAATCAAAAAAACCGGAAAGAATCATTTGTTCTAAAGTGTGTCCTTTTTGAAATAAATCGGTCATAGAAGTTGTGAAAATTCCAATTTGTTTTTTGATGTCCCAAACGCTTTCTCCAGTTCCTTTTTTTCTTCCGAATAAAAATAAATCCTGTCCGAATCCTTTTGGATTATCGCCTGTAATTAGTGATAAAATAGTGCTTTTTCCAGAACCATTTGGCCCAATTAACTGCCAGAATTCACCTTGTTTTATGGTCCACGAAATAGTGTCAAGAATTTTTCTTTCGTCGTAACTAACCGAAACATTTTCTAATTTTATTAATTCGCTTTCGGGGAAAGAATGCGGTTCAATCGCTTTTGGGATTGCCGATGCATTTAAGGTTTTGAAATGATTCTCAACTTTTGAAATTGGATGCAGTTCAAAAGTATTGTCCTTGATCTGTGCTTTGTTCGGAACAAATTCCAAAACATCAACAACACGGTTTAAAAGCTGGATAATAGCAATATCATTAGTTAAATCTTTTAAAGAATCTGCCAAAATTACTCTTGAAGCCTGATCTAAATGATCAAACGGATTGTCAAAAATGATAAAATCTGGTTTCTGATTGATGCAGTATTTTAGAAATTCTTTTTTGCGTTCGCCTGATGAAAAGGTTCTCAATTGACGATGAGATTCTGGAGAAGCTTCTACACTGTCATATTGGTACTCTTTTTCGATGAATTTTTCAATCGCGATGTCAGAGAACAAAATCCCTTTTTGATTATTAAAAACGGCTAAATCTCCTTTTGCCTCGCCGTTCAGTATGTTTTCAATAAAAGCCTTTTTGTTTACCTGGTTAGATAAAAGAATGTCCCAGTGTTGCATTTTTGTATTATTAAAAGTTTCTTTTGCCACAGATTTCACAGGTTAGAATGATTCATCTTTTGCTGCTTTATCTGTGGCAAAAAAATATTTATTTAGTTTTTCGTCGCCATTTCGCGGTCATTTCTCGACCATTCGCTCCATGAACCGACATAAAGTTTCGGAATATCGATTCCGGCATAATCCATTGCTAAAAGTGTGTGACAAGCCGTAACGCCTGAGCCACAGTGTACAATTACATTTTCGGATGATTTGTTTTCTAAAACTTCGGAATATTTTTTAGCTAGGATTTCAGGAGATTTAAAAAGGCCATTTTCATCTAAGTTTTCGCTAAACGGAACATTTACAGCTCCGGGAATATGTCCTGCGATTAAATCCAGCGGTTCTGTAAGGCCATCAAATCGATTTTTATCTCTTACATCAATTACTATATTTTCTTTGTTATTTCGAGCTTTTTCGACTTCTTCGATATCGGCTGTTTTTAATTTCCATTCTGAAATTGGATAATTTTTTATTGTTTCAAAATTCTCCATTTCAGAACTTACAGGAAAACCAGCTTTTACAGCTTCTTGTAAGCCTCCGTTTAAAACCTGAACTTTCTCGTGTCCAATTGCTCGCAGCATCCACCAAAATCTTGAAGCCGCATTTGAACCGTTTTTTTCATCATAAACAATGACATGACTTTCAGGAGAAATTCCTGTTTTAGAAAGTACATCAGCGAACTTTTCTAACGACGGAAGCGGATGCCTTCCACCATTTTTCGGATTACAGTCGACTGTTGCCAAATCTTTGTTCAAATCAATATATCGGGCGCCTTTTAAATGTTCTTTTAGATAATTTTCTTGTGCATTAATTCCGGCTCTGGCGTCAATTAAAACAATTGCTGTTGAATTTGATAATTGAATTAATGCTTCAGAATTTATAATAGGAGAAAGTTTGTTTGACATTTTGAAATTATTTACTTTTTTTATTTCCAAACAAAAGCAAAGCGTTCAGAATTACTTTGTTTTGCGCTTCATTTTCAAATGTATACGACAGGGTTTTGTTAGTTTTGCCTTCATAATCAATATCATTATGCCCCATGTTTACGTATAGCATTTTGTATTTTTTATTGGTCCAAACTACCGGGTAATAACCGCTGTGCCATATTTCATGTGCTTTTGGACCAGTCCCTAAAGGGAAACTGCTTTCGTCAATTGCTAACAGAATTTTGATGTCTGGATTTTTTGTCAAATCATTGCTCCATCGGTACCATTCGTTTGGCTGGGACTTAAAAGTTTTAGGAACATTTTTAGTTATCGGATCTTGATTTTCAACTCTTAAAATTGCTGATGTCGGGCGCCATGTATTGCTTCCATATTCACCAGAACCTAAAAATGTATTGTGATACCAATCCCAGTTTTGCGGATACGATGAATCGTTTAGCGCAAAGGCCGAGAAATGAAAGCCAATAAAACCGCCGCCGTTTTCCATATATTTTTGGAAAGCTTCGCGCTGCGATGGAGTTTCTGGTCTTGTATCTAAAAACAATACTACTTGATAATTAGCTAAAAATTTTGCATTAAGGTTGTCCCAATTACTAGTTGAATCGTATTCAAAATGATTTTCTTCTGCTGCTTTGGGAAACCATTTATTGGCTTCATGCACGAAACTTATATGAGCCTGATCATTTTTGCCTGTATAAAAAGCGATTACTTTAAATTTTGATTTTTCTTTTTTATGCTGTGCAATTCCTGCAAAACAAACTAGAAAAAGAGCTAGCAGTATACTTTTACTAACTAATTTTATTTTTTGATTAAAAATAGTCATTTCTCTTAGCTAGGAATTTTTTCAATTAAAATTTCGTTTTCCGATTTATCAAAATACGTACACGTCATTGCGATAATATCAACGCGCCATTTTGCAATACCGCATTGCGCACAATGTGTACAAAAAGTCATATAATCGGTTTCGCCATGCTGGTGTTTTACTAAAAGTTCGATAAAAAGTTCTTTATTTGGGAAATCAGCGACTTTTATTTCAGGATATTTTTCCTCAGCGGCAGCGGTATAATTATTTAATCCAAAATAAATTACACTTCCGTCATGAACAAAAGTGTCATATCCTTTTACGCCAAGAATTATTAAATCTTGAATATAATTTGGAAAATCAGCACCGCTCTTTACTTTAGAATGTGCTTCTTTGATTTGGTCGATAGTAAACATAGTTTTAGTTTTTTTAGTTAGGGTTTGCCACGAATTACACTAATTTCCACGAATCTTTTTTAAAATAAAACTGAAGATAATTAGTGCAAATTAGTGCAAATTAGTGTAATTCGTGGCAGACGAAAAAAATTATTGTTTCAAAAATACGATTAATGGTTTTATAAATTGATCAAAAGATTCAATATGCGGCAAATGTCCTGTATTTGGAATTTCAACCAGTTTTGAATTCGGAATTGCTTTTTGAGTTCGTTTGCCTAGTTCTGCATAATTTCCCATTTCTGCTTGGATTTCTTGAGAAACTAAAGGCTTTCCTAAAGCAGTTTTATCTCTTGTTCCAATAATTAAAAGCGTCGGAACCTGAATATTTTTAAATTCATACAAAACAGGTTGTGTAAAAATCATTTCATATAAAAGTGCCGAATTCCAAGCGACTTTATCATATTCGGGATCAGTTGTCCAGCCGGCGCCGAGTTCTGCCCACTTTTGATAATTGGCATTCCATTTTCCGTTATAATAATTTTCCATTTGATAATTTTTGATGGACTGATAGTTTTGTTTCAGTTCAGATTCGTACCACCAGTCAACAGGTTTGTAAGGAACAACTAATTTCCAGTCTTCTAAACCAATTGGGTTTTCTAAAACTAATTTTTCAGTCATTTCCGGATACATCAAAGCAAATCTCGTAGCGAGCATTCCGCCCATAGAATGTCCTAAAATAGTTGCTTTTCCGATTCCGAGATGATCTAATAATTTTTTAGTGTTTTCTGCCAATTGCTGAAAAGTATATTGAAAATTATCTGGTTTTGATGATTTTCCAAAACCAATCTGATCTGGAACAATCACACGAAAACCTGCCGCAGTCAACGCTTTTATGGTTGTTTCCCAATATGCTCCGTTGAAGTTTTTTCCGTGAAGAAGGACCACATTTTTGTTGTTATAATTATCCGGCTTTATATCCATATAAAACATTTGCATGTATTGTCGCTGGTTGCTTAATTCTAAAAACTGAACAGGAAACGGATATTCGTAATTCGAAAGATTAATGTCTAAGGGTTTGATATTGACCTCTTGAGAAAAGACAAAAAGAGGGAAGAAAAACAATAAAAGCTTTATAATTTTCATTTTTGAGCGGATTATATGTTGAGAAGTATAAATTTACCGTTACCATTTTGAAATGCAAAGATTAATGTCTTAAAATTATCAGAAAAAATGCATTCGAAATACATTCATTGTTTTTGATGCCAATAAACGATGATTTATTGAAATTTTATCGATTAAATGATGCTGATTATGAAAATAATGCATTTAGACGAGTAATGTAGCAGTTTAGGGAACTTCTTTTATTAACAGGAAAATTGTCTGTAATTTTATAGTAAAATGTTGTTAGCTAAAAAAATGTATTATGAAAAAAACAATACTTTTGCTCTTGCTCACAGTCCCCACATTTGCCCAAGAAATCAACACATTTGATTTCGCCGTTATAAATTCAACCTTAATTTCTGCAAATATCGATCTGGATAAAGGCCGAAGCGTTGTCGCGGCCAATAAGGATCAATATTCGGCTTATTTTCAGTACGCATTTAGTATGTGTGATGACGATGTTATTTTTGGCGCTGGAATCGATAAATCGGAAATTGACCGGACTTACATTGGTTACATCGGGAAAATATGCGGCAAGTTCAGAGCCACAATTGGAGTCGGATATTTAGAATCTCGAAGCGGTTACGATGGAACTTTTACGGGTTTTAGTGTTTCATGGCATTTTTCTGAAAATACTTATATAGGCGGAAATCTCGAAAATCTGCATTCAACAAGTGTTGATTATGAAACAGATGAAAGTTTTGATTATTATAAAAAACTGGTTCCGAAAATTTTTGGGAGTTATGAAATTATCCCAAACGTTATTGCTTTTGGTCAGCTCAGCAGCAGAGTTAATGATATTGCGCTAAAATATCAGGTTCGCCGATTTTCAGCTGGAGGATTTTATTCTGGACATTCAGTAGGGGGAATCTTCGGAACTGTAAATATCGGACGATTTGCACTTTCGTGCAGCACGACTTTTGAAAAAGTAAACTTTGGGCTCAAGTTTGAGTAAATTACTTTTTAATTGTCACCACTCTTTGCGGATACGGAATATCGATATTAGCTTCGTCAAAACGTTTTTTTATGCTCTGCAGTAAGTCGCAATACATCACAAAACCTTCTGTCGAATTTTTTGCCCAAGCCCAAGCTTTTAAGTTTACGCTTGAATCGGCTAAAGCTACAACGCGCGCCACAACCAGAGGTTCTTTTTGTTTTTTAGCTTCTGCCGTTCGAGTATCAATAAAAAGGGGATGTTTGCCAATTTCATTTTTGATGATTTCCAATGCTTTTTCGACATCAGAATCATATCCAATTCCGATTTCGATTATTTTACAGCATTTAGTATCCAGCATATTTGTATTGACAATAATTTGATTGCTAATTACTGAATTAGGAATTATAATTCGGTTGTTTTCAGCATCTTTTAAAACAACCTGTCTTAAATTAATGTCTTCTACAGTACCAGCAAAGTTGTTAATGGTTATTTTGTCATTAATTTTAAAAGGTTTAAAAATGACCAAAAAGATACCGCTCACAATATTGCTCAGAGCCTGCTGTGAAGCCAAACCGGCAACAAGAGAAATTACGCCTGCGCCCGCTAAAAAGGAGTGACCGATGATTTTAAATTCGGGAATCTGAATTAATGCAAAAGCAAAGCCAAGAATGTAAATTACGGTAATTATTAAGTGTTTTAAGAACTTAAAACCAGTTGCATCATATTCTTTATCGCTTAATTTTCGGTATAAAAAATAACGCAGCGTTTTTTCTGTTACAGCGCCCAAAATAATAGTTGTAATGGCAATTAAAGCAATTACAAATGCAATTCTGAAGTCTTTTGTGTAATCAATCATAGGTTTTGATTTTGAGAAAAAAAATCCAAAAAACAATTATTATATATTGTTTTTTGGATTTTATAAAGTTAAAATAAATATTACCAGTTAGGTGTAATGCGTGAAATTTTTATTTAATACATGGAAACATAGGCTTTATTTGTAGAAAAGAGCTTAAAAAGAAACTAGTTTTAACGCATAGCGCGTTATGTTTGTTTAAAACAAGTGAAACGCCTTTTGTAAGCATCCTAAATCTATGTTCCTATGTGTTAATAATTGCGTCCAACGGGTTAAATATTGTTAGTTTTTATAGTCCCACAAAATCATCACTTTTTGGGAAAATGCTAAGCGCTTCGATTGCGATTTCTGGAGTTGGAGAAGCTAGTTTGCGCAATTTTGTATCCATCCACGCGCCGTCAACTGTAATAGTTGCGCAAAGCGTGTCATCTTCTCTTCTAAATTCATGAATGATAGACCAGCGCGAAGCATCAGCTTTCATTTTTGAAGTTTTAGTATGAATAAAAATTTTGTCAGAAAGTTTTAATTCTTTTCTGAAAACACATTCTTCTCTAAACAAAACAGGTCCAAAACCTTGCGTTTGCATCACTCTTAAAGTCAAACCTAATTCTTCAAGGATTTCGATACGATGCTGTGCACCAAAATCGTAATAAGCACTGTGACGAACGTGAAAATTAGGGTCAAGATCTGACCAGCGAAAAGAAATTTCTTTAATAAATGAAGCCATTTTGTAATTGTAATTTAAATTGTATTGCGATTGTCTGCCGAAATTGTTTCGTCTAAAAAGACAATCTTTTTAAAGATCGAAATTACGAATAAAAACAAATGGAATTTCTGGCGAACCAAAATTTATTTCGATTAATAGAAAAGTTTCTTTAGTTTATTTTGAAAGCAGTTTTTTGATTTCAGCCGCCAGATTATCTAGATTTCCTTCAACATTTCCTGTGGTTGCAAATTTTATAACTCCATTTTGGTCGATAAGGAAGTTTTTCGGAATTGAATTGGTAGCATAATCATTCCATATTTTTCTATCTGGATCGATTCCATAATTAAAATCAAGACCGTCTTTTTTTAGTTTTGTTGCTTTTTTCAGAACGAGATTTTCAGCTTCGCCACTTGAGATGGCCAAAAATATAAAATTGTCGTTTTTAAAAGGTTCTGTAATTTTTGCCGGGACATCGTAAAATTCCTGAAGGCAAGGTGCACACCAAGTTGCCCAAAAATTGACAAGCACAACTTTTCCTTTTAAATCAGACAGTTTTATTGTTTTGCCATCAAGCAGTTTTAAAGTAAAATCTTTAGCGGTGTCGTTTATGTTTAAAAGATATTCGTTAGTTTCTTTTGAAATTTCATTTTTTGGTGCTTCGGTAACGCTTTTTTTGCTGTTTTCTAGTTTTTCTTTTTCAGTAAAAATCTCAATAACCACTATAAATTCTTTGTCACCAATTTTATCACCATATTTTTTAGCTAATTCATTTCTTTTTTCTTCTGATACGCCTTTGTTCATAGATTTGATAGAACCTTCCTGGCCATATTTTTCAACTTGTTCCATTGTAACAATTTCATTGTTGACTATTAGTACAGTTTCTGGTTTTTTTGCGACTTTATTTTGTGCATAAAAGGAATAGGAGATCATCAAGAGCAACAAACAAATTACTTTTTTCATAGTGGTATTTTTAGTTTTTTTATAAATATAGGATTTTTAAGAATGAAAAAACTAATTACCTCAAAAATACAAGTGGAGATACTGTATTTTAGCATTTTAATTTAGAAAATGCTTTTTTTTGTTCTGAAAATTTAAGCAAAAATTCGGCAACCATCTCGGTTTCAGCAGGTGTAAAAGTTGCTTTAAAGTACTTGATGTAAGGTATTAGCTCAGTCAGAGTGAGAATTTTTGCAAATTGAAATTCCTCAATTGGCTTATTATTAGTGAAGACAATAATATTTTTGATCGGAATTTTTCTATCGCCCCAATGCTGTCGGGCAAAATTCCAATTTCGTTTCTTTTTCGTTTCTGTTAATAATTTATATAGCGCAAAATTTGTTCTAAGGATTTGTTCTACAGGAGAACGTAAATCTGAATTATTTATTGATTTGTTGCTCCAATTCTTGGTTTCGATTAAAAAGATACCGGCTGTAGAAATTAAAAGATGGTCAATTTGAATAGAGTGAATTTTGTCGTTGTTGATTTTATTACGAATTGGAGGATTGAAATTGCAGCAAAAATCGTTTATTAAAATAAAATCGTCAGAGAGTATTCTTAGTGCCTTTTCCACTTTTTGCTCGCCAAGAGCTCCGTAAATCGTATTGTTCAGGTTTTCAATTATTTCCTTTTTTTTCTCGAATGCCTGCAGCGGTGTAAAACTGCTTTCATTTATTGCTTCTTGAAAATTTGCAGACAGATATTCGAAACGTTTATTTTTTTCGGCAAGTAATTTTTTTACCTGATAATTGAAGGTTTTAATATGATATTGAAATTGAAGCTGTACAAACCAAAATTTTGTACAAATAATTAGATTTAGCCAATAGTCCCGTATTGTTGGGATAATTTTAGAATTAGTTTCAGGAAGATTTTCTATTTCTTGGTTAAAATCATCAAGTTGTTGCCGTAGCCGATCTTCAAGATCATTTTTATTTCGGGGAATTGCTTCATTTAATTCAGCGATTTCTTTTTCGAGAGTTGATTTTTCTTGCTCTATAAAAAAAGTATGATCAGAGATGATTTCTTGTTCGTTAAACTGATAATTTTTCCGATAATTAATCAATTCACTTAACGTGCGAAATTCGTCAATATTATATTTTACTAACATTAACTGTATAGCATTCAGACATCCGATTGTGTTATAAACTCTACACATATTCTTTTTCGATTAGGGATCATAAGATATATTTGATAGATGTTTTAGGACTTCATTTTCGATAATTCAACTTCAAGACGATCAAAGTTTTCTTCGTTTTTATCGACAACGTAAGGTTTTAGTTTCTGACATTCTTCCACTGTTTCAAAAAGCATTTTAAAAACAACTTTTGTCTGATTTTCGGCAACAGTTTCAAATGTTGTCAGGATTTGGAACAATGGTTTCGAATGACGCTTCCATGCAATAAGATTTGGTTTGTCAATTTTTATGAATTCACATTCATTGGCATAATTTCCTGCTTCCGGACCATGCATAATGAAATCCCATTTTCCGCCTTCGCAAAAGTTAAATTCATTAAACGTATTGGTAAAGCCGTTTGGTCCCCACCAATTTTTCAAATGATCAGGATCGCTCCAGGCTTTAAAAACAAGTTCCTGAGGAAAATTCAGAATTCGTGTCGTAACAATTTCTGATTCTGGCGTTGTTATGATGATTTCTGATTTCATTTTTGTCTATTTATTGATTAAACATTAGAGATTGCTACAGACTTTCGCCATTATTCCATTCGTTTTCAATTTTGTAAATTTTAATGAAGTACGGAATTAATAATAAAAGTTCTAATCGTAAAGAGAAATGATCATCTGCATCAGTAAATGAAGGTATAACCATAGAAATTACACAAATAACAATTCCTAAGATAGCATCAATTTTGGCAATTAAAATCGCATTTGCTTTTTCAAACCAAAGAGAATATCCTGCATAACCTTTTAAGGACATAACTGCGATAAGAAAAATTCCAATAACAGAGTATGCTGTATTGGTTTCAAAGCCGTATAAAGATAATTGAACATTATTTGAAAAAGCACTTCCTATTAACGTGCCTAGACCGCAAACAGCTAGAACCATAAAAATCCAGCAAAATGTTTTAATCCACCAAGGAAGCAATTTTCTTCTGATGATTCCTGTTTTTTCAAATTCGTCAAATTGGCCTTGTAATTCTTCACTCATGTTTTTTGTTTTTGGTTGTTAGTAAATGGTATTGTGATGTGAGGGCGAGTATTTTATCGGGAGGTAAAATCGTAAAACGTAAAATATTTTTTATGTAAAGATAAAAAGAAACTTTTTTGATTACTGCGTAATGTCGTTTTTAGCGTTTATTTTTTTTACAACCCACGGCAAGGTAAGTCCTTGACCAATTATCGTAATTAGTACAACTGCCACCGAAATAAAAATAATAGCATTTCGATGCGGAAAAGGAGTTCCGTCTTCTAGAAATTTAGGTAAACCCAGAGCAATTGCAAGCGAAACAATGCCACGCATGCCTGACCATGCGATAATAAAACTGTTTTTAGAATCTAGTAAAGCATGTTCACTTACTTTTCGTTTTTTCTTGCTGTTTTTCAAATAGGCTTTCTGTAAGTTTATTTTTTGAAAAAATATCCTCACCATTCGGGTTAATAATGCGACAATTGTAATTATAAAGGCGTAGCCAATGTATGGCAGAATCATTCCGTCATCAATATCTTTTAAAACGTACCTAAAATTGAGTCCGATTAAGATGAAAATTAATCCGTTGAGTAAAAAGATAATCACATCCCAAAGGTTTTTAGAATTGGTTCTTAATTTTTCAGGTAAAATTTTGTTGCTTAAACGAGCCATCGCCAAACCTAAAAATACAACAGCAATTACGCCAGAAACATGCAAATGTTCTGCAACAAGATACGTCACAAATGGCATTAAGAGCATAAAGCTGACAGTAACATTAATATTATTTCGAACTTTTGTCAGGATAAAAGCTAAGATTTTGCCCATCACAAAGCCTACTAAAAATCCGCCACCAAGCAATAGCACAAACTGAAGCGTGGCTTTCCAGATAATAAAAACAGAACCCATGACCGCTGCAACTGCAAAACGATACGCAACTAATGCAGACGCATCATTAATAAGGCTTTCGCCTTCAAGTATTGTGAGTGTTTTTTCAGGGATATCAAGACCTCGTGTTATGTTTATAGCAGCAACCGCATCAGTAGCCGAAAGAATCGCTCCCAGAACAAATGATAAAGGCCAGCTCATACCCGGAATCATGTAATGAGAAACCACAGCTATCCAAAATGTAGTCAAAAAAACTAACGGAATGGCTAATGTACTTATCGTGCTCAGATTTGTTTTAAAATGTTTTGGAGAAATATTAAACGAAGCATCATATAAAAGCGGCGGCAGGAAAATCAGAAAAATAATTTCAGGATTAATTTCGATTTCATTCATAGTCGGAATAAATCCAATCGCAACTCCAACAATTACCAAAAGAATAGGGAAGGGCAGTTTTGATTTTTCGGCAAAGGCAGAAATACCAATTACAATGGCTAATATGAAAATTATTATGGTGTAGTTTTCCATTTTTTTAATTTAGACAAATGCTAATGTAGATATTATTAGTTTGATTGTTAATCAACTTATTGGGAAATATTCAATCAATAAATGATTTCCTTCTTTCCATTTTATCCAGCCGGATTTTATTTCATTTTTTGATTCATCACATTCTGAGGTAAAAATTTCAATCCAGTCTCCTTTTGCTGATTTAACCTGAAAACAATCCTCTCCAGAGTATTTAATTGTTGTTGCATTATTATTGGGTAATTTATAAATTTTGTCCGTTTTTGAGACCCTTTCAATTCTAAACATATCTTGAAGATAATTTTCCCAATTTTTAAATTCGGTTATTTTATTTTTTTTAATCCAAAGTGATTTTCCGGATTCATTATTTACAATTATTTTAAACCAGTCATTTTCTTGTTTCTCGCAACGAAAAACAAAGAAATTGTAATCCAGCCAAAGCACTTCTGGTTTCAGCCATTTTTGCTGATTTTTAAGATCTTTAATATTCCAGCTGTTAATTAATTTATCATTAAAAAATCGAATAGTTTTTATAGGATCTTTTTCATTCATTGAAGAGTAAAATGGCAAAACGGTTTTGTCATTAAATTTAATAGATATCAAACCAATTCCTAAGTTTGTCTGTGCAAAGATCGAAATAGATAAAATTTGGAAAAGCAAAGTTAGTTTTAGTCTCATTTTATGAAGTATTGTTTTTTTTTTGTTGATATCAATTTAATTGATATCATTATTTACACCGATTCATTAAGCTTGTTTTCAAAAAATCGTTTTGTTAGTTATCATACGACATATCTATTGCTTTATCCACAATAAAAATTCTTCATTATCTGTGCACGACATTGAAGAAATAAAATTGTCAAAATTGAAATTATCATATTTTGATATTATCTCATAAACTGTTTCAAATCCTTTAGCGCCATGTGGAATAAGACACCCTGAATTTTCGCCAAGTAATGCTAGCCAAACATCGGGTACAAAAGGTCCGTCATCTGTATTTATTAATTTTATTTCTTGAATATCATTCCATAAAATTTCTTCTGTTTTTCTTTCAGGGTGCTCGACTCTAATAAATTCTTTATTAATTGTAATTAAAAAAATATCTTCGGGATTTTTCGGTTTCGGCTTTCCAAATAATTTTTCAAGTATTCCCATTTTAACAGTTTATTTATTAGATTTCCTATAATTTGACATGATATAAGCGTTGCATTCCATTATTATAGTGGGATTGGAATTAAATTAGGTTCTATTTTTCGGATTTGTTAAATCATCCCAAATACAAAGCCAATTGCCTAAATCGATTGTGACAACTGTTATTAAAGATTATTGTCATCATTTTTTTTCAAAGCAAGATCCTTTTGCATTTTTGCGACTTCATCAATCCATTCTTGTTTATTAGGATCATTTAGGGCAAGGTCGTAATATTTTATTGCATCATCAAAGTTGGCCGTTCTCCTATACATTTCGGCTATTAAATAATCGATATTAGCAATGGCTGTTTTATCTTCGTATTCATTTTTTTCGATTGCGAGGATCAAGAAGGTTTTAGTTTTTATTTGAAGTTCTTTTCTTAGTTCAAGAAATTTCTCCTTGTCTCGGGCTAAATAGGAACCAACTAAATAGCAGTGCGCTATTTGTTTATTTGGCTTAGAAAGAAATACTTTTAAATCTCCAGCAACTTTGCATTCATTAATATCAAACATTTTTGTTTTTTCATATTGCTGCAGAAAAGTTTTTATTTTCGCTTTTTCTTCGTCGCTGTATGTAGCTTTAAAATCATCAATATATCCTGAAAAATGACATTTTGGACATGAATTGATAAGTTCCTCATAAAAACTCCCAATAGCGCCTTGCTTTTGGAAATCTTTTAAAGAACCAAATGTTGTCATACTCATTGTGACACAAAAGTCAACGTTCGTATTATCCAAAGGACAATTCACCGTTTCGTTTGTGCAGGTATGTGCATTTATAAAGTTTAGTGTAAAAAGGAATAAAAAGGCGAAGTATATTTTTTTCATGAATAATTTTTTTAACGAATTTACTTAAAATATTAATTTATGGATAAAATATTTATGAAACATAATTTATAAAACACCTTAATAATGACAGTCAAAACACTGATATGCCACACTTGTCATGTTTTGAAAATGTCATGTTGTCAGATGGTTTTTAAGGTTCTGACGTCAAAACTGACAATTTTATTTAGTTTTTTATATTGGCACAAAGATTGACTTATGCCACCTGAGTTAATAAAATTAAATCAAAAATTAAATATATAAAAAATGGGTAAAATAATCGGAATTGACTTAGGTACGACGAACTCTTGTGTTTCTGTAATGGAAGGTAACGAAGCAGTTGTTATCCCTAACGCAGAGGGAAAAAGAACTACACCATCTATCATCGCTTTTGTTGAAGGTGGAGAAATTAAAGTAGGTGATCCTGCAAAAAGACAAGCAGTAACGAATCCTACAAAAACGATTGCTTCTATTAAACGTTTTATGGGACACACTTTTGCTGAAACTCAAGAAGAGGCAAAAAGAGTTCCTTACAGTGTTGTAAAAGGTGACAACAATACGCCACGTGTGGATATTGACGGTCGTTTATACACTGCTCAAGAATTGTCTGCAATGACACTTCAAAAAATGAAAAAAACTGCTGAAGACTATTTAGGTCAAACTGTAACTGAAGCGGTTATTACTGTTCCTGCTTACTTTAACGATGCACAACGTCAAGCTACTAAAGAAGCTGGTGAAATTGCTGGTCTTAAAGTTATGCGTATCATCAACGAGCCAACTGCAGCTGCACTTGCTTACGGATTAGATAAAAAAGGAACTGATCAAAAAATTGCTGTTTACGATTTAGGTGGAGGTACTTTTGATATCTCTGTTCTTGAATTAGGAGACGGTGTATTTGAAGTATTGTCTACAAATGGTGATACTCACTTAGGTGGTGATGATTTTGACCAAGTTATTATTGACTGGTTAGCTGACGAATTCAAAACTGAAGAAGGAATTGATTTACGTTTAGACCCAATGTCATTACAACGTTTAAAAGAAGCTGCTGAGAAAGCTAAGATTGAATTATCATCTTCTGCTGAAACAGAAATCAACTTACCATACGTAACTGCTACTGCTTCTGGACCAAAACACTTAGTGAAAAAATTATCTAGAGCTAAATTTGAGCAATTATCTGATACTTTAGTAAAACGTTCTATGGAGCCAGTTGCTAAAGCATTAAAAGATGCAGGTTTATCTACATCTGATATTGACGAAGTAATCCTTGTTGGAGGTTCTACTCGTATGCCAAGAATCGCTGACGAAGTTGAAAAATTCTTCGGTAAAAAAGCATCTAAAGGTGTTAACCCTGATGAGGTTGTTGCTATTGGAGCTGCTATTCAAGGTGGAGTTTTATCTGGAGATGTAAAAGATGTATTGTTACTTGACGTAACACCTCTTTCTTTAGGTATCGAAACTATGGGTGGTGTATTGACTAAATTAATCGAGTCTAACACAACTATCCCAACTAAAAAATCTCAAGTATTCTCTACTGCTGCTGATTCTCAACCATCTGTTGAAATCCACGTATTACAAGGAGAAAGAGCTATGGCAGTTGATAACAAAACTATCGGTCGTTTCCACTTAGATGGTATTCCACCAGCACCAAGAGGAGTTCCTCAAATCGAAGTAACTTTCGATATCGATGCTAATGGTATCATTAAAGTTTCTGCAACTGATAAAGGAACTGGAAAATCTCACGATATCCGTATCGAAGCTTCTTCTGGATTAACAGCTGAAGAAATCGAAAAAATGAAAAAAGATGCTGAAGCTAATGCTGATGCTGACAGAATTGCAAAAGAAAGAGCTGAGAAATTGAACGAAGCTGATAGTACTATTTTCCAAACTGAAAGTCAATTGAAAGAATTGGGAGATAAACTTACAGATGAGCACAAAACAGCTATTGAATATGCTTTAACTGAATTGAGAATGGCTCACCAATCTCAAGATCTTGATGCAATCCAAAAAGGATTAGACAATGTAAATGCAGCTTGGAAAACAGCTACAGAAGCAATGTACGCTCAAGGTGGAGAACAAGGTCAACAAGCTGCTCCACAACAAGAGCAATCTGGAGACAATGTTGAAGACGTTGAATTCGAAGAAGTCAAATAAGTACTGATTAATATCAGTTAACAATAAGTGCTAAACCGCTGTAAACGTAAAGTTTACAGCGGTTTTTCTTTTTTATGCATTTTTGTTTCTGCTGTTTTTTAATCGTTTTTTATCATATATTTGTACCATATTTGTACCGGCACTTAAAGGGAGACAAAGTGTCCCTTATGTACCCTTATAGTACTTTAATGGGAGACAAAGACTATGAAAAGATCTGATAAACAATGTCTTAATTGTGGGAAAGAATTCCTGCCTAAAACCGTGACTTCTGTTTACTGCTCGCATGTATGCAGTAAAAAAGCATACAAACAGAAGATGATACGGCTTAAAAAGGAAGTGGGGATCAAAGCGCTGGTAGATAAAATACCCCAGAACAGGGCATTTATTTCTGTCGCGGAAGCTGGCATGCTTTTTGGCATTCCCAATAAGTCCCTTTACCGGCTTGTCGGTCAGGGAAAAATTCCTTCAGTTAATCTGGGGACTCGCCTTATAAGAATAGACCGCAGAGTTATGGAAGAGATGTTCGGCCCTGCAAGCATCCTGCAGCAGGCTGAAAGCCCACCGAAGAAAAAATTATACAGTCTTGAAATAGAAGACTGCTATTCGATTGGTGAAATTGCTCAGAGATTTCAGATATCTGAAGGTTCTGTCTACAGCCATATCAGGAAATATTCAATACCTACCAGGCAGATCGGAAAGCATGTATATGCTCCAAAAAGCGAAATTGATAACTTGTATAACGGAAATGATTTTATATGAAACAATTAGCAAAAACCAAGGTGACTGTGCGTCTTCGAAAAGCAGAAGACCGAGAGGAATGGTATGTCTACATAGAAAGCTATCCTGTTGAGGTTTCCGGAAAGAAAACGCCACAGAGAATCCGTGAATACTTAAACAGAACCGTAAAAACCGTGGAGTGGGACAAGCAGAGAACCGCCCGTACAGATGCGCAGGGCATAAAATCCTATAAGCCCAGACGCAGCGATAACGGAATAATAATCACCAGAAGCGAAACCGACCGTGAAATTATGCTCTATGCCGACGGAGTGCGTAAAATCAGGCAGAAAGAATATGATAATACAGATCTGTACAGTGATGCTGAGAACCTATTGGCTGAACAGAAAGAAAAAGCAAAAGAGGATTTTATCAAATACATTGCCTCTGTGGCAGCAAAAAGGCATGCCCGAAGTTCAAAATCCATTATGATCAATTGGGAGCGGACCATAGAGTTTTTAAAAAGCTATTCCAAAGGCAGGCTGGTGTTTTCCCAGATTGACAGCAGAATGGCGGAAGATTTTAAGCTGTTTCTGCTGGCTGCGCCGCTCGGCGGAGGCAAAAAAGGAATACTTTCCCGCAACACTGCAGCAAGGTATTTTTCCATATTTAAAGCGGCTTTAAAACAGGCCTTTATCGACGGATATCTAACCGTTGATTTGTCTTCAAAAATAAAAGGCATACCTGAGCAGGAATCAAGACGCGAATATCTTACCATTAAAGAATTGAACGTGCTGGCTGAAACGCCCTGCGAAAAAGATGTCCTTAAAAGAGCCGCGCTTTTCTCAGCGCTTACCGGCCTGCGGCATTCCGACATTCAGAAACTCCGCTGGAAAGAGATAAACCTGGAAGACGACATGGCCAAACTGCATTTCACCCAGAAAAAAACAAGGGGTGTCGAATATATGCCTATTTCTGAGCAGGCTTTGCAACTCTGCGGAGAGCCAAGGCTTCCCGGGCAGCTTGTTTTTGAGGATCTGATGGACCCATCGTGGATTTCAAGACCTCTGAAAAAATGGGTTGAATCTGCCGGCATTAAAAAAAACATTACCTTCCACTGCTTCCGCCATACATTTGCTACACTGCAGCTGTCCAGCGGGACAGACATCTATACGGTCAGCAAAATGCTTGGGCATACCAACGTAAAAACTACCCAAATCTACGCCAAGGTAATAGATGAGAAGAAAAACAGAGCTTCTCAGGCAATACAATTGGAATCTTTAAAGAAAAGAGCGCAATGAAAATAAAGTACTTCGAATATATTACAGTTTACCTGTCTGTTTTTTTAGTCTGTGTCTTTGTCGGTGCAATCGGAAGACTGGTGCTGCTGGAAAAAGGCGCCGATGAATATACGGCCGGCGTTTTCTTTTGGATCAGCACTGGATTTGGAGTTTTAATGTTTGCAATTCTAAGCTTATTTCTAAACGATTTGGCAGAGAGATTGGTGAATCGCTTTTTGAAGGCTGAAAAAAAGCAATCGCCTGAAAGCCCCATTCCAAATGAAGACCTTGTAAAAATAGAAGAGGAGCTGCAGGATGCTTTAATTAAGCCCGAAATGCTTGAAAATAAAAATGCAACCATTGATATTGAGAAGATAAGGGAGGAGCGGCAAAATGCAGCCAGAAATAAAAAACAGGCCAGAATTGATACAGCCATCCGTTATGCACAGCAGGAGTTTGCGCTGTACATGTCGGATGATGATTTGAAGCAATTGGGCAGCAATATAATCATATATGCTGAAGACCTAAATTTTGAAAAAATTAAACCAGTAAAAGTAAAAGATCTGTCCAATCTGGATCTGTATCATTTTGGCTGGAATATCTGGAATTGTTTTAAAGCCAGCATACAGGACAGAGCAGCACAATTTTTAAAGCTGACTTTTGCTGAAGCTTTAAAAGATGTCGAGCAGAACAGCATTAAAACGCATCTCAAAGATGATGAACAGAAAGGGCTTATAAAGATTATGGAAGATCTTGCAGATTTTTAAATACCAACAGGTATAAAGCACCGTGTTTTTCAGGTGTTTCAGCTGTGAAGAACAACACAGCTGAAACACTTTTTTCATTTGCACCATAACTATTAAAAACGACAGTTATGGACACAAACGAAATCTCTTTTGAGAATCTGCCCAAAGCAGTAGCTCACTTAGTGAAAGAAATTGCCGAGATCAAACTTCTGATTCAGAATGTGCAGGTATATGAATCTAAAGAAAAAAGTATTCCCATCGGTATTGAAGAAGCGAGCCGGTTGATAGGAAAAGCAAAGTCTACAATTTACACTCTTGTAAGGCAGAGAAAAATTCCGTGCTATAAATATGGTAAAAAGCTGTACTTTTTTGAAGAAGAACTTTTAGAATGGATTTCTAAAGGCAAAAAGAAAACAATACAGGAAATCGAATCAGAAGTATTGAAGTATAATAATAATCGAAATAAATAGGGGGATAATAGACCGCAAGGATACTTATATTACTCCATTATATTATTAAAGAGATTTAGTACATGTGATAAGTTATCTAAAGAAAAATACTACATCCTTTCAGTATTCATTTCTTTGACACGATTTCAACTGTTTCAAGGAGCGTAATACACTTTTCGAACCTAAACTTTTTAGAGCCTTATTTTGCTGTGGTTGTACTTTTTCATTGTGCCACGATTCTGCCACAAAACTTAAACGGGTTAAATATTTCGTAAAAGCCGCCTTAAGTTTTGTTGCAAAAAAGGTACCCCTACCAAAGTTAATTAGCGCTACAATAGCTGCTTAGATCAGTGAAATATCTTTAGTAGACACAATTAATATATCACTTTCAAGAGTATTTCAAAGAATTATAAAAATAAATTAACATTCGTTGCTATTGGTAATTGGTATAGAAACTAAAAATATTTTTTGTGTTTAGATTTTAATTGCTTTAGAGTGAATTTCTCTCAACGCTGATGAGAGTTTTATATTTCTAAATCAATATAAAGAATAATTATTCCGCTGTGTAATATGGTAGTACATAATCCAAAAACCAGTTAGGAAAGTTATCGGATTTAATTTTCATATCGTTGTGATATAATTCAGCAATTAATTCTTGTTTAGTTCCTGAATTATCAAATAGATAAGCTCGGTAACATAAAGGTAATATTTGATGCAAATATTTAAGCGTCCTGTAATAGCGCTGTACTACCTTTGAGTATTCCACATCGTGTCCATTTTTGTTAACGCGGTCTTCAACCCGTGCTGCATTTACCTCTGGACTGTCAATGCATACAAAATATAGATAAATTCTATATCCTTTGGATATTGCATCTTGAAGTTGTGCAATTTTTGATGGATGACTAAAAACAGATTCAAATACAAAAGATTTATTGTGCTTAACCATTAGATGTCTAATATAGGAAGCAATAAACGAACCCTCATAAGTATGCTTAGAATCTGAATAATCTACAATGCAATTTTCATTTACAGTGATATTGATTTTATGATTATCAGCAGTAGCTTTTTCTATCAGTGAGATTGAGTCTGGAAGATCTTTAAATTCAGCTAAACTATCTTCTGATCCAACTACTCCATAATCATTTAAATCAATAAGCTTAAAGTCTTTTAATTTTCTTTCAATTTCGTCAGCATTCACAAAAATTTCAGAAAAGTAAGTTTTGGAAAGTTCTTTTTGAAGCGTACTTTTTCCAGATCCGTTTGGACCTGCAAAAACGCGTATTCTTTTATTATTTGGCACGAAGTATCATTCCTTTGATTAAATTTTTAGGCTGCTCTTTTCGTACAATAGTACCTTGCTGTTTCACACCAGATTTATCCTCAACATAAATTATATCATTTTTAATATAGGTAACCGGGAGATCTAAAGCTTTTGATTGACGTATAGCATTTTTGGCACTGGTTATTCCAGCTTCTACAAGTGATCTAGTTTGTTTGAAGTCGTTTCTGAATAATTTAGAAGGTTTCATATGAAAGAAAGTATATGGAATACAAATATAATGAAAATCGTTAACAATACAAAGATGAACTAAGTTTCTAAGCAAATTACAGAAGAAACTATGTGGAAGTAAGTGAACAATTTCTTTAATATGTATATTACTGCGTGGACACAATTTAAAAGTTAATATGGAATCTCAAGAAAGATTATTTATCTGTTTCAATTATGTATGAGTTTGGACACAATCGAATTGTTTCCGAAATAATTTTTAGTATGAAATTTTGGTTCTGTCGCATCTAAAGCTAAGTTTTATCTTTGCCATTTTAATTCTTAAACTCATGAATACTAAAGGTCATTGCTATCCGAAGTCTATTATACTGCAGGCCGTATATTTTAAGCTTAGGTTTACATTAAGCTATCGGGATGCTCAAGAGATCATGAAAATGCGAGGAGCTTCTCTTGATCATGCTGCTATTCAGCGCTGGGTTTATAAGTTTACACCTTTGCTTGAGTCAGAGATGAAGAAGAGAAAAGGCAGAGTGGGGGCGAGTTGGAGATTGGATGAAACCTATATCAAAGTAAAAGGTTTTGGTGTTAATATTATTTTTAGGTTTAATATTATTTTTTAGGAGCTTTTCCCGCTATAAGTTCCAATCTTTTGTGACCAGCCTCGGCAAAAAAGGATTTTCACTGCACACGAGCGAAGCGAACTGGCGAAGCAATCGGGGCTAGGGCGGCTGGAGAGCCCGGCTCTTTAGACTAATAAAAATAAGTGAGATTATAAAAAATGGCTCCAATTGTCTTCAATTGGCGCCATTTGGCTTGTTTGTGACAGGAACAGGATAAATTTCTATAAAATTTATGGACGATTTGAAGAGATTGGCTTTCTGGATGTAGGTGTCCGTCTCTCTATGTCTTTAGTATTTTGGTTTGGATGTCCCGTTGGGGATTGAATGAAAGAATCAAAAAAGCAATCGTTAAACTTCTTGATGTTAAAACCGACTTAGCTTTTGTGGCAAAATCTGCAACAACTCTTTTAAAGAAAAAACTTGTAAATTTATTTTCAAAATACGCTGTTAAAAGAATGGAAAACCACAAGCAGTTATTAGTTTTTTTAGTTAAATATTTTCATTGAAAAATCATAGATATAAAATTAATGCATTAATTTTTAATCAGTTGTGTTTTGTTTGTTGTAATTTTTCCTACTTTTATAAAAGAAGACTGATTAGAATCCATTAAATTCAAACGTCTTTATAATTGTAAAGTTCCATTAGCATATTGACATAAAACCATTAACTATGAAATTTTCTAAACATCACTTTTACCTTATAGCGACAATGGCATTTTTTTATCTTATTCCTTATTCCGTCGCAGCACAGGAAGAACCTGAAAAATCGGGATCAAGTGCCCAGGAACTGGCAGATAAACTGGCCAATCCTGTTGCAAGTTTGATCAGTGTTCCCCTGCAGAATAATTTAACATACGGAATTGGTCCTTATAACGGTTCAAAATACCAAATCAATATCCAGCCTGTTATTCCTTTTAAATTGAGTGATAATTTAAACCTGATTACACGCTACATTCTTCCCGTGGTAGACCAGCAGGATGTAACAGGAGAAAATATGCATGAATTTGGTTTAAGTGATGCCACTGTAACTGCTTTTTTTGCTCCTAAAACCAAGGGCATTATTTTGGGATTTGGTCCCGCTTTTTTGGTCCCGACTGCAACCGAAAAATTTTTAGGAACCGAAAAATTTGGTATTGGTCCAAGTGTTTTGGTGATGCATCAGGGAAAAGGACTTTCTATTGGTTTTTTAGCCAATCAGATATGGTCTGTGGCGGGAAATGAAAACCGGGCTGATTTTAATCAGTTTTATACCCAGATATTTTTAACGCACAGTTATAAAAGCGGGGCGAGTTTAGGAATCACATCAGAGATTACCCAAAACCGGGAGGGAAAAACAACCCTTATTACCGTTAGTCCAAATGTTGGAGCCATTACAAAATTAGGCGGACAGACCATGCAATTTGCCGTTATGCCTTTAATACCAGTTGTCGGTCATTCCAATATAAGACCCGATTGGGGACTCCGAGCTGTTGTCTCTTTTATATTTCCACAATAATTTGGTCATTAAAAAACTAAAAGATTATAGTCCTTGAAAAGGATTTTTGATAAAATAGAGATATAAAATTTGATACCTAATTAAATTTAGCAAAATGAAAAAAATACTTATTACACTTTTTGTGGTTTTTATCGCAGCTGGATGCAAGAAAGAAAACACATCTCCAACTGCTGCTGCAAGTTCTGAAAAGCCTGCAGTTCCATCTGATCAGGATATCATTGACGCATATACGTATCTGTACGGAAGATATCTGGTAATCCAGCAGGAAAATCATGATATTAATGTGGAGAAAGCAGGGTATAATAAAATCAAATACAACCCGCTTGGCTCTGCGCAGTTTGTAAACCCAAATCTGGATGTCGCTTATCTGGAAGCCTGGATCGCTGTTGATAAGGATCATGCTGTTATTTTGAATGTTCCTAAAATTGAAGGACGTTATTATACCGCTCAATTACTCGATGGCTGGGGAGAAGTAATAACCAATATTAACGAAAGAAATTTTCCCAAAACACCTTGGGGAAAATTTGCTCTGGTTCTAAAAGGTTCAAATCCGACAATTCCTTCAGATGTTGTAAAAGTGGAACTGCCATCGGAAAAAGTAAAAATGCTGGCCAGGGTAGAATTAAAAGGAACTTCGGCCACGGCCAAAAAGCTTCAGGAGCAATTTACTTTTATAGTTCCAGACGGTATTAAAATCGCACCGCCTCTCACCATTCCTGATTTTACTCCAAAAGCGCCCATTGGCGGTGAAATTTTTGATAAGGTCCAGGAGGTTCTCGATTCAGCATCTGATGCAATGCCAAAAGCCAAAGAATATCAGGCAAAAGCAATTGCGGTTGGCCAGTATGCCAAAACTGGTGATAAGGCAAAAGAGCGTATTGATCAGGTTGTTAAAACAAAAGCAATTCCTGCATTTTTAGAAGGCGCAAAAGGTTTTGGCACCCAAAAAGGAGGCTGGTCCGTATCGTATGCCGCGGGTAATTTTGGCGATGATATTATGGCCAGGGCTATTGTCAATTACGGGGGCTTGTGGGCCAACCGAATAGAAGAGGCCATTTATTTTGTCGGGCTTACAGATTCCAAAAAAGAATTATTAAGCGGGGACAAAGTTTATGAGATTAAATTTCCAAAAGATGATATTCCCGATTTGTTGGTCAATGCTTTTTGGTCTGTCACTTTGTACAGCGTACCGGATTACAGGGTGGTGGACAATAAACTGAAGCGCTATAATCTGAACAACGTTTCGGGATTAAAGAAAAATGCCGATGGTTCTTTGAGTATCTGGCTGGGTTCTTCCCTGCCCAAAGTTGCCATCCCAAGCAATTGGCTGCCAACCCCGGCAGGAAAAGGTTTTGCGCTTACCATGCGTATGTATGTGTCGAAAAAACCGGTGCTGGACGGCAAATGGTTTCCTGCTCCAATTCAAGAAATTAAATAATGCTTAACCATATAAAATGATCATCATGAAAAGTAAATGCCTCTTAATTTTAACGGCTTGCGCATTGATTTTAAATATTGGATGTAAAAAGCCCGAAACGGAAAACACTGCATCGACAACTGTTCAAACATCTTCGGGAAATGAAATAAAAATGGATGGAGAACTGCCTTCAAAAGAATCAATTCCAGCCTTGTTTGACGAGATGGATTTTCAGCAGGCCACGCAGTGTTATTTATGGGGACTGCCAATTGTGGCTTTTGCCCAGTGGCAGCAGATTCATTATAAAACATTCAATGCATCAAGCAATGACCTGGTTTTTTATAACACCTACAATGATCGATTGGGAATCCTGACCGGAAATGCTACAACGCCTTATATAATGTCTTTTATTGATCTGGCGGCAAACGGGCCAACGGTTATTGAAATGCCAGCAGGGCATACCGCTGGCGGACTTGGAGATTTCTGGCAGCGCGAGCAGGCCGTAATTGGAGAAATGGGGCCGGACAAAGGAAAAGGGGGAAAATATATTTTGGTGCCGCCCACTATGAAAGATTTCAAACCTGCAGGATATTTTATAGTTCCCTGCAATACCGTGAATATGTTTTTTGGATTCAGGGCTTTGGATCCTGATCCAAAAGTCACTGAAACTCTGGTAAAACAGGTGAAAATTTATCCGTATGATAAGCGTGCTAATCCGACACCGACAAAAGTCGTGAGCCCGCCGTCGGGTAAAAAATGGTACGGAATTCAGCCCGCCGGAATTGCTTATTGGGAAAGGCTTCATGCTATTTTGCAAAATGAGCCGGTAGAAGATCGTGATCGCTTTTTTATGGCCTGGCTCCGGAATCTCGGAATAGAGAAAGGAAAACCATTTAATCCGGACGAGCGCCAAAAGAAAATATTAATTGCTGCGGCCGAAAAAGGACAGCAGATGGCAATGGCAAATTCATTCAATAAACGTTTTGAAAACGTTAAACACTGGCCGGACAAAAAATGGGATTATGTGATGATTATCAAAGATCCCTCGCAGCATGCTGACAATTATGATGAGTTTTTCGAAAGGACTTCTTATTTCTACGAGGCGGTTACCTATTCAAAAGCCATGATTACCAAAATCCCCAATGTGGGCCAGGCTTATCTGGGATCCTATTATGACAGCAATGGAAGCTGGCTGGACGGGGGAAAAAATTACACGCTGAATGTTCCCGCCAATCCGCCGGCGGTTAATTTCTGGTCCATTACCATTTATGATTCGGCAACACGCTGTCTGATTGATAATGCTCAGAAAAATGCTGATCTGTCTTCGCGTAAGGACCTGATAAAAAATGAAGATGGCTCTGTTGACCTGTACTTTGGTCCAAAGGCGCCTGCAGGAAAAGAGAAAAACTGGGTACAGACCCTGCCAGGGAAACACTGGTTTACCTACATGCGTTTTTACGGGCCAACCGCGGCTTACTTTGACAAAAGCTGGAAAATGGATGATATCAAAGAGATCAGATGATAGTTGGATTAAATGAGGTAGGTATTGCTTTGGATATTAGATCAATAAAATATGGGATTTGAAAAATTAACATCTAAAGAAAAACATTTTTATTTAGCAAAATTGGAAAGCATTCTAATTTCCAAAAAGAAAAATGATTTTAGCCTCAGGATTTAAATCCAGGACGACCGGCTACCGGGCTTTTATAAAACATGCCGGGGTAGCTCCATCAGAATATTTAAGATCATACAAAACTGCATATGAAAGGCTAAAAGGCCAGAGAGCAATTTTTAAAGTTGTATAAGGCAAGGTATTTGAATAACCTGTATAAGCCTTGAATCAAAATCTGCAGTAAGAGGCCCTCTGTCAAATTGAGCTGCTGAATATAAATTTTATCCAAAAAGCCCCTGAAGTTAATGACTTTGGGGGCTTTTAAATTTATGGCCAGCAGGTAACAGTTCGGAATATGACGACATATTGACCGTATGTGCTGCCTCTCTTATTTTATGGTTATGATAGGTCTAAATTTGATTAATTTTTAAAATAAGCTCGGAGAATAATTTTTTAAGGGTTAAATTTGTATTTATGGCAAAACTCATAAATCTTAAGGTCTTTTCTCATTTTTTCCGATCCTCCTCAGCGGGCGGAATCATATTATTAATCTGTGTACTTATATCGCTTTTGATCGCCAATTCAGGATGGTCGGATGGTTTTAAGGAACTGCTTAATTTTGAACTGGGATTCCATACTTCTTCGCTGCATTTAAAATATCCGGTCCTACTCTGGATCAATGACGGGCTTATGGCTGTTTTTTTTCTTCTGGTGGGACTGGAAATAAAAAGGGAGATAGTGGAAGGGGAGCTCTCCTCATTTGCCCAGGCTTCCCTTCCGGTGCTTGCCGCAGTGGGCGGTGTAGCGGTTCCGGCCTTAATTTATTTCTTTTTTAATAACGGCGATCCGCATACTTCTAAAGGCTGGGGGATTCCAATGGCTACCGATATTGCTTTTGCACTGGGGATTTTATCCCTTTTAGGCAGTAAGGTGCCTTCGGGCCTTAAAATATTTCTGGCCGCGCTGGCTATTGTGGATGACCTTATTGCGATTTTAGTAATAGCCATATTTTACTCCTCGGAACTTAATTTTATCTATTTAGGATATGCAGGGGCATTGTTTGTCCTATTGATTGTTTTTAATCGAATGGGTGTAAAAAATCTGTTTTTTTACCTGATCCCCGGGGCAGTTATTTGGTATTTTATTCATCACTCGGGTATTCATGCCACTATTGCCGGTGTTCTGGTAGCCATAACGCTGCCCACTACTGAGGATGATACGGAGTCTGCTCTTGAAAAACTGGAACATGCCCTGACCCGTCCGGTAAATTTTATTATCATGCCTATTTTTGCCCTTGCCAATACCAACATCACCTTTGAATCTGAGATGATATCAGGGCTTTTCAGTAATCTGGGACTGGGTATTATCCTTGGATTGTTTTTAGGCAAACCCATTGGAATTTTTATAATGTCATGGCTGTCGGTCAAGCTGAAAATTGCCGAACTTCCCCAGTCTGTTACCTGGATGCATGTGCTGGGGCTTGGTCTGCTGGGCGGGATCGGATTTACAATGTCGATTTTTATAGCACTTCTTTCCTTTGGAGATGCACTGCATCAAAATGAAGCCAAATTCGCGATACTCATTGCCTCTACAATTGCCGGTATTTCAGGATTTTGTATTTTGAGCCTGTACAATAAAAAGCAGAAAAAAGCGCTTGGGGATACTTAATGTTTCTTGAAAAGTTCCACATCTTTTACCAGCAGGCGCTCATTGAGCCACAGCTTGAGTTTGTCGCTCTGGGCCGGACTTAGAGTTTTAGCGCCGTCATAGATAACGGCCGTTATCGTTGTAATGCTGTCTTTTTGATTAACAAGGCTGCTTTTATTGATGGAGAGTGAACTTACCTCGGGAAATAAAGCCCTGGTTTCTTTTAAGATCTGACGATTGTCAAATTTGTTCTTTCTCAGCTGCTTTTCCAGCTGCATGATCTTAACGTCCTTGACGTTCATCTCATTCTCACTGCTTTTAATCTGGCTCAGGATATCGCCCTTTAAAGCATTGAAGCGGTCAGTGCTGTCCTGACGGATCTGCAACTGTGTGCCGGCCAGGTATTTATTTTGGCTCATTTTATCTTTAAGCTCTTTTATTTCTGATTCAGAAAACCGTCTGGAGAGGAAAGCCAGCTCGAGTTTTTTAGCTTTAGGGGTAAAATCAGTTTTTTTATACACTATGGTATATCCTTTATTGGTGAATTCACTCTCAATGAAAAGATCTGCATTTTTTTTGAACTGCTGCTCCCTGTAAAGGGAGTAGGCCAGATAACTGCTGGGCACAAGCATAATTGTTATTAAAAAGGCAATGGTATACTTTACCCGTTTTTGGTGTCTTTCATCCACTTGTTTAACGGCCGGGTAGTTAAGGTATTTAATGATTAAAAAAGTAGCAATTCCTATAAACACGCAGTTGATGCAGTAGAGATAAAATGCCCCTAAAAAAAAGGTCCACTGCGCGGTGGCAATCCCGTAACCGGCCGTACACAGGGGCGGCATAAGGGCCGTTGCAATAGCCACTCCGGGAATTGGATTGCCTTTTTCTGACCTTGTAACGGCAATCACTCCCACAACACCCCCGAAAAAGGCAATAAGGATATCATAGATATTTGGGGAAGTCCTGGCCAGCAGTTCGGACTGCACATCCTTGAAGGGACTAAGGTAAAAATATAAGGTCGAAACCACCAGGCTTACTACTGTTGCAGTCAGTAAATTTTTGAGTGATCTTTTCAGCAATGAAAAATCATAAATACCCAATGCGAATCCGGCCCCCACAATGGGTCCCATAAGAGGGGATATGAGCATTGCCCCGATAATCACAGCTGTTGAGTTTACATTTAACCCAACCGAGGCGACAATAATGGCGCAGGCTAAAATCCAAAGGTTTGCTCCTTTGAACGTTATATTGTTCTTTACCGCTTCCAGGGTTTTTACCCTGTCATCTTCTCCGTCTCGAAGGTTGAGCAGGTCTGTAATTTTTCTCATAATCTATAAAATTAGCAGGGCTTTGTAATGCCTTATTTTTGGCATGCATTGCTAAGATAAGACTAATTTTAATAAATTATTTATTGAAATTGGGCAAATGACAGCTCAAAGCCAGTTTGAGTGATGCTTATACAAGGAAGGTTTTATTCAAAAATCATTGATTTTAGCCTGTTTCGATACGATTCCAGTACATCTGATTTGGTTATAAAACCATAGTACTTCCCGTTTTTAAGCACCGGCAGGAAGGCCTTATTGCTTTTTTCAAACTTGTTCATAACGGTCTGCATGCTGTCAAAGAGGTCCGCAGTCTGAATGGGCTGTACCATTATATCTTTTACCAGGATATTTTCCGCTTTGAGATTATCGAAAATCACCTCCCTTATATCATTAAAATACACCAGTCCCTGCAGGTCATTTTCACCGTTTACAACCCCAAAAATAACCTGATCGGAGTGCGCGAGAAGATCGGCAACATTTTCAAGGTTTTGACTGCTCTCTATAGTAAGATAATCTTTTTTTACAAGGTCTTCAATTTCAAGGGTGCACAGGATATTGGTATCCTTGTTGCCGGTAAAAACATTTCCTTTTTTTGCCAGGTTCTTTACATCCAGCGAGTGTTTTTCAAAACGCTTGGAAACAGCAAAACTCACAGAGGCTACAATCATAAGGGGAATCATCAGATCGTATCCTCCTGTTATCTCAGCGATAAGGAAAATAGCCGTTAGCGGCGCATGAAACAGGCCGCTGAGGATCCCTGCCATCCCCACAAGGGTAAAGTTGCTGACAGGCAGATCAGTAAGGCCGGTAAGGTTTAAAAACTTGGAAAAGAAATATCCGGCGTAAGATCCAAGAAAGAGCGAAGGGGCGAAATTACCGCCGTTACCGCCGCTTCCCAAAGTTATTCCCGAGGCAAATGCCTTGAGCATCATTGAAAAACCAACAAAGGCCAGCAGTACCCAGCTGTTGCTCGCATAATCTCCAAAGAGCGTGTTTTCCAGAAGTTTTCCTGGCTCTTTATCGGCCAGGGTTTTAATGCTTTCGTACCCTTCACCAAAAAGAGTGGGAAATATAAAGATCATCAGTCCTAAAACGCAGGCTCCGATTAGCGCTTTTTTATAGATGCCAAGTTTTAAATGGGCAAAATAGTGCTCGGTTTTTAAAAATTTCCGGGCGTAAAAAACAGCAATAAAACCCGTGAAAAGCCCCATCAAGACGTAAAAGGGAATATTATGGTAATCAAAAGTCTGTTTTTCCCTGAAGGTCAGCAGTATATTCTCATTAAGCACTATGGTGGAAACCAGTGTTCCGGTGGCAGCTGCAATCATAATAGGGGTAAAGGCCGAAATGGTGACATCCACCAGCAGCACCTCGATAGCAAAGAGCACCCCGGCAATCGGCGCATTAAAGGCGGCCGCTATACCGGCGGCCACACCGCAGCCAATGAGCAGCGTGCGTTCCTGGTAGCTTAACTTGAACTGCTGGGCAAAATTGGAGCCAAAAGCGGCGCCTGTGATCACAATGGGGCTTTCCAGTCCTGCAGATCCTCCAAGCCCTACGGTGAGCGAGCTGGTGATAATCTGGGCATACATCTGTTTTTTGGGAATAATGCTGGCTTTTCTGGCCACAATATATAAAATCTGTGAAGTCCCTTTCTCCAGGGTGCCACCGAGTACTCTTTTCACCACAAAAACAGTTAAAAGGATACCAATAACCGGCAGGATGCTGTTTATAAAACTCAGCTTTAAGGTGCCGTTGATATAGGTTGCAAAAGAATAGACCCAGTGCGCAAAGGCTTTTAAGAAGATCACGGCAAAGGCGGAAATAATTCCGATAAGGACACTGGAGAGAAAAATAAACTGTTTTTTGGTTAATTTTTCCTGTCCCCAGATCAGCAGGTTTTTGGCCTTTACGAATTGTTTTTTGAACATTTTACTAAATTGTATTGTAGAATCGCAAAGTTACCTCTTCAAAGGGGTTTCTGGGAAAAACCAAACGTTAATGTAATGCTAATTTTAAAGGCGGGGTTTACGGCGCGAGATAATTTGACTGCCATTACCGCTTGTTTAGAATTTTTCCCGATACGCTAAGCTCTGTATAAACAAGCAGGCAGATGATTGCTGTTTCAGTTAAAAAGTATGTAAAATCAAGAATTGTAAGCTTGTTGTAATGAATGAATAAAAAGGCAATGGTCAGCGCGCAGTACAGTAAATTGGCAAAACTAATTAGTCTGATGTAAAGCGTCCATTGTGTTTTTAAAAATAAAAAGCAGACCGATGAGTAAAGCCAGAAACAAGCCGCTATGGAGAAGAGTAAATCCAGTGTTGTCTTGGGCATGCCAATATAGGGGCTTAGATTTGAAAGCACTCCACAGAGCAGCACAGCGGTTAGCAGAGCCCCCGCAGAGTCAATTAAGAAAAGTCGTCTGGGATTTTTTGCCAGATGAGAGGTTAATTTTTCAAAAAATCTATCCATTTTCGATTACTGTTCGCTGATTTAAAGGTAGTGGTTTTTTATCTGGGATTCTTATCTGTTTTTTTATGCCGGGACAATTTATCCAGATGCTGTGATGTTATTCAGATATAATGCCCAATTGAATTGGGCTTTGTGTTTTTAAATAAATAATTCTATTTGTATTTGATCAAGCTATTTTTTTGCATTATGGAAGAAAACAGGAAAGTTCTTTTAATTTGGTTTGAGGCGGCTGATCGGGAACTTTATAAAACGTGCGGCTGTGGGAAAAACGATAGATCAGTGGTTTCTGCAGCCAGCATCATGGTTGTGCACATCGAAATGCATCCAAGAGCTTTTTTTTTGGGCATTAGGGAATCTTTGTTTTGCTGTGGGAAAATAATGCTGTCTTTTTGGAGCTCTTCCCGCTATACGTTTCACCCGAGCGCATGCGAACTGGCGAAGCAATCTTTTGCGACGAACGCCGGCACAAAAGGATTTCCACTTCTATCGGGGCTGGGGCTGCTGAGGAGCCCATTTTTGATAAACCCGCCAGATACAATTAAGTACAGGGCGGGCTGTCCATAAACATAATCTTCCATTTTATGTTTACTTAAAAACTTTTTAGTATATGTTGAATGATCTGCAAATTGAAATTCACAATTTGAAAAGCAGTATAGGCGATGGGAATTTTTTAATTTATTTAAAAGCTTCTAAATATAATCATCTGCCTGTTTTAAAGGAAGGGTCACTGTAAATTCAGCGCCATTGTCTTTCTCCCCGCCAGCTGTAATGGAACCATTGTGCCTTTTGGCTATTTTTCGGCACAGGGCAAGTCCGAGACCGTTTCCTTCGAACTCGTCCTTGGAGTGCAGCCTTTCAAAGGCCGTGAATATTTTCTCGGCAAAAACGGGATCCAGTCCAATGCCGTTGTCCTTTATTTTTATTTCCAGCACCTCAATGCCTTGTGGATTGTTTATAATAGTAGAAGTGATGATCACCCGCGGCGGCTCATCGGCTTTTGAGAACTTCAGCCCGTTATGTATCAGGTTGTAAAAAAGCTGGTGGATAAGGATAGGCGCCCCCTGGATCTGGGGAAGCTCACTTATCACCAGAATGGCTCCTTTTTCATTTATGATCAGTTCCAGATCGGTTTTGATATTTTCAATGACCAGGTCAAGGTTTATTTTCTCAACAGGCTGTGCTCTTTTGTCCAGTGTCGAGTAGGCAAGGATGCCTTCGATGATCGTCTGCATTCTCTGGGCGGACTGATCTACTTTATCCAGGTACTTTTCTGCATTTTCATTAAAAAGGGTCTGCAGTTCTCCTCTGAGAAGACTGTTAAAGGTTTTTATTTTTCGCACAGGCTCTTTAAGGTCATGGCTCACCACTCCGGCGAAATGCAGCAGGTCATCATTGGATCTTTGCAGCTCCTCTGTATTTTGGGCAACCTGTCTTTTGAGCTCCTGCTCAAAGGCTTTCTGCTCGTGGATATCCTGAACAATGCCAATGATGGTGGTGGGGTTTCCATTTTCATCCTTGATGATTTTGCCGTCTATCTTTACCCAGCGAAGAGAGCCGTCATCATGTACAATTCTGGCCTCGTAGGATATTTTTCCCGTTGTCTGCGCCTGCTGGTGCGCTTCTTCACGGAGTTTTTGGTCCTCGGGATGCAGTCTGGCAATAAGCTGCTCATTGGTAACTTCCCCTTCTATGGACCAGATGATATTGAAATTGCCGCAGGTTGTGATTTTTTTGCTCGCAAGGTCGATCTGGTAGGTTCCCATGCCCGAGGAGCCGACGGCCATACGCAGCCAATGGTCTGAATTCTGCACCTGCTCTCTGGCCTGGTGCAGGTCCGTTACATCCACACCGGTATTCATTACGCCATAGATGTTTTTCTGAGCGTCAAAAAGGGGGATAAAGCTGTAGTTGAAATAAAAAGTTTTTAAAACCCCGTCAATGATCAGCTCTACCTTTTTGTCCTTGGCATGAAAAGCAGTCCCGGTTTTAAATACGCCGAGTGCCTGGTCAAAGATCAGCTGATTTCCAATTTCGGGAAGGATCTCGAGATAATTTTTCCCCATTACATCCTCTCCTTTCCCCCAGGTTTTGATCATGGCAGGGTTGGCCAGTGCTATCCGGAGTTCTTCTCCGGTATAAACAGCTATAGGCAGAGGGGTATTATCCACAATGTCTTTCAAAAGTATAAGGTTATCATACATTGGTGGGTGAGTTTAGATTAGAACGAAAATATCTTTAATTCAGTTTTAAGGTGTTACGTAAATATAAAAGATTGTTTCATAATTCCAATATAAAAATTTTACAGCGCTGTGGAATAATCAGAATTTTGCAGCAATGATTTATTTTTGATGATGGTTTCCATCCCAAAGAGGGCATTGCCCATCATATTGAGCAGCAGAGATTCTTGAAATAAACCCAGAGCGGTCATATCATTTTTTAGGGGCTCTCTTGCCGCTATACGCTGTACCGGAGCGCCGACTGACCGGTGAAGTAATCTTTTGTGCCCAGGCCCGGGTCAATTGTATATACTACTGTTTTTGAGGTCTAATATTATTTTTAGGAGCTTTTTCCCGCTATACGCTGCAATCTTTTGTGCCCAGCCCCGGCACAAAAGGATTTTCACTTCCATCGGGGCTAGGGCTGCTGATCAGCCCTGTTTTGGATAGATGCAAATTGGCCCACAACAATCAAATAAAAAAACTTCCTAATTGTTAATCTTAATCTGGTCAGGCTAATTTTATGTTCCTGCCGGTACGGCAGGCGGCTGTCCATACTCACATCTTCCGATCTGCTGGTGGAGTTGAATTCTATCGGTTTTTCAGTTATGTCCTATAACTAATTTATACCAGCCATATAATGGTCTCATTGTAAAGGTTGGTACAAGCGAAGGATTTTTTATTTGAATAATTAAATAGATCCTTGGATTTATTTTTATGCTAGATGGCAACCTTTCCCCATAAAACCACATCAGTCTTTTCCGCATATTGAACTTTGTCCGGCAAGATGCTGGTATTATATTTTCCTGCTTTGTAACAAATATCATTTACAGTAACATCCAATTCCTGTAGGTCCCATTGTGTATGATGTATATCAAACCTGAAGAGTTTATTGCACGTATAATCATACAGGGCATGTCTTTCAGTAAGCCAGAAGTCTAATGCCGTTTTTTCTTTTTGAGGTCTGATTTTTCCAATTGTAAGATCCAGATTTTGTTTTAGCGTTTTATTATTAGAAACAAACCGACTTGATGTTCTCTTTATTTTAGACTTTTGGTAGGGAAGTCCAATAAATATTCGTGTAAGTAAGACTTCAGCTAGTTTGTCTGTTTCAATTGAAAACATATAAATACCAGGTTTATCATCTTTAATAACATATGTTCTTAGGTTTACTTCGTGAAAATTAGATATAAAAGGGAAAGGAGGAAGGTTTCTCAATCTCATATTTTTTACTTCAAAAGCTACCAGAGAAACCCAGGCCATGTTTTGATAAGTATCCAATTCAATTCCCTCTGGAATATATTCTTCTAAAAAGTAAACAGGCACTTCCCAATGTACAAAAATGGTTTTATGCCATTGCTGAAAATATTTCCATTTCTTCTTTGGCAGCGGATATTGTCTGTTATGAATATTTGTTAATATTTTATCTGGATTTTTCATATAGAGCAATTATAAGGATCAGAATAAATTAATAACAAAGACAATCATGATCACATGCCTTGTCCGTTTGTTTATATTGACACGATGGCAAGTAAAATAATATACTTTGTGAACATTGGTCAAACCGATCAGAACTATAAATCCGTTTTTGTGGATTATTAGCTTGAGCGACCCATCGCTTTGTAACTTACTTCGGTTATCTTTTTTTACTATTATGGATTACCTTCCCCCCCGCTGGAGCCATAGATCTGGCCGGTCGCGTAGCTCGCATCATTTGCGGCTAGCTGCACATAGATAGACGCTAATTCGGCTGGTTGTCCGGGTCTTCCCATTGGGGTTTGCGAACCAAATTCTTTTAGTTTTTCCATAGTGGCCCCTCCACTCACCTGAAGGGCAGTCCATATTGGTCCGGGCGCAACACCATTTACTCTGATTCCCTTTGGAGCCAATTGTTTGGCGAGAGATTTAATATAATTGGTAGTGGCTGCTTTAGTCTGGGCATAATCGTAAAGATCCTCAGTAGGAGCATAGGCTTGTACTGAACTTGTTCCTATTATAGAAGCTCCGGGCTTAAGATAGGGCAAGGCAGCTTTGATAATCCAGAATGGCGCGTAAATGTTGGTTTTCATTGTCCAGTCAAATTCTTCTGTTGTAATGTCGAGTATTGATGCGTGTGTTTGCTGCCTTGCAGCATTGTTCACTACAATATCAAGTCCGTCAAGTGCTTTTGCAGCTTGTTCTACAAGTGATTTGCAAAATGCCTCATCTCGCAAATCACCGGGAATTGCTACAGCTTTACGTCCTTCGGCTTTTATTAATTGGATTACTTCTCTGGCATCTTCTTCCTCAGTAGGATAATAATTTATAGCCACGTCAGCTCCTTCTCTTGCGTAAGCAATTGCAGCAGCTCTCCCCATTCCGGAATCACCACCCGTGATAAGTGCTTTACGTCCTTTTAATCTTCCTGTGCCTTTATAGCTTTTTTCTCCATGGTCTGGTCTGGGATTCATTTTACTGACAAGACCCGGCCAGGGTTGAGACTGTTCTTTAAAGGGTGGTCGTGGATATTTTGTATTTGGATCTTCTGTCCCATTTGAAATATAAATTTCATTGGAATTTAGTGCATTGGCCATTATAGGATTTATTGAGGCAGTTGCCAATACAGCTCCCATACCAGTAAGCGCGGAGCGGCGTGATATCGTGTTTTCAGTTTTCATAATAATTCAATTTTGCGTTCCTAAAAAAAGTGATTTAATTACTATTTGTTGATAATGAGTCAAATATAAAAACGTGGTAAGAAAACATTTTATAGAATTATTAGATTTTGTTATAAAAAGATAATCAGATAAAGTACAAAGTCGATTATAAAAAAATCCCAAAGAACTCCCTTGTTTAAATAAAAGAAATGAGAAAATATGTTATGTCATTTTTTAAATAGGATACAGATTATATTCTTGGGTAATCAATCTATTTACCTGTTTTTTTGGATAAAAATCCTCCCTACTAGTTGAAGGGCGCCCATTAGCGCAGTTGTAATGGTTTAAATGCTGAAATAAATCAACTAATTTTTTTATATTGATTTATGAAATTTAACCATATTATACTCATTGGCGATGCTAAGGAAGAACAGCAGATTTTCCTTACTGCCCTTGCTTTATTTAAATTAAAATAAGACAAAAGCGGTAGTTGCTTTTTGTGGTTGAACCATCCAATTTCAGCGGCATTCTCATCGGCTCCATCTGATATATATTTCAGGTGAAGAAACGCAATGCTCTCTCTTGCATTGGCTTTCATGGTGTTGTATATTTTTCTAAGATGCCCATTTCAAATCTCGCCGGTTCCGCAGATTCTTTCCTGTAAACCTGTCATTGCAAGACCGGATTGAAGAAGCACAGACAAGCCTGGCGGCGTTTCATAATAGGCGAATCCCAATCTCTGGAATCTATATCGCTTTTTACAAATTGATTACAACAATAAAATCTTCTTTTAGAAAATGATTTGCTTTGTGCTGATCCAAGATTTACAATCTGCGCTGGTCTTTTAATCTGAATAGCTTTGGTGAGTTCATAAGCGGCAATTATTTTTCCTAATAACTGTAATAAGCGAACGGTGACTATCAAAAGAATCTGCTGCTTCACATGCCAGTGCCAATGAAAATAATATGTTGCCAATTGCGAAGAATTGTTCCTGAGAAACGTTAATCATTACTGTTCTTTTTATCGTCAAATGTATTCGATCCAAAGGTTCTTATTTAAAAATAAATAAAACATTATACATGGAAGAAAAATAGATTTCGAATCAAAACGCTAAAGAAAAATGACTTGAACATTTATTTTATAAAATGCAAAAAAGATACCATCGCTGATATCTTTTGTACTTGTTTAGGACAATGGCAAATAAATAAAGAAAGTTGTTCCTTCATTTACTTTGCTCCTGACCGTTATATAGCCATTATGGTTTAATACAATCTTTTTAGATAAGGTAAGACCAAGTCCGCTGCCCTGATATTGGTCATGGTTGTGCAATCTGTAAAACGGATCAAAAATTTTTGATTCAAACTCCTGATTAAAACCAATACCATTATCGCTTACCAGAATTTTTACATAATTAAGATCTTTATTAGCGCCAATTTCCAGAATTTCTTCCGTTGAAGGCTGTTTGGTCTCAATTTTTATGTCCGGCGTAATTCCTTCTTTGGTGTATTTGATAGAGTTAAGGATTAAATGAGTGAAAAGCTGCTGTATTTGATAAGGTATTATATTCAATTGCGGAAATGGAGCAATTGTTATCACAGCACCCGACTCTACAATAGTGTCTTTTATATCTGTAATAATTTTTTTGAAAAGTACATTCAGGTCTGTTTTTTTATATTCCTTTTCTATAAAATTGATACGCGAATAATCGATTAAATCGGCAATTAGCTGGCTCATATTGGTTACAGCAAATAACATGCGTTCCAGATTATGTTTGGTGGATTCGCTTAAATTTTGCTCATTATCGATAATTCGTTTACAAAACATATGAATTTTGCGAAGTGGTTCCTGCAAATCATGACTTGCTGCAGAACTGAATGCTTCAAGCTGTTCGTTATAAGTCTGAAGTTGAGAATTTTTGATCGTTAAAAGTTCATTTGCAGTAATCAGATCTGTAATGTCTTCGAGTGCCAGTAAAATCATTCCGGCCGGTTTGGCATTTAAAACCCGTCGTGCATTTACCATCATGATTTTTTTGCCAATGCCTTTGCACATTGTCTCGACCTTAAAATCTTCAATCTCCGTTTTCTCGCCAACCATTTTAAAGATCAGCTCTTTAAAATCCGGAATATCCCATTGGCAATCTCCGATTTCAAAAAAAGAATGGCCTTCTGTTTCTTTTTCAGTGGTTTGAAAGTATTTGTAGAATGATGGATTAGCACTTTTAACAAAAAAGTCCCTGTCGATAATCACCAAAGGTTCCCTAATAGTTTTAAAAACAGATTCTGAATAATTTCTCATCGAGGTTAATTGGTCCTGACGATCCATTAATTCATCGTTGACACACATCAATTCTTCATTATTAGACTGAAGTTCCTCTGTAGAGGTTTCCAACTCTTCGTTCATTGCCTGCAATTCCTCATTGCTGCTTAGTAGTTCTTCATTTGTAGTCTGAAGTTCTTCAAATGCTGTCTGCTGTTCTTCCGTTACGCGTTTGATATCTTCACGAAGCTGCGCAAGTTCATTTTCAAGTTCGATGATACGCTGCTTGTCAGATCCTTTCGCGTTTGCTTTATCAGCATCGAACTCGGGAAGCGGTTTTTTATAAAAAAGAACCATAAGATGTTCTTCATCATTAGGGATGGCAACTACTTCAAAAGAAGCCAGATACGGTTGGCCTTTTACTACAATATTATCTTTTGCCACGTTCTTGTGGTCTTTTTTTACTTTTAAAATAGCATTACGGAGTTCAAAACTAATTCCTTCACGCGCCATTTTCAAAACATTAAAATTGGGCTTTCCTGGTGATGGCAATAAAAAGAAACTTGTATCTCCATGAAAATGAACAATTTCAAGGTGTTCATTTATGATGACACTTGCAGGAGTATATTTCAAAAATAATAGATCAGATGCAATTTTTCTAAAGTCTGTTTCAGGAGTATTTTTTTTATCCTTTAAATTGGCTTTTTCGCGCGCATTTATATTAGCGGGTTTAAAAGCTTCAGGTACATATCGTCCCGCAGCAAATTTGCGAACATATATTTTTTCGTTTTTACCAATAGGCTCAAATAAATTTTGTGCATTTGTGGTCGTTTCGGATTTGCCTAAAAGCAGAATTCCTTTTTCTTTTAAGGAATAATGAAAAGAGCTTAATACCTTATTTTGTAAAAAAGGATCAAAATAGATCAGTACATTTCGACAGGAAACCAAATCGATTCGGGCAAATGGGGGGTCTTTGATAAAGTTATGTACGGCAAAAATGCACATGTCACGAACCGCTTTATTAATGTGATAATGCCCATCGCGTTTTGTAAAATAATTTTGTAGTCTTGCCGCAGAAACATGCTGTACATCCTGTGCCGAATAAATTGCGGTACGGGCTTTGGTGATACATTTTTCAGAAATATCCGAGGCAAAAATCTGCACTTTAATATCCTTATTATTCTTATCAGAAAGATATTCGTGCAGGGATATTGCTATAGAATAGGCTTCTTCCCCGGTGGCACATCCTGCAATCCAGATACGCAGTGTATTATTGACTGTATTTTGTATTAAGGATGGAAAAACAATATGGGGTAAGGACTCAAAAAACTTACAATCCCTGAAAAAATAGGTAACAGGTATTAAAAAATCGTTAAATAACAAGTCTTGCTCTGTTTTATCATTTCTAATAAAATTAAAATAATCTTCAAATGATTCTCTGCGAACAATAACCATTCGTCTGGCAATGCGCCTTCTGATTGTAGGTTGTTTATAATGGCTAAAGTCATTTCCGGTTCTTAAAAAAACAAGGTTTAAAATTTGGTAAAGGATTTCCTCTTCATTTTTTGGTATATGTTCCTCCTCACTAAAGGCATGATTGGTTGTATAGTTTTTCTGTATCTGCAATAATTGCGGGGCTATAAGTTCAGGAGCCAGAATATAATCTACTACATCTGCATCAATGGCATTTTGAGGCATTCCCTTAAAGGCTGCAGAGTCGGGATCTTGTGCAATAGTTGTACCGCCAGATTCCTTTATTTTCTTGAAACCGTTAGTGCCGTCAAAAGCAGTACCTGATAGAATTACCCCTATTGCAAAGCTTTTATGCACATTGGCCAGAGATTCAAAAAAGGTGTCAATAATATTATTGTTTCTATCACTACGGGTTCTGGTGTAAAGTTTTAAAACGCCATCTTCTGCAATGAGGTTATTATTCTCGGGAATAATATAAATATGATTGGGAGCCAGATTAATATCATTAATAATTTCATGAACCGGAATGGTTGTGCTTTGAGAGAGAATTTCGGTCAGATTACTGGGATGATCCGGCGATAGGTGCTGTACAATTACATACGCCATTCCAGAATTCTCTGGTATAGATTTAAGTACTTTCTTAAAAGCATCCAATCCTCCTGCAGAGGCTCCAATACCTACGACAGGAAAATTTTGTTCGGTTTTTTCAGGTTTTATTACAGGAAGTTTCATTAAGAATGCTGTTATTTAATCAAAGGTAAGAAGTCTTTTTCAATTTTTAAAAATGTTTTTTTTAATGGATATAAGGTATTGTTAAAGCGCATGTTTTTTAAAAATGGAAGGAACTTTAAACCTAAAAGTTTGCCAATAATTATTTTTTAAATAATAAATTATTTAAAAGTTTTTTTAGCACATTAAAATCATTTGGTTTTGTGTAATAACCCTCGGCCCCCAGATTTTTTAAAATGGTTTTTATTTCAGAAGGTATGGAGGTTGAAAATATAATTATTGGAATGTGTCTTATATTTTCTTTCCTTTTAATTTCAGTCAGCACCTCAATACCATTCATAACGGGCATATTGATATCTAAGAATATGACATCAGGATTTATTTGCTTGTCAGTAAGCTGCTTTAAAGCATTTACAGGATTATGAATAGCAGTATATGCGGCAGATGAAACTTCGGCAAGTGCCTCAAAAAAGAAATGGCAGTCATCATAATCATCATCAATTTGTAGAATATTTTTATATTTCATAATGTTTGTTTTAAAGTGGGGTTGCTTTTTAATTAAATATGAAATTTAGATTTTATGGTAAGTGGTATTTATGTTTGGATTTTGGTTTTGCAAATTAGAAAACAGTTTTCATTCGTAAGATTTTTTTATATAATTAAGCAATGATTAGTGTCAAAAAAAGCTTGTTTGTAACAACAAGCTTTTTTTTTTAAAAAAATTGAGTATGTTAAAAAATTAGTCTGTTAGTGACATATAAATTGTATCTGTATGAATAGTATAAGCTTCTTCTGCATCGCGTCTATAGTCTTCATCATCACAATTTGGAGCGCAATTTGCATTTATCATTAAAATTAAAAAAAAAGAAATATGTAAGTATGTTCTGTGTTTTCATAACGGTGTTTTGAGAATTGGTAGGTGATATTTGTAAATTTAAAATTGATACATATGATGGATTTATATAATTTTATTAATTTGTTACATAATTCTCATGTTTTTTAACGCATGTTTGTTCTTATAAACTTTATGCATCTGTGAGATCTTTTAATAATATAAAATCCAAATCTTAATTTTGTAATGATAGTCGTTTATTTTTCCTCATATTTATCCATAAAAATTAATTTTATATTTAATCAAATCTATGATCGAATTATGTGTAATTAAAAAGTCTTATTATGAAAATACCTAAGGAAATAATTAATGGTTCTTTTATATTTTTAGGAATCGCCGCTTTTTTTCTTCTCATGGAAATTTTAAATCTCTCACATCTATTTTATTTACGCTTACTGAATGTTCTTTTCATTTTTTATGGTGTAAACCGAACGTTAAAAATGAATCTTGCAGAAGGCAAAAATAGTTTTGTTCCAAACGCAATATCGGCCATGGTAACTTCCTTCACAGGGGTTGTGCTTAGTATTTTGGCATTGCTTATTTATAGTTACGCAAAAGGCGGAGACTCATATGTAAAATCATTGTCTTCGGCTTTTATGTTTGGAGGAGAACCTTCTGTATCAACATATTGTTTGTGTTTACTTTTTGAAGGTACCGCTTCTTGTATCATTGTTACCTTACTTTTAATGTTGTATTGGAATAATAAATATGCTGCAGATTAATTTAATTTATAAAACAGCTTCTTTTATTTTGAAATTTAAAGCAAATAAAAATGAAAGCCGTTAGAATTTTTTCTAACGGCTTACTAATTAAAACCTTTGAGGTGCAAAGGACTCGGATCATTGATATTTGAATTTTCTAAGTCCTGATCTAAATGTTATCGTTGTCCTCATCATCTCCAAGATCGGGAGTATCATTTTGATCAAAATCATCTTCATTATTTTCTTCCAAATCATCATCCAAATCCTCTTGATCCAAATACTCAAGATCTTCCTCTAAATCATCATCGCCATCACGATTATCATCATTGGCACTATACTCATCTAATGTCCTTCTCTCGGGATCATTATCATTTTCGAGTTCATTATCAAGATCCTGGGCTATTTCTGCATTTTTCTGAAAATAAGGATCAGTTTGATCATTATCATTTAAATCATCTTCGCCTTGGTTGCGATCCAAGTCATACTGATCAGTATTATAAGATGTGTTCAAAGAATCGTTGTGATGTTGATTTATTGAAGGATCTCTTTTCTCGATTCTTTCTGAAGTCATACTTTCATTCTCCGATTGAGAAATATGATCATTTTGACCATATTTTTCGTTGTTGTCATTTATCATAGCAAATAGTATATAAGGTTGAAATTATTTTCCAGACGAACCTGATTCCTTATGTTCAGTATCTGATTTTTTGTGATTCCCTGACGAAGACTTTCTTTCGTCTTTTGATGTCCCTGTTTTGTGGTCTGTACTTTTTGTACTTGTTTTTTTATCAGTACCACCATTTTTGGTAGCGCCTGAAACTGCATTTTTTGTGTTCATAATTTAAAGTTTATAGTTAATAAATTAAATATTAATAAACCAAATTTAGTCCTCTAAGTGAATTGGTTTTTATAAAATTAGAATTATCAATTATATAATTATCAGTGCTTTACATTGTTGTAATAATAAAAAAGCTTATAAAAAGCAATCATTCAATTTTTAAATAAAAAAAATAATTGGATTTATATGGGAATAATGATAAATATGAATTTATAATTATAAAAAAAAGTTCGTTTTCTTTTCAAAATTTGTAACATAAAGGACGTAAAATAAATACCTATTGTCCTTATAATTAAATTATTAATTAAAAAAAAGTTATTATGAAAAATTTATTTTTAACGTGCGCAATGTTTCTAACTTTTGGTACTGCTGTAGCAGTTGCACAGGAAGTCCCAAGAAAAACAACGCAAACTGACACAATTACTAAGAAGAAAAGTACAAAAGGAACAAAGCATTCATCGCCCCATAAAACAGATACGGTGAACAAGCAAAAAAACAATAAAAGAAAATCATCTACGACAAATACTCCCCGTAGAGATTCTACCGGTACAAAACCTTAACCTTTTTTTTTCTTATTGCTATCAAACACAGAGTTTTTAATTAAAAAAAGCCACTAGATTTTTTAAAATTTTAGTGGCTTTTTAATTTTTAAAAATGGGGATTTTTTTACCGAAAGCGGATTGTAATTGCGAAATATTTTTTGAACTTCTAATTTAAAATAGTATCACAAACTTTGAAAAGTGAACGGATAGGCAGCTACAATTAAATAAGCTATTATGATAATACTCATAACAAAAATAGTTACTGTGAGAATGGTCAATAATAATGTTGAATACAAATATTCGCCTTTTTGAAGCAGTTTATGCGTTTGTTTGTATTTATAATACGACAGAACAATGGTAAGTGCGCCTGTAAAGACTAAACTTATACCTATAAGAATAGTAAAGCCATTTTTTGGAATATTAGAATCCTGAAAAAAACTTGCCGGCAACTGATTGACAAACAATGAAAATTTAACGATAACGAAGCCAAATACCATGATGCCAATACCGGTTCTGACCCAGGAAAGAAACGTCCTTTCATTGGACATATGCTCGTTGATTCTTTTTTTATTATCGCCCTGCATGATTAATTATAATAATTGTCAATTTCTTTATTTGCTTTTCCGGCAACCCAACTCATTGCTTCGTGAAAAGCGTCTTTTCTAAATCCTTTAAATTCTCCGGGAACCACATAGCTAAATTTGTCTGTAAACGCGATTGCTTTTTCAGAATCTGTAACAATTGCGGCTCTATTCCATTTTCCTAAATTTTTAAGTCCAATCCAAGCATCTTCCATCCAGGCAGCCATAGTAAAATTTTCAATTTCTGTATCTATTAAAAACAAGAAGTTGATTTCGTTTATTTGCTTTATCAATTCTTTAATAGCCGGCTCTACAACATTGGTATAATCATCTGCGGTTATTTCTCCAATTGCTTCAAAAGCAACTACGTTTTGTGGCGATTCAATTTTTAGTATCATGTTATAATAATTTTAAATTTTTCTTAATTAAATTTTATTTTTAAAACGTTTATTATCAAAAATAGAATGACGCATGTGAATTTTTTTATACAATTAATATTCTAATTTTATAGAATCTCAACGCTGCTCAATTTGCCTAAAAAATCTATGTTAATTTTATAAAATGGTATTGTAATTTTATAAAAATCTGATACAATGAAGGTTATATTTTTGAGATTATTAATTTAAAATTAAAACTATCATGAAAACATCAGAACAAACTAAAAAAACATCAGCAGGCAAAAATCAAACTGGTAAAAAGCAGTCAGGAGCAAAAGGCAGCGGAACTGTAAAAGCAAAATCTTCGGCAGCTGACGGATTAAGAGAGCTATTTGTTGATTCTCTAAAAGATATTTACTGGGCAGAGAAAGCATTAACAAAAGCATTGCCTAAAATGGCAAAAAATGCCACTTCGGAAAATCTTATAACTACCATAAACGATCATTTAACAGTTACAGAGGAACAAGTAACAAGATTGGAGCAGATATTTGATTTGATTGGCGAAAAAGCGTCGGCAAAAAAATGCGAAGCTATGGAAGGTCTTATTAAAGAGGGCGAAAGCATTATGGAAGAAACCCAGGAAGGCCCGGTGCGTGATGCGGGAATTATTGCTGCCTCACAAAAAATTGAACATTATGAGATTGCTACTTACGGTACATTGGCAGCTTTTGCACATACTTTAGGAGAAGATGAAGCACTGGATTTATTACAGCAAACTCTGGACGAAGAAAAAGAAGCTGATACACTCTTAACGGAAGTGGCTTACAACAATATCAATTTTGAAGCTTCTGATGAGGAAAGTGAAGAAGAGGAAGAGTAATTTTTTTTGGGAATTATTACCATAAAAAACCTGTAATCTTAGCATTGAGATTACAGGTTTTTTTGTAATAAAGCATTCCATTAAATGATCGCAACGTGTGTTGGAATTATAAAAATATGTCATATAAAATTTCATATAAAAATTAGCATGTACCTTATTATCAGGTGCGTAGTTTGTAATTTTTTTGAATAATTCTATAAATAAATAACTATGTATTATTTTATTTTTAAAAAATATAAACTATAAAATAATTATTATGAAAACCCTATTTAAAACCAAAGCAGCATTACTTATTATGGTAGCCGGACTTGCATTTTCATGCAAAAAAAATGAAACCGCTCCGGCAGATAATTATTCTAATGAAGTAGACACAATGCAAACAACCGTAGACACTATAAATTCTACAAGCGACACAACAAAGGTTAATTCCGGTGGTACTACAGGTGCAACTGGCGAAGGTTCTACGGGGTCCGGAGCAGACGGGACCACTCAAAAAGGAAATACATCTGTAAAAACAGATTCGACTGCAACAACTCCAAGACGATAATAAATGTCGGGAAAAATAATAAACCTGTAATGCTACCATTACAGGTTTTTATTTTTATTAGAATATCATGTTTATTAGTAGTATACTTGGTTTCGAACAGAAACGGCTTTTCTCTGTAGAGATATAAATTCAAAAAGCCTGTAACGAATTACAGGCTTTCCTTTTTTAAGAGAAAAAAGTATCTGAAACCAAGTTTAACGAGATTCCAAATAAGTTTTAAAATTCATGATGTCATCATTTACCAGTTTCTCAAAATACGGATTGAGAAGTTTTGCGGCACTTTCGCCGGCAATTCCCAAGGGAGCATGATAAGAAATGGTAACAATGATTTCCGTGCCTTTTCCGCTTGGTCTAAAAACAACTTTTCCGGCATTTTTAATTGAGGCGTCAGGAAGCGAACTCCAACTGATCAGCCTTTCTTTTTCATCTTTCAAAATTTCAGCTTTCCAGGTAATTTTTCCAATTCCGCCAGGGCCTTTAGCCGTCCATTGCGAAGTGGTATAACTAATTGGTTTTACAGATTCAAGGTGGTTCATGAATTTTGGCAGGTTTTCAAAGTCACGCCAAAAAGAGTATACTTCGCTGATAGGTTTATCGATAACACTGTTTATCCTGATATTTACATTTGAGGATTTATCATTTTTAAGATGATCTACAGCGTCATAAACGGGACAATATCCAGAAACTCCTCTTAGAAGCATTGCTGTGCCAGAACCTATCTTGGCAATACTTTTATCATTTTGAGATAATCCTTTATATAATAGATAACCGCCGCTCGTGATCATAAGGATTCTTTCTAGTGCTGAAACATTTGTTTTAATTTTAGAAGTTCCTTTACTGGAAGCTTCTGGCAGAGATGTGGTTGTTTTCATAATATTTTTTTTAGTTATTAAATTATACCTGATAAAGTGTACCTCCAGAGTGTCAATCCTGAAGAAATAGTAAAAAACAGTAAATTATCAGCATGATTCAGCAAGATCTAAAACAAGGAAGTACACTGTTTTATCAGATATTTAAGTAAATAGTGTGTAAAAATGAGATTAGTAATCACCATTACTGGCTTTTTTATAAAAGTTTATTGATTCACGTTCGCGTAAAGAAGCCACATGTACCGGCTTTAATCGGCCTTTTTCCTTATCGCTTATTTTCATTTGTTTTTCCATAGTATTGGCAATAACAACATCCGAAATAATATTATTGATCACGCTCTGAAGTTTATTTTTAAATCCGGGCTGCACCACATTTATTCCTTTTTCTAAAGCTTCATAACCTTCTCTGGCAATTTTTTCAGGATTTGTTAATTTTTTCTCTTTATAGGTCACGGTATTTTCAGCTTTTGCTTTATGAAAGAAATCCGTATCAGTTGCATCAGGCTGAAGCGCTGTTATTGTAATACTGGTATCTTTTACTTCATTCGATATTGCTTCGGCAAAAGATAAAATAAAGGCTTTGGTAGCCGCATAAACCGCCATATACGGAGAAGGTGCTTTTGATACTGAAGAAGCAACAAACAAAATTTTTCCTTTCCCGTTTTTAAGCATAGGTTTGAGATAAAATTTAGTTAAACTCAAAACCGAATTAATATTAAGATCTACAAGGCTTATTTCACGGTCAAGATCAGTTTCATTAAATTTGCCCCATTCGCCTTGTCCGGCGTTATTAATTAAAATATCAACAAAAATCCGACGCTCTTTTGTGATTTTATATATTTCGCGTGCAGCATCTCTTTCAAACAAATCAATAGCAATTTCTGTTATTTCAATATTATTTGAAATTTTCTTCATTTCAAGTGCTGTCTTTTTCAAATTTTCCCTGTTGCGCGCAATCAGTATAAGATTATAATTTTTTCAGCAAATATTTTGGCAAATTCATAGCCTATTCCGCTTGTGGCGCCGGTAATAAGTACATTTTTATTTTTCATATCCATTGTATTAGAACTTTTAAAAACTCTATAAAACCGCTCTTGGAAGGGGTTTTATAGAGTTATAAAGATGGGCTATAAAGTGTTTTATTTAAGATCACTTTTTAGCAGGGCTTTTTTTGACTGCCGATTTACTTCCATCTTTTTCTGATTTTTGATCCGTACTTTTTGAACTTGTTTTTTTATCATTGCCACCATTTTTGGCAGCATGTGATGTAGAATCTTTTGTGCTCATAATAAGAAGTTTTTTAAAATTAATACAGTCAAATTTATATGGATCAAATGTCTAAATCTTATACAATTGTAATTCATAATTATATAATTATCAGGATTTTACGGGTGTATAGTTGCAGTTTTACTGGCTGGCTTTTTTCAGCGATTCAGCCATTGCCTGCGCATCCTTGTCGTAATTTGTTTTATAATATTTGAGGATTTGAGCTTTGGTTTTTTTCGCGTTTTTGGCGTGGCCTTCCCAAATGACGCCCAGCGATGTATAGGCAGGAACTGTAACACCTATACTACAGAAAAAATTAGCAATGTTTCCCGTAATATGCTCTACGCCATCTGAATCTCCGGTAACAATTACGCCGCCAATTTTGCCGTCAAGCGGGGAATCTTTGCCCTCAAGGATAATATCATAAACTTCATCAAGTCGTTCTATGCAGCGCTGCAATTCAGATGAATGACTGTTCCACCAAATAGGTGTTGCAAATAATATTATTTTGGCTTCAATTATTTTATTATAAATAGCAGGCCAGTCATCTTTGACATCCATATGTGTGTAGGTTCCCGGAACAATAGTGTGATTAGCCAGCCTGATTACCTCAAAGTCAATATTTTGTTCGGCAAGATATTTGCCCAGAAATTCTACAAGGATTTCAGTATTCGAAAGGCCTTTATTTTTTAAGGTTCCTAAAAGTATAATAGCTTTCATAATTGTTGTTATTTGATATGAATTTTACTTAAATCATTTTGGGCAGGACCATTGATAACGGTTCCATCAACAGTAAAACGGGAGCCGTGACACGGGCAATCAAATGATTTTTCATCATTATTCCAATGTACGATACAGCCCAAATGCGGACATACGGCAGAGAAAGCCTTTAGCGAATTGTCGTAATCACGATAAACAGCAATTTTTTTAAGTCCTGACGAAAGTACAGATCCTTCTCCAACAGGTAAATCAGCCGTATTTTTTAAGTCAGATCCACTAATCCAATCCAAATATTGAGAAGCCATATTAGTGGTTTCCTTAACAAAATCTGCAGCTGTACTCAGAGATATTCTGGAAGGACTGTATAAATCTTCCCATTTGTTTTTAATGCCCGTAATACTATCACAAATAATCATGGCGCCAATTGTAGTGTGCGTCATACCATTTCCTGAGTCTCCTGTAATGATATAAATGTTGTCATCGCCGGGATTTTTCCCCATAAATCCCAAAGAATCTACAGGTTCCATCACCTGACCAGACCATCTGTATGTTAAATCATCTTCTAACATTGGAAAATAATTTCGTGTCCAGGCTTCAAGACGGTCATATCGTGATGCTTCCGGAATTCCTTCCTCATCGGCCTGACCGGTTTTATGATCTTCACCACCAGAAATAAGCAAATCATATTTTTCGTCATAACTTTCCACACGAACATAATGATAGGGCTGAGAAACCCATTTCGATTCCTGATCTCCCGTATCCCACCAGAGCGAATAGGGAAGCAGTCCTTTGGGAATTTTTCCGCCAATTACATAAGTTCTGTACGCATGCTGTTTGGTATGCATCGTTACTATATCATTAACCGGAGTATTAGTTGCCACAACAATATATTCTGCCGAAAAAGTATAACCATTTACTTTTGCTCCTTTTTTGGTAATATTTTCTGCATGCGCTTCAGTATAAATAATTCCACCCAGAGAAGTAACAGCCTGGGCAAGACCTTTTAAATAATGCAGAATATGAAACTGTGCCTGATTGCTAAAAGCCAGACATCGTTGGTTTTCAGCATTTGCCAGGGCAGGAGTTCCTTTTAAAATTGCAGTTCTTAATCCCGCTTTTTGTGTGGCCTGAAGTTCTTTGTCCAGATTTTCTTCTTTATCAGTTGGGTGACTAAATAAATATCCGTTGACTCTTTTAAAGGAACAATCAATATTTAAATCAGTTACTGTTTTCTCAATTTCATCAATTGCTGCGCTATGACTTTCGGCCGCCAATCTTGCGGCTTCTTCACCAAATTTACTTTCAAGGTAATAGTAGCGATCATCAAGAGCGCACGTTAAATGTGCCGTTGTACGCCCGCTTTCACTGCTGCCAATAAAACCATCTTCTACGATTATTACTTTTTTACCGGCCTTAAGCAATTTATAGGCTGTGGTAAGACCCGCTATTCCGCCACCAATAATAAGTACTTCTGTTTGTATATCCTGATCAGGTTTATTGTATGAGATAATAGATGTAGTATCTATCCAAAAAGAAACATTATCGCCAGATGTAATACTGGCACTTTTTAATTTATCGTTTGATTTATTCATGATCTTATATTTTAAGAAGTTTAGTGAAAACAAATTATTTGGATGAACTTTTTCTAAAGCGTTACATATCAAAACTAAAAAGTAATATGATAGAATTTTTACAATTTTAATTTTGAAATTTATAGGATTGCCAGTTGTGTTTTATATGTAAGATTTATAGCAAATAATGTAAGTGTAAGTCCTTTAATTGTAATTAATTAGGTTTTTATTAATTGAAAAAATCTAATATATGAAAGCAGCAGTTATCCATGGACCAGGATCTGTACAATATGATACAGTAGATGATCCCAAATTAAAAGAGAAAGATGATATAATTTTAAAAGTTACTTCCACAGCAATTTGTGGATCTGATCTCCATATTTATTCTGGCGGATTACCTCAGCCAAGGCCTATGGTTCTTGGGCATGAGTTTATGGGCATTGTCGAAGAAACAGGATCAGCGGTAACACACCTTAAAAGAGGTGATCGTGTTGTAGTCCCTTTTCCTATTGCTTGCGGAAATTGTTTTTTCTGTAATCATGATGTTCCGGGAAATTGCGAACATAGTAATCCCGAACATTACGGACCTGAAGGCGGAATACTCACCGAAAAAGGCGGAGCGCTTTTTGGTTACACAGATCTTTATGGAGGATACGATGGAGGGCAAGCGCAATATGTTCGGGTACCATATGCTAATTACGGACCAAGAATAGTTCCCGAAGATTTATCAGATGAACAGGTTCTTTTCCTGACCGATATTTTTCCAACCGGATATACAGGTGTCGATTGGGGAGAAGTAAAAGGCGGTGAGACCGTTGCTATTTTTGGTTCAGGTCCCGTTGGTTTAATGGCGGCCAAAAGTGCCTGGCTTCGTGGTGCTGATCAGGTTATTATTGTAGACACTTTGCAATATCGATTAGACAAAGCCAAAGCAACAACAGGAGCCACAACCATACTTTGGGAAGATGGTGCAAAAGATGTTGTAGAACAAATTAGGGCTCTTACACAAGGTCGGGGAGCAGATGTTTGTATCGATGCGGTAGGCTTTGAACCCGATCGAAGTTTTGCTGATCGCGTAAAAGCAACAGTAAATTTTGAAAAAGGATCAATAAAAGTATTAGAAGCCTGTATGAGTGCTGTGAGACGAAGCGGAATTGTTTCGGTATTGGGTGTTTATCCTGTTAATTATGATAATTTTCCTTTGGGTCAGTTTTTTGATAAAGGAATCATTTTAAAGGGAGGACAAGCACCTGCGCACAAGCATATAGATAAACTTTTAGAATATGTAATTCAGGGAAAAGTAAAACTTGATGATATTATTTCACACAGACTGCCCTTGTCTGAAATTTCACATGCTTATGATATTTTTAAAAAGAGGGAAGATAATTGTGTGAAGGTGGTACTGGATCCCTGGCAATAATTTTTGTTTAATAATAAAATCCTAAATGAGGCTATCTTATTTAGGATTTTATTAAACAATAGAAAGTTATCAAATGTAAATTTTTTGAATTGAAAAAATAATTATGAATCAAGTAAGAAATCTTATTGTCATAGGTGCGTCTGCAGGAGGTATCAGGGCAATTGTAAAAGTAATTGAAGGATTGCCGCAAGCAATTGATGCTGCTGTAATGATCGTACTTCATGTGTCAAGAAAATCCAGCGCTTATAATATTGTTGAGATATTTCAAAGAAGTACCCCAATAAAATGTGTTGTTGCCATGGATAAAATGAAAATAGAAGCAGGCAAAATTTATCTGGCTCCTCCCGAAAATCATTTATTAATAAGCGAGGGAATTATGCGTCTCAATCAAGGTCCGGAAGAGAATAAACATCGTCCTTCCATTGATGTTCTTTTTCGTTCCGCAGCCGTTCATTTTGGAAACAAGGTGATTGGTGTTATTCTTACCGGTATGCTCGCCGATGGAACATCTGGAATGTATGCCATAAAAACTTGTGGCGGACGCTGCATGGTACAAAGTCCATCTGAGGCTGAATATCCGGACATGCCATTTAATGTTTTGCGTAAAATAGAAGTAGACCACGTAGCAGATCTGGAGCAAATTCCAAATATCATACAAGACCTTTTGCGTCAACCTCTTCCTCCACAGATTGCTATTCCTAACGAATTGAAACTAGAAGCTGATATAACCGAAAAAATGATGAGCGATATAAATCAACTTAAAAAAATTGCTGTGCAAAGTGATTTTGTATGTCCGGATTGTGGCGGTGGATTATGGAAAGTAAAAAATGATCCCGCAGATAGATATCGATGTTATACAGGACATGTCTATACAGAAAAATTATTGCAGGATATTCAGGATTTAAAGATTGAAGAATCTATTTGGGTTTCTATCAGAATGTTGGAAGAAAAGCGAAATATGTTACAATTACTGGCATCACGAAAAAGTAGAAGTAAAGATGATTCAACTATTTTTTCTCTCAATAAACGAATTGAGGATTTTGGTGAACATATACTGCGCTTAAAGAATCTGGTTATAAAATTATTTGATAGTACAGATGATAATCAAAGCGCATAATTTCCAGTTCTTATTGATTAATTCTGAAAAGTGTTTTTTTTGTTTATGTAACATGCTGATAATAATGTAATTATTGCTGTGAAATAGTATAAGTTTGTTGCTTTTGATTGCGGTAAATTTGATAATTATCATTAAATAAAATATTATGAATGTATTAAATCACAATAATAATGTTTCGCAGAGTGCAAGAGCATCAGCTAGAAAAACGGAATCAAAACCCACTTCATCCAGAACTAACGAGAAATCGACAATTGAAATCAAAAAACCACTTTTGAAAAAATAATTAATTATAAAAATTTAAAATCATGACAACAGGAACCCATGAAAGTTACGGTTTTGAAAATCGTAATTCTACCCGAAAAGAAGATCAGATAAATTCTGAAACTATGGAGAATAAAGATCCGGCGATTAACCAACATGAAAATAGCGGTTCTGATACCGAAGAAGAGTATGATATTCGACATAAAAGAGATGAAAGTTATGCTGAACAAAGCGCTTCAGATGAAGATTTTGATCAAAAAGACACATCTGATCTGTAAGATTACAAATCAATTTTTAACTTTAAAATTTAAATAGTATGCCAGGTAAAAGTCCGGGTCCCCAAATAAAAGATAAGGACCAATATGAAGCATTGCGCGATAAAGGCTATAGCAAACAAAAATCTGCGCGAATATCAAATAGTCAGGGAGCTGAAAAAAGAGGCGGAGAAAGCTCTGATTATAAGGAAAGAAGTAAAAAAGATCTCTATGCCGAAGCAAAAAAAGCAGACATTAAAGGAAGATCCAGGATGAATAAAAAAGAATTAATGCACGCACTACGCAACAATTAAGATTCTAGAATTATTAGAATAAAAAATCGGAATAAAATTAATTTTATTCCGATTTTTTTATTGCTTTAAACGGGGTTCTATTTAATTTTTTGATTCTCTAGAAAATAGAGATAAAATTTTGCCTAAAGATAAATTTATAAGAAAATTGATAAAATATTAGAATTTGATGTTTAATCTATTTGTGTTCCCTCAGCAATAAGACGGAATAGTGGTTCGTATTTTTTTATCTCAGGTTCCAGATTTTTCTTTATCTCAACAGGTCCTATACTTCCTTGCAGGCAATACAGTTTTTGTTTTTGAGTAAACATAAACTGCAGCATTCTTATTTTTGTCTTGTCCTGATTCACAGTTTCTTCAACCTCAACCATGATTGCTGGATTTTCATCGATTTTTAATATTTCTGTGCGAATAAGTTTAGTTTGGGGCGGAATCATCTCTGTAATTGACTTTGCATTCAAAATAAAGTTTTCCTCAGGAAGATCATAAATTACCAGCAGCATTTTCTCGTTGCCATTTCCAAAATGACTTGTAAACTGCTGAACCGTTTCGGGCATTTCTGCTTCTTCCGCCAGCCAGCTTTTGGGCACAGGAATCTTTACGGTTTCCTGCTCTGCCTTAGGATTTCCTTTTGTTGTGTAAGTCTCTACATGGCCATCAGTAATTTCCTGATGCGGAGCATCCTGGTAGGCAAAGGAGATAATTCCTTTTGCTAACAATGTATCCCCACGAAAATGAGATCTTTCTTTGACTTTTTCCAGAAAATCCCGTGCATACTTTTCCTCTTCAATGGGGTTTTTGAATTGTTCTTTTAAAAGAAAATTAATCCGGTTTTCGATCACATTAAAATCTGAATCACTTAGTTCATCTTTCAAAAAATTTTCTATATTTCGTTGTGCCCGTTCAAATAAAACGGTTTTTTTTGCTACAGCCGTCACATCAGGTTTTAGTTTGGGAAATTGTAAGGCTACCATTTCAAGAGCAGTGCTTTGGCCTTTAAGAAATGCATAAGTTTCAATAGCAAATTTTACCTTTGGTGTATAATTTTGTACTTGCGAATAGGTAAGCGCAGGAATAGTTATGCAATAAATAAACAATATAAACTTTCTCATTTGTATTTAAAATAATAGATATCAACTCTTTGACTATGTTTTTCAAATGCGAGAAATTAGGAAAATGTCTGTTTTTATAAATTTAGCCCAATTTTATATAATTCCATAAATTCCAGCTTTCGTCTAAAAAATAAAAATTCAGTAAACCGGAAAGTATATTAAGCTGGAGAATTTTTAGTACTGGTTTCTTTTGGCTTTCTTTCATTGCTCTTGTTTGGAGCTTCATCCCAGTCTCCCCAATCACCCTTATACTTGGTAGTGTATATTAGTTCGCAACCATTCTCACCATATACTGAAACATGATAAGGGCATTTTTTAAGCTGGCCGTGAGACGTATTGTTTGAATTTTTCATGACTAATGTTTTTAGGGGTTCTGTGGGCTAAATTAAATTCTGTTTAGAAATTAATTTTATATAAAAAATCTAATTTGTTACGATATCTACATGTTTAGATCTATGCTAAAACATTACTCTTTTTAAATTTGTTTTTATGACAATTGCATTTTTTGCCGCAGATTATTTCCTTTTCTAAGTGGCAATTTATTAAAGAGTTGTATTTGATTTTGAACTTGTTAGTAAACCGGCACTGATTTCAAATAAGCCCAGTATCAAATGAGGGAGATAAACCCGATCTGAAAAACCAAATATCCATGGAGAAGCAGCAAGAAAAATTCCGGAAAGTATATCCAGAAATAAATGAATTTTCATTGGAATTATTTTAAAAAGACCTAATTCATAATGGGTTATTATGCTGTAAAAAAGCAATCCGGCACCCAGTATAAAAAAGAGGAGACCTTCAGGCCCTTTAGGATCCAGTTTTAAAATAAAAGGCGCAAATAACAGAAAGATTCCCACAATATAGTCAAGATACGCATGTGTTTTTGTCGTGATTAATTTCATGATTTTGTATTTTAATGAATTGGGGTTCAAATTTTCTTTTTTGAAATTTTTAGTTGAAGAAGAAATAGACTCATCTACGATTAAACGAGTGTATTTCTTATCAAATTTTTAAGTTCATTGAAAGTATTTGGTTTAATAAGATAATCTGTAGCTCCGGACGCTTTACCATGATTTTTAGAAATTATACCGGAAGTCGACAATATCCTTTGTGGCTTCCCTTTTTTTTATTTCTGTCAATAATTCAGGACCAGACATCAGAGGCATATTAACGTCCATAAAAATAAGATCTGGCTTTATCTCTTTATTGGTTAATAGCCTTAACGCGTCCAGCGGATTAGTTACTGCGGTATAATGTGCATGTGAGACAGCTTTTAAGGCTTGCTCAAAAAAATCACAATCATCATAATCATCATCAATTTGTAAAATATTTTTATACTTCATAAGATTTCATTTTAGCAAGGTTGAAAAATTTGTTTATGGTCCGTGGTAATATTGATTCACTTTTAATCTTATTTTTTTTTTAAAATTAACAACAATGGTCTAGAGGTTTAAAAAATGTTATTCAGCGATGAAATAAGTATTTAATCGATTAAAATTTAAAATTTTAAATAGTATTGTAGTTTTTTTCTTTCTATTTAGTGTTTTTCAAAAATATAATGAGTGCAGCAAGTGATTTTACATAATTTTTCATTTTCCTTATATAATTTCCATATTACGATAAGAAATAAAGATTATTAAAATATAATATTTATGCTTAAATATGTAAGAATCAATATGTTATTCGTTTTAAGTTTGAAAAGTAACAAAATCAGAAAACTTATGAAAGTCACCACCAAAAGATTGAAAGCCACACGCCCATTATCGACGGATTATAGTTTGCATAAATTATTTATGAACCAATTAAGAGAAATGATTTGGTCTAAGAGATTATTTAGTAAAACAATTCCAAAATTGATCCACAATATATCTTCACCAAATTTAATTTTTATTATGAATGATCATGCTGCGGTTACAAGAAATCAGATTATAAGACTTCAAAAGGCTTTAGAACTTAATGATGTAAAAGGTAAGGGTAAAAAATGTGTTGTCATTCAAGCCCTTATAAACAAAAGTAAAAGCACCTTGGAATACACTGAACAGGGCCCTGTACGAGATGCGGCTATTGTTGCCAATGTTCAAAAAATTGAACACTATTCCATCGCGGCTATTACAACACTTATTGAATTTGGCAAAGTATTGCGTAAAGATGCTATTGTTGATTTACTCAGTAAAATACTTATTGAGGAAAAACAAACGGATATCGTATTATCTGAGGCTGCTTATAATACTATAAATTTTGATGCAGCGATTGATGAAAATAAATTTTTAGCCTCTCATTATTATAGGAGAAAAACTCATTAAATCTAAATGGATATAATTATTTTGAATCTTGTTTTTAAGTAAAAATAAATTATTTCAAATACTTTAAAGCTTAATAAATAATTGATACATAAAAACAGTAGTTGTAGCTGATGAACTAAGGCTGTTTTTTAAAAGTCAGGGTATCGGTCTTTTTTACATGTAGATTTTCTTTCTTTTCTCTTGTGTAATTTTCATCATCACAATTTCCACAATTAATACTTATAAAAGAGGAGAAGAGAAGAAATAAAACTACAGTTGGTTTAGATTTATACATAAGAAATAGTTTATAATTAATAGGATTGAAACAAAAATAAATGTGACAAAAACCTTGTTTTTATATAGTTTTCCAAAATTGTTATATAATTCCCATGTCGTCTTTATGCGTTGTATTTGTTGTAAAAATTATAGTGTACATAACAATTGCCGATGGTACAAAATTGTTTTCTATAGTATTTTTGATTGTATAAAATCATCAACAACCCGTTGCGCAGATACCGCCACATCTCCTGCTATTAAGTTCGTTTCAAGTAAATAGCTATCAACAAAATCATTGACGGTTTTTTCTATGTCATCTATTTTTTTGAGTTCATCCTGGTCATTAAAAATAGCATATGTACTTTCGAGGTGAGCCCTTAAACCTATTTCAAATTGTTTTATTATGTCCTCCATTTTTTGAAATTATTATAGTAGAAATATTTTTTTGAATGAGTATTTGATTTCAAAAATCTCACAACAATTTGTGTTTTTTATTTAAAAAAGATGCTTTGCGCCTTTGTAAGTGCTGCGGCTATATCAATGCCTTTTTGCAGGGTACCTTTAAAAAGATCACCTTCACTTTTAATACGCTCAATTGAATTCCGGATAGTAAAATCTTTCATAGTGAGCCCTTTTTTGACTTCATCCCAATGTAGTGGCATAGATACCGTTGCGCCTGGCTTTGGCCGAAGTGAATAAGGACTTGCAATTGTTGCGCCGGGACGATTTTGAAGAAAATCCAGATACATTTTTCCTTTCCTGTTTTTGATCTGGCGTTCCATAGAAGTATATTCAGGCAGCTGTTCATGAACAATTGATACAATAAGTTTTGCGAACATCTGCGACTGGTCATACGAGTATTTTGCACCAAGAGGTATATAAATATGAATTCCTGTAGATCCTGATGTTTTAACAAAACCAGGGATCTCAATAGCATCGAGTACTTTTTTTACTTCCTTTGCGGCTTCTATAACCTGATCAAAGGTATTTTTATCAGGGTCAAGATCAATCACACAATAATCAGGATTATCGGGATGCTGAATCCGGCTGAACCACGGATTCATTTCTATGCAGCCCAGTGAAGCCATATACAAAAGTGTAGCTTCGTCTCCGCCCACAAGAAATTCCTTATCCTCGCCATCACTTGTTGTATAAGGAAATGTTTTTGCCCAATCAGGAGCTTTTCCCTTTACATCTTTCTGATAAAAACCAGGTCCGTGTATGCCGCCCGGAAAACGATTAAGAGATAAGGGACGATCTTTAAGATAAGGTAAAATATATTCAGCAACCTGATAGTAATAGTTGAACATATCACGTTTGGTATAACCGTCTTCCGGCCAGTATAGTTTGCTTAAATTATTGAACTTTAAGCTGTGTCCTTTTATCTTTTTTACCTGAGATTCTTCGGTAGGATTCAGCAGGGTTTTTCGGTCTGTATTTTTAGGGGCAGTAACCAGGTTGGGTTTATCTCCTGTATTTTTCTCAAGATCTGATATAATTTCTGTGGTTGTGACCGCAGTTTCACGCACTACTTCAATAGCTTTTTTGTCTGAGCGCATTCCCTCAAACGAAGGATGTCGAAAAACACCATCGCTGGTCACTTCTGCAAAACTAACTTCACAAACCAGTTCAGGTTTTAGCCATGTTGCTACTGCATTTGGCGGATTAGGACGGAATCGTGAAGGTTTATTAATATCAGGTTCATTAGCAAAAGGAATTTTTTCTGTAATTAGTGGAGCAAATTGAAGCATCATTTCCTTTTGAAGTTTATCACTAAACCCAGTGCCAACTTTGCCAACATACTGAAATTTGCCGTTCTCAAAAACACCGAGTAATAAAGAACTGAATTGTTTAGACGAGCCGTCATTTTTTGTAAAACCGCCAATTACTACTTCCTGACGCAAATTTGCCTTGACTTTTAGCCATTCTTTATTTCGGCTGTCAGGGCTATAAGCAGAAGTGGCTCTTTTAGCCATTATTCCTTCAAGGCCCATTTTTTTTGTAGCGGCAAAAAAGTCAAGTCCATTGCCGGTAAAAGCCAGGCTCAGACGAATACGATCATCGCCCACAGGAAGTATTTCTTTTAGAATGGATTGTCTTTCAACAAGAGTGAGCGACATAATATCGATGCCATTATACCAAAGAAGGTCAAAAACATAATAAATCAGATTGCCATCGGCTTCACTTCTCCAGTTTTGAAGGGCACTGAAATTGGCTTTGCCATCTTTGCCAATAACAACAATTTCACCGTCAAGAACCGCACTAATGGGCCACTTTTCCATGACAGCTGTAATAGGATAATATTTTTCTGAAAAAGATTTATTATTGCGCGATGAAATAGAAACAGAACCCTTGTCTATATAAGAAACAGCCCGATAGCCATCCCATTTTACTTCATAGATCCAATCGGGATCATCAAATGGGGCATTGACCAATGTAGCAAGCATCGGCTTTATGCCAGAAGGAATTTTAGCCGATACACCCTTTTTTAACAATACATCTGTTTTTTTCGAAATAGTTCTCTTTGGTTCATTTTTTGTTTTCATCATCTTTTATCATTTTATATCAACAGGATATCCTATCTGCGCTATTGAGATTGTGGTTTTATTTCTTCTCATTTTTAAAAAATTCACGTGCGCGCTTGAGTCCGGTTGCAATTGCAATACCTTCTTCCGTACCTTCCTTTAGTAGTGCATTGGCAATTTCTACAGCCTTGTCCCGAAGTTTTACGGGCTGATTTTTATAAGATGGAGGGTAATCCCCATTATACCACGGCATAATATTTATCTTTTACGTTATTGTATATCCAGTGCCTTTTCAATTTCTGAAACAGAATTGGTACCTGTTCTTTCAATTGCTTTTTGAAGTTCCTCTTTGGTAACTCCAAATTTATCAGTCCAGTATCTGACCTCATGTGGTTCATTCATATTAATTCTTGATCTGTCCTGCATTCCTTTTTTGTTTAAATCGTCGCTCATGATTAATAAATTATAGTAAGTAAATTTTTTTTAAGGATTAACTATTTGTTGCCGCACTTCCGCTGCTTCCTGCACCGCCGGAGTTATCGTTACTGCCTCGCTCAAATTTATCAGGGCTATAGCGGTTAGGGTCTGTGCCGGTATCATCACGTTCATCATCCCAGTCACCGGTATTTGCATTTTCGCGTGAGTCTTTATCAGATGCGTCGGTATGCGGACTGTGAAAATGATGTTTTTGTTTGTTGTCTACGTTTTCTAAATTTTCCATTTGTTTAGTTATTAAAGGATTAAAGCTTAAAATTAATTTAATACATCATGTTTTTTTTATAAAAAAACTTCAATTTGTTATTGAATTTACATCTGTAATGAAACTCTAAATAATTGTTTAATAAATGAAAATGTGAACTTTAACTACAACTTAAATTATATAAGCATGGCGTAAGATACTCTGATACTAAAGGTCTCTTTACCAGCCTATACCTGAAGGACGTGGTGTAGATGACGGAGCTGATGAGAGAATGAAACAATAAAAAAGAAAAGTAAAAACAACAAATATTACTAATTTGTTGATTATATGTATTTTATGTTTATAATGTTGTAAGTTTTGAAATAAATTCTGTAAGATAACCTTACCTGAGCTGCTTAATTTTCCAAATATTAATTTTAAATAAATTTATTATGATATCAGAAAATCAAAACACAGAAGGTGCTACGGCAAAAGCTATTGAGGAACAAACTTCAAAACTGCCGTCAGATTTATTTTTGTATGCCTCATTGGCTGCAATGGGAACATCACTTACCCTAAAATGTTTGGGTAAAAGCCACAATGCATTATTTGTAGGGCAATGGGCTGCTCCTTTTTTACTGCTTGGAATTTATAACAAACTTGTAAAATTGGAAGGTCATGATGCTGAAGATAGAAACGTAAATGAATAAATTATGGAAAAGCAAAAAAAAGTAAATTCCGATAATGAGGAATTTAAAGATACGGATCAGGGTTTTAATGCAAGAAATCAATATAGCGGATCTGGAGATTTCAGCCCTGATGAACAGGAAAAACCGAACGAAAATGATCAGGAGACTTTGAAATCATCATTAAATACAAATGATGAACCTGAATCTCCAACAGATTTACAGCAGGACGAATCAGGAACCCTGAAATCAAATAATTAATAATATGCTGTAAAGCATTAAAAAAATATAAGCTGCCATTGAGCAGCTTATATTTTTCTGTTTTTATAAGGAAAGAAAAACCTGTAATCACCATTTGATACAGTTTTTTTTATTTAAAGTCTGGCAATACTTTCTATTATGAGCTCTGCTGTTTTATCAATTGCCTGCAAAACAATTTCTTCTGGTGTGCCTTTAAAGACTTCACGGTGACTTATTTTATCATCTGGCGTTATGATATGAAAAAACATTGTACCTACTGGTTTTTCTTTAGTTTCACTGCCACCGGGAGTTGTAAGCCCGGTAATACCAACAGCTATTTTTGAATTGAATATTTTTAAGGTTTGCTGTGCCAGTATTTTGGTTACATCTGCAGATTCCGGAGTGCATTTTTCAATTATACTGTGAGGAACATTTAAAATCTGCTCCTTTACAAATACTTCATAACAAACAATTCCGCCACGCAAAATAGCTCCTGATTTTTCGGTCATAGAAAATTCAGCAGCCATTCTTCCTGCGCTTGCGCTTTCTGCAAAAGCAATATTCCATCCTTTGGCAGCAATGGTATTACTGCATTTTATAACAATATTTGAAGGCATAAAATAAACTTTAGTTAAATTATTAATCTACAAACTAAGACGCACTTTTTACAGCAACATTATTACGCTGATAATGACACTCCAATATCGATTTCATTGAATTGGCATGATAAACAGCATTTACAAATTCATTCCACGTCTTTTCAGGAATAAGTGTCCTTAAAGATTGCTCGACTTTAAGTACTTCCGGAGCATTTTCTTTAATTAAGGCATCCCATTCTTCGTGAAAAGTAAGAATGTCATCCGGATAAACGGTTTTTCTTTCGGTGCCTTCATCAATAACATAAAAGGGTTTTTCGACATTCAGATAACCGTAATCATCTGTCAGTTCTTCGCCCGGCTGAATATCTCTTATGGCAATTTCAAAATCGTACGGCGTACTAAAACAGCTTGGCCTAAAGCTATGATTGACAAATTTGCCATTATCCCAGCACAAAACCATTTCGCCATTTTTATTGGTGAAAGAGTAGGTGTCCAGGTATTTTTTTATATACGGTTTTAGATTAGCTGTTTTCTCTCTGCTAAAAACCTGATCCAGATCGTCCTGAACCCAGGTTATTGTTCCTCTCGGAATTAGTTTTGTGGCCACAACGCCATATCCTTTTTCTTTGCTTATAAAGCGTACTTCTGTATCGGGATGTATCATATTATACTAATTTTAAACATTCACGTTCGTAAACTTCTTTTCGGAGTCCGCTGCTTGAGAAACGATGGTTGCGCTTGTTATAAAGGAGTTTTATACCCATTTTTTCGCAGTACTCGCGTCCTGTAAAATTTTTATCTTTGTATTCTTCGCCCAGGATTCGAACATCAATAGCAAATGACTGAAGGATATCCTGAAGGTCCTGCTCTGTGGCATACGGAATAATTTCATCTACAAATTTGCAGGCTTTGAGTTGTATATATCTTTCTACGACAGATTGTGTGGGTTTGTTTTTCTCAGGTCTGTCAATTGTGGGGTCAGTCTGAAGGCCTACAATTAAATAATCACAATGTAATTTTGCTTCTTCAAGCATTTTTACATGACCGGCATGCAATAAATCAAATGCACTAAATGTAATTCCGGTTATTGTTTTCGTTAATTCCATTTTATATTTTTTTTGATTAAACATTATTTAAAAAAATCAACAAATTGATTGAAAAAGTTCTTTTTCTTAAAATTGAGCTGTGCTTTCAGCAAAGCATCTATATATGGCTGGTGTGGAATCCGGTTGCTGTTTTCGTCCAGGTCCCAGATGCCGCATTCACAATATTTGGTAAGATCATCCCAATCTGGCCGGTCTGTTACGGGATAAATGCAGATCCCTTTTAAATCGACACCATTTTTTTGGGCCAATAAACATTCAGATGAAATTTCATTTAGCCATTCAACACGACCTGATCCAAAATGTCCTGTTTCTGAAACAAACAATGGTTTCTCATAACGTTTGTATGCCTGTTGCAGTAATTCTGAAAAAGGAATTCTTTTTTGGCCTGAATCCGGCCAGTCTACTGGCTGCCCATTTATTTCCCACTGGCAGTTCCAGTAATAATTAAAACCCAAAATTTCGAGAAACTCTTCAGATCCGCCAAGTTCCGGACACATTCTGCCAGCAATAATATCCATGGCCTGATATTGATTTTCATTCAGATCAAAGACTTCATTTAAAGTTTCCGGATCAGAGGAGTGTATTTTTACCAACGGTTCGACCAAAATAATGTGGCTTTCAGGATCTGTATTTTTTATTTTTTTTATACCTAAAATTGCGGCTTTGCACAAATGGTATTTAATATCCCAGCCACTATTTACCGCAAAAGGAACTGTCCCTCTCACATCTCCTGAATGCCAGGACAAAAAACTGATTTCGTTTATGGGGACAACAAATAAAGGCTGTTTTGAATGCTGTTTATAAAACAAAGTAAAAGCTTCACATAATTTTTCAAAACGACTGCAAAAATGAGGATGAGTAGGGTAAATTCCGTCTGGATATCCAAAATGAATCAAATCCCAAATTTGCTGAATCCCAAATTTTTCTGCGGCAAGCATTCGATTATGAACTTCAGAAAAGTCAAAAACTTCAGGAGATTTCTCCACTACACTCCAACAAATCCCTTCGCGCACCGTTTTAATACCAATGGAAGCCAAAGCCTGATAATCATCAGAAAAACGAATATCATGCTGTGTTTCTTTCAAAAGATTAATTCTTTCGCCAGAGCGGTTAATGTGATCTGCACATTCATAACCCCCCATAAAAAAAGTAGTGAAAGGTTCCATCTAAACAGCTGTTTTATAACTAAGTTTATTTTCTAATGTATTAAAAAGATCCAGTGCATTTTTAAAAGCCTGGTCCATATTAAAATATTTGTAATTGGCCAGTCTTCCCACAAAGTGAACATCCACAAGTTTGTCGGCTTCTTCTTTATAGCGCGCATAAATTTCCTGATTGCGGGGGTTGGGAACCGGATAGTAAGGTTCTCCCTCATCTACAGTAAATTCTTTTACAACAGTAGTTTTATCTGATTTTTGGTTTCCAAAGTGTTTGTATTCGATAATTCTGGTAAAATCAACTTCAGTTCCCGGGTAATTTACCACGGAGTTTTCCTGAAAAAATTCGGCGTCGATGGTTTCACTTACAAAGTTGATAGAACGATATTCCAATTTTTCAAGAAGACTGTGTTTGAATTCAAAAAAGCGATCTACTGGTCCTGTATAAAACAGTTTTTCGTAATTTTCATACTGATCTTTTACATCAAAATAATCTGTTTCCAGTAAAACTTCGATGTTTGGATGATCCAGCATTTTTTCAAATAATTGTGTATAACCGCCTTTGGGTAATGCCTGATAAGTATCTGAAAAATATCGGTCATCAAAATTAGTCCTAACCGGAATTCGGTCTAAAACCGAAGCATCGAGTTCTGAAGGATATTTATCCCATTGTTTTTTCGTATAATGTTTAAACATTTTTTCATACAAAAATGGTCCAACGCGGCTCAAAACAGCATCTTCACCATTTGCAGGTTTGGCAATTGGCGAGCGGTGTTCTTCGAGCCAGGTTTTCATTTCTTCTTCGTTAGAAATGGCAATGCCAAACAACTTATTTACAGTAGTAATATTTACCGGAATAGGCACTGTTTTGCCATCTACTCTGGCGATTACTTTATGTTCCCACTCATACCAGTCAGAAAATTGGTTGACATATTTCCAAACCTCTTCGTCATTGGTATGAAATAAATGCGCACCATATTTAGAAACCAATATGCCATTTTCATCCCTGTAATCATAGCAGTTTCCTGCAATATGATTGCGTTTCTCGATAATTAAAACTTTTTTTCCAATCGAGGCATACCGTTCTGCAATTACAGCACCGGAGATTCCGGCACCTATAATTAAAATGTCTATTTGTTTCATTTTGCAAATTTTTTAATGATTGATTCCATTTTATCTGCCGTTGAATTCCACGACGTTTTTTCCAGAATTTTGTTGTATTCCATTTCCATCTCCAGACGATTCTTTGAAAGCAAAGTTTCTATCGCATCACAAAATTCACCATCATTTTCGATTAAGGTTACACTGTCGCTATAATCGCGAACTACATCTGTAATTTTGGTAGAAATAATTGGTTTTCCCGCCGCCATGTATTCCAGGGTTTTGGTAGGGCTTATGTATTTTGTAGCATCATTCAGGGCAAATGGCATCATAGCGATGTCAAAAGCTTTTAAATAATTAGGAAGTTCATTATAAGATTTCATTCCTAAATAATGAATATTGTTTTCTTTGGGAAGATCAGCATCTTCAATTTTAGCCAAAGGACCAATCATAACAAAAGAAACGTCAGGCAGTTTTTTGGCACATTGGTGAAGTAAATCCAAATCAATACGTTCATCAATTACGCCATAATAACCCACAATTGGTTTTGGTAAACTGGCAATATCGGCTGCGGCAGAAATTCCGTTTAAGGCTTGTGCAAAATGGGCTTCGTCTACAGAACTAGGAAAACAGTATACATTTGAATGCAGCTGTTTTTTAGATTCATACAATGATTTTCCGCCGGTGAAAACAATATCCGCATGCGCCATAAGGTATTTTTCCTGATTGATAAGATGAACCGGAGCATCTTTAAAAAGTGAAAGTTCATCCATACAATCATAAACAATAGTTTCAAAATTAATTTGTTCCAATAAAGGAGAAAATGAAGCCGAATAAAACCAGCCAACCGGAATTGTTTTGTTTTTAATATAAGCAGGAAGAACATCTATTATAGATTCAATATCTTTTGTATACGGTTGTAAAACATGCAGTTTCTCCGTTATAACCATTAGATTTCCAGATGTAGTATCATCCTGATGATTATGAATTGGCTCCTCAATAAATAAAACTTTCATGTTAGATGCCAGTCTGCTTATGATATGCTGTGGACGCTGGTATACAAATTGCCATCTAAGGTGGCAAAACACAATCATGTCATAATATTGTAGCGCGCCGCTGTTAAGTAAATCTGTTTTTGTAATAGTTTTTTTTTGGGTATTCGTTAAATTGTTTATCATGGTATATAGTGATTAAAGTAATTTGTTTGTAATGGGTTATAGAGTTTAAGTGATTGATATTATAGCAAATGTATTTTTGACAGCGGTCATTTTCTTACAAAAAAACATGGATTGCTTATATAATTTACAGGTGTTTAGTCTATAAATTTTGTAAATAATTATATAAGCAAATAAGTATTGTATTTGTTTTTTTTAAAATGTAAAAACTAATAAAAACATTCTTGTCAAAACTTTACTTAATCGAAAGCCACATTGCTTCTGGTCATTGCAGGGCTTTCATTTTCCTAAAAAAGAATGAAACTGTTCCGACAGATAATTAAGGCAACACGACTGAATTGACAAAAACAGCACTAGAATAGTAGGCACCAGTTTTGACACCAAATCTTCGAGTACCGGAACAAACGAAAACTACCAGCGTAACGAGAAAAGGCGCTACCGGTTCTGGTGGTGCAGAAGCAACACAAAGAAAACTACTTCTGTGGGAACAGATTCAAATACAACTGCTCCTAAACGATAAAAAGTGTTTGAAAAATGTAAAAAAGTGTACTAATGTTAGTAAACTTTTTTTTTGTTTTTAATGTGAGAATTAATTATCCAGAAGTTAATTCCTGAAGTTTTAAGGCATTAAAAGCCGCGTAGCCTTTTTCGTCGTTGTCAAAGTAAACAAAGACATCTTTAGTTGCTGCCCATTTTAAGCACTGGTCAGCCCATTGCTGTAAAGTTTCATAAGGATAACTGCCCTGATATTTATTGCCCGGACCATGTAATCGAAGGTATACAAAATCTGCCGTGATTTTAAGCGGAGACATATGTCCCGCTAATTCATAAATGCAAAAAGCACAATTGTATTTTTCCAGTAAAGTAAAAACTTCTTCTTTATACCAGTCCGCATTTCTGAACTCAAATACAAATCGATACTTCTTCGGTAAAGCCTTTAAAAAATTTTCTAAAAGTTCTATGTTTGATTTCATGAATGGCGGAAGCTGAAATAAAACAGGGCCCAGTTTTTTGCCTAATAATTGTACAAGATCCATAAAAGGAGGGAGCGTTACCTCAGGATCGTGCAGTTTTTTGTTGTGGGTAATAAATTTATTGGCTTTAATGACGTAGACAAAATTATCCTGTGTGTTATTTTTCCAATTCAAAAAAGTTTCTTCTGAAGGCATACCATAAAATGTATTATTGATTTCGACGGTATTGAATTTTTCAAGATAATAAGCAAATCGGTCTTTGGCTTTTGTTCCTTCAGGATAAAATGTTCCCATCCAGTGCTTATAAGCCCAGCCCGAAGTACCAATATAAATTCTGTGATTTTTCATAATGATTTACTTAAATTCGAAATGATAATCCAATTTTTGCAAATTTATCTGAATAAGCATGCATCACGCCCGTTCCGGCTATAAAGTCTACTTGCAGATTTTTATTTACAAGAAATAATAAGGCTGCATCAGCCGTATTTTTAGCATGGTGATCAGGTTCAGCAAAACCATAAGCTTCAACAACAAGTTTAATTTTTTTGGTTAAAGAATGATCTCCTGAAATGGTATAAATATATTCCGGGTTAGACCTTTCAGGCAGCCAATGAACCCCTGCATTATAGCCCAAATGAGAAGATTTGGAAAGTTCATGCTGCACTAAAACCCGTAATTCAGGACTGTATTTGGGTTCCTGATACGCATTATCAGCTAACCATGGTATACTTGTGCGAGCTAATAATGCAATATCAGGAATTGCACCTTTATGATCTGCAATGTGGTATTTTAAACCCACAACAATGGGTTTAATTCCGTAATGGTCATTATTTTGTTCATGTTCTGTTTTTAAAGCACTTTCAATACGAAATTCAAGATTCTTTACGAGTCCGTAACGCAAAACGATTTCCGGAACTTCAAAGATTTTTTTGTGATCGTCCTGTTCAAACGTAAAGCCGGATTCTACTTGCAAATGATGCCTTGAAATAGCGTTTGGACTTTCGGTTTCGTTTGGCCTGTCTGTCTGTATTTGTTGTGCCGAAGTGCTATAAGAAATGCAAAACAAGCTCGCCGCAATCAATTTTCTTAGTAATTTCATAATAACATTTATTTTAAAACAAACCCATTTGCGTTTAATATCCCGGCAACTTTAATTACAATTTCAGAGCGGTGTTTACCATCGGTCACTTTTAAGTCTGTTTTTACCCAATAACGAACCATAATTTGTATTACAGCGCCCGCGATTCCTGATACTACTGCCGAATTAGAATAGCCTTTGTCTACAATTTCAGTATCATCTTTCATAACGCTTGCAATCAATTCGAGGGCTTTTTTATAATCAGATCCATATTCAATACCAATGGTAAAATCCTGAAGAAGATAACCGCCGCTATTGAAGTTAACCAGCGTATTTTTTATTAATAATGCATTTGGAATATAAATGTTTTTACTGTCGCTTTTTATTTGTGTATCACGAAGATTTAATGCTACTACTTTGCCTTTTACGCCGTTGCTTTCGATAATATCCCCGACAGAAAATGGTCTTTTGAAAGCCAGTAAAATACCAGCCAAAAAGTTTTCGCCAATATCTTTTAAGGCAAAACCAATAATAAAGGCCGAGATTCCAGCACCGGCAAGTATACTTTGCGCAACACTGGTAAGACCAATAACACGAAACATGAAAAGAAACCCAATTACAATAAGCACTGCTTTAATAAGATTGGCAATAAAGGTGGCCAATAACGGATCGTGCATTCTGCTTTTTAATCTTCGATCTGCAAAACCACGAACACGTGAAGCTATAAACCAGGAAATTAAAACTACTAAAATCGCGAGTAATAATTTTGGCGTAATGTCAACAATACTTTGATAATATCCTTCAATGTGCTGAGCGATGTCATGCAAAAATTCTTCCATATTGTGATTTTTAATGTAAATTTTAATTTGAATGCAAAAACATCTGCACGAAGTACAGATGTTTTCAGGTAAAATGAAAATAAGTAAGATTACTGTTATTTATTCTGCCGCTACGACATTAACTGTGTTTAAAGCAACATCATTAAGAATGCAGTCAGCTTCTTTTTCCTCGGCAAGTGTTTGCGTTAATAATTTTGCAGCATCATTCTCGCCCAATGCTTTTGCAAAAGCGACTAAGGTGCCATAAGTTGCAATTTCATAATGCTCGATTTTTTGCGATGCCGAAATAATACCCGCATCTCTAACAGCGCCAGGAGTTGTTTCAAGCAAAATACTGTCGCCTTCTTTTAATAATCCGGCCATAGCTTCGCATTTTTTTCCTTCTGCTTTTTCTCCAAGTAAATCAAAAACTTTTTCAAGTCTTGCTACCTGATTTTGTGTAATTAAAAGATGTTCTATAATAGCGCTCGAAAGACCGGAAGCTGTTGCATTTGCAGACATTTTGGGCAAAGCGCCAACAAGTGCATTTTCTGCCCAGTAAATATCTTTAAGGCTATCAATAAATAAAGCTCTCAAATCTTCGGCTGCATCTGATGCAGGCTGTACAATATTACCACTAGTATTTGGTTTGCTGACTTTTGCAGCAACTTTGCTTTCTGTTGGTTTTTCCTGATTTTTCATATTTTTATATTTTGAATGTTAATTGTATAAGTTTGGTTCGCGTTCCCAAAAACGGTGCTGTGCCATAGCTTCTATAAACTCTAATGCAAACGATTCTGTACCTGCCTGGCCCGATAAAATAATTCCGGAATCGTCATTCGTTATTTTTGAAGCAAAAGGTGTATCGTTCAACAATCCTGTTGCCTCGCCATCGGCACCAATAACTTTGCAATGTTTATAAGCGTCGTTTAAAAATTCCATTACATCGTCACTTTCAGCTAAAACGCCCAATCCCAAACCATGCGGAATATAAACGGCATCAAATAAAACAGATGACGCGGTTAAGAAACTAAAATCTGCTGCAAGCGCGCCGTCCTGATCAGTTAGAACAGAACCTAAATGTGGTGCAACAATTAAACCTTTTGCATCTTCTTTTAAAAGCGCCTTTTTTATGTTTTGAACAGCGGCTTCAGAAACGCCGTCAGAAACAATAATAGCTACTTTTCGAGAAGCAATTGTAGGCGAATTGGTTGGGTTTTTTAGCATAGAAAGTGCATCAGAGTTATCAACAGAAGAATCTACTATTTGAGGTTCCTGATTTCCGTTTTCGTTTTCCGGAGATACACCATGATTAATTGGAGTTTCTAATATTGGTGGTACTGTAGCGCCAAGTCCCATCGCTACTTTTTCTGCCAGCTGTGTATCTATCTGAGATAAAAGCCCCAGCATTCTAACTCTCACCGCTGTCGTTTCTACTTTTCCAAGCTCAAAGCGCAATGCTTTTACAATATGGCTTTTTTCTACATCGGTCTGGCTGTTAAAAAATAATCTTGCCTGACCAAAATGATCTGCAAAACTTTCGCTTCTTTCCCTCACTTTGTGTGCATCGACACGTTCGTTGAAACTTGCAAATCCGCCTTCGGCAATCTTAGCCTGATAAGGACATCCGCCTCCTAAAGAATTGGGGTGATAACTTACACGTCCTTTATTAATTTCCTGACGCATATGTCCGTCACGTTGATTGTTGTGAACCGGCGCAACACTTCGGTTAATTGGAATTTCATGAAAATTCGGACTTCCTAATCTTGATAATTGTGTATCTGTATAAGAGAACAATCTTCCTTGTAAAAGCGGATCATTCGAAAAATCTATTCCCGGCACCACATGTCCCGGATGAAAAGCAATTTGCTCTGTTTCTGCAAAAAAGTTATCCGGATTTTTATCCAATACCATTCTTCCCACAATTGTTACGGGCACTAATTCCTCAGGAACAATTTTAGTTGGGTCCAGTAAATCAAATTCATATTTTTGTTCATCTTCTGCAGGAATGATTTGCACGCCTAATTCCCATTCAGGGAAATTTCCCATTTCGATGGCTTCCCATAAATCTTCACGATGAAAATCGGGATTTTTTCCTGAAATTTTCTGGGCTTCGTCCCAGGCTACGGCATGAGTTCCTAATTTAGGTTTCCAGTGAAATTTTACAAAAGTAGATTCTTCGGCTTCATTAATCAATCTAAAAGTATGAACGCCAAAACCTTCCATCATTCTGTAACTTCTTGGAATAGCGCGGTCAGACATCGCCCACATAATCATGTGCATCGATTCTGGCATTAGCGAAATAAAATCCCAAAAAGTATCGTGCGCAGATGCAGCCTGAGGCATTTCGTTATGAGGTTCCGGTTTTACGGCATGAATTAAATCAGGAAATTTTGATGCGTCCTGAATAAAAAATACAGGAATGTTGTTACCAACCAAATCATAAATTCCTTCCTGTGTGTAAAATTTCACAGCAAATCCTCGTACATCTCTGGCCAAATCTGTAGAACCTCTCGAACCCGCAACTGTAGAAAAACGTGCAAATACAGGAGTTTTTAATCCTGCTTCCTGCAAAAATCCAGCTTTTGTTAATTCGGGAATCGGGTTTGTGACTTCAAAAAAACCGTGCGCTCCTGAACCACGTGCATGTACAATTCTTTCCGGAATACGTTCGTGGTCAAAATGTGTGATTTTTTCTCTTAAGATAAAATCTTCGAGTAGGGAAGGTCCTCTTTCGCCGGCTTTTAGCGAATTATTATCGTCGTTAATGCGAACGCCTTGATCAGTAGTCAGAAACTTATTTGTTCCATCAGATTTGTTGGTCGACAAATCACGCTGTTTTTCGTCTTGAAAATTTTTCATATAGTTTTTTTCTTTTTGTTAGATTTAATTTTTTGATTTGTTTATTATTCACATTATGGGGTGTTTGTGATGTTGAGAATCGACAGAATCAAATTTAGTTCTTACAATTAATCTGAATTTATAATATTATTACCTCCAGATTGTAGAATTACCATCCTGAGAATCAATCGCTCCATTTTTATATAATTTGAAGATGTGGGCGAATTTGCATCGAAACGATGTCGCATCTCTTTGGCTGTGACAAACAAAATAATGTGCTCATGGCAATATCATACGCTTCAAGCATTTCTAATTTGTCTACCTTTTCGCGCTGCACTTCTTTAGGGTCAGTTTGCATATCGCTTGTTACCGCTCCAGGCTCAATTAGAGAAACCTTAATGCCAAGCGGATTTAATTCTTTACGCAGCGAGGTACTAAAGCCTTTTATCGCGGTTTTAGTTGCGACATAGATAGTACTTTCGGGATTGCGGCTTTCAGCGCTCATTGATCCAATATTAATAATATGTCCGGATTTTTGTTCTTTCATTCTTTTGACAGCTTCCTGAGCAAAAGCAAGATAACCCGTAATGTTGGTATCAATAATATACTTATAATCTTCATAGGTTTCCTGTGTGATTCCGGGAGCTGCTAATGCTGCGTTGTTGATAAGAATATCAATTCCCCCCAATTCAGTATCTACTATCTCAAAGATTTTATTGATGTCTTCTTTTTTGGTCACATCGGCGGGAGTGCCATAAACCTCGCGGTCCGGAAATTGCTTTTTTAGATCCGCAACAGCGTTTTTGAAATCTTCATGATCCCTTCCGAAAATTAGAACACGTCCGCCAAGAGACACTAAAACATCTGCAATTGCTTTTCCAATGCCAGTTGTTCCGCCAGTTACGACAATTCGTCTGTCCTTAATGTTTTGTCCAAAGTAATTTGTTAATTGTTCCATTATTTGATTTTTATAGGGTGATTTTATGATATTCAAAAAAATTTCTTGAGGAACCGTAGCAAAACAGAATAATGAAAAGCTGCCAGAATTCAAAAACAAAACCGTCAGGCACAAAATACTTTTTCATCCATACTATAATTCCTTATGCCGAATTCTAAAAAAAATTACCATTGAATTTTTACAGAACCCTGACCTGAAACTTTATATTCATGTATATTGGCGTTGTCTGTGAAGGGTTTAAGGGTTTCTTTATCCTGCGAAATTGTCATTTGAATTTTGTTGTTTTTAAGTTTTATAATTTTCAAATTATAATTCATATCGGTATCGCCATCTAATTTTATGGTGATCGAATTTCCTCTTTTGGTTTGCCCGATAATTGGATAATCAATAAAGACCAGAAAATTGTCGTCTATTTTAATATATTGCCTTGGCACAACGCCAAAAGCCATTCCGGCGCCATATACTTCCTGCCCTACCTGACCGCTTTTTTCCCAGCCGTTGTATAAATCCTCTAATGGAATCCACAAATTAGCTTGGATTTCTCCTGTTTTAACTTCTTCCGAGAGCATTTCCTTAGGCAGCATTGTAGGATAATAATAGGCAATTCTGCCAACTGCATATTTAATGAATTCCGGAAGCAGTGTTTTTAAAGCTGGTAAAATGGCAACACCATTTGTCTGACTCATATATTCTGATAAAGCAGCATATACTTCTAACTCTTCATAAGCAGCAGTATAGGGCGCGTCATTGAGAGGAAAGATGGAAAAGAAATTGGTGTAGTTTTTACCATATCCGTATTTGCAGTCATACAGCTGTATGTTTTTAAATAATCCGGTAAGGCAGGTATAACTTAAATTCAGGTATAACTTTTTATTGGTTATTTTGTATAATTCTAATAATGCACCGGCCGCAAAGGCGGTATTGTTGGCCTGATATAAAATATTAAGCCCCAGATCTGCTAACTTTTTTGCTGCTTTTTCTGCTTCGTTTAAGTAACGTTTTTCTTTGGTTAATTTAAAAACCAGAAGCATTAAGTGCGCATAGGAGCCTGGAACATCTCTTTCTCCTCCGGCACCCGGAGCCGTTTCTTCCTTGATTATTTCCAGAGTTTGCATATTATAAAATACGGGCCATTCATATTTAAAATGATGCGCCACTTTTATAACATAATCAATTGAATCCAATAAGAGTTTTTCGGCTGTTTTCTCGCCGTGTAATGCCAGCCTTGCCAGATTCATTAACGGGTGATGCAGGTACCAGGAATCCATCACCATTTCTTTCTTTTGTTCCTCAGATTCATCCAGTTTGTCTACCATTGAAGGAAGCCAGCGATTGATGCAATTTATTTTCGGATCATAAAAAGCGGGCAGTCCTTTGATCAAATCCTCACAAACGGATTGTTTTTCACCACTCCATTTTTCATATTCCTTAAATGGAGCTAATACGGCAAGCTGAACCATGCTTTCAGGCGGTGTTTCATAGTCGCATAAATAGGCGCTTAAATAGGGAATCCCGTCTTTTTGTGTCCACGATCCTTTATTATTTGTTAAATCTGCCACTACTTTTTGAGCAATTTCCGGCCAGTTGTGATACTCAATTCTTGGCTGCTCGAGCACTTTATATATTTTGACAAGATTATTTAAGAAGTGTTCACAAATAGATATTGTTTCTTCAAATATTTCAGTATCTAATATTACATAAGCATCTGATATAATAAAACCTTTGCCGGCAGGAATTGGTAACTCGTTGGTTGTTGGTAGCTGAAACCCAATTTCGGGCCAGGTTCCGCCAACTGTATTTTTTGATTCTGTCTTGGTTGATTCGCAGTATTCCGACAGGGAAGTTAAATTTTGGAAATAAAAAAACGATCCTGTTTGTGGTTTTGTAATGCTTGCAAATAACAATCCGGATCGTGACCCAAATTGCTCCATATGAATTTTTCCACTGGTGTTTTCTACACTTCCGTTTTGTGTAAGGGGAATTATATCCCGTGGCGAAAACGGAATCATCAAAGGCGTATTTGCTGTAAATGTCGTAGTATAATGCAAAACAGAGTCCGGGAAATTTACACGAACTTCATAACTTCCTAATCTGGAATTCAGGACAATAACAATCGTGTCTTGATCATCAAAAAGATTGGCAACTTCAAAACAGCTGTTCATGGCAAATGCGGCACGAAAAGCTATTTTTCCGTTTTCGGGCATAATGGCAACTATCCATAAAGAATCGCCCGTGTTGTAAAATTGATAGGTATAATCAGGAATTTTTCTTTCTAATAGCAGTTCACTATTTTCAATATCTGCCTGAGCCGTTGCGCTCCATGGTGTGACTGTATGCATAATGATAAGTTTTATTGATAATAAGATTTTATTTCTGCTTTAAATAACTTTAACTATTCTCCTGTTTCCATATGTGGAGCATCAACAGGTTTAGACTGTGAAGAGCCAATTTGTCTGAGGTAAATGGAAAGCATTATAATGGCAAAAACAGATAGAAATTCGCTTTGCCAGTTTTGAAAAGATTCAAACCAAAACCTCGAATCCCCAATATAATCAAAGGCAGATTCCAGTGGCATTCCTTTTAATGCTAATTGTTCATTTTCATCTTTTAAGCTTCCATAAAAATGGGCAAAAAAGGAAAGTATAAACAATAAGAACAAAACAATTGTGAGTGAATGTTTGTAAATTTTTAGGATCCATCCGCCTTTTTTTACAGGCCATGGTGCATCTTTTCGCGAAGGCGAGGGTTCTCTGTCAACTTCTTCCTCCTGATCAAGATCTTTAGATTCTGAAGAACCTTTTTGCATTAAAAAAATAGTCAGGACAACAAATAATGCCATTTGAAGAAACTCGCTTTCCCAGTTTTCAAAAGTCGATTGAATAAAATGACCTGAAATGAGATATGCAGAAAGATTAATAGCTGTGCTTCCATTTTCAATCAGTTCCTTATTATGCTCTTTAAAACCAAAGATTGTCTGGCCAGCCCAAGATGCTAAAAACAAGAGTAAGAAGCAAATACATAATCCGTTATTGCGTAATAGGTTTTTCATTTCAATTTGTTTTCTAACAAATTTCAGAAACTGATACATTATTTTTTTACAGAATTATCGCAAAGATTTACATGATTTCATTACTAAACATTGGTACCAACTGCTGGGGCGAAGTTTCCTTACTGGTGCTTACTTTCACAAGATATTTCCTTGTTATGAGTCCTTTAAAAACAAATGCTAAAATTAAAACTCCTTGTTTCTTCTAAAAATTAATATCGTGAAAAGTTATAGACTTCTTTCATTACAATTTAAATTGCGAGTGTAATCCTTAATTTTAAAATTTAAGTTAAAGATTTATAAAATACAAAGTAAATTATGTAAAAACCGGTGTAATGTTAATTTTAAATTTGACTATTAGCAACAGAAAAACTTATTATTATGAAAACACTATCTCAATTAAAAATGATTCTGATCATATTAACAATAGGGTTACTTTCCTGCAAAAATAATAAAGATGGATATAGCGATGAGATTGATACAACAAAAGCATCCACTCATACTGCATCAGCAGCTAGACCAAAAACAGGAACTGACACAAATGCTACCAGTACAAGCGATACTGAACCTAAAGGCGTTACTGGCGCAGGAAGTATTTCCTCTCCAGAAAAGCCCGCAAACAGACAAACCACTACGGCTAATAACGGAACTGGTCCCGGACCAAGTGCAAAAGATGGTTCAGTATATGATATATCTTCACAAACAAAAAAGGATACTACCAAATTAGGTAGTAAGGCTAAAGCTAAAGCTTCAAAAGAAAAAAAAGCAAATAAAAAATAATGGATGTAATGACTTAAATTATAACATAAAGCCATTATCATATCTTTAGGCTCTGTCAGTAATAGCACCCCTGCTTTAACAGGTTTTAGAAAATCCTTCATAGCATTACTTATACAATAACGCAATAGGGAAATGAAGTCGCCATGCATAAGGTTGAATTTGTGGCTTCTAAGAAATTTTGAAACAAAATTGTGAAATTTTCATAAGCCAATCAAGGGTATTAACAATATCGCCGGATGCTAAATTATTAATGCTTTTAAATTGTTGATTGAAAGCATTTTTTAGTACGCATTAATATAGTACTTTTGGAAAATTATAAAAAATGGTTAAAATGATAAATTCTGAAAATCCCGTCGGAAATGCTAAAGGCTTAGAAAAAAAAGAGCCAGTAAAAATCATATTGGCCGAGGATGATAAAGATGATCAGGAATTGTTTAAGGAAGCTCTGAGTGCCACAAAAATTCCTTCTGAAGTAATTACGGTAGAGAACGGTCAGGAACTGGTCAATACTTTGAAAGATCCGGCTGAACCAAAACCTGATATTGTTTTCATCGATATAAATATGCCTGTTAAAGGGGGTAAGGAGGCACTGGCAGAAATAAAGAGCGATCAGGAACTAAAAGAGATTCCCACAGTTATGCTCTCCACTTCCAATCACCCCAATGATATTGAAGATACTTTCAATAAAGGGGCAAACCTCTATATACAAAAACCAAGCTCTTTTACGGGCTTTATCCTGATTTTGAAAAGAGTATTCCTTTTGCACTGGGCAAAAGCTTTAGTGAATCCGGTTAAAAATATTTTTTTTGTATCTGAAAAAAACATATCTCAAAAGGAATAAAAAAGTTTGAACCATTCCATTTCCCTTGCCGGACTGAGTGTAAAATTATAATTACAGCACAATTTTGTCTGCTGCCTTGATTATGAATCTGCCACCAATTAGAAAATATTAATTTTTCGCTGGAAGATATACCTTAAATACCGCTCCGTTTTCACTGCTCTCACTGGCATCGATTTCCCCATTATGGTTCTGGACAATTTTTTTGCACATTGCCAGTCCTATTCCCGTACCAGCAAATTCATTTTTCCCGTGAAGTCTTTTAAATATGCTAAAAATTTTCTGCGTATCTTCAGGCTTCATCCCTATACCGTTATCGGTAAACTGGATTTTATAATAGGACATTGCTTCTTTTAGATGTGCCGAGCGGATCTCTTCAGGGGAGGCAATACTGCAATGAATATTAATTCTGGGCGGCACATCAGGGCGTCTGAATTTTAACGCATTTCCAATCAGATTGAAAAACAGCTGGGACATCTGCAGGGGTATGCCCTGGATTACCGGAAGGGTGTTCCAGGTAACTTTGGCCCCTGTGCGCTCCATGACCAGGTCATAATCTTCCAGCGCATTTTTGGCAGTATGCTCAAGGTTTACAGCAACCAAAGCCCTGTCATCTTTTGGCACGGCAGAGTAGGCGAGCACATCCCGGATAAGTTTGCTCATACGGCTTGTAGCGTCTTTTATTTTATCGACGTAGCCTGCTGATTTTTCGTCCAGATGCTCTCTAATTTTGCCCTCGAGCAGCTGCACAAAGGTGCTGATTTTGCGAAGCGGTTCCTGCAGGTCATGCGAGGCTATGTAGGCAAACTCTTCGAGTTCCTCATTGGAATGTATGAGTTGCACATTGGTTTGTTCCAATTCTTCATTTGTAGCCCTTAGCTCCTCTATAACCGCGGCTGTCTCTTCGGTACGCTGCTGCACCTGGTTTTCCAGCTGGGTCTGCAGCTCGATCTGGATGGTAATATCCTGGGCAGTCCCGTTCATGCGTACAGGCTTGCCCTCGGGATCAAAAACAGTTTTGCCCTGGGCATGCAATATTCTTTTCTTTCCCGTTATGGGATGTATTACCGTATAGATCTCGTCATACAATCCCCCGGACTCAGGATTGAGTCCCCATGCTACCGCATCTGCAACACGCTGGCGATCTTCTTCCAGAAGAATTGGTATAACTTCACTATAGTTTTGAGCAGAAGGATCATAGCCAAACCATTCAATGAGGCGGTCTGAATAGGTCAGCCCATTGGTGGCCACATCAATGGTCCATGTGCCGAGCTGCGCCAGTTCAACTGCACCTCTCATGTTTTGCTCGGCTTCTTCAAGACTTTTGTTGGCTTTTACCTGTTGCGTTACGTCAATAGCCGTGCAGATGACACCATGAATCCTGCCTTTTGGATCGTGCAGTGGTTTGTAAGTGTAATCATAATAACCGTAATAAGGCGAACCGTTCTTGACAAACATGATCCGGGCGGCTTTCTGGGAATGGATTTCCCCGGTTGTAAGTACGTGCTGGTAGGCAGCAAATAAATGCGTCTGCTGCATCTCGGGCACTGCTTCCATGATGGGCTTTCCAATAATGGAATCTCCCTTACCGAAAATTTCAAGCATTTTCTCGTTGGCCTGGACAAGGACCATTTCAGGTCCGGTGTAAACCAATTTTGCCACAGGGGAATTGTAAAAAACAGTACGCGCAAATTTTTCACTTTCTTCAACCTTATGCCTTTGAAGCACCTGCAGGGTATTGTCCATAACCCATACAGCCACTTTTTTTACCTCACCGGTGTTATCTTTTAAAGGCGCATAAACAAAAGTTACGTAAACAGTTTCTGCCTTCCCGTGTCTGATCAGGGAAAGTTCAGCTTCATTTATGGAGTAGGGCTTGCCCTTAGAAATTACAGTTTCAAGAACGCTTTGGTAGTATGGGCTTACCTCGGCAAAAGTATCCCAGTAAAATTTACCCAGAATTGCCTCGCGCGGTTTTCCTGCCACTTCTATAAAGCTGTCGTTTACAATTTCGGCCACCAGTGTTTGGGCATCTAAAACGCAAATGCCGACTGGTGCATTCATCACTAATAAATAAAGTTCCTGTGTGTTTTCGACATTCATATATTTAGATTTAAATAAGGCGGAGATTCCCCAATTTTTAAGACTCAAAAGATGGAGGGAATATGTTTGTTTTTGCGCATTTTTCAGGTTATCAAAAGTACATCTCTGAAATTCTTCAGTTCAGTGATGGTAATACGTGATGCATAACTTTTAGTTTAGAAGTTAGTAGGCTTAAAATTAAAACTATAGCTTCAGTTATTTTTATATAAAAATGCACAATTCTTATTAAATTTTCATTTGAGTGCTATTTGATTCTGATTATCAATTTTCCAAGTTAAATTCGCGTATCTGAACTAAATATTATTTTATATTTTTTACATTTGATATGAAATACCAAAAACATATTATTTTAAATTACCGGCAATGGAAAAAGGGATGAAGCTAAAGGTTCGAAAGCAGCTCGACGGCAGACAGCAGTCCAATATTATTAAATTAAAGGGCAGTTTGATTTCAAAGGGCTACACCCAGATCATACATATTTTGGATCAGGACGAAGAATTTCATATCAATTCATTTGACATTGAGAGCGGAACGGGCATTGAAGTGCGAGAGTTTATTACGGCTTTTATTGCCCGGGAGCAACTCGAGGACAGTATCTCTATTTTCAAGTAGTTATTGAGTGGAATATTTAGTAGTGGTTTTCAGGAGCTTTTCCCGCTATTCTTTGCAATCTTTTGTGCCGAACACCGGCACAAAAGGATTTTCACGGCACACGAGCGAAGCGAACTGGCGAAGCAATCGGGGCTAGGGCTGCTGCAGCACCCTGTTTGTTCTGAGAACTGATATTCGCCTCAATTGTTTAACCTCTGATTAATATATTGCATCTTTCAGATTTTACCGTTTTACGATGCGAAGATTCAGCAGGAGATTAAATTTTAAGAACTTTATTTATAAAAATTAAAATCCATAATCATATTGGACCGAGAATGACAATGGGATATCCTATATTTTTGTAAATATTGAGGCGGTTTAATGCATTGTTTGCGGGTATTTTTTTTCTGGTGTGATTTGAAAAAAGGAAGCGAAAACAAAAAATTACCAAATATTTTAATTAGTAATTTTTTGAATAAAAAATGGCGCTCATTGTCTTCAATTGGCGCCATTTGGCTTGTTGTGACAGGAACAGGACGAATTTCTATAAATTTTATTGAGGATTTGGCTTACTATTGGTAGTGCCTGACTTTCATTTGCTTAAAGAATTTACTTTGGATGTCCTGTTGGGGATCGCACGAAAATGTAGAGTCAAGGACAGAAATTGTTAATCTCTTTTTCAAAACCGTCTTAGCTTATTGTCGCAAAAAAGGTATCCATTCCAATATTACATGTGCCACGATTCTGCCACGAAAGCTTAAATGTCAGTCTTTAAACATTTTATGTAAGTTATTTTAGTAGACCAGTTTTTTAAAATTAACGTGATGATTTTTTAATATTCAAAGTTGTTAATGATTAAAGCTAAAAAGAATTATATCAATTTTTGTAACAAACATATTTAAGTAAATGTTTTCTTCTTTTAAATGTGCAATGTCCAAAGAAAAAATATAATATTTTTTAAAGATTATGTAAGGCTCCATTAGCGCTGATGTATTAAATTTAGAATAATTTTAATTCATCAAACTTTGAGAGCAATATGGACGGGAGCTATTAGTTTTGGTTTAATTAATATTCCAATTAAGTTATTTTCGGCAGTTCAGGAAAGCAGTCTGGATATGGATATGCTTGATGAAAAAGATCATGCCAATATTAAGTTTAAACGTGTCAATGAAAATACAGGCAAAGAAGTCACTTTTGCTAATATTGTAAAAGGGTATAAACTCGATGATAAATATGTAATTCTGGAAGATTCAGATTTTGAAGCGGCAGATGCTGTAAAAACCAAAACGATAGATATTGAAAGTTTTGCTTTCGAAAAAGAAATCGAAAGTATTTATTATGAACAGCCCTATTATCTGGAGCCTGACAAAGGCGCTATGAATGCTTATGCATTGCTTCGTGATTCGCTTGCAGCTTCGGGAAAAGTTGGTGTAACACGTTTTGTTTTACGCAACAAAGAAAGCCTGGCTATTTTAAAACCTTATAAAAATGTCATTGTTCTAAACCGAATAAGATTCGAACAAGAAATTAGAAATACGACAGATTTAAAACTTCCTCCAGCTTCAAAAGTAAAAACAAAAGAACTGGATATGGCCAATAAGTTAATTGAACAACTAACGGAGAAATTTGATATCAGCACTTTTAAAGATGAATATACAGCGAAACTTTTGGATATAATTAAAAAGAAAGCCAAAGGAAAAGTTCAGAAACCAACTGAATTAAAAGTTGTTCACAAACAAAGTGATGATTTAATGAGTATGCTTAAGGCGAGTTTAGAAAGAAAAAACTCGTCTTAGTCCTTTTGTTTTTCTTCCAATTTTTTAAGAATGTGCTTAATGTTGGCACCTTTTGATAAAACCGGTGCCCACAAATCTCCCTTTTTTTCAAATCTGGACAATACATTTTTAATGGTAAATTGCGACGGATGTAACTTATCATTCACCTCATTCCATTCTAAAGGTGTTGAAACCGTTGCCCCTGGCTTCGGGCGAACAGAATACGGTGCGGCTAAAGTTTGTCCTCTGCGATTTTGCAGATAATCAATATAAATTTTGTGATTTCTCTTTTTAATGCTGCGTTCGAGTGATGTAGCTTCAGGTAAACGCAATTGGATTTCTTTCGCCAGTAATTCAGCAAGAATTTTTATGGAATCGTAATCGTATTTTGCTCCAAGCGGAATATAAACATGTAATCCTGAAGCGCCCGAAGTTTTGCACAGACAATGAGTTTCCAATTCTTCCATAACTTCTTTTACAACCAATGCCGTTTTTACAACTTCTTTAAAATCATCTTTATCAGGATCAATATCAATTACCAGCCAATCTGGATTTTCAATATGTTGTACAGTAGAATTCCACGGATTAATTTCGATACAACCAAGATTTGCCATATACAACAAAGTCTCTTTGTCATTGCATATTAGATAGTTTACATTTGCATCAGTCGAGTCAGAGAATATTTTTTTAGTTTTTAGCCAGGACGGAATTTTTTCGATATCCACATCTTTCTGATAAAAACCAGGAGCATCAATTCCGTTAGGAAAACGATTCATGGATTCCGGACGATTTTTAAGATAAGGCAAAATCAAAGGAGCAACTTCATTATAATATTGTACAATATCACCTTTTGTAATTCCGTCTTTTGGGAAATATATTTTGTTTTGATTGGTTAGATGAAGTACGGTTTTCCCAACTTTCAAGTCATAATCATTTTCTGTTTTATCCTGGGATTTAGTTTTCATTTTTTCTTCTTTTAAGGGAGTATTATTGTTAACATCAGACGGTACAAAAACTTCAGATGCTTTTTTATCAATTCTAAGACCGAGATAAACCGGATGTCTAAGGTTTTTATCCTGAGTCCATTCAGAGAATTTTACTTGACAAACCAGTTTAGGTTTTACCCATTGAATTTCATCTCTCAAATTAATTTTTTCGCTGAGCGGAGATTCACTAATAAATAAAGGTTCAAGTTTTGTATAAAGTTCTTTCAGCGTTGATTCAGAAAAACCAGTTCCGCATTTTCCAATATATTGAAGTCTTTTTCCGTAATATTGGGCAAGTAAAATTGCACCAAAATATTGGCGTGAATTCTTAGGTTTCGTGATTCCAATAATGATCGCTTCTTCCTGATTAGATGTTTTAATTTTTAACCAGTCGCTGCTTCTTTTATTTGGTAAATAAGTACTGTTTGTTTTTTTAGCAATGATTCCTTCTTCCTTATTTTTTTCGGCTATTTCAAATTGTTTTATTCCTTTTTCAAAAGTATGTTCCGAATAAAAGACATTTGTAAAAGCATATTTATTAAACAGTATTTTGAGTAATTCTTTTCTTTCGAGCAAAGACAATTCAGTAATCTCGTTTCCATCTAAATTCAAAAGATCAAAAACGAAGTATTTTAATTTTCCCAAACCTGTTTTGAGGTAGTTTTGAAGCAATTGAAAGTTAGCTTTTCCCTTTTCATCTTCTACCACAATTTCGCCATCTAAAACCGCAATATGATCAATTTTCTTTAACTCATCGGCAATTGGTTTAAATTGAATATCAAAGGAAATTTCATTCCTACTAAATAGTTCCACTTTATTTGGATTTATTACTGCGATGGCACGATAACCGTCATATTTTTTTTCAAAAACCCATTCCGAATCATCAAATGCTTCCGTTTTTGTATTTGCTAACATTGGTTTTATAAATGAAGCCTTACTTAAGGAACGTTTAGTCTTTTTATTAAAAGGTGTTTTTGCCTTTTCTTGGGGAACTATTTTTTCTGATTTTTTTTCTAAATCCTCTAATGGTCTTTGTGATAGTACAGATTTGTCTTGAGTCAGGATATCAGTATGTGATACATATTCATCGTTTTTTTTAATTAACAGCCAGGCATTTTCTTGTTTGCCGTGTAATTTTACCAATGAAAAAGCTCCTTTAAGTTTTTTGCCTTTCAGAATAAAACTCAAATGTCCTTTTTTAAGATCGACCATCAATGCTTTTTCAGGATTTTCAGAGAAATCTTCAGGTTGATATGTTCCATTATCCCATACAATCACATTTCCTGCACCATAATTTCCTTCCGGAATTGTACCTTCAAAATCTTTATAACTATACGGATGATCTTCGACCATTACAGCAAGACGTTTAACAGCAGGATCCGTTGACGGACCTTTTGGGATTGCCCAACTTTTGAGTACGCCATCCATTTCAAGTCTAAAATCATAATGCAAATGAGATGCAGCGTGTTTTTGCACCACAAAAATCAATTCATGTGCAGATTTTCCAATTTTACCTTTTGGCTCCTGAGTTTTTTTAAAATCTCTTTTCTGATTGTATTTAGATAGTGACATGCTTTTGTAAGTATTAAAAAGTTAATGAAAGCGAGTAAAAAGCAGTTGCTATAATGGCAAAAATTATATGAGCAAAAAAGAGCTGCAAATAATAGCCTTTAAAATCAATGTGAGGCTGATGATTACTCATTTTAAAAATAAACATCCAGCAAGTAATGCCAATTATTCCGCTGATAGCACCCAATAATAGGGCACTAAGAGTTGAGATTGGCAAAATATCCTTTACCCAAAGGACATAATAGGCCAACACAAACAAAAAACCAATCAAAAAATGAAGGAGCCAGCCCAATATTTTTTCTGATTTGACAGACAATTCCATCTTTAATTTGGAAAGTACAAACGAAAGTAAAACAGGCTCTTTGTAAAGCTCCTGAAACTGTTTTGACATAAAACAACTAAACGATGTCATTGCCGCCGTTGCGATAATCGAAACTATTAAAAGCTGTATAAAAGTGTAAAAGTCCATCATTTGATATTTTTAGATTTAAATTAATAAAGGATAGAAAATATACTTCCTGCACCTTTTTCTTAAGATTCAGGAAGTACATTGATCCAAATTGTTTTCTCGTTTCAGTCTTGTCAGGATTATTATTCCTTTTGTTATTCTGTTTGCAAATCAGACGAAGAAGGAGAGAATTTTTATAGCAGCCAACTGCAAGTAGCGGTAATGCCCATTTTGCGATCCAGGAACCTACAGAACGTTTTCCTGCAATCTTTAGAGTAGTTCCTAATAATAAAGAACCTGCAGTACAGTATAATATTTTATTGACAGATATTGGCGAGATTTTTTTTTTCGGCTAAATAACCGGGATTTCCGCGGGTTTGAGGATTAAGGATATTTTCCATGATATTAAAATTTAATTGAACAATTTCTTTGTCAGTTTAGAGCTTTTAATCAAATCAAATTTAGTATCAATTTTGTGTTTTTTTTTATAGAATTAAAGTTTGTAATTGTATAATTATCAGTCTTTTAATGTGTTTTATTCCAGATAAATAATGGAGCAAAAGAAATAAACCTAAAATGTTATAAATCTCAGAGTTAATTGTGTAAGTAGTTGATTTTTAGTTGCTTTAAATTTGTTTGGACATTATAAAAATGCACTTCATACACAAACATTTAAAAGATAAGAAATGAAAAATTCAAAGAAAACAAATCCAGATCATTCGGATGCTACAGAAAGAGACTTGGATGTTATGCAGGTGGGCAGAATGCTGCAGGGCTTGAATTAATCGAGTATTTAAGAATTGTTACCGGAATCTAATTTGAGTGAATAGTATCTTCAATTGTGTTTAATGCTGTCTTTTTGGAGCTTTTTCCCGCTAATGTTCCAATCTTTTGTGCCAAGCCCGGGCACATAGGGATTTTCATTGCTATCTGCCCTAGGGCTAGAATTGGAGAATTAGAAAATTAGCAAAGTAAAATAAAGTGTGTTAATTTTAAAAAGGCCAATCTGGTTAGATTGACTTTTTTATTGATTTTTTTTTTATTTTGTTTCAAATTGGAACATTAAATCTGGGTTACGCTGTTGCTATCTGTGTTAGTTTTGTTATTCTAAAATTAATGAAGGTGAACACAAATGAAAAAATTGCAGTAGAACAACACCTATTTAAAGTGTGTAGCTTCCATCCGGCAAGCCGTGAGTACAAATTAATTTGATTCTTATTTAAAAATGATGAGTTAGATTTTATTTCTACTAATCGTGATGATGCTCTGGAGCTTAGAAAGCAACTTTGGTTTTTAAAGTTCGAATGTTGATAACCAAGGAAGAGAAAAAGGAAATTACTAAGCACATTAGTAAGATTGGTGGTTTTAATGAAAAAACTAAAGGCTATCATGCCGTTGAAAATTTGTTAATCTTGGGTGAATGGTCTTTTCATTGGTATGAGAAATCCTTCTGCATACAGAATGCAAGCTGGTTGCAACATATAGGTTTAGAGGTTGAGGTTTTAAGTGATGCGGTGAAAGTGTCAGATGAGGGTATTGAAAAATATTATATAAATGTGATGGGTCTTGTGCCGGAATTTCAACCAGTTGGCAATAATCTATCCGGAGGTGATAGAGGTTTAAGGGTTGGAAAAGAAGAAAGTAGTGGAACACAAACAGCCCATTATGAATAAGGATGATATTAAAATTGATGATTGGTATCGAATTTTATTTGGAGAAGCACCTCCAGAAATTATAGTTGAGGTAGCCATTAGAAGCATTATTTTATATATGGCATTGGTATTTGTCGTTCGGCTATTAGGAAAACGTACCAATTCGATATTAACTATAACGGAAAAGGCGGTATTCATTACACTAGGTGCCATTGTTGCAATGCCAATGCACGGGCCAACTCACGGAATTGTGATTGGAGTAATAGTATTACTGACAATTTTGGTATTGCAGCGGAGTCTTACCAGAAACTTTTTTATAAGCAGAAGCTGGGAGAAGTTAATGCAGGGCAGGTTGCTACCCTAATTAAAGATTCAGTTATTGACATCGGACAGTTAGAAAAGCATTTTATTTCGAGACAGCAGTTATTTGAGCTTTTACGGGAAAAAGAGATAAGAAATTTAGGACAGGTTAAGAGTTTATATCGAGGACTGTGGTACACTCAGCATCTATAAACATAAAGAGGTAAAGCCTGGTTTATCGATACTTCCTGTAAAAGATATAGATATTATTATAACAAAAGACGAGAGCCATAATGCCTGCACGTGGTGCGGAACTGTTGTTGAAAAAGATTATAAAACAGTTTTCAGAAGTTTTTCCCTCTATGCATTGAAATCTCTTTGTGCCGGGTTTCGGCACAAAGAGATTTCATGCTATCGTGGCCTAGGACTCCCGAGAAGCCCTCTTTTGTCTTGGAGAATTGATTTTTCTGCCCCAATTGTTTAGCTCTGATTAAGATATTAATCTTTGAGATTCCATTACTATCAAGTTACGGGATTTACTAGGAGATTAATAATCTAATTTTGATTATATAAATTTATTGCAAATTTTGTTTAATGTATTTTTTATTTCTTTAAACATTTGTAAATTTAGTTCATATGTAAGTTTAAATACTAATCCGATGGGAGAATATATAATATTGGTTGAATGTAAAGGATACTGTATCGATTTGCATTGTATGTTCTCCTGTGTTGAGAATTTTTGCACAGTTGAGATTACTGATCCATTTGATCATACTTTTATAATTGAAATGGATGATGAGAGCCAAGTGTATATTGAAGCAGCAAAATATATAGTAGATAAAGGCAAAATAGTCTCGATTATACCGCTGCTTGAAAAACACACGCGTAATTTTTTTCCAACCTATATTAGAATTGAACAGATAAATAGACATTTGTTAGGATTGAGAAGGAATTGCCTTTGAATCTCAATAAATTCTTCAGTTCAATGTTGGGATGTATATATAATATATGTTAAGGTACCCGTATTTATTTGCCCGATATGGTAACTTATAATGTAATAAGGATTAAAAAAAGGCGCCAATGTTGTCAGTTGGCACCTTTCCGATTAGGCATACATTGAATTTATTCACTGAACTGAGGTGGAATTTTATTCAGTACCTTTCATATTTCGTGATGTCCTAATTTTTTAGATCTTGTAAGGGAAGATAAATAAACATCTTTGTTCCTTTATTGATTCTGCTTGATGCCTTTATAAAACCATGATGGTTATCTACAATTTTTTTCACAAGGGTGAGTCCAAGACCGCTGCCGCTATATTCATTGTGATTGTGCAGCCTGTAAAAAGGATTAAAAATTCTGTCCTCGTAATCTTTGCTAAAACCCATTCCATTATCACTAACGCAGATTTTGACATAAGTAATATCAGGGTTATCTACAAATTCGGCTATTTCCTCACTTGAAGGTTCTGCTGTTTCTATTCTAATTTCCGGCACAGCACCCTCTTTACTATATTTAATGGAGTTGGTCAGTAAATTGGTGAATAGCTGCTGGATTTGATGGGGTATTACCGTTAGCGCCGGAAGGGACGAAACAGAGACAACAGCATTTTTCTCTTTAATTGTTTCTTTGGTATTACTAAGGGTTTTCTTTAAAAGTAAATTTAGATCGGTCTTTTTAAATTCCTTATCCGTAAAATTAACTCTGGTATAATTGATAAGATCGGTAATTAACTGGCTCATGTTTGAAGCTGAAAACACGATACGCTCCAGGTTATGTATAGTGGATTCAGCCAGGCTTTTATCACGGTCTAAGATTTTTCTGGAAAACATCTGAATTTTACGAAGCGGTTCCTGAAGATCATGGCTGGCAGCAGCAGAAAAAATCTGCAGCTGCTCGTTGTTCTTTTGCAGTTCCTTGTTCTTAGACCTTAATTGCTCATTGGCAGCAGCTAGTTCTGTGATATCCTCAAGTGCCAGGAGAATCATTCCCTTGGGTTTGGAATCAACAATAAGGTTCGCGTTGACCATCATTGTTTTTTTGCCAATACCCGGACAGACAACATCCACTTTGTAATCTACTACCGCTTTATTTTCTGCCGATATTTTCAGGATAAGGTCCTTAAATTCAGCAATATCCCACTGACAGTTTCCGATTTCAAAAAAGCAGTGTCCCTCGGTTTGCGATTCTGTAGTTTGAAAGTATTTGTAAAATGCGGGATTGGCACTTTTTATTATGCCATCTTTATCAATAACAATAAGAGGCTCGCGCATAGTATTCACGATTGACTGCGCATAATTGCGCGCTGATACAAGCTGATCCTGACGGTCCATAAGCTCATCGTTTACACACATCAATTCCTCATTATTGGACTGCAGCTCCTCGGATGAAGCCTCAAGTTCTTCATTGAGGACCTGAAGTTCCTCACCGCTGCTGAGCAGCTCCTCATTGGTGGTCTGTAATTCCTCGAGTGCCGTCTGCTGTTCCTGGGTAATGCGTTTGATATCTTCACGCATTTGGTCAAGCTCTTTTTCAAGCTCTATAATACGGTTATAATCAATATTATTTTTTATAGTTTTTTGCCCATACTGAGTCTCGGACATCAAATTCTTTTGAAAAAGAATCATAAGATAACACTCATCATTAGGAATTGTTACTATTTCAAAAGACACGCTATAATCCTGGTCTCTAACAAGGAGGTTCTCTTTACGGATAGGTTTTTTGTCTTTTTTTATTTTTGAAATGGCACCTTGAAGCATAAAGCTGATTTCCGCGCTTGCCATTTTTAGTATATTAAAATTGGACCTTCCAGCCGGCGGTGACAAAAACGGGCTTGTGTCCCCATGGAAATGTACAATCTCCAGCTGCTCATTTATGATGACACTTGACGGGGTATAGTTTGAAAGTAAAATTCCTGATGTTATTTTGTTAAAATCAGTTTGAGGGGGAACTTTAGCTATTTCCGTGATGGCTTGCTCAGCTACCTGTGCCGGTTTAAAAGCCTCAGGCACATAACGAACGGGGCTGAATTTGCGTACATGGATCTTTTCCTGTTTTGCGATGCTCTCAAACAAATTTTCTGCGCTGCTTGTGGTTTCTGATTTACCGATCAATAAAAAACCCTTTTCTTTCAGGGAATAATGAATGGAGCCCAAGGCTTTATTTTGCAGCGTCTGATCAAAATAAATCAGCACATTGCGGCATGAGACCAGATCAATCCTGGCAAAAGGAGGATCTTTTATAAAGTTATGTACCGCAAAAATGCACATATCACGAATCACTTTCTGAGCGTGATATTGGCCGTCTTTTTTAGCAAAATAATTCGCCAGTCTGGCCTCGGAGATTTGCTGGACATCCTGCGAAGAATAGATGGCGGCTCTGGCTTTTGCTATTGATTTCTCCGAAATGTCCGATGCAAAGATCTTTACGCGAATTTCACTCAGGCTATTCTCAGATAAATATTCATCAAGACATATAGCCAGTGAATAGGCTTCCTCACCTGTAGAGCATCCGGCAACCCAGATACGCAGGGTATTGTTTTGGATGTTTTGGATCAACTCAGGAAAAACCAGATGGGGCAGCGATTCAAAAAAATGCTCGTCCCTGAAAAAGTAGGTAACGGGAATCAGAAAATCATTAAATAGCAGGTCCTGCTCTTCCTTGCTGTTTCGAAGTGCATTATAGTAGTCTCCTAGGGTTTGTTTCTGTAGGATAACCATCCTTCTGGCAATGCGTCTTCTAATTGTGGGCTGCGTGTAATGGCCAAAATCATTTCCTGTTCTTAAAAAAATAAGATGGATGATCTGAACCAGGATTTGCTCTTCATCCTTAGACAAATGCTCTTCTTCGCTGTAGGCATGACTAGTGATATAACTGTTTCGGATATCAATTAATTTGGAAGGGATGGCTTTAGGCGCAAGCACAAAATCGACCGTATCAGCCTCAATGGCACTTTGGGGCATGCTTTTAAAACGTGTTGTCCCGGGATCCTGCGCGATTGTGGCGCCGCCTGCTTCCCTGATCTTTTTTAAACCGGCAGTCCCATCAAAAGCAGTGCCCGAAAGTAAAACTCCAATGGCAAAGCTTTTATGTACCTGGGCAAGCGATTCAAAAAAGATATCAATAGCCTTATTTACTTTATCGCTGCGGTTTCTTTTATACAGTTTTAAAACTCCATCCACTGCAATTAGGTTATTGTTTTGCGGGATTACATAAATGTGATCAGGGACAAGATGAATTTCATTTACAATCTCCTGAACTGGAAGGGCCGTATATTTTGACAGTATTGAACTGAGATTGCTCTGAAAGTCTGAGGATAAATGCATCACGATGACATACGCCATTCCGGAATCTGCCGGTATCTTCGAGAGGAGCTTTTGATAAGCGTCAAGTCCGCCCGCAGAGGCGCCTATACCTACAACAGGAAAGTTATTTGCTGTTTTATTTGTTTCTGAATCGCTCATTATGTGTAAGTTTAAGCCCATATAATAATGCAGCATCCAATTGGAATGCCAGGGTCAAAAATTATATTAGCCAGGTTACTAAAATTAATAATGCAATTGGCGAAAGCAGATTTTAAGGTTTCTGGATAAAGGTAAATATAAGCGAAATTATTTACATTTCTTTATATTAAACTGGAATTAACTTACATAATATAAACTTTTTGTGTAAAATTTTCGGGAACGGGTGTAATAACGCGTCAATTATCTTTAATTGGCGCCTTGTATTTACGGTAGGGAAATTTCACAATATACTGATTGTTTATTATATCAAAGCAGGATGTTGTGATTTCCTAGACAGTATCTCCTGTTTGTTTTAAAGGCAGTGTAACGATAAATTCCGCGCCGATATCTTTTTGGCCTAAAGCCATTATGCTGCCGCCATGCCTTAGTGCAATTTTTCGGCATAGCGTCACGCCAAGTCCGTTCCCTTCGTACTGATCTTTGGAATGCAGTCTTTCAAAAGCATTAAATATTTTTTCATAATGATCCGGGTCAAGTCCAATGCCATTGTCCTTAATGCTTATTTCAATAAACTCCCTTTGCTTATCCTTTATAATGAGGTGAGACAGGATGACCCGCGGCGGCTGGTCTGCTTTGGAGAACTTCAGGGCATTGTGTATCAGGTTATAGAATAGCTGGTGTATCAAAATAGGTGCCCCTTGTATATCGGGAAGCGCGTCCTTGATCAGTATGGCGCCTTTTTCATTTATGATAAGTTCCAGGTCAACTTTTATGTTCTCAATAATGTCATCAAGGCTTATCTGCTCTACGGGCTGGGTTTTCTTATTCAGGGTAGAATAGGCAAGGATGCCCTCTACAATGCTTTGCATTCTCTCAGCGGACTGATCTACCTTGAAAAGGTGTTTTACTGAGAATTTTAGTAAACTCTTAAACGGTGAAATAAATTATGCTCTTCTGATTTCTATTTCTCTTTGGAAGATAATTTATATAACCGTAATCATTTAGGTCTCTGATACATCTGTGATAGGTAACTGGGCCGCTTATTTTAGCAATCTTCATAATTTCATGCCTATATGCTTTAATGGGATTAATATAGCCTGCAGCAGTTCTGAATTGTAGTAATGCCGCAAAAATTCCGATAGGGGTAATGCTATTGCGCTGGTCTTTTTCTATTGCTTTGAAGAATTGCGTTAAAGGATTTAGCTGGTCCATTACTCTTGTTATTTACTTGTGTTTTTTTTCTGAAATGGCGCCAAGAGGGCTTATTTTTAGGAGCTTTTTCCCGCTATCCGTTCCACCCGAGCGCAAGCGAACTGGCGAAGCAATCTTTTGTGCCGAACCCCGGCACAAAAGGATTTCCACTGCTATCGGGGCTAAAAAGGCAGGGTAGCAGAACAGAGATAAATCAATTTTGAAGCTCAGTAGAATAACAATAAAACTGCGTAATACAGTTTACGAACCTAGACCCGTATAATAAGTGAATAAACACTTCTAATTCTCCTTATCCCGAACAATTGTCTTATTTGAAAAATTTATATTCAGCCCCAAATTTCAATATGTTATCAGGGGTTGAGTTGGTTGGGAAAAAGCGCACAATTAAAGTGTCCCCCGCTTTTTTGCTGGTAATTTCAAAACCTCTTTCTTCTACAAACATGGAATTATTGCCTACCCTGTCCACAATGTCTATTTTAGGGGGATTTTTTGAAACTTTAAAGATGAAATCACTATTGTCCTCAAATATAAACAGGCTTTCTTTCTTTTCGGCCTCAATATAATTGCCTGCTGTGGTATCTGATCTGATAATCTCACTGGCCCTAAATGGATTCAGGTTATAGTCTGTTTGCACCATCTTGTGGTATTTATATTTTGAAGTGCAGGAGATTAAAAGTGATAGCACCACACCACCAGGGCCGGTAATTTTTTTGTTTTGATCATTGTTATATAGTTTTCAGTTACATTTTAACGGATCGGTTCAGTCTAAATTAATACATTTCCCTTTACCTGCAGCTATTACTGCAATTATAAAAAGGTAAACGGACTGTATTTTCGGACTCAAATATGCTTCAGTTTGCCATTTTATTTCTTGGCAGATTAATTTCATGTTCCTGCGGATAGGGTGCCCTATGGGTCATGCTTACATCTTCCTTGATTTTTTCATGAGTCGTGAACTGCCGGTCATCAGCATTGGAATAGCGTGGATCGGCAATGAAAGGCATCTTGGCCATTTTGGTCACGGTAATAGTGGGGAAGTGATAATCTACTTCCACATGGCCCAGCAGCAAATAACAGCCGCCTCCCTGAAAAGGATACTCCTTAAGGCTTCCCGTGAAATGGGCCGTATCGAAGAGCTCTCCTTCGGCATCTATCCACGTGCCGAAATACATGGCGCCCATTTTGGTCGGCACGTGTTTTCTGGAGATCAGATAGGCCAACATTCGGACTGTCTTTTTATGGTGGTTTAAAAGGTCTTTGGCCATTACGTCACCCCGGAATTTGGTCTGCAGCAGATCAAAAGGGGAGCGCGATACAGGAAAACTTAAAAGCTCAATCTCGTCAAAGGCATCTTCAAAGGCAGAGCGTGCCAGCTCAGGCAATTCATATTCCTTTACTGGCTCCTCAAGGAGCATCAGGCTTCTGTTCTCCGGCTTGAAATTCACCATGATAAGCCGGGCGATAACAAGCAATTGGTTTTTTGTCTTGCCCGTAAAACGAAACGCGCCAATGAAAATCAAAATCTGAATGCCCTCAATACCGATGGGAATCCGGTTAATAAAATCCTCCAGGGATTTATACGCGCCGTTTTGTTCACGTTCGGTTTGTATCAGTATAGCGATTTTGGATTCCAGGCTCTGCAGGTGCATAAAACCCAAATAAACATCCAAGCCGTAAAGGGTGGTTTCAAATTCGCTTTTGTTCACGCACGGATTGTGAATTTTAGCCCCTGACATCCTTGCTTCGTGTACATAAACTTCGGTGCGGTAAAAACCGCCCTGATTGTTTATGACCGCTACCATAAATTCGATAGGATAGTGAACTTTCAAATAAAGGCTCTGGTAGCTTTCCACGGCATAAGAGGCTGAGTGGGCCTTGCAGAACGAGTATCCGGCAAAGGACTCGATCTGACGGTAAATTTCCTCGCTGAGTTTATCAGGATGCCCCTGCGCCTTACAGGAAGCAAAAAAATTGTCTTTCACTTTTTGAAGTGCCGCCTTGGATCTTCCTTTTCCAGACATGGCACGCCTGAGTATATCCCCGTCTGCGGCGGGAAGTCCCCCATAATGCAGGGCGATTTTGATCACGTCTTCCTGATAGACCATAATCCCATAGGTTTCCCCAAGCTGCTCCTGGAAAACGGGATGGAAATATTCGAATTGATCAGGGTGGTTGTGGCGGAAAATATATTCCTTCATCATTCCGCTTTGCGCAACACCCGGACGAATAATCGAGGAAGCGGCTACAAGGGTCTTGTAATTGTTGCACTTCAGGCGGCGCAAAAGTCCCCTCATGGCCGGGCTCTCAATGTAAAAACAGCCGATAGTTTTTCCTATTCCCAAATACGCATTGCAGCTGGCTTCATTTTTTGAAATCGAGGTATCGCGGATATTCAGGCGGATACTCCGGTTTTTCTCAATCAGCTTCACGCTATCATCGATATGCCCGATCCCGCGCTGGCTCAGGATATCGAATTTTTCAAGGCCGATATCTTCGGCTATATGCATATCAAATAGCACAATTGGAAAACCTTTTGGGGGCATTTCAAGCGGGGTGTAATTGGTAATAGGTTCTTCGGAGATCAGGATCCCGCAGGAGTGCATGCTTCGCTGATTGGGGTATTTCTCGAGCAGCATTCCATATTCCTGGACTTGTTTCACAACTTTATTGGTCGCATGCAGCTCCATCGGATTTTTAGCCAGCGCATCGAGTTCTTCCTTGGGAAGCCCAAAGACTTTTCCGACTTCCCGAAAGATGGAACGGTACTTAAATTCCACATTGGTGCCGCAGAAAGCCACATGATCATAACCGTAGCGTGAGAAAATGTATTCAAGAATAACATCCCTTTCCTTCCAGCTCCAGTCAATATCAAAATCCGGAGGGCTTTTACGGTTCAGGTTCAGGAACCTTTCAAAGTACAGGTCCAATTCCAAAGGACAGATATCGGTAATGCCCAGGCAGTATGCGATGATGCTGTTGGCACCGCTGCCGCGCCCTATATGCAGGAATCCCTGAGAAGTGCTGAAACGAATAATATCGGCTGTAATCAAAAAGTAGCCGCTAAATTCCAATTGCTCAATTACTTTGAGTTCCTTGAACATTCTGGATTTCGCCTCGGCATTATTTTTACCATAGCGCCATTCCAGGCCCTGTTTTGCCAGAGAGGTCAAAAGGATCATATCATCCTTTTTGCTGTTGGTGTAAAATTTCTTGTTTTTGGGCGTATCAAAATCAAATTCAAAATGGCACCGCTCAATTATCTCGCGCGTGTTGGCAATAATATGCGGATACTGCTCATAACAGTTCACTATTCTTTGCTCAGGTACCATTATTTCGTAATCTTTGCAATAATCATCCACAGAAAGCCGTGATAAAATCAGGTTCAGATCTATGGCCCTGAGTATTTTGTGCAGGTTATATTCCTTTTTGCTGCGGAAGGTCACCGGCTGGAGAACCACCATTTTTTCCTGTCTTGTTTTCCACTCCGACAAGACCAGTTTTTGGAGTTGCCCGGGACGAATTCCAATATATTCGTTTTCAGCAAGTGAGAGCGGAGCATTCTCCAGAGGATAAATTACAAAAACATCATTAAAATCAGGAGCTAAGAGAGGAAGGGAAGTTTTTTGATAATTGTGGCTTGTCAAAAAACGGTTCATCTCGCCAAGGCCAGATGCATTTTTGGCAAGGCCGATGTAGCGCAGCTCATGCTCAGAGCGAAATTCCATGCCCACCAAAGGTTTTATCCCTGCAGCATCACACCCCTTTATAAAATCGTAAATTCCAGTTACCGTGTTAATGTCGGTAAGTGCCATAGCGGTAACCCCGCAGGCACTGGCATGAGAAATCAAATCCTCAAGGGGAATAGTCCCATAGCGAAGGGAATGGAAGGAATGACAATTGAGATACATTAGTCTGATTTGCGTTTTAAAATTTCATTTTTGGTATTGGGTTTAAAGGAGGCCCCGGCGCAGCGCATCACAGCGTCAAATCCGTACCTGGTTTTCATCCGGTCCATGGCCTGATAGAGCGCGAGTATTTCCTCGGTGTCCTGAAAAAGATCGATTTGATACGTACCGCGAACCAGCCCGCTAAAGCGCACACCAATCAGGCGAAGGCGCATACGGCGCTGGTATAGTTTCTCAAAAAGGTCCGTTACGGTTTTGGTCAGGATGTGATCCGCCGATGTGTATTGCACGCGGCACTGCTTGGTTTCGGTATCAAAATTGGCGTAGCGTATTTTGATGGTGACAGTCGATGTCAGCCACTCTTCCGAGCGTAATTGAAAAGCCAGTTTTTCAACCATTCCCAATATTACCCTTTTTAGCCTGTCAATATCGATGGTATCCTGAGAGAAGGTATGTTCGGTCGAAATGGATTTTCGCTCCGTATAGGGCTCCACGGGATTATTATCTATGCCATTGGCTTTCTTCCAGAGCTCCGAACCATTTTTGCCGATCATCTGCTGCAGTACCTCGCAAGGCATTTTGGAGAGCGTTTCAATGGTTCGGATCCCAATGCGTGAGAGCAGCTGGAACGTTTTGTCGCCCACCATTGGTATTTTCTGAACAGACAAGGGATTCAAAAAAGACTGCACCAAATGCTGGGGTATCTCGAGATTTTGTTTTTGTTTTCCTTCTCCGGTTCCGATCTTGGATACAGTCTTGTTGATCGAAAGCGCAAAGGTTAGGGGCAGGCCGGTTTCTTTGATTATGGTCTGGGCCAATTCATTTGTCCATTTGTAGCTGCCATGAAACTTGTCCATGCCAGTAATATCCAGATAAAATTCATCAATGCTTGCCTTTTCCACTACGGGCGCTTTCTCCTGAATGATCTCGGTGATGTCATGGGAAAGCCGGGAATATAATTCCATGTCACCTTTCATGATTTTGGCCTGCGGGCAGAGTTTCATGGCCATGTGAATGGGCATGGCCGAACGTACCCCAAATCTTCGGGCTTCATAGGAGCACGAGGCCACAACACCCCTTTCACCGCCTCCAATAATAAGCGGTATTCCGTTTAATTCGGAATTAGTGAGTCTTTCGCAGGACACGAAAAACGTATTCATATCGATATGTACAATTGACCTTTCCATTCTCTTTTCTCCTTTTATACAAATCAAAATTAGTATAGATCAGAACAATTTTAAAAAATATGATGTTACAAATGGTAACAAAATTAAAGATATCTTATTTTATTGAGGTTTCAAAACATGCAAAAAAAGATCATTTCCCTTTATTCAGAATTTACGGCGGATTGCAATTAGAAAAATTTACGGCAGGATTTATCCGAAAATCTTCTGGAAATCTTTTTTAAAAGGCAAAAGGCAACCTATTAGAAATAAAATTATTCCGGCGCTTTGATTACTGGGAATGAACCGCCTCGTAATGAGGCGGCAGCAAAATAATATAACCGGTTAAAAGTAAAAATTAGAAGGATGAAAGTGTAAGATGCATCTAAAACAGAGCTGAAATTTCAAGTTTATTCCGTTTGATTCTCGCTTTTTGTTTCCTGTGAATTTCGTCTTACAAGCATATAGAAATCTTTTAAATGCCACCATGCAGGGCACATATCAAGGCTTCCTTTGTAATTGTTTATAGTGGAGTAGCAGCTTTTGAGAAAAACCTGCGAATCTGTGATTTTCGCCCATGGTTTCCAATCCACTTCCTGAGGCGGGGGCGTGGCTTCAAAGTAGCGTTTTATTTCATCTGGAGTCATGGGACAAAATTAGGCAAAAAGTATAGACAGGGCAAGGGTTGAGGGGCGTATAGTATAAAGTATTTTTCTTGTTTTGGGGTTGTTTTTTTAAACGCGTCTGATCTTCATAGTTTTGGCGCTGAAATTCACCTAAATGATATTTTCGAATATTAGGGAATCTATGGTGTTGTGAAAAATATAGATTTTTTTCTTTTTAATCTAAAAGTGAGTAGAATTCTCCACGGCCTGAATTAATCGGGTATTGGGAATTATTGGTGGAATCTAATTGGGGGTGATTAGCATCTGTAATTGTATTTATTTTTTTTTAGGAGTTTTTTCCCGCTATTCGTTTCAATCTTTTGCGCCGAACCCCGGCACAAAAGGATTTCCACTTCTATCGGGGCTAAAAAAATGCTACCGGCTGTTAGGAATACACCAATTTTTTGCTTCAGTTGAGCAATAATTATATTTAAAAAAACAAGAGCAGGAAATTCAAATTTTCTCCTAAATCAAGTCATATTCTTGCGGCTGGTGATGATTCAATAATTAATTTTGGATGCGGGCCGCTTGCAGTGATAGTTTCATAGATATATTTTTCTTAACCCTCTACATTTTATTATTTCGATAATTTCGATCTTTAAGTTTAATTTTAAAACTATGTCAGAACCTGCCTTTTAAACGAGAAAATAAATGATACTTTTTTGATTTCTGTTTTTTTTTGGGACATAGTTTATATAGCCGTAGTCATTTAAGTCTTTTATGCACCTGTGATACGTGACAGGGCCGGTTATTTTGGCTATTTTCATAATTTCATGCCTGAAGGCTTTGATAGGATTGATATTGCCTTGATTTGTTCTGAATTGAAGCAGTGCCGCAAAAATTCCAATATGGGTAATGCTGATGCGCTGGTCTTTTTCTATCGATCTAAAGAATTCCGTTAAAGGATTTAATTGTTCCATCACTGCTGTATTTTAGATTTTATTCCTTTTTGGACAGATTGTTTCGGGAATGGTGCTGCCTGGTTTTTTGATGAAGCTGTCTGGATTTTACGAAAATGCCGGTCATAGATATTCAATGATCTAAACTGCGGATTGGCCTCTATATAAATCTGATTTTCTCGTCCATTTTTAATCAGCACAGCAGATACTCTGTCACCCTGTCTTAAAGCATGTTTTAGTTTCTCCATTTCGTATGTATTAGATATCTCTTTTAAAGGAATGGACTTTAAAGTCTTTTCTAAATCATAAGCATATTCATTTCGAAATTCTTTTAAGTGATAATTGCCCGAAGCGTCTCTATCATTAAAGTCGAGCTGAAACCATGATTGGTTATGCTCTACAGAACGGCCTGATAATAAATTATAAACTTCATTAAGTTTAAAATTGCGTTCCTGCCCATTTTTAAAGTAATATTCCCTGCTGCTGTCTTCTGGTGCAGAATTATTCTGCATGCTGCTTTTAAATCCATCGAGTTCAAAATGCCTTTCAGCATTTTTTGAAAACGAAAGAGTATGAGTAATCTTTTCTTTTTCATTAATGTAGTAGGATAGAGGAATGCTGAAATTTTCCTGTTCTTTGTCAATAAGATTTTTTAATTTTTCGGATAAATCAGGAAAACCGATATGCTGCACTTCCTCGTTAAGCGAATTGAAGTTTCTTTCGTCTTTTTTTGCCTCACTGCGAAGTGAAAGCTGATTTTGCGTGCTGGTGATTATTTTCCTAAGAATACGTGAAATAAGACTTGGATATAATTGTTTTGACATCCTATGGATTTCCATTTTAAGGATTTGAAGCGTATGCTGCTCCTCAACATTTTTTGAAGATTTGTATTTCGTTCTGATTCTGTCGAACTGCCGCAGTTTCTCAGCCAATAAAGATTTGTTTTCTGCCGCAGTAATTGAAAAGAGCGTATTGAAACGTTCCTCTCTTGCTTTCCATTGGCTGAATTCCATTTCTACTCTATTTACGGGAAACTGCGGGTTCATCATCTAAACTTTAATAATTTTAAAATTTCTAAACCGAATTAGACTGCTGTTTTCTTTTTTTGGGTCTGTTCGCCGAAGGAGTTTCACTATTCTCCTCCGTGGTCTCAGACTGTTTTTTGTCAGATTGCTTTTCTGAAGTTTTTTCTCCTTCAGATTTTTTCTCATCTTTGCTTTCTCGATGATTGATGCGCTGGAGGTTTCCGTCATATACATTAAGAGTCTTAAACTGCGGATTTGCTTCCACGAACATTTTGCTTTCAACGCCGCTGACAACAAAAGTCACAGACTGCAGATTTCCTTTTTTAAGGGAATTTACAAGGTCTTCCTTATATTGCGGCGTACTGAGTTCTTTTATGGAATGCTTCTCAAGGCTTGCTTCCAGATCATAGCCGTAATTCTGATGGTAATGGTTAATCTTAAAATTTCCGGAATTGTCTGTCTGTTTAAAATCGAATTTTAACCAAGAATTGTAACTTTCTCCTTCTTTAGTTTTAAGATCCTTATTTACCGAACGGCCTTCCATTAAATTATAGGCTTCTTTGAGTGTAATGCTGGCTGCATCATTATTGATGTAAAAGGTCTGCTGCAGTCCCGGCTTGTTTTCTTCTTTTTGAAGATTCACATGATAGGAATTAAAAAAGTACATATCAGTCTGGTCTGACTTCTTGAAGTTCAGCTCAACCGTTACGGTATCTCGGTTTGGGACGCCATTGTTGATAATGCCGGTGTGCATGATTTTAAAATCCTTATCTCCTTTCAGCATGTTTTCTTTCAATTCAGTATCGAAAGTTTCTCCAAATCCAGTATATTTCAGCTGGTCTTTCAGGTATTTTAAATTATTCTCATTCATAATGTTTGTATTTAAGTTGTTTTCAAATAGTTCTTTCTTTTCTCTTTCCAATCGGACAAATTCAGTGAGATCCAGTTTCTCGGTGCTATAAAGGTCAATACCGCTCTGCATCACTATATTTAAATCATTTTTAAGTGAATCTATGGTCATACTCTTAAAATAGTCTCTATCAGTGGTCATCGCATAACAATGTTCCATTGCATCCCATGAGTTCATAAAGAACTCAATGGTATCGGGATCAGTTATTACTTCACAAGGAAATGCGGCATACTTGTAGCCGTAAGAAGCCATTTCCTCTGCAAGACTTAAAAGCATTTCAGTCTCATTGATGTTTATATTCATAATCTGTTTTTTGAGTTTTTAAAAGTAGATTTATGAATTAAGGGAGGGGTATTACTTTGTCAGCCAGATTATTGTTAACGTTGACTTCTAAATGCCTTCCGCCGTTCTTTTCAATGAGCTGAAGGGTCAGATACTTATTCTCTGGGATCGTAAATTTCTCTAGCGCAAATACTTTTATTATTTCAGACTTATCAGGAATCACCGCAGATGATGAAGTTGAATACAGTGGCTGAATCTCTATTTCCTGAGAGGCAGTTCGTTTTGATTTTCGCTGGTCTCTTATGAAAAAACGCAGCTGGTCGATATCGTAGCTGATTTTGGATTTATTCTCAAATACTAAGCGCAGATACAGCACATCCTCATGTATAAAAATGCCACTGACCTCCAGTTTTATCTGGAATTTAGATTTTTTAAAACCGCTGGTCTTTATTTTTTTTGATAATGCCAGTGAAGCAGACTGCTCTATTTTTTTCTGATTTTCGTTTACTAGGGTAAATAGCACTTCCTTACTTGAAACTAAAGCATTTTCTGCATTTATATTCAGGTCCGGGCAGTCTTCATCGTAATTCAGTACAAATACGTATAATTTTGCATCAGATGTAACTACTGTCAGGTTAGTCTGGAAAAAATATTGTCTTGCCGCTTTTACCAGCAGGATATTTTCTACCCCTTTGGCTTTCTGCACCAGCACATCAGCGCTCCCTTTATCTATACTTTTAATCGGGTAGGGAAAAACTATGCTGGTAGTTTTCGAACAGCCGATCTGAAGATTTTTATACTGGTCTTCATAAAAAACTGTTTCGCTGCTGTTTGTCTGAGGATAAGCCAGAACAGAAACCAGCAGTAGGCTCATTAAAAACAAATAATTAATTCTTTTCATCTTTCTCTTTTTTAAGGTTTTAAATTCTTTTGTTTTTCATCATATAACAGCACCCTGTATCCTGCTTTTACCAGTACTTTTATGAGTTTTACCTTTTTACTCATAAGACTTTTTGCTGCCTCAATGCCCATTCCTGCAGCCTGTGCTCCCCATGAATCAGTAACCCCGGTAAGTCCAAGGGTCTGAATCGAGCGGTCTGCAGATGCTTTGGCCACATCCCTGTTAATGGCACCAGGAATATATATTCCCTCAATTCCGTCTATATCATAGACTGATAGCTGCACCGGGAAAATGGAACCATGATGCTGAAGGTTTTCTATCTTTATTTCAAGTCTTTCGCCTTTCAGGAATGCCATGCCGTATACAAAAGTGTTTTTTGGAATTGTAGTTCCCTGAAGGGTAATATCGGCGGTGAGCCTTAATTTAATCACCGATCCATTTACAATTGTCTGAGTTTCGTGCACGGCAGCTCCAACTGCATTTTTTTGATAATCTGAATTTAAATCTTCATCTGCGGTGAAAAAGGCATTCAATTTAAAAGTGTTTGCAGGTGCTGTATTCTCTTGTAAAGAGGTAATAATTTCTGCGTTATTTTTGAGGTTTACGGAATATACTTTTCCTTTTTTATCTTCCGACTCCTGTTTTAAACGTTCCTGTACTCTTGAAGGATGCTGGATATCCAGTATATTTTCCAGCATGCCTCCTAGCTGCTGCAGCTCAGGATCCGGCGCCGTTTCACCCATTTCAGACATCATCTGTTCTAAGTTCTTAATCTGGGCAGATACTTCATTTGATGAGCCATAGTTTTCGAACTCCCTCATATCCTGGCCGTAATTGTTACCCGTTGCAGAATGGCTGATAGTTTTCTGGAGAAGCTGCAGTTTTTCAAAGATTTTCTGCTCGTTTCTGTCCTGCGGAGTCACTGCATTCAAGCCGCTTCTTTTTTTTGAATATCGCTGGGATGCAAAATCCAGTTCTGGGAACTCCTTTAAAGATTCTTCAAGAACTTTTTGATTTGAATAGTTTGGATCTTTTTTAATTTGCTCCTGTAGTTTGATTGAATCTACAGCTGCCTGGTCATAGTAGCTCATTTTATCCAGGGAAGAATCTTCTTTAAAATTTGGAAGCGGCAGTTTAAAATTAAATCCTTTCTTTATTTCATTTTCAGCCACTGCAGCTTCCATTTTTCCTCCTCCCAGAGTATAAAAAAGAATGGTAATAAAAGGAAGTGTTATGATCGGCAGAGCCAAAAGCATTTTTCGTTTTTTTGCTTCTTTAATTGATATCGTCTTCTGTTCCATGTCTTTATTTTTTAATCGATTATTTTAATTTTTACAGTCTGTTCTGAAAATTTTACCTGTTGAACTTCCTTTTCTGAAAAGGCATTATAAATGTTATAAAGAAGGTAGCCTGCCGATAGGATAACAAATAAGCTGAGAAGAAAAATGAGCTTCCTCTTTGAACACCCTTCCGCCAGACTGCTCATTTTTTCAGACCATTTTTTTTGTGCAGAGAGATAGTGCCTATGGTATGTAAATGCAGTTTCCCGTTTTTTAAACAATGATTTCATAACCTGTCATTTTCGGTTTTCAACAGTTAAATCTCGGTTTTCAATCGTATTGAAACGTTCAATTAAAAAACCGTGCGGATTGTTGTCGCTTCTTGATACATTGCGCAGATTCCCTTCCGTAATCAGGTTTCTTTTCAAAATACTCGTGGTTCGTATGATGTCCTGCCTGGCAAAACATTTAAAACGGTAGGGATAATCCCGGGTATCAACCGCCACGCTGTCAATCTGGATCGTCTGGCTGATATTTCCTGATATTATCCCCGAGTAAAAGCCGTTTTCTTTCAGGTCATCATAAATTCTTTTAGCGCTTTCGTCAGCCAGATAAAGGGCTTTAGTGACATTGGACTTGATTACTTTATCGTCTGGGTCAAGGGTAAAGAAAAATTGGTGAAAAGTTTTAATATGATCTCGTGCTTCAACAGGCACATTATCCTTCCTGTCTGACGCATATGCTTCCAGAGCTTTTCCTGCCGCAAGGATATATACCTTATCCTGCATCCGGCTTACAGTCTGAAAACTTTTGTAAAGCGTAAAGCAGCATATCACAACGCAGCCCGCAACAACCAGCATAGTAAAGCCTCTCACGTATTTAAATGCGGTATCTATATTTTTCATTTTGCTGAACATGGGATGATCTTTTTAGTTTATTTTGAATTTCCTTTAAGCCTGTCGCTCATATAATTTCCTTTCTCCTCAAAATAAGGAGCAGAGGACGAGGAGGCAGACATGCTCTGCGACATCCTTCCTGCGGCATTTCCCATTGAATCCATAACCATTGCTGTCCCCTGCGATGTCTTGGAAACTGCTGAACTGGCTGAGGTGCTAAGTAGGGTTGTGGTTTTCTGGGCAAGGGCTCCGCCACCGCCTGCATGAACGATGTAGTTAGCCACTGAAGGCACAGTGAAGTAGCCAATAATGCCGATAATCATAAATATTAGGTAAGACATATCAGTAGTACTGAAAAACGTATCGCCGGTGGACTGCACCTGGGACAAATCCAACTTGAGCATCAGTTCTTGTATTTTGCCGATTATGCTTCCAAAAATATTAGCTACAGGAAGCCAAAGGTATATGTTGATGTATCTCGCGAGCCAGACCGTCAGTGTATGCTGAAATCCGTCAAAAACAGCAATGCCGAAAACAAGCGGTCCGAGAATGGAAAGTACCACCAGTTGAAAGGTCCTGAGTGTATCGATGCAGAGCGCCGCCGATTCAAATAAAATCCTAAGCACCTCGCTCATCCACTGCTTAACGGAATTCCTAAAACTATAGGACGCTTTTTCCATGGCAAATTTCACATCATTGCCGATGCCCGCCAGCACGCCTTCATCAGATGGGTCTGCGTCCTCATGGGTGTACTTGTACCATTTATCACGGTCTCCCGTGCCTGCCATACCTACATACATTTTCCAGGGATCGGTCTGCCTCACTGCCTTTTCTTTTTCTTTTAAAAGAACAGCAACTGCATTATTGGATCCTGTTACCATAGCAGCCGTTGCGGTAACTGTGGGTTTCATAACGCCGTTGATAAGGGCCAGCACCGATGGGAAAATCATGATGCAGAATCCGATTACAAAAGGGCGGAAGAGCGGATAGAAATCAATCGGCTCCGCTGCCGCGATATGCCTCCAGACACGCGAGGAGATGTACCAGATGGTGCCAAAGCCTGCAATTCCCTGTCCTACAGCCAGCAGGTTGCCGCACAGGGGCATCATCTCATCATAAAGCTGGTCCAGCACCGAGTGCAGGCTCTGCATGTTATCGCCCAGTCCCTGGGCCCGGCTTAAAAAGGGCAGCAGCAGGGCTGTGAGAACAATTTTGTGTTTTATTGGCAGTTTCATGTCTTTAGTTTTTAAGTTCCTGCAGTTCTTTGGAAGCGTAAACATCATTTTTCTCTTTTGCCCGCTGCAGTGCCAGAATATTTGACGATGCATTAAAATCTCGAAGAAAAAGAAGCTTATCCTGCATCTGCTGATAGATCATATCCACCGCCTGGAGTCTTTCGTCATCGGACATCCTGAGTTTATCAGCTGTAACGATCATAGTGAGCTCATCAAGATTGCGAAGGCTCTGGCTAAGAAGATTTGCGTAAACCTTTTCAAAATATCCAATTTCCTGCGGGCTGAAACTGCCGTTTCGCGCAAGCCGGCTGAGCCCGTTTTTGCTTTCCTTTACCAGCAGTATTTGAAAATTTACAATTTCACCCACTCTTTTGTAATTCTTTACCGCCGGGCTTACCTGCATAAGGGCGTCTAAAAAAGTTTTATGAAGGCTGAAGTTGCCCTGCGACATATCCTTCACCGTTTTATAACCTCCCGAGAGCAGTTCATAACCCTTTTTCATATCACTGAGGATCTTTTTAAACTGGGAGAGTTTTTCAATGTTCAGGATCAGCTGCTGTATTTCTGCAGACTGGGCTCGGGCTTTGCCGGGCATCACAGACAGGCAGATAAGCAGCCCTAAAATCAATATCTTTTTCATCATTATAAATTTATAGCCCGTAATGGGCATTACTATTTTTAGCCTCTTTTTGATCTGCCGCCTTTGACAGTGCAAGCAGTTTTGCATCACGGCTGAAAGAAATGCAGAAATTGTAATCCTCCAGCATGGCCTTATGCAGCTCATCAATCCTCTGAATTCTCTGGTCATCCTTAAGCTCCAGTTTTGAATCAGTAGTGAGAACTAAAAGCTGGTCCAGGGTATCGCTGCAGTTCTCAAGCAGCCTTTTAAAAGAACGTTCTATATAATCCATTTCACTGCCGTGAAATAAGTCTGCTGTTTTAAGATCGGCACAGGTCTTTTTATAGAGTTTCATTATTTTAATTTGCATTGAGAGAATTTCTGCAGCCTTATAATAATTCCTGACTTTTGGATTAATCTTCAACAGCGAGGTAAAATAAGCACCGTGCAGATTCACTTCACCTCTTTTTGCATCGCCGATAAAATTGAGTCCCTTGGACACGGCTGAATACCCTTTTTTGGCATAGTCGATGTAGACCTGAAGTGCCGCAATCTGCAGCAGGAGTTCCTTTCGCTGCTTTGCCTGTCCATGGATCTCTTGCTGGGTTAATAATAGTACCGCCCAGAGCAGTAAAAACACTTTTTTCATGATTTTTTTCTTTGCATTACGGAATTCCGTAAAATTGTTTCACCCGTGTAGCATCTGCGTCAGTTTTGGCTCTTTGCAGGCTCAGCAGCATATTCTGCTCATTAAACATCCTAAGGTCATCATAGCTGGCGTCAATCTGGTCCGCGGCGGCATTGATGATTTCAAGTCTTTTGAGATCACTCATCTGTGTGGTAAAGGAATCCAGTATTAAAAAGATCTGGTCAATGTTCTTGATGCTTTGCTCCAAAATGCCCGAGTAAACGCGTTCCATATACCCAATCTCGCTGTCTTTGAAATGGGGATCCTGTCTGAGCAGGTTCCACGCCCTTTCGTATTCCTGCACAAGTTTTGTCTGTTTTTGGGTAATATCTTTGATTCTCTGGTAATAAGTGATAATGGATTTTACTTTAGCCAGTTCTTCGTAGTAGCCTTTATAAAGGTCTTTCTGTTTCTGTGTCCAGTCCGAGATTTCATCAAGTTTTAATTTGGAGAGCACATTTTCAACCTGTTTCTGGGCATTCTGAAGCCAGATGGTTTTGTTCTGCAGTTTTTGGATCCTAAGGTCAATGGCTTTGATGACCTTTTTGGTAACTGCCTTTACGATTTCCAGTATCGGCAGTGCCGCGGTTTTCTCAGCAGGTCTTGCCGGAGTGCCAACAAGCAGCAGCAAAATCAGGCAGGTAATTAGTCTTTTTTTCATTGTTCATTTTCATTTAAATTCCTTTTCTCATCTCCCCGGCCAGTGCTGCAATGCCTTTTTTTATGTCACCGCCGAACTTTGCCGCGTAAGCATTCATTTTCACCTTCTCGCTTTCCTCGGTGTTATAAGCCAGATACTCTTCCCAAGAAACTTCGGTTCTGTATACTTTTGATAACATTCCGCCCAGGGAAATAAAGACTTCCTTGTATTTCTTCTGGGGATCATTGGCCTTATTGACCGACAGCACGAGCGCTTTTTCTTTTTCAGTCAGCCCCAGCAGTTCCTGTATCTGGTCAAATTTATTCTGGTATTTGCTCTGGTCCAGCAGGATCTTGCAGTCGCTGTTATTGATAATGGCCTGCTTAACCACCGGAGAAGAAATAATATCTTCCACCTCCTGAGTAACCACTATGGCCTCCCCGAAAAATTTACGAACAGTCTTAAATAAATACCGTAAATATTCCGCCATTCCTTCCTTGGCTATGGCTTTCCAGGCCTCTTCAATCAATATCATTTTACGGATGCCTTTGAGTTTTCTCATCTTGCTGATAAAAACTTCCATGATAATGATCGTCACCACAGGAAATAAAATAGGGTGGTCTTTGATATTGTCAAGCTCAAATACAATAAAGCGTTCTTTTAGAAGTTCCAGATTCTCTGTTGAATTGAGCAGGTAATCAAACTCGCCTCCCTGATAGTACGGACGCAGTACGTAGAGAAAATTATTGATATCAAAGTCTTTTTCTTTCACCTTGTCACTTTCCAAAATCGATACAAAATCTTCTTTCAAAAACTCGTAGAAGCTGTTGAAACATGGAAAGAGATTGGAATTGATCTCCAGCTTTTCATAATACAGCTGAAGTGCATTTGATAAGGCTACATACTCGCTACGGTTAAAAGTTTCGTCGTCTTTTTTCCACAGCGCCAGCAGCAGGGTTTTGATGCTTTCCTTTTTCTCCGTATCCAGATTGTCTCCCTCTGAAATATAAAAGGGATTAAAACGGATCGGGTTCTTTTCATCGTAAGTGAAATAATACCCCTTTACCATATCGCAGAGCCCTTTATAACTGTGGCCGACATCTACCAGTACAATATGTGTCCCTTGCTCATAATAGCTCCTGACCATATGATTGGTAAAAAATGATTTGCCGCTCCCCGAAGGACCCAAAATAAATTTATTCCGGTTGGTGCAGATTCCCATTTTCACAGGCTCATCACTGATATCGACATGGACAGGTTTTCCCGTCAGGCGGTCCCCAAGTCTGATGCCTGTGGGGCTCAGAGAAGACCTGTAGCCTGTTTCCATATTCAGAAAACAAACTGCCTGCTCAGTGAAAGTATCAAAAGTGTCATTCATAGGGAAATCCGCCTCGTTTCCCGGGATGCCCGCCCAGTAAATCTGGGGAGCTCCTGTTGTTTCCTGCTTGGCGGCCGCATCCATCTGGGCCAACGCCGAGGATACTTTGTTCTTAATTTCCTTCAGATCTTCGTAATCGGTACTCCACGCCAGCACATTAAAATGCGCTTTAACCGGAAGCCGCTGCTGGGAAACCGCCTCATTGAGAAAATCATTAGTGGCATCCCGGGCAATCATATTCTCCCTGCTGTAGGCCGATAATGACTGCAGGCGTAATCTTTTGCTTTCCAGTTTCTGGATGGTCTTCTGCGCATCTTCAATAAATAAATACTGATTATAGATATGGTTGCAGGATAAAAGCTGCCCGAGGGTGGATGCAAAACCAATACTGAACTTGGTTTTATCAGTGGAATATCGGTCAAAATTAATCCTTGAACCGCACAGCGCCGGAAGATCAGCCGCGTCGCCCAGTGTAAAAAGCTGGCAGTGTTTATCACCTACCTCCAGGCCCTGATCAAAGGTAATGTCATTAAAGACAAAAGAATCTTCGCTCTCGGACAGGAAACAATACTGCTCAATAAGTCCTTTTTTTCTGCTGTCGCTTTTAAGCGCGTTATTCTTCAGACGGGTTAGTTTTACAAAACCGCTGTCCTCCATAATTCTTTTAAACTGTCCTGTGCAGTCAATAAAATCCTGTAACAGCTGCGTATTTAAAGTTTCTTCCGGGACGATGGAACTTCTTAAAAGATTAGAAAAAAGAGAGCTTGAACTTTTTCTGCCGGTGGGTTTCTTGGTCAGCATGATATAGCAGGAATGATCCAGAAAAGGTCTTTCATTGAAAAACCGCTCGCTGCTGCGGGTGAGAAAACTGCTGTCATTACTTGTAAAATCAGCCTTATAGTTTTTTTCTAAAAACCAGTCCTGTTTGTGAAAAATACAGAACTTTGGAAGTATCTTGAGAGCTTTGATCCACGACTGGTGGAAAGCTTCATATTCCTGATCCGATAAAGTAAAAATCTCAGGCAGTTCTGCCTTGAATACTACCGTGATATCCCCCTGTTTTGATAAAATACAGTCATGTTCCACTGCCATAACCGGCAGTACGTTTTCGATCCTTTTCTCCATTTCTCCTTCATTTTAATTTCTAACGTTCTATAACTATATCTTAATAAAAACAGACCTGGTGTACACTTTAATACATTTTGGAATCTGCTTTTTCGCCAGTGCTTTCATCATGCCGTACTCTCCGTACTTATTGCTCATTCTGTAAATCTTCAGTACAAGAAATGCTCCTGCTGCTGCTATCAAACCAACACATAGGAGGGAAGGAAGGCCGATAATGTACAGAATGGCAAAAAGGATCATAAGGGCGACAACCCCGCCTCCTAAATACCAGATGTACTGCGCTTTTAATCCCTTGAATTCTATGCTTTGGTTGATTCCTTTGTTGATATGGTAGACGCTGCTGTGCATTGCCTCTTTGCCTTTAAACCCCGAAAAAGGATTTAATTACCGTTGCCACAACAACCAGAAAAACACAGCTGCCGAACCAGGCTGCCGCCACTTTTCCCGTATCAGGATCCCCGGCATTCCATTTCTGGTAGACTTTTACCGCGCCGATAAGCCCCAGTATGGCCCCAACGGCATACATCAGTTCAGTGCCGGCGTCAAAATAGCTTCTGACTTTCTGGTTTGCCTCATTAATCCCGGCAACACCGTCCTGTGCATATGCACTTCCATTAATTAGTACTAACAAAAGACATGAAGTGGCCTGCACTTTATTCTTTTTCCAACTACGCTTTAAATTTCTTTTAAATTTTCTCATCATACATCATTTTAAAGTTTTGATTATTATAAAAAGCAGAGGAACACCGCCGTTGCAGCTCTATTTTCTTGTCACATAAAGCCATACCGCACCAGAGAGAACAGGGATAATTCCTCCGCTGAATTTTAGAAAACTCCTCCTTCCCACAGACTGTCCGCCTCGCTTAAAGTTAAAAGCAGTGACGGGTGTTTTTCAGATTCGGAAACTATCAGTTTATTGATGCTTTCACGCAGGGTAGAAATCTTTACATAAGGATACTCTTCGAGCACCATCGACAGATAATTTTGAAACTGCTCTTTTGATAATTTTTTTTCAGCACTTTCCTGCGCAGCCTGGATAATTCTTGTGGCTAGCTCTTCAGCATCATCAAGGGTATCGAATGATTCCGAAAAAGAAGCTGAGATAGATTTTTGCTCTTTTGAATTTTGGCTGTTGCTTTTAAAAGAGGGAATTTTAAGCTTCTTTTCCCCTGATACCATTTTCTTTAAATCGGTACTGTAAAATTTAAGTAGTATGACCAGATACCAGATTATTACCAGTATGCCCGCGAGAGTCAGGTAACTGCTCCATGGAATATTTGTAAACATAGTTTTTCATTTTATCGTTCAACATTTAGCTCTGCTATAAAAATCATGACCATTTAATTTGGATATGATTTATTTTACAAGTCAAAGGAACAATAGTAATGATTGGGTTACAAGTCCAGCTTTTAGTTGTACCCCAGCTGGACTCCGCTGGACCCGCCGTAAAATCTGAAGAAAAAAAATGAAAAATTTTTGAAAAAAAATACAGCCTCCCAAGGGGAGGCTGATTTATACTTAGGTAATGCGAATTAAAATTTATTGAACTATCGTTATATGCGCTATTTTAATATTCTTTTATTTTTTTGATCATTTTCTCAAGTGTTGCAATGGCTATTTCTTTATCCCGGTCTTCTGCCGAGTAAGCTTTGCTGCGCATGGAATCATAAGAGAGAATATCCTTGTTTGGTGTTGATAGGAAGGGCACAATTGTCTTAAAGAGGTGATTCATTGATTTTGAAATTAATATCTCCAGCTCACTGGAAGCCCTGAGAATCAGCGCCGTCTGATCGGTCGATAATTGGCAGACCACCCTTTCGTTTTTCTTTGCTATTGTACTGGGTTCAGGCGGTTTTATAATAGCAGATGAAGTAAGGGAAACAGTTTTTGTGAGCTGCTGTTTTTTTTCTTGAAAGATTATTTCCTGCTCAAACCATTCCCGCAGTATTTTTTTTAGATTTTGATAATTTGAATGCAAAGCGATATCTTCTCTAATAGTAATTTGACTGAATTCTTTGAAATAGAAAAGCAGGCATTCCATTTTATCAGGTATTTGCTGCGGCTCATCAATTTTTCTTGAAATTTTCTGCGTATAATAGTTGATAAAAATCTTGCTGTTGAAATTCATATAAATTAGTAATTCTATCAGGCTCACATGGGTTTTGTTTTTATGCTGATTATGGGTCAAAGATTCCAATTCCCTTATCAAAGATTTTTGGTAAAGCATATCACGGAAAGTAACCTTCCTTTTCTTCTTTGAATGAACAAAACAGTACAGAGAATTAAAAACAATATCAACCAATAGTTTTTCTTCTGTTTCAAAAAACGGACTGCTTCTTAATTTATCAAGTCTTTGTCTCATCTTCTTACTTGAAACACCCAGATAGGATACAGGTATTCGGGAATCCAGACTTAAGAATCGGGTAAACCGGGACTCTATAAAAGTAAGCAGCTCATCCAATGAAGCAAGCAAAGCTGTAACCACCTCTTTTAGATCTTCCCTCTGTAAATGCATTGCGTTATTTATTGTTATTAGCTGGTCCCAAAGACTTATTAATGCTGAATGATAATTTTTCACAAGTACTTTTATTTGTTTCTCTTTATTAAGCGAAAAAACCTGTATGGTAAGCTGCGTCTGGATCAATTGCGTTTCTTCAATAGCCTTTTTAACAATTGCCTTGCACTGAATTGTTGTAAGCTGATCAGCATCATTTTTTTTCGGATTAAAGTTTAGTGTCACTACCGAATCCAGCCATTCTAAAAGATAGGTTTGAGTCATGTCTTTCATTTTTAAGTAAATACTGCTCTCAATCTAATATTGAGAATACTTCAAATCAATGGATGCAAGCACTCTGACCCGGTTAAACTTTATTTAGAATTTAATCTTAAGCGATATTCAGAGGGAGACAATGCAGTATGTTTTTTAAAGAAGGTGCTAAAAAATGAAGTGTTGGCAAATTTCAGTTCTTCTGAAATATACAAGATAGTCAGATCATTATTTTGAAGCAGTATTTTAGCCTCGAGAATAATGGCGTTTTCTATACATTGTTTTGCAGTTATCTCTGTAACATGCTTTACAATTTTGGTAAGATGCCCGGAAGAAACGTGCAGCGCATCTGCATAGAATTTTACACTATGCTGTTTTCTGCTATTGAGTTCTAAGAGTCTGAAAAAATGTATTACAAGCTTTTCAGTACTGGAATGTTTAACATTGCTATACCATGATGATACATAGTATGCCCTTGCCAGTTCGTAAAGAAAAAGATTAAAGCTTAAAAGCAATGTTTCTTTTTTATAGATATGCTTGTTTGAACTTTTTGCTTTGCTGTCCACCAATTTTAGCAAATCTATCAGGGGAGTCATATCTTTCTTTTTCAGGAAAATTTTGGAAACATATTGTGTCGTAAAATATTCAAAGTATCCAATATGCGGCCATTTGATACTGTTATCAAAAGCGAACTCAGAGCTAAACGACAGCAGGCAGATTTGTATCTGACTGCTCATTATGAAAATTTCACAAGCGGACCTTTTTGGAATTACAATAAGTTCATTGATAAATAAATGGATTTTTCGATTGTTAATTTGGATCCCCAATGCCCCTGTATTTATAATTAGAACACTAAATCGATCCACAATTAGTAAATCCATGACAGCATTACGTGAGGTATATGTTTCAAAAAGATAGACTTGCAGGCCTAAAGGATAATATTTTGATTTTCTGGATGCCACAATAAATTCTTTAAAGTTTTTATAATTGTGTAATGCAGTATACTTAACTCTTATGTAAAAGAGAGATCGTATTACTTGTTAAAAAATCTCGCCATTATTGAAACGCAGACAAAAAATAAATTTGAAATGCCGTTTACAAAAAATAGATATGCAAGATTTCTGGGAGATTCTGTTTGTATCTCGCCGTTGATCAGGTAGCCTAATATTTCATCATAGCATAATATATCTATGATGAAATAAAGGCAGACAACATTGAAAAGAATCAAAAACACACAATACACGTATTGTATTTGTTTTTCAAACTGCTCAGTTATATACATGGCTTATCTATTGAAGATTTTGAATAATAATGCCGGTCAAAACGGATCTGTTAACCGCAGTGGAGGAATTTGCGATAGCACCTTGCAAAGCACCAACACGATTGCCAACCGAAGTTTCCCAGTCTTTATCTTTGATTTCCTTCGCGTAGTAGATTGAATATCTTGCTATAGAGGAAGTGGTGAGGATTATCCTTTTATCCTCATTGGTAAACTGTGTATTGTTTATTACCGATGTTTCGAATGAAATAATGGATGGGTGAATTACCTCATATTCACCGGTTTCCCATAAGACGATTGAAGCCATAAAGTCGGCAAGGCAGATTTTGGCCGCATTTGTCATTCCAGAGTTTGCTATTGCCTGCTCTAATTTTAATTGCGGGCTATCCACGGTTTCCTGAATTTCTCCAAAATTCAGGGGGAGGGTTGCTTGTAAATTCGTAAAATCATTATTCAACGCTGAGATGGAATCAACGGTATGGCTGATCTGAATCATTGTTGTAAAGGGATAGCTCGCTGTTAAATAGGAATCAAGAATGTCATTGTGTATTTTACCGGCTATATCGTAAGGGTTATCCGGATTCTCAGGACTTGTTGTTTGAATCATTTTGCCTGAATGGTTGGACTTCTTCTTACTTAAGCTGTTTTCTACTAAAGTGGTATTCTCGTCAATGTTTTCATTGGTACAGGAAACTAGTAGTGAAACAATTATCACTAACATTACTAAAAGATTTTTCATGATTTAATGTGTTAAAATGTAAAGACTGTTGTATTTCAGTCAGTTCATTTCACCCGGGTCAGCAGAACTTTAATTCGGCACGATGCCAAATATTTTTGCTTTTGAATTCAAGGCAAATCTAGAAGCAGAAATCCACTCTTGCAAAACATCGCATGTGGATTTCCCGTATTTCGTGTATGGATTTACGGTAAATCCATACACCCTTTTTTAATGTTAAATGTGCTAATTATCAATATATTACCTTATATTTGATCGTCTTTTCTTAAGATGGCTACATTATTCTCAGTTATTTGCGTTTTCTCCCTGTGAAAATGCATTTTCAATTCAAATAGTTTCTAATTTTAATTTATCATATGATTAAAAAGTATCTATTAGTAGTGTTCCTTTGCTTTGGAATGCAGTTTTATGCTCAGAATCGTAATTCGGCCAGTACCGATACACTTCAAAATAAGAACTATGAGTACCTGTTTGAACGCATTGAAGCCACCCAGGAGGATGGTGTAAAACAAAAACTTTATCTTGAATACTTTTTAAACAAAGCCAAAGCGGGTAAAAATTCACAAGATATTGTAAATGGATATAAAAACTATTTATACTACACACCGGAAAAATTAAAGCTGATCTATGCTGACAGTATGATTTATGCTGCAAAAAAGTCCAAAGACAATGCACTAATAGGGTCCGCTTATCTCTCCAAAGGAATAGTGTACTACGGACAGAAAAAACTTAAATATGCTTTAGATAATTATCTGATAGCAGATAATTATATTTCCAATACAGATGATAAATACCTGATATACAAGGTTAAGTACAATATTGGCAATATAAAATACTATCTGGGGTTTTATGATGAGGCAATTTCTCTTTTTGTGGAGTGCAGGGATTTTTTTAAAGGTAAAAATGACAGGGCATACCTCAATTCACTGCATTTGCTTGGCTTATGCTATAATAAAATTGGCAATTACGGTCTATGTTCTGAAATAAATGAGAAAGGCATTCAGGAAGGAATACGGTTAGAAAATAATGAAATGCGGGATTACTTTATTCATTCAGAAGGAATCAATCAGTATTTCAAAAGTAATTATGCGGCTGCTATTAAAAAAATCACCCAATCACTTCCAGCCATAAACAAAAACAAAGATTTTGCAAATGAGTCTGTTGGGTACTTTTATATAGGTAAAAGTTACTGGGATCTGCGAAACCAGGAAATGGCGCTGTTATATTTTAAGAAGGTTGACCAGATTTTTGATGATAAACAATACATTAGACCTGATCTGCGGGAGAGCTATGAACTGATAATAAAATACTATAAATCTAAAGGCGACCTTGAAAAGCAGCTTTTTTACATTGAGAAATTGCTTAAAGCAGACAGCGTGCTGGATAATAGGTTTAGATACCTTTCAGGAAGGGTGCGAAAAGTATATGATACCAAAGTATTGCTAAAAGATAAGCAGGAGATTGAAGAATCATTTAACAAAAGAAAACACAATGACCTTATTTTTACAGGTATATTGGTCCTATTTTTTTTAATCGTACTTTTCATTGCTTACAGACATATTAGGAATAAGAATATCTACAGGCAGAAGTTTGAAGAGCTCATGAAACAAAACGGTTCTACGGTTAAAGAAGATGTCAAGAATGGTCACAATGGTATTGATGATATTCATAAAGATACGGTTGCTATGATACTCAAGCAGCTTGAAAAATTTGAAAGGGACAAAAAATTTCTTGAAAAAGATTTGACTTCCATAAAGCTTGCCGCAATTTTCAAATCCAATCCTAAATATTTGTCAAAAATTATCTATCATTTCAGAGGGAAGAAATTCCCAACATATATAGCCGACCTTAAAATCGACTATATAATTTCTTTATTGAAAGAGGATCCAAAAGTGAGGAAGTATTCCAACAGAGCATTGGCGGATGAGGCAGGTTTTAGCAGTACACAAAGATTTGCAACTGCTTTCCATGCTAAGGCCGGATGTCCAACTTCTTATTTTATTAACGAGCTTAATAAGATATCGGAGTAAAATATATTTTTGATAATCAATTCACTAGATGATTTTGTCCCGTTAGATAATTAAAAAGCTTTTTTAATTATCTGTTCGAAGTTGTTGTATATAATAAGCAAAATTTTATTTTTGCTGCCTTAACTTAATAATAGTGTCATGAAAGATTTAGTAGCAAAAATAAACGCCGAAATCGAAACATTTAAGACAGAATCTGAATCTTTAATTGAGAAAGGTGTTAAGGCAGCAGGAGCAAGAGCCCGCAAATCAACACTGGAAATTGAAAAATTGTTGAAAGAGTTTAGAAAAGTTTCTATCGAGGAGTCTAAAAAATAATTTTCAGCAGTCTTACTTACTTTTAAAAGAAGAGAATGGGGTTTTTAAGCCCCGTTTTTTTTGATTTCTTTATTTGATTATGTTGCCGGCTGCTTCTTCATGTTATTTAAGAGGAACTATAGCATAGCTTTTTTGAAGCAGAATCATAAGGCTTTTCATCAGGCAGCTTATCCCGCTTTATGCTGTAATCTTTTATGCCGAACCCCGGCAGAAAAGGATTTCCGCTTCAATCGGGGCTGGAGAAACATTTGATTTTTATTAGCATTTAAAAATATTAACGTTGTTGTTATCTGTTATCTGTAGTTTTTATTTAAATCCGAAAAGTTCTGTCTCTTGAAAATCAATTATTCCTTGTTTGCGTAGTATTTCTGTATAGGCATCTATTCTTGTTGCAATTAATCTGTTTCTATTTGATATTGACCATTCATTCATAATTCCAATTAATTTTGGTTCGCTTTCTAAATCAAAATTATTTATATACCACAGTACACATCCACTAATTCCAAATAAATCAGGCCCATAAGTAATTGATTTAGATTTCAGATTGGGCGTGTTTTGTCGGTCATATTCTACAATTAGATTTAAATATTCATTTCTTTTTAATTTCTTATACTCGTTTGTATTCACACAATTTGTGATACCAATAAACGGGATTGAGTGAAAAGAATTTCTTGATTGTGATTTTTTTGACCAACTACTGGGATATCCAAAAACTATGTAACTCATAAAATTAACCGAAGAATGATTAATCTCGATACTTGAACTCTCAAGAAAGGAATAATCAATGCTTAAATCTTTTACAGATTGATTGTCCAAAACTAAAATTGCCACATCCAATTCATCAGACTTTCGATCTTCTTTTGGATTATTTTTAATAATTCTTCCGCCAGGTTTTACTAATGTTTTACCTTCTTCGATCGGTATGAATAATTTTTCAAAATCATCAAAAACATGTGCTGCAGAGAATAAGAAATATTTTGTTCCAATTTTGACAAAAACACCTGTCCCGTGTTGCTTGTAAGAATTTAGATCCTTAAAAAGTGTACAGGTGAAATTCCTGATTTTTGGAAGACTATTTATGTATTTTTTTGCAATTTCTTTCATAATGTCTGGTCAAAGATTGCATTTAACATTCTTTTACTGCGGCGGGTTTGCAACTAAATTAATCCCTATTTTCAGATTTGCCACCCGAGCGTAGCGAATAGACGAAGGAAATCATCTCAAATACAAAACCAACTTTCTATTAAACCAAATGCCCAAATCCGTTGTAGCAGTTATAGCACCTATTTTTATGCGGGATTTGATAGTATAAAATTTTCAACCCCCATTATCATAAGTTTTACTTCGGATTCTGTGTATTCATCATATTTACCGTGAGCTGAATTGTTTCGGATGGCTAACCAAGCAGTAATTTGTTTTTGATTTGCTAATGAGTATGCTTCTTCTTTCGTTAAATCAGTATTCATTCTTTCAGAATTCTTATAGGATATTTTTCCATTACCTTTATCTAATTCAATTTCGACATTATGTTTTAGGCACAGTTTTCTTAAATGTGATTCCAATGTAGAACCAATTATTACAGCTGATGAGTCTTTGTACCCGTTTTCTAATAGATGTCTAGAAATTTCAATATAATCGCTAAATATTTCTGAATGTAATAATTCAGAATATGATTTTAGATAATCATTCTCCAAATCTTCTTTTAAAGCAATAATACTGCCAATAACGTGACTTAAATTCGTGCCTAAACCTAAATTCTTTTGGGTTAAAGCTGATATAATATCTTTATAATATTCTGATTTCTCTCCAACAACTCGTACAACAAAGGATTTGGATTTAGTTATTAATCTTGTCAATAACTCTTCACTCAAATCAGATAAATCAAGATATTTAGCTTTGCTTTTTGTTAAATTATATTCAGTAATAATTTCCTGTGCTTGTTTAATAAAATAGTCATTATTCATTTTTCTTTCGCTGTTTTTGCTAATGTTTTATATAAATATCTTGTAATCAGTGGTTTTATGGTTGAATTGAGACCATTCTTCGGATTTGCCACCCGAGCAATAGCGAATAGACAAAGTAAATCATCGCAAATACATAACCAACTTTCCGTTAAGCCAATTGCCCAAATCCGTTTGTAGCGTGCGTTATCCGCAGTAATTATTCGGCTAATACTTCACTGATTTTTTGTTCTAATTCCTCGATAGAGTTCCATTCTGTGCAATTGACTGGTGGTTGAGCTTCAAAGTTTATTAATGCTTTTAATAAATTTTCTACTATGTCAAATAATTCAGGGCTTTCTTCTAACTTCCTTAAGGCATTATATGGTTTTTCACCTTCTGCTACTTCTCCAAAATATGCTTCTTCAAAGTTTGGTAGAGATGCTAATAATCTATTTGATGTACTTATTGGTTTTGCATTAATCTCATTTAAAATATTTGGATTATTTCCCCAAGCAGGATTTGCCATTTCTTTCCCTTTTTTTGTAGTAATTCTAGGTTTGTCGCAATCGTGCAATACAGAATAATCAGAACCAAAATGATTTAATATTTTGATTAAAGAAACTATTGTCGCTTTTCCTCTCGCTCTAATAATATTTATATTTTTATAAAGTTCAGGTTTTTGTCTCTTAATATAATTAAAAGCTGTGTATTCTGTATCTCCTTCAACAACAACTACCTTTCCTCCAAAGAAAAATTCTGCAACATATGGGTCACATAAATTCAACAGTTTTAAATTTCTTTTGTCATCTTCATCTAGTTGCACTCTATCAGGTCTGAAAACAGTAGTTCCTATTATTTCACCTTTTTCTGTTTTTTCTACTTTAATAATTGTCGTATTATCTTTTGAAAAATCAATGAAGATAGGTGAGTGTGTTGTTACCATTACTTGCCAATTTCCTGTTTCTGGTAATTCGTATAATAAATTACATGCTTCCCGAATAGCATTAGGATGCAAGCAAATTTCCGGTTCGTCAATTAGCAACAAATGAGGTCTTGAAATAGAACCCTCTGGTTTTATTTTTTGATTGTTTTCAGATATAAATTTTATAGCAGTCCATAAGAGTGTTCGTCTTGCTCCACTACCTTGTCTATCGATTGTACTTAAATAACCATCACTTGGCCCCATTAGTAATTGTGAATCTGCTTTAAAAAGATTTATAGCACTATCTAAATTATCTTCTGCTTTTGCATCAAAATCAATAATATAATTAGGAAAAACTTTACTTATTAAACTTGTTAATTCAGTATTAACTTCGTCTATTTGTTCTTGTGCTTCTTCTAGAATTCTTTTTTGTAAATCTTTAACTTGTCTTATTAATTTTTGATAATCATTTTCTTCAGCTCCTTCTTCATTATTCGGTTTTTTATAATTTTTGACTCTTTCATTTAGAGCTTGCATTAATAATTTTTTAATTTCTTCAGCTTGCTTTTCAGGTGAATCAAAAGCATCAACTTTATGTGGCTCAGGTCTTCTTGAATTTGCTACGTTTGGTGCTCCCCAAGGAACGTTTGTACTCCAAATTTGTTCTTCTACATCCCAACCTTGTCTAATTGGTTTTCCTTCGGCCTGCCAACTAAATTTTTCTTTTACAATTAAATCACCATTATCAAGGGTTTCAATCCATTTGTCTCCTGGTGCATTATCAAATACTCTTGTATGAATTTCAATTTCTGGCAAATTATCAGGGTCAATTTTGTTATTAGGAAAATCTTCTAGATATAAATTAGCTTTTGCAGAGCCTTGCGACATTGCTAATTCATAAGCTTTTAATATTGAACTTTTTCCAACATTATTAGCTCCAACTAAAACAACAATTTCATTCAAATCTATTTCAACAGGAGTCGACCCAATACATCGGTAATTCTTAATTGTTAACTTGGTTAATTTTGGCTTAAGTACTTCAGGGTTTTCAGATACTAATGAAATTTCTACTTCTGTTTTTTTAGCTTTAGCCATTTATAGGGTTTTTTGGGTTATTATTGCGGGTAACTTACTTATTTAGGCGATAAAATTGCTTAAATAAGTACTATTGTGGATGGCTTTTATGCCATTCTTTAAATTTTTAAATCAAACGTACAAAAAACCGCTTTTGTTTTATTTTACGGTTTTCCAAAATCTGTCTAAGTATTAGGTTGCAAAATAATTTTTTTAGGAAAGACATAGATACCGTATAAATACCTGTTTTTAATTTTTATTGAGAAGAGAAAAAGATGCCAAAGCATCTTTAAAATTTCATTGTTAACGTTTAGGGTTTGCGTTGTGGTTAATCATATAACATCCAATTTCACCAATCATCTATGTTAGCAGCTGCCTTAATTGTCTTAAATACTAATTATAGAATTTGCAACTCTTTTTTCGCCACCAACTTGTGTTGTGTAAAATCTTTGCTCAATTCCCCATAAAACAAATTTTAAATCATCATCATTTTCAATTTTGAATTTACCATTCTCATATGTAACGTGTCCATATGCATTTGTGTAATCGTAAATAGCTATTTTTTCGTCATCTGATAGCTTGTTTAATGTTTCATTCACTAAAGCTATACGTTTTCTATTTGGTACCGTAACTTGGATTGCTCCATAATCTTGTGATACTTCAAGGAAATCGCTTTCTAAAAAGGTTTGAGTTTCAACTTCTGTTGCTTCTTTATATAATTGATCCATTCCTTTAAAAATTTTTTGAGCTGCAGTCAATTTTTTAAAGTACAAAGTGTCATTTAGTTTGTTGTAAATGGCATCTGCAAATGGATTTATTGTAATAATTGGTTTTTCAGTTTCTAAAGTTAATTCCTCAATTGAAAACCATTTTTTACTAATGAAGAAACTTGAATTAATAATTTGAAAAAAATATAGATTATCTTGAACAGTGCAAATAAACGATAGTTTCTTTAAATCTGATTTCAATATTTGGTCGTGTTCAACGGTGTTTAATTCATTTGTTAAAAAATCTAAACAATATCCTGATTCTGAAAAATTTGTCAATTGATAAATTTCTTCATTTTCGATTAAAGTTGCTGGATTATAATCTATACCATTTAGTATAAGTTCAGCAGTGTTATAAACTTCAGTTTCTGTTTCAATAACTCGAAACATTTTTTGTTTTCTTTTTACTTTTCCGAATATGTAGTTTGCCATAATAATGATTATAAGTCTATAAATGTATAATTGTTTATTCTTTTAAGATTTTCGAACCCATCTTCACCGGGAACTTTAAGTTTTTTTCTTGTGATTAAAAATATTTTCACATTACTAGCTGTTTTTATAAAATAAAAATGATACCCAAAAAATAAAAAAATCGGATTAAAATAAAGTGTCTGCGATAAATATGTAAAAACATAAATGATTGCAAAAACAACTATTAATGTCGGAATATCACTAATCCCCAGTGAAACAAAAAAATAGCCTAAATAGGTAGGTAAAAAATTGTTATTAGCTAATTCTATTTCAGTAACAGAATTACTTCTTAAAATATCATTAGGTAATTTTAAAGCAACCAAAAAGCTTAAAGCAGTTAAAATTATTGGAATTAATATAAAAATTGCCCAAGAATAATAGATGGAATAATTATCTAGGATATTGAATCCATATTTTTCTTTTATTAGATAAACTACAACAATTAACCAAGTGGAATTAAATGCTAGGAAAAGTTGATAAAGGTATTTCATCTTCAAATATTTAATAGTCTATTAGTTTTTTTCCTTGTTTTGTGAATTCTTCCTATTGGTTGCCGTTAACTTAATTATTTAAGCGATAAAATTTCTTAAATAAGTTCCATTTTGGTTGGCTTTATGCCATTGTCCAAATTTCAAGACCAAACCTACCAAACCGTTTTCGTATTAGTTTATGGTTTTCCATAATCAGTGTCATAATAAGGTGCAAAATAATTCTTTAATGATGAAAAGCCTACCGTATAAATACCTGTTTAATGCAAAAAAAATACTCTTGAAGGTATTTCTAAATATATTAGGATTAAGAATGAGAGAGAGAGAGAGAGAGAGAGAGAGAGAACAAGTTTTAAAAAATGACAACTGCTACAGAGAATATTAGACCAGTAACAATTATAATAAAAGATAATACCATTAATATCCTTTCAATTAAGGTAATCAACCAGACTTGTTGATAGTTTTTGAAATGTTGTAAGCCACCAGAACCTCTGCGATTAAATCTGCGTTTATTAATTTTATATCTAATAAGAAACCCTAAAATAACAAAAAAGATTCCAATCGTAATTACAGTAAATTCAGAGTCAATAATTTTCATCTATGTATTAATTTACGATATAAAAATAACAAAAATTAGATAAATTATTGTCTATCAATATAAAACATGAGAAAATGATGTCTATGCATCTTATTTATGAATATCAATTTTTTTTAGGTCAAAATCAAAATCAAGTAATTCCTTAGGATGAATTCCAAGACCTGTTGCGATACTTACTATTGTTTCAAGAGTTGGATTTCCTGTGCCAATTTCATATTTATGATAATTACTTGAATCAAATTTTGTTGTACTATCAACTCCACTTAGAGTTTTTATTTTTTCTGCTCTAATTTTTTTTAAGTTTTCGCCAAAGGCTTTCTTATAAGCCTTCAAAAGTTCTTCCTTAGCCATCGTACTATATTTTGAAGGAACAATATTTGACTTTTATTAAAAATATTTATGGTGATATATCACCATAAATATTTTTTTACATATATTTGTAACAATTCATTTGAAAATGAATTAATATCTTTGCGATTCTTCAAAACAAAATATTGAAGCATTCGCTTTGAATCTCGTTTCAGAAAATTGGCGTTTTTAAAACCACGAGATGATAAGTAAGATGCTCACGACCTTTTACGGGCGTGGGCTCACTTATTCGTGGTTGGGTATGCCAATGCCTCTGAAACAATAAGCTGAGTTCGCGCCTTTTTTATAATAACTCAGGTAACATTCAAAGTAAAATCTTCTTTTATTTTAAAGTTTCGCATTGCAAGTGTTGAACCTTTAATCAATGTAATGTGAACTAAAAAAATTTATCCCTTTATGGTCATTAAGACGCTTACTTAATGCATAAAAAAATGGCCCTCTACTTCGTCGACAAACTAGTATAGAGGACCATAGCCAATCAAACCATCGTTTAACTAACCAATCCAATATTATGAATAATTTTTCATTTTATAAGGATGGGAAAGCTCTTTATTGCCTATTTTTTATATGGCTTTGTTTTTCTTTCTCATCTCTTTATGCCACAAACTCCATTAGGCGTAGTATTTCATTTCCTCAACAGTTTCAGGTTCAGGGAACTATTAGCGACGGATCTAATCCACTTCCTGGGGTAACGATTGCCATAAAAAACAAGCGTAATTCCGCAACTATTTCCGATTATAGCGGGCAGTATAATCTTTCTGCTTCGCCATCGGATACTTTGATTGTTTCCTTTATAGGATTCAAAACAGCATTTATCCCTATTCAGGATCGTAAAACAATAAATATTCTATTAGAGTATGATACCACAACTCTAAAGGAAGTGAAGGTCAATGCAGGCTACTATTCAATTAAAGAAAGCGAGCGTACAGGAAGCATTGCTCGAATAACTGCAAAAGATATTCAAACGCAGCCCGTAACTAATGTGCTTGCAGCTATGCAGGGGCGAATGGCGGGTGTTAATATCATTCAAACCACGGGGGTTCCCGGTGGAGGTTTTGATATTAAAATCCGTGGACAGAACAGTATTCGAAGTGATGGTAATAATCCCCTTTACATTATTGATGGTGTTCCATACGCCTCGGATCCTATCGGCTATAATCAGACATCCTCTACATTTCCCACCGTTACAAGTCCGCTGAATAGTATAAATCCCGATACAATTGAAAGTATCGAAATACTTAAAGATGCTGATGCCACCTCGATTTATGGTTCAAGAGGTGCCAATGGTGTGGTGCTTATCACTACTAAAAAAGGAAAGGGTGGGAAAACTGCTGTGACTGTTAAAGCTACAACAGGCGCAGGAACAGTAACTAAATTTATGAAACTGATGAGTACCGAGCAGTACATTGCTATGCGAAAACAAGCTTTTGTCAATGATGGTCTCACTCAGTATAATCCATGGGATTATGATATAAATGGAACATGGGATCAGAATCGTGAAACAGACTGGCAGAAAGAGTTTTTAGGAGGGACGTCGCAGATAACCGATCTGCAGGCTACACTCTCAGGTGGGTCTGATAAAACGCAGTTTTTATTAAGCAGTACCTATCATACAGAGTCTACCGTCTTTCCTGGTCAGTATATGTACAAGAAAGGAGGGACGCAGTTCAGCATGAGCCACCGTTCAGAAGATAACAAGTTCAAACTCACTTTTTCAGCAGGATACAATATTCAGGATAATGATCAGCCTGCATATGATCTTACTTCAATCTCAAGATATCTCGCTCCAAATGCTCCTGCACTGTATGACGCCTCCGGCAATTTAAATTGGGAAAATGGAACCTGGCAGAATCCGCTTCGTTTCAGAGATGCGAAGTTCAGGTCCAAAACAAATGATCTTGTGACCAGTGCCGTATTGTCGTATGATTTGCTGGATAATTTAGTTGTGAAAAGTAATTTTGGTTTTACAGATTTAAGACACGAGGAAACCCGTACTTCTCCTTCCACCATTTATAATCCTGCTTTCCAGTTGACAAGCGCCTTTTCCGGTATTTATTTAAATAATACAGACCGACAGTCCTGGATAGTGGAACCCCAGATAAGTTGGGAAAAAGAAACGACTTTTGGTAAAGTCAATATTCTGGTTGGAGGAACTTTCCAGAGCCAGACTACTGAGCGGCTGTATCAATTCGGAAGCGGTTTCACATCAAATGACTTGATCTATGACCTTGCATCTGCAGCCACTGTGCGGGTTTTATACAGTGATGATGCCTTGTATAAATATCAGGCTTTCTTTGGAAGGATCAACTATAACTGGCAGGATCGTTATATTGTAAATCTTACAGGAAGGCGTGACGGCTCTAGCCGATTTGGACCGGGTAATCAATTTGCCAATTTCGGCGCTGTTGGGGCGGCATGGATTTTCACCAAAGAAAGATTTTTAAAAGATATTTCATGGCTGAGTTTTGGCAAACTGCGTGGCAGTTATGGAACAACTGGAAATGATCAGATTGGGGACTACCAGTTTCTCGACACTTATACCTCATCGGGCTTTAATTATGATTCCAATGTGGGATTACAGCCCTCACGGCTTTATAATCCTGACTTTGGATGGGAAACAAATAAAAAAATTGAAGCTGCTCTGGAGATGGGATTCTTGCAGGATAAAATATTTGTAACAGGTGCGTGGTATCAGAATCGTTCCTCCAATCAGCTGGTGGGCATACCATTGGCAGGAACTACAGGATTTCAGTCCATGCAGGCCAATTTAGATGCTGTTGTGCAAAACACAGGATTTGAATTCACTGTCCGTACTCAAAACTTCAATACTCAGAACTTTAAATGGACAACAAGCCTGAATCTTACTTTGGCAAGAAATGAGCTTATTGCTTTTCCCGGACTTTCTGCCTCAGCCTACAAAGAACAATATCGTATCGGTCAGCCCTTGAATATTGAGCTGAACTATAAATATACCGGTATAGACAGCCAGACCGGTGTTTATCTTTTCGAGGATCTTAATAAGGATGGTGTCATATCCTTTCCCGAAGACAGGCAGAGCGTTGTAGATTTCAACCCGCAGTATTTTGGAGGACTGCAAAATGCGCTATCCTATAGAAGATTAAAGCTTGATTTTCTTTTTCAGTTTGTTAAACAGGAAACTAGAACTTTTTATAATGGTGTCACTGGACAGATGTCTAATCAACCGGAAAGGGCAGCAGACAGCTGGACAAAGCCTGGAGATAATGCCTCCCAGCAGATTTATACCAGCGGTTATAATAGGGATGCGGTTACCGCCGACTATTTATTCAGGCAGAGTACAGGTTCCATAACAGACGGGTCTTTTATCCGATTGAAGAATATAGCCCTTTCCTATGGCCTGCCTTTAAATATGAAAAGCACGCAGTGCCAGCTAATCCTGCAGGGACAAAATCTGCTCACTTTTACAAAATATAAGGATGGGGATCCTGAATCTATTGGTTCCAGGTCTCTGCCGCCATTGAAAATTATTACTGCTGGAATCCAGCTCACTTTTTAATACTTTGTCATGAAAACACTATCTCTTAAAAATAATTCTATACACCATTTATTGCTTTTTCAGGTAATAACAATGGTGCTGTTGACCTCTTGTGATTCTTTTGTAGAAGTTGATCTTCCCAAATCACAACTTACTACAGTTTCAGTTTTTGATAACTATTCCACTGCAAACGCAGCTTTATCGGATATTTATTCTAAAATGAGAGAGCAGGGCTTGCTTTCGGGTTCGGCATCAGGCGTTTCCAATCTGTTGGGTAATTATGCAGATGAGCTGTATTGCCTTGCAAGTCCGGGCGATCCGACACTCCCTTTTTACACCAATGCACTTCTGCCTGCAAATTCAACTATTACAGATTCTTGGAATCTCAGTTATAATCAGATTTACGCTGCCAATGCCGTTATGGAAGGAGTGGAGTCAAGTAATAAACTCACTGTAAAGGAAAAAGAACAGCTAAGAGGGGAAGCCCTGTTTATAAGGGCTATCGTGCATTTCTACCTGTCTAATCTCTACGGGGACATTCCGTACATTGTATCTACAGACCGTAATATAAATAATGAAGCTTCGAAGATTCCGGTAAAAGATATCTACAGGAATATTATTGCGGATCTGGAAAATGCGGTAAATCTACTGCCACAGGATTATATAAATGCTGAGCGAGTGCGTCCTAACCAATTCGCGGCAAAAGCATTCTTGGCAAGGGTATATCTGTATAACGAGTCATGGGCAGAAGCCTCAAATACAGCATCAGCGGTCTTAAATGCCATAAATCTTTATGCCATCGAGGATAATGTTTCTCTGGTATTCCTAAAGGATTCCAAGGAAACCATATGGCAGTTCCAGTCCTCTGTGGCCGGAAAAAACACAGATGAGGCCAGTATTTTCATATTTTCTTCCGGTCCTCCACCCTTTGTGGCATTAACTAATAATCTTATTGAATCCTTTGATCTAAAAGACCTTCGGAAAGTGAACTGGACAAAGGCTCTCACCGATGGGAACGATACATGGTATCATGCATACAAATACAAGGAGTTTGAAAATACTGCCGCTTCAATGGAGTACTCTATAATTTTCCGCCTTGCCGAACAGTATCTTATAAGGGCAGAAGCAAGGGCGCATCAGGGAGATTTAATAGGCGCAAAAGAAGATTTGAACAGAATTAGGAAACGTGCGGGGCTTTTGGATACAGATGCTGTTTCTGCCCAGCAGCTTGTTGATGCCGTTTTGAGCGAGAGGAGATGGGAACTGTTTACAGAATTCGGACATCGCTTTTTTGACCTCAAACGTTCCGGACAAATTGATAATGTCCTTGATCCTGTAAAGACTGGCTGGAATTCAACAGATGTTCTGTTTCCTCTGCCTGAAAACGAACTAAGCATTAATCCTAATATACGCCCGCAGAATAGCGGTTATTAAATATGAAATCTCATTATAATTTTCCCTACGGAAGCAAGAAACAGGAATCTCTGTGTATGAAGCTTACACTGGCTTTATTTTTATTATTTATTTTGCCATTAGTAGCCTGCCCCTTATGGGGGCAGGTGGTGCAAAAAAAACAGCTGACCGAATCTGATTATAAGAATTGGGGTGAGCTACTGATGGAAAATCCATCTCCAGATGGCCAATGGATCAGTTATCGAATGCGTTATGAAAGCGGAAGCGATACGCTCTTTGTGCGAAATACAATAAACGGCGAAACCTTTAATTTGCCTGGTGGAGTTTTTCCACGTTTTGCAGGAAATGAGCACCTTATCTTCAACGACAAAAAAAGCATCCAGTCCTTAAATTTGAAAACTGGATTACGGCATTCTTACCCGTTGGATACGCATATCGAATATTCCATGGAAACGGGCCAGATTATTACACTCTTAAGAAAAGAAAAATGCCTGCAGCAGCAAAAACTGTCAACCGGTGTGATCAGTATAGTGAAGGATGTAGTAGATTTTTCAATGAGCCCAATTCAAAAAGAAATTATTATTTCAATAAAAGAAAAAGAAAAGTATTCCGTGGGAATTCTGAATCTTCGGAATTCGACAATAGAATGGATCGCCAAGCAGGGAAATGGGGAGTTTTATAACTTCGCATGGGAAGAGAATGGCAAAGCAGTTGCTTTTTACAGTTCAACAGATTCAATAGCTAGCGGCACCAATCTTTGCTTATATAAACTGAAGACCAAAAAAATATTCAGGCTTAATCAAAAGGAACTTAACAATTTTTTATCTGATAAAATTTTTGATAAAACGGATAGTTATCGCCTGACTATATCGTCGGATTTGGATAAAGTCTTTTTCGGCCTTTCTCAAAAAACTAAACCTGTTGAACAAAAAGCCAGGGACACGGTTGAAGTTTGGAATACCGCAGATAAATGGATTTATCCGCGGGAACAAGATTCGGGACGTTTTTATGAAAAAGCTAATCTCGCGGTATGGCACCCGTCATCTGGACGAGTAGTCCAGATTTCTTCTGTGGAATTTCCCAGTGTAATGCTCAATGGCAATAAAACTTTGGCGATAATATCCAACCCAAAACAATACGAGCCCCAGTTTGAAAATGTAGCTCCAAGGGACTATTATTTGGTGAATCTTGATACCGGTCAAAAAGAAATTATGGTTAAAAAACAAAGCGAATTCCATACAGATCTTTTGCCGTCACCCTCTGGCAAGTTTGTTGCGTATTACAAAGACAGCAACTGGTGGATTTATGATATTAAGAGTAAAACTCATATCAATATTACTCAAAATATTAAAATTCCTTTTTTTGGCAGGGTGCATGGATTAGGAGGTGATGCAGCATACGGAAATCCGGGATGGACTCCGGATGACAAGGAAATTCTATTGTATGACCAATATGATATTTGGGCGATAAAGAACGACGGCACAGTAGCCAGAAGACTCACCAAAGGAAGAGAAGATAAAACGATATATCGAATTAATACACTTGGAGATTATGATCTCCTTTTGCGAAATTTTGACGGCTTTAAAAGCATTGCTGTTGATTTAAACGATAAACTCATTCTTCGCACGGAATATGATGATGGCAAGACTGGATATTGCAGTTTGGAGAAAACGGGCATGCTAAAACAGATCTTAAGCCGCAGCAGTTTTTTTGATAATATGCATTACATAAAAAAGTCTGGGCTTTATATCTGCAAGGAACAAAGATTTGATCTGCCTCCGCGTATCGTTTTAAAGAACGATTCCTATATGGAAAAAATCATTTTTCAGAGCAATTCCCATTATGAAAAATTCCAAACGGGTAAATCAGAACTTATTACGTACCGCAATGCCGCAGGTAAAGAATTAAAAGGCATATTGTACTTTCCTTCAAATTTCGATCCCAATAAAAAATATCCCATGATTGTCTATATTTATGAAAAGCAATCGCATAACTTACATAGATATATCAACCCCACCTTGTTTTATGGAAATGGCTTTAATGAATCTGTAATGACAACAAAAGACTATGTTATTTTATGTCCGGATATTGAACATGAAACTGGTACAGTGGGAGAAAATACGGTTGATTGTGTTGTTAGCGCGACCAATCATATAGTAAGCAAAAACTTCGTAGATCCATTGAGGATAGGTTTAATGGGAGAGTCCTTTGGAGGATATGAGACAAATTTCATAATCACGCAGACAGACCTTTTTGCAGCAGCTGTTTCAGGGGCTTCTATTTCTGATTTGACCAGTTTTTATCTCACTGTCGGCTGGGATCTTAATATTTCGGATATGACCCGCTTTCAAAGCGAGCAGTGGCGATTGGGAAAAAGTCCTTTTGACGATCCAGTTTTGTATTCGAAGAACTCCCCTGTAGCGAATGCTACCTCGATTAATACACCAATTTTAATATGGGCAGGAAAATCAGACTGGCATGTAAACTGGAATCAGAGTGTAGAATTTTATATGGCACTTAGAAGGCTAGGGAAACCCGCAACTATGTTGCTCTATCCCGATGAAAAACATACCCTAATGAAAGAAAAAAATCAAAAAGATTTGAGTTTGAGAATTAATCAGTGGTTTGATTACTATCTTAAAAATGACCAATCAGTTAAGTGGGCAAAAGAGGCCGTTAACTAAAAAAAACAATGCAGTTCTTGTGCAGAACTGCATTGCATTTAATGTTTATTAATTAACAGGGCGATAACGCAACTGTTGACAATTGTTGGCTTTCCCAAAAGCCTGTTGGCCACTTGCTTCACATAGAAATGGACTAGGCGTACTGTCACAACTTACAGGAACATCACAAGGCTTTGTAGCGCTGTTAATATATCCCACAATTGGCGGCTTTGATGCACTCTGCATCGAAGTGGTTAAAAAAGCGCCTGTAATTCCCATTATTGCAACAAGTGCAAATGGCATTGTCGATTTTAAAAATGTGGTTTTCATAATAATATGTATTAAGGTTATTTGATCTACTATTTTCTACAGGTGTTCGATCTTATTTCCTGGCACCGGCCGGTATATTTTTATTAATTATTTAGTGGAGTTCTATTAATCGGTTTGTATAGCATTTTTAAGGTTTTCTTTCAATTCGTACATCAAAACTTTTGTGCCAATTAAAACATAAAGATGCCTATCGGTTAAATACAAGGATTTAAGCTTGTCATCTCCTATCATAAATATTGGGAAACTCAGAACATAACTGTTCTTTGAAATGTCATAAACATCTATTATCGAAGCGTGTTTCCAGAGAGCAGGATCTTCATATTGACCTGGAATTTTCGATTCTATAAACAATAGATTATTATGAAGCGTACTAAGTGAATTAACAGTAAGTGGTGGTGCGGACATCTTACGTACAGTCTCATTTTTGAGATAGGATACCTTGATTTTTGCTCTTGAAAAAGTATCAATTGTTTTGCTGCGATGAGTTAAATTTCCATTATTATCTGTCACTATAATTTCATTACGATAAAAATAAACATAGACAGACCTTTTCATTTTTCTACTGTAATGTAGTATGCCATCGGTGTCGAAAATTCCGTCAATCTGCTTTTTCAGCAGATGTGGCTTATACTGAATTTTCCTGTCATTATTTGCAGTATAAATGCCGAGAATGTTGGCCGATTTTATCCCATTGTTGTTGCGGAAGATAAAAGATGATGTGTCAATGGGTTCCGCCGCCGTAAAATAAGGAAGCCCATTTAGTTTACTAGAAATCTTCCAGTCTTCAGTGCTGCCTGCTAATATGCTTGGAACACTACCATCCATTAAATAAAAATATTTTCCCCTAACTAAAATCTTGATGGAACGATAGTGAATTTTAGGATCACTATTTTCTATATTGTGTGTGTCCTGAAACTTGAAGGAGGTGTCAATCGATATGATCTGCAAAGGCGTTGTGTAATTTCCTAGATAAAGTTTATCTGGACTGCTTCCTGAGAAATAATAAGAATTATAAATTAAATCTTTGGAATGGACAAGCTGCACAGTTCGTTTGATATAGCGTCTGATAAATGGATTTTTGTGCTCCATGATTTCTTCCGAAGAGAGAAATAAAGCGATAATAAGTATTATACTTAATGATATGAAAATCGGAATAGATTTAATTGGTGAGAATCTATTACTTATTTTGTTTTTTTTAATTTGAGATTTATAACTCAGAAAGATTGCTAAGACCGCTAAACAGACAAAGAAAATATTAAAAACTAAATGAACATTCCAGCTCATTTTCTCTAAAATTCCGCCGCAGGAACAGGGAACGAAAGAACTGTAATGCAGGACAATATAAATATATGCCGTAAACATAGTCATCAGACACAGGCAGGCATACAGACCGTAATCGCGGAGTTTCGGAATAAAGAGCAGGCACGCAATTAAGAGCTCTAGAGTTGGAACAATCCATGATACAAAAGATGCATAAACACTCAGTAATGGAGACTGTCCAAGCTGCACTTGAAAATTATCAAAATCCAGTAATTTGCTCACAGCCGCGTATACAAATAGCATTACATACAGGAGGCAGATTATTTCTTTGGCAATAGTGCCTATGTTGCTGTTTAACTTCATGATTTCTGTAGGTATTTAAAACGATTGTTGGGACATTTCTGCAGGAATTCGAATTTATTTGATTAGGATAAATATTTAACTTAATAGAACTGATACAAAATTACAACAGCCTGTAATTTTGATTGTTACCTAAAACAAGCCGGTATTTTTCAAAAACAATCAATTGTGAGTTAAAAACAAAAGAAGCAGAATTTTTGATATAAAAGGGGCTAAAAAAAATGCCAATAAGATTTCTCTTTATTGGCATTAAGTGCAGTAAATTTTAAATCAGTTTATTTTCCGGATTGGTTTAGAGTCTGCAGCTTTTCACGAAGTTCTGCCAGACCTGCTTTTTGAAGGCACTCCTCTGCAAGTTGTTTTAAATCCGAAAGGTTTTCCTCAGGGATTGCAGAAACCAAAATAGCTGATTTTTCATCATCCTGCGCCGTCAGCCCACGTTCAATCACATGGTTTAGGAGCAGTACATTTTTGCGTGAAATTTTCAAATCAATCTTTACCGTCTCATTCATCCCAGGAATACTAAGTATAGTATCAAAAACCCTTGCTACATCATTTGTTGTCATCATAATTTTCACGTTTTTAAATTAATATTTATTAATACAAAAGTATAAATAGACTTTTTAATTATCATGGACATTATATGTCCATGATGGGCTGAATAGACGGAGCTTACTTAACTTCGTATAGTTTTAGAAACAATCCTTAGGTGTTTTCAAATACTGTTTCTATTGCGATTTGATTTAAGTGATCGGCAGAAATGCAGAAATTCTAAAATGATATTTAAAATAGCTTAAAGATTGCCACGTTCCTGCAATCGGCCAGATGTCCGGTTGTTAAACAACAGAATCTGGCTGCTCTTTACTCGGAACTCGTGAGCAGTGAAACTGAAAGAAGAAAAAGAGTTTGAAATTAATGAAAATGAGAGAAAATGGAAAAGAAAAATTCAAACAGAACGCGTATTGTAGGCCTTCGTTTTACGCCTGCAGAATATGCAAGAATTGAACGTAAATGGAAGGCTACAACCTGTCGCAAATTAAGTGAATATATTCGTAAATATTTGTTTGATAAACCCATCACAACCAATTACCGCAATCAGTCCCTGGATGAATTTATGTTCGAGATTATCAGACTCAGAGCTGAACTTAAGGCCTTGGGAAACAACTTTAATCAGGCAGTAAAAAAGCTGCATACACTGCAGCAGATTCCGGAATTTAAAACCTGGATTATCAATCATGAACTAGAGCGAAGGATACTTTTGAATAAGGTAGAAGAGATAAATAAATATATTGAGAAAATCTCCCGAAAATGGTTGCAGTAATTAAGACAGGAACTTCACTGCACAACATTTTCAACTATAATGAAAATAAGGTAAAACAAGGTGCAGCGGAGTGCATAGGCGAGGGGAATTATCCTCTTGAAGTGGATAAAATGAGCATCACAATGAAACTCAGCAGGCTGCTTAATCAAAATGCTTTAAATGAGAATGTAAATCGCAATAGCGTGCATATTTCACTGAATTTTGATCCCTCTGAAACCTTCTTAACCAACGAGAAATTAATGCAGATTGCAGATGCCTATATGCAGAAAATTGGTTTTGGAGAACAGCCTTATCTGGTATACCGCCACTATGATGCGGGACACCCGCATATTCATCTGGTGTCCATAAAGGTAAAGCAGGATGGAAGCAGGATTGATATGCACAATATTGGCAGGAACCAGTCTGAAACTGCGCGAAAAGAAATAGAGGAGATGTTCTCTTTAGTGGTCGCACAGGGGCGTAAAAATAATATAGATAAAGTTCTTAAACCTATCGATTTGCAGAAGATTTCATACGGAAAAATGCAGTCAAAAAAAGCGATTGCAGCAGTGCTTAATGGAGTGCTTTCAACCTATAAATATTCAAGTCTTTCTGAACTCAATGCTGTGCTGCAGCTCTACAATGTTTTTGCTGACAGGGGATCTGAAGACTCAAGGATTTTTAAAGCAGAAGGATTAGTGTACCGCATACTTGATAGTAATGGAAAACCAATTGGGGTTCCTATTAAAGCCAGTGACTTTTACAATAAGCCGACTCTGAAATTTTTAGAGCAAAAATTTATGTCCGCCGGCAGTGGAAGTGTATCGATGAAAAACAGGATAAAGAATGCCGTTGACCTGGCACTTCTTAATAAAAACATTTCATTTTCCGAGCTGGGAAAACTGCTCGAAAAAGAAGGGATTAATATTATTTCAAGAAAAAGTGCTGCCGGGATGATTTACGGTATCACCTATGTGGATCATACTACAAAATGTGTATTTAATGGAAGTGTTTTAGGCAGGCAGTACAGCGCAAAGGCAGTACAGGAACGCTGTAATTTAATGGGTAAAACTCTGCAGGGTTCCGATAAGGACATAAACATAAAATCCAAAGCTGAATTAATGGGAAGTATAGCGAATAAAGATTTATTTGAAATTAGTAAAACTTATGGTTTTGATACTGCTCTGTCTAAAGTTTTGGATGTATTGACCCGGATGGAATCCGCGCAGGCTTACCTGCCCAATCAGCTTAAAGCAAAACGCAGGAAGAAAAAAAGAAAAGGGCAGTCAGATAATCAATAAAAAAATCAATATCATGGGAATGCAGACAGGAGAAAATGAACAGGCACTGAGAAAGATATTGGATATGACAAGGCTCATAGGGATTACCATTCTGGTAATTCACTTTTACTATTATTGTTATTCAGCCTTCAAGCAGTGGCAGTTGGTAAGTGAGTTTACCGATAAAATTTTAGCAGGTATTTATCGTGCGGGACTATTTGATAATTTTCATAAATCGAAATTTTTTGCCCTCGGATTTCTCGTGATTTCGCTTCTTGGTGCAAAGGGTAGAAAAAATGAAAAACTTAATTACACAACTGCTTTTGTTTATTGTATTTGTGGAATGCTCATTTATTTCATAAGTTATTTTGCGCTTTTGTTATTTTCATTGCAGACACATAAAGCAATAGTTTATATTGTAATTACTTCAACTGGATTTCTTATAATGCTTTCAGGCGGGACACTGCTTTCTCGGATCATAAAAAACAAGCTGAACCAAAAGGATATTTTCAACAAGCTTAATGAGACTTTTCCGCAGGAAGAAAGACTGCTAGAGAATGAATATTCCATCAACCTGCCCGCCAGATATTATCTAAAGGATAAACTGCGAAGCAGCTGGATAAATATTATAAATCCTTTTCGGGCATTGTTGGTTCTGGGTACGCCGGGATCCGGAAAATCTTATTTTGTAATTCGTCATGTGATTACCCAGCATATTAAAAAAGGGTTCAGCATGTTTGTCTATGATTTCAAATACGATGATCTGTCAAAGATTGTCTATAATACTTTTGAAAATAATAAACACGCTTATAAAATCCTGCCCAAATGTTACTTTATAAATTTTGATAATATAATGCACAGGTGTAATCCGCTGGATCCTCAGAGCATGGAAGATATAACAGATGCCTCGGAATCTGCCCGGACTATTTTAATGGGCCTTAACAGGGAGTGGATTAAAAGGCAGGGGGACTTTTTTGTAGAGTCTCCAATCAATTTTTTATCGGCCGTTATCTGGTATCTCAGAAAGTATAAAGACGGTGAATTCTGTACTCTGCCTCATGTCATTGAACTCATGCAGATGGATTACGACAGTCTCTTTACCCTGCTTCGGACAGAGAAAGAAATTGAGGTCCTGATAAACCCTTTTATTAATGCGTACTTAAACGAGGCGACTGACCAACTTGAGGGACAAATTGCTACTGCGAAAATTGCGATGGCCAGGCTTTCTTCCCCGCAGTTATACTATGTTTTATCAGGAAATGATTTTACTCTGGACATCAATAATCCCGATGAGCCTAAGATTGTATGCATGGGAAACAACCCGCAGAAAATACAGATTTACGGGGCTGTTTTATCCCTATATGTAAACCGTCTTGTGAAACTTGTAAATAAAAAAGGGAAAATGAAATCCAGTCTTATTTTTGATGAATTCCCGACAATCTACCTCAACAATATGGACAGTCTTATCGCAACAGCCAGGAGCAACAAAGTAGCGGCTTGTTTAGGGATTCAGGACTTCAGCCAGCTTCGAAAAGATTACGGGCGCGAGCAGGCCGATGTAATTATGAATATTGTCGGGAATATTATAAGCGGGCAGGTTACAGGGGATACATCCAAACAATTATCAGAACGTTTCGGAAAAATTATGCAGGATAGGGAGAGTCTTTCCATTAACAGTGCAGACATATCTGTCAGCCGTTCAAAACAATTGGAATCGGCTGTACCCCCTTCAAAAATATCAGGACTCAGTTCTGGTGAATTTGTGGGTATGGTAGCAGATGATCCGGACTGTAAAATTGAGCTTAAAACTTTTCACAGTGAAATTATTAATGATCATCAAGCACTTAAAAAAGAAATGGAAAGCTACAAAGAGATCCCCCCGGTTCGTAAACTTGATAATGCCATGATCCAGCGGAATTATCTGCAGATAAAACAGGATGTTCAGGATATTATTCATTCGGAAATGGAACGCCTGTTGAACGATCCAGCGCTGGCTTATTTAGTATTAAAAAAATAGCAGAGGAATTAGGCTTAAAATTGAATAGGATGTCAAAGCAATTCAGATCCAAAGCCGGCAGCGATGAGATGCTGACTTATATTTTGCATGGGGATGTTCGTTAATATATACGCATTAGATTGAAGACCAGTATTATGGTTTTCGATCGTTTGCAGACTGGGACAGTTTTTATAAATGAAAAAATGATAAATTTGGAAATAAATGCGGTGTGATTTTGAATCATATATCCATAAACTTAACTGTCATTATTTCGACTATGCAGCATGCGATAGATATTAATGGAAAAAAGATTACTCCTGCTTATTCCGGCGAAAGGGCCGTTTGCGGCTTCTGCAAACAAGAAGTAATTGGAAAATGTGGAGAAATTTACATTTGGCATTGGCAGCATGTCCATAACGCAGATTGTGACTTATGGAAGGAAGGTGAAACCAAATGGCACCGGGATTGGAAAAATAAATTTCCATTAGACTGGCAGGAAACAATCATAGAAAAGAACAGCGAAAAACACATCGCTGATATTTTTACGCCAAATGGGATTGTAATAGAATTTCAAAATTCCATGATTTCTTCATCAATTATTGCCGAGCGGGAAAAATTTTATGAAAAAATGATTTGGGTTATAAATGCGCAGACTTTTAAAGATAATCTGATTACTGAAAATATATCAGATCAACAACTAGCAGAAATCGATCGCCGCTACTCAGCACAGCGAAGTCTGTTAAGTAAACACAATTCTTTTGGACTTCAGAATACAAAGAAAAAACAAAACGTCTTGACTACTGAAATCCAATCTAGGGAAGATGCCTTAAAAGGGTTAGAGTCTGTGACTGATCTTTTTAAAAGTTACAATAAAAATGCAGAAACATTTGCCGAGCAGATTATAATTACCTGGCAAAGCGAAAACTTATTTGTCGACCCATCTCTTATAGAGATTATCAGTGACGATGCAATTCCTGCTAAAAAGTCATTTTTTAGGTTGTTGAGGGACTTGAAACGCAACAAGCACTTCTTGAGTGCAGCCCTGGAAAATAGTGTAGAAATAGAGGAACTTTATAAGGAGCGTAATGAGATTCTGAATGAAATTGAAAATCTGAAACCAGCCCTAAAAGAGGAATTGAAATCTGTCGCCTCGCAGCATCTAAATCGGGAAGTCGAAATTGCCCAGCTTAAAAGAGAAATTTTGTTTTTGAAGTGGAAGAATACTGAAAATGATAAGGAATTAGAAGAGTTAAAAATCTCAATCGACAATTATATCAAAACAAATTTAAAAAAAATAGAAGCTGACTTTGATGAAGAAAGAAATAAAATTCTTAAAGATAAAAACAAACTGACCCTATCCTGGAAACGCGAAAGGAAAAGTTGGGGTTCAGCTGCCGCGCCAATTTTCTTCGACATAGGGGATGGTTATTTGCTGTACAAACATCCCAATAATAAAGCAAGCAGAGTAAAAGTTTGTGATTTTATGAGTAAATATAACCCCGGGGAAAGATAGTCTAATCGATAATAAAAAATTAATAAAGCCCTGATAAGATTCTTATTGTTTTCTCAACGTAATGGGTCTGATCTAGGGCTGAGTTTTTTAGACAGCCATTTGTTACTGCCGGACTTTCTATTCAGTACAGCCGATATAAATAAAAGGTGAACTATTTGGTTCACCTTTTTTATGAATTTTTTCCGTGATTTTCCCTTACAGCAAGTTTTTACAGTGTTGATTTTTTATACTAATACTGTTCATTATAAGTAATCAAATTGAAAAAAAACTATAAAGATATTCTAAAAAAAAACTTGAGTTTTTATGGTAATTTGAAAGCAGCACTCATTGGAAAGATGCTGTGAGGCATTAATCGATGAATAAAATTTTGTTCTGGTCAATTATCTTTAAGACCTGTGTAATCTGGTAGGGTTTTGACTTATGGCTGTAATGCACCTCCTTGACTTCATTCCTAAGCCTGTTCAGATGAAACAAATCAATGTTTTGTTCCTTCAGCGACTGTACATTTATGCCGTCCAAGAGTTCCAGTACCTTTATGCAGGTTTTCTCATCATTGACTTTGCAGATATTGACAATAGTCTCCAGAGATATTCTCAAAGGGGAATAATGGTCGCCAAATAGATCTCCGGTAGCGGGCGATGAAAGGCAGAGTTCAAAAACAGCAGCCAGCATTTCCAGCGCCTCGGGATTGCTGAAATTCTGCCATTCATCTTTATGAAAAGCAAATTCCCCTTTTGCATTCCGGTCAGCCTGGTCTTTTAACAGTTCATAATATCTGGTAAAGCCATACTTGTAATTCAGTCCGATCAGCTTTCTTACCAGTTCTTTTTCCGTATAGATATCCTGTGCCAGCAGGCTTGAATAGTTTTCGATCAGAAAGCCGCGGGCAGTATCATCATGCCCTGTCTTTTTTAGGATTGATATGATGCAGTCGTAAAGAAAGCGATTGGTTTCTCTTTTGTTCTCTGCATTATATTCCAAAAATTCTTTCAGCGTATCCAGATCGCTGGTGAAATAATCCTGAAGGATTTCCCCTGCATAATAGTAGTGGCCGTCGTCGAGGAAAGCATAGATCTTTGATTTTAAATCCAGGCCGGATACATCAATTTCAATATCGTTCAGCTGGCAGTATTTCAAGTGCTGGCAGAAGTTTGATGCTGAAAGCACTGCGTTTGACAGATTGTGCAGAATTCGGCCATGGACTTTTTCGATCGGCACAATTCCATCCAGAAAGTCGGTCTCGATGCCTTTTTCATGGGAATAGATCCAGAGCATATCCAATAGCAGTTCCTCGTCCAGAGGAAAACGGAAAAACTTTTGAAATTTATGAATGGCTTCAAAGACAGCGTAATCGTGGCTGTAATTGTAATTGCGATCTGCAGTTCCCTTGATCAGATGCTGCGAGTAATATTCTTTAGTTAAAGGGGTATTCTCTGTACACCAATTTTGTATGTACAGTTTCTGATCTTCCGAAATCTTGATTTTGTTGTTTTTTTTCTCCTCAGGAAGACTGTCTAGTATATCCTGTATGAGGTTTGCTTTAGCCATCTTTATTGCTCTGCATACGCCTGCCTTGCTGAGTTTTGCCGTTCCTGAGTAATTGTCTCTCAGTATTTCATACAAAAGCTGTTTGGCATTGCCGGTGACTTTTTTCTGCAGTTCAAAATCCTTATAGTAGCGGTGATAGAACTTGTCAATGTCCTTATAATTTAATGCTGTTTTGCCCATATACTCATAAAGAATGAAAATCTGCCTTTCAATTTCTGCATTGTCAAAAAGAACATTAAAATCTTTTTGATCCTTTGTGCGCCAGTATTCACTATTTTCATTAAGCTGTTCGTGAGTGCATTTGTCTTTGAAGATATATTGGGTACGCGATTCTATATAATCTTCAAGTTTCTTGCTCAGATCAAAATCCTTGTGGCTGAGTACATTTCTAAACTGATGTAGGAATTCCTCATTAACGGATCCGCAGAGGTATTTTTGAAGCACTTTTTCAAAATCATCCTCGCTTATCACTTCTGCCAGGAAATGCCTGTCGCCGGAGTTTCCATCAACCGAGTCGAGCACTAGATCAAATAACGGGGTCTGGATGCCGCACGATTCAGCTGTTTCAAGAAGCAGATCATCATCATAACGATTTGACTGGTTGTGTATTACCGCGTTTGAAATGATCTTGATCAGATTTGTATTGTACTGCTTATTGGATTTGAAAAAGGAATTGGCATATGCCCAAAACTCTTTTTTCAGACAGTCCTTGAATTGATGGCTGTTGAGTTTCTCAATTGAGAAGGCATAAATTTTAACCAGTACCGGACCGTTGTCGATTCTGGTGAACAGGCTCAGGATATTGTCCTTGGTTGAAATAAGGGATCGTGATTTTGCCTTTGAATTCCATGGCTTGGTGCCGATTGCCTTGTCAAGGATTTCCAGAAAATAGTCAATGTTCTCAACAGCAGATGCCACAGGAGTGCTGGAGATTATCGAATAGATGATTTCCTTTTCATCCCTGTTTTTAAGCATTGTTATGATCTGGTTGAAAAATACGGTATCCTCATTGATGCGCAGGCTTTTGGTAAGCATTATGGCATCCTCCACCAGATAGACATAATCGTCTTCTGCGGAATCGTTCTCTTTTATGATTGCTTTGGCCAGTGTTTTTATGGGTTCAAGATATGAAGAGGAAATGCTCATGTATGACAAAAGCTTTAAGGCAGACATTCTGGCTCTTCTGTGGATAGCTGTGTCTGCTGCCTGGCGCATCAGATATTCTATATTGGCATCGCATTGGCTGAATAATGCTGTGCTTTTAAGATCCGCAATCCAGAGATTATCGTCAACGCAGTTCTTGACAAAATAGTCTTGGAACGCCCTGCTTTTTGTTTTATCGGTAATCCGATCTGAATCGGCATTGAAAAGAAGTTCGAAATCATTATCAAGCAGCCATCCGATCAGCGCATTGTAAAGGCTTTCATCCGTGATTAGGTTCAATAGGAACGTTACCACGTTATGCCAGGTAGGATGTACCTTGTCCGTATCCGTGTCAATTTTTATTATTTGTATGATTTCTTCAAAGTCCAGTTCCGAGAGAATGCTGGCAACAAAATATTCCTGGATATTTTTAAGTACAAAACTCCAGCTTCCTGTCATGTTTTCTTCTAAAAAGGAGTTTTTGGCAAGCCCTATTTCATCAATCTGCGCTACCCGTTTAATTTCTGCAGCAGTCAGGAATGGCTTCTGCATCGCTTCCAGCGCAAATGCAATTTTCTGGGTGCAGCTTATGATGCGTTCACGGTCAAAGTTGATGTCGTTTTGGAATTTATCCGACTTGTCTTCATCCAGTCGTGAATTGACGAATTCCCGTATCAGCATCGCTTTGCTGGTAAGGATCTTTTTATGGGTCTTGTAATAAATGCCGATCAAATCCAGATAAAAAGGATTTTCGAGGATTTCCCTGTTTTTGTAGATGTCGAATGTTTTGTGCTCCTGAAGATCCAGCCCGTATTTTGCTTCAAGGAAACCAAGAGCGCTGGAAACGCCTACTTCGTTTAGAAAGTAGATATCAAGGCCTTTGATGTCCTTGATGTATTTTCTGTAGATATTGGTTCTGCAGCTTATGATGAATTGGATGCTACCATTTTCTGATGATTCACTGTTCTGGACAATAAATTCCCTAAGCTTGCTGCTGAAGTCGATGATATTTTCGATTTCATCCACACCATCGAAAATAACTGCCAGCTTTGGGATGCGCCTGAAATCTGGCGGCAGAAAATCTTCAATCCTGCACAGCGGAGTAAAATTCTTTAATGATTTGAATACCGGAATTATCTCTGTGTTCTCTCGCGTACTCCAAAGACGGGCTGCCAGCTGACGAAGTTCCGACGTTTTTCCGTAACCGGGATTGCCCAGTAAAATAATTCCTTTTTTATTTTCCTGGATCTCGGAAAGCAGCGTTTTGCTGTTGGAAGAAGCGCGGTAATAGTCGTATTCCCTCTCCTGTTTTTTCCTTAAGGTTCTTTCGATATGAAAAGGGGCTGTCTCAATGCCCTGAATATACTTCTGCTTGTCGGATTCATCTATTACGATCTTCTGCAGATTTCTGCTTGAGAAGATGTATTTGTCAAATTGATTCAAGATTTCTTCTCTTTCGGCTTTAGAGAGAACTGACGGCTCTGTGCCATATGCCTTTTTGTAAATTTCAGGATAAAGGGAAAAATATTTCTTCACATCTGTTTCCGGAGTTAAAAATGCGACACGGAAATGCCTGTTGGCAAGGTTTTCCAAAAAAGGATTGTTTTTGGTTTCCTCAAAAATATTGGTAAAGTTTTTTCTTGGCGAGATGAAAAGTGCCAGATCGATCTTTTCATGAGCCGATGCAAGCTGCGGCAGTTTGATCATTGCGTCGGTATAATTCAGCTCCGTTGTATAGTCCTTGCATTCGCTGTATATCAATCGGCTTATATATTTCTCATTCACGATCTCAACTGCATTGTCGTAGCCGTACTGTGTGCCTGATAATTGGATTCTTTTACGGACAACCGCAAATTTTAATTCCTTGAAAATCTTGTCAAGGAACTCCAGTGCAAGGATTTCTAAATCTCCTCCTTTTTTTGACATGGAAAACAAATTTTAAATGTATCACAAATATAGATTATATCATGCCAATCTTACTGTGCATTTTGTTTTCCTTTTTTGAATCCTGGCTGGAGGAAATAGGATAGTCTTATGAGTTTTCATTCGAAACGGACTAAAAGGGCAGCCAAGATAGCGTGCGCCGGATCCTGCAGGCGCATAACGGCCTTGCCGCCCTTCGGGACTTATAGCCCTCCGTATCCTTAAGCGCCCACTTGATTCTTGCTTTCTTTTTTTCCGTTTTTTCTTTTGAAAACATTTTTTGCGGAGCAGGCGGGAAGAAACAGTAATAATCTAAAATTTTTAAATCATGGAAATTACAGGACGCTTAACCAGAGATGCTGTTGTTGCTAAAACAGCAAAAGACAGACAGGTTGTTAACTTCTCCATTGCAGTTAATGACACTTACAAAACCAAGGACAGTACTGAGGTAAAAAAAATAGTCACTTTTATTGACTGCTCGTACTGGCTCAGTGCAGGTATAGCCCAGTGGCTCAAAAAAGGCACAATGGTGGAACTATTCGGAAGAATCGGTGTGAACTCTTATCTCAGCAGTGAGGGTAAAGCCGCAGGCAGTCTCACGTTTCATACCAGTAATATTAAAATACTGATTTTCGCATCAGACACTCAGCCTGTACAGTCGGGTAATTTTTCTGCCAAGGAGAATAAAAAAGAAGAACCTGACGATCTGCCTTTTTAATGTTCGGATGATAAATGTATAAGCCTAATGAAATGAGTTATGAAAGCCTTACAAAAATCAATATACGCCGATTATGATGTGCGCCTTGCGTTCAATAAAATTATTCTTTCCGATTTGGAATCGTATGGAGGAACTAAAAAAGAACAGCTTAAATATTTCCTTGAAGACCTGCAGAGAATCGGGTGCATCAGCGGTATGATCTCCGAATTTATATATCATGCGGATTGTAAAAAGTTCTACATCCAGCATCTTGAAGATTTGGAAAACATCAGGGAAGAAATCGAAGATTCGCTTGGAGAAGCTGTAAAGAACAGACACCGCCTGCCTCACTACACTTTTATGTGCTGGCTGTGTTTCGAAGAATACTGTTTTGATATCTACAGAAGCAGTTTTGAATAACAATTACTGTTCAATCTTAAATCAACTTTTATGAAAGCTTCAGACAAATTTAAAACCGTTATAGAAAATTATCTCAATGAAACTGCGCAGAGCGACATAGTTTTTGCGCAGAACTTAAGTAAAGCATCTAAAAACTTGGAGAGTTGTTTCAACTACATTTTTTGGGAGGTAAAAAAGACTGGATTCTGCGCCTTTGACAATCAGGAAATATTTGACATGGCGGTCAAATATTATGCAGATGACAGCATTGATCAGCCTCAGCCTGTACAATGCAGGGTTGTGGTAAATCAGCCTGAAAAAGCTGATTTGTTTAGCTCTGCTTCCGAAGTTCCTCAAAACAGCATCGTTCCAAAAACGGAATTTCCTGCTTTAAAACCCGCATCAAAAACCTTAACACTCTTTGACCTATGATACCTAAAACCATCATCGAAAAGCAGATTACAGCTTTGAGCGATTCGCTTAAACCTATAACGGAAAAAATGCAGGGGAGGGCAGAAAGAGACATTTTTCTGAAATGGGCTGTGCTCTCAAGGGGAAAATTTCATTGTTTGGAATGCGCCCACACATGGAAACCTGATGTGCAGAAAGCATCCTGCAAAAATTATATGAACTGCACAGCATGCAGGGGAAAACTCAAAATACAGCAGTACAATCAGGTGCATTTCAAAGAAATAGAGTATTGGGCTGTTCTGAATGTATGCGCAGGATTTCAGGTGGTACGTATTATCTGCTCGCACAAAAACATGAAAAAGAACTGCATGCCGACTTACTTCCATAAGGAAGTCATGCAGCACTGGATAAATTCAAAAGGGGAGGTGCGTACGCTTTCGCTCGGCACCAACGTTTTTTCAAATACTTATGATGCCTGGAAATATTACTCGCCCCTTGAAATCCGTCCCAAAAATTTTGAGGATTCTCCCAAATACCGCATTAATCCTTATAAGGTTTATGCAGGTGCGCAGGTGCTTGATGTCCTGAAAAGAAACGGTTTCAAAGGCAGTTTTTACACCATTGCACCGCAGGTGCTTTTTACGGCTCTTTTGAAAGATTCTTATGCTGAGACGCTCCTTAAAACAGGACACACAGATTTTTTGAAGCATTATCTGCTGTCGCGCGCGCAGTACATCAGGGAGAACTGGCAGGCAGTTAAAACGTGTTTTAAAAACAATTATAAGGTCTCTTTTTTTACGCTTTGGGAAGATTACATCTCACTGCTCAGATGGTTTAAAATGGATTTAAGCATTCCTGCTAACGTGTGCCCAGAAAATCTGGTTCAGGAACACGACAGACTTGTTGAGAGAAAACGTAAAGTTCAGAGACGTCTTAAAATAAAGGAACTACGTTCTGAAATACAGCAGGCGCAGATAGTTTATGAAGAACAGAAAAAACAGTTTTTCGGATTGGAGTTCACAAAGGAAAATCTCAGCATAAGTGTCATGGAAAGCGTGCAGGATTTTCTCGAAGAGGGTGATATGCTCCGACACTGCGTATTTACTAACGAATATCATAAAAAGGAAAGCTCCCTTATTCTTTCAGCTAAATTTGAAAACAAGCCTGTGGAGACCATAGAGGTTGCACTTCCATCACTTGAAGTTGTGCAGTGCAGGGGAACTAAAAACAAGGTTTCCCCGCACCACAAACAGATTCTAAAACTTTTGAATCAGAACCTCTATCAGATTAAAAAGAGGATAAAAAACAAAAAAGCAGTCCGAGCCGAAATTTAGTTTTCGGCTTTTTTTATGTGAAATTTCGGCGAGCAGACACTAGAAGGTGGGGATATTGCCTCAGGGGTTCAGGCTTAATTTCAGAACAAAGTTCGGGAAGGAAAGTCGGTTCGCCGAAAAAAATTCCCCCATAAATGCAGGTGAAAAACCTGCTTTATTGCGTTGCTTTTTTCGCTCGCTTTCTCATTCCCGGCTGAGGTTCCATAATTAATCTTAAAACTTTAGAAATCATGGAAACTTTAAAAACACTTCAGAACTGGAATCAGGTAGCAGAAATTGAATTGATCTACAAAACAAAAGTAAAAGCATCAGAAAGACCTTTTATAAATTCTTCGAAAACGGCTTACCAGCTGGCGCTCCAGTCCTGGAATTCTGATACAATAGAATTTTTCGAGCAGTTTAAAATCATGCTTTTAAATCAGTCCAATAAAGTGCTTGGCATTTACGAAGTATCTTCTGGAGGGATTTCAGGCACTGTGGTTGACCTCAGACTAATATTTGCAGCAGCACTGAAAGCAAATGCGGTATCGCTGATTATGATTCATAACCATCCTTCAGGACAGATTAAACCTTCTGAAGCTGATAAACAGATAACCAGAAAAGTAAAGGAAGCCGGCGGAATACTTGATATTGCACTGCTGGATCATTTGATCATTACTCCTGAAACTTATTATTCCTTTGCAGATGAAGGAGCTTTTTAGCTCCTTCAAGTTTATTAAAAACCTAGAATATTAGTCTTTGTCAAGACATTATTATTAATCATAATTTTCAAAGACATTTATTAAAAATTAAATTAGAACTATAATAGTTACTTTATTTAATTTTAAAGCTGAATAACTTAAAATATCAGTAATCTTTAGATTTGTACTTCACTCTTTGCGAAATTGTTTTTGGTTCCACACCCTTATAAGTAACCTCATAGTCTATTATCTCCTGTCTATCTAATAATTCCATAATAGGTATCGGCTTATTAAAGAATTTTCCAAAATTGCTTTCAAAAGTTGGTATAGAGTCATAATAAGGAATTACATCAGCGATAGGCATTTTGCCTTTCTCTAATTTGAAGCTAGAGAATCTTCCAGTGTGAAAATATGAAAGGAAAAGGTTAAAGTCTGCAATTGGAACACCATCAATAACTCTACCTGCGAACTGCGGAAAATTAACAATAATAATTTTTTCAAACCTTCGGCTTCCTTTTTTACCTATTATGTTTTCAAACTTTTCCCAATTATCATTTAAAAAACGTGTTTTTCTTTCAATTTGTTTTTTCGCCTTTTTAATTGTTTGGAAAGAGGTGTAAAAATCATCGGGATCTAAAGGATAAGTACTGCATTTTATTTCGCCAACTATTACAGTTGTATCAGTTATTATTACAAGATCAATCTCTTCTTCTATACGAACATTCTCGGAATTTTTGAAATAGAACTTTGATTGTTCTATTAACTTAAAATGAGCAAACTTGTTTAGTTTTTCATTTTTTAAATGATTTTTAATGTAATTTTCAAAATGAAATCCTCTTTCTGCAAGATCACATTTTCCTTCTTCAAGCCACTTGTCAATTAAGTAAAGTACATTAGCTCTTTTGATAGTTGAATGGGTAAAGAATAAATTCTCCCCTTCTTGGTAGATGGGATACCTGTAAAGGTTATGTTTATTACCACGGTGAGTTAAAAGAGTTAAAAAAGTCTTTATCTGTTTTTCATCATACTTCGTGATAATTTTGAAATGAGCAATTAGTGCTGTTTTTTTTATTTTTGGATTGAAATGGTGAAACTGGCTTAAATTTTGAACAGCTGTATTATAGTATTCAGGTATGGGAAGTGCACGAACAAAGTCCTGCAGACCTGATAATAAATTAACCAAATCAATTAAAGTTAAATTTTCTAAACCTGCTATTTTCTGCGACCTATAAAACGGATAGTAAGCAAGTATAGGCGCAACCAAGAGACAATAGGACTCCGAAGGTTTTTTATCTTTCTTTTGATATGAGATAATTAAATTACCTTCTTTTAATTCTATTAATTTCAATTTCTGAAATTTTCGGGTTTCGTCGTAGTAACTTAAAATCTTTTTATAGTCAGAATGAGAATTTAATAAATCATCATATTTGAAGGCAATGTTTCGTGATAACCTAATTAAGGATGCATTATCCAGCATCAACTCATTTAAATCAGATTTTAATCTAAGTTCTCCATTTTCAAATGTCATACTGTAACCTCTCCAAATAATTTGGTCGTATGAATATTTTGCAGCGATATAAATAGAACCGATATGTGTTAAATTTATAATTACGTCAACTTGAACGAGCTCTTCTCTGTTTTTATTAACAGAAGAATCAAATTTGATATAATTTAAATAATCGAGATTTACTGTAGCAATATCGATTACGGTGTCAATTAAGGACCATGAAGATTCGGAGCCATTTTGAAATTCAGGCTTGCTTATAGATATATCCGAAATTTGATTCATATCGAACGAATCATTTGCGTTATGAGCGCGTCTAGTTTCTTCTGTGATAATTACCTCAGTTCTGTTCAGATCGGCAATTAATAATGCAATGAATTCTGGTTTTCCTAACATCGATTTGGTTAAAGCATATTTCAAGGCGTTACCAATTTCTACAAAGTACTTGTTAAAGTAATGAGAATAGTTTATTATTGAATCTGATGTGATATCGAATTCTGCACCATCTAGTTTATCTTTATGTTTTTCAAAAGCATTTTTTAGGTTGTATTTTATTGAAAAGGGATAAAAACCTTCTTCCCAAAGAATTATATCAATTGCTTTTTTAGCCATTATTAGGAGGTTATATTTTTGAAATTTATCTATGTTACCCAAATTTTTAAGCTTTATACTGCTTTGGATTACAAAGTTGTGAATGAATAATACTCTTATCAACTAAATTCCTCTATTGGATAGTTGTAAAACGAAAATAAAGAAAGAGTACCTATTTTCATCATATAGAGATGGTTATTTTTATCAAATAATTCAATTTGAAATATAAAGCGGATATATTTGGATGAAAATACTTATTTTTATCAACTATCTAACTAGCTGGCATGTCTTTATCAAAGTTTAGGTTATAAGCTATAAAGCCTTTAATACAGGAATTTAAAAATAGATTAAAATATCGTCGACTTACCATTTATAGGATAAACAGAAGTACGAAATCGCCTGCAACCGGTGAAGTTAGGATGTTTCTCCAAGGATGAATTTGGCCATAGTTAGAATTAAAACCTATTTTGTGGTATGGAAAGTTTATCCATAGTCATCAACGGCTAAATAATTATAACTAGAAGTGAAAAAAAAATAGCATATGAATACTGTAAAAATTGGTGACAGCTTTGAAGATAAATCATATAATTTAATTGAACAGGCACTACTTAATAATGATTTAAGTTTTATACCAGGGCATTGCACTATATATAGAAAGAAGAAATATTATAACATAATCAGAGAGAAAGATGTAATTTTTGATTTAGTTATCGAAGTAAAACATCCATCAGCTAATAAGCCTTCGATACTTTGCATAATAGAGTGTAAAAATTATTCTAATCATAGTGTCCCTGTTGATGACTTAGAGGAATTTAGTTATAAACTTCAAAATATTAAAGGATTTACACCAAAGGGTATTTTAATCACAAACAGCAAATTTCAAAGTGGTGCTTTTAAAGTTGCTGAAAATACTGGTATAATGTTGATAGAGGTTGATGAGGATAAGTACACTATTGTTTTACATAAAAATCAAAATATAAGTTCTAAAATTAAAGAAGAGGTAGATTTCGATTTAAATATTAAGGTTCTTATTGAAAATGCATTATTGCCAAAAAAGATTGAGGGTTTAAAAAAACTTAATTCTGAAAATATTGAAAAAATAGCAAATAATTTTTTGAATGAAATTAATCCTGAAATTTTAAATTATGCTTTGCCAACACCTTTATCTGAAGTTATCAAATTTTTAAAATTAAAAAAATCTTTAGAGGTTGAGTTTTTGGATATTACAGATCATGAAGATAGAAAAATACTGGGCTACTATGATTTATTCAAGAACCGAATTATAATAAATAATAATATTTCTAATAATCTTCAGTATCCATTTGTTCTTGGACATGAAATTGGTCATTTCATTTTACATAGAAATCTAAAAATAAATCAAACAGTTTACAATAATTTTAAGGATGTACAATTTAATTTTCTGCACCAGTCATATAATATTAAAAATGATAAACACTGGATTGAGTGGCAAGCAAATTATTTCGCATCATGCTTATTAATGCCTAAAAACTCTATAGTAGCAAGGCTGATTTTAATTCAGAAAGAATTAGGCATCAGTAAGCAGGGAACAATTTTTTTAGATAGTCAAGAATGTAATAAGAAAGACTATAGAGATATTGTAAAATGGCTTTCAGATTTTTTTAATGTGGGAAAAAATAATATTGAATATAGACTGAATGATTTAGGTCTTATCAATAAACCTGCTATGTCAGATGAAGATAATATTACTAGAGAATTTTTAAGAAGCATCTCTATTAGAAACTCTAACTTGGATTTTTAGTTTTAAAGTTCAAACACGATACACAAAAAAATGAGAATAAAATTACAGAAAAAATTTACTGAGAAACATATAGACGAATTTATAAACTCTATTTACAGTAGTATTAAGAAAGACTCTAGTGAAAATTTTGAATTTGACTTAAGTGAAACGGAATGGATATCTAATCAGAATTTATTACTTTTTTCAGCACTGCTTAAATATCTATATAATTGTAAAATTGATTTTAAGGTCTATTTTAAGAAAAAGGGAATATCTACTATTGAATTGAGTGAAAGAACAAAAATACAAGTAGTTCAATTATGGGAGATCTGGGAGATTTATTCAGTAATCGGGACTCAAGATTACTCTAATTACTTTGATATAACTAATAATACTATTAAAGACTTTAAAAATGAATTAATATCCAAAAAGAAATATTCTGAAAAAAGTAAAGAGATTTATAATAGATTTGGAATTACTCCACTCATTACATTGAGAAAAATTAATGATTACAAAGATAGTGATTTATTAGAGCATGAAATAAATCCAATATACCAGCTCAACGATGTTATACAGGAAAAGTTATTTACAAGTGGATTTAGTCATCCATTTGTAAATAATACATTGAGTGCTATAATTACAAAAGAATTGTATGAGAACTTTTTAGATCATTCAATAAAGAACTCCTTTAAAAGTGATGTTGATTTGGCTTTTATGAGTTTAGCACTCCAGCTCAATCCGGCTAATAGTGGCCAATCCCTCTTGGAATCTAACTTTAAAGAAGAAGAAATTCCAGAAACAATCGGTTTTTTTAAAAACAAAGAAAAATTTAAAAATCAATCATTTATTCAATTTTCATTTTTAGACTTTGGAGAAGGCATACCAACCACTCTTAGAGATCAATACATTAACGATAATCAAATAATATCAGATGATTTATTTACTACTATTAAAGATTATGAAATTTTAAAATATGCTTTTAAACATAATTCTTCAAGAAATCCAATTCTTAATGTAGGTTCTGAAAGTAATCTTTTTATTCCACGAGGATTATTTGATTTGTTGACTATAGTAAAAAGATATGGAGGCTTGTTAATTGCGAGAAGTAATTATGGCAAAATAATTTATGATTTTTCTGAAAATAAGGATTTTGAGCAAGCTTTCGGAATTTTTGGCGATGAATCAAAATTCTTCCCAGGAACATTCATAACTATTTACTTACCATCATTAGATGATAGTGCTGTCTTTGACAAATCCGCTATAAAACCTATATTTAATTTTAAAACGGACAAAGTTGAAAAAATTAATAATATAAATATATATACGTTAGCAAAAAAGTTATCATCTGAAAAAAGTTCAATTTATAATGATTTACTTCGTTTGCTGAGTAATAATCTTTTAAAAAGTGGTACAGATAACACTTTAAACTATATAAGTTTTCTTGGTTGCAAAGATGAAAGAATTATTAAAAAAACTATTTTTTTCCTTTTAACAGACTATAATATTAATTTAAATAATAGCATTGTCGTTTTACATCCACCACCTAAAAAAAATCTTAGTGAGATTAATGAAGAGGTTTTAAATCTAAATAAGATAATTAAGGATTTTAAAATACATCCGATTCCATTTATTTACTTAAGTGATGCAAATGATGATGTCGAAATCGAATGGATTGGAATATACGAGGAAGACGATAAATTAAAATTAAATCAATTTTTATTAGAAGATGTATTATTGCCTAAAACGGATTTTAAAGATGTTGATAATATATTTGGAAATCTACACTTTTCAGATAGGTATGGTAATATTGACTCTAAAATTCCTAAATCGAAGGTTATTTTAGAATATTACATTAGGTATAAAAAGATAGATGATATTCTAATTGAGGATCTTGTAATTGAAAATAAATGTATTAGACAAGATGGTCTTTATTTATGTAATGGGAATTATTATCAATCGCAGTTTTTACAGCTAATTGATCTGTTAAATAGTAAGTCAGATTGCAATGAAATTACGAAATTATTATTTCAAAATATAAAAGAAAGTACAGATGATGATTTAAGTGATGCAAATTATATTGCAATTACTTCAAGTAGTCACAAAATATTAAATTCCTTGATAAGGCAAAATTTAATAACTGAAGAACAGTGCCTTTATTTTGATAGCTATATAACATTTGAAAAGGATTTAAAGTCAAACGAAATTAAGGAGAATTCTAATTATATTCTTGTTTGTGATGCAATTTCAACAGGTAACTTAACGAGAAGAATAGAGTCTGTAATTAATAAAAACAATTCCAAGTTATTTAAAATTGCAGTAATTGCAAATACCCTAGATCTAGATTTTGAAAATACTAAGAAATTTGCAGAAGAATTTGAATCTAGAATTATTCATCTTTTTAAATTTCCAATTAAAAAATTTCGAAGAAAAGAAATTGAGAATAAATCTGCGTTTAGAGATGTAATAAGGATAAATCCTTATACTAATATTCCAATTATTTTTTCTGAAGATCTTACTATAAAAGAGACTATTTTACTATCTAATTCAACTTTTATAGATTACGTGGAAAACGATGACATTCATATAAATTTTAAAATCTTCAATAATCTAATTCATCCATATTTTTTTAATTTAAAGAAAATATTGTTTGCTGAGAATAATAAAATTGCGGATGGAAAAAATTCTCTTTTAAATAAGATTTTTAATGAGTTGCTAAAAAATAAAATTGAAGTAAACGATAAATTAAAAATATTCTATCCGAAAGATTCAGATATTAAAACATTAAAATTTGAAAAATTTATAAGTAAAGTTTTGAATAATCAATCTATAGAGATATATGAATTAGAAAGATTTAATACTGATGAAGGCTGGAAATTTCCACATACAACTGATTTTTACTCAAATATTGTTGAAAATAATAATATTCTAATATTTGATGATGGTTCATGTACAGGTGATTCGCTTCTTCAAATGATAAACGAATTGACAATATTTAGACCAAAAAAAATTGACTTATTATGTATAGTTGGAAGGGTAAATGATCATAAACGAGAATTTTTTTCGAAAATTAATTCACTTAAATATAATTTGAATAAAGGAAGTGATTTATTTGATGCCCAATACGGCACGGTCGATGTTAACATATATTTTGCTTCACATTGGCACATCTCAACTTTCTATTTGAATAATTCGCCATATTCAGGTGAGATTTTATGGCTGAAAGAGTTATTAAAAATTCAAAATACACCACTGAGTATAAAACATATTGCTTCTAGAATTCTAGAGGAAATATCACCAAAAAATTCTATCGATAAAGATTATAAATATTTTCCTAAGAATAGAGAAACGCTTGATGTCCCTAAGAAAGATTTAATATTAGTAAGGAACGAGGTGGGAAAAATTATTGGTTATAGATTTTACAAAGAGAGTTTCAAATGGTTTAATGAATTTATTGCAAAATATGAGTCGAATATCAGATCAATCGATAGAACAAAGGATATCGAGTTACTCTGCATGTCTTTACTTTACGAGCCATATCTTTATGATAAGATTTCCAATATTCTTCCAGATATAAAAGAGAAGATTGAGGAATTTGTTGATTCAATATTATTTGGGAGTCCGAGAAATAAAAATAAAAAAATTAATATACAGAAAGACTTATATTATGACTGGTCGCAAAATAGAAAAGATATAATACATCTTTTTTTTATAGTTTATAAAGATGACAAATTAATCCAAAAACTTAATCCAAAAATATTCGAAGATCTACTAAATTTTTCAAAAGATACGTTTAAAAAGATAAACCCAATTAATTATTTATTTTACAAGTTTTTAAGACTTTTTCCAATTCATGTTTCGGAAATATCTAGTAAAAACTCTACAAATATAGTAATGGAGTTTTTTTCGAAAATTATAGAAGAAAATAATTTAGATTTAAAATCTTTGGCAGAAGTGAAAAGATTTTATTCATACATATCAACATTGCCATCAGGTAAAGACTTTGAGTCGCAAATTCAAAAAATCAAAGACATATATTGGGAAAATGATCAGCCTAAGTTGCATGATGAACGAGGAGCCTATGGAGTTAATTTTTCGATTACACTAACAAATTTAAGAGAGCTAAGTGATTTGTGTATTCGTAAACAGTCTTTGAATAAAGAAAAGATTATCCTAGTTAGAGAAGGTTGGTGGAATATTAAAAACACATTACTAAATCCCTTAATTTCTTTTTTTAGAAGTTTTGAAGATTTTTTTAAGCCTTATCCTTACATGATTTATTATAATCAGATTGACGGCAAGGAAACATCACTAATTAGCTTATATTCTTTTATTGATGATTTCATTTATAACCTCGAACAAAAAGGTAATGATATTGATAACTTTAATAAGTCTATTCAGTATTTGGGAATTATAAACGATAAATTGGGAAGTGAGAGTGAAGAATTTAGAGGTTTATTCAAAAATTCAAAAATCAAGTATAAATCATTTGTTGAAAAATTGCTAGTACAGTTAAATACTTTAAAAAATAGTACGACTGTCGAGAACAACTTAAATCTAGAATTTGACATAAATATACCCGAAAAATACATTGATAAAATTGTATTAAAAGAAATAATTGATAACCTGAAATTTTACAGCAATGCTCAAAAGGAAATTGTGATTAAATTTACAAATGAAAAAGATTTTGTTGTGATTACAATAGTTAATCATTACACAGATAGAGTAAAGGAATTTTCAAGTAATGAAGGCATAAATTGCTTAAAGCAACTATCAGAGAGTCCTTTATTTAATTTTCAATACGACTATAAAGTAAACACCGAGGTAAAAGAATTTTACCAAAAATTAAAATTTAAATTATGAATTCATTAGATGTAATACTATTTGTTTTTGATGAAGAAGAGCATTATCAAAAAAATCTTAATAATCTTGGAAAAGATTCTTTTAAGAAACCTATTAGAATTGATAGCTTAGCTTCTTTTGAAAGAGAATTAAATTTATTGGATAAAGATACTCTCGTGCATCTAGTAGTTCATATTTTTTACTCCGACAATATAGTAGGTATACAGCAATTTATATCATCAGGAATCAGGGAAAAATATCCTTTACTTGATACCCGCTTTATATCAGATGGAACAACTTCAATTATTAATGAGAAAATTTCCGGAAAAGAATTTTCCTCGAACGATAAAGAATATATTGAAAAAAGAATTCAAAAATATTATTCTGTAAGGCCTAGTATTGAATCGGAAGAAGTAAAAATATCTAAAGTTAAAGACCACTTGAAGATTAAAAATACTCAAAGCGATCAAGATTTTCATGATGTTGATTACGTTATAATTACTGCTTTGGAACAAGATGAAATGACAAAAGTGTTACCATTAATTCAGACATTGCAAACAATTGAAAATAGTAAACACCTTATTGAATTGGGCTACTTTAAATCAAAACCCGATAAAAAAGTTATATACGCTTCTCAAATAAACTCGGGAATGGTGGATGCCGCGATACTCGCTACAGAATTGATTTGCCTATATAAACCAAAGTTTTTAATAATGACAGGAGTCATGGGAGGTAAACCTGATGATACAAGAATTGGGGATGTTATTATTAGTAAAAAAGTTTTTACAATCGATAAAGGTAAATTAACAGAAGATGAGTTTAAAAGAGAAATTGAATCAGTTTCTACAGAAAGCTCATACACGGTAAAAATAGATAGAATCAAGAGTAAAATTATTGATTTTATAAAGGAGAAAGATGAAATTTATAACACGCAAGTCAATATCCATTGTGAACCAGTGGCATGTGTGCGGTCGGTGATTGACCGAGAAGGTTTTTTCGAAAGTGATGTTTTAACTGTTGATAGAAAAACCATTGGACTAGAAATGGAAGGATATGGTATTGCAAGAGCATGTGAAATTGTTAATGACGGGAAGACCATACCATTAATTATTAAATCGGTTATGGACAATACACAAAAAAAGACGGACGGTGCAAAAAAACTTGCTGCTTGGACAAGTGCAAAAGTTCTGGAATATATTATAATGCATGACGTTATTTGATGAAATGTCAGTTACTGTTTAATTGAAAAAGGAATGATAAGTATGTAAAAAAAGCGATTGTAAGCAAAATTAGCTTTATAACTTTTTATTAGCACTTTAGATATCATGTGTTGTAATTTTGACTTCAAATATTATACAAGGGCCTAATAATGATGGGTTACTTTCAAAACTACTTCTTAAGTTGTGAGGGCAAAAAATATCTTGTTTCCTGAAATAAAACAGTTACTTTGTATCATATTTGTACCATTGTTACATAATATGTTGGTAATCAGTATTGTTATTTTTGAAGAAGTAAAATAATCCTTCTTTCACAATAATAGAAAACCGGACTAGAAATAGTCCGGTTTTTTTATGAACATTTTTGACGTTTTTACTTGTCGAAACTTGGGAAAGTGAATCTGCATCAAGTATCCTATCCACAAAATGACATTTGTCATTTCCCGTTCAAAATCTTTTTTGTAATATTACTATATAAATCATTTTGAATGAGAAAGATAAAATACAAAAAAGGACGCAAACTGCAACATACTAGTTTAGAGTATACTGGATCTCATAAAGATCATGAATCAGAAATGCAGCTTTTTGTATATAACGATGCTGATGTTATCGAATATGAAAAATTCACCGTTTTAGCTTTAAATACTTGCATTGATTACACTAAAAATAATTGGCTGAATATTCATGGATTAAATGATATCGAATTAATTAAAACAATCGGTGCACATTTTAAGTTAGATGATTTTTTATTGGCCGATATTTTAAATACAACAAAAAGAACCAAATTAGAAGAACAGCAAGATGTCTTATTCTTTAATATAAAATCGCTTTTACCTTCTGAATATTCGGACGGTCTTAAAGTTGAGCAGTTGAGTTTTATTTTGAAAGATGGAATTCTGATTTCATTTCAGGAAAAAAGGAGCGATTTCTTCACTCATATACGCGAGCGTTTACGCACGCATGCGGGAATTGTAAGAACTAAAAAAGTAGATTATTTACTGTATTTATTGTTAGACGCAGTAATGGAAAATTTTTACATTACGATAGAAGATGAAGAAGATAATATTGAAGAATTAATTGATCTGACAAAAAAAGGAGCTGATCCGGTTATTCTGGAAAAGATTGAAAACCACCGCGATAATTTTAATTTTTTAAAACGTTCAATCGTGCCACTTCGAGATTCATTGTATTATTTGAAAACAATAAAAGATGATGATGAAAATAACGGCCTTATTCAGAAGGAAACATTTAATTTCTTCATAAGGCTTCATCAAAAGAGTTTAGAGCTCTTAGAACAAATAGAATCAGATATGAGTTCATTAGAAAGTGCTTCTAATTTTTATTTTTCAGAACAAAGCCGAAAAATGAATGAAATTATGAAGACCTTGACTATCATTTCTGCCATATTTATTCCGCTGACATTTATTGTTGGAGTTTACGGAATGAATTTCGACTACATGCCAGAACTTCGTGCAAAAAACGGCTATTTTATTGTCATGGGCATAATGTTTTTATTAGTTGTTGGATTGATAGTATATTTCAAGAAAAGGCGTTGGTTTTAGCGGTTTTAATTTTATAGAACAATAATAGTTTCAAAATATAAATTATGAGTAAAGCGATATACATTGCCACAAGTGATCATAATAGCGGTAAATCAATAATTACCCTTGGTTTAATGAGCATTTTGATAGGCAAAACAGCAAAAGTGGGTTATTTTAGACCTATTGTCGAAGATTTTGTAGACGGTGAACAAGACAATCATATTGAAACAGTTTTGTCGCATTTTAATCTCGACATTAAGTTTGAAGATGCTTATGCAATCACAAAAAGTAAACTGATAAAGAAAAAAAATAAAGGCAAAATAGGGGAGGTTTTAGATTTAATTATCGAAAAATATAAAAAGCTCGAAGAACGTTTTGATTTTGTTCTAGTTGAAGGAACAAGCTTTACTGGTGAAGGAACTTCAATTGAATTAGATTTGAATGTTTTAATCGCAAAAAACCTCGGAATCCCAACTATAATTATCGGTTCTGGTGTTGGTAAAACCTTAGAAGAGCTTGTTGACAGTTTGTATTTAGTGTATGATTCTTTCAAAGTGAAAGAAGTTGAGGTTTTGTCGGTTTTTGCCAATAAAGTACAGCCTGAAAACATCAAATTGGTAACGAAAAGTCTTCAGAAAAGTTTGCCACCAAATGTTTTAGTTAATACAATTCCGCTGATATCAAGTTTAAATAATCCTACAATGCAGGAAATTGTAAATGAGCTTGGTGCCAAAGTTTTGTTTGGTGAAAACTATCTTAATAACGAAATTGGACATTATAGCGTGGGAGCCATGCAATTGCATAATTATTTAGTTCATTTACATAACAATGCACTGGTTATAACTCCCGGAGATCGCTCAGATATTATTTTGGGAGCTTTGCAGGCAAATGAATCGGTTAATTATCCAACGATTTCAGGTATCATTTTAACCGGAAATATTGTTCCTGAGGAAAGTATTTTAAAGCTTATAGAAGGACTTTCTGCTATTGTTCCAATTATCGCTGTCGATGGCGGAACTTATAATATTACAAACAAAATTGGCTCTATAAAATCTGAAATTTACGCTAATAACACACACAAAATTGAAACCTCTATCACCACTTTTGAAAAATATGTAGCAATTGAAGCTTTATCTGAAAGAGTGATCACCTTTGTGCCCGAAGGAATGACGCCAAAAATGTTTCAATACAACATGGTAAAAAGAGCAAAACAGCATCGTAAACATATTGTACTTCCAGAAGGAAATGATGACCGAATTATTACTGCAGCGTCAAGATTGCTAGATATGGACGTGGTTGATATTTCTATTATTGGAGATAAAAAACAAATTGAGAGTAAAGTTGCCGAACTTGGAATTACGTTTGATTTTTCAAAAGTACAGATTATTAATCCCAAAGAATCAGAGCTTTATGAAGACTATGCCAATACCTATTATGAGCTTAGAAAAGCTAAAAATGTGAGTATAACAATGGCAAGAGATTTAATGGAAGATGTTTCCTATTTCGGAACAATGATGGTGTATAAAGGTCACGCAGACGGAATGGTTTCGGGAGCTGCGCACACTACTCAGCACACAATTTTACCAGCGCTTCAATTCATTAAAACCAAACCTAATTCATCTGTCGTTTCGTCTGTATTTTTTATGTGTTTAGAAGACAGAGTTTCTGTTTTTGGTGATTGTGCCATCAATCCAAACCCAACGGCTGAGCAATTGGCAGAAATTGCTATTTCATCTGCAGAGTCAAGTGCAGCTTTCGGAATTGAACCAAAAATAGCCATGCTTTCCTATTCTTCTGGAGCTTCTGGAAAAGGAGATGAAGTCGATAAAGTAAGGACAGCAACTGAAATTGTAAAACAAAAACGTCCCGATTTAAAAATCGAAGGACCAATTCAATATGATGCAGCCGTGGATCGCGCAGTTGGAAAAAGCAAAATGCCAGATTCTGAAGTAGCAGGGCAGGCAAGTGTGCTCATTTTCCCCGATTTAAATACCGGAAATAATACCTATAAAGCAGTACAAAGAGAAACAGGAGCTTTAGCCATTGGACCAATGTTGCAAGGTTTAAATAAGCCTGTAAACGATTTGAGCCGCGGTTGTACTGTGGATGATATTATTAATACGGTCGTAATTACAGCAATTCAGGCGCAGGGATTGTAGTTAATTGTAAATTGTTAATTGTGAATTGTAAATTTATTCTTTGTCTTGAAAATTGCTTTTATTTTAATCTAAATTCACAATAAAAAATAAGCCTTTAAAAAAACTCAGAACCTTAGTAACTTAGAATCTTAGCATCTATAAAAAAAAATGAAAATACTAATTATAAACTCAGGAAGTTCATCTATTAAATATCAATTAATGATTATGCCAAAGAACGAAGTAATTTGTTCTGGAATGATTGACAGAATTGGTTTAGAAACTTCAAATGTTACTTTTAAAACATCCTCAAACTCGATTGAGGAATTACTCCCAATTCCAAATCATAAAGTTGGTTTGCAAAAAGTTGCCAGTATGCTTTTAGATACTGAAAAAGGGGTGATTAAAAGCACTTCCGAAATTGCTGCAGTCGGGCATCGTGTGGTGCACGGAGGAAGCGACTTTAGTGATACAGTAAAAATCGACGAGAAAGTAAAACTAAAAATAAAACAGCTTTTTGAGCTGGCTCCGTTGCACAATCCTGCAAACTTAGAAGGAATTAATGTTGCTGAAGAAATATTTAGTTCGGCGGAACAAATTGCAGTTTTTGATACTGCTTTTCATCAGTCTATGCCGGAAGTGGCATATAAATATGCAATTCCGAATTATCTTTTGACAGAAAATAAAGTTCGTGTTTACGGTTTTCACGGAACAAGCCACAAATACGTTTCTGAAAAAGCAATTAAATTTCTAGAAAATCATTCTAAAATAATTACTATTCACTTAGGCAACGGATGCAGTATGGCAGCTGTAAAAGACGGAAAATGTATTGATACTTCAATGGGATTTTCACCATCAAATGGTTTAATTATGGGTACACGTGCGGGCGACATTGACCAATCAGTAGTTTTTTATATGATAAAAAATCTTGGATATACTCCTGACGAAGTAAATGCAGTATTGCTAAAACAAAGCGGTATGCTTGGTTTGACTGGTTATAGTGATCTTCGTGATATTGAATCAGAGGCGGAAAAAGGAAATAAAGACTGCCAATTAGCTTTATTGATGAATGCTTACCGCATCAAAAAGACTATTGGTGCTTATACGGCAGCGCTGAATGGTTTAGATGCTATTGTTTTTACGGCCGGAATTGGAGAAAACTCTTCATATATGCGTCAATTGGTTTGTACTGATATGGATTATTTTGGAATTGAAATTGATTCTGAAAAAAATCAAATTCGATCTAAGGAAGTAAGAGAAATTAATAAAGCCAATTCAAGAGCTAAAGTTTTGGTTGTTCCAACAGATGAAGAATATGAAATTGCAAATCAAGTTTATCAATTGTTAAACAGTTAAGATTTAAGCCGATTTTACATAACAAAGCTTCTCGTTAGAGAGGCTTTTTTTACGCCCAAAATTAAATATTTGTCAGTATCTTTGACTATAAAACCGAATATCTTGAAATCGATACTTATAAAACTAGTTTTCTTCTTTTTCATTGCTTCGCATCTACAAGCACAAGAATTACTTCCCTTTGTTGAAAATTACAATAAATCAGATTATCAAGGCGATAATCAAATCTGGAATATTGCTCAAGGTCAGGATAGGGCAATGTATTTTGCTAATAATCACTATTTGTTGCGATATGATGGCGTAGTTTGGGAGAAATACTCTTTGCCTAATAAAACCATTATTCGTTCTATATTGATTGAAGGTGACCGAATTTATTCCGGTTCCTATAAAGAATTTGGATATTGGCATAGAAAGGACGGAAAAATGGTGTACGTTTCGATCACCAAAAATCTGCGTTTGTTTGATGAAAAAGACAATGAAGAAATCTGGAAAATTTTTAGATTCAATGGCTCTTTATACTTTCAGTCTTTTAATGATGTTTTTATTTATGATGGAAAACATATTAAAAAAATCAAATTTCCTTTTCTGATATCGTATTGTTTTGTTGTTGATCAAAATCTCTATGTGGCATCTGTCGACAAAGGTATTTTTAGGATGAATGGCTCAAAAATTGCAAATCCTAAGGGTTGGAATGTTTTAAAAAACACGGTTGTTCATGCTATCGAAAAGTACAACGGCAAAACCTATATTTTTACCCACAAGAAGGGAATTTTTATTGTCGAAAAAAATGGATTGACAGCATGGAATAATCCAATAAATGAAACGCTGAAAGGAACAGGAATTAATGTGGCAAAATTTATTAAAAACAATAAATTGGTCATTGGAACGGGAAACAAAGGCGTTTTTATTTACGATTTCGGCACTCAAACTTTTAAGAATATAGACCGAAATAATGTTTTAATGAACAATTCGGTTTTATGCATTGGTTTTGATAAAGAAGAAGATTTATGGCTTGGACTCGATAACGGAATTGCACATGTTGAGGTTAATTCTCCCATTTCCTTTTTTTATGACAATTCGGGTATTTTAGGCTCCGTTTATTCGGTTGCTACAATCGATAAAGGATATTTAATTGCATCAAATCATGGTATTTTTGAATTTGATTCGGGTAATTTTAAAATGTTGCCTAATACACAAGGGCAAGGCTGGAATATTACTAAAATTGGCAGTAAATATGTTATAGGCCACAATGACGGAACTTTTTGTTATGAAAATGGCGCATTGACAAAAATCAACAATGTCAGCGGCGGATGGAATTTATCAAAAAGTATTATAAATGACACTTATTTCCAATCTACCTACAGCGGTATTTTAGTTTATAATAATGCTTCAAAACTGACAGAAAGTTCAAAGTTTAATGATCTTTCAAAACCAATAAAATATGTTGCACAAAACAAAAGAAATGAAATTTGGGCAGCAGATAATTACCGCGGATTATATAGAGTTCTTTTTGATAACAATTTTAAAACAACAAAAGTTGAAAATATCACGCAGCAAAGTAAAATTGAAAATGACTTTGGTGTCAAGATTTTTGAGTTTAGAGAAGAAATCCTTTTTTTAATAAATAATGTATGGTACACATTCAATTCAATTACAAATAAATTGGAAGAGAATGAATTGTTCAATACAAACTTTAAAAATATTTCTGATGTTGTTGCCATTGATGAAAACCATTTTATAGTACTTCAGGAAGGAATTTTATATCATATTTATGCAAACGGCAATAAGTTTGTCTGGAATATGATTCAGGAGAAATATTATAAAGGAAAACTAATTAATGAAAATCTACGAATCTTCAAAAGCAATAATCATTATTTAATGAATCTTGATGATGGTTTTATTTCGTTGCAGTTGTCATATGAAAACAAGCAAAACAAAGGAGTAAAAGTTGAGGCTTACAACAACAATATACTATTGCCAGAAGAAGGTAAAATAAAACACAATACAGAATTGCGTATTAATGTGATCTCCGGAATTTATGGAGCAAGCAAACCAAATTTATTTTACAAGATAAATGGAAATAAAAATTACATTCCAATTTCAAATGGAACAATTGTCTTAAACAACCTTAACAGCGGTTTTCATTCTGTCGAAATTTTTAAGCACGACGGAGCAAATTACGATAATGTTGCAGTATTTGAGTTTAAGGTTGCCCAGCCTTGGTATTTTTCATTTTGGATGATCTTACTTTATTTATTAGTAATAGGAGCGGTCTTGTTCTTTTATTACAAATGGAATAAACTTCGATATACTCAGAAATTAAAACTGCAGGCCGAAGAACTGAAGCATCAGCGTGAAATTCTCGAAATGGAATTGAAAAAAGAAAATGAACTGAATGTTCAGGAATACGAGAAGCATATTTTAGAATTAGAACTTCAGACAAAATCATCAGAAGTTGCTGGAAAATCGTTGTCGATTGCCAAGCAAAGCGAAATGATTGAGAATATTCAAAATATTCTAGATTCTGAAAAAGATTTTAATAAACTTAAGAGCGAAATCAAAAAAGCAATTAAAATTAATGAAGTAAATAAACACGAATGGGAGATTTTTGAAACTAATCTGAATCAGATTCATAATGAGTTTATTATTAATCTTTCTAAAAAATTCCCTAACCTGACTCCAAAGGATATTAAACTGTGTGTTTATCTAAAAATGAACCTTTCATCTAAGGAAATTGCTCCAATGATGAATATCTCTTTTAGAGGTGTAGAATTGCACAGATATCGCTTAAGAAAGAAGCTAAACCTCACACAGGACGAAAATCTATCAAAGTTTTTATTAACTGTGTAAGATTCGACATTGAATTTTAAAGATTTTATATTTTTTCATACCTTTTTTTATATAATTCCAATACATCATTACTACATCATAAGGTTATGTTAAAGAAAATAAATTAACATTTATAGGCTTGATTTTTAGTAGTATACAAAAGGTTTTTAACATAATGATGTAGCTATGTAGTAGTGCAAATTGATGTACTACAACGTTGTAATTGTTTAATTTGGCTCTACTAACTTAAACGATTACATACTGTATGAAAAATTTTATTTTTAGCTTTTTAGCGCTATTGCTACTTCCGGCTTATATGTCTGGACAAGCAATTAAAGGAAAAGTAGTAGACAGCAGCGGGATGGGAGTACCAGGAGCAGTTATCAGCGCTTCAAATTCCAGAACAACTGCCGATGCTGACTTCGACGGTAATTTTACAATCAATGCCAAAGAAGGTGAGATTTTAAAAATCTCTATGTTGGGTTTCGACGCTGTTTCTGTAGCGGCAACGACAGCTCCAATGCGAATCACTTTAAAAGAATCTGATGACACAGCTTTAAAAGAAGTAGTTGTAATTGGGTACGGAACCAGAAAAAAGGTCGATAATACTACCGCAATTTCTTCAATAAAAGCAGAAGAAATTACTAAAACTAAAGTTATAAACGCATCGCAGGCTATTCAAGGTAAAGCAGCTGGTGTTCAGGTGATTTCATCTGATTTGCCAGGAAGCACTCCTTCTGTTGTGATTAGAGGTTTAGGAACTGCATTAGGAGGAAGAAATCCTCTATATATTGTTGATGGTATGCAAACGGAGAATATCAACAATATCAATGCAAATGATATTACTTCTTATGAAATCTTAAAAGATGCTTCTGCATTAGCAATCTATGGAACTCGTGCGGCAAACGGAGTTATTATTATTACAACTAAAAAAGGTACAGGAGATAAAGTTTCTGTAGAAATTGAAAGTTTTGGAGGTGTAAGACAGCCACTTAAAAAAGTTAAGATGGCAGGAAGTAACAATTATTCGTATTACTCAAATGCTGCATTACAATCTACAACTTTTTCTCAAGATCAGCCTGTAAATACTGATTGGTTTGATGAAATTACAAGAACTGGAAGTTATACACAAAATAACATATCTATTTCAGGCGCTTCAGAACATGTAAAATATTTTTTCAGTTTAGGAAACTATGAAGAAAAAGCTGTTTTAAACGGCCTGGATTATGGAAGAACTACTTTTAGAAATAATAATGAATATAAAATTTCTAAAAAACTGACTTTAAATCAAACTTTTAGTTTTACAGCAGCTAATTCTTCTCCAAAACCATTAAGTGCATTTACGAATGCTTATAAGCAATCTCCTATTGTACCTGTTTATTTTCCCGATGGCAAATATGGTGTTTCTCGTGTAGGCGATAATGGTTTTGCAAGTGAAACAGGTTCTTCATTTAACAACGTTGGAAACCCAGTTGCTCAATTAAACTTTTATAACGAACAACAAAAAAGTGTTACGCTGCAAGGAGGATTGAAATTAGATTATGAAATTTTGAAGGGATTAAAATTTACTTCACAATTTAATGGTGAATATTATACATGGAAACAGTATAATTATGACGACACTAAGAATATTTGGTTAGCAGCAAATCCTAATAAAGTAGATAGTGATTATGCTAAAGAATTCCCTAATGCTAATGTTAACTTATTAACTAAAGGACGCGAAGATTACTTTAACTGGAATTTATCTAATTATTTGACATATAACAAGTTATTTAGTGAGATTCACGATGTAGAGGTAACAGCAGGTATTGAAACTTCGGTTAAAGGACCAAGAGAAAAACTTACAATTGCTAGAAAAAATGTAAACCCAGATTCTAATTACTGGGCATTAAATGATCCGGCTTCTGGACATGGAGTTGAATATGCTGCAACAGTTACAAGCTTGTATGATGTTGTATTTAATGAAACTAAATTGGCTTCTTATTTTGGACGTTTCCAATATAAATTAATGGACAGATATTTGGTTACCGGAACACTTAGACGTGATGGTTCATCAAATTTTGGTAAAGATTACCGTTGGGGAACTTTTCCTGCTTTTGGTTTAGGATGGGTGATAACAAAAGAAAGTTTTATGTCTGATGTTACAGCTATTAATTTGTTGAAATTAAGAGGAGGCTGGGGTAAATTAGGTAATCAAAATGTACCGCTTAACAATCAGTCATACGCTTCTGGAAAAAATGCTTATTTAGGAGGTTCTATTCTAAATGAAGGTACAACAATAAGCTCTCAAATTGATCCTACTTTATCTTGGGAAATTACAGAAGAATCTTCTGTAGGTTTAGATTTCGAAATTTTAAATAACAGATTAAAAGGAACTTTTGATTTGTATGAGAAAAATACATCAAATGTAATTTTATACACAAAGCCTTATATGACATCAGGTCTTACAGATCAGTCACCATCACACGTGGGAGAAGTTTCAAACAAAGGTTACGAAATTTCATTACGTTGGGATGACAAAATTGGGGATAATTTCAGTTATTGGATTGGAGGTAACTTCTCTAATAATAAAAATGAACTTACAAGTTTAAAAGATGCTATTTTATCTCCAGTTGTTGGAGGTAGTTTAGGCAATGGACAAACTACTAAATTGTTAGACAATACAACAATCGGACAGCCTTTAGGAAGTTTCTATATTTACGATTATGCTGGTTTTGATGCTACAAATGGAAAAATGCTTTATTACAATGCAGCAGGAGATAAAGTTACTCAAGACGCATTAGATGCTAATAAAGATAGAAAATATGTTGGGTCTAGTTTACCAAAAACTAACTATGGCGTTAGTTTAGGATTCAACTATAAAAACTTTGATTTTTCTGTTGACGGATACGGAACAGGCGGTGCTAAAGTTTATAATGGTAAAAAAGCACAGCGTTTTGCAGGAGAAAATATTGAAAATTCACTTGCTACAGATTTCTGGACACCAAATAATTTAACAGCTTCAAACCCTGCACCTTTTAATCAGGTACCAGTTGCTTCTACTTATTATTTAGAGTCAGGTGACTTTTTCAGAATCAACAATATTACAGTAGGATACAAATTGCCTATACAAGAAAATAATTTTATTAGCGCTTGCAGAATTTATGTAAATGCTATTAATCCATTTATTACACAAAAATTCTCAGGATTTTCTCCAGAATTAAATGGAGATGGAAATCCATATGGTACTCAGGGAGTTGAGCTTGATGCTTATCCAACATTGAGATCATTTGTAATTGGTGCTAATTTAAAATTTTAAAAAGATGAAAAAGATATATATTACAGCGTTTGTGCTTTCGGCATTCTTTTTTACAGGATGTGCAGACGATTATTTAGATGTTGAGCAAACAGAGACTATTTCGACAAATGATACTGAGTTATATAATAATGATGCAGGAGCATCGCAGTTTGTAACTGCTATTTATAACAAGTTCTTAAATTGGGACATGACCTCTTTTGGTTGGATCGGATTATCAAGCATTACATCTGATGATGCTGATAAAGGGTCTTCAGCAGGAGATACCGGAACAGATAAAGATGTATTAGATGCTTTGACTTACAATGCTTCTAATCCTTCAGCGGAAAGTACTTTTATTGCTAATTATGATGGAATTAATAGATGCAATCAGGCCCTAAACATACTTCCAAAATTAGACAAAGTAGATTTGAACCTTAGAAGTAGACTTATTGGCGAAGCTAAGTTTTTAAGAGCTTTTATGTATTTTACTTTAGTAAAATGTTATGGTGGAGTGCCAATTGTAGATCATATACCATCTCCAAGTTCAGATTCAGACAAAATTATGCAGTTAACACGTAAAACGGCAGCAGAAGTTTACACTTTTATAGAAGCTGATTTAAATGATGCGATTGCTGCATTACCTGAAAAAACAGCTTATTCAGCTAATGAAAAATCAAGAGTTTCAAAAGGTGCAGCTTATGCTTTATTAGCTAAAGTAAGTTTATACCAAAAGAAATGGCAGCAAGTAATTGACAATTGTAATAAAGTTACAGGGTATGCACTTGTAAGTGATTATGCATCAATGTATAAAGCTACAGGAAAATTTGACTCTGAATCTATTTTCGAAATCTATGCACAAGGTGCTGTACCGGCAAAAGGTATTGAAGGTTATTCTAATACGCAAGGTGCTCGTGGTACAGGAGGCTGGGGCTGGGGCTTCAATACGCCATCTCAAAGCCTAGTAAATGCATATGAACCAGGTGACGTTAGAAAAGCAGCAACTATCATTTTTAGAGGGCAAACTTTATATGATGGAAGAGTAGTGCCAAATACGGTTGAAAACGAAAGATACAACTACAAAGCATACTCATCTGCTTATACAGATGCGTGGGAAACAGATGTTGATATTAAATACTTAAGATATGCTGAAGTTTTACTAATGAAAGCAGAGGCATCAAATGAATTAGGACAAACTTCTGCAGCAATTCCGTTATTGAATCAAATCAGAAACAGAGCTGGATTAGGAAATACAACCGCAAGTTCTCAGGCTGATGTTAGAACGGCAATCTGGAAAGAAAGAAGAGTTGAAATGGCTTTTGAGCACGATAGATTCTTTGATTTAGTGCGTACAGGTCAAGCTAAAGCTGCTTTTGCGGTTGATGGCAAAACTTTTACAGAAGGTAAAAATGAATTATTCCCAATTCCGGCATCATTCATCAAACAAGCTGGTGGTTTATCATCTCAAAATCCTGGTTACTAATCCTTAAATAATAAATAAAATGAAAAAAAATAAATCTATTTTATTACTTTCTTTTGCTTTGGCTTCACAAATTTTTGTAAGCTGTGAGGATAGTATAGATAAAGTTAATAGTCCAATTCCATACGAGTCAATTGGCGGATATGAAAATTCAGATGATGTTGCAGCTACTCATTTAGTATCTAAATTTAGTTTTGATGGTAATTTAAACGATAGCAAAAGTAATATTACAGGTCTTGTAGGTATGAATGTCGCATATGCTGATGGTGTAAAAGGAGATGCCTATCAAGGCTCTAGTTCTGTTGCAAGGTATGCTGTAGGAAATGCTACATCAAAAATTACCTCCTTAAATGATTACAGTATTTCATTTTGGATGAATACAGCTAATACTGTTCCTGATGGCGGAAGTCCAGGACAAGGAAAAGGAGCACAAGGTATTTTCTCAATTGTTAGACCAATGGAATTTTGGGGAGGAATTAATTTGTTCTTAGAAAATCCAGATAGCGCCAATCCAAATAGACTAAGATTAAAACTTGGAGTTGAAAACGGAAGAGCCGGAGTAGCATGGAGAGGACAAAGCGTAATTGTAAACCTTGATAATAGTCTAAATACTTGGGTACATATTGTTCTTGCCTATGATTCTAAAACTAGTACAATTAATTGTTATACTAACGGCTTACAAAGTGCAAATGTTAGTGGTTTCCCATTTGCTCCTGCTGCAGGAGTGGTTGGTACTGCAATTTGGTATGCTGATGATCCGGGAACTTATGACAACGTTAAAAATGCTCCAAAATATGGTGAATTTCAAATGGTTGGTACCAATGGTAAAGTTGTTTTTGGAAATCATCAATTCGAAACAACTCCTCCGTTAAATAATGGTTCTCAACAAGATTGGGCAACTAGTTACGCAGGATTAATGGATGAATTCAGAATTTATGATGCAGCACTTACAAGTAACGAAGTTTCAGCTTTATATAAGCTAGAAAAAGACAAAAGATAGATTTTTCAATTTACACCTGGAGTAAAATCCAGGTGTATTTTTTAGTTAATAATATTACAATTTTATAGAAATGAGAATAGGTTTATATATTATGCTATTCCTGAGCGCTTTTAGCTCTTGTTCATCATCTTCACCAGATGAAGGAAAAAGTGGAGGAACTCCATTACCGACAAATCCAACAACGCCGACTAAACCTTTGACTGATGCTGAAGCAATGGATCAGGTTCAAAAAGATGCAATAAAATATTTTTGGGATTATGCTGATCCGAATTCAAAATTGGCGAGAGAAAGATACTTGACAGAAGATCCAAGTTTTGAGTCAAATATTATAACTACAGGAGGATCTGGGTTTGGATTAATGTCTATTGTTGTAGGTGTAGAAAGAGGTTTTTTGCCAAGGGCTGAAGCTGTTTCTAGACTTGCTACAGCATTAACTTTCTTAGAAAATGCTGACCGTTTTCACGGTGCTTGGCCACATTGGATGGACAATAAAGCGGGCAAAGTTATACCATTTGGTACAAAAGATAATGGAGGAGATTTAGTTGAAACTTCTTTCGTTTGTCAAGCTTTAATCACGATTCGCGAATATTTTAAAGATGGAAGCACTTCTGAAAAAGCGTTAGCAGCAAAGGCTGATGAACTTTGGAAAGGTGTTGAATGGGATTGGTACACAAAAGGTGAAAATGCTTTATATTGGCACTGGTCGCCAAATTACGGCTGGGAAATGAACTTTAAGCTTGAAGGCTACAACGAGTGTTTGATTACTTACGTTATGGCCGCTTCATCTCCAACACATCCAATTTCTGCAGAAGCTTATCACCAAGCATGGGCGAGAAATGGGGCTATAGTCGATGGCAGATCACAATATGGAATTCCAGTAGTTTTAAATTATAATGGAGCTTCAGGAAATGTTGGGCCAATGTTTTGGTCGCACTATTCGTATTTAGGCTTAGATCCAAATATGTTAAAAGATAAATATGCTGATTATTGGCAGTTAACACAAAATCATGCTAAAATCATGGTTCAGTATAGTATTGCTAATCCAAAAGGATTTAAAGATTATTCAGATAAATGTTGGGGATTAACAGCAAGTTATACCCGTAATCCTGATGGAACAACTGGTTATACAGCGCATCAGCCAAATAATGACAACGGAGTTATTTCTCCAACTGCAGCATTGTCATCATTTCCTTATGCACCAACTGAAGCAATGAAGTTTTTACATTATTTATATGATGAAAATAGAACTAAATATGTTGGAATCGCAGGGCCTTATGATGCTTTTTCCCCTCAATATAATTGGGTAACGGCTCGTTATTTAGCAATCGATCAGGGTACTATTGCGCCAATGATTGAAAACTACCGAAGCGGTTTATTGTGGAAATTATTTATGAATGCGTCTGATACAAAACAAGGGTTGAAAAAACTTGGTTTCACGTCAGGTAAATACGGAATTTAATTACATCTAAATGAAATTTAAAGTAACGCTTCTAATCGTATTATTTTCGGCATTTGGTTTTTCACAAACCGTGACAACAGGTAAAATCAATACAATTGTAATGGCAAAGTACGAGCTTGGCTACGCATTTTATAAGCCTGTAGATACTAAAGAAAAGAAGCCTTTAATAGTTTTTATTTCGGGAGATGGTGAAAAGGGAACAGACATTGCAAAAGTAAAAATTCATGGCCCTTTAAATTATTTAAAAACACATCAATTAGATGCCTATGTTTTGGCTCCCCAATGCAAAGAAGATGAAAATTGGGATATAGAATCAATTTATCAGCTGATCTTAAAAATTCAGAAGGAAAACAATATTGATCCCGATCGAATATATGTTACAGGTTTAAGTTCTGGCGGATGGGCGACTTGGAATTTAGCACTTTCCTATCCAGATATGTTTGCTGCAGTTGTGCCTATTGCTGGTTTTGTAGATTTAATTCCGTTAGAAGGTGCTTGCAAAATTGCTAATGTTCCGACTAGAATTTATCACGGATTATTAGATGATGTTGTAAATGTTGATTGCGCGATTAGCATTTATAAAGAATTAAAAAAATGTAATGCTAAAGATGTAAAGCTGACCATTTTTGATGATGCGGGACATAATAGCTGGACAAGAGTTTATGATAATGCAGCAATCTACGATTGGATGCTGCAGCAGAAAAAAACGAATACGAACAAATAAATTAAATAGAATGAAAAACAAATTAGTCTTACTTTTTTTAGGATGTGCTGTTTTGGGTTACGCTCAAAAAAAGAGCACAAAAAGTACAGTGAAAATTAAACCTAAGTCAGAGTTTGTGGCAGAGTTAATGTCAAAAATGACATTAGAAGAAAAATTAGGACAGTTGAATTTACCAACATCTGGAGATATCACAACTGGTCAGGCAAATAGTTCAAATGTTGCAAAAAATATTGCTGAAGGTAAAGTAGGCGGTTTGTTCAATATTAAATCAGTCCAAAAAATTAAAGAAGTACAAAAAATTGCTGTTGAAAAAAGCCGTTTAAAAATTCCATTGCTTTTTGGTATGGATGTAATTCACGGTTACGAAACAACATTCCCAATTCCGTTAGGATTGTCTTGTACTTGGGATATGGCTTTAATTGAAAGAAGTGCTCAAATTGCAGCAAAGGAAGCAAGTGCTGACGGAATCAACTGGACATTTTCTCCAATGGTTGATATTTCTCGTGACCCAAGATGGGGAAGAGTTTCTGAAGGTTCAGGAGAAGATCCGTACTTGGGAAGCCAAATTGCAAAAGCAATGGTTAATGGTTACCAACAGCATGATCTTTCTAAAAATAATTCAATTTTAGCTTGTGTTAAACATTTTGCATTATATGGCGCTCCAGAAGCTGGTCGTGATTACAACACAGTTGATATGAGTCATATCCGAATGTTCAATGATTATTTTCCTCCATACAAAGCAGCGGTTGATGCTGGTGTAGGTTCAGTTATGGCATCTTTTAATGAAATTGACGGAATTCCAGCAACTGGAAACAAATGGTTAATGACAGATGTTTTGAGAAAAAAATGGGGTTTCAAAGGTTTTGTGGTAACAGATTTTACAGGAATTCCTGAAATGATCGAACACGGAATGGGTAATCTTCAAGATGTTTCAGCTTTGGCTTTAAATGCTGGTGTTGAAATGGATATGGTTGGAGAAGGTTTCTTAGGAACTTTAAAAAAATCATTAGACGAAAAAAGAGTTTCAATCGAAACAATCGACAATGCGGTTAAGCTTATTTTGGAAGCAAAATATGATTTAGGATTATTCCAAGATCCATATAAATATTGCGATGAAAAAAGAGCTAAAACTGAAATTTTTACAACAGACAGCAGAAAAGAGGCACGTCAGATTGCAGCACAATCATTGGTATTGTTAAAAAACCAAAATCAATTATTGCCTCTTAAAAAATCAGGAACAATTGGACTTATCGGGCCATTAGCAGATGCTAAAGAAAATATGCCAGGAACTTGGAGTGTGGCTACAAAAATGGAAAATGCAGTTTCATTATTAGCTGGAATTAAAGAAGTTGCTGGAGCCGGAACTAAAGTTTTGTATGCGAAAGGAAGCAACTTAGATTATGATGAAACTTTTGAAACCAACGCAACAATGTTTGGAAAAACATTACACCGTGATGGGCGTTCAAAAGAAGAATTATTGGCAGAAGCTTTAAAAGTTGCCAATCAGTCAGATGTAATTGTTGCAGCACTTGGAGAATCTGCAGAAATGAGCGGAGAATCAAGCAGTCGTACTAAGTTAGAAATTCCACAAGCACAAAAAGATTTATTAAACGCTTTATTAAAAACAGGAAAACCAGTTGTTTTAGTTTTATTTGACGGACGCCCGTTAGTAATTACTGACGAAGAAAAAACAGTTCCTGCGATCTTAAATGCATGGTTTGCTGGTACAGAAGCGGGTTATGCCATTGCTGATGTTTTATTTGGAGATGTGAATCCTTCTGGAAAATTAACTTCAACTTTTCCAAGAAGTGTTGGTCAATTGCCAATTTACTACGCACACAAGAATACAGGAAGACCACTTTCTAATACAGAAGGAAAATTCGAGAAGTTCAGATCAAATTATATTGACGAAAGAAACGAGCCTTTATTCCCATTCGGATTTGGTTTAAGCTACACCACTTTTGATTATTCAAACCTTAAAATTTCTTCTGATAAAATGAATTTCAGCGGTAAATTAAAAGTAACTGTAGATGTTGCTAATACAGGAAATTTTGACGGAAAAGAAACAGTTCAATTATACATTAGAGATTTAGTTGGTTCAGTAACAAGACCAGTTAGAGAATTGAAAGGTTTCCAAAAAATGGCACTTAAAAAAGGTGAAAAACAAACAGTAAGTTTTGATATTACTGTTGAAGATTTAAAATTTTATAATTCTGATTTGCAATTCGCAGCAGAACCTGGACAGTTTGATATTTTCGTTGGAGGAAATTCAACTGCCGACAAGAAAGTTAGTTTCGAGTTAACTAAATAGTTGGTTTATTGGTTAGTTAAGAGCCCTTCATATGGAGGGCTTTTTTTCTAAAATAAAGATTCACTTTTTAATTTTTCATCTATGAATACTTCTAAAATATCTCACGTTCTTTCTTTAATGTTAGTATTGGTTTTCGCTTCCTGCAATGTGCAGAAAAATGCAATTGTAGCGCATAGAGGAGCATGGAAAAAAAACAACTTTCCAGAAAACTCCATAGCTTCTTTAAGACATGCAATTGATTTAAAATTGCCGGGGTCAGAATTTGATGTTTGGCGCACTGCTGATGATTCATTGGTAATTAATCATGACGCACATTTTAATAAATTACTGATCGAAAAAACAAATTATTCTGATTTGATAAAGTTTAAATTATCAAATGGAGAAAAGCTTCCAACGCTTTATGAATACATTTCAGAAGGAATAAAAAACAATAAACAAACTCTTTTGGTTTGCGAAATAAAACCTTCGGAAATAAGCAAAGAGCGCGGAAAAGAAACGGCGATAAAAACGGTAGAAACAATCAAAAAACTTAAAGCCAATAAAAAAACATGCTACATAAGTTTTGACTACGATATTCTAAAGCAAATTAGAGCTATAGATTCAAAAACTTCTCTTCAATATTTGGAAGGGAATAAATCTCCAATCGAAGTTAAAGCCGATAACATTAATGGTGTTGATTATCATTATTCTGTTTTTAAAAAACATCCAGAATGGATAAAAGAAGCAAAGGACAGCAAAATTATTTTGAATGCCTGGACTGTAAATGAAACTGCTGATATGGATTGGATTATTGATCAAAAATTTGATTATATCACCACAAATGAACCAGAACTTTTAAAGGAAAGATTAAGCATAAAAAAATAATGTTTTGTCTTTTTCAAAAACAAATCAAATCATGAAAAAAATATATAAACAATTGAGACTGCCAATCGTATTGTGTTTGATTATTTTTAGCAACAGTATTTTGGCACAAAATGCAGGGGGAAAAACAGAATGGTTTGACCCAAATAAACCCGCAACAACCTATTGTAATCCAATAAATATTGGCTACAATTATACGACTTACAATCATAACGGAATTCCGTATTCACGCCGTTCTAGTGCTGACCCTGTTATTATTACGTACAAAGGCGAATATTATTTGTTTGCAACCAATCAGGCGGGCTTCTTTTGGAGCAAAGATATGTCTGACTGGAAATTTGTATACGGAAGCTTTCAGAGACAGCCGGCCGATGATGATCAATGCGCGCCTGCTGCATGGGTTGTAAATGATACTTTATTTTACGTTGGTTCAACTTGGAAAAGAGACCATCCAATCTGGAAAACAGCTGATCCAAAATCTGGAAGATGGACGCGTCACGTAGATAAAGCAATGCTTCCAACTTGGGATCCAGCGATTTTTCAGGACGATGACAAAAAAGTCTATATGTATTATGGTTCAAGCGGTAAATTGCCTCTTGTGGGAACAGAAGTTGATTATAATACATGGCTTCCAAAAGGAAATCAGGCAAATTATGCGCTATTATACAAAGCAACAGAAGTAGAGGATATTCAGCGTCCGTATGGGCAGATCAAAGAAGTTGCAATTCTAGATCCTTCAGTTCATGGTTGGGAGCGTTTTGGCCCAAATAACGACATGGAACCTGCGCCTTGGGGAAATTTCATTGAAGGCGCTTGGATGACAAAACATAACGGAAAATATTATATGCAATACGGTGCGCCGGCGACGGAGTTTAAAGGTTATGCAAATGGTGTTCACGTAGGAGATAATCCTCTGGGGCCGTTTACATACCAAAAACACAACCCAATGTCTTATAAACCTGGCGGATTTGTAATAGGAGCTGGACACGGAAATACATTTGCAGATAATTATGGAAATTACTGGAATACAGGAACCTGTAAAATATCAATAAAAGACCGTTTTGAACGTCGTATCGATATGTTTCCTGCCGGATTTGATAAAGATGATGTAATGTATTCTATTACAGCTTATGGAGATTTCCCGATTGTGCTGCCAACTGCGCAGCGTGATCAAACAAAAGGTGCTTCATCTGGCTGGATGCTGCTTTCGTATAAAAAGCCAGTGACTGTTTCTTCTTCAGAAGAATGTATGGAAGTTGAAACACATAGAATGGATAACGGAGGCAAAAAAGTCTATGAGAAATTCTGTTATGGAGCTGAGAATTTAACCGATGAAAACATCCAAACGTATTGGTCTGCCAAAACTAGTAATCCTGGTGAATGGCTGCAGATGGATTTAGGCAGAAAAATGGAAATAAATGCACTTCAGATTAATTATGCTGATCATAAAGCAACACAGTATAACAAAGCAATGGATATTTATTATCAATACAAAATATTCATGTCTGATGATGCTGTAAACTGGACTTTGGTTGTAGATAAATCTAAAAATGATAAAGATGTACCTCATGATTATGTTGAGCTTACCAAATCAATAAAAGCCCGCTACATCAAAATGGAAAACATTCATAATGCCTCTGGATTGTTTGCAATATCTGATTTCAGAGTTTTTGGAAATGGTTTAGCTGAAAAACCAAAAGCAGTGACTTCTTTTAAAGTGGACCGAAATAAAACGGATTCCCGAAATGCTATGATTTCTTGGAAAAAACAAAATGATGCCGTTGGATACAATATTTTTTACGGAATCGCTCCTGATAAATTGTACAATAGTATTATGGTTTACGGCGAGAATTCATATGATTTTAGAGGATTGGATAAAGGAACAAAATATTACTTCACCATTGAACCTTTTAACGAAAACGGCATTGGCACAAGGAATAAGCTTATTGAAGTAAAATAATTATAAGTGAATAAAATTTAAAAGCTCTGACAGCAAGTAAAAAATTGCGTCAGAGCTTTTTTTTTGAGAAAAGACTATAAAAAAAACACTGACAGGTCTAAAGAATTTTGTTCCTTTGTGAAACAACCCAAAAATGCTATAAATACCATGAAAAAAACGATTCTTTTAGCTGCTCTAGTTATAAACGGATTGACATCTTTTGCACAGTCAAATGATGAAAAAAACATTAAATTATTCTATAAAAAAGCTTTAACTGAAGCAAAGTGTTATACTTGGCTGGAGTATTTATCTAATGATATTGGAGCCCGTTTATCAGGTTCGCCAAGCGCAGCTCAGGCCGTTCAGTATACAAAAACACAATTAGAAAGTCTAGGTCTTGATAAAGTATATCTTCAGGAAGTTATGGTACCGCATTGGGTACGAGGCGAAAAAGAAACCGCGTATATCCTTGACGGAAAAGTGAAAACAGTTGTGCCAATTTGCGCTTTAGGAGCGTCAGTTGCAACTCCAAAAACAGGAATAACAGCTGAAGTTATAGAGGTTCAAAGCATTAAAGAATTGAATGAATTAGGTGAAAAAGTAAGAGGCAAAATTGTTTTTTACAACAGACCAATGAATCCAGAAAATATTGGAACTTTTGATTCTTACTCTGAGGCTGGAGATCAAAGAAGAATTGGAGCAAAAGAAGCTGCTAAATTTGGTGCAGTAGGAACTCTTGTACGATCACTGAATTTGCGTTTAGATGATTTTCCACATGCTGGAAATCAGAGTTATGGTGATTTGCCAAAAGCGCAATATATTCCTTGTGCTGCAATTAGTACAAATGGAGCTGAATTGTTGAGCAAAACTTTAAAAAGTAATCCAGGTTTAAAGTTCTATTTCAAACAATCTTGCGAAACTTTGCCAGATGTATTGTCTTATAACGTAATTGGAGAATTGACAGGAACTGTAACGCCAGAAAATATTATGGTTGTTGGCGGGCATCTTGATTCTTGGGATTTAGCTGACGGTTCTCATGACGACGGAGCAGGAGTAGTACAAAGTATGGAAGTGGTTCGTATTCTAAAAAACTTGAACTACAAACCTAAAAATACAATTCGTGTTGTCTTGTTTATGAATGAAGAGAACGGAGGAAAAGGTGGTGCGAAATATGAAGAAGTTTCAAAACAAAAAAACGAGAATCATATTTTTGCTTTAGAAAGTGATTCAGGCGGATTTACGCCAAGAGGATTTTCAATCGAAGCTGATGATGCAAACTTCAAAAAACTGCAAGGATATAAAGATCTTTTTGAGCCTTATTTAGTCCATAATTTTACAAAAGGACACGCAGGGTCAGATATTGAGCATTTAACTTCAAAAACGATTGTAAAAGCGGGTTTACAGCCAGATTCACAGCGTTATTTTGATTACCACCACGCGGCAAATGATAAATTTGATGCAATCAATAAAAGAGAATTAGAGCTTGGTGCAGCAACAATGACATCTTTAATTTATTTAGTTGATCAAAACGGAATAACACTTCCTGCTTCAAATTAAAATTCTTAAAATAGTATAAATAGGCTGTCATTTTTGACAGCCTATTTTTTTATATAAGAATCCCGTCAGGAGAGAATATTTAAAGCCTCATCACAATCAAATAATACATAAATGTGATTGGAATATTAGAAAGCAGCAATAAAATTTTAATACCTATTTCTTTTCGGTGTTGTGGCAAATGAATGAATTTATCAGTCAAATGAAAAAACATAATGAAGTTTACGATTATTACAGATAAAGCAAACGGCCATGCAATAACTAAAACATTCGGGCTTTCATTTGAAACAATGTATAGAATAAATAATACAGTTGTTATTATAAAAGAACCAACTGCCAGCTCGATTGATTGTTTTTCTTTGAAAGGGTTGTCATTAATTGTTTTCATAGTATTAAATTTTAAAAGCCTGTTGAATAGATTGAATTGGGATAAAAAGCATTTTTGAAAAATCTAAATAATGAAACGAAAACGCATTTTTTCCTTTTTTATACTGCTGGATGAAGTAATTTATTCGTTTAGGATAAAAAAGAGTTCCAGTTAAAATAACCATAGACAAATACAAACTTTTCTTTCCGTTTCCAAGCAGATAATACTGCATTCCAATTTCCTCATAAACAGAAACTCCTGTATTCGTTAGAACATGAATTATATCGTGATCTTCCAGTTTTTCCTGAATATCAAAATGATTATTGAAAAGAAAATTCCCTAAACCAAAACCTAAACTTTCTGTTGGATAATCCATTAGTTTGGCTTTGTCGATTTTCCAAGGTTCATTTTTCTTGATGTATTTTTGATATGGTTTTTTAGAACATTCATACAATTTCTCAATTAAATAATCTCTCATAAATGTGTTTTTTAAAAGTTCTTTGAGTTTCAAAGTGAAACAGTAAATAAAAAAAGCTAGAAATAATAACTCAACTAGCTTTTTAATATTTAGTAAGTGTCGATAACAGTTTTCAATAAATTGGAATCAGCAAGATCTGAAGGAGCAACGACTTTTTCTTCTAACGGAATAGCATTGCCATAACGCTCTTTTAATATTTTTTGAACTTGTGGATTTTCTAAATTAAATTCTTTTAATTCTCTCAGCTTTGATAATTCAATTCCAGCAGCATTTTTATATATTTTCCAAACCAATTCAGAGCAGTAGATTCTATTGTCAGTCCATTCAAAATAAGCATCATATTCTTTACCATCAAATTGCTGGCTGTATTCTTTCATTTTTTGGAGAACTTCAGGTTTCAGGATACTGTCATTCTTCAATCTTTTAACTACATATTTACTGTCTCGTCCATGTTTAACCCAATCTTCAAGTGGAGTCAATTTTACAGGCTGAAGAGCTTCAAAAACAAACCATTTTCCGTTAATATCATAAATTATCCCACAGTGCGAAAACTTAGAATTAGTTGCGATGCGAACCGCTTTGCATTGTTTGGATTCTGAAGTTTGAAAAATAATATCACCATCTTTAAGTTTACTTGTAGCTGTATTTTCTATTTTGGTTTTCGAAAAAGGATTATTTGGAAAAACAGACATTGCTATAAATAAAGCCAAACCAAAACTTAATAGAAATGTAATTCCAAGAAACAGATATTTTTGTTTTTTCATCTTTTTATTTTTGAATGCTAAAAGTACTTTATAAAGTATTATGTCAATTATTTTTTAAATATTTTGACAAACACAAAAAGAACTTTGAATTGCAAAGTAAGTAATAAAAAAAATAGCTGCCAAATAAATGACAGCTATTTTATATGAAATAGTATGTAGAATATAAAGTCCTATTTTAAATAGTCTTCAATCCTTTTGACTTTACGACTTTAAACTTTCGACTTACTTAAATTCTAAAAATACCGCCTACAGCAATAATTCTCTGAAAAAAGAAAAAGTGCTGAGAAGCTTTATCATCATTGCTTATTGTAGTTTTAATATCTTGCATGTCAATATAACCACCTTTTAGCTCACCTTGAAGGTAAAAATGTTTAAAGAAAGTAAAGTTGATTCCAGCTTTTGCAGAAACACCAAAACCAGAAACATGAAAATCATCATGACGTTCTTTTCCTAATAAAGTTGTATTTGTTTTTGGGTATAAAATTCCAGCTCCTAAACCTTCAGTTAAGTTAATTTGAACCTTATCTATATTTGGCAAACCAAACCATTTTGAAATATCGTCATGTCTGGAAACCTCAGTATTAATATAGTTCAAACCATCTGTATGTTCGTACATTAAAAAAGCAGGACCGTTAGCCGGAGTAGCACCGTTATCATAACCACCTTCCTGAGCACCACCTTGCGACATATCTACAGGAGTATTATTATAAACTCCATTGTAAATAGACCCCGGTTGATCAGCAGGTAAATTAATATAACCAGTAACATTAGCAGTCTGAGCCTGAGTCATTACATATTTCATGTGGTCAACTCCAATTGTTACACTGTAGTGATCACTAAAAAAATAACCTAATCTCAAATTTGTCTGAGGAATTGTCATTTTTGCTGGGTTAACATAATCAACATGCCAGCCTTTTGGCTTATCATGCGCATCCATATCAGCTACCGTAAAGTTGTAATCTTTCCCTCTAAAGTTTACATCAGATTTTGTGTAACTATCTCTATTTCCTCCCCATGAAACAAAGAATTTACCTTTGTTATGAGCAGTGTATTTTTCTACTGGAATTTCGCTCTGTGCAAAAGTGTTTAATGAAACACAAGCCAGAAGGAAAAATAAAATTTTTGTTTTCAAAGAACTTAAGTATTATAAATTTAGAATGAATTAATCGTTTTTCTAATAGCAACTAATTTTGTCATCAAGCCTTCAAAATAGTCTAAATGAAGCATATTAGCGCCATCACTTTTTGCATTTGCAGGATCGAAGTGAGTTTCGATAAAAATACCATCAACACCAACAGCAATACCAGCTTTAGCAACTGTTTCAATCATATCTGGTCTTCCTCCAGTTACACCTGCAGTTTGATTTGGCTGTTGCAAAGAGTGCGTTACATCTAAAACCGTAGACGCATACTGCTGCATAGTAGGAATTCCTCTAAAATCAACAATCATGTCTTGGTAACCAAACATAGTCCCGCGATCAGTAACCATAACATTTTCATTATTACAGTCTAAAACTTTCTGAACCGCATGTTTCATGCTTTCCGGACTCATAAATTGTCCTTTTTTCAAATTTACTACTTTTCCAGTATTAGCAGCAGCCACAACAAGATCTGTCTGACGAACTAAAAATGCAGGAATCTGTAAAACATCAACATATTGAGCTGCCATGTCAGCATCCTCGTTTGTGTGAATATCAGTAACAGTTGGAACGTGAAAAGTCTCTGAAACTTTTCTTAAAATTTTTAAAGCTTTTTCGTCGCCAATTCCAGAAAAACTGTCAATTCTAGAACGATTAGCTTTTTTAAAAGATCCTTTAAATACATAAGGAATCTGAAGATTGTCGGTAATACCAACTAATTTTTCAGCAATTCTAAGAGCCATTTCTTCTCCTTCAATAGCGCAAGGTCCCGCTAATAAAAAGAAATTTCCGCTGTCAGTATGCTTAATTTGTGGAATATGTTGTATGTTCATAATATGATTTTTTGACAGTGCAAAGGTAGTTATGATTTATGAATAGCTGATGAAGATTTAAGATTATTTTATGAAGCTAATCCTGCTATCCGTTTCAATATTTTTCTCTAAAACATTTTTTTCCAAAGTCTGTTCAGGAGCTTCCTCCGGTCGCTCTGCCCAGCCAGGAAAAAATAAGTTTTAGAGCAAAATGATTTTCACTTCTATCAGGGCTATAACTTTAGTCGAATTAAGAAAATTTAAGTTAATTTTAGATTTCTTACTATTTCAGTTTTATAAATCTTTGAAATTAAACTCCGTTTCAAGAATAGTTTTCAAGTCTTCATCGTCAAATGAAGCAATTTTGGTTTTACCATTAATTATTGACTTCACTGAATTTTTAAATAATATTTTTTTACCCAGTTGATTTGGTAAAACAACAATTAAATTCTGAACAAAAAACGAATCAGGATGCGAGTAATTGTAATAATTCGCAGGTTTAAAATCGATCCATCTTTGAGGTGTGAGATTGAAAGAGTACAAATTTGACCATTCTTTTCCAACTAAAATTTGAAGCAAATATTCGTCATCTTCAGTTTTGACTAAAGTAAATGTGTCAGAATCATGCTTTATTTCTTTTCCAATTTCACTCATTTTTAAAGGCTCCCGAATACTATTTCCGCCAAAACCTAAATCAATTAGATAATCTTCGTTTTCGATAGTTGCAATAATTCCGAAATGAGTTTTAGCATTTTCTCCCGGATTGACCATTGGTCGCGCCGCAATATAATAATGCGGAATTCCGATTTCTTGAAGTGCCAAAGAAAATATTCCATTAATCTGATAGCAGTAACCACCACGATTTTTATTGATAATTTGATCTACAATATCATCACCAGCGAGAGAAATAATTTTCCCAGCCTGAACATCAATATTTTCAAACGGAACAGTAAATAATTGCGACTGCATTAATTTTTTGATGCCTGCAAAATTTAATTCAACTTCTCCTGAAAATTTGATTCTTTTTAAATACTGCTGTAAATTGAAACTTGGCGCTTCAATTTTATATTGATTTTTTGATTGTTTCATTGCAACTTATTTTATTAGTTTCATTTCATCTTGAAACTCAAATTCATAAAAAACTCATTATTGAGTTTATGTAAAGTTACAAATTCTAAAGCAGCAAGAAAATCTTCGTAATTGATTAAAAAAAAATTAAGCAAATTTTTTACTTTGGTAGTAAAACCTCAAAAAAAGGGTTTGTCCGAGAAAAAATAAAATGGAAATGAAAATATTCAAGAGAACAATAATCTGAATACAATTTATGAAGTCTTTAGGTTTGATGGAGTCAGGGCTAATTAATTCATAAAGACTAAATCTTCCAACAAAAATTGCGGGAATGGTTAACAAAAGATGAATCAAAAACTTTTTGAAGTTGATTTCGTACTGTATTTGTGAGAGTTTCCAATAGCAGATTGTAACTATTAGGAGAATTAAAAACTTAATTAAATTTGAAACAATTTGACCAGGAACAATTGTGGTGTGCCAGCCGGGAATAATTGAAAATAAAGCATCAGAATTGATGAAGAAAACAGCAATGTGGTACGGAAAAACAATTAAACATAAAATGGCAAAAGTTAAAAATGAAGTTTTAGTTTTAATCATAAAATTAGATTTTGACTTTCCTATCTTTTGATTTTTTTATGAAATATTGAATAAAAATAACGGTAAATAGAGCACCAGCTAAAAGTATAATGAGTGTAGCAAGGCCAACAAATGCCATTCCGCATCTGTTTGAATTAGGATATTGTTCTAGATATTTTGAAAAATTCTGAGTGGCAATATAAAATGAAAGAATCGAAAATGTAATTTGCAGAATTATATTTATTATAAATACAGTTTTGAACTTCAATAAAAGAGGCTTGAAAATTGCCAAGGTTCCAAATGTTAACTGAAACAATAAAGGCAAAACGATTAAAATCAGCGGTGTTGTTCCTAACATATTATGTTCGTAAATTTTGAACTGTAAATTAATTTAATACTCTTTCTTTAATCCCAATCCCATCGGAACCATTAAAATTCCTTTTTCATAAACATTCAAATAAAGTGTGACAGGTTTCTTTTGTCCTTCCCAAGTTAATTCATAAACATTTAAAAAGCCTGCTCCCATATCACTTCTTTTTGTTGGAAAAGGACAGCAAGTTTCTAAGCGTTTATAAGTGATTTTTTCTCCGTTTGGACCAGTAAGAGCGTTTAAAAAACGAGTTTCGTTAAGCGTTTCGTCTTTGGTATTTCTGTAAAAAATATTTACTGGATAATCAGGGTGATAGCCATATTTTTTGTCTTTGGAAAAAAGCGTAATGGCAAACGTATTGTCTTTCTTCAAAATTAAATCAGGAGCATTGTCATCTACATTTTTCAATGTCGACTTTGTACTCATGCAAGATGATGCAGTAATTATTAAAATTAAAAAAAAGAGTGTTTTTTTCATGGTTTATGTTATTTGGTCATGCAAATTTAAAAGGTTTTTCGGTCACTTCTAATAGCTATCATATAAATGATTCTAAAGTTAAGGAATCTATTATGCCTTTTTTGGATTTAGTTTCAATATGCCAATTACAATCAGATATTGTGCCACAAGATACGTCAGCATAATAAAAAAAGAACTTTTTTCAACTGGCGTATAGAATTTGTTTACGGCCAAAATACTATCTGAAATCACAAATACAATTGCCCCTGAAAAAACGTATAAATTTCCTGGTTTTGCCCATATTAAATAGCCGTTATATGCAAACAAAAGCATTATTGAAATGACTGTTGCATATACCATTACCGGAATTTTTAAATCGCCTAAAGAAGGCAGTAAAACAGAAAGCATTCCGATTAAATATAATGCAATAAAAACACTTCCAATTCCGAAAAGAACTAGATTTCTTTTGATTTCGCCTTTATTTTGTTTGTTGAATAAAACGCAGTACGTAATATGCGAGATAAGGAACGAAACTAATCCTAAAATAAAATAGATTTCACCTAAATCTGTAAAAAGCAAAATAACATCGCCAACCCATGAAAACAGCAAAGCAAGAAGCAGGATGTTTTTTGTTGGAAAATTTCGGTAAAAGTAGATTCCAAAACTCAATAACGGAATCAATAATGGCTTTAAAAATAAATCTAAATTTTCGTAGCCTAAAAATAAAATAAGAAGATAAACGATGCTGAAAGCGCTATAAATTTTAAAATAGGTTGCGTTTCTCATAAATGGTTAAGTAAATTAGCAGTTTGGGTCATGGATCTTTTAAAATCTATAGTAACAAAATAAATTGTGGTTAAAAACGATAAAGCCAAATAGGCTGAAATGATGTAATTTCCTGCTGGAAAAATAGTATTTAAACCAAACCAGTCTCCGTAATACAATATGATGCCACTGAAAACTGCAAAACGCAATCCTTCCCAAAAAATAGCATATTTATTTTTATCCATCAATTCGGTGTAACTGTAAATCGTTATCAGAATAAAAAATCCGTATACAAAGATATTTGGAAGACCAATTTTAGCAATATTGTCAAATAAATAGCTCACAAACAAAAGAGTGATTAGCATTTGCGTCAAAGACCAATAAATAAGCTTTTGAGAGTTTTGTGTTCCGTACTTGTCAAAAGCAAAAACATTTTCAATTTTGTTTACCGGATATTTTTCTTCGAAGTTTTCTGGACGCCAGCCCGTTGGTTTAAACCAGATAGTAAGTTTATCTTTCCAATTTTCGGCGCGCCAGGCATCTTTTATCAATAAAGTTAAATGCTGAAAATTAATTTTTACAGGATTCCAAGTATTTGCCGGTCTTGTAATGCCAAAAACAGGAGGAACATCATCTAATTCGGCCTGAAAAGTTCCAAAAAGCTTATCCCAGAAAATAAAAATCTGAGAATGGTTTTTATCTAAATATTCTGGGTTTATGGCATGATGCACACGATGATGCGAAGGCGTTACAATAATATGCTCCAGAATCCCCATTTTTTTGATGTGTTTGGTATGATACCAAAACTGTAAAAACAAATGAAGTGGCAATGTGATTGCGATTACAGAAGCTGGAACACCAAGAAGCGCAGCAGGAATTAATAAAAAAGTAAAAAGATTGACTAAACTTGCAATTGGTTGACGAAGCGCACAGGCCAAATTAAATTCTTCACTGCTGTGATGAATAGCATGTTTGTTCCAAAGAAAATTGATTTGATGCGCTAAGCGATGGCTCCAATAACCATAAAAATCAATAACAAAAAAGGCAATGAAATAGGAGAGGACGCTTGGTTCTAAATGCTGTAAAGCAATTTTTGAAACCAGCCATTCATATGAAAGAAAAGTAATACTTAAGCCCAAAACATCTTTAACTGAATTGGTAATTCCGGAACTAATACTCGATACGCTGTCTATTAAAGGGGCAGTATCGTTTTTTTTATATATGCCGTATAACTTTTCAATTATGATTAAAGTTAAAAAAACCGGCATGGCAATAATTAGTATTTTTCCATATTCTTCCATAAAAAAAGCATTCTATTTTATTCAAATATAAAATAAAATAGAATGCTTTTTAAATTATTTGCAATTAAACGATTTCTGCGCTTAATCCAGCTTCTAAAAGTTGAATGCATTGCGGTTTTAGCTTGTCAAGCGGACCTGTTTTTACGGTGCATTTACCGTTGTAGTGTACAATCAAGGAACATTGTTCTGCCTGTTCTGCAGTATGGCTGCAAACACGCATTAAAGTATCAATTACGTGGTCAAAAGTGTTTACATCGTCATTATAAACAATAATTTCGTTATTGAAAACTGTTGCTTCCTTTTCGCGAACTTTTTCTCTTACTTTTTCTTTAGTACTCATCTTGTCTAGTTTTTGTACTGGTAATTACTTATAACTAATTTACGTATTTTAATGAAACCCAATTGTTTCGCTGTAGCTTTTTAACATATGTCAATCCTTTTTCAACGCATGAAGCATCGATAAACGGAATATCTTCTTCATAAAAACCGCTGAATAATATAATCCCTTTTGGGTTTAAAGAATCAACATAAGCCTGCATATCATTTAAAAGAATATTTCTGTTGATGTTAGCAATAATCAAATCGTATTTTTTACCAGCTAATAAGGCGGCATCGCCTTCGTAAACGGTAATATGTTTGCAATTATTGCGCTCAGCATTTTCAATCGAATTCAAATAACACCAGTTGTCAATATCGATTGCATCAATTGGTTCGGCCCCTTTCATTTCAGCTAAAATAGCCAAAATAGCAGTTCCGCAACCCATATCAAGGGTTTTTAAACCTTTAACATCCATATCTAATAAATGTTGAATCATCATATGTGTTGTTTCATGATGTCCGGTTCCAAAACTCATTTTTGGTTCAATTAAAATATCAAATTCGGCATCCGTTTTTGGGTGAAAAGGAGCGCGAACGTGGCATTTTCCGTCAACGTCAATTGGTTCAAAATTCTTTTCCCATTCTTCATTCCAGTTTACCTGATCGATTTCTTCAATGGTATATTCAATTTTAAATTCTTCAGACTGTAAAATATAAATGTCATCCAGAATATTTTCATCCCATAAATCTTTTTTCACATAAGCTGAAATTCCGGTTTCTGATTCTGTAAAAGTCTCAAACGCTTTTTCGCCTAATTCTGCAATTAAAATTTCTGATCCTGGTTCTTTCGGTTCAATCGTAAAATGATAACCTAAATATATATTCGACATAAATGATTTTTTTGCAAAGGTAAGAATAGAAAGGAGAAGTAAATTATAAATCTAGAAGAACATTGATAATTTAAGAATATTTTAAAACATAAAAAAAGCGATACCGTTAAGTATCGCTTTGTATTTAATTTAAGCTACAGATTAAAATGATTAAAAAAAATCTGTGAAAATCTGTGCAATCTGCGGCAAAATAATTTTTTAAATTGCTGTTACAATAGCTAAAAAGTCATCAGCTTTTAAAGCTGCACCTCCAATTAAACCACCGTCTACATCTGGTTTAGAGAAGATTTCTTTAGCATTGTCTGGTTTTACAGAACCACCGTATAAAATTGAAACTTCATCAGCGATTTCAGCTCCAAAAGCTTTACGAATCGTTTCTCTGATAAATTCGTGCATTTCCTGAGCTTGTTCTGGCGAAGCAGTTTCTCCAGTTCCAATAGCCCAAACTGGCTCATAAGCTAAAACAACTTTAGACCAAGATTCTTTCGCAATATGGAATAATCCGTCACGCAATTGGTTTTCAACAATGTTGAAGTGATTTCCAGATTGACGGTCTTTTAATTCTTCTCCAAAACAGAAAATAACAGTCATGTCATGTTTCAAAGCTGTATCAACTTTGTTAGCGATTAATGCATCAGTTTCGTGAAAAATAGCTCTGCGCTCAGAGTGACCTAGAATTACAGTATTAACACCAATACTTGTTAGCATATCTGCAGAAATTTCTCCTGTAAAAGCACCGCCTTCAGCTTGGTGAACGTTTTGAGCAGCAACTCCAATAGTTGTGTTTTTTACTTTTGCAACAGCTGCTTGTAAATTTACAAATGTAGGCGCTACAATAACTTGTGCAGTTGTTTGTGCAGGTATTTTAGTGATTAATTCGCTTAATAATTCTTCAGTCTGTGCTGCGTTTTTATGCATTTTCCAGTTTCCTGCAACAATCTTTTTTCTCATTTTGGTAGTTTTTATTATTCTTTTAATTTTTTGTTTTTTTCGGTAATTTTTTAAGCTTGTTTTAAACCTTTTAAAGCTTCATTGATTTTATCAAAATCAGTTTCAATAGCACGGTAAAGCACTATATTTCCTTTTTTATCAACGATGATGTAACGTGGAATCCAGTCTAAATCGATCGCTTTTCCAAAAAGACCTTTCATTCCGTCATTCATCATATAATGATCGCCTTTTAACTCGTGTTTTTCAATTCCCGCTTTCCATTTATCAGCTGTTTTATCAGCAGAAATAAATAAATAAGAAACATCAGGATTATTTGCTTGAAGTTCTTTTACTTTTGGCATTGCTTTTACACAGTCACCACACCATGAAGCCCAAACTTCGATAACTAAAGTTTTTCCTTTATATTTTTTTAAAATGCTTTTGAATGCAACTTGACTGTCGTCTGTTGCTAATAATTTTTCAGATAAAGCTTCTTTTGAAAATTCTTTTTTCTGTGCTTGAGAACATGAAAATGTAATAAATGCTATAACAATTAAGGCTAACTGTTTCATATTATATTTTAAATTATTTTTATTAAGTACTGAATTCACAAAGTTAAACAAACAAATTGAATGCCAAATGGAGATTAACAAAATTTGAAGAGTCGTTTGTTTTGTAACAATTCGTTAAATTTTGGTTACGAAAAACAGAATGAAATCGTAATAGTAGATACAAAAAAACCTTTATTTTTTTGAATGCGTATTTTTTAAGGAGAGAATGGATTGAATTTTTAGTTTGAAGGCTAATTTTTAAAGTAAAAAAACGTCAGATTTCAACGAAAAAAGCTTTCAATAAATTTTAAATATTGAAAGCTTTTTATGTTTTTAATTTGAGAATCTTTAATTCAAATCATAATTCTCATTTGCCCATTTTTTACTCGGAGCAATCCACAAGTCCGAAGCTTTATATAAAAAGCCATGCTTAAGATTAGTGTTTAATTCAATTTCTTTAAAATGATTTATTTTTAGTTTTGAAGTTTCTTTTCTTTTGATTGCCGAAACGCCATAGATATCTGATTTTTCATAAATGGTCAGAATGTTTCCACAAAAATTGATTTCTGGAGCCTGCTCAATATCAACATCTCTAAAACATCCGATAAAAACAAAATTCACATCAGGATTAGCTAAGTAAGTAGATGTATATTGTGCAATATATCCTCCCTTTGATGTTCCAATTACAGTAATTTTACTTGGAGGAACACCTTTTTTTAATAATGCTTTTATTTGTTTGACAATTTTTTTTGCATACTCAGCGGCATTAGTGTTTTTACTTCTTATTTCACTATAGACAACAAAATTGTCTTTTCTAAATGAAGCTAAAATTTCATTGTATTCTGCTTTTCCATATTCAGGATGTGCCACATTTAAAGGGTTCTGTTCTACAAAAGCATTGTGGAGAAAAAAGATATATCGCTGGTCTTTGTTATCTTGAGCAGAAGCAAGAATACTGAAAAACATAAGTAGTAAATGAGCAGCAAAGAACTTTGGTAATTGTTTCATGGATAAGGTTTGTTTCGGATAATTCTAGAACCAAATATAATTAAACAATAAAGGAATTTAATAATTTTCTTATAAAAATAAACGCCAATATTTAAAGAAAAATATTGGCGTTTATACTATTTAAGTCGTTGGTTTTTTAAATACCGTAAGCAACATCAGATAATTTTAAATGATCAACATCGTTATAATGCACTTTTTGAACAATAGTTTCTTTTAGTAAAAACCACAATACTCGAATTTGCTTTTTCAATCGTTTTTAAAGCTGTTGCGTCGCAAAAATAGAAAATAAGGTTGTTTTTTCTTTTTTAGAAAATGATGATACGTCATTAAAAGAAATGGGAATGTTACAAAAATTAGCCAGATTATAAATGATCTGGGAACGATTTCAAAATAATAATTTAAAAAGAAAATAGTACTAACAAAAAGAATACAGAACTTAGAGTCTGATTTGCTTACTTGTGTATCTGAATATCGATCGATGTGTTGATTTTTGAGTTCTCTTATTGTATCAGAATACTCTATAAAGAAGAATATTTTCCAACTTGGCAGAAAACCAATAAGCATCATAAAATTCTGAATCATGTAAATACTTGAAATACCTAACAGAAAATATTGAATTGCAATATAAGTTGCTTGTATTAATTCATTAGTGCTTACAGCATTTCCATTATGAAAAAATCCAGATAAATTATCGATAGCAAAAAACATCATGATTATCGAACTCCAGATGCTTAGGATTAGTTTTTTAGTATCAGATAAATAAGCTTTACTAAAAGCATTATAAAAAGAAAATAAGGAAAGTAAAATTACAATAATAATAAATGTTCGTAAGATGATATTATCAAATCTTATCAAACCATTATCTATAACCCAATAAATCATGGATATCGAAAGTATTAAGGTTATGCCTTCTGTTAATTGAGGAGCAATTCTTCTCTTGTTAAATATTAGTGAAAAAGCAACATATAAAATAAAGAAAACAATAGGCCAAGCTAAAATACTTAGATTTAAAATTTGCGTCAAATCAAATTTTGAATTAGGCGAGATGTGATATAAATAAAGACCTAAACAAAAAGTAGAAATAAAAGAAATAATAGCTATTACAGCAGCTGTTGTCCATGTTTTTGTGATTCTTTTGCTTTCGAAAATAATACCTGAGATTAATGCCAGGATGTGAAGAGGAATCAAATGCATGCCATCAGTTTCGTAAAAATTAGAATCACAAATGGCATAAAGAACCACAAAGAATATAAATAAAAAAAAATAAAGAATTTTAGAAAACTTGATAGTTGATTCATTTTTTGGTATTGAAATCATGTTTCTTATTGGTTAATTGTTTATTCAAAAAAACGCCAATAACTCTAAAAAAGAATATTGGCGTTCTGTAAATTATTTGTTCAAGCTTTTAGATACCGTAAGCAACATCAGATAATTTTAAATCATCAACATCGTTATAATGCACTTTTTGAACAATAGTTCCTTTATGTATTACCACAATGCTTGGGTTTGCTCTTTCAATCGTTTTTAAAGCTGTTGCATCACAGAAATAAAAGTCAATATCAAGATTATATTGTTTTTTAGCTTTTGTAATTTCATCAGCTCCAGATGCTGTCATAGCAACAACTTTGTAACCTTTTGCTTTTGCGTCGGCACTCACTTTTGCTAATTTTTTCATTCCTTCAGGATTAGATAAAGCCAGGTCATAAGTTACAAAAACCAGTAATTTGGGTTCTTGCAATAATTCTGCTTTATAATCAGAATCGTCTTTTGTCATGGTAAAATCATGAATAGGCGGTACGTAACCTTCAGTAATCACTTTGTCTTTTCGGTCAACAAAAGTTGCGCCTTCTGGGATATTCATCAAATCTTTTTCGGTAAATTCTTTATCAACTCCGTTTACTTTGTAAATGAAAATCATTTCAACTACTGATTTTGGAGCGCCTTCCGGAATTTCCATTCCTTTTTCGATATTAGTTCCCACTTTGTATGGACGAAAATCTTTTATCGGATTATGATTTAAAACCCAAACCGCCATAAAAACGCATAAAACAATGCTGATTAATGTAAGTATATTGGTAACCATTTTCGAAAATAAAGGTTTTACCAATTTTTTATTGATGAATAAAATTATAATAAAGAAAAGTAAAACAATATCTTTTGTAAAGGATTGCCAAGGCGTTAAATGTAAAGCATCACCAAAACATCCACAATCTTTTACGACATCAAAATAAGCAGAGTAGAAGGTAAGGAATGTGAAGAAAACAATTAATAATAATAATGCCCAAATGGTTAATTTTGATTTATAACCAACCAATAACATCACGCCCAAAACTACTTCTAAAATTACCAAAAAGATGGCTAACCCTAAAGCCAATGGCTCTAAAAAAGGCATGTTAAATACTGGTTCGCTAAAATATTCGGCCAATTTATAAGAGAAACCAACAGGATCATTTAGTTTGATTAATCCGGAAATGATAAATAAAACACCGACAAATAATCGGGAAAATTGAGTAATGATGTTTTTCATGGGAATTTATTTGGGATTTTTTGCCAAGAATTTCCACGAATTAATTTGTGAAAATTCGTGAAATTTGTGGCTTGTTTTTATTTAATAGGATTTAGAATTAAGGCAAAAACAGCATAATTAATCATGTCTTGATAATTAGCATCGATTCCTTCAGAAACTAAAGTTGCGCCTTTGTTGTCTTCAATTTGCTTAACGCGAAGCAATTTTTGCAGAATCAAATCTGTCAAAGAACTCACACGCATATCACGCCACGCTTCACCATAATCGTGATTTTTGGCTTCCATTAATTCCTTGGTTAACTTTACTTTAGCATCATATAATTCGGTTGCTTTTTCAACATCCAAATCAGGCTGATCAACAACGCCTAATTCTAATTGAATCAAAGCCATAATAGAATAATTGATGATTCCGATGAATTCTCCTTTTTCATCTTCATCCACTTTACGGACGTCATTTTCTTGTAAACTTCTGATTCGTTGCGCTTTTATGAAAATTTGATCAGTCAATGATGGGAGTCTTAAAATTCTCCACGCACTGCCGTAATCTTTCATTTTATTGATAAACAAGGTTCGGCAAACCGTGATTACATTATCAAATTCAAGGGAAGTATTCTTCATTTATTGCTGTATATTTGCTAAAATTTCTTCAAAAATAAGGATTAAATTAAAGAGTTTCAAGTTTCAGGTTTTCTTTGTTTCAAGTTTTTTCTAAACAAAGTGTTAACGGTGTAACTTGAAAGTAAAAATTATGTTTTACGTTTCAGGTTTCAGGTTTGCTTCGCCAGTTCGGCTTTCAGCCTCGGGTCAAGTTCTCGAACTTACGCAATCTTGACTAACTTGAAACTTGAAACAAATAAAACTTGAAACAAAATGTTGATTAACTGCAAAGGCGAACTTATAGATTTATCAATTCCTAAAGTTATGGGAATTTTGAATGTAACGCCAAATTCCTTTTTTGACGGAGGAAAATATAAAAATGAAGACGAAATTATTTCGCAGGTTGATAAAATGCTTTCTGAAGGCGCAACATTTATTGATATTGGAGCTTACTCAAGTAAACCAAGTGCCGAATTTGTTACCGAACAAGAAGAAATCGACCGGATAGTTCCTGCCATTGAATTGATTTTGAAGCATTTTCCTAAAGCTTTATTGTCAATTGATACCTTTAGAGCCGAAGTTGCAAAAGCGAGTATAGAAAGCGGCGCAGCGATTATAAATGATATTGCAGCAGGAGAATTAGACGATAAAATGTTTGATGTTATTGCCAAATACAATGTTCCGTATATCATGATGCACATGCGCGGGAATCCACAAACCATGCAGAGTTTGACGCAATATGATGATATTGTAAAAGAAATACTTTTCTATTTTTCTGAAAAAGTGAAAAAGGCGAGAAGCCTCGGAATAAATGATTTGATTCTGGATCCAGGTTTCGGATTTGCTAAAACAACCGACCAGAATTATGAAGTTTTGCAAAAAATGGAACTTTTTAATTTATTAGAATTACCAGTTTTAGCCGGAGTTTCAAGAAAATCGATGATTTATAAAACGCTTGGAAATTCAGCGCAAGAAGCTTTAAATGGAACAACGGTTTTAAATACAATTGCGTTGACAAAAGGAGCAAAAATTTTGCGCGTTCACGATGTAAAAGAGGCGGTGGAATGTGTGACTTTGTTTAATAAAATGAATTTATAATCGCATGGTTTGTCTTTTTAAAAACAAATAAAATATGAAATACTTTACTCTAATTATTACTTTTCTTCTTTTTTCTTGTGGAGAAAAAAAAGACGTTTTACTTCCAAAAGCAAACATAACTATTGTAAAAGACGTTCAGGATCATTCGCCAATTTACATCTTTTTCAAAACGGATGGAAAAGACACCATCGGTGAAGTAAACAGAAAAAACAGCATCATCTCAACCAATTGGATTTTCAATATTGACAAACGTTTGCCTTTAAAATTGGTAATACCGGAAGTAATGAAATTGCAGGAGAAAAAGCGTGGTGACAGCGCGCACAAAAACGAAAACGCCCAAAATTATTATTCTTATGCAGATTCCATCGGGAAGAATTTAGCTTTTCTGCCTTTCACGAAAGTGTATTATAAAATAGAAAATATCAGTAAAAATACCAGCCAATTGTATTTCAGAAAAAATGGAATGATAGAATATAGAGGCAGAAAAACCTATGATTTTCCTAAAAATAATTTGAAACCTTTTTTAGATAGTTTGGTAATAAATCCAAAAGCTGAAATTATATTTTCATACGATAAAAAGATGCTTTACGGAGATTATATTCAATGTAAAATCTTGGTCAAAACGATAATTGATAAAAAGATTCCATTCGTTTTTATAAATGACGAAAAAGAATATATCTATTAACAATTTTACAAAAAAAAATGACAAATAATCAAATCAACGATTAACCAATTAAACGGTTAAACTCTATTGATGATGATAAGGTTCATTTCGTAAAATCGTAAATCCGCGATACAATTGTTCAATAAAAAATAAACGAACCATTTGATGTGAAAACGTCATTAGCGAAAGCGAAATTTTCCCCTGTGCTTTGCTGTAAACCGTGTCTGAAAATCCGTAAGGACCGCCAATTACAAAAACCAAAGTTTTGATTCCTGAGTTCATCTTCTTTTGTAATTCTTCAGAAAAACCAACGCTTGAGAAGTTTTTTCCATTTTCATCCAATAGAATCAGTTGATCTGTTGGAGAAAGTTTTGACAGAATCAATTCGCCTTCTTTTTCCTTTTGTTGGCTTTCAGATAAGTTTTTTACGTTTTTGATATCGGGAATAATCTCCAAATCAAATTTGATATAAAACGACAAACGTTTGGTATAATCGTCAATCAAAGTTTGAAGCGATTTATTATCGGTTTTGCCAATGGCGATAAGTTTGATGTTCATTGTATTGTTTTTTTACGACAGATTACACAGATTACACAGATTCTCAAAGGTTTAAAAATCATTTAAAATCTTTTAATCTGTGTGTGGGATAAAAGATTATTTTTTATTTTCAAAAACGGTTTCAAAATGCTCAACAACCGGAAAAGGCTCATAATAATTGTGCAAAATCTTCTTCCATTCTAAATATGCTTCTGAAGTTCTAAAACCTACTGTATGATCTTCCAATGTATTCCAATCAACCAATAAAAGATATTTATTTTCAACTTCCAGACATTTTTCTAAACGATGTCCTAAATAACCATCAATTGATGAAATATATTGACTTGCCTTAGCAAAATCAGCTTCAAATTGATTAGCTAAATCAGGTTTTATAAATAAATAAACGGCTTCTAGAATCATAGTTTAGGTTTCGTTAGTTTTTAGAAAATTTATCTTCAAAAGTTTTAAATCTTGAATCTAAATCTTTCAATAATTGCTTTTTTACCGAAGCATCCTGAATAAAGCTAAAATTGATACTGTTGTAAACGTATTGCTTTATAGTTGCATACGAAACGTCCTGATATCTTTTGGCTAACAAAACATATTGTTCTGTCATATTGCTTCTTAAAATCCCCGCATCGTCTGTGCTGATAACAATTGGAACATTAAATTCTTTGTAAAGCGTAAACGGATGTCTGTTTTCTTTTACTTTCAAAATGAATTCGTTACTTGCTAAATTAATCTCAATTGGAATATTATTTTTAGACATATAGTTCAATAAATCATACGAATTTGCTTCGTAAGCGATGTCAACTCCATGACCAATTCGGTTTGCACCAGCAACATGAATAGCATCGTTAATATGCCAAGTCAAATCTTCGGGCTGCACTAAACCTAAAGTAAGCTCGCCAGCGTGAAGCGTGTATTTTACATCTGGAAACTTAGTGTGACAATATTTAAACATGACCATATGAAGCCAGTAATCTTTCATAGAATTTTCGCCATGTTCTGGTGAAACGATATTTACACCGGCAGTAAGTTTGCTTTCGTTTGAAGAAATAAAAGCAATTACCAGATTTTTGAATAAATCTACAGGCTCCATAAAGCGCAAAACAAAGTTCTGATAACGCATTGTAAAACGCTCATCATCAATTTTTAAGTCTTTATGAAGTTTTGCTAAGAAATTGGTATTGAAATCTTCAGCATATTTTTTAGCGTCTTTTCTCTGAAGTGATTTATACAATTCGTCTAAAAGTTTTAAAACTGCTTTTTCATCTTTTTGAGCGGAAGCCTGACGAAGTTTTGTGTTGAAATCAGTTAAATCTGAAACATTCATATCACACGGAATTGTAGATAATTGTGTTTCAATATAGCTTACATTTTCAGTAATGGCGCGCTTTTTTAACTCGAGCATTCCTTCTGCAAAATGACCTGCAATAGTTGGTTCAAATTTCATAAAAGAGTCAAAAAACAAATCGTCAGAAGGAACAGAGCCGTTATAATCCTTAACCGACCAAGTTTGCATAATTTGTTGTTCGTAATAATCCAGTTTTTTGAGTTTTTTTATACTATCGAAATTTATCCAGTTTCCTTTTTCTGGTTTGGTTTCAGAAACTGCTAGAGTTTCTAGATTCAAATAAAAATTTTTCGCAATAGCTCTTTCTAAAAGTGGTTCTGCATAAATTGATCCTGAAAAATGGTGGTGTAAATCGCCTCCTTTTGGCATTTGTTGAAAAAAAGCTGTTAAGAGAGCTTCATTATTTCTGATTTTTTCTAAATAACTTTCAGCCGTTTGAGAAAAGCCGATTTGTGTTATAAAAATACAGAAAAGCGTAATTATTCTTGTCATACTCTAAGATTAAATTACATGCAAATGTAAGGCTTTTCAAGGAGATTTGAAAATGTGTTTTGAAATTAGTGTTTCTTTATGTTGATTTAACCGCAAAGAACGCAATGGTATAGCACAGTTTTAACCAGACGCAAACAAAAAAGACGCACATTAGTGCGTCTCTATATTAAAATCTTAGAACCTTAGTATCTTAGAACCTTAGCATCTTAAGAAAATAAAACATCATGAATTGCTTCAACCTTATCAAAAACACTTTTAGCAAAAGGACAAAGTGGAATAATTTTTAAATTGTTGGTTCGAGCATATTCAACCGCCGCCATAACTAATTTTTTTCCAACACCTTTTCCGTTGAATTCTTCGTTTACTTCTGTGTGATCTATGATGAATTTTGAGTCTCCAGCCCAAGTATATGTCATTTTTCCGGCTTGTTTTCCGTCTTCTACAGCTTCAAAATAGCCTTTTCTTCCGTCATTTATTTGATTTATTTCCATGATAATTATATTAATGTAGTTTTGATTTCTATTGAGTGTGTAAGTACTTTATGAATTGGGCAGCTGTTTGCTATTGTTTCTAAACGCTGTCTTTGTGTTTCGTCAACTTCGCCAATTACTTCTATTTTTCTTGTAAATGAAGATACATTTCGATCAGAATCTCTTTCAAAATCTATTTTGACATTTATTTCAGAAACTTCCCATTGTTTACGATTAATGTACATTCTTAATGTGATTAAAGTGCAAGAAGCTAATGAAGAAGCCAAAAGTTCTGTTGGATTGAGACCTAAATTTTTTCCTCCAATTTCTTGAGGTTCATCAGCAATCAAAACATTTCCGCTTGCTGATGTGACTTCTGTACGATATAATCGTGTATCTATTTTTGCTGAGATTGTATCCATAATTTATTTGATTCTTGGTTCAGGTAATGGAACAAATTCGGTTTCGCCTGGAACTTTTGGAAAAGTTTGTTCTGTCCAGTCTTTTTTTGCTTTTTCGAGTAATTCTTTATCCGAAGAAACAAAATTCCAAAAGATAAAATGTTCTTCAGGGAATGGCTGTCCACCAAAGATATAAATGGTTGAATTTTCAGAAATTTCAAATTCACAAAGTGTACTGTCGTTTGTAATTAAAATTTGTTTTGGATCATAAACGTGTTCACCACTTTTGATGCTTCCTTCTAAGATATACAAGCCGCTTTCGCCGAATAAATCTTTTCCGATATTGATTTTCTTCGCCTCAGTACTTTTAATTTCAATAAAATAAAGCGGACTATAAACCGGAACTGGTGACTTTTTACCAAAAGCTTCACCAGCGATTAATTTGTATGAAACGCCATCTTCTTCCCATTTCGGAATATCATCTGCTTCAACGTGTGTGAAGTTTGGATCCATTTGCTCTAATTCTTTTGGAAGCGCCACCCAAATCTGCAATCCGTGAAGCATTTTGTCTGAATGTCTTAAGTATTCTGGTGTTCTTTCAGAGTGAACAATTCCTTTTCCGGCCGTCATCCAGTTCACGGCGCCCGGTTTTATTTCTAAGTCGGTTCCCAAACTGTCACGGTGCATAATGCTTCCTTCAAACAAAAAAGTTAGAGTTGAAAGGCCAATATGCGGATGCGGAGGAACATCCATATTTTCATGATCACTTAAATGTGCAGGTCCCATATGATCGATAAATACAAAGGGTCCGACAGCTCTTTTTTCACGGAAAGGCAATAAACGGCCTACCATAAAATTGCCAATGTTGGCAGCACGTTCTTCGATAATTAAACTGATATTTGACATGGTTATTTTGATTTGATTTGAAAACAAAATTACAGTTGTGATAGGAATCTGTAACTTAATTTAGATTAAGAAAAGTTGTTTTTTGTATTAACTATAAAAGTAAGGAAAATGTCGAATAATTCAAATGCTTCTTTTTATGCAGTCTTGTTTGTCATTCCGAGGAACGAGGAATCCCCACGAGAAGCTCGACAAAGATTGGAGCTTTAGATTACGGAGTTACTTGCGGAGATTCCTCGTTCCTCGGAATGACAAACTGACCCGTTAAACAGGAATAATTTGTTTTTTTAATCAATCAACTCAAATTCCAAAACTTCACTCTCAGTTCCATTAATAATAATCGACAATTGATGTATTCCAGTATGAAAAACTCTCGTCGTAATTAATTTAAAAGATTGATTTCTCTCAATTTTCGTCAATTGATTTGGATGGTAAATTTTCTCACTGATTTTAAAGACTTTTTTAGCTAAATGACCCTTTGCTTTTTTGTAATGAACCGCATATTCTAAACGAATCGTTTTTGCTTCTTTATTTTTATTATTCAAGTGAAATTTGAACTGTAAGTAATCTCCAATTTTGACTTTTGGCGTTTTAATTTCAAAAGACGAAAGTTCAATATTTGTGCTTTCTAAACCATAATGACTTAGAATTTCAGGATGACCTTGTTTTAATAAAGTTCGGCATCCGTGTTTAATAATTGCATCAGTTTCTTTGTTGTGTCCCTTCCATTTTGAAGCGATTTCTAATACTATTTGAGGATTATCTTTTGCAATATCATTTAAATTATTAGCAACACTTCTGCGGACATATTCTGAAGGATCATTTTTTAGATTTTCTAAAATAGGAAGAATAGAAGAAGGATCTTTTTTTAGAAACGGAATCGCCATTGCCCAAGGTAATCTCGGGCGTGAACCTTCGCTGGCTAAACGTCTAACGTGATGATTTTCGTGTAAAGACCATTTTACCATTTCGTCAATCATTTGTTCTTTATATTTTAAAATAAAAGGACGAACGGCAAATTCACAACTAATAAATTGTGTTATAGAAACAAAGGCTTTCGCCGAAGTTTTAAAATCGTTTAAGCCGTACATTTCAATATAATCGGCAAAGAAAATGAAAGCGAGATTACTATCTGCAAAATTGTTTTTCTTTAAGTTTTCGATGATTTTATCAATCAAAGAAACAGCTTCGGGAAAATTTTGAGGCATAAATTGATGAAACACAACTGTTGTGTGTTTCATTCTTTCTTTCCATTCTTTTTGCGCAAAATCGCCTTCATAAATCGCTTCAATAAATTTTTGTTTGTTGAATGTTGCATGCACTTCGGCAACAGCCTGACTAAATTTTTCGTAAAAAGAAACGGAGTAAATATCTTTAATTAATCCCATGATTTTGTTTGAATGAACTTCAAAGATATTTAATGTTCATTGAATTTTCTACCATTAAGTTTATTAAGTTTTTTTGATTAATTTTTCTTAATCGGTTGCTTGTTTAAAAAAGAAATATTTTAAAATCATTGTTTAGTTAAAGGTGGGAAGTGACATTAAGAATTCGAACTTAATTTTCTTAATTTCTTAATGGTTAAAAAAGAAAATTTTAATGTTTTGAAAAATTTTTCATGTTAAGGAAACTTTCAAATCCATAAAATATGTGCTACTTTAGCATCTTATAAAATTTAGAAAAAAATGATTAGCGAAGCACAATTTCAAACCGAATTACAGTTAATGATAAGCAATGCAATTCGAGAAGATGTAGGTCCGGGAGATTATAGTTCATTGGCTTGTATTCCTGATACGGCGCATGGACAGGCTAAATTGTTAGTAAAAGATCAGGGGATTATTGCGGGTGTTGCCTTGGCGAAAATGATTTTTGAATTTGTTGATCCAAAATTAAAAATAAAGACTTTTATTGAAGATGGAACGCATGTAGAATACGGAGATGTTGTTTTTGAAGTTTCGGGAAGTTCGCAGTCGATTTTAAAGTCTGAAAGAGTGGTTTTAAATACCATGCAACGTATGTCGGCCATTGCAACAAAAACAAATCATTTAATGCAACTTTTAGAAGGAACGGACGCTAAAATTTTAGACACACGCAAAACAACACCGAATTTCAGAGTAGCCGAAAAATGGGCAGTAAAAATTGGCGGAGGCGAAAATCACCGTTATGCGTTGTATGATATGATTATGCTGAAAGATAATCACATTGATTTTGCAGGCGGAATAACCCTTGCGATCAAAAAAACTAAAGAATATTTAAAAGCTAATAATTTAGATTTAAAGATTATTGTTGAGGCCCGAAACCTTGACGAAATTCGTGAGATTTTACTAAGCGACGGCGTTCACAGGATTTTGATCGATAACTTTAATTATGAAGATACCAAAAAGGCTGTAGATTTAATTGGTAAAAAATGCCAGACAGAATCTTCTGGAAATATCAACGAAAAAACTATTCGCGGGTACGGTCTTTGCGGTGTTAACTATATATCATCCGGAGCTTTAACGCATTCGGTTTATAATATGGATTTGAGTTTGAAAGCGTTTTAGTGAAAGTTATGAGTTTTGAGTTATAAGTTATGAGTTTTGTAATCTAAAATCGGAACTCTAAAATCTAAAATCAATAAAATATGTCGCAAGAAATAGAAGCTCGGATTGAGAAATTGCCTGTAGTGCGCTCTTTAGCCCGACTTTTAAAGAAAATAAAATTGCCTTGGCTGGAAGGTTTTTCGCTGTATGATTTGATCGAAATGTACGTTATCGGAATTATTGACGGTGCATTTTCTTATCACGCAAGTGCGGTTTCTTTTAGCTTTTTTATGGCTTTATTTCCGTTTGCCTTATTCATTTTAAACTTAATTCCCTTTATCCCAATAGATAATTTTCAGGATGATTTTCTTCAGTTTGTGCAACAAGGAGTTCCTCCAAATACGTATGATGCTATCAGCAAAATTATCAGCGATATCTTAAATAATAGTCACTCGGGATTATTGTCAACTGGTTTTTTTCTTTCGATTTTCTTGATGGCAAATGGCATTAACGGAATATTAAGCGGTTTTGAATCTTCAAAACATGTTTTTGATAAACGAGGATTTTTACATCAATATTTGGTAGCGCTGGCAATTTCGCTTGTAATGACTATAATATTGTTTGTAACGGTGGCAACGATTGTTGTTTTTGAGGTATTTATTCAAAAAACAATTATTCAGGATGTGCTCAGTGACCGAATTCCATTGATTATTTTGGGCCGATATTTGTTTGTTGTTTTAATGATTTTGATAACATCTTCAATATTATTGCGTTATGGTACTAAACAGTACAATAAAGTCCCTTTTATAAGTATCGGATCTGTTTTTACAACGGTATTAATTGTTATATCTTCATTCTTTTTTGGGATTTGGGTTATAAAATTCTCAAAATATAACGAACTTTACGGTTCTATTGGGACATTATTAATTCTAATGTTTTACATTTGGATAAACTGTATGATTCTGCTTTTAGGGTTCGAATTGAATGCTACTATCAGAAAATTAAAACAAAAAAAAAATAAATAGTATGAAAAATTGGATGTTAGCAATTGGTGTTTTTTTCTTCGCAATGAGTGTTCAGGCTCAAAGTGTTATTGGAAAATGGAAAACAATTGACGATGAAACTGGAGAAGCAAAATCAATTGTAGAGGTTTACGAAAAATCAGGAAAAATATACGGTAAAGTAGTAGAAATACTTCGTGAGAATCATAAAAAAGATGTTTGTTCTAAATGTGAAGGTGCTGAAAAAAACAAACCAATTTTAGGAATGGTAATTATTAACGGTCTTAAAAAAGATGGAAGTGAATATAACGACGGAACTATTTTAGATCCTACAAACGGTAAAAAATACAAATGTTACATCACTTTAGAATCTGCTGATAAATTAAAACTTCGCGGTTATGTTGGGATTTCTTTAATGGGAAGAACGCAATACTGGACACGAGTGAAATAATTAATTCAAAATAATACATGCGAAAATTAGCTTCGATAATTTTATTCTTAGTTTTAACTTCAAATAGCTTTGGACAATCTAAGAATTCGCTATTACAAATAAGTCATCTTACAGGTGACTTTTATGTTTATAGAACCTTTCATGAATATAATGGTACGATGATTTCTGCCAATGCCATGTATTTAGTTACGGATAAAGGTGTTGTTCTGTTTGATGCTCCTTGGGATGAAACACAATTTCAGCCTTTATTAGATACAATAAAAGCAAGGCATCATAAAGATGTCATAATGCTTTTTGCAACACATTCGCATGATGATCGCGCGGGCGGATTTGAATTTTACAGAAAAAAAGGAATCAAAACCTATTCGATTAAGTTGACCGATGATATTCTTAAAAAAGAAAAGAAATCAAGAGCAGAATTTATAATTCCGAATGACAAAACTTTTACAATTGGGCAGTATACTTTTGAAGTTTATTATCCAGGAAAAGGCCATGCGCCAGACAATATTGTAGTTTGGTTTGCTAAAGAAAAAGTGCTTTATGGAGCTTGTTTTATAAAAAGTGCCGATGCAAAAGATCTTGGTTATTTAGGTGATTCTGATGTGAAAGAATGGAAGAAGTCAATCGGTAATGTGAAGACTAAATTTAAAAATCCAAAGTATATTATTCCTGGTCACGAAGATTGGAAAAATATAGAATCTTTAAATCATACTTTAAAATTGGTTGATGAGTATTTGGCTCAAAAATCTATTGAGAAAAAATAATTCTCTAAATCATACTTTAAAATTTCTACATGTTTTTTATCGAAGTTATTTTACCGCTTTCCTTAGCAAAAACGTTTACTTATCGTATTTCTGAGGCTGAATATCATTTCATTAAAAAAGGAATGCGCGTGGCAGTGCCTTTTGGTAAAAATAAAATATACACGGCACTTGTTCTGGATATTCATGAAAATGCGCCAACATTATACGATGCCAAAGAAATTCATCAGATTTTGGATGAAAAACCAATTGCAACTGAAATCCAGATAAAACATTGGCTCTGGGTTGCTAATTATTACATGTGTGGTATTGGCGATGTATATCGTGGTGCATTTCCGAGCGGATTATTATTGGAAAGTGAAACAATTGTGTCCCACAAACCCGAAGTAATTGTAAATGACAGTGAGCTTTCGGATGATGAATTTTTAGTTTATGAAGCTTTACAGCATCAAAGTTCGTTAAAGGTTCAGGAAATTGCTTCGATTTTAAATAAGAAAAACATACTTCCGGTTCTTCAGAAATTGATAAGTAAAGATATTATTGTTTTAGAAGAAGAAATAAAAGAAAACTATAAACCAAAATTGGTTAGGTATGTAAAACTGCATTCCAAATATGAATCTGAAAATGGTTTGACCGAATTGCTGGATGCGTTGAAAAGTGCCAATAAACAAAAAGAAGTTGTTTTGGCTTACTTTCAGCTAAATGCTTCAGAGAAAAAGCCAATTACAGTAAAAAAACTTACCGAGACTTCGAATGTAACAGGAGCTGTTGTTAAAGCTTTAATAGAAAAAGAAATTTTCGAAGAATATTATTTACAGCACGACCGAGTTTCATTTAATGGAGAAAAATCAGAAAAAGAGCTTCAATTAAGTGAAGCTCAGGAAAATGCTTTTCTTGCGATAAAAGAGCGTTTTTCTGAAAAAGAAGTTTGCCTGCTTCATGGTGTTACGTCAAGCGGGAAAACAGAAATTTACATTAAATTAATTGAGGAATATTTGCAGACTGGAAGACAGGTTTTGTATTTGCTTCCTGAAATTGCACTTACAACACAATTGGTTTCTCGTTTAAGATTTCACTTTGGCGATAAAGTGGCTGTTTTTCATTCAAAATACAGCAACAACGAAAGGGTAGAGGTTTGGAAACAAACGCTCGAAAATTCAGAAAAAGCTCAAATCGTAATAGGAGCAAGATCGGCTTTGTTTTTACCTTTTAATGATTTAGGGTTGTTAATTGTTGATGAAGAGCACGAACAAACTTTTAAACAAACGGATCCAGCACCAAGATATCACGCGAGAGACAGTGCTATAGTTTTGGCTAATTTTTATAATGCTAAAGTTTTATTAGGATCTGCAACGCCAAGTATTGAAACGTATTTTAATACACAAAATGATAAATACGGTTTAGTTACGCTTACAGAACGATATAAAAATGTTCGTATGCCTGAAGTTGTTTTAGTCGATTTGAAAGACAAGCACTTCAGGAAAAGAATGACAGGGCATTTTAGCGATCTTTTAATCGAAGAAATTGCCGAAGCCTTGTCTTTGGGTGAGCAGGTAATTTTATTTCAAAACAGAAGAGGATATTCTCCTATAATAGAATGTTTGACCTGCGGACATGTACCGCATTGCCAGCAATGTGATGTGAGTTTGACTTTTCATAAATTTAAAAATCAATTGCGTTGTCATTATTGTGGTTATTCGATTGCAAAGCCAACCAATTGCCACAGTTGTTCAAGTATTGATTTAACAACGAAAGGTTTTGGAACCGAACAAATAGAGCAGGAGTTGGTTTCTCTTTTCCCAAAAGCTAAAACAGCACGAATGGATCAGGATACAACCCGCGGAAAATTTGGTTTCGAGAAAATCATCGATACATTCAAAAACAGAGAAATTGATATTTTAGTCGGAACGCAAATGTTGGCTAAAGGTTTGGATTTTGATAATGTAAGTTTGGTCGGAATTATGAATGCCGATAATATGTTGCATCATCCTGATTTTAGGGCTTTTGAACGCAGTTTTCAGATGATGACACAGGTTGCAGGAAGGGCAGGAAGGTCAGAAAAGCAAGGGAAAGTTGTAATTCAGACTTATAATCCAAATCATAATACAATCCAGCAAGTTACAAACCATAATTATATAGGTATGTATAAGGAGCAATTATACGACCGACAAATTTATAAATATCCGCCTTATTTCAGGATTATCAAGCTTACCATAAAACATAAAGATTTTGATAAGCTGAAAGAAGGCTCTATGTGGTTGTATCAGGTTTTGAGTCAAAACTTGAATATGCCAGTTTTAGGGCCAGAGGAACCCGCAATAAGCCGAATCAGAAATGAATACATACGTACTATATTAATTAAGATTCCGCAAAACCTGCATTTAGGAAATACAAAAAAAACTATTCAGAAAATGCTGAATAGTTTTGAGGCTGTTGCTCAATACAGAGCTATAAAAGTTGTTGTGAATGTAGATTTCTATTAAGATGAAGTAGATAATGCTTTAACTAAATCTTCTTTTTTGTTTCGGCTTAAAGGAATTTTTGTGATTCCAATCTCTGCAAATTTGCTGTTGAAGCGTTCTACCTTATCAATATTAATAATATAAGATTTGTGCACACGTATAAATTTATCTTTTGATAAATCGTTTTCAAAAGATTTCATTGTTGAAAGCACCAAATTGCTGTCGTCTTCTGTAACCACCCTAACATAATCTCCAAATGCTTCAATCCATTTGATTTTAGCAGTAAAGATTTTTAGTTTTTTAAGATTGCTTTTGATGAATATGTGTTCGCCTTCTTCTTCTTTAACTTCTTTTTTAAGTAAGTGCATGTCGATTGCCCTTTTGACAGAAGCGTTGAATCGATCGACCGCAATTGGTTTTTGCAGATAATCTGTAGCATCATAGTCAAAAGCTTTTAAGGCATACTCTGCTTTAGAAGTAATGAATATAATTTGCGGTTTTGATTTAAGCCCATCAAGGAAGTCAAAACCGTTAATAACAGGCATTTCAATATCTAGAAATATTAAATCGATATTATTTAAAGAGATACAGCTTTTTGCTTCTATTGCATTAGAAAAATCCCCGATTAAGTGCAAACCTGGGTGATTATTAACTAATTTTGCAATAATGGTCCTCTGTATAGAACTATCATCTACAACAACACAGTTTAGTTTCATAACATTTAAATTTAGAATAAATTCAGGATAGCATTAGTAAAAGTATTATTTTTTTTGTAAAAAAAACTAAAGTGGGCATATATTTTTTGCATTATGACGAATAAAAGCAAAAATGTGTTGTGTATTTAAATTTTATGATTACTTTTGCACCCAATTTTAACAAATAAATATTGTATTTATGAATCATTATGAAACTGTTTTCATTTTAAATCCCGTTTTATCTGAGGTTCAGGTGAAGGAAACAGTAACGAAATTTGAAGAATTTCTTACTAGTAGAGGAGCTGAAATGGTATCGAAAGAGGATTGGGGTCTGAAAAAAATGGCTTACGAAATCCAAAACAAAAAAAGTGGTTTTTACCATTTATTCGAATTCAAAGTAGCTGGAGAAGTTCTAATTGCTTTTGAAACTGAATTTAGACGTGACGAAAGAGTTATGCGTTTCTTAACTGTAAGTTTAGATAAACATGCTATTTCATGGGCGGAGAGAAGAAGAGCTAAATTAAAATCTACTAAAGCGTAATTATTATGTCTACAATCGAACAATCTGCAAAAGGAAAAAAAGACGGAGATATCAGATATTTAACGCCTTTAAACATTGAAACTAACAAAACTAAAAAGTATTGTCGTTTCAAAAAATCAGGAATCAAATACATCGATTATAAAGATGCTGATTTCTTATTGAAATTCGTAAATGAGCAAGGGAAAATTCTTCCTCGTCGTTTAACTGGAACTTCATTGAAATACCAAAGAAAAGTTTCTGTAGCTGTAAAAAGAGCTCGTCACTTAGCTTTAATGCCATACGTGGCCGATTTATTAAAATAGTATAAAAAAATCTAGTCGCTGGTTTCTGTTTTATCAGAACCTAACTTCTAAAATATAAGGACAACAACATGGAAATTATTTTAAAACAAGACGTACAAAACTTAGGATTTAAAGATGATGTAGTATCTGTAAAACCTGGTTACGGTCGTAACTTTTTAATTCCTCAAGGTTTTGCTACATTAGCAACTCCTTCTGCTAAAAAAGTTTTAGCTGAAAACCTAAAACAAAGAGCACACAAAGAGGCTAAAGTTGTTGCTGATGCTAAAGCATTAGCTGAAACTTTAAAAGCTCTTGAAATTAAACTTACTGCAAAAGCTGGTGGAGAGAAACTTTTTGGTTCTATAACTAATATTGATATCGCTGAAGCTTTAGAGAAATCTGGAAATGCTATCGATAGAAAATTCATCACTAGTGGTATCGTTAAACGTACTGGTAAATACAATGCTAGCATTCGTTTACACAGAGATGTTATCGTTGAATTAGCTTACGAAATTGTTGCTGAAAAGTAATAGTTTTAAAAACTATACAAAAATCCCGATGCGAATCGGGATTTTTTTGTTTAAAGAAAATATTAAATAGATTTAAAGTTATTTGCCTATAGCTTATAGCGTAAGGCATAAAGCCAAATAATAAATGAAATACGCAAGATTAACAAAAGAGCAATTTGAAGAACTGCATGCTGAATTTGCAAGCTTTTTAGCTACGCAGGCAATTGATAAAGCCGAATGGGATTCGTTAAAAATAAACAAGCCTGAGGTTGCTGAGCAGGAATTAGATGTTTTTTCAGATTTGATCTGGGAAGGTGTTTTGTCCAGGGCTGAATTTTTAGAGCATTTCTCTAAAAATCATATTTTCTTGTTTCAATGTTTTGAAACTCACGTTCAATCAATTGTATTGAAATCATTAGTTCCTGAAACTGATTTTTTGACTCAAGATGGTCTGCAGTGGTTGAGTGATAATATGTTTACTGAAACAATCGAAATGAAAGTAGGGAAAAAAGTTTTTACTGAAGACCGCAACGCTTCTATTTTTGAACTGATTCAGCAAGGCGCTTTTTTAAGTGATGGGCAATTATTTAAACAAATCAATACTATTATTGAGTCGTAGAAAATAGGATTCTTAGTTTAAAGCATGTTAAAAAGACTAAACAATTTACCTTCAAATTGTTTAGTCTTTTTTTATTTTTTTAACATTTGTTTAATCTTTATTGTTTTTTAAACCAAGTAGTTTTACGTGTTTATTTTGAAATTCTCAGAATTTTGTGTTTTTAGGTATGAATTAACGTGTTTTAAGGCTTTGATTTGTGTTTATGTTAAATTTCAATCGTTTTAGAATGATTATATGTAGGAATTAGATTTCAAAATTAAAATTTAACAAAAAAGAAACGTTATTTTCACACTCATAAATGTAAGTAGCTTTTGAAGCTAAAATGTGGTTTTTTCTTATGTTTTGGTTGTTTTTGTATACTTTTCGAACCAGTAACCTCAAAAAAAATAAAAAATATTTGGTTGTTTTTTGTTTTTATTTTCTATATTTTTGAAATAGAAATGTTAAACAAAACAGTTCTCTTTTTTATAAAGGAATCTTCTTTTGATATTTTATTCTTTATTTTGTTTAATGTTTTTAGTTTGGATAAACAAAAGATTTATCTTTTTTTATTAACTTAATTAGCCTGCATATGGAATTGACAATTACTCTCATTATCAAGTTTGCATTAAGTGTTCAAGTTATTTTTGCTTTGTTTTTTGGCCTATGCAATGTGTCAGGATTTGTTCGTCAAATTTCTTTCTATCCAGTTTTAAATTTATTCCAAAAATATAAATCTAATATTAGTTTGTTTCCAAACCCCAATCGGCGGTTTTGTTGATGAAGTAATGTTTTGTCGTATTTAATATTTTAAGAAAGTGCGATACTAATTATTTGATCAGATTACTGTTTCGATTTTTAGATTCTTCTAATTAAAAACTTATAAAGTCTAATCAGCTTTGTTAGCTATTGAATCAGTAAAATATTTTTACCCCCCCCTTTACATAACATATAAATTTTCTTTTATGAAAATTATGTATCAAACAAATCACTTCCTGAGGAAGATTGGTCTAGATCCATATTTCCTAAAAGTTTCGAGGGATTTTATTCTTAATGGATAAAAGAACTCTGGTTATATACTAACATGTATAGCCTAATTTATTTTTTTAATGAAATGAAGATTTAAAGTTCGGCCCCAAATGTTTTAAATTTCATTTTAACTGTTTGAGTATTAATGTTTTTTAAAATTGCCTAAGCATACGTGCTTATCGCAACAGGTATTTTATTGTCCATTTTCTAATCTTCCAAATTATGAAAAAAATTTTTACTTTTTGTGATCTCTGCGTTAAGAAGAGATTATTAGGACTATTGTTTTTATTCCTATTATGTGGTAATGCTTTTTCTCAGACTGTTTGTAGACCAGTGTCACAAACAAACAGTCAGGCGGGCTTATTGTGTATAGGTTTAGATGTTAATAGTCCTACATTGGCCTATGATAACGATCCGGGCCTAACGACTTATGCAACTCTGCAAAATGCGGTCGGACTCCTTTGTATGGCTGAAGAGACCATGACATTGAATCAGACCGTAAGAGCCGGAGATGAAATTGTACTTTATTTAGGTACAGGAAATGGTTTGCTTGATGTTGGACTACTTTCTAATGTTTCAATTCAGACAAAGCTTTCTGGCACAGACGTGGGTCCAAGAGTGGCGCTTAACAGTCCAGTTTTGAATTTAAGTTTATTGTCAGGCAACGCTGTAGGAGAAGTGAGATATACAGTTCCGGGTGATGCCAACCAAGTTCAAATTCAAGTGGGAGGGCTTTTGAGTCTTCTTGTAAACTTAAGAATTTATGACGTTCGTCTGGATTTTGCTAAACCTACTGTTACTGGAGGTCTAAATCAGACGATTTGTTCTGGAACTTCAACGACACTAACCGCAACACCTGTTGCGGGAACAACATTAGCATGGTACAATTCAGCATCATCTACAACAGCATTAGCGACAGGAAATACACTTGTAACTCCTAATTTAACTGCAAATACAACCTATTATATTGGAGTAACGAGAGCAGGAGGCTGTGAAGGAAATAATCGTGTGCCAGTTGTGGTTAATGTTTCTAATCCTGTTGCACCTGCAATCAATTCTTCTGGAAGAGCGGTATGTTCAAGCGGTGCAACACAACAGACCACATTATCTTTAATTAACCCAATTCCGGGAACAACTTATAATTGGTATTCTACGTCAAGTGGCGGAACAATATTAGCTTCTGGGAATTCTTATTCTCCAACAGTTCCGATTGGAACAACTAGTTTTTATGTAGAAGCCGTTATAGGAAGCTGTATAAGTCCGACTCGTGCCCAAGTTGATGTAGTGTCGAATCCAGTTCCTGCATTGGCAACGGCATTGACACAAAGTGTAACAATTCAGTCAGGTCAAAATGCTACTTTGAGCGCAACAACATCTGAAGTTGGAGTAACTTTAAATTGGTATGATGTTGCAACAGGCGGTACAGCCATCTCAACAAATACTTCAACTTTTACAACACCTATTTTAACTGCAACAAAAACCTATTACGTAGAAACTCAAAGTGCAGCAGGCGGATGTGTAAGCGCTTCAAGAGCTCCAATTACGGTTAATGTCATTACTACTCCATTAGGTGGGTGTTTACAGGCAAACAGTCAGCAGACTAGTTTAAACGGGCTTTGTTTATTGTGCAGCAGTACGAATCAAGACAATTCTGTTGATGGAAATATTGCTACAGCAGCACGTTTGACTGTGCCGGTTGGCTTAATAAACGGATGGATTCAGCAAACATTACAATTTAATAATCCGGGAAAAGCTGGAGATATTATAGATGTTGAATTAGAATTACCTGGAGGTGTTCTTGATTTAAGTTTATTGAATTATATTAGTTTAGCTACATATAATGGAACAACTTTTAATAATGACAGAATTTCTATAAATAATTTAGTCAGTGTTCAATTATTAGGAGGAAACCGTTTTAAAGCGAGTATTACTGCAGGTGCAAATTTTGACCGAGTAGAGGTTCGTTTAGGTGGTTTAGCAACGGTATTGACAAGTTTAGATATTTATCAGGCAAGTTATAGATATAGCGATCCAAGTGTTACTGGAAATAAAATTATTTGCAGCGGACAAAATACAACACTAACTGCAGGCCTTGCTGTTGGAGAAACCGTTAATTGGTATTCTGCAGCCACAGGCGGTGCTTCACTGGCAGGTACTGCAGCTTTTACAACGCCAAATTTAACGGCTGATACAACTTATTATGCTGAGATCACTCGAAACGGCTGTGTAAACAGTGTACGTTTTGCAGTGCCAATCACAGTTAATAATCCAGTTGCAGCAACTCTTAGTCCAGGTTCTTCCAGTATTTGTGCTGGACAATCGACTACTATAACAGTTCAGTCTCCAGTTGCGGGAACAACTTATAATTGGTACGACGCTGCAACGGCTGGAAATTTAGTATTTACAGGAACATCTTTTACAACACCAGTTTTAACAGGTTCGACAAATTATTATGTTGAGTCAGTAATTGGAAGCTGTTCTAGTTCAACACGTGCACAAGCATCTATTACTGTTAATCCGTTGCCTGCAGTTCCAACTGTAGCTTCTTCAACAGTAATTATTCCTTCAGGACAAGTTGTTACTTTACAAGTTTCAAATCCTATTGCTGGAGTAGCTTATGACTGGTACGATGTTGCGACAGGAGGCACAGCATTACTAACAGACAATCCAAGTTATACACCAAGTCCAGCTTTAACGGCGGATAAGACTTATTATATTGCAGCAAGAAGTACTTCAAATTGTGTTAGTGCAACAAGAACAGCAATTAATGTTGTAGTAACACCTGTAGTACCAATAACTTCTTGTTTAAAAGCAAATTCTCAAGTAACTTCAAGAGGAGGATTAACAGGTTGTCTTCTTTGTTCGTCAGCTAATGATGGCTTTTCTGTTGATGCAAATGACACAAATTTTGCAAGACTTTCCGTTCCGGTAGGATTAGTTGATGATTATATGCAACAAATGCTTACTTTTTCTACTTCAGGAAAAGCAGGAGATATTATCGATGTTGAATTAGGAATTCCAGGTGGCATTGCCGATGTAAGTGCACTATCTTATATAAGTTTAAGAAGTTATAATGGAGGAGCACCAAACAGTGATCAAGTTAATATTGGAGCATTAGTAAATGTTCAATTATTAGGAGGAGATCGTTTTAAAGCAAGTTTTGTTACATCTGGTGATTTTACTGCTGTAGAAGTTCGATTAGGAGGAATAGCGACGCTACTTACTAATTTAGATATCTATGGCGCTTCATTTCGATATAAAGAAGCAGCAATTACAGGAGCATCTTCACCAATTTGTTCAGGAACATCTACAGTCCTAACAGCATCAACTACAGCTGGTGATACAATTAATTGGTATGATGTTGCCAGCGGAGGTACTTCTTTGGCAACAAATACAGCAACTTATAATACAGGTAATTTAACAGCTTCAAAAACATATTATATAGAGGCTGTTCGTGGGGGTACATGTATAAATAGTGTTCGTCAGCCTGTAACGGTAACGGTATTGCCTTTGTCAGTTGAAGCAGATATTACTATTGCTAGCCCGGTAGTATCATCTTGCGCTGGAACAGCTGTTTTAGCTCCAACTTCTGGTTTAACAGGTGCACAATTTAAATATTACACGGATCAGATAAAAACACAGGAAATTACCACAGGATCTACAGTGGCTGGACAAACAGGAGTAACTTTCTCAAAAGATGGTGCAACTGGAGCGCTAACAATTAGCGGATTAGCTTCAGGGGCATCTTATACCTATTATATTGCTGTAGGAAATGCGACAAGCTGTGATAATGCAATAAATACTTTGCAGCCTGTTGTTGTTAATTTTCCTGCAACTTCGACTACTTTGGCAGTAACATCGCCATTAGTGGCCTGCGGAAGTGCCAACTTAAAAAATGCAATTACCACATTAGATACAAGTGGTAATACAACTTATACTTTTTTCGATCCTTCTGATGTGGTTATGACAGATGAAGCGGCGATGAACGTAACAATTAATGGTGTTTACTCAATTCAGTCTCAAATCAACGGAGACGATTGTCCATCTGCAAAACAACCAGTAACTGTGACAGTTAATCCTTTGCCAAGCTTGACGGTTGATCCGGCACAATCTGTGGCACAGGGAACAAATGTAACTCTAAATGCTACTTCAAACGGTACATTGGCTTGGTATGATCCACAAGGAACTGCAATTACGGGACCTCCTTTTACTACAGGTGCCCTTAATGTTCCAGGTATTTATACATATACTGTTGTCGCAACATTAGGAAGCTGTTCTGTTACAGGAACACTTTCAATCAATGTTAAAGATCCTGACAATTGCCAATCATTGACAGAAAGAGTATATGCTACTGCACAAAGTTCTGGTTCAATTGTAACTGGAGGCGTTTCTAACGGAACAAATGCAATCGATGGAAATCCACAGACATTCTCAACTATCACAACAGGGGTTGGACTTTTAGGAATTGGTACAACTTGGCAAGATTTAACTTGGCCTTCAAATATTGCAAAAGGAACACCAGTAACGATTAAGCTTGGTTCTGAATACAGTGGTTTAGGCGTTGCACAGGGAGTTTCTGTGATTGGAAGAAAAGCCGGAGTTGATATCGGAGTATTGCAGTCAGTTTCGGGAGCATTATTGAATGTTCTTCCGGGAGATAATGCGTATGAATTTACTTTTGTTCCTTCAAATGCAGCTGGTCCGCAAGATTATGACGGAATCAGAATTGTATCGGGAGCGCTTTTGAGTGTTGCCCAAAACACAAAAGTATATGAAGCATATTATAAAAAATCAGTTACTACTGTAGCCTGTACTCCTGGAGATATTCAGGATATCTTTTACGGAACAACTGATTTAGGACTTCCTGTAGGAGCATTGACATCTACAGTAGGAGTAAGCGATGCATGGAATATAGCTGATAATGATGTTACAACATTTGCAACAATGTACAGTGGAGTTGGTGCTTTAGCTGCAGCAGATTTAACAGTACAGTTTAAAACCCCTTCTGTAGTAAGTGATACTTTAAGAATTGTAATCTCAAAACCTGCAGTTCTTTTAAATGTTAATTTATTGACTGGTTTTACCATTCAGCGTTATTTAGGAAACGTTGCAGTAGGAGCTCCAATTCAAAACACAAGTTCACTATTAAGTATAAAATTATTATCGGCAAATACGATGGCGATGGTCTTGGTATCTTCTCCAACAGAATCTTACGATAGAGTAAGAATTCGTTTTGGCGGTGTAGCAGGTGTTTTAGAATTCTTAAGAGTTCATACAGTTGAACGTGTTGCAAATACTTCGGTCATAGGCGGTGGAACGACAAATAAAGTCACAGTCTGTCCTGGAAGTGATGTAACACTTCAAATTCCAGAAGAGGCTTGTTCAACTTACATTTGGTACGATGCACCTACTGGAGGCTCAATTGTTGCGAATGGTTTAACTTATACAGTTCCAGCAAATTTAGCTTCAGGAACATACAAATATTATGTTCAGCCAGTTCGTTACGGTTGTGAAGCGATGACTAGAGGAGAAGTTACTGTTGAAGTTAAAATATCTAGTCCAGAAAACCTTTTAACAGATATTACTTTGAATGGTGCAACTTCAACTACAATTTGTGCACCAACAGGAACGGTAATTTTAGCTACAACATTAACAGCTACAGGTACAATAACAAATCCTGTTTATCATTGGTATAAATTTGATGGAACAACCAGCCAACCAGTTGCGGGGGCAACAGCTTCTTCATTAACGGTTACTGGTTTAACTCCTGGAACATATACTTATTTTGTTGGATTCAGTTCAGATGAATATTGCGAAACTGCTGAAGGTGACAGAAAACAAATAACTTTTACAATATTAAGACCATCTGATCAAAATGATCTTTCAGTAGATGATGTAACTGTTTGTCACGATTTATCGGCTTCTCTAACTCCGGTTGCGGCGGCTTTGACCAATCCTGTATTTACTTGGTATCTTGACAGCAATAAAACACAGCCTATAGCTGATGGAGATACTAATGGTAGCATTACTTATGCAATTAGTTCAACAGGAGTATTAACTGTTTCAGGTTTAACTCTTGCTATGGGGCCTGTTTCGTATTACGTTGCAGTTTCAAGTGATACAACTTGCGAAAATTTAGCAGGAACACTACAGGAAGGAACTATAACACTAACAGATCCTGGAACACCAACTACTACAGATGATACGCAAGATTTTTGTTTAATCGATGTGCCAACTGTTGCTAATATTCAAGTAAATGAAGCAAATGTAGTTTGGTACTCCGTTTCAACAGGTGGAACAGCAATTGCTCCAACAACGGCTTTAGCTGATGGAATTTACTATGCAGCAATAAAAGATCCTTTAACAAGCTGCGAAAGTTCAGTTCGATTAGCAGTTACAATCAATGTATCTGATCCTGGAACACCAACAACTACAGATAATACACAAGATTTCTGTTTAGTTGATGCACCGACAGTAGCAAATATTCAGGTAAATGCACCAACAGTTGGAAATATTGTTTGGTACACTGCTCTAACAGGCGGAACAGTAGTTGCATCGACAACAGCATTAATAAACGGCAGTTATTTTGCCGCAATTTTTGATCCTGCAACAAACTGTGAAAGTGCAACAAGATTAGAAGTAACAGTTACTGTATCTGATCCATTAACACCAACTACTACAGATGCAACACAAGATTTCTGTTTGATCGATGCTCCGACAGTAGCAAGTATTCAGGTAAATGAAACAAATGTGGTTTGGTATAGCGCTTCAACAGGCGGAACAGCAATTGCTTCAACCACGGCTCTAGCGAGCGGTGATTATTATGCAGCAATAAAAGATCCAGTAACAAACTGTGAAAGTTCAGTTCGTTTGTTGGTTACGGTTACAGTAAGTGATCCAGGAACACCAACAACAGCAGATAATACGCAAGATTTTTGTTTAGTTGATGCGCCAACAGTTGCGAGTATTCAAATAAATGCACCAGCAGTAGGAAATATTGTTTGGTACACTGCTTCAACAGGCGGAACAGCAATTGCTTCAACAACAGCCTTAGCAAGCGGCAGTTATTTTGCAGCAATTTTTGATCCAGCAACAAACTGTGAAAGCGCTTCAAGATTAGAAGTTGCAGTTACAGTATCTGATCCTGGAACACCAACAACTACAGATAATTCACAAGATTTCTGTTTAGTTGATGCACCGACAGTAGCTAATATTCAGGTAAATGCACCAACAGTTGGAAATATTGTTTGGTACACTGCTTCAACAGGCGGAACAGTAGTTGCATCGACAACAGCATTAACAAACGGCAGTTATTTTGCAGCGATTTTCGATCCTGCGACAAACTGTGAAAGTGCTTCAAGATTAGAAGTAGCAGTTACTGTATCTGATCCATTAACACCAACTACTACAGATGCAACACAAGATTTCTGTTTGATCGATGCTCCGACGGTATCGAGTATTCAGGTAAATGAAACAAATGTGGTTTGGTATAGCGCTTCAACAGGCGGAACAGCAATTGCTTCAACCACGGCTTTAGTGAGCGGTGATTATTATGCAGCAATAAAAGATCCGGTAACAAACTGTGAAAGTTCAGTTCGTTTGTTGGTTACGGTTACAGTAAGTGATCCGGGAACACCAACAACAGCAGACAATACTCAGGATTTCTGTTTAATTGATGCTCCAACAGTTGCAAGTATTCAAATAAATGCACCAGCAGTAGGAAATATCGTTTGGTACACTGCTTCAACAGGCGGAACAGCAATTGCTTCAACAACAGCCTTAGCAAGCGGCAGTTATTTTGCATCGATTTTTGATTCAGCAACAAACTGTGAAAGCGCTTCAAGATTAGAAGTTGCAGTTACAGTATCTGATCCTGGAACACCAACAACTACAGATAATACACAAGATTTCTGTTTAGTTGATGCACCGACAGTAGCAAATATTCAGGTAAATGCACCAACAGTTGGAAATATTGTTTGGTACACTGCTCTAACAGGCGGAACAGTAGTTGCATCGACAACAGCATTAACAAACGGCAGTTATTTTGCAGCGATTTTTGATCCTGCGACAAACTGTGAAAGTGCTTCAAGACTAGAAGTTGCAGTTACTGTATCTGATCCGGGAACACCAACAACTACAGATAATACACAAGATTTCTGTTTGATCAATGCTCCGACAGTAGCAAGTATTCAGGTAAATGAAACAAATATCGTTTGGTACAGTGCTTCAACAGGCGGAACAGCAATTGCTTCAACCACGGCTTTAGCGAGCGGTGATTATTATGCAGCAATAAAAGATCCGGTAACAAACTGCGAAAGTTCAGTTCGTTTATTAGTTACGGTTACAGTAAGTGATCCGGGAACACCAACAACAGCAGATAATACGCAAGATTTCTGCTTAATTGATGCTCCAACAGTTGCAAGTATTCAAATAAATGCACCAGCAGTAGGAAATATTGTTTGGTACACTGCTTCAACAGGCGGAACAGCAATTGCTTCAACAACAGCCTTAGCAAGCGGCAGTTATTTTGCATCGATTTTTGATCCAGCAACAAACTGTGAAAGCGCTTCAAGATTAGAAGTTGCAGTTACTGTATCTGATCCTGGAACACCAACAACTACAGATAATACACAAGATTTCTGTTTAGTAAATGCACCAACTTTTGCAAGTATTCAGGTGAGTGAAGCAAATGTAGTTTGGTACACTGCTTCAACAGGCGGAACAGCAATTACTTCAACAACAGCTTTAACTAGCGGTACTTATTTTGGAGCAATAAAAGATCCAGTAACAGGTTGTGAAAGCGCAACACGTTTGCAAGTAGCGGTTACAGTAACTGATCCAGCTACACCAACAACGACGGATAATACTCAAGTTTTCTGTTCTGGAAATACACCTACAGTTGCAAGTATTCAAGTAAATGAAGCAAATGTGGTTTGGTACAGTACTGCGACAGGCGGAACAGCAATTCCAACAACTACAGCTTTAACTACAGGCGTTTATTACGGAGCTATAAAAGATCCGGTTACGGGTTGTGAAAGCAGTGTAAGATTGCTGGTAAATGTAACAGTAGGAAACACAATAAATCCAACTACTAATAATGCTTCGCAAAACTTCTGCTCTACAGCAGCACCAACTATTGCAAGCATTCAAGTAAACGAAAGCAATGTTGTATGGTTTAGTACTGCAACAGGCGGAACAGCAATTCCATCAACAACTGCATTGACATCTGGTATTTATTTTGGAAATATTATTGATGCGGCGACTGGTTGTGAAAGCTCAACTCGTTTGCAAGTAACGGTAACGGTAACAACTCCAAGTCCGACACCAACTACAAATAATGCGACACAAAACTTCTGTACGCTGAATTCGCCTACAGTTGCAAATATTCAGGTAAATGAAGCAAATGTAGTTTGGTACAGTACTGCTATTGGCGGAACAGCAATTCCTGCAACAACCACATTAGTTACAGGAACTTATTATGGAGCTGTTTCAAGTGCAATAGGCTGTGAGAATCCAGTTCGTTTGGCAGTTGTGGTAAATGTAAATACTCCTGGAGTAGTTACAACGCCAAGAACAACACAAACATTCTGTTTATCAAAACTACCAACACTTGCTAATATCTTGGTAAATGAGCCAAATGTAGTTTGGTATTCTACCGCAGCAGGAGGAACACCTTTAACGGCAAATACGCAATTAACGGCTGGAACTTACTACGCTGCAGCGCTTAATAATACGACTAACGGATGCGAAGGCGCAACGAGATTGGGAGTAACAATTGCATTTGAAAATGATGCTTTAGTGCCAATAACATCAAGTGACGATACGCCATGTGTATTCCAGGGTGTGACTTATTCAATTGCAAATGGTAAATCTAATTATGTTTGGTCAGTTACTAACGGAACAATTATTTCTGGCGGAGGAACTGCTGATGGAACTGTAACAATTTCATGGTCTGATATTGGTTCTGGCCAAGTGAAAGTTACCTACATCAATACTTGTGATGAAACAACTACCAAAACATTGAATGTTACAGTAGCAACTTGTTCAGATTTAACGATTACCAACACAGTGAGTAATCCAACTCCAAACTTTGGTGAACAGATAACATTTACAGTAACAGTAAATAATGTTGGACAAGGGAATTTCATAAATACCATTGTAAGCGACTTATTGCCTAACGGTTATGAATTAATCAGTTCAAGCACAACTCAAGGAACATTTGATCAAACAACACAGCTTTGGACTATTCCAACGCTGAATGCAGGTCAGAGCGTAGTTCTTACAATTGTTGCCGAAGTAGTTCATGGAAGCGATTACCTATCTGTTGCAACTATTGAAATTTCAACTCCTTTAGATGTTTCCGCAGCAAACAACACGGCTTCAGTTTCTGTTGATCCAATTTGTTTGACAGTTTACAATGAGTTTACGCCAAATAATGATGGAGCGAATGACTTATTCAGAATTGACTGTATTGAATCATATCCAAATAATGAATTGAAAGTTTACAACAGATATGGTGCATTAGTTTACAGCAAACAGCATTATGAAAATGATTGGAACGGAACTGCCAATGTATCTGGAGTTATTAGTAGAGGAGATATGCTGCCAACAGGTACTTATTTTTATGTGATAGACATTGGAGACGGAACGGTTAAAAAAGGATGGTTATCTATAATGAGATAAGCAGACGATGTTAATCATCTAATTAATTAAACTAAATAAGTATCGTTATGAAACTATATATAAAATCACTGAAGAAAACATATTTTGTTGTAATATGTTCTTTTATTGCATTCTGTGCCAGTGCACAGCAAGATCCAGAGTACACCCAGTATATGTATAATACTATGGCGGTAAATCCAGCTTATGCTGGGTCTACCGGTACTTTAGAAGCAACACTTTTGTACCGTTCTCAATGGATTGGAATTGATGGCGCTCCAGAAACACAGTCTTTTTCTATTCACGCACCGCTTCGAAATGAGAAAGTTGGCTTGGGACTTAGTGTCGTTAATGACAAAATTGGTCCTTCAAATGAACTTTACCTTGACGGAAACTTTTCTTATTCAATTCCGTTGGGATATGAAAAAAGGTTGGCCTTCGGTTTGAAAGCTGGTATGAGAATGTTAAACGTAGATTGGTCAAAAGGGAGATACTACGATCCAAATGATGTTTTGCTAAATCAAAATATTGACAATCAGGCAAAATTGGCAGTTGGAGCAGGAATCTATTATTATACTGATAAATGGTACGTAGGTGCATCAGTTCCGAGTTTCATCCAAAACACTTATTATGATGATGTTCAGGAATCTATCGACTATGATCGTTTACATTATTATTTCATGGGAGGTTATGTTTTTGATTTGAATCCAAATTTAAAATTCAAACCTGCATTTCTAGTAAAAGCAGTAAGCGGAGCTCCTCTTACTGCTGATATCTCGGCGAATTTTATGATTGCTGAAAAATTTGTGATCGGTGGTTCTTACAGAACAGATGATTCTGTAAGTATCTTGGCTGGTTTTCAAATTTCTAAAAGTTTTTATATCGGATACGCTTTCGATTACACAGTGAGCGATCTGAATAAGTACAATGACGGATCGCACGAAATCATCTTGCGTTATCAGTTCAATAAAGGCGAAAGTAAAATTAAATCACCTCGATTCTTCTAAATCAAAAACCTATGAAAAAACTATATATCCTAAGTTTAGTCTTGAGCATTACGTTTAGTTTTGCTCAAAAGACTAATTTAAAAAAGGCCGATGCCTTGTTTAGAAACTACGCCTACGCGGATGCTTCAAAGGCATATGAAGAAATTTTGCAGAACAGTAAAAATCCTTCAACACAAACCTTAAAAAATGCTGCCGACTCGTATTATTTTATTTCTGATGAAAGAAATGCTTTAAAATGGTATAAAAAGTTATACGAAGCGCAGGGCAATAATTTGACAGATATTTATTATCTGCGTTATATCCAGTCACTGAAAGGCGTTATGGATTATGATGACGCAGACAAAATGACAAAAGAATATCTGACTAAAAAAGGTGATCAAAAAGAAGTCAACCGCTATCTTGCTCAAAAGAAACAAATGGATAGTTTGTCTAAAGCTAAATCGCTGTACACAGTTAAAAATCTGGATATTAATACTAGTAAATCTGATTTTGGAGCAACTTATTTTCAGGACCGAATCGTATTTACCTCTGCCAGAGACACTACAAAGTTTAGTGAAAAGTTATATACATGGAACAATCAGCCTTTTTTAAATCTTTATTTGGCAGAAAGAAATCCTGCCGATGGAAGTTTGTTTAACGAAAAACTATTTCTTCCAAATGTAATGACTAAATACCACGAAGCAACAGCATCTTTTGACGCCAGCGGAAAAACAATCTATTATTCAACAAACATTGTTAAAAAGAATAAATTGGTTATTGATGAAAGTAAAACCAATAATTTTCAAATAGTTAAAGGCGATATTGTAAATAATAAATTAGAAAATCCACAGCAGGTTTTCTTTGATAATAAGGATTATTCAGTAGGACATCCCGCTTTAAGTGAAGATGGAAAATGGCTTTTCTTTGCATCAGATATGCCGGGTGGAGCAGGCGAAACGGATCTGTATTATGTAAAAATTGCTGCCGATGGCACGATGAGTTCTCCGGTAAATCTTGGACCAAAAATCAATACGCTTGGAAACGAGGTTTTTCCATTCTTTCGTAACGGAAAACTTTATTTTTCTTCCGATGGACATTATGGCTACGGAGATTTAGATGTTTATGAAAGCAATCTTTTAGCCGACGGAACTTTTTCAGCTCCAGTTAATTTAGGTGCACCAATTAACAGCAATAAAGATGATTTTTCTTTTATAATTGACAATGCTGATACTTATGGTTATGTTTCCTCGAACAGAGCCGGAGGAAAAGGTGATGACGATATTTATTCTTTTGTTAAAGGAAAACCAGTTTGTAATCAGAGCATTTCTGGTATAGCTGTAGACCGAAAAACAAAATTACCTCTTTCAGACGTAATTATTATGGGGTATAATTCTTATACTGAAGTTCTTGGAGAGACGAAAACCAATTTTGAAGGTAAATATGCGTTAGTAGTTCCATGCGGAAAAACAGTTAAAATGATTGCTGCAAAACCAAATTACAGCAGTGATGAAAAAACGGTTGAAACGACAATGGAAAACGAAGGCGAGATTAAAGATGTCAATTTTGAACTAAGCAATTATGACGATTTAGTTGTTAAAAAGAAAGGTGTTGAAAAAGTAGATGTAAAACCAATTTACTTTGATTATGACAAATATGATATTACACCATTGGCAGTGGAAGAGCTGACAAAAGTAGTCTTTATCATGCAAAAATTTCCAAACATCAAAATCAAGATTGAATCGCATACCGATGCCCGTGGAAAGGATTCATACAACCTGAAACTTTCAGATAACAGAGCCAAATCAACCCGTGATTATATTATTTCTCAAGGGATTGATGCCTCTCGCATTGAAAGCGCAATAGGTTATGGCGAAAGCCGATTGATTAACAAATGTAAAAACGGCGTGAAATGTACTGAAGAAGAACATTTGTTAAATAGACGCTCTGACTTTATCATTATCCAAAAATAGTTTTATATTTGCGCGCTAATTATTTGATTATCAGTGTAAAAATATAAAACGAAGAAACCATTTGGAAGTTGGTTTTGTTTAATTCTTTTTTAAGAATAGTGGACAAGAAGAAAATCAAGTCGCATACATTTTGTGACTTGATTTTTGATTTTTTAAAACTTTTGTTTTTTGATGATTTTCAGCGAAAATAATTCTAATTTTGATCTTTCAGTTATTCTAAATTTATAGGCATTATTTTAATTTCATATGAGTATTCAAGAAACAATTCAAACTTTAAGAGACGAACTTAACCAGCACAATTACAATTATTATGTGCTCGATAATGCCACAATTTCAGATTATGATTTCGATATTAAACTAAAAGAGCTTCAGGATTTAGAAAGCAAACACCCCGAATTTTTTGATGAAAATTCACCAACACAGCGTGTTGGAGGAACAATCACTAAAAATTTTAAAACGATTGCGCATCGATATAGAATGTATTCTTTGGATAACTCTTATTCAAAAGAAGATTTATTAGATTGGGAAAATCGAATTCAGAAAGTATTAGGAAACGTAAAATTAGAATATACGTGCGAACTAAAATATGACGGAGCATCAATAAGCATTACTTACGAAAACGGAAAATTAGTTCAGGCTTTAACACGCGGAGATGGTTTTCAAGGTGATGAGGTAACCAACAATATTAAAACAATTAAATCAGTTCCGCTTCAGTTAAAAGGAAACTATCCTGAAACATTTGATATTCGTGGCGAAATTATTTTGCCATTTGCTGGTTTCGAAAAAATGAATCAGGAATTAATTGAAATAGGTGAAACCCCGTATTCAAACCCAAGAAATACAGCTTCAGGAAGTTTAAAACTTCAAGACAGCACTGAGGTTGCCAAACGTCCTTTAGAATGTTTGTTATATTTTGTAACCGGAAATAATCTGCCGTTTTCTACTCAATATGAAGGATTAGAATCGGCTAGAAAATGGGGATTTAAAGTTCCAAAAGAAGCAAAATTGGTTGGCAGTATGAATGAAGTTTTCGATTTCATTGATCATTGGGACACACACCGCCATAATTTGCCTTATGAAACAGATGGTGTTGTGATAAAAGTTAATAGCATTCAGCATCAGGAAGAACTTGGTTATACAGCAAAATCGCCACGCTGGGCAATTGCTTATAAATTTAAATCAGAGCAGGTTTCTACCAAACTAAAATCAATTTCATATCAAGTTGGGCGCACGGGAGCTATTACTCCGGTTGCAAATCTTGAACCTGTACAATTGGCAGGAACCATTGTAAAGAGAGCTTCTTTGCACAATGCAGACCAAATTGAAAAATTAGATATCAGAATAAATGATACTGTATTTGTTGAAAAAGGAGGCGAGATCATCCCAAAAATTATTGCAGTAGATCTAGATAGACGACCAGAAAATTCAGAAAAAACAGAATATATTTCACATTGTCCTGAATGTCAGACAGAATTAGTTAGAAATGAAGGAGAGGCAAATCATTATTGTCCAAATTTCTACGGATGTCCTCCTCAGATTATTGGCCGAGTACAGCATTATATTTCAAGAAAAGCAATGGATATTGAAGGACTTGGAGGTGAAACAGTGGCGCTTCTTTTCAAAAATGATTTAGTACATAATTACGCCGATTTGTATGAATTGAAAGTTGAAGATATTTTGCATTTAGAAAGAATGGCAAAAAAATCGGCAGAGAATTTAGTAAATGGAGTTGAAAAATCTAAGGAAATTCCTTTTGAAAGCGTTTTGTTTGCACTCGGAATTCGTTTCGTAGGTGAAACTGTTGCTAAAAAATTAGCCAAACATTATAAAAATATAGATGCTTTAAGCCAAGCTTCTTTAATGGATTTGATTTTAGTTGATGAAATTGGAGAACGAATTGCCAAAAGCGTAATCGAATTTTTTGAAAATGAAGAAAATAGACGAATAATTGAACGTTTAAAGAATTACGGCGTTCAATTCGAAATAGTTGAAAAAATTAACCCCAACGCTACAGAAAAATTCATCGGGAAAATATTTGTCGTTTCAGGAGTTTTTGCTCAGTTTTCGCGAGATGAATTAAAGAAAACAATCGAAGATAATGGTGGAAAGGTAGGAAGCTCAATTTCTGCAAAAACTGATTTTGTTGTTGCGGGCGATAATATGGGACCAGCAAAATTAGAAAAGGCAAATAAATTAAATATTCCTATATTGTCGGAGGAAGATTTTATAACTAAATTAAATGAAAGCGAATAAACCGTCGTTGATTTTATTCTTTGTAGCATTATTGTTTACAATAATTTTAGACTGCACAAAGCAGGACATCTTGGCAATTTATGCAAAAGCTGTGGTATTGCCGGCTATTTTTTTCTATTTTATAATGAGCAATGATTTTAAAATTGGAAAAACTGAAGGTTTTATTTTTTTCTTTTGCTTCATAGGTCAAGTTTTTGACTTGATGGATGTCGAAGTTTCGGAAATTGGTGGTGTGCTGAGCTTTTTAGTTGTTTACTTATTGATTATAAAGCTTTTTGTAATAGACCACGAAAAAATTAAATTAAGAAGAAAAGATGTTCTTCCAGTTTCTATCGTGGTCATATTTATTGTGTATTTGCTTGTTTCAGTGTTAAGCCTTCAGTTTGACAATATGAAAAAGTTTAACTTGCTGTACACTATTTACGGAATTGTATTGAGTGTTATGAGTTATTATTCGTTTGTAAGTTATATTACAAAAGGAACGCATTTAGCACTTTTAATGTCTTTAATGGCGGTAAGCTATATATTTTCAGACATCTTTTATATTTTCAACGAATATTTTTCATACTCAGTAGTTTTGGTTTTAATTCGTGATATAACGCAAATTTTGGCCTACTATTTTATGGTTGAATACTTTCTTGAAAAAGCAAAAATGCAAAAGAGAGTGTTATACAATAATTGATTTTCCTTGGTTTGTATGATTTTTGTTTTGATCAAAATAAAAATCAATACGTCCTAAATTGATTCCATAACAACCCACTTGGTTAACCAATACGTTTTCGCCTGCTTTGTTTTTTACAATAGTTGGTTTGTCAAGAAAAGTATGTGTGTGCCCGCCAATAATTAAATCAATATCTTGTGTTAATTCGGCTAATTTCAAGTCACAGATTTTCGTTGGTTCATCTCTATAATTGTAACCAAGATGCGAAAGGCAGATAACCAAATCACATTTTTCTTCTTTCTTTAATAACTGAGTCATATCCTGAGCAATTTCTACAGGATTATTATATACGGTTTCCTTGTACATTTTTTTATCTACTAAACCGTTAAGCTCAATTCCTACACCAAAAACGCCCACTTTGATTCCGTTTTTGTTGAAAATTTTATAAGGTTTTACAAGTCCGTTCATGACTGTATTTTTGAAGTCATAATTAGAGCAGATAAAATCAAATTTTGCGTGAGGCATTTGTGCATATAAACCCTCAAGACCATTATCAAAGTCATGATTTCCTATTGTTGAAGCATCATATTTCATCATGCTCATCAGCTTAAATTCAAGTTCACCTCCGTAGTAATTAAAATAAGGAGTTCCCTGAAAAATATCTCCTGCATCTAACAAAAGCACATTTGGATTTTCTTGACGAATAGTTTCGATAAGCGCTGCACGTCGAGACACGCCACCTTTGTTTGCATTACGAGGATCATCAGCAGGAAAAGGATCAATATGGCTGTGAACATCATTAGTATGCAAAATAGTCAAGTGCTTAATATCGTTGGTTTCAAAACTGCTTAACGACAAGCCTAGGCTTAATAGGGCAGTACTTGCAGCAGTTTTTTCGATAAATTCTCTTCTTTTCATGTGATATTTTTTTTGCGTAAAAGCGGGTAATTTTATTTTTTCTTGAAATGTTATTCTTCAGTAATTCTGATATCTCTTGGTGCCGGAATCGTATCAACTTCTTTGAAATAATCAATCAATACATCTCGAAGTTTATAGTTTAAATCAAATTTTTGAACACCTTTTGCAAAGAAAGTCATGCTGTCTCCTCCATTTGCCAAATAATCGTTTGTTGCAACATAATAAACTTTGTTGAGGTCAAGAGGCTTTCCTTGAACTAGAATGTTTTTTGCAGTCTTGTCTTTAGCAATAGTAAAAGTCATGCCTGATAAAGGCTGAGGTTTTTTCTCCTTTATAATATAAGCAGCAATATCTTCAATTTGCTGACCTTTTAAAGCAATAACAACTAAGTTGTTTTCAAAAGGCATGATTTCAAAAGCAGTTCTGCTCGTTACATTTCCTTTTGGAAGAATTGCACGTATACCGCCATGATTTAAAAGACATAAATCAATTGTTTTGTTCTCGCGCTTTTTGAAAACTAAATTTCCTCTTTGTACACAAACATCGGCCATTAGACATCCAATTGTTGTTTGCCATTTTCCGCTACTTTTATCAAGAGTTTCAGGACAATAAGCTAAAACACTGTCCAGATCCTTATTAATATGATCGCGATAGGGCTTAATAAAACTTTCAATTTCAGGAGTTTCTGCCCCTTTTTCAGTTATAGGAAGTTGTTTTCCTTCTATTTTAGTTAAATTGTAGTTTTTTGGACTGCAAGAATAAATAAAAAAAAGTGTTAAGAATATAACAAAAAGTTTTAAAAATCCGTTATACTTTTTTAGTTTTACCATTTTAAATGCGACTTAAATAATTAATTTTGTAATCTGGTAAAAATACTATGTTTTTAAATTATATAAAGGAATTATTTGTAAAAAAATCATTAAAAAATAATCTGAATAATGTCAAAAACGAAGTCTTTACTAGTAATGTGCAAACAATTGGTTTATTGATAGATGAGAGTGATTTTCGCCATTCAAAGGAATTGGTTAAAGAGTTTTCACTGTATGGAATTGATCCGAAAAACGTAAAAATCGTTGCTTACAGAAGTAAAATAGAGAAGAAAAAAACGTACTCAAGACCTACTTTTGGTAAAAAAGATGTCAATTGGAAAGGAGAAGTTACAGCAGATTTTCTAAATGATTTTACCGGAACGCCATTTGATCTTTTGATTAGTTATTATGATATCGAGAAAGTAATTTTGATGATGATAACCAGTAAATCAAAAGCGAAGTTTAAAGTCGGTTTTTCATCAGTAGATAAAAATTTAAACCGATGGATGATCGATACGGAAATGGAAAACTATAAAGTATTTGTTTCCGAATTATTTAGGTATTTAAAAAGTATAAAATAAATTATAATCAAAATATGCAATCATTAATAGGAACTGGTGTTGCGCTTGTAACTCCATTTAAAAATGACTTTTCAATAGATATCGAAGCTTTGCAGCGCATCGTTAATTTTTCGATTGACGGAGGAGTTGAATATCTTGTAGTTATGGGAACAACGGCAGAAAATGCTACCTTGACTCAAGATGAAAAAGAGTTGGTTATCAATACAGTAATCGACGTAAACAAAGGAAGATTACCTCTAGTTCTTGGAGTAGGAGGGAACAATACTATGGAGATTGTTAAAGAATTAAAGACTAGAGATTTTTCAGCTTTCGAAGCTATACTTTCAGTTTCTCCTTATTATAATAAACCAACGCAGGAAGGAATTTATCAGCATTTTAAAGCAATTGCTGAAGCTTCTCCAATTCCAGTAATCCTATATAATGTTCCAGGAAGAACTTCAAGTAATATGCTTCCTTCAACAGTAATTCGTTTGGCTAATGATTTTGAAAATGTTGTAGCAATAAAAGAAGCTGCCGGTGATATGGCTCAAGCTTTGCAATTGATTAAAAATGCACCAAAAGATTTTCTTGTAATTTCTGGAGATGATATGATTGCATTGCCAATTGTTTTAGCAGGCGGAGCAGGTGTAATTTCGGTTATTGGACAAGGTTATCCTAAAGAATTCTCAGAAATGATTCGTTTAGGTTTGAACAGAAAAGTAAATGAGGCATTCAAAACACAATATTTCTTAGCAGATTGTATCGACATGATTTTCGAACAAGGAAACCCTGCAGGAATAAAACAAGTCTTTCAGGCCCTTGGAATTGCTGACAATACGGTGCGTTTGCCACTAGTAGCCGTTGATGAATCTTTGGCTTCAAGATTAAATGATTTTGTAAAAAGCAGTATCAAAGCAGAGTAAGACTGACACGATTTTATTATACAAAAAAAATATTTTGTAGTAGCTAAATTAATAACTAAATTTGCCACCGGAACTTCGGTGTGATTTTGCTTTGGCATAATTGTCTAAGAAATTATAATAAAAGTAAGAAAATGAAAAAAATAGTATCTCTATTAATTGTTGTTGTCCTTTTTTGTTCTTGTAGTGATTACCAAAAGGTATTAAAAAATGAAGATGTTGCAGCAAAATTTGAAATGGCAACAAAAATGTATGATGCAGGAAAATATTCAAAAGCGATTCGTCTTTTTGAGCAGTTAGCACCGTCATATAGAGGTAAACCTCAAGCTGAAAAGCTTTTTTATATGTTTTCGCAATCTTACTATAAAACACATCAGTATTATTTGGCAGGTTATCAATTTGAAAGTTTTGTTTCAGGTTATCCAAGAAGTGAAAAAGTGCAGGAAGCAGCTTTTTTAGGCGCATACAGTTATTCAAAATTAGCTCCTGTTTATAGTTTAGATCAAGCTGATACGGTAAAAGCGTTGGAGAAATTACAAGCTTTTATTGATAACTATCCTAATTCTGAATACATCGCTCAAGCTAATGAGGCTGTTAAGGTTTTGAATGGAAAATTAGAGAAAAAAGCATACGAGAATGCTAAAGGTTATAATACAATATCAGATTATAAATCAGCTTTAGTTGCATTTGATAATTTTATTGCTGATTTCCCTGGAACTCCATTTAAAGAAGATGCACTGTTTTATAAATATGATTCGGCATATAAATTAGCCATAAACAGTATTCCTCAAAAAATGGAAGAACGTTTAAATGTTGCAAAAGTGGCTTATAACAACTTAATTAAGTTTAAAAGCGATACAAAATACAAAAAAGAGGCAGACGAAATGAATGCCCGTGTTGAAACTGATTTACAAAAATATATTAAATAAAAAAAAGTCATGGATTTAAAAAAGACGAATGCTCCTGTAAATACAATAACATACAATAAAACTGTTATTGAAGAGCCAACAGGAAATGTGTATGAAGCAATTACCATTATGGCTAAAAGAGCAAATCAGATTAATTCTGAAATCAAAAAAGAATTGACTGAGAAATTAGAAGAGTTTGCTACTTATAATGATAGTCTTGAAGAAGTTTTTGAAAATAAAGAACAAATCGAAGTTTCTAAATTTTACGAAAAATTACCAAAACCACACGCTTTAGCTGTTCAAGAATGGTTAGACGGTAAAACTTACCACAGAGGTTCAAACAAATAATATAGTATAATGTCAGTTTTAAACGGGAAAAAAATTTTACTGGGAGTTTCTGGTGGAATTGCAGCGTATAAAACAGCCTCATTAGTACGACTTTTTATAAAAGCAGGTGCACATGTCCAAGTGATAATGACACCTGCTTCTAAGGATTTTGTAACGCCACTTACGTTATCTACTTTATCAAAAAATCCTGTACATTCCAGTTTCTTTAATGAAGAGGATCAAGATGCTGTATGGAACAATCATGTTGATCTGGCACTTTGGGCTGATTTAATGCTAATTGCTCCGGCAACTGCAAATACGTTGTCTAAAATGACAACAGGAAACTGTGATAATCTTTTAATTGCAACTTATTTATCGGCTAAATGTCCTGTTTATTTTGCTCCGGCAATGGATTTGGATATGTATAAACATCCTTCAACTTTATCAAGTTTTGCGGCTTTAAAGCAGTTCGGAAACATAATGATTCCTGCTGAAAATGGTGAGTTGGCAAGCGGTTTGTCTGGCGAAGGACGAATGGCTGAACCTGAGAATATAATTGCTTTTCTTGAAGCCGATTTAGAAAGCAAACTTCCACTAAAAGGAAAAAAAATACTTATTACTGCTGGACCAACATACGAAGCGATAGATCCGGTGCGTTTTATTGGAAATCATTCATCTGGAAAGATGGGTTTTGATATCGCAAATGAAGCTGTAAAATTAGGTGCGCAGGTAATTTTAGTTTCAGGTCCAACACACTTTAAAGCTAAAAACAATTTAATTGAAGTTGTAAATGTTGTTTCTGCACAGGAAATGTATGACGCCTGTCATTTATATTTCAATGACACTGATGTTGCTATTGCAGCCGCTGCTGTAGCGGATTATAAACCTAAGTTTGTGGCATTGCAAAAAATTAAAAAAGCAGCTGATGAGTTTTCAATTGAGCTTGAAAAAACAAAAGATATTTTGGCATCATTAGGAGCAATAAAAAAAGAGCAATTTTTAATTGGTTTTGCTTTGGAAACTCAAAATGAAATTGAAAATGCCAAGCTGAAAATTCAGAAAAAAAACTTAGATTTGATTGTTCTTAATTCTTTGCAGGATGAAGGTGCAGGTTTTAAAAAAGAAACCAATAAAGTAACATTTATTGATAGCGAATTTAAAATCGAACCAATGGAGTTAAAATCAAAAGAGTCTGTTGCTGTTGATATTTTAAACAAAGTGATTTTGCATTTTACAAAATAAATGCCTTTTCTTGGAGTTTATGATAAAGTATCAATATCAATTTTACATCAACACAAATCTTTTTTTATGAATAAAGCAGTTACAGTTTTAATGTTTTTAATTTTTGGCTTTACTCAAGCGCAACAGCTAAATTGTATTGTAACCATAAACACTGAAAGACTTCCGAATCCTAACCAGCAAGTTTTTAAAACACTTCAGACTTCACTGTCAGAATTTGTTAATAAAACAGATTGGACCGGCTCCGTGCTAAAACAAAATGAACGAATTAACTGTTCAATGTATATTACATTGTCTTCAAATAATTCAGATCAGTTTACCGGAACTATTCAGGTGCAGTCTTCAAGATTGATTTTTAATTCTACTTATTCTTCTCCTGTCTTAAATTATAACGATAAAGATTTTAGTTTCAGATATACTGAATATGAGCCTTTATTGTTTAATCCAACTACTTTTGAGTCTAATTTAGTTTCTGTCGTTTCTTTTTATAGTTATTTGATTTTAGGAATGGATGCCGATACATTTCAAGTGGGTGCTGGTAATCAATATCTTCAAACGGCGCAAAATATTGCCAATGTAGCGCAGCAAGGAGGTTTTAAAGGCTGGAGCCAAGCTGACGGAATTCAAAATCGTTATTATTTGATAACAGATATGATTTCGCCAATGTATAGTGATTTGCGTCAGGTGACCTATTTATATCACAATGGACTAGATACTATGAGTGATGACTTAAAAGGATCAAAGGAGAAAATTAAAGCTTCTTTAATGCTCATAGGGAGATTCAATAGTGTTAAGCCAAATGCTTTTTTGACGCGAGTCTTTTTTGATGCAAAATCAGATGAAATTACTTCCATTTTTTCTGGCGGTCCAAGTGTTACAGTTACAGATTTAACCGATGTTTTAAATAAAGTTTCGCCATTGAATAGTACAAAATGGTCGCAAATTAAGTTTTAGTTGATTTTTTAATCTTACTTTTACTTTCTCTCATTAACTTTTATCTACATATTATTTTATGATTACTTCTCTGTCGATTAAAAACTATGCTTTGATTGAAAAGCTTTCTATTGATTTTTCAAAAGGATTTTCAATAATTACAGGTGAAACAGGAGCAGGTAAATCGATTATCTTAGGAGCTTTAGGTCTAGTTTTAGGCAAAAGAGCCGATTTGACTTCTCTAAAAAATAAAGAAGAAAAATGTATAATTGAAGCACAATTTGAAATTTCAAAATACAATCTAAAAGAATTTTTTGAAGCAAATGACTTAGATTATGAAGATGAAACCATCATTCGACGTGAAATTTTGCCTTCAGGTAAATCTCGTGCTTTTATAAATGACAGTCCAGTAAATCTTCAGGAATTGCAAGATTTAAGTCTGTTTTTAATTGATATTCATTCGCAACAACAAACTCAGGAATTGTCTGATGAAAGCGTTCAGTTTAAAATAATTGATGCCATTGCAAATAATGGAGAGGTGATTTTAGATTATCAAAAATTACTAAAAACATATAAATCAGATAAATCAAAGCTTAATGCATTGCTGAAAAAGCAGTCTGATTCTGGAAAAGAGCAGGAATACAATACTTTTTTATTAAATGAATTGGTTGTCGCTAAACTAAAATCAGGAGAACAGGCAGAATTAGAAGCTGATTTTGAAAAATTAAATAACGTTGAGATTATAAAAGAATCAATTGATAAATCATTAGTAATTGCTAATGAAGAACAATTTGGTGTTTTGCATAATTTAAATGAAGTAAAAGCAACACTTCAGAAGATAGCTCCGTTTTCAACCGAATATCAAAATCTTTTTGAAAGAATTATAAGTTTGACAATTGAGTTTGATGATGTTTCAAAAGAACTTCAAAATTGTTCGGAGAAATTATTGAACGATCCGGTACAGTTAGAAATGATCAGCCAGAAATTACAATTGATTTATAATCTTCAAAAGAAACATCAAGTATCTTCTGTAGATGAATTAATTCAAATTGAAGCTGAATTAAGCAATACAGTTTTAGAATTAGGTAATATTGAAGAAGAAATAGCTTCACTATCAAAAATAATTGATCAGAAAGTGATTGAATTAGATGCTTTTTCTAAAACAATTCATCAAAACAGATCAAATGCAATTCCGGTTTTGTCTAATAAATTGATTTCTATTTTAGAAACATTAGGGATGCCAAATGTGCGTTTTAATATCGAACTGTTGCCATCAGAAACCTATTTCTCAAATGGTAAAGACGAACTACAGTTTTTATTTTCTGCAAATAAAGGAACTGATTTCGGGTTGCTTAAGAAAGTAGCTTCAGGCGGAGAGATGTCGCGTATTATGCTGGCAGTAAAAGCAATTTTGGCGCAATATTCAAAACTTCCAACTTTAATTTTTGACGAAATTGATACAGGGGTTTCTGGTGAAATTGCTATTAGAATGGGCGAAATAATGAAAGAAATGAGTACTTCGATGCAAATTTTTGCAATCACGCATTTACCTCAAATTGCGGCAAAAGGAGATTCTCATTTTAAAGTTTTCAAATCAACAGTTGATGATGATACGCAATCAGAATTAAAGCTTTTGTCTCAGGACGAAAGAGTTATCGAAATTGCTCAAATGTTATCGGGTGCAGTTGTTTCTGATTCGGCTTTAAATCATGCTAAAGCCTTGTTGAACTAAAGAAATACTTTATATTTGTGATCTAAAAACGAATTAAACAAAGCTAAATAAGTTAATTAATTGTCTTAAATGGCGATTGCTATATTAACGAATAAACAAGAAAATATGATTATAGAACCTAGAATGAGAGGCTTTATTTGCTTGACAGCCCACCCAGGGGGAGCCGAGCAAAATGTTAAAAATCAAATAGAATATGTAAAATCAAAAGGGTCAATTGCTGGTGCTAAAAAAGTATTGGTTATTGGAGCTTCAACAGGTTTCGGATTGGCTTCAAGAATCACAAGTGCTTTTGGTTCTGATGCATCAACTATTGGAGTGTTTTTTGAAAAACCACCAGTTGAAGGAAAAACAGCTTCACCAGGATGGTACAATTCTGCAGCATTTGAAAAAGAAGCTCATAAAGCAGGTTTATATGCAAAAAGTATCAATGGAGATGCTTTTTCAAACGAAATAAAAAGAGAAACTCTTGATTTGATTAAAGCTGATTTAGGACAAGTTGATCTTGTAATTTACAGTTTAGCTTCTCCAGTGCGCACAAATCCTAATACGGGTGTTACGCATCGTTCGGTTTTAAAACCAATCGGGCAAACTTTTACAAATAAAACAGTTGATTTTCATACAGGAAAAGTTTCTGAAGTTTCAATCGCTCCTGCAAATGAAGAAGATATTGAGAATACAGTTGCTGTTATGGGAGGTGAAGACTGGGCAATGTGGATCGATGCTTTAAAAGCAGAAAATTTATTAGCTGACGGTGCTACTACAGTTGCATATTCTTATATTGGACCGGGATTAACTGAGGCTGTTTATCGTAAAGGGACTATTGGACGTGCAAAAGATCATTTAGAAGCTACTGCATTTACCATTACTGACAGCTTAAAATCAATTGGAGGAAAAGCTTATGTTTCAGTAAATAAAGCGTTGGTAACTCAGGCAAGTTCTGCAATTCCAGTAATTCCATTGTATATTTCTCTTTTATATAAAATTATGAAAGAAGAAGGAATTCACGAAGGATGTATTGAGCAGATTCAGCGTTTATTCCAAGACAGATTGTATAATGGTTCTGAGGTTCCTGTTGATGAAAAAGGAAGAATCAGAATTGATGATTGGGAAATGAGAGATGACGTTCAGGAAAAAGTTGCTAAACTTTGGTTAGAAGCTACAACTGAAACATTACCAGAAATTGGTGATTTAGCTGGATACAGAAATGATTTCCTTAACTTATTCGGATTTGAATTTGCTGGAGTTGACTATCAGGCAGAGGCAAATGAAGTAGTTGATATTGAAAGTATCAAATAAGGATATTGAAAAATATAAAATGAAAACCATCAACCAAAAGTTGGTGGTTTTTTTATGAATATAGCCTATCTTTGTTAAAATTTTGAAATTTAAAAATTGCCATTCTAATACCGCATATCCCATTATGATTTTTTCTTTAATTATACCCGTGTATAATCGTCCAGATGAAGTTGATGAACTTTTAGAAAGTCTTGCAAAATCTGATTATAATGAACCGTTTGAAATAGTTCTTGTTGAAGACGGCTCTTCGATTCCGTGTAAGGATGTTTTGATGAAGTATCAGGGAAAGCTGAATATTTCGTATTATTTTAAAGAAAATTCAGGCCCAGGCGATTCGAGAAATTTCGGAATGGAGAAAGCGCGTGGTGATTACTTTATCATTTTTGATTCAGATTGCATTATTCCTTCCAATTATTTAACCGAGGTCAGAAAAGCGTTGAATAGCGAATATGTAGATTGTTTTGGAGGTCCTGATAAGGCATTAGACAGCTTTTCAAGTATTCAGAAAGCAATTAATTTTGCAATGACTTCATTCTTGACAACTGGAGGCATTCGCGGTGGTTCTGAAAAAATTAATAAATTTCAGCCAAGAAGTTTCAACATGGGGATTTCTAAAAAAGCTTTTCAGGTTTCCAAAGGTTTCGGCAATATTCATCCAGGAGAAGATCCTGATTTATCAATTCGTTTGTGGAATTTAGGTTTTGAAACTCGCTTATTTTCAGAAGCTTATGTTTATCATAAACGTAGAATCGACTGGGAAAAATTTTCTGTCCAAGTTCATAAATTTGGAATAGCAAGACCAATACTAAATAGCTGGTATCCAGAACATAATAAGTTAACATTCTTCTTTCCAACATTCTTCTTGTTCGGATTATTATTAGCTTTTTTATTGTTAATTTTCAATATTGATATTTTATTACAATTATATTTTGTATATTTCGTTATTATTTTTCTTACAGCAAGTATTCAAAATAAAAGCATTAAAATTGGATATCTTTCTATAATAGCAGTCTGGAAACAATTTTATGGTTATGGTACAGGATTCTTGGAATCATTTGTGAAAATTATTCTCTTGAAGAAAAAACCACAAGAAGCGTTTCCTCGTATGTTTTTTAAAGTTTAAAATGACAAAAGTTATTGGCTTAACGGGCGGAATAGGGAGTGGTAAAACAACTATTGCCAATTATTTCAAAGAAATGGGAGTTCCTGTTTATATTGCCGATGATGCAGCAAGAGCTGTTATGCAGACTGGTCCAGTTATTTTAAAAATAAAAGAAACATTTGGCGAGTCTCTTTTTGAAAATAATATTTTAAATAGAGCAAAACTGGCCGAAATTGTATTTAATAATGCTGATGAATTAGCAAAACTAAATGCAATTGTTCATCCAGCAGTAAAAGAAGATTTTGAATCTTGGATTTTACAGCATAAAAATAAAGAATATGTAATTTATGAAGCCGCAATTTTATTCGAAAGCGGCCGATACAAAGATTGTGATTACATAATTTTGGTAACCGCTCCAGAAGAAGTCAGAATTGAAAGGGTCTTAAAACGTGACAATACCACTCGAGCGCAAGTTTTAAGCAGGATGCAAATGCAATGGAAAGATGAAGATCGCATTTTGAAGAGTAATTTTATTATTAATAACGTAAATCTTAAAATTGCTAAAGAAGAAGTTGTTAAAATTCTTAAAATTTTAGATATTAAACAAAATCAGTCTTAAATGTTAATATTTGGTTAATGTATTATTTAGTATATTGTTAAAATATTAATTTTGTTTCGATGAATAAATTATTTTTTAGAATACTTGTTTTGCTTATGAGTTTGTCCTTAATAGGGATAATTCTGGTTCAAGTATTTTGGTTCAATTCGTCGTTCAAAAACAATGACGAACAATTTAAATACCACGTTACTCAAGTAATTGGAAATGTTGCCGATAAACTAGAGCAGCAAGAAGAGTATAGTTTTTATGACAAATACAATCGTATAAAAGACAGTACTGGTAAAATTCCTAAAAAAGAAGATTTACTGGAGGTTTTGTACGTTCAGAGAAATACAAAAACAAATAAAACAATCGTATATTCTAACACGCTGACTTCTGAAGATTATGACATTAGCGGATCGCTTTTTAATAAAAAGTTCAGCAGTGAAAGATTTAAGAATTTTAGTTCGAAACGTGTAACTGAAGTTTATAATAACAACAACAGTATTGATAATAATTCTTTAGGGCAGACTATTATTCCTGATTTGAAAATTGAAAAATCAGGCAGTTTAGATATCTTAAATAAAGTACAGCAGCAAATTCAATACAAAGATATCGCTTCGCTGACTCCTATTGAAGGCAGAATTACAAAAGACAAACTTTACAAGCTATTAAAGAAAGAATTAGAAGAGTATGGTGTAAAAACCAAATTCGAATTTGGTGTTCTTAATAGTGGTTTGCCAACAAAAGTAAAATCGGAAGGGTTTCATTATGACAAAGATTTAAGTTATCATGTGCCAATATATACTGATAATGAAGGAAATAGTAAATATGAATTGTTTTTAACGTTTCCATATAAAAAGAAATTTTTACTGTCAGAACTGTTAAGCATTACAATATTATCAATTGTTTTTACGCTTATTATAATAATAGCATATACAAGTGCTTTAAATCAGTTATTACGTCAAAAACATATATCTGAAATTAAAACAGATTTTATAAATAATATGACGCACGAGTTTAAGACTCCAATTGCGACTATAAATTTAGCACTCGATGCGATAAAGAGCCCGAAGGTTATTGAAGATAAAGAAAAGGTTTATCGTTATCTGCAAATGATTAGGGATGAAAATAAAAGAATGCACGCTCAGGTTGAGAACGTTCTTCGTATTTCTAAGTTAGAAAAAAGAGAGTTGGATATTACAAAAGAACCAACTGCAATTCATGATATTATTGAGGATGCAATTGAACATGTAAATCTAATTTTAGAAGACCGAAATGGAACAGTGGTAAAACACTTAAATGCTTCAAGAACAACATGTTTGGTTAATGAAGTGCATTTTACTAATGTTTTGGTTAATATTTTAGAGAATGCAATAAAATATTCACCGGATATTCCTGAAATTGAAATTTTTACAGAAAATGTTAAAGACATGATTCTGATAAAAGTAAAAGATAATGGTCTTGGTATGAGTAAGGTAGCTCAAAAACGTGTTTTTGAGAAGTTTTACAGAGAGCATACTGGAGACTTGCATAATGTAAAAGGACACGGATTGGGTCTTGCTTATGTAAAAAGAATTGTGGAAGACCACAATGGTCAAGTATATGTAGAAAGCGAAAAAGGAAAAGGTAGCACCTTTATAATAAAAATACCATTAATAAATTAAAATATGGAAAATAATAACAAAAGAATACTTTTAGTAGAAGATGACCTAAATTTTGGGGCAGTTCTTAAAGATTATCTAATGTTAAATGACTTTGAAGTTACTTTAGCTAAAAACGGTATGGAAGGTTTCGAAAAATTCAAGAAAGATGTATATGATTTATGTATTCTTGATGTAATGATGCCTTATAAAGATGGTTATACTTTAGCCAAAGAAATTAGAGAAAAAAACAGTGAAGTGCCAATTATATTTCTTACTGCAAAATCTATGAAAGAGGATGTTTTGAAAGGATATAAAGCGGGTGCTGACGATTATTTAAATAAACCTTTTGATTCTGAGGTTTTATTGATGAAAATTAAAGCGATTATTCAAAGAAAATCTGCGGATAATAAAGCGGAACAAGTTCAATTTGAATTTAACATCGGTAAATTCCATCTGAATTCAAAACTTAGATTCTTGACTTTTCAAGATGAAGAACCAATTAAATTGTCTCCAAAAGAAAACGAATTGCTTAAAATGTTGATTCTTCATGAAAATGACTTAATGCCAAGAGAATTAGCTTTGACAAAAATCTGGAGAGATGACAACTATTTTACTTCAAGAAGTATGGACGTTTACATCGCTAAACTTAGAAAATATCTAAAAGCTGATGAAGATGTTGAAATCTTAAACATTCACGGAGAAGGCTTCAGATTAGTTGTAAAAAGCAAAGTAACTGAATAATAAATTCACCAAACTAACAAAATATAAAAGCTCTGAGAAATCAGGGCTTTTTTTATGTTTACTCAGAAAGATTGTGCAATCTTGTCATTTCTGTAAAAGTCACTTATTTCGGTAACGGATTTATCATTTCGATTGGCTTTTTTCCATCAATACCTTGATGTGGTCTTTCAT
>NZ_SNXB01000007.1 GCF_004362055.1 Flavobacterium sp. 245
TCTCAGGACCCCTACCCATCGTAGCCTTGGTAAGCCGTTACCTTGCCAACTAGCTAATGGGACGCATGCTCATCTTTCACCGTTGTGACTTTAATTATAAAATGATGCCATTCTATAATACTATGAGGTATTAATCCAAATTTCTCTGGGCTATCCCTCTGTGAAAGGCAGATTGCATACGCGTTACGCACCCGTGCGCCGGTCTCAAAGTCCGAAGACTTCTACCCCTCGACTTGCATGTGTTAAGCCTGCCGCTAGCGTTCATCCTGAGCCAGGATCAAACTCTTCATCGTATATTGTCTGTTCTAATTGCTTAGAACTAATTATTATTCGAATCAGTCTCTATCGGTTCATTTCTTAATCTCTCGATTATCTTACTCTTTATTCTTTTGTCTCGTTGTAAAACGAGACGGCTGTCAATTCAATATGTCTACGAACGTATGTTTCTTTTTCAATTTCGCTTGTGTTTCAAAGCGGGTGCAAAACTAAAACTTCTTTTTGTTTCTCGCAAGAAAAACTTGAAATATTTTGAAACTTTTCTTTCGTCTCATTTTTCTCGTTTTTCTTTCAATCTCTCAAGGAACTTTCCGTGTTTTGCGGGGTGCAAATGTAATATCCGTTTTCAAATCCCACAAGCTTTTTTTGAATTATTTTTCAAAACTTTCGTTTCTCTTAATTCGTTTGCTTGTCAGTGTTTCAGTGAACGTTTGTCGTTGTTGCGGGTGCAAAAGTAGCACCTTTATTTGCATTTCCAAGGGTTTTTATCATATAATTTCAATCTTTTTTATAAGTCGCTGGTATGTGGGTTTTTATAACGCAAAGTTTTTTTGGACTTTTCTGGAATTTGGTCTTTTTAGGTGGTTTTACGCAAAGACACAAGAGTGTTTTCTCTTTGGGCCTGTATCCGCAAAGGCGCAAAACTGGATTTTATCTTGCTATATTGGGTTCTCGCAAAGACGCCAAGGCGCAAAGTCTTCCTTTTTCTTGACGGAAAATGATCATCCCTTATGGAAAAACAATAATTTTCTTCTGGAAGCAGTTCCTTATTAAAAACTCCCGCCCCCGATCAGATGCACTAAATACTTATATATGTATAGAAAAAAACAATCCCGCCAGATTATGAAATCTGGCGGGTTAAATATTGCTCCTATATATTATAGTGTAATAGTATATCTAATATATATAAGTATTAATTCAAACTATCTATTACTTCTTTTGTCATTTGAATACTTTTCAATTTTGCTTCATCATCAAAAATAAGGTCTGTTGCTATCAATTCATTACTGTTAACTAAGTTAATATATCTTCATATATTTGCTCAAAAATTTTTTTCACACAAATCAAAATCTCAATTATTAAATTGTCTATATACAATGACTTCATTAGATCTAATAGGTAAGTATTCCATATCAGGAAGTAATCAGGAAGAAAACAACGAAATCAGCTATAAAGGGATTTTGACTTTATCCTTAGACAAAAACAATCGAATTATTGCAAACTGGCTTATTAACGGCACACAAAAGCAAAAAGGTTCCGGTTTCTTTAAAGACGATATTCTGGTAATCAACTTTAGTTATAAAGGTGACGATCATAAAATCTACAAAGGAGTTGCTGTTTATCGCTGCGTTACCAAAGATTTTCTAGATGGATTTTGGTCTGAAAAACATGGCAACCCTTTTTATCTCGGAACAGAACATTGTTTAAGAATGGAAAGTACTGAAACACTCAACTAAGTATCTTTTTTATTTAAAAACTATTCCTATTTAAACATCAATTCGGCATAATACAATATACTGTTTAAAATAACATCCTCCGTTTTTTTTGAGTTGCCTAAATTCTTTTCTTCACCCATAAATTCATACAGCTTAGTTTCATGATCATAGGTAACCGTATTACCCGAACTATCATCAAAACTAATATTTACAGTTGTTACATTTTTACCTTTAAGTGCAGAAAATTCTTGACTAGCAATTTTTGCTCCTTTTTTGTAAATTATATAATTGCCTTTATAATTAAGCCTACTATAGCTTACACCAAACATTTCACCGCTTGACTGAGCTGTAGTTACATTGCTAATCGTAACTGAATAATCACCAGAACTTTTAGTTTGGGCTGTTAATTTTAGTGCTAATATTAAAACACAAAGAGTAAATAGTTTTTTCATAGTTTTAGTTTAATTGGTTTTTTAGTTATTTCATTGAAATATAAACAATTATTTTTTTTTAATTCAAACAAATCTAATTTTAGAGTGCTTTTTTTTGCCGAAAAATTTACAGAAATACATTTGTTTCTACAGGATTTTGTTGTTTTCAGAAATTAAGAACAAGGTTAAAACCTACCACAGCAATATCTCCTTATTAGCTTAATAAAAAAAGGTACAATTATGTAACTGCACCTTTTTAATACTACCAATATTTTTGCATTAAAATTGTATAACTGGCATTGCTTCCTGCCCATAAATTTTTATGCTTAATTGCTCTATTTAAAGCATCGGCTTCAGTTGTGCCAAAATGCACAGAGACTACATCATAGCCACAATTATTATTCTCTTTTGCCCATTTAATAACACACATGTTCGATGCTGACTTTCCAAAATCAAATTTTGAAGAACCAACACGAATTCTCTTTGCATTAGGATATTTACTCTTTAAAGTCGTTTCCAAGTCTTTTTCTTCCTGATAATAATTGCTGGCATCAACTAACTTATGACTGAAAAATTCGTATGTTTCTGTATTACATCTATTAGAGTACACTAATCCGTAAATCATTACTTGCTCATTGGCGTTGTTTTTTAATACGAAACTGCTCATTGTTATAAGAAGCAACAATAAAGTTGTTGCATATAATGATCTTTTTTTCATTTTTAAAATAGTAAAGTTTTAGTTTTAAATTTTTGAGAAATAATTACCGTTTGAATTTAACCTAATTGCAGTATAAGACATCTTCCTTTTTCTATCGTAACGTATGTCACTTTATAACTAGGACAAAAGACAGAACCGCCTCCTTTTACCTGAATTTTGTGCGATCCCGCAGTCAGCAAAAGTGTAACTGCGCTATTGCTTTTTTCTCCACAGTTTGGGGTTCCGCTTATTTTGTGCTCTCTTAAAGTAGCTTTTGATTCATCATCAACATAGACAGAAAGTCCGCTTGAGCATGCAAAAGGACTATTTGTATAAATGGTAAGCGATCCTTTTCCATTTTCAACCTTTCCTTCGGTTTCAGTTAAAAAACCTTCTCCTTCAACATAAGATTCTGCATTACAACCCAATATTAATAATAAAAAAGATAATGAAACAAAATATTTAATTTTAGTATAGTTTTTCATGTTTATAATTTAAAGTAAAGAAAATTCGTAAAATAATTTAATTGAATAATAAGGCGTGCTTTTAGGATCTGGCAAGGAATATTCTTTGACTCCCGCAATAACATAATTATTAGAAAATTCAAAACCAATACCGAAATCAGCAGAACTATACGTTAAACTGTACATATAAAGAGGCTTCTCAAAAAAATCAAAATCGTAGAAACTTGGTTTATCAACATTCAGCATTACCGTAAGATTCGAGTATTTATCCATCCTGCCAAATAGTTTAAGCCCAGCTCCTACTCTCATAATACTATAATCAAATTCTCCTTTTCCGATTGTATTTGTTGCCACTGTTGAGCCATAAGCATTTGCTGAAGAAACATCATAATCAATTTCTTGTGAACCAGATCTGCCTAAATATTGAAATAATGTAGCAACTTTAAACCACTCATATCCAAAATCTAAATTTACTTTGGCATTATAATGCAGATAACTCACTTTTATGCCTTCCATAGGATAAACACCATAACCTGCTGAAGTTCCTAAATTAACATCAAAATATTTTGATCTGTAAAACCATATGTTTACGCCAATGTTAGCAACCGCAGCAGTTAAATCTTCTGTGGTTGTTATTGGCGTATTTTGATCGGAGGTTTTATTCATTAAAATTGGCACTGAATTATATTCTATGCCCGAATAAAAATTAAACATGAAATTTTTACCGCTCTCATCAACAGATTTTCCATTAGTCCACATATCAAGGACCACAGATTGTGAAACTCCAGCAACTGCCGCGTCGGCCAAATATTGCTGATGCGCATTTTCCATTCTGCCATACAAATCATATTTTTTAGTCAAATATTGATTTTGATCTTCTGGACTAGTTGCAAGAATGTCATATGCAAGTGCCGCCTTTTGTCTGTTGTCTGACATTCTATTAGCCTCGGCCATAGATTTCATATAATTCTTTTGTTTAATCCTAAGATTTTCAGAATTGAAATCCGTTTTATAATTAGATTCATACGAATCAATTCTTTTGTTGCAATATTCTATTTGATTCAAAAGCCATTTTTGATCCTTTGAACCTTTATCTACATATTGCATTGCATCCATATATCCATTTTTTGCAGTGTAATAAGCCGCTTTTGCTTCAGCACTTTTTTTCATGTAATTTTCATGATTTTGCCTAATTTGAGGTTCATATAAATCATCAGCAAAATTTTGAATGTAAGTATTATTATCCCACCATTCTTTTTTAAGTTCTAATTCATCATACGGTTTAATATTATCTGCCTTTTCCCTAAGATCCCATGCAATGTCCAAATATTCTGTATACTTAATTGGATCGTCTTGCATTATTTCTTCTATAGCACTTATTTGCTCATCATCTTCAGAACGGCGTTCTAAAGCTTCTTTTTTAAGTTCATCTTCGTCTGCTTTTTCTTGTGCTTTTTCTCTTTCTTCTTGTTCTTCTCTTAACTTTTTAGCTTCTTCAAGCACTTTTTCCCGATCTTGTCTATCAAGACTATCAGCAATACTATCTTTTCTTGCTTGTAAAAGTTCGTCAGCAATTCGATCTCGTTCTGCTTGAAATTTCTTTTTTTCCGCTTCTTTCTTTTCGTAAGCTTCAGTATTTGCCTTCTCTTCCTTTTCTATTTTTTCTTTTATTGCTTTAGCTTTATCTTCCGCTTCTTTTACTTTTCTTTCTTTGAGGTCATTCACTCTGTCTGATTGATTTTTAGCATAACCATTATTGACATCTTCCTTACTTGCCTCCTCATATAATCTAGAAGCATTGTCATAATTACCTCTTGCCTCTTCAGCCTGAGCCGCATTCATGGCATCATCGTATCTTTTTTTAGAACTTAACTTTTCAACACGCTGTCTAATTTTTTCCAGCTGCGTTTTAGCATAAGCATTATCTTTATCAAGTCGTAATATTGCTTTATAGTTATTCTCGGCCTCAGAAAAATTCTCTCTATTCAAGGCATTATCCCCATTTTCAATAAATCCCTGAAGTTCTTTTAGTTTTTTTTCTTCTCTTAGTTTGCTTTCGATTTCATTAATAAGTGAAGACAAACCATTATAAGAAACACTTTCAACTCCAATAATTTCAACATTATAATTTGAAGGATCTTTTTCCTCTGGTGTTTTAGCATCTTTTATAGGACTAGAATCTCCAAAAGCGTTTGCTCCTAAACCAAGAATCCAGAGCTTCATTTCTTTTCTGAAATTATTTGGCCCCGTAACTACTACCTTTATAATAGGATCACGAACAACTACAGAACGAACAGGAACCTCATTACCTGAAAAAGTAAATTGCCTGCCTTTATACTGATATTCTAAATTATTAGAACATTTTGCCTCTGCTTGAATTTGAATTTCACCAAACACATTTACTACTGCATACGAAAGATTCACGGTTACTAATGTAAATCCGCTGACTTGCGAAGGCGGTTTATAGAATAATTTAATGTCTTTTTTAACATTAGGTTTGTTCTGGGCACTGACTGCACAACAGAATAATGTTATAAAAAAAAGTAGAGTTCTCTTCATTGATTAAAAAATTTTAGGGGGTTATTTGTTATTTTGTTTTCTTATTATATTTTTCCTGGGCCGCTTTGATCAATTTGATTTTTTCCTGATCTGGCACCTCGCATCTGTGTCGTTCAAAATCCATTTTAGCTTTATATTCAAGCCTTATGGCCGTTTTTTCATCAGGCTCAAAATCTAAAGTGTACATTTGTCCGTCTTCATTAGAGAGCAACCAAATTGTTCTTTCTTCTAAAATTATTTGCTGGGGATTCCATTTAGTCAGATCAACTTTTCTGGCTATTTTCTTGTTCTTAAAGTCGTAGTTTACTAAATGATTTTGGTAATAAAACCAAATATTTTCTGCATTAGTTTGTAAAATTTCACTGTAAGCATCAGGATAAGAATCAGTTGAAGGAACTATTGTTTCCAAATCCAATTCCAGTATTTTCTTTTTGTTGTTACCAAGGATTAAAAGCTTGTTTTCACTCAATAAAAAAGTATTGCTGGTGCTGGTTTTAATTTTATATTCAGCATTTGACAACTTGTTTTTCTTTAAAAAATCCCGAGTAATTTCGGATCCATCATGCGTTAGGAATTTATATTTTCGAACAAAAACCGGAATTGTATCTAAGAAAAAATTAGTCTTAGCTTTTGTATTTAACAACTTACCATTATAATCTACTTCAAACCAATTATCGTCTTCGGCGTTTACTGCGATTTTATCTTTAAAAAAAACAGGCTGGTTTTCAACACCATAACCAATATTAATTTCCCAGATTACTTTATTTTGTTTTAGATCGTAGGCCATAAACTTTCCGCCATCAGCCAGTACTGTTCCATACATAACATCATTTAAAAAATAAGGTTGCTTAGAAATTGATTGAAAAGGAAGTTCATTAATTTTAGCTCCTGTTTCCAGATTAAATTGTGCTGCTCTGAAAACACCGTTTGCATATTGTCCGTTAAAAAAAGTATTGCCGTGCAGATAAAAGCAAGCTTTTGATTTCTCCTCGTTTCGCATTTTCCATTTTACTATTCCATCTTTTTTCTGAATAGAATAAACAGAATCATTTGATGCATTAAAAAGAATGTTTGTGCCTGCCGAAGTCAAATACCCCTTCTCTACACGTGGCTTAAAATCTGTGAAAACAAAATTTGATCTAGAAATTTCTGTCTGCGAAAAAACAGAACAGCAGATAAAAAAAAGACAATAATTAAGAAAATAGTAGGTAGGTAATTTTTGAGGCATTCGTTTTTTTTAAGTCTAAATAATAAAAGGTTGCTCCACAAAAGTAGATGATGTATAGAGCCAAAAAAATACCCCAAAAGGAGTATTTTTGAGTATGAAAAATAATTAAATTACACCTTGAAGAATACAGTTTTTAATAAGTTCTGCGGTGTTTTTAGAATTGGATTTTGCCAATATATTATTGCGGTGTTTCTTTACTGTCAAAGGGCTGATGAAAAGTTTTTCAGCAATTTCAGTATTATTTAAACCATTCCCGATCAACTTAATAATATCAATTTCTCTTTTAGAAAATTCGGCAGATTCATTATTAATTTCATCAAGACTCAAATTCATAAATGAGGGTTCGTCATTTAAACCAATAAGTGATATTTTATACGTATTAAAACTGCTCAAATGATCAATACGAGTATGAATGTTTAACGATTTTCCATAACCTCCATTATCATCCATAGTCAACATTAATGCTTGATGATTGAATAAAGCATATTCGCCATTTTCCAGTCGGCATCTGTGACTGTAGCTAATTTTATAAGTTAAAAGTTTTTCACGTCCAATATTTTCATGAAAGAATTTGGTCAAAAAGGCTTCGGCTTTTATTACAAAATCAATATCTTCTGGATGAATTGCACCCAAAACATCATTAAAAGTAATAGTTTCTGGGTCAAAGCCGTGCATGGTAAACAAAGAAGGACTGATATGTGAGAGTGACATATCAAAAAAATCAATTATATAGAACGAAAATGGTCCTGTACTGATAATTGAATTCGTAAGATCATCAAAAGAAATTTGATGCTGGTTAGTGCTTTTAAGTGTACGATTGGTTTCCCAAACATCGTGAAGGTTTTGTATCTCAGAAAGCATAAAAATAATTTACTTTAAACATTTGTTAAAGCAAATTAACATAAAAAAAATCGAATAAAACAAACTTACTCAGCTAAAATTAAGTGGTATTCAAATCACCTCAAATATTGCTTTATAGACAACCACAGTGCCTTTTTACCTAACTACCACAAGTAAAGATTTTTAAAAAATCAACCCATAAAAAAAACTAAATTTACTCTTAGAACATTCTTTTTGTTATTTATATTCTTTTAAAATTATATCTACAAAATATAACAGAAGTTATCTGACAAAGAAATAGAAACATTGTTTTTAACATTTGTTCAATAACAAAAAAGCTGAATAATTTTATTATAATTTATAATCGTCTTTCTTTTCCCAATTTAAATTCTATCACAATAATTCCTTTTATCTCTTCATATTTTTTTTGAAGCAAGTTCCTTATCACTCCCATTTCTTACCTTATTTTTACCTTAAGGTGTCTACGGATTTTTCTTCCATTCAAAATTCCCATTTTGACGTACATTAAATTTTGTAACCTTCCCATTTTCCTTTATAAACTCACATTCTGCCCCCAGAATATTCCTAAACTGGAATTTTGTATCAGATTGAAAAATTAATGGAACAGTCCCTTGTCCTGAAATTTCAGCAATTAAATACTCATTTTCTTTTTTGATTGTTATGGTTCTTTTAGTATCTATCGATAATCTATAAATACCTACATATTCATTTAATACTGAAGGATCTACTTTTACTTCATTTTGGAATGTTTTTCCCAATGCAAGACTAGCAATATCAACTGATAATTCATCTTTCGGAGCACATTCACAATTAAATAATGCAGCAACAAATACATCTTCTTCGGGATAGTAGATTTCGTTAGTCAGAAACCCTGTTATGGCTCCGCCGTGCTCTATTGATTTTATACCATTTAGATTTTTTAATATCCAGCCATAACCATATTCTGTAGCACTTCCATCTTTTAATTTAAAAGGTACAAATGCTTTTTCTAGGGTTTCTTTTTTAAGGATTTTATAAGAATATAATCCCTTGTTCCATTTAAACAAATCTTCAACATTTGAAATTAATTCTCCTGCAGCATATGCAATAGTCATACTCCAGTAATCAGCATTTTTAAATGTAGTTCCCTCTTTTCGGTAGCCGCTAACTCGGTTGGGAATAAGATTATTCGAATTGTCAAAATAGATATTATTTAAATCTAAAGGTTTTAAGATGTTTTCCTGCACATATGCTTTATAACTTTTGCCTGATACTTTTTCAATAATATATCCCAGCAGAAAATAGCCCGAATTACTGTACTTGTATTTCGTTCCAGGCTCAAATTCTAAAGGATAATTTTTAAAGCGATCTATAAGTTCCTTTGGATCAAAATCTCTCCTTTCTAAATTAGATTCCTGATAATCAATCTGCATATAATCTTTTATTCCTGAGGTATGGGTCAATAGATTTTCAATAGTTATCGTTTTGGAATTTGATGGAAAATCGACAACAAATTTCTGCAGGCTGTCCTGCAAAGAAATTTTACCCTGCTCTACTAATTGTAAAATTGCTACAGCTGTAAATTGTTTTGTTATAGATCCCAGTTTAAAAACCATTTCAGGCGTAATGGGCACGTTTAATTCAAGGTTTGCGCTTCCAAATGCTCTTTTATAAACGACCTTTCCTTTTTTTGCAACCAATACTTCGCAACCGGGTTCCGATTTACCAAATCTAGAGGAAAGTAGTTCATCCAATTTATTTTCTAATTGTTTGTCTTGTGCAGATTGCCCATAAGTACTAGCACAACAAAAAAGGCATAGAAGAAAATATAACTTATTCATATGTCAATTCATTAGATATTATTAAATGGGTTAATATAATCTGATCGTACTGAATACGCTATTTAGCTATTTTTCATTAAAATTAATCAATTTCTTTATTCCGTTATTAAATTCTAAGCTAACAATTCCGTTTTTCTCTTGAATTTTTAAAGGAATCAGTTCTTTATTCTTCCATTTTTCACCCGATTTTTTCCAAAGCATCAAAACTGAAAAAATATTAGATTTATTTGGTTCAGAATTGGCTACAACATTTATCACTGTACTTTCATTGCTTTCTGGATGCAATCCTTTCGCATTTATAATTTCAGACTTATTCCACCCTAAAAGTGCAACTACAGCCAGTTGATATTTTCCATTATCGATAATTGTGACTTCATGTCCTTCAATCTTCTTTTTAGTTGTAATAATTTCTTTATCTAATTTTGGGAGTGCATAATGACCTAAACGCATTGAAACTGCCTTGTCGCTATTATTTTTATCTACTCTTAAAATTCCGTTGGGCAAAGGAATATCGGCTAGATTAAACTGTATGTTTTCGTCCGTTTCTAAAACTGCATTTCTGTAATAAATACCGTTTTCAAACTTTTTAAAAGTATATAATCTAAAAGCTTCCCATTGCTCTTTTTTGTTTTTAATGACATAGTTCATTGCTACTTCGCCATTATTGCCATCGGCCTGCCATGGGAAAGCGCTGTTGTAGGATAATCTGTTATAGTTTTCTGTTGATCTGAATTTCTGCCAATCACTGCTTACTTTTTCATGACACCATGCTCTTACTTCTGAAGCGCCAATATTAGGATAATCAGTAATAAGGATTTGTGAATCACCTTGATATTTATTGTAAACTTCATCTTTTTTAAACTTAGTATCCCAATCTCCATTATTTTCTTTACTGTTCCAAAACGGGTTATTATCAGGTACCAATAAACCTAAAAAGATTTTTCCCATCCAATATACACTTCCGCGACAGCTATAATTTTGAACCGCTGGCTCAAATTCACCATAAAAGCCAAGTGTAGGAACATTGTCTTTCATAAAATCAGGATGCGTTAAAAACTGTTTTATAACACCCGATGAAATTCTGCGCATCCATCCATAATTTGTATTTGGATCATTTTGAAATCCCATCAACGGAAAAGGAACGACTGCACCAGTTCTATAACTGATACTTCTTCCCCACATAATCATTTCACCATCTTTGCTAAATAAATAAGGATAATTATATTGTAAATCATTAAAATTTACAGCAAACTTCGCCGCAAATTCAGGATAATATTTTTTTCCAAAAAACTCCGACCAAATTGTTCCATACATTTGGAAGGCCCACATACTGTAATAATCAAAAGCTGGGGCATCATTGTACCAGCCATTGCCTCGATAATGTTTCAGTGACTTTTCTAAATATTCAACAAGAAGTTTTTCATTAACATGATATCCTTGTTCTTTGAAAAAACTCAATACAAAAATGTTGAAAAATTTCCAGTTCGAATCAACAGTTGGGCCATCGCCGTAGCTTAGCATTATTTTGGCCAGATCGTCTTTTTGTGACTGCGGAAGTGGTTTCCACAAAACATCAGAGTTTGTCATCAACGAAAGTGCTAAAGCTCCAAATTCAACTAATTTTTGGCTTGGTCCTCCATTTTTTCCTCGAGGTTCAATATATGATGCGCTTGTAGGATCGGTTAATTTGCCAATTTGATAACGATAATAATCGGCAACTTTAATGTTGTTGATTACTAAATTTGGATTCTCTTTTAATAAAGGAGAAGCAATAAACAAAGTTCTGCAAAGACCTTCTAATTTTTCAGTTGGAACTTGATTTTCATTTGATGGATAACTTTTTCCCTCTTGTTTCGGGAATTTCATCGGATCATCAATTGAATGAACGTAGCTGAACGCGCCTTCTAACAAATAAAGGGCAGCATCTTTCCAATGCTGTTTTGTCATTCCTGTATAGGGACTGATGTTAAAATCAGGATTTTTTATCTGAAATACATTACCGGTATTTTCCTTTTGCTGTGAAAATAAAGATTGACCGAAAATAACCGCTAAAAACAAAAATGCTCTTAATTTATTCATTTTTAAAAACTTTGTAATACTTTAATATAAATTCTATTTTTTCAAGACTGATTGAATCTTGATACTACTTTTAATTAATCCTTGCGAAGTCACTTCAAGATTTATAACACCTTCCTTATTACTTTTTATAATAATCAAAGCACGACCATGCCAAGCTTTTCGAGAATTTGCAATATGTAAATCAGCGTCTTTTAAATCAGCACTATCAACTCCCGCAATTGTTCCGCCTGAAATTTTAAAACTAAGCTGATTTTGAGCATTTGGATTCAAAATGCCTTTATTGTCAGTAATTTCAACAGTCACATAAACTAAATCTTGATCATCAGCTTTTATTGTTTTGCGATCAGCTGTTAATTTTATTTTAGCCGATTCTCCCGACGTCTTTAATACAACTGATTCCGTTTCTTTGCCAATTAACAAACCAACGGCTTTCAATTCTCCTTTTTCATATGGAATTGTAAATGTAGCTTTGAATTCCTGAGCTATGCCAGTTTCCTTTTCGCCGAGATTTTTTCCATTCAGATACAATCTTACTTTTGGATATTTTGAATAGACTTCGACTTCAATATTTTTTCCTTCCTGATTAGGCCAAGTCCAGCTTTCCCAAGTTGGCCAAACTGCCCAAGATGTCAGTTTTATTGCACCCCTGTCTGGATTTGGCTCTCGAACGGCCAGATATATTTTTTCATTTTCATTATAAAGCATACTTCTATAATGCGAAATTGGTTTTCTCCAGCCAGTCAAATCAACATCTCCACAATAAGCGCCGTGCCAAGGATATAGATTTGCTGTCCAGTGTTCCCCTTCCTGCTCACCTGGATATATATAACGTCCAATTCCAGATTCACCTAAATAATCCATTGCAGTCCAGACAAAATCGCCCAAAATATAATTGTGTTTTTGAACCAAATTCCAATTTGCGAAAGCATCTTTCGGATACGATTCTGTTTGAATAATGATTCTAGAAGGCACTCTTTCATGATCTGATTCGGCATGATGAAGCTGATAATTATATCCCGCAACATCATGTTCAGCCATTAAAGGATCAAAAATGTCCCAACCTTGATTCCAAGTTGTCATTGCCGATGTGACGGGGCGCGTTGGGTCTATGTTGCGAATAGCATTTGCCAGCATCTTTGCCGTTTCAAATGCTTCTGGTTTTGTTCTTTCGATAATTTCATTTCCGATGCTCCAAATAATTATTGAAGGATGATTGCGATCTCTCAAAACCATAGATTCAACATCGTGTTTCCACCATTTATCAAAAATGCTGGCATAATCATATTTGTTTTTTTGCTCTCGCCAACCATCAAAAGATTCATCAATTACAAGAAGACCTAATCGATCACAAGCATTTAAAAAAGCTTCAGAAGGCGGATTATGAGAAGTTCGTACAGCGTTAAAACCGGCGGTTTTAAGTAATTCTACTTTTCTTTCCTCGGCACGGTCATAAGCAGTAGCTCCTAATGCACCGTTATCGTGATGGACGCAGCCTCCATTTAATTTTATGCTTTTTCCGTTTAATAAAAATCCGTTTACAGCACTAAAATTAATTGTTCTGATTCCGAAGTCCGTTTTTGAAACATCCAGGATTCTTGTCGCCGTTTTGATTACTGATTTTACTTCATATAAATTCGGCGTTTCAATTGACCATAATTTTGGATTTTCAACTGTAAAGATTTGTGTGATTTCTTTTTCTTCATCTGGTTCTAAAGCTAATTTGCTTTCAGAAAAAGGAGGTTTTTTACCAATAACATTTTTGACCGCTGTAGAAAGTATTACATTTTGCGGAAATGCAGTTTGATTTTTTACAACAGTTTTTACCTCAACCTTTGCTTTATTATTTTCAATTTCTAAAGTAGTAACGGCAACACCCCAAGTTTTAACGTGAACCAAGTTTTTCACCATAAGCCATACATTGCGATAAATGCCTGAACCACTATACCATCTGCAGTTTTTTTGTTGTGAATTGTCGACCTTAACCGCGATTGTATTTTGTTCTCCGTATTTTAGATAAGGCGAAAGATCATACTCAAAAGAAGTATATCCATAAGGCTGCACTCCAACCGATTGTCCATTAACAAATACTTCCGAATTCATATAAACGCCTTCAAAATAAATGGAAACCTTATATCCATTCCATTCACTAGGCACTTTAAATGTTTTTCTGTACCATCCCTTTCCCATTGGATAAAAACCGCCGTCTCCACCACTCGGATTATCTTTTTCTGATTTTCCTTCGATGCTCCAATCGTGCGGTACATTTAATTTTCTCCAATTACTGTCATCCAAATTGGACTGACTATTTTCAGTCGCATCTCCTAAAGAAAATTTCCAATCAGAATTAAAAAACTGTTTTCGTTCAATTAATTTATTCTGCGCGGTTACTTTTAAAACACAGCCAATTAATACTAAATGAACTAAAATTATGGTCGTAATAAATCTCTTTTTTCTAATCATTATGGTTTGGTTTTTAGATAGTCGGCAATTATATTTAATAACTTAAACAATATCATTTTGAATTATTTAAAATGCGGTAAGCAAGTTATTAAATAAAAGTGTAAAAAAAACACTTTTAAAGTTGCTGCAACTATTTTGCTAGAGACTTTTAGACTTTATTTGTTTAATTCCTTCAATTATATATTGGTCCATAATAAAATTTGAAGTATTTTCTTTTACAAAGGAATCTATTTTCAAACCCTTTCTTTGAGCACTTGTTCCATCTGGATAAAATGCTCCCATACTAGTGAAACTAACGTCGGTTCCATCCGGCATCTTAAAAACAGCAATATTCAAAACAGAACCAGCAGTTTGCTCACCAACAGTAAAACAATTTGGTGAAGCTTGAATTGCCATTCCAATAAATTCTGCCTTGCTTTGAGTATAATGATTGACTAATAAAATTATTTTTTTATTATAATATTTTGAGTTGCTGCTTCCGCTTTTGAAAGGATCTTTAATAATGCTTATTGAAGGTTCGTCATAATTTGCCAATGAAGGTCTGTTTACCATTGCAAAAAGCACTTTAATAAATTTTTCCCTCTCTGGATAAATATACTGGGCAACATCATCTCCAGAAATATTTTTAGGATAATTTCTTAAATCAATTATAATTCCATCGGTAGTAGAAAATTCTTCAAAAGCCTTTTTAATTTGATCTTTGGAAATCGTTTTTAAATTGATATAGCCGATATTATTATCTATAAGCTGCCATTCTTTTTCTATTCGAAAAAAGGGCAAAGAAGAATAATCCTTATCTTCAATAGTTTTATAAAGATGAATATATTTGAATGTAACCGAATTTTCTCGCTTAATTTTTACCTTGACGCTGTCTTTTGTATTCATCATTAGCCATCTTTCATCCCATTTTTTCAAATAAGCGTCATTTGATGAAGAAAATAAAGCACTTATTTTTTGTTTGCTGAATGATTTAATATCCATACCATCAACTTCAACAATCAAATCGCCTAATTTCAAATCATCTTTTTTTGCTAATTTATTTAATACCCAACTAATTACTAAAGTATCATTAACTCTATTTACCCCAAATGGAGGTTTAAACTTTAAGATAGAATCTACTACTGGTTTGGCAAAATAATAGGAATGAGAATCATTAAGCGCAACAATTAATCTGGTTTTTGCTAATTCATATTTAAGCTGATTTGTACCATTTGAAAAATCATCAACAAAATAATCTAATTGGCTCAACCAGTTTTTATCCATCAAATATTTATTCACATAATGATATTGAATCGCATTCCAAAAACTAAAGAGTTCTAATAACCTGTGACTTTTAATTTTATAGTCAAATGATTTAAATCCTTTTTCGTTTTGAAATGTTGGGATTTTAGTGAGTGATTTATTTGAAACATAATAATCACTAATAATTGCATTTTCTTTTAATTGTTTTAAAGAATTATACAGTTTTTCGTTTGATGCATATGTTTCTATCCAATCATAATCAAGATTTTTTTTGAATAAATCATTGGTATCATTAGCTTTCTTTATTTTACTTGGTTCAACTGATAAAATAAAATTCAGCAAAAGCTGATTGAGATTTTCTTGTGTATTGATAGCTTCTAGTGTACTAAAATTTTCAACAAATTTTTCGTCCCAATTGTATTTTCCTTTGCTAATTTCAGAATGATGATATTTCATTAAACCCCAAACAAGACCAAATTGCTTGTATTTTTCGGTGTTATTAATTGGAGATTTTTCTTGAGATATCGTTTGCAGAATCAAACAAAGACAGCATGTAATTGTAAAAACGAATTTTCTGTTCATGAAATTTTTTATAAATTTATTATTATCAACTACTAAAAAACATTTCAGATCAAATTTTATGGCAAATAAGGTTTTATAACTACTAATTTATCTCCAGATAAATCAATTTCAAAAAATTTCGGGATTCTAACCGTTCTACCTTCAACTTTTCTATGGCTGTGAACTGACATCAACCATTTGCCTTCAAATGTTTTAAATAACATTCCATGACCAAAATTTGGAGGTGTAATTGGGTCTTTCTCCTGAATCCATGGACCGTCCAACGTACCGCTTTTAGAATAGGCTACTCCCTGTGTATAAACATCATAAATCCAGCTAGTCCAAATCATTCCTAAACGCCCAGTGCCTGTTTTAAACAAGTAAGGCCCATCGGTAACTTTATTCGGTTTGTCGTTACCTTTACTATCTTTTTCTCTGCTCCAAGGAGAATCACTTGCTTTAAAAAGTAATTTTCCTTGTCCTATTGAACCACTCAAATCTGGTTTAAGCTCTATTTTTTCAATAGTTCCGTTACCATTTTGCAACCATTCATAACAATAGATCATATATGGTTTTCCATTCTTATCAATCCAAAATGTGCCATCAAGTGTGGGTTTATTAGCAGGCAAATAAATATAATCTTTCATAGGTATATAAGGACCATACGCATTATCACTAACCAAAATATGACTCGCACGACGCTCAATACTATTACCAGCAACTGTATCTATTATTTTTTCTCTATTTGTAAAAGTCGCGAAGTAGTAATACTTATTTTTAAACTCATGTAATTCTGCTGCCCAAATCATGGGGTTTGGTCCCATCCAGGAATTTGCATCTGTTTTGGCAATTTCATTAGGACCACTCCATAATTTTAAATCTTTGCTCTTCCAGAGTAACCCGCCTGTACCGGTCATATAGTACATATTGGTTTTCTTATCTGCTAAAATAGCCGGGTCGCTTAATCTAATTGAATCTAAAGGAACAGCTTCTTTAATTGGTCTCTTTTTTTGAGCATGTGCCGTTGAAAAATATAAAAAACATATAAACATAGAAAAAACAAAACGTGATTTCTGTTTAAAACAATTTTGCTGCGTTTTCATTTTCATAATTTTTAAAATAATATGCTGTGTTAGCAACTCCTAATTTATAAATTTACAGATATAAAACTGTATTTATTGGTTTTCTGTAAAAACGCTCAAATTCCATTTATCAGCCCATTTCAAAATAGGTTTTTCGCTGGTAATTGTTAAGGGTAACCAAATGTAACTTCCGTCAATAGGGTTTTCAGGTTTCCAGCGGTCTGCCATGAAAATAAATTGGTCTTTTTTTTCCGAAACAGGTAAAATATAAGTGCTTTGAGAATGAAAAGTCAAAGCTGAATCCTCACCCACACATGGATTTCCTAATGATTTCCATGGCCCTAAAACCGATTTAGATGAAAAAGAACGAGCCTCGTTAGGATCCCAGCCCGTACAACCAGAAGTTATCATATAGTAAATACCGTCTTTTTTAAAAATAGCTGGTGCTTCATTATGACCTGCAGGCGCCATTCTGGTCCATTTTTCAGTAAAATCTAAATAATCAACTGTAAGTTCTGAAATGTGAAGCGTTAAATTATCTTCAGAAGAATGAATTAAATATGCTTTTTCGTTATCGTCAACATAAACGGTCATATCTCTGGACATTTGGCCTTTATTAAAATCTCTGCGAACAAGCAGACCGTTGTTAATAGCTGTCAGCCATTCAGGACTCCATGATTTCAATTGACTTTCATTTGCGGAAGCGGTTTTAAATTCCTCTTTATAATCCATCGGCCATATACCTTTATTTGGACGATATGATTTAATAAACTTAAAAGGACCTTTTGGATTGTCGCTTATTGCAACTGCTGCCTTTGCTGCATTATATCCCTGACCTTTAAGTTCCAAATGAAACCACATTATGTATTTACCCGTTTTTTTGTTGAAAATAACTTTTGGGCGCTCCATCACGCATCCTTTTGCTATTTCAGAATTCGGATTTTCTTCTGTTTTCAGTACAATTCCCTCGTTTTTCCAATTGTATAAATCTTTAGACGAATAACAGCTGAAACCAATTAAAGATGTATTTCCGGACTTTCCGCTCGTTTTGTATTCGCCATACCAATAATACGTTCCTGCATCAAACAGAATTCCGCCACCGTGGGCGTTAATATGAACTCCATCAGTGTCTTTCCATTGTTTTCCTGGCGTAAATTCTTTATTTTGACCGTATATTAAGATGCTGATAAAACTTATAATAATCGAATATTGTAATCTCATTTTAAATATTTTTTTGATAAACTCTGATATAATCTATGATGTATTTTGACGGAAAACTATCTGATGTAAATTCCCCGCCATTTATGCCTCCAACAGCCAGATTGACCAATATATAATGCGGTTGTTGAAACGGAAGTATTTTTTGATCTGAATTTTGGTTAGCTTCTTTTACATTAATCTCATTTAATAACTGATCGTCGACATATAATCTAATCCAATCGGCATCCCAGTCCATTCGCCAAATGTGAAATTTATCTGCCCATGAATTATCTTTAAAATCACTCAATTTTACTGTTTGACTATCCCAAGCAACATCTGGCTTATTTGATTTCCAAGCGGCATTTGCTAGAATTTTCCCTGTATAATATTCCATAATGTCAATTTCTCCATTTGCAGGCCAGTTTCCTTCAATGCCCAACGTCCAAAAGGCCGGCCACATTCCGTTTTTTACCGGAATTTTAGCCCGCATTTCGAATCGGCCATACTGCCAAGAATGCTTTCCCTGCGTAATTAAACATGAAGAAGTGACTTTTATAGAATCTCTTTGTTTTTTCCAGTCACGATGATTTTTAGAAATAAAATTCGGATTCGCTCTGTTTTCTTTTTTGGCTTCAATAATCAAAAAACCATCCTTGCAATAGGCATTTTCCTTTTGATACCACTGATCTTCTTGATTTCGTACAAAACCCGATTCGTAATTCCAATTCTTTTCATCCGGAGCTCCGTTTTTTGTAAATTCATCACTCCACATCAATTTATAATCTTCTGAAGCTGAAATTTTTTGTTTATACCTGACAAAACTAAAAAGCAGCATTAAGACAATTCCTAATGCCAAAAACTTACCAATAAATCTCATTTTAAATCTCTTTTAATCCCGATTAATTTCAGAAAGTTCTAATGCGTTTTCGTAATATGATAAGGGATCCCGAAAGACCCCCCTCATCATTTCTACACTAATTAAAACCAACCTTTATTTGTATGCGATTTTTTATTTTTTAATAATTCTGAGCGATATATCTGGATGTGATTGCATCTTTATCAGATAAATTCCCGGAGGTTGATTTTCAATATTCAAATGAATTTTGCTGTTTGTATTTCCATAATTCCCTGTTGAAATTACTTTACCATCTGAAGTGTAAATTGTAATTGTTCCAGCTTCTTCATCGGTTGGCAAAATAACATCAAAATGACCAGTTGTTGGATTTGGAAAAACGCTGATTGTTTCAACAGATTCTTCTTCTATTGAACTCAAAGACAATGTATTGGTACTTTTGGCGGTTAAACCTGATGTTGTCAATGTTTTAACCTGTAATGCTGCAGAATAAAGACTTTCGCCCCCTGCATTTTCTGACGCAATTTTATAGAAGTAATCTTTATTTGCTTCTAAATTAGTGTCTCCAAAAATGCTGTCTTTTACATATGCATTTATGATATCGTAAGTACCGTTAACAGTTGTTGATCTTTTAATTTTATAAGATTCAGCTCCAGATACTAGCGTCCATTTTAAATTGATTGCTGATGACGATACTGCTGTACCTGTAAAGTTTGTTGGAATTGCAGGAATTGCAGGCTGATCGTAAACCAATGTCGCAGAATATGCTGATTCAACATTGTCTTTGCCCACAACCTTAATTCTGTATTCGGCATGTGTATGAACCACATCAATTTTTTGGATAATATTGTAATCTGTTGATTCATAGAAAACTGAAAACGCGCTTTCACCTGTCAGCTTTCTTTCAAGAACATATTTATTGACTAATTCCTGATTGAATCCTGTCCATTTTACAGTAATATTTTTATAATCTGCTGACAGAGTGTAACTCAATGTTTCTACTTTTGTTTTCCATGTCGGAATGTATTCTTTGGCTGAATTATAGGCTTTCGCCGATGCATTTTTAGCATAATATTGTCCAGCGGGAGTTAAAACCGTATAATCAGTTGATGTACTCGCAATTACTGGTGCTGTTTGCAACCAAACATAATTTTGCCAATTTGGATTTCTTGTTTTAAAAGCATCATTGATAGTAACATACATTGCTCTGGCATCTTGTACCCAATTGTATATAGAATAACGTTCTACATAATCGGCACTTTCTAAAACAGTTAAAATCGCTGCTAAATCATTTTTGTGTTTCGTTGCATTTGCATCTGTAAGTGTATTAACATCATCTGGAAAATTATTAGCTGTCCAGTTTGCTCCAATATTCCATTCTGTAATCCAGATCGGTCTTTTGTATTTGTCATAGATGTATTGTAAATCGCTTTTCCATTGTGCCGCCGTTTTATACCAATAACAATGCAGCGCAACATAATCTATTCGATAATTATTTGCCTCAGCCTGTGTCATAAAATTTGCCATCCAAGGATTGTATGGATCTGACGTTGCCGGAGAACCTACACGTAAACCTGATTTCAAAAGACCTGGCCATGAACTTATCGCTGCCTCAACAGTCATATTGGCCTGATCTGTGTGGTCTGGCTCATTAAATCCTAAGAAATGCGTGTAGCCTTCTTTTGTATATGCTGGGGTAAATGACGGCCAATATTGCGTTTGGCGAATCGGAACATATTCTACGTTTGGTGTGGTATCCATTCCTGTGTTCCAATTGTAATACCATGTAATATTCGTCGAATTGATGGCCTCTGTGCTTCCACCGGCAAGTCCTTTTTTAGTGACTTGGTGCCATCTCATCGTTCTGATAAATGAAATTGTTCCTTTTAAATTAAGTGGTAAAGTTGGAACTTCAAGATCTTCATTTTCTGCAATATAAACTCTGCTATAACCTGACCCATCTGCACTTGAAGCAAAAGTTGCCATGTATCCTTTTTTCAATTTAAATGATTTGATGGCATTATTAAAAGATCCTAAATTATCAAATGTAGTTACGGTGGCATATTGTTGAGACGAACCTGCATAATTTTCTTCTGTAAAAACCTGCAATGGCTGCTCGCTTACTGAATATGGAGAAACCACTGTTCCTGAGCCATAATTTGTAACATTTGCATTTGTACCATTACTTGCAAGAGCTCCGTTTATTGAAACATATTGTAATTGTGAACTGATTACGTCGCTCGGTTTGACATTTTCAAAATACAAACGGTTATCTGCAGAAGTTAAGTTTACTGTCGAATTAATTAAAGGATTATTCCCGTTTTTAAGATATAAAGAAGCCGTTCCGCTTAAAACTACTTTTGATTTTGTGTAAGCCGCAACGCTTGTGTTGGTTGAAATATTTAAAGTTTGCAACGACGGACTAATAACTTTTACTGGCGCGTAAGCTACATTCTCAAAAGTTACTGAAGTTACTGACATATCTACAGCTCCTGTTGCGTAATTTTTACCAATTACAATATTTGCTGTCTGCTGACTCTGAATTTTTAAATCACCAATTCCAAAAAGTGCTTTGGCTCCGGTGACGTTGACATAATAAGTACCAGCAGTTAGGGATTGAAATGCCAAATTTCCTTTTCTTAATTTATTAGCGGCTCCTGTTACAAAACTTGCCGTTGCCAAAACTGTTCCTCCGCCATTTGCAGCTGTAGAAACGCTTACTGTCATTTGAGAACCGGGAGCTAAATTTGAAATATATTCGTAAATCCATGAAAACTGATAGCCTTTTGTTGCTTCTAATGTTACTGGAAAAGAATAAACTGAATTTTGAAGTGCGGTACTATCCCATCTGATGTACATTAATCTTCCGCTATAAACTGAATTATCGGATTCAAATGTATGACCGGTAGTTACATCCATAAATCGTGTGCCGCTCGTACCGTTTGCCGTAGTAAAAATGGTTGGAGATGTAACATTTGTCCAGCCATAAGCGGCCGGAGTTCCTGCATTATCATTAAAAAGTCCGTCCCAGTTATTGATTAAATTTGAAGATTTAAGTTTTAAATCGGCAATAGCCATAAGCCCGTAATCACCTGTTATTGTCAAGTAATAATTACCATCTAAATTGGAAACAAAAGATAAATCCCCTTTTCTTAATTTGTTAGCATTACCAGTTGTAAATGTTTTAGAAGCTATAACACCAGATCCGTCAGCGCCTGATGATATTGCTACATTCAATTTGGCTCCGGGAGCAGCATTAGAAATGTATTCGTAAATCCATGAAAATTCATATCTCAAACCTTGTTCCAGTTTAACAGGATAGCTATATGTTGAAGCTGAGTAGCTTGCATTATCCCAACGAATATACATTATTCTTCCGCTGTAAACGGAGTTATCTGATTCAAATGTATGTCCGGAAGTTACGTCCAAATATCTAACGCCAGAGGTCGAATTTGCTGTATTCCACGGAAGTGTTGCAACGGTATTTGCCCATCCATAAGCAGTAGGCATTCCTGAATTATTTCCGGTAACTCCTGCCCATCTTCCTAATAAATTATCTGTTCCGTACGCTATCGTTCCTCCTGAACTATCATTTAAAAAATCGAGTGTTTTAGAAGTTAAATAATGCCCGTCCTGATAAATATTGACAACACCATCTTTTACGGCATATCTATAGGTTTGTTCTTGAGCATTATCTACAGAAGTGCTTAAATTATCTGGTATTGACAATATTGTGGTATTATTAAAGGTTGTTTTATCTAAAGATGTTCTAAATCCGAGGCCAATTGTATTTTTTACCTCAACATCTAGTCCTCTTCCAACAGCTGAATTGACTTTGCCTTTTACTTCTAAGGTAAATTCAGTTTGATTGGACAATGGAAATGATATAATATCTGAACTCACAGCATTTGTAAAGGTTTTAGAACCATTTAATGTTGTGGCTAAATTTGCTTTAACAGGCAAAGTAGGTGCTTGTGCATGTATATTGAATACAAAAACCGATAACCAGAATAATAAAAATGTGTATAGTTTTTTCATATGAAATATCTGTTTTAAAAATTATTTTAAAATTTTTGTTTAATGCTTTCATTGGTAACCGACAAAATTATTTACTTAAGAAATTTTGAATTTCTCTCGCGTTTATTAACAGGCAAAATTGTATTGAAATTTATTCATGAATTATAGTGTACAGTAAAAAATTCAAGAGAATTCTTTCTGCATTATGGGATTTTTTTAGGATACAAAATTTATATTTTTAATGACTACCAGCATTATCCCATAAACAATTAGGGATAATACTTTAGCAGTCAATTCCAATAATAATTACTATCTAAAAAAAAAAAAAGAGGTTCAAAATATCTTGAAACTGCAGTAAAAGAAAACAATTCAAATTACTGCAGTTCTGATATTTTTTTAATTAAAGTTTTGTTTCATCTGCAACAGCATCCTGCCATTTATCCCAAACCTTGACGTTAGGATCATAACCATCATAACCGTAGTTCTGACTTAATTTTCCTTTGATGTTTGCCGTTATAGCACTGTTTGGAATTGGCCAATAGTTGTTACGTTTGTCCATTGTATAGAATTTAGTACCATTTGGCACCACAATTCCACTCGGATATTTGTTGTAAAGGGTATAGTGTGAAATACGCTGGTACCAGTAACTTCCTCCGGCTGCATCGGTTCCAGATTGTTTGTCCCAATTGGTTTTACTGTATGTCTGACCCCATTCATCTGGTTTTCCGCTGAGTGCGAGACAGTGCGAGATACGTTTTAATTCGACATTTCTCCATTCTTCAAGGTAAAGTTCTCTACCTCTTTCGGCACAAATATCTCCAATAGTCACCTGACCGTACATTTGTGCTGCACCTGCTCTGGCTCTGATGGTATTCACATCCTGAGTTGCTCCACCAACATTTCCTTGGTAAAAACGTGCTTCTGCTCTTAATAAATAAGTTTCAGCTAAACGGTATAAGTACCAGTGTGCAGTACTTCCAGTACTAGCTCCTTGAAAATCAGTTGCACTTGGATTAGTTTCATTTACAACATCATGCAGATAGATTTTATACAATGGGAAATCAAACCATTCACGAAGTGTATCTTTTGATAATAGTGTGTTACCATTTTTCAATCTGAAATTTTGCTGATAGAATGTTGAACTCTTATCACTGTATTTAAGATCTGTCATATTCACCCAGTTACCAACTGTGCTATTATGTCTAAGATCTTGCCTATCCTCAATACCGTTTACAACCCACATTGGGCGTTGTGAATAATAAGATGCACTAATTGTAGCAATTCCACGTCCTAATGCTCTTGCATAATCATATTTCGCTTGATAATTAGCCGTATTGTTTGAGGCGAAACGATTTGCTGCTTGTTTACCATCAGGTGTTGTTACAGTTGCAGAATTCCAGTTTGGTCCAAAAATTCTCATTGAGGCAAACGGTAAAAATGATTGTACTCCACCATTTGGCATCACCAAAATAGCTTCTCTATTACCAGCAATAACTTTATTTTCAGGTCTGTGTAAATCCCAGATTACATTTCTGCTAATAGTCCAAGTTGTTGGATTTCCTCCTGGATCAAACGTTCCAAAATTAGCCTGCATTAAAGAATAACCAGATTGATTGATTAATAAATCTGCCTGATTTTCTGCATCTTTAAATCTGCCTGAAGCCAAATAGCACTTAATCAATAATTGACGGCATGCTCCTTTGTTCACCAAACCTACATAAGCAAGTTTTGACTGCTCTGGAACCCATTCTACAGCTTTTTCCATATCTGCTGTAATCATTTCAATGATCGCTTCTTTTTTAGTCGAATAATAACTCTGCTTTGGAACTTCCAAAATTTTTGTAATTAATGGAACATCTCCAAATTGATATACTAAATTAAGATAACGGTAAGCTCTGTGAAAATAAGCCTGACCAATATATTTATTCTTAACTTCCTGAGTTAAACTTGTCACGTTATCAATATAGGTCAATACGGTATTAGCGTATTTGATACCTGTATAACCTTCATCCCAATAATATCCAAAGTAAAAATCATCGTTTGTAGCTGTTTTGTAACTCATGGTAGGTACCATAGTATTCGCAAAATCAGAAATAGTACTGGTATTATCTGTTTTTCCATATTTTGCCATATCAGAGAAAACATATTCTGTACCGATAGGCACACTGTTTGAAGCCGCATTATAATGGATATAATTATTACGCAACCCTTTATCAGCAATTGCTAAAACTGCCTGTAACCCAGATTCGGTACTAAATGTAGTTTCTGGTTCGTAAAACGAAAGCGGGTCAGGCTCCAGAAAATCCTTTGAACAAGAAACCAAAAGGGCAGTAAGCGCCACTAAAGGTACAAGTGTTGAGATTTTATTTTTTATATATTTTTTCATTGTTGTAATTATTAAAGTGAAACGTTAAAACCTAAATTAAACATTCGCGTAGCAAGTCCCCCTGTTTCTGGGTCTCCGTAATATTTCCATTCGCCAGATGCAGACCATGTTGCTGCGTTCTGAACCGAAGCATAGATTTTGAAATTTCTCACATGCAAACGATCAATAAGATCTTTAGGAAGTGAATATGCCAACGAAATATTGTCTAAACGAATAAAACTGCGATCGTATAATTTTGCTGTTCCGGCTCCTGCAGGTCCTCTTGCATCAAGACGTGCCCAGTCATTGGTTGGATTATCAATTGTCCAATATGGATTTACAAATGGGTTGTAGTTATTTGTATACAAACTACCATCGTTATACGTATTCATGTAACGTCCGTCAAGCGATTTGTGCCCCATGTACGAATACATATTGATTGCTAAATCCCAGTTTTTATAAATTTTAAATTCATTACGAAGCGACCAGTTGATTGGAGGTGCTGTCTGTCCTAAAAATTGTTTGTCTTTGTCATTATAAGTTGGTTTTCCATTCACATCGTCAGCAGTATAGCTATTTTCAACTTTTGGATCACCTGGACGCTGTCCGTATTTTGCAGCTTCTACAGCTTCATCTTTTTGCCAGATTCCAGTTACTTTATAATCCCAGATTTGAGAAATAGATTTTCCAATAAACCATCCATTCGTTTTGTCATCTGCCTCTTTAGTTCCAATTACGTTACCATTGGCATCTTTAACATCTTCCATATTCCCATACAATTTATTGATGGTATTCTTGTTGTATGAAAAAGCAACCATTGTAGTCCATTCAAAATTTGGTTTTTTGATGTTTATAGTATTAAGACTTATCTCAATACCTTTATTTTCAACCTCTCCAAGATTAGTTGCGATTGATGAAAATCCAGAGAAACCAGGCAAACGCTGACTCATGATCATATCGTGAGTAACTGATCTGTAAATATCGATTGTACTTGTAATTTTGTCATTTAAGAAACCAAGGTCAAGACCAATATTTGTTGCTTCTGTTTTTTCCCATTGCAAATTTGGATTTGCCATACGGTCAATAGCTAAATACTTCATGTCGACAATTTTTCCCGAAGCATCTATGTATCCCATTGTTGCTCCTGTACCTGAACCTAAATTTGCCAAAGCTAAATAGGGATCAGCAAGAGATCTGTTTCCATTTTTACCCCAAGAAAGGCGTAATTTACCTGTACTCATAGCATCCCAATTGAACCAGCTTTCTTTATTAAAGCTCCATCCACCTGCAACAGAAGGAAAAGTTGCATACGGATAAGTAGCTCCAAATGCTGAATATCCATCACGACGTATCGTTGCTGTGATCATATAACGATTATCATACGAATAGAAAAGTCTTCCCATTAAGCCATCAGCTGTCTGATGTGTATCTGTTGTAGAAAACGAGCTGTTTAAAAGTGTTGCATTTGCAGTATTGTGAAATCCTAAAGCATCTGAAGGCTGAATATTACGTGCATAAACAATATCTGACCATGTTTTAAGATCTTCCGCTTCCTGAACAAAAGTGGCTATAATATGATGTTTCCCAGCAAATGTATGATCCCAAGCTATAGTATTATTTATATTCCAAGTGAATTTTTTACCATTTCCTCTGTCTACTCCGATAGTAGCAGCGTTCCAGTTTTTATTACCTGCTGACTGAAAATAACGGTTGTAAAAGAATTCATAACGCGGTGAAGCATTAAATGTATAGGTAATATCTAAAGGTAAAGTTACTTTAGTATTGAAAATGGTATTCAACACTGTGTACCCTTTTTCAAGGTCCATATATTGACGATCGTAGTAGTAATTATATCCTCCAATAGTTGGTCCCATTGGTTGTCTCGCATAATCGCCGTTAGCTTCTTTAAAATTAGCAAACGGGCTATTTCTTAACATATTGGCATCCCAATAATTTGTACCGGTACCAACAGAAATATCTCCGTCTGAACGATCCTGAAAATTTACGTTTGCACCAAATTCAAGCCAGTTTGTAATTTTGGCATCTACTTTCATATTCGCACGAACTGCTGAATAATCATTACCCTGAATTGCCCCTTCTGATGTTAAATACCCCAAAGACATATAATAATTTACTTTATCACTTGCTCCAGAAACACTTAAATTATTATCGCGATTTATCCCTGTTCTAAAAGTACTGCCATACCAATCGTGCGTAGTTCCTGCTGCAAAATTTTTCAAAAGTGTAGCATCAGTAATCCCTAAACGATTTCCCCAAACTTCATTTATACTTTTTCCTTGAATTTGAGCCGCTGGCTGATAGGCTAACCATTGTGCCTGAGTTATACCATATTGAGCTAATTGGTTAGGGTTTGAGAAATACCCTGCTTTACCAGCAGCAGTTCCAGTAACATATGCCTCATAATTTCCAGTTGCTGTATTTGTACCATACGATTTAGCAGTCTCCCAATCTTCACGATATTTTACATATCCTTCTGGAGAATACACATTACGATAAGCGCTTTCATTGACAATCGTCATGTTTGTCGTTAGATTAATAATAGGCTTACCGGTTTTTCCTTTTTTCGTCGAAATAACGATAACCCCTGCTGCCGCTTTAGAACCGTATACAGCTGTTGCTGATGCATCTTTCAAGACATCTATCTGACCAACATCATCAGGATTAATTTCTGAAAGCTCTCCGTAAAATTGCATTCCGTCTAAAATAATAAGCGGTGAATTATGACCTCCATCAGAATAAACAGAAGTCTGTCCACGAATCTGCAAAGAACCTCCTCCTTTTGCATCAGCTGAATAACCCACTTTTAAACCTGGAACTCCTCTTAATAAATCCTGAACAGTATTTGGGTTTTGATTGGCTAAAGATTCTGGTTTAACCTGAACAATTGCTCCTGTTAAATCGCTTTTTTTCATTTTACCGTATCCAACTACCACAACTTCATTCAATGAAGCAGCGTCTTCAACAAGCTGAACTGTAATATTTGTTTTATTATTTACTTGAACTTCCTGAGTCACAAAACCAATAAAAGACACCACTAATATTGCATTCTGATCTCCTTTTAAATTGAATTTTCCGTCAAAATCTGTAATTGTACTAATCTTTGTTCCTTTAATCGAAACTGTAGCTCCTGGAAGCGGCACTCCTTTTTGATCTTTAACTTGCCCGCTTATTCCGTCTTGCTGTTCAATTTTTTCCAGCGCATTTGTTCCCGAAGTTTCCCCTGCGAATACCTGTACTTGAGTTAATGAAACCAGCACACAAAAAATGGCAAGTTTCTTTTTAAAATCAAATCCAGATACATAATCAGGAGTCTTCATCTTCCTAATAAAGTTTTTCATTTTCTTGGTTGTAATTTTGGTTAAATAATTAGTTTGGTTTAAATCTCATCTGTATAAATTACAGCATTCAATTTGAGCTACAAATCTAGCAGAACACTGTTGTTTAAAAGGGGGGAAATATGATAATAAAGAAGGGGCAAATTAGTATCTGACCGCAAAAACACTACGTTTTTAAGATATTCCTAAAAAAAATCACAGCATAATTCAAAAATTCATAAATATATATTCTGTTTTTATCGCAATTGATATTTGCAGGAAGCACAACATTTTGTACAAATACTCGAAGAATTCATTTTTAAAAAAGCAATACTATTGAAGTTGAACGGCAAAAATCCTTTTTTACTTTTATTAGAATTTATAATGCTAAAATCTTTTTTTCTGAGCATTTTGGCAAAAAAATCGGCTTAATTTCATTGAAGAAAATAAGCCGATTTTTTAAAATTGTTTACCGAAAACTATTTCACAAAGCGATACATTTCTGAAGCTGCCAATAAAAAAGCTCCGACACCGAAATCGGCTGTAGAATTTTTATCAACTACTTGTCCCGGAATTGCTTTTTCACCAATAGGCTGTACATAGCCCACAGTTCCATCTGCCTGAAGCGCGAAAGTGGTTAAGTAATTCCAAGATTTTTCGGCAACTGGCAAATAGGTTTTTTTATCCAAAATTCCATTGTTGATTCCCCACATAAAGCCGTATGTAAAAAAAGCTGTTCCGCTTGTTTCAGGCCCCGGAGCATGTTCAGGATCCAAAATACTTCTTGTCCAATAGCCTTCTTTTTGTTGTGCTTCCGCCAATGCTTTAGCCATATCTTTAAAACAGCTTATATATTCATTTCTATGTTTAGCCGATTTTGGCAAATCCTGAATAATCTTAGCGTAACCAGCAAAAATCCACCCGTCACCTCTTGCCCAGAAATCTTTTTTGCCATTGGCACTTTTATGTTTTGGATAAACATATTTGGCATCACGGAAATATAATTTCGATTCCGAATCGTACATAATACTGTCGGCATATTGCAAATAAGAATGCAGTTTTTCTAAATACATTTCATTTCCAGTAACCTTATAGAGCTTTGTCATTACCGGCATTACCATATACAATCCGTCAACCCACCACCAGTAATCATTTGCTGGAGTGCTCATTTCATATTCCATAACTTCTTTTGCGCGGGCAATTTTATGCGGATCGTTTTTTCCTGTAAAATTGTATAAATCAATATAAGTCTGGAAACAAATCTGCCAATCGCCAAATAATACATGTTTATCTGTTTCTCCGTAATTGTATTTCCATTCTGATTTATCCGTTGATTTGGCTCCCATCCATTGATTTTTCTCCGCCCAAGCCATCGAATAATCCAAATATTTTTTGTTTTTAGTTACCTTATAAGCTTCCATATTTCCGGTATGATACGCCGAAACATGCCAAAAAGAATTTCCAAATTCGGGATGCGAACTTTGCCAGCGGTTGTTTACTTTATCGATAATGGCAATAACATCTTTTTTTGATTCTTTTATTGCAACTTCTTGTTTTACAGCACTGCTTTTACAGCCAACAACTGCAATTGAAACAGCAGTCAATGCAATAAAAAATGGTTTTTTAAAATACATAATTATAATAAGATTAAGCGTTTAATTATTTTGAAGCGTGGTCAATTGGAATTTCCTGCCCTGACCATATTTTCTTTTGAGTCCAAGGTTGATAAGCATCAGCCCAGAACGGATCTGTTGCTGGCAGACCGAGAACTAAAAAAGCTTCGGTACACAAATACAAACTTCCAGTTGAAATATAGCCTTCGCCAATATTTGGCTGATGACCGTATAACCCAATCTGAAGCCAGCCATTTTTATCAAAAGTTTCTTTGGCATTTATTTGATTATTAATCATAAAATAAAGTGCCGAACGAACTTGTGCCGGAGCAACTTCTTTAGGCAATTCTTTCCAAAGTGCAATCTGAGACAAAAGCTGGAAAGCGCCAAAACGATACGCCAATGATCTTCCGATTGGCGGATACGTGCCATCAGGAGAAATTAGTCGTTCCTGAATTGCCGCATATCTTCGGGCTCTGTTTAGCTCAGTTTCAAAGTCTTTTTTGTACTCATTATTTTTATCTTTCAACACGTTTAAAATATCCAATTGCATTGGGTGAATTACAAAACTGTTGTAATAATCCCAATGAAAATCAGGTCCGTCGCCATAAGTTCCATCACCCAGATACCATTTTTTATGTTCTGATAAAGCATAAATCAATCGGTTTGCATCTTCATCTTTATCAAATTTAATAATCGCAGCTTCGATGATTCCGGCAAAAAGAAGCCAATTACTGTGATAAGGTTCAATTTTTCGAGTTGATTTTAAGGCTTTAATTACATTTTCTTTTGTAGCGGCATCAAGCGGTTCCCAAAGCTGTTTTGGCGCACGCATCAAAGCTTGAGCAAAAAAAGCGGCATCAACTAAAGGTTGTTTGTCATTTACAAAATTCATAAAATCAGCTGCATTTGGATCAGTTGCATTATGAATTGATTTTTGTGCCAAAGCGATATACTTTGCTCTTAATTTTCCTTCGGAAGTATTATCTGAACCTAATTCCAGCCACGGAGCCATTCCCGAAAGCGTTCTTCCAAAAGCTTCTAAATACGTTACATGCTTTCTGTCATCCCACGCGCCTGGCGATTTTTCAACTGGCATCAAAGTTTTAAGTTGATTATTACTTAGAGCGGTTAATACCGGATCGCTAATTTTTACCAAAGAAGCCACAAAAAACTCCCGAACTTTTTCAGGAGAATCTTTTTCGGGTTTCTTAGATTGTGCTTGAACATTCAGAGCTAGCAGACAAATAAACACTGCTAAAACAGCATTTTTAAAACGATGACTCATATATTTTCTTTTTTCTTTTTATATTTTCTTTTTTCTTTTTTCTTACTTCTTTCTTCTTTTTTCTATGTTGACTTCCAAAAACTTTCATTCAGAATGTATTTGTTATCCTTCACATTTTGGTATTTCTTTTTAAACTCTGAAGGATTCAAATTATAAAACTGCTGAAAATGTTTTCTGAAATATTTTATATCTCCAAAGCCAGCAATTGATGCGGCTTGGCTTATTTGTAAATCGGTTGTAATCAATAATGTTGCGACTTTTCGAAGACGGACATTACGCGTAAATTCTAAAACCGATTTGCCAGTGATTTTCTTGATTTTTTTGTAAACCAAAGAATGGCTCATTCCTAATTCACTTGCGAGATCTTTTATATTAAAATTGTCAACATCTAAATTAGAATCAATGAGTTCAATAATTCTGTCAAGCAGTTTTTTATCCTCGTCTGACAGCTTTGCTCCAGCAACATTTTTTGTAACCGAATTAAGCAGATAATTCTGTTCACTATCACGACGCGTCAAAATTCCATTAATTCGTGCTAATAAATAATCATTATCAAATGGTTTTGTAATGTAATCATCAGCGCCAACTTCCGCTCCTTTCAATTTCACATCTTCAGACGTTCCTCCTGTTAAAAGTATTACGGGAATATGTTTTAGGTCAGGATCTGTTTTTATGTGTTTGCAAAATGCAACGCCGTTCATTTCTCCCATTACAACATCAGAAATAATTAAATCCGGCTGTACTTTTTTAACAATAGACAAAGCCATTTCAGCATTTTCAGCCGCGGTGACATGGTATTTAGGCGCTAATATTCGTTTCAAATAATTTCTAATCTGAACATTGTCATCTACAATTAAAATACTTTTTGCATCCTTAATCAATTCGTGCACGTTTTCTGGTTCTTCGACTGTCGGCAAGACATTTTCACGAATTACAGTATCTTCTAAAGCTTCATCCAAAAATAAAGTTCGGTCACTTAAATCTTCGCGTATTTCAATATCTCCAAAATGTTCTTTGCCAAGAAGCAGCTTAATTTCAAAAACAGAACCTCCGTTTTCGTTATCACGACAACTTACGTTTCCATGATGCTGTTCTATAAATTGTTTTACGAGATACAATCCAATACCAAATCCTTTACGGTTATTTTTGATGTTTTTGCCCGACTGATAAAACAAATTAAAGATTTTGTCTTTATCCGCATCTACAACTCCTTCTCCGTTATCAATAACATTTATAATTATCTCATTTTCTGTGCATCTCAAATTGACAGCGACTTTTCCATTTTCTTTTTCAGTAAACTTTAAAGCATTGGAAATCAAATTAAATAAAGCCATTTCTATTTTTTCCCGATCTACGTAAGCCATCAATTTTTCTTCGGAAATACTAAAACTATAATCTATTTTTTTTGATTTTGCGTGATGCACAAAACAACTGAAAACCTCTTTGCATAATTCAACGATATCAATTTGTCCCACTTTTAGTTTTCCCGTTTCGGTTTCGGTTTTTCTAAAAAGAAGCAACTGATCAACTAAACTCAACAGTCTTCTTGAATTGCTGTACACCATTTCAATAGCTGCAGGATCGATCTGCTGTTCAGCACCATAAATAATATCTTTCAAGGGATTAATAATCATCGTCAATGGCGATCTGAATTCATGAGAAATATTAGTGAAAAAAGTTATTTTTTTCTCGTTGAGTTCTTTTTCCTGCTTTGCCAAATCCTGAGAAAGCCGAACTTCATATTTAAGCTTCGCCTGTTCACGCTGATATTTATCTACCACATAAATAGCAAGTACAAATACAATAAAATAAAAGAAATAAGCCCAGCCACTTCTGTACCACGGTGGCAATATGGTAATAGGCATCGAAATGGATTTTGTATTCCAAATGCCTTCTGCATTTGTCGATTTTATTTTCAGCACATAATCACCTTCTGTAATTCTGGAATAATTTGCGCTTCTTATATTGTCAACATAATGCCACTGCGAATCCCATCCTTCTAAAAAATAAGCATACGAAATTTTCTCTGGAAGACTGTATTCTAACGCAGCAAAATCGATATTCAGCATCGATTCGTCATAGGACAGTTTTAATTTCTGAATGCCAAATGCGCCTAAACCAGCCTGATCAAAAACTTTATTGTTTACTTTAATAGAAGTTATAGCCAGCTTTGGAAAAGCATGAGCCTGACTGTTGACTTTGGTATCAATAATATTAAATCCTTTAATCCCGCCAAATACGATTTCTCCGGTAGAAAGTTGCAATGCCGCATTATAATTAAACTGATTACTTTGAAGTCCGTCAGCATCATGATAACTTGTTATTTTTCCGGTGTCGACATTATATACAAATATTCCGTTGTACGTGCTGCACCAATAAGCGCCTTGTTTATCGCGGACAATATTTAAAATCGAATTATTTGGAAGGCCATTTCGCTGCGTCAGAAATTTTCGTTCAAAAGTTTTCGGATTAAAAAGCATCAATCCTCCCCCTTCTGTACCCACAAGCATTTTTGTATCTGAATGCGATACAATAGATCGAACAGGATATTTCACGTCGATTTCGCGTCGTTTCATAGTTTTAGGATCAAGCTGAAATAACTTCGAAAAATTTCCAATCCAAAGATTGCTCTTATCCTCTGCCATCGAAATGATACCGCGAATTTTTGCGTCTACAAAATCAAATTGATCTTTTTGCTCATTGTATCGGTACAAACCTTCTTCGTCTGGCGAAGCGGCCCACAGTTCATTATTTTTATTTCGAAATAATACCCAAATATTTTTTTGAACTGCTTTAAGTTTTGGACTAAAAAGATTGTATTTCTTGAAATTATGGGTTTGCGCGTTAAAGAGACAAACTCCTCCACCATAGGTTCCAAACCAAGTTCCTTTCGCATCTTTTAAAATAACAGAAACGAAATTATTACTAAGCGAACTTGGATTATTTGAATTGTACGAATAATTAGTAAATGTATTTGTTTTTCTGTTCCACAAACTAGCACCCGCACCATCTGTACCAATCCAAAGATTTTCTGAATCTTGTTCGCATAATGAAAGAATAAAATCGCTAGGAAGTGTATTTTTTGATTTGTCGTTTTTCGAAATCGTCACAAATGGACTTTTTGTTTCTTCGATCGTATTAACTCCTCCTCTTAAAGTTCCAATCCAAACTCTATTTTCATTGTCTAAATAAAGCGATGAAATAGCGTTGCTGTTGAGTTTTTCATCATCAAGACAAGCATTTAAAAGCGAAAAAGAATCTTTGTTGTAATTGTATTTAACAACTCCATTTCCGTTTGTAGCAATCCAAAGTTCATTGGCGGAAGCCTTAAACATCAAATCAGAAATGGGATATTGAATTTCCTGATTGGCGTAAAATTTGTGCGTTTTATTTTTTGTATTGTATTTTAAAAGTCCTCCCTCAGCCGCTAACCAAATATTTGAAAACGTGTCGTATAAAATACAACCACTGCCTACAGAACTCTCAAAAACAACGGTAAGTCTTTTTGCTCCAGGTTCCATAGCCACTAGTCCAACTCCGGCAACAGAACACCACAATTTGCCAGAATTATCAAAATCCATTTCTTGTACGTGAAAATCCCATTGCAGTTTTCCGTTTTCTAAAAGTGGCATCTGAATAATCTTTTCTTGTTCTCCTGCAGTATAAAGCAAACCTTTTCCGGCAGTTGCGATATACATTTTGGATTTATAATCCCGAATTTGATTGACTACAAAATCAATCTTTTCACTTTTAGAAGTCTTGGCATTTATGTAACTTTTTGTAATGAACTTATTTCTAAGATAATCGTAAACACTGATACCACCTTTTGTTCCAATCCAAATTTCATTTTGAGTACCGCAAATGCTTACAATTCTGTTATTTACTAACGAATTAGCATCATTTGGCTCATTTCTGAAACTTAAAAAATTATAACCGTCATATCGGCTGATTCCGTCATAAGTTCCAAACCACATTAAACCTCTCTTGTCTTTATAAACTGAGGTTACGGCATTATTTGCGAGGCCGTTTTTAATTCCGAGATAACCAATATCGTATTTTTTTTGACCAAATTTTGGAATAGTGCTCCCTACAGTCTGCGAACGGACTGCAAAACAGGCTAAAAGTGCTAAAAATAATACTATTCGGTTTTTCAAAATTTCGGATTTGAGATTAATTATATTTTATTTTGATCGAAATATTTTATTTTCTTTAAAAAAATCAGAATTATAAATTATTCGTGTGAAAAATACAATTATTAAATTAATCTTAAAAAAAACCTATGAAAATAAATCATAGGTTTTTCTTGTAAAAAAATAAATACATTCAATTCTTATTAATTAACCAATGAAATTGCATAAGAGTAAGTATATTGTTTATCTGTTAAACGATATTGATCATGTGGCAAACGTCCCCAGCTGTCATCTCCTCCTACACCTCTTTGTCTGTAATCTAAATGCAGATAAACCGCTTCTTTAGAATCTAAATCCAAGTCTGATGGATGGCGTTGCGCCTTTGTTTTCCCTGGATCCAGCATTTCTGTTGAAATATTCAATGCACTAAAACCAAGAGGCTGCAATCCTTCAATTTTAATTCCTTGGCCTTTTGCATTTTTTAAAGCCAGCCAGCGAACATCGGTTTTATAGCCGCCTTCTTGAGGACGAATATAACTTTTAGTGTACTGATTTATAACCTTATCTGAGTATTCGCCAATAAAAGCTGCCGAATTTCTATCAGAATAATTTTCCCACGGACCTCTTCCATAATAACTCAAATTATCGAAAGTTCCGTTTAATTGTGCACGCATTCCAAAACGTGGCATTTCAGGCAATTCTTTTCCAGCTAAATCAATAGAAGCCGTAACTTTTATTGCACCATTATTCTGAATCAAATAATCTACCGTGTATGGAACATCAATTGTTGCCAATTTATAAACTGCTTTAATCAATAAACCGTCAGAAGATTTTTTGTCTAAAACAACACTTACCGTTGTTGCGTTTTTTGAAGCTTCTTTCCAGACTACTAATTTATTTTCCATATTGCTTCCAAAATCATTGTCTGTTGGAGCGCGCCAGAAATATGGAGTTGGGAAATTCGTGAAAATGGCATCTGAATTATTCTTCAAATTGTATTTTAAGATTTCTCCTTTTTGAAGATCAAATTCTCCTGTAATACTTTCGGTTTCAAAAGAAACGATATTGTTTTTAACTGTATATTTTAGTTTTGATGCGCTTTTTGCACTTTCATTATTTTTAAAATAAGAGCCTTTTCCTATTGCAAATTGTTCTCTAGCAAATTCATGTCCTTTAGCTACCAAAGGTGCATCGTTTTTTGAAACCGCATAAACATTTACAAAATACTCTGAATCAGCATCGATTGCATCTAGATTTAAAGCGATTTTTTTGCTTTCTGCCGGTGCAACATCTAAATTAAATGTTCCTGCTTTTGCTATTGCGCCATTTTTAACCAATTCCCATTTAAAATTAAAATCAGAAAGATTGGTAAAATTATAAAGATTGGTAACCGTCAAATCAGATTCATTATTAAACTGAAAATGAATATTTTGATATACTTTTTTAATTTCGCTTAAAGCTGGTTTTGGAGTTCTGTTTGAGAAAATAACTCCGTCAGCACAGCCGTTTTCGTCATTTTGCAGGTTTGAAGCTCCTAAATCACCACCATATGCCCAAAATGTTTTTCCATTCGCATCTTTAGTTTTTATTCCTTGGTCCACCCAATCCCAAATAAAACCGCCCTGCATGTGTTTGCTGCTGTTGATGATATCCCAATATTCTTGAAAATTTCCACCACTGTTACCCATTGCGTGCGCGTATTCACACATAATGTAAGGACGTTTTTTATCTGCAGCGGCATAACTTTTCATGCTCTTAATTCCTGGATACATTGGGCAAACAATATCTGTATTTCTATTTTCACCTGCTTGCTCAAATTGAACAGGACGAGTTGAATCGACTTGTTTCAACCAATCATAAGCATCATAAAAAACAAGGCCGTTTCCGCACTCATTTCCTAAAGACCAGATAATAATTGAAGGATGATTTTTATCAAATTCAAACATTCTTTTTATACGATCTAAATGCGCCGGCGCCCACTCTGGCAAGTACGCAGGATGTTTTTTCTGGTCAAACCAGTTTTGCCATTCAGCACCCATTGCATGCGATTCAATATTCGCTTCATCAACTACATAAAAACCATATTCGTCACATAAATCATAAAAATGTGTATCATGCGGATAATGACTCATTCTGATCGCATTGATATTAAATTCCTTCATTAACTGAAGATCTTTCAGCATTAATTCAGGACTTGGCACGTGGCCGTTTACATCATCATGTTCGTGAATATTTACTCCTTTAACCATCACCGCTTTTCCATTAACTAAAAGCTGTGCATCTTTGATTTCTACTTTTCTAAAACCTGTTTTTTTAGAAACAGCTTCAAGTAAATTTCCTTTATTATCTAATAATGAAATGGTATAACGATACAAGTTTGGCGTTTCGGCATTCCATTGTTTTACACTTTCAATAGTTTTTGAAAAGCTGATTTTCTGCTCTTTAGCATTTACTTTTTTACTTTCAGAATAAACAGTTTTTCCTTCTTTATCAAACAATTCAACTTTAACAGATGGATTTTTTATTTTGTTGTTTTCAAAATATTTCAAAGTAACATCTAGATTGAAGATTCCGTTTTTATATTGATTGTCCAAATCACTTTTTACAAAATAATCCCAAACGGCAGTTTTAGGCATTGCCTGCAAATAAACATCACGTTCAATACCGCTTAATCTCCAGAAATCCTGATCTTCTAAATAACTTCCGTCATGCCAGCGAAAAACCTGAACTGCAATTAAGTTTTCTCCTTTCTTTAAAAAAGAGGTAATATTAAATTCAGCCGGAGTTTTTGACGCTTTTGTCATCCCGACTTCTTTTCCGTTTAAAAAAACTCTTGCATAACCTGAAATAGAACCAAAATGAAGTATAATTTCTTTATCGTTCCAAGAATCAGCAACTGTAAAATTGCGTCTATAACTTGCTACAGGATTATAATCGCCAGCTATAAAAGGAGGATTTTTAGGAAACGGATACGTAATATTAGTATAAATAGGAATATCATATCCTTGTAATTCCCAGTTTGAAGGCACCTGAATCTCTTTCCACTTGCTGACATCAAGGCCAGGTTCGAAAAAATTCGTTGGTCTTTGCGACGGGGTTTTTACAATATCAAATTTCCAAAGTCCATTTAAACTTTGGTACAATGCCGATTTTTTAGGATTGTTTTCCTTTACTTCATCTGCATTGCCAAACAAAAGAAACGAACTACGTCCTAATTCTTTTCCTCTGTCTAATATTTGAGGATTTTCCCATTCGTTGGTTTGTGCAAAATTAATTTGTGCACTTAAAAAGAGAGCAGCTGCTAAAAAAATTTTCTTCATCTAACTATTTTTGATTGTCTAAATTTTAATATTGGAAATTGAAAAAATTGTCATTCCAAATTGGCTTAAGGCATTTCTTTATAACAAAATCATAAAAAAGAACACTCCTAACACTAACCAAATTTTAAAAACGCACACCTTAAAATAAATAAGGAATGACAAATTCTGGAAGACAAATTTAGATAATCAGCTAAAAGACATGAGGGCCATTTAGATATACTAAAAGGGGCATTTTAGTATGGAGAGCAGTTCTGGACAAATTTACCCCCTCTATTTATGCGTTTTTGATAAAAAAAATTAAAATCATACATTCGTTCCAACCTTTTTATAAAAAAGTCTACCTTATTATAAAAGAGAATTTATGAAAAAAATTGTATTGCTTATTTTGCTAATAAAATCATTTTGGTGTTTTTCTCAAGATTTACCAAAAACAGGAGATCTTAAAGTCGTCAACAGCTATCTGTCTATATTAAAAACACAAAATGGTTATGTTTTTATTGGACCTGAAGGGGAAAAATCTGAAGAATATAAATATGTATCTCTAACAAATCATAATCTTTCCATTCATACCGTTCTTGAAAAAGCAGCGAGTAAAAATCAAACTCCTATAAAAAACAAAAACGTTCGTGATAATAACAGTATTCATGGTGAATACCATATTTTGGACTTAATGAAGGAGTTGCATTTTATTGATGAATACAATTTTGCAGGAACAAATGAACTGACAAATGAAAATATTAGAACAGGTTTGACCGAAGAATACGGGTATGCTTCCAGAAATGGAAAATATGCTCTGGTCAATAATCAAGGAAATTTCTTGACCGCCTTAAAATACACAAACGATTTTGACCATAGATATAATCCGCATTTGAATTATTATTTTGAGAAGAAAAAACTTATCTCTGTTTTGATTGATCAAATTACCGGAAAAGAAGTATTAGCAACAAAAGACAGTATTGTTGAATATTGGAATCCCAACAATTATTTGGTTAAAAACAAAAGAAAAGGAAAATACATTCTCGTTTATAATGGCAAAACACAACTTGTTCCAAAAGACTTCAAAAGACTAATTGGCCTTCCATCATCTGAAAGTAAAATTTTCACTTATAACAATGGTTTTTTTGGCAAAAATGGACAGAGAATAGAAAGCAATTTTATTCCGTACAGTAATTTTTACAAGGGGCATTGTATTGTTTTAGAAATAACAAAGGAAGAACAGAAGTATAACTATTATGGCGAACCATTGCCCCGACATGAAACTAGAATTTTTAAAATTATAAATGAAAAACTGGAAACCATTAAAACACTTCCAGATATCAAAAACACAATCAGTACCTTTAATAAATATGGACAGCTTATTGTAAAAAGAAGTTATGAAGATTGGAGAAATCCCATTTATGACAATCAATATATTATAGATTACAACGGCAATACTATAATCCAAACATCTAAAGTTGAAACTAAAATACATGAGATTTCGGAAGGCTTATATTTAGTTGAAGATGCCACGTATCCGCCTGTAAAAGAAAGAGCAATGCGGTACGATTTTTTCAATCAAAAAGGAGAGAATATCACAAATGCTTTAAGGCAACGTATTATTTATCTAGGATTTAAAGAAAATACAACAGAAAAATATCTTGTTGCCTATGGAATTATATACATAACTTTAGATAAAGAAAACAATATTATAAGCTCCTATCCTAAATCATATCTTTTTGATTCCAAACCTAAAATTTTTGAATAGTAATTTAAAAACCGCCAATCTAATTATAAATTCAGATTAGCAGTTTTCTATTCTAATTACTGTTTAATGTTTACTAACGTTCTCGCGCTACAAGCAGTTTGGGATTAAATCAGCGTTATCTTTCGGATTTGCCAAATCTTCCAAATACAAACTAAATTTTCCATTAAGCCAAATCCCCAAATTGCTTGTAGCGTGTGTTAGGTACAGGCAATTCTATTCACATTCTTCATATGAGTATGATAAAGGTTTCCAATTATGATTATTCAAAAGATAATATCTTTCTCCATTGCAATAACCATCATCCCATTCCACAACAGCAAATTTCATAGAAGCAAAAAGTATGATTTTATTAATTCTATCATTGGGCGAAAAACGACGACCGTTAGAGAAAAAGTCTTTTATTTTGTTCCTTAAAAACCTCTCTCTATCTTCATATTTACCATATTCAACTAAAAAAGTTTGAAAGATATTATTATAATTATTATCTAAATATAAAACTTTATGATTTTTATAAGTTGGATTAAAATTATTCAAAGTATCAATTTTAGCACTTTTAGCTTTCTCTTTAAGTTCATAACACAAACTGTTTAATTTGTCTTCTTTATTATTGATGTTTTTAGATTGCTCTAATTGGTAAATACTTTTTATCAAGTCGTTAGTTCCTGAGTCTTCCTTTACAATATCTATTATTAATTTTCGAGTATCAATTAATATATATTTATCCCTTTCAAGTTGGGAATGATTTACTTCATTAGAGTAAATATCTTCAAATATGTTATTTACAATTTTTAAAGTATTATTTTGCGTATTAACGTTATTTGTCATTAATCCATTTTGCCAAGAGCTAAAAAACTTAAGTAGTAATGAATCTGATTTTTTTGAAAAAGCTTCTTTTAATTGAGTTTCTTGATTCTGACAAAAGATGGAGTGTGATAAAAAAAATAAAAAAACTATAATCAAATTCCTCATATTGTTTAGCATTTGCTTGCACCTAACTACTAATTACTATTTACTATTTACTATTTACTATTTACTAACTACTAATTACTGAAAATCAGAAAGCTTATAATAATTCTGAAGATTTACGATAAATAATCCGCCAGCAAAAAAATCCTTGTTTATTCTTGACATAACAGGGCTGATTCCGGTACTGACATTATTGATCGTTTTTGGATACGTCATATTTGAATCATGATTAAAGCCAACGCAATGCCCAATTTCATGCGAAGTAATATCACCGGCATTGATACTGATAAAATCATGCAATATATGTTCGGCATATCCTAATGTTGCTCCGCCTCCTAAACCTGAAACTTTATCCACTTTGCCACAATTAAAACGGGCATGATTTAAAATATCATTATAAGCCTTTTCTTTTTCTGCCAAAGTCAGCGCTGTCTTTCCATCATTGCCGATAATCTGCTCATTTAAAAAAGCCTCTTTGAATTTATCCGAAACAAAAACGATTCCCATATTAAGCATCAATCCAGAAAAACGACGAATATCCTTGGCTGTTGTAGGCATCCAATTATTATTTGGGTCATTATTTGGATCATAATTATGATATTTAATTGTCCATTTTAATGCTTTCAGTTTTTTAAGCTTTAAAATGGTTTCGTTTTCTCCCGTAAAATCAAATGCAATTTTATCTGGCGAAACTCCCGTTGTTTTATATTGTGAAAGATCTACTTTTTTGTTTTCAGCGTCTAGAAATGAAGAAATCCCGTCAACAAAAGGATACTTCATTTTTTGTGTGGCGTGCGCTCTAATTTTTTTTATTTTGAAAAGCTGTACCTGTGTATTGCCTTCAATTGTGGCTAAAATAACGGCATCTTCAATGTCAAATGGAGCAAAATTAGAAACTTCAATTGTTTTTTCGTCGATTGGTTTTATTCGTATAACTTGACTTATACTGTAAGTTCTGGACTCTGAAGTCATCACTTCTAAAGCTTCATCGTCCTGAAACATTAAAGACGAATTTTGGCTGGTATCAAAAGAAACTACTTTTGGACTTATTTTTTCTTCTGGTTTGTCATCATCTGTTTTACTGCAGGCAAGGAACAAACTAATAACAATGGCAAGGCTAAAAATTTTCTTAATCATAAAAATAACAAGGATTTAGGTTAAACAGCAGATTGGAATGCGATGTTAATTTAGTAATTTTCCTGCTTTAAATCCTTAATAGGTACGATTTTTTTAACTCGTTTTTCTGTAATTATAAATTGCAAGTCCATTTAAAACGACAGCAATATAATAAAGGTACAGTAATTCTTTTTCTACTTTATTTACTCCGCTCTTTTTACTTTGTCTTAACTTCTTTTACTTTCTTGATTACCTCAATAAATCGGTATTGCATAACTTCTTTTTTTCCATCAGGTATCTCATTATAGGCCCCATAAAAAATCTTAGTTTTTCCTTTATCAATTCCATTGAATAATTTAGCTGTTTCAATTTTAACTTTATCATTTTCAACTTTCAAAGCAACAGTATCAGACAATTTAATGTTAGAAACATAACAAATCTCTGGCATAAAACCGTCTTTAGTCATTTGAGGAAAAATTCGAAATACTTTAGGTTTGCTTTCAATATTTTCTAATGTCAAGGGCAAAGTAAATTTTGAGCCCGCTTCATTAAATACTTTATCGCTAAAATCGTTTATTTCCTGCTCTTTCTGATATTTAAAGAATTCACTAGCTGGTTTTAAGCATTCTTTAGCCAAACTGATATAATTAACCGCATCAATTAAATACCCTTTTTTATAACTTTCCTGCGCCATATTATAATAATCAGGTGCTGTTTTTTTCAATAAAGTATATTGCCCAAACTGTAAAATATTTATCTTCCACTCGTTGCCGTACTTACCATAAATTACTGTTATCAATACATGATTGTATTCTGTATTGGGCATTAATAATACGGTGTACATCTCTTTGTTTAAAGCTTTGTAATTTATAACATAATCATTATCACCCGAAACACCAGATATCAAAGTATTAGGAATATCTACAGCTGTATTTAAAACATAGTATTGATCTACAATTTTATAGCTATCCGTTTTATAATCATTGCTTATTTTACCAACTAATTTATCTACATCAGAATTTACTACTGAAAGCAATTTATCTGACATCAGCGCTTTTACTCCAGGAATATCATTATTCATTATTGCTTTGAATAATTTATCATTTAAAAGTTTAATTTCCTGAACCTTACTTGATTCAATACTTTCATTTTTCTGTGTTCCGTTAGTTCCAAAATTACAGCTTTGAAAAGCTACAGCTATTAGGATAATTAGTAAAAATTTACGCATTCGCTTTGATTATTTGAGAGTTTTTAATTTTTAAAACACCTTATTTTTCTTAATAAAGGAAAAGCGAATATAGCTTTTATTGAAAAACAAATACACATTTAAAGACATTTAATTTATCAGAAATTGATACCGATATTACTATAAAACCTAATTAAAAACCACTTTAAAAACCACACTTAAAGCACTAATATTAAACAAATTACATTTTCATAAACAATATAATTTTCATAAAAAAAGACTACATTTACTTTATATTGTTTTGAATTACTGCCTTTTATATATTAAAAAGAAATTGACTGATTACACTAATTTCTATCGTACTATATATGAAGAACACTTTTACTCGAACTTTAATCCTTCTATTCCCAATATTGGCGATAGCACAAACCGATCAAAAAAAAGAAATCAATCAACAGCTTCAAACCTGGGTTTCTATCAATACGGTAACGAAATTTGCTGATCACTGGGCTGTTATTGGAGATTTTCACATTCGTCGAAACGATTTTGTGTCTGATCCCAGTTTTTACTTTATAAGAGGAGGATTCAGCTATATACCCAACTCAAACGTGTCAATAAATGCAGGATATGCACATATGTGGCTGGCACCTTCAAATCCAGACTGGAGTACTTTTGCTGACGAAAACAGGATTTACCAGCAGGCGCAGTTAAATGCTAAAGTGGGCAATGTGAGTATTTTGCAACGAATTAGAAATGAACAGCGATGGCAAGAAAAAATTGTTAACGATGAACCCACCGGAGATTGGCGTTTTACTAATAGAGTTCGGTATTTAATGAGTTTTACTTTCCGAATTTCTGATAAAAAATCATGGCCTCAGATGGTACTTTCCGATGAAATTCTTTTACAATTTGGCAAAGAAGCTGTCTACAATACCTTTGATCAGAATCGGTTTTTTATTGGAATAAAACAAACAATCAACCCAAAATGGAGTTATGATTTTGGGTATATGAATGTTTATCAGCAAAAATATTCTGGATATCAATATGATATGAATCACACCATAAGATTGTTTTTTTACTTAAGTACGAGCATTCGGAAAAAAGTACCTTCGACAACGGAAAATTCAGGTGACGAATGATTATTTTTTTTAAAACACATAGAAACATAGATTTTGAGTGCGTAAAAAAGGCGTTTCACTTATTTAAAACAAACATAGTTGACTATGTGAAAGAAACGGTTTTTTTTCTCATCTTTTTTAACATAAAAATCTATGTTTCTATTTGTTCACACAATTACACACAACAGATTGTTATTTCAAGAAATAATCCGCATCTATTAAACGGTTTCCTGTTTCATCATAAACCGCATAATTAAAACCGCCTTGAACACAGTACGAACCATATTCGCCATTTTTGTTTAGCGCAATAAACCCAACCTGAATATCTTTTAAATCTTTATTTCTGTTTTTGGTTAATTTCACAATTCTGGCTACAGCTTCTTCACAGGCTTTTTGAGGCGATTTTCCCTGACGCATCAATTCGACAACCAAATGACAGCCTGAAATTCTGATCACTTCTTCTCCGTGGCCAGTTGCAGTTGCTGCGCCAATTTCGTTATCGACATATAAACCTGCTCCAATAATTGGCGAATCACCAACGCGTCCGTGCATTTTAAATGCCATACCGCTTGTTGTGCATGCACCAGAAAGATTTCCGTCTGCATCTAAAGCAATCATTCCTATCGTATCGTGGTTTTCAATATTAGCAATTGGCTTGTATTTGCTGTCTTTCAGCCATTCTTTCCATTCTTTTTCTGACTCTTCTAATAGCAGATTTTCTTTTTTAAAACCCTGTTCCAATGCAAATTGCAGAGCACCATCACCAACAAGCATAACGTGAGGCGTTTTTTCCATTACGGCTCTCGCAACAGAAATAGGATGTTTTATATATTCCAGACAGGCAACAGAACCAATATTGGCATTTTCGTCCATAATACAGGCGTCCAGCGTTACGCGTCCGTCTCTGTCTGGGCGTCCACCGTAACCAACACTTCTTTCTTTTGGATCAGCTTCTGGAACTTTTACGCCGGCTTCAACTGCATCTAAAGCTTTGCCGTTCTTCTTCAAAATTTCCCAGGCTGCTTCATTTGCAGGTATTCCAAATCGCCATGTAGAAAGCACAATTGGTTTCTTTCCTTTTTTAGAAATTGCCTTTTCTTCTTTTTCCGAATTAGATTGAAAAGACTGCAATGCAACAGCTACTGAAGCAATTGCGGTTGTTTTTATAAAATTCCTGCGATTTGTCATAACTTATATTTTTTAGCAACTCTCAATACCCATAAGGAGTAGCAAAATTTATCTCTACTGTAAATTTAGAAAAACTATGCTTTATACAACATACTTGCAGCACCTAATAGAGCTGCAATTTCATTATCTGTAGAAACAGAAACATTAATTTCAATTCCTGATTCTTTTATTCTTTTATTGAAAGCATCCAAGAAAAATTCACTGGCATTTGCAATTTTTCCGCCAATAATAAATCGGTCTGCGCCAAATTTTTTCAGCCAAGGAATTACTACTTCTGCTAAATCTTCTCCCATTTCTACAAAAACTTTTTTTGCGATTTCGTCACCGTTTAAAGCAAGATTATAGAGTTCTAACCCGTTGTTTATTGTTTTTCCTGCCAACGTTTTGTAATTGGCCAAAAGCCCTCGTGCAGAAACATAATCTTCAGCCATTCCGTCTTTAAATGCCAAATTGTAAATTTCGCCATCGGCAGGAACAAATTCACCTGTTGAAACCGAAATTCCTTTATCAATAAAACAAGCTCCAAGTCCGGTACCAAGCGTCACTGCCATCACTTTTTTAGAAAGATTTTCACCATCTTTAAAAACTTCTCCTTTTCCAAAACAAACAGCGTCATTTTCAAAAAGAATAGGAAATTCGCTTGAAAGATTTAAAGTTCCCTGAAATAAATAACGCACGTTAAGTCCGTAAAAATGCTCGTATTTTGACTGGTCTTTTATCCAGCAAAGTCCGTTAGTGTAGTCAAATGGCCCAGGCATGCAGATTGTAAGTCCTTTTATTGCTTCAACTTTTGAATTTTTAACCGAAGTTCGAATTACTTTTTCCCAAATAGACATAACCTCTTTTACAGGCAAATTGGAGTTAAACGTTTCTTTATGCAGCGAAAAATCAATTACTTTCATGCTTGCAAGATCAATAATTGCAGCGGTAATATGTGTTCCTCCTATGTCAATTCCAACGGCATATTCTATATTCATTCTTTTGTATTTTGAACCATTTTGAGAGTAAATAATCTGTAATGGTATATTTTTTATTTTTATTTTAGATGTTCTTGTCTTTTAAAATCTGCGGATAGTGAATGCTGGTATGCACAATCATTTCACCAAAAAGTGTATTGGCCCATGCAAACCATTTTCGGGTAAATTTTGCAACATCGTCTTTATGAAAAGATTCGTGCATGAAACCAGTATCTGCATTGGTTTTAATCAAATTGCTTATACAGGCTTTTATCTCATTTTCATCAACACTTGTAATGGCTCTCAACACAATACTCATTGGCCAAATCGTATCGGCTCCGGTGTGGGGTCCTCCAATTCCTTCACCTGCTTTTCCTTTGTAGAAAAATGGATTATTTTCTGAAAGAACCACTTTACGCGTATTCAAATAAAGCGGACTGTCTGGCGCAATTGCTCCTAAATATGGAAGTGATAATAAAGAAGGAACATTTGCATCATCCATCATATGAAAACTGCCATATCCGTTTACTTCAAAAGCAATTATTTTTCCAAATTTTGGATGCTCAATAATTCCGTTTTCTTCTAATCCTTTTTGAACCTGAGCTCTTAATTCAGTAGCTTTGGCAACTAAATCTTTGTCTAATAAAGCTGGCAACGAGAAAATTTCGATTAAATAACCCAAAACTTCAATCGCAAACATATTGCTCGGAATCAAATAACCAAATAAAGTGCTGTCATCGCTCGGTCTAAAAGTCGAAACGATTAATCCGCAAGGTTTTACAGGATAACCGTAACCGCTCAACGGAACGCCATCTGTGGCCCAAGCTGTTTCTCTTTGAAAACTGTAAGGTCCTTTTCCGTTAAAGCGTTGTTGTTCTTTAAATGTCTGCAATACTAAAAGCATCGCTTCTTTCCATTTATTGTCAAATAAACTTATGTCTCCTGTTGCTGCCCAGTAGCCGTGCGCGAGCCTAATTGGGTAACACAAACTGTCAATTTCCCATTTACGTTCGTGAATTCCAGGCTGCATTTTAGTCATATCATTTTTCCATTCGCTTATCTTGGTAAAATCTTTATAAAAAGCATTCGCATACGGGTCAAGCAGAATACACTTCATCTGGCGGTTGATAACACCTTTTACTAATTCAGCCAGTTTTTTATCTTCTTTTACAAACGGAATATACGGCCAGATCTGCGCTGTACTATCACGAAGCCACATTGCATCAATATCACCAGTAATTACATAGGTATCTGGTTTTCCGTCGATAATTTCAAAATCGACTGTAGTGTCTAAAGTATTTGGAAAACAATTTTCAAACAGCCAAGCCAATTCTGGATTTGCAATTTGCTTTTTGATTCGGACAATTGCCGCTTCAATGGCTGGACTGGTAAATTTTCTTTCTTTTAAAGGAGGCCTTTTGCTGATAAAATCTTTAAGAGCAAAATTAAAACTGTCTGATTTCATTGCAAAAACATCAGTTTGAAGTGCTAATAATCCTGCTGAAAAAATGCCTGTATTTTTTATAAATTTTCTACGTGACTGCATACTATTATTTTGAAGTTGAGTAAGAATATGGAAAAGCGTCTTTAGAAGTTCCTCTTTGCAAATTAGGCTCTGCCGACATATCGAAATTTAATTCACCGCCTTTTAAAACTTCAAAATGATTGATGAAATTTTTTGAATATGAAGCGTTGTTCCATTTTAAATCCTTTACATATTTATTGGTTTCCGAATTTTTTGAAGCGTTGATAATAAGCTGTTTTCCGTTTTCTAGATTCAAAGTCAGCTTTTTAAACAATGGCGCGCCCAAAACATATTCGTCTGTTGCTGGACAAACCGGATAAAATCCCATCGCAGAGAAAATATACCAAGCCGAAGTCTGCCCGTTGTCTTCATCGCCACAATAACCGTCAGGAGTTGGTTTGTATAAACGATTCATCACTTCTCTTGACCAATATTGTGTTTTCCACGGTTCGCCTGCATAATTGTACAAATAAATCATATGCTGAATTGGCTGATTTCCGTGCGCATATTGTCCCATATTCATGATCTGCATTTCGCGAATTTCATGAATAACAGCGCCATAATAACTGTCGTCAAAAATTGGAGGCGTTGTAAAAACGGCATCTAATTTTTCAGTAAATTTTTTCTGGCCACCCATTAAATCAATCAAACCTTGAATATCATGAAAAACACTCCAGCTGTAATGCAATGCATTTCCTTCTGTAAAAGCATCTCCCCATTTAAACGGATTAAAATTCGCAGGGAAACTTCCGTCTTTATTACGACCGCTCATCCAGCCAATTGACGGATTATAGAGATTTTTGTAATTCAGCATTCGTTTTTCGAATAAACTGATTTCTTTCTTCGGGCGATTTAAGGCTTTCGCCAATTTCCAAATCGCAAAATCATCGTAGGCATATTCTAAAGTCCTAGCCGCATTCTCGTTAATTTTTACATCATAAGGAACGTAACCAAGTGTATTGTAATAAGAAACTCCTTTTCTTCCAACAGCTTCTAATGGACCTTCATTATTTGCTCCGTGAAGTAAAGCTTCATACAACGTATTGATATCATAACCACGTAATCCTTTAATGTAAGCCTCAGAAACTACAGAAGCCGAATTATTCCCAACCATTACATTTCTAAATCCAGGACTTGACCATTCTGGTAAAAACCCGCCTTCTTTATAATCGTTGATCAAACCTTCCTGCATTTCTTTATTTATTGAAGGATAAACCAAATTCAATAGCGGATATAACGCTCGGAAAGTATCCCAAAAACCAGTTCCCGCATACATATATCCTGGCAAAACATTCCCATTATACGGACTGTAATGTACAATTTCTCCTTTGGCGTTTATTTCATATTGTTTTTGAGGAAAACAAGCTGCACGGTACAAACAGGAATAAAATGTCTGTAATTGTTCTTCGTTACTGCTTTCTGCTGTCAATTTACCTAAAACTTTATTCCATTCTTTTTTAGAAGCCGCAACTGTTTCATTAAAAGAAGCATTTCCTAATTCTTTTAAATTAAGTGCAGCCTGTTCTGGACTTATAAAAGAGGAAGCCACTTTTACATTGACAATTTCTCCTTTTTTAGTTTTAAAACTTACAACTGCTCCTGCGTGATTATCCTGCAATTCTAATTTTTCTTTTTGCAAGCCTGCATCGTTCCAAGTCGAATTTGATGCAAAAGGTTTATCGAAAACTAAAACAAAATAATTTTTAAAATTAGTTGGAACACCTCCGCTGTTACGCGTTGTATAACCAATAATTTTGTTTTCTGAAGGAATAATTTTTATGTATGAACCTTTATCAAAAGCATCAATTACAATCGAAGACTGCTCATTTTCTGGAAATGTAATTTGAAAATGTGCCGCTCTTTCTGTTGCTGTAATTTCTGTCTTTACATCATAATCAGCCAAATAAACGCTGTAATAATATGGTTTTGAGACTTCTGCTTTATGACTGAACCAGCTTGCTCTATCCGCTTCCGCGAAAGCCAATTTACCCGTTACGGGCATAATCGAAAACTGTCCGTAATCGTTCATCCAAGGCGATGGCTGATGCGTTTGTTTAAACCCTCTAATTTTCTCGGCCGTATAAATATAGGCCCATCCATCACCCATTTTTCCGGTTTGCGGCGTCCAGAAATTCATTCCCCAAGGTCTGCAGATTGCTGGATAAGTATTTCCGTTAGATAGACTGTGCAACGATTGTGTTCCCATTAACGGATTTACATATTCTGCTGGATCTAATGGTTTAACCTGTGCATTTGCGGCAACAAAACAATGCATCAATCCTAAAAAAATTAAACTCTTTATTTTCATAATTATATTTTATATGCTTTAAGCTTTAGGCAATACGCTTTAAGCTAAAAACTGTGACTCAAGAATAAGTGATTCTATACCTGCAAGATCTCAAAACCTTGTCTGAAAACTGTAACTGAAAACTGAAAACGCTCTAAAGAGGTCTATCCGATTTCTTTACTCCAAAAGTTGCAGATGGTTTGCTCCCCATAAACAATTTCAATTCTCCTCCTTTTACAATCATATCTTGTGTGATATACGATTTTGTATAAGGTTTTCCATTGTATTCTGCTTTTTGAATATAGATATTAGTTGCGCTGTTATCAATTGCTTTTATTGAAAATGAAATTCCGGCTTTATGATGAATTACTGCCGAATTTACAAACGGACTTCCTAAAACGTAAACTCCATTTGCAGGATTAACCGAATAAAATCCCATTGAAGATAAAACATACCAAGCCGACATTTGTCCTAAATCTTCATTACCGCACAATCCGTCTGGTTTTGTTGAGTAGAATTTATCGTCGATTTCACGAATTAATTTTGCCGTTTTCCATGGCTGTCCAGCAAATGCATACAAGTACGGAATATGATGATTTGGTTCATTTCCTTGCGCATATTGACCGATTAAACCGCTAATATCTGGAGAAATTTCTTCCCCTTCTACTTTATCTGTAATTAGAAAAAGTGAATCTAATTTAGCCAAAAATTTGCTTTCGCTTCCAAATAATTCAATTAAACCATAAGGATCTTGTGGCACTAGCCACGTATATTGCCACGCATTTCCTTCGACATAATCATCTTTACGGTGCGCCGATGAAAGCGGATTAAATGGTGTTCTCCAATTTCCGTCAGTCAATTTACCGCGCATAAACTGTGTTTCTTTATCAAAATAAAGTTTGTACAAATTGGCTCTTTTTATAAAGTAATTATAATCTTCAGTCTTATTTAAAGATTTTGCCACTTGTGCAATGCAATAATCATCAATAGCATATTCTAAAGCATTCCCGACAGTTTCCAGCATTTTATCCGCAGGAATATATTCTAATTTTTGAACATAATCCATTCCGTCACGTGTTTGCATGGCTGTTTTTTTCATTGCTTCGTAGGCCAAAGCCACATCATAATCGCGATATCCTTTTAAGTAGGCGTCCGCAATTACAGCGATCGAATGATTTCCGTTCATTGTATTGGTTTCATTGCCCATTAAATGCCAAACCGGTAATCTTCCTTGTTGCTGGTAAATTGCCAAAAATGATTTTACAATATCATTAATTTTATCTGGCTGCGTAATAGTATATAAAGGATGAAGTCCGCGGTAAGTATCCCAAAGTGAGAAAGTCGTGTAATTTGTAAAATTTGCTTTTTCGTACACTTTTTTATCTGTTCCTCTATAATCTCCATTGACATCATTAAAAATTGAAGGCGCAAACATGGTGTGATACAAAGAAGTATAAAAAACTTTCATTGTTTTATCATTTCCAGTAATCTGGATTTTATTTAGCTCTTTGTTCCATTTTGAAGCAGCTGTTTTAACCGTTTGATCAAAATCCCAATTCGGAATCTCGGCTTTTATATTCGCGGAAGCATTCTCATAACTTACTGGCGAAATTCCAACCTTTACCAAAACCTGTTTGTTTTTTAAAGTTGCAAAATCGATAACTGCCTTCATTTTCAAACCTTCGCCTTCATTTCCATTTACAGCAGTTTTATCATCGTATAGAGCCAAATTCGAAATTGGTTCAGAAAATTCGATTGTAAAGTAAACGCGCTGATCTGCCGCCCAGCCAGCTGAAAAACGATAACCAGCAAGTGTAGTTTCATTTATCTTTTTGATAAATGTTTTTACTGGTTTATCCCATCCAATTCCGTCAGCAAGATCTAATAAAACGTGATTATCATTGGCAGCATTAAAAGTGTATTTATGAAACCCCACTCTTTCACTGGCGGTTAGTTCGGCTTTGATTTTATACTTATCCAATAAAACACTGTAGTATCCTGGTTTGCTTACTTCATTTTCATGAGAAAAATAAGAACCATAACCATTTACCATATCTTCTTTTGTCCCTTTAAACAAAGGCACTTTTCCTGAAACTGGAAGCAACAGTATATCGTTTAAATCGCCAATTCCCGTACCGCTCAAATGCGTATGCGTAAAGCCTAAAACAGTGTTGCTTGCATAATTATAACCACTGCACCAATCCCAGCCTTCAAATATATTTACAGGACCTAATTGAATGGCTCCAAAAGGAACATTCGCCCCAACAAAAACGTGACCGTGGCCTGCTGATCCAATCAACGGATTTACATACTTTGTGTAATCTACATTATTTTGGTTTGCTTTGTTTTTCTGCGCATCAACAGGATTTGCAAAAAACAAGTTTAAAGCGAAAATACCGCTAAAAGCTATTTTGGTATATTTTGTAAACATATATTCTTTTTATTATGACTTGCGTAATTGCCCACTGATGAAGCGGATTAAACTGATTTACGCCGATATTTTTTTATTTTAGAACTTTAAAACTTTGAGGAGACGCACTGCTGTGCGCCTCTACAGAAAATCTTTGTCACTTTGTCACTTTGTCTCTTTGTCTCTTTGTCTCTTTGTCTCTTTCTCAAAAAAACTTAGAATCTTAGTAACTTAGAACCTTAGTATCTTTGTAAAACCTCATAAAGCGAATAAACTTTCAAAACTGGTTTCTCAATTTTGCCTTCAAACGTGATTATTTTTTCTTCTCCTGGTTTTAAATCGAAATAATTATCGCTCCATTTTCCTGTATAGCCTTTTATGGAAACATTTACATATTTAGCTAACTTCGATGCTTTTAAAACTACTTCATTTCCTTTTATTTCCCAAGTAATTTTTGGGTCTTCCAATTTTAAATCAATCGGACGTGTTAAATCTATTTCTGGTGTTTTATCATCTCTGTAGGCTTCTTTCATGGCGTACCAAGCGGCTTTTGGCTGACGGTCATAATAATCGGTCACGCTCCAGCTTGCTACCGGCCAGCAATCATTAAGCTGCCAAACCAAAGTTCCCATATTATAAGGCACTTTTGAACGATGAATTCCGATAATATTTTTCAGAGAATAATATTGCAGACATTGTGTGAGATAGGTATAATCCTCAACATTCATCTTTTTTATTTTGGTTGAATCGATGAAATAGCGGTTCAAATACGAATCTAATTTCATGAATCCTTTACCCGCTTTTTGATGCGCTTCTAAAATATCGGAATATAAATATCGGTCTTCCGGCAACGTAATTCTTTCCATTGAAGAATAATTTGGCATTGCCTGCATTCCGTATTCACTCACAAAACGGCCTGTTTTTTTCTGAACCGCTTCTACATCTTCTAATCCCCACCAAGTTCCCCAATAGTGGCTGTCGCCTTCTGTTAGACTTTCAGGTCTTGACCAGTGAAATCGTGGCGAAGAACTAATATACGGACGTTTATTGTCTACCTCTTTCACCCATTTTGGAATACTGTCTTGAAACAAGCGAACATAATCTTTCCATAAACGAGTCGAATCTTGTTTAGACATATTCATGCTTTTTTGCCAGCCCCAGTTTTTAAAAGCTTCATCGGCTTCGTTGTTGCCACACCATAAAACAATACTCTTATGATGGCGAAGGCGTTTTACCTGATATTGCACTTCTTTTTTTACATTGTCAAAAAAAGCGTCATCTCCCGGCACCATTGTTCCGGCGAACATAAAATCCTGCCAAACGTAAATTCCGTTTTTATCACATAAATCATAAAAATAATCATCTTCATAAATACCACCACCCCAAACACGAAGCATGTTCATATTGGCATCTTTTGCCATACCAATTACTTTTTCGTATTCCTTTTTAGTTACTCGCGAAAGAAAAGCATCTGACGGAATATAATTTGCCCCTTTCATGTAAACCGGCTTTCCATCAATTTTAAAAAAGAAAGTTTTTCCAAGATTATCCGGCTGTTGTACTAATTCAATTTTACGATCCAAAATATACGGTTTCTCGGGCGTTTTTTTATCATAAACTTCTAAACGCGGTGTTTTCCAAATACCACAAGTAGTGAATTTTGGTCCCCAATCCCAGCCAAAATGATATTGCGCTTTACGCACATAAGCACGAGGATTATCTGGAATTACAAAAGGAAGGTCTTTTTTTGCCAAAGAATCAACTACATTTTGTGCCGATTTGAAAACGATAACCAAATCATTATTTCCAGATTTCAAAAGTTTTTTGACATCAACCCGCCACTGACGAAACATATTATCTGCTTTCAAAACTTCTTTATTATTCAGATAAACAGTTGCGTATGTATCTAGTCCATCAAAAACTAATTCGGCATTTTTCTTTTTTAATATCGTTGAAGTTACTTGAAAAGTGGTTTTGTATTCCCAATCTTTTTTCTCAATCCAAACCAGTTTTTTTTCATTGTCTCTGTAAAATGGATCTGGAATTGTTTTATTATTCAACAAATCAGTATGGACTTCACCGGGAACTGTCGCCGGAAACCATTTTGCAGTTTTTGTTTCACGGAATTGCCAACCCGTTTTTATATCTATATTTTGAGCATATGCGGCAGATAAAAAACTTGCCGCAAAAATGCTCAAAAACCAATAAACTCTCTTTAAATGTTTCATTTTAACTGAATACTAAATTATTATCGACTCCAATTGATCGCCGGCAGAGTGAGAAGTGCAATTGACCGCAATTGCGCTTCTCTTTTAGGTTTGCATTTTAGAATAAAAGTAACTAACAAAATATCCAGAAATAATTTCCCTTTTTACGGCTGCCAAGCTTTGATTTATTTTAGATTGTAGATTTCTGATTTTTAGATTCATCTTTCTTAAAAAATCATTATCATCCTATTATATTCTTTTGAAAATAATCTCATCTTTTTCAGCATACGCATTGTATCGTCTGCGAAAAAAATGATTTTGAAAACTGGCGAATAAATGGCTGACAAAACTCTTCTAATTTAATGAAAATCAAAATAGAAATAAAAAATAAGCCGGGAGGTACAGGTATTCCTACCCGGCTTAATTCAACTAACTAACCAATATTTAAAAACTTATTGCTTATCCCACCAAATTCTGGTTGTCATTAAATCCAACCCTTGGCGCGAAATTGCTTCTTTATAATTTGCAGCGTTTGTAATTAATTCTGACTGATCATAAATTAATCTTCTCGGAATTGTTCCTTTAGTTTCTCCAGCAGGATCATTTACAGGAACTAAAACTGGATATCCAGTTCTTCTGTATTCAGAAAATGCTTCAAAACCATTAAATAACAATACAATCCATTTTTGAGTAATAATCTGCTCAATTTTTTGTGCCTCAGTTCCGGCAGCTTTAAACGGATTTGCCGTTATATAAGTGTTGTATTCAGCAAGTGAAACAGCAGGTACTTTGTCTCCAAAAATCACTAAAACTTCCATCGCAGCTCTAACACCGTCTTCGTATAATTTTTGTGCTGTTCCGCCAACATTCCATCCTTTTACTGCTGCTTCTGCCAAGATAAATTTAACTTCGGCATATGACATAATTAAAGTTGGAGCGTCTAAACGCAATACTGTAGAAGTATTTGGATCTGAAAACAGTTTTTTGTCTCCTCCAGGAAATTCCTTTGCATCATTTGCAAGACCTTGCTGGCTTGCAGGATTATTGTTTCCTGTCGCTTCTAGTTTTGCATAAATACGTAAACGAGGATCATTTGTGTTTTTCAATAAATCAATAAAGGTTTTGCTGTATTTTGTATTTGCATCTCCTCCGTTCAAATCATTTCTAACCCAAGATGACGTAATTGGATTTGTTTTAACTCCCTGTGGTCCTGCATCATGTTTCAAAACAAGACTATCATCATTTGAAGTAAAAACACCTTTTGCAACTGCTTTTTCAACATATTGTTTTGCTTTTGCAGGGTTAACTTTAGACAAACGCATTGCTACTCTTAACATTAAAGAATTAGCAAGTTTTTTCCATTTTGCAACATCACTTTGGTAGTACAAATCGGCGTTGCCTACAAATGCTTTATTTGCATCTAAAGCATCTCCAGCTTCGTCTAATTCTTTCAAAAGGTCATTGTAGATCGCTTCTTGTGTGTCATATTTTGGGGCAAAAATATTTCCGTTATATCCTTTTCCTGCTTCGAAATAAGGAATCTCACCATAAGTATCTGTCAATTTTTGGAACAAGAAAACTTTCATGATTCGGCATGCCTGAATTGCATTTGTGTTTTCTGGAGCATCTTTAATAACCGACATCAATTGAAAAATTTGATTCAGTCCTTTTCCATATGATTCACCAAAAAGAGAACCCGAATATTCAGAAGAATAGGTGTATTTTGAACCCGGTCCTCCTAATGAAGAAAAGTGTTGCACGATTTGAGCCGCGTATGCATTGTTTCCTCTAGTGTTTGAATAATCCTGACCATCAACATAAATTTCAGCAAGTGTGAACATTGATTTTACAGCCGGATCAGTCAAAGCATTTGGATTCGTATTCATTTCTTCGAATCCTTTGTCGCAGCCTGTTAATGTCATTGCACTAACAATTGCGATACAAAATATTTTTATATATCTATTTTTCATCTTTCAATTTTTATGATTAGAATTTGACATTAAGCGTTAAGCCATAATTTCTTGTCAAAGGCATAGAAGCTCTTTCAAGACCTTGAGCATTACTGTTAGAATAGTTAGACTCAGGATCGATGTTAGGCACTTTGTCATAAATAGTCCATAAGTTATGAGCAGAAAATGCTAAACTGATAGATTGAAATGGTGTTTTTTGCAAATATGCTTTTGGGAAATTGTAAGCAAAAGAAATCGCTCTAAGCTTAACAAAGTCAGCATCGTAAACAAAATTTGACGTTACATCACTGTAGCTTCTCCAGTAATCGTAAGCCGAAACTGTTGTGTTTACAGCATTTCCATTCACATCTTTACCAGATACTGCAATTCCGCTTTCACGTCCTGGAAGCGTGATTTCTGATAATCCGTAACGTGTTCCTAACTGATTTGTAGCCGAATAGATTTCGCCTCCAAATTTAGCATCAACAAAAACTGAAAGTGTAAAGTTTTTATAAGAGAAATCATTTGAAAGTCCCATTGAAGTTGGTGCAACACCTTGACCCGCAATGATTAGATTTCCTCTCATGAATTTTCCATTTGTATCAAGAACAATGTTTCCGCTAGCATCTCTTAAATAATCATACGCTTTGATTACACCAAAAGGTTGTCCTTTTTCTAAAACTACAGAAGCTCTAGAGTCTCTGTTTCCTTCTAATGATTTTGTTGTAATCTTATCAGAAAGACTAACTACCTCACTGTCATTGTACGCAAAATTATATCCAATGCTCCAAGAGAAACTTGGTGTTTTAATTGCTTTTACATTCGCAGCAAATTCCACCCCTTTATTTAGGATTTCTCCAACGTTGATTTTAGTTGTTCTGTAACCAGAGGCTTGAGAAATATCAGCATCAGCAATATCGTTTGTTGTTCTTTTTTGGTAAAAAGTCAAATCTGTACTTAATCTGTTATTGAAGAACGTATTTTCAAAACCAAATTCGATTGTACTAACATTATAAGGTTTCAAAAATTTATTTGGAACTGTTTCTCCATTAACACCTAAAATTGGTTGTCCTTGAGAATCTGTCTGTCCGTCTGGCGCAGTGTAAGTTAATGACAGTGCATAAGCATCTGGCAAAGCTCCACCTACGTTACCCCAGCCTGCTCTGAATTTTCCGTATGACATCCATTCTGGCAAATCAATAACTTCAGAATAAATAAAACTTGAACTTACAGATGGGTAAAAAGTACTGTTGTTTGATGGATCTAAAGTTGAAAACCAATCTTCACGACCTGTTAAACTAACATATAAGAAATCTTTATATCCAATATCTGCCGAATAAAACAACGAGTTTACTTCACTTTCAGAAAACAATTTTTCTGTTTTATCAGGTTGTGTATTTCCGTAGAAATATTTGAACGGAACAATAAAATTATTTCCTTTCATTTTAATACCGCTGTATCTATTGTGTTGACGGTTTGCTCCAATGAAAGCATCTAAAGAAAGATTTTTTGCAATATCGCCTTTGTATCCTAAATAACCAGAAGCATTGTACTCTGTACGGCCTTCTACTCTGTTTTCATAAGATCCACCAGGATTATAGTTTATTCCAGTAGGCTCGATTTCAGTATATTCGTAATTAATATCATCAATACCAATAACACCTTTAGCATAAATTTTTTCTGTAATGTTATAATTTACTTTTGCAGAACCAATGAAACGTTTTCTAAGATCATCATTTAAAGGCTCTTGAGTTGCAAAATATGGATTTGTATGATACGTGTTTGCACCAAAATAGTCTGCCTCGCCTCCATTTTCGTCATAACCATTACTTAGCCATCTGATGTCTGTTCCTGGCGTAAGGAAAGTGGTTGGGAACGAAGGATTTCTAGGAGAATCATTCAAATACGGTCTGTTATGACTTTTCTCTGTAATATACTGAGCGTTAGTCTCTACACTAATTTTTGCATTTGGAGCCGAATTTAAGCTTAATGCCACGTTGTTTCTTGCGAAATTTGTTCCCGGCATAATAGACTCATCTTTAGTATTTCCGAAAGATAATCTGAAATTAGTCGTTTCATTTCCTCCAGAAACTGCTAATGTATTGCTGAAAGAATATCCGTTTCTGTAGAAATTTTCAACATTATCTTTTCCATATGCTTGGTAAGGTCTTGTTTTTCCGTCAAGCGAAAGAGAAGGCGTTCCGTCATATTTATCTCCCCATGCAAAATAGTAAGAATCTCTAAGTTCCTGTAAATCGCTGAATCTTGTTGCAACACCATTTACAGGTGCTCCAGCTCCGTATTGATCTTGCCAGTTCAAAAGGCTTGCTGGTGTGTTGAAAGTCGAATTTGTACTGAAATCTACTCCTAAGCCAGTTCCGTTTTTACCTTTTTTTGTCGTAATCAAGATAACACCATTTGATCCTCTGTACCCATAAAGTGCAGAAGCGGCACTACCTTTTAATACTGACATAGAAGCGATATCGTCTGGATTGAAAGATGACATACCATCACCTTTATCAGCTCCACCCCACATATTCGCATTTCCTTGTTGGCTGTTATCAATTGGAATACCATCTACAACATACAAAGGCTGATTTAATCCAGAAGCAGAAGTTGCTCCACGAATTACTACACGGCTTGATCCAGACGGACCTGTAACTGGTGCAGAAACGTTAACCCCAGCAATTTTTCCCTGAAGCGCATTTCCTAAATTAATTTCTTTGTTTTTTGTAAGCTCGTCACCTTTCAGTTCTCCAACTGCGTAACCCAAACTTTTCTTTTGTTTTTTAACTCCAAACGAAGTCACGACAACATCTTTTAACTCTTGTGCATTTTCGATTAATACAACCGAAATTTTGTTTTCGTTTTCCTGAAGTACCACTGATTTTGATACAAAACCTATAGAAGATACATTAAGCGTAACTTTACCTTCTGGAACATTCATTTTAAATCTCCCTTCAGCATCAGTAACTGCGCTAAATGGTTTTCCTTGAACCTCAATGGATGCAGCAACAATTCCCTTGTTCTCTGCATCATTAACTATGCCTGTTATTAATCGGTTTTGTGCTACAGCTCCAAGACTGCTTAACAATACCATTGCTAACACTGCTAAAATTCGTTTCATAAGCATTTTTTTTGGTTATTTGTTTTGATTTTTGTTTGTTTTAACGTGATTGTTTTTTAATAATTAATAATAAATTCGAACTCAATTGTAATATGGCACTTAAAGATCTCCACCTTTAAATACTATCTTTTTTCAATTTTTTGCTACTCTCCAAAAAATCAATATTTTATATCTAAAAAATAAATTCTGCCCGGATTCATTTTTCTAAAATTTTACTAAAACGATTTAGTAAAACAGGTAAAAAAAAACGAAAACGTTTTCTTTTTTTTTATTCATTATCAGCTTAATAATTAAACCGATTCTCTAATAATCAAGTTTCCTTTTTTCAGACTTTTTTCAACTTTAAATGCTTCCATATCGGTCATCTGGCTCATTAGCAATTGTATTGATTTAATTGCAATATCTTCAATTGGCTGTGCAATAACCGTAATTGTTGGTGTATGTAATTTAAAACTATCATGATCATCAAAACTAATTACCGAAATATCCCCTGGAATACTGATTCCCATTCCTCTAAAAGCCTGAAGACCCGCAAGTCCCATGTAATTCGCTAAAAACAAAACCGCATCAATGTTTGGATTTTCTTGAAAAAAATTCACAATTGCTTTAATTCTAGTTTCTTCATTACTGTGGTAATCAATATGAAGAACAAGCGCTTCATTATAAACTCCGTTTTCTTTTAAAGCATCTCTGTAGCCGTCTTCCCTTAATTTCATCTGAACCATTTCAGAAGTATTATTGACAACAGCAATATTTTTACAGCCTTTGTTAATTAGAAATTTTGTTGCCGAGTTTGATGCTTCATAATTATCCATTACTACATGGCTCACTCGCTGTCCCGGAAAATATCTATCAATTAATACAACTGGTTTTTTCAGTTTTAAAAGAAGATCGATTTTCTCTTCCAAATTTTGAGTTGGTGTAATAATAAAACCATCAACATTTGCCTGCAATAAACTGTGAATCAATTCTTCTGAGCGTTCATCATCATCACCCGTACTGCAATAAAAAACTCGGTAATCAATATTTTTAGCTTCATCTTCAATCACGCGCGCCAAATCAGAAAAAAACTGATTCGAAATATCTTCTACTATTAATCCAATTGATCTTGTTTTTCCAGTTCTTAAACTGGTCGCAATCATACTTGGCCTGTAATTAAGATTTTCAGCAACGTCCTGAACTTTTTTAATAACAGCAGCACTGATTCCCATTTTCTCCCCTTTTCCATTAATCACAAAAGATACCGTAGATATAGAAACTTCAGCTTCTGTAGCAATATCTTTAATAGTAATTTTTTTCATTTAGCGGGTTGATTATTTATTAAGCTGTTGTTAATTATGTCACAAATATATATTAAAAACAATTACTAAAACGATTTTGTAAATATTTTTTTGAGTAAATCGTTTTTTTAGAGTTAATATAACATATAATCCTCAGTATTTACAAGGATTACATGTTATATTAATTTTTTATGACGGAAATTAAACCCAATTTTTTTATGAGATAAATACTTCTAAAATTGAAGCTGTTCCCTTTACAGTAAAGGTTTTTACGGCTGCCGGAATTAAAATTGTGTCTCCTTTTATATAAGAATAAATTTCACCGTCGATTTCAATTTTAAAACCGCCTTCTGTGCACATGTAAACGGTAAAAGTTTCCCCTGTTTTAGTAAAATCAACTTCTCCATCAAGCGGAATGATATTCGTGGTAAAATATGGACAATCGACAATAACATTCGCTTTATTTTCAATTTTCTCGTAATTTTTATACGTATAAACTTTATTGTAATTAATGGCGTCTAATGCCAAATCTACATGCAATTCACGTTTGTTTCCTTCTGCATCTGTTCTGTCAAAATCGTATAAACGATAGGTTATGTCTGAGGTCTGCTGAATTTCGGCCACAACCAAACCTGCTCCTATAGCGTGAACTGTTCCTGTTTCCAGAAAAAAAACATCGCCCGCTTTAGCTTTTACATCATCTAAAATCGAAACCAATGTTTTATTGTTTAGATTTTCCAGATATTCTTCTTTGCTTGAATCTTCTTTAAAGCCAACAATAATTCGGGCATCTGTATCAGCTTGCATTACGTACCACATTTCAGTTTTTCCAAATGAATTATGACGTTCTTTGGCCAATTTATCATTTGGATGGACCTGAATTGAAAGATCTTCTCTGGCATCTCAATACTTGAAAAGTAATGGAAATTGTTTTCCAAATCGGGCATAAACGGCAGTTCCTAAAATTTCGTTTGGAGCATCTTCAATTAATTCTGTTAAAGATTTTCCTTTTAAATCACCGTTTACCACAATACTTACATCGCCTTCTACTGTTGATAATTCCCAGCTTTCGCCTGTAATAGCAGAAACAATTGGTTTATTAAGAAGCGTTTTTAATTTTTCTCCGCCCCAAATTCTTTCTTTCAGAATTGGTTCAAATTGTAATGGATAATTTATTGTATTCATATCTGATTTTTTTAAAAAAAATTTTATTTTATCGAAATGGCCACTCCCCCGCTAGAAGCTAACTTTTGTTTTAATTTACTTTTGCTGTTTACGGTTACTTTTCGAATGTTATACGACTGCGGATTTGTTTTATAATCAGCTGTTTTGCCGTCTTCATAAATAGTTGCTGTAAATGATTTTCCTGTTGGAAGAAAACTAAAGTCAATCAAAGCAGTACGTGAATTTTCATCTGTAATGCTTCCCACAAACCATTCTTGCTTTCCTTTTGTTTTTCTTGCAATAGTTATAAAATCCCCAGGTTCCGCTTCCAGAATATAGGTTTCATCCCAATCCAAAGCAACGTCTTTAATAAACTGAAAAGCATCTTTAAATCGGATATAATTTTCAGGCAAATCGGCTGCCATTTGTAAAGGGCTGTACATTGTTACATACAATGCTAACTGTTTTGCCAGTGTAGTGCTCAGCTTATTTTTCTTCGTTCCATAAATTGATAAATCTCCCTGAAAAATTCCTGGCGTATAATCCATTGGACCACCCATCAATCTAGTAAATGGCAAAATGGTAGTGTGGTCAGGATGAATTCCTTCCATTGATTCAAACTCGGTACCACGTGCTGATTCCTGTGCAAACCAGTTTGGATACGTTCTGTGCAAACCAGTAGGACGAACCGCTTCGTGCGAATCCAGCATTATTTTATGTTTAGCAGCTTCAGTTGCCACATAAGTATAGTGATTTACCATTTGCTGTCCATCATGATGTTCGCCTCTTGGAATAATTGGCCCTACATATCCGGTTTTAACAGCATTATAATTATTGTCCGTCATAAAATTCAAGGCATCATTTAATTGTCTTTCATATTCAGAAGCAGAAGATGTAGTTTCATGATGCATAATAATCTTTACCTTTTTTTGCTTTGCATATTCGCTTAGTTCTTTAACATCAAAATCTGGATATGCTTTCGTAAAACTGTAAATATGCTCTTTTTTAAAAGCCGTATTATCTTCCCAACCTTCGTTCCATCCTTCAACCAAAACAGCATCAAAACCATTTGAAGATGCAAAATCAATATATTCTTTAACATGATTGGTATTTGCTCCGTGTGTATTATTTGGTTTCAGCTTAGAAAAATCGGTCTTGCCAATTACTACATCCTGATTATCAGAATAGGCCCAAGTCGATCCTCCGCCTGTAAAATATTCCCACCATACACCAATATATTTCACGGGTTTAATCCATGAAATATCTTCAAAGCTGCAAGGCTCATTAAGATTCAATATCATTTTTGAAGTCAATATGTTTCGGGCATCGTCGCTGACAACAACTGTTCTCCACGGCGTAAAACTTCCTGTCTGAATATATCCTTTATTGCCTACTGCATCTGGAACAAGATGTGAACTTAATGAAAAAGTTTTGTAATTTACATTCAGGCACATTGCCGGATAATTTTTTAAAGCGGCTTCGTGAATATTAATATAAAGTCCCTCATTGGTCTTCATCATCAGCGGGGTCTGTGTCGCTAAATTTTTGATTGCACTTTGCGCGGCTAACGGTACATGTACGGCATCATAAACTAAAGCTTGCATTTCAGATATTTTTGAAGTAGTATAACTGTATTCATTTGTATCATAATCGCCAGGAATCCAAAAAAGTTTATGATCTCCGGTTAGATTAAACTCGGTTGTTTCTTCCTGAATTATAAAATGACGCAAATTTTCCTGAACAGGAAATTCATATCGAAAACCTAATCCGTCATTAAACAAACGAAAACAAATTATCAGCTTTCTTTTGCTTTTTGCCTGCTCTAATGAAACTTTCACTTCATTATAATGGTTCCTGATTTCTTTTTGTTCTCCAAGAACTGGTTTCCAAACACTGTTTTCCGACTGATATTGAGTATCAACAATCTTAAAATCTTTATTCAGCAAAATATCTGATTTCAAAATAAATCCCATTTTACTTTGCTTCAACACTTCTTTTCCTTTAAAATCCAACGAATAGACAGGACTTCCAGCTGTATCTAAATGAAATTCCATCTTCAAATTTCCATCCGGTGATTTTAATTCTTGTGCATTTGTAAACAGATTTACAATAAAAATAAACAGGCAACTAAATAATATCTTTTTCATGTAAAGTAAAATAAAAACATTCCTAAATCGATTTAGTAAAAGTAATAAAATTTACAAATCTCAAATACTTTATTTCAAAAAAAAGATTTTGCATTAAAAAACGCTGCTGATTTTTTATTCTCAGCAACGCTTTACGTTTTTATTTCTTGTCTATTTTATAGAGTCGGCCTTGGTCCGTAACCGCATAGAGTGCGCCGTCATTTCCTTGTGTAATATCTCTGAAACGTTGATTTTCTGAAACCAATAATCGTTCTTCTCCTACGACTTTATTATTATCAATTGCAAGTCTAACAATGTGCATACCGCTCAACGCTCCTATAAATAAATTGTTTTCCCATTCTGGCACTCGATTACCGCTATAAAACGTCATACCGCTTGGCGAAACTACTGGATCCCAATAATAAACAGGCTGTTCCATTCCGCTTTGCTGCTGAATTCCCGCACCTACTTTTTCACCGCTGTACTCAATTCCGTATGTAATTGTTGGCCAGCCAAAATTTGCTCCAGCTTTTAATCGGTTTATTTCATCTCCGCCACGCGGACCATGTTCGCTTTCCCAAATTTCACCAGTAACAGGATGAAGTGCCAATCCTTGAGGATTTCTATGCCCAATTGAATATAATTCTGCCAGCGCACCACTTCCTGCAAAAACAGGATTTCCAGATGCCGGCTGACCTTCTTTTGTTAATCTTACAACTTTTCCAAGACCTGAAGAAACAGACTGTGCCAATGGTCTCGTTTCTAAAACCGAACGTTCACCTGTACTCACGACAAGATTTCCAGTTTTATCAAAAAGAATTCGGCCTCCATAATGAAGATTACTTGGATTTGCAGGTTTTGCACGATAAATTACCGTTGCTCCTTCAATTGTTTTTTCATCGGTTGAGAGTTTTCCTTTGGCTACAGCCGTATTATTTCCACCTGTTGTGGCTTCAGAAAAAACCCAGTAAATCATTTTATTTGATGCAAATTCAGGATCAAGACATAAACCCAGCAAACCTCCTTGGCCCGAAGCATTAACAGCAGGGATTCCAGTAATTGGACTGCTGACAACTCCAGCTGTTGTGACAATGCGCATTTGTCCGGCTTTTTCAGTAACTAAAAGTCGGCCGTCAGGAAGCATTTTCACGCCCCACGGACTTGCTAAAGTACTTGTAACAACAACACCTTCGTAACTGGTATTTGTTTTAATTCCGCTAATACGGGTCTGGCCTGTAAAGGCAGGTGTGTAAGCGCTATTTGGAGCATTTGTTTCTACAGGATCAGTTACTGTTCCTGGATCTGCGGGTGAATCTTTATCATTGGAACAACTACAACTAAAAGACATTAAAAGTAAAGCAGAAAATGCGGCAAGGCAGGTTGTATTTTTCATCTTATTTGATTATTTAAAATTAAAAAACAGTTTGGGTTATGTTACTCAAAGTTCTGAAATAACAATTATGTTCTATTACATAATTTCTTTCAAAACTTATAGAATTATTTCTTATAACGCTGAAAATGTGTTTTCTATTTCAAAAACTTATATAAATTGAAATCATTTTACAAGTAATCATTTTATTTTCTAAATTAGATTTAAAATTAAAAAGCTATGGAGAAACTAACCAAAGAAGATATAAGTCAAGAAGTATTTGACTTGTATGATGATTATGCACACAATAAAATTGACCGCCGTTTATTTATTGAGAAATTATCCATCTTCGCGGTTGGAACATTGACGCTTCCATCGCTTTTAAGTTTTATGACACCTAATTATGTCGACAGTATTCTTGTTCAACCCACAGATCCGCGACTAAAAACAGGCTATATAAATTATGATTCTCCAAAAGGTGGCGGAAGCATTAAAGGTCTTTTGTCACAGCCATCTGAAACTAGAAAGAAATTGCCGGGAATTATTGTTGTTCATGAAAACCGAGGTTTAAACCCTTATATTGAAGATGTTGGAAGAAGAGCTGCTGTTGAAGGTTTCATTACGCTTGCACCAGACGCACTTTCACCACTGGGCGGTTATCCAGGCAATGATGATGCGGGAAGAGAATTGCAAAAGAAACGAACTCGTGAAGAAATGCTCGAAGATTTTATTGCGGCATACGAATACCTTAAATCACACAAAGACTGTAACGGTTACGTGGGTGTTGTTGGGTTTTGTTTTGGAGGCTGGATTTCAAATATGATGGCAGTAAAAATACCCTCTTTATCTGCTGCGGTTCCCTATTATGGAGGACAACCAACCACAGACGAAGCAGAAAAAATAACTACTCCTTTAATGTTGCACTATGCAGGTCTTGACACACGTGTAAATGACGGCTGGCCAGCCTTTGAAGAAGTGCTTACAAAAAATAAAGTCGAAAATACAGCTTATTTTTATGCAGGAGTCAATCATGGTTTTCATAATAATACAACGCCTAGATATGATGAAGCTGCAGCAACTTTATCATGGACAAGAACGATTGATTTTTTCAAACTAAAACTGAAAAAGAAGTAAATTGTTAATACTACGACAATCTGAGTTTTAACATTTAAAATTATTGTAAATTTGGACTGCCTTTTAATCATTTTTTAATTAAAAAAGCTGGTCCAGATGTTACGTCCTTGGCAACTCCAAATTCAATTAGACAAAAAATCAGATAAAGCGCTGTATCTGCAAATTGCTGATGCTATCATAAACGCCATACAATCTGGAAACTTAACTGCTGGGAACGCTTTACCTGGAAGCCGAAAGCTTGCCGAATTATTGAATGTAAACCGAAATACGGTTGTTGAAGCTTTAGATGTTTTAATTGCTGAAGGCTGGCTCATAACAATAGACAGAAAAGGAACTTTTATTGCAGCATTACAAAGTAAAATCATCACAGCAAAATCTGAAAAGAAAGCAGTAATAAATAAAGATGAATTAAAGCATCATCTCGTTTTTGATGACGGACTTCCTGATAGCCGCTTGGCTCCCATGAATGATTTGGCACGCGCTTACAGAGAAATATTCAACAGAAAATCGCGCTGGCAAATAATGGGTTACAGCAACGAACTTGGTGATATTGAATTTAGGAAAGCAATAGTTCAAATGCTGAATTTTAAAAGAGGACTCAATATTGCAGCAGATCAAATTTGCATAACACGAGGAAGCCAAATGGCAATGTACCTGACTTCGCATTGTCTTTTTTCAAAAGGAGATTTTGTTATGGTCGAAAATCCAGGTTACAAACCTGCGTGGGAAACTTTTGAAAATGCAGGCGCCACTTTGCTTCCTGTAAATGTCGAAAACGATGGTCTTAGCATTAATGAAGTAGAAAACTACCTCAAAAAATACAAGACAATAAAAGCAATTTACGTAACACCACACCACCAGTTTCCTACTACTGTTACCATGAGCCTCATGAAAAGATTAAAGCTCGTTGCATTATCTAATCAATATGGTTTCACAATTATAGAAGATGATTATGATAACGAATTTCATTTTGGACAGCGCCCTATTCTTCCTATTTCCAGTTATGGCAACATTCAAAATTTCGTTTATATTGGTACACTAAGCAAAATTGTCGCGCCGGCACTGCGTATTGGTTATCTTGCTACTTCGATTGCAAACATCGAAAAAGTGGCAAAACACCGAAAAATAATCGATGTTCAAGGCGATAATATAATGGAAGAAGCTGTTTTAAATCTAATCAATGAAGGTCAAATAAAACGGCATCTGAAAAAAGCGAATTTAATTTATAAATCTAAAAGAGATTATTTTGAAAAGCTTTGTCAGCAACATCTTCAAGATAAAATTACCTATATAAAACCTGAAGGCGGACTGGCTTTTTGGATTGTTCCAAAATCAGAAGTTGATCTGCAAGCAGTTTGTGAAAATTTACTTCAGAAAGGAATTAAAATAATGAGTCCAGAAAAATTCAGTTTCAAGACTCCTGTTTCTGGCTTAAGGCTTGGTTATGCTTCACTAACTGAACAGCAAATGGAAGAAGGCATTATAGCTCTTTCTAAACTTTTATAACCATTAATTTATAGCATAAAGACTGAAATCCCCACATTTACAGCCTTTATGCCTTAAAAATTAGTTAATTACAGTTTTCCATTTCAATTATAGAAAAACCGTTTTCTCTAATCTGATTTTCAATTTCAATTGGTGCTTTCTCAATATGGCAAAAATTACATTCTTTTGATGTTAAAGGCTGTCCTTCCTGTGCAACTGATTTAAGATAAGTTCTTCCGAATTCAAAAACCTGATCAGCATTATCAGTATTTTCATCAACCAAAATATCAAAATGCATAATTTTACCGTCTTTTCGGGTCACATAAGTATCCCATACTGCTACTTTCATAATTATATGTTTAAAAAATTTTTTTTTTTAGTGTTCTTTAGTACTGCAAATTTATTGCGACTTTCAATTTTCCAGCTCATCCAGTTTTTTGATTTATATGCGATTACTGGTCTAGTTGAAAATTGCGCCTGAAAACTGGACCGCATCAAATAATAAAAACTGGATCTTTTGTCCCAACCAGTTAATCGTAATTTTGTACGTATGAAAGAGGACATTATTTTTAATTTGAAACAGGTTCGCAATCGTATCGAAAATGCCTGCAAACTTTCGGGCAGAAATTCAACGGATGTGAAACTTTTATTGGCAACCAAAACTGTTTCCGCAGAGAAAATCAATATTGCGATAGAAGCTGGCGAAAACCTCATTGGCGAAAACAAAATGCAGGAACTTCGCGATAAAGATGCTGATTTAAAAAAACGGAATATTGAGCGCCATTTTATTGGACATTTACAAACTAATAAAATAAAAGATGTCCTAAAATACGCCACTTGTATTCAATCAATTGATCGTCTTAATCTCGCTGAAGAATTAAATAAACAACTGCGGAAGGAAGGCAGAAATCTCGACATTTATATTCAGGTCAATACTTCTTTTGAGGAAAGCAAATTTGGCCTTCCTCCGTCTGAAGTGATTTCTTTTATAAATAAAATTAAAAAGTATGAATCTCTGAATATTAAAGGTTTAATGACCATTGGTTTATTAGATGTTGAAAAAGAAAAAATGCGACCTTCACTCCGATTATTACGAGAAATACGTGATGAAATTTATGCTGCTAAAATTGACGGAATCCATGATTTAAAACTTTCCATGGGAATGTCTCAGGATTTGGAGTTGGCTATAGCCGAAGGTTCAAATTTGGTCCGAATAGGAACTTCGATCTTTGGAAATCGGTTTTTAGGCAAAGAAATTTGGAATGAAAATATTGCAGAATAAACTTTAATTTTGTGCCAAATAATTTTCAGATGAATCTACACGAACTTACCATACACGACACCGAAAAAATTGCGATTGAAAATCTTTTTTTCAGCGAAGAAAATAGGGCAATTTTAGAACAGACTATCAAGGAGCATAAATATATTGAAGAATTAAAAAAATACAATCTTCCGGTTGACAATAAAATTTTGCTTCACGGTCATTCTGGTTGTGGCAAAACTACGACCGCAAAAGCGATTGCAACGGCTTTGAAAAAAGAAATTATTATTGTAAACCTCAGCACTATTATAAATGCGAGAATTGGTGAAACGTCTAAAAATGTAAAAGCGCTTTTTGATAAAGCGGCGAGAGAAAATGCCGTTTTGTTTTTAGATGAATTTGACCAAATTGCCAAAAGCCGAGAAAATGATGATAAAGATGTTGCCGAAATGAAACGTCTGGTAAATACCATTATTCAATTAATTGACTATTTTCCAGCAAATTGCCTTTTAATCTGTGCCACTAATTTTTTCAATAGTATTGATACGGCTTTACTGCGAAGATTTCAAATTAAGCTTAAATTTGAATTGCCCGATGAAAAACAATTAGATCTTTACTACGATAATATCCTAAATACGTTCCCAATTCATTTACAATACATTACAAGAAAATATTTGCTCTCATACGCTGAAGCAAAAGATTATGTGCACACCACAATGAAAGGACTGATTATTTCAGAATTAGAATCACAGCAAAAACAATTTTAGATTTTACGCCCTTCTAATTATATATTTTAACCCAAAAAATTGAACTAAAATCTGGACGTCATTTTTACTTTTACTCTTATGAATAATTGCTTTAAATATTTATTACTGTATTTTAAACTTTCAAAAAACTAAAGCGGACCGTATTTTTCTTTATAGCGTTCCAGTTCAGATTCTGTTTTAGCGAGCAGTTTTTCCAAGAGCGTGATTTTATCTTCGTAAAGCAGTTTTAATGTCGCCGTATTTTGTTCTGTATTAATTAAGATGCTTCCGTTGTTGTTTCCTATTACTTTATTAAAGCTGTTAAAGTATCTTTCACTATCAAAACTTATTATATCTTCTACACTGACTTCTAAAATACGGGCAATTTCAACTAGTTTCTCAAATGATAAAACAGTTTTACCTTTTTCAATTTTACTGTAACCTGCCTGGGTCACACCAAGTTGTTCTGCCATATATTCTTGAGTGTAGTTTTTTAATTCACGTATGCTTTTAATTTTATTTTTAATTGAGGTGGCCATATTTTTGATTTGGGATCTGGTTTAGCGAATATAGCCCAATACTAAATTTTAGTATTGCAACTAAACCGAATTTAAAATGTATTCTACTACAGCTTCAATCGCAGAAGTTGATGAAGCCGTTTTTCCGTTATTTTTTTTTCACAGTTATAATAAACCCATAAACGATTGCAATAACGATAAAGGCTAATTCGTATTGGGGAATTCCAAAAATTCTCATTTGCAAATATTAAAAAAATTATGCGGTTTGCATTGTCATGCGCTCAAACTGAAGATTAAAAAATTCGTCAATTTGTTTGCCAATCTTATTTTTATCTTTGCTCCTAATTTTTACGATTATTTCCTTTTGATAACAATCACGGACCAAAACATAATAATCAAATTCTGCCGGATTATGAAATCGTAAAATGGTAAGAACGGTAAAGGCTAAAAGGGCCGGAATAATATAATTAAGATCAGCCGTTTTTGTAAAAAGCATACAATAATAGGCGCTTGCTGTGACAGCGATAAAAATCGCATTTATTAGAAAATAATTTTTCTTTTTTCGAATTAAGCCGAGTTCGATTATTTCATCGAAAGCATAATTCCATCTCTCTTTGCGATAGCAAAAATGAACGTGAGTTGAAGTAATTGTAAGGAACATAAAAATAGTAGGTAAAATGATTTCGGGAATTTTTTTTAAGCTAATTCTTTAAAAAAAAAAGCTCAAACGCAATATTAAGCAAAACCTTCTTTTTTTTCTTACAATCTTTATAATACAATATAACTGAGAGTTATAATTCATTACAAAAATGTAAAATATTACTTATAATCTATTCTGTAACAATACAATAACTCATACTTTTCTACTGAGTTTCTATTTCTTATAAAAGGGATTGTAATGTAAGTAACTGTTAATTATGCAACTATAATTATCTATCATGTAAGGCTTCCCTTTGATTTGCTTGGTAAATTTGTAAAACACAAACTTTTAATTGAATAACTTAAAAGAGAAACGTTATGAAAAACGAGCACAACTTAGATAATTATCAGAACGATCCTGATTATATCGATCAAAATATTCTTGTTGACGGAACTTCAAATGAAGATCAATTCAAACAAGATTTAAAACCGCAAGACCATTATGAATTTGGCGAAAGTGATCCAGATTATATCGATCAAAATACATTAGTAGACAATGATAATTATGCCAGAGACGAAGATCCTTATCAATATCAAGAAGAATTTATTGGAGATCCGCAACATCATGTAGCTGATTATGAAAGCAATACCATACGTGCTGAAAATATCCCGAATCAGGAACGTATTGTAAATGAAGATGATGCCATTACAAATGATGATCGAAAAAACGATATTGACGAAGATTATGATCCTGATTTGGATTTGGATAATGATTTAGAAGAAGATGGTGATCTGGATGATGATGACACTAAAGATTTAGATGATTTTGACGCAGAACATTTTCCCGAAAATCATCCAAGAGAATAATCAATCTTTTGAATATGGATTTGACTTCACAAATTATCTGGCTTTTTGTTTTAGCTGTTCCAATTGCTTGTGTAAGCTGGACCGTTACACATGAGGAAATTTTTAAGGAACCTAGAGAATGGTGTGTCAAGCATTCAAAATTTGATCGAACAATTTTCTCAAGAAAGATATTTTATCTCTTTACTTGCGAATACTGTTTCAGTCATTATGTCACAATTGCCTTTTTAGTGCTTTGCGATTATAAACTTTTGTTAAATGACTGGCGTGGCTACATTTTGGCAGGATTCTCGCTGGTTTTTATGGCAAATATTTACATGAGTCTTTTTGCTTTGCTCAGACAAGCAATTAAAAAAGAAAAAGCAGAAATTGAAAAAATCGAAAGTGATATAGACACTGAAAAATAATCGAAATTAGATACAAATAAGTTTAAACAAATAAATTATTATAATTATGGAAAATTTGAATTTTATAGATCCTTTATTACACGGAATAACGCCAAATCCGGCGTCAAAATTATCAGTAAAAAATTTAGTTTGCGCAGGACTTGGCGCCTTGTTAGTTGGTGCAGTTCTGAAAAAAACCGGACATAACAAATCTGCTGCGGTTGTTGGTAGTCTGGCATTGCCATTGTTAACCTCAGCATGTTACAAACAAATCTCAAAATCATACAAAGAAAAAAAAGAAAAAACAGATAGCAGCGGGATTGAATATAATCATTAAGAGGTTGCTTTGTTTCAAGTTTCAGGTTTCAGGTTTCAAGTTTCAAGTTGAAAAGAGACTTGGCTTGGGCTGCTTTTTAACCGCAAAGTTCGCAAGGTTTTTTTGTTCAAATTGTGTTTACAAACGCGAAGGACGCAAAGCTTTGCGAACTTCGCGTTTGTAAACATAAAACTTGATGAAAAACCTTGCGAACTTTGCGGTTAATTTCACAACGGCCTTGAAACTTTAAACCTGAAACCTGAAACAAAAATCAAGAAAGATTTATATTTCCTTCAACCCAATTCAAAGCTTTATTGAAGTTTTCTTTTTTAAATCCGTGGAATTCTCCAGGAACTACAAAACTGAAACCGTTTGTGAACGTAATAATTTCTTCGGAATCTGTAATTATTGCAGCGCGGTTCCATTTTCCTAAATGTTTTAATCCGAGCAATGCATCTTCAAGCCATGCTCCTGCTGTAAAATTTTCAAGATCAGTATCGAGAACTAACAAAAAATTGATTTCGTTAGTCTGATTCACCAAGTGTTCAACTGCTGGAACGACCACTTTTAAAAAATCATCTTTTGTTACTTCTGCCAATGCTCTAAATGCGACTACATTATCTGTTGTGTCAATTTGATGTATCATGATAGTATTAGTTTTGAATGTTATTTAATATTGAGATTATACAGAAAAAAGTTAGCATAAAACTCCAATCAAAAATACTTCTCGAATACCGTTTAAGTCTTATAGCATCTCTTACTATTTTTACAAAATAACAATGTTATTCCGCTAAAAATTAATCAATTGAAAAGCTAGTAAAAAACAATAAAGCGATAATTCGTTATCTGAATTATCGCTTTTAAATATTATATTTTACTATTGATTTTTGTTTTATCAATTTCATCAATAAAAGGAATTGAATTTTGAATCTCGCCTCTTATTGTAACTTGCAGATATTGCTCAAGCTGAACAAATTTTGCTGCATTGCGTCCGCCAATTGCTTTTTTGACTTTGCCATAGGTTTTGGTCAACAATTTATCATAATCGGTGACGTTTTTTAAGCTTGCTTCTGTCAACGATGCCGCTTTTGGATCATCAAGTGTTGCATAATTGTTTCCGTAATCATTTATTATTTGCACTTTTTGCAGTCCTAATGCTTTACGCGAAACTTCATATTCATCATATATCTTTTGAAACTCTGTTGCCTGAGGTTCTGACAAATTCATGTATTGTCTAACCAAATCGGCTTTAGACTTGCCATAAATCGATTGTATAACTTCTACATCTTCTTTTAAACTCGATTGAGCAAATGAATGTGCAGAAAAAAGTACAAGAGCTAATAAAACTACTTTTTTCATGTTTTAAATTTTAAGGATTATTATAAATGATTTATCGCGATTTTATTTTTTAAAATCATAACTTAAAACAGCTCCTAAACCAAATTGAAAAGTTGAGGCATAATCAGTAACTGCCAAAGGCCCCCAATAGTAATCCCAATAGTAATCATAGCCAACAGCTGCCGACATAGATTGCAAATAAGCATTAATATTAATTGAAAATGGTGAATCAGTTTTTATTTTTACACCACCTTTAATTTCCCATGCAAAATAAGTTCCACTCCCGCTTCGTGGTGTTTCCAGAATTGCGATCCCTGCTCCAGCTCCTAAAAACGGAAGCGCTTTTTGAGAACTTGACCCAAAATAATACGTATAATCTACTAATACATAATTGATCGCACCTTTATCATCTCCGGCATTAACTTGACTACCTGCAGGAAAACCAGTTAATGGCACCTTTGTATATAAAGGCATGTTAGTATCAAGCCTATTATATTTTAATTCAACTGATTGGTTGTCCAAAATAAAATATTCCAAACCTCCGCCGTACTCAAAACCGTCTTCCACACGTGCGTATGAAGAATCAAAATCTACTTTGTCGGAAAAGGTATAACCTCCGTACAAATTAAGCAAAAATGAGCCTTGACTTTGCGCTGAAATCGTCAGCGAAAACAAAAAAACAACGAATAATAAGTGATACTTTTTCATAATTTGATTCTTTAATTTGTTTATAATTTGGTTTCTTAACTAATAGATTTTGCGATAAATAAAAATTGATGTACCTCTCTCTGTTAGAAGAGTAACTTCTTATTTACCAACAGTTATCAACTGTAATTTTGATTGAGCTCAAAATTATCTAAATTGGTAAAGACGGATTACATTTAGGGGGTAATAATGGTTTCAAATTATAATTTGAAACCAAAAAATACTACAAAAATGAACTCCTAAAACTACTTTTTTCAAAGAACAAAATATTTATATACCTGATTTACATATATTTACATGTAAATATAGATGAAAAAACGGTATATTAATTTTTAAATAAGTTAAAGTCTTTAAATCTTAATCTAAATAGTATGGCAGATAATTATAAAGTAGTAATTAGTCTTTATGCCGATGTTTATAAAAGCATTGGAACTGATGGAAAACCAAAGGGAAAAAACAATACAATCTTAATGGGATCATTTGTCAAAATTTTACCAGAAGAAACTAACAGTTGGCAAAAGATTTTAGCCTTTGGAAAAGAAAGCTGGATCGATAAAACCTGTTTAGGACTTTCGGCAGCTTTAAAATGTTTTTATGTTGATGTCGGTCAAGGCGACGGCGCATTGCTTGAAGTTGGAAATGACGAAAACGGACTTAAAATAATTATTGACGGAGGTCCAAATGATAATTTAAGTCATTATTTGAGTAAGTGGCAGTACAAATATTATTTTGACAAAAACAAAAAAGTACATCTTGATTATATCTTTATCAGCCATTTTGATAAAGATCATTACCAAGGATTAATTGATATTATTAACGACAGCCATTATACCATTGGCACCATTTATCATAACGGCATTGCAAAATTCAACAATAAAAAAATCAATTTTCCAAAAACAGAATACAATACCGAATTAGGAAAGAAATCAAAACATAACGGCGAAAATTATCTGGAAACTTCGTTCAATACCTTGGCTGAATTTAATGCACTCCAAGTTAAAGGCGGTATGCTTGATTTACAGGAAAAATTTCTGAATGCGGTCAACACTGCTACGAGTCAAGGGCGATTGACAAATTTTGAACGTCTGGATCACAACAGTACAATTCCGCCTAAACTCATTAATAACAAGAATTTCTCCATTGAGATTTTGGGACCAGTAACTTCAAAAATCGATAATAAAACCGTTTATAAATATTTTGATGATGAAGCACATACTATAAATGGACACAGTCTTGTTTTGAAAATAACTTACGGGAACCGTTCTTTTTTATACGGAGGCGATTTGAATATTCCTGCCGAAGACCATTTATTAGAACATTATAATACGGCAAATCCGTTTGAAGTTGACGTGGCAAAATCCTGCCATCATGGAGCATCTGAATTTACAACCGATTTTATGGCAAAAGTAAACCCTTATGCAACAGTAATTTCATCGGGCGATAATGAAACCTATTCACATCCGCGTGCAGATGCTATTGGCTGTGCCGGAAAATATACAAAATCAAAAAGGCCTTTAGTTTTCTCCACCGAGCTCGCTCGTTCAACTGCCGACGGAAGCACCAGAATTAAATACGGAATGATTAATATGCGTTGTGACGGCGACAACATTATTATGGCGCAAATGAAAGAAGCTGTAAGCAGCGGAAGCGTCTGGGATTTATATGAACAAAGTTTTTTTAATATTTGATTTGTTTTAAAGTTTCAGGTTTTGAAGTTTCAAGTTTCAGGTTTCAGTTTTCAGGTTTCAGTTTTAACTGCAAAACGCGCAAAGGTTTCGCAATGCACGCAAGGAAAATAAAACTTTGTGAAACCTTTGCGCACTTTGTGGTTTAATTCACAATGAATAGAAAACTTCAAACCTGAAACTTGAAACTTTGAAACTTTGAAACTTGAAACTTTGAAACTTGAAACTTGAAACTTGCAAACTAAAAAAATAGAAGCCTGTCTTTTTCAAGACAGGCTTTTCTAATAAAAAATAAATAAAAAAATAAACTAACTAACACAACTTAGTTATAACCTTGATTTTGTGTAAATTGTTTCGTTACGTCAATCGTTGACTGCGGAATTGGAAATACTCTTCTAAAAGGTTGTGAAGCCACTTTAGCAGTTCCTGGCAAATCAAACTTTCCAAAACGAATCATTTGTGGTCTTCTGTATAATTCCCAATACAATTCGAAACCAATTTCATTATATAATTGCGTCGCATCAAGCGATGTAAGCGCTTTTCCTGGTACACTTCCAAACAAAGCTTCTCTCTTTCTGCTTGTACGTAATTTGTTTAAATCGTCCATTGCTAATCCTGCACTTCCTTTTCTAAAGTAAGCTTCGGCTCTCATTGTGTAAATTCCACCTAAACGGTATAACGGAATATCAACATTACTGTTTCCATTTCCTCCCTCAGGATCAAATTCATATTTAAAAATACGAGCACCCTGATTAATTTCATTTTGAGCAAAAACCGCCTGAGCTGGATTTTTAAATGTTAATGACGGAGTAAAATCCATTCTTGTAGTTGTGCTTTTTTCCATAAATAAAGGCGAAACTTTAATACGTCCGTTGATCATTTCTAAAGAACCTGACGATAATAAAATTGGTCCGTATTGAGGTCCATACTCGATTCCTCTATTGAAATGAAACCAAGGTAAATTAGCACTTTTAGGAACAATATCGGTTGCTGGAACGCTCACATCTGTGCCGTCGTTTTTAAACCATGTTCCGTCTGCATATTGGTATTTTTGCTGAAATCTTGGATCGTCGTGATTTCCGTCCCATGTTGCAAAAAACTCCGGTGTTGTACACGCTGCATTTGTTCCTCTGTTTGCTGCAGAAGTTCTCTGGTTACGTTCCATACACACATAAGCAAAACTGTTTGAACCATTACGGATGTAATCTATCTTTTGAGAAATCGCAAAAATAAGCTCTTTTCCTTTGTTATTATCTCTTGCAAAGTTTTTAAAATAATCGCTTTCTAATGAGTATTTCCCAGAATTGATCAACAATGAAGTATAATAAATTACACGATCCATATCGGTTCCGCCTCCTGAAACTGCCGCTTCGTTAAAATTAAAATTAGAAGTTGCATTAAAACGATCTTTAAAAACAGCACGATTCAAATACATTGTTGCTAAGAAACCATAAGCAGCTTCTTTAGTAAAACGTCCATTGTGTGTTTGCTGTTCTCCCATATTGGCCAAATCTGGAATTAAAGCCTCAACATCTGTAATCAATTTATCGATTTGAGTATCTGCTTTTAAAATCTGCAAAGGCGCATTTGGATTCATCGGATCTCTAAAAGGCGCTTGTCCGTATAAATCTAACGTCGTATATAAATAGTACGCTAAAAGTCCTTTAGCTTCTGCTAAAAACAATTTCTTCTCCGGAATTGAACTTTCTTCAACCGACTGAATTGCAGTTAACGAACGCGTAATTCCGTTTGTCAATTTATTCCAGTTGTCACCCACAATCGCATTATCAGATTTCCAGGTAAACTCATGCATATCTCTCCATTTTCCTCCATCACCCCAGTCACTTCCACGTGTTGGCAAAATAGCCTCATCTGTTGTATATTCCTGCAAAGAGAAAACACCGCCATGATCTACAAAAGTTCCGTCTCCTAATCGGTCATAAGCTGCCGCAAGTGCTCCGGCAGGATTTGATGCATTGTCTCCCAAAACCTCGTCTAAAACAACTTCATCAAGATCTGTACAGCTGGCAAACAGCCATATAAACGAGAACAATGTGATTAATTTTATACTAAAAAATGTATTTGTCTTCATAATAAATTATAGTTTTAAAGTTGCTCCAAAACTGAACGTTCTAGAAGTTGGGTAAGCAGCATAATCAATACCTATTGACTGGTTTCCTCCGTTTGATTTTGGACTGTTGATTAATGGATCGTAACCTGAATAATTTGTGATCGTAATTAAGTTTTGTCCTGTTACATACAATGTCAATCCGTTAATCCAGTTGATTCCTTTCAGGTCAAAATTGTAACCTACACGAGCCGTATTTAATCGGATAAAATCAGATTTCTCTAAGAAAAGAGTAGATAAAATTGGCGAATTTGTTGGGTTTGCTCCCGATTCATAATATCCTGTTGCTACATTTCGGTCAGAAGCTAAGTTGTTTATATTTAATGCATTCAATCCCGTATTATTCAATAAATAACCTCCTGTCTGGCCAATGATAGAGAATGAAAACGTAAAGTTTTTGTATCGCATATCACTATTAAATCCGTAGTAAAAAGTTGGAAGCGCTCCTTCAATAATAATTCTGTCGCTATTATCAATTTTACCATCTCCATTTTGATCTTTAAAAATATTACCACCATTTGCATCAAAACCAATATGTTGTAATAAATAGAAAGATCCCGCCGCGTAACCACTTTTGTAAATATTCGCATTAACCCCAGATTGTCCAGGTCCTGAAATCGTTCCTGTCAAAATTTCTGAAACTGGCAAATCTTCAATTTTGTTATTCAAAGTCGCACCATTCATATCAATGTTCCAAGAAAAATCTTTGTGATCAATTAATTTTGAGCCTAACATAAATTCAAAACCTTTATTGATAATTTTCCCGTCAATATTGGTCCAAATTGTAGTTGTTGGACTCAAAGCCTGCGACGGAACATTCAAAATCGCATCGGTTGTTGTTTTGTTGAAGTAATCAAAAGTTCCGTACAATTTATCTTTCCACAAATTGAAATCTAAACCTAAATTATATTGCGTCACAACTTCCCATTTTAAATCAGGATTTGGTGTTCTGTTTACTGAAACTCCGTTAACCAAATTTAAATCGCTGTATAAATAATATCCATCAGCTCCAGAAAGTGAATAACTTGCCTGCGTAATTTTGTTCTCAACTTCCTGATTTCCTGTTTGTCCCCAGCTTGCTCTTAATTTTAAGTTATCTATTGCAGTTACATCTTCTAAGAATTTTTCTTTAGAGATATTCCATCCCAAAGCAGCTGACGGAAAATAACCGTATTTGTTGTTTTCTCCAAAACGAGTCGAACCGTCCGCTCTCATCGAAGCCGTCAAAAGGTATTTATTGTTGAAAGTATAATTTACTCTTCCAAAATAAGACTGAAGCTCATTTTCTTGTGCATATCCTGAAACGCCAGATTGCGTTCCTGCAAAACCAGGATTTACCGAAGGAGGCACACCCACTCCTTGATTTGAAATTCCGTCAACACTGAAAGCTGTTCCAGATCTTTCAAATTTTTGATATGAAAATCCGCCTAAAGCTTCAATTTTATGTTTGTCTAAATTCAAGTTATAAGTCAAATAATGTTCTACTAATGAATTTCTTGAATCCAAATTATTCTGAACATATTTCCCTTTCGGATTTAAGTCGGTTAAGTTTGGAAAAATAGTCGTGTTTCTTTCCGCTGCCGAACGGTCAAAACCAATGTTTAATTTATATTCTAATCCGTCGACAATTCTTAACGAAGCTTCTAAATTTCCTAAAACTCTCAACGTGCGTGTTACATCATCATAAATGCTCAATAAATAAGCCGGATTGTAGTGCGCATTCATATTAAAGTTCGTGTAATTTCCTTTTGAATCAAAAACCGGTCTTGTTGGGTTTGCCATTAAAGTATGTACAATTAGCTGTCCGTTAGAACCTCCGTCATCACTTGTAGGTACGCCGTCATCTTTAGTTTCACTTGCTGTAAGGTTCATTTTTACTTTCAAACGTTTGTTATCCAAAAACGATTCAGCAGCATTAATTCTCCCCGACATACGTTTGAAATTACTAGTTCTGATAATCCCTTCCTGATTCATTTGCGCTACAGAAGCATAATAATTTCCTGTTTCTGTTTGTTTTGAAAAAGCAAGTGAATTATTTGTAGTAATTGCTGTTCTGTAAATTACATCTTGCCAATCTGTATTTCCACCGTGATCAAACGCTGGATCTTTAATCGCTTTTCTATATTGATCTGCATTTAAAACGTCTAATTTATTAGCTACAGTCGAAACTCCTGTGTACGAATCAAAAGTTAAAGTTCCTTCGCCTTTTGATCCTTTTTTAGTCGTAACCAAAACAACTCCGTTTGATCCTCTCGCACCATAAATTGCCGCTGCCGAAGCATCTTTTAAAACCGTAATCGACTCAATATCGCTTGTGTTCAAAAAGTTCAATGGATTTTTAGCCGATGAATTTCCAAAACCAACATTACTTCCAGACGGACTAACATCATCATTTGACAAAGGCACGCCATCTACAACAAATAAAGGTGTACTCCCGCTTCTGATAGATCCAACTCCTCTGATGGTAACGTTTACACCTGCACCAGGCTCACCGCTTGTATTAACTACACGAACTCCGGCAATTTTTCCCTGCATTAAATTATCCACAGAAATATTTACACCTTGCTTAAAACTTGCTGCTTCAAGCTGTGTAACGGCTCCAGTTACATCTTTTTTAGACTGTTTTCCGTAACCAACTACTAAAACTTCACTTAATTCAGCCGTATTTGGCTCTAGCTGAATGGTCATAAAACCTTTTTGTACAGCAACAACTTTAGTTTTGTATCCTAAATAAGATACTTCGATTGTTTTTCCTTCTCCAACAGTAATTTCAAATTCACCATCAAAATTAGAAACAGCGCTGTTTGATGAGCTTGTTTCGGTAATTGTCGCTCCCGGAATTGGCAGTTTATTTTCATCAATTACTTTACCTTTTACTTTCACTCTATCTACAGCTATGTTTGTTGCCACTTTTGGCGAAGCTGTTTTCTGAATCAAAACTAATTTTCCGTTAATGTTGTAATTGAAGTTTGCTTTTTTTGAAAGATCATTCAAAATTGCCGAAACTGTTTCGCCTGCAAAATTTACAGTATAGGTTGTGTTATCAGCAATTACAGCTTGTCCGTAACTGAATTTATAATCGGTCTGCTGGCTTAATTTTGAAAATATAGAAACAAGAGTTGCTTTTTCTATTTTATTTTCTAAATTTGATTTTTTTACTAAAGTTTTACTATAACCTGTCTGTAAGGTCAGTAAAGCCAGAACTAAAAAGAAAAGACTCTTTAGATTTAAATAAGAAGTTTTAAAATACATGATTTAAGTTATTGGTTTTTTACGATACTTAATTTATTCAAAGGCAGTTGTTCTCAGCAACTGCTTTTTTGTTTTAATCCACTTTTACTATTTCGCCATAAACTTTGAATTTTAGGTTTGTGATATAATTAATTTGCTCTAAAACATTCTCTAATGTTGCGTCTTTCTTGATGAACACCGTTAAAGGCGTTGCTAATACACGTTCATTATCGTACTGAAATGAAACGCCGTATTTATATTGTAAAATGGTAATAACCTGTTTAAGCGTAGTTTGATTTAGTGTCACATCGGTGGTGTACCAATTCACTAAAAGCGATTTGTCTGCCAATTGTTTGGTCAGTTTATTTGATTCGAATAAAGCTTCGTCATTCGGAACCAAATCTACACTCTGCCCTTTCGAACTCACATTCACTTTTCCTGTTACCACAATCACTTCACATTTTGATTTTGATAACTGAATGTGAAATGAAGTCCCTACTACTCTAGTTTTGATTTCTCTTGAAGTAATTATAAAAGGATGTTTTTTGTCTTTAGCAATTTCAAAAAATGCATTTCCTTTTAAAAGAGTCACCTTTCTTTCATCTCCCTCAAATTTTTCAGGATATTGAAATAATGAGTTTGCTGCCAGATAAATTTTCGAGCCGTCACTTAATTGGATAGATTTGGGAATCGATGACGTTTTAAACGATAATTGCTTTTCGACAGCAATTTCAGGTTTAAGCCAAAAGCCTAAACCGGCAAGAATAAGAATACTGGCAGCAGCTATATATTTTAAGTAAGGAATAAAGGTTTTCTTTTTTCCTATTCGAAACTGAATGTTATCATAGATATCTTGCGAAACTTCTTCAGAATTGCCCATCGAAAGGTCGTCCCATTTCGATTTTTGATACTGCGTAAAAGCAAAATCATTTAGCAGATTTTCCTCGGCAATTGAAGTTTTATCTCGTGAACTTTTATCGACAAGATGTTCTAAACTATGTTTAATTCTTTTTATCATACTACTTTGTGTAATTATTTCAACACATAGAAACATAGTTTTACTTACTTATTAAAGGCGTTTCACTTGCATTAATAATCATAGCAGTTTGTGTTTTGCTATGTGTAAAAACTAGTTTTTAAATCTCCTTTTCTCGAAAAGAATCCAAATAGCCATCCGGACTATGTTTCTATGTGTTTAAAAAAACCGATTTAATTAAAAGGCTTGTTATTACAAGTAAGTACCAGAATCTTGAAATCGTACTATCTGGAAATATTATGAAAACATCAACAGAAAGTTATCTTAAAAGTTTTTATGTAAAATGATGAAAGGTGCCAGCCACGCCAAGTCTTTCAAGCCTTCACGCAATTGTTTTATAGCCGATGAAATTTGGTTTTTCACCGTTTGTTTCGAAATTCCAAGTTCGTCTGCAATCTGATCAATCGACATATCTTGAAATTTATACATCAATAAAACTTCTTTTCTTTTCTCCGGAAGTTTATCTAATGCGGCATAAAGCAAATCCATTAATTCTGGATCAATTGACGCAAAATTGTCAATAATGTAATCTTCAAACTGATCTTCCAGAATCGTCTTGTCAAACCTATTATTTTGATAATGCTTAAAAACCTGATTTTTTACCGCGCGAAATAAATACGGTTCAATTGCATTGATGTTCAAATCGTCTTTGCGTTCCCATAAATCAATAAAAACATCCTGCACTATATTCTGAGCCAAGTCTTTATCCTGAGTAATCGTATACGAAAAAGCGTTTAGTTTTTTCCAGTATTGGGTATACGTCTGTTCAAAAATTTCAGGGTTCTTCATGGTATTTTCTGGTAGTGTTTGGTGATGTAAAATAATAAAATACAATACCAATACTTTTTGCCTGAAAGTTATCTTTAAATTAAATTTCGAATCCAATTGTTTTATTAATACTACTATTTTCAAGCAAAAATGACATTTGATTTGCGATTTCTTTTCGTTTAGCTAACACAAAAATCGAGTGCCAGGTTTACTTTAGTAACCTCTAAAAAAAGCAATTCTCTTTTGCTGCGTCTCCATACTTCAATAATCCTAAATTTCATTCAAAATCATGAAACAAATTTTGTTTACATTATTATTTGCTGGAACTTTTCAATTAAGTCATGCGCAAAATGACACTTTAAAAATCAACCAAATACAAGTTATTGGTTCACACAACAGCTACCGCCACGCTATTGAAACTGATTTATACAATACGATTCAGGCAAAAGATACTTCGCGTTCGCTAAAAGGACTGCAGTACACTCATATCAGTATTACAGACCAATTAAATAAAGGTTTGCGAAACTTGGAAATTGATGTTCAAGGCGATGTTCAAGGCGGAAAATTTGCACATCCAAAAGGACTTGACATTGCAAAATCACAAGAAGCTTACGACCCAAATGGGGAAATGAAAAAACCAGGTTTTAAAGTTTTTCATATGATTGATATCGACTTTAGAACTTCCTGCTATACGCTTCAAAGCTGTCTTGCCGAACTTAAAAAATGGTCGAATGCAAATCCTGATCATGTTCCGGTGTTTATTACTTTAGAACCAAAAGACGATGATAGCTACTTGGGAACAAAAGCGGAGAAATTTACACCTGAACTTTTTGATGCTTTAGACAAAGAACTTCGTAAAGGTTTAGGAAATAAATTAATCACGCCAGATATGGTTCGAGGAAAATACAAAACACTTGAAGAAGCTGTTTTAAACAATAATTGGCCAACATTGAAAGAGGCTAAAGGAAAGTTTTTGTTCATTTTAGATAACAACGGCGCAAAAAGAGATTTGTACGCATTAAATCATCCGGCTTTGAAAGGACGCGCCGTTTTTATAAATGCTGAACCTGGAAAACCAGAAGCTGCGTGGCTATTTAAAAATAATTCTGAAGATCCAACAATTGCTGATTTAGTTAAAAAAGGGTATTTAATAAGAACACGCGCCGATTCAGACACTAAAGAAGCCAGAGCAAATGATTATTCGCATTTTGAGGCGGCAAAAAAATCAGGCGCACAAATTATCTCAACCGATTATTATTTACCGAGCACTTTCTTTAGTTCTCCTTATCAAATTAAATATGATGATGGAACTTATGTGAGAGTTGATCCGGTAACAACTGCTCCTTAAATTTTTAACCGCAAAGAACGCAAGGTTTTTTACCTTAGATGTGCTCAGTAAAAGCAAAGTTCGCAAAGCTAAATGGATAAAGCTTTGCGGACTTTGTTGCTTAAATTTGCTCGCAAAGACGCAGAGTCGCAAAGATTATAAAAACTTTGCGACTCTGCGTCTTTGCGAGATTAAAAGAAAACTTTGCGTGCTTTGCGTAAATCTTATCGTTGTTTGCGGTTAAAATCAATTAATACTTGTTGGAACTTGGAATTTTAATTTAGTCCTACGGGACAATTTATAAATGTTATTCTAAAATTTTCTACCAATATAAAACCTCTCCGAGGTAAACTCCGTTAGAAGTAAAATATTGGTAGGAAAAATATATGTCCAAATTAAATTTTCCTGTAGGGACTATATTTTTAAATAAAGTGTGAAATGATTAGACTTTAACCACAAAGAACGCAAGGTTTTTTTATATTAGTTGTACCCAATAAACATAAAGATAAATCTATAAAGCTTTGCGGACTTTGTTGCTTAAATCTGCTCGCAAAGACGCAGCGTCACAAAGATTATAAAAACTTTGCGACTCTGCGTCTTTGCGAGATTAAAAAAACATAGCGTGCTCTGCGTAAATCTTAGCGCTCTTTGCGGTTAAATCACTTCAAACTTTTAACCTCACCACTTTTCAAATCAACAGTAAAATGATCTGCCGGAACTTCATGCATAAATTTATTGAAGATGGTAAAAAATAATTTCATCTGTTTTTTCAAAAGTGTATCGTTTGAAGCATCTTTACTTTCTAACAACATTTTCGACAACGCTCTATATTGTTTTGCTCTTTCCAAACCAACATCGGCAAGAGCCAATTCATCGGCACTTCTAAAACGGTAAAAATCAATTAAAAGGTCATTTCCTGTCCAATTGAAATCTTCTTTTTTAAGGTTATTTTGAATCAATATTTGCTCCGATTTTGCTTCGGCCTCGCTCCATTCTCTTTGAAACTGTGCTTTGTTTTTCAGAATAAAATCAAAATCTTTATTGGATTCGATAGTTGCTAAAACCAATAAATCCCGAGCCGAAACAGTCAGAATAAAAGAAGCAAAATCAGAAGGCCAATCGTCTTTTAAAAAACGAAGACGCACCAATTCTTTCAAATGGAAATCGGTAAAATCATGGTAATTTTTAGTTTTCAGAATAGCAATATTCCAAATGTCCTTTGTGTTTTGACTTTCTAAAAACTGATATTCCAATTTATACAAATCAAAAAGCTCATCGAATCTTGGAACATCATCAATTGTAATCGTTTGAATGTCGACAAGATTATCTTTTTTGATCGTCAATAATTTATAAGCCGGAATATAAGCAGCAAGTGAAGGCGTTTGAATATTGACTAAAGTATTCCCCTTTGCCGTCGTGCGCATTCCTGTATCGTTGATATGCATATGGCCTCCAAAATGAATTTTCAATCCGGCATCGGCAAAAACCTGTGCTACTTCTTCCACTGGCACTCTGTTCAACTGCCATTTGTTAGGACCTAATAATTCTTTAATTTCTGCGGAAGCGTCATCATTAAAATCAATCATCGGAAAATGGCTGAAAGCAACTAAAGTTTTTCCGCGAAGTTTGGCTTCCGCCGAAATATCCTGAACCCATTTTATAAGATGTTTTTTATTAGAAAGGACATTATTATAACCGGTACTCGCTTCCGAATAACTTTTAGAATCTTTAGGATCGCCATCGATTTTCTTCGGAATATAGACATTCCCGTCAATCGCCATTAACCACAGTCCGTCGATTGGTTCTACGACATAACTTACATCTGGAACCTCAAATCCAGGTTCAACATTATAGACTCTTTTAGATAATTGTGAACCTTCAACGGCTTTTTTAAAATCGTAATTCTGGGAAGTGTAATTAGCGAAAGGAGTCGACCAAAACTTGTATTTTTTATTTGGATAAAAACCGAAATTTTTAAGATCTTCTGTAATGCCAAAATAACCCATTTTAGCAATATCGGCTGTTATGACAACTGGCTGTTCGATATTCATGTTTGGCTTATACATGCCGTCTTTGCTAAAAATGGGTTGGCTTTTTCCTTCTTTTCCTAAAAAATCTTCTTTACCCGATTCCTGAGCAAATGGTCCAACCGGATCATGGTTTCCGGTGGTTATAAAAAATTCAATATCATATTTTTTTTTGTACTGATCTAAAATTTTCTGCAATCCACGCACGTGTATTGGCTGTCCGTCATCAGTATAATCGCCTGGAAGCGCAACGTATTTTATCTTTCTTTTTGCAATATCTTCAAGAGCGGCGATGAAGGCAAAATAATTTTCATTGAAAATTCTCGTCGAATGTAACTGCGAAGCCATCGTTCTTATTAACGCATATTTTCCGGTTTTGGTATTCAAAATTCCTTTAAAATCGTTATCTGAGAATGTTCCGAACAAATCCTGCAAATGAACATCAGATAAAAAAGCGACTTGAACACCTTCTAGATTCTTAGTTTTTTGTGCTGAAATAGTATAATTGAAGAGAATAAAAAAGAATGCAACAAACCAGCTTTTATAGTGGAGAAAAGTTTTAAAATTCATAATGGAAATCAGATTTTGGGGCGTTTAAAATAACTGCACAATTTTAGGCATTAAAACCTGAAGTATCTTTACCGTATTGTTACGGAATAATAATTTTTATTGCTTTGTTTAGGGCTTAACCGCTAAGTTCGCAAAGGTTTACACAATCCCGACAGCTATCAGGAGCAACGTTTTTTGCCACAGATTAAAAGGATTAAAATGATTTTTTTAAATCTGCATAAATCCTTTAATCTGTGGTTTTATTTTTTCTAATCATAGCAAACTTAGCGGTTAAAAAAAATCTAAATCTTCAGCAAAGAGCGCAGCTCTTCATAATTATTAAAAAGTATCGCGCCTTCTTCTTCTAAATCTGAATTGTTATATCCATTTGCAAAACCGTACACTTTAAATCCACCGCTAATTCCGGCTTTTACACCCGCTTTGCTGTCTTCCAAAACGATAGAATCTTCAACCTTAAAACCCATTTCTTTTGCTGCATACAAAAATATTCCTGGCTCTGGTTTCCAGCTGTTGATTTGGTACGAACTAAATATTTTATTTTCAAATTTGTCAAGCAAACCAGCCACTTCAAGATTGAGTCTTATTTTTTCAACCGGTCCGCTGGATGCTACACAATACGGAATCTTCAATTTTTCAATAAAATCAACAACGCCCTCCATAGGTTTAACCTGAGTTTTGAAAGCTTCAAAGCTTTTTTGACGGTAGTCTTCTTCAAAATTTTCAGGAAGTTTTTGATCAATTGCTTCTTCAATATGTCTGAAACAATCCTTTAAATTCCGGCCGTTAAAATTGCGGTAGGCATCCTCAATTTTCATATCAAAACCATATTCTGATGCCATTTCGAGCAAAATTCCATTGCCAATTTTTTCTGTATCAACTAAAACTCCATCACAATCGAAAATAATACATTTAACTTCCATACTCTTTTTATGCTTTTTAATATAAAATGTAAAGTACAAATTAAAATAAATCCCAAAAGCACGGGCAATAACAAATTAACAGAAATTTGTACATTTTTATACCTACTAATGTATCAGCAATTACGATTTGCAACGTATCTTTATGACTTCAACTTTATTAACAGACCGAAAAATAAAAATTACAAATTGTGAAAAAAAATCTTTTACTAACCGCCATTCTGGCAAGTAACTTCGCCCTTTATTCTCAAAATAAAACGATTACAATTACCAATACTTTAGCGACTGACAGAGAATTTGAAACTGTTGAACTAACTAAAAAAATACTTGGCTTGCCTGCTACTGCAAAGCTTGAAAATTATATTGTTAAAGATATTGTTGCGAATTCCCTTTTAGAAACGCAGACGGTCGATAATGACGGCGACGGAACTATGGATGTGCTTTTATTTCAGCCAAAAATCAAAGCAAAGTCAAAACAGAATTTTGAAGTTTTAGTAGGAACCAATCCTTCAGCATCACAAATAGCAAACTGTTATTCGCGTTTTGTGCCAGAACGAACAGATGATTATGCATGGGAAAACAACAAAGTTGCTTTTAGGACTTATGGCCCTGTTGCTCAAAAAATGGTTGAAGACAAGGTTCCTGGAGGTACTTTAACGAGCGGAATAGATGCATGGCTAAAAAGAGTCGATTATCCTATTATCAACAAATGGTACGATAAAATGACTACGGGAAAAGGAACTTATCATAAAGATACTGGCGAAGGTTTGGATAATTTTCAGGTTGGAGATAGTCGCGGAATTGGTGGAATTGCTGTAAACGTAGATGGAAAATATTATTTTTCGAAGAATTTTATCAGCTGGAAAACCATTACAACAGGACCAATCAGAACGAGTTTTATTTTGACTTATGCCGACTGGGATGCAAAAGGAAACAAGATAACCGAATCAAAATTAATCAGTCTCGATTTCGGAAGTTATCTTTCGCGTTATGAAACAACTATTACAGGAAGTAAAAATATTGCTGTTGGAATTACACTTCACGATAAAAAAGGAACTACTAGCACTAATTTAAAAAATGGGTGGCTAAGTTATTGGGAACCAATTGATGATTCTGAAATTGGAATGGGATTAGTGGCTCCAAAAAATACCATGACAAGTTTTGACAATCACGTTACAAATGAAAAAGAATTAAGCAATCTGTACGGAAATATCTCGCTCAAAAACGGGAAAGCAATTTACTATACTGGTTTTGGATGGAAAAAAGGAAGTCCGTTTCAAACCAAACAAGAATGGGAAACATATTTGACTTCTTTTGCTGAGAAAATAAATAATCCACTTGTTGTTAAAGTGAAGAAATAATTTATCCATTTTTATCATTTCGACTGAAAGGAGAAATCACACTAGTGAATCGACACAGATTGGTCATTGTGATTGGAAATTTACTTTGCGAGGGCTTCGACTTCGCTCAGCCTGACAATATATAACAATAAAGTTTGTTATTTCGAGGAACGAGAACACAAGCTATAGCGAACTGGTGAAGCAATCTCCGCAAGTAGCTCCGTAAAGAAAGTCGCCAATCTTTGTAGAGCCACTTGCGGAGATTTCTCGTACCTCGAAATGACAAGATTGTGTTTTTACTTAACTTTCGAAGGAAAATAATTCTCTTTCAGAATAATTTCTAGGGGAATATAATGAACAGCTTCAACCGTTTCTTTAAGTACTAATTTCTTGTACAAGTAATTAATTCCCATATATCCTTGCTCCTCGGGTCTCTGATTAATAAGGAAATCAATTATGCCTTTGTTTAGGTATTCTATGTTATCTTTTAATAAATCGAACCCAATAATGCGAACTCCTTTTATATTATTTTCTTCTAAAAATCGGGCCACGATATAAGCTCTTGAATTGGGAACAAAAACGCTGTTAATGCCTTTAAACATTTCTAGACATAGCTGATCGATTCCCGAATCTTTAATAGTAATTTCAGAAAATTTAAAATTGGTAAGTTCATCATGATCTTTAAAATACGAATAGAATCCGTCAATTCGCTGCAGATAAACTGATGTACTTTCAATCTCTCTGGCTATTTTAAAAATCAAAACCTGCCTTTCATTTTTTACTGCAAAACTAATCAGTCGTCCAGCCAGATAACCGCTCTGAAAAGCGTCCTGACCAACATATGCATGCTTGTTTTCTTCTGAAATATTAGAATCGATCATCACAACTGGAATATCTTTCTTTTCATATTCTTTCAAAAACCGAACCGAGTCTTCATAAAAAATAGGCGCAAAAAGCAGTCCGTCACAATCAAACTTAATTACTTTTTCAATCTCTTTCTGAAAAGATTCTTTATTAAAATCGTAAAAAAAATAATCCAGCGCAATCCCGAATTTCACAAATTCGGTTGCTGCTTTTTCTACTCCAGAAATCTGACTTTTCCAATATTCAAGATTTTCATATTTAGGCAAAAAAACAGCTATACGAAACTTCTTATTCAATGCCAGATTACTCGCAAGAATATTTCGTTTGTAACCATATTGTTCAATAATGGCATTTACTTTGTCTACATTTTCCTGAGCAACTTGTCCGCGGTTATGGATGATTCTGTCAACCGTTCCAGGTGATATATTTGCTAGTGCTGCTATTTCTTTTATCGTTATGATATCGCTGATTTTTAAGTTAAAAATATTTATTAGCCACGTAAAATTATTATTATTTTCATCAAATATAAGTTGTTTTACTTAACTTTTTATATACATTTGTAAAATACCGTGTGCGTACACGCAAAAATACACAAATGATAAAAACAAAAGCTGTTTCTCGTATTTATTTTCCGTTTTAATCGTTCAAAAATTTAAAGTAAATTAAATATAAATAAAAAATTAATAAATTAAAAACCAGCTTATTTTGGCATTTTATTTAAATAAAAACTTTAAATCTTTGTACAATATAATGAATACAGCTTCAATTGTTTAAACTAGCAATAAAAATCGGTTATAGTCATCAACATGACAACAAACAGCATAAACAACTAAAAACCAACAAATTAAAATATTTCATCTAAACAATCAATTAAATAAAAAACACCTCAAAAAACTAAATAAAATGATAGTAGATTCATTACATAATGCGGCAAAATATCACAGTCTGCATCCAAATTTCAAAAAGGCTTTTGATTATGTAAATCAAAATGACATCAGCAAACTCGAAGAAGGAGTTTTGGAAATTTCAGAAGGATTGAAGCTAATCGTAATTGCAGGTCAAGGAACAACCAAAGAAGAAAGTATTAAAGGTTTTGAATGCCACGATAAAAACATTGACATTCAAATTTTAGTCAAAGGCCCAGAAACGTATGCATGGAAACCTAGAGAAAAATGTGTAAGCCCAAATGGGGATTATAATGACGAAAAAGACGTTCGTTTTTTTCACGATAAACCCGATATGTTTTTTCAATTGCAGGAAAAACAGTTTGCCATTTTGTTTCCAGAAGACGTTCATGCTGCAATGATTGGCGAAGGTTTACTGAAAAAACTTGTTTTTAAAGTAAAAATCTAAATATGAGTTCCATTCAAAATTCAATAGAAATTATTGCGCAACAGGGAATGCTCCCTTTATATTTCAATTCAGATGAGAATATCAGCATTGAAGTGCTTCGCGCTTTATATAATGCAGGAATAAGAGCTGTAGAATATACTAATCGCGGTTCAGAAGCTTTAGTGAATTTCAAAAAAATGGTACAAATCAGAAATGCAGAAATGCCCGAAATGCTTTTAGGAATCGGAACAATAAAAAACGAATCCCAAGCTAAGGATTTTCATGAGGGTGGTGCAGACTTTTTCATTAGCCCAGGTTTTGTTCCTGAAGTTGCCACTTTCTTAAAAAGCAAAAAGACACTTTACGCACCTGGATGCATGACGCCTACTGAAATTATCGCTGCAGAAAATGCTGGTGTTTCATTTATCAAGCTTTTTCCCGGAAATATTCTTGGTCCGGACTTCATGAGCAGTATCAAAGATGTTTTTCCTAATTTAACCTTTATGGTAACCGGAGGTGTAGATACGACGCATGCTAGCATCGAAAGTTGGTTTTCTGCCGGTGTAGCTGCTGTTGGACTCGGCAGCAAACTGATCACAAAAAAACGCATGATTGAAGGTGATTATGCGACAATCGAAAATGAAACTAAAAAAGTACTGGACACTATTCAGACTTTAAGAAAACAATCATAATTTATATGGACTCACTATTTAATTTAAAAGGAAAAATTGCACTTATAACAGGCGGTGCCGGCGTATTAGGAAGCAACTTTGCTAACGTTTTGGCTGAACAGGGCGTTATTGTCGGAATCGTTTCTCAATCACTTGAAAAAGCAGAAAGAACCGCAAAAAATATCGAACAGAATGGCGGACAAGCTTTTGCAGTACAAGCCAATGTTTTAAATAAAGAAGAGGTAGAAAAAATCAAAGATTATATTGTTGAAAAATATGGCCGTCTGGATATTTTAATTAATGCTGCCGGCGGAAATATGCCGGGCGCTACTATTCAGCCAGATCAAGCGGTTTATGATATGAAAACGGAAGATTTACAACAGGTTATCGACTTAAATATTATCGGGACAATGTTGCCTTCTCAGGTTTTTTCAGAACTTTTTGCAAAGCAGAAATCAGGAAACATTATCAATATTTCATCGGCATCTGCGCAAAGACCGCTAACTAGAGTTGTAGGTTATTCGGCTTCAAAAGCAGCAATAGATAATTTCACACAGTGGATGGCGGTTGAACTGGCTTCAAAATACGGCGAGGGAATTCGTGTAAATGCCATTTCGCCGGGATTCTTTATTGGCGAACAAAACCGCGCTTTACTGCTTACTCCAGAAGGAAAATTGACACCGAGAGGCGAAAAAATTATTGGCCAGACTCCAATGGGAAGATTTGGAAAACCTGAAGATATTAACGGCGCGCTTTTATACTTATGCAGCGACATGTCAAAATTCGTAACAGGAACAGTATTAAAAGTGGATGGCGGTTTTGCTGCTGCGAGTATTTAAGACCTTTCGAGTTCCTGCAAGGTTTTCAAAACCTTGTAGGTCTAAAAATATACGTTTACATAAATTAAAAAATACCTACAAGGTTTTGAAAACCTTGCAGGAATAAATCAAAAACATATTAAAATGGAACAAACATTACGCTGGTTCGGACCAAATGACCCTGTTTCTTTACAAGATATTGCACAAACGGGAGCAACCGGAATTGTAACCGCTTTGCATCACATTCCAAACGGAGAAGTTTGGAGCATTGAAGAAATCATTAAACGAAAAGTAGAAATTGAACATCAGGACGGCGATCCAAAAAAAGGTGCTTCAGGTTTGACTTGGTCAGTTGTTGAAAGTGTTCCGGTGCATGAAGACATTAAAAAACAAACAGGAAATTATCTTCAATACATTGAAAATTATAAAGAAAGCATTCGAAATTTAGCTTTATGCGGTATAAAATGCATTTGTTATAATTTCATGCCTGTTTTAGATTGGTCAAGAACAGATTTAGCTTATACGGTAGAAGACGGTTCAAAAGCATTGCGTTTTGACATTAATGCTTTTGCTGCGTTTGAATTGTTTATTTTGAAAAGACCGGGAGCCGAAAAAGAATATTCGGCTGAACAAATTCAAAAAGCCAAAAGCTATTTTGAAGCCATAACTCCTGAAGAAAAAGTAAAATTACAGCAAAACATTCTTGCTGGACTTCCGGGTGCCGAAGAAGCTTATTCAGTCGAAGATTTCTTAGTGACATTAAGCGCTTACAATCATATTGACAGACAAGCTTTAAAAGATAATCTTTTCTTCTTTTTAAAAGAAATCATTCCAGTTGCCGAAAGCAAAGGCGTTTTAATGGCCATTCATCCGGACGATCCTCCCTACCCGATTTTAGGTTTGCCAAGAGTAGTAAGTACGGAAGAAGATTTGATTGAATTAATGAATGCAGCACCTTCTCAATCAAACGGATTTACTATGTGTACGGGGTCTTATGGCGTTCGTGCCGATAATGATTTACCAGGAATTGTAAGACGTCATGGCGACAAAATGAATTTTATTCACTTAAGAAGCACGCAAAGAGATGAAGAAGGAAGCTTTTATGAAGCAAACCATCTTGAAGGCGATGTTGATATGTATGAAGTCGTAAAAGCGATTCTTGAAGTTGAAAAACGAAATAACAGCAAATTGCCAATGCGCCCAGATCACGGGCACCAAATGCTGGACGATTTAAAGAAAAAAACAAATCCGGGTTATTCTGCAATTGGCCGTTTACGAGGCTTGGCGGAGTTACGCGGACTTGAATTAGGGATTAAGCGATCCTTATAAAAGGTTTTGCCACTAAGACGCTAAGACGCAAAAGTTTTGATTCTAGTTTGTCATTCCTAGGAACGAGGAATCTCCACGAGAAACGCTACAAAGATTGAAGATTTAGCTTGCGGAGTCACTTGCGGAGATTCCTCGTTCCTAGGAATGACAAGATTGCGATGAAATCTTTCTGAAATATAAAAAACTTTGCCCCTTAGTGTCTTAGCGACAAACAAAAAACTAACTAACCAAAAAACACCAAAAACCATGATTCGTTCAGCCATTTTTACCTTTTGCAGTCTGGTTGTAAATATTACAATGGCTCAGGAATTACCTAAAATTATTACACAACCAAAAACAGCTTACCTTCCTGATTTTAGTTTTGCAGGTTATCATTTTGGAGAAAGTGCACTCCCTGATTCTCAAGGAAAAATCATTAATGCAGTTGATTTTGGTGTAAAAGCAAATGATGATTTAGACGATTCTAAAGCTTTATTGAAAGCTTTAAAAGCAGCTAATACAGTTGATGGAAATGTAATTTTGCAATTGCCGGAAGGCCGAATTATTCTGAGTGATATTTTATACCTTGAAAGAAGCAATTTTGTACTTCGTGGTGCTGGTTCTGGCGAAAACGGAACTGAAATCTACTTTCCTAGACCGATGATGTATCTTAAAAATCCTGAATCTCTAGCCGAACTTCGCGAATATCTAACCACTTTTGACAAAAGACAACGCGAAAACGAAAACAATATTGATTTGCCTTTTTCGCAATACGCATGGTCAGGAGGTTTTATTTGGACACAAATTCCAGGCGAGCGCGTAAAATCTTATTTAGACAAATACGAACCTGAATCGGTTGTTTTAGCAAAAGTAAGCTCTGGAAAAATGGGCGAATTTACGATCAATGTTTCAGAGATTAAAAATTTAAAAGCTGGAGACATTGTTGAACTGCAATTGTTTAATAAAGACGGTGAAAATGGCGAAATCATAAAAGATTTATATCAAGGTGCTAATGTAAAACCGGGCTCGCATCATTGGCAGTTTCCAAAACTTCCTATTGTCAGGCAGCAAGTCGAAATTCTAAAAATTTCCGGTTCTAAAATTACCCTAAAAACTCCTTTGACAATCGCTGTTAAACCAAGTTATCAAGCACAATTGGTTGAATGGAAACATTTAAACGAAGTGGGAATTGAGCATCTTCGTTTTACATTTCCTGATATTCCTAGAGTAGCGCATCATGTCGAACCGGGAAACAACGGGATTTTCTTAACTCGTTTGTTTAACAGCTGGGTAAAAGATGTAAAAATCACAAATGCTGACAGTGGTATTTTAGCCGAAGAAGTTTCAAACGTTACAATTCAAGACGTTACAACAGACGGTACACATTTGGCACATTATACAGTGACATTAGGCGGTGTTCATAATGTTTTGGTCAAGAATCTTAAAATATATAATTCGGCTGTTCATCCTTTAAGTTTCAACACTTTTGCAACTAAAAACGTGTATCAAAACTGCGAAATATTTACAGATCCGATTTTGGATCAACATTCGGGAGCGAATCACCAAAATTTGTTTGATAATATCACCGTACATCTAAAAACGGCTAAAAATAATAGTTATGCCTTATTTGGAGGCGGAGGAGCTGAATATTGGAAACCGTCTCATGGGCCTTTCAGTACATTTTGGAACTTAAATGTTCTGGTCGAAAATCCTGATGCATCAAAACCTGTTTTATTGTATGGAATGAAAGATGGTGCTTTTGCTAGAATCATCGGCGTACACGGAAACAGGAAATTTGAAATCAAATACGACGTCGATCCGTACATTGAATTTCTGAATACACCGATGGAAAAAATCCCATCGTTATATGATTATCAACTAAGTCAACGCTTAAAATAGGTTCAAAGGCGTAGCTACAAAGGCAAAAGGTTTTCCTTTGTTAGTTCTTTGTAAATCTGAACCTTTGCCTCTCTGAACCTTTAAAAATAACGCTATGAAATACAAAATAGCTTTTCTTGTAACCGTACTTATTTTTGGAAATGCGTTTTCCCAAAATAAATACCGCCTTAAAAATTTTTCAACAACTGACGGACTTTCGCAGAGTTCTGTTATTGCTATTCATCAAGATAAGTTTGGGCAGATGTGGTTCGGTACCCGGGATGGTCTAAATAAATACGATGGAAGCCGATTTAAAGTTTTTAGGAACGATGTCAATGATAAAACTTCTATCAGCAATAATGATATTCTGGCAATTGAAGAAGACAATTCAGGAAAAATCTGGGTTGGAACTTACAATGGGCTAAATTGTTATAATCCAGTTTCTGACAGTTTTACACGATATCTCCATACTACAACCAATCATACAATAAGCAATAATGCTGTTTGGAGCATTAGAGAAATTGGCGGTGAAATGTGGTTTGGAACTTCAAAAGGACTGACGATTTACAATAAAAAAACTTCAAAGTTTATCTCTGTTTTTCATTCAGATACTGATGCTTCTACCCTTCCGAGCAATAATATTATGAGCATTTTAGAAACTCGAAAAGGCGAAATATGGATTGGAACTACTAAAGGTTTATGCCAGCTCACAAGCAGAAAATCGGGAAAATTTTCGTTTAAAAATTATCCATTTAATGCTACTGATTTATTGACTGTTCAATCGGTTATTGAGGACAAAAACGGTGATTTATGGGTTGGGACAAAAAACAAAGGGCTTTTGAAATTTGACCAAAAGCAAAAAGCTTTTGTATCCTTTTTAAACGTCGAAAAATACCGCGAAATAAATAATGATATTCGATCTTTAGTAATTGACAATCAAGGCTCTCTGTGGATTGGCGCTTATGATGGGATCTATATTTTAGGACAAGATAAAAGTCTGCAAAAACTCAACAGCAGTAATAATAATACCGGAATCGATAAAGTGAAATCCATTTTTATGGATAAAAAAGGTTCCATCTGGATTGGCTGTTATTACAAAGGCGTGAATCTTTGGGACATTTCAAATATGAATTTTTCCAATTATAATCAGACCTCAAAAAAGATTCCGATGAGTTTTGATGTTGTCAGTTCGATTATAGCTGATAAAAATCAGAATGTTTATTTTGGAACTGAAGGTGGCGGTATTACGATTTTCAACAAAAATACTGAAGCAATAAGTTATATCAATAGCAAAACCGGACAAGCGAACAAGAACGATATAAAATCGATGTGTCTTTCAGATGATCATATTTTATGGATTGGGACTTTTTCTAAAGGTTTATCAGCTTACAATACCATTTCAAAACGAATAGAAGACAATAGAATTGCACCAGATTTAAGCGAATCATTAAAAGAAAGCGGCGTTTATTCGCTTAAAACCGAAGGTTCAATTTTATGGATTGGAACCTTTGGAAAAGGATTAATTCGTTATGATACCGCAAATAAAACGTTTAAATATATAGGAAGTGATAATACTAAGCCAGTTTTTTTAACCAATAACATTGTACGAACTATTTTAGTTGACAAACAAAACTCCATTTGGGTTGGAACTCAAAACGGTTTAAACCGTATTCCGCTTAAGAATTTCAATACGCAGAAATATGGAATTCAGCATTTCTTTTACGATCATGTTGCTTCAGCTGGCGATGATATTTTGACTCTGTTTCAAGACAGTGAAAAGAAAATCTGGGTGGGAACAAAAGCAAAAGGACTGCATTATTTTGATGGAAAAAAATTCAACCGAATCAATCTTAGAGTAGGAAATACAATTATTACTTCTATTCATTCCATTTTAGAAGATGATTATAAAAATCTATGGATCAGCACGAATCAAGGGATAATAAAATACAATAAAGCTAAAAAATCGGTTTTGATATATGATCAAAAAGATGGTTTGGCGAGTAATGAATTCAACGATAATTCGGCTTTAAAACTAGCTTCAAATCAATTTTATTTTGGAAGTCCGTCCGGAGCGACTTTTTTCGATGCTTCAAAAATTTCCTTAAATCAATACGCCCCGCAGGTTTTAATTACTGATTTGAAAATTAAAAACGAAACCATTCATGCAAATGATAAAAATGAAATTTTAGAAAAAAGCATCGGTTTTACAAATACAATTACGCTGGATTATGACAAAGCCAATTTCTCGATAAACTTTGCGATTCCAAATTATATTCGATCAAAAAATAACCAATACAGTTACCGCCTAACAGGTTTGGAAAACAACTGGACGACGACCAAAAACAGTGAAGCCAATTTTGCCATTCAAAATCCGGGAACGTACACTTTTGAAGTCCGCGGTGCCAATAATGACGGAGTTTGGAACAAAATTCCAACAACTTTAACGGTTATTGTAAATCCAGCTCCATGGCGCAGTATTTGGGCATTTTTGTTATACGGAATTGTAATAGGTTTAGGCTTATACGGTTTGATCTGGATTATGAAATCGAAAGCCAGACTTAAACAAAAACTAGAGCTGGAATATCTGGAAACCAAACGTATAGAAGAAAACAACAAACTAAAACTGGACTTTTTTACGAATATTTCGCATGAATTCAGAACGCCATTAACCTTGATTTTAGGTCCGTTACAGCAAATTTTAGCCGACTATAACGGAACAAATGAAATGTATAAAAAGCTTTTAGTTATTGAAGGAAGCGCAAATCATCTTTTGGGGCTAATCAACCGTTTAATGGATTTTAGAAAACTTGAAAATCATCAAGTTGCGCTTGAATCGGCAAACGGAAATATTGTAAAATTTACCAAAGAAATCTTTCTCTCGTTTATTGAATATGCCAAAGATGGCGGTTATGATTATACTTTTGAAACTTCAAATGAAGAAATTCTGGTCTACTTTGACCGATACAAATTGGAACGTGTTTTTTACAATTTGATCTCTAATGCATTTAGATACACACCAAAAGGCGGTTCAATCAACATTAAAATTAGTAACGATACTGAAAATCTTTTTATTGCTGTTGAAGATTCAGGAGTTGGAATTTCGGAAGAATACATTCATAAAATTTTTGATTTATTTTTTGAAATTCCGATGCACAATCAAGTTCAGAAAAACTACAACAAAGGCACCGGAATTGGGCTTTCGATTGTAAAAAATATTGTCGAGCTCCATAAAGGAAAAATTGATGTTACCAATAAACCGTCAGGAGGTGTTATTTTTAAAGTTGCGCTGCCACTTGGCCGTGAACATCTTTTAGAAAGTGAAATTATTCCAGATTTCAAAATCAGTGATGATATTGCGCAATATCAAGCGCAATTAGAACCGTCTGAAACAATTGAAAACGAAGACATTGAAGATTTAATTGTAAACGAAGAAAAGCAAACCGTTCTGATTGTAGAAGATCACAAGGTTTTGAGAAAGTTCATGAAAAACTTACTCAAAAAAGATTACAACATTATTGAAGCTGAGAACGGAAAAATTGCCTTTGAAAAAGCATTAAGATATACGCCAAATTTGATTATCAGCGATGTCATTATGCCTGAAATGGTAGGAACTGAGCTTTGTTCCAAAATAAAGGAAAACATCAAAACAAGTCATATTCCGGTTATTTTACTGACTTCAAGATCTTCATTGGTTTATAAATTTGAAGGTTTAGAAAGTGGTGCCGATGATTACATCAGCAAACCTTTCAACTTAATGGAATTCAGACTTCGTGTGAAAAATTTACTGAATACGCAAGAACGTTTAAAAATCAAATTTTCAACCGAAGACAGTTTTATTCCGTCAGAAATAACAGTTTCTTCTTTAGATGAAGAACTTTTGAAAAAAGCATTTAAAATTGTTGAAGAAAACATTTCGAACGAACAATTTGATATTCCATTTTTCTGTTCAGAATTAGGCGTAAGCCGAACCATGTTATTTTTAAAAATCAAAGCTTGGACAAACTGCACACCAAACGAGTTCATTCACGAAATAAGATTAAAACGTGCCGCTAAATTATTGGAACAAAATAAATTAACTGTATCAGAAGTTAGTTATAAAGTTGGCTTCAATAATCCAAAATACTTTAGTAAATGCTTTCAGAAAAAGTATGGCGAAACTCCATCACACTACGCCGATAAATTTTATAAATCTTCGGCGGTAATTTAAAAAACGTACTGTTTTAAGGGCTTAAAAAGGGTATCTGTATTTTTAGATACCCTTTTTTGTATTTCTATATCGTTTTCGGCATCTACATTTGCCGTATGAAAATAAAAAAAGGAAACTTGTTATTGCTTCAAATTTTTTTTGTCGTCCTCATAATAGGAACGAGTCTTTTAATTTTCTACTTTATCTAACATTAACCTTAAAACCAAAAAATGAATGTTAACAAAACAAAAAATAAAATCATATAAATGGTTTTTGCCAATATCATTTTTATTAGTCGCGCTATTTGATCCCGCTAATTTAAAATCTTACACTGATTTTGATCCAAACAAAAATGATTTAAATAGCCATTACCGGGAACTTAACTGGTTATGCATCCGAATTTAAAATCAAAAAACTCAGGTTATTAACAAGTATAATTGATTAAATTGCTGGGTGTAAACATTTTAACACATAAAATACATTTTAAATTTTGGTTAAATAATAAAATAAATGACAAGTCATTGCCTATAATTAAAATGTGTTTTTAATACCATAAACACATTATTAAGTACTGACAACCAAGTCACTATGTGTTAAAATTACATCCGGTGTTTAAATAAGCCATAATTCGAAATTCAATTTTAAAACCAAAACAATTTTGGTTATTAAAAAAGCAGATTAATTAGTATGAATAAAGTTAGTTTCATTTCTTTAATTTTAGGGTTTGCAACGCTGACAACAGCTTGCAAATCCGGAATTAATACTCAATCAAAACAGAAAGCGCCTGTGACCAATAATCTTTTGGAAACACGCTATAAAATGCTGCTCGATTATCCGGTCGATTCTATGTCGATGCCGAGAAGCATGAATATCAAAACCAATGAAATCAGGAAAGTCCCTTCACGTGATTGGACAAGTGGTTTTTTTGCCGGAAACCTTTGGCAATTGTACAAACTCAAAGGCGATTCTCAATACAAAGAACAAGCCCAAAAATGGACTGCTTTCAGTAAAAAAGAAAGCCTCAACAGTAATTCGCATGACGTAGGTTTTAAAGTGTATTGCAGTTTTGGAGAAGCGCTAAAAGTCGAAAACAAAAAAGAGTATGAAGCTGTAATTATTAAAGGTGCAGAAACTTTATGCACCCGTTTTAATGAAAAAGTGGGTTCAATTCGTTCTTGGGATTTCAATAAAGAAATTTGGGATTTTCCAGTTATTATTGACAATATGATGAATCTTGAATTGCTTTTTGAAGCTTCAAAATTATCTGGAAATCCAAAATACCGCGACGTTGCCATTAAACATGCGAATACCACTTTGAAAAATCAATTTAGAGCGGACAATAGCTGTTATCATGTTATTGATTATGCCCCCAAAACGGGCAATGTAAGAAAGAAAACAACGCTTCAGGGGTATAATGATGATTCGGTTTGGGCACGCGGGCAAGGCTGGGCCGTTTACGGTTTTACAATGTCGTATCGATATACAAAAGATCCCGCTTATTTAAAACAAGCTGAAGCTACTGCAAAATTTTTCATGACTAATAAAAATCTACCCGAGGATGGAATTCCGTATTGGGATTTTAAAGATCCAAGTATTCCAAATGCTCCTCGTGATGTTTCTGCTGCAATGGTTATGGCATCTGGTTTATATGAATTGTACACTTATACTAAAAATAAAAGTTATTTGGCTTTCGCCGATAAACTAATGGCTTCGGTACAAACTGATAAATACATTCTAGATGCCAATATTAAAGGCCCGTTTGTGCTCGACCACAGCACCGGAAACTGGCCAAAACATGACGAAATTGACGAACCAATAATTTATGCCGATTACTATTTTCTTGAAGCATTACTAAGAAGAAAGTAACGAAAAAAGTAACAAAGGCACAGCGGTACAAAGTGACAAAGGTTTTCAGCCTTTGAGCCTTTGCCTCTTTGAGCCTTTGAACCTAAAAAAAAGCTTTATAATCTATGAACAACCGACCAAACCACTATAATACATTTCAATTATTTGCGCTTTTTGTTTTTTTTCAGATTTGTCTGAGCACCAGTTTTGCTCAGGCAAAGCTGAATATTAATAATGATTGGCTTTATTTAGAAAACCACCTTTCAAATCTTAGCGAAGCCCAAAAAAATCAAAACTGGGTTTCTCTAAACTTGCCGCATACTTGGAATGCCGAAGATGCAACCGACTTAAATCCAGGTTACAGACGCGATGCCAGCTGGTATCAAAAGAAACTTGCTATTCCTCAAATCGATAAAAACAAAGTGTATTCTTTATACTTTGAAGGTTCAAATGTTACGACAAAAGTGTATGTAAACGGTAAAGAAGCCGGAACGCACATTGGAGGTTACATTGGTTTTTCTATCGATGTTACAAACCTTATCAAAGAAGGAAATAATGACATTTTTGTTCGTGTTGACAACAGCTATGATATCGAAATTATTCCGTCTCAAAAAAGTGATTTCTTTATTTATGGAGGAATCACGCGCGATGTCTGGTTTGTTTCAAAATACAAAAATCATATTGACAATTTGAAGATTACAACACCCGAAGTTTCTGCAAAAAAAGCTTCGGTTCAAATTGTTTCTTCAATTGTAAATTCGGATAATTCAAAAAGCTTATCGTTAAGCGTAACTTTAAAAAATCCGAAAGGAAAGAAAGTAGCAAGCAAAACAATTTCGGTTACAGACAAAACTGCTGCAATTACTTTTGAAAACATCAAAAACCCAGAACTTTGGGATACTGATCATCCAAATTTATATTCAATAACTGCTGTTTTATCAGAAAAAAATCAAATAAAAGACAGTGTTTCTGAAAAGACAGGTTTCAGATGGTTTGAATTTAAAGATCATGGTCCGTTCTATTTAAACGGGAAACGTTTAATAATTCGCGGTACACATCGTCATGAAGAGCAAGCTGGAGTTGGCGCTGCAATGACAAACGAACAGCATTGGGCCGATATGAAATCGATAAAAGCGATGGGAGCAAATTTTGTTCGATTGGCACATTATCCGCAAGATCCTGAGGTATATAAAGCCTGCGACGAATTAGGTTTATTAGTTTGGGATGAATTGCCTTGGTGCCGTGGCGGTATTGGAAATGATGTTTGGAAAACGAACACCAAAAATATGCTTGAAGAAATCATCAATCAAAATTATAATCATCCGAGCATTATTATTTGGTCATTAGGAAATGAAATAAACTGGCTTCCTGATTTTCCTGATGGCGATAATGATAAAAAAACAAATGCCTTTTTAACCGAATTAAATGACCTTGCGCATAAACTTGATCCGGCAAGAAAAACAGCAATCAGAAAGTATTATGAAGGTTCGCATATTGTCGATGTCTTCTCTCCTTCTATCTGGTCTGGCTGGTATTCAGGAAGTTACAAAAGCTACCAAAAAGCAATTGATGTTTACAAAAAAGAATACAAACATTTCATTCATGCTGAATATGGCGGTGACAGTCACGTTGGGCGCCACAGCGAAAATCCTGTGACTGGAGAAAATGTTATAAAATCTGAAGGCTGGGAAGAAGCAATTGTTCAAACTAAAGTGGCAAACATTGCTCAAATTGGAGACTGGAGTGAAAATTATATAGTTGATTTGTTCGACTGGCATTTGCATATATCCGAGAATGATCCATCGTTTGTGGGAAATATTCAATGGGCATTTAAGGATTTTGCAACGCCGTTGCGTCCGGAAGACGATATTCCGTATATGAATCAAAAAGGGCTTACAGACCGAAACGGAAACCCAAAAGATGCCTATTATGTTTTTAAAAGTTATTGGGCAAAAGAGCCTTTTACTTACATTGAATCGCATACTTGGACAGAACGTCAAGGTCCTGAAAATACGCCAAGAACAATAAGTGTTTTCAGTAATTGTGAAAAAGTGACTTTATTCCACGATGGAAAAAATCTTGGCGAAAAACAAAGAAATAGTACGGTTTACCCGGCCTGCGGTTTAACATGGGATCTTAATTTCAAAAAAGGCGAAAACACTTTAATTGCTGTGGGAAAAAATAAAGATGGCAAAACTGTTTCTGACACCATAAAAGTCAATTATCGTTTCAATAAAAATGATGCAGCTTCTTCGTTGCAATTATCTTCCGAAAAACTAAAAAACGGCAATTATTTAGTAACGGCAATCGCAATTGACAATCATAATTTGCGTTGTTTGGATTATGAAGAAAGTGTTTATTTTCAATGTTTGAAAGGTGGAAAAACTTTAAAAAACCAAGGAACGCCAACAGGAAGTGAATCCATCAGAATGGCTAACGGAAAGGCTTCTATTGAAGTTATTCCAGACGGTTCAAATGATCCAATCGAAATGACGGCGCTGAACCAAAGTTTTAAAGGGGAATATTTGAAGATTCCCGTTAATTAAGGTCTTATTTTTTTAAGGTGACACAAACTATGTCTAAAATTAATCTGATCAATATGCGTCGAACAATAAAACTACAAGAACCATTATCAATTCATTAACAAAAAACAAACTGTAATTTCATGATTTTTCTTAATTATTAACTTACTTTGTAGTTATTCTAAAAATTGTAATCCTATGAAAAAAATTTATTTACTGGCAGTTATATTGTTTACTGCTCTTTCAGTTAATGCACAAGATGTGGTGAAATTTTCTCCGTTAGACGCTAGTCCGGTTGATATTTCTTATTTCCCAAATAGAGCAGTTAAATTCAAAAAAACAGACACTCCTAGTCCGGTTGTAAAAGTTGTTTACTCAAGACCTTCTGTAAAAGGACGTGTTATTTTTGGTGATATCGTGAAATTTGGTGAAGTTTGGAGAGTTGGTGCAAACGAAAACACTGAAGTTAAGTTCTATAAAGCCGTAACTATTGGCGGTAAAAATATTCCAGCTGGATATTACAGCTTATTTGCTATTCCTGAAAAAGACAAATGGACGATCATTATCAACAAAGAATTGGATTTATGGGGTGGTTATGCCTATGATGAAAGCAAAGATGTTGTAAGAGTTTCAGTTCCTGTTAAACCAGTTTCTGATGTAATTGAAGCTTTATCAATTGCTTTTACCACTCAAGGTAATGTAGCCAATTTGGTTATTGGATGGGATAAAACAACAGTTGAATTACCTATTACGGTTAAGTAATTAAGCGTTTTTAGATATAAAAAAAAGAGACATTTTTCAATGTCTCTTTTTTTTATATCTAAAAACGCTCATTGTGTTACGTTTTATTGTGTATCTATACGTTCCCCGTGGTTGAAACCACGGGCTATATCTATAAATAATAACCTAAAAAAGAGGTGTTTTATTATCTCTTTTTATTTTGATAATTTTCTTTGCATTTGCAAATGCAATCTTTTGCAAAACATAGCCCGTGGTTTCAACCACGGGGACGCAATCAAAATAACTCTGTATCCCCCGTTGAAACCGAGGGCTATATTTGAAAATAGGAATAAAAAAGAGACATTTTTCAATGTCTCTTTTTTGTTTTTAAACCTTCACGGTTTCTATAATTTTATCCAATGTAATTGGTAAATCTCGTACACGTTTTCCGGTCGCGTTAAAAACGGCATTTGCAATTGCTGGAGCCATTCCAACTAAAGCTGTTTCTCCAAGACCTTTTGTTCCCATTGGATTACTGATTGGATCTTTTTTATTGACAAAAAACACCTCCTGCTTTTCAATATCGGCATTTACCGGAACATGATAATCGGCAAAATTGTTGTTGATTGGTCGCCCGAAACGATGATCAATTTCTAAAGCTTCCATTAACCCCATTCCGATTCCTCCTACCGCACCGCCAAACATTTGCCCCGCCGAGGTTTTTTGATTGATAACCCTTCCAATATCTGCACAGGAAACCACATGCGCTAATCTAATTTTTCCTAAATTCGGATTCACTAATACTTTTACAAAATGAACTGAAAAAGAGTAAATTGAATATTTTTTCGCCTCTTCATTTCCTTTCGACTGATTTTCAACTTCCAAAACTTCCAATTTATTTGCGCTCAACAAAGATGTCAATGCAATAGATTTAGAACCGTCTTTTTTAGATGAAATCAAACCATTTTCAAAAGCCAAATCTGTAATCGGAATTCCTTTAAAAATTGGATTTTCAGCAGCTAATCCAACAGCTTTGCTTACCAGTAAATTACAAGAATCGTGCACCGCAGAACCCACAGACGAAGTCGTCGCAGATCCTCCTTGCGTAGGACCTTTTGGAAGTCCGCTTTTTCCCATTTCTATAATTACATTTTCAGCTGGCAAACCTGTAATTTCTGCGCCAATTGCTGTCATCATAGTTGCAGTTCCAGGTCCCATATCATTTACGCTGCATTGCAGTACCAAATTTCCATCTGGCAAAAATTTTGCTTTTACTGATGTCGGGCTTCGATAACATCCAAAAGTTCCTGTCCCCATTCCGTAACCTACAAGCCAGTTTCCTTCTTTAACAGATCCCGGTTCATTTTTACGGTTTTTCCAGCCAATGCGCTCCATGCCGCCCTCATAACATTCTAACAGAAATTTACTGCTCCAAGGTTTATTTTGTTCCAAATCTTTCTCAGCATAATTAAGCTTTCTAAATTCAATTGGATCCAGATTTAATTTATACGCCATTTCGTCCATTGCACATTCTAATGCAAATGAACCTGTCGCTTCGCCCGGACCGCGCATCCAAATTGGCGTGCAAGTATCCAAAGGCACAATTCTGTATCGTGTTGAAACATTGGAACAATCATAAATAAATCGGGACATATTTACGGTTCCTTCCATAAAATCTTCATAACTCGAAGTCATTGCAACCGCTTCGTGCGTCAAGCCAGTTAATTTTCCGGCTTTTGTTGCCCCTAAACCCATTTTCTGAATGGTATAAGGTCTAAAACCTACATTTGTAAACATTTGTTCACGATGCAAAACTAATTTTACTGGACGATTTAATTTTTTTGCGCCAATTAATGCTGCAATTTCGTAAGGCCAAGTATGCAATCCCATTCCGAATGCACCTCCAAGATATTCAGAAGTTACCTCAACATCTGCAGGCGGAATTCCGAAAACTTCACCAATGCTTCTTCTTGTTCCTTCAACACCTTGACTTTTGGTATATACAATAGGCTTATTTCCTTCCCATTTTGCTATGATATTAGCCAATTCCATTGGATTATGAACTTCGGTCGGAATCGTATATTCTGCCTCTAAAACAACCTCAGCATTTTTATAACCATCCTGTTCACCGCGATGATAATCATTTCCTTTATCGGTTTCTACTTTTTTCTCTTTGTCAGCCACTTTTTTAAGTTCAGTCGAATGCTCTTCTTTTATATAATCGGCTTTAATTAAACTCGCTGCATATTGCATTCTTTCAAAAGTATCGGCAATAACCAGTGCAATTGGCTGATCATAATACAAAACCGAATCATCTTTAAAAATCTGCAAAGGCTGACCAAAATTGTGCTTGTCTTTTGCTTTTTGATAGCCAACAGGTTTATCAACATTTAAATGCGTAATCACCGCCAGAACTCCCGGCGCCCATTCTGCTTTTTTAGTGTCAATCGTTTTAATTTTTCCTTTTGCAATCGTACTTCCCACCAAACAGGCATAAACAACTCCCGCCGTTTTATATTCAGCAGAATATGTTGCAGTACCCGTTACTTTAGCAAATCCATCTACTCTATTTATATTACTTGTCTTGCTCATAATTCAATTATTTAGATGATGCTATCGTTAATGCTTCTACAATGGCATTTGGTCCCAGAGTTAATTTAAAATCATTATCTCCGTAACTTTTAGCTCCTTTCATGGCCAAATCGGCTGCTTGTTTAAAAATCGTTTCAGAAATTATTTTTCCTTTCAAAAACTCTTCAGATTCGGTCAATCTCCAAGGTTTGTGTGCTACACCGCCCATTGCAAGACGTGCGCTAACAATTGTATTATTTTGAATATCCAAAGCCACAGCAACAGAAACTAATGCAAAAGCATAACTGCTTCGATCACGAACCTTTAAATAATGAACATTTTTCGTGAAATTATTATCCGGAATTTCAACTGACGTTATCAATTCTTTATCAAGAAGTGTATTGTCTTTTTCTGGTGTATTTCCAGGCAAACGATGAAAATCAATAAATTTAATTTGTCTTTTTCCTTTTGGACCTTCTACCAAAACCGTTGCGTCGAGTGCAGTCAGCGCCACACACATATCACTTGGATGAACAGCAATACAGCTTTCCGAAGCACCAAAAATCGCGTGCATTCTGTTTGAACCGCCAATCGCTCCACAACCGCTTTTAGGAACTCGCTTGTTGCAAGGCATATCAGTATTATAAAAATACGAACAACGCGTTTTCTGCAACATATTACCGCCAACTGTTGCCATATGCCTGATTTGCTGTGATGCACCAGCCGCTAAAGCCAATGCCAACAAAGGATGTTTTTCTTTTATGGATGGATCTTCGGCAACCTGACTGTTTTTTGCCAAAGCGCCAATCGAAACTTTTCCTTTTAAAAATTCTATTTTCTTAAAATCCAAACCATTGATGTCAACCAATTTATCTGGTGCGACAACATTCTTTTTCATTAAATCAACCAGATTTGTACCACCGGCAATAAACTTCGCAGACGGTTCTTTGCTGACGCTTGTAACTGCCGAAGACGGAGACAATGCTTTAATTATTTGGAAATTTTTCATGACAGCATCCCTCCTTCCTTTACTTCGGTAATAGCATCGACTATATTATGATAAGCGCCGCATCTACAGATATTGCCACTCATGTATTCTCTAATTTCTTCTCTGCTGTTGGCATGACCTTCTTTTATGCAGGCAATTCCAGACATAATTTGTCCAGGAGTACAATAACCGCATTGAAAACCATCATTTTTGATGAAGGCTTCCTGCATTGGGTGGAGTTTTTTTCCTTTTGAAAGCCCTTCGATTGTAGTGACCTGAGCATTTTGCTGCATCGTTGCTAAAGTTAAGCACGACAAAATTCGGGTTCCGTTTACATGAACCGTACACGCACCGCATTGTCCGTGATCACAGCCTTTTTTAGTTCCTGTAAGCTGTAATTGTTCTCTCAACAAATCAAGAAGCGTGGTTCTTGGTTCGATATTAAGAGTGTGTTTTTTGCCATTTACTTCAATAAAAAGTGGTACTGTTTCTAAATATTCAGCAATTTTTTCATCCCATTTATTCTCGGAGGCCATTACCAATGAAGGCGGTGCCAAAGCGAGAGCGGTAAAAAGTCCCGATTTTTTTATAAAGTCCCTACGAGAATTTGCATCTTCATTGGTTACTTTATTCTGATTTGTTTTTTTAGAAGCCATTCAGTCTATTTTTAAAATTAGCAAAAACACCTTTATTATTCTAACAAATTTAACAATCTTAAGGAACAAAAAATTATAAAATTCAAACATTAGCTTTATTTAGAATAATTACAATCTCGTGGTGTGATTTAACCGCAAAGCCCGCAAGTTATTTTTAAATTTAGTTATCTAGATAAGCGCAAAGAACGCAAAGCTATATCAATACCACCTTTGCGAACTTTGCGTTTATGGTAAAAACCTCTATAGTAAAATCTTTGCGTGCTTTGCGGTTAAAAAAAACGGATGCAACAGGTTTATTTTTTTTTTACTTTTACAAGATCAACCAGAAATTATGTCTCAAAAGCAAATCATCTATCTCGATAATAATGCCACAACACGTGTTGATAAACGAGTCTTGGATGTAATGCTTCCTTATTTTTCTGATTTTTATGCGAATGCTTCAAGCAGTCATATTGCTGGATTGACAGTAAATGAAGCTGTTGAAAACGCTGCATGGCAAACCGCAAACTTAATTGGAGCACAAGAAGACGAAATTATTTTTACTTCTGGCGCTACAGAATCTATTAATCTGGCCATAAAAGGTTTGATAAATCAAGACCGTAAACATATTGTCACAGTTTCTACAGAACATAAAGCTGTTTTAAAAACCTGTCAATTTATGGAAACTATAGGTTTTGACGTTACTTATTTGCCAACTGCCTCAAATGGTATTTTAGATCTTTCCATTTTAAAAGAAGTTATAACCGATAAAACATTATTAGTCTGCGTTATGATGACTAATAATGAAACGGGCGTTCAGCAAAATATAAAAATGATTTCTGAATTTGCTCATGCCAAAAATGCACTTTTCATGTGCGATGCAACGCAGGCCGTCGGAAAAATTCCTGTTGATGTAACAGCGCTCGGAATTGATCTTTTGCCTTTTTCTGCACATAAATTTTATGGTCCCAAAGGCATAGGCGCACTTTATGTTTCGGCGAAAGCCAAAATTAAACTGACTTCGCAATTACATGGTGGTGATCAACAGCGAAAATTACGCAGTGGAACTCTTAATGTTCCAGGAATCATCGGTTTAGGAAAAGCGAGCGAAATTGCACTTAGCGAAATGAAAAGTGATGAGGACCGAATTTTAAAATTAAGAAACCAACTAGAAAAAGGTTTACTTCAATTTGAAGGTTCTTTTGTTAACGGAGATACTGCTGAAAGAATTTACAATACCACAAATATCTGTTTTCCAGGCGTAAATTCAGAACAACTGGTTTTGGCTTTGGGAAATATCTCTGTTTCAAATGGTTCTTCTTGTTCCGCTGTGACAACTGAGCCTTCACATGTTTTAAAAGCTTTGGGATTGTCTGATGAAAATGCTTTGAGTTCGATTCGTTTTGGTTTGGGAAAATTTACTACTTCTGAAGAAATCGAAGAAACTATTGAGCGCGTTTTAACTTTGACTCAACAGTCAATTCAATAATTTTTTGCCTTTTGCCATTGATTAAAAGGATTTAATTGATTTCTTTTCAGAAGAGAACTTCGTCCCGATTGCTATTCGGATAGCATCTAAAACTCAGACATGAGTTTGTTATAATCGTCTTCAGTATCGATATCAATATTTCCTTTTTCAAATAAAACCGAAACGACATCATCTGAAAATGTATTGATTATTTTTTTTGCGCCTTCTTGACCTTCCAGTTCTAATAATTCGTTAAAGTATTTTTTATTGAAAAGCACCGGTGTTCCGAGCGTTCCTGAATAGGCAGAAGCAGCAATTCCTTTTTCGGTTTTATAATGTTCTGCAATCAGATTTTCAAAAATTAAACTTGAAACATAAGGCTGATCACAGACTGCAAAAATGCAGTTTTCGCTTTCTGGATATAATTCTAATAATTTTTTGAGTCCGTAAATGATTGAAGATGACATTCCGGATTCCCATTCAGGATTAAAAACAATTTTTATTCTCGACGGATCAAGTTCTTCTTCAATCAAATGATTATTAGCGCCTGTAACGACAATAATTTTTACTTCTGGAACTAAAGAAGCTTCTGCAATTGTGTTTTTAAGAAGCGTTGAATCTTTATAACCAAGAAGCTGTTTTGGCTGTCCTAATCTAGAAGAATTGCCTGCTGCCAAAATGACAATGCCCGTTTTATTTTTAGATTCCATAATGAATTTCATCGTGAATTTTACCCGACTTATATTTTAAAGAAGTTCCTGTTTTTCCAGATTCAAAAGCCTTTATTTCAGCAACAATTGATAAAGCAATTTCCTCAGAAGTTTCTGCGCCAATATCTAAACCAATCGGACTATGAATTCTTTGTAATTGCTCTTCATTTACCGAAATTCCTTCCATTTGAAGATCATCCAGCATTCGGTTTAATTTTGATTTTGGACCGAGAATTCCAATGTAACGGCAATCTGTCTCCAATAATAATTTTAAAACACCCAAATCATATTTATAATTGTGCGTCATTAAAACAAAATAGGTTTGGTCATCAATTACGATAGTATTTAAAAAATCATCTTGTTTTACAACTAAAACCTGACTTGCTTCTGGGAAACGTTTTTTTGTTGCGTGTGCGCTTCGCCCATCTCCAATAGTTACTTCCCAGCCTAACAAAGTTGTCATTTTTACCAATGGCTGTACATCATTTCCGGCACCGGCAATTACTAACGATACTGGCGGATGTATATATTCAATCAACGCTTCGTACTCTGTATTTTCCTGAAGTTTTTTTACAGACGTTTTTTTCGTCAGCAACACTTCTTTGGCATCCGAAATTAAATTTAATGCATTGTTATTGTGATGTAAAACAGGGCTGTCTTTTCTAAAAAATAAGCTTGTTCCTATTTGTGCTGCTCCTCTTTTTAAGGAAAAAATCGTGATAATTACAGCTTCTCTTCTTTCTACTTTTAATTGTTTTAAAAGCAGAATTGGATTATTCTCCAATTCATGATCAATATATTCAAATAAAATATGAACGATTCCATTGCACCCCAGCTGAAGGCCTATTTCGGCATCGTCTTCATTATTGGTATTATAAGTGACTAATTTATTTTGTTTTTGATTGATGGAAAGAAGTGCTTTTCGGAGCGCATCGCCTTCAAGACAGCCTCCGCTTATCGCGCCAGTCAATAAACCATCTTCAGTAACGAGCATTCTTGCGCCCGGCTGTCTATACGAAGAACCTTCGACCTTGACAACTGTTGCCAAAGCTGTTTTTTTTCCTGCTGCATTTGCTTCTGAATAAGCTTGTAAAATTTCGCTGATTTCCTTCATAAAATAATTATTCATCAGCAAAACAAACTTCTGATGATTCTTTAACAGCCTAAAAGTAAAAAATATTATAAACTTAAAAGCAGGAAAATCATTTAAGTTTAAAAAATTGAATGCATACTTAACAATCTCAAAACAATTATTTTTTCTTACAATATCATTTATATCTTGAAGTTTTGTATTTTTATCTATAGCAAAATAAATTAGTTAACTTAAAAATAAACTGCATGGGAAAATTTGTAATTACTAAAAGAGCCAACGGAGAATTTCAATTCAATTTAAAAGCTGGAAACGGACAAACGATTTTAACAAGTGAAGGTTATACTACTAAAGCTGCCGCTACTAACGGAATCGAATCTGTGAAAACAAACTCACAAGATGATGGCCGTTACGACAGAAAAGAATCCAGCAATGGCAAACCTTATTTTAATTTAAAAGCCAGCAATGGGCAAATCATAGGATCTAGCGAAATGTACGAAAGTGTGGCCGCAAGAGAAAACGGAATCGAATCTGTAAAGAAAAATGCTCCTGATGCTGAAACTGACGATCAGACGGCTTAAGGCTTAATTCATTTATATTTAAAAAAAGCTGTTTCTAAAAATAATTAGAAACAGCTTTTTTTATTCTTCGGTTATTGTTAAAGTTAAGAAATCTATATGACAAAATTGTTCATCTCCGTAAAAAGTCTTATTGGCTATTTCTTGAATTTCTTTTGTAGTCAATAGTATTATTATAGAACCATCTTTTCTCCTAATTTCATCACTTACTTTTTTCAAACTATACGATTTTCCGTCCACTATTATTGCCGTTCGATGATTTATCACACTATTGCTAAAAGGATCAAAATAAAGAATTCCGTCTCACTGTAAGCCAAAACAGGCATCATTTTTTTTATTTAAAAAATTAATGACATTCTCTTTTCCTGAGTAATAATTATATCTCCAATTATTTTCATTGTCGGTTCTATTTTCATATCATTTTTTATTATTGTTCAATCTAGAAAGTTTTGCGTGTCCTGTTTTTTGCTGGCTCCATACCAATAGAACCATTATCTGCTGACCAATGCAAATATTGATTACGGAGTTTTCGTAAATCTTGCTGTTCTTGCAGTTCCTGCTGGTAAGTATCAAAGTTACTGTCTCCAGATTTGACCCCTTTATACTTTTCGTGAATATCTCCAAACCATTTAAAAGTGTACCGTTTTTCTTCTTTAAAAACATAACCACGCAAACGCTTTTTTACCCGCATAAGCAAGGCATCATTTGAAATACTGTATTTGTCAATCTCTAATTTTTTCATATTAAAAGGTACATTTTGTGCTACAGATGATTCTGCCATAAAATGCAAAGGAATATAGCTGTATGTATTTTTTAAATTTCGTGTTCCCTTAAGCTCATATTTTGGACCAAAAAGAGAAGTTTCAAGCTGGTCTTTTAAATACCATGATTCGCTAACCAGCTTTTCTGAATATTCTTTTAATTCTTCCTTAAAATTTTTGTCGATCACTTTTACGATTTCAACACCATCATTATAGCTTCCTCCAACGTCGGAATGTACGCCCGGAAATTCTCTTTCTTTTCCTACTCTTGTTTTTGTTAGCGAAAAATTATTACGATGTTCGTTTTCAGCTGTAAAATGCATTACCGTTTTTGCCTTTGCTAAATTGTTTAACGGCAGCTGGCTAGTATCATCATCAAAGTTAGGCTTTCCATCAATTAAGGATGAGTAAGAAGATACTGTATCAAAAAGTCCTAAAAAGCGCACTTTTATTAATTCCACCTTAATATTATTTTTTCCTAAATAATACCCTAAAGCACCTCCCTTATTTTTTCGGTTAACAGACAAGGGATACGCTTTTTTACTAATTTCATCCATAAAAACTCTAGCGGCGGCTGCTCCACGACTGAACCCGAAAACATCTAAATAAAGTATAGGTATTTCTTTCGTTTTACTTTGTTTAAATATCTTGTCGGCTAATTTTTTACAGCCTTCCTCGACTTTTCCCAGTATTCCTGCACCTTCTAAAACAAAACCGGTACCCAGACCAGCCCCTAATACGGAATCTGCTTTTTCGGTCTCCGTACCAATACCATCAACATAAACAGCCAGGTCTTTACGATAAGCATCACTTAGCCTTGCCACATTCGACCAGGCATTATAATAACTGCTGTCTTCATCCATTCGCCCATATCGGTCATAAGCTTTCGCCGAAATCTCTTCTTTGGGCGTTAATTTCTCACCTCTTGCCCTTTTATCATAATACTCTTTAGCATTAGTGTTATTTTTATTATTGTTGGTACCATCAAAAAAAATACCGATGGCTAAATCATCTTTTCTTGTTTCTACTTTAGGTGGAGTATAATCTCCAAATACTATGCTCATAACTAGTCGTATTTTCCAGAATCATGGCAGATTTGATTAATGCTATATTTTTGACCTGATTGCTCTAAATACATATTCATCTTCCAATCTCTACTATTTTCTTCTGTAGGGTTTAATTTTATAACAATTTCAGCAGATTTATTTTTGTCAATATGCTCTTTAAATAAATTTCTAATCTCGTTTTTATCAAAATCTACCGGAATCTCATCTTCTCCATTGTTCTCGTGCGATTTTGCCCAAAACTCTGTATTACTAGTGAAAGCTATTCTTGAGACAAACTCTTGTTCTTTTTTGCCACTGCCAATAGACCAGTATATTTGAAAAACATAAGGTATTGCCCTGTATTCCATGTCTAGTGATCTATCAAAAGGGTTTTCCATTTCACCATTACACATTTTAACATACATTGAAGTTATCTTGCTTCCTTCAGGCAAGATAACCTTTGGTTTCCAAAGGTATTTTTCTCTATACGCATCATAAGCTTCCGGAGCAGGATAACCGTGTAGTTGGATTTGTCCTCTTAAATCTTTACTAATTACAAAATCATTATTAAGTTCATCTTTAGCATAGTTTTTTCTAAACATATACTTTTCACTTTCGGTAATAAGCTTAGGGTCTATAACCGTTTCATGAGCCTGATATCGGGCTACTTCAACTTGTCGTCCATTTCCGGCAACCCAAACTATTACCATTCCTTTTGGAGCAAAGCCTATATTTATATATTTATAAGGTTCTATTCTGACTTTTTCTCCTATTTTAGAATAAAAACCCTCCTCAAAAAGTTGCTGTATTTTTTCGGTAGGGAGTTTCCAGTCGCCTGCATAAAATTTATCGTCTACATACGATAGCCATGTCATATCAAATCTATCAGGCAAGGGTGCTTTTATATAATTAACACTGCCAGCATTTCCCCAACCAGCGTTAGTAAAACCTCCCATCTGACTAAAAAAATAACCACCGACGGCTCCAGTATATACTTCTATCGGGTATTCTCTTGGCGCCGAAATATCTGCCGACCACTCATATTTTTTTTCTATGTATGAACTCATTGTTATTGTTACTACAGTTATTACTATTATTATGATGAAACATAATAAGATGTTATACTTTTTGATACTACTTTTTCTCACCGCTAATTATTGTTTTTTTACCACTTGTCAAATTCAAATCACCTTTTGTTGCTTCAAAATTTAATTGGTTGGCACTTTTTTCGAGTTTACCGCCAACAATTAATTGATAAGCATTGACTACTTTTATTGAAATATTTTTTGCTCTCTTTGTAATTGCCATGTCCTTAGTTTAAAATAAATTAGATTTTTCTACACTATTAATTATAACTTGCTTGCCACTTTGTATCGTCATATTTTCTTGATGACTGTAAAGACTGGCTTCTGTGGCAATTTCGTTCGAAGTATCTGAGGTTCTATTAAAATCTTTATCTACAATTTCTGTTCTATTATCTGATTTTTCCGCAATATTACCATTCGCATTTATAAAGATGTCATTTCCAGATTCTTGAGAAATGTTATTTCCTGCTTCCATCTCAATATTCTCTTTAGCATCTACTTTTATATCTCTTCCTGCATTCATAATAATGTCTTCTCCAGCTTCTAATTCAATATTTTTTGGTGCTTTAAACCTGATGTTTCCATCTCCATGAATTACAGCTATCGTTTGACCTTTTTGGCTTTCTATTGTAATATCGCCAGTGGCATCATCAGAAATAATTCTGTTACCGCTTCTGGTCTGCAATACTTTTAAATCATTCTTTTCAGTAGCATAGCCACTTTTTGCTTGCCCATTATAATGCGCTCCCATCACATAAGGACACTGTGCATTTCCGCCTTCAAAACCAACCAATACTTCTTCATCAATTTCTGGGATAAAATAAAATCCTTTTCCACCTCCGGTATGCGGCTGGATCATTCTGATCCACTGGCTTGTCCTACCTCCATTTCCCCAAAAGAATTCAACTCTTACACGCCCAAGTCCTTCGGGATCATTGTTGTCTTTTATTCTTGCAGGCTGGATTTCGGCTTTGGCAAAAACTTTTGTATCTGTATAGTGCGGTGCCGAGACATCGTCTGGAATGGCTTTGAATTCGCAGGTATAATTGCCGTGCACTTCCGAGTGGTGTGTGGCTTCTATACTGATAAGATGATGCTCGGTTGTGTCGTTGATAATTGTAAAGACCTGCCCGAGTCCTATTGGGAAATAGGATATTCCGCTATAGTACACGCTGTTTGCATTGCTTCCTGCGGTCTGCAGTGTAACCATTTCGTCTATTTCGTCCTTGTTCTGCGCATTGTTGGTGTAGGCGCCGATGTTCAGATCAGGTTGGGCAACGGTTCCTTGATTGAAGGCTATATTCGATGCGAAACTGTCCTTGCTTCCAGCAGAAGTTCGCAGTGAGGAATTCTTTATGCTGGAAGCTTTGTTATAGTCATAACCTGCCAGCGAGATTTTATGCGCACTCATATTGGCTTGGATCTTGAAACTGTGAAGAGATGCTCCGTTGATCAGCTTTATTTTGGAATTTTTGATTTGCCCGAACTGCATGCGCATTCCGTCAAAATAAAACCACTGTCCGTAACGCTGTGCCAGCCTCTTCAAAAAATTGAAACTCGTTTCATTATACTGAGCCATATAATTAAACTCCTTCATATAGGTCGACCTGATGGCATCTCGCTGATAGAACTCCGTCGGGCCTTCGGACAAAATATCCAGAACAATGTCATCCATTCCTCTTTCAAGATACGTTCTTGATTTTGGCATATCATCCAATACAATACTGTGGCTTGTTCCGCTTACGTGAAGGCCGACTGCGCTCCCGTTTTGATCCACCGAAGCCAATTCGGTTATAATGCCTTTGCTCATCAGTTTGATTCCCGTCAGGCTTTTGAAGGTAAAAATAACTTCATTGCCAATATAATCTCTTATGGCTTTAGCCTGATCTGCCGGTTTTATGACTGCCTTGCCGGTATATTGCCAGACAAATGAAAAATAATGATGATCTGCCATTTTCTGCGACAGCTTCAAATCATAATAGATAATATTTTGGGTAAAACTGCCGATAGTTATATGTACTTGCTCTGAAAAATGTGCCATAATTTTATGTGAGTTTAGGTTAGACAAATAGAAATTTCAAAAATCTATTTAGTAAACATATAACTACGAAATAAAAAATACAGCGGAGTAAAGTTCTATTTATAACAGAATAAGACTTTTTAAAATTTTTAATTAAATCAAAAGAGCTGCCTCATTTCTGAGACAGCTCTTTTGATTTACTTGTATTTAAAAAACTACTTTATACCAGATACTCCCGTATGCGTTGGAACAACCTGCTTAATGCTTCCATCAGCATTGAATTCTAATTTATCCATACAGACTTCGCGGTGAAAACCTCCTGCATCGCCCATTTTTATTCCGGTTGGATATGAAAAACGGTGATACGTAATGTACCATTCATCTTTATTTGGAATTTGCAAAACCGAATTATGTCCGGTAGCATAAATTCCCTGATCTGGAATTCCTTGAATTACAATGTTGTTTTTCGGAATTTCAATTGGTCCAAGCGGTGATTTAGAAGTTCCGTATCTTACTTTGTAATTCGGGCTTCTCGTATCGTCTTCACTCCAAAGGAAATAATACGTTCCTTTTCTGTAAATTACATACGTTCCTTCTCGGAAAGTATTATCTACTTTAATCACTTTTGTACTGCCTCCTTTAATCGAAATCATGTCATCGTTTAATTCGGCTACAGCCATATATCCGTTGCCCCAATACAAATAGCTTTTTCCGGTTTTTGGGTCTGTGAAAACATCTGGATCGATTTCCTGACCACCTTTTATGCCTTCTGGTCTTGTACTTACCAAAGCTTTTCCGCTGTCTGTAAATGGACCAGTCGGGTTATCTGACGAAGCCACACCAATTTTCTGAGCTGCCGTAAAATAATAGAAATACTTATATTTTCCTTTTATCTTTTTCTCCACAATACATGGCGCCCACGCGTTTCTGTTTGCCCAAGTAACATCTTTTTTAAGGTCGATTATAATTCCTTCGTCTTTCCAGTCGGTTAAATTATCTGATGAAAATGTTTTAAAATAATAGCCTGACCAGCCGTCAAAACCGTCGCTTGTTGGATAAATGTAATATTTTTTGGTTTTGTTTGAATATAGAATTTCAGGATCGGCATAATAACCTTCTAAAACCGGATTATTATTAATTTTTGGAAGTTGTGCCGGCGTTCCCCATTTTGCTGTTAATCGTTTTAATTCAGAACGGGTAATTGGCAAAATAGTACCGTGACGCGGATTAAAGTCCATTGAAATTTCATTATCAATCACACTAAAGTTTTCTAAATCTTTACTTCTTGTAAACTGATATTTCCCTTTCATGTAAACATCATACATCAAAATATAATCGTCAGAATTGTTTAATTTGAAAACACTTGATCCTTCAACGCCATCGTTTGTTTGTTGCAGATAATTATCATTTTCTGTCCAATTTCCAGAAGTTAAATCAGTTGTTGTAGCGACTTTAATTCCTGCTTTTCCGCCTTCTGTTTTATAAAAAAGATGATACACGCCGTCTTTTTCAATAATATCACCATCGATGCAAGCTCTTTCCGACTTTGGAACAAACAGTAATTTTGGAGCACTTTCTAAAGCTGTAAAATCTTTATTTGCGTAAGCGTAATAAATTTTATCCGGTCCTCCGGCATGCTGTAAACTAAAATAAATTAAATACTTTCCGGCTTTTGCATCATAAATAGTCTGTGGCGCCCAAACGCGTTTTAGGTTTTCATTTCCTGGAAAAGTAGTTTGAATATTGACAACATTGCTCGTCCAGTTTACCAAATCAGTACTTTTTAGCAAAATCATTGCACGGTTGCTGTCCCAGCCTTTTGACGAAGTCATATCGGTCAAAACCATATAAAAAGTTTTGCCGTCGTCACCTCGCAAAATATGCGGATCACGCACCCCTCCGGTAGAACTGATTACTTTACTGTCTAAAATTGGTTTATTATCATTTAAGTGATAATAATGGTATCCATCTGCACTTACGGCGTAACGAACCGCTTCTTCTTCGACTTTATTTCCTGTGAAATAAACAAATAAATAAGCTGTTAAATCTTTTTCGGCAATAACCGGCGGTATTCCTTTTTGATTATTCTGAGCTTGTATAACACTAAAAAATGATACTAGTGCAACAAGGGTTAATTGTAATTTTTTCATTTCTTTATTCTTTTTAATTTACTGCTTTTTCTTTTTGTAGCGCAATTTTTAAACACATAGAAACATAGTTTTTCTTTGTCTGTAAAAGGCGTTTCACTTATTTTAAATAAACATAGCTATGTTTGAAAAATGTCTTTTTCTTTTAATTCTTTAGGATTAAAACTAAAAAACTATGTTTCTATGTGTTTGATATTTTTTACAAATACATATAATTAAAAGCAATACGGTTTATTTTGTTTTGGCGCGCATTACAACAAATGAATATGGAGGCAATTCTTTTGAAAAAGCGTCTTTAATTGTTATTTTCTCAGTAGTTGGTCTCGCTGTTGTATTTTCTGGATTGCCCGTTAATAGTGTATAATCAGCATTTTCTAAAAACGAAAAGTTTGATATTTCAATCGAAGGCGTCACGGCAACAGGAAGCACATTTACTAACTTTATAATCACATCTCCAGAAGCTTGATCTTTGACAACAGAAACTCCAATACGCTTATTTACTTCATCATTTTCTGAAGTTTTAATCGATCTTTCAATATAAATATCACCCGGATTTTGACCGTACAGTTTTTGCACAAAATAATTTACGGTAGGTTTTACTTCATTTCCTGTAAAGTAAATCAAATCTGGATTCCATTGTGTGTGTTTTTCTCTTGCCAATAAAGGCGCGTATGAAGCCATTGTCACGATATCGCCGTTTCGCTCTACTCCTGTTAAATACAAAGCTTCAGCCAATGCATTATAAAATTTATTGCCACGCGAAGCATATTCTCCTAAATATACTTTTGATTTTGAACGATCATAGCTGTCGTAAAAATCCTGATTATTAATAAACCAGCCCGGCGTTTGATAATAATGTTCATCAACAATTGGCAATTTTAAATCATCAGCAATTCTCCAGCCTTCATTGTAATCCGTTCCTTCAAAAAATGGTCCAACGGTTCCAATAACAATAATTTCAGGATATTTTTGCTGAACAGCTTTTACAATCATTCTGTAACGCTCTTCGAAAACATCACTGATCAAATCTTCATTTCCAATTCCGATATATTTTAAGTTGAAAGGCTTTGGATGACCTGCTTCGGCACGTTTTTTACCCCAAACGGTATTCGCACTTCCGTTAGCATATTCTATTAAATCTAAAACATCCTGAACGTATTCGTCCATATCTTCCATCGGGATTCCGAATTGCTGTCCAGAACCGCCATCAGATGAATTTTGGCACGGAACTCCAGCCGCTAAAACCGGAACCGCCTCTGCACCTAAATCTTCGCAAAACTGAAAATACTCAAAATATCCTAATCCCATTGATTGATGATAATTCCAAATGTTTCGCATTGGAATTCTGCTTTCAAGCGGACCAATTGTGTTTTTCCATTTATAAATATTGTGAAGTCCATCGCCATGTGCAACGCATCCGCCTGGGAAACGAACAAATTTAGGATGCATAGCCGCAATGGTTTCAGCAAGATCTAAACGAAGTCCGTTTTTGCGGTTTTTGAATGTTTTCTGAGGAAAAAGCGAAACCATATCAACAGCAGTTTCACCATTGGTGCTAATTTCTAAATGCGCATCATTTACCGTTTTTGAAACTTTCAAAACGACATTCAATTTTTTCCAAGAAGCTGTCGGCGTAAAACTTGTTTCGGCTAAAATTTCTCCATTCGAAGATTTTAATCGAGCTGTTGCTTTTGTTCCTTTAGCAAAAACACTAAAATCGTATTTCTCATTAGCTTTTACTGCAATCCCGTCAAAGCCAGAATTACTGATACTTCCTTTCGTAATTATTGCATAATTTGGATTGTTGGTATGAATTGGATTTTCTTTAGCAATTTTAAAATCACCACTCCAAGCCATCGTCGCATTCCATTTTTCGTCTCTTTCTTTTTTATCGTGAAGTGCATATTCAAAATCACGATTCTGAATCAGTTCGCCATACAAACCGCCATCAGCAGCATAATTGATATCTTCGAAAAAAATTCCCGTAAGCATATTGCTGATTTTTTTTGACTGCTGACCATCTATTTTAATTTCGGCTTTTACTGGTTTTAAGCCTGCAAATAGCAGACTATCGCTCTTTGGAGAAGTATTGTCTTTTTTATCTCTAAACTTAACCGATTCCATGTTTTTAATCATGGAATCGACCAAACTCCAGTCAACTTGATGCAATGTTCCCTGCAAAACCACACCTTGCAAAGTGATTTCGCTTTTCAATTTAAGTGAAGAAACACTTGCGTCAATTGCTGTCGGACTGTAATTTTTGAAATCTTTTGTTGCAGTGAAGTAATTTTTTCCGCTTTCGCTGAAGTGTACCAAATATTGACCTTCTTTTTGACTTACCTGCACATTTTGAATAACCGATTTGTCTTCGCCTTTGCCAACAAAATTTTTCATTCCCTGAATATAATTTTGTCTTCCCCAATTCACTAAATCTTTACTTTCAGAATGTGCAAAAACGTTGTCTTTTACACTCCAGAAACAGTGAAAAAGCCCAGCATTATCTCGAATCAAAAAAGGTTCAGACATGCTTTTTCCAGTTGGACCCCAGCTTCCAAAATCTGATTTCAGAAAACTAAATTCCGGACCAATTGAAAACCAATTTTTCTGATCTGTACTCCATGCAAAATGAAGTCCGTTTTTGCCATTATTCTTTAAAGTTGAATACGCAAATAAATATACTTTATCTGGTTTTTCATCCATTGGCTTTACGCCAAATCCCGACGTTATAAAAATAATCGTGAAAAGTAAAATCAGGCTAAAAAGACAGCGAAGCAAAAATGTTTTCATTATTTTTTACCTTTTAATTGATATAAAACTGAAGCGTGTGCTTTTAGATCTGCTGCAATTTCTTTTGAAGATAATTTAGATTTTTCACCTGTCCACATATTTAAAACTTCAACTGAACCAGAAAGTCCTAGATCAGCAAGATTTACCGAAACTTTTTCTGAAGTTGCATCTGAAATATTAAATAAAGCCAAATAAACACTTCCGTCTTTTGCATTTTTTGAAGTTACAGCGATTTTACCGTCTTTCTGAAAAAGCTGTTTTACTGCTGTACTTTCATTGTGCATTTTCACAACCTCTTTATTCGTTAATAGTGAAAGTGTAAAAGCGTCATTGCTTGGCAAATCTCCTCCAAAAAACAAAGGCGATTTAAAGATATTGAAAAACGTAATTAAAGTATATTGCTCGTCTTTTGTCAATCGCGTCATTCTATCTTCTCCGCGTTCTCCACGCACTGAAATACGCCCAAGCGGAATCATATCGCAATCTGGCCATGTTCCCGGCGCGATGTAAGGATACCATTTTTGAGCAACATCCATTAAATGTGTGATGTGTGGCCAAGTATCCCAAACATCGTCAACCATTCTCCACATATTTGCGTGTGTTGTTACGTGCGGTGCTGCAGAAATTGGCGTTTCTCCCGGCGAAGTACTTAAAACAATTTTGCGTCCGCATTTGTCGATTGCATTTCTAATCAAGTTAATTTCACCTTCATGATAAGGTCTTGACAAATCATCAATTTTAATAAAATCAACACCCCATTGCGCATACAATTCAAATATAGAATCATAATATTCCTGCGCACCAGGTTTGTCTGCCACGACAGTGTAATTGTCTCTCAGCCATTCGCACTGTAATGCTGTTGAGTAAATTTGATCAGCTGTAATTCCGTTTGTGCCTTTAATTGGCAGTTTTTCTTCAACCGCTTTTTTAGGAACTCCACGCATAATGTGAATCCCGAATTTCAATCCTTTTTTATGAATATAATCGGCTAAAGGCTTAAAACCTTGTCCATCTTTTGCAGAAGGAAATCTGTTGACTGCCGGCAAATATCTTCCAAATTTATCCATTACATAACGCGGATCTGTCTGGTTGTAACCGCCCGCTTTGTCATTTTCAACAAACCATCTGATATCAACAATAACATATTCCCATCCATATTTTTTAAGCTCTTTTGCCATATAATCGGCATTGGCTTTTACTTCGTGTTCCTCTACAGTTGGTCCGTAACAATCCCAGCTGTTCCAGCCCATTGGCGGTGTTTGCGCCCATTGCTTAAATTCTTCTTTTCCAAATGTTTTGGTCTGTGCATTTGAAGAAACCGATACCAAAACAATTCCTAAAGCAAGGGCAATTCTATTTTTTATTTTCATTTTCGACTTAAATAAATGTGAATATTACACTTGTAAATATATAAAACTTTTTGTTATAATGCACAATTAACCTGCCTACTAACCAATAAAGCAGACAGGTTAATTGAAAATTTAAAATAACTAACTAATAATTTTCTATTGTAGAAAATGCCTTATTTCACGTTAATCATCACTTCTACAGGTTTTAACCATTGGCTTGTAAAAGTAACTTTGATAGGCTGTGCATCACCATTCGCCTGAACGTAAGCTGCAATATGTCCGTGAAAAACTCTTTGAATATTATCTGAATAATCAGTCATGTCGCTGTTATTTCCAGCTTCAAGTCCTAATAAAGTTCCAGGACCGCTGATGGTACAAGTCACTTCATTATCTGAAAGCATAACCGGAAGACCATTTTGATCTTTTACCTGAACCATGATTTTAGCAACACCTTTATCTTTACTGATTGTAATATCTTTTTCGGCAATTGTCAATTCAACTGGCTGTTGTGTTGAAGCAATCGCATAACGGCTTACTTCTTTATCATTTGCATCTAAACCAATTGCTTCCAGTTTTCCTGAAGCAAATGGAATATCCCAGTAAATAATTCCGGTCTTTTCGTCGTATAATTTTGTTTCGCCAACTACTTTTCCGTTCAATTCTAAACGTGCTTTTGCCGCATTTGTATAGCAAACTACACGAATTTTTTGTCCCGCCTCGTAATTCCAGATTGCCCACGCATCTTTAGAAACATCTTTATCATTTGTCAACGGATAAGTTCCCACGTATGCCATTGGTTTATCTGACCATAATGACTGACGGAAATAGCCACGAGGTTTGATAACGCCAGCAAAATCAACTAAACCAGAATAAAATCCTCTTGAAGGCCATCTTCCAGATTCTCCCAAATAATCAATTCCTGTCCACAAGAACTGTCCGAAAATATGTTTGTTGTTTTTTACTGCTAACCAAGGATCCATATCGTGAACATTTTCACTTCCGTAGATTACTCTGTTTGGATATTTTTTATGATCTGTCTGGTATTTACTTTCTGTGTAATTGTATCCTGTAATATCTAAAGCTCCCGGATATTCCGTTTCGTTAGACATTGCAACACCCGCCAATCCGGCTGTTGTAGGACGCGATTTATCGTATTTTTTAACTGCTGCAACTAAACGTTTTGCAATCACTCCAAGACGCATTGCATCTGGCGCATCTGGTTTATAACCTCCATAAGCCGCTTGGCCGAAACCATCTTTACCTTTATCTAAAACTGGGTGCGAGTACGGATCGTTTGGATAATCAACCTCATTTCCTATACTCCATGCAAAAACGGAAAGGTGGTTTCTGTCTCGACGTACAAAATCTTCCAAATCTTTTTCGGCGTAATCTTTAAAAATGTCAAATGAGCCTTCAAAACCTGGAGTTCCGTAATTCCAGCCCTCCAGCCATTTACGTTTTGGAAATTCCCATTCGTCATAAGCTTCGTTTAAAACCAATAAACCTAATTCGTCGCAAAGTTCGTAGAAATCTGGCGCTTGAGGATTATGACTTGTACGGATGGCATTTACACCAATTTCTTTAAGTGTTTTTAATCTCGTTTTCCAAACTTCTCTTGGAACAGCTGCTCCTAAAACTCCGGCATCATGGTGCAAACAAACACCTTTCATTTTCATCCATTTTCCGTTAAGCGCAAAACCATTATTTGCATCAAAAGTGAAATTTCTAAAACCTGTTTTAGTTACTGTTTTGTCAATTTCTTTTCCGTCTTTTAAAACTGTTGTTTTAAGCTCGTATAAATTCGGATTTTCTAAATCCCATAATTGTGGATTTTTGACATTTATTTTAGCCGAAATTTTTCCGTTTTGATTTGCTGCAACATCAATTTTAGAGGTTGATTTTGCTACTGATTTTCCGTCTTTTGAAAACAATTCATTTACAACTGTTAAAGATGATTTTGAAGAAGAACCGTTCTCTACATCAACCTCAACATTCAAAGTCCCTGCTCCTTTTTTAACTTCTGGATACGCATAAACACCCCATTGTGCAATATGAACCGGATTTGCATACACCACCCAAACGTTTCTGTAAATTCCTGAACCTGTGTACCATCTTGAATCGGCGCTTTGGCTGTGATCGACACGAACAGAAATAGTGTTTTCACCACCGTATTTCACGAATTGAGTTGCATCATAAGCAAAAGAAATATATCCGTTTGGACGTTTCCCTAATGAATGTCCGTTGATAAAAACTTCGCTTCTGTTGTAAACACCCTCAAAATACAAATACACTTTCTCACCCGATTTGCTTTGCGGAATATTGATTGATTTTCTGTACCAAGCAATTCCACCAGGCAAATATCCTTGACAGCTCGCTAAAGTTGGACTCAATTGTCCTTTTACGCTCCAGTCGTGCGGCACATTTACTTGCTGCCATTTGCTGTCGTCAAAAGTTGTGTTTTTTGCATCTGGAGTTTCCTGAAGATTGAACTTCCAGCTGTCATTAATTTTTTTTGAATCTCCAAACGATATTTGACTGCTCGCAGACAAACATGAAAAGAGTAAAACGGGGATTAAGCTTTTTTTAGTTAACATGTTTTATTATTTTTTTGTTTCAGGTTTCAAGTTTCAGGTTTCGGAATCAACTTGAAACCTGAAACTTGAAACAATTTTAATTTTGTAATTCTCCCACAAACGTCACTACTGATTTTGCAGGGATTTCTAGATTGTCAATTTTCTGAACATCACTTCTTTTTAAATTGGAAGTTTCAGAAGTTATATACGGAGTAAACTCATTGTTTTTTAAAGTTCCTTTTGATAAATCGAACTTATATTTTTGAGCTGATTTTCCGCAGTTTACAGCAACTACAATTAATTTTTTGTTTTGAACATCTTTATACGCTGTCAACATAACATCATTTGCAGCATCTAATTCATTTTGATTTGGAACATCAACTCGCTGCATTCCTGGACGAACAAAAAGCGAATAATTTCCTAGAGCCCAAAGCAGTTTTGAATCGTGAAATTCTCCATCGTTTCTCACATAATTTGGCTCCGTTCCGCCTTTGCTTTTTCCGTCATCCAAATAAATCAAACCGTCTTTGTAATCCACTCGTGTAATAGAAGTCCACCATTGCCATGAAGCCGCATTTGCCACCGCAATATCATTATGAATCAAGCGTGCCACAAATAGCGCCGTCTGCATTCCTAAATCTCTTCCGCCGCCTGAACCGCCCGGAATTTCATTTTCTCCCGGATTTTCTAAAATGCAATATTCAGACTGCCAATATCTTAAACCTGGATTCTGTTTTACGTTTGCTGCAATTAATTTTCTGCTTAAAACCTGTTTTTCAACAGGCCACGTTGTAAAGTAACTATGGCCAAGAATCACATTTTTTACATTAGAGAATTTCGAAACGTTAGTTTTTGTCTTTCCAAAAAAGAAATCAATTTGATTGTCGCGATTTTCTTTATTTACATTTTCATACAAATAATCAATCTGTGCTGCTTCGGCAATTACAATTTCAGTATTCATTTTGTTAGCTTTCAGTTTTTCTGAAAGTGATTTGGTCAAATCATAAATTTCCTGATTGGTTGCCGGAGTTCCTTCCTGACTGTTCGTATCACCATGTTTTGGCATCCATTCCCATTGTGGTTCGTTTATCGGACTAACGTAATCGAATTTTATTCCTTCTTTTTTCTCCAATCCTTGAATACTTTGAACTAAGAAATCGGCAAATTTTGGAATTGCACCATCTTTTAGATTCAGTTTATTCTTTTGAGAGGCAAAAGACAAACCATTGTTTGTCATATAAACCGGCGGACTATTGGTAAAAATCAAGAATTTATCGACGCCGCGTTTTTTAGCTGCCTGCAAAAACCATCTTTGCCCTTCTTGTTTTGAAAAATCATAAGTTCCGTCAGCATTTAAGAAACATTCGCTTCTTCTCCATTCGTCTGAAACTTTGCTGTTTTCCCCTTGCTCTGTACTTCCAGCGCCAAGATTGAATCTCCAGATCGAAAGTCCAATCCCTTTAGGATTTCCCTGAGCATCAATTTCTTGACTGAAAAGCAAATCGGCAATGGCATTCTTTTTTTGTTCGGGCCAATTTTTTCCCACAAACTGCGTTCTCCACGCATCAGAACCTCCAAAACCGTCCATAGTCTGAACGACTTTGTCTGTACTGATAACCGCAGTTCGTTGTCCAAATGACAGCGAACTCATTACCAGAAAAAGTGAGATATATACTTTTTTCATTTAATTTTTTTATTTCTATTATCCTCAAAATTGTCATTTCGACGAAGGAGAAATCTCCGCAAGTAACTCCATAATCTAGATCTCTAATCTTTGGCGAGCTACTCGTGGAGATTCCTCGTTCCTCGGAATGACAATATTGTGGTAATCCTACTAATTTTAGACAACTTTGACAAAGTTTTTACGTTCTCAAAACCTCAGTACCTTAGTACCTCAGCATCTCAGAACCTTTATTTATAAGTTCCCACATAAGTCACCACAGACCTAGCTGGAATTTCTAAACTACCAGCATCAACCGCAGTTCCTTTTTTTAAACTTAAAGTTTCAGAAGTTGTATAAGGAGTCAATTTATTATCAGCCAAAGCTCCTCCTGCAAGATTCAATTTATAGGCTTTCGCCGATTTGCTAATGTTTACTGCAACAATTACCAGTTTTTTAGTAGCTGCATCTTTGTAAGCCGTTACCATGACATCGTTTAAAGCTGTTGCATTATCAACACTTGGAATTTGAACTCTTACCATTCCCGGTTTTACGAAAAATGAAAAGTTTCCTAACGCCCATAATGTTTTTGAATCTCTGATGAAACCATCGTTTTTACAATAATCAGCATTTCCAGCTCCATTGCTTGCATTGTCATCAACATGAATTAAACCGTCTTTGTAATCACCACGGCTTATTGCTGTCCACCACTGCCAAGAAGTTACGCCTCCAAGTGCAATATCAGTACTGATAATACGGGCTGTCCAAAGTGCAAGAGGCATTCCTAAGTCTCTTCCTGAACCTGCTCCACCTGGTAATTCTGCTGTTCCCGGACTCTCTAAAACGCAATATTCAGAAGACCAAAGGCTAACACCACCAACAGACTGAATTCTCGAAGCTGCAGCTTGTCTTGACGAAATCATTTCGCTTAAAGGCCAAGCTTGCCAATAGCTGTGTCCAGAAATGGTTTTCTTTACATTGCTTAAACCTGTGATTTTTTTAGCAGAATTTGATGCAAAGAAATAATCAATTTGATTTGATCTGCTTTCTTTTCCAGAAACTGTTTTGTAAAGCGGTTCATAAGCTCCAGCTTCTCCAACAACAATTTGAGCACCAAGTCCTTTTGACTGCAATTTTAGAGACAAAATATTTACAAAACTGTAAATATTTGCATTTGTAGCAGGTGAACCTTCCTGACCAGAACCGTCCCATTCGTATTGTGGTTCGTTAAACGGACTCACGTAATCGATTATTAAACCATGTTCTGTTTTTAATTTATCTAATGAAGTTGCCCAGAAATCAGCCAATTCTGGCATTTTTCCATCTTTCAAATTATAAAATTCTTTAATGCTGGCGTGCGCTTTTCCATTTTGCGTCAAATACACTGGCGCGCTGTTTGCGAAAGCCAAAAGTTTTTCAACACCACGCTCTCTTGCTGCTTTCATAAACCAAACCTGACCGGCTTGTTTATTCATATTATAACTTACACCATCAGTTGTAAAGCATTCTGTACGTCTCCATTCATCAGTAATATCACTTGCGTCACCTTGTTCAGTGCTTCCTGCTCCAAGATTAAAGCGCCATAATGACAAGCCGATTCCTTTTGGATTTCCATCAGCATCAACATCTCGGCTGAATAATAAATCGGCTATTTTATTTCTTTTATCAGAAGGCCAATTTTTTCCAATAAAATTACACTGCCAAGCATCAGAAGCTCCAAAACTTTCCATAGTCTGAAGGTTCATGTCCAGATTTACATTCAATTCGGCCACTGTACTTTCTGAACCTGAATTATCTGATTTTTCAGAATCACAGCTCACAAACATGGTGCTTGCGAAAAGTAAGCCTGCACACAGCAGACTTACTTTATTTTGGTTATTAAATCTCATTTTAATAACCAGGATTTTGTGTGATTAATCCGCCACTTAAGTCAATTTCCAACTGAGGAATTGGCCATAATAAGTTTTTAGCAGGATTGAAATTGATTCCTTTGTCCTGAGGTTCTCTCAAGTTTGTAGTTTCATAAGGGTCAGTTGAACTCAAGTTGTATTTAACAAAAGTTCCGTTTGGTCCCATCAAAGATTCAATTACAGGTCTTCCTGTTGTTGGATCTTTTTCACGACGAATATCATATAAACGCATACCTTCAAAAGCTAATTCTAAACGACGTTCTTTATAAATTTGTCTCAATAAAGTTGGCCCTGAAAGTCCTGTTTTAGGATCTAATTTTACACGTGCTCTAATGATGTTGATATCTGCTAAAGCATCTCCGCCAGTATGATAGCTTGCTTCGGCTCTTGTCAAATACATTTCAGCAAGACGAATCAACGGAATGTTTAATGGCAAGTGACCATCTTTTTTATCTAATGAACGGCGCGTTGCAATTGGAATATAATATTTACGACAGATACGTCCTGATTTATTATCATTTAAGCTGAATTTGTGCGTTGGGTTTAAAACCTCATCACCGTAAGCTGCTTCACCCCATTTTGTAATAGTACTTCTGCGACGGATTACATCATTTTCAGACAAATAAGCATTTTCTAAATCACTTGTTGGCATACACCATCCCCAACCGTCAAGAACGTCAGCAGCGTCATTGCTTGGAAAATTCTTTTTGTCTTCGCCTCTTGCTCCTGCTAAAGTAGGAAGCATCGAACCTAAACTTTTATCCTGTACTGATGAAGTCTGCGCTTCAAGAATTGACTCCACTCCGTTATGATTGTTTACATTCCAAATATTCAAGAAATCGGCTTCAAGTGCATAAGGACCTTCCGTAATAACTTTGTTTGAATATTGTTTTGCATCAGCCCATTTTTCTTGGAACAATGTTACACGAGCCAATAATGCATAAGCGGCCCATTTGTTTATTCTTCCTTGTCTGTTAACTGGAATAGTTTCTAATTTTGAAGCCGATTCTTTAAGGTCAGCTTCAATTTGTTTGTAAACATCTGCTGCCGAACTGCGCTGTAAAGTCAAATCGCCTGTTCCAAGAGATTTTGTATATACAGGAACTCCTCCAAAAAGATTTACCAACTCATAATAACAATAGGCTCTCACAAAAAGAGATTCACCCATATATTGGTTTTTTTGAGCTTCAGTAATTGGCGATAAAGCCATTTTTTCTAATCCAAGATTAGCCGACTGAATGGTATAATAATGCGCTGTGTAAATACTGTTCATATCACCCATATTATCAGGTGTAATGATGTATTGCGAACATGGTCTGTGCGCACCGCTATCTTGTCCTGTATTTCCCATCCAGGCATCATCAGTCGACATTTCGTTAGTTACTCTCGGTGCAAGTAATGTCCACCAGTCATTCGGAATTAACAATCTGCGCGTTAATTCATTGGTATAATTTTCGCACTCTTGTGCCGTTTGAAAGTAATTCTCTAAGGTTTGAGTTCCTCTTTGTTCTTTTTCAATAAAATCGCTGCAAGAAATTGCTAGTAGAGAAAAAGTGATTATTGATACTATTATTTTTTTCATGATCGTTTTTATTAAAATGCTACATTAAGACCCATCAAGATTGTTGGCTGTACTGGATAATTCCATCCTGCAAAACCTGATCCTAAAACATCTCCCCCTACTTCTGGATCAACACCTGAATACTTTGTCCAAGTCCATAAATTTTGTCCAGACAATGAGATTCTTAATTTATCTAAACCAAATTTGTTGTAAAATGAAAATCCTACCTGTAAGTTTTTCATACGTACATATGAAGCGTCTTCAACATAAAGAGATGAGAATTTAGTAAAGTTTTCGTTATTATCATCTTTAGACAAACGAGGAATACGGCTTGATGTTCCTTCTCCGTGCCATGCTACTTCTGACAAATCACTTACTTTGTTTGTCAAACTTGCACCATTGTATAAATCTGAAATATTTTGGTTAACCAAATCATTTCCAAGGCTAGAATAGAAATTTGCTACTAAATCAAATTGTTTGTAAGCAAAAGTCAAATTAAGTCCTACGTTATAATCAGCCCAAGGCGTACCAATTTTAGTTCTGTCTTTATCGTCTATTTTTCCATCTCCATTAATATCTTTAAAACGAACATCACCCACTTGCGCATAAGGCTGTAACTTTGTTCCGTGCTCATCAGTATGAGAATTCAATTCTGTTTGATTTTGGAACAATCCATCAGCAACATATCCGTAAAAATATCCAGGCTCATTTCCTTCAACAGTTAACGTTCTGTTGCTTGCTCCGTATAATTTTTCACCATCAGCAGATAAGTTCAACATTTTTACATTTACAGTTGTAAAAGTCAAATCGACGCCATAAGAGAAATCGCCTTTTTTATCTTTATATGAAACTAATAAATCAACACCATTAGATTTCATAGAACCAACGTTTGTCCACATTGTAGAATATCCAGGGAAACCACTATAAGTTGGAAATTGTTTTAAGAAAAGCATATCATTAGTTTTCTTTTGGTAATATTCTAAAGATCCAGAAAGTTTATTTTTCCATAATCCGAAATCAAGTCCAAACGAAATATCTTCAACAGTTTCCCATTTAATGTCTTTGTTTGCCATTGTAGAAGGATAAGAAGTATCAACAATATCACTTCCGATAGGATAAAACCCTTGCCCAATATTTGACTGATAAACTGCGCTTGGCAAGTTCTGATTTCCTACTTTACCCCAACCTGCTCTAAATCTAAGATCGCTCAAAACATCTTTTGTAGATTCCATAAAATCTTCGTTCAAAATTCTCCATGAAACCGATGCAGAAGGGAAATTTGCCCATTTGTTGTTTTCCATGAATTTTGAAGAACCATCACGTCTGAAAGTACCTGTAAAATAATATTTTCCGTCATAGTTATAAGAAAAACGAGAAATATAAGACATCAAAGAATTTGACGTACGGTTACCACTGCTGTTACGGTTTTTAGTAGCAGCATCTAATTCTCTCATCGAATCAGAGTTGTTTGGAACTCCTTCTCCGTAACCCCAAACCTTACTTTGGTTGTATTCTTCCATTGTATTACCTATCATTAAAGACGCATTGTGTTTTTCTGCGAATGTTCTGGTGTAGGTAACTGTATTTTGCCAAGACCAGTTAACATCAGTAGTATTCCATTTTTCAACACTATTAATTTCTGCTTTTTCGTGTGCAGCATCAATAACAAAGTCTGGACTAAATTTATTTCTTACGATATCACCAACTTCAACAGAAGCCTGTGAACGAATCACTAAACCTTTGATTGGAGCATATTGCAAATAACCATTCGTATTTAAGTTGTATTGATCTGTAAAATCATCATAACGTTTTACAGCCGCAACTGGATTCCAGATATACGAAGGAGAACGTGCATAAATGCTGTATTCGTTTTCTGTACCATTTAATTGATCAGCCGGTTTGTAAATTGGCGTAATTGGATCAATTTTGTCAAAATCTGCCCAGTTTCCTGGCGAACCATACGTTTCATAACGAGGGTTTAAAGTAATTCCTGCAGAGAATTTATCAGAGAATTTAAAATCGTTTGCAATTCTCATAGTGATTCTTTCCCAACCACCAACTTCATACATCGATTCAGAGTTGTAATAGTTCAAACTTACTGCGAAAGTATGTTTCTCAGAACCTCCAGTTACTCCAAGAGAAGCATTGGTTACAGGGCTTGCTTTTCTAATTCCTGCGTCCCACCAATCTGTTGTTTTTCCTTTGTATTGAGAAGGATTTGGCAAATAATCAGCATAACCAGAATTCTTGTTTGCCGTATTCATCATTGTTGCATAACCTTCGGCATCAGCCATATTGTATGGATTATTCATCATTTGCATACCAGAACTCATGTCAAAGTTGAATCTTGTTTTACCTGCTTTTCCTTTTTTAGTCGTAATCAAGATAACTCCGTTTGAAGCTCGAGAACCATAAATTGCACTCGCAGAAGCATCTTTTAAAACTTCCATCGATTCAATTTCGTTATTGCTCAAAAAGTTGATGCTTGTTCCCATCGGAATTCCATCTACCACATAAAGCGGATCTGTACTTAAGTTTACTGTCGAAATACCACGAATCAAAACTCTTGGTTGCGCTCCAGGTCCGCCAGCTCCAGTAACCTGAACTCCAGATACTTTCCCTTGCAAAGACTCGGCTACGTTACCTACTGTCATTGTTTGAAGTTCTTTTCCTTTTACTGAAGAAATTGAACTCGTTACATCGCTCTTTTTTACAGCAGCATAACCTACAACCACAATTTCATCTAAGGCTTGACTTGATTCTTCTAATACAACATCAAAAGAAGTTTTATCTCCAACTGAAATTACTTTATTGGCAAAACCAACAAAAGAAAATTCGATCTGAGCATTTTTATTTGGAACACTGATTGTAAAATTTCCATCAAAATCAGTTGATGTAGTTGTTGATGTTCCTTTCACAAGTAAATTTACTCCCGGAATTGGCACTGCGCCTTTATCTTTAACAGTACCTGTTATTTTTATTTGTCCAAATGATACCGCAGTACACATTAGGGCAATAAAAAATCCTATATATTTAAATTTCATATTAAGCTGTTTTATTAATTAAATGTCACAACAAAGTCGTCACTATTTTTTTGTTATAAATACTCTTTCTAACTCGGTATCAAGAACTACTTTATAAACTCCGGCAGCTGCAGGATATTTAGCATTTCCGTTTTCTCCCGGCGACATGGTACAGATTCCGTTTTTGATTAATCTCCAAGAAGGATCCCACCATTGGCCTGTAAAAGTTGCTTCTAAAGTTCCTGTTAAAGTGTATTCACCAACTAATTGATAAGGATTTGCCGAATTATTGCTCAAATGCAGTCCCGTCATAACCCAAGCATTCCAAGTATCCCAGTTTGCATCTTTAATACCGCCACCGCAAACACTCACGAAAGGTTTTCTTAATGCAGCATCATCGTGCCATAATCCGTTAGCAATATCAACCCATACTTTGCTTGAAGGCGTATATTTCTCAGCTGTATATTTTAAAGTATTCGGATTCACTTTAATTTTATAGTAACCTTTTGTTGGCAAAATAATTGGCGTTGAAGCAACATCATCAACTAATTCTCCAGCAGGATTTAAACCAAAACAATGTGGGGCAAAATCTGATTCTTGACCTAAGAAATAAACTTCTTTATTGTCTTTATCCGCATAATATTTGAATTCGAAATCCTGTCCGTTTTTTTCGTGGAAATACATCGGCACACCAACTGCATCAGTAGTAAGGTTTGTTCCTTTTGGCTGATCACATAAAAAGATTGCTGGATATTCATTTGTAGCCACAATATTTACATTTAGCGATCCTGTATTCGGAATTGCAAATTTATCTTTAGCTGTAATCGTCAAAACATAATCTGCAGCAGTTACTGGCAATGTATATGTTTTGTTGAATGTATAAGACTGAGGTGATCCTGTTAACTGAACCGTTTCATTAATTCCTAATGCAGCACATTGCACCTGAACATAATCAATACCTGAATCATCATTAACTACAAAATTTAAAGGCATTTTGTTGCTTGTTGACAACAAAATAACTGCTCCTTCTTTTGGTGAAACCATCGTGATTGACGGTGCAGCAAATTCTCCGTCTAAACGTAAATTGATTTCTTCATTAACAACATTTCCAGAAACGTCTGTAATGATCAATTTTATTTTGAAAGCTTCAGATGTACCTCTAGTAGATGGAACTTCGAAAAAATAGCTCAAATCATAGCTTTTTAACAAAGGATCTGTACCGAATGCAATTACTTTATCAAGCGATAATTCTGGAATCTGAATTTGAACACTTTTCAATCCTAAATCATCTGCAAGAGCCGCTTTGATTTCAAATTTTCTGTTTGGCGCGCCATAAATTTCTTTAGTCGCCACTACTACTGTAGGATTATCAGATGCAGCAAAATCTGATTCGTTATTTTGACATCCGGTAAATAAGATGGCAAAAAGGGCAAGAAAAAATAAAAATATATTTTTTTTCATTTCTTAATTTTTAAGGTTAGGTCGGTTCGTTTGTTTTATTAGTAAAGTGAATGTTGCAATAAATGAGCTGTACTCAATTTTGAAGCGCTAGATCTTGCTTTCTTTTTTGGTAAAGAAAACAGACAATTAAAAATCGGTGGTTTGGTTTTTGTCATGTTAGTAAAGTTTGATTAATATTCTTTTTTTATTTTTTTTCCTCTTAAATAGTAAAGTTTTATTTTTTGGCCCGCGTTTTTTTTCGCGGGCCGGATAAGTAAATACGTAAAACCAACTCTTACAATCACATTTTAAAGAAGGCTCAATTCTTTAAACAGATTAAAAAACTTATCAAAAAAATAACACTTATAATTTTACACAGTAATACAACTTAACTATTACTATAAGTGCAAAGAAATGTTTAAAACACACTTCTAAGGAGGGGTAAAATGGAAAAAAAAGGAGGTCAAAATTGTAATTAATTATTATTTTGTATCAAATTTTACATAGTCTTAAAAAATAACCATGTATTTTTAAAGATTCTGCAATTGTTGAAATATTCTTTATTTAAAGACTAAAACGTTTGAAATTTTTCAAAAAAAAGCACTCTCAGCTACAAAATGCAATTGAGTCTTTAAGAAAATGCAAAGTCTGATAAATGATTTTTTAACTGAAATTGTTGAGCGTAATTAATTTTAACACATAGAAACATAGTTTTAGTAACTTAAAAAAAAAAGGCGTTTCACTTATTTAAATGCACATAGCTATGTGTTAGAAACATGTTTCTTTTTGTATTCTTTTTTATCCAAATAAAATCTATGTTTCTATGTGTTTAAAGATTTAACCAATAATATTCAAATCGGAGTTAAATGAGCTCTTGTATTTTTTGATATATTCTGAAGGCGTCATTCCAAAAAGTTTCACAAACTGCTGTCTAAAATATTTAGGATCTTCAAAACCAACTTCGGCACTTGCCTGCGCAATATTCATATCTTCGGTAAGCATCAACATTGCCGCTCTTCGAATTCGAAGTGATCGAATAAAAGCATTTAATGTCTGACCTGAAATAATCTTGATTTTTGTATAAAGCGTTCTGTGGCTCATTCCCATTTCCTGAGCGAAGGTCTTAATAGTAAAATCTTTTTTATGAATATTGGCTTCTACAATGTCAATACACTTTTTCAAGATAAACTGATATTCAGCCGGAACTTTCTGTGTATTTTCTCTTAGCGTAATACTGTCTAAGAAATAAGTCCGGAGATTGCTTCGGTTTCGTAATAACGATTCTACACGCGCCGCAAGAATATCATCATCAAAAGGTTTCATGATATAATCATCGGCACCATCGTTGATTCCTTGTAAATGTGTTTCTGGATTTTTTGAAGCCGTTAATAAAATAACCGGAATATGCGACAAATCATTGCTTTCTTTTATTTTTCGGCACAATTCAAGACCATCCATCTGCTCCATTGTAATATCACTGATTACCAAATCAGGCATATGTTTTTTGGTCAGTTTTAAACCTTCTTCCCCATTTTCAGCGCTGTAAACAATGTAATTTTCTGAAAACAATTTAATCAGATAATTTCTGATATCATCATTATCATCAATAATCAAAACAGTGCGTTTATCGGTAAGCATTACCGTTTGAAAATCAGTTTCTGACATCTGATTATTTGCAGTATTATTCTCTTCGATATCATCAATATTAAGTTCATCAAACAGCTGGCTTCTCTGCTGCACATCATTAGAAATAACAGCGTTTTCAAAATGACTGCTTCCTTTTAAGAATGTCAATTTAAAATTACTTCCTTTTCCAATTTCACTGCTGCAGCTTACTTTTCCTTTGTGTTTGTCTACAAAATATTTCACAATAAAAAGTCCAATTCCAAAACCGGTACTTATGGACACTTTTGAATTAATTTGTCTGAATTTCTCGAATATAACGTCAATATCAGCTTTATCGATTCCTTCTCCGCTGTCTGAAATTTCCATTTCAACATCGGAGTTTGTTTCGGTTAATTTCAAGCTAATTTCACCGCCAACTGGAGTGTATTTAAAAGCATTCGACATTAAATTGAATAATGAAATTTCGATTTTCTCATAATCGCCAATAATCTCAATTTCATTATCGGGAATATTAAAATTGTACCTAATATTTTTATCTTTTGCTTGATTTACAAAACATTGATACACTTCGTTGCAAAGTTTATTGACATTTATTGGCGACAATCGCAATGAATCGGCATCATTTTCTGCTTTTCTAAAAAGTAGAAGCTGATCAACCAAACTCAATAAACGTCTTGCATTTCGATGTGCAATAGCCAAGTCGCTTCCCGAAGATCCGTTTTCTACACGTTCCTTCTGAACTGCTTTTTTAAGCGGATTAATAATCAGCGAAAGCGGCGTCCTGAACTCATGTGAGATATAGGTAAACATTGACGATTGTTTCTCGGCAATTTCTTTTTCCTTTTTACTTTCTAATTCGGCGATTTTGACCTTATATTTTAAAGCTTCTTTATTTTTCTCATAATCCAAATAAACAAAAAGTGCACCTGCAATGCCTAGTAAATACAGCGTATAAGCCCACCAAGTTCTGTACCAAGGCGGTAAAACCTGAATGGAAACAAGATTGACTTCTTTGTTCCAGCCTCCCTTAAAATTGGTTGTTTTTACTTTAAAGGTATAATTTCCTTCGGGTAATCTGGAGTAATTTGCTTTTCGGGCTTGACCCACATAATTCCACTGCTGGTCCCAGCCTTCTAAAAAATAAGCATAATTTATTTTGTCCGCATTATTGTAATCAATTGCCACAAATTCTAGTGACAAAGCCGTTTGATCATAATCCAGACTAATCTTTTTCATATTTCCAGAATCTGGTTCCGAAACTTCCACTTTGCTTTCTTCTATACTTTGATTGTTGACATAAAAATCGCTCAGCAATAAATTATTCTTCTGATTAAATCCTTTGATTGCTTCAGGAAAAAAGATGTTGAATCCGTTGATTCCTCCAAAAAGAAATTCTCCGTCAGACAATTCAGTTCCGGCATTAAAACTAAACTGATTGCTTTGTAAACCATCATTTACAGAAAAATTACGGAAGGTTTTTCGCTTTTTATCAAATCTGCAGACTCCATTATACGTACTCATCCAGAGATTGCCTTCTTTATCTTCAAGTAATCTTAAAATGGTGTTCGATGGCAAACCATCATCTGTCGTCAACCTTTTAAACGTATTCGTTTTTCGGTCAAATAATAAAAGTCCTCCCTCCTGCGTTCCCAGCCAAAGGTTTTTGTCTTTATCTTCGTGAATGCATCTAATTGGATTTCCGATAGCAACTTTACTGATTTTCTTCGATTTTTTTTCAATCGAAAACAAGCTTGTATAATTTCCGCCCCAAAGTTTTCCGTCGCTGGTTTCGGTCAGACATTGCAAGTTGGTAACCGATTTGTCAAAAAGCTCAAAACTGTTTTTTGTTCTGTCAAAAAAATACAGCGCACCTTCATTTGTTGCGCTTGCCCAAATATTTGCTTTTGAATCTTTGTAAACAAACCAGATGTTTTTTTCAATTTGTTTCGTAAACGGATTATAACACGAATATTGCGTAACCGAATTATTCTTCGGATTAATTTTGTTGACGCCTCCAGCCCAAGTTGAAAGCCAGATTTCGTTATTATTATCCCGAATAATTCCAGTAATAAACGGACTTGAAAGTTTATTGCCGTAATTACTGTACGTATTATTTTTTCTGTTCCAATATTTCAATCCGGCGCCATCTGTTCCTACCCACAAATTCTTTTTTTCATCTTCGCAAAACGATAAAATAAAGTTCTCGGCAGGATTTTTAGCATTGTAGCGAATGCTTTTAAAATATTTTGGCGTGTTGCTCAGCATACTAATACCGCCACGAAGCGAACCAAACCATTTGTTGCCGTCTTTATCTTCGTATAAACTCCAAACCGAATTACTTTTTGCCAGCTGGTTTTCATTTACACTATTGTACGGAATCGCTTTTTTATTTGTTCCAATGACTTTGTAAATACCACAACCGTCTGTCGTAATCCAGATTTCCTTTTTCTTGTCGACAAGAATATCGGTTACGCTGCATTTATTTGAAAAATAGTTTTCTGAAATTACTCCTGTTTTGGTATTAAAAAGAAAAAGTCCTTCATCAGTTCCAAGCCAAAGATTACCGTCAGAAGCCAATTTCATTGCTTTTACTTCTTTTGAAATGGAGAAAACCGCTTTTAAAGTTTTTGACTGATAACTGTAACTGCAGATCCCAACATTGCGGACATAAATCCAGGAATGCTTGTTTTTTTGATCTTCCTGAATGGCAATGGCATCATAATTATTGATGCTGATTTTATTGCCCAAAACAGTAAGCGGAATTTGTTTCCCTACAAAAGAATCATTTTCAAAACGGATTAATCCTAAACTTTGAGAAGCAACTAAAAACAGATTGCCCGAAACCGAGCGCATCTGGTGAATAATATCGTTTAGAATTTTCTTTTTGTTAGATGAAAAATATTCCGCAGGATGAAATGCAGCTGTCGATTTATTATAAATGCTGATTCCGTTTGCCCCTCCCACCCAAATGTTTTTTTGAGAATCGCCTTCGATATTATAAACGGCGTTAAAGGAAAGTGATTTTTTATCGTTGATTCGGTTTCGGAAAACTTTAAAATTATAACCGTCGTAACGGTTTAACCCATCGTAAGTTCCAAACCAAAGATAACCATCGCTGTCCTGAAAAATGGTTGTCACCGAATTGTTTGACAAACCATCAGAAATATCAAGAAATTTCACCGGATTATCCTGCGCAAAACTCAGCGAAGTGAAACCAAACAGCAGTATAAAATACAGAACAAAATACTTCAAAATAGTATGCTTTTTTGTGAATTTGTGTAGAAAGCACAATTATAAGCCTATTTATGGCAATTTTGCAAAAATCAATTCATAAAATTTTGATTTTATGAATGGTGTGTAAGATTAAATCTTACGTTTTAATTTTTAATACAGGTTTGCTGATAAAATATTGGAACGTTTTTTCCCTGCTGGAGCGAGCATCTCGCTCGTGCACGTGTAGCATATAAATTTCTAACTTCTTTTTTGGCATACATATAAACTTTTTTCAGGACGAGACACCTTTTATAGCACCCTAAAATATTATTTAAGATTCCCTTGCCAATCTATTTTAATAGGAAAAAATAATTGATGCCATCTTTCTATAAAACCATCTATGTTTTCCATATCAGATTTTATTAATTTCCTTAATTTTTCTGTTTTTCTGTTATACCCCCATTTGGTATAAAAACTCCCTAATTTATGCTCTGGCAAAAACAACATATAAAACAATGGCGGGCCCATGTACTCATCACTTCGTAATCGGATTTTAGTCATTCTAAAAGCCAATTCGCTAAATTTAAGACCGTCAAAATCCTTCAAAAGAGACAACGAACTTAAATTTGGTTTTACTTCGAAAATATTTAAAAAAATCTTAATCCATTTTTCACCACTAATAATTGAAATTTCAATTCGCTCAAGATATTTTTCTTGCGAGATTCTGGAAAATTGGTAAATATATCCACGAATGCTTCTGTCATATTCGCCATGCCACGAAGTTTTATAAGGATCTGGCTCAAAACCATTTGCCAATAAAGCAGGAATTCCTACCTCTTTGAAAATCTCATTTCTTGTTTTTAAGAGCGCTGCATTTTCAACTTTATAAATTAATCCCATTTTCCTTTATTGAAATTTGTATCAAAAAACTATCTAATTAAACAAATATAAATTAAAAATCAAGACTTCAAAAATCAGATAACTTTTATAAAAATGCTTTACCATTTTAAAATAAAAAGTTAAAATAATTGCAAATAAAGACCGAACGGTCTAAATTTGCAGTGTCAAAATGAGAAGATCATGAGCAAAGCAGAAAGAACCAGACAATTTATCATAGAAGCATCGGCGCCTATTATTAATAAAAAAGGAATGGCGGGTACTTCTATCACTGACATAATGGAAGTTACAAAACTTGCCAAAGGCGGTATTTATGGGAACTTTGAAAATAAAGAAGAAATCTGTATTGAATCCTTTCTCTATCTTAGAACTCGACTTGCAAGCAAATTAGATACTGCAGTATCAAAAGGCAAATCGGCACAGGAAAGACTTTTCAATTTATTGGATGTTTACGGAAATGATGAAACAATGATTGACGGCTGTCCCATACTAAACTTTGGAACAGATGCCGATGATACCAATCCAATTGTAAAAGAGCATGTAAAAAAAGCCATTTTTTCGGCCCAAAAAAGATTTTATAGCCTAGTTGAAGACGGAATAAATAATAAAGAATTAAACGCAGCAATTAATGCACAGCATTTTAGCATAAAAACTTTTGCTATGATTGAAGGAGCTATTTTATGTGAAAAAATTACCGGCGATCACTCCCAAATGATGATTGTGCTGGAAAGCATCAAAACCGAATTTAAAAAATATGTTTTATAATATATTTTTTTTATCATTTTTTAGACCGTTCGGTCTAAAAAATCCTATGGAACCACATTAAAAACAAATAAAAAAAGAAAAATGAGAATTTTACAAGAAAACCATCAGGGATTTAGTACCCTACTTGCCCTAGCATTGATCCCTCTATCTGGGTTTGCTACAGATATTTATTTACCGTCATTACCCGCAATGGCAAACGATTTGAACGTTTCAGCTTCGGCTGTGCAGTTTTCACTGGTAGTGTTTATGTTCAGCGTTGGTATCAGCCAATTTTTTATAGGAAGCATATTAGACAGTTTTGGGCGTTATAAAATCAGTCTTGCGTCGCTCGCCTTGTTTTCGCTTACCAGTTTTGTAATCGCATTAGTTCCTAATATATATGTGATTTATGCCATGCGAATTATTCAAGGAATTACGATTGCACTTATCGTAGTGGGAAAACGTGCTTATTTTGTTGATTTGTTCACCGGCGAAAAACTAAAAAGTTACATTAGTATGTTTTCCATCATTTGGGCTTGTGCTCCTATTATGGCACCGTTTTTAGGCGGTTATCTGCAAAACAGTTTTGGCTGGAGATCTAACTTTTATTTCCTTGGTGGTTTGTCGCTAGTATTTTTAATTCTGGAACTAATTTATAGTGGTGAATCCTTAAAACATTATCATCCATTTAAACTAAAATTAATTGCACAAACGTACAAAGGCATGCTTCAAACGGCCGATTTTACCTTAGGTCTGGTTATTATTGGAATTTCGTTTGGAATGGTTGTCGTTTACAGTTTATCGAGTCCGTTTATAATTGAACGCGTTTTGGGTTATTCTGCAATTACAACAGGATACAGTTCGTTGCTTTCTGGTTTTTCATTAATGACTGGCGGTATAATTGCAAAATCGCTGATTAAAAAGCCTTTAGTTCAAAAAGTCAGCATTGCGTTTGGCGTTCAAATAACGTTAGTATTGCTGATGATTTTTACCGCTTCTTTTGGAAGTAACATTTATACATTAATCGGTTTTATAATCGGAATTCATATTGCCGGCGGTTTTATTTTCAATATAATTTATGGATATTGTCTAAGCCGTTTTTCAAAAAATGCCGGAATCGCAAGCGGACTTACAGGCGGTGTGATGTACATGATCAGTTCGATATTCAGCTATGGATTTGCTAATTTATTTGAAGTAAAAACACAATTATTATTAGGAGTTGCCGATTTTGCACTACTTGTAATTGTAACTATTATTTTTATCACTTTCAATAAATACAGATCAAAAAACTTAGCCGAAGCAAAAGCCATTTCTTAAGGAAATGGCTTTTTAGTTTTTAAATTGCTGGCGCAAAGTCAAAAAGATATTTACACAGTTTAGTATATTTTGAAACTAAAATTTTCCCCTCAATCGTTAGCGCAGATTTGCAATCTGTGCCCACAAAGGTTGGACACAATGCAAATCAAAACCTTTAATTTGTTCTCGCCGTTCTAAAAAACTAAAGATTTTTTCAAAACAAATCTAATAAAACGACCTCTAAATCATTTTCTAAACCTGAATAATTTCTTGCCGAACTAAAACAATAGTCTTCTGGTTACCAGACACTAATACAATTTAATTTCCATTCTCTATTTTTCAAAATAATTAAGATCGTTTCAATTGATGAAATTATTCCGATATAATAAAATAAACTTTTAAAACCATGAGTGCTATTAAGCATAATTTCAGTCAAATACAAATAAAATGTAAAAATCCAAATCTTGCTTAAATATGAACTAACAACAGCTACTTTTTTATATTTGAAATAACTCAAAAATAAAATAAACGTTTTAAGACCTAAAAGAATTATAAACGCATCAATAAAACTGAAAAGACTAATCTTGGTATACAAAAAAATTACAAACATCATTATCGGCCAATAAAAATAGTTAGAAAGAGCTTCAACAGTATTTTCATTTTTTCTGTAGTTTAAAACTAAACCAATGATTAACAAAAATTCAATTATTAAGTCATAATTATCCAAATAATTAAACTTAAATAAAACAACACTTGCTGTCAATATTAGAAAAAAACGAATAATTAGTTTTGTCATACATTTTTTTTAAACATTATCAAATATTTACGATAGTTATCCGATCACGCAGATCTATCCACAATCGTTAGCGCAGATTTGCAATCTGTGCCCACAAAGGTTGGACACAATGCAAATCAAAACCTTTAATTTGTTCTCGCCGTTCTAAAAAACTAAAGTTTTTTTCAAAACAAATCTAATAAAACGACCTCTAAATCATTTTCTAAACCTGAATAATTTCGTGCCGAACTAAAATAATAGTCTTCTGGTAAAGTTACTATTCTGTCTTTTACAGGATTATTGTGAATGTAATCTATTTTTTGTTTAATGAATTTGTTGCTATAAATATGTTCAGCATGATAACCGTTTTGCCAAACTTTGTAGTTCTGTTCGTTTTTAAAATTTTCACAGGCCTTCCGAAAATACTCCAACATCCATTCCCTTCTGCTCTCTGGCTCATCAATTATAGTTTGAACTATTTTCTTGGAAGTGATTTTTTTAAAATCTCTAACAACATCACATAAAATAAAACCATATGTAGCCTTACAAAGTAAATGAACATGATTTGCAAATCTGCGCTATCGATGCGAAGAATTTATCATAATTAACAATCAGCTTTATTGATTCTCTTTGCGGGCACAGATTACAAATCTGCGCTATCGATGCGATAATTAGTAGAAAGAATGAAATGATTCTATATGTGATAAAACAAAAAAACTGCATAAAAATCGAAAAGATCTTTACACAGTTCATAATATTTTAGAGCAGAAATTTTACCCCAATAAAAAAACAATCAAACCTCTCGCGCCATGCGCACCTAAAACCAAAGACTGCTCAATATCAGCCGTTTTTGAAGGTCCGGCGATGAAAGTTCCAAAGCCATAATCCTGATTTCCTATTTTTTCATAAGCCTGATGCATTGTTGGATAAATATTTTCTTTGTTTACTATAATAGCCAAATATTGTGCAATAAAAGGAGAAACACGCTGTCCTAAAATATCATCAGTAACCCAAAGTGCGCTGTTTTCGGCAACACCAAAATGCGCTTTTATAACAGTCAATTCCACATTTTTAAGCGAATGCGGATCGTCATTTGTCCAGTCTAAAGTTGCAACTTCTGAAAGTTCTGGAAGCGTTGTAACAAAGCGTTTTTCTATATCATAATGCTTTTTGATATAGGAAATCACTTCATCATAATTTGAAACTTCAACAGGATTGCCACCAATATTTTTCAGTACGGTTTTATACGTTTCTAAAACATCAAACTTTTCAGACCCTAAAACTTTTAAGTCTGGCAAAGCAGTTACAGATTCCGGCTGATTCTGTTTTATTTTACGTAATATATCGGCTTTACTGCTCATTGTTTTTCTCTTTTGCTTCTCTTGAATTTTTCTTGTACCAATCTCTAAATGATTCTTCTGGAACAGCAGGCATTTCGCGCTGATCGTACCATTTATTCATTTTATTATTGACCAAACCGGGAGCATTTTTCATTATAAATCGGCCCGATTTTCCAGCGATATTAAAAACCGTCGGATTGGCTAATACGGTTGCCATTGTTTTCATTGCAATGGTTTTTGATGTTGGCGTATATCCTTCCTTCACCAAAACCTGACGCCATTTATATAGTTGATCATGAATGTCGATTTTTACCGGACAAACATTGGTACACGAGCCACAAAGCGTACTAGCAAATGGCAAATCGGCATTTTTGCTCATGTCGAGATTTGGTGCCAAAATAGAGCCAATTGGTCCTGCAACAGCATTGTGATAACTATGTCCACCGCTTCTTCTGTAAACCGGACACGTATTCATGCACGCGCCACAGCGAATGCATTTTAGCGAATTTCTAAAATCTTCTCTTCCTAATTGTGTGCTTCGTCCGTTATCAACAATTACAATATGAATTTCTTTGCCGTCTCTTGGCTTTTTAAAATGGCTTGAAAAAGTCGTAATAGGCTGTCCCGTTGCACTTCTAGCCAATAATCTCAAGAAAACACCTAAATGTTCTCTTTTAGGAATCAGTTTTTCAAATCCCATGCAGGCAATGTGAACATCTGCTAAATGTGCGCCCATATCTGCATTTCCTTCATTGGTACAAACTACAATTTCACCCGTTTCAGCAATGGCGAAGTTAACTCCGGTCAAAGCGGCTTTTCGGGTTAAAAAAGTATCACGAAGTTGGTGTCGCGCTGATTCGGTTAAATATTGCGGGTCAAAATTTCCTTTTTCGGTACCTAAATGTTCATGAAAAGTTTCGCTTACATCTTCTTTTTTAAGATGAATTGCCGGCAAAACAATATGACTCGGCGGTTCTTTACGAAGCTGTACAATATATTCTCCTAAATCGGAATCGATAACTTCGACACCATTTTCGGCTAAATATTCATTCAAATGGCATTCTTCTGTAAGCATTGACTTTGATTTCACCATTTGCTGTACATTGTGCTGTACCAAAATAGAATGCACAATTTCGTTATGTTCTTTTGCATCGGCTGCCCAATGCACTTTTATTCCGTTTTTTTGTGCATTTGCCTCAAATTCAATCAAATAATCGTGAATATTAGAAAGCACATTATTCTTGATTTTAGAAGCTGTTTCACGCAGTAATTCCCAATCCTGAATTTGATAAGCGGCTTTATCACGCTTTTCGCGCACAAACCAAAGCGTTTCATCATGCCAGTCTACTCGTTTAACATCTTTATTAAAACGTGCGGCGGCTTCACTATGTTCTATTGTTTTTTTTGAAGACATCTTTTAAAAAGTTTATTATAAACGAGCTTGTTTTTACTCTTAATTTTTACTGACAAAATTCACTACATTTTCATGAATTGCTTTCTCTCCTTGGACATTATCAGCAGTTACATTAGTCAAGAAAATATTTTCTACTGGAAGCTCTTTCTGACCTTGAATTCTAGAAATAAACTTCACATTGGTTGCTTTTATATTTTCTAGATGTACATTTTTTATTGGCGTCAAGCGTCTTTCAATCGTTGGGACTAGATCACGCCATTGGTACAAAACATCGGTTTCTATACCTAGAATTCCCGCGTCAATTTTACCCGATGTAATGTTTGTCATATAAATATTGTTTACAAAACCTCCTCTTCTTTCATTGGTTTTAATGTACAAAAGATGATTTAGTTTTGCGCCATCAACAACGGTACAGTTATCAATAAACACATTTTCGATGCCGCCCGAAAGTTCACTTCCAATGGCTACTAATTGATGACCATTTTTTACGGTACAATTGCGCATTACAATATTTTTTGAAGGTGTGTGTAGGTTCCAAGCATCTATACCACATCCCGATTTAATCGCAATCGCATCATCGCCTTGGTCAAAAACACAATTTTCGATCAATACGTTTTGAGACATCTCTGGATCAACACCATCATTATTATGTCCGTGGGCATACACATGAAGGTTTCTGATTACAACATCTTTTGATAAAAACGGATGAATCGTCCAAAATGGACTGTTCGTTATTTTAACGCCATCCATTAAAACATTTTGGCAACGATTGAACTGAATAAAATGAGGACGTAAATTTGCCGTATCATTTACCATTTGTCTTTCTTCCACAGGTTTTTTATAGGAAGCCAAATAGTATAATCTCTTCAAACTTTCCATATGCGCTTTTGGACGCGCAAACCATTTGGTCCAGACCTCCATTTTTGCTTTTAATTCGCCTTCGCCTGTAATAGCAATATTTTTACATTGATAGGCATAAATCAGCGGTGAATAATTGTAACATTCATATCCTTCCCAAGTGGAACGAACGGCAGGCAGATAATCTTTTGGATCTTCAGAAAAAAGCAAAACGGCACCTTTATTCAAATGCAGATTTACATTGCTTTTAAAATGAATTTTCTTGGTCAGCCATTCTCCTTCCGGAATCACAACAATTCCTCCGCCAGCTTTATTGGCTTTTGAAATCGCTTTTGAAATTGCCTCAGATGTTTTGTTTTTATCTCCTTTTACAGCGCCAAAATCTACAATCGAAAATTCTTTACAATTGCTGAAATTCGGGATTTTAATCGCTGGCATTTCAAAAGGTGCTTTTACGGCAACTTCGTCTAAAGTTACCGAAGATTGATTCTTCTTAAACGATAAAAAAATGATTGAGAGTAAAAGAGTTAAAGAAAATGCTATTTTTTTCATGCGGCATATTTTGTTTAAACACATAGAGACATAGTTTTTACAGCTTAAAAAAAGGCGTTTCACTTTTTAAAAAAAACATAGCTATGTGTAAATGATATAATCGTTTTTTTTATCTTTTTAAACACAATGAAACCTATGTTTCTATGTGTTTAAAATTATTTTTCGCTTGACATTGTATTCAATATTTCAGCAATATGAATGGTTTTTATATTGCTTTTTTGCCTTTTCAGAATTCCTTCTAAATGCATTAAGCATGACATATCGCCACCTGTAATATAATCTACATTTTGGTTTTCATGATCTTTGATTCGGTCTTGCCCCATTTTTACAGAAACGGCTTCTTCGGTAACGCAGAAAGTTCCGCCAAAACCACAGCATTCGTCTTTTCTGGATAAAGAAACCAAATCCAGTCCATTTATTTTATAAAGCAACTGCTGTGGTTTTGAAAAAAAATGTGCGTTTAATTCGGTCATTTGCGAAAGCTTCAAACCACGCTGACCGTGGCAACTTTGATGCATTCCGACTCTATAGGGAAAGTTTCCTTGTATGTGATCTATTTTCAGAATATCGGTAATAAACTCTGTCAGTTCAAAGACTTTTTTGCGCATTTCAGTTGCTACAATTTCTAATTTGTCGTCGTGTAAATGCTCTTTTACATGTAAAACACAGCTTCCTGAAGGACAGACAATGTAGTCAAATCCGGCAAAATTGGAGATAAAATTTGCGTTACAGCCTTTCGTTAAATGTTCATAACCGCTGTTTGCCATTGGCTGGCCACAGCAGGTCTGACCCATTGGAAAATGAACATCACAACCTAATTTTTGCAAAAGTTCATAGGTTGCTATTCCAACTTTTGGGTAAAACTGATCGACATAACACGGTATAAAAAGTCCAATTTTCATTTTTTATTATTTTATTCTATTCTGTATAACAACCAAAATCACAAAGTTTTTTAATTTATCCTTGACTTTTTAATCTCGCAAAGTCGCAAAGTCACAAAGATTTTTCTTTTTTAAGTCTTTTTAATAGAACTTCGCGACTTGCGTCTTTGCGAGCAAATTTTCGTTGCTGAATAAAAAAACTTAAAAATGTAATCTCGTACGTATACCAGATTAATCTTTATCAATAAATTCTAATGCTTATAAAACTTCAAATCGATTAAATCATTCTGAATTGGTTTTGGATTCCAGTTTTCGTGAATTGCAAGCGCTGCGCCTAATGCACTCGCCTGCGCCATCGATGCCGCATATACTTCAATATCAGGATAAGCTTCTGCCAGCAGATTCATAAAAATGGAATTTTTACTGAAACCTCCATCAACAAAAATTTTCTTGACAGGGCTATTGTGTATCACTAAGTTAGTCGAAAAAACCTGTTGTTCAACAAGATCGAGCATCAATTGATGATAGGCCGTTTCATAATCCTTAAATAAGGAAAGATCTCTTTTTTGAAAAGGACATTCTTTTAGAATATCAAAATCATATTTCTTTGGATAAATAATCTGAAAATTGAGTGATCGTAAAGTCGCTACAATCTTTTTGTCAAAATAAACATCTTTAAAAGTGTCAAACGGAACATTAAAATGCGCAGCTAATCTTTTTGCCTGCACTTCATGTTCGTTGCCCGAAAATAATCGTGCGGCTTTTACTGGTTTTTCAGTGTATTGCATATAGCATAAACAATCCTGCTTCAGTTCGTCAAAAGTCAAAGGCTTATTATTGAAAGGATTTAGTGAAATACTCCAAGTTCCGGTCGATAATAAAACGAAAGGTTCCGTAAAATTAATCGTGTACGGAATTATTGCCGATGAACTGTCATGAAGACCAACTCCAATGGCTAAATCACCTTCTTTTTTCAAGACATCTTTTCCGTAATGCAAAGGCGGAATTTTAGCTGAAATACCTTCATTTTTAAGCCATTTGTGGTACTTCATCTTTTTAAAATTCCAAAGATTAGTATGACACCCAATGCTTGTAATATCGGCGAAAGCCTCATTTGTCAGAAGAAAACTTAAATATTGGGGCAAATGAAGACAATATTTTACTTTTTCAAAAAGCGCTGGTTTTTCTTCTTTAAGTCTGTAAATCTGCATTCCTGAATTCAGGCTTCCTAAAACCGGTGAAGCCGTTTTGACTGCAAATTTCTCTTCACCTTTATAGGTACTGTAAAACCCTTTTTTTAATTCCTCTGGATAATCTTTCAAATAATTATACAGAGGAGTTAAAACTTTTCCGTTTTCGTCAATATACACAAAACTAGCGCCGTATGTACTAAAATTGATTGCTTTTAAAACATAGTTGGTCAGTTCTTTTATTTCTGATAATCGGTCGAGTATCCAGTTTTTTAGAACATCAATATCTTCACAGGGAAAACCATCTTCATCTGTGGTTTCATCAAGATTTACTGATTTTTCCCAAACAATCTTATAATTTTCATCAAATAAAAAAACCTTTTTGTTTGTTTTACCAATATCAAAAATTGCAACTACATTCATTTTTTTTAATTATAAATTATGAATTATGAGTTATGAGTTATGCTTTTTGTTCGAAAAATTCATGGGTTGTTAAGCGAAGTCTTTTTTATTTTTTTAATCAACGAAGTGATATTAAAAACAATAGTTTTTCAACTTATAACTCATAATTCATAACTCATAATTATTACAATCCTGTTGCCATTGTTTTTAATCCTCTTTCACCAATCAAATTACTTCTAACAGCAAGATTACGGTACAATTCAACTGGATTTAAAGCTGCTCCTGAACGCAAACGAGCTTCTGCAACTAATGCACGAACATCTGTACGGAAAGCATTTTGAAGAATTTCCTGTGCTTTAACTACATCATTCTCTTCCTGAGCCTGCTCTAAAGCTTTTCTGTCAACAGAAAGTGCCTGTGCATAAGCAATCATAATCGCTTCAACAGATTGTAATAAATCTTCTAAAGGGTCTTTAATATTGTGAGAAGCATCGATCATCCAGCCTAAATCTTTTGCATGATTCATGCCTCTTGCGTCCATTCCTTCAACTAATTCATTGAAAATCAAGAATAATTGATAAGGTTTCAAAGCTCCAGCAGTTAAATCATCGTCTCCGTATTTTGAATCGTTAAAGTGGAAACCACCTAATTTATTGTCCATAAGCAAAATAGAAACAATTTGCTCAATATTTGCATTTGGCAAATGATGACCTAAATCAACAAGCGTTTTTGCTTTGTCTCCTAATTTTTGAACGTATGAATATGACTGTCCCCAATCGGCCACAGTTGTGGAGTAGAAATTTGGTTCAGCACATTTGTATTCTAAAAATAATTTCCAGTTTGAAGGCAATGCATCGTAGATTTCCTCTAAACTTTCTAATGTATTTTGGTAAGCTTTGCGGAAGTTTAATTGTCCAGGAAAATTAGATCCATCAGCTAACCAAACTGTTAATGAATCAGATCCTAATTCAATTCCGTGTTTAATAACCTCGATATTGTGCGCAATTGCTTGTTTACGAACTGCTTTGTTTACGTTTTGCAATGAACCGTATCTGTAAGTATGTTCTGCACTTGCCTGATCTTGAAACGTGTTCGAATTCATGGCATCAAACTTTAATCCGTGCTGCGCTGCAAGCGTTTTGATTGCGTTATAATCTGTTGGTATATCCCACGGAATATGAAGCGAAATCGCGCCAGAAGCATTGTTTAATTTATGAAGCAAACCTACATCTTCAATTTTTTCTTCTAATGAACGAGGTTCTCCTCCACCTGCAAAACGTCCAAATCTAGTTCCTCCAGTTCCTAAAGCCCAAGAAGGAATTGCGATTTGAAAATCAATTAATTTTTGAATAATCGATTCTGCATTTTCTATTTCTGATGCTGTAAAAGCAAATTTGTTTTGATGTTTTTTCAGCAATCCCTCGTTATGAGATGCAATATTGTTTGATTCAATTAACATAGCATTTTATTTTAATAGCGCACAATGTAACACATTATATCGATTGCGCTCTTGGTTAATCTTAATTATTTTATTGCGTTTTTTTTAATTCTTAAATTTTAAAAAAATCTAACGTTCGAAAATTCCCGAACGTTAGATTACAAAAAACCACCTTTGTTTTAAACTTAAAAAAACTAAACAATCTATCTGTAAAAGCCCATTCCTACACCACCATCAACGTTTAGAGCATTTCCTGTAGATTTACCTAATAAACCACCAACGAAAGCAAAACACGCATTTGCGATATCATCTGGCAATATAATTTCATTTAATAATGTACGTTTTGCATAGTAAGCAGGCAGTTCCTCAACTGTTATCCCGTATGCTTTTGCACGTCCTTCTGCCCATCCGCCAGACCAGATATTTGAATCTGAAATTACAGCATCAGGATTTACTGTGTTTACACGAATTTTATCAGCCCCAAGTTCTGCAGCCATTAAACGTGTTAAATGCGCCTGAGCTGCTTTTGCTGAACCGTATCCAGGATTATTTGGACCCGCTACCACTGCATTTTTAGAAACAATGTTTACGATGTCTCCACCAAAACCTTGTTTGCGCATTACTTCGATTCCAGCTTTAGAAACAATAAATTGTCCTTTTACCAAGATATCATACAATCTGTCCCACTCTTCTAAAGTGTGTTCTGCAATAGATTTAGAAATACTGATTCCGGCATTGTTTACCACAATATCGGCACCTCCAAAAGCTAGAGAAGCCTCATCGAATGCTTTTTCAGTACTGTCAGGATCTGTAACATTCAATAAAGTACTTGAAACAGCATCTTTACCAAACAACTTTACAAACTCAGCCTTAGCCGATTCTAAGCGCTCTTCATTAATATCATTGATTACCACACAAGCACCTTCCTGCGCAAATTTCTTAGCGATAGCTTTACCAATTCCGCCAGCAGAACCTGTAATTACAGCAACTCTTCCTGACAATGCTTTTGGTTTTGGCATACGTTGTAATTTTGCTTCTTCCAATAACCAATATTCAATATCAAATGCTTCTTGGTGCGGTAATGAAGTATATTCTGAAACTGCTTCAGCACCTTTCATTACGTTTACAGCATTGATATAATATTCTGACGCCAAACGCGCCATTGTTTTATCTTTTGCAAAAGTGAACATACCAACTCCAGGATATAAAATCACAACCGGATTTGGGTCACGCATTGCAGGTGAATTTGATTTTTTGCATGCATTGTAATACTCTTTGTACATTGCACGATACGCTTCAAATGCCGGTGTTAGTTTTGCTTTAATTGCATCAACATCAGACAAATCTTCGTTTGGATCTAATTCTAAAACCAGCGGACTGATTTTAGTTCTTAAAAAGTGATCCGGGCAAGAAGTTCCAAGCGGTGCTAATTTTGAAAGATCATTAGAATTAATGAATTCTAAAACTCTTGCATCATCTGTATAATGTCCAATCATTTGACGCTCTGACGAACAGAAACCTCTTAAAATTGGCGCTACTTTTGCTGCTTTTAATTTACGATCCGCTTCTGGAAGACTTTCAATTTTTTTGCCTCCAAAAACGGGACGTTTTTTGCCGTAATTGCTTTCAAGATAATCAGCGCATTTCTCGATTACTTCCAGCGTATTAATATAACTTTCGTATGCAGTATCACCCCAAGTAAATAAACCATGAGATCCTAGCATAATACCGCGAAGTTTTTTTCCTTTTTTCTCAGCTTCTTCCAAACAGCTTCTTAATTGAAGTCCAAGGTCAAAACCTGGGCGCTGCCAGCCAACCCAGCCTATTTCGCCATCAAATAATTCTTCTGTAATTTTTGCTCCGTCTTTCGCAGCAGCGATTGCAATTGCAGCATCTGGGTGCAAGTGGTCAATATGCTTGAAAGGCAAGAAACCATGTAAAGGCGTATCAATAGAAGGCGCTTTTGAAGCTAAATCAAAAATACAGTGATTGAATAATTCTACCATTTCATCTTCAAACTCAATACCTCTGTAGACATTTTCAAGATTGCGCAATCTGTCTAAATAAAGTGCTGCACAGCCTGATTTTGTTAATGTCCCGATATCTCCACCAGAACCTTTAATCCACATTACTTCAGAGCTTTCGCCTGTTAATGGATCTTTATCTGTTATTTTTACAGAAGTGTTTCCTCCTCCGTAGTTTGTCAATCTTAAATCGGCTCCTAATAAATTAGAGCGATAAATAAAAAGCGCTACTTCATCACCTGCCAATGCTGCCGCTTTAGCGTCATCCCAAAGATAGCTTACATGCTTAAAATTCATATTATTTGTATTTATATTCGACATTTGGTTGTTTTGATTTTAGTTTATATTTATAATGAATTACCAATTCCGACTACAACAATCGAAAGCATGATTAATCCAATTCCCCACATAAAAGTTCTCATTGTCTTTTTAGAAACTCCTGTCCATTCTTTCAGATAAAATCCCCAGAAGTTGGCTGTCAAAATGATGGTCGACATGTGCAAAATCCAAGAACTTGCACCATTGCCTAATTTGCTTTCCCCCATACCATAAAAGAAAAACTGCAAAAACCACATTGTTCCTGCAATTGCTGAGAACAAGATATTTTTTGAAATTGGTGTTTTGGTATCAGTATAATTGCTAAAGGTTTTATTTTTGAAATTCAGATAAATACACCATATAAAGTTAGTTGTCAAGCCACCCCAAAGGATAATGATATAACTTACATTATTTTGGAATAAAAACTCGCCTTGATTTGGATTTGCTAATTTCCAAGCCTCATTGGCAACATCAGCCATTGGTTTTGCGGCTTCAATTCCGAAGTTGAAAAACGAACTTAAAATACCAGAAACTATGGCAATAATAAGTCCTTTTACCAGACTAAAATCTTTGTCTTTATCTTCATGGCCTGTTGCAAAATCCTTTTCTTTAAGCATTCCTGCTTTTCCCAAAATTGCAATACCTATAATACATATTAATACTCCAGCCAAAACCATTTGTCCGCCTGAATTCGCAAACATATCACTGATTGATTCTTTACCTTCTACGGCATTGAAATGATAATAGATTGGTGGAATCAAAGCACCGAAAGCAGAACAGAAACCTAAAGTAATCGAGTTTCCTAATGACATTCCTAAATAACGAACTCCAAGACCATAAGTAAGTCCTCCTACTCCCCAAATCAATCCCATTACAAATGCTAATGCTTTAACTGATGGAGCAGCCGCCGCGATAATTTCAGTAAAATTTGGAATAGTTAAATAAGCAGCAATTGGCGGTACAATAAGCCAAGAGAAAAAACCTCCTATAAGCCAGTAGCTTTCCCAAGCCCAATTTTTTACTTTCTTAAAAGGCATATAAAAACTGCCCGAAGAGAAACCTCCAATGGAGTGAAAAATAATACCGAGTAATGATTCCATTTAATAATTTTAGTTTGTGGTTATTGATAGTTAATCTGGTTTTGTAAAATAAGAGAATGTAAAAAAGAAAACTGTCCTGTACTATCCTTTATGATTTTAGGTTTTATGTTAAAACCAAAGAATATTGCGAAGAAGAATGGTTTTTAAGTAGAAAAATAAATTTAAAATTTCTATTTTAGCAATCGATTTCGTAATTATTATATCATCAATTTGTAATAATTACGTAAATCTCCAAAAACATAAAATTAGCCTTATTTAATTTGAGATATTTTGTGAGAAAAGTAGCAATTACGGCACTTTGTCAGGTTTTAAGTAAAGCTTTATATCCAAATTTTAATTCAGAATTATGCTTGTAATTTTTTCAGCATAATTTTCAATACCTGCAAAATGATTAAACTTATTAAAATTGATGAAGATTCAAGGGTTCCAAAATACAAGCAGATTGTAGATTCAATTTTGCAGAATATTGCCAACGGAAATCTGAAAATAAATCAAAAAATACCTTCTATCAACAGTTTCAGCGAGGAGTTTTACATGTCTCGTGATACTGTCGAAAAGGCTTATAATATCTTAAAAGAGCGAAAAATCATTTCTTCTATTCGAGGAAAAGGCTATTATATTACCCGAACAAAGCTGGAATCGAAGGTAAATGTACTTTTTCTATTCAATAAATTGAGCGCTTATAAAATGAAAACCTACAGTTCATTTATCAATACTGTTGGTGCAAATGCGCATACTGATTTGCATATTTATCATTGTGACGAAACCTTATTTTTAAACCTTCTTGATAAATTTGAAGGTGCTTATGATTACTATGTCATCACAACGCACTTTAAAACAGACGAATTGAAACATTTAAGTTTTACTGATGATGTTGTAAAAGCGATCGAACGCATCCCAAAGGAGAAATTAGTCATTATGGACAATATCAAATTGGGAATGGAAGGCGAAATCATCAAAATTTATCAGGATTTTGAGAATGATATTTATAATGCTTTAAAAGAAGGTCTTTCGAAAATCACAAAATATAAAAGGCTTATTTTAGTCTATCCTGAAAAAGCGGTTTATCCTTACCCGAGAAGGATTTTGCACGGATTCAGAAAATTTTGTGTGGAGCACGAAATCAATTTTGAGATTCTGAGTGAAGTTTACGACGATATGATTCTGAAAAAAGGTGATTTATTTATTACAATCGAAGAATCGGATTTGGTGAATTTAATGAAACAAATTCGCGATGAAGAATATATTTTAGGAAAAGAAATTGGGGTAATCTCCTATAACGACACGCCTCTAAAAGAATTATTAGGCATCACCGTAATGTCAACCGACTTCAACGTTATGGGTGAAACCGCAGCTCGTATGATTTTAAATAAAGAAAAAGGAGAAGTGAAAGTACCTTTTAATTTTATTGATCGAAATTCTATCTAAGGGACTAAGGTTCTAAGATACTGAGGTTCTAAGTTTTTTTTAGCATCGCTTGTCATTTCGAGGAACGAGAAATCCTCGCAAGTAGCTCTACAAAGATCGGCGATTTTGATTGTGGAGTTACTTGCGAGGATTTCTCGTTCCTCGAAATGACAAATCATACGTTCATAAAATACGAAAGACGCACTGCTGTGCGTCTCTACAATAAAACATTTTGCGAAAAATCCTTAGAACCTCAGTATCTCAGAATCTTAGCACCTAAAAGAAAACTATTTTTTAACCACCAAAGAAATATTCGGTTTTGGCGCCGGCTTCATGTCTTTTCCCATATAAAAACTAGTATGCGGAGGCTGATTATAACCTACATTTTGCCAGGCAATACTCAACCTGTATTGCGGATCGTGCATTAAAGTATATTGTCTTACATTGGTTGGAATTGTCGTCGAATAAATTCTCAATTCTTTATTGTCTTCTGATCGTAAAATTAATTCTTCACGCCAATCGCCCAAAATATCTCCAGAAAGCGCCGGAGTCGATTTTGTTCCGTTATTCGATACTGCGCCCGTCGCGGTAAACAATCTTCCTTTATTATACTTATCAATATAATTTGAATTCAGAATTTCTCTTGAAGTATCGCCATCCCAATAAATTAAAAAGTTAATTGAGCTTGGTGCTTTTCCAACAACTTTTCCTTTCATATCGTATAAATCAGGCGAACCTGAATACCAAAATTGCGCTCCTCTTAACTCAGGATCAATATTGTCTGCAACGCCTCTTCCAACATCTTCATTTAGAGAACCCGTAAACAAAACTTCCCCGTCTTTTGCTGCAAAAATGGTAGCTCCTGGCCCCGTTGTGCCATTTTCAATTTCATGAATCCCAAAAACTTCAAGGCCCGGAAGATCAGGATCTAAATCTGAAACGTGAATGGCATCTCCGTGTCTAAAACCTGTTGTATACAATCCTTTTCCGTTATCATCCACGCACATTGATCCGTAGATTATTTCGTCTTTACCGTCATTGTCAACATCTGCAACGGTAAGATTATGGTTTCCCATTCCTGAATACGGATTTTCAGAATCTTTACTGTCAAAAACCCATCTCGAAGTCAATCTGCCGTTCTTAAAATCCCAAGCTGCTAAAACTGTTCTTCCGTAATAACCACGGCACATTACCACGCTTGGATGAATTCCATCTAAATAAGCCACACAAGCAGTAAAACGATCAATTCTATTTCCTTTTGTATCATTTCCACCGCTTCCGCCATGTCCTCCCCAGCCGGCAAGATCACCTCTTTCGGCAATATAATCTACAGTTGTAACAAGCTTTCCTGTTCTTCCATCAAAAACAGAAAGGTATTCTGGTCCTTTCAAAATTTTCCCATAAGTTCCCGAATTTGGATCTCGGTCAACCCAGTCTTTTGAAGCATCTCCAACAACATTATTCTGACTGTCAGTTGTTCCATCAGCCGTTTTACAAACCAATTCAGCAATTCCGTCACTATCCAAATCATACACCATAAACTGCGTATAATGCGCACCTTCGCGAATATTTTTTCCTAAATTAATCTGCCATAAAAATTTCCCCTCTAAAGTATAAGCCTGAAATATAGGCGGATCTGTGATTCCTGTATGCGAATTGTCGTGTGCCTTTCCAGTCATGTGCACAATCAAATCATATTTTCCGTCACCGTCTAAATCTCCAACCGAAAGATCATTTGCCGTATAACCTTCAATTGGTTTTAATACAATTGATAAATAATCTTTGTCAGGGCTTGAAGCTGGAATCGTAAAACTTCCTTTTGCGTCAGATTCTTTTCCTTTTAAAACCGTTTTTACAAACCAAGTATTTTCTTCCTCAACATTTGCTTTTGTGTCGAGAAAATTAGTCGCTCCAGAAATGGGTTTGTCGTTTAGTTTAACTGCTTTTTTAGTACCGCTTTTTCGGTACAAATTAAAAAAAAGATTATCAGGATCGGTTCCTAAGACGCGCCAGCCTACAAAAAACTGACCTTTGTCTTTGACGGCAATAACGCCTCGATCGAGATTTTCCATTTGCCTTTGACTGAATATATTTAGGCTTAAGAAAAGCAGTATTACTACAAAGTTTTTATTATTTTTCATATTGTATTTTAAAATGTGAGTATGTTGTTTTTTAATCTCGCAAAGTCGCGAAGACGCAAAGAAAAATTAAAATGAAACTTTGCGCCTCTGCGAGATTAAAAAAATCCGCTTTATGTGTAAAATCTGCGAGAAACCAAAAAAACTAAAACATCTTTTTAAATCCTTCGCTTTGTACTTTCCATGTTCCGTCTTTTGGGAAACCTGGATTTTCTTCGGTTGAATCGTCCCAGCCGGCGCACATCATAGCAACTGCAGTCAATAATCCGCCATTTCCTGGAAGATATAATGTTAATCTTTCTGCTTGATAATTATGTCCGTTTTTTAAATACGTGTTTGTAGTCACATTCATAAACAAAGCGTCAATTGCTTTTTCCGGCATTTGCAAACGTGCCGCCGACATGGCCGTCATTGGGAAATCCCAACCCCAGGTTTTATCCCAAGACCAAGTTTTCCAAACCAAGTCAAAAGTGTTTTTCATGATTTTTTTATCCAAAAGAGAAGTTTCAGGAAGCATTCCGAAAGTTCCTAAAACAGATGGATGATCTGTTTTGAATTCTGGATTTGTATACGAATCCGTTGCGCTTTCTGTCGCCAGATAAACATCGCCTGAAACTGGAAGTTTTGATAATTTAGCCAAAACGGTTTCCCATTTTTCAGGCACTTTCTGGTTTAAGCCATGCTTCCATGAAATTGCCGTTTTCAATGCCCAGTTCCAATATGCTAATTCATAAGTTGGATTAAAAGTTTCCATCGCCTTAAAGCGTTCTTGTGCTGGAATCACACCCGGACCTAAAACATAACGATCGTTTTTAGCATCATAATTAGCAAACGAAGCCATAAAATCAGCGGTTGCAAAAACGCGTTCACTGTATAACTTCAAGGTTGCGGCTGTTGGTTTTGCGCGGTAAATTAAATCGGCATAAGTTATAAAATGTGGTTGTTGCCAAATCAAAAATGAACCAACAGATGATGGACTTTCATTTCCATCAGGGTCAGTCATTTTTTGCCATCTTGCGCCTTCAAAACCTTGTCTTTTGGCTATGTTTTTGGCTTTATCAAAAACCTTTTGGTACCACGGAAGACTTTTTTCCAGCAATTCTGGGCGATTCCATAAAGCAAAATGAACACCGTGCCACCAATGCATTTCTAAATGTGGTTTTCCATACCAGCTGTTATACGTCAAACCAGTTTCTTGAGGCGGTACTTTTCCTGTACATTGTACCTTCGTTAAATACTGCGAAAGAACAACGCGTCGCTCCAGCTCTTTTGCGCGCGGATCTGTACTTCCTGAAAAATCAACGGCTGCACCACTTTTCCAGAAATTCTCCCAACCTTTTATACTGCTGTTTTGAATAGTTTCAAAAGAAGAATTTTCAGTTTTATTTTCTGCCAAAGCAAAAAGACAACTCAATTCTAATGTATTGGTGTTTGAAGCTTCGACCACAAAATAATGATCTGCCGCTTTTTTAATTTGTGCATTTCCTTTCCACATTAAATCAACGTTATATGAAATACTATCCATAACGTGCGTTACAACAGCTTCTGTTTTTGATTTTTGCTTTAATGTGCTTGTATAGTTTTGTGTCCCTTCGTATTTGGTTCCAAAATCTGCCCAATCTCCAGTAGGAAACGGAATTTTCAAACTAATTTTTAAACGTTTTTGCTGTAATAAATCTGATTTTACTTTTACGCCAATCGCATCTTTTTCTTGATGCGAAGCAGTTACTACGGTTACAGGAGTTCCTTCAACCTCAAAATAACTTTCAATTTCTCCCGTCCATAAATTCAGTTTTTGAGAAATCGATTTGATATCTGATGGTTTTGCTTGACTTCCGTCTTTTTTCAAAATTTCAAAACCTAAATTTCCTAATTGCAATAAATGCGGATTTTGTCTAAACCAATTTATGGCATCAACTTTTCTTTTAGGCTCTTTTATCTGTACCGTATAGGAAACATTTCTTCCGTACTGCTGATAGTCTTTTAAAGTTTCAGAAAATTTAAAATTCTCTGTGTTTTTATAACTATCCCAACCCCACTCCGACTCCGTTCCTAAGGGAATTCCATTTTGATATGTTTTAGGAAAAGTCTGCAGTCCCGTTGCATCAACAGTAAATGCAAAAGCGCCGTTTCCAACGGTCAAAGACGCTAAAGTATCAATTGCCGTAATTTGAACATTGTGACGATTTACCAATGCTTTTCGATCGATTTTTTGAGCGAAAAGGGGAATGGAAAATAATAAAACACCAACAACAACGTATTTTTTCATGTTTTCAGATTTTAATAAATTATATATGCAAATGATTATAAAATCAAAAGGCTTTTTTTTTACAATTGCGTTTTGACAATTATATCAAACTATATTTTAATCATTTACTAGTTCAGTTAATTTTTTATTTAGCTCTTCTCCTCTAATATTCCTTGCCACAATTTTTCCATTTTTATCAATCAGAAAATTTTCAGGAACTGCATAGACACCATACATCAATGCAGGTGTGCTTTCCCAAACCCCAAAATCACAAAAGTTATCCCATAGCAACCCATCTTTTTCGATTGCGGCGAGCCATTTTTTCTCATCCTTGTCTAAGGAAATTGCTACTATTGCAAATCCATTTGATCTATATTTTTTGTACGTTTTTACTAAATTTGGATTTTCCTCTCTGCATGGTCCACACCAAGAAGCCCAAAACTCTAACAGCGTCACTTTTCCAATTAATTGAGAAAATTCTTTTGGATTTCCATTTTTGTCTTTCATTACAAAGTTGGAATATTGATCTCCTATTTTAACATCACGATTTAGCGTGATGTAGTTTGAAATTCTTTTTCCGTACTCTGATTTTTTTATATCTTCAGAAAATCTATCGTAACATTCTTTTGAATAATCCTTGCCCCAGTCTGCAACAAAAACAGATAAGATAAAAGCACTAACGATACTGTTTGGATGATCTTTTACAAATTTTTTCTCAAGTGCATTTTTTTCTTCAAACGATAATCTACCTATATTTTCATAAAGTTTTTGAGATAAATTTTCGGATTCAGAACCGGTTACTTTCGCATTTTTAAAATCACCTTTCGAAGCATCAAAAAACATTTGATTATTTTCAAGCCAAATATCCCTCCACTGCGAAAATGATTTATTATACAATAAAACTCGTAAAGGAAACTTGGCTGTTTTTATAGCAAATGAAAACTGGTTATCCGTAATTATAGCCGAATCAATAATTTTTTCGGTTAAATTATCTTTTAAATAGAGGACTGTTCCGTTTTCCAAGTTATTTGTCTTTCCCTTTAAAGAAAAACGCGATTCTTCTTTTCCAATAAAAGAAACCAGAGCCATTATGAATAATATAAATACTATTTTCTTCATCTTTTTTTTACTTTTTTTGAGAAGTTTTTTGAACTCAATAATAAATCTGCAAACATCTTATTTTTATTTTTTAACTAACAAATTGAAATTTTGAGTTCCTAGTAAACCGTCCCCTGTCACTCCTTCAATAGTCCCCGTAAAAAGACTTTTAATATCTGAACAGAAAAAAGTTATGTTAGCCTCTCCCTCCTGATTGGTAACTAGATCCGATTTCCAAAATAAAGTATTACGATAATCCGGAGTCGAATCAGTTATTGTCACATCATCATAAACAGCTTCATAAAACACTTTTTTACCATAATAACCTTCTACACTGGCTAAATTGAACATTTTTAATAACTCATCTTCGGTATAGTCCCTATAATGATAAATCGTATTTGTAGTAACAGAGCCGGTAAATATTTTGTACTGTTTACCTTCTACTGGTTTTGTTATTTCTCCTCCATGTTTTACCCAGTTGGGGCAATTTAAAACATTTAAAGAACACACATAATCATTATTAAGTTTCGCTAAACTATCCAGTTTTCCAATATACTTGTCGCGAAACATCTTCTTTTTTGCAACAATCAAGACTTCATTTAATTTATTTACTTTTTCGCGTTCAGAAAATGGCGAACTTTCATCAGTATGTACTTTTTCAATCTCTGGAAAAGGATAAATTACAGTTTTGTTTTTTCGGTTTTTATTAATTTGCTCAAACGTGACCTTTTTTACATTCATTAGATATTTAGGCTCTGGCAAGGCCATCAGTTTAAGATATGTATATCCATTTTCTCCTTTTTTCAAATGATCGGGTGTAATAGTAAAACTTCCCTCTTCATCTGTAGTTATAAGATCTTTACCTTTGGCATCATCTGCTGCAAATACAACTACTCCTTTTGGCGTTGCTGTTGTGGATTGTTTATTATCCGGTTTTTCCAATTGAACTTTACCTTTTACCTCATCAAAAAGTATAGGTGTCATTGTGTTGCTGAAGTCTCTTAAATTCTCTTCGTTCCAAACATAATTTCTCCATCCCTGAGTAAGCATTAATACATCTAAAGTTTCTTTTCGATCTTTATTTTCTTCGTCAAAATAATATGCCGGATTGTAGATATTTCCTTTTAGCTGTGTGGAAAGCAAAAAATGACTTTGAATATTTTTTGCATCTTGCTTATTTTGATACAAACCGTCATAAATACTTACTCCTAAATGAGCTATTACTGCCTGATCATTTTGATCCGTTACTTTTATTTTTAAATTTACGCGTTCTCTTTTAGTGTAATCGATCTTATCCAATTCCGGTTTAATAGTTAACTTTTGCTCAAGATTTACATATACCAGTCTTTCTGCTATTGGCAATAAATCTTTATTAAAAAGTGTCACTTCTGCAATTCCTTTCGGTATCTCTTTCAAAGGAATTTTAATCATTAATTCTTTTTTCAGCATTCCCACAGCAATACTATAAACTATTCCACGCACTTGTAATCGCAGGTATACCTTTTCTTCTTGCAAAACATCACTTTGCGAAACCTTGAAAACCAAAGCTTCATTAGTGTTTTTGATTAAACTAAGCGCTTTACCTATTGCATGTATTGTATCTATCGTAAAAGTTGTCGCAAGCTCAGGTTCATTTAATTGAATGTGATATTTTTTATTTCTTAGAGGAGTCAAACTAATCGCCCCCATACCCGCATGACCGCTTTTAAACTTTAGCAAAGGCACATTATCTTCAAATAAAGTACCTGAAACAGCTACTGGCAAACCTTTTAAATTTACAGCTTTAAATCCTAAACGACTTTGAATCCCCGAAATCAGCTTCCCTCCTTCTGGAAAAGTAGAAAAATGCAACACATTATCTTTTTCTGAAGAACCTACATTTTTTCTCTGGCTGATTGCTTTTACAATTGTTATTTTTTTCAGCGCATAAAATTCTTTGGGTTCTTTCAGAAACGAATAAGCGCTATAACCAGCCAGCGTATAATTTCCTTCTGGTAAAGAATTTTCAAGAAAAAGATGCCCATCAACAAAACCATTTTCAATTTCATACTTTTTCTCCCAAACTACATTTTCCGTTTTATCTTCAATTAACTGCACAAACAATATTTTACTGCGCATTGAAGGTGTGAAATATTGCCCATCCAAAACATATCCTTTGAACCAAACATCTTCCTCTGTTTCATAAATATTTTTGCTGGTTTGTATGTAGACGACATCTGGGACTATATTTTGTGCCGCTTTTTGCAAATTTTCAGCTAATTGATCAGAACCATCCGTTTTGATTTGAGCGTAAGAGCGCAAACAGCTTAACATCCCTATTACAAGGATAGCTTTAGAAAAGTATAAAAAACAATTCCGTTTTGCACTCATTAATTATATTTTTTATTTCAAGTTTGAGGTTCAAAAGGGCTTCGACTTCGCGCAGCCTGACAAAGGAAAAAGATTCTCTTAAAAACAGCTGTCACCCTGAGCGGAGTCGAAGGCTAGTTTTACATTTAACATCTCACATTCCACAATTGTCTAATTATCAAATTGACACATTTTCTAATTAAAATTATTATCTAATTAAAGTAACACTCATTAAACCGATCACCACATCATTGGCAATCGCTTTCAGCGTTAGGCTTTTTAATGTTTTATTTTTATCTAATGGCAAATCTAAAATTGTTGCTGCACCGCCATCAACGCCATAATTTGTAAATCCTTTTATGACGGTGAAATCTTTAAAATCTCTCGAAATTTCTCCGTTTTTTAAATAAACTCTTGGCGGTTTGGGCGCATCAGTCGTAAAAGCTAATCCGTCAACAAAATAATCTTGTTCGATTGGCCACCAGTTTTCTGGGTTTTTTAATACTAAAACTTCTGAAGTTCCGTCGGTGTAATATATTGTAATTTCTCCATTTGCAATTCGGCTTTGCATTGGGTTTGTTGTTCCAGCAAGCATAAAATAAGCCTGCGAAGCCTTTCCACTTAACGGAATATCAATGCTTTTTGGATAATTATCCCACATCGAAGTAAAGATTATATTCTTCTGATTTTCATCTGAAGGCGTTTTAAACGGAATCCCATTTGATGTTTTAATTTCACCCGTTTGTTTTGCTTTTTCGCGTAACCCTTTATCGTCAATTTTTACCGAAATATTAGGATAACACCAATTTCCAATTCCTTGTTTTGGAAGCTGTAAAGTTACCGCCTGCGGTCTTGGAGATAAATATTCGTTTGCAAAAATGTCTGTAACTTTTGCATTGAAATAAGAAGAAAGCGAAATAGTTTCTGAACGCTGTGATTTCTCCAAAGGAAGATCCCAGTTTGCAACTTTCGTTGCTTCTAATTTGCCTTTTAAATTAAATTCAATTGGTTTCCACCAAGAAAAATCACCCTGTTTTACTTGTATAAAAAAGGTTTTGTTTCCCTCGCCATTTACAGTTGATTGAAAAGTTCTTTCCGATTTTTTAATTTCGCCCAAAACAGCTTGCGGATCATAAACTGAAACAATTTCGCCTTTGCCTATAAGAATATTTAATGCATCGCCGGAATTGTATGACGGTTGAGTAAATACAGTTGCTAAAGTGCCAATTTTCCAATTGACAACAATATTATAAACCCCATTATAAGGAACTTCAATACTGATTTTTGGATTTCCAATGCTTTCCGGAATCGCTTTCCATGATACATTTTTTCCGTTTATTTTAATACTTTCAATTCCGTCATAATAGGCATTCAGAATTAATTTCAAATTCATTTTTGACGCAAAATGATTTTCAATATGATAATTGTCTTGTCTGTTTTTTCTGTTGAAAGCAATCGAAATATCCGGAACTTTTAAAGAAGCTTCTTCCCATTCTTTAGGAAAACCAGGCTCGATTGTCAAAACTTCTTCAACTGCATCAGGCTTAATTCCGAAAAGTCCTTCAACCAAAGTTCGAGAGGCCATTCCAATTGGGTCAGCAAAATCGCGATACAATTCGCCACGCATCGCATCCTGATACAAAAGCTGTTCAAAACCACCCGGTGAAGCCCCCAAATACATACTTTCGACCAAAACACTTTCCCACATTTTAAATGCTTTTTCTGGTTGTCCACCTTGCCAGAAAGCCAGTGAAGTATGCAATTGTTCGGCCAAAGCCACATTATTAATTGACCACGTATAAGGCTGCCAATTTGTGGTACTAATGACATAAAGATCTTTCTTATCAAGACCGTCCGCAGCAATTGGAATATGCGGTATCTGATTATTTACATAATTCAGCATCTGATAACTTTCAAAAGGATTTGACAATTCTGAATCTATCGTGTGATAAATACTCCAGACTCCCGGAGAATCGTGCAATAATCTGTTTCCTAAAGCATCTTTATATTCAGCAAAAATTCCTTTTTTAGAAAGCCAAAGCTGTTCATTTGAAGCTTTTAAAATTTTAGCCGCTTCATTTTCGTAAGGCGTTGGATCTTTTTGAATTTTTCTTGCCAGCTCAGCGACCGTTTTATTAGCATAATAATTATAAGCCGAAGAATGAATTACAGCGCCACCACTGTATTGCAAAGCGTCGCTCGCCCAAATTGTGGCATACGCATCATAAAGTCCATCGTTGTCAGGATCAAAATTTCTTTTTTCCCAATTTAAATGTCGTTCAATTGTTGGCCACATTTCCTTTAAAAAAGTAATATCTCCCGTCCATTTAAAATGACGCAACATTTGATCAATAAAAACCAAATTCATATCATAATGATGCGCTACCGTCTTTTTATTTGGATTTCGTGAAATATAGCCACTGCTGAACATTGAAGTTCCTATTTCTTCTTTTTGACGTGCTAGATTTTTTTCTTCATCAAAAACAATCGGTCCATTTGCTGGCGACGTTACCTGCGAATTGCTGTAACTTGTAAAATGCGTTTTCGCCCTGTCGTGCCATCCTAGCGGATCTGCGGTATAAGCACCACGCCAGGCATTTAAGTACATCCTCCATGCAATTGCACCATGAAGATAGGCTGGGTTTTCCCAAATTCCGTCAGAAGCAATTGCAAGCGCTGCTCCCAAATTATTGATATAAGGATCCGGAGTTTTAACTTTAACTCTATTCGCTAAAACCTGCGTTTCCTGAAGCGATTTTTCATAGAGTAACGCGATTTCTATTTGAGAAACAGCGGTTTTTAATTCTTCTGGAGAAAAAAGCCAATAAATTGCTTTTTCAGAAATACTGTTTGTTTTACCTGTAATTACCGGCAAATTTTCTGCACTTGAATTATATAATTCTAAAGGCGAATTTTGATTTTTTGCGTTTGCTAAAAGCACTTTCGATTCGGGAAAAAATCCATTTAAACTTTTATTATTTCCTGTTTTCTGTTTGTTGCTTTCAGAACCATATTCCAGCAAAAATGACTGTTTTTGTAAAGTGTACTTATTATTAAGACAATAATCAGGTTGCAAATAAAATACGGATTCCGGATCGGCACCAATATCCCCATCACGACTGAATTTCTTTCCCGTTGCGCCACCAAAAGCCCAAATAATATTGTTGCTCTTAGAAACTGCATTTCCATAAACTTTGACAATAAAACCTTCTTTTTCTTTTAAAGCCACTACATCAATAAATAATTTGCCACTTCCTAAAATAGCATCTTCAATTGTATAATGCATTGTACCTAAAATATATCTGGTATCAATTTTAGAAGCTTGGGTAATCCATTTACTCTCTTTTCCGTTCACAATTCCGAGCTTAAAATTCCCGCCCATTCCCGGCATATACATTGCAAACTCAGGCAAATCACCCGTTTCAACTCTAAAACCGGTATTCGAACCATACAATGCTCGATTGAATTTTCGAGTTCCATTTTTTAAAACAAAACTATTTTCCTCCGGCGCATAATTCAGTTTGCGAACTTCTTTATTTTGTCCAAAAGTCAGGACAGAACAGAAAAGCAGTAAAGTTAAAACCCTTGTAAAAAAATGTTTTTTTGTTTTCATAAAGCAGTAAAAATGGCTGAATCCAAATAAGAATTAAATAAAATTAAAACCGACTTTTTTTATCAATTCAATAATTATGATGCAATTTCTTTGTTTTTTTGTGGTATACTATCCTGTACCTTCCTGATTTGTTAAATATAAAAAGTATATTAATTTTTAGCATTTTTAAATTCTTTTTAACATCATAGTACAGGATACTATATCAAAAATGAACCGTTAGATTTGAAAATCAAATAAATTAAAATCTCAAAAAATTGGTAAAAATCAGTACTTTCTTATCGATGGTTATTTGTTTGGCAATGCCGAATCAGTTCTTTGCTATGCATTCTAATCTGCTTGTCAAAAATGCAGTTTATTCTTCTTCAGAAATTAAAAATGATAGTATAAAAAACGATACCGAATCAAAGTTTTTTGTATTTGGAAATTCGACAAAAAGTAAAAAAAGTACTTTAATAAACAATGCTTTAGCTTATACTGATGCAAAAGGTTATGGATTTGATTTTAATTCGGCTTCGAATGTAAAAATCAATGCAAATTCATTTTCTATTACAAAACCAACCTACTTTTCAACTGCAGTTCCTGAGGGAAATTATCAGGTTGAAGTTACAATGGGAAGCGCCGAAAAAGATTCAAAAGTTACAATAAAAGCAGAATCGAGACGATTAATGCTTAACGAATTAGTGGTAAAAAAAGGACAAAAAATAACGCAGACTTTTAATGTTAATGTCAGAAATATCAAAATTGACGATCAAACAAATATCAGTTTAAAGGACCGTGAAAAAGAAATTTTAAACTGGGATCATAAACTGACAATTGAATTTCTTGGCGAAGCATCTATACAAAGCATTAAAATCACACGAAAAGATAATTTAACCGTTGTTTATCTCGCAGGAGATTCAACTGTTACAGATCAGGACGTAGAACCTTGGGCTTCCTGGGGACAGTTTATCACCAATTATTTTGACAGCAATGTTGTGGTTGCAAACTATGCGTATTCTGGTTCATCTCTAAGTTCATTTAAAGGTGCAAATCGTTTAAAAAAAATACTTTCCCTAATTAAAAAAGGAGATTATTTATTTGTGGAATTTGGTCATAATGACGAAAAAATAAAAGGTGAAGGCAATGGCGCTTGGGGTTCCTATTCTACTTTATTAACTGAGTTTGTAAACTCGGCTAAAGAAAAAGGTGCAATTCCTGTTTTAGTAACACCAACACAACGCCGATTTTTCAATGAAAATGGAACATTAAAAGAAACGCACGGCGAATTTCCTGCAGCCATGCGAGCTGTTGCTCAAAAAAATAATATCGCTTTAATTGATGTTACAAAAATGACAACCGAGTTGTATGAAACTTGGGGCGACGAACCTTCAAGAAAAGCTTTTGTACAATATCCAGCCAATACTTTTCCAGGACAGGAAAAAGCATTAGACGACAATACTCATTTTAATGGATTTGGAGCTAACGAAATTGCGCTTTGCGTTTTAAGTGGCATTCGTGAACTTGATATTCCGCTAAAAAAACATATCAAAAAAGAAACACCAGATTATAATCCGAAGAAACCAAATTTCATTTCAAGCTGGACACTGCCTATGAGCGCCCGATTTGAAATTGTTAAACCCGATGGCAATTAACCATCAAAGAATTACTTTACTATGCTACTAAAAAACACTATCCAAAATCTCTCAATTCTTGCATTCTCGCTTTTTCTGACCCAAAACAGTCATGCACAACAAACCGATAAAGTTTATCTTTCAGGAAAAGATTTTGAACATCCTGTGCAATGGGATTTTTATTGTACTGACGGAAACAAAAGTAAAACTTGGTCAAAAATAAATGTTCCGTCGCAATGGGAATTAGAAGGTTTTGGCGAATATACCTATGGTCGCTGGTACAAAGAATTGAACCAAAAAGAACCGAGCAAAGAAGAAGGTTTATACAAATATGAATTTGAAGTTCCGACTGATTATAAAGGCAAAGATGTTTTAATTGCCTTTGGTGGTGCGATGACGGATACGGAAGTAAAAGTAAACGGAAAACTGGCTGGAGCGATTCATCAGGGTGGTTTTTATGAGTTCAAGTATGATATTTCATCACTGCTGAAATATGGTTCAAAAAATACTTTAGAAGTTCATGTATGGAAACATTCGGCAAACAAATCAGTAAATGCGGCAGAAAGAAGAGCGGACTGGTGGCTGTTTGGCGGTATTTATCGTCCGGTTTGGTTAGAAGTTTCACCAAAAACGCATATTGAAAATATTGCTGTAAATCCAAAAATGGACGGTTCAATTACAGTAGATGTTAACTTGAAAAACGTTTCGAAAAATACCACTTTAGAAGCCACTTTAATAGGTTTAAACGGAGAAAATTTCCAAACTTTTACTTTTCCAATTAAAGCAAAAACGGCTAAAGAAACTATTGCAGCACAATGGAAAAACATAAAACCTTGGAATCCTGAAAATCCAAATTTATATGAGTTGCAACTTGTTTTAAAACAAAACGGAACTGCCGTTCATCAATATGACAAACGAATTGGTTTTAGGACTTTAGAATTTAAAAAACAAGACGGAATTTATCTTAATGGCACCAAAATCATTATGAAAGGAATTAACCGTCACTCGTTTTGGCCAGAAGGCGGAAGAAGCACCAGCAAGCGCATTAGTGAACTGGACGGGAAATTAATCAAAGACATGAATATGAATGCCGTTCGTGGGCATTATCCGCCGGATACGCACTTCTTGGAAGTTTGTGATTCTCTTGGTCTTTTTGTTCTAAATGAATTGGCGGGCTGGCAAAACTCTTACGATACAGAAACAGGAAAGAAATTAGCGACTGAAATGATCACGCGCGATGTTAACCATGCATCTGTAATTATTTGGGATAACGGAAATGAAGGAGGCTGGAATTATGACACCGATAAAGTTTTCGAAGATCTTGATCCACAAAAGAGAATCGTGATTCATCCTTGGGCCGATTTTAATGGCTGGGATACGCACCACTACCCGACTTACTTAACTGGAATGCATCGTTTTAACGCCGGCGAAAATGTATTTTTTCCAACCGAATTTATGCACGGTACTTATGATAACGGACATGGCGCTGCGCTGGAAGATTTCTGGAACCGCTATAAAGAAAGTCCGCTTTTTGCAGGAGGATTTATGTGGGCGATGTTAGACGAAGCGGTAAAAAGATCAGATTGGACGGGCGATGTAAAATTTGATTCGAAAGGTTCTCTTGCTGCAGACGGAATTTTAGGGCCGCATCGTGAAAGAGAAGGAAGCTATTATACGGTAAAAGAAGTTTGGGCGCCAATTCAGTTTCAGCCAAAACAAGTTACAGAAGGTTTTGATGGTTCATTCTTAATCAAAAACGATTATCTTTTCAGTAATTTGAATACCTGCAAAATGGAATTCAAAGTATTACAATCGGATAAAAATGTGCTTTATACTACTGGAACTGCCAAAGAAATAAGCGGAGGGAAAATTGAGATTCCGAGTATTGATCCAGGAGAAACACGCAAAATTCAGTTTGCTGTTCCTAATAATTTTTCTGAAGGTGATGTTTTATCAATTTCGGCTTACGATCAGTTTGGCAAAGAAATTTATACTTGGACTTGGCCTATTCACAAAGCTTTATTTTATGCCAATAAATTTTTAGCGGTTCAAAATACAAAAGCAAAAGCATCGGCTGTGAAAACAGGAACTGACGTTACTTTAAAAGGAGGAAATGTAACAGTTGTTTTAAACGCTTCGAATGGAGAAATTACATCAGTTAAAAACGGAACAGCAACAATTCCGTTAACAAATGGGCCACGCCCAATTGGAATGAAAGCTAAATTGAAAGACATTCAGGTTTCTCAGGAAGGTGATAAATCGGTTTGTACAGTTTCATACGTTGGCGGCATCTCTTCTATCAAATGGACAATGGAACCAGACGGAAGATTTAAAATGGAAATGATAGTTTTAAAAAATGAAAGAGCAAACGGTGCAGACGGATTCGACGGTGCTTTCTTTGAAGATAAAATCAACTCTTTCGGAATTACTTTCAGTTTCCCTGAAAAAGAAGTTACTGGCATAAAATGGTTTGGAAGAGGGCCTTATCATGTTTGGAAAAACAGAATTAAAGGAACGACTTACGGAATTTGGGAGAAGGATTATAACAATACGATTACGGGAGAAAGTTTTGAAAACCTAGTTTATCCAGAATTTAAAGGTTATCATGCGAATTTATTGGGAGCAAATCTAAAAGCAGGCGCTTCATCATTTAAGGTTTTTAGCGAATCTGATAATTTATTCTTGAGATTATTTACGCCTGATTTGCCTAAAAATGGTTTTCCAGGAAGTAATCCGCAACCGGCATTTCCAGAAGGTGATATTTCATTTATGTATGAAATTCCGGCCATGAGAGATTTCAAACCTTTAGAACAGCAAGGCCCACAAAGTCAGCCAACAAACATCAGAATTAAAAGTGGCGATGACGGAATTAAGATGAATTTGTGGTTTGATTTTAGGGATAAGATTTAGTTTTAAGTTTTCTTAGTTTCAGGTTTCAAGTTTCAGGTTTTAATCTTTGCCTATAACATACAGTGTTTCATTTCGACGAAGGAGACTCGAACGATAGCGACTGACATAGCAAATCCTCGTAAGTAGCTTGACAAACTAAATCGCCAATCTTTGTCGAGCTACTTGCGAGGATTTCTCCTTCATCGAAATGACAAACTAGGCGTTTTTAGCGTCTTAAAACAAAAAAACTATCAACTATCAACAAACAACTATCAACTATCAACTATCAACCACCAACAAACAACCAATTCAAAATATGAAATCAATTAAAATACTTTCTGCTTTATTTCTAGCAGTCTTGTTTTTCAATTTTACATTCAAACAAAATAATAAACCCACCGTTTATATGGTTGGCGATTCAACCGTAAAAAATGGCAAAGGTGATGGAACCGGGGGACTTTGGGGCTGGGGAGATTATATTGGGCAATTTTTAGATACTACAAAAGTCAATATTGAAAATCATGCTTTGGGCGGTACCAGCTCTAGAACTTTTCAGGACAAAGGTTTATGGATTGAAGTTTTGAATAAACTTAAAAAGGGCGATTATGTCTTGATTCAGTTTGGACATAATGACGACGGGCCAATTAATGACACGATTCGAGCACGCGGAACGATAAAAGGAATTGGAAATGAAACACAGGAAATCGACAATCTCATTACCAAAAAACATGAAACGGTTCACAGCTACGGCTGGTACATTCAGAAAGTAGTTCGCGAAGCGAAATCAAAAGGTGCCATTCCAATAATTTGTTCGCCAATTCCGAGAAACGACTGGAAGGAAGGAAAAGTTCCAAGAAACGATAAATCATACGGTTTATGGGCAAGACAAATTGCTGAAAAGGAAAAAATTACTTTCATCAATTTGAATGAAAAAATGGCTGTTGAAATGGAGAAACTCGGCGAAGCAAAAGTAACCGGAACTTATTTCTACAAAAAAGATCATACACATACTTCTGCAAAAGGCGCTGTACTATCGGCTTCTGTTATTATTAATGAATTAAAAACGAGCAAAAATTCTTTAAAAAACTACATTTTGCCAAACCCAAAAATTGTACTTCCGCCAAAGAAAAAAGTGTTTTTAATAGGCGATTCCACAATGGCCAATAACAACAATAATCCTGATGCAGTTGGCTGGGGCGTTCCTTTTCCGCAATATTGCGACACTACGAGAATTGAAGTAATCAATAAAGCAAGAGGTGGCAGAAGCACCAGAACTTTTGTTTATGAAGGTCTTTGGGACGAAGTAAAAAACCAATTACAACCAGGAAATTTCGTTATTATTCAGTTTGGACATAACGATGCCGGTGATATTGACAAAGAAAAATTCAGAGGCTCCTTAAAAGGAAACGGTGATGAAACGCAAGAAGTAACGCGTCCAGACGGTTCAAAAGAAATCGTACATACTTTTGGGTGGTATATGGAGAAATTCATCAGAGAAGCCAAAGAAAAAGGTGCTATTCCGATTGTTTTGAGTTTGACGCCAAGAAACGAATGGCCAAATGACAAAGCGGAACGCAGAACCGATACTTATGTAATTTGGTCCAAAGTTGCAGCCGAAAAAGAAAAAGTTCCGTTTATCGATTTAAATGATATTGTTGCTTTAAAATATGAAGCTTTTGGAAAAGAAAAAGTAAAAGCATTTTTTCCAAAAGATCACACGCATACAGGCTTAGAAGGTGCCACTTTAAACGCATTAACAGTTGCAGAAAGTCTTAAGAAAGTGAAGGATTGTAATTTGAAAGATTATATTGAAACCCCGAAATAATTATAAATTATGAGTTAAATACAAAGTCAAAATCAACTTATAATTCATAACTCATAATTCATAACTAAAAAAACCTCGTTTAAATTACTTAAACGAGGTTTTTGTTTTTGAAATACAAAATGTATTATTTTTTTGATTCTTCGATAGAAACTTTTCTGAATTCTTTTAAAAGTTTTTCAATTTCTAAAGTAGCTTTTCTAGCTCTTGGTCCAGCAGCTTTGATACCTTTTTCAGTTAAAGATTCAGCTTCTGCTTTAAATGTGTCAATTTCGGCGTTGATTTTTACTAATAGATCTTTCATGCTTATACTTGTTAAATTAAGGCGCAAAAATAAATGTTTGCTCGAACTATAACGCACGTTTAATGTTAAAATTATAACTGTTTTGGCGATTTAAGTTAATAATAATTTAACCTGTTTTCTTGGAATCTCTATATCAACGGATTACAAAAATTTAGAAATCTATTTTTTTTGAATATTTTTTATTTTTCACAGTTGTTACTGCTTCATACTCATCATTTAATGCCTATTTTAGAGGTATTTCGTAAGAACTTCCTTCGCTTGACGGATAAACTGCTAGCTGATCCAGCACAATACCGGTCTGGTTTACCTCTATCTTGATTTTATGTTTTCCTTTTTCCATTTTTAAAGCAGAAAGTTTCACAATTGCACTGTTTCTTAAAACATTCTCTTTCCAGGTTTTGTCACGGTCTTTTGTATTGGTTTTAAAAGATTGCAAAGTGTTTCCATCAACCTGAATTCCAACTTCATGGTCAAAATTATTGGCATGCGTTGGCAATATTCTTAGCTCAATATCATATTCACCTGCGTTTTGGATTTCAAATTCATAAACGACAGCGGGTTTTGCTTCTTTAAAATACTGCTGTCTTAAAGGGAATAAAGTAATAGCATTATTGCTATAACCTAAACCGTTGATTGTTTTCCAACTGTAATTTTTAAAGTCTTTTTGAGATACAAATGCATTGGCCTGAATTGCAATTCTGTTTGCGGTTTCTTTTTGCACTTTTAAAACTGATTCAGGCTTTTTAACCGAATCAAAAACAGGTAAATTTCTAGGATGCATCGACATCATTTTATTCCATTTTCCTTCGCTTAATTTGGTGTTGTAAAAATCAGTAAGTGCTTCAATTTTATGAAAAGCCTCTGAAGCCAAAAGTTCGTATTTTGCTTTTTCTTTTTCATCTGAAGTAATTGCTGCCAAATTCCAGTATAAAAACTTTTGATTCATATAAGCGGCTCCTTTTACTGGATAAACAGCCAATTGAAACCAGGCATCTTTTCGCTCCTGCGGAATAAATGCTGAAAGACTGTCCACTTTCTCAACAAGGACATTGTAAGCTTTTATTCGGCTCCAAATTTCTTTTTCTGAAAAATCGGATAGTTTTACCGGCGTTGTTGGCTCCGTTTGACTCCAACCCATATATTCTGGTTTTCTAAGAAATGCCAAACGATAATACTCTTCAAAAATCGCACTTGCTTCGGCATCAATTTTTGGCGAAAACTCTCTGGAAGCCCAGTTTTTCATATATTGATTAAGACCATCATATTTAATACTGTTGACGTCCCAAGCCATATCCAGAAAAAGTTCTATGTCATATTCTGCCGGTTTTATGTCACCAACATTTACAATCCACATTTTTTTTGCTCCGTTTTGATAGGCTTTGTTCATTTCGTACCAAATCAAACCGGGTTGCATCGTGCTCAGCCAAAGATAATCGTGTGGCCTTCCCCAATAACTAATGTGATAATAAACACCGCTTCCTCCTACTCTTTTTTGCTCTTCTTCATTGCTCAAACGACGAATGTATCCGTAGTTATCATCAGGCCAAACCAAAGTAATATCACTCGGAACTTTAAGTCCGTTGTCATATAATTCTAAAACTTCTTTGTACGGAACAAAAGCCTGCGGAATGTCTGACAAAGGTTTTTTGAAAGTATTGGAAAGCATTTCGCGTTGGTTCACAATAATCTTCTCTACCATTGAAATCGATTCGTTCAAATCCTTTGCGCCTTCCATTTTGCTATCATGAACGCCTCGCATTCCAAGTGTCATAATCGTTTCATTTTGAGCCGTTTTCAACTCATCTAAACGATCTTGCCAATATTTATCAACTTGAGTTTTATTCGTAAAATAATTGTAATCACCGTAGATTTTGGGTTTCCATTCATCAACATTATTTCGAAGCATCGGTTCAGCATGAGACGAACCAATCACGATATGATATTTCTGCGCCATTTCTTTATTTCCGGCAATTGTAAAAAAGCCTTTTGTTGAAGGATGCATCGCCGGCCAAATCGTATTGGCTTTTAAGCGCAATAATAATTGAAAAATTTTCTCGTAAGTTTTGGGACCAATATCTCCCGTTTCTGGTTCAAATGTTTTGGCAGCCCAAGGCTGTAATGCCCAATCTTCATCATTCAAAAAAATGCCTCGATATTGAACTGAAGGCGACGAAATTATTTTTTGCTCTGAAAGTTTTAAGGAAAGTTTTTCCTGTTTTATGGGATGGACATCTGCCCACCATTTCCACGGAGATACGCCTAGACGTTCTGTAATTTCAAAAATCGCATAAACGGTTCCGCGAACATCAGAACCCGCAATTACAAGATTATCATTTTCTTTTTTGATGGAAAATTTCTCCCATTGATTAGAAAGTTCTTTTTGTTCTTTTCTCGTTTTAAACAGTTTATCCGAAACTTCTCCTATATAAATTCCGTTCTTAGAAAATGAATTTGCCTGAAGTATTTTTGGTCGTTTTCCGGTTAATTCTTTGACATCATCTGCAAATTCATTTACCGCCCAAACAATTAAGGGGTCTGTATTTTTGTCGATGAAAATATTTACTGCATTATTAGAATCTGAAATTAGGAATTCCGTTGCAATTCTATTTTGGCAGAAACCATTTATGGATGAAATCGAGAAAATTAATAGCAGTATTTTTTTCATTTTAGAATTATATTATAGGAAATTTGATTGCGTCGCGGATTTTACCGATTAAACTGGTTCGCGCTGGTTTGTCATTCCTTACAAGCTTTGAGGTTACTTTGTGTTAGACGCACTGCTGTGCGTCTCTACAATGTTGGTAACCATATCATTGTGCACTTTTACAAAAAAAAACCTAGAACCTCAGAATCTAAGTACCTTAGAACCTTCTAATCAACTAAAACTTTATTCACATAAACATTTTTAAAAGTCACTCCTTTTATCAAGCTTTTATCAATATCAGCTTTAGCAGATTCAATCTTTAGATTTTCGAAAGTGAAATTAGATAAACGAACATTTGGGTCGTTTTCCACTTTATAAAACATTTCGCATTTAAGATCAATATTTTTTAAAGTAACATTATCTCCATACGATAATGGAACATCAGGACGCCCTTTCAAATCAAAAAACTGTTTCCATGCTAAAATAGCCAGACCATTTTTGGTTTGTCCTTTAATATCTTCAAGTCTAATAAACTCGTAAAGCTGTGGTGTATCAGGTCTCATTTTAAGATGCAGCAATATTGACGGTCCATCAACTTCGCAATTGCGCATAATTATGTTTCGATTATGAATCGCTTCACTTCCGTTAGTTAATGCCGAATGACAATAGCCAAATTTACAGTCTTCAATGATAATGTTCGTGTTTGCTCCATTATTTTTATCCTGATCTGCGTAAGGTCCTTTACCTCCTTTTAAGGCTATAGCATCATCATTTACAGACATGTTCGAGCCTTTTATAAGTACGTTACTGCAAATATCAAGATCAATTGCATCTGTACTTGGAGCATCGCCTTTTTTGTGTGGAGAAAAGATATACGTGTCCAGTATTTTTATGTTATTGCATTTATAAAAATGGCTCGTCCAAAAACCAGAATTGATCAATTTGACATCCTGAAATTGTACATTATTTGAATTCCATACAAAAACCAATCTTGGTCTGGAAACTTCAAGATTAGTACATTTTGGATTTTCTTTTCGGCGCGCCCAGAAAGCATCCCAATATTTTCTTCCATTTCCGTTTATTGTTCCTTTTCCTGAAATTGAAAAATTATCAACGCCATAAGCGTTTACCAAAGCCGGGAAATAATCCAGATTTTGGCCTTCCATTCTTGATGGCATAATCGGATAATTGGCAATATCATCAGAACCTTTTAAAACCCCGCCTTCGCTGACATACAAAGCTGTTTTTGGCTTGAAAAATAAAGCACCGCTCAAGAAAACTCCTTTCGGAATTACAATTACGCCACCACCATTTGCAGCTGCTTTATCAATCACTTTCTGAATCGCAGCAGTCTGCACTTTTGTGCTGTCTTTGCTAACGCCAAAATCAGTTATTGTGTATTTTTTTCCTAAATCCTTCAATTGAAGTTTCGTGTAGGTTTTAAACCAAACCGGAATTTCGGTTCCATCAGGAAATTTATCAGCGCTGTATTTTTGTGAAAATGAGCTTTGGGAAATTCCCAAAACACATAAAACCAAAGTCAAAAACTTTTTCATCGTAAACTGTTTTTATTTTTATTTTATTTCTTTATTTCAATTTGAGTAACAGAAATATAATATCCTGTACTTCCATAATTTGATTTTCTTTTATCCGACCAATTTGGTCTTTCTCCCGTACCGGAAACTGTCAAAATATAATTATCTTTTTTAAAAATTGGAGATTTGTAAACTAATGTTTCAGTTGCATTTTTACTGTACAAATCAACAATTGAAGTCGTTACAATTTTTCCTTTTTCATCAGTTAAAACAACTTTAGCGTATCCATTTTCAGTTCCCACAAAACTTGAAAAACCAATTTGCTGGCCTTTGAATTTTATTGAAAAAGAAGCATTTTTGTCATCCGATTTACTTTCTAATTGCATATTTCCATTATCTGTATGATTCCATTTTCCGGAATATTTAATTTCCTTACTGGTATTTTTCAGAATTTTATTCTTGTTTTTTGGTACAGATGCAATTCCGGTTTCCACATCAATTTGCCAAGTTTCCTGATAAACTGGAATAGAAAGTGACTTTCCTGAAATTGTCAAAAGTTGCCAAACATAAGTTGCTGCAGATGCCTGCTTTGGAAACGACCAGCGATCGCCCATAAACATATATTTAGTTTCTTTTGAGCCTTGAATTGGCAAAACAAAAGTCGATTGCGAATTCCATGTCAGCGTTTCTTTTGGTGCAATTAAACCTTGAAATTCCCAAGGACCTTTAATTGAATTTGAGGTATAATAATAATTGTCATTTTTCTCCCAACTTGTCAAATGCGAGCCAATAAAATAATATCGATTATCTTTTTTCAGCATCGTCGGAGATTCAAATCCGGTTGTAATATTTTCATTTACTTTTTCTGTAACCGATTTATAATCATCACTTAATTTATAGATTTCACCACCGTGGACCAGAATATATCCCGAATTATCAGTGTCCTGAAAAGTTCCCATATCCCATTTTTTGATTGGTTTTCCGTCAAATAAAAGCGGGCCTTTAAATGTGTATGGTCCCTCAATGTTTTTTGAAACAGCATAACCTACAAACTGATCTTTATACGTTAAAGTATCGGCGTGCATATACATTATAAACTCCTCTGTTTTTGGGCATTTCATCACTTTTACTCGTTCACCAACACGATTTGGTCCCAATTTTCCAGATTCCTGTACCGGAAGCGCCTGACGCTCAAATTTCCAGTTGTACAGATCTTTTGAAGAATAACAATTAAATCCTACAAAGGCATTGCTGGTATCGCTGTGTGCTTCCCCAAACAAATAAAAAGTATCTTTTTCTTTTAAAATGCATGCGCCATGTGCGCTTACAATATTTCCGTTTTGGTCAAACCAAGGTGTGCCAGAATAAATGGCATCCATTTTTCCTAATTCTTGCGCAAAGGAAACAGCTATATTGCCTACAAAGAAAATACAGATAATTAAACATCTCAAAACCAAATAATTCTTCTTAAACATTTTACTAATTACTAATCACTTTTTACTAATCACTCTTTACTAATCACTCTTTACTAATCACTCTTTACTAATCACTTTCTTTTCAACCATTCTTTTGGAACATTTACAATACAGATATTCAGTGTTCTATTATCTTCAGAAAGCATCGCGGATTGAATTTCAATTTTTGTTCCGTCTCTGTTAAAAGTCGGATGAACGTGATCTGCAGCCGTTTCTTTATGTCCCGTTGTCAGCATCATCATTTCATTTGTTTTTCTGTCAATTAAATATAAACTTCTTGAAAAGTCATCACCAACTGCCCATCTTCCGTCAGAAGAACCGTGAACATGCCATAAACCGCTGCCGCTTTTTGTTTGTCCGGCAATAATCATTTCGCGCGTTCTTAAATTTACAATTGCCAAGCCAGTAGGTTTTTCTCTCGTTCCTGAGTTTCCCCAATTGCTTTCCTGACCCGGATTTTGAGGATTTCGAACTTCGGTACTAGAAGTAACTTCAACTGGAGCTTCTTTTTGAATATCAATTTTTCGATGTCCCATAATTGCCATTGCCACCTCATCTTTAGAAATTACAACTTCGTGCGTTACCCATTCAAAATCAGATTCAGGATATAAAGGTCGTAAACCTGATCCATCGGCCATTACGGTCCAAGTGCGTTGTGGAGATTTTCCTCCGGTTTCCCAACAAAAAACCAATTCACCCGGATTCCAGATATTAGATTGAATATGTCCAACTTGAAATGGCACTGAAACTACATGTTTCACTTCGCCGGTTTTAATATTCATACTGCTGATGCCACCGGGTCCCGCGCCCATATTTCTTGGTCCAAAACTCTTTTCAATTTTTACATTCGGATCTAAATGTCTTGCGGCTTCTTCTTTTCCTATTCTGAAATAAACTCGGTCTTCATCAGCATCCAAAGCCATGTCACCCGACGCTCCCATTTCTGGATTTGTTGTTCCGCAAACGCGTTCATAAGCTGACACAGGTTTCATCTTTCCTTTTTCACTATCTGCAAAAACGGCTTCCAGATTCACTTCCATAATCTGCATTTTATCGCTATCGCCTTTTCGCATAAAATACAATTTCATCGATTTTTGCGCCATGCATAATGTTCCAGTGTAACCGCCTTCGGTTACCTGAACCATTACACCTGATTTCTCGTTTACGGCCATTGCATCCCCGTTGGCTCTTTTAGTTCTAAAAATTAGCCATTCTCCATCGGAAGTCCATTGTGGGTGTGTTGGATATGTTTTTGAATCTCCTGCCGATTTTGTAGTTAAAAAGATTAAATCGATACCTGTAACGGGATCTTTAATAATCTTTTTTTCTGATGGAAATCGGGTTCCAATCTGGCTAAATGATGTTAGGGTACAAAAAAGAAAAAGCGTGTTTATGGATCTTTTTAATTTCATAAGTTTTTTTTAATTTCTTTGTCGATTAATCTCGCAAAGGCGCAAAGTTTTTTTTCTGCAATTAATTTCGCCACGAAGACACAAGGCTTCCTTTTACTTTTAATAATTTAGCTAAAGCCACTTAGTTTTACTTAATTTTTATCTCCCGCTAAAGCTAGAGGCAATTCAATTTAAAACTTTGCGCCTTCGCGCCTTTGCGAGATTAATTCGAATGTTGCATAAACGGCTAACACCTAATACCAAACACTTAACTTTTAACTCTCTGCCTTACTTATGCAAGTTATTTTTCCCTTCAATTTTCAATTGAATAGAACTGTCATTGATCTGAAACTGACTATCTTTTAAAAGTAAAATAACTTCGGCTCCGGCCAATAAAACCGGACCATAACCGTGAGCTGCAAAAACATTTACCGGACGATAGTAATAAAATGCAGGATCAAAACCCATTCCGGTTCCAACGCAGGTTCCTTCAACTTGACCTTTATCATTTACTTTTGTCGCTACAGCATTCCACGCCAATAAAACTGCTGGAGCGTACGTCATTTTATCAACATAACCACGATTTATGGCTCTGGCAATAGAATACGCATAAATTGCCGTTGCGGAAGTCTCTAAATACGAATCATTTCTGTCTAACAATTGGTGCCAAAAACCTGTTCCGTCCTGATATTGAACCAGTCCAGCGATATGTTTTTGCAATTGAGCCAAAACTTGAGGATAACCCGGATGATTTTTTGGCAAAACTTCTAATAATTCAACCATTGTCATAACTGCCCAGCCATTTGCTCTTGCCCAATGAAACTGCGGATGAACCGGCATTGATTCGACCCAACCGTGCATATAAATGCCTTTTTGGCTATTAAACATTCTTTCAGAAAACTGATTGACTTGTTTTACAGCATCGTCAAAATATTTTGCATTTCCAGTATAACTTCCCATTTGTGCCAATGCAGGTACGCTCATGAACATATCATCTAACCAAAGTGTATTGTCCTGCGGTCTGTTTCTTGCTAAAGTTCCGTCTTTTAATCGAAATTGTTTGTTGCTAATAAAGTCGATGTAGTTGTTTACCAGAGGATCAATATTGGCTTTTAAACCTTCTTTTTTGGCTTTAATAAATGCTGCACAAAGCGCACCGGCAAAATCTAATGCTTCAGGATGCAGCGTTTTAAGCATGTCTTTATCCTTGATGTTTTTTTCATTATAATTTTCGGCGATATCAGCAATTAGCTGTATTCTTTTATTTGAATAATCAGCGTAATATTTTTCACCTGTAGCTTTTGAAGCCAAAAGCATTCCGGCGTACGTAACACCCCACTCATAACTAGTCAGCCTGAAAGCACCCGGTTCAAAAACAATATCTTGATTGCCTTTTTTATAATCTGTAATAACGGCTTTAGTATTTGCATCGACAATTTTTGAAGCCGAATTTTTATCTAAAAAATTATAAACCCTGTCTAAAACCACTTTTATATCTTCCTTTTGCGGAATAACATATGGTGTTGGATAATCAGGCTGCATTAAATGCAATGGTGCCGTCGCATCTGTTTTTTGAGCGTTTGCATTTGTAAATGATGCAAACACAAGCATTGCTAAAATGGTTGATTTATAGTTCATGTGGTTAGTGTGTTAGTTTAAATTTTACTTTTGCTCATAATATATTTAGTAGTCTGGTATGTCCATTCTAAATTTTATATATTCTATTCTTTTAAATTCCAGACATCTTCAATACTAATTTTAACGGGCCCAATTAATCCTGAAGTTAATAATGGACTCTCTCTTTCGAAAAAACCAACAGTGCAGAAAGTGATCCGGTTTTTACTTGGGCGTTGCGTTTTGTTGACGACCCACTCTGGTACTACTTGCAGATTTCTTCCAATTACAGGGGCAGGTTTAACATAGGGAAAATCACGAATTGGGCCCCAAACACAATCTTCGGGTTCGTATTTATCACCAATAATACGATTGGGCCAAAGATTGGTGACACCTACCTCGAGTAGATTTTCTCCTGATTTACAATAATTGGTTATATCTACAGTAAATGGCTGTTTCCATATAAGAATTACTTTTTTCTGATTTACTGTTATTGAAGCCGTATTTTTAACCATTCCTAAATCCAAAAATACACGCTTATTGTTTTTAAGCTGTTTTGAATTGAGCTGAAATGATTTTTTATAAGATGCGGTTCCAGAAAAAAAGCGAATACCAGAATCAGAATGTAACGGCCAGGAAATCAATTTTTCGAAATTAGCCGATGATGGTGCTCCTCGATTTTCCTCAAAACTAACATTCCAATTGCCGTTCAAAAAAAGAGTTTCAGGCTCATTATTCTGTTTAATAACTGTCGATTTGCTGTTTGTAAAACTTACTTTATAAGATCCTTTTTTATTTAAAATCAATTGATTGTCTGCCGTCAAAGGGAGACTAGTTTTTAATTCTTCTCCATTTAGGGAAATTTCTTTAACAGCATTTGACTGCGCATCACTTTTTTTGCGAAAAACAATAAAACGGGAACCATTGGCTTCTAAATCAACTCTGATTGAAGTTTTATTTTTATCATTTAACCAAATTAGAACATCTTTTATTTTTCCAGTAACAGGATCCCAAAGTTCTGGTATCCTATCTTTTACTCTGAAATTTATTTGGTATGATTTGTCAATTGCTGTAGGATTGGAAATAAAATAATAATCCTCATTTTTGTCGTTTCTATGAATCCAATTCAGCTCTTTTTCATTGTTTAAAAGCTCGACATCTTTTGAAATATTTTCTAATTCTAGTGCTTCCTGCGCAGAATAACCGCTGTAAACTTTGCCTTTGCCAACGTTCAGTACTTTTTTTTCTGATTTTTTTTCTTCAACTGAACCAAACAAACGTTCATTGATGCCTTTTATTTCAAGATTATTTTCTACCGCTTTATTTAGACCGGGACTTCCTGTAAAACCGTTTCCTACAATAACAGCACCTTCAAAAACTAATTTTTCTATTTTACGGGCCAGTTTTGGTTCTAGTTTACAATCATTTGGCAGGATCAGTATTTTGTAAGTCATGCTGTCTGGAAGTACGATTTTATTATCCTTAACGGAGAAACGATTCAATATCTCTTTTTCGTTACAGATATCTCCTTTATAACCTTCCGGAATAAAGGTTTTCTTTTGTCTTTCGAGCTGTAAATAACATAAATCGCTGACAAATAATCCTTTTTGAAGCAGCAGTTGGCATCGCGATACATATTCTATCCATTCCGCAGCTCCGTGTTCCCACCAAGTTTGCGACGGTCCAAATTGTGTTCCCCACCATCCCATTGTCATTCCTGGTTTCACTTGAGGCCAAGGCTGGTGAGCGCTTGCATGTAGTACAAAAAGATTTACTCCTTCGCAAAATGCTTGATCTCCCGTCGCTTTCAAATCGGCCAAATCAGTCTGAAAAGCGTATTGTGGCTGTCCGGTAAAAGCTTCTGCTGCTACAATTTTTTTACCGTTTACATGTGCATTACTGGAAACAGGCAAAAGAGTTTCCCATCCCCAAGTGGCAGGTTTTGTCCAAAATTCGCACATGACCATATCGCCAATACCGCGAATAGCAGTTTCATCAAAATTTTTCTTTCCCGTACCATAAGGCTCGCATAAAAATTCTAAGCCCGGTATTTTATGTATTAATTCCTCCAGATATCCATAATAGTTATCAGCATATAATTCGTTAATCGTACGTTGCATATCATACTTAAAACGTTCGGTACTGTCTTTAGAATCGACTACATAACCTGCTTTAACTAACAGCCACGGAAGTAAATCATAACCTCTTCGGTTTTTAAACTCAGTTGCCATTTTTGGAGTCCAATCCTGAAATCCGGCTTCATAACTATCTATTTCGATTCGTTTGAAAGTTTTTCCTGCATGTTTGCCTGCTAAATCCATTAATTTTTCAGGATATAGCGCCCAAAATTTATCAAGTGCATCCCGGCTCATTTTGTCTACTTCCAATCCCTGTCCTGAAACGGGAGCCGTCATGTTCATTGCACCTGTAGTGGTATGCCCAAATCGAAGTATTTCCCATTGACCATCAGGTAAATTCTTATTTAATCGCCCATCTTTATCAAGACCTTCCGTGATAATTATAATTTTATCTTGAGTTATATTTTTTGCTTCTTTTGGTACCGCAATCAAGCAAATATCTCTGTAAAAATTCCATTTAGATTCTATTGTCGCTTTTGTAATCACACTTCCTTTAGCTGTTTTGCCAGAAATGACTGTCTTGGACCAAATCAGTTTTTGCATAGCGTCTTCAGCTTTTAGGCCTGGAGCGCCGCTTGCTGACCAGCCGGGGCTGTTATGAGTTCCAAAATCTATTCCTAATCTTTCACATTCCTCTAATGAAAATTTCATTAAATCATTCCATTGATCACCCAAAATAGTAATATTAGGATTTGTAATGTCCGCTTCAGATCCGCCTACCAAAAATTGCTGGACATTTTTTATTCCTGCTTTTTTAAACGATTCCAAGTCATAAGTAATTCCTTCTTTGGTCACACAGCCATTCATCCATTGCCATAAAATAAAGGGCGACGGGCCATTTGCATTAGTAAAATCTTGAGCAAGTTTATCCTCATTAATATCGTTGTCCTTCATAATAAATGATGCATTTACTATAAGAATTGCTATTAATAACGTTAAAATCAGTCCCTTTAGATATTGATTTTTCATCTGCTTTACCTGCTACTTTGATTTGTTTTTTATCATTTAAAAATAAAAATTATTGTATCCAAAACCATCAAACTACTTTTGAACATTCACCTCAATTTTGGCAGAAAGCTGTTTTGCCAAAGTGGTTACATAATTGCTGAAATAAGCGGCATCTTTAAAATTTTTATCGGCACTCAGTTCCCAGCCCGCAATCGCATAGTAACTGATTTTTTTATTGTTTTCGATTGTTAATTTAGCCAAATAAGAATCTGTTAACTGACCTGTTTTTGGTGCTTCAATATAACCTTTGTATAATTTTTTCGGAACCAAAATTGCTGTTCCCAAAATCCATTCACGATTGTATGTCAAATAATCATGCTGAATGAAGCAAACCCAATCTCCAGCCTCAACAACCTGAAGCGGATTTTTATTATTCAAATTCGAAATTGCTGCAAGAAAAGTTTCTCCACCTTTAAGTCCACTGATGGAAACAGTGTTTTCATAACCGTACATTCCCGGCCAGATTGATGTTGTTTCCTGAACTTGATAATCGTTTCCAGAAGCTTTCCAGTTTTGGTATTTATAACTTAAAACCGAATTAACCGGACCTTCACTCACAATTTTGAAAGTTGTTTTTTCGACGTTATTCAAAGTGTCGTTTGTCAAAATTCCAAGTCTATTGATTTTATCATTTATCAATAAGGCGTAACCGCCTAAACCAGCAGAATTCCCAACAGGAAAAATATCTCTTCCCCAATCGTACATTACGTGGTAATTATCTTCAACGGCGCCTTTGCTGTTTATACCAACATTTTCTGGTGTAATGGCTGGGATCTTTTTTCCGAAGACGTCCTTTGAATTTCTGCCGTCCAGATAATGTCTGAAACCAACTTTATCATTTTCCCAAGTTGGACCATCCGTCTGATATTTCTGGAAACCTAATTTTTTATGCACCTGATTAGCCATTAAAACCTCCTCAGTCGCTGGCTGAACCGGCAAATCCTTCGCTTCTCTTTTTCCGAATCTTGCACTTGTTTTTATTGGAAATTTAGGATTTTTCAATGACCAGCTTAATGTTGCTGTTTTCTTCTCGTTTGGAGCAAAATCAGTTACCAAGAAAAGTTCATCCCACTTTCCGTCACCGTCCAAATCATTCAGCTGTGCGGGAATTGTATCTTTTTTAGTGATCAGAATAGGAAAACTATTGGCAATATATTTTGCCGAAATTTGACTTCTTTTTATGCTGATTGCTTTTTGAGGCACTGCTAGATTAGAAGTGTTTTTTAACGTGACTTTTTGTGCATTGCAACTTGCTAAAATTGCGGTTGCAAAAGCTATTGACAAATAATATTTTGTTTTCATTTTTTTTCTTTTTGTTTCAGGTTTGAAGTTTCAGGTTTCAGGTTAAAAAACAATCGTTTAATCCAAATGAAAAACTTCTTTTAAGCCAATTGCAACCGGCGAATTGTCTGGGTTTGTTTCCATAATATCGCCCATGTAGGCCCACCATTTTTTTACAATTGGATGATTTGGCAAATAATCGAAGTCAAAATCTGGGCTTATTTTTTGAACTGCAAAAAGGGCTAGTGTTTCTTCATCTAAAAAAATACTGTAATCCTGTATTCCAGTTTCTGAAAGCAAAGCCGATAATTCTGGCCAGATTTCGTCATGTCTTTTTTTGTATTCAGCCTCAAAACCTGGTTTTAATTGCATTTTGAAAGCATTTCGAATTGTATTTTTATTTGCCATTTTTTAGTGTTTTAAATTGATTTGAACCTGCTTGTCTCTGTTGCTGATAATTTCGCCATTTATATATTCTAGTTCTGCTACTTGAATAGAACTTCTTTTTGTTTCATAACTATCAACGCCTTTATTCTCTGGAGTTCTGCCAGGATGTGTGAAATAAAAAATATATGCTTTCCCTTCATTTACAATTACATCAGGATGACCTCCAATTACTTTATCATCTTCACCAGTTCCGGGAGTTTGAAGAATATTTTTTTCTTGGCGATTCCAATTTAAAAAATCTTCTGAAGAATAAACATTTAAACCTCTCCAAGAATCAGAAATCATCCAGTTTTTTCCTTTCCAAACAAAAACTTTTGGGCCTTCACCTCTATCTTTTACAATTTTCGTTCCGCTGTCTGTCCAATTGTACAAATCTTTACTGTCTGCATAATAAATTGATTTACCGTCATTTTCATTATTGTAAAACATTCTCCAGGTTCCGTTAGGCAATTGAAAAACCGAAGCGTCAATACAGCGTTCTGAGGCTAATTTCAATTCTGATTCGAATTTCCAGTCCATTAAATTTGTACTGGTCAAATGAATAATAGAACGCGGATGGTACCAATCGGTGAAAATTCCGGGCACAATTGTCAAATACATATGATATTTATTTTTGTATTTGATGACATCTGGCGCCCAATACGTCACATCTTTTAATTTGTAATTAATGTTGCAAGTATCTTTATACGTCCATTTTGCACCATCTACTGAAGTGGCAATACCAATTTTTGTTCCGTGAACCCAAGTTATTCCTTTTGCAGTTGAATCTTTAGCACGGCGATTGGTATAAAACATAAACCATTTTTTCTCTTTTTCATTCCAAATAATTGTTGGATCAGCGGCTCCATCATAAATCGGATCACGAAATAATGGTTTTGGCGCAATATGTTTTTTATCTTTTTGATTGTCTTTTTGTGCTGTCATTGTTACGCTGAACAATGAAGCGATTAGGATTAAAAAAAGATATTTTGGTTTAATTTTCATTTGATTTTTTTGTCGTTATTTTTTCTCTCGCAGAGTCTGCAGATTAGCAGATTTTTTATTTTTATCAGTTTTATCATTTATGGCAAACTATAACTAATTTTTCTTTTCATTTTCTGTTACCCAATCATCAGTTCTAAAAGGCGACGCCGGCAAATTTTCAGTATTAAATAAATTTGGTTCCGGAACCGCTTTCCATGCAAAACGAACGGCAACAGGTTCTTTTACATTTGGCGAAGAAACTATAATTGTTTTTTTATCAATTTTAGCCGTTGCCGGATAAAAAACTTTATCGGTTCCTGCGATTTCAAATTCTTTTAAATCTTCATTGCTCTTTTTAAATCCGTTAGGAACATCATCAAAAAATAACTGTATGCGCTGTTTTTTGATTTCCATATGATTATATACCGGACCTGAATATACTAATTTACCTTCTCCGTAAGTTTTTGCTTTTGCAATTAGAGCCAAACGATAACCAACAGTCTGTTTGTCAATTGGGTGAATATTTGTAGCATTTCCAACATCGGTTGTAACTACTATTCCGCTGTTTGGAATTACTTTTGAGGCTATTAACTGCGCTTCTCTAATATCCGGATTTTGTCCTTTGTGTGGTGCAATCTGAACAAAATAAAACGGAAAATCACCTTGATTCCACTCACTTCTCCAACTTTTTACCATCGCTGGAAAAAGGCTTCTATACAAAAAAGCTTTTTCTGCATTGCTTTCACCTTGATACCAAATTACCCCTTTCATCGTATAATTAATTACTGGATGAAGCATTGCATTGTATAAAACATACGAGGTTTTATTTTCCTCTTTCTTAGGTTTTTTCAATTCGGTTTTAGAAATATCATTGTTATTTCCTAACCTTTCTTTTTTCAAATCAGCATAATATGTTTCTAATTTTTCCTGAAACAATTTTTCGTTTTTTGCATCTTGTTCCAAAATTGGCAGAAAATCCGGATTGCTTTCTAAAACCGCTTGCGATGTCCAAGCTTCGGCTTTTGTTCCGCCCCAAGAAGTTGAAATCAATCCGATTGGAACTTTTAAATTTTGGCATAAATCTCTTCCAAAGAAATAAGCAACAGCGGAAAAAGATTTAATAGTTGAAGGAGAACAAACATTCCAATTTCCTGTAACATCATCTAAAGGCTTTTGAGAAGCTTTTGTCTGTACAGTAAATAATCGGAGTGAAGGGAAATTTGCATCCTGAATCTCTTCTTCATAATTTTTTACTCCCGTTTTCCAAGTTCCTTCTTCCTTTCCAACAGGGAAATACATATTCGATTGTCCGGAACATATCCAGACTTCACCAATCAAAATATTTTTAAGAATAATTTTATTTGAAGCTTCGATAACAATATCATATTGCTTTTCGGTTCCGTTTGGGGTATTGACTGCCGTTTTCCAAGTTCCATCAGTATTTGCAATAATGTCAACGGGATTATTCTGCCAGCCTAATTGGATTTTTATTTTTTCATTTGGAGACGCCCATCCCCATAGATTCACTTTGGAATTTTGCTGCAAAACCATATTATCACCAACCAAAGCAGGCAGTTTTACCTGAGCAATGACCGTTAGTTTTAATCCTAAAACAATGAATATTAACAGCAATTTCTTTAAATAAATCATTCGGAATATAATTTTAATACTAAAACTTTAAAGATAAAGCACTAAAACGATATCGGTATCCTGTGCTTCCCTGTTTTACTGAAGAATTGTAAAAACCAAAAAAGGCAGCAACCTTAAGTTACTGCCTTCGTAAAATCAAAACCACTTAATTTTACCATTACCATATTAACGAAAACCAATATCCTTAAAATGATGATCAAATCTAATTATTAAATAACTGATAACTATCCTGTTGTACCCTGCTATATAATAAAAAAAACCGCCTCAAAAAATGAGGCGGTTCCTAACATAAAAAACCAAAAAATAAGTTTGATATTAATAACCTGGATTCTGCATAGCATCTTTTTCTGCTGCAGTCAAAGGTCTTCCGCTTGCGTAAACTCCATCAAGGAAAGTCTGAGGAAGTGGACGCAGATTATGATATTCTTGAATATTTGCATTTGCCTCAATATTATAAGCTTTCGCTCTGGCAACTAATGTTTTAGTACGGCTTAAATCTTCCCAGCGAAGAAATTCTCCACATAATTCTCTCGTACGTTCATTAAGCACCAAACAAAGCATTCTGTCATAATCAGTTGCGTAACCTAATTTTGCAATTACGGCCATGTCTTCTGCTGGCAATGCATTAACACTGCTTATTGTCAAACTTGTTGCTGTAGTTGAAACTGCAATATTATTTGACTCATAATACGAATTTTCAGGAATATAAGAAATTGGAATTCCCGCTTGTCCTGTAGTTGTATATGCAGCTGAACCATCAGCATAAGCAGCGCGGTTTTCACCCGCTTTATAAGCTGCACGAGTACGAACAGTATTAATGTAAGGCAATGCATCTGCAAATGTAGCACCTCCAGCTTTTGCCAGACGAATTTTAGCTTCTGCAGCCATTAAATATGTTTCGCCAGAACGCGCCAATGTAATATCACGAGATCCTTTTATATTACTCAAATCGATTCGGTTTCCATCCATATATTTGCTTAAAGAAGGAAATCTTACATCGGCCATTAGACCAACTTTATCTGCCGCATACGCCACATACACACTTGGAATTGTTTTTCCTGTTTTTGGATAAATTATGGCATCTGTATTTTTAGTTTTTGCAAAGCGTGTATCTGTAGCTGCATTTACAATATACATAATTCCTAAATCTCCATTTTTATAAACAGCACCTGACGCATTATTGACAATACTTTTTGTCTGGAAACTTTTCCAGAAACGAGAATCGTTAACATGATCAAAAGCATCATATACAAAATAAGTTGGCGCCAAACGGCTAAAAGGTCTTCCGCCGGCAAGGTTACGCTTCATTTGGGGCAATTGGTCGTAAGTAGAAAGAAAATACAAATGCTGTTGATTTCCTCCCGTTGTTAATGGACTTGCATTGAATTGTGCTGACAAAATTAACTCCGGAAGTTTTTCATTAGCACCGTCAGCAGTTGTATATGACCATAAATTATCATAATTAGCTGCTAATGGGTGACGCGAAATTACCTCATCAGATAAAGTAACAACCTGCTGTAAATCGGCTGTTTTTGTCGCTGCATTCCAAGCGTCATTAATTTCACTTGCACGAGTTAAATATGCTTTTGCTAAATAATGCGCTGCCGCATCTTTAGTGATTTTTGCAGGAGCACCCGCATTTCCTAACAAGTTATAAGCCTGAGTAAAATCAGCAATTACCTGATTTAAAACTTCCTGTGGTGATGCTCTTGTGAATTCTAATTCAACTGTAGAGCTTGTTTTTAATTTTAAAGGAACAGCGCCATACTGACTTACTAAATGCAGATAACTAAAAGCTCTTAAAAAGTAACCTTCGCCTAGAGCTGTTTTCTTGATGGCATCATTTGTTGAAACAATATCTGTTGCCGATTCAATTAACTGATTTGCATTCCCAATTCCGATATACAAATTATCCCAATGTGTATTTGCAGCAACAGTATTCGCATTAGAAACTGTTACAAAAGCATTAAAACCAGAAGAATAAGAGTTCCAAATCCAGTTTGAAGGGTCACCTCCAGCGTGAAATTCATCGGTTCCAGATTCTGTTGCTGTAAGCGGTACTTCTCCCTGAAATTCTGCAGCAAATACTTGATAATAAGTTCCTACTGCCAAAGCCTGAATTCCAGCTTCGGTTTTATAATAATCTGAACTGTAAGCCGTTGTCAACTCTTCGTCAAGAAAATCTTTGCTGCAAGAACTTCCTAAAGTCAGTGCTGCAACAAGCATTAAGTTGATATATAGTTTTTTATAATTTTTCATAATGATGTTTTTTAATTATTTAGAATTCTACATTTAACCCTAAAGTTATACCTCTGTTTGACGCCGTTGTCTGCGTATCCAAATCAGTCCATTTTACTTTTGTGAAAATCATGCCTGGGTTTGTTGCCTGGCAGTATAATCTCAATTTAGAAAGTCCAAGGCTCTGCACTAATTCTTTATCGAAATGATATCCTAGAGAAATATTTCGCATTTTCAAAAATGAACCATTACGATATCCTAAAATTGGGTAATAAGGATCTCCCGTACCTGCTGAATAAATTGGTTTTTGATATTCTGCATTTGTATTATTATCTGTATAATAATCAATTGATCTCTGGCTTCCTTTTGCTCCTTCATTTTCACCTAAAGTATCATATAAATAGCCCATACGTCCATATACAAAGAATGATAATTCAAAGTTTTTGTAGCTAAAAGTATTCGTCATCCCCAAAATATATTTTGGATCTTTTGAACCAATAATAACACGGTCATTATTAGCATCTATTTTATAATCCCCATTTTGATCTACTGGTCTTGCATTACCAAAAGAGAAAATATTTGAACCTGCTGCGGTATTAAATTTTGCCATTTCGGCTGCATCTTCAGGTTTCCAAATTCCATTTGATTCGAAGCCATAAATTACGTTTTGAGAATCTCCAATAAATAAATTATTATTGATATCATCAAATGTACCATTTTGAAGCGATACAATTTTATTTTGCTGATAAGAAGCACTAATATTCGTTGTCCACTCAAAATCCTTAGTTGTAACGTTTACAGTTGACAAAGTAAGTTCAACACCTTTTCCTTCTGTTTCTCCAACGTTTTGGTAGGTATCTTTAACTCCAATAACCGTTGGCACACTGCTTTTTAATAACAAATCAGTTGTTCTGCTTGTAAAATAATCCAAAGCACCTGAAACTCTGTTGCCAAACAATGCGAAATCAATACCATAGTTAAACTGAGCAGTTTGCTCCCAGCCTAAATCAACATTTCCTAAAGACGTATTGTTAACCACACCAGATCCGTTAGGATATACGATACCAATTAATGGAGGCTGTGTTGCATATGCAGGAACAGCAGCATTTCCGGTAACACCATAACCAACTCTCATTTTTAATTGGTTGATCCAAGAAACATTTTCCAAGAATTTTTCTTTGTTGATAACCCACGCAGCCGAAGCACTTGGGAAAAATGCCCATCTGTTTTCTGCCGCCAATTGTGAAGCCCCATCAAAACGTCCAGAAGCAGTAAACAAATATTTATCTGAATACGAATAATTTACCCTTCCCATATAAGACAATAAACCTGTATCAGTCAAACCAGAAGAATATCCAGCAAGTGTAACATTCGCAGGATTTAAAGCATTCCATTTGTTTTCAGGGTTTTTAATATCATTTGCAGACATTGAACTGTTCTCATTATGATATTCTGTCTGGCTCATTAATAATGTTCCGCCAAAACTGTGATTTCCAAATGTTTTGTTGTAGAAAATCAAGTTATCTAAAGTATATGAAATTGATTTTTCGTTTGTAAGCGAAGCAAAACTAGTTCCAGAACGAATCGCTGACTTACCATCTAAATAAACTCCATCACGATAAGAGGTAAGATCTGGACCAAAATTAATACGGTATTTTAATCCGTCAAGTTTTGAAGAAATCGCACCTAAATCAAACTGAGCATACAAACTACCAAAAGCACGTAATGTTACACGCTGATCCTGAGATAATTTATATTCATCAACAGGCGTTCTGATCGTTGAATCTCCACCTGGGTTATCAATTCTGTTTCCGTTGCTGTCATAAGGAACTGCGTAAGGAAGGTTTGTACGGGCTGTTGCATAAATTCCTGTTGAACTGGTAACTGCGGTTCTTCCCACGTTTGATTGTCCGTATTCATTAACACCATAACTAGTATTAAGGCTCACACCCATTGAAAACCATTTAGTTGGAGTAATATCAACATTTGCAGTACCACTGTAACGCACATAGCTTTGTCCAAATAAAGTTCCAGTATTGTCTAAATACCCAAAAGAACCATACGCCTTCATTTTTTCAGTTCCACCGCTTACGCCAATTGTATGTTGTTGCGTAATTCCGGTACGAGTTACAAATTTTGTCCAATCTGTAGTAGCCACTTTAGAACCATCCCAAGTTGCAGTAAGATTACCATTTGCATCTCTCCATCCTTTTTCAACATTTGCCCAAGCAGAAGGATCTGCAGAAGCTAAGAAAATCAATTTATCATTTTCGATATTTGGCGCATCTCCTTTAGGAAAAGCAGATGGATTAGAGTAATATCTTCCCCAACGACGAAATTCAATATATTCTCCTGCCGTCATCATTGGTGCATTTTCATGAATCGTTTCCGTCATTATCGACGTATCATAGTTTAAAGTAAATTTTCCGTTTTTACCTTTTTTGGTTGTTACAATGATAACCCCATTTGCTCCACGAGAACCATAAATAGCAGTTGCAGAAGCATCTTTTAAAACGTCGATTGTTTCAATATCAGTTGGATTTAAGAAGTCGATACCTCCTGAATTAGCATCAACGCTAATTCTGCCTGTAGTAGGATCAGTCACCAATCTTGAATTTAAAGGAATACCATCAACTACATAAAGCGGTGCATTTGAAGCAGAAATAGAACGAGCTCCACGAATGGTAATACTTCCCACACTTCCTGGGCGCTCATTTGAAGAAACATCTACACCCGCAGCTTTTCCTTGCATGGCTTGCACCGCATTTACAACTGGTCTAGATGCAATTTCTTCGGCATTCACACTTACAATTGAACCCGTAAGATCCTTTTTCTTTTTTACACCGTAACCTACAACGACTACCTCTTCAAGAGAATTATCATCTTCTTTAAGTACGACATTGTAAACAGCTGCCGGGCCTACTGTAATTTCTTGTTTTTTAAAGCCGATAAAACTGTAAACAAGTACATTTCCAGTAGCAGCGTTAATAGAGTAACTACCATCCAGATCTGTACTTACTCCATTCTGGCTTCCTTTGATGAGTACATTGACACCCGGAATTGGCAATCCTGCAGCATCTTTAATAGTACCTTTGACTACTTTGTTCTGTGCGTAACCAGATGCATGGAATAATGCAATCATGGCTATCAGCAACAGCACATTCAATTTGTTTTTCATAAAAGTTAAATTTGGTTAATTAATTAGTTACTCAAATTTATTTAGAAGTTAATTTCGTACTGTCCTGTAGTGTCCTGTAAAGTAATTTAGTATTATTCTATCTTACAGAGTTTTACAAGTTCAATTTAAGATTTTTTTAACCATAAAATCCTTCAAAGCATTGATTTTCAAAGGGAATTAATGGAGAAACTTCTAAATACGAATATGCGAATTAAACAATATTTTTTTTTCACATACCATAATTTTATTCAAAAATTTTTATCGAATATAAAACAAATATCTGAAAATTATGACAATTCGAATTAAAAAATGTAATCGATTGCATTTTTATTTTACAAAAATAAGCTGACACGCACTTTTTACTACTATCATTTCGATTGTTTTGTGCTGAAAACAAAAAAAAACCGTCTCAAAAATGAGACGGTTTTCAAAAACAAAAATTAAAAAAAGTTTAGTAACCTGGATTTTGCCAAGCTGCTTTTTGTGCTGGCGATAAATTAGAACCATCATCATTCAACAATCCATCAATGAATGTTTGAGGAATTGGGCGAAGTTCGTGTTTACCAACTTTAATATTTGTAGCTGCTTCAGCATTAAACGCTTTTGCACGTTTAATAAGCATTCCAGTACGAGAAAGTGTTTCCCAACGTTGCCATTCTCCTAAAAGCTCACGAGTAGACTCGTTAAGAATAAAGTTGATTGCACGTTCTTTATCAGATGAAGCTCCAACTTTAGCTATAACCGCTTCGTCTTCAGCTGGTAAATTATTAGGAAAAGAAGTCAATCTTAAATCTGAAGCTGCAGTTGTAACCGCAATTGTTGGATTAGACAAATAATACGTATTCATATCTAAGTTAGAAGCCGTAAAAGCTGTAGCCGAAGTTCCTGTATTTAAAGGATTAACTTTAAATGCCTGTGAACCATCATTATAGTATGATCTATTTTCTCCCGCCTTCCATTGTGCTCTCGCTCTAACTACGTTAATATCCTGCATTGCATTTCCATATTGACTAAGACGAGAATAACATTCCGCGCGTATCAAATAAGTCTCACCTAAACGAGCCATAATTACATCACGGTGTGAATCACCTCTTTCAGCAGTACGAGATCCACAATCTGTTTTATTAATACCCGCAAAGAAGTTACAAATTGGCTGATTTTTGAAAGTTGGAGCAACATAAGTTCCGTTTTGATATAACACTAAAGAATTTGGCACATATTGTCCTTTTTTAACTGCTAAAGTTCCAGAAGTAGGAGTTTGTCTTGCACCTGTATTCCATTCTGGCAAACGTCCAGCTGCATCTGTCCAAGTTGGAGCTTGAACACTAGCACCAAATTTAGCACCGTTATACGTATTGTCGTTTTTAGTATTTAAAATCATTACAATTCCTGGATCTCCCACTTTTACTCCTGAAGGATTTGGCGCAATTACAGTATTAGCACCATAAACAGTTCTAAAAGTTTTCCACATACGAGCATCGTTTACGTGATCAAACACTCCATAAGTGTACTCTGTTGGACGGCAACGCTGAAAGTCCATACTTCCAATCCAAACACCACGTCTTACCCATCCACCTGAATAACTAGAAAATTGAGAAGCAAAATAGTTGTACGTACGGTTTCCGAAACGACCTACTGTTGCAGCGTCACCATTATGACCAGCCGCCATTAAGATTTCGTTCAATTGCTCATTTGGACAGTCAATTCCAGTCCAATTTGCATAAAGATCGCTATAGTTAGGGGTTAATGGACCACGAGCTGTAATTGCATAAGAACAAGCATCAATAGCCTCCTTCAAATCTGCATCTTTGTATTTTGCATTCCAAGTATCATTACGCTCTGAAGCACGGAATAATAATGCTTTTGCTAAAAAGTGAGCTGCAGTTGCTTTTGTCCAAGTAACTCCTTTTCCATAAGTAAAAACTTCACCTTCAAAAAGACTGTAAGCTTGACGGAAATCAGATACAACCTGTTCCCAACATTGCTCCTCTGTAGCACGCTGATAGTTACGAACAACTCCTTCAATAGGCTTAGTTTGAAGAACAACGCCTCCATATTGCGCAACTAGTTTATAATAATTAAATCCTCTTAAAAAATAAGCATGTGCTAAGCAACGATTTCTGATTTTTAAATCTGGAATTACATTTTCAGCTTTAGCGATAATAGTATTAGCAGATGCAATACCATAGTACATTTCATCCCAAACGGCATTCGGATTAGTTGCATTTCCATTTGCAGCTCCAGTTGCAGTTGATGCACCTACTGGGCCAAAACGGTTATCATAGGTATTCCACATTTCATTAGTAAGGTCGTTTGCATTGGTAAACTCATCAGTACCATACAGTGTAGTTCCATAAGACCATTCAAAACCAAAATGCCAACGAATATTACCATAAAGAGATGCTGTTAATGCCTGAAGACCTTCAGGTGTATCAAAATAAGCTGTGGAATACGCATTTGTTTGTTCTTCGTCTAGAAAGTCTTCCGAACACGAAGTAAAAAATACCCCCGTCAATAATAAAAGACCGATTCCTATATTTTTTATATTATTCATTTTTTTACTTTTATTGTTATACTTCAATTCGCCTTAATTTATTAAAAACCAACTTCAACACCCATAACAAAACTGCGATTGAAATAAGTTTTTTCAGTATCAAAATCATACCAATCTAAAGACTGATAAATACTTCCTGGATTTACAGCTTGAACATAAAATTTCATGTTTGCCAATCCAACTTTATTTGCAACATCTTTAGATAAATTATAACCCAAAGAAATATTACGAATTTTCACGAAAGAAGCTTTTTGGAAACCAAGAAGTCCAGAAAAAGGATCTGCTGAACCTGAAGTTGCTTGACCTAAAATTGGTTTTTGAAATTCAGCATCCGTATTATCCGGAGTCCAGTAATCAGTTTCACGTTGATTAGCATGAGCTGTCAAAGCTTCACCTCCTAAAGAAGCAGTATATCCTGTACGACCATAAAGATTTATTCCTAAATCAAATCCTTTATAGGTAAAATTGTTATTCCATCCCATTGTCCAGTTAGGATTACTGTTGCCTATAACTGTACGATCTGTACCATCCATTCTATAATCACCATTTTGATCTTTAGGTCTTACGTTACCTGGTGTAAATTTATATCCGTTAGCATTCCATTTAGCCATCTCAGCAAGATCTTCTGGAGTGTTTTGCCATAAACCTTCAGTATCGTAACCATAACGAACAGCGATAGATTCTCCAATAAACCATGAATTACCTACCATATCCTGTTTACCATTTGCTAATCCAACAATTTGATCTTTTTGCCATGCACCATTTAAATTAGTTTCCCATGTAAATCCGCTAGCAGTTTGAATTGGAATAAGATTAAGCGTTACCTCAACCCCGTGATTTTTTGTCTCACCAATATTTGAAACAATATAAGGATAACCAGATACTGGCGGTATATCTACTCTTAACAATAAGTCATTTGTATTGGATTTATAAGCATCTATCGTACCACTAATTCTGTTGTTCAAGAAACTAAAATCAACACCAAGATTGTATTGTGTCGTTTTTTCCCAACCTAAGCTTTTATTAGGCATTCCAGCCTGACTGTCGGTATAATAAGGCTCATTTGTTGTAAAACCTATTACATTACTCATTCCATTAAAAGGAAGGAATATTTGACTAATATTTCCTAGTGTTCCATAAGGATTAACTGAAGAGTTACCTGAAGTACCAACACCTAAACGAAGTTTTAGATTTTTAACCCAATCAACATTTTTCAAGAATTCTTCATTGTTGATACGCCACGCTAATGCTGCAGAAGGGAAAAAGTCCCATTTATGTCCTTCAGATAATTGCGTAACTCCATCCCAACGTCCTGAAACCGTTAATAAATAACGATTATCATAACCATAATTTGCACGAGCCATATAAGAACTAATAGCACGTTCTGTAAGACCTGAACTCATACGTGCATTATTAGACGCATTCGTAGCATCTACTGAACCCATTGCATTCCATAAAAACGAAGGTTTAGGAATATTATTAGCACTCATAGCAGAATTTTCAATATTCCAAGATGATGCAGTTTGCAATAAAGTTACACCAACTTTATGCTTAGCAGCAAAGGTACGATCGTAATTAATTATATTATCAACAGTCCACGAAAAATCACGACGGTTTTGAAGACGAGCATAATTAACACCTGCACTACCGTTTGAATTAACTTTTAGAGATGATGTTCCATCAATATAAACACCTTCTCTCCAATGACGAAAATCTGGTCCAAAATTTAATTTATATGTAAGTCCTTCTAATGATTTAGACATTTTACCAAAATCTAAATTAGCAGAAAAATTAGCTAAAACACGCATTGTTTGCGATTGTTGTGTACTCTTATTCCACTCATCCATAATAGTATAAACACCTGACTCACCACCCGGATTGATAATCAAATTACCGTTTGCATCATAAGGAACAGCAATATTATAAATTTGTTTAGCCGAACCATAAATTGCATCTGGCGATGTACCGCTTCTTGCACTTAAAGTTGACATACCATAATCTTGCTCACTCCATGAAACATTAAAAGAAGCAGTCATTTTAAACCAATCAACTGGTGTAATATTTGAAGTCAGTTTTGCTGTATAACGCTTGTACCATTGTCCTTTTTGAGTACCCTGATTATCTAAATAACCAACAGAACCATAAGTATTTACTTTTTCAGAACCACCACTAGCACTAATAACATGCTCCGTGCTAACTCCTCCTTGAGTTACATAATCTGTCCAGTCTGTATTGGTTACTTTAGAAGCATCAAATGTACCGCTTGACCAACCTTTTAATACATTATCTCTCGATGTTTGACCATCTAATGCACTGTCAAAAATCAATTTATCATTTGCAAGAGTCGGTGTAGCAGGATTAGCATATTTAGTTGGATCAAGATTGTATGCTGCCCAACGTCTGAAAGTAATAAAATCAGATGCACTCATTGATGGAGATCTGTCAACAATTTCAGAAGTAGTAACTGTACCAGCATAATTTAAAGTAAATCTGCCTGCTTTTCCTTGTTTAGTTGTTACAATGATAACTCCATTTGCACCACGAGATCCGTAGATCGCTGTTGCCGAAGCATCTTTAAGAATATCCATCGATTCAATATCTCTTGGATTTAACGTTTCAATTGCAGACGCAGACATTAATGGCACACCATCTACAACATACAAAGGATCATTACTTGCTGTTAAAGAGCGATTACCACGAATACGTACGGTACCAAGAGATCCTGGGCGTTCGTTTGTTGTGATATCTACTCCGGCAATTTTACCCTGTAGTGCTTCAGTTGCACTTGAAACAGGTCTGTTCATTAATTGCTGTGCATTTATACTTGAAACTGATCCAGTAACGTCCGATTTCTTCGCAGTTCCATAACCAACAACAACAATTTCATTAAGTTGAGAAACTTCTTCAACAAGCTTAACATTAATTTCTGAAGAAGTGCCAACAGTTTTTTCAACAGTTTTTGAACCCGTAGACGAGAAAACTAATACTTGTCCTGGATTTGCACTGATAGAGTATCTACCATCAAAATCAGTACTTGTTCCCTGTTTTGTTCCTTTAACAAGTACATTTGCTCCTGGTATAGGCAGTCCTGCCGCATCAGTGATTGTACCTTTAACCACTTTGTTCTGCGCATAACCTGCTGTCTGCAACAGCGCAAACATGACCAAAATCAGCAAAAGACTAAATTTGTTTTTCATAAAAGTTAAATTTGGTTAATTAATTAGTTTATCCAAATTTATTTAGAACAAGGGGGCACAGCATCCTGTAGTATCCTGTTAACATTCAGGTTCTTATAAAAAAAATTATGTTTTTTTTAACTCAAAAACGCCTCAACTGCCTGATTTACAAGGCTGAATAAGTGTGTAATCTACAAATATATTATCTGAAATTTTCTTCAATATTTTTTTTGCATTTGATAGTAATTTAAAGTCAAAAATGCGAATTGAGAAAAAAATACCACAAATTATTACTCTTTTGATTTTTAATAAAATGATATAAAACAGGACGCCACAGGATAGCAAATTAAGTTTCTACTAATACTTTTACCTTATTACAACCAGTAAAAAAGTTACTATTATATGATTCTATAGTTATTTGAAGTAAGTAATTTAGTAACCCATTTATAAAACTATTGAACCTTAAGTAATGAAAATAACCAAAACAAACTGCCTTTTTATTTTGTCCCTATGCTGGATTTTAAGTTCATCAGCCCAGGAAAAAAATTCGCCTTGGCCAAAATCTACGAATATAAATCAGCCATGGGCGCGCTGGTGGTGGATGGGAAGCGCAGTCGATAAGCCAAACTTAAAAAGAAGCCTTACAGATTTTCATAATGCAGGAATTGGCGGTGTAGAAATTACTCCTATATATGGTGTTAAAGGAGAAGAAAATAATTTCATTGATTATCTTTCTCCTAAATGGATGGAAATGCTGGACTACACCATTCATGTTGCCGACAGCCTTCATATGCAGGTTGACATGGTTTTAGGAACAGGATGGCCATACGGAGGATCACACGTTACAGTACAAAATGCTGCCACAAAACTGATTATTGAAAAATATGAGCTGAAAAAAGACGAAACATTTGACCGAAATATTACTGTTGAAAATAAGAAAGAAAAAAATCCAGCGGATCTGTTATATGTAGTTGCTTATGGAAAAGACGGTTCGTACATCAATTTAACAGATCAGTTAAAAAAGAATCAGACGAAAATTAAAGACAAAGGTATTGACGGAAAATCTATTTCAATTCCAGGTCAGACAGAACCAAATAAATTAAAATGGAAAGCAAAAAAAACAGATTATACTTTGTATGCTGTTTTTAGCGGAAAAACAGGACAGCAAGTAAAAAGAGCGGCGCCTGGCGGAAGCGGTTTTACTTTAGACCATTATTCTGAGGAGGCATTAAATGCTTATGTGGTTCCGTTTAATAATGCTTTTAAAGGGCGAGAAGGAAAAATAAGAGCCATTTTTAATGATAGTTATGAAGTTTACGGAACCGATTTTACGCCTAAATTTTTCGAAGAATTTCAAAAACTTCGTGGTTATGATTTAAAAAAAGAATTGCCTTTATTATTAAATGAAACCGACAGTGAAATTGGCAACCGCATTAGAAGTGATTACAGACAAACTATCGGCGATTTATTACTGAATAAATTTGACAAGCCGTGGACGCAATGGGCAAATTCAAAAAACTTTAAAACAAAACTTCAGGCGCATGGATCACCGGGAAATCTGATTGATTTATACGCTGCTGCAGATATTCCAGAATGTGAGACTTTTGGTTCTATGCCATTTGACATTCCAGGATTTAGAAGAGAAAAAGAAGACATTCGTGCAGGCGATGCTGATCCGGTTATGCTTAAATTTTCATCATCGGCTGCGCATATTTCTGGGAAAAATCTAGTTTCTTCTGAGACTTTTACTTGGCTTAGAGAACACTTTAAAGCTGCTTTATCGCAATGTAAACCAGAAGCTGAAGATTTAATGCTGAGTGGCATCAATCATATTTTTCTGCATGGTTCTACCTATTCGCCAGAAAGAGCTGCTTGGCCGGGATGGCAATTTTACGCATCAGTAAATTTCAACGCCAATAACAGTATTTGGGAAGATGCTCCTTCTCTATTCTCTTATATTTCAAATTGTCAGTCAATGTTACAGCAAGGTAAATCAGATAATGAAATCCTGCTTTATTGGCCAATTTTTGATACTTGGGACAAATACCAAAAAGGAACTTTGTTTTTTGAATTCAAAATACATTCACTTCAAGAATGGCTTCATCCAACTTCTTTCTATAATTCGACTAAAAACTTAATGAATAAAGGCTATGGCGTAGATTTTATCTCTGATAATTTCATTGCTGAAGCTAAAGTTGTTGACGGACAAATTAAGCTTTCGGGGACAACTTTTAAAGCTTTAGTAATTCCGCCAGTAAAGAAAATGCCACTTGCTACCTTACAAAAGCTGATTGAATTGAAAAAAGCGGGAGCAAATATCATTTTTGAAAGCCTTCCAGAATCTGTTCCTGGTTTTAATGATTATAAAAAACAAGAACAGGAACTTCAGAATCTTTTAACTGCAAACAGCGAAATTGTAAAACCAGCTTCTGACATATTCTCGACTTTAGAAAGCGCGCAGATATATCCGGAAACACTTGTAAATACAGGTTTAAAATTTACAAGAAGAACTGTTGACGGCGAAAAAATCTACTATTTAGTGAATCACACATCTAAAACTATTGATGATTTTATTCCGATCCAAGCTGGAAATAAAGAAGTTGTGATTTTAAATCCACTAACCAGAGAATTTGGAAATGCAATTGTAAAAAAATCGGCCAACACAACATTGGTTAAAATTAAAATAGCGCCTGGAGAATCTTATTTTTTAAAGACCGAAAATACAGCTTCGCAGAAAAAATGGAATTATTATGAAGCAATTGCAGATGCAATTCCGTTAAAAGGAAACTGGAAAATTAATTTCGACAAAGGCGGACCTCAATTACCTCTAAGCGCGACTATTTCAAATTTAGAATCTTGGACAAAATTAAGTCCAGAAGCCGAAGCGTTTTCGGGATCAGCAACTTATACATTAGAGTTTAACAATCCGAATGCTAAGACGGAAAATTGGGCTTTAAACTTGGGAGATGTCCGCGAAAGCGGAAAAGTCTGGTTAAACGGGGAATTTATTGGCACTGCATGGTCGGTTCCTTATCAATTAAATATCGGAAAATTAAAATCAGGGAAAAATATCTTGAAAATTCAGGTTACCAATCTTTCTGCAAACCGAATTCGAGACAAAGAATTAAAAGGCGAAGAATGGAAAATTTTCTATGAAATTAATATGGTTGACAAAGATTATAAAAAATTTGATGCCACAAAATGGGCTCCAATGCCTTCTGGACTTTTAGGTCCCGTAACAATTACACCATTAAAACAGCAAAACTAACTATTAACTAAGGAATACAAAAAATGAAAAAATTAGCTTTATTCTTCTCAATATGCTTTTTGTATACGTGTACAATAAGCGCGCAACAGCCATTTGATAAAAAATTAGTTCTAAAACAAATGATTTTAGCCAATGATTATTTTATGCAAAAATGGCCAGAAACAGGAAAAACAATTATTACCAATAAAGAACGCCCGAGCAACATTTGGACACGAGGTGTGTATTATGAAGGATTGATGGCGCTTCACGAAATTTTCCCAAAAGAAGCTTATTATGATTATGCTTATTCATGGTCCGAATTTCACAAATGGGGCTTCAATGGAGGAAACACAACTCGTAATGCAGATAATTACTGTGCTGCACAAACCTACATTGATTTGTACAATTTGGAGCCAGAGGCTAAAAAATTAAAAAACACAAAAGCAAACATCAATATGCTTTTAAATACGCCTCAATTAGACGATTGGTCTTGGATTGACGCTATTCAAATGGGAATGCCTGTTTTTGCAAAAATGGGAGTTCTTGAAAAAGACAACCGCTATTTTGAAAAAATGTATCAAATGTACATGTACTCAAGAAACAAACACGGCGATAACGGATTATTTAACCCAAAAGACGGTTTATGGTGGCGTGATGCCGATTTTGATCCTCCATATAAAGAGCCAAATGGTGAAGATTGTTATTGGAGCCGTGGAAATGGCTGGGTAATTGGTGCCTTAGCAAAAGTGCTTACCATTATTCCTGAAAACGCTCCGCACAGAGAGCAATATGTGAAAGATTTAAAAGCTATGGCGGCCGCTTTATTGCCAATTCAGAGACCTGACGGATTCTGGAATGTAAGTTTACATGATCCAACAAATTTTGGCGAAAAAGAAACCTCTGGAACTGCTTTATTCGTTTACGGAATGGCATACGGAATCAACAGTGGTATTTTGAAAAAAGAAACCTATTTGCCAGCAGTTCAAAAAGCATGGAACGCAATGACTACAGAAAGTTTGCATAGTAACGGATTTTTAGGATTTTTACAATCAACTGGAAAAGAACCTAAAGATGGTCAGCCTTTATCTTATGATAAAATTCCTGATTTTGAAGATTATGGCTTAGGATGTTTTTTACTGGCTGGCTCTGAAATCTATAAAATGAAATAATGAAAAAAATACTCTTATTTCTTGTTTTAATTCTTTTTAAAACTACGATATTTTCTCAGGAATTTAAGAGAGAAAAATACAACTTCAATTCCGATTGGAAACTAAAAACAGGAGACTCTAAAAATGCAGAGTCTCTTGATTTTAATGATAATTCGTGGAAAAAAATTACGCTTCCGCACGCCTACAATCAGGAAGAAGCTTTTGAGAAAGATATTGAACATCTTACAACGGGAATTGTCTGGTATCGAAAAAAGTTTAAACTTCCCAAAGGAATCAAAGACCAAAAAATTTTCCTAGAATTTGAAGGAATTCGCCAAGCCGGGATCATCTACATCAACGGTCAGAAAGTTGGAATGCATGAAAATGGCGTAATGGCTTTTGGTTTTGATATTTCAAATTTAATTAAGCCTTTTCCACAAGAAAATATTGTTGCGCTACGAATTGATAATGACTGGAAATACAAAGAACAAGCAACTGGCGCATCTTATCAATGGAATAACATTAATTTTAATGCAAATTATGGCGGCATTCCAAAAAATGTCTTTCTACATATTACCAGCAAATTATATCAGACACTTCCACTCTATTCTAATCTAAAAACTACAGGAATTTATATTTATCCTTCAAAAATTGATATTCAGTCCGAAAGTGCCGTTATTAATGCTGAAACAGAAATCCGCAACGAATTTGAATCGGCAAAAACAATCGAATATAATGTAGTTGTTGAAGATTTAGAAGGTAAAAAAGTAGCTTCATTTTCAGGTGAAAAAACAACAATTTATCCAAATGAAACGAAGACTTTAAAAGCTAATTCTCTACTTAATAATTTACATTTTTGGAGTTGGGGATATGGTTATTTATACACCGTAAAAACCATTTTAAAAATTGACGGAAAAATCGTTGATGAAGTTTCAACTAAAACCGGTTTTAGAAAAACAGCTTTCGCCGAAGGTCAGTTTTGGCTCAATGATAGAGTTTTACAAGTAAAAGGTTATGCACAAAGAACCAGCAATGAATGGCCTGCAATTGGGATGTCAGTTCCTGCATGGCTAAGTGACTTTAGCAATAAATTAATTGTTGAAGGAAATGGAAATTTAGTTCGATGGATGCATGTTACGCCTTGGAAACAAGATATCGAATCTTGTGATCGAGTTGGATTATTGCAAGCAATGCCAGCCGGCGACGCCGAAAAAGATGCTCAGGGAGATACTTGGAAACAACGCGTAAATTTAATGCGCGATGCCATTATTTATAATCGAAATAATCCGAGTATTATTTTTTATGAAAGCGGCAACGAATCGATCAGCGAAGCACATATGCACGAAATGAAAAGCCTAAGAGATACTTATGATCCTTTTGGCGGACGCGCTATTGGTTCCCGTGAAATGCTGGACAGCCAAGAAGCAGAATATGGTGGAGAAATGCTTTACATTAATAAAAGTGCAAGAAAACCATTATGGGCTACTGAATATTCAAGAGACGAGGGCATGCGCAAATATTGGGACGAGTTTTCACCGCCATTTCATAAAGAAGGCGACGGACCTTTATATCGCGGAAATCCAGCAACAGATTACAATCATAATCAAGACCGACACGCTATTGAAAATATTGTACGCTGGTACGATTATTACAAAGAAAGACCCGGAACTGGAAAACGAGTTAATTCTGGCGGTGTAAACATTATTTTTTCTGATTCCAATACGCATCATCGAGGCGAATCGAATTATAGAACGAGCGGTGAAGTTGATGCTATGCGTATTCCAAAAGATGGCTATTGGGCGCATCAAGTTATTTGGGATGGCTGGGTCGATATCGAGAAACAACGCACGCACATTATGGGGCATTGGAATTACACTGATACCATTGTTAAAAATATCTACGTAGTTTCTACAGCACCGAAAGTGGAGCTTTTTGTAAACGGAATTTCTCAAGGTTTTGGAAAAAGAAGCAGTGATTTTTTATTCACTTTTGAAAATATAAAATGGAAATCGGGAACAATAAAAGCCATTGGCTATGATGAAAATGGAAGCATTTCAAGTCAAGACGAAAAAATAACTACAAGCGCACCATCTCAAATCAAATTAAAATTAATTGCTCAGCCAAAAGGAATACTTGCCGATGGCGCTGATACTGCCTTAATTGAAGTTGAAGTACTTGATAAAGACGGAAATCGCTGTCCGGTAAGTAATAATATGATTTCGTTTTCTATGAGCGGTCCAGCAACTTGGCTTGGCGGTATTGCTCAGGGTCCAAAAAATTATATTCTTTCTAAAGAAATTCCAGTTGAAAATGGTGTTAACCGAGTTTTAATCCAGTCATTGGCGAAAGCCGGAAAAGTAACGATTTCGGCACACTCAAATGGTTTAAAATCGGCGGCATTGTCCTTTGAAACTAAAATTGTAAATTCTGTAAATGGTCTTTCAGAAGAATTGCCGGGGAAAGATCTGCCTTCAAATTTAGAACGCGGACCAACTCCAAAAACACCATCTTATACACAAAAAAGAATTCCTATAAACATCTTAAATGCCGTTTCACCATCAAACAGCAATGATACCTACAAAAGTTATGACGACAACGAATTAACCGAGTGGAGAAATGATGGAAACATTGCTACTGGAGCTATAACTTACACGCTTGCAAAACCATCAATAATTAATGAAGCTGTCATAAAATTTACAGGCTGGAGAACAAAAATTTACCCAATCCGAATTTTAGCGGACGGAAAAGAAGTTTTTAAAGGAAATACAACTCAAAGTTTAGGCTATATCACTATACCGATGGAACCCGTTTTAGCCGAAAAAATCACAATTGAATTAATTGGTGCCAATACTGAAAAAGATGGATTTTCAAAAATTGTTGAAGTAGATCCAACAAAAGAATTAGATTTATATAAAGATAAAACATCGGTTGATGCGGCCGGTCAATTGCGCATTGTTGAAATAGAATTTTATGAAAAAATCAAATAATTTAAACCCTCTGAAAGCTTCATTGCTTTTTATTTTTTTGTCACTCGCAATTCCGGCGCTTTCGCAGAAAAAAGAAATTCCGTTATGGGATAAAATTCCAGATGAAATTGTATCAAAAGAATATTTTGAAGAAGTTGATCGCAAAAACGAACTTTCAGAAGGAGTCCGAAAAGTAACATTGCCAACCCTTACTGTTTATTTGGCTGATCCAGAAAAATCAAATGGAACATCCGTTATCATTTGTCCCGGTGGCGGTTACGGAATGCTGGCAATCAATAAAGAAGGTTACAAAGTAGCCGAATGGTTTAATAGTTTAGGAATAAATGCTTTTGTTTTAAAGTATAGATTACCGAGCGATTTAATCATGAAAAATAAAACCGTTGCGCCACTTCAAGATGCGCAAGAAGCCGTAAGACTTGTCAGAAGAAATGCTTCAAAGTGGAAACTGAATCCAAATAAAATTGGCATCATGGGCTTTTCTGCTGGAGGTCATTTGGCTTCTACTCTATCTACACATTTTAATGATAAAGTTTATACGCCTTCTGACACAACCAGCGCCAAACCAAATTTTTCGATTTTAATTTATCCTGTAATTTCAATGCAGGAAGGTGTTACCCATCAAGGTTCTAAAGATAATTTATTAGGAAAAAATGCCGGCTCTGAATTAACCGAAAAATATTCAAACGAAAAACAAGTAACAGCTTCAACACCAAAGACCTTTTTAGTGCATGCAACAGACGATAAAGCTGTTCCTGTAGAAAACAGTATTAATTACTATTTAGCGCTAAAAAAAGAAAAAGTTCTAGCAGAAATGCATTTGTATGAAAACGGTGGCCACGGTTTTGGCTTAGGCGTTAAAGGAACAAATGCATCGTGGCCAAAAGCTTGCGAAAAATGGCTTATCGCAAACAATTACACCTTAAAACCTGATGGATATGTGTTTACCTATTTTAAAGGAAATGGCGAAGATGGACTGCATTTGGCTTATAGCGAAGATGGCTATAAATGGACAGCTTTAAAGAATGACACTTCATTTTTAACACCAGAAGTAGGAAAAGACAAATTAATGCGAGATCCATGTGTCATTAAAGGCGGAGATGGATTGTATCATATGGTCTGGACGGTAAGCTGGACCGATAAAGGAATTGGATATGCTTCTTCAAAAGATTTAATTCATTGGTCAAAACAAGAATTTATTCCGGTAATGGCTCATGAAAAAAAAGCCAGAAATACTTGGGCACCAGAAATTACATATGACGAAAAAGCAAAAATTTATATGATTTATTGGGCTTCTACAATTGAAGACAAATTTCTGGAAACAAAATCTGAAGAAGAAAAAGGATATAATCATAGAATCTATTATACCACAACTAAAGATTTTAAAAAGTTTGCAAAAACAAAATTATTATATGAACCTGGATTTAATGTAATTGATGCTTCTATAGTCAGACAAGGAAATCAATTTGTTATGTATTTAAAAGATGAAACACGCAATCCAGTTAAGAAAAACATTAAAGTTGCTACTAGTGAAAAATTAACTGGGCCTTATAGCCAAGCAAGCAAAGCAATTACTGGTGATTATTGGGCTGAGGGGCCTACAGCAATACAAGTAGATAATAATTGGATTGTTTATTTTGACAAATACACACAAAAAAAATATGGTGCAGTAAAAGAAACTTCTAAAGGCTGGGAAGATATTTCAGAACAAGTTAGTTTTCCTGCTGGAACCCGCCATGGAACTGTAATAAAGGTTTCTGCAGAAGAAATTAATTCCTTAAAGAAAGAGCAGTAAAAAAATACCGGATATTGATTCCTCAATATCCGGCATTTAAACGAATTAACAGAAAAAACTTTTAAATATTTTAAAAAACAATACCTCATAAAAATCATGAGACTGCATTTAAAGAAATAATGCATTTTAATTATTTTCTTAAATCTCTACAATTCAAACATCTATAATTTGAAAATGCAAAAGTATTCTGAAATACCATTTTACTTTACCACCAAAAGTTTTTAAAGTTATAGATTAGGAGATTTGAAGAATTATGAACCGGGAGAACATAAAACTCAAAAATATTTAACCCGCTAACGAAACCTTATTTAATTTGTTTTTTTAATTTTTCAATTGAAGATTCTTCTAGAAGTTTGATTTGATCAATTACAATCTGTGCTACTGCAGTTGCTCCTTTTAAAGAAAGATGCGTGTCATCTGCTTTATCTTTATCATAATATCCGTTCTCACCAGCTTTAAAATGCAAATGCAATTGTTTTGATTTTTCTGGTCCATAAGATTGTTCCAGCAATTCTGTATAATATTCTAAATCAATAAAAGGCACTTTATATTCTTGTGCAACCAATCTGGTTTCTAAAGGATAATCACCATGAGTAGGGACTAGAACTCCTTTTTCGTTAAAATTGCGTCTTGCAATTGAAGTCAGTAATATTGGAGTTGCGCCCTTTGCTCGTGTTTCTTTCACAAAACGAATTAAATTATATCGATACGCAGTATGAGGATTTGTATAACGTGTAGAATCCTCAATTTTTTCGTCATTATGACCAAATTCTATAAAAACATAATCGCCTTTTTTGAGCTTTTTACAAATAGAATCCCAACGTTTTTCATTTATAAAACTCTTTGTACTTCGGCCATTTACCGCTTTATTTACAACAATAATATTATCAGTAAAAAAAGGCTGTAATACTTGAGCCCAACCATGTTCCGGATTACGATCTGGATCTTTTTTATTAGCCATTGTAGAATCTCCAATACAATAAACTGTTGTTTTTTGTGCAAAACAAAAAGTGGTGATAAATAAAGCTAAGAATATGTGTTTTTTCATTTGGTTTCTTATTTTTTTTATGGATTGTCGTAAGTTTTTGGTTTTAAGATATTCATTTTACAGATTCTCTTTTTGTAGACGCATTGCAGTGCTCCTCTATCAATAAATCTTAGGAAATTTGGAATTCAAAAAACTAATTTTTAGAAACAGCCGAAGGTACTGTCGCTCTCTTTCCTATAAAAACATCTGTCATTAAAACATTTTCGGCATTCTCATTTGAAATTGCATTTTTTGCTTCCTTAATTTCGATAGTATTCAAACTGATATTTCGAATTTTTTTATCAGGAAATCCCTGAATTACAATTCCAGATTCTGTTGCCTTATTACAGGTTATATTCGAAAAATGAATATTCGAAATATCCGATTGAAAACCTTTTCCTTCTCCATGATAGTTAGCGGTAATGTAAAGACAATCTTCAACTTCATCTAACTGAATATTTCGAACAAAAATGTTTTTAATAAAACCACCTCTATCAGCATTGGTTTTCAAATAAATACCTCGTTTTAAATAACCAATAGTTTTACAATTTTCGACAAAGACATTTTGAACTCCAGCCGACATTTCACTGCCTATAACAACACCATGAAGTCCTTTAAAATTACAGTTTCTGATTACGATATTTTCACTTGGTGTTGCTGTATTGGCTCTTCCTTCATGATCTCTTCCTGCTTTAATAGCAACATTATCATCGCCATTATTAAAAGTCACATTTTCAATTAAAACATCTTTTGCATATTCTGGATCAATTCCGTCGTTATTATGGTTTAAAGATTTATAGCTAATACCACGAACTGTAATACTTTGTGACTTAAGCAAATGAAGACACCAAAAAGGGGAATTTTCAATGCGAATATTTTCGACTAAAATATTCTTGCAGTTAAAAAACTGAATCATCTGCGGACGCAAGAAATAACCGTCTCCAAATTTTCTGTCTTTTAAAGAAACACTTTTATGATTCATTTCACGGCTTAAATCTTTTCCTTTTCCTTCTTTTTCTTTAAAAGTTTTCCACGTTTTTCCTCCTTCTCCATCAATAGTTCCTTCACCTGTTATGGCAATATTTGAACAATTATAAGCATAAATTAGCGGACTATAATTGTACAGCATCGTCCCTTCCCAGCTTGTTAAAACCATTGGAAGATAATCATTTGGATTATCGCTAAATTTTATTTTCGCTCCCTTTTCTATTTTAAGATTTACATTGCTTGCAAAATGAATTGGGCCATTTAATTTATAAGTTCCTTTTGGTACTATAATCGTTCCGCCATTATTTTTTTTGCAGAGTGCCATTGCTTTATCAAACGCAGGTTTACTATCTGAAATTGAATCTCCTTTTGCTCCTAGTTTTACAACATTTATTTGATAGGCAGGAATGACCGGCAACTGAATCCTTTTAACAATCGAATCCACTTTTGAAGATGGAAATTCGCTGTTTTGAGCAAAAGAAAACGTAGAAATCAATAAAAATAGTAAGTGTTTTAAGTTCATTGCAATTACATTTGAAAATTGGAATTTATTTTGAATACCAATTTGATAAGTCATCTTTCAAAATATTTTCCAATGTATATTTTTCAGCTTCAGTTTTACTTAACTGCTGCGACCATGATACTCTTTTTTTAGGCTGAAAACCTTCACCAGTACAATTATATTCGGCATAAAAAGCTTTTTTTTCTGCTTCAGGTTTTGACCAATTTTCCCATCCTTCTGGTCTGATTTGTTTTCCTAATTCACAATTTAAGAAAACCGTTTTAGCAAAAATACGCCAAGGTCTTCCTAGGTAAACGGCATCTGCAGAGGGTTCAGCCGTTAATTTACAATTCTTAAAAACAAACCCGAAAGGAGTTCCTTCTGGTGTTGACGCTGCGGTTATATAAGAATTTTTTATGCTGTGAATTTCACAGTTTTCAAACAAGGCCGTTGCACTTCCAAAAATAAAATCAGTTGTACCTTCTATATAGCAATTTACAAAATACTGTTTAGCCTCTTTTCCTGAGAGATATAAAGTATCCTGATTTCCTAAAATCAGGCAATTTGAAACTTTAGCACGATTGGCAACAATTGATAATGCAATACCTTGCCCATTATCTCCCGAAGCATTTTTTATCGTTAAATTTGATGCTGAAAAATCGTCTCCTTCGACCAAAACTGTATACGTATAAAAAGTACTGTTTCTTCCTAAATTAATTTTTGAGAAATTATCATCAAACGTTATAATCGTTTTTTCTTTGCTTTCTCCCTGTAAAGCTACATTGGTATTCCATTCAGGAATTCTAACTTTTTCATTGTAAATTCCATTTTTGATTGAAATAGTTACTTTTTCATAGGGAAATGCCGGACACGCATAAACGGCATCTTGAATTTTTGTAAAATCACCCGAACCATCCTGTGCCACCGTAATTAACGTAACATTCTTTTTATCCGAAGCAGCAACCTTTGTTCCGTTTTTAACTGCCCAAGCAGGGTATTTTTTCAACACTTCTTTTGGCGCATCAGAATACCAAGAATATCCATTTCGTCTTTCAGAACCAATTTGATCCAACGATTTTTTCTTGATCCCGTCACGGTCACAAAAAAATGGCTCATTAGTTTCAAGATCCATAAAACGCGCCCAAATTGGCCCAGCATTTGTTGCTGGAACCATTTTTTTATCTATAATTTTCCCGTCGTCGTTTAGAATTCTTTTTTCTTCTAAATTGGTGATTTTCGTTTTTTCAAACCACTCTTCCGCACTTTTTACTGCCGTTATAATTTCTCGTGAAGGTTTTTCAATTGACATTAAAAGCAATACAATTTTTGTCGATTCGTAGCCACTTAATGAAGCCAGCTCAAAGGCACGAGCATTTGCCGGAGCCAAAGTAACTTCGTCATGTTGGGCGCACCATGCTGTTAAAACACCATTTTGTTTGTATTGTGTTTTTAAAATACAATCTATTCCTTTATCAAATGCTTTTTTGGTTTGTTGAACAATCTCTTTTGATGGTTTGATGCTATAGAAATCAGTTTCTTCACTAATTTGCTTCATCACATTTAAAATATTTACCATCGAATCATCATTGTAGGTAATATGCGTGTAATACCCCTTTTTTAGCGGATAAAACTGAGGCCAGCCACCATTATTATATTGTGCTTCTAATAAATAATTTAGCCCTTTTAAAAACGATTCTTTATATCTTTCATCTTTTACCTGCGCATACATTCTAGACATAAAAAGCATTTCCTGACAGGTTGCGCCATTGTCTGTTGTCGTTTCGATGGCCGTTTTTTTAAGCGCCGTTAAATCTTTTTTTTGTTTTGCAGTTAATTCATCCTGCATGGCAATATTTTTTGGCCATCCACCAATATCTCTTTGATAAAGCAAAACATTTTCTGCTACTTTTTTGGCTTCTTCTGTTGCAAACCACGAAGCATCATGTTTACGAATTACATCCGGCCAGCTTTTATAATTACTTTGCGCATTCAATCCAAAACTTAATGCGAATAAAAGAAGCCCTATTGTTTTTCTAAATTGAATCATTTTCATCTTATTTAGTAATTCTAAACCAATCTACTGCAACGTTCCCAGAATCATTTGTAATTTTTTCGCTCAAGGCAAAAAGACCAACTTTGGCTCCAATCCATTTTCCTTCTTTTGATGTAAAGTCATTTCCTATAGCTTGGTATTTTTTATCATCTAAACTGTAGTAAAAACTGCAAATTCCTCCTTTTTTAATTTTAACTCTCAAATAAATTGTATTGTTAGAAATCAAAATTGGAGCTGTTTCAGTCTCCTCTATTTTTTTATCAAAAGTTCCAGTTTTCTGATTTATGTACAATTTACCATTATCATTTTTAAGATTCAAATAACTGTAATCTAAACCCATAATAATCAAACCAGTGGTTTCGCCATTTAATCGGGTGTTGAAAGTTATTTTTGCAGTTGCTGTAAATTCTTCAGCAGGGAATTTCTGCAAAAGCAAATTTGGCGCTTCAAAAATTTTCTTGCTGTCTTTAATTGTTGGAAGACAATACAAATTAAAATATCCTAAACTCGTAGGAAATCCCCAATTATTTTGAGCATTAGCCTGCCATTGCCACTGTAATCCTAATTTTGGCAAATTAAACTCATCCGATTCTGCTGGAGTTTCAATTGGATATTTCTTGCCAACATTTGGCTTTTTATACGTTGTTACAGGTTCACCAATTCCATTTTTGTCAAAATCCTGCCCCATTACTGGCCAATCATTTTCCCATTTCATTGGTTGTAGATGAACTATTCTTCCGTATGCTCCTTTATCCTGAAAATGTATAAACCAGTCCTCACCTGTTTGTGTCTGCACCCAAGCACCTTGATGCGGACCGTTAACAGCTGTTTTTCCTTGTTCTAAAACTTTTTTCTTTTCATACGGACCAAAAACGTTTTTTGATCTTAAAACCGTCTGCCAGCCTGTAGAAACTCCTCCAGCAGGAGCAAAAATGTAATAATAACCATTTCTTTTATAAAACTTTGGTCCTTCAATTGTTCCCTCGCCATCATGGCCATCAATAACCATTACTTCATCATTGTTTGTGGCTGTTCCTTCCGCATTCATGCTGCAAACGACGAGCAAACTTTTAATTTTTGCACGACTTCCTGCAAAAGCATGAACTAAATACACTTTGCCATCATCATCCCATAACGGACTCGGGTCAATAAGTCCTGTTCCGGCTTTAACTAAAACAGGTTCAGACCAAGGTCCTTCTGCTTTTTTGGCTTTTATCATATAGATTCCAAAATCTGGATCTGGATAATAAATATAAAATTCATTATTATGAAAATTTATGCTCGGTGCCCAAACTCCGTTTCCATGCTGTACTTTATCAAACGTTTCTGTTGGCGTTTGTTTGCTAAGAGCATGTCCAATGATTTTCCAGTTTACCAAATCTTTAGAATGTAAAATTGGTAATCCTGGAATACAATTGAACGAAGATGCCGTCATATAAAAATCATCTCCTGCCCTTACAACATCTGGATCTGAGTAATCAGCATGTATGATCGGATTTGTATAAGTTCCGTCTCCATTATCAGGCACCCAAACCTGCGAAAAATTTTGTTGTGCAGACATGGTTGATAATAAAAGAAAGAGGAATTTTATATTTTTCATTTGTAAAATAATTAACTTTTCAAATTAAACCCGACAGGTTTTAAAAACCTGTCGGGTTTGTTTAGGATTGCAACTTATCTGTTTAGTTCTAAAGCTGCTAAAATAAATGGTCCAGTAGCTTTTGGATCATTGTCTTTCTTTTTCTCTTTTACATAGTATTCGTAAGAACCATCTCTGTAGGGAGTTCCGCCCAAACCAGCAACTTGGCAAGCCTGAGTCAAAGTAATACCGCCATCAGCATCAACTTTTATCAATTTTGTTGTTAATCCGTCGAAAGCTTTGTTGGCTATTTTTTTATATTTAGCAGGCAAATATCCTTTATTAGCTCCTTTTGCAAAAGCATAAGCAAACATTGAAGATCCAGAAGCTTCTAGATAGTTACCTTCTTTTCCTACTTTGTCAGTCACTTGGTACCACAAACCAGATTTATCCTGAAATTTTGCAATACTTGCCGCTGCATTATTAAGGTATCCAACTAATTCTTTGTGTTTTGGATGCTCTTTTGGGAAATAGTCTAAAACATCAACAAGAGCCATAACGTACCATCCTAAAGCTCTCGACCAAAAGTTTGGAGAATTTCCCGTTTCTTTATTAGCCCAAGGCATTTTTTTGCTTGAATCCCAGCCATGATATAATAATCCTGTTTTAGGATCTGTTGCGTGAAGCTGAATTTCTTCGAATTGTTTTGCTACATCGTCTAAATATTTTCCGTTTTCAAAAGTAACCGTGTATTGCGCGTAGAATGGTTCGCCCATGTATAATCCGTCAAGCCACATTTGGTTTGGATAAATATTTTTATGCCAAAATCCACCTTCTGGTGTTCTTGGTTGTTCTGATAATTGTTTGCGAAGCAATTGCATTGCTTTCAAATATTTTTCTTCTTTTGTGGTTTCGTAAATATTAAAAAGCAAACGGCCAGAAACAACCATGTCGATATTGTATTTATCCAATTCGTATGATTTAATAGTTCCGTCATTTTGAACCAATGCATCAACATAACCTTTTACATAAACTGGATATCTTGGATCTGGGTTCTTTTTATAAAGTTCTTCAAAACCATGTAGAACCAAGCCATGTACATAATCCCATTTTGGTGCTTTTGAGTCGTCAATCATATACGCTTCAGGATGTCGTTTCATCAAAGTCAAAGCCATTTTATCTGACCATTTTGAATTCTTTGAAATCACGATATCTTTAGCAGCTGTTTCCTGTGAAATTGCTTTTGAGCTTGCAAAAAGCATAAAAAAAGCCACAACTGAAGATGTAAAATATGCAAGTTTTCTAGTATTTTCCATTTTAAAATATGTTTAAATTTTACCTTTTTTGTTCAAAATCTCTAATTTTTCATCTAAGTACTTTACGAAATCAGCCTGAGATTTAATTCCGTTTTTTTCTTGTTCCCACGCTCCCAAAAGATAAAATGACGTTTCTTTTGTTGATGGTTTAAATACTAAAAGATAATCCAATTCTGTATCTGCAATATTTTCAATTGTATTTACTTCATAAAAAATTGCCATTCCAAGTTTATCAGGAACTAAAGACTGTTCGCCATAAGTTGCTAAATAAGCCCATTTTTTATTTTTGCTTTCTTTTTTAAGCAATTCAGTGTTTTTTTGCTTTACAATTCCAGTACAAATTCCTTTAATTTCTTTTGAAGCCTGAATCGTATGTTTTGTATAAAGATCATCTGGTTTAATAGTCAAAGTCGATGTAAAATCAATTTTATCAGAAGCTGTTTTCCAGCCATAATAATTTACTTTTACTGAAGACTCGTTGGTTTTATTAGAAACCGTTGCAATTGTCGAATCTACTTCACGAAAGTGTAGTTTTTCATTATTTAAATAACGGTCAATAGACCCTATTCCGATTCCTTTTCCGGCTTTCAAAATATCCGCTCCCCAATCGCTCATTTCGTGATAAGAGTCAAAATTGTCCTGCCCCACTTTTGGCAAAATTATATCAGAAGTTTTCTTCCCGAAAATATCAATAGCATTTCTCCAATCTAAATACAAACGATAACCAATACGGTTATTTTCCCATCCTGGACCTTCGTAACGAATATCAAATGAGTGATCTGTGTGTTCTGGAGCCAGTTTTAATCGGTCAACATTTTTAAAAACTGTGCCACCAATGTACTTGCGACCTTCCCATTTTCCATCTGTTTTAGCCGAAACTTCAGCGTACGTTTTAGCCGTTTTGTCTTCAGATTTTTGAGCATTTGCAACTGTAAAACCAAGCAGGAATAAGGTTGCTATTTTAATTTTTGCTTTCATTCGTTTTATTATTATTTAAATATTTTGTCTAAAAAAGGTATTGTGTAACGCATCATCTCATCAAACCAAGGCTGAAAAAACCAGAATGAATGCGGAGAATCTTTAATCGTTTTTACTTCATTATAAATTTTATACTGATTTAGAATCGCAATCATATCATCTCTTCCGGCATGAAATCTATCGAAACTGCTGTTTATAAAGAGAATCGGAGGCGTATTTTTATCCGTATGACTTAGAGCTGATGCCTTTTTCCAGTTATCAGGATTGTCTTCATAAGTTCCTTTTAACCAAAACGATGCCATTTCTCCTTCTTGAGATTCTGGATGCTTAAAAGCTAAAATTCCGTCTATATCAATAATGGCATTAACTTTTGAAGAAGATTTACTTTTAAAACTTGAATCTTCAAAAGCCGTATTCTCATTTGTTGTGCCAATAAGAGCTGCCATTTGGCCACCTGAGGAACATCCTAAAACCGTAATTTTATTAGGATCAACATGGAATTTCTTAGCATTATCTTTTATGAACTTAATGGCATTTTTGACATCATAAACTGCTTCTGGATATTTTGCTTCTAAAGATAATCTGTACTCAACCGGAAAACAAGAATACCCTTTTGAAGCAATTTCCTGCGCCATGATCTGCATCTGACTTTTATTTCCAGATCTCCAACCACCGCCATGTATCATAATAACAGCTGGATTTGCTTTTTTTGGAGTATAAAAATAAGCATCTAAATGCAATGCTCTGTTTTCTATTTGATTATAAACAAGATCATTTATCTGAGTAACGTTTTTATCCTTTTTCTCTGTAGCGATTGTAATAAAAGGATACTTTTTAATCAATTTATTGTAAGTACTTTTAACTGTGTATGAAGTATCAATACTGTATTGGCTCTGAACCGTCACAGCATTTAAAAGCAGCAATAAAAACAACATTTTATTTTTCATTTCTGAGCTTTTAATTTTTAGTTAAGAAAGGAGTTCGATACTGGATCAAACTCCTTTTTTAACAACTTCAAAAAACAACTTTCATAAAAAATTATCAAATCATTACTAACCAAGATTTTCGAAAAATAAAAAAACAAAACTGCTTTTTATTTCATTTGATAATTATTGAAAGTTCACAAATTGGTTTGGTTAAAAGTGTAGTTAAGTGGTTTAATTTTTAATTGATTCCATCTTTTTTCCGTTGATGTAGGTATTTATAAAATTTACCTTTTTTACATTTTTCAGAGAATAAACCGAATCTACTTTTGTGATTGTAACATCTTTAAATGTTATATTTTCAATTGGTGATTCTTTGTAGCCATCAGCTAAGATCCCAAATTTTCCTCCATTTTTAACCTTTACATTTTCAAGGCTGATATTTTTAATTGTCGGAATATAATTTCCAACCTGACTTCCATATATATCATAGAACATTGTCACTCTCAGAACACATTCTTTTACGGTTCCAACTTCTATATTTCTAACGTAAATATCTTCGGTAGTGCCGCCACGCTTCGAATTTGTTTTGATTCTGATGGCACGATCCAATTCTGGACTGTCCATTACACAATTTTCAACATAAACATTATTTACACCGGCCGTTATTTCGCTTCCCATAACAACGCCACCGTGGCCGTCAATCATTTTGCAATTTTGAACAATGATATTTTTACTCGGAATACCAACTCTTCTTCCATCAGCATCACGTCCCGATTTAATTGCAATACAATCATCGCCGGTATTAAAAGTGCAGTTTTTAATAATTACATTTTGAGAATATTCAGGATCACAGCCGTCATTATTTGGTCCGTGACTATTTACAGTCACGCCATCAATAATTACATTATTAGATTTTAGCGGATGCAAAATCCAAAAGGGCGCATTAACAACTGTGACATCTTTTACTAGAACCGTATTACATTCAAAAAACTCAATAAAATTAGGGCGCAAATAATGTCCTTCACCAAAAATACGTTCGGCAACCGGGACACCTTTTTCTGCCATTTCAACTAAATTATCACGATTTAAAGGGTCGTGCTGTGATGGCTGTCCTTTATCCCATCCATATCTTTTACTGCCGCACCATGGCCACCAATTTGTATTATTTGCTTGCCCGTTTAAAATTCCTTTTCCGGTTATCGCAACATTCGTTTTATTTCTTGCAGAAATAAGAGGCGAATGGTTCATCAATTCTGTTCCTTCCCATGAAGTATGAATCAAAGGATAATCTTTAGAATTAGTACTAAAAAGAATTTCGGCCTTATCTTCTAAATGCAGATCAACATTGCTTTCTAAATGAATTGGCCCTGTTAAATATTTTCCGTTTGGCACTAAAACTTTGCCTCCGCCATTTGCAGCGCATTCTTTAATTGCTTTTTCAAAAGCCAGCGTGTTCATCGTTTTTCCGTCTGCGATGGCTCCAAAATCATTTATATTATACGTCTTATTTGCAAAATGCGTTTCTGGCATGCTTTTTACAATTAATTCCATCTTTTTCCATGGATCCGTTTCAGAAACGCTCGAAACTTGTTTTCCGCATGATAGTATCAGCAAAGAAAATGCTCCAAGAAATGAGATTGATTTTAACGCTATACTCTTATTTGTAATCATTTACGCAGTAATTTATAATTCAAGCCAGCAAATCGCCTAGCATTATGTAATCGATTACACGAAAGTATAAAATTTGTTTCTACAGAACAAATTTATTTAGAAATAATTTATATATTTAATTTTTATTTGCAATAATAATTACACTTATGGTAAAAAAACACATAATTTTTTATTATTGTAGAGTTGCAAACGTTTTAGTTATTAATTATGTAATCGATAACAAAAAATATTGATATATATAAAAAAAATGTATTTTTGTCTTAAATTAATTCTGAAAACCTTTTTGAATGAGCGAAAAAATAACCATTTATGATATTGCCAAGAAATTGAATATCACTGCCGCTACTGTTTCCAGAGCTTTAAATAATAATCCTAAAATTAAAGAAAGCACAAGGGATCTGGTTATTAAAACCGCTGCATCGATGAACTATAAGCAAAACAAACTTGCTTTGGCATTAAAAAGTGGACGAAGTAATAATATAGGTGTAATTGTTCCTCGTATTGACAGCAACTTTTTCGCATCTGTTATCAGGGGAATTGAAGAAGAACTTCATCCGCATGGTTATCAGGTCATTATTTGCCAAACACACGAGAGTCCAAAAAGAGAAAATGAAAATCTATACACGTTAATTGACGCTCAGGTTGATGGTATTATGATGTCGGTTACTGATGTGACTGACGAAAATAACGGTGCTTTTCATTATGTTTTAGAAAAAAACGTTCCGCTAATCTTTTTTGACAGAAGCAAACATATTGACGGAGTAAGCTCTGTAACTATTAATGACTTTAAAGGTGGTTATGTGGCGACCAAACATTTAATAAATGAAGGTTGCCGTGCAATTGCACACTTTTCAGGAGATCAGTCTCTTGAGATTTTCAAAAACAGGTTTTTAGGCTATAAACAAGCATTGCTTGACAACGGAATGACCTTTAAAGAAGAATACGTAATTCATACTAAAAGTAGTGTTGATGCTGGAAAAGAAGCTATTGATGTTTTATTGGCATTGGATACTCCTCCTGACGCTTTATTTTCTGCCAGTGATTTTGCCGCTTTAGGAGCCATTCAAGTACTTAAAGAAAGAAATATAAGCATTCCTAAAGAGTTTTGTGTTGCAGGTTTCAGTAATGAACCTTTTACTAAATTTATGGAATTGTCGATCACTTCTGTTGATCAATCACCTCTTGAAATGGGAAAAATGTCAGCCCGAGTTTTCTTAGAACAGGTAGACAAAACTGATACAATCAAAATCGAAAAAAAGGTGGTTCTCGCACCAGAATTACATATTCGTAAATCGTCGTCAAGAACCAGCTCTTAGTTTTTAAGATACATCTTCAACATTTAGAGACGCACAGCAGTGCGTCTTTTTTTTTACGTTATAAGTTATATAAGCAAATATAAAATCCATTAATGATAAAGTCATAATAGCCATCGCTATTCTTAGATAGTGCTTTAAGTTAGCCTCGAATTGCACGAATTTTATAATTGTGACTACTTGTGCTACTGTTTATAGAATTGTTTCTCGATTCAATAATTAGTAAAAGTCCGTGTAATTCGATGCAGAAAAAATGATATAAAAAAAAGAGACGCACTGCTGTGCGTCTCTACATGTATGTGTCCTTTTTTTATCTTATAAAGAAACTCCTCTTTTCCAAGGAATAAATACATCTTGTTTCAACTGGTCTGCTTTTGTTTCCACGTTTCCGCTCGCCAATTCTATAATGTAATCTACTATTTCTGCTCCAACCTCGGTAATGGTTTTTTCACCAGTAATCACCGTTCCGGCATTTACATCGATAATATCAGACATTCTATCAATTAATGCCGTGTTCGAAGAAATTTTTACAACGGGTGCAATCGGATTTCCCATCGGATTTCCTAAACCTGTGGTAAATAAAACAACTGTTGCGCCCGATCCAACCAATCCTGTGGTACATTCTGCGTCATTTCCTGGCGTATTTAAAAGATTTAATCCTGGTTTTGAAATATATTCTCCGTAATCTAAAACATCTACAACAGGTGAGGTTCCACCTTTTTTAGCTGCGCCAGCAGATTTCATTGCATCTGTAATTAATCCGTCTTTGATGTTTCCCGGAGATGGATTCATATCAAACCCTGAACCTGCATCTACAACTGATTTTTCAAAAGCTTTCATTAAAGTTAAAAACTTATCAGCTTTTTCTTCGTCCACACATCTATTCATCAATTCTTGCTCAACGCCACATAATTCTGGAAACTCTGCCAAAATTGTTTTCCCTCCCAAAGCTGCAAAAATATCTGAAACAATTCCTAATGCCGGATTAGCAGAAATTCCGGAAAATCCGTCAGACCCTCCACATTCTAAACCAATACTTAGCTTTGAAAGAGGAGCAGGTTTGCGTTCAATTTTGTTGGCTCTTTTAATGGCTTCATAAGAATCTTTAATCACCATTTGAAACATTTGATCAGTAGTTCCAATTTGTTGTTGCTCATAGATCAAAATTTCTTTATCACTATTCGGACTCATTTCTTTCAATGCCTTTTTAAAAATATCAACTTGCAAATTTTGGCAACCTAAACTTAAAACAGTTGCACCTGCAACATTTGGGTTGTTCACATATCCTGCAAGCAGTTTTGCCAACAATTCTGAATCTTGTCGAATCCCTCCACAACCACCTTGATGATTGATAAATTTTACTTCGACATTATCTAAAAGATTTTCATTTAAATTTTTATCCGAAACTTCTTCTACGCTTTTTTCTTCAATTAAAGAGCGTAACAAATTTTTATAAGAAACTTCTTTTTTGGGCATTAATTCGTTTTCAAAAATATCTTTCAGTTTTTCGATATTTTTGTTTTCGCAAAAAACCAATGGAAAAAACAACCAAACGTTTTTGGTTCCAACTTGTCCATCAGTACGGTGGTATCCGTTGAAAGTTTTATCTTTCCAACGATCTACATTTGGTGGAGTCCAACCTAAATTTCCGTTTTTACCAAAAACTTTTTCACTTTGATGTTTTACATTTTCGGTGGTAATTACTTCTCCTTTTTTTATAGGTTTAGCAGCTTTTCCAACCAAAACACCATACATTATAATATCATTACCAATTGAAAAATCTTTCTCTGCGATTTTATGTTTTGCTTTAACATCAGTTGTTGGTGAGACAGTGGTTCCTTCAAACATAATTTGTTCGTTTTGTACCAAATCGGTTAAAGCGACAATTACGTTATCTGCTGGGTTGACTTTTATTAATTTTTTTTGAGTTGCCATAACTATTGTATGTAATTCTTAATTTAATTGTTTTTGAAAATTGATGAAACCCTGCTCTACGCCATTGGCATCAATTTCTTCTAAAGCTTTGGCAATTGATTCTGTAAGAGAAGGAATTTCAGTCAAATCTTCATCCCAGAAACTTTTATTTTGCAAAGTCAATCTCGCTATTTTATTATAATCATCTGACGTCCAAAGTCCGTTAAAGAACGAAACAATATCTTCACTGTCTTGAACTGGCAAAGTTTCACCTTTCCAAGTTCCTTTATAAAAACGAATTAAAGCCGCAAATGCAAAAGTTAAATGAACAGGCAGTTTTTTGTGAACATCAACATAATCCGTTAAACTTGGCAATACACGAACTTTAAATTTAGAAATAGAATTTAAAGCAATAGAAGACAATAAATGCTTGATGAAAGGATTTCTGAAACGGTCTAATATTTCTTCAGAGAAACTTGCTAGTTCCGCTTTATCCATATTTAGAGTTTCATTGATTTCATCAAAAACCGCTTTATTTACAAACTCGCCTGTAAAAGCATTATCAACAGTTTCTTTTACAGTTTCATTTCCGTAAAGCAATGAAAATGGAACCATTGCAGTGTGCGCACCATTCAAAATTCTAACTTTTCGCGTACGGTATGGCTGCATATCAGCCACAATTTTCACATCTAAATCTGTTTTTTCAAACGGAAGTTTCGCTTTTAATTTATCATCTCCTTCAATTACCCATAAAAAGAAACTTTCGGCACTTACAATCAAATCATCTTTATAAAGAAGCTGACTGTTGTATTCTTCAATTTGGTCTTTTGGATAACCCGGAACAATTCTATCTACTAAGGTATTATGAAAAGAACAATCATCTGTTAACCATGATTTGAATGCTGCTTCCAGATTCCAATCATCACTATATTTCAAAACAATTTCCTTTAAAGTATCTGAATTATAATTAATTAATTCACAAGGAATAATTGTTAGCGCCTTCGATTTATCACCATTAAAATGCTTAAATCTTTCATACAAAAGTACGGTTAATTTAGCAGGAAAAGAAACTGGAGGTTGCATAGAAGGCTTATCAGACTCGATATATTCTATTCCAGCTTCAGTTGTATTAGAAATAATAAATTCTAATTCTTCTTCTTTGGCTAAAGCCAAAAATTCCTGAAAAGAAGCATAAGGATCAACAGCTTTTACAATATTTGTAATTAATTCTTTTTCCTGAATTTCCTCACCTTTTTTAACACCTTTCATGAATAAAGTATACAGACCATCCTGATCATTAATCATATTCACTAATCCTCTGTCAATAGGCTGTACAACTGCAATTCCTGCATTGAAATCGGCTTTTTTATTTAATTCTTGAAAAGCATATTCTACAAAAGCTCTCAAGAAATTTCCTTCTCCAAACTGCACTATTTTTATCGGAAGTTTATGTGAAAACTCCGTATTTGATCTGTTTATTTTTTCCATTATAAATTCATTTGAGCGTTATAAATAACCACTTTCAATACCTTATTCATTTTTTTTCGGCCTTATATTGTAAAAGAAACATTACACCTGAAAGAGTAAAATAAATCCTGCTGTGAGGAGTGACAAGATTTATTTTGCAAGCGTAATGTTCAATTACAACATCTAAAACTCTAAAAAAAACCGCATGCCAAATAAGGAATTGGTATGATCATTCCCTATTTATTTTTAATATTTTTAATGATCTCCAAAACCTGACTTACTTTAGCCTGCAAGCCGTCAAAATCTTGTTTATCAAGTATATCTTTTGAAATTAACTGCGAACCTAAACCAACACAAGTTGCTCCGGCATTTAGCCATGAACTTAAACTCTCAACCGTTGGATAAACACCACCTGTCGGCATAATGTTCGTCCAAGGACATGGTCCTTTTATCGCTTTAATGAACTCTGGTCCATAAATATCAGCTGGAAACAATTTTACAATTTCACAGCCCAATTCTTCTGCTCTGGCAATTTCAGAAAGCGTTCCGCAACCTGGTGACCACAACACTTTACGGCGATTACAAGCAATTGCGATATCTTCCCTAAAAACTGGAGTTACAATAAAATTTGCTCCTAAACTCATATACAGTGAAGCTGAAGCGGCATCTGTAATCGAACCAACTCCCAACATCATTCCTGGTAATTCAGCCAAAGCATATTTGTTCAGTTCACCAAAAACTTCATGAGCAAAATCGCCTCTGCTCGTAAATTCCATTAAACGTGAACCACCATCATAACAGGCTTTTAGCACTTTTTTGCTTAATGCTATATCAGAATGAAAAAACAACGGAACCATACCGTTTTCTTTCATTTGCTGCGCGACCTCAATTCTTGAATATTTTGCCATTTTTATTTTTTATCTTGATACTAATGCCGAACCATCGCCATCAATCATATTTTCAACTTCTTTCAATGTCACCAAGTTATAATCACCTGCGATAGTATGCTTTAAACAGCAGGCTGCAACAGCAAAATCCAATGCTCTTTGATTATTATTTTGATATTGCAGTAAACCGTAAATTAATCCGCCCATAAATGCATCCCCGCTTCCTACGCGGTCAACTACAGGCGTTACTTCTTTAACTGCTGCGCTGTAAATTGCTTTTCCGTCGTATAAAATCCCGCCAATTCTTTGATGAGAAGCACTAACAGAATAACGCAGTGTCGTTGCAACAACTTTAAGATTCGTAATCTCTTCAAACAATTTATCGTACACTGCTGGAAGTGTTTTTTCATCTTGGTAATTAGGATTTACTTTAGGAATTCCCAACATAAAATACGCTGTATCAATATCTCCTAAAATAACATTACTATATTTTAGCATTTCTGGCATAACCTCGCTTGGCGTTTTGCCATACTGCCACAATTTTGATCTATAATTTAAATCGCAGGAAATTGTAATTCCTTTTTTGTGCGCCACTTTAATTGCTTCTAAACAAGCTTCGGCGGCACTTTGGGAAATAGCAGGCGTAATACCGCTCCAATGAAACCATTCAGCACCTTCTAGAACTTTTTCCCAGTCAATATTTCCTTTTTGAATAGTTGCCATCGAGCTGTGTGCACGATCGTAAACTACATTGCTTCCGCGAGTTCCTGCACCTGTTTCAAGAAAATAAATTCCCAAACGCTCTCCTCCATAAACAATGTTTTTAGACTCGACATTCATTTTTCTGATTTCTTTTAATGCAGAAAAACCAATTTCGTTTTCTGGTAATCTGGTAACAAATTCTGCATTCACGCCATAATTCGCCAAAGAAACAGCTACATTAAATTCTCCACCACCATACGTAGCACCAAATGCTGTAGATTGCGAAAAACGTAAATGTCTTTCTGTCGATAAACGCAACATAATTTCTCCAAATGAAACTACTTTACTCATATTAATTTTATTTTTACCAGTAAGTTTTTTTTTCTTTTTACCATTAAGATATTAAGAGAATTAAGCTTTCATACTTAATCATTTTTCTTCTTTTATCATTAAGAGCATTAAGCTTAATGTTCTTTGTTTTTACCATTTCAACTTAATTAACTTAATCTCTTAATGGTAAAATATATTTAGAATTTGAAATATTCTTTTGCATTATTGTATGAAATATCAGAAACTAATTTTCCAATCCATTCCATGTCATTTGGCAGTTCTCCACGTTTGATTTCATCTCCAAGAAGATTACATAAAATACGTCTGAAATATTCGTGTCTTGGGAATGATAAAAAGCTTCTAGAATCTGTAAGCATTCCAACAAAACAGCTGATTAATCCCATATTAGAAAGCGCATTTAACTGCTTTGTCATTCCGTCTTTCTGATCTAAAAACCACCATCCAGAACCAAATTGTACTTTTCCGCGAACGCTTCCGTCGTTGAAATTTCCAATCATAGTTGCCATTACTTCATTATCTGCAGGATTTAAATTGTAGATAATCGTTTTTGACAATTTATCTTTACTATCTAAAGCATTTAAAAAACTTGATAATTTTTGCGCTTGCGGATAATCTCCAATAGAATCCCATCCAGTATCTGGACCTAAAATTCTATGCATACGCGCATTGTTGTTTCTTAAAGCCCCTAAGTGAAACTGCTGTACCCATCCAAATTCATGATACGTTTCAGATAAGAATAATAAAATGGCACTTTGGAATTTCAATGCTTCTTCTGGAGTCAAAACTCCATTTTCTCTTTTCTTTTTGAAAATAGCGCTTACTTCATTTTCAGTGAAATTCTCAAAATAAATTTGATCAAGTCCGTGATCGCTTAATTTACATCCGTTTTCATTAAAGAATTCAATTCTTTTTCTCAGTGCTGCACGTAAATCAGTATAAGTTTCGATTGCAATACCTGACACTTCCCCCAAAGTATCAACATATGCGTTATATCCATCATTAGAAATTAAAATCGCTTTATCAGGTCTGAAAGCTGTACTCATTTTAGTCCCAATTGGGTTTTGAGCCAATTTTTTATGAAACTCTAAACTATCAATTGGATCTTCAGTTGTACAAACCAATTCGGCATTTACTTTTTTAAGAAGATTTTGCGTGCTGTAAGCTTGCGAATTTATTTTTTCAGAAGTTTCGATATAAATCTTCTCAGCCGATTTTTCATTCAAAAGATCATAAATATCAAAATAGCGAGCCAATTCCAAATGTGTCCAGTGATACAAAGGATTACGCATTGTGTACGGAACTGTTTTTCCCCAGTTTAAGAACTTATCTTTATCAGATCCATTTCCTGTTACAAACTGCTCGTTAATTCCTAAAGTACGCATTGCACGCCACTTGTAGTGATCTCCGTTAATCCAAACCTGCGTAATATTGTCAAAAATTTTATCTTCGGCAATAAACTGTGGGTTTAAGTGATTATGGTAATCAATAATTGGCTGGTTTTTAGAATAATTATGATATAATTCTTCAGCAAATTTATTTTCTAATAAAAAATTATCGTTTATGAATGTATTCGCGCTCATGTCTTCTTTAAATAAAAATTGAGAATTATTCTTCGTTTGATGGTTTTCCAATTGTAGCTAGAATACCGCCGTCAACGTATAAAATGTGACCATTTACAAAATCACTAGCTTTTGAAGACAAAAATATTGCCGCACCAGCCAAATCACTTGGATCACCCCATTTTGCCGCCGGAGTTCTGCTGATGATAAAATCATTAAAAGGATGTCCATCAACTCTAATAGGTTTTGTTTGTTCTGTTGCAAAATATCCAGGCCCAATTCCGTTGATTTGAACATTGTATTTTGCCCATTCTGTTGCCATATTTTTAGTCAGCATTTTCAAGCCGCCTTTTGCTGCAGCATATGCAGAAACCGTATTTCTTCCCAACTCACTCATCATCGAGCAAATATTGATAATCTTGCCTTCTCTTCTTGCGATCATGCCTTTTGCAACATGCTTCGAAACAATAAACGGACTTACTAAATCAATATCAATTACTTCTCTGAAATCAGCAACTTCCATTTCAATCAACGGAATTCTTTTAATGATTCCGGCATTGTTGATTAAAATAGCGATTGGACCAACTTCGTTTTCAATTTTCTGAACAGCTTCTGCAACTTCTTTTTCTTCAGTTACATTAAACTTATATCCTACAGCATTTATTCCTTCACTTTTTAATTCATTTACAGCATCATCAATTTTTTGCTGTGAAGAATTTCCGTTCACAACAATTGTCGCTCCCGCTTGACCTAATCCTTTTGCCATTGCCATTCCCAGTCCGTGTGTACTTCCTGTGATTAAAGCAACTTTTCCATTTATATCAAATAAGTTTGTCATAATTCTTATCTTAAATCTGTGATTTTACAAACATCCATATCTCCATAATCTAAATTTTCACCTGCCATTCCCCAAATAAAAGTATAATTACTAGTTCCTGAACCAGAGTGAATTGACCATGGTGGAGAAATAACTGCTTGATGATTGTTCATCCAAATATGTCTTGTTTCTTGTGGCTGTCCCATAAAGTGACAAACGGCCTGATTTTCTGGAACATCTAAATAGAAATAAACTTCCATTCTACGATCGTGTACGTGCGCTGGCATTGTATTCCAAACACTTCCTGGGTTTAATTCTGTCATTCCCATTTGCAATTGGCAGGTTGTTACTACACTTCCAATAATCATTTGATTTACTGTACGGTGATTCGCAGTTTCCATTGCACCTAAGTTTAATTTATTTGCTTCAGCCAAACTTACTTTTACCGTTGGGTAAGTTGTGTGAGCTGGTGCCGAATTGATATAATACTTAGCTGGATTACTAGCATCAGTACTTTTGAAAATTACTTCTTTATTACCGCTCCCGATGTATAAAGCATCCTTAAAACCTAACTCATAAGTTGTTCCTTCAACGACAACAGAACCGTTTCCTCCAACATTGATAATACCTAATTCTCTTCTTTCTAAAAAATAAGGCGCTTTCAACGGATCAATTGTTTCTAAAACCAAATCTCCTTTTACAGGTACTGCAGATCCAGCAATATATCTATCATAGTGAGAATAAACTAAAACAACTTCATCTTCCTGCATTAAGTCATCAATTAAGAATTCTTCTCTCAATTGTTGTGTGTCATATTTTTTTACTGCTTCGGGGCTAGACGCGTATCTTGAACTATATTTTGTCATAATTTCTAAATTAATGTAATCGATTGCACAAATTTAATTTTTTATATTGAAAAACCATAATTCAAACCAAAAAATTATTTCACTTAAACCTATTTTTCTTTACAATTCTACTTTTTTCATTTTTGGAACCAGTATATGCATGATAAGCCATGCTAGTAAATAAGAACATCCACAAATGCAGAACATAATAAAGTATCCCGTTTCGATTTTACCAATTTTTGTATAATAAACGAACATATTTTTTTGAACCACCAAAGTTAGTAGAATACCTCCTAGAGCACCGAACATCCCTCCCATTCCCGTAACAGAAGCTGTGGCTTTTTTAGGAAACATATCTGAAACCGTAGTAAAAATATTAGCACTCCAAGCCTGATGCGCAGAAACAGCCAAACCAATAACTAAAACGGCCCACCACATATTTATGGTTCCTAAATATTGTGAAAACAAAACCGGCAAAACTGCAAACGCATAGAGCAACATACTTGTTTTGCGAGCTTTAAAAGCCGGCCAATTATTATTGATTAATTTCAAAGGAAGCCAGCCACCGCCAATACTTCCCACGCTTCCAATCATGTAAACAAGGGCGCAAGGCCAAATAATTTCTGTCGCTGTAAGTTTGTATTCCTTCATCAAAAAATCTGGAAGCCAAAATAAATAAAACCACCAAACCGGATCTGTCAGCAATTTACCAATTGCAAATGCCCATGTTTGACGAAATGACAACAATTTTATCCATGAAACTTTTTCTGCTGAATCTTCTACTGTAGTTTCATTCTGATCAGCAGTTATGTATTCTAATTCTGCTTGAGACAGACGTTTTTGTTTTTGAGGCACTTCATATAATAAAAACCACAACAAAAGCCAAACAAAACCAACAATACCGGTTAAAATAAACGCCCATTGCCAGCCATAATTTTCAGCAATATACGGCACCGTTAATGGCACAATGATCGCACCAATATTACTTCCCGAATTAAAAATTCCAGTTGCCAATGCTCTTTCTTTCTGCGGAAACCATTCGGCTGTTGCTTTTATCGCCGCCGGAAAATTTCCTGCTTCTGTAATTCCTAAAAATACGCGTGCTATTAAAAAACCACCTGTTCCTGTTGCCAACGCATGACCAATTGCTGCCAAACTCCACAAACCAGTTGCAATTGCATAGCCTAATTTTGTACCTAATTTATCAATAATTCCACCTGCAACCAGCATTCCAAGCGCATAAGCAATTTTAAACGCCAATTCAATATTCGAATAATCAATAACATCTTGTTCAGGTGTCCAATGAAAAGCTTCTGCCAAAAAAGGTCTAAGGTAACTTATTACATTTCTGTCTAAATAATTGACAGTCGTTGCAAAAAAAACTAAACTACAAATAGTCCAGCGGTATTTTCCTATTGCTTCATTAGCTTGATTCATGGTTGGTTGGTTTAAATTGGTTGGTTAGTCAGTAAAAATCTTTTTAAAGATCTGTAATCGGGCTGTATTTTGGAACCAATGATTTCATTACCATCCAGCCTATTAAATAACAAACGGCACAGATCGAAAATATGATAAAATATCCAGCTTCAATTCCTTTAAATCCCATAAAAAGCATATTAGTATCTTTAGCGTAATCAAACAAAACTCCTGATCCCTTATTGATTACAGTTGAACCAATTCCGCCCGCCAAACCACCAATTCCTGTAATGGTTGCAATTGCTTTTTTAGGAAACATATCTCCTACAGTTGTAAAAATATTTGCCGACCAAGACTGATGCGCAGCACCTGCAATTCCAATAATAATTACCGGAATCCAATAACTGATATACCCTAATGGCTGTGCTATCAATGCTAATAATGGGAAAAATGCAAAAATCAACATCGCTCTCATCCTTCCTTCGTACGGATTCATTCCTTTTTTCTCTACGAAATAAGTTGGAAGCCAACCACCAATAATTGACAATAAAGTGATCATGTACAGTACAAATAATGGCAATGCCGCTTCAGTAGAATCCATTCCGTAAACAGAACTTAAATAAGCTGGAGTCCAGAACAAGAAAAACCACCAAACACCGTCTGTCATGAATTTACCAAACGCAAAAGCCCATGTCTGTTTGTATTTAAAACATTCTTTTAATGATACTTTTGAAGAAGTTTCTGGAACAAAACTTTCTAGTTTGCTTTCAGCAATATCATCTTGCTGAATATAAGCCAATTCTTCCTTAGATACATTTTTATGATTTTCTGGTTTATCATACATGAAAAGCCAAAATCCCATCCAGATAAATCCTAATGCTCCAATAATAATAAAAGACATTTCCCAGCCAAAAGATTTAGCAATAAAAGGGATTGTAACTGGCGCTGCCAAGGCCCCAACTGTTGCACCAGCATTAAAAATACTAGTTGCAAAAGCCCTGTCTTTTTTTGGAAAATATTCTGCTGTAGTTTTGATTGCAGCTGGAAAGTTTCCGGCTTCACCAACTGCCAGAACGAAACGTGCAAAAATAAATAAATCGACACTTACACTGATTACCAATGAAGTATCACTTATAGATGAAATCACTTCTTTTGAACCTTCAAAACCTAATAACCAATTTCCAGTAATAATTCCCGAAGTTGCAATGCCACAAAAAGCATGAAGACAAGCACCTATAGACCAGATTCCGATTGCCCAAAGAAATCCTTTTTTAGTATCCATCCAATCTACAAATCGTCCAGCAAACAGCAATGAAACTGCATAAAAAATAGAAAACAATGCGGTTATATTTCCGTAATCATTATTAGTCCAATGAAATTCTGGCGCAATAAAATCGCTCCATGTCAGCGAAAGAACCTGACGGTCTAAATAATTGATTGTAGTTGCAAAAAATAGCAACCCACAAATGCTCCATCGATATTTTCCTATTGATTTGCTGCTTTGGCTGGTAGTAACTGAATCTTTTTGGCTCATGGTTATTGTAAAAATTTAGGTTTTTTAGTTAGTTTGTTTTATCCCTCAATTCGAATTTAAAAGCACTAAAAAACAATGATTTAATACAAATAAAACAAATTAATGTAATCGATTGCACAAATATAGTTTTTAATCTTTATAAACCAAATAAATTATATAAAAAATTATTTTATCCTATTAAATAAACATATAGAATAAAAAAAATACCACAATATTACATATTAAACAATATATTTGTTAAATATCAAAGTACCAAATTCATCCGTTTAAAGTGCTAAAATTGTCCTGAAACAGGAACACTCACTTACCAGTGCTTTTACAATGTTTTTCTCTTAGAATAAAGTAAATCAATTCCTTATATTTAAATTAAAAAAATGAAAGCCATTTTTTACCCTAAATCACTCATTATTCTCGTTTTGCTTACTTTAACTATTAATCAGATTCAAGCGCAAAGCCAAACAATTCCTTTATGGAGCAAAATTCCGGATGAAATTATTTCTGCAGATTATCAAGAAAAGCAAACTATAAAAGATGGAATTCTTCAAAGCACAAGTTTTGTTACAATTCCAACTTTAAGCATTTTTATTCCGAAAGATGTTAAACCAAACCAGACCGCTGTAATTATTTTTCCTGGCGGTGGCTATTCTCACCTTTCTATGGATAAAGAAGGAACAAAAGTGGCAAACTGGCTGAATAGTTTAGGAATTACCGCCTTTGTTTTAAAGTATCGTCTGCCAAGCGATTTAATCATGAAAAACAAAAACATTGGACCGCTACAGGATGCTCAGGAAGCAATGCGTTACGTACGTGAAAATGCTTTAAAGTGGAATATCGACAGCAATAAAATTGGTATAATCGGATTTTCAGCTGGTGGTCATCTCGCATCAACTTTGGCAACACATTATGATGACAAAATTTATGAAACAGCATCAAAAACTAGTGCACGCCCTGATTTTTCGCTTTTAATTTATCCTGTTATTTCCATGGAAAATAATATCACGCACAAAGGATCACAAACTAATTTATTAGGAAACAATCCATCGCAAACTTTGATTGATTCTTTTTCAAATGATAAAAAAGTAACACCGCAGACTCCTCCCGCTTTTTTAATACACGCAACAGACGATACTGCAGTTTTACCCGAAAACAGTATCAATTATTATCTAGCACTCAAAAAAAACGGAGTTACATCTGAGTTACATTTATATGAGAATGGAGGGCACGGTTTTGGTCTAGGGGTAAAAGATACTAGCAAGAACTGGACAAAAGATTGCGAAGAATGGCTTAAAATTCACGGATATTACTAAATAAAAAAAAGGGCTTTTAGATTGGCTAACGTGTAACCAAATCTAAAAGCCCGTTAAAAATTTTGACTTCTTGTATTTATCTTGCAAATTTATACAATGTACCCACGATCAATGAATATGTCAAACTTCTAAAATAAAACTTGTTTCTCCAAAAACTAGTAATAATCCATAGAAATCTTTAATGATGATTAAAAAAGGCAAAAACATCTTAAATCTCTATTTCTATACCACAAATTTACCCAGCTGTAAAACGAAAACATTACGGTTTTCCTCATTCAAACAAAATATTTTTATTGCCTTTCAAGTTTTTGGCTTAAAAAATCACCTAATAAACTGATATTAAGCAATTAACAATCTTAAATATCAAAACCAAAAATTTTCAAAAAAATAAAATTTAACTTTCTCTTTACATTATTTCTTATCCTAGATTAACAAACAATCTTACAAGATCCTTATACATTTGTAAAACAATTTAAAAGTTCAAGGAAATGATTGTTTTGAAAATGATCAAAAATCAGAAAAATCATTTCTTGTTCTAGATTAAGTTGAAACAATTTTAATTATAATAATTTTGTCATGTAAATTAGTAATTATGAAAACATTTGAATTCTTAATACTCGGAAAAAACGAGCCAATTTTAGAGATACTGACTAGGCTTGTAAATGCATACGAAGAATGGAACGCAATACCTTTTGATGATGAAAATTTAGCACAAGAATATTTTCTTAAAAACAAAATCGATATTGTTCTTTTGAGTTCCGGAATCGAAGATCATGTCGAAAAACAATTTACATCTTTCTGCATAAAAGCACAGCCAGATGTAGAAGTAATAGAACATTTTGGAGGTGGAAGCGGTTTGCTAAGATCCGAGATCCTCCACAGATTACATTTGAAGGGAAAAATTTAGGTATCAGTATTTTTCTCTTTTAAAATTCATTAAAAGCTTTACAATAACACATTAACGAATATCCAATTTTTATTGACGATATATCGCTAGGATTTCTATTGCCTTTTCTGAAAAACCTTTTAAAATCAACACATTACAAACAAGGCATTTAATTTGAATGCAAAACATTGAAAATCAAATACAAAATATTTTTTTAAACCTTTTAATTAACAACAAAATCACATTATCATGAAAAAATTAATCCTTACAGCAGTTTTAGTATTAGTAACATTTATTGGATTCGCTCAAAAACCAAGTCCAGCGTTATTAGACCCAACAAATCATACTTTAGTTTTAATAGATTACGAAAGCCAAATGGCCTTTGCAGTAAGCAACATTCCAATCGATCAGCTTAGAAACAATACCGCTCTTGTAGCCGGAGCATCAAAAATATTCAAAGTTCCAACTATTGTAACAACTGTTGCAGAAAAATCATTCAGCGGACCTGTTTTCAGAGAAATTGAAGAATTCTACCCACAAAAAACGTCTAATTATATTGACCGTACCACAATGAATACTTGGGAAGATGCTCCAGCACGCAAAGCGATTATTGCAGCAGGTAAAAAGAAAATCGTTTTTGGCGGTTTATGGACAAGTGTTTGTATTGTTGGACCTGCTCTATCTGCAATCAACGAAGGTTATGATGTTTATGTAATTACAGATGCAAGCGGAGACGTTTCTAAAGAAGCGCACGAAATGGCCGTAACTCGTATGGTTCAGGCTGGTGCACATCCAATCACTTCATTACAATATTTATTAGAATTACAACGTGACTGGGCTCGTCAAGAAACTTATGTACCTGTGACTGATTTGGTTAAAAAATATGGTGGTGCTTACGGTGTTGGTGTACAATATGCACACGAAATGCTTAAACATTAATTCATAGAATTGTTCTTGGTTGGTTATCTAAAAAGGCTGTTTAAGTTACAGCCTTTTTTTTCTCCAAAACTTAATTAAAACCATTATTATGAAACCACAAACCTTACTATCAGCTTTACTTTTAATTCTATCGTTGCCAATTTTCGCTCAAGGCAAAAGTGCCACACTTATCGTTCATCATGCTGTTATTCACACTTTAGATGATAAAAACACAATCGTTGAAGCTATGGCTGTCGCCGATGGGAAAATCCTGAAAACAGGAAAAAACAGCGAAATCTTAAAATTAAAAAACAAAAAAACAACAGTAATCGACGCTAAAGGAAAAACCATTATTCCCGGAATATTTGATTCTCACATGCACATTATCCGAGGCGGAAGATTTTACAATACCGAATTACGCTGGGACGGCGTTCGTTCCTTAAAAAAAGCTTTGGCTATGCTAAAAGAACAAGCACAAAGAACTCCAAAAGGACAATGGGTTCGAGTGGTTGGCGGATGGAACGCTTATCAGTTTGAAGAAAAAAGACTGCCGACTTTAGCCGAAATCAACGAAGCAACAGGCGATGTTCCTGCTTTTATTCTTCATTTATACGGACATGCTTATTTAAACAAAGCGGGTTTAGAAACTTTAAAAATTGATGCCAATACGCCAAATCCAAATGCGGGATTAATCGAAAAAGATCCTAACGGAAATCCAACTGGATTATTAGTTGCAGAACCAAATGCATTCATCTTATACTCTACTCTTTCTAAACTTCCGGAATTATCTCCAGAAGAGAAAACAAACTCCACAAAACAATTTATGACCGAAATGAACCGTCTTGGGGTAACAGCCATTATGGACGCTGGAGGTGGATTTCAAAACTTTCCAGACGATTATGGTGTAACAAACGGATTGTGCAAAAACAGCGATTTAACAGTTAGAATGCCTTATTATTTGTTTGCTCAAAAAGCAGGAACAGAATTAAACGATTACACAAAATGGATGCAGACAGTCGAAATTGGCGAAGGCTGTGACGACGATCATCATTCAGATAAAGTAGAATATCATGTTCAGGGTGCAGGAGAAAATTTAGTAATGAGTGCCGGAGATTTTGAAAACTTCGATAAACCTAGACCTGAATTAAGTCCGGCGATGGAAGGTCAATTAAAAGAAGTTTTATCCTTATTAGTAAAAAACAGATGGCCGTTTAGAATTCACGCCACTTATAACGAAAGCATTACCCGATTTTTAAATGTAATTGAAGACATTAATAAAGAAACCCCTTTAAACGGACTCTTATGGTTTTTTGATCACGGAGAAACGGTTTCGGTTGAAAATTTAAAAAGAATCAAAGCTTTAAACGGAGGTTTGGCGATTCAACACAGAATGGCATATCAAGGAGAAAGCTTTATAAAAAGATATGGAAAAACGGCTGCTGCAAACACGGTTCCGCTTAAAAAGATTCTTGACATGGGAATCAAAGTCGGAATGGGGACCGACGGAACCCGTGTTGCCAGCTACAATCCGTGGGTGGGCCTATATTGGCTCACAACTGGAAAAACTTTAGCCGGTTTAAAATATATGAACGACGAAAATATTGTAGACAGGACTACCGCTTTAAAATTATTCACTTATGGAAGCGCACAATTAATAAATATTGAAAAAGATAGAGGAATGCTCACAGCAGACAAACTAGCCGATTTTGCAATTCTTTCTGACGATTATTTCTCTACTTCTGAAGAAAAAATCCTAAACATCGAATCGAAACTGACAGTCGTAAACGGAAAAGTAGTTTATGCTGACAATGACTTTAGAACTTTTGCAGACGAAAAACCAAAAGCAATTCCAGACTGGAGTCCGGTAAATTATTTTGGAGGTTATCAAAAAAATTAAACCAATGAAAACGTTATTCCGAATATTGTTGCTTTTGGGATTCTTTTACACCGCAAATGCACAACAAAAAATAGCATTCCAAAAGCTGCGATATGACGATGATTTGACTTATTTAAAAGATTCTACCAGAAATTGGTACGAAAAAATCAAATACATTCCGCTTGGCCAAAACAGTAAATATTACGCCACTATTGGCGGTGAAGCAAGATTACAATATACATACACCGTAAACGACAAATGGGGCGATGACTCTGATGAAGGCGATGGTTATTTACTTTCCCGCTACTTGCTTCATGCCGATGTTCATTTGGGAGCTTTCAGAACTTTTGTGGAACTACAAAGCAGTTTGGCCAACAGCAAAATTGACCCGAGTCCGGTTGATGAAAACGAATTGGATTTTCATCAGGCCTTTTTAGATGTCGATTTTATTCATAATGAAAACGAGCGATTGGCATTGCGTTCAGGAAGACAGGAAATGTCATACGGATCACAACGTTTGATTGCTGTTCGCGAAGGCCCAAACAACCGACTAGCATTTGATGCGATTAAACTATTTTATAAAAAAGATAATTGGCAAACCGATGCTTTTTATACACATCCCGTTGCCAATAAACAAGGAACTTTTAATGACAGTTTCAATGAAAATGCACAATTCTGGGGAAATTATACTGTAATTCACAAAGTACCTTTTATTCAGAATATCGATTTTTATTATTTAGGATTATGGAAAAACAGAGCCATTTTTGATGATGCCATTGGAGAAGAAAATCGCCAATCCATTGGAACCCGAATCTGGAAAAACAAAGGAAATTGGAAATATGATTTTGAAGGATTATATCAATTCGGAAACATAAATCAGAAATCAATCTCAGCATGGACGCTGTCCTCATTTGCCTGTTATACTTTCACAGAAGTAAAATTTAGTCCTGAAATTGGATTGAAAACAGAGATTATTTCCGGAGATAAACATTCAGATGACAATCATTTGCAAACTTTTAATCCGTTATATCCAAGAGGCGCTTATTTTGGATTAGTGGCTTTAATTGGTCCTTCTAACTTAATTGACATTCATCCTTCCATTAATTTTACTTTAACCGAAAAATTAGGCCTCGGATTGGATTATGATATTTTTTGGAGAGAATCAATTAGCGATGGTATTTATGCACCAAATATGCAATTACTATATTCCGGAAAAGATACTACTGAGCGTTTTATAGGCTCCCAATTGATTGCTAATTTAGATTACACTGCGAATGATTTCCTTGCTTTTACATTAGAATCGGGTTGGTTTAACGCAGGTTCCTTTTTAAAAGAGGTTGGAACCGGAAAAGATTATTTTTATGCAGCGTTGACAGCGCAATTTAAATTCTGATGTTAAAGAATCCTAGATTCTAGATATTTTGTAGGGATGGATTTCAATCCATCCTATAGCAAAAGATTATTTTTATGCAGCGTTGACAGCGCAATTTAAATTTTAAATACAATTAAAACCTTTACCTGTTTTATAAGAAATTTAAACTATTTTTGAGAAGACAAATTTAAACCAAAACCTCAAAAATAATTCCCAGGCATGACGAAAAATATCCTAATACTATTGATTTGTTTCTCTTTTCAAATAGCAACTTCACAAAAAATATATTTCGATAAAACTCAATTCAGTGATAGTATCAGTATTAGTAAAAATATGCCTTTACTGGCAAAAAAAGTAGCACCGATCTATAAAAATGCAAACAAAGCAACGTTTTTAGACAGTTATGCCAGAATACAATTTGTTGCCGGAGATTACAAAGAGATGGAACGAAGTTTTGTTAACTACTCGCAAGACATACTGGGTGATAGCATCGTAAATAGACCTATGGGATTTATTTATAAAACGTATGCCAGAACCATTACAAAAGCACCTAACTCAAAATCAGATTTTGAAAAAACCTTTACAACTGAATTTTACAGATTATACAATAGCTTTGATAAAGATGGAAAAAATTGGACTGAAAGTTATTATGAAATAAAATTGGATGAAATGAAAACCAATTTTGAATCGCGGCTAAAATCCGCACAAAAAAGTGATAGTATTAGCACAGAAGATGCAGCACTTTTATGCCGTCATTATTCACGTTATTTTATTTACAGCAAAACGCTTTCTATCGCAAGTAAAATAATTCAAAAAATAGAAGCAGACACTTATATAATCGATAAAAACATCATTATAACATTACCAAACAAAAGCACAATTTCTGGTACTATGGTCAGATATAGAAATGTATCCGAGCCACAACCTGTGGTAATGAAGTATAATATCTATGCTGGAAACGAACTAAGTCAATGCAAAGAAATAGCCAGCATGGGTTATGTTGGTTTTATAGCCAATACAAGAGGTAAAAATTTAAGCAATGACCCAATTGAGCCTTACGAACACGATGGCGATGATGCTTATTACATTCTGGATTGGGTTAGCAAACAACCGTGGTGCAATGGAAAAATTGGGTTATATGGCGGGAGTTATCTTGGATTCGCACAATGGAGCGCCATGAAAAAAGTGCATCCAGCTTTAAAAACAATTGTTCCTTTAGTATCTGTTGGTGCAGGAATTGACTTTCCGATGCAAAATGGTATTTTTATGAGTTATGCCTTAAGATGGATCCACTACGTGGCTAATAATAAATTAACAGATCTTGGTGATTTTCAAAACAGCAAAAAATGGGATGAAGTTTTTTCTCAATATTATAAAAACGGCAGTAGTTTTAGAACGTTAGATCAAATCGAAGGCAATACTTCTCCGTTGTTTCAAAGATGGTTAGATCATCCAACATATGATGCTTACTGGCAAAATATGACACCTCAAAAAGAAGCTTTTGCCAACATCAATATTCCTATTTTAAGCACTACGGGATATTATGATGACGATCAGCTTGGCGCTATGTACTATTACAATCAATATCAGAAATACAATAAAACGAACAACTATTATTTAATAATTGGGCCTTATGATCATGGAGGTTCGCAAGGTTATCCCAAAAAAGAATTAGGAGGATATGCGTTAGATGAAGCCGCAAATATTCCAATTAATGCTATTATTTTCCAATGGTTTGATTATATATTAAAAGATGCAAAGCGTCCGGATATTTTAAAAGATAAAGTAAACTTTGAAATTATGGGCAAAAACGAATGGAAAAGTGTTCCGTCGTTAGATAAAATGCACAATCAGGATCTTACTTTTTATCTTAGCAGCAAAGACACTAAATATTCGTTGCAAAAAACAGCTCCTAAAAAAGTAACCTCTATTAATCAAATTGTTGATTTTAAAGATCGTTCTGAAATCAATATTTACAATGACAATTATGTAAATGGGTTTCCTAATGTTATTGATTCTATTATTAAGCCTGAAAAACATTTGTTAGTTTTTGAAAGTGATCCAGTTTTACAATCCATAATTATAAGCGGTTCACTAAAAGCTTCCTTAAAAATAAGCAGTAATAAAAAAGACATTGATGTTGAATTGCAACTTTATGAAAAAACAGCAAACGGCCAATATTTCGCTTTAAGCAATAACATTCAAAGAGCAAGTTTAGCAAAAGATAGAACCAAAAGACAATTATTAGTACCAAACAAAATCGAGACTATCGATATCGATCAGACTTTTATCACTTCTAAAGAATTACAAAAAGGAAGTTCAATTGTTATCGTTTTGGGCGTTAATAAAAATCCAAATTGGGAAGTAAATTACGGTTCAGGTAAAGATGTAAGTTCTGAAAACATGGCCGATGCTAAAGATCCATTAGAAATAAAATGGTACACAAACAGTTCTATTGTGCTTCCAATTTTAAAACAATAATTGATGATGAACGATAAGAAAATAACTCGTTTATTAAAATTATTATTAGGCTGCCTTATCTTGATTTTATTTTCATGGCTTTTATTTATTTTCCTCGATAAATTTGATCTTTATAACAGTGCTTTTGGAATTTTCATTTATTATATATCTTATTTTACAGCTATTATATCTTTTTATTTAGGAATTATAGTATTCCTTTTATTATTTTTTTTAGTACTATGGAAATTCATTTCAAAAAAGGTATAAATTAACATTTAAGCAAATAAACCAAAATAAAAATGGAAAAGAAATACTCAGTTGTTTTTCATCCTTCAGAAAATGGAATTGAGATTATTAAAAAACTAAAATTAGAATTATTCAATGTAATTGGATGGTACGGAAGTTGCAATTCTGTAGCGCATATTACAATTGGCGGATTTAAAGCAAATGAAAATCAGCTTGATAAATACAGACAAAAGCTTTTTAAAATCGCTGATACTTTAACTCCTGTTCAAATTTATTTAGATCATTTTGATGCTTATGAGGAAAGTCGGGCTTTCTTTATATCTCCAAGTGAAGACTCTAAAATAAATTTAAAACCTATGATGAAAAAAATTCAGGAAGCACTTCAGATTTCCAGTAAAGACAGAAGCGACGATCCGCATATTTCAATAGGAAGAAACCTAACACCCGAAAACATCCAAATTGCTCGTGATTTATTCACTACAATTAATATGGAATTTTTATGTGATGCCATTATCTTAAGAGAATTTGATCCGATCAAAAAACAATATTTTGTCTTAGAAACGTTCCCTTTTGGCAATAATCCTCAACCGGAATTAATTCAGGGTAGCCTTTTCTAACCGCAATCCCGATAGCTATCGGGAGCAAAGGATTTTACGCAAGGATGCTAAATTTCACGCAAAGACGCAAAGTCGCAAAGTTTATTTCCTTTGCGACTTTGCGTCTTTGCGTGATTAAACAAGATCACTTTGCGAACATTGCGTAAAACCCTTGCGAACCTTGCGGTTAAATAACAACAAAGTAAAGCAACCTGAAACAAGAAAAACTTGAAACCTGAAACTAAAATCTATTTTTCGTATATTTGAATTTTACAATTCACATCTATGAAATCCCTAGATTCATTTTACCAAGATATTACCGAAGGTTCTTCTGTAGAACCAAGTTCATTATTACCCAACGACATCAAAAAGGAAATTGGCCACTTTAATGTTTTTGACATCAAAGAACTGCTGGAGAGAATGAAAGACAAGCCTTCTATGCCTTATGACAGAAGAGCTTACTACAAAATCAGTTTGATTCGAGGTAAAAACAGATCTGAGTATGCCGATAAAATAATCGAAATAGAAAAGCAGGGACTTCTATTTGCTACGCCAAAAATCCCATACAATTATATACCGCAAGACACCAATCAATCCGGTCAGTTTTGTGTTTTTACAAGTGAATTTTTATCTAAAAGTAAAAGCGGAATTGATCTAGATGAACTTCCTATTTTCGCTTCAGATGGTTATCCGATTTTTCAATTATCAGATGAAGAAGTTGAAGAAGTCGCGTTGATTTTCAACAAAATACAAAAAGAAATCAATTCTGATTATATCTACAAATATGATTTAATCCGAAATTATGTTGCCGAGTTAATTCACTTTGGGCAAAAATTACAACCTATAACAGCGCTATATTCTAAACATAATTCGGCAGCAAGAGTTTCTTCTTTATTTGCAGAATTATTAGAAAGACAATTCCCTATTGAATCGCCACATCAGCGATTAGAATTGAGAACTGCAAAGGATTTCGCTGAAAGATTATCCGTTCATGTCAATCATTTAAATAAAGTTTTAAAAGAAAACACAGGAAAAACAACAACCGAATTAATCAGCACCCGTTTAATAAACGAAGCCAAAATCCTTTTAAAACAAACGGATTGGAACATTTCTGAAATCGCTTTTTCTTTAGGTTTTGAAGAACTGGCACATTTTTCTAATTTCTTTAAAAAACAAACTTCGTTTACGCCAATTGCTTTTAGAGCTTAATTTTAGATTGCAGATTTTAGATTATTTACAATAGTTACCACAAAGTTTGGTCATTGCGAGGAACGAAGCAATCTCATTTGCTAAATAAAACTGATGACTAATACGAGTTCGGTTGCTTCGTTCCTCGCAATGACATAAAATGAGTTGATTTGAATTTCGCAAACATCGGTTTGAAATTTACAATTCCCCACCTCTACTTTGCTCCTACCTTTGTCTTATCAATTTAAAAGATCGAAAAGATGAATTTAGCAAACAACAAAATTTTAATAACTGGCGGTGCAAGTGGCATTGGACTCGGGCTTGCCGAACGTTTTATTCAGGAAAATAATACCGTAATTATTTGCGGACGAAGAGCATCTGTTTTAGAAGAAGTTAAAGCAAAATTCCCCACCGTAATTACAAAAGTATGCGACTTATCAGATGAAAAAGAGCGCATTGCGCTTTATGAATGGATTGCTGAAAATCACCCGGATTTAAATGTATTAATCAACAATGCGGGGATCCAAAAATGGGTTTCTGTTACCGATGCTGATTTCTACGAGAGCATGAAAACAGAACTTAGTACCAATATTGAAGCACCTCTTCATTTAACTTCTTTATTTATTCAATTAGAATCACTTACAACTGTAATGAATGTAACTTCCGGATTGGCTTTTTCGCCTTTTGCAAAAGTTCCAGTTTATTCGGCTACGAAAGCATTTTTCCGTTCGTTTACGCTTTCACTTCGTCACATTTTAAAGGCAAAAAATATTGAAGTAATCGAAATTATTCCGCCAGCATTAAATACCGATTTAGGCGGTGTGGGATTACACGACGCACATCCAAGTGTAGCTGACTTTATTGTTTCCATTTTCGAACAATTGAAAAACGGAAAACAGGAACTTACTTTTGGAACCAGCGAAACAAGACTAAACGCAAGTGTTCCAGAATTAAAAGCTTCATTTGAGGCATTACATTCATAATTAATAAGATCCAAGATGAAGGAAGCAAGAAGCAAGAGGCAAGATGTTTTACGATTTGCATCATATTTTTTTTCTTGCTTCTTGCTTCTTTCATCAACAATCTAAATCAACAATCTAAAATCTAAAATTCAAACAAAATGGCAGTAAATACAAAAATAGCTCTGGTTACAGGAGGAAGCAGAGGTTTAGGAAAAAACATGGCAATCTCAATTGCTAAAAAAGGAATCGACGTAATTATAACGTATAACAGCAAAAAAGAAGAAGCAGATTCTGTTGTAAGAGAAATCGAAAGTTTAGGTCAAAAAGCAGCTTCACTTCAATTGAATGTAGCCGATTCAGGAACTTTCGATGCTTTCTTCGGAAGTGTTTCTGAAGTGTTGAAAAACACTTTTAAAACCGATAAATTTGACTTTTTAGTAAACAATGCCGGAATCGGAATACACAATTCATTCATTGGAACAACTGAAGCTGAGTTTGATCAATTGACAAATATTCAATTTAAAGGTCCTTTTTTCTTAACCCAGAAAGCATTAAACGTAATGAATGACGGTGGCGGTATTGTAAATATTTCAACTGGCTTAGCGAGATTTTCTTTCCCAGGTTACGCTGCGTATGCTTCTATGAAAGGCGCAATCGAAACGTTGACCAAATATCAGGCAAAAGAATTAGGCGAAAGAAAAATCAGAGCGAATGTTGTGGCGCCAGGTGCAATCGAAACTGATTTTGGAGGCGGTGTTGTTCGTGATAATGAGCAATTAAATAAAAATTTAGCTTCAGCGACAGCTTTAGGAAGAGTTGGCTTGCCAGATGATATTGGTGGTGTAGTTTCTTTTTTATGTACCGAAGATGCACGTTGGGTAAACGCACAACGTATTGAGGTTTCTGGCGGAATGATGTTGTAATTTTCCATAAGCAAACCTAACAGGTTTTAAAAACCTGTTAGGTTTCGTTACAGTAATAAAAAACAAAACCCGACAGTTCTAAAAACTGCCGGGTTTGTCTTTTCAAATATATTGAATTAGTAAGCAAACATATTTTAATTTTTCTCGATTATGACATTAAAATCACCATCTTTATCAAAAACAACATCATAAAATTTGGAGTCTTTATTCACTCCAACTTCATAGGTTGTTTTATTTTTATCATCCACAACAACTGCTATTTCTTTAATAGCCTTTGGTGAATAATTCTTTTTCAGATAAACCTGTGCCTGCTGAGGCAATTTACTGAGAGGAATTTGCAATTGATATGCTTTCAAAACTCCTAAATTATTATAAATCGCCACTGCTTTTGTATTTTTATCTTTGTTGAATTTTGCTTCGTAGCGAACTTCATCATCATCATCACCAACATATTCTTCAGACCAAACTGCAGTTTTTCCGGGATATTCTTTCTCAAAAGCAAATTGCACCTTTTCTGGAGGTTTTATTACTTTCTTCATATTTGTCCCTTCTTGTGCAAAAAGAAAACCTTGGCATAAAAAAAGAATAATCAGCAAAAGACTTTTCATAATTCCTCATTTACAAATTAATACTCTTAAACTATCGTATTAAAATTACTACTTTTAAATTAAGATTAAATGAAGAGCTTAAAAAAAATTATCAACAATTTCTTATCTTTTTAATCGGTCTGATAATTCCCTTTTATATGTAATTCCAATTGGCAGTTTTTCATGTTTCACAACGACAAAATCCTTTTCAATTTCTTCAATTTTATCTAGAGCCACTATATACGATTTATGAATGCGCATAAAGTTTTTTTCGGGAAGACATTTTTCTAATTCAGTTGTAGTTATGGAAGCCAAATAAGTTCTTTTTAATGTATGCAGTTTAACATAATTTCCAAAACTCTGCGCATACAACAGTTGATCCAATTCGATATCAATAAAATATCCGTCAACTTTTACGCTAACCGAATTTATAATAGTTTCTTCTTCCTTAATTTTTACAGTTTCTGTTGAAAAAAAACGATCGATTGCTTTTAAAAATCTAGGAAAATAAATAGGTTTCAGCAAATAATCAATTACGCCGTAATCATAACTTTCAAGAGCAAATTCAGAGTAAGCTGTTGTTAAAATTGTTTTAGGATGATTCGGAATAATCTTCAATAATTCCATTCCCGAAATCTCCGGCATGTTGATATCTAAAAACATTAAATCAACATGATTTTCACGCAGATAATCCATCGCTTCAATTCCGTTATAACCTTGAAAAACCAATTCTAATTGCGGATTTTGTTTGATATAATTCGCCAAAACGTAATGCGCCGCCGGTTCATCATCAACAATTATACATTTTTTTGGCTCTTTCATTACATAAATTTTTTCAGCTGCAGTTTCAAATCAATTATATACGTTTTCTTATCGTCTTGAATATCTAATTTATAGTCTTTTCCATAAAGTAAATTCAATCTTTCAATAGTGTTTTTTAAACCAATTTTAGTCGAAACAACATCTGTTTTTTTTGTCGGAATTGAATTTACAACGTGCAGATGAAGCAATCCATTTTCGACCGTAATAAAAATTCGCACAAAACATTTTTCGATGGCACAAGTTCCGTGCTTAAAAGCATTTTCAATAAATGCAATTAAAAGCATTGGCGAGACTTTATACGCATTTTCATTGTCAATTTTACAATCATACGTAATATCACAGCGATAGCCAACACGCTCTTTTTCAAGCTGTACATAACTGTTTATAAATTCCAATTCATCTTCTAAAGTTACACATTGTTTATTATTGCTTTCAAGCTGATAACGCATTAATTGCGAAACCTTCATGATCAAATCTGGCGTTCGGTCTGGAAACTCTAAACTAATTCCGTAAAGCGTATTAAATGTATTGAATAAAAAATGTGGATTCAATTGCCCCTTCAACGAATTCAGTTGCATTTGGTTGAACAGCAAAGTTTCGTCGGTGTGTTTTCTGTGAATTCTGTAAAACTTAAAAACAATAATTGGACTTAAAATACAAACCAAAGTCCCTAAAACACTAGCTAACTGATAAATATAACTACGCTGATGTGAGTTTTGATACAAGCGGCAATTGCTGAATATATCGAGCATTGTAATCTCGTACAAAATGACCGAAAACACAAAAACTCCAAAGAGCGTAAGAAAAATATAAGTTACCGGGCGCTGGGTCTTAAATAATATTGGAAGAAGAAAAAAGCGATTAAACTGCGCATGCATGTACAAAATGCAATAGAAAAAAATTCCCATTAATATGGAAGTAACTGAACTGAAAAGCATCCAGTCATTTTTTAACGTATAAATTGTAAATGAAAAAAGGACAACAGCAATTTCCTGCCACCACTTGTTATCCAATATATTATCAAACTTTTTATTCATTTTTTAAACTTAAATAGTTTACAAAGTACGGACAAATATTTAATTATTTTTTCCAAAAAATGACAAATTCAATTGGTCATTTATTAGTGCAGTACATCACTTAACCTGACTTTTATCAGTGTAAGAGAAATAAATTTGCGTTTTAATTTCACACTTTGAGTTTTATGTATTTCAAAAAAATTACTTTATTATTTTTCTTGATTTTAGCCTCAAATGGTTATTCACAAACCTTGTCTTTAAAAGAAGCAATAAAAACGGGTCTTGAAAACTATGGTTCGATCAAAGCAAAAAACAATTACGCCAGTGCCTCAAAAGAGACATTAAAACAATCTCGACGTGATTATCTTCCTAATCTTAACTTATCAGCACAACAAGATTATGGAACTATTAATGGACAAAACGGTGCATTATATGGATTTAATGGTTTAGGAACTGCTTCTTCTGGACCAGCATTGCCAGAGCAAAACTGGAATTCTGCCTTTGGTGCTTTATATTTAGTCAACATGAACTGGGACTTTTTTACTTTCGGAAAAACTCAGGAAAAAATCAATTTGGCTAAAATTGATGTTCGAACCAAAGAAAATGATCTGAAACAGGAAATGTTTCAACAGGAAATTAAAATTTCTGCGGCTTATTTGAATTTATTGGCAAGCCAAAGGTTACTGATTTCACAGCAAAAGAATTTAAGCCGTGCAGAAGTTTTCAAAAAGACAGCTGTTGCCCGAGTTAAAAACGGATTATTAGCTGGAGTAGATTCGACCTTAGCAACTGCCGAAGTTTCAAAAGCAAAAATCGCACTGAATCTTGCCAGAAATTTTGTAAAAGAACAAAACAACAAATTGGTTGATTTAATGGGGGTTGCACCTCAGGATTTTATTGCAGATACTTTGTTTGTCAATCAAATTCCAAAAGAGGTTTTAAGATCAACAGCTTCAACTGATAGTCTCCATCCTCTATTACAGTTTTATAAAACCAAAATTGATTACAGCAACCAACAGGTTAAATTATACAAACGCTTTTATTACCCAACCATGAGTGCCTTTGGTGTTTTGCAGACCAGAGCTTCAGGTTTTGAAACAGGTTATGCAATAGATCAGTCAAATTTCAGCAGAAATTATTGGGACGGTGTTAATCCGGATCGTTCTAATTATTTGGTTGGAGTTGGAATTACTTGGAATTTGACGACACCTTTTAGAGCAAACAAACAAGTGACTTCTCAAAAATTTGTTTCGCAAGGTTTGCAGGAAGAATACAATCAAGCCAGCAGAGAATTGCAGTCACAACTGGCTTTCGCCGAAGATAAAATAAAGATTACGCTGGAGAATTATGTCGAAGCGCCAATTCAGGTCAATGCCGCACAACGTGCTTATATCCAAAAATCAACTTTGTACAAAAATGGCTTAACCGATTTGACCGATTTAACACAAACGATGTTCACGTTAAATCGAGCTGAAATTGACCGAGACATTGTCAACAATAATGTATGGCAGTCGTTTTTGCTAAAAGTTGCTGCGACTGGCAATTTTGACTTATTTATAAATGAATTTTAATTATAGAGCCTAATGAATTTAATACGTTTTGCACTCCGCAAACCCATCTCCATATTAGTATTGGTTGCGGGTCTATTTTTCTTCGGAATTGGTGCCATCAAAGATATTAAGGTAGATATTCTGCCAAAAATGAATTTGCCGGTTATCTATATTGCGCATCCTTTTGGAGGTTACACGCCAGACCAAATGGAAGCTTATTTTGCTAAGACTTATGTTAATATTCTTCCCTTTGCCAATGGTGTAAAATCGGTAGAAACCAAAAATATTCAGGGGTTAATGATTATGAAATTAACCTATTATGAAAACACCAATATGGCGCAGGCTGCAGCCGAATTAAGTTCACTTTCGAACAGGATTCAGGCAGCATTTCCTCCGGGAACACAGCCTCCGTTTATCATTCGTTTTGATGCTTCTTCTCTTCCAATTGGACAATTGGTTTTGAGCAGTAAAATACGTTCGAATAATGAATTACAGGATTTAGCCAACGTTTATGTACGTGCTTCGTTTACTTCAATTCCCGGTTTATTATCGCCAGCACCTTTTGGCGGAAGCCCAAGAACAATTGAGGTCAACGTAGATCCAGACTTGTTGCGTTCACACAACATGACGCCAGATCAAATTGTTGAAGCTATACGAATCAACAACCAGACCGCACCTTCTGGAAACGTGCGAATGGGCGATAAAAACTATATCACGCCAACAAATAATACCATCAAAGAAGTTAAAGATTTTGAAAATATTCCGTTATTCAAAGGAAGTGTTCAAAACCTAAAATTAGGTGATGTGGCAACCGTAAAAGATGGTGCCGATATTACACAAGGTTATGCTCTAGTAAACGGAAAACGTTCAGTTTACATCAGTATTGCAAAAGCCGGAGATGCTTCGACTTGGGATGTAGTTCAGAAATTAAAAGCAGAATTGCCTAAAATTCAGAGCACATTGCCAGAAGATGTAAAACTATCATATGAATTTGACCAATCTGTTTATGTAATCAACTCGGTTAAAAGTTTAATTACTGAGGGAATTATTGGTGCGGTTTTAACCGGATTAATGGTTTTATTATTCCTTGGTGACCGTCGTGCTGCTTTGATTGTAATTATGACAATTCCTATTTCGATTATTTCTGGGGTTTTATTCCTGAAATTATTCGGGCAAACGATCAACTTGATGTCTTTATCAGGATTGGCTTTGGCAATTGGTATTTTGGTGGATGAAAGTACCGTAACCATCGAAAATATTCACCAGCATCTCGACATGGGGAAACCAAAAGCGCTCGCCATTTGGGATGCCTGTCAGGAAATTGCGTTGCCTAAATTATTGATCTTGCTTTGTATTTTGGCCGTGTTTGCTCCGGCATTTACAATGGTTGGTATTCCGGGAGCGTTGTTTTTGCCTTTGGCTTTAGCAATTGGTTTTTCAATGGTAATCTCCTTTTTATTATCACAGACATTTGTTCCTGTAATGGCAAACTGGTTAATGAAAGGTCATGAAAAACACGAACATTCTCCTGAAATAACTGACGATGAAGCGGAGTTTAATGCCTGCGGATTAACTCCAGAATCTGAAAAAGATCTGATTATTCAGAAAAAAGAGTATGTTGAAAGATTAGATACCGATCAAAACGGAAAAATAAGTCCCTTTGAGCGATTTAAAGTTCGTTTTATGAGAACTTTGGACCGATTGTTTGTTCACAAAAAAATCACCAGTATTACGTATTTGATTTCTGCAACAGTTCTAGCAATCGTATTGCTTACTTTTATTGGGAAAGATGTTTTTCCAAAAGTAAATTCAAGTCAGTTTCAGTTAAGAATGCGTGCTACAGACGGAACTCGTTTAGAACGTACCGAAGAAAAAGCAATCATTGTTTTGAAAGAATTGAAGAAAATGGTTGGTTCAGAACACATCGGGATTTCATCTGTTTATGTTGGACAACACCCATCATTATTCTCTATCAACCCAATTTATTTGTTCATGGCAGGTTCGCATGAAGCTGTTTTTCAGGTGAGTTTAAAAGAGTACCATGCCGATATGGATGATTTTAAAGATGAGTTTAGAGCCCGAATCAAAAAAGTGCTTCCAGATGTAAAACTTTCTTTTGAACCAATCGAATTGACAGATAAAGTTTTAAGCCAAGGTTCTCCTACTCCAATCGAAGTTCGAATTGCAGGAAAAGACAAAAAACGAAATGAATTGTACGCCAATCAAATCGTAGAGAAACTAAAAGCAATTTCGTATTTCAGAGATGTTCAAATTGGACAGCCAATTCATTATCCAGCAATGAATATTGATATTGACAGAACACGCGCTGCCGAATTAGGCGTTGACATGAATGATATTTCGCGTTCGCTTGTTGCATCAACCTCATCTTCAAGATATACAGAAAAAAATACATGGGTCGATGAAAGAGCGGGATTATCATATAACGTTCAGGTTCAGGTACCGCTGAATCAAATGAAAAGTAAAACTGATATTGGAGAAATTCCAGTATTAAAAAATTCGCTTCGTCCCGTTTTAAGTGACGTTGCAAAAATTACACCTGGCTTTGTAAGCGGTGAAAACGACAATTTAGGGGCAATGCCATACATTACTGTTACAGCAAACATCAATCAGACCGATTTGGGGACGGCCACAAAAGATGTTGCAACAACAATAAATTCATTGGGTGAATTACCTAGGGGGTTATTCATTACACCAATTGGTTTAAGTAAAGTATTGGAGGAAACATTAAGCAGTTTGCAAGTTGGGTTATTGGTTGCCATTTTTGTAATCTTCTTAATGTTGGCCGCTAATTTCCAATCGTTCAAAGTTTCGCTGGTTATTTTAACAACAGTTCCAGCGGTAGTTTTAGGCGCTTTAATAATGCTGACATTAACTGGTTCAACATTGAATTTACAGTCGTACATGGGAATTATCATGTCGGTTGGGGTTTCGATTGCGAATGCCGTTTTATTAGTCACCAATGCCGAACAATTGCGAAAACGAAACGGAAATGCATTAGAATCGGCACGTGAAGCTGCGGCGCTGCGTCTTCGTCCAATTATCATGACATCTGTTGCGATGATTGCGGGAATGTTGCCAATGGCAATTGGTCATGGCGAAGGAGGCGATCAGGTTTCTCCGTTAGGAAGAGCGGTTATTGGCGGATTATTATTTTCTACTTTTGCCGTATTACTAATTCTGCCTCAGATATTTGCTTGGGCACAAGAAAAAACAACAACACAATCTGTTTCTTTAGATCCTGAAGACGAAGAAAGCATCCATTATATCTCATCTTTAAAACCAAAAAATGAACACTAAAATTATAAAATATAGCGCGCTGTTTTTTACAGCATTATTTTTCCTGAACAGCTGTAATTCAAAAAAAGAAGAAGTTGTTACGGCAGAAATCGAACCTAAAACAGAGACTTTTCTTTTGCAAAAAGAAAAACTGACTACCGAATTGCGTTTACCAGCCGAATTAACTGGTTTTCAACAAGTAGATTTATATGCAAAAGTGAGCAGTTTCGTAAAATTGCTTAAAGTTGATATTGGTACCAAAGTAAAAAAAGGACAGCTTTTGATTGTTTTGGAAGCACCTGAAATCAGTTCACAATTGGCTGCAGCCGAATCGAGATTAAAATCGATGGAAGCCATTTACGCAACCAGCAAAAGCACGTACAACCGTTTGTACGAAACCAGCAAAGTGGAAGGAACGATTTCTAAAAATGATTTAGAAATGGCCAACGGAAAGAAAAATTCTGATTATGCACAATATCAGGCAGCAGTTGCCGCGCACAAAGAAGTTTCGATTATGAGAGGTTATCTTGAAATCCGCGCTCCGTTTGATGGCGTTGTAGCCGCTAGAAATGTGAATTTAGGAACATTTGTTGGTCCGGCAGGAAAAGGTTCAGATTTGCCTTTATTGACAATTCAGCAGCAGGATAAATTACGTTTGGCAGTTTCTGTTCCAGAACTTTATACAGGATATCTGCATACTGGCGACGAAATGAGTTTTAATGTAAAATCATTGCCAGAAACGTTTAAAGCTACTATTACCAGAATGTCTGGTGCGTTAGATTTAAAACTGCGTTCTGAGCGTGTAGAAATGGACGTTCATAATACCAAAAAAGATTTATTACCTGGAATGGTTGCCGAAGTACTTTTACCGCTTAACGCAAAAGACAGCACATTTGTAGTGCCAAAATCAGCAGTAGTAAATGCGGCAGAAGGTGTTTTTGTAATCAAAGTAGTGAATCACAAAGCAACACGTGTTGATGTAAAAAGAGGAAGAGAAATCGACGATAAAATTGAAATTTTCGGTGATTTAAACCCAAAAGATAAACTGGTAAAAATTGCCAGCGAAGAAACTAAGGAAGGCGATACAATAAACGAATAACCTGCGTTTAGTCTTCTTTTTAGTAGATTACCCAAAAACTGTACGCATTTATTAATGCGGCATTTTAAAATTTGATTTGGTTTTAAAATGCAAATTAAAATTTTGCCTAAAAGGGCGGTGCTATTGGTGCCGCCCTTTTTTTTGTGGTAAAAAATTAGTCTCGCAATCCCAATAGCTATCGGGTTATTCCGTGTTCTGCATTTGGTGGGCAATATAACCCCGATAGCGCGGATTTGCAATCCGTGCCCGCAACAGTTTTACACAATGCAGGTATAACCAATCTTTGCGGGCACGGATTACAAATCCGCGCTATCGAATGTGTAGACATCGTGATGATTTTATTTATAGTTTTTGAAACCCGTTAGCGCGGATTTGTAATCCGTGCCCGCAACAGTTTTACACAATGCAGGTATAACCAATCTTTGCGGGCACGGATTGCAAATCCGCGCTATCGAATGTGTAGACATTGTGATGATTTTATTTATAGTTTTCTAAAGCGTTTAAAATGTTTATTTTTAAACGCTTTTTTATCAGCATTGTTTAAGACTTCTACTATTTTAGAAATAAAATTAACTTGTATTATTTGTAAGAAATTTTAAATATATTTGAAATCAAAGACCATCTTTTAAACTCTAATTCAAATCATTAAAATCATTATCCAAAACCAATTCATTAAAATGAAACAAAAACTACTACTTGCCACACTAGGAATCTCTTTATTATTTGGCTGCAGCCAAAAAAACAATTTAACCTCGACTGAAACCGAATTAGTAAAAAAAATAAACTTTAACTCCGATTTAATTGTAGAACTAAAAGAACTTACAAAAAGTGATTTTAAACAACTGCCCGCAATTGACGGAGAAACAGGAGAAATGTACAACGATAAGTTTTACGATGGTGTTTTTACCGAGACTACAGAAGATCAAGCTGTCGAATATGTAAAAAAGCTTAAAAATAAATTTAGAGAGAACGGTTATTTGATTTTTGAATTTGAAAGTAATGACAATAAAAAAGGAGTTGCTGTAATTAAAGGTACAGATGATCTAGACATTCTGAGATACAGAAGAACTGACGGAATTAACTATGATTTGGACAATACAGCTGTAGTTGAAAAAATTTCTGAATGGAAAACAAAATACGGTCTAATAGTAATAGGTTGCAGTAGAGATTGGGTTCATATTGAATTTGATAAATTACCATCTGATTTGGATTCTTTTTCAAAAGAAGTGTATGCTTTTTGTCCTGATTCTGTTGACCAAGGTGTTGGCAGTCTAAAAAATTTAAAAGAAGCAATTAAAGAAATGAATGGATTATGGTTGTGGTGGGATTAGTTATAGCGAGTAATTTTTCATAAATTAATTTTAGTAACTGCAAAACCTTCTTAATATCAAAAATTGTTTTACAAAACTCCGTTAGCGCGGATTTGTAATCCGTGCCCGCAACAGTTTTACACAATGCAGGTATAACCAATCTTTGCGGGCACGGATTACAAATCCGCGCTATCGAAATCTTCGATAAACATACAGCCAAAATGGCCAATCTTTGTCGAGCTACTTGCGAGGATTTCTCGTTCCTCGAAATGACAAACTAACGGAAATATTCTTATGAAAATGACTGGCCTAGCCCCGATAGAAGTGGAAATCCTTTTGTGCCGGGGTTCGGCACAAAAGATTGCCCCCAGCTGGCGCGAGCGTCTCGCTCGTGAACGCAAGATTGTGAAAAAAAATAGGATTAAATTGAATAAATAAATAAAAATGGCCCATTTTGTAAGATCTCGGATAACGACAAAAGACAAACTAACTGGTATACCTACCGAAATAATTCACTTTATCAGCAATTCATATATTCACTTTCCTCTACAAATTTCTTTTGCAATCGAAGATGTACGAAATGAATTTGGAAAATATGAAAGTATTGAGGAACTAAGTAAAAACAAATCTAATTTATTAGAAGAAACCTTAGAAATTATTGAACTAGTGGAAAGATTGAAAATTGAGAATTTTCTAGTCGAATTTCTTGAAGATGTTGGCGATCATTACCCACTTAGCGAATTCATTCAATTTGTAGTTGCAAACAAAAAAATAGTAAAAGAAAGCATTCTAAGCAACGTCGATGAAGAAGGAAATCTTTATTGTGAGTCTCTTCTAGGATTTGATTACCAACTTGAGGAAGCGCCCTTTACGTCATATGAAAGTGCAAAAAGAAAATACTTTAAACTGACATGAATAAGTAGACAACTACCTTAAATCTTTTTAATAATCAAGTACTTTAAATCTGTTTTTACAGCATTACTGCAACCATATTTTCATTTATGAATTCCTGAGTACTATATCTCTTATAAAAAAATGTAACTTTACACGCAACCTTTTAGCAAAAAACTCATCTATTTAATAAAAACTATATGAAAATGAGTAAGATTTTAACTTTAAGCATTATTACATTTTTACTTTTTAGCTGTTCTTCTGATAATTCAGAAGTTCAAAAAGAAGAAACATTAGACCTTGAACTGGCTAAAGGACCGAATTCATCTAAAATAAATCTGGCTATCGGAATTAAAGATAACGCTGATTTAAGTGTAGTTTTCAAAACCATAAACGAACTAAATTTTGATATTCGTCAAATGAACGGTTTTGTTTATCTTTCTAATACTGCTAAAAGTGATGTTCCAGATTTAAGAGATTTCTTAAATACAAAACCATATATAAAAACAGGTGCCTGGCAAGCTACAACGAGCAGTGTTTTTTACTACGAACCAGAAAACAAGACCTATATTGTAAATAGTTTTTTTGAAATGAATCTTAGCAATCAGGAAGATCTGCTAGGCATCATTTCGTCATTAAAACTACAAGAAAAGGATAAAGGGAACATCTGTTTGAGCATTCCGGAAGGAACGCAAACGTACTGGAAAACAGCAATGAAAAAATACTCGTTTGTCGAATGGACAGAAACATTTGATCAAGTTTGCGTGAGCTACGAGCAGGCGCCAGTAATTGTTGCTAATGTTCCATCTATAGGCAAAGTGAATGAGATAATTCCGATTGATATTACTTTTTCAACCCGTAATAGCTGTGGTGGATTTGATTCTGTTTCTGAAACAAATTCGGGAAATACCAAAACAATTACAATAAAAGCCAAATATGAAGGGTGCTTCTGTTTTCAAAGCATTGGAAACATCAAAACTATTTATAATTTTAAAGCCACAACAACCGGAACACATATTTTGAGATTTCCACAACCAAATGGAGGTTTACTAACGTATTCAATCAATATTCAATAAAATGAATTATTGTCATAAACCCATTTTACTTTAAATCCTTCTTTATAACCAAATACTTTAAGTCTGTTTTTCCTGCATTACTGATTCCGTGCTCAGCATTTGGTGGACAGTAAAAACTGGTGTTTGGTCCGGCTGTAACCGTTTTTCCGTCTAAGAAGAATTCGGCAGTTCCTTCTAAGATATAGAAGAATTCTTCCTCAGGATGGTGATGCGGCGCGTGTGTCGATTTCCCTGGTTCTACAATACTCATTTTGAGCGTGTTTTCCTGAGTGAAGTTTTTATCGGCAAACCAATATTGATATCCAACTTTTGTTTTTGTTGCTTTGGTTATGTCAAAATGATTGACGCAGTTTTCGATCGTGTATTGCGGTGATGCAGTTTCTTTTTTGGCTTCTTGGGAAAATGCTAAATGTTGAAAAAACAAGACCACAATTGTGGTTTTTATGGTTATAGATGTTTTCATATTTTTTTTTGTAATGTTACGAAAAAAAACCTCTCCACTGATTTGTGTTGTAATCTTTGTTATCCTTCCTTTTATGATTAAACTGGACTGAAGTCCAGCCCTACAATATAAATCATTCCTTCGGAATTTTTATTTTCATTGATATGAAAAAGAATGATTTTCTTTTTTGTTTTCAGTAATACATTTTGAATATATTTAATAGAAAAGAGCCAAAGGCTCAACCAATATTGTAGAGTTGGACTTCAGTCTAGCTAAGCATGCAATAATTATAAATATTAATGTCAAAATCTTATGAAAAAGACACATTCTCGATTAGCCCCGATCGAAATGGCATCCTTTTGTGGTGGGGTTCACCACAAAAGATATAATGTAGAGCGGGACAAAACGTCTTAAAAAACGAAAAACGTCTGCTCCTTTAAAAATTCACACAAGCAAAAATCCCAATAAAATAAAGGTTTTCCAGAGCTTTTGAAATCACTCTATGACACGATAAGAAAATATTATGATAAAATTATTTCATAATCAGAAAAAGCGCCATACATTTGCCTAACAGTGTTAAACAATTTAATACTTAATCAAAATGGCTAGTAAAGATCGAATTTTAAGACAAAAAGAAGAGACAAGAAATAACATTCTTGGGGCTGCTTATGACATCGTGAAAGAAGACGGCTGGAATGGTTTAAGTATGCGCAAAATTGCTGATAGGATTGAATATACTGCTCCTATTATTTATGAATATTTTTCTAATAAAGATGCTATATTGACCGAATTGACTGGTCAAGGGTTTATTAAACTGGCAAAAGAGTTAGAAAAAGCAAAAGCAAAATTTGAAAAGCCAGAAGAACAATTAGAAGCCATGTGGATGGCATATTGGGATTTTGCCTTTACAGATACCGAAATGTATCAGGTAATGTTTGGGGTTCAAATGAATTGCTGTTCGCAACAATGTTCGCTTTCAGATTCACCTTATATGATGTTTACAGCCGTTATTGCTGAAGTCATGAAAGACAGTAATCCGGATCCGGAAATTATTAAACAAAAGTATTTTACTTTCTTTTCTATCATTCATGGTTTGATTGCAATCAACATTATAAACAGAAATGGAGCATTAGAAAGTATCAACAATCAGATTTTGAAAGATGCTATTGGCGGTATCATCAAATCAATACAATAAAAAAATTTTTAATTTTACTTAACAGTGGTAAATCATTTAATTGGATAATATAAAATCCTTTTTTTTATAACAATCACTTAACACTGTTAGAAAATTTAACCTAAGTAATTTCGAGTTTTTTTACTCTTTTACTTAACAGTGATAAATCATTTAATACGATTTTGAAACAGAATAGAAAAGAGTTACAATAAGGAAATTTGCGCACTTAAACTTAACAACGTTAGAAAATTTAATATTATTAAATATGGATCCCGAGAATTTTAGAATACCACAATTTTTTAAAAGAAATGTTCAACCAATTAAAACCACTATGAAAATGAAAAATGTAATTATAACCAGTTTTATTCTGGCATTAGTATTAAGCAGTTGTGCTGATAAAAATCAGGCACCTACTGCTCCACCTCCACCGGTTTTACCAGTATTGGCCATCACAAGCGCAAATACAACCACTGACGCCGAATATCCTGCTGCTATACAAGGAACTGTTGATGTTGAAATTCGCCCTCAAGTAAGCGGAAATCTAGAAAGAGTTTATGTTGACGAAGGCTCTTATGTAAGCAAAGGACAAACCTTATTCAAAATAAACGAGCGTCCATTCCGTGAGCAGTTAAACAATGCTTTGGCAAGTCTTCACGCGGCAGAAGCGGCTTTGATCAACGCTAATTTAGAAGTTGACAAATTGACTCCTTTAGTACAAAATAAAGTAGTTTCTGATTATCAGTTAAAAACGGCTAAAGCTTCTCAAAAAATTGCTGCTGCAAATATTGAACAGGCAAAAGCAATGGTAGGTTCTGCTAAAATTAATTTAGGCTATACAAATGTTACAGCCCCAGTGAGTGGCTACATCGGAAGATTACCTAAAAAACAAGGAAGTTTAGTTTCTGCTTCTGATGTTGAAGCGCTGACCACTTTATCTGATGTTCATGAAGTGTTTGCTTATTTTTCTTTAGGAGAGACAGATTTCATCAACTTTAAAGCACAATACGCAGGAAATTCTCTTGGTGATAAAATCAAAAAACTTCCTCCAGTTACTTTGATTTTAGCTGATAACAATGCTTATCCTCAAACAGGAAAAATTGATATGGTTGACGGACAGTTTGATAAAACTACCGGAGCAATCACGATTAGAGCGACTTTCCCAAATGCAAACGGAACGTTACGTTCGGGAAACACAGGAAGAATCCGTTTAGGATTAAACCACGACGATGCGATTTTAGTGCCACAAGCAGCTACAATTGAAATGCAGGATAAAGTATTTGTTTTCACTGTAGGCAAAGACAACAAAGTAACTAAAATGCCTATTACCGTTGTGGGTAAAAGCGGAACCAATTATTTAATTAAAGAAGGTGTAAAAACGGGTGACCAAATCGTGTTAAGCGGTATTGACAAACTTCAGGATGGACAAGCGATTCAGCCAGAAAAATCAACTAAAGTTGCCGAAGTAACTAATAAAAAATAATTCTAAAAGAAAATGTTCAAAATATTTATACAAAGACCTGTACTGGCAACCGTAATTTCCATTTTATTGGTAATTCTGGGGGTACTAGGTTTAACTAAACTGCCTTTACAACAGTTTCCTGATATTGCGCCTCCATCGGTTTTGGTAACGGCGGTATATCCGGGAGCAAACGCAGAAACGGTTTTACGTTCTGTGGCACCTTCTATCGAAGAATCTATAAATGGTGTAGAGAACATGACTTACATGAGTTCTACAGCGAGTAACGACGGTACTTTAGCTATTACAGTTTTCTTTAAACTGGGCACAGATGCTGATCAAGCTGCGGTAAACGTACAAAACAGAGTGGCACAGGCAACGAGCCAGCTTCCTGCCGAAGTGGTACAACAAGGTATTGTTACGGCGAAACAACAAAACAGTTTCATCATGGCGATTGGTATGTACACCGATGATGAAGCAAAATATGATCAGACGTTTGTTGCCAACTATGCACAGATTAATATTATTCCCGAGTTAAAACGTATTCCGGGTGTAGGTTCTGCCAGTATTTTTGGTGGTGTAAAAGATTACTCGATGCGTGTTTGGTTAAACCCAACGCAGATGTCAACTTACAAAGTGACGCCAAGCGAAGTTATGGGAGCGATTCAAGACAAAAGTTTGGAAGCGGCTCCGGGGAAATTTGGAGAGCGAAGCAAAGAAGTTTTTGAATATGTTATCAAATACAAAGGAAAACTAACCAAACCAGAAGACTACGAAAATATTGCGATACGTTCTAATGCCGATGGTTCAGTACTTCGCTTAAAAGACGTTGCTAGAGTTGAACTTGGTGCTTATTCTTATAACAGTTTAACTCGTTTAAATGGTAAAAAAGGAATTGTAATTGGGGTTATTCAGTTAGCTGGATCGAACTCAAATGATATTCAGATTGCCATTAACAAAATGATGGAAAAGGCTTCTAAAGATTTTCCAAAAGGCATCAAACACAATATTTTCTATAGTACAAAAGTATCACTTGACCAATCTATTGAGCAAGTTGAGCATACTTTATTAGAAGCTTTTATACTTGTATTTATTGTGGTATTTATCTTCTTGCAAGATTTTAGATCAACATTAATCCCGGCTATTGCTGTACCTGTAGCAATTTTAGGAACGTTCTTCTTCATGCAGTTATTCGGATTTTCGATCAACCTTTTAACACTTTTCGCATTAATTCTGGCGATTGGTATTGTGGTCGATGATGCCATTGTGGTAGTCGAAGCGGTGCATGCGAAAATGGAGCACAAACGTTTGTCTCCAAAAATCGCAACCCATGAAGCAATGCACGAAATAACGGGTGCTATTATCTCGATTACGCTGGTAATGGCTGCTGTATTCTTGCCGGTTGGTTTTATGGAAGGCTCAACAGGAGTTTTCTATCGTCAGTTTGCCTTTACAATGGCAATTGCAATTGTAATTTCGGCTGTTAATGCCTTAACATTGAGTCCGGCGCTTGCAGCATTATTCTTAAAAGATAATCACGGAGCAGACGATCACAATGCGCCTTATGTGAAAAAAGGATTTAAAGAAAAATTCTTTACCGCTTTCAACAGCAGTTTTGAATCTTTAACGAATCGTTATGTTGGTGGACTTAAATTCTTAATCAGAAGAAAATGGTTGAGTTTAGGCGGATTAGCTTTAATTGTTGTAGCAACTATTGTAATGGTAAAAACAACTCCTGCAGGGTTTATTCCAACCGAAGATCAAGGATTTATTGCGATTGCAGTAAATACGCCATCCGGAACATCATTAGACGGAACTCAAAAAGTAATGACTGAAGCAGAAAACACTTTAAGAGGTTTAGATGCTTCTCGATTTGTAACCGCTATTTCAGGTTTCAACTTATTGACAAACTCTACAAGCCCATCTTCAGCCGTAGTTTTCGTATTGCTTAAACCAAACGAAGAACGAGGCGAAGTAAAAAATATTGACGAAATCATGAACCAGGTTCGAGGAAAACTAGGCGGAATCTCAGGAGGAAGTTTCTTCGTATTCAGTTTCCCAACTGTTCCCGGATTTAGTAATGTTGAAGCTTTAGATTTAGTTCTTCAGGATAAAACGGGAGGAAAACTAGACAAATTCAGTGGTATCTCTCAAAACTTTATTGGTGAATTAATGAAACGTCCGGAAATTGCAGTTGCTTTTACGAGTTTCAAAGCAGATTATCCTCAATTGCAATTGGAAGTTAACGACGAAAAAGCAAATCAATTGGGTGTAAATGTAAAAGACATTTTACAAACGATGCAGGCTTATTTTGGTAGCGCGCAGGCATCTGATTTCAACCGATTTGGTAAATACTACCGTGTGGTTGTTCAGGCTGATATCCAAGACAGAGCCGATCCAACTTCAATTGACAGAGTTTTTGTTAAAAACAAAACTGGCGAAATGGTGCCAATAAATACTTTAGTAAAACTAACTCGTATTTATGGCTCAGAAACCGCTTCACGATACAATTTATTTAATTCAATTTCTATTAATGCGATTCCGAAACCAGGATTTAGTTCAGGAGATGCCATTAAAGCAATTGAAGAAGTAGCAGCACAACAATTACCTGCAGGTTACGGGTTCGAATTCTCGGGTCAGACTCGTGAGGAGATTTCTTCCGGAGGGCAATCGGCAACTATATTCTTACTGTGTTTGATATTCGTTTATTTCCTACTTGCTGCACAGTACGAAAGTTACATTTTGCCTTTGGCGGTAATCTTATCAATCCCTGCAGGTATTTTTGGAGTATTTGTGGCAATCGGCTTGACCGGAATTGAAAATAACATTTATGTACAAGTTGCATTGGTAATGTTAATTGGTCTGCTCGCCAAAAATGCCATTCTGATTGTGGAATTTGCCGTCCAGAAACGAAAATCGGGACAAGCGTTAATTAAAGCTTCCATCGATGCAGCCAAATTACGTTTGCGACCAATTATCATGACGTCTCTTGCTTTTATTGTTGGTTTAGTGCCAATGATGAGCGCCAAAGGACCATCAGCGCAAGGTAACCACTCAATTAGTATTGGTGCTGCCGGAGGTATGATTTCAGGAGTAATTCTAGGTTTGTTTATCATCCCTGTTTTATTCATCATCTTCCAGCATTTACAAGAAAAGGTTTCTGGAAAACCAGTTGCCGTAATTCATAACGAAGAAGAAAAATAATAAATGGAAAACTATATAACAACAGCTTTAGTAGCCATCATATTTGGCATCGCATATATATCGTACAGAATCTCAAAAGATCTTGAAACTAGAAAAGATACTTGTACAGAAATTTAACCCTTTGGAAAAAAAATATTTTAACACATCGAGACATAGATTTCTTATTTCGAAAAAAGAGAATAAAAGAAACTAGTTTCAACACATAGAAAACTATGTGTATTTAAAATAAGTGAAACGCCTTTTTTTAAATCCTCAAAAAGCTATGTTTCTATGTGTTTAAAAAATTACACCCAACGGATAAAAAAATTTAATAAAAGAAAGAATGAAAAATCATATAACCAAAATCGTGACCTTCGCCATTCTGATCACGACCTTAATATCCTGTAAAGTTTCGAAGGATATTGAAACTCCAAAAGATGCATTTCCTGAGAATTTCAGGAATGCATCAGTTTCGAGTGATACAACAAGTATTGCCGATGTGGAGTGGAAAAACTTCTTTACTGAAAAAGATATTATCAAATTGATCGACAGCGCCGTTGCGAGAAACAACGATTTACAGATTGCCGAAAAGAACATTGAAATTGCGCAATACCGTTTTACGCAGTCAAAATGGGGAAATGTACCTCAGGTTAATTTATTTGTAAATGCAAGCACAAGCAATCCGTCTGACAATAGTTTTACAGGATTGAACCTAAACCAAGCAATTGGTGCCAAACATATTGACGATTATTCAGCCGGAGCTTCACTTTCTTGGGAAGCTGATATCTGGGGGAAAATCAAAAATCAGAAAAAAGGGGCGTACGCAGGATATCTACAATCTGCAGAAGTTAAAAAAGCATTGCAGACTAATATTGTTGCCAATGTTTCAAGAGGATATTACAATCTTTTAATGTTGGACGCGCAACTGGATATTGCCAGACAAAATCTTCGTTTAAATGATAGTACAACCAATATTATCAAATTAAAATACGATGCTGGTCAGGTAACTTCATTGGCGATTCAACAATCGGAAGCGCAGAAATTAAATTCAGCACAATTGATTCCGTTATTGGAACAAAACATTTCGATTCAGGAAAATGCTTTGAGCGTATTGACGGGCTCTTTCCCAAATTCAAAAGAAAGAACAATTCGTTTAAGTGCTATTGAAGTTAAAAACAATAACGCAATCGGAATTCCATCTTCATTAGTAAGCAGAAGACCCGACGTAAAAAGTGCCGAATTGGCTCTTAAAGTGGCCAACGCAAACGTAGGAATCACAAAAGCTGATTTGTATCCGGCTTTAAGAATTACAGCTCAAGGTGGTGTAAATTCATTCGAAACCAGCAATTGGTTCAACATTCCGGCTTCTTTATTTGGAACTGTTGCCGGAGGTTTGACGCAACCGCTTTTGAATAATAAAAGATTAAAAACGCAATATAATATCGCTGTAGCAGAAAGAGAAAAAGCTGTTTTAAATTTTAGACAAGCTGTTTTGGTTGCTGTAAGCGAAGTTTCGGATGCTTTAGTTAAAGTCGAAAAATTACAACAGCAGGAAATTTTCTTGAGAGAAAAAGTAAAAACACTGCAACAAGCTATTAAAAACGCTAACCTTTTATTCAAAAACGGTATGGCTGAATACCTTGAAGTTTTAACTGCACAAGCAAATTTATTACAAAGCGAATTAGAACTTGCCGATATTAAAAGACAACAACTTACAGCTAATACAGATTTGTACCGCGCACTAGGTGGAGGCTGGAAATAATACCCAATACCCGTTAATTATTTATTTTTTGAGATGAAAACGCTGTGAGACCTTTTGGTTTCATGGCGTTTTTTAATTTATTGTTGTTGTATGGCAAACATTGATGCCACGGATTTTTTTGTCTTTGCGAGGAACGAAGCAATCACACTTTCTAAATCAACCAATTATTTATGTTAGAGTGGTTGCTTCGTTCCTCGCAATGACATGCTTTGTGATTACACAGTCAAAAATCTACCCTCTAAAATCTAAAATCAAAAACTTGTCCCAAATGCCCCTAAAATAGTCTTAAATATATATTTTTTCAAAAAAGAAAGATTAGTAAGTTTGTAATACATTAACTAATAACTATTTAAAAAAACAAACCACATGAAAAAAGCAAAAATTATTTTTTGGACAACGACAATTTTAATCTTTTTATTTGAAGGCGTAATGCCGGCGCTGACTTCGCAGACAGAATTAGCGAAAGAAGGAATCAGACATTTAGGTTATCCTGAGTATTTTGGAAATGCATTAGTTGTTTTCAAAGTATTGGGTGTTCTAGCATTAGTGATTCCGCAAGTTCCAAAAAATGTAAAAGAATGGGCTTATGCTGGATTTGGATTTGATTTTATCTTTGCCTCAATTAGTCATTTTGCAGTTGACGGGTTTAATTTTCAAAGCTTTTTTCCGTTAATTATTCTACTGATTCTGGCAATTTCATATATCTACTATCATAAAATAGAACGCTACAAAAACATAGCGTTATAAACTTTTGAAATCATGATTGAGGTTTTCAAAACAAATGTTCAGGAAGTCGAGCAATCTATTTTGATTGTTGGGAAACTTCTTGAACATTTCCCAGACAGCAAAATCAATTTTGATTTAGAAGATTGCGATAAAATTCTGCGGATTCATGCCTCATCAATTTCAAATCGAAAAATAATAGCCCTTCTTGACTCCTATGGTTTTCATTGCGAAGTTCTTTTATAAATCATAATTTATTGATTTACAAAATAATACCTTAAAAATTTGTAATTTTAAAATCCTAATTTTTAAAATATCAAAAAAATGAATATTCCTGCTGAACACCAAACAATAATGCCCTACTTGATTTTAAGAGGCGCATCAAAATTCATAGATTTTACCAAAACCGTTTTTGGAGCAAGTGAAACCAACACAAAATCAATCCGCGAAGACGGAACGATCATGCATGCTGAAATTACCTTAGGCGGAAGCACTATTATGATTACAGACGAAATTACGGATTGGGCAAAACAAACCTCACACTTATTTGTTTATGTTCCAAATGCCGATGAAACCTATAAAAAAGCATTAGAAAATGGTGCAACAAGTTTAATGGGATTAAGTGATCAGGATTATGGCAGAACATGCGGTGTTACGGATCCGTTTGGAAATGTCTGGTGGATCACATCTGTAATTTAAAAATCAATAATTATGAAGGCAGCCGTTCAAAAAAATATTGTCGAAACATTCAAAAAACTGAATGAAGTATTTTCTTCATTTTCGGAGGAAGAATTAAACCAAATTCCTTATCAAGGAAGCTGGACCGCCGGACAAACGGCGCAGCACATTATTCTTGCATGCTCAGGTTTTCCTCAATTATTTGAAGGAAAAACACAAAAAACCATTCGGAAATATGATGATAATGTGTTGCAATTAGATGCACTTTTTCTTGACTTTACTACAAAAATGAATGCACCCGATTTTCTAATACCAGAGAAAAAACAGTACAGCAAAAATTCCTTAACTTTATCCTTAATAAAAATAGAAGCTGAATTACTCGAGTCTGCAGAAAATTATGATTTAACCTTGACATGTCTGGATTTTAATGTTCCTGGTTTTGAAAATTTCACCATTTTTGAATGGATTCATTTTGCTCTTGTTCATACACAGCGACATACCTATCAGCTAAATTCAATTCTAAAAACATTAACCAAAGTATAACTTAAAGCTTCAAAATCAACCAAAAACCTATTAATATGAAATCAAAAAGCGGAGCCATTTTTATAGCTGGATTAATTGCCGGTACATTAGACATTGTTGCAGCAATTACCATTTATGCAGGTATTCTAAACAAAACAACCGGAATTAAAATTTTACAGTCAATAGCCAGCGGTATTTTTAAAAAAGAAGCCTATAGTGGCGGTGCTCAAATGGCACTTTACGGCCTTTTACTACACTACTTCATCGCTTTTACTTTTGCGTGGCTTTATTTTACTGTTTTTCCTTATTTTTCATTTCTGAAAAAAAACACACTGCTTTCTGGAATTATTTACGGCGTGTTTGTCTGGATTATTATGAATTTAGTGGTTCTTCCTGTTGTGTTTCCAGTGCTTCCAGAAAAACATTTAGATTTTCCATTATTCTTATCAATTATAATTTTGATATGTTGCATCGGAATCCCAATTGCTTTTATTCATAAAAAATACCTGTCATTGCGAAGCTAATTTATAAAGGAATAAAACCTAAAAAAAAACGCGAAACTAATTATTTTTGATTTCGCGTTTTTTCATTTTTAATGTGATATTGTTATTCGCCCTATTATTACAGTGATAATAGTTAGTATAAAAAAAATAAAGAAAAACAATTGCGAGATACTCTCAAATCCGCTATCAATTCCTCCAAAACCAAATACTCCGGCAATAACTGTCAAAAAAATGAAACTAATTGTCCAATGTGACATAAGGTTTGTTTTAATTTGTAAATACTCCTTTAATACTTGATTCTATTCTTTTGCAAAAATCACTTTTTGTTTTACTTCCTAATAGCTATAAACGCCTTTTTAACAACACAATAAGCTAAAAAAAATAAAGACTGGACTTTAATTTTTATAATTCAATTTTCCTCGTTACAAAATTCCCATTTCTAAGTGATTGAGTTATTTTTTTGATCGATTGGATCAATTGTCGCTCTGTTTCTAAAGTAATTTTAGATGAAAATTGAAAAATTATGGAAATAGCAGAAGTAAAAAGCTTAACCGCTGTGAAACATGGTGTCGTTTTAGAGAAAACAGATCGAGCATTTGAAGCACTTGGTGTTTTAAATCCAGCTATTTATCAAGATGGCAACAATGTTCATATGTTTTATAGAGCTGCGAAAAGAGGAAATTTTTCAACTATTGGCTATTGCCGTTTTGAAGGACCAAAAACTTTAGTCGAACGACATACAGAACCTATTTTTGTTCCTGAATACATTTATGAAATTCATGGCGTAGAAGATCCTAGAATTGTAAAAATTGACAATAAATTCTACATGACGTATGTAACTTATGATGGAATAAATGCATGCGGTGCGCTAGCAACATCAAAAGATATAACTTCTTTTAAAAAGAAGGGAATAATAACGCCAAGATTTATCTTGAACGAATTTACAAACTTGATTCGCAAACACTTGCAAACACCAAGCATTGCTAGAATATTAGCTTTCAATACAGAAAGAAATTATCCGCTGACAGAAACAATGAAAGAACATTTATATGTCTGGGATAAAAATGTAGTTCTTTTTCCTAAAAAAATTGATGGGAAATTCATAGCTTTACATAGATTATTTCCTTCGATTCAAATATTTTCATTTGAAAAAAAAACCGATCTGACGGTTGAATTTTGGAAAGACTACATCAAAAACTTACCAGACCATATTATTCTGGAACCTAAATATGACCACGAAACCAGTCATATTGGTCCAGGCGCCCCACCTATTGAAACTGAAGATGGCTGGCTGTTGATTTATCACGCTGCCGAAAAACGCGAAAAGGGCCTTGTTTATCATGCATGTGCCGCTTTATTGGATCTGAATGATCCTTCAAAAGTGTTGTCAAGATTGACAAAACCCATTATTACACCTTCAGAATACTATGAAAGACATGGTTATGTAAATTATGTGGTCTTCCCTACCGGAACTGCCATTTTTGATGACCTTCTATATATTTATTACGGTGCCGCCGATGACAAAATTGCGGTGGCTTCATTGAACCTCAACGACTTATTAACTGAATTAAAACAGAATCCCCATGAAGACGATATCCAATAAATCTAAAATAGTTTTTTTATCTACTTTCCCGCCAACACAATGCGGCATAGCAACTTATACGCAAGATACAATTAAAGGAATCACAGATGTTTACGGTAAATCTATCAAATGCGAAATATGCGAACTTGTCGATAAACCAAAAGAAAAAACTACACAGGCATTTACTTTAAACACAAAAAACAGAGAAGATTATGCTAGGGCAGCAGAGGAAATCAATAATGATGAGGCTGTAAAACTAGTTCATATTCAACATGAATTTGGTTTATTTTCAGGAAATTATGGAGATTATCTTTTAGACTTTTTAAATGTGATTAAAAAACCTGTGACTTTTACATTTCACAGCGTTATTCCTAACCCGAATAATGATTTAAAAACATTTGTTAAACTGTTATTGAGTTATAGTAATTCGGTTTTTGTGATGACAAATAAATCGAAAGAAATTTTGATAAACGATTATGAAATTGACGAAAACATAATCACTTGCGTGCCACACGGAACTCACATTGTAGTTTATGAAACTCCAGCTCAAGCAAAAGAAAAATTAAATATAGCTGATCGATTAGTGCTTTCTACTTTCGGACTTTTAGGCGAAGGAAAAAACATCGAAACAGGATTGCAGTCGCTTCCAAAAATTATTGAAAAAGCGCCAAATGCATTGTATTTGATAATTGGTAAAACACATCCAAATTTAATTAAAGACGGCGTCGATGTTTACCGTGATAAGCTCGAAACAATTGTTAAGGATTTAAAGCTGGAAAACAACGTACGTTTCGTAAATGAATATTTAGATACTGATGAACTTTTAGAATATCTAAAAGCAACTGATATTTATATGTTTACTTCTAAAGATCCAAATCAGGCAGTAAGCGGCACCTTTGCTTATGCAATGAGTTGTGCATGCCCGATTGTTGCTTCAAAGATTCCGCATACCAGAGAAGTTTTAACGCCAGATTCAGGAATATTAGTTGATATTGGAAATGTTGATCAATTTGCAGAGGCAGCAATCAAACTGATTTCTGATGAAAATTTAAGAAATGAAATGGGAATCAACTCGTTTACTAAAATGCGAGCTTCTTCGTGGGAAAATGCTGCCATCACGCACATCAATACCTATAAAAACTTAATTGAAAATCCATCTGAAATTAAATTCAGTTATCCGGAAATTCGTTTAAATCACATTAAAAAATTGACAACCGAGCTCGGTATTATTCAGTTCAGCAAAATTTCTATTCCAGATTTAGATACAGGATATACTTTAGATGATAACGCAAGAGCATTAATTGCTTTTTGCATGCATTATAAATTGACTCAGGATAAAGATGATTTAGCTTATATTTTAATCTATTTAGACTTTATTCAGCGTTGTCAAAAACCAAAAGGAGATTTTATCAATTATGTCGATCAGGAAAATCGCGAACATATTGAGCAAAATGCCGAAGTTAATTTAGAGGATTCAAATGCGCGAGCAATTTGGGCATTAGGAACGGTAATTTCTCTTTCCGATATTCTTCCAGAAGCGATTACTAAAAAAGCGACTAAATGTTTATTGAATTCATTAAAATGGGCCGAAACAATTCAGTCGCCGCGCTCTATTGGCTTTGCTACTAAAGGTTTATTTTTATATCATGCTACGATTCCTAATTTATATGTCGCCGCAATTATCAATAAACTGAATACAAAACTGCTGGCCAATTATGAAGATACAGCATCTGAAGAATGGCAATGGTTTGAGAATTATTTAACTTATGGTAATGGAATTCTTCCAGAATCAATGCTTTATGCTTATTTAATTACTAATAAGCCTATTTACAAAAAAGTGGCATTAGACTCATTAGATTTCTTGATTTCTAAAACATTTGTAAATGGCGATTTTAAAGCAATTTCAAATCAAAGCTGGCATCATAAAGATTCAGAACCAAGTCAATACGGCGAACAGCCAATTGATGTTACTTATACCATTCAAACATTATATACTTTTTATAACGCGTTTAAAACACCGCATTACAAAAAGAAAATGAAAGCAGCTTTTAACTGGTTTTTAGGCAAAAATCATTTAAATCAAATTATGTACAATCCAGTGAGCGGCGGTGGTTATGACGGACTTGAAAAAGAAAATGTGAACTTAAATCAAGGAGCTGAATCTACTGTATGTTTTCTGACGGCACGATTATTAATGGAAAAATTAGCTTTATCGCAATCTCGAGTTATTCCGCTAATGAAAACTCGAACTGGAATCGCAATAAACTCATAATACAACGGCAAAGCTGACCAAAATTCTTTTTAAACCCTTAAAATCCCTTTCTAAATGAAAGGGATTTTTTGTTTCAAAGCGTTGCAAAACGTCACTCCATTAGAATTATTGTATTCAAATGTAAATTATATAAGCTTGTATAAAAGTTGTGTAAAAGATTTTAACAAGTATTACGGTAACTTTCATCTATAATTACAAAAGGCATATAAAACTGTTAAAAAATTGATTTACAATATGTTTTAACTCTAAAACAACATTATTTTGATCCTCAGCTTAAAAAATACATTCGCACAAATTGGAAATGCAACAATGTTTGCATCGCGGTTTTTTAAGGAACTTTTAATCCCTCCATACGAGGCAAAAGAGTTCTTAAAACAATGTTATATTATTGGTTATAAATCACTGCCTTTAGTTGCTATTACCGGTTTTATTATGGGATTGGTATTAACAATTCAGTCAAGACCTACTTTAGTGACATTTGGAGCCGAAAGCTGGCTTCCTGGAATGGTGGCACTCTCGCTGATTCGTGAAATTGCGCCTGTAATAACTGCTTTAATCTGTGCGGGGAAAATTTCATCTGGAATTGGTGCCGAATTAGGTTCAATGAAAGTTACAGAACAAATCGATGCTATGGAAGTTTCAGCCATCAACCCTTATAATTATTTGGTAGTAACCCGAATTGCAGCTTGTACGCTGATGGTTCCCATATTAGTGATTTTTGCAGATGCTGTTGGCCTTATAGGCGGATACGCCGGAATAAACATTCACGGTGATGTTAATTTCTACCGCTATCTCACTCAGATTGTTCAGTCATTAGAATTTTCAGATTTGATTCCGGCAACGATAAAAACTTTTTTCTTTGGTTTTTTCATCGGTATGATTGGATGCTTTAAAGGATTTAACGCTGCAAATGGAACAGAAAGTGTAGGACGTGCTGCAAACTCGGCAGTGGTTACAGCTTCTTTAAGCATCTTTATTATTGACATGATCGCAGTACAAATAACTGATTTAATTTACTAAGATGATTAAAGAAGAAAAAAATATCAAGCAAAAATCAAAAGATAAAAAACAGACTCCAATCATTGAGATTAAGGATCTGCATAAAACTTTCGGTAAAGACAATAAAGTGCTGCAAGGCGTTAATCTTACCGTAAATAAAGGTGAAGATCTAGTGATTTTAGGCCGTTCCGGTTCTGGAAAATCAGTAACCATAAAATGTATTGTGGGTTTAATTCAACCTGATCAAGGGGAAATAAAGGTTTTTGATGAAAATTTACTGGATCTTTCAAAAGAAGAATTAAATAAAATGCGGGTGCGAATTGGCTTTTTATTTCAAAGTGGCGCACTTTACGATTCAATGTCGGTTAGAGAAAATCTGGCTTTTACATTACGGGCACACAAAAGAGATTTAAGCGAAGATGAAGTTGAAAATGAAGTTATCGAAGCTCTTGACAGTGTAGGTCTTGGCGATGCTATTGATAAAATGCCTGCCGAATTATCTGGCGGAATGAAAAAAAGAATTGGTCTAGCAAGGACACTGATTCTAAAACCCGAAATCATTTTATACGACGAACCCACAACAGGATTAGATACGATTACCTCTCGAGAAATAAGTGAACTGATTCTGGATATCAAACACAAACAAAAAACCTCATCAATAATCATTACGCACGATATGGCCTGCGCCAAAATGACTGCCGACCGAATTATGGTTTTAAAAGATGGAGTAATCCACGCCGAAGGAACTTATGAAGAACTTGAAAAAGATGAAGACGAATGGGTTCGCTCATTTTTTGAATAAAGCAAAATAAAATGTAGAAATCATGGAAAAGGAATCTGGATATACTTGGAAATTAGGAATGTTTGTATCAGTTGGTCTGCTGCTTTTTATTATGGCCATTTATTTTATCGGAAAACAAAAAAATCTGTTTGGCTCTACTTTTCACATCAGTTCAAAATTTAAAACTGTTAGTGGTTTAGAAGTTGGGAACAATGTCCGTTTTTCTGGTATTAATATTGGGACTGTTGAAGAAATCAGAATTATAAACGATTCTTCTGTAGTAGTTTCAATGGTCATTAAAGAAGAAGTTCGAAAATTTATAAAAACCGATGCCCGCGCAGGAATTGGTTCTGACGGATTAATGGGCGACAAAGTGCTGACTATTTCTCCCGGCGTTAAATCAACAAAAATTATTGAAGACAACGGTGCAATCGCTTCTATTGACGGAATTGAAATGAATGATATCATGAAAAGCGTCAAAAAAAGTGTTGACAACGTTGGTGTAATTTCTGAAGAACTGGCCATTTTTAGCCACAGTATGAACAACGGAAATGGCGCTTTAGCAAGATTAGTCCGCGATGATAAAATGGCAAACAGTGTTACAAACACGCTTTCTAACTTAGAAAGTGGCACAAAAGGTTTCAGCGAAAATATGGAAGCTGCAAAAAGCAATTTCCTCTTTAAAGGCTACTTCAAGAAAAAAGAGAAAGAAAAAGCAAAAAAAGAAGAAGAAATAAAAGAAAAAAAAGAAGAACAGCAGGAAAAAGCAGCTAAAGAAGAAAAGGAAAAATAGGAAAAGGAAAAACAGGAAAAGGCTAAAGAAGAAAAAGCGAAACAGGAAAAGCAAAAAGAACAAGATGCTAAAAAAGAGCCTGAAAAAAAATAATAAAATTTCTACGCCATGAAAACTTCACATAAAAATATAAGCCTTAAAATTCTAAAATGGACTGGAATCACGATAGCAGGAATACTACTATTGCTTTTCCTGCTCCCTCTTTTATTTCCCGGAAAAATTGCCTCAGAAGTTAAAAAAATAGCCAATGAACGTTTAGATACGAAACTGGAATTTTCGAAATCGAAACTTTCCTTTTTTACACACTTTCCTTCGTTGACAGTTTCATTAGATGATTTGTCCATGACGGGTTCTGCGCCTTTCAGTAATGATACTTTATTAAAAGCAGATCAAGTTGCATTTGGTATAAATATTAAGAGATTAATTTTTGACAACGAAGTCAAAATAAATAAATTATATGTGTCTGATGCCTTAATAAATGTAATGGTAAATGAAAAAGGACAAGCCAACTATAATATTTATGTAGCGCCCGAAGATCGAAAAGATAAAAAAGATCCCAATGCGCCCGAAGAAGGAACAGCGATTCGGTTAGAAAGAATCGATCTAAAAAATTGCCATGTTAAATATAATGACCGATCGGCTAAAGTTTTAGTAGATGCGCGAGGATTCAATTATATTGGAAAAGGAAACCTTAGCGATGATATATTTGATTTAAGTACCAATGCAGAAATTGACAATCTTGATTTCTATTATGACCGAACAGGCTATTTGAGAAGAAAAAATGTAAGCGCCGATTTAATTACGCGCATCAATACACATGCCCTTTCGTTTATTCTGCAAAAAAACGAGCTTCATATCAATAAACTGCCCTTAAAATTTACTGGGCTTTTTACTATTTTAAGAGATGGCTATAAAATCAATATCAAGGCTGCTTCAGAAAATACAACTGTCAAAGATTTACTGTCTGTAATGCCACCAGAATACTTAACCTGGTTGGAAAAAACAGATATTTCGGGCAGAAGTGATCTGCTTTTTACTTTTAAAGGAGATTATAATGTTGCCAAAAAACAAAAACCAAATTTAGCTTTCAATCTAAAAATCGATAATGGTGCTGTAAATTATAAAAATGCTCCGGTACCGCTGACTGATTTTCAAATGGATTTGAATGCGATTCTTCCTTCTTTAGATAGGGAACAACTCTTAGTAAATCTTCGAACTTTTAAATTTAAAGTTGGCGAAAAAGATTATTTCAATGCCTATTTGCACAGCAAAGGTTTTACTGAAATGACAATAGATGCCAGTGTAAAAGGCGCACTGGATCTTGGGGTTGTCGATGCCGCTTTGGGCTTAAATTCGGTTGACTTAAAAGGTATTTTAAAAACAAATATTAAAGCCAAAGGTATTTTCAGCACTTCAAAAAAACTATTTCCAAAAACAATTGGTGGTATTGCACTGCACAACGGCTGGCTCAAAACCAACTCCTATCCTAACCCCATTACCAATATTACTTTTGTTGCTAATGTGCTAAATAAAGCGGGCACTTATCAAGATTTGATTGTGGCCGTGGCTCCGGCATCGTTTGTTTTTGAAGGAAATCCGATGTATGTAAATGCAACACTTTCTGACTTTAATGATTTGGCTTACAATGCCAAAATTAAAGGCGAATTGAATGTGGGAAGAATTTATCAGGTTTTCTCTCAAAAAGGAGTTGATGTAACTGGTTATGCAAAAGCCGATTTGTCTTTAAAAGGAAAACAGAGTTATGCTACAACCGGACAATATGATAAACTGGATAACCGCGGTACAATTCTGCTGAAAAATATTAAAGCAACCTCAGAACTTTTTCCGAAGGCTTTCTTTATTAAACAAGGAAATTTCCGTTTTCAGAATGAAAAAATGTGGTTTGAAAAATTCAATGCCACTTACGGAAAATCAGATTTTGATATTAACGGATATCTTTTAAATACTATCAATTATTTTCTTGAATCGCACGGAACATTGAGTGGCAATTTTGGATTGAAATCAAAACTAATTAATGTTGATGAATTTATGGCACTTGAAAAAGGAGAAAACAAAGATCGAAAACTCGAAGTTGATTATGCCAAAGAAGATCATCCAAAAATGAGTGGTGTCGTTATGATTCCGAAAAATTTGAATGTTTCTTTAAATGCAACTGCTGAAAAAGTCGAATACAACGGTTTGGTTTTAAACAAACTTGCAGGTAAAACCGGAATTGAAAAAGGTAATTTTTATTTGCAAAATGCCACTTTTAATATCATTGACTGCTTATTAGGAATTGATGCTTCATACAAAGACGAATCACCGACAACGGCTCATTTTGATGCTCATTTTACTGCTAAAGATTTTAGCGTACAACGTGCATACAAAGAAATCCCGATGTTTCATGATATGGTAACTGTAGCCGAAAAAGCGCAGGGAATTATCTCTGTTGATTATACAGTTAAAGGCGATTTGAACGGAAATATGGGGCCTATTTATGAATCACTTGAAGGAGGCGGTACAATAAATCTGCGTGATGTTCAGGTTAAAGGATTGAAACTATTTGACGGAATCAGCTCTAAAACAGGACAAAAAGGCCTTGATAATCCTGATATGAAGGGAATTGAAATTAAATCTACAATCGATAACAACTTAATTTTTATTGAGCCATTTACTTTTTCTGTTGCCAGTTTTAAACCCACAATAAAAGGTACCACCAGTTTTGATGGACTACTGGATTTAAGAATGCGATTAGGGTTGCCACCTTTTGGAATTATTGGTTTTCCAATTGTAATAACAGGTACCCATGAAGATCCTAAAATAAAAATATTCAGTAAAACAGGACAAAAAATCGATGAGGCAGTTTATGATGAAAAACATAATAAAGTAATAAGAGAAGAAAAGGTAAGCAAACCCAAAAAATCAAATCCAAATGAAAACAAAAAATCAAAATAAAAACAGTGCTTTCGAAAAGTTTGCAAGTACGGTTTGCAAAGCGACAGGAAGCACGCCGGCATTTATTATTGCTTTTTTAATTGTTGTTGTCTGGGCAGTCTCTGGACCATTTTTTGATTATTCAGAAACATGGCAGCTTGTTATTAATACCGGAACAACAATTATCACTTTTTTAATGGTTTTCTTAATTCAGAAAGCTCAAAATAAAGATTCACTTGCCATTCAGTTAAAGTTAAACGAATTAGTTGCTTCAAATGAATTGTCTAGTAATAGCCTCGTTGATATTGAAAGTATGACGGAAGAAGAAATGGAAATCATTCAAAAATATTATCGAAGACTGAGTGAGCTTGCAAAAAAAGATGAAAGCATTAGAACATCACATTCTATTGCAGAAGCGCATGAACAGCATGAGCGAAAAGACAAAAATAGAAGTGAAAATAAAGCCAAGGATAAACCGGCTAAAAAAATAAAAACTACAGCTAGTACAAAAACCACCAAAACTACCAAAAAATGAAACTACGCTCCACAGAAACTTTTTGGCCTTTGAAATACAAAATGCAGGCTAGTTATCCGTCTTTAGATTCAGATATCGAAACACCGATATTAATCATTGGAGGCGGAATTACAGGCGCATTGATTGCTTACAAATTAATTAGCGACGGAAAGAAAGTAGTTTTAGTTGACCGACGCGACGTTTGTAACGGAAGCACGGCCGCAAGCACGGCTTTACTCCAATACGAAATTGATGTTTCGTTGCATGAATTAATCAAATTACGTGGAGCAGACTGTGCAATAAACAGCTACCGCAACGGTAAAAAAGCAATTTTTGACTTGCGAATCATTATTGATACCATAAAAAGCGACTGCGAGTTTGAGTTTAAAAAAAGTATTTATTTCTGCAGTCTCAAAAAAGATATTCCGTTTTTAAAAAATGAATTCAAAACCAGAAAACAACATGGTTTTGATGTTAACTGGCTCAGTAAAGCGGAATTAGAAACAATGGGATTAAAAGCAATTGCAGCAATAGAATCAAAAACCGCAGCTGTGGTGGATCCTTTTCATCTGGCTCAAGATTTAATTTCATATTGTCAAAATGAAGGAATGAAAGTTTTTGATCGCACGAATATCGAATCCATAAAAAGTCAAGGTGGAAAATTTATTGCTGAGACAGCAAATGGAAACTTTATTATGGCAAATCATATTATACATTGTTCGGGATATGAAAGTACTGAAACGCTGAAAGAGAAAGTTGTCGATTTAAAAAGCACGTACGTCATTGCATCTGAAAGTTTGCCCGATTTGCCTGCTGTTTTCAAAAACTCAATTTTATGGGATACTTCAAATCCGTATTTGTATTTTCGAGCAACTTCAGATAATAGACTGATTGTAGGCGGTGGAGATGAAGATTTTTTAGATTCCAAAAAACGAGATAAGTTAATTCCAAAAAAAGAACAATATATGCTACGATCCTTTCGAAGAAAATTTCCAAATATCAACTTTAAACTCGATTATTCCTGGGCGGGAACATTTGGTGAAACAAAAGACGGTCTTCCCTATTTTGGAAAACCAGATCCTAAAAAAAATGAACATTATGTCCTAGGTTTTGGCGGCAACGGAATCACTTTCAGTATCATCGGAATGAATTCTATTCTGGATTCCATCAATGGTAAAAATAATATGGATTTGGAATATTATCGATTTGGGAGATGATTTTAAAAGGTGCTGAGATGCTAAGATTCTAAGATACTGAGGTTCTGAGATTCTAAGATGCTAAGATTCTGAGATGCTGAGTTTTTTTGCTATGTAAAATTGATCTAAAAAAAACTAAGATTCTAAGTTTGGAGCCTCAAAGTTTTCACCTTGAACCTCAGCGACTCAAAATCTTAGTCTATTTTCACATCTATATTAAGCTACCCAAAATCTCAGAATCTCAGAGTCGTAGTATCTCAGAACCTCAGTATCTTAGAATCTCAGAACCTTAGCAACTTATATTAAACTTATACTCTTTTGGGCTGCAGTTGAATTTTTGTTTGAAGATTTTCGAGAAATAACTTCTGCTGGTGAAACCAATGCAATACACAATTTCTGAAATATTAAGATCAGAAGTGCGCATTAAAATTTCGGCTTTTAAAACCCTCATGTGTGTGATATAATCGTTGACAGTTCGGTCGTGAATCATTTTAAAACCTTCTTGAAGTTTGCTTGGCGATAATCCAGATTTTTTGCTCAGCGATTTAATCGTAAAAGCTTCTTCTGGACTAGACTTGATAAATTCTGAAAGTTCTTTTATCTCTTCCATTTCTTTTAATGTCAAGCCATTAACATCTTTTGTAAAAGCATTCAAATCGTCACTGTGTTGCTGAATTTCCATTGCCAAAATAATTTTCAAAATCCCTTCTTTCAATAAATTTCTAACAATTCCGGTTTGCGTTACGGCATTAAGCTGTTCAATTTTTTCGGCAATTTTTAAATTATATGAACCCATATAAAAGAAATTCTCCGTTGCATTATTTTCAAAAAAAGTTTCTTTTACCTTTTGGTTTAGTGATGGCATCAAATATGGCTGTTCGGTTTGAGTTCCAACAATAATCAGCGTTAGTTTAGTATTGACATCTTTCTCAAAAAACAAAACATTATCCTGATCCTTATCCGAAGTCAAAATTGCAGTCTGAAAAGTTTTAAACTTTCTTTCTTCGCCGTTAATTCCAAAACTGTGCGATAAACTGCCTTTTGAGCAATACGCAAAATAAACAGGCGTTGACAATACGTTTAAAAAATCCATTCTAACAGCTGTCGAAAATGTCATATCAAACTGAACGTATGAAATATTATCACTAAAAGAAGCGCCAGTTATAGTTCCTTTTGCAAAACTATTATTAATTTCAAGCGTATATTCATCAAAATCAAAAGCTATTTTTCCGTCAAAATTATCATTCAATTCATCAAATACCGTTTGAATTTGCTCTGTATGTATGGTAACTATTTTCATTTTGCGTACATTTAAATTTGACATTTTACTTTTAGATTTCTTTTTAAAATCAATAATTCAAAGTTCGGTCAAGCGTTCTTGAAAAATGTTATATAATTTTGGGGTTTTGTTTTATAATTACTTCGGAATGATAATTTTAACTCAAACAAAAAAAATCTTAATTCAAAAAAATGGAAAGTTTTTCGTTCGAACCCATCGCTACAAATGATTCCACAATTCTAATTCTCGGCACAATGCCTGGTACAAAGTCATTAGAGTTGAATCAATATTACGGGCACAATCAAAACAATTTTTGGAAATTCATGTTTACTATTTTCAAAGAAGATTTCTCATCTGATTATGAAATAAGAAAAGCTTTGCTAATAAAAAACAAAATTGCACTTTGGGATGTTTTGCAATATTGTGACCGAATAGGAAGTTTAGACAGCGCCATCAAAAACGAAATCGCAAATGATTTTGAAACGTTTTTAAAACAACATCGAAAGATTACAACCATCTTCTTTAACGGACAAAAAGCACATGCCTTTTTTAAAAAATATGTTGCTCTAAAAAAAGCATATCAACTTCATACGCTTCCCTCTACAAGTCCCGCCAATGCTGGAAAATCTTTCGATTCAAAGTTAGCCGAGTGGAAAATCATTGGCACTTTATAATTGAAGCAGTTGAAATAATATAACATTTTCAAATTAAAATATAACAAAAACCTTGACGCTCGATGTAACTTTACAACAAGAAATTAAAGCCAAAAAAGAAAAGTATTTTGATGCAAAATGAAGGCTTTTTTCAAATAAATAGAATTACAAACTGTAAAAGTTAAAGTATAAAGAAAACATTGGTTATGTTAGTTTATTTTGAGAAATAAAGCTATTCTAATTTTTAGAGTAGCTTTGTTTTTTTAATCAATACCTAAAAATGTCATTATGAAAGTTCAAACCTATTACAATCACATACGGTTTTACACACCTCATCATTTTATATATTATCCCGTTTTAACGATTTTTTTAATTTTCAGCATCTATTTTGCCTGTACTACAAATGATGCGCTTATTTGGTCGTTTATCAGTGTAGGTTTCATTTTTCTATTCTTTTTAGCTTTTATGCTCCGTCAACATTATGCTTTGATTTTACAAAACCGAATCGTGCGTTTAGAACTACGTTACCGCTATTTCACCCTTACAGGGAAAAGACTCGAAGAATTTGAATACAAATTAACCGACGATCAATTATTTGCTCTGCGTTTCGCACCGGACAACGAGTTTTTACCGCTTCTTGAAGATGCTATTAAAAACAACCTCGCCGGCGACTCCATCAAAAAAGCAATAGTCCACTGGAAAGCAGATTATGATAGGGTTTGATTTGGTTTTTAGTGATTAGTTCCCAGTCCTAAGTCCTAAGTCCTAAGTCCTAAGTCCTAAGTCCTAAGTCCTAAGTCCTAAGTCTAAAGTCTAAAGTCTAAAGTCTAAATTCTAAAGTCTAAATTCCAAAGTCTAAAGTCTAAAATCTAAAAATCCAAAAATCTAAAAATCCAAAAATCTAAAAATCCAAAAATCTAAAATAATCTGGGCGTGCCACCATTTAAAAAAAGGCCTGATCAACATTGCGTTCATCAGGCCTTTTTTTAAATGCTGTCGGGCTATCCGCGCTGCTTCGGCAGCATGCTCCTATCCCTCACGCGGCATCCGTTTTCAAAAGAAATTTTAGTCATCACAAAACACAATAAAGTTATTCAACTGATAATCAAATCAATTATCTAAATAATAAACTATAAAAATTTAAATGAATGATTTTTTTTGTTAACTTTAAGTGTTAAAAATTTATCAAAAACTCTAAAATTAAATCCGATGAAAAAATTAATTTGTTTTATGATACTTTGCCTCTTTTGGATTACGGCTAAAGCACAAAACACTGCCGAAATTCCAGCTGAAACTTTACCCGCCACAGAAAATCACTCAGACGAATTTCAAAATTATGACCCTGAAGATTTGCCTTGGCACGCACGCCGATTTAAATTTACAGCCGGTGCATTTTTTCCAATAAATAACACCCAAGTCGAAGTGGGAAGCAATGACGGTGATTTTGGAAATTCGATCGATTTTGAGAAAGATCTCGGTTTTAATAAAAGCAGTGAATCATTTACTGCTGCTTTTGAATGGCGCATTTCAAGAAGATCAAGACTAGGTGCTGAATATTTTTATTTAAACAGAAGATCAACAAAAGTGCTTCAAAGAGATATAGAATTTGGTGATCATACGTATCCCGTAAATGGAAGCGTTTCAGCATTTTTTGACAATCAGATTATTAGAGTATATTACGGTTACGCTTTTGTATCGAAACCAAAGTATGAAATAGGTGCCTTAATAGGTGCACACGTTATGTTAATAGACGTAGGTTTGGCCTTGAAAGGAGAAACACAGCAACTCACCTATAATGATAGTTTTGACGTGACGGCGCCATTACCGGATATTGGAATTTGGGGAGAATTTGTATTAGGAAAAAAAGTGGGGCTTTATGCTAACATTAATTACTTTGCCCTAAAAGTAAATGATATTGACGGACGTATCTTGAGCTACAACTTGACTGTATTATATAATATGTATAAAAACTTAAGTATAACAGCAGGATATACAGGTTTAAACATCAGAGTAGATGCTGAAAAAGAAAGACTGAATGGCTTCTTTAAATGGGGTTATAACGGACCAACAATTGCTTTAACTTATTCTTTTGGAAAACATATTCAGCTTCATAAATAAAGTTGCCAAGATACTAAGATGCTAAGGTTCTAAGTTTTTTTTACCGCAATGCACGCAAAGGATTACGCGATGTTCGCAAAGTTTTTTAGACAAAGCTTTGCGAACATCGCGTTTGTGTAAAATCTCTTAAATAAAAGACCTTTGCTTCCGATAGCTATGCGGTTAAATTTATGTTCAAAGTCAAGCAACTTGAAACCTGAAACTTGAAACCTGAAACTTGAAACCTGAAACTTGAAACCTGAAACTTGAAACCTGAAACTTAAAACCTGAAACAAAAAAAAAAAAACAAGCCCGAAATCTCCTAAAAGAAATCGGGCTCATCTGCTCAAACTTAACTAAAATAAACGCAGTTACTACTAACTCAACTAATTTAATGGAGTGAATTTTATAGCTGTTCCTCCTCCAGCTGCCAATTTGATATTTATTATACTTTTACTATTTACTTTTTGTTTTAAAATCGTAACCGGATACGGATTTGTTTTATAATCTGCTCCTGCTCCATCAGCATAAATTGTTGCTTCATATTCCTTACCGCCATCTAAAAATGACAATTCTACTTTTAAGTCTCTTGCATTTTTATTGGTAATCGAACCTAAATACCAGTTTTTCTCATCCCAATCTTTACGAACAATAGTCGTGTATTCACCAATTTTAGAATCCAAAACTTTAGTTTCCGACCAAGTACACGGAACATCTTTTATGAATTGAAATTCAGGTTTTCCAACATAATTCTCCGGTAAATCTGAAGCCATTTGCAACGGACTGAAAATAATCACATATAAAGCCAATTGATTCGCCAAAGTCGTTTGAACTCTTGCTCCAGACGGCGTTTTATAATCGAAATTGAAATTCCCCGGCGTGTAATCAAACGGTCCAGAAAGCATTCTTGTAAAAGGAAGCGTCGTTAAATGCTGTGGTGTATTTCCTCCATCAACAGACCATGCATTATATTCCTGTCCTCTGCCGCCTTCCTGCGACATAAAGTTTGGATACGTACGCTGAATTCCTGTTCCTTTCATAGGCTCGTGATTATCAATCATGATATGGTATTTCGCAGCCGTTTCAATCACTTTTCTGTAATGACGCGCTCCATATTGGCTGTCGTGCCATTCTTTTTTATCCAGATATTTGTTTACATAACCCGTTTTAACCGAATTGACACCCATTTTTTGATACAATTTAAAAGCATCTTCAAGCTGGCTTTCATAATGCTTTGAAGCACCCGCAGTTTCATGATGGCCAATTAAACGGACATTTTTAATGGCCGCATATTTTGTAATTTCTTCCAAATTAAAATCGGGATAGGCTTTTACAAAACTAAATGCAGATCCATCGGCAGTCCAGTCGCCGTCCCAGCCTTCGTTCCAGCCTTCAACCAGAACGCCGTCAAAATTGTTTTTCGCAGCAAAATCAATATATTCTTTTGTGTTTTTTGTTGTAGCACCATGTTTTGGACCTTGTCCCCAAGTGAATTTTTCTAAATGCATTCCCCACCAAATTCCAATATACTTTGATGGTGTAATCCAGGAAAGATCATCAATTTTTGAAGGTTCATTTAAATTCAGCATAATGGTCGAAGTAGCCACATCACCAGGTGTTTTTCCAACAACAACCGTTCTCCAAGGTGTCACAAAAGGAGCTTCGGCATATACTTTTACACCATCAGCCCAAGGTACTAAATCACTTTTGTATTGTTTATCGCTTGTTTTTAAGAGCGTCATTGAAGCAAAATCCGTCAAATTAGCTTCATGAATTGCCACGTACAATTTCTCCTTAGTTTCAAAAGTAGCGGGAGTATTAATTGTATCTGTTTTACTGATTGGCGTTTTACGATATTCACTTTCATAATAACTGTTTTCGCGGTGCACCGGAATCCACCAAACATCATTATTTGATTTAAAAGTAAACTCTGTAACTTCATTAGAAATCTTCACCTTGCCTAAATGAGGCTGTTTTGGGAAAGAATAACGAAAACCTACACCATCGTCAAAAACCTTGAAAATAATATCAACCAAACGCTCCTCTCCTTTTGCTTCTTTCAAGTGAACAGTCAATTCATTATGATGATCTCGCACTTTTTTGAATTCTCCCCAAGGCTGTTCCCAAGTTTCATCGGCTGTTTTTTCTTCGGTAGAAACGACTTCAAAACCGTCAGTCATTTTTTGAATTCCTTGAAATTCAAAACCCAGCAAAGAAGGCTCAATAACCGATTTTCCGCCAGAAGTAAAACTGTATTGTGGCTGTCCAGAAGGAGTTAATTCAAAAACTAATTCGGTGTTTTTTCCAGGAGAACTTATTTTATAGGTCGTTTTTTTAGTACCGCAAGCGCAAATAAGCATTGAAGCTAAAGCAATTAGGCAGTATCTATATCTTATGTTTTTCATTATTTAATTGTATTAATTACAACTGTTATTTTATTTCGCTTACTACTTGTTTTGCTTTTGCGGGCTGCATCGAAACAAAATAATTAAAAGCCTGGTCTAATTTTTTCTGAGCGTCGGCGTTGCCTTTCTTTTCTACTCTTAGGTTATACAGTTTACTGATGTCTGCAAAAAATGATTCGGTATTTTTTACACCAGCAAAAGTTTTCACTTTTTCGATATAATTATAACCAAATTCAACTGTTGGCTCAAACATAGTTCCTTCGCCAAAGTCATTCCATGTAATTAATTGCAGATAGCTTAAGTTTGCATTTTTAGCCAAAGAAAGTGTTTCATCAAGCGTTGCTCCATTGTTGTGCTCGATTGTCCAGCCAATTGCTGCGCCGCCTCCGCCTTCGGCATAAAAATCTTTAAAACCAGGATAAGCGCTTCCCACAGCAACTGAAAGTTTTGGCTTTGTATTGGTGTACCAATTAGTCAAATAAGTACTGTTTTTATACACCCAAGAATATTCGCCAGAAGCATTATCTCCAGCTTCAACAGATTGATCCCAAAGCGTTAGAAAAGTAGGTTTTGCAGTCAATGTACTAAAAACGTTTGTCCATTCGGCTGGAGTCTGCAATACAATTGGACCGAAATTCAGCAATAATGGTTTTCCGTTTATTTTGATGTAATTGGCATCTGGAAAATAATTCGTCTGCATATAACTTAAATCAGTTTTTGCTGCACTGGTTACTGAAATTGCTTTTCCTGCATCGACAACATTTTTTGTAACACGGTCTTCATAAACAATCGCATATTCAAGTCCAACTTTATCCAGCATGGCGATTAACTGCTCTGTATTTTCTTTTACCATTCGGTAATCGTTCACATCATAAGTGCCGTACCAATCGATTAAAACACCATCAATTCCTGAATATTTCATCAATAATAAATGGTTTTCAATCACATTTTTGTCGCCCGAATGATACGGCCCGATTAGCGGATAATAATAAGATGCAATTTCCCTGCGGTTGTTTGCTCCAATATTATTTGGATTTTTGTTTGCCATAGTCCAGTGATATCCCCATTTTTTATCGGCACTGCTTTCATTGGTTTCAAACCAAGGCATATAATGAACATAAATTTTGGTGCTGTTTGTTTTTTCAATTGCAACAGGTGCAAGTGTTTCGGGTTCTGTTGGTTTATCTGGACCTTTATCATCACTGCCGCATCCGGCAGCGATTAAAACATTCACGATCCCAAAAAACAATAAAGTGATAGATCTTTTCATATTGATGTAATTTGTTTTTTTATTTTTAAACACATAGAAACATAGCTTTTAGCACTCAAAAAAAGGCGTTTCACTTATTTTAAATGCACATAGCAATCTTTGTGAAAGAAATAAGTTTCTTTTAATATTTTTTATTTACACATAAAATCTATGTTGCTATGTGTTTAATAATATTCCCATGATTTATACCTAAGAATAATCCAGATTTAAAATATGTCAGCCTTCCACGACTAACCAACATGGAAGACTGACATTCAATAACCTAATACCCAGGATTCTGTTTTAGGTTTTTATTTGTTGTTAAAACCGTACTTGGAATAGGGAAAATTGCTCTATATTTTTCAGTAGTTCCTTTTTCCCACCATGCTAAGAAGAATGTTCCAAAACGAATGTTGTCTGTTCTTCTTCTTCCTTCAAAAGTAAATTCCTTAAGCAATTCCTGATCAATAAAATGAAGATCAATTGTTGTTGGCATTTCTTCGCCCGCACGAGCTGTTATTTGCTGCAAGAATGGTTTTGCCAAATCAGGAGAACCTAAACGAACGTAGCATTCTGCCTGCATCATTAAAATTTCGGCATAACGAATTACAACTAAATCGTGATCGCGTTCCCAAGTTTCTCCTTCTTTCATTTCGTATTTGCCTAAACGAACACCTTGATTTTCTTTAGCATCAGCAACACTAGTAACTTCTTCAGTATACGTCAACTTTTCACCATTATCCATAATGATAACTTGTCCGGTAGCTTTATTAATTTGATCTCCGGCAACCATACATTTTTTTCTTTTGTCAGTATCAGCAAAAGCAGAGAATACTCCTGGCTGCGCACACATTCCGTTTGCACTCCAAGGATAATCGGCAGTTGCAGAAACAGTCAATTTATGCAAGTAATGACAAGACATTGAATTCATGTAATTTCCTACCGTTCCAGCTTTTGAATCGTACGGAATTGCAAAAATGATTTCAGGTGATTTTTGATTTTCTGTAGCAAAATTGGCAAAGAAATCTGGCGTCAAAGAGTAGCCCGAAATCTTTTGGCACATGTTAAGACAATCCTGCCAACGTGCAGTTCCTATAAAAGCTTCAGAATTTAAATACAATCTAGCCAATAAAGAATATGCTACATTTTTTGTCATTTTAGAATACACCACATTTGAATTTAAGTGCGGAAGAGCATCTGTCAATTCTTTTTCAACAAAATCATAAACTTGTTTTCTTGTAGAATTTGACGGAAGTGATGTGTCTTCAAAATTGGTTACGATTGGCACATTTCCGAATAAATCCAAAAGATTGTAATAATAGTAGGCTCTTAAAGCTTTTAATTCAGCATAAATTGGCGCTTTTGCAGTATCAGTCAAAGACGATTTATCGATTTGATATATGATTGAGTTGATCTTTGCAATTCCCGTATAATTGTAACGCCAAGCCGAAAGAATCATTCGGTTATCCGCTTTCCAAGTATGTTTTTGTGCATCTTGATATTGCCCGCCATCGTACCAGTTTGTTCCTCTAGTAGGAATTGTAGCTTCATCAGAAACAGTTTCAGTTAAAAAGAATACATATTCGCAAGTTGGGTAATTGTTTGATATTCCGTCAGCGAATCCTCTTAGAGAAGAATAAGCCCCTCCAACTAATGCATCAATTTCCTTTGGAGTATTTCCAAAATTTCCATCTTCTACTTTATCATATAAGTCTTCACTTAAATCTGTACATGATATCGTAAAAAGCATGCTTATTAATATTGCAGCTGTTATTTTGATTTTCATTTGTTCTATTTTTGAGTTAATTCGCTTAGTTATTCAGCGAGAAATTTAATCCAACAGAAATTGTTGTTGGTCTAGGATAATTATTATATCTGTCGATACCCGGAGCTGCTAATCCTGTCTGATCTGAACCATTTTGAGCATTTAAGCCAATCTCTGGATCAACACCTTTGTAACTTGTAAACACAGCAAGATTTTCTCCCATTAAATAAATTCTAAGTTTTGAATTTTTGAATCCAATTGGCATTGTATAGCCAACAGAAAGCGTTTGAAGTCTAAAGAAAGAAGCATCCTCAATCCAATAATCAGAATATTTAGGTGCCGAAGTAATGCCGCTTCCTAAGAAATCATCTGGAACATTGTAAGCTGGCAATCTGTTTGGATCATTAAGCATCATGTTTGTTGCATTTAATGCTTTTTGACCAAACATTCCGTAACCGCTGATTCCAAGATCAAAATTTCCGTATGTAAAATTCATTCCGATACCCAATGTCAAATCTGGCTGAATATTTCCTAAATCTGTTTTATCATCATCTACTAAAGCGCTTTCTGCAACAATATCACCTGCAGCATTGTAGTACTGTATTTTGCCATCTTGATCAAGTCCCGCATTTCTGAATCCCCAGAAAGTTCCAACAGGATAACCCTCAGCAATAATTTGAGAATATTGTCCAGACATACCTGCTAAACCATGCAGCGAACCGCTGTAAATAACATCAGTTTTATAAGTTGGATTCGAAAGTTTTTCGATTTTTTGGATGTTGTGCCCAAGTGTCAAATTAGCATTCCAATTGAATTTCGGCCCTTTGATAATGTCAGCATTCAAAGTAAGTTCAACTCCTTTGTTTGACATTTCACCAACGTTTGCCAGCATAGTTCCAACTAAATAAGGAGGCTGAGGCACTTCGTAAGTGTATAATAAATCGTCTGTATTTTTAGAATACCATTCAAATGAACCTGAAATTCTGTTGAAAAGCGTGAAATCAAAACCAATGTTTAATTGCTTCGTTGATTCCCATTTCAAATCAGGATTTGGATTTTGTTGTGGCGAATAAGCCAAACTCCAAGTTCCTGTAACAGGATCGTAGTAACTGTCGTTTCCAACTCCTAAAATCGAAAGTGATTTATACTCTCCAATTCCGTCTTGATTACCCGTTACACCATAACCCACTCTCAATTTTAAGTTATCAAGCCAGCCTTTTGTACCATCCATAAATCCTTCATTTGAAATTTTCCAAGCCACAGAAGCTGATGGGAAAGTTCCCCATTTATTATTTTCTCCAAAACGGCTTGAACCGTCTCTTCTTACCGTTGCAGTCAGCAAATATTTACCGTCATAAGCATAATTGGCACGAGCATAAAATGAAACCAAATTTGATTTTCCTTTATACGAATAAACATCACCTAAACGATATTTGTAACCTGCACCTAAATTGTTATAGCTGAAAGCATCTGTTACAAAACCGCTTCTCTGAGCTCCAAAACCTTCGTAAATATTCTCTAAATAAGAATATCCTGCCAATGCGCTGATATTGTGTTTATCAATTACTTTAGTATAATTTACATAAAGTTCGCCTTGTGCATTTGTGTATTCACCATATGTTTTTTGTCCATAACCACCTTCAGTAGCTCCTTCTAAAACTGCATAGCTCGGTTTGTAAGTACTTGCCTGAACCGCATTATGTTCTAAAGAAATATTGGCAACAGCCAAGAAATCATTCAAAAATTTAACTTCAGTTTTAAAATAACCTAGAAGTCTGTGTCTCTCATTATCAACCGTTCTGTTTGTTAAAAGTTCAACTGGATTGAAGTACTGGTTAAGGGCTACAGATGAAAATTCGCCTGTTGGTGTATAAACCGGAATTGTTGGATTCAGGTTATAAGCATATTCAAAAATTCTGTAATCAACTGGGTGCCATTTATCGATATTAGCAAATAATCCCATGTCAAATTTTACATCTTTATTGTCACCAAGATATTGATAAGCACTAATGTTTCCGCTAAGTCTTTCTAAACCTGACTCTTTAATAACTCCTTCGTTATTTAAATACGAAAGTGACGTTCTGAAACCACTGTCGGTTTTACCAGAATTAATCGTCAAAGTATGTGATTGCGAAATGGCTGTCTGCTCAATTGCTTTTTGCCAATTTGTATTTGCACCATAATCAACAGCATCTGCACTATTAGTTTGACGAACATAATTTCTCCATTGATTTGCTGACAAAAGATCTAAATTATCGGTCACATAACCAATGCTTGACATACCGCTGTACACAACAGAAACTCCTTTTGTACCTGATTTTGTTGTAATAATGATAACTCCATTTGCTCCTCTTGAACCATAAATAGCAGTTGCCGAAGCATCTTTTAAAACGTCAACCGTTTTAATATCTGAAGGTTGTACTACGTTGATATCAACACCAGCAATTCCGTCAACTACAATTAATGGGTTGTTGCTTGCAGTTAATGATGTTCCACCACGAAGACGCAAAGTTGAGCCCGCTGCTGGATCACCAGAAGGACGAATAACATTTAAACCTGCAACTTTCCCTTGCAAAACCTGCTCTGTAGATGAAATTGTTCCTTTTACTAAATCATCTGCTTTTACGGTTGAAATAGCTCCAGTTAAATCTGATTTCTTTTGAGTTCCATAACCAACGGCTACAACCTGAACCTCAGCTAATTGATAACCGTCGTTTTGCAGACGCACCTCAATATTTTTTGATGCCGAAGTAATTTGAACTTTCTGAGTTGCTGATCCAATAAAAGAAACTTCAATCGAACCTCCTACGGCTACCATCAAAGCGAATTTTCCGTCAAAATCTGTTGTGGTGGCGTTTTTTGTACCCACCTCAATTACCGAAGCTCCCGGCAATACAGTGCCTGTATTGTCATAAACAGTACCTGATACCTGCTTTTTTTCTTGAGCAAACATTCCTGCCGAAAGAAAAAGCATGAAAATCATGAATACTGAAGTTTTAGTAGTCCACATTTGATGCAGGACTATTTTTTTATTTTTACTATTCATATGAAGTTATTTATTGTTTTTTATCAGTCATATGTAATTCGCATATACATTATTGGTTCAACGACCAATTTTAGGGTTATGCTCATTTCATTAGAATTGATGTTTTAATTTGATAGTGAATTATTTGTCCAAAGTTTTAAGCGGAATTTTGGTGTCAGAGATTGTTTTGTCTTTGTTGTCTTTTACCAAAACATGAATCTCATTTAAACCTTGAACACCATTTAATTCTGAAACTAAATTGACAAATCCTTTTATCTCAGCTGTTCCTCCAGAAAACTCACCAGATATTATTTTACTTCCAGCCGTGATCGTATAAATAAGTTTATTTACACCCGCTTCATTGTTTTTTCTAGACATTCCAAGAAAATCTTTCTGGCTGATAACCGTTGGGAAAAAACTGAAACTTGGCGGTGGTGGCGGAATAAATTCACCCGCATAAATAATTTGGTCTCCTGAATTAGTCGTCCAATCTTTTGCTACCATCAGGAAAGTAATATTTTCCATAACAAAACCTGCTGGGGGATTGTAGTATTGCTGTGGAATCAAATCCATTCTATAAAAACCATTTCCAAGATCTTTCAATTTTGTTTTTTCAGATACATCTGGAAGCCATGCTTGATATTCCTGCAAAACAGCCCAATTGTTTAATCCGCTATGAAAATGAACGCTAGGAACACCTACAAAACCATCTTTTAAATTAGAATTGAATAAAATACTTACCGGTTTATCAATTAAAGGTTTTGTTGGATAGGATCTGATTAACTCATTTGCAGTATAAAAAGAAGAAAAATCAGTGTAAGGCATATTGGCAACATCACTTTGTTTTGATCCGTTTTTGTTTTTCAAACGAAACCAAAATCCTGCGCTTGCAGCAATTTCATCTGGAGTTTTAGAAAAATAAAGTGTTGGCGTTAAAGTAAAACTCCAAATTTTATTTCCTTCATATTTAAGTTTTGCAAAATCAGAAGAATTTTCCCAATGTCCTGCATCTGGTTCAGATGGCGACCAAATCCAGATATAAAGATCTTCAGTCTCTGCAAATGTTGTTCCCGAAAGATCAAAATACCAAGTCACTTTTTCATCATATTTGTACACTACAGGATAAGATGACATACTGCCTACAGCTCCAGCGGCTTCTTGTGCCTGAATAAAATTAGGAGCCATCAAAAGGGCAAGTAAAATTGTATATATAAATTTTTTCATATTACTTTTTAATTAATAGCATTTAATTTAAACACGTAAGACACAAATGCAGATCCTCCAGAGGAATGAATTAATTGAAATTCTAATTCTTCATTGCTTCCTGGAACTGATGATAATTTTAACTCATCTGTTTTTTGAGTTTTTTGAGCATCACTGAATAAGTAGATTTTTGTTGCACCCAAATTAGTTGGCTGAAAATCTGAACTTAATGCCCAATAGCCTTTTGGTGCAAATAAAGGAGGAACATTTCCTGTTACTTCATAACTTGTTGGCTGGTTCTTTTCATCTACATTGAATTTAATTTTAAAATCCTCGTAATTAAAGTACGTACTCAAGTTTTCTTCGTTTGGTTCGATCTTGTTTGCTTTTGCAACCTCATCAACCATTTTCAAGTTTGTTAATCCCCAATTTCCATTTAGTTTCTCATAAAGGGTAATCGGATCAACGTAGCTTCCGTCGTCGGTATTATCACAGCCAGTGGCCATTAAACACATAACAACAGCTAACCAATAAATACTTTTACATCTCATAAATTTGTGGTTTGTTTGTTAGTTTTTCTGTCTCATAAAAGACAGAACGAAACTAGATGTTAAATAAATCTAAAAAAAAATATCTGAGAAAAATCAAGATAAAATCGAAAGGTTTTTACGCACAATTAATTGAAAATCAATAATTTATGTTATTTTTATAATTCAAAAAATCAAGATGCTGTTTAGATGAAAATGCCTACTTATTTAATGGTAAATATGACAATATGAAAATTAAAGTGGATATTTTTTTCACTATGCATATATATAACTGGTTTTTATTGTATAATTGCAAATAATTAGATCGCTTTTAACATTTATATCTTATTTTTGAATTCAGAACTTGCTTTTAAAGCTTTTATTTAAAGGAAGTTCCAAAATTCTGAAAGCGCTTTTAATCAGCAGCACTCAAGCTTATCCCATATTGAAAACGAATTAACTCGATAAACCAAAAAAGATTTTTTTACCCTAAACCAAAACAAAACCATGCAAAGAATTTTCATTCTATGTTTTTTTATTGCGGGTTTTTCTCTAACTGCGAAAGAGACAAATCCTGTTTTAGAGGAATTAGATAAAGTGCTTCTTAAAAAAGATATTTATTTAAAACAGAAATATCGAAAAATTGAAGCTTTAAAAAGAAATGTTTCAAAATTTACGGTCAGTCAAAACAATGAACAACTATATAATACGTATATGTCGTTGTTTGATGAATATAAATCGTTTAAATACGACTCGGCTTATTATTATTTAGAAGAAGCAAAAATCAAAGCGATCGTTTTAAAAGACCCAAAATATTTGGCTAAAAGCCGAATTAAAGAAGGTTTCGTGCTCTTGTCATCTGGCTTGTTTAAAGAAGCCATTGACACTTTAAATGTTATCGATGACCAAAAGCTGGATATAAAAAACAAATTTGAATATTATAACATCAAAGCCCGAGCGTATTATGATCTAGCCGATTACAATAAAGATCAGCGCTTTAATATTCATTACGTCCAGCAAGGAAATCATTTCCTAAAAAAGGCTCTGGAATTAATTGGAACTAATACAAATGAATATTGGGCAGCCGAAAGCTTAAAAAGACTAAAACAACAAGACTGGCGCGGTGCCGAATTTGCATTTAGTTATTGGATTAATAATTACAACCTTCCTCCTGATTATTATGGTATTGCGACTTCTAGTCTTGGTTATATTTATTCAGAGAGAGGTTATACTAAAAAAGCCATTCAGTATCTCGCGCTTGCCGCTATTGCCGATGTCAAAAATGCAACTAAAGAAACTGTAGCGCTGAGGAATTTAGCCAATGAGCTTTTTAAAATGGGTTATTTGGACAAAGCCAATGAATACATCAATATTGCGATGGACGACGCGACTTTTTACAACGCCAGACATCGAAAAATTGAGATTTCGTCTATTTTGCCCATTATTGAAAAAGCACAATTAAATAACGTAAAAGACAAAAATGATAAGCTGGAAAAAATCATTATTCTGCTTACTATATTGACATTTATAATTGTCTTGTTTTCGATTATTATTTTCAAACAATTAAAAGAAAGAAACAAAGCCAGAAAAATAATGGCTTCTTCGTATGCGCAACTTCAAGAAATGAACATCAGTTTGAGTGAAGCAAATGCTATTAAGGAAGAGTATATTACGTATTTTATTAAAGCCACTTCGGCATTCATTAATAAGATTGACCACATTCAAAAAAGCACGCTTCATAAAATTATTACTAAAAAAACAGACGAAGTTATTGCAAGTTTAAAACGTTATAATGTCAAGGAAGAACGTGAAAATCTGTTTCATCAATTCGACGAAATTTTCCTTAAACTGTTCCCAACTTTTGTGACTGATTTTAATCATTTGTTTCCTAATGATCATAAATGTATTGTCAAAAAAGGAGAACTTCTAAATACTGAATTGAGGATTTTTGCGCTGTACCGATTAGGAATTCAAGACAGCAGCCAAATGGCCGAATTCTTAGAACTTTCTGTGGCTACAATCTACACCTACAAAACCAGAATTAAAAGCAAATCTGATTTTAAAGATACTTTTGAGGAGAAAATTATGGCGATTAAGACGATATAAATTAAGGTACTAAGTTGCTAAGATTCTAAGTCACTAAGCTTTTTTTAAACACAATCTTGTCATTCCGAGGAACGAGGAATCTCCGCGAGAAGCTCTACAAAGATTGGACTCTCGTTGCGGAGTTACTTGCGGAGATTCCTCGTTCCTCGGAATTGTAAAAGTCACTTATTTCGGTAACGGATTTATCATTTCGATTGGCTTTTTTCCATCAATACCTTGATGTGGTCTTTCATGATTGTAATAAT
>NZ_SNXB01000008.1:0-241110 GCF_004362055.1 Flavobacterium sp. 245
TACGGCGGAACACCGGCAACAACAATCGGAAGCACGACTGATGCAAGCGGTGGCGATGCGCCTATAACGTATTCATGGAGATCTTCTGCCGACGGTTATACAGCTGACGTAGCAGGCGCTACACTTTCAACTTATACACCTCCGGCAGGACTTACTGCAACGACAAGCTACAGGCGTTATGCAAAAGATGGATCGTGCAGTACTACTGCAGCAGTTTCAATAGGCTCTTGGACAGTAACTGTAAACCCACTCCCAACCGTAAACCCAATCACAGGAGGAGCAACCTCAACTTGTGTTGGTTCATTAACTCCAGCCTTTACAAATACAACGCCTGGAGGAACATGGTCTATTGTAGATGGGACCGGTTCAGCAACTGTAAATGCAGGAGTTGTAACAGGAGTTACAGCAGGAAATGTAACAGTTGTGTATGCCGTGACAAGCGGAAGCTGTTCAAGCACTGCAACAATTCCTTTAATAATTAATCCAAATCATCCCGCACCAACTGCTGCAACACCATCACGACCAACTTGTTCTGCAGGAGCAAGTGTCGAATTAAGTGGTTTACCAGCTTCAGGAAATTTATTACAAAATGATGGTACAACAATAACAACAATTGCTTTCACATCAAGTACACATACTGTTACAGGATTAGTTCCAGGTACTTATAGATTTGCGGTTGATAACGGTTGCACGATAACATACTCAGCACCAGTTGTAGTAGTAGCAAATACTTATAGTGGTGGCACATGGACATATGGTGCTCCAACTTCAGATGACTATATTGATTTTGCAAGTGACTACACTGTAGCTGCAGATGTAACGTACTGCTCTGTTAGAGTAAGCAATAATGCAATTGTAACAGTAGATGGTAAAAAAACATTAACCGTTACAAATGGAGTACATGTTGTTGCTGGAAGTCAATTAATTTTTGAGGACAGCTCAAGTTTAATGCAGACTACTACAAACAAAACGATTAATACAGGAACTATTAAATATAAACGTAAAAGCACCAAAATACGTCAGGCCGATTATGTGTATTGGTCAACACCAGTTTATAATATGACTTTGGGAGCTGTTTCACCATTAACAGATCCTACAAAAATGTATGCTCATAATGGTTCTGGATGGATTTATAAACCAGGAAGTACTATTATGGTTGAGGGTAAAGGTTATATCATTCGTGGCCCGGAAGGAACTTCAAATACGGTACGAAATGATTTTGAGGCAACTTTTACAGGAACTCCTATAAATGGTAGTATTACAAGTGAGGTAATGACTGGTAATAAATTTTATTTAATTGGAAACCCTTATCCTTCAGCTTTATCTGCTGATGAACTTATAAGCAACAATTCAAATTTAACAGGAACACTATACTTTTGGACTCATAATGTTCCAGTAGTTTTAGGCGGTGCTTATCAGTATGGAGCAGATGATTATGCTGTTTATAATTTGAGCGGTGGTACAGGAGTTGGAACACCGGCAGGATCTGGAACTATTCCTAGTTCAGGAAACAACAATAGCGCGCCTACTGGTTTTATTGGAGCTGGACAAGGTTTCTTTGCTGGAATTAAGACTACAGGTACTATAAGTTTTACAAATGATATGCGAACTGGAGGTTTAGATATAAATGGACTACCACTAAACGGTCAATTCTACAAACCTGGGAAAAATTCGAAAGGAACATTGTTAGAGAAACACCGCATTTGGCTGAATATGACGAATACGGAAGGAGCTTTCAAACAACTTCTTGTGGCATATGTACAAGGAGCAAGCAATGCTTATGACGATCGATACGATGGAGAAAGTTTTGATGCTAATAAATATGTAGACTTTTATAGTATTAATGAAAATACCAAATTAGCAATTCAAGGACGTGGTTTGCCTTTTGCAGATACTGATACAGTTCCGTTAGGTTATCGTTCTGCAATTGCTGGAGATTTTACAATTTCGATCAATAATGTTGATGGTAATATGACGACTCAAAAAATTTATATTGAGGATAAATCTACTGGTAAGATTCATGATTTAACAGAAAGCAATTATACGTTTACTACAGCAATTGGAACTTTTACAGATCGTTTGGTTTTAAGATATACGAATAAATCTTTGGGAACAGGCGACTTCGAAAATATTGAAAAAGGTATTACGGTTTCAGTAAAAGATAAAGCGGTGAAAGTGGTTTCTTCAAACGAAGCCATCCAAGATGTTACGATTTTTGATGTCGCTGGAAAATTGCTTTATACTAAAAAGAAAGCAGGAACATCAGAATTGGTGATCTCAAATCTACAATCAAGCAATCAAGTTTTATTAGTTGATATAACGCTTGAAAACGGATATAAAACAACAAGAAAAATTATTTTTCAATAAATAAAAAATAGCTTTAATGCAAAAAAGCCATTTCTCAATCAGAGAAATGGCTTTTTTTATTGGCCTATAAATATCACTAAAAGTGGGTATTGTACAAATATAATCGAGTTCTTAAATTTCAGAAAATTCGCATATTATTAATTAATCTGATTTTTTGGCTTTGATTAGAAAATTACTTTACGCAGTCACTCTGACTGTATTTTTGGGAAATTTTGAATTTTATGGACAACAAGGGAAAGTTGATGTCACTTTTAATACCCTCGACGATGGTTCAATTGGAGATGGATTTGATAATTCTGTTCAGACTTTATCTTTGCAATCCGATCAAAATCTCATAGTTGGCGGTGAATATTTAAACCTTAACGGAATTCCATCTCCTTATTTGACCCGCTTAACGCCAGATGGTACTATAGATGAAAATTTTAATACAGGAAGTGGTTTCAATGGAAAAATTTATGCATCATATATACAGCCCGATGGCAAAATACTTGTAGGTGGTAGTTTTACCTCATACAACGGGATAAATGCAGGAAGACTCATTCGTTTAAATCCAAACGGCAGTATTGATACCTCATTTAATACTTCAATTGGAGCAACCACAGGAATAATCTATGATATTGCAATTCAGTCTGATGGAAAAATAATCATTGGCGGCAGTTTTACAAAATACAATAATAGCACAGCAAATTATGTAGCCCGAATTTTGACGAACGGATCTTTAGATGCTTCTTTTGTAGGTTCGGGGGCATCGACTATAAAAAATGTCAAAGTTTTGAATAATGACAAAATACTGCTGTCAGGAAACTTTACTGTTTTTAATGGTACACAAATCAATAGAATTCTTCGTTTAAATAATGATGGGCGAATTGATTTAACTTTTAATGTAGGAGAAGGTTTTGATAGTGAGGTCAGCACGATGACAGTGCAGTCAGACGGCAAAATTCTTCTAGGAGGAAAGTTTACTAGTTATAATGGCATCACAGCAAACAGAATTATTAGAATAATGCAAGACGGAAGTGTAGACACTTCTTTTTTTGTGGGTTCGGGTTTTAATTCTGGAGCTGTTTTAGCTTTTAAAACAGATTCCTTTGGGAATATAATGGTTGGCGGATCTTTTACAGGAAATTATAATGGAACCAGCGTTAATCGTGTTTGTTTATTAGACAGTTTCGGTCTTTTAAAAAACGATATTGATTTTGGATCGGGCCCGGCAACAGCTTCTGTTTTTGCATTAGAAACTGATGCTGAAGGAGCGTGGTATATTGGAGGTTCATTTTTGGTTTTTGACGGTTTAAACCAAGGAAGATTGGCTAAGATTAATTCAGATGGTGAATACGATACAGGATATTTGGCATCGGGAATTGGGCTTGATAATTCGGTTTATAAAATTTTGTCTTTGGAAGAAGGAAAATCAATGGTATTTGGCAATTTTAAAAAGTTTAATGGTGCTAGTGTTTCCAGAATTGCTAAGCTTTTGGAAGATGGTTCTTCTGATCCTGATTTTAATTTTGGACAAGTCGGTGCTAATAATTTAATTAAAGCAGCGGTTTTGCAGCCAGATGGAAAAATTGTTATAGGCGGAAATTTTACAAAGTACAATGAAACAATGATCAATCGAATAGTACGGATTTTACCAAACGGAGCAGTTGACCCCTCTTTTAATGTGACTTCTGGCTGTAATAGCCAAGTTTATGCAATGGCAATACAACCTGATGAAAAAATTATTGTTGCGGGTGGCTTTACTAAATATAATGATGTAAGTGCTGGCCGAATTGTACGGCTTATGCCTAATGGTTTGAGAGATACTAGTTTTAATTCTGGTGTTGGTGCCGATGCCATTATTGAAGCAATTTTATTGCAGCCTGACGGAAAAATTCTGGTTGCGGGACGATTTACTGCTTTTGATGGAATTCCTTTTCTCCGTTTAGTACGCTTAAATGCAAACGGAAGTATTGATCCAACATTTGCGATTGGAACTGGATTTAATAAAAACATATATGCATTGGCATTGCAGTCTGATCAAAAAATAATTGTTGGTGGCTCTTTTACCACTTTTAATGATGGAGCCCAGAAAAGAATTTTACGATTAAATGCAAACGGAAGTTTAGATGCCACATTTGAGTCAGGTTCTGGTTTTAGTAAAGGAGATGTGCGAAGTATTTTAATACAGGCAGATGATCGTATTTTAGCGGGCGGCACTTTTTCAGGAAGTTATAAAACTACTCCATCGTTGCGATTGATACGATTATTAAAAACAGGAAGTATTGATATGTCTTTTGATGCTCAGCTAAACAACAAATTATTTGCAATGAGTTTTTCGTCAGATTTTAAACTCTTGATTGGAGGAGATTTTAATTCGGTTTCTGGGATTTCTAAACACAGAATTGCCAGATTGAAACTTTGTTTAGAATCAACAATGTGGAATGGAAATTCTTGGTCAAATGGTTTTCCGTCAGGCGGAAAAGAATTATTTTTTAAAGAAGATTATCCAGAATTAACAACAGCTAATGTTTGCAGTTGTACTATTGATGTGGGCAAGAAAGTTACTTTATTGAGCGGAAATACACTGGGAATTGAGTTTTCATATTCTGGCTTAGGAACTTTAATTTTAGAAGATTCAGCAAATTTATATCAATCAGATGATGATATCATCAATACAGGAATTATTCATTTACAACGAAATTCATCACCTATTTTAAAATCAGATTATACGTATTGGTCTTCTCCTGTAAAGACTCAAAAATTGGTTGATGTTTCGCCTTCCTCAACCAAATATTATTCTTACGATCCTGTGGTACGGGTTTGGAATCAAGAAAATGGAACAAATATAATGTCACTTGGCAAGGGATATATTATTCAAGGACCAAAAGATTTCTCGGCAAATGTTCCAGCAAGTTATCAGGCAACTTTTAAAGGAATTCCGAATAATGGAAAAGTGAATGTTAATTTAAAGATTGGAAATGTGATTTTCAATTTAATAGGAAATCCGTACCCATGTACACTTGATGCTGATATTTTTTTGAGAGAAAACGAATCAAAAATAAAAGGGACCTTGTACTTCTGGACGCATAATACTCCTATTTCTAATAACAAATATTCATCTGATGATTATGCTGTTTACAATTTACTTGGTGGCGTTGGTACTCGAGGAAGTCTGGCTAATGGTGTAAACGAAAGTGTTCCTGATAAGACAATAGCGTCAGGACAAGCTTTTTTTGTTGGATGCAAAAATGCGGGTATGATTGAGTTTAATGACAAGATGAGAATGCAGCAAAGAAATTCTACCTTTTTCAAACCTAATAAAAACGGTAAAATTCAAAAAAATGAAATTGAAAAGCAAAGAATATGGCTGAACCTAACGAATGAAGAGGGTGTCTTTAAGCAAATATTAGTTGGATATATAGCTGGCGCTTCAAATTCATATGATGAGAATTATGATGCAGAATCTTTTAATGGCAATGAGTTTGCGAATTTTTATAGTCTTGCAGAAAATAAAAATTTGGTTATTCAGGGCAGAGCTTTTCCTTTCGATAAAACCGATTCTGTCCCGCTAGGTTATACAACCTCGATTAGCGGAGAATTTAATGTAAGCATTGACCATATCGACAGCCAATTTTCAGATTCAAATATCTATATACTCGATAAGGAAAAAGAAATATTGTATAACTTAAAAGAGGGTCCTTATAAATTTAAAACGGAGAAAGGAACTTTTGATAATAGGTTTGAATTGAAATATTTGGACAAGGAATTGAATTTTGATGAATTTGAAAATAATTCGAATGCTGTTTTTGTTTATATAAAAGACAAACTTATTCATATTGAAGCTCCGCAGAAATTTATTAAAGAAGCAACAGTTTTTGATCTTACAGGAAAAATTCTTTATAAAAGAACTAAAATAAATGCGTTTAATTTTTCTATTCCGAATCTAAATTCAAGAAATCAAGTTTTACTAGTAAAAGTTACTTTAGAAAATGATTTTTCAGTCGCTAAAAAAGTGGTTTTTTAAATAGTTTTTTTATTAAAAAATGATCTGTTTGTTTCTTCTCAAACAGATTTTTTTTTGCACTTTTTTTGCAGAATTTGAGTTGGCTAGACGTTTTTTTTGATGATTTTTTTTAAATCATCTCTGATTTTTAAAATTGTCAGGAAGATTCAAAAAAAACAACTTTTACTTATTCAGATGATTTGTAAAATTTAAAAGACCAGTAACATAAAAAAAAACAATTTGAGAGAAATTACTTAAAAAGCAGCGAATTAAAAATAATTTAAAATTATAAACGCTTGTTTTTTAGATAGTTGTTAAAAATTTGTAAATTGTTTAAGCATGTTTTCAAACTATTTGTGCGACAATTCTATAGTTAATTTTTGCACTTTGAATTGAAAACAAACATTTAATTAAAATTGCTTTTTACCGCCCCTCTTCTTCCTAAAATTAAATACTGCATGTTGACATTTAAATACCAAATTTAGGGAATAGAATTACTTTACTACGATTATTTTTTTTACTATCCAGGCCTTGTTGCTAGAATTCCTTCTAGATGTGGTATTTAGAATTGCAGAATAAATTTTCAGTTAAATCTGAATTTAATTTTTGTTATTTAAAAAGCTACAGTATGAAAAAAACATTACTTATTTTAGTATTAGTTTGCCTTCCTGTTTTTCTTTTGGCACAAACTACAGCAACATTTACATTAGGAGGTACACAAACATTTGTTAGCCCTGCAGGTGTCACAAATATCACCGTACAGGCATGGGGTGCCGGTGGTGCCGGCGGAAGTTCAACAAATCCGGGTTTTGGTGGTGCAAGAGGTGGATCTGGTGGAGGTGGTGGTGCTTTTGCTAGTACAGGTTTAACAATAACATCAGGAGAAACATTATCTGTTGTCGTTGGTATTGGCGGGAAAGGCGTTACGAGCGATAATGGAGGCGCAGGAGGATTTTCAGGAATAACTGGATATTCCATTTTAGCAGAAGGAGGAAAAGGAGGCTTATTAAATAATGGAAGTTTAGTTTTAGGTGGTGCAGCAGGCCTTGATGTAAATTCTACAGGAACAACCAGACTTTCGGGAAGTGCAGGAGGAAATGGAGAGTTCGGTTTTACAGATGATACAGGTTCAATTACTAGTTCTGGTGCTGGAGGAAATGGTGCAAATGGCGGTGGTCTTGGAGGAGTAGGCATTGGAACCGCTTTTACCTCTAGTGTTGGAAATGTTGGTGTAGCGCCTGGTGGAGGAGGAAGTGGCGGAAGATCTTCTTTTTTAGCTTCAGCCAGACGTGGCGGTGATGGTGGCGACGGAAAAGTAACTATTAGTTATAACTGTTATATATATAGTTTAACTAATACAACTGCAACAGCTGTAAATGTATGTTCAGGGACATCTTCTGAAATTACTTTGACAGGAAATTTGCCAATAGGACTTTATTCTGTTTCTTATGAAATTCAAGGTACAGCGCAGACTCCAGCATCAATGAAAGTCACTACGGCAGGAACTGGAAGTTTTATTGCCACCGGTTTTACCACTGTAGGAACAAGAACAATAAAAATTACAGCTTTATCATCAGGATCAAGTGCTTTAGCCTCAGAAAATTGCAGTTCACCTATGATCCAAAATAATACAGCAACAGTTACAGTAAATTCATCTGGCACGGCTCCAGTTGCTACTGCAGGAAGTAATGCGACCTGTACACAAATTACGGCAAATTGGCAGGCAGTTGCAGGTGCAACTTATTATGAGTTGGATGTATCAACAGTAAGTGATTTTGCTTCATTTGTAAGTGGATATAATGCACTTAACGTGGGTAATGTGCTATCAAAAGCTATTATAGGCATAGAAGGTACTACATATTATTATAGAATTCGAGCATATAATGGAACTTGTATAAGTTCAAGCTCCAACATTATTACTTATGCAACATTGACTACTCCTGCAACTCCAACTACAAATGTGAGTACAACTATTACTTGTGCGCAATTTACAGCAAATTGGAATTCAGTTCCAGGTGCGACAAGTTATATAATTGATGTTTCAACGGTGAATACCTTTGCGACTTTTGTTGCCGGTTATAATGCTTTAAATGTTGGGAATGTTTTAACAAAAGATATAACGGGATTATCCCCTAGTACAAATTATTATTACCGAGTTCGAGCAGTAAATAATTGTAGAGCTGGTGCTAATTCTTCTGTAAGAACTACTACGACGGTTTCAAACGTAGCTGGCATTCCGGCAGTATCTAATCCAGCAGCGGCGACAGGAAGGACATGTTCGCAATTTACTGCAAATTGGAGTAGTGCAGCAAGAGCAACAAGCTATAGTATTGAGGTTTCAACAGTTGGTGGAATGAATTTTGGAACCGGTATATTGGCTAATTATAATAATTTAAACGTTGGAAATGTTCTCTCTGTAAATATTATAGGCTTAACAGCTAACACACCTTATTATTATCGAGTAAAGTCTATTAATAGTTGTGGAACGACTGGTCCATCAGCAATACAATCTACTAGTACAACTACAGGAGGAACCGGTGCTCCGGCAGCTCCGATCGCGAGTGCAGGTACAGGACAAAATTGTTCACAAATTACTGCAAATTGGGCTTCTTCCCTAACTGCTACTAGTTATAGCATTGATGTTTCAACACAGCCATTGGCTACATTTAATAGTGGAATATTGCCAGGATATAATAATTTGAACGTGGGTAATGTACTAACAAAAGATGTAACAGGCTTGACAGCAGGCACATCATATTATTATAGAGTTCGTGCAACAAATAATTGTGGAACAGGTTCGGATTCAGCAGTAATAACTTATGCGACGGTCGCAGTGCCAACTAAGCCAACTATTACAGCAGATGGTGTTTTGACTATTTGTCAAACAGATGGTGTTAAACTTACATCCAGCTCTGCAACAGGAAATTTGTGGTCAACAGGCGAAGTTTCTCAGGAGATTTTTGTAACGGCATCTGGAAGTTATACAGTAAAAGTAACTGCTGCAGGTGGTTGCAGCAGTGTGACATCAGATCCGAAAGTGATTTCCATTGAAGGATTGCCAACAGCAACAGCAGGCGGTTCTACAACAATATGTTCCAATGGTTCAGCTAAGGTAACGGGTGCATCAGCTTCAAATGGAACTATTAAATGGACTTTTAGCGGTGGGTCGGGATCTCTTGATAGAGATGATATAGTTGATCCAACTTATACTCCCGTTCAGGGTGGTGTAGCTAGGACTGTTATTTTAACAATGACAGTCACCAGCAATAACACTTGCGCACCTCAAATTGCTACGGCAACTTATACAATAAATATTCAAGCGGCCCCTACTGTTTCTATTACGGGTTCTAAAATTATTTGTTCCAATGGTGCTGCGACTGTTGGTGCAGGAGAAGCGAATGTAGCAAATGGTACTGTTTTATGGACGCATGATGGGTTAGGAACGCTTTCGAATAATACAACTTTAACGCCAACTTATACTGCCGCAGCGGGAGATGCCGGAAAACAAGTCACGCTGACTTTGACAGTTACAGCTTCACCACCGTGTGCAACTGCATATACTGTTTCAGATATATATCCTATTGCTGTTCGGCCAGAAAACACAGTAACTACAGCTTCATCATCACCTGTTTTATGTGTTAATACCTTGATGCCAGATATAAGACATACAACAACTGGAGCAACTGGTATAGGAACTCCATTAGGTTTGCCATCTGGTGTTACAGCATTGTGGGCATCTAATACAATCACAATTAGCGGAACTCCCACAAATACGGGAACATTTAATTATAGCATTCCTTTAATCGGTGGTTGTGGCACTTATAATGCAACCGGAACTATAAGTGTAAATTTAAATACGGCTAGTACAGCATCTTCGTCTCCAATAGTTTGTAATCATACCGTAATGGCAAATATTACTCATGCAACAACAGGGGCAACTGGTATAGGCAGTCCGTCAGGTTTACCACCGGGAATAACGGTGGCATGGTCATCAAATACAATTACAATCAGCGGAACGCCTACAAATACAGGAACATTCAACTATACAATCCCTTTAACAGGTGGTTGTGGATCAGTAAATGCCATTGGAACAATAACGGTTAATCCTTTGCCAGTAACGCCTACTATTGGTACAATTGTTCATCCTACGTGCGTTCATCCAAAAGGAAGTATAGAATTAAATGGCTTGCTGACGGGAATTAATTGGATAATCACGCAGTCGGGCACAGTTTCGAATGTTTATAATACTTCCGATCCGGATTTTATAGTTCCTGATTTAATTCCAGGAAATTATACTTTTACTATTCATGAAGGTGTAAATTGTCCGTCTTTGGCAACAATTAATATCGAAATAAAGGCTCCAGTAACAAATGTCTATAGCAGTGGAAGTTGGTCTAATGGAACTCCTGTTGCTACCGATATACTTGAATTCGCAGCTGATTATGATTCGACAGGTGATTTGAGCGGCTGTTCTTGTAAGGTTAATGCCGGAAAAAAAGTTACTATTCATTCGGGTCATACTTTAACCATCGAAAATCAAGTTATTGTCGACTCAGGAAATGATGCAACTTTAATGTTTGAAAATGCGGCTAGTTTGATTCAAGTAAATAATGTGATTAACTCAGGTAATATTATTTACAAACGGAATACTTTTCCGATTCGTCAGGCCGATTATGTGTATTGGTCTACACCTGTAAGTCCACAAGCGATTATAGATGTTTCACCTTTAACTAAAATGGATAAATTATATAGCCATAATGGCTATAATTGGGTGGCAGAAGCACCTTCTAAGATCATGGTTGTTGGAAAGGGGTACATTATTCGTGGTCCTGAAAATTTCTCGAATACTATTAGAAGTAATTTTACAGCACTATTTATTGGGGTTCCTAATAATGGAAATATTTCAGGTGAAGCTGTAGTTGGAGGAAGATTCTTTTTAATAGGGAATCCATATCCATCTGCTTTAGATGCGGATGACTTTATAAATACTAATTCACCAGTTTTAGAAGGCACTCTTTATTTCTGGACGCATAATACTCCAGTAGTATTAGGAGGTGCGTATCAATATGGATCTGATGATTATGCGACTTATAATTTAACAGGAGGTGTAGGTACAGCTGCTGGGTCAGGTGATGATGCTGTGGGAAACAATGCAAGCGAACCAAGTGGTCAAATAGGGGCAGGACAATCTTTCTTTGCTAAAATTGCAACCTCTGGAAATATTGTTTTTGATAACACTATGAGAAATGGAGGTGCAGAGAATGGCCAATTTTATAAACCAAGTAAAGAATCAAAAACAAAAGCTATTGAAAAGCATCGAATCTGGCTAAGTATGACTAATTCTGGTGGAGCTTTTAAACAACTGCTGGTGGGTTATATTGAAGGTGCGAGTAATGAATACGACAATAAATTTGATGGCTTAAGCTTTGATGGAAATAAATACATTGACTTTTATAGCGTTATTAATGACAATAAATTGACAATTCAAGGACGTGCATTGCCTTTTAATGATATTGATTTTGTAAAACTGGGATATAGAAGTACTATTGATGGAGATTTTAAAATAGCTATCAGTAAAACAGATGGAAATATGAATATGCAACCTATTTATTTAGAAGATAAATTAACTGGAACTATTCATGATTTAAGAGAAGGCAATTATACATTTAAGACGGCTGCCGGAACTTTTACGGATCGTTTCGTATTGCGTTACACTAACAAATCTTTAGGAATTGGTGATGTTGAAAATACAGAAAGCAAGGTTTTAATAGCAGTAAAAGATAAAGTAATCAAAGTTAATTCAACTATTGAAACACTTGCTAAAGTTTATATTTTTGATGTTGCGGGAAAACTAATTTATGAGAAATCAAATATTGGAGAAAATGAACTTCAGATCTTAAATCTTCAATCATCTAATCAGGTGTTGCTTATAAAAGTGGCGCTAGAAAACGGAAGTTTAACAACTTCAAAAATTATCTTTTAAAAGAATATACCTTTTCGTTTTATGAAAAACCATTCCATTTCAGGAATGGTTTTTTGTTTTAGAATTGATTGTAAAATAGGTTTTAACATTCTTTTCTTCGTTTTTAAGTGATTCGAATAAACAGCTTACCGGTAATGTTAAAGTCTTTATTTTTAAGTTAAAATTTTTTAGGTATTGTAAAGAAAATCGTACCTTGTTGTTGTTTTAATTCGATAAACAACATAAAAGCCCGTCATACTGCAGATTTAATGACTTTTAAAGAAAACTAATCTAGTTTTTTATTTGCCAAAACGACCGATCATTATTTTTAGATACCTCACTTTGTAAGCAAATATAATTTTGCACGTCTATCTTAATTTGGTAAAAGTTATAGAACATTGTTTTTAAGTTCTGTATAGCTTTTAGGTATTTAAAATTGAAAATGATTCTCATATCCTCTGGAATCTTTTATTAATTTTTAAAATGCTGTCGTATGAAAAAATCTCTACTTCAAGTATCACTTTTTCAAATCTTGATTTTATTTTCAGATTATTTAAAACCACAAAAACAATCTACAGAAGGCAATAAGCTGCAATTGTGTCTTCTTTTAATATTCGTTTATAGTTCTTTATGGGCACAGCCTCCACATACTTATCCATCAGATAATACTTTGTTTGTTCCAGCAGGAGTTACTTCTATGGATGTTGAAGGCTGGGGTGCTGGAGGTTCGGGAGGAGCAGCAAGTGGTGCCATTTTGGATGGAAGAAGTGCTGGAGGTGGCGGCGGCGGTGCTTACGCAAAAGGGAAAATTACGGTTGTACCTGGAGCAACATTAAGTATACGAGTTGCTGGAATTCCTGCCACTGGCGCTTCGGGAGGAAACTCTACTATTTTAGGATTTGAGGGCATTTTTTTAGCAGCTGGAGGAAAAGCAGGAACTGCAAACAATTCTGGTGGAACTCCTGCAGGAGGTAAAGGCGGATTGGATACGGATTCATTTGGCTCAATTAAAAAAACTTCTGGAGTAGATGGAGGTTCTGGCAGTACTGGTCTTATTGGATTGTTGCAAGGTTCTGGTGCTGGTGGAAAAGGTGGTGATACCGGCGGTGGTGCCGGAGGCGCTGGTATTACAAGTGTCGCTTTAGTGAGTGCTCCCGGAAAACCTGGCTCACCTCCAGGCGGTGGTGGTAGTGGTGCAATGAATTCTTTATTGGGAGCACCGCAGGCTGGTGGAGCAGGTGCAGCTGGCCTGATTAATGTAAATTATATATGTCCTTCGTATGGTATTACTGGGGTATCGGCTTCTCCTGTTTGCAGTACATTAGGAAATACAACAATAACACTAACAGGATCTCAGACTTCTTTGCCAGTTGGGGTTTACTCAGTTACTTATAATTTGACTAATCCAGTAAGTAATGGATTAACGGTAGAAACGACAGTAACAACAGCCGGAACAGGAAGCTTTGTACTCTCAGGATTTACTACGGCTGGTACCAGAAATATTACAATAAGTAAATTAACTTCAGGAGCTTGTTTTGCCGATATCTCTTCTAATAATACTGCAAGCATTGTTGTTTCTTCCCCATCAGTTGGGGGAACAGTTGGAGGAGGAACAACTATTTGCAGCGGTTCAGCAAGCGGTGTTTTAACTTTAACCGGAAATACAGGTACCGTTTTAAATTGGGAATCTTCAGTTAACCCATTTTCTGTATGGACTCCCATTGCAAATACAGCAGCAACTTATACTTCTGGTCCATTAACGCAAACAACACAGTTTAGAGCTGTGGTGCAAAACGGCGCTTGTTCTTCAACAAGTTCTATAGCGGCAACCGTCACGGTTAATCAAATTCCGATACCCGCTTTTTCGGTTCAGCCTGGGGCTTCAGTTTGTATTAGTACTGATGTTACTTATACAACACAGCCAGGACAGACAAATTACGTTTGGTCAGTTCCTGGAACCGCGGGAATCGATTATAATATAATTTCTGGTGACATCTCATCTGCCAGTAGTACAGTGACTTTACAATGGGCGACTACAGGCAATAAAACAGTTACGGTTAAATACTCTTCCAATGGATGCCCTGCGGTTGCCAATGCGACTAATACGACATCGGTAATAAAAACGGAACGTGGTGTCGTGAATGGAGGTCTCCATATTTGTCAAGGAAATCCAAGTCCGTTGTTGACATTAAACAATTACGTTGGCACGATTGTCAGATGGGAATATGCCACTACAATACCGTATGTTTGGCAACCCATTAGTCATACCGGAGTTACCTATCAGCCTGGAATATTGACCGAAAGTACAAGTTACAGAGCTGTTGTAAAAAACGGAAGTTGTCCTGAAGATTTTGCAATCGAAACAAGAATTGATGTAGATCCCATTCCGGCCGCACCAAACATTTTTAGCTTTACGCAGCCGACTTGCACAACACCTACGGGAAGTATTACTTTAAATGGATTATCTGGCTCAGGAAATATTTTACAGTCTGATGGAACAGTGATCACGCCACGTGCTTATACAGGAACTTCGTTAACAATTTCAGGATTGCCTATTGGGAAATATAAATTTGCGATAGAAAATAGCTGTTCTGTAACGTATTCAGCTGAAATCACAATTCAATTAAATACTTGGAATGGAAGTTCATGGTCATACGGAACTACAGATCCTTCGTTTGATGATTTAATTGATTTTCAAGGAGATTATGATTTAAGTAAAGATATAAATGCCTGTTCCTGCACGATTAGTAATGATGCCGAAGTTACTATTCAGCACGGAAAGACCTTAAATTTAGTCAAAGGAGTTCATGTTAATTTGGGTAAATTAATTTTTGAAGATGGCGCAAGTTTATTGCAGGCAAGCCCAGACAATAATTTAAACACAGGCAATATTATTTATAAACGGAATACTTTTCCCATTCGCCAAGCCGATTATGTGTATTGGTCAACACCAGTAAGTCCTCAAGCGATTATAGATGTTTCACCTTTAACGAAAACAGATAAATTATATAGCCATAATGGCTATAATTGGGTAGCAGAAGCACCGTCTAAGATCATGGTTGTTGGAAAGGGATACATTATTCGCGGCCCTGAAAATTTCTCGAATACTATTAGAAGTAATTTTACAGCTTTGTTTATTGGAGTTCCCAATAACGGTAATATTACAGGTGAAAATGTAATTGCAGAAAGGTTCTTTTTAGTAGGAAATCCATATCCATCTGCTTTAAATGCAGACGATTTTATAAATATAAATGGCTCAATATTAGAGGGTACTCTTTATTTTTGGACGCATAATACGCCAGTGGTATTAGGAGGCGCTTATCAATATGGGTCTGATGATTATGCAACTTATAATTTAACAGGAGGTGTAGGCACGGCCGCTGGGTCAGGTGATGATGCTGTGGGAAATAATAATACTCCTCCAAGTGGAAATATTGGAGCTGGACAATCTTTTTTTGCAGGAGTAGCTGCATCTGGAACTCTCGTTTTTAATAATTCTATGCGAAGGGGGGGAGATGCAAATACACAATTTTTTAAAACAGATCAAAAATCTAAAAATATAGCTCTTGAAAGAAATAGGGTTTGGCTGAATATGACCAATACTGAGGGCGCGTATAAGCAATTGCTGGTTGGTTATATAGAAGGCGCAACAAATGAATACGACAGAAAATATGATGGCAATAGTTTCGACGGAAATAAATATCTGGATTTTTATAGTATTAATAACGATCATAAACTGGCAATCCAAGGTCGTGCTTTGCCTCTTAAGAATACAGATGCTGTTCCGTTAGGATACCGTACAACAATTGCTGGTGATTTTACGATTTCAATTTATCATGTTGATGGCGCACTAACTTTGACGCCTATTTATTTAGAAGATAAATTGACAAACAAATTACACAACCTTCGTACAGGGAATTATACATTTACCACGGAAGTCGGCACTTTTTCTGATCGATTCATACTTCGATATTCTGATAAATCGCTAGGGGTTGACGACGTTTCGAATGTAGAAAATAATGTTTGGGTTTCAATTAAATTCAAAGACATAAAAGTAATATCAAACAGAGAAGCAATTCGAGATGTTGTGGTCTTTGATCTTTCAGGAAAACTACTTTATGAGAAAAAAAATATTAACGCAACAGAATTGCAATTGCTGAATTTCCGCTCCACAAGTCAAGTTTTATTGGTAAAAGTGACTTTAGAGAATGGAAATACTACCACTAAAAAGATTGTATTTTGATTAACATAATAAATAGAAAAGCAGTTAAAGAATTTAAACTTTAACTGCTTTTCTATTTAAAAATCTTATTTAAGCACTCTTACGGAGATTGTCATGCGTATTTGTGATTGCTTTTCATTCTTATAATCAATCCATTTTTTTCCTTTGAATTTTCGCATCAAAATATTAGAATGTCGCATAACAAAAAATGCTTATAACTCAATGTTATAAGCATTTTAAAAATATTTATTCAGATAGTTGAACGGTATTAATTAAATTTTTGATTTAATCGAATGCTCAACATTTCGTTCAATTGTATGTCCTGGTCTTGTCCATTTTGGCTTTTCGCCTAGTGGAGCAAACTGAGAATCTTCTGCTTCAACCGTTTTTGGCTGTGAAACTTTTGTAAAAGGTTTTTGCGGATTTAATCCTAAAAGCTCAAACATTTTCATGTCTTCGTGCACATCAGGATTTGGCGTTGTAAGTAATTTGTCTCCAGCAAAAATTGAATTTGCTCCAGCAAAAAAGCACATTGCCTGACCTTCACGGCTCATATTTGTTCTTCCCGCAGATAAACGAACTTGAGTATCTGGCATTACAATTCTGGTTGTCGCAACCATACGAATCATTTCCCAAATTTCTACCGGTTTTTCATCTTCCATCGGAGTTCCTTCAACAGCAACTAATGCATTAATTGGCACTGATTCTGGCTGAGGATTTAAAGTTGAAAGCGCAACAAGCATTCCGGCTCTGTCTTCAATACTTTCTCCCATTCCAATAATACCACCGCTACAAACTGTTACATTTGTTTTACGAACGTTTTCTATAGTTTCTAAACGGTCTTCAAAAGCACGTGTCGAAATAACATCTTTATAATAATCTTCAGAAGTATCTAAATTATGGTTGTATGCATATAAACCAGCTTCTGCCAAACGTTGTGCTTGATTTTCAGTAATCATTCCCAGCGTACAGCAAACTTCCATGTCAAGTTTGTTAATGGTACGAACCATTTCTAAAACCTGATCAAATTCTTCGCCGTCTTTTACGTTTCTCCAAGCAGCTCCCATACAGACACGAGATGATCCACTTGATTTCGCACGTAAAGCTTGTGCTTTTACCTGGCTTACACTCATTAAATCATTTCCTTCAACACCAGTGTTGTAACGTGCCGCTTGTGGGCAGTAACCACAGTCTTCTGGACAGCCTCCGGTTTTTATTGATAATAAAGTCGATACCTGAACTACGTTAGGATCGTGATTTTGCCTGTGAATGGTTGCAGCTTCATACAGAAGATCCATTATTGGCTTATTATATATGGCGATGATTTCGTCTTTGGTCCAATTGTGTTTTGTAATGCTCATTGATACAATGTTTTTGAAGCTTCAAAAGTAGTTAAATTGTTCTAATCAACCAATGATGTACACGGTAAATGAATATTTGATAGCTATTTTCAAAAAAGAAACACTCTAAAATCATAAAAATGTATAATTCTATGATTTTAGAGTGCTAAATGTTACGATTTATTTTGAAATATTAATCGGCAGCATATTTGTTGTTCCAATACAGCATCATCATGAGAGTTACGATGACCGAAGAGGCAATTCCTTCAAAAAGTAAACATATGCAATAAGTTGGTACAGAGGGATTTCCTCCAAACATAAAGGTCTCTGATAAGGTTTTTACATAAGCATCTCCACCTCGTGCATAGCTATAAACTAGTAATCCGAAAACACTCATTGACACGCCAACTACTGAAGTTGCCATCGCAGAAACTGCATTCGACACAAAATTGGTTTCTCCTTCATGCAGGTTCATTTGCATAGTTCTGTTTACGCCATAAAAGATAAAAAAGACATTTAGCGTACGTAAATAGAACAAATCTGCAAGACCTAATACATTCATCAATAAAAAATAAATGCCTATTCCAAGGAAAATTAGAAACCCGTTGGTTATTTCTTTAGGTAATTTCATAGTGGTTATTTTTAAAGAAGTTAATAGTAAATATTTGAAAAACAGTGTTCTATATCAAATTTACTAAAAAAATAACTACGATGATTTAAATTTAGACAAAAGTTAAGTAGCAATGTATAGTCCCGATGGGGCATTTGTATGATAAGATTTTGTTTATTTCCAATATTTAGCTCCTAACGGAGTATATGTGATTGAGATTTATCCTGGTAGATTGTTTTATTTGTTGCAATATCTCGTAGAGATTACCTGTTGGTAGGAAATAATTAGAAAGAATAGTTTTGTCCCGTAGGGACTACAGGTAAACCGCGAAATAAATTCATATTGTTGTTGAAAAATATTTTCTAGAACTGAGAAATAAATGCCAAAGCATTTACTTTATCCTGATTTAATTGTGCTTTCAATAAATCAACCGAACCAAATTTCTGTTCTTCACGCAAATATTTCAGTAAAGAAACCTCAATTTTTTTCCCGTAAATGTCTTCATTAAAATCAAAAAGATGGACTTCAATTGTTTGCTTTTCACCGCTGACAGTTGGATTGAAACCAATATTCATCATTCCAAAAACTTCTTTTTGCTCTACAATTGCTTTTACAGCATAAACACCTGTTTTCGGAATTAATTTGTAATCTTCTTCGATTTGAATATTTGCTGTCGGAAAACCAATTGTTCTTCCTAATTGTCTTCCTTTTACAACTTCGCCTGTCAAAAAGTAATTGTATCCAAGATAATCATTGGCCAAAGCCATATTTCCTTCTTGAAGTGCTTTTCTGATTTTGGTTGAACTCACAGAAACATCTTGAATTTCCTGAGCTGAAATTTGCTCTACTTCAAAACCATATTCGGCTCCAAAAGCAATTAAATCATCAATATTAGCGGTTCTGTTTCTTCCAAAACGATGATCATGTCCAATAATTATTTTTTGAATCTGAAATTGATCTACTAAAATAGAATGAACAAATTCTTCTGCGGTTAATCTTGAAAAACTTTCGTTGAAAGGGTGAATTACAAGATTTTCAATTCCTGTTGCTTCTAAAAGTTTTGTTTTTTCGGCAATAGTGTTTAGAAGTTTTATTTCCGATTTCTCTTGTAAAACCATTCTTGGATGCGGAAAAAAAGTAAGCACTAAACTTTCATATTTGCCATTTTCGGTATTCTGAGTAATTCTTTCCAGAATTTTTTTATGACCAATATGCACGCCGTCAAAGGTGCCAAGTGTTAGTATTGTCTTCTTGGTCGAATGGAAATCGTTTATAGAATGAAAAAGATTCAAAACAAATAATTTAAGATGCTGCAAATTTATACTATCTATTTTGAATTTGATGCCAAGGCGAATTGATTTTTTTGAAAGAAGATCGTTTCTTTTTGTGAAAATACGCCAACTCGTCGACTAAAAAACGTTAAATGTCGTTTATATGTAAGAATTTAATTTAATTGACTTAATTTTGATTTATCAACGCCGCCAAATATGAAAAAACTTTTACTCTCTTTATTTTTTATTGTTTTCTGTACTGTTTTAAAAGCCCAAAACACTGATTTGTGGCAAAAAAGCAGTGCAAATTCTCTTTTGAATAAAAGAATAAATGCATCAGATTCGGAAAAATTATATTATAAATTAAATGCACAACTACTTCAAATAAAGTTGGCATCGGCTACAGGAAAAGGATCAAAAAATAACAATGTCGAAATAACAATTCCTAATTCTTCGGGAATTTTAGAGCGTTTCATCGTTTGGGAATCTTCTAATTTTGAGGCTGAACTTCAAGCTAAATATCCTGAAATAAGAGCTTATGAAGGAAGCGGTGTAGATGATAAAACTGCCAAAATACATTTCAGCGTTTCTCCACTTGGGCTTCAGACGATGGTTTTTCGTTCTGATAAATCGACTGAATTTATTGAGGAAAATCCAGATGATAAAACAGAATATGTCTTATTTTCAAAAAACACGTCGGCTTCAAAAAGACTTATTTGTAAAACTGATGATGCGATTTTGAGTAAAAGTAGTACTGGAAAAACGACGAATGCAGCATCAAGCGCTAAAGTTTTTAAAACAATGCGTCTGGCTTTGTCATGTACAGCGGAATATACTGCTTTTTTTGGCGGAACAAAAGCATTGGCACTTGCTGGAATGAATAATACACTGACTCGAGTAAATGGCGTTTTTAATAAAGATCTGGCTGTAAAATTAGTTTTGATTGATAATAATGATGCTGTAATTTATACTGATGCTACTTTAGATCCCTATTCAAATGCTTCTACAGGTGCTGATGGCGCATGGAATCAAGAAGTCCAAACTACTTTGACAAATGTAATTGGGAATGCCAATTATGATATTGGACATTTATTTGGCGCTTCTGGCGGAGGCGGTAATGCCGGATGTATCGGCTGTGTCTGTACAAATCCAACAACGAATGTTCCTTTAGGAAAAGGTAGTGCGTACACATCGCCTTCAGATGCTAAACCGCAGGGAGATACTTTTGATATTGATTTTGTGGCGCATGAATTCGGGCATCAATTAGGTGCAAATCATACTTTTTCTTATGATTCTGAAGAAAGAACAAACGTAAACGTTGAGCCTGGAAGCGGTTCTACAATTATGGCTTATGCAGGAGTAACGGGTGATTATGATATTCAAGATACTTCAGATGATTATTTTGCTTATGTAAGTATCAGACAAATTCAGAATACGTTGGCTAATAAAACCTGTCCGGTAAATACCGCAATTACAAATAATCCGCCGGTTGTTAGTGCGGGTAATGATTTTACAATCCCAATAAGTACCGCTTTTATTCTAACAGGAACAGGCTCTGATGCTGAAGGAGATTCAGTTACTTATAATTGGGAAGAAAACGACAACGCAACTACAACTTCCGGAAGTACAAGTATAGCGTATTCAACAAAACCAGACGGACCGTTGTTTCGTTCTGTAATTCCAAGTGCTAGCACAGTTCGATATATGCCAAGTTACAATTATGTTCTTCAAAACAGGCTTACCACAACTTGGGAATCTGTCTCGTCAATTGCACGAACACTACATTTTACATTGACAGGACGTGATAATGCAGCTCAAGGCGCAGCGCAGACATTTACTGATGATATGGTTGTAAATGTTGTTTCAACAGCCGGACCTTTTGCAGTAACTTCGCATACCAATGATAATGTAAGCTGGTGGCAGGGATTGAGTGAAACGGTGACTTGGAGTGTAAATAATACAAATTCGCTTGCGGGTGCTTCAGCAGTAAATATTAAGTTATCTACTGATGGAGGCGTTACATTTCCTATAATTTTGGCTTCGAATACAGCAAATGACGGTACTGAGACTATTGTACTTCCTACAAGTGTTCCTTCGTCTAAAAACTGCAGAATTCTGATTGAACCAACAGGGAATATTTTCTATGCAATAAACAGCAAACCATTTGCAGTTGGTTATACTTCGAACCCATCTTGTGATACTTATAGTTTTGGAAGTTCATTTTCAATTCCTAATACAACCACTTTTGTTACAAGAACTGTTACTGTTCCAGCATCTGAAGCAACAGTTACAGATGTAAACGTTTCTGTCAATATAACACACGATAAATTTTCTGATATAGAACTTCAGATAGTAAGTCCTGCTGGAACTATTGTCCGATTGTTCAATAAAAACTGCGGATCGACAAAATCTACTTTAGCAATGCAGTTTGATGATTCAGGCGCTGCTTTAGATTGTGCTAGAACGACTGAGCAAATTGTCTTGCCGGTTGATGTTTTGAGTGCTTTCAATGGTGAAAGTACGCAAGGAACTTGGACTCTTAGAGTTAGAGATGCTGTGGTTGGGAACTTCGGAACATTAAATTCGGCTTCAATTACTATTTGCGGTCAGACTTATACGCTGGGAACACCTAATTTTGATACTATTGACTTTAGTCTTTATCCAAATCCAAATAAAGGAAATTTTACAATTAAGTTTCAAAGTGAGTCAGCAACGGGTGTAAAAGTTTTTGTTCACGATATTTTAGGCAAAACGGTTTATTCAAAAACTTTTGAGAGCACATCAAATTTTGATCAAAATATCCAGCTTCCAAACGCCGTTTCGGGAGTTTATCTGGTTACTGTTATTGATGGAGAAAGAAGAACAGTTAAAAAGCTCATTATAAATTAAAATCCAAGTCAGAAAAACAAAATTCAAATTCCAAATTCCAAAAACCAACAAATTGGAATTTGGAATTTTCTTTTTTATGAGTTCGCCATAGCCATGCACACAATACTGATTTTTGCTCCCGGAATTTTTAGTAACGCTTTCGCACACGCTTCCAGTGTTGATCCCGTTGTCAAAACATCATCAACAATTAAAAAGTGTTTGTTGTGGTTTTCTTCAGAGAATTTGACGTCAAAAATGTTTTCAATATTTTCAGAACGGCCAAGAAGATTCTTTTTTGACTGTGTTTTCGAATATTTTTTTCGGTATAAAACAGAATCGTTAAAAGTGAGATGTAGTCCTTCCGAAATTGCTTTGGCAAAAGTAGTAACCTGATTATAACCGCGTTCTTTGAATTTTTTAGGATGAAGCGGTACAGGAATAATAACTTCGAAAGGATTTTTTAATCGAAGTTCTTTTAAATCGTCTGCATACCAATTTCCAAGAACTGTCCCAATTTCTTCATGTCCTTTGTATTTTAAGTTATGAATCAGTTCCTGAACAATTCCTTTTTTGATAAAATACAATAAAGCCGATACGTGCTCAATTTCAACTTTTCCGTAAAATTTTTTTACAGCTTCGTTTTCAGAATCGAGATGATATTGCGTCAGAGGTAATTCGTGACGGCAATTGGTGCATAAAACAGTTTCATTAGTCATTAAAACAGCGTGGCATCCAGAGCAAACTTTCGGGAAAAAGAGATTTATTATAGAATTAAACACATATAGAAAGAATTTAGTTACAAAACTAACGAAATTCAAACTTCAATCTTTATTATTTTTCTTTTTTTTAAAAGGACTTTTTATATTTTTGCATCACTATGGCAAAACAAGAAGATTTATTTAAGAATGTGGTTTCGCACGCAAAAGAGTACGGATTTATTTTTCCGTCAAGCGAAGTATACGATGGATTGAGTGCAGTGTATGATTATGCACAAAATGGTGTCGAGTTAAAAAAGAATATTCGTGAATATTGGTGGAAATCAATGGTTCAGATGAATGAAAATATTGTTGGTTTAGATGCAGCGATATTAATGCACCCAACGACCTGGAAAGCTTCGGGCCACGTTGATGCATTCAATGATCCTTTGATTGATAATAAAGATTCTAAAAAAAGATATAGAGCTGACGTTTTAGTAGAAGATTTTGCTGAAAAAATTAATCTGAAAGCTAAAAAAGAAATCGAAAAAGCAAAAGCTCGTTTTGGCGATGCATTCAATGAAGAAGAATTTGTAACTACAAATGCTCGTGTAATTGAATATTTGGCTAAAGAAAGAGAAATCAGAGAGCGTTTAGGACGTTCTTTGGGCAATGGAGATTTAGAAGATGTAAAAGCTTTGATCGAAGAGCTTGAAATTGCTGATCCTGAAACGGGTTCTAGAAACTGGACAGATGTTAAGCAATTCAACTTAATGTTTGGAACTAAATTAGGAGCTTCTGCAGAATCTGCGATGGATCTTTATTTACGTCCAGAAACAGCTCAAGGTATTTTTGTGAACTTTTTAAATGTTCAGAAATCTGGTCGTATGAAAGTTCCGTTTGGAATTGCTCAAACCGGAAAAGCGTTTAGAAACGAAATTGTTGCAAGACAGTTTATTTTCCGTATGCGTGAATTCGAACAAATGGAAATGCAGTTTTTCGTGCGTCCGGGAGAAGAAATGCAATGGTATGAGCACTGGAAAACAACACGTTTAAACTGGCATTTATCTTTAGGATTAGGAAAAGAGAACTATCGTTTTCATGATCACGAAAAATTAGCGCATTACGCTAATGCAGCGGCAGATATTGAATTCAACTTCCCATTTGGTTTCAAAGAATTAGAAGGAATTCACTCTCGTACTGATTTTGACTTAAAAGCACACGAACAATATTCAGGAAGAAAACTGCAATATTTTGATCCTGAATTAAATGAAAACTACGTGCCATACGTAGTGGAAACTTCAGTTGGTTTAGATCGTATGTTTTTAGCTGTTTTTGCAACATCGTTGCAAGAAGAAACTTTAGAGGATGGTTCATCAAGAACAGTGCTTAAATTGCCTGCAGTTTTAGCGCCAACAAAGGCAGCAGTATTGCCATTAATAAAGAGAGATGGTTTACCAGAAGTTTCTAAAAAAATCATCGAAGATTTAAAATGGGATTTCAATGTTGCTTATGATGAAAAAGATGCAGTTGGACGCCGTTATAGAAGACAAGATGCTCTAGGAACACCATTTTGTATCACTGTTGATCACCAAACATTAGAAGACGAAACAGTAACTATTCGTCATAGAGATACAATGAAACAAGATCGCGTTAAAATTTCTGAATTGAGAGCGATTATTGAAAATGAAGTTTCGATGAAAAACTGGTTGATGAAAATGTAATTTTCTCAATTAAAATTATATAAATCCCAAATTCCTTCTTAGGAGTTTGGGATTTTTTTAATTTTGAAAAATGCATTTCGTCGAACTTTTATGCATTTCATCTTTATGTATTAACATTTTGGTGTAATGTGTTAACAATGAATTATTTGCGTAAATTAATTGTGTAAATTTAATTGCACATCATACGCGAAAATTAGAAAGTGAATCGGGTACTTAAAATACTTTGATTCATTTAAAAATTATTTAAAACAAAATTGAGAAAATATTCCTACATTATAATTGACAATGACGCTGAAAGTGTTTTGAAAACCAGAATCGTTGCAGAAGGTTTTTCGGAATTAACTTTTATAGCATCGGCGACGAATTATCAGCAGGGATTAAATTTGGTTTTAGAGCACAGGCCGTACTTTATTTTTCTAGAAATCGATCCTCAAGACAGCGCAAGTAATTTATCACTCGCTTTCATTGGCGAATTGTATCGATTTTTATCTGTGATACCAAAAATTATTATTACGACTGTCACAAAAGAGTTGGCTTTTGATGCCATTCAGTATGGCGTTTTTGATTATATCTTAAAACCTTTGACTCATGTCGATCTTGTAAAAACACTTTTGAAGCTCGAAAAAGTGCTTTTTGAGTCAAAAGAACAAAAAACTTCTGTAAGTGAATCATCGGTCGCTATTTTAGAAGAAAACGTGTCAGAGGTCAAAATAACACCTTTCATAGAGGAGAAGGAACAAATTGAGGCTAAAGAAGAAGCACCAGTTATAATTCAAGAAGTACAAATACAACAAATTCCAGAGAAACCACTTATTCTTTGTATTAAGTCATATGGCGATTATCGTTACATGAATGCGGCTGATATCTGCTATTTTCAAGCCGATAATAATTCCACTGATATTTATTTAAATTCGGGCGAAATGGTTACCGCTTTTAAAACTTTAAAGCATTTTGAAAGTATTTTAGTACATCCTTTTATCCGAATTCATAATAGCTACATCATCAATCAAAACTACATTTCGAGAATTCATAACGGAAACTCAGTTTGTTACATTAAAAATTCTACTAAAAAGATCCCTTTTTCCAAAACTTACAAAGCAAATGTCGATTTAATCATTGCTAATTTTTCTGCGGGTAATTACATAGAGATCTAAAAACTAGATAATTACACGAATTTGACGTCCAGTGACTATCATTTGGGCATGATCTACCATAAACTTCATTTTTCATGTAAATTTTTTTTGTTGATGGGTATAATTTTACCAAACCGAAACGCAAAGAGCGTACGGTCCCAAAAACAAAAAATCAAAAACACTTAATACCTCAGATCATGAAAAAAACAGCTTTAACTTTCGGATTATTTTCTTTAGTAATGGTAGCAACTTCTTTTACAACTCCTGAAAATACATATTTAGCTTCTTCAGATACTATTAAAATTTTATCTATTGACGGTGGAGCAACAGGAAGAACAAAGAAACTTGATTTTCAAGATATTGATGGTGGTGCGACAGGTAGAACAAAAAAACTTGATTTTCATGGAACAAGTGATCAAGCAAGCTTTGCTAGTGTAAATCAATCATTTGGATCAGATAAAAAAATAGACTAATTTTTAGAAGTAATATATAGCAAGGCTGTCAATTTATTGACAGCCTTTTTTTATGTGCATAGTTTTAGTATTTTTGGTAAAACTCATAAGGACAATTGAAAGAAAAATGTAAAATACTATTACTTTTATTTTTTGCTTTATTCGCTTGCAATAAAGATTTAAAATCAGATCAAGATTTAACTTCTGCCAAGGATAGCCTTCCTACTTTTCTTTCATTAGCAAATGAAAGCAGTCTTCCTTTAGAGATAAAACAAAGCTACAATCAAAAAGCGTTGCGCATTATTTTAGAGCAACAAGATGATTCTCTTAATAAAGTCAATCTTTTTAAAATTGCCAATCGTTATTACAATATGAGCGATTGGAAAGGGTATCTGAGAACCACTAATTTAATTTTAGAAAGAGCGGAAAAATCAAAAGATTCCGTTCATATGGCAAAAGCCTATACTTATTTGGGAGATTATTACGACTCTCAATCTGTTTCTGATAGCGCCTTTATGTATTATTTTAAAGCTGAAAAGTTTTATTTGAAAATAGATGATCAATATAATTTGGCAAAAACATTTTTGAGTAAAGCAAGCCTGCAATATAATGAGGGTGATTTTTTTGAAAGTGAGATAGCAGTTTTCAAGGCTTTAAGCAGTTTGAAAAAGCAAAAAAAAGTGAATGAGTTATATTATGAGAGCTATAATCTTTTAGGGATTTTATATAATGAAAGAGATGAGTACGAAAAAGCACTTGAGTTTCAAAATAAAGCTTTGAAGATTTTAGATGATAAATCAATACCAAATGAGTTGCAATACAGAGCAGCTTCATTAAATAATATTGGCTTTATCTATATGAATATGAAGAATTATGGGCAAGCCAAGCTTTTTTTTGAACGAGGTTTAAAGGAAAAAAATCTTTTTGAAGACCGAGCGGGTCTTTATGCTATTTTACTGGATAACTTGGGTTATTCTAAATTTAAACTTAAAGAGTCTAGCGAATTGCCAGATTTGTTTTATGAATCCTTAAAGATTAGAGATAGTCTTGGTCTTTCGTCTGGTGTTGTGTCTTGCAAAATTCATCTATCTGAATATTTTGCTTTTAAAGGGGACACTTTTAGAGCGCTTCAATTTTCAAAGCAAGCTTTGAGCTTGTCTCGAACATCAAGTAAGCTGGTCAATACTTTAGAGGCGCTTAAACAAACAGCTTCCATAGATCCTAAAAATGCTTCCATTTATTCTGCGGAATATATTCGGTTGAATGATAAGATGTTGAAAGCGGAACGAAAAATGGGAGAAAAATTCTCTCGAATTGAATATGAAACCAATGAAATAAAAGATCAGAATTCGAATCTTCAGGAAAAAAACAGAACTTTAGTATATGTATTCAGTATCTGTACTTTGGTAGGTTTGTTTTTTTATGTTTATAAAACGCAACAGGCAAAAAATAGAGAATTGCTATTCAAACAGCAGCAACAGGTTGCAAATGAAGATATCTATAATTTGATGATTTCACAGCAAAACGAAATTGAATCAACGCGAATTAAAGAAAAGAAAAAAGTTGCGCAGGAGCTGCACGATGGAGTTTTGGGCCGAATGTTTGGTGTTCGAATCAGTTTAGACAGTCTAGATAAAATTGATGAAGCGCAGGCGGCAGCGAAACGAAAAAAATATTTGACGGAGCTGAAACATATTGAAGAAGACATTCGTGAAATTTCACATGATTTAAATAGAGAAAAATCAGAATTAATTAATAATTTTGTCGCGATTCTGATGAAACTATTTGAAAATCAGAGAAACACGTATAATTCAAAATTAATTACGACATTTGATTCTCATATAAAATGGGATCTTGTAAGCAATACTGTCAAAATTAATTTGTACAGAATGATACAAGAAGCGCTTCAAAATTGCAATAAGTATGCAGATGCCGATACGATTACAGTTGAGTTTAAAAGTGAAATAAATTATTTAGTTTTGTCTATTGCGGATGATGGAGTTGGTTTTAATGCGAAGAGAACTAAAAACGGTATTGGATTGCACAATATTCAATATAGAGTCGCGGAATGTAAGGGTACAGTTACTATAAAATCTGCCAAAGGAGAAGGAACACTTCTCACAATTAAAGTCCCAATCGATCAAAAAATTAACCTGCAAAATAATGACATTTGATTTAACAGCTCCAATTTCGCATTTAATCACGCGAAACATTTTAATTGTCGACGATCATCCCTTTATTATTGAGGGATATAAAAACGCTATAACGCGTTATAATCCAAAGGAATATGATTTTCGTATTGCTCAGGCTTACGACTGCAGATCGGCTTATGATTTATTAGAAGATGAATCAACGCCAAAATTTGATGTAGCATTTTTAGACATCAGCATGCCGGCTTATGAGGAAAAAGAAATATTTTCTGGAGAAGATCTGGCAAAGCTTATTTTGAAAAAAATGCCAGACTGTAAAGTGATTCTGCTTACGATGTATACAGAACTCTTAAAAATAAAAACCATAATCAGGACAATTAACCCAAATGGATTAATTATTAAAAACGACCTTACTTTTGATGAGCTTCTTCTTGCTTTTGATAAAGTGATGAAAAACGGAAAATATTATAGCCAGTCAGTGGTGAAAATGGTGAATCAGTCACCACATAATTCTATTGAAATCGATCAATTTGATAAACAGATTTTATTTCATTTATCAAAAGGAACACGAACTGAAGATATGTCGCAATACATTCCCATTTCTTTAGCCGCAATTGAAAAACGTAAAGTCAATTTGAAAGAATTGCTAAAAATAAGATCTGGTTCTGATGAAGAGCTTTTAAAAGAAGCGAAAAGCAAAGGGCTTTTTTAGATTTTAGATTAAAGCACGCGCCACTTGATAAAAAAATATCCCAACAGACTTCATAAAGTCTGTTGGGATATTTTTTTATAATTCAGTAAGTCTGCGACTGAAACCTGAAACCTGCGACTGAATACTAAATCTACTCGCTCAAAGCATCCCAGCCACGTGCTTTTAAAGCAATTTTTGTGTTGGCGCGGGTTACAAGATGGATTCCTTCGTTTTCTTCTGCCATATGGCCAATAATAGAAAAATTTGGATTTCCTTTTATTTTGTCAAAATCGTTGATGTCAATAGTAAACAAAAGTTCATAATCTTCTCCGCCATTAATGGCAACAGTTGTACTGTCGATATTGAACTCTTCACAAGTCGAAATAAATTGCGGATCTAATGGCAGTTTATCTTCATATAAATTACAGCCCACTTTTGACTGTTTGCAGATATGAATAATTTCTGAAGATAATCCGTCAGAAATGTCAATCATTGCAGTTGGTTTTATTTCAAGTGCATGTAAAAGCGTACGAACATCTGTTCTTGCTTCTGGTTTTAGTTGTCTTTCTACCAAATAGGTGTAAGGATCTAAATCTGGCTGGCTGTTTGGGTTTACTTGAAAAACTTGTTTTTCGCGTTCTAAAACCTGCAACCCCATATAAGCCGCACCGATATCTCCTGTTACAACTAATAAATCAGTTTGTTTGGCTCCATTTCTGTACACGATTTCATTTTCATCAGCTTCGCCAATTGCGGTAATGCTGATAATTAATCCTTTTTGAGATGAGGTTGTATCACCTCCCACAACGTCAACTTTATATTCTTTTGCAGCATGTGTAATTCCTTCAAATAATTCTTCAAGAGCTTCTAATGGAAAACGATTAGAAACGGCAACAGAAACCGTGATTTGTGTTGGTTTCGCATTCATTGCACAAATATCAGAGATATTCACGACAACTGCTTTGTATCCCAAATGTTTCAATGGCATGTAAGCCAAATCAAAATGCACGCCTTCGATTAATAAATCTGTTGAAACAACTGCTTTTTTATCTTTAAAATCTAAAACTGCTGCATCGTCACCAATGCTTTTTAAAGTTGATTCTTGTGTAACATCAAAATTTCGGGTTAAATGGTCAATTAGGCCAAATTCTCCTAATTGTCCTATACTGGTGCGTTGCGGATTTTTATCTTCAATCATTTTTCTGAGTTCCAAAGTTATTTAGATGCAAAGGTACAAAGGTTTTTTTTAAAGATGCTAAGATTCTAAGATACTAAGGTTCTAAGTTTTTTTTAGCGTGTTTATTCTGTAGAGGCGCACTACAGTACATCCATGTCTCGTTCTTTCATCATTGTTTACGCATTTTGGGGTGTCTCTACATTTGTCAGATTATCGCTTTAAACTGAAATGAGATCTAAATACTTCGCTGATTTGGTCTTTTGTGTAAAAAACCTGAAACCAATAATCAGAAGAGGGAAGTGGATTTCCGTTATAATTTCCGTCCCAGCCTGGACCCGAAGGACGAAGTTGTTTTATGAATTTGCCATAACGGTCGAAAATGTTTATCACTGCATCTGGCTGTGCAGTAAGATCTGTGATGTTCCAAGTATCATTGTAGCCATCGTTGTTTGGCGTAAAAAATTTAGGATATTTAAGCACATTGGCAAAGAGAATCAGATTGTCGCAGTTTCCTTTTGTGTCTTTTATGGTTACTGCGTGTTCGCCTGAATCGACGTTAGAAAAAACAGTGCTGGTTTGAAAATCGCCATCATCTAATTGATATTCATATGCTCCAAAACCATTGGTTAAGTTTACAATAAGGTCAATGTTATCTTCAAAGGCATCTGTAACGGTTAAAGTTGCAATTGCTGGACTTGACTTTTCGACTTTAACTGTGGTCGAGTTATAACCACAGTCAGCACCAATAGCCGGAGCTATTTTGTTGGGAACTACGGTATAAATTCCTTCTTCTTTTGCAGCATAGTTGGGTCCGGTGCTTATTTTATTTCCGTTGAAAAACCAGTCAATAGTGTATTCGTTAGCGTTAAGTCCCGAGTTTAATTGCGCTGGACTCAATAAAGTTCCTGTTTGAAAATCGACACAGATTACGCCATTTTTTATTGCAAAATCTTTCAAAGGATAAATGGTAATGTTAAAATCATCTTGTGAAGTACAATTGGAATTTGTTGGCGCTGCTGCATAGATGTACATTCGCTGCGAAGCGTTTATTTGCTCGCCAGCAACATAATGCACTCCTGTTGCATTTGGCCCGCTATAGTATTGTCCGGTTGCTAAAACAGGCAATGTATAGCTTTTGCAGACGGCAATATCTGGAATGCTGGCTAATTTTGGCGTAGAAGAAATATTTACCTCAAAGCTCTTTTCGCTGGAACAAGTAAGTCTATTTCCTGCAATTGCATAAACATAAACGGTCTGTGAAGTGGTTAAAACTGTTCCAGCCGGAATAATGGTGCCTTTTCCTCCGGGCTGTGAATAGTAATTACCCAATTTTAGAGGCGGTAATGTATAGTTGTCGCAAACAGTTATATTGTCGAAAGTGCCAACATCGATTCCGTTAATATTAATTTTAAAAAAGGTTTCATTGCTGCATTTTGCAAAATCAGGCCATTCGTTATAGATATAAATGGTTTGAGTTGTGCTTATTATTGTTCCCTCAGCAAGGAGGCTTCCTGAACCATTTGGTCCTCCTGTTGCAGCATAATATTGTCCGTTTTTTAATCTAGGAAGCCTAAAATTACTACAGGTGACGACATCTGTAAAATTGTCGACAAGAGGCAATGGTCTGATTTCGACAACAAAGCTATGTTCGTTGTTGCATTCTGTTCCAACGGAAAATATATAAATCGTCTTTGTTTCGGTAATTTTATCTCCAGCGATCAATGGAGTTCCGCCACCATTTGTATCGGTAAAATAATTGCCATTGGTCAACGCAGGCAATGTATAACTGTTGCATTCTAATCTATTGCTTGGTGTGTCAACTAAAGGCAGCGGTTTTATGGTAATCTGATATTTTAGATCAATTGTGCAATTGGGTGAAGTTGTAGTAACGGCATAATAATATATTGTTTGTGAACTAGTAACTACTGTTCCAGCTGGAATATTTTTGCCTTGACCGCCGGGACTGTCATAATAACCGCCTATTTCTACTGCCGGTAAAGTATAACTTCCACATTCAGAAATTGGGACAAAACGTTGGGAGTTAATAATGTCTATTTTAAAGGAGTTTTCATTAGTGCATCTTCCATCATTTGCAAAAACATACAATGTTCGGCTAGTGGTTATTTGATCGCCGGCATTTAATCCATTTCCCAAACCTCCTGACAGCGAATAATAATTTCCATTTAGCAATGGCGGTAGGATATAGGAGTCGCAAGTCACTATATTATCGGGCTTATCAACTTGGGGTAAGGGATGCACAATAAATGGAACCGGTATGTCACGGCACACTGCTCCATCAATTACGGCATAATAATATATCGTTTGGCTAGAAGTAAATGATGTACCTCTAGGAATAGGATCTCCTTTTCCTCCAGGTTCAGTAAAAAAGCCACCTGCAAGTACAGTAGGAACGATGTATGTGCCACAGTCTTCTTTTGGAAATTCTATTTTGTCAATAAATGTGAGACTAAATGTGTTTTCATTAGTGCAATTGTTAGGCATGGGACCGCTGTAAATATAATAAGCCCCAGGTTGGGTAATTACATCTCCGGCATTTAGTCTTGTTCCTGTTCCATTTGGGCCAGTGTAATAAAAGCCAAAATTTATAGGAGGCAATGTATAACTGCTGCAGGCAATAACATCTGGAAGATCATTTACTTGTGGAAGTGCATATATAATGATATTGAAATTCACAGTTTGATAACAGAAAGAATTCTGAATGCTTTCAACTCTAACCCAAATTGTTTGTGGCGACTGCGATAAGGAAGAACTAAAAAATGCAGGATTTAAAATGCGATTTGAACCACTATTCGCTTCTGTTTGGCTCAAATGATAGGTAATTTTATAATCAGAAGGATTTAACCCATTCAAAATGTTACTTTCCTGAACAGTTAAATCAACTGGAACCCTTCCTGATCTTGTATTGCAAAAACTTAAATCGGGAGGTTTTATAATGTTTATTGGAGCGGTGACAAGCAAGTCAAATGAAATCAAATTGTTGCAAAAAGTACCGTTGTTATTTAGAGGAATTGCTTTGATATATATTGTTTGATTGCCAACACTTGTAAACGAGTTTAATTGATTTTGTGGGATTGCGGGAGCGTTTGCATTGGCTGCTGCCAAAGTGCTGAAATATAAAAGAGAATATGCTGCGCTATCAAGTCCTAAAGTAGTTAGGTTATTCTGAGTTAAATTATAACTATATATTCCATTTGTTGTATAACAGGCAATTAAATTTTGAGCAGGTTTAACTACTAAGTCTGTAATTTTTACTTCATCTTTTATAATACATCCAGAAAGAGTGGCAGTAACGCCATAAATTCCAGATTTATCAATAGTCAATGAACTGTTTGTTTGGCCAGAAATAACAGTGCCGTCAAGAGTCCATTCATATGAATAGTTTCCGACAAGTCCAGATTGGAGTGTGATTTTTTCGCCTTCGCAAATGGTTCTGTCTGGGCCTAAATCCATGGCTGTGATAAAACTGCCACCTTTTATAAAGACCGCCGAATCGTAACTGCTGTCATTGTAATCGCCTATTGCCAGTTTTATACTGTACGTTCGATTTGGAATTACGGGCGAAGTGGCTGTTAATACTTTAGTTTCACCTCTCATATTTATTGCTGATGATGGAGGATCAGTCACATTATAATGATCAAATAAATTAGCATTGGCTGATAAACAGGAAGAATTATATTGGCTGTCTCTTATGTTTTTTACCGAAACAGGCGTTGATGTGCCGGGAAGTACCGCAAGATTTGTAGCAACTCCAGTTGTTAAATCGGTTAAAATAAAGGCAAAAACATCGCTGAAACCACATTGAAATTCACCATATTCATTTGAAGCAAAAAGAAAATCAAAACTAAAATTACTTGACAAAGGTGTGAACTCAAACTGAATATAACTCACATCGGTAATGGGCACCATTTGTCCATTGTTGTCGCTAATTGTTTGCAGATCATTGTCACTGCTATTATTTAATTGACTGCTTTCGTTGCCAGCGGTGTAGATTCCTTCTGTATGTTTCGCTATTCCATTTCGAATAATAATACCTTCTGAAATTGGGAAATTAGGATTTGTATTTGTGAATTTGCCAATACCTTGATGTGATGAAAATTTAAAGTTGCTTTCGTTTGCGCAGGCATTTTTCATCAACTCTTCGCGAACAAGCTCAGGAATACTCAAAGTTGTAGTGTCCACTATGATCCCCTGTGACAAAGATATAGTCGAGTAAAATAATAAAAATAGAAGTAGAGATTTTCTCATTATCCTGATTTTATTAAATGGGGAGTTTAAAGATACGAAGGTTTTTTATTTTAAATCAATGAATGTCAGTATTTTACATTAATTATTGTCTGCTTGTAAAATGTCTTTGCAAAATCAGATGAACGTTTTATGCAATCTCTGGCTAATTTTTTAAATTATTTTTTTACTGCTGACAAACTGTTGTCACCAGCCCATTTTACTTTTGATGTATAGAAAAATTAAAACTTTAAAACCATGAAAACATTAGAAGCACAAGTAATCACTTCAGAAGATTTATTGAAACACTGGCAAGGGCACAGAGCACTAACACGCAGATTAATTGAGTTATTTCCTGAGAAAGATTTCTTCGAATTCTCGATTGGAGGAATGAGACCTTTTTCAAAATTAGTCGATGAACTTTTGGCAATTGCGGCTCCGGCTCTTAAAGGAATTGTAAATCGTGACAGTCAGCCTTATACGGAAGGTGCCGAAAAACTGATTTTTAAAGCGCAGTATCTTGAAAAATGGGATGAAGCGACTGAAGAAATCAATAAATATTGGGAACAATTATCTATTGAAGATTTTAGCGAAAAATTTAACCTTTTTGGCCAATATGAATTTCCAATCATTCAAAATATTTTATATTTTATTGATAATGAAGTACATCACCGTGGTCAGGCTTATGTATATTTAAGAGCTTTAAATATTGAACCTCCATTTTTTTGGGAAAGATAACTTGCAATTCGTTGTAACTTTATTCAAAATCTAAAATTTACTGTTATGAGTTTAAAAAAGATAATGTCAAATTATGCCGATTATAATTTATGGGTAAATCAGCAATTTATAAATTGGCTTTCGCCGAAATCAGACGAATTGCTTTATGCAGAAGTACCTTCGAGTTTTTCAACTATTATAAAAACCCTTGATCATATTTGGTCAACAGAAGAATATTGGTTTTCTGTTATTTCTGAAACCGAGATGTCAGAAAAAAAGCCAGAAACAGAATTATCAAGAGAGGAAATCTTTGCAGGCTTATTAAATTCATCTACAAAATTGAAGCATCTTATCAATTCATTATCAGAAGAAGATTTGAGTAAAGAAGTTAAGATCGTAAATCCGTGGTTTGAATGCGAACTGCCAATTTCGGAATATTTGATCCAGGTTATTAATCACGGCACGTATCACCGAGGCCAGATTGTAACAATGGGACGAAATATCGGAATTACTGATGCATCAAACACAGATTATAATTTTTACAATGTTGTAAAACAGAGATAAAACAAAAAACTCCCGAAGATAGTCTCTCGGGAGTTTTTTTATAAAAGCCTTTGTTTGTTTATTTCTAATAACTCTAATGCACGAACTTTAAGCCTTTCGGGTTCCAGAATTGTGGCATAATCTCCAAACATTAAAAACCAGCGCGCAAATCCACTTTCGATATCACGGCACATAAAGGTCATTTCGATTTTTCCATCAATTTCTTTTTCAGAAACATAGCCATGATATTTTTTTTCAGAGGCTAAATATCTCGCTATTTTTTTCTCGATTAAGATTCGGACTTTTGTAGTTGGACAGGTTTCTGTTTTAGTCAGATAGGTTTCGAGCGCATCGTGTTCAATTGTAAAGTCGGATTCTGTTTTTCGTATGCCTTGAATTCTGTCTGTTCTAAACTGACGATAATCTTGCCGTAAATGACAATATCCTAGAAAATACCAATTGTTATTATCATGAAAAACGCCTACAGGTTCAATATTCCGCTGTGTAGTTTCGTCGGTATCAAAAGTTTTGTACTGAAGCAATATTTGTTTTTTCTCGGCAATACCTTCAAAAAGAACCGCTAACGTATTTGGCGAATTATCATTGAACATCGGCTCCGCCGTTTGCATTACAACTCTCGATTCAATATTTGAAACCCAATCTTTATCAGTGCTTCTCAAAACCGATTTTAGTTTATACATCGCCGATGCATAATGATTTCCTAAAGAAGGATCAGTAAATTTCTGCATTAATTTTTCGGCGGCAATAAAACTGCTGACTTCTTCACGCGTGAACATTACCGGCGGCAATCTATAACCTTCCATCAAAGCATAACCAACTCCGGCTTCACTGTAAATAGGAACTCCAGAAGCTTCAAGAGTTCGAATATCTCTGTAAATTGTTCGAAGACTGCAGTCAAAACGATCTGCCAATTCTTGTGCTTTTACAATTTTCTTGGATTGTAATTGAATAAGAATAGCTACAATTCGGTCAAATCGTTTTGGGGTTTCGTCCATTTTTTAAGGTGCAAAGGTTCAGAGATTCAAAGTTACAAAGGTTAAAGGTTTTGAGAAATAAAAAAGCTGTCCCAATTTGGAACAGCTTTGTATGCAAATCTCTGAACGATTTAAAATCTATACAAAAGACCAAACTTAGGCTGATCAAAGATGTTTTCGAACAGGTTGATGTTTAATTCGAATGTATTTGAAGAAGGACCATTTTCTGGAGCTACACTATTATAAGATAAAATGTTAGCAAGAACAAAAGTCACCGCAATATTTTTGGTTACAAAGTAGTTTAAACCCACATTTATGTTCGCAGTAAGGCTGTTGCTGTCATCAGAATTTCCGGGAGTCTCAACTTTGTTTCTACCATAGCCTAATCCAACTTCGCCATACGCTTTAAAGCGTTTTTTGTCTAATTCTAATACATAGTATCTTGCAAATCCGCCAATACCGAAGATATTGGTTTTAGTGTTAGTAGATTCATATTCATCACTTGAAAAACTAATTTGCGCGCCAACGGCAAATTTGTCATTGAGGAAATATCCAAATTTGGGATTAAAAGCATAAAAATCGCGATCACCGCCAGTGGCAATTTGCAAAGCACCTTCTATAAACATATCACCATGAGCAAAGGTGATTCCTTTTGCAGTATTCATTTCAGAATTAACCTGATCTTCTTGCTGGGCATTTGCAAAGTAAAAAGTAAACAAAGCTAAAATAATTGAAAATTTGGTTTTCATAATCTTACAGTTTAAAAGTTGTAGGATTAAAAATACATTTTTTATTGTAAAATTAACTTTAAGTTCGATGAACTGCGTTAAAAATCAGATGTTTAAGTTTTTTTTATTTAAAAAATAAGATTAATCGTACTTAAAATATCTTTATTTTTAACTAACTGGTAATCAGTTTAAAGGAAAAAACAAAAAACCCGATAACATAAGTTTATCGGGTTTAAGTCTATATTCTATTTTCTTTATTCTTTTTTCTAAATAAAAAAAATCTAGTCATTAAGTTTCAAAACAGCCATAAATGCCTCTTGTGGAATTTCAACGTTTCCAACTTGTCTCATACGTTTTTTACCTTTTTTCTGTTTTTCAAGCAATTTACGCTTACGCGAAATATCTCCACCGTAACATTTTGCAGTAACGTCTTTACGAAGTGCTTTAATCGTTTCACGAGCGATGATTTTCGCTCCAATTGCAGCCTGAATCGGAATGTCAAATTGCTGTCTCGGAATCAATTCACGTAATTTTTCGGTCATTTTTTTACCAATGTTGTACGCGTTATCTTCGTGAATCAATGCAGAAAGCGCATCTACAGTCTGAGCATTTAAAAGGACATCCAGTTTTACTAATTTCGAAGTTCTCATCCCGATAGGAGAATAATCAAAAGAAGCATAACCTTTAGAAACTGTTTTTAAACGATCATAAAAATCGAATACAATTTCCGCCAAAGGCATATCAAAATTCAATTCAACACGTTCTGTTGTCAAATACGTTTGATTCGTAATTTGACCACGTTTTTCGATACATAAACTCATTACGTTTCCTACGAAGTCGGCTTTTGTAATGATAGTTGCTTTAATATAAGGTTCTTCAACTCTATCTAAACGAGAAGGTTCAGGTAAGTCAGAAGGGTTATTTACAACAAATGCAGTTTCCGGATCTTTTTTGGTGTAAGCCAAATACGAAACGTTAGGAACTGTAGTAATTACAGTCATATCAAATTCACGCTCTAAACGCTCTTGGATAATTTCCATGTGAAGCATTCCTAAGAATCCGCAACGGAAACCAAATCCTAAAGCCGCAGAGCTTTCAGGAGTAAAAACTAATGAAGCATCATTTAATTGCAATTTTTCCATAGAAGAACGCAAATCTTCGTAATCTTCAGTATCAACTGGATAAATTCCAGCAAATACCATTGGTTTTACATCCTCAAAACCAGTAATCATATTCGTTGTCGGCGTTTTGGCATCGGTTAGAGTATCTCCAACTTTTACTTCTTTCGCTTCTTTAATTCCAGAAATCAAATATCCAACATCTCCCGAAGAAATCACATTTTTAGGAACCTGATTTAATTTTAAAGTTCCAATTTCATCAGCAAAATATTCATTGCCTGTAGCCATGAATTTAATTTTTTGCCCTTTTTTGATTTCACCATTTACAACTCTAAAAATTACTTCGATTCCACGAAACGGATTGTAAACCGAGTCAAAAATCAAAGCCTGCAATGGCTCATCAGGATTTCCTTTTGGAGCAGGTATTTTTTCGATAATAGCCGCCAAAATATTTTCAACACCAAAACCTGTTTTTCCAGAAGCGTGAATAATATCTTCCAATTTACATCCAAGTAAATCAATAATATCGTCACTAACTTCCTCTGGATTAGCACTTGGCAAATCGACTTTATTTAAAACCGGAATAATTTCCAAGTCATTTTCTAAAGCCAAATATAAGTTCGAAATAGTCTGCGCCTGAATACTTTGCGCAGCATCAACAATCAAAAGCGCACCTTCGCAGGCAGCAATCGATCTTGAAACTTCGTATGAAAAGTCAACGTGACCAGGAGTGTCAATCAAATTCAGGATATATTCTTCACCTTTATAAGTATATTCCATTTGTATGGCGTGACTTTTTATGGTAATTCCACGCTCGCGCTCCAGGTCCATGTTGTCAAGCAATTGTGCTTTTTCTTCACGAGCTGTAACGGTTTGTGTAGCGCCCAATAATCGGTCTGCCAGTGTACTTTTACCGTGGTCAATGTGTGCAATAATGCAAAAGTTACGTATCTTCTTCATTTTAATATATCAGTTCTCTAATCGAGTTTAAATCTTTTTTTGGGTATAAATTGCACTGCAGCAATTGCTTTAGCGCATGTTATTAAGGCGCAAAGATAGCGCAAAGTTTTGGATTCTGAAATGTAGTTGTAGGATACTTGCCTGCCGAAATTCAAAACGGGTATTAAAATTCAAAATTGAATCCTTTTTCGGTCAGTTTTTTGTAAATATCAGGATCAAATTTATACAATTTTGCAGCTCTGTGCGAAACGTCTTTTTGTTTTTCATCAAGTGCAACAAGGAGTTTCATGTGGAGAATTTTTCGTCGGAAATTAGATTTATCCAATTCAATCCCAAGAATTTCTTCATAAAGATGCATCAGCTGCAGTAAAGTAAATTTTTCAGGTAAAAGATTAAAACCAATTGGCGCCTGACGCACGCGGTTTTGCAACTGCATCAAACTGAAATCCAGAATTTCGTTGTGGTCAAAAATCAAATCCGGAATTTCGCTTATTTTGTACCATTTTGCTTCTATAACTTTTAAACTCGCTTTGATATTATAATCTTCGCGGTTTACCAAGGTATAATAGCCAATAGTAACAACACGTCGTTCGCTTACGCGGTTCGGATTTGTAAATGCTTTTAACTGCTCCAAGTAAATATTGTCAAGCTTTGTAAGTTCATAGACAATTCGTTGTGCAGCATCATCAGCACTTTCGTCTTTTTTAAGATAACCGCCCAGCAACCCCCATTTTCCAATACTTTCTCCTTCGGCATGCTGCACTAATAGCACTTCCAGATTAGCTTTATTGAATCCGAAAATAACGCAGTCAATCGTAATGCCATCTACGGCTGTGCTGCTATCAGGTATTTCATTTTTTCTTGGAGAAGGAAATGTCATTTTGCTTTTTATAAACAGTGTTTAAAATTCGAAATTAAATCCTTTCGCTTAATTTATTGTAAATCTCAAGATCAAATTTATACAATTTTGTGTCTCGTTGCGAAACATACCGCTGTTTTTGATCTAAAAAACTAATAATGACATAATGCAGAATTTTTTGCCTGAGATTTGATTGGTTCATTTTGATGGCTAAAAAATGCCTTTCTAATTTACTTCCAGATTGACAAAATGCGCTTCATTGTTTTTATTATCTAATTTTAAGAAAAGAAACAGCTAATTAGTAAAAATAAGTGCTAATTAATTTCAGTTAAATGAAAAATAGGCATGATATTTTGCCAAAATAGAAAATTAGCATTATACTTGTGGTCGAATTAACCATAAGATATTTTAGTTTAATTAGAGGTTTAAAAAATAAACTTGCTGGTTGACCAAAGCATAAACGTGTTTATAAGAAATAAAAGCCCTGTTGCAGATGATGTTTGTGTAATTTAAAGCTTTAATTACTTAGATATGTAAAACTAACCGGTAGGTGATTGATACAGTCATGTAATGGTATGTTTATATTTGTTTTTCAAAAATTTTCAAAAATTATATCAAAATGAAAAATAAAAGAAAATATTTAAGCGGCAGCCTGGCAGTACTACTGCTGGCAGTAATAACCTTATTCACGTCATGCAATAAAAACGAAGAGGCTTTCAGCAACCGAAAAGTTTCTTTTAATTCTGATTGGAGTTTTCATCTCAATGACAGCATCGTTGATAAAGATACTATTGGAGCGGCAACAAAATGGAGAACATTAAATGTTCCTCATGATTGGAGCATTGAAGGAAAATTTGATGAAAAAAGCCCTGCAGGTTATGGCGGAGGTTCTTTAAATGGCGGTTTAGGCTGGTATAAAAAAACATTCAAAGTTGCGGCAGAAGACAGCGCAAAAATAACTTCAATCACTTTTGATGGTGTTTACAAAAACAGTGAAGTCTGGATAAACGGACATTTTTTAGGAAAACGCCCAAACGGATATATTGGTTTTCAATATGAGATTTCGCCCTATTTAAATTATGGAGAAAAAAACAATGAGATAATTGTTAAGGTTGACAATTCAAAACAGCCAAATTCGCGCTGGTATTCGGGTTCAGGGATTTTTAGAAATGTCTGGATCGAAACGACAGATAAATTACATGTTGCACAATGGGGAACTTATGTGAAAACGCCAAAAGTTACTGCCGAAAAAGCTTCTTTAAATTTTGAAACTACGATTCAAAATCAAAATGCAGCTTCAAAAAAAGCAGTCGTAACAACTACTATTTTTAAAGAAGATACTAAAGTAACATCTGTTACTCAAAATATAACTATTGGTGCAAATGCCAATCAGATTATCAAACAAGAAGCACAAGTTGAAAAACCAATTTTATGGTCTGTAGAAAAACCTGAATTGTACACAGCGGTTACAGAGATTTCGGTAGATGATAAAATTGTCGATCAATACAAAACCAATTTCGGAATCAGAGATTTTAAATTTGATTTAGACAAAGGTTTCCTTTTAAACGGAAAACAAGTAAAAATTAAAGGAGTTTGTATGCATCACGATTTAGGCCCATTAGGAGCTGCAATCAATACAAGAGCGATCGAACGTCAATTAGAAATTCTGAAAGGAATGGGGGTAAACGGAATCAGAACTTCTCATAATCCGCCTGCTCCAGAACTCTTAGATCTTTGCGACAAAATGGGGTTCATCGTTATGGATGAAGCTTTTGATATGTGGAAAACAAACAAAACAAAATACGACTACGCAAACGACTGGGAAAAATGGCATAAAAAAGATTTGATTGACCAATTGCTTCGTGATCGTAATCATGCAAGTATTTTTATTTGGAGTATCGGAAATGAAATTCCAGATCAATGGAGCGAAACTGGAGTACAAATTGCCAAAGAATTAACTGGAATTGTACGTGATTATGATAAAACCCGACCAATTACAGCCGCTATGAATCCGCCGGTAAATATGAATATGGATGAGGTGACACTGCAATTTGAAAAAAAGAATGTTCAAGTTAATCCAATTGCTGCCTCTGGAGTTTTAGATTTAATTGGATATAATTATGCACATCAAACGTATGAGCACCATAAAGAATACTTTCCTAAAACACCTTTTATCGCAACCGAAACAACTTCAGGTCTGGAAACGCGAGGTTATTATGACAATGTTTCGGATGTTGTAAAAAAATGGCCGGTAAGATGGGATCTTAAATTTACTGATGGAAACCCTGGCAATACGGTTTCGGCTTATGATCAGGTTCAGGCGCCTTGGGGTTCTACGCACGAAGCGACCTGGAAAGTGGTTAAAAAGCACGATTATCTTTCTGGAATGTACATTTGGACTGGTTTCGATTATATCGGAGAACCAACTCCTTATGAATGGCCATCAGTAAGTTCGTATTTCGGAATTGTAGATTTGGCTGGTTTCCCAAAAGATGTCTATTATATGTACCAAAGCGAATGGACAGACAAAACGGTCCTGCATATTTTTCCGCATTGGAACTGGAAAGTCGGACAAACGGTTGATGTTTGGGCTTACTATAATAAAGCAGATGAGGTTGAACTTTTTCTTAACGGAAAATCAGTTGGAATCAGAAGCAAAAAAGGAGATGACTTGCATGTAATGTGGAGAATTCCTTATCAGGCTGGAACGCTAAAAGCGGTTTCTCGCAAAAATGGAAAAACAGTTTTAGAAACCGAAATAAAAACGGCTGGAAATCCTGAAAATTTAAAATTGACTGCAGACAGAAGTACCATTAAAGCAGATGGAAATGATTTGTCGTTCATTACAGTTGATATTTTGGATGAAAATGGAACTTTGGCTCCAAATGCAAATAACGAAATCAACTTCTCTTTAAAAGGAAATGGAAAAATAGTAGGCGTTTGCAGCGGAGATCCAGTAAGCCACGAATCGTATAAAGGTTTCAAACATACTGCTTTGAACGGAAAATGTTTAGTGATTGTTCAATCGGATATTCAATCAGGAAGATTAGAATTAACCGCGAAAGCAAAAGCATTAAAATCTGCAACAATTGTAGTTACATCAGAATAATAAGTTTGCGGGTTTAAAAGAACAGCAGATGAAAAATAGTTTTTATTGAGTTTCTAAATCGGGCGAAAGCCTAATTTTTGCCCGATTTATTAAAAAATGAATTAAGAAAATATCATGAAAAAATATCTGATTCTTCCCGCGTTATTACTTTCAATTTTGATTGGATACAGCCAGAAAAATAAAAATGCTTACGAATTGGCCTCGCCAAACGGGAAAAATAAAATCAAATTTGAGCTGGTAAAAAATACGCCAAAATATGCTGTTTCACACGGAAAAATTGAAGTGATTTCTCCATCAGAAATGGGATTTTTGTTAAAAGGAAATGAAGATTTAAGTTCAAATTTTGATATTGAAAACGTCAAAACTTCTTCTTTTGATGAAACTTGGGAACAAGTTTGGGGAGAAAAGAAAGACATTAGAAATCATTACAATCAATTAATTGTTGATTTACAGCAGAAAAGCGGAAACAAAAGAAAATTACAAATTCAGTTTCGTGCTTTCGACGACGGAGTTGCATTTCGATATGTTTATCCAAAACAAAATGTAAAAGACAGTATTTTCATTATGGATGAAAAAACAACTTTTAATTTAAAAGAAGACGGAAAAGCATGGTGGATTCCGGCAAATAGAGAAAATCGTGACGAATATCTTTTTAAAGATTCGCCTGTAAGTACACTCGATACGGTTTTAACACCGCTTACAATTGAAAGTAAAAGTGGTTTAGCCTTAAGTTTTCATGAAGCAAATTTGGTCGATTTTGCCAGTATGACTTTGGTAAATATAAAGGGAACCGAATTAAAATCGGATTTAGTGCCGTGGGCAGATGGTGTAAAAGTTCGTGTGAAAGAGACTTTTACTTCTTCTTGGAGAACGATTCAAATTGGAGAAAATCCAGGTGATTTGATTACCTCTTATTTGGTTTTAAATTTAAACGAACCAAATAAATTAAAAAACACAAACACTTATTTCAAACCGTATAAATATTTAGGAATTTGGTGGGGAATGCACATTGGAAAATACACTTTTTGGGAAAGTGACAAACAAGGCGCAACAACCAAACACGCCGAAGAATATATTGATTTTACGGCCAAAGAAGGTTTCCATCATTTATTGATCGAAGGCTGGAACAAAGGCTGGACGCCGGGCTGGTATGAAAACCGTATGCACATGTTCAGTTTTACCAAAACTGCTGACAATTTCGACTTAGAAAAAGTAGTGGAATACGGAAAGAAAAACAACATCGAATTAATCGGATATCATGAAACAGGTTCAAACTTGATTAATTACTTAAAACAAGTTGACGAAGGTTTTGCTTTATACAAAAAACTCGGAATTCATACGGTGAAAATTGGTCATGTAGGCTCTAAGCTAAATATGAAACAAATGCATTTTGGGCAGTTTGGAGTAAATTATTTCAGATATATTTTAGAAAAAGCGGCACAACATGATCTAGCCGTATTATACCACGAATCAATAAAAGATACTGGCGAACGAAGAACGTATCCAAACATGGTTTCAAGAGAAGCGGCGCGTGGACAAGAATACAATGCTTGGAGCGAAGGAAACCCGCCCAACCATTTAAGTATTATTCCGTTTACAAGATTGCTTTCTGGCCCAATGGATTTTACGCCTGGAATTTTTGATGTTGAGGTGAAGCAAGGATATGCGGGAAAAAGAATTCAAGGAACAGTTGGACAGCAATTGGCATTGTATGTAACGATTTATTCTCCAATTCAAATGCTTGCCGATCTTCCTGAAAATTACGAAGGAAAACCAGCTTTAGAGTTCTTAAAAGATGTTCCAACAGATTGGGAAGACACTAAAATCTTGGAAGGGAAAATTGGTGAATATATCACAACGGCAAGAAAAGACAGAAATAGTGCCGATTGGTATTTAGGAACTTTGACAAATGAAAAACCAAGAAATGTAGCAATTTCATTAGCATTCCTTGATCCAAATGCAACTTATGAAGCACAAATTTATGTTGATGCCGAAGGCACTGATCAAACGCACAATCCAGAAGCAGTTGCCATTTCGAAGAAAACGGTAAAAGCTTCAGATGTTCTTAAGTTACATCTAGGCGGAGCCGGCGGTGGAGCTGTAAGATTCAAAAAATTATAATTATTTTAGATTTAAAAACCACATAACTATCAAAAACTAAAAACCACAATCAATGAAAAACAAATTTATATACTTCTCAGCAGCGCTGACGCTTATGTTTTTTGTTTCGTGTAAAAATGAAACACAAAACTCAGGTTCTGAAACGGTTCAGAAAGAATATCAAGGAAAAGAAATCGGATCAGAACATGATGCCGAAATAGATAAATTAGTTTCTCAAATGACGCTTGAGGAAAAAATTGGAATGTTGCACGGAAACAGTATGTTTAGTACAGGCGCTGTAGAACGTTTGGGTATTCCCGAATTAAAAATGGCCGATGGACCGCTAGGAGTTCGTGAGGAAATCTCGAGAGACAGCTGGGCACCAGCCGGATTAACTAATGATTTTGCAACGTATTATCCTGCGGGTGGCGGTTTGGCTGCAACTTGGAATGCTGAAATGGCGCATACTTTCGGAAATAGTTTAGGCGAAGAACTGCGAGCAAGAGATAAAGACATGCTGCTTTCGCCAGCAATTAATATGGTCAGAACACCGCTTGGAGGAAGAACCTATGAATATATGTCTGAAGATCCGTTTTTGAATAAAAAAATTGCGGTGCCTTTGATCGTTGGTTTACAGGAAAAAGACGTAATGGCGTGCGTAAAACATTATGCAGCAAACAATCAGGAAACAAATCGTGATTTTGTAGACGTTCAAATGGATGAGCGTACACTGCGCGAAATTTATCTTCCGGCATTTGAAGCTTCGGTAAAAGAAGCAAAAGCATATGCAATAATGGGCGCTTACAATAAATTTAGAGGAGAATATTTATGTGAAAATGATTATATGCTGAATAAAATTCTTCGTGATGAATGGGGATTTAAAGGCGTTGTAGTTTCAGACTGGGCTGCGGTGCATTCAACAGTGAAATCACTAAAAAACGGACTCGATATTGAAATGGGAACACCAAAACCATTCAACGAATTTTTCTTGGCAGATAAATTAATCGCTGCTGTAAAAGCGGGAGAAATTGCAGAAACTGAAATTGATCTTCATGTAAAACGTATTTTAAGAGCTTTGTTCCAAGTAAAAGCAATTGGCGCAAAAGATCGTACGAAAGGAAGTATTTCTACAGAAGCGCATTATCAAGATGCTTATAAAATTGCTGCGGAAGACATTGTATTATTGAAAAATAGCAACAATGCATTGCCTTTAAAACTAGACGGAGTTAAATCTATTGCCGTAATTGGTAACAATGCGATGAAGAAAAATGCTTTAGGCGGATTTGGAGCTGGAGTAAAAACAAAAAGAGAAGTTACACCGCTTGAAGGTTTAAAAAACAGATTGCCTTCTTCTATAAAAATCAATTATGCCGAAGGTTATTTAGAGCGTTATGACGAAAAAAACAAAGGAAAACTCGGCGATATTACATTAAACGGTCCCGTAACTATTGATGAATTAGATCCAGCAAAAGTACAAGAAGCGGTTGAGGCAGCTAAAAAATCTGATGTTGCGGTGATTTTTGCAGGTTCAAATCGTGATTATGAAACAGAAGCTTCTGATAGAAGAACTTTGAAATTGCCTTTTGGTCAGGAAGAATTAATCAAAAAAGTATTGGCAGTAAATCCAAGAACTATTGTGGTCATGATTGCCGGAGCTCCATTTGATATTGATGAAGTTACTAAAAAATCGCCTGCTGTAGTTTGGAGCTGGTTTAATGGTTCTGAAGGAGGAAATGCATTGGCTGATGTGTTGCTTGGGAAAGTAAATCCGTCAGGGAAACTGCCTTGGACCATGCCTAAAAATATTATGGATTCGCCAGCGCACGCTACAAAAAGCTTTCCAGGCGGAAAATCGGTAAATTATGCAGAGGGAATTTTGATAGGTTACCGTTGGTTTGATACTAAAAATATTGCACCGTTATTTCCTTTTGGTTACGGATTGTCATACACCACTTTTGCTATTGAAAACAGTAAAACAGACAAAACTTCTTATACCTCAAATGACGTAATTTCTATTTCTGCTGAAGTAAAAAACACAGGCAAAGTTGACGGAAAAGAAGTTGTTCAAGTATATTCTTCGAAAACAGATTCTAAAGTAACCCGCGCTTCAAAAGAGTTAAAAGGCTTCAAAAAAGTATTCGTAAAATCGGGCAGTTCAGAAACGGTTACTATTCAAATTCCGGTAAAAGAATTGGCCTATTATGATGTTTCAGCTAAAAAATGGACAGTTGAACCCGGAAAATATACTTTAAAAATTGGCAACTCATCAAGAGATATCAAAACAGAGATTGCTATAACAATTCAGTAATTAAAAAAAACAATGGGAGCGAAAGATCAAATAATACGGTCTTTGATTCTCAAGTTTTAAATACTATGATCGAAGGATCACAGTAAAATAAAAACAGTAAATTTACCATATAAGGAATATAAGTGATTTAAGTTCAACCTCACAGTTAGCTTGACGTTACTTATGTTCCTTATATGGTTTACTATTTATATTAGAAAAAATGAAAAAAATTATAGTCTTTTTTTTACTTGCATGTGGCATAATTGCAAATGCCAATGTCAAAATGCCGCTACTATTTTCAGACGGAATGGTATTGCAACGCAATAAAGCAATCCCTATTTGGGGTTTTGCTGATACCAATGAAAAAGTAGAAATTCATTTCAATAAACAAATCAAAAAAACACAGGCCGATAAAAACGGAAAATGGACAGTCAATTTAGATGCTGAAAAAGCAGGCGGACCATTTGAACTTGTTGTCATCGGAAAAAATAAAATCACGATTAAAAATGTTTTAGTTGGTGAAGTATGGATTTGCAGCGGACAATCAAATATGGAATTTCAGGTTTCTAAAACCATAAACGCCGAACAAGAAATGAATAATGCCGATTATCCAATGATTCGCCATTTTGGTGTTGAAAGGGATTTAAGCGGAAAACCAAAAGACGATTTAAAAGCTGGAAAATGGGAAGTTTCTAGCAAAGAAACGGTTGGTAATTTTACCGCAGTTGGGTTTTATTTTGCCCGAAAATTATACGCCGAATTAAAAATTCCAATCGGAATCATCAATACTTCTTGGGGCGGAACCAATGTTGAAACCTGGACAAGCCGTGAAGCATTCGAGAATAGCCCAGAATTTAAAAACATGATTGTCGATGTTCCGGTTATGGATGTTGATTCTATTTCAAAATTGTACGCACAAAAAATGAAAGAAAGAATCGAGAAAATTCAAGGAGCTCCAGTAAGTACAGCAAATGAGAATACTTTCAAAGAAGTTTCTTTTGATGATGCTTCTTGGGGCGAATTAAATACGCCAAGTATATGGGAAAGTCAGCATCTTGGCGATTTAGATGGTGTAGTTTGGATGCGAAAAACCATTACACTTTCCGCAGAAGACATTAAAAACAAAGCAACTTTAAGTTTAGCAAAAATCGACGATGAAGACATCACGTATGTAAACGGAATTGAAGTGGGAAAAAATACCCAATGGGATGCCAGACGTATTTATCAAATACCAGAAAACGTTTTAAAAGAAGGGAAAAATGTAATTGCCGTGCGAATTGTGGATAATAGTGGAGGTGGAGGTATTTATGGAGAATCTGAAGATTTAAAGTTAACCGTTGGCAGCAAAGTTCTTCCGCTTGACGGAAAATGGAAATTTAGAGTTATTGCTGTAAAAACGGCTTTATCGCCAAATAGTTATCCTTCTTTATTATATAATGCAATGGTAAATCCGTTGGTTCCTTATGCTATCGAAGGTGTTTTGTGGTATCAGGGCGAGACTAATGTTTGGCGCGCCAACCAATATAAAAAAGCGTTCCCATTAATGATCACTGATTGGAGAACAAAATTCAAACAAGGTGATTTTCCTTTTTATTTTGTACAATTATCAACTTTCGATGAGTTTGGAGGAAACAGCAAAAAAGGAAGCCGTTGGGCAGAACTTCGCGAAGCACAATCGGAAACTTTAAAACTGAAAAATACCGGAATGGCTGTTACCACAGATATTGGAAACGCAAAAGATATTCATCCAACAAACAAACAAGACGTTGGATTACGTTTGGCAGCAATTGCCTTAAATAATGTTTACGGCAAAAAACAAGTTTTTAGCGGACCCACATACAAATCTCAGGAAATAAAAGGAAACCAAATTATTCTGACTTTCGATAACATCGGTGGCGGGTTGTCAACGCCAAATGACGCCGAATTAAAAGGTTTTGAAATTGCTGGTACCGACAAAGTTTTTCATGCCGCGAAGGCAATAATTAAAGACAACAAAATAATTGTTTTAAGCGACGAGGTTCAAAATCCCGTTGCGGTGCATTACGGCTGGGCCGACGACGATACGCAGATTAATCTTTTCAACAAAGAAAAATTCCCTGCATCGCCTTTCAGAACAGATAATTGGGAAATGGCTTCGGCAAACGAGAAATATAAGGTTAGTAAATAGTTATTAGTCCTTAGTTACTAGCCCTTAGTGATTAGTCTTTAGTGATTAGTAAATGCGGTCGGGCTATCCGCTCCGCGGTGGCGGATTGTTAGTGTCCCTCGCGCGCATAAAATGACTATAAACCTCATTTAAGTTTTTTATCCTAACAGGTTTTGAAAACCTGTTAGGTATCACATAGATTTTTATTAGTTTTAGATATTCAATAAAAACCTAACAGGTTTTCAAAACCTGTTAGGATAAGATAACCAGATATGATTAAAAAAACATTTTTCATCTTACTTCTCACATCTTACTATATAAACATTTCGGCGCAATCCAAACATGTTTTATGGTACAATCAACCGGCAGAATTCTTTGAAGAAAGCTTAGTTCTAGGAAACGGAAAAATGGGCGCAACAGTTTATGGAGGCGCAAATTTAGATAAAATTGATCTTAATGACATTACGCTTTGGTCAGGCGAACCTGTAAATGCAAATATGAATCCGGAAGCTTATAAAAACATTCCGGCTATTCGCGAAGCATTAAAAAATGAAAATTACAAACTGGCAGAAGAGCTCAATAAAAAAGTTCAGGGAAAAAATTCCGAATCGTACGCGCCGTTAGGAACATTAGAAATCAATAATTCTGAAAAAGGGAAAGCGGTAAATTACCATCGGGAATTAGATGTTTCGAATGCAATATCAAAAGTGAGCTATGAAATGGCGGGCATAAAATATACTCGTGAATATTTTGTCTCAGCTCCAGATCAAATTATGATCATCAAACTGACTGCCGACCAAAAAGGAGCTTTAAATTTTGATATTAATTTAAAAAGTCTCTTACAGTCAAATGTCGAAGTGAAAGGGAATATCTTGGTCATGACAGGTGTTGCGCCAATTCATGAAAATGCCGGTTATGCTGTTTTGCCAAAATATCTGAGCATAAAAGAAAGAGGAACAAAATTTACCACTTTGGTCCAAATCAAAAAAACAGACGGAAAAATTACAACTTCACGAGAAGCTTTAACCTTAAAAGATGCAACAGAAGCCATTATTTTTGTTTCTGTTGCAACAAGTTTTAATGGCTTTGACAAAAATCCTGCGACCGAAGGTGTAGACGATATAACAATGGCATTGCAAAATTTGAACAAAGCCTATGCAAAATCATTCGACAAATTAAAAGAATCTCATATTGTCGATTATCAAAAATTCTTCAATCGTGTAAATTTGGATTTAGGAAAAACTACAGCACCAGATTTACCCACAGACGAACGTTTACTCCGATATTCAGAAGGGAAAGAAGATAAAAATCTAGAAATCCTGTATTTCAATTTCGGGCGTTATTTGTTGATTAGTTCATCAAGAACAATTGGCGTTCCCGCAAACTTGCAAGGACTTTGGAATCCGTATTTAAAACCGCCTTGGAGCAGTAATTATACGATGAATATCAATCTCGAAGAAAATTACTGGCTGGCAGAAAACACTAATCTTTCTGAAATGCATTTGCCACTTTTGAGTTTCATTAAAAACCTTTCGGTAACCGGAAAAGTTACGGCTAAAACTTTTTATGGAGTCAAAGAAGGCTGGGCAGCAGCACATAATTCTGATATTTGGGCAATGACCAATCCGGTTGGGCAATTTGGAAAAGAAGAACCAATGTGGGCGTGCTGGCCAATGGCAGGCGCATGGCTGAGTACGCATATATGGGAACATTATGTTTTTAGTCAGGACAAAGTGTACTTAAAGAAAGAAGGTTATCCGTTGATGAAAGGCGCGGCCGAATTTTGTCTGGGCTGGCTGACAACAGATAAAAATGGAAATTGGATTACTTCGCCTTCAACATCACCGGAAAATCAGTATAAACTTGCAGACGGATTTGTGGGCGCAACACTTTATGGAGGAACTGCAGATTTAGCCATGATTCGCGAATGTTTTGATAAAACAATAAAAGCCTCGAAAATATTGAATGTTGATGCCGATTTCAGAGAGAAACTTGAAAAAACGCTTAGTAAATTTCATCCTTATCAAATTGGAAAAAAAGGGAATTTGCAGGAATGGTATTTTGACTGGGAAGATAAAGACCCTAAACATCGTCATCAATCGCATTTATTCGGGCTTTTTCCTGGAAATCATATTACGCCTTTAAAAACACCAGAGTTAGCCGAAGCATCAAGAAAAACACTTGAAATAAAAGGTGATGAAACTACAGGCTGGTCAAAAGGCTGGAGAATTAATTTGTGGGCAAGACTTTGGGACGGCAATCGTGCTTATAAAATGTATCGTGAATTATTGCGTTACGTTGATCCAGACAAAAAGAAAACAGAAAAACCAAGACGTGGCGGAGGAACGTATCCTAATTTGTTTGATGCGCATCCGCCTTTTCAAATCGACGGAAATTTTGGAGGTGCAGCAGCCGTTGCCGAAATGCTTGTGCAATCTGATGAAAATGAAATTCGTTTGCTTCCTGCTTTGCCAGATGCTTGGGAAGAAGGTTCAGTTATTGGGATTTGTGCCCGAGGCGGATTTGAAATCGAAATGAGCTGGAGCAATAAAACGATTCAAAAATTGATAGTTTCTTCTAAACTTGGTGGAAACACAACATTAATTTTCGGTGATAAAAAACAAAATATTACACTTAAAAAAGGAGAGAAGTTAGAGGTTAAATTCTAAATTTTATTTTGAAAAAGAATGCCATCCTGAGCGAAGTCGAAGGCTAGCTTGTTATAAATGGTCTTCGACTTCGCTCCGCCTGACAACATGTTATAAACCCGACAGGTTTTTAACCTGTCGGGTTTGTTTTTTAAACACATAGAAACATAGATTTTATGTTTTGTTTAAAATAAAGAGAACTAAAAGAAAAACACATTTTTCACACATAGCTATGTTTATTTAAACAAGTGAAACGCCTTTAACCGCAAGGAAAACTATGTTTCTATGTGTTTAAAAAAATCATTCCAATTTATAACTATATCCCAATTGCAAATAAAACGGAATCAAAGGCGTACTTTTAAAATCTTCATTCATTACTTTTCCAGCTCTTAATATAAGATCGCTTCGATTAAAAGAATAACCGCCCTGAATCCCGAAATTGAAATTCCCGCCTGTTGTGGGTTCAAACCAGCCATTTTTAACATCGGGATAAACATCTTTATAAATAGCAGTATGTTTGAAATGGGTGACAATGGCTTTGTCAAAACCAAATTCTCCAGCAATGAACCATTTTGGTTTGTAATATCCAATGGTTGTCGATGCATCGGCACCAAAATTTTGCAAAGTCACCAGAGGATTTCCATACCGCCTATAAATTCCGTGAAGCGCTGCATTAAAATAGAAATTTTCAGTGTGGTAGAAATTAATTTGTCCGCCAATTTTAGTTTTAAAATCATCAAAAATAACTTCTCCTGAAGCAAGCGAAAAAGAACTTTCCAGAATAATAGGTAATTTGGTTTTTAAATGATAGCCGTAACCAAAGCCATAAGTAAAACTGTATTCCCATCCAGCATTGACATTTAAAATGTGTTTTTCTTCATTTTTCAGATTTTTCCAGTTTGTATTTTGTGCTTGCAAAATGTTGGAGGTGAAAAGTGAGATGAGAAATGTGACAAATAATAGTAGTGCTTTCATGGCTTTTATTTTAAATTATTTAAATAATTCATCACAATTGGATGCACGTTTTCCCATTTGAAATAAATCATTTCATGGCCAGTTCCTTTCACTTCTTCAATAGCTGCATTTGGAAAATACGCGGCCTCTTTTTGGGCAAAATTCAAACCATAGGACTGATTTAATTCGCCATATAAAAACAACACTTTAGTTGTGTACTGATTTAAATTGGTAGTAAAATCAAAACCATCATTTTCGGCGATGTCTGTAAAACTTTCTAAAACAGTTGTTCCAATTCTCCAAAATGGCGATGGCCCAGGAATGCCTTCTTTATTGCCTTTTGCATAAGAGAAACTCGTAGCAATCCCGAATTTATAATCAAGAATTTCGTGCTGATTTTCTTTTCCAGTCAAAAATTGGTCAACATATAAAAGATTGCTGGTGACTTCTGAAAATATCTCGATTTTCCGGCTCATTTCGCCATATTCATCTAATAGTTTTTTGTTCAGCCCGCCGGGTTCAGCGAGAATAAGGCCGTTGATTTTATCAGGATACGAATTGACATAAGCAGTTCCGAGCATTGCGCCCCACGAATGCCCAAAGAGAAACACTTTTTGTTCTGGAGAAGTTCTGTAATGCTTAATGACCTCTGTCAAATCATCTAAAACAAGCTGAATAGAATAACTTTTTTTATCATGCCTTTTTGATAATCCAGAGCCGCGCTGATCGTAGAAAATTACATAGTAACCATCAGTTGCAAGCTGTTGCACATTCAAGCCGTTTCGGTAATCAGAACCTGGACCGCCGTGCAAAAAGATAAGCATTGGATTGTTTGGATTTCCAAAAGCCTCCGCGTGAAGCTGTGTTCCGTTGACTGAAATTGAAGGTAATGAGGAATCCTGATCGACTGTTTTCGGAACTAAATTTCCGATGCCGTTTATGTCATTTTCATTTTCACATCCAAGAAAAAAGAAGATCGAAACAGCTATTACAGCTGTATAAATTACATTGGTTTTCATTGCATAAATTTTTAAAATTTCTGCAAAGATGTGTTTCGGTACTATATGAGTCGCCCCAACTTGTAAGGTGGTTCTTTTTTGTGCTAAGGTGCTAAGTTTTTTTGTGTTGAAATTTGCTCGCAAAGTCGCAAGGTTGCAAAGTTTTGAAAAAGATTGAACAAAGAAAAACTTTGCAACCTTGCGACTTTGCGAGATTAAAAAATTACTTTGCTTAAAAAAAACTTATTTCAAATATTCAGAAGGGGAAAGTCCAGTTGCTTTTTTAAAGTTTCGGTTAAAAGCTGTTTTTGAATTAAAGCCACATTCGAATGCAACAGAAAGCAAAGTGAATTTTTGATTTTCGGGCAAAAGAATCCGTTTTTTGAATTCTTCTACGCGTTGTGAATTAATATAATCGTAAAAATTTTTCCCTTCGGCTGAATTGATTACCTGCGAAAGAATATTAGAATGAATGTTTAATTTTTGCGATAAATCGGCCAAAGTCAAATCAGGGTTTTGATACAATTTTTCATCTGTCATTATCTGAGTTAACTTTTGATGAAGCGACTGAAGTTCAGAATTGCTTAAACCTGATTTTTCATATTTTATTTTTTCTGATAAATTTTCAAGAGAAGAAATAGTTGAAATTTTGTCTTCAGAAATAGTTTGATTCGTAAAAATTCCAACTTGTTTTATTCCAAAAAAGCCAATGAAAATTAGATAAAAAACAACAACCGAAAAGATATATTCATCATTAAAAAAGATAACCACAACCCAGATAATGCTCGAGCCGAGAATTAAATATTGAAGCCAGCTGAGGTTGATTTTTTCGGTAAAAGAAAATGCTTCAGAAATATTTTTTCGATGTTTTGAAAGTTTTTGGAGCGAAAGCAGTGCATAAACAATTCCAGAAAAAAGAATTGCGGTATAAAGAATCAAAATCAAATCTTCATAACCTTTTCCTTCATTTTCAAAAACCTTTAATTTTTCTTCAAAAGAAAGCTCAAAAAACGGAATCAAAATTAAACAGGCTACTACAAAAGGCAAAAAATGCAAAAGATTGTATTTTTTGTGCCGATTCTGATTCGTCAGTGCCGAAGTGTATAAAAACAAAAAAGGTCCTTGAAGTAATGGCATTGGGAGTTCAAAGCCTAATAAAAATGGAAATGAAGCAAAATCATTTTTATAATGCAGATAGTACAAAAACAAATGAAATCCGGTAAAAAACAGCCAGAACGCCAGAATCTTATCCGCTTCACTTTTATTTTTTTTGCTTGCAAGAATAACAACCAGAAAAAAGGTGATTATTATGCCCGTTAAATACAACATATTGGTTTTTGCTTTTGGTTAAATAAGCTGTTGGAAATACGAGGCAAGATAATTTATTTCCTTCAAATATTTGAAAATGAAATGTTTTCTAAATATTATTTAATATTTGAAGACAAACTAAATTATTCTTTTTCAGTTTCTGATGTTTCATCAGGTTTTTTGCTACTCTCTTTTTTAAAGCTTTCGTACCATTTTTCAATTGAAGGATATACAAATGACGCCACTTTTTTTACCGGATTGTAAAAAATAGATTTGTCTAAAGTTTCTTGTTTGGCAAAAGTATTATTGAAGTTTATTTTTTCGAATAAAGCAATAAAAATACTCATGATCAAGATGGTTTTTAAAACTCTAAAAAAGCCTCCGCCTAATTTATTTGCCCACCCCAGAAAAGCAAAATCAGCAATTCCGGTTAAAATTTTGGCTAAAAAGTAAACGCCAATCACAACGAGAATAAACGTTAGAATAAAAGCCGTAATTTGAATAGTGCTAGGATTCCATGAAACATGTTTCATGATCATTTCTTTCATTATAGACGAAAATTTAATCGCAAGATAGATTCCTAATAATAAGGAAATAAAAGAAGCAACTTCTACAAAAAGTCCGTTTTTAATTCCTTTGTATAGACTATAACACAAGATTCCTCCAAAAATAATATCAAAAAGGCTCATAAATTTCAATTGTTTTATTGAGGCGCAAATATATGTATTTTTAGGTTCAGAGGTTAAGAGAAACAAAGCCTCAGAGGTTTTTTTAAATCAAAATTTAGCCCTGAAGCCTCGAGATGCTTATTTAGTATCATAGCAACTTTTTAATGTATTTAATTTTTTAAGGTGTTTGAGATCGAAGTCCGTATCTTTGCAAGCAAAAATTTATGTTTTGGAATTTATAATTCACAATTCATAATTCATAATTAAATAAATGTCTAGAGATACACAACTAAAAGAGCGCTGGGAAAAGCTCGTCGATATACTTTCAAATCAATTTTCGCAAGGAGAAGATTTAGATTTAGATGCCATTATTTACCTAATTGGAGTTCAGGAATTAGGAAAAGTTCACCGAGAATTCAAAAAAGATGAAAAGCTGAACTTAATGCACATTGCAATCTGCAGATTATTAGAACCATACGGATTCTACGAATTTGAATATTTTGATGAAGACGGCTGGCCACATTACAAAGTAAAAGAGCAGTTGCCAGCATTAAAAGCTGGTGAACAATCGGTTTTAATGAAAGAAGCCATTGTGAGCTATTTTTTAGAAAGAAAGTTTATAGAGTAGTTTTTGGTGACACTCACAGCAGGGCTTTGCAAAATTATTGAGTTGAAAACTGAAAACTGTGACTGTGACCGCACACTTTAAACTAAAAACACTAAATTTGTATTCTCAAGAACCGAATGAAAATGATAGATAAGATTAAAGATTATATTGGGGAAGCCCAATCTTTTTCAACTGAAAACAAAGAAGAGCTAGAAGCATTCCGTATAAAATTCTTAGGAAAAAAGGGAGTTTTAAACGATTTTTTCGCGGAGTTTAAAAACGTGCCAAATGATCAGAAAAAAGAATTTGGTCAAGTTATAAATGCATTAAAAAATGCTGCTGAAGAAAAAGTAAAAACTATTGTTGAGACTTTAGAAAGCAAAGAAGAGACAAAAGGTATTTTTGGTGATTTGACTCGAGCTGCAGAACCAGTAATTGTTGGTTCTCGTCATCCGATTTCGATTGTTAAAAATCAGATTATAGATATTTTTGCCAATATCGGATTTAATGTTTCTGAAGGTCCAGAAATTGAAGATGACTGGCATAACTTTACAGCATTGAACTTGCCAGAATATCATCCGGCACGTGATATGCAGGATACGTTCTTCATTCAGACAAATCCAGATGTGCTTTTGCGTACGCATACATCATCGGTTCAGGTGCGTTATATGGAAAATCATAAACCGCCAATTCGTACTATTTCACCTGGACGCGTTTTTCGTAATGAAGCTATTTCGTCACGTTCACATTGTATTTTCCATCAAGTAGAAGGATTGTACATTGACAAAGATGTTTCTTTTGCCGATTTAAAGCAAACATTACTTTATTTTACCAAAGAAATGTTCGGAAAATCTAAAATCCGTCTTCGTCCGTCTTATTTCCCATTTACAGAGCCAAGTGCCGAAATTGATATTTACTGGGGTTTAAAAACGGAAACAGATTACAGAATCACAAAGGGAACTGGCTGGTTGGAGATTGGTGGATGCGGAATGGTGGATCCAAATGTTCTTAAAAACTGCGATATTAATCCAGATGAATATAACGGTTTTGCTTTTGGAATGGGAGTGGAGCGTATTGCGATGCTTTTATACCAAATTGGCGATATCCGTATGTTTTATGAAAACGATGTTCGTTTCTTGGAGCAATTCAAGGCAAATATATAATTTAAGTTAAAAAGTCATAAAGTCGAAAGTCAAAAGTCTCATAGTTATGGCTTTTGGCTTTCGACTTTATGACTTTCGACTTTTAAACTTTTGACTCATATGAAAAAAGATATTATAATTCCAGAAGTTGAAAATGTGTTTCTTGCTGCAGTGCAGGAATGGAGCGACGATTTTATGGAAAAAGTATGGTACGCTTACTTGGTTAACGACAGTGATTTTAACTTAGACAGCGTAATGGTTGTTTCTAAAGCATTTGGAACTATAGACGGCGAGATGAAAAAAACATCTGTTTTGCGTCATGCTTTTGTTGAGGTTCCTGCAGTTTCGGTAGTAAAAATCGAAATGATAGAGAAAAGCCTTTTGGTTATGAATAATGAATTTATGGTAACTTTCTTTATTGGAAATACTTTGTACGACAAGAAATTTATCTTCAAATCTAATTTAATCAACGAAAACGATACGGAAGAAGTGCCGATTCTGTTTGTTGAAGGGATTATGGTGAAGTAAGAAAATAGAGTGTAGAACATAGAGTATAGACTTTAGAATATACTTAAAATAAAAAAGAGTCAAGACAAAATTACATTCGTCTTGACTCTTTTCTATTCTTGCCAATTACAAGTCTATACTCTATATTCTAAATTCTTTTTAATCCAAAGACTCCGTCAATTTCTTAAACACAGACTTCGCATCTTTTCCTTCGTATAAAACAGCGTAAACAGCGTCTATAATAGGTGTTTTTGCACCGTAGCCTTGATTTAGTTTATAAGCACTTTTTGTAGCGTAATAACCTTCCGCAACCATGCTCATTTCCATCATGGCACTTTTTACTGTATATCCTTTTCCAATCATATTCCCGAACATTCTGTTTCTAGAGAAAACCGAATATCCTGTAACTAATAAGTCGCCCAAATAAGCCGAATCATTAATATTACGCTTCATCTTATGTACTTTTCTGATGAATTTTTTCATTTCACGAATTCCGTTGCTCATCATAACTGACTGGAAGTTGTCGCCATATCCTAAACCGTGTGCGATTCCGGCAGCAATTGCGTAAATGTTTTTTAGCATTGCAGCATATTCAGTACCAATAATATCATCTGAAATTTTGGCTTTGATGTAATTTCCTGAAAGTGATTTGGCAACATTGCAGGCTTTTTCAGGATCACCGCAGGCAATTGTCAAATAAGAAAGTCTTTCTAATGCAACTTCTTCTGCGTGACAAGGACCAGTTATTACACCAATATTGTAATAAGGAATATCATACTGAATATGAAAATGTTCCCCAACAATTAAACTTGTTTCTGGAACAATACCTTTTATAGCCGAGAATATAATTTTATCCGCAAGCGAAACAGTCATGTTTTTCAATTCGGCATCTAAAAAAGCTGATGGAATAGCGAAGATTAAATAGTCTGCGTATTCAATTGCTTCGTTGATATTGTTAGTTAATTTAAGTTTTTTGGTATCAAATTCTACTGAACTTAAATAATTTGGATTGTGTTTGTATTTTTGAATGTGCTCGATTGCAGCGTCATTACGCATATACCATGCAATTTCGGATTGATTAACGCATAACATTTTTGCAATTGCCGTAGCCCAGCTTCCTCCTCCAATTACTGCAAATTTTAAATTTTCGCTCATTATTTTAATAATTTAAAACAAAAGTACTTAATAATGTAGTAATAATACAAAATCTGATTTAAGAAATTTGTGAAAAGCCTTTAAAAATCCCGCTTTTTTAAAAGGTTATTAAAAAAATAAAAAAATATTTTGCATTCTACACAATAAAGTAATAACCCTTACGTTGTAAGTGATTATAAATTAGAATTTTAATGAGTTTAATAAAAATTGAGTTAGTTAGTTTTGTTTTAGTATTTTAAAAAGGCGCTCTTAAACTAGTTAAGAACGCCTTTTTTTAGTTTACAGTTTACGGTCACAGTTTTAAGTGTAGATCGCGACTGGATTCTAGTTTACAGTTTTTACTGAGACTGAATACTGCAACTGAAAACTAATAACTAAGTTCAACAATAGATTTTACTTTATCTAAAGTTACTAATTGATTTTCTCCTAAACCTTTCCAGCCTCTTTCGTCAAAACGATTTACAATAAAATCGGCTGTTTTTGAGTAATCATCAGTGTATTGCGAAAGTTTTGTGTCCATTCCCATTGTGTGGAAAAATTGAACTGTTTTATTGATTGCTTCTTTTGCTACTTCATCATCTGATCCGGAAAGATTAAAAATGCGTCTTCCGTATTGAGCTAGTTTGCCTTTTTTTGTTTCAAACATTACTTTGTATAAACTTGGGCCAATAATCGCTAACGTTCTGGCATGATCAATTCCATAAAGCGCTGTTAATTCATGACCGATCATATGTGTTGCCCAATCTTGTGGAACACCTTTTTGTATCAATCCGTTTAATGCCATTGTACAGCTCCACATAAAATTCGAAGCCAAAGTATAATCTGTAGGGTTCTCAACAACACCTGGGCCAACTTGAATTAAAGTCTGCAAAATTCCTTCGGCAATTCTGTCCTGAAGAAATCCTTCGTGTGGATACGTCAAATATTGCTCCATTACATGTGTGTAAGCATCTACCACACCATTTTGAATTTGTCTTTTCGGCAAAGATGCGATTACAGTTGGATCACAAATTGAAAATTTAGGGAATAATGCGCTTCCGCCAAAAGCCAATTTTTCCTGAGTTGCATCAATGGTAACGACTGATCCTGAATTCATTTCACTTCCCGTTGCCGGCAATGTCAAAACAGTTCCAAATGGGATTGCATTTTCCTTAATCAAAATTCTTTTTTGAAGAATATCAATTGGGTTTCCTTCAAAATTTACTGCAGCCGAAATGAATTTGACGCCGTCAATTACCGATCCTCCGCCAACAGCTAGAATAAAATCAATTTTTTCTGCTTTGATGACTTCAACGGCTTTCATTAAAGTTTCGAATCTCGGATTGGGTTCAATTCCGCTAAATTCTACTATTTCAAAACCTTTTAAGTTTGCGATTACTTGATCGTAAACACCATTTTTAAAAATACTTCCGCCACCGTATGCCAATAAAATTTTAGCACCTTTTGGAACTAAAGTCGAAAGTTTTTCAATTTGTCCTTTTCCGAAAATCAAATTTGTCGGGTTGTATAATTCAAAGTTTAGCATGATTTTTTTAAGGTTCTAAGATGCTAAGGTTCTGAGGTTCTAAGTTTTTTTCTTTGAACTTATTCAGCAAATTTAGCATCGTTAATTATTTGATTTTTTATTAATTCGAGAGAATAAGGGAATGATTCTTTAAGTTGCTAAGAGAAAAACTTAGAACCTTAGCAACTCAGTCCCTTAGTCCCTTTTTTAGTTCAATTTCTGTAATAATTTGCCAGCTACTAGTTTAGATGATGCTGGGTTTTGGCCTGTAATTAAAAGTCCATCTTCAACAGCATATGGTTGCCAGTTTGGTCCTTTTGAAAAAATCCCCCCATTTGATGCTAAGGCATCTTCCAATAAAAACGGAACAACCTTTGTCAAACCGACTGCTTCTTCTTCTTCATTAGTAAAACCGGTTACTTTTTTGCCTTTTACTAAATAAGCGCCATTAATTTTTACATTTTTTAAAACAGCAGGTGCGTGACAAACAAAAGCAACTGGTTTGTTATGTGTATAAAAAGATTCAATCAAAGCAATTGAACTTTTGTCTTCGACTAAATCCCAAAGCGGACCATGCCCTCCTGGATAAAAAACAGCATCGTAGTCTTTTTGATTTATTGTCGAAAGTTTTAAAGTGTGTTTTAATTTTTCTTGTAAAACCTTATCGGCATCAAAACGTTTTGTGTCTTCGGTAGCCGAACTTGGATCAGCACTTTTAGGATCAATTGGTGGTTGGCCTCCAAGTGGCGACGCAATTGTGATTTCGACTCCTTGATCTAATAATTCGTAATATGGCGCAGCTAATTCTTCTGACCAAAATCCTGTTTTTTCTCCTGTATTGCCCAGTTTATCATTGCTGGTTACAACAAATAATACTTTTTTCATACTTTTTTTCTTTGATTTTTGCGCTAAAGCAGTTGTACTGATAGCTGTAAATGCGATTATTGCTAGTAATGCTATTTTCTTCATAATATTAAATTTTCAACAAATTTACGTGTAAAGTGATATCAGTAAAAATAAAATAAACTATGTTTGTTATAAATATATTTATATCATGGTAAATCTAGAATGGTACAGAACATTTAAAGCGGTTTATAAAAATGGGAATTTTTCGATAGCCGCAAAAGAGTTATTTATGAGCCAGCCTGCGGTAAGTCAGCAGATTTCAATGTTAGAAGCTCATGTTGGAAATAAATTATTTAATCGAAAGTCAAAGGGCGTAGAACCAACGGAATATGCTAAGTTACTGAATAATTTGATTATAGATGCCCTTGACCGACTTGAAAGTGTTGAAAGCAGTTTTAGAACAAAAGCGGAAGATGCAAATCGATTAATTTCGGTTGGGATTTCTAGGCATCTTTTTGATTGTGTGGGAGCTCTTTTAATTTCAAAATTTGATTTGATAGATTTTACTTTTGCAGAAAATGACGAGCTTTTTGATTTAGTGAATTCTAAAAAACTTGATTTTGCAATTACAACAAAAAGATTTGACACATTTGATACTCTTTATGAAATTGTAGGCAAAATAAAATTGATATTGGTTGCGCCGTCAAGTTTAGATATAACTGAATTTCGCCAAAGATTAAAAACAGACAATTTTACCGAAATTGAACAATGGCTCAATGCCCAGAAATGGTATAGTCATGATGCTCGCATTCCACATATAAAACTATTTTGGCTACATGCTTTTAATAAAAAGAGACCGTCAATGATTCCTAATTATATTATTCCTTCAGAATCTGAAATGCTTAGGCTTTTAGCTAAAAATGAAGGTATAGCGGCAACATGGAATTGCAATGCGAGAAATTATATTAAAGAAAATAAATTACAGCTGGTTTGGAACAGTTTTCATGTTCCAGAAGAATTTGTGTATTTGTTAGCGCCAAAGAATAACAATTTAAAATCGTTTTTTGATATTATTGAGAAAGAATTGAAATTGTTTTTTGGGAATAGATTGTAGTTTAATATTGTTTGATTTTTAGGTGCTTAGCGACTTTAAAGTATGAAAATTCTTTAATTTAACTTTGAATTTGGTTAATAAATGAATAATTTTGATAGGTAAACCACTAAAAATGTCCAATTATGAAAAAGATTACAACAATTTTGATGCTTAGTTTGGTATTCTTTATGAATAACTCTTGCAGCAAACATGATGATGAAGCAATAATTGATTGTTTTGGTGACTCAATTCTAACCGAATTAAAACATGCGGCAGATGCGGGAAATTCAAAAATAATTAATTACTCCATACAATATAGCGGAAGCAATACAGTAAGTGCTGTAAAATGGAATTTTGGTGACGGAACACCTGTTCAAACCATAAGTAGTGCAACCGGAGCTGTGTCGCATACTTATACTGCTACAGGAACATTTGAAGTAAGAGCTGATGTTGTTCTTTCAAAAAGTGGAGGAAGTTGTACTGTGAGCCCGAAGAAAAGTGTTACAGTAAATTAAAAAAATAGAAAAGCCTGATTCTTTAAAATTTCAGTCAGGCTTTTTTTTACTTCTTATAAAAATTATTGTGATCAATATACTCCCAAACTTTTGGAGGCAATAAAGGCTGAATATTTTTTCCCTCTTTAATGCTTTTTCGAATAAAAGTCGATGAAATTTCTACAATTGGCGCGTCTATAACATGAACTTTTGGATGCGATTTTAATTCGATGTTTTCCTCTTCTTCAGAAATGCGTGGATATACATAAATGTCGTAATGATCTAGAATTACTTCGTAGTTTTTCCATTTATGAAGCGTTTTCAGATTGTCTTCCCCCATAATCAATGAGAAATCATGATTTGGATATTTCTCCTGTAAATGAACTAAAGTATTCACGGTATAGTTCGGTTGAGGCAATTTAAATTCAATGTCCGAAGGTTTGATTTTTGGATAATCTTCAGTAGCTAAATAGACCATTTGGAACCGTTGATGATCATCAAGCAAAGTAGCCTTCTTTTTTAACGGATTATGAGGTGTAACAACCATCCAAACCTGATCTAAATCGGCAAACTCAGCCATGTGATTGGCAATGATCAAATGACCAACATGAATGGGATTATACGTTCCGAAATAAAGGCCTACTTTCATTTTTAGAGTTCTTAGTTCTTAGTCTTTAGTTCCTAGTCTTTAAGATTTTTAGAAAAAGCACTTATCATTTTACTTTCTTCTTCAATCAAAAACATAATCTCATTAAATAGATTATCGTCAGAAATAAATTCTAATTCTTTTGCAATAATTAATTGTGTTTCTATTTCATTCAGCGAACCTCTGGAAATATTCAAAAAGTGGTTAAATGACTTGTCAGTTTGGCGTCCAAAACCTTCTGCAATATTTGAAGGAATGGATACGCTAGCTCTTTTTAATTGACTTGTTAACGCATATATTTCTTCTTTAGGAAAGCTCTTTGTTAGTTTGTAAACGAGAACAACTATTTTTATTCCTTTTTGCCAAATAAATAATTCTTTGTACGATTTAATACCACTCATTCAAATCTTATAATTTAATTTCTTCCAAAACTAAGGACTAGGGACTAATAGACTAATGACTACTTAGAAACAAAATCCTTTACTAACTGATAAGCTTCTTCTTTAGCAGTATCTAAATCGTAGTTTTTAATGATGGTATCAAATTGAGGAGCAGTAGCTAATTCTACCGATGCTTTTGCAATTCGCATGTTTATTTTGTCGTCACTTTCAGTCGAACGTTGTTTTAATCTTCTTTTAAGTTCGTCGACACTTGGCGGTTTTACGAAAACAGCTAAAGTTTGTTCCGGGAATTTATGTTTAATACGTAATCCTCCGGCAACATCAATATCAAAAATCACATTTTTTCCTAAAGCCCAGATTCTTTCAATTTCCGCCTTTAAAGTTCCGTAGAAATTGTCACGGTACACTTCTTCCCATTCCAGGAAATCTTCAGCTTTAATGTGTTTTTTGAATTGGTCAAGCGAAATAAAATAATAATCTTTTCCGTGTTCTTCTTCTCCGCGAGGGTCGCGTGAAGCCGCTGAGATAGAAAATTCTAAATTTAAATCTTCTTTCCCAAGTAAATGCCTTACTATAGTTGTTTTTCCTGATCCAGACGGTGCTGAAAAAACAATTAATTTTCCTTTGTTCATTCTTTTATGCTTTAGGCTTTAAGCAATATGCTTTAAGCTTTAATTTATGCTTTAAGCTTTAGGCTGTACGCTTTAAGCTTTAATTTTGCTGTGTTTTTTGCTTACGGCCTATAGCTTAAAGCTTACAGCTTTTTAAAGTACATTTAAAACCTGTTCTTTAATCTTCTCTAACTCATCTTTCATCATCACCACTAATTTCTGCATTTGAGCATGATTCGATTTAGATCCCATAGTATTAATTTCACGACCCATTTCCTGAGTAATAAAACCTAATTTACGGCCATTAGCTTCCGTTCCTTTGATTGTTTCTAAGAAATAGTCTAAATGGTTTGTCAAACGTACTTTTTCTTCTGTAATATCAAGTTTCTCTAAATAGTAAATCAATTCCTGTTCGAAACGATTTTCATCAACATTTACTTTCAATTCAGAAATAGCAGTTTGCAAACGATCTTTTATTGCTTGAACACGTTCTGGATCTAAAGCCAAAGCATCGTCCATATATTGACGGATATTTGCAATTCTAAGGTTGAATTCTTTCTCAAGTGATTCACCTTCGTCTTTTCTAAAATTTAAGATGTTTTGTAAAGCGTCGTCAACGATAACTTTAATTTGATCCCAGTCGTTTTCGTCGATTTCCTCGCGTTCTGTTTTTAAAGTATCTGGCATACGAACGGCCATTTTCATTAATTCAGTTACATCGGCGTCTGGATATACTTGTTTAAGTTGTTCAATGTAGTTTTTTACGACAGGAACGTTTACTTTAGTCGAAGTTTGTTCAGCGGTGCTTTCGATATAGATTCCGAAATCAATTTTTCCTCTTTCTAGTTTTGTAGAGATTAAAGTTCTTAAACCTAATTCCATTTCGCGGTAAAGCGACGGCATTCTTACGTTTAAATCTAAACCTTTACTATTTAAGGATTTTACTTCAACGGTAATTTTTTTTGTAGGCAATTGCAAAGAAGCTTTGCCAAACCCTGTCATAGATTGTATCATATAATTGAGTATAAAGGCGCAAAGATAATTAAAAGTTTGCTCTGTTTATGACGTAAAATACTATTCTATGCTATAGAAAAGCGGTTTAACGATTTTTTTTAACAAATTTCTCTATTATGACAGAAGTTACTTGGTTGTAAAAGATAATTTGGGCGTGACCACATCCCGATAAGAGGGCAATTTTACTTCGCGATTATTCGCCCTCTTATCGGGATGCGGTCGGGCTATCCGCGCTACTTCGGTAGCCAGCTCCTATCCCTCACGCAAACAACACAATGAAACAAATTCTGTAGTTTAACTTAAAACTTTAATAACTTCTGCTATATTTTTTTGGCCATTGCCAATGTAGATTTTCCCATCAATAATAAAAACCGGACGACTTAAAAAAGTATAATGTTCTAAAATGTACTTTTTAAAATCTGCCTCAGTCAGTGATTTGTTTTTTAAATCCATCGATTTGTACAATTGCGCCTTTTTGCTAAACAACGCTTCGTAGCTTCCAGAAAGTTTATACATTTCCTCAAGTTCCGCTTCTGTAATCGGATTTTGTCTGATGTCTTGAAAAACTAAATTGTTTTCAGGCAGACTTTTAATGATTTTTCGACAAGTGTCACAAGATGCTAAATAATATATTTTGTTCATTTTTTGTAAATTTTGTTAGACATGCAAAGAAAATTCATTTAAAACTTAAAAATACCTAATTTTAAAAAAAAATATAACTATGAAATCTGTTTTTGAAGTTCAAAAAACCATTAGAGAAGTTCTTTTGAAGATTTTAGATAATCATTCACTAGAGCAATTAAACAAAATTCCAGAAGGATTCAGCAACAATTTGATTTGGAATATTGCGCATTGTGTAGCATCGCAACAAGTTTTGATTTACAAATTATCAGGTTTGCCAGCGCAAATTTCTGAGGAATTTATCTTGAAATATAAAAAAGGCACAAAACCAGAAGGCGATGTTTCGCAAACCGAAGTTGACGAAATCAGAAACTTACTTTCAGCAACTTTAGAGCAGACAATTAAAGACTTCGAAGAAAATATTTTTGTTAATTACAATGAATATACGACTAGTTTAGGTTATGTACTAAAAGATATTCACGGTGCGCTTGATTTCAATAATTATCATGAAGGAATTCATACCGGAATTGCAATGAGCATTAGAAAGTTTGTTTAAAAAAAAATCCTGCTTCAAGCAGGATTTTTTTTATTCTATAATAGTTTCAATCGTTACTTTCATAGCGCCGGCGCCTTTGCTTTTTGTGATTTCCATAAAAGCTCGTTTTGAAAGATCTATTTCGCGGGTTTTAACAAATGGGCCACGATCAGTAATTTTTACAATGACAAATTTTCCATTAGCTTCATTTGTTACTTTAACACGAGTTCCAAAAGGGAGTTTTTTGTGGGCTGCAGTGTACTTACTGTTGCTGAAACGGCTTCCATCTGCTGTTTTCTTTCCATTAAAACGATCTGCATAGTAGGAGGCATGAGCGTTTTTTTTGTAAGTTTTTAATTTTAATCCTTTATCAGTAAAGACAGAGTCTGTTGGCAAAGCGATTATATTAGGTCTTGTTGTAAGCGTATCTTGAGTTTTTGGTTCAATAACAGGCTTGGTTTGGCTTATAACGTAGGTAAAGCAACTTATAAAAGTTACTATAAGCGATGTGAGTATAAAATTTTTATTGTTTCTCATGGGTTATTTTTTTCAGACTTGGGGAGTTTGTACAAATAATATGCCATTATAAAAAAAGTCCTACAAAATTAGGACTTTTTGTTTTAGAACCAAAGGTTCCAAGGTATTCTGCTTAAAATAAGCAATAATCCTAAACCGTAAAAGATTGCAAATGTTTTAAATTTTGCTTCACTATTTATTAGTTTTTTATGTTTAGACCATCCAATAGTAATTAAAATGATGGCAATAATGTTGATAAGAGGGTGTTCAAGTGAAGTAAGTCGCAGCTCGGCATTAGACATTTGTCCGAAAGCAGCTTTTCCAAGCGGAGATACAAAATAAAGAATTAGACCAATCAAAAGTTGTGTATGAGTTCCAATTAAGGCAAATAACGAAATTTTGCGGTCTTTGGCAGTAAATTCTTTTTTAGAATTTAATCCAATTAGTGCGTTTACTACTGCAACTAATAGGAGCAGTAATGCCAAGTAAGCCCAGCCCGAGTGAAATTTTTGTAGAAAATGATACATAAATTATGTTTTTTGTTTAAAACAAATATAGAAAAAAAGGCCATAAAAAAAACGGCATTAAACTAAAAGTCAATGCCGTTTTATTATTTATTAAGATTCTAAATTTTAGAAATCGTAACGTAATGTAAAGTTCCAAGTTCTTCCGAATCCAAAGAATACCTGGTTAGCAGTAGCTACACCATTGTAAAGTAATCCTTTTGAAGCATAAGTACCGTTTGCACCAGCTGGTTGTCCAGCAGCAACTGGAAGGTTGTCATCTGCAAAGATATTAGTTCTTGATTCAGCGATATAAATTTTATCGAAAACGTTGTTAACGTTTAATCTGAAGTTTACTGATTTGTCTTTGTTTTTACCAGTTAACATTTTGTATGAGAAACCAGCATCAAATAATCCGTAAGAAGGTAATTCTAATGAACCTTTGTTTACAGGGTTTGTGAAGCTATTAGGGCTGATTCCAGCGTATACATTGTCATTATAGTTGTAGTTAGCATCTAAAAACACTCTTGTTAAAACTTCGTAAGAAGCTCCTAAAGAAGCTGTTAATTGTGCAGCATCACCAACTTTTACTCCATCCATGTAGATAGTTGCAGCAGTGTATCCAGGAACTGGAGTGTTGTCTACTTGCCAGTAAGCATTTAATGTAGCATTTCCTTTGTATTCCCAGATTCCGTAAGAAGCCATACCATAAACTCTTAATTTGTCTGTGATGTTAGAGCTTCCTTCAAACTCAATTCCAGAGTGAACTTCGTTAAGACCTGTGTATTCAGTATATGTTGTACCTGCTGGAATAGTTGCAGAAGTTGGTAAAGCGTTACCTTTTAAGTATCTGTCATCCCAGTTAGTGTTGTACACGTTAACAGATCCATTGAAGAATCTTGAACGGAAAGAATAACCAGCTTCGAAACCTAAGATTTTCTCATTTGTTAGGTTAGGGTTTACTGTAGATCTGTTGTTAGGATATACAGAGTTGAAGAATGGTTGTCTTGAGTAGTATCCTGCATTAGCAAAAACATTGCTTTTTTCATTAATGTTGTAGTTAACTCCACCTTTAATATTTCCACCTAAGATGTTTTTGTAATCTGTTGATGATAATGGATCAGTTGGCAAGTAAACGAAATCATCTTCTCTTTTGAATCCTTGTTGAGAAACAGCTCCTTGAACGAAAGCAGTTAAATTATCTTTAGAGTATTCTAATTGAGTAAACACACCATACCATCTAACTTTTCCAGTACTGTTGAAAGAGATTTTTTCATACTCTTTTTTGTCAAAAACATTCCATTGAACGTCTGTTGGGTAAGTAGTTGTAACGTGTTTTGTTGGATTACTTTTTTGTGAAGTGTCGTAAAACTCATCAGCACCAAATAAGTCATTTAATACAGTAAAGTGGTATCCTGTGTATGTTCTTCCGTCAAAACCAAAGTCTAAAGTCAAAGTTTCAGACAGTTTTTTGTTTAAGTTGATTACAGCTCCATACCAGTCATGTGAGTTGATAGAAGATGTTTGAGAGATCCCTGAAGTACCAGTACTTGCACCATTTGCAGCACTAGAACCAGAAGAGAATGTATTTTGGTAAAGACCACCTACTTTAGCTCTTGTTTGTAATCCTGTAAAACCATTGATGTTAACAGGCTGTCCTGAGTTGTATGCTACAATTTTATCGTAATCGATTAAACCGTCAGCAGTTCTGAAAGCTACAAGGTCATTGTAAACTTTTCCTCTAATTCCACCAGCAGCACTAGCTCCAGCTCCACGACCTAAAGATGCGTAAAGTACAGAAGAAAGTTTTGTAGTTTCATTGATTTTGTAATCCCAGTTGAAAGAAGCAATTGGTTTGTGGTAGTAGTTCTTTCTGATATTGTATTCTTCACCATTACGGTATCCCGTATCAGCGTTGTATTTGTAATTTGGTTTGTCAAGACTACCATATTGTTGGTAAGTAGCAATTGTAGATACAGTAGATCTTTGGTTGTGCCATTGTGGAGCACCAGTTACTGTTAATTGGAAATCATGCGTTCCGCTTTTGTTTCCATATCCTAAAGCTACAAAGTAGTTAGAACCTTCAAACGCTGTTCCAGGGATGTAACCATCTCCCATTGTTTGAGATAATAAGATAGAAGCAGAAAGACCATTGCTTAATTTTCCAGTACTGTATGAACCTTGAATTTTAAAGTTTCTTCCGTTACCGAACATAGAAGCGAAAGATCCGCCTTCTTTTCTGTCAGAAGTTTTAGTAAGGATGTTGATTGTTCCTCCTACAGAAGGAGATACCAATTTAGAAGAACCTAAACCTCTTTGAACTTGAATAACAGAAGCTACATCTGAAAGACCAGCCCAGTTACTCCAGTAAACAGAACCATTTTCCATGTCGTTAACTGGCATACCATTGATCATTACTGCAATGTTATTTTGGTTAAAACCACGTAATGTAATTCTTGAATCTCCAAAACCACCACCTGATTTAGTAGCATAAACTGAAGGAGTGTTTTTTAAGATTTCTGGAAACTCTTGAGTTCCTAATTTTTGCTGAATTTCAGCTGCTTTAATTGTAGACACAGCAACCGGAGTTTTTCTGTCTTTAGCAACGTCAATTACACTGCTTTTTACTACAATCTCGCTTAATTCATTTGAGTTAGATGCTAAAACAATCTCACCTAAGTTTGTAGTTGAGCCATTTGATACTGTAAATTTTACAGTTTTGTTGTCATAACCTAAGAAAGAGACAACAATCTCTCCTGAACCCGTTGTTGAATTGAGGGTAAATTTACCATCAAAATCTGTTGAAGTAGCTGTAGATGATCCTTTGATCGCTACGTTTGCTCCTGGTAATGAACCGCCTGTTCCGTCGGTAATTGTACCAGTCACTTTTCCTTGAGAAAATACGGTTGAAACTATCATAAAAAATAGTCCAGTAAGTAACCAATTTTTCATTTTCTTCATTTGTTATTTAGTTTATTGTTTTTGGCAAAATTATAACATTAAAATCAGATAATGTTATCAAAATGTTAAGAAAAATTAGTTTTACGTTTTCTGCTGCGCATTAAAATGATTTTTTCTTTTTTAGTTAAATTAAATAACACTTTTTTGAATTTAAAGCCTTGTTTTTTGTTAAAATGATAATGATTTGAACAGTCGTGTAGCCGTAAACCTGCAAAAAGATATATTTTAAGGCTTTTAGGTGGTTGTTTTATACGAAAAAACGCCTTAATTTTTATTAAATTAAGGCGTTTCAGTTTGTTATAAAATTGTGATTTATTTGTTTTTCAAAAAGTGATTTAATAAAAAGGTTGTAGAACTGTCATGAGCCTTAACAGTTTTAGAATTTATTTCGTCTAAAATAGAATTTGCCAACTGTTTTCCTAATTCAACACCCCACTGGTCAAAACTGAAAATGTTCCAGATAATGCCTTGAACAAAAATTTTGTGTTCGTATAATGCAATCAACGAACCTAAGCTTTTTGGCGTCAATTTTTCAATCAAAATTGTATTTGTTGGTTTGTTTCCGGTAAATACTTTGAAAGGCAATAAATAAGAAGCTTTTTCTGCAGAAAGTCCTTGTTTGTCAAATTCTGCCTGAACTTGAGCTTCTGTTTTTCCGTTCATTAACGCTTCAGTCTGAGCGAAAAAGTTTGACATTAATTTGTCGTGATGATCTTCGTTTCCGTAAAGTGGTTTTATGAACCCGATAAAATCGGTTGGGATTCTTTTAGTTCCTTGGTGAATTAATTGGAAGAAAGCATGTTGAGAATTTGTTCCTGGTTCTCCCCAAATAATAGTTCCAGTTTGATAGTTTACCGGTTTTCCGTCACGGCCAACACTTTTTCCGTTGCTTTCCATAGTTGCTTGTTGCAAGTACGGAGCTAGTTTTGCTAGATATTGTGTGTACGGAATCAAAGCTTCGCTTTCGGCTCCATAAAAATTATTGTACCAAACACTTAATAAAGCCAAAATTACCGGAATATTTTCATCAAATTCTGCCGATTTAAAATGCTCGTCCATTTCATTTGCACCAACTAATAATTGGTTGTAGTTATCAAAACCAACTGCCAGAGCAATGCTTAAACCAACAGCACTCCAAAGAGAAAATCTTCCTCCAACCCAATCCCACATAGGGAAAACATTGTCTGGATTAATTCCGAATTGTGTTACTTTTTGAATATTTGTAGAAACGGCAACGAAGTGTTTTGCAATATCTTCCTGAGAAGCCGATTTCAAAAACCACTCTTTAATAGTTTCAGAATTTGAAAGTGTTTCCTGAGTTGTAAAAGTTTTAGAAACAATTAAAAATAAAGTCGTTTCTGGATTTAACTTTTTAATTACTTCATTTACGTGATCGCCGTCAACATTAGAAACGAAATGTAAGTTTAAGTGATTTTTGTAAAATTGTAAAGCTTCAACTGCCATTACCGGACCAAGATCTGAACCTCCAATTCCAATATTTACGACATCTGTAAATGTTTTTCCTGTAAAACCTTTTCTTTCGCCAGAAATAACTTCGTTCGTAAAGTTTTTGATTTTATTTTTTACTTCATAAACTTCAGGAATTACATTCTCTCCGTCAACTTTAATTACTGCCGATTGCGGGGCACGCAAGGCAGTATGTAAAACGGCACGGTTTTCTGTTTGATTAATTAATTCTCCTCCAAAATAATCAGAAATTGCATTTTTTAATCCAATTGAATTTGCCAGTTCTAGTAAAAGAGAAATTGTTTCCTGACTTATATTGTTTTTAGAATAATCAACTAAAAAATCATTCCATTGTAAATTGAATTTTTCAGCGCGGGCATTATCCTGTTGAAATAATTCTTGTATCGTTGTTTCGTGAATTGCATTATAGTGGTTTTGCAGATTTTTCCACGCCTCAGTCCCAGTTGGGTTTGTTGTGTTTAAAGCCATTTGTATTTTATTATGTGGTTTGTTTTTTCAGAAACACAAAAATACTGAAATTACTTTTAAAAGCTTAACGGTTCACGATTATATAACAATTAGTTACGAAAACGTTTTATGAATGTGATTTGAAAATAATCAGTTCTTAAAATTTATCAACACTAAGAATTTTGATTAAAAGTGCTAAAGGAAAAATTATTGAACCGAGAATAAAAATGGTTTTACCATGATTTCGGTCGGCATCATTATAGGAATAAATGCGTTGACCGTTTGGTAAAGTTTTTTTAGAAGTCCAAAGCGAATAACCAATAACAATTCCAATTCCGCCACCCAAAAGTGAAAATATATATCCAGCAATTATCCAAGGTTTTTGATTTTCTTCTGGCTTTGCTAAAATTTTCAGACGTTCTTTTTTTAAAGAAGAAAGCATGTCAAGATCAATATTTTTGCCTCGCTCTTTCAGAAGTTTTTGTGCTAATTTGTAATCAAAAACATTCCATTCGTCCGATTTTAAAAGAACATCGTATAATTCTTCATCCGAAAAGCTTAAAAGATAGTAATCTTTGTCAACTTGATTTAGAAGGTTTTCGGTGTCTTTTTCCAGAATATCTTCCGCCTTAGCGAAATCAGCAGGATCAATCTTTATCTCATATTGATTTTGTAAAGTACTTCCTGAAAAAGTAATGTCAACAGGTGCAATATTATCAGCTAAAACTGTTTTGATATTGTTTTTGTTTAGTAATATTTCAATCTCTTTGGCTTGAATTCTAGTTGGGAAATTCTTAAAAGCGATAAAATTTTCAGTCATTATTTGGGGTTGGTTTTAATGTTTTATTCTCTTTTTAAAAGTTTAATTTATTACCAAATCTTCCACCAAGGTTTTTTATTTACTTCGATAGTTTTCTTTTCGGGATCAATTTCTATTCTTTTTGAAGGTTCTATTTTAATTTTTGAATCATCAAAAAACATTTCGCCATTATCATTCATTCCAATTGGAAGTTTGGTTTTTTCTTTCCAATCTTCGGTTTGTAATTCAGGAATTAGTGCCAAATTGACTTTGGCGCTGAATTTTTTTCTTGCTTTTTCTATAATTTCTTCTTCTAGATTTGAAGAAGAATTTTTAAAAAGCGTCAACGAATTGTCAGGAATGTTTAATAGAAAAACCTGAGTTTTGTCTCCAATTTTATAAATATCCAAAACTTTAAAATAAGCAATTGTATCTAGAAGAAAGTGCCCAATTTTTGCAGAATCAGGATTGAATTTTGATAAATCTTTGGGATGAGAACTAGCAATCAAATATCTAAAATTTCCAGAAAGTCCACCGCCAATAGAAGTCATATCAGTAAATCCTTTTTCCTGAATTATCTGTCCGATTTTGTAATTCGAAATTAAATTCTCTGATAAATTCGTGTCTCTGTAAAATAGTTTTAAACCAGAAAAAGTTTCACTGTAAATTGCTTTAAGCCGAGCATTTTTCATGTTTTGCTATTTTTTGAATTGAGTTTTCAATAAAAAAATTAAAGATTCCCTATACTGTCCAATTCTCTTTTCAACGGTTCGATTTGTTTAGTGAAGCGAGTTTTGTCATTTCCCGTTAAAGATTCTCCGGTTGGTAAATTTAAACGAAGTGCATCTACTTGAACGCCATTCTTCCAGAAACGATAACAAACGTGTGGTCCAGAAGCTAAACCCGTACTTCCAACTAAGCCAATAGTCTGTCCTTGTGTAACGCGCTGTCCGCGACGAACCAAGATTTTTGACATATGCAAATATTGAGTAGAGTAGGTTCCGTTGTGTTTTACTTTAACAAAGTTTCCGTTTCCTGCTGTATATCCCGTTGCTTCAACAACTCCAGAGGCAGTTGTAGAAATAGGAGTTCCTCGCGGCGCTGCATAATCTGTTCCTTTGTGTGCTTTCCAGGTATGCTGAACCGGATGAAATCTATTCATTGTAAATCGAGAAGTGATTCGGCTGAATTTAATCGGCGTTTTTAGGAAGAAATTTTTAAGTGTTCTTCCTTGGTCATCATAATATTCTATCTTTCCTGAAAGCGTATCTTTTTCAAACGGAAAAGCATAAACGATTTTTCCTTTATATTCAAAAAAAGCAGCTTCAAGCTCTTCAACACCGTCGTACGTTTTTCCGTTGATGAATCTTTCAGTGAAAATTAATCCATAGCGATCGCCTTTTTTAAGTTTGAAAAAGTCAATTGACCAAGAAAATACTTTTGTAATTCTGCTGGCAAGTGCAGTTTCGACACTTTCATTTCCTAAAGTTTCAGAAAGAGAGCTTTTTAAAACGCCACCAATAATTTTGCGTTTTAAAGTAACCGGTTTTATTTTTTTGTAAGCTTTTGCAATACTGTCTCTCAAATCAATGACATAATAGGTCAGAGCGTCAGGTTGATAGATAAAAACTTGAAGGTTGTTAGTTTTGTTTTTTGAACGAAGCAAAGTATAAGGTTTGTTGTAACGAATTGATCTAACATTAAAAGAATCTTTTACCTGTTCGACAATATCGTGTACTTTTTTGTCACCAATATTTTGACTTTGAAAAATAGATCCGAACGAATCTCCTTTTGAAATGGTGTCGTTTACAACATTAAAGTCTGCGTAATTAAAACCAAACTCTACTTTTTTAGTTTTTGGTTTTGCGATTTTAGTTTCAACTTTTTCATCCGTTTTATTGCATGAAAACACTGAGAATAAAAGGATTATAATTACAACTGCTTTTTTCAAACTTATACTTTTTTTAGGAAACTAAAGTGGTTATTCATTTCCCCAATTGGACAATTCTTCTTCGGTCCACAATTTAGGAAAAAAGATGCGTCTTTGGTATTTTGGATGCATATATTTTTGCCAGTCACTTCCTCCGGTCGCTTCTCCATTGCCTTTACCGCTTTCCAAAATGTATTTTCTGGCAGTATTAAGATGTTGCATTACCCACGTAATATTTACGGTTTTGTCATAATGGCGCATTGCGTCAATTAGTTCTTTATTTTGTTGATCCTCAATAGGAAGCTGTGTGAATTTTTGCCAAATATTTTTCGTTTTAAACGATGACATTTGTCTTAAAAACTGTTCTTTGTATTTTTTCTCAAACTCGTTAAGCAAGTATGATTTTTCTCCAGTTTGATAATCTTTTCCAGCCGCTTGCCAATAAAGATGTTCGAAACTGGTTTCTAAATCTGTATTTTCGTCAAAGTTTGCTTTGTATCTTCTGTCGGTTAAATTGATCACATCTGTAGATGCAAATTCAATCATTCTATATTGTGCACTTTGAAATCCGCTTGCTGGCGTTAAAGTATTTCTGAATTTCATGTATTGATCCACTTCCATTCCGTTTTCCATAATGCTGAAAGAATTGGTCAGCATGTCAAAATAACGGGTAATTCTTGAAAGTCTTTCGCTGAAAAAATCTACCTGAATGTTTTCTGTTTCAGCGATTTGATCGATTTCCCACAAAATCATTTTAAAAATTAATTCATTTACCTGATGGTACATAATAAAAACCATTTCATCAGGAAGTGTTGTGCGTTGTATTTGTAAATTTAAAAGGGCATCGGTTTGAATATAATCCCAATATGTAATTGGTTTAGACCAAAGCAATCCTTCTAACTGAACATCAGTTTTTTGATTTATAGCTTGGAATTTTTGATCAATTTCTTTTAAAATTGATTCTGAATGATCAGTAAGGTTCATTATTTTTTAACTTTAAATGGATTTTTTAATCCTTTATATTCATCAAGATCTGCTTTAAGAGATCCTACAGCAAGATCGGCTTTAATTCTAATAGGGACTTTGTTGTCGTCGTCTGTTATCCAGAGTGTTAAGCTTTCTTTCTCTTTAAAGACTCTGCCGGTTTGAACAAGTGGTTTGAAAACCATTGTAGAAACGGTTCCAAATTTAGTCGTAATATCTTGACGGCCTACATATTTTAACTTAAATTTTGTGATTTCGTCATCAAAAAACATGTCAATTGTAATGGCTTCGCCTGATTTTAATTTATCAATATTCGGATGGTTTCTTAAGTAATAAAATGAAGATACAATATCTTGCACATTATCAGTGATTACAATCGTTTTTTCAGATTTTCGTTTGTAATCTTTTACCAAAACTCTGTTTTCTGATTGATTAAAAAAACCTTCTTGATTTTTAGTGTAACCGCCTTCGTCAATTTTTCTCACATAGCGGTATGGGCTTCCGGATTCTTTATCAAAATAACTTTCGTATAAATCTTCTACTTTAAAGAAAAATTTTGACATGCCGGTTGTGTAACCTTTACCCACTGCATGGTATACTTTTTTATTGTTGACAGTTGCGTCTTTAACTTCAAGTGTAGCGTATCCGGCGTTTACAATTCCGTAATGAATTCTGAATTTAAAAAACTCTCCCGTTCCGAAAGCGTCTTCTTTTTGTGTATCAAAACTAAAGGCAGTGAGGATGAATATGGCGAGGATTAATTTTTTCATAGTACTGTTTTACAAATATTTATAAGGATAAATGCAAATTCTATTCCAAATGTACCAAAACAAAAAAACTCAGTCAAGTAATGACTGAGTTTTTATGCTATTAACTAACCAAAAAACTATAAATTATGAAATTTATATCAATTCAGAAGGAAACCACCCCTTCTTGATTTGCGAGTGCAAAGATAGATAGAAAGTTCAAAAAATAAATAGCAAAAGTCAAGTTTAACATATCATTTGCATAAAAACCATCGTTTTACAGAGAATTTTTCTACATAATGTAAAAATATTGCGTTTTTATAGCGTTCCTCTCAATTCCTGCTCTCTCTCAATTGATTCAAAAAGAGCCTTAAAGTTCCCTGCACCGAATCCTTTTGCACCCATTCTCTGAATAATTTCGAAGAAAAGTGTAGGTCGGTCCTGAACGGGCTTCGTAAATATCTGTAAAAGGTAACCATCTTCATCGGCATCAACCATAATAGCTAATTTTTCAATTTCATTAATATCTTCTTTCATCATATCCATGTGAACGCCCAATCTTTCTGGAATTGCTTGATAATAGGTATGTGGAGGAGCCGATAAAAATTCGACACCGCGAGATCTTAGTTGTGATACTGTTTTAATAATGTCATCTGTAGCAATGGCAATATGCTGAATTCCAGGTCCGCCATAAAAATCTAAATATTCTTCAATTTGCGATTTTTTCTTTCCTTCGGCTGGTTCGTTGATTGGAAATTTTATTCTTCCGTTTCCATTTGACATTACTTTACTCATCAAAGCCGAATATTCGGTCGTGATTTGTTTGTCATCAAAAGATAAGAAATTCACAAATCCCATTACGTCTTCGTAGAATTTTACCCAAGTATTCATTTCATTCCACCCCACATTTCCTACCATGTGATCAATATATTTTAATCCCGTTGGTTCTGGGTTATAGTCCGATTTCCATTCTTTATAACCTGGCAAGAAAATACCATTGTAGTTTTTTCTTTCTACGAAAATATGCACGGTTTCCCCGTAAGTATAAATTCCTGAACGGATCACTTGTCCAAATTCATCTTCTTCAACAGTTGGCTCCATAAAAGAACGTGCACCGCGTTTCATAGTTTCTTCGTAAGATTTTGTAGCATCTTCAACCCAAAGTGCTGCAACTTTTACTCCGTCTCCATGTTTTTTCAAATGTTCGTTTATTGGAGAATCTGCCGTTAAAGGCGTTGTCAAAACAATTCTGATTTTATCTTGTTTTAAAACATACGATGCTCTGTCTTTTACTCCTGTTTCTAATCCGGCGTAAGCCAAAGATTGATATCCAAAAGCTGTCTTATAATAATGTGCAGATTGTTTTGCATTTCCTACGTAGAATTCTACATAATCTGTTCCTAATAGTGGAAGGAAATCTTGTGCTCCTTCAAAGATTTTTTCTAATCCGTATTCTACTGATTTTACTTGTTTCATAATTAGATAATTTGATAATGAGAAAATGAGATAATTTTTGAAATGCTTTGGGTCAATTTTCTAATTGACACATTTTCTAATTTTCTAATTCCTCTTAGATGTTGATATTATTTTATTTAAAATTTTTAAAATTTCTGATAGATCATTTAATAAGCGTTTGCAACTTGGATATTCTTTGTGCGCATCACACAAGAACAACCAATATTCAGTTTCATCAGCTTCCTTGATTGCTATTTTTAGTTTATGTATAAAGTCAGCTTTACTTTCTGCATTTTGTGATTCTTTCGAATTTGCTCCGATTGATGTTCCACTTTTTAATAGTTGATTAGCGATTACAAATTTCTTCTGTTCTTGAAGTTCGTTTGTGTAGTCAATTATATTTAGAGCAAAATTGAACGTTTTTATTAAAAGAGCGTTGTCCTTATATTTTTTGTTGAAAGTCATTTTTTAATTAGTTAATTAGAAAATTTGATAATGAGATAATTTTTAATGTAAGTTTAAATTTACAAACTAAATCACTTTTATAATTATCTAATTGTCAAATTGGCACATTTACTAATTCTATAAAGTTTCAAAAACATTATCTAATTATCTAATTGCCACATTTTCTAATTTATGCGGTTTCAAAAGCATTATCTAATTTTCTAATTGACACATTGCCACATTATTCACACCAAGACTTGTAATACTGACCGTCATCAAGACCCATCGCTTCTTCAGTTACCATCAAAGGTCTGAAAGTATCAACCATAACGGCCAATTCTTGGGTTTCTTTGTGACCAATACTACGCTCCATCGCGCCTGGTGCGGGACCGTGCGGAATTCCTTTTGGGTGTAAAGTGATATGACCTTGCTCGATATTGTTACGGCTCATAAAATCGCCATCAACATAATATAGCACTTCGTCAGAATCTATATTGCTGTGATTGTATGGCGCCGGAATTGCTTTCGGATGATAATCGTAAAGTCTCGGGCAGAAAGAGCAAACGACAAAAGTGGCCGTTTCAAAAGTTTGGTGTACCGGTGGCGGTTGGTGGACACGCCCGGTTATAGGTTCGAAATTGTGAATTGAAAATCCGTATGGGAAATTGTAACCGTCCCAACCGACAACGTCAAAAGGATGCGTTGCATAAACCACTTCGTGAATCATGCCTTCTTTTTTGATTTTAATTAAAAAATCACCTTTTTCATCGTGTGTTTCTAATTCACTTGGCAGAATAAAATCACGCTCACAAAATGGAGAATGTTCTAAATGCTGTCCCGATTGATTTTTATATCGTTTTGGAGTGTAAAATGGAGCAAAAGATTCTACATAAAATAATCTGTTTTCTTCCGTTTCAAATTCTATTTGGTAAATTATGCCTCTTGGAATAATAAGGTAATCACCATATTCAAAAGGAATATTCCCAAGCATGGTTCTTAATTTTCCTTTTCCTTTATGGATGAAAAGCATTTCATCAGCATCGGCATTTTTGTAGAAATAATTTCGAAGCGATTCCTTCGGCGCAGCTAAACCAATAATACAGTCTTTGTTGACTAACATGGCTTTTCGGCTGTCAAGAAAATCATTTTCAGGTTTTAATTCAAAACCTTTAAAAAGCAATGATTTTATATTTTTCCCAATAGCAATTTTTGGTTCAACCGAATAAGAATTTAAAATTTCTTTAACCTGTGTAGGTCTGTGAACATGATAAGATAATGACGAATGTCCGTGAAAACCTTCGGTTCCAAATAATTGTTCATAGTAAAAACCTCCGTTTGGCTTTTCGAATTGGGTGTGTCTTTTTTGAGGAAAATCTCCAAGTTTATGATATAATGGCATGGCTTTTCAATTAGATAATTTTTAAATTAATTAGATAATTCGAAAATTTGAATTGTGTGAACAGATAATCAAGTCAATTTTAGTATTGACTAATTATCTCAATTCGATAGCTTCATTCAGGATTTCTCTTGATGAGGAATTGAAGATATTCTAATAAACCTGTCCAATTTGTTTTCATTATAACAAATGTCGTAAATTTTTGCGAGTAAAAATAGAAATTATATTATTTATAACTAAAAGATATTTTAATTTTTTTGAGATAATTTTTTGATAGCAAAAAAATAGTACAATTTTATTGCACTATTCTCGATTAAAACTCTAAAACAAGAAACCAATACTAAACCAAGTAAAACTTTTAGACATTTCTGGCGACCATGATTGTTTGATTTCGATTGGACCAATAATGGTTTCTAAACCATAACCTACGGCATAACCAGAATATTTTGGCATTGAAATCCAATCGACAGTGCTGAAAATATCATCCCCCAGATTGGCAAAATTTGCTGAAAAATTGATGTGATTTTTTTTGATGATTTCGTAATCAAGTGTAATATCGGTTTTTATATAACTATTTCCAGCAATGCTAAGGAAATCGTAACCATAGAAATAGTTGAAATTATTGATTTTGCTATAGCCATAACCTCCAAGAATATAATCGAAATAAGGAACACTGTCACTGCCAATGTTAAATCCGGCGTCTGTACCAATTTTAATAGTTGCTCTTCTAAACAATGTTTTAGCAAATGCAATTTCTGCTTTTGCCATTGAGAAAGGCTTGAAATTGTTGTTGAAATCCGAAGAAGCTAAATACGTCTGAATATCACTAGAGAAATATAATCCAGAGCGCGGAAAAGTCTTTTTGTCTAACGAATCATATTTTAAGTACCCAAAAACACTGAAATAATTACTTTTATCAATTGTGTTGCCATTATTTGAAAGTGTAGGCGAATCAATTTTTAAATATTTGTATTCCAAACCTCCACCCATTAAGAATTTCTGAACAAAAATGGTCTGAAAATAGGCCTGATTGGTAAGGTCAAGAAAGTCAACATTTATTAGGTTTACATTTGGATTTGATACTTGTAGCTGGCTTATGCTTGTGGTGACATTTCGATTAAATTGATTCAGTCTTGAACGAAACCCAAAACTGATATTAAATCCGTTTTCGATATAATAGTTAAAATCATATCTGAAATTATCACCTAAAATAATGTCGAATGAAGTAACGTCATTTTTTAGAAATGTTTTTTTATGAGTCAGGTTTAATAAAATGGCACTTTTATATAATCCGTCATAATGCAATCCGAGTTTTAAATACGTTTGTGTTGGATTTTCTTTAAGTACAAGATCTAAATCATCATCGTTGCCATTTGGTTGCAGACAATACGAAATCGTACTAAAGTTTTCGGTGGCATTTAAATTATTAATTCCGGTTTTTAAATCATGATAGGTAATGGTGCTTTCCGGTTTGAAGCGAAGTTTTCCGTTGATGTATTCTTTAGTATAATTGTCTAATTTATCAACATTTATTTTTTTTATTTCTAAAGTATCTGAACTGATTTTTAGTTTCGGCTTTTTATAAAAAGTTTCCTCATTTACTAATGATTTAATTTTTTCATAAACAGCAAAAGTGGCTTCTTCGCCTTTTCTAACTATTTCTTCGCCTTTGTCAAATGAAATCACACCAAAATCACGAATATCTGGTTTAATGTAAATATCAGTGTCTTTTACTTTGCTTTTCATTTTTTCAATCGACTGAAGATTCGTGATTTGAACTAATATTCTTGTTGCGTTTTTCAATTTTTTACGATTCATCAAATCGTCCTGAACATCAGCTCCAATAATAATATCGGCACCAAGATTTCTAACTTCTTTTATAGGATAATTGTTTACAACGCCACCATCAACAATCAAATTGCCGTCAATTTCAACGGGAGTAAATAACGACGGAAAAGCGGCACTTGCCATCATTGCCTGCACGAGATTGCCTTTGTTGAGCAAAACTTCTTCGCCGGTTTCAATATTTGTTCCAATACATAAAAATGGAGTAGGGAGTTTATTGAAATCGCGTACATGACGCACATTTCTGGTCAAACTGCTTAAAAGATTATAATTGTACATTCCTTTTGAAAGTGCTTCAGGAATTCCGATTCTGAAATTACTAAAAGGCAAAGTAATGGCGTACAATTCGTCATTTTTTTTGCCATAGAAATTTTTAGAGGAACGAGGAATATAATCGTTTATCAGTTCGTCAAAATTTGTTTTTTTAAAAATAGAATCAATTTGCGATGCATTATAACCAGAAGCATAAAGTCCGCCAATTACGGCTCCCATACTGGTTCCGCCAATATAATCGATTTTTATTCCAGCTTCTTCTAAAACTTTTAAAACGCCAATATGCGCAAAACCTTTTGCCCCGCCACCGCTTAAAACCAAACCAATTTTTGGTCTTTTTATACTGTCTTGTTTTTGTTCTTGCGAAAATGTTTTTTGAGGAAAGAATAAAAATATCAAAAGTACAATTGTTGCGCCCCAAATGGAATTTGAGAAAAATCCTTTTGACTTATCATTTGCAATAGAAAGCTCTTTTAGGCGCATAAAGATTTATGGGTTTGTTTTGTAAAAGTCGACAATTTTTTTGGCTTTTGAAACTCCTATTACGTCAGAAATTTCTTTTTCTGATGCTAACTTTAATCTTTTAACACTTTTAAAATGCTGAATTAAAGCAAGCATTGTTTTTTCGCCAATGCCGGGTATGCTTTCAACCGATGAATTGAGTGCCGCTTTGCTTCGTTTATCACGGTGAAATGTAATACCAAATCGGTGGGCTTCATTACGCAATTGCTGAATCACTTTTAACGTTTCTGATTTTTTGTCAAGATATAACGGAACTGAATCGCCGGGGTAAAAAAGTTCTTCAAGACGTTTTGCAATTCCAATAATGGCAATTTTTCCACGAAGACCTAATTCATCAATACTTTTTAATGCGGCAGATAATTGTCCCTTTCCACCGTCAATTATAATTAATTGTGGCAAAGGTTCATTTTCATCTAATAATCTTTTGTAGCGGCGATATACTATTTCGGTCATCGAAGCAAAATCGTCTGGGCCTTCAACCGTTTTTACATTAAAATGGCGGTAATCCTTTTTGCTTGCTTTTCCGTCTTTAAAAACTACACAGGCCGCAACAGGATTTGTTCCCTGAATGTTTGAATTATCAAAACACTCAATATGGCGAGGTTCAACAGGCAATCGCAAATCTTTTTGCATCTGTGCCATGATTCTATTAACATGACGATCTGGATCTACAATTTGTAATTGTTTTAATTGTTCGATTCGGTAGAATTTTGCATTTCGAATAGATAAATCCAGAATCTGTTTTTTATCACCAAGCTGCGGAACAGTTGTTTTGATGTTTTCGCCCAAATCTATTTCAAACGGTACAATAATTTCTTTTGATAATAATTGAAAACGTTCGCGAAGTTCGACGATGGCCAATTCAAGTAATTCTTCATCAGTTTCATCAAGCTTTTTCTTCATTTCCAAAGTATGCGAACGAATGATGGAGCCGTGAGAAATCTGTAAGAAGTTGACATAAGCGGCACTTTCGTCAGATACAATAGAGAAAACATCAATATTGGTAATCTTCGGATTTACAATCGTTGATCTTGATTGGTAATTTTCAAGAACTTCTATTTTTTCTTTGATTTTCTGCGCTTCTTCAAAATGTAAATCTTCGGCATATTTTATCATCAAGCGCTTGAAATCTTTCATGCTTTCTTTAAAATTACCTTTCAGAATTTCGCGGATCGCATCGACTTGTCTTTGATATTCTTCTAAAGGTTCCAAACCTTCGCAGGGACCTTTGCAATTGCCAATATGATATTCTAAGCAAACTTTAAATTTTCCAGAATCAATATTCGATTTACTTAAATCAAAATTGCAGGTTCGTAATGGATACAATTCCTTGATTAATTCCAAAATTGTATGTACCGTTTTGAAACTTGTATACGGACCAAAATATTCAGAACCATCTTTGACCATTCTTCTTGTTGAAAATATTCTCGAAAAAGGTTCTTTTTTGATACAAATCCAAGGATAACTTTTGTCATCACGAAGCAGTACATTATATCTTGGCTGCAGTGTTTTGATTAAATTATTTTCTAATAAAAGCGCGTCGGTTTCAGTAGGAACAACGATGTGTTTTATTGTGACAATTTTTTTGACTAGAACATTCGTTTTAGCCGTATCATGAATTTTATTGAAATAGGAGGAAACCCTTTTTTTTAAGTTTTTGGCTTTTCCAACATATAAAATCTTCCCGTCTTTATCGTAATACTGATACACGCCAGGATTATCTGGTAAGGTTAGAATTTGAAGGTCTAAGGACGATTTTTGCATTCTTTTTTGTTTCTGAAGAGAGAGGATGAGCATTTTCAAAAATCATTCCGATTTCTCGAAAAAAGCGCTTCATCGATTTAGTTTCAAATTTACAAAATCAAAAGAATAATTTCTATATTTAGCTTTTATAATTCTACATGAAAAATAGTAAACCTTTGGTTATCTTCGATGAAACAATTTTGCCTGGAGAAAGCAGAACAATTAATGTCGAAATCGCAAGATTGCATACCACTACAAAATTGAACATTCCGGTAATTGTGCGCCGTTCAAAGATTGAAGGTCCTGTTGTTTTATTTTCGGCAGGAATTCATGGCGATGAAATAAATGGCGTTGAAATTGTACGGCAGCTTATCAGCAAAAAAATAAATAAACCCGCCCGCGGCACCATTATTTGTATTCCAATTATCAATATGTATGGTTTTGTAAATAAGTCGCGCGAGTTTCCTGACGGGCGCGATTTAAACCGAGTTTTTCCGGGAAGCAAAAAAGGTTCTTTGGCTAGCCGATTTGCCTATCACATTGTAGAAGAAATTTTGCCAATTTTGGATTATGCAGTAGATTTTCATGCCGGCGGTGCGAGCCGATTTAACGCGCCGCAAATTCGAATTACCGAAAATAATCCTGAACTGAAAGTTTTGGCCGATGTCTTTAACGCACCTTTTACTTTGTACTCAAAAAATATTGGCGGTTCGTTTAGGAATACTTCTGAAAAAGCAAATGTAAAAATGCTTCTTTTTGAAGGAGGAAAATCTTTGGATATCAATAACGATATTGCCAACGAAGGTGTTCTGGGAGTAAAACGATTATTGAATTATCTTGGAATGCTCGACTCAAAACAGCTTGTTGAAGCCGCGCCAATACCGTCTATTTATATAAAATATTCTTTTTGGCTAAGAGCGAAATGTTCCGGTCTGTTGCATGATTTCAATTTGGTTGGAAAGTTTGTTACCAAAGGAACTATCTTAGCTATTATTACCGACCCGTTTGGCAAGTTTGAACAAAAAGTAAAAGCGCCTCATGACGGATTTGTAATCAACGCCAATCATTCACCAATTGTTTATGAAGGTGATGCGATTTATCATTTATCTAAAAATAGTCCCATAAATTTCGATGAATAAAAAAGAACTAAGAGTACATTATAAAAACCTGCGGGCAACTTTCTCTGAAGAGGAAATTGAAGAAAAAAGTTTGGCTATTGCCAATAATTTAATTCAGCTGCCAATTTGGGATAAAACCTATTTTCATGTTTTTCTTCCAATTGTGGAACACAAAGAAGTCGATACAGAGTTTGTATTGCATTTGCTTTCTGGAAAAGACAAAGAAATTGTGATTTCAAAAAGCGATTTTGAAACGCGCTCCATGACTCATTTTCTGTTGACTGATAATACCAAAATCAAAAAAAACGAGTATAATATTCCAGAACCAATAAACGGACTTCAAGTTGCGAGTTCAAATATTGATGTTGTTTTTGTACCGCTTTTAGCGTTTGATATTCATGGAAATCGTGTCGGTTACGGAAAAGGATTTTACGATAAATTTTTATCAGAATGCCGACCAGAAACCATAAAAATTGGACTTTCTTTTTTTGAAGCTGTAAATCAAATTGACGATGTTTTTGAATTGGATATAAAATTAGATTTTTGTGTGACGCCTGAGAAGGTTTACGATTTTCAATAAATTCCCCTAACGTTTGTCGATATGCTGGACGTAGACGCACTGCTGTGCGCCTCTACGATATGTGTTGGTGAAACAATTTAAATATTTCATTTTTGAATCTGATGTAAAATTAGATTAGTGCGCAACATCGGAGAAGGTTTATAATTTACAATTAATTTTATCGAACAATATATTCCCGTAATCAAAATCGTAGAGGCGCACAGCAGTGCGTCTACGCAACGTTTGTCGATATGCTGGATGTAGACGTACTGCTGTGCGTCTCTACAATCTTTAAGGAAAAATTAAAAAAAATATTTTTACACCAGATGCCTTTTAAAATAAGGGTTTCTGATTTTATTTTCACGTAAGAAAAATATTTGTAAAGTTTTTGGCATCGAATTTGAATGCTCGGAAATTGCAAATAATCGCCTCTAGTACATCCGGAATGCTAGTCCTTATTTGAAACAAAATCTATTTACTAATTTTTTAAAAATTCACTTTATGAGAAATCTTAATTTCTTTATGATGGCATTCCTTGTACTTACTATTTTTGGCTGTAAGAAAGCTGATTACGCTGCCGAAGAGAATGCAGATTCGACCGAGATTGCAGTTACAACCACCGATTTGGTTGAAGAAGAAAATTACATTCCTGATACTAATACAGAAAGTTATGCAGGATTAGAAGAAAATCCATTTGAATCACCGCTTAAAGAACCACTTTCTACTTTTTCTATAGATGTTGATAATGCATCATATACTAATATTAGACGATTTATAAACGAAGGACAGAAAGTTCCTAAAGATGCTGTTCGAGTTGAAGAAATGATTAATTTTTTCAAATATAAATATCCACAGCCAGACGGTCAGCATCCGTTTGCGATAAATACAGAATACAGCGATTGTCCGTGGAATAAAAACAGCCGATTATTAAAAATTGGTTTGCAGGGAAAAGACGTTCCAATGGCAAATTTGCCAGCTACAAATCTTGTTTTTTTAGTGGACGTTTCCGGATCTATGGATGAGCCAAATAAACTGCCATTGCTGAAAGAATCGATGAAGATTTTGGTAAAGGAACTTCGCAGTACCGACCGAGTTTCGATTGTAGTTTATGCAGGTTCGGCAGGTGTCGTTTTAGAACCAACTTCTGGAGAAGATAAAGATGATATCATGGACGCTTTTGATGATTTGCATGCAGGAGGAAGTACTGCGGGAGGAGAAGGAATCGAATTAGCTTATAAATTGGCACAGGAAAATTTCATCAAAGGTGGAAACAACAGAGTAGTGATAGCTACTGATGGTGATTTTAATGTTGGCGCTTCAACTGATGATGATATGTTTAAATTGATTGAACAGAAAAGAGAATCTGGCGTTTTCTTAACCGTTTTAGGTTTTGGTATGGGTAATTATAAAGATAGCAAAATGGAAATTCTTGCCGATAAAGGAAATGGGAATTACGCTTATATCGATAATATTCAGGAAGCAAATCGTTTTCTAGGAAAAGAATTTAAAGGTTCAATGTTTGCTATCGCGAAAGATGTAAAAATTCAAATTGAGTTCAATCCAAAACATGTTCAGGCGTATCGATTGATTGGTTATGAAAATCGAAAACTAAAAGCCGAAGATTTTAAAAATGACAAAATTGATGCCGGCGAATTAGGCAGCGGACACTCGGTTACGGCTTTGTATGAAATTATTCCAGCGGGTGTAGAAAGCGATTATGTTCCGTCTGATTTGAAATATACTAAAACACAAAAAACGGAAGGAAATTACAGTGATGAACTGGCAACTGTGAAATTTAGATATAAAAAACCTGATAGCAACAATAGTATTGAAATAATAAATACAATAGCAGATAAGAAAGTAAATCTAGAAAATAGTTCTCCCGATTTTAAATTTTCAACTGCAGTTTCTTGGTTCGGATTAAAACTTCGTGAGTCAAAATACATAGCGAACAGTTCAAGTTCTGATATTAAAAAACTTGCTAAATCTGGATTGCAAAATGATGAAGATGGTTACAGATCCGAGTTTGTAAGATTGGTAGATGCAGTGAATTAATTTCAAATTCCAAAATAAAAAAATTCCAAATCCCAATATTAGAAAATTGGAATTTGGAATTTTTTTATTTGATTTTTTGAAAATTTTATTTGACTTCTTTAATGGTTGAACCATCAATCCAGCCTTCAGTTCCATCTGTTAATTCGATTTTTTTCCATTGGCCTAAAACTTCGGTTACATATACTTTTGCACCTTCGTGTAATAAGAAAATTGCAGCGCCACCTTTTTGAGGCTCGCTTCGAACTTCGCTTAATTCGGCAAAAACAATTGCAGGGCGATCATTATCAAAATGGTTTTTTTCAGACATTCCAGCTGAAACGGTTAATGCTAGCGCCACTAAAAGAACAAACATTCCAATAAAGTAAATTCTTTTTGAAAGAGTAAGCTGTGAAAAATAATAGCCAATAAAACTCAGCAAGAAAAGAAATGCTATTCCGACTGAAATTTTTGCCCAAGTATTGTAATTAAAAATACCAGTAAAGTTCTGAATCAATTTCGCAAAACCTACTTTCGGAACTTCTTTAATTTCGTCGATGGTCAGCTTTTTGGCAAATTTTAAATTGTTCAGCGTTTCCGGATCATGAGGTTTTAAAACTAAAGCTTTCTCATAATTGTATATCGCTGGAGCCACTTTATTCAGCTTATAATAACTATTAGCCAAATTAAAATACAATTCAGCCGATTCTTGTTTGTTTTCTTTTATAACGCCTTCATAAGCCAGAACAGCTTCCTGATAATTGCCTCTTTGGTACATCGCGTTTCCTTTTTCAAAGCTGCTCTGAGCAAAGAAAACCTGTGTGATTAATAAAAAGAGATATACTATATTTTTCATTTTCTAGATTTGTAATACGATTTTCAACTTTGCGAACTTAAAACTGCGCAATCTAAATCAAATTTCTTAGCGCACTTTGCGGTTAAAAAAATTAAACAATCTGTTTTTCTAATTCTGAAATAATTAAAACAGCTTTATCAAAATCCTGCTGAATCGAAGCGCTCGATGCCGGAGCATATCGTGCAAATTCGCAGTTTTCAGTCAAATTAATAAAACTCTGAACCGATTCTGGATTTGCTTTTCTTGATAATAGCAATTCACGAATATTGTCTTTGCTCATTTCTGAGGTTTCAATATGCAGTTTTGCTTTCAGGAAATTATGCATCGCTTTTTCTAATGCAATATAAAATGCTTCTTTATTGTTCAGTTGTTTTTTAGCTTCAGATAAATATTTCTTAGCTAGTTTATTGTTCATTTTAATGCGGTTTCCAGCCACATCGCCATCAATTGCTTCTTTTTTCTTCTTAGCAATAATGATAATTGGCAAAATGATGAAAGGAGCAAAAAGTAAAGCATAGTATAAATCAGAACCATAAAAATCATCTTTTTCAATCGAAACTAATGTAGTTCTTGATTTAATATACTTAAACTGATCTGTTTTCGAAATTACATTTTTAGCAGCGCTTGCTGTACTGTTTGCTTCAGCTTGCATTGGACCATCTAAAACATCAATTGCAATTTCTTGCGATGTAATTGTTTTATAGGAACCAGTACTTAAGTCAAAATAAGAAAACTGCATTGGTTTAATAATGTATTTTCCTTTATACTGAGGAACAATAGTATACTTGTCAGATATTCTTCCAGACATTCCTGCTAATGAAGTTGTAACTTTTTCGTCATGAACGGGGTCGTACATTTCTAGCGCATTTGGCACAACTGGTTTTGGCAAAGTAAACAGTTTCATATTTCCGGTTCCATTTGCACTTACAATTAAGTCAAGACCTTCGCCACTTTTCACACTTGTTTTTGAAGGCGTAACCACAAAATTAAACTTACCAACCGCACCACTGAAACCTTCTGGTTTTCCAGTTTCAGGTAGAGGTCTCACATTAATTGTTTTGGCTCCAGCCGAAACTACTTTATTGTCATCAGTAATAATCATTTGGCCAAACATATCACGGCGATTTGTAGGCAATTGTACACCAATGTCTAATGAAAGCGGTTCGATAGTTAATTTACCTGATTTTTGAGGATATAGAATGGTTTTTTTCAAGATTACAAAATAGCATCTCTGACCTTGAAAACTTCCTTCTTCAATCGCTAGTTGTTTGATGTCGATATTTTGATTCCAGAAATCATTATACTTTGGTTTTGCCAATTCTTTAAAACCAGTTACCCCAATATTATTGAAATACAGTTTGTAAACAACCGTAATTGGTTCGTTTACGTACGGATTTGTTTTCGAAATTTCGGCAACAAGATTAAGTGTTTCGCTTCCTTGTCCTTGTGGTCTGTCATTTGGATCTCTTTCCTGAGCAACAGCATTTGTGACAACAATTTTTATGGGTGAAGTTTTGTAAACCTGTCCGTTAAATTCAATTGCTGCTTGGCGTATAGTTGCATTTCCTTTTCTATCTGGTTGTAAGATATAGGAGTATATTTTTTGAAAAGAACTTCGCCCATTTACCCAAGATTGACTGATTTGCTGGCTTGGCCCTGCTACAATTTTAAATCCGTCAAAATTTGGCTGTTCAAAGTTGTCTCCATCAACATTCATGATAAAGTCGATTCGGAGCCTTTCATTAAGTCCAAGCGTGTTTTTACTAACTCTGGCCTCAAATTGAACCTGAGCCAAAAGTCCTTGAAAAGTGAATAGAAATAAAATTAAAAATCTTTTCATTTATTCGTTTAATCGTTTTTGCTGTTTAATCGTTTATTCGCTTAATCGTTTAACTGTTTAATCGTTTAATCGGTTTTTTGTCTAGAGAATAGTTCATATAAACAAATTAACAATTAAACGATTAAACTTTTATTTACCAGTCTTTTTCTGTTTTTCTAGGATTTCCTTTTACTTTTTGAGCGTTTACTTTATCCTGAATTTTCTTTTCTTCGTTGTTTACGGCATCTAATAAATTCTGTACACGTTCTTTAGATATTCCTCCAGGCTGTGGTTTTGGCTGTCCGTTATTGTCTGATTTGTCATCTTTCTTCGGATCATTTTTGCCGTCTTTTTTATCCTTGTCTTTATCGCCTTTATCGTCTTTTTTATCTTTATCCTTGTCCTTGTTTTTATCTTTGTCCTTGTCTTTATCTTTATTTTTATCCTTGTCTTTGTCCTTATCTTTATTCTTGTCTTTGTTGTCGTTTTTAGGCGGATTTTCTTTTAGCTTTTGTTTGGCTAAAGCATAATTATAACGCGTTTCGTCATCTGTTGGGTCATTTCGAAGCGCTTCTTTATATGCTTCAACAGCTTGCGTATAATCTTTCTCTTTCATGAAAACATTTCCTAAGTTATGATAAGCTTTATGTTTTTCAGGACGCGTTTTGGCATTTTTTATCGCTTTCGCAAAAGCATATTTAGCTTCCGAAATCTGATTTTGTTTGTAAATCGTATTTCCTAAATTGTATGAAGCAGCGGCTTTTTTTGGAAATTTTGACTGCGAAATTCTGTAATTCGCTTCGGCATCAACAAATTTATTCTGTTTATATTCTTCGTTCCCGTCTGGCAATGTCTTGTCTTTTTCCTGAGCAGCAACTGCTAAAGAAAACGTTAGTAAAATATAAAGAAGTAAATTTTTCATTCTAAATTTTTTGTTTTTTTGTTCCGAGATTTTAGCAGAACAATTATTTCTTTTCATTAAATAAATTCAACTCTTTTATCCAATTTGTTTTTCTTTCTAAAAGGAAAATATCTAAGAATAATAAAAGAAAAGCAAAGCCAATGAACCATTGAAACTGCGATTGAAATTCAGCCATCTGTGTCGCTTCAAACTCTGTTTTCTGAATATTGTTCAATGCGTTTTTGACATAGTCCAAAACTTCTTTGGTGCTTCCGCCGTAAACATAACCACCTTTTGTTGCTTTTGCAATCGTTTTTAAACCTTCCTGATTTAATTTAGTGATTACAATTTGTCCGTTCTGGTCTTTTTGATGATTTCTTACAACGCCGTTTTCTTTTAACGGAATTGTGCCTCCTTTTTCAGTTCCAACGCCAATTGTGATGATTTTCATTCCCAATTTGTTAGCTTCTTCAGCAGCAGTAGTAGCTCCTTCAGAATGATCTTCACCATCAGAAATTAATATAAGCAGTTTGCTTGTTTTGCTTTTTTCATCAAAATAAGTTGATGATAATCTGATAGCTTCATCAAGCGAAGTTCCCTGAGATGAAACCATATCTGGACTCATGCTTTGCAAGAACATTTTTGCAACGCTATAATCTGTTGTAATTGGCAAAACCGGAAAAGCACTTCCTGCATAAGCCACAATTCCAATTCGGTCGCTTCCTAACTGATTGATAATTTGAGAAACAATCTGTTTGCTTTTCTCTAAACGGCTCGGTGCAACATCTTCAGCAAGCATACTTTTAGAAACGTCAACGGCAAAAACAATATCAATACCTTCACGTTTTACGGTTTCCATTTTAGTCCCAATTTTCGGGTTTACTAAACCAATAATTAAACAGGCAAGTGCTAAAAGTATAATCGATAATTTTAATACTGGTTTGAAAACAGAACTTTCAGGGCTCAGTTTTTTGACCATTTCTACATCACCAAATTCGCGTTGTTTTTTTCGTTTCCAATATACATTGAAAAGAAAAATACACACCACAATTGGGAGTAAGAATAAAAGGTATAAATATTTTTTTTCGTCTAATTCCATTTTTTAATTCTCGTTTTCAGTTTTCAGTTACAGTTTTCAGTTGTAAACTGAGAACCGCGACTGCGACTAAAATATTAAATAAAGCTTCTGTAAACTGTATTTCTTAAACCAACTTCAAGCAATAATAAAAGAACCGCGAAAGAAACAAAAAATCGGTATTTTTCGTCATAATCGTAGAATTTTAATTCTTGTATTTCAGTTGTTTCTAATTTGTTGATAGCGTTATAAATTTGAGCAAGTCTGTCGTTGCTTGTTGCTCTAAAATACGTTCCATCCGTTTTACGGGCAATGCTTTTCATTAACTGCTCGTCAATTTCCACTTTTTGCATTTTGAACAGGAATCCGCCATTTGGTCCATACGCGTACGGAGATTCAGCCATTCCATTTGTTCCTAATCCAATCGTATAAACTTTTATTCCGTATTGTTTTGCAATATCTGCCGCAGTTTCCGGCTCAATAAATCCGGCATTATTAACACCATCTGTCAATAAAATAATAACACGGCTTTTTGCTTTGCTGTCTTTTAAACGGTTAACTGCTGTTGCAAGTCCCATTCCAATTCCGGTTCCGTCCTGCAATGCATTGTCGTACTTAATTTCTTTTATTGCTTCTAAAATAATGGCCTTGTCACTTGTAACAGGTGTTTTTGTATAAGCTTCAGAAGCATACAAAACCAATCCGATTCTATCGTTTGGTCTTTCTCCAACAAAGTCTGCTGCAACTCTTTTTAAAGCTTCCATACGGTTTGGCTTTAAATCTTTTGCCAACATACTTCCAGAAACGTCAATTGCCATTACAATATCAATTCCTTTAGTTGTCTTTGTCTGATTGCTTACATCAACTGTTCGCGGTCTTGCCAGAGCAATAATCAAAGAACATAATGCAAGAATTCTGAAAACATATAAACAAGGTTTTAGTTTTGTCAGCAGTGATTCGCTGTTTTTAAAACCTGTTGTTGAACTCATTTTTAAAGTTGCAGACTGCTGATTGCGTTTCCAGAAGTACCAAGCAATCACAATCGGAATCAAAAGAAACAGCCAAAAGAATTCTGGATTTAAAAAAGTGATCTTTCCCATTAGTTGCTAGCTTTTTTAAGTTCAACAGAATTTAAAATTCGGTCAGTAATTGTGTTTCCGTAGCTGTCACCTTCTTCGTGCGAAATAATAATCTGCTGCAATCCTTGTTCTTGTTTGAAAAGAAGAATTTCATAATACACTTTTGTACTGCTTTTGGTTAACGGATTTATTACAGTCATTGTACCGTATCCTTTTAAGCCCTGCACGCCTTCGTTTGTTTGATAATCTTCTTGCTTTACAATAATATTTTGTCCGCCTTGAGCTTCAATAATTTTTAATGAACCTTCTAGGGTTTTTGCCAAATCGATTTCTGTTGGAGTTTTAAATTTACTTGTTGAAACCGCAATATAAAAATTGTCAGTCATTCCTCCGTAAACAAAAAGTTGCATTTCCTTAATCAAAGCCATTGCATCTTTCGGAAGAACTTTTAGCGGATCCATTCGTTTTAAGACCTGTGGAGTTTCAACTAAAACTCCTGGATTTCCGTATTCGCTTTTTACCCATTCGCTTTCCAAAAGGCGTTTAGTTGGGTTCATTAAAACGGTATCTTTTACATTAGTGAAACCTTTTACAGCAATCCAAACGGCTGTCGTTACAATCAATAAACCAATAACAGATGCTACAGCAATAGTAATACGTTTGTTTCTTTGTTTCTTTAATTGAAGTTTTATCTGCTTTTGTCTTTGTGCTTCGTTCAGTATTTCATCTTCTTCAGAAGGAATTTCAGAAGGAATTGCATTATCCAGTGTTAAAATTACTTTCTGAATTTTGTTTCGGTCATCCGTAATTTCAAAATCTAATGGTTTAGATTTTGCAAATTTTACTAAATCTGCCTGACGTAGAACACGCTCTAAATTTTCAACCGTTTCAGGCGTTAAAGTCATTTTCTTTTTAGTCGAAGCATTTCTGATTGCCTGAATTAATTCCGAAGTTGTGCTTTCCATTGCTGGAATGTGAATTGCTTCTTCAATATAATTTCTCGCAATATCAGTCAGTTCACTATAATATTCTTTGATTTCGCCTTTTTGAACTAATTCTTTTGATTCCAGATTGTTTAATAGGCTTGTTGCTTTTTCGATTGGAGTTTTGTAAACTTCTTCTTCAATTTTCTTTTGCTGACGTTTTTTTACATACCAATAAACAAAAGCACCGATTCCAAGAATAATTACTAATGCCAAAACATATTTCCACCAACTGCCAAGACCTTCATCAGAACTGCTGATGTCTTTAATGTCGTACATTTTTTGCTGCAGTGTATCAACTTTTACGCTGGCAACTTCAACCTTGATAGAATCAGAGAAATAAGGTTTTTTGTCGATTAAAATCTGAACGGGCGGAATAGTATATTTTCCTGAATCAAATTGAGTTAGACCATATTTTTTGATCAATTCGTAAGTGTCATTTTTCTTTACGGTATCAACTGGATACGACTGAATAACTTCTAATGGCCCAAAGGTTTTTTGTTTAGGAAAAACAACTTTCGATTTTGAACTTACAACCGTTTTCAGCGTTAGCTTGAACTCGGCTCCAATTTTATTTTTTGTCGTATCAATGCTTGTTTCAACTTGTTTTTGCTGAGCAAAACCTGCCGAAGTAAGTAAAAATAAAAATATGTAAAATTTTAATTTCATTTGATTTTTGATTTCAGATTTTAGTCTAAAACGAATGCTTAAAAATGGAACACGGATGACACAGATTTAAGCGGATTATATTTTTTATAATTGAAAAACGATATTTTAAAATCTAATATTCTAACTATCTAAGAAGTCTAATTATCTAGACTTGAAATAACCCAATAATTTAGTTACATAATTTTCGTCGACTCTGGAGTTTACCACACCAGCACCAGATTTACTAAACGTTTCCTTGAAATAATTCACTCTTTCTTGATAATGTTTTTCGTAATTCATTCGAACCGTTTTTGAGCCTGTATCAACCAGAATTGTTTTCCCGGTTTCGGCATCCAGCATATTTACCATTCCTAAATTTGGAATTTTTTCTTCGCGAATGTCATACACACGAACTCCTGTAAGATCATGTTTTTTTGAAGCAATTTTTAATGTCTGCTCGTAGTTTTCAGACATAAAATCTGAAATCATAAAAACAATCGCTTTCTTTTTCTGAGTTCCAGATAAAAATTTCAAAGCTTCAGAAATATCCGTTTTGTGGCTTTTTGGTTCAAATTCGATTAGTTCACGAATGATTCTCAAAACGTGCGAACGGCCTTTTTTTGGTGGAATATATAATTCGACATTATCAGAAAATAAGATTAATCCAATCTTGTCATTGTTTTGTGTAGCTGAAAAAGCCATCGTTGCCGCAATTTCGGTGACGATGTCTTTTTTGAATTGACTTTTTGAACCAAAACTTTCTGAACCCGAAATATCAACCATTAAAACCATGGTCAATTCGCGTTCTTCTTCAAAAACTTTTACGTGGGCTTCGTTATAGCGTGCGGTTACATTCCAATCGATGTTACGAATATCATCGCCATATTGGTATTGACGCACCTCGCTAAAAGTCATCCCGCGCCCTTTAAATGAAGAATGGTACTCTCCCGAAAAGATATGATTGCTCAGCCTTTTGGTTTTGATTTCTATTTTCCGTACTTTTTTTAAAAGCTCTTTTGTATCCATTTGTGATTTGGTTTATGGTTTATGGTTGTTGGTTGATGGCGTATGTACCATCAACAAAAAACTATCAACCATCAACTTTTTAAGGTACTTCAATCTCGTTTACGATTTTGTTGATAATGTCTACAGAAGTAATGTTTTCGGCTTCAGCCTCATACGTTATTCCAACTCTGTGACGTAAAACATCATGTACAACTGCACGAACGTCTTCTGGAATTACATAACCACGACGTTTGATGAAAGCGTAACATTTTGCCGCATTGGCTAAATTGATACTTCCACGTGGCGATGCTCCAAAACTAATAAGAGGTTTTAAGTCGGCTAATTTGTACTTCTCTGGATAACGAGTAGCAAAGATGATATCTAAGATGTATTTTTCGATTTTTTCGTCCATGTAAACTTCACGAACTGCTTCTTGCGCACGCAAAATTTGTTCTACAGAAACTACTGGATTTACTTTTTCGTAACTTCCTTTTAAGTTTTGACGAATTACAAAACGTTCTTCATCAATTTTTGGATAATCAATTACGGTTTTAAGCATGAAACGGTCAACTTGAGCTTCAGGAAGTTGGTACGTTCCTTCTTGCTCAACAGGGTTTTGAGTTGCCAATACTAAAAACGGACGATCCAATTTGAAAGTCGTGTCGCCAATAGTAACTTGTTTTTCCTGCATCGCCTCTAAAAGTGCTGACTGAACTTTTGCAGGAGCACGGTTGATCTCATCGGCAAGTACGAAATTGGCAAAAATTGGCCCTTTTTTAATTGAGAATTCGTTTGCCTTGATATTGTAAATCATTGTTCCAATAACATCGGCAGGCAATAAATCCGGAGTAAACTGGATACGGCTGAAAGAACCTTGAACTGCTTGAGAAAGTGTGTTAATTGCTAAAGTCTTTGCTAAACCCGGAACACCTTCTAATAAAATGTGCCCTTGTCCTAAAAGACCAATTAATAAACGTTCGACCATGTGTTTCTGGCCCACAATAACTTTGTTCATTTCCATTGTAAGAAGGTCTATAAAAGCACTTTCTCTTTCAATTTTTTCATTTATCGCTCTAATGTCTAAAGTCGTTGTATTTTCTTCCATATAAATATTTTTAAAAGCCTTTTTGAACCTTTGATTTTTACGCCTTGTTTTTGAGAGTGCAAATTGAATATTTTTTGAGAAGTAAGATGTTAAAGAATGGTTAAAACTTCGACCAAAGACCTAATTTTAAGGACGAATTGTGAATCTATTTTTATATTTTTAAGAACTTTGATGGATATGTTTTTAAAAAGCATATTTATTACCAAAAATAACGCAATATAACCATGAGCAAAACAACATTATCGCCTATTATTTCAGGCACTATGAATTGGGGAATATGGGACAAAAACCTTTCAACTAAAGAAATGGAAAATTTGATACAAATTAGTATCGAAAACAAAATTACCACTTTTGATCACGCCGACATTTATGGCGATTATACCACCGAAGCTGATTTTGGAAAAGCTTTTAAAGCAAGTAAAATTTCCCGCGAAAAATTACAATTAATTACCAAGTGCGGTATTCAGATGATTGCTGAAAAACGCCCAGAAAACAAAATCAAACATTATGATTATTCTAAAGATTATATAATCTGGTCTGTAGAAGAATCGCTTAAGAAACTAAAAACAGATTACATTGATGTTTTTTTATTGCATAGGCCAAGTCCGTTAATGCAGGCTGATGAAATTGCAGAAGCAGTGGAGAAATTAAAATCGGAAGGAAAAATTATTGATTTCGGACTTTCGAATTTTACTAATTCTCAAACGGAATTAATTCGCCAGAAAACAGAAGTAAGCTACAATCAAGTGCAATTTTCAGCAACGCATTTTGAAGCAATGGTTGACGGAAGTTTGGATTATATGCAAACACACGGAATTCGTCCGTTGTCATGGAATCCGCTCGGAACTGTTTTTAGAGAAGACACCAAAAAAACACGCCGATTGAAAAAGCTGTTTTCAGTGCTATTGGAAAAATATCATTTGGGTGCAGATACACTTTTATTGGCTTGGATTTTAAAACATCCAGCAGGAGTTATCCCAATTGCAGGAACTGTGAATGTTGCCAGAATTCAATCCTTATTAAAAGCAGTTGAATTAGATATGGATAAAGAAGATTGGTTTGCAATTTGGACAGAAAGTATGGGCGACGATGTGCCTTAATTTTTAGTGTTCAGTTTACAGTTTTTAGTGTTCAGCTAAAATAGTATTAAAAAAAATATTTGCTACAGATTAAAGGATTTTTACAGATTTATAAATTGTTTTTAATCCTTTAATCTGTGGTAATAAAATAAAAAAGAATGAAAAAAACAGCCCTAATAACTGGAGCAACAAGCGGAATTGGAAAAGCAACCGCACAAATATTGGCAAAAAACAATTATAAAGTTATTCTTTGTGGCAGACGCAAAGATCGTTTAGAAGAATTAGAAAAAGAACTTTCGGCTTTTACCGAAGTACATTCTTTATCATTTGATGTTCGTGATAAAGAAGCTGTTTTTGCAGCAATTGGTGCACTGCCAACAGATTTTTCGACTATTGATGTCTTAATTAATAATGCCGGAAATGCACATGGTTTAGATCCGATTCAAAATGGAGATATCGACGATTGGGATGCCATGATCGATATTAACGTAAAAGGACTTTTGTATGTTTCTAAAGCAATTATCCCGCAAATGATTGAGAGAAAGGCAGGACATATTATCAATATCGGTTCTATTGCCGGTAAAGAAGTGTATCCAAACGGGAATGTATATTGTGCTTCAAAACATGCTGTGGACGCTATTAACAACGGAATGCGAATGGACTTGAATCCATACGGAATTAGAGTAGGGGCAATTCATCCGGGAATGGTTGAAACCGAATTTAGCGAAGTACGTTTTAAAGGCGATGTCGACCGAGCTTCAAATGTTTATAAAGGTTTAGACGCTTTACAAGCAGAAGATATTGCAGATATTATTCATTTTGTTGTTTCAAGAAAATATCATGTAAATATTGCTGATTTAATTGTTTTTCCGACGGCTCAGGCTTCGGCGACAATTGTCAAGAAAAATATTTAAAATAAGATCGTTAGACTTCTTAGAAAATTAGATCTTTAGATTATCTTAGGAATCTGAAAATCATGATCTAAGAAGTCTAAAAATCTAAGAAGTCTCATAATCTAAAGTAAATGATTAATAAACGCCTTTTAATAAAAAACCTGCTCGCTCATAATGATGAGAGCAGTTTTTATGATAAAAAAAGGCAGTTGAATTTGCATTCTCGTGAAGGCAAAGGCAAATTTCTGAAGCACATTTGTGCACTTTCAAATTCAAACCCAACAAATAATTCTTATATCGTTGTTGGAGTTGAAGATCAGGACAATGAAATTGTCGGCGACGATTTTTTTGATGACAGCCGAATTCAGAATCTTGTGAATGCTTTCCTTGAAAATCCACCAAAAATTCAATACGAAAATGTACCCTTCCCCAATCTTCCAAAAGATAAAGTTATAGGATTGGTTACAATTAAACCCAAAAACAAAATCTCTTACTTCAAAAAAGGAATTCATACCATTCTTGCAAATAGCATTTTTATAAGGCGCGGAAGCAATTCGATTCCTTTAGAAATTGGCGAAGAAGTTGAGAAAAACTATCAAAATACAGAAACGGTAATTGGAATCGAAAACAGTTCTCGAAATAGCATACAATATACTTTAGATGGTGTTTTTGATTTTATGAATTTCAGGCATAAAGATATGTCACCGAAGTATAATGTTTTTAAGGAATTATTTGTGATTTGCTGGGCAGGAGTTCCTAAAAAATCTCGAGACAAAACTTTTCTTTCACGTGTTGATATAGAGTTGATTAACGAGCAAATCAAACTTTTTTATTCGGCGCAAGATGTGGTAACTATTGTTTTTGATGATGATAGTTTTACAATAACCGAATATGTTCCGTTAGGATTAAATGACAAGACAAGTTACTATCCGTTAGAAGAACAAACCATTCGTTTCTTTGATAACGGTTATTATAAAATTGATCGAAAAATGCTCTTTCAGCCACCAGAATTCAATCGAAAAATGCTGTATCATATTTATAATTCAAATATAGCATTGCTTCAAAAACTTCAAAAAGGATTCGTTTTGTCTGAACGGGAATTGGTTGATCTTGAAAATCTTCCTTCTACTTTTATGATTTGTTATTTGAATGGTTTTGATGAGGCAAAACAAAAATTGATCGATTCAAAACTGCTGTTAAAACCTTTTTCTCAAGTGTATTTATCGTTTAAAGAAGCACTCAGAATTCTGAGAAAAATGAAATATGATTTTCAGGAAGGTGCAAAGTAACAAAGGTTCAAAGCGACAAAGTTTTTCGTAGAGGCGTACTGCAGTGCGTCTAACCCATTGTAAATTCTTCTTGTAAATAATTTATTGGAATTTTAAATATTTATTGACTTCTTCATAAGGAAACAGAATGTCTTTTGGCCCATCAGCATAGGAAGCAGCTTCATATGAATTGTAGTATAAGAGAAGACCTTCATCTGTATAAAAAATATTCAGTGGCAATTGGAATTTATCGTCTTCAAACATTAATCCTGTTGCGTTGATATTTGCTTTAGAAGGAATTTTATATTTCGCTCTGAATTTTTTTTCGGCGAAAGCCAGAAATTCTTGTTTGTTCTTAAATAATTGATCTGTAAAAATAGTTTTGCCAGTTTTAGGATCAAACAATAAGGATCGGAAACCTTGATATCCGTGAGCACCGCCTGTAAAAGTATAATGATCTATTTTGATGTTTAAAATTGTTTCCGAATGAAATTCAATATTTCCAACGATTTTTCCTTCCCAGCCAAAAGTTTCAGTTGGAAATTTTTTATGCATTTCTTCATAGGAAGCGATAAAGGATTTTGCCAAAGTATTGTAGTCATTAACTTTTGTAGGGTCTTCTCCAAAATAAACAATTTCTTTTATGACGGTAAAGACTTTTTTATTGATGCTGTCAGCAGGAATTCCTTTGTTTTTTGCAATCGGAATGTCAATGGTGATTTTTGGACAATCATTTTGGCATGGAAGCAAGGATTTTTCTTCAAATGTTTCATTTTCAAATGAAAGCTCTTTGTTACAACTTGTGAATATCAAAAACAAAAAGACTAAAAAAGTATAATGTTTCATATATGTAAAAGTTATTTGTTAGCAGAGATAAAAGATAATACTTTTTTTTGAAATGAAATTTTGCTTTTGCAAAAGTCTGGCGGGCAATGATTTTTAATCAAAAAATGTTAATTATATACAAAGGTAAGAACTTGTGTCAGGATTAGAATAAATTAAACGGTAAATTTGTACAATATTTAAGCATTAAAAATTTGTAACTATATGAAATTCAATACTAAAGTAATACATGGAGGTCAACACCATGATCCAAGTACGGGAGCAGTAATGCCTCCGGTTTATCAAACTTCAACTTTTATTCAGACAAGTCCGGGAAAACCTTTGGCAGATTATGAATACAGCAGGGCATCTAACCCAACTCGTACTGCTTTAGAAAATGCGTTGGCAAGTATTGAAAACGGTACACGCGGACTTGCTTTCTCGTCTGGTTTAGCAGCAACGGACTGTATTTTAAGAGGATTGAAAGCAGGTGATGAAGTCATTGCAATGGATGATTTGTACGGTGGAACGTATAGAATGTTTTCTAGAATTTATAAAGATTCTGGTATTAAGTTTCATTTTGTTGATATGACCGATCTTGAGAAATTAAAATCGTTGATCAATGAAAATACAAAATTAGTTTGGGTTGAAACACCTACAAACCCTTTAATGAAATTAGCAGATATTGAAGAAGTGGCTAAAATTACAAAAGCAAATAATGTTTTATTTGCAGTTGATAATACGTTCGCAACTCCCTATTTGCAAAAACCTCTTGATTTAGGAGCAGATATTGTAATGCACTCGGCAACAAAATATTTAGGAGGACATTCTGATGTAATTGCTGGCGCTTTAATTGTAAAAGATGAAGCTTTAGGAGAGCAATTACATTTTCAACAATTTGCTACTGGAGCAACGTTAGGGCCAATGGACAGTTTTTTGGTTTTAAGAGGAATTAAAACACTTTCTTTAAGAGTTCAAAGACATTGTGAAAACGGAGAAAAAATAGTGGAGTTTTTGAGTAATCATCCAAAAATTAAAACAGTTTATTATCCAGGATTAAAAAATCATCCGTTTCATGAAATTGCAAAAAAGCAAATGAAGGCTTTTGGTGGCATGGTTTCATTTACTTTTAAATCGGGTAAAAAAGAAGATTCTATCGACTTTTTGGAAAAACTGAAAGTATTTACGCTTGCAGAATCTTTGGGTGGCGTTGAATCATTAGCAAATCATCCCGCTTTAATGACACATGCATCAATTCCTGCAGATAAAAGAGCTGAGGTTGGTATTACTGATGATTTAGTTAGATTAAGTGTTGGTATCGAAGATGCAGAAGATTTAATTGCCGATTTAGAACAGGCATTAGCATAAAAAAAATAATTTTGAATATAAAAAATCCCAAACTCCAATCTTAATAAATTGGAATTTGGGATTTTTTTATTTTGGGATTTAAAATATTTCTAGAATTCTAAGTAATAGATATATCCAAAGTTAAACCATACCTGCCAGTCATTTGACTTGTTTTCTTTATAAATATCTTTATTTGGATTCAAACCATCAATCCAGTCGCTACTGTACATTTGAAAACGAGTTTCAAACATCAAGTCACTCATTGTTGTTAATTTATAATGAACACCAACGCCTCCTGTTGCGGATACTACAACTCCAGTTTCTGTAGAAAATCCGTGAGGTCTTCCGTCAGATGGGGTTAAATATTTTCCTATGGTAACATTTGGAAGTGTCAGGTCGCCTAAACGTGAACCTACTTTTGTAGAATAATAGTTTACTTGAAATCCAGCACTTAAATACGGACTGAAGCTACCAACTGTGTTTTCGAAATCATGAATTTTGATAAAAGAAAATTCTAACTGAGATCCTAATCCTACTGTTGTTGTGCTTGCATGCATATTTTGAAGCATAATAACAGCTAGAGTTGGTGGTTTTTTCTCTACCCATTTTCCAAAGTGCTTTAACTCTGTATGGCTAAATGACAATTCAGATCGAACTTTAAAGTGTTCAGTAAAAAAACTTTCACGGTTATTAGCAGCCGAAAAGTTGATGAAGTGCATAAGTCCGATGCCATATCCACTATTTCCAACGTTAGTGTCAAGATTGTGTCTTTGTCCAAAATCTGACTGCAGCGTGACAGGTCCTGCGAATATTCCTATTTCTTGTGCCAAATCTGATTGCGCATTTGCTGCGCTACTGATTCCAAGAATGGCAAAAAGCGTGATAATTACGGGTTTGAGCATAGTTTTAGGGCTTTCTAATCTTGGCAAATATATAAAAAAGCTTGTGCAAACAAAACATTATATACTTCTATTAAAAAATTAGTAACAAAACACTTAATTTTCTGACTTTAAGTATGATGATTTGTTCTAATTTCAGACGTGTAAAATTGTATTTTTCCTTTTGTTTAGAAATTACACAATTCTTCTCTAAAAACGAAAAAAAATAACAATTCATGATTGTTTTGCCTTATCTTTGCATGTTGTTGCGAAAACGTTTTCTATGGCGTATTTTCGTATTATAATTAGATTTAAGCTAAAAACTATTATTTGAATAATTGATTTAAAAATGGAACAAAAAATAAATGAATTTATGGCTCTAGTGGAGTCAAAAAATCCAAATGAACCAGAATTTCTTCAAGCCGTTAGAGAATTTGCAGAAACAGTAATTCCGTTCATTGCTGAACGTAAAAAATATGATGGTAAAAATTTACTTCTTAGAATAGCTGAGCCAGAAAGATCGATAATTTTTAGGGTTCCTTGGGTAGATGATAAAGGGGAAATTATTGTAAACAGAGGATTTAGAATCCAGATGAATTCAGCAATCGGGCCTTATAAAGGGGGAATTCGTTTTCATCATACAGTAAACTTATCAGTTTTAAAATTCTTGGCTTTCGAACAAGTTTTTAAAAACAGTTTAACAACTCTTCCGATGGGTGGAGGAAAAGGAGGTTCTGATTTTGATCCAGAAGGAAAATCTGATGGTGAAATTATGCGTTTCTGCCAATCATTCATGACAGAATTATGTCGTCATATTGGTCCAGATCTTGATGTTCCTGCGGGAGATATTGGTGTTGGCGCTAGAGAAATTGGTTATTTGTTTGGTCAATATAAAAGAATCAGAAATGAATTTACTGGAGTTTTAACTGGAAAAGGTTTGGCTTATGGAGGTTCATTAATCAGACCAGAAGCTACAGGTTATGGTGTTGTATATTTTACAGATCAAATGCTTCGTACTATTGGACATGATATTAAAGGTAAAAGAGTAGCAATTTCAGGTTTTGGAAACGTAGCTTGGGGAGTGGCGCTAAAAATAAATGAACTTGGAGGAAAAGTAGTTACTATTTCTGGTCCTGATGGTTATATTTATGATGAAGACGGAATTTCTGGAGAAAAAATCGACCATATGGTTGAAATGAGAGCAACAGGAGATAACAGAGCTGAAAGATATTTGGAGAAATATCCAAATGCTATTTTCCATAAAGGGAAAAGTCCTTGGGAAGTAAAAGTTGATATTGCGATTCCATGTGCGACTCAAAATGAGCTAACAGGAGAAGATGCTAAAAAACTTATTGATAACGGAGTTTTATGTGTAACTGAAGCGGCTAATATGCCTTCTACTTTAGATGCAATTAAACTTTTCTTAGATAATAAAGTGCTTTTTGCTCCTGGAAAAGCGGCTAATGCTGGTGGAGTTGCAGCTTCTGGATTAGAAATGACGCAAAACTCTATTCGTCTAAACTGGACAAGTGAAGAAGTAGATTTGAGATTAAAAGATATTATGGTTGGAATCCACAACCAATGTAAAAAATATGGTGCCGAAGAAGATGGTTATGTGAACTACGTAAAAGGAGCAAACATTGCCGGATTTGTTAAAGTTGCCGATGCTATGCTCGCACAAGGTGTAGTATAATTTTAGTTATAGTTTTTTGAAATGTCTTCATTTGTCTCTGGACAATTGAAGGCATTTTTTATTTATAAAAAAGAACAAAAAGCAAATACTTTCGTTTGTAGTATATTTGTCTATCTGAATGCCTAAAATAATGAAGAAAAGTTTTCTGTATATTTTGTTTTTATTCTTGTTTCAATTTGCTTTTTCGCAGAATAAATTGTCATGGCAGGGTTATTTTTCATTTAATGAAATAAAGGATATATCAGAGTCTTCAGCAGCTGTTTATGCGGCTTCAGAAAATGCCTTGTTTGTTAAAAATGCTACTGCAAATACTAGCAAAACCATAACAACTGTTGATGGACTTTCGGGTCAAACAATTTCGGCAGTTTATTATAGTGAAGCTTTCAAAAAAACAATTGTAGGTTACGAAAATGGTTTGATGATTGTAATTAATGAAACAGACGGCACTATGCTGAAAGTTGTAGATATTATAAACAAGCAATTAGCACCAAATATCAAAAAAATCAATCATTTCATGGAGCATAACGGATTGGTGTATGTTTCCTGCGATTTTGGAATTGTGCAGTTTAATTTGACCACATCGCAATTTGGTGATACTTATTTTATTGGCGATAATGGTGCCGAAATTAGTGTAAGACAAACGACATTTTTTAACGGATCTATTTATGCAGCAACTTCAAGTGGCATCAGACGCGCCGATATTGCAAATCCAAACTTAAATGATTTTAAGCAGTGGTCTGTTGTGAATACTGGAGATTGGTCAAGTGTTGAAACTATAGACACAGAACTTATTGCGATTAATTCGACGGGTTATATTCATCGATTTAATTCAAGTAATTTTGTTGGTTTTTCGCAATTGCCTCAGGCTGCCGTTGATATGAGGGCAAAAAATCATAATTTATTTATTACGATTCACAATGCTGTTTATGTATATAATAATCAAATGGTTTTAATTCGCCAGATTAATAATTCTCAAGTTTTAGATACTACTTTGAATTTTACATGCGCGACGGCTGTAGGTGATATGATTTTCATTGGAACAAAAGAAAAAGGTTTGTTCTCTTCGTCACTTTCAAGCAACGGCACTTTTACTAATAATACGCCTGCCGGGCCAGCGCGAAATAATATTTTCTCAATGGACGTTACTGCAAATGTTCTTTGGGCGGTTTACGGTGATTATGATACGTATTACAATCCATATGATTTAGATAGTTATGGCGTCAGTAAATATAGTACTTCTGGCTGGTTGAATATTCCGTATTCTGATGTTTATAATGCAAAATCGATGACAAGAATTATTGTTAATCCGAAAAACGAGAAACAAGTTTATGCAAGTTCTTTTTTTTCTGGATTACTCCAAATAGAAAATGATGTTCCCAATTTTTTGTATAATGAAAAGAACAGCGGTTTAGAGTCAATTACTACCGAAGGGCCAAATTATATTGATGTTCGTATAAACGCAACAGCTTTTGATAAAAATGGAAATTTGTGGATAACGAACAGCCGAATTAAAAACGGACTGAAAGTATTGAAATCGAATAATCAATGGGGAAGTTATGCGATGACTTCCATTTTAGACGATGCCGAAGCCGGCAGTTATGCAAGTATTCTTGTTGACAGAAACAGTGTAAAATGGATTGCAACAAATCGTGACGGTGTTGTTGGTTTTAATGAAACGACGAACACGTTCAAAAAAATGACATTTGGTGCCGATGCCGGAAATTTACCAATTGCAGATGTTAGAGCATTGGCAATTGATACTAAAAATCAGCTTTGGATTGGAACAACAAAAGGATTGCGCGTTTTGTCAAATGTTGGGAATTTTCAAAATGAGAGTCAGCTAAAAGCAAATCCAATTATTATTTCAGAAGATAATCTGGCTCAAGAACTGCTTTATGAGCAGTTCATAACTTCAATTGCGGTTGACGGCGCAAATAATAAATGGATTGGTACAAGTGATTCTGGGGTTTTTATGGTTTCGCCAAACGGACAGGAAACGAAATATCATTTTACAATCAGCAATTCGCCATTGCCGAGCAATGCTATAAATGAGATTAAAATAAATAGCGCAACAGGTGAAGTTTTTATTGCAACTAATAAAGGATTGATTTCTTTTAATGGAATTGCAACGGATGCAAATGAAGATTTGAATAGCGTGTATGTGTATCCAAACCCAGTTCGTCCAACTTACAGCGGAACTGTAAAAGTAGCCGGATTATTAGATAAAGCCAATGTGAAAATCACAGATATCGAAGGTAATTTAGTTTACGAAACTACCTCAGAAGGTGGAACAATAGAGTGGGATACAACCGCTTTTGGAAGATATAAAGTTTCTTCAGGAGTTTATATGATTTTTATTTCTGCTCAGGATGGAGGAGAAACTAAAGTTAAAAAAGTAATGATAATTAGATAATGTGGCAATTGAGATAATTAGATAATTGTTTGGACTAAATAATCTAATTAATGGCTACAACCAAAAGTCTAATATCTAAGAAGTCTAATAATCTAAAATCTCAACTTGTTAGTCAAAACCAAAGCCATAGTAATTTCATCTTTAAAATTTCAGGAAAAAAGTTTGATTGTAAAATGTTTTACGCTTTCAAATGGACTGAAGTCTTACTTTGTGCGCGATGCTTTTTCGAGTCGGAAAGCGAGCCAGAAGATTGCTTATTTTCAGCCATTATCTATTTTAGAAATTGAAGCTGTTCATAAGAATAAAGGCACTTTAGAAAATTTTAAAGAGTTAAAAACAGCTGTTCCTTTTCAGACTATTCATACTGATATTTTTAAAAGTACAATGGTAATGTTTTTGTCTGAAGTACTTCATTATTCCATTCAGGAAGAAGAAAAAAACGAATCTCTTTTCTTGTTTTTGGAAACGGCGCTGACTTGGCTGGATCATCATGACGAAATTTCTAATTTTCATTTGATTTTGCTTTTAGAAATAACAAAATATTTGGGTTTTTACCCTGATGTTTCTGAAATCGATTTGCCTTATTTTGAAATGATCGAAGGTGTTTTTACGCTTTTTAGTGGCGTAAATTCTTTAACAGAACACGAAACAAATCTTCTAAAAAAACTAATCGATCTACGATTTGATAACGATCAAAAAGTTTTTCATGTTGTAGAAAGACAGATACTGTTGAAAATTCTGATAGATTATTATAGTTTTCATTTGGATGGATTCAAAAAACCTAAATCTTTGGAGGTTTTAAAGGAGGTTTTCTCTTAAATATTCAAAAAGAGTAATTTTTTTTGCGGAATATACCTGAAATTTCCTTTCAGTACTCTTTTTTCTGTCATCTTTTATCTATTTTCCTCAAAATTCCTTACTTTCGCACCTCGTTTAAGAAAAGGATAAAATGAGCACAAAATTTACTGAATACAAAGGACTTGACTTACCAACAGTAGCGTCAGAAGTTCTTGATTTTTGGAAGAAAGAAAATATATTTGAAAAGAGTGTAACTACTCGCGAAGGTGCAGAGCCTTACGTATTTTTTGAAGGTCCGCCTTCAGCAAACGGATTACCGGGAATTCACCACGTGATGGCGCGTGCGATTAAAGATATTTTTTGCAGATATAAAACTCAAAAAGGTTTTCAGGTAAAAAGAAAAGCCGGATGGGATACGCACGGATTGCCTGTAGAATTAGGTACCGAGAAAGAACTTGGAATCACAAAAGAAGATATTGGTAAAACAATTTCTATCGAAGAATATAACGAAGCGTGTAAAAAAACCGTAATGCGTTATACTGACGTATGGAATGATTTGACTGAAAAAATGGGATATTGGGTAGATATGGAAGATCCATACGTGACTTATAAACCAAAATATATGGAGTCTGTTTGGTGGCTTTTGAAACAAATTTACGATAAAGGTTTGTTGTACAAAGGATACACGATTCAGCCATACTCTCCAAAGGCAGGAACTGGATTGTCTTCTCACGAAGTAAATCAGCCTGGAGCTTATAGAGATGTTACAGATACTACGATTGTAGCGCAATTTAAAACTTTACCAGAAACACTTCCAAGCTTTTTACAAGGTTTTGGAGATATTCACATCTTAGCCTGGACGACAACTCCTTGGACATTGCCATCGAATACAGCTTTGACAGTTGGTCCAAAAATCGATTATGTTTTAGTAAAAACATTCAATCAATATACTTTTGAGCCAATCAATGTTGTTTTAGCTAAAAATTTAGTTGGAAAACAATTCGGAAAAGGATTTTTTGCAAGTGAAGACGATGCTGATTTCGATAAAGTAAAAAATGGTGATAAACAACTTCCGTATAAAATCTTAGCAGAAGCAAAAGGTGCGGATTTAGTTGAAATTCGTTACGAACAATTACTGCCATACGTATTGCCTTATCAAAATGCTGAAAATGCATTTAGAGTAATTGCCGGAGATTTTGTTACTACAGAAGATGGAACCGGAGTTGTACATACCGCTCCGACTTTTGGTGCTGATGATGCTAAAGTAGCAAAAGAAGCTAAGCCGGAAGTACCGCCAATGTTGGTTTTAGACGAAAACGGAACAGCAGTTCCTTTGGTAGATTTACAAGGAAAATTCACTTCTCATTTAGGAGATTTGGCTGGTAAATATGTGAAAAACGAATATTATGATGCGGGTCAGGCGCCAGAGCGTTCTGTAGATGTTGAAATTGCTATTCGATTAAAAGAAGAAAATAAAGCCTTTAAGGTTGAAAAATACGTACATAGTTATCCACACAGTTGGAGAACTGATGAGCCGTTATTATATTATCCACTAGACTCTTGGTTCATTAAAGTAACCGATGTAAAAGATAGAATGTTCGACCTGAACGAGACTATCAATTGGAAGCCTAAGTCTACTGGTGAAGGACGTTTTGGAAATTGGTTGAAAAATGCCAACGACTGGAACTTATCTCGTTCTAGATATTGGGGTATTCCGTTGCCAATTTGGAGAACAGAAGACAAAAAAGAAGAAGTTCTTATTGGTTCTGTTGAAGAATTGTACAATGCGATCGAAAAATCTATCGAAGCTGGTTTTCAAAAAGAAAACCCGTTCAAAGGTTTTGAAATCGGAAATATGTCTGAAACAAATTATGATTTAATCGATTTACATAAAAATGTTGTCGATAAAATTACTTTAGTTTCGGCTTCGGGCCAGCCAATGAAACGTGAGAGCGATTTAATTGATGTTTGGTTTGATTCGGGAGCAATGCCTTACGCCCAGTGGCATTATCCTTTTGAGAATAAAGATAAAATTGACGAGAATAAAGATTTCCCTGCGAATTTCATCGCTGAAGGTGTAGATCAGACTCGTGGATGGTTCTACACGTTACATGCTATCGGAACTTTGGTTTTTGATAAAGTAGCGTATAAAAATGTAGTTTCAAATGGTTTGGTTTTGGATAAAAACGGACAAAAAATGTCGAAACGTTTAGGGAACGCGACAGATCCTTTTGAAACAATTGCAGAATATGGTCCTGATGCCACACGTTGGTACATGATTTCAAATGCAAATCCGTGGGACAACTTAAAATTTGATATTGAAGGAATTGCTGAGGTTCGTCGTAAATTCTTCGGAACTTTATACAACACTTATTCGTTCTTTTCGTTATATGCTAACATCGACGGATTTAAATATGCTGAAGCAGAAATTCCGTTAAATGAAAGACCAGAAATCGATCAGTGGATTATTTCAGAACTGAATACTTTAGTAAAGTTTGTTGACGAATGTTACGAAGATTATGAGCCAACAAAAGCTACAAGAGCTATTTCTGAATTCGTTCAGGAAAACTTAAGTAACTGGTACGTTCGCTTATGCCGTCGTCGTTTCTGGAAAGGGGAATATGCAAAAGATAAAATTGCAGCTTACCAAACGCTTTATACTTGTTTATTAACGATAAGCAAATTAAGCGCTCCGGTCGCTCCTTTTTTCATGGATAAATTGTACCGAGATTTAACCGCTTCGACGGGAACCGAGGATTTTGCTAGTGTTCACTTGGCTGAATTCCCAAAATTTGTCGAAAACTTTGTTAATAAAACGTTAGAGAGCAAAATGCAGAAGGCGCAAACTATCTCTTCTTTGGTTTTATCACTTCGTAAAAAGGAAATGATCAAAGTACGTCAGCCATTGCAAAAGGTAATGATTCCGGTACTTGACGAGAATCAGAGAGCTGAAATTGAAGCGATTTCTGACTTGGTAAAAGCTGAAGTAAATGTGAAAGAAATTGAACTTTTGGATGATGCTTCTGGTATTTTGGTTAAACAAATCAAGCCTAATTTTAAGGCTCTTGGACCACGTTTCGGAAAGGATATGGGTCTGATTTCCAAGGAAATACAAGCTTTTTCAGCGGATCAGATTAATCAGTTGGACAAGCAGGGGACGCTAGATATTGTTATTTCTGGAAATAATGTAACTTTATCATTAGAAGACGTCGAAATAACATCTCAGGATATTGAAGGTTGGCTGGTTGCAAATTCAAACGGAATTACAGTTGCGCTTGACATTACAATTTCTGAGGAATTAAAAAATGAAGGTATCGCGAGAGAATTGGTGAACAGAATTCAGAATATCCGTAAAGATTCTGGATTTGAAGTAACAGATAAGATTAAGGTACAGATTAAAAGAGATGGTATTTTAGAAGATGCTGTTTCAAAAAATGAAGACTATATTAAGTCTGAGACATTAACAGATGATTTGGTTTTTGTGGATGCTTTAGAAAACGGCACAGAAATTGAGTTTGATGATATTAAAACTGTGATATTAATTTCAAAATAATATAAAATACCATGATAGATGAAATTACAAGATACTCTGATGCTGACTTAGCAGAGTTCAAAGAAATAATTCAAAATAAAATACAAAAAGCACAAGCCGATCTGGATTTAATTAAAAGTGCTTACATGAACGATTTGAATAACGGAACAGATGATACTTCTCCAACTTTTAAAGCATTTGAAGAAGGAAGCGAAACAATGTCTAAAGAAGCGAACTCACAGTTGGCTATCAGACAGGAAAAGTTTATACGCGATCTAAAAAACGCATTATTCCGTGTTGAAAATAAAACATACGGTATCTGTAAAGTAACAGGTAAATTAATCAGCAAAGAAAGGCTTAAAATCGTTCCTCATGCTACAATGAGTATCGAAGCTAAAAACTTGCAACGATAATATTTGCAAACTGCAAAAGAATTAACGCTCCTTTAGGAGCGTTTTTTTTGATTAAATTGTTACTTTTGCGCATCAAAAATTCATAAAATGTCATTACGAAAAGCGTATTTCCTTATATTTTTAGTTTTAATTGTAGATCAGCTGTCAAAAATTTATGTAAAAACAAACTTTATGCTTGGCGAAGAGTTTCCTGTTTTTGATTGGTTTAATATTCATTTTATTGAAAACGAAGGTATGGCTTGGGGAACTAAAATTCCTGGAGAATATGGAAAACTAATTTTAACTGTTTTTAGAATCTTCGCAGTGTTCGGAATCGGGTGGTGGCTTTCTGATGCTATTAAGAAACGTCATTCTACTTATTTAGTTGTGGCAATTGCTTTGATTTTTGCTGGTGCGGCCGGTAATATTATTGATTCTGTTTTTTACGGAGTTATTTTTGACGGTAGCGAGCATAACATTGCAACACTTTTTTCTCCTAATCCTTACGGAACTTGGTTTCATGGTTTAGTGGTTGATATGTTTTATTTTCCTATTTGGGAAGGAAATTTGCCAACATGGCTTCCAATTTTCGGAGGCAAACATTTTGCTTTTTTTAATGCAATTTTCAATGTTGCCGATGTTGCAATTTCTACAGGAGTTGGTATTTTATTAGTTTTTAATAAAAGAGCTTTCCCAAAACACGCATAAATTATTTTAAAATTCAAAAAATAAATTCCAAATTCTAATATTTGAAAGTGTTCATTGCACGCAGATATTGGAATTTGGAATTTTTCATTATTGGCATCTAATATTATTGTGTTATTTTTACAATACAAAAAAATCAAATTATGCAAAGTCCGTCTTTCTCTATTTATGATGCTTCTGCCGGCTCAGGAAAGACGTACACATTGGTTAAAGAATATCTGAAAATTATTCTTTCTTCGCCTAAAAATGATGCTTACCGAAATATTCTAGCAATAACGTTCACCAATAAAGCGGTTCATGAAATGAAAAGCCGAATTGTTGGGAGTCTTTCTGAATTTGCCAAAGAAGAACCTTCAGCAAAAGCAATTGCTTTAATGGAGGATTTGTCCCAAGAAACTGGGCTTTCGATTATTAAAATCAAAATTAAATCGCAAAGCATCATTAAGCACTTAATTCATAATTATGCGGCTTTTGATATTTCGACAATCGATAAATTTACTCATAAAGTAATCAGAGCTTTTGCGCATGATTTAAATCTTCCGATGACTTTTGAAGTCACTCTTGATACCGAAAATTTATTGATCGAGGCAGTTGATGCCATCATTGCGCAAGCTGGTCAAGATGAAACTTTGACCAATTTGTTGATTGATTTTACGATGGAAAAAACCGATGATGATAAAAGTTGGGACGTTTCTCGTGAAATTTTAGAGACAGGAAGATTGGTTTTGAATGAAAATAATCGAAACGAGATTTTGCATTTTCATGATAAATCAATTGAAGAATTTATTGAGATTAAGAAAAAAATGCTTGTGCTCTGCAAAGATTTGGAATCTGAAAATGGAGCTTGGGCATCTGAAGCACTGTTGTTGATTGATAAAAACGGAATTGATTTAAAATCATTTTCGCGTGGCACTTTCCCGAATCATTTAGAAAGTATTCGCGACGGAAAATTCAATCCCAGAAATAAAACTTTTCATGAATTTGATGATATTGCAATTAATAAAACAGCCAAAGACAAGACTTTAATTGAAAATATTATTCCAGAATTGCTTCAGGTTTTAGATAAGATTTATAAAAATTTCGAAAAAAGAGATTTTTATAAAGCCTTTCTTAAAAATATAACACCGCTTTCATTGTTGAATACGGTAAGTAATGAATTGGCGAAAATTCAGTCAGAACAAAATATTCTTTCTATTTCCGAATTCAATGCTATTATTCATCGCGAAATTCAAAATCAGCCTGCGCCCTTTATATATGAGCGTTTAGGGGAACGTTACCGCCATTTTTTTATTGATGAATTTCAGGATACTTCAGAAATGCAGTGGCAAAATCTAATTCCGTTAATTGATAATTCGCTTTCTGGTTTAGATGATCTAGGGAATAAAGGTACTTTGATGATTGTGGGCGATCCAAAACAATCCATTTATCGCTGGCGCGGAGGAAAAGCGGAGCAATTTATTGAGTTGAGCAAAGAAGATGTCCCTTTTTTTCATCACGAAAAAAATGTCAAACATTTAGATACCAATTATAGAAGTTATAGTGAGGTTATTGATTTTAATAATTCTTTTTTCAAATTAATTTCTTCAGAATTTTCAAATGAAGATTATAAAGATTTGTATCAAAATCATAGTTTTCAAAATGCAAATTCAAAGAAAGGCGGTTATGTGAATATTTCATTTCTTCCGATTGTTGAAAAGAATGATTTTGCTGATGAAGAAGAAGTTGTTGAAAAATCAGATTTGTATGTTTTAGCGACTTTAAATACTATTTTGAAAGTTCTTAAAGAAGGTTTTCAGTATAAAGACATTGTGATTTTGACCCGGAAAAGAGGTCAGGGAATTGCAATTGCAAATTATTTAACAGAGCAGAGTATTCCGCTTTTGTCTTCAGAAACTTTGATGATACAAAATGCAACAGAAGTTCGTTTGATTATTCATCTTCTGAAATACTTAAATAATAGCGCGGATTTAGAATCGAAAGCTAATTTTCTTCATTTTTTGGCTGAAAACATAGATTCTCAAATGGAAATTCATGATTTTATTGCTGAGGGAATGTCGAAGAAAATAGAAACCGATTTTGAGAAATGGCTTTTATCTTTTGATGTTTCATTGTCTTTTGAAGATGTGAGAAAAAAATCATTATATGAAGCTGTAGAAATTATAATTGCCAAGTTTATTCTTCCTTCCGAAGGCAATGCATATGTGCAGTTTTTCTTGGATATTGTACTTGAAAGAGATGTGAGAAATCAGGCAGGAATTGCTGATTTTTTGAATTATTGGGATAAAAATGCTGAAAAGTTCAGTATACCCTCTCCAGAAGGAAACAATGCGGTTATGGTTATGACGATTCATAAGTCCAAAGGTTTAGAGTTTCCGGTGGTAATTATGCCTTTTGCTGAGGAAGACTATAATAGGAAGCCAAAAGATAAATTATGGCTCGACACAACAGATTCTGATTTAGATATTCCAAAAGCCTTAATTGATAACAGTAGTGCTGTTGAAGGTTTTGGGGAAAATGCTTCAGCAGTTTTTAATCTGAAAAAGCAAGAGGAGCTTTTGGATAATATTAATGTTCTGTATGTCGCATTAACGCGTGCAGAGGAGCAGTTGTACATTATTTCGCAATCTTTAAAAGAGCGAAAAGATGGTGAGTTCCCTAGTAATATGGCTTCTTTTTTTATTAAATACTTGATTCATCAAGGTGTTTATGATTTCGAAAAATTAGAATATGAATTTGGAAGCCGAGTTAAATTGTCTCCGTCATTTGAAGTAGTTAATTCGGTAAAAGAAATTCCGGTTGTAAAAGAAGTTCTAAATCCTAAAAGTATAAAAATTGCCCAAAGAGAAGCATTGATGTGGGGTACGCATCAGCAGGAAGCAATATCTTACGGAAATGTTGTTCATGAGATTTTGGCATTTGTGAAAGATAAATCAGATGTTGATTTGGCGATTATAAAAGCGATGGAAGAGGGACTGATTAAGTCTGATCAGGCAGATCAGGTTTTGAAAACACTTCAGGATATTGTTGGGCATCCAGAGATCAGCATTTGTTTTGAAGGTAAAAATAAAATTTTGAATGAGCAGACAATAGTTCAAAAAGAAGGAAAAATCCTTAAACCAGACAGAATTGTTTTGACGGAAGATAAAAAAGCTTATTTACTTGATTATAAAACTGGAGCAATAAATTCAAAATACAAACAGCAAATTCAGGAATATCAAGATGCTATTGAGGATTTAGGATATAAAGTGTTAAAAAAGGCTTTGGTATATATAGGAACCGAAATCGATGTAGTAAATTTGTGAAAAAATTAATCAGATGTTAAAGAAAAAAGGGCTTGTTTTTAATGTAAGCTGTTAATTTTTTAACGTTTTAAATATAAGGAAATGTACGGTAAAATTAAAGAACATCTGCAAACGGAATTGCAGACAATTGAAGAAAACGGAATTTTTAAGAAGGAACGTATTATAACTTCAGCTCAGGGTGCTGAAATTCAAATTTCAACAGGTGAGACTGTTTTGAATTTTTGTGCAAATAACTATTTAGGTCTTTCTTCGCATCCAGAAGTAGTGCAGGCGGCAAAAGATGCAATGGATACACATGGTTTTGGAATGTCATCTGTCCGTTTTATTTGTGGAACCCAGGATATTCACAAAACATTAGAAAAAAAGATCGCAGATTTTTACGGAACTGAAGATACTATATTGTATGCTGCGGCTTTTGATGCTAATGGTGGTGTTTTCGAACCTTTGCTAGGAGAAAATGATGCTATTATTTCAGATAGTTTGAACCATGCTTCTATTATTGATGGAGTTCGTTTGTGTAAAGCGGCTCGTTATCGCTATGAAAATAGTAATATGGAAGACTTGGAGCAACAATTAATCAAGGCAAATGAGGCTGGAGCTCGTTTTAAATTAATTGTTACCGATGGTGTTTTTTCTATGGATGGTTTGGTTGCTCCCCTAGATAAAATTTGTGACTTAGCCGACAAATATGATGCAATGGTTATGGTTGATGAATGCCATGCAGCAGGGTTTATTGGTGCTACAGGAAAAGGAACTCTTGAAGCTAAAGGTGTAATGGGACGAGTTGATATTATAACTGGTACTTTAGGTAAGGCTTTGGGAGGTGCTATGGGTGGTTATACAACTGCGAAGAAGGAAATTATTGAGATATTGCGTCAGCGTTCAAGACCTTACTTGTTTTCTAATTCATTAGCTCCTGCAATTGTTGGTGCTTCAATTAAGGTTTTTGAGTTATTAGAAAAAGATACTTCGTTAAGAGATCAATTAGAGTGGAATACTAATTACTTTAAAGAAGGTATGAAAAAAGCCGGCTTTGATATTATTGATGGTGATTCGGCAATCGTACCGGTTATGTTGTATGATGCAAAATTATCACAAACTATGGCAAATGAGTTATTAAAAGAAGGAATTTATGTTATTGGATTCTTTTTTCCTGTAGTTCCAAAAGATAAGGCGAGAATACGTGTACAGCTTTCTGCTGCTCACACTAAAGAACATTTAGATAAGGCGATCGCAGCCTTTACATTAACAGGTAAAATGTTAAAAGTTATATAATTACCACATTCTGTAAATTTTTGTAGGTTTTTTTTAACATTTCATTTTGTATTTAAAAAATTTGGTGTTACTTTTGCTTGTAATTAACTAAATTGTAATTAAAAAAATTAAGTATGAAACATCTTAACAAACTTTTAGTTGCTGTGATGATGGTGATGGGTTTAAGTTCTCACGCACAAGACAGTAACAATCCATGGGCTATCTCATTTGGAGTTAATGCCGTTGATACTAGAACAAGTTCTGGTTCAGGAAGTGGTTTCTTTGATCAACACTTCTCTCAGCCATTTGCTGTTAAAGACAACTGGAATATTCTTCCTTCTTTATCTTACATTGGTGTAAGTAGATACGTAGGTAGCGGTTTCTCTGTTGGTTTACAAGGATCTGTAAACAAAATTGATAAATATGTTACTTTTAATCCAGCTGCTCCAGGACATGATTCTAGAGGGAACGTTGTAACTAATCCTGGTGACTTAATGTACTACGGAATTGATGCTACTATCAAATACAGTTTCCAAGAGTTAATCAAATCTAAAGTGATTGATCCTTCGTTATCTGTTGGTGGTGGTTACACTTTCTTCGGAGATAGCAGCTACGGAACTGTTAATCCAGGTGCTGGTTTAACTTTCTGGTTTACTGATGCTATTGGTCTTGAATTAGCTACAAGATACAAATGGGCTGTAAGCGGAGAGAGAGAAGATGCTTCTGGAACTCCAGATGCTGTTTCTCACTTTCAACACACTGCAGGTCTTATTTTCAAATTCGGAGGTAAAGATACTGACGGAGACGGAATCTACGACAAAGACGATGCTTGTCCAGATGTTGCTGGTTTAAAACAATTCAACGGATGTCCTGATACTGACGGTGACGGAATCGTTGATGCTTCTGACGCTTGTCCAGATGTATTTGGTTTAGCTGCATTAAACGGATGTCCTGATACAGACGGAGACGGAATTGCTGATAAAGATGATGCTTGTCCAGATGTTGCTGGTTTAGCTGCTTTAAAAGGTTGTCCTGATACTGACGGAGACGGAATCGCTGATAAAGATGATAAATGTCCTACAGTTGCTGGTCCAAAAGAAAACGGTGGTTGTCCTTTCTTAGACGCTGACAAAGATGGTGTTGCTGATAAAGATGACGATTGTCCTACAGTATACGGTCCTGCTAGTAACAGAGGTTGTCCAGAAGTAACTTCTGAGGCTTTAGAAGATCTTAAAGTTCAAGCAAGAGCGGTTTACTTCAACTCAGGTAAAGCTACTTTCAAAACAGGAGACAAAGAAACTCCAGCTAGATTAGATGCAATTAAAGAAATCCTTAAAAACTATCCAAACGCGAAATTCTCTATTGAAGGACACACAGATAGTACAGGTTCTGCTAAAATCAACCAAAAACTTTCTGAGGACAGAGCTAAAGCTGTATTAGATGCATTAGTTCAAAGAGGTGTTAATCCAGAAAACTTAGAGTCTAAAGGATTTGGAGCTTCTCAGCCAGTTGCAAGCAATAAAACTGCTGCAGGTAAAGCACAAAACAGAAGAACTGAAATTAGACATATTGGTTCTAAATACCAAGGTAAACTATAATTTACTTTGTAAATAATACTAAAAAGCCATTCTTAATTGAATGGCTTTTTTTATTTTTATGAAATGATAAATAACTCTTTTTTAGATAAAATCGCTGCCATAGTTATTCAGAATTATGGAACAAAACTTGCGGAAACTACTATTATCCTTCCTAATAAAAGAGCTAAAGTATTTTTAATAGAAGCTTTAAAAAAAGAAACTCAAAAAACTATTCTGTCACCAGAAATAATTAGTATTGAAGACTTTGTTCAAGATGTTGCTTCAATTCGTTCAGTAGATTCAATTGAGCTTTTGTTCGAGTTTTATGAAGTTTATTTGTCTGTTACTGAAAAACAGCATCAGCAGTCATTTGAATTATTTGCTAATTGGGCAAAAACACTTTTGCAGGATTTTAATGAAATTGATAGATATCTTTTAGACCCTCTTCATGTTCTTTCTTATTTGAAAGATATTGAGGATATAAAAAAATGGGGTATTGAAGTCGAAAATAAAACAAAGCTTTTAGAAAAGTATATTGATTTCTGGAAACTACTTCCTTTGTATTACGATTCATTGTATAATCACTTGTTGAATAAAGGAATTGGTTATCAAGGTTTGATTTATCGGGAAGCTGTAAATAATCTTAATCATTTTTCAAATACAGTTTCAAATCGGTCTTTTATTTTTGCAGGTTTTAATGCTTTAAATGCGGCTGAAGAAAAAATAGTGCAACATTTATTGGCTCTGGATCAGGCTAAAATTTATTGGGATTCAGACCAGACTTTTTTAAATGACCCTTATCATGATGCAGGTCTTTTTGTGAGAAGATTTAAAGAAAGCTGGAAGCATTACAAATCACATCCATTTGAGTGGATTGTAGATGATTTTTCACAGTCAAAAAATATTCAAGTCATTGGTTCGCCAAAAACCATTGGCCAAGCAAAAATAGCGGGAAGTATTATTGAAAAAATAATTTCTGAAAATCCTGCTGGAGCATTAGATAAAGTGGCTGTTGTTTTAGGCGAAGAAAACTTGCTTATTCCTGTTTTGTACTCATTGCCTTCTTCTGTTGGTGCTCTGAATATAACAATGGGATATTCTGGAAAAAACAATCCGTCGCAAATATTGATTGCTAAATTGTTTAAAATGCATACAAATGCGCTTTCTCGAAAGGGCGAAAGCTATGTGTTTTATTATAAAGATGTTCTGGATGTTTTGACGCATCCGCTCGTTGCTCCGTACGCGAATGCAAGTCATTTGGTCAAAATTATTAAAGAGAATAATTACACATTTATTTCGCAAAATAGAATCATCGAATTAAATACTAATACTTCGCCTTTATTTGATTTACTGTTTAAAAAATGGGAAAATAACTCACTAGCTGTTCTTGAAATTATTTCGTCACTTTTGCTTTTGATCAAAGAAAATTTTGATAAAGATAACGAAGAAGAAAAAATTGCGAAATCTTTTGTTTATGCAGTTTTCAAAGTAATAAATAAGTTAATTAATTATTATACCAGTCATCATCAGATTGACAATATCGATACGCTTCATGCAATTTACAAACAAATTATCGATGTTGCTGAAGTTTCGTTTGAAGGGGAACCTTTGCGGGGACTACAAATAATGGGTGTTTTAGAAAGCCGTGTTCTGGATTTTGACACAGTAATTATAACTTCAATGAATGAAGGAAAATTTCCAGCTGGAAAATCTCAAAATTCGTTTATTCCGTATGATGTTAAACGGGAGCTGGGTTTGCCTACTTTTAAAGAAAAGGATGCTATTTATACCTATCATTTTTATCATCTGCTACAAAGGGCAAAAAATATTTATCTTATTTATAATACCGAAAATGATGGGTTAGATGCTGGTGAAAGAAGCAGGTTTATTACACAATTAGAAGTTGAGAGACAGCCAAAACACAATCTGACTTTTGATATTTACAATCCGGTTTTGCCTGCCACTGCTAACAAGCCAATGATAATTCCAAAATCAGAGGCGGTTATGGAGCGTTTAAAAGAAATTGCTCAAACGGGTTTTTCGCCTTCGGCATTGACCAGTTATATTCGGAATCCGATTGATTTTTATTTTCAAAAAATCCTTAGAATTCGAGAAGTGGAAGAAGTTGAGGAAAATATTGCTCTTAATACTCTTGGAACAATTATTCATGAAACTTTAAAAGGACTTTACGAACCTTTTATTGGCAGGTTTATTTCGGAAGAAGATATTGCAAATTGTTTTAAACTTCTGGATGAAGAGGTTTTAAAACAATTTAAACTCGTTTATAAAGAAGGTGAAATTAAGAAAGGACGAAATCTTTTAGCTTTTGAAGTTGCAAAACGAAATGTTTTTAATTTTCTTAAAATGGAATTGGAAGCAATTAAGAATGGAGACGCAATTAAAATCATCGCTTTAGAACAAACTTACGAACGTGAACTGATGCATTCGAGTTTGCCATTTCCTGTTCTTATAAAAGGAAATGTTGACCGTATTGAACAGCGAAACGGAAAAATAAGAATTATCGATTATAAGACTGGAAAAGTTGAAAAAGGAAATGTTATACTGAAAACTTGGAACGGATTGACCAGAGAGCTTAAAAACGATAAAATTATTCAAGTTCTTGCTTATGCGTTTATGTTTGAAAAGCAGGCTGGAAGTCTGCCTATTGAAGTTGGAATTATTTCTTTTAAGAATTTAAAATCTGGATTTCTGCCTTTTGGATTTAAAGAAGAAAAAGACTTGGATATGGTGGTCTCTAAAGAAATTCTGGATTTTTATTTGGAGGAAATTGTTTTGCTTTTAAGTGAAATTTTTGATGTTAAAATTCCTTTTGAAGAAAAAACAGACTAACAATGAGAAAGATATTAAACATATTTGAGTTTTATAAAACTACATTGCCTTTTAATTTGATGTTTTGTGCAATTGCCGTTTTCTTAGGAGGTCCTGATTGTTTCTTTATTTTTTTCCTGAGCTTTGGTTTTTTGGCTAGTATAAGTTATAAAGAATTTTACCGTAAAAATGATTATTTATTTTATGTGAATAACGGAGTTTCTAAAATCCAGCTTTTGGTTTTTAGTTATTTTATGACATTTTGCACTGCAGTTTTATTTGGTTTTATGATTTTTTTAAAAAATAAATTATTTTGAAGAGCCACACTTTAGAAATAAGCGGTATTCAAAAAAGATTTGGGGAGAAGACAATTCTTTCGGATGTTTTTTTGAAATGTGAAACATCAGAAATTATTGGATTGCTCGGGCGAAATGGCTCTGGAAAATCCACTTTATTGAAAATTATTGCTGGACTTGAATCTGTTCCTGATCGATGTATTCGTATCAATTCAGTTTCTTTGAATACTAAAAATGTATTGATGAATGAAGTCAGTTATTTGGATCAAGATCGATTTATTCCAAATCATTTGTCTGTACGAAAAGCAATTTCCTTGTCAATCGATAAAGTAGAAAGAGCTAATTTTTGCAATGATGAATTTATTGAAAAAATTTTAAAGAAAAAGATCAAACATTTATCGAGCGGGGAATTGCGTTACCTTGAAATAAAAATGGTGCTTAATAATTCTTCTTTGTTTGTTTTACTCGATGAGCCTTATAATGGACTTTCTCCACTGATGATTGAAATTATTAACGAAATGCTCAGAGCAAGCTTAAACAAAAAAGGAATTATCATTACGGACCACAACTATCAGAATGTAATAAAAATCGCAAATAGACTCGTTTTGATAAAAGATGGAAAGACACATCAAATAAAAGAAAGAAAAGAACTTATTGAAAAGGGATATCTTAGTAATTTAGCTTTTTAAAAAGCATGTTTTAATGGAGTTGTTTTTTATAATTTGCTTGTTTTTAGTGCGTTGTGTGGCGGTGTTATTTGTTTTTCTGTTTCAAATTATAAAAATATAAACTTTTTCAATTTTGCATTTTGACTAAAAATTACTTCTCAATTTGTTTTTGTTTTTGTGTTTTTTCTGCAAAAAGATGAAAAAACTTTCTCTAGTAGAAAGTTCGTGCTTAAGCTTAAAATCAGAAATGAATTTTATGAAAGAAATTGTTATGTTTTTAAGAAAATCTATTTTTTCTGTTGTTTTTTATTGCGCATCTTCTTTTTATAAAAGCTAATAAGTATGTGATAAATAAAAGTGATTCAAAAGGTTAGGCTTGGAGTTTTTTTTAACAAGTGTTTATCGAGCAATTATGTTAATTGAAATATCTTTGGTGCTTCTTAAAGGAAATACAAGTCTGTATAATTTAAGAGAAATGATAGGGAACACAGGTGCAAATTTTTTGATGTACTTGAAAATGTGGGTAATGGGAATCTCCAACAAAGAATAATTAAAAAATAATTTTGGATTAACTAGAGCGACTTTGTCTAAATTAAGTAAAGACATTATTGCCATATTATAATTTTTTGCCCCCACAAAAGGAAGAAAAGGCTGTTTCGATGTTTATTCGAAATGGCCTTTTCTGATTTTTAAAACATTTATCTTTTAATTGAAAAAATCGGCTAAAATTGCTTTCAGTTCTTCTTTGTTTTCAATGTGGCTCATGTGTCCATCTTCAAAAGAAATCAATTCTGCTGTTGTGTCTTCAATTTGGGCAAGGCTTTCTTCGTAGTTTAAAACAGGATCTTTTTTGCCTAAAATCAATAAAACCGGGAACCGATTTTCATGTAAAAGCCATTCTCTGTCTTTTCGTATTTTCATTCCTTCAAGAGAAGCTACAATTCCTTGCAAAGGTGTTTTTAAAGCTTGCTCTTTTACTTTTTCAATTTCTTCTGCGAGACGAATTCTATTGTTTTCACTAAATAAATTCGCAATAGCCAAACTTATGAAGCCAATATAATTTTGTTTTACGGCTTTTATGGCGCGGGTTCGGTTTAGTTTTTTCTCGGCGCTGTCTTCTTTAGATGTTGAATTCAATAAAACTAATTTTTGCATTTTCTGCGGATACAATTCGGCGAAAGCCAAACTAACATACCCCCCCATAGAATGTCCCAAAACAGTAGCTTTTTCAATTTTCAAATGTTCCAAAACTTCGTTTACAGCATTGGCATTTTCCTCCATTTCATGCACATACCCCAAAGAATCAGATTCTCCGTGGCCTAATAAATCGATTGTGATTACACGGTATTTTTCTGAGAAAAGGTCAACATACTCTTTCCACATTTTTTTGTTTTCTAAAAAGCCGTGAAGCAATACAATTGCATTTCCTTTTCCTGAATCTGTAAATGATATTTTGGTGTTTTTATATAGAATGTTTTTCAAAACGGTATTTTTAAATTGTAAAGTACAAAGATAGAAAAGGTAAAACCATATGAGAAATATAAGTTCATTTCAGTTAAAAATTTACCTAATCGAGCTCAAATTAAATGAACTTTATATTTTTTATATGGTTTTAAAAAAAAAACGGCTTCCATTTCTGAAAGCCATTTTTTAATTTAAGATTTTAAAAAAGAATTAATATCGCTAAAATACTTTTCTCTCGCATCGAGCCATCCATAATGTTTAGAATGTTCCAGAAGGATTAGTTTCGAATTTGGAAAAGTCTTTTGTGCCAATTCTCCAATTTCATTACTTATAATATCTTCTTTTCCCTGAATAATTAAAACTGGGTTTTTAAAGCTTTTCAATGTGGCTTTACAATCAAAATTCATTTGCTGCATATCTGCCCATAACAAACCGTTTATTGTCGAATTACCCTGAGTCAATCTTTCTGCAATAATCGGAATATATTTTCGATCGTAAACATAGGCCGGAGCCATTGCCCTTCCTCGAGCTAAACGAGCGCTGTGTGAAGTATCGCCTTTTTCGATTTTATCATTCCAGTAATCCATAGAATCTTTTTCGACTTTGCTTAAATTACGTTCAATCAGATTCGGGCCTTTCAGTAAAGTTAAATCTAAGCCACCAGAAGATGATAAAATCAGTTTGTCAATACTATTTGGATAAACAGTTGCGTAATACGAACCCAGCATGCCACCAAAAGAATGCCCAAGAATGTTCCATTTTTTAATTTTAAGATGGTTTCGCAAAGATTCAATATCGTCTGCCATCATTTTCATCGAAATGGTTTTAGAATCTATTTTTGAAAGTTTTGATTTCCCGGTTCCTCTTTGGTCGTAAATAATGGTTTGTTGTGTTTCGGCCAAAACTTTAGCCATGTCCTCAAATCCATTGCTATTCATTCCTGGACCGCCGTTAATAATTAAAAGCGGTTCGCCTTTCCCGAATGTTTTGTAATAGGTTTTGCTTCCGTCATTATTTACGGCATAACCTTCGGTTTGAGCGAAAGTGTTTGCAGTAATAATTAGAAAAAGGAATAGAAAAATCTTTTTCATCACGAAATTATTCATTCATCAAAGTTTCGATCTCGTCAACTTCAACCGGAATGTTTCTCATTAAGTTAAATGGTGCACCTTTTTCCTGAACTACAACATTGTCCTCTAAACGAATTCCGAATTTCTCGTTAGGAATATAAATTCCAGGCTCAACCGTAAATACCATATTTGCCTTCATTGGTTCGTGAAGCAATCCGTAATCATGCGTGTCAAGTCCCATATGATGAGAAGTTCCGTGCATGAAATATTTTTTGTAAGCTGGCCATTCCGGGTTTTCATTTTGAACATCGGCTTTGTCTAATAAACCTAAACCAAGCAATTCAGAAGTCATAATTTTGCCCACTTCAATATGATATTGTTTCCAAAGCGTTCCTGGAGTCAACATTGTTGTAGCTTCATTCTTAACCTTCAAAACTGCATTATAAACCGCTTTTTGACGATCAGAAAAACGTCCCGAAACCGGAATTGTTCTTGTCATGTCGCTTGAATAATTGGCGTATTCGGCTGCAACATCTAATAAAATTAAATCTCCAGCTTTACATTGCTGATTATTTTCAATATAATGCAAAACATTCGCATTATTTCCCGAAGCAATAATTGGTGTGTAAGCAAAACCTTTCGAACGGTTACGAATGAACTCGTGTGCCAATTCAGCTTCGATTTCATATTCCGTAACATTTGGTTTTACAAACGATAACAATCTGCGGAAACCTTTCTCTGTAATATCGCAAGCGTGTTGAATCAAATCGATTTCTTCGCTTTCTTTTATAGAACGAATGCGCTGCAAAATTGGGTTGCTTTTCGCAACATTGTGTGCAGGGTAGCGCTCTTTCCACCATTTTACAAAACGAGCTTCGCGAGTTTCAGTTTCAACTGTTGCGCGGTAATGTTCGTTTGTATTGATATACATGGTGTCAGCATACGTCATCATTTCGTTCAAAATTTTATGAAAATCCTGCAACCAATAAACCGTTCTGATTCCCGAAACCTGAAAAGCACGTTCTTTGCTTAGTTTTTCACCTTCCCAAACTGCGATATGATCGTTAGTTTCTTTTAGGAAAAGAATTTCTTTTTGGTGCTCATAAGGCGCATCCGGAAACAAAAGTAAAACACTTTCTTCCTGATCTACACCGCTCAGATAAAAAATGTCGCGGTGTTGTGCAAACGGCAAAGTACTGTCGGCACTAATTGGATAAATGTCATTTGAGTTGAAAACGGCAACCGAATTAGGTTTCATTTCTGCCGTGAATTTTCTGCGATTTTTTACAAAAAGAGCGCTGTTTATTTGATGATATTTCATAATAACTTAATTTTTGAACTTCGAATTTCAAAATTAGTGATTTTTGAATAAGTGGCGCACAGTTGATTTCTTAAAGTTTTATTATTTGTTTGCACACCATTTTTGTCATTCCGAGGAACGAGGAATCCCCGCAAGTAGCTCGACAAAAATGAGGAAATGCATTGCGGAGCTACTTGCGGGGATTTCTCCTCCGTCGAAATGAAAATATTGAGAAAATCTCAGCAGCTTAGCAACTCAGAATCTTAGAAGCTTAATAAGGGCGTGCCCCTCCGGGTCGGGCTTTCGGCTATATCTTTTATTTCGCTCCGCTTCATAAAAGGATACCGCCTCTATCCCTCACGCGAATCTTGGATTTAAAAGAAATTTTTTGTCGCATAAGAGAATAATTTTTCAATTGTAGATTTTGTATATTGTCTCGCAGATTTTGAAATCATATGTACTATAAATAGTAAAAGATATTTTAACCTAACCTTATAAATAAATCACACAGCGAATAGAATGGCAGCAATTTTTGAAAAATTAAAACTGAGAGAACAATTTGAGTATCAGTTAGAAATTGATAAAGATGTTTTTTTTGATAACCTTAAACAAATTGTAGACAAAGGTAATTCTAGTGATCTTTTTTCGAGGCAGTTTGATAAATACATTGATGGTGATAATGATTATATTGGATCTGTTTATAAGGATAATTTCAGAATAAGAAAACGCTATGAACTTTTTAATAATAATAGTTCGATTGCAATTGGAAAAATTAATATTAAGAACAATACTGTTTCAATAAGTACTTCAGTAACTGCTTTTAACCATAGCAATGTTTATGCGCCAATAGTGTTTCTGGTTCTTTATGTTGGATTTTCAATTTTTGGGCATTCTCATTTTCCAGAATCATTTTTGATTTTCTTTAGAAGTATAACCATTCTTTATATTTCACTAATTGTCTTACTTTTTGTTTTAATGAGAAAAGCTGTCGCGAATTTGAGTAGTGAATTAGAAGCGGATTTCGATTTTATTCAAATAAAAAATAAAAAGATTCAATGAAATTAAAAGTATTTTTACTGCTATTAATAAATACAGTTGTTTACTCACAGTATACTTTAATTCCTGATGCCAATTTTGAGAGGGCTCTAATTGCAAAAGGTCACGATTCTGGTGATGTTGATGGAAAAGTACTTACAGAATCGATCAATAAAATAAAAGAACTTGAAATCTATACTTCAAAAATTTCAGATTTAACTGGAATTCAGGATTTTACTGCGTTAGAGGATTTTAACTGTTCTGAAAATGAACTATCGAGCTTAGATGTTTCTAAGAATTTGAATTTGTGGAGATTGACATGTGTTAGAAATAAAATAACTAGTTTAAAAGTGTCTGAAAATTTGAAGTTAAGATATTTAGAATGCTACGATAACAAATTAACAATTTTGGATATTTCTAAGAATTTAAATCTTTCACATTTAGATTGTTACAAAAATAAAATAATGAGTTTGGATCTTTCTAATAATTTAGAAATGTGGTATTTGGATTGTTCTTCCAATCAAGTTCAGTTTTTGGATCTTTCGAAGAATAAGGATTTAAATAAGTTGTTTTGTAGAGACAATAAATTAAAAAGTTTGGATGTTTCGAAAAATGTCAATTTAACTATTTTAAACTGCTTTGTCAATCAAATAGCAGTTTTGGATGTTTCTAAAAATTTAGAATTAGAGTTTTTAAGCTGCGCAGGAAATCAATTAAACAGTTTTGATGTTTCGAAAAATTTGAAGCTAAAATTATTGGATTGCAGTAAAAATAAAATAAAGAATTTCGATACTTCAAAAAATGTAATCTTGTCGCAGTTATATTTAAATACTAATGAATTAAAGAAGATTGATGTTTCCAAAAATTTGAAACTTAATTTTCTAGGCTGCTCTGAAAATAAACTCTATGAATTGGATATTTCTAGAAATTTAGAGTTGTTCAATTTAGATTGCAGGGCAAATAAATTGCAACGTGTAGATATCTCTAAAAACTTAAAAATAGCATATCTCGATTGCTCTTCAAATAATCTTGTAAGTCTGAATTTAAAAAATGGTAATTACGCTAATTTTGGTACAGTGTTGATAGATTTTAAAAACAATAAGAACCTTTCGTGTATTATTGTAGATAATGTTGATTATGCAAATTCTAAATGGAGCTACTTTAAAGATCCAAATGTAAGTTATAGTTTGAATTGTAAAAGATAATAAATTTACGATTTATAAGTAATCACAATGTATATCCACATGATTTGTCATTTCTCTTTACGTCGAAATGACAAGATTGCATTAAAAAGACTTTGTTAAAGTTTCAGTCGATTTTAATTTCACACATTTTTCAAACCAATGATAATTCAAAAAGCCAACATACTCGACAACGAAATCCTCACAGCAATAACCAAAAAGTCAAAAGCATATTGGGGATATTCAGCAGAACAAATTCAAAAATGGGATCAAAATTTGACCATTTCTCAGGATTATATTAGAAACAATAATACATTCAAATTGATAGATAACGATTTAATTATAGGTTATTATTCCTATCTTTTTGAAAATGAAAAGACTGTAAAACTTGATAATTTATTTATCTTGCCGGAATATATTGGAAAAGGATTTGGAAAATATTTGCTTCTTGATTTTGTAGCCCGAATAAAAGAGGAAAAAATAGAAAAAATCATACTCGATTCAGAACCAAATGCTGCGGAATTTTACTCCAAAATGGGATTTGTAAAAATTGGAGAATTTGAAACTTCCATAAAAAACCGTTTCATGCCCATTATGGAAATGAAACTTTAAAATTGAATCAAAAAGTGAAACAGCTCAACATCTCCATAAAGCATAATCTTGTAATCGGTTTACTGATTGGTTTATGGCTTTTCATTTTTGCCTTCATCATAAAACCTTTTGATGATGGAACTATAAATTTTCAAGCTTGGTTTTTAATTAGTTCTGGTTTTAGTGCAGTGGCTTTTTTATGTTATGGACTTTTAGCTTTTATTCAAAAAAGCCTTTATGAAAGAATTGGAAAGTGGAATGTTAGTTTAGAAATAACAGCCATTTTTTTATTTCATTTAATGTACCTGATTGGGATTTTTGCTTTTTACAAAAGCCCAATTTTAAAAGGCGGATATAAATTTTCAGAATTCTTTTTGATCATATTTATTAAAGTAGCTTTAATTTTGACTCCCGTAATTATTTTGGCAAGAAGATATTTAATCAAACTAATTCCCGTAAAAGATGATATTTTAATATTTAAGGGAGAAAATAAATTAGATATTCTAAAAATAAATAAAGCAGATTTGGTTTGCATTTCAAATGCACAAAATTATGTTGAAATTTTTTATACAGAGAACGGAAAGCTAACTTCAAAACTATTACGGACTTCACTCAAAAATGTACAGAAAGATTTTGGTTTTTTAATGCAAATTCATCGTTCACATTTAATAAATCCAATACATTTTAAATCCTGGAGAAATGCAAACACAATTATTTTGACCCAAATAGAACTTCCTGTGTCAAAAAATTATAAAGAAACTTTATTGGCATTGTGATTTCGTGCCTAAAATAAATGAAGCTAAATTGTGGCTATTGTTTTAATTCGTATTTTCGTTCTACTGACAGACTCAAACAAAACAAATTGAATAAAAATCTAAAATACTTTCTTTCGCTCTTTCTAGTCTTTGCTATGATTGCGACGGATTGTACAATAGATTCTCAGTCAAAATCAGTAGAATATTATCAGGTTTCGCAAGTTGCTTTTGGAAAAGAATTTGAGATTAGAAATTCTCGTTTATATAAATTTGATCAGGTTGTATCTTTTGGTAAAACAAGATTTTCAATTGTTTTAAATTTTCTTAAAACCGAATATGTCTTTACTTTTCAAATTAATAAATTGCTAAAACTTCAGGATTTACTTCGTCAAAAACTAACTTCATTTATAAATCAATCTGTTTTTATAAATGAAATAATCACTTCAAACAATTTATATAAAAGTTTATACAGCGCTTAGTTTTTTCTGCGCATTTATGCGCTTCAACGCATAAGATGATAAAATAATGTCTAATCATTTATCATTTTTAAAATGTATAAACACAAAAATAAAACACGTTTAGAGCAATCTAGGCGACCACTTCATTGGATAAAAAGAAAACTGCTTTTAATAATAACAGCCTTTATGCTCGGAATGTCAAACGGAATGCACGTGCATGACGAAGCTCTTAAAGGAAATCAAACTTATACAGAACAACATAAGAAGGACTAGTGAAACAGTTGCAATGTCATTGCGAGGAACGAAGCAATCTCATCCGGTATATAACATCATGTATCATTGCTAGTACGGTTGCTTCGTTCCTCGCAATGACAAACTTTACGCATAAAAAAAACCGAAGCAATTTTGCTTCGGTTTCTGTGTTTCTTGGAACTTTAGTCAATCCATTTATAATATCTCGCCCCAATCAAAACTGGAATTTCTTTTTCAATTCGGTCAAGAATCCATTCATTTTTAGGAGTTCTAACACTTTGTTTTTGTTCTTTTTTATGAAGGCTTTCGTAAGTGTTGAAATCTATTTCTACGCTTTCACCTAAATTTTCAAAAAGCTTCACGTTTTCTAAAGCCAATTTCCATTCGGGCTGAATCGTTCCTTCAAAAACTTTCGATTTCGATCCGCTTCCATAAGCTAAAAAACCGAATTTAGTTCCGGAAACTTCTTTGTTTGTATCATAAAAATGAGCCAAAGTAGATAATAATCCCATGAAAATAGAACCGGTGTAAAGGTTTCCAATTAATGAAGAAGCCAATTCTGCAGGTTGTAATTTCTCTGTTACAAAGCTTTTGTAATCTTCAGATTTTGCTACTTCTTTAATTTTTGTTTGATAATCTGCAGGAGCAATATCGTCGGCAATAATTTTTTCGGCATTATCTAAAGCGTAAATTTCAGATAACATTCTGCGACCTTGGAAAGAATAGGGCAAGTGCATTACAATACTGTGCCAACTGTTGTATAAAGTTTCAGTAGCGTTTTTTGATTTTTTGAATGAAAAATAAGCATTTCGCGTACGATCCATATAACATTGATTGGAATATTGTCCGTCAAAAACCGGCTGGTCTTTATGGATTTCGATTTCGGCTTCTAAATTGTCAAACCACGAATCGTTGTTATTGTTTTTTGTAATTTCTTCTTTAGCGATAGTTCTGTATGGTTTAAAGAAATCAAAAACACCTTTTGTACTTGTTGCCCAATTGTCATCAAAAGCAATGATTTTTGGGTTTGCAGTTACCAACATCGCAACAGCTCCGGCACCTTGCGTATATTCTCCGCCTGAATTTAAATCGTATTTTGCAAAATCAGTTGCAACAACGATAGCTTTTTTAGTCGGATTCAATTTTACAAAATCAAGGCAGTTTTGCAAAGCGTCAACACCCCCAATACAAGCAAAAGTAAAATCTACAACGTCGCATTCTACTAATGAATCTTCGCCAAACTTTTGCTCCATTAAATTAATTAAATAAGAAGCAATTGGTTTAGAGCTGTCGATGCCGCTTTCGGTACCAACATAGATTCGGCTTATTTCATTAAGATTGATTTTATTGTCAAGGATTAGTTTGGTTAAAGCATTCGCTCCAAAAACAACAGCATCCTGATGAACATCCGGAAAAGTCATTTTTAGTAATCCAAGACCTTTCTCTAATTTTTCTGGTTCAATATTTCTGGCAACAGCCAAGGTTTTTATGGGTAAATGTATGTTTGCTACATCAAAAGAGATAGCATCAATTCCTGTTTTCATTCTTATTTTTTTGAGCCGCTAAAGGTAAAACTATGTTATGGAATGACAATTTTTTGCTTAGATAAAATTAAGTACAGCCGGCACTTTTGAAGAAAACAAATCAAAACTTTGAATAAAATAACAATATGATAAATTTTTAGTAATCTGAATACGTATTAAAATTAGGAGAAAGTGACTGTAAAGCAATTTTTTAGATTGGCTATACTAAATTTATACGTAAAAATACGTATATGCATTCTATTTTAAAATGATTATAAATAACAACGAAATGGTTGTAGTTCTTTTGTATTTGAGTTATTTTTGTGTAATTTTTTAAAACAAACTACTTAACACTTATGGCACAATCTGCACAGTTGAATGCTTCCATCTTAAAGAAAGTCGCTATGGCACTTTCGGGAATATTCTTAATCACGTTTTTAGCGCTGCATGTTTCCTTAAATTTCATTTCTATTATTAGTGAAGATGTTTTTAACGAAGCTTCTCACTTTATGGGATACAATCCGCTGATCCAATATGTAATGCAGCCAGTTTTGGCATTTGGAGTAATTTTCCACTTTGTAATGGGATTTGTTCTAACAGCTCAAAACAGCGCAGCAAGACCAATTGCATATGCAAAATACAATGGAGCGGCAAACGCTTCTTGGAGTTCTAGAAATATGATTATTTCTGGATTGGTTATTTTGGCTTTCTTAGGATTGCATTTTTATGATTTCTGGTTTCCTGAAGTTGCCTATAAATATATTGCAGGTACGGCACCAGATGCTACAAGGTATTATGGAGAGTTAGTTCATAAATTCCACGATCCAATTCGTACAGGATTATATTGTGTGGCTTTTGTGCTTTTAGGATTCCACTTATGGCACGGGTTTGCATCTTCTCTTCAATCAATGGGAATGCACAACAAATATTCAAGATTTTTAAGTAAAGTAGGCTATGGTTTTGCAGTTGTAGTGCCGGCTCTTTTCATAATTATCGCATTATTTCATCATTTCAATAATTAATATCAATTATAATGGCATTAGATTCAAAAATTCCAAATGGTCCTATAGCGGACAAGTGGACAAATTATAAAGATCATATTAATTTAGTAAACCCTGCTAACAAACGTAATTTAGATATTATCGTTGTTGGTACAGGTTTGGCTGGAGGTTCTGCGGCAGCTACTTTGGCTGAGTTAGGATATAACGTAAAAGCATTTTGTTTCCAAGATTCTCCACGTCGTGCGCACTCAATCGCGGCACAAGGGGGTATCAATGCAGCAAAAAATTATAAAGGTGATGGTGACTCGGTTTACAGATTGTTTTACGATACTGTAAAAGGTGGTGACTACCGTGCACGTGAGGCAAACGTTCACCGTTTGGCTGAAGTTTCGGCAAATATTATTGACCAGTGTGTGGCTCAAGGGGTGCCATTGGCTCGTGAATATGGCGGACTTTTAGATAACCGTTCTTTTGGAGGAACTTTGGTTTCTCGTACATTCTACGCACAAGGACAAACTGGACAGCAATTATTGTTAGGAGCTTATTCTGCAATGAACCGTCAAATTGGCCGTGGAAAAATTAAAATGTACAACCGTCACGAAATGCTTGACATTGTAATCGTGAACGGAAAAGCGAGAGGTATTATCGCTCGTAACTTAATCACTGGAGAAATAGAAAGACATTCTGCTCATGCGGTAGTAGTTGGTTCTGGAGGATACGGAAACGTATTTTTCCTTTCAACAAATGCTATGGGAAGTAACGCAACAGCAGCTTGGAAAATTCATAAAAAAGGAGCATTTTTCGCAAATCCTTGTTATACACAAATTCACCCAACATGTATTCCGGTTTCAGGAGATCACCAGTCAAAATTGACTTTGATGTCTGAGTCGTTACGTAATGATGGTCGTATTTGGGTTCCTGCAAAATTAGAAGATGCTCAGGCAATTCGTGAAGGAAAGAAAAAAGCAACAGATTTATCTGAAGCAGAAAGAGATTATTTCTTAGAAAGAAGATACCCAGCGTTTGGTAACTTAGTACCTCGTGACGTTGCGTCTCGTGCAGCTAAAGAAAGATGTGATGCTGGTTTTGGAGTTAACAAAACAGGTGAAGCAGTTTACTTAGATTTCGCAGCAGCAATTAAACGTTACGGAACTGAAGATGCTTATGTAAAAGGTTTAGATGATAAAGATACTGCTTTGGTAACTAAACTAGGAGCTGCAATCGTGAAAAGTAAATACGGAAACTTATTCCAGATGTATTACAAAATCGTTGACGAAGATCCTTATACAACACCAATGATGATTTACCCTGCAGTTCACTACACAATGGGTGGAACTTGGGTTGATTATAACTTGATGACTACAATTCCTGGATGTTTCTCAATTGGAGAATCTAACTTCTCTGATCACGGAGCAAACAGACTTGGAGCTTCTGCTTTAATGCAAGGTTTAGCTGATGGATATTTTGTGCTTCCTTATACTATTGGAGATTATCTTGCTCCAGATATTAAAATGGGAGAAATTTCTACAGATTTACCAGAATTTGTTGAAGCTGAAAAAGCGGTAAAAGATCAAATCGAGAAATTTATCAATAATAACGGGACACATTCTGTAGATTATTTCCATAAAAAATTAGGGAAAATCATGTGGGATAAAGTAGGTATGGCTCGTAATGCTAAAGGATTAACTGAAGCTATCGAAGAAATTGCTGCTTTACGTGAAGAGTTTTATAGAGATGTAAAAGTTCCTGGAAGCGCTAACGAATTTAATCAGGAGTTAGAAAAAGCAACTCGTGTTGCCGATTTCTTAGAATTAGGAGAATTGTTCGCGAAAGATGCTTTGCACCGTAACGAATCTTGTGGTGGTCACTTCCGTGAGGAATACCAAACAGAAGAAGGAGAAGCACTTCGTGATGACGATAATTTTGCATATGTTGCAGCTTGGGAATATAAAGGAAAACCAAGTGATGCAGTATTGCACAAAGAACCTCTTAATTACGAAAACATTAAATTAGTACAGCGTAGCTATAAATAAGAATTTGGTCGAAAGTCCAAAGTCTTAAAGTCAAAAGACAAAATATGTCAAGCGACTTTCGACTTTCGGCTTTATGACTTTCAAACTAAAAAGGTATGAAACTTACATTAAAAATATGGCGTCAAAAAAACGCTCAAGATAAAGGAGGGATTGTAGAATATCCTATTGATGGAATTGAACCAGATATGTCTTTCCTTGAAATGCTTGATGTTCTTAACGAACAATTAATCAATAAAGGAGAAGAGCCAGTTGCATTTGACCACGATTGTCGTGAGGGAATCTGCGGAATGTGTTCTTTATTCATCAACGGTGAAGCGCACGGACCAGACAGAGGTGTTACAACTTGTCAGTTGCACATGCGTATGTTTAAAGATGGTGATACGATTTTTATCGAGCCATTTAGAGCAAAAGCTTTCCCTGTAATTAAAGATTTAGTTGTTGACAGAAGTTCTTTCGATAGAATTCAGCATGCGGGAGGATTTATCTCTGTAAATACTTCAGGAAATACAATTGATGCCAATACAATTCCAATTAACAAAGACGACGCAGACAAATCATTTGATGCTGCAGCTTGTATTGGTTGTGGAGCTTGTGTTGCAACTTGTAAAAACTCTTCAGCAATGTTGTTCGTTTCTGCAAAAGTTTCTCAATATGCATTATTGCCTCAAGGTAAAGTTGAAGCAGTTGACCGTGTATTAAACATGGTGCACCAAATGGATTTAGAAGGTTTTGGAAACTGTACAAATACTGGAGCTTGCGAAGTAGAATGTCCTAAAGGAATTTCTCTTGAAAATATTGCACGTATGAACCGTGAGTATTTAGCAGCAAGTTTAAAAGGATAATATATCTTTTTATATAAATAAAAAAGCATCCGTCAATGGCGGATGCTTTTTTTTGATTTGTTTCTATTCGTAATATAATTGCGATGCGCTTATTTCCTGTTTTTCTTTCCCTTCTTGTTGGATAAAACAGTTTAAGGTTGTTCCGCCAATTTGATCAAAATAAGTGATGTTGATTTTGTGAAATCCTTTCTCCAATTTTACTGCTCCATAAGCTTCATTTAGCCAATGAATACCATCATTATTTACAATAAGTTCATTGTCTATAAAAAGCTTTGATCCGTCATCTGAAAGCGTTGAAATGGTGTAATTAGCAGTTTCCGGAATAAAGATATATCCGTCGAATTTTAATCCGATATAACGCTCCGTTTTAGTTTTCCATTTTTCACTGCTGACTGTTCCTTCAAAAATGCCGGAATTAACAGGTTTGGTAAAATCTAAATCTTGAACCTGCTGAAATGTTCCGGTATAATAATCATATTTCAATCCGTTTTTAGTTGGTTTTATAGCTAATGCCGATTTTAAATCGGGATTTCGGACCAATATTTTGCTGATAGAACTTCTTCGTCCGCTTGGATTGATTTGGACTGTCTTAATAATTCTATACTCACCTTTCGGGATATTTATGGTTGTCGGTTTGGTGTATGGTTCGGCGGTTTCATCTGGATTGTAGCCGTCAATTGTATAGAAAATCTGTCCTCTTTTGATTGTTGGTTTTAAATCTAAAATATATTTTGATGCAATTATGGCTGTTTCATTAGATCCAAAAGGCGTTGGCACTTTGTAAAGTCTTTTTTGCTGTTCTAATTTTTCTAAATGATATGGCATCTGGTTCAAAATAAAATGATTGTAGTTTTTATTTTGAGGTTGGGTCCACGCAATTTCTGCCAAAGCAAATAATCGAGGGTAAAGCATATAATTTAGTTTGGTAGGACTTGTCAAATATTCTGACCAAAGATTAGACTGCACGCCCATAATGTACTTTTGTTCTTCAACAGTCAAGCTGTCAACAGGAGTTGGATTGTAGTTGTAAATTTTTTCAACTGTTGTTAATCGCCCAATTGTTAAAGGTTCTTGCGGAGAATAGCCTTGGTTGTAATCCAGATAAAGAACTTGCTCCGGATTCATAATGACATTATGTTTTTGTTTCGCAGCACTTATGCCACCTGATTCGCCTCGCCAAGACATTACGGCTGCATTTGGTGCTAAACCGCCTTCAAGCATTTCATCCCAGCCAAGAATCTGTCTGCCATTTGCGTTTAGAAACTTTTCGATTCGAGTTGTTAAATAACTTTGTAACTCATGTTCGTTTTTCAAACCTAAATCTTTGATTCTTTTTTGGCAATTCGGACATTCTTTCCATCTTGCTTTTGGACATTCGTCGCCACCAATATGAATGTATTTACTCGGAAATAAAGCCATGACTTCGGTTAAGACGTCTTCTAAAAAAGTGAAAGTTTCCTCTTTTCCGGCGCAAAAAATATCTTCAAAAACGCCCCATGTTTCTACAACTTTATAAGTTCTGTCTGGAAAGCATGATAAATTTGGGTAAGCCGTTACCGCTGCAGTTGCATGACCCGGCATTTCGATTTCGGGAATAATATTTACATAATGAGCTTCGGCAAATTTTACAACGTCTTTAATTTCTTCCTGCGTGTAAAATCCGCCATATGGATTTCCGTCAAAAAAAAGCGGTGATCTTTCAAATTTATTTCCAACTAAAGTCTGTGCTCTCTTAGAACCCACTTCAGTTAATTTTGGATACTTTTTTATTTCAATTCTCCATCCCTGATCATCAGTTAAGTGCCAATGGAAATTATTTAATTTATAACTAGACATTTGTGCGATAAAATCTTTTATAACATCGATTGAGAAAAAGTGACGGCAAACATCTAAGTGTAAACCTCGGTAAGCGTATCGCGGCGCGTCTTCAATGGTTGTGCAAGGCAATTTTATTTCTTTTTTGTCCGATGGTTTATTTGGTAAAAGTTGTAATAAACTTTGGACAGCATAAAATAATCCTTCTTCAGAACCTGTAACAATTATTTTTTTGGAAGAAATCGAAATTTTATAGGATTCTTTGCTTGTCGAAGGACTTTTGGTAATAAACAAAACTTCAATAGAACTCTTTTTTGCTAGAACATTTGCGTTTATAGCATCTTCAAAAATTTGTCCTGTTTTAAGTTCTTTAGCGCTGTATTTATTGTTCTCAAAAACAACTTTTATTTTTCCATTCAAACTTATACTGTCGCCAGTCGCTTTATATGAATTTGGTGCAGGAATAATCGTAGTGTTTTGAGAAGCGTTTTGAGCTTTTCCGATAAAACAGCAAAATAGTATAAAGAGAAATATGTTTTTTTTCATGGCTGGTTACGCTTCAGTTATTGAGATTACTGGCAAATTTGTATTTTAAAATTTATTTCTGCAAAAAATATGCAAAGCAATTTAGTGTATAAATGTCTTTAAAATTGGTTAGTTAACTTTTTTATTACATTGTGTTGTAATTTGTTTCGCAATAATATTGCATTATTTGTTTACATTTGTTTAAAAAATATATTGGCATGAATAATGAAAATGAAGTGGTAAATTACACTAAGGAAGAACGAAAAAATCTTATTTTAAAAGAGATTAACCTGCACACTCGTGTAAGTTTTGAAACACTTTCTGCCAAATTATTTGTTTCAGAAGATACTGTCAGACGCGATATTAATGAACTTGAAGCAGACTCTTTGTTGATTAAGGTGAAAGGTGGCGCGATGACAAAAGCGTACCATCATTCTTCATCAAATCAGACATATGCTGGCGAATCAAAACAGATTATTGCGCAAAAAACGTTAGGACTTCTTCGTGACGGAATGGTTCTGCTAATTGGAGGTGGAACTACAATCAGAGAGTTTATTCGTTTAATTCCGAATGATTTAAATCTTACCATTTTTACAGTCACAGTTTTATCTGCTGTTGAACTTTTGGATAAACCAAATGTCAAAATTATTATGATTGGCGGCAGTATTTCATCTTACAGCCAAATGTGCGTGAGCGGCGATGTCTATAATCAGTTGGCCAATATTAAAGTCGATTTGTTAATATTAGGAACTAACGCCTTAGATATCGAAGGCGGTTTCTCAGATTCTGACTGGGAAACAGTTCAAGTTAAAAAAGCAATGATTCAGGCTTCTGAAAAAACCGCAATTTTGACTATTTCTGAAAAATTAGACACCGTTTTAAAAATGAAAATTGCCAACTTATCCGAAGTTGATTATGTAGTTACCGAAGTTGATCCGAGTGACGAGAAATTAAAATCGTATAAGAAGGCTGTTCCAAGCTTAGTTTTTATTTAATCCCAGTTTTTCATTAAAAAATTAATCCAGTTCTGGTGAAAGATTTTATCTAAATCTTCATCAGAATAACCATTATTTTTAAATATCGGAACCAATTTTTGCAAATCAGCAATGGTGTTTAAATCATACGGTGACTGTTCTGTGCCAAAAGCGCCGTCAAGATCAGAACCAATTCCGATATGATCTGCATTTCCTGCCAATTGACAAATGTGATCCATATGTTTAAAAACCGTTTCTAAATTGCAGTTTGTCCCTTTTGGAGTAGAAACGCCTCTTTCCCAATTTGGAACAAGCATCCAAGCGTCTAAAGCACCGCCAATAACAGCTCCTCTCGAAATTAATGCCTTTATCATTTCATCGCTGTATTGACGATTATGGTCCACCAGACTTCTGCAATTATTATGACTTGCCCAAACTGGTCCATTATAGTGATCTAAGGCTTGCCAAAAAGCATCATCACATAAATGTGTTGCATCCAAAATGATATTTAAACGCTCCATTTCTTTTAATAAATCAAGACCATTTTGATTCATTTTTCCCGTCGCATCAGTTCCATTTGCATAACGTCCAGGGCCATAATGCGCGGGACCAATGGCTCGTAATCCGTAATTGTGCGCTTTTTCTAAATACGAAATATCAATAATAGAATCGGCGCCTTCTAAACTCAGAATGTAGCCAATTGGTTTTTTATCATTTGGCGTTCCGTCATTCCATAAGTCAATTTGCTTTTGAAGCGTTTTTTTATCTGTAATCTGAATCATTTCTCCAGCTTCTTCCATGGCTTTGTACCATGTAATTTGCCCTTGCGTTTGTGCCCAAGCTTGCTCAGGAGAATTCCAACCCGGAATAATACTGTCTGGTTTTACAAATCGTGCAATTTGAGTAGCCACAACAATCCCAATATTGCCACGTCGCAAATCAGGAAATGAAACCGTCGCGCGCTCACGATCTGGTTTGTCTGTCATTCCTTTTTCTAAATGACGCAAAGTTGCAACATCATTTCGTAAATCTCTATTCCATTCCATCGCATTCATGCTCAGGTCTAAATGGGCGTCTAGTATAAACATATTCGTTTGAACTTAATTTTATATATTAATTTTTCTGCTTCGGGCGGCAACTTTCCATTCATCACAAATTTCATGTGCCGAATTTATAACTTGAACCGAATCATAAAGTGCGCAAGTTGGGCAGACATGATACGGAATTGCGTAAATAATATCGCCGATAGCATATTGATTTTTTCCTTGGTTTTCTAATATTAAATGCTCTTCTGAATGCGCTGTTGGAATCAGATTTTCATCATTTAAAATTAGTAATCGTTGATCGATTGGATTTTCTGAAGAAACTGCTTTGTATCCAACATCAATACAAAAGGTTGATTTTGTTGGTTTTGAAATAATCGTTCCAACAATGACAAATGCAGGTTCGAATTTTTGTTCTGGAAGATGAATCGTATAATTGGAGTCCCAGAAAACAAAAGTTCCTGGACTGCATTCAACATTTTTTTCTGAAGCATAAAACGGAAATGTATTCGATCCACCTGCCACTATTTTTAGTTCATAATCCAGTTTTTCCTGAATCGCTTTTAGCTTTTCGCTGACGCTGAAAAAAGAATTTGATGCAACCGCTGTTCGATGTTCTAAAGTTCCTTTTAAATGGCCGTCATAAATGTGAATTCCGGCAAAATGAATGTTTTTTAACTTTAGAATTTCGTCGATTAGAGTGATCCAATTTTCAGAAATTGAAATTCCGGTTCTGTTCATTCCTGTATTTAAATCCAGAAAAACAGTCAGCGATAAATCATTATTTTGAGCAATTTCATTTAAGGCTTTCGCCGAATCTAAATTGTCTACTATTGTTGAAAAAGTGCTTTTTGAGTATTTCTGAATAAGAGAAATCCATCTTTCTTTTTTGTTTCCGACAAGCTGATAGGCCAGAAGAATATCCGAAATATTATGAATGGCTGCAAGTTCAGCTTCAGCAATTGTGGCGCATTTTATTTTATTGATGCCGTATGATTTGAACAAATTCAGAATTTCGCCAATTTTATGTGTTTTAATATGAGGCCTTAAATTTTGAACTTTACCATTTACAGATTCAATCAGACGCTCGATATTTTGCTGCATACGATTTTCATAAACAGCAATAAACGGAGTGTCAACACGTATTTCGGAATTTATTTTCCACCAATTTTCTTGCATAACTTAGTTTCTTGTTTTTTCTACAACTTCAATTAAATCCTGAAAAGCTTTTAATGACTGTTCGTAATTTAAATTTAAAAGCATTTCTTTTGAAAACAAATTAGAACCAATTCCAACGCATACAACACCAGATTTGAACCAAGATTTTAAATTGCTTTCTTCTAAAGTTACGCCTCCAGTTGGCATTATTTTTAAATTAGGAAATGGTGCTCTTATTGCCTTTACATATCCTGGTCCACCAATTTTATCAGCTGGAAAAAGTTTTACAACTTCAGCTCCTAATTTGTTGGCATGAAGTATTTCGTTTAAAGTAGCAGCGCCGGGAATCCAGTAAATGTTATTTTTAAAACAGTAGTTTCCAATTTCAGGATCAGTATGCGGGCAAACAATACAGTCAGCACCTAATTGCTGAAAAATTTCGGCATCTTCAACGCTTAAAATGGATCCAACGGCTAGTTTAACATCTAAATTATTGGCTTTTCTAAACGCAATCATTTGGCTAAACACATCTTTGGCGTCATCTGCACGAGCGGCAAATTCAATAATTTTTATTCCTGAATCAGCGGCTGCTTGCAAAATGATTTTTGCTGTTTCAATGTTGATTTGTGTTACTAGCGGAAGCACACCTTGAGCTTTTAAAATACTGTACATATTTTGGGGTAATTTATTATCTGTTAATTCTGTTACTTGAACCGTTTTGCATAAAATGATTTATTTCGGCAAGACTGGTTATGGCAAAATCGCCATGTATACTTTGTTTGATCACACCGCAGGCTGTTGCCCACTCAATGCATTCCTGACCCGATAATTTATTGGATAAACCATAAAGCAATCCGGCATTAAAAGCATCACCAGAACCAATCTGGTCTGTAACAGCGTGTATTTTGTGTTCTTTGGTTTCGTAAAAATTACCTTCATGCATTAATAAACCTTTGTATAAATGTGCCGGTCCGTCTGATTTTCTAAAACTCATTGCGAGTGTTTTTAGAAAAGGCATTTCTTTTTTTAGTAATTCAAACGTTTTTTGAAAACGATCTGCGTCTGATTCTTTTTTGTCGGTTTTTATTCCGAAGTAAATTTCGATTGCGTCCAAATCAGCGACAGTAATAGTACTATATTGAAGCAAATCGGGCATAATTTCAGAAGGTTTTTTTCCGTATTGCCATAATTTGGAACGATAATTAAAATCAGAAGAAATTGACAATCCTTTTTTGTGCGCTGCCAAAATCCCTTCTTTGCAGACAAGTCCAGCTTCATAAGAAACGCCTGGACTGATTCCGGACCAGTGAAAATGAGTTGCATCTTTTAAAGCTTCATCCCAATTAATCTGATCTTTTTGAATTGTTGCAAAAGAGGAATTGGTTCTGTCGTAAATAACCTGCGATTGTCTGATCTGATTTCCCGATTCAACAAAATAAAGTCCTAAACGTTCACCGCCATAAACACACTTTGAAGTGTTTACTTTGTATTTTTGAAGTTCGTTTATAGCTAATTGGGCCAAATCATTTTGCGGTAATCTTGTAATATAATCGGTTTGAATTCCGAGTTGGGAAAGTAAAACACAAACATTTGCTTCGGCACCACCAACATGTATTTTTATTTCATTGGCCTGGGTAAACCTATTTCCATCAGCAACACTCATCCGAAGTAATAATTCTCCGAAAGTTGCAATTCTTGTTTGTGACGTATTTGTATTCATGTTTATTGTTTTTTTGCCACAGATTACACAGATTAAAATGATTTATTAGTGTTGTGGTTAATTTTTCGCCACGAATTTCACGAATTTTCACTAATTGATTGCGTGAAAAATAATTCGTGTAAATTCGTGAAATTCGCGGCAAACCTGAACTTCTAATCTTTTTAAATCATTTAATCTGTGGCATAACTTTTCTTTAATATAATTCAAAAACGGCTTCGACTTCAACAGGAATATTATCTGGTAAAGAACCCATTCCAACTGCACTTCGAACTCCAATTCCGTTTTCCTGACCCCAAACTTCAGCAAATAATTCGCTGCAACCGTTTATCACGTAAGGATGTCGCAAGAATTCACCATTGCAGTTCACCATTCCAAGTACTTTAATAACTCTTTTGACTTTATTCAAGCTTCCAAAATTGGTTACTATTGTAGAAAGCATCGTTAATCCGACTTGTCTTGCTGCTAATTTTCCTTCTTCGATATCCATATCATCGCCAATTCTACCGATGATTAAGGATTTGTCATCACGAACCGGACCGTGACCAGACAGGTATAAATATTTACCATCAACTAAATAAGGTTTGTAAATGCCAAGAGGCTGTGGAGCTGGCGGTAATGACAAACCAAGTGTTTCAAATTTTTCTTGAGGTAATAAATTCATGATATTAATGTATTATAGAGTTTAAAATAAAAACGAAAATGATTCCTAAAACAGATACTAAAGATTCCATAACGGTCCAGGATTTAAAAGTGTCTTTTAGGCTGATATTAAAATATTCTTTGAACATCCAAAAGCTTGGGTCGTTTACATGCGAACACATAAGACTTCCGGCTCCAACTGCCAATACTAATAAGTTGGGGTCCAGACCGTTCAATTGTAACAAAGGTAATAAAACGCTGGCAGTCATTAATCCGGCTGCGGTGGCTGAGCCAACACAAACACGAATAATTGCCGCCATTAGCCAAGCGAGTAAATAGGGATGAATATTTGTTTGAGTTAAAGCCGTAACAATTGTTTCGTTTACACCGCTTACAATCATAACTTCTTTTAGACTTCCTGCTCCACCAACAATTAAAACAATCAAGGCAACATCTTTTATGGCAAGGGCGTAGTCATCCATCACAGAAGCTAGACTTCGATTCATTCTTGTTCCTAATGTATAAGTACAAAGAAGAAGGGAAATCAGCATAATCATACTAGGTTCTCCAATTGTTTTACAAAGATTATTTACTGCTTCATTTGTTGTAATTAATGGCAGTAAAGAAGTTATAGTCAAACCAAAAACAGGAAATAAAGCCGAGAATAAACTGATCGAAAAACTCGGCAGTTTGCCGTCATTTACAACTTCTTCAACGTTTATTATTTCATGATCTGATTCGGTTTTAATGTTTTTTAGCAAATTCGAAAACAACAATCCTGCTATAAAAATGGTTGGAATCGCAATTATGATTCCGTAAACTAAAACAAGGCCAATATCAGCTTTTAAAATACTGCTCAAAGCCATTGGAGAAGGATGTGGTGGCAAAAAACCGTGTGCTACTGAAAGCGAGGCCAGCATTGGGATTCCGAGATATACTTTTGAAAGCTTAAATTGATGGGCTACTGAGAAGATTAAGGGTACTAACAAAACAAAACCAACACTATAAAATAGAGGTATCCCAACAATAAATCCGGTAATCATTAATCCTAGGCGAACGTGTTTTTTGCCTGTCCATCCCATAACTGTTTTAGCAATGACATTTGCCGCGCCCGAGGAGACAGCAAGTTTGCCAATGCAGGTTCCAAAAACAATAATTAATGTAATTGAACCCAACATTTCGCCCAAACCCTTTTGAACTGTTTGCGACAAAGTGTTTATTGGCAGACCTAAAAATAGGCCTGCCAGCAAAGCTGTAATGATAAAGGCAATAAACGGATTGATTTTAAACCAAGCAATTTGAAGGATTAAAAATGCAATACATGCCGTAAGAATTATAATGCTCATTATCTAATTTTTTATTATTTATCCCACCAGATTCTAGTTGTGAAATTATCTTCGCCCTGACGCTTAACGGCTTCTGCTAAGTTAACTGAATTAACAGAATATTCACTGGTTGGATATTTGAATCGTCTTGGAATTGTGCCATTTGTAACATTTCCAGGGAAATTTACCGGAACCAAAACAGGATATCCAGTTCTTCTCCAATTTGAATATACTTCTTGTTCATCTACAAAAAGCGCCACATAAATCTGTGTATGAATTTGATTCATTTTTGCATCAAATGAACCTGCAACATTAAAAGGATTTGCCGTTAAATAAGGCGTTGCATCCGTTATGGCATAACCAGCGCCATAAATTGCCATGTTTAAGAACGAAGCTTTTACTCCTTTTTCGTATAAATCTTTATCAGTTTCATTAGTGTACCAGCCTCTTGCGGCAGCTTCGGCTAGTAATAAATTGGTTTCAGCATTGCTTATTATCATAAGCGGTGCATCATATTTGAAAACCGTACTTTGGTTTGGTTCAGAATAAGTGCCTTGTTCAACTGGAGTGGGAGCAGTTTTAGTTCCGTTAGGGAAACCTTTTTGTACAGCAAGAGAAGTATTTTGAGTTGTTCCCTGCCAAACTCCGGCATAAACGCTGATTCTAGGATCGGCAGTTGATTTTAATAAATCGATAAATGTTTTAGCTAATTTTCCGCCTTCTACATTTTTTTGGCCGTATGATCCTGCTGTAAAATCTTGTCTTCTTGAATCAAATCCAACAGGGTTTCTGTTAATGTCATTTGGTCCGTCAGTATATTTAATTACAGCATTATCAGTTCCGTTTAGGATGACACCTCCTGCAATAGCTTTTGTCACCCAAGTTTTAGCCAAAGCTGGATCAACTTTAGTTAACCTCATTCCCAAACGAAGCATTAAAGAATAGGAGAATTTTTTCCATTTTGCGATATCGCCGTCATATAAAAAGTCTGCTTTTCCAAAACTTGTTTTTGATGCATCCAAAGCCGTTGCTGCTTCATCAAGTTCTTTTAGCAAATCTTTATAAATTGATTCTTGAGAATCGTATTTAGGAAGAAAAATGGCAGAACTGTTTGCTTTTGCGGCCTGAGAATATGGAATATCTCCATACAAATCGGTTAGCCTGTGATACAAATAAGCTTTCCAGATTCTGGCAATATTGAGTTTGTTGCTGTCGTTAGGGGTGTTTTTTAAGGCATCAATAACAATTTCAGTTTCGTTTATTCCTGTTGGATACGCCTGATTAAAATAAGCGGAGTAATAAACCTCGTTGCTTAAATATTTGTCTCCGGCGCCAGAAGCTTCTTTGTATGTTGCGTAATGCTGTAAAATGCCACCACATTCCAAAATATTTGTTGCAAAATAATTGTTGTTTAATCCGTCCAGCTGCGCTTTGCTGAAAATGTAATTTGGATTTGGTTTTTCAACAACATTCGGATTGGTATTGATTTCTTCAAAATCTTCGGTGCAGGATGTCATACTTGCTAAAAGTATTCCTGCCATATATAAAAAGGTTAGCTTTTTCATTTCTCTTCAAATTAAAATTTAACATTTAAGCTTAAACCAAAGCTTCTTGTTTTAGGCAATCCAAATTGCTCTACACCTTGCGCATTTCCTGCACTAAATACAGATTCTGGATCAACATTTGGTGTTTTCTTATAAAGGATGAATAAATTTCTGGCAACAAAAGAAACAGAAAGACTCTGAAGTTTTGCCAATGCTTTTATTCTTTCAATTGGTAATTGATAACCAACAATTACTTGTCTCAATTTGATAAAGCTTGCATCATAAATGAAAGTCGAAGAAATGTTTCGTAAACCGTCATAATAAGTTCTTAAGTTTTCTGGAGCAATTACCATGTTTACAGGGTTTCCGTTAGTGTCAACTCCCGAAATTGGCAATCCGGTTTCACGGCCTTCTAAAGTCAGTTTAGTTAATCCCATACGAGTTCCATATAAATCTGTTCCAGAATATAAGCTTCCGCCAAATTTCCCATCAATTAAAAAGCTGAATGATATTGCTTTGTATTTAAATTCATTGCTGATTCCAGCTCCCCAAGGATGAACTCCTTGTCCTAATTCTTCTAGCGGGCCTCGTGCAATGCTTGCAGATCCTCCGCTCACATTATAAACTGTATTTCCATTAGCATCTTTTAATGGTTTGTAACCTTTTATAATGCTGTAAGGACGTCCAACATCACTTGTAATAGTAACATATCCATTTACAGAAGTAGCCATCGTAATAGAATTCAAATCATCTGTAAGTGCTTGAACGGTATTTTTGTTGTACGATCCGTTGAAAGTGGCATCCCATGAAAAATCTTGATTGCTGATGATTTTTCCTGTAAGTAAGAGTTCAACACCTGTATTTTTCATTTTTCCAAGATTCAGTAGAGCCGTATTTGCTCCTGAACTTGTTGAAATCGTTGTTTCAACAATATCATTTGTAGTGGCGCGGTTGTACCATGCAAAATCAACATTTAATCGGTTATTGAAAAAACCTAAATCGGTACCAATTTCAAATGTTGTAGAAGTCAGTGGACTTAAAGTTGAATTTGGAACTCTGCTGCTTGTTGGTCCTTGTAACTGTTGTCCGTTATGTCCTCCCTGAACCATTGAATACGATTGATTTAAAGCATAAGGATCTGGAGTTGCTCCTCCAACTTGAGCCCAAGAACTTCTTAGTTTTGCAAACGAAACCCATTCAGGCATTTTTAATAAATCGGAAACAATTATACTTGTTCCTACTGAAGGATAAAATACCGTATTGTTTTCTGCAGAAAGCGTAGAGAACCAATCTTGACGTCCAGTGAAATTTAAAAATATGACGTTTTTATAATCGAAGTCTGCAGCGCCATAAACAGAATTTGTTTTTGTTTTTCCGTACGGATAGGAATACGTAAGCGTTGTTAAATTGCTTAAAGCATAAAAATCATCTAATACATATCCAGATCCTTCAACTTTAGTTTCGTCTCTCAATGTAGTTCGGGAGTTTACACCAACTAAGGCATTTAAAGAGAAATCTTTGTAGAAGTTCTTTTTAGTATAATTTAAAATTGCTTCGGTATTTAAATTTGAAAGTTTCATTCTAGAACCTTGTGCATATCCAACAGGATTATTTAATGTAGTTTTCGGAATATATCCAAAGAACTCATAATCGGTATAATCTTGTCCGATTCGGCCTTGAAGAAAAAGATCTGGTGTAAAATTCAGTTTTACATTCAGCATCCCAATAAAACGATTTTTGGTATCGCTGTTTTTAATTTTATTGACAACAAAATAAGGATTTGTTGCAACGGCAACGGGATTCCAAGCCTCTTCAATTCCGTTTTCATCATAACCTGGAGCCAGATTTCTAATGTCAACTGTGTTTGCAATCATATAAGTTCCCCAGTTTGCATTTGCCTCAGCATCAGAAACTGTAGGTCGGTTTGCTGATTTTTCTAAATTGTATTGTGTTACCACGTCAAATTTCAACCAATCAGTCAGGTTTACATTACTTGCCAAGTTGAATGTTTTACGGCTAAAGCCAGAATTTGGCAAAATGCTTTCGTTTTCTAGGTTTGAAAATGAAAGGCGTCCAGTTGCTTTTTCAGTTCCTCCAGATAAAGCAATCGAATTAATAAAAGTAGTTCCGGTTTCGTAGAAGTTTTTGATGTTGTTTTTTTGTGCTACATAAGGTCGGGCAACACCATCGAACTGAACAACATTTGTTCCGTCCATTTTTGCTCCCCACGACCAGCGCCCGTCAGCAATGGCTTCAGCTTGATTAGCTGGTTTTTGTCCGTTGTGGCCAGAACCATACTCGTACTGCCAATCTGGAAAAATAGATGGAGTTTCAAAAGTGAATGAGCTATTATATTCAATTCCAATGCCTTTTTGGGCAGTTCCTCGTTTGGTTTGAATTAAAATAACCCCGTTCGCAGCGTTGGCGCCATACAATGCCGCAGCTGTTCCTCCTTTTAAAACGGTGATAGATTTGATGTCATCAGGATTGATTACCGCTGTTCCGTCACCTCGATCTACATTGATTCTGGTAGATCCTGGGCCGTTTCCAATACCAGGCAAGTTAAGCTGTGTATTGTCGATTGGCAAATCGTTTACCACGTACATTGGCTGATTATTTCCGTTTAAAGATCCGTTTCCACGAATTACAACACGGCTTGAACCATTAGGACCGGTTGCAGTACTGCTTACGTTAACTCCGGCAATTTTTCCAACTAATGCATTGGTAATATTGGCTTCTTTTGCTTTAGTAAATTCAGTCCCTTTTAATTCAGTAACAGCATATGAAACTGCTTTTCCGCTTTTTTTAACTCCCAGAGCGGTTACTAAAACCTGATCCAGAACATTTTCTGCAGGTTTTAATTTTATTACTAAATCTTTTGTATTGTCTAATTTGAATTCTAAAGTTCCATAACCCATATAAGAAATCACAATATGGGTTTCGTTTTCAGGTACGTTTAGTTTAAAATTTCCATTTTCATCTGTTATGGCAGCAATTTTAGGATTGTTCTTTGCGTAAATTGTTGCTCCAGCAATTGGCATTCCGTCGTCTTGACCTAGAACTTGGCCCGAAATTTCAGTTTGATTGCTTTTCTGTTCAAAGAGATGCTTTTTTATTGCAGTCTCTTTTGCATTTGCAGAGAAAATTATTCCTCCAACAAGTACTAATGAAATTAGCTTTGTTTTCATAATTCTTTGGTTTTCATGTTTTTTTTGGTTTTTATTGGCAGTCAAATATAAATATTAATTTTTCACATTTGCATTTTTTTTGCACAAAATGCATTTTTTTTGCAAAATAAAAGTTTGAAATGTTTTTTATTTCCTTATGAAATATTGATTTTAGACGTATTTTGAGAAAATTTTGCAGAAAATGCTTTTTGGAGAAAAAATTAGATTTAGCTGAAAATTCGTATTTTTGAAATATGAAAATCGCACTTATACAATCAGATCTGCATTGGGAAAACGCTTTGGAAAACAGAAAAAGCTTCGAATCGAAAATAAATCAAATCGATTCTAAGGTGAATTTGATTGTTTTGCCTGAAATGTTTTCGACAGGATTTACAATGAACCCTTCTGCTGTTGCCGAAACAATGGATGGCGAAACGGTTCTATGGATGAAAGAGGTAGCAAAACAAAAAAGCGCTGCAGTTACAGGAAGTTTGGTTATTTCTGAAAAGGGAAAATTTTATAACCGAATGTTTTTTGTTTTTCCTTCGGGAGAAATTCAATATTACAATAAACGCCATTTATTTACATTGGCAGGAGAAGATCAATTTTATACTGCCGGAACAGAAAAAGTTATTGTCGAATATTTAGATTGGAAAATTTGCCTGCAAGTTTGTTATGATTTGCGATTTCCTGTTTTTGCCCGAAATACTGAAAATTATGATCTGCTTTTATATGTTGCCAATTGGCCAAAAGTGCGCACCAATGCATGGGACGCTTTGCTGAAAGCACGCGCCATTGAGAACTTAAGTTATGCTGTTGGTGTAAATAGAATTGGTTTTGACGCTAATAATTACGAGCATATAGGACACTCTCAGGCAGTTGATTTTTTAGGAAATTATATTCTTGAACCACAAGAAACTGAAGGTGTTTTTGTGGTTGATTTAGATAAAAATAAAATGTTGGAAACTAGAAAAAAACTTGATTTTTTAAGTGATCAGGATGTTTTTGAAATTAAGTTTTAGAAAGCTTTTCGTTTCTTTTCGGCTTCTTTCTTTTTCTTTTCGTCTGTTTTTTTCTCGACTTCTGGACTAAAAGGAATACTTAAATCGATAGGCTGATCAACATCCCAATTTGCTCGCACATCAACTTCTTTCTGGAAATAGAAAACTTCTTCAGAATAAGTTTTGCTCAGGAAATTTCCAGTATCATAAACTTTGTTTTTGTTGTCGTCATAAATTACACGCACCGAAAAGGCTTCGGGTTCAACTAAATTGAACTCGATTTTAGTCTGACTTTCAGAATATTCAGTTGCAAGAACTTTGTCTCCTCTTTTATTAATGATTTGAACAATAATTGGGAAACGCTTCACATTTTGCAGATTAAGAACTAAATTTCCATAGTCTTCTAATTCCTTAGTGGTTAATTTATACGACAAAGTATCGTTTGATTTATCATAAAAATCAGTCAAGGCACCCGGCATTAATGTAAAACGATATTTTTCTAAAGGTTCTTTTTTGAAATCAAAATATAATTTTTGCTCAAACTCATCATATTCTGTGGTAAATTTTACAGCAACAGAATCTTTGTTGACTAATGAAATTTTTGAATTATCAAATTTCACCAAAGGTGTTTCCGATTCTAGTGTGAAGCGTTCTCTAAAATTAAGTACGCCATTTTGAACCGCTTTGATATTCAGTGTGTCTTTTTTCAGCTCTTTAATTTTAAAACCGAATTTCTTGTTGTATTTATCGGCATTAACTTCCAGAGACAGCGAATCGGTTTTTATTGGTTTATACCAAATTTGCAGGGAATCTTTTTTAGGGAACTCTGTAACAATAGTTTCCAAAACATCATTGTGGTTTTTAAGCGTAATTTTAGGTTTGGTAACTTTGAAATCCATATTCCCCTCATACGGAAGATATAATCTGTTTCCAGATGCCTGAATTGGTTTTAAAGTTTTTAAAGGCAATTTTTCTTTGAATAATTCCAATTCAAAAATAGTATCGTTTGGAACCGTAATTGGATGTTTTATAAATGCAATCTTGTCATCTTTTGGATTGAATTTATTGTTGCTTGATTTGTCTTTCATGGCAACTAAAAGATATTTTCCGGCCTTTAAATTTTCTAATTTAAAAGTTCGCAAACTATCCAGAGTGTTGGTAACATATCTCGGGAATTCTTTATAAACAGCCGAATCTTTGTATTTGTCATTTACTTCGTAAAGCATAACAGAGACAAAATTATCGACATATTTTTCATAAGAATCTTTGATGATTCCTTTTATAGAAAGTGAATCAATGTAAGATCCAGTCGAAAAAACATACTTAAATTGATTAATCGAATTTCCTTCGTTATTGTCTGCCATACTTTCGCCAAAATTCAAACTGTAAGTGGTGTTTGGCTGTAAAGTGTCTTTTAGTTTTATAGTGATAACTTTGCTTGCGTTTGTTGGCAATACAAGCGGTTCATACTTCATTGGAGGGGAAATGATCAGCTGTTTGTTCAGGTTTTTCAGCTTTACATATTCATCAAATGTCAAAATGATTTCATTGGCTTTAAAGTCAGTGCTGAAATTTTCAGGCGAGCTTGATCGTAAAACAGGAGCAAGCGTGTCTTTTAATCCGCCTGTAATACTGCCTCTTTTAGCACAGCTCATCATTAAAAATACCAATAAAAGTGAAATGTATTTGAGAGTGTTTTTCAACATAATCGTTTTTGAATTTGATTGCACAAAATAACGATTATATTTGCTTTAATCGAAATTTTTTATCTATTTATTAGGATTTGCAATTTTTGGTTTTTACTCTTTTTTACCGTAATATTTTCTTACTTTTGATTCAAAATGTAATACTATTTAGTTTTGTTAAAACGATTTTTTTGGATCTCACTCTTTCTTTTGCTCACCGCGTGCAGTAAAAACGACAAGCCCATAATTGCGTTTTATTATTGGAAAACCAATTTAAAATTTTCAGAAACAGAAAAAGAAGTTTTGAGAGACAACAATGTCAGAAAACTTTATATCAGATACTTTGATATTGGACTTCATCCAAAAACGCAAAATCCATTTCCTATAAGTCCAATTCATTTTCAGGAAAATATTCAAAGCTTTGAAATTGTTCCTGTGATTTTTATTCAGAACAAAGTAATGCTTGAGCAAAAAATTGATGTTAAAGATTTGGCAGAAAAAACAATTCATTTGATTGCAGAAATCAATCAGAAAAATAAAATTAATTGCGCCGAAATTCAAATTGACTGCGACTGGTCTTTAAAAAGCAAAGACAATTATCTTAAATTTATTGAGCAGATTAAAAAGCTTTCGCATAAAAAGCTCTCGGCTACAATCAGACTTCATCAGGTCAAGTATTTTAAGAAAACGAAAATCCCAAATGTTGATTCGGGTGTTTTGATGTTTTACAATATGGGAAGCATTTCGCCAGACTCTCTGAATTCGATTTATAGCAGAGAAATTTCAGAGCGATATCTTAAAAGTTTGAAGAAATATCCATTGCGTCTTAATTATGCACTGCCTATTTATTCGTGGGCAATTCACATTCGGGATCAAAAGGTTTTAGGACTTCGGTCAAAAATGAATTTTGTGGCGCTCAAAAATGATAAAAACTTCGAACAGATTAATCCGATATTCTTTAAAGTAAAACAATCAAATTATAAAAATGGGGTTTATTATGAAGAAAACGATTTGCTGAAAATAGAAAGTATTTCGGCAGAAAATTTAAAAGAAATGGCTGAAGATTTAAACCAAAATACCACACAGCCACCAAGAGAAATTATATTTTACGATTTAGATGAATTCAATTTAAAAAATTATGAAAAGAATATTTTCAAGCAAACTGTTTCTTGTTTTTAGTATTGGCCTGCTTTCGGTTTACGGAGTGATTTATGCCTGCGCCGGCGGTGACGACTGGGATTTTTTTGGATATAATTCGAATTTTACACCAGAAACTTTCGCAGACAAATCATATTCACCGCTGTTTTTGTCCAATTCAATTTTTTACGGAATTGGATTTGATACCGAACACAATTCCCGATTCAATAAAAATATAAAAGAGGATTGGGCTTCTTATTTAAAAGGGAAAGCCGACACTACTTCTGTCAATTATTTTTTAATTGGAAATGAAACAACAAGATATTATTCGGATGATAAAAACGTAATCAAGAATAAAGAAGAGATTGCAGATTTACATGCTTTTTATAAGAATAAAAAAGAGAATAAAACTTCTCAAAAATGGGGCAAAAAACTCAATTTGAAAGAAGAGAAAATTAAAAATTTTGTTGAGTTTTTGTATTTGGCACAAAAAATAGAAACCGTTTCAATTGGTGAAGAAAACTGGAGTTACGAGCCGGTTGTGGCAAAAACGTTCAATGACGCAAAAATGATTCAGTCAATCGAAAATGTGTATAATACTTTATCAGATCCATTTTTGAAGAACCGTTATTGGTTTCTTACGATGAAAGCTCGTTTTTACAGTAATGACAAACAAAAAGCGATTGATTTTTTTAATAAAACAGAAAGTTCGGTTCCTAAAAACACTTTGTATTATAGAGCACTTTCCTATGTTGCGGGGATTAATTACAAACAAAAGAAATATGCAACTTCGAATTATTTATATGCGAAAGTTTTTGATAAATGTCCGGAATTAAGAGTTGTAACGGCTTACAGTTTTCGTCCAAAAAACGATTCAGACTGGAACAAGGCGCTTTTAATGGCAAAAACCAATGATGAAAAAGCAGCGCTTTGGGCAATTCACGGTTATTATAAAGATGAAAAACAGGCGATTGAAAAAATATATGAATTAAACCCAAAAAGCGAGCATTTAAATTATTTGGCGACCAGATTAGTTAATGGGCTTGAACAATCTATAAACAATTCTTTTCAGCAGGATTCAGGAGATAATCAGCCAAGAAAAAAATTGACTGTAGCAGAAAGCAAAACGGAAAATCAAGCCAAAGTAGATAAAAAAGCACTGGATTTAATTGCTAAAATTTCGGCAGCTGGAAATACAGACAGACCTTATCTTTGGGATTTATCGCTAGGGTATTTACAGACCTTAAAAGGTGATTATGCAAATGCAGATAAGAATTTAGACAAAGCTGTAAAAACACTTCCTAAAACAGAGTTGGCGGGAATGCAGCTTCGATTATTGCATTTTGTAAATAACCTGAGTAAAATTGATAAATTGACAGACAAAAACGAGAAAACAATTCTAGCCGATTTGAATTGGTTGTATTATGAACTTCCAAAAACGTATAAAGGGCAGGAATTTCGTTATCAAAATGCTTCTTCATGGAGCAGAAGTTATTTGTCAACGCTTTATCGAGAAAAAGGAGATTTGGTAATGACTGAAATTTTTGGTGAATCACGTTATAGTTATTGGAACGACGGAAATTCGTTTTATGACAATGAAAAGGTTTTGTTGGAAATGAAAGTTTTTCTGGAGAAACCAAATAAAACCGAAATTGAGAAAATTGGTGCGGGAATTTATAGTTTGAAATTAAAAGACATCAATAATTTTCAGGCGGTTCAGGCAACTTTCAAAAATAAAATTCCGGAAGCTATTGAATTTATGAAGCAGACAGATTCGGTTCAGTATTATAAATTTTTAGGAAATCCGTTTAATGGAAATATAAAAGATTGCCATGATTGCGAGCATGCTGCATATCAGAAAAAGAAATATTCGCAAATGGATTTCTTGACTACCATTAAAGATATGCAGGATAAATTGGCAAAAAAAGAAGATGTTTATACAAATAGTTTGTTGCTGGGAAATGCGTTTTATAATATTTCGCATTTCGGAAACGGAAGAACTTTTTATGAAATCAGCATTGTAGGTTACGGCTCAAGTCCATACTCGTTTAGAAACTCGATGAAAGAAATGATTACGAATAATTCGGTTTCTAAAATGTATTATCAAAAAGCTTTCGAGGCGGCTTCAAACAAAGAACAAAAAGCCAAATGTTTGTATTTGATTTCAAAATGTGAGCGAAACGATTATTACAATAAAAAATACAATGACATCAATAATTACTGGGAAATTCGAGATGATAAAGTTAATTTTATTGCATGGAATTCATTCAAAGCTTTAAGAAAAGATTATTCGGATACAAAATATTATCAGGATGTTATTGCAGAATGCGGTTACTTTAATACATATGTGAACCAATAAACTCGAAACAATGGTAAATAAAATTGAACATATAGGAATTGCGGTAAAAAATATGGACGATGCCAATGCGTTGTTCGAAAAAATGCTGGGAGTTCCGTCTTATAAAATGGAAGAAGTAAAAAGCGAAGGTGTATTAACTTCTTTTTTTCAAACTGGAAACAATAAAATTGAACTTTTAGTGGCCACAAATCCAGAAAGCCCGATTGCGAAATTTTTAGAAAAAAAAGGAGAAGGAATTCATCATATTGCTTTTGATGTTACAGATATTTATGCCGAAATCGAACGTTTAAAAAACGAAGGTTTTGTGCTAATAAACGAAGTACCGAAGAAAGGTGCCGACAATAAACTGATCGTTTTTCTGCATCCAAAGAATACAAATGGTGTTTTGGTAGAGCTTTGTCAGGAAATTAAATAAAAAAATAACATTTTTGTTTTTAAATAAGGTATTGAAAATCAATCTGCTTTTTTGGAACCACCACTTCAAAACAGAATTAAATACAAATGATGTCTTAAAATATTTGGAGTGAATGAAAAATAGTAGTAATATTGCATCCTCAAACCGGTCCTATAGCTCAGCTGGTTAGAGCACCTGACTCATAATCAGGTGGTCCCTGGTTCGAGCCCAGGTGGGACCACAATTTAAGTTTAAAAAGCCTTATAAACATTGCGTTTGTAAGGCTTTTTTGTTTCTAGGGGACGAATTTTTTTATTTATAAATTATTCAATAAAAAAACCTCTAGTAAGAGGTTTTATTGACTTTTGGAAAGATTAGTTGGATTATTTTTGTTTCTTTAAAAAATCTATTGCAAGTTGACTATTTACATATGAATTTGCTTTTAGAGCATACATTCTGCCCAAACTTAAATTTTTGGTATTTTGCTCTCTGTATTTTATTATTTCTTTTAATGAATTCGATTTAAGTTTTTCTAAGGTTGATATTAGGATTTTTTTATCAATCGAGTTAATATCATTTGTAGAAATTATTCCACAAATTATTCTGTCTTTGTATTTGTCTATTGATGGATTGATAAATTTGATTTCATTTCCCAAGAGAGTTTTTAATTCTTCTTTTCCTAATAATAGAAAGCCAAGTTCATTTGGTAATTCTCCTATCGGTAATTGAAGATCTTCAATTATCGCTAAAAATCCTTCAGGCTTTAATGCTTTTTTTAATGTATTTAGAGTTTCTTGCCATGCCTCTATGTGGATTTCGTGCAGTACATTCACAATTATAATTATGTCATATTTGTTGTCTTCAATATTTTCAATTTCATTAATGATTAAATGAGCACCTTTTGAAAGTATTAAATCATTATTGTTTATGTCAATGTCAAAGCAATCGTATTTTTGAATTCGGTTCCATGTGTTTTCTGATTCCTTAATTCGGTCTAATAATCGCCCTTTACCACAGCCATAATCCAAAATATTAAGTTGCTCATTTTCTAATATCAATTTTTTAAATATTTCTAATTGTGGGTCATTTTTATTTGCAGTGTCAAACACTTCAGGGTCTTCAAAACATTGTGCCATAAAATTGGTCATTGCCCAACTAGGTGTTGAGACTAGAAATTCAACTATTTTATTGTAATGTTCTTCAAAGCCCATTAAATCATCAACTGCATTGAATGGTACCGATGAAGATGGAGAATGCAATGTGTCATCTCTAACTAAAAAAATTGAGCTATAATCTAGATTTGCTGTTATAGAAAGGGAGTGAGTTGCAATAATTAACTGTCCCTCATCTTTAATTAAGTTTTCAAGTGTTTGAATTAGTTTTATTTGAGCTTTCGGATGAAGGTTTAATTCTGGTTCATCTATAATGATTATTGATTCTTTGAACTTTATTTTGGGATTTGTATTTAAAAGAAATAATAGTATTGCATATGTAAATAAAACTTTTTCCCCAGACGAAAAATCTTCGTAATTAAATTCTCTTTTATTAATAGTCCAATATCCGGTTCCAGAAATATTAAAACTGTCATCTTGCTCAACTATATTTGTCGATCTTGATTCCCACTCAAGAGTTTTTCCTAAAAATTCATGAATAAGTGAACTTAATAATTCAAATCTTTTATAAGCCACCCTGCTTTTGAATTTTTTTTCGTCACCTCTAGTCTCAATGTCATCAATAACTAATCTATGAGGTAATCTCTGCAGATATGTTAATGCACTTTCTGTAATCATGCTAAATTCTTCTATCTCGATATTTTCTAAAGTAGAATCCACAATACTTTGGAAGCTGACTTTTGTCTGGTCTTTGGAGTCAAAACTTTGTTGAAGAGCTCTTAGGTCTTCGGGTTTTATAATTTTTAATCTGTTGTTTATTTCTGATGAAATATTTTTATTTATAATTTTGAATGAATCGACATTTACAGGGTTTTTGGTATGCTCTCGATTAAGCTTTGCTTGAGATGTTCTTATTTTTGCATCAATATCTACAGACTTTGGATTGATTGTTTTTTCCACTAATAAATCTTGAAGTTCTTTGTGAGCAGAATACACTTCTCGATATTTTATATTTTGGCTAAAAATGTTTAATAAAGGATTTGATATGAAATCAAATTCTTCACTTATTGTAGAGTTTAAGTCAATACTTCTAATTTTATTCTCAATAGCCTTTAGATATCTAGATTTTCCTGAGCCATTTTTGCCAATTAACGCAATAGTTGTATTGAATTTTGTGGAATAAAAGCTTTTTAAACCAAGAGGTTCAACATCGCTTTCGTTTAGTTCTAGTCGTTTTATTCTCATCTTTCGGTTTTAATTAATTAACTGTTTTTTTTGTTTATAGGCTCCGTATTTATTCAGGATTTTTTTTACAAATTCAAATATATCCAAAAAAATAACATATTATTTAATATTGCTTTTTTGTTAATTTATTGAATGTAATAATAATTATAAAAAGATTTTAGAGGCTAGATTAAAATTTATATAAATTAAAAAAAAGCCTACTTAAAAAATTGACTTGCACCATCATTATGATTTATTAAATGAATATATTCAGGATTAAGATTAATAAAATCCAATACTATGTTGATTATAATGTTTTTTACTTCTCTTTCTTTTTTTATTCTCAATTTCATTAGCGGATTCTAGAAGTTGGTTAAATGAAGTTCCGTTATAAATTAAAATTGCTATTAGGTATTCTCCAAGAATCATGTCTTCGTTGTCTGAATTAAAGGTTGCAAATTTTGTGTCTTTTGGCAGTTCTTTTAGTTTGGTGTTGTTAGTTTTAGTTGTCATAATTTTTTGTTTTAGTTAGTTATTGCTTTGTTTTTATCGTCCAATCTTTTGTAGAGTGGTAGTATCTGTCTATTCAAGTTTATCATTTTTAAGTTTATAATTAATCTATTGCTGTGGTCTTTTACTTCAAATTCTTTCAATACAGCATCTAATTTTTTAAATTCATCTACATAGCTAGAATCTGTATGGAAATCAGTGTAGAGTTCTGAAACTTGCCTGAACAGTTCCATACTTGGCATTTGAATTTGTCATTATTCTTTGTGACATATTTTGTGACGTAAGAAGCAATTGATCTAATGTTATTTGAGTTTAATTCCCGAACATCAAAGGCGGAAGACGGTTTGTAATTTTCATCTCTCGGAATTATTCCATTTTTCTTCTGCAAGTCAAGCCAGTAATTCCACCATTTTTCGATTTTCCAATATTTGTTGGTAATCATGTGAAAGTGAATATTCCCTTTGAACAGGTCGTTTTTTGTTTGTCTTTCGGCTACCCACAGATATTGAAAATTTACGCTTCGCTTTTTTACGTTGTCTATAAACTTGCGTAAAAATGTTTAATGCTTGTTTGTTTAGGAATAATAAAAAAGCTTCATAAATTTTTATGAAGCTTTTTTTTGTTTTTAAGTTGTATTTTTGCAAAAATCTTCTACATTTGTCCAGTGAAGCTCTTTAATAACAAGGGTTTGTACGAAATTTCATAAAAGACCCCAAGTCTAATTTAATATCGCTTGTCCTTGACAAGTTTAAACTTATGAAGATTAAAAAAACTATTTTTTGTTCCTATTTCGTCTTACTGACGGTTTCAAATGCGATAGCAAAACCAGCTCCTCCTAAGCCTGAGGCTCGAATGAGTACTACTGCTCAAGCTAGTGCTGCTGGGCCAGATTTGCCTCCCGGAGCACCTATCGATCAAAATTTATTTGTTTTAACCGGATGCGCAGTATTATTTGGTATCTATGCAATTCGCAGATATGATTTCATAAAAAAAGATTCAATTTAAATTGAATCTTTTTTTATTTAAGGGTATTTCTTTATTTGTTTATGGCATATAATCGCGAGATATATTTGCCAACAACATCAAACTCTAAATTTATTTTTGTTCCAACTTTGAAATCTTTAAAGTTGGTGTTCTCGAAAGTGTAAGGTATTATCGAGACGCTAAATTCATTTGTTTTTGAATTGACAACCGTAAGGCTTACTCCATTTACAGTTATAGAACCTTTTTCGATAGTAATATTGCTGAGGTTTTTGTCATATTCAAAAGTATAGTTCCAGCTTCCATGTGCTTCTTCAATTTTTACGCATGTTCCAGTTTGGTCTACGTGACCTTGAACAATATGGCCATCAAGACGGTCGCCAAGTTTCATGCCGCGCTCTAAATTTACAATGTCGCCTTCGCTCCAGTCTCCAATATTAGTTTTTAAAATAGTTTCGTCAATGGCTGTTACGGTATAAAAAGAATCTTTAATAGCGACAACAGTAAGGCAGATGCCGTTATGAGAAACACTCTGGTCAATTTTTAATTCGTTTGTAATCGATGAATCGATTGTAAGATGAAGATTGTTTTGGTCTTTCTCTATTTTATGAACCCTTCCTAGGGTTTCTATAATTCCTGTGAACATTGTTGTTTTATTTTACTAAATTTGCACATCAAAATTAGTAATAAATAAGCTGAGCTCATGAATAAAAAAGCAGAAAATATAATTGTTGGAATTTCAGTAGGAGATTTAAACGGTATTGGAAGCGAGGTTATATTAAAGACATTCGAGGATTCTCGTATGCTTGAGATGTGTACGCCGGTTATTTTTGCAAATGCTAAGATATTGTCTTTTGTTAAAAAGAGTTTTACATCTTCGGTTCAGTTTCATGGCGTAGATAAATTAGAGCAGGTTTTGCCAGGAAAAGTTAATGTTTTCAATCTTTGGAAAGAAGGTGTTGATATAACTTTGGGAAAAAATGATGAGAAAATAGGAGAATATGCTATTAAATCTTTTGTAGCGGCGACTAAAGCTTTGAAAGACGGTTTGATAGATGTTTTAGTAACTGCTCCAATTAACAAATATAATATTCAGTCAGAGGATTTTAAATTTCCTGGACATACGGATTATTTAGATAAAGAATTAGAGGGTGATGCATTGATGATGATGGTGCAGGATAATTTAAGAGTAGGTTTGTTGACTGATCACGTGCCTATAAATGAAGTCTCTTCGCATTTAACAGAAGAATTAATTACAAGAAAAATTGAAACAATCAGAAAATCACTAATTCAGGATTTTAGTATTGTAAAGCCAAAAATTGCTGTATTAGGATTGAATCCACATGCAGGTGACGGTGGCGTTATTGGAAAAGAAGATGATTTGGTTTTAAAGCCAACTTTGAAGAAAATTTTTGAAGGAGGAACAATGGTTTTTGGGCCATTTCCTGCAGATGGTTTTTTTGGAAGCGGTCAATATGAGAAATATGATGCTATTGTGGCAACCTATCATGATCAAGGATTAATTCCTTTTAAAACATTGTCTTTTGGTAAAGGAGTGAATTATACAGCAGGTTTAAATAAGGTTAGAACTTCTCCAGATCATGGCACTGCGTATGATATTGCAGGAAAAGATATGGCCGATTTCAATTCGTTTAAAGAAGCAGTTTATCTTGCAATCGATATTTTTCGCTCGCGTAATCAGTATGAGGAGATTAGCCAAAAACCTCTAAAAATAAAAGAAAAACAGTTATAAACAAAAAAAGGTGAATAAGATTATTAGATTTGTAATAATTTTATATCTTTGCACCCCAATTCAGATATCTGTTTACAGATGCGAATTGTTCAAATTGATGTTGAAATGAGCAAAACAAAAGAATTTTTAATTCCTTTCGTAGGATTAAAACTAGGAAAACACCATTTTGAGTATCAGGTAAATAATGAGTTCTTTGAGAGCTTTGAGTATAACGAATTTCAAAGTTCGGATATCAAAGTAAGTTTGGTTTTAGATAAAAAAAGCAGCATGCTTGAGTTAGATTTTAAACACAAAGGAACTGTAAATGTGCCTTGTGATCTTACAGGCGAAGAGTTTGATCTTCCTATAAAAGGGAAAATGAAATTAATTGTTCGTTTTGGAGAAGAATTTAATGACGAGAATGAAGAGTTGCTGATTTTACCGCACGGAGAGTTTGAAATAAATGTAGCACAATATATTTATGAAATGATAGCTCTTTCGGTACCTCTAAAACGAGTTCATCCAGGAGTAAAAGACGGTAGCTTAGAAAGTGAGGCTTTGAAAAAACTAAATGAACTGAAAGTAAAAACAGTCAAAGAAAAAAAGGAAGAGAGTAAACAAGAAGAAGATATTGACCCACGTTGGGAAAAATTAAAGAAACTATTAACGGATAAATAATATAGTAAAATGGCACATCCTAAGAGAAAAATCTCGAAAACAAGAAGAGATAAGAGAAGAACACATTATAAAGCTACTGTAGCTCAAATCGCTACATGTCCTATTACAGGTGAAGCGCATTTATACCACAGAGCTTACTGGCATGAAGGTAAAATGTATTACAGAGGACAAGTTGTTATCGATAAATCTGAAGCGGTTGCTTAATACGTTTTTGTAAATTATACTAGAACTCTCACATAGTGAGAGTTTTTTTTGTTGGTTATAATTTTCTTTTTTTAGGAAATTATATACAAAATAATTTCGTTTTTTTTTGTAATTTTCAAGTCTTTTAAAAATTTTTCAAATACACTGTATTTGGGAGGAAATAATAGAATATAATGAGTACAATCACAGCCGCAATTACCGCTGTTGGAGCTTATGTTCCAGATTTTGTTCTTTCGAACAAAGTACTGGAAACTATGGTAGATACCAATGACGAATGGATTACCACTCGTACCGGAATTAAAGAAAGAAGAATTCTTAAAGATGCTGATAAAGGAACATCGTTTCTTGCTATAAAAGCAGCACAGGATTTAATTGCGAAAGCAAATATTGATCCTTTAGAGATTGATATGGTTATAATGGCAACAGCTACTGCAGATATGCCGGTAGCCTCTACAGGAGTTTATGTTGCAACAGAAATTGGAGCTACAAACGCATTTGCATACGATTTGCAGGCGGCATGTTCAAGTTTCTTATACGGAATGTCAACTGCTGCAGCTTATGTTCAGTCAGGACGTTACAAAAAAGTTTTATTAATTGGAGCTGATAAAATGTCTTCAATTGTAGATTACACAGACAGATCTACTTGTATTATTTTTGGAGATGGAGCAGGTGCTGTTTTATTCGAACCAAATTATGAAGGTTTAGGCTTGCAAGATGAATATCTAAGAAGTGATGGTGTAGGACGTGATTTTCTTAAAATTTCTGCCGGAGGTTCTCTAATCCCGACTACAGAAGAGACCGTTAAAAACAGACAGCACAACATTATTCAAGATGGAAAAACTGTTTTTAAATATGCAGTTACTAACATGGCTGACGCTAGCGAATTGATCGTAAAAAGAAACAATTTGACTAATGAAGATGTAGATTGGTTAGTGCCACATCAAGCAAATAAACGTATTATTGATGCTACTGCGAGCAGAATGAACCTTGAAGATTCAAAAGTATTGATGAATATTGAAAAATATGGCAATACAACTTCAGCAACTTTGCCATTAGTATTAAGCGATTTTGAACGCCAATTCAAAAAAGGAGATAATATTATTTTAGCCGCTTTTGGTGGTGGATTCACTTGGGGATCTATTTACTTGAAATGGGCTTACGATACAAAATAAATTAAAACTAAAAACGAATCATTATGGATTTAAAAGAAATTCAAAACCTAATCAAATTTGTAGCAAATTCGGGAGTTGCAGAAGTAAAGTTAGAAATGGATGATGTAAAAATCACTATTAGAACAACTTTAGAAGGGAATGTAACAGAAACTACTTATGTACAGCAATTGCCAGCTCAGGCTGCATTGCCACAAGCTGCTGTTCCTCAAGTGGCTGCTCCAGTTGTTGTAAATGTAAATAGTGAAGCAGCAGCTCCAGCTGAAAATTCTAAATTCATTACTATAAAATCTCCAATTATTGGAACATTCTATAGAAAACCATCTCCAGACAAACCAGTTTTTACTGAAGTAGGAAGTACTATCGCAAAAGGTGATGTTCTTTGTGTAATTGAAGCAATGAAATTATTCAACGAAATCGAATCAGAAGTTTCAGGTAAAATTGTAAAAATTCTTGTTGACGATATGTCTCCAGTAGAATTTGATCAACCTTTATTCTTAGTAGATCCATCATAAATAAATTTAGATTTTAGATTTTAGATTTTAGAAGGATTCAAATTTTTTAAATCATCTAAAATTATCTAATTATCAAATTGTCTAATTATCTAATTAAAATAAGATGTTTAAAAAAATATTAATTGCGAATAGAGGAGAAATTGCACTTCGTGTAATTCGTACATGTAAGGAAATGGGAATTAAAACTGTTGCAGTTTATTCTACAGCCGATGCAGAAAGCTTACATGTAAAGTTTGCTGATGAAGCGGTTTGTATTGGTCCCCCTCCAAGTAACTTATCGTACTTAAAAATGTCAAATATTATTGCCGCTGCAGAAATTACAAATGCAGATGCAATACACCCAGGTTACGGTTTCCTTTCTGAAAATGCTAAATTCTCAAAAATTTGTCAAGAGCACGGAATCAAATTTATTGGTGCGGCTCCAGAAATGATCGACAGAATGGGAGATAAAGCTTCTGCAAAAGCTACAATGAAAGCGGCAGGAGTTCCATGTGTACCAGGTTCAGATGGATTATTAGAATCTTATGAACATGCACTAAAAATAGCTAAAGAAATTGGTTATCCAGTTATGATGAAAGCGACTGCTGGTGGTGGTGGAAAAGGAATGCGTGCGATCTGGAAAGAAGAAGAGCTTTTAAAAGCTTGGGAAAGTGCACGTCAAGAAGCTGCTGCAGCATTTGGAAATGACGGAATGTACATGGAGAAACTTATCGAAGAGCCACGTCATATCGAAATTCAAGTTGTTGGAGATTCTTATGGAAAAGCATGTCACCTTTCTGAAAGAGATTGTTCTGTACAACGTCGTCACCAAAAATTGACTGAAGAAACTCCTTCGCCTTTCATGACTGACGAATTACGTACTGCAATGGGAGAAGCTGCTGTAAAAGCTGCTGAATTCATTAAATACGAAGGAGCTGGAACGGTAGAGTTTCTTGTAGACAAACACAGAAATTTCTACTTCATGGAAATGAATACTCGTATTCAGGTAGAGCATCCAATTACAGAACAAGTTATTGATTATGATTTGATCCGTGAGCAAATTATGGTTGCTGCCGGAATTCCGATTTCGGGAAAAAACTATTTGCCACAATTACACGCTATTGAATGTCGTATTAATGCTGAAGATCCTTATAATGATTTTCGTCCTTCACCAGGAAAAATTACTACGCTTCATATGCCAGGAGGACACGGAGTTCGTTTAGATACTCACGTTTACTCAGGTTATAGTATTCCGCCAAATTACGATTCGATGATTGCTAAGTTAATTACAACTGCACAATCTCGTGAAGAAGCTATCAGCAAAATGCGAAGAGCTTTGGATGAATTCGTAATCGAAGGTGTGAAAACTACAATACCTTTCCACAGACAATTAATGGATGATCCAAAATATATTGCAGGTGACTACACAACTGCATTTATGGATACTTTCAAAATGAATAGTCCAGAATAATTTTTTAAGGCTGTCGGTTTCGGCAGCCTTTTTTATTTCTACTACAAACCCGATGAGTTTTGAACTTATCGGGTTTTGTTGTTTTATCGGTTAGGAAACACTAAAAGTGTATAATTTTTACACACTCGCTTAAGGAATTACACACTTTTTGCAATGGAAAATTTTTGGCATGTTATTCAAGATCTCTTTAAAAACAAGGGATTAGGTACATTGGAGGTGGGTTTTTGTTTTACGGCATAATAATTTCATTATCTAAAGCGTAAACAACTACAAACAAACAAAAATTTACATTATGAAAAAGATATTCTTATCAGCCGCTATTGTTTTGGGAAGTTTAACTTCATTCGCAGCAAATTCTTCAATTGAAGATTCTATTATAAAAACAGTTTCAATTCAAGATGAATATACTGAAATAAAAGTAGAAGAATTACCAGTTGCAGTTACAGAGGCTTTAAAAAAATCATTTCCAAATGCAGTGGTTTCTAAAGCATACAAAAATGAAAAAGCACAATATAAACTAGATGTAACAGTTGGAGGCAAAGAAGGAAATCTTTTTGCTAACGCCGACGGAACTTGGATTCAAAAATAATCTAAAGACGTGTTCTGTGTATTTTCAAATAAAAAATACTAAAATTAAATTAACTATCTTAAAATACTATTATCATGAAAAATTTATTTCTATCAGCCGCAATCGTTTTGGGAGGTTTAACATCATTTGCTTCGACTTCTCCAATATCAAATTCAATCGTAAAAACAATTTCAATTCAAGACGAGTACACTGAAATTAAATTAGAAGAAGTTCCATCTGCAGTAACAGACGCACTTAAAAAAGCGTATCCAGATGCAGTACTTTCAAAAGCATACAAAAATGCTGCATCGCAATATAAACTTGACGTTACTGTAGGTGATAAAGTAGGTTCTGTTTATGCTAACGCAGACGGAACTTGGGTTAAAAAATAAGCCCTTTTTGTTCCAATCAAATTAACTATTTACTATTAATATACACACATTATGAAAAATTTATTTTTATCAGCCGCAATCATTTTGGGAAGTTTAACATCATTTGCTTCAACTTCTCCAATTAAAAACACAATCGTAAAAACAATTTCAATTCAAGACGAATATACTGAGATTAAAGTAGAAGAAGTTCCTTCTGCAGTTACAAACGCGCTTAAAAAAGCATATCCAGATGCAATCCTTTCTAAAGCATACAAAAATGCAACTTCTCAATACAAATTAGAAGTTACAGTGGGTGACAAAGTAGGGGCTCTATATGCAAACGCCGATGGATCTTGGGTAAAAAAATAATTCGTTAACTAAAAAAACTATCATTATGAAAAAGATAATCTTATCGGCAGCAATTCTATTAGGAGGACTGTCAGTACAAGCCACACCAATTGTTGCTATTAATCCAGCGACAGAATCAGTAAAGTTCCAAGATGAGTATAAAGAAGTTGATGCTGTTCCGGCAGCTATCAAAACAGCTTTAGATAATGCTTATCCTGGTGTAAAACTTGAAAAAGCATACGTAAACGATAAAAAAGAATACAAAATCGACATTATTGTTCGTGATGTAAAATCTACTGTTTATACAGACGAAAAAGGAAACATTCTTAAAAAGTAACTATAAACTATCCCCACTATGAAAAAGTTAATCTTATCGGCAGCTATCGTTTTTGGAAGTTTGTCAATCAATGCTGCAACTGTTGTTGCAAAAAACGAAATGGTTCAATCAGTAAGCATTCAAGATGAATATACTGAAGTTTCTGTAGATGCTGTTCCAGACGCAGTAAAATCGACTATCGAAAAATCTTTTGCAGGTACAAAACTTGAAAAAGCATACAAAAACGCGAAGAACGAATATAAACTTGTCATAGCGAGCGGAGAGAAAAAGTATACTTTTTTTACAGATGCTTCTGGAAATATTATTAAAAAATAATTCTTTAAAAAAGAGCAATATGAAAAAGTTAGCCATCACAGGGGCCGTTATTCTGGCAAGTTTGTCTATTCCAGCAAATTCGAAGACGATTCAAAATAAAATAAATGCGTCCGTTTTTGTTCAAACAGAATATACAGAAGTTACTGCAGATGCTGTTCCGGCTGCGGTAAAAACTGCTCTGCAGACTGCTTATCCAAATGCAAAATTGGAAAAAGCATATGTAAACGAGAAAAAAGAATACAAATTAGAAATATCAGTTAAGGACCAAAAGGCTACTGTTTACTCAGATGTCAATGGCAATTGGCTGAAAATATAATAGATATATTATAAATATAATTAGGTGAATTAGATTTATGTTTTTGGTGAAAAAGAGATTGCTTATAGCAGTCTCTTTTTTTTTGCATAATTTTGTGAGAATACAACTTTAATAGTATTATTTTAGCAAAAAAAGTCCTTAAAAACAGATGTCAAAGATATTATTGATAGAAGATGATATTTCGTTTTGTAAATTATTAGAGAAGTTTCTAATAAAAAAAGCATACGATGTAACTATAGCTTTCTCTGCAGCAGAAGCAAGAGCAGCAATCAAAAGCGAATCGTTTGATTTGATTTTGACAGATCTTCGTTTGCCAGATTCTGATGGTATTGGATTAATGACTGAAATTAAAAATTCTCATCCGCATATTCCTGTTGTTATGATGACAGGCTATTCAGATGTGAATACGGCTGTAAAAGCAATAAAAAATGGTGCTGCCGATTATATTTCAAAACCCTTTAATCCAGATGAGGTTTTGTTAGTAATTACAAATGCTTTGCAAAATAATGAAGCCGAAGAAATTTCATCGCAAGAAAAGAAACCCACAAAAAAGCAAGTTACTGCAGAAAATGAATTTGTAAGAGGAATTTCTGTTGCGTCAAGAAAATTATTAGATCATATTCAGTTGGTAAGCCCAACAGATATGTCTGTTTTGATTATTGGAGAAAGCGGCACAGGAAAAGAAATTATCGCAAAAAGCATTCACCAGCAAAGTACTCGAAAAAACAATAATTTTATCGCGGTTGACTGCGGAGCAATTCCGAAAGAATTAGCCGCAAGTGAATTTTTCGGACATTTAAAAGGTTCTTTTACCGGTGCAATCAGCGACAAAATGGGTTATTTTGAAGCGGCAAATGGAGGGACTCTTTTTTTAGATGAAATTGGAAACCTTTCTTATGAAAACCAAATTCAATTATTAAGAGCACTTCAGGAAAGAAAAATAAAACCTGTTGGAAGCAATAAAGAAATAAACGTTGATATAAGGATCATTACGGCTACAAATGAAGATTTGCGTGAAGCGGTAAAAAACGGCGATTTTAGAGAAGATTTATACCATAGAATCAATGAATTCTCTATTCTGTCGCCTTCGTTAAAAGATAGGGAAGAGGATTTAATGGTTTTTGCTGATTATTTTCTTGAAAAAGCCAATCAGCAGTTAAATAAAGATATTATTGGGTTTTCTCCAGAAGTGGTTGCTATTTTTCAAAAATACAATTGGCCAGGGAATTTACGCGAACTGCAAAATTGTGTAAAACGTGCGACACTTTTAACGCGTGGTGATTTTATTGAAAGCGAAGTTTTACCGGCTGAATTTTTTCAGATTCAAAAACAAAATTCTTCAGATAATTCGGTTAGTTTTTCTTTATCAGAAAATGAAAAAGAAACAATTATTCATGCGTTATCTAAAACGCAGAACAATAAATCTGAAGCGGCAAAACTGCTTAAAATTACCAGAAAGACACTTTACAATAAATTGAAGCAATACAACATCGATTAAGCAATTTCTTTGTTTAAGATGGTGAAAAGCGAAACGATTTTGGCTTTTAGCCCTTTGTAAATTTCTCTTACCTCTGTAATTTCAAATTCATTTTTTTCTAAAACTGTTAGCGTTTTGGCAATTTCATTTGCTTCAATTTGTTTAAACATTGGAGCGATGCGATGAGCGATTGCATTTATTTCGACAGTATTTTCTAGTGAGATAGCATTTTCAAGTAAGGCTAAATTTTCATTTGTGCTTTCAATAAATGATTTCAAAACTTCATTTAAAGCGTTTTTGTCGTTAGCTAAAAATTCTTTCAGCGTTACTAGAGAATATAATTTTGCAGATGATTTTTCTTCTGTTTCAGTCGTATCGACTTTTGGAAGAGGATCATCTTCTAAAATAATTCTAATCGTATCTAAAAGTATTCGTGGCGAATAAGGTTTTTTTACAACAGTCGTAAAGCCAGCATCAGCATATACAGAAGCATCTAGATCTGTTCTTCCCGTCAAGGCAATTATAGGCTGATTTTTATAAACCGACGTATTTTTAAGCTTTTGCAAAAACGCAAATCCATCCATTTCTGGCATTTGAATATCAGTGATAACAAAATCAAAATTTGTTTTCTGAATAGCTTCTAATGCTTTTCCGGCACTGTTAAAAGATAAAACCTGATGTTTTTCCTGTCGTAAAATACCGCATGTTAAATTCAAAAGATTAATGTCGTCATCAATAACAACAAAAGTTTGTGATTTAGTTTCCTGTGAAGGTGCTTTCTTAATTTCATCGGTTGAATTTGAACTTGTATCAAATAACAGCGGAAGCTGAATTTCAAAAGTGCTTCCTTGTCCAAAAATGCTCTCAAGTTTTAATGAACCGCCTAAAATCGAAATTATTTTCTGGCAGATTGATAAGCCTAAACCTGTTCCGCCGTATTTTTTTTCAATCCCTTCATTTGCCTGAGCGAATTCTTCAAAAACAAATTTCTGATTTCCTTTTTCAATTCCAATTCCCGTATCTTCTATTGTAATGGCAAAAAAATCATTGTTTTCTGCTAGGTAAGCGCTAATTTTTATATAACCTTCTTCTGTAAATTTGTAAGCATTTCCAATAATATTGCTCAAAATTTGTTTGAGTCGAAAAGGGTCTCCAACAATTTTTGAATTTAGCTTTTCATCAATATTAATTATCAAATCAATATTTTTTTGCTTGTAAACAGTCTGAATGCTTTTAGCTACTTCATCAATAATTTGAGGTAGTGAAAACGGCACTTTTTCAATCGTAATTTTTCCTGCTTCTATTTGAGAAAAATCAAGCAAATCCTGAACTAACTGCGTAATATATTCAGATGAATTTTTAATATTAGTAATGAAATAAGACTGTTTTGTATTAATGTCAGAATTACTTAAAAGTTCCGAATATCCTACAATCGTGCTTAAAGGTGTTTTTAGATCATGACTAACCGTCGAAATCAATTGTTCACGGCTTTTAAGCAGATTTTTAGTTTTGAAATTTGCGATTTCAAGCTGTTTTTTATAGACCTGCGATTTAGAATAATCGCTCACAATTAAAACAGAGAAAAACAGGGTCAAAATTAATCCTGCAATTGCTGAGGCTGTAACAATTTCGTTGACTTTTTTAAGTGATTTTTCTTTGAGTGAATTGTTTTTTATGGAGTTGATGATAATTTCACGCTCAATAATTCGAAGTACTTTTCGGAGCTGATCTGAAATTGCTATTTCATTCTTCAGTAATTTGTTTTCCTCAAAATTTAAAGATTCTTTTTTCTTTTCGGCTCTTAATTTTACGGAGCTCAAAAGTTTTTTTGAATTGGCTAATATCGAATCCGAAGCTTTTTTACTAAGCGTATTGGTGCTGTCATCCGGAATATTCTGATTAAGATAATCGACATATTTTTGAAGGACATTTTTTTGATAAGATCCAAGCTGATTTGGATTTTTAGTAAAATCCTGAAGTTCCAGTTTACGGAGTTTAAACTCCATTTTGGTAATTTCATCAATAGCCGAGTTTACCGAAACTTCATCGTCGGCCTTGTTTTTTATTGTTTTTAACTGCTGAATATTTTTGGTTTTTTCGGCCAGTAAATAAGTAACACTGTCTAAGAGCACTTTTTGATAATCTGTCGTTACAATTTGCTTTAAAGTGTCGATTCTTGCGCGCAGGGAATCGCTTTCAATTAAGTAGCTTTGAAAATCTTTTTCAGAATTGGTCTGGATTGTTTTTCGGGCTAAACTTTCCGTTTTATACACATTTGAAAATAATTTGCTGACTCTCAAAATCTTATTTTTTTCGAGTGCGATTTTATCTTCTAATTTGTTATAAACGACATTTTCAGAATATAAAAACCATCCAACAGTAACAACTAACGCTAATAGTGCAACATAGCTAAAGAGCACTTTAATGGCGGTGTAACTTTTTTTGCTCTCCATAGATTGTTATTGTTGAGATTGGGAAGTTTTTTAAATTCGAATTCACTGCAATTTATTTAAAAAAATTTGTTTTAAAAAGAGAAATCACGGCTAAAGTGTTACATAATTCAAAGGTTTGGAAAATAAAATAGCCACAGATTATATAACAATCTGTGGCTATTAAAGCTTTAAAAAAAATATATTATAATGTTTCGTTCAGCCATTTAAAGAATTCACCTTGCCAAACCTGTGCATTTTGCGGATGTAAAACCCAGTGGTTTTCATCAGGGAAATAAACAAATCGGCTTTTGATTCCTCTTAATTGAGCTGCCTGAAAAGCTTCCTGGCCTTGCCCAATTGGCACACGGAAATCTTTTCCTCCTTGGAAAATCAAAATTGGACGATTCCAGTTTTGCACCAAAGTTGCAGGATTAAAAGTGGTGTATGATTTTTGAGCTACAGCATTATCTTTTTCCCAATATGCGCCGCCAAAATCCCAGTTATTAAAGAAAACTTCTTCAGTTGTTCCTAACATACTAACTGTATTGAAAACACCATCGTGAGCAATAAAAGTCTTGAAACGGTTATTGTGAATTCCCGCTAAATAAAATACGGAATAGCCTCCATAGCTTGCACCAACGCAACCTAAACGGCTTTTGTCAACATAGCTTTCTTTTGCAACATCATCAATTGCCGAAAGATAATCGTCCATAACTTGTCCGCCCCAGTCTTTACTGATTTTCTCATTCCATTCAACACCATGTCCAGGCATTCCGCGACGGTTTGGCGCCACTACTACATAACCTTTTGCAGCCATTAAAGAAAAATTCCAACGGAAAGAATAAGATTGCGTCAATGGACTTTGTGGTCCGCCTTGGCAGAATAATAAAGTTGGGTATTTTTTTGAAGCATCAAAATTAGGAGGCAAAATTACCCAAACCAGCATTTTTTTTCCGTCAGTTGTAGTAACGTAACGTTTTTCCGTTTTGCTTAATGCTAAAGTTTTGTATGTATCTGTATTTACATTCGAAATTTGTTTCCAAGTATTTTTCTTCAAATTATAAGAAAAAATCTCAGCTGCATGATTCATGTCTGTTCTTGTAACAATGATGTCATCGCCTGCAAAACCTACTAAATCATTTACATCAAAATCACCATTTGTAATTTGGCGAACATTAATTGCCATTTTAGTCAAACCTGGAAAATTAACTGTAAAAAGTTGTTTTGTTCCATCAACAGCAGCAACAAAAAATACGTTTTTACCATCTTTGCTCCAGATAAAATGATCTACAGTTCCGTCCCAGTTTGCTGTTAAGTTGGTTTTGATACCTTTAAATTCAACAATAATGTCGTTTTTATCAGCTTCATAACCGTCGCGTTTCATTTGCAGCCATGTTAAATTTCCTGTTGGAGAAAATTGTGGAGCAGTATCATAACCAAGATTATCTTCGGTTCTGTTAATCGTTTTTTGAGTCTCTAAATTGTACTCGTAAATGTTTGTGTTTGTAGAAATTGCATAATCAGTACCAGCTTTTTTCTTGCACACGTATAAGATGCTTTTTCCGTCTGGAGACCAGATATAATCTTCGTCACCGCCAAAAGGTTTTTGAGGAGAATCAAAAGTTTCACCTTTTAAAATATCAATTCCTTTAGCGCCGTCTTTGTTTTCTTTATAAAAAACGTGGTTGAATTTTCCCTCGTTCCAAGTATCCCAATGACGGTAATCTAAACCGTTATAAATTTGAGCATCAGATTTAGTAAGATTTGGATAAAAATCTTTTCCTAAAACTTTGTCGATTTTCACTTCTTCATTATAAACTAAAAATTTTCCGTCTGGCGAAACATTTTTGTCTTTTAAAATCTCTTTTGTGTCTTTGATTTCGATTGCTGTTCCACCATTTACAGGAATGGTGTAAAGTTTAGAACTTGATTTGTTTTCTTCTACAGAAGGCGTTGAAACCTTGAAAACAACATTTTTTTCATCTTTCGAAAGTCCGAGTGGTGTTACTCTTCCTAATTTCCATAACAATTCCGGTGACATTACATTCTGTCCGATAGCGTTTAAACTCATCATTATTAAGGTTGTTACTACTACTTTTTTCATAATAAAAATTCTATTTTTTTGTGCGCTAAAAATACAACATTTAAATTCCAATCGGTTAAATTCTAAATTCCAATTTATTGTTAAAGTTTTACGTTATTTATACTTGATTGTCACCCTGAGCGAAGTCGAAGGGCGCACAGTGAAGGGGCTTCGACTTCGCTCAGCCCGACATCGGTACATAACTTGAGGCTATTTTTTTAAATCAACTTATATTACTTCTATGGTTAAAAAAAATCATTATTTTTATAAAAATTTGATCGATGGAATTAAGTTATTGGGAAATAAAAAACTGGTTCACAAATGTAGATTATGCCATTGTTGGCAGTGGTATAGTTGGCCTTCATGCTGCATTGCGCTTGCGCGAAAGATTTCCTGTGGCTAAAATTCTGGTTATAGAACGCGGTATGTTGCCGCAAGGTGCAAGTACTAAAAATGCTGGTTTTGCCTGTTTTGGAAGTCTTTCTGAAATTATGGATGATTTAAAAACGCATTCAGAAGATGATGTTGCAGCACTTATCGAGAAACGTTGGAAAGGCTTGCAATTGCTCCGAAAAAGATTGGGAGATTCGGCAATTGATTTTAAGCCTCACGGTGGTTATGAATTATTTCTGAAAGAAGATGAACTTGGATTTAGCGAATGCATTTCGAAAATTCCATTTATAAATGAAGTTTTAAAGCCACTTTTTAAAGCCGATGTTTTTTCGAAAGAAGTGGATCGTTTTGGTTTTGAAAACATTCAGGAATATTTGATTTTTAATCCGTTTGAAGCGCAGATCGACACCGGAAATATGATGCAAGAACTGCTAAAGCAAGCAATTTCAGCAGATATTTTAATTTTAAATCAACAGACTGTAACATCTTATTTAGATTCAGGAAATGATGTTGAAGTTGTTTTAAATGATTTTAGTTTTAAAACAAAAAAACTGCTTTTTGCGACAAACGGTTTCGCCGGATCGTTGACAAATGGTGCAGTTAAACCGGCTAGAGCTCAGGTTTTAATTACCGAGCCAATTCACAATTTAGATATAAAAGGAACGTTTCATTTAGATCGCGGCTATTATTATTTCAGAAATATTGGCGATCGAATTTTACTTGGCGGAGGCCGAAATCTTGATTTTGAAGGAGAAACGACAACCGAATTTGGCCAAACGAAAATTATTCAAAATAAATTGGAAGATTTGCTGAAAAATGTAATTTTACCAAATCAGGATTTCCAGATTGCACACCGTTGGACTGGCATCATGGGAGTTGGGAACAGTAAGAATCCTGTTGTGATGCAACTTTCTGAAAATGTGTGCTGTGGTGTACGTTTAGGAGGAATGGGAGTGGCAATAGGAAGTTTAATAGGAACAGAATTAGCAGATTTAATATAATGGCAGTAACCAAAAAACCAGCACCAAAAAAACCAGCTGCAGGCAAAGCTAAACCGACAGCAAAAAAGAAAACGAACAGAACCTTTGGCGAAAAAGTCAAATGGTTTTTTATTAAAGCAATGTTGTGGTTTTTTGGATTGTCAATCGGTTCAGTAGTCTTTTTTAAGTTCGTTCCAGTACCGTTTACACCCTTAATGCTCATTCGTGCCATTGAAAACAAAATGGCAGGAAAGGAAGTTTATTTTGATCATGACTGGGAACCAATTGATAAAATTTCGATGAATCTTCAAAAAGCAGTAATCGCCAGTGAAGACGGAACTTTTTTAACGCATAACGGGTTTGATTTTAAAGCGCTTCAAAAAGCCTACAAAAGCAACGAACGCGGCCGCCGAATTCGTGGTGGTAGTACTATTTCACAACAGACAGCAAAAAATGTTTTTTTATGGCAGGGAAAAAGTTACCTGCGTAAAGGTCTTGAAGCATACTTTACCATTTTAATTGAAATTATTTGGGGTAAAGAAAGAATTATGGAGGTGTATTTGAACAGTATTGAAATGGGCGACGGCGTTTATGGCGCTTATGCAGCGACAGAACATTGGTACCGACGCGACGCTTCGAGCTTAACACCAATGCAGGCCGCCGGAATAGCGGCAATTCTTCCAAATCCTAGAAAATTTAAAGCAACAGGATCGTCTAGTTATATCAATAGAAGAAAAGAAAGAATTGTTCGCGAGATGCGTTACATTGGGAAAAAAGTAAATTATGATGCGAAATAAAAACGTCTTTTTTGCTTTTTTTCTGCTGGCATCAACTTTGGTTTTTGGGCAGGGGAATACAAAAGAATTTGGATTTATTTCAGATAATGATTTATATACATCGTCTAAAAATGACATGTATTATACGAATGGTTTAGAACTTTTTTACCGTTATTTATCAAAGAATGAAAACGAGAAAATCAATAAAAAAATAACCGAATTTCGACTTGGACAATATATTTATAATCCGAGGTATATTAATGAAACGGCTACAGATGTTAATGACCGTCCGTTTACGGGTTATCTTTTTGCTGAAGCTGGACGCAGTTTTTTTTACCAAAGCGAATCGGTTTTAAAAACGGATTTTCAATTGGGTTATATGGGGCCAAATGCTTTTGGACGCGAAACTCAAGAAAGTTTTCATCATCTTATTGGCTATAAAAAGGTTTTTGGTTGGGAAAATCAGCTGCATAATGCTTTTGCCGTTCAGGCGCATGTTATGTATTCGAAGAAATTATTTCCAAGCAAACACAATGATTTTATAGATCTTCACTTTCAGTCCGAAGCTAATTTGGGAACTATTTTTACCGGAGTTTCGACAGGATTTCTCACCCGAATTGGATTCAAAAAATTACTTCCTATTTATGATTCCAATTTGCATGATGCTTCTGTAAGTTCAGAACCCCAGTATGATATCCGCGAATTCTATTTTTACGCCATGCCGAGTGTGAATTATCAGTTTTATGATGCTACGATTCAGGGAAGCATGTTCAGTAATACGAGCCCGATAACTTTCGATTTGGAACCGCTGCGTTTCAATGCCGAATTTGGTTTGAAATACCGTCATAACAAATTCAATATTTCGTATTCTTTTCTTTACCGAGGCCGAGAATTGAAAGACCCTGGAATTGATACAAATTCTGGATATTTTTATGGGTCTATACGAGTTGGTTTTTTGATTAAATAATGACATTTTGCTACGAAGGCGCCAAGAGACAAAGTTTTTTTTATTAACTAGAATTGTAGATTTGCTTTGCTGAACTAAGCTTATTGTCAAGAATTAAAGTCTTGGTAAAAAAATAAAATTTAAAATAGATATGTGGAATTATTTTTTCTTGTTCGTCTTTTTTGTCGTCTATGCTTTTATGAGCTATAAATGGGGTGCATTTTTGATTTCAAATTTTGTTGTGGGATTTATTTTATTACTATTCTTGACCTATTTTTATTATCAGTATAATGATAGGGGATTGATTCTGATTTTTATGGCTAATCTGTTTTTTTATATCCTTTTATTTTTTTCGTCGATATTCATTTATTTTGATAGAGAAAACGAAAAAAGATTTTACTATATATTTCCTGTTCTTGCATGTATTTTATTAATGATCGTAGAAAAAGAAACAGTGAATTATCACGAAGCTTTTAAGGGTATTTATATGCCAGTTGCAGGTGCATTTTTTCCTTTGTATTTTTTGAAGTATTATTTAAAATATATTAAAGAAGACGTTTAATGCCCGCCCGTTATCGCGGATTTGCAATCCGTGCCCGTACAGTAATTCTGCAATTCAAATAAAAAATGGTTTACTAAAAACAAAAATATCAAGTCTAGTCCCGATGGAAACGGCATCCTTTTTCCTGCTTCTTTAGAAGGAAAAAAGATCGAGTGCGGGCTATCAGGTTGGATTTTTTATTGAAGTAGATTTTTTAATAAAAAAAGCCATAACTTTTGTTATGGCTTTTTTTGGTATTTATCTATAATATGAATTTTCTATCTTAATAATTTCGGGGTACTAATTCAGAAATATTTAAAAATGATACTTAATTCAAAAACAGATACTTATTGTTTTCTTAAAAATTTGAGTCCGCTTTAGTCTTCTTTAGACTCATATTGCATTCAAATATTTTGCAAAAGTACAAACAACATGTTGATTAATTCTCAATTTAAGGTTAAATTTTTGTTTTTTATTTAAAATAGGATTCTTAAATAGTGTCAAAATTGATGAATAATTAATTTTGAAGCAAAAAAGCGTTCGAATTAGGTAATGCTGATTTGTAATCCGTTCCCGTAAAGTAATTCTACAATCCAAATAAAAAGGTCTACTAAAAACAAAAACATCTAGTCTAGCCCCGATGGAAACGGCATCCTTTTATGGTGGGGTTCACCATAAAAGATAGAGTGGACAGCGGGACAAAAGGTGTTTTGAAAACGAAATGTCTGCTTCTAATTTTTAAAAAGAACACTTAACATTCTGATAATATGTGTTATAGTTTAAATGCTTATACTTAATTAAAATTTAAATTATGGATGTTAATTGGAACATAATAGGTATTGTGGCAATCTTGGTAGTTGTTTTGGTTGTGCTTACAATCAGAAAAAACTTGAAGGAAAAAAAGAAATTGGAAAATTTGCTGAATAACGATTTTAAGAAAGCAGAAAAAAAGAGAGTTGATGCTGATGATGCGGCTAATGAGAAATAATTGTCAATCCTAAAATCTATTAAGAATAAAAATATTAATTGTTGTAAGTCAACATAGCCAACGGTTTCAACCGTTGGGACGCAACGTATATAACAATCTGTCTCCAGTGGCTGAAACCGCGGGCTGTATTAAAAAAAAACCGTACTACAATGAAGTAATACGGTTTTTTTGTGGAGAATATCGGATTCGAACCGACCACCTCTTGCCTGCCAGGCAAGCGCTCTAGCCAAATGAGCTAATCCCCCAAAGCGTTAACAAATAAAGTCAAATAAATTTCAAAAAACAAATTTCGATGAGTTTCTGGAGTATTATTTTTCAAAAGCGTAACTTTACTTTTAAATCTGTTTTTATGAATTTAGAAAATGCAAACGCAAGCTTAGAAACTTCTTTTCAAAATACAATTGCAACTGTCCAGTTTGGTCATCCTGCGAGTAATTCTTTTCCGCGTCAATTGCTGGACCGCCTTACCGCCGAAATTAATTTGTTGAGCCGAAATGAAAACGTTTCGGTTATTATTTTAAAAAGCGAAGGAAATAGGGTTTTTTGTTCCGGTGCTTCGTTTGATGAGCTTTTGCAGGTTGAAAATGAAGAGCAAGGAACGGAATTTTTCTCTGGTTTTGCTCATTTGCTCAACGCAATGCGCAATTGCAATAAATTGATTATTGGTCGCGTTCAAGGAAAAGCAGTTGGGGGAGGTGTCGGAATTATTTCGGCTTGCGATTATGTTTTTGCAACATTGTTAAGTGATGTGAAATTGTCCGAACTTGCTATCGGAATTGGGCCTTTTGTAATCGAACCAGCTGTTTCTCGAAAAATTGGCAAAACAGCTATGGCCGAAATGACATTGGCACCTGATCAGTGGAAAAGTGCCAAATGGGCTTTTGAGAAAGGGCTCTATTCTGTTTTGTGCGATGCTGCTAATCTTGATTTAGAGGTCAATGATTTTGCTCAAAAATTGAGTTCGTATAATCCAGAAGCTTTGTTTGAAATGAAAAAAATCATTTGGGAAGGAACGGAGCAATGGGAATCAATATTAATTGAACGTGCTAAAATTACCGGAAAACTGGTTTTGTCTGATTTCGCGAGAAAGGCTTTGATACAATTTAAGAAATAAGTTTTTTGCCACAGATTACACAGATTAATCTTTTTTAATCCTTTAATCTGTGACAACTTTTTTTAAATTTTTGAGGCTTTTTTACTATATATGTATTGAATATGAAAATGATCTTTTTAGTTCTTCAGGTTGACGTTGCAGAGAAAATTAAAAACGCGCCAGATAGTGGTTATCAGATTGGTGTCGTGATTGGATCTTTTATTCCGTTCCTGATTTTAGGCGGAATTGCCTTGTGGATGTATAAGCGTGCTAAAAAAAGAGACGAAAACGGTTATTAATTTGTAAATTTGCAAGCTTAAAATTAAACATCGATGAGTAATATCAGAATTACAAAACAATTTAGTTTCGAAACCGGCCACGCTTTGTACGGTTACGACGGAAAATGCAAGAACGTTCACGGACACAGTTATAAATTGTCGGTAACCGTTATTGGTTCGCCAATTACGGATCGATCGAATGTGAAATTCGGAATGGTAATTGACTTTTCGGATCTAAAGAAAATTGTAAAAGAAGAGATCGTCGATCAGTTTGATCATGCAACAGTTTTTAATCAGACAACGCCTCATATTGAATTGGCAAACGAATTGAAAAACCGAGGACACCACGTAATTTTAGTAGATTATCAGCCAACAAGTGAAAATATGGTGGTTGATTTTGCTGAAAGAATTGTGGCAAGACTTCCAAAAGGAATTTCTCTTTTCTCTTTAAAACTTCAAGAAACAGAATCGTCGTTTGCAGAATGGTATGCTTCTGATAATTAGTCAAAAGTCGAAAGTCAAAAGTCGAAAGTTCTACAATCCAGAAATCTAAGAAATCTAAGAAATCTAAGAAGTCTAACAATCTAAGAAATCTAAGAAGTCTAACAATCTAAAAAGTCTAAAATTCCAACAATCTAAATGAAAAAAATATATTTTGCTTCAGATCAGCATTTTGGTGCGCCAACTCCTGAATTGAGTTTGCCACGCGAAAAGAAATTTGTGGCTTGGTTAGATGAGGTTAAAGAAGATGCTGAAGCGATTTTTTTGCTGGGTGATTTATTTGATTTTTGGTTCGAATATAAAACGGTTGTGCCAAAAGGTTTTGTACGCATTTTAGGTAAATTGGCTGAAATTCGTGACAGCGGGATTCCAATTTATTTTTTTGTGGGAAATCATGATCTTTGGATGAATGATTATTTTGAAACCGAATTGAATATTCCGGTTTATCATGATAATAAAGAGTTCACTTTTAACGGAAAAACCTTTTTAATTGGCCACGGCGACGGAAAAGGGCCCGGTGATAAAGGGTATAAACGAATGAAAAAGGTATTTACCAATCCATTTTCAAAATGGCTTTTCCGCTGGCTTCATCCCGATGTTGGTGTAAGTCTTGCACAATATTTATCGGTTAAAAACAAACTGATTTCGGGCGATGAAGATGTGAAATTTCTTGGTGAAGAAAATGAATGGTTGGTTTTATACGCCAAACGAAAACTCGAAACGAAACATTATAATTATTTCATTTTCGGACATCGTCATTTGCCAATGATTATCTCGGTTGGAGAGGATTCTAATTATGTGAATTTAGGTGACTGGATTGGTTACTTTACTTACGGTGTTTTTGACGGTGAAAATTTTGAACTTAAGAAATTCGAAAAGTAAGTAAGTCTAAAGCCCAAAGTCTAAAGTCGAAAGTCGAAAGTTAAAAAAGACTTTATTGTGATTATCGTTTATTTTGTGCTTACTGGATAAATTCCGATTTTATGTGTTCTCAAGATGTAATTTCCTAATTGCTTACTATTTGAGAGCTGAAATTTAATTGCTCCTGATGCTTTTTTAGGCATGTGACATTCTACGCAATTTTCGGCTAATAAACTTCCTGACATTGTTTTTAAAGTTTTATCAGTATGTTTTAAATCCTGATGACAGCTCATACAGATTTTAGAGTATGATGTCATTTTTTTAGAAGCATTTTCATGTGGATTATGACACGTAATGCAATCCATTTTTTCGCTGTTGATAAAGCATTTGCTTTGTGCCATCAAACGAAACTGGTTTCCGTGAACATCAAATTGTGCAGTGTCTGTAACGCTTCTAGTTGCTCTGTAGTAATCAGTTAAATTATCTCCGGGTTTAAAATCAAAACGCGATTTCAATTTCATCCCGTCATTTCCGGCATGACAAAGCGCGCAGGCATCCAGTCTTTGCTGTCTGTTTAAATTTTTAAAACTTGTAATGCTGTTGGCGACTTTTACATTTGGATTTTTTAAATGAAATTCAACATGTTTTTTTGCCGGACCATGACATTTTTCGCAGTCTATTCCGTAAACAATAGTTTCTTTTTTGATGATATCTTCAACATCCATAGACATCATGTTTTTTTCTGCAGAACTTTGATTCACGCTTCGGCTGCTCGCATTTGAGGCGTGGCACGAATAACAGTCTTTTACAACCATTCGGTCGAAATACGGTTTGTCTGCTGGGAAACCTGGACTCGTAGCCCAATTGTTTATAGCATTATAGTAAGAAAGTGGAAGTTCGTACGTATTATTATTTCGCCAAAAAACCGAAGTTTGAGCATGTTTAATTCCAAAAACAATATCAAAACGGTGTGCTTCAACTTTTTTGCCATTTTTATACAAAACTTGAAAAAGACTGTCGCCGTGTTTTTCCATTACCAATTTGGTGTTTTTGTCATAAATAAAAGTATGATCGCCCTTATCAAATTCTCCTAAAACATTTCCTGAAATTGCTGGTGCGGTAGCCTTAAAGTGCGAACTTTTTAAAGCCATATCATATTGTGTCTGATGGCATTGTATACAGCTTTCAGAACCTGCATAATCAGTGCCTCGTGGGTCAATATAATCATCAGATGAATCTTTGCAGCTGGTAAAATATACAGCCACAAGCAGAAGGGCAAAAAGAATGCGGATTTTTTTCATTGCCGTAAATATACTTTTTTTTGAAGAAAATCAAAATATATTTCAATAATGAAAAAATGCTGTTAAAATATTTAGAATGCTTCTTAATTTAAGCCAGATCCGTAAACATATTCATCTAGTTCAATTCGGAAAAGAGAACCTTCAACCAAATCTTTTATAGATTTTAATTCGGTAAGTGACACAGCTAAATCTATTGCAGAACAAGGCGTTTTTAATAAAAATTTATGACAGGAATATTTTAATTCACAGGCTTCACAACACGCATTTTCAATCATACTGTCTTCGATCAAATCGCAAAACTGATTCATTTCTGCAATTGTAAAATAAAAGCCTGTTTCCTTGAAAACCAGTTGTATTTTGTCAACTATGGTTTCGTTATTTTGTTTCCAATAAAAAGCTATCCCAAAATTGTTATGATATATCTGTTCTATTTCTCTCATCGTAAATCCTTTTATTAAGACAAATATAAATATTATTTATATTAATTCTAAATAAAAAGGTCGTAAAAGTTTGAAAAATGTTTTCATCCAGTTTACAAAATCTTGATGTCGAAAAAAGTTTGGATTAGTTGGGTAAGAGAGGTCGAAATCCTTTAGTTCATTCCAGAACCGTAAATATATTCATTGAGATTAAGTCGAAATAATGAACCTTCAACTAAGTCTTTGATGGAATTTAATTCAATAGGTGATATTTCTAAATCTATTGCAACGTAAGGTGTTTTCAATAAAAATTTATCAATGGCGCGCTTTACACCACGCGTATCATAATCATTATGGTCTGTCACACAGTCTTCAATTAAATCGTGAAATTCATTTAATTCTTGAACTGAAAAATAAAATCCCATTTGTTTAAAAAGCAACTGGATTTTATCTGATATAATTTCGTTGCCTTCTTTCCAATAAAATGAAATTCCAAAATTGTTGCGGTATATCTGTTCGATGTCCTTCATGGAAATTTTTTTACGCCGCAAAGGTACATACTATTTGTACTAATATTTAATTAAGAAAAGCATAAAAAAAAGTCAAAAAACAGTATTAATAATTTGGTTTTTAATTGTTTGTGCTTGTTTTTTAGAAGTTCGCTTTTTAATAAACTGATATTTTTTAATGCGATTTAATAAAATTAGTTCAGCCAATATTTTAAGTTGGAAAGAAATTCTTTCTGTTGGTCTACAAATAAATAATGCGAACAATTGTCGAGAAATGCGAAGTGATTTTTACCAACTAAATTTTTAATTGAAGTAATTTGTGCCAATGAAAAAATGCCATCTTCTTTTCCATAAATGGCAAAAATTGGAACTCCCGAAGCTTTAATTTTTTTTAAGAAAGGTCTGCTGTCTATGTTGTTTTGCTTTTCATTTTGATAAAAAAGTAATGGCGCATTTTTGTTCCTAATATTGGTTTTGAAAAATTCACTTGCTTCATAATCGGCATATAATTTTTTAGAATCAGGAGTTGGATTTGGCATTTTAAAGAATCCCTTTTCACTTGCAAGATCAAAACATCCTTTTCTGTATTCGGCAGAATTTTTATTTAGATTTTCTACGGTATTTATTTTCTTTAATTGTTCAGAATCATTACTGTATTTAGTCTTCTGCGTATTTAAAATATGATCATAAGTTTCCTGCTGAGAAAATAATGCTCCGGCTAAAATTAAGGCACTCACATTTTTCGGATATTTATTTGCATAAAGCGTCGCAACCAAGCCTCCAAAACTATGACTAAGTAAAACTGCTTTTTTCAAGTGGTATTTTACATAAATAGAATTTAGATCCTGAAAAGCTTCTTCATAAGTGAATTTTGCGTTGGAATCTGAAGATCTTCCTTCGCCTCTTCGGTCATATGCAATTACAAAAAAGCCTAAGTTAGCGAGATTTTGAGCTGTTGTTCCTTCAAATAAAGTTGCGTTGCCACTTGGGCCTCCGTGAATGAAAATTATAGCTTTATTATTCTCGTTTCCATAGGTTTTGATATAAAGATTTTGTCCATTTAGGAAAATGGATGTAATCAAAGCGACGATCAGTAATAATTGTTTCATTATTCCTGATTATGATGCTCTTCCATATCTTTTTTAAGATCTAAATTTCTAAAAGTAGGAGATATAAAACCAAAGCCTAAAACGGTTAAAAGCGTAATACTTCCTCCAAAAACAACAGACGTTACAGTGCCCATTAATTTTGCAGTGGCTCCACTTTCAAAAGCACCTAATTCATTAGACGATCCAACGAAAATTGAATTTACTGCTCCAACACGTCCACGCATATGATCGGGAGTTTTAAGCTGTAAAATCGTTTGGCGAATTACTACCGAAATTCCGTCGGCAAGTCCGCTCAAAAATAAAGCAAAAACAGAAAGCCAGAAATAGGTAGATATTCCAAATAAGATGATCGATAATCCGAAAACAAATATGGCAACTAAAAGCTTCTTTCCTGCATTTTTATATAATGGTACATAAGCAGAAACGAGCATTGTAATAAAAGAACCAACGGCAGGAGCCGCTCTTAATATTCCAAATCCTTCAGAACCAACTTTTAAAATGTCTTGAGCGAAAATTGGTAATAACGCCACTGCACCTCCAAAAAGTACAGCAATCATGTCAAGAGATAAGGCACCTAAAACGATTTGGTTTTTAAATACAAAAGTTAAACCTTCTGTCAGACTGTCTTTTATCGATTCTCCAATCTTCGGATTTACGATTGGTTTTGTACTGATTTGTGATAAGGCAATTAACGAAAGAAGAGAGAATCCAAAAACCAGGCACATTGACCAGTGAACGCCAATCCAGTTAATTGAGAATCCAGCCACAGCCGGTCCCATTACGGCTCCGATTTGCCAAACTGAGCTACTCCAGGTTGCAGCATTTGGATACGCTTTTTTAGGAATAATCAGTGATAGAAGTGAGAAAATAGTTGGGCCAAGAAAGGCTCTAACTAATCCGCCCAAAAAGACTAAAGTATAAATTGAATATAAAATAACGGTCGGAGATAAATCACCGACAACTTTTGGCCAAGTCACTAAAAACAATCCGAAGCTGATTACCGAAAATCCCAGAATACATTTTACCAATAATCCTTTCTTTTCTTTTTGGTCAACAATATGTCCAGCAAATAATGCCATACAAATTGCTGGAATAACTTCCATTAAACCAATAATTCCTAGCGAAAGCGGGTTTTTAGTTAAACTGTAAACTTGCCATTCGATTACGATAAACTGCATTGCCCAAGCAAAAACCATGCAGAAACGCAGTAATAAAAACACGTTGAATTCTCTATAGCGAAGTGCCTGATACGGATCTGGCTTGTTTGGTTTATCTTTCATTTGTTCTGATATCTTTCAGCATAAGCTGTGTTGAAATGTTTCCGTTCCATTCATTCTCAGCTATTGAGTAAGCAAGCTGAAATGTATTTTGATTTTTTGTTAAATCTATTTTTTTTCCGAGTCCAAAACCAATTGCGGCGATTCCGTCTGAATTAATTTGTTTGGCAAAAAGTCTTACGTGTTCGTCTTCAGAGCCTAAAGTTTTTGCATAACCGGTATCTTTTACATCCGAAGTCATAAAAACAGGCGTCATGTTCTGAGGTCCAAAAGGCTCAAATTGTTTTAAAATTCGAATGAGTTTTGGTGTAATATCTGTGAAATTGATTTCGGCATCAATTTCGATTTCAGGAGTTCTCATTTCTGGTTGAATCGTTGCTGAAACCTGTTTTTCAAAAGCGTCTTTAAAAGTCTGATAATTTTCGGCTTTCAGAGTCATTCCGGCAGCGTACATATGCCCTCCAAATTGTTCCAAATATTCTGCGCAGGCATCGAGTGCGTTATAAACATCAAATCCTTTTACAGATCTTGCAGAAGCAGCATATTTGTCGCCGCTTTTTGTAAAAACCAAAGTAGGGCGATAATACGTTTCAATTAATCGCGAAGCTACAATTCCGATAACGCCTTTGTGCCAGTCTTCCTGAAAAACAACGGTTGAAAAACGTTCTTCTTCCTGATTTTCTAAAATTTGCTGAAACGCTTCTTTAGTAATTTTTTTATCTAAATCTTTTCGATCAGCATTGTATTGTTCAATTTCTGAGGCGAATTGCTGCGCTTGATCAAAATCAAATTCGGTCAGTAATTCAACTGCATGATTTCCGTGTTTGATTCTTCCTGCAGCATTTATTCTCGGCGAAATAATAAAAACAACATCAGTAATGTCTAAAACTTTCTTTTTTACCTGATGAACAAGTGCTTTGATTCCTGGTCTTGGTTCGCTATTAATTACCTGTAATCCGAAATAAGCTAAAACCCGGTTTTCTCCTGTTATCGGAACAATATCGGCCGCAATTGCAGTGGCGACTAAATCAAGATACGGAACTAAATCTTCAATAGTTTCATTTCGATTTTGACCTAAAGCCTGAATCAATTTAAAACCAACACCACAACCGCATAATTCATCATAAGGATAAGAGCAGTCTTCTCTTTTTGGGTCGAGAATCGCAACGGCATCTGGAAGAAATTCTCCAGGGCGGTGGTGATCGCAAATAATAAAATCGATATTTTTTTCTTTCGCGTAGGCGATATGATCAATGGATTTTATTCCACAGTCCAATGCAATAATTAAGGAGAAACCGTTATCGTCGGCGAAGTCAATTCCTTTAAAGGAAATTCCGTAACCTTCGTCGTAACGATCCGGAATATAAGTGGCAATGTTTGGATAATGTGATTTCAAATATGATGAAACCAACGAAACTGCCGTTGTTCCGTCAACATCATAATCGCCAAAAACCAAAATGTTTTCCTGATTTTCAATAGCCAATTCGATTCGGGAAACGGCTTTTTCCATATCCTTCATCAAATAGGGATCGTGAAGATGTTCTAATGAAGGACGAAAGAAATTTTTGGCATCTTCAAAAGTTTCAATGCCACGCTGAATCAAAAGGGTTGCTACAAAATCTTCTACATTCAAGGCATGCGCCAAATGTTTGATTTTATCTTCAGAAGGTTTTGGTTTTAATGTCCAACGCATGGTTGATTTTAGATTTTAGAGTGTTGATTTTAGATTTCTGAAATCAACAATATTGTTTGTCAAATCGAGCGGAGTCGAGATTCTTATTTAGTATAAAAGGGCTTCGACTCCGCTCAGCCTGACAGATGGATAATTAGAAATATTTTATTTTGCTTCTAATGCATTTCCTTCAAACTGGATTCCGTCCCAGCCTAAGTTGATGAAATTTCTAATATTTTGGTGATTTGTTCCGTTTGGATCTCCTAAAACTTCTTCGAAATAAAAGGCACCAAAACAAGCTAAAGTTCCTTCTTTACTTAAGTTTTGCAATTTTGCGAAAGAAAATAATTTACAAGAACCAGAATTTTCTCCGGCAGCGTTATGCTGTGTTCCGTTTTGAAAAGCGGTTGGAGTAAAATTGTAGTTTTCCTCGATTACTGCGATAGTTTCAGGGAATGTTATTTCGTTTGGAGTTTGTTTTACTTTTTCTAAAAAGGCTTGAATGCTCATAATGTTGGTATTTTTTTGCCACGAATTTCACGAATTTCCACTAATTTAAATTCGTGATAATTGGTGAAATTCGTGGCAAACATTTTTTTAATTTATTTAATTTGTGAATTCGTGGCGAAAATTATTCTTCATCATCATCCTTAGAATACTTACTTTTCTTAGCTTCTTTTTCTATTGTTTTTCCAGCAACAACAACGACGATTTCGCCTCGTGGTGCGGTTTTTTCAAAGTGTGCTAAAACTTCTTTTGCGGTTCCGCGTACATTTTCTTCGTGCATTTTTGATAATTCACGCGAAACGCAAACCTGTCTGTCTTCTCCAAAATACTGAATAAACTCTGCTAAAGTCTTAACGAGTTTATGCGGAGAAACGTATAAAATCATTGTTCGGGTTTCTTCGGCTAAAGCCAAAAATCGAGTTTGACGCCCTTTTTTATCAGGCAGAAAACCTTCAAAAACAAATTTATCATTTGGTAGTCCGCTGTTTACAAGCGCGGGAACAAAAGCAGTTGCACCTGGAAGACATTCTACTTCAATTTTATTTTCGACACAAGCACGCGTCAATAAAAATCCTGGATCCGAAATCGCCGGAGTTCCTGCATCTGAGATTAAAGCGATGGTTTCGCCGGCTTTCAAACGCGCAATTAAGTTTTCGGTTGTCTTATGTTCATTGTGCATATGATGGCTGTGCATGTGCGTGCCAATTTCAAAATGCTTCAACAATTTACCGCTTGTTCGAGTGTCTTCAGCCAAAATCAAATCGACTTCTTTCAAAACCCGAATGGCTCTGAAAGTCATGTCTTCAAGATTGCCAATTGGCGTTGGAACGATATATAATTTTGACATAATTTAGTTTAATATTTAACACAGATTGCAAAAATTAACACGAATAATTAAAGTGCTAAATTTCACGAATATAAATTAGTGTAAATCTGTGAAATTCGTGTTTATGAAAATTTCTTCTCAATAATTCCAAGAAAACGCTCTGCGTAATCATCTTTTCCTTCCCAATTATTATAATCTGGTTTTACCATGTTTTCGATAAATTCCTGTGCTTCGCCATACGTGTCAAAAGTCAGTAATTGATTTAAAACACGGCTATAATCTTCAGTGCTGTTTCCAAAAAGATTTTTAGTGAATGCTATTCTGTCATTCAAATCAACGTGGAAACCTTTTGCCAGTTTTTCATTCAAAGTAACGGCTTTTGGTTCCGCTGGAGTTTCTAAAACGGCTGTTTCAACTTTCTTCTCAAATTCAAATGTTGGAGTCGGAGTTGGAGAAACGGCTTCAAAACTGTCTACTTTAACAAATTGCGCATCGGCATAATTGATTCCGAAATCTTCAAATGCAATCGGAATTGGAGTAGACTTTGATGAATTTTCAATTTTCGGTTCTTCTTTTTCAGCTGGTTGCTCTAATTCAAAAGCGGGCTTAAAATCAGGAATTGGATTTAAATCGCTGATTGTTTTAAACGAAAGATCTCTATTTGCCTCAATTGTTTTTTTAGCTTCAGAAACAGCTTCTTCGATTTTTTGAATAATTGGATCTTTAACAATTTCAGCAGGTTCAGTTTCTTTGACCGCTTCAGTTTCTTCCAATTTTTCAATAATAGGTTCTTCAATTGATTCCTGAACTTCTTCTTCGATTGGTTCCGGTGTTGTCTCTTCTGGAATTTCGGCAATTATTTCTTCAACAATTGCTGGTTCTGGAGTTTCTTCAATTGGAGTTTCTGCAACTGCAACGGAAGGTTCAACTTTTACTTCTGCTGGAGCTTCTTCTTCTTTTTCGAAAATAGTTTCGATTTGAGAATTAATTTCGCTGTGACTGATTGTTGGTTTTGCTTCGTCGAAATTTTCATCGACAAATTTTAAAATCGCTAATTTCTCATATAATTTCTGCGTTTCAAGATACAATTGATTGATATCGGATTTGTTTTTAAGTTTTAAAATTCGATGTGCAATGCTGATTAAATCGGCTTCCAATTTTTTTTTCATAGCTGTTGAAATTATAGTGAATAGGGGTATTTTAATATATTTTGTAATTGAATGTCTTTTGTACGGAAGGAAATCAACACGATATCTTTATTATTTCTGTTAATAAGCATTTACCAATCTCCGATTTGATAAAAATTTTCTACTTTTGAAAAAACGTAAAACAGCGATTTTTTGCGTCAATTTATTACCAGTACAAAGTAATAAAAACTATTCATTTTTAAAGGTAGAAAAATACAAAATGTTTCTCGAAAATACAGTAAATCACAAAGAACAATTTGGTTGGATTGAAGTTATTTGTGGATCAATGTTTTCGGGTAAGACCGAGGAGTTAATCCGCAGATTAAAACGCGCCCAATTTGCCAAACAAAGAGTCGAAATCTTTAAACCCGCTATTGATACCCGTTATCATGACGAAATGGTGGTATCTCACGATGCCAATGAAATTCGTTCAACGCCAGTTCCAGCTGCAGCTAATATTGCGATTCTGGCGCAAGGCTGTGACGTTATAGGAATTGATGAAGCTCAGTTTTTTGATGATGAAATTATTACGGTTTGTAATGATCTTGCTAATCAGGGAATTCGTGTAATTGTTGCCGGTCTTGATATGGATTTTAAAGGAAATCCTTTCGGGCCAATGCCAGGACTTATGGCGACGGCAGAATATGTTACCAAAGTTCACGCCGTTTGTACCAGAACCGGAAATCTTGCTAATTATAGTTTTCGTAAAACCGATAACGATAAATTAGTGATGCTTGGAGAAACTGAAGAATATGAGCCATTAAGTCGCGCTGCCTATTATAATGCAATGAAAAAGAATCAGGAGAAATAGATTTTAATTCCATTTAAGCCGTAACACAATGCAGGACAAGAAAACTAAAAGAAAACAAAATATATTATTATTAGCTGTTATTGGAATTGCTGTAGTTTTAGCGGTGTATTTTCAGTTTTTTCTTTCTGAAAACAAAGGAGAAGTAAAAGTTGAAATAACAGAATTGGTTGCAAAATACAATAAAAATTGTCCATTGAAAATTCAGGAGGGTATTCGATTAGATAGTGTCAGTTTGCCAAATGTAACTGATGAAAAAGATGTTCAATATAATTTAACATTAATGAATGTGGAAAAAGAAACCGCAGAGATTGATGTAATACAGGCCGAAATAGAAAAAAGTTTGATAAGCACTGCTAAAGCAAATCCAGGGCTTCAGGTTTTTAGGGATAATGATTATACTTTGATTTACAGTTACAAAGACAAAAAGAAAGCTTTTTTGTTTGATGTGAAAATATTACCGGATCAATATAAATAATTTAGAGATTTAGATATAAAATAAAACCCGACAGATTTTGAATCTGTCGGGTTTGTTATTTTTTCCATATATCGTGTATAAACTGGACTGAAGTCCAGCTCTACAACATAAAATGTTCCTCGGGAACTAAAGAAGAGCCTTCGGCTCGAATTATATTGTAGGGCTGGACTTCAGTCCAATTTATTTAGTGAAATTGATTTTTAAAATCTTCCGAATGATATAAATAATTATACAAATTCTTGTAAATAACAAACCCGACAAATTCAAAAAATTGTCGGGTTTTGTTTTTGTATGAAAATGATATTGCTTGGTAAACTGGACTGAAGTCCAGCTCTACAACATAAAATGTTCCTCCGGAACTAAAGAAGAGCCTTCGGCTCGAATTATATTGTAGAGCTGGACTTCAGTCCAGTTCATTTAGTGAAATTGATTTTTAAAATCTTCCGAATGATATAAATAATTATACAAATTCTTGTAAATAACAAACCCGACAGATTCAAAAAATTGTCGGGTTTTGTTTTTGTATGAAAATGATATTGCTTGGTAAACTGGACTGAAGTCCAGCTCTACAACATAAAATGTTCCTCCGGAACTAAAGAAGAGCCTTCGGCTCGAATTATATTGTAGGGCTGGACTTCAGTCCAGTTTAATATAGATTACGGTAATTATATTTAAATTTTCAGAAACCTAAATCTTCTTTCTCATTCTTGCAACCGGAATATCTAATTGTTCACGGTATTTTGCAATCGTTCTTCTCGCGATCGGATAACCTTTTTCTTTCAAGATTTCTGCCAATTGATCGTCTGGAAGCGGTTTCTTTTTATCTTCTTCTTCAATTGTATTCTTAAGAATCTTTTTGATTTCCAAAGTCGAAACATCTTCTCCCTGATCATTTTTCATCGCTTCAGAGAAAAACTCTTTAATCAGTTTTGTTCCGTATGGCGTTTCTACATATTTACTGTTGGCAACACGTGAAATTGTAGAAATATCTAAACCAACCATATCGGCAATGTCTTTTAAGATCATGGGTTTTAGCTTGGTTTCGTCGCCATCCAAGAAAAATTCTTCCTGATAATGCATAATCGCATTCATCGTTACAAAAAGTGTTTCCTGACGTTGTCTGATCGCATCGATAAACCATTTAGCCGAATCCAGTTTTTGTTTAATAAACTGAACCGCGTCTTTCTGTGCTGTCGATTTATCACGAGAATCTTTATAAGTCTGCATCATTTCCTGATAATCTTTAGAAACGTGCAACGACGGAGCATTTCGGCCGTTTAAAGTAAGTTCTAATTCGCCGTCCACAATTCTGATTGCGAAATCTGGGACAACATTTTCGGTCACTTTGTTATTTCCGGTAAAAGAACCACCCGGTTTTGGGTTTAGTCTTTCAATTTCATGAATCGCTTTTTTAAGCTGTTCATTCGAAACACTGTATTTTTGTAATAATTTGTCGTAATGTTTCTTCGTAAAAGCGTCAAACTGGTTTTCGATAATGTCAATCGCTAAATCAACATATTCGGTTGGCGTTTTATGTTTCAATTGCAACAATAAACATTCCTGCAAATCACGCGCGCCAACTCCCGAAGGTTCAAGTTCATGAATAACAGTCAGCATTTTTTCGACCATTGCTTCATCAGTATAAATTCCCTGAGTAAAAGCCATATCGTCTACAATATCTGAAACGCTTCTGCGGATGTAACCCATGTCGTCAATACTTCCAACAAGGAATTCGGCAATTTCGCGTTCTTCATCATTTAAAATAAAAGTATTCAGCTGATTGATTAAATCCTGATGAAAACTAATTGGCGAAGCAAATGGCGTTTCGCGCTCTTCATCATCACTATAATTATTAACCTGAGTTTTGTAATCAGGCGTGTCGTCGTCGCTTAGATATTCGTCTATATTAATGTCATCTGCTTCAATTCTGTCTGATTCTGCATCATCATAATCGTCGTAGTCTTCATTGGCGAATTCATCCGCTTCGTATTCGTCTTCTTTACCAGCTTCCAAAGCCGGATTTTCGTTCATTTCTTCTAATAAACGTTGCTCAAAAGCTTGCGTAGGCAATTGAATTAACTTCATCAGCTGAATTTGCTGTGGAGATAATTTTTGTGATAATTTTAAATTTAAAAATTGCTTTAGCATAAAAAAAGTTGCTAAGATACTAAGGTACTAAGGTCCTGAGTATCTTATATTGGCGAATAAAATTCGCGGTTGAATTATTTTTATTTATATTTTAAAAACTTAGAATCTTAGCACCTTAGTACCTTAGTACCTTAGTACCTCAGAACCTTAGATTAAAATTCCGCACTTCCAGGAGTTCTTGGGAAAGGAATTACGTCTCTGATGTTTGTCATTCCAGTAACAAACAATACCAAGCGCTCAAATCCTAAACCGAAACCTGCGTGAGTTGCCGATCCAAATCTTCTTGTATCCAAATACCAGTATAACTCTTCTTCGTCGATTTCCAGAGCTTTCATTTTTTCAACCAAAACATCGTAACGCTCTTCTCTTTCAGAACCACCAACGATTTCTCCAATTCCAGGGAAAAGAATATCCATTGCACGAACCGTTTCTCTTCCTGGTTCAGTGTTGTCGTTCAAACGCATGTAAAACGCTTTGATGTTTGCTGGGTAATCAAATAAAATTACCGGACATTTAAAGTGTTTCTCTACCAAATAACGCTCGTGTTCTGATTGTAAATCAGCTCCCCATTCGTTGATGATATATTGGAATTTCTTCTTTTTATTTGGAGTTGAATCTCTCAAAATGTCAATTGCTTCTGTATAAGAAACACGTTTGAAGTTGTTCTCCAAAACGAAATTCAATTTCTCCAACAAAGCCATTTCGCTTCTTTCCGCCTGAGGTTTTGATTTTTCTTCTTCTAAAAGTCTTCCTTCCAAGAATTTCAAATCATCCTGACAATTGTCTAAAGCATATTTAATTACATACTGAATAAAATCTTCAGCCAAATCCATGTTGTCGTCAAGGTCGTTGAAAGCAACTTCCGGCTCGATCATCCAAAACTCTGCCAAGTGACGAGAAGTGTTTGAATTCTCTGCTCTAAACGTTGGTCCAAAAGTATAAATCTGACCCAAAGCCATTGCGAAAGTTTCGCCTTCTAACTGTCCAGAAACCGTTAAGTTTGTATGTTTTCCGAAGAAATCTTTTTTGAAATCAATGTTTCCTTCTTCTGTTTTTGGAAGATTGTCAAGTGGCAATGAAGTTACCTGAAACATTTCTCCCGCACCTTCAGCATCAGCTCCAGTGATGATTGGCGTATTTACATACACAAATCCTTTTTCCTGAAAATATTTATGAACCGCAAATGACAATACCGAACGTACACGCATAATCGCACCAAAAGCATTTGTACGTACACGCAAGTGAGCGTTTTCACGTAAAAACTCCAAAGAATGTTTTTTAGGTTGCATCGGGAATTTCTCTGCATCAGAATCTCCAAGAATTTCCAATTTTGAAACCTGAATTTCGTATTTCTGACCTGCGCCTTTACTTTCAACCAAAGTTCCAATTACAGAAACCGCAGCTCCAGTCGTGATTCTTTTTAAAGTTTCTTCCGGTGTATTTTCAAAATCAACAACACATTGTATATTATTAATTGTAGAACCGTCATTAAGCGCGATGAACTGATTATTTCTAAAAGTTCTCACCCATCCTTTTGCATTCACTTCCTGTAGCGTCGTCGTACTGTTTAATAAGTCTTTAACCTTTGTGTGTTTCATTTTAATTTTAGATTTTAGATTTCTGATTTTAGATTTCTGATTTTAGATTAATATAAGATCAGTGTTTTTATATCGAATTGCAAATATAAACGATAATAATTAATTTTTGAAGCTATTTCCCGCTCTCCGCTATATCTTTTCCTTGCTAAAGAAGCAAGAAAAAGGATGCCGCTTCGATCGGGGCTAGGGCACTCGTTTTCAAAAGAACCATTATGCTCTTTAATGTCATTGCGAGGAACGAAGTAACCACGCTAAAAAAGTATTGAGTGATTTAGCAAATGAGATTGCTTCGTTCCTCGCAAAGACTATGCATGTGTCTAAATCTTTGTCAAGGTGCAAACCTTTGACAAAGATTAGTAATATTTAATCCGTGCTAATTCGTGAAATTAGTGTTTTACTTCTCCAATCCTTCCAATTCCTCTTTCTTGGTTTTTTTCTTCTCAAAAGTCAAAACCAGCGAAGGCAACACAACTAAGTTCGCAAACATCGCAAAAGCCAAAGTACAAGAAATTAATCCGCCAAGTGCAATAGTTCCGCTAAAGCTTGATAATGTGAAAGTCGCAAAACCTAAAATCAAAACTACTGACGTATAAAAAGTACTAATTCCCGTTTCTCTCAACGCACTGAAAACCGATTTTTTTACTTTTCCGTTGCTTTGAATTAAATCGTGTTTGTATTTTGCCATAAACTGAATCGCATTATCTACCGAGATTCCAAACGCAATACTGAATACTAAAATGGTTGAAGGTTTTAACGGAATTCCGAAATAACCCATTAATCCTGATGTAATACAAAGCGGTAAAATATTTGTAATTACAGATGCCATTACCATTTTGAAAGAGCGGAATAAATACAGCATCAATATGGCGATAACTGCAATAGCAAAAATTAATGATTCAATTAAGTTGTCAACCAAATACGATGTTCCTTTTTGAAAAACCAACGCTTTTCCGGTAACGGTAACTTCAAAACGATCTTTCGGGAAAATTTCAGCAATTTTGTTGTTTAATTTTTTCTCGACTTTTGCCATTTCATCTGTTCCAATATCTTTCATGAAAGTAGTGATTCGGGCATATTGTCCAGTTGAATCAACATAAGCTTTCATTAAATTTTCTTTACTGTTTTTGGTTGCGTTTTTAGCATAACCCAAAATAAAAGTCTGTTCTTGCGATGTTGGCAATTGGTAATATTCAGGATTTCCATTATAAAAAGCCTGTTTAGAATATTTAACCAAATTCACAATCGAAACTGGTTTTGCCAATTCAGGCATTTCTTCAATTGTATTTTGCAGTTCATCCATTTTTCGAATTGTTGAAGCCTTCATAACACCTTTTTTCTTTTTGGTGTCAATCATGATTTCCAAAGGCATAACGCCGTTGAATTCTTTTTCGTAAAACAAAATATCTTTAAAGAAAGAAGCGCTTTTTGGCATTTCGCCAATCAAACTTCCTGAAACTTTCATCTGTGAAACTCCAATTACACTGAAAACCAAAAACAATCCGTAAACAATATAAACGTATCTGCGTTTTGTTTTAACTAAATCTTCCACAACATTTAATAAAGTCGAAATGTAAGTTTTCGTTAAATGATATAAATGTTTTTCTTTTGGCAATGGCATAAAACTGTAGACAATTGGCACAATTAAAAGTGTCAATAAGTAAACAGAAATTACGTTGATAGAAGTCACCAAACCAAATTCAAAAAGCAAATCATTTCCTGTAATCATAAAGGTTGCAAAACCTATTGCAGTGGTTAAATTTGTCATTAAAGTCGAAACTCCAATTTTGGAAATAACGCGTTGTAACGCTTTTGCCTGATTGTTATGCAATTTGATTTCCTGCTGGTATTTATTAATCAGGAAAATACAATTCGTGATTCCGATTACGATAATTAGTGGCGGAATAATAGCAGTTAAAATCGTGATTTTGTAATGAAATAATCCCAACGTTCCAAATGACCAGATAACGCCAACAATCAAAATACAAATCGAAATAAATGTGGCGCGGAACGAACGGAAAAAGAAAAAGAAGATCAGCGAAACTGTAAATAAAGCGGCGCCAATAAATAATCCAATTTCACCTTTCATATCATCAGCATTAATTGTTCTGATATATGGCATTCCTGAAACCTTCAAATCAATTCCAGTTGTTTTTTCGAATTTTGTGATTTTCGGAACCAGATTTTCAAGAATAAATACTTTTCTTTCCGGCGTATTTACAAGCGCTTTGTTAATATAAATTGCCGAACGGATACTCCCGCTTTCTTTATTAAACAATAAACCTTCATAAAAAGGCAGATTGTGAAATAAATCATATTGAATCTTTTTTAGATATTCAGGATCAAGTGCCTTTTTTTGGTCGATAAAAGGCGAAAGAACAAACTTTTCGTTTACCGTATCTTTTTCAAGTTTCTTTAAATCATTTAGAGAAACAACCAAATCAACTTCTTTGGAGTTTTTTAGACCGGTCATCAATTCATTCCAGGCGGCATAGTTTTTTGGCGTAAAAAATTTTGGATCTTGAAAACCAATTACAACTAGATTCCCTTCTTCGCCAAATTTGTCTAAGAATTTTTCATAGTTCTTATTAGCGATATGATTTTTAGGAAGCAAGTTAGCTTCAGTGTACGTCATAGACAGGTTTTTCCATTGGTAACCAAGGAAAATTGTTAAGGCGGCAACTAAAACTAAAATTGTAATTCTGTTTTTAAGTATGATTCGGGCTAATTTTTCCCAAAAGCCAACTTGAATAGCGTTTTTCATAAAATCTTTAAAAATGGTTGCAAATGTAGTGAAAATGCCTCAAAATCATAAACAATCGATTGTATTTTACGCAATGTTAACACAATTTTGCAATTCTTTCGATTGTGATAATTTTCTTATTTTTCAAGGTTTAGTCGTCAGCTTTTCTCATATTTGCAGTTAATTTAAAAGGGAAAAGAAAATGAATTGGATTTTATTGATTATTGCAGGACTTTTTGAAGTAGGATTTGCGTCATGTCTTGGAAAAGCAAAAGAAACAACAGGAATTGTATCAACTTATTGGATGATTGGTTTTTTTGTATGTCTTTCAATCAGTATGATTTTATTGTATAAAGCAACACAAACTTTACCAATTGGAACGGCTTATGCAGTTTGGACAGGAATTGGTGCCGTTGGAACTGTTTTAGTGGGGATTTTTATTTTTAAAGAGCCCGCAGCTTTCTGGAGAATATTTTTCCTGACAACTTTGATTGCTTCAATTATTGGATTGAAATTCGTTTCTAGTCACTAAAAAAAATAAGCCACAGATTACAATGATTTAGAGGATTTTTTAAAATAATTATTTTAATCTCTGCAATCTGTGGCAAAAAAATAAATTATAAATGCAGCAAAACAATACCACAACTTTTATTTTTTTAGCGATTCTTTTATTGCTTGTCATCATCATTTGCTTTATGATTTACCAATTAATGCAGGCAAAAAAAGCAAAAGATGATGCCGAAAAAAGTTTTTATGCGCTCGAGGTAAAAGTAAATGATTTGCAGCTTGAAACTTTAGAGTCAAAACTGAATCCCCATTTGTTTAAGAATATTTTAAACTCGATTCAATCGCACGCTTATCAGACTTATTTCGCTTTAGATAAATTAGCCAATGTTTTGGATTATATTTTATACGAAAGCAAAAAGAAATTCGTCACTGCGAAAGAAGAAATTGATTTTGCGCTGAATTTAATCGAAATCAACAAGATCAAGATAAGTCCGCTTTTTGAATTAAAAATCAAAACTAATATCAATAAAGAAGATAAATTGTATGATCAGCCATTGTTGGCGCCACTAATTTCGATTGATTTAATCGAAAATGCCTTTAAACATGCTGATTTGCAAAGTGCCGATGCTTTTATTTCGGTTGTTTTTGAGTTTAAAGACAATGCTTTCTTTATGACCGTTTCAAATAAAATTTCGGATAAAAAAGTATTAAAAAAGGAACGAAGCGGTTTTGGCCACGCAACCTTAGAGCATCGCTTGCGAATTATTTACAAGAATAATTTCAAGCTTGATAAGTTTGTGGAAAACGATGTTTATATTGCTCATCTAAAAATTGATTTACTTGGATACAAAACTGAAATGCTTGCTTCTGGACGATGAGCTTCCTGGATTAACGTACCTAAAAATGCTTTGCGAACAGATTCCGGAAGTTGAAATTGTAAAAACATTTAACAATCCAGAGAAACTTTTGGCTGATGCTCCTAATCTTGATTTTGATTTACTGATTTCAGATATTGAAATGCCAGGAATTGACGGGCTTCATTTGGCCGAAATGCTCCAAAACAAACTTGTTATTTTTTGTACGGCTTATAAAGAATATGCTGCCGAAGCTTTTAATATTGATGCAGTAGATTATATTACAAAACCAGTAAAATTAGAACGCTTGCAAAAAGCGGTTTCTAAAGCTGCTGAACGCTTTGCAAAACCTAATGCTGGGAAAAAATTCATTCAGCTAAATACTGACAAAGGAAAAATACTGCTTTATTTTAATCAGATTCAGTATATAAAAACGGCAAATAGTGACAGCCGTGACAAAACAGTTTTATTGATGGATGGCAGTTTTCTGAATTTAAAAAACATAAAATTCGATACACTTTTAAAAGAATTGCCTGAAGCTGATTTTTGCCGAATTAATAAAAAAGAAATTGTTGCCGTAAAAGCAATAAAATTCTTTAATCACAACGAAATTGTACTCCATCATCTGGAAGAAAACCATAAAAATGCAAGCTTGATTTTAAGCGAAACTTACCGTTCTGACTTTTTGAAAAAGGTGAAATTATAACTTATTACAAAGTTTTACAGACTTATTACATAGATTTAAAATTAGCCACAGAATTGCTTTTTCACGTAAAATTGACTTCTGATATTTGTTCCATAATTTTAAAAAATGGCTTATGAATAACTTTAAAAACTCCTTATTTTACATTACAGTTATTGGCGGTTTTACTACTTTGATTTATTGGATAATTTCACAAGGTTCATCTCTTGAAGCGGGCCGAAATGTGTTAGCTAAAAATGTTGAAAGTAATCATTGGAATGATTTTCTGCATTCAATGGTCGAAAACCTTCAACATCCCCTTGCTATATTATTAGCGCAGATTGTAACCATTATTTTAGTGGCACGTTTGTTCGGGTGGTTTTTTAGAAAAATCGGACAGCCATCTGTAATTGGTGAAATGATTGCCGGGATTGTTTTAGGGCCTTCTTTGGTAGGAATGTATTTTCCGGAGTTTTCAGCAGCTTTATTTCCAAAAGAATCTTTAGGAAATCTTCAGTTTTTAAGCCAGATTGGTTTGATCCTTTTCATGTTTGTTATCGGAATGGAATTAGATTTAAAAGTCTTGAAGAATAAAGCGCACGATGCAGTGGTGATTAGTCACGCAAGTATTGTTATTCCGTTTGCTTTAGGATTGACTCTCGCTTATTTTATTTATGGAACTTTTGCTCCTCAAGGAGTTGCGTTTTCTTCGTTCGGATTATTTATGGGAATTGCTATGAGTATTACAGCGTTTCCGGTTTTGGCGAGAATAGTGCAGGAGCGAGGTCTTCAAAAAACTAAATTAGGAACGATTGCTATTACTTGTGCTGCTGCAGACGATATTACAGCTTGGTGTATTTTGGCAGTTGTTATTGCTATTGTGAAAGCAGGTTCATTAACAAGTTCTCTTTATGTAATTGGTCTGGCAATTTTATATGTGATTATCATGCTGAAAATTGTTCGCCCTTTCTTAAAGCGTGTTGGTGATTTAAATTCAACTCGCGAAAGTTTGAATAAACCAGTTGTTGCTATTTTCTTTTTGACGCTTTTATTTTCTGCATATGTTGCCGAATTAATTGGAATTCATGCTTTATTCGGTGCTTTTTTAGCTGGAGCGATTATGCCCGAAAACAATAAATTCAGAAATATTTTTATTGAAAAAGTGGAAGATGTTTCGATAATTGTTCTTCTTCCGTTGTTTTTTGTATTTACTGGTTTGCGTACGCAAATTGGATTATTGAACGATCCAGCTTTATGGCAAATTACTGGTATTATTATCGTAGTAGCAGTTGTTGGTAAATTTTTCGGAAGTGCTTTGGCAGCAAAATTCGTTGGGCAAAACTGGAAGGATAGCTTGGCAATTGGAGCTTTGATGAATACCCGCGGCTTAATGGAATTGGTCGTTTTAAATATTGGTTATGATTTAGGAGTGTTGTCTACAGAAATTTTCACAATGATGGTAATCATGGCTCTCGTTACAACTTTTATGACCGGGCCGGCTTTAGATTTTATAAATTTTGTTTTTAAAGATAAAGCGACAGCAGTTCCAGAAGAAATTGGAACCAAAAGCAAATACAAGATTCTGCTTTCGTTTGCAACTCCTGAAAGAGGGAAAAAATTACTGAAGATCGCAAACAGTTTAGTGAAAAAACAAGGAGATAACTCGATTGTAACGGCAATGCATTTGTCATTAAGTACAGAAATACATTCCTTTGATGTTAAAGATCACGAGCGCAAAATGTTAGCGCCTATTGTCGAAGAGTCAAAACAGCTCAATCAAAATATGTTGAGTATTTTTAAAGTAACAAATGATATTGATTCAGATATTATAGATACTGCAAATCAAGGTGAATATGATTTATTGCTGGTAGGATTAGGCCAGTCTATTTTTGACGGAACGCTACTTGGAAAAATTCTTGGTTTTACAACCCGAATTGTAAATCCAGATCGTTTGATTGATAAGTTTACAGGAAAAGAAGGTTTGTTTGAAAATTCTCCTTTTGATGAAAGAACGCGTCATATTATTGCTAAAAGTAAAATGCCGGTCGGGATTTTTATCGACAAAGATTTAGAAGAAGTAGATCAGGTTTTTATGCCGGTTTTCAGTAAAGAAGATGCTTATTTAATTGAATATGCTAAAAAACTGATTAACAATAACGGTTCTCAAATTACAGTTTTAGACGCGAGTGGCGAAGTAAAAAATACCCGCGATATTCAAGAAACGATTCGTTCTATCGAACAGATTGCGCCAAATCATATTATGATTATGCATGACAGAACCATTAAGAAAGAGTTTTTGGAAACTCAAAACTTAATGATTATAAGTTTAGACAGCTGGAAAAAATTGATCGAATCTCAAAGCACTTGGCTGAATAATACGCCGTCTGTTTTGATTTTGAAGCCATAAGAAAATAAATTTCAATTTTTAAAATCCCAAATTTCAAACATACAATTGAGATTTGGGATTTTGTTTTTCTCTTTTTACTATAATTATAAATTGTTTTGTCATTCCGAACGAGGAATCCCCGCAAGAGGCCCGACAAAGATTGGCGATTTTGATTGTAGAGTTTCTTGCGGGGATTCCTCGTTCCTCCGAATGACAAACTGAACGTTTTATCGTAATTTGTAATTTAAATAATGTGATTTTTTTATAATGATCTTTTGAAAATGAGTGCCCTAGCCCTGATGGAAGCGGCATCCTTTTGTGCCGGGGTTCGGCATAAAAGATACAGCGGACAGCAGGAAATAGCTTCTAAAAATATCCTTAATTATAACCCCAAATCCAGAACATAAGAGATCTTAACCGCAATATTATCTTCAAATTTCAGCAATTGATTAGGTCCGTAGCGATAAAATCCGCCTAAACCAAAACCTTTAAAAATACGGTTTAGTTCAATTCCTGATTCAAAAAAGCCTTTGTCTAAAGTTTTATAAGCCGGCCCAACGTGCTGTTCTGGTTTTTCCATATTTCCCCAAGCCATTCTCGTTACTAAAACTAAGGAAGGACGAACTTTTTTCATGATTTTAATTCGGTCAAAACCATGTTTCACTTGAAAGAAAACATATTGACTGGAGAAAAATTCATTAAAATACATGGTTTCAAAACTGTTTCTTCCGGCAAAAGTAATACGTTGAATAATCGTTTCTTTTGTCAAGTTGTTAGGCATGGTGTTGTACAAATGCGTAATTGGCACATCGCCCATTGCATAACCGCCCTGCAACAGTAAACTTGTTTTTTGTCCGTTTAAATACTTCTTTTCGTACTCTGTTTTGAAATCTATTTTGCTGAATGTAAAATCATTTTCCAGAACATTTGGCAAAGATTGTGTGAATTGAAATGTAAATCTAGGAAATTGCTTGTCTGATTCTGTTCTTCCAGTTGGTGTTTGCATAAAATTGCTAAATGGCGCCCAAACAATTGATGCCATTGCAGTCGTCATTATATAACTCGAATATAATTGCCCGTTTAGATTATATAGATAATCAAATTTTGGTTCTACATACGTTCTCGCTAATTCAAAAACCGCTTCTGTTTTCGGAATAATTTTGGTTTGAACATTCGCTTTCCAAGCAATGTATTTGTAAAAAGTACTAATGTTGATTGGTCTTGGATCATAGATTTTAAAAACACGTTTGTCTACAGCAAAAACCGTACTTGCAATCTCTCGGACATCATCTGTATAAGATCCATTTAGCCAAGTATTAGTGCTTTTATCTAATAAAACTCCAGATCCAATACTGTATTTAAAAACTCCGTCTTTTGTTCCATACGCGCCATAGCCTTCAATTCTAAAAAGTTTAGAGAATCTATCATTGGTTACGCCGCCAAGGCCCAAGCGAAAACCTTCATAATTATTATAACTGATTACCTTTTTTAAATCCAAATCAATTGGTCCAATAGGAAGGTAGCCATTTATGATTTTTCGGCCTAGACCCAAACGTTTTTCAATTCTTTTGCTCAGCGACAAACTGTCTATTAATTGATATGTTTTTTGGCCTTTTAAATCTAAGCTTTCCTTTCTGTATTGATTCCAGAATTCTTCTGGTTTTTTGTTGGCATCGTCTTTAATTTCAATATAAAGCGATGGGTTTTTTATAGCAGGATTTGTGTTGTAGTGAATGTCAAAATTTTTGCTTTCAGAAATTAAATAGGTAAAATCAGAAGCTACTTTTTTTCTGCGTTCAAAATTGTCTTCAACATCGCCGTCAAATTGAATTGTGCCTCCTAAAATTTTGATGTCGTCATCATTCTTTCCTTTTACAATTTTGAAAGTAGTGTTGCTTTGAAACCAAATTTTTTCCTCTGGTACATATTCAAATTCATGTATACCGCTAATATCTAAAACGGCTTTTATACGCATTACAGCTTTTGCGACAGCAAAATTTTCTTCATCAATATATAAAACGCCTTCTAAAGCATTTGTTTTTCTTTTCTTGTTTTTAAAGTAGATCATAAAGGTATTTCGGCCTTTAATAGGTACTGTGTCTAAAAGCTTGTAATTGTAATCAGAAAATGCGTTTTCAGCAATTGGGCTTTGATGTTTGGTTTCGAATAATTCATACTTTGAATCATAAATCGAAATAGACTGTAGATTGAAAGCAATAATTTCATAAACAGGCTGTTTAAAACCCGCCATTTTTGTTCCGAGGATAGTTTCCTTTAATTTATTGTTTCCAAATTGGTACTGCGAAACTTTCTCAGTTTGAAACAAATGCTGTTTGCTGATTATTTCTTTGAATTTATAATCAGAAGAATCAACATTGATTACTTTTTTATTGAAATCTTTATAAGCGGCAGACGAATCGATTCGGCCATCAATAGAATCTGGATTTGCCGTAACAATCAGTTTATTATAGGTTTTGTATTCAAAACTGCTTAGCTTTTTCTGCGGATTGTTTTTGTTTTTGTTTGCAATAACTTTTTTAATGATTGTCAAAGCCGGATTTTCATTTGAAATAACAACTTCTTTTAAATCATCTGTTTTTTGCGAAAGCGAAACTGAATAGAATTTTTTTTTGCTTGTTACTGCAATTATTTTGGTTTGAAACCCAATGTACGAAACCGCAAAAGTAGTTGTTTTTGAATTGATTTTAAACTCAAATTTTCCGTCAACATCTGTGATTGTATTATTGTTGTCGGCCGTTGTTATGGTTGCAAACGGAAGGGGTTTGTTGTTTGAATCTGTAACAATTCCGTTTATTTGAAATTGCGCCTGAATAGTAAGCGTAAAAAACAAAGTCAATAAACAAAATAGCTTCATACAGAATGGTATAGTTTCAAAAACGAAAAGAATCTTAATTTGGTATGCAAAAATAAGAATAAAAAAATCCGTTTGGCAAAATTACACCAAACGGATTTTTTTATTTTGTGTTATATCGAATTACACTTTCATGATTTCGGCTTCTTTTGCAGCCAATAACTCATCAATTTTTTTAGTGAAAGCATTTGTTAAGTTTTGAACCTCTTCTTCAGCAGATTTGCAGATGTCTTCAGAAGTTCCTTCTTTCTCTAATTTTTTGATGTCAGTGTTAGCATCTTTGCGAGAATTACGGATACCAATTTTAGCATCTTCAGCCTCAGATTTTGCTTGTTTTGCTAAATCACGACGGCGTTCTTCTGTTAAAGGCGGAACGCTGATGATAATTACATCACCATTATTCATTGGGTTAAAACCAATATTAGCAATCATAATTGCTTTTTCAATTGCTTGCAACATGTTTTTTTCAAAAGGTTGCAAAGTAATTGTTCTCGCATCAGGAACACTGATTTTTGATACTTGCGAAAGTGGTGTTGCAGCACCATAGTAATCAACAAAAACACCTCCAAGCATTGCTGGAGAAGCTTTTCCTGCGCGAATATTTAGAAATTCTTTTTCTAAGTGCGCAATCGAACCATTCATTGACTCTTCAGTACTTTCTAATATGAAATCTATTTCTTCACTCATTTTTTTAGATTTTTAGATTTTTAGACGATCAGATTTTTAGATTCTAAAAATAAATTCGGCTAATTTGCTAACTGATATAATTTTATTTTTTTTTGATTGCCAAAATTTTAGAGAGTGTAATAATCTAAAATTCTAACAATCTAAGTAGTCTAAATATTTACGACAGTTCCGATGTTTTCGCCTGCGCAGATTTTCAAAAGGTTTCCAATTTTGTTCATATCAAAAACAACGATTGGCAATTTGTTTTCCTGGCTTAGGGTAAACGCAGTCGTATCCATTACATTTAATCCTTTTTTAAGAACATCATCAAAAGAGATGAAGTCAAATTTTACCGCCGAAGCATTTTTCTCTGGATCAGAATCATAAACTCCGTCAACTCGTGTTCCTTTCAGGATAACATCAGCATTGATTTCGATTCCTCTTAAAACTGCAGCAGTATCGGTTGTAAAATATGGATTTCCGGTTCCTGCACCAAAAATTACAATTCTTCCTTTTTCAAGATGACGGTCAGCTCTTCTTTTAATATATGGTTCTGCAATAGATTCCATTTTTAAAGCAGTCTGTAAACGCGTTTTCATTCCTTTGTCTTCAAGTGCGCCTTGCAAAGCCATTCCGTTAATAACAGTAGCAAGCATTCCCATATAATCACCTTGCACTCTGTCCATTCCAGCGCTGGCACCAGCAACGCCTCTAAAAATATTTCCTCCTCCAATTACAATAGCGATTTCTACACCCTTACTGTGGATTTGCTTAATTTCATCTGCATACTCGGCTAATCTTTTTGGGTCAATACCGTATTGTAAATCACCCATTAAGGCCTCGCCGCTAAGTTTAAGAAGAATTCTTTTATATTTCATGTTTGTGTTGCGTTAATTTGTGCAAATATAGACATATTCTGATTTTTAAAAATAATGTTTACAAAAAAATAATTGTGCTTTGAATTTAAATTTATGAAGAATTTTTGCGGTTTTTTATCTCAAAAGTGATAAAAGTCAGTTATCAATCTTCAGAAATCCGTAAATTTATGCTAAGCAAAATAAATATTTATGAAAAGTATCGTAGCTAAAGCATTATTTAACAGTCATTCTTACGCTGAATATCGAAAATTAGTAACCGATTTATTATCAGAAGGGAAGTCAACCGGAAATGAGCAGTCTGATAGTTTGACTAATTATACGAAATTGAATGAGGCAAGAATGAACAGGCTGGAAAAGACAATTCAGGTTTCTGAAAATTTAGTTTCAAAACTGCGGGATTTGAATAACCATTATATCTGGCTGGTAATTTCGGAAGGCTGGTGTGGAGATGCTGCGCAAATTTTGCCAATTTTAAATAAAATGGCTCACGAATCTGATAAAAAAATTGATCTCCGAATTGTGTTTCGCGATGAAAACGACGAATTAATGAGTCATTATTTAACAAATGGTGGAAGAGCAATTCCAAAAGTAATCGTAATTTGTAAAGAAGCCGGAATTGTCCGCACACATTGGGGACCAAGACCAAAAGGTGCTACGGAATTAATGGAAAAGCACAAAAAAGAAGTTGGGCCAATTAATGAAAAAATAAAAACGGATCTTCAATTGTGGTATCTAGCAGATAAAGGGATTTCAGTACAGGAGGAACTGGTTGAAATCATGGAAAACATTAAATACAACCGTTTATAATAACTGCTTTTTTGAGAAAGTAATCTATAAAATAATTGTTGATAACGTGTTGATAATAAACCAAATAAGATGTTAAATAATGCGTCTTAAATTTTTATTTCATTTAAAATTTTGTAACTTAGTAATGTTGTCCCACTTCTATTATTAATTTTCTGACTTACTCTTTTTATTGGTGTTTATTTAATGTCTAACAATTAAAAATGCACTATCATGATGAAGTTATTCGACAAATTTTACGATTTTATTTCAGGTTTATTGTTTGGAGGGAAAAATATGACGCACTATTAATCTCAAAAAACAAATAGGGAAAACAAAATTATTCTAGAAGTTGGCACATTACTATCGCCTCATTCCGTAATGTGCTATTTTATTTTTATTCCAATTTGAGGCTTTCTTCAAACAAAGTAATGTCAATTGCATCTTTTACATCGTAATCACCAATTTTAGTTCGGCGTAAAACGGTTAAATGTGAACCTGAATTCATTGCTTTTCCAAAATCAAAAGCGAGGGAACGAATATATGTTCCTTTAGAGCAAACCACTCTAAAATCAACTTCAGGCAAAGCAATGCGAGTAATTTCAAATTCGTGTATTGTTGTTTTTCTGCTGGCAATTTCTACCGTTTCTCCAGCGCGTGCGTGCTCATATAAGCGAACTCCGTCTTTTTTAATAGCTGAAAAAATAGGCGGTTTTTGGTCTATTTCGCCTAAAAATTGTTTTACGGTTTCATGAATCAAAGCTTCGTCAATATGTGACGTTGAAAAAGTCTGATCGATTTCTGTCTCTAAATCATATGATGGAGTAGTAGCTCCAATATAAAATGTTCCCGTATATTCTTTTGCCTGACCCTGAAGTTCAGAAATTCTTTTGGTAAATTTTCCGGTACAGATTAATAGTAAACCTGTCGCTAAAGGGTCTAAAGTTCCAGCGTGGCCGATTTTAAACTTTTTTGGAAGCCCAACTTTATTAATTAAAAGATATTTTAATTTATTGACAGCTTGAAACGAACTCCATTTTAAAGGTTTGTCTATCAGTAAAACTTGTCCGTTTAAATATTCTTCAGGTGTCATTATATAATGGTAAGCGGGTGAATGAAAAAGTGAATCAGCAATAAAGCAATTCCAGCAATGATTCGATAATAACCAAAAACTTTAAAACCATTTTTAGTCAAAAATCCAATGAAAGTTTTAATCGCTAAAAGTGCTACAATAAAAGCAACAACGTTTCCAATAACTAGTATTGTGGTTTGATCTTGCGATAATTCGAAACCAGCTTTGTAATAATCGTAACATTTTTTTACGGTTGCTCCAAGCATTGTTGGAACAGCTAAGAAGAATGAAAATTCAGCGGCTGTTGTTCTGCTTAATTTTTGAGACATTCCACCAACGATGCTGGCACCGCTTCGAGAAACTCCAGGAATCATAGCAATACATTGGAATAAACCAATTTTTAAAGCCTGTAAATAAGTAATCTCTTGTGAAGTTTCAGGAGTATTTGGGTTGTTGAACCATTCGTCAACTTTTAATAAAATCAATCCGCCAATCAAAAGAGAAATGGCCACTGTAACAGGATTTTCTAATAAACCATCAATAAAATCGCTTAATAATAATCCTAAAACTACGGCAGGAATAAATGCAACTAAAAGTTTAAAGTAAAAGTCAAGCGTTTGAAAAAATCGTTTAAAATATAAAACGACTACTGACAGAATAGCGCCAAGCTGAATAACGATCGTAAAAAGTTTGGTAAAATCTTCGTGTGCAATTCCGAAAAAAGAAGAGGCAATAATCATGTGTCCAGTTGAAGAAACAGGTAAAAATTCTGTGATTCCTTCAATAATGGCAAGAACGATAGCTTGTAATGTATTCATGTATTAGATTGTTAGATTTTTAGATTTTGTTAGATTTTTACTAAAGATTAATCTAATAATCTAAAGATCTAAGAAGTCTAAGAAAGTCTGAAAAAAAAGTCTATTTAGATTTTTTGAAAATAGAATAAATCGTGATTCCAAAACCAATTAAAACGGTTGTGGGTGCTAAACGAATACGTCTAAAGCTAAAAACATCTTCATTAAAAACATTCGGGTCGGTGCTTCCTCCACCAGACATTAAAATAAATCCTAGTGCGATAACAGCAATTCCTATCAATAAAATTTTGTAGTTGATGCCGTCAAAAAGAAATTCCTGTTTTTGAACTTGTTGTTCTTCTTTATTATTGTTTTTCATTTTGTCATTGCGAGGAATGAAGCAATCTCATCCTCTGTTTTATGAGTTTATTTTTAAATCTAATATCTAAAATCCTGCAATCTAAAATTAATAAAGATCGTCAGTTCTTAAATTTAAGAAACGTTGTGTTGCAAAATGTGTACTTACCCAAGTAATTAAAACTCCTAATCCGAAAACTGCTAATAAAACCAATCCAATTAAGGCTTTGTCTTCTAAAATTCCTAAACCTGGGAAATTAGTTTCTACATAAATCAAAAGTCCAATTAATGCAACGATGGCCAAAGCAGCGCCAAGCATTCCTAATTTTACACTTCTTGTTACAAAAGGCTTGCGGATAAATGATTTAGTTGCGCCAACCATTTGCATTGTTTTAATAATAAAACGATTTGAATGTATCGATAAACGAAGTGAACTGTTGATTAGTAAAACAGCAATTACAGTTAAGAAACCGCTGATAATCAAAATCCACATACTTACTTTTTTGATATTGTCATTTACCAGATTTACTAATTGTTTGTCGTAAACAATATCTTCAATCATAGTATTTTTGCGCAGACCGCTTTCAATTTTCAGGATGCTGTCTCTTTCAACATAGTCTGCTTTTAAGTGAATGTCGTATGAATTCAACAATGGATTTTCTCCTAAAAAGGTAAGGAAATCTTCTCCAATAATATCCGTATGTTCTTTAGCCGCTTTTTCTTTGGTTACATAAACAAAAGATTTAGCAAAAGGAGCTCTTTTTAATTCGGTATTAAACGCTTTGATAACGCTGTCATTTGCTTCATTTTTAAAGAAAACGGTCATGGCGATTTTTTCTTTAAAATCATCTGCCAGTTTTTTAGAATTAATGATGAATAATCCTAGTACTCCCAAAAGGAATAAAACCAAGAATACACTTAATACAACCGAAAAATAAGAGGAAATTAACCTGCGCTTTTGAAATTTATCAAAGTTAGAACTCATAGTATGCTTAAATTATGTGGTAAAAATAATAAAGTATTTCTTTATTTGAAGTTAATAACGTTCAAAGTTTTAACTTTCGTACCATAAATATACGATTCAAACATGAATAAATCAATATAAAAGTCTAAGCAACTTAGTTCCGGGGTTTCTGAATGGCAACTTAGAGGTTTAATTTTAGATTTTGAGTTTCTTTTTCAGCAAATTCTTTAATGCGTTTTTCAATTTCATAAAAAACAGTAATTGCTTTTTCGCCGGCTTCGGTCAGTTTTGCGCCGCCGCCGCCTTTTCCTCCCAGAAGTTTTTCTACTAAAGGAATTTCCGCGCGCTGATTCATTTCTTCAACTAATTGCCAAGCTTGTCTGTATGCCATTTTCATTTCTTTGGCAGCGTTGGTTATAGAACCTGTTTTCTGAATATTTTCAAGCAACCATATTTTTCCAATTCCTAAAAAGGCTCCTTCGGTTTCTTCAATCCAAACCCGAACTTCAACTTTATATTTTTTGTTGTCAGCCATTTTAATTTTTTTTATGCTATTCAAAAATAGACATTATTATTCTTTATTCTAAACTGGACTGAAGTCCAGCTCTACAATATAGGTCGTTCCTCTGGAACTTATTGCGTTGCAATTGTTTGGAAAAAATTATATTTTTCTACGTATTAAAATATAAATATACGTATTTGTACTTAATTTAAAATACGTATTTTGTTATTTTATTTGTTTGTCAACGAAATAGCTTTGGTACAATGTACAATAAATGTAAATTTGCGCCTAATAATTAATTTAGTGAAAAGCCTTAGAACCTTAGTAACTTAGAATCTTAGTCACTTAGAAATGAAGTACAATCCAAACGAAATTGACGCCAAATGGCAAAAATATTGGGCAGAAAATCAAACTTTTGCAGCAAAAAATAACTCTGAAAAACCTAAACATTATGTTCTCGATATGTTTCCTTATCCATCTGGAGCAGGATTGCACGTTGGGCATCCACTGGGTTATATAGCTTCAGATGTGTATTCTCGTTTCAAAAGACATCAAGGTTTCAATGTTTTGCACCCAATGGGTTACGACAGTTTTGGATTGCCGGCAGAACAATATGCGATTCAGACAGGGCAACGTCCAGAAGATACAACGCGCGTAAATATTGACGGTGGAGTTGATAAAGAAGGAAAACAAATTGCAGGATACAGAAAACAATTAGATAAAATTGGTTTCTCTTTTGACTGGGCGCGTGAAGTGCGTACCTCAAATCCTGATTATTACAAACATACACAATGGATTTTTATTCAATTGTTCAACTCTTGGTATTGCAGAAAACAAGGAAAAGCTTTTGACATTTCGGAGCTTGTAAAAGTTTTTGAAGAAGAAGGAAATAACTTGGTTGAAGCAGTTTGCGATGATAACGTAGCGATTTTTAATGCTGACGAATGGAACTCTTATTCTGAAGATCAAAAAGAAAAAATCCTTTTGCAATATAGAATGACTTATTTGGCAGAAACCGAAGTAAACTGGTGTCCTGGTTTAGGAACTGTTTTGGCAAATGACGAAATTGTAAACGGAGTTTCTGAGCGTGGAGGCTTTCCTGTTATAAGAAAAAAAATGACACAATGGAGTATGCGAATTTCTGCTTATGCCGAACGCTTGCTTCAAGGTCTAAATGATATTGACTGGAGTGAATCTATCAAAGAATCACAAAGAAACTGGATCGGGAAATCGGTTGGAGCTTTGGTGACTTTTAATGTGAAAAATCATGATGAAGTAATCGAAGTTTTTACTACAAGACCTGATACTATTTTTGGAGTGACTTTTATGACTTTAGCTCCGGAACACGATTTGGTAGCAAAAATTACGACTCCAGAACAAAAAGAAGCAGTTGAAGCGTATATCGAAAAAACAGCAAAACGTTCTGAGCGTGAGCGTATGGCCGATGTAAAAACTATTTCTGGAGTATTTACTGGAGCTTATGCTGAACATCCATTTACAAAAGAACCAATTCCGGTTTGGATTGGAGATTATGTTTTGGCAGGTTACGGAACTGGTGCTGTAATGGCGGTTCCTTGTGGAGACGAGAGAGATTATGCTTTTGCTAATTTCTTTAAAGGCCAAAACGGAATGCAGGAAATCAAGAATATCTTCGCAAATGTTGATATTTCTGAAGCCGCTTACGGATCAAAAGACAATGTTGAAATCGCAAATTCTGATTTCTTAAACGGATTAAATTATAAAAATGCAACGCATGCCGTTATTAGCGAATTGCAAAAAATAGGTCAAGGTATTGGTAAAACAAATTACCGTTTGCGTGATGCTGTTTTTTCTCGCCAGCGTTATTGGGGAGAACCTTTCCCAGTTTATTATGTAAATGGATTGCCTAAAATGATTGATGCGCAGCACTTGCCAATTATTTTGCCAGAAGTAGAAAAATATTTACCAACAGAAGACGGTTTGCCTCCTTTAGGAAATGCAGCGGTTTGGGCTTGGGACAGTGTTAAGTGTTCAGTTGTTAGTACTCAGCTGATTGACAATGTGACGATTTTTCCTCTTGAATTGAATACAATGCCAGGATGGGCGGGAAGTTCATGGTATTGGATGCGTTATATGGATGCACACAACGAAAATGAATTTGCTAGCAAAGAAGCTTTGGCTTACTGGGAAAGTGTCGATTTATATATTGGAGGAAGCGAACACGCTACGGGACACTTATTGTATTCTCGTTTTTGGAACAAATTCTTAAAAGATAAAGGTTTTGCTCCAACTGAAGAACCATTCAAAAAACTGATTAATCAGGGAATGATTTTGGGAACTAGTGCATTTGTTTATAGAGTGATTTTTTCATCATCATTTAGTCAAGCTAAAAATGATGATGAAACATTGTCTGACAAAAGTGAAAAGAGTGAGATAATTAAGAATTCTTTACCAAATTTATTTATTTCAAAAAAGATTTTCGATAGTGGATCAACTGAAGAAATATTAGAAACTTTAAAAAAGAATCATTCAAATTTATTCGATAATTATAATGAGGTTGTAAATAAATTGAAATCAAAAGGAGTTGATGTTCTTAATCTTAAAATACTTAGTATTAATCCAACTCATGTTGATGTTTCAATGGTTAATTCTTCTGATGAATTAGACGTTGAAAAATTCAAAACCTGGAGAGAGGATTATGCTGATGCTGAATTTATTACAGATGATAACGGAAAATACATTGTTGGTCGTGAAGTCGAAAAAATGTCGAAATCAAAATACAATGTCGTAACTCCAGATGATATTTGTGATGAATATGGTGCTGATACATTACGTTTGTACGAAATGTTTTTAGGTCCGTTAGAGCAGGCAAAACCTTGGAATACTGCTGGTATTTCTGGAGTTTTTGGTTTCTTGAAAAAATTATGGAGATTGTATTTTGATGACAATGGTTTAATCGTAAACAACGACGAACCGACAAAAGACAACTTAAAATCTTTGCATAAAACCATTAAAAAAGTAGCCGAAGATATCGAGAATTTCTCTTTCAATACTTCAGTTTCTCAATTTATGATTTGTGTAAACGAATTGTCTTCTCAAAATTGTCATTCAAGAGCAATTCTAGAGCCATTGGCTATTTTGGTTTCACCATATGCACCGCACATTGCTGAAGAATTATGGTCGCAGTTAGGACATACAACTTCAATTTCTGAAGTAGCGTTCCCGATTTTTGAGGCAAGTCATTTAGTTGAAACAAATAAAGAATATCCAGTTTCTTTCAACGGAAAAATGCGTTTCACAATCGAATTACCTTTGGATTTAACTAAAGAACAAATCGAAGAAATCGTTATGAAAGATGAAAGAACGTTACGTCAATTAGATGGAAGAACTCCAAATAAAGTGATTATCGTTCCTGGAAAAATTATCAACCTTGTAGGGTAGTAAAAACTCCAATATTTTAAAAATCCCAAATTCCAATCTTAAAATTGGAATTTGGGTTTTTTTTGTTTTTAGGCCTAGTTTGTCATTTCTCCTTCCTTGAAATGACAAGATTGTAGAAAAAAACTTTGCGACTTAGCGTCTTTGCGAGCAAAATAACTCGCGTACTTTGCGTAAACCTTTGCGTGCATTGCGGTTAAAATTCCTCCATAAACATTGGGATTTGTAATTTTTTTATTGAAATTTTCATTTTAGTTGTAACATTTTAAATCTTCTCGTATCCAAAGGGCGGATCCGATTAATTTAACAACTTAAAACTATTAAAAATGAAAAAGTATATCATCTTAATTATCGCATTCTTATTCTCAGCAGTATGTCTAAATGTTTTTGCACAAACAAAATCATATCCTTTCGAAGTTCTTAAAACTGGAAAAGGAAAACAAGCAATAATTTTTATTCCCGGATTTGCTTCTTCTGGAGATGTTTGGAACGAAACCAAAACAGCATTCGAAAAAGATTTCACTTGTTATACACTTACAATGGCCGGATTTGCTGGAGTAAAACCACAGCCAAATCCTTCATTTGAAAATTGGAAAACAGAAATTGCTAATTTTATCAAAGAAAATAAAATCGTGAAACCAATTCTTGTTGGTCACAGTATGGGCGGGGGACTAGCACTAGCCATTGCAGCTGATTATCCAGAGCTAATTGAGAAAATTGTAGTTGTTGATGCGCTTCCGTGTATGACTGCGTTAATGGATCCGTCTTTCAAGTCAAAAGAAAATAATGATTGTACATCAATGGTGAATCAGATGACTGGCATGACTGATGCTCAGTTTTTTGATATGCAGAAAAAAACAATGCCACGACTTTTGGCTGATGCTTCAAAAATGGATATGGTGGTTGATTGGAGTGTGAAATCAGATAGAAAAACATTCGGACAAATGTATTGTGATTTTTCAAATACCGATTTAAGAATGAAAATCGCACAGATAAAATGCCCAGCATTAATTTTGTTAGAATCTTATTTTATAAATTTAAAACCAGCTATTGAAGATCAGTATAAAAACTTGAAAACAGCCAATTTTCAATATGCGAGCAAAGGTCTGCATTTTATTATGTATGATGATAAAGAATGGTATTTGGCACAATTAAACACTTTTATAAAACAATAAGAATGGAATTTGAACAAATCTATAAGATATATTGGGATCGAATATTCAGGCTTTGTATGGGTTTTGTTAATGATTATGACATTGCACAGGATCTGGCTCAGGAAACATTTATAATTGTCTGGCAAAAGCTGGATACTTTTAGAAACGAATCGGCTATTGGAACCTGGATTTTTAGAATTGCTTCTAATAACTGTCTGCGGCAAATTGAAAGAGAAAAGCGTTTCCCAAAATCAGATTTGCCCATTCATCTTTCTGAAGAAAAACAACAGTCAATGGAGCCACAGATTCAGTTTTTGTATAAATGCATTGCCGAATTGCCAGAAACCGACCGTATTATTATTTCATTGGAATTAGAAGAAGTTAAGCAGGCTGAAATCGCTAAGATTGTTGGACTTTCGGAAGCAAATGTAAGGGTGAAAATTCACAGAATTAAAGAAAAATTGACTCAAAAATTTAAAGAAAATGGAAAACAATAATATAGACTTCAATGATTTGTGGAAAAAACAAACCGTAAGTCAACCCGATATTCAGGATTTGCTTTCCAGAGTGAGCAAATTTAAAAAAGCATCTTTACGCAGTTTATGGACGACAAATTGTATGCTTTTTGCCACAAGTGCGTTTATAATTTTCATTTGGATATATTATCAGCCAAAGTTTATTTCGACTAAAATCGGAATTGTTTTAACGATTCTTGCAATGGTACTTTATCTGTTTGTTTCGAATAAATTATTTAGCAATTATAAAGACATCGATGCAACGCAGACGAATCAGGAATATCTTCAAAAATTAATTCTGATTAAAAAGAAACAGCAGTTTTTGCAGACTTATATGATGCGTCTCTATTTTTTGCTTTTAACAACGGGGATTTGCTTGTATATGTATGAATATGCGAGCAGAATGACTGCTCTAGGCGCAAGTCTTACTTATGGAATAACTTTGCTGTGGATTTTGTTTAACTGGTTCTATATTCGTCCCAAACAAATTAAAAAACAGCAGACAAAAATAAATGCGCTGATTGAAAAATTTGAAGAAGTAAACAGTCAATTGGCATAAATTCTAATCAAAAAGTCCAAATTCCAAAATTGCCGGAATTTGGATTTTTTTATTTGAAATTTTGCATAATAATGCCAAAATGTCATTTTGTTAAAATGGTTCATAAATTGCGATTGGTTTTGTAACTTTAAATTTCAATCAAAAAAATAAAAATATGGGAGGTGCATACATAATTCTTGCCGGAGCTATTATGTTATTTAGCTGGCTGGTAAGTTCAAAACTAAAAAGTAAATTCGAATTATATTCTAAACTGCAGTTGCAAAACGGAATGAGCGGTAAAGAAATTGCTGAAAAAATGTTAGCTGATAACGGAATTACAGATGTTCGTGTTATTTCGACTCCAGGTCAATTAACAGATCACTATAATCCGTCAGATAAAACCGTGAATTTGAGTGAGGCAGTATATAATCACCGAAATGCGACAGCTGCGGCTGTTGCGGCACATGAATGTGGTCATGCGGTACAACATTCTATTGGCTATGAATGGCTGACAATGCGTTCTAAATTAGTGCCAATTGTAAGCATTGCGTCTAACTATGTGCAATGGATTTTAATCGCTGGAATTTTAATGATTAAAGTTTTTCCACAGTTGTTGTTAGTTGGAATTATCATTTTTGCAGCAACTACTTTGTTTTCAATTATTACGCTTCCAGTTGAATATGACGCAAGTAATCGTGCATTGGCTTGGCTTGAAAATAAACATATGCTGACACAGCAGGAACAAGCCGGAGCAAAAGACGCTTTAAAATGGGCGGCGAGAACTTATGTTGTGGCTGCGATAGGTTCTATTGCAACATTGTTATATTACATTTCGATTTATTCTGGAAGTAGGAGGAATTAATTAGGTAATTGAGATAATTAGTCAATTAGATAATTTATTAGCAAACCCGACAGATTTAAAAATCTGTCGGGTTTGCTTTTTGCATATCTGTACAAATTAAATCAGATTGAAATCCGATCCTACACTATAAATAGAGCCAAAAGCTCCTATAGAAGTTCCGAAGGAACAAATTATATTGTAGAGCTGGACTTCAGTCCAGTTTAGAATAATATGTTTTTAAAATTATCTAATTATCAAATTGGCACATTTTCTAATTCTAAAGTTGAATCTGTCTATCAATTTGCTGATCCAGTGAAATAAAAGTTTCAGTTCTTGAAACTCCTTCAATAGCTTGGATTTTATTATTTAAGAGAGACATTAAATGTTCGTTGTCACGGCAAATAATTTTAATCAAAACCGACCAGTTTCCGGTGGTATAATGACATTCTAGAACTTCTGGAATTTTTCGTAATTCTTTTACAGCTTCAGAGTTTCGGGAAGCTTTATCGAGATAAACACCAATGAAGGCCATTGTGTTGTATCCTAGTACTTTTGGATTTACCGTAAATTTTGATCCTGAAATAACGCCCGACTGTTCGAGTTTTTTTAACCGCTGATGAATGGCAGCGCCTGAAATGCCAATTTTGTTGGCAATTTGTAATATTGGTTTTCGGGCATCGTCCATTAAATAACGAAGAATCTCTTTGTCGATACCGTCAATTTCAATTATTAGAGAATTAATTTTCATAACTTAAAATTTGAAACTATTTTTAGTGATTTGGGTTTGGAATAGAAATCAAATGTAGTTAAAATGCTCTGGAAATAAAATGGCAATTTTTTAAAATCTCAGATTTCAAAAAATTATAGTCCACAGCTTCAACTTCGGGAAATGAAATAATGAACAAGAATTGTTGTAAAAACAAAAAATCCAAATCCCAAGTGATTAAGTTGGAATTTGGATTGTAAAAAATTGTATATTTTTATTCTTAGGTTTATTTTCCTTTGTTTGCTTCGGCGATGTATTTTTCTAAAGCCATTGTCATAGAAGGAGTTTCAGGAGTTGGAGCAAGAATGTCAATTCTTAAACCATGATCTAAAGCTTCTTTTTGAGTTGTGCTTCCAAATACAGCGATTCGAGTATTGTTTTGTTTAAAGTCTGGGAAGTTTTTAAACAAAGATTTAATTCCTGTTGGGCTAAAAAATGCTAAAACATCGTAATAAACATCAGCCAAATCAGAAAGATCGCTCATTACAGTTTTGTAAAAAATAGCCTGTGCCCAATCAACTTTTAAGTTGTTCAGTGTTATTGGTGCATCTGCATTTAATTGGTCAGATGCAGGAAGTAAAAACTTCTCGTCTTTGTACTTTTTGATAAGCGGAGATAAGTCTGCAAAATCTTTTGCTCCAACGTAAATTTTACGTTTTCTGTACACAACATACTTTTGAAGATAAAATGCTACAGCTTCAGATTGACAGAAATACTTCAATCCTTCAGGAACTTTGTAACGCATTTCATCAGCCACTCTAAAAAAATGATCTACAGCATTTCGACTTGTTAAAATGATCGCAGTGTAATGATTAAGATCGATTTTTTGTAATCGAATCTCTTTTGCGCTAACCCCTTCCACATGAATAAATGGTCTGAAATCAATTTTTATTTTGTGTTTTTGTTGGAGCTCAAAGTAAGGAGAATTCTCCACTTTAGGTTCAGGCTGTGACACCAAAATTGTTTTCACTTTCATATTATAAACATTTTCTAAGCACTCCCTTTTGTTAACCAATAATAAAGAAAATAATAAGGGGCTATTTCAAGAGCGCAAAGATATAAAATAAAATAAAATAACTTGCTGATTATTGCATTTTGATACGTTTTAATTGAAATAAAATAGGAGTATAGGCTTATACACAGCGAAATGCCTATGAATGCTAACGGTACAATGGTTGGAATATTGTCATAATAAAACAAAACGGCGTTGATTGGCAGTAGTAAGACGCCTATGTAAGTTCGATAAGTAACTTTTTGAAGGTTAAAAAGATCTACGAATTCTTCAATATTAAATGAAGTTGCGACAATTTTCTCTACTAAATATTTCGCAAGAATGAAATAAAGAAGAAATGTTGCAATCTGAATAAATAAAATCCAGTCGGTTTTTAATATAATGTCTGCTGCGTTTTTTGAGTTTTGCGAAAAAATATGCATCGTCAGCTGAATAAAAAAGGCAAACGAAATAATTTGTACAAAAAATAGTCCTACGGTGAAACTGCTTTTCATGTGGCTGTTGTCACGGTAGATTTTGGCATATTTATCTGAAAAAATTAGTTTGCTGAATTCAGAGAATCGGCTTTCGTAAGCTGATTTTGTAATTGCAACAACGGCAAAGGTCAGGACGAACAAAGCAGTTGCCCAATCTTTGTTTTCAATAATTCGTGGATGAAGGTGTTCAATCATAGTGTCACAAAATTAGTAATTTTTTATTTCAATAGTTTTATTATGTATTTATTATGAAGCAAATGCTATAAAAAGTTTACTTTTGCGGTGAAATTACCGAGAAAAAAATGAGTGATAGTATTGTCATAATTCCTACTTACAACGAAATTGAAAACATTGAAAGTATAGTGAGAGCTGTTCTTTCGCAGCACAAATCTTTTCATCTTTTAATTATTGATGATAATTCCCCAGATCATACCGCAAATAAAGTGATTGCCTTGCAGGAAGAATATCCTGGAAAATTGTTTTTGGAAAAAAGAGCAAAAAAATCAGGTTTAGGAACCGCTTATGTTCATGGATTTAAATGGGCTTTGGAGCGCCCGTATGATTTTATTTTTGAAATGGATGCTGACTTTTCGCACAATCCTAATGATCTTGAAAAATTATATGACGCCTGCCATTTTGGAGGTGCTGATTTAGCTATTGGATCTCGCTATGTAAAAGGAGTAAATGTGGTAAACTGGCCTTTAAGCCGTGTTTTGATGTCTTATTTTGCATCCGTTTACGTTAAGTTTATTACAGGAATGAAAATTCACGATGCGACAGCGGGTTTTGTTTGTTATAAAAGAGAGGTTTTGGAAAAAATAAACCTGAACAAAATTAAATTTGTTGGTTATGCTTTTCAAATTGAAATGAAATATCGAACTTATTGTGGTAAATTTGAGATAACAGAAGTTCCTATTATTTTTACTGACAGAACTAAAGGAGTTTCAAAAATGAGCAATGCTATTATTAAAGAAGCTATTCTTGGTGTGATTTCTCTTCGATTAAAAAAATTATTCAATACATTATAAAAGAAAAGCAATGAACAGGATTTTAATTAAAAATGCTAAAATTGTAAACGAAGGATCAATTTTTGAAGGTGATGTCTTGATTGAAAATGACTTAATTGTTGAAGTATCAGACAGCATCAGCCTAAAAACGTCTGACTGTAAAGTGATCGATGCCGAAGGGAGTTATTTAATTCCAGGTGCGATTGATGATCAAGTGCACTTTAGAGAACCGGGATTAACGCACAAAGGCGACATTGAATCAGAATCTAGAGCGGCTGTTGCGGGAGGAATTACCTCTTTTATTGAACAGCCAAATACGGTTCCAAATGCGGTTACTCAAGAAATATTAGAAGATAAATACGTGATTGCTTCCGAAAAATCATTTGCGAATTATTCGTTTATGATGGGAGCAACAAATGATAATTTAGAAGAAGTTCTAAAAACAAATCCAAAGAATGTTGCCGGAATTAAAATCTTTCTAGGTTCTTCAACCGGAAATATGCTGGTTGATAACGAAGCGACTTTGGAGAGAATCTTTTCAAGTACACCAATGCTGATTGCTGTTCACTGCGAAGATGAAACAACAATCCAGAACAATCTTGCCAGATTTAAAGAAGAATATGGGGAAGATGTGCCAATTACAGCGCATCATTTAATTCGTAGTGCAGAAGCGTGTTATATTTCATCTTCAAAAGCTGTTGCATTAGCGAAAAAAACGGGTGCAAGACTTCATATTTTTCACCTTTCAACGGCAAAAGAAATGGAATTGTTTACCAATAAAATTCCGTTAGAAGATAAAAAAATTACGGCTGAGGTATGTGTGCATCATCTTTGGTTTACCGATGAAGATTATAAAACAAAAGGAAATTTCATAAAATGGAATCCGGCTGTTAAAACGGCTGAAGATCGTGCTGAACTTTGGAAAGCATTAAATGACGGTCGAATCGATGTTATTGCAACAGATCACGCACCACATACTAAAGAAGAAAAACAACAGTCGTATTTGAAAGCGCCTTCTGGAGGTCCGCTTGTGCAACATGCAGTTGTGGCAATGTTTGAAGCGCATCATCAAGGAAAAATCAGCGTGGAGAAAATTGTCGAGAAAATGTGCCATAATCCAGCTAAAATTTTTAAAATTGAAAAAAGAGGTTTTATTAAAGAAGGCTATTATGCCGATTTAGTAATTGTAAATCCAAGTTTGCCTTGGAGTGTAAACTCGGATAATATTTTATATAAATGTGGTTGGTCTCCTTTTGAAAATATGGCTTTCAAATCAAGAATTACGCATACTTTTGTGAACGGAGAAATGGTTTACAACAATTTCAAAGTTAAAGATATACGCGCCGGAAAAAGATTATTGTTTGACAGATAAAAAGCTGAAATGAAGAATTTTGTATTTATAATATTGGTTTTGTTTCTTTCTGTAAGCTGTAAAAAAGAGCTTGTAAAAGAGCCAAAAGGACTTATCGAAAGAGGAAAAATGATTGATATTATGTATGATCTTTCTATTTTGGAAGCAATGAAATATCAAAATCCGCTGTCTTTAGATTCGGTTGAATCAGATCCGAAGAAGTTTATCTATAAAAAATATAAAGTAGACAGCCTTCAATTTGCACAAAGCAACATTTATTATGCATCCGATTATGAAAAGTATAAAGAAATGTTTGATGAATTGGGCAAAAGATTGGCGGTGCAGCAGAGAGCTACAGATTCACTGGTTAAGATAGATGATAAAAAGGCGGCAAAAGCTGCTAAAAAGAAAGCAAGCGAAAAACCAAAAGATTCTATAAAAAGTCCGTCGAGTCCAGCAAACACTAATGTGAGAAGCAGAGAAAAACTTTTAGACCAATAATTAAAGTTTTGAAATATTTATAATGTACTCATGTACATCTGAAAAAACCGTTCCTAGAGCGGTTTTTATTTTTTCATTAGAATAGAGATCTTTTGAATATGAAGATTTTGCAGTTGCTTTAGTCAAGCGTCTTTTTTGAAAGAATAGCGTTGAAAAAACGCCATCAGCCATCCAAAGAAAGTTCATTAAAAACGGTTTTGCATGAATGCTTGGTTTTTTTACTTTTAAGACTGTTGCGATGGTGTCGAGAATGTCTTTAAAAACTACATTTTCTGCAATTAAAGTAAAGCGTTCATTTTTGATATCGCTTTTTATTAACTCAAATGCAATTTTTACAACATCATTAACGGTAACGAAACCTGTACTTCCTAAAGTATAAAACGGAAGACCGTTGGCCACTTTTACATATAATTCGGCGCTTCCTTGTTGTGCATTTTTTGTTTTCGGGATAGGTCCCAGAATCACACCTGGATTTATGATTACAATATCCAAGCCTTCCTGAACCGCACGCCAGACTTCCATTTCGGCGCCATATTTAGAAATGGCGTAATCACTGTGTGGTTTTTCAGGATTCCAGTCTGTTTCTTCGGTAATAATGTTTTCGTGCGGCGCTAAATCTCCTAGTGCAGCAATGGAACTTACAAAACAGAATTTTTTTATTTCGCGCGCGATTGAAAAATTGACCATATTGGCTGTTCCTTCAATATTGGTTTTTCGGAGCGCATCTTCATCCTTTGGATCAAATGAAATTAATGCTGCACAGTGATAAACGTATTCAATATTGTTGAAAGCAATTTCGAGTGAAGGAACATCTAAAATATCGGCCTCAAGCCATTCTATTTTATGAAATAAATCGCCTTTTTGATAAAGTTCAAAAACCGATTTTGTTTTTTGAATATTGCTTTGAATGCGGTAAATTGCCCGAACATTTTCTCCATTTTCAATTAAATGAAGCAATAAATGCGAGCCTACTAAACCTGTTCCTCCAGTTACTAATACCATTTTGTAAATATAAGTTTTTTGGTTTAAAGGTGCAAAGAGGCAAAGATTCAAAGTTGCCGAGGTTTTTTGATTTTGTTTGAAACCTGAACAGAATAAAAAAAGCTGCCAGATTATTGTTTTAAATATTCTGACAGCATTTTTTGATATAATAAAATTGTTTAGAAAACGGTATATGATACTAGTAAATCTAAATTGCTGAAATTTGTAGAATAAGGCATATAGTTGTTTAATAAATTTTTGGATGTATTGTATCTGATTTCGGTACTGATTTTGTTTTTAAAATTGTAACCAAGACCTAAGGCAAAGTTACCTTGAGCTTTTCCATCTAGATTTATATGTTGAGATTCATAAGTAAATTTTCCACCAAGAGTCGCGACATAAGCTACATTTACAAATATTTTTGATTTTTGATTTAAAAAGAAATAGTGGCGCACGCCTATAGGAAGGTTAAATCCTGAATATTTTACCTTAGACGGGTGTTCAACATGTTGGCTGTTATTTATGCTGTACAGCACACCATATTCTTGGCTGTCTTCATATTTTTGATAAAATAATCCCAAAAATACGCTCCATTTATTTTTGTTGAAAGGAAAAATATATTCTCCTTCCAGACCTGCGGTTGGCTGGATTTTGTTATCGTATTTAGCATTTTGGAATCCAGCACTTTCTGCTCCGTCTACTGTTAGAGAAGTCAAACTTGCACCAGCAGATACTTTTAAATGAAAAACGCCTTTGTTTTTATTATTTGTTGTTTTTTCAATTGTCGCTGCATCAGCGTTGTTGTACTTTAAAAAATATTTAATCAATGGTTCTGTTTTGTATGTCAGCCTTTTGATTTCATTTTCGCTGGTATTTTCATTCATTACATTATTAAATAACTGTTGCTTGAAATAATTATTTTCTTCTGTCGTTCTGGCTCCAGTTTTATCATCTACTGAAAGATATTCTTTAAAAACTAGCTGTTCTGTTGGGACGCTCGTAGTTTCATAAAAGAATCTTGTCATATCTTTAGTGAGATAATAGTATAATGTTGCATTTCCTTGTACCAATAGTTTTAAAAACACAGTTTCTTCTTTCCATTCAGGATTTTTTGTAGTTGAGATGTTTTCTAATCGATTGTCTGACATGTCAATTTTTACGGTTGCTCTTTTGAATGTTGCGCCGTTTTCAACGCCAAATTCTTTTGCAGTTGCAATAGTCTCTGTTTTAATATCATTGTCATCTGCAGAAATTTTATACTTGAAGTCGACAGGGTTGTTATACCAGTCAATATTTTTTATGAAACATGCTGTTTTTGTTCCATTATTTGAAATGAAATAGCCTTTTTCAAAAGAAATTTGGGCGTTAATTGAAGAGAAGTAAAGAAATAATGTTAAGAGTAAGAGTTTTTTCATGTTAATGATTTTGGTTTCCGAAAGTATTAAAAATAGATTGTACTTTTTTACGGGTTTCCTCATTTTTAGTTTTTTTGAAGTTGAAAGTTTTTATAGGTTCAAGTTTTCTTTGCTTTTATTGTATTTGATTTAGTATTGCTTTTTGATATTGCCATTGTCATTGATTATATTTGCGCAAAATATTTTAAAAATGAAGAATCTAGTTGAAGAATTAAAGTGGCGCGGTTTGTACCATGATAGCATGCCAGGAACGGAAGAACAATTGCTAAAAGAGGTGACATCGGCTTATATTGGTTTTGATCCAACGGCAGATTCACTGCATATTGGCAGTATGGTTCAGATTATTTTATTGGTTCATTTAAAGAATTTTGGTCATCAGCCAATTGCTCTTGTGGGCGGCGCAACCGGAATGATTGGTGATCCTTCTGGAAAATCTGACGAAAGAAATCTGTTGAATGAAGAAACTTTAGCTAAAAATGTTGCCGGAATCAAAAGTGTTCTGTCTCGTTTCTTAGACTTTAATTCAAAAGAAGCAAATTCTCCAATTATGGTAAACAACTATGACTGGATGAAAGAGTTTTCGTTTATTGATTTTGCACGTGAAGTTGGAAAACGAATCACGGTAAATTATATGATGGCGAAAGACTCTGTTAAGAAAAGATTGAGTGGAGAAGGTGAAGGAATGTCTTTTACTGAATTCACTTATCAATTAATTCAGGGATACGATTTTTATCATTTATATAAAAATAACAATTGCCTTTTGCAAATGGGAGGTTCTGACCAGTGGGGAAATATTACTACAGGTACAGAATTAGTTCGCAGAATGGGTGGAGAAAATGCAAAAGCTTTTGCTTTGACTACGCCATTGATCACAAAAGCGGACGGATCTAAATTTGGAAAATCTGAAGGTGGAAATGTTTGGCTGGATGCTGATAAAACTTCTGTTTACAAATTTTACCAGTTTTGGGTAAATGCTACAGATGTTGATGCTGAAAAATATATCAAAATCTTTACTTTTTTAGACAAAGAAACAATTGACGGCTTAATTGCAGAACACCAAGCAGCGCCACATTTAAGAATTCTTCAAAAGAAATTAGCTGAAGAAATTACTGTTTTTGTTCACAGTAAAGAAGAATTAGAAAAAGCAATCCAAGCTTCTAATATTTTATTTGGAAACTCAACTTCTGAAGATTTGAAACAATTAGACGAAGCGACTTTTTTAGAGGTTTTTGACGGCGTTCCACAAGCTGAAATCGCAAAAGCAGATTTAGAAAATGGATTGGATATCATTTCTGTTTTAAACGAAAAAACGGGTTTCTTTAAATCAAACGGAGAAGCGAGAAGAGCTTTAACGGCAAATTCAATTTCTGTAAATAGAGAAAAAATTAAAGATGATTTTGTTTTGACAGCGAATGATTTGATCAACAATCAGTTCGTTTTAGTTCAAAGCGGAAGAAGAAATTATTATATGATCAGAATTGTTTAACTGTTTAGTCGGTTAATTGTTTAATCGAGTTTGAAGCCGATTAAACGATGTCGACAAATCAACGATTAAACAATACTATAGCAAAACGTCCCAATAGCTCTAAAGAGTTGTTGGGATTTTTTTTATTTTGAATGATAATGAAATCGAATGTTTTTTTTAGTAAGTTTATTCCCTAACTAAGACAAAAAACTATGCTTGGAATTTTATTTATTTATTGGATTTGGAAAGCCTTTGCAGATTTGGCCGAAGATAATGGCAAGAACAAATGGCTCTATTTTTTTATTGGGATTGTGTCTTATTATGGAGGAACAATTATATCTGGATTTATTTTAGGAATTGTCTTGGCTATTCTTGGTGATGTGAGTGCTGTAGAAGAAGATTCTATGAATCCAGGCTGGAATTTGCTTTTTGTGCTTTGTGGCGGTTTAGCTTGCTATGGAATTTACAAGCTTTTAGAATATAGAGGTGAAAAAGAAAGAGAATTGCTTAAAGAAGACAGCATAGATAACATCGGAATAAACAATGAGAATCAAGGCGATTTATAATTTATTTTTTTGGTTAAGCGAAAAACAAATCAACGATTAGACATTATAAAACCATCAGGTTACATCCACGGATATCAGAATTATCAAAACGTCCCAATACCTCGAAAGAGTTGTTGGGATATTTTTTGCCTAAATCTTGGGTTGCGATAAAAGAGCAAGAATTTATATTGGCTAAATCAATAACATTGATCCCTCCAGTTTTTCCATCACTTACGTAAGTAAGTGCATCTTCGGGATCGCGCACTAAAATGTTCATCCATGACGGACATTCAAAAACACCATCTCCAAGTGAATAGGCTTGCGCCAAAAGTTCTGTCATTCCATATTCTGAATGAATTGACGTAACGCCAAAACCTTTACAAAGTAATTCGTGTAGTTCTTCACGAATCATTTCTTTTCGTTTTCCTTTCATGCCTCCAGTTTCCATTATAATGGTGTTTTGAAGCTGAAATTGGTGTTTTTCAATCAAATCTAATAAGGCATAAGTAACACCAATTAAAATTACATTTTGACCAGATTCATCAAGTTCAGTAAGTTTCTTAATTAAGTCGTCATGATTGTGTAAATAAAACCCGCTTTCAGGCTGATTTGAGAGCTTTATCAAATCTTCGACCATATAAATTAACGAAGAGCCGTCACGCTCTAAATAAGACGGCAAAAGGGCTAAAACAACGTAATCTTCGATATTGCCATAAAATTGCGAAAATCCTTGACGGTAGCTTTCTTCGTAAAGCGAAACATCAGTAACTAAATGTCGGCTAGTAATCATTCCGGTTGTACCGCTGCTGGTAAAAGTAACCTGAGGGAAATCAGTATTAGAGACAACTTCGTGAGATTTGAAAAATTGAATAGGTAAAAAAGGTATTTGCGTCAGTGACTTTACCTGTTGTGGGTTTACTTTCAGAAAATCACAGAAATCACGATACACTTTATTGTTTTCGTGTTGAAAACGAAACACTTTTAATGCTATTTTTTCAAATTGTTTCTGACTCGAAATGGTAAATATATCGCTGGCTGTGATCAAAACTTTTTTTTGCAAAGATATTTATTTTTTAGTGTTCAGAGTGCAGTTTTCAGTCACAGTTTTCAGTTGCGTTTCTCATTTGCAGTTTTCAGCAAAGTATGTAAACTGAAAACTGACACTGTGACTAAAAACTAAAAAAAAGCTCCCAAGAAGGAGCTTTTTTCTATATTTATCTGATGATCAGTTTTCGTGTTGCTGATGCATTTTCTTCACTTATTTTAATGATATAAACGCCGGGAACTAAATCTGAAACGCTTAGTTCTTTTGTGGTTATATGCGTTTGGAGTACTTTTTTTCCTAGAAGATCGAAAATGATAATTTCCTTCTCTAAATCATTTTTAGATGAGATGTATACTTTTCCGTTAGTCACAGGGTTAGGGTACAAGCTTAAACCCTCGATAGAGGTTGACTCTTGAGTTTTTGGTAATTGTTTACTGTCTTGTGCTGAGACACTTACAGTAAAGAAAAAAGCCAATAAGAATGTAATATAAAAGTAGTTTTTTGCCATCGCATTTATTTGATACGTAAATATACAAAAAAAATTACAAAAATTACGCCAAAAAAAAACATCCTAATTATTTAGGATGTTTTTAACATTTTATATTGATAGAAAAATTATAGTTTTTCTAAAAGGTTTAAACCATCAACAGTAGCCCATGCACCACCAGTTAAAGCAGCTCCTGTAGCAGTAGTGCTAGTTGTCCAGTTAGCTGCAGGTACAAAACTACCAGCAGTTACTGTGAATGAAGCAGGAACTCCAGAAATGAAAGTAAGAGGAGTGTTAGTGATTTTCACATTGTTTAATTTGATTTTTCCTCCAGCAACTTGGTGATCATATGTAGCTTTGTCTAAGATCTGAATTGCACCACCATTGTAAGCAGTTGGAGTAGTTTGGCTAGCATAACCATCAATTATGATGTTGCTGTAATCACCATTTCCTTCTTTTTTGAATTGGATAGCATCTAATTGAATTTCGCTTTGTGCTTCTGTAGTTGTACCAGCAGCTCTTCTAAGAGTAATGTTAGTAACTTTTGGCCAGAATGCATTGTCAACACTTTTAGATTCTACTTCAAGACCGTAGTTAGCAACACCTGTTTGGTATGCATACCAGTTTGTATTTTCTTGACCTCTCCATCCATCTTGCCAGTCAAAAGAATCATCGCTATTAGCGTAAGAGATCGAGTTAGTTAAACTTGCTGTTCCTCCGTAAAATTCAAAACCGTCATCATTACCTTTGTAAGCAACTAAGTGATCTAATACAGTTCCTGTTCCAACAGAGTAGAATGAGAATCCGTTATTTTCTTTACTGTTAGTTGTAATTACTTGTCCAGCGTACTCAACTCTTACATATTTTAATGAACCTCCATTATGAGCTGCATTTGAACCTCCGTAAGTTAAGTTTAAACCATCTTCTGAAACTGCTGTTTGTGGAGCAGGTGCAGTTGCTGAGTTTACGATTGGAGCATCTCCATACATGATGATACCAGCCCATGAACCTCCTACTTTTGATTTTTCAGTAAAAACGATTGGAGAATCTGCTGTACCGTTAGCAATTAATTTTCCTCCGTTTAATATAATAAGACCATTTTCTCCTGTAGATTTATCACAAGTAATTTTACAACCAGGCTCGAAAGTAACAGTTACACCACTGCTAACTTTGATCATTCCTTTTAAGGTATAGTTACCGTAAGCATAAGTTGTATTTGCTGTGATATTCGAAGATATTTCTCCTGTTACTGGTTGTTTTACCGGCGTGTCATCATCACTACTAGAACATCCTGTAAAGATACTTCCTAAAACTGCTAAGCAGAATACTAATTTTTTCATAAGTTTTGTGTTTGTTTTATTTATTTCAATCTTGAGCAAAGTTAATCTGAGTCTCCTTTAATCTATTTAAGGGAATGTTATCAAATTATTACTCGTTATTTAAGCTTGTGTTTTGTAATTGTTAAGTGCTTCTTAAAATGTATAAGATACATTCATAGAGAAACCAACTCCTTTTTTGTATTCTCTTACTGTTAAATCGCTTTCTGTTATTGGAATTCTGCTTTTATCACCCATTTCTATTTTATAAGCTGGGTTTAATAGGTTGTCTACAGAAAGTTTAACATCAAATTTGTCTGAAATTTTGTTTTGCCAGATAAAATCAAGTTTGCCAAATGGCATTTCATAATAGTTATCTAATCCATTTGTACCTACAGCATAGATTCGTTTGCTATAAACGTTGTAAACCATAGTCATCGAGCTTTTCCATTTTTCACTAAACTCAGAATCGTATCGAAGATCAGCATTTAAGATCCAAGGAGAAGCTCCTTGTAGTTTTCTTGTTGGATTGCTGTCAACTGCTATAGTTTCAGGATTGTTAACTCCATTTTCAAAAACTTTTTCAATAGTTACTTTTGTATCCATTAATGCTGCATTAGCACCAAATGAGAAATTAGATAATGATTTTGAAATTCTCTCTAATTGGAATAAGAATTCGAATTCAGCACCATACAATACCGCTTTGTTAGAATTACCGTATGTTATAATTTGTCCGCCGCTTCCTGCTGAGTTTGTAAATAATCTTTCGATAGGGTTATCGATCATTTTAGTAAAAATTGTAGCAGAAACTAATTCTTTATTAGTTGGGAACAATTCGTATTTCAAATCAAAGTTGTAATTTGAACTATTAGTCAAGAATTCGTTACCTCTTTCTATTGTACCATCAGGATTTACAAACTCAAGAGGATAAGATTCCATAATTACAGGTCTTGTAATTGTTTTTGACGCTGCAAATCTTAAGTTTGATTTCTCGTTGATAATATATTTTGTGTTTATAGACGGTAAAATATCTGTTTTATCAGTAGTTATTTTTTGATATGGATCTTCAAAACTTCCTGTTGACTTGTATTTTGTTTGTCTATGAGTCTGTTCAGCTCTTGCGCCTACATTTAATTCATATTTATCAGAAAATTTTAAAGCTAAATCTACGTATCCAGCATTAATAAACTCTTCTAACATTGCTTTGTAAGTTGAGTTAGTTCCTTCTCTATAAGTGAAATTGTTGTTTAAAATTTCGTTCTTTAAAGTAGCATCAGGAGTATTAGTTGGGAAAGTAGCACTATTTGAGTTTAGATTTTGTGATACCAAGAATCTAAATTCAGATCCCATTTTGTTCATATAACCACTGTATCCTGCTGTAAACTTGTTAGATTTGCTTAGATCTTCATTTCCAAATTTCCAGTTGTATTCTAATAAACCTGAGATGTGTTCATCACCTTTAAAATCAAGATATTGTCTGGTTATACTATTACCAGTATAGGATATTGAAGTTGTGTTTTCATCCATTTTGATACCCTTGAAAGATTTTCTATCAGGAAGTTCGTATTGTGTTGTCGAGTATGAAACACCTCCTTTTACAGTATGTCTTTCATCCTCAGTTAATTTATAATTACCAAACAATTGTGTGTTAAATAAGGTAGACTCTGACAACTGATTCATTCTAATAAAACCATTTGTTTGAGCGGCATTAGAATTTGTATAACCCACCTGATCTTGGATCATATTTTCAGTCGATTTTAGATAAATCGTATTTGATGTAAGAGAAAGTCTGTTTGTTTTATAAGTTAGACTTGCTAACACAGATGAGTTTGTGATAAATTTATACTGAGTTGTAACTAAATCATTGTCATAGTTTCCTTGTGCAGTATTGAAAATTCTATCAGCTCCGCTTCTAATTTGATATTTATTATCGTAGTTAAGTGATAACAGATATTGAAATACATTTTGTTTTTTTCCTACGTTGAATTTTTCTGAATGCGTAATTCCAAAACTTGTATTCAAAGGCGCTTTGTCACTTTTAACGTCAAATCCTGAGCCAAATCCGTTTGCAGCTTGATCAGCAGTTAATGTTTGGTTACTAGGAGTTTTAGTCAATGCAGATGGTAAATCTCTTTCGTTACCTGAAAATCCGAAAAAATCAGCTGTTGAAGTTGCGTCTTGAGAAATAAGGAATTTTTTTAAGTTATTGTTGATCGTATAACCTGCTCCAAAATTAATTTTTGTTTGACTTTTTCCAGTTGCTGCTGTTACGATATTAAAAGTAGCTCCAGCAAAATCACCGTATAAATTAGTGTTGAAAGTTTTGTATGTTTCTAAAACACTTACAATATCAGTTGGGAAAATATCTAAAGGAATGATTTTTTTAAATGGATTGTTTGATGGAACAGCCAAGTCGTTAAGCAGAAGACTGTTGTAACGATCCTCTAAACCTCTTACGAATAAACCTCTTCCGTCTACTTTGGTAATTCCCGTAATTTTAGTTAGACCTTCCTCGACATCGCTGACACCTTTTCTAGACATTTCCTGTGCACCAATACTTTGTTTGATTACAACAGCATTTTTTTGATCTAATAATAAGGCAGTTTCTTTTTCTTTGCTTGCTGTCGATTTTACAACAACATCTTTAAGCGTATAGCTTCCTGATGAAAGTACTTGGTTAACAGTGATTGTTTCGCCTGCTTTTACAGTTACTGGTTTTTCTACAGATTCATATCCTACGAAACTAAAAATAATAGTATAAGTTCCCGGATTTACACTTAACGAATATTTTCCGTCAATGTCAGTGTTGGCACTAATGTTTGTTCCTTTTATTAAAACATTTGCAAAAGGAAGTACTTCATTATTAGTTTCTTTGTCGGTTAATACACCAGAAATCGTACCTTTGTTTTGCGCGATCGAAATCGAACAGATAAATAATGTGATTAATAGAAATTTTAAATTGAATTTCATTTCAGTGTTGTGTTTAATTTATTTTTGTGCAAAGAAAGAACCGCATTGTAAAGTTCATGTTAGGGACTTGTTATGTTTTTGTGTTGTCAAGATTATCAAATTGTTACCAAATTAAATTACCGTTAACCGCAATTTTTAACGGTTGTTTTATTACTATATTTACGCTGTGAAATAAAAAACATCGAATATATATTAAAGAGAATTTGATGTAAAAATCTCAATTTTTGCTATTTATGAAAAAAACACAAACCAAGATTTTATTAGTTGACGATGAACCAGATATCTTAGAAATCGTTGGCTATAACCTTGCTCAAGAAGGCTATCAAATTGTTACAGCTTCTAATGGAAAAGAAGCTATAGCAAAGGCTCAAAAAGAATTGCCTGAATTAATCATTATGGATGTAATGATGGCCGAAATGGACGGGATGGAAGCTTGTGAACACATCAGAAAAATTCCAGAATTAAATAATGTTATCATAACATTCTTAACCGCAAGAAGCGAGGACTATTCGCAAGTAGCTGGTTTTGATGCAGGTGCTGATGACTATATTACCAAACCAATAAAACCAAAATTATTGGTAAGCAAAGTAAAGGCTTTGTTAAGGAGGTTAAAAGAACAAGAAGTCGTTACAGATACTTTAAATGTTGGTGGAATCGAGATCAACCGTGAAGAATACAAAATCATAAAAGGAAACGTTGAAATCGCTTTGCCAAGAAAAGAATTCGAATTGTTTTACTTATTGGCTTCTAAACCAGGAAAAGTTTTTAAAAGAGATGAAATCCTTGATAAAGTCTGGGGAAATGAAGTTGTAGTTGGCGGAAGAACAATTGATGTTCACATTAGAAAACTTAGAGAAAAAATAGGCGAAGACCTTTTTAAAACCATAAAAGGTGTTGGTTATAAATTTGAAGTTTAGTTTTTAAGATACTAAGTTGCTAAGATACTAAGGTTCTAAGTGATTTTTAGATTTAAAACTTATTCAAATTCTTTAATGTATTAAATAAAAAAAACCATATAAGAAGTTAAAGATCGTCGGAGCTTTAATTTCTTATATGGTTTTTGAGTTAGCTTTGTTTGGAGTTGAATGTAACTTTGAAAAAAATGCGTTAACTCAAATAGAAAACGAAATTTACCTTAATTCTTAATGGTTAAATAATATCAATGAAAATCAATTTTAAAAAAACATACAAATTTGCGATTAAGTCGGCGTTGTATATCAGTCTGTTTTCAACAGGATTTGTACTGATGCTGATGTCTTTATTTTATAAAAACCAATTAAATCACCAAATTGCTTTTGGAATCGTTTTCTTAATTTCAATTTATATTTTCTCTTTTTTGGTACTTCAATACCGCGTTGAAAGATTCATTTACAGAAGGGTAAAAAAGATTTATGATGAGGTTTCGCTTTTAGAATCGACACCACTTATCAATCAGCCAATAACAACTGATATGGAAACGCTTTCACGCGAGGTGAAAAAGTTTGCTACAGATAAAAAGCTTGAAATTGAAATGCTCGAAATTCGTGAACAATATAGAAGAGAGTTTCTTGGGAATGTTTCACACGAACTTAAAACGCCTTTGTTTACCGTTCAAGGTTATGTTTCGACTTTGTTAGATGGTGCAATGGACGACAAAAATATTCGAAAAAAGTATTTAAAACGTGCCGAAAAAGGTGTGGAACGTTTGATTTATATCGTCGAAGATCTAGATATGATTACCAAATTAGAATCTGGTGATTTAGACCTAAATATGACTGATTTTGATATTGTTGAATTGATTCAGAATGTTTTTGATCTTTTGGAAATGAAAGCCGATAAAAAGAAAATCAAATTGGCTTTTGAAAGTAAAAATGTGCAGTCAGTTATCATTCGCGGTGATCAGGACAGAATTCAGCAAGTTCTGGAAAATCTGATTGTGAATTCTATTAAATACGGAAAAGAAGGTGGCTTGACTGAAGTTGGAGTTGTAAATCTTACCAAGAAAAAAGTCTTAATCCGAATCAGTGATAATGGGGAAGGTGTTGAAAAACAGAATATTTCAAGACTTTTTGAACGTTTTTACCGAGTTGACAAAAGCGGAACGCGTTCTGAAGGAGGTTCTGGTTTAGGATTAGCCATTGTAAAACATATTATTGAGGCTCATAAAGAGAAAGTTTATGTAGAAAGTGAATTCGGAATTGGTTCAGAATTCTCTTTTACACTCGAAAAAGCCAATAAAGGAATAAAAGCTGAGGTTAAATAATTGTAAGTTAGGTTTTGCTAAAAGCCGTAAAACAAGACTTTTAACAATAAATCAACATTAAGCCTCACGGCATAACATTAAATTTTTATTATAGTAACATCTGGTTAATGATTTGTTAACATAGGTGCGTCATCTTTGCATCCTGAAACTAAGGGTAAAAGAAAAATGATAAAAAAAATAGTTCTTGTGATGACAATGTTGCTTACAATTGCGATAAATGCACAAGATGTAAATCAGCAGAATGTAAATAAACAAGAAGTAAAAAACGAAGTACTTCGTATTTTAGATTCTATCAATAAAGCAAAACTTCCAGACACTAAATCTGGAGGAGGTATCGAAGAGCATTGGTATGACAAAATCTCTTTAAGAGGTTACGCCCAAATAAGGTACAATGGTTTGTTTTCGACAAACGATAAAGTTGCCTGCGACCAATGTGACAGATCTTGGGGTACAACTTCAACTGCTCCTGACGCAAAAGCCAACAACGGACTCTTTATTCGTCGTGCTCGTTTAGTCTTTTCAGGACAAGTTCATCCAAATGTGTTTTTCTATTTCCAACCTGATTTTGCTAGTTCACCAGTAACTGGAATCCAAAATTTCGTCCAAATTCGTGATTTATATTTTGATCTTTCTTTTGATAAGAAAAGGGAATACCGTGTACGTGTAGGACAAAGTAAAATTCCATATGGTTTCATAAACATGCAGTCTAGTTCGCAACGTTTGACATTAGATCGTGCCGATGCTATAAACAGTTCAATAGCAAATGAACGTGATTTAGGACTAATTTTTTATTGGGCGCCAGCCGAAATCAGAAAGCGTTTTGAAATGCTAGTAAAAGATGGTTATAAAGGTTCAGGCGATTTTGGTGTGTTTGCATTTGGAGTTTATAATGGACAAATTGCTAATAAAATTGATGCCAACAGAGATTTGAATGTAGTAGCCAGAGTATCTTATCCTTTTGTAATTGGTAGCCAGATTATTGAACCGGGAATTCAGGCTTATGATGGAAAGTGGGCTTTTACAGATGAAATTTCTACTGGCGTTATTGTTAATGATCCTAAATATGTGAAGGACGAAAGAATAGGTGCAACTTTTGTTTTGTACCCAAAACCTTTCGGAATCCAAACCGAATATAATATTGGTAAAGGACCTCGTTATAACACTACAACAAAAACAGTTGATGTATCTAGTTTGAATGGAGGTTATGTTTTACTAAATTATAAATGGGATATCAAAAAACAGCATATTTATCCTTACGCCCAATTTCAATATTATGACGGAGGAAAAAAATATGAAAAAGATGCTAGAAGTTACGTCGTGAGAGATTACCAATTTGGTATCGAATGGCAGCCAATCAAAGCATTTGAATTAACTGCAGAATATGTTATCGCCGACAGAACTTTTGAAGACAGCGCCCGCCCGATTAATAGACAAGAAGGTAATTTGCTACGATTACAGGCGCAGTTTAACTTCTAATATTATTCTTCAAAAACTGAAAATAATTTATCCCAGTCAATATCATTTTTAAATTGGGACAATCCTTTAAACGACTTTACTTTTGAAAGATCTTCAATGGTAAAGTCGTTTTGCATTGCATACGGTACCAAATTTTCTTCCTGAAGTTTTATCGCTAAATACTCCTGTTCATATTGCCCCGGAGTTGGAATAAAAAAGGCTTTTTTGCCCAATTTTGCCAAATCCATAACGGTCGTATATCCAGAACGGCAAAGAACAAATTCACTTTCGTTAAAAGTTTGTTCAAGCTGTTTTGAATTCATAAAATTATAATAGGTAACATTTCCAGCTTGCCATTTGCTTTGTACTTTCTCTACAATACCTTGTATAAAAACAACTTTTCCCTTAAAATTAGCCGCTTCTTTTTGAAGTTTTTCGTCCAAATACGTTCGTTGCGGTTCAGGGCCAGACAAAATAATCATTAAATCATATTGTTTTGGCGTTTCTTTTTGACGCATTCTGCTCAAAGGCCCAATATATTTTAAGTTAAGTTCATTGGTTTTTAAATGACCTAATTCGCCTGTAAGATTCGTTTCTCCATTTGTATCAGGAACCCAGCATTCTGTATATTTTTTAATGAAATATTGATGACATTTACTGGTAAACCAAGTTGTGTTTCCTGTCATAACATTCAATTGATGCGTCATAAAAACAGACGGAATTTTTCTGCTGAAAACACCTAAACGATTGTCAGAAATGATGCCGTCAATGCCGTGTTTTTTAATCCAGCTGTTCACGATTTTTTTCTCGTCTAGAATGGCTGTGATCATTTTAGGAAGATTCTTAATCAGTTTCCATTTAAAATTTTTGCCATTTTTAGCATATTCAATATGGTAAGAAGGCAGTTCTAAAGTTTGTATATACGGAAATTCTTTTCGCAATAAAGCAAGCGCAACACCATCAGAAGCAATAATCGGAATAAAATTATTCTCTTGAAGCGCTTTGATAATTGGGATACATCTAGTGGCATGGCCTAATCCCCAGTTTAATGGAGCAACTAAAATTGTTTTGTTCGCAGAATAGTCAATGCTCATAGTTTAACGCTTTTTGAAAACGAAGATAAAGAAATATGTTTTTGATGATATTTCGGACATATTACTAAATTATTAACTGAATATTTTTTTTGAGATGCTGAGGTTCTAAGTTGCTAAAGATTCTAAGCTTTTCGTTCTCTGCAAATAAAAAAGCCGAACGTAAGTTCGGCTTTTAATCTCAGTATCTCAGTATCTCAGTATCTCAGTATCTCAGTATCTCAGTATCTCAGTATCTCAGTATCTCAGTATCTCAGTATCTCAGTATCTCAGT
>NZ_SNXB01000008.1:241206-269922 GCF_004362055.1 Flavobacterium sp. 245
AGTATCTCAGTATCTCAGTATCTCAGTATCTCAGTATCTCAGTATCTCAGTATCTCAGTATCTCAGTATCTCAGTATCTCAGTATCTCAGTATCTCAGCAACTTTCATTAGTCCTGAATATAAGTTTTATTTCCATTTTTGTTGATGTAGTATTTACCGCCTTTTGGTCCAGTATATACTTTTTTGCCATTGTATTCTCCGGTCACTTTGTCTGGTGTTTTTGGAGCTTTTTCATTTGTTTCTTTTACAGTCTTAGTAGCTGATTTTTTAGTTTTGTCGGCTTCAGTTTTTGAACTTTTGCTTGCAGCATCGGCTTTTGTTGCTGATTTTTTAGCTTTGTCGGCTTCGCTTTTTGCTTTTGCACTTTGTTTGTCAGCAGTTTTTTTAGCATCAGTTGCAGATTCTTTTTTAGCTTTTGCTGCTGCAGCGGTTGCATCATCTGCCGCTTTTTTAGATTTGTCTGCCGCTTTTTTTGCATCACTTGCTGATTGCTTTTTAGCTTTTGCTGTTGAAGCTGTTGCGTCATCTGCCGTTTTTTTAGATATGTCGGCTTGTTTTTTTGCATCTGCTTTTGCTTTTTTTGATGCCGCTTCAGTTTGGCTCTTTGTTGCCTTTACAGTGGCATCCTGACCATAAAAATTAGATGAGAAAACAACTATAAAACAAAGCAATAATAATTTTTTCATAAGGTTACGTATTTAAATTTCAATTAAAATTAATCAATTTATTGTCATCTTTTTCGCATCCCACTAAAAATATGCGCGAAGCTGTACGTTTCCGGTATGGACCGTTGTTCCTGTTTCGCCTTTACGGCCTTGGTAGTTTAAATTAACATCTAAAAATGATGTTATATTTTTTTGAAGAAGAAGTTTCCAAACTAAATTTTGCCCAGCCTGAAGTCCTTCCAGCATTTGATATCCTACTGATGAAAATTCATTTCCGGTGAATTTATTCTCATAAAAAGAAAATTCACCATTTAAGGTTACTTTTTTCTCGCCGGCAAACGAGAACGAAGTTCCAAGTCTGTTTTGAACTAAAGTTTCTAAATTGCCAATCTGATTTTCTTTATTCTGAAATTCGTAAAAGAAATCTAAACTGGTATTTTTTGAAAATAAATAACTGATTTTTGGTGCAATCTGATAGCCTTTTAAATCATAATTTTTCTCCGCAAAATCTTCTGAAACTAAATTCGTTTTTATCGTTTTGGTGAAAAAATTAAAAAGCCACGTTTTTTGAAGTAAATGCATGTACTGTAATTGATGCGAATTGTTGGTGACATTTTGAGATCCTACAGAAAGCAAATTTTTTCCTTTATTGACCAAATAAGAATACGTTACTGAATGTTTCTGTTTGCCTCGATTAAAATAAAGACTGTTTCTTAAACTTGAATTTAGTCCCAAAATATTTTCTTCTGAAGAATCAAACGGATTTAGTTCTAAGCGTTCGCCTTTGCTTTTTACTTTTCGATCCATAATAAAGGAAGTTTGGTTGTAAAAATAAGAAGCAAATTTTTTCAAGCCGGTTTCATTTTGCCATTGCAGTGGGTTCAAAATCAGCGACTGCGAAAATTTATTCTGATTTGTTTTGATGTAAACTTGATTCGGCAAAAAGATTCTGATAAATCGCGCCTGATCTGAAAATTGTGCAATCTCAAATTCTTCTAATTCTTTAATTCCGTTGCCATTATAATCATTCCATGTATAAACACCTTGGCCGGTTGGGACTTCAATATAAGTAAATTCCTGTTGTGCAATAGTTCCAGAACTGGTTTCATAAGCCGTTCCAATTTGCATTAATTGACCAAAGAAACGATCATTGTATAAAATCCTCGAATTTAATGAAGGTTCATTGCTTCGATTTGGATCTGTAAAATTTAAATTTCGGTAACTTGCATAAACCGCCAGGTTTGTTTTCTTGTTCTGAATTAGTTTTGATCTAAAATAGTAGGTCTGAGAATTGTTGACATGCTGCAATAATCCGTTTTGCAAACTGTCATTTTTACGTTGCAGAAAACCCAATTCGACAAAAACTTTTGTGCTGTCGCCCCGCCCGATAAAACCGCCATATTCTGAAAATCTTTGGCTCAAGGCCGAAAACTGATTGGTAACTTTATCTTTTTCCTGATTGTCCTCAAGTTGCATACTGGCACCAATCCAGTTTTTTCCAAAATGATATTTAGTTCTGGTTTGATTTCGGATAAATTTTGAAACCGAAGTGGTGGCATCAGAATTCAAGAAACTTCCTTGATTTTCAAAAGTCCATTTTTTTATTTTAAAAAAAGCTGTTGTGGTGTGGCGTGTTCCGGAATAACTTTCGCTGAAATCTAATTTTTCAAATTGATACGCCAATAATCCAACATTCGAAGTTTTCTTCTTCGCAAATAAATCAAAATTAAAACCAGTTGCCAGCAGACTTTGATTCCCTAAAAGCGTTGAATTTAAGTTCCAGTCACGGTTAAATTCGATATTATATAAACGCTCAACCGACTTAAAATTTTCGTCGACAAATTGATAGTTTATAAATGCATCTAGCGTCCAGGTTTTAGTAAAAAGCCGTTTTTTAATATTGGTTTTAAAAGCAATTCCTTCGTTGTTTGCATCGTCAATACTCGAAAATAAATTTTTATCGTTGTTGCTTACAGCAAGTTCAAAATCGGCAAGTGTTTTTTCATTTGGATTATATTTTCCTAAAAAGGTAGCAACCTGCAGTTTTATTGGCGGAATTAATTGTACAATGGGTTCGTAATTTCCTTGAAGAATTCCGTTTACTGGAGACACATATTCGTAAATACGTTCGACTGAAGTATTGTTTTGAATAATGTAATTTCCAGCGTTATTGCCAACAAGACTGAATTTTACATTGTATAAAACAGCAGCGGGATCGTTTGAATATTCATAAACTTCAACCGAATTGATCAGTGTTTTTTTGTATAAAATTTTATTATCAGCATAAGTATCTTGAAATGCTGAAGGCGCTTTCATCAAATCTGGATTATCGCCGGCCTGACTTAAAACCTGAACTTGGTCTTTAGAAAGATTTTGTTGCAAAGGCTGATTTTTCAAGTCATTTTCAGAATAAACATAACCACCAAAACTCCAACTTTTTGTCTCATGTGTTCCACCGGCATAAGTCACAAGTCTATTATAATTTCGTTCAGAATATTGGTATTCAATGTTAATACGCATTTCCGAAGTAATCGTAAAAAGCGACGTAAAAACAATTTCACCAGCATTATAATCAATTACATAATCATTGTTTTCACCACGTTTCAGTAAAACACCGTTTACATAAACACGCTCTGAACCTGAAATAACCAAAACGTAGAGTTCGCCATTTTGGCCTTTTAATTTATAAGGACCTTGGTTTCCTTCCTGTCCGGTAAAAGTGCTTTTGGCATATTGGCCTTTTACAAAAGCAACGGACGCAAATATATTGGTTTTGCTTTTTTCGGTATCAAAATCAAAACTTGCAGAAAGTCCCTGAACCTTTTTGTTGAAATTAAGAAATTGCGTTTTGCGGTTTTCCAGAAAAACATCGCCGGCGCGAATGTTCCAATCATCACTGAAAAGCTCCATGAAAATATTGTCAAACTGATCCAGTTTTTGCGAATAACCGCCATCCTGCAACGGAATATTATTGTCCTGAAGCGATGCCCGCAGACTGACTTTATCGGAGATTTTTCCGGTAATCTGTAAATCTAGATTAGAATTTAAAACCGTATTTTGATTGTTCCCGACAGTAACCCCCCGCGTGATGCTTCCGGAGGTGTTTAAACCATCAAATGGGATCACTTTTTTAGTGTTGGCATTGTCAATTTTATACAATTTTTCAGAACCGGCATCATTACTGACCACTTGATCTGATTTGTAAAGACTATATTCTTTGGTAATAAAATCAGGATATTTCAAATAATTGACAATTAAAGTATCTGAAATTGAAGTGAATTTTTCATTTAAAAGAAGTCTTCCTTTTTGAAAATCAATTTTATAAAAAGAAGAATCGATAACTTCGTTTTTAGTATTCAAAAGCTGAAAATAACTCGGATTTATGCTGAATTTTTCCAGATGAATGGTATCGCGGGTTGCAATTACTTTTTTTGTTTTGTACGGTGATTCTGTTTCCTGAGCATGAAGCGCAGAAAACCAGATGAAAACCGTTAAAAACAGTAATTTTTTCAACATAAATACTTTAACTCTAAAAAGTCAAAAGTAGTATTTATAATTGGGAAATTGCGAGGCATTTGTTTATTGGAGAATTGGCTGATTTTAAGTTTAGTGTCTAGGTTTAATTAGTATTATTAATTATAATTTTGAAGTATAATTCTCTTCATAAACCAATCTTTTTTTTAGCTTTGTTCGATATATCACAAACTTAATTTATGGATACGGGCAAAGAACTTTTATTCTTTTTTAGTGCTTTAGGTTCTTTCAACGGAATTATTCTGGGCCTTTATTTTTTCTTTTTAACTAAGAAAAAATACCTGACAAATTATTTCCTTGGCGCACTTTTGTTTGCTCTAAGTATCCGGATAGGAAAATCTGTATTTGTTTATTTTCATCCCGAGCTTCCAAAAATGTATTTACAGTTTGGGCTTACGGCTTGTTTCTTTATCGGGCCGTGTTTGTATTATTTTATCAAATCGGCAGTTGAAGAAGTTCAGGTAATGCCCAAATCATGGAAGTTTATTTTAGCATTTTGGGGAATTTTAATAGTTGCTGTCGGCATTGTATATCCGTATGAAGTATATCCAAAACTTTGGGGAGGCTATTTCATAAGAATCATTTATTTTCAATGGTTAGTCTATATCGCGTTTGCCGGTTTTGAACTTCGCAGTGTTTTGAAGAAAATTCTCAGCAGAAAAGAAAAAGAAACTCCTGCCGAAATGTGGTTCGGAATGCTGTTTTTAGGTAATTTTCTCTTATTCCTATTTTATTTTCTATCCATTATGGGAGCGCCGGGAGCTACATATATAAGTGGAGCAGTCGTTTTTTCGTTTATTTTATACTTAGGAATTTCAATTCTTTTGTACAGAAAAAAAACAGACGATTTGTTTTTATTGAACGCAAAGATTTCTAATAAAAAAATAGATTCGGCAGAAGCAGTAATCTGGTCTGAAAAACTGGAAAACGCAATGCGCGAAAAGAATTTATATAAAAATCCAAACCTGACACTTCAAGATCTGTCTCAGGAAATTAATATTTCAAGCCACCAATTATCGCAGTTTTTAAATAACAATCTGGGAAAGAATTTCACCAGTTTTGTCAATGAATTTAGAATAAATGAAGCTTGCAAAATTATAACATCAAATGACAAACTGACTTTGGAATCAGTTGGCTATGACGTTGGTTTTAATTCTAAATCGACTTTCTTTTCAGCCTTTAAAAAACATACAGGAACAACACCGCTAAATTATCAGCTTCAGGCTTTACAAGATTAAAACGAAGTATGAATTTATAGATCCGTACTCCTGATTTCGCTTTCGATTACCTCATTTCGTGATTTGAAACTGACTTTTGTCCTCACAAAAAGTCAAATTTTAAACGCAAAAATTCATGAGGTTTTTAATTCTAGTATTCGCTTATTTTTATTGTTTTCTTCTAAATGTAACCCAAACAAATGCACAATCCATTCAGAAAATATCTGGAAAAGTGATGAGCACAAATAACGAATTGCTGATGGGAACTGCAACTGCTTTATCCGTTCAGGATTCTGTAATCATTAAACAACAGGATTTTTTAGATGGCGTTTTTCAATTGTCAGATATAAATCAAAAACAAATTATTCTAAAATTAACATCGGCAGAATTTGCAGATCGCTATTTGAATTTGAAATACGAAGGAAAGGAAAGTGTTGATTTAGTCGCTATTATTACCGCAGGAAATCAGAATAAATTAAATGAAGTTGTTATAAAAAGTCAATCCTCGTTATTAAAATATGGATCAAACGGAACGATCGAAGTCAATGTAAACGGAAGCGTATTGGCAACTAGTAGTTCTGTTAATGAATTATTGAGTCGTGTGCCAAATGTAGTGGTTGCCGAAGGACAAATCAGTGTGCTTGGAAAAGGCGAAGCAATAATTTACCTAAACGGAGTTTTGATTAATTACGAACGTTTTGCAGCGATTCCGGTTTCTCAGATCGAGAAGATTGTAGTTATTTCGAATCCATCTTCCAGATACGATGCCGAAGGAAAAGCAGTTATCAATATCGTCACTAAACAAAATATTGAAAGCGGTATAATGGGAACGGCAAGCCAGCATATTTCGGTTTCTAAATTTGGGGGAACAAGCTATAACTCGCTTTTTGATTTTAGTTACTCTAAAGGAAAATTCTCTTTTATAAGTAATTACGGTTTGCAATTAGGCAGAAATCGGGAATTGTTGTACACGACAAGAACGCGCCCGAATCCTGATGAGTACATGAAATCTGAATTGACAACTGACTGGAAAAGAAGATTTAACAATTATTCTAATTTTGGATTTGGACTTCAATATAATTTTTCTGCTAAAGATTATCTTTCATTAGCCTATAGCGGAAATGTGAATGATTTGGGCGGTATTACAGAAAGCAGAAATTCGATAACTAATAATTCTGGAAATAGTTTTTATGCCACAGATGTTGATCGAAATGATGTTTTATTAAATCAGTTTATCAATTTAAACTATAACTTGACAACCGAAAAAGGTTCAACATTGTTTATTGGGTCTCAATTTTCTAATTACAATCTGACGATAGGGGATCTAATTGAAGAAAACAGTTTTGTTGAAGAAACAGATTCAGAAAGATATTTAAAAAACAATGTTGGCAGCAGGATTAATATTGTCGCGGTTCAGGCAGATTATATTAATGAAATAGATGAAAAAACTAAATTTGAAACAGGAGCGAAGTTTAGTCATGCTACTATAAAATCTGGAACAGATTTTTTTATTTCTGATGATAATTTGAATTTTGAATTAGATGAGGATCTTTCCAGTGATTTTGAATACAATGAAAAAATTGTTGCGGCTTATTTCAACTATGTCAGAACGTGGAATGATAAGCTCAATGTTTCACTTGGAGCAAGAGCAGAAAAAACAAGCTACAATTTATTTACAAATGCAAATAAAGTTCAGGAATTTGAAAAAAGTTATGGCAATTTCTTTCCAAACGCACTTTTAAATTTTGATTTTTCAGAAGATTGGAAAGGGCATTTTTCTTACGCTGCAAGAATAACAAGACCAAGATATCAAGCTTTAAATCCGTATATTGTTTATCAGGATCCATTCACTACAATTGAAGGAAATCCAAACCTGCTTCCAGAAAAAACTCATGCTTTTGAAATTGGTACGATGTACAAAAAGTTCGATTTTAAAATTGGATATACATATAAAATCGATCCTATTTCTGCGGCTGCTCTGCGAGGAGATACACCCAATAGTTATGTTTTAAAAGCTTTAAATCTGGAAAAAGGACATACGTTTTTTAGTTCGCTTTCCAGATCCTTCAATCTAAAATGGTGGAATTCTACCAATACAGTAAGTGTTACTTGGCAGAAATCTGTAGATGATTTTTATGCATTTGAATTTAGTCCTGTAAAACCTCAATTTTATTTGTATTCCAATAATACATTTACAATTCCGAAGCTTTTCAAACTGCAGCTTTTAGCTTGGTATTTAAGTGATAGAAGTTATGGATTAGGAAGTGAAAACAGCCGTTCGACAGTAACTTTAGGAATAGAAAGGAATTTTTTAAAAGAGGCATTAAAACTTAATTTTTCAGCCAACGATATCTTTCATAAGTTTATGATTTCCGGAGATTATAATGTTGGCCAGACTCAAATTTATTATCACAGAACCTATACGAGTAATTACTTTAAACTTGTCGCAACTTATAATTTTGGGAACTCCAAAAAAACAAGTTATAAGAAATCTGAAATTGAGCAGACGGAGAATAATAGGGCGAGGTAATTTTTTAATTTTATAGATTCTCTTGTTTTGTGGCGGTTTTTTCTTTTTTAAAATAAAGTGTATTGTAGATTTACTTTATGAATCGTCCTAAAGTGATTAGAACTGCCATTAAAAGAAGGAGTGCAAAAACAGAATTAGGATTTGCAAAATTAGTAGTATAACCAAATTGTTTTATTTTCTTGGGAGGGAATAATCGTTTGTCTTTTGGATTGTAATAGAATATTCCCCAAATCCAGTTATCAGGATCATTAATCCATTTATTTTTCTCTTCTTCGGTTGGTTCGTTGTAATTCATATTCCAAAACAAATAGTGACTGATTACTAATAAGTAAAGTTAATGAAATCTTCAAACAAGGGAAAATTCGTATAAACAAAAAGGCCTCGCAATTAAGCAAAGCCTTTCTAAAATATATTTGAATTGAAATAATTACCTTTTATAAACCAATATTAATTTAGCTCTTTAGTTACAATCTGCATTGTTTCACGGCTTACTTGTTTCAATAAAACTTCTTTATCTTTTTCAACCGTTTCAGAAGCTTGTTCTGTAAAGTGACGAATAGTATAAAGAGTTACATTTTCGCTAAATTCTACTTTGAATTTTTTCGAAAGAATCGCATTCAATTCGTTGAAATTTCCAAATTTATCTTCCACACAAACAGAGAAACTAATTGCCGAATTCTGAATCAAGTTTACTTTGATTTTAAATTCGTGGAATAATCCAAAAATCTCACTAATATGCTCTTCCATAATAAAAGAGAAATCAATTGATGAAAGTGAAATTAAAAGCTGTTCTCTCTTCACAATAAAACAAGGGTATTGTGGCTCAAGATCAACACCTTTAGAAACGCAAGTTCCTTTTAATAACGGATTAATAAAAGATTTTACGTATAAAGGAATTTCTTTTTTCTGTAATGGTTGTAGCGTTTTTGGGTGAATAACCGTTGCTCCGTAAAATGCTAATTCGATTGCTTCACGATACGAAATTTGGTTTAATAAACTCGCATTTTCAAAATAACGCGGATCGGCATTCATAACTCCAGGAACATCTTTCCAGATGGTTACGCTTTCGGCATTTAAGCAGTAAGCAAAAATCCCTGCAGTATAATCAGAACCTTCACGGCCTAGAGTTGTCGTAAAGTTGTTTTCATCGGCACCTAAAAATCCTTGTGTGATATTTAAAATTTTGCGCGGAACATTTTTACTGATAAGTTGTTGTGTAGCTTCCCAGTCAACTTCTGCATCTCTATAAGTTGCGTCCGTTTTGATGAAGTTGCGAACATCAAGCCATTGTGTCTGAATTTCTCTGAAATTCATGTAATGACTTAAAATATTTGTTGATATCAATTCTCCAAAACTTACAATCTGATCGTAAACAAAGTTGTAATTTGGAGATTTATTATGCGCTAAAAAGTATTCCAACTCAGTAAATTGCTCGTTTACTGCTGTAAAAACGGCATGTTTTTCGTCTTCAAATAGATCTAATAAAATTTGATTGTGGTACTTTTTTATTTCTTGTACCGAAGAATTTAACTCAGCCGATTTGTCAAAATAATTCTTGATAACCACTTCAAGAGCATTTGTTGTTTTTCCCATAGCCGAAACTACAAGAATTACATCTTCATATCCTACTTTTTGTAAAACGTCATAAACGTTTTTAATTCCATCTGCATCTTTTATTGATGCTCCACCAAATTTAAATACTCTCATTTTTAATTAATAGATTTTAGATTTTAGATTTCAGATTCAAATCGAAACCTAGTATTTTGTTTTTTTTGCCACTAATTCCACGAATTTCCACAAATTAATTCGTGCTAATTCGTGAAATTCGTGGCAAACTTGACACAGATTAGAAAATCATTTTAATCCTTATAATCTGTGGCAAAACATTTCTTTTATAATTTTTCTAAGAATGAATTAACTCCTGCTTCATCCATTTGCACAACTTGCCAGTCTTCCAGAATTCTTGCGCCAGAATTCTTGTAAAAATTAACTGCTGGTGTATTCCATGCCAGAACATTCCATTCCACTCTTCGAACGTTATCTTTTTTTCCTTGTTTCATGATTTCAGCATAAAGTGCCGACCCTAAACCGGTACCGCGCATTTTTTCTTTCACAATCAAATCTTCAAGGTGTATTGTTTTTCCTTTCCAGGTCGAATAGCGGTAATAGTATAGCGCAATTCCAACTATTTCTTTTCCGTTTTTGCTTTCTTCTGAATCGCTTTCAATCTCTGCTACAAAAACCTGAAAAAGAGGTTTTTCTCCAAATCCGTCACGAATTAAATCTTCTTCTGTAATTACGACAGCTTCCGGTTCTTTTTCGAATATCGCCAGCTCCTGAATTAATCCTAAAACCGATTTCATGTCTTCGGGATTTCCTTTTCTAATATTCATATAATCTTATTATTAATTGCATATAAGGCAAAAAAAAATGTATTTACTGCATTCTTTTTGACTTTAATTAGCAAATATACAATAGTAACAAACTAACAAAATAATTTTTAAATCATTCTCACAAAATAAGCGATATTTGTGACTTTAAATAAAAACTATAACGATATAGCAATGGAAGAACGCAATAAAACACTGGGAGAGTTTATTATTGAGAACCAAAAAGCATTTCAGTATTCGTCGGGAGAGCTTTCCCGAATTCTTAACTCGATACGTTTGGCGGCAAAAGTCGTCAACTACAAAGTTAACAAAGCTGGATTAGTGGATATTATTGGCGCCGTAGGCGAACAGAATATTCAGGGAGAAGACCAGCAAAAATTAGATGTCTATGCCAACGAAGTATTTATCCAGACGTTAATAAACCGTGAGATTGTCTGTGGTATTGCTTCAGAAGAAAACGACGATTTTATAACTGTTCAGGGGAGCGACAACAGTCATAATAATAAGTACGTGATCTTAATGGATCCGCTTGACGGATCTTCTAACATTGATGTAAATGTTTCTTTAGGAACTATTTTTTCTGTTTTCAGAAGAATTACTCCAATTGGAACCCCGGTAACAAGCGAGGATTTTTTACAGCCGGGAATCAATCAGGTAGCAGCAGGATATGTAATTTATGGAACTTCGACCATGCTAGTTTACACAACGGGACACGGAGTAAATGGTTTTACGCTAAATCCGGCGATTGGTACATTCTACCTTTCACATCCAAATATGCAGTTTCCAAAAGACGGACACATTTATTCGGTCAATGAAGGGAATTATGTCCATTTTCCGCAGGGAGTAAAAAATTACATTAAATATTGTCAGCGTGAAGAAGATGACAGACCCTACACTTCTAGATATATAGGAAGTCTGGTTTCTGATTTTCATCGAAATATGATTAAAGGTGGGATTTATATTTATCCAACTAGTTCAAAAGCACCAAAAGGAAAATTACGTTTATTATACGAATGTAACCCAATGGCTTTTATTGCAGAGCAGGCTGGAGGAAAAGCAACAGATGGTTTTGGAAGAATTATGGAAATCCAGCCAACAGAACTACATGAAAGAGTTCCGTTTTTCTGCGGAAGCATAAATATGGTAGAAAAAGCTGAGGAATTTATGGCGGCTGAATAAGTATTCAGAGGTCAGTTTTTAGTATTCAGTAACAGACAACCTAACAGGTTTTTACAACCTGTTAGGTTTTTTTGTTTCAGGTTTCAAGTTTACTTTTGGCAATAAACAACAAACCCGACAGGTTCAAAAACTTGTCGGGTTTGTTTTTAATTTTCATTCGCAGTCAAGTTTCAGTATAAAACTGAACACTAAAAACTGATCACTGAATACTATTTATGCATATGTTGCATTTCGTAAATAAAAGTATCTCCGTCAACTTTCTGGTCGACTAAAGATAATGCTTTTGCTATAATATAATCCACGTTACTTGGAGTGAATCCTAGAGCTACACTAATCTTTTTCAATAATACTTCTTGTTTATCCTCAAGATGATGATCAACATGTACCATTCTTGTTAAATCATATAAACGCTCTAAACGCTGTACATATGAATAAGGTGGATTAATTGGGTATTTTAATGGATCGCTAAGAATCTCTTCGTACTCAGAGTCGGTAATTTCTAAACGAGAAGCAAGTTTATCTAAGAATTGTTTTTCTTCAGGATATACAATTCCGTCTGCTAAAGCTACGCGAACAATAGCTGAGAAATGACCTTTATTTCTTTGTTTGAATTCGCTATCAAATAATTCTGAAAATGACATAATTAATTAAGATTTTTGTTAAACAAAGATAAAAGTTATTTTAATTCATAATTTTAAATTTCTCATAAAATTTAACTTATTTTTCTACGTTGTTTTAAGGATGGACTTCATGAAATTTTCAAAATAAATCGTAAGTTTACATCCCCTAATCATTTAATATTATTACCCCTATGTCAGAATTTTGGATTTATTTTCAGATAGGATTAAAACACGTTTTAGATATCAACGCCTACGATCACGTTCTTTTTTTAATCGCGCTAACAGTTCCTTACGCTTTTAAAGACTGGAAACGCATTTTGCTTTTGGTTTCGGTTTTTACAATTGGCCATACAGTAGCATTAATACTTTCTGTTTTTGGAATAATCGCTGTAAAAGTAAACCTTGTTGAGTTTTTAATTCCGATAACAATTTTAATTACCGCTTTATATCATCTTTTTACCGCAGGAAAAGCAACTAAAAATGAAGGTGTAAATTTAATTTTTATTGTTACGCTATTTTTCGGACTTATACACGGACTTGGATTCTCAAATTATTTTAAAACAATTTTAGGAGGTTCGGCAACGTCAAAATTACTACCTTTAGGAGAATTTGCGTTAGGAATTGAAACGGCTCAGTTAGTTGTGGTTTTCGTAGTTTTGATACTATCTTATATAGTGCAGACAGTATTTCGCTTTTCAAAGCGCGACTGGGCACTTGTAATGTCGGCTTTTATTGTTGGAGTTGTGATTCCGATGATTATTGAAAGCCCAATTTGGAACAGATAAAATAAATGGAGATAAAAAAATTGAACAAATACGATAAAGCGTATTTGAGAATTGCAAAAGAGTGGAGTTTGCTTTCTTATTGCAAACGAAAGCAAGTAGGAGCAATTATCGTAAAAGACCGAATGATAATTTCTGATGGTTATAATGGAACACCATCTGGATTTGAAAATTGCTGCGAAGACGAAGACGGACTGACCCGATGGGATGTGCTGCATGCCGAGGCAAATGCAATTTTAAAAGTAGCGAGGTCAACACAGTCCTGCGAAGGTGCAACGTTGTACATTACGCTTTCACCCTGTAAAGAATGCAGTAAATTGATACATCAGTCAGGAATTAAAAGAGTGGTTTATCAGAATGGATACAGAGATGATTCTGGACTTCAGTTTTTATTAAAAGCGGGTATCGAAGTCGAACATATTCCTGTTTTAGAAGAGTAATGAAATTCAATCTAAAATATTTGCCAATTGTTATCGGAGCCACTTTTGCTCTGGGAACCGTACTCGGAAGCCTTATGAACGCTCCCGCTGATGATCAGCTTTTGGCTAAAAATTACTCGAAAACCAAATTAAATAAACTGATCGACTTTATTAATAACGAATATGTCGACAGTATCAATACCGATTCAATTGTAAACCTTACAGTTGATAATATCCTATCAAAATTAGATCCGCATTCCGTTTATATTCCGCCAAGCGAACAAGCCGAAGTTGCTGAAAGCATGAAAGGGGATTTTGTTGGAATAGGAATTAATTTTTATATGTATAAAGATTCCGTTGCGATCATAAAACCAATTGAAAACGGACCTTCAGCGAAAGCGGGACTAAAATCTGGCGACCGAATTTTGTTTGCAGGAAAAACAAAATTATACGGACGAAAACTTCCTTCCGACAGTTTGTTCTCGAAATTAAAAGGGCTTCAAGGTTCTGAAATCGAATTGACGGTTTTTAGAAAATCGGAACAAAAGAAACTGAAATTTAAAATTAAAAGAGATATTATTCCCATTAAAAGTGTCGATGCTTCTTTGATGCTGGGAAATAGTACAGGTTATATCAAAATCAATCGTTTTGCCGAAACTACTTATAACGAGTTTAAAACCGGTTTGACGCGATTAAAACAAAGTGGTATTCAGTCGCTGGTAATTGATCTTCGTGATAATGGTGGCGGATACATGGAAGAGGCTATAGCTATTGCTGATGAATTTTTGAAAGACAAGCAGTTGATCGTTTTTACCAAAAATAAAAACGGCACAACCGAAAAAACATACGCAACAAAAGCCGGAAGTTTTGAAACCGGAAAAGTATTTGTTCTGATTAATGAAAATAGTGCTTCTGCTAGTGAAATCTTGGCTGGAGCAATTCAGGATAATGATCGAGGTACTATCGTTGGGCGCCGTTCATTCGGGAAAGGATTAGTGCAACGCGAAATGGATTTCAACGACGGATCTGCAGTGAGATTGACTGTCGCACGTTATTATACGCCTACAGGAAGATCGATTCAGAAACCGTATAAGAAAGGAAATGAAGAATATTTTAAAGAGTCAGAATCCAGAATAAAATCAGGTGAACTTTATGCTAAAGACAGTATAAAAGTGGCCGATTCTTTGAAATTTAAAACTCCAAAAGGTAAAATCGTATACGGTGGCGGTGGTATTGTTCCTGATGTTTTTGTTCCGATGGAAGCAGAGCACGGAAATGAAAATGTTGCTTATCTATTGCAAACCGGAATTGTTGGACATTTTGTTTTTGAAGAATTGGATAAAAACCGAAAAGCATTTGTTGGGCTTCATTTTAATGAGTTTTTAGAAGAAATGAAAAATTCAGATGTTTACTTCAAGAAGTTTAAAAACTACATTGCAATGACCGGTTTGGATTTAAAATTAGATAAAACCAAAGCGCTGGTAAACCGTTATATCACAGCTGAATTTGCGAGACAATTGTTCGGCGAATTATATTACTACAATGTGGTTTTGAAAGATGACGCCATGATCAAATCGGTTTTGAGTCCAAAGAAACAATCCTGAAACTTTTAAAATATGAAAACAGAAGCCGTTGTAAATGCTGAAATTGAACTTTTAACTGCAATTAAAAATGCTGATGTTCCAACTTTAGATAAAATCCTTCACGACGATTTGCTTTTCAATTTACCTGACGGAAATACCATTACAAAAGCTTTTGATCTTGATTCCTATCGTTCTGGAAGAATGAAGATAGAATCACTAGAAGCTTCAGACCAAATTATTAATATAATTGACAATGTGGCTGTGGTAACTGTTGCAGTTTCATTAAAAGGCACTTATGATACTACTCCAATAAATGGTGTTTTTAAATATATCCGAGTTTGGAAACAGTTTGATGAAAATTTAAAAGTTATTGCCGGAAGCTGTATTCCATTGGCATAAATTTTGAAAAGAAACTTAATAATAACATAAAATTAGACTTAGCGATCCTTGCGTAATTCTTAGCGTACTTTGCGGTTAAATACATTCAAAACATGAAAAATTTAAAAAGAATAAGCCTTCTTCTGGTTGTAATGACTTTTATAATCTCTTGCGCAACTGCAAAAGACAGCAGCAAGACGGTTTCGGGCAAGGTAGAGTCAATTGAAGGCGGTAAAGACGGATACACAGCAAAAATCAATACAGATCAAAAAGAAGTTTACTTTGCGACAATCAGTATTGTAAATGTGGGCGGACCGCAAAACTACAAGCAAGTAAAAATTGGTGATGTCGTTTCAGTAAAAGGAGAATTCTGGAAAAGTGAAGACGAAAATCATATTAAGGTTACTCAGATTATTTCGGTGAAATAAAAGAATAAACCATATAAGTCATATAAGTTCATTTAATGCTTTGCGCATAATTCACATGAGCTTATATGACTTATATGGTTTAATAATTTTATAGATGTTTTGTCTTATCGGATACTATCATGCGCATGAGTCTGTACGCCATTATTCCATAAAGTTAGAATATCTGTAGCAACTGCAGCGCCACTTCCGGCAGCGATTGCTAGTTGACTTCTCCAGCCTGCCAAAGTTCCAATTGCATAAATACCATCAGCAACTTTGTGATCGTTATTTTTCAGCTGAATTCGTTGTTTTTCTGGAAGTGCTTTTTTGTGCGGTTCAACAAACTCCATTAAGCCATCAATGTCAAACGTATTGGCAGAACCAATTCCGACAACAATACTTTTTGTTTGGTAAGAGTTTTTATTTGTAATTACAGTGAATTCAGGAAATTGACCTTCAACTTTAATTACTTTTTCGTTTGCGATTTGAGCAATATGTGGATAAGATGCTGCTAAATCATGTGTGCTTTCTGTAAGTAATTCAGAACCTAATTTTCCTGGTGTTATGCCATAAGCATTGTAGAAAATTGCTTCTTGGAGAGAAGAATTTTTTTGATGTGTAAAAATTCCGATTTTTTTATCGGCTGCAAAAGCTTTGTTTTTAGCAGAGCCTAAAACAAGTGCACAAGACATTCCTGATACACCTCCGCCAATAATTAGAACGTCAAACATTATTTATCTGCCGTTTGTTTTTTCTTCAATTCTTTTTGAAATTCTAAAAATCAAAAGAATCAATACGGCGCAGAAAGAAGCTGCGATTCCAATAAAAGCTACCATGCTGTCTCCCTGAAAGGGATTTTTGAAGTCTAATAGCGTAATATTAAAAACAATTAAAGCTAATGCCAAAAGCACTAATATTGAAGTAAAAATTTTCATCTGGTTGTTTTTTGTTTAAAATAATCAAAGTAAAACCTTAAATAAAGGGCTTAAAGTTTCGTTTTTAGAAATTTTATGCGGTAAAAGTATAAAAATAAATGTTAGACGAACAAACCTTTAACATTAGCGGCGAATAATTTAACAGCAATCGCTAAAAGTATGACTCCAAATGTCTTGCGGACTACGCCCAGACCATTTTCTCCTAATAAGGTTTCAATTTTTTTAGAGGATTTTAAAACAATGTAAACCAGTATAATATTCAGTAAAATAGCAATAATAATATTGATTGTATGAAACTGAGATCGTAGCGATAATAGTGTTGTCATGGTTCCGGCTCCGGCAATCAGCGGAAATGCTAATGGTACGATTGAGGCCGATCCTGGCTCTTCGTCACGATAAATTCTAATTCCTAAAATCATTTCTAAAGCAAGGAAGAATAATACAAATGATCCGGCAACTGCAAATGAATGTACATCGATACCAATTAAATTCAGCAATCCTTCTCCAACAAATAGAAAAACAATCATAATCATACCTGCGACTAAGGAAGCTTTTTCTGAGTCGATGTGCCCAACTTTTGCGCGTAAATTGACAATAATTGGAATTGATCCTACAATATCAATTACTGCAAAAAGTACCATTCCAACCGTAATAATTTCTTTAAAGTCGATTTCAAGCATATTGTTCTGATTTTAAGCGATTAATAATTTGCTGCAAAAGTAGGTAATAAAGTTAGGTGATTTTTTGCCACATTGTATTTTTGTTATAAAAACATAGTTTAATGGTGTAAAATGTGATATTTGTAACATTATCATCTTTCGACTGCTGATTTGTAGAAAAAGGGTTGTTTGTTTTTGAACTTAATTTATTTTGATACTTGCCAATGAAAAGTTGATAAAATCAAACGTTAAAAATATAACTTACTGAAAATCAATCACTAAATTTGCACTAACTTAAAAAGGAAAGGTTATGAAAAAGATGATGTTTGTTATAGTTTTCTTGTGTTTATTGTTTTCATCCAATAGTTCACAAGCCCAAATCTGGCAGCAAATTAAAAAAGCAGCACAACAAAAAGGTCAAAATGGTACCGGAACTGCTGATCAAAATGCAAGTATGGAAAATGCCGTTTTAAGTTATGGTAAAAATAAAGTGGATCCCTCGGTTGTTCCAAATTCCTATGCTTTCAGCTGGAAATACAATATGGAGATTAAAACCGATGAAGGAAAAGCTATGAATGCTAATTATTTGCTAGAACCTAATGCTTCTTATTTCGGAATGAATATTTCTCAGGGACAAGGACAGGATATGTTTATGATTATGGATTCTAAAAACAGTATTATGGTAACTGCCTTTGGAAACGGCAAGGAAAAAATGGCATCAGCTTCAAAAATGCCTGATTATACAGAAATGGCAAAAAAAGAAGGTGAGAAATCAAAATTTACTTATAAGACACTTCCAAATAAAACCTTTTTGGGTTATAACTGCAAAGGAATTCAGATGACAAATGATGAATATGATATTATTTGTTATTACACTAGTGAGGCAAAAGTGAGTTTTGGCGATATGTTTAAAAATCAAAAAGGCTGGAAAATGCCCGAAGGATTGTCGAACTATTTTAAACCAGAAGATCGTACGTTGTTAATGGATATGACAATGAAAGATTTAAAAAGCCGTAAAGTAACCACAATGAAATGTCTAAGTTTGGAGAAAAACGCTTACATGTTTAATAAATCAGACTATAAATTTATGTAGATAAAACAACCCGTTGATATAATTGAGGTTTTTTTAAACACATAGAGACATAGATTTATTTTTTAATAAAGAGTAAAAAAAAGAAACATGTTTCTCTCATATAGCCGGCTATGTTTGTTTTAAATAAGTGAAACGCCTTTTTTTAGATAACTAATTCTATGTTTCTATGTGTTAGAATAATTACACGCAATGCATAGATAAAATGGTAACATTCTAAATAAGTTAGGTTTGCAAACATATATTGATGTGCGGTTTTTATTTCCTGAATCTTTAATTACCTTTGCAAAATGTTTCAACTAGGAAAAACCATCGTATCAGAGGATATACTCGAAAAAGAATTTGTTTGTAATTTATCAGCATGCAAAGGGGCTTGTTGCGTCGACGGAGATGCAGGCGCACCTTTGAGTGAAGCTGAAACTAAAATCTTGGAAGAGATTTATCCGAAAGTAAAGCCTTTTTTAAGAAAAGAAGGAATTGCTGCAATTGAAGCCCAAGGAGCTTGGGTAAAAGGAACAGACGGCGATCTAGAAACAACTTTGATTGATAATAAAGATTGCGCGTATGTTATTTTTGACGGAAAAACGGCGCTTTGCGGTATCGAGCAAGCTTACAATCAAGGAATCGTAGACTGGAAAAAACCAGTTTCTTGCCATTTATATCCAATTCGTGTAAAAGACTTTACGGAGTTTGCTGCGGTAAATTACGATAAATGGGATATTTGTGATGATGCCTGTTCTTTAGGTAAAGAATTAGAAGTTCCGGTTTACAAATTTGTAAAAGAAGCGTTGATTCGCCGTTTTGGTGAAGACTGGTATTTAGAACTTGAAAAAGTAGCAGAGGAACTTAAGAACTCTTAAAAATTCAAGTGTAAAAATTACCCTTTTGCGAGGGCGCATTTTAACTCAAAAAAAATAAAGTTTTGACTCAAAAAAAACTTTTAAAAACAATTTAAAATTTCTTGCTTTTTATTTCAAAAAGTCTATATTCTACGGGGCTTCAAGATGCTAATTATGCTTTTAAAATGTTCATTTGCAATAAATTAATTATTGTATGAAAATCATTTCAAATTTTCGCCGTTGTTAAAAACTACAGCGAATTGTGAATAAGTTTGACTTTCATTTTTGGCAGTAATTGACAATCTTTGTAGTCTACTGAATTAGTAAAGTTTCAGTATAAAAATTAAACAAAAATTGTCATGTCACAAGTCGAACCAATATTACAAGAAAATAAAAATCGTTTCGTTATTTTTCCAATTAAACATCATGATATTTGGGAATGGTACAAAAAGATGGAAGCAAGTTTTTGGACTGCGGAAGAAATCGACTTGCACCAAGATTTGACTGACTGGAATAACAAATTAAATGATGATGAAAGATATTTCATCAAACACATCCTTGCATTTTTTGCTGCTTCTGACGGAATCGTAAATGAGAATCTTGCTGAGAACTTTGTAAACGAAGTTCAATATGCTGAAGCGAAGTTTTTCTATGGTTTCCAGATCATGATGGAAAACATTCACAGTGAAACCTATTCTTTGTTGATTGACACTTACGTGAAAGACGAAGCTGAAAAAGCAGAATTATTCAATGCTTTAGAAGTTTTCCCTGCAATTGCTAAAAAAGCAGAATGGGCTTTAAAATGGATCGAGTCGGATTCATTTGCTGAAAGACTTATTGCTTTTGCTGCTGTTGAAGGTATTTTCTTCTCTGGTGCATTCTGTTCAATTTATTGGTTGAAAAAACGTGGCTTAATGCCAGGTTTGACATTCTCAAATGAATTAATTTCTCGTGACGAAGGTGTACATTGTGATTTTGCAGTTCATTTGCATAATCATCACTTAGTAAACAAAGTGCCTAAAGACAGAATCAAAGAAATCATTGTTGATGCTCTTGATATCGAAAGACAATTTGTAACAGAATCGCTACCGGTAAGTTTAATTGGTATGAACGCGACTTTAATGACGCAATACTTAGAATTTGTTGCCGACAGATTATTAGTAGAATTAGGTTGTGAGCGTGTATATGGATCAGCGAATCCGTTTGATTTCATGGACATGATCTCTCTTCAAGGAAAAACTAATTTCTTTGAAAAACGTGTTGCCGAGTATCAAAAATCGGGTGTGATGAACACAGACAGCGATGCTCAAAAAATTTCATTTGACGCAGATTTTTAGAACAACAGCATTTATTAATTTCAGCTGATTTTATCTAAGGCTTTAATTAATTATTTACAGAACATTTTTTTAGGTTGAATCTCTATCACCCAAATCGGAGATTTAATAGCAATTTTAACGGCTTTTCGGTTTGATATTCAAATTGGAAAAGGGCAACTATTGAGAATCCTGTAATTCTCGAAAAATAATTTAAAAACACGCAATGTTTAAGTACTGGAATTCGTTTTCTAGATGCTTTCATTTTTTCAATAACTATAAATAGTAAGCTTATGTATGTAGTAAAAAGAGATGGCCACAGAGAGCCCGTAATGTTTGATAAGATTACAGAAAGAATCAAAAAATTGTGTTACGGCTTGAATGAGCTCGTAGATCCAGTAAAGGTAGCGATGAGAGTTATCGAGGGATTGTATGATGGGGTTTCTACTTCTGAATTAGATAATCTTGCAGCAGAAACGGCAGCTTCTATGACTATTGCGCATCCTGATTATGCTCAATTGGCAGCGCGTGTGGCAATTTCAAACCTACATTCAAATACAAAAAAATCGTTCTCAGAAACGATGAAAGATATGTATCACTACGTAAATCCAAGAAATGGACAAGAAGCGCCATTGCTTTCGGATGAAGTATTTAAAGTGATTCAGGAAAACGCTGCGTTTTTAGATTCTCATATCATCTATACAAGAGATTTTAATTACGATTACTTTGGTTTTAAAACTTTAGAGCGTTCTTATCTTCTTAAAATAAACGGAAAAATTGTTGAGCGTCCGCAACACATGTTAATGCGTGTTTCTGTTGGTATTCACTTAGACGATTTAAAATCGGTTATTGAAACTTACGATTTAATGTCCAAAAAGTTCTTTACGCATGCAACACCAACGTTGTTCAATGCCGGAACTCCAAAACCTCAAATGTCTTCTTGTTTCCTTTTGGCAATGCAAGATGATAGTATTGACGGAATTTACGATACTTTAAAACAAACGGCTAAAATTTCGCAATCAGCGGGAGGAATTGGTCTTTCTATTCATAACGTTCGTGCAACAGGATCTTATATTCGCGGTACTAACGGAACTTCAAACGGAATTGTGCCAATGTTGAGAGTGTTCAACGATACGGCTCGTTACGTAGATCAAGGTGGTGGAAAACGTAAAGGTAGTTTTGCGATTTACATCGAAACCTGGCATGCTGATATCTTTGAATTTTTGGATTTGAAGAAAAATACAGGAAAAGAAGAAATGCGTGCGAGAGATTTATTCTTCGCAATGTGGACTTCAGATTTATTCATGAAACGTGTACAGGAAGATACAACATGGACTTTAATGTGTCCTAACGAATGCCCTGGATTATATGACGTTTACGGAGATGAATTCGAAGCTTTATATATGGATTACGAATTTAGAGGAAAAGGTAGAAAAACCATTCGCGCACGTGAATTGTGGGAGAAAATCCTTGAATCACAAATCGAAACTGGAACGCCTTATATGTTGTACAAAGATGCAGCAAACCGTAAATCGAATCACAAGAATTTAGGAACTATTCGTTCTTCTAACTTGTGTACTGAGATTATGGAGTTTACCTCTAAAGATGAAATCGCTGTTTGTAACTTGGCTTCTATTTCGTTGCCAATGTTTATTGAAAACGGAAAATTCGATCACCAAGCGCTTTACAATGTTACAAAACGTGTAACTCGTAACCTGAACAAAGTAATCGACAGAAACTATTACCCGGTAAAAGAAGCTGAAAACTCTAACATGCGTCACCGTCCAGTTGGATTGGGAGTACAAGGTTTAGCAGATGCTTTTATTATGTTGCGTTTGCCATTTACTAGTGATGAGGCTAAAACATTAAACCAGGAAATTTTCGAAACTTTATACTTCGCAGCTGTAACCGCTTCTATGGAAATGGCGCAGGAAGAAGGTCCATATTCTACATTTGAAGGTTCTCCAATGTCTAAAGGAGAATTCCAATACAATATGTGGGGAATGAAAGATGAAGAATTATCTGGTCGTTGGGACTGGGCTTCATTAAGAAAAGAAGTAATGGAGCATGGAGTTCGTAACTCATTATTAGTTGCCCCAATGCCAACGGCTTCGACTTCTCAAATTCTTGGAAACAACGAAGCTTTTGAGCCATATACATCAAACATTTACACACGTCGTGTATTGTCTGGAGAATTCATCGTGGTAAACAAACATTTACTGGAAGACTTAGTAAAACTTGGTTTATGGAACGAAGATTTGAAACAAGAAATCATGCGTCATAACGGATCTGTTCAAAATATTGACATTATCCCACAAGACTTAAAAGAATTATACAAAACAGTTTGGGAAATGTCGATGAAAGATATTATCGATATGTCTCGTCAGAGAGGTTATTTCATTGATCAATCACAATCGTTGAACTTGTTCATGCAAGATGCAAACTATTCTAAACTAACGTCAATGCACTTCTACGCTTGGCAGTCTGGTTTGAAAACAGGAATGTATTACTTAAGAACAAAATCAGCAGTTGATGCGATTAAATTCACATTAAACAACGATAAAAAAGAGGAAACAGCTCCAGCTTTAGTTGCAGAAACAGAAGAGATCAATATCGAGGATTATAAAGCGATGTTGCTAAAAGCACAAGCTGCAGGTCCTGAGGATTGTGAAATGTGTGGAAGTTAATCTTTTTAAGAACTTAAATAAAAGAATATTGGTAAAAAGGGCTTCTTAACAAGGAAGCCTTTTTTAAAGAATTAATTTTTAAATTTATAGTTGAGATAAAGAAAAGACATAAAAAAAGGGACATCTATGACATCCCTAACTTGGTAAAACTTAATTAATTTGGATCCGACCCCTAATTATAAGTTATATACAGAAGGTAAGGTTATCTCACCTGCTTATTTTATTCTTCAAAAGTATAAAATTCGAATCTTCTTTCCAAGTTAAATGTTGTAGAAAATTATAAATGACTTAAACCTTATAGATATAATTCGTTCTATAGGGGTTTAATGGATTACTTATTACAAACAATTTTACATTTAATATTACTATCTATTTATATTAAGTTGCTTTAATTACTAAAGATGAAAAATTAGTTTAAGAAATTAAACAAATACTGATTTTTTGGCTTATTGAGCAAAAGCTTCAGATATAAATATGATTAAATACACTATCAACTTTATGAAAGATTATAAGAGATTAATAAATAATATACAAAAAAGGAATAATCCTGAAAATATAGCAATAACTGAATCTTTTTCGCGCGAATTATCTACTATTTCATATAGTGATGTATTGAAATATATAAGGTATGCTATGAAAGGAGTGGAAGAAGAATACACTAAAAAAAGTAAATTAGCAGGTGAAAGAGTTCAGAATCATCTAAAAGAAAAACTTACAGATGTTGTGTTTAGATATCAAGGATCAGTTATGACTAACACTCATATACGTGGAGCTAGCGATATTGATTTACTAGTAATATGTGATAAATTTTACACATTCGATAGATCATCAATTGAAACAGTTTTGAGAACCGAAAGCTTGAAGGTTCAGTTATATTCTACTCAAATACAAAAATTGCAAAATGAAATTAATAATGCTGGATATTCCGGAAATGCAATTGAAGATTTAAAGAAAAATCGAAAAGAATCTGAGTCTAAACTATTAGAAAAATATGACATATGTGATATTTGTCATCCAAAAGCAATAAAAATTACAAATCAAAATTTAAGTAGGGATGTTGATGTAGTAATAGCAAATTGGTATGATAATGTTACAGCTGTATTAAAAGATAAAGAGTCTGATTACAGAGGTATACAGGTTTATAATAAGGATATTAATTCAAAAGGGAATCCTGATTACCCTTTCCTCAGTATTTCAAGAATAAATGATAGAAGTTGTGTTACTGCTGGAAGATTGAAGAAAATGATTAGGTTTTTGAAAAATTTAAAAGCGGATTCTGATCATGAAATTAATTTGTCAAGTTTTGATATTAATGCAATATGCTATGATGTCAATATTGATAAGTATATAGACAAAAGCTTTTATGAATTAGTACCGGTTTTGTTTTATCAATTGAAAAGCTTGTCAGAAAATAAAGAACATTCTGAAAGACTAAAGTCAGTAGATGGAAATGAAGATATTTTTAAAAATAAGCCTGAAAAACTAGAGGCATTGAGAAAAATAATGACAGAGATGGTTTCGGTTTTAGCAGATTTAAAAATGCTTGTTGCGATATGAGAAAGAAAAGAATATTTATAGGTTCATCTTCAGAAGAATTATTAATTGCGGAGTCAGTTAAAAAAATGCTTGAGCCAGAATTTGAAGTTGTTATTTGGAATGATACAGTATGGGATACCTCTGTTTTTAAAATAAACAATAATTTTCTTCATGATTTATTGAAAGCGACTTTGCAATTTGATTATGGTATATTATTAGGCACTACTGATGATAAGGTATTAGTGAGAGAGTCGGAAGTTTTACAATCGAGAGACAATATTCTTTTTGAATTGGGCCTTTTTATGGGGCGTTTAGGATTGTCTAAGTGCGCATTCGTTGTAGAAAAAGAGCTAAATATCCTTTCAGATGTTAAGGGGATTTCACTTGCAAGATTTAGCAAAAAAGATACTAATAGCTTGATTTCTGCTATTTCAACAGTTGCTAGTTTGTTTAGAAGTCAAAATGATTCATCGATTAATTTTTTTCCTTCGTCAACTTTGGCATCGGTATATTTTGAAAACTTGATTTCTCCAACAAGTAGATATTTAATTGAAAACGGAGGTTTTGAAGAAGGAGGAGTTAAATATGAAGATTGTGTGATTAAAATTATTATTCCAAGTAAATTAAACAGCGATTTGAATTTGCAATTTGAAAAAATCAAAAAGAAGCGATCAACTAAAAGCGTGTCTTTTAGTTATGCAGGTAGACCCCGATATATAAATCTTGAAACTGAAATACAATATGGGAAGTTGATTTTTATTGATTTTCCTACAATTTTAACAGGGATTAATTATGCGATTCAGAATTTGTTGCCAAATGATTTTAATTCAATGAGTCAGGATTATGAGTTGATTTTAAGTAGAGAATTAGAAAAATTTGTTATTACTGTTAAGGATTTAGCATTAAGAAATGGGTTTGATGAAATGATACAATTTGAAAGAATTGAATAGTAAAAAAAGCAGTTATTATGAAAGTAATAACTGCTTTTTTTAATTGCCTATTTAAAGATATAGCCCGTGGTTTAAACCACGAGCTATATTGAATATTATTTGGACAATATTCCCAAAAATTTCCCGTTGAAATTATTACCAAAGATTTTTAAAACTTAGCATCTCAGTAACTAAGTAACTTAGCATCTTTCTCTAAATTAAACCTTTAAGAGAAAGTAAAGTCTTATTGTAATAATTTCTGCATCATGAAAAAAAGCAATCTTTGGTCATTACGATTAGGTTTTTCAGGAAAACAAGCAATTCAAATCGAAAAACTAGGATTAGAAAAATTTCTAAAACATTCCTATGATTCAAAATTCGACAAAGAAATTCCTGCTTTTTTAGATGATGATCCAAAAACACTTCTGGAGCTTAAAGCATTGCGCGAATCCATAAAAACCGCCGATACTGAATTCAAAAAGAAAATTCTCAAAAAAGAAATCTATTCGAATGTAGAATTGAAAAAATGGTGGATTTCCAAAATGCGAAATGACGAATTTCCATTAAGAGAGAATATGGTTTGTTTTTGGCACAATCACTTCGTTTCTACTTCCCAAAAAGTAAAAGTAAATTACTGGATTTACCAGCACAATATGATTTTGCGCGAACATGCTTTTGGAAATTTCAAGGAATTGACAAAGCAAATTGTGAAATCAAATGCCATGGTTCGGTATTTAGACAATGTCGATAATAAAAAAGGCAAATACAATGAAAATCTAAGTCGGGAATTACTGGAATTATTCACGATCGGAATTGGGAATTATTCTGAAAGCGATATCAAAGAAGGCGCGAGAGCATTAGCTGGGTTAAATTATGGAGATAATGGTGCGGTTTACAGAAAAAATATAGAAGATAATAGCGATAAAACCTATTTCGGAAAAACCGGAAACTGGAAATCTGATGATTTGGTTGATATTATTTTTGAGCAGAAAAACATTCCCTATTTAATTACCCGAAAAATCCTGAAATGGTTTGTTTATGATAATCCTTCAGAAGATTTGGTAGCATATTACGGAGATTATTTCAGAAAAGTAAAGTTTGAAATCCAACCTTTGCTGACTAAAATTTTTACCGAAGAATATAAAAAAGAGAATTCCGGAACTAAAATCAAAAATCCGCTGGTTTATATTCTACAGCTTTTAGAAGAATTGCATATTGATGATTTGGATGATGCCATGATTATGTTCTTCTTGAAACAACAAGGAATGGATTTCTACAATCAAGTAAATGTGAAAGGTTGGGATGGTGGAAACTCCTGGCTGACTTCGCAAATTTACTTGCAACGCAACAATACTTCCGATTTGCTTTGCAGCGGAAGAAGCATCACCAGAAGAGTCTTGAACACAATGAATTCTGAAAATGAAAAGCCAAAAACAGAATTCGAGAAAATCAATGTAAAAATTGATTTTGACACTGATGGAAATAATAAAACCATTATCACTGAATTATCAGACAGATTGTTATTTAAAGTAAACGATTCCATGCAAAAAGACATGGAAAATTTGCTGAAATATGATTTCGACCCAAAAGAGCCACACGCCAATTTCGCGGTAGCAAGACTCTTTAATTACATCACAAAATTGCCGGAATATCAATTAGTTTAAAAATTGAAATTATGAACAGAAGAAATTTTCTAACATTAACAGGGACATTCACAGGCGGATTGCTTGTGCTTCCTGATTTTTTGCATGCTTTTGGTTCACAAAATAATTTGGTAACCGGCGAGCAATGTATTGTTTTTGTACAACTGAATGGAGGAAATGACGGATTGAATACTTTTATTCCGTACGATAATCCGTTGTATTATGATTTGAGAACGAAAATTGCTTTAAGTAAAGATCTTGTGATTGGAAAAAACAAAGGCATGGCATTTCATCCTTCGTTAAAAGACTTTGCTCAAATGCAACAGAATGGAGATTTAACCGTAATTCAGAATGTTGGCTATCCGGAACCTATTCGTTCTCATTTTAGAAGTCAGGAAATTTGGCAAACCGCAGCAGATTCTAACAAATATATAAACGAAGGCTGGTTAGGCAGGTATTTAGATTTGCAATGCAACGGACATCAGGCTACGGCGGGAATCAATCTGGATTCTATTGATAATTTGGCTTTGAAAGGAATCGAACCTAATTTTATTACGGTAAAAGACCCAAACCGATTTAAAGTAAAATCAGATAAAGATGAAAATGTGACTTTGTCTAATAATCCACAATTAGATTTTGTTCGAAAAATCGCCAATTCGGTTACAGAAGGCTCTGATGAAATCCAGAAAGCATTAGCAAAATCTAAAACAGAAATCAGTTATCCAAAAACGGGATTATCTAAAAACCTCGAATGGATTGCCCGATTGATAAAAGGAAACCTGAATTCAAAAGTGTATTATACATCACTTGGAGGTTTTGATACGCACGACAATCAATTGGCGATTCACGAAAGAAAACTGACTGATTTGAATGATGCCCTGTACAGCTTTTATCAGGATTTAAAACAAGCGCAATTGATGCAGAATGTTACAGTTGTGGTTTTCTCCGAATTTGGGCGACGAGTAAAAGACAACGGAAACGGAACAGACCACGGAACTGCAGCACCAATGTTTATTATTGGAGGAAACAATAAAGGAGCGATTTTAGGAAATAACCCAAATTTAGCCGACTTAGATAACGGCGATTTTAAACATGAGATTGATTTTAGAAGTGTTTATGCTTCTTTATTAAAAGAAAAAATGAATTTCGATTATTCTAAAATTGGGATTAGGAATTCGCCGGTTTCGGGGTTGTTTTGATTGATTATCCGCAATCTTGTCATTCCGAGGAACGAGGAATCTCCGCAAGTAGCTCGACAAAGATTGAAGAGTTTCTATGCGGAGTTTCTTGCGGAGATTCCTCGTTCCTCGGAATTGTAAAAGTCACTTATTTCGGTAACGGATTTATCATTTCGATTGGCTTTTTTCCATCAATACCTTGA
>NZ_SNXB01000009.1:0-72842 GCF_004362055.1 Flavobacterium sp. 245
ACTCTTTACTCTTTACTCTTTACTCTTTACTCTTTACTCTTTACTCTTTACTCTTTACTCTTTACTCTTTACTCTTTACTCTTTACTCTTTACTCCTGCTGATTTCTGTTTGCCAAAGCCACTTTAACCGTCTGATAATTTTTATTGACTTTTGTGATTACTTTCTCTCTGAAGGATTGCTCTAATTCGCCGTCGACTTGATTTAATAAATCATTAGCGTTGACTCTTACTTTTGATTTTGGCTTCGCCGAATTTTCCGCCACAATTGTTTTTTCTGCCGAATCTAGTAATTGATCTACGTTTTCTTTTTTTGGCGTTTCGACAATTGGAGTTTGATTACTTAATGATTGTTTTTCTTGATTGTTTTTGATGATGATTGAAGACTCCGCTATTTGATTTGATTCCTTTTTACTGATTTTATTTGGTGTGTTATTATGATTTTTTTCTTCTTTATTCACAGCTTCATTTGAAGGATTTTCTGAAACAGCGATTTCAGTTTTAACTTCATCAACCTTATTTAAAATTGGTTTTGCTACAGAATCTTTTTCGCTTTCTTTTTCTACTACTGTATTTTTTGGCGTTTCAATTGTATTTTCTTCTTGATTAAAAAATAAAGTTCCAACCAATAATCCGATAAGACTTGCTGCGATGTACAACCATTTTTTACTTTTCTTTTTAGGTTGTCTTTTTTCTTCAGCAACACTCAGCATCGCATCTAATCGATCCCAGGCTTTATCGCTTGGTTCAATTTTGCGCTGATTTAGTTTTTCACGGAAATCCTTTTCAAAATTATTCGGTTCCATTATCTTGTTTTTTTAAAATAGTAATTTGTGTTTGCAGCATTTTTCTAGCGTGCGATAATTGCGATTTCGATGTTCCTTCATTAATCCCTAACATCTTAGCAATTTCATTGTGTTTATAACCTTCAATCGCGTATAAATTGAAAACCATTTTATAACCGTCAGGTAAAGCATCAATTAAAAACTGAATTTGCTCAACAGTAAACTGACTCTCGATTTCATTGAAACTCTCCTCAACAAAAAATTCATCTTCGGCAAATTTTACCTTTTTCTGAACTCTTAAATAAGAAATACATTCGTTAACCATGATTCGGCGGATCCAGCCTTCAAAACTTCCTTTGTGTTCAAACTTGCTTAAATTTGTAAACACTTTCATAAAGGCGGTTATCATTACATCTTCTGCTAATTGAATGTCTTTTATATATTGTCGACACACACTTAACATTTTTGAAGAAAACTTGCCATAAATCTGTTGCTGTGCCTGACGATTATTTTCGACAGCCAGCTTTATGATTTTGGTTTCTTCTTGATGTAACGGAATAATTTTCATTAATAAGCTTTTCGGTTTTTGGCTTTAGAAACAGACTTCTATTAGCATAGACGATTGTCGATTTAAAATGGTTGCATGGGAGGGAAAAAACAATTAGAAAATCAGAAAATTTGTCAATTAGATAATTGATTCACAACAAAGTACAACCAATTATCTAATTGACAAATTTTCTAATTATCTGATTATCTAATTATTTTTTTCTTTCGATTACGTAGTTCACCATCAAAGTCAGCGCCTCTTTATACTCAGAATCTTCAAAGTTTTGAAGCAGAGAAAGTGCTTCTTGCTGGAATTGGACCATTTTGTTTTCGGCGTAAGTCAAACCATTATTATCTTTTACAAAGGCAATCACTTCTTTTACACGTTTTTTGTCTTTGTTGTGGTTTTTGATGGAGTTTATCAACCACTTTTTTTCTTGCGGCGTACAAGTATTTAAAACGTGAATTAAAGGCAAAGTCATTTTTTGCTCTTTAATATCAATTCCTGTTGGCTTACCAATAGCTTCTTCGCTGTAATCGAATAAGTCATCTTTAATTTGAAAAGCCATTCCGATAAGCTCTCCAAAATTACGCATATTCTCAACCTGAACATCATCTTCAATTACTGCTTTTGCACCAAGAGCACAACATGCTGCGATTAATGTTGCCGTTTTTTTTCGGATAATTTCGTAGTAAACATCTTCGGTAATATCAAGTCTTCGGGCTTTTTCAATTTGAAGCAATTCACCTTCGCTCATTTCACGAACAGCAACAGAAATGATTCGGAGTAAATCAAAATCACCGTTATCAATTGAAAGCAATAATCCTTTTGAAAGCAAATAATCTCCAACCAGAACCGCAATTTTGTTTTTCCAAAGCGCATTGATTGAGAAAAATCCGCGACGGCGATTACTGTCGTCTACAACATCGTCATGAACCAAAGTGGCGGTATGAATCAATTCAATTACAGAAGCTCCACGATACGTTCTTTCGTTTACAACACCTCCAGAAACCATTTTTGCAGTAAGAAAAACAAACATCGGACGCATTTGCTTTCCTTTTCGATTAACTATATAATAAGTAATACGGTTCAGCAGCGCGACCTTCGAAGTCATCGATTCATGAAACTTTTTTTCAAAAAGTTCCATTTCGTTAAAAATGGGCTGTTTTATTTGGGAAGTAATATTCATTTCGATTTCAAATATACTATTTTAAATAAAAAAACGTTGTCTATTTTATGTTAGTATATCAACAATTTGCTTACTAATATAAATTCACCACCAAAAAACAATCTAGTTAAAGCCTAATTTGAGTTCATTAATTAAAATCACGTAAAACTAATTTATTATGAAAACAAAAATTTTCTTTATTGGAACATTAGCAGCTTTATCTTTTTTTGTCAGCTGTAACTCTGATGAAAAAACAAATGACGGATCATCTGCAGCAATTACAAAAGATGAGATCATTACAAATTCTAAAATTGATGCCTCAATTGATGATGTAACGAATATTGCTGAAGACCAATTTAGCGCGCAACAAAACGTAACCGCAAAACCAAGCGGCGTGGTAAAAAATTTCCTTCCGAGTTGCGCTACTATTACAACAGTATTAACCAATAACACTTGGACAAGAACTGTCGATTTTGGTGCTGAAGGCTGTACACTTGGAAACGGAAACACTGTGAAAGGAAAAATGATTATTTCTTTTTCTAATGATTTTGCCTCTTCTACACAGACTATTAGTTATACGTTTGATGGATTTTATCACAATGGCAAAAAACTTCAAGGAAGCAAAAGCATAGTAAGAACTGTAAAAACAACCGATTTGCTTGCAACAGCACATCCGGTTTTTACCGCTGCAATCGACTTGACTATTACTTTTGATGATGGAGGCGTTTATACCAGAAAAGGCAATTTAGTTAAAGAAATGGTTGAAGGTTTTGATACCTGGTTCAATTGGGACGACAATGCTTATCTAGTAACTGGAAGCGGTACAACGACTTTCCCAAACGGAGATACTTTTTCTGCTGAAATTACAACCCCATTACAATTTAAAGCATTATGCAAAAAATCATATCCTGTAAAAGGAGTCGTATCTGTTACTAAAAATGGAGCTACGGCAGTTATTGATTACGGCAATGGAGACTGCGATAGCCTTGCAACAATTACAAAAGACGGAGTAACGGAAGAAGTTGATTTGAAAAAATAATCCTTTTTGCCTAAAAAAAAGCATTAAGATCGAGGATATTCCTCATTCTTAATGCTTTTTTTGTTTATTTAAAATCCCGTACTATTTATACTTCAGCTTCTTTATTTGCCAATTGTCCGCAGGCAGCATCAATATCTTTTCCGCGGCTGCGTCTTACTTTTACAACAACTCCAATATTCTCTAAAGCTTTTATGTAAGCCATAATAGATTCTTCAGAAGCTTGCTGAAATTCGCCATCGTCGATTGGGTTATATTCGATTAAATTGACTTTGCAAGGAACATATTTACAGAATTTCACCAATGCATCAACAGAAGCTTTATCATCGTTGATTCCTTTCCAAACTACATATTCATATGAGATTTTACTTTTTGTTTTTCTGTACCAATATTCTAAGGCTTCTCGTAAATCTTTTAAAGGAAAGTTTTTACTGAAAGGCATAATTTTCGCGCGGATTTCATCAATAGCTGAATGCAACGAAACCGCCAATTTGAATTTTACATCGTCATCGGCCATTTTTTTTATCATTTTTGGAATTCCCGAAGTCGAAACCATAATGCGTTTTGGTGACATTCCTAAACCTTCTGGCGAAGTAACCATATCGATTGCTTTAATGACATTATTGTAATTCATTAAAGGCTCTCCCATTCCCATAAAAACAATATTCGAAAGCGGATGATTATGATACAAACGGCTTTCTTTATCAATTGCCAAAATCTGATCGTAAATTTCTCCAGGTTCCAGATTTCGCATACGCTTTAATCTTGCGGTAGCACAAAAATTACAATCTAAACTACAGCCAACCTGACTTGAAACACAAGCAGTTGTTCTGGTTTCGGTGGGAATCAAAACTGATTCTACTACTAAACCATCGTGAAGCCGAACGGCATTTTTTACAGTTCCGTCACTACTGCGTTGCATGGTATCAACCTTTATATGATTGATAACAAAATTATCTTCCAGCATAGCACGTGTTGTTTTTGCAACATTCGTCATATCCTCAAAACTATGCGCTCCTTTGCTCCACAACCATTCATACACTTGATTTCCACGAAAAGCTTTGTCATTATTTGCGACAAAAAAATCTCGTAACTGATCTTTTGATAAGGCTCTTATATCTTTTTTCTCGATTTGCATGCTGCAAATTTAAGTATTTGTTCATTTCTAATGGTATAAACTACAACACAATCTTAAAAATTGATGAAAGTGCTATTCTAAAAACCATTAAATCCAAAAACTTTAACACACAACTATATAATTAAAACCTATGTAAAACTTAATGAAATCGATGTAGTTTATAAATATCATTTTAATAAAATTTTAACAATGATTTTTATCAGTAAAATCTTAATGTTTGAGGAATAAATTTGGTTCAAGTTAACAAGGATGCTATTAGTACTAAGGCAAAATTGGCTCACGAGCCATAAACATTTCAATAAAATATTATCAAATGAAATTAAGAAAAATAAAATTACTCGCAATTGTAATTTCCTTTTTTGGAATTACCTCATTCGCATGTGCACAAAAAAGCTACACTTTAGATAACAAATCTACATTTTCAGTTTTAGGCACTTCAACATTGCATGATTGGGAAATGAAATCGAGTTCAGGAACTGGAGCAGCCAATTTTACAATCACCAATTCTAGACTAACTGAAATCGAATCCTTATCTGTGGTTCTATCAGCAGAAAGCATTAAAAGTGAGAAAAAAAGCATGGATAAAGTCGCTTACGAAACTTTGAAAACAGATAAACAAAAGAACATAAAATATGTTTTAAAATCTGCCGAAAAAGTAAACGAAACCACTTGGGAACTCACAGGAACCTACACCATTGCAGGAGTTAGTAAAATTTTGAAAACTACCGTAAAAACAACTATTACCAAAGATGGATTGAACATACAGGGATCAAACAAAATCACCTTTACAGATTTTGGAATGAAATCTCCAACCGCTTTGCTTGGCACTATCAAAACAGGCCAGGATTTGACCTTAAAATTTAATTTAAACTTTAATTTATAATAACCATGAAAAAAATCTATATCCTATTTATAACGCTGGCAAGTACATTTGTCGCAAATGCACAAGTTAGTTTTGGACACATTCAGAACCAAATTCCAAGGAGCCAAAAAGGTATAAATCAATTTGATGTAAAAAAAGATACCGTTGCTTATAAAGGACTTAGTGTTGATATGGGAGCTGCATTCGCGCTTCAATTTCAAGCTTTAAATTCTTATAATGACCAAAAAGATTTAGCGACAGCTCCAGGTTACAGACTAAACAATCTGGAAAATAATTTCAATTTACCCAATGCCAATTTTACTATTGGAGCACAATTATATGATGGTGTACGCGTAAATTTAGATGTATATCTTGCTTCAAGACATCACAATGAAACTTGGGTAAAAGGCGGTTATTTGCAAATTGACAAACTAGACTTCATAAAGAAAGATTTCTTAGCTGACTTCATGAAATATGCGACGATCAAAATTGGTCAAATGGAGAACAATTATGGTGACGCGCACTTTAGAAGATCGGACAATGGGAATGCTTTTATGAACCCTTTTGTTGGAAATAATATAATGGATGCCTTCATTACTGAAATGGGAGCTGAACTTTACTACAACAGATCTGGATTTGTGAGCATGATTGGCGTTACCAACTCTAAACTAAATCAAGATGTTAAAGAAATTGTTCCTGCAGCACCTACCGCTACAAAACCGGACAATAACACCACTATAAGCCCATCAATCCTTGCAAAATTAGGATGGGATAAGCAAATCAACGAAGATTTAAGAATCAGACTTACGGGATCGTATTATCACACAGCAAATTCTAGTGGAAATTTATATGCTTCAGACAGAGCAGGAAGTCGCTTTTATGGCGTAATGAGCCATTCTGATTATAATGTAATCAACCCTGCGACTGGAGCAACAGTAACTGCTGTTGCCAATAATTTTGATCCAACTGCCAATAAAGATACAGGAAGATTTAATCCAGGATATGGAAACTGGGCTACATCATATATGATTAATCCATTTATTAAATATAAAGGTCTTGAATTTTTTGGAACTTTAGAATTCACTTCAGGCGGTGACTATAAAGGAACTGATGATACTCGTAAAGTAAATCAATATGTTGGAGATTTAATATACCGTTTTGGTGAAGGTGAAAGATTTTATGTAGGTGGAAAATATAATTTAGTTGACGAAAAACTTGCAAATGCAAACACTCAGGCAATTCAGATTAATAGATTTGAAGCTGCAGCAGGCTGGTTTATGACTAAAAATGTTTTAGCAAAATTAGAGTATGTTGATCAAAACTATAAAAACTACTCAAAGTTTAATGGCGCAATTCCAAGTGATTTTTATGGAGGAAGTTTTAAAGGATTAATGTTTGAAGCTGTAATTTCATTCTGATACGATGTTTAGAAGGTTTCAAATTTTAATTCCGGGTTTAGTAATTTTCTTTTTTTTAGGAAGTGCTAAACCCACTTTTTTAGCAGATGATTCTGTTATAGTTATCAATAAAATCAAAATTGAAATCACAGGAACTTCTACTATTGGCGCGTATAATTGCTCTAATTTGTTTAATGCAAAAGACACCGTTTACTTAAATTCAATCAAAAAAAACATTTTAAATACTGAAATCAAGATGTCAAATTTTGATTGTGGAAATAAAATAATGACAAAGGACTTACAGGGAACTGTAAAAATAAAACAGTTTCCAAACAGTACCGTTTGCATAAGGGATATTAGACAAGTTGGGAAAAATTACAAATGCAATCTCAATTTTCTGATTACAAACAAAACGCTCAAATACAAAGATTTTACACTTTATACTGATGACAATAAAATTCAGGGAACAATTAACTTAAAATTTTCTGATATAGAATTAGTTCCGCCAACAAAAATGGCCGGTTTAATTAAAGTGAAAGATGAACTTGTTATTAATTTCAGCTTATACAAATAAGTAACCGCCAAACCTGATTGGGTTTGTATTAAATATTTCATGTTTCTTTTTTTTTTCAAAAAGGTGTCTTTTTTTAGGATGCCTTTTTGTTTTAAAAAAAACTCTTAATTATTCTTTCTAAACTATAAAATCTGGCACGAGAATTGTCTTGCTCTTAAAAGGAAAATAATCTTACAAAGCGCGCAGTCATTTTAAATGTGTATCTTTATTTTTCAGCTTTATAACCTTTAAATTTTATAACCTAAAAAAATTGATTATTATGAAAAAACAAATTTTAAGCTTAGCTGTTGTCGCTTTATTAGCATTCGCTGTACAATCTTGCGAAAAGAAAGAACCAAAACCTGCAGATGAGGAATTAACTCTTGGAAACAAAGTAGATTCTTTAACAACAGATATTGAAGAGGCCAAAGACACCGCAGTAAGCAAAACAGAAAAAGCTGCCCAAGATGTAAAAGACGCGACTCAAAAAGCTGCTGAAGATGTAAAAGATGCCACCAAAAAAGGTGCTGAAAAAGTAGAAAATGCAGCAAAAGCAGCAAAAGACGGAACCGTAAAAACAGCAAAAGAAGTAAATGAAGCTTTGAAAAAATAGTTTTATTTAAAATTGAACAAGAAACCATTCGCCTACACGAATGGTTTTTTTATACAAAAAAGTGAGCGGATATTTTTTGTATTTTTGCTTTAAATTAGAAGATACTACAACATGCATTTTATTTCACAAGACTTAGAAGATTATATCGAACAACATTCTGAAAACGAACCAGAATTATTAGCAAAACTCAACAAAGAAACATATCAAAAAATTCTTTTGCCAAGAATGCTCAGTGGTCATTTTCAAGGACGTGTTTTAAGCATGCTTTCTAAATTGATACGTCCGGTAAATATTTTGGAAATCGGAACGTACACAGGTTATGCTGCTTTGTGTTTATGCGAAGGAATGCAGGAAAATGGTCAATTACATACTATTGACATTAAAGAAGAATTAGTTGATTTTCAAAGAAAATATTTTGATGCTTCGCCTTGGGGAAAGCAGATTTTTCAACATTTAGGAGAAGCAGTTGATATTATTCCAACAATCGACGTGAAATTTGATCTTGTTTTTATTGATGCCGATAAAGAAAACTACCTAAATTATTGGGAAATGATTGTTCCAAAAATGAACAAAGGCGGCATTATTTTATCTGATAATGTTTTATGGAGCGGTAAAATTCTGGAGCCAGTTCATCCAAATGATGTGAGCACAAAAGTGCTTTTAGAGTACAATCAACTTTTAAAAGATGATCCGCGTGTAGAAACGGTTTTATTGCCTATTCGTGATGGATTGACCGTGAGTAGGGTTCTTTAGAAAAAGTTGCTAAGGTTCTAAGAAACTAAGATTCTGAGTTTTTTTTAGAATCTGTAATTAAATAAACAATTATTTTCAAATGAATTCTTTAAACGAAATAAATACTGAAGATTTTACAATTATAAATACTGTTTATACTAAAAATGAAATTGAGAAATTGATTTCGTTAATTGAGAATAATATTGAAAACAAAGCAGGTACTTCTACTTTTAGAAAATCTCAGGATTTGTTTGCTATCAGACAGTTCCATAAAGAAATCCCAGAAACTTTTCCTTATATCTTCAATCAAAATTTAAAAAATATTATAGAATCTACTTTTGGAGAAGGTTACTTTATTACGAAATCCATCTATTTTGACAAACCAGAAAAATCAAATTGGTTTGTGGCTTATCATCAAGATTTAACGATTTCCGTTGACAAGAAAATTGAAATCGAAAACTTCGAAAACTGGACTGTAAAACAAAATCAGTTTGCGGTTCAGCCACCAAGAAAAATTCTTGACAACAATTTTACTATTAGAATTCATCTTGACAACACCACTCAAGATAATGGCGACTTAAAAGTCATAAATAATTCACATTCAAAAGGAATTTTGAGAATCGAAAATCTTGATTTTGAAAATAATGAAACAATTTGTGAAGTTGAAAAGGGCGGTATTATGATTATGAAGCCTTTATTATTTAATGCTTCAAACAAAACTACAAACAACGAAAGAAGAAGAGTTATTCATATTGAATTTAGTAAAGAACAACTTCCTCAAGGACTTCAATGGAGTGAAAAGACAGCACTTCAAAACTAGAGATTGCAAGAACAAAAACCTCAGAACCTTAGCTTCTTAGCATCTTAGAACCTTTTAAAAAACTATTCTGGAAAATATTGTGGTTTTAGTTTTCGGTACACCAAATAAATCAAAGACCCAAAAAGTGCTCCGAAGAAATATCCAGCCAAAATATCACCTGGATAATGTAATCCTAAATAAATACGGCTGTAAGCAAAAACTAAAGGCCATAAAAACAAGAATCCTAAATATTTGAAACGGCTTTTTAAAACCAAAAATAAAAAAGTCGCAACAGCCATAGTATTTGCAGCATGTCCGGAGAAAAAACTGTATGATTTTCTAACCTGGACAACTCGAATAAATGAATTTAATTCTGGATTATTACACGGACGCAAGCGTTCAAAAGTATGCTTGAACAAATTACACGTCTGATCAGTGAAAGCAATTAAAACAGCTATAAAAAGCAATAAATACAAGGTTTGTTTTCCTCCTATTTTTTTATAAATAAAATAGAACATTAATAGGAAAAGAGGCGTCCAATTCAACTGCTCGGTAATAATTAGCCAAAGTTTGTCGTATGTTTCAGAGCCTAAACCATTCAGATACACAAAGAGATTTGTATCTAATTCTTGTATTTTTTCAAGCATATTAAATTTGGCGTTTTATAGGTCCTGAAAGTGAATCAATATCTTCTTTTACTTTATCAATTTCTGTTGCAGTATCTCCCAAAAGATTTCCTGAATCTCCAATTAGATTTGTTTTTGCTTCATTAATCTGAGCATTGATATTACCTGTTATACTATTAAGAGATTTAGTGTCAAGTCCATTTGCCTCAGCTCCTTTGTGAATCTCGCTTTTAATATCATTGGTAGCATTTTTTAACTGTGCCATTGCTTTTCCCATTGTACGAGCAATTTCTGGCACTTTATCTGAACCAAAAAGCATTAATACTATAAACAGTATGAAAACTAATTCTCCTCCTCCTATACCGAACATATCTTTAATTTTTGTGTGGTCACAAAGATATTAAATTTTGCTGCTTAGAGTTTTAAAATTTACTTAAAAAAAAAAGACTCTTTTCAGAGTCTTTTTTTTTTTTATTATTAATCAAATTTTGATTTTTCTTCTGCTTTTGGCCAAGCGTTGTTGGTTACATCAATATCAGCAGTCATTAATTTTGGATCAACTTGAATGCTTTTGATTGCTTTTGAAGTTGCATAAACTTTTTTAGCGGTATCATTATTCTTTCTCCAGATTTGAGCTGGATATTGATAATTAGCTTTTGTACCATCTTCGTAAGTGATTTCTACTAAGATCGGCATAATCATTCCACCTGGTTTATTAAATTCAACTTCATAAAAATACTTTGGCGATTTTATAGCCGCTTTCTCTTCTGCCGTAAACGTTTGATCAACATACGTTGCCAATGGTTTAATATCTTCGATTTTAAGTGCTTTTTTGCTAGAAGCACTAACTTCTGCATTATCACCTGAAACTAAGTAAACAAAAGGTCCTTTATCTAAACCAAAACGTCCTTTTCTAACTTTTACATCTTTCAAATCAGCAGTTGGAGTGTCAGAAACGTAATATTGTTTTACCTCTTTAATTCCGATATCTACAAAATCAGTTGAGTAAAACCATCCTCTGAAAAACCAATCTAAATCAACTGCAGATGCATCTTCCATTGTTCTGAAGAAATCCTCAGGAGTTGGGTGTTTAAATTTCCATCTGTTTGCATAAGTTCTAAAAGCGTAATCGAATAATTCTCTTCCCATAACTACTTCTCTCAAAATATTAAGACCTGTAGCCGGTTTTCCGTAAGCGTTATTTCCAAATTGCGCGATCGTTTCAGAGTTAGACATAATTGGTTCTAAAAACTTTTGGTCACCGCTCATGTAAGGAACAATATTTTTAGCTGGTCCGCGTCTTGAAGGGAAAGTTGGATCTAATTCCTGTTCTGCTAAATATTCTAAAAACGAGTTTAAACCTTCGTCCATCCAAGTCCATTGACGCTCGTCTGAATTTACAATCATTGGGAAGAAAGTGTGTCCTACTTCGTGAATAACAACACCAATCATTCCGTTTTTAACTTCTTTGCTTGTTACTCCATTTTCGTCTGGACGACCAAAGTTCCAGCAAATCATAGGATATTCCATACCTTGATCTTCTGCCGAAACAGAAACTGCTTTTGGATAAGGATAGTCAAAAGTATGAGATGAATAGCTTTTTAAAGTATGCGCAACTGTCATCGTTGAAGTTTCTCCCCAAAGCGGGTTTGCTTCTTTAGGATAAACAGATTCTGCCATGACAATTTTGCCTCCTAATTTTACAGCCATTGCATCGTAGATGAATTTTCTTGAAGATGCAATTCCGAAATCACGTACGTTTTTAGCACTGAATTTCCATGTTTTTTTCTTTTCAGAAAAACCTTTTTCAGCCGCTTCAGCCTCAGCCTGAGTTACAATTACAACAGGTTTGTCAAAAGATTTTTGAGCCTGCTCATAACGTTTTACCTGTTCAGCAGTAAAAACTTCACTTCTGTTTGTCAATTCTCCTGTAGCATCGATTACGTGATCAGCAGGAACTGTGATGTTTACATCGAAGTTTCCGAAAGGAAGAGCAAACTCTCCGCTTCCCCAGAACTGCATGTTCTGCCAACCTTCAACATCATTATAAACTGCCATTCTAGGATAGAATTGAGCAATTACATATAATTTATTACCATCTTTTTCGAAAAATTCATAACCTGAACGTCCGCCTTCTTTTCTATAGTTATTGACGTTGTACCACCATTTTATAGCTAAAGAAATCTTTTCACCTGGTTTTAAAGGAGTAGCCAAGTTAATGCGCATCATTGTTTCATTGATGGTATATGACATTGGGTTCCCTTTAGCATCTTTTACTTGCTCGATATTAAAACCGCGCTCTAGATCTTTTTTCAAGTATTTACTTGAAAAACCATCTAACGGCAAAACCTGATTGATTTTTTCGCTTTCCGCTAAAGTGCTTTGTGTATTTGCTTTTGCTTGATTTTGATCTAACTGAATCCACAAATATTCTAAACTATCTGGAGAATTATTAGAATAAGTAATAACCTCAGAACCTGTTATTTTTGAATTTTTATCGTCTAGTTCGATATCAATCTTATAATCAGCCTGTTGTTGGTAATACGCTGGTCCTGGAGCTCCAGATGCCGTACGGAACATATTTGGAGTTGCCAGCAAATCATACATTTGACTGAATTTGTTTGTGTCGTACTTTCCTTGTTGCCTTGGAACCGGTGGAGTATTTGCTTTTTCCTGAGCAACTAGCATTGCAGGAAAAAGTAATAATAATGAAAGTTTTTTCATAAAAGCTTAATGGTAATTTTATCAGGGTGTGAAAATAACAATTAAAATGATAATTTCACCTACCCTCTAATACTTTAACACTTCTTTCCTTGAAGATTCTGTAAAAAGCACACTCTTTTTAGTGCCAAACGCTGAAATATGTGTAATGTTTTGCTGTTCAGCATTCCAATCAACCAAAATAGAGTTTAAAATTTCGAGTGTTTTAAACTTTTCAATATCTTTTATTCGAGAATAACAGACCAAAACATCATCAGACTCCACTTCTTTAGATAAAAAAGTTATTGCTTTTGTCTGGCCGTTTATTTTAATGGTAAAATTTTCAGCCAAATATTTTTTCAATAATTCTATATCTTCGGGAGTTTCCTTATCAGTGCCAACAAATGTTTTTTTGTGGTATTTTTTTTCTAATCCTTTATTCAAATCGTCCACAAATATGCGGGAAGTAATTTGAATCATTTTTTTTTCAGAGGCATAATTCACCTGAAAAACACCCATATAAAACTTATGAAATGTAAATGCAGAAAGCGATAAAAACAATATCCCAATTAAAGGATAAATTAATCTATTTTTCATTTTTGAACAACGTTCGATTTTTTAAATTCTTTATTCTTATTGATTAAAAAGTCAATCAATTCAAATTTTTGATCAGGATCAACGTGTCTTTTAGATTCTGGATCATTAGAACAATACATTAAAAACAAATCTATTTCATCTTCTTTTAATCCTAAAGTTTTAGTAAAAAAGTCAGGTTTGAAATTATCTTTTGTATAAGCGACAAAAGCAATATCTGATATTTCCTCTTCTTTTACATCGTCTTTTTTCCTCAAAAGTTTTTTAACATCTTTAAAGATTCTAACGAAATCAGTTCCATATTTAATAGTCTGATCAGAATACATAGCAGTATTTTTTGCAGTTGACTGTTTATCATCTTCAAACTGCATATCTACAATTGCCTGAGAACCTACTCCCAGAGTTTTTACTTTTAATTCTTTATGAACAACAACTTCTTTTAATTGATTATTCACCAATTCTAATGGTACAGTAAAAAGAATTTCTGCGCAATCTTTTTCAGTCAGCACAATTTTTTTAGACTGAAATGCCATTCCGGTAAAAACTAAAGTATCTTTTGGTTTTGCCAAAATATCAAACAATCCTCCAGCACCTATAAAAGTTCTGGTGTTTGCATTAATATTCATTACATGACCACTTTCTATTGATAAAGATGTATTTACCACTTGTCCGTGAAGCGGTATTCTAACTGAATTTTGCCCTAATGCGATTTGACAAAACAAGCAAACAACAAATACTGATAAACTATTTTTCATTTTCGAGGATAATTAAATATTTTCTGGCTAAATCTGTGATTAAAAACATACTCATTGTTTTGTTCTTTGTATTCAAAGATACGGCAAATTGGGCATCATCCACACAAAATAATTGAAATCCTTTGATATCATCCACAGGAATTTTTAATCGCTCAGTATAATAATTCTCTTCAAAAAGATACTCCATTTTCCTGAAAAGCATCTCCTTTTTCTCTACAATTACTTCTTTTTTCAGCATAGCAGTACGTCCAGAAATTTTATTCAGTATTTTATCTATTGAGGTCGAAGTGGCCGTATAAACTTTCCTTTCGGCCGGCGTATATGTTTTTTGTCCATGTGGCACAATGCCAAGATTTTCGGTAGTGATTTGTGGATTTTCATTCACCACAACTTCCTTCAATTCAATCTCTTTGGCTGTCATTTTGATCTGAATTTTATCCAAATTCAAATCTTCAACAGTAATTCTATGCTTAAGCGGATCTAGATTTACAGATGAAAAAACAAGAACATCGCCTTCTTTTACTGCAATCGAAAACATTCCGTTTACGTCAGAAATTGTCGAAACCTGGGTCGTATTATTGATAATATTTACTCCGTCGACAGAAGTTGACTGTTCAAAAATTTGTCCAAGAATTTCTTTTCGTACAAAATTTTGCCCAAAACTAAACTGCATCAGAAACAAAAAGAGGATTATATATAAAGTATTATTTGATTTCACTTGCAATTATTTCTTTGTATTTTAAAGCTAACTCCGCCATCAAAGGAGTTATTTTTGATTTATTTTTCTCTAGCAAAAGAACACCTATATCCTGACTTTCGACAAAATAAAACTTAAACCCAAGAACATACTCAGAAGGTATTTTCAAATAATCAATAAAATAGGCGTCTTCAAATAGATTACCCAATTGCTCTATATTCATCTCTTTCCTTTCAACTGCAACCAGTTCTTTTAATCGCTTCGTTCTTCCACTAATTTTATTAATAACAGGATCCAATGGCATTGACCCTCCCAGCAAGCCCAATAACGAAATAGGCTTAAAATCTCCAGCTGTAGCTAGTTTCCTTTCTGCCGGCGTATATGTTTTTTGTCCATGTGGCACAATTCCTAGGTTTTCGGCTGTAATTTGTGTATTAATAATTACTTCTTTCAACTCAATTTTATTAGCTTTCATTTTAATAATAAGCTTTTCCAGATTTAAATCTTCAGCCGTAATCATATATTTTAACGAATCCATGCTAAAAGCAGAAAAAACCAAAACATCACCTTCTTTTACAGCAATAGAAAACGCTCCGTTACCACCTGAAACTTTCGCAACATGCGAAGTAGTATTAATAATATTTACACCATCAACAGTAGTTGACTGTTCAAAAATTTGTCCAAGAATTTCTTTTCGAACCAAATTTTGGCCAAAACTAAACTGCATCAGAAACAAAAAGAAGATTATATATAAAGTATTATTTGATTTCACTTGCAATTATTTCTTTGTATTTAGTTGCCAGTTCCGCCAGCAGAAACTCCGTCGAAGTTTTATTTTTTGAGTTCAAAATTACAGTAAACTTATCATTTTCGACTGCATAATACTCAAAGCCTTTTACATATTCTAAAGGAATTTTGAGTCGATCAACAAAATGTTCCAAAGTAAACATACGTTCTAAAAGCTTCATAAAAGCTTCTTTTTTCTCTACCTCGGCTTCCTTTTTAAGCATCGCCGTTCTACCTGAGAAAAAATTCAGCAACGGATCTGCCGAAATCGACCCTCCAGCCATTGTTCCGCCCGTAGCCTGAGCATCTAAAGCCGTTGCGGTACGCAGTCGTCTTTCTGCTTGCGTATATGTTTTTTGTCCGCTTGGAACAATTCCTAAAGATGCAGCATTTATTCCGTTATAATTTCGAACCACAACTTCCTGTAGTTGATGCATAACCATGCTCAATCTAACAGTAAAATTTATATCTGAAAAATTAGCCGCCGTTAATAAAACTTTGTTTTCTTTAAATTGTATTGATGAAAAAACAAGCGTATCGCCAACATTAGCTAAAATCGAAAAAGCTCCTGAGGCATTTGTCACCGTCATCGCTTCAGTTTGAGCATTAATTACGTAAACACCTTCTAGATCTGAAACATTAGAAGCTACTTTACCATTAATTAAAGTTCGTTCCTGAACTTGCGAGCAAACGTTTTGCCCCCAAACCACAAACAAAAAACAAGCAATTTTATTAATCAAAATGATAAAAATTTAAAATTATTCTTAAAGCAGTAAAAATATCTTAATGTGTTCCAAATTTAATACTAAGGACTTGGTAAAAATATGTTAATTAAACCGCGGCAATCGTCATCAAACTGAGAGTTTTTAATATCTTTAGCATAAAGAATCTGATTTTAAAAATTATGAAAAGCGTTATCATTGCCAGCACTTCTACTCTTCACGAAGGCAGTTATTTAGAGTATTTATTACCTACTTTACAATCTCATTTTAAAAATTGCAAAAATCTCTTATTTATTCCTTACGCACGCCCTAGTGGCATTTCGCACGACGATTATACTCAAAAAGTTTCTGAAGCTTTTGCATCAATTAACATTTCAGTAAAAGGAATTCACGAATTTGAAGATGCAAAAGAAGCCATCAAAAATGCTGAAGGAATTTTTACTGGCGGAGGCAATACCTTTTTATTGGTAACACAATTATACAGACATAACATTATGCAGCTTCTTGCCGAAACTGTAAAAAACGGAACGCCCTATTTGGGAACTAGTGCTGGAAGCAATATTTGCGGACTGTCAATGCAGACCACAAATGACATGCCTATAATTTATCCTCCAAGTTTTCAAACTTTAGGATTGATTCCGTTCAACTTAAATCCGCATTATTTAGATCCAGATTTGCAGTCGAAACATATGGGAGAAACTCGCGAAACTAGAATAAAAGAATTCCATGCTTTCAATTCGATTCCGGTTTTAGGCTTAAGAGAAGGAAGCTGGCTGGAAGTAAAAGGAGAAAAAATCACTTTGAAAGGAAATCTGACGGCGCGTTTGTTCAAACAAAACGAAACTCCGATCGAATTAGAAACAGAAAGCGATTTGAGCTACTTAAAATAATTTTTCAACCATATAACTATATAAGTTCATCTAATAAATCTTCTTCGAGAAAAATTTACTTGCTTACATAACTTATATGGTTTTAAAAAGGAATAAAAACAAAAAAGCCTCAAACAATGTTTGAGGCTTTTGAAGAGCGAAAGACGAGGCTCGAACTCGCGACAACCAGCTTGGAAGGCTGGAGCTCTACCAACTGAGCTACTTTCGCATTAACAGGGTGCAAATATAAATAATTTAAAACTTTTAAAAAAATAAAAATTAAAAAATATTTATTTTAGAGCGAAAGACGAGGCTCGAACTCGCGACAACCAGCTTGGAAGGCTGGAGCTCTACCAACTGAGCTACTTTCGCATTGGTGGTGCAAATATAAAAAGAAAGTTAAGTTCAAAACAAGTTTTTAGGCAAAAAAAATCAATAAAAAACAACAATAATTTATAACCCATTTAAAATTAAAAAGTTATAAAATCAATTATTTTTCAAAAATTATGAATATCATCAAAGAAATCCCGTCAAAAGAAACTTATATCGTTCGTCAGCCTGTCCTAAGAGAAGGAAAACCTATAGAAAGCTGTATCTTTGAAGGAGATGATTTAGAAACAACACATCATTTTGGCTTATTTGAAAATGATAATTTAACAGGAATTATTTCATTATTTTCTCAAATCAACCCTATCTTTGCCGAAAAAAATCAATCGCAGATTCGCGGAATGGCAGTTTTGCTGACACATCAAAAAAAAGGATTTGGCGAAGCGTTAGTTAAACATTGTGAAACCTACTGCAATGAAAACAATGTCGAATTAATTTGGTTCAATGCGCGAACAGCTGCCGTTGGTTTTTACAAAAAAATGAACTATCAAACTCTGGGCGAAGCATTTGACATTAAAGATGTTGGCGAACATTATTTGATGTATAAAAAATTATAAAATGAGAAAACTTTACTTTTTTTTAGCAATATGCATATTTATCGGCTGTAAAAAAGACGAGCCGAAAATCATTCCTGTTGTCAAAAAAAAGGCACCCGCAATTATTCTTACAGAAGAAAGATCAGTCGAAATTGACACTGCAATAATAGGTACTTATAAAAGCGAAACACTTAAACAATTTTACAATTCATCAGAAAATAAAACCGTTTGGGGAAATCTGAAGAAAAGAACTTACGTTTTATCACAATTGCAAAATTCAGAAAAATTGGGCTTAGATCCAGAAGATTACAAAGCTTCCCAACTGCAAAAATTCGAAAAAAGAATCAGCTCGCTAAGTGATACTGAATTAGCAACTTATGACATTTTACTGACTTATAATTTCGAAAAATATTTAAATCATCTTTTCAAAGGAAAATTAGATCCCAAGAAAATTTATACGGATTGGGATCTAGATGAAAAGGTTTTAGATGTAAATAATATTCTTATAAAAGCCTTCAATAAAAATAAATTAGACAGCATTGTTGATAATATTCAGCCCAAATCAGAAACTTATAAAGAATTGCTTAAAGCATTAGAAATCATTGATACTTTTCAGGACGACAATATCGAAAAGATAACTACTGATTCTTTGACAAAAAAAATAAGTTTAAACGAGAGCAATGCTGCGTTAATCAACATCAAAAAAAGACTATTGTTTTGGGGAGACATGACTGGAAAAGACAGTTTAACTACCGTTTACAACAGAAAAACATTTGAGTCAATTAAGAAATTTCAGGAACGACACGGCTTAGCGGCTGACGGCGTTATTGGTCAAGGAACTATCAGCGCACTTAATTATTCTAAAGAAAGAAGAAAACAGCAAATTATAGCCAACTTAGAACGCTGGAGATGGTTTACAGCCGATTTTGCCGAAAATTATTTCATCATAAATATTCCAGATTATAGTTTGAATGTTGTTGAAGATCAAGACACGACACTGGTCCGAAATATTGTAGTAGGAACCAGCAAAAGAAAAACACCTATTATAACGTCAACTTTAAAGACGGTTGTTTTTAATCCAACATGGACTGTTCCTCCAACTATTTTAAAGGAAGATGTTGTCCCAGCCATGAAAAAAAACAGAAATTATTTAGCGAATAAAAACATCACAATATATGATACTTCTGGACATGTTGTTGAACCAACTGCATGGAACGAAAACAAACCTAACAATTATCGATACGTACAAAGCCCTGGATATACAAATTCATTGGGAGTGATGAAAATTTTGTTTCCAAATCACCATAGCGTTTATTTACATGATACTAATCATCGTAATTATTTTGGCCGAAGCAATCGTTCTTTAAGTTCAGGATGTGTTCGTATAGAAAATCCTTTAGAACTTGCTGAACATATTTTAAACGACACAGTACGATTTTCAAAAGTAAAAATTGACACTATAATTGCTTCTAAAAAAACAATGAGTTTCAAAATCACAAAAAAATACGCTTTATATCAATGGTATTGGACTGCTTGGAGCAAAAAAAATCAGCTCATTTTTAGAGCTGATATTTATAATCTAGATTCGGATTTGTATGCTAAATTAAGAAATTAGCTTTTCTTCCATTGAAAAACTTCTTGATGGATGATAAATATACAAACACGATTTACCTTTTATAGCTTCAATTATTTCATCTCTCAATTCAAAAGGAATCGCAGGACAACCTTGGCTTCTGCCTAATCTTTTGTGATCTCTTATAAAAGATTCTGAAACATAATCAGCACCATGCATCACCACTCCTCTTTCGCGGGCATTGCTGTTAAATCCTCTTTCTAATCCATCCAAACGAAGTGAGGCTCCGTGTTTTCCTTGATAAATCTCACCTGTGGTGTAAAAACCAAGACTACTTTTATAAGATGAATTATTATTTGAAAATGATGAAGCAAATTCTTCACCCGTATTACGGCCATGCGCCACTAATGACTGATACAAAATAGTATTAGTTGCTAAGTCAATAACCCACAGACGTTTGCTGTTTGAAGACAAACTAAAGTCGATTAGCGTTAAAATGTCTTTTTGTACAACTCCTTTTTCTTTAAGAATATAGAAACCTTTTAAAGCTTCAGAAAAAGTTTTAAGTTCCGGCAACTGAAAATGATTTGAATTTAAAGCGCTATATACACTTTCAATCTTGGCATCAACTGTAAGTTTTTCAACTTTAGCAATGTTTTTAGTCGGTGTAAATTTAGTTTCAGGGGTGCTTTTTGAATCTTTACCAAAAGACAATAAGAAAAACACCAATAAGGGGAAAGTTTTGTAAATCATTGAATTTCTTTAGGTTAATATTTAAATTTGGGTAGGGCAAAAATATAAAAATTTTATAGCGATTGAAACTCAATAGGCTGAATCAGTGCGTTTTTACTTAAACTTTAACATTATAATAGTAAAAAATTTGCATTTCAGGTCAAAAAACATCTTTTTTTGTAAGATATTTACTTATGCTAAAAATCTAAATGTTTTCGTACATTTTCTTAAAGAAAACACAATTAAACATTACTTTTGCCCCTCAAAACTGTAACAATTAGAACAAATCATAGTCTATTAGTGCAGTAATACCTGTTTAGTCAGCCATTTTCTTTTTAAAAATTTCATGAAAAAATTAATTTTTTTAAGCCTTCTTTTATCCACTTTTTGGAGTTATAGCCAGAAGAAAATCCTTCAGGCTCAATCAACTGTGGAATCCATTTCGATTGATGGAAAACTAGATGAAGCTGCTTGGGAAAACGCTCCAATTGCTTCCAATTTTATCATGTTTGAACCTGATAATGGCAAAGCAATTCCTGATGGAAAAAAAACAGAAATCAAGGTTCTCTATAATAATGATGCTATTTACATTGGCGCGATGATGTATGATGATGAACCAAACAAAATTTTAAAAGAAATTTCGCAGCGTGATAATTTTGGAACAGCAGATATTTTTGGTGTTTTTGTAAATGGTTTTAACGATGGTCAGCAAAATTTTGAATTTTTTGTTTCGGCAGCTGATGTTCAGGGTGATTGTATTATGACTGATGCTATTGGAGAAGATTATTCTTGGGATGCTGTCTGGATTAGCAAAGCCAGAATTACAGATAAAGGTTGGATTGTCGAAATTAAACTCCCGTATGCGGCGTTGCGTTTTTCGGCAGAAAACAAACAAACTTGGGGAATTAATTTTTTTAGAGAAGTAAAACGCGAGCGTAAAAAATATACTTGGAACTTAATTGATACTAAAATAGGAACTTTTACACAGCAAAATGGTGAATTAGCAGGAATTGAAAATATCAAACCTCCTACTCGATTGTTCTTTTTGCCGTATGCTTCTTATTATTTAAATGCCGCCGATGGCCAAAAAACCTACGGCACAATGAAAGGCGGTATGGATATTAAATACGGAATTAATGATGCTTTCACACTTGATGCTATTCTAATTCCTGATTTTGGGCAAACAAAATACGACGATCGAATTTTGAATCTTAGTCCGTTTGAACAGCAGTTTAATGAAAATCGTGCTTTTTTTACAGAAGGAACCGACTTGTTTAATAAAGGCAACATCTTTTATTCTAGACGAATTGGAGGAAGCCCGTCAATTGACCCTGATTTAAATGACAATGAAGAAATCATTGAAAATGTTCAGAATGTCAATCTTATTAATGCTTTGAAAGTTTCAGGAAGAACTAAAAAAGGATTAGGAATTGGAGTTTTAAATGCTGTGACCGAAAAAACATATGCGACAATAAAAGACACCATTTCGAACGAAACCAGACGTGCTATTGTTGAACCCCTGACTAATTACAATGTTTTAGTTCTAGATCAACGTTTTCGTAAAAACTCATCGGTTACCTTTATTAATACCAATGTGACTAGAAACGGTCATTACAGAGATGCAAATGTAACAGGTCTGGCTTGGGATTTAAACACAAAAGCAAACACCTACAGCTTATACGGAAATGCAAAATACAGTCATATTAATCAGGAAGAAGATAAAAATGGTGTTTTCACCACAGTTGGCTTTGCTGAAACAAGCGGAAAATACCGTTACAGTTTTGGTTCTGATTTTGTAACTAAAGGTTATGATCCAAATGATCTTGGAATTAATTTTTACACCAATTATTATAATTTTTATGGAAATGCCAATTATAGAATTCTAAATCCGACGAAGCTTTTCAACAGCTTTAGAATCAACTATAATATGTATGCCGAATTTAATAAAGAATCAGGAAAAGTTCAGGACAACAGCATTAATGCAAACGTTAACCTGACGACCATAAAAAACAATTATTACGGAGGAGGATTAACGATCTACCCTCTTGAATCACATGATTATTATGAACCAAGAGCTGATAACAGGTATGTTATTATACCGCGAAAAGTAGAAGCCTGGGCAAGTGTTTCGACTAATTACAATAAAAAATTCGCATTGGATTTGAATCCTTCTATTGTGTTTGCAGATGAACCAGGAAGAATGGCATACGGCTTTGATGTAGGTCCGAGATATCGTTTTAATGACAAATTATTGCTGACTTATTATTTCAGCTTTTTTAGAAAAAACAACAACAAAGGTTATATTGACAGTGTAGATGGGGATAACAATGAAAGCACCGCTGATAATATTGTTTTTGCAAATCGAAATGTTATTACATATTCTAATACGCTTGGCGGAAAATATGCTTTGAATAGCACTATGACCTTTAATTTATCGGTAAGACAATACTGGTCGTATGCTGAAAATAAAGATATTTTACAATTGGAACCAGATGGCACATTGACTCCATATCCGGAATATACTGATAATAAAAATTCTAGTTTTTATTCTTGGAATGCCGATTTATCTTATTCATGGTGGTTTGCACCAGGAAGCCAGGTTTCTATCTTATATCGTAATAATGCCGATAATTTTGAGCGCGTTATCGACAAACAGTTTAAGGACAACGTTACGGCTTTACTAAATAATGATGCATTAAAACATGTTTTTTCAATCAGTGTCAAATATTTTATTGACTATAATGCTGTCAAAAATAAGTTCAGAAAAAGAGCTTAGCGTGAATTAATTTTAAAAAATAAGTCCTTCTTTAATTAAATTATTATTTTTTAATACGCTTCGTTTTATTAAATATAAATGTATCGCGGTCTTCTTGCAAAGTATAGAAATGAATTATCTTTGTAGAAAACAAAAAGTAATGAACAAAAAAGTTATCCTTATGATTTTAGATGGTTGGGGAAAATCTCCTGACCCTAAAGTATCTGCAATAGACAATGCAAATGTTCCTTTTATAAACAGCCTTTACAAAAATTACCCAAATGCGCAGCTTAGAACTGACGGATTAAATGTTGGTTTGCCTGAAGGACAAATGGGAAATAGTGAAGTAGGCCACATGAATCTTGGTGCCGGAAGAATTGTATATCAGGATTTAGCCAAAATAAATTTGGCTGTAGCACACAAAACACTTGCAAAAGAACAAGTTTTGATTGATGCTTTTACTTACGCAAAAGAAAACAATAAAAAAGTACACTTTTTAGGATTAGTTTCTGATGGAGGTGTCCACTCTCATACTTCTCACCTTCGTGGTTTAATTGATGCTTCTCAGGAATATGGCTTAAATCAAGTTTATGTTCATGCTTTTACAGACGGACGTGACGTTGATCCTAAATCTGGAGCAAAATATATTCATGATTTAGACGAATACATCAAAGATACTCCTGTAAAAATCGCTTCTATCGTTGGTCGTTATTACGCAATGGATCGTGACAAACGTTGGGAACGTGTAAAACTAGCTTACGATTTACTTGTTAACGGAGTTGGAACACCATCTAAAAATGCTGTTGCAAGTGTTCTTGCTAGTTATGAAAAAGAGGTTACTGACGAATTTATCGAACCAGTCGTAATCGTTGACGAAAACGAACAACCCCTTGCAACGATTGTTGAAGGCGATGTTGTAATCTTCTTCAATTTTAGAACAGACAGAGGCCGTGAACTTACTGAAGCGCTTTCTCAGCAAGATTTTCACGAACAGAATATGCACAAACTAAACTTATATTATGTAACATTGACAAACTACGACGAAACGTATCAAAACGTAAAAGTGGTTTACAATAAAGATAATATCACTGAAACGCTTGGTGAAGTTTTAGAAAAAGCAGGCAAAAAACAAATTAGAATTGCTGAGACTGAGAAATATCCGCACGTGACCTTTTTCTTTTCTGGCGGAAGAGAAACTCCTTTTGAAGGCGAATCAAGAATTTTAAGAAATTCTCCAAAAGTGGCTACTTACGATTTACAGCCAGAAATGAGTGCTTACGAGCTTACAAGTGCACTAGTTCCTGAATTAAATAAAGGCGAAGTTGATTTTGTTTGCTTGAACTTTGCAAATGGCGATATGGTTGGACATACAGGAATTATGGAAGCTGCAATTAAAGCTTGTGAAGCCGTTGATGTCTGTGTAAAACAAGTAATCGAAGCTGCTCTTGCAAATGATTACACTACAATTGTAATTGCAGATCACGGAAACTGTGAAACTATGATTAATCCTGATGGAAGTCCAAATACAGCGCACACAACAAACCCAGTGCCTATTATTTTGGTAGACAAAGAATTGAAAAATATTCAAAATGGTGTTTTAGGTGATATTGCTCCAACAATTTTAGAATTAATGGGAGTTCCTCAGCCAAATGCAATGACTTGTCATTCATTATTATAGAAAACCATTTTTTTTTATAGAAAAAGAGGCTAATTTAAAAATTAGCCTCTTTTTTATTTTTAAGCCTTTTTGGTGTCAGCCTGAGCGAAGTCGAAGGCACATGCAGCAGAGTTCGCGGACTTCGACTTCGCTCAGCCTGACACTATTGTATTAAGATATTTTTTTCAAACAATAAAATAATGATACGTCCATTCGACACCATAAATTACAAGTCCAATTAAACCTCCTACCAAAGTCCCGTTTATTCTGATGTATTGAAGATCTTTGCCTATTTCCAGTTCTAATTTTTCAGAAACCTCTTTTCCGTCCCAGCTTTTTACGGTTGACGAAATTAAATCTCCAATTACTTTTTTATTATTTAAAAGAACCGAAAGCGCATCGTCTTTAATAAAATTATTGATTTTGTCAATCATAACCGGATCTTCCTTAATACCATTTCCAAAAGTTTGAATTAAACTTGAAATACTGTTTTTAATTGACGAATCATCTCCCTTATCTAAATCAGTTGTAATGGAAAGTTTTATTTCATCCCAAATTCCGTTGATGTAATCCTGAACTTCTTTTTTTCCCACAAAACTTAAAATCATGTTGTTGATTTTAACTCTCATTTCTTCAGAATTTTTTATTTTCTCCAAAAAATCATAAACATATTCATCGATTTTAACTCTCACGGCACTACCCGGGTTTTTAGCTTCGTTTAAAAAATCCTGCAAACCATTAAAAACACCTTCTGTAATACTTTTATCGGCCAAGCCAAAACTCAAAAGTGGCGTTGAAGCTTTTACTTTTTTCCGAATCAATTCTTTATTATTTGTCAATTCTGAACTCATAACTTCTAAAAGATTCGTCAAAAGTTCATCTTTCATATTTCCTTTTTGTAAAGGTTCTAACGCCAATGCAACCCAATCTCCAAAATTTATTCCTTCCAATTTTTCTTTAAACTGAACCTGAATAAATCGCTTTATATCTTCATCTTTAATCGCTTTTAAAATTCCCGGAATAATATTTACCGAAACTACATTAGCAATTTTATCGGCGTTTTCTTCTTGCGAAAGCCAATCTGAAGCTTTAGTTGCAAAGTTGAATTCATCCAGTTTGATTTCTAATTTTTCTTTGTTTAAAAATTCCTCAGAAACAAAATTCCCAAGGTTTTCTCCAATTTCATTTTTCTTGGTTGGAATAATTGCCGTATGCCAAATGGGGATTCCAAGAGGATGACGAAACAAAGCCACAACGGCAAACCAATCTGCAATTCCTCCCACCATTGCGGCTTCGCTGAAAGCCTGCAACATTGGAATTTTAAAATAAATCGCAATTATAAATAGAAGCACTGCAAAGCCCAAAAGCGACAAAGCGCGCGCTTTCATTTTTTTTAAAGCTTTCAATTTAGCTATATCCTGATCTGTAGAAATTTCCATTACTATAACTTTTTACTACTAATTTATGGCTTTTTTCTGAGATACTTCCTGTGTTTTCTATCTTTTGTCAGCCACGAATTTCACGAATTATCATAAATTAAAATTTAAGCGAATTTTTAAACGCAATGCAATTCGTGATAATTCGTGAAATTCGTGGCTAAAAAAATAATATAAAATTGTACTTTTGCGGACTGAAAATCTGAAAAATATGATTATCCAAAAAACTAGAGAGGAAATCGAGTTAATGCGCGAAAGTGCTTTGATCGTATCTAAAACATTAGGAATGATTGCTTCTGAAATTAAAGAAGGAGTTACAACATTATATCTTGACAAATTAGCTGAGGAATTTATCCGTGATCACGGTGCTGTTCCAAGTTTTCTTGGCTTGTATGATTTCCCGAATTCACTTTGTATGAGTCCGAATGCTCAGGTTGTACACGGAATTCCGAATAATACGCCTTTAAAAAGTGGCGATGTTATTTCGGTAGATTGTGGTGCGTTCAAAAATGGATATCATGGTGATCACGCTTACAGTTTTGAAATTGGCGAAGTTGCTCCAGAAGTTAAAAAACTTTTGAGAGTTACTAAAGAATCATTGTATGTTGGAATCAGAGAATTTAAAGCAGGAAATCGCGTTGAAGATGTTGGAAATGCGATTCAAAAATATACAGAAGCTCACGGTTACGGAGTTGTTCGTGAATTAGTTGGACACGGAGTTGGACAAAAAATGCACGAAGAACCAGAAATGCCAAACTACGGAAAACGCGGACGCGGAAAACTTTTCGTAGAAGGAATGGTTGTGGCTATCGAACCTATGATTAACATGGGAACAAGAAACATCAAACAACTTAAAGATGGCTGGACGATTTTGACTGCTGACGGAAAACCAAGTGCACATTTCGAACATGATGTAGCGTTAATTGACGGAAAACCAGAATTATTATCGACTTTTCAATACATCTACAAAGCTTTAGGAATCGAAAGCAACGAAGAAGACGAATTCAGACAAGTGCCACTTATTTTATAACACTAATTTCACGAATTATCACGGATTAGTGTTGTGGTAAAAATTACACTAAAACGAAATAAAAAATAATGAGTGAATTGTATTTAAGAGAAGAGTCCTATAAAATTATTGGGATTTGTATGGAAGTCCATAAAATATTAGGAAAAGGGCATAGTGAAAAAGTTTACGGCGATGCTTTAGAGTATGAATTTCAACGAAACGAAATTCCTTATAATCGAGAATTAAGGTATAATATCGTTTACAAAGAGATTATATTACCGAGTTACTATTTTGCTGATTTTGTTGTTTTCGATGAAATCATTTTAGAACTCAAGGCAATTACAACATTATCAACAAGTGAGATCAAACAAACATTAAATTATTTAGCAGCATCAAAAAACAAACTTGGTTTATTAGTCAATTTTGGAGAAGACAGCCTTAAATACAAAAGAATAATACTTTAACCCAAATCAAAAGTTCGTGAAATTTCAGCATAACGTTAATCCGTGTAAATTTGTGAAATTCGTGTTCAAATTTATTTAACTGTGAAAAAACTATTTAAATTAGTACTTAATACAATCCCGCGCCCATTATTAATTCGTTTGAGTTATGTGGCGCGACCAATTTTAGCTTTATCATTAAGAGGAAGCAGATTTACTGATCCTATTGACGGAAAAAGTTTTCGATCTTTTCTTCCTTATGGATATGGAAAACAGCGTAATAATGTGCTTTCGCCAAGTACGCTTTCTTTAGAAAGACATCGTTTGCTTTGGTTGTATTTAAACGATCAGACTGATTTTTTTACAGCGCCGAAAAAAGTACTTCATTTTGCTCCGGAACAAGCTTTTTACAAACTTTTTCGCAAACAGAAAAACCTGGATTACACCACAACCGATTTATTTTCGCCTTTGGCAGATGTAAAAGCAGATATCTGTAATTTACCTTTTAAAGACAACGAATATGATGTGATTTTGTGTAATCACGTTTTAGAGCATATTCCAGATGACACAAAAGCAATGCAGGAATTGTTCCGCGTTTTAAAACCAGGCGGAATGGCGATTTTGCAAATTCCACAAGATTTAAATCGTGAAGTTACTTTCGCTGATGATTCCATTACTGATCAAAAAGAACGTGCTAAAATTTTCGGACAATACGATCACGTTCGTATTTATGGACGCGATTATTTCGACAAATTAAGAAGCATTGGTTTTATTGTAATTGAAGAAGATTATACTAATAAAATTGCACCAGAATTGGTAGAAAAATATTGTTTGGCAAAAGGAGAAATTATTCCGCTTTGCTTTAAACCGGAAAACTAATTTTTCGCATATAGATAATACAAGTTCATTTAAAAAGTTTTCAGAATAGCCCTATTTTGAAAACTTTTTAATTTTATAAGCCCAACCAAAACCATACAAACCAAACCTCAAATCTTGGAACCTGCAAAACCATTTCAATTTTGTTTTGACATCAGTTTTGAAAAAAATCTGAATGCTTATATTCCAACAGCTTATATAGTTGAGAATACCGCTGAAATTAAATATCTGGATAAAAAAGCAACTTCCGGCGTACTCGAAAGTTTCGGTCTTACTTTAGAAAATTTAGATTCAAATACAAAAAAAATACTGAACGTCTGCGAATCTTTGAAACCTGAATTTATCTTCAAAAAATTCAGTGCCAAAATCAAATCAGCAAAAACGATTATCGATCTTCAAAAAGATTCTAAAATTGAGTTTGCGATTCGTCAGCATTTAAAATTTCATTTAAGTTCATTTTATAGTTTAATTGTGCAGGAACAATTTCCGTTGTCAATTAATATTGGACCAGAAAAAGATTTTTATCGTTCAAGAGTTGAGGTCAATCCGCTTTATTTTGAACCTCAAATTCAATTTGACAAACATGTTGAAGGGATTACTTATACGCTTTCTTTAAAAGAAAACGAGAGGTCCTTTTTACCAATGAATAGCAACGTTGATATTCTTTTAGATGAACCAGGCTGGTTGATTATCAATAAAAAACTAGGTCAGTTAACAGCGCTTAATGCTAAAAAATTAATGCCTTTTTTGAAGAAAAAATCAATTGAAATTCCATCAAAATTAGTCGATGATTATTTCAAAAGTTTTATTCCGGAAATAGCGAAAAAAATTGACATTGATGCTACTGGTTTTGAAATCGAGCTTCGCGATAAAATCATTTCGTGCACGATTCAGCCTGTTCATGATTTTTTCAAAAACTGTTATTATCTCAATCTTTATTTTGATTATGATGGTTACGCATTCGATGCTTCAAAAACAAAAAAAACACATTCGTTTGTTGATTTTAGTATTGCCAATCAGCCTAAAATAATCCAATTTAAACGAAGTGCAGACGAGCGTTTATACACAAACAAACTAGTCGAACTTGGCTTATCAGTAATCAAAAATGAATTCTACGCATTGCATTCAGAAAGTGAAAATCCGGATCCTTTTGTAAATATTCAATTTGTTATTGATCATAAAGAACAACTGGAAAATCTAGGATTTAATATTGAGAATCTTAAAGTCGAAAGCAAAGAAATCATCACATCAAATTATACAGTTTCTGCATCAAAAGATACAAACGGAGATTGGTTTGACATCAAAATAATCATTACAATTGGGAATTATAAAATCAATTTTAGTGAAATTATTCCTAATATAAAAAGTAAAGAAAGGCTTTTTCCTTTGCCAGACGGAAACTATTTTCTGATTCCGCTGGAATGGTTCAGTAAATACGGCTCGCTGGCAAAACTGGCAAAAACAGAAAGTGGCACTTTACTTTTACGTAAAAGTAATTTTATCGCTCTGGATGCCATTCCGGAAATCAAAGACGATGTCACTTACAAAGCCGAATATGTTGCTTCAGATTTATTGAAAGCAACTTTAAGACCCTATCAGGTTGATGGCGTAAAATGGCTTTTAGGGCATTTTAATTCCAACTTAGGCGCTTGTCTGGCCGATGATATGGGACTTGGAAAGACATTGCAGACTTTGGCAGTTTTGGTTGCCGTTCAGGAACAATTAGGTTTCACTACGAAAACTACGAATTTTGATTTGTTTGCAAACGAAACAACAATAGAAAGAGAACCGCTTAAAGCCTTGATTGTTTTGCCTTCTTCTTTGGTTTTTAACTGGTTTAATGAATCTGGAAAGTTTACTCCACATTTTTCAAAAATGCAATATGTGGGCAATGACAGAAAACAATTAGCGAGCAGATTAGCATCAACAGATTTGATTTTCACAAGTTATAGCGTCATTCATCGTGATATTTCAATTTTAGAAAAATATGATTTCCGTTATTTGATTTTGGACGAAAGTCAATACATCAAAAACAAAAATTCCAAGATTTTTAAAGCCATTAATAAAATAAGTACGGCTCATAAAATTGCGTTAAGTGGTACGCCGATTGAAAATTCGTTGGACGATTTGTGGTCGCAAATGCAATTTATAAATCCGGATATTTTAGGAACTTATAATTTTTTTGCCGAAAATTTTAAAATTCCGATTGAGAAAAAACAGGACGAAAATAGTTTAACGGAATTAAAAAATCTGGTGCAACCTTATATTTTAAGAAGAACCAAAGAACAGGTTTTAAAAGATTTACCCGAATTATCTGAGCAGATTTACTATTGCGATATGGATCCTGAACAGGAAAAATTATACGAACAAGAGAAATCAAAAGCTCGCAATTTTTTACTAAAAACAGACGGCTCAAATCCTGATAAAATCAGCATTATCAATACGTTGATGAAGTTAAGGCAATTGAGTAATCACCCCAAAATGGTTGATTTGGAATCAGAAATTGATTCCGGAAAATATATTGCTGTTACCAATTATTTGGAAAATTTGGTCAAAGGAAAACAGAAAGTAATCATTTTCAGCTCGTTTGTTACTAATTTGAGTTTTTACACGGATTGGTGCAAAGAAAACAAAATACAATATTGCGAAATTACAGGCGAAACTCCCGCAAGTAAAAGAGAACAACAAGTAAAACTGTTTCAGGAAAAAGAAGAACCTTTGCTGTTTTTTATTTCGCTTAAAGCGGGAGGCGTTGGTTTGAATATTACAAAAGCTTCTTATGTGTTATTTTTAGATCCCTGGTGGAATCCTTTCGCAGAAAAACAAGGAGTTGGACGAGCACACCGAATTGGTCAGTTGAATAAAGTAAATGTTATTCGTTTTATTTCCAAAAATACAGTTGAAGAAAAAATAATCAAACTGCAGGAAAACAAGAAACTGTTGTCTGATTCTCTTTTGGAAGAAAGTTTTGTGAATGACGAAATCGAAACCAATCTGGATTATATTTTGGGTTCGTAATAAATTGTTTTTAAAACCAATAAATTGGCATCTTCTTACGTTTAATAAAATTCTTATATTTACAATCTTACAACGTAATAAAATGCCAAAATTTTTGCTTCAAAGCTTTCTTTTTCTTTTGATATTTACTTCGGCGAAAGCCCAGGAAGTTCAAACTGAAGTAGCTCCTCCGTATAATATCAAAACAGCTTCATTTATTCAAAATGACAGTAATGTGGCTCCGATTTTTGAATTGGGTTCTGTATTTTCATTTCAATTTGATGATTTATTTGGCAACGAAGCCAATTATTATTTTGAAGTTGTTCATTGTGACTACAATTGGATTCAAACTGATATCCCAAAGACAGATTACATTCGCGGTTTTGATAATCAAAGAATTACAGATTACACCAATTCCTTTAATACGCTTCAAGGTTATTCACATTATAAACTTTCTTTTCCAAATCAATTTACCACACAATTGCGAATTTCAGGCAATTATATGCTGAAAATCCTGAATGAAGATAGAGAAGTTGTTTTTTCAAGAAAATTTGTTCTGTACGAAAATCATTCAACCGTTGCCTGTCTGGTAAAACGAAGCCGCAACCTCAGCAATATTGATTTTAAACAAAATTTGGAATTTACAATACTTTCTAATGATATTGTTTTTCAGACACCACTTGAAAACATAAAAGTAGTTTTAATGCAAAACGGTGATTTCAATACAAGTATTAAAAACATTAAACCTCAATATACAATTGGCAATCAAATGGTTTACAAATACGATAAAGAGACACAGTTTTGGGGCGGGAACGAATTTTTGTATTTTGAAAATAAAGACATTCGAGCGGCGAGCAATAATGTCGCAAGAATTGGTACAAATAATGATGTTTATAGCTCTTTTTTATACACTAATCAAGCAAGAGGCAATCAAATTTACACTTTATATGAAGATGTAAATGGAAATTTTGTAGTTAAAAACATCAACGGTTTCAACCAGGAAATTGAAGCCGATTATGCTTGGGTTTATTTTAGTCTTTCGGCGCCTGCTTTTCAATTAAATAAAGATATTTATATTGTTGGAATGTTCAATAATTATAGCCTTTCGCCAGAATATAAAATGGATTATAACGCAGACAAAGGATTGTTTGAAAAAGCCGTTATGATCAAACAAGGTTTCACCAATTATCAATACAGAGTTGCTGATAAAAAAGGAGTGATTGATTACGAAAATGCGGTTGATGGAAATTTTTATCAAACTGAAAATGAATATACCATCTTAGTTTATTATAAAGAAAGTTCTGACCGCTATCAAAGAGTCATTGGAAAAGGAAACGGAAACTCAATAAACATCGTTAATTAAAACAATGTTAAGGTTTTCACTTCAATCATTTTTTTTCGTAGATTTGTGCCTATAACTCACACAGATTTACTAGGTTAGTATGGTTTCTCAAATTACACGAGGCATAAAAATATCGGTTTTGACTAGTTTTGAAGGTACTTACTTCAAGAACTACAAGATTCACTTTGCTTTTAGTTACGTAGTTACGATTGAAAATCACAGTAAAGATTCGGTTCAGTTAACTTCTCGTCATTGGGAAATTTTTGATTCTTTGAACGACTTAGATATTGTTGATGGCGAAGGTGTAATTGGCAAAAAACCGGTTTTAAAACCAGGTGAAAACCACACTTACAGCTCTGGTTGTTTATTATCATCTCCTTATGGTGCAATGAAAGGTCATTTTAATATGATCAATTTCACTACAACCAAAACATTCAAAGTAATTGTTCCAACTTTTAGAATGTGTGCTCCTTTTGCTTTGAATTAAGACATCGCAATTTCTATTACTTCTTCATTTGTAATCGCATAAACTTGATCATTTTCTTCGGGAACTAGATAAAAATTGCCTGTAAATTCTCCAAAAGAAGGGAAAATCAATTGATTTGGTTTTCTAAAAAAACAAGCTAAACTCAAAAATTGCCTTCCTATTCCTTTTAGTTTAATTCCGGGATGAATGTGTCCGCAAAAATTAAAAAAGTTTTCTCTTTCTGACGGATGATGAGTGAGTAGAAAATCATCTATTATAATTTCAGAATAAATTTCAATCTTCAAATCCGAATAATATTTTTTTGAAATAATATCGTGATTACCTTCCACCAAAATAAGGTGTTGTGTTATCGTTTTTGTCCAGTCTGAGAAAAAATCCCATTCGTTATTGATTTTACTGTGGAATAAATCTCCTAGAAAAATAATCGTTTCAGCATCGAATAAACCCAAAACTTCATTTAATCTCGCAAAATTTTCCAAGACTGCTTTTTCAGGAATTGCCATTCCGTGTTTTCTAAAATGCGCAATCTTTCCTAAATGCAAATCAGAAATCAAGAGTATTTTCTTTTCTTCCCAAAATGCAGTTCCGGATTGATGTAAAACGAAATTTTGATTCTTTATACTGATTCTCATACCTCGATTATTTCATATAACTGGCTGTCATTTTTTTGATTCTTTCCTGTAAAGTTTCGCTAGAAATTTTCTCACGCAAACGATCTGTAATTATTGGAAAACTAAATGGCGTTGGCTTTTTGCAATGTTTCCAAATGATATTCTGATTATTTATTCTTTCCATTGCCTGAATCAAACGGCCTTCTTCTAACTGATGTTCAAAGGTTTCGATAAAGGCTTGTTGCAAAAGTAAATTATCGGGTTCATAATCTCTAAAAACTTCAAAAAGCAATTGCGAACCACTTTGCAAATGTTTTGTTTTAACCGGTTTTCCAGGCATTCCTGTAAAAACCAAACCTGCTATTACGGCAATATCTCTAAACTTTCTACGTGCCATTTCGGTTGAATTTAAACTTTTCTGCAAATCGTGATGGACATATTCTGTAGAAAATAAATTATTATCAAAAACAGACTGCATGTCAATTTCCTGATCAGAAAGCAGTTCGAATCCGTAATCATTATAAGCAAGCGAAAACGTGATTGGCGACAATAAACTAATTCGATACGAAATTAAACTTGCCATCGCTTCGTGAACATATCGACCTTCAAAAGGATAAAAAATGGCATGAAAACCTTCGCGCGTTTTAAAGGTTTCTATTAAAAATTCATCGTTATTAGGTACAATGCTTTCTTTTCTTTGTCTGTCAAAAATGGGTTTTAATGCTTTTAATTCGGGAGTTAAATTAGCTGTATTTGCCGTATATAATTCTTCCCGAAGCAATTCACTCATTTGTGCCGATAACGTCATTCTACCTCCCATCCAGCTTACGACTCTCGCTGTTTTCTTCGGATCCGCTTTTCGGACTAAAACCTGCATGTTTTTAATTTGAAATAATTCGAGTCGTCTTCCGGCAAAAGTAAAAACATCACCTCGCTGTAATTTTGAGGCAAACCATTCTTCGATTGTTCCAATGAAACCGCCACTTAAAAATTTCACATTTAAAACCGCATCGCCCACAATAGTTCCCATTTGCATTCTATGGTGCATGGCGATAAAACGACTGTTGATTTTAAAACGCCCGTCTTCTTCGATTTCTACTTTTTTGAATTCGTCGTAAGCTTGTAAACTCTGACTTCCATTGGTGATGAAATTCAAAATCCAGTTCCAGTTTTCTTTTGTTATGTTTTGATAACAGAATGTTGTTTTTACTTCTTCAAAAATTTCATCTGGAAAAAATCCATCAGAAACTGCGAGTGTATTTAAATATTGAACCAAAACATCCCAACTGTTTAAATACGGCATTCGGTCTTCGACAACCGTTTTGGCAACCGCTTTTTTTAATGCCGAAGCTTCGATTAATTCCATGGCATGAGTAGCGAGAAAATAAATCACACTTTCCTTTCCCGGTTGATGCCCGCTTCTTCCTGCTCTTTGCAGAAATCTGGCAACACCTTTTGGACCGCCAACCTGAATAATGGTTTCAACAGGCGCAAAATCGACACCAAGATCTAAACTCGAAGTACAAACTACCACTTTTAATTCTTCGTTCCGAATGGCATCCTCTACCCACAAACGAGTTTCTCTACTGATGCTTCCGTGATGCATCGCCATTTCTCCTGCAAATTCAGGATATCTTTCTAAAATAGCCTGAAACCAAATTTCACAAGCCGAACGTACATTGGTAAAAATTAAAGTCGTTTTACTTCTTCGGATGATTTTGGCAACCTCATCAATTAAATGCAACCCCATATGTCCGCGCCACGGATAAGTTTCCATTTTTTCTGGTAAAATCGATTCTATCTTTATTTTTTTATTGATATGTGCTTTTATTAAAACCGAATTTTTATACGCTTCTGTATCATGTCCTAGCAAAACTTCTTGCGCTAATTCTAGATTACCAATTGTTGCTGAAATTCCCCAGATTCGCATTTTTGGAGCAATTGTTTTTAATCTCGAAAGTGCCAGTTCCATTTGCACACCACGTTTGGTTCCCATCAATTCGTGCCATTCGTCAACTACTATTGCACCGCAATTGGCAAAGGTTTTTTCGTATTGTTTTGATGCTAACAGAAGCTGTAAACTTTCTGGCGTTGTAATTAAAAGATCAGGCATTTTGTTTTTTTGCTTCGTTCTTTCGCTTTGCGAAGTATCTCCCGATCGAATTCCAACAGTTAACGGTAAATCTAAATCGGTAATAATTCGTTCTGCAGCTTGTTTTATTTCTACAGAAAGTGCTCGTAAAGGCGTAATCCAAATCGCTTTAAGTCCGGGTTTGTGCTTCGTTTTATAATCGGGATTTTTTTTAATGTAATCGAGAACTACAGGAAACCACAAGGCATAGGTTTTCCCGCTTCCTGTTGGCGCGTTCAATAAACCGTTTTTTCCTTGCAGAAAAGCAGTCCAGGTTTGCGTCTGGAAAGGAAAAGATTTCCAACCCTGACTTTTAAACCAGTTTTCGGCTATTACATATAATTCGTCCCTGTTCATTTTTTTATAAGGTTCAAAGTTATAAAGGCTCAGAGGGACAAAGTCTAGCTGTTTCCTAAAGTTTTTTTTATTTGAAACTCTGTTACTTTGTCCCTTTGAACCTTTTATGAAATCATGCTTTTTAAATCTTCAATAGAATTGGCTTCTTCTATTTTTTTATCTTGTCGCCATCTCAAAATTCTTGGAAATCGAGTTGCAATTCCGCTTTTATGTCTTTTAGAAAGTGAAATTCCTTCAAAACCAATTTCAAAAACCAATTGTGGCGTTACGCTTCGAACCGGGCCAAAACGCTCCAAAGTATTCTTCTTTATAAAATCATCCACTTTTCTAAACTCAGCATCGGTTAAACCGGAATACGCTTTCGCGAAAGTTACGAGTTCTTTTTCTCCTTTTTCATTGTTCTGCCAAAGCGCAAAAGTATAATCGGTAAATAAATTTGAGCGTCGCCCGTGTCCGCGCATGGCATAGGTAAGCACAGCATCAATTACCAAAGGTTCTATTTTCCATTTCCACCAATCGCCTTTTTTTCTACCAACCTGGTACGGAGAATTGTTGCGTTTTATCATCAAACCTTCGCTTTTCATTTCTCGGGAGCGTTCTCTTTCCTTCGCTACATCTTCCCAGGAATTTAAAGCAACTCGTTTTGAAAGTTGAAAAGAAGTAGTTTGATCCTTAATATCATCGTATAAATTCTCAAGCAATACTCTTCTTTCTATATAAGGCAAATTCCGAATATCTTTTCCTTCCCATTCTAAAATATCATAGGCTTTTAGAATAACGGGAACTTTTTCCAATAGATTTGCTGATATGGTTTTGCGCCCAATTCGGGCTTGTAAATCATTAAAAGTTCCAATTTCATTTTCTGGAAAAGCTAAAATTTCAGCATCGATTACGGTTCCGTTTGGAATAAGTCCAACGAAAGATTTAAACTCCGGATATTTATCGGTAACCAACTCCTCGCCTCTTGACCAAACGTAAATTTCGTCATCCCGAATAATCGTCTGCGACCGAATTCCATCCCATTTATGTTCAATGGACCAATCTTCGGGATTTCCTAAATCTTCAACTTCGCCTTCAATTGGATATGCCAAATAAAACGGATACGGTTTTGATAAATAATCAGAACTTTTTTCATCCAAAATCAATTCCTGAAAAGTAATCGTGTTCGGATTCCAATTTCCCATTAATTTGTAAGCCAACGCATCTTCATCCACATTTTCTGCTTTTGATAAAGCCCTTGTCATTAGTTTTTGGCTTACGCCGATTCTAAAACTTCCGGTAATTAGTTTAGTAAAAACAAAGCGTTCGTAATAATTTAAGGCCACCCAGTTTTCATGCAGATATTCTTTTTTCTCCGAATCGGTTTTCTTTTTTAAGGCAATGATTTCCTGTAGAAATTCTGTTAAACTTTTATCGGAATGCTCTTTTGTGGTTGGAATTATCAATGCTATGGTTTCAGCCAAATCGCCTACAATATGATAACTTTCTTCAAAAAGCCATAACGGAATATTCGCCAGTTCATTTGCCCAAAGACGCAATAAAGTTGTATTAACCGGTCTAGCCGGACGACGGTGTGAAAGAATTGCAATTGTCCAGACTTTATCCTCTGGCGATGCATTTTTAAAATACGCCGTCAGGGCATCGACTTTTACATTCGTTTTATTGGAACTGTCAAGTGTTTTTATAAGTTGGGCAAAATTCTTCATTTACATCATACTATTTTAAACTCGTTGTGTATAATTTTTAAACACATAGAAACATAGATTTAAAACTGAAAAGAAGATGGTTTAAAAAATCTAGATTTTCACATATAGTCCCGATAGCTATCGGGATTTGCTTAAACAAATGAAATACCTTTAATCAGAAAGAAAAAACTATGTTACTATGTGTTAAATTTTTCCAGAATTAATTTTCAGAAATAATCGAAGTTCGGCTTTCATCTATTTCTACTTCTTTTTCGTCTTTTTCCATTTCGGCACTTTCGCCTTCGTATTGTGTTTTTTCGGTTCTGGCATCGTAACCTAATTCTCTTAAATATTTGGCAAAAATATCGGTATAACCGTGTGTGCAAATTACTCGTTCTGCTCCCGTTGCTTTTACACTTTCTAATAAAGAATGCCAGTCACAATGATCGCTTAATACAAAACCTTTGTCGATTGCGCGTCTTCGTCGTGCGCCTCGAAAAGCCATCCATCCGCTTGCAGAACCCGTTACAAAAGGCGTCATTTTTCTAATCCAGATGCTTCCGTGCGCACTTGGCGGAGCAAGAACTATATTTCCTAAAAGCGCTTCTCTTTTTGTTTCTCTGGTAATTAATTCGGTTGGAGGAAAATCAACCATAGGGCGCAAAACATTGGTCATGTTTTCAATGGCGCCATGCGTGTAAATCTTTCCAATATCAGTATCTAAGTATTTCAAAAGTCGTTGTGCTTTTCCTAAAGAATAACCAAAGAGAATTGAAGTTCTGCCTTCAGCTTTATTTTCGGCCCACCAGTTGTTGATTTCTGTAATAACTTCAGCTTGTGGTGTCCAGTTAAAAGCAGGTAATCCAAAAGTGCATTCGGTTATAAAAGTGTCGCATTTCACGATTTCATACGGAGTAGAAATTCCGTCATCTTCAGTTTTATAATCTCCTGTAAAAACCCAAACTTCTCCCTTGTGTTCTACCCGAATCTGCGAACTGCCAATAATATGCCCAGCGGGATGAAGCGAGAATTTTACATTATTAATTACAAAGGTTTCTCCCCATTCTTTTCCGGTTACATTTATTTCGCCTAAACGATGGCGAATGATCGGAATATTGGTATAATGCGTAATATAATTTTGATGTCCCCAGCGAGAATGATCTGCGTGTCCGTGTGTAATTATAGCGTTCTTAACAGGACGCCACGGATCAAGATAAACATCGGCCTGCTGGCAGTAAATACCTTTGTCATTAAAAGCTAAAAGCGGTATTTTCATAGTAATATATTTAAAGCATTCTTTTCAGAAGTAACTCAAATTTAAAGCTTTATATAAAGACCTGTTTTACAACTTGATGCAATTAGTTTATTAAATTACAACTTTTTAATATTGTATTGTGATATAATCAAATTATCATTTGTACTTTTGTAAAAAATTAAACAATTCGTAAATTTTAAAATAATTTATCCCATGTTAAAAGGATTCTTTCATGTACCAAAAGCGGTAAACGAGCCTGTAAAAAGCTACGCACCGAACTCACCAGAAAAAGCAGCTGTTCAAGCAGCGTACACCACAATGTGGAATTCTCAAATTGACGTTCCATTACACATTGGAAGCGAAGAAATTAGAACTGGAAACACAAGAAATATTACAGCTCCTCATGATCATAAACATGTAGTTGGAAAGTATCATTTAGCTGAAAAACAACATATCGAAAAAGCAATTGCAAATGCTCTTGAATCAAGAAAAGCATGGGCAAATATGGCATGGGAACAACGTGCTGCTATTTTCTTAAAAGCTGCTGAATTAATCGCTGGTCCTTACAGAGCGCGTATTAATGCTGCAACTATGATTGGTCAATCTAAAAATATTCACCAAGCAGAAATTGATGCTTCTTGTGAATTAATTGACTTTTTACGTTATAATGTTGAGTTTATGACTCAAATCTACAACGATCAGCCAAAATCAGATTCTACTGTTTGGAACCGTTTAGAATACAGACCTCTTGAAGGTTTTGTTTACGCAATTACTCCTTTTAACTTTACTGCTATTGCTGCAAATCTTCCTGCAAGTGCTGCTATGATGGGTAACGTTGTAGTTTGGAAACCAAGCGACAGCCAAGTATTTTCTACAAAAATTATTCTTGACGTTTTCAAAGAAGCTGGAGTTCCTGACGGAGTTATCAATGTAGTTTTTGGAGATGCTCTAATGATTACGGATACTGTTTTGGCTAGCCGTGATTTTGCTGGTGTTCACTTTACAGGTTCAACTCACGTTTTTAAAGATATTTGGGCTAAAATTGGAGCGAACATCCACAATTATAAAACATACCCAAGAATCGTTGGTGAAACTGGTGGTAAAGATTTTATCATTGCTCACCCAAGCGCAAACGTAAAACAAGTTGTTACGGGTATTACGCGTGGCGCTTTTGAATTCCAAGGTCAAAAATGTTCTGCTGCATCTAGAGCTTATATTCCACAAAGTTTATGGCCAGCTGTAAAGGAACAATTGATTGCTGATGTAAAATCTATGAAAATGGGTTCTCCAGAAGATTTTGGAAACTTCATTACTGCAGTTATTCACGAAGGTTCTTTTGATAAATTAGCTAGTTATATCGATCAAGCTAAAAAAGATGCTGATGCTGAAATTATTATTGGTGGAAATTATGATAAATCGGTTGGGTACTTTATTGAGCCAACGGTTATTGTTACTACAAACCCAAAATATACTACAATGGAAACTGAGTTGTTTGGACCAGTTATCACGATTTATGTTTACGAAGATGCTAAATGGGAAGAGACTTTAGAATTAGTTGACACTACTTCTGAGTACGCTTTAACTGGAGCAGTTTTCAGCCAGGACCGTTATGCTATTGAAGTAGCTACTACTAAATTGCAAAATGCTGCTGGTAACTTCTACATCAATGACAAACCAACTGGAGCAGTTGTTGGAATGCAGCCTTTTGGTGGTGCAAGAGCTTCTGGAACAAACGATAAAGCAGGTTCTGCTTTGAACTTATTGCGTTGGGCTTCTCCAAGAACTATTAAAGAAACTTTTGTAACTCCAGAAGATTATAGATATCCGTTTTTAGGATAATAATTTGTTTCAAGTTTAAAAAAGTTTCAGGTTTCAAGTTTTAGAAACTTTGTCTATATAAAAAAGCCGAATCTAAATTTAGATTCGGCTTTTGCTTTTAATCCTTTTTATTTCCAGATTGGAATTTTTACAAAACTATCATTATACCATTTTACTTTTAATGGTTCTTTTGCATCTTCAATTGTTTCATCACTGACCTCTTTTCCTGTTCCATAATTTAATTGAGAAAACGGATTTTTATTGACATTGATAACCACTAGCAAACGACTTCCTTTGCTTAGTTGTTTACTGACTAAATGAGTATTTGAAAAAGGAATAGATTCAACTTCATTTGGTTTGAGTAAATTTCTTGTGGTAATATCTTTAGCATAACTCGCACGTCCTAAGAAATAAGACAAATGAAAATATTCTCCATTTGGCATTACTTCATATAAAGTCACTCCAATATCCATATCTTTTTTATTGATACTCGCTTTTATTTCACCTAAAAAAGAACCATTAATCAAAACCGATTCTTTCAGCGGTTCACTTATAAAAGCAAAACCATTTGTTGTGTCAATTTCTTTTCTAATAATAGGATCTGGATAATACTCATTATTTTGGATTTGCCTGTCAGCAAAATCAACTTCTTGGTACAGATACTTTTTCTGAGTTGGTTTTTCATCTTTTAAAACATAAAAACTCCCTGATTTCTGTTCGGTTAAATACAATTTAAGAAAACCATTAGTCATTTTATCGAGAGAGGAAGCACTTCTCCACTCGTTTGCCCCCATAACTTCATAGTTAATTTTGTCTTTGAGCATTTCTGGTTTTGCACCATTTTTCAGAATATAATCAAACCATTGGTAGGTTATTTTTTTAATATTAATTAAAGCTACAGGATCAACTTTGTAATCGTACAATTCCTTTTCGCCCCCTACTTGAGTCCCAAAATGACCGTACGGCCCAATAATTACATAAACTGGAGTTTTGGGATTGTATTTTTGAAGCTCTCTTACATAGTACAAACTGGAATTTTGAGAATCATTGTAATATCCGTCAAAAACTAATACGGGAATATTTATTTGGCTAAAATCATTTTTGTACGGTGCCATTTTTTGCCAATATTTGTCAAATGAAGCATGTTTGATCCATCTTTGAAAAAGTCTATTCGGGGTTCCGTCGATGCTGTCCATTTTCTTATAAGCTTCACCCGTTTCCCACCATTTCCATTGCATTTTCCTAAAACGTTGTCTATCATTTCCGGCTATTGTGTCCAAATATTTGTTGTTTCCAACATAAAACGACCATTCATAATTAGGATTTATAAAAACATTATTTTCCATTGGCAGCCCCATTCCGGGTCTGTTGGCAACATATGGAACTATCGTTTTAAGCGCCGGATGCATTTTTTTACAAACTGCCCATTGTGTAAATCCGTTATAACTGCCACCATACATTCCTACACTTCCGTTGCACCATTTTTGTTTACTGATCCAATCAATAACATCGTACGCATCATTGCCATCATTTTCATAAGGAATTATTTCACTTTGACTAAATCGCTTTCCTCTTGTATAAGCAATTACGCCTACATAACCGTTGTCTGCTGCTTCTTTTAAAGATTTGATATCTCTTCCTTTATCTCTGACATAAATCGTAAATTGAAATAGTATTGGTCTTGGACTAGAAACTCCTTTTTTTTGCACCACCATTGCCGAGATAAATGCACCGTCTCGGGTTTCAATCATTACGCTATCCTGAATATCGTAAGCACTTTTTAAATCTTCTGATTTTACTGCCTTGGTTTGTTGTGAGAATGTATTTGATACTAAAAAAATAAGAAATACAAAATTTAAAATTGTTTTCATTGAATAGTTGTATTAAATCCCATTACTTTTTTTGAATCTTGCTGATTGTCGTTTGGATACTTTTAATACTTCTCCGGTTTTAAGTTTTACTTCAAGTCCGCCATCATTTGTACTATTGATATCCTGTATGTATTTAATATTTATAATTTCAGTTCTGTTAATTCTGAAAAAAATAGCTTCATCTAACATTTCTTCCCATTGTCGGAGAGAACGCCTTTGAAGCGCTTTGTTTCCTTGAAAAAAGAGTCTTGTATAATTTTCAAGTGATTCAATTAAATAAATTTCATCTAATTGAATGAAGAATCTTTTCTCTCCATCTTTAATGAAAATTTTTCTGTCGCTCAAAACATTTGTTAAAGCCGATTTAGATTTTACTGTTTTCCTTATTTTTTCAATTGCTTTAGAAAACCGTTCTTCTCTAATAGGTTTCATTAAATAATCTAAAGCATTTACTTCAAACGCTTGCACAGCAAACTGATTATGAGCCGTAATAAACAATACTTCCGGAACATTATCTAAGGATTCTAATAAATCGAATCCGGATTTCTCGGGCATCGAAATATCTAAAAAAATCAAATCGGGGATTTTTTCTTCAATTAATACCTTGGCATCATCCGCATTTTCAGCTTCGCCTACAAGAACAAAATCTTCATACATTCGTAATGCCCTTTTCAGTTCTTCTCTGGACAAACGTTCATCATCAACTATTATCACTTTTATCGTTTTCATTCTGCTGGTATTAAAATAGTTGCTAAAATCGTTTCATTCTCCATCTCCTTAATTTCAAAAGAAGCATTTCCATTATATTGCAGCAAAAGTCTTTCTCTCAGATTATTTAAACCGATACCTGAATTATTAATCTCACTATTTAATTTGCCTGAATTCTCAACATAGATTTTCACAAAATTGTTCGCCTCTTCGACTTTCACGTTAATGAAACCACCGCTTTTTCTTTTTTCAATTCCGTGTTTTATTGCATTCTCAACCAGCGACTGAATACTCAAAGGCAGAATTAAATGTTTTGATGTATCAACATTGGTTTCAATTTTAATTTGCAGACGCTCCTCAAACCGAATTTTTTCTAATTCCAAATAATCACGAACCAGATTCATTTCATCATTCAAGCTTACTAATCTTACAATATTATTGTTTAAAGAATTTCTCAACAGTTCCGATAAAAGATCGATTGCTCTTCTGGCTACATGCGGATTTTCTAGTACCAGAAATTTTATATTATTTAACGAGTTAAAAAAGAAATGCGGATTAAGCTGTGCGGTTAGATTATTCAGTTGCGCTTCTTTTATTATAAGTGACAATCTGGTATTTTCTTTTACTGTTTGCAATTCAAGTCTTGAATAATGATAAAGATGATAGGCCAATATCCAAATAGACATGAGTCTTGTTCCTGTTATAAAAATGTTTAAATAGGAAGATTTAAAGAACATTATAAATGAGACTGGATTCTTTAAAACAACCAAGCGAATCCAATAGAGTTTAGTAACAATCAAAACCATATAAAACACGGAAAGTATTAAAACAGCCAAAACCATTCTGGGCACCAATTGTTTTAAATTTAATTTTATCCATTCCTTTTTTAAAGCAAAATTTCTATAAAGATGAGTTAATGCAATACCGATTGATACATCAAATATTAAATCGGCAAAGCCAATCTTCCAGATAAAAATTCCAGTAAAAAAAGCCTGAAATCCCCAATACAAAGAAGCTGTAATCCATCCAAGAATCTGAATTTTCCAGTACGTCGATATTGTTTTAGTTATTTCCAAAGTATAAAGATATTAGTGTGCTGTAGTAAAGGTATTTCTCTACTATATAATGGACAAATAAAAGTACATGAAAGAAAAATAATAGGTGACGAATGAACATTTCAGATTACAACAATATAATTTGTAATACTTTTCTTATTTAATTAAAAATCAGCGTATTAAAAAATCAAAAAATCTTATTCTATCATTTTTAAAACTTCTTGTTCCATTCAAAAGAGCAACACACCTATAAATTTGCTTTCAAAAAAATAATTTTTATTACATCATAAATAATAGCATATGAGAAACCTAAACAATGTACCTGAAATAATTTTAAAATCAAAAAGTGTCGGACATTCTATTGATTTTAAATGGAATAACAAAAAGATGGAAATGTTTTTGGATCCATTAGAAGGAAATGAAGAATTAGAAAACGTACTGTCTCAAATTGGTCACAAAGCCTGCATGGGACTAACAGCAGCTTTATTAGAATGGGTTTCATGGCGTTTTACCGGATATTCTACAGCAACAAATGACATTCAAAAACGTATAGAAGCGCTTTGGTGCTCTATTCATAATTTGCACGAAACAGATCCATTGGTTTTTGATACTGATTTGAATATTTCAGATTCTGGTTCGATAAACGGACCTTTATGGGTTGCACTAATGAACGTACGAATGATAGATGTAAGATATAGAAAAGGTTCTTATTTCCTTCAAAACGAGCTAATTGGTTTAATTTTATTAGCGCATCATATTACACCAAAGAAAAAGTTTTTCGACAAATGGTTCAATGATACCATTGCAGCTTTACTGAACTCATATCCTTGTTCGTATAATTCTAAAGATGCTGACCAAAGCGACGAAGACGTTTATGATTCATCTCACGAAAATGTTATATGCCGAGAATTTTTCTTTGATTCAAAATTTCATTACACGCCTGCAGCTTGCGAAATAGCGCTGCATAATTTCATCAACAATTTAGATCATAAAGCGAATCCTTTTTTGCATTTAGCAAAAAAAGCATCTTAATCTTGATTACTATTAATTCAAAAAAATAACCCGGAAGAACTTTATTAGTTCTATCCGGGTTATAATTCTTTTAATCTTTAATTTATGGTTTAAACTTTAATGGCAAATGCACCACTTTTTTAGTTTCAAAAAATTCATCATCAAAATGATCTGCCAAATCATATAAAGTGGCATTTGGAAAATCTTTTAATTCTTCTTCCAAATCACCGCCTTTTAAATATAGAATACCATTTTTCAGTGTATGCTTGTGCTGCTTTTTAATTTTATCATGAATCCAAGAAACAAAATCAGGCATATTAGTTACAGCGCGACTTACTATAAAATCAAAATCGCCTTTTACCAATTCAGCACGTTTTTGTTCTGCTTTTACATTTTTTAATTCTAGTGCCTCGGCAACGCCCTGCACTACTTTTATTTTTTTTGCAATAACATCAATTAAATAAAAACGAGTTTCAGGAAAAAGAATCGCTAACGGAATTCCAGGAAAACCGCCGCCGGTTCCAACATCTAAAACAGTTGCTCCAGGTTCAAATTTCATGATTCTGGCAATTCCTAAAGAATGCAAAATGTGTTTTGTATATAATGAATCGATGTCTTTTCTAGAAATGACATTGATTTTTTCATTCCAATCGTGGTACAAAAAGTCTAATTGTTGAAATTGTTTGATTTGAATATCGGTCAAATCTGGAAAATATTTCAATATCTCATCCATTGCTCAAATTTTTTAACAAAAGTACTACTTTACGATTGAAATATTTAACTCAATTTTGCAAATTGAGAATTTATAATAATTACCTTTGAAAACTATTTAAAATAATTATGAATAACCCTGCACCTACATTTGCGAGACAAGACAATCTGAAGTTTTTCAGAACACTTAACTCTCGCGTAAACAATTACTTCAAAGAAAATAATATCCAGAAAACTGGAAATTGGAAACTGCATTTAAAAGCTGTTATTCTTTTCGCTGTATTTTTAACGCCTTATTTTTTAATCCTTACACTTAATATGCCTTTTTGGGTAATGTTGCTTTTGTCAATCGTTATCGGAATTGGAATGGCCGGAGTTGGAATGAACGTAATGCACGATGGAAATCACGGTTCGTTTTCAACCAAAAGCTGGATCAACAAGTTTATGGGTGGAACTATTTATGTTTTAGCCGGAAACGTTTACAACTGGCAGGTACAACATAACGTATTACACCATACTTATACTAATATTCCCGGACACGACGAAGATTTAGATGCCGGAAGAATTATCCGTTTTACAAAAGATGCAAAATGGCATAGTTTTCACCGTTTTCAACATTATTATTCTGTTTTCTTATACGGATTATTGACTTTCAATTGGGCTATTACAACCGATTTTAAGCAAATGAGAAGTTACTTAAAAAGAAAATTATCGTACGGAGAACCAAAAAGTCCCAAAATTCTTTGGACAACTTTAATCATAACTAAAGTAATTTATGTTTCTATCTGGATTGTTCTTCCATTGGTTATCGGAATTACATGGTGGAAAGTTTTAATTGGATTTTTCGTAATGCATTATACTGCAGGATTAATTCTGAGTGTTGTTTTTCAATTAGCGCACGTTGTAGAAGAAACTACAAATCCATCTCCAAACGAATTAGGAGAAATGGATAATACTTGGGCAATTCACCAATTGTTTACGACTACCAATTTTGCGCCTAAAAACGCAATCGTAAACTGGTATACTGGCGGATTAAACCACCAAATTGAACATCATATTTTTCCAAATATCAGTCATATTCATTATGGTAAAATCGCAAAAATTGTAAAAGAAACTGCAAAAGAATGCAACTTACCTTATTACGAATACAAAACCATGACAGATGCCGTAATTGCTCACTTTAAGCATTTGCGTGATCTTGGAATGAAACCTGAATTATCTGTATAAACTAAAAAAAAATCTATTAATAATTAACCTTCCTTAATAAGCGCATCAAATTAAGGACATCAAAAATTTTATAATGAATCATATTCTTTCGGACAGAATCAACAATCTTGCTACTTCACAGACATTAGCAATGGCTGCATTGGCACGCGAATTAAAAGCACAAGGAAAAGACATTATCAGTTTAAGTTTAGGCGAGCCAGATTTTAATACGCCAGACTTCATTAAAGAAGCAGCAAAAAAGGCAATCGACGACAACTACAGTACATATTCTCCAGTAGAAGGTTATTTGGATTTAAGAGAGGCAATCTGCAGAAAATTCAAAAGAGACAATAATTTAGAGTACAAACCATCTCAAATTGTAGTTTCTACAGGAGCAAAACAATCATTATACAACATTGCGCAAGTAATGTTAAACGACGGTGACGAGGTAATTTTACCAGCACCTTACTGGGTTTCTTATTTCGAAATCGTAAAACTTTCTGGTGGCGTTCCAGTTGAAGTTCCAACTTCTGTTGAAACAGATTTCAAAATTACGCCAGAGCAATTAGAAGCTGCAATCACACCAAAAACAAAAATGATGTGGTTTTCTTCTCCATGTAATCCATCAGGATCTGTTTACAGCAGAGAAGAATTAACAGCACTTGCAAAAGTTTTAGAAAAACACCCAAATATTTATGTAGTTGCCGATGAAATTTATGAGCATATCAATTTCTCAGGAACTTTCTGCAGTATCGGTTCTATACCAGGAATGCTAGAAAAAACAATTACTGTAAACGGAGTTGCAAAAGCATTTGCAATGACAGGATACAGAATTGGTTATATTGGAGCACCAGAATTTATCGCAAAAGCGTGTACAAAAATTCAAGGACAAGTAACATCTGGAGCAAACTCTGTGGCGCAGCGCGCTACAATTACCGCTGTAGATGCTGATCCAAGCGTATTAAACGAAATGGTTCAAGCTTTCCATGGTCGTAGAGATTTAGTTGTTGGACTATTAAAAGAAATCCCAGGAGTAAAAATCAATGTTCCAGAAGGTGCATTCTACGTATTCCCAGACGTTTCTTCTTTCTTCGGAAAAACTTTAAAAGGAACTGAGATTAAAGATGCAAACGATGTTTCAATGTATCTTTTATCTGAAGCAAACGTTGCAACAGTAACTGGAGACGCTTTTGGAAATCCAAACTGCATTCGTTTCTCTTACGCAACAAGCAACGACATTTTAACAGAAGCATTACGCAGAATCAAAGAAGCTTTGACTGCATAACAATATTATAGGTTTTATTAAAACGGCTTAAGGTTCAAAAGTTTCATCACTTTTATACTTTAAGCTGTTTTTTTTATGGGATTATTTTGGGCGTGCCCCTCCGGGTCGGGCTATTCGTTACAAGTCCTCGCACTTCCTTCGTCAGGCTGTGGGCTTTCCACTGCTATCCCTCACGCAAAACAATAAACGAGATATATCAATTTCAAAAGAAAAAAATCAATTAAATCCACTAGATCTGCATGAAACCTAAATTGAGAGTTACAAAATTTCCATTCCACAATATTGTAAAACCACAATTGTAATCCTATAAAACAGAACGCCTTATAAATCGCCAACTTTGTAATGTATTAATTAAAAAACTATTAGTCATGACAAATACAGATGTAAATACAGATGAAACCGTAAAAACCTTGAATGGATTAATTTCAATTCTTGAAGACGGAAAGCTAGGATATACAAACGCTGCTGAACATGTAGAAAATCTAGCCATGAAAGCCGATTTTCTTGATTACGCCCGCGAACGTGCTTTATTTATTGTAGAACTACAAGACGAAATCAACAAACTAGGTAAATCAACAGACACTTCTGGTGGCGGACCTTTAGGCGCTTTGCACCGCACATGGATTGATATTAAATCATCATTTACAGGAGGCGATACTAAAGCAATTATCAACGCTTGTGTCACTGGTGAAGAGGCTGCAATTGAAAAATACAAAGCAGCACTCGAAGAAAATCATCTTGAACACAGTCAGGTGTACATTGTTTCAAAACAGTTAAACAGTATTCAAAACACTTTATCACAAATTAAAATGAGAGGGATTTAATATCATTGAAGCTTTTTATTTTAAGAAAACTGCTTCGTTTAAATAACTGAGCAGTTTTTTTGTTTTTTGTTAAAACTAAAAAATAAATCTTATTTTAGTCGCAACCAATTTCTAACCAAAACTATTTCTATGACCTCAACTTTACGCAGTATTTTTACATGTGTTTTTTTTATTATTTTCTTTTCTACTAGTACCTATGCACAACCAAAAAAAGGGCAATTTATTACCGTTTCTGCCGGTTTAGGATTATCGGCATTAGATTATGAAGATGACGCAGCACTAACCGGCCATGGCTTTTACGTGCATGGCGAATATGTATATGGTATCACAAAATGGTTTGGCTTACGACCATATGCCGCAATTATTATTACTTCACCAGACAAAAATGGCAATCAGCCTGGCCAGCCTACTTATCAAATATCTTCAAAAGCTTTAATGATTGGTGGAAAAGCGCGTATATGTGCGCCTATTCCATGGATTGCTCCATTTTTTGAAGTCGGACTTGGAGCTTCGGTCGGTAAATTCGAAACCATTACACCAACAAGCAACCTAGAAAAAAGTGGCATCTTACCACATGTACCCGTAACTATAGGATTAGCACTTGGGCCTAAACACAATGTTGAACTAGCATTTAGTTACTATTACCATTCTTCAGTCGATCAAATGTGTGGAGCTGTTGAAGCAGGATTTACTTTTCCTTTAGATTAAACTGTATCAGAAATAGTATAAAATCTGACGAAATGAATGAAAAAGCAAATTCGAGGGTAATTTTAAAACTAGCTCTTCCCTTAACCATCATCACATTCATACTTTTTACAAAATGGTGGATTGCTGATGTTGTCGATGGAACTGACGGTGTTATGTACGGATTCCCATTAATTTATAAGTCTCCTGCATTTTACACTTCGATGGCTGAACAATATTTTATAATGGAATTCTTAATCGATTTTATTGTTTATTTTATTGTTGTATTTGCAATTTTATTTTTGACAAACAAATTCATTTCTAAAATAAAATTGAAAAGAAGACTATTGATAGTCATTTACATAATTGCTACAATATTATTTAGTCTTGAAATAGTGATAGCAACAGTTTTTGAAACAAGTTTTTCAATAAAACGAGATTTCGATATAGTAGTAAAACAAACTGGAGCTAAATTTTATTTCTCCAATAAAGAAAGAAAGGAATTTGATAAATTTCATCAATAAGAGAAATTTAACTATCATCATTCCATATTAAGTTAACAATTTCAAAAAAATCCCTCTATCATTAGCAAACTAGAATATTTTATAAGACCTTTGCACACTTTTTTTCGGGAATACCACAAAAGTCTAAAGTTTTAGAAATGAAGAAGAAAATCGAAATATTAGCTCCTGCTAGAGATTTAATTGGAGGAATCGCGGCCATAAACAGTGGTGCCGATGCTGTATATATTGGTGCGCCACAGTTTGGTGCACGTTCTAATGCCAACAACTCTATCGAAGATGTGGCTGAACTTGTAAAATACGCACACTTATTTAACGCACAGGTTTTTGTGGTTATGAATACCATTTTGTACGACAACGAATTAGAGACTTGTCGCTCAATGATTTGGGAATTATACGATATTGGTGTTGATGCACTGATTATTCAGGATATGGCGATTATGGAAATGGACTTGCCTCCTATCGTACTTCACGCCAGCACACAAGCCAATAATCGTGACGCCGATAAAATTAAATTCCTTAAAGATGCCGGAATAAAACGTGTGGTTTTAGCCCGCGAATTAAACCTGCATCAAATTAAAACGATTTACGACCATGCTGATGTTGAATTAGAGTTTTTCGTAACTGGAGCGTTATGTGTATCCTTCAGCGGAAATTGTTATATGAGTGTGGCGAACGGAGAACGAAGCGCCAATCGTGGCTCTTGTGCTCAAAACTGTCGCTTGCCGTATAACTTAATCGACGGAAACGGAGAAACTTTAATTAAAAACAGCCACTTGCTTTCGATAAAAGATTTAGATGTTTCAGATCAGATTCCGAATTTGATTGAAGCAGGAATCGTTTCTTTTAAAATTGAAGGAAGATTAAAAGATGTAGCTTACGTTAAAAACAATGTTTCGTACTTACGTCAAAAATTAGACAGTTATCTGGAAGGAAGCGATAAATATACCAAAGCTTCGTCTGGAAAATGTACCTATACTTTTGATTCTGCACTGAACAGAACTTTCAACCGCGGTTATACGGATTATTTCGTTAACGAAAGATACAGTTCCATTGGTTCTTGGGAAAGCCCAAAATCAAAAGGACAATATATTGGTAAATTACTTAGAACGGTTGGAAATGCTTACGAGATTGAAAATGGTGAATTATTAAACAACGGTGACGGACTTTGCTTCATCAACGAAAATAATGAAGCAGACGGAATCTACGTAAACAAAGCCGAAAACGGTAAAATTTACCCGAACGTTCTAAAAGAAGTAAAAGACGGAACTTTCATATACAGAAATAACGACGCCGCTTTCATCAAAATTGTTGAAAGAGAGGACAGCGCCGTTCGTAAATTAAGCACGACTTTATTACTTACAGAAACTGAAACTGGTTTCGAATTAATCGCTACCGACGAAGACGGAAATGTAAGTATCGTAAATTTAGAACACGCAAAAGAGCAGACCAAAACTGGCGAATCAATCGAAGAAAACATCAAAACACAATTAGCAAAAACAGGTTTTACGCCTTATACTGCTGATGAAATTAATATTATGTTCTCGCAAAACTGGTTCCTTCCTATTTCAAAAATCAACGAAATGCGAAGAACTGTTTACGATCAGTTAAGCGAAATTCGTTTGGCAAACTACAAACGCGAAGAACACCAAATGGTAAAAACGTCACATCCGTATCCTGAAACCAAACTGGATTTCATGTACAACGTTTCGAACAAAACGGCTCGTAAATTCTACGAACGCCACGGTGTTACCGAAATCGAAAAAGCATTCGAATTACAATGGGATCCAGGAAAATCTCGTGTAATGACAACGAAATATTGTATCAAATACGAATTAAAAAAATGTCCGATACACCAAAAAGATATCGTAGGTGTCAAGGTAAAAGAGCCATTGGTATTAAAACAAGGCGAGCTTGAATACAAACTAAAATTCAACTGCAAACCTTGTGAAATGGAAATTTGGGAAAAAGATGCCGAATTTGAGATTGAAGAAGATCATTTTCATTAATAATACAAACCGATACTTTTAAAAGAAGTATCGGTTTTTTTATTTGGGCGTGTCCCTCCGGGCCGGGTTATCCGTTACAAGTCCTCGCCTGTTCGTTCCTCACGGCTGTGGGCTTTCCACTTCTATCCCTCACGCAAGCGCGGTAAAGCGAGAAAATTTTCGTTTGCTATCCACAAATACTTCCACAATCTTGTCATTTCGACGAAGGAGAAATCCTCGCAAGTAAATCCGGTCCAATAAGCCAATCTTTGTCGAGCTTCTCGCGGGGATTTCTCCTTCGTCGAAATGACATACTTAATGGTTACTTTATTTTAAAAAATTAAATTTCCATTTAAATTAATCTGCTGAATCTCCAAAATCTGCGTGAGATTAAAATCCATTTTTTTATCTTTACTCTCAAAACTAAATTTAAATGGAAACAAAAAGTAACATCCATAAATATTCAATTATTGCTGGACTTTTTGTGTGTTCTATTTTTCCGTTTTTAATATTTTCCGTAAACTTTTTTGTCTGGCCACTAAAATCAATAGCAGATTTTGGTATTAATGGAAGCCCTGTTTTTTGGGGAGGTTTATTTCCAATTTTTATCGTATTTATTTTTTGGCAATCCGGTAAAAACATAAGTTCTTCTTTAACTCAATCAACTAAATATGAAGCTTGCTCACAATTTACATTTGAAGTAAGTTCTAAAATAATCATAGCTCTTTTTACAATTTATATTATTGGATTATTAATTAATGGAATGTCCGTTGCTTTACCTTCACAATTTTTTTATGAAATTCTATTTTCATTAATAATGATTTTATCCGTGTCGGTTACATTAATTGTATTAACCATTTTTACTAGTATTATAATTGTAAAACAAAGCTTAAAATCTCAATATTAAACGAAACAAAATGAAGATACTACTCCTCGGTTCAGGTGAATTAGGCAAAGAATTTGCCATTGCCGCACAACGAATCGGACAAACTATAATTGCTGTTGATAGCTACGAAAATGCTCCGGCAATGCAAGTTGCTCACGGTTTTGAAGTGATCAATATGCTCGATGGCGAAGCACTTGACCGAATCGTAGCCAAACACAAACCTGATTTTATAGTTCCTGAAATAGAAGCCATTCGTACTGAACGTTTCTATGATTACGAAAAACAAGGAATTACAGTTGTTCCTTCAGCGAAAGCAGCAAACTTTACCATGAACCGTAAAGCTATTCGCGATTTGGCTTCAAAAGAATTAGGTTTAAAAACCGCTAAATATCAATACGCAACTTCGGCAGAAGAATTGCAAAAAGCAGTCCTGGAAGTTGGAATTCCGTGTGTAGTAAAACCTTTAATGTCTTCATCCGGAAAAGGACAATCGACAATTAAAACCGAAAGTGATATCGAAAAAGCATGGCAATATGCCGTTGCAGGTTCTCGTGGCGATGTTATCGAAGTTATTGTTGAAGCATTTGTTGATTTTAATTCAGAGATTACTCTTTTAACAATAACGCAGAATAATAATCCAACTTTATTTTGCGCTCCAATTGGCCACAGACAAGAACGCGGTGATTATCAAGAAAGCTGGCAACCAGCACAAGTCTCTGAAGCCGATTTATACCAAGCACAGGATATGGCCGAAAAAATTACCGAAGCACTTGGTGGCCCAGGACTTTTTGGCGTTGAATTTTTCCTAACCAATGAAGGCGTTTATTTTTCCGAACTTTCTCCACGTCCGCACGATACCGGAATGGTAACTCTGGCCGGAACTCAGAATTTCAACGAATTTGAATTACATTTAAGAGCTATTTTAAGTCTTCCAATTTTTGAAATTACTTTAGAAAAAGCTGGAGCAAGTGCTGTAATTTTAGCATCAGAAGATTCTACAAATCCAACATTTAACGGAATCGAAAAAGTAGCTGCTTTACCAAAAACTGATTTCAGGATTTTTGGAAAACCAACTTCAAGACCGTACCGCCGAATGGGAGTTGTTTTAAGCCACGATTCACTGGCAACTCCAATCGAAAACGTAACCGAACGCGCCAAAGAAACGGCAAAATTAATAACTGTAAATTCTTAAAAAATGAAAAAACTTATATTCGTGCTTTTCCTGTTTATCGGAATTGCAGCTCAGGCTCAATCAAAAAAAGTAATTGACAAACCAACAATTGTAGAAGCTTCTTGTGGCGAATGCCAATTTGGAATGAAAGGCAAAAGCTGTGATTTAGCCGTTCGTATCGACGGGAAATCGTATTTTGTTGACGGAACAAAAATCGATCAGCATGGCGATGCACACGCAAAAGATGGCTTTTGTAATGCCATCAGAAAAGCTTCTGTTACAGGTTCAATTGTAAAAGACCGCTTTGTCGCAACTTCATTTACCTTAATAGACGAGAAAAAATAATGGCGTTAATTCTTGAAAATATTGCCAAACATGTTTCTTTGACGCCTGAAGAACAAGCTGTTTTTTTATCTAAATTAGAAACGCACACTTATAAAGCCAAAACAATTTTATTGAACGCCGGCGAAGTTTGCAAACATTCTTATTTCGTAAACTCAGGAATTTTAAGAAGTTTCAATATCAACGATAATATTGTTGAACACGTTTTGTCTTTTGCCTGCGAAGGCTGGTGGATGAGCGATATGTACAGCTTTTTTTCGCAAAAACCCGGACAGCTTTTTATTGAAGTTCTGGAAGAAGCCGAAGTAGTTTCTTTATCCAAAGAAAATCAAGAACAATTATATCTTGAAATTCCAAAACTGGAACGTTTTTTTAGAATTTTAATCGAGAACTCATTAGTTGCTAATCAACAACGATTAATGGACAATTTAAGTTTGCCTGCTGAAGAACGTTTTGAGAAATTCACTAAAAAATACGGAACATTGGTTCATAAAGTTCCTCAAAAACAGATCGCCTCTTTCATTGGCGTAACACCCGAATTTTTCAGTAAAATGAAAGCTAGACTTTTGAAAAAGTAAAATTAAACCATTAAGACATTAAGATTCATTAAGCTAGACTTAATCTTTCTTATTTTTTTAAGGATATAAAGCTTAACTTTCTTAATATCTTAATGGTTAAAAAAAAGAATTAAAATTGCTCAACCTCCGTAGAATGTTCCATGGCTGTTAGAGTTGATTTTCCAATCATAACTGTATTTTGAACGGCATCAAAATAAGAAGTCCCCACAAAAGCTTGGTGTTTTACAGCTCTGAATCCATTTTTCTGTAAAGCGAATTCTCTTTCCTGCAATTCAGAATACCCTGCCATTCCTCGCTCTTTATAAGCTCTAGACAATTCAAACATGCTGGTATTCAAAGCATGGAATCCCGCCAAAGTAATGAATTGGAATTTATATCCCATAGCTGCTAAATCTTCCCTAAACGTTTCCATTTCGGCAACCGTTAATTTTGCTGCCCAATTGAAAGACGGAGAACAATTGTATGCCAGCATTTTATCTGGAAATTCTTTTTTCATCGCTGTTGCAAACTTTCTCGCAAATTCCAAATCCGGATTACTGGTTTCCATCCAAATTAAATCGGCATAAGGAGCGTAGCTCAAACCTCTTGCAATTCCCTGCTCAATTCCGTTTTTCACGTAAAAGAAACCTTCTGCTGTTTTTTCACCCGTTAAAAATTTCCTATCTCTTGGATCTGCATCGCTCGTCAATAAATTTGCTGCTTCTGCATCTGTTCTGGCAACAATTAAAGTAGAAACCCCCATAACATCAGAAGCCAGACGTGCTGCAATTAGTTTATTGATTGCTTCCTGAGTTGGAACCAAAACCTTTCCGCCCAAGTGTCCGCACTTTTTAGCAGAACTCAACTGATCTTCAAAATGAACTCCAGAAGCTCCTGCTTCAATCATCGATTTCATTAGTTCGAAAGCATTTAGGTTTCCCCCAAAACCCGCTTCGGCATCAGCCACAATCGGAACTAAATAATCTTTTTTATCTTCAATATTATTTACAGTCTGAATCTGATCAGCACGCAACAAAGCATTATTGATTTTTTTAACAACCATCGGAACGCTGTTTACTGGATAAAGCGATTGGTCCGGATACATTTCACCTGCTAGATTTGCATCAGCAGCAACCTGCCATCCGCTCAAATAAATTGCTTCTAAACCTGCATCGACTTCCTGAATCGCCTGATTTCCAGTCAACGCCCCCAAACCAGCTACATAATCCTGACTTTTTAACTTTCTCCATAATTTTTGTGCTCCCATTTTGGCTATGGAGTGCTCAATATGATAAGAACCCTGAAGCGTAACTACTTCACTTGCAGTGTAAGGACGTTCAACACCTTTCCATCTTGGGTTCGTTATCCAATCGTTAATCAATTCCTGAATTCTGTCTTCTGTTGTTTTCATAAATAGTTTAAGTTAAAGTGGTTAGTAAGTAATAGTTTTCAGTCGCAGTTTTCAGTCGCAGTTTTTAGTATTCAGTTTTAACTGGACTTATTTTTTTAAACACTTAGAAACATAGACTACCTTTGTGGTTAAGGCGTTTCATTTGCGAGAACAAACATAGTTATGTGTGAAAATCTAGATTTTTTAAAAAAATTCTTTTTTTTCAGATTCTGGACCTATGTTTCTATGTGTTTATAAAATGGCAACGTTTTATTATAAATATTTGTAGCACGGAATAGTTAAGAAATCAACAAAATCAGTATTTACTACTAATCTTTCCAATACTTTTTCAGCCAGCGGAAATTGTTGCTTTTCGTGATTTTCTGCGCCCAATTCTTCTCTGATTTTTCTGAATTCATCTAAAGCTAATTCGTGATAATAAGCCAAATCTAATTTTCGTCCATTATCTAAAAGAACTTTATTCTGAAGCCATTGCCACAATTGCGATCTTGAAATTTCGGCTGTTGCAGCATCTTCCATCAAATTGTGCAATGCCGCTGCGCCTTGTCCGTTTAACCATGAAGCCAGGTACAAAACCCCTACGTTGATGTTTTTACGAACGCCATTTTCAGTTATCAGCCCAATTGGTGGCTCAATCAAATCAGCTTCTGTAATTTTTCGATGTTCTCTTTTAATATGAATTTGATTTGGAGTTGGCATTCCTTTGTCAAAAATTTCTTTTGCCAATGAAACTAAATCGGGATGTGCGACCCAAGTTCCGTCGTGACCATTTTTAACCTCACGCTCTTTATCCGTTCTTACTTTTGCAAAAGCAATTGCATTGGCTTCTTCATTATTTCGAATCGGAATCTGCGCTGCCATTCCGCCAATCGCATGAATTCCTCTTTTATGACATCTCTGAATTACCAAATTTGAATACGCATTCATAAAAGGCGAATTCATATTTACCTGATCGCGGTCTGGAACAATGAATTTTGGATTTTTTCTGAACTTTTTGATGTACGAGAAAATATAATCCCAACGCCCGCAATTCAAACCAACAATATGTTCTTTCAATTCGTAAATGATTTCATCCAGCTGAAAACTGGCAGTAATAGTTTCAATCAAAACCGTCACTTTTATAGTTCCTCGTTTCAGTTTCAAATAATCCTCGGTAAAATCAATTACATTATTCCACCATCTTGCTTCCAGATAATGTTCTAATTTCGGAATGTAGAAATAGGGCCCAGAATTGTTTTCTAAAAGTCTTTTATGATTATGAAAAACATACAAACCAAAATCTACTAAAGAACCCGAAACTTCTTTTCCTTCAATTAAAAGATGTTTTTCCGGCAAATGCAAACCACGTGGACGCACAATTAAGGTCGCAATCTTTTCATTTAAATGATACGATTTTTGCTTAACTAAATCGGTGTATGTAATTGTTTTGTTAACTGCATCGATTAAATTAAGCTGACCGTCCATCAAATTTTGCCAGGTTGGAGAAGTACTATCTTCAAAATCGGCCATAAAAGTTTTGGCTCCCGAATTCAAAGCGTTGATAATCATTTTGCGATCAACTGGTCCGGTAATCTCCACTCTTCTGTCTAATAAATCTTTTGGAATTTCACCAGCTGTCCAATTACCTTCTCTGACGCTTTTGGTTTCCGCAATAAAAGTCGGCATGATTCCCTGATCAAAAGTGACTTGTTTTTGTTCTCTCTGCAAAAGCAATAATTTTCGTTGCGATTCGAATTTTCGATGCAATTCGGTTATAAAAATAATCGCTTCTTCGGTCCATATCTTTGGATAAGAAAGCTTCTTTTCGGCTAAAAATTCCATTGCCGTTTCGGTAATTTCTAATTGGTTTTTCATAGCTGCGGTTTTATTTTTTTATTAGAAAAAAATCTCATCATTTACTCATCGTCTATTCATTTCAGAATATTAAAATCGTAACGTTTTGATATTTAATAATTTCTACACCACAATATTAAAAAAAAGTTTTTTACAAAACAAGCGAACGTTCGCTAAATATTAAAAATAATTTTTTGGCGATTATTTTTATAATAGTTATATTTGGTTCATGGATATCGAAAAAGACTATATAAAGCTGATCTTCGGACTAAAACTAAAGCAAGTTCGGACTCAAAAAAATCTTTCGCTTTTTGGCTTAGCCAAACTGACAAATCTTTCAAAATCGTATTTAAACGAGATTGAAAAGGGAAAAAAATATCCAAAAACAGATAAAATTTTACTTCTTTGCGAACATTTGGACGTGGCTTACGACCAAATGGTGTCTTTAAAACTAGACAACAACCTTGCTCCAATTGGCGAAATCTTAAAATCAGGAATCCTGAAAGAGATTCCGCTAGAGCTTTTCGGAATTCAAGAAGCCGATTTAATCGATATTATAGCCAATGCTCCTGCGAAAGTCAATGCGTTTATTAGTACGATTATCGAAATTGCACAGCATTATAATTTAAGCCGTGAAAGCTTCTTTTTAGCTGCTTTACGCTCCTATCAAGAAGCACACAGTAATTATTTTGAAGATTTAGAAGAAAAAGTAATTGCGTTTTCGAAGTCGTTTCAGATTAATTTAGATTCAAAAATCACCATTGAAGAATTAGAAGCGATTCTAAAGGAAGAATACGATTATACGATAACAGAAATTGCTTTTACAGATCAGGAAGCTTTGGGCGATTTGCGTTCGATTTTTGTACCGAAAAGCAAGACTTTATTGCTTTCTACAGAACTCGACGCTCCACAGAAAGCTTTTATTTTAGCTAAAGAAATAGCCTATAATTATTTAAAAATTTCCGATCGTTTACTGACTTTCAGCTGGATTAAGTTTGAAAATTTCGATCAGGTTTTAAATAATTTTTACGCCTCTTATTTTGCTGGAGCTTTATTACTGCCACGACAATTGGTTGTAGATAAAGTGAATGCTTTTTTAACCAATGAAAAACCAAATCCAGAAGAATTTGTAGCGTTGATTGAAAGCTTTGAAGTTTCTCCAGAATCATTTTATCAAAGGTTAACGAATTTATTACCAAAGGATTTCCAGCTCAAAAACTTGTTCTTTTTAAGAATGTCCCATAAAATTGGTTCTGATGTTTATCAGATCAAAAAAGAATTGCACATCACGAATCAGCAAGAACCACACGCCAACGAAACAAACGAGCATTATTGCCGACGATGGGTTTCGGTAAAAACCATAGACGAGGCAATCAAACAAAATAAAGCTCACTTTTTTGACGCTCAAATTTCGAGTTACGTTCATAGTGGCAATGAATATTTGGTTTTTTCATCGGCAACAAAAGACCCTTTTGTTGATCATAATATTCGCAGTATTTCTGTCGGAATTTTGATCACGCCTGCAATGAAAAAGAAATTCAAATTCATTGAAGGAAAACCTTTAGTTAAGAGAATTGTTGGCGTTACGTGCGAAACCTGCGATGTGAAAGATTGTCTTGAAAGAGCTTCTCCACCAATTGAATTGGAAAAGAAAAAACGTCACGAGAATACAGATGCGGTTGTGCAGCAGTTTATAAATCAATTCAGTTAAAACATCATGAAATATTTTACATTACTAATAACACTGCTTTCAATTAGCTTTATCCAGAACACAGACAAACTTAATGGTCGTTATAATTATTTGATAGAAGATGACAATCTTTATATTCAAAAAGATAAAATTACTTTTAATGATAGTGTATTTGCATTTGATAACAAATATGTGCCAAAAGGAAAAATTTCATATGGCAATGTAATCCTTTTGGACAACTTCATCAATAAAGACTTGATTATCAGCATTCCAAAAGATCAAATTAAAAAGGACACTATTCTGTTTTACATGCATGATAAAAAAAGTTTGGTTGCAAATTATCTTGATGAAGTGGTCGGGAAAGGAAAACTGATTAAGATTAAATAATTCTTTTTTTAGACGCAACTACAATCTTGTCATCCTGAGGAATGAAGGATCACACTAGAAGTTCGACAAAGGTTATGAAAGAGCCATTGGCTCGACCAATTTTGTAGGGATGGATTTTAATCCGTCCATCGCAAGTAGCTCGACAAAGATAGGCGATTTTGCATGCGAAGAATGGATTAAAATCCCTCCCTACAATATCTTTTGTTCCTCCGGAACATCAGAATGACAAACTTCATGGTAATTTTCTCTTCAAAAGAAAAAACCTCTGCAACTCTGAGCCTTTGTAACTCTGCACCTTCAAAAAAACCTTAGAATCTCAGCACCTCAGAACCTCAGAATCTTTTCTTAATCTACATTAAGTGCTTTTGCTTGACCTTGATGGTATCTTTGTACTATAAAATTAACAAAACATAAAATCATGGAAAATATAGTATTGCACAAAGCAGAAACAAGAGGAAATGCAAATCACGGATGGCTAAATGCCTATCATAGCTTTAGTTTTGCGAGCTGGTACAATCCAGATAGAATTCAGTTTGGAGCACTTCGTGTTTTAAACGATGATACGATTGCGGGCGGAATGGGTTTTGGAACGCATCCTCACGACAATATGGAAATTATTACCATTCCATTAGAAGGCGATTTGGCTCACAAAGACAGCATGGGAAATACTGAAATCATCAAAAATGGCGATATTCAGGTGATGAGTGCCGGAACCGGAGTTCAACATAGCGAGTTTAACCCAAATGCAGATCAACAGACTAAATTATTGCAAATCTGGTTATTTCCAAATAAGAGAAATGTTACGCCACGTTACCAACAAATTACTTTGAATGTTGCTGACAGACACAATAAATTGGCTCAAATTCTATCTCCAAATGCAGACGATGAAGGTGTTTGGATTCACCAAGACGCTTGGTTCAATATGGGAAATTTTGATGCCGGAATTGCAACAGAATACAAAATTAAAAAAGAAGGAAATGGAGTTTATGCTTTCATTTTAAAAGGAAACGTAACGATCAACGGTCAGGAATTGAATACTCGTGATGCGGTTGGAATTTCAGGAACTGATGTTTTAACTATAAAAGCAAACTTGGATGCGGAATTCTTATTAATGGATATTCCAATGAACTATTAATTCATACAACACAACTAATACTTTTTTTTTAAGAAACGGTAATCAATCTGAAATTCAGATTATTACCGTTTATTTTTTACTAAACTTTTCCTAATGGATAATTTTAATTTACATCAGAATTGTATTTTTAAGATAATCATCTAAAAAATAAATAGGACATCTTTTATTTCTTAATCTAGGTTAAGTGCGTTACGCTTACTCCCACCGTAACTTTGTCCTATCAAAATGAAATTAATTATTTAAAAAATAAAATTATGGCAACTACAAAATGGTCAATTGACCCAACACATTCAGAAATTGGTTTTAAAGTTAAACACATGATGTTTACAAATGTTTCAGGTAAATTTGGAACTTATGACGCTACAATTACTACAGAAGGAGATGACTTCGAAAATGCTGATATCCAATTTTCTGGCGATATCGCTTCAATTGACACTGCAAATGCAGACAGAGACGGACACTTGAGAAGCGCTGATTTCTTTGACGTTGAAAACAATCCAAAATTGACTTTCAAAGCTTCCTCTTTCAAAAAAATTGATGCTGGAGATTATCAATTAACTGGAGATTTAACAATCAAAGGAATTTCTAAAGAAGTAAAATTCCCAGTAGAATATAGCGGAATCTTGACTGATCCTTGGGGAAATACAAAAGTAGGCTTAAGCATTGAAGGAAAAATTAATCGTAAAGATTGGGGATTAAACTGGAACTCAGCTCTTGAAACTGGAGGCGTTTTAGTTGGCGAAGAAGTAAAATTAAACATCGAATTACAATTCGTAAAACAAGCTTAATACTTTATAATAGGTTTTAATTTGGTTGGTTGAGAAGCCTGCACTTTTAAGGAAGTGCAGGCTTTTTTTTTGTTTGCCACGAATTACACTAATTTGCACTAATTTTTTCTCAAATGCTGAAATGTTTTTAGCCACAGGTTAAAAGATTTTCACAGATTTACAATCCAAATAATCCGTTTAATCTGTGGCAAAAAAATAAAAATAGTAATTTGTGGAAATTAGTGTAATTCGTGGCAAACAAAAAATCATCGTACTGTACTTCTAAATTCTGTTGGCGACATTCCTGTTTGTTTTTTGAAGAATCTGGAGAAATACGAATAATCTTCGTAACCTACTTTAAACGCAACTTCGTTTACAGCTAATTGTTTGTCAATTAACATTCTTTTTATTTCTAGAATTACGCGGTCTGTTATAACTTCTGTTGCCGTCTTTTGCAGAATTTCATTGCAAATTCTATTTAAATGTTTAAGAGTAATATTTAGTTTTTCTGCGTAGAAAGATGGCAATTTTTCCTTTCTAAAATATTGTTCTAAAAGCGATTCAAATGTGTTGATTTTGATATTGTACGAATGCGTTTGATGCGAATAGGTTTCGCTGTATTTTCTTGAAATTTCTATATGAATTGAATCTAATAAATTCAGCATTTTATCGAGCTGGTATTTATTATTTAAATTGTTTTCCTGAATTAGCAAGTCATAATACGGCAAGATTTTCGGTATTTCATTCTCTTCAAAAACCATTTCCGGTCGGTTATGAATAGAATGATAAAAATTATAATCGTTGATGTTTTTTTGTCCGAAATATAAATTATATAATTCCTGCGAAAAGATAATCACAAAGCCTTCAATATCTTCAGACAAACTCCAATGGTGCATTTGTCCTGGCTGAAGAACGAACAAACTTCCTCTTTTAATTTCGAATTGATCAAAATCGACTTCATGTAATCCTGAACCATTTGTAAAAAACACCATTAAATACGAATCATGCCTATGCGGTTCTTCCACAAAACTGTGGCTTTTTAGATGCTCTTTAAAAGTATTGACATAAAAATCGCGATGAATGTCGTTACAACTAAAATTCTGAACACTATAAACGGGATACTTTTGCATAAAAATGTCTTTATTGTGCTATAAGTAGCGAAGATACTAAAAAGACTTTTATTCAACTCCGAATTACCTTTGTATAAATAAAAAACAACAAAGTCATGTCAAATGCATTAACTCATATTTTAAGTAACGAATGTCCGATTTGTCATAAGGGAAAAGTTTTTACAGACAAAAGTATTTTTTTTGCTTTCGGTCTTCCAAAAATGAATGAATACTGCAGTCATTGTAATTATAAATTCCAAAAAGAACCTGGTTATTTCTTTGGCGCCATGTACGTAAACTACGGATTAACAGTCGCTCAGGGAATTGCAACGTATTGTATTGCTCAGTTTTTCTTTGAAAAAAATTTCGATTTAAGAATCATTCCGATTATTGCAGTTGTGATTACTTTGCTCACTTCTTTCAATCTGAGATTTTCACGATTAGCATGGATTTATCTGTTTAAGGATTATACGAAATAAAAAAGTGTTATTTTTGCCTTTCAATTGAAACTAATTTTCAATTCCAAAAAAATAAAAAAAAAAACAAATTAGACAAATGAAAGCATACGTATTTCCAGGTCAGGGCGCACAGTTTACAGGAATGGGCAAAGACCTTTATGAAAACTCGGCTTTAGCCAAAGAATTATTCGAAAAAGCTAACGAAATTTTAGGTTTTAGAATTACAGATATTATGTTTGAAGGTACTGCCGAAGAACTAAAAGAAACTAAAGTGACTCAGCCAGCAGTATTTTTACACTCTGTTGTTTTAGCTAAAACTTTAGGCGAAGATTTCAAACCAGAGATGGTTGCCGGACATTCTTTAGGAGAGTTTTCAGCATTGGTTGCTAACGGAACTTTATCTTTTGAAGATGGTTTAAAATTAGTTTCGCAACGTGCTTTGGCAATGCAAAAAGCCTGCGAAATTACACCATCTACAATGGCTGCGGTTTTAGGTCTAGCTGATAATATTGTTGAAGAAGTTTGCGCTTCTATTGACGGAATCGTTGTTGCAGCAAATTACAACTGCCCAGGACAATTAGTAATTTCAGGAGAAACTTCAGCAGTTGAAAAAGCTTGTGAAGCTATGAAAGCTGCCGGAGCAAAACGTGCTTTAATTTTACCTGTTGGAGGTGCATTTCACTCACCGATGATGGAACCAGCAAGAGAAGAATTAGCCGCTGCAATTGAAGCAACGACGTTCTCTACTCCAATTTGTCCAGTGTATCAAAACGTAACTGCAAATGCGGTTTCAGATGCAAACGAAATTAAAAAGAACTTAATCATTCAATTAACTGCTCCTGTAAAATGGACGCAATCTGTGCAACAAATGATCGCTGACGGCGCTACTTTGTTTACTGAAGTTGGACCGGGGAAAGTATTAGCTGGTTTGATTAATAAAATTGATAAAGAAGCTGCTACTGCTAACGCATAATTAGTGTTCAGTATTCAGTTTTTAGTGATCCGTTATTTACTACATAAAAAATCCTCATAAATTAATGTTTATGAGGATTTTGTTTTTTATAGCTCTTTTGCTTCTGAGCAATAATTATTTATAATTCCCGTGATCAAATAATTTTGATTACTTTTTTCAAAAAAGACATACCAAGTTGTTCTTGAATTTGCTTTATAAAAAATATAATTTGAACCTAGATATTGTAGCGATTTTGGAGTTTTCTTATAAGGAGATTTTTTAATTCTTTCTGGGACGGCATCATAAATATTAGAAACATATTCTTCCGCAGATTCAATAAAGCCAAAATATTCTTTTTTATATAATTCGATTGCTAAATCGTCAAGATAACTAACTACAGCTGGTGTAAAAATAACTTCTATTTTCCCCACCATTCTCTAATTCTTCTTTTCGCTTCAGCTTTTGCTTCCTCTGGAGTTAGTCCTTTTGCAAACTCGGCATCAAAATCAAAAGTCTCACGATCTATTCCTTTAAACTTAGGTTTCTGAACTTCGTATTCAACTCTAGGTTCTTCAACTTTATTATTTTTTTTATTTTCTTTATCCGAATCCATAATTCCTACATATTTATTCTTACAAATTTACAAAATAAATTAAATCAAATTGACCATTTTTTATAAAGATTTCTTTTCCTTCTTTTTGTAATTTACAATAAAAACTCCAAGAATGATAAGCGCTGTTGCAATAATAAAATCAATTGTAATTGTTTCATCTAAAAGAAGCCAGCCTAAAAACACGGCAATTATGGTGTTTATGTACGACAAAATAGAAACCTGCACCGCTGTAACATGTTTTAAAGCATAGTTATAACAGAAAAAAGCTATCACTGAACCAAAAACCGACAAATATAAAGCTGCAAAAATGCTTCTTGAACTCCATGAACTCAAATCTGGATTTAGTGAAAAAATAGATGCTAAAACCAGCTGAATACAAGAAGCCATAGTAAATTGATAAAACAAATTAAGCGTAATATTATTTGATTTATTGGCATGTGTTTTAACATAAATAGTTCCTGCCGCCCAGGCTAAGATTGCAAAACCCATGAACATCATCCCGGTTCGGTAATCAGCATCTAAAAACGATCCAAGTCCGTCTTTAAATATAAAAACCACTCCTGAGAATCCAATAATTACTCCTACAACTCCTTTTAAACTTATTTTTTGCAATCCGAATAAAATGCTTCCTAAAAAAATAAGAATAGGTGACAAAGCACTGATTACAGAAGCTAATCCGCTAGGGAGCGTTTGTTCTGCAATTGTTGTAAAACCATTCGCAATTACAATCATTAAAACTGATGGAATGAGCTGTTGTTTTAAATTCTTCCAACCAATCCATTTTAGTTGCCTTTTAAACAACAAAATAGTCATCATTATCAATCCAGCGAGCCCTTGACGAATTGAAGTTACAAACCAGGGCGGAATTGTCTCAACTGCAACTCGGATCCCCAAGAAGGTAGTCCCCCAAACGATTCCGACAGCTGCAAGAGCAAAAATCAATTTATAATCTAAACTTTGTTTCATAAAAGTGAAATTCCATTTAAAAAAAATACCAAATAATCACAGATCGATTATTTGGTATTTTTTTTATTTATTAGACACACTGCAGTATGTCTTTGCATTATATTTTTCTTCTAATTATTCTTTAAGAACGAACTTTCTGTTCCCATTTCCAAGCACTTGCCATTGCTTCATCTAAACTTAATTCAGCTTTCCAGCCTAAAACGTTGTTTGCTTTATCTGTATTTGCATAAGCTTCAGTGATATCACCTTCTCGACGCGGCTTAACTACGTACGGCAGTTTTTTATCGCTTACTTTTTCAAAACTATGAATTACCTCAAGAACTGAACTTCCTTTTCCGGTTCCTAAATTAAATGTTTCTACTTTTGCTAAATTCTTTTTATTCAATAAACGTTGTAATGCAATAACATGTGCTTTTGCCAAATCTACAACGTGAATATAATCACGAACTGCAGTTCCATCTGGCGTTGGATAATCATTTCCAAAAACAGACAATTCCTGACGCAATCCTACTCCTGTTTGTGTAATAAAAGGAACTAAATTTTGTGGAACTCCAAGTGGCAATTCTCCAATTTCAGTTGACGGGTGTGCTCCAACCGGATTAAAATAACGCAGTAAAATAGCGCTAATATTAGTCACTTTAGTTGTATCAGTAATAATTTCTTCTCCTATTTGCTTTGTATTTCCGTAAGGAGACATTGCTGTTTGAACAGGAGCATCTTCTGTAATTGGCATTTTTTCAGCTTGACCATAAACTGTACAAGACGAGCTAAAAATAAAACTTGCCTCAGTTTTTTGCTGCAATTCCTGCAATAGGTAAACCAAACTGCTAATGTTATTTTCATAATACAACAATGGCTGCTCAACACTTTCACCAACTGCTTTTGAAGCTGCAAAATGAATTACACCAGTAACATCATTATGTTTTTTAAAGAAATCCTGAACGGCGCTTTTTTCTCTTAAATCAATTTTTTCAAACAAAGGCGTTTTTCCTGTAATAGCTGTAATTCCTTTTAAAACATCTTCTGAAGAGTTTGAGAGATTATCAATTATCACCACTTCAAAGCCTTCATTTTGCAATTCGACTACGGTGTGAGAACCAATAAAACCTAATCCTCCTGTTACTAATACTTTCATTTTTTGGTTGTTTTTATGTAGTTAATTTATAAGCTTGTCTGGCAATAAGAAGCCATTTGCTTTTTTGCTTTTGCCAAACAAGCATTATTCCTATTTTTATATCTTTATCAACACCGCCATCTTTAGTATGAGCCGCGAGTACATGCCTAACAATCGCAACATCATTTTGAATTGTGATGGTTTGGTCTTGAAAATCTATAGTTACAAAATCTGATTTCCCGCTAACAATTCCATCGATAAATTCTGCTTGATTTTGAAAAGTTCCATTCGAATGAACATAACTCAAATTTTCTGCTGTTAATGATTTTAATTTCACACCATCAGCATCAATCATGGCTTTGCGCAAAATTTCAACCTGATCTTTAACAGCCGTCTCTTCTTTTGCATTTGTTTTTTGAGCAAAAACAGCAACCTGAACAAGTATCGCTAAAATTAAAACAGAAAATTTATTCATAATTTATTTGTTTAAAAATTCTAGAACCGAATCAGTAATAAATTTAATTTGTTCGTCGTCAAGTTCTGTATGCATTGGCAAAGCAATTACTTCTTGCACTAATTGATTCGTAACAGGAAATTGCTCTTCTTTATAACGAGTATCAACATAAGCTTTTTGAGAATGCAGCGGAATTGGGTAATAAATTGCACACGGAATCCCTTTATCTAATAAATGCTGCATTAAAGCATTTCTGTCAGCATCAATAATTCTTAATACATATTGATGAAAAACGTGATCATTTTCGTTTGCATCAAAATCTGGCGTAATGATATGCGCATTTCCTGCAAAAGCTGCATTATATTTTGTTGCCGCTAAACGACGTGCTTTATTATATTCATCAAGCAAAGGCAGTTTTGCATTCAAAACTCCGGCTTGAATACTGTCTAAACGAGAATTCACGCCCACAACATCATGATGATAACGCTCATACATTCCGTGATTTACGATTCCGCGTATAATATGCGCTAATTTATCATCATTTGTAAAAATCGCCCCACCATCTCCATAACATCCTAAATTTTTAGACGGGAAAAATGAAGTCGCTGCAACGTGACCAATCACTCCAACTTTAGTTTTTGCACCAGATTTAGAAACATAATCAGCACCTATTGCCTGTGCATTATCTTCTATTACATATAAGTTATGTTCTGTTGCAATTTCCATAATCGCATCCATATTAGCTGCACGTCCAAATAAATGTACTGGAACAATTGCTTTTGTTTTTGGCGTAATTGCTTTTTTAATAGCATCAATATCAATATTCATATTTACCATATCAACATCAACTAAAACTGGCGTTAACTGCAATAAAGCAATAACCTCAACAGTTGCTGCAAAAGTAAAATCGGCAGTAATAACTTCATCACCTGGTTTCAAATCCAGACCCATCATGGCAATCTGTAAAGCATCGGTTCCATTTGCGCATGGAATTACGTGCTTAGCGCCTAAATAATCTTCAAGATTTTTTTGAAACTGATGAACTAATGGTCCATTTATATAAGTATTTGTATCTAAAACTTCCTGAATTGAAGCGTCAACAGTAGATTTTATTTTTTCATATTGACTCTTTAAGTCAACCATTTGTATTTTTTTCATTTTGAATAACATTTAAAATAAAGATCTGATTTGTAAACATAATCTTTAAAAGGAGCAACAAAAATAGTTATTTAATACCTTCAAACCAATGAAAATAATCGAAAGAAATGTAATTTAGCCACAAAAATAAACAGATGCTTTTTTTATACAATTTAGTTATTTCTATTGCTGGGTTTTTTCTGAAAATCGTAGCGCTTTTTAGTCCGAAAATTAAGCTTTTTGTAGAAGGCCGAAAAAACGTTTTTGCAATTTTAGAAGAAAAAATAAAACCCGCAGACAAAACTATCTGGTTTCATTCGGCTTCACTTGGCGAATATGAACAAGGACTTCCCGTTATTGAAAAAATCAAAGAAAAATATCCGTCGCATAAAATCATTGTAACCTTTTTTTCACCATCTGGATACGAAGTGCGTAAAAATAACACAGTTGCTGATGTTACTGTTTACTTGCCTTTAGACAGCAAAAGCAACGCAAAGAAATTTTTAAAATTAGCACATCCAGAACTGGTGTTTTTTATTAAATATGAATTTTGGCTTAATTATTTAAAGGAATTAGAAAAAAGCAAAACACCAACTTATTTAATTTCCGGCATCTTTAGAGACAATCAGGTATTTTTTAAATGGTACGGCGGTTTTTACCGAAAAGCCTTGAAAGCTTTTACTTATTTCTTTGTTCAGAATGAAAAATCAAAAGAAAAAATTGAAGCAATTGGTTTTCAAAATGTAATTGTTTCCGGCGATACCCGCTTTGATCGCGTCGCTGCCATTTTAGAAAGAGACAATACTGTTGATTTTATTGAAAAATTCAAAAACAACGCTCCAACAATTGTTATAGGAAGTTCGTGGCCAAAGGACGAAGCTTTATTAACCGAATATATCAATCAAGCACCTTCGAATATAAAATTCATAATAGCACCACACAATATCAAAGAAGATCAAATCTCAAGCTTAAAATCTCAAATTACAAAACCTACTGTTTTGTTTTCAGAAAAAGATCATACCGCGGATTTATCAAATTACAGCGTCTTTATTATTGACACTATCGGTTTATTAACCAAAATATACAGTTACGGAACTATTGGTTATGTTGGCGGGGGTTTCGGAAATCCAGGAATTCATAATGTTCTCGAACCGGCAACTTTTGGAATTCCAATTTTGATTGGCCCAAATTATTCCAATTTTGCCGAAGCAGTTTCGCTAGTAAAATTAGGTGGCTGTATTTCTATTTCGAATGAAAAAGAATTAAAGGAATATTTTGACCGATTACTTAATGATAAAAATTATTTAGAAGAAAAAAGCAAAATTTGCCAAAACTTTATTCAAGACAATAAAGGAGCTACAAACTGCATTATGAAAATAGTTTCAGAAACAATCTAAAACCTCTAAACCTTATTAAAGCTTCCTAAATAGCCAGAACGATCCTGAAAAGCATTAAAAACGGCCAAAATCAAAACAATCCGATTAAAGAATATTTGGTAAAAAACAAAATAAACTGCAAGCAAGAGAATCTAAAACATTAATTTTTATGATGAATCTGCAGCGAAAAATAATTTATGTAAAAAATACCATAATATAATATTTTTTTCGTATTTTGGCATGTTTATTGATAACTAATATAATCGTGAGCGATGAAAATATTTTAAAAAAAAAGTGAAAAAATATTTTACATATTAAAAAATTTATATCTTTGCCACGAATTAATAATTAACCTTTTATAATAAAGTAAGATGAAAAAAGTATTTTTAAGTTTAGCTGTTGTTGCTGTATTAACTGTTGTATCTTGTAAAAAAGCTGACGCTGCTGCTGAAGCTGCTCCTGTAGATTCTGCTGCTGTTGCTGTTGATTCTGCTGCTGCTGTAGTTGATTCTGCTGCTGCAACTGTTGATTCTGCTGCTGCTAAAGTTGACTCTGCTGCTGCTAAAGTAGAAGAAGTAAAAAAATAATTAGAACCTAAGTTCTAAAAATTTTAAAACCATCATTGCGATGGTTTTTTTTATGCTTAATCTTAAAACTTAAGCTTGAAGTAAAAAAAAGTGTTCACCATATGGCGAACACTTTTTTTATATCATTATCAATCCAATTCTTCCTCCTCAACAATTTCATCTTCAAAAATCGAATCATTTGACGAGAAGTCCAAAATCTCCGATTTTACTGCATAAGTAACAATTTCCTTTATTCCCTTCTGCAAAAGCAATTCTGTACTATATTTACGGCTAGTCGCAAAATGAACCTCACCGAGCATCAATTTAAAAAAATACTTCCCTCCAGAGCCCTTGAATTTCAAAAACTTCGCAAGCTCGATGTTCGTCTTGAATTTCTGAATATCTTCTTCACACTCAAACCTCAACTCATAACTTAAACTCGTAAAAATCACTTTACCTTTTCTCGAAGTGAATGTAAATTTATATTCATCATTAAACCGCCTGCTGATTACAAATGCACCCATTTAGAAATTTTAGATTTTAAATTGTTGATTAGTCCCGATAGCTATCGGGATAGATTCTTAGATCCTTAGA
>NZ_SNXB01000009.1:72940-165697 GCF_004362055.1 Flavobacterium sp. 245
GATTCTTAGATTCTTAGATTCTTAGATTCTTAGATTCTTAGATTCTTAGATTCTTAGATTCTTAGATTCTTAGATTCTTAGATTCTTAGATTCTTAGATTCTTTAAAATAAATTTACTTCGTAAATTTATTTTCGATACGTGAATTTACACAATAAAAAAAGCCTCTTCAAAAAGAAGAGGCTTTAGTACTCAGAGCGGGACTTGAACCCGCACGAACATTGCTGTTCACTGGATTTTAAGTCCAGCGTGTCTACCAATTTCACCATCCGAGCATTATATGGTTTTGAGCGAAAAACGGGGCTCGAACCCGCGACCTCGACCTTGGCAAGGTCGCGCTCTACCAACTGAGCTATTTTCGCGTTTTTTCAAATTCTGCTTAAGAACTACAACACTTCACTTGTTCTGTATTGCGAGTGCAAATTTAGGACATTTATTCAATTACACAAGCGTTTTTTGAAAAAATATTTTACTTATTTTATAACTTTCTGATAACCTAAACTTTAAACTTGAAAATTTTTTATTTTATTTTTTGACCAACATTCTTTTGATTTCATTCAGCTTCATCAGTGCTTCAACCGGAGTTATGGCGTTTATATCAAGCCCTAAAATCTCTTCTTTTATTTCTTCTAACAAAGGATCATCTAAATTAAAGAAACTCATCTGCATTTCATCATTAGCCGCCTTTATTCCGTTTAAAGCATCACTTGAATGATTTTTTTCTAATTTCTTTAAAAGCTTTTGCGCTTTAGAAATAACCAACTGAGGCATTCCAGCCATTTTAGCCACGTGAATTCCAAAACTATGTGCACTTCCTCCTTTTATCAGTTTTCGGACAAAAAGAACGGTATCTTTCAATTCTTTAACTGCAACGTTGAAATTCTGAATTCTCGAAAGCGATTCGGTCATTTCGTTCAATTCATGATAGTGCGTTGCAAATAAAGTTTTGGCTTTTGATGGATGTTCATGCAAAAATTCAGCAATTGCCCAAGCAATCGAGATTCCATCATAAGTACTCGTTCCTCTTCCAATTTCGTCTAAAAGAACCAAACTTCTATCAGAAATATTATTCAAAATTGAAGCGGTTTCATTCATCTCGACCATAAAAGTCGATTCTCCCATCGAAATATTATCAGAAGCTCCTACTCTCGTAAAAATCTTATCTACAATTCCCATTCTAACGCTGTCTGCAGGAACAAAGCTTCCCATTTGAGCCAGCAATACAATTAAAGCAGTCTGTCTCAAAATTGCCGACTTACCAGACATATTGGGCCCGGTAATCATAATAATCTGTTGCGTTTCTCTATCCAAGTAAACATCATTAGAAATGTATGGCGTACCAACCGGCAGTTGCTTTTCGATTACGGGATGCCTTCCTTCTTTGATTTCTAATTCACAAGTATCATCAATTTCTGGGCAGACATATTTATTTTCAATAGCCAATTGTGTAAAAGAACACAAACAGTCTAATTGCGCAACCAAATTAGCATTCATTTGAACTGGCTTGATGTAAGTCGCAATCCAAGCTACTAATTGCTCAAAAAGATCGGTTTCGATTTTATAGATTCTTTCCTCTGCTCCTAAAATTTTAGTTTCATACTCTTTTAACTCTTCAGTAATGTAACGCTCTGCATTGACTAAAGTCTGTTTGCGAATCCATTCTTCAGGAACTTTGTCTTTATGCGTATTTCGAACCTCGATATAATATCCAAAAACATTATTGAAAGATATTTTCAGCGAAGAAATTCCGGTGCGTTCTGATTCTCTTTTTTCAATTCCTTCTAAATATTCTTTTCCAGAAGTTGAAATTGCACGCAGTTCATCCAATTCTTCACTAATACCGCTTGCAATCGCATTTCCTTTTGCAATTGCCACAGGTGCATCCTGATTTAAAGTCAGTTTTATTTTTTCTCTTAATAAATCACAAGCATGCAGGCTATCCCCAATAACTTTTACAGCTTCCTGCGGACTTTCGAGTGCCAGAGTTTTAATTGGAATAATTGCATCCAAAGATTCCTTCAAATAAACAATCTCACGCGGTGAAACTTTTCCAGCTGCAATTTTAGAAATCAAACGTTCTAAATCTGAAATTTGCTTGATTTGATATTGAATATTATGCAGGATCTCAGGATTTGATTTCAAATACGAAACCACATCATGGCGTCCTTTTATTTTGTTTTTATCCTTTAAAGGAAGCGCCAGCCATCGTTTTAGCAAACGACCTCCCATAGGCGAAAGCGTTCTGTCGATTACATCTAAAAGCGTTACCGCATTTGGATTATAACTGTGATACAATTCCAAGTTTCTGATTGTAAAACGATCCATCCAAACATATGCATCTTCGGCAATACGCTGAATTGCCGTAATATGCTGCACGCGATTGTGCTGCGTTTCTGACAAATAATACAAAATTGCGCCAGAAGCAATAATTCCCTCTTTCAATTCTTCAATACCAAAACCTTTTAAGGAAATAGTCTGAAAGTGTTTTGTAAGCGTTTCTAAAGCATAATCTTCTTTGTAAATCCAATCTTCTAGATAAAAACTATGAAAATCATCTCCAAAAGCAGCTTTAAAATCACCTTTATTATTCTTCGGAACCAAAACTTCACTCGGATTAAAATTCTGCAAAAGCTTATCAATATATTCTGCATTTCCTTGAGCCGTTAAGAACTCACCCGTTGAAACATCTAAAAAAGAAATTCCGATATTTTTATTAGCAAAGTAAACTGATGCTAAAAAGTTATTTGATTTAGACTGTAAAACCTCATCATTTAAAGAAACTCCAGGAGTTACCAGTTCAGTAACACCACGTTTTACAATAGTTTTAGTCATTTTTGGGTCTTCGAGCTGATCACAGATTGCTACACGAAGACCTGCTTTAACCAATTTTGGCAAGTACGTATTAATAGAATGGTGTGGAAAACCAGCCAAAGCCGTTTCAGTCTCTGAACCCGCACCTCGTTTGGTCAACGTTATTCCGAGAATCTTAGAAGCTCTAATGGCGTCTTCTCCAAAGGTTTCATAAAAATCTCCTACTCTGAAAAGCAGACATGCATCAGGATATTTTCTCTTGATTTCGTTGTACTGTTTCATTAAAGGTGTTTCTTTCACCACTTTTTCTTTAGCTGCCAAATCGATATGTTTTAAATGAAAATTAAGACAGCGAATTTATAATTTTTTAACGGCATATCGAAGGCTTCAAAAATTAAAATATTTTAAGAAATTTTTGGGTTGACATTTAAGAATTTTACATAGATTTGTTCATCATTTAAACAAAGACTATAAAAATGAAAAAAATAATTTTATTTGTTATGATTGCTGTAGCTGGAATTACAGCATCTAACGCGCAAAGCACTAAAAAAACTAAACTTCCAAAAGTAGAAGGAGCTGGAATGGTTTTTGAAAACGAAACTATTGATTACGGAACTATCGCTCACAATGCTGATGGTAACCGTCAGTTTGTTTTTGTAAACAACGGAACAAAACCATTAATCATTACAAACACTCAAGGATCTTGTGGTTGTACTGTACCAACAACACCAAAAGAGCCAATTGCTCCAGGTGCTAAAGGAATTATTGGAGTGAAATATGCTACTGACAGAGTTGGTGCTTTTACAAAAACGGTAACTGTTACTTCTAATGCTGAAGGACAGCCAACAAAAGTACTTACTATTAAAGGTACAGTTTTACCAGATCCAGTAAAAAGCTAATCTGAAAAATAAAACAAAATAAAATAATTGAAAAAGCTTCCTTATCTTTGGAAGCTTTTTTTATGACCTGAATGCAACACAAATGAGAAAACTTGAAAATAGCGAATTAGACCGCAAATCGATTGAAGATTTTAAAAAATCAGACAAAACTCCTTTAATTTTAGTTTTGGATGATATTCGCAGTTTACATAATATAGGCTCTGTATTTAGAACTGCAGACGCTTTTTTGATTGAAAAAATCATTTTATGTGGCATCACAGCGACTCCTCCAAATAAAGAGATTCACAAAACCGCTCTTGGCGCTACAGAAACCGTTGCATGGGAACATCATGAAAATGTACTTGAAGTTATTGAAAATCTTAAAAAAGAAAACGTTTTAACTCTTGCTATAGAACAAGTTGAAAGCGCTATTTTTCTTCAAGATTTTAAAGTTGAAAAAAATCAGAAATACGCTTTAGTTTTTGGAAACGAAGTTTATGGCGTTGCTCAGGAAGCAGTTGCTATTTGTGACGGCTGTATTGAGATTCCCCAATTAGGAACCAAACACTCTTTAAATATCGCTGTAAGTGCAGGAATTGTGGTTTGGGATTTATTTCAAAAATTAAACTGGCCAAATTCCAATTAGAAGTATTTTAACGAAATAAATTGTTATTTTACAATAATTTCCATGTTTAAATGTTAGAAAATGAAAATTATTTTTTTATTATTATAAAAGTGATACTTTTATAAAATGAAAAATAATAGTTCTCTTAATATATATATCTTATTTATTTTATTGCTGTCCACTTCTTTTGGATTTGCTCAATATACCCCAATTCCTGACCCAAATTTCGAAAAGGCTTTAATCGATTTGAATATTGATAGTGGCGCCATAGATGGTCAGGTTCTGACAGCAAATATTAAAGATATAACAACCCTATTAATTCCAGGTAAAAATATCACTAACCTAACTGGCATTGAAGCTTTTGTAAAACTAGAAACATTAAATCTTGGGCTATTTAATGATAATACATCTCAAAGAAACTTTATTACAAATTTAAATCTTTCAAACAACATTTTTCTTAAGTCTTTATCCTGCGGTTATAATGAATTATCTACAATAGATCTTTCAAAAAACACTGCATTAGAATCTTTACACATAGAACACAATCAATTAAGTAGTCTAGATGTCTCTCAAAACAGTTCTTTAACTAACCTTTCATTTTACAACAATAACATTACAAGCATAGACCTTACTAAAAATACTTCTTTAATAAATTTAATTTGTCCCTTCACTAATTTAACAACTTTAGATCTTTCAAAAAACATTACTCTAAAATTTCTAAACTGTAGCGATTGTAAATTATCAAATCTTGATATTTCTAAAAACCCAGCGTTAGAAGTTTTAGATTTAAAAAATAACCAAATAACTTCTCTGGATGCTTCTAATAATCCAAATTTAGGATTGTTAGATTGCAGTCACAATCAAATAACGTCTTTGAACATAGCTAACAATTCAAATTTAGGAATTTTACAATGTAATTATAACCAATTAATTAGCTTAGATTTATCTAACAATACTAATCTAAATACTTTTTCGTGTGATAATAACCTGCTAACTTATTTGAATTTAAAAAATGGACAGAACGCTAAACTGACCTCTCCAAATTTTAAATTCAACTCTAGTCTAACCTGTATACAAGTAGACGATGAGGCTTATTCAAATACAAACTGGAAGGACAAAGACAATACAACAAAATATTCAAATGATTGTAGTAAGCCCGCTGCAACAACTGCACCTATTGTTAAAGCAACAGGAGACCAACTGTACTGTCCTCAAAACACAATAAAAATTGTAACCGATTTTACCATTACGCATGACCCCGCAGAAACAGGAACTAGAGGTGTTTTTGTTCAGATTTCATCTGGCTACTCAAGCGGTTTGGATCAGCTTGCTCTTTCAAATCCTACGTCACATCCTAACGTAACTACAAGCTGGGATTCAACAGCAGGAAAATTAAGCATAACAAGTTCAAGTCTAACAGGTGGCGATGTTTTATATTCCGACTTAGTTGCTGCTGTAAAAGATGTGATGTTCACAAATCCTTCGGCTTCAGCCTCTGGAACCAGAACTTTTTCAATAACAGTTGGTAACGCCAACTATCTGCCTTCAACACAACATTTTTATTTATATGTCCCAAGTATTGGTATTACCTGGACTTCGGCACGAACTGCTGCTGAGGCAAGTACCTATTACGGACTAAAGGGATATTTAGCGACCATTTTATCTGCTGATGAAGCCAAACTTATTGGCGAACAGGCATCGGGAACAGGTTGGATTGGCGGAAGCGACCAAGAAACCGAAGGTGTTTGGAAATGGATGACAGGCCCTGAAGCAGGCACTCTAATGACTTATACTTTCTGGAACAATGGTGAACCTAATAATTTAGGAGATGAAGATTACGCTCATATCACACAACCTGGAGTAGGAATACAAGGATCTTGGAATGATTTATCAAACACGGGATCATTAATTCCTGGAGACAATTACCAGCCAAAAGGTTATGTTGTTGAATATGGAGGATCAACCGGAGAATCACCTTTAGAAATTGCCACAAGCACTAAAATTACAATTCCAGAAGCAAATGTATTAACCCCAAACCCAATTTGCGATTCAGGAAGTTTTACTATAAATGCAACAGCAACTGCGGGAGCAACAATCAGCTGGTACACTCAAGCAACAGGAGGAACTGCGATTGCTACAGGAAGTTCTTACACTACACCCATAATAAACATTACAACAACTTATTATGTTGATGCCGGTTGCGAAACTAACAGAAAATCAATTACAGCAGTTATTAATAAAACGCCGACAACACCAACTGTAGCTTCGTCAAATGTTTCAAGATGCGGACCAGGCAGTGTAACACTTCAAGCTTCTTCTGATGTTGGACTTATCAATTGGTACACCTCTTCAACGGGAGGAACGAGCATTTTTACAGGAAATAATTTTAATACACCAACAATTACATCTTCTGCAATATATTATGCTGAAGCATCAAACAATGGCTGTTTAAATGGAACGCGTACTCCTGTAAACATTACAATTTATACGCCTCCGGTAGTTACTGATGAAACGGTAGTATTATGCCAATTTAATAAAAAAATACTTGATGCCGGAATATCAGGAATGACTTATTTGTGGTCAACTGGCGCTACAACTCAAACCATCGAAATAAGCACTGCAGGGACTTACACTGTTGATGTAACAAGTCCAGCACCACAAAACTGTACAAGCCGAAAAACAATTAAAGTTGAAGAGCACGAAATTCCCCAAATAGACCGTATTGATGTTGAAGGAACAAGAGCAATAATTTATCTTAAAAAAGAACAATCTTATTTTGAATATTCTGTTGATGGTTCAAATTTTCAGGATTCCAATATTTTTTACGATGTTCCAGGCGGTTTACAAACCGCTTATGTAAGAGAAAAAGGTGGCTGTGGCGGTACTGCGAAAAACTTTGTAGTATTAGTTTTTCCTGCTTTCTTTACCCCAAATAATGACAGTTATAATGATGTTTGGGAAGTAACAGGAATGGAAAATTATCCACAGGCACAAGTCACCATCTTTGATCGTTATGGCAAATTATTAGCGCAATTATCGCTTTCAAGAATGAGCTGGGATGGAACTTTTAACCAATCGCCACTTCCCGCTTCAGACTATTGGTATGCTTTAAAAATTGACAATCTGCATCCTATTTTGCGAGGTCACTTTACATTAAAACGATAAATTATATTTTTCCTGAAAATTCATTTTCAATATTCCCTAGGCAGTTTTCGATTAAAAAATGTAATTTTAAATATGAAAACTAAATTCTCTTGCAATTACACTTTGGCAATTGTATTACTTTGCTGTAATATAGTTTTTGCCTTCAAAGGTGTGCCTTTGCCTGAAAGCGAATTAAAAAAAGTCACCAAAAAATCTTCAACAGCTGCATCAATAATTACAGCAACTGGAAATCAGGTTTACTGTCCGCAAAGCAGTATAAAAATTGTAACTGATGTAGCTATCAATTCAACTGAAGAACTTACAGCTATTTATATTCAAATTTCTTCTGGCTATGTAAATGGTCAAGATATATTAACTCTTGTTGGCGCTCATCCTAATTTAACATCAAACTGGAACGCAGATTCAGGAACGCTTACTATTGCCCGCAATAACAACAATGCCACGCTATCTGAATTTATTACCGCTATAAAAGCAGTTGAATTTAGAAATAGCTCGGTAATTCCAACCGGCATTAGGAATTTTTCAATTAGCTTGGGACAGGCCAATTACCTGCCTTCTTCTAAACATTATTATCAATTTGTTTCTAGTCCAGGAATTTCTTGGGGCGATGCAAAAAGAGCCGCCGCCGCAAGTAATTATTTTGGCTTAAAAGGTTATTTAGTTACCATAACCACTCTAGACGAAGCAATATTTGTTGGAGAACAACTTTCGGGCACGGGATGGATTGGTGGCAGCGATACCAGAAAAGAGCCTGAATGGAGATGGGAAACAGGTCCAGAAGAAGGAACTCAATTTTGGTATGGCCGTCAAAGTGGTTCTACTACGACTTTTGCTTACTGGAATGATTATAAAGAACCAGATAATGGCGGAGAACTAGCCTTGAAAGGGGCTGAAGATTATGCCTATATCGCACCGCCCGGAAATGGCCAAAAAGGAAGATGGAATGATACCTCACTTTATGGAAGCAATGATCCATTAAACGTAAATTACCCGAGAGGATATATTGTAGAATATGGAGGAATGCCAGGTGATGTTTATCCGCAAATAAGTGCAAGCACTTCGTTGACTATGCTGTCTATTACCGAAACAAAAGCTCCGGATATCTGTGGCTCTGGAACTGCTTTATTAGAAGCTAAAAGCTCGGCAGGAACAATAAACTGGTATGCTGATGAAACCGGGGCAAGTTTAATCGCAACTGGCTCCAGCTTTACAACTCCGGTTTTAAATGCTAATAAAACGTATTACACAGCAGCCGAATTTGAAGGTTGTTTTACAAAACGAACTGCTGTTGAAGTAAGAGTAAATGCCGTTCCAGAAGTAACTTCTGTTTTAAATCCTGAACCTGTATGTGGTTCTGGAATCTTTTTTTTAGAAGCTACTGTTTCTGCGGGCGAAGCAAATTGGTTTGATTCTAAAACAGGCGGATCGGTTTTGGGAACTGGTTCTTTGTTTATTACGCCAAATCTTTCGTCAAATACCATTTATTATGTTGAAGCCAATAATAATGAATGCCGTTCATTGGCACGAATTCCGATAGAAATAAAAATTTATCCGCTTCCTGATGTTCAAAATCAAGAGGTAGTTTTGTGCGCACCTAATTCGGTTACACTTGATGCAGGAATCAGTAATGTGGCTTATTTATGGTCAACTGGAGAAACGACACAAAAAATAACCGTTTCTCAATTAGGAACTTATTTTGTTGATGTTACAGCTACATCTGCAGGAAATTGCTCCAATCGAAAAACCATAAAAGTAATAGAACTTCCTGCGCCCGAAATTCAAAAAATTGATGTTGACAATAGAACTGTGACTATTATTCTCAGCAATCCTGAAAGTTATTTTGAATATTCTATTGACGGAATAAATTTTCAGAACGCTAACATTTTTTATGACGCTCCCGGCGGTCTGCAAACTGCTTATGCAAGAGAAAAAAGTGGTTGTAAAACAGCTTCAAAAAGTTTTGTTGTGCTAGTTTTTCCTGCATTTTTTACTCCTAATAATGATTCTTTTAATGATGTTTGGGAAGTAACTGGAATGGAAAATTATCCCGAAGCACAAATTACGATTTTTGATCGTTATGGAAAATTTATTGCACAGTTAAACGCTTCAAAAAAATATTGGGACGGCACAACAAACAAAGCACCATTACCCGCATCAGATTATTGGTTTGTTTTAAAAATTGACAACACACAGCCTATTTTAAGAGGCCACTTTACATTAAAAAGATAAAACTTAATTAGAAAATTTGTCAATTAGAAAATTAGATGATTCCATATCATAATTTTCTAATTGGCACATTCTCTAATTGAAACATTAACCGATTTTCTTCTGAATTTCATCTAAAATAAAAAGATAATCTTCGTGTTTTTTTACAAAATCACGATCTGAAACATCAATAATAAGAACATTTAAATCAGTTTGGGATTTAATGTAATCCAAATAGCCATTGTTGATTTTATCCAGATAACTTGCCTCGATATTCTGCTCGTAACTGCGACCACGTTTTTTTATATTTTGAAGAAGCCTTTGGGTATTTTGATATAAATAAATATACAAATCTGGCTTTGGCATTTCTTTATAAATAATATCGAACAAATTTCGGTAGAGTCGATATTCATCTTCTCCAAGTGTTATTTTAGAGAAAATTAGGGATTTAAAAATATGGTAATCAGCAACGATAAAATCCTTAAACAAATCAAATTGTTTTAAGTCATCTGATAATTGCTGATAACGGTCTGCAAGAAAAGACATTTCCAACGGAAAAGCATATCGGTTCTGGTCTTTATAAAACTTCGGCAAAAAAGGATTATCTGCAAATCCTTCTAAAACGGTTTTTGCATTAAAATCTTCTGCTATTTTATGAACTAATGTTGTTTTTCCGGCACCAATATTTCCTTCAAAAGCTATATAATTGAAGTTTTCTAATGCAATTCCCTGCAACGGACTTTTTAAATTCTGAACCATTGTACAAACACTGTCATCAGGAGAAAGAGCTATTAATTCTGAAATAGTTTTCTGGAAAACAGGATGTTTCCAGTCTAGCTTTAAATCCTGAACCGGCAGTAAAACAAAATTTCTGTTTTGCATTAATGGATGCGGAATCTGGAGTTTTTCAGTTTCTATAATTTCATCGTCAAAAGCAATTAAATCAACATCAATAATTCGGGACTGATATCCTTCCTGATTGGATCTAATTCTCCCTAATTGCTTTTCAACTTTTAAAACCTGATTCAGTATTTTTTGTGCCGATGAAGTGCTGTGCAAAAGAAGCGCACAATTATAAAAAGCATCACTTTCAAATCCCCAAGCCGGAGTTTCATATAGTTTTGAAACCCTGATAACAGTTCCAACTTCCTGATGTATTAAAGCAATACAACTTTCAATATTTGCTAACCTGTTTCCCTGATTGCTTCCTATAGATAAAACGACTTGATGCTGTGACTTCATAATTAATGCAAAGTAACTAAAACTATTTTAGAATTGAATACATTATTTGCATCAAGACTTAGAAGTTTCCAATTACTTCAAACTCCTCTTTTTTGTCTTTATTATCAGAAACACGGCTTAAAAAATCTTTCAAATCGCTCGTTAAAGGCAATTGATTTTGGCTCGCCCAAAAAGATGCTTCATATGGAAATTTTACTTTAAAAATGTCCTTATCGATCGACAAATTTGAATTGGCTTTTGATGAAATAAAGCTGTTCGTTACAAAAAAGTTAGTCGTATAATCATAGATCGCTTTTGGAACTTTTTCATTTTCAGCCAGCTCTACCTGTACTGTTGAATTTGCATTGCTTAAATAATATTTATTGGTATTGTTGCTTTTTTTATAATTAGAAGTTCTCTTGTAGAGCTTTGTTCTATAATTCGCTTTTCCGTCTTTTGTAAAAGGCACATTATCCGGATCATCATAAAAATCAAAGTAGGTTTCTATAATGGCATAATCTTGTTTATTGATAATAAAATACCCGCTTGTTTTTTGGTTAATTTCATTGATTTCCTTCTTGACGAAACTGATTTTATAGTAATCGCCTTTTACATTTTTTTCCTGCGTTAACTCATAATTATCAAGGCTAATTTGTATCAGAGAATTTAAATTAAATAATTCTTCAAAACTTTGAAATTTAAAATAAATAAAATCCTTCTTATCTGCAATCCCTACTTTTCGCATATTCAAAATTTCAACGCTGCATTTATTGTCAGGCTGGCTTTTTGTTTTAAAAATAGATTTTCTCGAAACCGTTCCATAAATATCCTGCAGTCTGGAAAGTTCATTATTTCTTTTTAGAGTACATCTAAAAAAGAAATTCTCATTATACGGTTCCAGCCCATAATTCTCTTTCAGTTTTGAATATGCTTTTTTGATGATAGCCATCTCACTTCCAACTACAACCTCATCAAGTTCTACAATACTGCTCTTTAAGAAAATGGTATCCAGTTTTTGCACTTCGTCAAAACTTAACTTTAGATCGTTATATCCAATCAAACTGAAATTGATCTCATTCACATCTGAAATAAAAGAAAACGCGCCTTCTTGATTTGTCAATGAATTGTCTTTTTCATTATATACATTTACTTTGTCCAAAGGCAGTTTTGTAGTTCTGTCAGCAACTATTTTTTTAATTGCTATTTTTTGAGCGAAAGCTGAAATGCTGAAAAATACGAAGAAAGCCAAAACAATAATTTTTCGATACATATAGTAAAAATTAAGATTCTCAAATATATACCTTTAAATACTATTTATCTTATAAAATAAAATATTCTAAAAAGAATTTAAAAATGTAAAATCTACAAATATTTCATAAATCATATAACAGAATTAAAACGCATTTAGATATATTTGTAACAAAGGAGTCTTTGTAGCTACTTATTAAAAAAATATACATTATGAAGTTTTTAGGAAATGTAATTGCCACAGTGATTGGTATTTTTGTATTTATCATGTTATTCTTTTTCGGAGTAATCCTTATTGGGGCTATTTTTGGAGGAGAAGATACGGTTTCTGTAAAAAAAGATTCGGTTATTGAACTGAATTTAAAAGACATTAAAAATGACTACGCAGGAAAATATAAAGATCCTTGGGTAACTGTTTTTTCAGACCAAAAAGGAATCGGCTTGACCGATGTGATCAACGCAATCGAAGCCGCAAAAACAGATGACAATATCAAAGGAATTTCTATTCTAAATGACGAATCTTCTTTAGGACTTGCTCAATATAAAGATTTACGAAATGCACTTGAAAGCTTTAAAAAATCGGGAAAATTTGTTTGGGCTTACGCCAATACGTATTCGCAGAAAGAATATTATTTAAATTCTGTTGCCAATACCGTTTATTTAAATCCAGCGGGCGATTTAGATTTTAAAGGCCTTTCATCTGAAGTCATGTTTTTTAAAGATTTCCAAGACAAATCAGGTATTCACATGGAAGTAATTCGTCATGGAAAATACAAAAGTGCGGTTGAGCCATTTTTAGAGAACAAAATGAGTGATGCTAACAGAGAGCAAGTTACCGCTCTGTTAAACTCAATCTGGGCAACTATTTCTGCTGATATTTCAAAAAGCCGAAATATTCCGCTTCCGAGATTAAATGAAATTGCAAATGGCTTATTGGCTAGAACTCCAGAGTTGGCAAAAGCCAATGGTTTAGTTGATATTGTGGCTTATGAAGATGTTTATCACAATGCGATCAAAAAAGCATTAAAAGTAACCGGCGACGACGATTACAATAAAATATCGATTGATGATTACACACAAAACAATGTAACTACAGCGCTGACAAATATTGAAACGGATCAAATTGCAATTATTTACGCTCAAGGCGAAATTGAAAGCGGTGAAGGAGATGTAAATATTATTGGTGAAGGCTCAATGCGCCGCGCACTTCAGGAAGCTAGAAAAGATGATGATGTAAAAGCAATTGTTTTAAGAATTGACAGTCCTGGTGGAAGTGCCTTAACTTCAGATTTGATTTGGAGAGAAATTGAAGTGACCAAAAAAGTAAAACCTGTAGTAGTTTCAATGGGTAATTATGCAGCATCTGGAGGATATTATATTGCCTGCAACGCTAATAAAATTTTCGCCGAAAGCAACACCATTACAGGTTCTATTGGGGTTTTTGGAATATTGCCAAATTTCAGTCCGCTGGCAAACAAATTAGGAATCAACACTGAACAAGTAAAAACACACGAAAACGCCGCAAATTATAGTCCGTTTGTTCCAATTGACGAAAAATTCAAAGCTTTTACTTTAGAAGGTGTTGAACATATTTACAACACTTTTGTAACGCACGTTGCCGAAGGAAGAAAAATGACATTCGCTCAAGTTGATGCCATTGCACAAGGAAGAGTTTGGTCTGGAACCGAGGCTTTGAAAATTGGTTTAGTAGACAAAATTGGCGGATTAAATGATGCTATTGCTGAAGCTGCAAAAATTGCCAAAATCAAAACATACAGTACTCAGAATTATCCTGAATACGAAAAAACTTTTGGTGATATTTTATCAAAAATGCCTTTTGCACAATCTAAAGAAGCTTTCATAAAAGAAGAAATTGGCGAAGAAAACTATTTATTGATCGAGCAAGTTAAAAAACTTCAAAAACAAAAAGGAGTTCAAGCTATAATGCCTTTTGGAATTAATATTAAATAATTCAAAATGAAAAAGATATTTTTGTTTTTGAGTGTTTTATTCCTTTCAGCTGTAAATGCACAAAATGCAAAACAGGAAACTTTTAAGGAAACAAATGTTACTTTAAAAATCAACGTTGACCAGCTTTATGGAACACTTACCGTTCCTGAGACGACTAAAAAATGCCCTGTAGCCTTAATTATTTCAGGTTCAGGACCAACGGACAGAAACGGAAATAATCCGATGATGAAAAACAATTCATTAAAAATGCTGGCAGAAGCGCTAGCAAAAAACGGAATTGCATCATTGCGATATGATAAAAGAGGAATTGGCGAAAGCAAAGCATCGGCGGGTGAAGAATCAAGCTTGGTTTTTGAAAATTATACCGAAGATGCTAAAAGCTGGATTAATTTTTTGAAACAAGACAAACGTTTTACGCAAATAACTATTATTGGCCACAGCGAAGGATCATTAATAGGAATGGTTGCTGGAGCAAAAGCAAACAAATTTGTTTCAATCGCGGGTGCGGGAGAATCGGCTGATAAATTATTAAAAGAACAAATTTCTTCAAAATCAAACAAGCAAATTGAAGAAATGACCTTTCCAATAATTGACAGTTTAAAAAGTGGCAATAAAGTAAAAAAAGTTGACCCGCTTTTAAATTCGCTTTTCAGGCCAAGTATTCAGCCTTATCTGATTTCGTGGTTTAAATATGATCCTCAGACAGAAATAAAAAAATTAACGGTTCCTGTTTTAATAATTCAAGGAAATAAAGATTTACAGGTAAGCGTTTCTGATGCTGAGAGCTTATCAAAAGCCAGTAAAAATGGTGAATTAGTCATAGTTGACAAAATGAATCATGTTTTAAAAATTATTGACGGCGACAATAAAGCCAATTTCGAAAGCTATAACAATGAAAGTCTGCCTATTTCAGAAGACTTGACAAATAAGGTTATTTCTTTCATCAAAAAATAAATATAACATCAAAAACCAAATCCGTTTGAAAAATTTCAAACGGATTTTTTTTGTTTAAATTTAATACATTTCTTACATTTTTAAGAAAACTTTATCTGCGCACTGTGGTAAAAAAAGTTATTTTTGCAGAACTCGATTTTAAGTAAACCCTCAAATCTATAAATATGTTAAAGAAAATTTTAAAAATAACCGCCATTGTAATTGTGGTTTTTGTGGCCGCATTATTTGCCATTCCTTACTTCTTTAAAGACCAGATTAAAGCAAAAATAGCTGATGCTATCAATGAAAGCGTTGATGCAAAAGTAAGTTTTGCTGACGCTGACTTAAGCTTATTCCGAAACTTTCCAAATGCTTCAGTTGGAATCGAAAAACTGGTAATTATCAACAAAGCGCCGTTTGAAGGCGATACGTTAGTTTCATTAGGGCAACTGAACCTAAAAATGAGCATTAAAGAACTTTTCAAAGGAAAAGATGAACCTTTAAGCATTCAGGGAATTACTTCTGAAAATGGTTTGATCAACATTATTTTTAATAAAGATGGTGTCGGAAACTTCGATATCGCTTTAAAAGACAAAAAAGAAGAAACCAAAGATGATAAAAGCAAACCGCTTTCATTAAAAATTCAAAACTATAAAATCGAAAATTTCACCTTCAGATATATTGATCAAGGTTCTAAAATTAAAATGGTAATTGATAGTTTGAACCATGAAGGAACAGGAGATTTTACCAATGCAAAATTAGATTTAACGACAAAATCAACAGCAAAAGTATCGCTAGATATGGATAAAGTAAATTACATGAAAAATGTAAAACTGACTTTAGATGCTGTTTTAGGAATTGATCTTGATAAGAGCAAATATACTTTTAAAGAGAACAAAGCTTTAATCAATCAATTGCCTTTAGAGTTTGACGGATTTATTCAGATGACAGACAAAGCTCAGATTTATGATTTAAAGTTTAAAACTCCAACATCTTCATTTACAAACTTCTTAGGTTTGATTCCTTCTGCTTATGCAGCCGGTTTAGATGGTGTAAAAACAACTGGAGATTTTACCGTTGCAGGTTTTGCAAAAGGAGAATTAACAGACACAACAGTGCCTAAATTCAACATTGCAATTGCTTCAAACAATGGTTCATTTCAATATCCGAACTTGCCAAAGTCAGTTCAAAATATTGTAATTGATACAAAAATCATCAACGAAACAGGAATTCTAAATGATACCTACGTCAATTTAGACAAACTGACTTTCAGAATTGATCAAGACGTTTTTAGCGCTAAAGCGAATATTAAAAATATTACCGTAAATCCTATTGTTGATGCCGCTTTAAAAGGAACAATCAATTTGGCAAATCTTTCAAAAGCGTATCCAATTAAAATGGATAAACCGCTTGCTGGTATTTTAAAAGCTGATGTTACCACAAATTTTGATATGGCTTCTGTTGAAAAAAGTCAATATCAGAACATTAAAAATGCAGGAACTATGAGTTTGTCAGGATTTAAATATACTGACGAAAACAATAAATCGATGAACATCAGCATTGCGCAAGTTGAATTTAATCCGAGTAAAATCAACTTAAAACAGTTCAACGCTACAACAGGAAAAAGTGACATTGCAATCAACGGAATTTTAGAAAACTTCTATGGTTTCATGTTCAAAAAACAAGAATTAAGAGGAAACTTCAATATGAGTTCAAATCAGTTGGCCGTTGATGATTTTATGACAGCCGGCGAACCTGCAAAAGAAGAAACAAAAACTGCAGCAAAACCAGCTGAAGCAATGAAAATTCCTGCCTTTTTAAATTGTACATTAAACGCAAAAGCAACGACTGTTTTATACGATAATTTAAAACTGAAAGATGTTTCTGGAAAACTGATAATCAAAGATGAAAAAGCAATTTTAGAGAACTTTAAAACATCTATTTTTGGAGGAACAATTGGTTTGACCGGAGCCGTTTCTACAAAAGAAAAAGTTCCGACTTTTGATATGAATTTAGGCTTCAACCAAGTTGATATTGCTCAGACTTTCACACAGCTTGATATGATGAAAAAAATTGCTCCTATCGCAGGAATCATCAATGGTAAATTAAATTCTACTATCAAGTTAAATGGAAATCTGGATGCAAATGAATTGACACCAGATCTAAAATCTATTTCGGGAGATTTACTTGGACAATTGCTTTCGACAACAATAAATGCTAAGAACTCCACTTTACTAAATGCCCTTGGTTCAAACATTAAGTTTATTGATATGAACAAAGTGAACTTAAACGATATTAAAGCAGCTTTGACTTTTGAAAATGGAAAAGTGAACGTAAAACCATTCGACATTAAGTACCAAGACATTAAAGTTACAGTTGGCGGTACTCATGGTTTTGACCAAACGATGAATTATAACTTGAAATTTGATGTTCCGGCTAAATATTTAGGAAGTGAAGCAAACGCTTTTATTTCTAAAATGTCTCCTGCTGATGCAGCAAAATTGGAAAACATTCCGATCAATGCTATGATTACAGGTAATTTTTCTAGTCCAAAAATCAGTACTGATATGAAAGCCGCTGTAAGCAGTTTAGCAACTCAGGTAGCCAATCAGCAAAAAGATAAATTGACGCAGAAAGGCTCTGCTGCTTTGACTGATTTAATCAATAAAAACACAAAAGCTAAAGATACAACGCAAGCTGCAAAAACAGAAAAAGAGCAAAAAACTCAAGAAGTAACCAAAAAAGCAAGCGACTTGCTGAATGGATTATTCAAGAAGAAAAACTAAATCAAATTGATTTCACAAAAAAGCCTGTTCTTTCATTAGAACAGGCTTTTTAAATTATATTAGATTTATTTCTACTTATGTAAAATCGAATTTATTATTCGGATAAACTCAGGAATTGAATTGGTGTTAGTATCAACACCGAGGCTATTGTTTCCGTATGGCTCATATTTTTTTACATTCGCTCCAGAAAACAAACCCACTGTTGGCACTTTTGAAGCGCTTGCCAAATGCATAATACCACTGTCAGCTCCAATAAAAATTACAGAATTTGCCATAACTGATCCTATTTCGCGAACATCTTTACTATAAAAAGAAGGCGCCTGAAAATTTATTTGAGAGACATTTTCGACTGGCAGAATTTCAAAAATATTATAGTCAGCTTCATATTCCTTTTTCAAAGCGGCGTAAAACTCTTCCCACCATTCTACGCAATAACATTTTTCTCCGGTTGCATAAGTAAATATGGCAATTGATTTTTTGTTTTCGTCTACGATACCTTTTAAAATTGCTTTTCCTTTTGCAATCTCATCTGGAGATAATTTTAAATCGATTAATGCAACTGGTTCTTTTTTATCTTCGGCTCCAAATTGGCTCAAGGCATATCTAAAATTATAAACAGGATATTTTGCAATATGATCATAATCTTCATAAGGGAGTTTTACATTTTCTGGAAGATCTCCAAAAATTTTAAATCTCGCATTTGAAAATTTTACCGCTAGACGACCCGATGAAGAATTTTGATCAACATTAATAGCGACGTCATAATTTTGTTTTCTTATCAATGTCCAAACTTTCAAATATTTGATTAATTCTTTGAAAGGCTTTTTAGGCAAGTCGATTATTTTATCAATGTTTTTGTAGTTTTCAAAAACAATTGGAGCAAGCGTTCCTTTTACAAATAAATCAATTTTGCAATTTGGAAATGTCTCGGTAACTTCTTGAATAAGCGGCGTAATTAAAAGCAAATTTCCCAATCTTTTATTTGGTCTAGAAATAAGCACTTTTTTGATTTTGCTATTGTCAATTTGCTCGCTGCTCTGCAAGTCAGAGCGGCCAATATTCTTGGTTAAACTACGCATTATGTTGCGTCTGAATACGTTAACTTTCTTTAAGTTACTCATTCACTTTTGTTTTTAGAATTAAAAAAGTTTTTTTGCTTTATTAATTGATCAACGGTATTGAACCAATCAAATATAAGTTAAATATTTCTTAAAATTAAATTCTTTGAATAAGTAAACTTTACAATATTGTAAATTAATTTAACAAAATTCACATCATCTATTCTTAAAAGCGCCGAAAATACAACGATTACATCACCCATTTGGGAATTTTATACGGAGGCTGAAAATGAATAGACGAAACCCAGTTTATCCTAGACGTTTATGGTCACAACATAGCCTTCTGAACCGCGAATGTTGAAAACGGTTCCGTTTTCGAACAATAAGTATTGTCCTTTAATTCCAACTAATTTACCTTGAAAAGAAGGCGTTTTATCTAAATTAAGACTATTTATTTTTGCAGGATAACTTAAAACAGGGTATTGTAATTGGTAAACATCATTTTTTTGACTGTAAAAATAATCCTTTGCTTCGGCTGGAATTAAGCTTTCTACTTTTGATTTTTCAAGAATCAAATCGCATGAATCTGAGGTACATTGAAGCATTTTTCTCCAGTTCGTTTTATCTGTATAATGCTCTTTTAGAGCGACCTCTGTAATCCCTGCTAAATATCTGTTTGGAACCTCAACAATAGCAATTGCCTGAGTGGCACCTTGATCAATCCATCTTGTTGGGACTTGTGTTTTTCTTGTCACTCCTACCTTTACTTCAGTTGAAAAAGCAAAATAAACTATATGAGGCTGTAATTGCACCTGTGATTCATATTCTAAATCACGATCAGCTATTCCTAAATGAGCCGTACTCAATTCTGGTCGCATAATCCAGTCTCCAACCGCAGCACTTGAATAGAAACAATCGTAACAAAAACCTTGTCTGTATATTTTTTTCTTTTTACTGCAATTCAAACATTGAAAACCAGCAAAATTTATCTCAATCTCTTTATCCAATAATTGATTCATACTTAGGAAACTATCTTCGAAAACCAAATAATATTGAATTGGATTTCCCATTTCAGTCTGCATTTTTGTAAGTACGCCTTGGTAAGTCATTGTATTTTTTATTGAAGATTTTAGTTTTTAGTTTTACTTCTTTGAGTTCTAAATTTAGTTTTTAATTCAATTTAAATAGAATCTTTACTCCATTTAGAATGGTTTTTTTTACAAAAAAGTACTATTTTTGATAAGATGACAAAGTTAGTATTTGTCTCTTGATATTCAAATTTTAAATTTCTTGATTTTCTGCAATGCGTAAGATCAAAAATGTAAAATCAGCAATCTAAAACCTAAAACTCACTCATGCCTGTATCTATCATTAACTCTTTCGCATCTTGGGTCCTCAAACAAAGGATACACCAAATAGAGCTTTTTCTAAAATATCCGAATGAAGTTCAAGAAGAACTGTTGCATAATTTATTGACTGCATCAGAATATACTATAGTGGGGAAAAAATATGATTTTGCATCTATAAATTCATATCAGACATTTGCAGAAAGAGTTCCGATTTCGACATATGAAGAATTACAGCCTTTGATTGAACGAACGCGTCAGGGCGAGCAAAATGTTTTTTGGGAAACTCCAATAAAATGGTTTGCCAAATCAAGTGGTACTACAAATGCCAAAAGCAAATTTATCCCCGTAAGCAACGAAGCTTTAGAAGATTGCCATTACAAAGGGAGTAAAGATTTGCTTTGTCTGTATTTAAATAATAATGAAGATTCTGAATTGTTTCTTGGTAAGAGCTTACGCCTAGGTGGAAGCTCTCAGATATATGAAAACAACAATACGTTCTTTGGAGATTTATCGGCAATTTTAATTGAAAACATGCCAATTTGGGCCGAATTCAGCAGTACGCCAAGCAGTAAAACTTCGCTGATGAGCGAGTGGGAAACCAAAATTGCAGCAATTATAAATGAAACCAAAAACGAAAATGTAACCAGTTTTGCCGGAGTTCCGTCTTGGATGCTGGTTTTAATGAATAAAGTTTTAGAAAATACAGGCAATCAAAATTTGCTTGAACTTTGGCCAAATCTTGAAGTTTACTTTCATGGAGGTGTAAGTTTTTCTCCTTATAAAGAACAATACAAGAAAATTTTGCCTAGTTCGGATTTTAAATACTACGAAATTTACAACGCATCTGAAGGCTTTTTTGCTATTCAGGATTTGAATAATTCAAGTGATTTATTATTGATGTTGGATTACGGAATTTTCTACGAATTTATTCCGATGGATACTTTTGGAACTCCAAATCAAAAAGCAATTCGTCTTGCCGATGTTGAACTGAATAAAAATTACGCCATTGTGATTACGACCAATTCTGGTTTATGGCGTTACTTAATTGGCGACACAGTTCGTTTTACCTCTTTAAATCCATATCGAATTAGAGTTACAGGAAGAACCAAACATCATATTAATGTTTTTGGGGAAGAATTAATGGTTGAAAACACCGATCAGGCAATTGCTAAAGCATGTCAGGTCACTCAAACCGAAGTGATCGATTATACCGTTGCTCCTATTTTTATGCAGGACAAAGAAAAAGGTGCACACGAATGGATGATCGAATTCAAGAAAAAACCGGCTGATGTAGGACTTTTCCAGAAAGTTTTGGATGAAACATTGCAAACTTTAAATTCTGATTACGAAGCCAAACGCCAAAACAATATGACACTAAATCCTTTGGTGATTAATGTTGCTCGTGAGAATTTATTTTATGACTGGTTGAAGGAAAGAGATAAATTAGGAGGACAACATAAGATTCCTAGACTTTCGAATCAAAGAGATTATTTAGAGCAGTTGAAGGAGATGTAAGTTTAAAATTCAATATTTAAACAATAACAAGTAAAAATGACCGAATTCACTATAGGTTTGAGTAAAAGGAAATTATTTTTTGCTTTTATAGGCTCGACAATCTTTCTTATATTAGGAATCCAATTTATTTTTGAACCTGAAAAATATATTTCTTCCGTTTTTAGAAATACTGAATTTATTAGAATTGCTGGTTTTGCTTCATTTATTTTTTCCGGATTATGTCTAATCTATATCGTATTTAAAGCTTTTGATAAAAAACCTGGATTAATTGTCAATCAAAATGGAATTACAGACAATTCAAATTTTAGTAGTGTAGGCTTGATTAAATGGTCAGAAATTATAGGAATACGAACGCAGCAAGTTATGTCAACTAAATTTTTATTAATTGATGTTTCAAATCCTAAAGATTTTATTCAGAAAAGTTCGAGTTTTAAAGCGTGGCTTATGAAAGCTAACTTAAAAATGTACCATACGCCATTATCAATTACTTCTAATAGCTTAAAATACAATTTTGACGATCTTGAAAAATTAGTACATCAAGAATGGAGTAAATATAAAAATTCCTGATAAGAAATACCTAATTAACCCAAAATGAAATAAAAAATGAAAAAGAAGTTTAGCGAAATGACTAGTGAAGAATTAATTAAAACACAGAAATCATTAAAAACGGTAACTTACCTGTTTGGTGTAGTATTGCTTCTTTTATTTTGTCTTAACATATTCCTAGTCGCTAATAAAGGTTTTAGCGCTTCTAATGTTATTCCTATTGCATTGCTACCTATTTTCATATTGAATATGAATACCTTAAAAGAAATCAAAAAAGAATTACAATCTCGAGAACAACTTTAAAAGTAATTCCACTAAACCGCATGAGGGATAGAAGTGGAAATCCTTTTGTGTCTCGTTTCTTTAACGAGACACAAAAGATTGTAACGGATAGCCCGGCCCAGAGGAACATGCCATTATTAAGATTCTGAGACTCTAAGATTCTAAGTTGCTAAGATTTTCTCAATATTGTCATTTTGACGAAGGAGACTCGAGCGATAGCGACTGGCGAAGCAAATCTTCGCGAGAAACTCGACAAAGATTGACTACTTGGAACGGAGCTACTAGCGAGGATTTCTCCTCCCTCGAAATGACAAAAACGCTTATTACATCATATCAATATACCTGTCATGATACCCTAAAAGATATAAAACACCATCAAGACCTAAACTAGAAATTGAGGTTGACGCGCTTTCTTTTACTTTTGGTTTTGCATGAAAAGCGATTCCAAGGCCGGCTAAATTAAGCATTGGCAAATCGTTTGCTCCGTCGCCCACTGCGATTGTTTGGTTGATGTGAATTCCTTCTTTTTCGGCAATGGCTTTTAGGTGTTCGGCTTTCTTTTGTCCGTCTACGATGTCGCCTATATATTTTCCGGTTAGTTTACCGTCTTTAATTTCTAATTGATTGGCATGCACATAATCGATACCCAATTCTTTTTGAAGATATTCGCCGAAATAAGTGAAACCTCCAGAAAGAATTGCCGTTTTATATCCGTAATATTTTAAAGCTTTCATCAAGCGGTGCGCACCTTGCGTGATTGGCAAATTTATGGCAACGTTTTGAAGCACTTCTTCGCTTAAACCTTCTAGCAAAGCCATACGCTGTTTAAAACTTTCGTTGAAATCAATTTCGCCGTTCATAGCAGATTCTGTGATTGCGCGAACTTGTGGTCCTACTCCATTTAATTCTGCCAATTCGTCGATAACTTCGGTTTGGATCAAAGTTGAGTCCATATCGAAACAAACCAAACGACGGTTTCGTCTGTAAATATTGTCTTCCTGGAAAGAAATATCGACATTTAAAGTTCTTGAAATTTCCATAAAACTTGCCGTCATGACAATTTTATTTACAATTTCGCCCGTTACAGATAATTGAATACAAGAACGCGGATATTCTTCTTTTTCAACGATAGAAGTTCTGCCTGTTAATCGTATAATAGAATCAATATTCAGGTTTTGATCTGACATTATTTTAGTCACTGCAGCCAATTGAGAAGCTGCTAATTTTTCGCCTAAAATATTGATAATATAGCGTTGTTTTGATTGTGATTTTACCCACTTTTCATAGTCTTCGATAGAAATTGGAATAAATTTTACTTTAATTTCCAATTCGTAAGCTTTGAATAATAAATCTTTTAAAACTGGCGCCGAAGAAGAACCGGCTTCAATTTCAAACAAAATTCCCAAAGAAAGCGTATCGTGAATATCGGCCTGGCCAATATCTAAAATATTAGCATCATAAGCCGCCAATACGGCTGTTAAACCTGCCGTAACTCCTATTTTATCATGTCCTGAAACTTTTAATAAAATAATTTCTTTATCCTCTATTGCCATTTTTTCTTTATTGATTTTGAAGCGACAAAAATCGGCAATCTATCGTTGATAAAAAAGAATAATCTTTGTTTTTTTTGCAAACAAAAAGCGCATATTCATGCGCTTTTTTAAGTAATTTAACAATAATACGCCACTATTAAAATAACGTAACAAAGTGGTTATAAAAACTATTTTTGATTTTCGTCAAAGTTTACCATCCAATTGATTCCGAATTTATCTTTGAACATTCCGAAATAAGCGCCCCAAAAAGTTTTATTCAAAGGCATTTCTACTTTTCCACCAGCCGAAAGTCCGTTGAAAATTCTATCTGCTTCTTCTGTGCTTTCTGTATTGATCGAAACTGAAAAATTTTCTCCAAAAGGCAAATCTCCAAATCTTGTCGAACTGTCGCTTCCCATTAAAACGGTACTTCCAATTGGCAATGAAACGTGCATAATTCTCTCTGCATCTTCTGCAGAAACTTGATCACATCCCTCTTCAGCAGGCATGTCTTTAAACTTTCCTATATAAGGAAATTCTCCCCCAAAAACTGATTTGTAAAATAGAAATGCTTCTTCGCAATTTCCATTAAATAATAAATACGGATTTACTGTTGCCATGATATTTTTTTTTAATTGTTGATTGTTAATGCCTTTAAAAAGGGTAGAAATAAAAAAATCTTTACTCTTTACTCTTTACTCTTCACTCTTCACTCTTTACTCTTCACTCTTTACTCTTCACTCTTTACTCTTTACTCTTTACTCTTTACTCTTCACTCTTTACTCTTCACTCTTCACTCTTCACCCTTCACTCTTCACTCTTTACTCTTTCTGCCAGTTCTTTCACTTTCTCCAATCCTTTCGGAAAAGCTTCTTTAAAATAATCGATATATTTTTCGACAACGTCAACCTGAGCAGTCAAATCGACAAATTCATCATCTGGAGTTAATCGATACGTTTCCATCGCACCGCTCCATTTTTTAGTTTCTTCGTCAAGAGGCAGTTCCTTATGATCTTTAATTTCTCCAATATGCTTAAAAGCCATATATTCATTAGGAATTTTCTTTTCGATAATGCTGTTCATTCCTTCACCATTTGGTGACATAAAATGTATTTTATCACCTTCATTCCAATCACTTATGGCATATGAACCTTCGCAAAAAGCACCTGTCCATTCTTTATAAGTGTCATCTTTCCACAAAACCTCCCAAACTTTTGTTGCAGGAGCTTTAATTCTAATTTTAAATTCTAATGTTTCCATACTTACGACAATTTACTAAAATCCATAAACAAAACATTCCATCGATGTCCGTCTAAATCAGCAAATCCAAAGCCATACATCCAGCCTTGGCTTTCTGCCGGTGGTGCAAAAACAGTTCCTCCGGCTTCTTTAACTTTCTCCGCCAATTCGTTTACTTCTTCTTTGCTTTCTGCATCGATCGAAATCAAAACTTCTGAGCCAGAGTTTGTGTCAATAACAGCATTTTGAGAAAAAGTAGAAAAAAGAGATTCTTCAAAAAGCATTACAACAAAGTGTCCTTCACCCACAATCATGCACGTCGAACTTGGCGTATCATGCTGTTCATTAAACGAAAAACCAATTTTCCAGAAAAAATCTTTCGCTTTTGCTACATCCTTTACAGGAAGATTCAACCATATTTGTTTTGTCATTTTTTTTAGTTTTTTGGTTTGATATTGTGTTAGTAAATAATTTTAACTCTGAATCTTTGCTACTTTGAGCCTTTGCACCTCAAAAAACAATTAGTTGTTCTCTACGTAATTTTTAAAATTATCCAAAATTGCCTGCCAGCCACCACGCTGCATTTCCTCAGGATTTTGAGTTTCTGGTTCAAAACTTTCAATTATCTCAATTCCTTCCGGGATTTCTTTAAAGATAATTTCAGCCTTTCTTCCGTCTCCCATTGTATAATTGATTGCTTCATTTTCTTTTACCAAAGTATATTCTCCCCAAAAATCAAAACTCATACTGCCATCTTTTGCCGCCATGGTTGTTGAGAATTTTCCTCCTTCTCTTAAATCATTTTCTGCAAGAGGAGCATGCCATTCTGGAGATGCAAATGCCCATTTTGTAATGTGTTCAGGTTTATTCCAAAATTCCCATACTTTTTCTATTGTACTCTTTATTGTTGTTTGTACTGTAATCATTTTATAGCTATTTAAAATTTTTCTTTTTTTATAATTACATATTTGCAGGTATCTGACTTTCGTCCATATAGAAAATTTCCCAGTGATGGCCATCAACATCTAAAAAGGTTCTTTGATACATCCATCCATAATCTTTTGCTGGAATATAATCTACTCCGCCAGCTTTAATAGCTTTTTCTATCATTTCATCTACTTGTTCTCGAGAATCCAAAGAAATTGAAATAAGAACTTCGCTAGTTGTTGCAGCATCACAAATTTGTTTTTTGGTAAAGGTTTGATAAAACTCTTCCACCAAAATCATCACAAATATATTTTCGTCAATAACCAGACAAGCTCCTTTTTCATTTGTGAATTGTGGATTGGTCGAAAAGCCTAGCTTATTATAAAAAGCGACCGCCTTGTTTAAATCTTTTACAGCAAGATTTAAGAAGATTTTTGTTTTCATCTTGATAAAATTACGAATTAATTAAAACAAATTTAAAATTTTAAGATTACTTAAAAATGCTAATAAAAGTCAATTTTAGGGTCATTTGAGACATTTTACTTACTTTTGTTAGATTGCTAATCTTCTAAATACCACAAATCATGAGCAAGAAAACAGGTTTAATTGTACCGCACGATTACAAATTATTAAGTATAGCAGCAATTTTAGAGGTTTTTGAAACCGCCAATAAACTTAGCAAAGAAGTTAAAAAACCTTTTGATATTATGGTTTTTCAATCGGCTGGTCAAATTACAAATGAGCAGGTATTTGGTTATGATGTTCACGCAATTGAAACTTCAAATATTGATCTGGATCTAATTTTGATTCCCGCTTTTACCACAGATAATATGAGTGAAATGATTGCAAAGAACAAAGATTTTATTCCGTGGTTGAAAAAACAGCATCAATCTGGAGCTGAATTAGCCAGTTTTTGCACAGGCGCTTTTTTGTTTGCCGCTTCGGGATTGTTAAACGAAAAATTAGCTACTACACACGTCGACGCCTGCAGTGCTTTTACAAAAGCATTTCCGTTAGTGAAATTAAAACCCGAAGAAACCTTAACTGCTGATGGAAGTCTTTACACCAGCGGTGGTTCGACCTCATCATTTCATTTGCTGGTTCTTTTAGTTCAAAAATATTGTGGCAACGAAATCGCAGTTCAAATTGCAAAAATATTCTCAATTGATTTAAACCGATACAAACAAAGCTATTTCAGTACTTTCAGGCCAAATCATCTGCACAATGATACTTTGGTCGCTATGTTGCAGCAAAAAATCGAAAGTCAGTATCATACCATTGAAAAACTGGAAGAAATCACAAAAGATATTCCAACAAGCACCAGAAATATGACACGCCGATTTAAACAAGTAACCGGAATTCCGCCAATTGAATACCTGCAAAATATAAGAGTCGAAAGTTCAAAAAAATACTTAGAACAAACCCAGCTTTCAATTTCAGAAATTATAGAAAAAACAGGCTACAATGATCCCAAAGCATTTAGAAAAGTGTTTTATAAAATGGTTGGCATGAAGCCGATTGAATACAGAGAAAAATTTAGGGTTCAGTAATTTTTATTAGGAGCAGCAAATTTCGTTTTCAAAAGACGACTTGTCCTGCTCTACACTATATCTTTTGTGGTGAACCCCACCACAAAAGGATGTCGTTTCGATCAGGGCTAAACTAGAAATTTCATTTTCATAAGATTAACATCTGAAGGCTTTAAATTCTGTAATAAACTTTATTTTTTTACTAAGTAAACTAATTTTAATAATGCCGTTTTTCAAACTTAGAATTTTTCAAAGAAAAATTAATGCAAAAAGTTTTATCTATCTATAATTTTAATTACTATTTTTCCTATATTTAAACTCCATAACTAATCCTAAAGGCACCAATAAAATGAGAAAAATAGTATCTGTTTTTTTAATAGCGTTATCATTATTTAGTTGTAGCAGTGCTGAAAGCGATGTAATTTCCGGATTTGTTTACGATGGAAGCATAGACGTAACACTCACTAATTCTGATGGTTCCGATTTATTAAATCCCAAAACTCCTAATGCCTATAAGCAAGATCAAATAAAAATCCTTTACCTGGTTGAAGGCAAATTAATCCAAAAAGCCAACGGTACAGATTATCCTCGCAATTTTTTACTTTATGAACAAGATGGGCGTACTGTGATGCGAGTTTTTTTAAATAGTTCAGCGGATGAAAAATATCCTGAAACTTATATTCAATGGAATGAAAGTCAAACTGACATACTAAAAATTGAATTTAATAGAACAAATAATTCCATTACTAAAAAAACCATTTGGCTAAATGATCTATTAAAAACTGATATCAATCCTTATCTCAAAATCGTAAAATAACAGTACTTTCTAAAAAACAAAAACCACTTGGCAAATTCTGAAAGGTGGTCGTGATTTTAAGATTTAATAATCCACATCAAGACTTTTTTGTTCGTTTTCAAAAGTGCATCAATTTCTTTCATACTTTCGTTTGAAACTGCAGGGCAGCCCCAGCCTTCAGGAGTTCCTTCGGGATAAACTTCATTCTCAGAAACTGCTTCCCACGAATGTAAAACTATCGCGCGGTCTCTGGCATTTGAATTGGTTTTCTCTTTTCCCTGCAAAATGTAATTCACTTTTATTCCCCATTGACTTGCGCCTCGATCCAAAATAACATACTTGCCTAGTGAAGAACAATGTGAATCAAACTCGTTACTAATTTGTACTTTTTCTTTAGTTGTTGTTGCTCCCCATCTATTATCACCACAACCGTGACTAACCATACAAGATTTTATAATTGTATCCTTTTTAAAGTCATAAATAAAAAATCGCTTTAAACCAGAATGCAATCCTAAATCGATTAATATAAATTTATCTTTATTTAGGTTGTTTTGAAGCGTGTACTGTTTTGCCTCTTTATAAAATTTACTGTAATCAACCTCGATTCGAGGTTTTGGTTCTCCAATTATTTCAGTTGTACTTTCATTTTTAGAAATCACTATTTCTTTATTATCTTTTTGATTACAAGATAAAATTAAAGTCAAACCAATTGCAAAAATCATATTTTTCATACCTACAATTTACATAAAATCTGAAACGGAAATAGTACTTGAAAAGTATAAAAAAACCCGTTCAAATATATGAACAGGTTTAAAAAAGATTTGCCAAAACTTGACAAAGTTATTTTTATAATTTATGAAGCAATTTCCATACGCTTCAATAAGTTTTTGCTTAAAGTATGCTCTGCGTAATCTTTATCAATCGATAAAACTTTATCATCAGAACTTGGCAGTTCGTACATTGCATCTGTCAAGATTGCTTCACAAAGCGAACGTAATCCACGTGCACCTAATTTGTACTCTAATGCTTTATCAACAATAAAATCTAAAGCCTCATCAGTAATATTGAATTCAACATCATCCATTAAAAATAGCTTTTGATATTGTTTAACTAAAGCATTTTTAGGTTGTGTCAAAATTGCACGCAATGTTTCTCTGTCTAAAGGATCCATATGCGTTAAAACCGGCAAACGACCAATAATTTCCGGAATCAATCCGAAATCTTTAATATCTTTTGGGATAATATATTGCAATAAATTGTCTTTATCGATATTGTCAACATTTTTAGAAGTCGAATATCCAACTGCCTGACGATTTAAACGTTTAGAAATAATACGTTCAACACCATCAAAAGCACCTCCTGCAATAAATAAAATATTCTGAGTATTTACCTCAACAAATTTCTGATCTGGATGTTTACGTCCTCCTTTTGGCGGTACGTTCACAATTGTTCCTTCCAACAGTTTCAAAAGCGCCTGCTGTACACCTTCACCAGAAACGTCGCGCGTTATTGAAGGGTTATCACTCTTGCGGGCAATTTTATCAATTTCATCAATAAATACGATTCCTCTTTCTGCTTTGGTTACATCATAATCAGCAGCTTGTAACAGACGTGTTAAAATACTTTCAACATCTTCTCCTACATAACCAGCTTCTGTTAATACCGTCGCATCCACAATTGCCAACGGAACGTCTAACATTTTTGCGATTGTTTTAGCAACCAATGTTTTTCCGGTTCCGGTTTGACCTACCATAATGATGTTACTTTTTTCAATCTCAACTTCGTCGTCTAATTGCTGTTGCATTAAACGTTTGTAGTGATTGTAAACTGCAACCGACATTACTTTTTTTGTCTGGTCCTGACCAATAACATATTGATCTAGGAAAGCTCTGATTTCTTTTGGTTTCTTTAAAATTAAATCCCCAACAAGTTTCGCGCTTCCGCTTGATTTTAATTCTTCTAATACAATTCCGTGCGCTTGTTCAATACATTTATCACAAATATGTGCATTGATACCAGCAATCAATAAATTAGTTTCTGGCTTTTTTCTTCCACAAAACGAACATTCTAATACTACTTTTGCCATTCTTTATTTAAGTTACTAAGCTGCAAAGATACTAAGTTTCTAAGCTTTTTAATTAAAACTTTAAAACTTAACTCCTTACAGCTTAATATTTTTATTTTTTATTTAAAATTTAAATCACAAAGAACACTTAGAATCTTAGCGTCTTAGCAACTTAGAAGCTTAAAAAATTATCCTCTTCTCAAAACTTCATCAATCATTCCGTATTCTTTCGCTTCGTCAGCTTTCATCCAGTAATCGCGCTCACTGTCTTTGTGCACTCTTTCGAAAGTTTGTCCTGAATGGTGTGAAATAATGTTGTATAATTCATCTTTCAGTTTCAACATTTCGCGTAAGTTGATTTCCATATCTGTAGCAACTCCTTGTGCTCCTCCAGATGGCTGGTGAATCATTACACGTGAATGTGGCAAAGCCGAACGTTTTCCTGCTGCTCCTGCACATAATAAAACCGCTCCCATAGAAGCTGCCATACCTGTACAAATTGTAGCAACATCTGGCTTGATGTACTGCATAGTGTCATAAATTCCTAAACCTGCATAAACACTTCCTCCTGGAGAGTTTAAGTAAATTTGAATATCTTTTGATGCATCAGCGCTTTCTAAAAATAATAGCTGAGCCTGAACGATATTAGCGATTTGATCATCGATACCAGTTCCTAAAAAGATAATTCTGTCCATCATTAATCTTGAAAAAACGTCTAATTGAGAAATATTCAACTGACGTTCTTCGATAATATATGGAGTCATGTTTGTTGGGTTCATCGCTGCTATGATTTTATCATAATACATTGCGTTAACTCCTTGGTGCTTTGTAGCAAATTTTTTGAATTCTTTACCGTAGTTCATATTTTTAGTTTAAAGTTTGAAAGTCTAAAGTCAGAAAGTGACCTAAACGAATTTAACAAAGTTCATACCTTTTTATAAAGGATGTCAATTTGTCTTCTTTTTTTTAAGATGCTAAGATTCTAAGGCACTAAGATTCTAAGTTTTTTTTCTAAGAAACATTTACCAACTTAAAACCTGAAACAAAAAAAAGAACGCCAAGAGAATAAAATTTTCCATTGACGTTCAAATATAATTATTTTTATCTTTCAGTTTCTGTAATAAAATCTTAATTTTTAAAAAGTATACTTCTTAACTTTCGACTTTATAACTTTTGACTTCAGACTAAAATTTATTCTCCGTAAGACGCAGCGATAAATTCTTCGTAAGTAACTTCTTTAGTTGTTGGATTTGCTTTTTCTTTAAATAAATCTAACAATTTAGCTGCTACAACTTGCTCAGAAAGTCTTTTCACTTCTTCTTGATTAGATAAAACTCTAGCCACGATTCCTTGAACTTCTTCTTCAGTTGGGTTTGTTTGTCCAAATTGAGCCATTTGTTGTCTGATAGCACCTGAAGTAAATTCTTTTAAGTCTTCAAATGTAATTTGGATATTACTTTGAGCCATTGCTTTTCCTTCAATTAATTGAAAACGTAATCCTTTTTCAGATCTTGCGTATTCAACTTCAGCTTCTTCTGCAGAAAGTTTTTTCTCTCCAACAGTTTGTAACCATTTTTTAAGGAATTCAGCTGGTAAATCAAATTTTGTACTTTCGATCAAGAAATCCTGAACGTCTAATAATAATTTTTGGTCAGCTTGCTGTGCGAATTGCGCTTCAGCATCTTCTTTAATTTTAGCTTTTAAATCTTCTAAAGAAGCTACTTTTCCTTCACCAAAAAGTTTATCAAATAATTCTTGGTTTAATTCAGCCAATTCAGCTCCGTTGATAGCCTCGATAGTAAAGTTTACTTCGATATCTAAACCGTGAACATCATCATGAGCTACTTTTAAGTAATCCATTAATTGGTGATCATCTTCAAATAAACCTTTTGTGCTTACTGTTACAACATCACCAACTTTTTTACCGATGAATTTATCACCTGCTTTTTTGTTGAATGTAGCTACAGAAATTGTAGTTGTATTGTTGATACCTTTTTCTTCGTTTGTGAAAGTTCCAGTTAAATCTGAATCAGCTTCAACTTTATCTTGTGGAATTGCTTTTCCGAATTGTTTTTGGATACGCTCTACTTGTCCGTCGATTAATTTATCATCAGCAGTAACGATATATTTTACGATATTGTTTTTAGCTTCTAAATCAATTTCGAAGTTAGGAACCAAACCAATTTCGTATTCGAAAGTTAGTTCTTCAGCGTCCCAATCAAAGTTTTCGTTTTCTTTAGCAAGAGGAGTTCCTAAAAGATTTAATCTTTCAGACTGAACAAAACGCTCTAAAGCCAAATCAACAACTTTTTTAACTTCTTCCTGCTTAATTGCTTTTCCGTATTGTTTTTCAACAAGATCTTTAGGCACTTGACCTTTTCTAAAACCTTTAACGGTAGCCAAAGGCATTTTTTCGTTTATTCTTTTTGCTACTTGACCTTTATAATCCATGTGAACAACGTTTAAAACAATTGTCTCGTTCACAGCGTCTGTTGCTACTCTTTTAATATCCATCTTCTTCTTTAATTTACATAATAAAATTGGGTTGCAAAATTATAAAATTTTTGCAACCCAACCAAGTTTTTAATTTATTGTATTTGAAGCAGTTTTAATCTGCAAAATTTGTTTTTATTTATCGTCTCCCAGTATTTTATAAGTAATAGATTGTAAAATAGACAAAATAACACTAAAAATTAAAGCTGTCCAGAACGAATCGACTGCAAACCCGCCCACAATATTTGTACAAAGCAAAATTATTATGGCATTTATAACCAGCAAAAACAAGCCCAGCGTGATAAACGTTACCGGCAAAGTCAAAATAACCAAAATAGGTTTTATAAAAATATTCAGTAATCCTAAAACCACCGCAACAATTACAGCCGTACCAAAACTGGCTACGTGAACACCTTTTAAAAAATTAGCTATTAACAACACCAAAGCTGCAGTAACAAGAAGTCTGAGTAATAATTTCATAGTTTTTCTGGTTTAAAATTTTAATAAAAGTAATGAATTTTATATTTACCAACTATTGCATTCTTGTTTTTTGCCACAGATTAAAGGATTATAAAGATTTTTAATCTGTGACAATCCTTTAATCTGTGGCTATAAAAATTATTCTTTCAAAAACTCCGTTGTCAGCTCAAAAAACATTTTAGGATTTTCGGCATGAAGCCAATGTCCTGTGTTTGGAATTGTTTCTAATTTTAAATTCGGGAAATGCTCCTTTATAGAATCAATATCAGAATCTAAAACATATCCAGATTCTCCTCCTCTTATAAATAATGTTGGTTTTTCAAAAACTAAATCAGCTGCTAAAGCTTTCCCGATAGCATCGAGATTATTATTAAAAACTTGCAGATTAAATCTGAAAGCTAATTGCCCCGGCTCTTTCCAATATAAATTTTTCAGCAAAAACTGACGCGTTCCAAAATCAGGAACATATTGCGCGACTATTGCTTCAACATCAGCCCTGCTTGGCTTTACAGAAAAATCGACCGCATTCAATCCTGCCAAAATATCTTGATGATGCTGTTTGTAAAATCTCGGACCAATATCGGCCACAATTAGTTTATCAACTATTTCGGGATGAGTTGTCGCAAAAAGCATCGCCACTTTTCCGCCCATCGAATGTCCAAGAATATCAATTCGGTTTAAATTATTTGCCTGACAGTATTCAAAAACATCCTGAACCATAGCTTCATAACTCCATTCGTCTGAATGAAAACTGCGCCCGTGATTTCTTAAATCTAAAATATGAACCTGAAATCCAGCTTCGACATATTGTCCGGCAAGTGTTTTCCAGTTATCAGACATTCCCAAAAAACCATGCATAATAACAAATGGTTTTCCTTCGCCTTCTATTTTTGAGTAAAGCATATTTTGTTTTTTCTAAAGAATTATTTCAATTTATTCAAATACATATTAACCACATTATCTAAACCAAGATAAAGAGCTTCAGAAATTAAAGCATGACCAATTGAAACTTCAAGGAGGCCTGGAATGTTTTGTTTAAAAAACTGAATATTATCCAAACTTAAATCATGTCCGGCATTAATTCCTAAACCTAATTCATTTGCCAATTCTGCCGCTTTTGTGTAAGGCTCAATTCCATTTTTATTTCCTAAATCATATTGATGTGCAAAAGCTTCAGTATATAATTCAATTCTGTCGGTTCCTGTTTTTTTGGCACCTTCAATAATTTCCAAAACGGGATCAACAAAAATCGAAGTTCTGATTCCGTTTCTTTGGAATTCCTGAATAACCTCAGTCAAATAATCTTGATTTTTAATTGTATCCCAGCCGGCAGAAGATGTTATTGCGCCAATAGCATCTGGAACCAAGGTTACCTGATCTGGCTTGCATTCTAAAACCAAATCAATAAAATTATGCTGCGGATTTCCTTCGATATTATATTCTGTAGTAACAATTGCTTTTAAATCACGCGCATCTTGATAACGAATGTGACGCTCGTCTGGACGCGGGTGAATGGTGATTCCCTGAGCGCCAAAATTTTGAATATCTGCTGCTACTTTTAGTAAATTAGGGACATTTCCGCCTCTAGCATTTCTTAGGGTTGCAATTTTATTGATATTTACACTTAACTTTGTCATATAAATAGATAATTAATTCTAGTAACACTATATTTGTTACGACAAAAATACAAAGTAAAACGTAGCAGTTTTTGGTATTTTTTGATTATTTTGCAAGGAAATATCTTCAATTGATTTATGACAGAAATTACAAACTATATCACCAATGATTTCAGGGCGATTGACAGTCAGGAAACAATAGCATCTGTTCAGGACTTTTTTGCCGACGTGGATTTTTCTCATTTTCCGGTTTTAGAAGAAGGTGTCTTTATTGGAAGCATTGCCGCTGATGATATTGAAACTTTTGACACTGATAAAAAAACAATTGACTACAAATATACTTTAGAACGTTTTTTTGCCCGAAAATCAATGATATGGCTTGACGTATTAGAGGTTTTTGCTAAAAATCATACCAACACAATTCCTGTATTGGATGAAAACAATGCCTATATCGGATATTACGAAATGGAAGACATCATGAGATTCTTTCAGGAAACACCGTTTTTAAAAGAGCAAGGTGGCATCATCATCGTTCAAAAAGGACTTTTGGATTATTCAATGGGCCAGGTAACCCAAATTGTAGAAAGCAATAATGGAAAAATTCTTGGTTGTTTTATATCTGAAGCTGATTTAGAAAATGTTCAGATTACAATCAAAATTGGCGTTGGTCCAATGAATGAAATCATCCAAACTTTTAGACGATACAATTACGAAATTATTTCTGAACATCAGGAAGACGCATACATCAATAGTTTAAAAGAACGCTCTGATTACTTAGACAAATACCTTAATATATAAATTATAAATGTGCCAATGAGAAAATTAGTTAATTAGACAATTTTCACATTTGCAAATTATCTAATTGACACATTGACAAATTATCTAATTTAAAAATAATGAAAATAGCCATTTACGGACAATATTATCAAAACAGCACCGAGCCTATTATAAAAGACATTTTCTTGTTTTTTGCTTCAAACAATGTTGAAATAGTTATTGAAGAAAATTTTCTGGAGATGCTTTATGAAAAACAGCTGGTAAAAAAAGACTATAAAACATTCTCATTAAGTACAATTTTAGATAATAGTTTTGAAATGCTTATTAGTATTGGCGGGGATGGTACCGTTTTAAGATCTGCCGCTTTTGTTCGTAATTCAGGCGTACCCTTATTAGGGATAAATGCAGGAAGATTAGGTTTTCTAGCCAAAGTTCAAAAAGAAAACATCGACAGTTTATTGCAGTTTGTTATTGATCAAAACTACACAACTTCTGAACGTACTTTATTAGGATTAACTTCTGAACCTAAAAACGAAGCTTTCGAAGAACTTAATTTCGCCATGAACGAAGTTACTGTCAGCCGTAAAGACACCACTTCGATGATTACCGTAGAAACGTATCTTAACAACGAATATTTAAATTCATATTGGGCCGATGGTTTGATTATTTCTACACCAACTGGCTCAACAGGTTATTCGTTAAGCTGCGGCGGACCAATATTAACACCTGATGTCAAAAGCTTGGTAATAACTCCTATTGCACCACATAATTTAACTGCCAGACCGCTTGTAATTCCTGACGATACAGAAATCACACTACGTGTAACAGGAAGAGAAGATCAATATTTAGTTTCTCTAGACTCAAGAATTTCATCTGTAAAAAACGAATCGATTCTAAAAATCAAGAAAACAGATTACAAAATCAAAATGGTAGAGATTCCGGGAGAGACTTTCTTAAAAACTTTGAGAAATAAATTGCTGTGGGGAGAAGACAAAAGAAATTAAGTCTTTTTCTGACGGTTGACTATACGATAATACCACTTTTTCTCGTTCTGCATGTATCGAATCCGCATTAAATGTCTCAAAATCATAATGTAAATTGAAAAAAAAGCACATTTAATCAAAGCAACGTTGATTCGTATCGATAATTATTATATTTGCACGCAATTTTGAATTAAATGAAGAAAATTTTTAATTTATTGTTATGTTTTTTCCCCTTTATTACACTTAATGCTCAGATCAATGAGATAGGTGTTTTTCTTGGCGGAAGCAACTTCGTTGGAGACGTAGGAAGCACTACTTATATCAATCCAGATAAGCTGGCTTTTGGCGTATTATATAAATGGAATAAAAGTCCGCGTCATGCGTATCGTTTTTCTTATACACAATCAACAGTTTCAGGAAATGATACTGATTCTAATGAATCAGGAAGAAACAAAAGAGGCTACAGTTTCGAAAACAAAATCAAGGAGTTTTCAGCAGGTTTAGAATTTAATTTTTTCGATTTCAATTTGCACGATTATCATACAAAAGTTACACCTTATATATATACAGGCATAAGTGCTTTTTTTTATGATGATTTATACATTAGCGGAGGAGTCACAAGAAAAGACAAAGATGCAGGTTCTTTTGCCATTCCAATGACATTAGGAATAAAATCAAACATAACACCGCATTTTGTGATAGGTGCAGAAGTTGGTGCGCGCTATACGTTTACAGACAATATTGACGGAAGCAACCCAAGCAACAGCAATTTATCGAATTTGCGTTTTGGAAATTTAAATAATAACGACTGGTATGTCTTCTCTGGAATTACTTTAACGTATACCTTTGGACAAAAACCTTGCTATTGCGCAGAATAATACAATGAATTTACTAGACACTATAGATCGCTCAAACCTACCAAAACATCTGGCCATTATCATGGACGGAAATGGACGTTGGGCAAAACAACAAGGATTTTTACGCGCTTTTGGTCATGAAAACGGAACAAAATCAGTAAAAAAAACAATTACCAATTGTGCTAAATTAGGTATTGAATATTTAACCTTATATGCTTTTTCGACAGAAAACTGGAATCGTCCAAAACTGGAAGTAGAAGCATTAATGAAAATATTAATCAATTCATTAAAAAAAGAACTTGTTACCTTACAAGAAAACAACATCAAACTTAATGCAATTGGCAATCTAGAAAAATTACCAAAATCAGCCCAAAAGGAACTTTTAGACGTTATTGAGAAGACCAAAAACAATACGCGCCTTACGTTGACGCTGGCTTTAAGTTACGGATCGCGAGAAGAATTGGTAAATGCCGTCAGAATCATCAGCGATAAAGTTAAAAATAATATAATTTCATTAGACACTATTGACGATTCAATTATAAATGAGCATCTTTACACGCAAAATTTACCAGACGTAGATTTATTAATACGAACAAGTGGAGAACATAGAATAAGTAACTTTTTGCTATGGCAGATTGCCTATGCAGAATTGTATTTTACGAATGTCTTGTGGCCAGACTTTAAAGATCAAGATTTATATGAGGCTATCATTAGTTATCAAAAAAGAGAACGTAGATTTGGAAAAACCAGTGAACAAATTAAATAATTTTTTAGTGTTACAAAAAAGAGTACAAATAGTCCTTACCCTACTACTTTTGGGTAGTTTTTCACAAATAAAAGCACAAGATCGAGTTCCTTTTGATCAAGGAAAAAAATATATTCTTGCTAAAGTTTCTGTTGTTGGTAAAATAAGCTTCAATGAACAAACAGTTGTTACGTTTTCTGGCCTTCAAAAAGGGCAGGAAATAACAGTTCCTGGTGAAGAAATAAGTAGTGCAATCAAAAAATTAGGCAAACTTGGCCTTTTTGACGAAATCGCTTTTTATATCAACAAAGTTGAAAACGACAGTATTTATCTAGACCTTAATATTGTTGAGCTTCCTAAACTAAATGAAGTTAAAATTGTTGGTGTCAAGAAAAGCAAAATCGAAGGACTTATTAAGGATAATAATTTGACAAAAAACAAAATTGTCAATGAAAACTTAATTACGACTACCAAAAATTACATCGAAAATAAATATAAAAAAGAAGGTTTTTATAACACAAAAGTTACTATTACAAATACACCTGACACTACTGCCGGTAATCAAGTAAATATGCTTGTTCGAATTGACAAGGGCGATAAGGTAAAAATTAGCAGTATTGATTTCATTGGAAACCAACAGCTTACTGATACTCAATTAAGAGCTGCAATGAAAGACACGAAACAAAAAAATCTATTTCGTGTTTTAAAAGCATCAAAATTCATTCCTGAAAAATACAAAACCGACTTAGAAAAAGTAGTTGCTGCTTACAAAGAAAAAGGTTACCGTGATGCCCGTATTATTTATGACTCTGTCGCTTATAATAAGGAGAAAAAAATGCTTGACATCAAAATTAATGTAGAAGAAGGAAACAAATATTACTTTGGAAATATTAAATTTTTAGGTAACACTGTTTACTCTGATCAGCTTTTGCACCGTTATTTAGGTATTAAAAAAGGGGAAACTTACAACGGAGTTTTACTTGAAAAACGTATTGCAGATAAAACAAAACCAGATGCAGAAGATATTACAAACTTATACCAAAACAATGGTTATTTGTTCTCGAATATCAATGCTGTAGAGGTAAAAACAGCAAATGATACTATTGATTTTGAAATTAGAGTAACAGAAGGTCCAATTGCTTATTTCAATAAAATTTATGTTACAGGAAATGACAAAACAAATGACCACGTAATTTATCGTGAGTTAAGAACTAAACCTGGAAACAAATACAGCAAAGAAGAATTAGTAAGAACAATTCGTGAAATTGGTCAATTAGGTTTCTTTGATCCGGAATCTATTAAACCTGAATTTAGAAATGTAGATGCTGGAGCAGGAACGGTTGATATCGAATATCAACTTGTTGAAAAAGGATCTAGCCAGGTTGAACTTCAAGGAGGTTACGGCGGTGGCGGTTTCATTGGAACTTTAGGTCTTTCATTCAATAACTTCTCAGCAAGAAATATATTCAACAAGGAGTCTTACAAACCGCTTCCAATGGGAGATGGTCAAAAAGTGGCACTTCGTTTACAAGGAAGTACCTATTTCCAAACTTATAGTTTGTCATTCTCTGAGCCATGGTTTGGAGGTAAAAAACCAGTACAATTCAGTTCTGCAATTTCTTATAGTAAACAGTTCAACAACAATTACGCAACAAGAACTGTTGATAAAAGTAAAAGTTTTAATATTTTTACAGTACAGTTTGGTTTAGCAAAACGTCTAACTGTGCCGGATGATTTCTTTGTACTATCACAATCTGTAAGTTATCAGCATTATGACTTGAACAATTATTATACAGGATTGTTTACCTTTGGTAATGGAGCATCACGAAATCTTGCTTATACTATAGGACTTACAAGAAACAACAAAGGTTTGAATCCTATATTCCCAACGTATGGTTCGGAGTTTAGTATTTCAGCAAAAGTAACGCCTCCATATTCTTTACTTAACGGAATTAATTATGGAGATTTAGAAAACCAAAAAGAATATAAAACACAATATACCGGAGCACCAACATCTGGAGTTGATGGTCAGCCATTAAACACTGGTGATTTTGTAAAGACAGAAACTGTAAATGGACAATCTGGATATGTAAGTGTTGGATCTGATTATGCAAACGCTGATACGGATGTTGCTAAAGTCGATCAAAAGAAATACAATTGGCTAGAATACTATAAAATTAAATTTAAAGCAGACTGGTATACAAAAGTATATGGTAAATTAGTTTTAAGAACTTTGACAGAATTTGGTTTCCTAGGAGCTTATGATCAAGCAAGAGGCGTAGTGCCGTTTGAGCGTTTTTATTTAGGAGGAGACGGAATGGCACAGTACTCAATGGATGGTAGAGAAACTATTGGTTTAAGAGGATATCCAAATGGATCATTGACACCAACAAATGCTGCTGGTCAGCAAATTGGAGCAACAATTTACAACAAATTCTCTATGGAGTTGCGTTACCCTATCACATTAAAATCATCAGCGTCAATTTATGCGCTGACATTCTTAGAGGCAGGTTCATCATATCCAACATTTAAGGATTATAACCCGTTTGATTTGAGCCGTTCTGCAGGTGTAGGTTTACGTGTATTCATGCCAGCATTCGGATTACTAGGAATTGATTTTGGTTACGGTTTCGACGCACTTCCTAACTCTGTTACCAATAAAGCAAACGGATGGGAAACTCATTTTATCATTGGTCAACAATTTTAGGCAATTATTAGCGTTTGGTTAAAAATCATCAAATAAAGTTATGTTATGATAAAACAGTTTTTATTTATATTTTTAGCCTTGATTGTAGCAAATACAAGTCAGGCACAGACAAGAACGACAAGAATTGGCTATATCGATATGGAGTACATTCTTGAAAACGTTTCTGACTATAAAGAGGCAACAGCTCAATTAGAGTTGAAAGCTCAAAAATGGAAACAAGAAATTGAATCCAAAAAAATAGAAATAAATAAACTGAAAGAAAGTTTAAAAGCTGAAAAAGCACTTCTTACAAAAGAGCTTATTGATGAAAGAGAAACGGAAATAAAATTTCTGGAAACAGAAATGATGGATTATCAGCAAAAACAATTTGGAGCTGACGGAAATTTAATCCATCAAAAGGCTGCATTAGCCAAGCCAATCCAAGATCAAGTTTTTACAGCTGTTCAGGATATTGCAGAAGCTAAAAGTTACGATTTTATTTTTGACAAATCTTCAGATCTGACAATGCTTTTCAGCAACAAAAAATTTGACATCAGCGATCAGGTTATACGCGTTTTAAACAGAACTGACAAAAGAGAGCAATTGACTAAAAAACAATTGAAAGATCAGGAAATTAAAGAGAGTAAAGAAAATGCTATCGATGAAAACCCAGCAATGGCCGATAGACAAAAAGCCCTGGACGAAAAGAAAGCTGCCAGAGAAAAACTGATCGAAGACAGAAGATTAGAACAGGAAGCTAAGAAAAAAGAATACGACGACAGAAGAAAAGCCATACAAGCTGAAAGAGAAGCTAAAAAAAATGGCACGGTTTCTGAACCTGCAAAGTCAACAGAAGCTGTTAAAACAGACGGAACAACAGCAAAACCTGCTACAGCCACTGAAACAGTTCCTGCTACAACAGAGCCACCAGTAGATAAAGCCGCTGAAAGACAAAAACTCTACGAACAGCGTAAAAAAGAATTAGAAGAAAGAAGAAAGAAAATATTAGAAGAAAGAGAAGCGGCTAAAAAAGCAAAAGAAGCCGAAACACAAAAACCTAATACGACCAATAATTAATTAATATTTTAAAAATGATGAAACAAATCAAAACTTTACTAATTGCTGCCGTTCTAATTTTAGGAGCAAGTAACACAATGAATGCACAGGCTAAGGTTGCCCATGTTGATGTTAGCGAGATTATGTCGAAAATGCCTGCTATGCTAGATGCTCAAAATCAACTACAAAAATTAAGTGGTACATACGACGCAGAATACAAAAAAATGGTTGAAGAATACCAAACTAAAATCAGAAAGTACGAAGAAGAGTCTACTAAACAAACTGAAGCAGTTAACACAGAGCGCGCTAAAGAAGTTCAAGACATGCAAAAAAGAATTGTTGATTACAGAGACAATGCACAAAAAGAACTACAACAAAAAGATTCAGACATCATGAAACCTATTATGGAGAAAGTGAAAGCTTCTATCCAAAAAGTTGGAAAAGCTAAAGGTTACCAATACGTTTTAGATGGTTCTTCACTTATCTTAGCTGATGGTCCAAACATCACTGCTGATGTGAAAAAAGATTTAGGATTCTAAGAAACTAATTTCTTATTATTAAAAAACTGCTCAGTACTTTATAAGTCTGGGCATTTTTTTTTACAATAAATTAAAACTAAAAAAGAAAAGATTTTATAGATTTCGATTAAATTGAAACATCAATTTATTTCAAAAAATATTAAATTTGTATTTATGACGAACAACAATCCTATAGGCGTTTTTGATTCTGGAATTGGAGGAACTTCCATCTGGAATGCCATTCATGATCTTCTTCCAAACGAAAAAACCATTTATTTAGCTGATAGCAAAAATGCTCCTTATGGTCAAAAGACAAAAGAACAAATTGTTGCTTTAAGTAAAAAGAATGTTGATTTATTAATCGAAATGGGTTGTAAATTAATTGTTGTAGCCTGCAATACTGCTACAACCAATGCCATTCGTGAACTCCGTGCTGATTATGACATCCCGTTTATAGGTATTGAGCCGGCTATTAAGCCAGCCGCTAATAATTCAAAAACGCAGGTAATTGGCATCTTAGCTACTAAAGGAACTTTAAACAGTGAACTGTTTAACAAAACAGCCGAAATGTTTCAAAATACAACTATAGTAGAACAAGTTGGGCATGGCTTAGTACAGCTGATAGAAGATGGAAATCTAAATTCACCAGAAATGACTAAGCTTTTAGAATCTTACCTACAACCAATGATTGATGCCAATATTGATTATCTTGTTTTGGGTTGCAGTCACTATCCGTACTTAATTCCTCAGATAAAAAAAATTCTGCCGGACCACATCCAGATTATTGATTCTGGTGAAGCGGTGGCCCGTCAGACACAAAATATTCTACGTGAAAAAGTTGGTTTATCTGATCTTAAAGAAAGTGAACCTGAATTTTATGTTAATTCAAATCCAGCTGTCTTGGAGTCAATTTTAGATTATAAATATCCGGTTGTACACAAAGATTTCTAAGACTTTATTCAAACTTTCTTTTGACGAACCAAATTCCGTCTAAAGATAAATTTAAAGACAATTTATGATAATTTTCTTTTATTAAATTATCCGTAATTCGACCTTTTTGACCGTAAGAATATGAAATATTTAGCGTTGTCAAAGTGTTCTCTATTGGCAAAGAAAGACCAAAAGAAATGGCTGCATTATTTACTCGTTTTCCATCTACTTCAAGATATCCATTATCAAAATTGGCCCCCATCGCATATTGAACACGATCCCAATATTTCCGAATATCTTTCTTGGCGTTATAAGTAAAACCTAGCGCAAATCTATCCTGATTTACAAAGTTTCCGTACAACTCAGATTGATTTGTATTATTCCAAAAGCTTTTTTCATAATCTAAAGTCATATTTAAATTATTTTTAAAACGTTTGCTAAACCCTACTCCTATTTCTAAAGGCATATAAAAATCGTCTATATTAGAAGCTACATCAGATTCAATTTGCGTTACAACCTCATCAGCAATCACCTGAACACTTTGCACTTTTGAAGCCTTAATTTGAGCAGGCAATTTAACTACTGGCGCTATCGTAAAAGTAGAATCTATTTTATACTGTGCTCCTAGTATTGCACGCAGACCATTATAATCGCTCTTTTTATTGACTGTCGTAACTGTGCTCTGGATTAGAAAACTTCGCTCATCAATGGTGTTTCCAAATAATAATGATCCAGTGAAACCAAGTGAAAGCTTTTTGCCAAATCGATATCCGTATGAAAAATCAAAATTATTAAGTCCGCCAGATCCAACGGCAGTTAAATAATAGTATTCCTGACTGTTCTCTATTGGCAGTTTTAAATTTGAAATTTTAAAAGCGCTGCTGGAGTAAGGTCGCAATGCCAAACTAAATCCAGAGTTTTTAGTAACTGGAAAAGCAAAAGCCATATGGGAAAACTGAAAATTATTTCGTTTTTCTGTTCTAGAGCTGCTTTGGTACGTTGTCGCAATGGCTTTTCCGCCAATATCAAACATAAAATGATTTAATGGAATAAAACCCAAAGAAGCCGGATTTAAGTTATTAATAAAACTCGCAGATGGCAAAGCCATACCTGACGAACCAATTGAAGGAAGAATTCCAAAATCAGAATCATATACACTCCCAACTCCATAAAGTGAATAAGGAGAACTTGAAATACTTTGGGAAAATGAAGTCAGCGACAATAAAATGAAGCAGGTTAAATAAACTATTTTATTTTTCATTTAATAGGAGATATAATAAATTTTGAGTTGGATTTTGTTATTCAAATGTTTTTGATCCCCTAAAACAATTCTATTTACTGTTTTAGAAATTCCCGGCAATGTCAAAATCAGAGATGACCTTGAATCAGCTTTTTTGAGCATTTCTTTCTGTAAAAAACTTCCAACAGGAATTGTGTATCCAACGTTCTCATTAAATTCGTCACTTTTTTTATTCAAGATTCCGTAAACCGTAGTGCCGGCAGAATTTACAAGAGAAGCACTAATTCGGTTTAAATTATCTCCCACATAAACCCGTAAAGAATCTGCTAATGGATACTTTTCAGAATAGGTATTGTTGACAGGTTTTAAAATCAAATCAGCACTAACAATAGCGCCATTATCTGAAATATATTTAAGCTGTTTAATATTGGGAAAATCAATTCGGCAGGCGACACCTGTACCCGATTGAATAAAACCTTGCTGATTTGTAAATGAACTGGATAATTTACTGCTCGAGATGGGCAAACTCTGAAGTATTGTTCCTGTTTTATCCAAAGAAATAGAATTAAACTGCTTTGTCGCATCTAAAACTGAAAATTCCAATACATAAGGTGTTTCTTCAGTATCAGCCTGATATTTGGAATAATACATCCTGACTTTGCTAGTTGAAACATGAAAACCAATAACACTGGATGAATTTGAGGTTGAAGGCACGAGAACAAGTCCTTTCAAATATTCTGAAAAACTGTCAAAATCTGTAATTTCTCTTTTCTTTAATTTTTGAAAAAGATCCGAACCAAAAGCATCACTCATTTTTATTACAATAGAATCTTTTTCAAGTGGTCTGGGTTTGTATGAAATCGAGCCAATGCTTTCATCATTGTAAGCAAAGGAAGAATTATTATACAAATTATCGTCACCAGTATTAGGTTTTATCCTTTGTGTCAGCCTATGTATATCAAATGTCTGCACTTTTGTGGTATCACCATAATAATAATTATCATACTTTAAAATCATGGAAATGGAATCGAAAACAAAATTAACTGCCTCCGTATCTGAACCTCCTGTAATATTTAAAGTATATGAATCTGCTGCCAATTGTAAATAACTGTTTGACTTAATTTTTCCAAAAATAGGATCGTCATAATTTCCAACTAAAATTCGGCTTTGATTTGAAGTCGCCAAAGAGTCAAAATTTATTGTAGCCATATCAACCGTCAGCGTATCAATCAATATCGCTTTATTGCTTACCGCCAAATAATCTGACCCAACAACAAATTCACCAGCATCAGTATCTGTACCGCACGAAAGCATCGTAACTGCAAAAAAGAACATCAATATAAACTTGTGCATAATATAATTTTTCGGCAAATATAAATTGGTGCAATCTGCACCGCACTATAACATATACAGCCATGCGTTTTTACACTACAAACAGCAAAAACTCATCTATAATAGCTTTATACAATCAAAACTTTGTTTCAGCCTTAAAAAATGCGATTTAGTCTATCAAAAAACGCCATACATATATATTCTTTTTTTTTAAACCATCGGCCTCCTACTTTTGAACCAATAAATAAGTAATGAGAATAAAGCTTTTAATATGTTCCGTTTTTACAATTTCATTTTATAATATGAAGGCTCAAGAAACTTTTTCGGCAAATGTGAATTTAAAAACAGAACCAACCGATAAAATTGATTTTAACGAAAGTAATGTTTCGGTGTTGTTCAATAAAAAGATAAACACCAAAAACCAGCTGACAAATACAACTGAATATTCAAAGTTGCATGTCAATTATGAACTCGGCTCTTTTTCATCATCTGAAAATTTGGATCGATTTAATCAGTTTCTAAACAAAACAGATTATTTATTTCAAGCATCAGACAAAACAAAACTGCAATTTTCGCTTACACCAATGTTCAGTTTTCAGGAGAATTTAGATATTTCTGATTTTACTCTTTTAGGAAGTTTTGAAATTAATCAGCAATTGAATTCAAATACAAATATTACTGTTGGAGCTGCAAGATCTGCCGTTTTTGGAACTCCAAAATTTATTCCTCTTTTAGCAATAAACTATATACTCAGTGAAAAAAGTACAATTTCAGTTGGATTTCCAGACTCAAAAATTTCTTATTCAAATAATATCCGAAATAAATTCAGTCTAACAAACAGCTTTAATGGGAGCTTTTACTATTTAGATCAAAAGTCCGACGCTAATTATAACGCATCAAAAATGAGTTTATCGCAAATGACATCGGCTTTTGAATATGAACGAAATGTAGATTCAAATTGGTTTTTGAATTTTAAAGCCGGCTATGATTTTAATAAAAAATACAAACTGACAGATTCTGACAATCACACTGTATACAATTTTAATACAGGCGACGGTGGCATCTTTAGCATTGGCATCAAATACAAACAATAAATAAATTTTATACACTATGAATAATTTGAAAAAAGGAATATTATTCGCTACTCTGTTTTCAGCTTTAATCTTTGCAGGCTGCAGTAATGATGATGACGACGATGATTTGATAGGAAACTGGATTAAAAAGTCGGCATTTGATGGTCCTGCTCGATCAAGCGCTACTAGTTTTGTGATTGGCGATTACGCTTATATAGCAACAGGTTACACTGGTGATGAATATTTAAAAGATTTGTGGGCTTATAATTCTAATGGAGATTACTGGGAACAAAAAGCTGATTTTACAGGTGCAGGAAGAAGTTCTGCCTCAAGTTTTTCCTTAAATGAAAAAGGATATGTTGGCCTTGGTTATGATGGAACTAATAAATTGAAAGATTTTTTTCAATATGACCCAACAAGCAATAGCTGGACTCAGAAAGCTGATTTTGCAGGAACTGGCCGTTATGGCGCCCTTGGATTTCAAGTTGGTGGGAAAGCTTATTTTGGAACTGGATATGACGGAAATTATCTGAAAGACTTTTATCAATACAATGACCAAACAAATGCCTGGACTTTAGTAAATGGCTTTAGTGGCAACAAAAGAAGAAATGCTACTGTTTTTACAATTGGTGATAAAGCTTATTTAGGAACTGGAATAAATAATGGTGTTTACCAAGAAGATTTTTGGGAATTTGACCCATCAACAGATGTTTGGACAAGAAAACGTGATATTGACAAAGACACTGATGATGATTACACCTACAATGATGAATATGCTATCACTCGTTCCAACGCTTCTAGTTTTAGTATGAATGGACTGGGTTATATTGTAGGCGGAGAAAGTGTAAAAACAGTTTGGGAATACAATCCATCAACCGATCTTTGGACAGAGAGAACTCCAATGGAAGGTGCAACAAGAACAGATGCCGTAGGTTTTGCCATTAACAACCGTGGGTTTTATATGTTAGGAAGAGTTGGTTCAACTTATTTTGATGATGCATGGGAATTTAAACCTCTTGACGAACAAAACGACGATGATAATTAATACAAAAAAGCAATTCTTCTGGAGTAAAATCCAGAAGAATTTATTGTTTATTTTACTTGTTTTACAATTTACTGCCTGTGCAAAAAATGAAACATTCAAAATCGATTCTTTTAAAACAAAAACAGGCTGGGGATATACTATTTCAAGCAAAAATAAAATTTTAATAAAACAATCAATCATTCCGGTGATAAGCACTGCGAAGAGTTTTTCTACAGAAGAAGAAGCTTTAAAAACAGCAAAATTGGTTGTTAGCAAACTAGACAGAAATATGTCGCCAACTTTAACGAAAAATGATTTAATTTTATTAAAAATAAAATTCTAAATGAAGATAGACGCCATTAAAAATACTAGTTCAAACAAAATTCTATTTCATTGTATCATATGGATTTTCTTTATATTGACTTCTTTAATTCAATTTTACGAAAGCCCTTTTAAAATCAATAATGATTTTTATGCGCAATGGGTTACTGGAATTATATTGTTTTATCTTAACTATTTTTACTTGGTTCCGGTTTTGCTTTTAGAAAAAAAGTATTTGATTTATTTTGTTTTTGCTCTAGTTATTATTGTTGTGTTCATGGTCATCCGAACGCATTATTTCATCCCGGATTTTAGACATTTAAGACCCGAAAACATGCGTCCGGCCAGAATGATGCCGGATCCTAAATTTTTTCCGAAAGGCGCGCATTTTAGAACCGAAATAAGACAACCCTTCTTTTTTAAAATTGCTCCTTCTTTTTTCTACATTTTAATACTTACAATAAGTGCAATTATTAGAACATTAACTGAATTTTATAATAATCAGCAAAATAAATTAATTGCCGAAACACATAGAACAAATACCGAATTGATTTATTTACGCAAGCAGACTAATCCGCATTTTTTATTCAATTCTTTGAACAGTATTTATTCATTGGCACACAAGAAATCTGATTTGGTCCCTGATGCCATCGTGACATTATCTGAACTCATGCGGTATATGCTGTATGAAACAGATAATAAAACGGTGGCTTTAGAAAAAGAAATCAATTATATTCAGAATTATATTGAACTGCAAAAACTCAGACTTAACAATATTGAAGACATTGTCATCAATGTTCATGGCGACACAAAAAACAAATTTATAGAGCCATTGCTTTTAATTTCGTTTGTTGAAAATGCTTTTAAATATGGAACCGATTATAAAGGTGCCGCACATGTTAAAATCAAAATTTTCATTCATGAAAACAGTCTTGACTTTTGGATAGAAAATACAATTGAAAATTATGTAAAAGATCCAGAAAACTCAGGAATTGGCTTAGTAAATATTCAAAACCGACTTGATTTGCTTTATCCAAATGCGCATCAGCTGTCGATTACACAGGACAATCAATATTATAGAGTTCATCTGAATTTAAATTTAGATGAAATCCAAACCGCTATAAATTAATTCGTATTACATCTAAACGTTAAGAGATAATTATAAAATAAACGCTTATTTTATGATAATTTTAAAACTTAATTGACTGATTTAAAAGTACTTTTGAGCGCCAAAACAAAATTTTAAAACTTAATTTCCAGCAGATGAAATGTGTAATTATTGATGATGAACCTTTAGCAGTTGAATTATTAGAAGATTTTGTCAAAAAAGTAGATTCACTTGAACTGGTGAATACTTTCAATAATGCTATTGATGCCGTATCTTTTATCAACCAAAATAATGTTGATTTGATTTTTCTAGATATTCAGATGCCACATTTTTCTGGAATTGACTTTTTAAATACAATTGAAAAAAAGCCTTTGGTTATTTTTACAACTGCTTATTCTGATTATGCTGTCGAAGGATTTAATCTTGGCGCAGTTGATTATTTAGTAAAACCAATTCCGTTTCATCGCTTTTTAAAATCGGTTGTAAGAGCACAGCAAATTGTAAATCCGGCAACGGCTATTCAAGCGATTTCCGAAAATACCGCAACTCCAGAATTAGAACAGGATTTTATGTTTGTAAGAGCTGAATATGAAAATGTAAAAATGAATTTTTCAGATATATTATTTATCGAAGGTTTGAAAGATTATGTAAAAATATATACCACTGACAATAAGTTTACGCTCACTTTAATAAGCTTGATAAAACTGGAAAACTTGCTTTCTAGCAAAGGTTTTTCACGAATTCACAGATCTTACATTATTAATATAAAACATGTCAAATCGATTCAGAAAAATAAAGTTTTGATTAGTGACAAACGAATTCCAATCAGCGAAAGTTACAAGACTGCTTTTTTTGAAAAGATTAATTTGTAGTTCGTTTTAAGTTATTCTTCGTTTTTAAACCAACTCGAATACATCACGTAATTGTTCGAAATACGCTCAATTTCACCAGCAAAGTCAGATTGATCAATATCTTTCACTTTTTTGGCCGGTACGCCTGCATAAATGCTTCCTGATTTAACAACTGTATTTTGCGTTATAACTGCTCCGGCAGCAATAATTGCATTACTCTCGATTACGCAGTTATCCATAACAATTGCGCCCATTCCTATCAAAACATTATCATGAACCGTACAACCATGCACAATTGCATTATGCCCTATTGACACATTATTTCCAATAATAGTTGGGTGTTTTTGATAGGTACAATGAATAATTGCGCCATCCTGAATGTTTACTTTATTACCAATTTTAATAAAATGAACATCACCGCGAATAACCGCATTGAACCAAACACTGCAGGAATGTCCAAATGAAACATCTCCAACAATTGTCGCATTTTCGGCAACATAACAATCCTCTGGAATCAAAGGTGATTTTCCGTTTACAGACTTGATTAACATAGTAATTTAATTAATAGCAGGACAATTACAATCGTAACGTTCTTTTTTACAAAATAAATTGATTCCAAGAGTAATTTGGTGATAAGCTCCAGTATCAAATTTTACATCGCCCATAACTTGTGTGTACGTATAAGCAAACATAAAATTGTTATAGTTAATTCCAATTATTGGCGTAAAAAATTGTAATTTTTGCGCCTGTACACCGCTTCCTGTGCTGTATTGTGCTCCATCGAAACTTCTTCTATATGATAACGCTGCCCATAAACTTCCAAACTCCATGTTTTTGTAGCCTTTCATATTTAAATCGATCGTTTTTTCTTTTGTCTGATCAAAAACTTGAAGCAATACAGATGGTTCCCAAGTAAAATTTCCATTTTTTCCAAAAACATATCCGGCACTAAGCAAAAACTTTCTCAAATTGTCGCTTTCATAATCGGTATACAACTCTCTTCTAGTTTCAAGAAGTCCTTGAACAGTAGCATGCGCATAAAAATTTAAATAATTATATGAAGCTCCAACATCAACATTAAAATAAGAATCTTTTTGAATAGACCCAAAAACAATTGGATCAAAAGTTCCTCCAAATTTTGTTTCATCTAACTGACTCTGAATAACGCCTCCGCTGATACCAAATGAAAGTTGATTCAAATCAAGTTCATCTCTCGAAAACATAATATGGTGGGCATACGTAAGCTTTAATCCTTTTTGAGAATGGTATCCGTTTTTATCATTAAAAACAATTATTCCGGCACCAGAGCGCTCGCCTATTCTTCCGTTAAAACTTAAAGTTCCAAGTGAAGGCGCGTCATCTTGACCAAACCATTGTTTTCTTGCTGTTAATCTTACTTTTGCACAATTTGCTGCACCGGCCATTGATGGATGAATCAAATAAAGGTTATCCGACAAATAATCTGAGTAAACAGGAATTCCTTCTTGCGAATAGGAATAAAAAGATGTAACCAAAAAAATGAATAAAACCTTGATTCTAAATTCCATAAAGGCAAATTTGTTTAAAGAAATTTTTGACTCTGATAATTTAATACGATTTATTTGAAAAGAGTCTTAATTATTTTATTAAAAAACCAAATATAAGTATTAGTAGAAAATAACTTTACTAAATTTGCAAAAAATATATGACCATGACAAAAATCACTATAAAAGAAACACAAAATCCCGCGATTTTAAAGTTTGAATTCGAAGATTTCATTACAAAAAATCAAAACTTCGAATTCAAAAATATTGATGAGGCACAAGCATCACCACTTGCACAACAACTATTTTATCTTCCGTTTGTAAAAACCGTTTATATTTCAGGGAATTTTATCGCTATTGAACGATTCAGTATTGTTGATTGGGATGATGTAAAAGAAGCTGTTGCAGAGCAAATAGAAGCTTTTGTTGACAAAGGCGGTGTTATTGTAACTATCGACGAAAACAAGCCAAAAAAACAGCCTATTACGGTTTATGGAGAAACAACTCCAAATCCTGCAGCCTTAAAATTTGTCGTGAGCAGAATGCTGACACGCAATGCTGTTGAATATAAAAACATTGACCAAACAGCTTCTTCTCCACTTGCGCAGGAATTATTTAAATTTCCTTACGTAAAAGAAGTTTTTATTGATGAAAATTATATTTCAGTAACGAAATATGAAATCAACAATTGGGATGAAATTACGTTAGAATTAAGAACATTTATTAAACAATTTATCGAAAATGGCGGAACTGTTTTAGATGAAAGTTTAATTGAAACTAAAACCAAAAATGATGTCGCAAAAGATGAAGCGTTCGACAAATTAGACGTTACTTCTCAGCAAATCATCAATATCTTGGAAGAATACGTAAAACCAGCAGTTGCTGCAGACGGTGGAAATATTGCTTTTGATTCTTATAACGAAGACAACAAAACTGTAAAAGTAATTTTGCAAGGTGCCTGCAGCGGTTGCCCGTCATCTACTTTTACTTTAAAAAGCGGTATCGAAAATATGCTGAAAAGCATGCTGAATGATGAAGCAATTACAGTTGAGGCTTTGAATGCTTAATACAAAATATCACAAAGAAGAGGAACGCCTGCAAATTGCAGGCGTTTTTTTTATTTTATATTAATCTTATTTTCAATAAATTATAAATAATAAAAGACTAGTAATTCTATAAAATTACCTAATATTGTATTCTTAACCAATCAATATAAAACTATGGGTGTAACATCTTTTTTCAAGAATTTATTTGGCTCGACCAAAGAATCTGTAAACGAATTGGCAAATAATGCCGAAAGCACTTTTGAGCAAGCTAGAGAAGCTGCTGCTCCATACATTGAAAAAGCAGAAACTTTTGCCGAAGAAACGATTGCTAAAGCAAAAGAAGCATCAGAACCAATGATTGAAACTGCGGCAGAATATGCACATCAGGCGAAAGATATTGTGAGCGAATATGTTGAAAAAGCATCTGATGCGATCAGCGATGTTGTTGAAACTGTAAAAGAGAAAACAGCAGAAGCCGCTGATGATAGTAAAACAATTGTTTCAGAAACTGTTGCCGACACAACCGAACCAGCAGTCGAAGAAGCTGAAAAGGAATAAAACCGCATTCTTTTCTTATAAAAATAAATATTTTTTATATTTGCAAAATAATACACCTTCTCTCTTGAGAAGGTTTTTTTTATCCTTAAAAACAAAAATATGAGCCCAGAACAATTAAGTAGTTACGCCAACGCGATTATAAAAGTATTAGTAGATTATTCGCCAAAATTAATCTCTGCTCTTATCGTTTTATTTGTTGGTTTATACGCCATAAGATTAATAAACAGATCGATCAGGAAAATAATGGTGAAACGAAATTTAGATCCTACTTTGACTAAATTTCTGGCCGATATTTTATTATGGGCACTCCGAATTTTACTATTTGTAACCTTTATTTCAAATCTTGGAATTCCGACGACATCATTTGTTACAATTTTAGGAGCTATGGGACTTGCAGTTGGTTTATCTCTTCAAGGTTCGCTTTCTAATTTTGCTGGCGGTATGCTAATAATTGTTTTTAAACCTTTTAAAGTTGGTGATACCATCGAAGCACAAGGTGTTATTGCTACAGTTTTAGAAATCCAGATTTTTGTCACCAAAATGTTAACCGGAAATAATCAGACTGTTTTTGTTCCAAATGGGGCTTTGTCAAACGGAACTATTATCAATTATTCGATGCAGGGAGAAAGAAGAGCCGATTTGACGTTTTCAGTTTCATACGACTCCGATATCAAAAAAGCAAAAGAGGTTCTTTTAGATGTTTTGACTAAAAACCCAAAAGTGCTTAAAACTCCTGCTCCTGAGGTTTTTGTAAAAAATTTATCAGCAAGTTCAGTAGATTTTGCCGTTCGTCCGTGGGCAAAAAATGCGAATTATGGGGCTGTTTTTTCTGAAACTTTAGAGAATTGCAAAGCAGCTTTAGACGAAGCAGGAATTTCTGTTCAGCCGTTTACGCTTCAAAAATAAATAGATAGTTATTTTTTTGATGGCAGGGTCATCATAAAATCTTTCAAATAATAAGGCTCAAAGTAAGCGACATCAACGATGTCGCTTTTTTGATATTTATCATAACTGATTTTACTCATTTCTCTTGCCGAAGGGTATTTGATTTCTTCTAAAAAAATAAAATTTTCTTTTGTTAAAACCGGCTTACATTTTTCGGCACAATCACCAACAAAGTATAGCACTTCTTTGTATTCTGAAAACGAATCTTCCGAAATAATTTCCGCCTGAATGGCTCTTTCTTTTTTTAAATCAAAAGTAAAAATTTCACTGTACACTTCCATTCTTCTGGCATCAAGCATTGGAATAATTTTTCCTTCTGAAACAGTAACTCGTGAAGCCAAAGTCTCTAATGTATCAACAGCGATCAACGGAATATTTAAAGCATAGCACAAACCTTTTGCTGCAGAAACTCCAATGCGCAAACCAGTATATGAACCTGGTCCCTGGCTTACCGCTACAGCTTCTAAATCCTGAACTGAGATTCCTGATGCTGCTATTATTTCTTCAATAAAAACATGAAGTTTTTCGGCATGTGAATATCCTTCTTCAGCAATTTCTTTGCATAAAATAGTTTCTCCATTTTTTGCAATTGATAATGAACAATTTTTCGTTGCTGTTTCGATATTAAGAATAAAAGACAAAATTGTTTGTTATTAAAAAATTATACAAAAATTAAAGCCGCAAAAATAAGGGTTACTAACCAAAATAATAGAAATGCCACACACAAATTTCCCAATAAAAAGCCTATGTATATGATCAATCTTTTTTCTACTGCAAAATATTTAAATTCATCATTATAATATTTTGTTTTAGAGACGCTATAATGTACCCATATCAAATATGCAATCACACTAATGAAACCTCCGACACTACTAAAAATGAATTCTGACGGAACTCCATGCAAAGCAATTATCATACTATACCCTATTTTTTAGGTGCTTCTGCTTTTTTAAGCTTTACTTTATCACCAGAATTCAAATCCTTAGAAACTGTTGTGTAAGGTCCTGTAATTACAACATCACCCGGTTTTAATCCAGACATTACTTCAATATTAGTGTCATCTTGGATTCCTGTTTTAATGATTCTGATTTTAGCTTTATCTCCAACTTTTACAAAAACACATTCGAATTTTTTGTCACTTTTTGGAGCTGCTTTTTTGTCTTCGTTTGGATCTTCAACTTTAAAATCTTTTACAGCTGTAGTATCTGATTTTACTACAACAGAACTAATTGGCACTGCCAAAACATTTGTTTTTGTTGTTGTAATAATATCAACCGTTGCCGTCATTCCTGGTCGGAAAGGCGAATAAGTACTTGGTTTTCCATTCAATAAATCTTGATAAGATTCTTTTAAAATTCGAACTTTAACCTTAAAGTTAGTAACCTGATCAGAAGTTAAAGCAGTACTTGCTGAATTCGAAATACTGGTTACAATACCTTTGAATTTCTTTTTCAAATAGGCATCCACTTCAACATTTGCTTCGTCTCCAATTTTAATTTTAACAATATCATTTTCATTTACATTAACTTCAACCTCCATATTGTTAAGATTCGCAACTCTTAGAAGCTCTGTTCCAGCCATTTGTTGTGTTCCTAAAACACGTTCTCCTAATTCAACATTTAATACCGAAATTGTACCATCTGCCGGAGAATAAATGGTAGTACGCCCTAAATTGTCTCTCGCTTCATTTACAGATGCAGAGGCACTCTGAACATTATAATAAGAGCTTTGTCTAGTAGCTTTGGCAACTTCAAATGACGCAATCGCTTTATCCCAGTCTGATTTTGAAATAACTCCTTTATCAAACAAGGTTTTATTACGCTCGTAATTCGCTTTTGCTTCTTTAAAACTAGCTTCAGATTGTGTTAAGCCCGCTTTAGTTCCTGATAAATTTGAAACTGAACGATTATAACTTGAGGTATATAAATCTGGATTTATTTTAACTAATAAATCTCCTTTTTTTACAACCTGTCCTTCTTTAACATTAAGCAGAATAATTTCTCCCGAAACTTCTGGTGAAATTTTCACTTCAATTTCAGGCTGAATTTTTCCTGTTGCCGAAACCGTTTCGACAATTGTTGACGACACAACTTTTGAGATTTCTACTTCTTTTCCTTCATCCTTATTTCCTATAACTCCTGATTTCGACAAACCTATTAAGACTGCAATAATTATGATTGCGCCCCCAACTAAGAAATAAATTGTTTTTTTTGACATAGTAAATTATTTTGCAGGAATTGGAACAATTGGAATTCCAAAATAGAATTCAAGAATTTTTATTTTAAATATATAATCGTATTTCGTTCTGATAACATCAGACTGTGCATTTGTCAATAACGTTTGAGCCTGTGTAAAATCAAATGAATTCATCAATCCTACATCATACTTTTCTTTAGCATAATTGTAAGCCTGCTGTCTTGCCTCTAAAGTTACTGTTGCAGCTTCATACGTATTTAATGCCGCTTTTGCATTCGTAAAAGCAGTATATACGTTACGTTGCAAATCTAAACTTTTTTGTTCTAAATCTATTTTAGATTTCTCTAAACTTACTTTATTTCGTTCAACATTATTTCTAACAGAGAATCCATTAAAAATTGGAACAGAAAGCTGAAGACCAAAAGACTGTCCTTTATTATCATTAAACTGATCAAAAATTGGTTTTGCGCTTCCGGTAACAGTTGAATAATTATCAGTTAATACAGCTTGATTTGTTCCTTGAACATAACCTATTTGAGTAGTTGGATTTACCGGATCGATAACTCTACCTGAAATAATATCCGAGTAACTTGCTCTTGTATTAAAGTTATAAAAAGCACTTAAAGTCGGCTGATATGCTCCTTTTGCAATTGCTACATTTTTCTCGGCAATTTCAAGATTGGTTTGTGCCAGTTTTAATTCGGTTCTTGTTTCTTTTGCTTTATTGTAAATATCAATTGGACTTTGTGCCATGATATTATTTTCATCTTTTGCATTTGTGTCATCAACAACGTCAAAATCTGCAAATTCTTTAAGCTGTAAAAGCTGTGCTAAACTCAATTTTGAGATCAACAAATTATTCTCAGAAACTGCAATATTTTGCTTGTCTGTTGCAATAGTAGCTTTTAAATCAAATAAATCACCACGCGGAATTGTTCCTGCACTAACCATTTCTTCTGAACGTTTTAAACGTTTTTCATCAATAGAAAGCTGTTCTGTTTTTATTTTAAAATCTTCTTTATAACCCAAAATCTGAAGAAAAGCATTCGCAACATTCAACGAAACATCCTCTTGCATTTTCAATAATTGATATTGTGATGCAATAATAGCAAGTTTTGTTCGTCTGTATGTATTTTGGTTTTGCAGACCTCTGTAAATATCAACTCCAGCACTTAAACCTACAGATGAATATTGAGTGGTCTGATTACGTAAAACTCCTGTAGTTACATCTTGATTTAAACCAATATTCCAAGAATGAGATGCATTTCCGTTAACAGATGGAAGATATCTGCCAAATGCATCCTTTTTATTTATTTCAGCATTTTCAACATCTAATTCTGATACCTTTATTGTAATATTATTATCCAATGCATATCTTACGCATTCCTCTAGTGTCCATTGTTTTGTCTGCGCTTGACCTGATAATCCAAATCCGAAAAGCATGGCAAAAACTAGACTATTTATTTTATTTATTTTCATATATTTTGAATGAAGCACAGCAAACAAGCCATGCAAATTTAACATTTTAAAAACCCAAAAACTCCTTTAAATAATCAAATTATTTTTTATCCTTATTTCCTTCGTTGATCAAACCTTGATTCCAGATTTTGATTTTATCAGAATCTTTAACACCGCTTTTGATCTGCACATAAATTCCGTCACTAACACCTAAAACTAAATCTCTTCTCTGAAATTTTTGTGGTGCCGTTTCTACTTCTACATAAGGTTTTTGAGTCTTTTTGTCAAACTGCACAAGTGATTCTTTAATAGCTAAAATTTTGTCTGCTTTTTCTAATATAATTGATGCGTTTGCACTTAATCCAGCTCTGATAAAAGTATCTCCTTTATTCTCTAGTTTTGCTTTTATTTCAAACTGAATAGCACCATTTTCTACAACACCTTTTGGCGCGATGTCTGTTAAAGTCGCGTCGAATTTTTTATTTTCAATAGCTCCAACTGTAATCTCAATAGGCATTTTTTCTTTAATTTTACCTACTTCAGATTCATCGATTTTTCCAATAAAAATCATTCTTCCAACATCGGCTACGCTAGCAATTGTAGTTCCTTCGTTAAAATTATTACTTTCAATAACTTGATTTCCAACTTTTACGGGCACTTGCAATACCATTCCAGTAACAGTTGAACGAATTAATGTATTTGCATAAGTCCCTAAAGATGTTGTTGTTCCTGTTTTAACAATATCTAAGCTTTGTTTTGCAGCCAAATAATTTTGTTTGGCTTGTTTGTAAGCCAATTGAGCTGCATCAAAATCATTTGCAGAAATTACATCTTTATCAAAAAGCGTTTTTTGTCTTTGATAGATTTTCTCCTGATTATCTAGTGCAATTTTCGCAGTCTGTACTTGATTTTGAGTACTGCTTACATTCGACACATTGGCAACAACTCTAATTTTGGCAATCATATCACCGGCTTTAATTTTTTCTCCGGCTTTAATATAGACTTCTTCAATAATTCCTGAGATGTTTGGTTTGATTAGGACCTCTTCATCAGGCTGAATATTACCTGTTGCAATGGTATTTTTTACTATCGTTTTAATCTCTGCCTTTTCTGTTTGATAAACAATTGGCGACTCTTGATTTTTTGCATACAAATAATAAAGTGCACCAAAGAAAACTATTGCAATAAAGATTAAAATGGTTACGGTTACTCCTTTTTTCATTTTGTTTTTGGTTTAATCGATTATATTTTGATTGATAATTTATTCTGTTCGCAAAGCGTCAACTGGCTTCACATTAATTGCGGTCTGTGCTGGAATAAATCCAGCCAGCAAACCTGAACCCACTAATATTAATAAGGCAACAAATACAACTCCTAAATCTACACTTGGACTCGAAAACATGGTATTACTGTCTGCCGGCATCGAATCTAAAATCATATTTAAAACAGCAATAATTCCGGTGGCGACTGCAATTCCCAGCATTCCTGAAATAATAGTCAAAAAGATAGATTCTGATAAAATTTGTCCTCGAATAGCCGCCGGAGTTGCCCCTAAAGCTCTGCGAATTCCAATTTCTTTTGTACGCTCTTTAACTACAATAAGCATAATATTTGAAATCCCGATTACTCCAGAAATCAGAACCAGGGTCCCAACAAAATAAGCAATGATTTTCAAGATGTTAAATAAACTCTGAACTTTATTAAACTGCTCATATAAATCAAAATTACCAACAGCTCTGTCATCTGCAGGATTTATAGAGTGTAATGCTTTAATTATTTCGAGAATTTTCGGTTTCAAATCGGTAATAGAAGTTTCATCTTTTGCAGTAATTGCCATCCATCCCACTTTATCTCCATAGTTAAATGCCTGCTGAAAAGTGGTAAACGGAATAAATATATTTTTTTGCTCTTGCTCTGCATTTCCTCCTTGCTGTTTCGATTTATAAATCCCAACAACCATAAAGTTTATTCCATTGATTTTAATATAAGTTCCAATAGACTCTTCTTCTTTTCCATAAAGTTCACTAATCACCCCTTTACCAATTACGCAAACCTTCCTTTTATCTTCAATATCCTGCTGGTTTACAAACCTTCCTTTTATAATATCCATTGGCTGTTGTTTAATCAGCTCTGGATAATCTCCATAAATGGTAAATGATGATGTTTTTGTACCTCTAACCACATTATTAGTTCCGTTAAAATCACCTAGTTGATTTCGTGGTGAAACATATAACAAATCAGGCAAAGCAGCTCTTAAAGCAGCAACATCGCTATTTCTAAAATCATATCTACGGGTTTTTGGCAATCCTTTATATGCTTTTGAAGTCGTCTGACTCCACATAAACATGGTATTTGTGGCAATTCCGTCAAAACCTTTTTTAATTCCATTTTCCAGACCATTTCCTGCAGCTAGCAAAATCACCAAAATGAAGATACCCCAAAAAACACCAAAAGCCGTCAAGATTGTCCTGAAAGGATTTGCAGTCAATGCCTGTAAAATTTCGTCCCAATTATCTTTCTTAAACATAATTATTCGTCTCTAAGTGCTACAATAGGTTTAATTTTGGCTGCTCTGTATGCCGGAAAAAAACCAGCCAGTGCGCCTGCAAAAACAAGTAAAACAAGTGTTGTCAATGCTACACTGAAATCTACTTCAGGATTTCTAAAATATTCACTCTGTACCAGTGGCCCAACTAATTCCAACAGCAATAAACTTGCTAATAATCCAACGAAACCTGCAATTGTCGTAATAAAAATGGATTCATGCAGTATCATTGTAATAATAGAAAATGGCGATGCACCTAATGCTTTTCGAATTCCAATTTCTTTCGTTCTTTCTTTTACGATGATTAACATGATGTTACTCACGCCAACAACTCCAGCAATAATGGTACAAATACCCACCCACCAAAAGAACAATCTTATATATAAATTTAAATCATAAAATTGTTTTGCGTCTTTTACTGAATTATATGCACCAATTCCACTATCATCCTCTGGCGCGACCATATTTTTACTTTTAAGCAAATCCTTTAAATCCTGAGTAAATTTTTCAGATTGTGCCAGCGCTTCATCGTAATCATTTGTCTTTTTCAATGTAAAAAACATATTACTGATTTTGTCACCTGCTCCAAAGGCCCTTTGTACTGTACTTAAAGGCAAATAAGCTCTTGCTTCTTCTCGTTCTCCTCCTGGATCTGTAAAAACACCTATTACTTTAAAATTGATATTGTTGATTTGTATTTCTTTTCCGAGCGCATCCTGATCTTTAAACAAATCGGTCTTTATTTTCATACCAATGGTAGCTACCTTTTCATTGTTTTCTAAGTCTTTACTATTAACATAACGCCCTTGAACAATCACAAGATTTTCAACCTGACCATAATCAGGATTGACACCTCTGTATTGATAATTTCCGTTTTCTTTACCGTAAGCAAATTGTGCTCCCCAATAATTCTGTGTCGAGGCTCTTAAATCCAGCTTATCTTCAAACTTTTGAACAGATTGCGAATAATCACTATTTCGAAACTGAATTTGTCTTCCCGGATTTAGTCCTTTATACTCTTTTGTTGTTGTCCCAGACCAAACCTCTATAATTCCTGCGGCATCTCTTTCAAACTGTTTTTCAATACCATTTTGAAGTCCTTTTCCCGCCCCCAGCAAAATCACCAAAATAAAAATTCCCGATGCAACTGAAACTCCAGTCAAAAATGTACGCAGCCGGTTTTTGGAGATTGCTTCAAATATTTCTTGCCAACGCTCAATATTAAACATAAGATGAAGCTCTAACTTGTTCTACTTTTTTATCATCGATAATTAATCCGTCTTTCAGGACCACATTTCTCTTGCACATCGCGGCAATGTCTGGTTCGTGTGTAACGATCAAAATAGTTTTACCTTCATCGTTAATTCCTTGAATAAGTTCCATTACTTCATAAGAAGTTTTAGTATCCAAAGCTCCTGTAGGCTCATCTGCAAGCAATACTTTTGGATTTGAGGCTAATGCTCTTGCGATTGCAACACGCTGTTTTTGACCTCCAGAAAGTTCATTTGGCAAATGGTGCGAATGCGAACCCAAACCAACTTTCTCTAAGTATTTCATTGCAATATCATAGCGTTCTTTTCTTTTTATTCCTTGATAATATAACGGCATTGCCACATTATCAAGTGCACTTTTATAATTGATCAAATTAAAAGATTGAAAAACAAATCCTAAAAATTTGTTGCGATATTTTGAAGCTATCGTTTCGTTCAATTTTTTAATTGGAGTTTTATCTAAAGTATAACTTCCTGAATCAGCCTCATCTAAAATTCCTAAAATATTTAGAAGCGTAGATTTTCCTGACCCCGAAGATCCCATGATCGCTACAAGCTCACCTTCTTCAATATTAAAATTTATCCCTTTTAACACATGCAGTTCTGAACTTCCCATTTTATAGGATTTATGCAAATCTTTTATTTCAATCATGGTATTGTTAATTTTTTAAACAATAATAATATTTTTTATAAGTAAATTATGATAACAAAACGTTAATAATTACATTTTAATATTTAAATAAGACGGCGTACTTTTCTAATTGTTACACTTTTTTAAGATTATTTAATTGTTTTCTTAATTTTGTTATGACTTTAAAAAATTATACCAATGAAGTTTACTTCAATTTTCGCTCTATTTACGGCTGTTACATTACTTTACAGTTGTTCAACATCACAAAAACTAGAAACTTTAAAACCGGAGCCGGACGACGCCAGTCCGCTAGTTTATGATGCAAATCCGTCTTTTATTAATTTACCGATAACTGTAAAACTGCCTGATATTGAAAATCAGACAAACGCACTTTTAAATGGGCTTATTTATAAAGACAATAATATTGAAGATGATGATATCGAAATGAAAATATGGAAACAGGCTCCAATAAAAATTCAGAATGATCCTGCATCGCCAGACAAAAAGATAAAAACAGTTCTCCCTTTAAAGGCAACTATTAAATACCGAATTGGAACAAAAAAATTAGGCGTGGAGCTATATGATACGCGCGAATTTAATTTAAATGGCGTCATCACTTTATCAAGCGATGTAGCTCTGACAAATTGGAAACTAAACACTAAAACTGAATTCAAATCATTAGATTGGAACGAAAGCCCAACTATGACGGTTTTTGGAAAAAATATGCCAATTACGTATTTGATAAACCCTGCAATTTCTATTTTTAAATCTAAAATCGAGAAAAAAATAGACGAGGCTATCGAAAAATCAATGGATTTTAAGCCGAATGTTTTATCAGCATTAGAAAAAATCTGCACGCCGTTTCAAATGAGCGACACTTATGAAAGCTGGTTACGAATTGTTCCAATCGAAGTTTATTCGACAAATGCGAAACTAAAAAACGATTCCTTTTTGTTAGACATGGGAATGAAATGCAACATGGAAACAATTGTTGGCAAACAACCTGACTCGAAATTCAATGCCAGTAAAATTGTTTTAAAACCTGTTACTAAAATTCCGAATCAAATTTCGGCCAATATTGCAGCAATTTCAACTTATACTGACGCCTCTAAAATAATGACCAAAAATTTTGCTGATCAGGAATTTGGATCTGGAAGTAAAAAAGTAACCGTAAAAAATGTTACCATTTGGCACAAAGATGGAAAAATGGTAATTGCATTAGACGTATTAGGATCTATAAACGGAACTTTATACTTAAACGGATTTCCTCAATATAATCCGCAGACAAAAGAAATCTATTTTGACAAACTCGATTATGTTTTAGACACCAAAAGCAAATTAATGAGAACCGCAAGCTGGCTAGGACAAGGTTATATTTTAAAAAAAATGGAAGCAAGTTGCCGCTATTCTATTCAGCCTAATTTAGAAGAAGGCAAAAAGAGTATGGCTTCTTATCTAAAAAACTATTCCCCAATGCCGGGAGTTTTTGTAAACGGAAAAATGGAAGACATTCAGTTTGATAAAATTCAGCTGACTAATCAGGCCATTATCGCTTTTATAAAAATAAATGGAACCGTGAATGTTTCTGTCGACGGATTAAAATAAAAAAAAAGCAGTCTAAATTTAGACTGCTTTTTTCTTTTTAGATTGGTACATCCTGTAAATCAGAACACCAATTATACCAACAAGCAAATACGGAATCACCATTAAATAAACAATTCCGTCGTTTACCGCCTCAGCTTTTTTAACGTTTGAATCTCCCGCAAGGGCAGCACGGCACATTGCACATTGAGCATTTGCTGAAATTCCAATTAAGAAGAAGCAAATTCCAAAAAACAAAGTTTGAAATTTCAGTTTTAAACTTTGAATATTATTTTTTTTATTAATTAGCATAATACGGAGAAATCATTAAAAATACTACAACCCCAGTTACAGCAACATATAACCAAATTGGAAACGTGATTTTAGCTATTTTTTTATGTCTATCAAATCGTTGTGCCAAAGCTCTAACATAAGAAATTAAAACAAGCGGAATAATTGCGATTGAAAGCAAAATATGAGTTATTAAAATAACAAAATAAACTAATCGTAATGAACCAACCTTAGCACTTTCTGTAGCATCAAGAATACCATCATGATTTAAATCTCCAAATTTCGTTGAATCTGCTGTCATGTGATAAGCAACATACATCACTAAAAAAGCAACAGACAAAACAATAGCAAAGGTCATTAAGCGCTCGTGTAACAAACGTTTTCCGTTTTTAATAGCCATTACAGCTGCAACCAAAACAATTGCTGTTACGCCGTTTATTGTTGCATACACAGGAGGCAACATAGATAATGGTTCAACATTATATCCAAAATCTTTAAGTTTCACACCAAATAAAATTGCCACTACAACTGGTATTACAATTGAAACAGCGATAATAAATTTATTGTATTTTTTTTCTATCGAATTATCTTCCATTTTATTCTTCTAATAATACTTTAATATCTTCTTGAATTTCTCTAACACCTTTTTTATCTAAGCCATCGTAGTATAAAATTGGATTTCCAAACTCATCTTTTCTGCAACGAATTTTACCATCTTTATCAATTAAAGCAAATAGACCTGAATGTTCAAAACCTCCGTTCACTTTATCATTTTCTCCTGCATATAGATTGAAACCTTTGTTAGATAAATCCATAATCGTTGCCTTATCCCCAGTTAAAAAATTCCAATTTGAAGATTTAACACCTAATAATTTTGCGTGATCTTTTAAAACCGCCGGCGTATCGTGACCAGGATCTATTGTAATTGAAACGATTCCGAAATTAGGATTTCCAAAGAAAGTTTTCTCAATTTCCAGCATGCTTAAATTCATCTTTGGACAAATTGAAGGACAGGTTGTAAAGAAAAACTCCAAAACATAAACTTTTCCTTTATATGTTTCATTTGATACTTTAGTACCTTCCTGATTCGTTAATTCAAATTTAGGAGCTGGACCAATAGTCAATAATTTCCCATCTTCTTTCGAATTTTTCAAACCAACGTTATCCAAACGATTTCCTTTTACAACTTCTCCGTTTTGAATTCTGTCGACAATTTTTGGCACTGCATAAATTCCGAAAATCAGAACGATAAACGAAATTCCGATATATGATTTATTTTTAAACATGTAGGTAAAAATTAAAGTTCTTTAGTGGCATTGTGATTCTTTTTAAGAGCCGCACGATATTCGTATAAAATGATTTTAAAATCATCAAGCATTTCGTTGCTCAACTCTGAAGGATGAAAAGTATTATATCCTTCTTTATAATCATCTTTATTTTTTCGACCTCGAAGATTTCTTTCTTTATCAACAATATAAACATTTGATGTTCCAAGATTATCGTCGAGCTTGCCTTTTAAATGAAGCTGATTATAAAACGTTTTGATTTCTTCTGGAGAAGCAAAAACAAAATGCCAGCCTGAAACATCAGTAAAAGCACCTAAAGATTTAACAAGTTTTTTAGCGCTTTCTTCTGTCCCTAACGGACAAATAACTACAAACTGCAAATCTTTAAAACCATTATAACGCTGATAGATCTTTTCATTCAGATTAAAAAAATTACCTCTGTTTTTTACAATTTCAGCACCAGAAAAACCAAGTATTGTGATTTTTTTATTCAAAGTTACTTTCTCACCTTTTAAAGATTTCCAGTTACCAAGGTCAGCGATTTTTGGTGTTATGGTAGGAAGTTTAGTAAAGCTGTTTACTCCAGATGCAAAAAACAAATAAGCTACGATAGGCAGAACAAAAAGTACAAAGAGAACTATATTTTTTTTCATTGTTTATGCGGACAAATATTGAGGTACAAAAATAAAAAAAGCTCCGCAAATCGGAGCTTCTTTTCGAATTAATATCATGTTAAAAATTCCATTTAATAGTAGAATCTTTAAAAACCCCATAAATATAATGTCCTTCTGTCAAAAGAATAAACAATAAATATAAAACTAGGAAAATAACTGGCGATACAACAGACCATCTAAGACTGCTTTTTTCACCTTCCATGTGCATAAATGCCCATACTATATAATATGCTTTGAAAATTGTAAGGATATAGAAAATCCAGTTTAACAAATTCAAACCAACAAAATGATTACCTTCTAAAACTGCAGGTTTGTAGATACCAAGAACAACCTCTACTGTAGTTACTACTGATAGTAATATAAAAACAAACCAGATTCTTTTTGTATTTGATACGTATTCGTGACCGTGTGCCATAATAATAAATCTTAAAAAATTAAACTAAGTAGAAAACTGTAAATACAAATACCCAAACTAAATCTACAAAGTGCCAGTATAATCCAACTTTCTCTACCATTTCGTAGCTTCTTCTTTTCTCGTAAGTTCCCAATAATACATTAAAGAAAATAATGATATTAATGATAACTCCAGAAAATACGTGGAATCCGTGGAATCCAGTGATGAAGAAGAAGAAATCAGCAAATAATTTGCTTCCGTATTCGTTTCTTGTAAGGTTTGCACCTTCTACTACATATTTTGCAGTTGCCAAACGAGTTTCAGCTTCTGCTCTAGTCAGAACTTTTTTACTCTTTTTTCCGTTATTTTCAATTATCTGTTCTGTTCTAATCAACAATTCAGGATGTGCTTTAAAACCAGCCTGAACTTCAGCAACAGTATAAGTTGGTTGCGTTTCAGCATCTTCAACAAACCAAGTTGCATGGCTTCTTGTCAAAGCTTCTCTTTGTTCCGGTAATTTTACAGCAAACGCTTCAAGAGCTACTCTTTTACCATCTTTGTCAACAAACTGCAATAAACTTCCGCCTGCTGTTTCAACTGCACCATATTCTCCTTTAATGAAGTTTTTCCATTCCCAAGCTTGAGAACCAACGAAAATTAAACCTCCAATAATAGTCAAGAACATATAAACAGCAACCTTTGTCTTCTTTAATTGATGACCTGCATCAACAGCTAACACCATTGTTACAGATGAAAAAATCAAAATAAAAGTCATTAAGGCTACATAATACATAGGAGCCGCAACACCATGTAAAAATGGAAAGTGTGTAAACACTTCATCAGCCAAAGGCCAAGTTTCAATAAATTTAAATCTAGAAAAACCATAAGCAGCAAGGAATCCAGAGAATGTTAAGGCATCTGATACGATAAAAAACCACATCATCATTTTACCATAGCTTGCTCCTAATGGCTGGATGTCGCCGCCTCCCCAAGTTTTTTCGTCGTTGTTTGCAGTAGTAACTGTCGCTTCCATAAAAGATATTCGTTAAAAAGTTCCCAAATTTACGTTTTTTTCTTATTTAAAGAAATATAAAAATAAAAATAATAAAACCCATAATAAGTCTAGAAAGTGCCAATACATTGCACCTAGTTCTATACCAAGAGTTTGAGTTGAATTGTATTTTTGTTTAAAATGATTATAAATTACAATTAAAAGCGAAATTAACCCGCCAAGTAAGTGCAATAGGTGTACAAAAGTAATTACATAAAGAAAAGTTGCCGTAATCGAACTACCTTGACCAGTCATATAATAACCGCTTTCCATAATCTGCCCAAATCCTACAAGCTGTAAAACCACAAACAAAATACCCAAAGCCAATGTCCCTAACAATAAAGCTGTAGTTAAGCTTCTGTTGTCTTTCTGGATTGCTTTTTTTGCCAGATAAAAAGTGATACTACAGCCAATAATCACCGCTGTACTATAATAAAATGCCGTTGGCAATTCAAAACTCTTCAACCAATCGGCTCTTGATTTACTAACTACAAATGCACTTGTAAGTCCAGCAAACATCATGGTCATACTCACCATGGCGAATAACAAAATCAGCTTTGCCGACTTTGATTTACTCTCTTGTTCTTCACTTGCTTTAATTGTCATTTCCATAACTATCTTAAAAATTTATCTACTATAAATACAATCTGCAACAGTGAAATGTACGAAACACTCACCAGCATTAAGGTTCTTGCTGACTTTGCTGTTCTTAGCTGATATAATTTCACAGCATAAAACAACATCCATAAACCCAATAAAAACACTAAAACTGCAGCAATAGGCGAAATAAACAATTGTCCTGTATAACCCAAAACCGGAAGCAATGAAGCTATAATCAACCAAATTGTGTATAAAATAACCTGCAAAGCAGTTCCTTTGTCTTTTTTTCCCGTTGGAAGCATAAAGATTCCCGCTTTTTCATAATCTTCATACAAAAACCAACCAATTGCCCAAAAATGAGGAAATTGCCAGAAAAACTGAATCAAAAACAATGTTCCTGCTTCAATTCCGAATTCACCAGTTGCCGCAACCCATCCTAACATAAACGGTATAGCCCCGGGAAATGCACCAACAAAAACAGACAATGAAGTTACTGTTTTTAAAGGCGTATAGATACTTGTGTATAAAAATATCGAGATTGCAGCAAACATTGCTGACTTAGCATTAATAGTGTAAAGCAAACTGATTCCAATGATGGTCAGCAAACTCGCTACAAACAAAGCCATTTTTGGAGACATACGCCCTGAAGGAACTGGACGATTTTTCGTTCGATCCATTAAGGCATCAATGTCTTTTTCAATTACCTGATTAAATGCATTTGAAGCTCCAACCATACAGTAACCGCCAATTGACAAAACAAGCAAAACACTCCATTTAAAAGGGTGTTCGTTATTTACGCCTAATAAATATCCGGCAATCGAAGAAAACAAAACACTGATAGCCAAACCAGCCTTTGTAATCTCTTTGAAATCCAGAAATATTGATTTTAGTGAAATTGTATTTTTAGTAGCGTTCAAACCTCTATTGTTTGTATATTTTTTTTGAGTGCTGCAAATGTACAAATTAGATTGTAGAATAAAGAACTATAAAATTAGATTTTTTTCAATAAAACCTTTACAAAATAAGGTCTTGCAAATCTTTAACACAATTATTTCGAAAAATCTTATAAAAATTCTAGTAATCGAAGTACCAATTAAAAATATCTGAACGCAATCCGATAGTAAACCAAGTCGTACTTTGCTTAAAAGTTGTGGCGGTATCTTGAGTAGGATCAAAGTTTCTGTAAATAAAACTTCCATACAATTTCAAATTCGTCATTGGATTTATCAAATACCCTCCTTGTATATCGGCAATAAAAACATCTGTTTTATTTCCCTGTCCCACTTTAACTCCCTTATCATACGGACGCTTTACATCATAACTTTTGTAAATATCGCCTCCATAATTATAACTATCCTGAGTTGTATTAAAATCCAATCCTCTTGTTCCAACAGTAAATTTTGCATCACCAAAAATACGGCCCTTGTGATAACGTCCTATCATGACAAGTTCATTAAAATTTCCTCCCCATTGATGACCTAGACTTTGATTATTATGCCCGTAATTTGTAATCACCGCACTATGCGAATATACATAAGGTCGTACATGGTTATATTCTATCTGCACCAAAAGATCTTTTACATCAAATGCATTAAAGTATTTTCCTCCAATTTGAAAACCAAATTTATTTTTCCAACTTTTATCTGCTGCTTTTACATCAGAAACCGAAAACTCATCAATTAAAAACTGTGAATACAAATTTATACTGTTATTCCATTTATATTTTCCAGTAATACCAAGCATTGCATTACCGCTTCTTGAAGAAGAAGTAAACTCAACTGTACGATAAAAAATAATTGGGTTCACAAAATTGACATCAAATCCTCTATTATTAGTATCTGTCCAAACAACCGATTCAAAGAAACCTAAATTCAGTCTGTTTGAAACATTCCAGCTTAAATAATGATTTGCCATAAATTTTGTGGCATATGTTTTATCAACTGTAACTTCAGGACGAACATCTTTGAGCCACATATAAGTGTTCGTATATTTTATTTTCCAGAAAGTGGTATTAATTTTAAAATACGGATACGGACTCGCTCCATCGCTTTCAAGAAGTGATCGGTATCCATCTCCTATAAAATTTCTACCATAACCTAACTGCAGATCAAAAAATTTATACGGCGTGTACGTAATATTGGCTTCTGCTAAAGGAAAATCATAAGCATCTTCTTTAAATCGCTTTGCAATACCAACTCCAGGAATAATCGCCGGATTCCCTCCTGATGGTTTCAACGATTCGGCATAATCATTAAAATATCCTGCAAAACGGCCTTGGCTTTCAAAAATTGTTGTAGTAAAGTTTATTTGTTTCCCTAAACCTCCTCTAAAATTTAAAGCGCGCGTATTTACATAGGTATAAGAAGCATCAAGATCTGAAGCTTTTCCCAATTGCAAATCAACTATTGGATTTAAAGCAAGCCAATAATCTTCTCCCTGAATCTGCACCAAGTTTTCATTCCACCATTTCTTGCCCAGCCAAGTTGAAACATTTTTTTGAAGTGACTCATTTACTGCTTTCAAATTATAATATTTTGAAACCTCAGTATAAGTATATGGTTTTGAAGCTGTATGATTATTGCTTCCAACCTGATTCATCGCACCATCAAACTGTGCATAATAACTATGAGAAAACGGAATGTTTAAATGACTCTCAAATTCGGGATTATTGTATTTTTTATATACAATGCTATCTAATTCTGTCAGAGGCTTCTCAGCCGGTTTTAAAATTTGGGCTGCTGCCAATGCTTCTGCCGCCTGCTGATCTGCACTTTTCAAAGGAATAGCAATGGTAATTGTATATTTTGAATAAGTCGGTTTTCCGTTGTAAGTAGAAGGTTTTATTTTTGGAAATTTACCAAAAACACGTTTGGCTTCTGCAGACAAATCCTCATTTGCAATATTTACATAAATCACTTTAAAATCACCAGTTGCATCAACCTCAAAAAGCACTTTTACTTCGCCTTTATAATTTGATTGTTTCAGATTTTCAGGCACTTCAAAATTTTGAAAAACAAAATCCTGAACTTCTTTATAAAAGCAGTTTTCTAATTTTTTATCGGCTAAATTTTGACAATTATCAAAAACGGGAAATTGTTCACTTGTAAATCCAGATTGAACAGAAGAAGTATTATTGTTCTGTGCGAAAGCAAATAACGAGCTTAACAGCAAAACAAAAGATAATGCACTTTTATTTGTTGCGTAAATTTTGGTTTTCATTTAATATTGATTTGGGGTATTCTCTCCATTAGCAATTGCTTTTGCCGCCGAAGTTCCGATACGTTTAACTCCTAAACGAATCATTTCTATTGCATCTTCATATGATCTGACACCGCCCGCCGCCTTAACTGGCAATGGTGACGCATTTTCTAGCATAATAATAATTACAGGAACGTTAGCTCCATTTGGCAAATTATCTTCCGTTTTAAAAAAACCTGTAGATGATTTTACAAAAACTGAAGCATAGTCGTCTTCTTTAAAATTAGAGATAACGACATTTTTGATCAAAGCCGAAAGCTGAATAATTTCTTTATCGGTTAAAGCAGCGGTTTCAATAATCCATTTTACCGTTTTATTATGCGCTAAACCAATTTGAGTACCTATTAAAATTTCGTTTTTTACTAATACAGTATCACCATTTTTGAAAGCTTCGTAATTACAGACAAAATCTAAATCGTCAGCTCCATTTTCAATAGCTTCATTCGCTTCTTTAATCTTGGTTTCTAAATCTGATTTGCCTTCTGGAAAATCAATAACAGTCCCAACCAATAAAGCTGCATTAGCTTTGAGAATCATTTTTTTTGCCAAGCTGACATTCTCTGGCCGAATCATAATCAATTTAAAGCCCTCTGCAATTGCTTCATTGATTGCATTTTTTACAACGATATCATTTTCCGCTTCCGAAAGTCCAGCTTGCGAAGCAGTTTTAAGATACGTTGAATCAAGGTATTGCTTAATGTTCATGACTTAATAGTATATCAGATCGGCACAAAAATACATTTTAAATTCAAAAAACAGCACTATTTATAAAGCTTCATTTTAGGATATTAAAAAACCCACCGAAGTGGGTAATCATATTCCTATTATTTTGTCGATCTGTTTCCTAAATCCTATAGCAGAAAAGACGCCGGCGGTTGCACCAATCGTATTTGCTAAAACATCTGTTACATCAGGAAGTCTTGTAGTTGTTAAGACTCCTTGCATAATTTCGATTGTAATTCCAAAAAAAACGGAAAATATAAACGAAATTAGATATGCTTTATAATCATTTGCATGCTGACCTTTAAGTTCTTTTTTGAAGAACAAAATCCACGAGATTGTAAATCCGAAATGAAAACAAAAATGAACAATTTTATCTATGCTTGGAAAATCTATTGCTGGGATATTACTTGAATTTGTCAAACAAAAATAAGTAATAACTCCTGAGCAGATAATTGCCCAAATTAAAAGAAGTTGTTTAGGCACCGATAAGTTGTTTGTAAGCTGCGTCAGACAATAATGAATCAATTTCTGATGCATCAGCGATTTTTATTTTGATCATCCATCCTGCTCCATAAGGATCAGAATTTACAGTTTCTGGAGCACTTTCTAAACTATCATTGAAAGCAATAATTTCTCCTGTTAAAGGCAAAAACAAATCCGAAACTGTTTTAACAGCCTCAACTGTTCCAAAAACTTCATCTTTATCTAATGTCTGATCTAAAGTTTCTACCTCAACATACACGATATCCCCTAACTCTTTTTGTGCAAAATGAGTTATTCCTACAGTCGCAACATCTCCTTCGATGCTAACCCATTCGTGATCCTTTGTGTACTTTAAATTTGCTGGTATGCTCATAATAGTATGTTTGAAAATTGATAATTTAATAAATAAGTCACAAATGTAATAATCTTCTAATAAAATTTAGTCCCGAAATCTAAATTTAATTTCCGAAATTATATCTGAGCGTAAATCCTGATCTAATATTTGTAAGCGGGAATGAAGTTGAAATAACTGCTTTTGAAAATGAATGATCATAATAAAATATAGCTGTCAGATTTTTACTGAATGCATAATCTGCAGTTAATTTTAATGCCCAAATATTTTGTCCTGCCGCAAGTTGATTATTATCATAATCTAAATAACGAACTAATGTCTGGTTATTTCTATATGAAAAATCAGCTTTTATATTAATATCACTTTTTATGATTCCTGTTGGGCTATCTGCTAAACGTGATGAAAAAATAACATCTTTAAAGCGATATCCCATTCCCACAACATATTCAACACCTTTCACCTCTGTGAGCAAGTTGTTATCAAAACTCATCGACAATGCTCGGTCTCTCTTAATTTCAGTCAGCAAACGGAAAGAACTTTTCAGCTCAAAATCGACACGAATCAGGGGACTGAACTGCTCCACTAAATTCACATTCGACATTACCGTTTGATTGTAAAAATTCGTATTCACATCTTGCCCCGTTGGATTCTCGTAGTAATCAAAATTAGATCTATACTGATTTACCGTGTAAGATGCTCTGTAATTGTGTTGCAATGAGAAACGCTTAAATTTATCTTTAAAATATTTATAACGCATTAAACCATTGTATTTTATGGTCCAGTTAGGAATTGGGAAACTTTTAAAAATATCCGTCGAACTGCTTGACGCATTTCCTCCGGAATAAGCTGCTAAAAATGATGGCAATAAAACCGCCTGATTGCTTTTTGTAAAACCTATAGGATATCCTACATTGGCAGTATAAACAGCATAATTTGCATCTCCCGGCGCAGGAATTGGGTTATTTGCATCTCCATATCTTGGTATAGTCGCACCAGCTCCATAGTGATCCTCGGCCAATCGATTTGCAATAACCAAACGATTACTTCTAAAATCATCAAATGCTGCCGATTCAGTTTCATTACTGGTCGCAAAAGATGTTTTAATCAATACAGTTGAGATCGAAAACATTCCATAAGTGTAAGGAGATAACGGAATATACTCACCATCTACAACACTATATTGTTCAGATGAATTTCGAGAATAAGCGCGATCCATTGCCAAATCAATTTTCAGATCTGGAAACAAATCAATATTTGCAGTTACTTTTAAAATCTTGTTTGTAACCTGTGTAAAGTTTTGATTGAAATTATCATAATTCGTTAACCAGCCATTTTTTGCAGCTTCAAAACGAACATCATCCTGACTTCCAAAAATAAATCCTAAAGATGGTTTTGCTGTTCCAAAGAAACCTACGCTTGGTGTATATCCAGGCAAAACTGTCCCGCTGTTTTTCGTAAAATTAACCTGAACATTTTTCAAACTTGTCAAAACACCAATTAAACCGTCATAAAATGGACTATTATTAACCACTGGTTTTGCTGTCGTATTTACAATTTTTTCTCCTGGTTTTGGCGGTGCTGTCGGTTTAGGTTTTGCTGCTGTTTTTGCTCCAGGCGTCAAACCTAAATACTTGTACAGCTTATTCATATCCAAAGTTGAGGACAACGTATTTGAATTTGCATTTTGAATAGTATTTCCTAAATTATATGTAATACCGTCATCAGCAGTAAATTGAGACATAGCCGTAGAAGAACGTTGCCAGCTATAATCTGCAGTATAGGTATACTGAGCCTTTACAAAGCTTAAAACTGGAATTTTATTGATTGGAATATCATAATCCAATTTTAATTGCTGTATATGCTGATTTGGAATTCCCAAATCAAAATAATCATCCCAAATATTAAAATCTTCTTTTGGTGTATTGTCAGCATTCAAATAATTTTTCACAATATTATTTGACGCCGCAGTATAATTCAAATTTAAAGATTTGGTCACTTTAAAGCCAAAACCGTATTGATAATTGAAAGCAAAATTTCGTCTGTAAAGCGGATCAAGGCCAATTCCTTCAACCTCAACAAGTCGATACTGCTGACGATTGCTTTGTCTTAAAATATTTGTATTGAAAGTAACATTCGAAGGAAGGTAATTAAAGTTAAAATCACTCAACATCTTCCAATAATCACTTTTCTTCATGAATTTGGTCTGTTTGAAAGGCACCACTTCTTTTGGCTGAAAAGTATAAGCATAATTTACCGCAGAATTGGACTGTTCATCTCTATAATCTTCTACTTCATAATCATGACGCGCCACTTGATTGTATGATTGTGAAAATGTGAAATTTTCAATATCATAAACATGAGGTTTCTGCTCTGGAGCTCTGTCTTTTCTAACCCCAATAAAATTAATACTCTTACGCTTTGTATAGTCTACAGCTCTTGTTCTGATATTATCTTTCTCTGCTGGATCAGTCGTTTCTTTAATCAGCTGATCTAATTTTATATCCTGATTAAAAGGATCATATTCTGGCGTAATAACTTCCTCGCCAATAGCATAATTGAAAGGCAAATTAATTCCCCATTTGTGAGGCAGTAATTTTCCTAAATTCAAATTTGTAACAATATTATATTGCTGAATATCTTCACGATCTCTTTCATTTGCGCCCTGTTCAAGCGATCCAAAACCGATTGTGCTTTTTCTACCAGTAGCAGACATAGTCGCAAAATCGGCCATGTTGGTATCAACATTTAATAATGCCGCCATTCCGCCTTTATTATCTAAATCTGACATACGAAGTTCATTGAACCACACTTCCCCTTTTATATCTTTATGATCTGCCCTGTTTTTTACACCAACCATTAAATTTCGAACCAAACCAAAATTTGGATTTCCTTTAATACCAAGCTTCAATTTACTATCACCATCACCTCCACTCGCAATCAAATCAGGATCATCATCAGGATAATATACCCCATTAATATCTCTTTTAGGAGAATTAATATCTAAAGGCATGGCTTTGATTTTCATACTGGTTAATAATTCAAGTGCCAAGTCGATATTATTTTCTTCCATCCAAACCAAGTCTGGAGCTATTGTACAAGATCCTCCCGTTTGCGTAACTTTTAATGGAATTTCGACTTGGTAATAGTTTTGCGTAAAATCGTTACCGAAACGAATAAAACCAACCATTTCCTCGTCTAATAAATTTGTTTCATTTGGAAGTGACTCAGCATGCAAAAACATTTTCAGTTTTTTATATTGACGCATATCAACACTTACATTCTTGAAAACTGCTCTTGAATCCTGATACTGCAACCCTGTTCCTCCTATTCGAACCGCTAATGCCTGCTCATTTTGATTGATAATAGTATTATTATTATACAATTGTTCTCTTTGAACGCCCGGCGGAATAACATAATTTACCGGACACTTCGTACTATTTTCCTGAATATTAACTGCAGCAACATCAAACTGAACCCCATCGTCATCAGGATTTGGATCGTTTGCATCAAGCGTACCGGTGTATCTTCTCCATTCGCCTCGAACTAAATCTAAAGCTCCAAAACGAACCGTCATTTGATCATTAAAACCAGTCATAAACATACGCATGAAACGTATAGATCTAAAATCAGATATGTTTCCAATTGTATTTTGAGGTTTTGCTACCGGAATTTTAAATTGAATCCATCTTGCATTTGTAGTCCCGCCGTTTGGTAATTCTACATTAGTAACCTCACGAATATCTGTAATATAATTTTGTCCTACCTGCATTCCCGGTTTCAAATCAACACTGTATTCATAGTAAGCATTAATCGTACTCATAGTATTATCACGATTAATATCTTCTACATCTGGAAGTGTTGTTGAACCACGATTAGGATCATCAATACTTACAGCAGAGTTTCCTTCGACACCATTGTATCTTTTATATCGATCCAGAACTCCTCCATCAACATTTAAATAATATTTATAGTTATCTGCGGCAGGATCTTCTTCGCCTGCATAATTAGTATAAACTGCACTTTCTTTAGCATCTGGCAAACCATCTAAACCAACGTCTTGATTTTTTCGATTGTCTGCGTTAGTATCAAATGCATAAATTAAAGATTGTGATGCCGGCACATCTCCCCAAATCGGTTGTGGGTTTACCATTACCTGATCTGGACCTAAACCATTTTCGTATTGCTTTCTTCCATCTTTTAAAACATCTTCGGAAATTTCACCTAAATTGAAATATATTTTCCCTGTATTGTTTGCTGGAGCTTCGCCATTTCCAACATATGGATCCAATACCCAAAACTGGATATATTCGACATTTCCCTGTTCAAAATTGGTAGAATTTAGCGAACGCATAATTCCTCCAAAATTTGAAGAAGCCACACTCGAACCAAAATTTGGATTATTATTATAAGCCCCTCTGTCTGAAGGAAAATAGGTTAAATCAAGCGTATTGATTACCTGAATCTGACCTTGGGCAATATCAGTATTTGGATACAACTCTCTACTATAAATTCTTCGAGTTGTATTTAATGACAAATCATCATTTGAAATACCAGATGGTTTTGATGAGTAAAAAACAGGGTCAATGGTGTACCAAGCTAATTTTGCACGTTTATAACCATATTCTAATGTACTTGAATTTGCATTAAATGTATTGTCATTTATTGAATTTATAAATGGAGTTGAAGCAAGACTCCATGCATAAGCAGACCTCATATCAATAGTTGATTGAGAACCTTCAAAATCATCTACATAAATAGTTGCTTCGCCTTCAAAATCACTGGCTTTAGGAGCGTCAGGTTTTAGAAAAGCAATTTCACCTCGAACAGAAAGATTTGACGGAACATCTGTATCAATATTTGGAAGTTTGTTTACTAATCTTGTAAAAAACGGAACTTCAGTCGCATAATTACCATTAAATCCAAAAATAGTATTATTTACTGATTCTTGACCGTAACTTGATTTTTGAGTAAATGGCTTTTCAGTCATTTTCAAATAAGTACCGCCAACAACAAATTTCTCTGAAATTTTATGTTCTACATTGAATCCTATAAATCTTCGGGTTTGTTGTCCGAAAATAGAATTATTCTCCAATGAAACCTCTATAGGCGTATTTGAGGCTTGAAGTGACGGATCTAAAATTTGAACTCTTCCTAATTGATAATCGACACTATAATCAATACCCTCAACTAATCTTCGTCCAGCAGCCATAACAACAACAGAACCTTGAGGCACGTTGAAAGCTCCAATTGGAATACCGTTATTTCCAGATGATTTATATTTTCCTCTTAATAAGAATTTATTTTTATCACTATCCTGTAAAGCTCCAGATTGTGTATTTCGGTACATGTTTCTAAAGACATATTTTTGCTGGTTTGCGTTATAAGTGCTTGGATCATTATAATTTTCGGCAGAACCTGAATTTTGTAATTTTTTAAATATTAATTCTCCAAAAGGCTCTTTCGTTGTAAAAATAATTCGTCCGTTTTGAACATCTACTGTAATACCAGGAAGATAATCAAAGAAACCATCACCACCTGTTTGTGGGTCGTTATTGTAATTTAATCTGTCTAAATTAAACACATTCAATAAAGGTGTCTGATCAACTTTATTGTCAGCTGTTGGGTTTGAGGGGAAAGAAGAGCCCGTAACCGGGGTAATATAATTTATAGGTGAAGGATCTGTATATAAGATATTCATTCTAAAATCATCTTGTTTTATTTGATAGGCTTGTGGAATTTGGTAAACGTTTTTCATCATCAGATTCCAAACCGGATTCTGCACGTTTGTCAAATTGCTCTTAAGCATTTTCAAAATCAAACTTTGCGTAATAATTGCTTGATTAGAGTTATTATTTCCTGTAACAACAGTTGCATCAACTCCATCGCTTCCAAATTCTCCAACCTGATAGATCTTTCCTCCTTCTGTATATTCGTAGGCAACAGCTAAAATCTCATCATTTGCCAGACGTTGTTGCAACGATATATATCCTAACTGTGGATTGAAAGTAAATTCATTAATTGTCAATTTACGAGCATTCTCTAATATCGAGTAATCCGTTCCTTCATTAACATTTGTATTATTAAAACCAGATTTTGCCGTAACGATTTCTCGAATATTTGAATTTAAAAACGATCCCGGCTGACCAATCGCATCAGGATTATAAGCGTTATTTTCATTATCAGAAGGCGAATCAATAAGTGTAGAAGGGTTAAAAAATCCTGTTGTAGGACTAATAACAACTACTTGGTTATCAGGAACGTTACTTAGGGGCCCTTCACCTAAATCCTGAAGCGCGATAACATTACGAAGATTATTATTGGTTGTACTTACTCGATTTTGTTTATTGGTAACCCAGACCTCTATTCGAGTTATTTGAATACGACTGTTGATTACTGGATAACTTTTTAAAGAAGCATCATACTTATCTCTAAAATATTGTGATAAGAAAAAGTGTCTGTCATTATCATAATCTAAGGCATACAAATCAAAATTTTGAACTGTACCACCACCTTCGGCTACAACACTCTTTGTTTGTGATTTTTGTTCAGAGAAAACTCCTGTAACAGTCGTTTTTCCAAATTGTAATTGTGTTTTTACACCAAATAAACTCTGAGCACCACGTATTAACGTGCTATTTAAAGGCATACTCACATTACCTACTTCGACTTTCTGGATAATATCATCTTCTGAAGGAGTATAAGCAAGTTTAAATAGATTCTGGAAAGCAAATGTTGACTGTGTATCATAATTAGCATTTACTTCTAATCTTGTTCCCACTTTCCCCATTAAACTCATACTGATACGCTGATCAAAATCGAATGTGAGACTCGATCTGTTTCTTGGCGAAAATGAAGGATTGTCTTGTTTAGTGTAGCGTATCCCTAAGTCCATTTCAACTGAACCTGTTGGTTTTACGTCAATTGTATTACTTCCAAAAATGCTTTCAAAAAAACTTGAATTAACATAATATCTTGGCAGTAAATTCTTTTTAGCGGCTTCGCTTCCAGCTTTCTTACCGTCAATTGCATCCGCTTTTTTTCTGAAATATTCTCGGCGAGATTCTTTCAGAACTAAATCTTCATACTCTTTAGGCGTTAAAATAATCGGGTAATTGACAGGAAAACCGTCAACTGAATTCGAATAAATATAGCGATCTGAAATTGGATCGTATTTGTATGCAGAAAGTATGCTTGGCGGATCTTTCAACTCTACTTTCCCTACAGAAAATTGAGTTTTTGTTGTATCTTGAACTGCCGGATTTACTTGCGATTGCAAAACATTACCGCAAAATAAAACCAGTAAAAAAATACAAATTTTACGCATACAATTGGTTTATGTTAGTTGAGTTACAAGCTTTTTAATGCTTTTTTTATGATGGTTTCTGCTGTAGCTTCCGGATCTTCTTTTACAATCTTTTCGACTACTTTTTCAGAAGCTTTTCGAACGAATCCTAAAACTTCCAAAGCAGATAACGCTTCATCTCTATTTGTATTGTTTTGAACTACCGAAACTTCATCTAAATCGTACAACTTTAACACTTTTTCCTTTAAATCAAGTATAACTCTTTGCGCTGTTTTGCTGCCAATTCCTTTAATTGACTGAATAACTCCCACATCTCCAGACGCAATCGCATTTATAATTTGTTTCGGTTCAATTGAAGACAACATTGTTCTTGCAATATTGGCGCCAATACCAGAAACAGATAATAACATTCTGAATATTTCGCGTTCTGATTTTTCAGCAAAACCAAATAAAGTATGCGCATCTTCTTTAATTTGAAGATGCGTATACAATTTTATAAAATCAGCATTAGGGATCAGCGAAAAGGTATGTAAAGATATATTCACATGATAACCCACTCCGCCACAATCAATTACAACTTCAGTGGGATTTTTTTCAACCAATTTCCCTTGCAAATGTGCTATCATAAATATAATTTATAGTACCAAATATAAGTAAAAATAAGAAAATATTGATTTCTGTTTACTATAAGGGCTATTGTACTAATTTATTTTTTTTAATTTCTTTTTCCTGAGCATCAATAACTGCAATTGCAGCCATATTGACCATTTCTTCTACGCTTGCTCCTAATTGAAAAATATGCACAGGTTTGCCTAATCCCATCATGATTGGACCAATTGAACCTGCTTTGTTTAATTCTTTTAACAACTTATAAGTAATGTTTGCTGACTCTAAATTTGGGAAAACAAGTGTATTTACCTTTTTGCCTGCTAATTTAGAGAAAGGAAATTTTTCTTTAAGCATTTCTGAATTTAAAGCGAAATCTGCCTGAATTTCTCCATCAATAATTAATTCCGGATGATTTTTATGCAAATAGGCAACAGCTTCCCTTACTTTTGATGCATTTTGATGTGTTGATGAACCAAAGTTTGAATAGGAAACCATAGCAATAACCGGCTCAACACCAAACATTTTTGCAGTTTTAGCAGTCATCAATGCAATATTAATTAAATCTTGAGCAGACGGATTAATATTGATCGCAGTATCTGACAAAAACATTGGTCCGCGTGTTGTAAGCATCATATTTGCAGTTGCAACAAGTGAAGCTCCCGGTGCTTTTTCAATTAATTGAAGCATTGGTTTTACGACACTTGGATAACTTCTTGAATGGCCAGTAACAACAGCATCTGCCTCTCCTTCATTTACCATCATGGCTGCAAAATAATTTCTTTCGCGCATGAATTTTTGAGCATCAAGCAATGAAACACCTCTGCGCTCTCTTGATTCCCAGTATGAATTTGCAAATCTGTTGCGTCTTGCTTCTTCTTCGTTTATTTTAGGATCAATGATTTCAAGATCAGCATCAAAACCTAATTCTGCTTTTAATTCTAATATAATTTCTCTGTTACCTAATAAAATAGGGAAACCAATACCGTCTTCATATACAATTTGTGCTGCTTTTAAAACATTCAAATGATCAGCTTCGGCAAAAACAATTCGTTTAGGATTTAATTTTGCACGGTTTGTAATTAATCGAACCATTTTATTATCATTCCCCATACGTTCGCGAAGCACGTCTTCATAAGCTGCCCAGTCAGTAATAGGATTTTTTGCTACCCCAGATTCCATTGCCGCTCTTGCAACAGCTGGCGCTACAACGGTAATCAATCGTGGATCAAATGGTTTAGGAATAATATATTCTTGACCAAAACCTAATTTTGTTGCACCATAAGCTACGTTAACTTGTTCTGGAACTGGCTCTTTTGCCAAAATAGCTAAAGCTTTTACAGCTGCCATTTTCATTGCCTCGTTAATTTTTGTAGCTCTAACGTCAAGCGCTCCTCTAAAAATATATGGAAAACCTAGAACGTTATTAACCTGATTAGGAAAATCAGAACGTCCTGTAGCCATAATGACATCTTTACGAGTTTCTACAGCTAAGTTATAATCGATCTCCGGATTTGGGTTTGCCATTGCAAAAACAATCGGGTTATCATTCATTGTCAATAACATTTCTGGCGACAGAATATCTCCCGAAGATAGTCCGATGAAAACATCGGCACCTTTTACTGCTTCGGCTAATTCGATTTTAGCACCATCAATAGCATATTTTAATTGTAATTCTGATAGTGAAGGGTTGTCTTTTGTTAAAAGGCCTTTACTATTATACATTAGGATATTCACAACTTTCACACCTAACAAAACATATAAATCAGTACATGCTATTGCAGCCGAACCTGCACCAGAAACTACCACTTTTACATCTTCCGCTTTTTTTCCTGCTAACTCTAATGCATTTATTAATGCTGCTGACGAGATAATTGCCGTACCGTGCTGGTCATCATGCATTACCGGAATATCTAATTCTTCAACCAATCTTCTCTCAATTTCGAAAGATTCTGGCGCTTTAATATCTTCAAGATTAATACCTCCAAAAGTTGGAGCAATATTTTTTACAGTCTGGATAAATTCTTCTACATTTTTTGTATCGACTTCGATATCAAAAACATCAATATCAGAGAATATTTTGAATAACAAACCTTTTCCTTCCATTACAGGTTTTGATGCTTCGGGACCAATGTCTCCAAGCCCTAAAACTGCTGTACCATTTGAAATTACAGCTACTAAATTTCCTTTTGCTGTGTATTTATAAACGTCTTCAACGTTTGCTGCAATATCTAAACATGGCTCTGCAACTCCCGGCGAATAAGCCAGTGATAAGTCTCTCTGGGTTGCGTATTTTTTTGTTGGAACTACCTGAATTTTTCCTGGAGTCGGCTCTGAGTGATACAGTAGCGCTTCTCTTCTTTTACTCTCTTTGTTCATTATTTTTAGCTTTTATTCTAGCTTACAAAGATATAAGTCTTAGTTTAAAATGGGGCGTTTTTAGTGCTTTCTTTTGTTAAAATAACAATTTACATAGTCAAAAAAAAATAGTCCATCAAAATCAGGACTATTTTTAAAAATATATTTTTCAGGTTTTCTTTATTGGGAAATATAGGAATTTAGATGATTTATTGTGTCTTTTTGAATTTCGATAATTGCCTTTACAACATCGCTGATTGAAATAATCCCTACAACAATTCCATCTTCTAAAACAGGCAAATGTCTGATTCTTTTAGTACTCATCAGCTCCATACAATCTTCAATATTGTTTGAAAGATTTACCGAGAAAACATTACTTTCCATAATTTCATGCACAAATGTTTCTTTGGATGATTTATCTTTTAAAACAATTTTTCGGGCATAATCTCTTTCAGACAATATTCCTTTAAGATCGGTTCCATCAATTACAAGGATAGCCCCTATGTTTTTTTCACCCATTACTTTCAATGCTTCATAAACTGTTGTTGTTGAAAGTACTGAAAAAACATTTCTTCCTTTTGCGTTTAGTATTTGATTTACAGTCATATCTGAAAAAATTTAGTTTTATAAAGTTAAATAAAAAATGACAAAACTTGTTATTAAAATTTGCTTTTTAAAAAGCTAATTCATTCATTTTAAATAAAATACAGCACATTTCAATTTTTCAAAATTATTCAATAAAGAATGAAATCAATTAAAGAGTTTTTTTGTGAAAAATTTGGTTTTTTAACGCTTTTGGTTTTTACATAAAAAAAGAAGCTCTTTTCATAACTAGAAAAGAGCTTCTTTTTTTATGTTCATTTTTACAAACCAACGATAATAAATTCACTTCGTCTGTTTTGTTGATGTTCTTTTTCGGTACATTTTACTCCGTCAGCACATCTATTTATTAATTTTGTTTCACCGTAACCTTTTGCTGATAACCGGTTAGCATCAATTCCTTTGCTAATTAGCCAATCTTTAGTTGACTGTGCTCTTTTATCTGATAAAATTTGATTGCTTTCTGCAGATGAACGGCTGTCTGTATGCGAACGTATATCTAATTTTATGTTTGGATACTGATTTAAAATATCAACAACTTTTTGCAAATCAGGCTCAGATGTTTTTTTGATAGTTGCTTTTCCTAAATCAAAAAAGTTCATTGGAATATGAAGCAATTTAGCCAAATCGGTTCCAATTTTTATTGGTCCGAGTTTAACCGGTTTTACGGTTGTTTTTTTGATTTCGATAGCTTTTGTTGCTAGCGGTTTGAACATTTTTTGCATCGTAAAATCCAAGATTGTTTTACCATTTGCTTTTTTAATTGCTATCGAAATATCTTTTATTCCATAATCACTTTTTGAAGCTCGAATTGAATATTTTTTACCGCATTTTATTTTTGGAAAAATATAATTCCCTTTTTCATCTGTTGCTATTGTTGAAATTGGATTACGATTTTCATCAAATAAAGCCAAACTTACATTAGATAAAACTTCATTTGATTCAGCATCAGAAACTGTTCCCATTAAATCTTGCTCGCAAACTAGTCTTTTCGTTTCTGTAAAACGATAAACATCATCTAAACCTTGGCCGTTTTCTCTATTGGAAGAAAAAAATCCGTTTCTGTTTTTACTGTCGATTATAAATGCAAAATCATCTTGTTTACCGTTTACAGGTTCTCCGACATTCTGCACATCATCCTCAATTGTACCGTCAGGATTAATTTTCGTAACAAAAATATCCAGTCCGCCTAATCCTGGACGTCCATCAGAAGTAAAATAAAGTTCATTTTCTCCTGAAATAAACGGAAAAGTTTCTCTTCCTTCTGTATTAATTACTGGACCTAAGTTTTGAGGCTGTCCAAAACTTCCATCCTCATTTATAGCAACTTTAAATAAATCTGACTGTCCTAAAGTTCCCGGCATATCTGATGCAAAGTACAAGACTTTTTCATCAATGCTCAATGTAGGATGCGCAGTACTGTATTGGTCACTATTAAAAGGAAGTTCTTTGGCTTCTTCCCAAGTATCGTTAACATACTCTGATTTATATAGTTTTAAAAGTGTTACTTGTTTATCGTTACTTCCTCTCTTTCCGTCGGTAAAATTATTTCTCGTAAAATACATTGTTCGACCATCTTTAGTAAAGACAGGAGTTGACTCGTTGAATCTTGATTTTTGGCTTTTATGAAATAATTTTGGCTTGCCAACACTTCCGTCTGGCATTAAATCAGCAATATATAATTTAGAAAAAGATTTGTTTGTCCATTTAAAACTCGTTTTTGTAATTCCGCCCGTATCTCTGGCCGAAGTAAAAACAATTTTTTTATAATAAATAACGCTCCCATAATCCGAGTAAGGTGAATTTATTCCAGCATCGGCAATTTCATATCGTCCTGAATTCAATTTTATCTGCTCCAAATAATTTTTATCCTCTCTAATCAGTGAAGCTCTTTTTTCTGAACCTGCTTTTAAATTGAATTTCTCTAAAACTTCATCGGCCTTGCGATAATTTCCTGAAGCTTTTAAACACTGTGCATATCGGTACAAATATTCTGGCTCCTGATCTTCACTCATTGCAAACAACTCTTTATACCATTGAAGAGCAGACGGCAATTCACCAATAAAATAATACGAATTGGCAAGCCTTTGCACTATTTTTTCATCTTTAGTACCTTTTTCTAGAAGACTTTCGTATGCTTTTATTGCATCGGCGTACGCATAGTCATCATACTTTTTATCTGCGGAACTTGTATTGTTTGCTGTCTGCGCATTTATTTTGAAGAAAAAGCACACAAACAAAACAGAAAAGCTTAAAATTTTAATTCTCATAGCAGGCATTAATTAGAAGAATCGTGGAGAGATCATTTTGTTAAAACTATTGAAAAACTCGAAACGAAGGAAAATTTCATGAGATCCTGAGTTATATCGTCTTAAATCGGTTGTTTCATGATCGTATCCATAACCAACATACAGGCCTTTTGAAACTTGAAATCCAGCCATTGCACTTACTGATGCGCTCCAGCGATAAGCAAGCCCCACAACAAATCTATCATAAAACATAAAATTACCCGAAACATCAACTTGTAAAGGAGCGCCCTGAACCATTTTAGTCAATATTGCCGGTTTAAATCTGATATATTCTAATTTGTCCAAATTGAATACATAACCCGCCATTAAATAGTAATTAATTTTTTCTTTGAAAATGGCCGTATTGTTATCATCATACCGATTTGTTTCAATAAAATTAGGAACCGAAAATCCTAAATAAGCCCGATCAGAATGCCAGTAAACACCAGCTCCTATATTTGGCGTGAATTTATTATCTAAATCCTGAAACTGCTCATCTCCTTGATCTTCAAAACTTAGTTTGGTTACATCAAGATTAAATAAATTGGCTGTAGCTTTTATCCCAAAAGAAAGTTTAAACGAATCAGAAGTTGGGATACTATAAGACAAATCAGCTGACAATGTATTTTCAACAGTTGGTCCAATTTTATCATTGACCAAAGAAACACCTAATCCTAATTTAGTATTATCTAAAGGAGTATTTACTGAAAAAGTACTTGTTTCTGGCGCACCGTCAAGTCCAATCCATTGTGTACGATACAGTCCAAAAACGTTCAGTACACCTCGCGAACCTGCATATGCCGGATTCACGGAGATTGTATTATACATGTATTGTGTATACTGCGCATCTTGCTGAGCGGAACACACAACTGAAAAAAACATGAAAATTAAAATTAACTTTTTCATTTATTAAGCTTTTAAAACGGCTTGGCTAAAAGTCAAGCCGTTCATCATTTTTTATTTATTTAGATACAAGTAACCTGACTGCTCATGCGGATTTGAATCGCCATCTTTATATTTCAAGACATAAAAATAGGTTCCAACCGGCAATCCATCTGATTCTTTTACAGTCGCTCGTCCTGCCGAAACTCCAACAAAAACTCGGTCTTGATTATTATAATGATCGGTATCAAATACCAATACACCCCAACGATTATAAATTTCAACTGTATTATCAGGATAACATTCTATTCCTTGGATATAGAATCTTGCATTTTTTGAATCACCATTTGGAGAAAAAGCATTCAAGACTTTTATCTGACAACCGTTAAGACTCAATACCGTTGGATTATCTCCCGTATTGCTAGCATCATCTGATTTGTCTTCGACATCAACTCCTCTAGCGCTAAAACCAAATGCAGTTGCCTGATTGCTAACAGTTCCAAGAATAATATCGCTTTGCGTTATTTTATACTGTGCTGTAAAATTATTCTCATTAGCCTCGCCTACTGCCAGATCAATTGCTGAACCTGAAACTACAACTCCAGGTAAAGGATCTTTAACTACTATTTTTGTCAACGGAACATTTCCGGTATTGGTAACTTTAAATTTATAGGTGATTGTTTCACCCGCGTTTGCGAATCCATTTCCGTTTTCATCATTAAACACTGCTGTTTTAATAATGGCAATATTTGGAACTTCAACAAAAACATTTAATGTAGCCGAAGCGCAATTTGTTGCATTAGCTTTTTCACAGATTTGATATACTACAGCATAACTTCCTCCCGGCGTATTTGGTTTTACATTTACTGTTCCGTCTGCATTAAATTCAAAATACGGGCTTTTTGGAATATTAGAAATGACAACATTTGCCGGATCAATTGATACGCCGTTCAATAAGTCATTATCTAAAATATTAATAAACTCAAGCTGCCCATTAATTCCGTCAACATTTACCTGAAGATCATCTTTTGTAATAATCTGTGGTGCTGGTGCTGGATCATCTGAATTAACAACGGTAACATTTACAACTGCCTGACTGCAATTTGATGAATTTGAAGCTTCACAAATTTGGTAAGTCAATTGATAAGTCCCTGATGGTGTTCCTGATTTAACATCAACAGAACCATCTGCATTTAAAATCAAATTAGGATTTGCAACTACAGTACTTAGAACAACTGCTGTTTGGTTTACTGCAGTTCCATTTAATCGGTCGTTACTAAATATATTTAATGCAGTACTTATACCTTTTTTAGCATCGATTGGTCCCGCACTGTCATTATTTGCTTTGATTTCAAATGTTGGTCTTGCGTTACACTGTGGTGTTGCTGGAGGATAACTTACTGAAATACTTACAGTAGGATTTAATGAAAATTCTATTGTAACACCAGTTCTGGTTTTTTCAAATCCATCTGCACCTTCTATCCATTGACCATTTGTCAATAACCATCCTGGCCAGTCAACTCCAATTCCGTTGCTGTCGACAATTGCTCCCGGCCATAAAATACTTCCACTCAATGGCAAATTAGTTTGAGTCGCTACAACATTGTTTGCACTGTCAATCCATTTTACAGTCAATAAATTATTTGTTGTAAAATTATCTGGTGTTACATTGTAGGATACATATGGAACATCATTAGAGCAATAACTATTTGCGGTTATTGTCATTGTTGGAGGAACAACGGTAACTTTAACATTTGCAGTTGCACAATTTGTTGTATTTAATTCACATACTTGATAAGTAAGATCATAAGTTCCTGCTGGAGCATTTTCTTTTAGTACTATTGTTCCGTCTGGATTTAATGTTAAATATCCTGATGGATCTGCAATAGTTACTGAAAGATTTATATCAGAAACTGCAATCGGTAGTCCATTTTTAGTATCATTTCCTAAAACATTAATAACAGTTACCGCATGATTAACTCCTGCAATTGGGCCTGCTAAATCATCTTTCAAAACCAATAAATCGCCAGTCACGTGAACATAACTCTTCACTGTATCACAGTTCAAAGCATGGTCATTGTCACAGATCGTGTATTCCACTTCGTAGTTTCCTGAAGCTGTACCCGGAGCTACCGTGATAGTTTTATCTGCATTAAGCGTAAGCCCTGCAGGAAGTGTGCTTACAAGCGTAAAGCCAACCTGGCCTGCGCCTGTTCCGACTGTAACCAATGTTCCGTTAAGCATATCATTGGCTGTCAGAGATATTGTCGTACCTCCGATGTTGCTGTTGATTGATGCTGTGGTTTCAGTTACCGCGTCGATTACCGGAATTACAACCGAAGCATTTACTGTCAAGCTTACTGTAGCTGTCGAGCAGTTTGATGCATTGGTCTTATCGCAGATCGAATACGTCAAAGTATAAGTTCCCGCTGGTGCATTCGCGCCAAGCGTCACAATTCCTGTTGACGGATCAAGAGTTAAATATCCTGAAGCATCCGGAACTGTCGTAGTTATTTTTACTTCTGAAGCTGTCAATGGCTGTCCATTTCTAGTGTCATTGTCCACAACTGTAATAATTGTCTGGGGTTGATTTGATACTGTCACTGAAGCAGGATTGTCTGCATTAGCAACCAGTACATCTCCCGTAACCTGAACATAACTTTTAACCGTATCACAGTTAAAAGCATGGTCATTGTCACAGATTGTATATTCCAACTCGTAGTTTCCTGAAGCTGTACCCGGAGCTACCGTAATGGTTTTATCTGCATTAAGCGTAAGCCCTGCAGGAAGTGTGCTTACAAGCGTAAAGCCGACCTGTCCTGCGCCTGTGCCTACTGTAACCGGTGTTCCGTTAAGGGTATCATTGGCTGTCAGAGATATTGTCGTACCTCCGATATTGCTGTTGATTGATGCTGTGGTTTCAGTTACCGCGTCGATTACAGGAATCACTATCGGAGCATTTACCGTTAAGCTTACACTCGCTGTCGAGCAGTTTGATGTATTGGTCTTATCGCAGATCGAATATGTCAAAGTATAAATTCCCGCCGGTGCATTCGCGCCAAGGGACACAATTCCTGTTGACGGATCAAGAGTTAAATATCCTGAAGCATTCGGAACTGTCGTAGTTATTTTTACTTCTGAAGCTGTCAACGGCTGTCCATTTCTAGTGTCATTGTCCACAACTGTGATGATTGTCTGTGGCTGATTTGATGCTGTCACTGAAGCAGGATTGTCTGCATTCGCAACAAGTACATCGCCATTCACCTGAACATAACTCTTCACTGTATCGCAGTTCAAGGCATGGTCATTGTCACAGATCGTGTATTCCACTTCGTAGTTTCCTGAAGCTGTACCCGGAGCCACCGTGATGGTTTTGTCTGCATTAAGCGTAAGACCTGAAGGAAGCGTGCTCACAAGCGTAAAACCAACCTGGCCTGCGCCTGTTCCGACTGTAACTGGTGTTCCGTTCAGCGTATCATTGGCTGTCAGAGATATTGTCGTACCTCCGATGTTGCTGTTGATTGATGCTGTGGTTTCAGATACCGCGTCGATTACCGGTCTCTCAATTATTATCTCTAATGTTGCAGAATCACAAACACTTGAGTTTGCAGACATACAAATAGTATAAGTAATTAAATGTGTTCCAGCAAGCGTGTTAGGAGCAACTGTAATTGTTCCATCAGTATTAAAAACTATGCCTGTTGGAAGTGAACTAGTTGAAATAGTAATATCAGTTGGTAAAAATGAATTTCTATTTATTTTATCATTTGCAAAAACGGTTGAAATAGTTCCACCTGCCGCTCCATTTATTGTCGATGGAGTATCGTCTTCTGCACAAATATAATTTGAAACTGTTACGTTTGCAGAAACTGCCGATTGACACCCAAAAGAGTCTGTAACCGTATAATTATAAGTATTACCAGCTATCAAACCAGTGATCGTAGTTGTAGCAGTATTTCCAGATATATTTCCAGGATTAATAATCCATGATCCTGCTGGTAAACCGCTTAATTCAACACTAGCAGTTGATGACAAACAAGTTGGATGCGTTATTAAACCAATTATTGGACTTGTAACATTGGTTACTGTCAACTGCAGTTCCTGGTCTGCCGTACAGCCGTTGTTTGCTATCGGATAAGTTCCCCCTGCTGTATAGTCTGTCGCGTTTGCACTCCATGTATAAGTCTCCCCAGAGCAGATGGTCGCTGTGGTGATGATTTTTGAAGGCTTCGGAGTCACCGTCAGCTGAAGCTCCTGGTCTGCCGTACAGCCGTTGTTTGCTATCGGATAAGTTCCCCCTGCTGTATAGTCTGTCGCGTTTGCACTCCATGTATAAGTCTCCCCAGAGCAGATTGTTGCTGTGGTGATTACTTTTGAAGGCTTAGGGGTTACTGTCAACTGCAGTTCCTGGTCTGCCGTACAGCCGTTGTTTGTTATCGGATAAGTTCCCCCTGCTGTATAGTCTGTCGCGTTTGCACTCCATGTATAGGTCTCCCCAGAGCAGATCGTCGCCGTAGTGATGATTTTTGAAGGCTTCGGAGTAACCGTCAACTGCAGTTCCTGGTCCGCCGTGCATCCGTTGTTTGCGATAGGATAAGTTCCTGTTGCTGTATAATCAACTGAGTTAGCACTCCATGTATAGGTCTCCCCTGAGCAGATGGTCGCCGTAGTGATGATTTTTGCAGGCTTCGGAGTAACCGTCAGCTGAAGCTCCTGATCCGCCGTGCATCCGTTGTTCAGTATTGGATAAGTTCCTGTTGCTGTATAGTCTGTCGAGTTTGCACTCCATGTATAGGTTTCCCCTGAGCAGATAGTTGCCGTGGTGATGATTTTTGAAGGCTTCGGAGTAACCGTCAGCTGAAGCTCCTGGTCCGCCGTGCATCCGTTGTTTGCGATAGGATAGGTTCCTGTTGCTGTATAATCAACTGAGTTTGCACTCCACGTATAGGTCTCCCCTGAGCAGATAGTCGTCGTGGTGATGATTTTTACAGGCTTCGGAGTAACCGTCAGCTGAAGCTCCTGATCCGCCGTGCATCCGTTGTTCAGTATTGGATAAGTTCCTGTTGCTGTATAGTCTGTCGAGTT
>NZ_SNXB01000009.1:165794-198305 GCF_004362055.1 Flavobacterium sp. 245
GCGATAGGATAGGTTCCTGTTGCTGTATAATCAACTGAGTTTGCACTCCACGTATAGGTCTCCCCTGAGCAGATAGTCGTCGTGGTGATGATTTTTGCAGGCTTCGGAGTAACCGTCAGCTGAAGCTCCTGGTCCGCCGTGCATCCGTTGTTTGCTATCGGATAAGTTCCGCTAACTGTATAATCAACTGAGTTTGCACTCCATGTATAGGTCTCCCCAGAGCAGATAATTGCTGTGGTGATTACTTTTGCCGGCTTCGGAGTAACCGTCAATTGAAGCTCCTGGTCCGCCGTGCATCCGTTGTTTGCGATAGGATAAGTTCCTGTTGCTGTATAATCAACTGAGTTAGTACTCCATGTATAGGTCTCCCCTGAACAGATGGTCGCTGTGGTGATAACTTTTGAAGGCTTCGGGGTTACTGTCAACTGCAGTTCCTGGTCTGCCGTACAGCCATTGTTTGCGATAGGATAAGTTCCGGTTGCTGTATAATCAACTGAGTTAGCACTCCATGTATAGGTCTCCCCTGAGCAGATCGTCACCGTGGTGATGATTTTTGAAGGCTTCGGAGTAACCGTCAGCTGAAGCTCCTGGTCCGCCGTGCATCCGTTGTTTGCGATCGGATAAGTTCCGGTTGCTGTATAATCAACTGAGTTAGCACTCCATGTATAGGTCTCCCCTGAGCAGATCGTCGCCGTGGTGATGATTTTTGAAGGCTTCGGAGTAACCGTCAGCTGAAGCTCCTGGTCCGCCGTGCATCCGTTGTTCAGTATTGGATAGGTTCCTGTTGCTGTATAGTCTGTCGCGTTTGCACTCCATGTATAGGTCTCCCCTGAGCAGATTGTTGCTGTGGTGATTACTTTTGCAGGCTTAGGGGTTACTGTCAACTGCAGTTCTTGGTCTGCCGTGCATCCGTTGTTTGTGATAGGATAAGTTCCTGTTGCTGTATAATCAACTGAGTTAGCACTCCATGTATAGGTCTCCCCTGAGCAGATCGTCGCCGTAGTGATTACTTTTGCCGGCTTCGGAGTAACCGTCAGCTGAAGCTCCTGATCCGCCGTACATCCGTTGTTTGCGATCGGATAAGTTCCTGTTGCTGTATAGTCTGTCGAGTTTGCACTCCATGTATAAGTCTCCCCTGAGCAGATGGTCGCTGTGGTGATTACTTTTGCCGTCTTCGGGGTTACTGTCAACTGCAGTTCCTGGTCTGCCGTACAGCCGTTGTTTGCGATAGGATAGGTTCCGGTTGCTGTATAATCAACTGAGTTAGCACTCCATGTATAGGTCTCCCCTGAACAGATGGTCGCTGTGGTGATGATTTTTGAAGGCTTCGGAGTAACTGTCAGCTGAAGCTCCTGATCCGCCGTACATCCGTTGTTTGCGATCGGATAAGTTCCCCCAGTTGTATAATCAACTGAGTTTGCACTCCATGTATAAGTCTCCCCAGAGCAGACTGTCGCTGTGGTGATCACTTTTGCCGGCTTAGGGGTTACTGTCAACTGCAGTTCCTGGTCTGCCGTGCATCCGTTGTTTGTGATAGGATAAGTTCCTGTTGCTGTATAATCAACTGAGTTAGCACTCCATGTATAGGTCTCCCCTGAGCAGATGGTCGCTGTGGTGATAACTTTTGCCGGCTTAGGGGTTACTGTCAACTGCAGTTCCTGGTCTGCCGTACACCCATTGTTTGTTATCGGATAAGTTCCCCCTGCTGTATAGTCTGTCGAATTTGCACTCCATGTATAAGTCTCCCCAGAGCAGATAGTCGCTGTGGTGATTACTTTTGCCGGCTTCGGGGTTACTGTCAGCTGAAGCTCCTGGTCTGCCGTGCATCCGTTGTTCAGTATTGGATAAGTTCCTGTTGCTGTATAATCAACTGAGTTAGCACTCCATGTATAGGTCTCCCCTGAACAGATGGTCGCTGTAGTGATGATTTTTGAAGGCTTCGGAGTCACCGTCAGCTGAAGCTCCTGGTCCGCCGTGCATCCGTTGTTCAGTATTGGATAGGTTCCTGTTGCTGTATAATCAACTGAGTTTGCACTCCATGTATAAGTTTCCCCTGAGCAGATAGTCGCTGTAGTGATGATTTTTGAAGGCTTCGGAGTAACTGTCAACTGCAGTTCCTGGTCTGCCGTACAGCCATTGTTTGTTATCGGATAAGTTCCCCCAGTTGTATAATCAACTGAGTTTGCACTCCATGTATAAGTCTCCCCAGAGCAGACTGTCGCTGTGGTGATTACTTTTGCCGGCTTCGGGGTTACTGTCAGCTGAAGCTCCTGGTCTGCCGTGCATCCGTTGTTCAGTATTGGATAAGTTCCTGTTGCTGTATAATCAACTGAGTTAGCACTCCATGTATAGGTCTCCCCTGAACAGATGGTCGCTGTAGTGATGATTTTTGAAGGCTTCGGAGTCACCGTCAGCTGAAGCTCCTGGTCCGCCGTGCATCCGTTGTTCAGTATTGGATAGGTTCCTGTTGCTGTATAATCAACTGAGTTTGCACTCCATGTATAAGTTTCCCCTGAGCAGATAGTCGCTGTAGTGATGATTTTTGAAGGCTTCGGAGTAACTGTCAACTGCAGTTCCTGGTCTGCCGTACAGCCATTGTTTGTTATCGGATAAGTTCCCCCAGTTGTATAATCAACTGAGTTTGCACTCCATGTATAAGTCTCCCCAGAGCAGACTGTCGCTGTGGTGATCACTTTTGCCGGCTTAGGGGTTACTGTCAACTGCAGTTCCTGGTCTGCCGTACAGCCGTTGTTTGTTATCGGATAAGTTCCCCCTGCTGTATAGTCTGTCGCGTTTGCACTCCATGTATAGGTCTCCCCTGAGCAGATGGTCGCCGTAGTGATGATTTTTGAAGGCTTCGGAATTATAGTAACGGTTACTGCCGTTCTGCTACTCTCACAGTCATTTGTAGTTTGACTTACATAATAAGTTCCATTGATAAGAGTTTCTGTTCCTACATATAATGTTCCTCCAGATGAGGCAGTGTACCATTTTAAATTATCTCCAGTTGCCACTAAATCATTTACTTTTTTTGCATCAATTGCGCAAAATGTCTGAGATGAAGCTATTGGAGCAGAAGGAATAGCATTAACTGTTACATTCACTACTGTTGAAGATGCACTAAAACAACCAGAAGCATTTGAAACCTGAACACTATAATTTCCTGAATTCGCAACTGTAATAGATTGGGTTGTTGCTCCATTGGACCATAAATATCCTATTCCGCTACTTGAAGTCAAAACAACATTTCCACCTGTGCAGAATGTTGTTGGACCCCCTGTAGAAATACTTGGCGTAGCAGGTGTAGGATTTACTGTAACTGCTACCAAGATTCGTCCGCTTTCACAATTATTAAGCGTTTGGCTTACATAATAATTTCCTGATGATAAAATTTCCGTTCCGTTATAAATTGTCCCACCTGAACTTGCACTGTACCATTTTTTTGTTGCACCTGAAATTAAAGTAACCGCCAGATCATTGACTGTTTTATTATCAATCGCACAAAATGTTTGAGAATTAGCAGTTGGAGCTGCTGTATTGTTTACCGTAACTGCTACTGCTGTTCTTGCACTTTCACAACCATTTAAAATTTGGCTAACATAATAAGTTCCGGAAGCTAATACCTCAGTTCCACCATAAGCTGTTCCACCTGAATTGGCATTATACCATTTTTTAGTTGCACCTGAGATTAAAGTAACCGCCAGATCATTAACTATTTTATTATCAATCGCACAAAATGACTGAGCTGAAGATGTGGGCGTGGCAGTTGTATTTACTATTACTGCAACTGCAGTTCTTGTACTCTCACCACAAGCATTTGACTGGCTAACATAATAAGTTCTTGTTGTCAATAATTCAGTTCCGGTATAGACTGTTCCAGTTGTTGCGGCATTATACCATTTTTTTGTCGAACCTGCAGTTAATGTAACCGCTAAGTCATTAACTGTTTTGGCATCATTGATACAAAACGTCTGAGATGACGCAGTTGGTGCAGATGGAACATTATTTATTGTTACTGCTACTAAAGTTCTTGCACTTTCCACACAACTACCTGCTGTCTGGCTTACATAATAATTTCCAGTAACTAAAGTCTCGGTTCCTACATATTGCGTTCCTCCCGTTAATGCATTATACCATTTTAAATTACTTCCTGTAGCAATTAAATTATTTATTATTTTATTCTCAGCAGCACAAAATGACTGAGCTGCAGCCACTGGTGCTGAAGAAGAGCTTATTGTTACCTGAACTGATCTTCTATCACTTTCACAGCCATTTGCCCCGGTTTGACTTACATAATATGTACCTGCAGTTAGGACAGTATTCGTTGCATATTGTGTTCCATTTGTAGAAGCATTATACCATTTTAAGTTAGTACCTGTCGCTACCAAATCGCCTACAGTTTTATTTTCAGAGGCACAAAACGACTGATTAGATGCTGTTGGAGTAGCTGGTTTAAGAGTAACTGTTATCGAATTGGAACTTTCACTAATACATCCTGAACTGCTAACTATTCTAAGTGAGTAAACTCCATCAGTATTAATTGTAATACTTCGGGTCGTTGCTCCTGTTGACCATAAATAACTGCTTCCTCCATATGAACTCGAATTACCATCTGACCTTAAAGTGACATTTCCAGCGGTACTGCCACAAGATGCCTGGCCTGAATTCACACTAATTACTGGAACATTAGGTTTTGGATTCTGAGTTACAACAACTGATTTTACAACTGAACATCCTTCATCTGAAACAGCTTTTATATAATAAGTTCCACCAATTGCCGAAGTTGGATTTGCATACACTGCAGTTGCCGCGGCATTTGTAAAATATGAAAAAGTCAAATTATTTGAACTTCCGGCAGTAACTGCGGCCGCTGTTAAATCACCAGTTGCAGGTGAACAAACAGCTATAGTATTAGTTACAAGAGTAACAACAGGTTTTGGATTTACCGCCGCACTAGCCGAGTTATTTGCGGTATTTGTATCTATTGAAGTCGGCAATGATGCTGTATTTGTATAATTTCCAGATGATTTTACAGTTGCTACAATTTTTAATGTAACTGATGTTTGAGCATCTACATCACCAATACTCCAAGTACCTGTTGCAGAATCATAAATACCAATTGAAGGAGTTGAGCTTACATAAGTATATCCTGATGGAAGCAAATCATTTACAGAAACTCCTGAAACATTATTTCCTCCTAAATTGCTGACTTTAACAGTAAATTCTACATTAGATCCAATACATGGCGATGCATTATCAACTGTTTTTGTGATTCCTAAATCGGTACATAAAGTAACAGTAACCGCCTTTGATTGCGTTTGAGCTCCACAAGCTAAAGTTGATGATACCGAATAATTACCTGTTTTAGTAGCTGTATAAGTTGATGAATTTGCGCCACTAATAGCCGTCCCATTAAAATACCATTGGTATGGAGCAAAATTTGCTGGAGTTGTAAGTTCTGCCGTATTGTTAGTACACCCTCCACCAGAAATATAAGTTAAAGTTGGGTCTTCTGGCTGAGCGGCAAAATTCGAGAAAAATCCTGCCATTGAGAATCCCCCTCCTTGCTGTACAATTGATACCGTCATTTTAGTATCGCTTGCAATAGAAAGAACATTTGGACTTCCAATTTGCGTATCTTCAAAATTTATCAAATACCAGCCTGTTGTTCCCAATTGATGACGAGCTGCAATACCACTCACCGTTTCAATATTTGTTCCGTTGACCATTACAGCATCAGTAGCACTTCTTAAAAGAATATACCCAAAATAAGGCAATGAACCAGTACCATAATTTCTAAATTTTGCTGTCTCAATAAAATTAGAACCTCCACACTCAGATACAGGTGCAATTGTAGATATATCAACTTCACAAGATTGTGCTGTTCCTGAATATACCACAATTTTTTTATCTGCAGAAACACGAGATGCAGAAAACGGTGTTGCCAAAATACCATTATTAAAAGTATGAAAACTTCCTGCAGTTGCTAATAGTACATTTGCAGTTCCTGTCAAAGTACCGGTGGTTGAATAAGTATTTATTACTAAATTGGTATTATCTTTTGTTGCAACTACTGTGGTTTTCTCTGCAGTATCATTTCCCTTTCCTCTTTCAATAAAATACTCAGTCCCTAAAACTGATTCTGGAGGAATTTGATTATAAGCACTATCACCACAACCGTCAGGTGTATCAATTGCTGCTGATGTATTCATAACGGCTAGACTTGAAGACTCCACTAACGTTCCTATATCTGCTTTAAATAAATAACTTTGCCCTGCGTTTAAAGTCGTAGTAACAAGATTATTTATTTTCACTGTGGTATTATCAACCGTAGCCATAATGGTATAAATCGGTCGCTGGTCACCATAATTATTAAAGTTCCCTAAAGAACCATCCCTGTAATAACCCACTCTAAATCGTACTCCAAGCCCTGCATCACCAAAACTTGTCAATGCAGCATTACCCTTCAGATATCTATCATCATTTTGACCCGAATTATCATCAGAAGCAACATTTCGCATATTTACAGATGTAGGTCCTGTACTCGTAACAATCAATCCTGCCCCATTAATTACTGTATTAAGTGCATACATTGGAAGATCTTTTGCCAAAAGTGTAAATCTGTAAATTGCTGGACTACCCTTTACCGCTGATAAAGTTGTTTCTACTGTGCCATTACTCTTAGCCAATGTAATACTTACTGGCGTTTCCGAATTTGTTGCAATTACAATTTCATTTGATTTACTGAAATACTGCCAAGGTGCTGGTGCTATATAGTGTTTTGTATAAAACTGAGCCGAAGCACTATAACTAATCAGTAATAAAAATGCAATAAAAAAGGTTAGCCTAGAAAATCTAGACTGATTAGAAGTAGAGTTACGCATACGCAAGTGAGATTTGAGAGCAAATAGTGTAAACTGAAAAACCTGACATGGTTTTCAGTATATAGGACAGATACGAAAAATTATAGGGATTGGATTTTGAATAAAAAATAAAATCTTTCTTGAGATTTTTATCAAAATCAAAATACATTTGAACCTTTAAAGGCTCAAGACATAAAAATCGTCTCATAGGTTATTTGGTAGTTTTGGTGTCGCGAAAGTATATAAACACCTAATAACTAGCTACATTAGTCGACAAACTACCTATAAAAACGTTGAACAACATCTTTTTTCGACTAAATTTAATTTCAAGAATCGTTAAAATTGATTTTTTCACAAAAAAACAGAGTAATTTTCTTAAATCATTGCAGATAACATACAATTATCAAAGTTTTTAAAAGAAAAGCATTAAAATTTCCTACAAAACAAACAACATTAAACAACATGATTTTTTTTAACACTTGTTTGCCCTTTTTTTTACTTTCCGAATCAAATTGATTTTTTATTTTATAAATCTATTTTTACGAAGAATATTTTTCTTCAGACTATTTTATCTAGCAAAGGAAAACAGTATTTATTTTTTGACTTATTTTACTAGCAAGTCTAAAACAAAAATAAACTGAATGATTATCAATGTTTTAACACCATAAACAAATAACTTTATAAATCAATAAAGTTTTAAGCATAATTTGAAATTCTATCTCGTTGGTAGTAAACTGAATCAACCTTGCATACATTTATATAAGATAAAATCTACAATAAAATTATTGCTAGTAGTAAAAGGAAATTAAATTTAGAAAATATACAATGAAACAAATTATGAGTGAATGCGTCATTGGTCGATAATTATTATCGACAAAATACCATGAGTGTATTTTATTTCTTACAGAGGCAAAAAGACACACGTATTAAACTAAACTATAACCTCTTACAAAAATGTGTCCTATTAGAATCAAAATTTAAAAATAAAATAAGGAAGCAAATTAGCTTCAATTTTTATTCTAAAAAATTGATATTTCGTTTTAATCCCTCAAACTTGGTTCTTTTAATTGGAGAATTTTTAAAAACTATTCGGAAAGTTTCTTCTGTAATTTCAGTCCAATCTTTTTTTGAGAAAGAAAGTAAATCAGGATTAGGATTAAATAAAGGTTCTGAATGAGGTTTTGAAAAACGATTCCATGGACAAACATCTTGGCAAGTATCACATCCAAACATCCATTCATCAAATTTTCCTTTCATCTCATACGGCAGATTTTCTTTTAATTCGATTGTATAATAAGATATGCATTTGCTTCCATCAACAACATACGGAGCAACAATTGCCTGTGTGGGGCATGCATCAATACAAGCAGTACAAGAACCACAATGATCCGTTACTTTGTAATCATATTCTAAATCGAGATCCAAAATAAGTTCTGCAATAAAATAAAAAGACCCTACTTTTTGAGTTATTAAATTGCTGTTTTTCCCTATCCATCCCAAACCGCTTTTTGCAGCCCAAGCTTTGTCCAAAACGGGTGCAGAATCAACAAAAGCTCGGCCTGAAACCTCACCAATATTCTCTTGAATCGAATGCATCAGTTCTTTTAGTTTTTCTTTAATAACAAAATGATAATCCTGACCATAGGCATATTTTGATATTTTAAAACTATCACCATTTTGAGATTCCGAAGGGAAATAATTAAGAAGAAGGGAAACTACACTTTTAGCATCATCAACTAATAAAGTTGGATCTAAACGTTTGTCAAAATGACTTTCCATATAAGTCATTTGACCGTTGTGGTTGTTATTTAACCACTTTTCAAGACGAGGCGCTTCGTCTTCCAGAAATCCAGCTTTAGATATGCCACAAGAAAGGAAACCGAGCCTTTTAGCTTCTTCTTTTATAAACTTTGAATATGTTTCTTTCGAATTAATACTCATCTTTTAGACAATGAAATTTCAACATTAACAGGTTTCAAAGTGACCAATGGATTAAATTCTACCTTGGCTGTATTTGATACAATAACATAACGTTTGACAATTTGAGAGATTGCCAAACACATTTCATAAATAGCAAAACCAGACCCAATACACATTCGTGGTCCTGCCCCGAAGGGATAAAAATATTGCAACGACTGTTTCTTTTGTTCTCCAAGAAATCGTTCTGGAATAAATTTATGAGGATCTGGCCAATATTTTGGATTTCGATGCAATTCGTAAAAAGAAACTCCAAGCAAAGTTCCTTTTTTGATTTTAAAATCAGCAACAACATCATCCTCGAGATTTTGTCGATCTGTAATCCAAGCAGGAGGATATAAACGCATCGATTCATTCAAAACCGCATTTATGTACGTCATTTTTTGGAGCTGTTCAATAACATTATCTGTCTGTAATTCAATTTCAGTAATCTCATCAAAAACCTTTTGCTGCACTTCAGGATGAGTTCCTAAAAAATGAAGGGTAAAAGTCAACGCATTTGCCGTCGTTTCATGACCTGCAATAAACAAAATTTTAATTTCATCAATCAATTGTTGCATTGGCATAGATTCTCCAGTATCCTCATAACGAGTTTCCATCAACATATTAAGCAAGTCGCTGAAATCTCCATTTGAAGCACTTCTCTCCTCAATAATTTCCTGAATGATTTTGTTATTTTCTTCAGCTAATTTTAAATGCTTTTTAACCTGGCCACTTAATGAAAACCATAAAGCTTTATGAGGAAGCCTAATTTCTTTAACCAAAAACTTTTGAACTTCTTCAATTATAAATTTAATTCTATGAAGTTTTTCTTCAGAAATTGAAAATTCAAATAATGATTTTGCCACAACATTAAAAGCTAATTGACTCATTGCTGGAAAAGCATTAAAACTTTCATTTTCTTTTAAACTGTCGATTTCATATATAATAGTCTTATTCATATTTTCTACAAGCATATTCATTTTTTGTTTATGAAATGCTGGCTGAATAAGTCTTCGCTGTTTTAACCAAAAATCACCATCACTTGTTAAAAGCCCTTTTCCTAAATATTTAGAAAGATAGACAGACTGAAACTTTGACTTATGATAGTTCTTTTGATTCTTAACTAAAATATACTGTGCAATTTCATTATCTCTTGACAGAATCAAGTGTTTAGAAAATCCTATTTTTAAAGAAAATGAATCACCCAATTTATCAAAATATCTTTTATGAAAAGGTATTGGATTTCTACGGACACCTTCAGCATCAAGAAAAAATCTAGATATTGGCAGTTTATTAGGATAATTATATTTTTTGTCTGAAGACATAAAAAAAAGATTTAAAATAAACCTCCCTGAATATTAGTGTTTATTTTACCAAGATGTTTATACGCTTTATCAGTAACCTCGCGTCCACGAGGAGTACGCATAATAAATCCTTCTTGAATTAAAAAGGGTTCATAGACTTCTTCAATAGTTTCGCTGCTTTCAGAAACCGCAGTTGCTAAAGTTGAAAGTCCAACTGGGCCACCTTTAAATTTATTGATAATAGTCAATAAGATTTTATTATCCATTTCATCAAGTCCATTTGCGTCAACATTTAATGCTTTTAAAGCATACTTTGAAATTTCTATATCGATTCTTCCATTTCCTTTTATCTGGGCAAAATCACGTACTCTACGTAATAGTGCGTTAGCAATACGAGGAGTTCCACGGCTGCGTCCCGCAATTTCAATTGCTGCTTCCAGATCAATAGGCATTTTTATAATAGAAGCACTTCTCTCAACAATTGTCGTTAAAAGTTCAGTGGTGTAATATTGTAAACGAGATGAAATCCCAAAACGAGCTCTCATTGGAGCAGTCAATAATCCTGAACGGGTAGTCGCACCAATTAAAGTAAATGGATTTAAATTGATTTGAACCGTTCTTGCATTTGGTCCAGATTCAATCATAATATCAATTTTGAAATCCTCCATTGCCGAGTACAAATATTCTTCAACAACAGGGCTTAATCGATGGATTTCATCAATGAACAAAACATCTCTCTCATCCAAATTAGTTAACAACCCAGCCAAATCACCAGGCTTGTCTAATACAGGACCAGAAGTTATTTTAATTCCAACTTGAAGTTCGTTGGCCAATATATTTGCCAATGTCGTTTTACCAAGTCCAGGAGGTCCATGAAAAAGAGCATGATCAAGAGCTTCTCCACGCTGATTAGCTGCAGCAACAAAAACTTTTAAATTTTCTAAAACTTGATCTTGTCCGGCAAAGTCATCAAATGACAGCGGACGCAATCTTTTTTCAAGATCTAATTCTTCTGGGTTATATCCTTTTGTAGTAGGATCAAGATTTTCATTCATCCTACAAAGATATAGAAACTAATCAGTTTGTAAAACAGTAAACCTGAACGTTTAAAATTTTAACTAAACAAAAAAGACTATCATTTCTGATAGTCTTTCTTAAAATATTTTTAGTGGTGTAAAACTTCTTCACCTTCTTTCATCGGTACATTTTGAGGAACAAAATCTACATCATGATTTGGGTTACTATAGTCATACGGCCAACGATATACATGAGGAATTTCACCTGGCCAGTTCCCGTGAATATGCTCAACAGGAGTAGTCCACTCTAATGTTGTAGATCTCCATGGATTCTGCACTGCTTTCTTACCGTAGAAAATACTGCTAAAGAAATTGTACAAGAATACTAATTGGAACGCACCTCCTACAAGAGCGAATGTTGTAATTAAAACATTCACATTTTGTAAATCATCAAATAATGGGAAGTTTGTGTTTGTATAATAACGTCTTGGTAAACCAGCCAATCCAATAAAGTGCATTGGGAAGAATACTCCATAAGCACAAACAGCAGTTACCCAAAAGTGAATATAACCAAGGTTTTTATTCAACATTCTTCCGTACATTTTAGGAAACCAGTGGTAAATACCAGCAAACATTCCATAAAGTGCAGAGATACCCATTACTAAGTGAAAGTGAGCAATAACGAAGTAAGTATCGTGAACGTTAATATCTAAAGTACTATCTCCTAAAATGATTCCAGTTAAACCTCCAGTGATGAAAGTCGAAACCATTCCAATAGAAAATAACATTGCAGGGTTAAATTGTAAGTTACCTTTCCATAAAGTTGTAATCCAGTTAAACGCTTTTACAGCAGATGGAATTGCAATCAATAAAGTAGTAAAAGTAAATACAGATCCTAAGAATGGATTCATACCGGAGATAAACATGTGGTGGCCCCATACAATAGTTGATAAGAACGCAATTGCAAGAACTGACATGATCATCGCTCTATATCCGAAGATTGGTTTACGAGAGTTCGTAGCCATAATTTCAGAAACAAGACCCATTGCTGGCAAGATTACGATGTAAACCTCAGGGTGACCTAAGAACCAGAATAGGTGCTCAAACAATACTGGAGAACCTCCTTGGTAATGTAAAACCTCTCCAGCTATGTAGATGTCTGATAAGAAGAATGAAGTACCAAAACTTCTGTCGAAAATCAATAATAAAGCTGCAGACAATAATACTGGGAATGAAATAACACCAATAATAGCTGTTACAAAAAATGTCCAGATTGTAAGAGGAAGTCTCGTCATAGACATTCCTTTAGTTCGTAAATTGATAACAGTTACAATGTAGTTTAAAGATCCCATTAAAGAAGATGCAATAAAGATAGCCATTGAAACCAACCATAAAGTCATACCAGTTCCAGATCCAGGGATCGCTTGTGGCAATGCACTTAATGGAGGATAAATTGTCCAACCTGCAGAAGCTGGTCCAGCTTCAACAAATAAAGAACATAACATTACTACAGCAGACAAAAAGAACAACCAGTATGAAATCATGTTCATAAATCCAGAAGCCATATCTCTTGCTCCAATTTGAAGCGGAATAAGTAAGTTACTAAAAGTTCCACTCAATCCAGCCGTCAGTACAAAGAATACCATGATGGTACCATGAATTGTAACTAAAGCAAGATAAATATCATTTGCCATCACACCATCAGGTGCAAATTTGTCTCCTAATAAAACATTAAAGATTTTGAAAGACTCTTCCGGCCATGCCAATTGCATTCTGAAAAGCAAAGACATAGCAATACCAATAATTCCCATAATAATACCTGTAATCAAGTATTGCTTAGCAATCATTTTGTGATCAATACTAAAAATATATTTAGTAATGAATGTGTCTTTATGATGATGTTCGTGCTCGTGATCGTGTCCGTGATCGTGACCGTGCGCTTCTGCTGACATATATGTGTACTTTAAATTTTCTTAATAATATTATTTAATCGCAACTTTAGCTACAGTTGCTTTTACAGTGTCAATAACCGCTTTAACAGTATCAATTACTTTTGCAGTTGTATCTGTTGTTGGAGCAGCTCCTTCAGCTGGTTTCTCAGCAGCTTTCGCAGCTTTGATATCTTGAGCTAAAGTAGTTTTTTCGCTTAACCATTTTTTATAATCTTCAGGAGTATCAACAACAACTTTCATTTGCATGTTATAGTGAGAAGCTCCACAAATTTTATTACATAATAACAAATAATCAAATGTATAAGGATCTAAAGCTGTACCACCTTTAGCAACTAATTCTGTACTTTTTTCAGCTCTAAGCTTATTGATGTTAGCAACTTTCTCAACCATAAACGGTAATTCTCTATATTCAGCCGTTGTATAAGTTGGGATAAAAGCAAACTCAGTTACCATACCAGGTACACAGTTCATCTGCGCTCTAAAATGAGGCATGTAAGCTGAGTGAAGAACATCTTGAGAACGCATTTTGAAATGCACTTTTTTACCTTTTGGTATATGCAATTCAGTAACTACGATATCATCTTGAGCATTAGGATCAGACATATCAACACCTAAAGTATTAATACCTTCAATTAAACGTACGTTAGCTTTTCCTAAAACATTATCTTGACCAGCATATCTTGCGGTCCATTTAAATTGCTGCGCATATAATTCAATTTCAACTACATCTTCATCCTTATCAACAAACATAATATTGTTCCAAGCATATAATCCGTAAAGAATTAAACAAGCCAAAACTACAGATGGGATGATACTCCAAATTGCCTCAAGTTTATTACTATCTGCAAAAAATAAAGCTTTTCTATCTTTATGTCCTCTATTTTTAAAAGAAAACCAATATAATAAACCTTGAGTAATAACTTGAACTGTAAAAATCAGAACCCAAGTAATATTCATCAAGCTATCTACTAAAATTCCATGCTCAGAAGCAGGAGTATGAAGCGCTAAGTTACCCCATTTCAGTAAACCATAAATAGTAAATATATAAATGAAAGCTAAAAAGCCAAACATAATATATCCTTGAACATTATTATCATTATCTGATGCAACCTGCGAATCGTCAGAAGATGAACCTACCTGAGTAAGATCAAATATCTTCGTCAATTGCCATAATGCAACTGCTAATAAAACTACAACTATAATTACCAACAAACTTGTCATCTGTTTACTTCTTTAAATATTAATAATGAAAATGTTTACTTTCTTCAATGAAAGGATTTCTTTTTGCTAACAAAGGAGCTTTGGTTAATGCAGTAAATACAACAAAAATAAATAAACCTAAGAAGAAAAGAATAGATGCAATTTCAGGAACACCAATAAACCATTTGTCTCCAACTGTACCAGGCATAATCATATTAAAGAAATCAACATAGTGACCTAATAAAATAACAGTACCCGCCATTACAATTACCCAGTTAAGACGCTTGAAATCTGTATTGATTAATATTAGCAATGGGAAAACAAAGTTCATAACTACAGCCCCAAAGAATGGTAAGTTATATAATTGAATTCTTGTTACAAAATAAGTTACCTCTTCTGGAATGTTAGCATACCAGATTAACATGAATTGAGAAAACCATAAATAAGTCCAGAAAACACTGATACCAAACATGAATTTAGCTAAATCGTGAATATGGCTTGTATTTACATATTCTAAATATCCTTTAGATTTTAAATAAATTGTTACCAATGCAATACTTGTAATACCACTTACAAAGAAAGAAGCAAATACATACCATCCGAACAATGTACTGAACCAGTGTGGATCAAATGACATAATCCAGTCCCAAGACATAATAGATTCTGACACAATGAAGAATACTAAGAATCCCGCAGACATTTTAAAATTCTTTTTGTAGTAAAGATCATCGTTAGCCTCATCTTGAGCTAAACAATTTTTTCTAGAATAAATTCTGTAAAGATTCCATCCTAATAAAAATACAAATGCTCTAGCAATCCAAAAAGGGAAATTTAAATAACCCGATTTTCCAGCAATAATTGCATCATAATTTGCACTTTTTGGATCAGTAACTCCTTCTCCAAGCCAAACAAAAATATGATTAAAATGCAATCCGCATAAAACTAATATTATAAAGAAAACTATTGAACCAGCTGGCAAATAAGCAGTAATACCCTGCATTACTCTAAATAAAACTGGAGACCAGCCTGCCTGAGCTACTTGTTGGATAGCATAAAATGCTAAAACCCCCATAGAAAGCAGTAAAAAGAAAATACAAGCCACATATAATGCAGACCAAGGCTTGTTTTGCAATTGGTGTAAAACGTGCTCTAAATGTTTTTCGTGTTCGTCAGCACCAGAAACTTTTGCATGCTCCCCACCTTTGTGTTCTTCGTGTGAAGCTTCAGCAGCTTCATGATGACCTGCTTCTTTATGTGAAGCCTCTGCAGACTCCCCATGCGCAGAACCATGAGCCCCATGAGCATCTGCTGCTAGTATTTTTTCAACTTCTTGAATATCTTTAGGTGCACTTAAAAAACCATACCCAATTCCTAATAGTCCAAGAACCATTAAGATGATAGAAAAAGTTTTTAATTTACTTGAAAATGTATACATATCTATTACGATCAGTTTGTTCAACAATTATAATTGGCTTTTTAGTTTTAGAACATAGTCAGCAACTAACCAACGTTCGTGGGCACTTAATTGATTTGCGTGTGAACCCATTGCATTTAAACCATAAGTCTCAACGTGGAAGATACTTCCTTCAGTAATTACCCTATCTTTATAGCTAGGTACTCCAAGAAATTTTTCTCTTTCAACTAATTTACCTTTACCATTACCAGCCGCACCATGGCAACTGATACAATAAATTTCGAAAAGTTCTTTTCCTTTTCCAGAATTTCTATCTGCTTCAGTTAAAGGCGATTTTAAATTAGCTTTTGCTAACTCATAACCCGCAGTTGAATTTTCATACTCATAAGGTTCAAAACCTCTATTAATAGTTCCTTCAACAGGAAGCTGACCTTCTTTTCCACCTTTAAATATTTTTGCTTCTGCATAAGGCTCATAACCTACAGATTCATACATATTTGGGAAATACTGATAGTTTGGTGCCGAATTATTGTGGCAAGATGAAACTAAAATAGTTATACCAACTAAAAGTGTTATTTTATATATCCTTTTCATAGCTACAATTAATTCTTTTCAATTACTTTAACTTCAACAGCCCCTGTACCTTCGAAGAAAGAAACTAATTCAGCTTCATTATCGTTTACAGCAACTTCCATTAAGAAATGGTCGTCTGTTGTTCTTACATCAGGATTCTCAGCTTGCTTAAATGGCCATAATCTACTTCTCATATAAAAAGTAATTACCATTAAGTGCGCAGCAAAAAATACAGTCATCTCAAACATAATTGGCACAAAAGATGGCATATTTTGAATGAAACTAAAACTTGGTTTTCCACCAATATCCTGTGGCCAGTCATGAATCATAATATAACTCATCATTGTTGTTGCAACAGAAATACCAACACATCCATATAGGAAAGCACAAATTGCTAATCTTGTTGGTGCTAAACCCATGGCTTTATCCAATCCGTGAACTGGGAATGGAGTAAAAACCTCTTCAATATGATGATGAGCAGCTCTGGTTTTCTTTACTGCATCCATCAAAATATCATCGTCATTATAAATGGCGTATATTACTTTATTACTCATGATGTGAATCTTTACTATTTGCTCTTTCTCTAATGTAATTATCTCCTGTTCCTTTCAAAATTGTTTTTACCTCCGCCTGAGCAATTACAGGGAATGTTCTAGAGTATAATAAAAACAATACAAAGAAGAAACCAATCGTTCCGATGAAAATTCCAATATCAACAAATGTTGGTGAGAACATTGTCCAAGAAGATGGAAGGTAATCTCTATGTAAAGAAGTAACAATGATTACGAATCTTTCAAACCACATTCCGATGTTTACAACAATCGAAATAATAAATGAAAACATGATACTTGTTCTTAATTTTTTGAACCACATAAACTGTGGAGAGAAAACGTTACAAGTCATCATTGACCAATATGCCCACCAGTAAGGTCCAGTAGCTCTGTTTAAGAATGCATATTGTTCATATTCTACACCTGAATACCAAGCTACAAATAACTCAGTGATGTAAGCCACACCTACAATCGAACCAGTAATCATAATAATGATGTTCATTAACTCGATATGCTGTAATGTAATATATGCTTCAAGGTTAGAAACTTTTCTCATAACGATCAACAATGTGTTTACCATTGCAAACCCTGAGAATACCGCTCCAGCAACGAAGTATGGAGGGAAGATAGTTGTATGCCATCCTGGAATTACAGAAGTAGCAAAGTCCATAGATACAATCGTGTGTACAGAAAGTACAAGAGGAGTAGCTAAACCAGCTAATACTAAAGATACTTCTTCAAAACGTTGCCAGTCTTTTGCTCTACCGCTCCATCCGAAACTTAAAATCGAATAAACTCTTTTGTTAAATGGAGTTATAGCTCTATCACGAAGCATTGCAAAGTCAGGCAATAAACCAGTCCACCAGAAAACTAATGAAACTGAAAGATAAGTTGAAATTGCAAATACGTCCCATAATAATGGCGAGTTAAAGTTTACCCATAAAGATCCAAATTGATTTGGAATAGGTAAAACCCAATACGCTAACCATGGACGGCCCATGTGGATAATTGGAAATAAACCCGCTTGAACTACTGAGAAAATAGTCATTGCTTCCGCAGAACGGTTAATAGCCATTCTCCAACGTTGACGGAAAAGTAATAGTACTGCAGAAATCAAAGTTCCAGCGTGACCAATACCAACCCACCAAACGAAGTTAGTAATATCCCAAGCCCAGCCAACTGTTTTATTTAATCCCCATGTTCCAATACCGGTAGATACGGTGTAAATTATACAACCTAACCCCCAAAGGAAGGCTATTAATGCGATTGAAAATACAATCCACCATTGTTTATTTGCAGGTCCTTCAACAGGCGCTGCCACATCTACAGTTACATCGTGATAAGATTTATCACCAATAACTAAAGGTTTTCTAATGGGTGCTTCGTAGTGAGACGACATAATCCTTTATATGTTTCTTAATTAATAATTTTACTAAGTATTTCTAACTTTAACGTGGTATACCACATTAGGTTTTGTTCCTACATGCTCCAATAAGTGATAAGATCTTTCATCAGCAGCTAATTTTGCTACTTTACTGTCAGCGTCATTTACATCACCAAATATCATCGCTCCAGAAGAACAAGCACTTGAACAAGCAGTTTGGAATTCACCATCAGCAACTGGGCGACCTTCGTTTTTAGCTTTTAATTTAGTAGCTTGTGTCATTTGAATACACATAGAACATTTTTCCATAACCCCACGAGAACGAACGTTTACGTCTGGATTTAACACCATACGACCTAAATCATCATTCATGTGATAATCGAATTCACTGTTTTTGTTATACAAGAACCAGTTAAAACGACGAACTTTATATGGACAGTTATTTGCACAGTAACGAGTACCAACACATCTGTTATATGCCATGTGGTTTTGACCTTCACGTCCATGAGAAGTCGCTGCAACAGGACAAACTGTTTCACAAGGTGCGTGATTACAGTGCTGACACATTACTGGTTGGAATGCTACTTGTGGATTTTCTCCAGCTTTTTCCATTTCATTGAATGTAGACAATGAACTAGATAAACCAGCAATTCCTTCTTTTCTCTTATTATCACCTTCAAAAGTGCTTTCAGAAGAATAATATCTATCAATACGCAACCAGTGCATATCACGGCTTCTTCTAACTTCAGCTTTACCAACAACAGGTACATTGTTCTCTGCGTGACATGCAATAACACAAGCCCCACATCCAGTACAAGCATTTAAATCAATAGAAAGATTAAAATGATGACCAGTTGAACGATCAAATGATTCCCATAAGTCAACAGTTGTAGCTTCAACTTCTTGATGATCTAAAGATACCATTGGTTTTTCATTCCAATGTTCAGCATCTTGACTATTAAATATTTCAAGAGTAGTTTCTTTAATGATATCTCCTCTACCCATTAATGTCTTTTGCCCTTGAACACAAGCAAACTCATGAACACCATTAGCTTTAGCTAAAGTTATAGACTGAACATTATTAAAGTTTTTATATAAAGAGTACGCATTTAAACCTACTTGCATTTCTTCTTTTAAAGCCGCTTTACGACCATATCCAACTGCAAATCCAATTGTCCCAACAGCTTGCCCAGGCTGAACAATAACCGGAACATTTTCAATTTTCGCACCATCAGCAGTTGTGATTGTAGCATAACTACCATTCAAGCCACCATTAGCAACGATCTCATTTGATAAATCGTATTTTTTAGCATCAGCGTTTGAAACAGTAATATAGTTATCCCAAGAAACTCTTGTGATTGGATCTGGAAACTCTTGCAACCAAGGATTGTTTGCATGCTGACCATCACCCATACCTGTTTTTGTATACAGTACCAATTCAAGTCCCCCAACAGATTTTGATTTAGAAAGTGCACTTGCCGCACCAGCAGAATCAAAAGCTCCACCAGATAAAGCAACCGAACCAGTTACTAAAACACCATCATGTAAAACTTTATTCCAAGAAGAACCAGCAATTAAACTAGCAGAATTAGCTTTAAGGTAATCGTAGAATGTTCCACCAACACCATTTAAAGACAATAAAACATCTTGAAATTGTTTTGTATTAAAGATAGGACGAATTGTTGGCTGCGTTAAGCTGTATGTTCCTTTAGTAATCGCAACATCTCCCCAAGACTCTAAATAATGAGGCGCTGGAGCAGCGATTGTTACAACAGAAGCAGTTTCATCTTCTTTTAAAGAAAAAGCAACAGAAGTTTTTACTTTTTTCAATCCAGATACAAAAGAAGCTGAATCAGCTAATGTGTAAACAGGGTTGATTCCACTCATGATTAAAGTATGAACACTTCCAGCATTCATATCTTTTAACAATTGAGAAACAGCTGCATTAGAACCTTTTCTAATTTGTCTAGTACCAACAGTACTAAAAGCCTCACTTGCTAATTTTTGATTAATTGCCAAAACTAACAACTGAGCATTTTTATCTTCAATTCCAGATACTAAAACTCCTTTTGAACCAGCTGCATTTAATTGCTGAGCAGCTTTTACTACTTCAGCCTTAAAAGCACCATCCAAAGAAACAGGAATAGAAGCCCCTACAATTATGTTATAAATTTGAACTAATGCTTGTTTTTGATCAGCACCAGTCATTGGAACACGTTTATCAGCAGCAGCCCCAGATAATGTCATATTTGATTCAAACTGAAAGTGACGAGACATTTTTCCATTTTGAGGAATACGTCCTTTTGCATATCCAGTATCATATCCTCCACCTTGCCAGTCTCCTAAGAAATCAGCTCCTACAGATACAATTAATGAAGCTTTTGAAAAATCATAATCAACTAATGCTCTTTCACCATAAGCTGTTTCAAATGCATCTAATGCCTCAGAAGAAGAAACTGCATCGTAAACAACATGTTTTGCATTAGGGTTTTTAGCAATAAACTCACCTATCAATTTCTCAGTAGATGGACTCGCTAAAGTATTTGTCAACAATACAACCTGTCCTCCTTTTGATTTAGCATCAGCAAGACTCGCCTTAATTTTCAAATCAACAGCAGACCAACTGCTATTTTTTCCTTCCAATTTAGGTTCTTTCAAACGAGTACTATCATATAATCCTAAGATCGACGCATGAATTCTTGCATTAGCTGCAAATTTAGCACCTTCAATAGTATTGTTTTCAACTTTAATTGGACGACCCTCACGAGTTTTTACCAAAAGGTTTGCAAAATCAAAACCATCAAAAACGGTAGTTGCATAATAATCTGCAACACCAGGAATGATTTGCTCTGGTTGTAAAACATAAGGGATAGACTTGTGCACAGGACCCTCACAAGCAGCAAGTGTAACAGCAGCTGTACTAAATCCTACGTACTTTAAAAAGTCACGACGTGAAGTTCCAGATGAAGCTAAAGCCTCAGCATTTCCTAAGAATTCATCAGTAGGAATTTCTTCAACAAATTCGTTATTTCTAAGCGCCTCAACAATAGAACCATTCTCTAGTTCTTCAACACTTTTCCAGTATTTTTTGTTTGATGACATTGTATATAAATATTAAAATCTTAATAATTCGATTAATAGTGGCATTTACCGCATTCTAAACCTCCCATTTGCGCTGCAGTTAATTTCTCTACACCGTATTTTTTAGAAAGTTCAGCATGAATTTTATCATAGTAAGCGTTTCCTTCCATCTTAACATCAGTTTTTCTGTGGCAATCAATACACCAACCCATTGTTAATTTAGAATATTGCTTCATGATTTCAAATTCCTGTACCGGACCATGACAAGTCTGACACTCAATTCCTGCAACAGAAACGTGTTGTGAGTGATTGAAATATACAAAATCAGGAAGATTATGAATACGAACCCATTTTACAGGCTGTGTTTTTCCAGTATATGCTTGTTTAGTTTTATCCCAACCAACAGCATCGTATAATTTTTGAATTTGAGCATCATAGAACGCTTTGCTGTATTCAGGAGTAGCTGTAGTTTCAGCAACCTCAGAAATATTTTTATGACAGTTCATACAAACATTTAAAGAAGGAATACCTGCAGTTTTACTAACACGAGCAGCAGAGTGACAATATTTACAATTGATTTCGTTATCACCAGCATGAATCTTATGAGAATAGTGAATAGGCTGAATTGGCTCATAATTTTGATCAACACCAACCTGCATTAAATACCCATAAACAAAGTAACCACTTGCTAATAATAAGAAGATCGAAGTAACCAATACTAAGAATTGATTTCTTGCAAACGCTTTCCAAATTGGCAACCTGCCTTCTTTTGGAGCCACTTCAATACCATTATTACTTGCTACTTTTGTTAATACTTTGTTCACCATGAACAACATTACAACCAAAATAGCCATCACAAGAGCAAGAGCTCCTAAAATAACATTATTAGAAATAGCACCGCTCTCTACAGCCGTACCTGGAGGCGTAGCAGCTCCACCAGCTGGAGGCGCAGCAACATCTGCTTTTTTCTCAGAAGTATAAGCAATAATATTATCGATATCACCCTCAGATAATTGAGGAAATGCAGTCATTACCGCCTTGTTGTTTTCTTCAAAAAGCTTAACAGCAGCAGCATCTCCTGACTTAATCATATCAGAACTGTTGTGCACCCACTTGTAGATCCAAGCCATATCATGCTTTTCAGCAACCCCTCTTAACGCAGGACCTGTTGATTTAGCATCTAATTTGTGACATGCAGCGCAATTTGCATTAAATAGTTCTTTCCCTTTTGCTGGATCACCACCCGCAGTTGCTGCAGGAGCAGCAGCTTCAGGCGCCGCAGGAGCAGCAGCATCTTGAGCAAATGAAGTTAGGGAGAAAATCAGCGTTAGCGATAAGCTAAGGAGCAATTTTCTTGAGATCGAATTATGGTTACCCACCTTTTTCATATAGTATAATAATTATCTACTAATTTTTTGGTATGATTTTTACTGTAATAAAGTTGTAAAAACAAATACCCTCTTTTAAAACTTGCACAAAAATACGACTTATGAACTATTCTCAAAACCTTAAAATAGTCTTAAATATCAATTTATATCAATTCTAAATAATATTAAAATTTTCCATACAAACTTTAAATACTATTTTTGCATAAAAACCATCACATTATGAGAATTTTAACCCCTTCAAAAAGAGTTTTCTTAACGCTGACACTATTCACGTTAGCATATAACATTCATGCTCAAGATCAAAATTTAACAGTAAATCAGGACCCAAAATTTGAGCAGTTACTCAATGAGAAACGCAAAATTAACACATCAATAAGTACAAATGACACATACCGAATTCAAATTTTCAGCGGAAAAAGCGAAGAGGCAAAAAAAACGTTATCGGATTTTAGAAGAGAATACAGCAATATTGACGGAACGATCATTTTCAACACTCCAAACTACAAAGTAATTGTTGGAAATTTCAAAACCAGAATTGAAGCAGAACGAAATTTAGCCGATATAAAAAACAGATACAAAAGTGTCTTTTTACTTAAACCAGGCAAATAAATACAGCCACTACAAACAATAAAAAAAGCGAGATTTAATCTCGCTTTTTTTATTACTTAATATCAAAAATACACCCTTATAAAAGTGCCAACTTAGAACTAATTCACCACCTTAATTCCACTAGCCACAAATCGAATTTCTTCTTTTGGAGAAGTAATAGCATTTATTTCGGTTTGGGATTTTTTAGCGTCTTTAGCGTAATGCTTCAACTCATCAACAGAAGTGATTTTTCTCTCTGCGTCGCCTTCTAAAACAACATTTTTCCCTTTTAATGCTGTAGGTACAAAAAAGGCATAATCTTTCATTTTTACAAAAAAAGAAGAACCATTTTCTGTTTTAATAGTCACCCAGCATCCTTTTTTCTCACAAACATCCGTCACTTGTCCTTTTACAGCAACATTTTCAACTTTCTTCTGATCTGTAAATTCATTCTCTAATTTCTTAACCGAGATTGCTTTTTCAACTGCGGCACTAGAAACATCAGAACCATAATAATCCCCCACCACTGCATTACCAGATGGCGGAGCGCTTTTTTCCACAGCTTCCTGGGCAAAAGACAAAGTTGAAATACCAATAAAAAGAACAGCCGTATATATTAATTGTTTCATAATTAAATAATTTTAATCAAAAATAATAAATTTTAAACAAATAAAACATACCAAAAAACCATAGCGCACCCTAAAATATAATCATAAAAAAAGCCTCAATTAAAATTGAGGCTTTAAATATATTAATTGAAAATTATTTCAATTTCTTTTTTATTGCAACTTCGTGGTATGCCTCAATAACATCTCTTTCTTCGATGTCATTAAATCCTTTTATCTGAATACCACAATCATATCCTTTCGATACTTCTTTAACATCATCTTTGAATCGTTTTAAAGCAACAAGTTCACCAGTATGAACAACAACTCCTTCCCTGATAACTCTAATCTTAGAACTTCTCAAGATTTTACCATCTGTTACCATACAACCAGCGATTGATCCAACTTTAGAAATTTTGAAAATTTCACGAATTTCAGCAGTACCTAAAACTTCTTCTTTCATTTCAGGAGCTAACATTCCTTCCATTGCATCTTTCAAGTCATCGATTGCTGCATAAATAATAGAATAGTAACGGATATCGATTTCTTCTTTATCTGCAAGTTGTCTTGCATTTCCTGCAGGACGAACGTTAAATCCGATAATAATTGCATCTGAAGCAGAAGCCAAGTTAACATCGGTTTCAGTAATCGCACCAACACCTTTATGGATAATATTAATTTGAACTTCTTCTGTAGAAAGTTTAGAGAACGAATCCGATAAAGCTTCAACAGATCCATCAACGTCCCCTTTAAGAATTACGTTTAATTCTTTAAACTGACCAAGAGCAATACGACGTCCAATTTCATCAAGTGTAATATGTCGTTGTGTACGTACCGACTGTTCACGCATTAATTGAGAACGTTTAGCAGCAATTTGCTTCGCTTCTTTTTCGTCTTCAAAAACATTGAATTTATCACCCGCAGTTGCTGCACCATCTAAACCTAAAACCGAAACTGGAGTTGAAGGACCTGCTTCTAAAACAGTATGCCCTCTTTCATCGTGCATCGCTTTAACTTTACCATGATGTTTTCCTGCCAGCATGTAATCTCCAACTTTTAATGTTCCGTGTTGAACTAAAATTGTTGACACATACCCTTTTCCTTTATCTAAGAAAGCTTCAACAACTGTTCCTTGAGCCGCTTTATTTGGATTAGATTTTAAATCTAAAATTTCTGCTTCCAATAAAACCTTCTCTAATAATTCTTTTACACCCGTTCCAACTTTCGCAGAAATATCATGTGACTGAATTTTTCCACCCCAATCTTCAACAAGTAAATTCATACTAGCCAAACGCTCTTTGATTTTCTCAACATTAGCATTTGGTTTATCAATTTTATTGATTGCAAATATAATTGGCACCCCTGCAGCTTGTGCATGAGAAATTGCCTCTTTTGTTTGTGGCATGATATCATCATCTGCCGCTACTACAATAATAGCGATATCAGTAACCTGAGCTCCACGTGCACGCATCGCAGTAAACGCCTCGTGACCCGGTGTATCTAAGAATGCGATTTTTTGACCGTTATCTAAAGTTACTCCGTAAGCTCCAATGTGTTGCGTAATACCTCCAGATTCACCTGCAATAACATTTTCTTTACGAATATAATCCAATAAAGATGTTTTACCGTGGTCAACGTGACCCATTACAGTAACAATTGGCGCTCTAACTACTAGATCTTCTTCTCTATCTTCAACTACCGCAATAGCTTCTTCGATATCAACAGTAATGAACTCAACTTCAAAACCAAACTCATCAGCAACGATAGTCAATGTTTCAGCATCTAAACGCTGATTCATTGTAACCATAATTCCAAGTGACATACAAGTTCCAATTACCTTAGTAATTGGCACATCCATCATGATCGCAATTTCACCTACAGTAACAAATTCAGTAACTTTAATAGTTTTACTTCCTTCGTCAAGCGCTCTTTGCTCATCATCAGATTTCTGACGGTGTGTTTCTCTTTTATCTCTTCTATATTTAGCCGCTTTAGATTTCCCCCCTTTACCTTGAAGTTTTTCAAGAGTCTCTCTAATTTGGTTTTTTACTTCTTCTTCCGTTGGCTCTACTTTTGCAACAATTGCTGGACGGTTTCCTTTTACAAAACCAGGTCTTGAACTTCTGTTAGCATTAAAACCTCCTCCTCCAGTATTTGGAGTAATTTTATTAGGATTTGGGGTTCCTGGCGCATTTCCTGTTGCAGGTTTTGGTGCACCCGGCGCACCCGGTTTAGGAGCGATTCTTTTACGCTTATTTTTATTGGCGTTGTTATTGTTTCCAGCTCCTGGAACTCCAGGTTTATTTGGAGTAATTTTTGGATCCTCTTTTTTCTTTTTAGGCTTATTAAATTGAGATAAATCAATTGTTTGCCCTGTAAGAGTAGTTCCAGATAATTTTTGATATTGAGTAGTGATAGTCTCTTCGGCAGTTGCAGGATCTGTTGAAACAATAGGCTCCTGAGCCGTTTTAGCATTCTCACTTTTCACTTCTTTTTTCTCAGTAATAATAGGCTTTTCCACCTTTTTCTCTTCAGAAACTACAGGAGCAACTGGCTCTGGCTGTACAATTTCTTTTTCAACAGGTTTTTCTGGCTGAGCAGGAGTAACAACTGCTTTTGGCTCACTAGTTTTAACTGGTTCCTCAACAGGAGCAGAAACTGCAGGTTTCTTTGGATTCAAATCAATTTTACCAACTTGAACAGGCCCGGTTACAACAGCTCTCGCTTTTATGATCTCTTGTTGTTTTTGGCGTTCCTCATCTTGTCTGCGTTTGTCCTCAATTTCTTTCTCACGCTCAACACGCAATGCTTCTTTTTCTTTTCTTTTCTCTTCTCCTACCTCTTTAGAAGCTTCCTTATTCCCCTTATCGCCCGCAAATTGGCTCTGCAGAATATTAAATTCGCTATCAGAAATTTTAGCGTTTGGATTTGCATCAATAGCAATTCCTTTATCTTTTAGATAATCAACAGCTCTTTCTAATGAGATATTTAATTCCCTTAAAACCTTGTTTATTCTTATTACTCTCTCTTCAGACATATAACCTTTTTATTATTACCTTTTTCGTTGTGTTGTTAGAGCAGATGCCGCTATTTTCTAGCTATCAAACTCTTCTTTTAGTATTTTCATAACGTCTAGAATTGTTTCCTCTTCTAAATCTGTTCTTCTTACTAAATCTTCTACTTCTTGTTTCAAAATACTTTTTGCAGTATCCAAACCTATTTTAGCAAATTCCTCGATAACCCATTCTTCGATTTCATCAGAGAACTCTGTTAATTCAACATCGTCTTCATCAGCTACAGTACCAGCAACATCGCCTTCACGAATAACATCTAACTCATAACCAGTTAATTGACCAGCTAATTTAATGTTATGCCCACCTCTACCAATTGCTTTAGAAACCTCTTCTAATTTCAAGAAAACTTCAGCTCTTTTGTTTTCTTCATCAATCTTGATTGAAGAAACTTTTGCAGGACTCAAAGCTCTTGTAATAAACAACTGAATGTTGTTTGTATAATTGATTACGTCGATATTTTCGTTTCCTAGCTCACGAACAATTCCGTGAATACGAGAACCTTTCATACCTACGCAAGCTCCAACCGGATCAATTCTATCATCATAAGAATCTACCGCTACTTTTGCTTTTTCACCAGGAATACGCACTACATTTTTAACTGTAATTAAACCGTCAAATACTTCAGGAATTTCTTGTTCAAATAATTTTTCTAAAAACTTTTCAGAAGTTCTAGACATAATGATTTGAGGCTTATTCCCTTTTAATTCAACGCTTTCAATGATACCACGAACATTATCTCCTTTACGGAAAAAGTCAGACGGAATTTGTTTTTCTTTTGGAAGCACGATTTCGTTCCCTTCGTCATCAACCAAGATAACTACTCTAGGACGTACGTGGTGCACTTCTGCAGTATAAATATCACCAATAATATCTTTAAATTGCTTGTAAAGATTTGTATTATCGTGTTCGTGAATTTTAGATATTAAGTTTTGACGCAAAGCCAAAATAGCTCTTCTTCCTAAATCAATCAATTTAACCTCTTCAGAAACTTCTTCGCCAATTTCAAAATCCGCTTCAATCATTCTTGCTTCAGTCAAAGTAATCTCTTCGTTTTCAAAATCTAGGTCTTCGTCAGCAACGATTACTCTTCTTCTCCAGATCTCCATATCACCTTTATCAGGATTTATAATGATATCGAAGTTTTCATCAGAACCGTATTTTTTCTTTAATGCATTTCTAAACACGTCCTCTAAAATTGCCATAAGCGTTACACGATCAATAAGTTTATTATCTTTAAACTCTGAGAATGAATCGATTAATGCTAAATTTTCCATGCGAATTCTTTAATTAAAATGTTACTGTAACAATTGCCTCTTTAATTTCTGTATAAGGTATTTGTTGCTCTTTTTGAACTGTTTCTTTTCCTTTTCCTACTTTTTTTGGTTCTCTTGCTTTCCAAGACAAAATTATAAAAACATCGTTAGCTTCTACTAACTCTGCTTCAATTTTTTCATTATTTGTAGTAACAATCAACGTTCTACCAATATTTTTTTTGTATTGTCTTGTCATTTTCAAAGGAGATCCTACTCCAACAGATGCTACTTCAAGCGAAAAATCCTGCTCTTCACGATCAAGATTATTCTCAATTGCACGACTAATATCAATACAATCCTGTAGCGCCACTCCACTATCTCCGTCTAAACCAACACTAATTTTAAAAGAATCTGAAACCGACAAATCAATCAAAAAGATCGATGGCTTTTCCAGAAGAGCTTCTTCAATTAATCCGTTTACTTTCTCTTTAAATGTCATAATTTTATAAAAAGAGGGGACACTTAGTCCCCTCATTATTTAGATTTTAATAAATAACGATGCAAATATAGTGATTTTTTTATAAATCAAATAAAATTGATTGCTCTAAAAATATTTCTTATCTTTATAGTAGCATTAAAATAACAGATTACCCAAATAATTTAACCCAAAAAATTATGAAACGAATTCTAGTTCCTACTGATTTTTCAGAACATGCTGAAGACGCTTTAAAAGTTGCCGCGCAAATTGCTAAAAAAAATGATTCAGAAATCATCATTTTACATATGCTTGAATTGCCGCACCAAATGAATGACGCCATCCTTGGCGGAGCAAGCATCCCCGAAACCATGCTTTTTATGAAAAAGGCAAATGAAATGCTTGACGCAATATCATCAAAACCTTATTTGGACGGAATTTCTGTGACCGAAATTGTAAAAATGGACAAACCAATTCATGGAATTAAACAAGTAAGCCAAGATTATGAAGTTGATCTAATCATTATGGGATCTCACGGCTCGTCTGGCGTTGAGGAACTTTTAATAGGCTCTAACACTGAAAAAGTAGTTCGAAATTCTGAAATCCCTGTTTTAGTAATCAAAAAAGATATCTCTAATTTTAAAGTCGATGACATTGTTTTTGCTTCTGATTTCTCTGAAGAAACAAAAGCACCATTTGAAAAACTGCTGAATTTTATCAAATTCTTTAATTCCAAAATTCATCTTGTTACAATCTGCACACCAAATAGCTTTAAGCCAACACATGTTATTCAAAAAGCAATGAATGAATTTGTAACGCAGTTTAATATCACCAATTACTCGACACATATTTACAACGATACTAATATTGAAAAAGGCATTATCAATTTCTCCAACAGCATAAATGCCGATATTATCGGAATGTGCACACATGGCCGAACTGGTTTTGCCCACTTTTTTAACGGAAGCATAAGCGAAGGATTAGTAAATCATGCTGTACGACCTGTTATCACTTTAAAGATTTAAACAAATAAAAAATCATTTTACAAAAATCGTCTTTCATCTGGAAGATGATTTTTTTTTATCAATTCAATTTCAAAAGATGAGCTTTACAACAAAGTTAATTTGAACTTCACAACAAAGTCACACACCTTATTAATTCTGAAATTTGTCAAATAAAAATTCATTAAATCACACAACATGAAAACAATAGACAAAATTTACATTAATGGGGAATTTATTTCACCAAAAGGAACAGAATATTTTGACCTTATAAGCCCAACAACAAATGAAAAACTAGGAAAAGTACGCTTAGGAAATACAGAAGACACTCAAAATGCAATAAACGCCGCCAAAAAAGCTTTTAAAACCTTTTCAAAAACTACTATTTCAGAAAGAATTCAATACTTAAAAAACATCCAAGCTTCAATTGAAAAAAGAAAAACAGACTTCATTAATATAATGATCGAAGAATATGGAGGTACTTTTCAATTTGCTTCAATAAGTTACGAATACATGCTAAAAGGCTTTGATTCAGCGATCAGCTTATTAAACTCTTATAAATTTACCAAAACCATGGGAGAATCTGAAGTTCAAATGACTCCGATTGGCGTTGTCGGAATTATCATTCCTTGGAACTCAAGCAACGGTTTTATTAGCAGTAAATTATCAACAGCAATTGCAGCAGGATGCACCACCGTAATCAAACCGAGTGAAATGAGCGCGCAGCAAACGCAACTAATGACAGAATGCCTTCATGACGCACAGCTTCCAAAAGGCCTTGTAAATATTGTAAATGGCTTGGGCGAAATAGTTGGCGCAGAAATAAGTCGCAATCCAGATATTGCAAAAATTTCTTTTACAGGATCTACAACTGTTGGAAAAATTATTGCAAAAGAAGCCGTTGACACAATGAAACGTGTTACTCTGGAACTTGGAGGAAAATCACCAAATATCATTTTAGATGATGCAGATTTTTCGAAAGCAATTCCGCTTGCCATAAGCGCCGCATTCATGAATAGCGGACAAGCCTGCATTGCCGGAACAAGATTATTGATTCCCGAAAGCAAGCTAGAAGAAACCAAAAGTCTTATCAAAGAAATCATTTCAAACACAATTGTTGGAAACCCCAAAAAACCAACTACTGCAGTAGGCCCAATGGTGAGCACAAAACAATTCAATCGCGTTCAACACTACATTCAAATTGGAATTAATGAAGGTGCAGAAATTTTAGTTGGAGGATTAGGAAAGCCCGAAGGTTTAGAAAAAGGAAATTTTGTGAAACCAACCGTTTTTATAAACGCAAACAATAAAATGCGCATTGCCAGAGAAGAAATATTTGGTCCCGTTTTAACCATCATAACTTACAAAACAGATGAAGAAGCAGTTGAAATTGCCAACGACACGACTTATGGATTACAAGCTTACGTAAGTTCTGCAAGCAACGAAAGAGCTCACTTTATCGCTTCGCAGATTAATGCAGGACGCGTTCAAATAAATGGAATTGGACACGACCCGTTAGCTCCTTTCGGCGGCTTCAAACAATCTGGAATTGGGCGAGAATTTGGAACAATTGGACTTGAAGCTTATTTAGAACCAAAAGCATTAATTCAGCCAAAATAATCATTTGAGATCCGGAATTCTTTTCATAAAAAGATTTTCCGGATCTTTTAGTAATTTTACAATATGACTACAAAAGCAAATCCAAAACCTAAAATACTTTATTCCTGCTATTACGCACGCAGCCGAGAAGGAGAACATTTTATTCCGGAACATGTTTTTAGCTATCAAATTTCAGGCGAAATGACAGCATCAGACAGCAAAAACACTTATCATTCAAAAGCTGGAGATTTTCGTTTCAGCAAAAGAAATCATTTGGCAAAGTTCACGAAGATCCCACCAGAAGATGGAGAATTTAAAACAATTTCTCTTTTTTTAGACCAGGAAATTCTTCGCGAAATAAGCAAAGAATATGATTTTAAGATCAACAAAAAAGCCGATTCAGAAGCTATGATTACTCTGGCTCCAAATCCTCTTTACAAATCTTTCATGGAATCATTGATCTCCTATCTTGAAGTTGATCAAGAAAACAACGAAGCTTTATTTAATTTAAAAATAAAAGAAGCAGTTCATCTTTTATTGAAAGTAAATCCAGAACTAAAAGACATTTTATTTGATTTTAATGAACCTGGAAAAATTGACATTGAAGCTTTTATGAATAAAAATTTTCACTTTAATGTGCACCTGCATCGTTTTGCTTATCTCACAGGACGCAGTTTAGCGACATTCAAAAGAGATTTTCAGAAAACATTTCAGCAGACACCTGGAAAATGGCTATTGAACAAAAGACTTCAGGAAGCTTATTATTTAATTAGCCAAGGCAATTCCCCATCAGAAGTTTATATTGGGGTTGGATTTGAAGATTTATCGCATTTTTCATTCTCTTTTAAAAAGAAATTCGGAATAGTTCCTTCTTCTTTAAAAGAAAAATAACAGCTTACAAACCAACCAAGCTACTTAATAAAAACCTATTATTATAACCGCATAAAAAAAGCCCCTCATTTCTGAGAGGCTTTATGTTGGTCTACTAGGACTCGAACCTAGAAAGACTGCACCAAAAACAGTTGTGTTACCATTACACCATAGACCAGCAGAGCTGTTAAGCGGGTGCAAAATTAGAACTTTATTTAGTATATGCAAATTTTTTAAGAAAACTTTTTTACATAAAAAAAGCCTCTCATTTCTGAGAGGCTTTATGTTGGTCTACTAGGACTCGAACCTAGAAAGACTGCACCAAAAACAGTTGTGTTACCATTACACCATAGACCAGCAG
>NZ_SNXB01000009.1:198400-230245 GCF_004362055.1 Flavobacterium sp. 245
AGCAGTGCTGTTAAGCGAGTGCAAATTTAAGGCTTTATTTAGTTTGTGCAAACTTTTTAACGAAAAAAAATCATTTTTTTCGTTTTTTTTCAGTTAAGAATCCCTAGCAACAACGGAAACTCCTCACATACAACAATTTACTTTTCACAGATAGTTTTATAGAATTTTTTGTTAATGCTCGTTTCTTTACACAAAAAAACATTTTCTTTGTAGGATAGAAAACATACAAAATTTTAACACCTAAATATGGCACAATTCAATTTCAATAAATGGAATACAATTATTGGTTGGTTTGCATTTGCAATCGCTTTAATTACCTACACTTTAACTGTCGAACCTACAATGAGCTTTTGGGATTGTGGCGAATACATTGCCACAGCAGCTAAACTAGAAGTTGGCCACCCTCCAGGAGCACCTTTATTCCAAATGATGGGAGCCTTTTTTGCCATGTTTGCAATAGATGCACAACACGTGGCAGTGATGGTAAATATGATGTCTGTTTTTTCTAGTGCATTTACAATTCTATTTATGTTCTGGTCTTCATCTATGATCTTAAAAAAGATTGTAGCTCGTTTTGCAGAAATTGATCAAAATAATTCTATTGTTATTTTAGGAAGTTCTTTTGTTGGAGCACTAGCTTATACTTTCTCTGACAGTTTTTGGTTTAATGCAGTCGAAGCAGAAGTTTACGCGATGGCTTCGCTTTTAATTGCATTGCTTTTTTGGCTTGGTCTACGCTGGGAACAAGATATGGACAAACCAAAAGGAAACAAATGGCTTTTAATTATTTCTTTAGTTATAGGTCTTTCTTTTGGTGTTCACTTTATGGCCTTACTGACAATTCCATCGATAGGTTTTCTATATTATTTTAAACATTACGAAAAAGTTACCATCAAAAATTTCCTTATCGCAAATGTTGTTGTAATTGGAATTTTGTTATTCATTTTCAAATTATTATTGCCTTTAACCATGGCATTCTTCGGGAAAACCGAAATATATATGGTTAACAGTTTAGGACTTCCTTTTAATTCGGGAACTATTTTTGTGGCGCTGCTTTTTGTGGCTTTCTTTTACTTTGGATTAAAATACACGAAACAAAAAGGTTTGATTTTTTACAACACGATTATACTTTGTATTTTATTTATCTTGATTGGTTTCTCTACTTGGATGATGCTTCCTGTTCGTGCCAATGCAAATACGGTAATCAATGAAAACAAACCATCTGATGCTATTGAGGTTCTTGCTTATTACAATCGTGAACAATATGGTGTAAATCCATTGTTTTATGGACCACAATACACTGAATATTTTGCCGGTCTTGACGAGAAAACACCTTATTTAGACAAAAAACCAAACTACGAAAGAGATTATAAAACTGGTAAATATATCATTACCAATAATTATAAAAACGCAGATCAAAATTCTGATGACAATCAAAAAACGATTCTGCCACGAATGTGGAGTACCGAAATGGGACACATTCAAAATTACATCAACTTTACAAATCCGCCGAAGTTTAAAATCAATCCTAATTATAATTACGAAGAGGACTTGGCTAAATACGGAATTGACGCAAGCCAATTAAGTGAAGATGAATACAATAAAGCTACTGCTCAATTGAGAAACGAAGTTGAAAAAACAGTTTCAGAATTCAGAAAGGCATTTGCCCAAAAACAAATTGACAACGAAGGCTATGTTAAATTCTTAAAAAGCTACGGAGAATATTTAATTATTGAAAAACCAACAACTACAGATAACTTCGCTTTTATGTTCGAATATCAATTTGGATATATGTACTGGAGATACTTAATGTGGAACTTTGTTGGACGCCAAAGCGATGTTCAAGGAAAATACGACAATCTAGATGGAAACTGGATCAGCGGCATTAAAGCACTTGATTCTGTACATTTGGGTTCTCAGGATAATTTGCCTTCGGATGTTTTAAACAACAAAGGGCGCAATGTTTACTATTTCCTTCCTTTTATTCTAGGTCTTATCGGAATAATGTATCACGCAAATAAAGACCTTAAAAGTTTTTACGTGCTTTTAGCATTATTCTTATTTACCGGAATTGCCTTAAAAATTTATTTGAATGAAAGACCATTTGAGCCTCGCGAAAGAGATTATGCTCTTGTAGGATCATTTTATGTTTTTGCAATCTGGATAGGTTTTGGGGTGTATTCTTTATACGAAAGCATTCAAAAATATATTGCTCCAAAAATAGCCGGACCAGTAATTATTGCTGGAACTTTATTAGCGGCTCCAATTTTAATGGCATCTCAAAACTGGGATGATCACGATAGATCTGGAAGATATACTGCTGTGGCTATGGCAAAAGCATATTTAAGCTCTTGCGACAAAGATGCAATTCTATTCACAATTGGTGATAATGACACCTTCCCATTATGGTATGCACAGGAAATTGAGCATTTTAGAACCGATGTTAAGATCGTAAATACAAGCTTATTTATGACAGATTGGTATATTGACCAAATGAAAGCAAAAGCTTACGAGTCTGATCCGTTGCCAATATCTTTTACGCATGACGATTATGTGGGAGATAAATTAGATTATGTAGCGCATATTGAAAAAATTGACACACGATGGAACATTACTGATTTCATAAATTTTATTAAAAATCCAAAATCAACTGTTGGCCTTCAAAATGGTCAGACAATTCATTTCTACCCAACAAACAAAATAAGAGTTCCTGTTGATAAAAACATAATTATCAAGAACAAAGTTGTAAATTCAAAATACAATGATTCTATTGTTCCTTATTTAGACATTGACATTAAAGGAAGTGCGTTGTACAAAAACCGCTTAATGATGCTAGACATTTTAGCTAATAACAATTGGAAACGCCCAATTTATTTTAGTGGAGGTGCTTTTGATGATGAAGATTATTTATGGCTAAAAGATTATCTGCAATTAGACGGAATGGTTTACAAATTAGTTCCTGTTAAAAACGTTCCATCAAAAGATGGCGGACCAATGGATATGGGGCAAATTGATGCCGATAAAATGTATGACATTGTAATGAAATGGGACTGGGGCAACAGCGAAAGTGATAAAATTTATCATGATCCTGAAACCAGAAGAAACAGTATTACTTACCGTACAAACTTATCTCGCTTAATGGATCAGCTTATTGCTGAAGGAAAAATTGACAAAGCTAAAAACGTAATCAATTTAGCAATGACAAAACTTCCATTAGACAAATTTGGTTATTATTCATTAGTAGAGCCTTTTACAAATGGATATTACAAAGTGGGAGAAACTGCAAAAGCGCAAGACCTGCTTAATAAATTGGTTAAAAAATACAATGAAAACCTAAACTATTACGCAACATTGCCTCCTGGTGACCAGACTGATCTTGCAATGGATATTATTACTGATATTGAGCGCTATAGAAGTCTTTTACAAGTAATGAACCGTAATAACGACAAAGCTTTTTACGAAAAACACAAAAAGACTTTTAATACGTATGTAAATGTATTCGAACGTTTTGGACGTGAAAAAGAATAATAATATACGAAAAATATACTGATTAAAAAAATGCAGTGCTTTTAGATAAATAGCACTGCATTTTTTAATTTTACAATATCTGTAAATTCATTCACAATGAGCTTTTATTGGGTAAAAACAAATTCATTTATAAAAAGGGTATTTTCTAAGTATTGTTGGGATATTCCAAACAAGGAAAAGAAAATATACCTAACCTTTGATGACGGCCCTACACCAGAGGTTACGGAATGGGTTTTATCTGAATTGAAAAAATTTGATGCAAAGGCCACTTTCTTCTGCATTGGAAAAAACATTAACGCAAACGCAACTTTGTTTGAAAGGTTAATTGCCGAAGGACACGCCATTGGCAACCACACCATGAATCATATTAATGGATGGAAAAGCCAAACCAATGATTATATTGAAAATGTAAAAAATTGTGCCTCAATTTTAGCCAATGAGAAAAAACTAAATAGTTTATTGTTTCGTCCTCCGTACGGAAAAATCAAAAAAGCGCAGTCTAAAATTTTGCGAAATCTTGGCTATAAAATAGTCATGTGGGATGTTTTAAGCGCCGACTTTGACCAATCGATTACGCCTGAGAAATGCCTTGAAAACGTTACAAAAAATGTAACTTCAGGAAGTGTAATTGTTTTTCATGACAGTATAAAAGCATCACAAAATTTAAAATTTGCTTTGCCTAAAACTTTACATTTTTTAAAAGAAAATGGATATGCTTTTGATGTTATTCATTAAAAAGGCAACATCAATAAAGATTTTATTACTGATTAAATTGTTCTTGAACAATTCCTATAATCGTGTTGGCATCAAGCTCACCTGACTGCCTCCAGATCATTTGTCCTTCTTTATAAATCATAAGTGTAGGAAGACCCTTAATACGAAGAGCCTCAGCCAGTTCTTGATTCTTATCTACATCAATTTTGATTACTTTGGCCTTATCGCCAAGTGCAGCCGCAACATCCTTGATTACTGGATGCATAGAAACTGAAGATTCGTTCCAATCTGTGTAAAAGTCAATCAACACAGGGACTTGAGCATTTATTAGTTCTCCAAATTTTGACATAAAACCAAAAATTTAAATTTTTTAATTTACTACAAAGAGGCAAATATTCTACAAATGTAGCATTTTTAACGAATTAAGCCACATTGTTGCCTTTTTTTAGTTCTATAACTGTTATTTCCGGCATGATACCAACTCGGCCTGGATAGGCATGAAAACCAAATCCTCGGTTAACATAAACGTATCTTCCGGCGGTTTCGTACAGGCCAGCCCATTGTTTGTATATATATTGTGCAAGACTCCATTTAAAATAACCCGGAATTTCGATTCCAAACTGCATACCATGTGTATGGCCTGCAAGCGTTAAATGAAAGTTTTTTGGATGATCTTTAATTTCTGCATCCCAATGACTTGGGTCGTGGCTCATTAAAACTTTGAAATCCTCTTGAGCTACATTTTCTGAAGCTTTGTTTAAATCTCCAGCTTTCTTAAAATTAACTCCCCAGTTCTCTACTCCAATTAAAGCGATTTTATCCTCCCCTTTTTGAATATATGCATGTTCATTCAGCATTAGCTTAAAGCCAATTTGACCGTACAGCTTTTTGATTTCCTGAAAATTTTCCTCTTTCTGCTTCTCAGACGGCCACGTCACATATTCACCATAATCGTGATTTCCCAAAACCGAAAATTTACCATATTTATAATCCTTGATTCTGCTAAAAGTTTCCAGCCACGGATGCATTTCTTTTGCATGCGTATTTACAATATCACCTGTAAACAAAATCATATCTGCTTCCTGCTGATTGATCAAATCAATCGCATAATTTATTTTTTCTGGATTATCAAAACTGCCGCTGTGAACATCTGAAATCTGAGTGATTCTAAAGCCATCAAAAGCATCTGGAAGATCTGGAAAAAAGACTGTTTGCTTGATTACTTTAAAATTATATTTCCCTTCAAAAATTCCATAAATCAAAGATAAAAATGGCACTGCTGCTAAGCCTAATGCAATTTGACTAATGAACTTTCTTCTGTCCGGCATCATCTCTTTTCTTGGAGTATTATAAATGAAATAATTCAAAATACTAGCTCCTATTCTAAAAATATCTTCACCAAACATTACTAATGTCAAGACAATTTTTGGAACGTAAATCAACAACATCAATCCTGTTGTAAACATAAATTGTCTTGTTTGCCCAACAGATCTGTCAACTTGAGAAAACGAATATATAATAAAAGCCAAAAGTAGTGCGCTTATAATCTGGTAACTTATTAAAACCCATCTTAATTTGATGAGAGTACGAAAGGCTTGATAGGAATAAAACTCAATAAGCAGAAAAAGGGCGCAAAGAATTACAAAACGAAGGATCATTAGTTATAGTTTTAAGCAAAGTAACAAAGAATGAAAATTTTATTGGTTTTTATTATCAAAAATTTAACTCAAAATAAAGAACAAAAAGCTGGTAGATTTCTCCACCAGCTTTTTCTCTACCAAATTTTTTAAAACCTTTTATAATCCACAACAAAGTTTGTACCAGCAAACGTAATGTTGTTTTACTTTTGAGTTTTTGCTGCCTCTGGCTTAGCTGCCTGTGCTTTTTTAGCTTTTTTATCAGCTTTTTTGTCTTTTTTAGGAGCTTTAGCTTCTTTTGCTGGAGCAGTTTGAGCTGGAGTTGTTTGAGCGTTTACCATTGCTACTGTTCCTAGAACAGCTACTGCTAACATTATTACTTTTTTCATAATTAAAATTTTTGCTGATTATTGTTTCATTATTACACTTCAAAGATAGAATCACCAAATGAAGATTAAATGAAGTTTGAATGCGTCTGAAAAAATTAACTTTTAATTATGTTTTATAACTTCAGGAAGCAACAATGTAAATGTTGTTCCTTCATTTATTTTAGAAACAACTTTGATTTCGATATGATGAAATGAAGCAATACTTTCTGCAATAGCAAGCCCTAAACCCTGGCCATCCTGATCTGAACTTATTCTGGCAAACCTGTTAAATATTTTTTCAAGATGCGCTTCACTCATTCCGAGCCCTGAATCTGCAATTGAAATAAAATAACAGCCTTTTTCAAAACCATCTTCAATACTGATAGTTCCTTTTGGACGATTGTATTTTATTGCATTGGTTACCAAATTATAAATCAAAATATGAATCAGCGTTTTATTTCCGATAAAAGCATATTCTTGTTTCATGTGATTTTCAAAATGAATTTCGCGATCTTCCATGCGATCTTGAAAATCTAACTGCAGGTCATTTATTATTTCATGAAAATTTATATTCTCATTTGCTTCATATTGATTGTTTTCTATACGGGAAATCAGCAATAAATTATTTATAATTTTTTTCAGCATGTCCAGTGTCTTCAATGAGCCTGCAATTTTATCAATAGCATTATCATCTAAAGATTCATTCTGCAATAAATTTTCAAATTTATTTTTGAGCAATGCAATTGGCGTGAGCAATTCGTGAGAAACATTCGAAATAAATTGCTTTTCTTTTTTGAAAAGTTCTGCAATTCGGTCCATCATTTGGTTTAAAACCAAATCCAATTCCCTAAAATCTCTGGATTTTGCTTTTATTGGTGTATGATCAAAAGCTTCAGGTTCATTGACTCTCCTTATTTTTGTATCAATGATTTTGTAAAAAGGTTTAAGCAGATATTCAATATAAACAGTATCGGCCAAAAAAGTAACCAGCAGAATCACGACCAAAACTATAATAATAAAAAATCTGATAATAAAGGTAAGGTCATTTACTTCGCTCAGACTGCTGCCAATTTCCAGCTGATAACCTTGATTTTCGTAAGTAAAATGATATTGCAGAATTCGGTATTCATTTTCTTCGCCTTCAATAATTCGGTATTCATTATTAAAGAACGTTTTTTTCTCGTTGGCTTTTACGGGAATCTTTGACAGCACAAGAAATTCACTGTGCAAAGTAGAAAACTGAGAATAGGTTTCAGTCGAATCATCGGCGTCTTCAATAAAATCATTGATTTCTTTTTGATTCAAATTATCTATAAATTTTTTCTTTTTTTCAATCAGTCCGTTATTGATATGTCTGTACACTACATTTTCAACTAAAATTGGCAGCATCAGCCATAATATCAAAATCACCAGCAAACGTGTCAGTGCATTAAAAATAGCTAATTGGTGTTTTATCTTCACAAGTATCTTTTTTATTCGTTTATGCGATAACCGACATTTCGAACTGTTTCAAACCAATCTATAGATCTATGTTTATCTAACTTTTTTCGGAGATTACGAACATGAACATCTATAAAATTAGAATCTGAATTAACTTCAAGTATATCACCCCAAATATGTTCTGTTAATTGAAGTCTAGTAATAACTCGATTTTTGTTCAGAACTAAATATTGAAAAATATCAAACTCTTTTTTGGTCAAACTGAGAGGTACATCATTATAACTGACTTTATAATCCTGAAGCTGAAGCAAAAATCCGTGAATACTTAAATTATTCAGCGTGAAGCCATGCATTCTGCGAATCACAGCAAACAATCTCGCACTAAGTTCTGTTAGTGCAAAAGGTTTCGTCAAATAATCGTCCGCACCCAAATGAAGGCCATTAATTCTGTCATCTAATTCGCCACGGGCTGTGAGCACAATTACAGCCATTTTTGATTTTGTTTTTCGAACAGCACTCAAAACCTCAAAACCATCACCGTCTGGCAGGCCCAAATCAAGCAACATTGCATCATAATCATTACTGGCAACTTCTTCGAGAGCGTCATTGCACGTATGCGTTATTTTACAGACATAACCGGCGTTGCACAAAAAGTCGTAAACTTCTGCAGCAAGTTCTCTATTATCTTCAACAATCAAAATATTCATAAAAACAGCTATTAAGCGCAATTAAATTTAAGCAATTTTAAAAAATCATGTTGCGCATTATTAAAAAATTAACGAATAAAAAAAGCTGACAAATTTCTTTATCAGCCTTTTCCAACCGCATTCTCCATAAACCATTATTTCTGTTTTGTTTCCTTACAATGCATTGAAAACAAATCAAAAACAATCTTTATTTTTTCACATTTACTGCTTCTGGTTTTGGAGCATCACTTTTTGCTGATTTTTCCTTTTTATCAGATTTGTGACTATGGTGTTTTGTTGCTTTTACCTCTTTTGCCGGTGCAGCCTGAGTTGGTGCAGTTTGAGCATTTACCATTGCACTTGTTCCTAAAATCAATACTGCTGCCATCAATAAATTTTTCATAATTTCTAATTTTTAAATTAATGTTTTTATTCTTTTTAAGTTGTTGTTCTTATTTTTTTACTTTCGCTGTTTGAGCTTTTGGATCTTCACTTTTTTCTGATTTTACTTTTTTATCCGTTTTATTTTTTGGATGATTTGTTGCTGTAACTTCTTTTGCAGGAACTGTTTTACCATCTTTTGCAGGAAACGCATGAACCATTGCGCTTGTTCCTAAAACTGCCACTAATAACATCAATAAATTCCTCATGATTTCTAAGATTTAAAATTAATTACCTTTTATTTTACAGTTCAAAAGTACCCTAGTAAAATGAAGACAAAGTGAAGAATTCCTACAGACTAAACAATTTAACGAGACATTAACGCTTTGTCATTTTTCACCATATAAGTTGTATAAGTTCATTTAAAAATTTATAGCGAATATTTAGACGCACTGCCGTACGCCTATACAGTCCGCGTTTCAACTAAAATGAACTCATATAACTTATATAGTGGAAAAAAAATCTTGCGAGTCTAATTTTTAAAACCCCAATTGTTTATTTTTACAGACTAATATTTTTTATATGTCAACTCAAAAACGCCTTTTTCTTCTAGATGCATACGCATTAATTTTTCGTGGTTATTATGCCTTTATAAAAAACCCGAGAATCAACTCAAAAGGAATGGATACATCTGCAATTATGGGGTTTATGAACTCACTTTTGGATGTTATTAAAAGAGAAAAACCAGATCATTTGGCCGTTGCTTTTGATAAAGGCGGAAGTCATGTAAGAACTGAAATGTTTGTCGAATATAAAGCCAACCGCGACGCAACACCAGAAGCAATCAAAATTGCTGTTCCATACATTCAGGAACTCTTAAGAGCGATGCATATTCCGATTATTGAAATTGAAGGCTGTGAAGCCGATGACTTAATTGGAACTATTGCCAAACAAGCCGAAAAACAGAATTACAAGGTTTTTATGGTGACGCCAGATAAGGATTTTGCACAGCTGGTCTCTGAAAATATTTTCATGTACAAACCTGCCCGAATGGGTAATGGAATCGAAATTTGGGGTATTCCTGAAGTTCTGGCAAAATTTGAAATCGAAAGACCAGAACAAGTAATCGATTTTCTTGGAATGATGGGCGACGCCGTAGATAATATTCCCGGACTGCCTGGAGTTGGCGAAGTTACGGCCAAAAAATTCCTAAAAGAATTTGGCACAATGGAAAACCTTTTAGAAAATACGCATTTACTAAAGGGTAAAATGAAAGAAAATATCGAAGCCAATAAAGAAAAAGGTATTTTGTCTAAAAAACTGGCAACAATTATCTGCGACTGCGATGTGGAATTTAATGAAGATGACTACGAACTTTCACGTCCAGATATTGAAAAAACCGATGCTATTTTTCAGGAATTAGAATTTAGAAGAATGGCCGAGCAATTTGATAATTTATTTAAAACAGATGGAACTCAAACAACTGCAGCAGAGGTTCCAGATGCCAAATTATACAAAAAGCCACAACCTAAAAATGAAGATCAGTTTGATTTGTTTGGAAGCGCTTCCACAGATGAAGATTCAGAAACGCCAAGAACATCTTTTTACAATACTTTAGAAGACACACCTCACTCCTACCAGACTATTCAAGGTGATTTAGGAATAAAACTACTTTTACAGAATTTACAAAATCAGACTTCAGTTTGTTTTGATACTGAAACAACAGGAATTGACGCATTGCATGCTGAACTTGTTGGAATGTCTTTTTCTTATGAAAAAGGAAAAGCATTTTATGTTCCGTTTCCCGAAAATCAGGAAGAAGCAAAAGCTTTAGTTGACAAATTTATTCCGTTTTTTGAAAATGAAAACATCGAAAAAATTGGACAAAATTTAAAATACGATTTAAAAATTCTTGCTAATTACGGCGTTACTGTAAAAGGAAAACTTTTTGATACTATGATTGCGCATTATTTGATCAATCCAGATATGCGTCATAATATGGATATTTTGGCTGAAACGTATTTGAAATATTCACCAAAATCAATTGAAACTTTAATTGGTAAAAAAGGCAAAAATCAGATTTCAATGCGCGATGTAGCGCTTGAAGATATTAAGGAATATGCAGCCGAAGATGCTGATGTTACGTTGCAATTAAAAGAAATTTTTACAACAGAATTAGATAAAACCGAAACTAAAAAGTTATTTGATGAAATCGAAATTCCGTTAGTAAGTGTTTTAGCAGCAATGGAAACAGAAGGTATTCGCTTAGATGTTGATTTTTTAAATGCAATGTCTAAAGAAATGGATGTCGAAATCAAATCTTTGGAACAGCAAATTTATGAAACTGCAGGCGAGAAATTCAACCTTGCTTCTCCAAAACAATTAGGAGACGTTTTATTTGACAAAATGAAGATTGGCGGTGCAAAACAAAAGAAAACCAAAACGGGTCAATATGCAACTGGAGAAGAAGTGTTGACTTATTTAGCAAACGACAATCCGATTGTAAAACAAATTTTGGACTGGCGCCAAATGGTGAAACTGCAAAGTACTTATATCTTGGCTTTACCGGAACAGGTTGACAAAAAGACTTTACGCGTTCATACAGATTATATGCAAACCGTTGCCGCAACGGGACGTTTGAGTTCTAATAATCCGAACTTGCAGAATATTCCGATTCGTACGGAAAGAGGACGTCAGATTCGTAAGGCTTTTGTGGCGCGCGATGAAAATCATACTTTAATTTCTGCCGATTACTCGCAAATCGAATTGCGAATTATCGCTGCTCTAAGTGGTGAAGAAAATATGATTAAAGCGTTTCAGGACGGGGAAGATATTCACAAAGCAACAGCTGCAAAAGTATTTAATGTGGCTTTAGAAGAAGTTTCCCGTGAACAAAGAAGTAACGCAAAAACAGTAAACTTCGGAATTATATACGGTGTTTCTGCTTTCGGATTAAGCAACCAGACTTCATTATCAAGAAGCGAAAGTGCTGCTTTGATTGAAGCTTATTATAAAACTTACCCTAGATTAAAATCATATATCAGCGAACAAATTGAATTTGCACGTGAAAAAGGATATGTGCAAACGATTTTAGGTCGTCGCCGTTATTTAAAAGACATTAACTCGGCAAATGCTGTCGTGAGAAGTGCTGCGGAACGAAATGCTGTTAACGCGCCAATTCAGGGAAGTGCTGCCGATGTGATTAAAATTGCAATGATCAACATTCATAAAAAACTAACAGAAGAGAATTGGAAATCTAAAATGCTACTTCAGGTTCATGATGAGCTTGTGTTTGATGTGCACAATGACGAATTAGAAAAAATCCAGCCAATGATCAAACACGAAATGGAAAATGCTTTTAAAATGGCGGTTCCGTTGGAAGTTGAATTAGGTATGGGTAAAGATTGGTTAGAAGCGCATTAATTTATTTTAGATTTTAGAATCAAAAACACACAATCTTGTCATTGCGAGGAACGAAGCAACCATACTAACAATAAGAGGTAGCAAATGAGGTTGCTTCATTCCTTGCAATGACATAAATTATGAATAAAAAAAGGACTGTTCTTTCGAACAGTCCTTTTTTATCAATTATATTTTTATCTAAGCTTTTCTAGTTGATTCTCTTTCTTTCAAAACCGTTTTAATAACGATTGTTTCATAATCTGAAGTTTCTTCTTCGCTTTCTTCAAGTCTCTTGATTAACCTTTTTGCAGCAACTTCACCAATTTCAATTCCGTGCTGACTTACGGTTGTCAAACTTGGAGACAAACGTCTTGAAGCCAAAATTCCGTCAGCAAAACCAATGATCGAAATATCTTCTGGAACTCGGTAACCTTTTTTCAAACTTACTCTTAAAGCCGCAACCGAATCATTTTCATCCAAAGCAAAAATAGCGTCAACTTTATTGTCAAAAATTGCATCAATCTTAGCTTTCATATCATCTTCAGAATCGGTTCTTAGAATGATTTTTTCGTTAATTGGAATATTATTGTCTTTTAAAGCTTTCAAATATCCATCGGCTCTTAATTTACCAACACTTAAATTATCTACAGAAGAAATAAGCGCTATATTTTTACATCCTAAATTAATCAAATGCTGCGTTGAGTTTAAAGCCGAATCAAAATCGTCAACCACAACTTTATCACATTCAACTTCATCTGCAATTCGGTCGAACATTACAATTGGAGTTCCGTCATTTATAATAGCCGAAAAATGATTATAATCTTGCAGTTTTTGAGCTTCTTCAGAAACAGAAAGAATAAAACCATCAATTGTTCCGTTGCTCAACATTTCAAGTGTATGAACTTCTTTTTCTAAAGATTCATTAGAAATACAAGTAATTACATTATATCCTTTTTTGTCTGCCACTTTTTCAATACCACTAAACACTTTCGCGAAAAAAGAGTTTAATATATTAGGTATAATTACACCGATCGTTTTGGTTTTACGATTTTTCAAATTCAGACCAATAACATTCGGCTTATAATTTTTGAGTTTGGCATACTCCTTAATCTTCACCTTCGTCTGCTCACTAATTTCTGGACTGTCATTTAATGCCTTAGACACTGTAGACACAGAAACACCTAGTTCTTTCGCAATTTGTTTAAGAGTTGCTTTAGCTTTCATCTAAATAAAATTTTATGTAATTAATACAAATATAGTAGAATTACCTAAAATAAAACAAAAAAGCCCTACCACTATTTAAAATTATAAAGCCTTTTTTAAAATAAAATTAAAAAAGCATGATTATCCAAAACCGTATGCCGCTAAATCTCGTTAATACCCTAATACATGTTATTAACCTTAATAAAAACCTTTGATTATGAAAAACGAAGTTAAAATTCATGAAGTTGACCCTTCACTGGATAGCAGAAGGAGCTTTCTTAAGCTCAGTGGGTTAACATTAGTTACCGCAGGTTTGGTTTTAGCTGGATGCAGCGACAATGACAATGATAACGACATGCAGGACAATACCCTGCCAGGGATAAAGAACGGCGTATTTGACCTGGGTTCAGGAGATTTTGGCGTATTAACATATGCATATGCTCTTGAACAATTAGAAGCCGATTTTTATACAAAAGTTGTAAACGCCTCAAATTTCAACTCTACATTTAATGATATTGAACGTCAGGTTTTGACCGATTTATATCATCATGAAGTAATTCACAGAGATTTTTTCAAAGCAGCTTTGACTGGAGCACTTCCGGACCCAAGCTCACAATTGCTTCCCTCTTTGGCATTTAATTATGGCTCCATGAATTTCAACAGCCGCAACGAAGTTCTTGCTACTGCAAAAGCACTAGAAGATACAGGAGTAGCCGCATACAACGGTGCTGGAAAACTAATTAAAAGCGCCGACTATTTATTATTGGCCGGAAAAATTGTTTCTGTCGAAGCAAGACACGCATCGGCTATAAGAAGTTTAATCAACCCAAATTCTAAAGATTTTGCTGGTGACGATATTATAAGCACATCAACCGGTTTAGACGCAGCGAAAGATCCTTCTCAAATTTTACCCATTGCAGGAGGATTTATCACTACAAAATTTACTGCCAAATACTTACCTTAATATTAACTAGCTAAAACTTAGAAATTATGAATATTTTAAAATTTATAGAAACCTTTACTGATGATAGTTTAATGAGAAGCACTGGTTCACGAAGAGACAGTTTTACTCAGTTTGGTAATATTGGAAAAAACCTCGCGCTGGCCTCAATTCCTTTTGGATTATCTGCTATGGCCAATAAAGCGCTTGCAAAAGATATAACACCAACACCAGCAACTCCAATTGGAGCTTTACAGTTTGCGCTGACTTTAGAATATCTTGAAAACGAATTTTATGCGATGGCTTTAGATTCTGGAGTAATTCCAGCTTCCGAAAATGGTGGACGCGACCTAAAAGTTTTTCAGCAGATTGCAGACCACGAAGCAGATCACGTAAAATTTTTAATAGCAGGATTAGGCGGTACAATGAGCCCCAATTTTGTTGCAAAACCAACTTTTGACTTTACCGTAGGAGGAGCATTTAATCCTTTTGGAGATTATCCGACCTTTTTAGCATTAGCCCAAGCTTTTGAAGATACCGGCGTGAGAGCTTATAAAGGTCAGGCTGCTAATTTAATTTCAACACCAGATTTATTGACCGCCGCATTGCAGATCCATTCGGTCGAAGCACGACATGCGTCTGAAGTACGACGCTTGCGCGGCTTAAAAGGATGGATTTCAAATGCCGAAAGAGGCGCCGGAATGCCAGCAGCCACACAAGCCGTTTATGATGGCGAAGGTGTTACTATGCAAGCAGGCTACAATACGGCCAGTTTATTTGGAGCGGCCGCAGGATCAGAAGCTTATGACGAACCGCTGAACACGCAGCAAGTTGTTGACATTGCAAATTTATTCATTGTTTAACACAAAAAAACCAAAATATTGAACCACCTTCGCGTTATCGTGAAGGTGGTTTTTTTTTAATGATTTAAATATAAAACTGATAGCCTGATTTTCAGGATATAAAATATTCTTTTCAGGTATTTGGTTTTAAAATAATTAATTGTACTTTTGCATCCCCTTTATTGGGGATGGAATGTTTAATTAAAATAATATTATGGACGCATTAAGCTACAAAACAGTTTCAGCTAGCAAAGCCACTGTAACTAAAGAGTGGATTGTTGTTGACGCTGAAGGTCATAACTTAGGACGTCTTGCTTCAAAGGTTGCAATGATCTTAAGAGGTAAGTACAAGCCAAGTTACACACCGCACGTTGACTGTGGAGATAACGTAATTGTTATCAACTCAGAAAAAATTAACCTTACAGGTACAAAATTGAATGACAAAATTTACATGCGTCATACAGGTTACCCAGGAGGACAAAGAACTTTAACTGCTAAAGTATTGCAATCTAAAAACCCTGCATTATTAGTAGAAAAAGCTGTAAAAGGTATGTTACCTAAAAACAAATTAGGAGCTGAACTTTTTAGAAATCTAAATGTTGTTGTAGGAGCTGAGCACAAACATGGAGCTCAAAAACCTAGAACTGTTAACCTAAACGATCTTAAGTAATGGGAGTTATTCACAAAATCGGTAGAAGAAAAACCGCTGTTGCACGTGTATATGTTTCTGAAGGAACAGGAAAAATCACTGTAAACAAAAAAGAATTCGCAACTTACTTTCCAACTGCAACTTTACAATACAAAGTATTACAACCATTATCTATGACAGAAAATGCAAGTAACTTTGATGTAAAAGTAAACGTTTACGGAGGTGGTTCAACTGGTCAGGCAGAAGCTGTAAGAATGGCATTAGCACGTGTAATGTGTGAAGTGAACATCGAAAACAGAGCTATCTTAAAACCAGAAGGTTTATTAACAAGAGATCCAAGAATGGTTGAACGTAAGAAATTCGGTCAGAAGAAAGCTCGTAAGAGATTCCAATTCTCTAAACGTTAATATTACCTGTCTTGTACATATGGTACAAGACATCATCAATTTATTGAAATTAAAAAACACAGTTGTTGTTGCTCTCCTATCGAGGTAGGAAATAGTTTAGCATCTAAATGTATAAAGCCTGGGAAACCGCCATTTATACATTGCTAATCAACAGAACGTAAACTAGTACAAAAATGGCAAACAAAATAGAAGTAAAAGACTTACTAGAAGCAGGTGTTCACTTCGGACACATGACTAGAAAATGGGATCCAAACATGGCTCCTTACATTTATATGGAGCGTAATGGTATTCACATTATCAATCTATATAAAACTGCAGCTAAAATTGAAGAGGCTAATGAAGCTTTGAAAAAAATCGCTGCATCAGGTAGAAAAATCTTATTCGTAGCTACCAAAAAACAAGCAAAAGACATCGTTGCTGAAAAAGCAAAAGCTGCAAACATGCCTTACATCACTGAAAGATGGCCAGGTGGAATGCTAACTAACTTTGTAACTATCAGAAAGGCAGTTAAAAAAATGTCTTCTATTGATAAAATGAAGAAAGATGGTACTTTCATGACGTTATCTAAAAAAGAGCGTTTGCAAGTTGATCGTTTACGTGCTAAATTAGAGAAAAACTTAGGTTCAATCGCTGACATGTCTAGACTACCAGCTGCATTGTTCGTAGTAGATATCAAAGCTGAACACATCGCAATAAAAGAAGCACAAAAATTAAACATTCCAGTTTTCGCAATGGTTGATACGAATTCTGACCCAAGAGAGGTTGATTACGTAATTCCAGCAAATGATGATGCTTCTAAATCAATTGACAAAATTTTATCTTTAGTAACTACTGCAGTAATCGAAGGTCTTTCTGACAGAGGTTCTGAAAAAGAAGTTGAAGCTACTGAAGAAGCTGCTGCTGTTGAAGCTGCACCAGCTGCTGAAGCTGCTCCTGCAACTGAAGAATAAATCAAATTTAAATTCCAAATTTTAAATTCTAAAATCCAAATACAAATTAAAAACGTTATGTTGATAATTTAATAAAATTGGAGTTTAGAATTTAAAAGATGGAATTTTTACTTTTAACATTAAAATTCAAAATATTATGGCAACAATTACTGCTGCAGACGTAAATAAATTAAGACAATCTACAGGTGCCGGAATGATGGACTGTAAAAAAGCTTTAGTTGAGGCTGATGGAGATTTCGATAAAGCTATACAAGTTCTTAGAGAAAAAGGACAAAAAGTTGCTGCTAATCGTTCTGACCGTGAGTCTTCTGAAGGAGCTGCTGTTTCTTTCATTAATGCTGACAACACTAAAGGAGCTATCATCACTTTAAACTGCGAAACAGATTTCGTAGGTAAAAATGAAGCTTTCGTAACTTTAGCTAAACAATTAGTTGAAAAAGCAATCAACTTCTCTTCTAAAGAAGAATTCTTAGCTTCAGATTTCAATGGAATTACTGTTGCTGAAAAATTAATCGAGCAAACTGGTGTTATCGGTGAAAAAATCGAAATCGGTGGTTTTGAAATTTTAGAAGGTGCTTTCGTTGGATCTTATGTTCACGTTAACAAAATTGCTGCATTAACTGCAATTTCTGCTGCTATTCCTAGCGCTGACGTTTTAACTAAAGATGTTTCTATGCAAGTTGCTTCTATGGGAGCTGATACATTATCTTACAAAGATTTTGATCCTGCTTTCGTTGAATCTGAACTTGCTGCTCGTATTGCTGTAATCGAAAAAGATAATGAAGAAGCAAAACGTTTAGGAAAAACTTTAAAAAATGTTCCTAAATATATTTCTTTCTCTCAATTAACTGAAGAAGTTTTAAAACAAGCTGAAGAAGATGCTAAAGCTGAATTAAAAGCTGAAGGTAAACCAGAACAAATTTGGGATAAAATTATCCCTGGAAAAGTTCAACGTTTTATCTCTGACAACACTACTTTAGATCAAGAGAAAGCTTTGTTAGATCAAAACTTTATCAAAGACGATAGTAAAAAAGTTGGTGATTACGTTAAAGGATTCAACGTTGAAATCACAGGTTTCAAAAGAGTTACTTTAGGTTAATATATATTATTTCAATATAAAAAGCCCTGAATCTTACGATTCGGGGCTTTTTTTGTTATTCGACGTAAAATGGACTGAAGTCCAGCTCTACAATATAGTTCGGTCCGTTGAGAACTACTAAAAAGAAGCCTTTGACTTTAATTATTTTGCAAAATCGGATTTTAGTCCGTTTTAAAAATATAAAAATTAAATACGAATTGCATGACAATTCAAAAAAAATCCCCGAATAAATAATTATTCGGGGACTTTAATCAGATTTTCATCTTATTATTTTTTATCCTTAATCGGAAAATTTCTTGCGCGCATTAAAGCATCTGATTTTGGAGCTCTTCCTCTGAAATTTTCATAAGCCTTCTCCTGATCGATTGTATTTCCAACGCTAAAAACAGTATCATAAAGTCTTTTGGCTACTTTTTTATCATAAGGACCTTTTCCTTCTGTAAAAGCTTCCCATGCATCTGCATTAATAACATCTGCCCATAAATAGCTGTAGTAACCTGCAGCATATCCGTCACTTGAAAAGATATGTCCAAATTGCGGAATACGGTGACGCATCACAATTTCTGAAGGCATATGAAGCGCATCTAACGTTTCTTTTTCAAATTTATGTGGATCTATAGGTTCTGTAGCCAAGTGAAGCTTCATATCTATTAAAGAACTTGAAATTGTTTCTACAGTAGAAAAACCTTCGCCAAAATTAGATGCTTTTTCAATTCTGTCCACTAAGGCCTGAGGCAACGGTTGATTTGTTTTATAATGCAAAGCAAATTTATTCAACACTTCTGGAGTTGCAAGCCAGTGCTCCAATAATTGTGAAGGAAACTCAACATAATCTCTCGCAACAGATGTTCCTGCTAAACTTGGGTATGTTACATTTGAACATAATCCGTGAAGTGCATGTCCAAATTCGTGGAATAACGTACTTGCATCTTCCCAAGAAATTAAAATAGGCTCATTTGGCGCACCTTTAACAAAGTTACAGTTGTTAGAAACAATTGTAAGTACATCTCCATCAAGTTTTTGCTGATCACGGTAAGCATTCATCCATGCTCCTGAACGCTTTCCAGCGCGCGCATAAGGATCAAAATACCATAAACCAACCACTTTACCTGTTAGTTTATTACTTACCTCCCACACACGAACATCTGGATGATAAACTGGAACATTTGTAATTTGTTTGAAACTTAAATTAAACAATTCACCAGCAACCCAAAACATTCCTTCGCGTAAGTTCTCTAATTGCAAATAAGGCTTAACTTCATTTTGATCTAAGTCATATTTTGCTTTTCTAACTTTCTCAGCATAAAAACGGTAATCCCAAGGCTGAATTTTAAAGTTTCCACCTTCAGCATCAACGATTTTTTGCATTTCGGCAACATCTTTGTGCACTTGCTCAACAGCAGGCTCCCAAACTGACTCCATTAAAGCCAAAGTCTTTTTTGGATCTTTTGCCATTTTGTTAGACAAACTCCAGTCAGCAAAAGTTGGATAACCTAATAATTTTGCTTTTTGAGTACGCAACTGCAAAATAGAAACAAGCGTTGCGTTGTTATCATTTTCGTTTCCATTGTCTCCACGTTTAACAAAAATATCGAACGCCTTTTCTCTTAAATCTCTGCGTGTTGAAAATGTCAAAAATGGTTCAATTGAAGAACGTGTATTAGCAATACAGCCTAAAACATCCAATTTTCTTTCTTTCGCCTCAGCTATCGCAGCATTTTTAACTTCTTGCGGTAAACCGTCAAAATCACTTTCTGTTTTTAATGCAACATATTGATTGTGCTCTTCAGCTAATAAATTTTGGCTGAAACGTGTAAAAAGAGTCGCTAATTCTTTGTTTATACCTGCGACTTTTGCTTTGTCTGCATCATTCAACTGAGCACCTTGACGAACAAAATTGGTATAATACAGCCAAATTAAACGCTGTTGTTCACCCGTAAGTTTGCTTTTTTCTTTTGAATTATAAACCGTTTGAATTCTGGTAAATAATTTTTTGTTTTGATTGATCTTATCTGAAAACTCAGAGAATTTAGGCGACAATTCTCTGTCAATTGCACTAAATTCTGGACTGCTTAAGTTTGATCTGTAGATTCCGTAAACAGTGAAAATTCTTTCGATAGTTTGCCCTGAACGTTCCATAGCAACTATTGTGTTTTCGAAAGTAGCTGGTTTTGGGTTATTAGCAATAACATCTATTTCATTTAATTTCTCCTGAATTGCAAACTGAATTGCCGGTTTAAAGTCTGAAACTTTGTACTCATTAAAGGCAGGAACTCCTCCGTAAGGCCCAGCCCAAGGTTTTAGCAACGGATTATCAGAATTGCTTTGTGCGGATGCCGCAAAAAAAGTTGTACTCATGATAAAAATTGACATTAATTTTTTCATTCTCATTAATTTGATTAAATAATAGAAACTTGTTCTTCTTTCAAAAATACCTAAAAATTATGTACCAGCAGCATATCACAATATGTTAAAAAAATGATGCGAATAAAACAACAGGAATATTTTTTGAAAAATTTCACTCAAAAACCTACATCAAAAAAAGCAACTACCTGAAATAAAGCGCAATAAATCAATAAAAAACATTGAAAATTATTATTCTTATGCTTATGGCTCATTGACCTGCATATTCTCTAAAAGAAAAAAACTGACAATGAAATCGTACTTGCAATAGAATATTAATCTATTTTCAGCTTAAAATAATTAACTTTGAATAAAACAGATTTTATTATAAGCGTATATGTTTAAAACCAAAAAAGAAATTGTCTTTGTTATTTTGGCAGGTATATTTATAACTAATGCGGTTGTAGCCGAATTAATTGGAGGAAAACTTATTCAGATTGGCCCATTTGTAATGAGCATCGGAATTTTACCATGGCCGGTAGTTTTTTTGACAACCGATTTAATTAATGAATATTTTGGTGAAAAAGGAGTAAAAAAACTCTCTTTTATAACGGCTTGTTTAATTGCTTACGCTTTTTTAATTTTATTTATGGCTATTGTAATTCCTGCCGCTAAAGGAATAAGTCCCGTAAATGACGACCAATTTCAAGCTGTTTTTGGTCAAAGTATGTGGATTATTGTTGGTAGCATTATAGCTTTTATGGTTTCGCAGCTTATAGATGTTAGTATCTTTTGGTTTTTTAAAAACCGAACAGGCGATAAAAAAATATGGCTTCGAACGACAGGATCGACTGTAATTTCGCAATTATTTGACTCTTTTATTGTTCTCGGAATTGCATTTTGGTTGCCTGGAAAAATTGATTTTGACACATTTCTTTCATCTGCTTTGATAGGATATACGTTTAAATTGTCTATAGCCATTTTATTGACACCATTAATTTATGCAGGACATCATTTGATTAAAAAATATTTGGAAGGAGACATTTCTAATAAGGATTAAAAAATTTATTGTTATGAAAAAAACTAACTTAATAGTACTATTTTCAATAAGCTATTTCTTTTTTAGCTGTGGCAGTGATGAAAAAAAACAACCTAATAAAAAAGTATATCCTGTTAGTTCTTTAAAACCTGCTCCTGAAAAATCACTTGATCCCGTTCCTTCTAAAATAGTTGTTGCAAAAGACAGTGACGAAAATTCTCCTCTTAATCAAAAAAAGGCTTTTACAGTTACAAAACCTATTGTAACAACAGAAATTCCTGCTGCAAAAGCAACAACAACAGAAAAAGCTCCAACTCCGATAAAAAAGGAAGAAAACGACTTAATGAATTTTGTTAATCTGCGCAAAATCTTTTCAGGAACTAAAATTGGCCAAACCATGAGTCAAGAAGATTTGACCCAAAATTTTAAAATTCCTCAAGAAGCTGTTAAACTCGTTAAAAGTGTTACCAGAACAGCCCATGATGAACTGGCTGTAAAATGGCGTTCGACCTGGCTTGTAGAAAAAGTATCTGATGCTGAACTTGAAGATGGCAATATGAAAGTTAGATTTCAGGCGAATAAAATGTTCATGTCAGGCAAAGCAATCGGGATCAAATACAATAGAAAAGTTTATAATGATTTAATAATAATTGGCCATTCTGCCTATATACCAAGCGTAAAAGGATATCATTGGCAAATTGGCAAATAATGGAAAACGCAAATTTAATTCGATGCGGCTGGTGTACTTCCAGCGATTTATATAAAAAATACCACGACGAAGAATGGGGCGTTCCCGTTTATGACGACCCCACTTTATTCGAATTTTTAATTCTGGAAACTTTTCAGGCAGGATTAAGCTGGATTACCATTTTAAATAAAAGAGAGAATTTCAGAAACGCCTTTGATCATTTTGATTATAAAAAAATAGCTCATTATTCTGAAGATAAAATCGAAGAATTAATGCAAAATACCGGAATCATTCGTAATAAATTAAAAATAAAAGCCGCGGTTTCTAACGCAAATGCTTTTATGAAAATTCAGGAAGAATTTGGCAGTTTCTCTAATTTTATCTGGAAATATACTAATGGCAAACCCATTATAAATAACCTAAAAACTTCAAAAGACGCTCCAGCCACTACTCCACTTTCTGACGAAATCAGTAAAGATTTAAAAAAAAGAGGTTTTAAATTTGTTGGTTCAACCGTGATTTACGCACACATGCAAGCCACTGGAATGGTCAATGATCACGCCGAAGATTGCTGGAAAAGAGCTGAGTAAACAGTCGCAGTTTTCAGTCTCAGTTTTCAATTTTTCACAACTTGAACCATGAAACCTGAAACTTTTAAACAAAAATTATATATATTTGCTTCACACTTTAGGGGTGTCTACAATTTGTAGGCTGAGATTTTACCCTCTGAACCTGATCTAGTTCATACTAGCGTAGGGAAAAGTAAGATGACTTCTGAGCGCATTTCTATGCGCAATTGTAGCCATTCCTAAGGTTTTTAGATGCACTGCAGTGCACCTCTACTTAACTAAACTTAAAAGGAATGGAACTAAAAATCAACCAACAAATCAAAAAGTTCAATGCTGAATCGCTAAGCGTTCAATCATTGCTCGATCTCGAAATTCCAAACAAACAAAACGGAATTGCCGTTGCCATTAACAACACTGTTGTTCCAAGAATCAATTGGAACCAACATCTCGTACAAGAAACCGACGAAATTCTGATTATATCTGCCACTCAGGGTGGATAGTCCCGATAGCTATCGGGATAAATCCCAAAAAATAAATTCCAAATTCTAATTATACATAGAATTTAGACGCACAGCTGTGCGCCGCTACCGGAACATCTTCCATTTTACATTTAACATTCAACACAATCAAAATCAACCTGAAACTTGAAACCTGAAACAATAAACTATGACAACAGAAGAACAAATTTCCAGAACCCCTTTTCCGAATTCTAAAAAAGTTTACGTTAATGGCGAAATTCATCCCATAAAAGTGGCGATGCGCGAAGTCATTTTAAGCAACACCAAACTTTCGAATGGCGGAATTGAGAAAAATCCACCTGTAACAGTTTACGACACTTCAGGTGCTTATACGGATCCAAACATTGAAATTGACATCCGAAAAGGATTACCGCGCTTACGCGAAAGTTGGATTCTGGATCGAAATGATGTCGAAATTTTAAATAAAATAACTTCTGATTACGGACGAACCCGCATGAAAGATAAAAGCCTAAATCACCTTCGATTCGAATATTTACATCAGCCAAAAAGAGCAAAAAAAGGTGCAAACGTAACGCAATTATATTACGCTAAACAAGGAATTATAACTCCTGAAATGGAATATATTGCGATTCGCGAAAACCAACGAATTGAACTCATAAACGAGCAAACCAAAGCAATGCAATGCCAACATGCCGGTCATAGTTTTGGAGCCAATACCCCAAAAAGCAAAATCACTCCAGAATTTGTGCGTGCGGAAGTTGCCTGTGGAAGAGCCATAATTCCAAACAACATCAATCATCCTGAGAGTGAACCAATGATTGTGGGTCGTAATTTTTTGGTAAAAATAAATGCCAATATTGGTAATAGCGCCGTGACTTCAAGTATTGAAGAAGAAGTTGAAAAAGCCGTTTGGGCTTGTCGCTGGGGCGCTGACACTATAATGGATTTGTCAACTGGAAAAAACATTCATGAAACCAGAGAATGGATTATTCGTAATTCTCCAGTTCCAATTGGAACGGTTCCTATTTATCAAGCTTTGGAAAAAGTAAAAGGAATTGCCGAAGATTTAACTTGGGAAATTTTCCGTGATACTTTAATAGAACAAGCAGAACAAGGCGTTTCTTATTTTACAATTCACGCTGGAGTTTTACTTCGCTACATTCATTTAACTGCAAATCGCGTTACTGGAATTGTTTCGCGTGGTGGTTCAATTATGGCGAAATGGTGTTTGTTTCATCATAAAGAAAACTTCTTGTACACCCATTTTGAGGAAATCTGCGAAATCATGAAACAATATGATGTTGCTTTTTCTTTAGGTGATGGTTTACGCCCGGGTTCTATTGCTGATGCGAATGACGCCGCTCAATTTGCGGAATTAGAAACCTTAGGAGAACTCACAAAAATCGCATGGAAACATGATGTTCAGGTTTTTATTGAAGGCCCGGGACACGTTCCGATGCATATGATTAAGGAAAACATGGACAAACAACTAGAACATTGCCAAGAAGCTCCGTTTTATACTTTAGGTCCATTAACAACCGATATTGCACCGGGTTACGATCATATTACCTCTGCAATTGGCGCCGCTATGATTGGCTGGTACGGCTGTGCAATGTTGTGTTATGTAACGCCAAAAGAGCATCTTGGTTTACCCAATAAAAAAGACGTAAAAGATGGCGTGATAACTTATAAAATTTCAGCCCATGCTGCCGATTTAGCCAAAGGTCATCCGGGAGCACAATATCGCGACAATGCTTTGAGCAAAGCTCGTTTCGAATTCCGTTGGGAAGATCAGTTTAATTTGGCTTTAGATCCTGATACTGCCAGAGAATTCCATGATGAGACACTTCCTGCCGATGGCGCCAAAGTCGCTCATTTCTGCTCCATGTGCGGACCGAAATTCTGTTCGATGAAAATATCTCAGGAAATTAGAGATGTCGCTGCCGCGGAAAAAGGAATGCAGGAGAAATCAGAGGAGTTTATTGAACAGGGGAAAGAGATTTATATTTAAGAGAAAAGAACAAAGAGTAAAGAAGTAAGATATGATTGTCATTACTAGTCCTTCTGCAATTTCTGGCGAAATCAGCATTATTGATTCTTTATTTGAGGAAGGATTGCCTTTGCTTCATATTCGGAAACCTGAATTTTGTGAAGCTGCAATGATTCGATTTATTGATCAGATAAAAGTGGAATTCAGATCTAATTTGGTTTTACACAGCCATCATCAATTGGCAGAAGATTTCGGAATTAATCGAATTCATTTTTCTGAAAAAGACAGAAAAGATTCTCATGACTTTCCTACAAGGTTTTCAAAACCTTGTAGGTACTCCACATCAACTCATTCTATCGAAGACTTTAACTCTCTGAAAAAAGATTTTGAATACGCATTCCTAAGTCCTGTTTTCAAAAGTATTTCTAAAGAAGAATATTATCCCGTAAAAGATCTTTTTGAGTCTTTAACATTAAAAACAAACACAAATACAAAAGTGATCGCTTTAGGCGGAATCGACCTTGAAAACGTCAAAAAAACACTTGAAAACGGTTTTGATGATGTCGCGCTTTTAGGAAGTATCTGGAATAGTGAAAATCCTGTAAAACATTTTAAATTATGTCAGCAAATCGCCCATTCGTACTCAGTATAGCAGGATTTGATCCTTGTGGTGGTGCGGGTGTTTTGGCAGATGTTAAAACATTCGAACAACATCAGGTAACTGGTTTTGCTGTTGTAACGGCAAATACAATTCAGACGGAAAATAAATTTTACGAAATTCAATGGACCAATTTGAGTTTTGTAATCCGTTCCATCGAAACCCTATTTCTAAGCTATAAAATCAAAACGGTAAAAATTGGAATTGTTCCGTCTTTACATTATTTAAACCGAATTCTTTCCACTATAAAACTCCTGTCGCCAACAACACAAATTGTTTGGGATCCTGTTTTGAAATCGACAACAAAATTTGAATTTTTAAGCATTGAAGATCGATTAGATTTAAACAAAATCCTTTCAAAAATTGATTTGATTACGCCTAACTACATCGAGATTGAGCAGTTATTTCCTGGCTTTATAAAAGATCATCTTTGGATTGAAAATGAAACTTCTACTGCAATTCTTTTAAAAGGTGGCCACAATTTAAATGAAGTTGGAAAGGATCAATTGTTTTTGAAAAATACAATCATCGATTTACTTCCAACTAATAAATACTGTTCAGAAAAACATGGTTCAGGCTGTGTACTTTCTTCGGCAATCGCTTCTAATTTAGCCCTAAATCAAACTATTGAAGACGCATGCCAAAATGCCAAAACCTACATAGAAAAATACCTAAGTTCAACTTCAACATTAATAGGATATCATTATGTACAATAAAATGCAATACATCTCGCAGGGAAACACAATCGAAGAACAATTGTACAATATTCATCAGGCCTTAGATGCCGGGTGCGATTGGATACAAATGCGATTTAAAAACCAAACAGCCAAAGATACTTTTGCTTTAGCAGAAGCGGTAAAATTTTTATGCGAAGAATATCTGGCCAATTTTATTGTAAACGATAATCTTTACCTCGCACAGCAAATCGCTGCTGATGGCGTTCATCTTGGTTTATCTGATATGAAAATTGACGAAGCCAGAGCTATTCTGGGCAGTACAAAAATTATTGGAGGAACAGCCAATACATTTGAAGACATTCAAAATCATGTAAAAAATGGCTGTGATTATATTGGTTTGGGGCCTTTTAGATTCACAAAGACAAAAGAAAAACTAAGTCCAATTTTAGGTTTATCGGGCTATTTTGAGATTCTTCAAAAAATGAAAAAAAATAAAATCGAAATTCCAGTTTATGCTATTGGCGGAATCACTTTAAAAGATATAAGCCCTTTGATGAAAGCAGGAATTCATGGAATTGCAGTTTCCGGAATCATTACAGAAAGTCCTGAAAAGAAACTGTTAATTCAACAATTAAACGAAAAATTATATGCAAACACCATTGTTTAATATTGGGGACAAAAGCTTCAAATCTCGTTTGTTTTTAGGAACTGGGAAATTTGGATCGAACAAAGAAATGGAAAGTGCCATTTTAGCTTCAGAAAGTGAATTGGTGACTGTTGCTTTAAAACGCATCGACTTGGAAACCGATACTGATGCTATTTTATCGCATTTAAAACATCCGAAAATCAATTTATTACCAAACACTTCCGGCGCAAGAAATGCTAAAGAAGCTGTTTTTGCAGCACAATTAGCAAGAGAAGCACTCGAAACAAATTGGGTAAAACTTGAAATTCATCCGGATCCTAAATATTTAATGCCCGATCCAATTGAAACTTTAAAAGCAACCGAAGAATTGGCAAAACTTGGATTTTTTGTACTGCCGTACATTCACGCTGATCCTGTTTTGTGTAAACATTTAGAAAGCGCAGGAACTTCAGCAGTTATGCCTTTGGGTTCGCCAATTGGAAGTAATAAAGGATTAAAAACTATTGATTTTCTGGAAATAATTATCGAACAAAGTAATGTTCCTGTTATTGTTGATGCCGGAATTGGTGCTCCTTCTGACGCTGCAAAAGCAATGGAAATTGGTGCCGATGCTGTTTTGGTAAATACTGCAATTGCCGTTGCCGGAAATCCAAAATTAATGGCCGAAGCTTTTAAAGAAGCAGTTATTGCAGGACGAAAAGCTTTTGAAGCTAAAGTGGCTAATCAACAAAATTATGCTGTGGCTTCTAGCCCTTTGACGTCATTTTTATATGAGTAAATTGTTTAACCGCAAAGTGCGCAAGGTTTTTGCGCAAGGCACGCAAAGCTTTGCGACTGCTTCCAATAAACACAAAGCCCTTGCGCACTTTGCGGTTAAAAAAACACAATCCAAATGAAAACATTTAAATCCATTTTTGACAAATACAATTGGGATTCCATTCAATCTAAAATATATCAAACCACATCAAAAGATGTCGAACGTGCTTTAGCAAAAACCAAACAAAATCTCGATGACTTTTTAGTTCTGATTTCGCCTGTTGCTCAAAATTACTTAGAAGAAATGGCACAAAAATGCCATGAAATTACCAAAAAACGTTTCGGAAAAACCATCCACATGTATGCACCGCTGTATCTAAGCAATGAATGTCAAAATATTTGTACGTATTGTGGGTTTAGTTTAGACAATAAAATCAAACGAAAAACACTTACAGACTCAGAAATTAAGCTCGAAATTGAGGAATTAAAAAATGTGGGTTTTGATCATGTTTTATTGGTTACCGGCGAAGCAAATTATACCGTAAACATCAATTATTTCCTGAATGCAATTGCTTTGATACGAGAACAGTTTTCTATTCTTTCTGTGGAAGTCCAGCCACTTTCTACAGAAGATTATCAACGTTTGCATGATGCTGGAGTTTACTCCGTTTTAGTTTATCAGGAAACGTATCATCAGGAAGTCTACAAAAAATATCATACGAAAGGCAAGAAATCAAATTTTGATTATAGACTTGAAACTCCTGATAGAATTGGTTCAGCAGGCATTCATAAAATTGGTTTGGGGGTTTTATTAGGTTTGGAAGATTGGCGAACGGACAGTTTTTTCAACGCGCTGCATTTAGATTATCTTCAAAAAAAATATTGGCAGACCAAATATTCTGTTTCATTTCCGCGTCTCCGCCCCGCCGAAGGAATTATCGAACCCAATTTTATTATGGATGACAAAGATTTGACACAATTGATTTGTGCGTATCGTTTATGGAACGAAGATCTTGAAATCTCCATTTCAACAAGAGAAAATGAAAAATTCAGAAACAATATTATTCCGATTGGCGTAACCAGTATGAGCGCTGGTTCTAAAACAAATCCAGGAGGTTATGTTGTCGATCCGCAATCATTAGAACAATTCGAAATCAGCGATGAACGCTCCGCAAAAGAAATATCAGAAATCATAAAAAAATCAGGTTACGAACCGGTCTGGAAGGATTGGGATAGAACATTTAGCCAAAAGTCAAAAGTCGAAAGTCCTAAAGTTTAGAACTTTACTTTATTTCCAATTTATGCTTTCGACTTTCGACTTTTGACTTTCGACTTTTGACTTTACAACTTTCAAACTTTAAGACTTAAAAAAATGAGTGTGATAAAAGAATTCCTTCGTTATAACAGACAAACTATTCTTCCTGAAATTGGCGACGAAGGTCAGGAAAAACTAAAAAAAGCAAGAGTATTAGTAATTGGTGCCGGAGGTTTAGGCTGTCCGATTTTACAATATATTGCTACTGCTGGCGTTGGATTTATTGGAATTATGGACTTTGATAGAATTGAAATTCATAATCTTCACCGACAAATTTTATATACAGAAAATGAAATTGGGCAAGAAAAAGCAATTGTTGCTAAAGAAGTGGTTTCGAAATTGAATCCGCTTATTAAAGCTGTTGCTATTGCAGAGAAATTAACTCTGGAAAATGCCTCTCAAACTATTGAGCAATATGATATAATTGTCGATGGCTCAGATAATTTTACAACACGTTATTTGGTCAATGATACGTGTGTTCAGCTAAACAAACCTTTGATTTACGGAAGTATTTTGAAGTTTGAAGGTCAAATTGCGGTTTTTAATCATAATGGAAGTAAAAACCTTCGGGATTTATTTCCAGAAATGCCAGACCCAAAAGAGGTTCCAAATTGCAATTTAAACGGCGTTTTAGGAACTCTTCCCGGAATTATTGGAAATATGATGGCGCATGAAACATTAAAAGTAATTTTGGAATTGCCTTCTTTAAAAAATGAAATTATAATTTTTAATACGCTGAATTGGAACTTTACAAAACTGAATTTCTAGAAAACAAGCGCGTCTCCAACCTTAATACTCCCAGCATTCAAGCTCACAATATTAGTCCCGAATAAAACCGAATTGTCTACATTTCTGTATTTGCTTAACGTCTTTAAAGGTTCTTTTTTTAAACGCCCATTTTCTGGATCATTATTCACCATAACGCATCTTCCGCAAGGTTTTATATTTTTAAATTGAACCTCTCCGATTTTAAAAGTGTCGAAATCATCTTCTTCGTGTTCCGTTTGACTGCTAATTACAATATTGGGACGAAACCTTTTTATTGTAATTTTCTCATCCAATTTATCATTCAAAAAATCCAAGCTTTTTGATCCAATTAATAAATACGGATAACCGTCGGCCAGACTTACATTGAAAGTTTCTTTTAATCTAGAACTTTCGTGTTTACGAGCTCCATTTTTTAGTATTTTGACTAATTTACATTCAAAACCTAAATGTTGGCTGAACCATTTTGATGTTTCCTGATTCACCTCAACAACTTCACTTTGATCATCCCAAACATTCACTTTTAAAGCGTTTCCGAAATGTTCATCAATAAAAAATTCATGTTTTTGATCTTCAAAAGTAATACTGATTTTTCCATCTAAAATCTGAGGATAAAACTGACTCATTATTCGATGTTCTCTTTGCGTTATCATTTGATTCTCTGCATCAATTAACATCCATCTTCGGTCATTTTCAAAACCCATTTCTTCTGCCAATGCTGCTTCGCAACTTATTCCTGCTAAGCTTTTTATTGGATAAATATAAATTTCCTTTACAACGTAAACTGAACTCATTTTTTATTTGCTTTTTAAGATGGACATAAATTCGTCACGATCAATCTCACGACAGCCTAAACTTTCTAAATGCGGATTATAAACCTGACAATCTAGTAATTTGTAATTTTCTTTTTGCAAATATAAAGCTAAAGCAATAAAAGCGACCTTCGATGCATTTGAAACTTTAGAAAACATACTTTCTCCGCAAAATATAGTTCCTTTTCCGAGATCAATCCCGTAAAGACCGCCAACCAACTTTTCGTCCTGCCAAACCTCAACCGATTTTGCAATTCCTTCTTCGTTTAATTTGCAATATGCATTGATCATTTCGTTAGAAATCCAGGTACCACTTTGCCCATCGCGTTTTATCTGCTGGCAATTTGAAATAACTTCTTTGAAATTTTTATTGTAAGTAACCTTAAACATTTTCCGATTCAGAATATTTCGCATGCTTTTGGAAATTACCAATTCATCAAAAAACAATACCATTCGAGGATCTGGCGCCCACCAAAGTATTGGTTCTCCTTCATTAAACCATGGAAAAATGCCGCTTTTATAAGCTAATTTCAATCGGTCTGGATTTAAGTCGCCGCCAACAGCCAGAATTCCTTCTTCATCAGCTTCTGAAACGGGTGGAAAAAATAAATCTTCGAATAAATAATGCATTTTTAAATTCCAATAAAATTAAATTCCAAATTCCAATTCTTCACAATCTTGTCATTTCGACGGAGGAGAAATCTTAGCAAGAAACTCTACAAAGATTTATCTTTTCTGTGCGGAGTTTCTCGTGAAGATTTCTCCTCCGTCGAAATTGTAAAAGTCACTTATTTCGGTAACGGATTTATCATTTCGATTGGCTTTTTTCCATCAATACCTTGATGTGGTCTTTCATGATTGT
>NZ_SNXB01000010.1 GCF_004362055.1 Flavobacterium sp. 245
TCGTCGCCTTTCTTTTAAGAATCCTTCCCGATTTATCGGGAGGGATTTTTTGTTTTATGGCTCTTTGTGTTTTTTGGCCGCAAAGGACGCAAAGTCTCTTTTCTGTGCGATTAACGATGCCTTTATCAAGTCCGCAAAGGCTTTTCTTGGAGGACTTTGCGCAGATCTTTGCGTTTGCGGTTAGACAGCAATAAAAGCATCAGCTTTCTTATGAAAGAGTACTTGTTGTTTGCCAAAAAACTGCGTTAGGGATGGGAGCGGCATCCTTTTGCGATACCCTGGACATCTTCCCCATCCTAAAACCCCCAATCGCAAAAGATACAGCGGACAGCCCGGCCCGGAGGGAAACGCCCAAAAAAGATTAGAGCTATTTTAGCTTGTTAATGATATTAAAGTGCTTCGTACCAATTTAAAATATAATCAGCTACACTTTCCCAGCCTGGTTCTCCGCAAATGAAGTGACTTTTACCATCAAATATTTTGATATCTACACGACCCGTGTTGCTTTTGTATTTCCGTGCGATTGTTTCAGTCAAAGCTGGTGGGAAGATATGATCACTGCCACCACCAATAAATAAAATTGGTTCATGATTTTTTTTGAAATCGATATTCGAAAAAGAGTTTAATACTAATTCGCGACTGACTTTATAGCTTTCTGGCACAGCAAATTTCTCAAATGCTTTTTGTTTTTCTGCTTGCGGAATTGTATTAAAAAAAGCATAATCATACCATTCTCTGCTTCCCATGAAATATTTGCCTGAAGAAAAGAATCCAAAGGCAGGCAATACTGTTTTTAATGTTTGAAATGGTGGGAAAACATTTTTGGGTGGAGCTCCGTCGATACTTACTCCCGCTGCTGCTTTTCCTAGTTCAACTAATTTCAGTGCTGCCATACCAGCCATTGAATGACCTATGACTAAAGGTTTTTCAGGTAAAGTATTTATTAACTTTATAATATTGTTTACAACGTCTATAAAACCAGTTTCTACTAAATCTGGATGAATTTTTGCTCGTAATTCTGTTGGATTTCCATCGTGCCCAGGATTTGCCGTCGCATAAACTTTATATCCTTTTTGTTCGTAGTACTGTTTCCATTCTGTCCAAGTGTTGTCGTTTACGAAATTCCCGTGAATGAGTACAATAGTTTTTGATTTTGACATGATTATTTTATTTGATTAATGTTAGAATTTCTTTGAAAATTTCTTTTTTAGAGTCTTTAACAAGTTCATAAAGACACATTTCAATATTTGTCAAACTTGCTCCTTTGCTTTGTAGTTTTTTCAAAGCCAAATCAATACTTTCTTTTGATCTTGACGAAACACAGTCTGTTACGATTTCAACTTCAAAATCATGTGATAATAATCCTATAGCAGTTTGATAAACACAAATATGCGTTTCAATGCCACAGATTAGCCACTGTTTTTTATTAGAATTTATAATTGACTGCTTAAATTCTTCATTTTCAAAAGCATTGAAAGTATATTTTTCTATTGCTTTTTGATTTGGTAATAATTTTTCTAGTTCTGGTATAGTTGGACCAAGTCCTTTCGGATTTTGTTCTGCCCAAATTATCGGAATCGAGAGTATTTTGCAACCAAGGATAAGTTTTTCAAGGTTCGATACTAATTTTTCACTTTCGTTGACAATACGGGCAAGTTTACCTTGAACGTCTATTAGAATTAATCCTGTGTTTTCGTTTGCCAGCATGAGTCTTGATTATTTGTTAAATTAAAGCATCAAATTTTCTTCGTTACGGATTTTACTTAAACACTATTTTTATCTCTGCAACTTTAATTCCATATCCCTTTGGTTGCTTTTGCTTCAATATCTTTGGCAAAAAGTGGTGTTTCTTCATTATTATGTTTTATTAAATTCTGGTGTATTTCATCTGTAACTAATTTATAATCAGTTATTTTTAAAGACTCTAGTAAAGTTATAAAATCTGGAGTTGAGTTTACAACAACATGATTGAAAAGTTCACAGCTCGATGCATCAGTTTTTTTAATTCTTAATTCCCAAATAATGTGAAGTTTTGTTTTTCCTAATGGCGAAATGGAATCCGAAATGGATTGTACGCGACAATGATCTCTAAAGCTTATATTTTCTATATAATGCTGAATGAGGAGATTTCCTGCTATTTGTTCTACATTTATAGACATTCTCTTTCCTTCATTAGTTATTGAGTTTCCCGCCGCCAAATGATCTACTGAGCAGGCCTTATATTCAGAATCGTTTAAAGTAAAGAGCCATTCTGTGATATCAATGCTTTGTAATGGAGTATTTATAATTGCTTTGCATGTACTTTCGGCTAATAATTTCATTTCAAATTGGTAATAAATTCGTCAGTAGTCAACAGACTGTGCCCATAGTTAGGAAAATTGGTTTCGACAGTTGCTTTAATTTCATCCCAATTAAAAGCGCCGATTCCGTCTTTTATTAAAGTTACATGATAACCTAACTCGACACCATATCTTGCAGTAGAATCAATACATGTATTGGCTCTCATTCCAGCTAAAACAATGTGTGTTATGCTGTGTTGTTTTAAAAGAAAATCGAGATCAGTGTTTGCGAATCCACTGGCTGTCCAGTGATTTTGTGCAATCAGGTCTTCTGGTTGTGGTTGTAAATCAGGATGAAATTCGCCACCCCAGCTTCCTTTTTCAAATAATGTTAGTTTTAAGCTTCCCATATGCGAGGGAGATAAGAAATTCCAATTTAAATAATCTCCTTTCTGAGTTTTTCGGTGTGGAGCATAAATAATCTGAATTTTATTTTTCCTGCATTCATCAACCAGCTTTATTAAATTTGAGATAACATTATTTTCTATAACGGTCTGTTTTACTGCATCCCATAATTTGCCCCCTTCAGAAAGAAAATCATTGTAAGGATCTATTAAAATTAAAGCCGTTTTGCCAAATTGATTTGTTTTCATCAGAATTAGATTTAAAGATTAATTATTTTAAATACTTTTTTAATTCAGCAGCGGCCTGAAGAAATAAAGCTTTGGTTTGAGGAATTTCAGCAAGACCATTTAATAATCCAAAATCATGAATTACATCATTATAGCGAACCGTTGTAACTACAACTCCGGCATCACTTAATTTGCGTCCGTAAGCTTCTCCTTCGTCTCTTAAAATATCATTTTCTGCGACTTGAATCAACGTTGGCGGAAGTCCTTTTAATTGTGCTAAAGTTGCTTGCAATGGAGATGCGTAAATCTCTTTTCTTTTAGAAGGATCAACATATTGATCCCACATCCATTGCATTAAAGTGTCTGTTAAAAAGCGTTGTTTTCCGTATTTTTTATAAGATTCGGTTTCAAAATTTGCATCTGTTACAGGCCAGAATAAGATCTGTACTTTATACAAGGGTGTCCCTTTTTCTTTTGCCATTAGAGCACTTGCAGTGGCTAGATTTCCGCCAGCACTGTTGCCAACGATTCCAAGCTTGCTTCCATCAACATTTATCTCGTTTCCGTGCTCAGCAATCCATTTTGCCGCTGCATAAACCTCGTTTACAGGTTGTGGATATTTAGTTTCGGGAGCTAAAGATTAATTAATAAAAACACCGACATAACCTGTTAGAACGCTCAAATCACGAACCATTCGTTTATGAGTTGGATAATCTCCTAAAACCCAGCCTCCACCATGAATAAACATAAAAACAGACAGTTTTCCTTTTGCTCCAGTTGGACGTACAATGTTTAGTTTGATTTTATACCCATCAGAAGTAATTTCTTTTTCTGATTCTTCAATTCCTGATAAATCGACTTTAAAAGCATTTTGTGCGCCAACAAGTACGTTTCGAGCGTCTGGAACTGGAAGCGATTCTAAAGGCGCTCCTCCAGAATTTAGAGGTTTCAAAAATTCTTTGACTGCTGGTGTCAAATGCGGGTCTGAGGCGTAATCTATTTGGGCGTAGCTATTTGTTGTCATAGTTATTAAAATTAGAAATGAGATTAATACTTTGTTTGTTATATTTAGATTTTTCATGATTGTTAATTTTGAGAGATTTTATTTGACAGAATATGGTAATGTAAGATTATCGCTTGCAACAGTATAAACTTTGTAAACACCAAGCATTGGTTTTGTTCCTTCGCCTTCATGCGAACCTCCGGCTCCAGTGCTGACTTCCATATAGCAGCTTACTGCATCAAATTTGAAATTCGTTTTGTTGCTAATTCTAAAATCGGGGACAATGACTTTTATAGCGTTTCCTTTTGCAATGATATTAAAGCCTGGGCTGTCCATATACATTGCCATTCCTGGATTTGTTGGAGGCAAAATCACATTTGGATCTCCTTTTGTAAATTCTTTCACAGAAAGACCTCCGCCAACGCGTTTGTCTTCAACCAATAAAACCCAATGTGCATGCCAGATTAAACCATCATTTAAATAATTTCCGTCGAGATTTTCATCCCAAAGCGGTGTGTCTTCAAAATCGGGGTGTGACGTTAGGGCAAGTGCCACAATTCCTTCGGCTTGACCGAAACCTATATCAGATGATTTTAAAGTAGTTGGAAAAACATAGGCTAAAACTGGAGCGCCATTTAATTGTCCAACGGGTTTAGGCATCGTTTTTCCAGCAGTTCCTTCCACTTTGATGTCCCAAACTGTAAGACCTAAATCTGCTTTATGCTTAATTGTTGCCGACTTTATTTTAAAATCACTGTTGTTATAAGTACTGCATTTGTCGCAAGCTTTTGCAGTACCATAATTTAGAAATAGAATTAATAATAGTATTATTGGCTTTTTCATGATAAGTGGTTTTAAGGATTAATTATTCTTAAGAAACCAATTTATATGCCATGCCAGAAAAAGCCTGTTTACAGTCCTTCTAGCAACTTATTATTGTTTAAAAAGTACTATATTTCGCTAAACAAATTTCGATTCGTGAGATTTCGCTATCATTAAATAAAATAAACTAAAACGCTGTTTTATAATTACTTCACCTTTTGGTTTATGGGGAAATCTTTTGAAAATTCGATTTTAAGAATTGTCCCGTTTTGATTCTCTAAAGAAAATGCAGCATCTAAATCATCACTTAAACCTTTTATCAAACTCAATCCAAATGAGTTGATTTTCTTGGCATTCATATTTGTGTCAAAACCAATTCCGTTATCAGAAATAGTAAGCAGATATCTGTTTTCAGAAGTACCTTCAAGCGTAATATGAATCATTCCTGTTCGGTCAGTTGGGAAAGCATATTTAATTGAATTTGTAATTGATTCGTTTAAAATAAGTCCAAGTGGTACTGCCTGAGCAACATCTAATTCCAATGGATCAATTTTTAAATCAAATCGGATTCGCTGTCCTAGGGAGAAAGATTCTTTTAAATATTCAACCAATTCTTTAATATAATTAGGCATGTTTATCGTCGAAATATTCTCCGAATTATATAATTTCTGATGAATTAAAGACATGGAATGAATGCGATGTTGACTATTTTTAATAGCAGATAGCGCCATATCATTTTCAAGATAAGCGGATTGTGAATTAAGCAAGCTAATCACTGTTTGAAGATTGTTTTTTACACGATGATGAATTTCTTTTAAAAGCCATTCTTTTTCATCAAGCAAATGCCTTAAATTGATATTTTTCTGATTGATTTCTTTTTCTTTAATTTCTAATGCAGTATTCGTTTGCTGTTTAAGACGATAGCGGCTGTATAAAAGGCCAATAGTCAGTAAAAGAAGAACTAAACTCCAAATGGATACAGTGTTTAATAATTTTGATTTTTTTAAGGCTGTTTCCTTCAGATTAGATTCTTTGCTAAGCAGTTTTATTTTTTGTTCTTTATTTACTGTTTCATATTCAATTTTGAGTTCTTCGATTTGTCTGTTTTTTGCGTAATCTAAAACCGAATCACTTAATATTTTATACATTTTATGATGCGCCAAAGCTGATTTAAAGTCACCTTTTAGTGAATCGATTTTGTATAATGATACTTGAAGGGATTCTGAATTATACGGTTTGTTATATTTTTTTGAGAGCTCAAAAATTTTGTCTGTATAAAATTGTGTTTTTTTCAAATCACCGCGATTAGCATAGAACAAAGCAATAGTCGAGTAGCTGTTAGATACATCTCTTACGGTTTGTGGTGAGTCTAAAAGCGCACAATAAGCAGCAGTTTCCTTAAAATATTTTTCTGCCAAAGTATAGTTATAAAGTCTCCAGTAGCAATTTGCGTAGGAATATGCAACAAGCATTTTGTCAAAATTGTTTGTAGGAGGATAATTTTTAGTTACCGAATTCATGTAATCAATTGCTTCCTTATTTTTACCTCTCATTGATATCGAAGCAGTCGCCGTTATAAAGCTTTTATACCAGCTGCCACTATTAAAAATATGCTGTCCGTATTGCATGCTTTTTTCAGCTGCATTTTTTGCATCATCATAGTGACCAAGCATCAAATACATAATTCCAAGGCGCATATAAAAAATATCAGCAAAAGTGTAATCGTTTGTATTCTCCATTGTTTTTACACTTTTTAAAGCATAATACAAGGCATTTTTTAAATTAAACTGAACACTTTCAATATATGCAATTGTCGTTTCTCCAAATTGCTGTTGCCTAAAACCAATTTTGCGCATGGCAGCAATATTTTGATACAAGATTTTTTTAGCCACATTAAGTTTTCCGCTCCAAAAATAAATGGTGCATAATTTCATTTTTGCTTCAATTATTTTTTCTTCAAAACCTAATTCCTCGTATAACGATTGTGCTTCCTTTAGGATTTTTTCTTTTTCGGGATCTAATTCAAAAAGATACGTTGCCTGGTTGTTGAGTGCGTCAGCGAGTATGGCTTTGTTTTTTTGTTTTCGGCATTCATTTACAACCTGCTGAAAGCATTTTTTGCTTTCAGGAAAATTACCAATTTGAAAATAATATTTACCAAGTAACATTAAACTCTGATGTTGCCATTTTTGAATCTTCAACTGATTACTGATTTTTACAGCCTCAGCTATATATTGATTTGCATTTGCAATATCATCAGGTTTTGTAAACGGCTTAAATAAATAGTAATTTCCCAGCTGCAGTGCTAATTTGATTTTGTCTGTGTTTTTAGATTTGGCTAAAAGCTGTTTTGCACCGGTAATATCTTCTCTTTCAATTCAATCATTTCCAATTAAATACGAGCCATCATTAAACCCTTCATCATAGGCTAATGAAATAGGCAATTTATAAGCTTTGCATGCCAATACTACAGAACTGTCAGCATCAATTGCACCTTGATTTGAATTGTATAAATAGGCCGAACAACTTTGTATAAGCAGACGCTTTTTTTTAAGGTCATAATTGGCCGTAGGTGATGTTTTTTGTGCGGCAGAATTGAATATAATTAGGAATAACAGACTAAAAAAATAGATTGGCCTCATACGGGTTTTTTAATTAAATTCTGATTACTTTTTGATAAATAACTATTAACTAATTGCTGTATTGTATTGGAATAATATTCTGAAAATTCATATTAAATATGATTTTTATTCATTGAATTTAGAAAAATCAATGTTTTAATTGTGGTAATTAACTATTTTTGTATTAATAATTTAAGTGCAATTTAAGACAAAATTTTCTTTTTATGAAAAAGACTGCAGCTATTGAACACGGAGTTGTTTCTTCAACGTCCCAGAAGCGAATTTTAATCGTGGAAGATCAGTTTATTGAAGCACATGATTTGCAGTTAATATTGGAAAAAGCTGGTTATGGCGTTACCGGAATTGCACGTTCTGTAGAGCAGGCTTTGGAGCACATTGAACATGAAAAACCAGATTTAGTTTTCTTGGATATTATGCTGAAAGGAAGTCGAAATGGTATCGAATTGGCACATCTGCTTAAAGAAAAATATATTGGGTTTATATTTATTTCGGCCAATTCAAGCAAAAGCATTTTAGACCAGGCGAAAACAACACAGCCTTATGGCTTTATTGTAAAACCTTTTAGGGATCAAGATGTTTTAACGACTCTCGAAATTGCATTTTATCGTCAGGAATATAGTTTAGAATCACAATTAAAACAGCAATTTCAGCTTCAGAAGGAGATTACAGAAATTATAAATTCAAATTTAAAAAGAGAAGATGCATTGCTGGCTTTTGGAAAAGTGATTCAGACTTTTATTCCATTTGATTATTTAGAAGCTGGATTTGTAACAACATCACAATATGATAATCTCGGAATTATCCGTAAAAATTTAGACGATTATCAAATCATTGATCTGCAAAAACTTTCTCGGATCGCAGCAGTATCAACTAAGGAAATAAATGAGACATATAAAAAATCAAAAATAGATTTGGAGCCTATTATTTATAGTGAAGAAGCGTTGATAAATAATTTTCAGGCAGCTCCGATTAAAGCTTTGATTGCACATAATTTTGGGATAAAATCATATTTGGTATTTCCTGTTTTGACAACTTCGGTTCAAAATTATCATTTTACATTTTACAGCAGAAATCTAAATATTTATTCACAAGAAAATTTAAAACTTTTAAATTCTCTTGAAAATGCATTATCTCAGTTTGTCGCAAAAATTTATTCGGAAGAAAATTTTAATTTGACTATTAAAAAAGCGGAAACAAAAAACGAAAAAAAGACAATTGATACAGAAGGATTTGAGGGTATTATAGGCAATAGTTCCCAAATGATTTCGGTTTTTAATTATATTCGAAAAGTGGCTCCGTCAGATACTTCGGTTTTGGTTTTAGGAGAAAGTGGTACCGGAAAAGAAAAAATCGCAAAAAGTATTCATGCGCTTTCACCTAGAAAAGAAGAACCTCTTGTTGTAATTAATTGTGGAGCTATTCCTGAAAATTTAGCTGAATCACTGCTTTTTGGTCATGAAAAAGGTGCTTTTACAGGTGCATTGGAAAGACGTATAGGCAAATTTGAACTTGCTGATGGCGGTACTGTTTTTTTAGATGAAATAGGAGAAATGTCTTTAGAACTACAGCTTAAATTGCTTCGTGTTTTACAGGAAAAAGAAATCGAGCGTGTTGGTGGCACTTCGTCAATAAAAATTGATGTCAGAATTATTGCTGCAACAAATAAAAATCTCGAAGAAGAAGTTGCAGCCGGAAGATTTAGAATGGATTTGTATTATCGTTTGCATGTTTTTCCTATTACTGTGCCTCCGCTAAAAAAGAGAAAAGAAGATATTCCTAATCTAGCAAATCATTTTATAAAGATTTACAGTGAAAAAATGGGCCGAAAAACACTCAATCTTTCTGATTTTGCATTGCAGCAGATTATGAATTACAATTGGCCGGGAAATATCAGAGAACTTGAACATGCTATACAGCGTGCCATTTTGCTGACTGACGGAAATACGATTAAAGAAATTGAACTTTCTACGTCTTCAAAAATGCATCCAGAACAGACGTCTGAACCGTTTTCTATCAAAACTATTTTAGAAAATGAAAGATTATATTCTCTATATTCTAAAAAAATGCAACGGAAAAATTTCAGGTGTTGGCGGTGCTGCCGAGATTTTAGATATTCATCCTTCGACTTTAAATTCCAAAATAAAAAAACTGGAAATAAAACGAGAAATTAGTTAAGTGATTTTTTCGAACCAGTCTGCAATATATAGAGCGATATCTTCCCAATTTTGTTGCCCTAGCGCATAATGATTCTGATTTTCAAATTCTTTAAAACAAGTTATAGAATGCAGATTATGATATTTTTTAAAATTTGAATATTGAATTGAAGAAGGCGTAAAATGATCTGCAGTACTAGACAAAAATAAAAGTGGATTGTGTTTCTTTTTAAAATTAATTTTTGCTGATCCAGAAAAAATATTCCTTATAAGAATTTTAGACTCAGGAATGATGAGTTTTTCATAGGTGTCTTTTTGTTCCTCAAATGACATTTTATTTGTAAAATACTGTTGCCAGTCTTTAAAAGACATTAAATACGTTTTTTTTGAAGAAGTTAAAAAACCTAATGGTTTTAAGATTGCATTGTAAAATGAAAAACTAAGTGTCATTCCATTTTTTGGCGGAAATGAATTTATGCAAACTCCCGCGTAAACTAATTCTTTTTCCATCAATAATTGCATCAGAAGCCCGCCGTACGAATGTCCAATCAAGATAGGTTTTTCTGGAAGTTTTTCGATAATTTCAATGTAATAATCCAACAAATTTTCCAGTGAAACTGTCGCGATTTTTGATTCAGGATGTTCTCTTCGTAAAATTTCAGCCGATGCATTTTTGTATGGCCATGGAGGCGCAACTGTTTTATATCCTTTATTTTCAAAAAAAACAATCCACGCGTCCCAGCATGAATGGCTGATAAATGCGCCTGTAATAAACATTATGGTTTTTTTATCAGATAAATACATGTTGCTTTTGTTTGTGATTATTTTCAGAAACGCAATATTTTTTGTTATATAATCTAGATACAAAAACAAAAGGAATGCCTTTTTTGTAAAGCATTGATTATAAAAGCATTTTTATATTATACCGATTTAAACTTATTATATATCGTTAAAACAGAGTTTCAATTATTGAAATATCATAATTTTCAATAATAAACAGGTTGTCAATGAGAAAGTTAGAGGTTCGGATTATTATTTACTCATGAAAATTGAAGCTTTTATAGTGGAAAAAAAAAGATTTAATAGCTATTTTGATACGTATTTGTTAGGGAAGTGATTATGGAATAAGATCTTTTAGTATCTTGGCAGTCGGTATTAGTGATCGCAAAAAGGCTTTAAAACTAAATAGCCAAATTCATTTTAAAATGAAAATTATACGATTACAGTTAATTTATTAACGAAGAACACCAAAATTACAATCAATTTTTAGCCAGTTCAGAAAATACAAAAAGGTGGTTTGTTTTTCTGGAAAGTGGTCAACCCAGAAAATTAAATTAAGATGACTCAAAGAAAAATTATACTCCTATGTATACTGTTTGCTTTTGTGACAGTATTCAGTCAGGAAAAAATTAAACAATCCATCAATTCAAATTGGCAATTTTATAAAGGAAAAGCCCAAACCACCGATATAGAAAATGGAAAAAATGTAGATTGGGAAGATGTCAACCTACCACACAGCTGGAATAAGTCTGATGTCATGGACGATCAATGGGGATATTATCGTGGTGAAGGCTGGTACAAGAAAACAGTTTTCGTAAATCCGAGTTGGAAGAACAAATCAGTTTATCTTTATTTTGAAGGTGCAAGTCAAACGACAGAAGTTTATATTAATGGAAAAAAATTGGGTTCGCATATTGGCGGTTATAACTTTTTCAGTTTTCCAATAAATGATTTTCTTCAGTTTGATAATCCTGAAAAAGGAAATCAGATTGTGGTGAAAGTTGATAATAGTTACAACGAAAATATTCCGCCTCTTGATGCCGATTTTACTTTCTATGGTGGCATTTATCGTGATGTTTATTTGGTTGCCACAAATGAAGTTCATTTTGATATGAGCAACAAAGCTTCTAATGGAGTTTTTGTAACAACACCTTTGGTTTCTGCTTCTTCGGCAAATTTTCAATTGAAAGGAATTGTTGAAAATGCATCTAATTCTTCAAAAGAAATAAAAATTACTACAAAATTATTCGACGAAAATAATGTTGAAATTGCCAATATTACTTCAGATTTAAAATTAAAACCCAATACAAAAACGGAGTTTAAACAGCTTTCAAAAGCAATTCAGAATCCGAAATTGTGGTCGCCAGATCAGCCTAATTTGTATAAAGTTGTGTCGGTTATTTTAGATAAAAAAACAAAACAACAATTGGATTTATTTTCTGCTCCGCTTGGTTTCAGATGGTTTGAATTTACTGCAGATAAAGGATTTTTTCTGAATGGAAAACCAACGAAATTAATTGGCGCTAACCGTCATCAGGATTATAAAGACTTGGCAAATGCCTTGCCAGATGCTTTAGCAGAAAAAGACATGCAGTTGATAAAAGACATGGGCGGAAATTTTGTTCGTGTGGCGCATTATCCGCAAGATCCGACTGTTTTAGAAACTTGTGACAGAATTGGACTTTTAGCAATGGTAGAAACTCCCTTAGTCAATAGAATTACTGAAACGAAGGAGTTTGAAGACAACAGTCTTGAAATGCAGAGGGAAATGATTCGCCAGAGTTTTAATCACCCGAGTGTAATTGTCTGGGCTTATATGAATGAAATTTTGCTTCGTCCGAGATACGATGAAAAATCGGCTGAAAGACAAACGTATTATAAAAACGTTGCAGCATTGGCACAAAAACTTGAAAATTTGACAAGAGAAGAAGATCCTTCACGCTACACCATGTTGCCTAATCACGGCGCTTTTGATTTGTACAATTCGGTGGGATTAACTAAAATTCCAATGGTGGTAGGATGGAATTTGTATCAGGGCTGGTACAGTGGTGAGTTTGGCGGTTTAGAAAAATATTTGGAAAAGCATCATCAAGTTTTACCTGACAAACCTGTGGTAATTACAGAATTTGGTGCCGACGCTGACAGAAGAATGCGATCACAAAATCCGCAGAAATTTGATAAAACAATGGATTATGCCATGTTGTATCATAAACATTACTTGAATGCGATTGAAAATCTCGATTATGTTGCCGGAGGAACAATTTGGAATTTGGTAGAATTTAATTCGGAAGGAAGAGCTGAAAGCTGGCCTCATATGAATAACAAAGGAATTATTTCTTGGGACAGAATCCCGAAAGATGCGTATTATTTTTATCAAGCAAGACTATCTAAAAAGCCAATTGTAAGCATTGGTTCTAAAAACTGGACACATCGTTCAGGAGTTTTAGCTTCTGAAAATGAGGAGTTTTATTATGAGAATTTAGAAGTTTTCTCTAATGAAAATGAAATTACTTTAAAAGTAAACGGGCAAAATTTAGGAAGTCAGAAAACAAAAGAAGGTTCGACTATATTTAAAGTTCCTTTTAAAAATGGAATTAATTTGGTTGAAGCTTTTTCGACATCAAACGAAAACGTGAAGGATTTTGTTTCAATTAATTATACACTTTATGCTCCGAATTTAAACAGCAAAAAATACCCATTTGAAAACATCAGAATTAGTTTAGGCGATAAACGACAATATACAGATGAATTGATGAATCAAAACTGGCTTCCGGAACAGGAGTATAAAAATGGAAGTTGGGGCTATGTTGGTGGTCAGGTTTATAAAATGCCTGGAAATCCGCAGATTCCGTACGGAACAAATAAATTGATAAAGGGAACTGAAAATGATCCAATTTATCAGACACAAAGAGAAGGAATTGAAGCTTTTAATTTTGATGTTCCGGATGGAAAATATGAAATGACACTGTATTTTGCTGAGCTTGTTTCGGGTAATACCAGAGAAGCTTTGGCTTATAATTTGGCTGAGAAAAGTGTGAAGGAAGAAAAAGCTTTTAGAGTTTTTGATGTTTTGGTAAACGGTGAATTGCTTTTAGAAAATTTCGGAAATCAAAATTATCTAGAACCTGAAAAAGCAGTTGAGATGAAAACGACCATTTTTGTTAGAGTTGGAAAAGGAATTCGTGTTGATTTTAAAGCCAAAACAGGCAAAACAATTTTAAACGGAATAGAATTAAAGAGAATTTTTTAAAGAAGCTTAAAAAAACTAGTTTATTAAACATAGATTATGTTGATGACTTTGTCAAAGTTTGAAACTTTGACAAAGTTAAATTGACAAAAGAAATACTTTAAATTAAACAAAAAGAGTCCAGAATTTTGCTAAATTCTGGGCTCTTTTTGTTTTTGAAGCACGTAAAATTTAATATTTTCTGCTGTTACAAGGTTTTCTACAAATGGCATCAATTTCAATTCCATTCTGTTAAATTAGTAAAATTCTTATAAAATGTTAAAAAAGAGGTAAATTACTAAATACCTTGTTTTTAGTTGATTAAAATTCCGAAATCAATATAGTTAACAATTTTTTTTCAAAAAAAACCTTTAAAATTTTTGAATTAGAATTTTTAATTTACTTTTGTTCTATCAAATTAGTAGAGTTTTAAAATAATCTAATAAAATAGGCATTACAACGCATTTTATTTTTGAGCAGAAGAGAAGAAATTTAAAATAGTTGCACTTTGAAAGTGATGTTTTAAAAAATCTTGCATCTCAAAATCATAAAAAATATAAAAAAGGAATTCGCGATTATAGGATTGAAATCTTGCAAAAAATCCAAGTCAAATAGTAATAATCAAAATAAAAATAAAAATGAAAAAACGAATGTGCAGTAAATAAAAAACCATTTCTGTTGCAGCAGAAATGGTGAAGCTTAAAAGAAATTGTTCATCTCTATAAGGGTAGCGAGAATGGAATATCCATTTTCGGCTGACCTTATTTATTAAACCAAAACAAAGTAATGAAAAAAAAATTAAATACATATGCATGGTTATGCATTTTATTGATTTCCATAGGTCTTAGAGCTCAAGAGACTAAACCTTTAATCCAATCGAAACTAGAAGGAACTGTAATAGATGCTGTCACAAAGGAGCCTGTTATTGGCGCTTCAGTAAACATTAAAGGAACCACGCACGGAGTGGTAACAGATTTAGACGGGAAGTTTTTTTTCCAGACAGGACAAAAATTTCCTTATACGCTGATAGTAAGTTATCTTGGGTATAAAAAAACCGAAGTTGTAGTTACTCAAAATGCAGTTGTTATTGATCTTGCTGCAGAACAGAATGTTTTATCAGAAGTTGTAGTTACCGCATTAGGTATTACAAAAGAAAAGAAATCGTTAGGATATACTACCCAAGCACTTAAAGGAAAGGAATTGTCAGATACAAAAGAGACGAACTTTTTAAATAGTCTTAGTGGTAAATTAGCAGGTGTACGTATCACAAATTCACAAGGAGATATGGGATCTTCACGTATTATTATTCGTGGAGAAACTTCTATTGCAGGAAATAATCAGCCATTATTTGTTGTTGACGGAATTCCAGTAGATAACTCGCAGCTGAATTCTGGAGGAGCAACCCGAGATTTCAAAAATGCGATTTCTGATTTAAATCCGCAGGATATTGAAACTTTAACGGTATTGAAAGGTCCAAATGCGGCAGCTCTTTATGGATCACGTGCGGCGCATGGTGTTGTTCTTATCACAACAAAATCTGGAAAAGGCCAAAAAGGACTTGGAATTACTGTTAACTCAGGTATAACGGTTTCTCAAGTTACTACTTTGCCTAGCTTTCAAAATACATTTGGACAAGGATCAAATGGAAAGTTCAGCTATGTTGACGGTAAAGGAGGCGGAGTTAATGATGGAGTTGATGAAAGCTGGGGTCCTAAAATGGACGGGCGCTTGATTCCTCAATTTTACTCAAATGGAGTTGCAGTACCGTTTGTGGCGCATCCTAATAATGTAAAAGACTTTTTTAATACAGGTCTTACTTATGATAATAGTGTTTCTGTGGCTAAGTCAGATGACAAATCAGATTTTCGCTTAGGGGTAAATAATCAAAAACAATTAGGAACAGTACCTAATAGTGAAGTAAATAAAACAAATTTTAGTGTTAACACTAATTACCAAATATCTCCAAATATAAAAGTTGGTGTAACAGCAAATTATATTACTACTAATGCTCCAGCATTGCCAGGTGGTCCATCGGGTGGACGTGCTGCAGGAGTAATGCTTCAGTTTCTTTGGTTCGGACGTCAGGTTGATATCGACCAATTAGATAAAAATTGGAATCAAAACTGGAATAACAGCTATTATAGCAATCCGTATTGGAATGCCTATTATAATACTACAAGTCAGCAACGAAATCGTATAATTGGTGATGTCCATTTGGATGTAAAAATTATCGACGGACTTAATTTTAGATTCCGTACAGGAGTTGATTATTATAATGACCGCAGAAAGTATACAATTAAGTATGGTACAAACGGAACTCCGTTTGGGTCTTATGCGGAAGATGCTTACACTGTAAATGAACAAAATACAGAAGGAATCTTGCAATACACTAAAAAACTGAATAACGATTTTAGTTTAGATGCTCTTGGCGGATTCAATATTCGTAATCACAGTGATGCAAACAATTATCAAAAAGCGCCACGTTTGGCTGTACCAGATTTATATACGTTGACAAATTCAAGAGATCCGTTAACCTCATCAAATTCATTATCAAGACTGAGAGTTTACAGTGCATATGCTTCAGCGCAATTGGGCTTTAGAAATTATGCGTTTTTAAACGTAACTGCTCGTAATGACTGGTCGTCAACATTGCCAAGCAGCAACCGTTCTTATTTTTATCCTTCTATTAATGGAAGTTTAGTGTTAACTGATGCTTTGAATATTAAAAGTAATACACTTGATTTCTTGAAGCTTCGTGGCGGATGGTCTGAAGTAGGAAATGATGCTGATCCGTACCAATTATCAACAGTTTATAATTTTCAGACAGCATTTGACGGAAATCCGATTCAAACTTCTTCACAAAAGAAACTTAATGAAAACTTGAAACCAGAAACAACTCGTTCTTCTGAAGTTGGTTTAGAAGCTTCTTTCTGGAAAAACAGATTGCATTTTGATGCTGCGTACTATAATACGGATAGTTTTGATCAAATTTTAGAAATAAAAACTACTGCTTCAAGCGGTTATAATTCACAGTTGATTAATGCTGGTAAAATTAACAACCATGGTATAGAAGTTCAATTAGATGGAAATCCAGTTCAAACTGAAAACTTCAAATGGAATATTGGCGTAAATTATTCTAAGAATATAAGCGAAGTAAAAATTCTTGATTATGATAAACAGATCCAGAATTACACCATTGGTTCTTCAGGAGGAGTTGATGTATTAGCATCTGTAGGTCAAGCTTACGGCGCACTTTATGGAACAGCTTATCAGCGTGATACAAATGGAAATATTGTAGTTGGAGCAAATGGATTGCCAAAAGCGGATCCGGCAAAGAAAGTATTAGGACATTACACGCCTGATTATTTAGCAGGTGTAACCAATACATTGACGTATAAAAATATTGAATTGTCATTTCTTGTTGATGCAAGTGTAGGTGGAGAACTTTTTTCTGGAACGAACAGAACAGGTAATTATACAGGAGTTTTAGCTCAAACACTTCCAGGACGTGATGCAGCAAATGGTGGATTGAATTACTATGTGTCTGGTTCAACAAAAACTTTATTGCCAGCGGGTGCAACTGCGCCAGGCGGTGCAACTGTATATGATGACGGAATGATTTTTAATGGCGTTTATGCTGATGGAACAAAAAATACATCAGTGCTTAGCGCTCAGGAATATTACAAAGCGTCATACAATATTAGCGAGGCTTATATTTACAGCTCAACTTTTGTAAAAATGAGAGAGATAAAACTAGCATACAATTTAAATAAGTCATTTGCTAAAAAGCTAGGATTGGTGGGAGGAAGTATTACTGCTGTAGGCCGTAACTTATTCTTTATCTATAAAGATGCGCCAAATATTGATCCTGAAACAGCCTTCAATACTGGAAATGCTCAAGGTTTAGAGAGTTTGGCTTTGCCAACTACGAGAAATTTCAGTCTTAATGTTAATCTTAAATTTTAAAAAAAAGAATCATGCTTAAAAAACTATCATATATAACATTGTTTGCATTGACGCTTGTGTCTTGCAGCGATACCTTGGATGACATTAATAAAAATCCGAATGCAACTGAAACACCGTTGGCACCTTATCTGTTAACTGGAACTTTAAAACAAGGCGCCGACTTATATTGGGGCGACAGCAATAACTTTAACTCGTCTTTATTATTTGTGCAGCATTGGGCTAAAATCCAATATACTGAGCCAGATCGATATGATGTATCTAATACTTCTTTCACATCTTTATGGAATACAGGATATGCAACTTTGGTTACAGATTTGAATACGATTATTAATTTCCCTGCTGAACAGGCAAATTCAAATTATAAAGGCATTGCATTAACATTGCGTTCGTGGACATTTTTATTGTTGACAGATGCTTACGGAAGTATTCCTTATAAAGAAGCAGGTCAAAAAGTAACACCAGCATATAATACTCAAAAAGAAGTATATACAGGATTACTTGAAGATTTGAAACAAGCGCAGTCTTTATTAAATACAACAAACGGCACTGTAACAGGTGATTTGGTTTACAAAGGTGATATTTCTAAATGGAAGAAACTGGTAAATTCGCTTCGTTTGCGTATTGCTTTGCGAATTTCAGACAGAGAACCTGCTTTAGCCAAACAGGCAGCAATTGATGCAACGAGTGACGCAGCTGGAGTACTTAGCAGTAATAACGATACTTTTAAATTTACTTATATTACTTCACCTCAGCAAAATCCTGCTTCGGCTTGGTTTGAAACCCGTGATGATTTTCGTATTTCAAAAACTATGGTTGACAAGTTAAATGAGTTAGTTGACCCACGTTTACCTGTATATGCACAATTGCCATCAGATGCAAGCGTTGGTAAATATGTTGGAGGTGCAAATGGATTATCAAATAGTGATGCAAATAGCCAAGGTTTTGCTAAAACGTCAAAACCGGGAACTTATTTCTTGACTTCGTCATCACCGGCTGTAATTGCTTCTTATTCAGAAACGTTGTTTAATCTTTCTGAGGCTGTTGCCCGAGGTTATATTTCTGGAAATGCAGAACAGCTTTATAAAAGTGCTATTACAGCGTCTTTCAATCAATTCGGAATTACCGATGCAACAGTTATAGCTAATTATTTAAATCAGCCAACTGTAAAATATGATGCTGCAAACTATGCAAAATCTATTGGTACTCAAAAATGGATTGCATTCTACGGACAAGGTCTTGATGCCTTTACAGAGTGGAGAAGACTTGATTATCCGGTATTGAAGGCAGGACCGGCTACCGTTTTAGACGGACAGCTTCCTTCGCGTTTCTTCTATCCGGGTACAGAACAATCTTTAAACGGAGTTAGTTATCAGGCAGCGATCGCTGCTCAAGGAAAGGATCTTCTTACCACCAAACTTTGGTTTGATGTGAAATAATAAATTTTTGCCCCCAAAAATATTTGAAAAAGCTAAATCGAAAGATTTAGCTTTTTTTGTTTTTAGACTCTTTGTAATCTACATAGCCTTAATTATAAGTGTGATAGTTACACAGTGTTGTTGTTTTAAGGGTGCTATTTCTGCCACTTTTCATGATTTATATTTTAAACAGAATCCACTCGTGAAGTAATTCATTTTCTTTTTGAAAAGAAGCCTGATTTTGAACCCTTTTTTGCGTTGCTTTTATTTTGTTTGAATATTCTGTAATTTTTTCTGCTTTTTTTTATTGATGCCATTTTTTTACGGTAAAAAAAGGACTGAAATGTCTTCGCAAGACTATAGTATCCCCAAAAATGTATTTTATTACCCCTCATCAGAACCATTATTATCCAATTTTGCACAACAGATCACTAATCGATTCCACCTTAGTCGCAGTGATTCACACTAACTAATTAATTAACCAAAACGTAGAACCAAAAATGACAAATTTTATTAGGATTAAAAATGGTCCTGATTGTGTATCGGTATTTAGTTTGAAAAAGAAAATGATAATGCTCTGTGCATTGCTTTCTTTAACTCAGATTGATGGATACGCTATTAGTGCAAAAAGTGTAAAAGATCATCAAAATGCAAACTTTCAAAAAAACATTAAAGGACAAGTTAATGATGAAAATGGTATGCCACTGCCGGGTGTAACTGTTTTAGAAAAAGGAAGCAAGAATGCCACCTTAACAGATTTTGACGGAAAATTTACTTTAAAAGTAGATAATGATAATGCCGTTTTGGTAATCACTTTTCTAGGTTACAAAACAATGGAAGTTTCAGTGAAGGGTGAAGCTTCAATCAATGTTAAACTACAAAAAGCTACTACTTCATTAGATGAAGTTGTTGTCGTAGGTTACGGTAAAATGAAGAAAAAGGATTTAACGGGTGCAATCGTTCAGGTAACTCCTGATAAGCTTGCGAATCAAAATCCACAAACAGTTCAGGATGTATTAAGAGGTACTCCAGGTGTAAGAGTAGGTTACGACCCTTCTGCAAAAGGAGGAGGAAGCATCCAAGTTCGTGGGCAGACTTCTGTATATACTGGAGGAGGTCATAATTCACCGCTTATTATTTTAGATGGAATGCAGTTTTATGGTGAACTTTCAGAAATCAATCCTGATGATATTCAGCAACTTGATATTTTAAAAGATGCGTCGGCAGCATCTGTATATGGAGCAAAAGCGGCAGCAGGGGTTATTCTTATTTCAACCAAAAAAGGTAAAGCTGGTAAGCCTATCGTTAGTTTTACTACAAACACAACAATTAGCAACAAGAGTGCTTATCGTGGTGTGTATTCTCCACAGGGATACTTAAAATATCGTGAAGATTGGGAAACTGCTCAAACTTATGGTGTTAACACAGCCACGCAACAATATGAAGCATGGATAGCAGGAACAGTTGCTCCTGGAAAGCCTGGGTATTTTTCAAATCCTAATGATTTAGGCAAATGGGGAATTACTGAAGCGCAATGGTTAGCTTATCAACCAGCTACTCAAACAGTAGGAAAAAGTTCTAAAGAAGTGTGGGGAGCACGTTTGGGATTGAATTTTGATCCTTCACTGATGGCAAATTTCCTAGCTGATAAAACGCATGATTGGAGTGACAGTTCTTTTAGAACAGGTATTAATCATGACAATAATTTAAGTATTTCTGGAGCAGGCGACAAGGTAAACTACTACATGTCTTTTGGTTATTTGACTTCAGAAGGAGCTATTGTTGGAAATGATTATAAATCAGCTCGTTCTAATATGAAAGTTGATGCTAAGATTACAGATTGGCTTGACTTTGGAGCAAACATTAATTTCCAAGATCGATCTGATGGAGATGTTACGCCTTCTTTAGGTACAAATGCTGGAGATAATAATATGATGAGAACCAGCCCGTTTGGAACTTTTATAGATGCAAATGGCAATTATGAGAGACAGCCAATGGGAAAAAATGTTTCAGGACAGAATTATAACTATTACTACGAGCGTCAATATATTGAGAAAGAGACAGGATTTACAACATTGAATGCTATTTTCAATACAAAAGTAACATTGCCTTTGGGGATCACGTATTCATTTAATATTTCTCCTCGTTATCAATTTTATCACGATCGTTATTTCAGGTCAACGCAGAATCCAAACTGGCCTGCAGCTACTACTGGAGCAAATAGAAATAATGCTACAAGATTTGAATATAACTTGAATAATACATTAGCATGGGATTATACAATTGCTGAAAAACATCACATCGTTGCTACTTTTGTTCAAGAAGCTGAAGAACGTCGTTATTGGTCTGATGGAATGGATGCCTATAATATTCAGCCTTCAGATGCATTAGGATTTCACCTTGTAAATACTGCAACAATGGCGAATAGTGCGATTAGATCATACGACTCGCATGAAACTGCAGATGGTTTGATGGGAAGACTTTTCTACTCGTATGATAATCGTTACATGTTGACAGCAACTGTACGTCGTGATGGATATTCGGCATTTGGAGCTTCAAATCCTTATGCAGTTTTCCCTTCTTTTGGTGTGGCATGGACCTTTAAAAATGAAAGCTGGTTTAATTGGGACGCGATGAGCACAGGTAAATTACGTTTGTCTTGGGGTAGAAATGGAAACAGATCGCTTGCAGATCCATACATTTCTCTAGCAAACCTAGTAAATACTGGAACGATGGGATATTTAGATCCTTCAGGAAAAGCGCTTGAGATGAAATATTTAGCACTTGACCGTATGGCAAATCCAAATTTAGAATGGGAAAAAACTACATCAACAAATATTGGTCTTGATTTAGGTTTTTTAAATGATCGTATTACTGCTACTATAGATTTTTACAAGGCATCTACTCATGATATGATTATGAGTCAATCATTGCCTGGTTTCACTGGATTTTCATCAATTGCAACCAATCTTGGAGAGGTTCAAAATCAAGGTTTTGAATTGAGTATTAACAGTCTTAATATGAAAAAACCAAACTTTGAATGGCGTACTACATTTGGAATATCGTATAACGAAAATAAAATTGTGTCGTTATATGGAAATATGGTAGATATTAAAGATGCGAGTGGTAATGTTATTGGAAAAAAAGAGGGTGATGATTCAGCTAATGGATGGTTTATAGGCAGACCGATTTCTCAAATCTGGGATTATAAAGTAACAGGAATTTGGCAAAAGGATGAGTGGAAAGAAGCTCAAAAATTCGGGCAACGTCCTGGAGATCCAAAAGTTCAAAATAGCTATACAGCAGATGATGTAGATGCGGTAGATGCAAATGGTGCTGCTTATAAAAAAGCAGTTTATAACGAAAAAGACAAGCAGTTTATAGGGAATTCAAATCCTCCGGTACAATGGTCGTTGCGTAATGACTTTAAGATTTATAAAAATTGGGACTTGGGTATTAGCATGTATTCAAATGTGGGAGGCAAATCACTTAGTTCAATTTATATGAACACTTTCAACGATGCCAGTTTGTATAAATTCAATTTCAATCCATATGTGAATCCGTATTGGACACTTGACAATCCAACTAATGACTGGGCACGTCTTGATGCTAAAGGGCCTGCTGGAACTCCAGTTGCACCAGGAAGATTGTATGATCGCAGTTTTATTCGTTTAGACAACATTTCGTTAGCATATACGCTTCCTAGAGATCTTTTAGATCGCGCTCATATTAAAAACATAAAAATTTATGCTTCAGTTCAAAACGTAGCAACATGGGCGGCTTCTAAAGAATGGAAATATTTTGGAGATCCAGAAACAGGAGGATTGGCTACAAGACAATTTAATTTAGGTTTTAATTTCCAACTTTAAAAATTATTCAACAATGAAAAAATATATAAAAAATAAAATTACAAGACTAGTGCCTTTTGCAGTATTGGCAGTGTTGGCTAGTTCTTGTTCAAAAGATTTTCTCGAATCTGACCCGCTTTCGTTTTACGAACCTGAAACGACATTTTCTACCGAAGCTGGCTTGCAGGCAACTTTAGCATTGTGCGATAAACAGTTGCGTAATAATTACATTCACTATGGTTATTCTGGTGTTAGTGTGCCAATCGGTACAGAGTATCTTTTCTCTGACATGGCGCAATATGGAAAAACAGATACAGGAAGTAATATTGCTGATTATGCTGCTACTATCGTTCCGACTGGAGATTTTAGAAGAGATCCAAGTGGAGAATCGCTTTATCTAGGTTTTCTTTGGACTGAAGCATATACCGGTATCAAAAATGCTAATACTGTATTAAGCTATATTGGTAATGTGAAAAGTTTATCTGAAGAGGTGAAAAATAAATATATCGGACAAGCTTATTTTCATAGATCATACCGTTATCTTAATCTAGTGTATCAATTTGGCGACATTCCATTGATTACTAAAATTTTGGAGGTGCCAAAGCAGAGTTATTATTCTACTAAAAAAGAAGCCATCATCGAAATGATTACAGCAGATATGGAAAAAGCTGTACAATGGGTACCAGAGCAGGCAAAAATTGGATATATAGGTATGGTTAGCAAAGGTGCTTGCCGTCAGTTATTAATTAAATGTTATTTAGCATCTGGCAAATTCGCAGAAGCTGAAGCGCAAGCAAATATTCTTATTAATCAATCAGGATACTCTTTAGTACAAAATACTTTAGGGATTTTTGATCCGGGAGGAAATCCTACGGCATGGCCAATTACTAGAAATGTGATTTGGGATTTGCACAGACCTGAGAACAAAGTAATTTCTGCTAATACTGAAGCTATATTAGTTGCACCAAACGGAGGAGCACAGTCATTTTTAGCATTTTCTTCGATGAGAATTTTTGGACCTAACTGGAACGATGCTAACTTGATTACTCCTGATGGTAAAACAGCAGCGCCTCGTTTTCCATTGACGGACAAAACGAATTACAATGCAAAATACGATTATCAAAGAGCAATAGGGCGTGGTATTGGTACGATCAGTGGTTCTTACTATTCACAACATCCTATGTGGGTTGTAAACGGTATTGAAGACAAACAAGATCTTAGACATAACAGTACTGTTGGTAACTGGGTAAATATGGAAGATCTTAAATATGCTCCTGGAGCTGGTGGAAGTGCTGCATGGGCGGGACAAAGTTTCAGAATGAAAGATGCCGCAGGTAAATTGTTAGCGCAAGATTCAATTCGTGATTGGTTTGATTTCCCTCATTATAAAATCTTTTATCATGATGTTGTAGCTGAAGCTAATCCAGCAGCAAATGATTTTCAAGGAGCTACTGCTGGAGCAAGTGCACATATGTACATCTACCGTTTAGCTGAAACCTATCTACTACGTGCTGAAGCTCGTTTTTATCAAGGTAATGCTACTGGGGCGGCTCAGGATGTGAATGTGGTAAGAACAAGAGCAAAAGCAACACAAATGTATTCAACAGTAACTATTGGTGATATTTGTGCAGAAAGAGGAAGAGAACTTTATATGGAAGAATGGAGAAATGTCGAGTTAAAACGTATTTCACACTGTCTTGCAATGAGCGGAAAACCAGATGAATGGGGTAATACGTACAGCAAAACCAATTGGGATAAACAATCTGGGAAGGATGCTACTGGAGGAAGTTATTGGTGGCAGCGTATTGTTCATTACACGCTTTACAACAAATATCCAAATGGTATTGCTCTTAAGCCAGGTGTAAAGTTTTATACTATGGACAAGCGTAATAATTACTGGCCAATTCCGTACAGACTTGCTATTGAACCTAACATCAAAGGTCAATTAAGCCAAAACTATGGTTATGATGGCTACAACGAGGCAACTAAAGTTTGGGATAAATGGCAGGATGCTGTTGATGATGAAAGTAAAATTTAATATGTTTTATTTTGCCCCTAAATTAAAGTTTAAGAAATAAAGCAATAGAATAAATAGCTTCACATATTTTTAAGGAAGCTAAAGCAAAAACGAGTTAATTTATTTTAACTCGTTTTTTTTATTGAAATAATTGGATCGTAATTTAAGTTAGAACATATTGTTATTTTATAAAACATTGAAATGATGCTGTAAGATAAAAATCGTAATTGTGCTTTAATTTTAGAAACAATATTAAGCAAGAAAATTATGAGAGCGATATGGACAGGTTCAGTGAGTTTTGGATTGATAAATATTCCAATTAAAATGTTTTCGGCGGTTCAGGAGAGCAGTCTCGATATGGATATGCTGGATAAAAAAGATAATGCCAATATTAAATTTAAGCGGGTCAATGAAGATACAGGCAAAGAAGTTGATTTTGCTGATATCGTAAAAGGGTATAAAATCGATGATAAATATGTCATTCTAGACGATTCAGATTTTGAAGCAGCCGATGCAATCAAAACCAAAACAATCGATATTGAAAGTTTTGTTCTCGAAAAAGAAATTCCAAGTATTTATTATGAACAACCCTATTACTTGGAACCTGATAAAGGTGCAATGAATGCTTACGGTTTGCTTCGCGATGCGCTCGAAGGTTCAGGCAAAGTAGGTGTAACGCGTTTTGTTTTACGAAATAAAGAAAGTCTCGCGATTTTAAAACCGGATAAAAATGTGATTGTTTTAAACCGAATCAGATTTGAACAGGAAATAAGAGCTACAGATGAATTAAAACTGCCCCCAATTTCTAAAACTGCTACAAAAGAAATGGATATGGCCGAAAAGCTAATTGATCAGCTTACAGAGAAATTCGATATCACGGGTTTTAAAGACGAATATACAGCCAAGCTTTTGGATATTATTAAAAAGAAAGCCAAAGGAAAAGTTCAAAAAGCTTCTCCTGAAATGAAAGTGGTTCACAAACAAAATGACGATTTAATGTCGATGTTAAAAGCAAGTTTAGAGACTAAGAAGAAAAAATCTTCTTAGTTTTTTTGTTTAATTTTCCTGTTGTTTTTCTTCCAGTTTCTTGATAATGCTTTTGATATTGGCTCCTTTTGAAAGTACAGGTTTCCAGAGATCTCCCTTTTTTTCAAAGCGTTGCAGAACATTTTTGATGGTAAACTGCGAAGGATGTAATTTATCGTTTACTTCGCTCCATTCTAATGGTGTTGAAACTGTTGCTCCTGGTTTTGGACGTACGGAATAGGGCGCAGCAAGGGTTTGCCCTCGTCGATTTTGAAGAAAATCGATATACAATTTGTTGTTTCTTTTTTTAATGCTTCGTTCAACCGAAGTAGTTTTAGGAAGTCTTGCTTGTACTTCTTTAGCAATTAGTTCAGCTAAAATTTTAATAGAATCATAATCGTATTTAGCTCCAAGCGGAATATATATATGTAGTCCAGAAGCGCCTGAAGTTTTGCAGAGGCATTCTGTTTCTAATTCGTCTAAAACTTCTTTCACTACTAAAGCTGTTTCTACCACTATAGGAAAATCATTTTCTTTAGCAGGATCTAAATCAATCACCAGCCAATCTGGATTTTCAATTTGCTTAATAGTCGAATTCCACGGATTGATCTCAATACATCCTAAATTTGCCATATAAAGCAATGTTTCTTTATTGTTGCAAATCAAATAATTGACATCGGAATCATTTGATTCTGAGAATATTTTTTGTGTTTTAAGCCATTTCGGAGTTTTATCAGCATCAATATCTTTTTGATAAAAACTTGGAGAATCAATTCCGTTAGGAAAACGATTCATCGATTCTGGACGATCTTTTAAATAAGGAAGAATCAACGAAGAAACTTCATCATAATATTGAATTACATCGCCTTTTGTAATTCCATCTTTTGGAAAATAAATTTTATTCTGATTCGTTAAATGCAGTGTCGTTTTGCCAATTTTTAAATCGTAATCATTTTCGGTTTTATGAACTTTGAGATCTTCCATTTTATTTAGATTATCATTTTTATTACCATTGAAAAGTACTTCGTTTGCTTTTTTATCCACTCGTAATCCTAAATATACAGGATGACGTAAATGCTTGTCCTGAGTCCATTCGGAGTATTTTACCTGACAAATTAATTTTGGCTTAACCCATTGAATTTTATCTCGTAGCGAAACTTTTTCCTTAAGTGGTGGTTTTTCAATAAAATCAGGTTCTAATTTGGTGTAAAGTTCTTTTAAAACAGCTTCTGTAAATCCAGTGCCGCATTTACCAATATATTTCAATTCGTCATCTTGATATTGACCAAGAAGAATGGCGCCGAAATGCTTTCTAGAATTTTTAGGTTCGGTAATTCCAATAATAATTGCTTCTTCCTCATTAGAAAATTTAATTTTAAGCCAATTATTGCTTCTGTTTGCAACTGTATAAGAGCTGTTTGCTTTTTTAGCAATAATTCCTTCGCTATTATTTTTTCTGGCGTTTTCAAATTGTTTACTTCCATCTCCAATGCTGTGTTCCGAATACTGAATATTTGAAAAAGAATACTTATTGAATAAGATTTTAAGAAGTTCTTTTCGTTCTAATAGAGACAATTCTGTCAAATTATTACCGTCTAAATTTAATAAATCAAAAACATAATACTTTAAATTGCCAATTCCTGTTTTGAGATAATTTTGAAGCATTTGAAAATCGGCACGGCCAGCATCATTCTCAACCACAACTTCACCATCCAGAACAACGGTATGATCTATTTTTTTCAATTCGTCTGCAATGGCTTTAAAACTGTTGTTAAAAGAAATTTGATTGCGGCTAAATAATTCCACTTTAGGAGGATTAATTACCGCAATTGTGCGATAACCATCGTATTTATTTTCGAAAACCCATTCTTCATCATCAAAAGGTTTTTCGACAGTACTGGCAAGCATTGGTTTTATAAATGCAGCTTTAAGAATTGTATTGGTCTTTTTTCTTGCTGATTTTTCATCGGCTGTTTTCGAAATTATTTTTTCTGAATTTGATTCTAATTCTTCGAGACTTCTTTTAGAAAGAACAGATTTATTTTTCTCTAAAATATCTAGGTCGGTTGCGTATTTATCTTGTTTTTTAATCAATAGCCAAGCATTTTCCTGTTTTCCGTGGAGCTTTACCAATGAAAATTCGCCTTTAAGTTTTTTCCCTTTTAGAATAAAGCTCAAACGTCCTTTTTTAAGATCGGCAAGTAATTGTTTTTCATCATTAGTTGCTTTTTCATCAGAGGCATAGGTTCCGTTATCCCAAACAATTACATTTCCAGCACCATAGTTTCCGGTCGGAATTGTTCCTTCAAAATCTTTATAACTATAAGGATGATCTTCGACCATCATGGCAAGACGCTTTATTTCAGGATCCATTGACGGGCCTTTTGGAACCGCCCAACTTTTAAGGACTCCATTCATTTCTAATCTAAAATCATAATGCAAATGTGATGCAGCATGTTTTTGAACAACAAAAATTAACTCGCTCACCGATTTTTCAATTTTTCCTTTAGGTTCACGGGTTTGTTTAAAATCTCTTTTTTGGTTGTATTTAGATAGTGACATAACGTGTAATTTTATCTATCACTCAAAGTTAACTTTAGAAATATTTTTTTAATTATAAGATTAGAAGTATAGCTTACATAATTGTAAGTCAGGGTAGTGCTGTTTTTTTGAATACTAATTATAGTTGGCTTTTATTGCTTGATTGTTGAGGTTAATAAAGAAGAAGATGAGAGCCATATAAAAAAAACACCTGTAAAAAATTACAAGTGTTTAATTAAAATAGGTAGATGTATTATTAATTCGACTGTTCTAAAATTAATTGTTGCCCTGTAGTAATTAGTCCAGGAACATAAAAACTAATTGTAGCATTAAAATTAGAATTTGCTGGAATATTCCATGTTGATAGCGTTTGCTTAGGTTGCGTAGGAGTAGTATAAATGTTTTTTAAAGTTCCGTTTAAATAAATCGGTCCGTTATAAGTAAATGATGGAGAATTGGTTGTCGATGTAAAATTTGACGCAAATGACAATGATACCGTTTTTGCACTGCTGTTAGGGTTAGTAAGCTGTAAAGTAATGGAATATTTATGACCGTAATTTCCATAAGTATTTTGCGAAGCGCCATTTAATTTATATAAATAGGGTGCATTTTGATTTTGAAGATAAATTCCGTTTGTTGCAAACTTCGAACTTGTATTCAGGCATAATCCCATATAAGCTGGACCTGTAGGTAAAGTAATAGGCGTCGATCCCATCCAGCCAGATGCACTATATATTCCAGCTTCTCTGCCGTAAGCATTCGTGCTTTCAGTATAAATGTCTCCTGAAGCGGGTGTCTGAGTTGCATTTACAGCATCTGTAAGTGACCCGCTCGAAGTGACAACGGTGTAAACATAAACACCTTGAGAAGCCGTTACTTCATATGATCCATCAACCATATTGCCGTCTAATAATTGTGTTTTATAGACTTCGTAAACTTTAAATGAATTTATCGACACATTATTAAAAGTAGTTCTCGGTGTATTAAGCAGTCGGTCTTTTGAAACAAAATAACTTTGTCCAGTGCCAATGCCGTTTAAAGGTTTTTCATTATTGGTATAGATAGAACCCTTTCCACTCACTGTAACAGCAGTACTCTGTGGATTTGATATTAATACATGCAAATATTTTGTAGCATTAGATTTATTTATATGAAACAGATAAATTCCAAAAGTACCAGATAAAGGATTTGAAGATCCGCCTCTTGTGGAGTCCGTTCTCGCATTCTGCATGAGCCATCCATTTCCTTTAATGACTTCGGGATTATTACTTTTCCAAATTGGAGTTCCTGATAAATCTCCTTCAAGATGTTTTAGATTATTAACAGGAACGATTGCTGTAGAAAGACTCCCAGAAGTCCAATCTGTTGCTGTGAGGGCCAAATTTTGAGCCTGCATTTTAGCAGTGGTTTTACTGGTTGCGGCACTATTGGTTGCTACTGACGCTTCTTCATTTGAACAAGAGAACAGTAATAGAGAAAATAAGCCTGATAACAAGATTTTTTTTGTTTGCATAGTTAATAAAATAGATTTTGGTTAATACTGTGGTTTTTAATTGTTTAAAAATAGTATAAATTTTATTATTAAAGCTTTTCATATTAATTTTTTTTAATAACTAAAGTATTTTGTAAATCTTTTTTTATTAAATACTAAAATGTAGAAAACTATTTAAAAAATTAGATTAAGTTTGTGTATAGATTTATTAAAAGATAAAAGATGAATTTAAAAGATTTATTAGGTAACAGTAAAGACAATACTCTTTCGGGACAAAAATGGCATATGTTAAGACAATCTATTGTTAAACATTTGCTTTCTGCAGGCAATGCAACAATTGCTGAGATTAGTTCAGAATTGCAATCTAGTGTCCCTACTATTACTAAAGCTGTTAATGAATTACTAGTAGAAGGAAATGTTGTTGATATGGGAAAAATCAGCAATAGCGGTGGCCGACGACCGTCGCTGTACAGTATTAATCCTACTTGTGCTTTCTTTTTAGGAGTTGAGGTTAGCCGAACTAATATGTCTATTGGTCTGCAAAATATAAAAAATGAATTTATAAGTATTGATCTGAGAATTCCTTTTGCTTTAAAAAACTCTCAGGAATCTCTTTTGGAATTTTGCAATCTAATCAATAATTATATTGAAGAAAGTTCTGTTGAAAAAGAATTGATTGTGGGTATCTGTATTAACTTTTCGGGCCGCATTAACTCTATGGAAGGTTTTAGTTATAACTATTTCTTTAGTGAAAACAGGCCTTTAACAGAGATTATTTCAGAGCAATTAAATCTTCCTGTTCATTTAGAAAACGACTCGAGAGCAATGGCTTTTGGAGAATATTGTGAAGGAGTTGTAGATGATGAACAAAACATTATATTTTTAAATTACAGCTGGGGTGTTGCGATAGGAATGATTACAGATGGTAAATTGTATTATGGCAAGTCTGGTTATTCGGGTGAGTTTGGTCATAGTACTATTTTTGACAACGAAATCATGTGTCAATGCGGTAAATTAGGTTGTCTAGAAACCGAAATTTCTGGCTGGTCTTTGGTGAATCAATTTAAAGCGGCGTTAGAGCAAGGTAAACAATCTAAAGTTGTTCTTAGTGAGAATTCTGATTTACAGCATTTAGACATTATCGCAGGGGCAGTAAACCTTGAGGATGGTTTATGTGTGGAATTAGTAACAAAACAAAGTGAAAAAATGGGCCGATACCTGTCTATTTTACTTAATATCTTCAATCCTGATTTATTAGTAATTGGCGGTGATTTTTCTCAATTAGGAGAATATGCGCTTCTGCCAATTCAATCTGCATTAAAAAAACATTCTCTTGGCTTGGTTAATAGAGATATGAAGCTTAAAAAATCAACTTTAGGACATCGCGTGGGTGTTATTGGAGCTTGTTGTATTGTTAAAGAAAAAATGCTCTCTCCATTATTTAAGCAATAATATAATTTACTCTTATTCAGATCAAACACTTTAATCTTTGCCTTAAATTCTAGGCAAAGATAATTTCGTGTGCTCAGATTTAATACTTATTTTCCTGCTATAGAACCCTTTTTAAATGTTATTTTTTATTAATTATAATTTAATTAATAAAAATATTTAATAATTAACTTGTAATTACTAAAATTTTATATATTTGTTTTTATAAAGTAAAAACAAATGATCAAGATTACCAAACTATTAACAATTTCAATCGTTGTAATTTCTGTTTTATCATGCAGCGCACAAAAAACTGTTAAAAATAAAATAGATTCTTCTTCCTATATAAAAGGAGTTTGGGTTACTAATGTAGCTTCGGATGCTCTTACTTCAAATGACAAGATTAAAGAAACAGTTCAAATCTGCAAAAAATCAGGTATTACAGATATTTATGTGGTAGTCTGGAATCGTGGCAGAACTTTATATCCAAGTAAAATTATGAAGGATTTATTTGGAGTTTCTATAATGGAGCGTTTTGGACAAAGAGATCCTTTGCAGGAAATGATTGATGCAGGCCATAAAGAAAATATTAGAGTTCATGCTTGGTTTGAATTTGGTTTTGCTTCTTCTTACGGAGAAAATGGAGGAGAGATTCTGAAAAAATTCCCAAACTGGAAAGCAATTGATAATCATGGAAATTTAGTTTTAAAAAATGGTTTTGAATGGATGAACGCAATGGATCCAGAAGTTCAAAACTTTGTAAAATCGCTAGTTCTTGAAGTGGTTAAGAAATATAATGTAGATGGCATACAAGGAGATGACCGTTTGCCGGCAATGCCATCATTAGGCGGTTATGATCCATATACTATAGCATTATATAAAAAAGAAAATAACGGACAGCTTCCGCCAAATGATTATAAAGACCCGGCTTGGCTTACTTGGAGAGCTGATAAATTGACGGTTTTTTTAGGTCAATTATACAAGGAAGTAAAAGCAATCAAACCTAAAATGATTGTAAGTATGGCGCCAAGCATACATCCTTGGGCAAAAGAAGAATACTTGCAGGATTGGCCAACTTGGTTAGATAAAGGTTATTGCGATTATGTTATTCCTCAAATCTACAGAAAAACAATCGAAAGTTATACCAATACATTAGAAGCTCAGGTTTCGTTTTTGAAAGGTGACCAAAAGAAGAAATTTTTCTCAGGAGTTTTGCTTCAAGTGAGCGGTATTAATCCTTCACCAGAGTTTTTGAAAGAAATGATTGATGCTAATCGTAAAGCAGGTGTCAACGGAGAATCATTCTTTTTTTATGAAGGACTGAAAGCTTTTCCCGATTATTTTACAAAAGAATACATCAAGAAGTAAATCAAGAACATAAACCGTTTAAAATATTTATAAATGATTTGTTGCCCATTTTAATTATGAAAAAAAGAGCTTTATCAATTGATGCATTACGCGGTTTCGCCATTATAGCCATGATATTGTCTGGTCAAATAGTTTTGACTCATTTGCCAGCTTGGATGGCTCATGCGCAAGTTCCGCCAAATTCTTCATTTGATCCATCGATCTACGGAATTACATGGGTTGATTTAGTTTTTCCATTTTTCTTATTTACAATGGGAGCTTCTTTTCCTTTCTCTTTAGGGAACAAATTAGCAAATGGCGAAAATAAATGGAAATTATGCGGTCAATCTTTTTTAAGAGCTGCACAATTGGTCTTTTTTGCCCTCTTTTTTCAGCATATGAAAACATCTGTAATCAGCAGTCCGGTGACAATTGCTTCCTGTCTGATTTCGATAAGTGGTTTTGCATTGATGTTTTTTATGTTTGCAGATAACATAGTTCCAGAAAGCACTAAAATCACCTATAAGTCGATAAAAATTTCACCTATTAAATTACTTGCTTTTGCATTAATGTACAATCTAAGTTATCAAGGAAAAAACAGCAGTTCGTTTGATATTTATTTTAGTGATATCATCATCATTGTTTTGGCCAATATGGCTTTTTTTGCAAGTGTTATTTACATTTTTACTTTTAAAAAGCCTTACCAAAGATTATTGGTATTGCCTTTCATAATGGCTATATTTCTTTCTTCCACAAATGCTGGATGGGTAAAAGATTTATATGATTACACACCAATTCCTTGGGCATATAAATTTTATTATTTAAAATACCTCTTTATCGTAATACTAGGAAGCTTAGCAGGAGAATATATCAATCAATGGATTAATTCGGATACCGATGATGATTCAAATGATGTGAAAAAACAGCCTTATTTATTAGCATTTAGTTCTTTAGCTTTAATAATTAGTAATGTCTATTTGCTTTTTACCCGTCAATTAGAACTGAATTTTGTTAGTACTGTCGCGTTGCTGCTCGTGATTCATTTTGTCATAAAAAATGATGAAACCAGTTTTGGTATTCTTTGGAAAAAACTTTTTTCAGTTGGAGCGTATTGTTTATTGCTGGGCTTGTTTTTAGAAGCTTTTCAGGGCGGTATCCGTAAAGATGATTCGACATATAGTTACTATTTTGTGACTTCAGGATTGGCTTTCTTTGGAATAATCTTCTTTTCCGTTTTGTGCGATTATTTTAAATATATAAAAGCAACAAAAATTTTAGTAATGACGGGCCAGAATCCGATGTTGGCATATGCAACAACATCATTGTTTACGACACCAGTTTTAACCTTGCTTTCGGTCACAGATTACTTCGATATTTTTAATCAAAATGCCTTTACAGGCTTAATGAGAGGTATTTTATTTACCCTTTTAGCAATTTCAGTAACCATGTTTTTTTCAAAAATAAAATGTTTTTGGAGAACTTAACTATAGCCATAATTACGATAATTAATTAAACAGTATGAAAATAAATATTCTTGCATTTCTTGTGTTTTTTGTAGCGCATTCGCAAAATGTAACTAAAAAAAATATTGACGTTTTAGTAATAGGAGGAACCACTAGCGGAACTTCTGCAGGTATTTCGTCTGCCAGATTAGGAGCACAAACGCTTATTGTAGAAGAGTCTCCTTGGATTGGTGGTATGTTCACCTCTCAAGGTGTAGGTGCCTGCGACGGAAATCATAATCTTGATTCGGGAATCTGGTATGAGTTTAGAGATGCTTTAAGAACGCATTATGGAGGCGCAGCCGCTTTAGAAACAGGCTGGGTAAGCAATACTTTGTTTGAGCCTTCTGTTGGAAATATGATTTTTAATAAAATGGCTTCAAAGGAAAAGAAATTAGAAATTATTCATGGTTTTTATGTTGTAACGATTAAAAAATCCGGAAATAAAGTTATTGGCGCTACTTTCAAAAATGATAAGAATGATGTATTAGAGGTTACTGCAAAAGTTACTATTGATGCAACTGATATTGGCGATAGCCTGAAAATTGCCGGAGCAGCTTACAGACTAGGTATGGATTCGAAGACGGAAACTAAAGAAGTAAATGCTCCTTTGAAAGCGAATAATATTGTCCAGGATTTGACATGGGTTGCGATATTAAAAGACTACGGAGTTGGTACTGATAAGACAATAGCTAAACCAGAAAACTATGATGCAAATCATTTTGCAGGTTCATGTACTGAAACAGTTGACAATAAGCAAATTGATTGCGATAAAATGTTGAGCTACGGAAAGTTGCCTAACAATAAATACATGATCAACTGGCCTAAAAAAGGGAATGACGTTTACTTGAATGTTATTGAAATGTCTAGAGAAGATAGAAATAAAGAATTGTTAAAAGCAAGAAATTACACTTTGCAGTTTGTTTATTACATTCAGAAAGATTTGGGTTATAAAAATTTAGGCTTGGCTGACGACGAATTTAACACATCAGATTTATTAGCTTATGCACCATACCATAGAGAAGGCCGAAGATTAAAAGGAGTTTCTTTTTTAAGTTATAATCATGTTGCAGAGCCTTACAATCAAAAAGAAGCTTTATATAAAACCGGAATTTCTGTTGGCGATTATCCAGTAGATCATCATCATAACCAAAATCCAGATGCCCCACATGTAGGTTTCCCTCCTGTGCCGTCTTATAATATTCCTTTAGGATCATTGATTCCTGAAAAAGTTGATGGTTTTATTGTTTCAGATAAAGCGATTTCAGTTTCAAATCTTATTAATGGTGCAACTCGTTTACAGCCAGTTGTACTTTTAACTGGTCAAGCGGCAGGAACTCTTGCAGCTCTTGCAGCAAATAAAAATCAGGAAGTTCGCAATGTTTCGGTTAGAAGCGTGCAACAATCTTTATTAGATCAAAAAGCGTATATCATGCCAATTTTTGATGTAAAACCAACTGATCCTGCTTTTGAAACAATACAAAAAATTTCGGCTACCGGAATTTTAAAAACTAAAGGTGAAAGCTATCAATGGGCAAACAGAACCTGGTTTTATCCAGATGCAACAATCAGCATTCAGGAATTTACAGAAGGATTAAATCAATTTGATAAAAAAAACAAGATTGTTAAAAATCAAGAGAAACTGACGGAAGCAAAAGCAGTTGAGATTTTAACAAAGGCTGGAGGAAATTTCAAAAACAAAGAAAAGTATTCAACTAAATTAATTACAAAGAAAGAGCTGGCAATTCTTATCAATGAAAGTTTAAATCCATTTTCAAAAGAGATTGATTTTTCAGGTAACAATAAATAAAAAGTAAAAATTAGATTTTCAGCATGTTAAAGTTAATTACCATTTATTTTTCGACTCTTTTCTGCGGTGTATTTGCTCAGGAAGTAAAGCAAAATTTTCATAATTATTTTTATGATCAAAGACGCTCTTTCTTTGAATCAATGCCTACTGGCAAAAATGAAGTCATTTTGTTAGGCGATAGTATTACAAATTGTGCCAACTGGGATGAAATATTTTCAGGACAGAATGTTAGGAACAGAGGAATTTCCGGCGACATAACATTAGGCGTTTTAGACCGAATGGATGAAATAGTGAAACGACAGCCTAAGAAAATTTTCATCTTGATCGGAATAAATGATATAGCATTGAATCTGGATAAGGAAATAATACTAAGCAATTATCAAAAAATAATATCAAAAATAAAACGTGATAGTCCTAAAACGTTAATCTATATTCAAAGCATTTTGCCTACTAATGACGAGTTCAGTACGTTCAAAAATCATCAGGGAAAAATGAATGTGGTAAAAGAAGTGAATTTAGATTTGGATAATTTGGCTAAACAAAACAAAGTATTCTTTCTGAATATTTTCCCTGAGTTTTTAGATGATCAGGGAAAGTTAAGCAAAGAATATACAAATGATGGTTTGCACCTTTTGGGAAATGGATATCTGCGATGGGCTTCTATTCTTAAAAAATACATTTAACAACATATAAACTTAAACTTAAATAACGACGATTAATGTTAAAAACAAAAAATATAGAAAATCTAGAGCATCTTCAGGATGTTGATTTGACAGCATACGCTACGCTTTACCAGAAAGAATTATTAGAACAAATTATTCCATTTTGGGATAAAAACTCTATTGACAGTGAATTTGGTGGTTATTTTACTTGTTTAGATCGACAAGGAAAAGTTTATGATACAGATAAATTTATCTGGCTTCAGGGGAGACAAGTCTGGACTTATGCAATGCTTTACAACAATGTCGAAAAAAAGCAGGAATGGCTGGATACGTCGCTTCATGGTGCCGATTTTCTTATAAAAAATGGACGTGATAAAGAAGGAAACTGGTATTTTTCTTTGAACCAAAAAGGAGAAGCCCTTGTTGAGCCGTACAATATTTTTTCAGATTGTTTTGCTGCAATGGCTTTTGGCGAATTGTATAAAGCAACTAAGAATCCAGAACACAAGGAAATTGCCGTTACTACTTACAATAATATTTTGGCGAGACAAAATAATCCTAAAGGCAAATGGAATAAAATTCATGAAGGTACTAGAGAATTAAAAAGCTTCTCACTTCCTATGATTTTATGTAATCTTTCATTACTGCTTGAAGAAGTAATTGGTAAAGAAGTTGTAGATCAAATGGTACCGCCATTAATTGAGGATATCATGACAAACTTTTTGAACAAGGAGCATGGTATTATTATGGAAAATGTTTATACAACAGGAGAATTTAGCGACAGTTTTGAAGGAAGAGTTGTAAATCCTGGTCACGGAAATGAGTCCATGTGGTTTTTAATGGATATTGCTGTTCGTTACAACAAACAGGATTTAATTAAACAATGCGAAGAAATACTAACTCGTACAACAGAGTTTGGATGGGATAAAGAATTCGGGGGTATTTACTATTTTCTAGACATTCAGGGACATCCAACTCAGGAATTACAATGGAACCAAAAGCTTTGGTGGGTACATATTGAAACAATGATTTCTTTTGCCAAAGCTTATAAATTGACTGGAAACGAAAAATCAAAAGAATGGTTTTTAAAACTTCACGATTATACTTGGAATCACTTTAGAGACACTGAGTTTCAAGGGGAGTGGTTTGGCTATCTTACCAGAGAAGGCAAGCCATTGCTAGAAGCAAAAGGCGGTAAATGGAAAGGGTGTTTCCATGTGCCTCGAGGATTATACGAATTATGGAAAACACTTAAATAAACTAATTAACTAACCAATTCTAAATAATTTTAACTATGAAAAAAATGATATTTTTTTTACTGTTTTGTTTGTCCTCAGTAGCGATACAGGCGCAATCAAAACAATTAAAAGGATCAGTTGTTGACCCAGACGGTATGCCATTAATTGGGGCTAACATTGTTGTCGAAGGATCGAAAGAAGCAACTTCTACAGATTTTGACGGAAATTTTCAAATTACAGTGCCTTCGGGCAAAAATGCGATCATTGTCAGCTACATGGGGCACAAAGATATTACTGTTGATATAACAGGAAAAACAACTGTAAAGGTAAAAATGCAGGCAATTGCAAATCAAATGCAGGAGGTTGTAGTTGTTGGTTATGGTACTCAGAAAAAAGAAACCATAACAGGTGCCCTTGGAATTGTTAAAGGTGCTGACCTTAATAAAAGAGCTGTTGCATCTATGTCTACAGCTTTGCAGGGGCAAATTGCTGGGGTAACAGTACAACAAACTTCAGGAGAACCCGGTTCAGATGGAGCTAACATTCGTATTAGAGGTATTGGTTCTGTAAATTCAAATACGTATCCGCTAGTTTTAGTAGATGGTATTGAAATGGATATGAATCAAGTTGATATGAACACAGTTGAATCTGTTTCGGTATTAAAAGATGCGGCTTCAGCTTCTATCTACGGTTCAAGAGCTTCAAATGGAGTTATTCTTATTACTACAAAAAGAGGTAAAGAAGGAAAAATGAAAGTACTTCTTGATTCGTACACAACGATTCAGACACCTACTAATATGCCAAAGGTTGTAAAAGCAGCAGATTATCTTCAGTCTGAATTAAATTCTTTTGACAATGCAGGTATTGTAATTCCTGCAGATCAAAGAGCGGCAAGAGAACAAATGATTGCAGATCAAAGAGCTTATAAACCAGACAATTGGAACAGATATGATACAGATTGGAAAGAGGCTACTGTAAAAAACAGTGCCTTGATGACAAACAACAACGTTACTTTATCTGGCGGTGCTAAGGATATAAAATATTTTGGAGCTTTAACATCTCTTAATCAAGGCGGTTTAATCGAGAATAACAATTATAAACGTATCAATGTTAGATTAAATACTGATGCTAATATTAATAGCTGGTTAAAATTAAACAATGAGATTTCATATAGAACTTCAACGCAGGTAACTCCTGGGATTTCATCACCAAAAGGGATTATCAATAAATCATTATATATGTTGCCAACGCTTTCGGCAGTTAGAGAGTTAGATGGTAATTGGGGATATGGAAAAAATGGTGATAATCCGGTAGCTAATGCCGAAGCTTCTGGACGAAACACAGTAGAAAGACCAGAAATATTATTGAATGCAACTTTGATTGCAACACCAGTAAAAGACTTAGAAATTTTAGGCCAATACAGCTATAGAAAAACAGAGGCTAGAGCAACTTATATTACTACACCATATTTAACTTCTTTGAAAGGTGTCGTGCAAGGTTATTATCCAGGTAGAGACGGAGTAACAGAACTATACAATGAGAACTTCAGAAACTATTTTAGAGCTCAGGCTTCGTATGCTAAAAATTTTGGTGAGCACGAAACTAAATTAATGGTGGGTACGCAAAGCGAAAATAACGAAGCAAGGGATTTTAGCGCAAGCAAAAATGGTTTTGATCTTGAAAGATATTATTTAGTAAACGGAGACGGTGCTACGGCATCAGCAACGGGAGGAGCATCAGAATGGGCAATGTCATCTTTCTATGGAAGATTTAACTACAATTATAATAGCAAATATTTATTCGAAGTCAGCGGACGTTATGATGGTTCTTCTCGTTTTGTAGAAGGCAAAAAATGGGGTTTCTTCCCGTCTTTTTCAGCGGGATGGATTATAAGTAAAGAAAAATTCATGGAACCTATTTTAGATTATGTAAGTGATTTTAAATTAAGAGCTTCTGTAGGAACTTTAGGAAATCAGGACATTGGAAATTATCCTTATGCATCAACGATTCAGGCTGGTTATAGCTACTGGATTGACAAACAATTGGCACAAGGTGTTGCACAAACAGCACTATCGAATCCAAATATAACTTGGGAAAAATCAAGACAAACCAATTTTGGTTTAGATGCGACTTTCTTCAAAAGAAAACTTTCAGCAACTTTTGATTATTACATAAAAGATATTTATGATATGCTTATGGTTTATCCAGTACCTTATTATGTTGGACTTAACGCAACATACAGTAATGCAGGAGACATGCAAAACAAAGGTTGGGAAACAACTATTTCATATAAAAGCAATGTAGGAGAATTTAACTACAGCATTACAGCAGCACTTAGTAATAACGAAAATGAGATTACTAAACTATATGGTCCAAACTCAGATAGATCAGTAACGGTTGGATATCCAAATGGTGGAATCTGGGGTTACAAAACAGATGGATATTATGTTGATGCAGCTGACGTCGCCAATTCACCAAAATTGTCAAGTGCAGCAAAACCTGGATACGTTAAATATGTAAAAATGGATCCGAGTGGTTTGAATCCAAATCAAATTACAGAGAATGATAAAGTATACTTAGGAGATCCTTTTCCACATTATGAGTATAGCGTAAACTTGACTGCAAGCTACAAAAATTTTGATTTTACTTGCTTTTGGCAGGGAGTTGGAGAAAGAAAGGTTGTTATGAGTGGTATTGGAGTTAGACCATTTTTTAACGGATCTAACTTATTTACACACCAATTGGATTCTTGGACACCGGATAACCAAGATGCAGAATATCCTATTTTAGTTCCAGAAGCTAACTCTGCAGATAACTTTGTTACATCTGACAAATGGGTGAAAAATGGAGCATATCTAAGATTAAAAAATATTGTGATTGGATATAGCTTGCCAAAATCATTTTTGACTAAGACAAAAATTGATAATGTTCGTTTTTATGTAAGTGGACAAAATTTATGGACATTAAGTCATTTTTACGCTGGATATGATCCTGAGGTAAATTATGGAGGAAGTTTGGGTGGTGAATTCTATCCAATTATGCAGACTATAACATTTGGTGCTAATTTAAAATTTTAACAAAATGAATTTAATCAAAAAAACAATATTAGGATTAGCCCTTGTTATAGGGTTTGGATCTTGTGATGATTATATTGACAAAGAACCTTTAAGTGATTATTTATCATCTAACTTTTACAACAATGAAGCCGCTATAAAACAAGGAACCAATGGTGCTTACCAGAGTTTGTACATGGAGACAAGCCAGTTGCCTTTTTTTACTTTATATGATATGTACACCCCAATGGGTATTGAACGTGCCGATAATAATGCTATTGGAGTGAACAATGTTGCGCTCGAAAATAATTTTATGGTCGAAGCACAATGGGCAAATTTTTATAAAGGAGTTGCAAGAGCCAACACTGTTTTAGAAGGTTCACAACCTTACTTGAGTGAATTAAGCGATAAAGGAAAACAATATCTTGCAGAGATTAAGGTCATTAGAGCGACGCACTATCATTATTTGACAGCTTTGTACGGAGATGTACCGTTTTTTACCAAATCGGTAACTGCGGAAGAACAGAAGGCAATTGCCAGAACACCTTGGACAGAAATTGTTGATTATTTATTGAATGATTTAGAAGATGCTAGTAAACAATTGCCATGGCAAGCAACAGAATTTGGAAGAATTGACAGATCATACGCTTTAGGTCTAAAAGCAAGAATGGCATTGTATGCAGGATCTTGGTGTAAAGAAGGTTATGGTGAGAAAGGAGTAAAAGATCCAGCCAAAGCAGCTGTTTATTTTGATATTGCCGCGCAAACAGCAAAACGTATTATGGCAGAATCGGGCAGAGCATTGGATCCAAATTTTGATGATTTATTTACAAGAGCCGGGCAACTTACTGGTGCAGCAAAAAAGGAAAACATATTTGCTCTTGCCTACTCAGATCAGTCATCTAAAAAGACACATTATCAATCATTCGGAGAAATGGCTAGAACTGTTGGCGGACAATCAGGAAGATTCCCAACTCAGTTATTAGTTGATACTTATGAAATGGCTAACGGAAAAAGAATTGACGAGCCAGGTTCAGGATACGATCCTAAAAACCCATTTGCAAATAGAGATCCTCGTTTAAAACTTACAATATACACACACAAAGACAGAATTATTGCTAATAATGGTGGTGTGAAACTTAATATTGTGATGGAATTGTATAAACCGACAACTTTGTCATTTGATGCTGCGGGTAATTCAACATCAATTTCAAATCTTGATTATACTGGATCTGTAGCGCAATATGGTTACATTCAAAGTGGTGTAGGATACTTGTGGAGAAAATACAATTATTTTAATGATGAAATTGTATCGGAACCTTCTTATAATATATTGATGATGCGTTATGCTGAAATTTTATTAATATATGCCGAAGCAAAAATCGAGTTAAACCAGATAGATGGCTCCGTTCTTAGTGCTATCAATGAAGTAAGAAGCAGAGTAAATATGCCAGGAACAACATCAGTAGATCCTGCTAAACTTAGACAATTGGTGCGCAGAGAGCGTAAAGTAGAATTTGCAAGAGAAACCGGTTTGCACTTTTTTGATATGAGACGTTGGAGAACCGGAGCTTTAGAGAATGCCGAAAAAACATACGGATTCCCAATAGCAACGGGTGTAAATGCCGCAACTAATACGTATCCTGACGGTTATACTCAAGTAACACCAGATATGGTTCCTTCTTATGGAGCGGCTGGTTCTGCCAGAGATTTAAACGATTTGGCTTTGTATGCAGCATACGGTTCAAAATTGCGTCAAAGAGATGCTGACAGACCAAATAACTGGAAAGACAGATATTATTTATGGCCAATACCACAGGTTGAAAGAAATAAAGCTCCGTGGCTAAATCAAAATGATGGATATGGACAATAATTATAAAACAAGAAGCATAGTAAAGAATAGTAAATTTTTGATTTATTTATTTTTTCTACTTTATCAGGTTGGGCTTTTAGCTCAATCTGATAAAATTACTCTTGAGGCTGCAAGCGCTGATCCTACGTTGGTTGTACGAGGGAATGAATTGGGTGTGGAAAGCATAAATCAGTTTAATGATAAAGTTTTCATTAAAACGACAAATTCAAAATTAGAATCTCCTATAACGGGAGTTTTAATTAGCAAAAACAATCTCGTGATTGATGTTTTTTCTAATCAACAAATAGATTACTCTAAAATAACAGACGGTAATTATTTGGTCGCTGTCCAAGCATCAAAAAATGCAGCAGCAGAGGCATTTTTCAAAAGTAATTTTAAAAAGAACGATGTTGTCAAACTTAGAAAAAATGGTAATATTTCGACTCTAAAAGAAATTTTAAATCTTCAGGCTGCAGTGCTCAAAATTGATCGCGATAAGTTTACAACTGTTTTTGAAAAACAATTTCTTGTGAATTGTGAACTTATTAATAAGAGTCCAGGTCATAATTACGAGATTGTTATTTCTGATCAGAATGTACAAAAGAGTATTCAAAATAAGTTGGCTCTAAATTGCAAACTGAAAAAAGGAGTTAATTACATCAATATTGCTCTTTTGGATAATTCGAAAAAAATAAGTGAGGAACATTTAGTTGTTTTTTGTAAAGAAAAAGAAGTAGCCGAGTCAAAAATTAAAGTATTATGGATTGAACAATTCCCTAATGCAAAAGTGCTGACTAATCGTACAGCTGTTGATTCGATGTTGAAAAATGCTAAAATTGCTGGATTCACACATTTGGTTTTAGATGTAAAAGGGCCAGAAGGTTATGTCTCATACAGAAAAAACAATTTGTCGCATACTCCTTATTTTACAAGTACTTCAAATCCGGATAAAAAGATTGCAGAGGATGGTTTTGATTTGCTTGGCGAATTGACCGATGGAGCTAAGAAAGGCGGATTTAAGATTTTTGTGAGTTTCAATTTTTTTACTGAAGGAAATGTAACAACACAAGATTATGCTGTTTTAAAGCAACATCCTGAATGGGAGGAAATGGTTCAACGTCCAGAGGATAAAGGTCAAATTTTAAAAATCTCAGAATCTAAAGTAGGTCAGGAAGCAAAAGAAGGGAAACGATTAGCATTGGCTTTCGTTAATCCAGCAAATCCTCAAGTGGTTGATTTTCAGCTTTTGCGTGTAAAGGAAGTTTTAGAAAATTATGCAATAGACGGCATTGTTTTAGACAGAACTCGTTTTGATAATTTTTATGCTGATTTTAGTGAATTGTCAAAAAATAAATTTGCGGAATATCTTAAACAAAAAGGCAAACAGCTTGATAATTTCCCAAAAGATGCCTTTAGTATCGATAGCGAAGGGAAGATGGTAGAGGGCAAATATTTTATAGATTGGATCACTTTTAGAAGTACCGTTATCAAAGAATTTGCTTTCAAAGTAAGAAAGATGGTTAATGAATATAAAGCTTCTACAAAACCAAATCTTCAGTTGGCAGCGTATGTTGGTTCTTGGTATGAAACCTATTATCAAAATGGTGTAAACTGGGCTAGCAGTACGTTTAATTATAATCCAATATTGGGATTTCCTGAGTCAAAATTCTATTCTGCTGAATATTCAAAAACAAGCTATTTGGATAATTTAGATTTTATAATGATTGGCACTTACTATAAGACAGATAAGGAAATAGCAAAATATGTTACGTTAGGAAACATTTTAGTAGATGGTAAAATTCCAGTATCTGCTTCATTAAGTTTGCCAGATTTGAATGATACTGAAAGAAGAATTGCAATTAAGTCAGCATTTAAAAATTCTTCGGGTCTTATGATTTTTGATTTATGTTATATTAAATGGCCTGAATTTTTAGATCAAATCAAAGGATTATAAATAATAATAAAATTAATTAATTATGATTTTAAAAATAAAAAATAGAATAAGCATATTATTATGCTTGTTTGTAGGATTACTGCTTTTTTCGTCATGTGAAGCAGATAAAGTGGATGATCGTGCTTTTGAAGGTGCAAAAATTGTCGCTATTAAATTAGATGGGACATTGTACACAAATACAAATAATGGCTCAAATGAAGTGAAAGTGGTTTTGCAACCAGGACTTCCCCTTAATGCTATTAAAACCGAAGTTTTAGTTGCAAATGGATCATTAACTGATTTTGCAAATAATGCACCCCATGATTTTACAAAACCAGTAGAAGTTACTGTTAAAGGTGAGGATGGAAATGTATCAAAATGGAAATTAATTGTGCAGTCACCACCAAAATTGAATTATCTTGAAGTGGTTGGTATGACAATTCCTCAAGAGAAAGTGCATTTTGGAAAAACGACAATTATTGTAGAAGTTCCAGTTGGTACAAATGTTTCAAACTTGGCTGTCAACTACACTTGGGTAAACGGAACTATGACTAATTACACAAATGGAAGCAAAAAAGATTATACAATTTCTTTGCCAAACAAACCACCTTTTAAAATGGAAGTCTTAGGTGCTGATGGTGTAACTAAGTACTATTACGATGTGATTTTTACATCAGATCCTGTGGGGCCTGCTACAATTCAATCAATGGTTATCAATAATATATTCACCACTCAAATGATTATTGTTGATGCTGCCAAAAATATTGTGCAGCCTGTTTTGCCTTCATTGACAAATTTAACTGCTGCAACTGTACAGATTAATGCTGGTTTTGGATGCATAATTGATCCTGCCTTTACAGGAACAAATATTGATATGTTAAAAGGATTTAAAGTAAAAATTACAGGAACAAATGGTGTTGAAACCGAGTTTACAGTAAAAAATGCGCTTATTGATCCAACATTAGTTTTCGAAAAAACACAAGCGCAATTGCAATTGGCAGCTGATGCTGGTTCTTCTGTTGGCTTTTCAAATGGATCTGTATTGGTAGCTTCGCATTCTATGGCTACTGGACCTTTGGTTTATGGTATTAATGCCTATGATTTAAATGGTACTTATTTAAATGGGTTATCTAAAACAGGAACAAATTTTGACAATGGTGCAGTAACTGGTATTCGTAAAATAGCTACTGATGCAAACGGAAAAATTCTTGGTGTCCAATTAGGAGCTGGTGCTACGACTGCTACTGCTCTGAAAATTTTAAAATGGAATTCTAAAGATGATACTGCTCCACAAGCCTATATCAACTATACGGGTGCTTCACTTGGACTGACTTACGGACCAAGAGCGGCCGGAATTAATATCTCAGGATCTTTAGATGGAGATGCGGTAATTACTGTAGGTATGTCTGGAAAAACGGATGTACTTGTATGGACTGTAACCGGAGGTGTTTTAAATCCAACACCTGCAGTCAAAGCTTATAATTATACTGGAACTGGTAATTATTATAGTATAGAGCCAAACGATGCTGGATTTGTTGGTATCACAGTTGGAACTAACTTTAACGGAATAAACTTGTTGAGCAGTTCAATGGTAGAAAGCGCAAAAGTAAATGGAATGCCAACTTCAGATGGTAGAGTTTTCACTTACAAAGGGCGTAAGTATTTGGCTGTAGTTATTGTTCCTGGAGACAATAAAGCAATATTCAGAATATTCGACATTACCGATTCTTCACAATATGCATTAGATAATCCAATTGTTAATATTGTTGCGCCTACTGCATTTGCTAATGGTAATAAAACTTTGGATGCTGATTTTGCGGTAATTAACGGTAAGCTTCACGTTGCTTTCCTTGCTACCAACTATAAGCTGGCAGTATATAATTTAGGTTTCTAAAAATCATTTATTTTAAAGAGGCTGTATATCAATAACAGCCTCTTTTTAATATTTATAATGTTTGATAAGGATCTTGAGCATCAATAATTTCATCTCTCATTTTTCTTTACAAGAGATATAAAGTATTTGTTATTCGAGTGAGCAATCATTAAATATTTTGAAATATATTATGAGAAAATTTTTAATTTTTTTAAGTGCATTAGTTGTCGCTTGTTCAAGTAATGATTATGCGCCAGTACAACCCATAACAAAACCTACTATTGGAAAAGGAATAAAAGGTGTTTGGGTAACAAATGTTGCTTCTCCAGCACTTAGCTCAGTTGCAAACATTAAAGAAACCGTTAGAATTTGTAAACTATCTGGCATTACTGATATTTTTACGGTGGTTTGGAATAAGGGAAGAACATTATATCCGAGCGCAGTTATGAATACTGAGTTTGGAAAACCAATTATGGAAGGTTATGAAGGTCGTGATCCTTTATTAGAAATGATTACTGAAGCTCATAAAGAAGGGATTAAAGTACATGCGTGGTTTGAATACGGATTTGCTGCTTCCAATAGTAAGCAAGGAGGAGACATCATCGCAAAATATCCTTCGTGGGCAGCCAAAGATAAAAATGGTGCTCTTTTAACTTCAAGTAATGGATTTGAATGGATGAATGGTATCAATCCTGAAGTACAGAATTTCATGAAATCTCTTATTTTGGAGGTTGTTAAAAAATATGATGTAGACGGAATTCAGGGTGATGACAGATTGCCGGCGATGCCAATTGGAGGAGGGTATGATGACTACACCGCTAAATTGTACAAAACAGAAAAAGGAACAGCGCCTCCAGTTAATGAAAAGGATGCTGTCTGGATAGATTGGAGAACAAATAAACTAACAGATTTTTTAGGAGATTTATACAAAGCGGTAAAAGCGGTTAAACCGAATGTAACAGTTTCAATGGCTCCAAGTGTGCATCCTTGGGCTAAGGAAAATTATCTTCAGGACTGGCCAACATGGTTGGATAAAAAATATTGTGATTATGTAATTCCGCAGATTTACCGTTACGATTTAACAGCATATACACAGACGTTAAAAGATCAAGTGCGATATGTTAAGAACACTGCAGATCTTTCAAAGTTATATGCGGGAGTTTTAATTCAATCTGGAACTTACAATGCCACAAATCAATTTGTAGAACAGATGGTAAATGAGAACCGAAATAATGGTGTAAGCGGTGAAGTATTCTTCTTTTTTGAAGGATTAAAGTTCAACTCAGAATATTTTACTAAAACATATCCAAAAAAATAGAATGATATGAAAAGAAATTATATTTTAAAGTCGTTTTTTACTGCTGCAGTTATATTGTCGAGTATTGCTTATATATCCTGCTCAAGTGAAAATTCAGAACCAGTTCAGCCAGTAAAGAAAAAAACTTTAGAGGAGCAGATTCAAACGGGATTTATTGACGAAGTACTGCCTGCTGCAACAAGTCCTTGTTTTCAGGGAGCATTTTATCGAAAAGCAATGTCAAGCCAAGATTACTGGCTTGGAATTAAAGGTACATTTGTTGTTCCTACGCTTATAGATGATCCTAACAGAGTTAATCCAGCAAAACCAGCTCAATATTTAGATAATGCATCTATTTATCTTGGAGGTACTTCAGACGGACAGGAAACTGATATCGGACTTACATGGGAAGTAATTAAAGATGATAATGGTGTTGTGAGTCCAGACAGAAAAGCCTTCAGACCATTTTTGAGAAGAACTGCTTATAAGTCTGAGGAAGCTGCTTTATATAAAAATGCACCTGCTGAAAAAAGATATTATTGGTATCCTGGTGAAACAGTAACAATGAGTGTCCAAGTCATTAATCCTAAAAAAATTCTTTTTATAGTTGATGGAGCTGGTAAACATTATGAGGAAGAATTTGATGCTGCTGGATATCAACCTAGTTTCAAAGCGGTTTTTAAACGCGTTAATGCCATTGATCAGGTTGCGAATGAAGGAAAACCTGTTCAGGCCACAAAAGCAAAGGTGATAGGCGCAAAATGGAATAAAGTAGTTTTGTTTAGAAAAGTTGAAGGAAAAATTTATGAAGTTCCTATGAACACTAAACGTTATACAGATATGAGATGTCCAAGTGCTGCTAATTTTTCTGTCGCAAAAATTGAAACAGATGATTCGGAGTCAATCGATATTATGGGAACTCCATAATAATTTTTTATAATAGTAATTGAGTAAGGAGTTAGACTTTGTACTAATTCTGATTTTGTCTAAAATACAGTCATTTTAATTTTGTTTTAACGATAACTAATGAGAAGAATATTTTTATTGATTTTTTTTATTGCATTTTCATTTGGAATTGCCTCGCAAAATGCTAATCAAAAATTGTCACAGTATATTAACCCATTTATTGGAACAGGCGGTCACGGTCATACTTTTCCAGGTGCAGTTCTTCCTTTTGGAATGGTGCAGCTGAGTCCGGACACTAGAACGCAAGGCTGGGATGCATGCGGAGGTTATTATACAGCTGATAACAGTATTCTTGGATTTTCGCATCGTCATTTAAGCGGAACAGGAATGACTGATTTTGCCGATGTTCTTTTTACGCCTTTTTCAGGAAAATTAAAAATGGGGAACAATAATCTTCAAGAATATTATCCACTTAATTTTTCGCATAAAAATGAAAATGCTTCAGCCGGTTTTTATAGTATTCTTTTTGATAACGGAATTAAAGCTTCTTTAACGGCTACAACGCGTGCTGGATTTCATCAGTATGAGTTTCCGTCTAAGGAATCAGGAATTATAATTGATCTTCATCATAATTTAAACAATCAAAAAGTACTTGAATCTTCTATTGAAATTCTAAGCAATACCGAAATAAGAGGTATGCGTTTAACCGAAGGTTGGTCTAAAAGAGATTATGTTTACTTCTATGCCAAATTCGATAAACCTTTTACCGTGCAATTGTATAAAAATAATCAGGCAGTTGACGGAAAACTATTAAAAGATGAAAACGTAAAAGCAGTGCTTTATTTTGAAAACCCAAAAACAGTAAAGGTGAAAGTTGGGATTTCACCTGTAGATGACAAAGGAGCAGTTCAAAATTTAAATGCAGAAATCTCAGATTGGAATTTCGGAAAAGTAAAAAAAGCAGCTGAAAACGCTTGGGAAAAACAATTAGAGAAAATAAAAGTTGAAGGAGGTTCTCAAAACGAAAAAGTAATTTTCTATACGGGTTTATATCATGCTTTTATCCATCCCTCAACGTATTCAGATGTTGATAAAAGATATCGTGGACAGGACTTAAAAATTCACACTTTAAAATCAGGAACTTATTATACGGTATTTTCACTTTGGGATACTTACAGGGCTCAAATGCCATTAGTAGATTTGGTTTTTCCATCAAAAACAAATGAATTTATCAATTCGCTTTTGCTTAAATATCAACAAGGAGGTTTATTGCCAATGTGGGATTTGGCGGCCAACTATACAGGCACCATGATTGGCGCGCACGCTACCTCTTTAATTGCAGATGCTTATACCAAGAATATTAGAGGGTATGACACAGAGTTGGCTTACAAAGCAATGATGAGGTCAGTTCCATATGATACAACCGGAATCAAAGTAAATCATCCTGCAATTTGGGAATGGCTGATGACAAAAGGCAAAAAATACAATCAGGAAATGGGTTTTATTCCAGCTGATAAAGATGTAATTTTTGCTACATCTAGAGGTTTAGAATATGCTTATAACGATTGGGCGTTGGCGCAGGTTGCCAAAGACATGGGAAAAACAGAAGACTATAATTTCCTTACAGAAAGAGGTTTGAGATATAAAAAATATTTTGATAAAGAAACGGGTTTCATGAGAGCTTTAGACAGCAACGGAAAATTTATTGGACCATTTAATCCTTCTTTTTCAGACCACATGAATAGTCCTTATTGCGAAGGAAATGCTTGGCAATGGACATGGTTTGTGCCTCAAGATGTTCCAGGATTAATAGATTTGATGGGCGGAAAACAAGCTTTTGAGAAAAATCTAGATGCTCTTTTTAATACTACTGCAAAAGTAGAAGGTACAGAAGCATCTGCAGATATTTCGGGATTAATTGGTCAATACGCGCATGGCAACGAACCTAGCCATCACATTATTTATTTTTATAATTTTTTGGATAAAGGATATAAAACGCAGGAGCTCGCAGACAAAATTATGCGCGAACAATATCGAAATGCACCTGATGGTTTAAGCGGTAATGAAGACTGCGGCCAAATGTCGGCGTGGTATATATTAAGTTCACTTGGTTTTTATCAGGTTGCTCCAGGAAATCCAACTTATACGCTGTCAAGACCACTTTTTGATAAAGCGACCATTGAACTTGAAAATGGTAAAAATTTAATTATCAAAACGATAAATAACAGCGCGTCAAATAAATATATTGAATCGGTTTCTTTGAATGGGAAAAAATTGGATTCGCTTTTCTTCAGTCATAATCAAATTGCTTATGGAGGAGAATTAGTTTTTAAAATGACAGACAAGGCTAAGAAATAAGTGTATAATTCGAAAAGTAACTTCAAAAATCAAATCATGAAAAAACATATAATTTGCTTAGTCTTTTTGTTTTTATGTTTATCAGTTTTGGGGCAAAACTCAAAAGATGATTTTTACAGAACAATTCCATTAGCGCAAAATATAAATTCAGCTTCAGGAAAACCATTTGTCCTTTCGTCAAAAACAAAGATTTATTGTCCAAAAAACAATACCGACTTAAATCAAATTGCTGTTTTTCTTTCAGAATATATTGAAATAGCTAAAGGAATAAAAGTTCAGGTTACAAACTCTTTGGTAAAAGAAAATGTTATTGTTTTAGAAAACAATCTAAAAAACAATAATACTGAAGCTTATGCTTTTAATGTAAATCAGAATAAAATCTTTATAAACGGAGCATCAGGGGCAGGAACTTTTTATGGTATTCAGCTTTTACGCAAAGTTTTGATGGAAAATGAAACTAAGCCAGAAATTGAACTTCCAGCTGTCGAAATTACAGATTACCCAAGATTCGCTTATCGTGGAATGCATTTAGATGTTGCCCGTCATTTTGCATCAGTAGAATTTGTAAAAAAATATATTGATTTATTGGCTCTTCATAATATAAATACCTTTCATTGGCATTTGACTGACGATCAAGGATGGCGTGTCGAAATTAAAAAATACCCAAAATTAACTCAAGTAGGAGCTGTAAGAACTGAAACTCAAGTAGGAAAACAGGCTGGAGTTTATGACGGAAAACCACATGGCGGATTTTACACCCAAGAACAGATTAAAGAAGTTGTAGCTTATGCACAGAAACGTTTTATAACGATTATTCCTGAAATTGACTTGCCGGGCCACATGGTCGCTGCACTCGCATCTTATCCAGAACTGGGCTGTATTGGAGAAGGGTATGAAGTGTACAAAAAATGGGGAGTTTCAGACGATGTTCTTTGTCTTGGAAATGAAAAGACGTTTACTTTTTTAGAAGGCGTTTTTAGTGAATTAATACCGCTCTTTCCTTCAAAATATTTCCATATTGGAGGTGATGAATGTCCTAAAAAAAGATGGGAAAAATGTCCCAAATGCCAAGCGAAAATTGCTGCATTAGGTTTGCAGAAAGACAGTCATCACAGTGCTGAAGAAAAGCTGCAGAGCTATTGTATGTCTAGAATAGAAAAATTCTTGAATGAAAAAGGAAAACAAGTTATAGGTTGGGACGAAATACTGGAAGGCGGTATTGCCCCAAATGCAACTATTATGTCTTGGAGAAGTTCTCAGGCAGGATTAGAAGCTGTTAAACAAGGACATAAAGCCATTATGACACCAAGTTCGCATGTTTATTTTGACTATTACCAAAGTACAGATGCTGTTGCAGAGCCATTAGCAATTGGCGGTTTTACAAATATTGAACGTGTTTATTCCTTCGAGCCAGTTCCAGACGGATTGACTGAAAATGAAAGAAAACTTGTTATAGGTGCACAGGCAAATCTTTGGAGAGAATATATTGATACCGATGAGCAGACAGAATATATGGTTTTGCCTAGACTTGCAGCTTTAAGCGAAGTCGTATGGACAAATGCTAATAAAAAGAGTTATGGTGATTTTTTGAATCGATTATCTAGTTTTTTGACTATTTACGATAAACTAAAGTACAATTATGCGAAACATATTCTAGAGGTTTCTCCAGAATATAAAGTAGATACCGAAAATGGTAAATTGATTTTAAACTTAAAAACTTCAAGTAAATCGCCAATTTATTATACTCTAGATGGTTCAGAACCAACATTGAAAAGTGAGAAATATAAAGAAAGTATAATTATCACAGGTTCTGTAACGGTAAAAGCGGCAGTTATTTCAGAAAATTATAAGAGTAAAGTTTTTACTAAAAAGTTTGATTTCAACAAAGCAACTTCAAAACCAATTGTATTAAAAAATGAGCCTGTTGACCGTTATCGTTTTAATGGTGGGAAAACATTGGTTGATGGAAGAACGGGTACAATTGCCTTTAGTACTGGAGACTGGATAGCCCTTTACAAAGAAGATTTTGAAGCAATTATAGATTTAAAATCGGTACAGCAAATAAAAGAAGTCAGCTTGAATACATTTACCTCTCCAAACGACTGGATTTTTGGTCCAAGACAATTTCAAGTTTTTATTTCAAAAGACGGAATAAATTTTACACAGGTTCATACCGAAGATTTAAAAATTGCCCAAAAAGACGATGGCCCAAAAATTATAAATTTAAAAGCTGTTTTTGCCACACAAGATGCTAGATATGTAAAAATCAACGCGCCAATTTTTGAGAAAATCCCAGAGTGGCATTACTCTGCAGGTCAGCCGACTTTTTTGTTTGTAGATGAAATAAGCATTAATTAATAAAATATAAAATGAAAAAAAAGAATAGTTCAATTCATCTGTTTGGTTTTTTCTTCCTTCTTTTTATTACAGGAAGCCAAGATGGATTTTCTCAGTCAAAAACAGCATCAAAAAAGGTTTCTGAAAAAGAAATTAAAACTAGATTAGAGGGCGAAATTTTACCGCCTGCAACAGCAGATTGTTTTGCTGGTGCTTATTACAGAAAAGCAGTTTCAAGTAAAGATTATTGGCTTGGGATAGGAGGAACGGTAGTTTTGCCAACTATAATATACGATCAGACACGTACAAATCCTAAAAAACCAGGCGCTTATTTAGATAATGCTTCGGTGTATTTGGGAGGAACATCAGACGGTCAGGAAACAGATATCGGAATGACTTGGGAAGTTATTCGCGAGGAAGACGGCACTGTTAGTAAGGAACACAAAGCTTTTCGTCCTTTTTTGCGACGTACAGATCATAAATCAGGACAAACTTCAGCATACAAAAATGCGCCAGCGAGCAAAGAATATTATTGGTATCCTGGAGAAACAATTTCGATCAGTCTTGAATTAATTGCGGATAAAAAACTAAAATTTACTGTTGAAGGAGCGGGTAAAAAATATGAAGAGATTTTTGAGGCAGATGGGTATCAAGAACAATTTATGGCCGTGTACAAACGAGTAAATGCAATTGATCAGGTTTCGAATGAAGGAAAACCAGTGCAGCCAACTTCAGCAAAAGTAATTGGTGCAAAATGGCTTGATGCTTATTTGTTTCGAAAGATTAATTCACAAATAACTAAAGTGCCAATGCATTCAAAAAGATTTACTTCAATGGAATGTCCGGAAAAAAGTAATTTTAAAATAACTGGAAGTGATGACAGTAAAGAAGCTATTGATATATTTGGATCAAAATAGTTTCTATTTCTTTAAACCATTAAGGCATTAAGTTTATTAAGTAACCAATCTTAATCTTTCTTAATTTTCTTTTCAAGTTAGATTAAGTTGCCAATGCTTAATTTTTTAATGTCTTAATGGTAAAAAAAACAAACAACGCTAAAAACAAACCGAATATAATAAAACATGAAAAGTAGAAGAGATTTTTTGAACAAATTAGGGTTGGGTGCTGCATCTGCAATGAGCATTCCTTTATTGAGTTCTTTTGAAAGTAGCAAATCAATTGAAATTAATGAACGACCACAAATAATAACAGATATAAAACCAGATTTATTGGTTCCGAAAGGGAATGCACTAAAAATAACAGGTACTTTTTTAGATGAAATATCACATGATATTCCGCATCAAAACTGGGGAGAAAAAGAATGGGATCAGGATTTTGCTCACATGAAAGCGATTGGAATTGATACTGTAATTATGATTCGTTGTGGATACCGAAAATTCATTACATATCCCTCAGATTATTTAATAAAAAAAGGCTGCTATAAACCAGGTGTCGATTTGTTAGATATGTATTTAAGATTGGCAGATAAATATAAAATGAAGTTTTATTTCGGATTGTATGATTCTGGTGTTTATTGGGATACGGGAGATATGACGGTCGAAATAGAGTCAAACAAATTTGTAATCGAGGAAGTTTGGAAAAAATACGGACACTATAAAAGCTTTGCCGGTTGGTACTTAAGTGGAGAAATAAGCCGAAAAACAAAAGGCGCTATAGAGTCTTTTAGAACTTTAGGCCAATTGTGTAAAGATGTTTCGGGTGGTTTGCCAACTTTTATGTCACCTTGGATTGACGGAAAAAAAGCAGTTATGGCAGCTTCAGGAACACTTTCTAAAGCCGATGCCGTTTCTGTTCAGGAACATGAGAAAGAATGGGGTGAAATTTTTGACGGAATCAAAGGTGCGGTAGATGCCTGTGCTTTTCAAGACGGACATATTGATTATGATGAATTAGATGCTTTCTTTTCGGTAAACAAAAAATTAGGAGATAAATACGGTTTAGAATGCTGGACAAATGCAGAAACTTTTGACAGAGACATGCCAATCAAATTTTTCCCAATCAAATTTGAGAAACTGCGTCTTAAACTTGAAGCGGCAAAAAGAGCCGGTTTCCAAAAAGGAATTACGTTCGAGTTTTCGCACTTTATGAGTCCGCAATCTGCTTATTTGCAAGCGGGACATTTGTATGACAGATACAAAGAGTATTTTGATATCAAATAAAAAAGCATTTTAACTAATTAACCAAAAAACTAATGAATCAAAAAGAAAATATAAAATATGTAATTTTTCTGTCGGTTATCGGCGCAATAGGAGGATTTCTTTTCGGATATGATGTTGCCGTCATATCTGGTACTATTGAGCAGGTATCCAAACAGTTTGCTTTAAATAATATAGCAACAGGCTGGTATGTTGGCTGTGCATTAATTGGCTCTATAGTTGGAGTCGCTTTTGCAGGTAAAATATCAGATATTTTAGGTCGTAAATGGACCATGCTTTTAGCCGCGACACTTTTTACTATTTCAGCTTTGGGATGCATGTTTGTAACGAGTTTTGAAGTCTTGATTTGGTGCAGAATTCTTGGGGGAATGGGTATTGGAGTAGCTTCAATTGTGTCTCCATTATATATTTCAGAAGTGTCGCCGGCCCGCTTTAGAGGAACTTTAGTAACGCTTTATCAATTAGCAATTACCGTTGGAATTGTTGCTTCGTACTTTGCTAACGCACAAGTTTTGCAGTGGGCAAATACAGGTCATTTTGACTCTCAATTGCTGCAATTTATTTTTCAGGATGAACATTGGAGAGGAATGTTAGGATTGTGCGCTGTTCCCTCTTTTCTTTTCTTTATTATCATCTTTTTTATTCCAGAAAGTCCAAGATGGCAGATCTCTAAAAACAATATCATTGCTGCAGAAAAAACATTAACACGGTTATTTGGCGAAAGTGAAGCTTTGATTCAGATTGAAAATATAAAAACATCATTGCTGAATAAAGAAAAATCAGATTGGAGAATTCTTTTTCAAAAAGGGTATCGAACAGCTTTGTTTATCGGAATGAGTCTTGCTATTTTAGGGCAGTTTATGGGGGTAAATGTTATCTTCTACTACGGCCCAATTATTTTTAAAGAAGCAGGAATGGCATCACAGGGATCTTTAGATTTTCAAATTGTGATTGGTGTTGTAAATGTGCTTTCTACGATTTTGGGAATGTATCTGGTAGACAAAATCGGACGAAAAAAATTGGTTTATATTGGCGTAACAGGAATGTTTGTAATGCTCATTGCTATTGGATTTTACTTCTCTTTGGCGGTAAATAATCCATCAATTTTATTGTATTTGATCATCGGATATATATTCTTTTGTGCCATTTCAATATGCGTGGTAATCTGGGTTTTGATTTCAGAAATGTATCCAGTAAAAGTGCGTGGTCTGGCAATGTCTATGGCTGGTTTTTCACTTTGGATAGGCTCTTATTTAATAGGCCAGTTAACGCCTGTACTTTTAGAATCTTTGAGTCCGGCAATTTCTTTCTGGATTTTTGCAGTAATGTGCATTCCCTATCTTTTAATTACGTATTTTTTTGTTCCAGAAACCACTGGAAAATCGCTGGAAGAAATCGAAGATATCTGGATTGCGCATTAATAATTTATTTAAACTAGCTATCAACAAAACCACAATTATTATTTTATGAAACTTTTTTCAGCATTAAAAACAAAAGACTCAAAATCAATCCTAAATGCAGCCGTTATTGTTGCTGCATTGGGGTATTTTGTAGATATATACGACCTTTTATTATTCGGAATTGTCCGAACCGATAGTTTAAAAGATTTAGGAATTATTGGTGATGCTATCAGGGATCAGGGCGAATATTTGATTAGCATGCAGATGTTCGGAATGCTCTTTGGCGGTATTTTATGGGGAATTTTGGGAGATAAAAAAGGAAGAATATCTGTTTTATTCGGATCGATCTTAATTTATTCTGTGGCAAATATTGCAAACGGAATGGTAACAACTGTTGATGGATATGCTTTTTGGAGATTAATTGCAGGAATTGGTCTAGCTGGAGAACTCGGAGCCGGAATTACATTAGTTGCCGAATCGCTACCAAAAGAAAAGCGCGGTTATGGAACTATGATTGTGGCTTCTGTAGGAGTTTCTGGAGCAGTAGCTGCGTATTTAGTTTATGAAATTTTTCAGGATTGGCGTTTGTGTTATTATGCTGGGGGAATTTTAGGAATCTTATTATTGTTTTTAAGAATCAGTATAACTGAGTCTGGAATCTTTAAAAAGGTACAGGAAAATAACGAGAAAAAAGGCGATTTTTTATCTTTGTTTACCAATAAAAAGAGATTCTTGAAATACCTAAATTGTATCTTAATTGGCATGCCACTTTGGTTTTTGGTAGGTGTTTTAATCACATTTTCTCCTGAATTTGCCAAAGCATTGGGAATTCAGCAGGCAGAAACAATCGAAGCTGGAAAAGCAATTGCTTTTTGTTATTCTGGTTTAGTTGTAGGAGATATTGCAAGCGGATTATTAAGCCAGTGGCTGAAGAGTAGAAAAAAAGTGATGTACTGGTTTTTAGCATTCAATCTTGTAATGGTTTTTGTTTATTTAAATACATCTAATATCTCTACGAATTTATTCTATTTCTTGTGTTTATTGATGGGAGTTTCGGTTGGATATTGGGTATTATTTGTAACCATAGCAGCAGAACAATTCGGGACCAATATTCGTGCTACAGTAACAACGACAGCACCAAATTTTGTACGCGGTTCGCTTCCGTTAATAATTTTGGCTTATTCCTATGTAAGGGATTCTGTTTTTATGGGAGATATTTTAAAATCAGGAATGCTAGTTGGTGCAGTTTTATCAATCATTTCGCTGTTTGCCCTTTCAAGATTAAAAGAAACCTTTTTTACCGATCTTGATTATTCAGAAAAAGCATAACATTTTGCAGTTAATCTAAACTGCAATAAACTTAATTAATGGTACAGTAAAACTGAAAAAATACAGTACCATTTTTTATTATTTTATTTATTAAAATATTTTAATAATATGATTTATGTTAATAAAATATTTTTATATTTGCTTTAAATATTTCTCTTTTAAGAGTTCTTTTTTTGACTAGAAATAATCTTCGAGTTTTAAAAAAAAAAGAAAAGTAAGAGACTAACTTTTAATAAAATTCAGATGAAAAACATCTTAAATATCGCTTACAAAAGTCCTGGGCAATTTGAAGAAACCAGATTTGAAAAAATCCATAACGAAATCTTCAAAAGTTCTGCCGAAGCATCAGTAATTGTAGCGCAGGAAATCGCGCAGCTAATTAGATCTAAGCAAGAAAAAAACAAATCTTGTGTGTTGGGTTTGGCAACAGGTTCTTCTCCTATTAAAGTATATGAGGAACTAGTGAGAATGCATAAAGAAGATGGATTGAGCTTTACCAACGTAATCACTTTCAACTTGGACGAATATTATCCAATGACTAAAGAAAGTCGTCAAAGCTATCATTACTTCATGCACCAGCATCTTTTTAACCATATTGATATTAAGCCTGAAAATGTAAATATCCCTGACGGAACAATTGTTTTGGAAGATTTAAATCAATACTGTATTGATTATGAATTGAAAATTAAGCAAGCCGGCGGACTTGATTTTCAGTTGTTAGGAATCGGGCGTACGGGACACGTTGGTTTCAACGAACCTGGATCGCACATCAATTCTGGAACTCGAATCATCACGTTGGATCATATCACCAGAGTCGATGCTTCATCTGATTTCAATGGTATTGACAATGTGCCGAAGCGTGCGATTACAATGGGAGTTTCGACCATTATGAGATCAAAGCGAATCGTATTGATGGCTTGGGGACAAAACAAAGCCGATATCATCAAAAGAACGATTCAAGGCGATATCAGCTCTGAAGTTCCTGCTACATTTCTGCAGAATCATCCAAATGCAACTTTTGTATTGGACCAGTCTGCAGCATCAGAGTTGACGCGTTTCAAAACGCCTTGGCTGGTGGGGGAATGCATCTGGACTCAGGAATTAAAAAGCAAAGCGATTGTTTGGCTGTGCCAAAAAACGAAACAGTCGATATTGAAATTGACAGACCGTGACTACAACAACAACGGAATGTCAGATCTTTTGGCGCAGGAAGGTTCTGCCTACGATTTGAACATCAATATGTTCAACGTTCTGCAGCATACCATTACGGGATGGCCTGGAGGAAAACCGAATACAGATGATTCGCATCGTCCGGAAAGAGCCAATCCGGCTAAAAAACGAGTGATCCTTTTCAGTCCGCATCCAGATGATGACGTGATTTCGATGGGAGGAACTTTTTCAAAATTGATCAAACAAGGACATGATGTACATGTTGTATATCAAACCTCTGGAAATATTGCCGTTACAGACGATGAAGCACTGAAATTTGCTGAAGTGTGCAACGATTTTGTTGGAGATAATCTTCCAAAAGACATCAACTTCAAATCGGTTATCGAGTTTTTGAACAGCAAGTCTGAAAATCAGATCGATTCTTTGGAAGTGAGAAAACTGAAAGGATTGATCAGAAGAAGAGAATCGTATGCCGCAACAAGATACATCGGACTGAAAGATGAGAATACCCACTTTTTGGATCTTCCGTTTTATGAAACAGGACAGGTCAAAAAGAATCCGCTAGGACCAGAAGATATTGCGATTGTAAAAGATATTATTGCCAAAATAAAACCGCATCAGGTTTTTGCGGCCGGAGATCTGGCAGATCCGCATGGAACGCATGAAGTATGTCTGAACGCGATTTTTGCAGCAATGAAAGAATTGAAGCCAGAAAAATACATGAATGACTGCTGGTTGTGGCTTTACCGAGGCGCTTGGCACGAATGGGATATCCACGAAATTGATATGGCCGTTCCGCTTTCTCCGTCAGAAGTATTGCTGAAACGCCATGCAATCTTGTATCACCAGTCTCAAAAAGACCGAGTTATGTTCCAAGGAAATGATTCAAGAGAATTCTGGGTTAGGGCAGAAGACCGAAATAAAAACACAGCCATTCTGTATGATGAATTAGGTCTTGCAGAATATGAAGCAATCGAAGCTTTTAAACGTTTTGATTACTAAAAAGGTTTCTCTTATTTATATTGAAACCTTAGTGTAATTTTTTTAAATAATTCAATTAAAACCTAGGTTTTAATCATGATACTTAAAGCTGCGGCTGTAAGATCTACAGCCGCCAGTTTTTATGTTTTTGGTAATTTTATTTTGTAGTTTTCAGAGACCAATGTGTATCCAGAAAGACATAATTGCTGACTAGATAGTGCATTGGTTTTAGAAAAGCATGATTTTTTAATATAATTTTCAGATGAAAAAAAAGACCGTTACAATTAGAAATATTGCCAATGAACTGAAAATTTCAATTACTACAGTTTCATTTGTACTCAATGGCAAGTCAAAGGAAAAACATATTTCTAAGGAACTGACAAAAAAGGTTTTAGATTATGCCGAGTTAGTGAATTATAAACCCAATCAAATTGCCCAAAGTTTGAGAACAGGAAAATCTAAGATCCTTGTTTTCATGGTTGAAGATATCTCGAATAGCTTCTTTTGTAAATTGACTCGGATTTTTGAAGATATGATAGCCAAAGAGGGATATAGAGTGCTATTTTGCAGTAATGATAATAATGATCAAAAGTCACGTGAACTAATAGAGTTATTTAATCATCGTCAGGTTGACGGATTTATTATTGTTCCTTCTCCAGGAATACAAGATACCATTGAAAACCTCATAAAACAGAATATTCCAGTTGTTTTGCTAGATCGTTTTTTTGATGATTTAGAATGCAATGCCGTTACCACAAATAATAAACAGGCAGCTTATGATGCCACACTTCATTTAATAAAGAATCAGTTTAAAAATATTGGTTTTATAACTACATTGTCCAATCAAACTCAGATGATGGATCGTTTGTCAGGATATAAAAAAGCAGTTTCCGATTTTGGCTTGAAAGCAAATACGCAGTTTATTTCCTATCATGAGATGGAAAACGGAAAACAATACATAAAACAATTTTTAATTGAAAATCCAGAAGTTGATGCAGTTTTTTTTGCTACAAATTATTTAGCACAAATCGGATTAGAGGCTTTTAAAGAATATAACAATAACTTAATTGATAGAATTGGAATTATTTCTTTTGACGATCATGAAATGTTTAAATTATTACCTGTCTCCATCAGCTGTGTTTCGCAACCTTTGGAAAAAATCTGCTCTAAATTGATGGAAATTATGCTCCAGCTTTTAAAGCACAAAGATGTATTGGAATCAACGAGTAAATGTATATTAAAATCAGAGCTTATTATTCGTGAATCTTCTTCCAATAGATTAATAAATGATGCCGAGGCAGTCTTAAATTAATCAGATTCCAGCATTCTGAAGCAAAAAGTATTTCCTTGTTTTCCCTTTGTTTAGGGATTTTTTTTCATCTATTTTCGATCAAAAGACAAGGAAGTTAAACACTTTCTATATTGGGATTATGCATTCCTTCAATAATCATTCTTATATTTGATAGTGTAATATTAATAATGCGATTTATGAAAAAAATTGGATTTTTATCATTTGGGCATTGGGCCAATCATCCTTCCTATAAAGCTCGTACAGCAAGTGATACACTTCTTCAGTCTATCGATTTGGCTGTTGCCGCAGAGGAAATAGGTGTGGATGGCGCTTATTTTCGGGTTCATCATTTTGCACGACAGCTCGCATCACCATTTCCGTTACTTGCCGCTATCGGTGCTAAAACGAGCAAAATTGAAATTGGGACAGGAGTAATCGATATGCGATATGAGAACCCATTATACATGGTAGAAGATGCCAGTTCTGCTGATTTAATTTCGGAAGGACGTTTACAATTAGGAATAAGCAGAGGATCGCCGGAACAGGTTATTGACGGTTGGCGCTCTTTTGGTTATGAACCCTTAGAAGGAGAAACGGATGCTGATATGGGACGTAAAAAAGCTTTAGAATTTTTGGATAAGCTTAAGGGAGAGGGATTTGCTGAGCCAAATCCGTATCCAATGTTTCCAAATCCGCCTGGTTTGTTGCGTCTTGAACCATATTCCGAAGGATTACGAGAAAGGATTTGGTGGGGAGCTGCATCTAATGCTACTGCAGTCTGGGCAGCCGAAAACGGAATGCATTTGCAAAGTTCTACGCTGAAGTATGACGAAAATGGCAAACCTTTTCATATTCAGCAAGCAGAACAAATCAGATTATATAAGGAAGCTTGGAAAAAAGCAGGACATACACGAGAACCAAGAGTTTCAGTTAGCCGTTCTATTTTTGCACTGGTATCAGATCAGGACAAATACTATTTTGGTGATCAAGGGAAAGGATCGGATAGTTTTGGTAATATTGAAAGTGATAAACGAGCCATCTTCGGAAAGAGTTATGCTGCAGAGCCAGAAAAACTAATTAAGGAGTTAGCAGAGGATGAAGCTATTCAAGAAGCTGATACATTGTTGCTTACAATACCTAACACATTAGGTGTTGATTATAATGTACATATACTTTCTTCTATACTAAAATACATTGCCCCAGAGCTGGGATGGCGTTAAATTTTCCGAAATAGTATAAATAATGAAGTCGCTCCTATAGATTTTCTCAAGTTCTTAGATCTTGCCAAAAGAATATCTACGATAATTATATTAAAATTTTAGTAATTATAAATAAAACCTTCCCGCAAAAGTTTAAAAATTGTTTTATTGATAAATAGGTGTTAATGATTTATATTTTGTGTTACTAAGGTTATGTTCTATTGATAAAAATATTATATTTAGGGAACCCAAGCTATAGTAATTATGAAATAAAAATATTACCATGGAACGAGCTATTAAACTAAAAATCAGGAAGGATGTAAACGGAAGTCAGCAATTCAACATTATTAAATTAAAAGGTAGTTTGATATCTAAAGGTTATACTGAAATAATTCATATTCTAGATCAGGACGACGAGTTTCACATAAACTCTTTTGCAACTCGAGATGAAATAAAAAATGAGGTTCAAGATTATATAGCATCATTTATCAGTAAAGAGAATTTGGTTGACGCAGTAAGCTTTTTAAAGTAATGAATAGTAATATTTTGCTGCATTAATCTATCCGTTGAATACTTTCTTTCTTCGATTTTTATGAAAAAAAACCACTCTGATTTTTAAGCAGAGTGGTTTTTTTTCTTTTTAAAATAGGTTATAATACTAATAATGGAGCAATGAATCCAACCGCCAAAAGACCTGTTGTATAGTCTTTTACGCCAAATGCTGATTCAGCATAACTGGTATAGTCGTATTTTCGGGCAGTATAAGCCAGATAAAATTTTAAATTTAAGTCTTTAAAAGGCATATATTGTATAGTTGGTATTAATCCCCAACTGGTAGATAGTTTCTCATTTGCATTTGGGTCAGGATTATCTCTCCAAGAATGATTGCTGTTCATTGCGGTTAATAACAAATTAATTTTAGGTGTCACCAAATATTCTGCCCTAATCCAGTTTTCAAGATACGTTACTTTTTGTGCTGCATAAGGATATTGACTGCTTATGATACTGGACACAATCCCTAAACGGTCAAGGCCTTCGTTGCGATATTGAAAATCATAATAAACAACTAATCTATTCGCTGTAAATTTATTCCCCAGTGCAATGTAGTTCATATGTGCTCCTTGGGCTTCATTAAAAAAACTATAACTGTAAGTCGTCTCAAATTTTCCACCAAAAAATTTCCCTCGCCAGTTTGCTACTGCAGCCAAAGGAAACTCGGAAGGGTTAATATTTGGAGGAGCAGTCGTTCCATATTGTTCCTCATAAGTTTTGGTTCGTGAATTGAGTACCTGAAATGAAAAGGAATGATTTCCGTTTTCTAAAGTATGCGATACTCCCGCACCTACTAAGAAATTGTCTGCATATTCGATAACATCATTATAAGTCAAGATATCGATTGGGTTAAAATCAAACTCGTATCCACCCCAGTCTGCACATAGTTTTCCAAACGAAATATTGGTTCTTTTTGATAAATCAATTCGTAAAAATGCAAGGTCGACTGCACGGCTTATATTATCAAGATTTCCTGGAACTGGCTCTCTGGTGTAACGGTTTCGAAATCTGAAATAGACTTTATCATGAATCTTTCCTTTGACTTCAAATCTTAGCTGATCAACGTTAAAATGCGATATATCGTGGTTTCCATCAGTAAAGTAACTGTTGTAAGCCATTCTGGAATTAAAAATCACATCAATATCGCGTAATAGAGATTGTTTTGAGATAGGAATGATAGGTTCAATGGAATCAGAAAGATGATTTCCTTCATTGGTCTGTTTTTCCATAAGATTTGCTTGTCCCAATGCTATAATTGGAGAAGCCAGCAGTATTAAATAGAGGTAAAATTTTTTCATGGTTACATTTTTTTTTTTGATTAAAATAAATACGATTTTATTTTGAGGGTTTATTTTGAAATTTTAATTCCATCTCTCCTGATTAATGAGTTTTGTTTCTCCTGCAAAAGTGAAGTTGTTTGTAAATGTTTTTTTTAAGATGAATTCCTTATACTGAATGATACAGAAAAGACTAAAAAAGAAATAGAGAAAACAAATTTGTCCGTAAGTGTAAATTAGGACTAGAACTGCGATAATTTCAATACATGCTAATGCATTTATCAAAGGAGATGATAAAAAAACAGCTTGATTAGAATGCCTGTAAAGTATAGTTATAACCATATTATCAAGTTTAATAAAACAGAATAATTACCGAAAAGCTATTACCAAAGAAAAATTTTAATTTGAGGCATTTATTTTTAACACTATAAAAGTATTAATTTTTTTAATATTTTACTTATGAAATTAAATATAATTTACTCTATAGTAGTGAGTTGTGTTTTTGGTGCAAATAGGTGTTTGCTAGATGTAAAGAAATATACTGTAAGAAGTTCGTAGTGAATTTGCATATTCAGAAATAGAAATGGGGTGAAAAATTTAAGAAGAACAAATACTTATTTTTCAAGACAATTCTAAGATGACTTTGATTGAGGAGAAAAACGGTATTGCAGTGGCGATAGTTTCATATGTTTTTTAAAGAGACGTGAAAAATAGTATGGATCATCATATCCCAAATCAGCTGCAATAATTTTTACTTTAACTTCTGAGGTTATTAATAATAAACACGCCTTTTGTAGTTTTAAATGGATGAAATAATCTAATGGAGCCATACTGGTGCTTTTTTTGAATAGCAGCGAAAAATGTGAGGGCGAGAGATTGTTCATTAGAGCCAAATCTTCTAAGGTGAGTTTTCCGCCAAGGTTGTTTCTCATGTAGACAATAGTACTGCTTATCGAATCTTTTTCTTCCTGTTTTTTTTCATTGACACTTACATCAGGATATAAAAAAGAAGAAATAAAATGATATAAGCATAAATTGGCCTTTGTAATGTTCTCTTTTCCATAGCCCATTTCAAGGTTTTGGTACATTGAATGCCAAAGTTCTATTCCTTTCTCATTATAAGTGATTTGTTTGGGACCATCAAATAAGCCAATATTGAAGCTTTTATTGAAAGTGTTTATATCACGACCGCTAAAATGAACCCAATATATTGTCCAGGGATCATTTTCATCTGCTCCGTAACTTATATGTTCATTAGTTGCAGGAATTATAAAAAATTGATTGGGCCTAATTTCAAAGCGGGTACCATTTATGCTATGCCAGCCTTTTCCACGTACGCAGTATATTAAAATATTATCTGCGCATCCTTTTTTTCGCTCCCAGTAATAATAAGTAGCCTTAGGAAAATATCCAATATGAGTAATATATAAATGACTTAATACAGGATTTTCTTTAATTGCTTTTTGCCAAATATTATTAGGCAGCGATATTAATTTTTCCTTCCGAAACCCATCGCGTTGTATAAAACTTTCCATAATAATTTATTGTAATCAAAAAAGCATTTGTTGCTAAAATACACTTTTATTTTTCTTTTGTTCTAATTTTAAAATGATTTTTGAATGATCTGTAAATTAGAATTTTAACGTCGTGGTTATTTTTAAATCGTAATCATTTTAAATGTTTTTAGGGTGTAACTATACTGTAAGTTAGGTAATTGCATTAAATGTTAAAATTGTAATATGATAATTAAATAAAAAATAAAAAGAGTTTTTTTTCAAGTTTTTAGACAATAAATTTTATATGAAACAATTATGATTTCTTTTTTTTGAATTGGCCGAATAATGAGATAATCCATCATTATGACTTAATAAACTCTCCCTGTTAATTTTATAGTCTTATAAAAGTATTTTGTTAAAATGTTAAATTGATATAATAATCAAATAGTCCATCATAATAATAATATTGTCCATTTATTTTAAGAAGCGAATAAAATAGATTTGTTTTATTTAACAAATGTTTAAGTTTAAATAATTGACCAAATTTTAGGTGTTTGATTGAAATTTATTACGTTTTAAAAATTAATTTAAATTTAATTGATTGATATTTAGTTTTTTATAAAATTACTAAATTATCGTTTTAGATATTTAAAAAGATCTCAAGATTTAAAAAATATTATTAAAAGTTAATCAAAAAAAGCCCAATATTTACTATGAATATTTAAAATTAGATTGAAGAATGTAAAGAAGATATCGCTGCCAAATCTATAATAACTAAACAACCAACTAACTTAACCTATGGCAAAAAGACTACCTAAACTACCTCCTTTACTGCAAAGTAAAATCTACAAAACCGGACAAACAAGAAGTGCGAATGATGATGTGATTTTTCAAAATAGGGCCAACAGAAATGGCACCGTTTTGATCCCTTTTGAATCCATTGATTTATTCGATATTTCCATTTTAACGTCTCACAAATTTGAAAGCGGATTTATAGTTGTGATGAGTCCTGAGGATTATTACACAAATCCTGAAGCATTAATTACAATGAAATCCAAGAAACTAAAACTTGGCGTTAACGCTATTTTGCTTTATGAGACAAGGGAACAATGGAACAAATTTAATCCTTATAAAAATAAGCTGTCAGTAGCCGAAAAAAGAACGGTTCCTATTGATGGTCATTTTGTTGCAAGAATATTATCGTCAGGTTCAAAAGGCGAAGAGAAAATTATTCTTGGTTTTAATACCAGCAGTTGCAAAGGCGCCGGAATCAGAGTAGCCGAATATGCTCCTCTTTTCACGATAAAATCCTGTCACTTACAATTAGAATATTTATTCTGGCTCTGCTACGATTCCAAAGAAGTAGCACTCGGTGCTGGTATGACAGAAACTGAGATCGAACAGCGCATGACAGCTATTACTACAGCTTGTAACAATCAAAAATTAGCTAATACAGACCGACTTTACAAGACTCGAATTATTGATAATGCTAAAAACACTATTTGTCCACTCTGTTTGAAAAAATTAAGTGCAGGGGCTTTTCTAATTAATTTCTTTGAATCTGCTGAGAAGTCAGATGTCGACAAAGATATTAGCCAGATAAACCTTTTTTACATTAATCAGCTAAAAATAGGAGAATTCAATCATTCGCCATATAATTTAGCGTGGGGGCATCAAAACTGCAACATGATTTGTAAAGAAACAGGGGTAATCGAAACGATCAAATGGATGAAAGAAGTGGTAGTGAATACCATTATTTTTAATAAAGATTCCTCGAATTAAGATTCCAAAAAAGGGAGATGTTTTTTTAGATGGATATTTTAATAAAAATAATCCACTCTAAACGCAGTACATATCCTTAAAAACAAGAAATCCACAATTTAAATAGAAGAGACTTGTATTTAAAAGCAAGTTTTCTCATTTGCCATGGTGTCAAAAAAGAAAAAATACTTCATCAAAAAAATAAGAAAAAATGATCAGCGGTTTAAGAAAAAAATACATAGAAAATTATAGTGGTTTCCCAAGAGAAATTTGGATTTTGACACTAATAACCTTTATCAACAGAACGGGAACAATGGTAATTCCGTTTCTCTCAAAATACATGCGAGAGAACCTGCATTTTGAATATAATCAGATAGGATGGGTAATGGTTTGTTTTGGTGTTGGATCTTTTATAGGCACTTGGCTAAGTGGCGTATTGTCTGATAAAATTGGGTTTTACAAAGTGATGATAGGCAGTCTTTTTGGAAGTGGTCTAATCTTCTTTATGCTGCAATATACATCATCATTTGAAGGGTTTTGCTTTTCAATTCTGCTTTTAACAACTGTTGCTGATATGTTCAGGCCGGCAATGTTAGTATCCTTAAATACGTATACTAGAAAAGAAAATAAAACTAGGGCACTGGCTTTGGTAAGAGCGGCCACGAGTTTGGGGTTTCTATTTGGGCCTCCTTTAGGTGGTGTCATAATTATGCTAATAGGCTACAAATATCTATTTTATGTAGATGCAGCTACTTGTATACTAGCAGTTTTAGTTTTTGTTGTTTTAGTGAAAGAAAGAAAACTGCCTTTTAAACTCAAAAAAAACAATATTGGTGTAGACAAATATGCCATATTAAAAGATAAGGCTTTTTTAACGCATATGTTTATTTCGCTGATAACAGGGATAATGTATTTTCAAGTATTTACCACTCTGACCCTATACCATAGAGAGCAATTTAATTTGTCAGAAGTAAACAGCGGTTTGATTTTAAGCTTTAGCGGTATATTAACATTGCTGTTTGAACTGCCGATTGTTAATTATGTAGAGAAAAACAGAATTAATAAGCTGAACGTTATAATGGTAGGTTTGGGCTTTATGGTGCTTAGTTATATTCTTCTTTTGGTAAATGACAAATGGTACGGAATATTGTACATAATGATGTTTTTTATGACGCTTGGGGTAATGTTAACTTTTCCTTTCGCTAATTCATTTGCCATGACTAGATCGCATAATAATCAAGAGGGAAAGTACATGTCTGTTTTTACAATGAGTTTCAGTCTAGCGCATATATTAAGTGCTAAAACAGGTATGGAAATTGTCGCGTATGCAAGTTATAGAGCCGACTTCATATTTATGAGTCTAATCGGTTTGTTGGCTATTTCACTTTGTTATTGGCTTGTAAAAACTGTTGAGAAAGAATCGATTGAAACTAAAATAAAAATAGTACAATCTATTTTTGTTGACAAAAACAAGAAACTATGAGCTGCTTTTTGAGATGAAAAATGGAATTATAATTCCTTTTCAATGTTTGAATAAAAATGAGTTGCTATTATTAAAAAACACCCATTTAAGATGAAAAAAAATATTGCGTTCATAGTCATAATCATTTTTATTTTTTTAATTCCGTCGAGTTTGATTTCACAAGAACTCTATGCCGGAATTGAAATAGGAAGCAAGGGAGTAAAAATGTCGATAATAAATGTCCAAAACATTAAAAGAGGAAAATATGAAGTAGTTGATTTTTGGACAGAAAATGTAGCTATCGCAAAAGGGATCGCTATTGACGGAAAATTAGCCGATAATGATATCGAAAATGCTTTTAATGTAGCCGTGAAAAATTACACCAAACTAATTAAGGAAAACAAAATTGCAGAGAAAAATATTTTTATAGTTGTGTCATCTGGGGTAGGAATGGCCAAAAATGTCGATATTCTGCTTCAAAAATTATATGTTTTTACCAATATTAATGTTGGAATAATTTCTGCAGAAATAGAAGCAAAATTATTATTAAAAGGATGTATTCCGCCAAAAGAGTATGAGAATTCTTTGATTTTGGATATTGGGGGAGGAAATACGAAAGGCGGCTATGTGGAGGAATTTACTGAAGATGATATTTTGTTGTTTTATCCCCTGACATTAGATTTAGGAACAGTAACCTTTACTGAGAAAATAAACAAGAACGCCAAAAACAATTCTGTCGATGAATTTAATGGATTGCTAGTTGATGCATTACCAGAATTAAGAGAACAGACAGATCATTTGTATCAACAAAGTCCAAAAGTTTCTAATAAAAAAAATGTGTACATGTCTGGAGGTGCAGTTTGGGCATTTTACACGTTGTATAAAGGAAAAGGTGCAATAGAAAATTTTAATCCGTTTGAAATTAAGGACGTTGCAGATTACGATAAAATGATAAAAACAGATTACGCAAAATTTGAAACATTAGCATTGCAAAATAAAGATGTCGAGAAAGTATTGAAAACCTATTCTCAAAAATATTTAATTGCAGCAAATTCAATATTGCTTACTTTATTAGAGAAAATTCCTGATGTCAAATCTAAAAATATCTATTTTACAAAACAGGGACAAATGGCATGGCTTCTTTCTTATATTGCTGATTCTGCAAAAAGAGCAAAAAATATTAATTAAGAAAGACCTAATAATGATTTTATATAAGTATTAGAAAAAGAAAAAGTTTAGGCTTTTTTTTTTGACATTCTGATATAATTCAAGTGCCAAAAATTAGTTTTATGTATGTGAAGAGAAAATGAAATGATATAAAAAAAACCAGTAATCTAAATGATTACTGGTTTTTTTTATTGATTTTTAGTTGTTGAAATTTTGGCTTTTAACTCTAAAGTCGGGTTTCTTTTTCATGGATGAACTGGCAAATAATTCATCATTTTTAAGTTTTATAAACTCAATTCCGAATTGTTTTCCTTGATACCAATTACTGATGAAAGAATTCGTTGCGGTATTTTGAGTTGTTCCAATAATCTTGGTATCATTAATAAGCAGATCTTTCAAAATTATTTTCTCTAAATATTCATTAGAAATTGTAACTGTATCAGAAAAGATAATGAGGTGGCTAAATCCTGAAATTACTGAATTGGTCAATGTTAAAAAAGTATTTTCCCTGATTAATATTGCTTCGTGTTTAAGCCCTTCAGTTTCAGAGCCAATATCCTCGGTATGCATCATCGTGATGTTTGTAGCATTTACTCGGGTCATTTCTTTTTTGCTGTCTAAAACTTCGCCTTTTCTGGTGTCGACCGTTTCCATTTCAAAACATCGAGAGCCGTAACTATCGGATAAGAACGGACTTCTAATGGCGATACTGTTTGAGAGATTGCATTGAACGCCCTGGGTAAAATCAAAGTCATCATCTGCGGAACGCATAGATACTAGATTATTGGCATTTACATATCCACCATAGAATTGAAAAGAATCCTCATCTGATGACGTAACCTGGATATATTCTAATTTTGTTTTACTCCCAACCCCCGCTAGCGATAGGCCATTTATTGGTCTATTAGCAGATGTTTTTTTTCCAGAAAACTCAATTCGGACATATTTTAAAATTCCGGAATCACTGTCTTTGTTATCTCCGCCATACATTGCTTTTTGTGGATCAAGATCGAAATCTAAAGTACCAACTCCTCCGCTTTTGTTTATTGGCGCATCTCCTAAAACAATAATGCCTCCCCAATCACCCGGATTCCTGTCTCCTGAGTTCTTGTTAGAGGTAAAAATGATAGGGTCGGTTTCGGTACCTTCAGCAATAATTTTGGCACCTTTTGTAATTACTAATGTGGTCAAAGTACCTGTATCACACCTTATCAGCGTACCTGCTTGAATTGTTAAAGTTGCATTTGAAGCAACATAAACGGTACCGACTAATATATAGACATTTTCTTTTTTTAAAGTCATATCCGCACTAATCACACCGTTTAGTATTATGGAGGCTTCATTATAATTGGTGGTTTTGGGATTAAAATTCGTCCACATATTCAACCAATTGGTATCGCCGTTAATACCTTTAGTGTTTTGTGCTTTAATTAGGGTTGTGAAAGTAAAAAATACGAGCAAAATTAATTTCTTTTTCATAACTACTTTTTTTAAAATTATTTTAAAAAAAAGGCCAACCTTTAAAAAGTCAGCCATTTCACAATTTCAAGTCATTATAATTTAGAAGCAATCTCTTTTTTGTATTTGTTAAGAATTGCTTTTGTCATTCCTAAGTTTGCTTTTGTTGAGTCAACTGCGAGATAGATCATATATAAGTTATTCTCAGAAATATCGATAATGTGAATTTGGGAGGTTAAATTAATCATGATATCTGAAACCACTTGATTTTTTAGTCCTAAAGCACTAACGGCATTCATTTTTGCTTTTACTACTTCAAGGTTAAAAGCTGATGCTAATTCCGGATCAAAATCGGCAATTACTGAAAGTGAAAAGTAGGACATTCCTGTTTGAATTTCTGCAATTGAAACTGCAATGAAACCTGGAACATTTTTTTCTAAATCGTCTCCGAATTGTTTTAAAAAGTCTGACATAATTTGGTATATTTAATTAGTTTATAATTGGTTTTTCAACTTCATTGTTGACTTCACAAATATATTTTTAAAAATATCCAGCCCACTTTTTTCTGTAAATTGATTTCTTCTTTTTTCTTACTTTTTTTTGACTTAGATCTTTTTTTTTAATCTTTTTTGAAAAGAAATACTGACAATCAGTGACTTATGTTTTATTTTTTTGCTACCATTTAGTGGTTGGTTTTTTAAAATATTGAAATTAGTTAGTTTTTGGGTTTAATAACCTGTTAATGAGGTGTTTGCGTTTTGTTTTTTATACCATCAGATGGTGGTAAAATTTCTATTTTGTTGATTGTGATTTTTGTAAGTTTTTGTTTTTGTGTTTATTACGATTTTTAACTTCTATTTTTAGCCTTTACGTGGTGTTGGATTTATTTAATAAAAAAAATAATAATTGAAATTGTAGGAAGAATTAAAAAATACGTTTGCTAAACAAGTATTTCTACGTAAGGGAAGGTGTGGGCCTATTATTGGTTTTTACTCGTTTTTTGAAATCCGAAGAAAAAATCTAAAATTTACGATCAGAAACTTGCTGTAAAAATGTTTAATGTTTGTCGGTTTTTAATTTATTTGATTTGAATTCTAAGATTGGCGAGGTTACTATTTTCTAAAATAATTTTCGATGGTTATCCTGTTTAAGAAAAATCTTGAAGTTAGTTTTTGTACCAATAAAAAACTCCGATTTTCTTATTAGTTATAATAAGTAAAATCGGAGTTGTGATTTTTATTTATTTTGGAAACGTTTTAAAGAGCATCCCAAGATGCACTAGGGTAATAAATAGAACTTGTTACCGGAGCTTTCCAGTACTCTTGACTACCGCCACGGAAGGTATGTAGACTTACAGCATTTACATTTCGTTTAGAATCGTTAGTCACCCAACGAATCTTTTGATTCAATATTTCCGTGCCATTTACATAATATTTTACGTATCCATCGGTATTAGACCCCGTATTTAACTTAACAGATATTTGACAGTTATAGGTAACGCCTTCTTGTATGTAATATTTCTTTCCAAAATCATTACCAAATTGTCCAGGCTGATCTCTATAATACACATAAGGTTGGAGATAAGCACCGCTTCCTTTAGCAGTGTTTGATCCATTTGGGCAATACCACATAAAGCGTGCGCTACCGCCATTTCCATCCCATCCAGGATCGCCACCGGTATTTTGATCACCAATTAAGATGCCATAGCCACATTTGCCACCTCTGCTCCAATAAAACCCAGAGTTAAATTTCATCTGGAACCAAACCGTGTAAACACCAGTTGACCAAACGCCGTAAGAGGTGCACAAACCACCAGGACAAGACAATGTATTGGTTTGCAAAGTAATTGTTCTCGCACCAGCGCTTCCTGCTAATGCCGCCGCCGCTGCGACTGCTTCTTTTTTAGTGTTTTGCGGTACGTCTTTGTTAACGTTTTGCGAAACATCTTTGTTAGTGCTTTGCGGAACATTTAAGTCTTGTTCCTTGTCGCACGAATTGAACACTAATGCTGTAATAAATAGCAAACTTGTTACTTTTAATAGGTTTTTCATTTTTAAAACTTTAAGGTTAGTAAATAATAGATAGTAATTACTTCATTGATAATGAGATAGAAAGCTTTTTCTATTTCTCAAAAGTGGTTTCAATGCAATTAGTAATTGTTACTACAAAGTTGATTAATAACAACTTACGTGTGGAGCAAAAAAGTACGATTTTAGGTACACAAAAATCCGCTTGTGAATTTTGTTTATTTTTTCTTTGAACTTTTAAAAGGTATTATTAGAAATAATGCTGAAAGAGTTTGACCTAAATAATTAACAATTTAGTGCAAAGTATATACTGTTTGTAGAACAATTTTAAAAAATAGGGTAACAGTTTTCATATTCAATAGAAATTGTATTTTATCGAAAATTGAATTTTAGATTAAAAAAGCATGATAGTCTAAAAATCAAAATATTACTTCCTTTTTTCGGTCAAAAGTTTTCTTAATTGTACTATTTTTCTTTAAAATTTAAAATTCTTCGATTTTTTAAAATATTTTATTAACAATTGTGGATAATATTAGAAGAAATCAATCCTAGTATTTATCAGGTTTTATGCGTTATTTAAGTTAATATTTGCATTATTTTGCATGTTTTAACTTAAAAAAGTAAATTTAAGTTAGTTTTTGTGCGTGTTTTTTGTAATATATTTACTTCTATTAAACTTAAAACAACCAAATCTATGAAGCAAAAATTACTTAATTTATTCTTTTTATTAGTTGTTAATGGTCTTATGTTAGGCCAAGGAACCAACATTTCACCGGGCTGTTCCAATAGTGGTGCTGAAGTAAGCGCAAGTCCTAAAGTCGATTTAAGAGGTACTTATTTAACATCAGTTTATAATTTGGATTGGCCAAGCAATAGAACTGCAACTCCTGCAGTTCAACAAGCCGAGTTGATTACAATTCTGGATAAATTGGTTCTTACGGGAATCAATACGGTATATTTTCAAGTTCGACCAGAATGTGATGCGCTTTATAATTCATCAATAGAACCTTGGTCATACTGGTTGACGGGGACTCAAGGTGTGGCACCAAATCCTTTATGGGACCCTTTGAGTTTTGCTATTACAGAATGTAGAAAACGAGGATTGGATTTGCATGCGTGGCTAAATCCTTATCGTGCAAGTGTTGGAGGTTACACTCTGGCAAATAATCACGTTTCTAAATTGAATCCTTCATGGGTTTTTACAGCTTCTAACAATGCGAATCTTAAAATTTTGAATCCGGGTTTGCCTGCTGTAAAAAATTATATTATAAGTATTGTACAAGATATTGCTTCGCGATATGATATTGACGGAATTGTTTTTGACGATTATTTTTATCCCGATCAAGGAATGGCAAACAATCAGGATGCGGCCACATACGCCAATAATAATCCAACTGGAATCAGTAATATTGATGATTGGCGTCGTGATAACGTTAATAAAATGATTGCTGGTGTTTATGATGCTTTGCAAGTTATTAATGCCAATAATAATAAAAACATTGTTTTTGGTGTGGCTCCGTTTGGTATCTGGAAAAGTGGTGTTCCTCCTGGAATTGTTGGAAATCCTTCCTATAGTGCCTTATATTGTGATCCAATAAATTGGCTGCAAAATGGTAAAGTAGATTTTATTTCGCCTCAATTATATTGGAAAATTGGCGGTTCTCAAGATTATATCAAACTTTCGCAATGGTGGAATGATCAGGTAGCGACTTATGGCCGACATTTATATGTAAGTCAAGGTTATGATCGTTTGCCGAGTACCTCATCTCAGAATTGGCCTGCTTCGGAAATTCAAAATCAAATTGATCAAAACCGAATTCCAGGAATGACCAATACTTTTGGTCAGACTTCTTATTCGACTCAATTTATAATGAGTAACGAAAAAGGAATTGCAACTACTTTGCAAAATAATCAATATAGGTATAAATCTTTTCCGCCATCGATGCCATGGAAAGATAATGTATGTCCATTGGAACCAACAAACATTCGATTTGAAGGAAATATTCTGAAATGGGATGTTCCAGTTGTGGCTAGTGATGGTGATTTGGCTATTAAATATGTAGTATATGCATTTGCCACGCAGGCGGATATTCCAAATTTTAAACAAGACGGAACCAAAGTTTTGGATATTGTAAATGCAACTCAAATTACGTTGACTACAGCTCAATTAACTGCTCCAAATAATTATTTCTTGGTAACAGCTTTAGATAAAAACAACAATGAAAGTGCTAATATTACAGGCGTTCCGTACAGTACACTACCTGCTGCTCCAGTAGCTTTAAGTCCAACAGAAGGACAATTATATGTGAGTTCTCCAGTAAATTTTTCTTGGAGTTCTAACGTTAGCAACGGAGATTATCGTATTCAGGTTTCAAAATCTGCAACAGGATGGACAGAAACAAACGGATTTACAAGCGCTTCAACACCAAATGCAACCGTTGTTGTGAATGATGTGGTGAATACAACGATGAGTTATATTTGGAATCAGCCCAATGCGGCGGTGTATGAAGCTCCAGTAGGAGGAACCACTTATTATTACACTATAAGAAGTTATAGTGCTGCAACGGGAACTTCAAAATATGCTGCTCCTATAAGTTTTACTCCAAAAAGTGCCAATTGCACTGTGCCGGGTACAACGGTTATTACCGTTGATAATCTTGATGCAACACTGGTAGGAGCTTGGACCGCAACAGCTGCAACTTCAGGTTATGTCGGGTCAAATTATGTACATGACGGAGATACTGCGAAAGGAACAAAAACAGCTACTTTTACGCCAACAATTGCACAAAGAGGAAGATATGAAGTTTTCATTAATCATACCGCTGGTAGCAATCGCGCCAATAATGTCCCTGTGGATGTCATTCATGAAAGTGGCACAACAACTGTTCCTGTAAATCAGCAAATTAATAATGGAACATGGGTTTCGCTAGGAACTTATAATTTAAGCGCAGGTACTGCTAATAAAGTTGTAATTCGTACAACAGGCACTTCGGGCGTAGTTATTGCCGATGCCGTGCGATTCTATTTTATAGATTGTCTACCAGATGTTACGCCACCGGTAGCCAATTTTACACCAGCTTCGGCCACAATATGTGCAGGACAAACGGTTACTTATACAAATGCTTCTACTAATGCGACTTCATATAGCTGGTCATTTCCAGGAGGAACTCCGAGTACAAGTACTGCTGCAAATCCGGTTGTAACTTATAATACTGCAGGAATTTACAATGTTGCTCTCACAGCTACTAACGGAGCGGGTTCAAATACGAAAACATTAACGAATGTAATTACTGTGAATCCGTCAGTAGCAGTTACCGCTGGATTTACCGCTCCTTATTCAGAAGTGGCAACGGGTGAAAATATGACTTTAACCAATACTTCTACAGGAGCTACAACTTATGCGTGGACTTTTCCTAATGGTTCTCCTGCAACAAGTACAGCGGCAAATCCGACAGTAAATTTTACAACAACAGGTACTAAAACCATTACTTTGGTGGCTTCAAATGCTTGCGGAAGTAATACTTATACGATGACAATTTGCGTTGGAACAAATACCAAAACGACTCTGGAAACATTTGAAAGTTCGGCAGGAAGATTCACAAGTATTCCTACGGCATCGGGTTCGACTGCAGGAATTGCGACAACATCGACATTGGCGAGAGCTACAGACAGTTTCAAAAACGGAACAGCAAGTTTAAAAGCCGTTTTGAATGATAATACAGCGGTCACTACAAACTGGTTAGTACGTTTGCTTTCTGGCGGAGGAACCCCTGCAAATAATCAGGCTTTTGTAGGGAATCAGGGATCTTTTGGATTTTGGCTGAAAACAAGTACTGCAAATGCTGGAGCAACTGTAACGGCATGGATTGATGATTCTGATGGCTTGGAAGAATTACCTCCACTAGCCATTATCAACAACGGAGCTTGGAATTACTACGAATGGTTTTTACCAACCGCAGTAGGAACTACCATTACAACAGGAAATGGAATTGTTAGTGGGACTTCCGTAACATTAGATGCTATCGTAATCAAACAAAATAATACCGCAACGACAATGACGGTTTGGATAGATGATATTCAGCACAATTATATTTCGGCTTGTTCCGGAACTAGAAAAATGTTGAATACCGAAGAAATTCAAGAGATTGAAGATATTAAGGTTTCTGATGAATTAATCGTATATCCAAACCCAACCAACGGAATATTGAATCTGAAATTGGACAGCAATATAAAATCTGATGTTCGATTGTTTAATGTCGCTGGCCAACAATTGCTGAATACCACTTTTGAAGGCACCGAACAACAACTGGATCTGAATAATTTAGGACAAGGAATTTACCTTCTTCAGGTTGCAACCGATGGAAAAATCACTACTAAAAAAATCATTTTAAATAAGTAAATTTTGTTTTTGGATTGAAGACCGCCACTAAGCTGGCGGTTCTTTTATGCTTAAAAATTCACTTTTCCATGTAATTTCTTACTATTAACATATCCAATTTAAACTATTTATTAACAAAAGACAAAAGCATGAAGAAAAACAAACCTATTAATTTACGAAACCAAATTGCCTCAATTATGGTTTTGTTTAGTGTTGCAATTGGTTTGGCACAGACAACGCCAGACTCTAAAAAAGCAAGTGATACACAACTGTATTCTTTAGCCGACAAGTATTTGAAATCTTCTATCAAAAAAGAAGTTAAACCAAATGGAGAAGTATTTCTGCAAAGGAATATGGATGATTATTTGGCTTTGACTAGTAAAAAAAATGTTTCGACTCAAAAGCCAAATGCTGCGCAAAAGCACGATGAATTAGAGTGTGATCACAATGGAGAACTTTTGAAGGAGTATTTAAACAGACCGCATCCTTCTGTTGCAACAATGGCTAAATATTTTGCCGATGCAAGCAAGGAATTTGGTGTTCCTGTAGAAATTTTGATGGCTGTAGGACAGGTACAAAGCAACTGGGCACAAGTATCTTCTTCTTTCTACGGTTCTTGGGGAGTAATGGGATTGATTGAAAGTGACTATAATAATCAAATTGCCATAGCTGCAAAATTAATCAAAGTTACTCCAGAAGCTATTAAAACTGATGCAAAAACTAATATTAGAGCTGCAGCAGCTTTGCTTAAAAGTTACCAAACTAATGTAAATCCAAAAGGTTTGCAAGATTGGTTTGATGCGACTCGTGAGTTGACTGGTTTGAAAGATGAAGCAATGAAAACTTCATTGGCAGAACGTTTTTTTAAAGTAATTAAAGAGGGCTCAAAAACGATTACACTTTGGAAAGAAATTATTGATATTAAAGGAAATGGAGTAACAATTTCATCAGCTAAAAGTTCAAAAGCTACCGCAAAAGGAAGCGCAACTGAAGCAGTCATGGCAGTTGATTATCCAGGTGCTTTATCAAGAATTACCGCTTGTAATTATGGAGTAGGGCGTAATGGATATGGTATTGATTACTACTTCGTTCACTATATGGCCACAGGTACTTATGAAGGTGCTATTTCTTATTTTAATGATTGCAGCAGAACAACTCCAACTTCTGCGCACTATTGTATTCGTAACTCTGACGGCCAGATTTCACAAGTAGTTCGTGAAGCGGATCGCTCGTATTCTCAGGGAGTTTCTGGATACCCACAGTGGAATGGAGCAGGGGTAAGTACAGAACATGAAGTATTGGCCACGAATTTATCTATGTGGGATAGCCAGCCAATGTTGAATGCAGCAGCCGATTTGGCAATTAATGTTTGTGATAGAAATGGTGTACCTAAAATAAGACGTGTAACTAATGGAAATCGAGGAATTTACGGCCATAATGACGTAAACTCAGGAACAGATTGTCCTAATCTTACAACCGCTCGTTGGAATGTTTTATTAGGGAAAATAACAGCTGGAAGTGCAACAAATGTTCCAACTCCTACAGCACCAACAGCTGGTCAGGTATATGTGAGTACGCCAGTAAACTTTACCTGGGATTCTACAATTGCAACAGCAGATTACCGTATTCAGGTTTCTAAATCGAATACAGGCTGGAATGATACAGACGGTTTTACAACTTCAACTTCGCCAAATAGTACAGTAATAGTAAATGATGTTGTAAATACTGTAAAAACCTATTTTTGGAATGCTACAAGTGGAACAGTTGCAGAATCTCCAATAGGCGGAACCGTATACTACTATACAATTAGAAGTTATAGTGCAGCAACAGGAACTTCAAAATATTCAACTCCGGTAAGTTTTACGCCAAAAAGCGCGGGTTGCACTTTGCCAGGTTCAACTTCGATTACGGTCGATAACTTAGCCGCAACTTTGGTTGGGGCTTGGACTTCTACTGCCGCAACAGCAGGATATATAGGAACAGATTATATTCATGATGGTGATACAGGAAAAGGAACTAAATCGGCGACTTTTACGCCATCAATTGCTCAAAGAGGCAAATACGAAGTATTTATCAACTTTACTGCGGGTTCAAACCGTCCGACAAACGTACCTGTGGATATCATTCATGAAAATGGAACAACTACTGTTACAGTAAATCAACAAATCAATAATGCTACTTGGGTTTCATTAGGAAGATATGATTTCAGTGCAGGTTCTATCAACAAAGTTGTGATTCGTACAACTGGGACGACAGGAGTTGTTATCGCAGATGCCATCAAATTTAATTTTATCGATTGTTTGCCAGAAAATGTAGCTCCAATAGCTAATTTTACACCAGCAACTGCCACAGTTTGTGCAGGACAGACAGTAACGTATACTAGTACTTCTACAAATGCATCTTCTTATAGCTGGTCATTTCCGGGAGGAACACCAAGCACAAGTACTATTGCAAGTCCGGTAATTACGTACAACACAGCAGGAACTTACGATGGAAGTTTAACGGCTACAAATGCCATAGGTTCTGATACTAAAACAGTAACAGGATTGGTAACCGTAAATCCTGTGGCGACTGTTGCAGCAAGTTTTACAGCTCCTTTGACAGAATTAGCAATAGGAGAGAGTATGACATTAACAAATACTTCTACAGGAGCTACAACCTATGCTTGGACTTTCCCAAATGGATCTCCTGCCACTAGTACAGCTGCAAACCCATCAGTGAGTTTTACAACTGCAGGTTCAAAAATGATTACTTTGGTAGCTTCAAACGCCTGCGGAAGTAATACATACACAATGACAATTTGTGTGGGTACAAAGACTAATACTACATTAGAAACTTTTGAAGCTTCTGCTGGAAGATTTACCCAAAGTCCAACTACTTCGGGTTCTACAGTTGGTATCGCAGCAACTTCAACTTTAGCAAGAGCGACAGATGGCTTTAAAAACGGTACTGCAAGTTTAAAGGCTGTTTTGAACGATAATACTTCGGTTGCTACAGACTGGCTAGTACGTCTGCTTTCCGGTGGAGGAACTCCAGCAAATAATCAAGCATTTGTGGGTAATCAAGGTTCTTTTGGTTTCTGGCTTAAAACAAGTACGGCAAATGCTGGAGCTACTGTAACGGCATGGATTGATGACGCTGATGGCCTGGAAGAATTGCCTCCAATTGCAATCATCAATAATGGAACTTGGAATTACTATGAGTGGTTTTTACCAACAGCAGTAGGAACAACGATTACTACTGGAAACGGAATCGTTGGCGGAGCATCTGTAACTTTAGATGCAATTGTTATTAAACAAAATAATACAGCCTCTACAATGACTGTTTGGATTGATGATATTCAGCATAATTATATTTCTGGATGCTCTGGAACTAGAAAAATGTTGGATGTTGCCGATGTTGAAAATCTAAAAATTGCCGATGGATTGGTAGTGTATCCAAACCCAACAAACGGAATTTTGAATCTGAGTTTAGAAAACAACACAAAATCTGATGTTAGTTTGTACAATACTTTAGGCCAGCAATTGTTGAACACCAGTTTTGAAGGATCTGAACAACAACTCGATTTAAATAATTTTGGACAAGGAATTTATCTTCTTCAGGTCATAACGGACGGTAAAATGACAACCAAGAAAATTATTTTAAATAAATAAAATTTTTAGCATTACTCAAACTCGTTAAACGATGTTTGAACACTTGTATTTTTTATGATAAAAGGGCTGTCTCAGTTGTGGGACAGCCTTTTTCATCTTAATTATTTTCTATTGGAAAATATAAAAAAGGAAAAGAAATTAGAAATTAAACCTGCAACAATCCAAGAACGCATCCAAAAAAAGAGAAAATTCGATCGGTCTGCGCAGTTTAAATAAGCAAGAGTCAACGTTATAAACAAAGTTGTGATTAAATTTCTAAAAACTAATAGCCAAGATTTCTTAATAAAGAATATGCTTGTTTTCACCTTAATTTAAATTGATTAATTGAGGGCCAAATTCTTCGTAGAAAATGTTCTCTGTTTTAACATTCAAATTAAGCAATGTCTCGTATTGTGATTTAATAAACATTTCAGGACCGCAAATATAAAATTTAGCCTCATCCAATAATATTGCTTCTTTACATTTATGAAGATCCACACGACCTTTAAAAATTTGATCTGATGAATCATTCAGACTTTCATGGGAATCATAAAACGTAAAAGTTTCGAGCCATTTTGCTTCTTGTTTTAAACTTGAAATCTGATTTTTAAATGCATGGACAGATTCATTTCTGCAGCCATGAATCCAAACCGTTTTTTTATTTAGAAGAGCATTTAAATTGGTTTCAAGCATACTCAACATTGGTGTAAAGCCAACACCGCCACTTATTAAGACTAATGGGTTTTTGGAATTTTTTTCTAAATGAAATAGTCCTGCAGGGGAAGAAATAGAAACAACAGCTCCTTCCGATTTAGAATGAAGCGTATTAGAAACCATTCCCGACGGATTTGAAGCGATACCATTTTCTCTTTTTACAGAAATTCTGTAATATTCAGGGTTGAAAGCACTTGATAAACTATATTGTCTTGGCTGTAATAGATTTAATTCTTCTACAAAGACTTGTACGCTTATAAATTGACCGGGATGAAAATCGGCAATTTCCTGTCCATCTTCAGGGTATAAATAAAATGATTTTATCTCAGCTGATTCTTCGACTATTTTTTTAATTACGAATTTTCTCCAGCCATTCCAGCTCCCCGGCTTCGTTAGATTTTCTCTATACAATTCTTTTTCAACATCAATCATAATTTGAGCAAGCTGGTAAAAGGCGACCGTCCATGCTTCGAGGATTTCGGGTGTTGCCGCCTCACCAACAACTTCTCCGATAGAAGCGATTAAATGTGTTCCCACAATTTTGTATTGCTCAGGCTGGATATTAAGACTTCTGTGTTTGGTTCCTATTCCTTTAAGCACTCCCAAAAGAATACTTGGATTATCGATATTTTCGGCATAAGCAAGCACTGCATTTGCTAAAGCTGATTTTTGTCTTCCATTGGCCTGATTACCCATGTTAAACATATTGCGAAGCTCAGGATGATGTTTAAACATTCGGGCATAAAAGTAATTTGTGAGGTCTTCGCCACTTGATCTTAAAATTGGAATTGTCGCTTTTATAAGCTCTTTTTGATCTGCATTCATTCTTATGATATTTGGATTAAATATTTGATTTGCTGAAATAATCTTGTTTTATTATTTCATTATTGCAAATTTAGATGGCAGTCAAAGCTCAAGTTTATGATTGAAATCATAATTGAAACAGAAATATGATAATTTTAGAAAAAGAAAAGCTTTTTGTCTATTTGAAGAAAGTTTATTATTCAGCGAAAAATAGAAAACCAGAATTAATTAATTATTACAAGAACTGGACTATCAGTAAGTTAATAATCATAATTACTTTTGAACTGCAATTCATCAAATCGCATAAATGTTTATCAAAAAAAAATGAGCCATGTCAAAATTCCATCTCAATATTAAAGATTTAGTTCAAGGAGAATTCAAAAAACAGAAAATAAATGTCGCATTTGTATTTCAAGTAAATTGTCCAGGTTGTTTTATATACGGAATTCCTATTATGAATGAACTTTATAGGACGTATAATAGTGAAGTTGGTTTTATTGGAGTCGCTACTGCTTTTGAAGATTTCGAATATAATAACGAAGCAAGTTTAAAATTACTGCTAGATAGCGGTACATTAGTTGGAGAAACTCAAAAATATTACAATACAAATTATGGCCTTTCTAAGTATTCTGAGACTCTAAATTTTCCTGTAGCTTTTGATACTATTATTTCTTCCGAACAATTCATCAATTCAGATAAGATTGAAATCCTTTGTGATGTCATTCCTAATTTCGATAGTTTTTCTGAAAAAGAAAAAGAGGCAATATTTCAAAAAATAAGATCGCATTATTCTCAAATCCCTTTAATAGCTGAAACATTTACTATTAATCAATTAAGAGGTACTCCATCATTTATTATTTTCGATGACAGTTATACTATCTTGGGACAGTACTTTGGTCATCAAAATCAGGAAATTTTAAAAACGAAACTGAACGATTTGTTGCGATAATTTCAAAGCTTTTGAAGCTATTATGATTCGGCTGAAGTAATTTCTGCTTATATGTATCAAAATTGTTTCAAATGATGTTTAGGCAGTTTAAATTTAAACCAAGCCATTATAGAATATCGTATACATCTAAATAAAAAATTGATTTATGTAATTGCAGTTTGTACTTTTGCATTTATGAATGATAATTTTATAAATGAGTATTTTGGCATAGGAATACAAAATGGTAAAACACCTGAAAACTTGGGAGTTTTATGGAGATCCGCTCAAAATTTAGGCGCTACTTTTATATTTACAATAGGAAATAGATATGCCAAACAAGCTTGCGATACTCATAATGTCGTAAAAGCAATTCCGTACTTCCATTATGATACTTTTGAAGCTTTTTTTGAAAATTTACCAAAGGGAGCAAGACTGGTTGGAGTTGAATTAGATGAAAACGCGTCCGATTTAGAAACTTTTGAACATCCAAGACGTTGTGTTTATTTATTGGGTGCAGAGGATCATGGTTTATCAAAAAAAGCAATGGATAAATGCCATCATTTAGTGAAATTTAAATCAGTAAAAAGTTTAAATGTGGCTGTGGCAGGAAGCATTATTATGTACGACAGAAATTTGTCTAAACCTCGTTCTTAAATTTAAACAAGCTACATTAATTTACAAATCATTTTATACAGGAGTTGAGGTAATTGACTTCTTTCAAATATACTTGTAAGTTATCACTCATTTTATAACCAAACTGCAATTTGAAAACTATTTGGAAAATATTACTTGTTGTTTTTATTATCATAATTATTGTATTTGTCATTGTTTCTGATGTTTTGGATAGAGGACAATATTATTCGACTTTCACACCGAAAGAAGAAATGATTGAATTTTATATGCATAAAACAACTGAAGAACAAGAAAAAGCCTTTGAAAAGAATTTTGGGAATGAAAAATATAGTTTTCCAAGGGAACAAGTTGCAGAAGTGAAACTATTTAGAAACAGATTTTTGTTAAGTCGTTTGACTTCAAAAACGTTATCTAAATCAAGTAAATCAGAAGTAATTACTTTTTTTAATAATCCTGTTAATTTCGATTGGGGAGAAACAACTTGGGAAGTTACTGAGTCAGAATATATTTTGAGATTTTACAATAAGGAAGATAAGGAAATCGGTAAAATTTGGTTGTGCTTGGAAGGTTGTGGAATGACAAAATCAATTCCTTTTTCGCCGAATATGAAATACGGCGGTTTAAGTGAAACTGGAAAAAAAGGCATAGAAAAGATTATAAATAAAATACTAACTGAATAAAAAACGAGTGATAACAGCCGTTTGGCGAGATTGGGGTTTTGAATTTAAAGATGGTTTTGTATATGGGAAATTTGTGTTTGACCGAAAAATCTCGCATCTTTATTCCCCAACCTCGCCAAGCGCGAGAACGTTGAGGTAATTGACTTTTTCAAATATAATTATAAGATATTGTTCTTCTCTTCAGAATATGTTACTTCTTTCTTAATCTCTTACATAATTGCTTGTATTAGAAAATTAAACATTTTGTTTAAAATATAATATTTACTTTTATTACTTGATACGAATGGATTAACACACAAACAATATGGATTCTCAAAACCAAAAAAACGAAATAAACCGACGCAGATTTTTACAAAACAGCGCAAAATTAGCGGCTGCCGGAATTTACATGAGCATGTTTGGTATGCCTAAATTATTTGGCAATACCATAATGGATATGGATAAAGAGGCTGCAGAGATTACGAATGTTAAGTTGAATAACGGCGTAAAAATGCCTATGCTCGGGTTTGGAACCTACGGGCTTAAAGGAGAAGTATGCCAGCAATCTGTAGCCGATGCACTATCAGTAGGTTACCGTCTTATTGATACCGCAAAAGTGTATGGAAATGAAGAATCGGTAGGAAAAGGAATAAAACAGAGTGGAGTCAATAGAAAGGAACTTTTTGTTACCTCGAAACTATGGGTTGATGATGCTGGTTATGAAAATGCTAAAAAAGGTTTTGAAGAAACACTAAGAAAATTGGAACTTGATTATCTTGATCTGTACCTTATACATCGTCCAAGAGGTGATGTGAAAGGATCTTGGAAAGCAATGGAAGAACTTTACAAGGCTGGAAAAATCAGAGCTATTGGTATAAGCAACTTCGATTCAGACCAGTTGGCTGCTCTTTTGTCATATGCTCAGGTAAAACCGGCTGTGAATCAGATTGAGACCCATGCTTTTTATCAGCAGAGTAATGCATATAATGTGCTAAAGCAGCATAAGGTCCAGATGGAAGCATGGGCGCCTTTTGCGGAAGGTCGTAATGGGCTTTTTACAAATGAAGTATTTGCTCAGATTGCCCAAAAGTATGGCAAGACTGTGGCTCAAGTAAATCTGAGATGGCATTATCAGCGTGGAATTGTTGCCATTCCAAGATCTTCACAAAAAGCACATATTATAGAAAATCTAAATATATTTGATTTCAAACTCAATCAGGAAGATATGAGTGCAATTGAAAAGCTCGACTTAAATAAAACGCAGTTTCCAGAATGGAGTTAGAGCATGGCAATTATGACGAATATTTTGCTTTAATGAATCTTGATAATTTTTGTTAGTGAATATAATGTACTATTAAATATTTATATGTTTCTGTCCACTTTTCGGTATGAATTCCAATTTCAGGACGAGACAATAAATGGGTAGCTACAAGAATAATTTATAAACGATAAATACTGTTATGGCAAATATTATATGTGCAATAAAAAGTTGTAAATAATAACCTTTAAAATCAATATTTGGTTTTTGAGGAATAATTTCAAATAAAATGATCCAGCTTATTATTCCAATAATACCGCTAATTACACCAAGCAGAATACTGGCTAACCAAGATATTTCCAGAAATTCATTCAACCATAAAATATGATATCCAACAACAAAAAAAAGACCTATTAAATAATGTAAAAACCATCCCAAAATAGTTTTAAAATTAGGGGATATTTCTAAATGCAGAGCCGTTAGAATATAAGTCAATAATACAGGTTCCTTATATACTTCTCTGGCGCTTGCCGAAACGGCATAACTAAAGAGTGTCATTACAGATGTTGCAGCAATTGAAGATATTAGAATTTGAAGTAGGGTAGATAAAGTCATTTTTTTTTAAAATAAATGGATATAAAAACAAATCCTAAATACTTGAGAAATTATGTATTTAGGATTTTTTTATTTTTAAAATTGATTAAAAGAAATATTATTCTGCGGCTACAATATTGACCGCGTTTAGTGCAACATCACTTAACAGACAATTAGCTTCTTTTTCTTCAGCAAGGGTCTGTGTTAATAGTTTAGCCGAATCATTTTCTCCTAATGTTTTCGCAAAAGCGACAAGAGTTCCATAAGTTGCGATTTCATAATGTTCGATTTTTTGCGATGCAGCAATAATACCTGCGTCTCTCACTGCTCCAGGTTCTGTTTCTTCCAAAATAGAGTCACCTTCTTTTAAAAGACCGGCCATTGCCTCACATTTTTTTCCTTCAGCATTTTCTCCAAGGAGTTCAAAAACTTTTTCTAGGCGAGCAACTTGATTTTGTGTTACAGCATGATGCTCCTTTATTGCTGAAGCAAGTGCTGGAGAAGTTGCATTTCCGACCATCTTTGGCAATGCGTTTACTAGGGCATTTTCTGCCCAGTAGATATCTTTAAGACTATCAATAAAAACTTCTCTTAATGATGTTGCCGCACCGTTTACAGGTTTGACAATAGTATCTTTCGTACTGTTAGGAGTTTTAATATCATTTGGTTTATCTGAATTTTTCATAAGAATATTTTTTAAGGTTTTAATTGTATAAGTTTGGTTCACGTTCCCAGAACCTGTGTTTGCCCATTGCAGCAATAAATTTTTGTGCAAATGATTCGCTTGCAACTTCACTATTTATAATCATCCCATCATCCTGATTGGTGATTTTTGATGCAAATGGCGCTATACTTAGTACAGCAGAAGCGGCTCCGTCAGCTGCTATAACTTTGCAGTGTTTGTAGGCATCATTTAAAAATTCATTTAGATCATCATTTTCAATTAGCGTGTTAATACCTAAACCGTCTGGAATGTATACAGCATCAAATAATACAGAAGAGGCAGTAAGGAAACTGAAATCCACATGTATTTCTCCATCGGTATCAGTAACAACAGTTCCAAGATTTTTTGCTATAATACATCCTTTTGCATCTTCTTTCAATAATGCTTTTTTGATATTCGTGACTGCTGCCTCAGAAACTCCATCAGCAACTATAATAGCTACTTTTCTTGAAGCAATTGTGGGAGTGTTTGTTGGGTTTTTAAGCATAGTCAAGGCATCAGATGAAGCAACAGAAGATGCTACTGTTTTTGATTCTTGATTACCATTTTCGTTCTCAGGAGAAACTCCGTGATTTAATGGTGTTTCTAATATTGAGGGAACTTTCATTCCAAGACCAACGGCTACTTTTTCGGCAAGATCTCTATCTACCTGAGACAATAGTCCAAGCATTCTCAGTCGTATTGCTGCAGTCTCTACCTTTCCAAGCTCAAAACGCAACGCTTTAATAATGTGGCTTTTTTCGGTTGAAGTTTGACTGTTAAAGAATAATTTGGCCTGACCAAAATGATCTGCAAAACTTTCGCTTCTTCCTCTTATTTTATGCGCATCTACACGCTCTTCAAAACTTGAAAAACCGCCTTCAGCAATCTTTGCCTGATAAGGACATCCTCCTCCGAGTGAATTGGGATGATAGCTTACGCGACCTACATTAATTTCTTGACGCATATGCCCGTCACGTTGATTATTATGTACAGGTGCAACGCTGCGATTAATTGGAATTTCATGAAAATTTGGGCTTCCTAATCTTGACAATTGTGTATCGGTATAGGAGAATAAACGTCCTTGCAATAACGGATCATTTGAGAAATCAATTCCAGGAACAACATGTCCGGGATGAAAAGCAATTTGCTCCGTTTCTGCAAAGAAATTATCGGGGTTTTTATTCAGCACCATTCTTCCAACAATCGTTACAGGTACTAATTCTTCAGGAACCAGTTTTGTTGGATCCAATAAATCAAATTCATATTTTTCTTCATCTTCTGAAGGAATGATTTGTACGCCTAATTCCCATTCAGGGAAATTACCCGTATCAATTGCTTCCCAAAGATCTTGTCTGTGAAAATCAGGATTTTTTCCCGAAATTTTTTGTGCTTCGTCCCAGGCAACAGCGTGAGTTCCTAATTTTGGTTTCCAGTGAAATTTCACAAAAGAAGATTTTCCAGCCTCATTAATTAATCTGAAAGTATGTACTCCAAAACCTTCCATCATACGATAACTTCTCGGAATGGCGCGATCAGACATAACCCACATAATCATGTGCATTGATTCTGGCATCAGTGAAATAAAATCCCAAAAAGTATCATGTGCCGAAGCAGCTTGAGGCATTTCATTATGAGGTTCTGGTTTTACGGCATGAATAAGATCTGGAAATTTAGCCGCATCCTGAATAAAGAAAACTGGAATATTATTTCCAACCAAATCATAAATTCCTTCCTGCGTATAAAATTTAACCGAAAACCCACGTACATCGCGTGCTAAATCAGTAGAACCACGTGAACCTGCAACAGTTGAGAATCTTGTAAAAACCGGAGTTTTAAGCCCCGCTTCTTGCAGAAAACCAGCTTTAGTTAATTCGGGGATTGGATTGGTTACTTCAAAAAAACCATGCGCTCCAGAACCTCTTGCGTGAACAATACGTTCAGGAATTCTTTCGTGGTCAAAATGCGTAATTTTTTCCCTTAAGATAAAATCCTCTAATAGGGAAGGACCTCGTTCGCCTGCTTTTAAAGAATTATTATCATCATTAATCTTGACACCTTGATCTGTGGTTAAGAACTTATTGGTGCCGTCGGATTTGTTGAACGACAGTTCTCTCTGTTTTTCATCCTGAAAATTTTCCATAATTGTTTAGTATTAATGGTTACAAATAAAAACCTGAGCCAGAAGTTCCTTATAAGTTCATTCATTGAAAATGAAATTCTTATATAGTTGTCAGGGTTTTCAAATGTAGTCTTAACAGTTACCGTTGCCGTTATACTATTGCAATTGCTTAGTTATACAATTTTCAGTAATTCAGTTGGTTATGGAAATAAAATGATGTTTTTTTGTTTATAATTGAAGGAAAATCAATTAATAATATAATTAATTTAAGTTGATGTTGTACTGTTTAATCGTAAGTTGTATAGAAACTTTATTTAATAATTGTATTCGTTTTCATTCAGTACTTCTGCCGCTTTGATTACGATTTCAGACCGGTGTTGGGGTTAGTAACTTTTAGATCTGTTTTTTACCTAGTATCCAACGTTTATTTAAGTTTACCTCCGGTAATACCAGAAACTACAACCGGGTTAAAACAACTTTTATCAGCGATATCATTTCAGCTTTCATAAATTCGATATGGTGTTAAAATCCTGTAAAACAGTTGTTTGTGTTTTTTTAAATGAAATAATATTAGTGTTAAAGTTTTTTTACGTAAGAAAAATAGTCGTTACTTTGTATCTATTCTAAAAAATATACCTTCTATAAGCATTTATTCTGGAATTTAATCAATACCAAGAATTTTTATTGAATATTGACTCCCCATTCAATTACATAATAAAAAAAATATACCCCTTTTCAAACAACGTAATTTAGCAAAACCACTTAAAAGTGACTTTTGACAACTTGTTATAAATCATGTTTAATTAAATATTGATTGATTATGAAAAGACAATTACTCGTATTTAGCCTTTTTTTTCTATGTTTTCTCCAAGCAAATGGACAAGTCGGAATTGGAACTTCGACTCCAAATGCATCCTCTCAATTAGAAGTCGTTGCTACTAATAAAGGAATATTGATTCCCAGAGTAACATTGACAAGCACTACCGACGCGACAACGATATCTAATGGAAATCAAAACAGTCTTTTGGTATTTAACACGCAGACGGTTTCAGATATCACTCCCGGCTATTATTATTGGTATATCAACAAATGGATTCGGTTGGGAAGCTCTGGAAGTGTAACCAATTTGATAGATAATGGCGACGGAACTATTACTTATATCAATGAATTAAATATTAGGGAAACAGTCAATATTGCCCAAATTGTTAAAACTTATGAAACTTTAACCTCGGCTACATTTAATTCTGTAACCGGAATTTTGACATACATTGATGAACATAATGTTTCAACAACTTTGAATCTGTCTACCATGATTCCGAATTTTGAAACATTGACTTCTATTTCCCAAGATGTTACTGCTGGCACCATTACTTATGTTGATGAAAAAGGAGCTTCAACAGTTTTGGATATTGCAACCCTAATCAAACAGCATGAAACGCTGACATCTGCAACTTTTGATAATACTACAGGGGTCTTGACCTATATTGATGAACATAATGTTTCAACAACACTGAATCTGTCTACTATGATTCCGAATTTCGAAACATTGACTTCTATTTCCCAAGATGTAACTGCTGGCACAATTACTTATGTTGACGAAAAAGGAGTTTCAACAGTTTTGGATATAGCAGCCCTAATCAAACAGCATGAAACGCTGACATCTGCCAGTTTTGATGCTACAACGGGTATTTTGACTTACAATGACGAAGCCGGAACTGCAAATACCCTTAACTTAGGTTTAATGATTCCGAATTTCGAAACATTGACTTCAATTTCCCAAGATGTTACGGCTGGAACCATTACTTATGTTGATGAAAAAGGAGTTCCGACTATTTTGGATATTGCAGCCCTAATCAAACAGCATGAAACGCTGACTTCTGCCAGTTTTGATGCTACAACGGGTATTTTGACTTACAATGACGAAGCCGGAACTGCAAATACCCTTAACTTAGGTTTGATGATTCCGAATTTCGAAACATTGACTTCAATTTCGCAAGATGTTACGGCTGGGACAATTACTTATGTTGACGAAAAAGGAGTTTCAACTGTTTTGGATATTTTAACGCTGATCAAACAGAATGAAACACTGACTTCTGCCAGTTTTGATGCCGCAACAGGTATTTTAACTTACAACGACGAAGCCGGAACTGCAAACACCCTTAACTTAGGTTTAATGATTCCGAATTTCGAGACATTGACTTCAATTTCGCAAGATGTTACAGCTGGAACCATAACTTATGTTGATGAAGATGGCGCTTCAACTATTTTGAATATTGCATCATTAATTGCGCAACATGAAACTGTCACAACATTAGGACTTTCAGGAGGTACTTTGTCATACGCTAATGAGAATACTACGAATGCACCAATAAATTTAGTTTCAACTGACGTAAATAATGCGATAATAGCAGGAACTGATGGAGCTCTTTTTGCTGATAAAGCGGCGTTAGCTATTGAACCTTGGTTTGTTCAGGGAACTACAAATCAAGCAACACTAAACACTGACAATATTTATCAAATAGGGCGTGTTGGAATAAACAAGCAAATCGCAGATAAGCAACTAGATGTAAATGGAGATTTTAGATCATCGATTCTTGCGCCTGATGGAAAAATTCATAGTATAGAGGTAAACAGTGTGTGTGTCCGTTTTAAAGTATAAAATCAAGTGTAGGGAGCATTCAATTATCTAACCACTTTGTTGAGGATTATTGTATGATTATTGCACTTGCCTACTAAAGTTTAATATTTTAGACTGCTATATTAAAAAAAAATATCATTTAAATCATTCGATATCTTATTTCTTTATATTTTGAAAGACCGACTGTAATTCATCATTGCATTGGTTTCATCTTCAGTAAATCTTTCATATTATTTGGCATACTATACATTTCAATGTTGTTCGAATTTGACGCTAAACCCTCAAATGCTACGGTGCCCAAATAATAATCCGTAAGATCAAATGTATATACCTGCCAGTTTTGGCTATTTTTTATTAAGCTGAAATCGACATAATGCTGTCCGTCTGAGCAAGGTATATATTTAAAATCTTCGTCAATTCCTTTTCCTAGCGCTTTAACAAAAGACTCTTTGCGTGTCCATAACATATAAAATGTTTTTTTTTTGTCGTTGGAATTTTGAATGGTAACTCTTTCAATATCATCAAAAATATCTGGCAGAAGACTTGAATATTTAAAGTCATCTGATAAATATTCAATATCAATGCCCACTTTTTTGCGTGAAATCGCAATAGTAGCAAAGTTTTCAGAATGTGAGATATTGAAATGCAGCCAAGGATGAGAAGCTAAATAAGGTTTTTTATTAAAATCATAATCAAGATAAATATTTTTAACATCTAATTTAGTATAAGCGCCTAAAAGAAGTTTTAAAATTGCTCTGTATATGATAAACCTGTTTCTGTCTATTTCCTTGTAGAACCGCTGTGCTTTTTTAATTTCAATAGAATTGAGAAATAGATATAAATCAGATTGCAAATTGAGAAAATCGGGCAAATATATATTGTAAATGATAATATCATTTGCATTCAAATAGTATTCCTTATCAGGAAATAACTGACTACTTTTGATAGTTAAAAAAGAAACAAATAGTTTAGATTTTTTCATGTTTTTTATCTAGAATTTCTTGAAGTAGTCTGGCCAATTCCTTGTCATTTGGTGGCGCTAAAATATCATAATGATTACCCGAGATATTATGAATTGCGACTCCTTTCAAGGCAGCCTTTTTCCATCCCAGATTATTTGGGTCAACTTTATGGTCAATATCATCTTTTGATCGAAATAAATCTACTTTAAAATGCTGTGGTTTAAGTTGATATCGGTCTATGATTTTTTTTATCATGCCGTCAGCCTCGATAAGTTGCTCAATTGTCATAACTTTTTGCTCCATCGTATTGTTGTTTTTACCAAAAAAACTTTTTAAGATGTATTTATTTTCATTAATACGAATCTTAAAAGCCCTCCAGCTAAAAATCATTTCTTTGTATCGGACTATTTTTTTTTGCCAATAAGTTCTATAATAAAAAGAAGAATCAATTGATGAATCAAGTAATGCGGTCAAGCTAACCTCTTTGCCTAGTTCATTTAATTGGCGGGTCATTTCAAAGGCAATAATACCGCCAAAAGAATAGCCTGCTAAAGCGTAAGGCCCGTTAGGATTTTTTTTAATGATGGCATCTACATAATGAGCGGCCATATCTTCAATTGATTCGTACCAGTCATTGTATTCTTTTGCAGTGCCTTGAATACCGTAAACAGGCTGATCATCATCAAAATATTTACTGAGGTTGACAAAATTTAGAACATTGAGTCCTGCACCATGCACAATAAAAAGGGGAATTTTAGTGCCACTAGATTTTATTGCTACTAAGCAATCAGAATAAATTTCTTTACCAGCTATTAATTTTGCAAACTTCTCTATTGTTGAATGTTCAAATAGAGTAGAAAGGGGTAATTTTTTTCCCGTTTTTTCTTCAATTTTACTCATGACCCTAACCGCAACGAGCGAATGGCCACCCATCTCGAAGAAATTGCTGAAAATATCAACATTCTCCAAATTCAAGCTCTCTTTCCAGATAGCAGCTACTATTTCTTCTTCTTCTGTCCGAGGCTGTGTATATCCAATGTTTGTATCGGTTTTATATTCCAAAAGAGATTTACGGTCTATTTTTCCATTTAACGTTGTTGGGAACTTTTCTAATAGATTAAAATCATGAGGAACTAAATGGGATGGTAATTGAGAAGACAATTTTTCGCGCCATAAAGGAATTTGCTGTACAGCATTTTCAATAGATCCTTCTGGAACAATATGGCCAATAAGAAAATTTTTATCAGCTAGTACTACAGCATATTTTATGCCTTCAAGTTCCATCAAAGCTTGTTCAACTTCGCCTGGTTCAATACGATGGCCCCTAATTTTGACTTGCTGATCTAAGCGTCCTAAGCAAACAATTTCATTGTTAGGTAAAAGTTTGCCTAAATCTCCAGTGCGATATACGACACTTATTTTTGAATTTGAAAACTCATTAATTATAAATTTTTCATCTGTAAGTTCCGGCCTCTTCCAGTATCCTGCCGCTAATCCATCTCCGCCAATAGCAATTTCTCCAATTTTTCCAGGTGGCAAAAGTTTGCCATGCTCGTTAATTATATAAAGCTGCGTATTTGCAATAGGTTTACCAATTGTAATTAATGAATCGTCACTAGTTATTTGTTTTACAGAGGACCAAATTGTGGTTTCTGTCGGGCCATATACGTTCCAAATGGTATCGCATTTGTTTATTAGCTCTTTCGCAAGATCGGCAGACATGGCTTCTCCGCCACAAAGCGCCTTTATTGGCAACGGTGCTGACCAACCAGAATCTAATAGCATTGACCAAGTTGTGGGAGTTGCCTGTAAAAAACTGATTTTTTGTTTTTTAAGCACGTCTAGTAATAATCTGCCGTCTTTAGCAGTTTCATTGTCAGCCACTATTAGTGTAGCTCCTTTAATAAGTGGCAAGTATAGCTCTAAACCAGCAATATCAAAAGAAATAGTAGTGATAGAAAGCAACCTGTCATTTGGATTAATACCCGGTTCCTTAGCCATACTAAAAAGAAAGTTAACTAAGTTTTTATGAGTAATAGGAACTCCTTTTGGTTTACCTGTAGAACCAGAAGTGTAGAGTAAATAAGCTACAGTTTCAAAATCAACTTTTCTTTCTAATTTGGTTACTGGAAATTGGCTCAATATTGCCATGGCATCTTCTATTAAAATAATATCAGCCAGTTCTAATAATGATTGTGATACATCTTTATTTGTTAGTAAAAATTTAGCTTCAGAATCATCCATCATGAATTGTAGTCTAGAAATAGGATATTCAGGATCTAAAGGAAGATAAGCCGCACCGCACTGCGTTATGGCTAATAATGAAATTACCAGTTCTGAACAACGAGGCATTGAAACAGCAATAAAATCGCCGGGTAAAATACCTTTATCTTGTAGATAATGGGCCATTTGATTGATTTGAACTTGTAGGTCTTTATATAAAATAACAGTATCGAGAAATTCTAATGCTACATTTTCTGGTGTTTGTTTTGCTTGTAAATCAATTAAATCATGCAGTACGCTATTAGGATAGCTGGCATTTGTTGCATTTATTTCGTTGTATTCACTTATAAAATCTTGATTCGTAATTTGTTCTAAAGTTTTTGTTGGATCATCGGTAACTTTTTCTATTATTTTTTCTAGAGAGGCCATCATTTTTTTAATGGTTTCTGGTAGGAACAGAGCCGTGTTAAAAGACCATTCAAAAACGAGATTTTTTTCGGTACCGCTTGCATTAAGAAAAATTTCGAAAGTTTCGAAAGCCCTCGGATTACTCGTTAATTTATAGGTTAAATTTGTAAAATGAACACCATCAGTCATGCCTATATCTATGTTGAATGTAATGGGCACTAAAGGGATTCGTGAAGGATCGCGGGCAATATTTATTGTTTGTAAGAGCTGTCCAAAACTTAGTTGTGAATAATCATAACAATCAAAAAGTTCTGATTTTCGTTGTTTTAAGTAATCGTTAAAACTCTTATTTAAGTCTGGCCTGCTTCTTAATGGAAGTAAATTAACGCAGTGTCCCACCAAATGATTCATTCCTGTTGTAGCTTGACCAGCAGAAGGCAAACCTACTACGATATCATCCTGACCTGTTATTTGATATAAAAATAACTCAAAACTTACCAAGAGAGTAGTTACTAAACTTGAACCAGCATTTAAACCCGTTTGCTTTAGCTTTGATAATAAATTTGTATCTAAAGCAAAATCTAAACGTTGACTTTTGTACGTTCGAAGTGGTGGTCTTGGATTATCTGTAGGCAAATTTATAATCGGTACAGATTTTTTATATATTTCATTCCAAAACTGTTCTCCTTTTTTATTTTTTTCACTTTGTAAAAATAATTGTTCTTCATCTGCATAAGCGCTAAAGGGAATAGGTTCTGGCAAATTAGGTATTTTGCCTTCAACATAAGCTGAATAAAGTGCTCCCAGATCTTGAAGAATAATTCCAAGTGACCATCCATCACAAATTATATGGTGTACAGTAAGGATTAATCTATGATTCGTTTCAGAAAACTTCAATAAACCTACTTTGATTAATGGTCCGTTAATCAGATCAAAAAGAAAATGGGCGTCTTTATGAAGGTATTCCTGTAAGATAGTATTCTGGGAAGATGGATCGAGATGAGATAGGTTGAGTTGGGCAATATTTATTGAAAGTTGTTTATAGATAGACATATAAATACCGTTTGTGCTAAATGTAGCGCGCAATGCCTCATGACGTTCTATCAATTTTTGAATAGCCAGATCCATAACACCAGTGTCTAATGGGCCGTTAAATTCTACTGATAGTGATTCATTATAAGCACTAGCTGCATCATCGCCTCCAAAATAACAACCTGTCCAAATTTCAGCTTGTGTTTTTGTAGTAGGTATGACTTTTTCTAACTCTGGTCCAGAAAATGGATTAAAAGTTGCATTGTTTTTTAGAACTTCCACTTTATTTTTTCTATTAATATTGTACAATCAATTTTTTAGGAATAAATTATAGAAGCTATTTTATGCTTTAAAATTCTTCTTAATTCCAAAGAAATCTAATACCCTTATTGTCGATATCATGGTTGATAAATAAACTTTTGCTAATTCAGATTTTATGCTTTTCTTCTTCGTTAAATTAATAAAAACCTCTTTTTTGAATTTACCTAGATTAGAGGTATTCAAACAATCCTGAGCAATCGAAATTGTTTCGGTTAAAGAGTGTGCCGTATGCCACCAGCCACAAGGAATAAATAATGTTTCTCCCGGTCCTACAGTAAAAGTAATTGGCGTTAAATTTGTTGAAAGTGGATATTTTTCAAAATCGATATTTTTTAAATCTGGTATTTCTGAAACCCATAGATTATCTTTTTTTTGATAAATATAGGGCGTTTGACTAGGAGGAATAACGGTGAATTCTTTTACTCCCTGCAATTGGGTTATAAAAGCATGAAGACATAAATAATCGTAATGCACATAAGGAAATACGCCTCCTGGACTGCCAAAAAATATTTCTAATGTTTGAGCAGTACCTGTAAATCTTTTTGATATTAATTTGCTGTGCGTCCAGTCTGGCAAAGAATATTTAAATCGTGGCGACACATCAGGTATTAGTTCTGGATAGTCGGCGTCCATTTGAAGCTTGCAAGGATAAGGCGCAGGATTTTCTACTGTCGAAGTTTCCATCAAGTCGATGTAATCTTTCAGTTTGAATTTTTTCCCTTCTACGTTAACTTCTCTGTCTCCATAAGTAGATCTGAAGAATTCTAAAGAAAATTTTTCCTTTGCGTTCCAGCCTTCACAAGCATCGCCAATTACCACAGGATAATTAGCAAATAAATGATTTTTAGAGAATTCATCATATGTCATACCATGTTTTTTTTCAACAACATAATCTCCTACACGAATTAATTCAATTGTTTTAGCAGTCATAATTTAGTATTAGGGGTTTATAAATCAAGTTTAACATATTCGCCTTTTTTATTCGAATCTGCGATAAACCAAGCCGGATTACCATCTTTGTCTCTTCCTAGTTTTGCTCCGTTTACTGGTGGTTTATTGATAACAACTGAATTATTTGGTGTTTTCGATGAAATAGATTCCGATTTATTAGTAGTGAAGAATCCAGCTGAAACCATTTTATTAAGGCATTTTTTGAAAGTTTGAATTATTTGGTTAATGTCTTCTTCTTTATAAGCTTCAGTCAAAAAGCAAGGGAAGCCATCCCAGATATGAATTCCGTTTTCACGAAGTAAAGTGAATAGCAATTCGCCGTAAAGTACATCGTCATTAAACTTAAGTCGCCATAGAGAACCAAAATGATTAATTGTCATTGGCAGTTCTTTTGCTTTGATTTCTGTATTTAATGCGGCTGCTAAGCGACTAGTCATATTATTTAGTCTTTCTTGTAAATCTGGTCCTTGTTTTTTAAGATGAGTTAGGACTGCTTTTGATGCAGCAAGTGCCAACGGATGCCTTACAAAAGTACCTGCGAAGTATGTAACGCCAATTTCTGGAATAGAATCATCACCATATTGCCAATGGCCGCCATCAAGTGCATCCATATATTTTCGTTTTCCGGCAATAGCACCAATTGAAAGTCCGCCACCAATTACTTTTCCATAAGTTGCGATATCGGCCTGAATATTAAAAAGGGCCTGGATGCCTCCTGGATGCATACGGAATCCTGTAATAACCTCATCAAAAATTAGTGGTACGTCAGTCTCGGCAGTTAGTTCTCTCAGCTTATTTAAAAATGCTATTGGCTGAAATTCTGGTCTTCTGCTTTGAACCGGTTCCACTAAAACAGCAGCCAGTTCATCTGCTCGTTCTCGTATAATACGAAGACTTTCCTCTGTTCCATATTCTAAAATGAGTATGTTTTGAACAGATTCAGGCATAATTCCAGGAGCTGCAGGAAAAGAAATTAATTTTTTTGAGCCACGAACCAAAACTTCATCTATTATACCATGATAAGAGCCAGAAAACGCAACTATCAATGAGCGTCCAGTAACAGTTCGGGCTATTCGAATTGCACCTAAAACAGCTTCAGAACCGGTATTACACAGTGCAGCGCGATCTTGTTTTGTAAACTCACACAGCAATTCACAAACTTCTCCAGCTAATGGGTGTTGCGGTCCTACTTCAAATCCGTCTTCGATTTGTTGATGAAGCACTTCTTTGATAAAATCGGGCTGATAGCCAAAAAAGCAAGATCCAAATCCATTAAGTGTGTCAATGTAGACGTTTCCATCTAAATCCCATAAACGATTTCCACTGGATTTTTCGATGACAATCGGATAAACTATTTCTTTAGTTAAAGGTTTAAATCCAGAAACAACTCTTGGATCTGCCATAAAACTTCTATTTTTTTGAGCATAGGATTTACTTTTTCCGGTTTTTGCAGTGTAAGTAGCTATTAATTCATTTAGAAATTCCTTTTGAGAAGTACTCATTTCCTTTGTTTGTTTCTCAATTCTAGGAGATGCTCCAAAAGGTTTTTGATGTTCAGAAATTTCTTCAGGTGTTCTTACTTCTTCAACTGTATTTCCAATTTTTATATCAGTCTCAGATTGTTGAAATGTTTCCTGATGCATTTCGTTAGACTCCACTGCAGTATTACCCTGAAGAAGTTCCATTTGTTTTCCTAAAAGCTGCAGTTGCTGCGCGATCAACCCTAAAGCCGTATTGCTCGTATTGTTGAATGTAGGAGAAGCTAGATTGGCAGTTGCTGTTGGGGCAGCAATTACGTTTGAAACTATTTTTGTTGGTTCGATGCTTTTATACTCCTCTTGTGGAAGATTTAGATCAAGATAATCTGCCAAAAGAGAGGGTGAACTAAATTCTTCATTGAGTTGTCGAAAGGTTATGGCAATTTTAAAATCTTTTTTTAACCTTATGGCAAGCTGAGTAAGCGTTAATGAATCCATTCCAAGGTCAAGAAAACTTTGAGAAGATGCATCATTTGGGTAATCTATACCAGATGTTTGACTTACAATTGAAGAAATGTTGTTAAGTATAGTAGTTTTTCTCATAGGTTTGTTTCCATTTAGTTTACTAATCGAATTTTGTATTATGTCTGTATTTTTTGCGTTTATAGCAACAGAAACCGGTATTGAATTTTGCATTTGCACCAAAGGGGGGTCGATCCAGCAGCGTTTCCGATCGAACACGTAGCTTGGTAATTCAACTTTTTGCCTGTCTTGCCCGCTATAAAAAGCATTCCAGTCTGGATCAATTCCTTTCTGCCATAGTTCACCTAAGGTCTGCAAAACAGAATTGTATTCATTCATCTTATTTTTAGGTGCTGCTAAACTTGTAAATGCAGGGATTATTTTTCCTGTTGCCTGCTGTTTCGTCAAAGTAGTTAATGTGTGCCCTGGACCAATTTCGATAAAAATAGGATCTTCTAACTTTAGCAAGACATCTGCTGCAGGTGCAAATCTCACTGTACTGCGCAAATGGTCTGACCAGTATTTTGAACTAACAGCTTCTTCATCTTTAAGCCAGGATCCTGTAACAGTAGAAACAATGGGCATAGTAGGCTTATTAAGACGTGCCTTTTTTACTTCATTTTCAAAGACTTCCAATACTGGATCCATCATTGATGAATGAAATGCATGACTGGTGAAAAGCAAGTTATTAGCAATTTCTATCGCATCTAATGATTTGGCAAACTCTTTTATGTGACTATCTTTTCCAGCAACGACACATAAAAAATCAGAATTAATAGCCGCTAGAGAAAGCGTTTTTGGGAGAAGCTCTTTTAATTTGTCTTCATGAAGTCTTACGGAAAGCATGCTTCCTGCAGGAAGTTCATTGACTAGACGTCCTCTAACTGCAATTAAATGCAACGCATCTTCTAGACTAAAAATGCCTGCCAAATGAGCCACTACAAATTCTCCAATACTATGGCCACAGTATACGGTTGGCTTTATTCCCCAGCTTAACCAAAGTTGTGATAATGCGTATTCTGTTACAAACAACGCAGGTTGTGTGAAACGGGTTTCTTTCAATCTTGTCTCCGTCTCTGGTGTTACGATTTCTGGATATAGAATTTCACGAATGTCTAATGACAACTCATCCAGTAAGATTGTTGCACATTTGTCGATTGCATCTTTATAAACGGGCTCATTTTTATAAAGATTAATTCCCATTTGAGAAAATTGAGAGCCTTGACCAGGGAAAAGAAAAACTAGTTCTCCTGGGGCAATCTTTAAGACCGCATTTTTGATATTGTTTTTTTGATCCGAAAGAAGCTCCCGACTTGCATCTGTATTGCTTTCGGATAGAAGAAAACTTCTGTACGCAAAAGTCTCTCTAGTTTTATTTAGTGAAAAAGCAACATCTGCCAATGATAAATCAGGTTTTGATTGAAGAAAATTACCTAATTCCGTTTCATAACCTTTAGCACTTTTTTCTGATTTGGAGGACCACATCAACAGTTGCAAGGGACGGCTCGGACTCGATTTTTTCTGTTCAGTCGGGTATTCTTCTACAACAATATGGACATTAGTGCCACCAACTCCAAAGGAACTCACACCGGCTCGTAATGGTTCGTTTGAATTCCAATTGCGTAATGATGCATTTACAAAAAACGGACTATCTTCAAAATTAATTGCTGGATTGGGTTTATTGAATCCTAATGAAGGCGGAATAACCTTGTTGTTCATTGCCAGAATTGTTTTTATTAATCCGGCAACACCAGCGGCTGCAGTAAGATGTCCCATATTACTTTTTATCGACCCTAAGGCACAAAAGTTATTTATGTCCTGTTCTCCAAAAGCCATTTTAAGTCCTTCGATTTCTATAGGATCACCTAGCGGCGTTGCGGTTCCGTGAGTTTCAACATAACTGATTGAATTGGGTGAAACTCGTGCATCTTGAATTGCTTTCGTTATAGCAAGAGCTTGTCCTTCAACGCTTGGAGCCGTAAAACTTCCTTTACTGCCCCCATCATTTGTAACTCCTATGCCTTTTATAATACCGTATATTTTGTCACCATCTTTTTGGGCTGTATCTAAACTTTTTAAAAGCACAACTCCAGCTCCATCGCTAAATACAGTTCCTTTTCCTAAAGCATCAAAAGAACGGCAATGCCCATCAGGACTCAACATCGAACCTTCCTGATAAAGATGTCCGCTAAAAATAGGAGCGGTAATGCTTGAACCTCCGGCAAGTGCGATGTCGCATTGACCATTTCGGATAGCTTCTACAGCCTCGGCGATAGCAAGCAAGGAGGTTGAGCAGGCAGAATGAACACTAACCGCTGGACCTTTTAAGTTCAAATGATAAGCTGTTCTTGTAGAAATATAATCTTTTTCGTTAACAGTTTCTGCTTGCAGGTATCCAATTTGATCTATTATTTCAGTATTAGGTAATATATTTTTTTTATAATAGGTGTTGGCGCCAGTACCTGCATAAACGCCTATTGTGCCTTTGTAATGTTTCGGCAAATAACCAGTTTGCTCAAGAGATTCCCAAGCAATTTCCAAGAATATGCGCTGCTGTGGATCCATTACTTCAGCTAGTTTTGAATTTATTCCAAAAAAGGCAGCATCAAAAGTCTTTGAATTGGGTAAAATGCCACGGGCACTTACATAAAGCGGATCATTGCGTAATGATTCTGGAATACTAGGATCAAGCTCTTCAGGTTTGAAAAAAGAAATTGTTTCTTTACCTTCTTTTAATACTTCCCACAACTGGTCTATAGTATTTGCTCCTGGAAATCTTCCGGCCATACCAATAATGGCCACATCAGCTGAACCATTCAATTTAGTATCTTTTTTAATGTTGTTTTTAGCCTCCGTATCTTTTTTAGGTTCTAGATATTCAGCTATTTGAGAAATTGTCGGAAATTGATATAGTTTTGTTACGGGGAGTTTATAGTTGTATTCCTTTAATAAAACAGCCACTAATTTTTGAGCCAACAAAGATGTTCCTCCCATTTCAAAAAAATTATCATCAATTCCAATTTTTGGTATATGAAACAAACCAAACCAAGCTTTAGTAATGTTTTTTTGAATTTCAGTAGTTGCTTTTTTATATAAAGGTGCATTGCTTGGTCTATTGTATTCAGGTGGCGGGAGCATTTTCTTATCAATTTTTCCACTAGAGGTCCTGGGAAATTCCTTAACTAAGGTAAAGTAGGAGGGAATCATATAATCAGGCAATATGGTTGCTGTTTTTTCACGAATAGCAGCGATATCAATATTTTCTTGACTGGTTTGAATATAGGCAGCCAATTGAGTTTGCCCTAAAAGATTTGACGCTAATACAACTGTTTGCTGTATGCCAATTAAAGAATTAATTGCCAATTCAACTTCAGCCAGTTCTATTCGGTGTCCACTAATTTTAACTTGATCATCTTGACGTCCAAGAAATTCAATATTTCCATCGGGCAAATATTTAGCTATATCTCCCGAGCGATAAATGCGAATATTTTTGCCGTCGGGTGCTTTCCAATCAAGAAACTTTTCATTGGTTAACTGCTCATTTTTCAAATAGCCTTCTGCTAGACATTCGCCGGCAATATAGAGTTCGCCAATTTCTCCATTGTCTACAATTTCAAGATTTTGATTGAGAATAAGTATAGAAGTGTTGTAAATAGGTTTGCCAATTGAGGGTAATGTTGGCCAATAAGCGGGATCACCGTCCAATTTTAATTCAGTAACAACGTGGCACTCCGTAGGCCCATATTGATTATAAAGAACACAAGTATTCAACTTCGTGAAAAATGCCTGTACTACAGGCGTGATTTTAAGTTGTTCACCAGCGGTCATTATTTCTTTGAGCGAATTAGGAAATAAGTCTGCACTAAAAGCGGCTTCGGCTAAAGCTTGTAATGCTACAAATGGTAAAAAAAGTCTATTGATTTGTTGCTTTTCAATGAAGTTTATAAGGGCAACCATGTCAAGTCTTAAATATTCTTCAATCAAAACAAGGGTGCCTCCTGTACTTAAAGTTGCCATAATTTCTTGAAAAGAAACATCAAAAGTTAAAGGAGCAAATTGCAAAGTACGTGTTCCATTTGTACTCGTTGATTTTTTGTTTTGCCAATTGATAAGATTTATAAGTGCTCCCTGTCCCATGCATACACCTTTTGGTTCACCTGTCGAGCCAGAAGTATACAAAATATATGCAGCATTTTGAGACATTGCGTCTTGATTGCAGTCGGTTTGATTTTGAATGTCATTGTTTTTCAATGATTTAAGCCCCAGAGATAACACAGTAGCTTCATCTGTATCATTTGATAAACAGAAGGTTAAATTGGAATTTTTAATGATATTTAATATACGGCTTTTTGGGTATCCAAAATCAATTGGGAGATAAGCTTTACCAGCTTTTAAAATAGCCAACATAAAGATAATTTGCTCTACACCTCGTGTTGTAGAGAGTCCGATTATGTTTTCGTTTTTTGCTTGTTTTAAAAGAGAAAGATGAGCTTTTGAAGCGGCTTGCTCTAATTCACTGTAAGTTACCTGTTTTTTGTCAAACTCCAGGGCAATGGAATTAGGATGCATTTCTACTTGTTTGGCAAACAGTTCATATAATGTGTTTATGGGATGAGAGTTTTTTGTATCTCGCATCTTATTATGAGTATTATTATTGTTAGGTCTTATCATCGTAATTTCTTTAAAAAATTAAAAGTCTGCAAAATACTATTGATAAAAATATAGCAAGGAAAACGCAAGGTTATCGCAAGCCAACTAGTGGAATAAAAATCATTTTTGTCTTTACAATTTCCCGTATAAAGAATAATAAAAGGTTGAAAAAAAAACAGTTTATTGGCTTTTTTGTTACATTGTTTTCACTGTTTTAATGAATATCGTTCATTTTTTAATCAAATCAAGGAAAATTATTTCATTAAAACTTGTAATTTCTATATAAAGCTGTTATTATCGATTAAAAGCATGTTTTGGGTTATATCACGCAAATTTTATATAATTATTGCACGATTCTTTTGAGCAAAATTTATTACAGAGTTTTGTTTCCAAATATGCTATTTATTAAAGATTATTATCTCAACTACTATGGATTTGCAAGTTTGAAAAATTCAGTAATTTTCTTTTTTGTTGACATTAATGATTTTTTTTGCTTGCCAATTCCCTATTGATAAAAGCTCTAGTATGTTTCCTGCTTTTTTAAACTAAAAATGACTTACAGTAATTGAAACAGCACATGATAAAGAGGAGCGACTTTAAATTAAAAGGCACCTGGCTAATAGTTTGCATGTAAGTTGTTGTTTATTAAGTATTTATAAGTTGATGAATTGCGAAATTCGTATTTTAACGTACCGTAACTATCAATTAAAAAAAAATATGCAGTATAATTTACAAATTAAGCAAAAAATGTCTCCTGACATAATTATCAAAACAGATCAGCGTTAGTTATATATACCCCGCAGATGTTTTACAAAATCAAGTATTTAATTTATCGAATAATTCCCAGAGCGATAGGATTAATAATTTTTAATTAAAGTGCAAAAAAATCATAAAATTGGCTTTTTAGATGTAAGTAAATAGTCATTAAAATACTACATTTTGTGTGCTTTATCGGAAATAAATTTTATTATATCGATTTAATTTTGAAATTAAATATTTTTGCAGTATAAAAATATAAAGAATTAATAAACTGTGCAGTATCTAAGCTTTCGAAATACTAGTTTCCTTATAATCACTATGTTACTGTTCTCTTTTAAAGGGATTAGTCAAAATACACAAGGGAGTGATACTGATATAATGGAAACTATTATTCCATCAGGAAGTACTGCTACTGGCTCCTCTGGAACAGTATCATATTCTATTGGGCAAGTATTCTATATGTATATAGGAGAATCCGATTACAAAGTAGCCCAAGGTGTGCAACAGCAAGAAAAAGACAAAGCATTGGACACACCCGATATTGAAGTACCAATTACAGAATTATTTGTTTTTCCAAATCCTACAACAGACTATGTAAACTTAAGTTTGAAAGGATTGGAAATAGAAAATGGAATACGACATTATAAGCTTTATGACATTCAAGGGAGACTGCTGCAACAGCGTATAATTAATGAAACTGAAACCCAAATTAGTTTAAGTAATCTTAGTTCATCTTTATATATATTAACAGTATATATAGATAACCAAGTTTTGAAAACATTTAAAATATTAAAAAATTAAAAGAATGAAAATTGCGCTTACAATTGTATTATTATTTGTGGCTTTTACTGCTAAAGTATTTGCACAGTCACCAGAAAAAATGAGCTATCAGGCAATTATTCGTGGTCAAAATAATAGCTTGGTGGTTAATTCAAAAATAAGTCTTAAAGTAATTGTGCATCAAGGTACTTCAACAGGCACTGCTGTTTATCAAGAAACACATTCACCTTCTACAAATAGCAATGGTCTTGTTTCTTTGGAAATTGGAAGTGGAACTGTTGTAACAGGTAATTTTAGTCAGATAGCTTGGGAAAAAGGACCTTACTTTATAGAAACACAAGTAGATGCAACTGGTGGCAGCAATTATAACATTATTGGCGTTACACAGCTTTTGAGCGTACCTTATGCTTTGCATGCCAAAACAGCTGACAGATTGATAGGAGGGACCACAACGGCTCCTGCTGTCAGAGCTACAGTCATTTCATTTACTTCTTCAAGGAGTATTGCCTCCACTGATATAAATAATACAATTGAATGTACGGCATCAGCTACATTTACACTAACTGCTAATTTTTCGAGCATGTTGGTAGGGGATACAATTAATTTAGAAGCTCATAATGGCGCTATATTGACTATACAAGCCGCGTCAGGTGTAACAATAAATTATAATGCAAACGGTAGTGCAAATTTTACGAGCGCTGCTGGGAATGTAAGGTTTGGGTTTCTTAGAAAAACAGGTACAAATTCCTATATTATATCAGGACAATGAAGCATTTAATTTATTTTTTACTCTTTTCAACAGCAGTTTTTTCGCAAAATTACCAGTATTCACTTGATCAAGCTCCTGTAAAAACTCCTGAAACTCCTACCGGTGTAAATAATCAGTTAGAAGAAATTGATTATTTTAAAGCTTATTTATTGCCAATTGCCCAAAAAGCGACGCTGCAGTCAGCTTTAGATAAATATGGATCTGTTCGATTAGAAAAAGGTGATTATTCTGGTGTAGATATTGTAATGACTAGTGACAAGAGATTATACGGACATCCATCTTTAACAAAAGTTTCAAATATAACAATTGCAGCAGGAAGTAAAAATGTACGTTTAGAGAATCTGCTTCCTTCTGATAAAATTATAAAGTTTGAAAGTGGTGCTGAAATTTCGGGATGTATTTTTAAAAGCATCAAATGGGCTACTTTACAAGGTACCAATGTCGCACTTAGAGATAATTCGTTTATAGACTTTGGCGGACCAATCAGAATTGATTGTAGTGTATCAGGATATATTAGAAACACTAAGATAATTAAACATCAAGCAGGGACAGTTTCCAATCTTCTTATAATGAAAGGAAACAGTATTGATCCTAGTTATGGTAATGTACATGTCCATACTAATTTTTTAACACCTCACGGTGATACTACAGAACTTGACGGATTACAGTCAGCTACCTTTGTAGGTTTAGATGCTGAAGGTTGGAATCTTTTAAATGAAGGTACAAAAGCTATGTTTTCGGCAAAAAACATGGGTAATCTTAAGATAACTGATTTTGGTGGAGGTAGTTACGAATCGAATCCAACTCCGTCTTATGATATTGACGCTAATAATCTATCCTTTTATAATAAGTTTCTACGAACTTCTACTGATGTATTGTCAACAAAAACGAATATGTTTTTAGTATTTGGATTAGGGAATTATTTAAGAAAATCTGGAACCGTTACAGGATTTGATCTTTTGGGCAATCTGGATGGAAGCAATGCTGTAAATTATAATGGAGTTGAACAAACGGCTGCAATAACAAATACTTCCGTTTTTAATACACTTTCAAATACAATACAAGGACCACAATACAAAGCTTGGGACAGAGCGAATTGGGAAACATTGCCAGACCCATTAGGGCCTAATTGGAAAACAGAAAGAGCAGGGAAGCCTGATCAAACGAGCTATATTCAAAATTTAATCAATACGAACGGTATTGCCGAATTACCAGAAGGAATTTTTTACATAGGCGCTACCTTAAAACTTCCAATTGATTCTAATCACGGTATAATCGGTCAGGGAACTGGAAAAACGGTAATTGTTGGTTTAACAGATGATTTTCCTTTAATATCTCTTACTGGAGGACAGGACACTAATTTTATATTAGCAAATCTAACCCTGCAGGGCGGAAGCGCAGGAATCTATTCTTCACAGGATTATGGGACACAGCATATGGCACTGCAAAAAATGAAATTTGTAGTATTTAGAAATCAAAACTATGGTATACATCTCAAAAAAATAAAAGGATTTGATAATAATTTTCTTGAAAATTTGGGCTTTGTTGATTGTAATATTGGATTTTTTCAAGACCCTCTTATGCCATGGGCAAATGATAGTGATACTTCTAGTTTTGTTGACAAAACCATGTTTTATAAAAATCAATTTATAAATTGTGGTATAGCAGTTTCAATGAGAGCTACCAGGGCAGATAATTTAAATGCTTGGGTAGATTGCAAATTTGACAATAATAAAACAGCTTTAAATACGTCAGGACAAAATTTTGCCATTGCTGCCAACTGTAATTTTACTAACAACAAAGGATCAGCTGTCACCGGTACTGTAGGTGATTATACTTATAAAGAAAATGCAGTTATTAATGGTGATTTAAGTTATTACTCCTGCAATTTTAGTAATAACAGCGCAGCTTTTCTAATCAATTCTAAAAGTACAACAATGGAAGGCTGTAATTTGCTTGATAATATTACCGTATTTGCTAATACTATTTATTATGAAGAAAACCACAATATTATAAATTCAACTGTTAATGGACGCTTTGGTGGGGCAACAACAAAAACTCATGGTGTTTTTATCAACAGCAGTTTTGCATCCCATCCTGAATACAGCAAAGTATTAGTGAACTTAAAGGAAAATGTGCCGACAACTATAATAGACAAAAATCCAACTCCATATCCTCAACTGCTCGTAACGCAATAAACGATTTATCAATTATTTACTGATTGTCCATAATAGAGCATTTTTTTAACTACAAAAAGCAATTTAGATACCAATACATCTAAATTGCTTTTTGAGTTTACTATTTTCTTATTCTTTAGTTCTTACTGCAAGTACGTTTTTTTATCGATTCTCTAAATTTATTATTTCCTTTCATAATGGGTTTTTATTATTTCAATGATATTGTGAGAATAGTCTTGGAAAGGCATTCATTTATTCCGACATGGCATATAGAAATTTGACCTTCAAATTGTATTCAATATTGTTTTGTTTAATTTTTATTTAAAAATAATAAACAAAATGTCGTTTTTTAGAGTAAAAAAGTGGAACAATTTGTAGTTCATCGGATTTAAAAATCCTTTGGACAGATTTATTATTTAAAACTAGAAACAATGTATATTTTTAGTCAAAATTTATAAAGTATATTAATTAAATTCAATGATTTAGCGTTTTTTGAGATTTTTTGATAATATTTTTGATAATCTAAAAGTGCCTTTTTTAAAGATAATTGAATTTAAAATGATAATTATTATTGATTTAGTAAAAAGTAAAAAGCATAAAGTTCACCCCAAACTAAATTTTTTGTTCTATGAAATATGCAGTATATGAAAATATTAGAAAAATTAGAGAATTAAAAAATTTCACTAGAGAATATATGGCAGCTGAATTGAATATGAGTGCCAGCGGATATGGAAAAATTGAAAGAGGTGATGTTGACTTGACTGTTTCAAAATTAATTGAGATTTCAAAAGTTTTAGAGGTTTCAATAGAGTTTGTTTTTAAGTTCGACGTTTCAATTTTTTTTAGTGAAAGTAGATAGAGATAATTAAATTTAAATGCAGAAAATTAAACTATCATGGAAAATTACCACTTAAGAATTAAAGAATTTCGATTGCAAAAGAATTTAACTTCTGAATATGTAGCTATTCAAATGGAAATCAGCGTAAAAAAGTATGAAAATATAGAAATAGGGATTGTTGATCTCAAATTGTCTAAACTGGATCGTTTAGTCAAGATCTTGGGAATCAAAAAAAGTGAAATCTTTAGTTTAGCAAACTAAATTTTAAAGACTACAATATTTGATTCCCTCAAGGATAAGCTTTAAAAGGTAAGATCGGACATTCCTTAAAAAGCCTATATCTTCTATATTACTTATGTTTCACTTTTAAAATATATCCTAAAGATTCTAAAATTAAAACATAATGCGTTTTGGTTATATCCTTAACAACAGCGTTTTGATCACAAAACGGACCTGAATTTAAATGTATTCTGTCTCCAATCTGGTATTGAAGAACCGAAATCTCTTTTGAAGTATCTTCAGTATTTAACCATTCCTTAATGGTTTCAATTTCATGATCTTTGACAATGGCATGTTTTCCTAGCCAAAATAGATATCTCACAACTCCAGGAGAATTAAAAACCATATTCCTATCTTTTTCAGGTAACTGCACAAATATATAATGACTAAATAAAGGTACTTCTACTTTTATTTTTCTGTCTGATCTTTGTTGCGTTTTTTTAATTAAAGGACAATAACAATTGATATTAAACTTTGTTAATTGTTCAGCAGCTCTTTTTTCCCATTTCGGTTTTGTGTATACTACATACCATTTCATAATTCTTCAGTTTATTGTTTTAAAATAATTATACTTTAAATTGACTGGTTGGTTTCTTAATTTTCTTCTTTAAAAAAACTTTAAAAAGTTCAATAATTGCACTTTTAATTTTTCTTCAAAAAATAATTAATCAATCTAAACGTGGATTTTACGGCTTTTTTATTAAGATTTATGAAAGCTGTTTTTTCGCTATAAATGAAGTGGTAATTTAACTTTTACTATAAGGGCAGTTCTGCTTTTTTCATGTTAATTTTTCCTAAATCAGGACATTAAAGAACAAAAAATGAATTTGCACCTATCTTATTATTGTAATTTTAACATAAATTAATGTCGTCAGGAAAATGACAAAATCAGTTTTTTTTTGTGCTGAATTTTAAAATTTCCATACCAATATAAAGGCAATAATTTTTTATTTTTTACATCATTTCCTTTTTACTTTTTGAGTAGCTAAAATGCAGCTATTTACGGGGAACCCTTTTTCAATTCTCAAAAAAACATCAAAAAAAAGCCAGTAAAATGGCAAAATGTTTTTTACTCATAAAATCACATTAACAACTTATTTTTAATTTAATACTTTGAACAGATGAAAATTGGAATAACATTTAGTGCATTTGATTTGTTACATGCAGGGCATGTTAAAATGCTTGAAGAAGCGAAATTAAATTGTGATTATTTAATTGTCGGTTTACAGACTGACCCGACATTAGATCGACCAACAAAAAATAAACCAACACAGACAGTTGTAGAACGTTATATACAATTAAAAGCGTGTAAGTTTGTTGACGAAATTGTTCCTTATGCTACTGAGCAGGATTTAGAGGATATTTTGAAATCCTTTACAATAGATGTGCGTATTGTGGGAGATGAATATAAAGACAGGGATTTTACCGGTAGAAATTACTGTGAAGAAAAGGGAATCCATTTATATTTTAATACTAGAGATCACCGTTTTTCGAGCTCCAGCCTGCGTCATGAAGTTTACCAGAAAGAAGTTTTATCGCACTCCCATGGCAATTAACAGCATTACCCATGTAATCTTAACAGGAGGAGTCGGAAGCAGGTTGTGGCCTCTTTCCAGAAAAAATTTGCCAAAACAGTATTTGGAGCTTTTTGATGGCGAGTCACTTTTTGAAAAAACAGTAGCCCGAAATGAAAAGGTTTCCAATAAAACGATAGTGGTGGGAAATATCGAAAATTATCAATTAAGTGATAAGAGTATGAGTAAATTCAATAAATCTTATCTTCATATTGTAGAAGCTGTTCCTCGTAATACAGCTGCCGCAATTGCTTTTGCTGCTTTTGCATCAGAACCTGATGATATTTTGTTGATTACTCCATCAGATCATGTAATTGAGGGGACTGAAAAGTATCAGGCTGCTTTGCATGAAGCTATTGTACTTGCTGAAAAAGATTATTTAGTAACTTTCGGTATAAAACCAACAAAACCAGAAACGGGCTACGGCTATATAGAGTTTGAAAAGGAGGATGTAATCGCATTTCATGAAAAACCTGATTTAGAAACTGCAACAGGTTATTTGAAAGAAGGAAATTATTTTTGGAATAGTGGACTTTTTTGTTTTAAAGCCAGGAAGTTTTTAACGGAACTAGAGAAACAGGAACCAGAGGTATATTGGAAATCAAAAAAAGCATGGGAATCAAATAAAGATGGCCTTTTAGATTTTGAATTATCTTTAAGCATTCCTTCGATAAGCATTGATTATGCAGTAATGGAACGAAGCAAAGATATCAAAGTCGTTCCAACCTATTTTGATTGGTCTGATCTTGGCTCTTTTGAGTCGGTTTATGATTATTTGGTTCAGAAAGATCATCCAATCGATGAAAATAAAAATATTGTGATAGGAACGTCAACGCATACTACTTTTATAGGTGTCAAAAATTGCATTTTGATCTATACTTCAGACGCATTGATGGTATTGCAAAAAGAAAATTCACAAGAGGTAAAAAAAGTTTACCAACAATTGGAATCTATTGCTTCACCGCTCCTTTAAAATTCTATTTTGCTTATTTTATTAAAATAAATGTTGCCTCATGATTAATAAAAATTCTATAATATATATTGCCGGACATAACGGAATGGTTGGAAGTGCTATTTGGCGAGTCCTTAGTGCAAAAGGCTACAATAATCTTATTGGCGCTTCAAGCAAAGAACTGGATTTGCGAAAACAAAAAGCAGTTCGGGATTACATCCGAAAAACAAAACCTGATGTTATTATAGACGCCGCCGCAAAAGTTGGAGGAATTTTAGCCAATAATAATTTTCCATATGAATTCTTGATGGAAAACATGCAGATTCAAAATAACCTTATCAATGAAGCGCATCGTTTGGGTATAGATAAATTCATTTTTTTAGGCAGTTCGTGTATTTATCCAAAATTAGCTCCACAGCCTTTAAAGGAGGAATATTTGCTTACTGCTCCTCTAGAACCCACAAATGAATGGTATGCTTTGGCAAAAATCACAGGAGTAAAATTATGTGAAGCTATTCGTAATGAATACGAAAAGGATTTTGTGAGTTTGATGCCAACAAATTTATACGGAACAGGTGATAATTTTGATTTGCATAGTTCTCATGTATTGCCAGCCATGATTCGAAAATTTCATGAAGCAAAGGAAAACAACAATGCCGTGGTGACTCTCTGGGGATCTGGCAGACCAATGCGAGAGTTTCTATTTGTAGACGACATGGCAGAGGCAGTTGTTTTTGCCTTAGAAAATGAACTTCCTGAGCATTTGTACAATATTGGCACGGGAGAGGATTTAACTATCAGAGATTTAGCCAACTTAGTGCAAAAAATCGTCGGCCATACAGGAGCTATAATCTGGGATGATACCAAACCTGACGGAACACCTAGAAAATTAATGGATGTTTCTAAAATGCATAACATCGGATGGAAACATCAAGTGAAATTAGAAGATGGAATACAAAAAACCTACAATTGGTTTTTGGAAAACATTGAAAACTTTAAGCAAAAAGCTTTTTAATAGTTTGCGCTTTTAAAATTTACCCCCCTCAAAATATTTTTAAGATTTTACAAATTTGCGACTTTGCAACAGAATGCCTTGTGCTTTATAGTTACATTATGAATCAAATTAAAAAAATTGCCCTTATTACAGGAGTGACGGGCCAAGACGGAGCCTATTTAAGTGAATTTTTACTAGAAAAAGGCTACATAGTGCATGGAGTAAAAAGACGTACGTCCTTATTTAATACAGATCGAATTGACCATTTGTATCAGGATCCTTATATAGAAAATAGGAATTTCATTTTACATTATGGCGATATGACGGATAGTACTAATTTGACTCGTTTGATCCAAGAAATCCAACCTGATGAAATATATAATTTAGCTGCTATGAGCCATGTAGCAGTTTCATTTGAAACTCCAGAATATACCGGAAATGCAGATGGATTGGGAACCTTAAGGCTCTTGGATGCAGTTCGTTTATTAGGATTGGAAAAAAAGACTCGTATTTATCAGGCATCTACTTCAGAATTGTATGGTAAAGTGCAGGAAGTTCCTCAAACAGAAAAAACACCGTTTTATCCGAGATCGCCTTACGCGGTGGCTAAAATGTATGCTTTCTGGATTACCGTAAATTATAGAGAAGCTTATGGAATGTATGCCTGCAACGGAATTTTGTTTAATCATGAATCACCTATTCGAGGAGAAACTTTTGTAACACGCAAAATTACAAGAGCAACTGCTAGAATTGCTCTCGGACTGCAAGATAAATTATACTTAGGAAATCTAGATGCACAACGCGATTGGGGGCATGCCAAAGATTATGTCAGAATGATGTGGATGATTTTGCAAGCTGAAGAACCAGAAGACTGGGTAATCGCTACAGGAATTACTACTGCAGTTCGTGAGTTTGTTCGTATGAGTTTTGACGAAGTAGGAATTGAGCTAGAGTTTAGAGGCGAAGGTATTGATGAGAAAGGTTATGTGAAATATTGCAGCAATCCTGATTATCAACTTTTGATTGGTAAAGAAGTATTAGCAGTAGATGCAAATTATTTTAGACCGACAGAAGTAGAATTATTGATTGGCGACGCAACAAAAGCAAAAACTAAGTTAGGCTGGGAATGTCAATATAATTTGGCAGGATTAGTAAAAGAAATGATGCTGTCTGATTTAAGGTTAATGGAAAAAGAACAACATTTAAAAGAATGTGGTTATAAGATCTTGAATTATTTCGAATAACTGATTGACTTAATTAAAAACAAAGCATTTTTTGTTTCATAAAAAAAAGCAGTAAATGAAAATTAAAAATATTTGTTGCTTAGGCGCTGGATATGTAGGGGGGCCAACAATGTCTGTTATAGCATTGAAATGTCCCGAAATAAAAGTAACTGTTGTCGATTTAAATGAAAACCGAATCGCAGCCTGGAATAATGAAGATTTAGACAAACTGCCCGTTTATGAGCCCGGACTTGCCGAAGTAGTGAGGGAAGCAAGAAATCGTAATCTGTTTTTTTCTACTGATGCAGATAGTGCAATTGAAGCTGCAGATATGATTTTCATAGCCGTAAACACGCCAACAAAAACATATGGAGAAGGCAAGGGAATGGCTGCCGATTTAAAATTTGTAGAGTTGTGCGCCAGACAAATTGCTAAAGTTGCCAAAAGTGATAAGATCATAGTCGAAAAATCAACACTTCCGGTAAGAACTGCCGAAACGCTACAGACTATTTTAGACCGTACTGGTAATGGTTTCAAATTTGAAGTTCTTTCTAATCCTGAATTTTTGGCCGAAGGAACTGCTCTCAATGATTTATTGAATGCTGATCGTGTTTTAATTGGTGGAAAACAAACAGAAAACGGTCAAAGAGCAATTCAATCACTGGTCGATATTTATGCACATTGGCTTTCGCCAAAACAAATTTTAACCACAAATGTATGGTCTTCAGAATTATCAAAATTAACGGCTAATGCATTTTTGGCACAAAGAATCTCATCAATTAATGCTTTATCTGCCTTGTGCGAAGTTACTGAGGCTGATGTTGATGAAGTAGCCGTTGCTATTGGAACTGACACCAGAATTGGTTCTAAGTTTCTAAAAGCCTCTGTTGGGTTTGGAGGATCTTGCTTCCAAAAAGACATTTTGAATTTAGTGTATTTGTGCCGTTATTTTAACCTGCCTGAAGTGGCTGATTATTGGGAACAGGTAATTATTTTAAACGATTATCAAAAATATCGTTTTGCAAAAAAAATAATTAGTTCACTGTTTAATACGGTAAGTGATAAGAAAATTACTTTTTTAGGATGGGCATTTAAAAAAGATACCAATGATACCCGAGAGTCTGCAGCAATTTACGTAGCAGAACATCTTATTGAAGATGGCGCTGAAATTCATGTTTTTGATCCTAAAGTTTCTGAAACAAAAATTAAAGCTGACCTAAAGTACTTATGGGAATTGAAAGGACTTTCAGATCATAAAATAGAATTAAAACTAAAACAGATTTTTGTGTACGATACTCCTTCTGAGGCAATGGATCAAGCACATGCCGTTGCGGTACTAACAGAATGGGACGAATTTAAAGACTATGATTGGGAAAAAATTTACATTAATATGTATAAGCCCGCTTTCGTATTTGATGGACGTAATATTCTTGATGTTGAAAAATTAACTGCTATAGGATTTGAAGTGAAAGGAATAGGCAAAGGATGATTCATTATTATTGAAATTAAAGATAAAGCAAAACTCAAAATAGCTAAAAAAATAGTCACATCAATTAGTGGCAGACTGCAATACTTTTTTGATACGGCAGAAATAAATAAAATTAAAATATGATTAAACCAGGTTTAGTTCGTTTCATTTTAGCAAGTTTAGTTGTCTTTTTTCATATCACGAAGTTTGTTTTTATTGGACATTTGGCTGTTTACTGCTTTTTTATATTAAGTGGTTATTGGGTAACTTTAATGTATGAAACAAAATACAGCAAAGCAAAGCAACCCTTGCTAGTATTTTATTGCAGCAGAATTTTTCGTTTGCTTCCAGTTTATTACCTGATAAGTATTTTAACTTTTATCATGCTTTTTATATTTGATTCTCAGGTGATAGAAAGAATTAATTTTACATCGCTCAGCGGTGTCAGTTTTGGAGTCGCAAATTTATTGATGTTAGGTTATAATCAGCTTAGTTTTCAACCTTTAGTGCCAGCTTGGTCTCTGGATATTGAGCTTCAGTTTTATTTGTTTTTGCCACTAATTTTGATTTTTCTGAAACAGCAAAAAGTAAGGTTCTCAATTTTAGGCATCGCTTTTCTTATTATGCTGGCTTTATCTTTTTTATGGACAGATTTATTCCTTAGCAAAACGATACTTAAATATTTAGTTTATTTTCTTGTTGGGATAGAAATTTATAAATCCAAGATCGAATTCAATTATAAGATCGAAAGGATTTTCAACAGTTTGTTTATAGGAATATTAGTGATACACTATGCAATTCCTAATTTATTTGCTTTGGTTAAACTGGCTGACAGCAGTTACAATGAGCTTTTCAATATTTTAGTTTCTTTTCTTTTAATACCGTTGCTTTCTAATAGTGTACGAAGGAAAAGCGATTCTAGAGACATGTTGCTTGGTGGTATGTCATATGTTTTATATTTAAGTCATTGGATGTTTATAATTCCATATAACTATTATATAGATGAACTTTCAAAAATAGATAGGATACCTTACATGTTGGGCTATTTATTTATCACTTATTTATTTTCATTATTTATTTATCAATATTATGATATGCCGTTAGATAAATTAAGAAAAAAATGGGTTTCAAGAAGAATGTAATAAGTATAAAGTATCTGCACAATTAATTTATTTTAAATCGAATAATGCTAAATAAAATAAAGGAACATCCGCATTATTACAGAGCACTCCATTGGGGAAAGTTAATAAGTATCACAGGCTCTGCACAGATTATTATTCAAGTGGTAGGCTTTGCAAGCGGTCTTTTGATTATACACTTATTATCTGTAAATGAGTATGCGCTTTATACTTTGTCTAACACTATGCTTGGAACCATGACGCTATTAGCTGACGGAGGTATTGGAACAGGAGTATTTTCGCAAGGAGGACAGCATTGGCAGGATAGAGAAAAATTAGGTGTTATTTTGGCAACAGGACTTAGTATGCGTCGTAAATTTGCCATAGGAAGTCTTATTTTTGCGGTGCCATTATTAATGTATCTCTTGCTGCGTAATGGTGCAAACTGGTTAATTACGATATTAATTGTAGCCTCTTTAATTCCTGCTTTTTTTGCCGCTTTATCAGATTCGCTGCTGGAAATTTTCCCTAAACTTCACCAGGATATACTTCCATTACAAAAGAATCAGGTTTCAGTAGGAATTTGGCGTTTGATTTTGACGGGCTTGACAATTTTTATTTTTCCCTATTCGTTTATAGCCATTTTAGCAAGTGGAATTCCTCGAATTTATGGAAATATAAAGCTTCGAAAAATTGCTGAAACTTTTGTAGATAACAAGCAGACCACTGATCCTGTTGTTGAAAAAGAGATTATGTCTATCGTTAAGCGAGTACTGCCGGGTGCAATTTATTACTGCTTATCAGGACAAATTACTATTTGGCTGATTTCAATTGCAGGAAATACCACATCGGTTGCACAAATTGGTGCATTGGGCCGAGTATCTGTTTTATTAGGAGTATTAGCCTCATTATTTTCTACTTTATTGGTTCCTCGTTTTGCCAGACAAAATAGTGACTTCAAAGTATTGCTGAACCAATTTTTATTAAATGTTTTCCTTTTAATAATTGTATGTATAATAATCGTTACTAGTGTTTTTCTATTCTCAAATCAATTTCTTTGGATACTGGGTGGAAATTATAGAGGCTTGAACACAGCGTTAGTTTTAAATGTAACAGGAAGCTGTTTGGGACTAATAACAGGATTTCTATTTTCGCTTAGTTCCAGCAGAGGGTGGCTTATTAATCCTTACTTGTATATTGCCTCTAATTTATTATCAATTGTAATTGGTATTTTCTTATTTGATATTTCATCTTTAATGGGGGTTTTGTATTTCAACATCTTCATTTCAGTTATTCAGGCAGTAATATATTCCTTATACACATTGGTTAAAATTTATAAATTAAGGTCAGTTTAGTTTAATCATTTTGAATATTTATTATATGAATAATCGATTAGTATCTGTTTGTATACCGGTTTATAATGCGGCAAAATATATCGAAGAGACAGTAAATTGTTTTCTATTGCAAACGTATGAAAATGTAGAAATAATTATACAGGATGATTTTTCGACAGATGGAACATGGGAAATTCTGAATGATTTATTTGGCAAGAATCCCAAAGTAAGTTTATTTAGAAATGAAAAAAACCTTGGAATTGGGCCTAACTGGAATAATGCTTATGAGAAGGCCACAGGCGAATATGTTATTATTGCAAATGCAGATGATATTCACAACAATACCTTCATAGAAAAAGGTTTAGAAAAACTCACAGATCAACAAATAGATTTCGTGTCATTTAAATATAAAATGTATTTCGAAAAAACGGGTTTAAAGAAATTTACTTCAAAAAATGAATTTATGAAATCTGGTTATGTTGAAAATGCATTCGAAAAAATTGCATTTGAGAATCCTTTTCACATCATTTTTACCGTCTTCAGAAAGAAAAAATTAGATGAAATCAAGTTGAATGGCCAGCTCTTTTTAAACACTCAGGTTTGTGATGCTGAGTTGATGTTGCGATACGCAGAAAATAGAAAATTATACTATTGTGACGAAGTAATAGGGTATTACAGAATTCATGAAACCAATAATTCAACTATTCCGTTAGGCGAATTGAAAAGTTATTATAATGATGTTCTTCCTATTTGGCATTCTACACTCTCTAAGAAGTTTGGATATAAATTTAGAAAAGGTATTATTATGGGAACGCTGTTCTATATTAAGGCAATGGTAAAAGGCAAAAGTCCATGGAATTACAAACTATTTTTTAATATGCTTCGGTTTTCAATAATTTGACTTTATAAAAATGAGAAAAATTATATCAGAGTTTAGATTGTACCTCTGCAATCATATAATATCACATATTCCCAGTCATTCGATAAGGTTGTTTTACTATCGCAAGATTATGAATTTTAAGATTGGCAAAGGAAGTACAATTTGTATGAATTGCAAGTTTGATGCTGCAAAAGGATTAGAGATTGGTCTTGATTCTGTAATTAATAGTGGCTGCAGAATTGACACCAGAGGCAATTTAAAAATAGGAAACAATGTTTCCATTTCTGAGGAAGTAATTATTCTAACCGCAGATCATGATGAGTTATTCGACCATGCTCAAGAACGCAATAAAGAAGTTGTAATAGAAGATTACGTATGGATAGGAACAAGAGCAATGGTTTTACCAGGTTTACATATTAAATATGGCGCCGTGGTAGCGGCTTCGGCAACAATAACTAAAGATGTTGAATCTTGTAATGTAGTGGCTGGAATTCCCGCAAAGTTCATCAAAATGAGAACCAATAATTTTAATTATAGCGCCAGATATAGAAGATTATTTCAATAAATTATGAATAACGATTTTTGCATTATATCAAATAATTGTTGGGGAGCGGAGATCTATATAGAGCGTGAAATCGAATATAACTCACCCTTTGTAGGATTATTTATTCCGCCACTGCAGTTTGTTAAAATGGCAAACAACTTGCCCGAATATCTTAAACAGGAATTAGTTTTTAAGCACGAAACCCAGTTTAAAGAATATGAAGAACTTTATCTGAAAGAGAAATATCCAATTGCATTGCTTGGTGATATTGAAATTCACTTTTTGCATTATAAAGATGAGAATGAAGCTTTATCAAAATGGAAAAGAAGATTGAGTAGGATGCCAGAGGATGCATCCAGTTGGTTTGTTAAAGCATGTGACAGAGAAATAAATGAATGGCCCAAATTTATTGCACTATGGAATTCTATTCTATATAACAAAGTTTTCTTTTCGGCCAAAAAAAGAACCGGAATCAATTATTTGATTTCAATTACAGAGTCATACGATAATTATGTAACCGACGGAAAATCATTGTATCCGCTATCAAAGGATTATTTTGATGTTGATAAATGGATAGATTCAAAAGGATCTTTCTGGAGGGCAAAAAATATTTCGTACAAACGCAATTTGCAATTTCTATTTGCCAAACTAAAATATAAAATCAAGAAACCATGAACGGTATAAGCGTAATAGTTTGCTGCTACAACAGTGTTAGTAGATTGAAACCAACAATTGAACACTTGCAAAATCAAATCAATATAGCAGTAAGTGAATGGGAAATATTGATCATTGATAATGCTTCTACAGATAATACTTTTGAATTTGCGAATACTTTGTGGCAAAACAGCAAAACAGCAAGTAGCCCTAATTTTACAGTAATTAAAGAAGCAACACCTGGATTATCTGCAGCCCGAATGTGTGGTATAAAGAATTCCACTTTTGATTTTTTATTATTTTGTGATGATGATAACTGGTTGTCAAATAATTATTTAAGTGATGCATTGGGTATCATAAACAACAATCCGAATGTTGGTATTATTGGAGGGTATGGCTTGCCAGTATTTGAAGGGAAGGAGCCTCCTTTATTTTGGGAAAACCAATATCATACTTTGGCTGTCGGTTCGCAATATTTACAAGAGGGCAATATAACTAATACCCGAAAAGTGGTATATGGAGCAGGAATGATTGTAAATAAAAAAGCTTTTGCAGAATTAGTAGATAAGTATGAATTTGAGTTTCAAACTACCGGTAGAATTGGGACGTCATTGGCAAGTAGTGAAGATCATGAGTTGTGTTTAGCAGTCGGTATGATTGGTTATGAAGTCTTATGGTACAAAAAATTACAGTTTTATCATTACATTCCAAAAAACAGAACTGAAATTAAGTATTATAAAAAATTATTTTTAGGCTTCGGGCTTTCCAGCCCAATGTTGATAGGGTATAATCTTGATAAAATAAACCCCATAAACTTAAAAAATGATTACAGATACATTGCTTCCAGAAATATTAAAAAGATGATATCCATTTCCATAAAAATTTTCTATCAACGAAATATTCTTCAAAAAAGCGAATATCAGATATTAGATCTTTTGCAACAATTGTATTCAAATTTGGGAAGTTTCAAAACCACAATTAAAGTCAAAAATAGGATTAGAGACAGTTTTTTAAAAACAAGATTATATAAATTAAACTAGCAACTATAGACATTCAGATTAAAAATGGAGATTGTTACAACACTTTTTGAAGGGCATTACGAAAAAGGCGTGGGAGCTTTAGTGAATTCTTTAGTTCGGTCTTCTTTTAAAGGAATAATTTATGTTGGATACAGAGGGAACCTTCCTGTATGGGTCAATCAACTACAAAAATCAGATAATACTTTCAAGATTGGAAATGATGTTCAGTTGGTTTTTGAATTATTGGATGTTGAGATGCACTTCGGCTATTATAAACCTTCTTTTATGAAAAAGGTAGCTGAAGCAAATGCAGATTTGACCAATATCTATTATTTTGATCCTGATATTGTGGTCAATGCGCCATGGTCCTTTATATCAAACTGGACAAATAATGGAGTATCGGTTTGCCTTGATAATTGTTTTCCTTTTGTGCATCATACGCATCCATGGAGGAAAGAATGGCAAAAACTAGCCAATAATCAATCAACCTGTGAATTGAATTATTACGCAAATAGTGGTTTTATAGGAATACACAAAGATAGTTTGGCATTATTGGACCGATGGATTTCATTAACTGAAAAGTATAAAGACATTGATGGAGATCTGTCCCAATTTGAAAAAGCAGGTCATCGCGCCTTCAAAGGTGATCAGGATTTGCTGAATGCGGCAATGACAATATCTCAAGATATTTCTTTTAGCATCATTGGAAGTGAGGGAATGGGATTTACAGATCCGGCTTACTTGATGGCCCATGCCGTTGAAACTGTAAAACCATGGAAAAACAACTTTACCCAACAACTCGTATCGAAGGGTTTTAAACCCAGTACTGCGGCAAAAATGTTTTTTAATTACTGTCAATATCCAATCGAAATTTATTCTAAATCGCAATTGAAAATAAAAAAAATGGATATTAAACTTGCTTCTATAATGGGCAGAATGCTGGGCTAATAAAGTGAAGAATGATTTAGTTGCTTACACGAAAAATAACATAAATGAAAATACTTTTTTTATGTGGTTCTTTAGAGCCCGGTTCTGATGGTGTTGGTGATTATACCCGCCGTTTGGCAGGAGAACTTGTCAGAAACAAACATCAGGCGATAATTGTGGCTTTAAGTGATAATAATGTAAGAGAGGTTAGTGCTGAAATGCAGCAATGTGAAGGAAGCATAATCTCTGTATTGCGTATACCCTATTTTGTGTCATCAAAACTACGCTATAATAAAACGGCGCAATACATAAAAGACTTTAGCCCAGATTGGATAAGCTTGCAATTCGTTCCCTACAGTTTTAACTCAAAAGGATTGCCTTTTTTGCTGCCATCGTTCCTAAAGAAATTCAAAGGAAAGTACAAATGGCACATCATGTTTCATGAATTATGGCTGGGAATAGACAAGGAAGCTCCATTTAAGCATAAATGCATCGGGAGATTACAGCAAGTTATAATTAAAAACATAATTCGTTCGACTAGACCCAATAGCGTTCATACGCAAAATAAATTGTATCAATTTTTTCTGAAGAAACACAACATTGATGCGCAAGTTTTACCTATTTGTGGTAATATACCAGTAGTAGCTGAAAAAAGAGAAAGTGCTGCTTTTACTCAATTTGTGTTATTTGGCAGTATTCATTTTGGAGCGCCTTTTAAGGATTTTGTAGATGATTTAATGCGTAATTCAAAACTATTGATCAAACCAATAAAATTTATTTTTATTGGAAAAAACGGAGAAGATCTCGAAGCTTATAAGGCTACACTTGAAAATCATACTATCTCTTATAAAGTAATGGGTATTCAATCTGAAAATGTTATTTCGCAAGTGCTTGCTGATAGTGATTTTGGAATATCTACAACACCTTATTTTCAGACAGAAAAAAGCGGGGTTTATGCAGCCTACAGAGAGCACCAATTAAGTACAATTTGTGTTGCTCGAAAATGGACGCCAACTAATGGGAAATACGAAATACCGCAAATTATTAAATATGAAAAAGATAATTTAAATCTCATTTCGAAAAAAAATGAAGTATTTGATTTGCAAGTTATGACAAGTCAATTTGTTAATTCAATCTCCATATCATGAAATTACTGGTATCTCATCCAACTTTAAATGCAAATTCAAAAAATTTGGTTGCCGGATTATTAAATAATAAACTGCTTTACAAATTATTTACTTCGGTGGCAATATTTCCAGATCAGTTATTATATAAGTTAGGCAGTAATTCAAAATTAAAAGATTTAAGAAGAAGGAATTTAGACAAGTCATGGCAACCCTATACATGTTCAAAATCTTTTTTTGAGTTTGGGCGTTTACTAGCATCAAAATTACATTTGAGGTATTTGACAAGACACGAAAAAGGTTTTTTTTGTATAGATAAGGTTTATGAGAATCACGAAAAATGGGTTGCAAATAGTTTGGCTAAAGCAAAAAAAGAGGGTTTGTCAGCGGTGTACGGATATGAAGATGGTGCATTGGCCACTTTTACAAAAGCGAAGCAATTAGGTCTTTATTGTGTTTATGATTTGCCTATTGGTTACTGGAAAAGTGCACAGCTGCTATTGGAAAAAGAGCTCGACATCAATCCAGAATGGTCAAGTACACTAACAGGATTTAATGATTCTGTAGATAAGTTAAATCGAAAAGATCAAGAATTGGCGCTTGCAGATGTAATTTTTGTAGCAAGTAGTTTTACCAAAAAAACACTGGAAGAGTATTCAGGAAATTTGCCGGATATAAAAATAATACCATACGGTTTTCCAGAAGCAAATGAAAAAAAAGAATATCAGCCCTTGGTTAATCGTAAACTCAAAGTTTTATTTGTGGGAGGGCTTTCCCAAAGAAAAGGAATTTCGTACTTATTTGAAGCAGTTGAAGGATTAAAAGATAAAGTTGAATTAACTGTTGTTGGACATAAAGCAGTTGCTGACTGTAAGGCACTGAATCGAGCTTTAGAGCAACATCAATGGATTCCAACATTATCTCATAGTCAAGTTTTGAATTGTATGCGAGAGCATGATGTCCTTGTTTTTCCTTCTCTTTTTGAAGGTTTTGGTCTGGTAATTACGGAGGCAATGTCACAAGGAGTGCCGGTTATCACGACCGAGCGAACAGCGGGTCCAGATATAATATCAGATAACGTAGACGGATGGATTGTTCCAGCAGGATCTTCAATAGCAATTAATCAAGTATTTACTAAAATTTTTGAAAGACCGGAGATATTGGAGCAGTTTGGGCTTGCTGCTCAAATTAAAGCTCAGAGCAGGCCGTGGTCAGTTTATGGACAAGAAATGGCAGAAACACTTTCTTCGTTAAAGATTTTATAAACAATTTGAATAAATGGATATAGCTAAAGAACAGCTTTTGGAACCAAAAACATATAATTCTTTAAAAATAGCTATTTGGCTGTATTTTTTGCTTTGGATTTTTGAAGGTGCTTTACGCAAATGGATTTTACCTAGTTTGGCGACACCTTTATTAGTTGTTCGTGATCCAATTGCGGTATATATTATTCTGAGAGCTCTTAATTTAAAAGTCAATTTTATATCTCCATACATAGTTTTAAGTTATATTTTTACTCTTGTAAGCCTTGCAATTGCTTTATGTTTTGGTCATGGTAATCTTTTTGTAGGCCTTTATGGAGCAAGGATTATGTTAGTTCATTTTCCTCTGATTTTTATCATCGGAAAAGTTTTTACAAAAGAGGATGTGCTCAAAATGGGACGATTTTTATTAGTGATGAATATTTTCATGACAATAATTGTATACTTCCAATTTAGTAGTCCGCAGACAGCCTTGATTAATGTTGGAATTGGAGGTGAAGGAAGTGCAGGATTTTCAGGAGCAATGGGATATAGCAGACCGCCTGGGACCTTTTCGTTTATATCGGGTTTGGCTAGTTTTTATACCGCTGTGTCTGTTTTTATTTTTTATTTCTGGTTGTCTAAAGATCGCTGTTCTAAGATCTTACTAATAATAAGTACTGTTACTTTGATAATTGCTTTGCCGCTGACTATAAGTCGCGGTGCCGTAATGGCTGTTCTTATAGTGGCCTTGTTTGCTGTAATCGCATCAGTGACTTCCAGTAAAATGATTGCTAAATTAATTGTTAGCACAATTGTTTTTGGTTTAGTGATTTATGCTTTGCAAGAGTACTCTACAACATTTAAGCTGGGTATTGAGGTATTTATGGATCGTGTTGATTCTGCAAATAAATCAACTGCTGGCGGTGGTTTAAAGGATTCCATTTTTTTAAGAATTTTCAATGATTTAACAGAACCAATTAGTGATTTATTCAGTCAGCCCATGTTTGCAGGTAATCTAGGAATGGGTACAAATGCCGGTGCACAAATGCTGAATGGAAAAATTACTTTTCTGATTTCCGAGACCGAGTTTGGTCGTTTAGGTGGTGAGCAAGGTATTCTTTTTGGCGGGGGACTAATTATTTTACGATTAGTTTTAGCACTAAGTATGGCCGTCCAATCCTTTAGATTGCCACGGGAAGAAAAATTGCTACCCTTTATTCTTTGCGGAGCGGCCGTTGTCACAATAATTCAGGGACAATGGGCACAACCTAGTATCCTTGGTTACGCCACAATTATGGGAGGTCTAGTACTGGCTACTTTGCCGAAAGCTGATACTTCTTTACAAAAAACGAATTTATGATTTCAAAGCTAATTTTGATTGGTAATTATAAGCCTGACAAGCAATTTAGTATGCTGATTTTCGAAGGATTAATGGCCGATGGATATAAAAAGGCCAAACTTCAGGTTAATGTTATTCGTCCTCGAGAAGTATTTAGGAAGTTAGGTTTTAATAAACCCATTTTGATAAAATGGTTGGCCTATAGTGATAAATTTCTCTTATTTCCTATCGAACTATTTTTTATAAGAAGCTTGAATTTTGTTTTACTTAAAAAAGTCAATTATCATATATGTGATCATTCAAATGCTTTTTATCTTAACTTTTTGCCTAAAAACAAAACCATAATAACATGTCACGATGTTTTGGCAATAAGAGCAGGTTTGGGATTTGCCGGTACCTATTGCTCAGCAACAAAATCGGGTGAGATTTTGCAGAAAATAATTTTGAAAGCACTTTCAGGAGCTAATAAATTAGTGGCGGTATCTGAATTTACATTAAACCAATTGATCGAAATCGACACAAAACCAGACATTAAGAAAAAATGGATTTGTATTCATAATGCTTTGTCTGAAAAATTTGTGCCTTTGCCTGAAGATCAAATTAAGGAGGAACTTTCTGATTTTGAGCGATTAAAAGATAAAGCATTCATTTTGCATGTAGGCTCTGATTTGGAACGCAAAAATAGAAAATTGCTAATTCAGATGATTTATGAACTACAAAATGATTGGGACGGATTATTGGTTTTGGCTGGTGAAGCCTTAAATGTTAGCCTTCTTGAATTAGTCAAAAAATTAAATGTTTCAGATCGAGTTGTACAAATTAACAACCCTAACGATAAAGAAGTTATAGCACTTTATTCCATATGCGAAGCCATGATTTTCCCATCTTATTCTGAAGGTTTTGGCTGGCCTATAATTGAGGCACAAGCTTGTGGAGCACCAGTTATAACGAGCAACAAAGCGCCTATGATGAGCGAAGTAGGTGGCAATGCAGCCTTATATGCAGATCCAAACAATGCAAGAGCTTTTGCAAATCAATTTTTAAAAATTAAAAATACAGCGTTTAGAAATCAAATTATAAAATTGGGTTATGAAAACGCAAAAAGGTTTGATTTTGACAGTACTGTCCATAAGTACATTGAATTAATAAACAATTAAACATGATATTGCTCAAATTTATCACTGTTTTATTGCCTTGGCGATTGAAACGGTTTATGTTGATTCAATTTTTTAAATATGAAATTCATCCGTCTGCTAGAATTGGGCTTTCTTGGATTTATCCCAAAAAATTGATCATGAGTTCTAATTCCAATATCGGGCATTTTAATGTAGGCGTAAATTTAGGTTTAATAAAAATTGAACAATATTCCACTATAGCAAGAGGTAACTGGATTACAGGATTTCCGGATGATAGCAATTCTCAACATTTTTCACATCAGCCTGATCGCAAGTCACATTTAATAATTGGACATCATTCTGCCATCACCAAAAATCACCATATCGATTGCACTAATACAATTCAAATTGGGAATTTTGTTACCATTGCAGGTTATGCCAGTCAATTTTTGAGTCATTCTATTAATATTGAATTGAATATTCAAGACAGTCAGCCCATAACAATAGGCGATTATTGTTTTTTAGGAACTGCATCAACTGTTTTGGGGGGAGCAAATTTACCTTCTTACAGTGTTCTTGGTGCAAACTCTTTACTAAACAAAACTTTTACAACTCCATATCGTTTATACGGTGGAAATCCAGCTAAGGAAATCAAAGAGCTTCCAAAGGATTTTAAATATTTTACTAGAGAAGTTGGGTTTGTTATATAATAAGTAATCGTCACAAAATTATCAACCAATGAAAGTAATCCATTACATAGCCAGTATAGATAAAAGTGGTGGAGGAACTACAGAATATATGCGTTTGTTAAGTAACGCATTAAAGGAGGGCACTTCACTTACTATTGCGACAGGAATTTCTAAAGATCCCATAAAGATTGATGGGGTATCAATAAGCTTTTTCGATAATAATATATTTAGATGGTTTTCTTTGATTAGAGAATTTCGTGTTTTCCTTAAAAATGAAAAACCCGATATTGTTCATATTAACGGAATTTGGAGTCCTCAAAACTGGGGTTTTCAAAAAGTTGCGCAAGAGTTAAAAATAAAAGTGCTTTTGTCACCGCACGGTATGTTAGAGTCATGGATTCTGGAGCACAACCCTTTGAAAAAAAAATTAGCACTCCTGTTATTTCAAAATAAAGCCATAAGAAACGTGGATCATATTCATGCAACTGCTCAAATGGAAAAAGACAGTATCAGAAAATTGGATTTCAAAAATAAAATTACAATAGTACCAAACGGTATAGATTTGAGTGAATGTAAAAGTTTCAAAGTGGGTTATGGAAACAAAAAGGTAGTTTTCATTTCGCGAATTCACCCTAAAAAAGGCATTGAAATTTTGTTAGAAGCTTGGCGCAATTGTGATACTAAAAGCTGGACTCTGGAAATTGCCGGCAGCGGAGAGGAGGCTTATACAGCAAAGCTAATTCAGAGTTGCCACGATTTGCAAAATGTACATTTTGTTGGTGCTGTTTATCAGGAAGCCAAATGGAATTTTTTGCGCTCAGCCGATGTCATGGTGTTGCCTACTTATAGTGAAAATTTTGGCCTTGTCGTTGCAGAAGCTTTGGCAGTTGGAATTCCAGTGATTACAACAACAGGAACACCATGGCAAGATTTGGAATCTTATAACTGTGGCTGGTGGATTGATTTATCAGTTGAAAATTTGCAGTCGACTTTAGTAAAGGTTTTTAATACGCCAGTAGACAAATTGCAAGAAATGGGAATTGAAGGTAAAAAACTTGTCAAAGAAAAGTATGATATACAGGTTGTGGGAAAGAAAATGGTTGAATTATATAATACTATTTAAAACATGAAAATAACAATAGTTCAAGGCGCTTTTTTTCCAGTTCCCCCAATATTGGGCGGAGCAGTAGAAAAAATATACTTCAAATTAGGACAGGAGTTTGTCGATTTAGGACATGAGGTAACACACATTAGCAAAACTCATCCATCATTTGTAAATAAAGAAACCATAAATGGAGTATCACATATTCGCGTTAAAGGTTTTTCAACTCCAAAAAGCTTATTAATTTTAAAATTTTATGATTTAATATATACTTTACGAACATTAAAACATATTGATAGTGATATCGTAGTTTCTAATACTTTTTGGCTACCTATTTTTTTTAGAAATAAAACAAAAGGTAAAATTTATGTAAGTGTAGAGAGAAGACCAAAATGGCAAATGAAATTTTACACCAATGTGGGAAAATTTAGAGCTTGTTCTCCACTGATTTTTGATTTAGTTAAAGAAAGACTTAAACCAAAATATCATAACAAAATTTCTTATATCCCGAATCCTGTTCCTTTTCAATTAAAAGATTTTAAAACAGCTAAGACTAATAGTATTTTATTTGTTGGTCGTTTGGACAAAGAAAAAGGAGTTCATATTTTAATAGATGCTTTTAATTCGATTCCAGATTCTATTTCCAAAAATTGGACATTGAATATTGTAGGCCCTTGGGAATTAGCAGAAGGTGGAGGAGGAGAAGCTTATTATGAAAGTTTAAAAAGCAAAAAAGGAAATGTAAATTTTGTAGGCTCAATTTACGATCAAGATGCATTATCTAAATTTTATTTCGAATCTAAAATTTTTTGTTACCCAATACAAGATGGAACTGGAGATGCCGGTCCTGTAGCACCTCGGGAAGCTATGTCTTATGGATGTGCGACCGTTCTCTCTAATCACGATTGTTTTAATGAATATGCATTTGGCGAAGTAAACTGTTTGAAATTTAATCAAAGCAGTAAAAATCAAACCGAAAAACTTTCTAAACAATTGATAAGGCTAATGACTGATTTAGAACTTCGCGAAAGAATTTCTTTAAACGGAAGGAAAGTTTTTGATGATTTTTCGACTTCTAAAATTGCAAAAATGTTTATTGACGACTTTCAAACAGTATTAAATGAATAGCGCCACTATAGAACACAGTCAAAATTCGCCTTATGATTCACCATGGACATTATCGTATCGATTAAAAATGTTGCTTTGGGAATATGCTTGGTTGCTGTTTTGCAGCTGGACACCAAAACCAGCTAATTCTTGGAGATTGTTCTGGCTTAAATTATTTGGATGTACCATTTATGGAAAACCATTTGTACATCAAAGAGCAAGAATTCAAATTCCGTGGAATCTTACAATGCACGATCATTCTTGTCTGGGAGACAGAGCCAATGCCTATACCTTGGGAAAAATAGAAATATTTGAACATGCTACAATAGCACAAGAAGCTTATCTATGTACGGGAACTCATGCTTTTGATAAATCTTCCTTAAATCTGATTACAAGTAAAATTACTATAGAAAAAAATGTTTTTGTAGGCGCCAGAGCTTTTATAATGCCAGGAATAACAGTAAAAGAAAATGCTGTTATTGGATCTGGAAGTCTTGTAACTAAAGATGTTGAGCGAAATGCTATAGTTGGGGGAAATCCTGCAAAATTTATTAAACATAGAGTTATTGCATAATTTCTATTTAAAGACTATTCCTCTTAGTTGTTTTTTATTATCCAAAAATTGTTGATGGCAATTCGATCATCGCAATGTATTCTGTAAAAATTTAAATCTAGAAGTTTTGAGTAAAATTCCAATTTCTGTAATCGTATCAGTCAAAAATGAAGCGCTGAATTTACCATCCTGTTTGGATAAATTAAAGCGATTTGACCAAATAATTGTAGTAGATTCTGGAAGCACAGATGATACCATAATTATAGCCACCGCTCTGGGAGCCGAAGTATTGCAATTTCAATGGAATGGCAAATTTCCTAAAAAGCGAAATTGGGCACTCCAAAATGCTGACATCCGACACGAATGGATTTTGTTTTTGGATGCCGATGAATTTGTTACCGATGAGTTTGTCAGCGAAATAGCAATTAAAACCCAAGACCCTTCCTATAACGGTTTTACCATACACTTTCAAAACTATTTTATGGGCAGAAAACTAAAATACGGTTATGGGTTTAAAAAATCGGCTCTCTTTAGGAAATCTAAAGGCGCTTATGAAAAAATAGAAGAAGATTTGTGGAGTCATCTGGATATGGAAGTACATGAACATCCTATTATTGAAGGCAAAATCGGAATTATAAAAGCAAAAGTGGCTCACAAAGATTTTAAAAATTTAGAACACTATATAGCAAAACACAATGCTTATAGTACTTGGGAAGCACAACGATATTTACAGCTTAAAGAAACCAAGAATGTTCTTTTGTCTATCAATCAAAAAATTAAATATGGACTTCTTAATACAGGATTGCTTCCAGTTGTTTATTTCTTGGGCGCTTACGTTTTAAAATTAGGATTTTTAGACGGGAAAGAAGGATTTTATTTGGCACGTTTTAAGTCACATTACTTTTTTCAAATTCAAACTAAAGTTGATTCAATAAGAAATAATATCGAATTAAAATGAAAAGAATATTGATAACTGGCGGGGCTGGATTTGTAGGTTCGCATTTATGCAAAAGATTATTAAATGAAGGAAATGAAGTAATTTGCCTGGATAATTATTTTACTGGAGCAAAATCCAATATTATTGAACTCATCGATAATCCGTATTTTGAAATGGTTAGACACGATATAACGGAGTCTTATTATGCTGAGGTAGATGAAATTTATAATCTGGCGTGTCCAGCATCTCCTGTGCATTATCAGTACAATCCAATAAAAACAATAAAAACTTCTGTAATGGGAGCTATTAATGTACTTGGGCTGGCAAAACGCGTTAATGCTAAAGTCTTGCAGGCCAGTACCAGTGAAGTCTACGGAGATCCGCTTGTGCATCCGCAGACCGAAAGCTATTGGGGGCATGTAAACCCAATTGGAATTCGTTCTTGTTATGATGAAGGCAAGCGCTGTGCAGAAACGCTGTTTATGGATTATCACAATCAAAATAAGGTTGCCATAAAAATCATCCGAATTTTCAATACTTACGGACCTAATATGAATCCGGTTGATGGAAGAGTGGTTTCTAACTTTATCGTACAAGCCTTGCAAGGAAAAGATATAACCATTTTTGGAGATGGCTTACAAACCCGTTCATTTCAATATATTGACGATTTAATTGAAGGCATGATAAGGATGATGGCTTCAAGTCCGGAGTTTCTTGGTCCTGTGAATTTAGGAAACCCAAACGAATTTACGATGCTCGAACTGGCAGAGGCAATTATTGATCTTATTGGTTCTAAATCAAAAATCATTCATCTGGATCTACCTCAAGACGATCCGAAACAAAGAAAGCCAGATATTTCCCTGGCAAATAATAAACTAGACGGATGGGAACCTAAAATCCAGCTTCGTGAAGGCTTGGTCACAACCATCAATTACTTCGATAAGCTATTACTTAATTCCTAAACCTTTTTTAGCCAAATAAAACAATTTACTATATATAAAAAGCTTTGTCACAGTATTACCACCAATTTTGACAAGCTTCTGTTGTACCTATAAAATACCTCTTATCTACACATAAACAATTTAATCCTACTGTTTTTCTCAGTCTTCTATTATTTGGGAAGCCCTGTTATGATCTATATAATCACATTAACATTTAACCAAAAAAAAATATTATGAGAGTAACTATTATTACGGTATGTTTTAACCGAAAAGAGACCATCGAAAAAACAATAAAAAGTGTATTGAATCAGCAATATAATGATATTGAATATATTATTATTGATGGCAATTCGACAGATGGAACAAAAGATATTATTGAGTCTTATAGAGATAAAATAAGCCAGTATGTTTCAGAACCTGATAAAGGTATGTACGATGCAATAAACAAAGGACTTCAACTAGCAACAGGAGAAGTTATTGGACTAATGCATTCAGACGATGAATTTTATGATAACAGAGTTATTAGCCGAATTGTAAATCACTTAGAATTTGATGAAGATATCGACGGCGTTTACGGTGATGGTGTTTATGTGTCAAATGACCAGCAGGAAAAAATGATTCGAAATAGAATTGGAGGAGCTTTCAATCGTCAAAAAATCAAGATGGGTTGGTTGCCTTTACATCCTACAGTTTATTTAAAAAAATCGGTAATCGATAAAAATGGTGTTTACAACTTAGACTTTAAAATCGCTTCTGATACTGACTTTCTGCTTCGTTATTTATACAAAAACAATATTAAGCTGTGTTACATAAACAACTATATCGTTAAAATGAGAATGGGAGGTATGAGCACAAGTCTTAGATCTGCTTTTGAGGTTTTATATGAAGATTATAAAGTTTATAAATCACACGGTCTCTCTGCCATTTTTACTGTGTTTCTTAAAAAAACCAGTGCTTTAAGACAGTATATGCTTCATTTCTAATAATTAAAAAGAATTCCCAACCACAAAAAAAATCATCAAAAGAAACAAGTTTTAAGTGCCTTCGAATGCTGTTTTGTAATGCAATTTTTAAACAGCTATATAGTAAAGTTGAAGTATTCAAATACCAGCTTAATACACTTTTAAAACCACTAGATTACTAATAAATATTACGATTAAGATGAAAAAAAATCTATTACTGATCATTTTGTTGCCTATATGGATATTCCAGTCTTGTACTACAAGAAAAGAAATGCTGTATTTGCAAGATGTTGATAAATATAACGGTGCAAATTTAAATTATGTGTCCACTAAAATACAGACCAATGATATCTTAAAAATAGAAGTTGGTGATCTTAACCCTGTGGTAGCCGCACCTTTTAATATTAGTTCAGGATCAGCCAGCTCAGAATCTTCAGTAGAAATGATGAAATTATCGGGTTATTTAGTAACACCTAAAGGTTTTGTCATGATGCCAATTTTAAATGAAATTAAAGTAGGTGGTTTAACACCAACAGAAGCTGAAGTCGTTATCAAAAATCGTCTGATAAATGAAGGGTATTTAGTAAATCCAACTGTGCAGGTTCGAGTATTAAATAACAAATTTACCATTTTAGGCGAGGTAAATGCTCCAGGCGTAATTCCTTTTACTGAAGAGTCCATCAGTGTATTGGATGCAATAGGATTGGCAAAAGATTTAACTTATTCGGCAATAAGAAAAGACATAAAACTTATAAGAGAACAAGATGGGAAACGCTTAGTCTATCATATCGATTTGACTACTGCTTACTGGATGTCTAATCCCAATTTAAGAATAAGGCAAAATGATGTTATCGTAGTAACGCCTAATAAGCTAAAAGCAAACAGCGGTGGCTTAATAAAAGACCCATTGCAGGTTTTAGGAATTGCTGCCTCTCTTTTAGCCATTATCTTGCTTATCACTAAATAGCAAGATTTGACAAACTATTAAGTAGTTCAGTATTTGACACAAATTACATGTTATTAATGCCAATATTTCTAAATTAAATTATTATGGATTTAAAAAAAGAGTTTTTAAAGTACTTTCATTACTGGCCATGGTTTTTGCTAAGCTTAATTGTATTTGTGGGAGCCGCTTTTATTTTTATAAAAATAGTGCCGCCAACATATGAGTCATCTGCTTTAATCTTTATTGATAAAAAACAAGAAGATAAATCACCAATGATTACGATTAATGCAAGTCAAAAAAGTGATGAAGATGATTTGGAGGAAGAAATCAGACTAGTGACATCCAATGAGTTTTTGATTAATATAGTAAGAAAGATGAACTTGAGTTTCAGTTATTTTGAAAAAGAATATTCAATTCAAAATAACGTAGTACATGAAGTTCCATTTGTACTAATACCAAAAGTTTCAAATGATCTTTTACCTGTGATTTCTTATGAAATTAAAGTAGATAAAGGTGGATTTATTATTACTCAACCAGAATCTAAAAGCGTTTACACAGTTAAAGGTTATGACGGAAAACAAGTTATAAACGATTTGCCATTTAGAATTCGATTATCATCGAAAGCGGAGAAAAATCCCACTGATTATTTTGAAAGTGAGTATAAAGTAAGTTTAGAACCTACGAGCGTAGCTTTAAAAAATTTAAAGGCGGCACTGGTCGTTTTACCTGATGAAAATTCGAAAGGAACCTTGGAATTAAGTCATACAGGAGTGAGTCCTGATCGTTCCCGAAAAATATTGGCAGAGATTATCTCTTTACTGGATAAAAGTCTTATTCAAAATAAGCAAAAAGTATACAACAATACCGTTACTTATTTAAAGCAAAGAATAAAAAACTTCGCAAAAGAAAAAGATTCGATTGAAAGTATAAAAGAGCAATACATGCAAAATAATGATATAGCTGAATTGCAAACATATGTTGTAGAGGAAACTGCTGACAGAAGCCAGAAAAAAGTAAATTCTATGCTGAATGAAAAGCAGATTGCACTTGCGAACTATGCGATTAATGATGTAAAGAAATCTGGCCCGACGGAATCATTGGGGGCGGATTATAATATAGAGGCACCTGGAATCAAGCAGATGCTTGTGAATTATAACACAAAGCTCATGGACAGTCAATTGATACTAGAAAGAGCACAAAAAAATAATCCTACTTATATCGCTGTAATATCACAACTGAAGATTCAGAAGCAAGAAATTCTTAATGCTTTAGAAGGATATTTAAGTTTTTTGAATCAAGCTGACAGGGTTAATAAAACAGAACAAAGCATTGCCGATTCAAAAGTTAGAAGTATTCCTACCAAAGACAAAGTATTAGGGAATATCAACAGTCATCTTAGTATGAAAGAAGAGACTTATGTTGCTTTATTGCAGAAAAAAGAAGAAGCTGATATGAGTGGTGCCATTGTCGAATCCAACTTAAAAACGTTAAACTTGCCTGAAACGAATTATTCGGCAATTTACCCAAAACCAAAATCATTTATGTTGGGCAGTTTCATGTTTGGAATGCTGCTTCCTTTTGGCATTATATACGGACGCTTGTTCTTAGACACTAAAATCCATAGTGAGGAAGATATTCATAAAATAATAGGTGATATTCCTATTTTGGGACATATTCCTAAAATAAATAATAATGATAAGCTAGACAACTCGGCAACCTCGCGATCTAATATTGCAGAGGCAACACGAGTTTTGGCTTCAAACATATCATACTTATTGCCCAAAAAAGAAGAAAGCAAGGGGAGCGTCATATTATTTACTTCTTCTATTCAGGGAGAAGGAAAATCATTTTGTGCCTTTCATAGTGCAATAACAGCAAGTACGATGAATAAAAAAGTGCTTTTGATTGGTATTGATTTAAGAAATCCCCAGTTGCATGATTATTTTGGAGTCGATAGAAATAAGTTAGGCCTTACGGCTTATTTGGCGAATAAAAGTGACGACTGGAAAGGATTTGTGTACAAAGACATTAAATTTTCTAAAAATCTCGATGTTCTCTTTGCAGGACTGCCACCTCCAAATCCTTCTCAATTGCTTACAAACTCTAATTTCGAAATATTAATTGAAGAGGCAAAAAAGGAGTATGATTTTATAATATTAGATACAGCTCCTGTACAAGTAGTATCTGACACCCTCAATTTTAGTCATTTGGCCGATGTGACAATATTTGTTGCAAAATATGATTATACAGATAAAAACAATTTAGTTGGTGTAAATAATTTTATTAAAAAAAAGCAATTAAAAAATGTAGGTGTTCTTATTAATGGAGTAAACATGAAAACCGCATACGGCTATGGTATGAACTACGGCTATAAATACACCGAAGCAAAAGTAAAAAAACGTTGGTATCAAAGAAAAGCTAGTTAATATCATCTTTAAGCAAATTCATTTTAAGTAATAAAAGAGGTTTTTTGCTGCAATTAAATATTTAAAAATGTTTCATAAAATAGTTCGATTGGTATTGATTTTAGTTATCGGTATTGTTTTTTATTTTTCATGGTTGCCAGACCCAAGTCTTCATAGTGAAAGTTATTTGCCTAGATGGATTTTGAACTGGAGCAACCAAAATTATAATTTACGTACTGCCGTTCCTTTTGTAGTGGTAGGTTTTCTTTTGGAAGCCTATACTAACGACAGAAATTCAAATGAGCCAAATGAGAATAGAAGTCTGAATTTTATACAACTTATTGCAATCGCCGCAATCATTGTATGTATAGCCGAAGGAGGTCAATTTTTTATTAATCGAAGAAGTCCAGATTTTATGGATGTTTTTTATGGAATTACAGGCAGTATATTAGGAATATTGAGTTACCGTTTATTGAAAAAAAATAAAAAATGCGAAACAGACATAAATTCACCTTTATAATTTGCTGTGCTATTACAGATATGATCGCTATGGTACTTGGTACTGTGTTGTTTTTGAATTTTGCAAATCAAGAAAATACAGGTTGGAATGGATTATTTTTAGATAAAATGATTCCCATTACAATTTTAAGCTGGTTGTTTTCGGTTTCCTATTTTCAATTGTACAAAATTGATGTTCTTTTCAATCTAGAGCATTTTTTTCGAAACAGCTGGCGCGCCTTTTTCACACAAAGAGTGCTATGGCACATTTATATTTTCATATTTCAGGATAATGTATTGTACTTTTTTGGAAGTAAGGCCAACTTGTTTCAATTGAGTTTTTTGCTGTTCTATTTTCTGATGTCCAGAATTTTGTTCACTCTCGTGATTGGACAAATAAAAGGATGGGTTTTTAAACGTTATACCGTTGCAATATGGGGATTTAACAAAACTAGTATTGAACTCGCATCACATCTAGAAGCCAATTCCTTTTTTATCCATTTTATAGGAATTCTAAACGAAAATTCGCCAGAAGAATATACCAGCAATGAAGATTTCAGTTTGGCGCTTTATCAATCCATTCACAATGCATCCAAAGAAAATATAAATGAACTATACATTGTATCAAAGCCTGATTTCATTTCAGATTTAAATTATTTTTTCGAGCTGGGAGACAAATATTGCATGCGTTTAAAGTTTATTCCTGATTTTTCATCCATTTCAAAAAAGCATTTTAACTCAAGCCATTTAAATAATTTTCATGTTATAAAACCACGTTTTGAACCACTCCAGAATGCCTACAATCGATTGGTGAAACGAATTTTTGACCTTGCTTTTAGCAGTTTGGTCATTGTATTTGTTTTGTCGTGGTTATATCCATTAGTAGCGATTTTGATAAAGAGACAAAGCAAAGGCCCAGTGTTGTTCAAACAAATGCGAACAGGTAAAAAAAATGAACCATTTTGGTGCTATAAATTTCGCAGCATGTATATAAATGTTGGAGATGAAAGCGAGCAAGCAAAAAAAGAAGATTCCCGTGTTACACCTATTGGAAAATTCCTTCGAAGGACGAGTTTGGATGAGATGCCACAATTTTTTAATGTTTTGATGGGAAAAATGAGTATTGTTGGGCCACGGCCTCACATGCTTAAGCACACCACAGATTATAATGATCATATCAACAATTTTATGGTTCGCCATTTTGTCAAACCCGGAATTACCGGTCTAGCTCAGGTTTCGGGACTTCGTGGAGAAACGAAAAGAGTTGTCGATATGAAACGACGTGTAACTACAGACATACAATATGTACAAAACTGGAGTTTGATTACCGATATTAAAATTTGTTTTTTAACGGTTTTAGTAACCTTAAAAGGAGATAAAAATGCTTTTTAAACGTAAAAAATACAGACTATGGATTTTACAAATTATTTGATAGGTTTGCTTACAGGAGTTTCTGTGACGACCTTTTTTCTTGGAAAAGAATGGTATAAATATTATACTAAATACACGATCCAACAAAAACAATTGGACAGAGTTTTGAAACTGAATGACAAAATTAAAAAAATAAAAACCCTGAATTCCAATGAAACTTCAAATCTGAATGTTGGTATTTAAGCATTGTTTGTTATTTACCTACTGCTAAAAAAGGAATTCAATATTTGATTTTCCTTTATTTTTCCAAAATACATAATTCAAGAGTATCACCTATGTAAACTACATCCCTAAGTTTAAAAGAATTTAAATTTTAATGAGCTCAATACAGTATTGAGCTCATTCCTTTTTTCCACCTACTTTTGTCTGATTACTTTTTCAGAGTTATATAATTTGTTTTAAAGACTTTTTAGCAAATTCGCTAATAGGATTAAAAGAGAGTCTTTCCATTACTTCATACTGATTTCTCCAGTAAACAATTATTAATAGAGGGAGGTTCAGTCTTATGCCGAGATACCAATTCACCACTATTAGAGATCTATCTTTTGGGCTTCATTGTCCTTTAGCTGGCTCAACATAGCGTGGATATACTTCTCCATGGTAATTACTAATTCTTAAGAGATGATAAAAAAAACAATTTTAGTTCGAGACAATAAGGGAACTTTTCTAAGAATGTTTAAGAGAAAGTTTAAAGATGAATTTGAATTTTACGAAGATTCTTTTTTATTGAAAAATAAAACCGTAAACGCTAGTTTTGATTACTCTGTATTTGTGGTATATGACTATTCAGAAGTAGTAGATCTTTTTGAATTAGAGAGCATTAGTACAAATTTTATGATTTGCTTATTTAGCAAGCATCTTTACAATAGTTTATCCCTTATAGAAGAAATAAAAGACTTAATTTTAATAGATGCTTCAAAAAATAAAGGAGAACTTTTTGAAGATTTAAAATTGTATTTTAAAAAATCTTCAAATTTGCTTCCAAAATTAAACGGAAAGAAAATTGCAAAATCAAAAATTTCCAAAAAACAACTCGATATACTTCAAAAAGCGTTGTTTTATTTGACATAAATTATTTAGTTAAACATAGTAAAAAAAAAAAGCTTCAGTGAAATCTGAAGCTTTTTTTTTACATAACATCCAAAAGAAAAAGGAATTAAAAAACGAGTTAAAATATTGTTTATAAGTGTTTTAACTCGTTTGTTAGTTGTTTGTTTTGTCTTATTTTGTCCTGCTATTTTCCGATGCAGAAATTAGCAACCAGTATTTACTGTCCTTTATACATGTCGAGGTACAACAGAGGTACAAAATATGAACATAACATTGCAAAAAATCAACAAATAAACCTTATTTTTTAGTAGAATGTAGAATTTTGTTAAACCGTAATAACATCTTTTTTTAAGAACACATTAATTCAGTGGTTAAAGCAAAATTAGAAAAAATATGTGATTTAGATGTTTGTTTATGTCTTAAATTTAGATTCAGAGAAGGACTCGAACCTTAAGCCCGGAGCCCTTGCCTGTACTACATTTGTCAATTTTTTTAACCATTGTGCCACGATGTTGCCGCAAATTTAAAATGACAATGTTAATTATTTTTTGCCACAGATTAAAAGGATTAAAATGATTTTATAATCTGTGTGTGTTTTTTCGCCGCGAATTGCACGAATTAGCCCGAATTGTAATTAGTGAAAATTAGTGCTGAATATTCTAAGAGCTAAAAAACTTAGCATCTTATCATCTCAGTCCCGAAGCCTCGGGATAGCAACTTAGTAATGCCATCTCACAAAAGCTTCCATCGCAGCGTAAGTTGCCAAACCAAGTTGTTGGTACAAATCTGCTGTTTCTGCATTTCGGTCTTCTGCTCTTTGCCAGAACTCTCTGGCGTCGGTTCCCTGGAAAACTACACCGTCTTTTTGAGATTGGTGTTTGAAGATTCCGTGGCGTTTTGCTAAAACCTGATCCGGGCTCATTGGCACTGCCATTTCCACTTCATCAATTCCCCATTCCTGCCATGCTCCTCTGTATAACCATAACCAGCAATCATCCATAAACGATTTTGGTTTTAGGGCTTTTACAGCTTCAAAAATAGCATCCAGACAAACTTTATGTGTTCCGTGTGGATCTGCCAAATCTCCGGCTGCGTAGATTTGATGTGGTTTTATTTTTTCAATTAAATCAACTGTTAATTGAATATCTTCCGGTCCGATTGGTTTCTTTTCAATAGTTCCGGTTTCATAAAATGGTAATTCCATAAAATGAATCTGATCATCGGTCAATCCAACAAAATGACTTGTTGCCCTTGCTTCTCCTTTTCTGATTAATCCTTTGATGTAACGAACTTCTGGAATGTCAATTTCGCTGTTCTTTTTATTCTCAAGGAAAGTTTGAGCCTTTTTGTAAATATCATCTGCTTCAGGGCTTTTTATTCCGAATTTTTCATTGTAATCAATTACGAATCTTGCAAAACGCAACGCTTCGTCATCCGCTACAGCGATATTTCCCGAAGTTTGATACGCCACATGCACTTCATGTCCCTGCTCCTGCAAACGCATGAAAGTTCCTCCCATACTGATAATATCATCATCCGGATGCGGACTGAAAATCAAGACACGTTTTTTAGCCGGTTCTGCTCTTTCTGGACGGTTTGAATCCTCGGCATTTGGTTTCCCGCCTGGCCAGCCTGTGATTGTATTTTGAAGTTTATTGAAGATTTTGATGTTGATATCATAAGCCGGTCCTGAATCTGCCAATAAATCGCTCATTCCGTGTTCGATATAATCGGCATCAGTCAACATTAAAATTGGTTTTTTAAGCTGAAGCGCCAATCCTAAAACCGCTTTTCTAATTAATTTATCCGTCCAAATTACTTTTTCTACCAACCAAGGTTTGTTGATTCTGGTTAATTTTGAAGAGGCTTCTTTATCTAAAATAAAAACGGCATTATTGTGTTCCTGTAAAAAGGAAGCAGGTACACGATTGGTAACTTCATCTTCTACCGATTTCTTTACAATATTTGATTTTCCTTCTCCCCAAGCCATTAAAATAACTTGTTTTGCTTCCATGATTTTTTTAACTCCAAGCGTAATCGCTGTTCTTGGCGTATTGCTCAATCCGAAGAAATCTTTGCTTGCTGCAACCCTTGTAATATGATCCAATGCCACTAAACGTGTTTTAGAGTTTTGTAGCGAACCCGATTCATTAAAACCAATATGACCGTTTCCTCCAATTCCCAGAATTTGCAAATCGATTCCGCCCAAAGCTTCAATTTTTGCTTCATAATCATGACAATAATCTGCTATTTGTTGTTTTGTTAAAAGTCCATCGGGAACGTGAGCATTTTCAGGTAAAATATCGACATGATCAAACAGCAATTCTTTCATAAAACGAACATAACTATTGATTGAATTGGGTTCCATCGGATAATATTCATCCAGATTAAAACTGATAACGTTCTTAAAACTCAAACCTTCTTCTTTATGCAAACGAACCAGTTCAGCGTACAATCCTTTTGGAGAAGAACCAGTGGCTAGCCCTAATATGCACGATTCGTTATTTTCCTGCTTTGATTTGATAAGTGTTGCGATTTCTTTGGCAACTGCTTTAGATGCATCAATTGAGTTTTCGAAAACTACTGTATTAATGTTTTCAAATCTTTTTTCGAACCCTGTTGCTTTGTCAATTATACTTTTTATCATTTTAATTTCTTTTGAAATTTATACTAATCTTCATTAGATGGTTTTCCGATCGTAGCTAAAATTCCGCCATCAACATAAACAATATGACCGTTTACAAAATCACTTGCTTTTGAACTTAAAAAGATAGCAGCTCCCTGTAAATCATCAGGATCTCCCCAGCGTCCAGCTGGTGTTCTTCCCATAATAAATTCGTTGAACGGATGGCCGTTTACTCTAATTGGTGCAGTTTGGCTTGTAGCAAAATATCCCGGACCAATTCCATTCGTCTGAATATTAAATTTTGCCCATTCGGTTGCCATATTTTTGGTCAGCATTTTTAATCCGCCTTTTGCTGCTGCATAAGCGCTTACCGAATCTCTGCCTAATTCACTCATCATCGAGCACATGTTTATAATTTTTCCACCACCACGTTGAATCATTCCTTTGGCAATGTTTTTAGAAACGATAAAAGGTCCTGTTAAATCTACTTTTATCACGGCTTCAAAATCCGCGACTTCCATTTCTATGATTGGTGTTCTTTTGATGATTCCGGCATTGTTGATCAGAATATCTATTGGGCCAACTTCAGCTTCTATTTTGTTAATTGCTGCAATTACCGCGCTTTCATCGGTTACATCAAATAGATATCCGTACGCTTCAATTCCTTCCGATTTATATTCTGCAATAGCATTATTTACTGCTTCCTGTGAGGAATGATCGTTGACTACAATTTTTGCTCCTGCATGTCCAAGTCCTTTGGCCATTGCCATTCCTAATCCATGAACTCCTCCTGTAATAAGAGCAGTTTTCCCTGTTAAATCAAATAAATTAATTGACATTTTTTTAGTTTATAGTTAATAATTGGTTGGTATTATTTTATGTTTACGATTAACGGATTGTTTATTTGCTGTTGAAAATTATTCAAATAGTCAAACCATTGTTTTGCATTGGTAATTTTTCCTGCTTTATCCCAGGCGGCACCTGAATAATAGACAATAGGTTCGTTGGTTTTAATTGTAGTTTTGGCTAGTATTTGTTCTTTATTAGCCCACATAGTGCTTACAGGGGTAGTTAAGATTGATCCCACAGCGGTAGTACCGTCATTGTCAAAAGTTGGTTCCCAATAACCTAGAATACCTTGTTGTTCATTTAACAATATCACTCCAGGTTTCTCTCTTCTGATGATTCCAACAACAACCTCCAGAGGGTTATTGTCGTCGAAACTATAAACGTTTTCAATGCGGTTGAGTTGAGAACCAGCATCTATAGAAATTGTTTTTACTGCTGTAACTTTTATGCCACCTGCATTCCAGCTATCAAATGTTAATTCAAAAGTAGAACGCAGCGGACCATTGTCCAACACTTTCCATTGATGATAATTGCCAGAATAACGAATTGTATCTTTTACAAACGGAGCCATATTTCCGGCACCCAATGTATAACCAACATGATAATAATCTAATCCGTTGCCATGGTCTAAGTGATAGTCATTACGTTTATAGCGTTCATTTAACACCAATTTATCGGTTCGTTTTACCCATACATCAAAACCGTACGCATCACCTTCTGTTTTTTCTAAAGCTTTACCATAAGCCCTAAAAGCAATTTTATCGTTTTCCCAGGCAAAATCGTCAAGACGCTCCGGTACATAACGTGCATAAGTTTTCGCAGTAAATGTTTCCGGTTTCCCTTTTTGGACGATGAGGTTTAAAGAGGATTTCGCCTTAATATCTATATGAACTAACAAGTTTTGAATAGCAGCGTTTCCATGATGTTCCAACTGATACGGAACTTGTTTTTTTGTATTGGCGTTGATTACTACAAAATTCAATGTATCTATATTTGAATAGGAGGAAAGTACAGTTGCCCATTTTATAGCAACAACAGTTTCCTTTCGGTCGAGAGCCGAATTATTCTGAATAGTTACTGTCGCTTTTGTTTGCGCATTAGTAGAAAATGGTAAACTTAATGCAAGTACAAAAAGGATTTTAAATCTTTTCATAAGGTATTTTAATTCGTAAGTGTTGTACTGTTTGATTTTTATTTTAAAATAATCGCTCAATTAAGGCATGATTTGGGCTTCTCACTCCAAAATGAATATTTCATTTGGGTAAGACAATGATTTTCAAAATTGAAATTTGTAATTGATTTAAGGGCTGATTAAAAGGCTTGCTTTAGCTGATTTCTAACTCGATAGAAATGGGATTGTAGTATTCTTTTTTTTTGCATTGTATATTAGTTTTTGTTGTTTCAATTATTCTTTTTCTTCTTCTAGTTTGGCTAAATATTCACTTGGCATACATCCATAATGTTGTTTGAATGCTGTCGAAAAATACGATGGTGAATTAAATCCGCACATATAGGTTATTTGTGCAATTGTATAACGTTTACTCTGCATTAATTCAACCGCCTTTTTAAATCGGATTCTCTTTATAAAATCCATGGCAGATTCGCCTGTAATGGCTTTTAGTTTTAAGTAAAGATTAGAGCGGCTCATTCCGATCTCTTTACTAAACTGGTCTACGGAAAATTCAGAATCTGCCAGATGCTCTTCAACAATTTGGATCGCTTGTTTTAGAAATTCTTCATCAAGCACGTTAAACGCGATATTTTCAGGTACCATTTCTTTACCAACTGAATAATACTCTTTTAATCGTTTACGGGAACGCAACAAATTTGTGATTTTCGCTGCCAGCAAAGGAGTCGAAAACGGTTTTGTAATATAATCGTCAGCGCCCATTTCCAATCCTTTTATTTGCTGGCTGGTTTCTGTTCGCGCTGTTAAAAGCATTAAAGGAATATGTGAAGTATTGATGTTTTGCTTTACTTTTTTACAAAAATGCAATCCATCCAATTCCGGCATCATCACGTCGCTGATAATAAGATCAAAGGGTTTAATTTCTAAGAGATCCAAAGCCATCTGACCGTCAAAAGCCACCGTAACATCATATATTTTGTTGAAATAATCCTGCAGATAATCCAGAATTTCTTTATTATCGTCTACAATTAAAAGCTTGATTGGCTGATCTCTTTCGATTACTTCATTTTCTTCCGGTAACAAAGCATCGTCTGTTTCAAGTTCATTATCAGATATAATAGATAAATCATAAGCTGATTCCTCAACATGATGATCGTTTTTATAAACCTGATCAGACATTGGAATCGTTACCGTAAAAATACTTCCTTTCTGCATTGTACTTTCTGCGGTAATTTCACCATGATGCAATTCGACCAAACGTTTTGTGAAAGCCAATCCAACACCGGAACCCAAATTCATCTCGCGATTGTTTACCTGATAGAAACGGTCGAAAACCTTAGACAAATCTTCCTCGCTAATTCCGACCCCCGTGTCGGCTACCTTAATTTGTACTTTATCATTTTTCTTAATCAACTCAACATATATTGTCTGACCAGCTTTGGTGTATTTAAAAGCATTTGACAAAAGATTAAACAGAATTTTTTCCATTGCGTCTTTATCAAAATAGAATAACAAGTGCGGTTCTTCGGCATGATATGTATAATGAATACTGTTTTTCTCTGAAAGTGGTTTAAAGGACTCGAAAATTTCATGTGTAAAATTCACTATATCACCTTTACCAACTTTAAGTTGTCGAGTTCCCATTTCGGTTTTTCTAAACTCAAATAATTGATCCACTAGGTTGTAAAGTCTTTTGGAGTTAATGAACATTAATTCGTGTTTCTTTTTAAATGTTTTGTCGATAAAAGGCATTTTTAATAACTCTTCTAAAGGAGCTAAAATCAGTGTTAAAGGAGTTCTTAATTCATGAGAAACATTGGTAAAAAAGTCCATTTTTACCTGATTGATGTAGTTCGCTCTTTCTTTATCAATTCGTTCCAATTTTAATTGTTGAACGGCTTTAATTCTTTCTTTTATGATTCTGTAACCGATGTAAGCCGCTGTGCCAATAATAGTTAATAACAGTAATGAGAACCAGATTGTTTTATACCAGGGTGCCAGAATGATAATTTTTAAGGTTCGAACAGCACTCATTTCACCATTAGGTCCAATGGCTTTGATTTGGAAATTGTATTTCCCTGCGGATAAATTACTATAGCTAACTTTTAGTTCGTCAGTACGTTGCCAGTCTTTATCTATTCCATCTAATTTGTAATAATAATAGGTTCGATTAGACGAAATATAATTAAAAGTGTTAAAAAAGATGCTAAACTGTTTGTATTCTGGTCCAATTTCTAACTCATTTGATTGGTCGATGTGTTCTTCCAGAATATCAGTTTCATCACCAACAGCAACAGTTTTATTTAATACTTCAAGGGCTGTAAAGCTAAGTTTCAATGGAAGTGGCTGCTGTTTTACCATTGAAGGATAGAAGTAAGAAAGACCTTTAATTCCACCAAAAAGCAGCATGCCGTCTTTTGCTTTATAAAAAGAATAATCGTTGAATTGCTTATTTTGCAAACCATCACTTTCATCAAATGTTTGTACAGAACCTTTGTCAGGGTTGAATTTAATTAAACCACCGTTGGTAGAAATCCATAAACTTCCATCATCATCGGGTATAATTCCATAAATGGTTTCTTTGACGAAATCTTTTCTGGCATCAAAACTTATGAAAGATTCCTGAGTTTCATCATATAATCGTAAACCTTCCCTAGTTCCAATCCAGATTCTGTGTTTTTGATCTTCAGTAATACAATTTACGATATCGTCACTAAGTTTGCCATGTCCAATGTTTCCAAACAAAAGAGTATCCGGATAAAAAAGCGTTACTCCATTTGTGGTTCCAATCCAGATTCGGTGTTTGCTATCTTCAAACAAAAATGTAATATCATCAGAAGCCAGACGCTTGCCTGCTTTATCAAGATGAATATGTGTAAAGGTCTTAGTTTCCGGATGGAACTGATCGAGTCCTGATCTGGTTCCGACCCAAATACGACCGTTAGAATCTTTTAATATGCTATAAACCAGATCGCCGGCAATGGTGTTGGGATTATTCTCATCATGACGAAAATGCTGCACAGAACCTGTATTTGGATTGAGTAAATTAAGCCCCCCATTGTGAGTTCCAATCAATACATTTCCGCTATCATCAAATGCAATGGCTTTGATATTATTTGAACTTAAGCTATTAGGATTATTTTCGCTATTTGAAAAATAACTAATTGTGTTCGCTTTTTTATTCCAATAGTTTATGCCTTTGTCATTGCTTCCAATCCAGAAATTACCTTTTGAATCTTGCTTGATAACCCCAATAACTTCATCATTTAAAGATGGTTTTCCTGAGTTTTGGCTTAGAAGATTAAATTTAATATCGCTTTTATGATAATAATTTAAACCGCCATAATAAGTTCCTAACCAAATTCCGTTTTGTTTGTCTTTAAAAAAGCAACGAACTGAGTTTTGACTAATCGTGTAAGGCTGCGATATTTGGTGATAATAATTGCTGAAAGACTTTGTATCTGGGTTAAAAATACTAAGGCCTCTAAAAGTTCCAAGCCAAATATTTCCGTCGGTATCTTTGCCCACACATCTGATATTATTATCTGCAATACTATTTGTTCCTGAGCTGTGTAACAGAGAAGTCGTTTGACCATTTTTAGCATCAAAACGAATTACACCATATCCTTCAGTTGCAACCCATAGCGTTTTTTTATCTATATAAACATCATTGATATAAGGCTTTTTCACACCCAAATCAATTTTAATCAATTGATGATTATTGGGGTTTAATTTAAAAAGGCCAACATCTGTTCCTAAAATAATTTGTTTTTGCCAAAGACCGATGTAAGCAATTTTCTTAATTTCATGAGAAGAAGCGTTAAACTTGATTGTGGTAAAATTTTGGGCTTCCGGAACAAGAACAAAAACTTCACCAGTGATAGAAGTAGCCCAGATTTTATGCATACTATCTTCTGATATAGATGAAATATACCATTCGCCAATACTTCGCGGAAGTTTGTAATTTGTAAAACTGTCTGTGTTATAATTGTAAACACTAATTCCTTGATTTCCACCAACCCATAATTGCCCTTTATGATCTGTAAACAAGCTACGGATGTAATACGATTGTAAGCTGTTTTTAATATTTTTGATTGGTCGATATACTTTAAAACCTTTACTGTCATAACGATTTAGTCCGTCCTGAGTTCCAATCCAGATAAAACCCAGAGTATCTTGCTGGATTGCGAAGACAGAACTTTGCGACAAGCCTTTATCGACCGAAATATTACGAAAATACCGGTCCTGAACTTGCGCATAACTCTTCGTTGAGAAAAGAATTATGGACAAAAGCGCCAAAAGAGCAATCGTTTTCTTCATGAAAGTTTAAATTATAAATTATTTTGTTTGTGTTTAATCTCTTATTATCAGATTAATTCAGCTCTAATTTAGAGAAAAAGTAAACATCTTGTTTCTTAATTCTTATCATATTTAGCAACGTCCGGCAGTTCATCAACAGCTTCTTGTTCGTTTACTTTTGAACCATCCATTTCTAATAATACTGAACTACCTTTAATTTTAGGAATATAATTTTTACCTTGAAAATTAATAGATAAATCGCCATAACTAAATACTGATTTAACTGTTTTATCTGAAACCTGCAATGAGACAGGTTTTTCTCCATCCAATTGCGCTTTTATTTCCCAGTTTCCTACTTGCAAATGAGATAAACCGTTTTTATTCGAAACCGTTTTAATCACTTCTGTTTTGCCATCTTTGATTTGGATAATCGTTAAATATCGGAATTTTTGTTTTGCTTCAGAGGTGATTCCGGCATGCCATTGGTCTTTAAATTCTTTGATCTGACCTTCGTCATTCGTTACCTTGTTCCAGTTTACTGCAGGTTCAAAGAATTTGTTGTGAACCACCATTTTTAGTGGACTATTAGCAAAAACACTCGCTGTTACATTTCCTAAATCAGTTTTTACAATGAAATTTTGCTGTTTGGCATTCGCCGAATTTTCTGCTTCAATTGTATAATAAGGACAGTGGAATTGAGTAGTCCATTTTACCGGAGTTTTCGCTTCTAATTCATCATAAAGCACAATATAGCCACCCTCTAATTGCAGCATATGCCTGCGGTACAAAGTCACTCCTGAATCTCCGTAACCATTTGCTTTGCTTGGTACAACATTGATTTGTTTGAATCTGTCCAGCCAGAAATCACTTTTAATTTCGCCATAAGCATTGCTCGCATCACCCAAAGCATATTGGATGTGTTTGCCAGAGATAGCTCTCGGAATCCAGCCATAACCTTCTTCTCCAATTTTTTGATTTAAGCTATCGGCCAAAATCGTATTGTACGCTTTTGATGTTCTATAATACAAAAGATTGTGTTTGTCGCTAAAATTGCTGTAATAACCAGTTCCGCCAAAGATTACTTTTCCTTTATAATTGATAGTAAAAGCATTTTGCGAAGCATGACCATGGCCTGAAGAACCAAACGGACTACTGAACAAATAACTGCTTAAGGTTTTATTGGCATTAGCCAAATCTTCGTGCATGGCTACAACTCCTACATCTCCAAATTTGCGGGTTTTAGGTAAGTTCGAAGGAGAAGAGGCAGGTAAATTTCTATTTGGTTTATAGTTCAGTAATCTGAAAAATAAGAAATCGTCGGTACCGTGGTAATAAGCTGGATATTCTTTTTTTATACCTTCAACATACCAGTTTAAATACGGATTGTTCATTTTGTAAGTAAGTGCATCTGCAAACCAGGCTTCACCCTTTACGATGTAGGGAATATTTTCCCACATATCACCAATAGCAGTACTTGCAGCACCGTTTGGATGGGTATATAACATATAATATGGAAGGTTTTCCATCCATGGTAATTTGAAATAATCGACGCCACTAAAATCACCAAACATTTGTGACAAGTATATAATCGATTTAAAATTTACCCTGAAATAGCCATTACCTTCATGCCACCCGCCGTCTGTTGTTCCCAATACAGGAAAGCGTGCTGACCAAACTTCATACATATAAGTAAGCCATTCTTTGGCTTCGGGAACATCATTGATTACAGCTACTGTTGCAATTGCTAAGTTGCGTAAGGTGATTTGCCAAACGTGATTATCACTTACATGCAGTTCAAAACGATTCGGTAGATGATCATAAACTCTTCGAGCTCTAATGGTAATGATGTTTTTGAATATTCCTTTTTCTTCTGGCGTTAAAAATTCATATCCTGCATCATAAAACCAACCAAGCGCTTCAAGTACAGCGCCGCTTGTAAAATCGTCGCCAGTTGCTAATCCGTCCGGATTCATATTGGCAATATTTAAGGCTCTACGTTTGGCATCCAAAATAAAACGTTTGTCTTTCGTTAATTGATAAGCGATACATAAATTACGAACCGGATTACCAACAGCATCACCAAAACCATGATACATTCTTTCGACTATAATTTTTTTCTCTAGCTTAGTTTTTCCTGTTGTATCAATAACTCGTTGTGGTTGCTCGGTTGGAAGAGGAGCAAGCATTAACTTTTCCGCGAAAGCGATAAATTTTTTAGCTTCCGGATTTTCCAGATTATTGCGATAAAAGTCTTCGCCAATACGGTTCATGTCCCATAAAAGAGGATGTGAACCTTCGTTTCTTTTGAGAACTTCAGTTATTAGCGGAGATACTTTTTGATCAGCATATTTTGCATCGACCACAAAATCGTAAACGGATGACCATGTCCATTGATTACTGCCTTTTAAAGCGCAAGCATATTTCCAGTACCATTTTCCAGATTTTAGTGCCTGATGCAACGGATAAACCGCCCAACGCTGTTCAGAACTAGTAAGCAAATCTTTAGTAAAATTTGTATCGCTTGCCAACATTATTTTATAGCGGACATTGCCAATGTTGGGATCTTCAGGAACTTCACTACCACTTTCCATGGGTTTTATCATTTCCTTACCATTTGTTGCTGGCCAAAGCAGGGCAGGAGCATTGGTTGGCACAGTAATTCCGTTTACTGGATAAGGCCATTCACGCACTCTTGAATGTAGCTTTTCTGCAGTCAGTTTTATTGTAGCAGAAGTTTGCTGACCGAAAGTATGAAGCGTTATAATGGATAAGAATAAGACAAATATTTTTTTATTGATCATGATATTTTTTCTTTTAATCGGATTATAATCCTGAATTGAATTTGTCTCCATTGTGTTTGCACCATTGTTTTAGATAACGACGCATGGCTATTAATTCTTTGTTGTAAGATCTGTTTACCGCCAGATTTGTCATTTCGCCCGGATCTGTTGTTAAATTGAAAAGCTGTTCTTTTAGTTCGCCTTTATTGTAAACGATGTATTTATAATCTTTTGTAATTACGGCGCGTCCACTTATGTTTAAGAGTTCTTCGTTATCGGCAAAATCAGTTTCGATGACCAAAGTATCCCGTAGTTTTTCTTGGGGATTTTCTATTTTTTTGCTAATGTCAATTCCTTTTAAATTAGCTGGTTTTGCAACTCCGGTAAAACCGCAAATAGTTGGAATGATATCTGTTCCGTTGCAAACTAACAAATCGTCAGTTCTTGGTTTCCATTCGCCGATTTTCGAAATGATGAAAGGTATTCTGGCCGCTTCTTCGTATAAAATTTGCTTCTGGTTCCAACTGTGCCCTGCATAACCGTCACCATGATCTGCAGTAAAAATGATAATGGTTTTTTTTTCGATACCATACTTTTTAAGCGATGCCAGTACCATTTCTATATAGCTGTCTACTTTTTCAACTAATCGGTTATAAGCCCAACGATATTGACGCCATTTTTCAGGGCTGTAATTTACGGAAGGATAGGTGCGCAGGCCAACTGTTTTTTGCTGATCGCGAACAATTTTAGGTTCATTAGCAGGAATCTGCCAATTGGCAGGCAGTGCCGGACATTGATCTGGAGGCGGTGCATCTTTTAAAACATCCATTTTTAAATCTTCATCGCGTGCCCATTCGCAAATATCATGCGGATTTAAAAAAGAAGCTACAAGAAGAAAAGGGGTATTTTTATTTTCTTTAATAAATCGAGCGCAAAAAGAAGGCGTCGCTGCATCATTATAATCCAGAAAATTGGTATTTTCAATGAATTCAAAACCATGTTGGCTTTCTTTGGTAGCAGGAACAGGTAAATGCCATTTGCCTACATAACCAGTTTTGTAACCTCCGTTTTGAAAAATTTTCCCCATCATTAGGAGATCTTCCGGCCATTGACCGTCTTTTTCTGGTGCATTGCCAATAAAACCTGTTTCAAAAGGCATTTTTCCACTCATTATGGCAGAACGCGATGGCGAACATAATGGCTGCGCACAATAAGCTTTTGTAAAACGAACTCCGTTTTGTGCCAGTTTATCCATTGCAGGTGTATGCAAATCTTTGTTACCGGCAATACTCATGGCATCAGCAGTTTGCTGATCGGTCATGATTATAAGGATATTAGGACGAGAATTGGTTTGTGCACTGGTTAATAACGGAGTATTAAATAAGCTCAACAGACACAAAATCAATATGTTTTTTTGAAACATCATAGCTACCTAATTTTAATAAATTGTTTTCGGTTGGGTAAAGGATATAAATTCAAAACGAATGTAATCATCAATATTTTTGTAGAGTTTTGAATTTGTTCAAAATGATATTAATTTTAGCTAAAACCTTTAATAACGGTTGATTTGAGCGCTATTATTCAAGTATTTAAAGTAATAGATTTATAATTGATAAAATAATTCTTTCAAAGTTTAATTGTATTGAAAATCTAAACTTTAAATTTTTGAAAAGCAATGGCACAAGCACCTAACAATCCGGCTTTGTTGCCTAAATCTGCCGCTACTATAGTACTGTGGGCAAAAGCAACAGGAATAGCAAAGGTTTTTACTCTTTTTGTTAGTTCATCAATATAAAACTGACCCGCTTCACTAATTCCTCCACCAATAATTACTTTTTGAGGACTAAATATATTTACAAAGTTTACAATACCGGCAGCTAAATAATCAAAATGATGTTGCATGGTGTTGAGGGCATGATCTTCTCCTGACAGATATTTTTTGATGATAGTTTTGCCGTCAATGTTTTCTTCTGATGAAGGATTTTGAGTTTTGTAATAATTGATTAATGCTGTAACCGATGCATAAGTTTCCAGACAACCTCGTCCACCACAATTGCACAACATGCCATTTTGCTGAATTACAGTATGTCCTAATTCACCGCCACGATTTTTATAGCCGCTATAAAGTTTTTTATTAATCATAATAGCGCCGCCAATACCTGTACCAATGGTTAGAAAAACAGCATCAGTACTATCTTTAGCTGCGCCGTAAATTAATTCGGCAAGTCCCATTAGGTTGGCATCGTTATCAATTACAATATTATGCCCGGTTAAATCTTTTAGAATTTTACCCAATGGCAATTGTTCAAAACCAGGCAAATTCACGCCTCCACCAATAATAACATCCTCTTCAATAAGACCAGGAAAACCAATTCCGATACCTACAATAGGTTTTTTTAATTGATCTGTACATTGTGTTATCGCGTTGACCATTAAGCTTATAATTTCAGCTTCGGTTTTGGCATCTTTTAAGGATACTATAAAGGAAAATAAGATTTCTCCCAGTTCATCAACAACACCACATTTAAGTGAAGTACCACCAATATCTATTCCGATTGCGTATGATTTTGAAATTGGTGTATCGTTTAAAGTAATCATAATGGTAATTTATTTTATTATTTCTTTCTCTTATAAACAGTTAATGCAGAACATAGTTCTGCATTAATGTCCATAAACTTATTCAATTCTAAATAATATTCAATCATTTATTTTGTTTCTTTTAAATGACAACTATTATTATTTCGTTTTATCACTCAAAGATTTTCCAAAATCACGCCATGTTTGAAATTGTGCAGGCGTTAAAATTGCTTTTTCTTTTGCAGTAATATCTTTTTTCCAGATTGCTAATTTTTCTTGTCTTTGATCATAAAATAGTGCAGGATCATCTTTAATAGCCTTTTGACCTTTTCCGTTTTCAGCAATCAGGTCGTGCATTTTTTGTCTGTTGACCTTGCTTAGTTTCATGACTGTAAAGATTGAATCTCGCAGTACTTTCATGTCTTTAGGTTTGTCCTGTGCAAACGTAGTGGTAGCTATTAATAGTAAACTGAATACTAATACTATCTTCTTCATAATTTTGTAAAAAACATTTAGTTAATTGATTTGCTAATATTTTGGATTCTGGCGTGTGATCGACTTGTTTACATCTGTTTCATTTTGTGGAAATGGATATAATTCATGTTTACCCGCAACAAAATTGGTAATTGCCGGATAAAAATAATTGGAACGAATAAGTTTTACAGCCGCATTAGTTTCGGTTATTTTATCGGATAAAATTCCCCATCGAATTAAATCGGCTCTGCGCATACCTTCTCCGGAAAGTTCCCAGGCTCTTTCTTGTTGAATTGCCTTAAGAAAATCAATTTTACTTAGTCCTGTTGGCAAATTCATTTCGGCAGCCGTAGGTTTAGGTAAAATTCGTGCTACTGCTGTTGCTCCGGAACCTTTACCATCTGTAGTTGTAATAGTTACTGTTGGTACAGAAGTATAACCATCTCCAGAACGTAACATCGTGATTGCGCTAATACCACCACTTGCAAGCGTTACCACCGCTGCAGATGCATCGCTACCACCACCGCCGGTAATTTGTATAACAACATTTGCTGCATTGGCGTATCCGGTACCTTTATTTACAATGTCAACAGCAATTCTGCTGCCCGCGATATCTGCTCCAAAACCTCTTTTTCGTACTTGATTGACAGCGTCATAAGCAACTGGATTTGGACCTTCGTTTAACTCATTTTCAACTTCAGCACGCATCAATAACAAATCAGAATAGCGCATTACTACCCAATTGATATGCGTATATTGTCTTTCGAGCGTTGAATTAGTTTGATATTCACGACTCCATTTGGCTGCTGTCCAGGCTTCATCCTGTCTGGCAGTTACAAGTGGTAATTTATTTCCAACATTATTGATAGAATAAGTTGCAATAGAAAAATCTCTTCGCTGATCGCCCGTATTAAAAGTATTATAAAATGGTTTTGGAACTAAACATCTCCCGATTGAATTTGGATATACACCAGCTGCAGTAAGCGGTCCATTAAAATAACCGACCCATGAAGCATTTCCTAATGTTCCTGCAGGATTGTAAAAAGCTACCTGAAAGATGTTTTCAGTAGGTTCTAAAACGTGTTGACATTGATTTTTAAAAACTTTAGCATAGGACGCATTCAGCTTGTATGGATTTTGGGCCATAACCTCATTGATTTTTTCCTGTGCCAATTTGTAATACTCTTTGTAATTAGCAGGACGTTTCATAGTTCCGTCCGGACTTAAAGAATATCCTCCGGCAAACAATGCAATTCTGGCTAACATGGCTTTGGCAGCCCATTTATTAATGCGTTCATCCGAAGGTGTTTCTGCCGGTAATACAACAGCAGCTTCCTCCATATCTTTTATAATCTGGGTGTAAATTTCCTGACGATCTACTAAACCACCTTTCAGATTATCACCAGATTGTGAACTTTTTGTTTTGAATGGAACATCGCCCCAAAGACGGACAAGTTCAGAATAATAGAAACCGCGCAAAAATTTTGCTTCACCAATAAATCGGTTCAATTGCTCTTGTTGTGTTTGGGTTCCGTTTTTGTACAATTCCATTTGAGGAATTCTTTCAATCACAACATTTGCTCTGTCGATTCCTTCGTATAATTTGCTCCAAACGTTGTAAAATATTGCGGTTTGAGAAATTCCCTGATAATGTGCAATCAAACGCCATTCATCAGCACCTACACCACTCAATTGACTAATATCAGTATCAGCATCAAAAATTAAAGGGATGTTATAACCATAAGTATCAAGAGACGACATTGATTCATATACTCCTAAAGTGGCCATGTAAGCTTCTTGTGCATTAGAAAAAAAGTTGGCTGTTGTAAAGTACGAGTAGGGTGTAACTTCTAATTCTTTATCACAGGAATTAAGAGGCAATAAGAGACAGGCAATACCAGCTGCAATAAGGGCTCTGCGGGAAAATATATATTTTTTCATTTTTCGAAACTTTAAAATTATAGTGAAATATTTAAGCCTGTAACAAAAGATTTACTTCTTGGATAAGCACTAAAGTCAACTCCTCTTGTTATGGCGTTATTAAGAACACTTACTTCCGGATCGTAACCAGTATACTTCGTAAACGTATATAAATTATAAGCTGTAAAATAAATTCTCAAATTTGAGATTTTAGATTTTTTCAGCCATTCTTTCGGTAATGTATAACCAAGGCTTATATTATTGATTCTCAAAAATGAACCGTCTTCAATAATATCACTGTACAAACGACCAGTTGCATTACCATTATAAACCGGATTGGTTTTACCCACATTTAAAGCTGCCAATTCATCAGGATTTGTTACGCGTTGTCCGGCTGCATTAATAGTAGTCCATCTGTCAGCATAGATGGATAATGAATTTAGGTTTTCAAAATTAAGTCTTGAGTTGTTCAGCGTGTTGGCATTGTAAATATCATTTCCTACCGTAAAATCAAGGAATACACTTAGATCTATTCCTTTATAACTAAAAGTATTGTTTAAACCTCCTGTGTATTTCGGATTTGCATCTCCAATAGTTGTTCTGTCCAAATCATTGATCACGCCATCAGGCACTCCATTTGGGCCATTTATATCTTTAAATTTTATAAATCCGGGTTGCACGACAAGATTGTCGCTAACTACGCCTGATTTTAAAGTATAAGTGTTAAGTGTCGAATTATAATCAAAATCGCTTACCTGATATAAACCATCACGAACATAACCATACATAGTTCCTACTGGTTTTCCTACCTGTAAAATGTAATCGCTTTTATCTGTATAGCTATTGGTTATTAATGACGTTTCGCCTTCACTTAAGCTAAGTACTTTTGTCTTATTAAAAGCAATATTAAAAGTGGTATTCCAAATAAAATTATCATTTTTGATATTCACCGTATTTAAAGTGAATTCAATTCCTTTGTTAGAAGTTGAGCCAATATTCTGAAATTGTTTTTTGAAACCTGAACTTGCCGGAACACGCGTGTTATAAAGTAAATCTTTAGAACGGTTGTCATACAATTCTGTTGTAAGGGAAATTCTTTGTTTAAAGAGTCCTAAATCAAAACCAATGTTGGTCGATTTTGTAGCTTCCCATTTCAAGTAAGGATTAGGTAGGGTATTTTGAAAAGCGGTAATATTTACCTGATTGTTTAGCGGATAAGATCCTGAATTGAAAATACCTAATGCAGCATAATTGGCAATTCGGTTGTTTCCGGCTTCACCATAACTCAAACGAAGTTTCAAATCAGAGAAAACAGGTACACTTCTCATGAAATTTTCCTCAATTATACGCCAGGCGGCAGAGGCAGAAGGGAAATATCCCCATTGATTTTCAGTTCCGAATTTTGAAGATCCATCAGCTCTTAAACTGGCAGAGAATAAATACCTGTTTTTAAAGGAATAATTTGCTTTTCCGAAAAATGACAGCAATTTATCATCTTCAGCAAATGTTGTCGGAATTCCGGCAATAGTTCCCAGTTGTAATTTGTCCCAACCTAAATTAACGCCGGGAAAAGCAGAAGCTGTCGCTGTAATTCCTTCAGCATAATTATAAATATACTCCTGTCCAACCGTTGCATCAAATTTGTGGTCTGCTCCAAAAGCTTTGCTGTACGTTAAAACGTTATTGTAATTTAAACGGGTCGAAATATTGTGTGTAACTCCTCCGTTTGGTCCCCCGCTTCTGATCGCCTGAATACCGGTAGCATCGTTAAAATATTTGCTTTTATCGCTATTGTCAGTGTAACTAACTAAACCACGGTAAACTAAGTCCGGGGTAATGTTATATTGCAACTGCATGCTCATATTAAGAGATCGGTTAACAGCTTCTCTTTTTTGACTTTCAATCGTAATAAGCGGACTTTGAAATGTTGGGGAAGATTGATTGTCTAAAGGATCTACCACTAAATATTTAAGATCTTCATCAGATCCGTTTTTTCCAATTGTTGGTCTGTACTGAAGTAAATTCTGCAACATGTTCAATCTGGTATTTCCGCCTTCCTGGGTAGATAAACCTGTTATTTTTTGACTTGAATAATTGACAATGGCAGTTACAGTAAATTTTTTGCTTACATTGTTTGTTACAGCTAGTTTTGCAATGTTTTTTACAGAACCACTTCCTATCATAATCCCCTGATCATTGTTAACAGAATAAAAAGCGTTGTATTTAGTATCGCTCTCTCCACCACTAATACTAATTTTATGATATTGGCTTTCTACTGCATTTCCAAAAACTTCATCTTGCCAATTAACTCCTGCTCTGTTTTTATAAAGTCCTTCCAGTTCATTAAATGTCCCAAAATTATTCTCAAATTTCTGTAATCTTGCCGGATCATCAAGTACGCCTTCGTACATTAACTGAACATATTGATATGGATTCATAACCGGAATCTCTTTAGCAATGGTTTTGATACCACCATACGTATCATAACTTAAAGTAAGTTTTTCTCCTTTAGGTTTTTTAGTAGTAACCAAAATAACTCCATTTGCTCCCTGAGCACCATAAATAGAGGTAGATGAAGCATCTTTTAATACATCCATAGACTCAATATCCATTCCATCTAAAAAAGCTAAACCGCCCGTTTGTGCTACACCGTCAACTACGTACAAAGGTTCGTTGCTTTGAGTGATTGAAGTTCCTCCTCTAATTCTCAATGAAGGTTGAGCGCCCGGAGTTCCGTCAGGCATTGTCACCTGCATACCGGCGATACGACCCTGCAAAGCCTGAGCAACGTTTTGCACCGGAATTTTTGCTAATTCATCCCCTTTTATAGAAGATATCGCTCCAGTAAGGTTTTTTCTCGTTTTGGTACCGTAACCCACTACAACTACCTCATCCAGATTATTGGTGTCGTCCAGTAATTTTGTGTCTATAGTTGTTCGGCCTTTAATCTGTTCTTCTTTCGATTTTGTTCCCAGGTAAGAGAACACCAATGTAGCATTAGATTTTACTTTGATTTGATATTCACCATCTATCGAAGTAGTAGTACTGTTTTTAGTTCCTTTTTCAGAAACTGTTGCTCCTGGCATTGGCATGTTTTGCGCATCAGTTACTACACCCTTTATGGTAATAATATCCTGACCATACATAACTGTACAAGCGGTAAGCAGTAAAAATAAAAATATAGTCCTTTTCATAATTTTTTTTAAATTGAAATAATTGCGATCTTATTCCTAATTGATATTATTTAAGTTTAGTTTTCGTCTTGTCAAATAAATTGTCCGCTTTCTTGTTGTATTACCAAATGATATTGATCAAATGATTTCGGCAAGATTATGAGCTAAATTTCAAAACTATTTTTGAAATAGAATTGATAAAATGGTACTTGTCATTTTCATTTTATCAATTGTTCAATTTTGTTAGCGGAGAAAATTATAACAATAAATTAACTTGCAAAAGGGGCTGGGGAATTTTTCGTCTCGTAAACAAAAAAAGATTCTGTTCATTTCGGTTCATTTTTTTTGGATTGGTCATGTTTTTTTTGATTTTAATAAAAACAAATATATAAATCGACTCTGCAGAAGAGTTTTGAAAACGTCCAAATAACTATTGATTTTGATTAATAATGCTTTAATAATTATTAGAACCCCCTTTGAAATCAGGCTTTTGTGCTGTTTTGTTGGTTTGTTTTTTATAAAGAAAGTGTTGTTTTTACTGAGCTGTTCTGAAATATTTTGTGTTTGATAAAAGTTAAATTAAAGCCAGTAAATTGTTAACGAAAACGATGTAATTTTTGATGAAATCAAGTCCGAAAAGGATCTGTTCCTTTTTTCTTTTTCAGATAAAACTGATAAAATTAAAGTTGAAATTGCCAAGTGGATTTTAAACTAATTGAAATGAAGTACAGAAAAGCAATCTGTAAATCGGGTTAAGAGAATTTGATGATAAAAAAAGACGCCTAAAAGAAAACTTTTAAGCGTCTGTAGTAACTGTAAAAGAAAAATTACTTACTCTTTCAGTGTCGTTTTTATGTCACTTTTTTTGCCATCAATGATAATGTTTAAACTAATATTTCCGTTTTCAAAATCATTATCTGTATTTGGTTTAATACTTATTTCTGGCGCTTTATTTCCGTTAAATGGATATAGTACAGTTATGAATTGTTGTGTTGTAGGGTCGCTTTTTGTTTTTTCGAAAACAAAAGCAGGTCTGGCGATTTCTTTTGCATAGGCATACGATACTTTTCCTTCTTCTTCATTCAGTGTTACTTTATCCGAATTTAAAGATTGAATCAAAAGATTATTACCGTCTGCATAAGTCGTATAAACTTTATTATTGGCTTTGTCAAAAACGGGCTTACTGTCTTCTTTTAATTGAAAATGAATACCTAGATTTCCTTTCGCCGAACCAATGGCTTTGTCAATAATCACAAAATATTTCTCATCAATAAAAAGAACAGAACGCTGGTGATTCAAATCCATATAACTTGGATTTGTATAGGTAAGTAGATCCAGATTTTTACTGGTTTTCCACTTGTTTTGCTCCGCTTTGGTAATGACCATATTCTGATTGTCCAATGTCAATGTCGAGTGACCGTTCGTCTGACGGAACCAATTTCTCATCTTAGTTACTTCGGCATCACCACTATAAATGTAGCAACCTGTATCTGGTGTAAAATTGCGGCCTTTCACAAACAGTTCAAAAGTACCATTATCAGGTTGCGCATGAAATTCACCCGGAGGGCTGGCTTTTAAAATTAATACAGTCGATTTAGCATCCCATCCGTTACGGAAAGTATAGAAACCTGCGTCTGGCAATGCTGTTGATAAGAAATCAATTGCACCTTCTCTACCGTCTGTAGCAAAATATTTTATAATCTGATTATTTGGAAACACATTTGACCAGCTTTGAAATTGCTTTAACCTCGAAGATTTTTCCTGCACCCAGGAATCACCAAACATAGGATTGTTGTAATCAGGAAAAGATATTTTTGTTATTGCCACCATCATATTTTCGATCGTTTTAACATAACTGTCCGGAAATTCTTTTTCAACGCCAGCGAGTTTTGCCGAATTGTAGGCTTTTAGAAAAATATCGATACTCGCTACATGGTATACTGGCGAAAGTTCAAACTGAACGCCATCAGGATAAACTTGTTTTTTAATTTCTGTAGTAAGTATTTCGATACCACTTTTACGCCAGTTTTCGGCCAGTTTAAACTCAGGGAAAATAGCTCCGGCACCCAAAACGCGTTGTGCTTCAAATAATAAATGATTACCATCTTTGGTATAATATTGTGTAATATAAGCTACCTCTTTGTTGTACAGGTTTAAAAAGTCAAGCAAAAAGGACGGCGTAAAATTTGGTGAATTCACAAATAGATTAAAGGTACCCGGCAGGCTCTGTATACGATCAGAAACTTCTAGCGGACGCCAGGCATAGCTGTCGTTTTCTTGCGATTTACCCAATGGATTTTTGGCTTCCCAATCGTTAAATTGAAAAATCCATTCTTTCGCATATTTTTCGTCGCCTGTACTGCGATACGCTATTCCCATTGGCTGCCACCATGTTACGCGATGAAGTTGCCAGCGTACCTCATTGTCTTTTACAGGCCAGTATTCCCAGTTAATATCTTTACCATAATCGTAAAAACCATACCCTTTTTGAGGTTGAAATTTATGTAATAAGGCATTGTCAGCTTTTTCCTGATTGGCTTTTCCAATATCTTTTCCTTTAAAACTGGCCTCGTCACCTATGTTAAATTCAGGATGTTTGATGTTTTTTCTATTTCGATAATAGTCTAATAATGTTTTTGCTGCATCATCGTATTTACCGGACGTATAGAGTTTGTTCACTTTTTCTAAACCAGGGTAATTAAGATTGATAGCATCAAAACTTTCTTTTTTTATTTTTGCTTCTTGTGCCTTGGTCAGACAAACCGTCATTAGCATAAGAAGTAATACTGAAGTTGTTTTTAGATTGATCATTAGATGTTAATTAAAATATAGTATTTGTTTTTTTATATAAACAAGAAGCTATTTTTGATATCAAAAATAGCTTCTTAAGTCTTTATGTGTTCGTTAAAAAAGTAAAAATTGCATTACTGTTTTACTAATTTAATTGTTTTTGTATTGGTTCCGTTATGTATTTCTGCAAGATATATTCCCGGACTTAGCTTAGCGTCTAATGCTATAGACGATGTGTAATTTGATTTTAGTGTATTTATTTTTCTTCCTAAAATATCAAATATATTGATGAGAATATCTTCACTATTATCTCCTCCCATAATGTTTATTTGAAATTCGGTTCTCGTTGGATTGGGCGCTGCAAGTACTATAAAATCTTCAATTTGTTTTGTTATTGAAGCATTGTTTATCTTGCCTGAGCCTAAAGTACTTTCACAATCACCCAAATAACAACCATGAGCTAAATGCGCTGAAACAGCATTAGTCGAAATACAAAGACTGTTATTATTATGGCATATCGTTACTTTTTTAGAAGCACAAGAAACAGTAACAACTTTTATTTGTTTTGTAATTGAAGCTGAACAGCCTAAAGCATCTGTAATTACAACATTGTAATCGTGAATTCCTGCTGTTGAAGGATTTACTGAAATCGTATTTGTTGTCGCTCCGTTGCTCCATAAATAGGTAAAGGGGCTTGTTCCGTTTGAAGGTGTAGCGTTCAGTGTTAATGAAGAAGGACCATAACCTAAATAAATTGTATTTGCATTTCCACCTGGATTTACGGCATATACATCGGCAATGCTAACAGAAATTATATTGTTAATGGTAACTGTAGTTATAGCGGTATTACTATTTCCCGAGTTGTCAGTTACTGTCCATATTATTGTAGACGTTCCTACATTAAAATTTCCGCTTGCATCCAATCCATTTCCGCTTCTTGTGGTTGCGCCTGTAATTACGTAAGCAATAGTAGTCATAGCGCAATTATCTGTGGCTGTTGCCAAAGGAATTGTATAATTCCCGCTTGCTTCATAACAAAGAGTAACAGATGCAGTTGAGTTTATTGTTGGAGTTTCTGTATCAGTTACAGTTACTGTTTGTGGAGTTGTAGCTGTGTTACCATTTTCATCTGTAGCGGTCCAGGTTACGGTTGTTGTACCATTAGGGAATAAAGCAGGAGCATTGTTAGTAATACTTGCTACAGCGCAGTTATCAGTAACTATTGGTTGAGGTAAAACTACTGCAGCACCGCACTGATTTTTATCATTACTGACTGTGATTGGAGTTGGTGCAGTAAAGACTGGTTTTTCAATATCAGTAACGGTAACTGTATACGAAGTAGAACTGCTGCCACATGCATCGGTTGCTGTACAGGTAACTGTGGTAACCCCTTTATTAAAGATTTTATTTGCTAATGAACCTGTTGCGGTAGCTGTTGTCGCGCCGCTTAACACATAACTGTACGCAATGTTGTCGCAGTTGTCGGTAGCCGTTGCATCAAATTCATTGCCTTGTACAGTATAAGTACAAACGGCATTATCTGTATTTTTTGCTAGATTGTTTTTTGTCTGTATTTTCAAGTTTGATTCTACCGCCAAAACACTACCATTAAAAGCGAAATTGTCAATCCCTACAAGACTGCCAGCATTAGTAGCTCCATACCAATACATTCTAAAAGTTATTTCGGAGTTTGTCGAAATATTAGCCAGATCATAAATAGAGTTATTTCCAAAATTACTTGTATTAGCAGCATCATCGCTTACAGTAACCGGTGCCGAAATATTGCTGGTAAAATTGTCGAGACTGGAGCGCAATACGTAAGTGTTGGAATTTGTAGCGCCTGCAGTTCTCCAATTAAATGTCATGCTTTTAAGGGTAAGCTGGTGGCCTGGTTTTGGAGCGATTTTAAATTCATAATACTGAGTAGGATCAAACGGGCTGGGCGTAGCAGCTGAACCTGTTGCCCATCCACCCAATAAATATCTGCCACTAAGGGTAGTGCCGCCGGTGGGCGTTAGTGTGTTACGGGAAAAATCTGAGCTGGGCGAAGTGCTGTTAGATACTACATTGGCTGTTACGACATCGTTAGCAGGAGAATATGGGGCCGGCAGATAAGCCGGATTATTGTCTGTAATAGTGTTATTCCAAAGAGCGGTAGCAGTACTGGTATTGTTAAGCTCAAACACTTTTATATTGTCATGATGGGCTGTAAAAGTAAGTGTAGTATTACCTTCTAATGACTCTCCCGGGTTTCCGGCTCGCGTATAAACTCCCCATTTTAAGTAGCCAATATTTCCTGCCGATTGGCTCACAAAAGTTACAATGTTTTCAGACTGGTCTTTAAGGCTATAATCCTGCTCTCCCGGTAGTTTTGTATATATCTTGATGTAACCGGTAGCATTGGTAGTCCACTTTACATCAATGCGTAAGTGAATCCAATCATTTGCATAATTACGGAAATCATCCACTAATGGAGTAGAAGTTGTTATCGCATCGCCATTGGCATTTCGTATATCTCTTTTGCTTTCAATGCCGTTTCGCTGTGCAATCACCCTTAACGGCTCGCCCACACCATCGCTCATTTTTAGCTGAAATAGAACTACGCCGTAAAGCGGATCTGTAGAAGTCCAGGCAGGCCAGTCCTTCATTTTAAAGCTTACTTCATAGCGTCGTTCTTCTCCGGGAAAAAATTGATATGCGTCAACGGTAGAAGATTCACTGCGTTGACCACCGTCAGATTCGTAGGCAGGGTTTCCCATTTTTACAGTATGCCCTATGCCGTAGGTACTAGTATACCCGGGCACCATAAAAGCGGCATCTGGTGCGGTAGCGTGTGTAACATCAATACCTGTGAAGCCGGAATTCGTAGCTCCGTTTTCATAATTAACATAAAGAATTGTACCAGTGACAGTAGGCGGAGGTGGCGGAGGTGAAGCTATTAAAAAATTGGAATAACTGATGTCATCAATATAAATTACTGGTGCCGATGAACCTGCTCCCACATTCAGTAAATTCATTCCATTAATTGTAGTTCCCTGCGGTAGCAAACCTGTTCCGGGATCAGCATTGGTAAGTACTTTTATATCGTCAATCCAAATATCAAAAGTTCCTGCGGGAAGGCTATGTGTTGTTGCCGTTGTGCCACCTCCAGTGATATAGGATGCTGTACTGGAACTGTTGTTCATAAAAAACTTCAGTGTGTAAACCTGATTTTTATTAAGTGTAGTTTGAGAAAGTCCGGTTGTTGTATAGTTGGGACTTGTAGCGGATGAAAGCCATTCGAGACTAACAGCAGTCGCTGAAGGGGATAGCCGTAATGCGGCAAATGTTTGTGGTAAACTTAATCCGCTAGCACTGGTAAAATTGCTGCCGTTACCAAAATACAATAAGAATCTGCCGTTAGTTCCTGAGCTGATATTGATCTTGCATTCAAAACTGGCAACAGTAGTAGCTGTAAAAGGAGCCAACCCAAATTTTGCACCAGATACAGTAGTACCACTGGTCATTTTAAGTTCGGCTCCAGTGCCGCCGGCTAAACCGGAAGAGGTCAGTTCAACGAAGCCTTCGGTAGTCGAAGAGGCCCTTACACCCGCATTTCCGCCACCAGTCAATGGCGCGGGTAAATAAGTGGATCTATAAGTAGCAGATGTGTATGGCGCGGCGAGGTTAGTGCCAAAGTCATATACCCAATTGGAATTTTGTGCCTTTGCTTCTAAAAAAGTAAGTACACATAGCAAAGCAAGTAAACTTTTTTTCATAATTACTGGATATTTACAGTTTTTGGTTAAGTTAGCGAGTCAGCAATTTTTTGGCTGGATTGTATTTGCCAGCCAAAAAAGCTTGTGGTTTTTTTTCTATAATAAATGTGTTTTAATGTTCGTATTTAATTTAACAGGTTTCAACTTTTTTAAAGCTCAATTTTTTTGATCTCGGCATATCTTTTTAAAGCTTCCAGATAATAATAATCGGCATAATCAAGGGGAGTATCAATTTCAGAATTGTATAAAAAAGCGCCGACACTATGTTTTAAAAGGAAATAATGATTTTCGTCTGCTTTAGCCAAATAAGCATCTGACGATAAGGATTTTAATATTGTCTCTGCATAATCAACATATTTTTGACCGTCTTTTACCTGTGTACTCAATTCTAATAAAGCAGAAGCAATAACGGCTGCTGCTGAGGCGTCTCTTGGAGCAAGGTCATCAGTTTCTAATGCGTTATGAACATCGTAATCCCAAACCGGTACTTTATCTTTTGGAGTTCTGGGATTGTTCATAATGAATTTGGCAATATTTTCAGCCTGTTGTAAAAACTTCGGATTTTTGCTTTTTTCATAACATACCGTATAGCCATATAACCCCCAAGCTTGTCCACGCGCCCATGCTGATTCATCTGTTAATCCCTGGTGTGTAGCTTTACGCAGAACTTTTCCAGTTGCAGGATCATAATCAACTACATGATAAGAACTGAAGTCTTTTCTGTAATGATTTTTCATAGTTGTTAACGCATGAGTATCTGCAGCATTTGTATATTCTGGTTTGTTGAATTGTTTTGCTCCCCAATATAAATATTCGAGATTCATCATATTGTCAATAATTACAGGATAATGCCACCAGGGAAAATCCCAGGAACGAATTACTCCAATCTTAGGATTAAATCGGGCGTATAGGTTTGCTGCTCCATCCTTCAATACAGGTAGATAGATTTCTTCCTTTGTAATTCTGTAAGCATTTCCATAAGAGCAGTACAACATAAAACCAACATCATGTGTGTTTTTTATATTACGGATAGAATCAAGGGCCAATGTGAATTTTTTAGCTTCCTCTGCTAATTTTTTGTCGCCTGTGAGTTCATATCCGTACCACAGACTTCCAGGGAAGAATCCGGTTGTCCAATCTGTTAAACCAGCTAACCTTACCGTTCCGTTCGGATTTACAGAACGTGGATTTTTTCCTGGCTTATATGTTTGGGCGGCTTTGTTTAATTGAAATTGAATTACTTCTGTTGTTTTCTTAAACCAATCATAAGTTGGATCTCCTTGATTGGATTTTGCAAAAGAGCTTAAAGTAATAGTAGAAATAGCTAGAAATAGGCTGAAGGTTTTTTTCATAGTTTAATCGTTTATATCAGTATTCAGTTTTGGTGAATATTTTATAGCGAAGTTAAACGGGAGGTTGAAAACGGTATTTCAAATTCATTTATAAATGTTTTGAATTTGTGTAGAGATTCTATTTCACAAGTCGAAATAAGTTAAATTTCAGAACACAAGTATTTTCTAAAACTAATTTTTTCGCATTATTTATAGAGCAGTATCATACCGAATCCACATGTCATACCTTTGGCAATGGGCGTTTCACAAAGTTATTGATAAAAGGTAAACTATAGGTGTACTTGGAATCGTCTGATTTTAGTGCGCTAATTGTAATTCTTAAAATTGTATCTTACTTGTACCTTCAATATACTTAGTATAGGCATACGATGGAAAGTTAACTTCTGGAAGTGAAATTAGCAAGAACATATAAAAGAAAAGACTAGAAAACAGTAACCATTTTGTAAGGACAAATAATTCTGGCGTCAAATTAAACAACGATAGCAAATTCATCGATATGATGTTGAATGTAGCGTTTAATTTTATCTGCCTGGAAATTTATGATTTTAAAAAACGCATTGTCCAGAACATTAAATTCGGGATAATGATGATAAATTTCAAAAATTTCGTAAGTCGTTATTAATGTTTCAAGTTCGGTTTTCTTTAGAAAATATATTTTTCTGGCCTGATCAATAATTGCTGCCAATTCTATTGCTTCCCATTTTTTTAAAGTTTCAGAGAATCTGAATTCAAAAATGTAATTGCAGTAGCCATTTTTGATTAGTTCTAAAAAACAGCCAGTTGTAATTTCACCATACAATATATTAAAGGCCATTAAGGTACGCTGTGCATCGGTAAGATCATGCTCTTCTAATTGGTTATCTAAAAGTTTATAATAATTAGAAATTAACTTAAAGAATAAATCCCATGTATCATCATTTATTAATTCTTCAATGTTAATGTGCGGTAATGTTTTTTTATCTGTTTTGTTTTTATAAAATGTGTCTTTATCTGGTTTCATCATTGTTTGCATTACATACTTTAATAATACTTAGCAAAATTCTCATTTGTATACTCAAATATAATTAAAAATTTGAGTGTATAATTACTGTTTTGTTTGTTTAACTAACTGAAAATAAAATTAATAAATTTGTTTTATTACTCTTTAACTTAAAATTCAATAATTATTTATTAAGCCATTTATTTCTTTTTTACTTTGCTGGACAAACCTAATTCTTTCATATATTCATATACTGTACTACATGATATTTTATATCCAGCATTTTGGAGTTCAACTGTAATTCGGGGGCATCCGTAACGCTGTTTATAAGCAAAGAATATGGAAGTGATCTTTTTCTGCATTAGGATTTTCCTTTTTTTCTTTTCTGTTACGACCTGATTTTTCCAGGACCGGTAAGTACCTCTATTTTGACCTAAAACTTCACACATTAGCCTAATAGAGTATGTTTTTTCATTGCTTGCCATGAAACGAAAAATCATGGATCGCTCTTGTAAAATATATTTACCGGCATTTTTTAAAATTTGAAATTTGAAATCTAATTTTTTAATTTTTTTTTCAAGTTCCTCATTTATTTGTCGTTCAATATTTAATTTTAAGTAATTATTTGACGAAAAATCTTCATTATTAAATTTTTCATATTCCCGGCGCCAAGAGCTGAGTGCGGCTGTGTACAATCCTAGTTCTTTTTCAAGTTTTGCCAGACTGCAACTTCTTTCATAACTTAAAAGCACTGCCTTCTCCTTAAATGCAAAATCATATTCTTTTTTGGTTCTTTTCATGCATTGGCTTTAAATTTATTTTATTAACATTACCTGGATTCCTATGTTAGTCATAGTTATACTATCGTTTTGTCATTGTACTTAATTTTATTGACCATTTATATTTATAAAATTACTCAGGCATACTTAAGTTATTATTTGCATTGAACTGTTCTATAGTTTTATAGTCTAATGCAGAATGCATTCTTTTTTTATTGTACCAATTTTCGATAAAATCAATAATTTCGGCCTTCATAAGTTTTTGAGAAATCAATGTGCTTTTTCGATGTATTAGCTCTCTTTTTAAAGAATTAAAAAAGCTTTCAGAAACAGCATTGTCAATACTACTGCCTTTGCGGCTCATACTAGGTATAAATTCAAAAGAAGTAAGTTTTTTGGTAAAGGCTTTGTTGGCATATTGAACTCCTCTATCGGAATGAAATAGCAATCCTTTTGAAACCTTACGGTTTTTTACCGCCATTTCCAGTGCTGGTAATGTGGTTGTTGCAGTGAAAAGCCTACAGCCTAAGCTCCAGCCGATTATCTTTCTGTCAAACAAATCCATAATTATGGTTAGGTATAAAAAGCCTCTGCTGGTTTGGATGTAGGTGATGTCTGATACCCAAACTTTAGAGGGAGCATCTATACTGAAATTTTGATTTAGAATATTGGGAGCAGTATAATAATTATGACTGGAATCGGTTGTTGCCTTAAATTTTCTTTTGAGAACCCGTTTCAGGCCTAACTGCTTCATGTAGAAAGATACCTGCCTGTCTGTAATTTTATAACCAAGATTATGGAGTTCACTGGTAATTTGTCTTTTTCCGCAGTGTTTTTTAAATTTGAAAAATATTGAGGTAATATCTTTTTTTAATAAAAACATATATTTTTGTTTTTCTGGCATTCCATGTTTTTTCCATCTGAGGTATCTTCCAATTCCAACTTCCAGGACCTTACACATTTTCGCTATTGAGTATTTTTTTTCGTTATCCTTTATGAACTGATAAATTATTAGGTCGCCCTGGTAAAGATGCGGCGTTGCATTTTTTAAAATATCAAATTTAAGTATTGATTCTTTATATTTTTTTTCAAGCTCAAAAGTACTCCTGTTATCTGGATGGAATTTTGCATAGCCCGATCCCTGAAAACTTCCCGATCCAAATTTTTGGTATTCCGCTCGCCACCGGGTGAGTATGCAGGGCAATATTCCCAGTTCATCCGCACACTCTTTAATAGTGTCTTTTTCATAGCTTACTTTAACTGCGTTCTCTTTAAAAATGCGATCGTATTTTTTGCGCTGTTCTGCCATAAGCCAAATATCTAAATATCGAAGTTAACTATTTGATAAGTAATGTGATAGTGTCTTTGTGCTTTTTTATATTTTGCAACCATCGTGTCGTTGCGTTAATTGGATCTAATATTATTTTTTTGGAGCATTTCCCGCTATACGTTGCACCCAAACGGCAGCGAACTGGCGAAGCAATCAGGGCCTGGGGCTGCCGAAGAGCCCTATTTTATACTGGAGAACTTTACATTGGTACCCCGTCTTTATACTCATACCAATGATTTTTTATTACTTATTACACATAAAGTACTGGGTTTTGTGGTTTCATTTTATAAAATGAAACCACATTTTTGCCAATCAGGTAAATGCTCTCTTTAACTTTACACTACGTTAGATTTTAGTAACACCATTTCTTCTCTGCCCACTCACAATTAACTATAGCCATAATTTCGCAAGAATTATTACCCTGAAAGTATAATGTCAACATTGTTAATTTTATAAAACCATTATTATGAACAAAAAACATTTTTTATTAGCACTACTAGTACTTTTATGCCTGCAGGGCCTTGTAAGTAATGCGCAGACAAAGAAGAAACCAAACATTATTATGCTGATTTCAGACGATACTGGATATGGTGATTTAGGGGTATATGGTGGAGGAAAGAGCCGTGGTATGCCTACGCCCAATTTAGACAAGATGGCAAAAGAAGGAATGCAGTTTTGGGAGTTTTACGGACAGCCGAGCTGTACACCAGGAAGAGCTGCGATGATTACAGGTCGTAATCCTAACCGAAGTGGTATGACCACTGTGGCTTTTCAGGGACAGGGCGGTGGACTTCCCAAAGCGGAATGGACACTTGCATCAGTTTTGAAACAAGCCAATTATAAAACTTATTTCTCCGGAAAGTGGCATTTAGGAGAAGATGATTATGCGATGCCCATAGCGCACGGATTTGATAAAATGCAAAATGTTGTGCTTTATCACTTAAATGCCTATACGTACGCGTTTCAATCATGGAATCCGGATATGTCGCCAGAAATGCTTGCTTTTTTCAAAAAAGTAACTACGGGTATATTAGAAGGTGAAGCAGGCGGAAAGGCAAGGGAAGTGTCTAAAGTAACAGAAGAAAATATTGCAGAGCTGGACATGATGATGACCGATAATGTACTTAAGCAACTAGATTCTTATGGAAAGGGAGGCGAACCATTTTTTATGTGCGTGAATTTTGCCAAGAACCATCAGCCTAATGTACCTTCAAAACAGTTTAAGGGAAAATCCCCTGCGGGAAGCAAATATGCTGACTGCGTTATGGAAATGGACTATAATGTTGGTCGGGTAATGGATGAAATCAAAAAGCTAGGTATTGCAGATAATACTATTGTAATTTACACAGTAGATAATGGCGCATGGCAGGATGTCCATCCTGATGCCGGCTACACCCCTTTTAGAGGGTCTAAAGGAACTGATAGAGAAGGGGGAAGCCGTGTTCCTGCAATCGCATGGTGGCCTGGACAAATTGAAGCTGGAAGTTATAGTAATGATATTGTGGGCGGCCTGGATTTAATGGCAACCTTTGCAAATCTTGCAGGGATTACGCTCCCTAAAAATGACCGTGAAGGACAGCCAATAATTTTTGACAGTATGGATATGGCCAATGTGCTTTTTCAAAAAGGAACGCCACTGCGTGACCGCTGGTTTTACTTTACAGAAGCTGAGCTGTCCCCTGGCGCAGTAAGGGTTGGACATTTTAAGGCTGTATTTAATACGCGTGGGGATAATGGCGCTCAGGCAGGAAGTGATTCTCCAGGTCAACAGCTTGGATGGAGAGGAGACGAAACTTATGTCGCTACAGTTCCCGCTATATATGATCTTTGGCAGGATCCTCAGGAACGTTATGATTTGTTTATGAATAGTTTTACAGAAAAAACATGGACACTGCCAATATTTAATAAAGCGACTCAGGAGCTGATACAGTCTTATGTTCAATATCCTCCAAGACCACTACAGGGAGAAACCTATACCGGGGAAATGGGAATTACAAGATTCAGAAATATCCAGGAAGCCAAGAAACTACTGGATCAAAAAGGGATTAAACTGCCCGCTGATATTAAGAAGTAAAGGTGTTTCGCGGTTTTTTTGGCTGTAAACAAATAAAGAAGAGATTATTCTCTTCTTTATTATTTGCAGTATTTCTTTTATTTCCTCATCGTAATGAAGAATCAAAAATCAAGTCAGTTAACAATACAAAGAGAAAAATATTGAAATACCTGTACAAACCCTGTGTAAGGAAAGCTGTTTTTCATTTAAGAGTATTGTCCTTATCTGCTTAAAACTTTTAGTAGTAAATTCATTAATTGATTTTTTATTAGATATTATACAAATAATATGGGATATGAAAAGTTGACAACTAAAGAAAAACAAGTGTATCTGGCAAAATTAGAAAAGACTTTGAGGGCTAAAAAGCTTTTTTTAAAAAATGATTTTTCTATGCCGGACCTTGCAAGGGAGACAGGAATTTCGCTTCATGTTATTTCCTACATTATCAATTCGCAGCTTAATTCGCGTTTTACTGATTATGTCAATTTAAGGAGGATTGCTTATTTTAAAGAAAAAATTAATGATGTGCAGTGGAAAGATTTATCAGTGAAGGAAATGATGCTGGCCTCAGGCTTTAAGTGCAAGACTACCTGCTACAGGGCGTTTAACAAACATGTCGGCCTGTCCCCGTCAGAATATTTAAAAGCAAACAGGACGGTATATGTCCTTCCCAAGTATTCAAAAACTATTTTTAAAGTTCCCCAGCAATGATTTATTATAAGTCATCAAAGGCTTATTTTGCTAAATAAGCGATAATTAATATACAGAAACAGAACCTGCCAGGACTATAAGGGCACTATTGACTTTTTTAAAGCCTATTTCAGCGGTAATGCTCAAAGAGGTTTTATACATGTATCAAATCTGTGCATTAAAATTTTCGCTGAGAAGGCTTATTATTATACAGTGCACCATGACGCGATTCATCTCTGGTAAGTTCATCTTCTTTAAGTTCTTCATTGCCAAGCTCCCCAATTTCGAATTCCCTGTTAACGGGATTGTCCTGATCGGGTTCAATGGTTTGAAAGGACGCGCTTTCTTCCTCATCGCCCTTGTGGGTATCAATATCAGTTTCAAACCCTTCGGAGGGATCATTTTCTATAAGATCCTTCTCAATGTCCTTCTCGGTTATATCTTTGGACGCGCTGCCGGATTCATGGTCAAGATTTTCTGAATCATAAGGGTTGCTGTTCTCATCGCTGCGTTGTGGGGCTGTGTTTGCGTTTTGAAAATTACGGTCCTCCTGATCGTAATTATGTGGTGTTTCTGAATTTGTCATTTTATTTTTTAAATTAAATTATTGGTGTCGTTTTTTTAAAAGGAGTGTTCTTCAGCAAGGCTGCCGGTATTCTATTGCTTGTCTTTCGTTTGTGCTTTGTCTTTTATCAAATGTAAAAAGAATCGCAACGCTTTTTTTTACAGAATAATACTTTGCATTTATAAAATAGCTATCAGGTATCCAGGCTTGTACGTTATATTATTTTAGGTTTAATGTTTTTTTCAGGAGTTATTCCCGCTATACGTTCCAATCTTTTGTGTCGAACGGTGGCACAAAAGGATTTCCACTACTATCGGGGCTAGTGTTATCGCAACTTTAAATCTTAAAGATTGTTTCATTTAGAACATAATTATTGTGGGTTATGTTTCAATATCATTTTTAAAAAAATATTATTGATTTTTTAAGGTTTGTATATCTTTTTTGTTGTCTATGACGTTTTATTTAGTATGACATGAGTGCTTGGTTCTGTCGCATCTGGGAATAACTTTTATCTTTATAATTTTAAACCCATCAAAAAATGAATACGAAAGGTCATTGCTATCCAAAGTCTATCATTCTGCAGGCAGTATATTTTAAGCTTAGGTTTACTTTAAGTTATCGAGATGTTGAAGAAATAATGAAGATTAGAGGAGTCATTGTGGATCATTCCACGATTCAGCGTTGGGTTTATAAGTTTGCACCTTTGCTTGAGGCAGAGATGAAGAAAAGAAAAGGTAAAGTCGGTACAAGTTGGAGATTGGATGAGACCTATATCAAAGTAAAAGGTATTTGGTGTTATTTATATAGAGCAGTAGATAAACTAGGCAATACAGTTGATTTCTTATTAACTAAGAGAAGGCAGAGGATGAGTGCCCAGTCATTTCTAATTAAAGCCATTAGTAATAACTACCGGCCAAGAGTAATAAACATTGATAAAAGCGGTTCTAATACCGCAGCGATCAAAGTATATAATAACCGTTCGTTCTCAAAGATTAAAATCCGACAGTGTAAATATCTCAATAATATTATTGAACAGGATCATCGTTTTATCAAGTGGCGAATACAAAATGGATTAGGTTTTAAAAGTTTTGAATCGGCCAGACGAACATTGAGCGGAATTGAAGTTGTGCATATGTTGAGAAAGAATCAGATGATTGAACCAGGGAAAACTATGTTTAAATCATTCTGTAAATTGGCGGCCTAAATTTTAAATTACTTAAAGTGTTATATTTGATTCTGAAAGATGCGACAGAACCGGTATTTGAATGCAGTGAAGACCTGAAGGTTGTTCCTAGAATGAATTCCAAACTATTTCTGTTTTATCCATTGGAGATTATCACGGGCTTTCCCTACATTATCCATAGTAATTTCAGTTGCAATCCCGAGAGGACCTCCATACGAGACACAAGGCTAAACAAGTTTATTTTTGACGAAATCTCAACCATGCAGACTGGCCAGCTGCTGGATTACCTGCTGGAGCAGGACTATAAGCTCAAACTGATAGACTATGTGTATTTTGAAAGGAGCAGTGATAAGCTGGAATACTTTTACAGGGTCTACACTACTAAACTCAGAAAAAGGAAATTCATCTGGATTGATGCAGCTCAATATTATGTGGAACCAAAAGAAATTATTTACTGTTCAAAAGAAATTTATGTTTTCCTGAAAGGTCATACTATCGAGGGCAGACATGTATTTACCTGTGAAGAAAAAATCAAAAAGTTTTTGGTAGATAATTTCAATATCAAAACATTGTCCAATGCAGACGTTTTAAAATATATAGAGAATGTTGCACAGAAAGAAGTACACAATCCTGCTTTTTTTGAAAAGCTTTATTCATTTTTAATCCGCAACAATATAAACAGTTATGAGAGGAAAATTCTTTTAGGCGGTAACAACGAACTTTATAGTAAGAAAGATGACATATTCAGTGCGGGGGGTAAAAACGCGATAAACATTCCTGAGGATATTTCAGGTCAGCTGATCTTGCTGCATCCAGAGATACAGATTAAGACGGAAGATGTGCTTAAAAGCGTGCGCTATATTGGGCTTAAGGAATACAGTCGTGCCGATCTGGTGGAGAAGGCCCTTACCTTATTTGATAACGAGCTTGTTGAAAACTACTCTATTCTCAGGTTTTTAATAGGACTTGAATCGCTTCAGCAGAGTACCAAAGATTCTATCTCCCGTAAAATTTATCTTCCGGTCAAAAATAAAATGGAATGGGTAATGCCGGTTTACAGCCCTGTTTACTTTGAATCTGAATCGCTAATGGAGATCTATCCTGAGGCCTCGTACGTCGATATAGAGAACTGTTTGGAGAAAATGCAAGGGCAGAGCGGGGAAAAATTATTGAGTTTCTTTGCCGAATGCGGTGTCTGGGATATACCGGCCGTTTACTTTTCTAAAGAAGCCATCGACACCACGTCGGATTCAAAAAGGACAAGGAAAATTAACATGAAGACAGGCAGGAGTGCTTATGGTTTTCGCATTTCAAATGACAGGATGCTGGATTTTCCGTCAAAGCCTAATTTTTTCTTTTTCAATTCTATTTATTCCAGCTGGTCTCGCTACGAGGCCAAAATTTCCACTATAGATGTACTGGATTTTAAAGTGCAATCTACACTCGCTTCGAGTACGGATTCGGTCAAACAATTTATGTCCCTGACCTCATTTACAAAGACTCTTCAGGAAAAGTCGTGGATTTTTCTGAGCCAGGATCAGCAGGCTCCATTACTAGTTAGAGATATAGTGGGACTCAACCGGCTTGATGCATTGAATGAAAAACATCTGGCAAATAGGCTGGATATTCTTGTTGGGGATTTTGACAAATACAGGAGTTTTATTGAAATACTCGAAATCAACCACTTTAACACTTACAGCAGAAGCAGTATCATTTCGATTTTAAATCTTACTGCATCAAAATACCAGCAAAAGGAAGACGAGCCTCTGGATGCGGATTTTAAACGTTTTTACCATGTCATTTTAAAATATCTTTTCAATACGTACACACAGATTGATAATTCGCAGAGAGAACTTTTATTCAGAGAGCTCAAAGGCACCAGCTTTTTATGCAGGAAGACTTGTGAGGGTAGCGAATTGATTTCCTGGCAGAAACCGGAGAATATTTATCATGTTGATGACCGCCTGAAATTTGATAATCTTCCAATTGAGGCAAAAGAGATGCTAGAATATTATTTTACCAAAAGCGACCGAAATGAAATAGGCAGGATTTTCAGCAGAATTGGCAGAAGGACATCTGCTGAAATAGCCGAATCAGTTCACATACCGGAGCATCAGCAGGAGTGCGTCCTTTTTGAAAAAGTACCTAATGCGGCTTATGTTATTATTGCGGCGGAAGACAAGATCGAAGGACATCTTAAAAATGAGACCTTTTCACTGCTCAAAGATTTAAAACTGCGAATCTGCCAGGAGGATTTAACCAAAGAAATCGGCCTGAATTCTGTACCAGAATTTAAAACTTTTCTGGAAATGAAGTTCTATTTTGATACTGATGTAAATTCCATTTATATTTCAAAGAAATACCTGCCCATTGCGGATCATAAAAGTCTTTTGGGTGAAATTTTGAACAGTGTGCTCTCGGAATATCTCGAGAAGGATCTTGGAATTAACAGGCTCATAAAGGACCTGTTCCATTCCAAAAAGAGCAAAACATTTGAAGAGGCACTCGAAGATATTGAATATGATAATGAACGGGTGCATGAAATTGAACTAATCCTGGAAGACAATGAAAAAACAGCTGAACAGGAATTCTGGTCTGCGGTATTATTTGCTAAAGGGGTGGAAGAATGTAATGAAAAGTCACTGCTGCTGTCTACGGAAAATTGCAGCGTTTTGGAAGAAAACCTCTCAGCGGATTCGGAGGTTATTTCAAAATGGTTTGAAAGGATGAACTATCTGAACTTAAACACTGCCGAAAATTTTGAACTGCTTAAAGAAATCATCCGCATTGAGGGGATTTCTTTTGAGGATATTAACCTGAGACTTCCAAAACCAATCAACTTTGGTTATTTAAGATCTCAGGAGTTTACTGCATACAGGAATAAAAATTTACCTTCTTTAAAATGGATGCTGTTCCAATATTTTAAAAATCAGGGAATTGAAAGCAGATCAAAGTTTTGTAATGCACTGATGGAGACTGAAAAGTTAGAACTTGAGAGCAGTGAGGGCGGCATTTTTGAATTTGAAGCGAGCATTGAACTGTTGCGTACACTTAATCACAAATACCCAAAATTGAGCCTGACCGCTGAAGAGCTGAATGAGGCGCAGCATGGTGTGCTCTGGAAAGAACTCTTGGGGTCACTGGCCGGTAAAAAGAGGCAGCTGAGAGCCATGCTGAAAGCGGAAGGTTTTAGCCTTGCACAGCTGGAAATGTTTATGACCCAAGAGCATTATAACAGCTTGCTTTATTTTGAAGAGTTCGAGGCCTTAAAGAATTTTTACGGCGGTTTGTATGGAAAACCTCATCAGCAGAGTGCGACAGAAGAGAATTTTAAAAAACCGCATTTTCCAGTTGTGGCAGAAGATCATTTGGAAATAGCGGACTGCATTATTGAAGAAAAACCACAGGACGGGTATGATGTACTGAGCCATGCCATGTATAAGATCAATACATATAGGGGATCAAGAGGCGGATGGGGGCAAGGTCGTACCAACCTTGTGGACCAGAATTACCTTAATTACATAGGGGAACAGGGCGAAAAGCTGTTATTTTTGAAATTATCGGCCGCTTATAACAGTAATGTCACATGGGTTTCGGAGAATGCGCCTTGCCTTGGTTTTGTACCGGACAAGGAAGCTGTAGGTTACGACATGCGGTATATAGATGAACACAACCAAACACATTATGTAGAGGTAAAAACCAGTACTGGAGAAGAGCCTGAATTCCATATTTCAATAAATGAGATCAGGGCGGCTCGAAAATATGGGGCACAATATCATGTGATTTGGATCACTAATCTCTTTGATATTCAAAAAAGGCAGTATATGGATTTAAAAAATATGTTTATAGATTTTAAAGCAGGAGAAGATTTTTTCCATAACAGTAAGTTCTACCCGGAACTGACCGGATTTAAGATTGTCTTCAGGACCCAAAAGCCCGCAGTGCTTGAAGTATCATTGCAACAGTAGAATCATTGACCACAGATCTATTTCATTTCCAGAGGATTTGTCTAGGATTGTTTAGGAAATATTTTTAATAAAGCACTACAGTAATGAGAATAAGAAATATAGAGCGTACCAACATTCTTTACATTGTATTAATTGACGAGTATGAGATGGAGCTGCCCTTTGTACCGCCAGCCAATGTAAACTTTAAGTCGCTTGATTTTTTAAAATTTCTTCCCAAGAACCTTTATCAGTTGTATGATCCAATATTTTATGCCGTTTCGGAGGTTAATTATTTAAACTATAATCCTTACACCGTTGCATTTTATAAAAGGTCTGATCGGGAGTTGGTCATAAAACTACTAGAGGAAACCCGGCAGGTAGCTGTAGTCCTGATAGAGGAAAACAGGGCAGAAGACCAGCAATTAAAGGAGATTGTTAAAGAGTTGGGATCTAAATTTGTTTATTTTTTAAATTTGGACCATGATAAGGATTTTTCTGGTACTTCATGCATTTTTGACTTGCTTAGCGAACTTACGCAAGATGAAGAGATTTACAAGCATTTCAATATAATACATGAAGAACCGAGGCTGTATTTGTCTACTGTTTATCAGGAGAATGAATTAAAATACCATACTAATTTCCTTCCGACCAAAACCAACTTCCTTACGTATAACAATTATTTAGGGAATTTCGGCTCTCCCGATGAAGTGACAGATAAGCAATTGACCAACATCAGGATCAAAGCAGCGAAAGAGCGGGATTCATTTAATCGGCTAAATTTATTTATCGATCAGAGCAAGGAGTTTGACAAGCTATTTTCAAAGCTTAAATTATTTGAAAATTTCGAACAGCAGCGCGGGCAGCTCAATCCAATTTTTTTCTGTCTTCCTTTTCATAATCCTGATGTTGCAGACTTTTACACAGATAAAAGCAGTCCGATATTTGGAAAGATTATGGAGGCTCTTCAGGTTGAACAGTCATCTAATTATGTTATAACAGTTAATGATATTGAGGAAAACCAAGTGTTTTACGGTACTGGAGGTAAATTGCTTCAAGAACGCCTAATATTTTTGGACAGTACGTGTTTTCTTTTGGCCAGCTTCAATTTAATGCCCTATATCCGCCTGCCTATAAAAGGAAAATCTTTGTACAGCGACTTATCTTTTATAAGTCCTAAACACTTTGATAAGTTTACAATTTTAAAGGAAAAGCTTAAAATAAGTGATACTTTGGGCAAAATAGGGGACAGCATTTCAGAATCTGTGTTAAGCGATGAATTTAGAACTTATTTAGCCGGCAGGAACTCGCAGATTATCTCTGTGACCGATCTGCCGTTTGAATGGCTTAGGATCGATAATATTCCTTTATCTTTTACCCATGACATTACCCGGATTCCCGAAACCAGTTTTAATAACCAGATTATATCCTTTGCGGTTAATTCGATGATGGACTTTAAGATTTCTGAAAACATCATTTCTAAGACATTGGTGGTGCTTGGAACGGATGACGATGAATTTATAAAGTGGCATTCCATACTGTACGAGATGTCAGAAAAACATAATTTCATTGTTGTTACGTGCGCATCCAATGATGAGTTTTTGGAGGTGCTTAGAAAGCACAATCCTGATTTTTTGATTATAGATACACATGGGGGCGTAAATAAGGAAACCAAAGAGACCTTTCTCCACATGGGCAGTGATGATCTTACCTATGAGTTTATTACTGCCAATAATATAGTGGTGCCGCTTGTGTTTTTGTCTGCCTGTGGGACAGCACCGATATACGGTACCTTTAATTCTATTGCAAATGCCTTTCTGCAGTGTGGCTCAAGATCGGTTACTTCCACCTATCTGCCGGTTGAAGCTGACAATGCCACAATGGCCTACTTAGCTATACTGAACAATTTAGATAAAGTGGCCAGGGAAGGAAGGTTTAAAAACTGGCTTGAATATATCTGTTACAGTAACCGTTCGACTTTTCTGCATAGGATATATGGTCCTATTTTGTTGGATGAACAAATTGATAAAGAGACTAAAAAAGAGTATTTTAAGCTGGCACAGGATATCTTGGTCTTTTCTAGAAGAAAACATGTTTTCAAAGCTGCGGAAAGATTATTGAAATCACTGCCTACAAGAAAGGCCAACATTTTAAAACCTAAAGCCTATGAATTTTTGTATTACACCAATATAGGACGAGGTGACCTAGTGCTTTTTAAAAAGCATGTTGAGGATTTTGAAAAATCAAATAATGTCTCAGGCGAAAGGGCTCTTTCCAGTAAATTTTCAGCAGGTTGAAATTAATAATATAGCAAGAATGTATTATCTTAGTAAAAAAGAATTATGATGAGCGTCAGAGAAAAAATAAAATCCGAAACGATTAATTCTAAAGGTTTTGCGGCGATTGGAGAATTAATGGAAAACTATGTTTATTTACAGCCTGCAGGTGTACATATCTCAAAAATATGGGTAGTAGAACGCAATGAGGAAAAGGTTAAGACCGTTAAGCGTCCGGCAAGTATTCAGGTAAAATTCAAGAGTGGTTACAGCGTGCCTATTAAAGGTGAATTAGCCAAAGATACGAAAAATCGTCTGCTGGGGAGGGTTTCCCGATCTTTGAAGCTGGGACCTTCTGTCAAAGTATATCCCAAAAGGAGTTTAATTGAATATTCCAAATCAATATACAATGAAAATGTCGGCATAAAGGGCGTAGTTAATGCAGAGTTTGAAGAAATATTCCTGCAAGGCAGCTACCATCTCAATACCAGAATTCCTTATATCAGTAATAAAAAACTTAACATATTACTGGAATCTGATTTAGTTTATAAATTTTTGGATTTTAAATCACCCTACAGCGATACAAAATTTTCGATTCTTTTCCAGCCGAGCCGCTATTTAGAGGAGGAAAAAGACTTATGGAAACTGGTCGTTATCTTAGGTGAAATTTTTTTTACCGAACAGTTGGCAGTCAATCACAATTTAGTAAATGAAAGGTTTGTAGTTGATTCATTTACCCGCTCGGGTCAGGTCTTTTATTTCAGTCCGAAAAACAGGAAAGTTTTTGCAACGTCAAATGAAAGGATTAAATACCGAAATGATGATCTGGAGAAGATCTCACTGATTTCAGTGCTGGAATTAGATAATGCCGATATTAATATGGTCGAAGAGGTTTTGGAAAAAGGGGATAGAAAATATTAGTCTATGAGTGAACCAACTAGAAGTTTATTAGATAGACTTGGCCCTGCTGTATTACCCTTTGAAAGATACAATAAAAATAACCCCAATATTCCAAAAACAGTTGCAGTTGGAGAAGATATACTCTTTAAAGCAGAACTGATTCCTGTACACAGTCCAGGACTTACTTCAGTTTTTACTGCCACTTTAGATAATTTAAGTAAAGAGACTCGTTATTTGTGGATTATAGATACTGAAGGAACGTTGTATATAATCATTGAAAGTACGCCTAACCCAATTGCGGAAAGAAAATGTGTTTGTCATAGTAATATGACTGGCGGGGGAGCTGCTCTACAGGGAGGTGAACTTTGGTTTTTAAATCCTGATTCTATTGTACTAAATTTCCGTTCGGGAAGATACGGTGCCGAAACGATTGAACATGAAGATGCGGTAATCGAATATTGGGAATTACGTGGTTTTAAGGTTGAACTGGAATAAGGTTTTTAATTTTATGCTTATTTAAAATTTTTCTCAATCGGTGTAACGGTATAGATATTATAAGTGTATGCCTTGTATTTTACATTTTTTCTATACTGATCTGAAATGGTATGTAGTTTAACTGTACAAGATTTTGAGATAAAATTTAATTTCTGAAGCGACAGTTTAATATTCAAGTCTGACACTCCCATTTCAATCATTTGCGCTGTAAGGTTATCGATACCTTTCGGAACTTTGATTTCATGCACATTGATAAAGTCATCATTGGCTTTTTTATACTTTTTCGATTTTTCTTGAAGAGTTCTGATATAATGCTCAGAAGCTTTGTGATTGAAATTAACAGTAGACTCGGAATTGAGAAATTGCAAGAGATTAAGCTGATCAATACTCTTTTTATCATCTATCAATACTATATGCTCTTTTTTATTTCCGAGTTTATAGATATCGGAATCATATACAGCTAACATATACGAATCATTTAGCGGCAAGAACAGCTGCAGTCCTTTTAATCCAAAATCTCTCTGGCTGCCAAATTTCCAGTTTCTTTTTTCTAAAAACTGATTATACATGACAAGCGGATTATCCGAAATAATAAAAGGATTTGAGGTTTTATTTTTAATGAGCTTATATTTTAGGTTTAAAAGATCAGGTACCAGCAGTTCTGCAGATTTTAGCGAATTCAGTTTTCCCCTGTCTGATTGTTGTCCCTGTAATCCAGGAATCATATCGGTAGAGATATTACCTTCGCTGATTTTAGACTTAGTATTTGGAAGTCTTTGCTCAAATTTTTTTAGAATTTTGAAATGAATAGGGTTTCGTAGATCCAAAATAATCAGGAAATGCAGCATTTTAGAATGATTAAGACTTTGTGGAATAGGCAGTTTTTCTCCTTCCCACATTTCTCTAAAGATTGGGGCAGAATCTGATTCGAGCTTTGCAAGCCACTCTTCAAGCTCGCCATCGCTCCCATAAAAATGTTTTCTGCCTAGATGCGAGGATATTTTTACATGACTTTTAAAAACATTCCTATTAGTCTCGAACATGCCGATGGTTTTTCCATTATTTTCAAAGGAGAAGAAACGCTGGAAAAATTGTGGTACGAAGTGCTGTATTTTCGGAATTTGTTTTTTTTGTGCCATTTTGCATTCTCTTTATAAAACAGAATAACTATTGTCATGTTTTGCTTAAATTTAGTAATTAAAAGCCGTGAATACAATATCATTAAAAAAATGCTATTGATTTTTAATGGGTTGTATATATTTTTATTATGTATAGCGTTTTACTAGAAGAACATGAGTACTTTTTTATTAATAAGTTCATGTATTAAAAATATTCAGTAGTGAATCTAACCAATACATTATTATATGAAGTCAGCCTATTTATACGTTCGTGTAAGTACGGACGAACAAAAAAGAAAAGGTTACTCCTTGCCAGAACAGGAGGACAGACTATTGAAGTATTGTAAATATTACGATATCGAAGTTAAGGGAATTTATCGCGAAGATTTCTCTGCAAAGAATTTCAATAGGCCAGAATGGAACCGATTATTTTCAGAAATCAAAAAGAAATCATCAGGAGAAGACAAAAATATACTATTTATTAAATGGGATCGATTCAGTCGTAATATTGAATATGCGTACGAAATGATTGGTAAGCTTCGGAGATATAAAACAACAGCGAAGGCTATTGATCAGCCAATCGATTTCTCTGTACCGGAAAGTACAGTTATGCTAGCTGTATATTTAGCTGTACCGGAAGCAGAAAATACCCGGAGAGCTCAAAACACTTCAAACGGCATTCGTCGAGCGAAGTTGATGGGTAGATATCCTAGTAAGGCACCATTAGGATTTATCAATTTGACATCAATGGATGGTAAAAAAGGTATCGCTCCTAAAGAGCCTGAAGCCGAAATTATAAAATGGGCTTTTTATCAAGTTGCAAAAAATGATCATAAAATAACTGAAATCATCAAAATAGCTAATGATAAAGGTTTAATATGTTCAAGGTCACACTTTTTCAGGATTTTGCACAACCCAGTTTATTGTGGGCTTATACCAGTCAAACTTGACTCTAGTGAAGAGCAGATGGTAAAAGGATTACACGAACCTTTAATCGCAGAGTCTTTATTTAATCAGGTTCAGTCTGTTATTAATACAAAGAGAAGAACTACTGCTAAAAGAAATGATTTACAATCATTATTTTTTCTTAGAGGTTTTTTAACATGTCCTGTTTGTGATCGAAAACTTAGCGGTAGTGTTTCAAAAGGAAGATCAAAAAAATATCCATATTATCATTGTCATTATGGTTGTAAAACAAGGATAGATGCGGTCTTTCTTAATGATTGTTATCAAAATAAACTTCAACAATTAATACTCTCAAATAATACAATTGAATTATTTAAGAACATTTTAGAAGACCAGAATATAAAGACACAGAAAGCAAGTTATTTATACGCTCAAAAAGTATTAGAGAGGAAAATAAAAGAGGAGGGAGTGACCCTTTCTCGAGGCAGAAAATTATTTATAGCCGGAATATTAAAAATTGATGACTACAATGAATTAAAAAAAGAGAATCAAGTCAGTACCAAAAATCTTAAAAAGGAAGCATGTGATATTGTTGTTAAATTAAAAGCTATTGATAAAAAAAATCAAGTAGAAGAGAAAGCGTTAGTCGAAATCTTTCAAAGATTTTCTGAGTTTGATGTCTCAGACAAAAGGCATCTTGTAAATCTTATTCCACCGACTGATATTGATTTTAAAACAGGTGCACTTTCTTTAAATGTAAATCAAGCTTTTTTAAAAATACTATCAAAAAAAAGTAACCGAAAAACCAATAAAAAAAATGAACTTCATTGAGAAGAATGTTTCAGTAGAAAAAGCCGTTATTATTCTTTCCAAAAACGGTATTCAGGTAGATGAGAAGGAGGCCAAAATTATTTTGGAATTACTATATTTAGTATCAAAAAATTACGATAAAACAAAAGAGAAAAAAATCCTATATCCTTAACGGGACTTCGAACCATCGTTCAGCTTCGATTAAATCTGTAATAAAGCCACTTTTAGACTGTTTATTTCAAACAGACTAAAGATTCCTTGTAAAAAATTCGAACCATAAAATATCAGGTCGTAAAGGCTTGAAAAATCTACAAATTTGTGTATAAAAAAAGAGACAACTATTATATAGTTGTCTCCTTAAGTGACGCTACGATACAAATTCCAAACCACCTATTTTTGGAGGACTTAAAACGAATTTTAAGTGTGAATACACCGAATTATAATGTATTTGAATACAGTACTTTAAGTGTAGCTGCTTAATTTATTACTTTCATTTATAAAACAAATGATATTCACAAAAATTAAGAAATTAATATGATGTAAAAAGAAATTTTTCATCTATAAAATAAATGCACGCTATGAAACCATATAAATTTGAAGATTTACCTGATATTATTGGTGAGCTACTTACAAGAATTGACAGTATTGAAAAACTTTTACAAGAAAATAAATTAAATGCGGTAGCAGCTAATGATGAATTACTTACTATTTCTGAAGCAGCAATATTGTTAAAATTGTCTGTGGCTACAATTTATACTAAAGTTTGTAAAAATGAGATTCCAGCCAATAAACAGGGCAAGCGTCTCTATTTCTATCGTGGAGAGCTACTAAATTGGATAAAATCGGGTCGAATTAAAACTATTTCCGAGATACAGAAGGAAACCGAATTGAAATTTAATTCGAGTAAACCATTTAAATAAACAAGAAAGACGTCTTCCAAAAAGATGTCTTTCTTGTTTAACAATATTCTATTTCAAGCTTATTTTCAGCGATGCTTCTCTTTTCTTCTCATCAATTATTTTCGTGTAAATTTGGGTAGTTTTCACACTTTTATGACCAAGCATTTTTGAAATGGTAAAAATGTCTGTTCCAGAGAAAATTTGCAATGTAGCATAAGTGTGCCGAAAACAATGAAAAGTTATGTGTTTTGTAATTCCGGCCTGGGCAACCCAGACTGGCAAAACTCTATCGACATCCCATTTTTTCAGACCCCCGAAGACTTGGTCATTATCATTTGTTCTTTCACCAAGTACTTCATATGCCTCGTCTGATATTGGCATAGTCTGCAAGCCTTCAGTTTTCTTTTGTTTAAACCTGATATAATGTCCATCATCTTCTCTATATTGAAGTTCTGACCACGTTAATTTAGCTATATCTGAATATCTAATTCCTGTAAGGGTCGAAAACATTGAAATTTTATAGACAATATTTTTAGAACAAGGTGTTGCAAATAATTTTTTAGCTTCATTTAAAGTTAGAAAATTTCGCTGTGACTCCTGCTCTTTGATAGAATCTATTCCAGCATTAATATCAGTTCGAAGTTTCCCTTCTTTATATGCTCTTTTGAGTGTAGTTTTTAGTTTATTGTGATAGGAGAGGGCTGTATTTCGTGCCAGAGTATTTCCGGTTTCTCTTCTGTTTTTGGCCTTTAATAAATATTCTTTGTAATCTTCCATCAAAGTCACTGTTATATCTTTAAAACAAACATCTCCTCCTGAAAGAAAGTTTTCAAAATGAATTATAGCGCTACACCAAATTTGATGATTCTTCCCCACTTTTTTATCTGCCAAATTTTTAAAATAATCTAAAAAAGAACCACGTGCAATTCTCTGAATTTCCAGTTGTTCTTTTTCAAACTCACTATATACATCGTGCTTTCGCATTTCGTTTTGTCTTCGAATTTGAATAAGCTCAGCTGTGTGCAGGTTTTCAATATTTGAAATTTTTTGAATTTGATTTTTTGGACGTTCATATAAATACAGCTTTAAGAATTCACGTCTGGTGTACTTATTAGTTTCTGTATTTAGTATTGGCGGATAAAAATCTAGATATAGTGATATCATTCCATTTGCCAAAAGTTTTTTTCTCAATCTTACATTTCCCTTTTTCATTTTTCTCTTACATTAAAAATAATATCAATATCTTTCTTCGCAACATAATTAAACTTTCCTACGGAATATTTGGCTATTCCCTGACGCTGAATAAGCATATACAGAGCTCCCGGCGATATACCAAATTTCTGCTGTATCTGGGTAATAGTGTAACAGTTCTCTAATCCAGGGAATTCCTGTACCGGTCGAAGCAAAGATTGCTCTAGCGGCATGGAAAAGAAAGTATCCATATCGCATTTGCGAATAACTGTTCTGGCTCCAAATTTTGCTATATCAAGCTCTCCCCTGGAAATGATTCTGTAAATTGTCCTTCTGCTAATTCCAAACAAAAGGCTGGCCTGATTAACGCTCAGAAAATCTTTTGTTTTTACAGCTTCAAGATGTGGTTGTCGTGCAATTTCTGTCTGCCGGTTGCTTTCATCAATTTTCGACTTTCTTGTCCTTGCTTTGTAGGCTCTGCTACTGCATTTCAGCGAGCAATACTGTGTTTTTGTTGTCTTGGCTACGAACTCATTTTGGCAGAATTCACAGATGCGGGTAATCTTAATGTTTGTACTCATAGAAATGTGACTTTAAGTGTCCCACTGTGACTATGTGTGTCTACGCGTGCCATAATTTGGCCAAAAAAAAATATTATTTGTACCTCACATTCTCGAGGTACAAATAAGGTACAAATTTAATCAAAACATCACATAATATCCAAAAGAAAAAGGAATTAAAAAACGAGTTAAAGTATTGTTTATTAATACTTTAACTCGTTTGTTTATTGTTGTTTTGCGTTATTTTGTCCTGCTATTTTCCGATGCAGAAATTAGCAAAAATATTCCCTAACAATTCGTCATTGCTGACTTGACCAGTGATCAACCCGAATTGATATAAAGCTTCGCGGATATCCAGTGCCATTAAATCGCTTGAAAGATTGGTTTCAAGGCCAAATTTTACTTTTTGTATTTCATCTAAAGCTTTTAATAATGAATCATAATGTCTTGTATTCGTTACAATTGTTTCGTTATTACGCAAAGCTCCTGTATTTACAAAAGAAAGTAATTCATTCTTTAAATCATCGACTCCAATTTTCTCTTTAGCTGAAATTAAAAGCAGTTTTGCATTCAGATTTTCAAGTTTAGATGTAATGTTTGAGACTTCATCAGCAGACAATATATCTTTTTTGTTTACAACAATTAATAAAGGTTTTAGTGGATATTTATTTTTTATTTGTTCAATTTCAGAAACAAACTCAGAACTTGAGATTTGAAACTTTAAGCCATCAAACAAATAAATGACAACTTGTGCCTGATCGATTTTTTCGAAAGTTTTTTTGATTCCGATGCTTTCTACAACATCTTTTGTTTCACGGATTCCTGCAGTATCGATAAATCTGAAACCAATGCCACCAATTACCAATTCATCTTCAATTGTATCACGTGTTGTTCCTGCAATGTCAGAAACAATGGCACGTTCTTCATTCAATAAAGCATTTAATAAAGTCGATTTTCCAACATTTGGTTCGCCAACAATAGCAACTGGAATACCATTTTTGATTACGTTTCCTACTGCAAAAGAGTCTATTAATCGTTTTAAAACAAACTCAATTCGGTTTAATAATTCATGAAATTGTGTGCGGTCGGCAAATTCTACGTCTTCTTCTGCAAAATCTAATTCTAATTCAATTAACGAGGCAAAATTTAAAAGTTCTTCACGAAGTTTAGCAATTTCATTACTGAAACCACCTCGCATTTGCTGCATCGCAATTTGGTGAGATGCTTCATTATCTGACGAAATCAAATCGGCAACAGCTTCGGCTTGAGATAAATCTAATTTTCCGTTAAGAAAAGCACGTAGTGTAAATTCACCAGGATCAGCCATTCTGCAGCCTTTTCTCAATAATAATTGAATAATCTGCTGTTGAATATAAGTAGAACCGTGACAAGAAATCTCAATAGTATTTTCGCCTGTATATGAATTTGGTCCTTTAAAAATAGAAACTAAAACTTCATCAAGTGTTTTTTCATTATCTATAATATGCCCTAAGTGCAGTGTATGAGTTTTCTGTTTCGTTAAATCTTTATTTTTAATGGATTTAAAAACGGAATTTCCAATTGTAATTGCTTCAGTGCCTGAAATACGAATGACAGCAATAGCTCCAGCGCCTGATGGCGTAGCTAATGCAACTATAGAATCTTGATTTATCATAATGCAAAGGTATAAAAAATGCAATAAAATTGCGTTACCTAACTAAAGCCGAAATTTGAAATATTCTCTTGTTTAAATTGGTTGTTTTTAGATTTTTTCAAATGTTAAAATACTGATAATTATCAGGTTGTTTTGTTTTTATAATGATTAAATTTGAGAGAACAATACACTAATCCTATACAAAATGAAAAAGATATTATTTCCCACAGATTTTTCTGAAGCAGCTACAAATGCGTTTGTTCATGCGTTAGAATTTGCTAAAATTGTCAACGCCGAACTTGTTTTACTTCATACTTTTGAGATTCCGGTGTATGACAGCCAATTTTTCCCAGAAAATTATGCGTCGATTTACAGTTCTATTGAATTAGCTAAGTTCGAAATGTTTAAAGATGAAATTCCGAAATTGAGAGCTATTGCAGCAGAGAGAAAATTAGAAGATATTATCATTAAACATCGTTTGATGGATGGTGATTTGGTTTTTAATTTGAAAAATGCTGTTGAAGAGGATCATATAGATTTTGTAATTATGGGTACCACAGGAGCGTCTGACTGGACGAAATTTTTTACTGGATCCAATACAAATTCGATAATTTCTGAGGTTAATGTCCCTGTTTTATGTGTTCCTGTTGATGCCAAGTATAAAAAAGTCAAAATCATCGGTTTTACAACGAGATATCGCGAAAAAGATAAAAGTGTACTTCGCAGAATTCTAAAAATTGCAAAAAAGACTGATGCGAAAGTTAAAAGTTTATATGTAAAAACTTCAAATTCTGATGTTTCAGAAATGACAATTAAAGAATGGGAGCAAGAATTTGCTGCTGAAAATGTTGAATTTTTGGTTCTGCCGAGTGATGAAGTAAAAGAGACCATTCTTGATTTTATTCTTTATAAAGACATTGATATTCTGACTACTATAACGCATAAAAGATCTTTCTTTGAAAGTATTTTTGAATCAAGTTTTTCAAAAAAAATCACTAAAGAAGTTTCTGTGCCTGTTTTAGTCATGCATGAAAAGGATTAAAAAGTTAACTTATTTAAATAGCAGTTTTGAAAGTGTAAAATCTATATTTGTACTTCAATAAAATTTTAAAATGGAAGTATATCAAAATAAAGTCACACACTTTTCAGGTGTTTATAATAAAATCAACAAAAGATACAACAGTATCAGTATTTTACGTTTGTTAGCGGTTTTTCTTTGTTTGTTTATGCTGTTTTATTACATCAAAACCAATGATTCACTCTACGTTATACTGGCTTTTTTGTCTTTTGTTGGTTTTATTTTTTTGATGAGAATCCACACTAAATTATCTTTTCAAAAACAGCTTACTACAGCACTTTTAAAAATCAACGAAAATGAAATTTCGTATTTGAAAAGAGAAAAAACACCTTTTGAAAACGGAATAGAATTCAACGATTTCCATCATCCGTATGCATACGATCTGGATATTTTTGGCGATCATTCGTTATTCCAAAATTTAAATCGAACTGCCACATTTATAGGCAAAAAAACATTAGCAAATCAATTGCTGCATCTTTTTCCAAATGATGTTATTGTAGAAAATCAAAAAGCTATTGACGAACTTAAAACTAAAATAGATTGGCGTCAGGATTTCCTAGCATTAGCTACTGTCAGTTCTGACAGTAAATCTTCATATGATTCTATAATTCATTGGAATTCATTTAAAAACAACTCATTACCTAAAGTTTTAGTTTTGCTTTCATTTGTAATACCTTCTTTGTTTTTTGGAATGTTACTCGCTTATTTTATTACTTCAAAGACGATTTTATTATCTTATCTTACTTATGTTTTTATTGCGAATATGATCGTTTTGGGAAAGTCATTTAAAAGAATTCAGTCAGAAATTGCAAAAGCAGATAATATTGATAAAATAATAAAACAGTACAGTTTATTAGTTCAAAAAATTGAAACCGAGAATTTTACTTCTAAAAAATTAACTGATTTGCAGCAACAGCTTGTATTTAAGAATGCAACTGCAAGCGTACATTTAAAACAGCTTTCGGAGTTATTTTCACGAATGGATACCATTAGTAACTTGGTTACTGCTTTAGTTTTTAACGGAACTTTTTTGTTTAATCTTCACGTTTTGAGAGCACTTTTAAAATGGAAAGAAGATTACTCTGAAGAGCTGGAAAAATGGATTGCTATTATTGGAGAATTTGAGACTTTAAATAGTTTGGCAAATTTGGCATATAATAATCCTGATTTTGTTTTCCCAGAAATCAATTCTGAATATAAAATTGGTTTTTCAGATCTAAGTCATCCGTTGTTAAGTCCGGCTACTAGGGTAGGGAATGACACTCATTTTTATCCAGAATCTTTTATGATTTTAACGGGTTCTAATATGTCCGGAAAAAGTACTTTTTTAAGAAGTTTAGGAATTAATATGGTTTTAGGCGGAATTGGCTCAGTTGTTTGTGCTTCAAAAGCTAATATTCATCCACTTCCAGTTTTAGTTTCAATGCGATTATCGGATTCTTTAGCGGATAGCGAATCCTACTTTTTTGCAGAAATTAAGCGTCTAAAACAAATTATGGATGCATTAGAAGATAAACCAGCTTTTGTTTTATTAGATGAAATTTTAAGAGGGACAAATTCTGATGACAAACGCAATGGAACTATCGAAGTCGTAAAAAAGATTATTGGAAAAAATGCGATTGGAGCAATTGCAACTCATGATATTGAAGTCTGCCTTACAACAAATGAATTTCCTGATATTTTGACGAATCAATGTTTTGAAGTCGAAATTCAAAATAACGAACTTCATTTTGATTATAAATTGAGAAACGGAATTTGTAAAAATAAAAGCGCCACTTTCTTAATGCAGAAAATGGGAGTTATTTAAGAAAAAAGCCTAAAGAAATATTATTTTTTTTTAGGCTTTTTTTTTTGCTAAACAATATTTCCGTTATGTATAAGCATTCGTATAGGTGACATTCTTGAAACAGCTTCAGCAGAGCAAGTTGCGTCTATAAAAACCAAATCGGCTTTGTCTCCTGTTTTTGGCCATTGCTGTGTACCTTTATCGTCTAGCGGAATTGGGCCTGCTGTTGCTAATTTCAACATTCTGGATAATCCAAATTCAGTAGCTTGTCCATATAATTGTGCAGCAAGATTTGCTTTCTGCAAAACACTTCCTGTTCCAAATGTATTCCAATGATCTATAATGCTGTCGTTGCCGGTCATGACATTTACGCCATATTTCATTAAAGTAGGAATTGGCATAATTAAGTTTCCAAAAGGTACCGTCGAAACAATTCCTATTTGAGCATTGCTTAGTTTTTCTGCCATTTCTTCCTGTCTGGTTTTATCTAATTTTCCGAGAGCGAAACAATGACTTAGAAATGTTTTCCCTTTTAAATTAGTATTTTCATTTACTTTTGCAATTAAATAATCTATAGTTTTTACTCCAGATTCTCCAGATTCATGCAAATGAATATCAATTCCTTTATTATTGTCTAATGCTAATTGTACCGTAAAATCAATCGTTTTTTCGATGGCGCCATCAATAGAAAAAGGGTCAAGGCCACCAATAAAATCAATATCCATTTTGGCTGCTTCTTTTAAATAGGGAACAGAATCGGTATAGAAAACACCATGCTGAGGAAAAGCAACTAATTCTGCGCCAAAAGTATTTTTCTTGTTTTCTAAAGCTTTTTGAAGATTTTTTAAAGACTGAAGTTTTGAAGTTGGTTCAATGTTTACGTGACTGCGCGCAAATGAAGTTCCATGAGATTGTAAAAGCGCAATTAATTTTTCGGCTTTTTGTGTTGACGTTTTCAGCATTTCAGGTAAAATTTGCTGTTCCAGCGCAATCATTCCTTTTACGCCGCCTGTTCTCTTTTTTACCGCATGCCAATCGTCATAAAAAGTTTTATCTAAATGAATATGCATATCGCGAAATGCTGGAAGCATCAAAAAGCCTTTTGCGTCAATAACTGAAGCGTTGGGTTTGTTGGGCGAAATAGCTTTTATTTTTCCGTCGCTTATTTCAATGCAAAACAATTCTGTTTTAGTGCGAACAACTTCTCCTTCGTCATATTCAAAACCAGTTTCTAACCTGACATTTTTTAAAGTATAATTTTTTCCGATTAGAGTTTTTATTTCCGAATCGGTTTCAGTTTTTGTAGAAGCTGTTGCCGTATTTAGGAAACTTGAACCAACTGCCAGTCCAGCAACTCCAAATACTGAATTTCTTAAAAAATCTTTGCGGGTTATATTTGAGTTTTTCATACAGATTAATTGTTTGTACAAAAATAGAATTCACATATTTAACAAACGTGAAAAATTTATCCCAAGGCTTGAAAGATTTATAACTGCTCGCGAAAATTAGTTGGCGTATTTCCGGTTTGGTTTTTAAAGAAGTTCGAAAAATAGGCATGATCTACAAAACCTAATTCAAAGGCAATTTCTTTAACAGAAAGCGTTGTCGCTTTAAGATGTCGTTTAGATTCCAGAATAATTCGTTGCTGAATTAATTGTGTGGCCGAAATTTTTAAATATTTTCGACAGAGGATATTTAGATAATTTGCTGAAACATGGAGTTTTGAAGCATAAAAAGAAACCAGTTTTTCTTCTTTAAAATAAATATCGATCAGTTCTTGAAACTTTGCAATTCGGGGCTCTGACTGGTATATATCATGATCAGCAAATATTTTTGCCGCTTCTTTGCTTATAATTGAAGCGATTACTGCGGTACGGTAGCTAATTAATTTCTGAAGGAAGTCTGTGCTTTCTAATTCGTTTTTAATTGCCAAAAATTCGTACTGCAAAAGGTTGTACGATTCCTGATTGAGCGGTATAACGGGATGATTGTGGTATTGGGCAAATGAAAATCGGAAACTCGATGAAAAGCTTTCAAAAAAATCTCTGTCAATCATTAATTGATAACCGGTCGTGTCTGGCTCGATATTCCATTTATGAACTTGTCCTGGAAAAAGTAAATGAATTTGCTTATTACTTATTTTGTAATCGATAAAGTCAATATTATGAACGCCTTTTGCTTGATCAAAAAGCACGATAATAAAAAAATCATGCTGATGCGGTTTGTGAATATGGCGCTCTCCATGCAATTCATTAAATATAAGCTGATCAGAATCTCTGTCTTGATTTGTTCTGAATTCCCTAAGACCAAGAAGCGGAATATTTTGATCTGTTTTTTTAGCTGACATTATATTTGTTTAGGACAAGGCTCAAAATTATTTCAGCACCTCATTTAGAGTATTTACAAAAGCTTCAACAGGTTGAGCGCCAGAGATAGCATATTTTCGGTCAAAAACAAAAAACGGAACGCCTTGAACTCCTATTTCTTGTGCTTCTGTAATATCGCGCTCCACATCTTTCAAAAATAAATTCTCGTTTTGCAGTACTTCTAAAATTTCATTTTTATCTAAACCAGCTTTTTCTCCTAATTCTATTAATGTTGGGCCGTCATTCAAATCACGTCCTTCGGTAAAATAAGCTTTGAAGAAAATTTCTTCCATTTCATCGCCTAATTTTTTTGTCTTAGCCAATTGAATAATTCGATGTGCTTCTAAAGAATTTGAAATAACAGCTTTGTCAAAGTTATAGTCTAAACCAACGCTTTTTGCGCGTTCTGCGACGCCTTTATGCATTTCCTTAGATTGTTCAAGCGACATGCCTTTTCTTTCGGCTAAAAACGTATAAACATCTTTCCCTGATTGTGGTGTAATTGTTGGATCAAGCTGAAAGCTTTTCCATTCGATTTCAAATTGATTTTCTGGAAATTTTGCTAAAGCAGTTTCCAATTGTCTTTTTCCGATATAACAAAACGGACACATAATGTCCGACCAAATTTCTATTTTCATATTACAAAGTTAAAGAAAATTTGTTTCAGGTTTAAAGTTTCAGGTTTCCGGTGAGATTTAACCGCAAAGCACGCAAAGTTTTTTCATTAAGATTGTGCTTCAAACGCAAAGTTCGCAAAGCTTTATCTAAAACTTTGCGAACTTTGCGTAATCCTTAGCGCCCTTTGCGGTTAAACTCGCAAACCTGAAACCTGAAACAAAATTCACCTCAAATAAAAAACCGCAAATCTTAAAAAAAGAATTGCGGTTTCTAGGTATAAAAAATGGTTGGTTAATAGCGATATTTTTTTTTTACAATGATATGTCTTTAATTCGAAACTAAAAAAAATCCCTGTAACAAAAAGAAGTTTTGATGTTAACTATTTAACATTACAGGCATTACCAGCATTGTTACAGTTTCACCTTCTTCTAGACCATCAACTGGCGTAAGGATTCCAGCTCTGTTTGGCAATGACATTTCTAACATAATCATGTCAGATTGCAAGTTAGTAAGCATCTCAGTTAAAAATCTTGAGTTGAAACCAATTTGAAGATCATCTCCTTGATAATCACAAGTCAATCTTTCTTCTGCTTTGTTTGAGTAGTCAATATCTTCAGCAGAAACATTTAATTCAGCTCCAGCGATTTTTAAACGAATTTGGTGTGTAGTTTTGTTTGAGAAAATAGCAACACGACGAACAGAACTTAAAAATAAAGAACGGTCAATCATTAATTTGTTTGGATTTTCTTTTGGAATAACCGCTTCATAATTTGGGTATTTTCCGTCGATCAAACGACACATCAAGATATAATTGTCAAATGAGAAAGTCGCATTTGAATCGTTGTATTCAATTTTTACTTCAGCATCAGAACTTCCTAAAATACTTTTTAAGATATTCAAAGGTTTCTTTGGCATAATAAAATCAGCAACTTGAGATGCTTTTACATCTGTACGTGCATATTTTACCAATTTGTGAGCATCTGTAGCAACAAAAGTTAATCCTTCTGGCGAAAACTGGAAAAACACTCCAGACATTACTGGACGCAAGTCGTCATTTCCGGCAGCAAAAATAGTTTTGCTGACAGCAGTTGCCAAAACATCAGCAGGAACAAGAGTCACAGATGGATCTTCAAGATGAACAGATTTAGGAAATTCTTCTCCTGCAGCATATGCTAATGCATATTTACCTGAGTTAGAGCTAATTTCAACTGTATTGTTGTCTTCAACTGTAAAAGTTAAAGGCTGTTCTGGAAATGTTTTTAAAATTTCAAGTAAAAGTTTTGCAGGCACAGCTACACTTCCTTTACTTTTAGAATCGATCGATAATGTAGCCGACATCGTAGTTTCAAGATCTGAAGCCGAAACTGTCAACGCATCATTGTCTAGTTCAAATAAAAAGTTGTCTAAAATAGGCAACGTGTTGTTACTGTTAATTACACTACCTAAAACTTGTAATTGTTTTAATAAGTACGAACTCGATACTATAAATTTCATCTCTTTTGTTTTATTTTTTGAAGTATTTATCAGCATTTAGGCGCTGATGATACGGATTACAAATATATCGTAAACTATCTTAGTTTCGCAATTTTTTTATTAACATCTATTTGCTGTATTTTCTTTTTCTAAGGAAAGTAAATGCAAGTCCAAAAATCAATAAAATTAGAATTGGAAGTCCGATAGTTATGAATTGGGTTACAGTATAATTTTCAGAAACCTTATTTCTGTCCAGCATAGGCAATTCTACATCTTTGCTTCTAATGTTAATAAGTCCGGTATCATCAAGCAAATAATTGATGCAGTTCATCATGAAATCTTTGTTGTCATAAAGGTTTCCTGTGCGCTGATCGTAGCCTAATTCAACGGGCATCATATTTTTGTCTAATTGATTTCGAGCTAAATCACCATCGGCAATGACAATCATTTTTGTTGGTTTTCCTTTTGATTGAAATCCATTTTCTTTGAAAGGCAAAACACGATTTTCAAAAGCTGAATGGAAATTTCCTTCTAGTAAAACTGAAAGATTTAAATTTCCTTTATTTAAATAATCCTGAGGAGATGTCTGCTCTGTTACAATATTCAGATTGATTTCTGATGGGGTTCCGATTTTCTTCGAATATTGAGACGATTGTAATAAAACTGTCTTTTTGATTCCGTTTTTCAAAGTGTCAATTGGGTTGGCAAAATCAAATTTAATTTCGCCTAAATTTTTCACAATTGGATGCTGGCTTTGAGGTTTTACAACTGGTGCATATTTCCATTTAAACTCTTGATATTGTGTCGCGCTTCCTTGTTCGCCGGTTGCTAATTTTATTGGACTTCCGTATTCATCTTTTACCAAATCAGGATTAATTCTGAATCCGTATTTAAAGAACATATCGTTCAAATTTAAATCTCTTGGATAGGCCAAAGTCGCTCCAGCCTGATTGTACAAACTGTCCATATCGGCAGCAACTTGGTCAATCAGCCAAATTGTTTTGCCGCCATTCATGATAAACTGATCTAAAACCTGTTTTTCTTCATCAGAAAAAGTTTCAGTTGGTTTTGAAATAATGGCTAAATCATATTTTTTTAGCGCATCTAAAGTTCCGTTTGGATCTTTGGCAACAGAATCCAATGTAAAGGGCCCAATATAATAGCTTTCTTTAATTTGCTTTAACATTTTGGCAATATGAACTTCGTGCAATTCACCATTTCCTTTTATAATAGCAACTTTCTTTTGTTTGGCTTTGGTGATTTTATTGATCGCGTCGGCAATTGAATATTCTAAGTGCTGAATAGAACCAATTACTTTTTGAGTAGTTGAAGTTCCCATGATATTTTTCAAAAGCGGAATATTAACTTCCTTATTGTCATAAACTGCAATTGCCCAAGGAAAAACCATTGCCTGAGATTGTTTTCCTCTGTCGTCAACAGTAATGTTTATTGGTGTAAGTCCTTTTTGGTAAAGTGATTTTACCATTTCCATGCTTTCGTCTTCGTTTTCCATTGGATTAACGAATTCGAAAACGATATTACTGTTGTAAGCTTGGAATTCTTCTAGTAGTTGTTTGGTCTCTTGTTGTAAACGTCTAAAATCTGCAGGAAGATCGCCCTGCATATAGATTTTTATCGATAACGGATTCTTAACTTGTTTTATAATTTGCAAAGAAGTTTCAGATAAAGTATATCTTTTGTCTTTTGTTAAATCAAAACGGTGGAAAAACAAGCTTCCAAGAACATTTAAAACAATTAAAACGAAAATTGTAATGCATAATGTCTTTAAATTTAATTTATTAGATGCTTTCATTACGCTTTAAAAGATTTTAATTGATAAACGGTAAAAGATAAAAACAGTACAGTAACGCTCAAAAAATAAATAATATCTCGAGTATCAATAACGCCTCGGCTCATACTTTTAAAATGATTCTGCATTCCGAATGCCGAAATAATATTTGATTGCCCCGGAATCAATGCCGCAATTCCTTCAAATCCAAAATAAAATATAAAGCAAAGAAAAACCGCAAGAATAAAGGCAACGATTTGATTTTCTGATAGAGTAGAAGTGAAGATGCCAATTGCTGAATAAGAAGCTATCAGAAATAATAATCCGAAGTAAGAACCAATTGTACTTCCCATATCAATATTTCCTTCTGGCAAACCTAAATTAGAAACCACTTTTACATAAATGAATGTTGGAATAATTGCTAAAATAATAAGCAAAAAGGATCCGAAAAATTTTCCGTTTACAATTTCCCAAACAGAAAGAGGTTTTGTTAAAAGCAACTCAAGAGTTCCTTGTTTTTTTTCGTCAGAGAAACTTCTCATGGTAACGGCCGGAATCAGGAAAATTAAAATCCATGGCGCCAATGTGAAAAACGGAGTTAAATCGGCATAACCTGTATTCAGAATATTGTAATCTCCTTCAAATACCCATAAAAATAGTCCGTTGCTGATTAAGAAAATCGCAATGACCAAATAGCCAATAGGAGAGCCAAAAAAGGATTTTATTTCTCGTAAAATGATTGATTTCATGTAAAAACGTTTATTCGTTTAATCGTTAATTTGTTTAATCGTTTGTTTCAGATTGAACATTCACACAGCTTTGCGAACTTTGTGTTTTCTAAAACCTTAAAATATAATCTTTGCGTTCTTTGCGGTTAAATCGCTCCAATATTCAAATTCAGTGTGTAACCTGAAACTTGAAACAATTTTAAACTAAAGAAACTAATTTATCCACACTCCAAGCTTCTGGTTTTGCGTTAAAAAGCTTTTTTGTAAAATCCCAAACCGAATTAAACAAGTCAGATTGTCTGTAATTCTCTAAATCAGCCTCAGTTTCCCAGTAACTGTAAGTAAAAAAGATGCATTTGTCATTTTTATCCTGATACAATTCTAAAAAACGATTTCCGTCTGCATTTCGTATTTTATCTTTCACAGATTCAAAATTCTCCAAAAAATCAGGGATTTTTTCTTCGTGAAAACTCATTTTTACTATTCTTACGAACATATATTCAATTTTAGATTTCTGATATTAGATTTTAGATTAAAAATCGCTTACAGGTGCGCAAAAATACCAAAATTGATTGTTGTTTTAGAAAAAAAATAAAATATTATAAAAAGCTTATATCATGATGCATTCTACAATGTTGTCATTTCGACGAAGGAGACTCGAAATGACAAAAAGACGAATTCAGCATATCAAAAATATAAACTCTAAAATTTAAATTTTTAAGAAAACTGAACCGTAATCACATCACGATAATTCAATCCCAACAAACTATTAGCAGAACCAACTTTAGAAGGATTGCTTCTAAAAATGGCGATTTCGAGAAAGCCGGCTTCATTAAAAATGGCCAGTTTTTCTCCCTCATAGGTTTTAATTGGATATTTTTCAGAAGTAGCAATTGCCGAATAATTAGGAAGAATCGTTTTGATGCTCTTTGGCTTCATTACAATTTCGTACGGACGCCCGCGGGAAACTTCTAAAAATTGTTTTTTTGAAATATTAGATACGACATTTCCAAAATGATCGATATAAATAACGTACCCTTTTAGTGAATTTCCGTCAGCAGCAACAACCGCCTGAAGTTCTGTAACTTCTTTAACAGCAGTGATTTCTTTGCCAATAACATTTAATAAACCTCCTTTTGCAATATGGCAGGCAACTTGAATAAAGACATCTAAATCAGAATATTCCGCTGGGAAACGATCGTGAATATTAATGGCAACAATTTTCTGAGGAACAATTTTCTGCGTCAGCATACTTAAAATTCCGTTATCGGCACAAATAAAAAAATGATCGTTCCATTGCATGGCAATATGCTGATTTTCTTTATTGCGTTCAATATCGACTCCAATTAAGTGTACAGTTCCTTTTGGGAAACTCAAATAAGAGGCTCCTACAACGTAACTCGCTTCGGCAGTGTTAAATGGATCAATGTCGTGTGAAATGTCAATAATTTTTGCATTCGAAATCTCCGAAAGAATTTTACCCTTCAGCGAACCAACAAAGTGGTCTTTTAAGCCGTAATCAGTAGTAAGGGTAATTATTGACATCATTTTGTTTATAACTATTGGTAGTATTTAAATCTAATTTTCATTAAATTTGAGAAATGCAAATCTAATAATAGTAATTGCAAATTGAAAGAAAGAAAAGACAATTTATGAAAATGTCTAAGTTTACAGTCTCAGTCGCAGTAACTGAAAAACTGGCACTGAGATTGCGACTAAAAAAAGATACCCGACAACAATATAGATTTACAAAACAAATTTATTTTTAATTTAAATTTATCTCATTTGAACGAAAGAATTATAGAGCTTATAGACATCGCTCCAAAAGACTTTTGGGGCGCGCAGGATTCTCATCTTGAAATAATTAAAAAGTACTACCCAAAGCTTAAAATCGTAGCGCGAGGGACCACTTTGAAAGCATTTGGCGAAAAAGATGTTTTAGATGAATTCGAAAAGAGATTTCAGAGGCTGATGCTTCATTTTACCAGATACAACAACATTGATGATAATGTAATTGAGCGTGTAATTATGAGTGATGGCCAGGAAGATAAAAAAGCTTACGATCACGACAAAATTTTAGTTCACGGAGTTGGCGGTAAAATTATTAAAGCCATGACGCCTAATCAGCAATTGCTGGTTGATACTATCAAAAAAAACGACATGGTTTTTGCCATTGGCCCAGCGGGAACAGGAAAAACTTATACAGGCGTTGCAATGGCTGTTAAAGCGCTAAAAGATAAGGAAGTTAAAAGGATCATATTAACGCGTCCGGCGGTAGAAGCAGGGGAGAACCTCGGATTTTTGCCCGGCGATATGAAAGAAAAACTGGATCCTTATATGCAGCCTCTTTATGATGCTTTGCGCGATATGCTGCCAAATGAAAAACTCGAAGATTACATTTTAAAAGGAATTATTCAGATTGCGCCCTTGGCATTTATGCGCGGACGAACGCTTGATAACGCCTTTGTAATTCTGGATGAAGCACAAAACACCACGCATTCGCAAATGAAGATGTTTTTGACCCGTATGGGAAAAAACGCCAAGTTTATGATTACGGGTGATCCTGGTCAGGTCGATTTGCCACGCAGAACTATTTCTGGACTTAAAGAAGCAATTTTGGTTCTGAAAGATATTGACGGAATCGGAATAATTTATCTTGATGATAAAGATATCGTTCGCCACAGATTAGTGAAAAAGGTAATCGACGCTTACAAACAAATAGAAAATCACGACTAAGTTTTATTTTAGTGAAATGTTAAATGTAAATCGTAAAATGTGTTTTAACATTTATTAATATTCGTTTTGTACTAATTTCTTTTTGAAAGGTGCAAAACGAATATTTTTTTGAATTGAAGATAAATTAGGAACTTTTAAATGAAAATTAAAATATCGATTTTAGTATTATTTCTTGCTTTGATTTCATGTAAAAAAGCAGAAAGTCCTCCAAATAGATTTATTGGAACATGGTATGATACAGAATACGTAGTTCCAAGTTTAACGAGAATAACAATAAAGAAAGATAGCACCTTTTCATGTATTAGTGGTGCTTGTACTTGGCAAGGTTTTTCGCAAGGAAAATGGAAAATAGTTGGAGACTCTATAGAATTAAATAGTACAAAAAGTGATACTTGTTACAGAATGCTTCCCTTTGTTGATTGCAATCCATTTGAAAAAAGGAAAGATTTGCTCACAATACCAAATTGTAGCCCTGAACAGCGTAGTGATTTTTTAATTTTCGACAAAGAAAGGTTTTATGTCAAAAATGATTCTTTAGTTTATAAATTAAAAAAAAGTTCTAAATGTCCTGATACTTTAAAAATAGTATTTGCAAGAACTCAAAAAATAAGAAAATGAAACAACTAGATGATTTCTACGAAAATCAAGAAGAACCTATTAAAGGAACATTTCTTGCATTGCGTGATATTATCTTAAAACAAGACAAAGACATTACACATGTTCTAAAATACGGAATGCCATTTTTTTGTTATAAAGGGAAAATGTTCTGCTACTTATGGATTCATAAAAAATTTAAGCAGCCTTATTTAGCTATAGTGGAAGGAAAATATTTTGATGAGCCATTTTTGCTTCAGGAAGCGCGTTCGAGAATGAAAATTATGTTGCTTAATCCTAATGAAGATTTACCTTTGGAACAAATAAAAGAGGTTTTAATAAAAGCTTTGAATTTATATAAATCGGGAATCGTAAAGCTTTGAATTTATTTAACGAAATAGTTAAAAAAATAATAAACTTGCTGTATTTTATTATCCAATACCTTTTAAACTTTGGTCTTCCCATCTTAAAACTGTAAATTTGCACATCAAAATAGTTGACAATTAATATGACAAAACTTAAAAATATAAAAGTTGTAGTAAGTGATCTTGACGGAACTTTACTTAACCCTCAACATAGAATTTCAGAATATACAAAATCCATTTTTCAGGAACTTCACAATCAAAATTATCTTATCGTTGTAGCTACAGGCCGTCATCATCTTGATGCAATGGCTATTATTGATACGCTTGAAGTTCCGGTTTATTTAGTGAGTTCAAACGGAGCGAGAATTCATTCACCAAATAAAGAAGAACTTTTTTCATTCAATTTAGATAGCGAGGTTGTAAAAAATGCTTTAAATGTTGAAATTGATCCTGAAATCACTGTGGTTTTATTCAAAGAAAATGTTTGGCAGACCAATAAATGGAATGAAAGACTGAATTCTTTTCAGGCAGATTTAAAATACCGCCCAGAATTGGTTGATTATAATACATTGGAAGATTTTGGATCAATCAAAATATTCTTTTCATGCGATGATCATGAAAAATTGGTAAAATTAAAAGATGCTATTTTGGCCAATTCTTCAGAACATTTGCATCACGCTTTCAGTTTGCCAACTTGTCTGGAATTTATGGATAAATCTGTAGATAAAGCAGTTGCTATTGAGAAAGTCCTTGAAAAAGAAGGTTTTACATTACCTGAAGCGGTTTCTTTTGGAGACGGTTTTAATGATGTGCAAATGTTGGCGGTGGCCGGAAAAGGATTAATCATGGGAAATGCACCAGCCTTATTAAAAGAAACTTTGCCAGACTTGGAGGTTATTAAAACAAATGCAGAAGACGGAGTAGCAAGATATATTGCTTCAAAAATATTAGATAAGGAATTTGCAATTGGTTAATTTTTATATATTTACCAATATAAAATATTGCCGATTAAAGCTAAAGTTATAAATTTATAGGAAATTTACCAGATTTAGGTAAAGTCTATTTATGAAATAGTAACTTAATCGTCAGTATTATGAACAAATTTTTACTTCAGGTTCAGAAAAATTGTATTTCTGGAATTATCCTTTTATTGCCTTTAGTTGTTTTTTTTATGATCCTTGAGAAAGTTTGGGGATTTTTTCAAAAATATGGAGATAAATTTTCTCAGTTCTTGCGTTTAGATAAAGTCTTCGGACCAATTGCAAGCGATGTTATGGGAGGTATCTTTTTATTGGTATTGATTTATTTTAGTGGTTACTTAATGCAATTCTCTTTCCTGAAAAGATTTACTGAATGGATTGATAATAAATTAATGGTTTTCTTGCCAGGCTATGAAAAAAATAAAAAATTGGCAGAAGAAAAATTAGCAGCAGAAATGGGAAAACCAATTACAGATTTACCAATTTTATTAAAGTCTGGAGAATATTGGCAACCTGCACATTTAATTGAAGAAAATGCAGATGGAAAGGCTGTGGTGTTTGTACCGGCAGCGCCCTCTAAAGATCATGGACAAATTTATGTTGTAAATATATCTAATATTAAAAAATTGCCAGATACTACATTAGGAACCTTGAATGAATCGATAAAATCATTAGGAAAAGGAATTTTAGATTTTAAATAACTATTTCATTCATGATATTCATAATCCTCAAAATTAAATATTTTGAGGATTTTTTTTTGTAATAGACTGAAAATTAATACTGTATGTTTGGTTAGATAAAAACAATTTTTTTAATAGTTTTCAAAGTGTATTTTTGTTTTTTCAAATACTACTACCATGATAAAAAACAGTTTTATTCTTGCCTTTCTATTGCTTTCCATAACAGGAAATTCTCAGAAATTAAAATTAGAAGAAATAATGAAAGGAGAATCTTTCATTGGAAATCAACCCACTAACGGACGCTGGTCTTTAGACGGAAAAAAGGTTTATTTTGAATGGAATCCGAAGGATGAACTAGGAACTAGTACTTATTACTGGCAAAAAGGGATGACAAAACCAGAAATTGTTCAGCCAAAAGAAGCTGTTTTTTCTCAAATGGATTTTAAAAGCAAACCTGATTCTGATATTGTTTACTATCTTGATAAGGGAAGTTTGTACTCTTATTCAATTAAGTCAAAAATCAGCAAAAAGCTTATTCAGCAGTCGGTTTCAATATCTAATCTACAATTAGGATCTGAAGCAGGCGTATTGTTTTTTTCTCAAAACGATAATATTTTCAAGTATAATACGAAAGAAGGTACTGTTTTACAGATTACCAATTTTAATAAAGGTGCTAAAAAAGAAACAAAACCAGAAAAAGAAACTTTTTTAAATACGCAGCAAAAAGAATTGTTTCAGTTTATAAGAGACAAAGAGGCTAAAAAACAATGGAACCTTGCTAAATCAAAAGCTGTTAAATCTGATTTTGCAAAAGAATACTTTTACGGAAAAGACAGATTTACAAGTCTTAAAGTAAATCCAAATGGAAATTTTGCAACTTTTAGATTAGTTGAAGACAACGAAGCGAAACAAGAAAAAATGGAGGTTTTTATTACTTCTGACGGTTATAATCAAAATCCAGAAACGAAAGAAAAAGTTTCAGTAAATAATTTTGTAAAAACGAAATTCGGAATTTATTCGGTTGCAAAAGATTCTGTTTACTACGTGAATTTTTCGACTTTAAGTCATATTCAAGATACACCAAAGTATTTCCAAGAATATGATAATCTAAAAAACAAGCCAAAAGAAGATAAACTGATTGTAGCCCAATCTCCTGTTTATAATGAAAATGGATCATTGGCAATTGTTGAAATCAGAAGCCAAGACAATAAAGACAGATGGCTTGTAAATTTAAATCTGGACAAAGGAACTTTTGAAGAGATTGAATACCAGCATGATGAAGCTTGGATTGGTGGTCCTGGAATTCCATCGTATTCATTTGCATCAGGAAATTTAGAATTTTTAGCAGATAATGAAACCATTTATTTCCAGTCTGAAGCTACAGGATATTCGCATTTATATACTTATAATGTAAAAACGAAAAAGAAAACACAGCTGACAAAAGGAAATTGGGAAGTTCGTGATGTGACTTTATCTAAGGATAAAAAAGTACTTTATTTGAGCACAAACTCGACACATCCAGGAAATAGAGAATTCTATAAATTAGTTCCAGCCGATGGAATTTTACAGCCAATTTTAACGAAAGATGGAGCACATGAAGTAGTTCTTTCGCCAGACGAAAAATCACTTTTAGTTCGTTATTCGTATAAAAATATTCCATGGGATTTTTATATTGCTGAAAATAAAAAGAATACATCTTTACAGCAAATTTCTTCTTCGGTTACTGAAGATTTCAAAAAATACCAATGGAGAACTCCAGAAGTAATTACGTTTAAAGCTCAGGACGGAACTCCGGTAAATGCAAGATTATATACGCCAACTGCTGAAACTAAAAATAAAGCAGCCGTAATATTTGTTCATGGTGCGGGATACCTGCAAAATGCACATAATTTCTGGAGTAATTATTATAGAGAATATATGTTTCATAATATGTTGACAGATTTAGGCTACACTGTTTTAGATATTGATTATAGAGGAAGTGACGGTTATGGACGTGATTTTAGAACTGGAATTTATCGTTTTATGGGCGGAAAAGATTTATCAGATCATTTAGACGGTAAAAAATTACTGGTTGAAAAATACGGAATCGATGCTGATAGAGTGGGTATTTATGGAGGTTCTTATGGAGGTTTCATTACTTTGATGGGAATGCTTACAACTCCGGGCGAGTTTGCTTCGGGCGCTGCGTTGCGTTCGGTTACGGATTGGGCACATTATAATCATGGATATACTGGAAATATTTTAAATTTCCCAGAAACAGATCCCCAAGCATACAAAAAAAGTTCGCCAATTTATTTTGCAGATAATTTAAAAGGAAATTTAGTTATGCTGCACGGAATGGTTGATGATAATGTTGAGTATAAAGATATTGTGCGTTTGTCACAGCGTTTTATTGAATTAGAGAAAAAGAACTGGAGCTTGGCTTCTTTTCCTGTTGAATCACACGGATTTAAAGAAACGTATTCTTGGATTGATGAATACAGCCGAATTCTGAATTTATTTAATTCGACGCTTCTAAAAAAATAGTATGCAGTTGCAGTTTTCAGTCTCAAAACTGAAAACTGAAAACTGCGACTGAAAACTGAATACTTTCTTGTTTGCTCTTTTAATTAGTTTTAAATTTGCATTCATAAAAAACAACACAACAAATAATGAGCAATACAATCACAACTACAAATTTTAATTTTCCGAATCAAAAATCAGTTTACCGCGGAAAAGTTAGAGAAGTTTATAATATTAACGACGAGCTTTTAGTAATGGTAGCAACTGACAGACTTTCGGCTTTTGATGTGGTTTTGCCAAAGGGAATTCCCTACAAAGGACAGATTTTGAATCAGATTGCAACAAAATTCATGGAATTGACTCAGGATATTGTTCCAAACTGGTTAATTGCAACTCCAGATCCAAACGTTGCTGTTGGGCATTTATGCGAGCCTTTTAAAGTTGAAATGGTTATTCGTGGTTATGTTTCGGGTCATGCAGCACGTGAATATGCAGCAGGAAAAAGACAAATTTGCGGTGTAACAATGGCTGAAGGCTTAAAAGAAAACGACAAATTTCCTGAACCAATTATTACGCCAACTACAAAAGCAGATAATGGTTCACATGATGAAGATATTTCTCGTGAAGACATTTTGTCAAAAGGAATTGTTTCTGAAGAAGATTATTTGGTTTTAGAAAAATATACTCGCGCTTTGTTTCAAAGAGGAACTGAAATTGCGGCTTCACGCGGTTTAATTTTAGTGGATACTAAATATGAATTTGGAAAAACAAAAGACGGTGTTATTGTTTTAATTGACGAAATTCATACACCAGATTCATCTCGTTATTTTTATGCTGACGGATATGCAGAAAGACAAGAAAAAGGCGAGGAGCAAAAGCAATTATCAAAAGAATTTGTACGTCGTTGGTTGATTGAAAATGGTTTTCAGGGGCAGGAAGGACAACAAATTCCAGATATGTCAGATACTTACATCGAATCTGTTTCTGAAAGATATATTGAATTGTACGAGAATATCTTAGGAGAAAAATTCGTAAAAGCTGATATTGACAATATTGATCAACGTATTGAAAAAAACGTATTAGATTACCTTGCATCTAAATAGTAATTTTCAGGTTTAAACTAAATTATTTAAACCATGAAATTAATAAAAATAAAAAATGCCTATCTGTTTCTCTTATTAACAGCTGGGCATTTTCTTTTTGCTCAAATTGATAAAAACGCAACGAAGGAAACGAAAGCTTTATATCAAAATCTAAAATTAATTTCAAAAAAACATATTCTTTTTGGACATCAGCACGCATTGGAATATGGACATGGCTGGAAAAATGGACCCAATCGTTCTGATGTAAAATCGGTTACAGGCTCGCATCCCGCAGTTATTGGAATTGATTTAAGTGATTTCTCTGGACGGCCAAAAGATGTAATTGAAAAGGCAAAAGAAACCCTCAGAAAAAATGTTATTGCAACTTATGAACGTGGTGGTATTACGACTGTTTCTTGGCATTTTAATAATCCCGTTTCTGAAAATGGATTTTATTGGAAAGATTCTGTGTCTTCCCCTGCCATTTCATTAATTAAACCCGGCGGTTCCCATCATGAAAAATACAAAGAAATTTTAAAAACTATTGCCGATTTTGCAAATTCGGCTAGAGCGAATGATGGGACTTTGGCACCAATGATTTTCAGGCCTTTTCATGAATTTGATGGTGATTGGTTTTGGTGGGGGAAAAAATTTACTTCTCGAGAAGATTTTATAGCGGTCTGGCAATTTACAGTTTCTTATTTGAGAGATTTTTTAGGCGTTCATAATTTTATATATGCTTTTTCGCCAGATGTAAAATTTAATTCTGAAGAAGAATACTTGGAGCGTTATCCCGGAGATGGTTTTGTAGATATGTTTGGTATGGATGACTATGCAGATTTTGGCCGTGACGATAAATATAATCTCGAAGCAGGAGTGAAGAGGCTCAAAATAATATCAGATTTGGCAATCAAAAAACAAAAATTAGCTGCTTTTACTGAAACTGGCTTAGAATCTATACCAAACAAAACATGGTGGACAGAAAGTTTATTAAAAACTTTAAAATCTGAAAATATAGAATTGGCTTATGTTTTGGTTTGGAGAAACGACACTACTAGCCCAACTCATTATTATGCGCCATTTCCCGGGCAAGTCAGTGTGCCAGATTTTATCAAATTTTATGAAGATCCATTTACTTTGTTTGAGAAGGACTTGAAAAATATTTACAGCAGTAAATTTAAAATCTAGTTTGTTTATTAAATAATTAAAGGCGCAATTCAGATAAAACTGGAGTGCGCTTTTTTTATAAAGCAAAAAAAAAGTGCAATTCAGATTTAATTTGAATTGCACTTTTGCTTTATTATTTAGGAGATATTATTCTAATTTGTTTTTTAAATTTTCCAAACCTTTCTGAAGATCATTTCCAATCATTTGATCCATTTTCATCATAGGCAACATGATGTTCATAGGATATGGCATTACGCCGCTGATTCCCCATTTTACTTTTGTTTGGTTTCCAGAAATACTTTCAGTAGACATAAAACCTACAGCAGTGTCATTCATTGGCTCTTTAAAACGAAGCGCGAAGTCAATTCGTTTTCCTTCCGTTATTTTTGTAATTTCTTGTTCACCAATACCCACCTCTTTGACTTCACTTTCCCATGCCGAAATTGACCCAACAGTTCCATCGGTACCTGTGTAAGTTGATTTCATTTTAGGATCAAGGTTTGCCCATACACTAAATTCGTTTTGGTTTTTTAGCGATCGTACATAATTAAATACAGAATCAACGGGTTTGTTAATGGTTATTTCTCTTTCTACAGCATAATCTTTTGGCATAATCGCAGCTGCAATTAATACTATAGCAATGATTAGAATCAATGCAATCAAAATTTTTTTGATAATTCCCATAGTTTTTTGTTTTTAAGTTTTTATTGCTTTTTGGTTTATTAAATATACATAAAATCATAAAATAATAATCCTTTTCTGTTGATTTTGAACGAAGTAAAAGGCCTATGTTTAAAGGGCCTTTTGTGAAAATGAAAATTTTTCATAAGATTTTTTACATTTTTTTTGATTTGAACTGTAACATATTGAGTTTTTCAGCGTCTATTAAGAAAGCAAATTATTAACCTTCAGTTTGATTATCAGCGCTTATATTAATTGAATGTTAAGAATTAGTTAAAACAAGGTACTTTGTAATACATAATAGATAAAATTGAATTACATTTACATAGAAATTAAAAATCATCAATAATCAATCAATTTAACAATCAATCAACATGAAAAAGTCAGTAATTATTTTAGGAGTAGCTTTAGTAGCTTTTGCCAATGTTTCAATGGCAGCAAATCACACAGCATCAGCAGTAAATCCAAAAATTGAAGTTTCAAGAAATTTCTCAGCACCATTGCACGTAGCAGTTAGCAAAGGAGATTTAGAAATAGTGAAAAAATTTATTGCTTATGGAGCCAATGTAAACGAACAGTCTGAGGATATGACGCCTTTGATGATCGCAGCACGATACAATAAAGTTGAGATTATCAAAGTTCTATTAGAAAATGGAGCACGTCCTGAAGACAAAAACGAACAGGGTTTTACAGCATTGAAATATGCACAATTGTCAAATGCAACTGAAGCAATTGCAATTTTGAAAGATGTAAAATAACAGTTTAATCTAGTTTGAGTTAGTATAGTTAACGGCCTTCCTTGAGCAGAGGGCCGTTTTTTATTTTAAACTATCAAGAATTTTAAGAATGAATTTCTTGAATTTTCTTATCCTGAAGTCTGGAAAATAATACTAAAGCAGTAATTGCACCAATAGTGGCAAACAGCATATCAGACTGCGTATCCCAAACATAACCCTGCGTTCCTAAAAAAGCATCACCGCCATCTCCGGTTGCCAGCGAAACAAACCATTCTATAAATTCATATGTGGCACTTATAGCCAAACAAATACTGACAATAATAAAATTGAAAAAGCTTTTATTATTGATGACTTCTTTGCGGATAAATAATTCTCGAATAATCATAGCAGGAACAAAACCTTGCGCAAAATGGCCTACTTTGTCGTAATTATTTCGGCTTTGATGAAAAATTTCTTTTATAAAATCAAAAAATGGAACTTCGGCATAAGTATAATGACCGCCAATGAAAAGAATTATACAATGTATTAAAATCAAAGTGTAAGTAAAATTGGTAAAACGAAATTTTTTGAAGGTGAATGCTAAAATCAGAAAACCAATAATTGCCGGAATAATTTCAAGAAAACAGGTAAAGCCTTCTTTAGGATTTATAATTGAAGCTACTAAAGAAATTGAAAAAATGGTTATTAGAAAATGGATGTATTTCATAAATCGTCTTTTTTAGATCTAATGCAAGATATTAAAGTAAAGTTTAATAAAAATAAAAAAAGCACCATTAAAATTAATGATGCTTTCTCTTTAAATAAAAATCTTTATTATTCGATAGGAATATTTTTTTTGCGATTAAAAACCCAGAAAATAATTGGAAAAACCAATAAAGTCAGGATGGTTGCTGTTACTAAACCGCCAATAATGACAATTGCAAGAGGTTTTTGTGATTCAGAACCAATTCCAGTTGAAATTGCCGCCGGCATTAAACCTATTGAAGCCATAAGCGCTGTCATTACTACTGCTCTCGTCCTTGCTTTTACTCCCATAAAAATGGATTCTTCAAGACTAAATTTGGCCTTCAAATTATGATGGAATTCGGATATAAGTATCACTCCATTTTGAATACATATTCCCAGTAAGGCAATGAAACCAACACCAGCCGAGATTCCAAAATTCATTCCAGTTATATGTAAAGCCATAATTCCACCAATAACTGCAAACGGAACATTGGCCAAAACTAGCAGTGAATCTTTGATATTTCCAAACAAAATAAAAAGCAGTACAAATATTCCAATTAAACTGATTGGCACCACTTGAGCCAAACGCGCACTTGCACGAACCTGATTTTCAAATTCTCCAGTCCATCCAGTTGTATAACCGTTTGGCATTTTTAATTCGGCTACTTTTTTCTGCGCTTCAGCAATCGTGCTTCCCAAATCTCGGTCACGAACAGAGAATTTTACGCCAATGAAACGTTTTGTATTATCTCTATAAATAAATGCAGGGCCAGTTATGGTTTTAATGTCGCAGATTTCTTTTAGTGGGATTTTAACACCGCTTATTGTCGGAACCTTAAGTTCGGCCAAATCTTCTTCATCTTTTCTATATTCTTTTGAAAAACGGACTCTGACATCAAATTTCTTTTCATCTTCATATTTTTGAGTGGCTGTTTTTCCTCCAAAAGCTAATTCTAAAACGGCTTGTGCATCACTTAATGTTACTCCATATGCGGCCATTTTTTCTCGGTCTAAAATAACACTGATTTCAGGCTGTCCAACATTTCGCAGAATTCCAACGTCTTTAATTCCAGGAATATTTTTGATTTTGTCTAATACTTCATTTGACAATTCATCAAGTTTATCTAAGTCATCGCCATAAATTTTTACTGCATTCGAGGCTTTGAATCCCGCGACAGATTCGGCTACGTTATCGATTACCGGCTGTGAATAATTATAAGTTATACCTTGATGAACTTTCAGTTTTTTATCCATTTCGTTAATCAAATCATCCATAGAAATTTTGCGTTTCCAATCCGATTTTGGCTTTAAATCAACCTGCAGCTGAATAAATCCAAAACCATTTGGATCAGTTCCATCATTGCTTCGACCCGTTTGCGACAACACATTTTTTACTTCTGGAAAACTTTCAAGATCTTTTCTGATCATTGCAGCCGTCTGAACACTTTCTGGAAGTGAGGAACTCATTGGTAATTCTGCCGTTACCCATAAAGCACCTTCGTTTAATTGTGGCAAAAATTCAGTTCCTAAAAAAGTAGCCGAAAAGAAAACAGTAACCAATATTGCTAAAGAAGCAACTAGAGTTTGGACCTTATGCTTAAATGTCCAAGCAAATCCTTTTCCAACAATTCGATCCCAGAAATTCACAAACGGATTATGTTTCTCTTTTACGTTTTTATTTAAAAGAATATGAGATAAAACCGGAACCAAAGTCAAAGTAAAAAGCAATGCTCCCATTAACGCAAAACCTAATGTGTAGGCTAGAGGAGAGAACATTTTTCCTTCTACTTTTTGGAATGAAAAAATTGGTAATAAGGCCGTAATGATAATTAATTTAGAAAAGAAGATGGCTTTACCCATTTCAGTTCCTGTTTTTTTGATCAAGCTTCCTTTAGCAATTTTATTGTACGCGGTCATTCCAAGCTGATGCGCTCGATGGTCTAATACAACAAACAACCCTTCAACCATAACTACTGCACCGTCTATAATAATTCCGAAGTCGACTGCTCCCAAACTCAGTAAGTTGGCACTCATTCCCATCATTTTTAGACACAAAAAGGCAAATAGTAAGGACAACGGAATTACAATAGAAACGGTAAATGTAGTTCGCCAATCGGCCATGAATAAGAAAACGACAACAGTAACTAAAATTATTCCTTCAAATAAATTATGCATTACCGTTTCGGTCGTGAAGTTCATTAAATTATCCCGATCGTAAAACGTTTCTATTTTTATGTCTTTAGGAAGAATATTGTCATTTAGATCTTTGATTTTGTCTTTAATCAAAGCCAACGTTTCCTGGGCATTTTCGCCTTTTCTCATTACGACGATTCCTTCGACTGCATCATCATTTTTACCAATTCCGGTTTGACCAACTCTCGGCATGGCGCTTTCATAAACATTTGCTACATTTTTCACCAAGATTGGATTGCCGCCTGCATCATCGACAATAATATTTTCAATATCAGGAATCGATTTTAAAAGCCCGACACCGCGAACCACAAATGCCTGCCCGTTTTTCTCAATAATATCACCACCAACATTTAAGTTTCCTGCATTTACTGCATTGTAAACCTGTAAAGGTGTAATGTTATATTTAGCTAATTTAATTGGATCAACTCCAACTTCGTACGTTTTAGTCTGACCTCCAAAAACATTCAAATCAGCAACACCTGGAACTGCGCGCAATTGTTTATCAATTACCCAGTTTTGATAGGTCAATAATTCGCGGCTGTCTCTGCTGTTGCTCTTTACAATATATCTAAATATTTCGCCAGTTGGACCATATGGAGGCTGAACATCTGGTTCTACATCATCAGGCAGTGAAACGTTTTTTAATAAATTATTTACCTGTAAACGTGCAAAAGTATCATCGACACCATCATCAAAAATAATTTTGATTACAGATAAACCAAACATCGTAATACTACGGACACTGGTTTTTTTCTGAACGGAGTTCATTGAGATCTCAATAGGAGAAGTTACAAAGCGTTCAACTTCTTCGGCACTTTTGCCATTCCATTGCGTAATGATGATAATCTGCGTATTTGTTACATCTGGAAATGCATCAATTGGCATATTTTTGAAAGAAATAAATCCTGCAACAGCCAGTATTCCCACCCAAAAAAAGGTGAAAGCTTTATTCTTAAGCGAAAAAGCAATAATATTTCTAATGAATTTGTTCATTTTTTTATTCGTTTAAGGCGCGGTAAATAAATAACTGATTATTGGTAATGACTTTTTCATTTTCTTTTAAGCCATTTGAGATATAAGTGGTTTTGCCAACAACTCTGAAAACATCAACTTGTCTGGTTTCGATGTTGTGGCGATCTTTAAAAATCATCACAAAATTTTTGCTTTTGTCAAAAACAATAGCGTCGCTCGGAATTGCAATCATTGAATTATTTTCTTTTAGAAATAATTTTATGTTAGCGTTCATATCTGGTTTCAATAAATAATCAGAATTCTGCAGTTTAATACGGGCCTGCATTGCCTTAGTTTCTGGATCAATTACATTAAAAATTTTATCAACCTTTCCTTTAAAAACTTTATCTGGATAACTTAACGTAGTTACATCGGCATCAATTCCTAGTTTTACTTTATTAATATCCATTTCATTAATGTTTGCCATTGCCCAAACCTCACTTATTTCTGCTATATCAAAGATGTTTTCAGAGCGGTCGTTTCGTAAAAGCATATCTTGATTAATGCTTTTTTGAATAATAAATCCGCTTATTGGCGCCGTAACTTCATATATTGAACCAGCTTTAATATTATAGATTTTGTATGTTTCCTGAATTTTGCTTAATTGCGACTGCGCTTTATTTACTTCAGCTTTTGCCTGAAGGACATCACTTTCAGAATTTAATTTCCCGTCAAATAATTCCTGAGCTACTTTTAAATTATTTTTTGCTACTAATAAATCGCTTTTCGCATCAAGAGATTGTTTTTCAAAATCGGCAATATCTGTACTTCTAATTGTGGCTAGAACTTGCCCTTTACGAACATAATCTCCAAGTTCAACATTGACCTTGATTACGTTGCCGCCAACAAGCGGATAAACATCAATCATTTTATTGTTGTCAGCCGTAATTTTTCCGTAAAAATTTAATTCATTTGTTACAGGCTGTGTTTTTGCAACGGCTGTTGTAGTTGTTTTTAGCATTGAATCACTTAATGCAAAAGACGAATTGGTCTGCGGATTTTCGACTTCTTTTTTACAGCTGGCAAGAGATAAACTTACGACTGCAATTCCTATAATTAATTTATGTTTCATCTTTGTATATTTTTAGAATAAGTCTTTATTGATTGTACTGTTTAGTTCTTCTCCAGAAAGCGCGAGTTTTTTCTTTAATTCATTTACTAATATTGTTGCTTGATTATAACTTTCCATAAAATCAGTAAATTCTAATAAGCTCACGTTTCGTTTTTGAAAATTGGTTAACATTCCATTGTAAACGGCTTCAAAATCAGCATTTACAGTTGGTTTTATTACTGAATAGTTTTTACGTGATTCATCCCATTTATTCCATGCCGATGTTATTTCTGTCTGTAGCTGCAGATCGAAGTTTTGTTTTTCAATTTTAGACTGTTCTAGTATAGTTTGGGCATATTTGATATTCCCTTTGTTTTTGTTCCAAAGTGGCAGCGGAATTCCTAATGTCAAATTTGCTTCTTTATTAAAAGCACCGCTTCGCTGATCGTAATTTGCTCCTAAAGTAAGATCAGGAACCGAAAGTGATTTTTGCCATTTTACATTAAGTTCATTTGCATCAATTTCTTTTTGTTTGGCCATATAATCTGGTCTGTTAGCAATAGCTTGATCTTCTAAAGATTTTAAATCGAAAGGCAGTGTTTTTAAATATTTGCTGAATTCTTCTTTTGAAACTTCTGGAACTATATTTTCTGTTGAATTCAGGAGTAATCTTAAATTGCCTTGTTCTTCAATATTATCATTTACAACTTCCATTCGTTCATTTTTAAAATTAAGATACAATGATTGTAAACGAACGACATCTTTTAAGGGAACATTTCCTTTTTGTGCCTGAATAGAATAAGAGGTGATCAGATCTTCAATATGAGCAAGCTGTTGATCTGTTGTTTCTAAGCTTTTTGTATTATAGTAAACTGTGTAAAAGCTTTTTCGTAATTGAAGTTTTAAAGTTCTTAAAAGATCATTAAACTGTAGTTCTGCCAATTGTTCATTGGTTTGCGCGAGTTTAACTTCATTGCGTTTTTTTCCGCCTAAATAAATTAACTGTTCAATGCCAAATGCTTTTTGTCCATCTTTTCCAATGTCAAAATAGCGATTGGCTTCAGGATTATAAGCATTTAATTCTGCTGTTAACGACGGATTGTCCCAAATTTTTGCTTGAATTGTCAGTGCTTTTGAAGCATCAATATTATATTGAGAGGCAAGCAAAAAAAGATTTTTTTTCAGAAACTGACTCTCACAATCTTGAAGTGTGACTGTTTTTTGAGCCATTACTGCCTGATTCAAGAACACAAGCAGAAGTATTGCATAGACATTTTTCATTGTATCAATTTTAAGTTGTACAAATATGCTATCGACAGACTTTAAGAAGCCTTAAAATCGACCTTAAAAAGACCTTAAAAAAGATATTAATGAAAAAATAGAAGAAATAAATTTACATTTTCTTCTGGTACACTGTAAGTTATGGTGGAGTTGTGCAAAGAGAGTATGCGCTGCACAATGCGCAATCCTAGTCCGAAACCTGTGGTTCCTTTTGCATTTTTGCCTCGCATAAAAGGTTGAAAAAGATTCTTTTGCTCCTCTTCGCTTAATGTTTTTCCGTTATTAGAAATAGATATAACAAGATGATTTTGCTGGTCACTAATTTTTACTTGAGCTTGCTTGTCATCAGAATATACACAGGCATTTTTTAAAACATTGCCAAGTGCAATTTCGAGAAGATTTTTGTTTCCTTTTACTTCTAAAACAGTATCTAGATTGTCGCTTTCTTCCATTTCAAAAAGAATTACGAAATCAGGAAAGCTTTTGTTTATATTTTCAATAGCCGAAAATAGAATTTCATCGATTCTATGAACTTCAGTATTTTCGTGGTTTTTATTGTCAATTTTCGAAAGAATCAATAAAGAGTTAATTAATTCTGTTAGTTGATTTACATCAGATAAAATAACTTTTAAAAACGATTTGCCTTTTTCTGATGTCGAAGGATCAATAACGACATTTTCAATCTGCGAAGTAATTCGCGATAACGGAGTTCGTAGCTCGTGCGACGCATGTGCAGTGAATTCTTTTTGCTTTTGATAAGAAATCTCAATTCGGTCCATCATAAAATTGAACTCATTTGCAATCAAGTCAATTTCATTTTTATTGCTTTTGGATTCTACGCGCGTGTCGAGATTATTCTCGTTTATATTTTTTATTTTTTGATGAAAAACACTTAACGGATTCATTGCCTTTTTGACCATGAACGAAGTTAAAACCCAGCAAATACAGGTGAAAAAGATATACGATATAATTAAGGTGTAACGCAGGAAAAGTAATTTTCGTTTTCCATAATCATCTGTAGCCGATATTAAGGCATAAAAATCTTTATCTTTTGTGTCATAAAAAACACCATAAACTTCATAATCACCTTGTTGTTTAAAAAAGGTTTTATGTTTTTTAAGATATTTTAAATCTTCAATAGACCAATTTATTTTTGCATCATCAATACTGCTATAGATTAATTTATAATGAGAATCGAAAACTAATGTCTTTTCATCATATAATTTATTGATGGAGTTTTGATCGATTATTTTTAAAAGCTGGTCATCAACTTCTTTTACATTAACAAGAAGTTTGATGTTTGAAAGTGCTTTTATTTCTAGACGATCTCGAAATTCTTCTTTTCTGAAATTAGAATACAAAACAAATATCACGGTAGAAGCCAGCCCAAAAAGGATTGTAAACAGCAAACTGACTAAAAGTGATATTCTGTTTTTTAATGTCATTCTTGATTGCTTAAGTAATAACCGTAGCCAACTTTAGTTCGTATTAATTTTGTTTCGTGCTCTTTGTCGATTTTTTTTCGAAGAAAGTTAATATATACTTCAATCGTATTTTGATTGGTTTCAATATGATAATCCCAGAGTTTTTCGGCAATAAATTGTTTAGACAAGACTTTTCCTTTGGCATGTGCCAAAATCATAATCAATTTAAATTCTTTTGGAGTAAGTTTGATTTCTTCGCCTGCGCGGAAAACCTTCATTTCTTCTTCAAAAATTTCCAAATCTTCAATGATAATCTTTTCCTCTATTTTTTGCGGAATTTCTTTTCTTCTTAGTAAAGAGGAAATTCGGGCAAACAATTCTTCAAAGTGAAAAGGTTTGACTAAATAATCGTCGGCACCATTATCAAAAGAAGCTAATTTGTCTTCAATTTCACTGAAAGCCGTCAGCATAATGATTGGTGTTTTTTTATCTATTGCTCGTATACCTTTACAAACATCAATGCCATTTGTACCCGGAACGTTGATATCAAGAATGATTAAATCGTATTCCTCAGGAACATATTTCTTTAATAATAATGATCCATCATAATAAGGAATGCACTCGAAGCATTTCGAAGTAAAAAATGCTGCGATTTCTTTAGATAAAGTAAAATCGTCTTCGAGTAGTACTATTTTCATGTTATTTTTATTAGTCAATTCAGCTAACTATTGTATAATAGGTAGCCGAACTAACATTTAAATTATTTTCTTATTTAAAATAAGAAAAAGTTTGATTGTTCTCAATTTTCAAAAGCGTCTCGTAAATCAATTGAATCACATTTTCAACATCTTCTTTATGAACCATTTCAACAGTAGTATGCATATAACGCAAAGGCAACGAAATCAATGCCGATGCGACACCGCCATTGCTGTAAGCAAAAGCATCAGTATCTGTTCCTGTAGCGCTTGAAGTAGCATTACGCTGAAACGGAATCTTATTTTCTTCGGCTGTATCAACAATTAAATCACGAAGTTTATTTTGAACTGCTGGTGAATAAGCAATGACAGGGCCTTTCCCCATTTTTAAGTCACCCTCAATTTTTTTGTCAATCATTGGCGTGTTTGTATCGTGGCATACGTCAGTGATAATAGCAACATTTGGTTTTATAGAGTGAGCAATCATTTCTGCACCGCGCAAACCAATTTCTTCTTGAACTGAGTTTACAATATATAATCCAAACGGAAGTGTTTTTTTATTTTCGTGAAGCAGTCTTGCAACTTCTGCAATCATAAATCCGCCCATTCTATTGTCTATAGCTCGGCACACGAATTTATTTTCATTCAAAATCATAAATTCATCAGGATAAGTAATCACACATCCCACATGAACACCAAGAGCTTCGACTTGTTCTTTAGTTTCACAACCTAAATCGATAAATATATTGCTTAATTTCGGTGTTTCTTCTTTGTCTCGCAAACGTGTATGAATCGCTGGCCAGCCAAAAACACCTTTTACAATTCCTTTTTTAGTGTGAATATCTACTCTTTTTGAAGGTGCGATTTGATGATCAGAACCACCATTTCTTATTACATAAATTAATCCATCATCCGTAATATAGTTTACGTACCACGAAATTTCATCTGCATGTCCTTCAATTACAACTTTAAAAGGAGCATCTGGATTAATAACACCAACGGCTGTTCCGTAAGTATCAGTTATAAAAGTATCAACATATGGTTTTAAATATTGCATCCAAAGTTTTTGTCCTGCACTTTCATATCCAGTGGGAGAGGCGTTATTTAGGTAGCTTTCCAAGAAAGCAATTGAAGTATCTTTTAAGATAGAATTTGAACTCATAAAAATATTTTTTTGCTAAATTATAAATTTGGTATTAGAGTTGTATATAAATATATAATTTTACATTTAAATTATGACTCGATGAGATTTACCAGTATTCTTTTATTCTTTATATTGTTTTCATTTTCAAGCCATGCTCAGGTTACCCCGAAAGAGAATCAGCAAATGGGCTATGTACTAACAGAAAAAGATTCTATTTTAGGCGATACTATAGAGTTGCCTGAGATTATTATTACGAAAGAAAAACTTGACCCTGAAGCTCAAAAGCAATTTTTGATTCTTCAGAATAGAGTTTATAAAGTGTATCCTTATGCAAAATTAGCAGCAGATAGATTGACGGCATTAAATAAAGGAATGGCTCGTTTAAATTCAAATCGTGAAAAAAAGAAGTATTTTAAAATTGTAGAAGACTACCTTAATAATGAATTTGAAGCAAGACTAAAAAAGCTTTCGCGTAAACAAGGCCAGATTCTAGTAAAGTTGGTTCATAGACAAACAGGAATAACGACCTATGAATTAATTAGAACTTTAAAAAGCGGTTTCAAAGCTTTCGTATCAAATACTACAGCCAATTTATTCGATATTAGTTTAAAGAAGGAATATAAACCATACGAAGTCAATGAAGACTATTTAATAGAAACAATTCTACAAAGAGCATTCGAATCTGGCCGATTGGTAAATCAGAAAGCAGCAAACCCCGTAAATTATAATGATCTGATGAATCATTGGGAAGAAAAAGCAAAAGAACCCAAAGAGCAATAACGGGACATATATAATGTATTAACCCGACAGTTTATTAATACCTGTCGGGTTTGTTTTTTTTATACATATATAAGTAGAGGATCATTCTTATAATATATAAAAGTAAGTATTTAGTACATCTGATCGGGGGCGGGAGTTTTTAATAAGGAACTGCTTCCAGAAGAAAATTATTGTTTTTCCATAAGGGATGATCATTTTCCGTCAAGAAAAAGGAAGACTTTGCGCCTTGGCGTCTTTGCGAGAAACCCCAGATAACAAGGGAAAATCCAGTTTTGCTCCCTTTGCGGATACAGGCCCAAAGAGAAAACACTCTTGTGTCTTTGCGGTAAAACCACCTAAAAGACCAAGTTCCAGAAAAGGCCAAAAAACTTTGCGTTATAAAAACCCCCATACCAGCGACTTATAAAAAATATTGAAATTATATGATAAAAAGGCTTGGAAATGCAAATAAAGGTGCTACTTTTGCACCCGCAACAACGACAAACGTTCACTGAAACACTGGCAAGCAAACGAATTAAGGGAAACGAAAGTTTTGAAAAATAATTCAAAAAAAGCTTGTGGGATTTGAAAACGGATGTTACATTTGCACCCCGCAAAACACGGAAAGTTCCTTGAGAGATTGGAAGAAAAACGAGAAAAATGAGACGAAAGAAAAGTTTCAAAATATTTCAAGTTTTTCTTGCGAGAAACAAAAAGAAGTTTTAGTTTTGCACCCGCT
>NZ_SNXB01000011.1 GCF_004362055.1 Flavobacterium sp. 245
TTTACTCTTTACTCTTTACTCTTTACTCTTTACTCTTTACTCTTTACTCTTTACTCTTTACTCTTTACTCTTTACTCTTTACTCTTTACTCTTTAAGCAAATTTCTTGAGATAACTAATTTTTGAATTTCCGTAGTACCTTCACCTATAGTACATAATTTGGAATCTCTATAAAATTTCTCTACCGGAAAATCTTTGGTATAACCGTAACCTCCATGTATCTGAACTGCTTCATTTGCAATTTTCACACAAGCTTCAGATGCATACATTTTCGCCATTGCTCCTAATGTTGTAACTGGCTGATGGCGCTGTTTTAGATAAGCCGCTTTGTGAAGCAGTAATTCTGAAGCTTCAATTTCGGTTGCCATATCTGCTAATTTAAACGAAATACCTTGAAAACTGCTTATTGGCTGACCAAATTGATGTCTTTCTTTTGAATATTTCAACGCTGCCTCATAAGCTCCTTTTGCAATTCCTAAAGATAAAGCTCCAATAGAAATTCGACCACCATCTAAAATTTTCATTGCCTGAACAAATCCTTGTCCTATTTCACCTAATCTATTGGCATCTGGTACTCGGCAATTATCAAAAACCAACTCGGCTGTCTCGCTTGCGCGCATTCCTAATTTATTCTCTTTTTTACCCGAAGAAAAACCAGCCATACCTTTTTCTAACACAAAAGCAGTCATTCCTTTAGAATCTCCTTTTTCACCTGTTCGCACAATTACAACAGCAACATCGCCCGATATAGCATGGGTAATAAAGTTTTTAGCACCATTTATAACCCAAAAATCTCCATCTCTAACTGCAGTTGTATTCATTCCACCTGCATCAGATCCTGTATTATGTTCTGTTAATCCCCAAGCTCCAATATATTCAGCATTTGCCAGTTTTGGCAAATATTTTTTCTTTTGCTCTTCGTTTCCAAAAGTCAAAATATGATTGGTGCATAGCGAATTATGAGCCGCAACAGACAAACCTATAGAAGGATCAACCTTTGATATTTCTTCAACTACCGTAATATATTCATGATACCCTAACCCAGATCCACCAAATTCTTCTGGCACTAAAACTCCCATAAAACCCATTTCCCCTAATTTCTTAAATAGAGCGACAGGAAAAATTTGAGCTTCATCCCACTCCATAATATTAGGTCTAATGTTTTTTTCTGCAAATTCTTTAATTGACTGAGCAATCATTGACTGCGTTTCGTTATAATCAAAATTCATGTTGGCTTTTTTTAGAACTCCAAATATAAACTAATTATTTTTGCTTTTTCAACAGGAAAATCTTTAATTTTTATCAAATCCTCAATATTATTGAAATTTCCATTCATACTCCTATACGTTATAATTTGTTTTGCCAATGCATATTTAAAATATGGGAACTGTGACAACTCTTTTAACGACGCATCGTTTATTGCAATCTTTTTTAAATCTCTCGGTATTGTAATCTTAAAATGCGAATTCAATTCTGCAATAACTTCTGGCGACAATCCCCATATATCATTCATTTGTTCCATCGAAACAAAACCTCCCAATATTTCTTTTTGTTTTAAAATTCGCAATGACAAGGCCTCGCCTATTCCATAAATTTTAATTAGATCCTCCTGAGAAGCCTGATTAATATCCATTGTAATGATCTTTTCTTTTTTAAAGTCCGCTTTTTGAACATAATTGTTTTTCTCCACTTTAAAACTTGATTTGTTCCGGGTCCAATCTGGAAATTTAAATAATGGAGAAATCTTTTCTAGCAAAGAATCGGAAATTTTTGTCACGGCTTGAAACTCTTCAGCCGAGTTTACATACTTGTTTTCTTTTCGGAAAGCTAGCAATCTGTCGATTTCCAAAACTGACATTCCTAATTTATAACCTTTATAATCTGTAATAAAGTTTGGATTGAAATGATACTGCATTGGTTTCTTTTCATTTTTTATTTCTTTAAGTGAATCAATTTCAGATTGCAATGGCATCCATTCCTCTTTTTCGGGAAAAGATTTCTCAGCCAAGTTAAAATCTATCGAGAAATACAAAACCTCTAACACAATTATAATAATAAAAAGCCCAATTATGCCTGTACGCTGTTGTCTAGTAAATTGAAAATATGATTTTAATGGTCTATAATTTTTCATTTGCGGTCATTCTTTATTTTTAACCCAACGTCAAAAGTATTGAATTAGTAAGAAATTTACTAATTTAAATTCTAAGAAGAAATTATATTAAGTAGAAACAAATGCTAATTAGATTGAGGAATTCAAGGGCTTAAAGATTGTTTTCCGGCACTTTTGTGAATATTTTAAACATTTTATAACTTAAAACGCTATAATTGTTTTTATTTTTTACAAAAAACAATACATTTGGAGCTTAATAACAATAAACCAATATAATTATATGTCAATTTGGAGAGTCAAACCTATATCTGCTTTTGAAGCCGATATGAAAAAAAGTGATTTAAAAAGAGTTCTTGGAAAATGGAGCCTTACTGCTATTGGAGTTGGTGCTATTATCGGAGGAGGAATTTTCGTTCTTACTGGTACTGGAGCTTATTATCATGCAGGTCCAGCCTTAGCTATTTCATTCATCATCGCAGGTATTGCCTGTGTTTTTGCTGCTCTTTGTTATTCTGAGTTTGCATCAATTTTACCCGTTGAAGGTTCAGCTTATGCCTACGCATACGGGACAATTGGAGAAATTTTCGCTTGGATAATTGGCTGGGGACTTGTCCTTGAATATGCAATGGGGTCAATGACCGTCGCAGTATCCTGGTCCGGATATTTCAATAAATTACTCAAAATGTTTCATATAAAACTCCCTGAATGGCTTACAACTGATCCTGCGAGTTATACTGGCGAAGGTTTCTCTATGAATCTTCCTGCTTTTTTAATTGTGATATTGGTTATTTCATTACTTATTAAAGGAACAAAAAGTGCTGCTAAAGCAAATAATGCTATTGTAATTCTTAAAGTTTCTGCGGTAATTTTTGTAATCATAGCGGGACTTTTCTTCATTAATACAGCAAACTGGCATCCATTTATTCCAGAAGCTACTCAAATTATTGAAAAAGAAACAACTCATAATGCTTACGGAATTAGCGGAATTGTATCTGGAGCCGCTGCAATTTTCTTTGCTTATGTAGGCTTCGATGCTGTTTCTACTCAAGCAGGAGAAGCTATTAATCCTAAAAAAGATGTTCCTTTTGCAATTATTGCTTCTTTATTAATTTGTACTACTTTATACATCCTTGTTTCTCTAGTATTAACAGGTATGATGAATTATCAAGATTTTAATCCACTAGGAAAATACCCTGAAGCAATAAAAGCTCCTGTTGCATACGCATTTGATATTGCAGGACAAGGATGGGCTGGTTTTATCATCACTGTTGCAGCTACTATAGGTCTAATTTCAGTATTGATGGTAATGATTATGGGACAATCAAGAATTTTCTTGGGAATGTCTAAAGATGGATTAATTCCTTCTGTTTTTTCAAAAGTCAACCCAATTTCAGGTACTCCAAAAACCAATTTAATTATTTTAGGAGGTATTATTGCAACTGTTGCTGCTTTTACTCCAATCAATAAATTAGCAGACATGACTAGTTTTGGAACTTTATTTGCCTTTACTATGGTTTGTATTGCTGTTTGGATTTTAAGAGTAAAACAACCTCAATTAACAAGAACATTTAAAGTACCTGCACTTCCAATAATTGCTGTTTGCGGTATTTCAATTAATACTTATTTAATGATTAATTTGAGTTTAGACGCTCAATTACTTTCATTAGGATGGTTAGCGATTGGTATTTTAGTTTACTTTGCATATAGCAAAAAAAGATCAAGACTTAACAACAATACAGAAATTGAATAAATACCAATTTCGTTTCATAAAAAAAGCTCCAAATAATATTTGGAGCTTTTTTTATAGATCAAAAACCGAAGTTCGTTTTGCTCTAATTAAATCTTTTAATCTGATCCAGAAAGCAAGAGTCAGGTAAACTCCAAAGCCTAAACCTGCAGTAACAAATGATATATAAATAAAAAATAATCGCACACTCGTTACGCGCATTCCTAATTTGTCTGCAAGACGAGACGAAACGTGAAAGCCGTATTTTTCAAAGAAAAACTTAAGTTTTAAAATCGCTGACATATTATTTTAAATTTTAGACTGTGGATAAAGATTCCCATCGACTCGCTCAGGATGACAAAAGTACAAATTATCTCATTATCACATTTTCTAATTATCTAATTATTTTTGAGTAACTCCATTCCTATTACGCATTTCAAGCAAGCTTTCCGATCACAATATTCCTTTTTGAGCTCTAATAAAGTCTGGCTTTCAAATGCATTATTTGATTTTATTCCGAAAGAAGCAAACTTTTCAATAATGGAATTTTTCTCAGAAGAAACGCCAATCATAAAGTCAATTAAATTTTCAGCAATTGTCTCACCCATTATGTTTGAATAAGCAAATTGGAGTGGAATTATTGTATTTATAATCAACAAATCTAGAAATGAATTTGAAAGTTTCTTCGTTTTTTTCGGACTTTCTTTATCAAACTGATAGTGGTTCTGCCAATAAAAACTTGCCGAAACAGAAAGTAAACTATAAACACTTTCTGCAGATCTCAGTTCGATAATTTTCGAAAATAAATTTTGGTAATTATGATACAAACTTGCTAATTGTGAGAGTCTAATTGTAGGAAAGTTATCTGGCCGATGCTTAAAAAATTGAACCGGATCGACATAAGTTCTTTCTAAATTGTATTTATGAAGCAGAAAAAAATACCTGAATTTTAAGTCTTTAAAATAAACATCTTCTTTCTCCATGTCTAGCAAACCGCAAATCCCAAAAAACAATGCTTCTAAATTTTCTACTTCAAAACTTTCTTTTCTAAAAATTGAAAAAGGTATCGACTTTGCCATTTGAACAAAAGAATTTCCATTCGTATTTAGTCCAAAATTTTTTGCCAGCATACAAAACAAAACTGCTTCCCAATCCTGATTTGTTTCGTCAAGTAATTGATAGATGAATTGTGATTTTCGCTCCAATTTTTCAAAAAACAATCGCTCCTGCCAATTTTTTAAAGTAAAATCATCAATCTCTTTAAGATCTTTTTCGCACGAAATCCATGTTTTAGCTGCAGTTAACGCATTATAATTTGCTACTAAATCTTTAGAGACATAATCTTTTAAAATCAATACCGGAATTTCAGCGTTATTTTCCCTGAATATTTCGGTATCATGTTCCCAAACTACATGCAAAATTACATTCTCGTAAGCAGTATCTTTTTCGTGCTGATGCAAATACCAATCTGATGATTTTAAGTGGATTTCAACATTACCAGCCCATTTTTGTTCTCCAATTTTAATTTGAGCATTAAAAAAATCTGGTCCTGAAAGTTCTAAATAATCACCAATTTTATAAATAATAATTTGCTCATTTTGAGCAGTTTTCAAATTCAAGAGATCAAACTTCTTAAATTTCCAGATATAATGAAGAAAATCTTCTTTCATTTTTACGTTTTATAACAAATTACAAAACCTAAAAATACACAAAATTATTAAAAATAATCTTATAAATTTATATTTTAACGCATCATATATAATTTTGCACAAGCTCGAGCATCTGAAAGTGCTTCGTGGTGATTTAGTTTAATATTCATTTCGCGACAGCAATCACTTAATTTTGTAGGTTTTATACCTTTCGCTTTGTAAATTTTTACAGTACACTCCCATTTTGAAGCAATATTCAAATCTTCATAACTCAAGTTATTGGCCAACATTGATTTAGCTAAAACATTTCGGTCAAAACTTTCATTATGCGCAACAACAACCCTATTTTTTAATCTTTTTTCTATTTCAGGATAAACCTGTACAAACGATTTTGCGTTGACAGTATCGCGAGGATAAATACCATGCACTTGAATTGTAAATGGATTATAAATATTATTTGGCGGTTTTATTAAAGTGACAAATTCATCGACTATTATACCATTTTGTACAGTAACAATTCCAACTGAGCACGGATGATGTCCCGTTGCGGTTTCAAAATCTATTGCAGTAAAATTCATTTTTATAAATTTAAAAAAAGAAAATCCATAAATCTAATTATTAAACAACAATCAGATTTATGGATAAATTTTATTTTATGTGTCTTATTTTATTGAGCCAATAATATCATATTTTGTGATAATATGATGACTGCCGTTTCCTAATTCTACTAAAACTGCATCATTTTCTTTTGTAAAAAGTTTTGATACTTCTTCAATAGGAGTTCCCAATTTAACAATAGGGAAAGGTTTGCCCATTACTTCTTTAATTGGTTTTTCGGCAACATTTTTGTCGGCAACATAACTTCTAAATAAATCTGTCTCATCAACAGAGCCAACAAAACCATTAATATCTACCACCGGAATTTGTGAAATTTTGTACTTACGCATACGCTCGATTGCGTGCGAAACTAATTCTTCAGTACGAACAACAATTAATTCTTTGTCAATATGATCTTTAATAACATCTTCAGCTTTCGTAACGTTTTCTTCTAAAAATCCGCGTTCACGCATCCAGTCATCGTTAAACATTTTTCCAACATATCGGCTTCCAGAATCGTGAAATAGAACCACTACCACATCATCCGGTTTAAAATGCTCTTTTAATTGAAGCAAACCTTTAATACAAGCTCCAGCCGAATTTCCAACAAAAATTCCTTCTTCAAGTGCAATTTTTCTGGTGTAAACAGCAGCGTCTTTATCGGTCACTTTTGTAAAGCCATCAATTAAAGAAAAATCAACATTTTTTGGCAAAATATCTTCTCCAATTCCTTCTGTTATATAGGAATAAATTTCGTTTTCATCAAAAATTCCCGTTTCATGATATTTCTTGAAAACTGAACCGTATGTATCAATTCCCCAGATTTTAATATTCGGGTTCTTCTCTTTTAAGTATTTTCCAACTCCCGAAATTGTTCCTCCAGTTCCAACACCAACGACAAAATGAGTAATCTTACCATCGGTCTGTTTCCAGATTTCCGGTCCTGTCTGTTCGTAATGTGCCAAAGAATTTGACATATTATCGTACTGATTTACATACCAAGAATTTGGAGTTTCGTCAGCTAAACGCTTTGAAACTGAATAATACGAGCGAGGATCTGTAGGCTCAACATCAGTAGGACAAACCACTACTTTTGCACCAACAGCACGAAGTATATCCATTTTTTCTTTAGACTGCTTGTCTGATATTACGCAAATCAGTTTATAACCTTTTACAATAGCAACAAGTGCCAGTCCCATTCCGGTATTTCCTGAAGTTCCTTCAATAATAGTTCCTCCGGGTTTCAATCTGCCGTCAGCTTCTGCGTCTTCAATCATTTTTACGGCCATTCTGTCTTTAACAGAATTTCCCGGATTAAAAGTTTCGACTTTTGCCAATACTAACGCATCAATTTCAGCAACAATTTTGTTGAGTTTTACCAATGGTGTATTACCAATTGTTTCTAAAATATTATTTGAAAAGTCCATTTTGTATTAATTTAATATTTGGTTTTAAAATAAATCAAAGCCTAATTTTATTGGAAGAAATTCCAAACTAAACCAAATCGGATCACGAAGTCACGATATGGATTATTAGGCGCTGCGTAATAATCATTTTTAGAAAAAGAAGAATTAAAATGCTCTGCTTTTAAATAAAAACGAGTTTGACGAATTCTTGCATTTACAAAAAAATCGAAAGTCGCATAATTACCAATTTCTTTAGTGTTTTGAACAAAAAATTCTCCCACCACCGGATTGTAATCATTTCCGTAGTATTTCGTGAAATAATTAAAAACTAGCCCGGTTTGCATAAACAAAGCTTTCTTGAAAAAATAACTAGAATAATAAAGCGTATTTCTAGTCACAAAATCTGGCACATTTAAGATTAACTCAGACTGATCAACCTTTTGATACAATAGTGTATTATCAAAACCGAATCTTCCAAATTTAAACTCTTTACTCGCCTTTACAGAGAAATAATTAATAACATTGCCGTACTGTGCAGGTTTAATTATTTGTGTGTAAACTAATTTCTCAGCCGGTTTCGAAACATCTGCAAAATATAAATGATCTTTTAAAACAGAATACTGAACTTCTGCGTTTAACCAAGGCGTAAAAATATTAGCACCAAGCTGGTTTATTTTTTCATTTTTAAAATTATTCGACCAATTGTACTCTACATAACTGCTTTGGTACAAATTATAATTATTGTTTGGAAGCTTATTTATGTTTCTATATCTGAAATCGAACTGAATATCTTTGTTTAAATTGTATCTTAGTTTAGCATCTAAATCAGAAAGCGACTGATTTGTAATTGATCTAGTATACAAGAAACGTCCGTTCCATTTATTCTTCTGATATTCATATTGTCCTCCAACATTATTAATTTGAAGAAATAAATTATCTGGAATAATATGCCCATCCTTTTTTACAATAATTCTATTATACTCATAGTTTGATCTGTAATCATCAATAAAAAAATAGAATTTCCCTAAGAGCGAATTCTCATATGCAAGTCCTGCTTTGTTGTATAATTTTTCATAACGAGTTCGATCACTTATATTACTGGTAACATACGATTCACCAAAACGTTCAACAGGTGTCGTATTTACATACGAAAGCACTGTTGGCTGTTTGTACTCGAAAAACTTATATTCATAATTAAACTGATGCGTTACAAATAAATTATTATCACCATTTTTAGGGTTTATTCTAAATGCGTGATCAAAAAAGAAACGATGTCCTTTTAGCAAAGATTCTGCATCTGTTAGATATACCTGCAGACGCTGGCGGTTTTTAAAATCGGGATCCTCACTTTCAAAATCCGAAGGAGTGGTAATACCTCCATTTTCTTCATTCGTAACATCTTGATAAGTGACATGAGCATTTAAAATATACCTTTTGTTTGTTGTAGCATAGCTTGTCGTAAATCTAAAATTACCTACACTCACTAATTGATTAATATAATTCCCTTCTGAACGAAGGCCTCTGTAAGCAGCTGAAAAATTCAGATTTTTAGAGGTATTCAGCGTAATAAACGAATCTACATTTTGACCTTTATTTATAGTAGTGTTAAAGAACAATTCTGTAAATGGAGTTGCTGCCGAGTAATATTTAATATCCGAAGGCTGCATATAATCAAAATGTTTTCCCGAAAAACCAATTTCAGGATAAGGCGAAAAACTTGTCAAACTATAATTCAACGTATTATAAGTTTGTCCTATGTTAGAAAATTCTAAAAGTCCAAAATTATCTTTGCGAAGGTAATTTTGTCTGTAAGCACTTTTTAATGTTAAAGAAGTATCAGCATAAGTAGTATCATGTTCTAAAGTGATAATCTGATATTGCTCGATTTTTGCAATTTTAGCTTTTTTCTTTTTTAGAGTATCTGTAATACTTGAATATTGAGTGTTCATATCCAAATTACTTTTAGAAGTGTTTTTTTCTTGAGAAAACAATAAGGCGGGCATTATTATTAGATATAGAAAAAAGAGTATTCTCATTTGATAGCTTTATATTGAAATTATATTCGACAGAATTAGTCAAGCAAAGGTAAAAGATAAAAACGTATAAAAAAACAAATCAGTATGATTGAGAAGTTTTTATCACAATAAAATCAAAATAGAAAAACCCCCAATCAAAAAATGATTGAGGGTTTTAAAAAAATCAAAATATTTATTTTCTTACCATCCAGTATTTTGTTCGATACCTAGGTTAGTATTCATTTCTAATTGTGGTATTGGCCACAAGAATTTGAAATCAGTTCCTGGAACAGCAGCTACAGGACGTGTAATTGTATAAGCAGCAGTTAAATCAAATGCAGCTACAGCAGGTACAGCATTAGCAACTTTTGAAGGAATACCGTCGATTGCAACAGATGCAATTGGATCACCTTGTAATCTGTGGATATCTGACCATCTACGTCCTTCTTGTAAGAACTCAATTCTTCTTTCTTTAAGAATTAAGCTTACCAAATCCGCTTGAGTAGCATATGATGCTGCAGTATAAGCCTGAGTTGCAGGATTTGCTAACGATCTATTTCTAATAGAGTTCAACAAAGTTAAAGCAGCTGGCAAGTTAGCTGAAGATAAACGAGCTTGAGCTTCAGCCATGTTTAAAACAACCTCAGCATATCTGATAACTGGAGCTGGATCTGTCATGTTAGTAACATCATAATACTTGTTAGTATATTTAATTCCAGATGCTGTATAAATGAATTTTCCGTTCTCTCTACGTTTGTCATCAGACAACCATTGAGAATCTCTCCAAAGAATTGGACTAATACAAACTAAAGCTCTGTTTTTTAATACACTTGCTAAAGCAGCATTAACCTGAGGGTTCATTGTAGATGTATGTACAATAGAGAAAATAGATTCAGTATTACCAACATTAGCAGCAAAAGGAGTATATGGATCTGCAGTCAATGCGTAACGTCCATTCAATTTTGTTCCTTCAGCAATAACGTTTGCCCAGTCTCTTTTTTGAAGATAAACTCTAGTTTTGAAAGCGATTGCTGCAGATTTTGTAGCTCTACCAATACTATTAATAGAAGCACCAGCACCAGCACCAGTAGCAGCAATTAATTTTTCAGCATCATTTAAATCTGCTAAAACTTTAGTATAACATTCAGCAACAGTATTTCTTGGTTTATTATCTTCAGAAATTAATTCTGCAGCTGTATTAACACCTACTTCTCTATAGATAACTCCAGGGTGAGTAGCACCAGCTGTAAAGTTATATGGTCTTGCAAAATAAGTAAGCAATTCAAAATGAGTGATTGCTCTTAAAAATTTAGCCTGTCCAATATAATCATCTGCAACAGCCTGTGTAATAACACCTTTTGCTACAGCATCTGTTGTTCCTTCGATCATAAGGTTACATCTGTTGATTAATTTGTAACCATCAACCCAGTAGAAAACGTTGTTAGCAGTTGTTGCATCATAAGTTGCAGTATAAGTCAATTGGTAAAAAGTTGCCATGTTAACAACATCTTCTCCTCTTGCCTCTCCTTGCTCAACAAACGCAGCACCCCATACATACCCTCTACCACCATTTGTTGATGTTGAGTTGTACATACCAATAGCCGCCGCATTGTAAACACCCGACATATAAGATTGAATTAATGAAGGTGTTGAAAAAGCTTTTGCGTCCGAAATATTGTTTACTGGTTCTAAATCCAATAGTTTTTCTTCTGTACATGAGCTCATCCCGAGTACAACTACAGAAAGTAGAATTGTTTTAAATATATTTTTCATATGTGTTTTTATTATAAACTTACATTTATACCCATTGAGATAACTTTAGAACGTGGAGTTCCGTTAACATCAACTCCAGACGTTTCCATTTCAGGATTGATACCTTTGTAATCTGAAATTAACCAGATGTTTTGTCCTTGAAGAAAAACTCTAAAGTTATCAACTCCAATTTTCTCCATTACAGATTTAGGTAATGTGTAACCTAAACTAATGTTGTCAAGTGAGATAAAATCACCTTTTTCAACGAAACGAGTTGAAGCACTTCCTGAAAGGTTAGTAAATGTATTTGAACTTGCGTATAATCTTGGTGTCCATCCGTCTCCAGGATTATCAACACTTTGCCATCTTCCTAAAATTTCAGTTCCATTGTTGTTGAAGTTTTGGTTCATTAACTCTCTTCTTGTAGAGTTAAAGATTTTATTTCCTCCACTGAATCTAAACATGAAACCAAAATCAAGATTTTTGTATTTCATAGTAGATGAAACTGATCCAAAATATGTTGGCAATGTATTACCTAAGATAGATTTATCAGCAGTTACTAAAGAAGACTGGCTAGCAGCATTCATAGCAGCACCTGGGTTAGCAGGATCAAATGTGTAATATAATGAATTATTAAGATTTCCTTGTACTAATGTACCATTTGCTTTATAGTAAACTGGGTTACCATTTGCTTTGTTAACACCCCAGTATTTAAACCCGTATAAAGAGTTGATTGACTCACCTTGTCTGATAATAATATTTGGAGCAATGTTTGTATCTGTAGAAGAACCTCCTACGATATCTTGTCCATCAACTAAACCAGTAACTTCGTTTTTAGATAATGTTAAGTTAGAAGAAACATCCCAAGTAAAGTTTTCATTGTTAATCGCTTTGAACGATACAGCAAACTCATATCCTTGATTGTACATTTTACCAATGTTAGTATTAACAACACCACCATTAACACCAGGAACACCTAGAGAAGGATCTACTGGAGCCGCTAAAACGATTCCATCAATATCATTTTTGTAGTAATCAAACTGTAAAGTCAAACGATTATCTAAGAAACCGAAATCAGCACCAAAGTCAACTTTGTTACTAGTTTCCCATTGTAATACGTTGTTACCAAATTGAGAATATCCAATACCGTTTGCACCACCATAAGGAGAACCAACAGTAAGACCTTTAGCTGGATAAGCAATTCCACCTAATACATCAACGTTACCAACTTCAGAGTAAGATCCTCTTAATTTGAAATCAGAAACTACTTTACTAATTCCTTGCATAAAGTTTTCTTTAGAAACTGTCCAACCTGCAGAAACTCCAGGGAAGTTATGCCATCTAACATCTTTCTCATATTGAGAAATTCCGTCACGTCTGATCGATCCTTGAATAAAGTATTTTTCTTTATAGTTATAAGTAACACGACCTAAGTAAGAAATAATTCCTTTTTCAGTAACACCTCCACCAGCATCTTTAGTGTTGAAAGTATTAGATACTAAATTCTTATCAAAATAATCACTTAATAAATCACTTCCTTGACCCCATAAAACTTGGCTTCTAGATTTTTGGTATTCAGCAACTCCAGTTACACCTAAGTTGTGATCTTCAGCAAAAGTATGCTTGTAATTCAAGATATTTTGCCAGTTCCATCTCATAAGATCTGTGTTATCTTGATATAATGTTCCGTTTACTCCACGTCCATCACCATGAACTGGATTCCAATAGTACATACCATCTGTTGAAGCATTATCAGCACCTACTTGTAATTTAAAACTTAAATCAGAAGTAATTTTTGCGTTAGCATACGTGTTGAATAAAATTCTCGTTGTATTTGACTGATATTTGTTGTGATCAAGAACATACATAATGTTAGTGATATTATCTCCTACAGGAGCTAAGTTATCCCATTGACCTACAGTTGCATTATTTGATGAAAGGTTATATCCTGTTGGATCTAACGGATCATAAATTGGAGTATTAGGCAATTGTCTGATTGTATTAAAGATATTTCCAGACAATCCACTTGCATTACTATTCAAACCATTGATTTCAGTTCTGTTCACATTTATGTTTGTACCCATACTTAACCATTTATTGATTTCTTGATCAATATTAGCTCTTATGCTGTACTTTTTCATGCTGTTAGACAAGTTGATACCTTCTAACTCTGAATATCCTAAAGATAAATAGTATTTTGTTTTATCAGAACCTCCGCTGAAGTTAAGATTGTGCGTCATTTGAGGAGCATTTCTTAAAACTGCTGATTGCCAATCTGTATTGAATGTACTTCCAACAGCCCAAGGAGTTTGTCCTGCATTTGTTCTTTTCTCGTTAGAGATTACCAAGAAATCTGGAGTTTCTAACACATTGTATGTTTTAGCAGCACTAGCAACACCTAAAACACTTGAGTAGTTTACCTTTAAAGTCCCTTTTTTTCCTGTTTTAGTTGTAATCAAAATTACACCGTTAGCAGCTCTAGAACCATAAATCGCTGTAGCAGCACCATCCTTCAATACGTCGAAAGACTCGATATCTTCTGGGTTAATATCTGCAAGACCATTTGTAGATGTAGCACCTCCAATATCACCTGAATAAATTGGAACACCATCAACAACAATTAATGGATCATTAACACCAGAAATAGTAGAAATACCTCTAATTCTAATTTTTGGAGCAGCTCCAATAAGACCTGTGTTAGTTAAAACCTGAACTCCAGTTGCTCTACCTGCTAAAACACCTTCAAAAGATGGAGTTACTAAGTTAGCGATGTCTTTTCCAGAAATTTTAGAAATAGAACCTGTAACTTCTTTTCTTTTCTGAACACCGTAACCTACTACTACTACTTCATTCATTAATTGTGCCTCAGACTCCAACTCCACATTAACTGTGTTTGAAGTTCCAACAGTTACAGTTTTGTTATTCATACCTACATATGAAAAAACTAAAACATCTCCTGTTTTCGCTTTTACAGAATAACTTCCGTCAAAATCTGTCTGAGTACTAACTTTTGTTCCTTTAACAAGAACATTTACTCCTGGAATAACACCTGTTTTATCAGATACCTTTCCAGTAACAGTTTTCTCTTGAGCGAAAGAAAACTGCATAGATAACGCTACAAGGAGCGTAAAAATCCATTTAAATTTTAATTTCATTTTAATTTATTTTGAATTAGTATGCGACAAACATCTTAATTATTTCTTAAAATAACAAACTATTTCAACTTAAATTTCGTTAAGATTATTAACAAAAGCTTAATACATTCCCCTAAAATATAACTATTTCAAACTTTAAATACTATTTTTCTTTCAAAAAAAGCAAAAAATGCAGTATTTTAAACATCAAAACTTTAGTAAATTTTAACATTTAAGAAAATCAAATAGTTAAACTCATAAAAAACCCTAATATCTTTTATTAAGTTCGTTAAATTGCTTGTTTTTTTTGAACTTTTGATAAAAACAAGCACTAAATAGCGAAAAACATCGATTTTTTTCAAGTTTTTTGAATAATTGCTACCAAAAAATTCAAAAAAAAACGCTTAATACCTAAAATTATTAAGAGAAAGTGTAAAAAATCAGAATTATAACCGTGAAAATTAAGGCTAAACCATTAAAAACAAAAGCAATTTTGAAGTAATAGCAGCGAATATCAATCGACATTTTATCAATTTGCAGAAATTTTATAATCTTTGCCATGTAAAAAGCTTAAAAAATGCTCGAAAAGAATTTCTCAGGATTTATTTTAGAAACCGGAACTGACGAGGCAGGACGAGGATGCCTTGCCGGACCAGTAACTGCAGCGGCGATAATTCTGCCTCAAGATTTTGAAAATCAAATTTTAAATGACAGTAAGCAATTGTCCGAAAAAACAAGAGCGCTTTTAAAACCAATTATTGAACAGCAAGCAGTTTGCTTTGCAGTTACACATTTGTTTCCTGACGAGATTGACGAAATAAATATTTTAAATGCATCAATGAAAGGAATGCAGGAATGCATTTTAAAATTAAAGCATGTTCCTGAATATATTATTGTAGATGGCAACCGTTCGCTAAATGCAAAACTTGGACTTAAAAATACTTTTGGAAAACAATTTTCTGCATCTGAAATTGAAATCTTAAAATCAATTCCAAATCAAAGTATTATTAAAGGTGATGCTAAATATTTAAGCATTGCTGCAGCCTCTATTTTGGCAAAAACTTATCGAGATGAATATATGGATCAAATTCATGAAGAATTTCCAATGTACAATTGGAAACAAAACAAAGGCTATCCAACTAAAGAACATCGGGAAGCAATAAAAAAATACGGAACTACAAAATATCACCGTATGAGTTTTAGGCTTTTGCCGGAACAGCTCACTCTAGATTTTAATTAAAAAAAGTGACCTACATATAGGTATATATGTAAGTCACTTTTAAGTATTGAATAGCTAAACTTACTACTTCTTGCTTTTCAAGAATTCAGCAAATTGTTTTGTATCATAATAGAATGGTCTTACTGCAGTAATTTTTCCATTTTTCAAATCGAAATGTTCTGAAATTGGCATAGAAAGTGTCTTGCCTGATTTCTTTGATTTGCAATTTATCGTGAAATAAATAATCACTTCATTTTTTGAAGCATCGCTAAAATAAACTGGTTCTTTCTCTATCTGTAATTCAAAAAATTCAGCTGATTTTTCAAACATTTTTTTCCATTCTACATAACCCACAAAATTTCCTCCGTATGGCAATCCTGTGGCTTGAGTATAAACTGCTCCATCTTCAATTAATGTTGCCATAGTATCAAAATCTCTTGTTTTAAAAAGGCATTCATAATACTTTGCAACCACTTTAAAATTATCAGCTTCAAGGTTTTTTAAAACATCTGCTTCAGACAAGGTAACTTCAGTATCCCAAAAACCAATGACTTTGCTTACTTGCCCTTTTCCATTTAATCGGGCAAAATCACGGCCAGCCATCACCAATTTATTTTTAGAATCCAGTATTTTCCACTCCCACGTAACATAGTTGTCTTTCACGATTTTTGTACCAGAAGTCAAAACCGCATCGGGAACTTTTTTATAAAACTCATTGATCACATTATTCAAAGCCACAGCGCCTTTTATAGATGCTGAAGGATCTTCAAAAGTACTGTCGTCCAACCAAATTGATTTAATCAATTTCAGTCGCACGTCACTGTTTTTTTCTTGCCAGGCTTTTTCGTAAATCGTAACGGGATATAATTTATCTTTCTTTTGAGCAAAGAGGCCATTAAGCATGAAAAGGAAGCAAAGGAAGTAAAGTTTTCTCATAAATTATTTAGGTTAGATGATATTGAATCTTAAAAGTATAAACCCAAATTTAGCACAAATACGGCAGAAATTTACATTTGAGCAGTAATTTGCCATCCATTCAAAATCTTGCCTATTAAGAAAGTATTTTTTCATTTTTGAATAAAATTACTTCGAAAAATAAAATTCTGTTTAAAACTGAAGCTTATTGAATAAAATTTAAATGTAGTATTAGACAAGGAAATCAATCTGATTATCGCGAAAACAAAGGGAAAATAAAATATAAATGCTGAAGAAAACAATTTTAAAATAGTTGTTTTCTTCAGCATTATTAAATCTTATTTTTTTTTGAGAAGTTAATTCTAAACGAATTCTGCTTCAAACAATTGCATTAAATGTTTAAGAATTTTAGCTTTTACCTCTTCTTCATCGACCTTTTCTACTCCAAGTTCGACTTGCAAAGAAGTAACGCCTTTACCTCTTATTCCACACGGAATTATATTATCAAAATAACCTAAATCGACATTTGCATTTAAAGCGAATCCGTGCATGGTTACCCAACGAGAAGCACGAACGCCCATTGCACAAATTTTTCGTGCAAACGGAGTGCCGACACCCAGCCAAACACCTGTTTCACCTTCGCTTCTTCCCGATTCTAAACCGTATTCTGCTAATGTCAGAATGATCGCTTCTTCCAGAAAACGCAAATATTTATGAATATCTGTAAAGAAATTTTCTAAATCCAGAATAGGATAACCTACAATTTGCCCCGGTCCGTGATAAGTAATGTCACCGCCACGGTTGATTTTATAAAAAGTAGCTCCTTTGGCTTCAAGCTGTCTTTCGTTGAGCAACAAGTTTTCCAAATCACCGCTTTTGCCTAAAGTATACACGTGTGGGTGCTCAACAAATAATAAATAATTTGGAGTTGGCAACTCTAGTTCTTCTCTTCTGTTTTTGATTTTTAGATCGACAATATCCTTAAACAGTTCTTCCTGATATTCCCAAGTTGATTTGTAATCTCTGTTTCCCAGATCCTGAAGTTGAATTTTTTTATTCATTTTAATTATTTTTCAAACTCAACATCAAAGTTTAGTTTGTCCGGATTCTCCATATAATCCGTGAAAGAATATTGAATTGTAATTGATTTTCTATCGTCGCTAAATAAAGCGCTCGGGTTAGAAACTTTTTTGATTTTTTTCGGAAAATGATATTTGACAATATAATTTGACGATGCAAAAATCATTTTAGACATATCAGCAGATGTATCATTGAGTTTTTCTGTCAATTTTTGCTGATCTATAGTTGCTTTTCTTGTGAATTTCTTTCCGTCATAAGTGTAGTTCAACTTACTGTTGTTGTTTCCAAAACCGTTTCCAAGAGGACTTGCGGTTGCTCCGCCTTCTAACTTTTGAAGCGTACTGGCTGTCTGCAAAATATCCTGAAGTTCATTTACACTTTTAAAATCTGTTGCCAAGGTCATTAAAAACTGTTTTTTCTCGGCACTCATTTTTGTTGTAACTACAAAGTTTTCAAGCTTTTTGAGTTCTTTCTGTGTTTCTGGCGATAATTTTGCGATGCTGTCTTTTTTCTCAGCAAGCAACTGCTTGAAAGTAAAAGTTGAATCAATATCTTTTTTTGCATCAGCTCCAACTTGATTCCCAATTTGATCACCAGCCATTTGCATTAAAGAAGAGCCGTCCATGTCTACAGAAAACTTTCCTGATCCGTTATCGTTAATTGTAATATTTTCTGTAAAAGTACAACTTGTTAATGCCACTAACAGAAAAGAAAAACTCAGCAGTTTATATAATTTTGTCATAGTCTAATTTTTTATCAAAGATACGAACTCTATATTTATTTTTTAAGATTCTAAGAAACTATCGCGATAGCCTACGGTGCTAAAATATTAAGGCCGTTTATTGAAAGTCTTTTTGTTCTAAAACCACTTCTAAATTTGTTATTTCAGGATTTTGATAGCAGTCTGAAAGCTGAAATTCGATACTTAATGTTTTTTTGTCTGCACTGAGAATCGCTTTTTCGTTTGAAACTGATTTTATTTTTCTAGGGAAATTATAGTGCAATGTATAAGATTGTACCAACTTATATTTAGCATACATTTTTTTTCTTTCCTCCACCATTTTTACATCCTGATTTAATTTATCTAAGTCCGTAATTACTAAGTTCCTTTTAAAAGTAGTCCCATCAAAAGTGTAATTTATTTTATACGATTTTTTAGATATTGGATAATTTTCTTTTAAAGAATTGGCCAAACCAAGACTTTCATACACATTTGGCACTTGCTCAATTTTTTTAAAATCAACAGCTACTCTATTAAAATTTTCCACTTGAATTGGATCTACTTTGATTTGCATTTTCACATTTGAATGTTCTGTAAACAAGTCTTGATCAGCTTTGTTAAATCGCACAAAAGTTTCCTGGTATTTTTTTATATAATCCCGAAATACAAATGCTGTATCAATAAATTTATCGGCGGTAAAATGCCTTCCTATCTGCACCATGCTATTCTCATCGCGAAGACTATACAATTCAATATTTCCGCTTCCGTCAGAATTTATATTTATTGTTTCTGTTACTTGACAACTTGAAAGGAAAATTAAAAAAAGAAAGGCTGATAGTTTTTTCATTTTTTGAAAGATTCTGAGGTACTAAGTTGCTAAGATAAAAATATTTTAAAATAATTTCTTACAGAAATACTATTTCACCCAATTGTTTGTCATTCCTCTTTGTTCTGAATGACAAAAAGACCAATAAACATTCCAACTCATACTTCTTTTGAAAATAAAAACATTTGGCCTAGCCCCGATAGTAATGAAATCCTTTTATGCCGGTGTTCGGCATAAAAGATTGGAATGAATAGCGGGACAAAACGCAATTAAAAAACCACTTTTTCTGCTCCTAATAAAAAACATTACTCTTTTCTAAAACTTTAGACTTTATGACTTTGCAACTTTGCGACTTAAAAACTATCTTTGCACACTTAAAAAAAGAGCACAAAATGGCATTATCAGAACAAGAAATCATCAGAAGAGAAAAACTTCAAAACTTACGCAGTCTGGGAATCAATCCTTATCCAGCTAATCTTTTTCCTGTAAATCATACTTCTAAGCAAATTAAGGAGTCGTTTGAAGAAGGTAAGAAGGTTATCGTTGCGGGTCGTTTGATGAGTGTGAGAGATCAGGGAAAAGCTTGTTTTGCTGAATTGCAGGATAGCGAAGGACGTATTCAATTGTACGTGAATCGCGATGTTTTGTGTGAAGGTGATGATAAAACTTTATACAACCAAGTATTTAAAAAATTAACCGATTTAGGAGATTTTATTGGTATTGAAGGTGAATTGTTTACAACACAAGTTGGAGCAAAATGTATTCGTGTAAGTGGCTTTACTTTTTTGAGTAAAACATTACGTCCGCTTCCATTGCCAAAAGTTGATGAAGAAGGAAATGTACACGATGCATTTAATGATGCTGAATTACGTTATAGAATGCGTTATGTAGATTTAACTGTAAATCCGCAAGTAAAAGAAACTTTCATTAAGCGTACTAAGTTGTTTACTGCGATGCGTGGTTATTTTAACGACGCTGGATATCTTGAAGTTGATACTCCGGTTTTGCAGTCAATTCCTGGTGGTGCTTCGGCAAGACCTTTTATTACGCACCATAACTCGCTTGACATTCCGCTTTACATGCGTATTGCGAATGAATTATACTTAAAAAGATTAATTGTTGGCGGATTTGAAGGTGTTTATGAATTCTCTAGAAACTTTCGTAACGAAGGTATGGACAGAACGCATAATCCTGAATTTACTGCAATGGAAATATACGTAGCCTACAAAGACTACAACTGGATGATGGAATTTGCTGAAGGTTTGCTTGAGCATTGTGCAATTGCTGTAAACGGCACTAGCGAAGTTACTTTTGGTGAACACCAAATTAACTTTAAAGCGCCTTATGCACGCGTTACGATGACGGATTCTATCAAACATTTTACTGGTTTTGACATTTCTGGAAAAACTGAAGAAGAATTGTTTGAAGCAGCAAGAGGAATGGGAATTGAGGTTGACAAAACAATGGGTAAAGGAAAACTGATTGATGAAATTTTTGGAGCAAAATGTGAAGGAAATTATATTCAGCCAACTTTCATTACTGATTACCCTAAAGAAATGTCGCCTCTATGTAAAGAACACCGCGATAATCCAGACTTGACTGAGCGTTTTGAATTGATGGTTTGCGGTAAAGAAATTGCAAATGCTTATTCTGAATTAAATGATCCAATTGATCAGCGTGAGCGTTTTGAAGATCAAATGCGTTTGGCTGCAAAAGGTGATGATGAAGCAAACGGAATTATCGATGAAGATTTCTTAAGAGCGCTTGAGTACGGTATGCCTCCAACTTCTGGAATGGGAATTGGGATGGATCGTTTGATTATGTATTTGACGAATAACGCCTCTATTCAGGAAGTTTTATTGTTCCCTCAAATGCGTCCTGAGAAAAAACTAGCTCAGATTGAATTGTCTGATGAAGAAAAAGTAATTATTACTTTACTGAAAGCAAACGAGAATAAAATGGAATTAGCGCAACTAAAAGTTACTGCTGCTTTAAGCGGTAAAAAATGGGATGCGTCTATGAAAAACTTATCTAAACATGGTTTGACTAAAGTTGCTGTTGATGGAGAGTTTAAGATGGTTGAATTGGTGGGGTAGTTTTTTAAAATTCCAATTTTAGAAATTACAAATTCTTAAATTAACTAATATTCGAACCCGACAGATTTTAAAATCTGTCGGGTTTTGTTTTTAAAACGAATACTTCTCAAATTTTTTATCTGTAATATCTAGAACCTTTGCGCTTTCTTTTGGCGTTACACCTTTCCAAATTTCCTGAACAGAAGGATTTGACGGATATTTACCGTTTTTCATTTTTATAAGATGAAATTCATTGCCACTTTCTATGATTAAATCCGAGAAATTTTCTGTTGATGAAGTCGCTATAAGAATTGGAAATTCGGTTACGGAAAAACGGTTTATTACGCTTCCGTCATTATTTAGAATATAACCCGAACAGCCTCCGCTTCCACAGAAATACGAATTTGAAAAACCAACAAAATATTCGTTTTTACTGTCGTTATTTAAATCAAAAGCTTGGTAATAAAAATAACGGTCTGCTTTTGTCATAGCCGGTAGATCTTTCTCCAACAAAATATTCAACTGTTTTCTTATCAATTCAACCGCTTTGTCGTCTCTTGGTGGCGCGTCACTTAAATTTGCTGTCCCGCCAACCGTTTTTGATAAAGTATCCTGAACAATAGTTTTAACAATATTGCTTGATTCTTTTTTGTTTTGGCAGGAATAAAATGCCAGAATCCCGATTAAAATTAGAATTTTACTTTTCATAATCTGCTATTTTTAAAATCCACAATTTCCTTTACAAGTAATTAAATTACGAAAAATATTCGACAATTTAAACCAGCAATGCCGCTTTGTTTTCAATATCATTCTGTGCCAATAATGACTTTATATTAGTAAAAGTCACTAAGGCAATCTGCGTTAAGGCTTCGTTGGTAAAAAATGCCTGATGTGCGGTTACCAAAACATTCGGAAAACTCATTAAACGCTGAATGGCGTCATCCTGAATAATATCTGCAGATAAATCTCTGAAAAAAAGTTTTTCTTCCTGTTCGTAAACATCAATTCCCAAATAGCCAATTTTACCTTCTTTCAAACCTTCAATAACGGATGAAGTTTCAATTAAACCGCCACGGCTTGTATTAATGATCATAACACTGTCTTTCATCAAAGCAATAGAACCATCGTTGATTACATGTTTCGTTTGATCATTTAACGGGCAATGAAGCGAAATAATATCACTCAATTTAAATATCTCCTCTAAACCAACAAAAGAAACACCGTCTTTGATCATTTCATCATTTTGGACAATATCATAAGCCAATACTTTACAGCCAAATCCTAAGGCAATTTTGGCAAAAGCTTTCCCTATATTTCCTGTTCCAATAATCCCAATTGTTTTTCCGAATAAATCAAAACCTAATAATCCGTTTAAAGAGAAATTCTGCTCGCGGACTCTATTATAAGCTTTATGTGTTTTTCTATTTAAAGTCAAAATCATTGCCATTGCGTGCTCTGCGACTGCCTGCGGTGAATAAGCTGGAACCCGGCAAACTTTTATATTGTATTTTTTTGCTGCTTCTAAATCAACATTATTAAAACCAGCGCATCTCAAAGCAATAATTTTCACATTTTTTTCTGCCAATTGCTTAATTACCGCTTCGTTTACAATATCATTTACAAAAACGCATACAATACTGGCGTTTTCGATTAAAACAACAGTTTGAAGATTCAGCGATGTTTCATAAAAATCCAATTCAAAACCAAAATCACTGTTGTATTTATTGAAAAAAGCTTTGTCATAAGGCTGCGTTGAAAAAAAAGCTATTTTGTTATTTAATATAGTATTTGAGCTCATAATAATTTTGTTCTAAATTCTGAAAATGTGTTGATACTTTAAAAATAAGCAATTATTTCTATACTATTGCTCTTCTTGTTAACGTTTTAATGAATTACGAATCAATATGTTAAATAAAATACAAATCTATGACTTACTATTAAACCTAATGAATTTATCAAAGTCTTATTGGTATAACAATTAAAAAAACTTAATCATGAAAAAACTATTTATCGCAGCTTTGTTATTCGTTGGAATGGCATCTTTTGCACAAGACATGGACCAAAAACCAGCGCGTGATCAAAGAGAAAAAATGACGCCTGAACAGCGTAATGAAAAACAGCTGAAAAAACTAACTTCTGAATTAAATTTAGATGCTAATCAGCAAACTCAGGTAAAACAACTTTTAGCTGATCGAAGCGCTAAAGCAGAGAAATTGAGAGAAGCTCGTCAAGCAAGTAAAGACAGCGGAACTAAACCAACTGCTGCTGAAAGAGAAGCCTTTAAAAACGAAATGATTGCCGAAAGAGACGCAAACGACGCTAAAATGAAATCGATCCTGAATGCTGACCAATATACGAAATGGAAAAAAATTCAAGAAGAAAACAAAGACAAGGCTAGAGAAAAAATGAGAGAATACAAAAATGAAAGCAACTAAGTTGATTTCATAAAAAAAGAGGCTTTAAAGCCTCTTTTTTGTTTTTATAAATCCTTTATTTAATTGGATTTAAAATCAAATCAATTCGTTTGATGCAATCCTCATAATGGTATTTTGTTTCTGTATTTACCGCTGCCGCTTTCGCAGCTGCAAGCAATTTTTTCAAAGTGCTTAATTCGCCACGAACCAAGGCTCTAAGATCTGATTGTGCTACATTGTAATACGTTGCAAATCGGTCAGTAGGTTTAAGTTCTTCGGTCATTAAAGCGCCCATTCGGTCGATGTAAGCTCTTTGTAGATTTCTGCGATAAATAGTAACATTTGATGCTGCTGCAGTTTCTTTCCAAATTCCTTTGCGAAGATCTTTAAAGAAATCTAAAGCTTTGTAAGTGTCAGCGCCAAGAATTTCATTATCCATTAATCTTCCAATTCGGCTTACGCTTAATAAATTGTTCAGATGCCTAACCTGAATATTTCTAAAAGTTTCAGTATAACCTGCGTATTCTGTATTTTTTAATGTATTGATATTGACAATCCAAGTTGGCGATGCAAAAGCATTTGCCTGAAGCCAGTTCATCGCTTCAATTTGTCTTGCCTTTGGAACAGCTTCGTAAACATTTCCTTGCTGATTTGGATTTTTTGTGTTTTCATAGACACCTCCAACATTCGTGACAACGTGCCCAACATATCTTCCCCAAACATCTAATAATTCTTTATACAATTCACCTAAATCATCATAATCATTAGTAACCTTGCTGGTCCACTCGCTTAAATGATTCGCCACATATTCCAGATTTTTCATTCCGTATGTACTGGCATTCATAGAATTATTCCCAATATCTTCCGTTTGAGAAGAAGGATCAAAAGTACTGCTCTGTTTTCCGAATTTATAAATTGGATTTCCAGCTTTGTCTAAAATCCATTTATCTAATGTTGCTTTTTCGTCCTGCGGTGACTTTGCATTCGGAATTACTCTGTATCCCCAATTCAATGCATAATGATCATAAGCTCCCATTTTACGGATAAAACGAATATTTTGATCACCAGGCTGCGCAATATAATTATATCTCGCATAATCCATTATACTGGCTGAAATACCGTTTTCTTGCGTAAAAGGTCCGTTTCTATAACTTTCAACATCATACGAACAGCTTGCTCCCATATTGTGCGGAAAACCTAATGCATGACCCACTTCATGTGCAATTACCATTCGCATCATTTCGCCCATTTCCTCGTCACTTGTCTGAAGTGTTCTCGCAGACGGATTCGCTGCTCCAGTTTCTAACAAATATCTATTTCTGTACGAACGCAAATGATTGTGATACCAAATAACATCACTTTCGATAATTTCTCCCGTTCTTGGATCAGAAACACTTGGTCCAACGGCGTTTCTTGTTGTGCTTGCAACATAACGAATCACAGAATAACGAACATCTTCTGGGCTAAAATCTGGATCTTCTTCTTTTGTTGGCGCATCTTTTGCTATAATTGCATTTTTAAATCCGGCAGTTTCAAAAGGTTTTTGCCATTCTTCAATTCCCTGTTTGATGTATTTTTTCAATTTTTCAGGAGTTGCAGGATCTAAATAATACACAATTGGCTTAATTGGTTCGACCAATTCTCCTCTTGCATATGCTTCAGGATCTTTAGGCTCTAATCTCCAGCGTCTGATATACGTTTTCAAATCTGATTTTAATTCATTGCTTCCATAATCGTATTGACTCACTGTAAACCAGCCCACACGCGGATCTGCTAGTCGAGGTTTCATAGGAATTTCTGGCAATAAAATCATCGACTGATTCATTTGAATACTGATTGACTCTGTATCTTCTAGCATTGATGGTTTTGAAGCGTTATAAGTCATGTCCTGAATAACTTCAATATTCATCGGGAAACTTTTTATCTTATTGATAAAACTTCTTGAATCATCAAGACCCTTTACTTTATAAGTTTCACGCATTTCTCCGGAAATTCCGCTGATTGCCTTTACATCTGTACTGTAAAATTTAGTTACGTCGATTACAGTATTAGCCGAATCTTTACTGAAAGCTACAATATCAAAAGCAAATAATGTTGGCTCATAATTATTTGATTTAACAGAAATACTGATTGGCAAAGTGTCATTAGCAACCGAATTATACGATTTTGATTTAATCAAAATTTTATCTTGAAAACGCTGCCATACAATCAATTGCTCGTTAGTTTCAGAACCAGCGTTTACATAACCTCCTCCTAAGTTTGAAGGCAGTTTTGCAAGTCTGCTTACCAGTAGCATATCTTTATTTAAATATTTGTTCGGAATTTCAAAGTAGTATTTTTTATCCACTTTGTGAACCGTAAAAAGTCCTTCATCCGAGACAGCATCTTTTGTAATTACCTTGCTGTACTCTTTAATTGTTGATTCTGGTTTCTTTTCTGCTGGAGGAGCAGTTTGAGTTTCGTCTTTTTTCTTTTTCGACTGGGCAAATTGGTGAGTTGGAAATAGCGTAAAAGCCGCTATTGTAGATAAAATGAAAAATTTCTTCATTTATTGCAGGTTTAATGGTTATTTGATAAACAAAAATAATTTTTGATTACAATAACACAAGGCATTACGTCTTCATTAACTTTTTATTAACTAGAAAATAAGGTTTATAATAATAAAAAAAGGTTCAGCTGTTAAACTGAACCTTTATAAATATATTTTATTTGATTTAAAATGTTTTCGAAACTTTATCGATCGCATTAATTGTAAAGTCTAAATCTTCATATGTTAAAGCATCGGTAATAAACCACGTTTCGTATGCTGATGGCGCGATATAAACCCCTTCCTGCAATAATCCGTGGAAGAATTTTTTAAATGTTTCGTTATCTCCTTTTGCAGCCGTCTGAAAATCAGTAACCGGATTTTCATCGAAGTGAACAGAAATCATAGAACCTACTCTATTGATGGTAAAAACAACATTATTTGCTTTTAAAACTTTATCAATTCCTGCTTCTAAATAAGCTGTTTTTTCTTCTAAACGAGTAAAGATTTCGCGGTCGCTATCTAAAGCTTTCAGCATTGCTAAGCCAGCAGCCATTGCTAACGGATTTCCTGATAATGTTCCTGCCTGATAAACTGGTCCTAGAGGCGCTAAATAATTCATAATTTCTTCGCGTGCCGCAAAAGCACCAACTGGCAAACCACCGCCTATTACTTTTCCGAAAGTTACAATATCAGCATTGATATTATACAATTCCTGAACTCCTCCACGAGCCAAACGGAAACCTGTCATTACCTCATCAAAAATTAATAAAATTCCGTTTGCGGTACACAATTCTCTTAAACCTTCTAAGAAACCTTTTGCTGGCGGAATACAACCCATATTTCCAGCAACTGCTTCGATAATAATAGCAGCAATTTCACCTTTATTAGCTTCGATTAGTGTTTTTACATTCTCTAAATCATTGTATTTTGCTAACAAAGTATCTTTTGCAGTTCCTTCAGTAACACCTGGACTGTTTGGAGATCCGAAAGTTACAGCGCCACTTCCTGCCTGAATCAAAAAGGAATCAGAATGTCCGTGGTAACAACCTGCAAATTTGATGATTTTATCTCTTTTTGTAAATCCTCTTGCAAGACGAATCGCGCTCATACAAGCTTCTGTACCAGAATTTACAAATCTAATTTTATCAATATTTGGAACCATAGAAACAGCCAAAGCTGCAATTTCAGTTTCCAATTCTGTTGGCATTCCAAATGAAGTTCCCAGTTTTGCTTTTTCGATTACTGCATCAACTACCGGCTGATAAGCGTGACCTAAAACCATTGGTCCCCAAGAGTTGATGTAATCTATTAATTTGTTTCCATCTTCATCATACAAATAAGCACCTTTGGCACTTTTTACAAAAATTGGAGTTCCGCCAACTGCTTTAAATGCTCTAACTGGTGAATTTACTCCTCCCGGAATTACTTTTTCTGCTGCAGCAAAAAGCTGACTACTTCTTTTATATAACATTTTTTATTTTAGATTGTTAGATTGTTAGATTTTAGACTTCTTTGATTATCTACTTAAGCCTTGATCTCTCACAAACTCATTGAAATATTTTTGTTCTGTTTGCTCTGCTTTCGAAAGCGCTTCTATTTTCTTATCCGACATTCCAATTGGTGAATAAAATGTCCATTTCCAGATTGGTCGGGATTTTATAAAAAAATGTTTTTCTCCAAATTCGTCATGAATATAAACGCCACAAAAAAGTCTAATACTTATGATTATTAAACAAATAAAAATTATAGCAAAGCCTTTTTTCTTCATCATTATTCTGAAAACTACCACTGCGACTGAAAACTTACTTCACTTTCAATCTTTGCCCTATTGAAAGCGCATTATCAGTTAAATTATTTTTTAGTTTTAAATCATCAACTAATAAATTGAATTTTTTTGAAATTGAATACAAAGTATCTCCTTTTTGAACTTCATATAAATTCGGATCATTGGAGTTCATATTTATCTTTGGATCCGAAGCCGCATCATACGATGATTTTCTTGTTGGAGCCGATTTATTAATTGCAACATACGTTTTTCCTGTAACCTGACAATCATATTGATGCAGATTATAACGCTCAATATAACTGATTAATTTATCTGGATAATTTGGATCTGTTGCATAACCAGCCGCTCTCAAACCTTTTGCCCAAGCTTTATAATCATCTTTTTCGTAAGTAAATAAAGTCGCATATCTATTTTTTCCGACCAAGAATAAAGCATGATCTCTATATGATTCTGCAGCTTCTGTATATTTTCTAAAACATTCTTGCTCTGCATCATCGTCATGACGAACACTTTCTCCAAGCCAATCTTTATGGCATTTTATTCCGAAGTGATTATTAGCTTCAACTGCCAAATCACCTTTTCCTGCACCCGATTCTAAAATTCCCTGAGCCAAAATAATACTCGCAGGAATTCCGTATTTCTGCATGTTCCCTATTGCAATATCTTTAAATTGCAAGATATACATATTAACTAAATCGCTGGTAACAACTGTTTTTGAAGTAGATTGAATAACCTCAGTTGTATTATTTGTAGAAGGGTAATTTTTACCAATTGGTTTAACTGGAGTTTGTTTTTTAGTTGCCACTGCCCTAGGCCTCGACACTGCCGCTGCCTGCTTTTTTGTAGTTGCAATAGCAGGCTTGCTTGACGAACAGCTTGCCAAAACTATAACTGTAAAGAGCAATACTATTTTTTTAATCATTGTTTTTTGAGTATTGGTAATTTTTTCTGCTTCAGTTTAATATTCATTCCATCAATTCCCTGTAATCCGCCGGTGTGAATGAGTAAAATTTTTGAATTGGCAGGAAAATAATTTTTGCTGATTAAATCTATAACGCCAAAAACCATCTTTCCTGTATAAATTGGATCTAAGGGCACTTTTGTTTCTTCAAAAAAAGCATTTATAAATTCGATTAACTCTAAATTTATCTTCCCATAACCTCCAAAATGATAGTCAGAAATTAAATTCCAGTTATCTTTTTCTGCAAAAATACGAATTTCATCGTTTAAAAAGTCACCTTTTAATGCCGGAAACCCTAAAATTTTCTGATTTGGCAACGCACTATTTATTAATCCGGAAATTGTTCCGCCAGTTCCAACAGCACAGCAAACGTAATTAAAACTTGCATCTTCGTCAGTCAAAATCTCTTCGCAACCTTTTACAGCAAGTTCATTTGTACCGCCTTCGGGAACCAAATAAAAATCACCAAACTTACTTTTTAATTTTTCTAAAAATGAAGTTTTGCTTTTTAAACGGTAATCTTCTCTCGAAACAAACTCAAATTCCATTCCGTTTTCTTGAGCAAATTTTAAAGTCGGATTTGCTTCAATTTTATCAAAAAGTTCATCACCACGAATAATTCCGATTGTTTTAAAACCTTGTTCTTTTCCTGCAAATGCAACCGCTGCAATATGATTGGAAAAAGCACCGCCAAAAGTCAATAAAGTCTTTTTATTTTCGGCTTTCGCCTGAAGCAAATTGTATTTTAATTTTCTGAACTTATTCCCCGAAACAAAGGGATGAATTAGATCTTCCCGTTTTATTGTCAGAGAAATATCATTAGGGAAATTAATATTTATATGTTGATTGAAAACTGGATTCATTTTAATTTGATGTAATTTAAAAACTGAAAAAATGATCGGTTTTTCAAATAATTCATATCGGTTTCTTTGGTGTAAGCTTCTCTTTCAAAACTGATATTTCGATAAGCCAAAGCCCCATTTTTATATTGAATGAGACGAATTAGATATTCTAAAAAATACCAGATAAAAAACGGAATTACTAAAAGTTCCAATTGCTGTTTTAAATGAATTTTTTCATGATTTACAAAAACCTCATTTGTTTTATCAAAACCATATTTTACAATCACAAACGGAAATACAGCCATACCGCGATATCCTTTCGGAATTAAATATTTGGCAACAATCAGAAACATTGGCTGTAAAATTTATAAATTTGTAGCTATAAAATTATTCGATATCATTAAAATCATAATCAAATATTTTTATTTTTGATTTCAAAATTATCAAAACACGAACGCGAAGCAGATTTATGAAAGAGCAAAGTAATGAAAATAAATTAATCGAAGGCGAAGATTTTTACTATACGCCCGAAGGTTATAAGTGCTTCACTGAAAAACATCATTTAAAAAGGGGTTATTGTTGCAAAAGCGGCTGTCGTCACTGCCCGTATGGGTTTGATAAAAATACCGGTCGAATTAGGAAATCTAATTAGATAATGTGCCAATTAGAAAATTAGATAATTCTTTTAATATGTCAATTTGAAAATATGCCAATTAGATAATTCAAAAATCTAAAATCTTAAGTCTAAAATCTAAAATTATAAATGGATATTCGCTCTCGAAAATTTAGGATTAAAATCCACAAATCCTATCACAGGTCGGATATTCGTTATCCCTAGCTTTTAATTAGATAATTTGTCAAGTAGAAAATGAGGCAATTATTTCAGGTCGAATTTTCATTGATAATACATTTCGCTCCTATGGAGCTTTTGTAATGGATCGATTTTATTTTTCTATAAACATGACGCCTTTCCAAGGCTAGAAATAACTCCGTAGGAGTGCAATATTTATAGAAAAAATTAACGCCTGGATATATAGCTCCAGCGGAACGATATAATTCCAACACAATAATTTAAAATAGACAATTGATTATCTGACTTCAAAAAAATCTAAGAAGTCTAAAAATCTAATATCTAAAAATCTAAAAAAATGACTTTCAAAGAAGAAATACAACAAGGAATTCCAAATATATTACCTCCAAAAAAAGAATACGATTTGGCGATTAATCATGCGCCAAAACGAAAAGAAATTCTTTCGGCTGAAGAAAAAAAACTGGCTTTAAAAAATGCTTTACGCTACTTTGAACCAAAACATCATGCCGAATTAATTCCTGAATTTTCAGAAGAATTACAAAAATACGGGCGTATTTACATGTACCGTCTTCGTCCGGATTACAGAATGTACGCGCGACCAATTGATGAATATCCTGGGAAATCATTGCAGGCAAAAGCAATCATGCACATGATTCAGAACAATCTGGATTATGCCGTGGCGCAACATCCGCACGAATTGATTACCTATGGTGGAAATGGAGCTGTGTTCCAAAACTGGGCACAATACTTATTGACTATGCAATATTTGTCTGAAATGACAGATGAGCAAACTTTAACGATGTATTCAGGTCATCCGATGGGATTATTTCCTTCACATTCAGAGGCACCAAGAGTTGTAGTAACAAACGGAATGGTAATTCCAAATTACTCTAAACCGGACGATTGGGAAAAAATGAATGCTTTAGGCGTTTCGCAATACGGACAAATGACCGCGGGAAGTTATATGTATATTGGCCCACAAGGAATTGTACACGGAACTACAATTACGGTTTTGAATGGTTTCAGAAAAATAAAACAAAATCCAGAAGGAAGTCTATTCGTAACCTCTGGTCTTGGCGGTATGTCTGGTGCACAGCCAAAAGCCGGAAATATTGCCGGATGTATTACCGTTTGTGCCGAAGTAAATCCGAAAATCACTAAAATTCGTCATGAGCAAGGATGGATTAATGAAGTTGTAACTTCTACAGATGAATTGGTAACGAGAGTAGCTTTGGCAAAAGCCAATAAAGAAACCGTTTCAATTGCTTATTTAGGAAATGTGGTGGATGTTTGGGAACGATTTGATCAGGAAAACATCAAAATTGATTTAGGTTCAGATCAAACTTCGCTTCATAATCCGTGGGCTGGAGGTTATTATCCAGTTGGAATATCTTTTGAAGAAGCAAATGATTTGATGGCTAATTATCCCGAATTATTCAAAGAAAAAGTTCAGGAAACACTACGTCGTCATGCAGCAGCGATTAACAAACATACTGCAAAAGGAACGTATTTTTTTGATTATGGAAATGCCTTTTTACTTGAAGCTTCGCGTGCTGGAGCCGATGTTATGGCCGAAAATAATATCGATTTTAAATATCCAAGTTATGTTCAGGATATTATGGGGCCAATGTGTTTTGATTACGGATTTGGTCCTTTCCGTTGGGTTTGCACTTCGGGAAAACCAGAAGATTTACAAAAAACTGATACTATCGCAAGTCAGGTTTTAGAAGAGTTAGCAAAAACTTCTCCAAGTGAAATTCAGCAGCAAATGCAGGATAATATCAAATGGATTAAAGGCGCACAAGAAAATAAACTGGTTGTAGGTTCTCAAGCTCGTATATTATATGCCGATGCAGAGGGCAGAATTAAAATTGCTGAAGCTTTTAACCAAGCGATTGCAAGAGGCGAAATTGGCGCGGTTGTTTTAGGACGCGATCATCATGACGTTTCTGGAACTGACTCGCCTTACAGAGAAACTTCAAACATCTACGACGGATCTCGTTTTACAGCCGATATGGCAATTCAAAACGTCATTGGCGACAGCTTTAGAGGAGCAACCTGGGTATCGATTCATAACGGTGGTGGCGTTGGCTGGGGAGAGGTTATAAACGGCGGATTTGGTATGGTTCTTGATGGTTCTAAAGAAGCTTCAAAACGTTTAGCATCAATGCTTTTTTGGGATGTTAATAACGGAATTTCAAGACGAAGCTGGGCTCGAAATGACGAGGCCATTTTTGCGATAAAAAGAGCCATGCAAGTTGAGCCTTTACTAAAAGTAACTTTGCCTAATATAGTTGACGAAAGTCTGCTTTAAACCAAAAGTTACTCATAAAATAGAGAACATTAAATTTCTAAATAATTATGAAAACATTCAAATTAGTTCCGATTTTTCTGCTTTTGATACTTGCTGCGTCGTGCGACACGGTTAGTGCTTACTCTGACTACGATAAAACCGTAGATTTTGCGCCTTATAAAACTTATGCCTATTTTAAGCCGGGAATTGACAAGGTCGAGATTTCTGATTTGGATAAAAAACGAATTCTGAAAGCGATAGACGATCAAATGCTGGCTAAAGGTTTTACTAAAAGCGAAAATCCTGATGTATTAATAAACATTTTTACCAAAGCCAAAGAACAAGTTGATGTGAATCAATTTTACGCTGGGTACGGTTATGGATGGGGCTACGGTTGGGGATGGGGCTACAGTCCTTATATGGGTGGAACATCAGTTTCAAGATATACTGAAGGAACTTTGTTCATTGATTTAATTGATGCTAAAAAGAAAGAATTGATCTGGCAAGGTCAAGGTATTGGTACCATATATAAAAGCATCGATAAAAAAGATGCCCGAATTACTGAATTTGTAACCAAAATTTTAGCACAGTATCCGCCGGTTAAAAAATAATTATCAGTCTGGGTTGTCAGTTCAGCTTTTTTATAAAACTTAAAATAGTTGTGAACTATTTCCAGAAATAATTAATACATTTGCTATTCAATCAGTTAAAAAATGACAAATTTTAATAACATTATTATCGCTATTATCAGCATTATTGCAATTCAGCAGTAATGGCGAGGTGTTATATAAATAAGTAAAATATAATTTATAAAAACCTCCCAAAACGGGAGGTTTTTTATTTTAAAAAACAATTAAAAGTCGCCAAAAATTACACGAATTAACACGAATTACTTTTTAAGCTTTAAAAATAAAAATTAATGCTAATTCGTGTAATTTGTGGCAAAAAAATACAGATCATGAGTTTATTCAACGAAGTACTTAATGCAAAAAAGCAACTTGAAAATGTAGTTGCTGCAACGCCTCTTACCCAAAATTTAAATCTTTCAGACGAATTTAAATCGACTATTTTACTAAAAAGAGAAGATTTACAAATTGTTCGTTCCTATAAAATTAGAGGTGCTTACAATAAGATTTCGTCGTTGAGCGAAAAAGAAAAGGCAAACGGAATTGTTTGTGCAAGTGCAGGAAATCATGCGCAAGGTGTTGCTTATTCTTGTAATCTTCTAAAAATAAATGGCAAAATATATATGCCAAAAACAACTCCGAAACAAAAAGTAAAACAAGTACAATTGTTTGGAAAATCGTTTGTTGAAATTGTTTTGACCGGTGATACTTTTGATGATGCATACGCTTCAGCAACTGCAGATGCTATCAAAAATCACAAAACTTTTATTCATCCTTTTGATGATCAAAAAGTAATTGCAGGACAAGGAACTGTTGGATTAGAAATTCTGGAAAGTTTTAAAGAACCAATAGATTATGTTTTTGTTCCAATTGGCGGTGGCGGATTGGCTTCCGGTTTATCTGAAGTTTTTAAGCATTTAAGTCCGAATACTAAGATCATTGGTGTTGAACCAAAAGGCGCTCCTTCAATGAAAACTTCAATTGAAGAAAATAAAAATACAGCCTTAAAGACGATTGACAAATTTGTTGATGGAGCAGCGGTAAAACAAGTTGGCGACATGACTTTTGAAATCTGTCGCTATAATTTGGAAGATATTATTTTGGTTCCCGAAGGAAAAGTCTGCACGACTATTTTACGACTATATAATGAAGAAGCCATGGTTGTCGAACCTGCAGGTGCTTTAACTATTGCTGCTTTGGATTTTTATAAGGATAAAATAAAAGGCAAAAATGTCGTTTGCATTGTAAGCGGAAGCAATAATGACATTGAAAGAACGGCCGAAATAAAAGAGCGTTCATTGCTGTATGAAGGTTTGATGCATTATTTTATGATTCAGTTTCCCCAACGACCAGGAGCTTTAAAAGAATTTGTAAATAACATTTTAGGGCCTGATGACGACATCACTTATTTTCAGTTTCACAAAAAAAACAACCGCGAAGTAGGTTCGGTTGTAGTTGGACTGGAATTAAAAAACAAAAAAGATATTATGAATATCAAGCTAAATATGACTAAAAATGGCTTTGAATTTCAATATTTAAATGATAATCAAGATTTGTTTACACAATTAATTGGATAAAATCCTGATTCGATGACAAATATCAGGGAATAGAAAAACTTATAGTGTAATTTTGTATTTTATTTTAGATCTAAAAAACATGACAACTCTTAAAGATATTTCGACTGTAGAAGACATCAAACAAATGGTAAACAGTTTTTATGATAATGTTAGAAAAGATGACCTGATTGGCCCCATATTTAATGACAAACTGCAAGATCGATGGGAGCCACATTTACAAAAAATGTACGGTTTCTGGCAAACCATTTTGTTCGATGTTCGTGCTTATTCAGGAACTCCTTTCCCTCCGCATAAACAATTACCGGTTGACAAAACTCACTTTGACCGTTGGATTGAAATTTTCAACACTACTATTGACAAACAATTTGCAGGTCCTTTGACCGAAGAGGCTAAAATGCGTGCTACTAATATGGCTTATATGTTCAATCATAAAATTGAATATTTTAGAAATGCCGAAAATGAATTAAGAAATTCAATCAATACGCCGTAAAAAAGCAAATTACTCAAAACTTAAAAACCTATAAAAACGCAATAAAACATACTTTCGAATAAAAATTTTGTGATAAATAGCAAAAATTAGCCGTCTAAATTCGTAATTTTACATTCAAATCTACAACGTTTTCGAAATGAATGCATCTATAGAAACAAATCCATTATTAGAGCGATTGCCTAAACATTTAAAGCAATTTATTAAACCTCAAGATTATAGCGATTATACCCCTATCAATCAAGCGGTTTGGCGATATGTAATGCGTAAAAATGTAGATTATCTTTCTAAAGTTGCACATCATTCGTATTTAGATGGCTTGAAAAAAACCGGAATCGAGATTGATTCTATTCCGAGTATGTATGGAATGAACCGTATCCTGACTGAAATTGGCTGGGCTGCCGTTGCCGTTGACGGCTTTATTCCGCCAAATGCTTTTATGGAATTTCAAGCTTACAATGTTTTAGTTATTGCTTCAGATATTCGTCAGCTTGAGCATATTGAATATACCCCAGCCCCAGACATTATTCACGAAGGTGCTGGCCACGCTCCTATTATTGCCAATCCTGAATATGCAGAATATTTGAGACGTTTTGGAGAAATTGGCTGTAAAGCGATTTCATCTCACAAAGATTATCAGATGTACGAAGCGATTCGTTTGCTTTCGATTTTGAAAGAAGCGGAAGATACACCTCAGGAAAAAATTGACGAAGCTGAAAAAGCCGTTGCCGATTTGCAAAACAATATGGGCGAATTGTCTGAAATGGCTCAAATTCGTAACCTGCATTGGTGGACAGTGGAATACGGTTTAATTGGAACTGTTGAAGACCCAAAAATTTACGGTGCCGGATTACTTTCTTCTATCGGAGAAAGTGCTTGGTGCATGACCGATAATGTAAAAAAAATCCCTTATGATATCTCAGCGGCAAATCAAAATTTTGATATTACGCAGTTGCAACCTCAACTTTATGTAACACCTAATTTTTCTTATTTAAGTTTGATTTTAGAAGAATTTGCTAATAAAATGGCATTGAGAACCGGAGGACTTTCCGGAATTCAAAAACTAATTCATTCCAATGCTTTAGGAACAATTGAATTAAGTACAGGTTTACAGATTTCTGGCGTTTTTACAAATGTTTTGGAAGAAGAAGGAAAACCAGTTTACATTCAGACTACTGGAAAAACAGCTTTATCATATCGTGAAAAAGAATTGGTTGGTCACGGAACTTTGACACATCCACACGGATTTGGTAGTCCGATTGGAAAACTAAAAGGTTTCAATTTAGCGATTGAAGATATGAGTCCGAAGGATTTACAGGCTTATAGTATTGTTGAAAATGAAACCGTAAAATTAGAATTTGAAGGCAATATTATTGTGGAAGGAGAAATTATTACAGGATCCCGAAACTTACATGGAGAAATCATTTTAATTAGTTTTAGAAATTGTACCGTAACACATTGCGAAACGATTTTGTTTCAGCCAGACTGGGGAAATTACGATATGGCGATTGGTAAAAAAGTAGTTTCTGCTTTTTCCGGTCCAGCGGATGTGAATAGTTTTGACTTGATTAATATTGTTCCTACTTCTCAAACTATTAAAGCAAAACATACAGACGAACGCGATGATTTAGAGGTTCTTTATCAAACGGTTCGTTCTATAAGAGAAAATAAAGATTCGAAGTCAGAACTAAAATCTGTTTTTGAAAAGCTGAAAAATGATCATTCTAATGACTGGTTGCTTTCTGTTGAAATTGCAGAACTTTTGAAAGATTCTGCTGAAAAACAACTTTTACAAGAAGTATTGGTTTATTTGGATCAATTGAAAGAAAAACGCCCTGAAGTGGCGCATTTAATTTCTGGCGGACTGGATTTGATTTTCGATAAAGAAGCGGTTTAGAATTTTGCCACGAAGGCATTAAGGCACAAAGTTTTTTTAGCTGGCTTGTGATTTAATCTCGCAAAGTCGGGAAGTCGCAAAGTAAATTATTTTAAGTAAAAAACTTTGCGACTTCGCGACTTTGCGAGATTCTTTTTTCTTTACAACTTTGAATTCAAATCCTGATTAAAATCTTTATCAGATTCAATCGTTTTGCCATCATATTGCAATTTCCAACCCATGGAATTTGTCAAAATCAAAATCTTAGACAATTCACTTATTAATCGGTTTTGAGCGTTTGTTTTTAGGGAAGAACTCTCGATTTTCTTTGCCAGATTCGCTTTTACCGATTTATTGATTTTATTGTAATCATCTCCGGTGAACTGATTCATTTGACTCTGTTCAATGTCATAAAACTTAATATCCGGATTGATGGTAATTTCTTCTTTTGGGATATTTAAAATCGTGATGGTTTTGTTTTTTTCGTCGATGTCGTATTTCATTTTGTGCAAATCGTAGGCAACGGTAACATTTGCATTTACGACCACTAATGCTTTCTTCTCAAAAGAAACCATATCCAGAAAATATTTCTGCTGATTTTTATAAGTAACCACTTCAGAGAAATGCCCTTCGGTAACAACCAATTTACCGACATTTAGAATTTGCTGTTGAATTAAATTGGTATTGTATTCAATATCCTTATCATCGTCTTTTTTGAATTGACAATATTTAAAGGCCAAAATAATGACTAAAACTATAACACTGATACCGATAATTCTTTTGACTAAGTTTTGCATTCTAATAAAATGTTTGGACGAATTTACTTCTTTTTTTAGTTTTTTTCACCACGAATTACACGAATTTCCACTAATCTCAGCTTTGTGTATAATGAATCAATTTCAAATTAAAAATTCGAAAAATTAAAATTTACGCGCTCCAAAAAATTCGTGCAATTCGTGTAATTCGTGGCAAAAAACCTTTAAAACGGATATCCAATAGCAATATTCAAAATCAGGTTTTCTTTTCTCCACAGTCCGCTTCCAAAATCGATGTCTTTAATTACCCATCTTTGACCATCAGGCAAATAAGGTTTTCGGAGCGGAAAAGCCAAATCGGTTCTTAGAATAAAGAAAGATACATCAAATCGTAAACCTACACCTGCCCCTACTGCGATTTCTTTCATAAAATCTTTAGATATTTCGGCTCCTGGTTTATCCGGATCTTTATTCATCAACCAAATATTTCCGGCATCAATAAATGCAGCGCCTTTTACAATACTAAAAAGCTTCGCTCTATATTCGGTACTGAATTCCAACTTCAAATCTCCTGATTGATCTGGCAAATAATTGTTTTCTGTCTCTGTATTAAGATAACTTCCAGGCCCAATTGATCTTGCTCTAAAGGCTCGAATACTATTGGTTCCTCCAACTACAAATTGCTTCGATGTAGGCAATGCTCCTGAGTTTCCGTACGGAATTCCCACACCAAGAATAACTCTGCTAGCTAATTGGCTTTCTTTTCCCAGTTTTAAATAATGCCTGAAGTCGCCTCGGAATTTTGCATATTGGCTAAAAGGAACATCAAATATTTTAATTGTATCATTCTTTTTGACATTTGCTCCGGTAATTAGCCCCGTAACATTTCCTGCCAAATCGGCCTCTCCACTAAAATAAAACGTATTCTTTTTACGCTTTTGCATTGTATTCGTATAGGTGTAGGTATACGTTGGTCCAAAAATCAATTGTTTTTCGATCACTTTTTTCAATGATTCATCCTTTTCAGCATCGGCTAAATATTCTGCCGTAACATGATTCGGACTTACATAGGTAATATCCATCAAATTCAATTGATGTTCTTTTCGAACATTCTCTTTCCATAAATAACCGTATGATGCTTTAAAGGAATTTAAAGCATACAATTGCGTTCTATTCTGATATTCGTATCTCACTGTTGCTTTGGTTCTCGGCACATATTCGCTCGAACCTTCTACATGAAAAAACGGAACAATAAATCTCGGCCAGGTTAAACTGGTTTCTGTTCCTATTTTGTAAATATTTTTACCATTATTGGCTCCTGAAAGCTGAAAATCTGCTCCGCCAAAAACAGAAACGGTCAGCAATTCGGCACCGCGAAATAAGTTTCTGTTGTTCCAATTGACATTAACTTCTGTTCCTGTATAACTGGCTGAATTGGTTTTTCCCAAAACCTCAACACGAATAAATTTCTTCGGTAATAGCGTTAAATAATAATACGAATCTAAAGTCTTCGGCAAACTGTCAGAAGGTTTGAATTCATTTTTTACAAAACTAAAAGTTCCCAAATTCACAAAACGATTCAACGTCAAATTGTGGTCTTTTCTGTTATATAAATCCCCCTTTTTGAAATAAATCGCGCGATCAAAAACTCTGGGTTTAAAAGTATCGGCCGTATCAATAATCGTAAAATCTTTGTACTGAACTACATCTTCTTTTGCATATTTTAAACTGTCTTTCGAAATCGAAAAATTCGGATACACAATAATTTTATTAATCTTATATGCCGTAAGCGCTTTCGGCGGTGTATCAGGTTTTATAACCAGTCTGACTTTTACTTCATGATCGCCTTTTGTACTGTCCACCTGAGCTAAAATATAATCCGGATTAAAGTAATAATATCCCTTTTCCTTAAGTCTGGCATCTATTCTTTCTCTTTCCGCTTTAATAACATCCAAATCATACGGTTTACCTACTTTTAATAAACTTCTTCGGCTTGATCTTCCAATTATTCTCGACATGGCTAAAGAGTCATCAGGAAAAGTGACACTTTTAATGATATATTGTTCTTTAGGTATTACCGTATATTCTGCTGTAGCTCTTTTATTTTTAGCTGTTGAATCGGCGCTGACACGTGTTTTAAAGTACCCTCTATTTTCGGTAAAATTTCGCAAAACGGATGCATTATAATCTAAATCAACTTTACTAAAAAGCACAGGAGGTTCTCCCACTTTTGTTCGCAACCAATAGCGAAATCCTTTTTGCTTTTTAGGTTCGCCGGCAATATTATAAAACCACAATTTAGGACGTAATCCTAAAAAACCTTTGTTAGGTTTTGGACGTAATAAACCTTCCAGCTCTTTCTCCAGTTCTTTTCTTTCTTTCTTTTTAATAACAGAATCTTTTACCGTCACAGAACCGCCTGTGTACAATAATTCGCCTTCCGGAAGATATTTTGTATTACTGCATCCAAAAACAAAAAATAAGGACAGCGCAATAAAATATCTGATATATTCGGTTCTCCTATTGCTATGTTTTTTGCTCATTTCCTTCCAATTGATTTTCGTCTTTTTCTTTATCCTCTTTCTCTTTTTGCTTTTTCTTTTCTTTACGCAATTTCTCTTCTCGAATCATTTCTTTTTCTGCTAAAGTGCGATGAAACAATTCTCTGAATTTATTGTAACTCATCGTAATAATAAAAGCAACTCCGGTTTCAATAACCTGCCCTTCAACAGCAACCTGATATTCATTTTTACGATAAGCGCGAAGCATATAACGACCGTCTTTAGTCAATTGATAATCCAATGCAACGTCACCTGCAATATTAGTACTTTCTTCATTCGCGCGTTCCTGACCTTCAACTGCAAAACTGCTTCCAACTGTAACTTTTAATCTGTCATCCAACAATTTTTTAGAAATTCCGACATTTAAATCCGTTCTGTCTTCTCTGGTTCCTGAAGTATAATCATCTGTAGATTCCAGATCAAATTCCAACTGAACTCCCGTTATTAATTCTCCGGCTAAATCATTTAATTGCTGAGACAGAATTTTACTCACACTTTGTCTTGCCAATGATTCTGCGCTTGTTCCTCCAGCTTCACTTGCAAACGGATTTTCGCCAATAAATCTGTTCAATAATAAAAGGGCAAAAACCTGTTTGTTTAATTCGGCTGGCTCTTGTCGCAATTGTTCCAATTTTTGTTGTGTGGTTTCTACGATCGTTGACGACACATCATAATTTCCATCCGGCAAAACAATATCAAAAGTGATTTCAGGCTTCATTAATTCACCATTCATTTTCAATAAAGTTTGAAATGGTATTTTTTGTTTATACGTGTTTTTAGTAGTTTGAGATTCGCTTCCTAACTGATTTCCAAGTAAATCAATTGGAGCCGCATCCACTTTATAAATCGCTGTAATATTGACATTTGCCGCAGTCGGCTCGCCGTTCCAGATAATATAACTTCCTTTCTGAATATTGAATTTTCTGCGGATCATATTGAAATTCATTTCATACGCACCATCTGAAAATTCATATTTTCCCGTTAAAGTTGTTTTTCCTGACGGATCAATTCCACCTGTCAATTCCGCTTCGCCTTTCAGATTCAGATAGTCTCCGTTTCCTTTGTCAATTACCAAGGTAAGATCGGCTTCTTTATCTATTGAAATCGCTACATTCACATCCATACCAAGCAATTGAGACTGGTCCAGTTTTGCTTTCATTTCAGCTGTTTGTCTGAGGTACACATTATCTTCGTCTACAAACTCGACAATCCCTTCTCGATCCGCTATTGATGGATCTGACTGTGGCAAAACAACTGAAAATTTAGTTTCATCCTTGATTTTGATACTACCGCCAACAACAGGATTTTCAAGTGTTCCTTTAATGTTCAGTTTGGTATCTAAAATTAAATCGCCGTAAAATAAATCGTTGTCTTTTTCTTTAGAATGAATGGCTCTAAAATCGTCTGCAACAACGGTCAGGCCGAAATCAAAATTGGTATAATCTGCCGATTTAATGGTTCCGTTTATCGTTAATTCATTATCATTTTCATCATGGAAGGTGAAACTATCAAACGTAATTACATCATTTTGAAGCGTGATTTTCTCTTGTTTTGTCTTAAAAAACGAATCGAATTTCGTTACTCTGAAACCAGTATCATTAAAATTCAACTCTCCATTCACTTTTGGTGCGCTGGCGTTTCCTGTAATTTTGAAATTGCCTGACAAATAACCTGTTCCGTCTTTAATATTGTCCATGCTAAAACCCTGAATACTTTTAATATTCAGTTTATTCAAATCTAAATTAAAATCAAGATTTCCATCGGCAATGCTATACGTTCCTGTTAGATTTACGTCATTATCTTCTCCAGTCAATGCAACATTAGCATTCAATACATTATTGGTTTTATTGTCTACTTTAACAGCAATATCGCCAACTGGTTCGCCTTTAAAAGCAAAATCATCAATTTTTATGTCTGATGTAAAAGTTGGTTTTGTCATTACATTTTCGGCAACAGCATTTCCATTGATCAAACCTTGCATCAATAATTTATCTTTTTTGACGATGTTCATAATCGTCTCAATTTTGAAGTTTACAAAATCGAGTTGCAGTGTTGCATTATCCTGAGTTCCCTGAGATTGAATTTTAAGTTCGTTTCCGGAATTCGCTAAAAAGAATTTATTAACGTAAAGTCTTTTTCCTCCAAATTCAACAACATTTTCAGGATCAATACTCCATTTATCATAATTCAGTACAAAATTTTCTGCATCAATTTTGAAGATGTTTTTAGAATCTTCCGCTTTGAAATTTCCTGCAATAAAATACTGTTGTTTGTCTTTTGCATCTTTCACTTCAAGTGCATAATTCAAAATATTATTTTCGACTTTTCCGGATAAACTTGTGAACGGAATTTTCAAAGATCCGCTTTCAATCGTCGCTACAGAAATTTGATATTCTAACGCATTTTCTTTGGCTTCAATATTTATTTTTCCATCAGCAATAGTATTATCAGCATAAACAATTCTCGGAATCGTTCCTTTAATTTCTAAAGAATCAGTTACATTATTGTATTTTCCCTCAATTTTAAGAGGTTCTAAACCGGTTAATTTTGGAACCAATTTAAAAAGAACCGGATCGTTATCAACCGTCAAAGTAAAAGCCAAACGTTGTTCATCAGATTCTCCATTAACTTTTGGATTTTTTAAATCGATGTATTTTGAAAGTGATTTTTTTACAGCCGAAACCAAAGTGGTTAATTTGTATTTTCCGTCAACTTCAGCTTTCAAAAATTGAGATGAAATTTTAATGTTATTTCGATTTTCATCTGAAAAAGCAATAACCCGAATTGAATCTAAAACAATTGGTTCCTGATCCTGTAAAACCTGAATGTTAGAAAGGAATACTTTTCCGTTTAAAAAATCAGGATTACTATTGGCGATATCCGCATCGATATTTCCACGCAGTTTAATTGGCCCCGCATGCAGATGCAGTTTTTCTAAATCGGCTATATCCAGGTTTAATTTTAATTGAATGGCCGGATATTTATCTTTTGTATTTCCACTAGCAACTAAATCAAAATTCAAATTCGGATCTTTCATTCCTGATTTAACTGCGAATGAACCGTTTTCGATATTTCCTTTTAAAGCTAAATCTCTGTAGGTATATTTATTGAAAACTGCTTTCTGAACCAAACCGTCAAAATTGGCCTGAGCTGTTTTCGGATCTAAACCTTTGCCTTTTACTTTCGCTTTAAGCGTAATTTTTCCAATCGAATCGTTTTTGATTAATCTACCTAAATCGAAATTCAATAAATAAACGGTTGCATCGTATTTCTCTCTTTTCTTAACGCGTTGGTCAAATAAAGCATCAATTTTTGCATTTCCAAAACTACTGTTTAAAGCCAGATTCGTTTTGAAATTCTGCACTGAACCTTTGAATTTTCCCTGCAAACTCAATTGAGAAGGTAATTGAATATTTTTCGGAATTGTTCCCGCTGGCACAAATCCATAAATATCTTTAAAAGTACTTGAAAGTTTCTTAATATCTAAATCGTAATACGCTTTTTGAGCATTAGGCAAACCTTTTATTTTCCCCGAAAGGGAAACTTTTGTCGTCCCGATTCCGCTCATTTCGAATTGCGGAATAGTCAAATCTTTTACTTTTCCGCTCAAGCGTGTATTCAAATATAAAATTGCGTTTGGATTACTTTTAAACGGATTTGTTTTCTGTAAATCCGGAACAAATAATAAAATGTCTTTAAATCCGATTTTCGATTGATTTAAATTGGCATCCAGACTCAGATTAGCAATATCCTTTTTTAAAGCGTCAAGCGAAGGATACGCCACTTTAATTTTATTCTGAAGAAGGGTTTGTGGTGTTCTTAAATACAAATTCTCTAAAGAAGCATTTTTAGGCCCATAGAAAAAAACGGTTTTTAAAGCCTGAATTTGCAAACCGCTTTTATCATTTACGGCAAGTGCTTTTATATTTCCCAAAATCGTATCGTTTCCATAATACAATTTCTCGGCTTTAAAATTGAATTTATCCAAATCCATATGGCTGTAATCGATTCCTTTTGAAAGCGGTTTCGATTGCATATCATCAAATTTGAAAGCGATATTTTCTAAATTAACATCAGCCAGTTTTACTTTCCAGCCCGATTGTTTGATTGAAGTTGTATCCAAACTTGGCGCCTGAATTTGTTTGTCTTTTGCCCCTAAACGCAAATTACCTTTTAGATTTTTCACTTCGAAAGTATTAAAATCTAAAAACTGATTGTTCATATCAATTTTATTGACTGACAAATCTAAATTGCCTAGCTTGATTCCGGAATCTAATTTGGAATCTTTATTATCATATAAAAGATCAATTTGAGATAAACTGATTTTCCCCAATTTCAAACTGAAATCTTTTCGTTTCGAAATCGTATCAACCGTTTTTACTGAAACTTCAGCAATTTTCTCTACAACATCCTGATTCAAAACAACCCTTAATCCGTTTAAAGCAATATTCGGAATATCGAAATTCATTTTATCCAAATCAAATTCTTTGAATTTGGTATCAAAATGTGTCAGTTTTACGCGAACATCATTTTTAGAATAATCATCTTTAAAATTGAATTTGATATTGTCGAGATTTACTTTTACGACAGAAATTGTAAATGGTTTACTATCCGGATCTTTTGGTTTTTCAGGTTCTTTTGATTCGAAAGCTTTTATGATATAATCGAAATTGAAAACGCCATCTTTATTTCTGGAAATATTAGCCGTAGTATTTTCTAAAGAAACCGAATTGATCTCCAATTCACTACTTACCAATTTAAACAAATCGACATCAACCACTAAGCGTTTACCAGCCAATAAAGTATCTTTCTTTTGATCTTCAAAATAGAAACCTTCCAAGACTACATCTTTTGGAAATTTAATCGAAATATGATCTAAAGCAACTTTGGTTTTAATCTTTTTATGAAGATAAGAAACCGCTTTGTCCTTAACGAAATTCTGAACGGACGGAACCTGAATTAAAATAATAAGAAGAAGTAATAATGCAATTATCGAGCCCACGCACCAAAGCAGTATACGTAGTGTTTTTTTAAGAAAATGAATTGTTTTGATATTCATACGTCAATAAAACACGTTAGATTAAAATTGCGTTATTATAAGGCTGTATTTCTACAGTTTACAAAATTGTAGATTTTAAATTATAACAATTTACACAATTATCTGCAATTATTCTAAAATTTTACTGTGAAATGGCTATTTTTTTGGTTCTTACTTTAGCCAAAGCATAAATAAAACTTTGCGCCTTTGCGTCTTTGCGAGATTAAAAAAGGTCTGTTTTAATAGCTTAAAATAATCTCGCAAAGACGCAAAGGCGCAAAGAAAAATCACTTTAACTTAGAATTTGATTTGTGGAAGTTTATCTCCTAAAAGGTTTATTTTTTGTTGAAGTTTCGCTAAGAATTTTTGATACTGTTCAGATTCTGGATTGAAGCTTCTGTGACGCAGACTTTTTTGAATTTCATCAACTTCCTGCATTATCGAAATGCTTTCCTCAGTAACATAATTTTCGCTGAAAAGTTTCCAGATATAATCAATCGCTATTTGGTTGGGATGTAGCATATCTTCAGTATAAAAACGATAATCGCGAAGTTCATCCATCATGATTTCGTAGGAAGGGAAATAGTTGAAAGTCGAAAGTCGAAAGCCAAAAGTCTGATGAAGCGCCGTAAATAAATGTGATTTACTTAATTGGTTTTCAATAAATCCGTCTTTTATGTGACGCACTGGCGAAACAGTAAAAATGAAGTTTATATTTGGATTTAAAGTCTGAATTAAACCGATAGTATTTTGGATGCTTTTCTGAATTGTATTAACTGGCAATAATTCTTTTTCGAATTGTTTTTGAGGGACTTTATGGCAATTGGCAACAATCTCATCACTTTCCAGATTTCTGTAAACCCAAGACGTTCCGTACGTGATAATAATGTGTGTTGCTTCTTTTAATTGCTTGTTAGTTTCTGAAATTGCTTTATTTAAAGTTTCTAGTAATTCTTGCCTGTCAGAATTGCTTAGATCTGAATGTACTTCAAAAGAATGCCAGCGTTCGTTGTGAAAGAAAACATCTTTTTCTGTAAACCAGTTTTCATTAACTGTTCTCTCCATTACTTTCTCAATTGAAACCGGATTAAAAATAATTCCAAACGGATTTGTTTCATTCTGAAATTTAAAGTAATCGAATTTCTCCGCCATATTTTCTGCAAAACAAGAACCAAACGAAAGCACTTTCGAATTATAATCGATTGGATTATTGGATTTTGATAGCGGAATTTGGGTTCTGAATTGCATATTTATGAATTTTAAACAAAGTTAAAGATTACTCACGACTCTCTTTTAAAATTGCGAAGAAAAAATCGCGCAAAGTCGCAGAGTCGCAAAGTGTATTGTGTATTGTGTTAAATTTAAATTTAAATTTGAAACAATGGCTTATTTTAATTTGCTTGTATAATAAAAACCACACAGTTAAAAACTTTGCGACTCTGCGACTTTGCGTGAAATTGATTAAAGCAATAAAAGCTTAAAAAAACTTTCACCATAAACAAACTCCTTAAAAAAAAATTAGGTTTTTAATAACAAAAATCAACTTCACAAACCCAAACAATTCCTTACTTTTGCATCTTCCACTTTTCTAAAAAATCATATGAAATTATTATATTCTTATATAATCAAACACAAAATGCTTCTCTTTTTTGCTTTGATTATGGCCTCAATAAACATTTGTTTCAGTTTATCAGATTCTATTATTACCGGTAAATTAATGCAGGATTGCGGTGTTGGTTTGCACAAATATGAAGGAAACGCAGCTGGTTTTATCAAATCTTTATCATTCTGGCTTGGCCTTTCGCTTGGTGCCGCGATGATTTCCAGAATCACCAAAAACTTTCAGGATTATTTCACTAATGTGGTGATTCAGCGAACTGGTGCTCAAATGTATACCGACGGAATTAAAAAATCACTAGACTTGCCTTATGCCGAATTTGAAGATCAGCGAAGCGGTGAAACTTTGAGCAAATTGACTAAAGTACGTTCCGACTCTGAGAAATTAATTACGCTTTCGATTTCTTTAATTTTTCAAACGATCATTGGTTTCATATTCGTAATTGTGTACGTTGCCCGAATTGATTTTCGGATTTCACTTATCTTTTTGGTAACAGCACCAATTATTGCTTTAGTAAGTTCTTATCTGGGCAAAAAAATCAAAGTGGTATCGAAAAAAATTGTAAATCAGACGAATGCTTTGGCCGGTTCAACAACAGAGAGTTTGCGAAATATTGAATTGGTAAAAAGTCTTGGTTTAACGTATCAAGAAGAAAAGCGTCTGAACTTAAATACTTTCAAAATTTTACATCTTGAATTAGAGAAAGTCCGTTATATCAGAAGTTTAAGTTTTATTCAAGGAACAACAGTTCACTTTTTAAGAACTTGTGTCGTTTTCACTTTATATTATTTCCTTTTTGGAGGAAAAATTATTGTAGGCGACTTATTGACGATGGTTTTCTTTACTTTTTTCATTTTTGGTCCACTGCAGGAACTTGGAAATTTTATTATTGCAGTTAATGAAACCAAAGTTTCGATGGAAAATTTCAAAACCTTATTAAGCGCTCCGAAAGAATACCGTCCGAAAGATCCAAAACATGTTGGAGCGATTCAGTCTTTGCTATTTTCTAACGTAAGCTTCAAACATAAGACCGCAAAATTTAAAGCGGTTGAAAATATTAATTTTGAAATTAAACAAGGCCAAACTGTTGCCTTTGTTGGCCCGTCGGGTTCCGGAAAAACGACTTTGGTCAAATTATTAGTTGGATTATATACGCCAGCTGAAGGTCAAGTTCTATATAACGATATTGATTCGACAGAAATTGATTTATTAGATTTAAGAAAACAATTAGGTTTTGTAACACAAGATGCACAATTATTCTCTGGAACTATCCGCGAAAATCTTTTGTTTGTAAAACCAAATGCAACCGATGAAGATTTATACAATGCCCTGAAAAGAGCAAGCTGTGAAAAATTATTAAGACGCGCCGAAGATGGTTTAAACACTACAATTGGCGAAGGCGGAATCAAAGTTTCGGGCGGAGAAAAACAACGTTTATCTATTGCCAGAGCGATTCTTAGAAACCCAAATTTATTGATTTTTGATGAAGCAACTTCTGCTTTAGATTCTATTACGGAAGAAGAAATTAATGCTACAATCCGAAATATTTCAGATAAAAACAGAATTACGGTTTTAATTGCACACCGTTTATCAACTGTAATGCACGCTGATAGAATTTTTGTCTTGGAACAAGGTAAAATCATTGAGCAAGGAAAACACGAAGATTTAATTGTCGAGAAAGGATTGTATTATGCTATGTGGCGCCAACAGATTGGTGAACGTAAATAGGAGCCTTTTTTAATCTCGCAAAGACGCAGAGTCGCATAGTTTTTTTATAAGCTTTACGACTCTTCTTTTTTATTTAAGTTTTTTATTAAAGATTTGAAACTACTCTTTTTATACCGAATTTGATAATTGGTACGTTAAAGTTAATTAGTAAGCCTAACTTCATTTTTGTGATTTTAAGATACGTTAATACTTGTTTCGCGTGAATATCAGTCAGTTGTTCAATTGATTTAATCTCTAGAATTACTTTATTTTCAACTATCAAATCCGCTCTAAATCCAATATCTAGATTTATTTGATCCCAAATCACGGGTAAAGTTTTCTGTCTTTCCACACTTAATCCTCTTTTAGTTAATTCATGATGTAGAATTGCTTCATAAACAGATTCTAACAAACCCGGTCCTAATTTTACATGTATTTTGTAACAAACATCAACCACAACAGCTGAAATTTCATTCTCAGTCATTTTTAAAAATTTAAAGTATAAACTTACAAAAATAAAATTTAAAAAAACTTTTCGACTCTGCGTCTTTGCAAGATTAAAAAAGTATTCTGCCTCCAAAACATAATCCTTAGTAATTAAATTAACGCAAAAAAAAAAGTCGCAAAGCATAAAATACTTTGCGACTCTGCGTCTTTGCGAGATTAAAAAAAAACTTACTTCACAAACTCAACAGCCTTAGCCAAAGCCTCAGCAATTCCGTCAACATTTTTACCTCCTGCAGTTGCGAAGAAAGGTTGACCTCCTCCACCACCTTGGATATATTTTCCTAATTCGCGAACAACCTGTCCAGCGTTTAAGTTTTTCTCAGCTACAATTTCTTTAGAAATGTAACAAGTCAACATTGGTTTGCCTTCATTAGCTGTAGCGAAAACTACAAATAGGTTATTATAAGAATTGCCCAATTCGTAAGCTAAATCTTTTGCACCTTCTGGGTTTAAATCTACTTGCTTTGCTAAGAATTGAACTCCGTTGATTTCTTGTAATTCTTTAGCTAAATCAGCTTTCATGTTTTTCGCTTTATCTTTCAATAAAACTTCCAATTGTTTTTTCAACTGCGCATTTTCATCTTGTAACGCCAAGATTGACTTTACAGGATCTTGAGCATTTTTAAGCGCTTCCTTAATTTCGTTTAAAGAAACAGCTTGTGACTCAAAATATTCTTTTGCAGCTTCACTTGTAATCGCTTCAATTCTTCTGATTCCAGCTGCAACAGCGCCTTCAGAAACAATTTTGAAATGCCAGATATCTGATGTATTTGCAACGTGTGTTCCTCCGCATAACTCAACAGAATCTCCAAATTTAATTGTACGAACTAAATCACCATACTTCTCTCCAAACAAAGCAATTGCTCCATCTTCAAGTGCCTGCTCTTTCGGAATTGCTCTTTTTTCGATTAATGGTAAACTTTCACGGATTCTTGCATTTACGAAGTTTTCTACTTCTGCCAATTCTTCATCAGAAACTTTAGAAAAGTGAGAGAAGTCAAAACGCAATGAAGCATTACGAACCATCGAACCTTTTTGCTCAATGTGAGTTCCTAAAATCTTGCGCAAACCTTGGTGCAATAAATGCGTAGCCGAGTGGTTTGATGAAGTTTTAGCTCTTTGATTTGCATCAACAACTGCATTAAAAGTTGCCGTAATATTTTCTGGTAACGATTGTGTTAAATGTATCGTTTGGTTATTCTCTTTTTTAGTATCGATGATATAAATAATATCTCCGTTTTGAGATTCTAAATATCCTTTATCACCTGTTTGTCCGCCGCTTTCTCCGTAAAATGGAGTTGCATTGAAAACCAATTGATAAATCTCACCATCTTTTACACTATCAACTCTACGGTATTTAGTAATTTTTACTTGTTGTGATAACCTGTCATATCCAACAAATTCCTGAATATCATCTTCAACAATCACATTCCAATCTCCTGCCGTAACTTTTGATGCAGCTCGAGATCTTTCTTTTTGTAATTGTAATTGCTCTTGGAATCCTTCTTCGTCTAATTTTAATCCTTTTTCCGAAAGAATCAAAGCGGTTAAATCGATTGGAAAACCGTAAGTATCATACAATTCAAATGCTTTTTTACCATCGATTGTATCTCCTTGATTATTTAAAATTACAGCATCCAAAAGAATTAATCCCTGATCAAGTGTACGTAAGAACGAGTTTTCTTCTTCGCGAATCACGTTCGAACAAAGTGCTTTTTGAGTTCTGATTTCCGGGAAAGAATCACCCATTTGCTCGCTCAAAGTTTCAACCAATTTATAAATAAACGGCTCTTTAGTATTTAAGAAAGTAAATCCGTAACGGATAGCACGACGCAAAATTCTACGAATTACATAACCAGCTCCTGTGTTAGATGGTAATTGTCCATCAGCGATAGCAAAAGCTACGGCACGAACGTGATCTGCCACAACGCGGATTGCGATATTTACTTTATCTTCTGCTTCGTTTGAAGCTTTAACAGTATATTTTGCTCCTGTAATTGTTTCGATTTCTCTAATTAAAGGCATAAAAACATCAGTATCATAGTTTGATGTTTTTCCTTGTAATGCCATACACAAACGCTCAAATCCCATTCCGGTGTCAACGTGTTGCGCAGGAAGTTTTTCAAGAGAACCATCCGCTTTACGATTGAATTCCATGAATACATTATTCCAGATTTCAACTACTTGCGGGTGATCGTTATTTACCAAACTTTTTCCTGAAACTGCAGCTTTTTCTTCTGGAGTACGCAAATCAACGTGAATTTCAGAACATGGTCCACATGGTCCTTGATCTCCCATTTCCCAGAAATTATCTTTTTTGTTCCCAAGAATAATTCTGTCTTCGTCGATTAAAGTTTTCCAGATATCCCAAGCTTCCTGATCAAAAGGAACGTTGTCTTCTTTGCTTCCTTCAAAAACAGAAACATAAAGATTCTCTTTTGGAATTTTATAAACTTCTGTCAATAATTCCCAAGCCCAGTTGATTGCTTCTTTTTTGAAATAATCTCCAAAAGACCAGTTTCCTAACATCTCAAACATCGTGTGGTGATACGTATCAATACCCACTTCTTCAAGATCGTTATGTTTTCCTGAAACACGAAGACATTTTTGCGTATCGGCTATTCTTGGGCTTTTTGGCGTTCCGTTTCCTAAGAAAAATTCTTTAAACTGGGCCATTCCCGAGTTATTGAACATTAAGGTTGGATCGTCTTTAAGCACAATAGGAGCCGAAGGAACAATTGTATGCCCTTTACTCTCAAAAAAATCTAAAAATTGTTTACGTACGTCTTGTGATTTCATGTTTTATAATGAGATAATGTGATAATGTGTCAATAAATAAATGTGTCAATTTGATAATGTGACAATTAGATAATTTTAAACCTAAAACTTATAGTTCAAAACAATAAATTACCCAATTAATACATTATCTAATTATCTAATCGACTCAATTATCTAATTGCTTTAATTCTTGAAAAAAAGGGCCGCACAACTGAAACATTTAGTAAATTTGTTCGACTAACTTATTTTACAAGCTGCAAAAATAGCGTATTTTAAAATATGGCGAAAGTAAAATATTATTACGACTCAGAAAATCTGGCTTATACAAAAATAAAAACCAGAAAAAGAATCAAAATCGGTTATGCATTGCTGTTTTTGCTGGCTTCGGCGTTATTTGGTTTTTTAGTATTTGTACTTTTAATCAACACTCCTTATTTTGAAACTCCAAAAGATCGTCTGCAGGCACGCGAAATTGAGAATTTGAAACTGCAATATGCCATTTTAAATAAAAAAATGGACGAACTTGATGATGTTGCAGAAGCATTAGAAGACAGAGACAATAATATTTATCGTGTTTATTTTAATAAAAGCGAAATTCCGGACTCGATTCGAAAAGCAGGATTCAGAGATCCGACTAAGTATAAAAAGTTAGAAGGTTATAACAATTCACAATTGGTTCTAAGTGCCACAAAACGTATTGATAAACTTTCAAAAGAATTGGCAATTCAATCCAAATCGTTAGATGAAATTTTAAAATTGGCAAGTACAAAAGGAAATTTATTACTTGCTATTCCGGCGATTCAGCCTGTTCAAAATGAAAATTTAAAACGAATAGCTTCGGGCTTTGGATACAGAATTGATCCTTTCACCAAAGTGAGAAAAATGCACAACGGAATGGATTTTACTGCAAACACAGGTTCTCCCGTATACGCAACCGGCGATGGCGTAGTAGCAAGAGCCGACAACTCTGCTTCGGGATTTGGAAATCATGTGGTTATAAGGCATGGTTTTGGATACGAAAGTTTATATGCACATTTAAGCAAATACAATTGCAGACCCGGACAAAAAGTAAAAAGAGGCGACGTAATTGGTTATGTGGGAAGTACAGGAAGATCTGAAGGCCCGCATTGCCATTATGAAGTTCATAAAGACGGAAAAGTTGTAAATCCCCTAAATTTTTATTACGGAAATATTTCGGCTGTCGAATATGTGGCAATTTCGCAAATGGCAAACCAAGAAAATCAGTCATTAGATTAATACTATAAAAAGTACTATTTTTGAAATAAATTAGAAATACAAAAACATGCATATTGAGCTTTCAAAAGATAAAAGATATTACAGTATTGGCGAAGTTGCCAAAGCTTTTAATGTCAATGCATCCTTGATACGATTTTGGGATAGTGAATTTGATATTCTGAAACCAAAAAAGAACGCCAAAGGCAACAGAATGTTTACGCCAGAAGATGTTACGAATTTACAACTGATTTATCATTTAGTAAAAGAAAGAGGTTTTACGCTCGAAGGTGCAAAAACGCATTTAAAGGAAGGCCAAAAGAAAACATTAGATAAATTCGAAATAATACGTAAATTAGAGACCATCAAAACACAATTAAACGACATTAAAAACGAATTGTAATTAAAAATAGAAATAAACTTAAATCAAAACAAATATGAAAAAGTGGTTAATCCCTGTAGGAATTATTGTAGCACTTATTGCTATTATCGCATTTTGGTCGATTGGTATTAAAAATACTGCTTTGCAACATAGCCAAGCTGTAAATAAAGAATGGGGAAATGTTCAAACGGCTTACCAAAGACGTAATGATCTTATCGGGAATTTAGTAAACACTGTAAAAGGTGCAGCTGATTTTGAAAAAGGAACTCTAACAGCTGTAATCGAAGCTCGTGCAAAAGCTACTTCGGTAACAATTGATCCAAGTAATGTAACTCCTGAGCAATTAAAAGAATTTAATCAGGCTCAAAGTGGCGTAACTTCATCATTATCAAGATTATTGGTTTCTGTTGAACAATATCCAACACTAAAGGCGAATGAAAATTTCTTAAAATTACAAGACGAATTAGCAAGTACTGAAAACCAGATTTTAACTGCTAGAACTCGTTTTAACGAAGCTGTACAAGTGTACAACGGATATGTTTTAAAGATTCCAAACAACTGGTTCTTGAGCGAATACAAAGAAAAACCATACTTTGAAGCTTCTACTGGAGCAGATAAACCTGTTGAAGTAAAATTCTAAAAATTTTAGACAACAGTTTAAAATCTAAAATCAACAATCTAAACTCTAAAATTAGTCATGTCACAAGTAGAAGATTTTTTATCCAAAGAAGATGAACAAGCCATTGTTGAAGCTATTCGTATGGCCGAAAATAATACTTCTGGCGAAATTAGAGTACATATAGAAAAAACAACTTCTAAAGCTCATTTTGACCGAGCTTTAGAAGTTTTTCATGAATTGCGAATGGATGAAACCAGACTACAGAATGGCGTATTGCTTTATTTTGCAGTTGAAGATAAAAACTTCGTGATTTGCGGTGATAAAGGAATTAATGATTTAGTTGCCAATGATTTTTGGGACTGTACTAAAGACATTATGACCAATCACTTTAAAGCTGGCAATTTCAAACAAGGTATTGTTGATGGTATTTTGAATGCCGGCGAACAGTTGAAAAAGTATTTTCCATCTCAAGAAGACGATACAAACGAATTATCTAACGAAATATCAAAAGGATAAATAATGAAAAATTCCAAAAATAAAATCTCAAATTCCAGTAGAATTTTTCAGTTTACTCTTTTGTCTTTCACGTTTTTTATCTGCAATACTATTTTTGCTCAATTTGATATTCCTAAAAAACCAGATTTTCAAACTTCTGTTTATGATTATGCGAATGTTTTAAGTTCTTCTGAAAAAAGCCAATTAGAAGAAAAATTAGTTCGTTATTCAGATTCAACCTCAACCCAAATTGTTGTTATCACGATCGAAAGCTTAAAAGGTGAAGATATTGGGATTCTAACGCCAAAATGGGCACAAGAATGGGGAATTGGACAGGCAAAAGAAGATAATGGTGTTTTAATTTTATTGGCTAAAGCCGAAAGAAAAATCTGGATTTCGCCTGGTTACGGATTAGAAGATCGCTTAACTGCTGGAATTGGCGGAGAAATCACAAGAAATATTATTATTCCAGAATTTAAAGCCGGAAGTTATTATCGTGGACTTGACAAGGGCGCTGATGCTCTTTTTGATGTTTTTAAAGGAAAATACAAAGGCGAACGAAAACAAACTAAAGGAAAAGGCTTTCCAATATTACCATTCATAGTTATAGTTGTTATTATTTTAATTCTGATTTCAAGAAATAAAAGAGGTGGCGGAGGAAATTCTGGCAACAGCGGTGGAGGCCCTAGCCTACTTGATGTTATTATTTTAAGCAATCTTGGAAGAAGCGGCGGAGGCGGTTTTGGAGGCTTCGGTGGCGGATCATCAGGAGGCGGTTTTGGCGGCGGAGGAGGTTTCGGTGGAGGCTTTGGCGGAGGAGGTTTCTCTGGTGGAGGTTCTGGCGGAAGCTGGTAAAAATTTTAAATTTCAGGTTTCTTTTGTTTCAGGTTTCAAGTTTCAAGTTTTATTAAAATATTTTAGTTAAATTTATAACTCACAATTTACAATTCATAATTCAATATAGATGTTATCACATAAAGCAAAATATGCCCTTAAGGCCTTACTTTATTTAGCTGAACAAGACGAAAATCACATTTCTAGAACTATAGAAATAGCTGATGGCGCCAACATACCAAAAAAGTTTTTAGAACAAATTTTATTAGATCTAAAACGAGGCCGTTTTGTGAGCAGCAAGCAAGGAAAATTTGGCGGATATTATCTGATAAAATCAAAAAATGACATCACTTTGGCAGAAATTCACCGATTATTTGACGGTGCAATTGCTCTTTTGCCATGTGCTTCTTTAAATTTTTACGAGCCTTGCTCTGATTGTAAAACCGAGTCTGAATGCAGTCTGCGTCACGGTTTAATGCTCATTAGAGACAAAACTTTAAAGGCTATGGAAGGCATTACAATCGCCTCATTGGTAAAGAAATAAAAAAATATTCCCTAAACCCTATCGATTTAATAGAATTTGTATATATTTGCCAAAAATAATTAACAAACCATTTACAAATTTTTAACTCATGAAAGAGCATTTCAGTTTATTAGGCGTAACCAAAAGTCTTTTGCAAGCAAATTTTAATAGTCAGTTCAGAACTGCAAAAAGCATTTCCTGTATGATGTGTATGTGTTGATAAAAAAAATTTTATTTTAAACTCTACTAATCATATATACTTAATATAAAAATGAAAAATTCGATTAAAAATATACTTACAATTATATCAGTTTTAACTTTTTCAATCTCATTTGCACAAAACATAGAAGGTGTAGTTAAAACAACTGAAAATACCCCATTAGAAGCAGCAAATGTTGTAGTTAAAGGAACTACCTCAAACACTATTACAGACGCTTCAGGAAAATTTAGTATTGATACTAAAGGAAAACTTCCTGTTACACTTTTAATTCAATACGTTGGTTATAAAACTACTGAATTAGAAATTTCCGATTTGCCTGCAACACCATTACAAATTGTTCTAAATGAAGAAAATGCGCTTGTTGAAGTTGTTGTTTCTTCACGACGCAGAATTGAAAAAGTTCAGGATGTGCCAATTGCAATTTCTGTAATTACAGGAAAGCAGGCAGAACAAACAGGAGCTTTTAATGTTAACCGTATCAAAGAACTTGTTCCTTCAGTACAGCTTTATTCTTCAAACCCAAGAAATACCGGAATCAACATTCGTAGTCTAGGTTCTCCTTTTGGATTAACAAATGACGGAATCGATCCAGGTGTTGGTTTCTATGTTGACGGTGTTTATTACGCTCGTCCTGCTGCAACAACTTTAGATTTCATTGATGTAGAACAAATCGAGGTATTGCGCGGACCACAAGGTTCATTATTTGGAAAAAACACTACTTCTGGTGCTTTCAATATTACTACCAGAAAACCAAGTTTTACTACAGGAGCTGACTTCGAAGTAAGTTATGGAAATTACGCTTTTTTACAAGCTAAAGCATCGGTTACGGGAGCTTTAGGCAAAAAAGTGGCAGGAAGAATCTCTTTCTCAGGAACACAAAGAGATGGTTTAATTGACAATATCGTTACTGGAAGACCTACAAATACTTTGAACAATCAAGGTATTAGAGGACAGTTGCTTTGGACTCCATCTGTAAATACCAATATTATTTTGGCTGCCGATATCACTACACAACGTCCTGATGGATATGCACAAGTTGTTGCAGGCGTTGCTCCTACGCAAAGAGCTGCTTACCGCCAATTTGATGCCATAATTAAAGATTTAAATTATCAGTTGCCAAGCTTAAATGCTTTTGACCGTAAAATTGACCAAGATACGCCATGGCGTTCAGGCCAAGATATGGGAGGTATTTCACTTAATATCGACACGAAAGTTGGACCAGGAACATTAACTTCAACTACAGCTTGGAGATTCTGGAACTGGGATCCATCAAATGACAGGGATTTTACAGGACTGCAAGTATTGGCAAAATCTCAAAATCCAACGAGACAAACTCAGATAACTCAAGAGGTTCGTTACGCAGGTCAGCTTTCTACAAAAGTAAGCGGTGTTGTTGGAGCGTTCTTTATCGATCAAACTTCTCAGACTGATGGTACAGAAGAATCTGGAAATGCACAATGGAGATTCTCACAAAGTACTACAAGTCCATTATGGAAAACTCCAGGTCTTTTTGAAGGATACGGAATAAAAACTGATGCAAGAATTAGAGCTTCAAGTGCTGCGGTATTTGGTCAAATTGACTGGGCAATAACAGAACGTTTGCATATTTTACCAGGTTTGAGATACAACTTTGATAAAAAAGATGCCCACTATGCCCGTAAAACTTATGGAGGTTTACAAACTAATGATCCAGCATTGCTAGCTTTGAAAAAATCTGTTTATTCTGATCAGGCATTTGACTCAAGTACAGACAATACTGATTTCTCAGGAAACTTAACATTGACTTATAAAGTTTCAGACAAAATCAATACTTATGCAACTTATGCAAAAAGTTACAAACCAGTTGGTGTGAACGTTGCTGGACTTCCAACAGATTCAAAAGGAAATCCACTACTTGATCTCGCAGTAATCAGACCTGAAAAAGTGAATCATTACGAAATTGGAGTAAAAACTTCTCCTTTCAAGAATTCAATTTTTAACCTAACGTTCTTTAATACAGATATTAAAGATTTCCAAACAAACGTTCAGGCAGCTGAATTAGGTGTAAACCGAGGATATCTTGCTAATGCCGATAAAGTACGTGTAAGAGGTGCAGAATTAGATGCAAGTTTCGTATTTAGTTCACATTTAACCGTAAATGCTGCTGCTACTTATACTGATGGAAAATATGTGAAATTTACAAATGCGCCACTTCCATTAGAAGAAACTGGTGCTCCGGTATCTTTTAAAGATGTTTCAGGAACTGATTTGCCTGGAGCTTCAAGATGGGCAGGATCATTAGGCGGTGAACTTTCAGATAATGCAACATTCTTTGGAAACAGAGGAAAAATATTTGTAGCGATCGATTCTTATGCACGTTCTGAATTTTCTTCAAGTCCTTCGGCTTCAAAATATTTAATTGTACCAGGTTATGCTATTTTTAATGCACGTTTAGGTTTCCGTGCTTCTCAAGGCTTATCTGTTCACTTTTGGGGACGCAACTTATTGAATAAAGATTACTACGAGCAATTATTGCCTGCCGGAGGTAATGCAGGACAATATGCTGGTGTAATTGGCGATCAAAGAACATATGGAGTTACTTTAAAATATTCGTTATAAAACCATTGAGTTAGTTAGTTTAAAATCATAAAAACGAGGTAAGTTTAAAAGCTTGCCTCGTTTTTTTATATTTTGAAATCACAAAATAGTACTGAAACCAAATTTTAATTTGCATTGAATCAATCTCGATTTCTATATATTCGCAACCTGAATTTATAGAGATTAAATGAAATTTCTCAAATTATTATTTTTACTGGGCTTAGTCAGTCCACTTTTATCGGCACAAAACTTAAAAAAAACAGATCAGCAGACATTAAGCTGGATACGTTATTATAACATTTTGCCTTTATCTGAAAAATGGGCGCTTCACTCTGAATTTGATAATCGGAGTTTCTTGAATCCTGTGCACGAAAATCTTTTTGTGATTAGAGTGCAGGGCCGTTTTCGCGCCAGCAAACTTGTCGATTTAGGAGGGGGTTTAGCTTTTTTTAGCGTAAATACACAAAACCCTGGCATTGACCCAAATTTTTCAGTCCCAGAATATCGAATCCAGCAAGATATTACTTTGATTAACGACATTGCAAAAATCACTTTTCACAATCGTTTCCAGCTTGAAGAACGGTTTATCGAAAAAGCCTCAAGAACCGAATTACTGGATACTTTTTCATTTGCACTTCGCTTCCGTTACAGATTACAATCGACTTTTGATCTTTGGAAAAAGGAAAACCGAAGCTTAAAAGGCACTATTTCAGATGAAGTGATGTTCAATTTTGGAAAAGATAACAAACTAAATACTTTTGATCAAAACCGCTTTTACATTGCACTTCGCTATCATTTTAATCCCAATCTAGGTTTGGAATTAGGTTACTTAAAAAACTTTCAAAGACGTGCAAGCGGTGTAGATTTTTATGATCGAGATATAATTCGCTTTACTGTTTATCATCGAATTGACAAGAGGTTCTGAGGGACTGAGGGACTGAGATGCTAAGGCTCTAAGATACTGAGATGCTAAGGTTCTAAGATACTAAGGCTTTAGTTTTAGAGATAAAAAAGCGTATAAATCAAATTAGAATTTGATTTATACGCTTTTTCAAAACCTTAGCACCTTAGCATCTCAGAACCTCAGAACCTTAAAAAAAAAAGCCTTAAAGAGACGCACTATCATGCGTCTCTAAAGAAAGACAAAACCTACTCCTCTCTTTCTCGGCCTCTTTTCTTGCCTTTTTCATTTCCTGCAAAATTTCCGATTTTGTAGGCTAATGAAAACATTACATATCTTTTTAAAACTGTATTTTCTTCATCACGGATTGATGTAGCCGAAATTGTTCTTGTGGCACTTTGATTCTGATTTAAAACATCATATACTTTTACTTTCGCATAAAGCTTCTTGTCGAAAAAACCATAAGATAAACTAGTGTTCCATAGGTAAAAATCTTTTTTGAAATCACTCGAAATATTCGAATTGTAAGTATATCCAAAGTCATTTCCAAAAATCAATTTATCTGGCCAGTAACTCGTTGTTTGCAAATTAATTCGATGCACAACATTTGAAGTCGCGTCACGTGTATAGTTTTCGTACTTTGTTTCATTATAGGACAAACTGTACGAAGGTGCAATAACCAGCAAATCGCCATATTCATATGATAAATAAACCTTTGGCGTTACAGCAGTAGATTTTGCATTGTACAAAACTGCATTTGTATAACCTTTATCAAAATTGTAGCTTCCGTTTAGCTGCAGACCATATCGAAGTGTGTGCGCATCTCTTTTAACCGACTGGTTCCAGTTTCCTCCGACAGAAAAAGTATAAGTATCAGACAAATTCACATAAGTTGTCGTTCTTTTTCCGCTGTCGTCATAAAATGAAGTAGAATAAATATCATTTGCATAATAATCTCCTCGGGCATACAAACTATAGCCAGAACGCGTGCGGAAATCGAAATTTCTAAAACTGAAATTGGCACTGTTTTTTTCTATTGGAGTCAGGTTTGGATTTCCGATAATTGTATTTAACGGATTGCTCAAATTAGCGACTGGCAGTAAAAAACTCGAAGCAGGAAGCGTGTTGGAATAATCGTATTTAAAAGTCAAATTCTTTGAACGGCTAAACTTATACCTAAACTGTGCTGTAGCATAAGGAAGTGCATATTTCTGATTCAAATCTGTTGCTTTTCCCAAATAAAACGCATGGTTATCATAATCAATAATTGACGTTTTTGTATCCAGATTTATCGTGTATTTATTCTTTTGCAACGTAATTCCAACTTTTGGGCTAACCGAATTTTGCTTCGAAGTCGTATAAGTTGTCAGCGACTCATTTATTTGAGAATACGATTGCGAATTGCCGTCGAAATCAAATGTTTTCTGATCTTTTATTTCTTTTTGCCAATCAAAATCAGAACCAAATCTAACACGCAGTGAATCTGTAATTGGCTCCGTATATTCAATATCTAACGAATAAGCATCGTTAACATTATCGTTTCTGCTTTTTTGATTTCTTTCATCATTTGGTTTATTGTCCTGATAAAAAATAGTTTCCGAAACGTTTATTCCGTCTGTAATTGCATCGGTATTATTATTGTCAAAAACAAAACTCAAATTACGGTTCTTTTTCTCAAAAACTTTATTAAAATTAAGTGTGTTTGCAAAATTTGTTGACGTATTTTCTCGGTGAGAAACTGCAGTACTTTCGTTTAAAGGCTGACCATTTTCATCTTCAGATGAACTAGAAGAAGCCGAATCACTATCCACTCTTGTTTGATTGAATTTTGGCGTAAAAACAATTCGCGTTTTAGGATCCAATTTGTATTCAAATTCAAAATTGGCTTTATTTCCTGTATTTTCATTTCTAGTTTTAGAATCTGAAGCAGTCAAGATATTTCCAGTTGGCAAAAAACTTAACTGATTTGCCTTGCTGTCGTTATTGGTAATTGTATTCGAAAAATTATAACTTCCCGTAGTTGCAAAATCTTTAAACCAATCATCAGAATAATTAACTCCTGCCAAATTTGACTGCGTAATTCCCTTACCGCTGGTACTGCTAGGCTGATTTGTACTGTTATTTCTTCCGCCTCCCATATTATCAAAAACATCATCCATCGAGAATCCGGTCGAATTAATATTATTTGATGAAGCCAAAACACTAATCTTCTGATTATTATTAAAGAAATTCATAATCAAACTGCTTTCATAGCGATCATCAGAACCATAGCCGGCAAGCGCTTTTCCGAAGAAACCTTTATTTTTCTTTTCGTCAATCGTGAAGTTAATAGATGAATTGTCTGAGCTTGATTCCTGTTTTGCCAATTCTTCTTTCTTGGTTTTAAAATCAGAAACCTGAACTTTTTTAATTATTTCGGCTGGCATGTTTTTCAATAACATCTGTCCATCTTTATCAAAAAATGCTTTTCCGTTCACTAAAAACTGAGTGACTTCCCTCCCATTTACAGTCACTTTCCCGTCATTATCAACATCGACGCCGGGCAATTGCTTTAATAAATTTTCGACATTTGCATCTGGCCTGACTTTAAAAGCCGAAGCATTAAATTCTAAAGTATCTTTTTTAACAGCAACCGGAGGCGCTTCTGTTTTAATAACAACATTTTCTAAAGCATTTATATTTTCCGTTAAATACAGTTTTCCAAAATCCTTGCTTTCTACCAATTCTTTCTGTTCTTCAACCAAAGTTTGGTAACCCATATAGTTGACTTTCAAAAAAACAGGTTTGTTGATTTTTTTTGTATTTATTCTGAAAACACCATTTTTATCGGTAGTTGCATATTCAATTACAGCAGAATCCTTTACGGTTGTAAAATATACGGTAGCCATTTCAAGCGGCACCTGTGTGTTAAGATCAACAACAGTTCCTTTAATGATAATATCATTTTGTGCATTGGCAGCGACGCAAAAAAGAAAAAACAGTAAATAAGAAAAATATCTGGTCATAATTGGTTAGTTAGAACCAATAAGACCTAGAAACAAGTCAAAGGTTTAATTAAATATTTAACAATTAAAGCGTATTTTGTTTAGAAGCAAAAAAAAATCCCCATTTTACAGGGGATTTCATTTTTATTTTTCTCTGATATAAATATCGATTGGCACTCCAGAAAAGTCCCAATTTTCTCTGATTTTATTTTCAAGATATCTTTTATATGGCTCTTTAACATATTGTGGCATATTTGCAAAAAACACAAACTGAGGTGTTGGTGTTGGCAACTGCATACAATATTTAATTTTCACATATTTACCTTTTGTTGCCGGCGGTGGATAAGCTTCAATTACTTTCAGCATATATTCATTGAACTTTGAAGTTGCAATTCTTTGCTGTCTATTTTCATAAACTTGAACTGTAGCTTCTAGTGCTTTCAATAAACGTTGTTTCGTTAAAGCCGAAACAAATAAAATTGGCACATCTGTAAAAGGCATTAATTCTTTTTTGATTTTCTCTTCGTAATCACGAGTTGACATGGTATCTTTTTCAACCAAATCCCATTTGTTTACCAAGATTACAACACCTTTACGGTTTTTTTCAGCCAGCCAGAAAATACTCTGATCTTGACCTTCGAATCCACGCGTTGCATCGATAACCAATATACAAATATCTGCATGCTCAATCGCTCTAACAGAACGCATTACAGAATAAAATTCTAAATCTTCCTTCACCTTAGCTTTACGACGAATTCCCGCAGTATCAACCAAGTTGAATTCAAAACCAAAACGGTCAAATTTTGTATCAATTGCATCACGAGTAGTTCCTGCAATATCCGTTACCATGAAACGTTCTTTACCAATTAATGCATTGATAAAACTTGATTTTCCAGCATTTGGACGTCCTACAACAGCAAAACGAGGCAACACCACTTCTTCTTGAACTGGCTCTGGTTTCTCTGGGAAAGAGTCAATTAAAGCATCTAATAAATCTCCTGTTCCGCTTCCTGAGATACTTGCAAATGTGAAATATTCTCCTAATCCAAGGTTGTAAAACTCAACAGCATCTTTCTCACGCATTGCGTTATCAACCTTATTTACAGCCAATAAAACCGGTTTTGTTACTTTACGCAACAATTTCGCAACCGTTTCATCCATTGGCGTAATTCCTTCCTCTACATCAACTACAAAAATAATAACATCGGCTTCATCGATAGCAAGTTCAACTTGTTTACGGATTTCACCTTCAAATACGTCATCAGATCCACGAATGTATCCACCCGTATCAATAACAGAAAACTCTTTTCCGTTCCACTCGCTTTTACCATAGTTTCTATCACGGGTAACCCCAGATACTGAATCTACAATAGCTTCTCTTCTTTGTATCAGCCTATTAAAAAGGGTCGATTTCCCTACATTAGGTCTTCCTACTATCGCAACAATGTTATTCATTTTTTTGAATTTTAGATTTCAGATTTACAATTTCAGATTTCGTTTTTGATTAAATCACAATAAATTATAAACCTAAAATGCTTTATTTAAATTTTTTGCAAAGGTAGTTAAAAAAAGTTGCTGAGATGCTAAGTTTCTAAGTACCTAAGTTTTTTACATATTTTGTTTCAAGTTTGAGATTTCAGGTTTCAAGTTTAGAACCCAGAAAGTATAAATCAAAAAATTGAAAACTATTTATTTTTTCAGGAGCTAATCCAGCTGTCCACTCTATCTTTTGTGGTCTCGTTAGAAAAAAAACGAGACCACAAAAGGATGCCGTTTCTATCTGGGCTAGGGCTTCAAGGTATCAAGACATTTTTCGTTTTTTTCGATTAAACAAATCAACGATTAACCGATTCAACAAAAATTACTGATTATACCCAAATCGTTTCAACATATTAGCGTTGCTTCTCCAGTTTTTATTCACTTTTACGTAAAGTTCAATGTGAATTTGTTTTCCGAAGAATTTCTCTAAATCAGCTCTAGCGTCGGTTCCTACTTTTTTCAGCGCCGCACCTTTATGTCCTATGATAATTCCTTTTTGCGTTTCGCGCTCTACCATAATTACCGAACGGATTCTGATGATTTTTTCATCTTCAAAAAACTCCTCAGTAACGATTTCAACTGCGTACGGAATCTCTTTGCTGTAATTCAACAAGATTTTTTCACGAATCGTTTCGTTAACAAAGAAACGTTCCGGTTTATCTGTTAATTGATCTTTAGGATAATAAGCTGGTGATTCTGGTAGTAATTCGATAATTCTTCCAAAAACTTCTGGAACATTGAAATTCTGCAAAGCTGAGATTGGGAAAATTTCTGCATTCGGCACTTTTTCTTTCCAAAAAGCTACCTGCTCTTCTAATTGTTCCTGATTTGAATTGTCGATTTTGTTTAAAAGAAGTAAAACCGGAATTTTAGCGTGAATGATTTTATTAAAAAAAGCTTCATCTTTTAAGTCCTGCTCGCCTATTTCGACCATGTAAATTAAAATATCAGCATCTTCAAAAGCCGATTTTACGAAATTCATCATCGATTCCTGCATTTCGTATGCCGGCTTTATAATTCCAGGGGTATCTGATAATACAAGTTGAAAATCTTCGCCATTTACAATTCCTAAGATTCTATGGCGTGTTGTTTGTGCTTTTGATGTAATGATGGATAATCTTTCTCCAACAAAGGCGTTCATTAGTGTCGATTTTCCAACATTTGGATTCCCGATGATGTTTACAAAACCTGCTTTATGTGACATTTGCATAATATTTAATGTGCAAAGGTAGTCATATCAACTCAATAGAGAAAATAAAACATTTTTTAATATTTTCGTTGGATTTCTCAAAAATCGACGTATCTTTGCACCCGAAACATCGCGGGATAGAGCAGTAGGCAGCTCGTCGGGCTCATAACCCGAAGGTCACAGGTTCGAGTCCTGTTCCCGCTACTAAATAAAAAGCTTCAGAGAAATCTGGAGCTTTTTTTTATTTATACCTTTCTTATTCTCTTTGCGGGCACAGATTACAAATCTGCGCTATCTTTGTCTACATATCAGAGCGATCGGGATTTGCCCAAATCCGTTGTAGTAGCTGTTGGCAACAGTTTTTTTATTTCCATTTTAGGTTTGTGTCAGTAACAGATTTTTTTTTGATGTCAAATTTGATTATTGAGTTATTAGATCCAATTGCTTCAAGTGTAAAGTCGGAAATCGTAATATGATCCAAAGTAGTTTTCATTTTAATAGAATCTGTCAATTTAAATTTTGAATTAAAGTATTTAATAATTGGCGGATTGCTTGAACCATTTGGATAGTCTATCAATATAAATATATCATCAAGTTTATATATTTTGTCAGTACCATTTAAATATTTACTTTCATTAGTATAAACTATCTCATAATTTTTTGGTTCGGATATATTCCATTTATAAATTCCATCGCTACCAATTGATACAAAAGTTTTTTTGTCAATAAAACAAGCATCATAATAACTTGTATCATCTTTTCCACAAGCACTTAGTTTTTCGTTTTTGTTATTTACGTTCCATACAAACGTATCGACGTGTGGCCAGTCCAATACAGCGCATATAAATTGATCATCCTCACTAAATTTAATTTTAGATACGCTTTCGCCTTGTTTAAAATAGTCTACAAATTTACCAGTACTACTATTCAGCAAGAATAAAGAAGAATAATATTCTGAAGTGTTTGCTTTCGATTTTTTTTGGTAATAACTAGTTCCCAATGCAATCAAATTAGAATTATGAGAATAACAACCGGTTTCAATTTGGCTGGAATATTCAGCTAACCAATCGATTTGAAAAGAAGTAAGGTCAATTTGAAAAACTAATGCCGTTGAAGATTGTCCGCTGCTTGTAATGACTAAAAGTTTTGATTTATCGTTATTAGTAGAAAAGTTAACGGAAATTAATTCCTTAAAATTATCAAATTTGAATTCATAATTTTTTTTTAGTTTCTTGGAGAAATTATCCAATATGGAAATACTTTTTTTTGTAGCAATTATTTTTGCATTTTTTGTACTAGTATAGGCTTCTATATCATTTAATGAATCTGGCAAAATGTTGCTTTCAAAAATATATTTGGAACTATTAGTAATCTTAAGATTCTCAAAAGGAGAAATGAAATTTGTTGGTTCCTCTGGTTTTTGACCACAACTGAAAAGTAAAATTATAAGAAGAAATAGGCTTTGTGCTAATTTGAACATATGTTTTATATTGAAAAAAATCTGTATTTCATTTTTTTGGTTTGGCAAAATAACTATTAACGTTCTGCATTCGATTTTGAGTTTAGTATTTTCTTTCTGAAATAGATAAGCGAAACTAAGATTACAAGACAAAAAACAAAGATTATTTTTAGATTTCTAATTGTATCGCAAAGATTTTCACCACTAACATTTGAAACACAATCTTGAATGTTTTCTGTTTCATATTTCAGACTCACCATTGTGTTTATAATTCCATACGGTGAAACCAAAATTCCGAGTACTGAAATTGTAATTAATAAAAAATATATTAGTTTGCGTTTATTCATGAATTTTTCAATTTTCTTTTTGTTTTATATATTTTGTTAAAAAATATAGAAGCGAAAAAAACACAATAAAAATTAACGGTGCGATTTCCATTTCAGTTTCTACATTATGACTTGAAGCGTTTATAACCAACCACATAAATGCTGATAATAAAATTAAAATCACCAAAATAATTCTGATTACAATTTTAAATATTCTCATTTTGTTTTTAGATGTTCTTTTAGGTTTCTAGTAAACTGACGCATAACTTTCTCGGACTACAGCAGGTTTGTGGGACTAAATTAAGTTCATTATTCGGATTTGTCAAAACATCTCGAACATAAAACCAATTTTCCATTAAGGCTATTGTCCAAAACCGTTGTAGTAGCTGTTATCAGTAGTTTTTTTTTAATTCTCTTTTAAAGTTACTTCTAATTTATTTAAAGCATCTTCAACGTTTGCGCCTGTATTCCTATCATTTTGATTTGTAATAATTACGATTCCTAGATCATATTTTGGTAAAATTTTAAGTATATTGGAAGTTCCATTTGAACCACCGTCTTTTATATAGTTTGTATTTCCATTTTTATCTACGACAACGTCCCAAAAATATCCCATATTTATGTTTGAATATACTTTTCTATGAGATTCTATAACAACCTTATTACTTAGATCTAATTCAAACTTGATATATTTGCTTAAATCTTCCATTGTTGATTTTAAAAATTTTGATGCCCCCCAAATGCTAATAGTTAAAGGTTCCATAGCATCACCTTTTGCATTATAACCATTTGCAAGAATCTCGTAATTGCCTAAATTAAGTTTTGTAGATTTCATTCCTTCTTTTTTAAAAATCTCGTCATCTAATAAGTCCGCGTAACTTTTTTTATAGGTATTTTCTAAAATATAAGCACACAATTCTGGTGCTAAAGCACCATACTTATAGCCAGTTCCAGGAATTGAATCTACTTTTACTTTTCGTAAATCAGCTAAGAAAAGTTCTTTAGTATAAGCTTTATCGAGTCTATTTTTATAATAAAGAAAAAGGTCAGCAGGATATTTATCTCTTATTTGTTGAGTAACAGGAAACGGTGTTTGTATGCCACTTCTATGGACTAGTAAATCCTTTATTTTTATTGGCTTGCCTTGAAATTCTAAGTTAGGAAAATCTTCATTCAGATATTTTCTAATGTCTTCCTCTAATCCAATTTTACCTTCTAACACTGCATTAGCCATTAGCGTTCCTGTAAATACTTTGGTGGTAGAGCCGATTTCAAAAAGTGTTTGATTGGTCGCTTTATTACCTTTTCCTTTATCCAATTCGCCGTAGTGCTTTATATAAGTTTTTTTATTTTTGACAATGGCTATCGAAACAGAATTAGCTCCTGATTTTTTTAGAAAAGAGTCTGCAACTGTATCCATTGAATGGTATACAGATTTATCAAAATTATTTTTGTTTGAATTTGATTTTGTTTGTCCAAAAGCATGAATAGAAAGAAATACAAAAAAGATAAATGAAAATTTTGTCATAATGCTATTTTCTAAAATTTAGTTGTTTTTGGAAACTTACCGCTAACGTCTTGGTACTACAGCGGGTTTGGGATTAAATTAAGTCCATTCCTCGGATTTGCGAATTCATGCCAAATACAAAACCAACTTTCCATTAAGCCTATTGCCCAAATCCGCTGTAGCAGCTGTTGTGGGATGTATTTTTAATCACTTTTCTTATAGTTTAATTCGGTATTGCCACAGACCATTTCGGTTCTACCGTCTTTAGTTTCTTCGCCTGTATATATTTGTCTTAAAACATTCGTGTCTTTATTAATATAAAATGCCCAAATTGATTTATCAGAAAAAACAAAATCAAAGCAGGCATCACTCGTATCTCTGTATTTTGTAAAAGTTGTTTTTTCATTTTTTATTAACTTGTTCTCTTTTGTTTTAATATTTCGTTCATAAAATTGAAAATCTTTTTCGGTTATGATTAATACTTTCTTAATTAAAGTATCTTTTTCAGTTTCAAAGCCCCAATTAGAACCACTTTCAAATAACGTCCAGGTTCCAACTAAATTTTTTCTTATTTTTTGCTGAACAATTGGAAGTAATGAATCTGCTTTTTTTAATGCCATTTTTCCTAATTCATTCGTACTATTTATATTATTTACGAAGTATAAAATCATCGTTGCTCTTTCGAGTTCATTATTTTTAATGCAAGTTATAGCGTCATCAATTCTTAATTTTTGATATTCAGGTGATCTGTAATCTTGAGAATAATTAACATTCGAGATTAATAGAAAAATAATATAAATAGTGTTTTTCATTTTAGCGTACTTTCGTATTAATATATCCCACAACTTATTTATACGTGTGATAAAACTACACAAAGCCACCTAATTTTTAGCAGCTGTGCATAAACTTCCATTAAGCCTAATGCCTAAATCCGTAAGTACTACCAAATAGTTATTCTTTCTTTCTTCGGCAAAAACATTTTATCTCCAGGTTGTACATTAAATGCTTCATAAAAAGGAGTAGTATTCATTAAAGGACCATTAACACGCCAATTTGGTGGAGAATGCGGATTATTGTTAATCCACAAACGCAGGAACTCGTCTTTCATTTTTACTCGCCATATTTTGGCTATAGAAATAAAGAAGCGTTGGTCTGGTGTAAAACCGTCAATTTTTTCATTTCCTTGCCCTTGTTGAGTCATTTTAAAAGCATCATAGGCAACTGCTATTCCAGCAATATCAGCCGTATTTTCGCCAACTGTCATTGCGCCATTAATGTGCAAATCGCCTAAAACGGTATAGGTACTGTACAAATTGATAACTTGCTGTATTCTTGACTTAAACTGTGCATAATCCTCTTTTGTCCACCAGTTTTTCAGGTTTCCATCCTTGTCATATTGAGCACCTTGATCATCAAAAGTATGGGTTATTTCGTGACCTATAACCATTCCGATACCTCCGTAGTTAAGTGCATCATCTGCATTATTATCAAAATATGGGGCTTGTAAAATACCTGCAGGAAAAACAATTTCGTTTGCAGTAGGGTTATTATAGGCCGTAACGGTTGGAGTTGTAGTGTACCATTCTGATTTATCGACTGGTTTGCCCAATTTTGCCAATTGAAATTGATATGCAGCTGTAGCGGCCGAAACCATATTCTCAAAATAGGTATTTCTAGCTATCTGTACATTGCTATAGTCTCTCCATTTATCTGGATATCCGATTTTCTTGGTAATGGCAAACAATTTTTCTTTCGCTTTTTGTTTTGTAATAGGACTCATCCATTCCAATTTATCAATTCTTTTACCATACGCTTTTTGCAGATTATTCACGAGGATTAACATACGTTTTTTAGCATCTTCTGGAAAATATTTTTTTACATACAATTCACCCAGCGCATCGCCTAAATAATTGTCAACGACATTAGCCATTTTTTCGCCACGCGTTTTTTGAACCGCTTGACCAGAAAGTACTTTGGTGTACTCAAATGAGGCATCAACAAAAGGTTTGCTTAAATCATCGGCATATCTTTCTATAGAATTTGCTTTCAAGTAAATTTTCCAATTAGCAATAGGGATGGTTTTTAAGAGTTTATTAAGGGCATCATAATAGGCTGGCTGGCCTACATTAATGAAATCGGTTTTAGCTCCTAAATTATTTAAAAAAGTAGCCCAGTCTATGTTTGGATGTCTTTTTACAAGATCTGCGACAGCTATTTTATTATAATTTGCTTGTACATCTCGAAGTTCCACTTTTGTTCTATGCGAAGCAGCGATTTGCTTGTCAATATCGTAAACCAAATTAGCATTCTTTTTAGCTTCTTGAGCATTGCTGCCTGTTTGCTGAAACAATGTAGTAAGGTATTTTTTGTATGATTCCTGTATGGCAAGAGTTGACGAATCGGTTTTAAAATAATAATCTCTGTCAGGCAAACCGATACCCGTTTGATAAATTTGAGCAATGTTCATACTGCTGTTTTTATCATCAGTTGACACGCCAAAAGCTATAATAGAAGAATTGCCTGCTTTTGCTTCATTACCTACAAAATTCATTAAGGATGGCAAATCGCTAATAGCTTCAATTTTGGCAAGCAGAGGTCTGATAGGCGTGAAACCGCGTTTATCAATGGTTACAGTATCCATGCCTGATGCATAAAAATCGCCTACTTTTTGTGCTATACTTCCTGCCGGATTCTGGCTTTTCGAAATACTGTCCAATATTCCTTGCAAGCGCATTCGTTGTGGGTAATTCATAAACATGTACGCACCTACTCCGGCTTGAGATGCAGGTATTGATACAGAATCGTACCATTTGCCATTTACATATTTAAAAAAATCATTCCCAGGTCGCAACGTGGAATCTATTCCAGTGATAGCAATATTTTTTTTTCCTTCATGTTTTGAACACGATGCAAAAGCTAAGAATGCAATGAAGAGCAGTAAAGAATTTCTCATAATCTAGATGATTTCTATTAAAATGAATTGAAAAACGTTTGAGAGCAGTATTTTAAAATGTATATGCTTGGCATAGTTAATTTTAGCAGAACAATATACGAATTCAATTATTAATTCTAAAGTTTTTGCTAGAATTACTACTTATAAAAAATCAGAATTACAAGTGGTTATTTATTGTTAATACCGCAATACAGATAACCACTATTTACAGCCGTTTTTATTTAGTTTCCTTTTCTATTTCTTTGATTATTTCTTTAGCCGTTTTTATTTCTTGATCATATATTTGTACAATTTCGGCTGAAAGTCCTCCAATCATATTTAATCTGGTAATATTTGAGTTATCGATCGCAGATTCTACACCTTTATCATTGATTCTTAATGATGTTTCAACAGATAAATTATCAAAAAATTTCTCGGCATTAGTTAATCTAAGCATATTTTGTTGATAGTATTTAAGAATTGATGATTTCAATTTCTTATTTTCTATATAGCCAATTTTTCCGCTGGCCTTAAAACCATCGTAATCACCAGTAGAAGTTTCCCTATTAATAAAAGGCGGAAAAAAACTGATTTTTAATTTTTCAAATTCTGCGTAATTTGATTTATATTGATTGAATTTTTCTAAGTTTTTGTTGAAAAATTTCAGCCTTGCTGCATAAGTTTCCATAAGCAAAATATCCTGATTCAGATCCGTTTTCAAATCTATTAAGAACTCTTTCGCCTCTTCTCTTTGATGATGTTTTTCACTCATACTATGAAACCAAATAGAAATAGAAACAGCAAAAACAATAATCCCAATTTCTAGAAGAATTTCTTTAATTTTTTCGCCAAAAGTATGTCTTCCTTTAGCTGTTTTCACAATTTTTTCGGTATGCTTTATAATTTCTTCTTGCATGTTTTAGTTTTATAATTTTAAATTTAGCTATTGATGGCAGTTTATTTTAATACGCTATTTAATTCAACGACTTCAAAATCGTCATTATTTTGCAGTAAGTGTTTTAATATAGGAATATGTCCTTGTCCAAATATTAGTACAACGTATTTATCATTTGTATTTACTTGCGTAATTACATTAGCATAAATCGCTAAATTCCTCAAATACCACTCAGAAACTGCTTCCGCTCCAATATAATTCTCTCCTGCTCCAACTTTTACCATATATTTTAAGTATAATGATAAATTTTTCTGCAAAAGTTCTTTTGTATTTAGATATTTTAGTATTCCGGTTATTGAATTTCGTTTTACGACACCATCTATTTCAGCCATAAAGTTTTTCGCTGTAGTACCTAATTCATTTAATAGATACAACTGATTTTTTTCTTTAGCCGTTGCAGCTAGTAAACTGTCCTGTTTCATTAGATACAAAACATCAACACAATTAATCTGTTTTAAATTTAATTTTTTAGCTAATCTAAAACCAATTTGCTCTCGTTCAGAAACGGTTAATTTATACTTGTTTTCTAAATACGAATTATACAAACTATCAATTTGCTTTTGCTGCTTAAATGGTTTTTCTATCATCACTTTATCAGCATTTGTTTGCTTTAAAACTGCTGTTAATTCTTCTAATTCCTGCTGTCTTTTCGGAGCTAGAAAATCGTCTGTTTTTAATTCATGTGTATCTAAATGAGGCGTTTCAAAGTGAATTGTCCCGATTAATAAAATTTTAGTTTTATGTTTAGACTCTTGTCCAAAAGCTGTTGTTACTAATAAAAGCGTAATTAAAAATGTAGAAATTGTTTTAATGAAAGTCATTTTTTAGTTTATTTTTTATTGTTGTTGTTGTTGTTGTTGTTGTTGTTGTTCTAAATTGTACCAACGTTCTGGTGCTACAGCGGGTTTGGGATTAAATTAAAGCCCTATTTTCGTATTTGCCACTCGAGCCAGCAAACAGGCAAAGCAAATCATCCCAAATACGAAACCAATTTTCATTTAGCCTAAAACTTCACTCTAGCCAAACGGCTGTTAGCGGTTCGGCTCTTTATTTACAATACTTTACAAATACTTTTTTGCTACTTCCGATATTGTAACTAAATAATCATTTTTAATATTCATACTTAATTGTCTTGTATTGATTAATACTCTATTTTCATTTTTGAATATTTTTAATTTTTCACTTGGATTTGATAAGTCAGATTCAAATTTTACATCAAAAAAATCTTCAATTTGATTATCTGATAAATAGTCTCCACACGCACAAATTATTACATTAAATGATTTGTAGTAATTATTTTTTAGTAATTCGATTCTGTTAGGATTATTGAATGCTTTAATTTTACTTAATTTCGAAGGCTCAAAATTAATTTCACTTAAGAAAGTATAGTCTAAAAATTCATTTTCATTTTTCTCAATTTGAGGATAAATATGCTTCAATAATGTAAAATATTTAGTCCAAGTATGTCCTCCTTTCATTTTAGCTAGATACGGGCAAAATACATTAATATAATGCTCAGAATCATAAAATTTTGTTCTATTAAGTGTAACTCCGCTATCAATGTAGTTTTTCCATTCATTTGGATTTTCTATGCTTTCATATTGTAATTGTTTCAAATTATTCACATCAAAACCTTTCTCTTTTCCTAATATCAAAATTTTGGAATTTGGATTACCAAAGCCAACAAAGTATGGATTAGGTTTGTTTAAATTGTTTTCGCTTTTATAAAATTCTTTGCTTTTATTGAATGCTAAATTCACTAAATTCCGGAAACTTTCATTATACATTTTGAAGAGTTTTGTTTATTGAAAAATTGCTATAATTAATTCTAATTTTATTGACTTGGAAATCGTCTTTTTTTCTTTCCAATGGAGCTGAACACTAACTCATTCATACATGTGACAAAACCACACAAAACAATCCAAATTCAGCAGATATGCGCGATAAATATTATACATTTTCAAATGTACTTAACTACCTAAAGATATCCTTACGGGTTTCCGTACCACACCATTTTATTTAGGACAATTAAAATCTTCCGGCTACACACATAAAAAAAAAGCTCCAGATTTCTCCGAAGCTTTTTTTTATTAAAACTTAAATAGTCACAAAACTTTTATTCCTCTTATTTTTCACTGTACCGAAATTTCTTCTAATTTATCCAATGCTTTTGGATACGTGTTATTAAAAAAATCCAAATATTCATCAATAGTATCCATCTCCACGGTCACGGTAGTAATGCCGTTATTTTCCTGAAAATTATAATTTTCGTGTCCGCCTGCCCATTTTTCTACTTCCTCGCCTGTCGTTACTTCGGTATCACCGTCCAAAAAACCGTAATGACGAATGGAAACAAAATTGGCAGGTTTGTGTTCTACAATTTCAGAAACCATTCCTCCTTTTTTGCCGTTTTCATCTACTCCTACAAAAAGTATCTTGCTTCCTTTGTCCCAACTACCCTCATAAGTAGAAGAAGGGTTAAAAGTAGCCACCCAATATTCGTAAGTGGCTTTGTCCTTTAAGCCAAGCATCGTTTCATATACCTTTTGAGCCGATGCCTTAATTTCTTTTTTAAATTGTAATTTTTGCATTGCTTTCTTTATTTTAAAATTTTTAAATCAGTTTGATATCTATTTTACTTAAATTCTTTCCTTTCCGAGATTCTAAATTTATAGCAATTTATTATTCTTTAATATTTCAATTGTATTGCCATTAAAAGGCAATCGTATAATTTTTTTCCACTTTATCCATGTAGATTGATCAAGTTGGTTTTCTATATCACTTATTAAAATCTCCTTTGTTCCAACATAGAACTCGTCAAAATATTCTTTTTTGTCCAATGTCTTAACATACTTATCGGATGTTATTAATTGAATATTCAGAGATTTGATCTTATTCCATTCTACATATTCAGAAAAGAATAAACTACTTTTCAATATGCCCCTTTTATTTACCGTGATTACTGTAGAAAAATAATTCAGTAAAGTCATCGCTAAAATAGTGCCTGATGTATATAAAAAAAGCAACAAATTCCTTAATACACCTTCTCCTAATCCAATTTTAAAAGCACACCAGCCTACAAAAAACACAAATATTAATGGCCCTCCTAAATTAAAAATATTTTTAAAAGTGAAGTTTTTAAGTGTAAGTTCATTATCCATTTTTTGTATCAAATTATGTTTTAGAAATTTTGAATTACATAATGATTTACAGAAATCTCTTTCATGCAATATTCTAGTAAATTTAGTTTTTATTTTTTTAAGTAGGCCAATTTAACTGAAGTTGATAGCGGATTTACCATTGTCAGACCTCTTTATAGTCACAAATAAAATGGTCGCGCTAGCATTAGAAGGCTACTAAATCAAAAGAATATTCTTTCAAAATAAAAAATTAGCCTTAAAACTTTTAATTTCGTTGAAAATTTTATTTGCAAAAAACAGCTCCTTATCTTCGCTTCTTGCACGAAACAATCAATTACGAATCAAATAAATACGATTTAATAATTTAAAATTTACTGCTTATAAATTTTGAATTTTTAGAATAACTAAGAAAAGTTTTTTTAGAAAACGTTTTGCGTATTTCAAAATTATTTGCACTTTTGCACCCGCATTAGCAAAACAGGTCCGTTCGTCTATCGGTTAGGACGCCAGGTTTTCATCCTGGTAAGGGGGGTTCGATTCCCCCACGGACTACTTACTAAGGTAAAAGCTTCAGAGAAATCTGGAGCTTTTTTTGTTTTTATATTACTCGGAAAATATTGGCAGACTTTATTCGTTAAGTATTATACTGAAAATTCAGAAGAAAAAATAAGGCAATTTATGACATTGATCAAAAAATTTCATCAAACTCAATAATCCTTCAAATAATAACATTAAAAAAACAGGTAAGTTCTTTTTTCTTCAAACAAATTGTCGGATTTTTGCAAAAATTAATTAAAACCCAAATACCATAATCCTAATAACCTACAATAAACTCTTTCGATTTTTAAGTGCTTTTTAGTGCTAAAAAATCTCGATTGCAGTGCTGCACAATTTAGACAATTAAATCATTCTCGTACATCATTTTTCAAAACTATATTACAACACAACAATTAAATCCAATGATTAAAAAAAACAAACCCCAAATTTTATTTTTTATTCTTTTAAATTTATTATTTACTATTAACACCTTCTCTCAAAAAAGCGTTTACGCCGGAATTGAAATTGGAAGAAGAGCAATCAAAGTTTCAGTTATCGATGTAAACAACATCAGAAAAGCTGATTATAAAATTTTGTATTTCGCTACTGAAAGACTTGATTTTGCTGCACATATTGCTGAGAAAGGTGAACTTCCGCAGGAAGACATCAACAAAATCAGCGTTACCGTTGTTGATCAATTGAAGAAAATAAAAACCGATTTTAAACTTCTTGAAGAAAACATCTTTATCGTAGCAGCGCCAGTTTTTGCATCTGCACGAAATGTTGATGTTTTAAAAACCAAAATCGCTACTCTTACTAACAAAAAGCTTGACGTATTAAATGTTGAGGAAGAAGCTAAAACACTTGTTAAAGGTGCTATGCCTGCTGTTGATTACGCTACTGCTTTTTTACTTGATATTGGCGCTCAAACTACTAAAGGTGGTTATATTGATGAGCTTGAAGACGATAAACTTGCGTTTATACCTTTAGAACTTGATTTTGGAACAATGACACTTACTGACGCCGTAAAAAAGACAGTTGCAAATCCTAACCAAGCAAATGATATGTCAACGTATCAGGAAAAGTCTTTTGACTTTAATCCTGTTTTACGCAAGAAGGTAAAAGCTATGCTTGATGAAAATCCGCTTTTATTGAAAAAAGACAAAATGTATTTATCTGGTGGTGCTGTATGGGCTTTTTCGACATTATATTATGATGAAAATGTAAAAGATCATTATATTTCTTTAACACTTGAAGATGTTGTTAATTATGATGCAATCTTGAAAAATAATTTTATCAAGTTTACTACTATGGCAAAAACCAATAAAGAAGCGGCAAGAGTGTTGAGTACTTATGACCAGCAATATCTTATTTCGGCAAACAACATTTTACTGACTTGTCTTGAAAGTATTCCGAATTTAGAAACAAAGAAGATCTATTTTGTAAAAGAAGGACAAGTAATCTGGCTTATCTCGCATATTGCAGATCGTTCTAAAAAAGTAAATACTAATTTCTAAGCATCTTACTCTAAAATAATTACAAAAAAGCTTCAGATTTCTCTGAAGCTTTTTTTATTTATTGAAATCCTTTTATTTTAAATAAAATTCAGTGTTTCAATTTCAGATAAATCAACATCAAATTTTACAAAAGTCGCTGGAAATCCCTTTTTTATTTTCCCTAATTGATCTTGTAAACCTATTGCGCTTGCCACTCGGGAAGTTGCCATTTTTATAGCTTCATCCGTCGAAACATTTAAATATTTATAAGCATTTTGAACTGCTTCCTGCATTGATATGGAGGCGCCTGCTAAATTACCTTCATTATTTCTGTAAAAACCATCTTGTAAATGCGCATCAAAATTGTCCCATTTAAAGCTTTCGACTTTGCGTCCTAAAAAGGCAGCGTCACTAATTAAAAACAATTTATCCTGTTTTAATTTGTATGCCACTTTTGCTGCTGCATAATCACAATGTGCTCCGTCTAAAATAATTGGCGCGTAAACATTCTCATTTTCAAATACCGCCCCAACCAAACCTGGCTCACGATGCCCAAATTGGGTCATTGCATTAAACAGGTGCGTAACTAATTTTATTCCTTTTGAAAAATAATACTGTGCTTCTACATAGGTCATTGTCGAATGGCCTGCCGATATCACAATGCCACTTTCCAATAGCATATCCAATTGTTCATCGCTAAAACATTCTGGTGCAATTGTGATTACTTTTATAACATCTTTCCCTAACCGAATAATTTCTTCAAGCTCTGCATTTGTGGGCTTACGAACCTGATTTATACTATGCGCACCACGCTTTAAAGGATTTAAAAACGGGCCTTCTAAATGCATTCCTATTACGCCGTTATTATGTTTTTTTCTGTAATTGCGAACAGCCTCAATTCCTTGAAGAATTGTTTCGTGAGAAGATGATATTAAACAAGGAAGTACTTGAGTCGTGCCGTATTTAAGGCTCGCATTGTAAATATCCTCAATTGCTTCTTCGGTAGGAGTCTGACTAAAATAAAGCTTTTCTCCACCATTTATTTGAATATCTATAAAACCTGCCGCAATGTGTTTTCCCTGCAAATCAATTGTTTCAATACCATTTGGAATTTCCCTTTGAATTGAAAGAATCTTTCCATTTTCAATAATAACGGCATTATCAGTAATGATTTCATCACCGGTATGTATAACTGCATTAATTATTGCTTGCTTCATTTTTTATATTTTTTTACTATTTATGAATCAGATATTGCTAAAGTTTTCCCGCCACTAATTTGCTTCGCCTGTTCACTATCACTCGGTTCGTGGAAAAAAATCAATTTAATCCTTTTAATCTGTGGCTAAGCTTTTTTCTAATTATTGATTTGTTTCCAAATTTTGGCACTAAAATCATCTTTATACATTAATCTGTTTGTGCGGGTTGGATTAACGCGATTGGTCAGAATAATTAGAAACCTGTTGTTGTCTGGATTCATAAAGAAAAAAGTTCCTGTAAAACCGGTGTGTCCAAAATCATTTTCTCTAAAAAACTCATCCGGTTTTCGTTTGTCAAAACCAAGTCCGCGGTAGATTCCCTCTTTGGCGAGCGGTGAATCTCTAAACTCTTTTACCACTTTAGCTTTTAGAATTTGTTTTCCCTTATACTTTCCATTATTCAACAACATTTGGCAAATAACTGAGATCGATTGTGCATTCGCAAATAAACCTGCATTACCAGAAACGCCACCAAAAATCGCCGCTGCCTCATCATGAACATAACCTTTAATGGTGTCTTTTCTAAAGAAATTATCCAATTCTGTTGGCATTACATTTTCTTCCGAAGTCCATTTTAAAGGATTATATCCAATTTTTGTGATTCCTAATTCTGTATAAATTTCTTTTGTTAGTTGATCTAATTTCAAACCTGTTTTAGCTTCGATCATTTGTTTTACTAAAAGCAAATTCAGATCGCTGTAAACATACTTTCCTCGTACATTGGTATTTGCACTAGCAATTTGATCATAAACTGTTTTATAAAATTCTGGATTTAACCACATATTTTTATAAATCTGAACCCAATTTTCTTTCGGCACAAAAGAAAGATAATTGGCATCGTAAACAATGTTCTTGTTTACATACATCGTGTCAAACAAATCAGGATAATTGTCTGATTTATCTTTGCTTAACAAAGGCGAACCATCGGGCGTTGAAAGCAGACTTTGATAAAAAGTGATACTGGCTTTTAATCCTGAAGTGTGCGTTAACAATTCAAACAACGTCAAATCGGCAATTGGCGTGTTTTTATAAACCGCAACCAAATCTCCTACTTTGTCGGTAAGCTTTATTTTATCTTCCCCAACTAAACGCATCGTTACAAGAGTTGCTCCCAAAACTTTAGACATAGAAGCCAGATCGTAAACATCATCTGATTTTACAGGCTGTTTTTTCGAGTAATCATGAAAGCCATAATTTTTCGAAATAAAAACAGCATCCTTACTGCCGACAATAATCTCAGCTCCCGGAAAAAAACCTTTTTCAAGCGCATTCGTCATCATCGAATCGATGTAAACTTCATTTCGTTTTACATCAAAAGATTGCTTCGAATTTTTCTGCGAATAACTATTTGTTCCGAAAAAAATCAAAGAAGCAATTATAATTTTGGCACTAATATTTTTCATATTTCTATGGATTAATTCTTAAGTCCTGACTTGCCATCAGCGGTTCGTTGTTTGTTCCCGTAATGACAATTTTCACTGCTTTTACTGGTTGTTTTGGATAGATTGACGCGTTTCCGTAATCAAAATCATCTCCTTTTATAAAATCAATTCCGTTATAAGAGTATTCAACATAACCATTATTAATGATGAATCTTGGGTGATGCGGAATCCCAGTTAACACATCAATTTTAGAAGAAGTTACAGGATTATTAAAAGTATATAAAATCCAGTCGCCATTTGCACAGGGAACATCGGTACGCAGATAACTTTCGATATTATAATCTTCTAAATTTTTAATTGCAAATTTAGGATTTTCGGCCATCGACGACGTCACTTTTACTTCCGGCTCTAAATAAGGCGAACAATTGAAATTTACTTTTGCAGCTGATGCTGTAGCCTCTTTATTTTCAACCGTAAAATCTAAACGATACGTGTTTTTTTCATTATAATTCTCAATTACAAATCGCAAACGAGGTTTTGATTTCAGCGTTTTTTCTTCTGGGAAACTCTGTATTAATTGATCATTTTCAAAAAGTGAAACCGTTCTCACAACGCCGTTGGCACTTCCATCTGTTGTTGGATTAAAGGCTAAATACCAAATGCCATTTTTATCAACGTGTTCCGAAATATTCTCTGAAATATTCAAAACTTCTACTTTTGAAGTATTCCAATTAGCAACAGACAGTTTTTCTGCTTTTATTGCCGGGCTGGCCACATCTTCATTAAAAAAAGTACGGAACATATAGTCTTCGTAATCCTTTGTTTGAATTGGTTTTGTATATAAAGCCGATTGTCTTGTTGGCTCGTTTCCTTGCGCATCATAACGTACAATCGCACCTTCATAAGGTGGCGTTACGGTAATCGTTCCGTTTTGATAAATTGCTGTTGGAGGAAAATCTCTAAAAGCAATTCCCATATTCGCCAAACGCTGTAAATGACTGTGTGTTAATCTTCCGTAAAAATCCTCCCAGTTTTTATCTTCTTTTTTAGACCATCCAATTTCAGATAAAGCACTGATTCTCGGATAACTTTGGTATTCTACAAATCGTGTTGGGCGATCTAAATATTCGCTCCACAAAGCGCCCTGAACTCCTTTTATCAATTTCTGCTGTTCTGGCGTCAAATCATCATTTGGAATTGGCTCAAATGAATAGGCTCTTTTGGTATCTGTAATCGCGGCCCAGCGATGACCGCGTTCGTTTTCAGACTGTGCCATGTCAAAATAGGCATATTGTCCCGGCATCATAATGGTTTCATATCCTCTTTTCGCCGATTCAATTCCGTAGCTTATTCCCTGCCACGCAGAAATTAACGTATTCGGATTTATTTCTCCGCCTTTTAAGATTTCATTCCAACCATCCGTTTTTTTATGGTATTTATCTACAATTGCTTGAACTCTTCTAAAGAAATAATTCTGAAGCTGAAAACTGTCTGTAAAACCTTCTTTTTCCATTAAAGCACGGCATTTTGGGCAGTGTTCCCAATTGGCTCTGTTTACCTCGTCTCCCGCAACATGAATATATTCGAAAGGAAACATTTCTGAAAATTCTCTTATAATAGAATCTAAAATTTGGTAATTTTCTTCACGTCCTACACACCAAACATTTTTTACTTCTCCTTGAACACTTTTGAGTTCCTGACTTATAGCACATCCAATTTCTGGATACGAAGCTGTTACCGCACGCGAATGTCCCGGAATTTCAATTTCTGGCATTACCGAAATTCCTCGAGCCGATGCATACGCCACTACTTCTTTCATATCGGCTTGTGTATAAAAACCGCCGTAACGTTTGTCTCCAGATCCGTAAGATGGCAATAAAACTTCTCCCGGTCCTCTCCAGGCTCCTTTTAAAGTTAAATCTGGCATTGATTTGATTTCGGCTCTCCAGCCATTATCATCTGTTAAATGCCAATGAAAAATATTCATTTTGTGCGCTGCAAGCCAGTCGATATAATTTTTAACGGTTTGTTTGTCAAAAAACTGTCTTGAACAATCGAGCATCATACCACGCCATTCAAAACGGGGATAATCTTCTATTTTTACAAATGGGATACTTCCTTTTTTAACGTCTTTTGCAGAAGAAATTTGTAATAAAGTCTGCAATCCGTTTAAGACTCCGTTCGAAGATTTTCCTTTTACCAGAATTCCTTTTTTGTTGATAGTCAATTTATAACCATCATTTGGAAGATTCATTTTTTCATCAACCAAAAATGCAACAGTATTTTTTTTATGTTTATTTCCGATAGAAACAACTGGGCTAATTCCTGTATATTTTGAAAAAGAAGCCTTTATATAATCGGCACTTTTTTCTGCTTTTTTGTCTACAATAATTTGTACCGATGACGGAATAACAAATGCTCCTTCTTTTTGTTCCACTTTTACCGGTTTCGGAATTATATCAAGTTTCTGTGCTTGCAGACAACTTAAAGAACTCAGAAAAATGGCTATCAGCAATACACTTTTTTTCATGCTTTTTATCTTTTATTTTATTGTAAATTCTATAGGAGTACTTTCTGTCTGTGTCTGACTTAAAGCGGAAACGGCGTAGATATACTGCTCCAAATCAGCGTTTGGAATTTCTAATTTTGTTTCAGTTGTTACATAATAAATATTGACTGGATTTGAGAAATCGGTTATTTTTCCTTTTTGGAATTTATAAATAACAAATTTCTTATCACTAATTCCTGCCTTCCAAGTCAATGATGCATTATTGCCTTTTTTTGCCATTACCGCATTTGTTGGCGGTTGTGGTTTTATTCTTGTAATTCTGCTCGCTTCGGGCGTTAAGGCAATGTATTTATATGGTTTTTGAATAAGAGGATTTCGCAATGTATCTCCTTTCTTAAAGAATGAATTTGCTGTAAAATGCATCGAACCATCTATTTGAGGGATTTTTCGAATCATTTCAATCTGCTTTACAATTTGATCAGGATTTCTCCACTCTGGCTCTTTGGCCGTATTCGAAATCTTATAATCACCGTGGCCCACGTAAACATTTGCTCCATATTTGTGTTCGGCCCACCATTTTGCCAAAACTTCAAAATTGGCTCTGTCAAAACCAATGTGCCAATACAATTGCGGGCTAACATAATCAATCCAGTTTTCTTTTTGCCATTTTAAAATATTGGCATACAAATCGTCATAATTGGTTGCTCCTGCTCTGGTGTTAGAACCTTGTGAATCTTTAGCAATATTTCGCCAAACGCCAAAAGGTGAAATTCCGAATTCGACTTCTGGTTTATTGGCAATTATTGTATCTCTGATTTGTTTGATAATCAAATCGACATTGTCTCTTCTCCAATCGTCTTTGTCTTTAAACTGACGTGGTTCTTTAGCGAAAGCTTTTTCATCGGGAAACTCCTGTCCTTCAATTTTATATGGATAAAAATAATCATCCATGTGAACGGCCTGAATGTCATAATTTCGAACTATTTCACCTACTACAGAAGCAACAAAATCTCTGGTTTCTTTATAACCCGGATTAAAATATCTTGATTTTCCGTATGTTAAAAACAATTCCGGTTTCTTAAAAAATAAATGCGTTTTAGTCAATGCATCTTTTAAAGTGTCTTTTTGTACACGATACGGATTCAGCCAAACATGAACATTCATTCCTCTTTTTCCTGCTTCATCAATCATCATTTGTAATGGATCAAATCCCGGAGCAACGCCTTGAGTTCCGGTTATCCAATGTGATGCCGGTTCTTTTGTTGATTTGTAATAAGCATCAGCCGTTGGGCGAATTTGAAAAATTACAGTGTTTAGATTGTTCGATCGCAAATTATCCAAAATCGTGATCATTTCAGCTTTCATCTGCTTGTCTGATAATCCTGGTTTTGAAGGCCAATCAATATTGTCTACAGTCGAAATCCATGCACCACGCATTTCTCTTTTTGGAGATTCCTGACTGAAAAGTCTCGTTTGAAACAGCATTATCAGGATTATGATTTTTAGGCTTTTCATAAGTACTATTTTTGGTTCGTTTTTGATGATCCTAACAGGTTTTTTAAAACCTGTTAGGTTTCTAATTGATTTCTAAAAATTATAATAAGACTTGAATTTGATCCTTCTATAATACCTAACAGGTTTTGAAAACCTGTTAGGATAACCAATATTTATTCCAGTAAAAAAATCCCGCCTTCTATAAGCGATGCCCAAACTTGTCCTTTTCCATCTAATGTAAAACCATTAATGCTTGAACTTCCGAGATTAATTTGTTTTATAATTTCAAATTTAACAGCATCTACAATTACCACTTCTCCTTTTCGGCTTCCTACATATATCTTATTGTTCTTTTCTAATATTCCTGCAGGGTTGTGTTCATAACCCCATTTTAAATCTAAAACTTTAGTTTGGTTCACAAAACTTTCTTCGGTCAATTCAATATCATCGTTAAGCGGAACTCTCACAAGTTCACCATCCATTGTTTTGCCATAAAACCATTTTCCATCCTGGCTTTTACCCATTGATTCTCTAATTTTCCATTTCTGAGTTCTTAAAAGCGTTTTACCCGTTTCAATATCTAAAACGGTTAAGAAGCGTTGAGGCGTAACAAAATAAAGTCTTTTTGTGGTTGAAACCATATTGACATTTCCAGCAGAATATAGGATTTGTTTATCATTTCCATTATTCCATTTCCAAATCAATTTTCCTGTATTTTTATCCAAACAATATACATACGAATCCCAAACTCCAAAAATTATTTTATCGCCTTGAATCAACGGAATTCCCTGTGAATACGACGTTGGTAAATTATTTTGCCAGATTACTTTTCCGCTTACAGCATCTGCACAAATAAACGCTGTAGAACTCGCTGTATAAACTCTATTGTTTTCTGCAATTGGCGAACCGACCAAAACGCCACCAACAGGAATTGTCCATTTTTGTTTTCCTGATTGAGTGTCAAAACCTTCCAGATTTCCTTCAATAGTACCTATTACTAAATTATTTTTTACAATTATTGGTGAAAAATAAATTGAATTTCCTGTTTCCGTTTTCCAATTCAGCGCTTTATTTTTCAGATTTATAGATTTTATTTCGCCTATAGAATTTGTAAAATAAAGATTCTTTTTATCAAATGCAGGAAGAGAGTAAATCGAGGCAATATCTTTTATAAAAGGAGATTGCATTACCAAATCATCTTTTGGTATTTCAATTTTAGAAGGTTTTGACGGAACTGAAAATTTAAAAACTCCCGGTTTATCAAGTTCTTTTTGATAGATACTAATACTGTCGTTGCTTATAATTACTTGATTATAACTTTTCGTTTTTCCGTCAAGCGAAGTAATTGATGTTCCCATTAAACCGCTCAAACCTGAGAAATCATATTTTCTTAAAGTGTGTCCGTGACCACAAAAAGTAGCAACTGTTGGATATTTTTCTAAAACAGAAAGTACTTCTTTATAATTGCTGACACTGTTATCTAACGGATAATGTGCAAAATTCAAAACCTTTTTATTGGTATTCTTAAGACTGTCTTTTAGGGTTTTATCTAGCCAAAGTACATCTTCGTGTTTTACAAAACCATCTCCCATTTTCATATAAGGTCCACACGGAAATCCTATGAAAACATAATCGCCTTTTGAAAATACAAATTTATCTTCACCAAATATTTTTTTATAAGTTAAACCAGCGCTTTCACTCCAGTTCGTTTCGTGATTTCCTGAAACCACATAATAAGGCTTTTTCAATTTAGAAAGTATTGAATGTACTTGTTTTAGTTCATCATCGGCACCACGATTGGTTAAATCTCCGGTTACAACCACAAATTCAAAATCTGAATCATTGATTTCTTTTACAATATTTTGTAATAAAAAGTCATTGTCATTTCCTACTGAAACATGCAGGTCAGTAAGCTGTACAAACTTGATATTTCCTGATTTTTCTGCATTCTGAGAAAATCCGGAAACGACTATAAAAAGCAATAATATTCTTAAAACTAGATTTTTCATGTGTATTTTTTTTATTTATTGAATCGTCTTTTAAATTATATTGTGGTTACGTTGTGTAAGATGCACTGCTGTATCTCTCTACGATACGTATTTCTGAAAAAGTCCTTTTAAAAAATACCTAACAGGTTTTGAAAACCTGTTAGGATAGGTAACCAACCTAATTTTATGCGTTACTTGATGTAAATCGCAACACACAATCTCTTTCTATATTTTATTTTCATTTTTAGATAAAAAACTACTGTGCGCCTCTACGAAAACCTTTGTCCCTATGAATCTCTGAATCTTTGAACCTTTGAAAAATCATTTCAAACAATCTCTTAAAATTGTCACCGGATGCATTGCTTTTCTATTTGTACCATCAAAAATCTGGTGGCGGCAACTTGTTCCTGCAGCTGCAATTGCCGTTGAAGGCTCCGTTGCACGAATTTTTGGAAACAAAGTATCTTCACCCATTTGCATACTGATTTCGTAATGCTCTTTTTCATACCCAAATGAACCCGCCATACCGCAACAGCCCGAATTATAAATCGTAACTGTGCTGTTTTTAGGAACATTCAACATTGCAAAAGAAGCTTCAACAGTGCTTAATGATTTTTGATGACAATGTCCGTGGATCTTTATTGTTTTCGCCACATCTGAAAATTGTCCAGAATGAATTTTTCCTGCTGTAATTTCTCTTTTAAAAAACTCTTCGACTGTAAAAACATTTTTTGACAACTTTTCTGCGCTTTCTTTATCTTTTGCCAGTCGTAGATACTCATCTCTAAAAGTCAATATTGCTGATGGTTCGATTCCGATTAATGGCGTATTTTCAGAAATTAAATCTTTGAAAATAGTCACATTTTTATTGGCGATTTCCTGTGCTTCTTCCAGAAAACCTTTTGAAAGAAAAGCTCTTCCGCTTTCTTCATGATCTGTAATAATTACTTCATAACCTAAAGCAGTTAACAATTCATATGCGTCAATTCCGACAGAGACATCATAATAATTGGTAAACTCATCACAAAAAAGATATACTTTTCCATTTTTAAAAGAATTATTTACTGCTGATTTTCTATTTTTTGCGTACCATTTTTTAAAGGTCTTTGGTGCTAATAAAGGAACTTGCCTTTCCGAAGCAATTCCCATACCTTTTTTAACGAAAGATAAATTGGCAATAAAATTAGTTATTGAAGGTGTAATACTTCCTAATTCGTTCAATTTCGAATTAAAAGCAAATATTTTGTTGCGAACAGAAAATCCATTTGCTTTTTGGTACTGGTACAAAAATTCTGCTTTTAAAGTCGCCACATCTACATTACTTGGACATTCGCTGGCGCAGGCTTTGCAACTCACGCATAATTCAAATACTTTATATAATTCTTCGTGGTCGAATTTGTTTTCTTTTTCAGAATTGGTTAAATATTCTCTTAGCGCATTAGCTCTGGCACGAGTTGTATCTTTTTCGTTTCGGGTAGCGCGGTAACTCGGACATAACGTTCCCCCTGCTGAAGGCAGTTTGCGACAGTCACCTGAACCGTTGCATTTTTCTGCAGCACGCAAAATTCCTAAACTATCAGAGAAATCATGAATCGTTTTAATTTCCGGTTCTACCCTTCCTGCTTCGAAACGAAGATTTTCATCCATTTTAGAAGCATTTACAATTTTCCCAACGTTCAAAATGGTATTAGGATCAAATGCTTTTTTTATTCGTTTGAGCAGTTCATAATTTTTGTCACCAATCATAAAAGGCAGAAATTCTCCTCGCAAAATTCCGTCGCCATGTTCGCCGCTTAACGAACCTCTATATCTTTTTACCAAATGAGCCACTTCCGTGGATATATTTCTAAACTGATGTAATCCTTCTTTTGTTTTTAAATTTATCTTCGGACGTAAGTGTAATTCTCCGGCACCGGCATGTGCGTAATAAATCGCACTTTGTCCATGTCTTTCCATCATGGCGGCAAAATCAGCAATATAATTTGGAAGATCGCTGAGTTCAACTGCGGTATCTTCAATAGAATCGGCAGCTTTATCATCGCCAACAATGCTTCCTAAAAGTCCCAGACCTGCTTTTCGAACCTCATTTACTTTATCAATATCAGCTCCGTAAATTTTAGGCAGCGCATATCCAAAATTATTATCCGTCAGCTCCTTAATCAGAGCATCGGCTTGTAATTCGGCATCTTCCATACTAATATGCGATCCAACTTCAAGCATAATAACAGCTTTAGGTTCTCCCACAATAAAAAATCGGTTTTTAGATTGTTCCCTGTTGGTTTTGGTACAATCTAAAATGGTATCGTCCATCATTTCGCATGTATACAAATGATGTTTCATTGCCGTAACCACTGCTTCTAAACTTTCCTGAATGGTATGAAAATGCGCCACAACCATGATATTGTTTGTTGGTGGCAAATCATCTACTTTCAAGGTAATCTCTGTGGTAAACGCCAGAGTTCCCTCACTTCCGCAAAGCAATTTCCCTAAATTAATGGTGCTTTCAGTTCCCGAAAAAAGTTCTGATTTTAACAATGCATCAATGGCATAACCTGTATTTCGTCTGTGAATTTCTGGTTTTGGAAATTCCCTCGTAATTTCTTCCTGATTTTCTTTATTTGAAAGTTCCTCGTAAATCGTTTTATAAATTTTACTTTCTAAAGAATCGCCCTTTGTCTTCTCAATAAACTCGTCTGAAGACAAATCCTTAAAAACTGCAATACTTCCGTCACTCAAAACCGCTTTTATTTCCACAATTTTATCTCGGGTAACACCATAACGTATCGAAGTTGTTCCAGATGAATTGTTTCCAACCATTCCACCAATCATACAACGATTTGTGGTTGAAGTAGTCGGACTGAAAAATAAACCATGTGGCTTTAAATACAAATTCAGTTCATCGCGAATTACCCCAGGCTGAACGGTAATGGTTTTCTTTTCGGCATCAAAAGCAACAATTTTGGTAAAATGTTTCGAAACATCTACAATAATTCCGTTTCCAACAGTTTGACCCGCCAGAGAAGTTCCTGCCGTTCTGGGCGTTATTGAAATATTATTTTCTGAAGCAAAGCGAATGATTTTTACAATATCATCTTCGGTTTTAGGAATCGCAACGGCTTTCGGCATAATTCTATATGCTGAAGCATCTGTAGCGTACAGTTTTTTATGAAGATCATCATAAAAAAGAGTTCCTTCTAAGGAATCAGATAGTTGTTGTAATTGACGAGAATCGGGCATTTATTTGGTAATTGTTATTTTGTTAATCTGTTATATAAAGACCTAACAGGTTTTAAAAACCTGTTACGTCTGAATTGAATTACTAGTAATCAAAACGTTTAAAAGCTTCGATTGCTTCATATTCTGCCAAACCTAATTCATCGTATAAGATGGCTGTATTTTTATTTCGGTCTTCGGCTCTAACCCAGAATTCTCTTGAATCATTTCCTTGGAACATAACGCGGTCTTTTTGAGACTGGTGATACAAGATTGCATGGCGTTTCAGCAATACTTCTGACGGAGAAAGCGGAACGGCCATATCAATTTCGTGGATATCCCATTCGTGCCAAGCGCCTCGGTAAAGCCATAACCAGCAGTCATCCATGTATTTTTCTGGCTTCAATTCCTTCATTGCTGCAAAAATCGCGTTCAGACATACTTCATGCGTTCCATGCGGATCTGCCAGATCTCCGGCCGCAAAAACCTGATGCGGTTTTATTTTGGCAATAATATCTTTTACAATCGCAACATCTTCTGGTCCCAACGGATTCTTTTTGACCTGTCCTGTTTCATAAAACGGAAGATCCAAAAAGTGCGTATTCTCATCTTTCAGTCCGATGTATCTTGTTGCGGCATACGATTCTCTTCTTCTGATCAATCCTTTCAGTTTTCTCACTTCAAGAGAATCGATCTGATTTTCAGATTTGCTGTTCAAAAACTCGATTACCGATTTGAAGTTGATGTCTTTTGGAAGATTATCTCCAACAAAATCGTTGCACACTTCAGCAAATTTCAGTGCTTCATCGTCTGTAACGGCAATATTTCCAGAGGTTTGATATACAACATGTACATCATGTCCTTGTTTGATCAATTTTGAAAAAGTTCCTCCCATCGAAATCACGTCATCATCTGGATGCGGACTGAAAAGGATCACTCGTTTTTTTGCCGGATTGGCTCTTTCTGGACGATGCGAATCATCTGTATTCGGTTTTCCTCCAGGCCATCCTGTAATGGTATGCTGCAGAATGTTGAACATATTGATGTTCAAATCATAAGCAGAACCTCCAAGTGCTAATAAATCAGACATTCCGTTGTTGTTGTAGTCACGGTCTGTCAATTTCAAGATAGATTGTTTTGTTTTTTTACAAAGCCAAACAATCGCCTTGCTTTTTAATTCTTCTGTCCAAATACATTCTCCAACAAGCCAAGGTGTTTTGAAACGCGTCAACTCTGAAGCTGCCGACTGATCCAATACAAAAGTTGCGTTTGGGTGATTTTGTAAAAACGTTGCCGGAACATCAGAACTTATTTCGCCTTGAATTGTTCGCTTAATAATTGAGGCTTTATTTTGTCCCCAAGCCATCAATACAATTCGCTTTGATCTCATAATGGTTGAAACTCCCATTGTGATCGCACGTTTGGGAACATTGTCAATACCATTGAAATCAGATGAGGCATCGACTCTGGTGATATGATCTAAAGTAATAATTCTTGTTCCTGAATTGATATGCGATCCAGGTTCGTTGAAACCAACGTGTCCCGTACGCCCGATTCCTAACAACTGAAAATCAAGTCCGCCGGCTTGTTTAATTTTAAATTCGTAATCGATGCAGTATTGATTTAATTCATCGATTGCAACTGTACCATCAGGAATATTTACATTCTCAGGCTTAATGTCGATATGGTTAAAAAGATGCTGGTGCATGAAGTAATGATAGCTTTGACGATTCTCTCTATTCATTGGATAATATTCATCCAAATTGAAAGTGATTACGTTGGCAAAGCTTAGACCATCTTCTTTGTGCATTCGAACCAATTCTTCGTATACTTTTATTGGCGAAGATCCTGTTGCCAGACCAAGTACACATGATTCGTTATTAGATTGTTTGGAACGTATTAATGCAGCTATTTCTTGAGCGACATTTTTTGAAGCGTCTGCAGAATTCTCAAAGATCACATTGTGATTTTTTTCAAATCGGGTTTCTTCAAATTTTCCAGGTATGTCGTAAGCCAAAGAAGTAGTGGTTTTCATAATATATCTATTGTAGTTAAAATTTAGTTTTAACAAATATAGATACAAAAAACAAAACGACTACATTATTTTGCGTTATTTAACAAAATAAAATTAAAATAACGCAAAAAAACGCATAAATGTTTGACTGATATTTTAGATTACAATATGAAAACGCCAGATTTTCGGTATTCTTCCAGCCTTGCATCTTCAGGATTTAAATTCGTCACAATCGTATCCAACTGGTTCAAATCACAGACAACATGAGGCATTTTTGTATTTAATTTTTCTGAAGAAAACATTGAAACGACTCTATCAGAAGCTTCTATCATTGCCTTTTTAACCATTGAGACTTCATATCCAATCTCCGTAAGTCCTTGTTTTATATTAATGCTGCTCGCTCCAATAAAACAGATATCGGCCTTAATTTTAGACACCACCTGCATCACATCTATACCAATGGTAACCATTGCGTTTTTTTGCATTTTTCCCCCAATAAATATTAAATCTATATTTGGATGCTGCGATAACTGCATGGCAATTGGAAGACTATACGTATATATTGTAGCTTTTAAATCGGAAGGAATAAGTTTTGCAAATACTAAATTTGTACTTCCTCCACTCATTATAATAACTTGGTCATCATGCAATAAAGACAATGCTTTTGTTACAATCTGCTTTTTTTCCTCTTCATCTGAAATGTGTATATCAAAAACATTTGCAGATTTTTCTTTAACCTGTACTGCCCCGCCATACACCTTCTCCAGCAGTTTCTTGCTATCGAGTTCGTTTAAATCTCGTCTAATTGTGTCTTCTGACAAATCCAAAGCCAAAGCCAAATCAGTTGTCACAACCTTCTGTTCTTCAACAAGCTTAGTCATTATATATTTATGTCTTTCGGCTTTCAGCATGCTTTTAAAAAGTTAAAAATTCAGAGCAAATATATCAAATAATTCTATTGAATGTGTAGGATTAAGAAAAAACTGCAATAGTTTGCGTTTTTTGCCTTAAAAAGCAAAAACTAAAAAAAATAAATATTCATAAAATGCGTTATTTTGCGTTATTTTAGTTAATTTTTGAAAAAAAGTACAAAATAATGCATTTGTATGCAATAAATAAATATATTTGCTCAACAACCATAAAAAAACCAGATAATTATGAAAAAACTATTTCTTATTTCATTGTTGGTTTTGTTCATTCAAGCAAGTTTTGGGCAAACAAAAACAATCACTGGAACTGTAAAAAACAAAGCAGATGGATTTCCGATACCCGGAGTCAGCGTAATGATCCAAGGAACATCCAATGGAGCTACTACTGATTTTGACGGAAAATTCAGCATCAGTGTAGCGCCGGGTCGAGCTCTAGCTTTTAGCTACATGGGATTTGAAACTCAAGTAGTAAAAATTGAAGGGCAACAGACAGTAAATATTGAACTATCGTCAAGCACTGCAAAATTAGACGAAGTAGTTGTAGTGGGATTCTCTTCTCAGAAAAAAGCAAATCTTACAGGAGCAGTTGCTAAGGTAGATGTTAAAAAAGCTTTAGGAAGTATTCCTATTACAGATATCACAAAAGGTTTACAAGGAACTACTCCTGGACTTAATATTACTTATAATTCAGGTAATATCAGCAAACAATCAAATGTTAATATTCGTGGAGCTGGAACTATTGTAAATGGAGTAGCTACAGGATCACCACTTATTTTAGTTGATGGTGTTCCAGGAGATCTGTCATTACTAAATGCAGAAGACGTAGAATCGATGTCTGTACTTAAAGATGCCGCTTCTGCTTCTATTTATGGTGCACGTGCTGCATTTGGAGTTATATTAATTACTACTAAAAGTGGTAAAAATGCTAAAGGAAAAGTACGCTTCGCATATAGCAACAATACAGGAGTAAGCAACCCAATTTCTTTGGTTAACTTTAACGACCCTACTGTAGAGCTTCCGGCAATGATCGAGGCACAAGCCAGAGCTGGTAATGCAAATCCAGAATCTTTTGGTATGAACTACAAAACATTATTGCCAGGTATCATTAACTGGAAAGAAAAATATGCTGCAACAAGAAACCCTAATGATAAAACGATGATTTTGGGTGAAGATTTTGACGTTATTGGCGGAAAAGAATATTTCTACAGAATTTGGAATCCGCATGATGAAATGTTAAAAAAGAATGCAATACAAACGCTTCATAATTTATCAGCTCAAGGTTCTTTAGGTGAAAAAAGTTCGTTTATTGTGTCGTTAGGTCTTGCTAATCAAGAAGGTGTAATGAAAATCAATACTGAAACCAACAAAAGATTCAACCTTAACCTTGGCATGACTACACAGTTAGCAAGCTGGCTTACCGGAGATTTTAAAGTATTAGGAACTTTCCAAGAATATGATTCTCCTTTCAACTACTATAACAGTGGTCTTGATACAGAAGGTAACGGATATTTTGGATATTACATGCGTTGGGGTTCTTATTTCCCTTATGGTACTTATAATGGTACTTATTTTAGACATGCACCAGGTTACATGTCAAACGCATCTCGAAATGAAAATAAGTCAAATGATATGAGGATAAGTGGAAGACTTACTGCTCAAATTACGAAAGATTTTAATATCGTTGGAGAATATAGTGTAAACAACAATTTTTCAAGCCTTAAAATGAACGGTGGCCAAATACCTCTTTGGGACTGGTGGACAAGTGCTGCTGACTTAGTTGCAGGAAAACCTACAATAATGGAAAGTGCAAATGATTTTGTTGCGCAAGCCAAATCATCTTATACAAGAAATGTAGCAAATATCTTTGGAAACTATACTAAAACATTAGGTGACAACCATAACTTTAAAGTATTAGGCGGTTTGAACTCAGAATGGTATGATTTCGAAAGAACATATGCTCGTAGAAATACACTTTTGGATAAAAACAAACCAGAATTTAATTTAGCTATTGGAGATCAATTTACTTCACCTCTTGTTTCTACTGCAATTTTAAACCCAGGCTTGTCAAGATATGCAATTGCCGGATTTTTTGCACGTGTGAATTATGATTACAAAGGAAAATATTTGTTGGAAATCAACGGACGTTATGACGGTTCATCAAAATTCCCTACAGATGAGCAATGGGGGTTCTTCCCTTCTGCTTCTGTTGGATATAGAATTTCTGAAGAAGGTTTCATGGAAAGCACAAAAAGCTGGTTAAATGATTTGAAAATCCGTGGATCTGTTGGTTCAATTGGAAATCAAAACATTGCTGCAAATGCCTTTTTACCAACTATGACTAACTCTAACCCATTTTGGCTAGGTAGTGGTGCAACTGTACCTCCTTCTGTTAATCAGCCATCAAATGTTGATCCTGATTTAACTTGGGAAAAAGTAACTACTCAAGACGTAGGTATTGATATTAGAATTTTTAATATGTTAGGTTTGACTTTTGATTATTACCAACGTGATACAAAAGGAATGCTAGCTCCAGGAAAAACGCTTCCAGGTTCATTTGGTCAGGCTGCTGCCAATACAAACTCAGGAAATTTAAGAACAACTGGTTGGGAACTAGCGCTTAACTTTAACAAAAACATAAACCAAAACATAAGTGTTTATGCAGATCTTACCCTTTCAGACAATACTACAGAAGTAACTGAATGGAACAATACTTCTAAACTTTTGGGATCTTTTTATGCAGGTCAAAAAATTGGCGAAATCTGGGGATTAGAAACAGACCGATTAATTCAATCTACAGATCAAATTGACGCAACAGGATTAATTGTAAATGGAGTTGATTATAAAAACATAAGAACTGGTACTTTTAGATATGGTGCTGGAGATGTAATGTACAAGGACATAAACGGAGACGGAATAATTTCAAGAGGAGATGGAACAGCTACTAACCCAGGAGATTTAAAAGTTATTGGTAATACAACGCCTCGTTACCAATATGGAGTTCGTCTTGGTGGTGCTTTATACGGTTTTGATATTGATGCTTTCTTTCAAGGAGTTGGAAAACGCGAATATTGGGCAACTTCTGACTTAGTATTGCCTTTCTACAACAGAACAGATGCTATGTATGAAAACCAAAATGACTACTGGACACCGCAAAATACAGATGCGTATTTCCCTAATCCATACCCTGGACATGCTGGTAATGCTTTTGGAACTTATGCGCCTGGATCAAACAATTTTGTCGCACAATCACGTTATTTATTAGACATGTCCTATTTACGTCTAAAATCGATGACTATTGGATATACTCTTCCTAAAAGTATTACCCAAAAAGTGGGAATTGACAAAGTTAGACCGTATATTTCAGGTTTAAACCTAGCTACTTGGAAAAGCAGCAAATTGCCAGTAGATCCTGAAATTAATGAAACTGAAGCGGCATGGGGAAGAACTTTCCCTTATTCTAAAACAATATCATTTGGTATACAACTTGCGTTTTAAAAAAGGTATTTAAAAATTAAAAATTAATCAAAATGAGAAAATTAATAATAAACTCTAGGATAAAACTATCAGTTGCCTTGCTTACTTTTGCAAGTTTAGCTGTTAGCTGTTCAGATTTTTTGGATACACCTCCAGAAGATGTGTTTTCAGATGACAATTTTTGGACTTCAGAAAATAACGTAAAAACATATTCTTGGCTAAACTATAACACCTTTAACGGATACGGAAATAATGCTGGTACAACAGCAGATTTTTACTTTCATGCTACCGCTACGGGATTGATAGATGACAACTTAGCTATGAACGTTTTTACTAACTTTCCAACGGCTGCAAATGCAACAAATGCAAACTGGAACGAATATTACACTTTGATTCGTCGTTGTAATCTTATGTTAGAAAGAGTGCCGAATGTTCCTATGGATCAGACGAAGAAAAACCACTATATAGGCGTTGCAAAGTTTTTTAGAGCTCATACTTATTTTCGTTTAGCACAGCAATTTGGTGATGTGCCGTATACAGACCAATATTTAGCACAAAGCGATGCTAATGTATACAAACCAGCTTTAAGTAGAGCAGAAGTTATAGACAACGTAATTAAAGATCTTGAAGAAGCAATCCCAATGTTATTAAACGTTGATGACAGCAATATTACTGTAAATAAATATACAGCTTACGCATTATTAAGCCGCGTATGTTTAGGTGAAGGTACTTACAGAAAATACAACTTGGGTCAGAATGGAAATACGTATCTTCAAAAAGCTAAAGATGCTTCTTTAGCTGTAATGAACAATAATTCTTTCAAACTAAACGCAGATTGGAAAGCACTTTACAATTCTGTTGAGTTATTAGGAAATACTGAAGTAATTTTGGCAAAAAGATATATCAAAGGTGTTTTAGGAAATTCAGTTCAAGCATATACAAATACATCTACTATTCAAAACGGATTGACAAAATTTGCTGCAGAAAGCTATGTAACTACTAATGGATTGCCTATCAAACAAGCTGGCAATGCGCAGTATTTAGGTGACAACACTATCGCTAATACTTTTGCCAACAGAGACCCAAGATTTGCTAAAGCTTTCAGTACAGCAGATTACGCTTACTCTGACAAACCTTTTAATGGTTTAACATCGATCACAGGTTATGTATTTCAACTATACAATAATCCTGCTACAACAGGTACAGAGGTTACAACAATTGGACAAAATCAAATTGATGCTCCAGTTTTTACACTAAGTGAAGTTTATTTGAATTATGCCGAAGCTTGTGCAGAATTGGGTACAGTTACTAATAATGACCTTAACTTGTCAATCAACAAAGTACGTACACGTGCAGGAATTGCTGTTTTGACTACTGATGGTATAAATGCTGCTGTTGGAGGAGTACAAATAAATGACCCACAAAGAACAACTGCATTAGAACAAATCTCAGGAGCTGTTAATCCAATTACGTGGGAAATTCGCCGTGAGCGCAGAATTGAGTTCATGAGCTGGACTACTATGAGAAAAGAAGATCTTATACGTTGGAAAAAAGGAGATTATCTAGACACTAATACTAATCCTGATGTTGTTCTAGGAGCTAGAATTATTGCCTTGATAGGAACTAACTCTAAAACAAAAGTAAATGCACAAGGATATGTAATTCCTTACGCTGCAGGTGTTACAAGATTATTTGTATCACCAAAAAATTACTTAAGTGCGATTCCAACAAATGACATCAGTTTATACGCCGCAGAAGGTGTAACATTAAAACAAAACCCAGGTTGGTAATTTTAAGTTCATAAAACATATTTTGCCCCTCAAATAATTAATAACTGCCTCTGGAACCTAAATTTACCAGAGGCAGTATTTAAAAAGTCTTTTTCTAGCACATAGCGACAGACAAAATAAAATCCCAATCTGAAAACTCAGATACCATTTCTACAATACCACACTACAACAATCAAAAAAACATCAATAGCAATCAAATAATAACCTAATTTTAATTAGTCAATTTTTGCCTTAACTATTAACTGTAATTACAATGATAAAATTCATAGCAAAAAGTGTTCTTATTGTAACTTCTTTCATTGTCACGTCTTCTTATTCTAATTCGCTTTCAGCGGTTACAAAAAGCAGTACCTCAGCAATTAATCCTCCTGCAATTAAAACAGGAGCTGATAATTATGAGAAATACTTACCGCTTTTAAAAGATAAAAAAATAGGAATCGTTACCAATCAAACCGGAATTTTGTCTAACAAAACACATTTGGTAGATTTTTTACTTGAAAAGAAAGTTGCGGTACAAACCATTTTTGCTCCTGAACACGGATTTAGAGGAACTGCAGATGCTGGGGAACATGTTGTTGACGGAAAAGATCCTAAAACCGGTTTATCAATAATTTCTCTTTATGGAGATAATAAAAAGCCAAAACCTGAGCAATTAGCCGGAATCGATATTATGATTTTCGATTTACAGGACGTAGGCGCTCGTTTTTACACCTATATTTCTTCTTTGCATTATGTAATGGAAGCTTGCGCAGAAAACAATGTGCCACTTATAATCCTTGACCGCCCAAACCCTAACGGAAGTATTGTTGACGGTCCGCTTTTAGAAAAAGAATTTACCAGTTTTGTAGGCATGCACCCAATTCCGCTTCTTCACGGAATGACAATTGGAGAATATGCGCAAATGATAAATGGAGAAAAATGGCTAAAAAATGCCGCACAATGCAAACTTACTGTTATTCCATGTCTCAACTACAATCGAAAAATGAAATACAGTTTATTGGCAAAACCATCTCCAAATTTGCCAAACGATCAATCTATAAATCTATACGCCAGTTTATGCCTTTTTGAAGGAACAAATGTAAGTATGGGACGAGGAACTGAAAAGCAATTTCAAATTTACGGTTCTCCTTACTTAACAAAAACCAATTTCAATTTTACTCCAAAGCCAAATTTTGGAGCCAAAGATCCGCTTTATAACGGAAAAGAATGTTTTGGAGAAGATTTAACTTCGTATCCTAAACTAACCAAATTAGAATTAAAATGGCTTATTAAAGCCTATCAAAATACCAGCGACAAAACGAAATTTTTTAATGCTTTTTTCACCAAGCTTGCCGGAACAAAAAAACTGCAACAGCAAATTGAATCCGGAGTTTCAGAAAAAGACATTCGAGAAAGCTGGAAAAAAGATTTAGAAGCTTTTCAAATTATGAGAAAAGCCTATTTACTCTACTAAATAAAACTATTTCTTAATCCGCAAATTGACTATTTTTTACCAAAATAGAGACCCCTTATACAAATTATCGAAAGCAAAAATATCAAAATCTGCTGTTTCAAAAACCAAAAAAAAGAAAAGAAAAATGAGCAATAAAAATCCTGAAACTGAGCAAGAATCTTTTTACAAAGATTTGGATCAAATGAGCGTGAAAGAACTTCTTATCAACATCAATACAGAAGATAAAAAGGTACCACATATTATCGAAGAACAGATTCCTAAAATTGAGAAACTGGTTAAAGCGATCGTAAAAAAAATGCAGCTGGGCGGCCGATTATTTTATATTGGAGCTGGAACTTCTGGAAGAATCGGAATTTTAGATGCATCAGAATGTCCACCTACTTTTGGCGTACCGCATGATATGATTATCGGAATTATTGCCGGTGGAGATACTGCCATCAGAAAAGCAGTTGAAAATGCCGAAGATGACACTGAGCAAGCATGGAAAGATTTAGCCAAATTTGAAATTTCAAGCTTAGATTTTATTATCGGAATTGCTGCTTCTGGAAACACGCCTTATGTTTTGGGAGCTTTAAAAAAAGCTAAAGAACACAATATTAAAACTGGAAGTATTTCGTGCATCAGCAATGGGCTTATTGCTCAGGAAGCAGATCATCCAATTGAATTAATCGTAGGCCCTGAATTCTTAACTGGAAGTACCAGAATGAAAGCAGGAACCGCTCAAAAACTGACCTTAAACATGATCTCTACTTCGGTAATGATTAAACTAGGAAAAGTAAAAGGCAACAAAATGGTTGACATGCAACTGTCTAACGAAAAGCTGGTAAAACGAGCTATCAAAATGATTATTGAAGAACTTGGAATTGAATATGATTTAGCCGAAGAATTACTTCATAAACACAAAAGCGTAAGAGCGGTTTTACAGGCTCAAAACAAAAATCTGTAATTCTAAAAACCACACATTAAAATCTTTTTATAGATTTATACAAATCAAAAACTGCATTTTTTCAATTTTTGAGTTTTAACGGCGGCCTAACAGCTTTCAAAAACCTGTTAGGCCTAATTAAAAAAGCAAAATATTTTGTTTGAGTAATTTATAAAAAAGACAAACCATCAAAACTATAAAATGACACCAAGTACCATCCTCCTCCTAATTATCGTTTATTTCGGAACATTATTCTATATCTCACACCGGGTGAGCAGAAAAGACAGCGGAAATGATGCTTTTTTTACAGCAAATAAAAACTCAAAATGGTATTTAGTTGCTTTTGGTATGATTGGAACCGCACTTTCTGGAGTAACATTTATATCCGTTCCTGGAGAAGTTGGCGCACCAAGTGGTGAACAATTTAAATATTTTCAGTTTGTATTAGGAAATGCACTAGGATTTATCGTAATCACAAAACTATTGTTGCCATTGTATTACCGAATGAATCTGACCTCAATTTATGGTTATATTGAACAAAGAATGGGGGTTTACAGTTACAAGACTGCGGCTTCGATTTTCTTGATCAGCAGAACCATAAGTTCGGCATTCAGACTTTATTTAGTGGTTATTGTATTGCAGCGTTTTGTGTTTGATTTCTATCATATTCCATTCGCATTTACGGTATTGATTTCTTTAATTTTAATTTTCTCTTATACCTACAGAGGTGGATTAAAAACGATTATTATTACAGATACTTTACAAACATTTTTTCTTGTAACATCTGTTTTTCTAACTATTTATTTCATTTGCGACCGCATGGATTTAAGTGCCGTTAGTGCATTCGAAGAAGTAAAAAACAGCAACTATTCTAAAATATTTTTCTTTGATGATTTCTTTGGAAGCAAATTTCATTTCATAAAACAAATTTTAGGCGGAATGTTTGTTACCATCGCCATGACAGGTCTGGATCAGGATTTAATGCAAAAAAACCTCAGCTGTAAAAACATTGGCGAAGCTCAAAAAAACATGTTCACTTTTACAGGAATCTTTGTTGTGATCAATATTTTCTTTTTAAGTGTAGGAGCGCTATTATACATTTATGCAAATAAAAACGGAATTGCAGTTCCAACTGATTTAGTTACAGGCAAACCAAGAACCGACTTACTTTTTCCTGAAATTGCCCTAAATCATTTAGCTGTAGTTCCTGCCATTGTATTTTTACTGGGAATTATCGCGGCGACTTTTGCTACAACAGATTCGGCTTTAACGGCTTTAACAACCTCTTTCTGCGTTGACTTTTTAGGAATGGACAAAAGCGAAAATACCCGAAAAAATACCGTTAGAACCCGACATTTAGTACATATTAGTTTTTCAATATTAATTTTCTTTGTCATTATTATTTTCAATACAATCAATGACAGTTCGGTTGTTGGGATGATTTTCAAAGTCGCTTCTTATACTTACGGACCTTTATTAGGATTATATGCTTTTGGGTTGTTCCAGAAATCAAGAAATGTCAACGACAAACTTGTGCCGTTAATGTGTTTGGCCGCTCCTTTTCTAACCTATTTAATAAATGAAAATTCGAAACTATTATTTTCAGGATATGTTTTCGATAATGAATTAATCGTCCTAAACGGATTAATAACCTATTTAGGATTATACCTTACAAGTTCACGCTCAAGCGAAAAAATAAGTTTTTAACCTGCTTAAAAACACAATAATTTACCAAATTAATTGAAGATTAAAACCAATCTTCAATTGATTCAAAAAATAGTATTATGAAAGATTACATCATAAAGATCAGCCTTTGTGCTTCATTTTTATTTTTAATCACCAATTGCGCTGTCAAAAAAAACAATGCAGTTACAGATTCAAAAAAAGACATTCCGTTAAAAGATACCGTTGTTTATCACGCTGATAAAGCAGCAAAAAAAACTTTTTTCAAAGATTCAGATAAAGAAACTGCTTGGGCTGACAGCATTTACAACAAGATGTCACTTCGCGAAAAAGTCGGCCAACTTTTTATGGTTTCGGCTTATTCAAACAAAGATTCGGTTCATGTCAATCAAGTCAAAAATTTAATTGAAGAATATAAAGTAGGAAGTGTCATCTTTTTTCAAGGCGGTCCCGTTCGTCAGGCAAAATTGACTAACCTATACCAATCTAAGGCAAAAGTTCCTTTGTTCATAGGAATTGATGCTGAGTGGGGATTAGCCATGCGTTTAGACTCTACTTATCGCTATCCTTGGAATATGACATTAGGCGCCATTCAGGATTTAAATTTAATCGAAAAAGTGGGCCGAAATATGGCCAATGAAAACAAGCGCATTGGAATTCATTTCAATTTTGCTCCCGTTTTGGACATCAACACCAATCCTAAAAACCCAATTATTGGAAACCGTTCTTTTGGCGAAGACAAAGTTAATGTAGCTAACAAAGCAACTGCTTTAATGAAAGGCGTGCAAAGTCAGGGCGTCTTCAGTACCGGAAAGCATTTCCCTGGACATGGCGACACCTCTACTGATTCTCATCACGCACTGCCTTTGGTTAATTTTTCAAAAGAAAGAATCGATTTGGTTGAATTATATCCTTATAAAAAATTATTTGACGAAGGTTTAGTTTCTGTGATGGTTGGACATCTTAATATTCCAAGTTTAGAACCAACTCCAAATTTACCTTCTTCGGCTTCGTATAATGTAGTTACCAATCTTCTTCAAAAAGAATTAGGCTTTGAAGGCTTAATTTTTACAGATGGTTTAGCCATGAAGGGCGCCAGCAATTTTAAAGGTCCTGGGGAATTAGAAATTGCAGTTCTTTTGGCTGGAAATGACATTTTATTATGTCCTGAAAATGTTCCAGTGGCGGTTCAAAAGTTAGAAGAAGCTTATGCAAACAATATTATAACCGAAGAGCGTTTAGCGCATTCTGTTAAAAAAATTCTGCATTACAAATACAAAGCGGGATTAAATCATTACAAGCCTATTGATATGGCGAATATTTACAATGATCTTAATCCGTCGCAAAATGACGCTTTGCATTATAAATTATATGAGAATGCCGTTACCGTTTTAAAAAATGAAAACGAAATTCTTCCGATAAAAGAACTGAATCAAAAAATTGCTTACATTAAGATGGGCGATGATACCAATAGTACTTTTATTTCGACATTAAAAAAATATACCGAAATCACAGAAGTTAAAGACAACAATCTTGACAGTTTGAATCAGGAATTGAAAAATTTTGACAAGGTAATTATCAGCTTTCATAAAGTGAATAAACCTTGGGAAAAACAAGAATTTACATTGACAGAAATGCTTTGGCTGAAAGAAATTGCGAAACACAACAAAGTAATTCTAGATGTTTTTGCCAAGCCTTATTCATTATTGTCAATTTCTGATTTTGAGGATATTGAAGGTCTAGTGGTTTCTTATCAAAATTCAGATATCAGTCAGGTAGTTTCTGCTGAATTACTTTTTGGAGCCATTGATGCCAAAGGAAAACTGCCCGTTTCAATCAATAATTTTTTCAAAGTAAATGACGGATTGACGACTGAAAAACTAAATCGTTTGGCTTTTAACGCTCCGGAAAATGTTAATATGAATCCGGCGATTCTTTCAAAAATTGATGCTGTCGCGCAAAAAGCAATTGACGGAAAAATGGCACCGGGAATGCAGGTTTTGGTTGCCAGAAAAGGCAATGTAATTTTTCAGAAATCATACGGATCACAGACATACGATGACGCAAAAAAAGTAACTAATACCGATTTGTATGATGTTGCCTCGATTTCAAAAATGATTTCGACACTGCCAAATGTTATGCAATTGTATGATAAAAACAAAGTTACTTTAGACACCAAACTGAAGGATATGGTGCCTTTGTTTGCAAAAACAAATAAAGAAAATATCATTTTCAAAGATTTGCTAAACCATTACGCAGGGCTTCAGGCGTGGATTCCGTTTTATAAAGCTACATTAGACAGCAACAATAAACCTTCTGAAAAATATTATCGAAAAATAGCTGAAAACGGTTTTACAACAAAAGTAGCAGACAGTCTTTATCTAAGAAACGACTATCATGATACGATTATGAAAATCATTGCTAAAAGTCCAATTTCTCCAAAAATCGAATACAAATACAGCGATTTTACTTTCATCATTTTAAAAGAATATTTAGAAAGAAAAACGCATGAAAAACTGGAAGATTTGAGCAAAGAGAATTTCTACAACACTCTTGGAATGAATTATACGCTTTATAATCCGCTAAATAAATTCGAAAAAAGCAACATTGCTCCTACTGAAATCGACAATTATTTCAGGCATCAAACTATTCAGGGATATGTTCACGATATGGCGGCGGCGATGGAAGGCGGAGTTGCTGGCCACGCCGGAATTTTCTCAAATGCAATGGATGTTGCCAAAATGATGCAGCTGTTTTTGCAAAAAGGAAATTACGGAGGCATTCAATATTTTTCACCACAAACTTTTGATACCTTCAACACTTGTTATTACAAAGATAAAGGAGTTCAAAGAGGTTTAGGTTTTGATAAAAGAATTGGAAAAGGCGGCCCAACCTGCGGATGTGTTTCTGAAGCTAGTTTTGGCCACACCGGTTTTACCGGAAACATGGCTTGGGTTGATCCTCAAACCGAAATTGTTTACGTATTTCTATCCAACAGAACTTATCCAGAAGTGGTAAATGACGAAAATAAATTAGCCAAAGGAAAAATCAGAGAAGAAATTCAGCAAATCATTCAGGACGCAATCATAAAATAATTCAATCTAAAAATCTAAAATCTAAAAATCTAACATCTAAAAAAACCAATGACAAAAGAACGTTTAACCTCGCTGGATGTATTTAGGGGATTTACTATTTTATTGATGACGATAGTAAACAATCCGGGAAGCTGGTCTTCTATATATCCGCCATTAGAACACGCCGAATGGCATGGCTGTACGCCAACTGATTTAGTATTTCCTTTTTTTGTTTTTATAATGGGAACTGCAATACCTTTTGCAATGCCGGTAAAACATTTTGACGGAGCTGTTTTTAATAAAATCTTGGTTCGTTCGTTACGAATTTTCTGTTTAGGATTGTTTTTGAGCGTTTTCAGCAGAATCCATTTATTTGGTTTAGAAGGAATTCCGTTATTAGGAGTGAGATTAGTTATTGCATTTGCGGTAGCTTATGCCCTTTTAGGAAACTTTTCGATGAAAGTCAAAACCATTCTTGCGGTAGGAATTTTTATAATACTGCTTTCTTTAGCCTTTAGCGGTTTAGAACATTTTGAAGATACCCGAATTCCAGGTGTTTTACAGCGAATTGCAATTGTTTATTTCTTTAGTGCTATTCTATATCTAAAAACAAATTTAAAAACACAGCTTGTAGTTTTAGCGACACTTTTAATTGGCTATTGGCTTTTGATGGCTTTTGTTCCAGTTCCTGGATTTGGTCCTGCAAATTTTGAAAAAGGCACTAATCTGGCCGCTTGGTTAGACGATACACTTTTAAACGGACATTTATGGGTTGCTTCTAAAACTTGGGATCCAGAAGGAATTTTAAGCACATTGCCTGCCATTGGAACAGGAATTCTTGGAATGTATATTGGTCAATTACTAAACGCGCAAGCAAGCAAAACCCAAATTCTAAAAAAGACGGCAATCACTGGAGTAGTTTTAGTAATTGGAGGTTTGCTTTGGAATATCATTTTCCCAATAAATAAATCGCTTTGGACAAGCTCTTATGTTTTATACACTGCCGGAATCGGTACTTTATGTTTAAGTTTATTGTATTATATAATCGACATTCAAGGGTATAAAAAATGGAGCAAATTGTTTTTAATCTGGGGAGTAAATCCAATGATTGTTTTTTTCTTTTCAGGTGTAATTCCGAGAGTTCTTACTGCTATTAAGGTTCAAAATCCAGAAATTGGCGGAGAAGAAATTAGCCTTCAAACTGCAATTTATAAACATGGAATTGCACCTTGTTTTGAAAATCCGCTGAATTCTTCATTGGCTTTTGCCTTGGCTTATGCAGCTTTCTGGTCCATTATACTTTGGATTTTTTATAAGAAGAAATTGATTTTTAAAGTTTAGTTTTAATATCTTTTTTTGCCACGAATTACACGAATTTTCACGAATGTTTTTTTTGTTAGTTATAAAATTAATCAGTGGAAATTTGTGAAATTTGTGGCTATTTTTTTTAAATACGTTGCGTAGACGCACTGCTGTGCGCCTCTACGGATATGCGCGGTGGAAACGAAATAAAAAAAAACGCACTTCAGAACAATCTGAAGTGCGTTTTTTAGTTCTAATTATCCAAAACTAATTAAACTGCAAAAGTTTATTCAGTCCTTCTTTTTCAAATAAAATTCGGCCGACTTTAATATCTGACCAGCCTTTTTTTAATTTATAAGTAAATGTTGGAATATTGTCGATCAGTTCGCAGTCCAAATAATAAGTTGAAACCGATTCGTTTGTTAAATCCTTTAATTCTTGAATATGGGTCGAAATTAAAAAATAAGAATTAGAATATGCCCCAACCCCATTTATAGTTCGGGTACAAATTTCTAAAGCATCTTCAACATTTGTACCGCTAAAAAGTTCATCAAAAACAACAAAACATCTTTTCCCGTCTGCCGCTTTTAAAACCACATCTTTGAGGTTCACAACTTCGGTCATAAAATGACTATAGCCGTTTAAAATATCATCACGCTTATTAATTCCGATTGAGAAATCAGTACAAAATGGAATTTCCGCGTTGCCTGCTGGAATTCCTAATCCGAGATTTCCTAAATAAATACACAAACTGACTGATTTAAGAAAGGTTGATTTTCCAGACATATTTGGGCCATTTAATACAATTACATTATTAATTGCCGTAAAACTATTTTTGATTGGACTATCAATTAAAGGATGGTAAAAATCATCTATCACAAGACTTTTATCCGTTATAACAGGAAAAATAAATTCGCGATCAATAATGGTTTTGCTAATCGATAGATAAGATTCAAACAAAAATAAATCATCCCAAAAGGTTCCAATTTTTCCTTCTACCTGTAAAGCCGAAATTTTAGCTACTATTTTTTTTAGGTGCTTGCTTTTTAATTGTTTTTCTCTAATTATATACTCATATTTCCTCAGTTCAAAAACAGAAAGAAAAGACAATATTCTGTTCAAATCTTTTCTATACGGTTCTGGAAAGTGTATTAAATTAAGTCTTGAAAAACAAGTCGACTCTAATCGACGAAAAAATAAGATCAGCTGATGTATTTTATTATGCGTCAAGATTTCATCGGCAGTTGGTCCAAAAAACAGAAAGCGCTTCCAGTTTAAATTCTCTTCTTTAAAATTATTCAAGAAATAGTGAACTTCATTTACATATAAAACTGTATAGGAATAGTTTTTTAAAACCTCTTTATTTAAGACAAATCCTTTCAGAATATTTTGTCTTTCAATAATTTGATTTTTAGCTTTTAAAGGCGTTTCTAAAATAGTAAGGATTTTTTTCTTCGTAAAGCTATTTAAAGAAAAATCAAAAATAGGCAATACTTCATCTTTTATGTTTAAATCTTGAATATTGTTCATACTTACTATTTTCGAGTTATACGTAATTGTTTTTAGGCCGGCATTTAATACTTGTTTAAGCTAAAGTAAGAAAATTATATACAGAATCATGAAATACAGAGTTGTAAAATTTAAAAAATAATATTATTTTAACAAATAAAACACTTCATCTTCATTAAAAAACGGCCAAATACACAATTATAAAAATTGTTGTTACAAATAGCCTCAAAAACCATTTAATCTTAAACATTAAACAAAAAATTAAAAAGAAGCACTTATTTCAAATTGTGAATATCTATTTTCAAATTTGAATCGTATTTTATCAGTAAAATCTATCTTTGGCATCCTTAAAAATTACAAAAAAATGAGCGCAATTTGGTACGAATGCAAAGTAAAATATAGAAAAACTGATGAAACGGGCGGACAAAAAGTTTTAACCGAACCCTATTTGGTTGATGCTTTGTCTTATACAGAAGCTGAAAAAAGAATGACTGAAGAAATGGCCGCTTACACTAGTGAAGAATTTAAGATCACGGCTATCAAAGTGGCAAATTATGCCGAAATTCATCCGTTTGAAAATGCGGACAGATGGTTTAAATCTAAAATCACTTTAATTGCTTATGACGAAGAAAGCGGAAAGGAAAGAAAAACAAGCATGTATATGCTAATTCAGGCAAATGATGTTCGCGAAGCTTTTGACAACACACTTCACGTAATGAAAAATACAATGGGCGAATATTCTATTCCGGCTATTACAGAAACAGCTATTATGGATGTTTTTCCTTATTTTAGCGGTGAAGAAGGCGAAACAGAAATGCTGGAACGATTCAACGCGCTTAAAGCTTCAAAACCTGCAACTGCCGAAGTTCAGGATGCAATGGAATTTGATCCTGCTTATTTAGAGGAAAACCTTTAAATTCAAGACATTTTCTAATAAAATTGAAAATAAAAAAAAGCAAAATAGAATTCTATTTTGCTTTTTTTTATTTTATACTATCTTAATAAAGCATTTTTGCCAGTGGCGTTACTGCCGAAGCTGATTTTGGCAATAATGATGTAAGTGCATCAAATTGTGTTGGACTTATATTCTTTTTCATTTTGGCTATAAAAGACTCTCTATTGGCAGTCATTTTAGAAGTATAACCCGCCTTATCAGTAGCCATTGTAGGCAAAATATTCTTCTTTTTATTTAGCGTTTCATTTACCAATGAATTTACCACCGGTTTTTGAGCATCAGTTAATTTCAATTTTGGAGATAAGACTCCCATAACCTGATTCGAGATACTGGCAACATCAAAAGCAGGAACTGCTGTTGTCGACGCCTTACTGGCCGCTTTTGTAATATCTCCTACACTTTGCGCATTTGCAAATGAAATTGTCCCTAAAAGGACTGCCACAATCCATATTTTTTTCATGGTATTTTCTTATAAAGTTATTGCTTGATATTAAAGGTAGTAAAAATGTCAATTCAACTCCCATTTAAAATTCATAAATATCTAAACAACTGCGCTTTACAAAACAAAACAACTCCATTGAGTCTAATTTATTTTTTTATTCAACACATAGAAACATAGATTCCATTTGTCGAAAAGAGCTAAAAAAGAAACTAGTTTCTAACACATAGCCAACTATGTTTGTTTAAAACAAGTGAAACGCCTTTTTTAAGCATGCTAAATTTATGTTTCTATGTGTTTGAATAATTGCACACAACGGGTTATATCTCAATATTCAAAAATCAAAATAAATCCTATCTTAGTACAGAATTAAATGTTGATTTAAAACCACTTACAAGACAAACGCCAAACAAACCTAAGAAACCAAAATCTACATGACTAAAAAAACATTTATTTTAATTGGGTTTATCATTTTAAAATTCGCACTTCAGTATCTATTGTTAAGTCCGGAATATGATTTGCAACGCGATGAATATCTGCATCTGGATCAGGCGCATCATTTGGCTTGGGGCTATTTATCCGTTCCGCCTGTAACTTCCTGGTTTTCGTATATCATTTATTTGCTCGGAAATTCTATTTTTTGGGTTAAGTTTTTCCCTGCCCTTTTTGGCGCTTTGACACTTTTAGTTGTTTGGAAAACAATCGAGGTATTAAAAGGAAATTTATTTGCATTGATTCTAGCTGCAACTTGCATTTTATTATCCGCCCTTTTACGATTAAACATGCTTTTTCAGCCCAATTCTTTAGACGTTTTATGCTGGACCACTTTTTATTTTGCAGTGATTCAATACATCAAAACCGAAAAAGCAAAATGGCTTTATGCAGGCGCAATAATATTTGCTTTTGGTTTTCTCAATAAATACAATATTCTTTTTCTTTTAATTGGACTTTTGCCTGCGCTTTTGGTTTCAAAACAAAGAAAAATCGTTGCAGATAAGAATCTTTATTTTGCTTTGATTTTGGGATTGATTTTAATTCTTCCCAATCTTTTATGGCAGTATAATAATCATTTCCCGATTGTACATCACATGAAAGAATTGGCCGAAACACAGTTGGTAAATGTTGACAGAGCTGGATTTTTAAAAGAACAATTACTGTTTTTTATTGGCGGCTTTATTGTTATTCTTTCGTCACTTTATGCATTGCTTTTTTATAAGCCTTTTGCAAATTATAGATTCTTCTTTTTTTCGATTGTCTTTACTCTTTTGGTTTTTATTTATTTCAAAGCCAAAGCTTATTATGCGATTGGTCTTTATCCAATTTACATTGCATTTGGTGCGGTTTTTTTAGGAGAAATATTAAAAGCAGGATGGAAACGTTTTTTACAGCCGGTATTAATTTTGATTCCGCTTTTGCTTTTTATTCCAATTTACAACGTCGCGTTTCCGAATAAAACACCGGAGGAAATAATTGCAAAACCGGAGCAATACAAAAAACTTGGAATGCTGCGCTGGGAAGACGGAAAAGATCATGAACTGCCTCAGGATTTTGCCGATATGCTCGGATGGAAAGAACTTGCACGAAAAACAGATTCGGTTTATGCCTTATTTCCAAAATCCGAAAATACATTGGTGCTTTGCGACAATTATGGTCAGGCGGGAGCTATTAATTATTATACCAAAAAAGGCATCAAAGCTGTTTCTTTTAATGCCGATTATGTTAACTGGTTTAATTTGAATATCTATTACAAAAACCTCATAAGAGTAAAAGAATTTGAAGAAAACAGCACTGAATTTGCAGAAACAAGTCCGTTTTTTCAAAAAGCTGTAATTGGCGGCCAAATAACAAACAAATATGCCCGCGAATACAAAACCACAATTTTTGTTTTTACCAATGCTAAAATAAATATCAATCAAAGATTAGCTCAGGAAATTAAAGAAGAAAAAAATTACGACAAGTAAAAAATGATTGATTTCAGTACAATTGACTACTTAAAATCAGGAAATGAAAAGCAAATTCTGGCTTATGAAACTTTAATTAAAAACAAGGTTTTAGAAGTTCTTGCGGAATTTAATCCAATTCTCGTTGGCACAATTCCAATAAATATCGACATTGAAAACAGTGATCTTGATATTATTTGCTATTGGCAGAATAAAAGTCATTTTATTGAAAAAATCACTTCTCTATTTAAAAACAAACCTGCTTTTGAAATCAGGGAAGCAATCATAAATCAGCAAGAATCGATAATCAGCAGTTTCAAATTAGATAATTTTGAAATAGAAGTTTTTGGGCAAAATATTCCAACCAAAAATCAAAATGGCTACAGACACATGATTATCGAGCATCAAATTCTGCAGTCAAGAGATGAAATCTTTCGCCAGGAAATCATAAAACTCAAGAAAAACGGCCACAAAACGGAACCCGCTTTTGCTAAATTATTAGGTTTAAAAAATGATCCCTATTCCGAATTACTTGATTACAAGATCTAATTTTAAAACCTAAAAAACACAATTCACTATATATCAATTAGTTATATTTTAATTTATTTAAATAAAAATATTTCACTAATTCCTTTGTAAAACTGTATTTAGTGCTTATCTTTGCACCCGAAACATCGCGGGATAGAGCAGTAGGCAGCTCGTCGGGCTCATAACCCGAAGGTCACAGGTTCGAGTCCTGTTCCCGCTACTAAGACAAAAAGCTTCAGAGAAATCTGGAGCTTTTTTTGTTTACTTACCTTTATGATTTTCTTTACGGGCACAGATTACAAATCTACGCTATCGTTGTCTACATATCGGATCGATCGGAGTTTTTTATTCTATCACCAGATTCAAATATGTGTTTCCGTCTTCACCAATATATTCAGAATTAAATACTCGTTTCCCAATAATTGATTTCACTGCTTTCTGAACATCCTCTAAATCTCCTCCCAATTCTAAATTCACATTTTTTTCTGTATTAAATGCATCTTCATCTATAAAATCAGAAACATGTAAATAAAACTTATCAAGTATGTCTTCAAGTGGATATTGAGAGCTTTCGTTTTCTTCTAGATCAAAATTCAATGCAAAAACATAAATATCTTCCTCTTTATTTCTGTAAATATTACTTTCTATAAATTCGTAATCTGCATTACTATACTTATCAAGATTAATGTGTTTAATATTTTTCATTCGTACTTTATGTGTTGGTTATATTCTGATTTACTTATTTTTATTAGCTCGTGCCAGCGGATAATAGTAAAGCATGATTTAACAGTTCCTAGTGTAATTTCCTCACACTCTCCGAAGTGTCCCTCATTCATGCTACGCAATCCCGAAAACCTTCGCTACTGACTATCCGCCCTTTCAAACAAATATAATCTGAAAAACGAAAACTTCTCAAAATCTAAGACTTTTATCAGGTTTACAACTTCTTAGATATAAAAAAATTGTGCAAAGTCAGTCGCGAAGGCTTTCGGGATTGCACAGGTTTTCATGGTAACACTTCGGAGAGCAGGGGACTTTTTACTATGATAAATTGCAGATTTTCAAACCTAAATTTTGAGACCCATAAAAATATTTAAAAAAAAATGCTTTTTTGAGGTAACAATTAAACTAGTACTGCATCAAAAGGTAAACTTTAAAAAATTAAATGTCATGAAAACGAAATCTATTTTAATTATCGCATTTATTCTCCTTGTCTCAAAATCTGTTTTTTCTCAAACTGCTTTCAAGGTAGAGGTTAAAGGAAAAGGAGCTCCTGTCTTGTTATTCCCTGGTTTTGGCTGTACAGGAGAAGTATGGAATGAAACAGTAGCCGAACTTTCTAAAAATTACGAATGCCACATTTTTACTTTTGCAGGATTTGGCAATGTTCCCCCAGTTGAAGGACCTTGGCTATCCACCGTAAAAGATCAGGTCATTTTTTATGTAAAAAGCAAAAAAATAAAAAATGCGGTGTTGATCGGCCATAGTCTCGGAGGAACTTTAAGTTTGTGGCTAGCATCCGAAGAAACTGATTTATTCAAACAGTTAATTCTCGTTGATGCTTTACCCGCAAGTGCCGCTTTAATGATTCCTAATTACAAAGGCGAAGCTATTCCTTATGATAATCCGCAGAGTAAAATGATGTTGGCTATGGATCAAAATGCTTTTAATGCAATGAATTCACAATTAACCTCTTACATGTGCCTGAACAAAGAAAAACAAAAAACAATCAATGATTGGATGAATAGTGCCGATAGAAAAACTTATGTTTATGGTTATATTGATATGCTTAATTTAGACCTGAGAAAAGAAATTTCCAAAATCAAAATTCCAGTAGTAATTTTAGCTGCAACAAATCCAGATCTTACTACTGTACAAAAGACTTATAAAGTCCAGTACGAAAATCTGCCATCCGCTAAAATTCTGTATGCATCAAAAGCAGCGCATTTTGTAATGTACGATCAGCCGGAGTGGTTTATAGAAAATGTAAAATCAGAATTAAGATAACGTGGCTGGAAAAGAACAATTCAACGAGATTTACTACAAGCATTACAACAAAGTGTTTCGTTTGTGCAAAGGTTATTTTTGTGGAGATACTGCATTGGCCTCGGATGCGACACAGGAAATCTTCATCAAAGTCTGGGAGAAACTAGACACTTTCCGAAACGACTCGAGTATCAGCACATGGGTTTACCGGATTGCAGTAAACACCTGCCTTCTTTATTTAAGAAAATCATCTTCAAGAAAAGAAATCAGGACCGATATTCTGCCTCAGACTGCTTCAGAAAGTTATTCGAGCGAAAAAGACGAACAGCTTCGACAAATGTATCAATGCATACAAAAGCTTGAAGAAACAAATAAAATGATAATCCTGATGACATTAGACGGCGTAGAATATCAGGAAATAGCAGAAGTAATCGGGATAACCGAAGAAACTCTTCGTGTTAGAATCCACCGAATCAAAAAAAGTTTAACTCAATGTGTACAAAATGAAAACATTTGAAGAATTACAAAATATTTGGGAGCAGCAGACAGAGTCTGATACAAAACCAACAGCCACTGAAATCATTAAAAAAGCAGAGGCAAATACTAAGAAAATTAAGCGCAGCCATTTTTGGACCAAAGTAATTTTAAGCCTGACCTCATTAATACTAATCTCCTATTATATTTGGGTAGGCGCTTATAGACAAACACTGTTTAGTTTTGGATTATGCATCATGATTACAATGCTTCTAGTACGTATAGCCATAGAATGGATCAGTACGAAAAAACTAGAGAGCTTAAAGACCGATGTTAACTTAATTGAATATAGCAAACTGGCTCATCAGTTTTATGAATGGCGAAAAAAAATACATTACATTTTCACACCTATTATTTATCTAACTTATATCGTTGGTTTCACCTTGCTTCTACCTGTTTTTAAAGACAATTTCTCGAGTGGTTTTTATCTTTACATCCTCATAAGCGGGTATGCTTTTTTATTAATCTTTGGATTTTTTATGATAAGAATAATCAAAAAAGAAATAAGGCTTTTAAATTTCTTAAAAAACATTTCTTAAAAGAAATATTTAATGAATCGAATAGATATTTCTATGCTTCCTATTACTAAGAGAAAAGCTTCAGAGAAATCTGGAGCTTTGTTGTTTCTAATAAAATAATCCTTATTTTTAACAAGATAACTTAGTTTAAAATCTAACTCTTTAACCACCAAAAAATGAAAAAAGCCTTTTTTTTATTACTAATTGTAGCCTTATACTCATTCACAACTCAGGAAGAGACAACGATTGTTTCAGGTAAAATAACCAATACCGAAAATGGAATAATTAAAATCAAAGGGGATTTTGTTAATAAAGAAATCAAGCTAAAACCAGATGGCAGTTTTTCAGAAAATCTAAAATTAGATTATGATGGTGTTTATAAAATTGAAACTACTAAAAACAGCATTCCAGTATATTTAACTAAAGATTCTAAATTGATAATTAATGCTGATGATACGAATTTAGCTTCAACTTTAAAATTTACAGGTAACGGAAGTGTAGAAAATCAATATCTTGCTAAAAAACAGCTTATAACTTCAGCAATTGCAGACGAGGAACTTTATAAACTTGACGAAAGTGTGTTCCTGAAAAAGCTCCAAGAAATAAAAAATTCAGTTAACACTTTGTACCTAAAAACAAAATTTACTAATTCTGATTTCAAAGCAAAAGAAGCCAGAAGCATTCATTATTTAGAGCAGAAACATTTGCTTTTTTATACAAAACAACATTATTATTTGGCAAAACAGTATGATTTTAAAGTTTCTGAAAAATACCCAAAGTTTGACGACACAATCGATTTAGACAATAATTCTGATTTTTTATTTTCTAATGAATATCAGGGTATTGTGATAATCAAATTTTATGAAAAGATGAAAGGAGATGAGGGTAGTTTTTATCTTACTGCTAAAAATTCAATTCCAGAAATTAAAACTTTAAAAAGCCAAAGCATAAAAAATCGTTTAATAGAAAACTTCACAAACGATGTTAGTCTGGAAAATCTGAATTATGATAAAACATATCAGGAATATTTATCCATTACAAGCGATCCAATTATCAAACAAAAACTAACCGCCAATTATAACACAACAAAAGCATTACAACCTGGAAATCCGTCTCCGAAATTTGATTACGAAAATCAAAAAGGAGGTAAAACTAGTTTAGAAAATCTGAAAGGAAAATATATTTACATCGATCTTTGGGCAACATGGTGTGGTCCGTGCCGTGAACAGATTCCATTTCTTCAGAAAGTGGAAGAGCAATATAAAGGAAAAAATCTAGAGTTTGTCAGTATTTCGATTGATGCGTTAAAAGATCAGCCTAAATGGAGCAAATTTGTTGTCGAAAAACAATTGGGCGGGATTCAATTATTGGCAGAAAATGAATGGGAATCAAAATTCGTAAAAGATTATGCTGTTTGGGGAGTTCCAACATTTATTCTTCTTGATCCTAATGGCAATATTGTTACTGCACGCGCTCCAAAACCTTCTGACCCTAAACTTATTGATTTATTGAACAGCTTAAAAATATAAAGCTGCATTACGATTCAAATAACTTTTATCCAAAAACATCCATAAACTTATTAGATACTTGAGACTTTCTAATAAAAAGCAAAAGCTTCAGAGAAATCTGAAGCTTTTTTATTCTTAACACTTAATGTCTACTATTGCATAAATATTTTTTTAAGCACAAATCATTAGCCCTGTTATTTAATTAAGCCGAAGGTTTATCAAATATCCAACCAGCAATAACAAGATCCTGAATAGTTTCATTTGATGCAATTCCTTGTTTTAATGTTAATCTCTCTTCTGGATTTTTACTTTTTTTTGCATATTTATGCAATACAAAAAATAAGGTTATACTCAATGCCATACCAACTATAAACACTTTTAGGCCAAAAACAGGTAATACAAAAATTAAAATTAACAGATAAATTGCATATTTTAATATTGGAGACTTACGAGAAGCTTCTTCATGAAATTCAACACAATCATTGCATCTTGAAATTCCTATCATCATTTCCTCATACTTTAAACTTCTGTAGACAACAAAATTAGTTCTGTCTTTTACTTTATAAAGCTTTATAAAGTCGTAATTATTAATGTTTTCACTTTCGTTTTGAAAACAATAACCACATCTTTTTTCTTTTGGCTCAAAGCGTTTTAAGCTTTCATTATAATTATATTTAGATAACATCATATATAGATTTAAATTTCTTCTGGATAAAATATCTTAGAAATTAAGAGTTGGAATAAATATGCAATAAGAAAACAAATAAAAAAAGGAATCAATAACTCCACGACATAATAAGAACTTCTAGTATTTATATACAATTCAAAAGCTAAAGGAAATAATACAACTAAAACTATCGATCTGACTACTCCAGCTATTGGTTCATTTTTTAAATTAAAATACCCCGCAGCCCCTGCAATAATAGACGCCAATATATACCATTCATATCCTTTGATGCTTAAAACCGGCCCTAAAATAGCCGCTACCATAATGATAACTCCTGTAATTTCTTGGTTTTCATTATCTTCACTTTTCTCCTGTGCGGCTTCCAAAAGTTCCCTTTTATACTCTCTAATTACTTTATTAATAAGTTCTTCTGCAGTTTTTTCGTCATATCCTGCAACAATTAATTTTATAATTTGATTCTCAACAGATAAATTATCTTTTAAATACGCTTCTTTAATTTCTTTTATTTGCTGATATGAGAGTTCTTTTTCCATTAAATAATTTTATCTGTTGCTGAGAATAAATGACTGTAAATTCCTTTTTGCTATAACAAAAATTCAATTTGCTGATGCAGAAAAGAGCGTTTTTAATACTATTCTATTCTTCGCCAAGTTTCTTTTAATTTTTCTTCCCTTTGAGACAAATATAAATTAAAATCGGAAATATTAATAAGTCTCATCTCACACAAAACATTTCTCAAAGGATTTTTTTTCTATCTTCCAAAAATAAAATTTTACAAAATGAACCTACTATCTTCAATAAAAAAATCTTTTTTATGCACCGTTATTCTGCTAATAAGCTTTTTTCTAGTTTCTTTTTATCAAAAAAACACAGAACAAACAACTTCTGATAAAATCAAAAAAGTCTTGATTTTTTCTAAAACAAATGGTTTCAGACACGAAAGTATCCCAGCCGGAATCGCAGCTATTAAAAAACTGGGGCAGGAAAATCATTTTCTGGTAGATGCTACTGAAGATTCTCTTGCAATTAATTCAAAGAATTTAAAACAATACCAGGCTGTTATATTTTTAAGCGCTTCTGGTCATGTTTTAGGCGAAAATCAGAAATTGGCTTTGCAAAAATTTATAGAAAAAGGAAATGGTTTTGTCGGCATTCATTCGGCTACAAACTGCGAACCTGACTGGCCTTGGTACACACAAATGATTGGTGGTATTTTTGACGGGCATCCAGAACCGCAAAATGCAAAACTTGTAATTGTCGATCATGAACATGCATCTACCAAACATCTTCCGGCAATTTGGGAACGAAAAGACGAATGGTACAATTTTAAATATTTAAATCCAGATGTACATGTGCTTATAAAAATTGACGAATCTTCATACAAAGGCGGCAAACATGGCGACAATCATCCTTTGGCATGGTATCATGAATATGATGGTGGCAGAGCGTTTTATACTGCTTTGGGACACAGCCCTGAAAGTTACAGCGACCCTCTTTTTGTACAGCATTTACTTGGAGGCATTACATATGCTATGGGAAAATAAAATTTACTAATCAATATCTAAATAAATATGAACTCAAATCTCAAAATTTCATTTCTTTCTGCGTTTCTAATCTTTACCATTTTAGGATGTTCGGATAAAAAAACGAAGCCCATTCCTGAGAATCCTTATTTGAAAGAATTAGCAGAAAAGCAAATTGGAGACAGCAAGTACTATATTTCTATCCCAAAAAAATATACAATTAAGGAAAACATAGGACCTGATTTTTCTGTTTATTATTTCGTCCCTGCAGATACAACAGCCACAGCAGCTTTTTCAGGCGGTTTTTATTTCGGCAATTACCCAAGTTTGTTTGAATCAGCTAGTGACAGCTGTAAAACGGAAAAGATAAAGAGCAAAATTCTAAACAAAAATGCCGACTGGAGAGTCTATAACTGCAAAGGCAAATATTCTATTCAGTCTATTTTTGAGAGCGGAAGCAATGAAGGCTGGAATCAATACATTCATGCCTTTGCAAATGCAAATTCGGCTGCCGACTTAAAAAAGGTATTCCTGATTTTGGAGACAATGAAAAAGAAGGAACCTAAAAAACAGCCCAAATAATTTACTGAGCATTTTTAATCTTCTAAACATCAAAACAAAAAAAGACCGTTCTTTTTGAACGGTCTTTATATTTTTATTTATTTCAAAAACTTAAGCTCTGAACAAAGCAAATTTATTGTGATTGAATAAAACTTTGTCGTAAGGAACATAAAGCGAAACGATTTTCTCTGAAGATGCATCGAATGTGATTCCGTTATGTTTTCTAAACAAATAAATCTCTTTTAAACAATTTGAAAGACTTTGATGGATTTCACTTGTAAAAGTTGGCAGTTTTTTATCGCCTACTAAAAGATCAATTTGATAATTTGAACTGCTTTTTGATAAATTATTACCAATGATTCTTAGTGTAAATGTTGTTGGCTTTCCATATTGTTCGCCTTGATATTGCAGTGTCATAATTTTACATTAAAAGGTTAATTATTTTTCTCTATCCGGCTTTAACCAAAAGACGAATCTAATTTTAAAGTTAAAGAAAAAAAACAAAAATTTTCTAAATATTTCTACAAATTTAAAATAATAAATCGCAAAATCAGAAATAAAAAAAACCGTAACGAGTTACGGTTTTCAACAATTAACTAAATATATTTAATCAACTTTTTTCAACGAGTAAAATTCATTCCATAAGCACGATTAATTTTCGGTAATATCCTTTTGTCTTTCAGCATTTATTTCTAATAAAAACGGATTCCCATTTTCATCAAACATTGTCATATTTAAAGCATCTAATAATGCTATTTTTCTTGAAACTCCTCCTTTAAATTTATTATAAGAAAGATTCATTTCAGAAAGGTTGCGAAGCTTTCCAAGTCCATCCGGAATTTCTCCTTCAAAACTATTATCAAACAAACTAAGGTTTTCCAAAGCACCAAAATTTGCAATTTCCCTGCTCAGGTTTCCCGTTAATTTATTGCCGTTTAAAAGCAATACTTTCAACGTCGAGATTTTGTAAATTGAACTTGGCAGTGCGCCGCAAATTTCATTATTAAAAACCGAAAGCACTTCTAATCGATTTAATTTCCCTAGATCTGCAGGCAACTCACCCGATATTTGATTTTTAAAAAGTTCAAGATCTTTCAGTTTGTGCAATTCACATATTCCCACCGGAATTGTTCCTGAAATTTTATTATCAGAAACATCTAAAACTTCAAGTTCTTTTAGGTTATGGATGTTATTTGGCAAATTTCCTTCCAATTTATTCTTTTGAAAATTCACCTCAACTAAATTTACCAAATCAAAAAATTCCGAAGGCAGTTCACCTTGCAGATTATTATTTGATAAATCCAGAGCTATCACTTTTCCGTTTTCAGCACGCACTCCATACCAGGTTGAAACAGAAAGGGATAAATCCCATTTTATCTTCCATTGCGAACCATTTGTGGCATGATATAATTTGATCAACGCCTCTTTCTCTTTATCTGAAACAGTATCTGCAAAAGAATTAAGAGAAAAAGCGAATGCTAAAAAAAATGTAAATAAGCTTTTCATAACAGATTTGGGGATTGTTACGAGCGTAAAAGTAGGAATTCTATAGACATAATGCACCTAATGTCGATAAAGTGTTAATAAGTAAATATTTAACAGCTTTAATACTACTTTTAAAAAATGTTAAATTAGTGCTTTTTTTGCTTAAATTTGATTCAACTAACATAAAAACCTAATAGTATGGAAATTAACTTTATTGCTTTATTTTTAGCTGCTGTTGTTACACTTTTTACAGGTTTCATTTGGTATCATCCAAAAGTATTTGGAACAATCTGGATGAAAGAAAATAACTTTACACAGGAACAGCTTAGAACCGGAAATATGCTTAAAATCTTCGGATTGACTTATGTTTTTTCTTTGATGATTACTGTTATTTTAATGGCTTTGACAATTCACCAGTCTGGTGCCGTAGGAATGGTTGGCGGACCCCCGATGCTGGCAAACGCAAAACCATCATTTGCAGCCTTTATGGCCGATTATGGAACGGCATACAGAACCTTTAAGCATGGTGCGCTTCATGGGTTTATGTCAGGCTTATTTTTTGCTTTTCCGATTGTTGGAATCAATGGTTTATTTGAAAGAAAATCTTGGAAATATATTTTCATCCACGCTGGTTATTGGATGCTTACACTTATGCTAATGGGCGGCATTATCTGCGCATATGCCTAAATTAAACTTTACAAAACCCGTTTGAAACTAAAAGGCAAACGGGTTTTTCTTAATAATAACTTAAAGAAAGTCAGTTATTATAAATATTATCTAATTTTGAAGAAATTAGCGCACTCTTTTGAATACAACTTATTCTTTTCAAATCTATAATAGTACGGCATCGCTTCCTTTAGAATGGAATTCGCTTGCTTCAGAAAACATCTTTTTGACACGAGAATATCTCGAAGTATTGGAAAACTCTTGTCCAGTCAATATGATTTGTCATTTTATTGGAATTTTTGAAGAAGAAAAACTTTCGGGAATTGCTTTGACTCAATTTTTATTTGCCGAAAAACTAGAATCTTTTGGCGAGCGTGATCAATGTTTAAAAACTTCGGTGCGTAATTTTGCATTTAAAAATTTTGCTTCTCATGTATTATTCGTAGGAAATAATATGCTTACAGGACAAAATGCCTTTGCTTTCGCAAAAAACATTCAGCTGCCAAAAGCTGTCAAGACACTTCATAAAGCAATTAATCAGCTTAAAAAAGATTTAAAAGCTTCGGGTAAAAAAGTTCATATTACAAGTATAAAAGATTTTACTTCAGAGGAAATCAAACCACTTCAAGCCGAATTCAAAAACAATTATACTTTTTCGACACAGCCCAATATGATTTTTGAAATCAATAAAAATTGGAAAACCGAACAAGATTATATCGATGCTTTATCAAAAAAATATCGAGATCAGTACAAGCGTGCCCGCAAAAAAACGGAAGGAATCGTAAAACGAAAAATGTCTTTGCCTGATATTAAGCAATACGAAGATGTTATTTATGATTTGTATTTTCATGTGGCAAAAAATGCGCCTTTCAACACCTTTTTTCTATCACGGAATCATTTTAGTTTTTTCAAAGAAATCATGAAAGACAACTTTTTGTTTTATGGTTATTTTTTAAATGAAAAACTTATTGGCTTCAATACATTGATTAAAAATGGCGCTGTAATGGATACTTATTTTTTGGGTTATGATGAAAATCTACAGCGAGAAAAAATGCTGTATCTGAACATGTTGTATGACATGATTGCCTACTCTATCAACCAAGGTTTTTCGACCATTGTATTTGCCAGAACTGCACTCGAAATTAAAAGCTCTGTAGGCGCAAAACCATTAAAAATGTATGGTTTAATAACGCACAGCAATGCTTTGATCAATCACAATATTGCAAAATTATTTCAATATTTGGAACCAAAAACAGAATGGCAGGAACGAAATCCGTTTAAATAAAAAAGAGTTTTTTTTAAGGCACTGCCATTTTCATTTGTTTGTGCAGAATATGGATTTCTAAATCGGTTTGCGCGCCGCAATATTCGCCATCAATCTGAAAATTCACTGGATAATCTGTTTTTATAGTCGCTTTATCCGTCGAAATAATAACCACATCATCTGAATCAATTGGCATATTTCCTGTAATAATTTTTCCAATCAGCAATAAATCAAGACTTTTTAAAATAACCAATTCAAATTTTCCGTCGTTCATAGCTCCATTTGGGTTAATGATTACGCCGGTTCCATATTTCTGCGAATTGGCAATAACGATCATGCGCGCGGCATGTTCAACTGTTTTATTATTGGCCGAAATTGTGGCCGTAAATGGTTCTTCAGATTCTGTTAAAGTTGTAAAAGCCTGAAGTGCATATCCCCAAAAACCACGCACATCGCCCTCCTCGTAGTTCTTGACCAAATTAGCATTTAAACCGAGATCACTCAAATGAATACTTTTTTTGCCATTTATGCAAATCATATCGATTTCGACATAATGACTCAAAAAAGCAACTTTCAAATTTTCTTCTATTCCGGCAGGCAAATTCAAATCGACAGCTAAACCGTTTGCTGATCCTGCGGGCAAAATGCCAATAATAATATCATACTCTTCCATGGCTTCGGCTACCATTTTAATGGTTCCGTCGCCACCGGCAACAATAATTCTCTCCGGAAGAAAGTCATTATAGAGCGACTTTATTTTATTTAAATCGTTTTTTCCAGTCGTTTCATACACTTCCAGATTTATATGATTTACAGTTGCAAATTCTTCTACAATCTGGATTAATTCACTTTTATCAAGATCTCCAGAAATGGGATTTACAACAAATAAGATGTTCTTTTTCAAAATTTTCTCTTTAAAAATCAATTAAATTAAGTAATTTACAGTTCCATAAATGTACGTAATAAATGAAACCAATCTTACAATTATATCGAGGTTATGCCAATGAAGAAGAATTAATTGTAATGGGACATGTTTTTAAAAGAACATACGAATACGACTTTCAGAAGAGAAATTTAAAAAATGCGACTTCCATAATCAATCAGTTTCGGATAAAAACAATCAAAAATTTTGATGTTTATTTGAAATATGGCAATCAAGAGATTCACACTAAAACATTAGACGACGGTCATTTTAAATTTTGTATTCCTGTTGAAAAACAAGCCCATTTTGGGTGGATGAATTATGAAGTCAGCATTAAACTCAACTCCCAAATTATTACTTCAAAAGGAAGCTTCATACATCCGCATACCGGAAATTTAGGAATCATTTCTGATATTGATGATACTTTTTTAATCTCCCACACCAACAATATTTTTAGGAAAATATACATTTTGCTTTTTAAAAATGTAAATGACCGTAAAGTTTTTAAAGATGTTGTAGCGCATTATCAAGCGTTGAGTTCGGCTGGAAGAAAAAACAAAGAAGAGGTAAATGCATTTTTTTATATTTCGAGCAGCGAATGGAATTTGTACCGTTTTATAGTTCAGTTTACCAAAATACACCATTTGCCGAGAGCAGTAATTTTGCTAAAAGATATTAGAAGAGGAATTACCGATTTTTTCATGAGCGGACGCGGGAATCACGATCATAAATTTGAAAAAATAAAGCATGTTTTAGAGTTTTATCCCAATCTGAAATATATTCTTTTAGGAGATGATTCGCAGCATGATCCCGTTTTATATGAGCGAATCTGCAAAATATTTCCGGTTACTGTAATTGCAGTTTATATTAGACAAACCGGCAAAACTCCGAAAGAAGAAGTAAAAAAAATCATGAAAAATATAGAATCGCTTGATGTTGCTATCTGCTATTTTAAAGAAAGCAGCAAAGCAATTGAACATTCTAAATCTATTGGCATTATTTAAGGTTTTGTTTCAAGTTTCAGGTTTCAGGTTTTGATCTGAATGAATATTTAACCGCAAAGTACGCTAAGTTTTTTTGGCCTACGAGATTTCATAAAAACGCAAAGTTCGCAAAGCTTTGTCAAAAAAGCTTTGCGAACTTTGCGTAATCCTTTGTGTGCTTTGCGGTTAAATTTACGCGTCAAGAATACAACTTGAAACCTGAAACCTAAAACAAAAGATATTATGCATTAAAATTGTCAATTTCTTCCTGAACGATTTCCCAGTCTAATAGAAGTTGTTCCAAATCTTCTTTCTTTTTATTGTATGCAGTAAAAAATGAAGCATCTTCGATATGTTTATCATAATTTGATTCTAACATCTTGTCGTCGTGCTGAATGTCTTTTTCTAATTGCTTAATTTGACTTTCAACCTTGCTTAATCTGTTTTGAAGTGCTTTTCCTTTTTTCTGATCTTCGTACGAGGTTTTATTGCTTTCTTTTGGAGCTGCAGCTTTAGCAACATCTTTTTTCTCTACTTCGCGCATGTTTTCAAGATTGCGCTGTTCTAAGAAATAATTAATGTCTCCAAGGTATTCTTTGATTTTTTGATCCTTGAATTCGTACACGATATTTGACATTCCTTGAAGAAAATCCCTGTCGTGAGAAACCAATAATAATGTTCCGCCAAATTTTTGAAGTGCCGCTTTCAGAACGTTTTTAGATTTGATATCTAAGTGGTTTGTAGGCTCATCCATCAGCAAAACGTTGATTGGCTGTAACAACAATTTACAAAGTGCCAAACGGTTACGCTCACCTCCAGAAAGTACTTTTACTTTTTTCTCAACGTCATCGCCACGGAACAAAAATGAACCCAGCATATCACGAACTTTTGAACGGTTTGTATCTGTTGCTGCATCTTCCATAGTTTGCAGCAAAGTGATCTCTCCGTCTAAATATTCTGCCTGATTTTGAGCAAAATATCCTAATTGAACGTTATGCCCTAATTTGATATTTCCTTCGTATTCAAACTCATTTACAAGTGCTTTGATAAAAGTCGATTTTCCTTGTCCGTTTTGACCAACAAAAGCAATTTTACTGCCTCTTTCAACAAGCAGACTGATGTCTTTCAAAATCGTTTTATCTCCGTAAGATTTCGTTACATCTTCGGCTTCAATAACTACTTTTCCTGGCTCTTTCGAAACTGGAAACGAAATATTCATTACCGAATTGTCGTCTTCATCAACTTCAATTCTTTCTACTTTATCTAATTTTTTAATCAGTGACTGTGCCATAGAAGCTTTTGAAGCTTTTGCACGGAATTTCTCGATTAATTTTTCAGTTTCTTCAATCTTTTTCTGCTGATTCTTTTGCGTCGCTAATTGCTTTTCACGAATTTCATGACGCAATTCTAAATATTGAGAATAAGGCTTATTAAAATCGTATGCTTTTCCTAACGAAATTTCGATAGTACGATTGGTAACATTGTCCAAAAACATTTTATCGTGCGATACGATTACTACAACACCCGGATAATTGCGAAGGAAGTTCTCTAACCAAATGATACTTTCGATATCTAAGTGATTGGTTGGCTCATCCAGAAGCAATACATCATTAGATTGCAATAAAAGCTTTGCAAGCTCAATACGCATTCTCCATCCTCCTGAAAATGTTTCAGTCTGGTTATTGAATACTTCTCTTTTGAAACCTAGACCTAAAAGAATTTTTTCTGTATCTCCCACATAATTATAACCTCCAAGAAGGTCAAAACGATGCGTGTAATCAGATAAATCTTCGATGATTTGTCCGTATTCTTCACTTTCATAATCGGTTCTCGTAACCAATTGATGATTGATTTCTTCCAGCTTTTTTTCTACAATTTTGATTTCAGTAAAAGCTTCATAAGCTTCTTCCAATACCGTTCTTCCGTGCTCAAAATCAATATCCTGACGTAAAAAGCCCATTTTGATATCTTTTTCCTGAGAAATAACTCCTGAATCTGGAGCAAAATCTCTTGCAAGCATTTTAAGCATTGTCGATTTACCGGCTCCGTTTTTACCAACAAGACCTACGCGGTCGCCGGCGCCTAAACGAAAAGTAACTTCTTCAAATAAATAAGTTCCACCAAAAGAAACGGAAAGATTGTGTATATTAAGCATAATTTTTTGACTATTATTACAGGCTGTAAAGGTTTTAAGTACTTTATTTCCTTTACTTTTTGAAAGTGCAAAAGTATGACAATTAATTTAAGTTTCGACTGTCTCTGTCCAAACAAATATTAAGTCCCTTTTATCTTTAAAATTATTTTAAGGCCTCAATTGTAACCATAAAAAAACGGATGTAAAATTATTCCATTTTACATCCGTTTTTATTTTATATAAAAGTTGTTTTATTCTGCGATTTCTTCTTTTGGCTCTGGCAATAAAATGGATAACAATACAGATATCGCTAAAATTCCTCCAATAACAATCAAAGAATAAATTGATTCAATGTGATAGAAAGGAGAAATAATCATTTTTACTCCAATAAAAGAAAGGATAATTGCCAATCCGTATTGAAGTTTGCTGAATAAGTGAATGAAATTATCCAATAAGAAAAATAATGCTCTTAATCCTAAAATTGCAAAAATGTTAGACGTGTAAAGAATAAATGGATCGTTAGAAATTGCAAAAATCGCAGGAATAGAATCTACCGCAAACAATAAATCTGTGAACTCAATAACTGCTACAACAACTAAAAGCGGTGTTGCCAGTTTTTTTCCATTTTCGATTGTAAAGAATTTATCTCCATCATATTTATCGCTTACGCTAAAAAACTTTCTGATTAATCTTGCACCTCTCGTATTGTTGTAATCTTCCTCATCGTCTTCATCACCTGCAGACCAAGATTTGATTCCGGCGTAAACCAAAAACAATCCAAAAGCAGTCATAATCAAGTTAATATCATATTTAAATCCTGACAATCCTGCAAGGCTTAAAAGTTTATTCAAATACGTCAATTCAATTAAAAATGCGCCTGAGAATATGAAAACAGCTCTTAAAACTAAAGCTCCAATAATTCCCCAAAACAATACTTTATGTTTGTTTTGATTGGCAACATCAAAGAATTTAAAAACCAAAATAAAGACAAAAAGGTTGTCTACAGAAAGTGCTTTCTCGATCCAGTACGCCGATTGAAATTCATAAAATTTTGCGGCTCCCGCATAATAATAAACCAAACCACTAAAAATCATTGCTAAACTGATCCATACTAATGACCATGTTATAGCTTCTTTGTTACTTACTACGTGACTTTTTTTGTTGAAAATACCCAAATCCAACAACAGCATAATTACTACTGCTATGGCAAAAATTATTATTAATCCTGGGTGTTCTGAAAAAATAGGGTGTTGATTCATTTGCTTATTAATTTAGTTTGTTTTAAAAATTATTTATTGGCCATTGTTATCATTATTACTCTGCCTCCTTCTTCTTTTGAAAGGAGTATTTTTTTGCCGTCTGTGAGTTCAATCATTGTTCCTATTGGAACTTCTTGATCTTCTGTCAAATCTTTTAATGATGTCAATTTTTGATTCACAAAAACCCATTTATCATTATAAAAAGTAAAGTATCCAACTGGCACTTTTTGCTCCGGCGAAAGCTTTTCATTTCGGACAATATTACGATTAACATGCCACTGAAACAAATATTGATCGTTATAAACCATTAATCTATGATTTTCGGGTTTCCAGACCGTGTCCTGATATTGATAATACAGGTCTAAAACAGGAAGCGTGCCTCTGTGCGCTGTATTACAAAATGGGCATCTAGGGGTATTTGTATTATCAAAAACATACCATTTTTGCTCACAGGAAATATTGTGGCATTTTTGCATTAAATCTGTCGTTTTTAATAGTGCAATTTCCCATTCTTCAGCTGTTGGGCGCTGCATCGGGTTATGAAGACCGTCTATAAAAACTTTATCAAATAAGGTCTTTAAATAAGGTCCCGTAATCGTGTACGGCAATTTATCAATATCTGCCCATGGCAAATCCCATTTAGAAACCTGATTGAGTTTTGGTCTGTTTGTTGCATCTGTTGGATGTTCAATAAACATGGCCTTCTCTCCCATCGACAATAAATCATCTTTTTCGGTATCGAGATCGTGCACCTTTCCTCCTTTTAATGGATGCCTGTGCAATAAAAACATATAAATTAAAACTGGCAAAGCATGCAAATCTGTCAATCGATTTGGCAATTTCCTGTTTGGATCGGTTTTGCTCAGGTGTTTTGTTGAAAGTACTTCGGGCGCGATAAACTCAGCGGTTCCAATTACTTCGGCAGGAAATAATCCGGGAACAACTAATCCGTCCAAATCGATCATACAAGCTGATTTCTGAATAGGATCAATAAGCACATTATTATAAGACAAATCAGAATGTGCCAATCCCATAGCATGCATTTTTTTCACGCCACGGCTTAAATTCACACAAACCTGAAAATAACTCAACCAATCTCCTAATTCAGACTTGGCAACACGAAGCGGAAAAAGCGGATTTCTGAATTTAGAACCTGCAAACCATTTTCCGTTTTTCTCTTTTCCTTGAATCAAGTCACTGGTTTCATATCCTTTTCTAAAAAAGAATTTAGAATCATAAATTGGAACAATAATTCCCGTAAGGCCATTATATTCAATAACATCTGTTGGCCATCGGTAAACTTCATTTAAATAATAATCTCCGGCATCTCCATTTTGAATTTGAGCCAAATATTTATTAGTGATTCTCTGAAGTCTTTCTTTTTGATTAAAATCTAATTTATCTCTAAAAATAGCTACAACATATTTTCTGTCAGGACTAAAATAAACATCCTTTACACCACCGCGCATAGGTTCGCCATTATCAACAAACTGATAGCTTTTTAAAGGATCGTTAATAGACTTTACTGTTTTAGTACTCATACCTTAATAAATTATAGCAAGTGTTCTGTCATCGTGATTTCCTGGGCTCCAAAAATCCATCCAGTTCGAAAGCTGATTGGCAATTTCAGTATTTTTTTTATCAAAATCAACCTGGATACCATCTTCATTTTTTCCTTGCAAATCTTCAAAAAACTCGCTCCATTTTTCTATTTTTTCCAAATTTGCTTCAACAACAAATTTAGGATCATAAATTCCGTCAGTCATCAGCACCAAATAAGAGAAATCTTCAACTAATTTAAAACCAAAACGCGACGGAAATTTTTCGTTATGAAAAATTTCAGGCATCGTTATAAAACGTGTTCCTCCTCCAAAATCACCAACATCAAGCCAATTCATCAATGTAATTTCAGATCCACTTTTATTTACTAAACCAATAGGACAATCTCCAATTCCAAAAGTCAATACAGCATAACCAAACTCATATTTTTTGACCAATGCAAAAATTAAAGTCGCATGGAGATTTTTAAGTTCGGTTTCATTTTTAACAGCAAAATCTTCCAATTTTTGATGTGCAAAATGAGCCGCTTTTGAAAGATTATCATAAACAAAATGGCTTATTTTTTTTGATATTTCGCTATCTGCTTTTTGATAATAATCTGACACGATTTTATCAAATATATTTTCAGTTTTAAAATTTTCCTCCAGATAATCAACAACTGCATTGCAGGCTAATTTTGAACCCATTCTGGATAAACTTGCAGAACCTGCACCATCAGAAACAGCCAGAACGCTCCAGCCAGTACTTGCAAAATTTTTGAAAGCGAAATCATCTTCTCTAAAAGATCCAACATTTGCATGGCTTCGGCCTCTTTTAGATGCTATTACAATATTTTTATCCAAAAAAGTACCTGAAACTGCTTCATTATCTGTTTTCCAAAAAGGAGCATTTTTATCGCTTTCAAGATTTTTCCATAATGATTTTGGATCCGGATTTATAATAAGTGTCAGTACTTTTTCATTTAAAACAGCATCTTCAGGCTCTTCCTCAATTCTGAATTCAATTTTTATTTTTAAATCACCACTTATTTCAGGAATTCCGATTAATTCATCATTTTCATTAAATGTCAGACCAGTTCCTTCTAAACCTTTGACTTCAAAAGAAACAATATCATTCCAACCCAATTTTTCGAAATCAATTTTTGCCTGATATTTTTTGTTTACTGTCCCATTTGGAATAGAAACTGACTGCATTATAATATCATCAATTCTAGTTTTTAACTTCCAATTCTGCATAATCAATTTTTGGTTTTCCTGAATTATTTTTACTGCATTAATATTTTCTTCATCGGCAATAAACTGCTCAAAAAAAGCCTGTTTATTGGATGTAACATCTATTTTATGCTGTGATAAAAAAGACTGCAGGTATCTTTTTGTGTGTTCCATTTTTATCCCTGCGTTCTGTTGACGTCAAAGCCTCCTTCTCCACAGCCATAACTTCCTTGATTGCCACACCACGGACATGTACTTATATTTTCGTCGCCAATACAATGAATTTTACTGCAGACACAAACTGCAAATGCAACTTGATTACCGCAACAAGGGCAATTTGGACCACCAATAAGCTCATCTGTATTTACTTTGTTGCTGAAATTGCTAGAATCTGCCAATTCAAAATAAGAATTATCTACCTGATAAGCACCTACAAGCCTATAATTTTTAGAAGCCAATTCAATTCCGGCATAAATTGATTCGGCAAATGTTTTACGGTATTTCATTAAATAGGGCCTTTTGGTATTTTGGCATTTACCATTCAGAACCACAAAATTATCATCGACATATTGACGGTTTGGCTCTTCTTTAGTAAGGTCTATTTTTGAAAGCGTTTCACCATCTAATTTTGCTAATTCAAAACCGCTGGCATTATTTTCAACACTTATACTGCTTGTTTTAATCGAATCGGTTACCCATTTAAAAAACTCTTTGTACGATTGTACGTTTGTATTTTTAAAATGCAGGACATTATCTGTCAGCTCTCCCAATAATTTTGTATCTGTTTCATTACCAAATGAAACAGCAATTAAATTGGCTGTTTTCTGCCAGTTCTGTTTCCATTCGGCAATTGCGGCACGGCTATCATCAGTAGGGACACCGTCTGTAAATAGAAAAACTATTGGCTTCCAGTCACCTTTTACCTCATAAGTTGTTTTAACGATATTAGTCCTTAATTCATGCATTAAATGACCTAAACCTTTACTCAATGATGTTCCGCTTCCAATTGGAAATTTTGGAGGATAAAAACTCACAATTTCCTGCAAAGGTACTAGAGTTCTTGGCTGACCAGCAAAAACGATAATGGAAACAAAAACGGTTTCAAGCGCATACGGATCGGCTTTTAAAGCCTGAATAATTGTAGCTAAACCTTCTTCAACCTGTTGAATTGGTTCTCCAACCATTGATTCAGAAATATCGATTAAGAAATATATCGGTAGTCTTCTCATTTTAAAGGAAATTTAATAACATTAAAAAAATAATTAAAAGCAAAACCTGTGTCATATCAACCGCTAAACCAACTCCAACCTGAAAAGGCTTTACTATTGTTTTCAAGGAATTAAATATGGGCGAAAAAATACTATTGAAAAAATCAAAAATACTTCGGTACTGCGAATTTAATTTGTCTTTATAAGGCAATAATTTTGAATATAAAAACAGCCCAATAATTAGAATCTGAATAAAAATTTTAAGTATATGCATTATGAAATTGCTTTAATTAGTTCATTTGCTATTTCTTCAAAAACCTGCTTTTCATCAGCGTTTAATTTTTGCGATCCATATACCGAAATACCATTATTTACTGTCATATAATTGATCGAAAAAGAAGCTCCATAACATTTATTGCTGCCCTTAAACGGAATTGAATGTCTTACTTTGATGTACATGCAATTTTTACGTATCAAGGCGTCGTCAATATAAAAATCACTCTGTACGTACTTATTAAGCAATGTAAGTCTGGCTTTTTCAAGCGAAAAATTAAAGGCTTCTCCAGTTTTCAAACAAATGTTCAAACTGTCGATATTCATGTTTTCTAATTTTTCCTCCGGCGTAAATTTGTGAACAACTTCGTGAGTAGTAGTAGAACCATAAGAACTTCTGTTGCTGCTGTATGACGAATTATCGGCTTTTTGCACAATATGTATAATTATACCAACAATAGAAATTATAAATGAAAGTACTTCCATAATTAAATCACAACCGTTATTTCGCTTGGTGGTGGAGGTAATGTTACGCTCTCTCCAGTTCCTTGACTTTTATTGCCGTGTTCGATGGTTTCAGAAACCCATTTAAAAAATTGTTTCAGTGTAGAACTATCAGCTGAAGCCAAATGAACAACATTGTCTGTCAATTCTTTTAAAATTTCATCATTTGCCATATGTCCAGCCGCACAACCTACAACTGCTCCAAAATCCAGGTTTCTAATCTCACGCGTTTTCTCTCTATAAAGCTGAATGTCGGACGGTTTTCCGTCTGTAAAAACAAAAAGCAAAGGTTTCCAGTCTCCTTTTTGAGTTGCCGAGCCTTTAATAACTTCTTTTTTTACTTTTTGAATTACAAAATCCAGACCCGCTCCGGTATTTGTTGGGCCGCTTTGAGGACAGGTAATTTCTGGAAGCTGAAAATGAACAAGCTCAGTCAGAGGTACAATTTCTTTTACTTCTCTGTCATATGTTATAATGCTAATCCATAAGGAATCTAGTGCCTGAGCATCTGAACGCAATGTATTGATCATACCGCTTAAAGCATTATTCAGCGCCTCAATTGGCTCACCGTACATAGAACCTGAAGTATCTAGCAAAAAATATACTGGTAGTCTTCTCATATTATTTTTTAAAAATAGTAAAACAATGAAATTCCTGATTCTGGTTTTAGAAAGTAAATGACATACAAATTTTGAAAGTACATTTTAATAAAAATGCAATCCTACAAAGTTTGTTTAATTTTAAAAAACGGAAAGAAGCTCAGCCTCCATCTGTTTAAACTACAATATTTAACTCAGATGGCGGCGGAGGCAAATCTTTAAAATTTGTAAACTCTTTACCTAAATCTTCGATTTTTGTCGAAGTTACTCCAATCGAAGCGGTTACCCATTGAAAAAACTTTCCAATACTTGCACTATCTGCTGAATCAAGACTAACTACATTATCTGTAATTTGTTTTAATACGTTTGTATCTGCGTTTCCTCCCGCTGCACAAGCAACCGTATAAGCCGTTTTAACTTTTTTAAATTCGGCCAGACCGCTTTCCCAGCTGTCTGTTGGCACGCCATCAGTCATTATAAAAACTAATGGTTTCCAATCTCCTTTTTGTTCTGTTGTTGTTTTTGCAACTTCAGATTCAATTTTTTGAGCTGTTAATCTTAGTGCATCGCCTAGCGCAGTTACACCAGTTGCTCTAAGATCAACCATTTGAAAAGAGGCTAAATCTGTTAACGGAATAATTTGCTGTGCTGCTGTATCAAAAGTAATCACACTTAAAAAAGCAGTTTCGATTGCCTGCGGATTCTGACGCAGGGAACTGATCATCATCTGAACGCCGTTTTTAACGGCTTCGATAGGTTCGCCAGTCATTGAACCCGATGTGTCTAATAGCAAGTAAACAGGCAGTCTTCTCATGATTATAATGTTTTATACAGGAATATTATAAGTTGGCGTTTCAGAAGCAGTGCTTCCGTTATTAGAACTTTCAACTCCATTAATATTATAAGTATTTGTATTGGCTTCAGGATCATGCTGTGTCAAGTGTCCCATAACTGCGTGAGTCAAATCTTTTCCGCCTGTTATATGATGATACGCAGATCCTATTGTATAAATTGGTCCCCATGGAATTCCCCACCAGCCAACAAATAAATTCAGGATTACATATCCGTAAGAATATTTGAATGTATTTTCATCTGGTCTGATAAAATAAATATCAGAACTTCTTTTCAAAGTCATTAAAATAAATGAAACTGTGTATGGAAATACAACAAATTTACCGCCCTGCTGCACTAGGTCTCGAACCTGCGAAACTCTTAGTCCTTCAATATTTTTGATTTCCATTATAGGTACGATTTTACGATTTTATGAATTGTCTGTCCTAAAAATGTGTCATCTGTAGGGTCACCAATTGCGCTGAATTTCCACTCGTCGTTACGCTTGTATAATTTCCCCATAATGATTGAACGTTTGTTTACATATTGACTGTCTGCAGAAACGTTGTAAGATGCAAATTCTGAAACAACTCGAGTTGGAGTTCCTTCATACATTCTAATTTTTGCATATGGAATTTGAGAGAAATCTTCTTTTCCTGCATTGTTCAAAAAGAAAAATATCTGATTTACTTTAGCATCAACTTTTGTAAGGTCAACCGTTATAATTTCATTATCCAAGCCGTCATCACCACCTTTATCTCCTGCTAAATCGTCGCCTGTATGTTTTAAAGCGTTATCTACACTCACCAGTTTACCCTTTGGCAAACCAAATTGTTGCAGTACTTCTACTCTGTAAAGTGGAGAATATAAATGATCACAAAGTTTGTTTTGGTCATCAATCAAAACACAACTTAAGTCTAAGTCAATGTCAATTACATTTTTTGATAATCCTAAAAATCCTTTTGTTTCAATTGCACCCCAGTTTACACCAACGCAGAAATTAGTTAATGATTCACCGCTTGATTTTCGCAAATCAATTTTTTGTCCTTTGGTTAAGTTAATTGCCATAGTTTTAAATAGTTATTTTAATTAGTTATATTTATTTAAGTAATCTTGCAAACCGCCTTTCATTCCTATACCAACCGCCTCAAATTTCCACTCGTTATTTCTTTTATAAATTCTTCCAAACTCTACTGCAGTTTCAATTGAGAAATCTTCATCAAGTTCATACTTCACTAATTCTGTATTTGTCTGATCCACAATTCTGATAAATGAATTTCTGATCTGACCAAAGTTTTGTCTTTTTGTATCAGCATGATGAATGGTTACCACAAATGAAATTTCATGAACATCCGGCGATATTGTTGACAAATCAATTAATATTTTTTCATCGTCTCCATCTCCTGCACCAGTCAAATTATCTCCAGTATGTGTTACTGCACCATCAGGTGATTTTAAATTATTATAATAAACGAAATGGTTGTCATTAGGAATTTTGCCATTTGCACCAACCAAAAAAACGGAAGCATCTAAATCAAATTCTGATCCTGTATTGCTAGAATTACTGTCCCAGCCAAGTCCAACTGTAAATTTTGGTGCGTCAATACTTTGTCTTTGACCTTTTTCTAAATTAATTGCCATTTTTATTTATCTTTTTAATTAATATTAATATTCAACATTGTTCTTAAAATATTGGTTTGCTCGTCTACATTTTGCAGATCTTCTAAAAAGTCAACAGACGAAATTTTATGTAAATAATCTCTCAGCACATCTTGAACATTTTCAGGAAGTGAGGTTTTTATTGTACTCATTTCTATTGCTGACAAAGCATTCTTTTCTTCTAACTGCGCAATAATTTCCGCTTTAGCCGAATTATTTTTAGAAAGGTTGATTCCTTTTGCCTTTTCTTCATCAATGAAATAAAAAGACTTTTCGTTGCCAACAAAAATGAATCTGTCGTTAGAATCTCTAAATTCGTAAACCTCAATAATTTCATTATTACATTCTAAACCACATAAAAACTTAATCTTAAAGTTTAGAATATTTAATCTTCCCAGAAGTTTTTTCTCAAACTTAGCGTATTTGTTTTCATACAGGTTCTTTTTGACATTTGTCAGCAAATCATATTCTTCAATACTTATTTCTCTGTAATATTCTGATTTGACCCTGTCAGAGAAAGACATAATATCATGCCAGTCAAAAAAACTAGTATTACCTGATTCAAAAGAATGATACAATTGTTCGATTTTTTTTGACATCAATTGCGCGTGTCCTTTTGTTCTATCTGAGAATTTTTCATCTCCAATTTCCAGCTTCATTTTTGCAATGATATCGGCATTGATATCCATTTCATCTGAAACCAGAAGATATTGTTGTTCCTTCGATTTTTTAATCTTCTGAAATAATTCAATTAGACTGTTTGTAAACTGAATATGAAACAGTTCCAGCTTATTTATATCTAAAGTCTTATTCTTTTGAAAAAGCGAATGAATGACTTTTGTTCTTACTAAAACACCAACAAAATCCTTGTGGTTAAAAAAATTGGATAACAATTTTAAAACCACAAGCTTTCTGTTACTGTCATTTATTATTTGAACATACCGTTCCTCTTCCTCTTGCATTTAAAAGAATTCTATTCTATTAGCTTATAACTCCTTTTTTTAATTCGGCTTCAAGGCTTTGTAATCCGGCATCTAACTGTCTTCTTGTTTCAGTTCCTTGTTCGTGAATTTGTTTTACCTCTGTCAACGTATCAATTAATGATTTTGTAGTCATTTTTAAAGTTTCAAGCGATACAACCGTATTTTCATTCTCTTTCGCAACCTCGATACTATTTTGTTTCAGCATTTCGGCATTTTTCTGCAGAATCGTATTTGTGGTTTCAGAAACTCTTCTTTGCACTTCAATATTTTGCTTTTGTCTTTGTAAAGCAACCGCAAGTGTCAATTGGTTTTTCCAAACTGGCATTGTAGTTGTCAAAATTGACTGTGCTTTTTCGGCAATTGAAGTGTTATTATTTTGAACAACACGAATCTGTGCCAAAGACTGAAGCATGATGAAACGTACAATTTTCATATCGGCTAAACGTTTGTCTAGACGATTGATAAAGTTTCTTTTATCTGAAATTTGATAATCCTGATATTGCGCAGGATTTCCTTCCATCACAGCCAGTTCTTCGTTCAATTCTTTAAATCGAATTTGTCCCGCAATAATGTGTTTTTCCATTTCTTTGATAAGGTTCACATTGCCATCAAACATAGTTTGAAGTGCGCTGTTATCCTTAACCGAATTGATCATTCCAGCTTTTACTTTATTACTGATTTTATCAATATTCACAGTAATTTTATCGTATTGCTGAAAAAGTTTCTTAACATCAATTACAAATTTGTTCAGAAGCGGAATTCTAGATAAAAATCTTTTAAAAGGTCCTTGATCAAGCTGGTCGACATCAACATAATTTAATTCTGTTAATAATTCATTAATCAAAGTTCCAACTTCGCCAGAATTATAAGTTCTAACGTTTGTTAAAAATGTATCACTTTGTTTTGCAATCGAATTTTGAATTTCAGCACCGTAATTGATGATTGAGTTCGCATCATTTTCATTCAGCTGATTCGAAATCGACTTAAAACTATTAATTTCTGCTTCAGAAATCGTGGTCAGATTTACATTTCCGTCCTTATCAATTAATGAAGTATTTTCTTGTGCAACCAGTTGATTTTCTGACATAATAATATCTTATAAATGATTTTGCTGAATAGTAACAATTGTTTGTTCTAATTTTTTATCGCTTGTTGGAGTTCCTACAGCGCTAAATTTCCATTCGTCATTTCTTTTATAAAATACACCAAGAACCATAGAAACACTGCCTGCAAAAGTAGCATCATTAGCCACATCAAAACGTGCAAATTCCTGACTTACTCTTGTTGGGGTTCCTTCATAAATACGAATCGAAGCAAAAGGAATATCTTTAAAATCCTGTCCTCTGAAACTATTTATAAAAAAAGCCACATAATTTGCAGATGGATTTAAGTTTGAAAAATCTAGTGTGATTACTTCGTTATCAAGTCCGTCATCACCATTTAAATCGCCAGTCAAATCGTCACCGCTATGTTTGATTGCTCTGTCGCTTGAAATTAATTTTCTAAAGTTAACTGAATCAATATGACTTTTTTTCTCATCATAAACAGCGCAGCTTGCATCTAAATCTACTGCTTCTTTTTTAGTACCAAAAAAACCTTTTTTCTCGATGGCGCCCCAGTTTACACCTACACAAATGTTTTGTAGTTTAGTACCATTGCTTTTTTCAAGATTTATACGCTGTCCTTTTTCTAAATTAATTGCCATATCTATTAGTTATATTTGTTTAAATAATCTTCTAATCCACCTTTCATTCCTACACCCATTGCTTCAAATTTCCATTGTCCATCTTTGTTGTAAATTCTTCCAAATTCAACAGCTGTTTCAATAGAAAAATCTTCTTCTAATTCGTATTTTACGATTTCAGTATTATTACTGTCATCTACAATGCGTATAAATGAATTTCTAACCTGTCCAAAGTTTTGTTTTCTGGCAACAGCATCATGAATAGTAACCACAATGCAGATTTCTTTAACTGCTGCGTTAATTTTAGTCAAATCGATTTTAACTTGTTCGTCATCACCATCTCCGTCTCCTGTCAAGTTATCTCCGGTGTGAATTACTGCTTCATCTGGTGATTTAAGATTGTTGTAAAAAACGAAATGAGAATCAGATATTATTTTTTTGTTATCTCCTAAAATAAAAACTGAAGCATCAAGATCAAAACTTGAACCTGTCGTGCTGTTATTTGTATCCCATCCTAAACCAATTGTAAATTTAGGTGCGTTAATATTCTCGCGTTGTCCTTTTTGTAAATTAATAGCCATGTTTAATCTATTTTTATAACGTTTATGTTTGTTTTGTATTCTAATATTTGATGATAATTGTTGCTGATAGCCAGGTGAAATAGGTCTTTACTTTTTTCTTCTGAAATAGAATCAATCAAAAACATAAATTGTTCTTCATTAAGACTCAAAATATATTTCACAATTCTAGTATTATACTGAAAATGATTACTGTTTATAATTGCAGCAATATCTTCAACATTTTTAACAGCAAAATAATTATAGTAATTTTCGATTTTTGGATGGATCTCTTTGTTAGTTAATTCAGCGAAATACACAAAAAGAAAATCACCCTTCACGTCATACTGATCTAAAATTCGATTAACAGTATGTTCGTGACTTCCAGTAATTTTAATATCATCAACAAAAATGCATAGTTTCCCAGCAATAAAATTGCGGTCTATATAATAAGTGTCATTAGAAATTAATTTAACTCTTTCAGCAAAATCTAAATTTCCGTAATCAGTAACATAAGTCTGATTTCTGTAAATTTTAGATTCGATGCACGCTTTTTTGCCATTTTTAAACAAAAAGCTGTTAAGTTCTTTTTTGAAATAATAACATAAAAAATTAGAGGCGGTAGGGATTGAAAGATAAGGACTTGGCAAAATAACAACTTCCTGCTCAGACAAAATCAAGTCTTTATATTGCGCAACAAAACCAGCAAACAGTTCTTTTGCAAATTTCTCAGCATAGAATTTATCGCCAAATTTAAATCTGCTGTATTCTGCCTCTTGAAAAGGGCAATTTTCACTGTCAGTAACTTTATGTAAACTAAAACTTTTATTCACTTTTATATTTTTAATAAGAAGGCATCAAATCCAAAATCTACAGCTCCGTTATAATCTGCAACTTTGTTATCGCCTACATGCAATATTTCTTTTTTTTCTATTTTTTTATAAATCTTTATTTCATCATGAACCAGCTGAAAAATTTCTTTATTTGGCTTCGAAAAACCTACTTCATCAGAATAAATCTGAAACTTAAAAAATTCCGAAAGTTCATAATATGCCAAAAGCTCTTTCAAGGTTTTTCCCTTTATAAAAGCAGTATTACTCAAAATATTGATCGTTTTATCTGCCCCGGTCATTTCCTTCATCAATTTTTTTGTGTCAGAAAAAATCAAATCCGGTTTGTACTTCATAAACAAAATTTCAGATTCAAGATAAAACTCACCCAATTTCTTGGTTTCGATCTCTTTTATATCAAGTCCAAGTGCGCCTAAAACTAAATAATAAATTTCGAATGTATCTAAATTTAATCCTGTCTTTTCGTTAATATTATTGCACAAAACATCATAATAACGCACAACTTGATTCACCTTTTCAATATCAGAATCAATTTCAAAAAAATCTCTTAATAGCGCATTTCTTTTACTTTTGAACTCTGGATTGGATTTTATTAATGTTAGCCATAAATCAAAAGATATGTGACTGTATTTTTCGTAATTTATTTTCAAATTTTAATTTTTAAAATCTTTTATTCTAACCTTTTGAAGCTATCCGGCTTATTTTATAATCTGACCTGAATAATATTTTTCAAGGAAGAATCCAAGATCTGCTCTGTAACCAATTCCCGAAGCTTCAAATCTCCATTGGTCATTTCTTTTATAAAGCCTTCCAAATTCAACTCCAGTTTCAACTGAAAAGTCTTCATCTAATTCATATTTAGCAATTTCTTGACCTGACGCGTCATCAACAATTCTGATATAAGAATTTCTTACCTGGCCAAAATTCTGTTTTCTTCTTTCAAAGTCTTCAATAGTTACCACAAAAAGCACTTCCTGAACCTCAGGGTTGATTTTATTCAAATCTACTTTAATTGCTTCATCATCACTCCCATCACTGTTGCCTCCAGTCGGATCGTCGCCGGTGTGTTCTAAAGCACCATCTGGAGAAGATAAATTATTGTAAAAAATAAAATAATCCTCCTGTAAAAGTTTTCGATTAGAATCTATCATTATAGCAGAAGCATCTAAATCAAAATCATTTCCTGTTCCTTCATTAGGATCCCATCCTAATCCAACAGTGATTCGTGACAAGCCAATATCAATTTTTTGCCCTTTTTGCAAATTTATTGCCATAATAATAATCTTTAAAAAAATTTATAACCCTACAATGATACAAAAAAGGCAATGAAGTAAAATGAGGGTTTCCGTAAAAGCCGAAAATACTTATTAACAATCCAACCCTTTTTTATTATGCAAATAAATAACGCAAGAAACTTTTTTGAACTATAACATAATTGGCGTCACAGTAATATGAATAAAAAAGTTAAAGGAAAAAATCGAAAAAAAACTCGACGCATTTTAATTGATGCTTCCAGCCTTTTCAACAGTAAAATCTTATATTTGCAATTGAACTTCTTTTTTTAGAATGTTCTTTTTGCAAATCATTTTTTTTTGATTTCAGAATTAAAAAAACGACACAAAAAATGTTTAAAAAAGGATCCAAAATAAACAGTATTTTCACCGGAAGCTGTCCAAGATGTCAAAAAGAAAGTATGTATTCAGATCAGAATCCGCTTCATTTGACAAAAGTTTTAAAAATGAATGAAAACTGCAGTCACTGCGGTCTAAAATATCAAATTGAACCTTCATTTTTTTATGGTGCAATGTATGTGAGCTACGGACTGAATGTAGCTGTTGGAATTGCTGCCTTTATTGTTTCGTTTGTCTTTTTTGGAACAACAATCGAACAATCATTTATTTCGATAGTAGTTACTTTAATCCTTTTATTTCCGTTTGTTTTAAGACTTTCCAGAAATTTATACATCAATATGTTTATTTCTTACGATCCGAAGGCTGCTCAGAAATAAGACTTTTTAAGTATCTTTTATGGAATCGCTTAATATCGGCTTCCTGAGGTATAGGAATTTCATTTTCAATGTGATCATATAAAGCCTGCGCCAAAGCAGGACCCAGCATAACGCCGCGTGTTCCAAGTCCGTTAAGAATATGCAATGATTTATGAACTTCATGAGTTCCAAGCAAAGGCCTTCTATCTGCCACTGTAGGGCGAACTCCTCCAAAGTGCCTTACAATCTCGAAATCGCAAGTAATAATTTCTTTTATTCGATCTAAAAGTTCTTGTTTGCCTTCTTCTGTAGGTGCGTCAGTTTTGTCGTGCCAATTATAAGTTGCTCCTACTTTGAATAGATTCTCTCCCATAGGCAAAATGAAAACACTTGTATTGACGATTAAATCCAGATTTAAATCCGGTGCTTTTATAATTAACAATTCTCCCTTTGTTCCATCTAAAGGCAAATAATTAAAAAATGGATTTTTATGCATTCCAAATCCTTCGGCAAAAATGATATGGCGCGCCTGAATATTTTTATATTGAATTCCAGAATCCAAAAACTCAATGTTGTTGCTGTTAAAAGATTCTTCAAGAAGTAAATTATTCTCACGCAAATACTGCTGATATTTATCTAGCAATAAAGCAGTATTGACATATCCAGTATGCAATACCTCTCCGTAATCATGTGGAGAATCGATACCTGAATATTTCTTTGTTATTAATTTAGTAGATAAAAATGGCGCTAAATTTATTTTATCTGATGCAGCAAACCAGTTATTTTGCTCTTCTATTGAGAAAAATTTTCTCAAAATTGGCATTTGAAAATTAAATTTCTCCTGCAGTTTATCTTCAACTCGATCATAAAAATCATTCATCAAAATCAATTGCTCCTTCGCATTCCAGACTTCACTGAAACGTTTCAAAATTACAGGATTATACAACCCGCCAGCCACTCTAGAGGAATGCTGTGATTGATTATCAATTAACAAAATAGATTTATTGTTCTTAAGAGCCACTTCGGCGAAAGAAATTCCGGCCAATCCAGATCCGACAATTAAATAGTCAAGCATTGTGCAGTGTATAGGTAAAATAAAAAACTCTTACAAAGATAGTAAGAGTTTGTTGTATAACTTAATTTGAAAACTTAGTAATTCCACATATCCTCTTCGAAATTTCGAATCTTCTCTTTAACTCTTTCTGATTCCAGCAATTGACCCTGTGCATTATCTTTAATATAATCTTTGATTTCACGATCGCCGTACATATTTTCTTCCTTATAAATAATTGCATTAAAACGTCGCGAATTCAATATCTGATCAAATGAAATTGAAGCCGCAGTATTCACATCATTAAAAGCTTTTGCTTCATGAAGTACGACTCGAGCATTTGGAAAGAAAACCCAAAACAACTCTATATAATCCTTTTCATCGCTGTTCATCGTATAAACGTCTGGAGTAACAGGACAAATACCAATTAGACGATATTTCAATTCACTCTGACGTTTGTCAAAGTACCAATACCCTTTTATTTTATATTGTGAAACATCTTGAGCAGTTAAATCTTGCTTTAGAATATACTCAGCAGGAACTGTTCTTGATGGTCCAACTGTCTCGTTGACATAACTAACCGATTTCTTTTTACCGGTACCAGTCACAACCTTTTTTTTCACAACACGTTCTCTATAGTCATCTGGATTTTGATTAATAAGCTCCCGTCCAGCATCAGTAGTATCAACACGAGACAATGAAGCTTCAATATCTTTCATCGTCTTCTTAGTATTGAAATAACTGTCTGTATACACTTCAGTTATTCTACCACTCCTGATTGCCTTTGTCAAAACATCATAAAGAGAGCGCCTGTCAGAGCCAATATTAGCAGTATCTACGGGGTAATAAAGCGGAAAATTGATTTTTTCATTCAAATCAATGATCTCCCAAGTAGTTTTCCCCATTAAAATATCTCTGTCTTCAACATAACCATATTCTAAAGGTTTATCATTGTCAGAGATAAGTTGGGCAGGTGTCTTAACGCCAATCTGCTGAACAGTTTTAGCGTTAAGCAAATTAGACTGTGCATAAGAAACAAAACTTCCCGCAACAGAAAACATAACGATAAAAAAATTTCTTACTTTCTTCATAATAAATAGTATAAGAAACTAAACGAAATATTCTTAAATATATTGTGCATTTTTTCTTACAAAATAAAATCGTAAAGATTTATTTAACCGTCATAAGAGTTCTAAGCAAAAAAAAACTCTTACTACAAAGGTAGTAAGAGTTTTTCTTATAATGTTATATTGGTACTTAGTAGTTCCACATATCTTGTTCGAAGTTACGAATCTTCTCTTTTACTCTTTCAGATTCTAACAACTGATTTTGAGCATTATCTTTCATGTAGTCGCTAATAGCTCTGTCTCCATAAAGATTTTCCTCTTTGTAAACAACTGCATTAAAACGTCTAGAATTCAAGATCTGATCGAATGAAATTGGCAATGCAGAGTTGTTATCGTTGAATGCTTTTGCTTCATGCAAAGCCTCTCTCGAATTTGGGAAGAAAACCCAAAACAACTCAATATAATCCTTTTCATCACTGTTCATTGTATAAACGTCTGGAGTTACAGGACAAATTCCAAGTAAACGATATTTTAATTCACTTTGACGTTTGTCAAAATACCAATATCCTTTGATTTTGTATTGTGTAACATCCTGAGCAGTTAAATCTTGCTTTAAGACATACTCTGCAGGTACAGTTCTTGAAGGAGGTACCGTTTCATCAACGTAACTAACTGATTTCTTTTTACCAGTTCCAGTAACCACTTTTTTCTTCACAACACGTGTTTTATAGTCGTCTGGATTTTGGTTGATAAGTTCTCTACCAGCATCAGTTGTATCAATACGAGATAATGATCCTTCGATGTCTTTCATAGATTTTTTAGTATTAAAATAACTATCTGTGTAAACTTCAGTTATCTTACCTTTTTTGATAGCTTTGGTTAAAACGTCATAAAGAGAACGTCTATCAGCACCAATGTTAGCTGTATCTACAGGAAAATACAATGGAAAATTGATTTTTTCATTCAAATCAATAATCTCCCAAGTTGTTTTTCCCATCAAAATATCTCTATCATCAACATAACCGTAAGCTAAAGGCTTATCATTATCTGAGATAAGTTGCGCAGGAGTTTTAAGTCCTATTTGAGCAGGTGTTTTCGCGTTAAGCAAATTAGATTGCGCGTGAGAAGCAAAACCTCCAACGATAGAAACAATAGCTATTAAAAAATTTCTTACTTTCATCATGATATCATTATAAGATATTGAACGTAGTTTTATCTACATTTATTATTGTATTTCGAAAATTACTGGAGCAGTTCTTGGCAATAAATAGCTTCCAGCTCCAACAAGTTTAGTTTTAATTTCAGAAATAGTAACCTGATCTCCTCTACCAGCTCTTGATAGTACTTGTTTACATTGTGCATTTAATTTGTTACCAGTAACAACAACTGTAGGTTGTCCAGCAATTTTCAAGTTAAATCCAACAACATCTAAACCAACTTCGAAATCAAAATCCATTAATTTCGCACCAATTGTAGCAACTTCTAAATTAGATTTAGGTCCTTTAACAACACCATAATCACCTCTAATTGTACCAGTTGGTCCAGGAATACCTTTAATTCTGAATGTTTTCTTATCTGAAACTTTATCTCCATTTGGCAATGTACCAGTAACTGAAATTGTTGTTTCAGTACCTGCACCAGGACTCATGCTATATTTACCAGGCTTACCAGCTGAACTCAATCCAGGAGCACTAGCAACTACTTTATTATCAGCAACACCAGCGAATGATACAGAGATTGGGTTAACAACACCTCTATAAACAACATTCATTTTATCAGCAGAAATAGTAGCTGAATTTGGTCTTGGAACTACAACATACTTTCCAGCGAATTTAAGCGGAATGTTTTTTCCATCTTCCAAGAAAGTAAATTGTCCGTTAATGTTTTGCTCTCCAACACCTCCAGCAGTTAATGAGATAACAGCTTGTCCGTTAACGATTTGTCCAGGACCTTGGAAAGAAGTTGGCTTAGTGTTTTCATCATAACGACCTAAAACTACCTTACCAGTAACTTTTTCACCTTGGAAGTAAGCATTTTTCTCTAATACTACAATTGCTTGGTAATTACTGTAAGAAGCAGCAGCAACCGCAGCTTTTCCTAAAGCAGCACTGTAAACATCAGATTCCGCTTTTTGAACGTCATTTTGCCAAGCAGAAAGTTTAGCTAATGAAGCAACCGCAGGGAAACCTTTAAAGTGGTAAGCTAAATATTTATCTTTTAAGCCTTCTTTGTTTTTTACATCAGAAACATCAAATTTCTTTTCAATTTCTGCAATGATCGTTCCGTATTTATTCTTTTTATCCGTCAAAGCAGCTTTCATGTCCGCTTTATACTTTTCAATTTTAGAAATGATTTCATTTCCTTTTTTAGTGTATCCTTCACCAGTAAACCAGTTGTCGATATTATCACCTTTGTCCATAGACTCGTAAGGTAATTTTCCTGTTTCTTTATCAGTTTCAAAACCTTTTAAAACATCACCTTTTAAAGAACCGATGTATCCATAAAATTCTTTTGAAATAGTTTCAACTTTATGAGCAGTAACTGCTGCATCTGCGAATTCTCCTTTTGCCTCAGCCGCTTTTTGGTCTAACGACAATAATAAACCTGCATTTGATTGTTCTGAAGACGTGTTAGCATTTTCAAATTTTTCATTCATTAATCCAAAAGCAGATAAAACTTCTTTGGACATGTTCATTGCTAACATTGCGATGAAAACCAGATACATCAGGTTAATCATCTTCTGTCTAGGGGTTAATTTTCCTCCTGCCATTTTTTTCTAATTAGTTCTTATTAATAATTTTAATATAATAGTTAAAAACTAATTATCCTTTGTTACTCATTGCAGAAAGCATACCACCGTAAACACTGTTTAAAGAAGCAATATTAGCAGTCATAGATTGCATTTGCTCTTTCAATTTAGCAGCATTGTCAGCGATTTCGCTATTAGCTTGTGCATTTCTTGAAGCACTTTCTAATTGAACTTTGTATAAACTGTTTAATGATTCCATTTGTGCAGCTGCCATAGACATTTCTTCAGCATATTTCTTTTGTCCTGCAATTGAATCAACTGTTGGAGAAATTGCTTTTGCAGCTCCTTCAAAGTTTTTGATTGAATTTCCTAAGCTTGACATTAATTCTCCATCAATTTTAGCCTCTTTCAATAATGAGTCTAATTTTTGAGAAAGCAATCCTTGAGCATCAGTTGGAGTTTCAACTTTATCCGCTTTTTTTCTAGCTTGTCCGTTTGCTAATTCAGGATAAACAAGAGTCCAATCTAACTCTTCATCAACTGGTTCGAAAGCAGAAAGCGCAAAGATTAACGCTTCTGTAACTAATCCTACAGAAAGCATTAATGTTCCTGTTAATGGCCCAATCTCAAAGTGAGTAATTTTGAATAATGCTCCAATAATTACTACTGCCGCTCCCATACCATAAGCGAAATTCATTGCTTTTTTACTTAATAATGCCATAATACTTTTTTTTAGGTTTTAAAATAGATTTGTTGGTTATTGAATTTAATTATATAATTATTTCTTTTTGCTGCTTCCAGTTACTTGAGTTCCCATGTAATCTTGTACAGTTCTGAATCCAATGTAACTTCTTGCTGAATCAGCATATTCGTGATCACGAGTACTTACTTGTAGGAAGTAAGCAACATCTTTCCAAGATCCTCCGCGAACCACTTTTCTTTGGTTGTTTCCGTCAATTACGTTAGGGTTCATTGTAGAAACATACTCGTATGCATTTGGGTTGTAAGCTGAATCCGTCCACTCTGAAACGTTTCCTGCCATATTATATAGACCGTAACCGTTTACTTCATAAGACTTAGCTTCAACAGTATATAAAGCTTCATCAGCAGCATAATCTCCTCTGCTTGGTTTGAAGTTTGCCATAAAACAACCTCTGTCGCTTTTTGTATAAGGACCTCCCCATGGGTAAGTTGCAGATTCCAGACCTCCTCTTGCAGCATACTCCCATTCTGCCTCTGTTGGTAATCTGAAAGCATTAACTAAGTCACGTCCTTTTTTCTTAGATTTGATATAACTGTTTTTGTTTAAAGTTCTCCAAGCACAGAAAGCTTTTGCTTGTTTCCAAGTAACACCAACTACAGGATAATCTCCATAAGCTTTGTGCCAGAAATAATCATTGTGCATTGGCTCATTATATGAATAAGCGAAATCTTTAATCCAAACTGTTGTATCAGGATAAACACTTACTTGTTCTGTTTTAACAAAGTCTTTTCTTTTTCCAACTTTTGCTTTTGCAGCAGCCTGAATATCCATCCAAGAATAACGGAATTTCAATTTATTTACATCAATAGTTCTTAAACCATTGTATGACTCTTCTATTGGAAGATACATAGAATCCATAACTTCAGCATAATACTCGTCTGGATAAGCTTTTGTATCTTTAATTAACTTTACTTTTTTGTTTAATTTTCTACCAGCATAAGGATCATCTTTAGTTCCTACACTATAGTAGTTATCATACATGTACTTATCGTAAGCCGTCATTTTATCTGGCTCAGAATCATTAAATGCATAATCAGCAATACTGCCACCTTTTTTTCCTTTAGCATCACCAGTAGCTTTTTGACCAGTTTCATCAGCCAAGATCGCTAAACGAACTCTCATTGTAGAGTCTTTTACCCACTCCACAAACTGACGATATTCACTGTTTGTGATCTCAGTTTCATCCATATAAAATGAACGCACAGTTACTGTTTTAGTTGGAGCATCTTCTACATTAGCTAAGTCAGCATCTGCTTTACCCATAATAAAAGATCCACCTGGAACCAAAGTCATTCCATATGGCTTTTCAGGATGCCATTTCCCTCCTGTAACACCAACTAACTCACCTTTGTCACCTGATTTACCACAGCCAATTACCAGTGTTAAAATTGCTGCAAATGCAATAAACTTCTTCATATAAATTTGGGATTATCTATTCATTATTATAGTTCGTAAACGTATTTATTATTTATCTAAAAAACAATACTAGTTGCGAAATTTATTTTACCGTTCAAAAATAATGTTAAATAAAATAAAAAAAAAATATTTTATCGATAAACTAGCATAAAAAATCGACGTAAGACATTAAATTTTATAATTTATAATTTATTTCCTACTAATATTTGTTTGATAATTTTTTAAAATTTAAAAAAATTAAGATTTTCATCAAAATTTTCTTTTACAAAGCATTTTTTCGCTGTGCTTTCCACCATCTTTCTGGCAATTCTTGGTTGCAAGCGCATAAATATTCGTCGTAAGAACACGGTAATAACGTATTTCTTTTCAATTTATTGCTTCCATCAGAAACAAACGGAATTTCGATCCACCAACGATCTGTTTTATCACTTTTGTAAAAGATAAGCTCCTCATCTTCTAGAGGAACAATATATTTTAAATAATTTGTTCTGCTACCAAATGGATATTCTTTTGAGCGATAATGATATCCTTCTACGAAATACCAAACAATTTGAGCAATTAGAGCAGCTTCATGCACGGTACTATTGTGATTAAAGATCCCGAATGCCGAAACTTTATCGCTAATTCCTGAATATCTTGCCAGAGAACAAATCTCTTTTCCATTGAAACCATTAGGCTCAAATAAAACTAAATTTCCTGAAGCAGAAGATTTTACAGAATTCAAATCAATACTAACCAAATCAGCATCTCTAAAAACAGGTTCAGCCAATGCGATATTATTTGAAATTTCGCCTAAACGATAAGCATCAAAAAATAGTTTCTCTATCAAATCAATTTCTTCCTGACTATTATAATAGGTCTGATATCCAATATTGCAATAGTTGAAAAGATTATTCGGCTCGTCAATAATTATTTTAGTCAGATATGAATTAGCCGAAACGGATTCATTTTCTTTACCAAAATCAAAACGGTTATCTACTGAAACCAAGTTTACCATTTGCTCAAGATCATCATAAGCGCGATACAAAGCATAGGTTAAATCCTGAGAACCTCCTAGAACTATAGGAATGACTTTATTCTTGATTAATGAAGCCACAACTTTTTTAAGCGCAAAATAAGTATCATCTACTGAGTCGCCCGCCAAGATATCTCCAAGATCAGCAATAGACGCATCCCAGTTGCCTGGAAACATACCGTAAAGCTTCTTGCGAATGGCAGTCAAATTAACTTCATTCACCATATTAATGTTTCGTCTGTCTTCTAAAACACCAATAATGGCTATATTTATTTTGCTTATATCCGGAAATTGATCATGGGTATGCAATACTATTTTACTACCCAATTCTTGAGAAGACAACGAATTGATAAAATTTACAATTCCGTCGTTAACTGGTTCTAGAAAATCAAATTCCATTTATTGTACTTAAATTATTTCTTTTTAGCTGCTGCTTTTTTAGCAGGAGCTTTCTTTGCTGTTGTTGTTTTTTTAGCCGGCGTTTTTTTAGCTGGCGTTTTCGCTGCAATCATTTCCTGAACCTGAGCCAATGTTAATTTTGTTGCATCAACATCTTTACTTAATTCGATTTTGATTTTGCCTTTTGTAATAACAGATCGGCCCCAGCGCGCTTTTTCAACTAAAATTCCTTCTTCTTCCCAATTGTGAAGCACTTTATCAATATTCTTTTGTAATTTATCTTCAATCAATTCCTCAACATCAGCCTGAGATAAATTATCGAAATTGTATTTTTTGCTCACATTCACAAAAAGACCATTCCATTTGATGAACGGACCAAAACGCCCCACACCTTTTTGAACAGCTTCTCCTTTGTAAATAGCAATTGGCGCATCAGCTAATGCTTTTTCATCAATTAGTTCCTGAGCTCTTTCTTTTGAAACACCTAAAGGGTCTTCCCCTCTTGGCAACGAAATAAACACACTTCCATGACGTACATAAGGGCCATAACGACCATTACTTACTTCAACTTCTTCTCCTTTATATTCACCTAAACTTTTTGGAAGCAAAAATAAATTCAAAGCTTCTTCAAGCGTGATATTTCCAATATTTTGATCCGCCATTAAACTGGCAAACTTTTTATCTTCATCGTCTGCTTCTCCAATTTGAGCCATCGGGCCAAATTTTCCTAAACGAACAGAAACTTGTCTTCCGTCAGCATCTTTACCAAGAATTCTTTCACCGCTTTCACGTTCAGCATTTGCCTCAACTTCTTTTACATTTGGATGAAACTGATTGTAAAAATCCTGCATCATTTTTGCCCAGTCAATATTTCCTTCGGCAATTTCGTCGAAATCCTGCTCTACTTTTGCAGTAAAATTGTAATCAAGAATATTTCCGAAGTTTTTAACTAAGAAATCTGTTACGATTGTCCCAATATCTGTTGGAACCAATTTTCCTTTATCAGAACCCGTATTTTCTTTTAAAACTTTCTCCGCAACCTTATTGTCACTTAAAGTAAGCTGTGTATAGTTACGTTCGTGACCTTCAAGCGTTCCTTTTTCAACATAATTTCTATTAATAATAGTTGAAATAGTTGGCGCATAAGTAGAAGGACGTCCAATTCCAAGTTCTTCTAATTTTTTAACTAAAGAAGCCTCCGTGTAACGTGCCGGTGGTCTTGAATATCGTTCTGTAGCTGTAACATAGTTATTAACCAGCTTTTCATTCACTTTTAATGCCGGAAGCATTCCTTCTTGTTCTTCCTCATCATCATCATGCCCTTCTAAATAAACTTTAAGAAAACCTTCAAAAAGCAATACTTCACCAGAAGCTGTAAAAATTTCGCTATGATTATCTGCTTCAATTTTTACGTTTGTTCTTTCAAGTTGCGCGTCGCTCATTTGCGAAGCCAATGTTCTTTTCCAGATCAAATCGTATAAACGAGCCTGATCACGATCGATATTTACAGAATGACGAGACATATCAGTCGGACGAATTGCTTCGTGTGCTTCCTGTGCTCCTTTGCTTTTGTTTGCAAAAGTTCTCGGTTTCGAGAATTCTTTTCCGTACGATTTTATGATTTCAGCTTCAGCTGCGTCCATTGCATCTTTTGAAAGATTCACAGAGTCGGTTCTCATATAAGTAATAAGTCCGGCCTCGTACAAACGCTGTGCTAACTGCATTGTGATTCCAACCGGCAAATACAATTTTCTGGCCGCTTCCTGTTGAAGCGTTGAAGTTGTAAAAGGTGCTGTTGGAGATTTTTTGGTAGGTTTAGTTTCTAAATCAGCTACCTTATATTTAGAACCGATGTTTTTGTTTAAGAAATCTTCGGCTTCTTTTTTAGTATTGAAGTTTTTTGGCAGTTTTGCTTTGAAAGCTTTTCCGGCTTCGTTTACAAATTCAGCAACAATTGAATACGTTGCCACTGCATTAAAGTTTTGAATTTCACGCTCTCTTTCAACAATCAAACGAACTGAAACAGATTGTACACGACCAGCTGAAAGTCCGCCTTTGATTTTTCTCCATAAAACTGGAGATAATTCGTAACCCACTAAACGGTCTAATACTCTTCTCGCCTGTTGTGCATTAACTAAATTATAATCAATTTCTCTTGGATTATCGATTGCTTTAAGAATCGCAGATTTTGTAATCTCGTGAAAAACAATTCGTTTGGTTTTTTTTGAATCTAATTTTAATTCTTCCGCCAAGTGCCATGAAATAGCTTCTCCTTCGCGGTCCTCATCGCTTGCTAACCAAACCATTTCGGCATTTTTAGATAGTGTTTTCAGTTTGCTTACCAAGGCTTTCTTATCCGGAGAAACTTCATATTTAGGTTTAAAACCATTCTCTACATCTACTCCTATTTCCTTTGATGGTAAGTCGGCTATGTGACCATAACTTGACTCCACCTGAAAATCGTTTCCAAGAAATTTCTCGATCGTTTTCGCCTTTGCAGGTGACTCCACTATTACTAAATTCTTTGCCATTGCTCTTATTTTCTGCAACAAAAGTATCTATTTTTTTTAAATATTAACCTTATCAGTGCATTTTTGAGTTATTTTAATATTATGTTTCTCAAAATTGCAGATTTATCTGTATTCCTACCTATTATATATATAGGTGTAACTTTTAGTTGATTATGTTAGCGAAATGTGCTTTTTAGAATCGTCTGCACTAGCCCATTACTTCATCATATTTTTATTTTAATCGGAGTTCAGTGAAATTCATTTGAAGCGAAAAGCTGGAATAGCTACTTATTATTATTTTAGATTTCAAACTTTAGATTTTAGATTCTTCTTACAAACCTTAAAAACTTCTCTTTGTATTACGCTCCAACAATATAAAATCTAAAATTAAATTTGTTAATTCTTTATCTGACATCTTGTCATATTTACATCAATTAACCTATCTTTGCACTTTGAAATTTTACAATGGAAAAGATTATTGAAGAAAGCAAACAAGGCGAAAGTCTTGTTTTAGAAAATAAACCCGAGAATACTAAAAAACTATTTATAGAAAGTTACGGCTGTGCGATGAATTTTTCAGACAGTGAAGTAGTAGCTTCCATTTTGTCTGACGGAGGATATAACACGACTTCGGTTTTAGAAGAGGCTGATTTGGTTTTAGTGAACACTTGTTCTATCCGAGACAAAGCCGAACAAACGATCCGCAAACGTCTGGAAAAATACAACGCTGTAAAACGTATAAATCCAAAAATGAAAGTGGGCGTTTTGGGCTGTATGGCTGAACGTTTGAAAAGTCAGTTTTTAGAAGAAGAAAAAATAGTCGACCTTGTTGTTGGTCCTGATGCTTATAAAGATCTTCCAAATTTATTGGCTGAAGTTGAAGAAGGACGCGATGCTATTAATGTAATTTTATCAAAAGAGGAAACCTACGGAGATATTTCGCCTGTGCGTTTAATGAGCAACGGAATCACAGCTTTGGTTTCGATCACTCGTGGATGCGACAATATGTGTACGTTTTGCGTTGTACCTTTTACACGTGGACGCGAGCGCAGCCGTGAACCGCAAAGCATTATGAACGAAATTCAGGATTTGTGGAATAAAGGTTTCAAGGAAATTACACTTTTAGGACAAAATGTTGACAGTTACCTTTGGTATGGCGGTGGTTTGAAAAAAGATTTCGTAAACGCTTCTGAAATGCAAAAAGCAACTGCAGTTGATTTTGACCAATTGCTTGAAATGGTTGCGGTTGGTTTTCCTAAAATGAGAATTCGTTTTTCAACTTCGAATCCGCAGGATATGCACGAAAGCATTTTGCACGTTATTGCAAAATATCCAAATATCTGCAAACATATTCACTTGCCGGTTCAGTCTGGAAGCAACCGAATTTTGAAAGAAATGAATCGCTTGCACTCTCGCGAAGAATATATGGCTTTGATTGACAAAATCAGAACAATTGTTCCTGATGCTTCGATTTCGCAAGATATGATTGCCGGTTTCCCAACAGAAACTGAACAAGATCATCAAGATACAATGAGTTTGATGGAATATGTAAAATATAATTTCGGTTATATGTATTCGTATTCTGAACGCCCTGGAACTTTGGCAGGAAGAAAAATGGAAGATGATGTTGAAGAAGAAACCAAAGCCAGAAGATTACAGGAAATTGTTGATTTACAACAAAAACACGCTTGGTTTAGAAGCGAAGAATTTGTTGGTAAAACTGTGGAAGTTTTAGTAGAAAAAGTTTCTAAAAAATCAAAAGAAGAATTCTCTGGAAGAAACTCTCAAAGCATAACGGTAGTTTTCCCAAAAGAGAATTATAAAATTGGAGATTTCGTAAACGTAAAAATCACAAGTTGTACTTCTGGAACCTTAAAAGGTGAAGCAGTTGGATTGAGCGAAATGAATTAAAATTGGTTCGCCACGAATTTCACTAATTTACACGAATTTTCTTTCATTTAATTCTTCAATTGATAAATTTGCTTGAAAAAGTAAATTATGGAATTGTATAGAAAAGAAGAGTATTTTAAAATTGTTGGCATTTGTATGGAAATTCATAGAATACTCGGCGGAGGACTTCTTGAAATAGTTTATAAAGATGCACTGGAATATGAATTTAAAAAGCACAATATTCCGTTTGAACGTGAAAAGGAATATAACATTCAATATAAAGACATTGTTCTAGCACATAAATTCTATGCTGATTTTGTTGTGTATGATGAAATCATTTTAGAAGTGAAAGCATCGAAAGATATAATTGATGAACATACAGCTCAAACAATTAATTATTTAAAACTGGCAGATAGTGATTTAGGAATTATTGTTAACTTTAATAAAAAGTCATTACAACATAAAAGAGTTATTCAATAGTGCGATTTCGAAAAAAATTCGTGAAATTCGTGAAATTCGTGGCAAAAGAAAAAAAACAAATGGAAACAGTTCAAGCAATAAAACAGCGATTTGAGATTATTGGAAATGATCCAAAATTAAATCGTGCCATTGAAAAAGCCATTCAGGTTGCTCCTACTGATATTTCGGTTATGGTAACTGGGGAAAGTGGTGTTGGTAAAGAAAATATTCCGAGAATTATTCATTCGCTTTCGCACAGAAAGCACGGAAAATATATTGCCGTAAACTGCGGAGCGATTCCGGAGGGAACAATTGACAGTGAACTTTTTGGACACGAAAAAGGAGCTTTTACAGGAGCTACAAGTACGCGTGAAGGTTATTTTGAAGTAGCTGATGGCGGAACAATATTCCTTGACGAAGTTGGAGAACTGCCTTTAACAACGCAGGTTCGTTTGCTTCGTGTTTTAGAAAATGGCGAGTTTATAAAAGTAGGTTCATCTCAGGTTCAGAAAACCAATGTTCGAATTGTTGCAGCAACTAATGTAAATTTATTCAATGCTATCGAAAAAGGAAAATTCCGTGAGGATTTGTACTATCGTTTAAGCACTGTTGAAATCACTTTGCCACCTTTACGCGAAAGAAATGAAGACATTCATTTATTGTTCAGAAAATTTGTAGCCGATTTTGCTCATAAATATAAAATGCCTCCTTTAAAACTGGATGATGATGCTGTACAGCTTCTTCAAAAATTTAGATGGAGCGGAAATATACGTCAGCTTCGAAATGTGGCCGAACAAATATCTGTTTTAGAAACCAACAGAGATATTACGCTGGCAACACTTCAGTCGTATTTGCCTGCTGAAGGAAGCAATTTGCCTTCGGTAATCAGCGATAAGAAAAAAGAAAGCGATTTTAGTACTGAAAGAGACATTTTATACAAGGTCCTTTTTGATATGAAAAGCGATTTGAACGATCTGAAAAAACTGACTTTGGAATTGATGAAAAATGGCTCATCAAAAGTGCAAGACATTAATCCGAATTTAATTCAGAAGATATACGGAAATCAAGAAAATGACAGCGAAATTGATTTTGAAGAAGAACCAAGAACTGCTGTTATGACTCCGGCAAGCCGAGAAGACAACTATCAGATGCAGGACGACAATTATTTGTTTGCCGAAACCATCGAAGAAGAAGAAATTTTACGTCTAGAACAGAAAGAAATCGAAATGATCAAAAAATCATTAGAAAAAAACAAAGGAAAACGTAAAGCAGCTGCTGATGAGCTAGGTATTTCTGAAAGAACTTTATATAGAAAAATCAAGCAATTTGATTTGTAATTCTTTCAAAGAAGTTAAAACAAAAATATTTTAACCGAAATGAATATCTTTGACCGAGTGTCATTAAATTGACGAAACAATTCTTAAAATAAAAAATGAAATACTTAAAATATATTTTAATTCTTTTTGTAGCCACAACATTTAGCAGTTGCGGCGTTTATAACTTTACAGGAGCAAAACCAGTTGATGCCAAAACATTTCAGGTTAACTTTTTCCAGAACAATGCCGATTTAATCGAGCCTGGAATCGACAGACAATTTACGCTGGCTTTACAGGATATAATCATGAATCAAACCAACTTAAACTTAGTCAGTAATAGTGGCGATTTAGTTTATGAAGGTGAAATTGTAGATTATAGAATAAGTCCTATGACGGCAACAGCTGTGACAGGAACTGGTGATGTAGGAGCCGCACAAAACCGTTTGACTATTCGTGTAAATGTTAGATTCTCAAACAAGAATAAAGAAACAGATGATTTTGAAAAAGTATTTGAATTCTATAATGATTTCCCAGGAGGAGAACTTCCAACTGGATCAGTTTTAAATACAGCAATTCAAACTATTTTTGAAAGAATTACGCAGGATATTTTTAATGAGTCATTGGCTAAATGGTAATTTTTTTGTTTAATTGGTTAATCGGATGATCGTTTAATCGATTAAACAGTTAAACGAATAAACGATTAAACAATAAAAAACGATTAAACAATAAAAAATGAACGTAACCGATTATACATACCTAATAAACAAACCTGATACCGTTACAGAAAAACAGGCCGAAACATTAGGAAGTGTTTTGAATGAATTTCCATATTTTCAAAGTGCACGCGCATTGCGACTAAAAGGACTTTACAAACAAAACAGTTTTAAGTATAATTATGCATTAAAAGTTACGGCCGCGCATACTACAGATCGTTCGGTTTTATTTGATTTTATTACTTCTGAAGAATTTACTCCTATTCAAGGCCACTATTATAATCGCAAACTCAGTGAACTTTTAAATATTACTGTTTTTGATGTTGAAATTGTTTCGGCAGAAGAAAAAAAGAAACTTGCCGAAGTTCGAATTGATCCAATCGAAAAATCAATTTTAGATTCTATTAAAGAAGCAACATCAGTAACTTTTGAGGAACCAGCAAAAATCGAAGAAAAACTGGCTGAACCAATAATTGAAGAATCAGCTGCAGTTTCTGTTGTCGAAGAAACACCAATTGAACCAATAATTGAAGAGCCTGCCCTACTTTCTGTTATAGAAGAAACTCCAATTATTAAGGAACTAAGCCGCACTTTTCTGGAAGACAGATTAGACGATGAAATTCCTGCTGTCAGAATAGATCCAATTGAAAAATCGGTATTTGATGCTATAAAAGAAGCAGAAAATGTAGTTTTTGAAGAAGCTAAAACTGTTGAAAAACCAATCGTTGTTGAAATTCAAAAAGAAGCAATTGCTATTGAAGAAACTGTTGCAACAGAAGAACCGATAGAAATAGAAACTCCAGAATTAGCAATTGCAATTGAAGATAACGCAACAATTACAGAACCAGAAAAAATTGAAATTCCGGAAGCTGTAATCACGCTTCCAGAAACTGAAACACTTCCTGAACCAGAAAAAATTGAAGTCTCTGAAGCGGTAAAAATTGCAGAAGAAAATCTGGAAATTGGAAAACCATTAGATTTTTCTGCAAAAGAGAAGCATTCTTTCCAAGAATGGCTGCAATTAGCAAGAACAGAACCTATTGACAGAACCAAAGAAGCGCCAATGGAAGAAAATCTAACAGGAAATGCGATTGAAAAAGCAGAACAAACATTAGGAACTGTCGCAGAAGAAGAAAAAACGGAAGACGAGAAAAAGAAAAAAGCAGAAATAATTGACCGTTTTATCGAAGCTAATCCAAAAATTTCTCCTATAAAACAAACAGCAATAACAGCTGCAGTTCAGCTTGACATCAATAAAGACGAGAGTTCTTATTTAATGACAGAGACTTTAGCCAGAGTATATTTGGAACAAAAAAAATATACAAAAGCAATTCAAGCATATGAAATATTAATTTTGAAATATCCAGAAAAAATTACTTTCTTTGCAGACCGCATATCGGATATAAAGATTTTACAACAAAATAACAATAACAATAATTAAGTAATGAGCACATTTTCAATTTTTTTAGTTTTAATCACAATAGTTTGTTTTCTATTGATCGTAGTAATCATGGTTCAAAACCCTAAAGGAGGAGGATTATCTTCTACTATCAGCGGAACACAAATGTTAGGCGGTGTACAAAAAACAACTGACTTTTTAGATAAAAGTACTTGGACATTAGCTACTATTTTGATCGTTTTAATTTTACTTTCAAGCTTAAGCTTTACAGGATCATTAAATGATACTGGATCTAAAATTATTGAGAAGACAGAAGCTCCTGCAAATACGCCAGCGGCTCCTACTCAAGGAACTCCTGCTCCTGCAGCACCAGCAAAATAATTATATCTCGATATAAAATCTAATGCCAGCCTGTCAAAGCTGGCATTTTTTTTAAGAAAAAATGTCAGTTTTCAGAGCATGGCATAATTTCTGAAAGTTTATTGAACATTAAAAAACGTATAACTTAATTAATAATATAAATCATGGCATTAAACATTAAACCCCTTTCAGACCGCGTACTTATTGAGCCTGTTGCAGCTGAAACTAAAACTGCCTCAGGTATTTTTATTCCAGATACTGCCAAAGAAAAACCACAAAAAGGAACTGTAGTTGCAGTAGGAAACGGATCTAAAGATCATACTATGACTGTAAAAGTTGGCGATACTGTTCTATATGGCAAATATGCAGGAACAGAATTAAAATTAGAAGGAACTGATTATTTAATTATGCGTGAGGATGATATCCTTGCAATTATCTAAAAAACATATTGTATTAAGTAAGAAGTATTAAGAATTAAGAACTTAATTAACTTGAAACAAATCAAACTTTAAACAAAAATTAAAAAAATGGCAAAAGATATAAAATTTGATATTGAAGCACGTGACGGATTAAAACGTGGTGTTGATGCATTAGCAAATGCTGTAAAAGTAACTCTTGGACCAAAAGGTCGTAACGTAATTATCGGAAAATCATTTGGTGGACCAACTGTTACTAAAGATGGTGTTTCTGTTGCAAAAGAAATCGAATTAAAAGACCCATTAGAAAATATGGGTGCGCAGATGGTGAAAGAAGTAGCTTCAAAAACCAATGATTTAGCGGGTGACGGAACTACAACTGCTACAGTTTTAGCTCAGGCAATCGTTAAAGAAGGTCTTAAAAACGTTGCTGCGGGTGCAAACCCAATGGACTTAAAACGCGGTATCGACAAAGCTGTCGAAGCTATCGTTGCCGACTTAGCAAAACAAGCTAAAGTGGTTGGAAGCGACTCTGATAAAATCAAACAAATTGCTTCTATCTCTGCTAACAATGATGAAGTTATTGGTGAATTAATCGCTACTGCTTTTTCTAAAGTAGGAAAAGAAGGTGTTATCACTGTTGAAGAAGCTAAAGGAACTGATACTTTCGTGGATGTTGTTGAAGGAATGCAGTTTGACAGAGGATACCTTTCTCCTTACTTCGTAACAAATCCAGAGAAAATGGAAGTTGAATTAGACTCTCCATACATCTTATTATACGACAAAAAAGTATCTTCTTTAAAAGAATTACTTCCAGTTTTAGAACCTGTTGCTCAATCAGGAAAACCATTATTGATTATTGCTGAAGATGTTGATGGAGAAGCTCTTTCTACTTTAGTAGTAAACAAATTAAGAGGTGCTCTTAAAATTGCTGCTGTAAAAGCTCCAGGTTTTGGGGACAGAAGAAAAGCAATGTTAGAAGATATCGCAATCTTGACTGGCGGAACTGTAATTTCTGAAGAAAGAGGTTATACTCTTGAAAATACAACTATCGAAATGTTAGGAACTGCAAAAAGAGTTTCTATCGATAAAGACAACACTACTATTGTAAGCGGTGCTGGTGAAGCTGATATCATCAAAAACAGAGTAAACCAAATTAAAGGTCAGATGGAAACTACTACATCTGATTATGATAAAGAAAAATTGCAAGAGCGTTTGGCTAAATTAGCTGGTGGTGTTGCTGTTCTTTACGTTGGTGCTGCTTCTGAAGTTGAAATGAAAGAGAAAAAAGACAGAGTTGATGATGCTTTGCACGCAACTCGTGCGGCTGTTGAAGAAGGAATCGTTGCCGGAGGTGGTGTTGCTTTATTAAGAGCAAAACTTGCTTTAGCTGACTTAAAAGCAGATAACGCTGACGAAGCAACTGGAATTCAGATTGTTTCTCGTGCTGTTGAATCTCCATTAAGAACTATCGTTGAAAACGCTGGTCTTGAAGGTTCTGTTGTTGTGGCTAAAGTGGCTGAAGGTTCTGGTGATTTTGGATACAATGCAAAAACTGACGAATATGTAGATATGCTTAAAGCTGGAATTATCGATCCTAAAAAAGTAACTCGTGTAGCACTTGAAAATGCTGCATCTGTTTCTGGAATGATCCTTACTACAGAATGTGCATTAATTGATATTAAAGAAGAAAGCGCTGGCGGAATGCCAATGGGTGGCGGTATGCCAGGAATGATGTAATCATTCTAACTTCTAAACTATAAAACGTCAAGCAGAAATTTCTGTTTGGCGTTTTTTTTTATTTTTTTTGCCACAGATTGCACAGATTAAAAAGATTTTTTTGCCACGAATCACACTAATTTTCACTAATTTTTTTTCAAAGATTACGCGCAAAACATTCGTGGAAATTAGTGTAATTCGTGGCAAACTTTTTTTAGCCAAAGATCGTAATCCATTTAATCCTTCAATCTGTGGTAACTTTTTACGCAAAGATTATAATCCTTTTAATCCTATAATCTGTGGCATTTATTTTTTCACAAAACAATTCGTGGAAATTAGTGTAATTCCTAGGAAACTTAACATTCTCTTTTTCTTTAAAAAAACTCTTATCTCTACCTTTGCTCTTCTATTTAAAATTGCACAATGAGAAAATTCACCACTGACCTTTTATCTTTTACATTCTTAGTTCTTAGTACTTTTTTACATGCCCAAACCAGTAAAGATACTTACGTCGTTTTAGTTTCTATGGATGGATTTCGCTGGGATTACGGTAAGCAATTCAATCTTCCAAATCTAAAACAGATTGAAAAAGAAGGTGTTCATGCTAAATCAATGAAGCCTTCTTACCCAAGCAAAACTTTTCCAAATCACTATTCAATCGTTACTGGCCTTTATCCAGATCATCACGGAATTATCAATAATGTTTTTTATGATGCCTCTTTAAATGAATCATTTTCATTGTCAAGCAATGCAAAAAATGATTCAAGATTTTATGGCGGAAATCCGATTTGGAATTTAGCCGAACAACAAGGTGTAAAAACGGCTTCATTCTTCTGGCCTGGTTCTGATATTGACAAAAGAAATCCCAGTTACTTTAAAAAATACGATAATAAAATTCCGTATGAAGCACGAATTGATACCGTTTTAAAATGGTTACAGCTTCCAGAAAAACAGCGTCCACATTTGGTTACTTTATATTTTGATGAACCTGATCATACGGGACATAATTATGGTCCGCTTTCGCCAGAAAACAAAAAAATGGTCATCAAAATGGATTCGATTATGGGCGAGTTATCCCGAAAATTAGATCAACTTGCTATTGGAAAACAAATCAATTTGATTATTGTTTCAGATCACGGGATGGCTAACATAAGCGATGATAAAAAAGTGGCTGTTTTAGATTATTTAAAACCAGAATGGCTGGGTTACAAAGATGTAATTAACCCAATTATGAGTCTTCAGGCAAAAGCAGGTTATCAAGATTCAATTGCAGATGCTTTGAAAAAAGTACCTCATATTCATTTTTGGAAATCAACTGAAGTTCCCAAAAGACTTCATTACGGAACCAATCCGCGTGTGCATGATTTTGTTATAGAAGCGGATAAAGGCTGGAGTTTAGTATCCAAAAAATCTCAAAATGTAAAAGGCGGAACGCATGGTTATGACAACAATGAAAAAGACATGCACGCCATTTTTTATGCAAAAGGTCCAAATTTTAAGGTTGATAAAACGGTCAAAACATTCCAGAATGTTTCAGTTTATCCTTTAATAGCGCATATTTTGGGATTAAAAATCGAAGAAGTCGACGGAAAGTTCAGCGAAGTTGAAAATATGTTGAAATAATGTGCCAATAAAACAATTCGACAACAACACGCTAAACGAAAATGCCGGACAGAAAATTCTGTTCGGCTTTTTTTATTCTAAAAAGCAAAACATAATTCATTGAAAATAAACCATTAATGTATTATTATATTTTCTAACTTTAAGAAGTATTGTAAAAATCATTCACTACTTCATTTAAAAAAACACAAATGAGAAAAATCCCTTTCCTTCTATTAATATTAGTTTTAGTGAGTTGTAAAAAAGAAATTACCAATCCGGCTGATTCAATTTATTTTGGAGGCGATATCTTAACTATGGAAGGCGACAAACCAAATTATGCAGAAGCAGTCGCGGTAAAAGATGGTAAGATTCTGTTTGTTGGAACAAAAGCTGAAGCCGAGAAATTTCATGGTGACAAAACTCTAATGAATAATTTACAAGGCAAAATCATCCTTCCGGGTTTTATTGATGCACACGGACATGTTTGGAATGCAGGTTTTCAGGCTGTATCTGCAAATTTACTTCCAGCACCAGATGGAACAGGAAACGATATTTCGACAATCATTTCCCTTTTAAATGAATGGAAAAGTAAAAATTCCAAAGCAGTTGGAAAATATGGCTGGATTGTTGGTTTTGGCTACGATGATGCACAATTAAAAGAAAAATTACCTCCTACTGCCGATGATTTAGACAAAGTTTCAACTACTGTTCCGGTTTTGATTATTCACCAATCTGGCCATTTGGCGGTGATGAACCATAAAGCTTTAGAATTAGCTGGTTACACAGCTGCAACGAAAGATCCTGCAGGCGGTTTTATTAGAAGAAAAGAAGGCTCTCAGGAACCAAATGGAGTTCTCGAAGAAATGGCAATGTTTATACCGCTTTTTAAGATAATGGGAACTCTCGATACTGTTGCAAATGTAAAAATTGCAGAAGCCGGCATCGCAGCCTATACCAAATTCGGATTTACTACTGCTCAGGAAGGCCGTGCAAGTAGTGATGCATGTAATACATGGAAAAAACTAGCCAATGAAGGTAAGCTTTCAATAGATGTCGCTGCATATCCAGATATACAAACTCAAATGGAATATATGAAAGCCAATGGGGTGCAAAAAAACTATACTAATCATTTTAGAATTGCGGGAGTAAAACTTTCTCTCGATGGTTCTCCACAAGGAAAAACGGCTTGGCTTACTAAACCATACAAAATTCCTCCTCCAGGTAAACCCACAACCTATTCAGGATATCCAGCTTTTCCCAAAGAAGAAGACGCTATTTCATTAGTCGATTCGGCGTATGCTAATAACTGGCAGATTTTAGCGCATTGCAATGGCGATGCTGCAATTGATGAATATATAAAAGCTATTCGTAATGCCACTGATTTGTACGGCGGAAAAGACCGAAGATCTGTTGCCATACATGCGCAAACAGTCCGTTTTGATCAATTAGATTCTATGAAAGTTTTAAAAATTATACCTTCTTTTTTTGGGATGCATACATATTATTGGGGCGACTGGCACCGCGATGAAACACTCGGAAAAGAAAGAGCCTATCGCATTTCTCCAGCTGCCACTGCTTTAAAAAAAGGAATGAAATTTACAGAACATCATGACGCTCCTGTCGCGCTTCCTAACAGTATTATGATTTTGTATTCTGTAGTCAATAGAATCAGCAGATCTGGTGATGTAATTGGCCATAAAGAAAGAATTAGTCCTTATAATGCTTTGCAATCTCTTACTTCTTGGGCTGCCTATCAATATTTTGAAGAAAACACCAAAGGTTCTATCAAGAAAGGAAAGCTAGCTGACTTTGTTATTTTGGATAAAAATCCTTTAAAAATCGATCCAAAAAAAATTATTGACATTCAGGTTTTAGAAACCATTAAGGAAGGAAAGACTATTTTTAAATTAGATAATTTGCCAATTAGATAATCAGATAATTTTATTTTGGAATTGTATTTTCTGTAGATATGTACTAAAGTCCATCTACCTCTGACATTCACATAACGTTTAAACAAATAAACCCGACAGGTTTTAAAAACCTATCAGGTTTGTCATATATTATAGGTACACATAATGCGCACTGCAATGTGTCTTTACAGAAAATTGGGATGTCGTAAGTCAATTATCTAATTCTCAAATTGCCACATTTTCTAATCAAGACACCACTTTATAAGTAGGATCTTCAATTACATTTACCTTTATAACAGCATCCGCATTTTTCAGTAACTGCCTGCAATCTTCGCTTAAATGCTGTAACTCTATCTTTTTATTTTCCTGATTGTATTTTTTTGTCAAATTATTCAGTGCTTCAATTGCTGACATATCAGAAACACGGCTTTCTTTAAAATCAATGATTACGTGACTTGGATCATTTTGAATGTCGAATTTCTCCATAAAAGTAGTTATTGATCCAAAAAATAGAGGACCATAAATCTCATAATGTTTTACGCCGTTTTTATCAATAAAATTTCTGGCACGAATTCTTTTGGCGCTTTCCCAGGCGAAAACCAAAGCCGAAATAATGACACCAATTAAAACCGCCAAAGCCAAATTGTGCAATACAATTGTAATTAAAGCAACCAAAATTCCAACAAAAATATCATGTCTCGGCATTTTGTTTATAATCCTGAAACTTGCCCATTCAAAAGTTGTAATTGCGACCATCATCATTACGCCTACCAAAGCTGCCATTGGCAATTTCCCAATAACGGGAGCTCCAAAAAGAATGATTATTAAAATGGTCAAAGATGCAATTATCCCCGAAAGTCTGGCACGCGAGCCTGCTCCTAGATTTACTAAAGTCTGTGCAATCATCGGGCAACCGCCCATTCCGTAGAAGAAACCGTTTAAAATGTTCGAACTTCCTTGTGCAATGCATTCGCGATTACTATTTCCGCGTGTTCCTGTAATTTCATCAACTAAATTCAGTGTCAGCAAACCTTCGGTCAAACCAACAGCTGCAACAATTACTGAATATGGAAATATGATTTTAAAAGTCTCAAAAGAAATCGGAATATTCGGAATATGAAAAGGAGGAAATCCGCCTTGAACAGAAGCAATGTCTTCAACCGTTTTGGTTTCAATATTAAATATAATAACCAAAGCAAAAACAGCCATAATTGCCACTAAAGAAGCCGGAACAGCTTTTGTTATTTTAGGAAAAATCAAAACAATTGCAATCGTCAGCGCGACCAATCCTAACATAATATATAATGGAGTTCCGTGAAGCCAAGAAATCTGGCCGTTGACAATAGTTTTAAACTGTTCCAGCTGCGACATAAAAATCACAACTGCCAGTCCGTTTACAAAACCAAACATTACAGGCTGTGGAACTAATCGAATAAATTTTCCAAGTTTAAAAAGCCCGATACAAATTTGAACCACACCGCCAAGTGCAACGGCAGCAAAAACATATTCTATTCCGTGGGATTTCATCAAGGCAATCAAAACAATTACCGTTGCCCCTGCCCCGCCAGAAATCATTCCCGGTCTTCCACCAAAAATTGCTGTAATCAATCCGGCGATAAAAGCAGCATACAAACCAACCAAAGGCGGAAATCCAGCCAAAATAGCAAACGACAGCGATTCCGGAATCATAGTCATAGCGACAGTTAAACCGGCTAAAATTTCATTTTTATAATTGACTTTTTGAGTAAAATCGAAGAGTTGGAATGCTTTTTTCATAGGACACAAATGTAAAAAATAATACTAGACGAGCCCCAAGCTTTTCTATTCTCTACACTCTATTCCAATCTCACGCATGTATAACCCAGACAATGTACATAATCAATTATATTATCACATTCAAGATCAACACCTTCTACCCTTAATATCTTATCACAGTCCTCCAGATCAAAATTAATTCTATAATCTGGAAACTGGGTCTGAATAACGGCAATAACATAATTTTTATCTGCCTCTTTCTTTACATTTGTTTTAAAAACTTCCACTACCATAATCACCTAGATTTGAGTAATTTAAAGTTAAGAAAAAACTTTCATTCAAACAATTAGAAAATGTGGCAATTAGCTAATTTGACAATTAGATAATAAGCCTCAAAACTATTAACAAAAATCCCGTATAAATACCTGGTGCTCAGTCTCTATTAATTACTATACTTGTGTTATAAACAAATTGTAAAGATTGGTCATGATTTTCGGTAGGTTGAAAATCCTTGAATGTTTATACTAAATTTTGGGGCATAAAGTGAGATAACAAATCGCCAGCGATTATGAGTCTCACTTTTATTTTTTACGATATTACCCACTTCCAAATAGTTTTCTTAAAAGAAGCGCAAACCATTCATGATGTTTGCGCTTTTTGATTTTGAGCTAAAGTTTGCTATGAAAAACAAAGTTAAAATTTGACGCCTTTACTCATTTAGAAAAATCACGTATTAGTACTTGGTGATTGAGATTTATTTAGTGGTATAATTGTTTTGGGAATAAATATTTTTTTGAATTATGGATTTCCGTAATGACAGGAATAATTGAGAAAGGATATTTGTTGTTAAACTGATTGTAAATTATAATCTCAGGTTTACTGAAACTAATTTAAATCTGTTTAAATACTTACTATAAGTATTCTTGATAAACAAAAATAACTTAAATAATAAAATGATAGTATCGATTTTTTTAAGACACTTTAAAATATATAAAGGAATTAATTATTTACCCATTTCAGAAGGTGTAGGATTTTCTAGTATTATTGGAGAAAACGGCTGCGGTAAAAGTTCTGTATTAGAAGCCCTTGATTTTTGTTTTAATAAAAAAGGTGCAACAGATTGGCCGATAAATAACGAAGCTAAATCAGATGGTATTAGTGGGGACAACTTTCCTTTTATTGTTCCTGTCTTTTTAATTCATAAAGATAAATTAAGAAAGGAAACTAAACCCGATCTAGAACAGTTTAATAAAGCTAAATTATTATCAGATTTATTATGGAAAACAACTTTTAAAGGAAGAGGAGATTTTGATAAACATCGTAGTGAATTATTGAATAATTATAATCCTGATGACTTTTTCTTATTATTTGCTGGTAAAAAATATAATGATCCTGGAATATATTTTGGTTCATTTCATAATCAGCTTTCTTTTATAAATGACACCCCGAATAAGGAATATGAAGATACTGAGTTGCAAAGATACTTTAAAGGATTTTATGAATATATAAATTCTCATTATTCCTATATATACATTCCTGTTGAAACTGATGTTCAGACTTACACTAAGCTTGAGACACAAGATATGCAGAAATTAATGGATAAAAATATTCAAAGAGAAATTGAAAAAGCAATTACACAAAAAACAATAAATCAAATTAATAAGGATTTAGGGAAGTTTGTAAAAGAAATTGAAGAAGTTTTAGAAATATATCATTACAAAGGATATTACAAAGATAATTTGACCATGCCTGATTTAGTCTCAAAAATTATTGAGGCTTACTTCTCTATTAAAGTCTTGAATAAAAAAATTGAAAATTCAAAATCTATACCTGTAACAGAACTTAGCTCAGGGGAAAAAAGAAAAGCATTAATAGATGTTGCATATTCTTTTTTAAGAAAAAACAATGATCGTGAAAGCAATATTATTTTAGCAATTGACGAACCAGAGGCATCATTACATATATCAAATTGCTATGAACAATTTGATAAGCTTTTAAAAATCAGTAAAGATAATCATCAAATTTTAGTATCTACCCATTGGTATGGTTTTTTACCTATTATTACTAACGGAAGTGCAACCGCAATCACAAAAAACAATAAAAACGAAATAAGTTATAAATTTCTAAATCTTTATAATTACCGTGAAAATCTAGTTCATTCAAAAAAACTTCATAAAGGGCCTTTACCCATTGATTATAACATCAAAAGTTACAATGATCTAGTTCAATCAATTATAATTTCAATAATGCAGGACAATCAATATTATTGGATAATTTGTGAAGGACAGTCTGAAAAAATATATTTCGATTATTATTTTGAAAACGAAATAAATGAAAAAAATCTTCGTGTTTTACCTGTCGGAGGATTTAAAGAAGTAAAAAAAATATATAGTTATTTAACCACACCGATAAAAGATCCTGACTATATAATTACCGGTAAAGTATTTTGTTTAATTGATACCGACAAAGAAAGAATTGATGTTTCAGAATATATTAAAGACAAAAATTTAATTTTTGAAAGACTAGTTTTAAGAAAAGATGAATCTATTTTGGTAGACGTTAATAATGCATTAATGAGCCCGCCAACAGAAATTGAAGATTGCCTAGATCCTTTAATTTTCTATCATACTCTTCAAGAATTTAACATAAATTATTCGGAAATTTCAGATCTATACTCAAAAAAAGAATTTCAAATTGATGAAAAATATTCTACAGATTTTTTTGATTTAACAACCAAAGAAAAGAAGGTTTTAAAAGACTTTTTTGACGATAAAGAGGGATTCAATAAAATTCTTTTTGCAAAAAAATATATCGAGCTAGCAAAACAACCTTTTTTTACAAATCGAAATAATTTAGATTGGATAGAAGAAATTAAAAAGAAGATTTACAAATAATGCGATAACAAAAATATAATCATAGAAACTGAAAATTCAAAAAAATAGTTTTCACCCATACCTTACGAATTATGTACAGCATCATCAATAATAAAATAATATTATGCCGGGATTAAAAGAAATTTTAGATAATATTACAGATATACCACCTTTAAAGCAACCTGGAACTGTGCTTAGTAAACATGAAAGACTAAAATCTTATTATCATACTTTAGAAATCTCAATGGAATGTACTAATGCTGAAGAAGCTTTGGCACAAATAAATACAAAATTAGAAGAAATTGAAGATTTTTATTCTGGAATTGAAAAAGTTCAAAAACCAACCATGAAATATGATGGAAGAATGTATCCAGTTATGGAAGACAATATCGTTCGCCAAAATGGTAGAATAATAGCGAAGACAAGTGGCAATGATATAATTATAGAAAACAATGGAAGTTACATTATATTTGTGAGAGGCACAAACATTGAACTGTTTAAAAAAATAAAACATGAAAACTAAACAATTAAAGAAAATAATATCATACTTAAATAAGCATATTAAAATTATCAAAAAGCTTACTATAGAAAATTATAATGAAAAATCTTTTGTATATATCGTAATGCCTAATACTATTTTAAATGTTATCGTTTCAGATAAAATTGTAGTTGAAGTTGATGATAATTTAAATAAACATTTTGCTAATTTTTATCAAGAACGATTTAATATTGAAAGTATTGAGGAGTTTCAATTATTATTTGAAAAAATTATTATTGGCTATAAAGAAAAAACTAAAGGCCTATTTATCACATATCAAAATAATAAATATTTATGCGACATTGAAATATCTTCCATAGATAAAGATAGAGGAATGGGTATTGAAAAAATTTATGATATAAACTTTACAGATAAAAAAAACATCGAAAGATTTGCAGCTCAGGTATCTGAATATCCTTTAGGGATTTTTAATCTAGTACATATATTTGATGACTTCGAAATTACAGAAATGGAAATTATAAATTACTTTTATGATAATTATTAAGAGTAGAAACTATCCTTCTCTCCTGCTAGCTTGAGCATCGCTCTTGTGAACACATAGTAGTCACGAGCGAGACGCTCGCGCTAGCAAAAAAAACACGTATAAATACGCATTGCCTCCATTTTAATAATTAGTAATATTGCCACCGAATAATTTTTACTGTAGAATATAATTTCCGCGAGGCAAATTAGTAAAATGATGTTATTTTTTTTGAACGCTAAAATGAGATTTCAGGTCGCTCCCAACGATTCGAAATCTCATTTTTTTTGAAAATAATATAAAACGTTTCTTGTTTTCGGAAAGTTAAAACTTGCTGCAACACTGCAATCAAATAGGAGAAGCTATTAAAACTTCCTACCTTTGCAGTTCTATGCCTAAGAACAAGTTAAGTCCCAAAATCAATATGACACGCGAACATTATATTCCGTTCAACAAGGAATTCTTACTCGAACAACAAATTACTGCTTTTGCTGCTGATACAGAAAAAGCTGCTGATTTTAGAAATCTATTCGAAATAATTGAGCATTATTATCATTACGAATCTTTTAATCTCAATAAAAATCTAAAACAAAATTACGCCTTATTTGATCCCGATTTAAGCGAAAAAGAGCGCGAAGGTTTCATTGGAAAAAGTGATTTTTCGATCTTTAAAGAAACATTGCAAACGGTTTTAGAACGCGGTAATTACCACAGAATTGATAAAGACACTTTAGAAACTGCTTTTGCAGAATCGGACTTGATTGGTTTGGATTTGTCAATTGATTTTAATGCTTTTAAAGATTACGAACTATACGTGCGCGGTCAGCATAAAGCGAAAGAAAAGATTTCGAAATATATTTTTTGGAAGAAAGAAGTTGAAATCGAGTACTACGATCGCGTATTGATTTATTTGAATTACAGTGATGCTGATTATTTGACCAAAAAGAAAGTCAAATTAGGAAAAATGCCGATTGATCCGGGTTCTATCGGATTAAAAATCTTTAAACGGGTTCCAAAAAACGATCTTGAAACAATTTTCCCAAATGCCATTCCGAGAATGTCTTTGAAGGATAAAATGCTGTTGTGGATTCCGGGAATTTTTGGTGGAATTTCATTATTGAGCGCCAAAGTAATTCCGGCCTTAATTAATATGTATAATGCTTATGAAACTGGCGAAGCCATCGATTTGCTAAACAGTAAAACGTCACTAAATCAAGGTTTAATAGCTTTAGGAATTTTATCAATTTATTGTTTCCGCCAATACAACAATTTTGTAAACAAAAAAATAAGGTATTCTAAAATTCTTTCAGACAGTTTGTATTTCAAAAACCTCGGAAACAACAGCGGCGCTTTTTATTCGCTTTTAAACTCATCTGAAGAAGAAGTTTTAAAAGAAACCATTTTAGCTTATTCTTTTTTAAATCGAAGCCCTCATCCGCTTACGGCAGAAGAACTGGATACACAAATAGAATCTTGGTTTGAAACAAAATTAAATACCGAATTAGATTTTGACGTGAATGATGCCTTATTGAAATTGAAAAACATTGGTCTCGGAATTGAAATCAACGGAAGATGGAGTGTAATTTCGCTAAACGATGCATTAATTAAAATTGATGAATTGTGGGATAATGTTTTTGAATATAATAAAATGAGCCAAGAAAGCTAAAACCAGAAAACTTCTCATTTTTTAGTTATTGTTTTTCATACCGTAATTGTAAAAGAAATTTCATTAGATTTACGATAACTAACTATTAAAACCACAAAAATGAGAACCTTAGATCAATGGTTTGCAGAATATGCTGTAAGCCACCAAAACCCAAAAAACAAAGCGATACACTACATTTGTGTTCCAGCTATTTATTTTTCTATTGTGGGTTTGCTAATGAGTATTCCGAGTGGGATTATCGCAAACACTTTAAAACTTAATTCTCCAATTATCGAAAATTGGGCGTTTGTTGTTTTGCTATTTGTTCTTGTATTTTATATTCGCTTATCCGTTGCAATGGCGGTTAAAATTGCCATTTTCTCAGCAATTTGTCTAATTGCAAATTATTACATCAGTCAGTTTGTGCCGTTATGGATGTTTTCAATTGGCGTTTTTGTTATTGCATGGATCGGACAATTTTATGGTCATAATATTGAAGGCAAAAAACCATCTTTCTTAAAAGATCTTCAGTTTTTATTGATTGGCCCGGCTTGGGTTGTCGAGAATTTATTTTCTAGAAAATAACCTTTAAATGCTTTTAATGGAACACGGATGACACAGATTAAAACGAGTTAAAGCGGATTTTTTCTGCATGTTGCTAGCGCGTGCTTGTCATTTCGAGGAACGAGAAATCTCCGCAAGAAACTCCTTCATCTAAATCGTCAATCTTTGTAGAGCTACTCGCGGAGATTTCTCGTTCCTCGAAATGACAAAAATGACGTATAATCCGCGTATTGAAAACATTATTAATCACTAATTATCAAATACTTACAAAATATTCTCATAACTTTATCATTGCCTAAATGAAATCGTTATGAAAATAAATGCTAAAGAAGTTAAAATAGAAAGTTATGATGTTTTCACCTATAGACGTATAAGACGCGCGATTGGCTATTTAGGAATAAGTCTGCCCATTCTTTTAGTTGGTTTTTCTCTTATTTCTTTTTTTCAAACTCAGATTCAGCCTTCTATCAGCGATTATTATTACACAAATCTTAGGGAAATTTTTACTGGAACTTTGTGCGCTGTTGGCCTTTTTTTAATTCGATATAAAGGTCACGGAAATACTTCCATCTGGAAAAACGATAATTTATTGACCAATATTGCTGGAATTATGGCAATTGGTGTCGCTTTGATTCCGACAAATCCAGGTGATTTTTCTCAAAAAATATACACTTTTATTCCATCAGCAAAAACTTGGCTTGGTTGGCTTCATTACGGTTTTGCTGGCGTTTTTTTCTTGATATTGGCCTTGCTTGCTATCAATGTTTTTACGATTGGTCAGGCAAATGAAACCAGAACGCCCAAAAGCATTTTAAATGAAAATAACATCTATAAATTTTGCGGTTATACGATTTTAATTTCTTTGATTCTGGTGCCCATTTCAGGAAAATTCCAGCTATTTGCTTATTCAACTTTAATCTTCGAAACCATTGCGCTTTTTGCTTTCGGAATTGCTTGGCTTATAAAAGGACGTGCGTTGGGAGATCAGGGCAAAATTGGTCAAAAATTATATCAGGAAAATAATGCTGTTGATACTGAAAAAATATTGGAAGAATGAACGGCATATCATTTGACTATTAAAGTGTTAAACTATAATATAATTATTAATCTCTAAAGCATTTCATCATGAAAGTCACCTATTATGGGCATTCTTGTTTTTCGGTTTTGGCTAATGGAAAACACCTCCTCTTTGACCCTTTTATCACACCAAATGAATTAGCAAAAGATATTAACGTTGACGAAATAAAAGCCGATTATATTTTTATTTCGCACGCACATTACGACCATATACTCGATGTTGAAAGAATTGCAAAAAATACCTGTGCCAAAGTTCTAGGCAATTTTGAAATTTACAACTGGCTCTTAAAAAACGGAATCGAAAATGCACACCCAATTAATCCCGGCGGTAAATTTGATTTTGATTTTGGAAGAGTAAAATGTGTTATTGCCCAGCATCCAAGCAGTTTTATGGACGGAAGTTATGGCGGAATTGCCTGCGGTTTTGTTCTGACAACTGCTGATGGAAATTTTTACTATAGTGGCGATACAGCGCTCACCTTAGATATGAAATTGATTCCGAAATTCACCAAACTAGATTTTGCCATATTCCCAATTGGCGACGGCTTAACAATGGGAATTGAAGAAGCGATTGAAGCTTCAAAACTTGTTGAAGTCAATAAAATATTGGGCGTTCATTATGATACTTTTGGTTTTATTATGATGGATCATCAAAAAGCGACCGATGCTTTTACAAATGCAAATCTTAATTTGTTTTTGCCTAAAATAGGAAGTACAATTGAAATATGATTTTTCTAAATACCGCTAAATTTCATTTTTTTTAGCGAAATAAAATAAAAAAATATTCCCCAAATGTTGTGAATGCCGATTGCTGAAATAATTTACGAAAGGCATTAAAATTGTTTTCTTTTTATTGATTATTAACTAAAACTCAAAAAATAGAATAACTCAAATTTTTCGATTCTTTTGAAGTTTGCAATAAATTTATAGATTATGAATGCACACAAAACAACTGCTTATAATTCGGAAACAGAATTTGCTGATTTACCGGGCAGAAAGATTGCTTATAGATCAATAGGCAATGGAACTCCCATTATTTTAATAAACCGATTTAGAGGAACAATTGATACTTGGGATCCATTATTTCTGGATTTGCTTGCTGAGAAGTATAGAGTAATTACTTTTGATTATTCGGGAATTGGTTATTCAAGTGGAACTTTGCCTACAGATGTAAAAGAAGTTGCTAAAGACATAAAAGATCTAGCTGATTATTTAAAAATTGAGAAAGCCATCTTTATAGGCTGGTCTTACGGCGGGCTGGTTACGCAAGCTGCGACGCACCAATATCCTGACCTGGTTACGCATACTGTATTGTTAGGAACGGGACCAACAGGAAAAAGAGTCGTTCCGCTAGAACAATCTTTTCTGGATCATGCTTTAAAACCAATAAATGATCTCGATGATGAAATTGTACTCTTCTTCGAACCTGAATCTGAAGAAAGCAGAAAAGCAGCAAAAGCTTCTCACGACCGAATTTCACAAAGAATTGACGTTTCTAAAATTCCCTCGACTATGGATGTTTTTCAGCTGTATTTTGCAGGAGGAGAAAACGCAACAGAAGACAAAGAAAATTACAGAGATAAATTAAAAACCACAAAAACACCAATTTTAATAATTTCTGGAGATCACGATATTAGTTTTGCTGTAGAAAACTGGTATCCGCTTACAACACAATTGCCTACTGCACAATTAATTGTACTACCTCAAACGGGGCACGGTCCACAGCACGAACACGTCAATCTAGTTGTGAATTATATTGATACTTTTCTGGATAATACAAAGTAATTTTCGAAAGAACAAAATCAAAATGGGGCAAAAAAGAAATTCTCTTTTTTGTCCTTTTTCTTATTATAAAACCATTTTTTATTCTCAATATAAAAACAATGAATGGTTTCTTGTAAAACTTTTACTATATTAGTCAAGCAAAATTCAAAAACAATGAGAATATTTAATAAATAACATGTTCTATATTTAGCTAATTGACCAATCTATAAAACCTTAAAACATGGAAAATAAAAGACCAATATCATTTACTTTACTAGTTGTAGTAACCATTTTAGGCATAACATTGTTTAAGCAATTCGATTTTGAAACGCTAAAATTTGAAAAACCGGCGCTTGCAATTCTTTACATAGTTGTTTTTGTTGTATCGCTTTACTTTCTAATAAAAAGGCCAAAGAAAAGCTCTGAAAAATAAGTAAATCATGAGAGTTCAGTGTTTACTTAGCTCTCATAGCTTTTATCAATTTTTCATTACGCTTATCTGCTCTTGCATTTTGTAGAGAAATCACTGCCCAAATTGCAGCAGGAATCCAACCAATTAAAGTTATCTGTAAAATTAAACAGATTATGGCAGTAAAAACTTTACCTCTCAATAAAAAAGAAAGGGATGGAAAAAATATTGCTATTATTGTCATCAAAATGGCTATTTATTCTTTTTATTATTGATCAAAGTATTTTATTATTCCATTTTCAACTTTCAATATAAAAAAGTTTTTTCAAACCAATAAAAAAAGCCTGCAAAATGTATATTTTACAGGCTTTCAAATTTTATAGTGACCCCGGAGGGGTTCGAACCCCCAACCCTCAGAGCCGAAATCTGATATTCTATCCAGTTGAACTACGAGGTCATTTTTATTTTAGATTTATGATTTTAGAATTCAGATTCAATTTAAAATCTGAACTCTAAAATCTAAAATTATTTACGAAAGTAATTTCTTTACAATTGTAGAAATGGTTTTTCCTTCAGCAGTTCCGCCTAATTGAGCAGATGCCAATCCCATCACTTTACCCATTGAAGCAATTCCAGAAGCTCCTGTTTCTGCAATAATTTTTGCAATTACAGCCTCTACTTCTTCTTCGCTTAATTGAGCTGGTAAAAACTTCTCGATCACAGCAACCTGAGCCAATTCTGGTTCAGCTAAGTCAGGACGATTTTGTTCTGTAAAGATTCTCGCGCTCTCTTTACGAGTCTTAACTAATCTCTGAAGTAATTTAATTTCTTCGTCTTCTGATAATTCTTCTTTAGAACCTGAAGCAGTTGAAGCTAATAATAATTCAGATTTAATCGCTCTTAATGATTCTAATGCAACAGTATCTTTAGCTTTCATGGCAGTTTTAATCTCTTCCATGATTTGTATTTGTAAACTCATGTTTGTGTTTTATTTAAAATAAGCAAATGCCTATTAATTGATATATTAATTTGGAATTTGTTCTCGACTTCGCTCGAACTGACAATAAGATTCACTTTAAAAACCTATTTAGGAAGTCAAATTTCTAAATTCAGTGCGAAGATAAAAAAAATAACCCGAAAATTAAATCCAATTTTCGGGCTATCCTAATATTATGATTTTAAAATTAATCTACGTTATCGTGCAAAAATGAATTGTTTGAACGCAATTGCAAATCATTATTACTATCTGTTCCAACAGAAATTCTTGAATTGGTATTGTTTGATTGAGAATTTGATAAATCAATTCCTAATCTTTTATAAGCTGGTTCTTTTTCCAGCTCATCAATTCTGGAAACATTATTGTGGAATTTATAATTAAATTCTTTTAGTTTCTTTCTTCTTTCTTCAGCTCTTAAACGAAGTGTTTCTTCAATTGTTAATTCCATTGGAGAAGCTTCTGCAGTTGTTATAAAGTCAGGCTGACTTGCAAAATCCACTTTTGGTTTCAACGTAATGTTTAATTCTTCAGGAACAACATCTTCAACCACTTTTTCAACTGGTTTTGAAGCCATTAAATCGTTTTCCACTTCCATATATTCTTCTAACGAATATTTGATAATTCCGTTATCAGAAAGCTCTGTTACTGGAACAAATGAAACTGGATCATTTACTTTAATATTGCGTGTTTCGTTTGTTAACTCAAACATAATTTTAGTTTCCTGCTCAGCAACTGGCTCTTTTTTAACTTCAGGCTCTGATCTAAAAAGAGGCAAATCAAATGAAAAAGTAGTTTGTTCTTCTTTTTCAAAAGTTCTTTGCTGTACAGGTTTTACTTCTTGAAAAGCCTGCACTTCTGGAGTTGAAATTTTAAAATCAATATCTGTTATTGGAGAAACGATTTCAAAAGTCACATCAAGATTCTTAATAAACTCAGACATCACTACCAACTCTTCTTGATTGATTGTTGGAGGTGTTACTGGAACAACTGGAGTTTGAGCTACGGGAGCAACCGTATCTTCCATTAAATCAAAAACAACTTTATCCTCAGATTTTGCAGTAGGTGTTTCAGCATTTAAATCAAAAGAAGTAAGCGGTTTATTCGTTAAATTATGAACACTTCTCTGCTCATCTTCTAACGTGTGAATAATTTTCTTTGGCTCTGTATTAACGATTTCGTTTTGTTGTTCAACGTCAAAACCAGTAGCTATAATAGTTACAGCAATAGCCTCACCAAGAGTTTCGTCTTCACCAACTCCCATGATAATATTTGCGTTGTAACCTGCTTCTGCCTGAATATGATCGTTGATTTCTCCGATTTCGTCAAGCGTTATTTCATTAGATCCAGAAACGATAAGCAACAATACGTTTTTGGCACCTGTAATTTTATTGTCATTTAACAATGGAGAATCTAATGCTGATACAATCGCATCTTTAGCTCTGTTTTCTCCCTCTGACACCGCAGACCCCATAATAGCCGTTCCGCTGTTTGCTAAAACTGTTTTAGCATCGCGTAAATCGATATTTTGAGTATAATGGTGCGTAATTACTTCAGCAATACCTCTAGAGGCAGTTGCCAAAACTTCATCTGCTTTAGAGAATCCGGCTTTGAAACCCAAATTTCCGTAAACTTCTCTTAATTTATTATTATTAATTACGATTAACGAGTCAACTTGTTTACGTAATTTTTCGATTCCTAAAAGTGCTTGTTCCTGACGTACTTTCCCTTCAAATTGAAACGGAATCGTCACGATACCTACTGTAAGGATTTCTCTTTCTTTTGCTAATTGCGCGATAACCGGAGCAGCACCTGTACCAGTACCACCACCCATACCGGCGGTAATAAATACCATCTTAGTACCACGGTCTAACATTTTTTCAATATCGGCAATACTTTCAATAGCAGACTGCTGTCCTACGTCAGGGTTTGCTCCTGCTCCAAGACCTTCTGTCAAATTCATACCTAACTGAATTTTGTTAGGCACCGAACTGTTTTGCAACGCTTGTGAATCGGTATTACAAACGATGAAATCAACGCCTTTAATACCTTGTTTAAACATATGGTTGATAGCATTACTGCCTCCTCCGCCTACACCTATTACTTTTATTACATTTGATTGGTTTTTTGGTAAATCAAATGAAATGCTTCCAAATTCTGAGTTGCTCATCATCTTTTTGGTTTTTTAATTCTTATTTAGTACATTTTTTACTTCTTGACTTGGGGCCAATAGTAATTCCTTTTCTCTTAATATTTTATTCAGCGTTGTCTAAAAAATCTTTGATTTTATCGACATATCTATCAAAAAATGATCTCCTTATTTTGGTTTCTGTAGATTCTGCTTCAACCTTGTTCGTTCTTGTTTCTCTAGGTTCTTCAATAGTTTCTACTCTTTCAACGTAGTTTTCTTCCACTTCGTATCGCTGCTGAACTGGCGGCGGTGCATTTCTGTAAACTACTTTTGGCTGCTCATTTACTATTTCCATTCTAACAGCACTCTGTGTACTATTTTCAATACTGTTCATTACTAAACCAACAGCTGTTGCAAACAATGGACTCGAAATTTCTTCGCTTGAATTTCCTGCTAAATGCTCATTTGGATATCCAATTCTGGTATCCATACCAGTAATATATTCTACTAATTGTTTAATATGTTTTAATTGAGCTCCACCACCTGTAAGAACGATTCCTGCAATTAATTTTTTGCGAGGATCTTCGTGTCCGTAAGCTTTAATTTCGGCAAAAACCTGCTCAATAATTTCCACAACACGAGCATGGATAATTTTAGATAAGTTTTTAAGCGAAATCTCTTTTGGCTCTCTTCCTCTTAAACCAGGAATAGAAACAATTTCGTTGTCTTTATTTTCCCCCGGCCAAGCTGATCCGAATTTTATTTTTAAAAGCTCTGCTTGTTTTTCAATTATCGAACAGCCTTCTTTAATATCATCTGTAATTACATTTCCTCCAAAAGGAATAACTGCTGTGTGACGAATAATTCCATCTTTAAAAATGGCCAAATCTGTTGTTCCGCCACCAATATCGATCAAGGCAACACCTGCTTCTTTTTCTTCCTGACTCAAAACTGCGTCTGCCGAAGCTAATGGTTCTAAAGTCAATCCTGACAATTCGATTCCTGAGCTCTGAATACATCTTCCAACATTTCTGATGGATGAAGCCTGTCCTACTACAACGTGAAAACTAGATTCTAATCTTCCGCCGTACATACCAATTGGCTCTTTAATCTCAGATTGTCCGTCAATTTTAAATTCCTGTGGCAAAACGTGAATAATTTCTTCACCCGGCAACATAGCCAGTTTATTTACCTGATCAATTAAAAGCTGAATATCTTTTTCGCCAATAACCTCTTCTGGATTATTACGGCTGATGTAATCTGTATGCTGAATACTTCTGATGTGCTGTCCGGCAATACCCACAACAACATCTTTAATTTTATAACCTGAATTGTTTTCTGCTTCAAGTATCGCTTGCTGAATCGACTGGATAGTTTGCGTGATATTGTTCACAACTCCTCTCGCAACACCCAGACTTTTGGATTTTCCAATACCCAAAATTTCCAATTTGCCGTACTCATTTTTCTTGCCTATCATGGCAACTATCTTTGTCGTTCCAATATCTAGACCTACTGCAATGTTATCTTTTTCCATTTTCTATTATTTTGTGCAAACTACTTGTTCCGTAAACCTAAGGTCAATTTTATTGTATTTGTATAACGAACTATCTAAAACTGCTTTTTGAAAAAACGCTTTATAGTTTCTAAATTTTTTATCAACATTCATCGTTCTACCAAAATCTATGAAGTAATCATAGTTTCGATTAAACATTTTTAGGCTGCCATTAGGCATAATTTGTATTGCAATGATGTTTTTTTTCAAAAACGCATCGTCATAAATTGTGCGAAATAAAGCAGCTAAATCTTCGTTATTTTTTTCATTTATTGCCCCTGAAACAAGAGGAACTCGCGCTGTAAAATTGTCTGACAAGGGCATTTTATTACCCTCATAGTCAATATAAAAAGATTGATCACCATCATAAACTCGCGCTATTGGTGTCTTCTGTTTTACTACCGCTTTTAGAACTCCATCGATACTTACAAAAACATCTGACTTCTCAATCATGTCTTGCGTATCAAGGGTTTTTTCTATCTTATTCAAATCTAGTTCATCTTTTCTAATACTGGAAGCGTCTCTTTTATTTTCTATCAACAATTTATTAACCGTTTCTGCTTTTACAAAAAGAGCATTTTCTCCTACAAAAACAACCATAGATTTCTTCAATTTTCTATCTCCATTTCGATGTTGCGCGAAAGAATATAGAAAAAGTACAAGCCCTAAAATGAGTACTAATCGAATATTTGTCCAATTAAATATTTTCATTCAGCATCTGTTTAATTGATGGCACCATTTCTCCAATATCTCCAGCTCCTATTGTCACAATTATTGGCGCATCACTGGCTTTGATTTGCGCTAATAATTCATTTTTTGCAACAATTTTTTTGTTCGAATTTGTCATTTTTCCCAACAACCATTCTGATGTAACACCTTCCATTGGCAACTCACGTGCTGGGTAAATATCCATTAAAAATACTTCATCAAACTGCGAAAGACTTTCTGCAAATCCATCCACAAAATCTTTTGTTCGGCTGAATAAATGTGGCTGAAAAATTGCCAGCACTTTCTTTCCCGGATACAATTCCCTAACTGCTTGATGAACAGCATTTATTTCTGTCGGATGATGTGCATAATCATCTATATAAACCAACTTATCCGATTTAATCTGATAAGAAAAACGTCTTCTGATTCCTCTGAATGAAGCAATGGCTTTTGCAATAGACTCGGTCGGGGTGCCAAAAGTTTTTGCCATCGCAATAGCCATTAATCCATTCATTAAATTGTGTTTTCCAGGCAATCCAAAATGAAGATCTTTCATAATTTCTGATGGCGTCTGCACATCAAAAACATAACTTCCGTCTTCAATTCGAACATTATAAGCCTGATATACTGCATCTTCATTTATAGCACACTGAACTCCTTCTAAAGGCAATTCTTTAGTGATAAAAAGATTGCTTTTATCTTCAACTTTTGAAGCAAATTCCACAAACGAAGCCTCGATCGCATCACTAGTCCCATAAATATCCAAATGATCTGCATCCATTGAGGTTATACAAGCGATATTTGGATGCAAATGCAAGAACGATCTATCAAATTCATCTGCTTCTACAACAGTTACCGTTTTACCGGTTCCAATTAAATTCGAATTATAGTTTTCTACAATTCCGCCAACGAAAGCTGTAACATCTGCACCGCTTTCATATAGAATATGACCTAAAATACTTGATGTCGTTGTTTTGCCGTGCGTCCCAGCAACTGCAAAACTAAAAGTGTCTTTGGTGATAATTCCTAAAACCTCGGCACGCTTTTTAATTTCGTAATTTCTTTCGATAAAATAATTCCACTCTGAATGTGTTTTTGGAACCGCAGGCGTAAAAATCACTAACGTATTCTCAACATAATAATCACTCGGAATTAAATTGATATTATCTTCAAAATGAATATCAATACCACTTTCAATCAATTCACTTGTCAGCATTGATGGCGTTTTATCATAACCTGAAACCTGTTTCCCGATATATTTGAAATAGCGGGCCAGGGCACTCATTCCGATGCCTCCAATACCAATAAAATAAACGTTTTGTATTTGATTTAAATTCATTTTTATTTGCTTTATTTTTTACTTTAAGCAGTAAGCTTTAGGCTTTAGGCAGTCTACTGCGATTTTTCTTTATTCCAATTAATAAGCTTATTGCGTATAGCTTACAGTCTATTTAATTAACTTCACAATCTCCGCTACAATATCTTGTGTCGCTTTGGGTTTCGCTAGTTTTTTAATATTATCACTCAATTGCTTCTGTTTTCCAGAATCTTTCAGCAGTGCTTCAAAAACAATACTAAATTCATTATCCAGTTCTGATTCTTTCAATAAAATGGCGCCTTTAGCATCAACAATTGCTTGCGCATTTTTGGTTTGATGATCTTCAGCTACATTTGGCGACGGAATAAAAATTACTGGTTTCCCAACAATGCATAATTCTGAAACCGATGATGCTCCAGCTCTTGAAATAATCACATCGGCTGCTGCGTAAACAAAATCCATTCTTTCAATAAAATCAACCACTTTTACATTTGGCTGATTGTATTTTTTATAATTTTCAAAATATAACTTTCCGCATTGCCAGATTACCTGAACATCTTGCGAAAGAAATTTTTGCAATTCTTTTTCAATTAACTGATTGATTCTTCTCGCACCTAAACTTCCGCCTAAAACCAGCAATGTTTTTTTATTTGGATCTAAACCGTAAAAAGCAATTGCTTCGTCGCGTTTGCTTTCAATATCAATCAAATCCTGACGAACTGGATTTCCTGTCAAAACAATTTTCTCTTTCGGAAAAAAACGTTCCAGACTTCCATAAGCAACACAAATTGCATTTGCTCTTTTGCTTAGTAATTTATTCGTAATTCCCGGAAATGAATTCTGCTCCTGAATCACTGTCGGAATTCCTGCCTGACCTGCAGCTTGCAACAATGGTCCGCTGGCGAAACCACCTGTTCCTATTACTGCATTTGGTTTGAATTGTCTTATTATTCTTCGTGACTCTAACAAACTTGTTGCCAATTTTAATGGAAACATTAAGTTTTGCAACGTCAGCTTTCTTTGTAAACCCGCGATCCAAAGTCCTTTTATCTCGTAACCTGCCTGAGGTACTTTTTGCATTTCCATTTTATCTTTGGCGCCTACAAAAAGAAATTCAGCATCAGGAAATTGTAATTTTAATTCATTTGCAATAGCAATTGCAGGATAAATATGTCCTCCTGTTCCTCCTCCGCTAAGTATGAATTTATACTTTGTCATCTTTCTAAAAATTACAACTTTTTAAAAAATTCTTATATTTTAATCTTATCTATTTAAAACTGCATTCATCGGATTTCTTGAATTGTCTTCGATTGAATACATTGCTTCTTCTTCATAAACTTCATCAGCAGGCAAATCTTCTTCTGCTAATTCTTTATCAATTAATCTTTGAAGCGCTTCTTTTCGTCTCTCTTTCTCTTCTTTTTCTTCAGCAATTTCTTCTTCTTTTTTAGTAACACTGATGATAATTCCCAGACCTAAACAAGTCATCCAGATTGAACTTCCTCCAGAACTTATAAGCGGAAGCGTTTGCCCCGTGACCGGCAATAATTCAACTGCAACTGCCATATTTATCATCGCCTGAAATATCATGGGAAATCCGAGACCAACGACGAGTAATTTTCCAAATAACGTATTTGCTTTATGTGAAGCAATAACAAATCGAAACAAAAGCAATAAATACAAAATCAAAATTGCGACACCACCAACTAAACCATATTCTTCGACTACAATGGCATAAATAAAATCAGAAGAAGATTGTGGCAAAAAGTTTTTCTGAACGCTTTTTCCTGGTCCAAGTCCGCCTAGTCTTCCAGATGCAATGGCAATTTTCGCTTTCTCAATCTGATAATCGTCTTCATCAGGCTTGTCTGTGGTAAAGTTCATGATACGGCTTTCCCACGTTGAAACCCTGCTGAAAAATCTTGAATCTGGAAAAGCTTTCGCAACCAAAAGGAAGAATGCCAGCATGGCAATTCCTGAACCTATTATGATTCCGATATGTTTTAATGGGTATTTTCCAATAAATGTCAGCATTAAAACCATTGCGAAAATTAATGCAGTGGTCGAAAAATTTGCAGGCAAAATCAATGCCAGTGTAATAAATACCGGAATCCAAAGCTGTACAAATGACACTTGAAAAGGCTCATTCTCCTCTTTCTTTTTCGACAAATAACGCGCTACAAAAATAAATAGAACGATAGAAGCCAAAGTCGAAGTCTGAAATGTTATCCCAATAAAAGGCACTTGAATCCAACGACTTGCATTTGCTCCTGCAATAACAGTTCCTTTCAGTAATGTATAAAGCAATAAGAACCAAACTATTGGCAAAGCAATTTTTGAAATCGCTCTGAAATAATGATATGGCACTTTATGAACCCAATAGATAATCAGAAAACCAATACAAATGTGAGCCAAGTGTTTCACCAAATACCCCAACGTATTTCCGGTTCCATGACCAATATATGCTAAATTACTACTCGCACTAAAAACAGGCATAAACGAAAACAGTGCTAATAAAGCCACGAATGACCATATTACTCTATCTCCTTTTAGTTTGTTTACTAGTTCCTTCATAATTATTAGTTTCAAGTTTTTCTTGTTTCAGGTTTCAAGTTTCAGGCTCTCAAACTTGAAACCTGAAACTTGAAACTTTAAACTCTTTTTTTACAAATTGTGTACTGCTTGTTTGAATTGTTTTCCTCTGTCTTCGTAGTTTTCAAATAAATCGAAACTTGCGCAGGCTGGAGACAATAAAACAGCATCACCTTTTTCTGTTAATCTTTGAGCAGTTTTTACTGCATCGTTCATATTGTTAACTTCAACCATAATATCAACAACGTTTCCAAAAGCATCGATAATTTTGCGGTTGTCAATTCCTAAACAAATAATTGCTTTCACTTTCTCACGAACTAAAGACATTAATTCATTGTAATCATTTCCTTTATCAACACCTCCAACAATCCAAACTGTTGGCACATTCATACTGTCTAAAGCAAAGAAAGTAGCGTTTACATTTGTTGCTTTTGAATCATTGATATATTGTACATTCTGAATTTTTAATACTTTCTCTAAACGATGTTCAACACCTTGAAAATTAGATAAACTTTCGCGAATTGTTGCATTTCTAATTTGCATCAATTTCGCTACAGAGCTTGCTGCCATTGCATTTTTCATATTATGTTTTCCTTCTAACGCAATGTGTTCCGTGTCCATTGTAAACTCTTCTTGGTTGATCTTTATTTCCATTTTGTTGTTATTTATAGAAGCCCCTTCTTTAAAACTCTTTGTCAATGAGAAAGGAATTAATTTTGCTTTAGTTGTATTGTTTTTTAGCCATTCTGCACTTGCTTCATCGTCGGAATCATAAATCAAGTAATCACTTTCTGTCTGATTCATTGTTATCCTAAACTTTGAATCAATATAATTTTGATATTTATATTCATAACGATCCAAATGATCTGGACTGATATTCGTAATTATGGCAATATCTGGCCTGTAATCTATAATTCCGTCTAATTGAAAACTGCTTAATTCAAGAACATACGCATCAAACTTATTTTCTGCCACTTGCCAAGCAAAGCTTTTGCCAATATTACCTCCCAATCCTACGTTCAAACCAGCTGATTTAAGCAAATGATGCGTAAGCATTGTTGTGGTAGTTTTACCATTGCTTCCAGTAATTCCAATTGTCAATGCTTCCGTAAAAGGTTTTGCAAATTCAATTTCAGAAATCACCTTAACTCCAGCTGCAATCAGTTTTTTTACAATAGGCGATTTTTCAGGAATCCCAGGACTTTTCATTACCACATCGGCATTCAAAATAAGATCTTCAGTGTGCTGTTCCTCTTCCCAGGCAATTTTATTAATGATAAGAACTTCTTTGTAACTCTCTTTAATCTTTCCAAAATCAGACACAAAAACCTCGTATCCTTTTTTCTTCCCAAGGATAGCAGTACCTACACCACTTTCTCCTCCTCCTAACACTACCAGCCTCATCTATCTTAATTTTAAAGTAACGATTGATAAAATGGCTAACATAATGGCAACAATCCAGAATCTGGTCACAATTTTACTCTCATGATATCCTTTTTTCTGATAATGATGATGCAAAGGCGACATCAAGAAAATTCTTCTTCCTTCACCGTATCTCTTTTTAGTGAATTTGAAATAACTCACCTGCAGTACCACTGAAAAATTCTCTACTAAAAAGATTCCACACAATAACGGAATCAATAACTCTTTACGCACCGCAATTGCTAAAACTGCAATGATTCCTCCAATTGTTAAACTTCCTGTATCTCCCATAAAAACAGATGCCGGATAAGAATTATACCAAAGAAACCCAATCAAAGCACCAACAAAAGCAGATATAAAAACTGTCATTTCTCCGGAATTAGGGATATACATAATATTCAGATAATTAGAAAATATAATATTTCCCGAAACGAATGTAAATATTCCGAGCGCGAGGACAGAGACTGCGGAGGTTCCCGCTGCGAGCCCATCAATTCCATCAGTTAAATTTGCTCCGTTAGAAACCGCTGTTATAATAAAAATTACAACCGGAATAAAAATCAGCCACGCCCATTTTTCATATCCTTCACCTGTCCAGGCTAATAATTCGGCATAATCAAATTCATTATTTTTTACGAAAGGAATAGTCGTTGCTGTTGATTTTTCTTCAATCGGTGCCGGTAAAACCACTGTTGTACTTGTTGCTGTTTTAAAAACATCAGTCCTTCCAGTATCTGTACGTACAGTTACCGCAGGATTAAAATAAAGTACCGTTCCAACAATAAGCCCTAAACCAACTTGACCAATTACTTTGAAAATTCCTTTAAGACCTTCTTTATCTTTTTTGAATATTTTAATATAATCATCTATAAATCCAATTGTTCCCATCCAAAGTGTAGTAACAATAAGCAATACGATGTAAATATTATGCAAACGAGCAAACAACAAAACAGGCACAAGAGTTGCAAAAATGATAATCAGTCCACCCATTGTTGGCGTTCCTGCTTTTTCATTTTGACCTTGAAGACCAAGCTCACGAACAGTTTCACCAACTTGCTGATTACGCAAAAAGTTAATAATTCGTTTTCCGTAAATCGTTGATAAAAGCAACGAAAGCATTAATGCTAAAGCTGATCTAAAAGTGATATACTGAAAAACTCCCGTTCCCGGTATGTCTAATGTTTTGTCTAAATATTCAAATAAATAGTATAGCATATATATTGGTTTATTTGGTTAATCGTTGATTTGTTAATTCGTTTTTTTGATTTAATAATTGTTCGATTAAACGAACAATCAATTAACCAGTTAAACTTTATTTGTTTAATTGATCTAAAATTTCTTTTACAGTTTCCATGTCATCAAAATGATGACGAACACCATTAATTTCTTGATATGTCTCATGTCCTTTTCCTGCAATAAGAATAATATCATTTGGCTGAGCCAATTGACAAGCCGTTTTTATAGCTTGTTTTCTGTCCGTAATTCTTAATATTCTTTTGTAATTATGAGCTTCAACTCCTTTTTCCATTTCATCTAAAATCACTTCCGGATCTTCGTTTCTTGGATTATCTGAAGTTAAAATTGCTTTATCACTTAAGTCTGAAGCAATTTTCGCCATAATTGGTCTTTTTGTTTTATCTCTGTTTCCACCACAACCTACAACTGTAATCAATTGTTCGTTTTTGGTACGGATGTCATTAATTGTTTTTAAAACATTATCCAATGCATCAGGTGTGTGTGCATAATCTACAATCGCTGTAATGTTTCCTTCAGAAATAATATATTGAAAACGACCCGAAACACTTTCTAAATCAGACAGTAAGCGTAACGCTTCAAGACTATCCATTCCTAACTCTATAGCAGTTCCATAAATTGCTAAAACATTGTATGCATTAAAAGTTCCGATCAATTTTACCCAAACTTCATTATCATTTACTTTCAGCAATAAACCAGATAATTGACTTTCTAAAATTGTTGCTTTAAAATCGGCATACGATTTTAAGGCATATGTAAACTTTCTCGCGACCGTATTCTGCAACATTACAGTTCCATTTTTATCATCAATGTTTGATAGAGCAAACGCTGTTTTTGGCAATGAATCAAAAAATGATTTTTTTACATCTCTATATTCTGCAAACGTTGGATGATAATCTAAATGATCGTGCGAAAGATTTGTGAAAATCCCGCCTACAAAATGTAATGCCTCTGTTCTTTTTTGATGAATTCCGTGTGAACTCACTTCCATAAAACAATGCGTCACACCAGCTTCAATCATTTCATTTAAATAATGATTAATCGTAATAGAATCTGGTGTTGTATGTGTTGCTTTATATTCCGTTTGATCAACCATGATTTTTACTGTTGATAATAAACCAACTTTAAATCCTGCTTTTTCAAACAATTGAAATAATAAAGAAGCAATTGTTGTTTTTCCGTTTGTTCCAGTTACTCCAACTAATTTTAATTTTTCAGATGGATTCCCAAAATAATTCGCGGCCATAAAAGCCAAAGCTGCATTTGTATCTTGTACCTGAATATAAGTAATCCCTTTTTCAATATTTTCAGGCAAAGTATCACAAATAATTGCAATAGCACCAAGTTCAATTGCTTTCTGGATGTAATCATGTCCATCTGAAAGTGAACCGCGAATGGCAACAAAAATATCATCTGCTCCAACTTTACGGGAATCAAATTCAATTTTTTGAATACCGATTTCTGTCGAACCAGTTACTGACTCGATTGCTACTTTATATAATATGTCTTTCAGTATTTTCACGATAACTCTAATACTATAATTGCGTTTCTATTAATATTTTGACCAGCTTGAATCGATTGATTCTTCACTTTTCCTACCCCGTTTACTTTTACTTTTAAACCTAAATTTTCAAGTAAAGCAATTGCATCCATTCCTGGCATTCCTTTTAAATTCGGAATCTGATTTGTTTTTGTGTTTGATACTTTTTCAAACTTAGCATAACTGATTTCCTGTTTTGGAATTTTAGAATCCAGCTGTTTTATTTTATTTGTCGAAGGCGCATCGGTGAATATCTTTTGAGCAATTCTCTTAAAAACCGGCCCAGCAACATCGGCTCCATAATAATTATTATTAGCTGTATTTGGCTTATGAACCACAACTATACAAGAATACTTTGGATGATCAGCTGGAAAATATCCTGCAAAAGAAGAGGCATAATACATTCCTTCTCTTCCTGCCTTTCCATAATTTACCATAGCTGTTCCTGTTTTTCCTGCCATTGAAAAATCTTTCGAATACAACTTAGAACCTGTTCCTTTTTTTACCACATTTTGCAAAACCGCTCTAACTTTTTTAAGCGTTTCAGGCGAACAAATCTTTGGATTGATTACTTCTGTATCAAACGTTTTAATGGTTTTATTCCATTCTTTAATTTCCGATACAAATTGTGGCTTTACCATTACACCATTATTTGCAACTGCATTATATAATGTTAAAGTCTGCATTGGCGTAACCGAAACTCCATATCCAAAAGCCATCCACGGAAGCGAAACTCCTGACCAGTTTTTATCTTTTGGATGCGGAATAATTGCTCTTCCTTCTCCTTTAAAATGCAACCCTAAAGTTTTATGCAAACCGAAACTTTTAATATGATCTACAAATTTGGAAGGATTACTTTTATAATTTTCATAAACTGCCTGAACCATTACCGTATTTGACGAAAGCTCAAATCCACGAGCTAATGATACTTTTCCGTAACCTCCTTTATGTGAATCACGAACCGAACGGCCGTAGTATTTAATTACACCACCATGACTGTCATACACCGTACTTGTATCGGCAACCTTATCTTCTAAAATCGCCATTAAATCGACCAATTTAAAAGTCGAACCTGGCTCATGAGATTCAGCTACAGCATAATTTGTAGTCTCAATGTAAGACCCGTCTTCCTGTCTTCCTAAATTCGAAATTGCTTTTACATGACCCGTTTCCGTTTCCATTACAACCACACAACCATGATCTGCTTCATATTCTTCAAGCTGTTTCAATAAAGCATGATGTGCAATATCTTGAATAAAAACATCAATTGTCGAAATGACATCGTAGCCATCAATTGGATCCACTTCGTTTACGTCACGAATTGGTTTCCACTGACCTTTTGCAATTTTTTGTTTTAGAATTTTTCCGTCTTTCCCGTTTAAATAACTTTTAAAAGCCCACTCAATTCCTTTTCCAACTTCAATTCCTGTTGCTGGATCAATTCGGTCATAACCAATTGTTCTTTCAGCAATTTTACCTATCGGATGTTTTCTAACGGTTTCTTGTTCAATTATAATTCCACCTTTAAAAGCCCCTAAACTGAATAATGGAAAACCTTTAATTTTCACATAATCCGTATAACTTAAATTGCGGGCAATTAAATAATAGCGGTTTTTATTTGCTCTGGCTTTTCTTAATTCTTGTTCGTAATAACCTGCCGGCCTATCCAAAACTGCAGCCAATGAATCTGACAAAGCTTTTACATGCTTTTCAAAAGTTTCCTGTTTTGGCGCTTTGGCATCAAAACGAATTTCATAATTTGGAATTGATGTTGCCAATAAACTTCCATCAGCCGAATAAATATTTCCTTTGTTTGCTGGGATTATGAAATTTCGAACTGTACGTTGTTTCGCCAGTTTTCTATAATAATCGCCTTCAACCCATTGAATATTGGTTAATTTAACGACAATAGCAATTGCCATCACAAAGATGAAAACTGCTACGAGGTAAATTCTGTAGGATATATGTTTATCGTCTACTGCCATATTCTTTTAAAGAAACTTTTTTCTTCTTCTTTTTTAACTTCTATTTTTATTGGAGGAACCGTTGATGGAAAAATCTGCTTTTCAAGCATTTTATTCGAAATCGTTGATTCCATTTTTAATTTCATTAATTCTGAACGTCGATCCACAAACTCAGATCTTAGCTCTTTAACTTCATTATTCAGTTTTGCGATTTCAAAAACCTTTTGTTCATATCGCTGTGTATTGGCAATCATCAAAATGGCAAGCAAAATGATAAAAACAATGAATCGCCAGTTTTTGACTGCATCATCATTTATAAGAAATCTTGCTTTTAATATGCCAAATACTCCACCTTTCATTTTTCTACCTTTATATTATATCTTTTCTGCGATTCTTAATTTTGCACTTCTTGCTCTATTGTTGATTTTGATTTCTGCATCATCAGGAACAATCAATTTGCCGATAGTTTTAAATGGAACTGAAAAATTTCCGTAAAAATCGCGTTCTGGTTCTCCTTCAAACATTCCGTTTTTAATAAATCTCTTCACCAAACGATCTTCTAAAGAATGATATGAGATTACTGAGAATCTTCCTCTCGGATTTAAAATCTCCAATGATTGCTCAATAAATTCTTTCAAAACATCCATTTCTTGATTTACTTCAATTCGAATCGCCTGATAAATCTGAGCTAGTATTTTATTCTTAACTCTTTCAGGTAAATATTTCGCCAAAACATCTTTCAATTCGTCTGTAGTTTTGATTGGATATTTTTCTCTGGCTTCAACAATTGTTCTCGCTAAAACTGGTGCGTTTTTCAACTCCCCATAATCAAAAAAAACACGACGTAAATCCTGTTCTTCATATTCGTTAACCACTCGATAAGCATTTAAATCATTTTTTTGACTCATCCGCATATCTAGTTCGGCATCAAATCTTGTTGAGAAACCTCTCTCTGGAACATCAAACTGATGTGATGAAACTCCTAAATCGGCCAAAATTCCATCGACACTTTTTACACCATGAAAACGAAGAAATCTTTTTATAAATCTGAAGTTCTCATTAATTAAGGTAAACCTTTCATCTGGCAGTGCATTTGCAAGTGCATCTTCGTCCTGATCAAAAGCAAATAATTTTCCATTCGGCCCCAAGCGTCTCAAAATTTCTTTTGAATGGCCACCGCCTCCAAAGGTTACATCCACATACACACCATCTGGTTTAATATTTAAACCATCAACTGTTGGATGAAGCAAAACCGGATTATGATATTCCATTGTCGTCGTCATTAATATTTCCCATTACCTCCTCGGCTAAATCAGCAAAATCCATATCTTCGCCGCTTATTGATTTTTCATATAAATCCTTATCCCAAATTTCCACAATATTAACAGCAGAAGAAAAAACAACATCTTTAGAAATACTTGAAAACGAAACCAAATCTTTTGGCACCAGCAATCTTCCTAATGCATCAATCTCCACCATTTTAACACCAGCAGTAAATCTTCGAATGAAATCATTGTTCTTTTTCACAAAACGATTAAGCTTGTTGATTTTTTGCATCATCAAGTTCCATTCTTCCATTGGGTACAATTCTAAACACGGCTGAAAAACGGAGCGCTTCAAAACGAAACCGTCCTGAAGAGAGGAAGCCAATTGCTTTTTTAAAGGCGCAGGCATCATTAGCCTTCCTTTAGCATCAACTTTACACTCATATGTCCCTACAATTGTGTTCAAAAAAATCAATTAAGATGTTATAGGACAAAAATATAAAAAATATTACCACATTTTACCACAATATACCACTTTGTTAATAAGTTTAACCACTTTTCTACCACCTCAACTAAACAAAACACAATCAATACCTTAACTTATTATTAGCGTTTTCCTAATAACACTAATCATTCAAAAATAATACGCACTTATTTTCTTAAAAAAATGCGTATTATACCAATTTCTTAACATTTGCTATTTTCTTCAAAAAGCACACTAAAAGCTGATTATTAACTACTTAGATGTTCTACAAAAATTATCTAGTTAAAAAACGGCAGCAAAAATTCATTTTTATTTATTAAACCCTATATTTGTCCAAATTGAAATTGGCATTAGATTAAATGGATAAACACTACAAAAAAGAAGGCAAATACAGCTATTTTGAAGCTGGAGAAGGAACTCCTATCGTAATTTTACACGGGTTAATGGGAGGCCTTAGTAATTTTGATGGTGTAGCGCAATATTTCCCATCGAAAGGATACAAAGTTGTTATCCCGGATTTGCCAATCTACACACAAAGCATTTTAAAAACTAATGTAAAAAGCTTTGCGAAATACGTAAAAGACTTCATTACTTTTAAAGGTTTTGATAAAGTTATTTTATTAGGAAATTCATTGGGAGGACATATCGCATTGTACCACACAAAGTTATATCCTGAAAAAGTTGCTGGACTTGTAATAACTGGAAGTTCTGGACTTTATGAAAGTGCAATGGGCGACAGTTACCCAAGAAGAGGCGATTATGAATACATCAAAAAGAAAGCTGAAGATGTGTTTTATGACCCAAAAATTGCAACTCCTGAACTTATTGATGAAGTTTACGCAACTGCTAATGACCGTATTAAGCTGATTAAAACTTTAACGATTGCCAAAAGTGCAATTCGTCATAATATGGCTAAAGATTTACCAAAAATGACAGTAGAAACCTGTATTATTTGGGGTAAAAATGATTCTGTAACACCTCCAAATGTTGCTGAAGAATTTGATAAATTATTGCCTAATTCAACTTTGTATTGGATTGACAAATGTGGACACGCCGCTATGATGGAACATCCTGATGAATTCAACGAGATTCTTGAAAAATGGCTTACTGAGCAGAAATTTTAGCATACGACTTTCAACTTTTAAGAAAGTTTAAAAACAAAAAAACATGAAAATTACTTCTGCCGAATTTATTATCAGTAATTCTGATGCTTCAAAATGCCCGGCTGAATTTTTACCGGAATACGCATTTATTGGCCGATCAAATGTTGGTAAATCTTCGTTGATCAATATGATTACTAATCATAAAAATTTAGCAAAAACATCAGGAAGACCTGGAAAAACGCAGTTAATAAATCACTTTAAAATCAACAATAATTGGTTTTTAGTCGATTTGCCAGGCTATGGATATGCTAAAGTTTCTAAAAAAACGAAATCTGTTTTTCAGCAGTTTATTACTGATTATTTTGAAAACAGAGAACAGCTTGTATGCGCTTTTGTCCTAATTGACATTCGCCACGAAGCTCAAAAAATTGATATTGAATTTATGTCTTATATGGGAGAAAGCGAAATTCCGTTTTGCATTATTTTCACCAAAGCCGACAAAATCAGCAAAGTAAAAATTGATTCACATATTGCTGCATACAAAAAACAAATGTATGCCAACAACTGGGCCGAAATGCCTCAGTATTTTGTTACCTCATCTACGGAATCAATTGGAAAAGAAGAACTTTTAACTTACATAGACGAAGTAAACCAGGAGGTTTTTAAAAACAACTCGGGGTTTTAAATTTATAAATTCCAAATAAAAAAATCCAAATACCAATCTTAATGCTTGGTATTTGGATTTTTTTATTTGGAAATCTTTATCGATCTAAACTTTTCGGAGTATTTAAAAGCATTCTCCAAGTGGAATTCTTTAATCGCTCTTTTATGGCTAAAGCTTTCCATTCTTTAAATATTAAAAACTGATACAAAATATAAAACAAGGAATTAAAAAACCAAAAATCAAGTAAAAATGGTTCAGTGAAAATTACTGAATCAGTATTACCAGTCAAAAAAATACTCAAACTACTGATTAGATAAATTACCAATCCATTAACAAAATACAAATAATTGGATTTAACTTTTTTGAGATTTTGTATTAAAAAAATTAAGGCGTACAAAATTAACAAAACTGAAGTAACGATAATTTCAAACAAATTAAATCTCCAGTAAAGACTAGGTTCTCTGTAATACTGTATGGTTAACAAAATTAAAACTACTGCCAGAAAAAAAAGTATCATCTTCTTTAAAACAATATTTGAGAATAAATTTCGGAAAAATATACTTAACGCAATAAATTGAAAAATAAAATAGTAATGTGAAAGGAAAAAATTAGATCCCGGGTGAAAAAAGCCAATAATATTGCAAAACAATTCTTCTACAAATAAACAGATCAAGTAAGTCATAATTATAAAATACTGAACGTTTTTGTTTTTTCGGGTCTTATAAAAAAGAACACTGTTGATCAGTAAAAAAAACAACCCTACAAGGCTTACAATAAAAGGAAATAGCATACTCTTTGATTTACGACAATTTACAAAAAAAATAAAAAACCCCAAACCCAATCTTTTAAAGCTGGAATTTGGGATTTTTTTATTTGCCTTTTAAAGCAGTTCTACTTTGTCAGTTCCAGTTTTTCTGCAAAATAATCACAGAAATCCTTCATTGTATCTGACATTTTTTCATCGTCTGTTGCACGCTGAAAAGTATCTGACATTGCAACTAAAGTTTGATGAAAAAAGATTTTCATTTCATCAACCGGCATATCTTTTGTCCATAAATCGATACGCATGGTTTCTTTTGCTTTGCTGTCCCAGATAGAAAGCATAATTGCTTTTGCTTCTTCTGCCTGAACGCCACCGTCCTGCGCACTCCATGTTAATTTTTCCGGAACGCGGTTTTCATCTAATTCTATATTGAATTTAATTTCTGAGTTTATTGTATTTGACATTATTTCTTAGGTTTATATTTTGACTTTTCGAAAATTTCTTTCGCATTAACTTTTAATAATTCCGGCAAAGTTACGTTGTTATTTTTCATGTACGAACGTACAATCTGCCATCCAATCCAGGCACCTACTCTTCCTGGCGAATCGTTGTCGATTTCTAAATAAAATTTTGAGAACGGAGCTGGAGCAATAAATCTAGTTGTTAGTTTTGGATCGTCGCTGTACAACATTTCTTTTTCCATAAAATAACGCCACATATAAGCTTCATTTTCTTCGCACCATTTTATTTGTTCTGGCGTATATCCCATTTTATCTGCATCTGAATATTCAGGTAACAGCAAATCTTTAGCATATAATTGCTTTCCTTCAAAAATCATTTGAGAAACTAGATTTCTTTCGCCGTAAACAGGAATGTTTCTGTACGCAAAACTAGAAACCACATCTGGCATGATTTGCTTCTCTTCAAAATTTTGTTTCACATAATTAGGGAACTCATAAAATTTATGCTCTTTTCCTAAATACAATTCAAGCGCTACAATTACCAGACTATCAGCATAAATCGCTTTGGCATTATAATCCATTTCTCCAATAACAGTAATTACTTTTGGCGTTTTGGTTTTTGGAAAATAATATTTTACATGCTGAAAAAGCGAATTGAATTCCTGACGTACTGGTTCAAAATTGCTGTATTTTTTTTGCACTTCGCTGTACACTTCGCGCCAAATTGGTTCCTGCATTTTTTGAAGCCAAACTGAATCATCATTTCCTGCCGGAAAAAAATATGGATATTGCTTTTTTATTTTCCCGAGATCTTCTGGTTTTGCCTCAAAAAACGCCTTATCAAAACGTTCTACTTTAATGTCAACCGGGATTTCTTCCACTTCTTTTTCGACTTTGCTTTTTTGTTCACAGGACAAAAAAAACACGCACAGAAGCAATGTAAAGCGATATAATTTCATTTTATTTTAATTAGATTTGTGTTGCATAAATTTAAATAAATACATACTTAAAAATATTTGTGCAAATATACATCCCTGTATCTTAAAACTTGAACTATTATGGCTAAAAAAAGTACTATTCAAACAGAAAAAGTAAATATCCACATTGTAGAGTGGCTAAAAAATTATGCTGAACGCGCAAAAGTAAACGGTTTTGTAATTGGAATATCTGGCGGAGTTGACTCTGCTGTTACCTCAACTTTATGTGCTCAGACCGGTTTACAAGTCTTATGTGTTGAAATGCCAATTCATCAAGCCGAAAGTCAAGTTTCAAGAGGAAGAGAACATATTGACCAATTAAAAAAACGTTTCCCGAATGTTTCAAGCACAGAAACCGATTTAACCGCCACTTTTGAAGCTTTTAAGGCTTCTGTTCCAAAAACTGATGACGAAGCAAAGGTAAATCTTTCTTTAGCCAATACACGTGCCCGTATACGAATGACCTCTCTATATTATTTAGCAGGAATTCATGGTCTCTTAGTTGCAGGAACTGGAAATAAAGTAGAAGATTTTGGTGTAGGATTTTATACAAAATATGGCGACGGTGGTGTCGACTTAAGTCCGATTGCTGATTTAATGAAATCTGATGTTTATGCTTTGGGAGAATATTTAGCAATTCCGCAATCAATTTTAACTGCCGCTCCAACAGACGGCTTATTTGGCGATAATCGTACTGATGAAGACCAACTAGGCGCAAGTTACGATGAACTTGAATGGGCAATGTTAGCCGCGGAGTCAGGAAAAACGGCAGATGACTTTGAGGGGAGAGAAAAATCTGTCTTCGAAATTTATAAACGATTAAACACCAGCAACAAGCACAAAATGGATGCAATTCCGGTATGTTTAATACCAAAAACGTTAAAATAAAACTTTTTAACATTTGTCAGCTATAAACTACAGAATTTATTTATTAATTTTACCGTTCCAAAAACATGATAACAATTCTAAAAAGGTAAAAATTATGATTAAAGTATGTCTAGCAGACAATCATCCTGTGACGCACTTTGGCGTTAAGTCTTATTTCAAAGACCACGATCAAATTTCAATTGTTGCCAACGTAGGCAATTTTTCAATGGTTAGAGACATTCTTCAAACGAAGGAGATCGACATCCTAATTCTAGATTTAGAGTTAGAAGGTCTTTCGAGCATCTTTGAAGTTAAATCGATCCTGAAAAACTTCCCAAAAACAAAAATTGTAATTTTTAGTGACCTCGCTGAACAAATGTATGCTCCAAATGCAATTAAAGCAGGAGTTTCAGGGTATGTACACAAAACAGAAAAACTTGAAACATTAGGTCTTTCTATTATTAAAGTACATGAAGGAAAAATTATTATCAATGAAACGGTTCGCAAAAACATGGCCCTTATTGCTAAACAAAGCAAAAGCGAACGTTTGTACAGAAAACTTTCTAATCGCGAGATTGAAGTTTTGCGTTACTTAAGTGACGGAAAGAAAAATAATGAAATTTCTAAAATCTTAAATCTGAACGAAAAAACGATCAGTACTTACAAATTAAGATTATTGACTAAATTAAACGTTACTAATTTAGTTGACTTAGTAAACAAAGCTAAGACTTTAGAAATTATTTAATTTAATGGTTGATTTGCTTCGGCAAAATCATCAGTCATAAAAAAAAGCTCTATATTTTATCGATATAGAGCTTTTTGAATTTTTAGTGATAAGGAACTACTACCCGACCAAGTTTCTTCGAAAAATTATTGAGCAATTTAGAATAATCTACAACCATTGACAATACTTCCGAATTGTCTTCCTGCGGATCTGTCATCAGCGAATTCTTCAAATCATGAATAATTTTTGAAACCAAATACCAGCGCAATGAAAATATCGTATCTGAAACATTTTGTTCAATTGTTACGTTTTTATGTTTCGGAAAAATATTTTGTCCTTCCCAGTCATGAATAACAACTTTTTCATCTTCCATTAAAATATTTGTCACTTCCTGCGCAAATTCTGGAGGCAAATGCATTAAATATTTATCTAAACTGAATGTTTCGTTTTGGTTGTAAAAATCGATTAACCCGTTAAATATATTCTGAAATAAAGTATTCGATAACTCAATCTCATCTTCCTGAAGGCTTAAATATATTTTTTGAAATACCTTATATTCTCTTTTTTCAGAAACTTCTTTTATATTTCCTTCTTCATCTGCTTTTAAGAAAACATCTTCGAAATTTTCAACAACACTTCCATACAAAAGAAGAATCTCAATGACTTTTCGTTCAAATTCATATAAAATATCTACTTTTTGTTCCTGAACTGCTGCATAACCCTGATCTCCTGGATAATCATAACCCTCCGGCGGTCCTGTTCTTGGGTCTTCTGGATCCCCTCCTGAAAATCCAGCATTTTGTGGAGGCTGGTTTCTATGAACTTCAAAAGGCTTCTGTTCTTGTTTTTGTTTTTTATTCGCTTCTGCAATATCTTTTTGAATAAGCTGTGCCAAAGTACTTACCAAAACCTGCTCCGAAATATCCATAATTCGAGCACATTCCTGAACATATACTTCACGCTGAATTCGATCTGGAATTTTTGAAATACTGACAACCATATCCCGAATCAAATCGGCTTTTTTTATCGGATCGTTTTTAGCTTCATTCATTAAAATCGAAGCCTTAAACTGTATAAAATCTTTACTGTTGTTTTCTAAATAAGCAACTAATTCATCATGAGAATTTTTTCGTGCAAAACTGTCCGGATCTTCTCCGTCAGGAAAAGAACAAACTCTTACGTTCATACCTTCTTCCAGAATCAAATCGATTCCGCGGATAGACGCTCGCAAACCGGCAGCATCACCGTCAAAAAGCACTGTGATATTTCTGGTCAAACGATTAATCAAACGAATTTGGTCTGGCGTTAAAGCTGTTCCAGATGAAGCCACAACATTTTCAATTCCGGCTTGACTAAACTGAATTACATCAGTATAACCTTCAACCAAATAACAATTGTTTTGTTTGGCGATCGATTGTTTAGCATGATAAATTCCGTAAAGCACTTTACTTTTATGGTAAATATCACTTTCTGGTGAATTCAGATATTTTGCCGCTTTTTTGTCATTGGTCAAAATACGTCCGCCAAAACCTAAAACACGGCCCGACATACTTTGAATAGGAAACATCACACGACCTTTAAATCGGTCAAACGGACGATCCTCTCTGGCAATTGTTAAACCTGTACTTTCTAGAAATTCTAATTTATATCCCTTTCCTAATGCTTCTTTGGTCAAAGCATCCCAAGTTTCAGGAGAATATCCTAAATTGAATTTTTTAATGGTTTCATTCGTAAATCCTCTTTCTTTAAAATAAGACAAACCAATTGCTTTTCCTTCTTCAGAATTTAATAGAATGTCCTGAAAATATTTGGCTGCAAATTCAGAAACCAAATACATACTTTCACGAATATCTGTATTTGCTTTTTCTGCTTCAGACTGTTCGGTTTCTTCAATTTCGATATTGTATTTTTTTGCTAAATACCGAATAGCTTCAGGATAGGTAAATTGTGAATGTTCCATTAAGAATTTAACCGAATTCCCGCCTTTGCCTGTACTAAAATCTTTCCAGATTCCTTTTGCAGGCGAAACCATGAACGAAGGAGAACGCTCGTCAGAGAACGGACTTAATCCTTTAAAATTACTTCCTGCACGCTTCAAATTCACGAAATCGCCAATAACCTCCTCTACTCGAGCAGTTTCAAAAACAGTATCAATTGTATTTTGTGAAATCAAAACGTAAATTTATTTTTAAAGTTGAAAGCCTGTAAAAGTACATAAATCCATCCTGAAATTTATTTTTTAAACTAAAAAAAGTGCCTCTTTCGAAGCACTTTTTCTACTAACTAAACTTAAACTTAAAACTCAATTAAAATCAAATCGAAGTCCCATTGAAATATTGTTTTCCTTAACTAAATTGTCCTGAAACAACGGATTCAAATCGTATTTTACATACAAGCTCAATTCTCTGTAACCAATGTAAGAGCTTAATCCGTAAATGAAATTATTTACATTGTATTCGCCTTTTATGGTACTTTTATATTTTAAATCTTCTTCTTCGAATTTTAAAATCTGTTTTGATTTTACATTAATTCCGGCATAACCCCCAACTCCAAAACGGAAGCTTTTATGCGTCTTGAAATAGGTTTTTCCATCTTTTACTGTTGGTCTTGTAAAATCGAATTCCAAATGGGCAGGAAGAACTAAATATACATTTCTAAAACGTGATTCAGTTAAATTTACCGCATTGGTTTGCAGATTGGTTTGATCACCGTTTACCACAAAATAACGGTTATCTGTTGGGCGAATATTATTATACATCAACGAAAGTCCGTATTTAGCATGCAGCAAATTATCGTTTTTCATTAATCTCGAATTATAAGTAAAACCCCATTCGTAAAAATGCGAACCTATAAAACTGTAATTAGAATCTTGGTATTTACCATCGGCCATCATATTGTTTAAACCAAGTGCAAATACAAATTGCGAGGTTGTTCTTCTTTCACTTCGAAGCGAATCTTTACCGCAATGATTTCTAGACCATCGAATAGTATATGACGGCGGAATATCTTTTTCTTTTAATTTGCCGTCTACTTTTTCCTGTACCAGCTCGTTTAATTCATTTTGTGCCAAAGTCACTTTCTCCTCAATAATAACTGCTCTTGCTTCTGCCAATTCTTTTTTGCGTTTATCTGCTTGTTCCTGCGTAATTTTTCCTTCAGACAATTGCTCATTTACAGCTTCAATTTCCAATTTGAGCGTTTCTTTTTCTTCTTTAGTGATCTTCTCAATTTTAATCGCAATATGTTTTGCTCTTGATTCAAAAGTTTCTTGTCCCAAAACCTTGCTGACAAATAAGAAAATTAAAACTACGAGATAAATGGTAAAATTTTTCATGATTGATTTTTTTAGATTGATTTTGATTGATGATGATTTATTTAATTGTGAATTATTAATTTTTAATGGTAGATGATTATTTATTCCATCTCCATCGGGTTAAAACCCGACGCTACAATATGGATCGTTCCTCCGGAATTAAAAATCTATATTCTATCTTCTTTATTCTTAACTCTCGCCCCTTTCTTCTTTCTTCTTGCTTCTTGCTTCTATCCTCTTTACTCTTTACTCTTTACTCTTTACTCTTTACTCTTTACTCTTTACTCTTTACTCTTTACTCTTTACTCTTTACTCTTTACTCTTTACTCT
>NZ_SNXB01000012.1 GCF_004362055.1 Flavobacterium sp. 245
AGTTTCGCTCTAAAGTCGAATCTTGACTATTATTTCTCATCGTAACAAAATTTATTAAAGTTAAATTTTGTTACCGAATTATCTAACCTTTACAGGAATGACAAACTAAATCTAAATAAATAGTTTTCTATTCCACAGTCTCTAACTGCAAAATCATATTTTGATAATATTTGCTTAGAGAAAACAATTGCTCTACGAAAATCATCACAGCAAGCGGAATAAAGAAAAATACCGTCAAATTTTCTTCATATAAAAAGAAAGTCGTAATCATAAAAATACGGGCATATTCCAGGTAATAAATCCATTTTCGCTGCTCTAATAAGGCGCCACAGTTAATTAATGTGATGATGATAACTGATAAAACAAAAATTTTGTCGTATAAATCTAGTAAGTCAAAATAATACGTAAAAGCGGTTAAAATTAAAGTGCACACACCTAACTGGATGTAAAGATAGTTACGGAATCGAAGACGCTGATGTGGATTGCTTTTATCCTGCAGAAAACGTTTTTCTAATGTTGGACGAATATCCTGATCCATATGTGCAGGACTTCCAAAGACAGCTTTCCATCGCGCTTTAAAACCTTTCGAGCGTTTCCATAATTCATATATCTCAAAATAATAATGAAAATGCTGCCAAAGAAAACTATAGCTTTTTAATGGATGTGTCAAGCCATATTTAGGCTTTTCTTCTTCTTCTTGAAAAGTTCCAAAAATACGATCCCAAAACGTAAACATATCGCCATAATTTTTATCCAGATATTTTTCGTCAGAAGCATGATGTACGCCGTGAACCGAAGGCGTTACAAAAACATATTCCAGCCATTTTATTCGGCCAATAACCTGCGTATGCGTAAAAAAAGAATACGCTCCATGCACAATCAACATGGTAATTACCATTGCCGGATGAAAACCAGCAAAAGGAAGAACACACCAAAAGCCCGTTCTGACTATGGCCTGAAAAGTAGTGATTCTGGCTGCTGCTGTAAAGTTAAATTCCTCACTGTGATGGTGCACAATGTGCGCTGCCCAGAAAAAGTTGACTTCATGTCCTAATCGATGGTACCAATACCATACAAAATCAGTTGCGAGAATAAGTGCCAACCAGACAAATACATTACTCGGAATATCAAAAAGTCTGTAATTATTATAAATAAAATAATATAGCTGATAAAAACTAGCTGCAATAAATAAATTAATTAAACGCTCTGCAATACCAATACTAATATTTGAAACTGAACTTTCGTAGTTAAAAATTTCTGGTGTTTTTTTGTGCTGCGCCAGCTTGTATTCTAAAAACAAAAACAGAAAAAAAGCAGGCATTGCGAAAGCAAGAAAATTAATGTGTTCCATTTTTTAATTTCTTTTTATTCTTATAAAACTAAAATACAATTCGTTGTAAAACTGAAGATAAAGACATTTTTAAAAGTCGAGTCATTTTTTACTTTTCAAAATGATATTAACTGTCAAAAATGATCTTTATCTTTTAGAACTAATTTCTAATTTTGTTTGAATTTTGGAGCCTCTAAAGCTACTTCTTTAACGGACTGCGTATCTGCTACTTTTTGCAAAGCTAGAATGTAAGCCGCAATTCTTGGTGTAACATTATGCTTAAATGCCGTTCTAAAAACAGTTTCAAAACCTTTCTCTAAAATATCTTCTAAACGCTTGTTGATCTGATGGATTCTCCAAGATTCTAAAAGCGAATTCTGAAGCCACTCAAAATAAGAAACGGTAACGCCGCCGGCATTTGCTAAAATATCTGGAACAACCAAAACGTTATTTTTATGCAAAATTTTATCAGCGTCAGATGAAACGGGTCCGTTTGCACCTTCTACAATAATTTTGGCACGAATAGCTGCCGCATTGTTTTGCGTAATTACATCTTCTTTTGCCGCCGGAATCAAAACATCAACATCTAAAAGCAATAATTCTTCATGTTTAATTGCAACCGAATTTGGATATCCTTTTATGCTTTTATTATTCAGATTATAATACAAAATCAATTCTGGAATATTGATTCCTTCCGGATTATAAAACGCTTCAGAAACATCACTCACGGCAACAACTTTTAATCCTTTTTCGAATAAAAATAAAGCAGAATGCAGACCAACATTTCCAAAACCTTGAATCGCAACTGTTGATCGTGCGGGTCTCAATTTTAATTTTTGAAGTGCCAATAAGGTAATAATGCTCACGCCTCTTCCTGTTGCTTCTACTCTTCCTAAAGAACCGCCTGAATGCAAGTGTTTCCCAGTTACAACGGCATGAATTGTTTTTCCATGTACTAATGAAAATTCATCCATCAGCCAGCCCATTTCGTCGGGTCCAGTTCCCATATCTGGTGCTGGAACATCTTTTTCTGGCCCAAAAATATCTGCTAAAGCTTTTGTATAAGCTCTTGTAATTCTTTCTAATTCTGTTTTAGAAAGTGTTTTAGGATCACAAATAATACCGCCTTTTGCTCCTCCAAAAGGAATTCCCGTAACGGCAGATTTCCAGGTCATCCATGCAGCAAGCGCTTTTACTTCATCAAGATTTACTGCAGTATCATATCTGATTCCTCCTTTTGACGGGCCTAATGCCGTATTATGAATCACGCGGTATCCTTCAAAATTCTGCTCTTTTCCATTATCTAATGTGATTGAAAAATTGACTACAATTTGTTTTTCAGGACGCTGTAGTTTCAGCCTTAGTGACTCATCTAAATTAAGAATGTCTGCTGCTATATTAAAACGATCAATCATTGATTGAAACGGATTCTGTTTTATAATTTCTGAACTCATAATTTTATACTTTAATTATTTAGTTTATTTGATTTGGGGACGTCGCATTATTATATCATGAAATAAATTCGGCAGTAACTGCACGTACAACACGGGATTTTCATCAGACAGCAATGCATCATACTATTTGTATTTCTATTTGATCTCATATAATTAGGTATTACAGCGTTCTAAAAAAAAGCCTTTCATTGGTGCATGAAAGGCTAAAAAAAAAATAACTAACAAGTACTTTCTCTATTAACGCCATTTCATCGCATCGTTTGACATACAGCACATCGTCAAGCTGTACATAAACGGGATGATATTTAGACTATAGTTTTTCATTGTTAGGGCAAATTTATAAATATATTTTATAAATTCTATCGAATTAGTCGAGTTTATTTAAAAAACTTTTTAAAACAAAAGAAAAACAACTGTAAATTAAGGCTTTATACGATTAAAAAAAATCAGTTTAATTGTGAAAAAACAATAAAAACAATGGCAATTAACGCTAAAAAGATTCCTATGAAGTTGATTTTGGATAATTTTTCCTTGAAAAAAAGCAGACCAACCAGACTTCCTAAAACAATAACACCAATATTCATTCCGGCAAAAACTGTAGAGGGATTTTCAGAAAATGCTTTATGCGCTTTTAAATAAAATAATATATTTCCGAAGTTGAAAACTCCCACTAAAGCACCAACTAATATATTTTTTGAATGAATTTTTGTTTTTTTCAGCACTACATTATAAATCACAATTAACAAAGAAACTGCCAGTGCAATATCAAAAACCACAAACAAAGAAGTTGTATAGGGCAAAACGGTATAAAGCGCAATTTGCTTAAAAAGGATATCGATGATTCCGAAACCCAAAAAAACGACAAACGGATAAATCCAGTTATTTTGATCGTTTTCTGTTTGTTTTTTTAAGATGAATAAAAGCGCTATAAATCCTATAATCAAGCCAATAACTTTATACGAATTGAATTCTTCTTTAAAAATAAGCCAAGAAGCAATTATCGGAATAAAAAGCGATAATCGTTGTGCTGCATCTGTTTTTACGATTCCCATATGTTTTATAGAAGAAAACAAAAACAGAAAAACAATTGGCAGTAACACACCAATTGTGGCGTAGATATTCCAAGGTGCATCTGCATGGACTACAGTAATATCCGGACTGAAAGTAAAATAGCAAAGCAGTAATGCCATTACATAATTGAAAGTAATAATCTGAACAGGATCAGGATTGTATTTGCGGGTTATTTTGAAGATTACACCAACTGTAACACTGCATAAAACACTTAAAACTAGAAATAACATAAAATTATTTTTTTGAGAACAAAAATAGTGTTTATCTGTTTTATACTTTCAAAAAAAAGATATTAATCACTCTTTAACCAGCCGGTAATACTCATTCGGGTATTTTTAGTAACCAATACTTCGTGAACCAATTCATTGCTTTTAAAGAAAACCGTTTTACCTTGAATTGGCGAAATTTTCTGTTGACTATTGTTTTGGTGAATCATTAATTCTCCGCCGTCACTTTCTTTCCAATTGCTATTTAGATAGCTGACCATTGAGTATTTACGACTCGAATTGTTTTTAAATTGATCAAGATGTTTTAAATAAAAATCACCACTTTCGTATAAAGAATAATGAAATTCGTAACCTGTAATTCCCGCAAAACAACTTTCGTTTAAATAGCGTACAAAAGCATCAATTATGTCAAAAAACTCATTTTCGAAAACATTGTTATGCTTTTTATCCAGCCAATAAATCGTGTCTTTTCTAATAGTTCCGTCTAGAGCAAACTTCTCAGAATTGCCTATTCCTGCGGTAAGCAACAAACTTGCAGTATTTAAATCGATTAAATTTTGTTTGAGATTATCTGCCAAAGCATCGCTCATAAAACGTTCTGATATTCCAATTTTATTCTCTATATAACTTGCTATCAAGTCTTCGAAACTATCATCCATTTCTTTTTTGGGAAAAACTGCAAATACAGCCAACGGAGCAAGGTAGACTATTAAAATTTGGTAATTGCTTTATTATTAAACAAATAAAAACCCGACAAGTTTTAAAAACCTGTCGGGTTTACTGATTATGACGATCAATAAATAATAATTTACAATTTACTAATATAACTTCCGTACATATCTTTAAATTGATGTCCGGTTGCAAAACGATCTTTGCTCAATTTTTTATATTCTACCAATGCCCATAAAACAAATTCTTTCATGAAATAGTTATCTTTTTTATCCAATTCAGGCTGATATTTTTTTAATAAAACATCTAACGGACTTACTTCATCTAAAATCGCTTTATATTCTGCATCTGATGCATCGTCTAATAGTTCGAAACCGCTTTCTGCAAAAAACCATTCTATTAAATCAGAATAAGGTGTTTTTTCTCCTGGCTTTTCGAGTTTTTCTATTTTAGGAAAAAGGGTTGGAAACAAAGTCCTGATTGCAGATCCAATTAAATACTGTGCTACCACTGCTGCTCCCTCCTGCTCTCCTTCATAAACCAATTCGACTTTTCCAGTAATGGCGGGAATAATTCCCATAAAATCTGAAAGTCTTAAAACTGTTTTATCAACTCCCGATTTCAATGCGCGTCGTTCTGCGGTACTTATTAAATTCTCAAAAGCGGTAATGCTCATTCTGGCACTTACACCACTTTTGTTGTCAATATATTCGCTTTCGCGTGCTTCAAAACTAATTTGTTCTAAAATATCTCTGGCTAAACTTGGCACATAAACAATATCGCTTTGATTTTCGTCCAGCTTTGCTTCCTGTTCAGTAATTGTTCTTGCAATGGCAACGTTTTCAGGATAATGCGTCAAAATCTGCGAACCAATTCTATCTTTTAAAGGCGTTACGATGCTTCCTCTATTTGTATAATCTTCTGGATTTGCAGTAAAAATAAACTGCATATCAAGAGGCATTCTCAGTTTAAAACCGCGAATTTGAATATCACCTTCCTGTAAAATATTAAATAAAGCAACTTGAATTCTGGCTTGTAAATCTGGTAATTCATTGATAACAAAAATGCTTCGATTTGCTCTCGGAATCATTCCGAAATGAATCACGCGATCATCTGCATAAGATAATTTTAGATTCGCCGCTTTTATCGGATCAACATCACCAATTAAATCGGCAACAGTTACATCAGGCGTTGCCAATTTTTCGAAGAAACGCTCATTTCTGTGCAACCATGAAATTGGAGTTTCATCGCCTTTTTCTTCAATTAAATCTTTAGCAAAACGTGAAATTGGATTTAGTGGATCGTCATTAATTTCTGAACCCGAAACATACGGAATATATTCATCCAACAATTCGACCATTTTGCGCGCCAAACGCGTTTTTGCCTGTCCTCGCAGACCTAATAAATTGATATTGTGACGAGAAAGAATGGCACGTTCTAATTCGGGAATTACAGTATTTTCAAAGCCGTGAACGCCTTCAAAAACAGGTTTTCCCGATTTTATTTTCTCACGAAGATTATTTCGCAATTCATCTTTTATACTGATGCTTTTATATCCCGAACCCTTTAATTGGCCTAATGTTTTTATAGTAGTTATTTCCATTTTTATTGAAATATCGATTGTGTTTATAGTTGTTTTTTAACGGAAAATATTGCGTCATTACTTTGTGTTAGACGCGCTGCAGTGCGTCTCTACGATATACGTTGTGCATAATTTTTATTTATGATAACATAAAACCTTTGTCCCTTTGAGTCTTTGAACCTAAATCAACGTTATGTCATTACTTTGTGTAGACGCACTGCAGTGCGTCTCTACGATATTTGGTACGTGCCAAAAGAAACCTTAGCCTCTTAGAATCTTAGCAACTTAGAACCTTTATTTAATTCTCTTCTTCCTATTCGTTTCATAATCTTCAAAAATCATTTCACCAAGGCCTTTTATTCCTGTATAAAATGCTTTTCCTTGATTTGCTTCTGTAAAATGATTCACAAATCGCTGTAAATAAGGATCGTTGGCAATCATGAAAGTCGTAATCGGAATGTGTAATTTTCTGGCTTGCTGTGCCTGCGTGTAACATTTATCAACAATATACTCATCAAGACCGTTGCTGTTCATGTAATAAGAACCATCGCGCTCGCGTACACAACTTGGTTTTCCGTCAGTAATCATGAAAATCTGTTTGTTGGTATTCCGTTTTCTTCTTAAAATATCCATTGCCAACTGAAGTCCGGCAACAGTATTGGTATGATACGGACCCACTTGCAGATAAGGCAAATCTTTAATTGGAATTGTCCAGGCGTCATTTCCGAAAACTAAAATATCAAGTGTATCTTTTGGATAACGCGTTGTAATTAATTCGGCCAAAGCCATTGCTACTTTTTTGGCTGGAGTAATTCGGTCTTCTCCATACAAAATCATACTGTGGCTAATATCAATCATCAAAACAGTACTCATTTGTGCTTTGTATTGCGTTTCTTCGACAACCAAATCATTTTCTGTCAGCATAAAACTTTCAACACCATTGTTGATTTGCGCATTTCGCAGACTTTCGGTCAATGAAATACGTTCTAAACCATCTCCAAAATTAAATTCGCGAAATTCTCCTGTATGCTCATCGCCATTTCCGGCATGTTTTGTTTTGTGATTTCCGTTTCCCGAACGTTTTAAATTCCCAAAAATCTGATCTAAAGCCTGCTGACGAATAGCGCGTTCTGTTTTTGCAGTAATTCCAAAACCATTCGAACCATCCTCTTTGACTTCGTCTTTTATATAACCTTTCTTTTTTAAATCTTCAATAAAATCATCAATTGTGTAGTTCTCGTCGGTAAGTTTGTATTCCTTGTCCAATTCACGAAGCCAGCTTATTGCTTCGTCAAAATCACCCGAAGTATGGGTGATAAGCTCTTTAAAAATACTAAAAAGCTTTTCAAACGGAGACTGAAATGGGGCTTCGTACGACTTAAAATAAAAACCTTTTTTAAATTCGTTTTTCATAATTTTTAAAATTACGTTTTTTTAGAATTATGGAAAAAGAAACCTTTATTAATTTTTAGTTAAAATATTTCAATCAAACTCACTAAAAGCAAGGTATTTCTTGTCAATTATTCAAACTTTCCGTCAAGATAATACCATGCATTATTTTCAAACTTAAAAGTCGAAAATTCGTAATGCGTCTGTGGCTTTAAATTTAAATCTAAAAAGTAAGCTTTAAACTCGACTGTATTTTCAGTAAAACTCAGAATTTCTAATTTTTGCCATTTATTTGCTGTAGCCCATTTTAAAATTTCAGCTTTCGAATAATATTTTCTTTCTGAAATATAAGTTGTTTCTAAAAGATAATCGGCGTTATGAGTTGCATAAGCCGAATATCTTGAACGCATTAAAGCCAAAGCTGTTGGCGCTTTTTGATTATTCTGAAGATATAATCCGCAGCAATTTTCGAACAGTAAACCTGTATCGCAGTAACATTTATGCGTCGCCATCAACCTGCTCTTCTCCGTTAATTTTTACATGAAGCTGGTTCAGCAAAACCTGATATCTGCTAATTTCTCTAAGTTCTTCATCTTCTTCAGCATGATCCAGCATTTCGTCTAATTCATCACTTACTTCAAGCAATTTGTTATTAGCTTCTCTCTCATTTTTTGCAGCAATCAAATCAATAATTTCCTGAACGTTTGCTTTTAAAGTTTCAAATTTTGTATTCATGGTTGTTTTTGTTTCAAGTTTCAAGTTTCAGGTTTCAGGTTTCAAGTTGCTATAGAACTTGAACCTGAAACTTGAAACTATATTTATTCCTCTTCGTTTTTATTTTCGTTGAATTTTTTCACAATCTCTTTCAGCTTTTCTTTGCGTGAAACTTCGGCTTGTTTTTTCTTCGCCTGGGCTTTGTGCAATTTGTCATTGTGCTTTTTGATATTTCTTTCGTTATTGCGTCCCATTATATTTCTCTTTTAATTTCTTCTAAACTTTTTTCGGTAAAAATCAATTCTGTAATAATCTGTTTTCGCAAATCAGCAATGTCATCATAATCAAAATATTTTGCCCATGAAGTCAATTGCTGCAGATTTCGTACTTGTTTTAGTCTTTTTGTGGTTTCAAAACTTGTTCTTAAAACTGCTTTTCCATCATATTCTGGATTGTTTTTATGCTGATAATTAGCAAGATTTTTTTCGAAATCAGCTTCTATATAATACAGCTTTTCCTCAGCATTATCGGGATAAAATTCATTCCAGTTTGCAAAACCAATTTTCGTTTTTGATTCGGTTTCAGGTTCACTTGCTAATAATCGCCATTTGCTGTTGGCTAATCTTCCCCAATGATTGGAAACTCGGTACATTCCTTCTTCGGTATAATAATAAGTACTTCCGGCTTTGCTTTCAAACTGTTTTTTTAAACCTTCAATTTTATCTGGAAGCACTTCATGAAAAACACAAAACGTATTTTTAAACGAATTTGGATGTGGCTTAAAATTTTTCTGCATATGCAAATATACTCAGATTGTCACGAACTCCCTAAAACAAACCTAAATTGATTAACTTTGCATCTTCAATTTTAAAACAAAAAACGATGTCTAAAGATTCACATGAAAAAATGCCGCAAAAAGGAGTTTACACCGGTATTATCGAAAAAGATGAAAACAATAATTATTTCTGCGGAGAATATCTTTTAGATTATAAAATCGCACATACTAATTTTAATATTGGAGACTGGGTTACTATTAAATCTGTAATCGAAAACCCAAGTGACATTAGCTACGACAAATACCCTAAGAAATCTAAAAACTTCGATAAGGCGAATCATAAGCCGGAATAAGTTTGTTTCAGGTTTCAGGTTTCAAGTTTTGTATAGCGCATATTTTTTAACGCAAAGAACGCTAAGGTTATTTTTGCTGCGTGTTATACATTGAGAATATTAAGTTCGCAAAGCTTTGTATTGACAAAGCTTTGCGAACTTTGCGTTTTTATAAAACTATGCAAATATAAAACCTTGCGTACTTTGCGGTTAAATTTTATCAGCACCTATTAATATTTTTTAGTTGAAAACAGAAAAGTTAAAAAAAAGTGTACCTTTGCAAAAAATTTGTCGATTTGAACCAATTAATATCGATTTCAAACTAATAGACAAGTAGTTACCTTTTATTTATGAAAAAAATAGTTGAATACCGCAAGTTACTAAACGTAGAAAAAACTGCAGAGTTAAAAGATTTAAAAACAATTTATCGTAATGCAATGAAAGAATCGCATCCTGATAAATTTGTAGGTGATGAAGCTGGTTTAAAAGATGCAGAAGAAAAAAGTAAAACAATCATTGAAGCTTACCACTTTTTAGTAAGTATTCACCCTGATACTATTAAACTTAATTTACCTGAGTACACTGAAACAATTTCAACTTGTACTATTACAGATTATAAATTTGTAGAAGGACGTTTGATTATTGATTTCTCTAACGGAAGTGTTTACGAATACATTAGTGTTCCTAAAGCAACTTACGTAAAAATGGTAAACGCTGATTCACCAGGAAGATTTGCAAAAAGACATATCTTGAACTCTTTTACTTGGAGAAAGAAAACAAATCAAGAATAGTTTTATACTAAAAATATACCTAGAAGCACTCCTATTACAGAGTGCTTTTTTTATACACAAAAAATGGCAAATTGCTTATTTTCATTCAAAATAAATATGCTATTAATAGTTTTTAATCACACAAAACAATCGAACCACTTGATTTTAGGGACTTTACAACTTAAAAAACTATAACAAAATTTTAGGTTACAAAATTCTTGATGTTCTATATTTTTAAATACTTTTGTTGCACAAATCAATTAACTAATTAATATTTATAATGAAAAAAATATTTTTTTTACTTACAGCTTCTGTAGCTATTATTTCATGCAGCAAAGTTAAAGACGGAGAGTATCTAATTACAGGAACTGCAACTGGAATTGCAAACGGAAAAACAATCATTCTTCAAGGTCAAGATCCAGTAACACACATGACTGTTGCCCTTGATACAGTAAAAGTTGAAAACGGAAAATTTGAAATAAAAGGAAAAGTAGTTGAACCAGCTTTTCATACTTTAATTCTTCAAGATGCTAACGCTCCAATTCCATTTATCTTAGAAACTGGAGAAATTGCAATTGCAATTGACAAAGACAGTATCCATAAATCAAAAATAACTGGAACTTACAACAATGAAGAGTTTGTAAAATTCCAAGAAGATCTAAACAAAACTCAAAAGAGATTAATGGATTTTCAGAAAAACAATACTCCAAAAATGCAACAAGCTCAACAAGCACAAGATACAGCAACTATCAATGGCTTGATGAAACAATATATGGAGATCCAAACAGAAGTTCAGGCAGATACAAAAAAGAAATATGTAGCTTATGCTGAATCTCACCCAAAATCTTTCATTTCTGCGTTAATCGTAAAAGGAATGTCTGAAGATCCAACTGCAGATGCTAAAAAAGTAGAAAGCATTTATAACTCTTTAGATGAGTCTGTAAAAAACACTACTCCTGCAAAAGAAGCTAAAACAAAAATTGGTCAAGCAAAATTGCCTGCTGTAGGTGCATCAGCTCCTCCTGTTGGCAGCGCTAAATGAAGAGCAGATTTTTCAGCTCCAAATCCTGAAGGAAAAGTAGTTTCGCTTAAAGAAAGTTTAGGAAAAGTAACGATCGTTGATTTTTGGGCTTCATGGTGCGGACCATGCCGAAAAGAAAACCCGAATGTTGTAGCTATATATAAAGAGTTACATTCTAAAGGACTAAACATTATTGGCGTGTCATTAGATAAAGATGCAGACAAGTGGAAAGAAGCTATCGCTAAAGACGGTTTAACTTGGACACATGTTTCAAACTTAAAATTCTGGGATGAACCAATTGCAAAACAATATAATGTTGAATCGATTCCTGCAACTTTTATTCTTGATGCATCAGGAAAAGTAGTTGCACAAGACTTAAGAGGTCCAGAATTGAAAGCAAAAATCATAGAATTATTAGCAAAATAATGCTGCTTTTTAAATAAGTTAAAAAATCTCCCTAGTGGAGATTTTTTTGTTTTATTACCTTATATAATTCTAAAAAGGATATACTATTAAGGACTCAAAAAACGGTTAGAAGAGAAAATTGCAAAAAAACATAGTTACCTATTTAAGAGTTTAAATTTTTCTGTTAAATCAACTGCCAAGCAATAACAAATAAAATGATATTTACTTATTATTTATTCTAAGCACATCAATAATAACAAAGCCTAACGACTTAACGAAACTCAAAGAAAACATCTAAACCATTAAAAAGATACAAAGAATAATCCTACTTTTTAAAACAAACTGAAAAAATATTCACTATCGCCTTTTTTTATTTTATTCAATTCCAATGAATTAAAAAATAACTTTAAAATAACTTAAAATTAAGTTCATTTTTTGTTTGCAAATGTAGAAAGAGTTCCTATCTTTGCCACCGCTTAGAACAACAAAGCACAACAAGCTGAGATCGGGGAGATACTCAAGCGGCCAACGAGGGCAGACTGTAAATCTGCTGTGTGAACTTCGCAGGTTCGAATCCTGCTCTCCCCACTAAAAGGGTATAAGAAGCGAAAACGCAAGTTTTTCAATCTTTTCAAAAACCCGCAAAAAACGTGGTAAAGCCTGCAAATCGTGAGATTCGCAGGCTTTTTTCTTTTATACTGCTTTTCAAATTTTTCAAAACCGCTCAAAAGTTTTGTGGCAAAATCGTGGCAAAACTCAGAGGTAAAAAATTTTGCCACAAAATAGTACTTAAACACCTATAAACACAGGGGTTAAGGAGGTTAACGACTTGTTTTTTTGATGCTATAATTCTACATTTATTAATCTAAAAAGTTGAATTATGTTAGAGAGCAGCTTTGGATTGGCTTTTTTTCTAAAAAGCCCCCACAAAGGAAGTAAAATTAGAGCGGTTTATCTTAGAATAACCGTTGATGGAATTCCAAAGGAAACATCCACCAAAAGAAAATGGGACAGCACCCGCTGGGACCAAAAAACCGAAAGAGCAATCGGTACAAAAGAAGATGCAAGATCCCTTAACTTCTTTTTGGAGTCACTGATTTTAAAAGTCAATGAATACAAAACAGAGATTATGTACAGCGGAAAACCCATAACTTCAGATAAAGTTATGGATTACGTTCTGGGAAAAATCACTCCAAGGGTTAAACTGCTGGAGGAATTTCAAAAACACAATAATGAAATGACAGCCCTGCTGGGAAAAGGATATGCTAAAGGGACTCTTGACCGCTTTACTATCACAAAAAACCATTTAACAGCTTTTATTAAATTCAAGTTTAAAAGCACAGACATTGAATTTACAGATCTGAATCTCGAATTTATAAAAGACTTTGAGTTCTACCTTAGAACAGTTCGAAATTGCAGCAACAATACAACACTTAAATACATTGCCAATTTCAAAAAGATTGTCATTCGAGCAATCGATAAGGAAATAATCTTAAAAGACCCTTTTAAGAACTTTAAAGGACGTAAAACCAAAATGGTAAAAAAGCCCCTTACGACACAGGAGTTATATGAATTGGAAAGACATTATTTTACCACAGACAGGCTAAATGTTGTTCGAGATGTATTTGTATTCCAATGTTACACAGGAATGGCCTATATTGATGCATATCAATTGAAAAAAACCGATATTAAAAACGGCATTGACGGGAACTTATGGATCATGTCTGAGAGACAAAAAACGAATTCTACCACAAATGTCCCGCTACTTCCTCAGGCGCTCAAAATTATTGAGAAATATAAAGACCATCCTCTGTGTCTGCAGCGCGGTACTGTGCTGCCTGTTTCTTCCAACCAGAAAATGAACGAGTATCTTAAAGAGATCGCAATTCTATGCGGTTTCCCTTTTACACTTAACACTCATATGGCACGCCGGACTTTTGGAAGTACAGTTACATTAAACAACAATGTCCCGATAAATGTGGTTAAAGAGATGCTAGGCCATGCTTCAGTGAAACAGACCGAAGCCTATGCTATCACAGAACAGAAAACTATTGGACGTGAAATGTCGCTACTCAATAAAAGACTTAACAAAACTAGTCTTAACATTTCCAAAACAGATTTGGCTATACTGAGTAGATTAGAGAAGGAAATAATGGAAATTAAAAAGAAATATAATATTCCCTCATCTTCTTAAATTCATATTATTACAAATATACATAACAAAAACAAAAGAGGTTATCTCATTTCTGAGATAACCTCTTTTCATATAATTCAACTTCACTTCTATAACCTGGATGATAAGAAGGACTGTACTTAATATAGCCAATTTCTTGAAGCTGCTTAAAATATTTATGATAAGTCGGTAATGTATTTATATGCGATAATTTCATGATTTTACTACGACTTACTTTTATCCTCTGCCTCTCCCCTTGCTTAAAACCCAGACTTAGAATTGCTGTTAAAATAGCCAGATGCCAAACATTGAGTATGGGATCTTCAATGTAGATCGCTAAATGCTTCATTAGTTGATCCTCTTTTAGTTTATCAACTTCATTCATCACTAAAAAGTTTTAATAAATCTTCTTTATTATAATAGTACGAACCTAAGACTTTTTTAAATCGCACTTTTTGTGTTGTTCTGAGATTTTGTACCGAACCGGCAGAAATATCCAACAGCTTTCTGACAGCTTTACTCTTTAGCCATTCAGGATCATCTGTCTCCTTTTTTACAAGATTAGATTGGTTAAAAAGATATTCTATCTTATCAAAAATAAGCAGACTAAACTGCTTTAAATCTTCTTTTGTTACAGCTTCACTCATGATTCATTTTTTTCTTATTTATATTCATATTCCAGTCTATCTGTGCGTCTTTTCATTAATCCTTGGTTTTGCTGCATCTCTATTAAAAGACGATCAATATTCTACACCCAAAACGAGAAGGCGCCAAGGACGTTGGGAAGACCTTCAAAGTACAAGATTTCATGACAGTTCAATATTACGTAGTTCAAAGTCAAAAAAATAGATCCTGCTGCCTCTGGTCTTTTTAAAAGAAGGCTCATAGCGCAGGTAGCCGTACTCGTGCAGTTCATGCATGCATTTATGATAGGTGTATTTAGATGATATCTTGGCAACAGGTGCCAGTTCATGCCTGAAGATTTCAATAGGATTGATAAAACCCTTAAGGGAACGGCATCGCAGCAGGGCCGCATAAATGGCAATGTGGGTGCTACTGATCCGATAATCCTTTTCAATCACCGAAAAGAAATCCGATAAGGGTTTTACACTTTCCATGAGTTCTAAATAGACTGCGATTTTACCTTTCTTTTTTTACCTTCTTTCTGTCCCCCGCCTTCGGGCTCACCATCAACATCTTTCTGCTGTTCTTTAGACTCTTTTTTATCCAAGGCATTTTCCTTTTTCTCTTCTCTGCTTTCGCGGTGGTTAATACGCTGTAGGTTTGCATCATACACATTCACGGTCTTAAAATGCGGATTGGCCTCCACATGCATCTTGCTTTCCACGCCAGACACTACAAAAGTGACCGACTGCAGGTTTCCTTTTTTTAAAGAGTTCAAAAGATCTTCCTTAAATTTCGGGGTCTCCAGTTCTTTAATCGAATGTTTGGAAAGCGCTGCTTCTAAATCATACCCATAGTTCTGATGGTAATGGTTCAACTTAAAGTTTCCGCTATTTTCGGGATTTTTGAAGTCTAAAGAAATCCAGGAATTATACACCTCTCCCTCTTTGTTTTTCAAGTCCTTGTTCACTGCTCTGCCGTCCAGCAGATTAAAGGCTTCTTTCATGGTAATGGTATTGTCCTTACTAACATAAAAAATCTGTTCGGGTGCATGTGAAGCTCCTTCTTTCTCCAGTATGGCTTTATAGGAATTAAAGAAATACAAATCACTCTGGTCTGACTTTTTAAAAGACAGCTCTGAAGACAGTGTCCCGCGGTCAAATTTTGCTTCATGCGGGATTGTAAATTCTTTTTCTCCTTTTTCCATTTTCTCTTTCAATGCTCCGTCCAGTGTTTCTCCAAAACCAGTGTATTTAATCTGACTGGCTAGAAATTCTAAATTTTTCTGATTCATAATGTTTATATTTAAGTTGTTTTCTAATATTTCCCTACTTTCCATTTGCTGTCGGGCAAATGCAGTAAGATCAAGCTCCTTGTCACAGTAAGTATCAATTCCACTGTGCATAACTATCTTTAAGTTATTGACAAGCGAATCGATCGGCATACTTTTAAAATAGTCTATATCATTAGGTCCTACAAGATAGTAATCCTCTGCATGCATTGATGTTTTAAAAAACTGAATAGTATCACTGTCACTTATCAGAGTTAACGGATATGCTATATAGCGATATTTGTAAGATGCCATTTCCTTAGCTAACGACAACAGAATTTCAGCATCAGCTGTATTTATTATCATATTTTTTTTAAAAAAAGGTTTAAGGTATCATCGTGGATTATTTGATTGGAATTACTTTATCAGTCAGATTATTATTAATATTAATATCTAAATGCCTTCCTCCGTTCACTTCCATAAGCTGAATTGTCAGGTACTTATTCTCAGGGATAGTAAATTTTTCCAATGCATAAACTTTTATTATTTCAGATTCATATGGAATCACGGTAGATGATGAAGTGGCAAACAGAGGCTGAATTTCAATTTCCTGTGATGCTGTGCGTTTTGATTTTCTCTGGTCTCTGATAAAAAAACGAAATTGATCTATATCGTAATTGATCTTGGATTTATTTCGAAACACTACTCTCAAATAAAAAATATCCTCATGAATATAAATACCGTTTACCTCCAGACTGATATGAAACTTTGACTTTTTCAAACCGCTGGTCTTTTTCTTTTTTAATAAAGCAAGTGAGGCAAACTGTTCTATTTTCTTTTGATTGTCGTTCTCCATTGAAAACAAAATATTCCCACTTACAGCACCTGTATTATCAGCTTTAATATTTAAATCAATACATGATTCATCATAGTTCAGAACAAATACATAAAGCCTATTGTCAGCTGTCACTACAGTGAGGTTGCTTTGAGTAAAATTCTCCTTTGCTGCTTTGACCAGTAAAACATTCTCAACCCCTTTAGCTTTCTGTACTAAAACATCCGGACTTCCCTTATCGATACTTTTAATAGCGTATGGAAAAACGATACTGGTAGTTTTCGAATATCCTATATGAAGATTTTTAAACTCTTCCTGATTCAAACCAATTTTTTCATTAATAAACTGTGCATAGCCTGATAGCATTGTCAGAAAACAGCATAACATAAAAGTCCAATTTCTAATTTTCATCTTTTAATTTTTTTAATTATTCAAATTCTTTTGTTTCTCATCGTACAGCAATACCTGATAACCGGCTTTAACAACCACTTTAATCAGTTTTACTTTTTTACTCATCAGGCTCTTCGCTGCTTCAATTCCCATTCCAGCTGCCTGCGCTCCCCAGGAATCCGTAAGCCCGGTAAGCCCTAAGGTCTGAATAGAACGGTCAGCAGAAGCCTTAGCCACATCCCTGTTAATAGCACCGGGAATATAAATGCCGTCAATTCCATCCATATCATAAACAGTTAACTCCACAGGAAAAATTGAATTTCGATACTGAATGTTATTAATTTTAACTTCCAGCCTCTCTCCTTTTAATGAAGCCATTCCGTATAAAAATGTATTTTTTGGAATCACAATTCCTTGAAGAAATATATCACTGCTTAGCCTGAGCTTAACCACAGATCCGTTGACAATGGTTTGGGTCTCATGGATAACAGCCTCTATTGAATTTTGCTGCTGCTCCTGCTCTATATTTTCATCAACCGTATAAAAGAAATTGCTCTTTAAAGAACTCAAAGCAATATCTTCCTGCTGAAGCGAAGTTGTATTATCTTCTGCTTTTTTACGGTTAACGGTAAATACTTTTCCTTTTTTAATGTCTGAAGACTGTTTGAGTCGTTCCTGTACACGGGACGGGTGCTGAATATCCAAAATATTTTCAAGCATTCCGCCCAGCTGCTTGAGTTCCGGGTCGGGTTCCTGCGACTCTCCCATTGTGGTCATCATATCTTCTAAGTTCTTTATCTCATCGGAAACTCCTTTGGATGACCCATAGTTTTCAAACTCTCTCATGTCCTGACCATAATTATCAGGCACTGAGGGCTTACTAATTGCTTTTTGAAGCGCCTCTAGTTTTTCGTAAACTTTTTGCTCGCTTTTACTCTGAAAAGAAGTCGAATTAAAACCCGTTCTTTTTCTCTGAAAGTGCTGCGCTTCAAAATCAAGTTCTGAAAACTCTCCAACAGATTCTTCCAATACTTTTTTATTGGAATAGTTAGGGTCTTTTTTAATTTGTTCCTGAAGTTTAAGAGAATCCAATGCGGCCTGATCATAATAACTCATTTTGTCAAACGCCGAATCTTCTTTAAACTTTGGAATAGGCAGATTAAAATTGAATCCCTTTTTAACTTCATTTTTACCTCCAGTCACTTTGGTTTGCCCTACTCCCAAAATGTAAAATAGAATCGTGATAAAAGGAAGTGTTATAAGGGGAAGAACCAAAAGCATTTTACGCTTTTTTGATTCTTTAGGTGATATTGTTTTATGTTCCATGACTTTACTTTTTAAAATTGATAGTTCTAATTTTTGAAATGGCAGCTGTGTTTTGACCTCTTAAATCGCTCTTATTAAATGCCGAAAAAATGTTATAGATAAAGTAACTTCCCGTTAGAATAGTAAATAAAATCAGCAGGCATATAAGCTTTCTTCTTGAAAGATCATTTATTAGTACGTCCATTTTCTGAGCCCATTTACTCTGTACAGAATTATAATACCTATGGTACACAAAGAGCGTTTCCTGTTTTTTGAAAAATGATTTCATAGCTGTCTATTTTCTATTCTCAACAGTTAGATCTTTGTTTTCGATAGTATTGAAGCGTTCAATTAAAAACCCGTGAGGATTATTATCGCTTCTTGAAACATTCCGAAGACTTCCTTCTGTTACTAGATTCCTTTTCAGAATACTGGTTGTTCTTATAATGTTCTGTTTTGCAAAACATTTAAAGCGGTAAGGATATTCACGGGTATCTATCGAGATGCTGTCAATCTGAATGGTCTGGCTGATATTGCCCGAGATAATTCCGGAGTAAAATCCGTTTTCTTTCAGGTCATCATAAATCCGTTTGGCACTGTCATCAGCCAGGTAAAGCGCTTTTGTAACATTGGTTTTAATCACTTTTTCGTCGGGATCCAGCGTAAAGAAAAACTTGTGAAAAGTCTTTACATGGTCCCTTGCTTCCACTGGTACATTATCCTTTCTTTCAGACGCGTAAGCTTCGAGTGCCTTTCCATTGGCCAGTATATACACCTTATCCTGCATCTGGGTTATGGATTCAAAGCTTTTGTAAAGCGTAAAACAGCAGATCAGAATACAGCCGGTAATCACCAGCATGGTAAATCCCCTGACGTATCTAAAAGCGGTATCTATATTTTTCATTTTGCTAAACATGAGCCGTATATTTTATTTCGTTTGACTTATTTGGAGTTTCCTCTAAGCTTATCGCTCCTATAGTTCCCTTGCTCCTTAAAATAGGGGCTACTTCCCGCTGTCGAAGCCATATTCTGTGTCATCCTCGAATCAGCATCTCCCATCATATCTTTAACCATTCCTGCTCCTTGTGCTGTTTTAGACACAACCGATGTTGCCGAGCTGGTAAATAAGGTGGTGACCTTCTGTCCCAGTGCACTGCCTCCTCCTGCATGTACAATATAATTGGCTACGGAAGGCACAGTGAAATAACCGATGATACCGATAATCATAAAAATCAGATAGGCCGTATCGGTTCTGCTAAAAAAGGTATCCCCTGTAGACTGAACCTGCGAGAGGTCCAGTTTGAGCATCAGTTCCTGAATTTTGCCAATAATGCTTCCGAAAATATTTGCGACAGGAAGCCAGAGATAAATATTAATATATCTTGCCAGCCATACCGTGAGTGTATGCTGAAAGCCATCAAAAACAGCTATTCCAAATACAAGAGGTCCAAGGATAGACAGCACCACCAATTGAAATGTCCTGAGCGTATCAATGCACAATCCGGCAGCCTCAAACAAAAGTCTGAGTACCTCGCTCATCCATTCCTTGACAGAATTTCGAAAGTTATAGGATGCTTTTTCCATTGCAAATTTGACATCGTTGCCGATTCCAGCGAGCATGCTCTCATTAGACGGGTCTTCATCGTGGGTATATTTATACCACCTATCCCTGTCCCCTGTTCCTGCCACACCTACATACATTTTCCATGGATCAGTTTCCTTTATCGCCTTTTCCTTCTCTTTCAGAAGAACTGCAACAGCATTGTTAGATCCTGTAACCATAGCAGCAGTTGCTGTAACTGTGGGTTTCATCACTCCATTAATAAGCGCTAATACCGAAGGGAAAATCATAATACAGAACCCAATTACAAAAGGTCTGAAAAGTGGATAAAAATCAATCGGCTCTGCGTTGGCTATGTGTCTCCATACCCGGGAAGCTATGTACCAAATTGTACCGAATCCGGCTATTCCCTGCCCGACCGCCAAAAGATTACCGCATAACGGCATCATCTCATCGTACAACTGGTCCAAAACGGAGTGCAGGCTCTGCATATTATCGCCCATTCCCTGAGCCTGAATAAAAAAAGGCATCAGCAATCCTCCAATTATAAAAACCATTGTTTTGCAAGATTTAAAAATGTTCATCGCTTTAGTTTTTTAGTTCCTGAAGTTCTTTGGAAGCATATACGTCCTTCGCTTCTTTTGCTCTTTGCAGTGCCAGCACATTTGATGTTGCATTAAAGTTTCTGAGAAACAAAAGCTTATCCTGCATCTGCAGATAAATATCATCTACAGCCTGAAGCCTTTCGTCATCCGACATCCTTAGTTTATCTGCTGTTACAACTATTGTAAGCTCATCAAGATTTCTTAAACTCTGACTCAGAAGATTTCCATACACCTTTTCAAAATAGCTGATTTCCTTTTCGCTAAAGTTGCCGCTCTTTACAAACCGATTCAGTCCATTTTTGCTTTCCTTCATTAGCAGCATCTGAAAATTTATGATATCCCCTACTCTCTTATAATTCCGTACAACAGGGCTCACCTGCATAAGGGCATCCAGAAAAGTTTTATGCAGGCTGAAGTTTCCCTCGGTCATATCCTTGACTGTTTTATAGCCGCCAGAAAGTAGTTCATAACCCTTTTTCATATCACTTAGAATCTTTTTAAACTGGGATAGTTTTTCAATGTTAAGGATTAGCTGCTGGATCTCTGCTGACTGTGCATTTGTTCTGCTAGGAACAACTAACACACAGACCGTCAATATCAAAATCAATATTTTTTTCATAGCTTTTTATTTTATAATCCGTAGAAAGCAGTCGCCTGCTCGGTATCTCTTTTTTCACGAGTCTTTGACAAAGTCAAAAGCTTTGCTTCATCACTGAAAGACAAACAGAAATTATAGTCTTCCAGCATGGTTTTATACAGCGCATCGATGCGCTCGATCCTTTGGTCATCTTTAAGTTCGAGCTTCGAATCGGTAGTGATAACTAAAAGCTGTTCAAGGGTATCATTGCAATTCTCAAGTAGTCTTTCAAAAGAACGCTCTATATAATCCAGTTCGTTTCCATGAAATAAATCACTTGTCTTAAGATCACTATAAGTCCTTTTACATATTTTCATTATTTTAAATTGCATCGAGAGAATTTCGGCTGTCTTATAATAAGTCTTAACCTTTGGATTAATCTTTAGAAGCGACGTAAAATAATCACCATGAAGATTAACTTCTCCCCTCTTTGCATCGCCAATAAAATTCAGTCCTTTTGATACAACTGAATATCCTTTCTTGGCGTAATCAATGTAAACCTGAAGAGCAGCGATCTGCAAAAGCAATTCCTTTCTCTGCTTGGCCTGCGCCTGAATTCCCTGATATAAAAACAACACGATCAAGGATAATGAGATTATTTTTTTCATGATATTTTCATTGAATTATGGAATTCCGTAAAATTGTTTGACCTGTTTTACATCCGCCTCTGTTTTGGCCCTCTGAAGACTGAGCATTACATTCTGCTGATTAAACAGCGTGAGATCATCATAATTGGCATCAATCTGATCTGCCGCTTCATTGATTATTTCAAGTCTTTTTAAATCACTCATCTGCGTGGCAAAAGAATCCAGTATTAAAAAAATCTGGTCAATATTCTTCACGCTCTCTTGCAAAATACCCGAATACACACGCTCCATATATTGGATTTCATTTTCTTTAAAATGAGTATCCTGTTTGAATAAATTCCACGCCCTTTCATATTCGGATACCAGTTTGGTCTGTTTTTTAGTAATATCTTTTATCCTTTGGTAATAGGTTATAATCGATTTCACCTTTGCCAGTTCTTCATAATAGCCCTTATACAACTCTTTCTGTTTCTTTGTCCAATCCGAAATTTCATCCAGTTTTAATTTGGAGAGCACGTTTTCAATCTTCTTTTGGGCATTTTGAAGCCAGATCGTTTTATTCTGCAGTTTCTGAATCCTAAGGTCAATTGCTTTGATCACTTTTTTGGTAACTGCTTTTACAATTTCAAGTATCGGCAGTGCAGCGGTTTTTTCCGCAGGTCTTGCCGGCGTGCTGACCAGCAGCAGACAGATGATGCAGGTAATTATTCTTGTTTTCATTTTTCAGTTAATTTAATTTCCGTTTCTCATATCCTGTGCCATCGCCGCGATTCCTTTTTTGATATCACCTCCGAACTTTTGGGCATAGGCATTCATTTTCACTTTCTCGCTTTCCTCCGTTGTGTACGCCAAATATTCCTCCAGTGAAACTTCTGTTCGGTATACTTTCGAAAGCAAGCCTCCTAGGGAAATAAACACTTCCTTGTATTTCTTATCGGGATCATTCGCTTTATTAACCGAAAGCACGAGCGCCTTTTCTTTCTCGGTAAGTCCCAGCAATTCCTGTATCTGATCAAATTTATTCTGGTATTTGCTTTGATCCAGAAGGATTTTACAATCGCTGTTATTGATAATGGCCTGTTTTACAACTGGCGATGAAATAATATCTTCAACCTCTTGAGTGACTACAATGGCTTCTCCAAAGAATTTTCGTACAGTCTTGAACAAATACTTGATGTATTCGGACATTCCCTCTTTGGCGATTGCTTTCCAGGCTTCTTCAATCAGGATCATCTTGCGAATGCCTTTGAGCTTTCTCATTTTGCTGATAAAAACTTCCATGATAATGATCGTTACCACAGGAAATAGAATGGGATGGTCTTTGATGTTATCGAGTTCAAAAACAATAAACCTTTCCTTTAAAAGTTCAAGATTCTCTGTGGCATTTAATAGATAATCAAACTCACCTCCATCGTAATATGGCCGTAGTACATATAAAAAATTGTTTACGTCAAAATCTTTTTCTTTTACCTTATCGCCTTCCAAAATCTTTACAAAATCATCTTTTAGGAACTCGTAAAAGCTATTGAAGCACGGGAAGAAATCGGAATTCAACTTCAGTTTTTCATAATACAGCTGAAGCGCATTTGATAAAGCTACATACTCGCTACGATTAAAGGTTTCATCGTCTTTTTTCCATAGTGCCAAAAGCAGTGTTTTTATACTTTCTTTTTTCTCGGTGTCCAGAATATCTCCTTCCGAAATATAAAAAGGATTAAAACGAATCGGGCTTTTCTCATCATACGTGAAATAGTAACCGTTAACCATATCGCAAAGCCCTTTATAACTGTGACCTACATCAACTAAAACAATATGTGTCCCTTGCTCATAATAGCTTCTGACCATATGATTGGTAAAAAATGATTTACCGCTTCCCGAAGGACCCAGTATAAATTTATTCCGGTTGGTGCAGATTCCCATTCTCACAGGCTCATCACTGATATCTACATGAACCGGTTTTCCAGTTAATCTGTCTCCAAGCCTTATTCCCATTGGACTTAATGAAGATCTGTAGCCTGTTTCCATATTTAGAAAACATACCGCCTGCTCAGTGAAAGTGTCAAAAGTATCATTCATCGGAAAATCAGCCGCATTGCCCGGAATGCCTGCCCAGTAAATCTGTGGGGCACCTACTGTCTCCTGCTTGGCGGCCGCATCCATCTGTGCCAGTGCCGAGGATATTTTGTTTTTAATATCCTTCAGTTCTTCTTTATCCGCACTCCATGCAAGGACATTAAAATGCGCCTTAACCGGAAGCCGCTGCTGGGATACTGCTTCGTTTAGAAAATCATTTGTAGCATCTCTGGCAATCATATTCTCTCTGCTGTATGCCGATAAAGACTGAAGCCTTAGTCTTTTACTTTCCAATTTTTGAATAGTCTTCTGCGAATCTTCTACAAACAAATATTGATTATAAATATGATTGCAGGATAAAAGCTGCCCCAGAGTGGAAGCAAATCCGATACTGAATTTGGTTTTATCAGTCGAATATCTGTCAAAATTGATTCTCGAACCGCACAACGCCGGCAGATCGGCGGCATCTCCTAGTGTGAAGAGCTGGCAGTGTTTATCGCCGATCGCTAATCCTTCATCAAATTTGAGATCATTAAAAACAAATGAATCTTCCCTCTCGGATAAAAAACAGTACTTTTCAATCAGTCCCAATTTTCTGCTTTCACTTTTAAGAGCATCATTTTTCAGTCGGCTAAGCTTGACAAAACCGCTGTCTTCCATAATTCTTTTAAACTGGCCGGTAGAGTCAATAAAATCCTGAAGCAGCTGCGTTTTCAAAGTTTCTTCCGGTACTATAGAAGGCCGTAGAAGATTTGAGAAAAGCGAATTTGAATTCTTCCTTCCCTGTGGCTTCTTTGTCAGCATAATGTAACAGGAATGATCCAAAAACGGTCTTTCATTAAAAAACCGCTCACTGCTCCGGGTTAAAAAACTGCTGTCATCACTTGTAAAATCAGCTTTGTGACTCTTTTCTAAAAACCAGTCCTGCTTATGAAAAACGCAGAATTTAGGAAGCACTTTTATAGCTTTTATCCAGGACTGATGAAAAGCTTCATAATCCTGATCGGACAAGGTAAAAATCTCAGGCAAATCAGCCTTGAACACAACCGTTACATCGCCCTGTTTTGATAAAATACAGTCATGCTCCACTGCCATAATCGGCAGTAAGTCTTCGATCCTCTTCTCCATCTTCTCTTCATTTTTATTATTAACGTTCTCTAGCTATATCTTAAAAAAAATTGCTCGACTATAAACCTTAATACATTTTGGAACCTGCTTTTTTGCCAACGCCTTCATCAGGCCGTATTCTCCATATTTGTTGCTCATTTTGTATATTTTAAAAACAAGAAAACTGCCCGTTGTACCGATAAATCCAACACATACAAGTGACGGCAGTCCAATGATATATAATACGGCGAAAAGAATCAAAAGAATTACTAATCCACCACCTAAATACCAGATATACTGTGCTTTTAACCCTTTGAACTCAATGCTTTGATTAATACCTTTATTAAACTGGTATACACTGTTTGCCATCACACTCCGAAGAATGATTTGATCACTGTCGCTACAACTACCAGAAATACACAGCTGCCAAACCAGGCCGCTGCCACTTTTCCTGTATCGGGATCCCCTGCATTCCATTTCTGATACACTTTGACTGCTCCAATCAGTCCTAAGATAGCACCCACTGCATACATCAGTTCGGTACCTGCATCAAAATAACTTCGAACTTTTTGGTTGGCTTCATTAATTCCGGCTACGCCGTCCTGACTGTAAACAGCCGCACTGAAAAACAGCACGAGCATCAGCGAAGAACCCAGTCTTTTTACTCTTCTCCAGAAACTTTTTAATTTCCAATTCCATCTTTTCATCCTCATTTTTTTATTAAATTGTTACTTGAAATAATAAAGCAGAGAAATACCGCTGTTTCATTATCTATCTCCTTGTCACTTTCGCCATACCGCACTAGACTGAACAGGGGATATTCCTCCGCTTACTTTTTTAATTCTCTTCTTCCCACAAAGTATCCATCTCTGCACTGGTCAGCAGCAGTTCAGGATATTTGGCGCTTTCCAAAACAGCAAGCGTATTGATTTTCCCGCGTATCGCTGACTGCTTTACAAACGTATATTCCAAGAGAATAAATCGGATGTAATTTTTAAATGCCGCTTTGGATAATCCTCCAGTATCACTTTCAGTAAAGACTGTTAAAATCTTGTTGTACAATTCCTCTGCATCTTCCAGCGTACTGAAAGATTCCTTAAATTCAGAGAACGGTCCTGAAGAAAACTCCTCTTTTCTATACGGATATTTAATCTTGTTTTTAAAAAGATCCTGGACATTTTTCCGGTAGTATCTAAAAATAAGATAAGTGTACCATGCCAAAACGAAAAAAGCCACTATAGTCAGGTAACTGCTCCATGAAACATTTGAAAACATAACTATTTCTTTAAAGATTAAACATCCTAAATCATAAATGGATTATGATTTATTACACCGCAAAGAAACAGCAGATACAGCCCTGCTACAAGTACAACTTTTCCTGTACCCTTTTGTACCCTAATAAGTTAAAGGACATGAGAAGCTTTTTTAACGGCCGCAGTTTTTGAAAAAGCCAGTATATAAAAAAAGCCCCTGAAAGCAAAAAGTGCTTTCAGGGGCCTGATTGGCTTATGAGCTTATTTTATTTTGATCTCACTGCCTTAATAAGTTTTGCATTCCTTCTGTCCGCTCTGGAATTCTGAAGCGATATTACAGCCCAGATTGCTGCCGGAATCCAACCGATCAGCGTAATCTGCAGTATAAGGCACAGAAGTGCTGTCAATAGTTTTCCACGCAGAAAAAAGGAAAGCGATGGAAGAAATATAGCGATTAAGGTCATCATAGTTTTTAGTTTAAGTTAACAGTTAAAAGTGCATAATTTAAAATCATCCGTGAATTATTAGTCTGCAATTGCCTTGTTTTGTTTCAATGCATGCAGTAATAATTCAAGATTTAATACGATCTGATTTTTTTAATCATTTTCTCGAGGGTCATAATGGCTATGTTTTTATCATTTTCTTCAGCATTATAGGACTTGCTTCTGACTGAATGATAAGACAAATCTCTTTTAAACGCCGTGGACAGATGAGGCACTATCCTTTGAAAAACAAGGCTCATGGATCGGGATTTCACCACCCGCGCTTCATCGGCTGCCCGTAGAATAATGCCGATCTGATCGGCAGAAAGATCACATTCCAGCTTATTTTCCGTTTTATCCTGAAGCGTTGCCTTCTTAGACGAAATAGCTAAAAGTTCCACCTGCCTTTCCATATACTGTATCTCATGGACAAACCAGTTTCCCAGTACTGTTTTAAGATGCTGCGTCCCTGCTTTAAAAAAAAGCTTCTCATCAGAATAAATCTGATTGAACTCCTTGCGGTAATATGAAAGCAGGCTTAGTTTCTCCGACAATTCCTGCTCTGTCTCAAGTTTTGAAATCATACGCTTGGCCAGCAGGTCTATATAAGCAGTACTGTTGAAATTCAGTCCTATGAGCACATGATCGAGCATAGAGAAAAGTCCATGCGCTTGTAAAATACTTGCCTGTTCCAATTCATTTAAAAGTGTTCGTTCATACAGCAGCTGGCGGAAAGTTATCCTGTTTCTGTCCTGCATTGAAAGGGAAAATTCGAGCTCCCTAATCACCACATTTAAAACCTGCTGCACTTCCTCATTTTCCGCCTTCCTCTTCTTAAGGCTTTTTAATTTCAACTGCAGTTCCTTTCTGGACACCATCAGATAGGTTATCGGCACCCTCTCATCTAAACTCAGATAATTGGAAAACCGTTTCTCTAAAAAGGACAGCAGATCGTCTAAGCATTTAACTACGGCCGCAGCAGCGGCGGCTAACAGAGGCTTGTGAAATGCACTGCATTTATGGCTATCCACTATCGTATCCAAAAGAAAGATCAGCGTGGAATGATACTTTCGCACCAGAAGACGGATCTGTCTTTTTCGCCTGAGATCGAAAATTTCATTTTTAATCCTGACCTGGATTCGGCTGGACTCTTTTACAGCATGTTCTGAAATAACAGCCAGTTCATCTGCTGATAATCGACTTACATCTGTTTTATCGGGATTAAAATGCACCAGTATCAGCGTATCAAGCCATTCTAAAGGATAGTTATTGTTCATCATTTTCATGTTTAGTTGCAGTTAACAGTTAAGACTAACGACTCTTAAATTTATCGGCAGCATTCGAACGAAATTTTGACGGTGTGCATGACATCCATTTTTTAAAAAAGATGCCGAATGAGGTGGAAGAACTAAACTCCAGCTCCTCAGCAATTTCAGCAATGCTGTAATTAGAATCTTCCAGCATTTGTAACGCTTCAGCAAGTACTGCTTCGGTTATCATCTTTTTGGCAGTCTTTCCCACAGCCTCCTTCACCGCCCTGTTCAGATACTCTGGAGCCACATAAAGTGCCCCGGCATAAAATTTGACGTTATGATGTTTTCGGCAGTGAATGGATAAAACAGTTAAGAACCGGGCCGCAAGCGCCTCAGCTTTTGATACATGAAGCCCCGATGAAGCAACATATCTGGAATAAATGTACTTGAGTTCAAAAAACAGCAGATCAAAACTTAATCGCTGCAGTTCCAATTCAAAATCACCTGCCGGTCGGTTCTGCCCTTCAGCATAAATCAGTCTGCAGATTAAGGACAGTACCAGATAATCAATGGAATCAAGACTTACTTTTACAGGCCGATTTCCATAGAGGTAAAACAAGGTACTTTCTTTATTGTATTTAAGTCCGTGCAATTGTTTAGCGGAAGAAAATATAATTAAAAAAAACTGCAGCTTATCTCCTGCTTCCATCTGCGTGCAGAGCAATTTTTCGGGCAGGATTATTAAATCATAAGGCTCCAGATCAAGAACGATTTGTCCAGTCCTTATTTTAAATCTACCGGACTTCATCAGCAGCGCTGCAGGATAATGCAGATGAATTTTTTCATCTGCAGGAGTCTCAGCAATATACTTTTTGACCCTGTGGACTGCAGCTCCTAAAAAGGGAAGCTTATTCACCTCACTATTAATTAAATCTTTCAGCATAGATTCTTCTAATTGAAAAACAGCAAAATGAAACTGCCTCTGTTAATCATTAAACCTGTTCTTTATGGCAATGTAGAACAGTCCATAAAGATTAAGAAGTGCTGTAATATACAGCAGGTAGAAGGTAAATCTGGCATGCACGATTATCATAGCATCATAGATTCCATCAAAGATAAAAAGAGCTATAATGAAGCCGAGACTTAACAGATTAAAAAATACCAGCAGCACATATAAAACAGTTGGTAGTTTCATTTAAGCTATCGTTGTTTTAATTTAAATAACCTCGGATAGTAAAGCGATTATCGAAATAATCGGCATTTCATTGGTTCCAAAAAAAGGTCTGACAGATTTACCTCCTACGTTTGTCTCCCAGTCCCTGTCTTTGCGCTCCTCAGCGGAATAGAGTGAATATCTTGAAATAGAAGCTACTGTGAGGATAGTTTCCATTTCTTCAGCTGAAAAAACAGTATCAGTCAGTACTTCCTGCTCATAATCCGTAATGTAGTCATAAGTTACACTGAATTCTTCCTGTCTCTTAATGATAAGGTGCTGTAGAAAGGTGATCAAATTGTTCTTTGCATAAATCTGCAGCACACTATTTTCAACAATTAAGAGCATGCTGCCATCAGGATCCGCCATTATGGATTCTACCATTTCGTCAGTAAAAGGTATTAACCTGCCCGTCTGGTTTCCATTTCTCAACACCTTTGCAGAAACATGCCTGATCTGGCTGGAAAGTGCTGAGACGGAATTTGGTGTCTGATGATCTTGATAATAAAACTGCAGCGCATCATAAATTGCCTTCCCTCTGGCATCAAAGGGATTAAAGGTATTAGCTGGATACTGTTCTGACAAAATATGTCCCGGAGCAGACAAATTTGCAACAGTGCTAATATCGTCCTCGGCAGAACAGGAAACAAAAAAAACAGAAGTGATAATGCATAATAAAATGGTTTTCATGATTTGAATAGTTTGAAGGTGAGTGGGAATATCTTCCCAGTTCCTTTCATCCGGATAAGCAGAACTTTTATCCGGCACCATGCCGGACATTTTGCTTTTGAATTCAAGACAAAACTATTCCGCTTAAAAATCTCCCGCAACCTTATATCTGTGGATTTTCGTCAATTACACTATGGATTTTCCAGAAATCCATAGTGCTTTTTTTCTCAATATTCCTTTATTATTCAATCGTTTATGTTATTTTTATAATAATTTAAAGTAAAACAATTCATACAGTTTCAAATTAGAAGTTCAGCGCTATCCCCAGTTTAAACTTCCATTAATGCCATACCAATGAATAGAAAAAACCTACTTTTATTATTGCTGCTATTTTTTTATTCGGCATCTGCCCAGAAAAACAATTTTAAGATACCGGATTCACTAAAGAAAAAGAATTACGAGTACCTGGATGATAAAATTTATGAGTTCAGAAAGGACAGTGCCCGGGCTTCAGTATATGCATATGCCCTGCTTTACAAAGCCAAATCAGAACAGAACTGGAAGGAAATTATAAACGGCTATCAAAACCTGCTGCATATGTCTCCTCTAAAACTGCGTATTGTTTATGCTGACAGCATGATTTATGCGGCAAAAAAATCAAATAACAATGAACTGATCGGCAGTTCCTATCTTAGTAAAGGAATTGTATACTACAGTCAGAGGATTCAGGATCAGGCAATGGATAATTATCTTACCGCAAACAGCTATATCTCAAAAACCAGCAACCAATACTTAATTCATAAGGTGAAATACAGTATTGCCCAGACTAAATTTTATATCGGATTTTACGATGAGGCTGTCTCACTTCTGCAGGAGTGCATTGTATATTACAAAGACGAACACCCAAGGCCTTATCTGAATTCGCTGCACTCCCTTGGACTGTGTTATAACAAACTTGGTAATTTCGGCCGGTGTTCCGAAATAAACGCTCTTGGAATCTCGGAAAGCAAAAGACTGAAAATTGAAGAAATGACGCCGTACTTTATACACTCAGAAGGCATCAATGAATATTTCAAGAAGAATTACGGAGCATCCATCAAAAATATTGAATCTTCAATTGAAGCCATTAAAGAAAATAATGACGCTGCAAATGAGGAAGTCGGATACTTTTACTTAGGCAAAAGTTACTGGTCCCTGCATCAGAAAGAAAAAGCGTTAACTTATTTCCAGCTGGTAGATAAAATTTTCAATGACAAAAAAATATTGAGACCAGATTTAAGACAGGCTTTTGAATTAATGATCAATTATTATAAGATCAAAAAAGATTTTAATAAACAGCTGTACTACGTTGACCAGCTGCTTAAAGCGGACACCTTGCTGACAGAAACCAATAAATATATAGTCGGAAAGATCCATAAGCAGTATGATACCAAAGAACTTCTTCTGGAAAAGGAAAGAATTACAATGGAAAATGAGAAAATGGCAGCAGAACTGCACTGGGAGAAATATTACCACTGGATATTTGCAGGGGTTATTTTACTGCTGTTTATGGTACTTCTTGCAGTTACTTACCGCTATCAAAAAATTAGAAAAAAATATAAAAAGAATTATCAGTTGCATATCGAAGAACAGCAGAAAGCTAAAGATAAGCCAAAAGCACCAACAGAAAAAGTTCCTATAAAAAATATAAATTCCGAAACTGTTGCCTTACTTTTAAAACAATTTGAAAATTTCGAAAAGGATAAAAAGTTCCTTGATAAAGACTGGAATCTAAGTAGCCTTTCTTCAGCCTTTAATACCAATCCGAAGTATGTGTCAAATATCCTGGAGCATTTCAGAACTAAAGGCATTAATGAATATATAAACGGACTTCGAATTGATTACATCATCAATCTGCTTCAGACAGAATCCAAATTCAAGCATTATACTTATGAAGCACTGGCAAAAGAGGCAGGTTTCAGTACAACGGAACGCTTTAAAAAAGCTTTTTTAGCCAAAATGGGATTCTCTCCGTCATTCTTTATCAATAAGCTAAAAAAAGAAAAAAATTAATTGCTATATAAAAAATAATAGTAGGATATGATTTTTAACTTTTTACTTTTGTCCTGTAATTTTAAAAAACAGAAAACCATGAAAGACTTAATAGCAAAAATCAACGCAGAAATCGAAACATTCAAAACAGAATCTGAATCATTATCTGAAAAAGGAGTTAAGGCAGCTGGAGCAAGAGCTCGTAAATCAACTTTAGAAATTGAGAAACTTTTAAAAGAGTTCAGAAAAGTTTCTATTGAGGAATCAAAAAAATAAATTCATTCTTACTTTTACTTATTTGGCCTTTCGGACTTCCGAAGGGCCTTTTTTTTTTACTCCTTCGCACTTTAGAGCGAAAATATTTTTTCTTACTCTACTTTATTACATACCTCATTTTAATAATTTATCAATGCTCATGAAAAGCTAATATTTTGTTTGCAACGTTACGCTTTTTAGCAAATAGCCAAGAAAACACATGACGTGTCATTTTTTATTTTGGTTTTAATACTATCACTTTTTCAAGGGCAGCATTTACAATTTCCATTAATTTCTTTGTCGATTGAGAATATTGTAATTCCTCATTTAATTTATTGAAAAAATCAATTTCATTACAATACGGTTTTGTTTTGTTAAGCTTTAATAATGCTTTAGAAATATAGGTTTTAACTTGGTCAAATTGTTTTTCATATGTCCCTACATGTTTTGCAAAAGTTTCACCTCGCTCCATGGTCATCACATTTTTCATATAACACAAATCTGCTCCATTTCTAGTGCCTCGAGGACAATCAAAAACATTTCGAATTAACATTTCGTAATTCATTGCTTCGGTATATTCTTTTGCGGACATTCTAAGATTTTTTTAGTTTCATAATTCTTGCAAACAAAATAGTATGTATATCAAATTCTAATTTGTCCATATCTTCCAAACCCTTATCTGTCTTGGTATCCATTCCTTGACTTTTTAAATCAGCTATCCTTTCACTTTTCAGTTTACTTACATAATCTCCTGCTGCCTTTAGGTCAGCGAAAGACATTTCTTTTAAATCGTTCATTTCTTATTTGTTTAGTTTGCCAACTTTACATTTTTTGTATTTTGGAAATTTTGACTTTATAAAATTCATGGTTCCAATTCAGGTTTTTCAAAATTAAAATCTGCTAATTTGAAAACTCCGCAAGGAATTCTATTCTCATTAAATAAAAGTGCTGCACCTAAAATAAGGTGCTACACTTTTAATTAGTCGCGAAAAAGAAATTATTTCTCTTTGCGAACGCCTTTGAATGGAGTTCCGTCTTGCTTAACATCCATAAAACGTCCAGTAGTAGTATCGCGCTTAACATACTGTTCGGTTTTTGGATTGTAAGTCTGACTTCTTTCTCTTACGGCACCATTACGATGTCCGTCTCCAGGTGTACCATTTTTTGCCATGGCTTTCAGATTTAGAAACAATCAAACTATTTAACACTGAGGCGTTTGATTAAAAAACCCAAGGAATAATTAGGTAATAAATAGAATTCTATTACTTTTGCAGAAGAAATTAAATACCGTCCAAAGTTTTTATTTCTTCTGACCGAAGCCTAATTCCATTTTGCTTCGGTTATTTATTATTATCTAATTGCCTTTAAATCAAAAGCATATTTCTTGTAGCTGATAATACTCCTAGTATCTTTATTATCAATCCAGGCAGGTTCTAAATGGCTAATGTTTACTATTTCTGTTGTGTTTTTATTTTTAAAAGCACTTGCCACATCTTCAAGTACTTTTAGTTCTACATTATTAAACAAGTCTTTATTGAATTTTAAGTGAGGGATAAATTTCTCAGCATAATTATGATCAATCTGAAATTGTTCAATATCGATACTAGCATCATCATATAAATGCTTGAATATTTTTTCATACTCCACCGGAACGGGACCAAACGGAATTGCTTTATAGGTAATTCCAAATATGGAGCTCCCAAATCGTTGATAATTTAAAAAATCAGAATAAAATAGAAGTTTATTAACTTTTGTTTTGAAAAGGTCAATTTTGGCACAGCCAAAATAACTTAATGCATTAGCAATTTTATCTAAATCTAAAAGCTTAAAGCCTGAATTTTGATCAATTGTCTTATAAGCGTATTCCTCTTCAACTATTTTTCGCCACAAGTCTTTATCATTATCTATAATCTGATATATATTTTTGATTAATCTATTGTACTCCGTTTGTTTTAACAAATGGGCGCTAAACTCAATTTGCCTCTTAAATTCATCTGCTTCTTGTATGGATAAAATCAATCTTCCAATAGAAACTGACGGCATTTCGCCACTTTCATATAATCGATATGCGTTTGATCCCAAACCTAATATCTCTGACATTTTTTTTGCTGAAACATCATACTTTTCCCTAATGTTTTTTATCTCTTCAGGAAAAGGGATACCATATTTCTCTCGGTACTGATTATGAACCTGATTGATATTGATCATATCCAATTCATCATCCGTAAAACGCTCTTTTGTATCATCACATTCATATGCCTGATACACAATTTCAAACTCATCTTTTCTGTAAGGTAATATTGTATTCTCCCTAACAATCCTCATTTCCTTACCAGTAAATGGACTTCTCATAAATTTATTTTTTAAAGGGATACGTCATGGCAGATTCTGCCTGGTGAAAAGAAATACAAATAACAGGTAGATTCTCTGAACCTATTGTTATCTTGATATAAACTTCTTTTCCTTTAATTACTTTTCCAAAAACCCACATAGGCGACAATTTATACAGTGCGTCATCTGTTGGACCTTGGGAATAATCTTCCACAGCAAGTTTTCTAAGAAATTCTTTTCTTTCTGCCGGTAACAAATCTAAAGCTAATAATGCTACAGTATTTTTCTTTACTGTCCTATCATCCCTAAAAATGACACTAAAAACATCTAACTTGGCTTTAAATTCGCTCAAAAACATTTTAACATCTGATTCTGTTGTCATGATACGAATAATAAGAATACAATGTTGTAATCTTATTTGCAACTCGATTAACAACTTTAACATTGCAAAAATATACTATTTTTCCAAATTTATCAACTTTTTAGTTGCTTTTAACTAAATAAGCTTTATGATCATATTAGCCATTGCCAAACCACAAAGATTGATTTTGTACTTAAAGAAACTTATTTGAAAAAATAAAGTGAGTCGTCCTTCGCCAATGAACAAATGTACATTACCATCTTCCATTAGTTCAAGTAAAGCTAAAAACCAGTAAAACTTATAAGTTGAGGAAGTATTTGAGAATACCGAGGATAACTTATCTATCGGTACTATCTGGGAATTTGGTAAGCTCATAAAAATAATTTAAATTCAAAAGTAAATTGTCGCTAATCAGTGTAAATTGCGGTTATCAATGATTCAATATTTTTAAAATTTAAATCCGATACGCCCAAACCATCTCCATAATGCTTGACATTTTTAAGAGCAAAAAATTCGTTTGGGTCTTTGCTTCGCTTCACGATCAGCATTTGTAGCCCATTGTTTAGTTCTTGCCTCACAAATTCATTTATTTTTTCGTCCTGCAATCCATAACCGATCGCAATTAATAATTTAGATTTTTTTAAAGCTTCTTTAAAATGAATAAATTGAGAACTGTGTAAAGGATTTTTGTCATAATTTAGGATCTTTGTTGTGGTTCCGGAAAGGAAAATCGGCTCATACAATGTCCAGCAGTTTTCCTCAACCCAGTGCTCCCCTATTTTTGTCTCTTTGTATAGATTTAAAGGATATAAATCTTTTGGAATTTTAATCATTTGGTAAGGATCACTAAAATTGTAGATATAGTGGTCGATGCTTCCGTGAAGTTTGTATAATCTAACTTGTTTATCAAATCGATCATTAAAATACTTTATTCGTATTTGACGATTTTTTTGTTTGATATAATACCTTGAGCCACCAATTTCAAAACCATCGCTGTACTCAAAGCTGATCGACGATTCAAACATATTCTCAATTAACAGGTCGTGATTCAGAGAAAAAATGTGTATGACTTCAAACTTTTCTTTCAATCGATTCAAAAGATTCATAAAGGATTGGTATTTATCAATAATACCGGTATTGTCAACTGTTAATAGATCATTAACCAGATAATCAATTGTCCTGATAACTATAGAAAGTGCATTCTGCCGGTCGATTGGAAAATTTGTTTTTTTGACATAATTTTTAAAAAAGCCATCAAAATCCAGATCTTTTGCATGATGGGATATTTTAAAGCAATAATCGTAAAATTCTTCATAGTCGAATTTATCCGAAACAGACTGGTTATAAAACTTAATCACTGCCTGAACAAATTTTCTTTCATGTACATTCTGCCAATGTGAATTTGGATCATGCCCTCTTAGAAAATGTGTTGTGGTTTCGCTATGAATTATGAATTGATCCCAAGTGAGACTTTTAAGGCGATCATTTATTTGATTTCTTACAGGTATCCCTGCCTCTACAGAAAAGCCCGCACCTATTAAAAGTGAGATTTCTTTGTGGTTTGTCATAATGGAAAATAAGTTCAGAGAGTTTTCGTATTAATAGTCTTTTTAGGGATTGGCCATAAAGATAAGTAAAATTTCATATTGCCTATTTCCGGTTTGGAAAACCAAATGAGATAATCCCATAAAACTAATGATTCAAAGCGACTACTATGTCGCAACGTTTTCTTTTACCTAGTTTATATTTTTTAATACTTCATTTTTTAAATTTGAAAACTCAGCAAGCTTACCTTTTAGTGCAAACTCTGAATTTCCGTACTCGATTTTCCAAAAATTCTTATCAATCTGATCCTTTATTAATCGTTTTGATAATGCATCAAGAGTAAGGGTTTCTTTTGGTATAAAAACTGTAATTTCATAGACAACAGCTAAAAAAAATTGAATATCGTCGCACTTTTTATCCAGTAATGCAACAAAACTATCCGCATCGGCCGGCGAAAAATGACCAAGAACATGTGCTAGTAACTTCATAACAACTTTATAATCAACTGAATGATATGATGACGCAGTCCGATACTGAGAAATGACTATCTCTGATATTTCATCAAATACCTCCTTAGCCTTTTTACTGTTCTTTTGCTGATAATACGAATAGGAAAGACAAACTCCCGCCATAAGGACAAAGATTTCTTTTCTCCTGGCCTTATAATCATAATTATTGGCTGTATCCCACCCTTCACTCCAGCATTTAAATTGCTTAAATAAACCAGACCATCTTTTCATGGTATCTGGAAGTTTAGTCATCAAATAGGAAAGATGATAAGCCTGATTAATAAAAACATCATTATACAAAAGCTCAATATTCCAAGTAAAATTATCAGATTCAATATATTGAGCGTACTTTTCATATAAAAAATCACCAAATAAAGAATCACTCTTTTCATTCTCAAACACCTTGATCAATTTTTCAAATACCTGCCAGTTAATTTTTTCGATCGTAATTTCTTTAGTAAACTTAATTTTGATACCAGAATCTTGAATTAGTAATTTTTCAAAAGATTCATTAAGTACGTTTAGAAATTTTAAACGAAGTTCTGAATATTTATTATTACCGTACTGCTGTTTTGAATAACTATTTATCCATTCAAATACTCCGGTAAATTTTTTTGATTCGGATACAGGTTTACCTTCGAATATTAATTCAAATAATCTTTTGCAACTTTCCTCAAGTTCTAAGGTAATCCATTTGTCAAATGCATTAATTGATGCATCCACAATAGTCTGTTTTATTATGGTATCATTGTAATGCCATTGCCCCTCTTTTAAGTCATATAAGTTTAATGTTATTTTCTCTATCAGCCTATAATAGTTTTGCAGTGCAATTAGAAGAAGATATTCCGATTTTGTATTAAACTTGACATCTTTTTGCAATAGTAATGCAATGACTTCTTCCATACTAACAAGGTCTTGGATTGAGTAAAAGGCATTGTCTTGTAATATTGGCCATTTCAGATTATCAACCCATAAAAGCCAGGATTTAAGTTCAAATCGCAAGAGTAAATCCTCCTTTAGACGCAAATCTTCATTCAGTAAAAACAAACCGGATTGATCCGTTACAGTTTTTATAAACTCCCAATCGGATTTATCCGCTACTGTTGTAAGCCTGTTTTCATACGCTTTTGATACTTTTTCCTTTTCATTCAGATGACCTGCACTTTCAGCTAATTCATGTAACTGCAAAGAAGGTGCTATAAATAATAATTCATCAATATTGTTGGCTATTAACTTTGGGGCAATATTGGAAATCCATTCATTATAAGAGCCCCACATTCCATCTGTACTATCAATGATCTTTATCCAATCCGTAAAAGTACAATAATGGCTCTCTGAAGCTATTGCCTTTGCTAACAATTGCTCAATGCGCTTTTTTAGTTTACCGTAAACAGCCAAAACAGATGATTCTGAAGAATTACTCATATCCCAAATGGAATTGTATAATTCATTAACAGCAATTGTTAGCGGATTTGACTTTTGCAAATCCTGGTTGCTCTCCTCAATTAGTTTCTCGGATTCAAATACCAGGCAATAAAAATCATCTCCTTGCGTTAAAAGATCAGAAATAATACATCCGTCTATGGATTTTTCAAAAAGAATTTTAGGGTCCGATTCTTTACTTGTTATTTTTTTTTCTAATTCATTTTTTAAAAAATTGATTACCTCATTAATTTTTGCATACTGATGTTTTGAAAATAAGCTTTTGTCGCGTTCATTTTCTAAATCGTGTAGTAAATCGTGATAATTTTTTATACGTTGATCTCTTATCATTTTAATCTTCTCCTTTAATTATAAAATCCTTCAGATAGGGACAATTTTTGTCTGCCCACCACTCTTCTGCCTGCTCAATCATCTTTATGGGTGTTGGAACTTTAATTATGGTAGTAGCTCGCGAACCAAATTCGTTTAATGAACTTCCTAAAAGATAAACATCATCATCAATAACAATATAGCGGTCATGAAGCGGGCTTTTTTTGCCTTTTAAGACCTTACATTCAATTTTTTGCGATCGATATGCCGTCTTAAAATTCTCTATATTCTCATTTAATAGCTCAGCATTGGTTTTAACATTTTTTGTTTCTATGGAAGATTTAGTAAAAAAGAGACAGAACTTTTGAAATCTATTTTTCTTAGCCGGCAGTATCGTTTCCACCCTCATCTTTAATACCACCGCAGATGAAATTATTCTAACAGGAATTGAAATGTTCTCAATGGTGAATGCATATGGCAAATCTGATGGTCCAAAATAGGGATCAAGTATGATGCAGCGCTCATTGGCCTTATTTAGTAATTCTCTGACCGTGGATTGAGCTTTGGCTTTAGAGGTTTCAAGATTTGGAAAGAAAATAAACTCTTTATTGGATTCAAGTTCTTCAAATCTTCTGCTATTTAAAGCATTTCGCAGATAGCGGGCTGTAGAAAGATCAAATTTTCCGATGGTACTTTTTGAAACCCTACTGGTTTTAGGAACTGAATAAACTTCTATCCCTTTTTCAGTTTCTACATTTAGATTTACTATACTTTCCTGAATGCTCATGTTAATTTGAATATTGCACCACTTCCCATAAAATTTCTCTATCAATTGTCCTGATGGATCGTAAATTCTTTTATTTAAACCATCCGGAAAATAAGGCAATGCAATTCTTTGATCAGTATCGGTTATAGTCTTTGTAATAGTAAAGCCAATATTTTTCGATCGTTCTTCTTCCAGTACTATTGTACATCCAATAATGGACTTACCTGTTCTTTCATGAAATGAAATAAGAAGTTCCTTTTCTTTATCTACAAGTGAACTATCCCATTTACGTAAAAAGGGGTTTGCCGCGCAAAGATATACATTACCAATATGCTCAGCAATCGCAGAGAGATCGTATCCCAGATATCCAGTGGAAATTTTCGTTAGTTTTTCTAATAATTTTTTATCGTAGGACTGCAACCACTCCTTATCAGTGTTTAATTTTGACCAGACCCTTAGGCAAGTATTTCTTTTAGGTAAAATTCTTCCAAGTGTTTTTTCATCTTTGGAATCAATTAGTACATTAAAATAATTTGGTGGCTCCTGCTCTAATAAAAACGGAATTTCTATATCGACATTTAAAGTGTCATAGTGTAAATTTAATCCTTCTTCTATTTTTTCATATTTAGCGATTGCTTCCTCAACTGGTAAAGCAATTAACCTTGTAATGTGTACAGTGTAAATATCATCAACTGCCTCTCTTTTCATATAGTAATTGGACTTATCTCCAATCATTAATGAAGGCTGTTGTTCTGTTGGTACTAATTCAAATACGGTTAAAAGGTTCGTTTTTTTTTTGGTCTTCCTGTTAAACAGAAAAATACTGGTTATTTCGGCACTTTCATATTCTAAAGAAATATCTTTTAAATGACTCATTAATTATCTTATAAATATTTATAGTTTTTTTCTGTTAGCAAAAGCTTCGATTCAACATATTGATGTCATAAACATATAAAAACGCTTTTGCTTTATTTTACTGTTTTTCGTAGCAGTATCTTTTTAGTCTGCAAATTAATCCTTTTTGATAAATAAAAGATTACAGTATAAATATCTGGTTTTACTTAATCTTAAATATCAAACATATATAACCATCTTTATTTTATTTTACGATATTCGTACTCATATAGGTTGCAAATAGTTCTTTAATAAAAAAATTAGTCAAGTATAAATACCTGTTTTAAATTTTATTGAGTAAAAAAAAAGATGCCGAAGCATCTTTTTAATTTATACATTTATTTACAATCCTGTATTTTTCTTAAAATCTTGTGCTATTTTAAATAAAACACATGCTTTTACTTCCTCTTTTGTTGTTTCTCCTTGATGGATACATTCTTTAATATACTTTTTAATTTTTTCATTAGGAATCTCATTATTAATCTCAATTGCTAAATCATTAATCTCAACTTCTGTCATATTTATCTAATTTATTAAGATGCCAATGCACCTTTCAATATTTATTCCTCTCCTATATCAAATTTAAAATCAAATAATTCTTTAGGTTCAACATCTAGGCCTTTTGCTATTGAAATTATAGTACCTAAAGACGCTCCATGCTCACCGTTCAGAACTCTATATACACCTTTAGGTTCGATCTTGCCCACAGATGCAACAGTCATAACATCTTTATCATTCTTTTCCATTACCCTTTGTAAATTTTGTCCAAAGGCTATATAATATTTTTTTCTAATCTCCTTCATAGAGTGAAATTGAGATAATTAGAACAAAAAAAATTGTCAAATTTGACAATTTTGTGATTTTTTTCATATATTTGAATTCTAAAAAATTATTTAAAGAAATTTTAAATACTATTTTATTAATTTTGCGACTCTTCAATTAAAAATATTTGAAGCATTCGCTTTGAATCTCGAACAGAAAACTGGCGTTTTTTTAAACCACGAGAGGATAAGTAAGATGCTCACGTCATTGGCGTGGGCTCACTTATTGTGGTTGGTGCCGCCAGTACCTCTGTTCGATAAGCTGAGTTCCATGCTTTTTTTATTATAGCAATCAGACAAAATTCATAGCAAATCTTTCCCTTATTAATTAAATTCTCGCATGTAATGTCGAACCTTTAAAATATTTACATGAAGTAAAAACTTTTAATTATGTTCATTAAGGCTGTCTACTTAATGCATAAAAAATGGCCCTCTATCTCGTCGCCAAACTAATATAGAGGACCGTAGCTAATCAAATCACATTTAACTAACCAATCCCAATATTATGAATTATTTTTCATTTTACAAGGATGGAAGAGCTCTTTATTGCCTAATTTTTCTGGGTATGTTCTTCGCTTTTTCATCATCTATTGCCAGCACAAAACGGCATTTCAGATTTACACCTCAGCAATTTCAGGTAAACGGAACAATAACTGATGGGGCTAGTCCTCTCCCTGGTGTAACTATAGCTATTAAGAATAGATTAAATTCTGCAGCCATTTCGGATTACAGTGGGCAGTATTCAATTACTGCATCCCCCTCCGATACTTTGATTGTATCTTTTATAGGCTTCAAAACAGCTTATATTCCTGTTAAGGGACGCAAAATTGTAGACGTTCAGCTTACTTATGACACAACTACACTACAGGAAGTACGGGTGAATGCGGGCTATTATTCTGTAAAGGAAAGTGAACGCACAGGAAGTATAGCTCGCATAACATCTCAGGATATCGAAATCCAGCCCGTTACAAATGTACTGGCTACCATGCAGGGACGTATGGCCGGAGTCAGCATCACACAGACAACAGGAGTTCCGGGCGGAGGATTTGATATTAAGATCAGGGGGCAGAACAGTCTGCGCAGCGATGCAAATTCTCCTTTATACATTGTAGATGGGGTTCCATATGCTTCCGAGGCTATTGGATTCAATCAGACAACAACGGTATTTCCGACTACCACTAGTCCGCTGAACAGCATCAATCCAGACAATATAGAAAGTATCGAGGTGTTGAAGGATGCCGATGCCACTTCTATTTATGGATCGCGTGGGGCCAATGGAGTGGTATTGATCACAACGAAAAAAGGAAAAGCAGGAAAGACTGTTTTTAATTTTTCAGCTTCAACGGGCGCCGGAAAAGTGACAAAATTTCTGGACCTCATGAATACGTCTCAATATCTGGATATCCGCCGAAAAGCATTTATAAATGACGGGCTCACCCAGTATAATGAATGGGATTACGATGTCAACGGCACATGGGACCAAAACCGTTACACGAACTGGCAGAAGGAGCTTGTTGGTGGAACATCCCAAATCAATGATCTGCAGGGTACAATTTCAGGTGGATCTGAAAACACCACCTTTCTCCTTAGCGGCAGTTACCATACAGAATCGACGGTATTTCAGGGTAATTTTCTATACAAAAAGGGAGGCGCGCAGTTATCACTAAACCATCATTCGCAGGACAATAAGTTCAAAATGAATTTCTCAGCGGGGTTCAACAGTCAGAACAATGATCTTCCAACATCCGATTTTATCTATGAGGCGCGCGCGCTGCCTCCCAACGCACCGGCACTATATGACAGTAATGGAAACCTGAACTGGGAGAACGGGACTTGGGAAAACCCTTTGCGGTATCTGAGTGCAAAATTCGGCTCAAAAACCAATGATCTTATTGCAAACACCGTTATATCCTATGAGCTGGCTCAAGGACTGACTGCTAAAGCTAATATGGGTTTTACCGATCTCAGAACTATTGAGACACGTACCAATCCTTCAACATTGTTTAATCCTGCTTATAATATAACAAGCAAAAGAAGCTCTATTTATGTAAACAATACAGACAGGTCCTCATGGATAATCGAGCCTCAGTTAAGTTATGACAGGGAACTAGGCCCAGGCAAACTTGGTGTTCTTCTTGGATCTACCTTTCAGAGCCAGACCACAACAAGGCTCTATCAGCTAGGAAGCGGTTTCAGTTCCAACAGCCTTATTTATGATTTGTCTGCCGCCACTACCGTAAGGATTCTGAAGGATGATGAAACTGATTACAAATATCAGGCCTTTTTTGGAAGGGTGAATTACAACCTGCTTGAGAAATATATAATAAATGTAACGGCAAGGCGCGATGGATCCAGCAGGTTTGGACCGGGAAACCAGTTTGCAAACTTTGGGGCAGTAGGCGCCGCCTGGCTTTTTTCGCGTGAAAACTTCCTTCAGGACAGTTCCTGGCTGAGTTTCGGGAAATTAAGAACCAGTTATGGAACCACCGGTAACGATCAGATTGGGGACTATCAGTATTTGGATACCTACAGCATAACGGGCGTGAATTACAATGGTACTATCGGGCTTGAGCCCTCAAGATTATTTAACGCAGATTTTGGATGGGAAACCAACAAAAAGCTCGAAGCCGCTCTTGAGCTGGGTTTCCTGAAAGACCGCATTTTTACAACAGTTGCCTGGTATCAGAATCGCTCATCCAACCAACTGGTAGGCATTCCTCTGCCCGGAACAACCGGATTTACCTCGCTACAGTCCAATCTGGATGCCACAGTTGAAAACCGTGGACTGGAACTGACCCTTCGTACATCCAATATTGAGACTGCTCATTTCAAATGGTCTACGAATTTCAACATCTCATTCGCTAAAAACAGACTTGTCAAGTTTCCGGGACTTGAAAGTTCAACCTACCGCCAGTCCTACCGCATCGGCGAGCCATTAAACATTAGACTTTTGTACAATAATCTGGGCGTAGATCCACAGACCGGAGTTTATAAATATGAGGATGTAAACAAAGATGGACGCATTTCATGGCCGGAAGACCAGCAGACTGTTGCCGACCTTAATCCTGAGTACTACGGAGGGCTTCAGAATAATTTACAATACAAAAGATTGACTCTTGATTTCCTGTTCCAGTTTGTAAAACAGAAAAACAGCTCCTACCCAATGGGTTTTGCAGGACAGATGTCCAATCAGCAGGTACGTAAACTAAATAGCTGGCAACAGCCAGGGGACAATTCGCCTTATCCGATGTATACGCAATCCTACAGCAGTGACGCGGCTAATTCCGACTATTTGTTCTCAGACAGTAATGCATCCATAGTTGATGCATCGTTTATCCGTTTCAAAAACATCTCACTGACCTATGATGTGCCGGTTAGCCTAAAGGAGACCCAGCTTAAAATCATGCTTCAGGGACAGAACTTATGGACCATTACCCGATATGAAGATGGTGATCCTGAATTTATCAAGTATGGCTACTTGCCGCCATTAAAGGTGATTACCGCCGGAATTCAATTAATTTTTTAAATAAAAAGCTATGAAAACACTATATTCAAATTCGTTCCTATTCGTATGGCTCGCCCCTTTCCTATTGCTTTTTGGGTCGTGCGATTCGTTTGTCGATGTAGAATTGCCGGGCTCGCAGCTCAGCAGTCCTACAGTTTTTCAAGACTATTCCACTGCAAATGCAGCCCTTACCGATATTTATTCAAAAATCAGGGACAGAGGACTGCTCACTGGCAATGTTTCAGGATTATCAAGCCAGCTTGGCAATTACACCGATGAACTGGTTCCCTATGGGATGCCTTCCAATACAAGTTTCAATTTCTATTACAATACGCTACTTCCAACTACGCCGGAAATGGCTGATTACTGGAATGCCACCTACAATCAGATATATGCAGCCAATGCATTAATTGAAGGGGTAACCGTCAGCACTGGCCTAACACCTGTGCAAAAGGACCAGCTTTCCGGCGAGGCTTTATTCATCAGGGCGCTCTCCCATTTCTACTTGGTGAATCTCTACGGCGATATACCCTATATAACCCACACTGATTATAAATCCAACAGTCTGGTCACAAGAATGCCTGCAGAAAAGGTTTATCAGCAGATTATTTCGGATTTACTGGAGTCAGAGCAGAAACTGGGAACAAATTATAGCAACTCTCAGCGAATCCGTCCAAACCGTTATGTCGTGAAAGCTTTGTTGTCTCGCACTTATCTCTACGCAGGATTGTATGCAGAGGCGGCCAATGAAGCATCTGCCTTACTAAATCAAACAGGCCTGTATCATTTAGAGGATTTAAACAATGTATTTTTAATTCATTCATCCGAAACCATCTGGCAGCTTCAATCTGCCGATGTAGGGCAAAATACTCAGGAAGGGCAGCATTTCATATTTGAATCAGGGCCGCCGCCGTCAGTAGCGCTGAGTCAAAATTTGGTTCAATCTTTTTCTGGAGATGATCAGAGGTTGTCCGCCTGGATCAAATCCGTGAGTGATGGAACCTCAGTATGGTACCATGCATATAAGTACAAAGAACAGGAATATACTCCGGTTTCTATTGAATACTCAGTGGTTTTTCGTCTGGCAGAACAATACCTGATTCGAGCCGAAGCAAGGGCCAATCAGGGAGACCTTATCGGAGCCAAAGAAGACCTGAACAAGATACGAAATCGAGCCGATCTTAAAAATACCATTGCGGTCAGCAAAGAGGAAATTCTACAGGCAATTCTGCTGGAGAGAAAATGGGAACTCTTTACCGAACATGGTCATCGCTTTTTTGACCTAAAGAGATTTGGGGAACTCGACAGTCAGCTGTCACCGGTCAAACCGGGATGGAAAACGACCGCCAGATTATTTCCACTTCCTCAAAGCGAGCTAAGCACTAACCCTAACCTAAGGCCACAAAACGCCGGATATTAAAATAAGATGGAAACAACAATAATAAATAATACTCGTGCCGTCATTTGTCCCTATAAAATGATTGGACGCACCGCTTTAATTTTAGTTTTTAATTTTGTTTTGCAGTTAGTAGCCTGTCCCTCATGGGGGCAGGTCTTGCAGAAAAAAGAACTCACACCTTCAGACTATCATCTATGGAGCCAATTGCACTTGGATAATATAGCTCCAAATGAACAGTGGACAAGCTATAGGCTTTCCTACTCTGATGATAGTGACAGTCTTTTTGTAAGGAACGTAAATTCAAAAACATCATACAGCTTTACAGGGATAGAAACCTCAAAATTTACAGACGACAATTATTTTCTTGCCGGGCATTCAAGCGATCTATACATTTTAAATCTAAAGACAGCCGGAAAAGAGAAAGTTGAAAACATTATACAATACGACTATTCAGAAGCGACTGGATTATTGTTAATTGTGCGCTTAAAAGAGCATAAAAACCTAATGACAATTCGAACTCCTTCTGGAAGGCTCATAAAGGAGATTCCCGATGTCAGCCGTTTTTCTTTAAGCCCGGATGGCAGAAACATCGTATTCGCCTCAAAGGAAAATGATAAAAATGCAGTACGGATTCTGGATTTAAAACAGTTTGATACCGAAAAATGGATCATACTTAATGCAAAAGATCCAATTAAGGGTTTTGCTTGGCAAAAAAAGGGACACTCTGTGGCCTTTTTTTCAAGCAACGAGCAAAAAGAAGTCAATTCAGTGTTTCATTACCTTTTGAAACAGGACAAACTATATGTGCTTAATGCAGGTTCAAAAACAGAGTTTCCCCTCGATAGCTTAAGCATTTTTCGTTCACCGGAATTACACGTTTCTGATGATATGCAGCGCGTATTTTTTAACGTGCTTAGCAACAATATACCCGAAAAGAGTAAATCAGAATCAAATGTGGAAGTCTGGAATGGAAATGATAAATGGCTGTATCTGGATGATGCAAAACATGGAAGATTTGAAACGGCACTTAAAAATGCTGTATGGATCCCGGAACGCAACTTATTCAGACAGCTTTCAACAAATGAACTGCCAATAATAACACTTTCAGGCAATAAGGATTTTGCCATATTATCAAACCCTAAAGATTATGAACCACAACCTGAGTTTGATTCACCTCGTGATTATTATCTGCTCGATTTGAAGACCTTCGAAAAGTCGTTATTTCTGAAAAAAATCGCCAATGAAAGATATAATGTAAATGCATCTCCCGGTGGCAAGTATGTCTCCTATTTCAAGGAAGGTGCCTGGTGGGTATATTCCTTAAAGGATAAAAAGCATACCAACTTAACTCTGAACATTCCAACCAAGTTTACTGCAAGGGAACTATTTTTCACGCGCGAATCAGTCTGCGGAAATCCCGGCTGGACAATAGATGATAAAGAAATTCTGCTTTACGACCAATATGATGTATGGGCGGTTTCACCTGACGGCACCTCCTATAGAAGACTCACAAAGGGCAAGGAATCAAAAATTAAATTTCGGATGGCAGAAGTACCCAACAAATTCCATTACGTATCTATTTATGAAGAGAATCATCTCGAGAGTTATGATTTAGATAAGGAGCTGCTTTTGCGGGCTGTCGGAGAAGACCATAAAAGCGGATTTTTTACCTGGACCAGTAAGAAAAAAGAAAAAAAAATAGTGTATCTGGATTCTTATATCGACCAGCTTTTTTACAGTCCAAAAAGACAGAAATTCTTTTTTAAGGAACAGAAATTCGATCTTTCTCCAAGACTGGTTGAAGCAGATAGATCAGCGCATTATAAACCATTTTTTCAAAGCAATCCACAGCAGCAGAATTATTATTGGGGAAAGTCGGAACTGATCCGTTATCAAAACTCAAAAGGAATTGATCTGCGTGGAGCTCTATTATATCCTGCCAATTACGATCCTACAAAAAAATATCCTATGATTGTCGAGATCTATGAACTCATTTCAAAAGAAATGCATTATTACAAGAATCCAAGCCTTTACAATGAGGATGGATTCAATAGGACCAATTTCAGCGCGGATGGCTATTTTATATTACTGCCTGACATCACACAGGAATACCGGAATGTGGGTACCTCTCTTGTGGACTGCGTAACTTCTGCCGTTGACAAAGTTTTGGAAAGAAATATCATCAATCCCGATAAGATTGGGCTAATTGGATTCTCTTCGGGAGGTTATGAAACCGCGTTCACAATTACGCAAACCAATCGCTTTGCCACTGCAATTGCCGGAGGTACGAATGCTGATCTTCGTAGTTTGTACTTCAGTATCGGAAATGGAACCGGCAAGTCGGAAATGTGGCGTTTCCAAAGCACCTATTGGATGTTGGAGAAGACCCCTTTTCAGGCGCCTGAACTTTATGACGCAAGCTCTCCCTTGTTCCATGTACAGAAAGTTCAAACCCCCTTGCTTCTATGGACAGGAAAGAATGATCCTCAGGTAGATCCGCATCAAAGTATGGCATTCTATCTGGCGCTTCGCAGTTTTAAAAAAAAGGTAATAATGCTCCAGTATCCAAAAGAAACACATGTTATTTCCAATCCTGTAAATCAAAGCGATATAACTAGTCGCATGCACAATTGGTTTGATTTTTTTCTAAAGGATGTTCCGTGTGACTGGGTAGAGAATGGTATAAGATAAATGCTCAACTTTTATGCAAAAAAAGGCCCCTGCAGTTCTTTAAAAAGAACTGCAGGGGCCACTTGCCAAATTACTTAATTTGGGTTTGGTCTGTACAATTCGGTAGGGCAATTATTTCCCACTTTTTCGTAAGCTTGTGGTCCGGTAGCGCCAAATTGACGGCATTTAGGATTATTGCTATTAGTACTGCAATTTACTTCAATGTTACAATCCCCTTCTGCATCAAGAGTGTAACCGATTGGTAAGGCTCTGGAAGCGCTCTGCATTGAAGTAGTTAAAAATGCTCCCGAAATTCCCATTACAACAACTGCAAATGGGACCATGTTTTTTAAAATTAACGTTTTCATGATTTCTAATATTTATATTAAACTTTGATCTACTTTTTTCTACAGGTTTTCGATCTAAATCCTGATACCGGCCGGTATATCATCATCATTTCTAGTCCTCTTTTTCAGAGCTTCGAAATTCATTTTTTAAATTTGATCTTATTTTGTGTACGACTAAATGATTGCCTATCAGAGCATAAAGATGCGTCTTGGTAACATAAAACGACCCAAGTTTTTTGTCCCCGACTCCGTAAACTGAAAAGCTCATTCGATAGGTCCTCTTTTCAATATCATACACATCAATAATTGAAGATTGCTCCCACACTTTTTCCAATTCATATTGCCCTTTTACCTTCGAATGGACAAAAAGCAGATTCTCGCAGATTGCCGAATGCTGGTTTACCATAAGTGCTGGTACAGACATCGTTTTGTCTCCATTTTTCAGATGGGCAATCTTGATTTTTGCTGTTGAATTGGTATCTATTGTATTCCCCCTTGCAAGCACTTTAGCCTCTCTGTCACCCACAACAAATTCATTTCGGTAATAATAGAGATAGACAGATTTATTTAGTTTTTCTGCGTAAAGCAGCATTCCGTCGGTATCAAAAACACCGTCAATCTGCTTTGTCAAAAACCTCTCATTGTACGAAACTCTGGGAACCGGATTAAAGGAAAACACACCTACTATTTGTGATGAATTCGCTCCGCTGCTTGAACGGAATACAAAACTGGTGGAATCGATCGGAACCGCCACATTAAAATAAGGGGAACCTTTTAGTTCTCTATTTACTATCCAATCAGAAATCGCTCCCCTGAAAATGACAGGAACTGTCCCGTCCATCAGGAAAAAATAATCCCCCTTTATAAGAATCCGTACAAACGAAAAAGGGTTTTTCTTTGGGTCAAATTTGATTTTGACTGAACGGTAATCCTTTAGCTCGCTGGTCATTGAAATCAGATGCAGGGGATTTGAATAATTCCCTAAATAAATCCTGCCCTTTGAATATCCTGCAAAGTAATAGGAGTTGTATTTTAAATCTTTTTCATAAGTCATCATTACAGGATGCTGGGGATATCTTCTCAGGAAAGGATTTTCATTTTCCATGATACTCTCAGATGATAAGAATAGGATCACTACTACGGCAATACTTAAAACAGTTGTCGCTGCAATTTTGATCTTCAGGGATTTTTTATGATTGCCTGTGTATTCATCAATCTTCTTGTCTTGAAGTACAATGGCTAATACTGCAAAAACCACAAAGATCAAATTAAAAGCAAGATGGGTATTCCATCCCATCTTTTCCAAAATCCCACCGCAGGAGCAAGGAATAAAGGAACTGAAATTTAGTATGATAAATATATATGCGGTAAACATTACCATCATGGTCAGTGCAGCAAACAATCCAATTTTCCGGCATTTCGGAATACATAATAAAATAGAAATGACAATCTCGATTGCCGGTACAGACCACGAAATCCACCAGGCATGAACACTTAAAAGTGGCGACTGGCCGAGCTGAATCTGAAAATTTTCAAAATCCAGTATCTTGGCCACTGTGGCATAAACAAAAAGAAGCACATACAGCAGGCTGATGATTTCAATTATACTATTTCTTATTTGAGGTTTGAGATTCATAGCGGTCAGTTGGTTAGAATTGGAAACGTTAAATGACTCTAAAAGAACATAAACAAATGTAAATCAACACTTTCACACAAATCCTATCCAAATCAGGCAAAAATTCTTCCAAAAGAGATATAATGCATACAACATTCTAAAATAATACCGCGCTGTAAATCGGCTAGATTTGCAGCGCGGCCGGCATTAAAAATACAGGCAGCCTAAAACTGCCTGTATCCAACTTCAAATAAAATCAATTGTGCACTACATAAGAACTAAAGCCCTTAACAGCAAAATCAAGGCATAAGTCAAAAGCTGCCTGACCTCTTAGCTGCGCCGTTCCTCCCATTAAAATAGAAGATACTTTTGCCTCATCATTCTTATACTTTCTCACATTCTGAAAATACCCCGTTACGCCGTTGTAAGCACCGAATACCGTTCCTTTAGTGGTATCAGTAAGCTGTGTTGGATGGCTCATTGCATATTCAAAGGCATTATCTACCATATTATTAAAGCAGGCTGACAATTCCTCGTTTCTTCCTTCCTTTAGTATTTTCAATACTTCCCTGCCTGGTGCCATAGCATACTGGATTAGCTTTTTAACTTCCTTGTCAGAGATACGGGTCTTTGTCCAATAATTAAAAACCGCTTCAAAACTGCTGGATAATGTATCTGAAATACCCATTACTTTATGTGCCTGCTCAAGGCGGTCTTTAGCATTTGAAGTATGACGGATGCGCACCGTATTGGTTTTTGACTGCATAGCAGCATTAAGTGTATTGGCGCATACTATGCGGATTGGTGTAAAAGCTGCCGTAATACTACCACTTCCGTCATGGGAGGTAGTCAGGAAAAGATACTTCTCAATCAGATCTTCTTTTCCTACGCGGATGTAATCAGGAAGTTTTGCCGTGATAAAGATTTTCTCACCGTTGCCAAACGCGCCAGCGGTCTCATACATTATGCCGTCTCCCCCAACTATACTGTCAAAAAAAGAAAAAGCATCCCTGTTCTGTACAATATGGTAATCCTTGCCTACTACCCCCAGCACCGTATCATTATCGGTACGCACTGTACTGCAGTAGTCTGGAATGTCAAGCTTTCCTGCAGTAATAAAGTCCTGCGTTACAATTGGAGAGGAAGGTGTAAAAAGCCTTCTTTTCTCCACTTCAAAATCCAATCCTGCATGCGCTATTGCTGCCGCGCTTGTAGGGTATTCTTCCACAATCTGCCCGAGATTATGCCATGCTTTTTCCTTTACACTGAAAAAACTGTGCTTCTGGGTCTGTTCATTATAATAAATATTATGTCCCATGATTTCTGATTTTTAAAGTTAAACATCCAATTAAAAAGGCACATCTTCCCCAGCCTTGTCTTTCCCTTCTTTAACAGCTGTTCTGCTGTTCCCGCCCTGCACACTTTCAGTCTTTTCCTTATCAGCTTTATCACTGCCTCTTTTTGCAAAAGCAATAATATTTATTGCATTAACATGAAAGTCAATGCTGCCTATCGGATTTCCTTCGCTGTTGATATACACATGCATGCCCAGTCTGCCGTTTAAAAGCACCACTGCGCCTTTCTTAACCCACTGCGCTGCTTTCATACTGAGCCAGTAGGAACAATTGATAAAAGTTGTCACCTCTTTGTACTCTGAACTTCCCGCCACCTTATAGCGGTCATTAACCGCTATGCTGAAACTCAAAACTTCTTTTTCTCCCGCACGGCGCACTGCCGCATCTGCCGTAACTCTTCCCGTAATTTCCATAACTTTGAAATTTAAAAAATGAATAAATAATTCCTTAACCACTGATCAATACCTAATGAATACTTTATGAAATACTTAGGCAATAGCTATTGATCCCTGCTTCCTTAACTCCCGCTCCGCCCTTTAAAAAAATTGTTTTCAAAAGAAAAAACGGAAAAAAAGAAAGCAAGAATCAAGTGTCAGTTAAAGGATGCGGAGTGCTATAAGTCCCGAAGGGCGGACGAAAGGAAACTGGAGTCCGTTATGCGCATGCAGCAGACGGCTGACGCTATCTTGGCTGCCCTTTTTAGCCGTTTTCAAATGAAAACTGATCTATACTAAAAATTTACTTCAATAAAACTTCCAAGCCGTGGCCTCCTAAATCCTGCAAAACTTTGCGAATCTCAAAAATCAAGAGCAGGGATAATTTAAGTCAGCGTCAAAGCTGACGGCAAAATGAACGGTTGTTGAACAACCGCCTATCTTGCCACCTATTGCCTCGGAACAAAGCTAAAAGATGATAAAAAGAGAAATTAATCTAATTTTTAAACTGGAAATAAGAATAAACAGGTATAAATACTTATTTTAATACATAATTTATTTCCATATTTTTGAATTTATATTTATTGAAACATTATGGTTTTCCGTAAAAAATATATAAAATAAAATTTAATATTTGCTTTTAAATACAATACTTTAATGGGAAATCAATTCATCATCTCAGTAAAAAAATAAAGTAAAATAATTTTCTTATTAGTTGTTTATTTTTAAGGAAGTAGATTATTTTTAATGATTTTCCGTGTTGAAATTAGAAGTTAAATTTAATCCCTCTTCCAAATATGAAAGAAATAAGAAACACAGAAAAACTAATCTTATTTGAAGAATCTTTAAAATCCGTAAAAAAAATATATAGAGTTAATAAAGATGATGTCAATAGAGAAAAGGTTTTAATCTATACTTACATCAATGGTGGTATTGAATATGAATTTGAAGGACTACTTATAAAAAAGGTAATAATCGAAGAATCTGCTGATCTACCTCTTTTTTTAAGCTCATTTGGTTATGGATTTTCAGAAAAAAGTTTCAATAATTTCTTTAAATTCAAATTTATTGATAAAAATATAGATACAATATCCTTAAGTGACTCAAAGCCTTCAGGAAGAGTAGACAATAAACTTATATTTAATCATGACGATTTGGAATTTCTATTTAAATCAATAAATCAGGAGCAAAAAGCATGTAATGACACAAAAAAAATCCTCACAAAAAATTTCATAGTTGAAATATTCCCTGCGGTAAATTTTGATCATACTGAAACTAATAATAATAAAAGTTTAATTCTTCGGAATTTAAATGATAAACTAATAGAGAAATTAACAGCGTCAGAAATTGAGCAAATTGGAAATTTCTACGTAAAAGCAACTAGGAAATTCAAGGCTAGTCACATTGTTAAGAAGATGACAGCTGGACTAATGAAAAATGCTCAAATATTAACATTGCAAGATATTATAGTTAGGTATGAAAAATTGCTCACAGATAATCCTGCTGAAATTGAATGGCAAAGGTTTTTTGATGAATTTATAACATTGTTCGATAGCCGATATGTTCATAAAATAGATTACAAAAACATAGCTACCGGCATTACAAAATATCCAGATTTAGTTTTAGTTGACATTTATGGATATTTAGATTTTTACGAATTAAAAAAAAGCGGAACACCACTAATTCAGTACGATAATAGTCATAAAACTTGGTTTTGGAGCAAAGAAGTTTCGATGGTTATTGCGCAAGTATCCGATTATCTGCAAAAGGCTAAGGAAAATGCTTTAAGTTACGCCAAAGCTATTAAAGATGAAACTGAAACTGAAATCGAACAAGGCTTAAATGTAAACATTATAAATCCTAGAGCCATCATAGTGATAGGGCACACAAGCCAATTAGATACAGACAAAAAAAGAAACCAATTTAAGAATCTAAGGGAAAGTTTAAAAGATATAGAATTTGTTCTTTATGATGAACTTCTTGAAAGACTAAAAAACCTTTTGGATACTATAAAAATCGAGTAAACAAAATCATGAACAAAGTGATTATTTTTCCTATATTTAGCAAAAGTATGCTTTAAGCCCATTTAATAAATTAATAACAAAGCATAAAAAAATCCCATCTGTTCCACCAAACTAATTCATAATTCACAAAAATAATATGACAAATTATAGTAAAGAATAATCATGGAAATAAAATTTCTTAAGGCGGGCTCAGGCGATTGCATACTATTAAAAATTGAAAATAAAAATATACTAATTGATGGTGGAAATGATAGCATATTTCTTATTGAAGAATATAACGAAATTGTACTAAGAGAGGAGCAGATTGATTTATTGATAGTAACCCATCACGATGATGATCACATTAAAGGCATACTTGACCTTTTTAAGCATATAGAAGTAAAAGGGGGCAATCCTCAAATTTTAAATATAGTTTTTAACTCCCCCAGAAAAATAACTAACAGGTTAAAAATTGAAGAAGAAACCAATCTTTTATCTTATAAGCAATCTTATGAATTGGAAAACTTTTTAATTAAGAATACTTCAATAAAATGGTTTACGTCAACCGATGAAAAGGTAAAAAGCATTTGCGAAAATATCAGCGAATCTTTACAGATTAAATTGTTTTCTCCTGACGAAGAAACATTATTAAAATATGCTTCAAACAAGGGAGCATATTTAAATAGTGATCATAGATGTGATTGGCAAACTTCATTTAAAATTCTTAATCAAAATCTAGATGATGTTAGTCAAGATTCTTCATTAAGTAATGAAACTAGTATTGTGGTTTTTGTTGAGTTTAATAATGTTAAAATATTATTAACTGGCGATATAATACCTAAATGCTTAAATACTATAATAGATATATTAAAAGAAAATGAGGATAAGTTAAAATTAGATTTTTTAAAATTACCTCATCATGCAAGTTACAGAAGTTTAAATTCAGAACTTTTACGAAAAATTAATTGTAAAAACTACATAATTTCAACTAACAGTAAAAAACATTATTTACCTAATAAAAGAGCCCTTCTAAAAATCATTAATAACAGTTCATCAAACGATCAAATCAATTTTCTATTTAATTATGGCGAAGTAATTTCTAAATTAAATATTGATAAAAAAGAATTATCTGAGTACAAAATATCATTAAATCCAAATAATAAAAACTCGGGATATGCCATTAACATCTGAAAATTTAAAAAAGTGTTCGATTAAATTGACAGCTGTTATTGCAGGTGTTCCATCTTTTGGATCCGGTGTAATTTATCAAACTCCAAGTAAATGTAATTACAACTATGTCCTTACTGCAAAACATTTACTTTCAGAAGATTCAAACACAGCATTTGAAATTAATAAAGTAAATCAAATAAAAATTGAGTGGTTTTCGGAAGATAAATTTGTAAAATTAGCTTCATTCAAAAACAACGAACTTAGGATCGATCATAATCTATTTATTTTTGAAATTGAAGATTTAGCAATAATAAAAATCAACAAGGAAGAAGGTATTTCATTCCCTTCAATTTTAGTTACTGACGAATTAGAAAATGATGAAATTAGATTTTCCAGTTGGTCAATTTTTAAAGCTAATGAAGATTCCTTACATCCTTTTAAATTTGACAGATCTGACCCCACGGAACGACGAATAGAGCTAAAAAGTAATGTCACAAAAGAATTTTTGGATGGCTTTTCAGGAAGTGGCGTTTTTATTAATGACAAAAATATTCTTTATGGTATAATTTCAAAATATCCAAATGAAGATTTCGCCAATTCAACTATTGAATGCGCTAAGATTTCTTTTGAAAAAATAAATTTAAAATTATCTAGTTTAAATCTCTTAACCTTGGATAACCAAGCAAATTATTTAAAAAGAGAATTAGATGGTAAAATTGTTGAAATTTACCAAGCTGAAATAAATGGTGCATATTTGGACTTAAATAAAGCTTTAGAAAGAGTGAGAACAGATATGCTTGATGAATGGTATTATGATTCTCTTCAATATATTGATTTATTAAAACCCGATTTCTTATTTGCGCAATTTAAAGAATATTTCTATTCAGATAAATACAAAGCCTGTAAAGCTGAAAAATTCTACGTCCCAAAAAATAATTTTACTTTAAGGGAAGCTTATATTTTGCCACTTACTGATAGGATAGTATATATGGCTATTGTTGGAGAATTATGTGATGTTATTGAAGAATCACTTATTCCAAATGTTTTTGCTTCTAGATTTAACAGTATTAATGACAGTAATTTGTTAATAAATGGAGTTGAGCAATGGATAAAAATGAGATATAAAATATCTAAAGAACTTAAAATAAAAAAAGACAACAATACTTTTAAATATAGCTGTATTTTACATGTTGATATTTTAAATTATTATGATAATATTGATAAAAAATTATTAGTTGAAAAATTAAAGAGGATAGCAATAAATGAAAATCATGTAAATACAATTAATCTTCTAAACAACTTCTTACATGATTACTCAGATAAAAGTTGTGGATTGCCTCAAAACAATGATGCATCAGCACTCCTTGCAACATTTTATTTAAATCAAGTTGATGTTTTTATGCAAAATCATACGCAAAGTTACTATCGATTTGTGGATGATATTAAAATACTATGTATAGATAAATATGAAGCTAGAAAATATTTAACACTCATTGAGAAGGAACTTAAAAGATGCCACCTATCGGTTAATTCTCAAAAAACAAAAATAATTGAAATACTTGATGATAATAAGACTGGGACTAATTTAGAAAATGTTTTATATAGAACTGAGTTCCATAATATTTATAATAGCGAATTAGAAAAAGTAAAAGTTCTTTCTAAATCCATTAATTATCAAAATAGAAATGAAGCATTTCATGCTGCTATCAAATTACTAGATGAAAACATTAACGTAGACGAAAACGAAAATGATGAGCAAAGTAGAAATTTATCTCTTTCATTAAGGATAATAGAAGATCTAGGTAGATCAAAAATTCATTTTTTGACTGACAAGAATGCCTTGTTTAAGTCTTTAAAGAAAGCTGTATCAAGCCTAAAAGACAAGCCTTGGATTACATATCAGTTATGCAAAATATTATCATTACTTGAAGATGAAGATTTTAGAACAAATTTTTTCGAAGAATTAAAAATACTTGTTTTGGATGTGAGGTATAATTTATATCCATACCAGCAATTTCAAATATGGCTATTATTATCAAAACAAAAAATTTACGATAGCGAATTAATTCAATTTTCCAGCCAAAGAGTTGAAATAAATGACAAGACTCAAACAGCCACTACCGCTTCTCAAATACTATACTTAAGTACTGTAGATAAAAATTTCAAAAGAATTCTCCTCAGAAAATTAAATGAAAATTTTACTGATGGCTATTTTCAAAATAGAGTTTCATTGATAGCATTAAGATCTTTTAATTTAATTGAGCCAAAAGAACATGCAATACATGAGAGCTTAAAAGAATCTTTTAGATTTACTTCCAAGTTTGGAAATAAAGACTTAGTCTATTATAATGATTTAGAAATAAAAGGTAGTGAATCGGAATTAATTGAACAATTATTTTCAATATGAACAAATATATAATTTGCTTTTCAGGTAATAGCTGGTTTTCTTTAGACGTTGATAGTAATGAATTTTCAGAAGAAATTAAATATAGTTATAGAAATACATATATTACTTTTCAAACATCAGATTTTATCAGGTATTTAAAATCTGAAAATAAAAAACATGTCCCGAGTATAATTAACTTAGAATCCTTTGATAAGCAATTTTCTCAATCTGGAAAAGATATTTTAGATCATACTAAATGGCATATATTAAAGTCATTAAGACGCGAAAATATAATATCACAAGATTACAAAATTGATCATGTAAAACACTTTCTTATATTGATTAAGGACTTTTACGAAAAGCTTTTTTCTAATTCAGATGAGATAGATCGATTCGATAAAATTGAAATATCTATAAATAAAATTATATATGAAACACAATTACTTGGTATAAAAGTCGATCAAGAAAAAGTTAAGATCAGATGTAAGGAATTACATTTTTACTTATACGAATTAAAAAACACACTTCAGTTTGATTATAATATTTTTCAACCTGAATATCCTGAATCTCAATTAAAATATCTGAAGAGTAAAAATTATAGAATTTTAAAATCATCAAGAAAAACTATAAGCTTATTAAGAAATAGAGATGTAATATGTAATTTATTTCACGAAATTAATAAAACTAGTCAAGATCTAAAAAGTCTAATATTTATAAATGCTAGATATGGAGGAAGTGAGTGTGTTCATCCTAATTATATTGGTTTTGGAACTATTACATCTAGAATAACAATCAAAGAGCCAAGTCTTCAAAATTTAAAAAAAACAAATCGAGACATTATAATACCAGCAACTGGAAAAAAATTGCTTTATATTGATTATTCACAATATGAAGCAGGTATCCTCGCACATTTTTCAAATGACGAAAAGCTTTTAACCTTATATAACGAAAGCGATATATATAATGATATTGCCCACAATATAATTGCAGAAGAAAACATTGACAGAAGAAAGGAAGCCAAAATTTTATTTTATAGATATTTATATGGTGACGATTTTTCAAGCAATGTGAAAAACAAAAAAAATATTGATAAATATTTTGAAGCATTTACAGGGTTGTCAGAATTTAAAAATCAGCTTATTAAAAAATGTAATGTAAGTGGCATAGCAGAAACACCATATGGAAATTATAGAAAGTTAAACTTTGATACAGAAAATGTCTGGATCTTAAGCCACTATATTCAATCAATAGCCTCATACATTTTTAAAAAAGCACTTATAGAGGTATCTGATAGAATCAAACAAGCAAGACTTCTCGTACCACTTCATGATGGAGCTTTATATGAGGTTGATGAATATTACTACGATAATATTGAAAAAGAAGTTAAAAATATTTTTATAACTGTTTTGAAAACCGAATGTCCAAGGCTTAAAAATGCAAATGCAGAAATTAAAGATTTTTATTCTCAAATAATAGATGAAGATGATTTGATTTGATTCCAAATTATTTCTTTAACAACTGCAGAAAAAAAATGCACGTTTAATGTATAAACGATCAACCACGCCAGTTTAAAATTTTGTTTTTAAAGTTATAGGCAATAGAAAATTTCGGAGAGCTGAGGATTTTTTAATTTATTCAACTGGTTATATGACCGTTAATGTTCATCTTAAAGTTTTTAAAAATCTAAATATAAAAGTATATTTTAAATGTGAGAGACTAAAAATCATCTAATTATGAAAGAAAATTCCACTAAAGTAATACAATACAATTTTTTAACAAACCAACCATTAGGCGAAGACTTATTTGAAAACAAATCGCAAGACAAAATTGCTGAAGTACTTAGTAAGAAAATAATTAATGATCCTGAATTTAAAATTATCGGCATTGATGGAGAATGGGGTTCAGGAAAAAGTAATCTTGTAAGTTTACTAGAAAAGAAACTTAAAGGCTCTCATAATTTTTTTGTTTATGATGTGTGGGGACATCAAGAAGATGAACAAAGAAAATCTATTTTAGTTGAATTAACTGAGTTTATTAAACAAGAAGATGGCTTATTAAAGAAAGACAATAAAAAAGTTTGGGATAATAATTTAAAAATTTTACTAGCTAAATCAAAAGAAACAACTACAATTAATCAGCCTTATTTAAGTGTTGGCTTTATTTTTAGTTTGTTTTCAATAGTTTACGTGCCAACAGTAAATGTTTTTAAAGATTCTCTTAAAGATTTTTTTGAAATAGAATCGTGGTTTTGGAAATTGGTATTAGTTGCGTTTCCGATTTGTATTGTATTTGGAATCTACACTTGGAATTTAATTAAAAATTGGAAAAATAAAAATGGTTTTTGGATATCTTTTAGAAATTCGGCTGAAGAAACTTTTCAAGTATATACTAATAAACAAAAAGAAGAAACAAAAATTGAGACCATTTCGGAAGATCAGCCTTCAGTAAGAGATTTTCAGAAATGGATGGAAGATATAAATAACGATTTAGAAAAAAAGCTAATAATAGTCTTTGATAATTTTGATAGATTACCTAAAAAACACATTCTTAATATATGGTCTTCTATTCACATATTTTTTGCCGAAAAAAAATATTCAAATATAAAAGTAATCATCCCCTTTGATCGGGAACATGTACAAAATGCTTTTAAAGATTTAAATGGAATAGATAGCAAATTCGGAGATGACTATGTTAATAAAACATTTGATATTGTTTTTAGAATAACCTTGCCAATTATGTCAAATTGGAAAAAATTCTTTAGCGAACAATGGAGAAAAGCTTTTATAAACACTGATGAAGATGAATTAAAGCTTGTTATACAGGTTTATGAATTTCTAAATAGAAGAATTACTCCACGAGAGATTATTTCTTTTATTAATGAGATCTTAACTATCAAATTATTAGACCCCGCTTTTAAAGAAAGGTATATTGCAATTTTTGCATTGAAAAAAGTTGAAATCTTAAAAGATCCCCTTAAAGCAATTACAAATCTAGAATATTTAAAAGGTTTAAAATCCTTTTATGAAAATGATACGGATTTTTCAAAACAAATAACAGCAATAATTTACCACATTGAAGTAGATAATGCGCTAGAACTTATTTATACTCAAGAATTAAAGGATGCTCTTAACAAAAATAATGTAGATCAGTTTAATACTATTTGCCAATCAGAATTTATCGACTCTATTTTTAACTCAGCGATTACAGAATTGGAAATTTTGGAAAATCCGATAATAACATTAGCTCAGTTGGAGGATGATTCAAAAGTTTCAACATTGCATTTAAATCAGGCATGGCAAATATTTTATCGAAAAATTTTATCGGCGAATTCAAAAATTGAAAAGTTAAAAATTGAAGATTGGCAATTAAAATTGTTAAAAAACATTTCAGATAATAATTATTTAAGCAATCTTCTACAAGGGTATGTGAAGATACTTACAGATGAAAATATTTTAGATTATGTAGAATTAATAGATAATATTAAAGGAGAAATAGATGAACAGCGTGTTTTAAACTTATTAATAGAAATATCTATTAATGCGGAGTCATTTGTGAAATTAGTTGAAAATAAAGGAGAGTATTATTCGCCTTATAAATTAAAAACGAATGAAAATGACTTGGAAAAATATCTTATTGAGATAGGCATTCAAAAAGTCTTTGATTTAAAGCAAACAAAAGTATTAGCGAAAGACTTTGATCTAAAAAAGTATAAAGAATGGTTAGTAAAAGAAAATATAAGCGTTTATGCTAATAGTAATGATATTCAATCAGCTAATAATACTTTAATAAAAATTAAAGAAAACTCTAAAAATAGTGGTGATTTAAAAAACACATTAGATGATTATGGAATTTACTATTTATATATTAATAATATTTCTTCCCCATTGCCAATTATTGATGATTTAATAGCAATGAGAATTTCTATGGGTGATAAGTTTAATATCACTTATGCAAGTCACTTTCAAGATATTCTAGATTCGGAAAATGAAAGTAAAGCTACTAAAATTGCATCATTAATTCTCTACTATATTGACTATGGCGATTTACTAGTAAAATCAAAAGATTTTAGCAGTTCACCCTTGTTTAGACAAATGGTTCTTAAATTGTTCGTGAAATCAAATTTTACCAAGAGAGCAGATATTGCAAAATTAATTGAAAATTATAAAATAATTAAGTCAAGTCTAGAAATAGGAGATTCTTTATTATTAAATGAGTTCAATAGATGGAGTGTAGAAAAATCAAAATTAGATTTGAATATACTTGATGATGAATTTATTACAGATTGTTTTACATATGCACATTTAAATATTTCAAAAAGCTTCATTGATAAGTTTAATTCAGATTTTAAAAACTTTGATGAAGATATTTATAAAGTTGTATTTAGTAAAGAGACAGATATACATTTTAGATATTTTGAAAAGTTAAATTTGGATTATCTGACACAGGCTTCTTTAGATGTTTTTCAGAAGCAATTTTTAGAGGTACTTAAAAAAAATACTAGCCTTGGAAAATTGTTAAATATTCTTAGTATTTATGATTCAAATAATGCAACTTTATCTATAATAAATACTCTGATGAACATTAGAGATGAGTACCTAAATTCAAATATTTCTTTGTCTGTAAGTACTGGTAAAGATCTACTGCCATATTTTTTAAAGTATAATTTGTTGAATGAAAAGAAAGACATTTTTAGGTTGATAATTAAAAATGAGTTTCTATCCGATAATGAATTTGTCAAGTTTTTAAGTAATAATTCTGCTGAGATTAAGGATTTATATCATAAGGCTACCGCATCAGAAAAAGAAGGATTTAGAAATACAATTAACGAAAAGAGAGAGGATGATGAATCAATTGAAGAATTAGCTAAGTTAATTGACATTAGAAAGAAACCTATTGAGAAAGAAAAAAAATAGTTTGTTCATTTTTAAAGTTAACCTTGTTTTCGAATAATGCTTATTTATCTATGTGACTTAATTTTTTAAATCGTCCACAAAATGGTTCGAGAATTGTCCCGTTAGGGCTACTAAAATAAGTTGGTAATCAATCTGATGATTTCCTCTCAAGGTTTTATTTAAACATGATTTAATTATTCTGTTATTTTATTAAGTAGCGGGAAAAAAGGACTCTAACCCCTATCCTGCAAATCTCATGAAATCATAAGAAATCAAACGACGATTAAATAATTATCCCATTCAAATAAACGCCTCCTTCCAACTACCTCCCTTTTGCCGGCCAAAACAAAAATAAAAAGTCTTAAAAAAGAAATAAAAACTAACTATCTATCTAACTAACTAACTAACTAACTAACTAACTAACTAACTAACTAACTAACTAACGTTCTGAAACTACAGCGGGTTTGGGAATAAATTAAGCCCTATTTTAAGATTTACCACCCGAGCTATAGCGAACAGACGAAGTAAATCATTCCAATACTAAAACTATTTATCCAATTAAGCTTATTAACCAAATCATATTAGGCATGATGATCCACTAGCTAAGCATTTCTATTTCTTTTAATTCTTACAATTTCTTTTTTTATTTCAGTCAATGGTTGTTTTCAACAAATCTTACCACCATGAAATAATCATGAGTTCTTATAAAAATTCGATTAATATAAAAGAGTATAAATACTTACTTAGAAACAGAAATAATTTATATATTTTTGAAATTATTTAATATATTTTTACGGCTTTCCGTAAAAATTGAATAAAACAATACTTTAATATTGCATTAAAAGAATCTAGGAAATTAAACGGTAGTCATTGACACTTAAGAAAAAACCACATTCCCAGCTATTTTTAATAGCATATTTTTAAGGCAATAGTTTTTAAGTGATTTCCAGTGTAAGTCAAAAAGAGAATATTTTGTTATAATACATTTTCTATATGAAAGAAATAAGAAATACAGAAAAACTAATCCTGTTTGAAGAATCGTTGAAATCTATAAAAAATATTTATCGAGTTAATAAAGATGATGCAAAGAGAAAAGATATTAATATATAAGCTAATAAACGGTGATATTGAATATTTATATGAAGGTTTAGTTATAAAAAAAAAAAAAATTATTGAAGAGTCTGATGAACTTCCAAATTTTTTAAGCTCTTTTGGTTACGGATTCTCAGAAAAAATCTTCAACAATTTCTTTAAATACAAATTTATTGATATCAATATAGATACAATTATTTTAAGTGAATCAAAGTCTTCCGCAAGAGAAGAAAATAAACTTATATTTAATTATGATGATTTAGAGTCCGTATTTAGATCAATAAATCAAGAGCAAAAAGCGTGTAATGACACAAAAAAAATTCTTACTAAAAATTTCGTAGTTGAAGTATTCCCTGGGGTCAATTTCGATCATACTGAAACTAATAACAATAAAAGTTTAATTCTTAGAAATTTAAATGATAAACTTATAGAAAAGTTAACAGCTTTGGAAATTGAGCAAATTGGAAATTTCTATGTTAAAGCAACTAGAAAATTTAAGGCTAGTCATGTAATAAAAAAAATGACGGCTGGTCTTATGAAAAATGCTCAAATACTAACACTTCAAGATATTATTGTTAGGTATGAAAAATTACTAGACGATAATCCTAACGAAAGTGAATGGCAAAAGTTTTTTGATGAATATATTACATTATTTGACAGTCGTTATGTCCATAAACTAGATTATAAAAACATTGCTACTGGAATCACAAAATACCCAGATTTAGTATTGGTGGATATATATGGATATTTAGATTTCTACGAATTAAAAAAGAGCGGAACTTCGTTAATACAGTATGACAGTAGTCATAAAACTTGGTTTTGGAGCAAAGAGGTTTCGATGGTTATTTCCCAAGTTTCCGACTATTTGCAAAAAGCAAAGGAAAATGCTTTAAGCTATGCAAAAAGTATTAAAGATGAAACCGAAACAGAAACCGAGCAAGGTTTAAATGTTAACATAATAAACCCTCGAGCGATAATAGTTATAGGACACACCAGTCAATTAGATACAGAAAAAAAAAGAAACCAATTTAAGAATTTGAGGGAAAGTTTAAAAGATATAGAATTTGTGCTTTATGACGAACTTCTTGAACGACTTAAAAACCTTCTGGATACGATAAAAATCGAGTGATTGGTTATGATTAATTAAAACTTGTAAAAAATAACTTACTTATAACAAATACTATTCAATTTAACGACTTTATAAGGTCTACTCATATAAGCAAAAAAAGATGACCGAAAACAAACATATAGAGTTCAAAACTTGTTGTTATAATGGCTATTGGAGTTAAAGAATTGAAACTATAAATTAATATAAACTACTAGAAAATATAAATGTCTTTAACTATAACCAATAAATCTAAGAGTAGATGTAATAAATATGAATTTAATATTTATGAACACACATTATCATTAGCTGATTTAGATACTTACATTCTTGATGTTTTATATGATGAAACAAACCTCAATTATTTATTTCAGGTTGATAAACCACTAAGCACTAATGATCGAATAAAACAACTACAAAGATTTATTGAAAATAGTTTTAAAAATAAAGAACATGAAATTAAAGATGTTGAAATTATAAAGTTTATTGATGACAATAAAATTCAATCATATTACTCTTTTTTCGCCGAAGCATTACTTGCTAGATTGAATATTCAATTTTTAGATTCCAAATTAATAATTGGAGTTATTAATGTTGGTGATAATTTGAAGGTTGTTGGAACAGGTGCAGATGTATGCATGTTCAGTGACGACAAACTAGTACTTGGTGAAGCTAAATTTTATGGAGAACTATATGGTGGGGTTGATAAAATTATAAAAGACACATCATTTCTTAGTAAACTAGAGGATTATATTTCAAAAGTAATCGGATCTGATAAAGAGATAATTTTAAAAGGTATTGATGGGAATATTTGTATAAAAACTGTTGAGGAAATAAAAAAAATATCTTTAATATTATCTGGATTTGTTTTGCATACAAAAGAAGATCCTGTTAGTAATTATGACAAGTCATATAATCTAGTAGAAAAGATTAAAATTAAAGAACTAGAAGCTCATTATAATGTTCATCTATATCATTTACCAATAGAATCTAAAAATGAATTAATCTTTAAAGCTCAAAGAAAAGCTTTAGATTTAATAATTAAATTGAGAGGGTATGATAAATCAAAAAGATAGAGAAGAAGTTATTAAACTTTTAGATAACTCAGATGAAAGTGTAACATTAGAGGATTTGTTCATGTTTGACTTATCTCCTTATTATAATGAAAAGAAAGATGAGTCTTTCTTTTCTAAACAACTTGAATTTATACAAGAAAAAAATGAATTAAGTCATAATAAAAAAATTTCATTTACATTTGAACAAATTAGAATTTATAATGGAATAGTTGAGAATAATAGAACTATAATTTCTGCTCCAACAAGTTTTGGTAAAACGATGCTCGTTAAGGAGTATATTTTTAATCATCAGCCCAATATTATAGTTTTTATTGTGCCAACTAATTCATTAGCGGATGAGTTGCTGGAAGATTTCACAACCTTATTCTCTGATTTAGAATATACTATTTTTGACTCTATAAAAAAAGCTGAAACAGTAAATGATAAAAGCATTTTTATAGGAACACAAGAAAAGTATTACAAAATACTAGAGTATTACATTGATAAAATAGACTTGTTTGTAATTGATGAAGCTTATAAGCTGTCTGATCAAATAAAAGGAAGTAGAGAAGTTATACTAAATCGTGTTTTTATTGATACAATTAATATTTCTAAACAAATTATCTTATTAATGCCTTTGGTCAATTCTATCAATGGATTAGAGCAATTAAAGTTTAATATTTTAAAATCAGATTATGCTCCTGTAGCTAAATATTTTAATTCAATTGAACACTTAGATCAGAGGATAAAAGAAGATATACAAAATGTAGAAAAAAATAATCTTATATATTTTAGTTCACCCAAAAAATTAGAGGATTTCTATATTAAAAATTTAAAAGAAATTGAATTACCAATTGAAATTACAGATATATGGGTAAAAAGAGTTGAAGATGATTTTCATCCCGATTGGCTCCCAATTCAAGCGTTAAAAATTGGTATAGGTGTACATTACGGTCCTATGCCAAAATTTATTCAAAAAAAAGTAATTGATTTATTCAATAACTCATTAATTAAAAACTTACTTTCTACAAGTTCTATTATTGAAGGAGTAAATACTCCAACAGAAAGTATTTATATCGTATCATCTAAGGATATACTTGGGAATAAAAATTTAGTTAAGTATAAAAATTTAATAGGAAGAGCTGGAAGGTTAGGTCAACACAAAGTTGGATATATATATTATGATACAAAACATAAAGAGCAATTTGAAAAAGCCAATATTCCTTATGAACAAATTGATATAGTATTTGTACTAGAGAATAGCGCTGAAATTATTGAAATTAATAGGGAAGATTCATTTGATAAAGCATTAGACCTAAGTAAAGATTCATCTAATGAAAACCCGAGTACACCAAAACCCTATTTAGAACATTCTAATTATGAAAATGTGCCTCAAATTGAGGTAAGTAAATTGTTGAATAAACATGGTTTCACTGTAAATCAATTAAAAATATTTCTGGATTATGTTCAGACAAAGCCCAAGTATTTTCTTGGAATCATTGGAAAGATTGAACATGGAATTGATACAGATTGTTTTAATATTGTTCTAAACTCTAGGTTTGCAACTTTTACAGCAATGGTTGATGAATTAGCACCTAAAAAAAGGAATATAGATATATCTCAAATTATATCTTCTCTAATAGAAATGATTTATAATATTATACCATTTAAGATTATACCCTTGATAAATTTCACCATTGACATCAATGATTTGTATAATGAATATAATGGTATAAATTTATTATCAGATGATGTAATTAAAGAAGCAAACAAAAAGAAAGCTCAATTTTATTCTAAATTTATTGGTATTGATAACCCTAAAAATGAATCATTAATAATTATCAATAAATTATTTGAATATGGAATTCCTTATCAAAGAGTAAAACCTTATTTAGAAATCATTACAGAAAAGCTACCAAATAAATTTTCTATCTATGATATAAAAAAAATAATATTTGCTGATCAATCCATGAATGACCTTAGAGTTTATTTTGAATAAATAGTTTCGGTCATGCTAATTTTTTTTATTTCTGTACACTATACAAGCTGTATAACTAATTCCTGTTTATATTCAGAGCCTTTCATATAAATTTAATTTCAAATTGGTTTTTTATATTTACGATTTCATTTTTTCTAAGGGAACATTACGTCCAACTTGTTTATATATGAGAAAATCACACAAAGCGATTCAAATTTGGGTAGATATCTGTGACAAATTTACACATTATCAAAAGATCTTTTATCCACGATATTTGGCATCTATATGAGTGGCTATGTAAACAAAAACAAGAGAAAATTTTAAAAAGCGAATTTTAAAATCTTATAATAATCTAAGATAATCTGGTTAGATAAGTAAATGATTCCCACTACTAAAAAGAAAACACCATTTGAAAAAGATGGTGTTTTTTTATTTTAAATTATAGCTTGGCAGGCTCATATCCGCCGCCGCGGACACAAATTCAAGTCCTGTTCCCGCTACTAAAGACAAAAAGCTTCAGAGAAATCTGGAGCTTTTTTTTGTTTAATCCTATTTGTCAACTTTTCATTGTGTTCATGAACGGGAAGTTAAAACTCACAACATATTTATATTTTTTTTCAAAGCATAAACAAGCCAGATATATATTTTTTTCTTGTGCCTGATATAAGTACACAGTTCATCAACTTCATAAATATTGCCTTTGCTGATAATTGGCTTAACAATATTCATGGCAATTGAAACAGTCCTTTTCGGTAATATTGTGGCTGATATAACCATAATAATCTCGCTGTGCTTCTTATTCCTAAACCTTCTTTTGTTAATTGAACTATATTTCCATCAATACAAGATTTGTAATCTTGATTAGCATAATTTTCAACTCTTGTCCTTCTGCAAAGCTTAAAAATATATCTTTGATTACCTGACTTTGTTTTTTCATATTTTATCATGTTTTTAATTTCACCAACACATCTGTAACATTTAGTAGAGTTTAAGCCCATTTTTTACGATTTAAGACATTATAAAATAAAAAAACAACCCGAAGGTTGTTTTGATTTCTTTGCGACATTACCACAAATCATTGATTATCTGCAAATGTTAGATAGAATAATTAACCACCAACACATCTGATACATTACCCAATCTAACTATAGGCATAAAAAAAATACCTATCTCCTAAAGTAATTAAGATTTTTTTACGTTAATCTCTGAAACAAAACGTTAAAACGTAAAATCGCCCGTAAACTACTTTTTAATTTGAACTCTCTAAAAGAGAAACTACATTTAGTATATAATATTCTTTTCTTAGAAAAGATGTACAAAATAGTTTGAAAAAAATGTGACTCTAAGTAACCATGATATGTAGCAATAGTACATTACATTTTAATAATTGTGTTTAAAAAAATAGAATGTTAGCAAGATTTATGAAAAAAAGACATTAATAAAGGAATACACTACACTTTATTCTTAATAATATACGATTTTTCATTTTTATAAATTACAACAACCTAAAATATAACAAATACTGTAAACAGTTAAAATATTAATTTATAAAAAAAATCAATTTCTTATATTTTTACAAACAACTATACTATAAAATCATTATTAACAATTTAATTTTTACATACTTATGAAAAAATTAGAATTAATTCAGATGGAGAATTTAGAAGCAATGAAAGGAGGATTTCTTACCTCTTTTTCTTGCGCAATGGGAGTGTTCGGAGCCATTGGACTTACTGCGGCAACTGGAGGATTAGCCGCTCCCATAGCAGCAGGAGCAGGAGCACTTGCCTGTGGATATTCTGTTGGACATGGATTAGACACAGGAAATTGGTGGTAATATAAATAACTAAAAAAATAGATAATGAAATCAATTGAATTAAATGAAATGACCTCAATCACTGGAGGATCTGCAAGCCAAGTAATTGGTGGTATTTGCATTGCAACAGGACTTTCAAGACTTGCTGGTCTTTTTACACCAGCAGCACCTGTCGCAGCGGGAATAACAATAGGATGTGCCATAAATGCAATAGGTGGCAATCAAGGATGGTGGTAAATCAAATAACCTAAGCTATAAACCTTAAGAAAAACAATTTTTTCTTAAGGTTTATCATTAAATCTAGAATAAACCATCTTGTCTTTTTTAATTATAAAACTTAGTAATCAATGAATTCTAAAATCATCAAATATCTTGCTCTTATATTAATTTGTTTGGATTTAACAATTTATTTCATAAATCCTGATTATAATTTAGCACGATTTCTAACAGTAATAGCTTTAATACTTTTATTCAAAGACGATTTTAAAAAAAATAATTAGAAGACTTATGCAGGAACAAGCTTCAATATGAATTTTAATCATCATAAAAATATGAGTAACGGATCTATAACAATGGCATTACTTGTTATAATAATTGCATTAGGCTATAGATATAAAACTTACAGGGATAAAAAATGATGTCTTTATTACAATTGCACTATTGATGACCTTAAGCTTAAAATTTAAGGTCATCAATTAAAAAACATTTAATTATCGGAAGATTAGGAACAACTGAAATCATTTTACTACTTTTTGTTCTTTTACTGCTTTTTGGAGGAAAAAAAATCCAGAACTCATGAAAAAAGATTAAGTAATGGTTTAAAAGAATTTAAAAATGCAAAAGAAGGCAGCTCAAATAAAAAATGATGCAGATAAATGAACCAAAAACTATATCGTTATGAATTTCTTCTTCAAAACTTGTACAATCTCGTTTTTTCTAATCTTACTTGGTATTAAATTTAATTTTTAAATTTTTCCCAAAAGACACAAACAAAACACTCGGTATATTTATATTTACTCTTCTATATTTTTTTACAAGAAAAAAGTCTAAAAATTAATATCCTTACTTAACATATATGAAATCTCCATTTATAAAGTGGTTAGTGCTTTCTTTTGTCTCAATTTTAATTGTTGAAATTTTTAAAAAAGCAACACATTTTGATGATCTGTTTTACAACTCACTTTCAGAACAACTTACCTTTCAACAAGTCGAAAATTTACTTAGCTTTCAAAAAAAATGGGAATGGGTTGGTTATGTATTCATACCTGTTTTTCTTTTAATCAAAACCAGCATAATTGCAACAATACTCTATATTGGTTTATTCTTCTCGCAAAAAGATTTAAAATTTAGGAATCTTTGGGATATTGTCTTAAAAGCTGAATTCATTTTTTTGTTAGTTCCTGTTTTCAAAATAATTTGGTTTACTTTTTTTCAAACCAATTATACTTTAGAATATGTTCAATATTTCTATCCGCTATCAGCTTTAAACATAGTTGGATATAAAGAACTGGAAACCTGGTTTATATACCCATTTCAAACTCTTAATTTATTTGAACTTGCTTATATTGTCTATTTAGGATATCAAGTAGGGCAACTCACCAGCACGAATGCAGATCGTGGTCTAAAAATGGTGGGGTATAGCTATGTACCGTCTTTATTACTTTGGGTAGTAACTATAATGTTTTTTACGCTTAATTATTCATAAAATGGAACATTATAAGAAATTTTCGCTAATAATCTATTCTCTAATTATTTTAATTCATACCATCCTCTATCTATTTTTTGATGAAAGTTTCAAATCTTTTTGCTTTGGTTCTATACCAATGATTCTTATGATCATTGCTGTACTAATGAATAAATTAGAAAAAAAATGAAAAAGTATCTAAAAATAATATTGGCATTAGCTTTTATAAGTATTCTTTCTTTTTTTGCCTATCAAATAATTACAAAAATAAATCACAAAAAAGAAGTAGCAGAGAACATCAAAACTATCCCTGAATTTATATATCAAAACATAAATGGAGGGAATTTTACCAATAAAAATTTAAAAGAAGGTATTCCAAATTTGTTTGTTTACTTTAATAGTGAATGCGAATATTGCAACGAAGAAGCTAAGATTATTAAGCAAAATATTGACAAATTCAAAAACATTCAACTCATTTTTGTTTCGCTTGAAAAACCACAACTCATCAAAATGTTTGCTGTAAAGCATCAACTTACGGCATATAATAACGTTCATTTTTTATGTGACAGTAAAGTTACTTTTGCTACTACTTTTGATGTGAAGTCTTTGCCTTGTTTGGTTTTATACGACAAAAATCAAAAACTAATTGAAAAAATAAAAGGACAAACCAAAACCGAAATTCTTCTCAAAAAACTGACTTCAGAATAAACCACAATGAACTTAAAGCATATCGAAAAAACACATACGCTACAACTTGACCAATCAGATTGTGGTGTTGCTTGCTTAATAAGCATCATAAAACTTTATGACGGCAATAATGTTATCGAGAAAATCCGTGAACTAAGCGGCACAACCAAACAGGGCACAACCATGTTGGGTCTGTATCAAGCTGCCAACAAGCTAGGTTTTACCGCCGAGGGGTGCGAAGCAGATACTCAGGCTCTTATAGATCACAAAGAACCCGTCATTCTTCATGTTTTAATAGAAAACCAACTCAAACATTATGTAGTTTGCTATGAGTATGATGAAACAAAGGGTTTCTTAATTGGCGACCCTGGAAAAGGTGTTCTCTATTTATCAAAAAATGAATTAGAAAAAATTTGGGTTTCAAAAACCTGTCTTACTCTTAAGCCAAATGAAACTTTTGTTAAAGAAAAAGAAGAAAGAAATACGCAACGAAAATGGTTTTTAGAAATCATAAAAGAAGATTACAAGCTTTTATGGATTAGTATTTTATTAGGTGTATTTGTTGCCGGCCTGGGAATGGCGATGTCTCTTTTTTCGCAGAAACTAATTGATGATATTTTGCCCTCTCATAATATTAAAAAATTAATTTCAGGAATTGGGTTATTGTCTATTTTATTATTGGCAAGAGTAGGAATTGCTGTATTGAGAGAATTCTTTTTATTACAGCAATCCAAAGATTTTAACAACAGGATCAACAATCAGTTTTTCGATTCACTTTTGCATTTGCCAAAACCATTCTTTGATACTAGAAAAATTGGAGAACTGGTCGCTCGATTAAATGACACGCAACGTATACAGAGCGTTATAAAAACGCTAACGAGTTCTTTGGTAATTGATGTTTTGGTTGCTCTAATTTCATTAAGTTTTTTATTCAGCTATTCCTGGAAACTAGGGTTAATTTCATTTCTAAGTTTACCTATTTACTTTTTTATAATTTACAGAATTAATAAAAAAATCATTAATGCGCAAAAAGAAGTAATGCAAAGTTATGCTTTCAACGAAGCCAATTACATCAATACTATTCAAGGAATTTCAACTATAAAAAATCATAATAAACAAGAAATTTTCAGCAAAGCAAACAATGTAATTTTCGCTAATTTTCAAGACAAAATATTCAATCTTGGAAAGATACACATCACACTTTCCTGGCAGTCAGGCTTAGCGAGTGTTATATTTCTAATTGGCATTTTAATTTATACATCAATACAAGTTTTTAATAAGGAAATAAAAACGGGAGAGCTAATTTCTATTTTAGGGATTGTTGGTTCGTTATTACCGTCTATTGCTAATCTGGCTTTGATTGCAATTCCAATTAATGAAGCCAAAATTGCTTTTAACCGAATGTATGAATTTACATCTATTGAAAAAGAAAAAAAAGAAGGATTTGAAATTTCAAAAATTGAGCAAATCTCTATTCAAAATCTTTCCTTTCGTTTTGCAGGAAGAAGCGAGTTATTCAACAATGTAAATATTGAAATCAACAGAGGGCAGTTTATTGCTATTGTTGGTGAAAGTGGTAGCGGAAAGAGCACTTTAGGTCAAATATTACAACGATTTTATAATTTCGAAAACGGAAATATCATTATAAACAACGAACACCAACTTTCAGAAATTAAACTGGAAAACTATAGAAACCTAATCGGTGTCATTCCGCAAGAAATAACTATTTTTAATGGTAATGTTGTTGATAATATTTTGCTTGGAGCCACTGCTACTCCAGAAAATTTAATAGAATTTATTAAACATTATGGTTTTGATCACTATTTCGATCAACTCCCACAAGGAATGGGAACAATTTTAGGAGAAGAAGGAATAAATTTATCTGGCGGACAAAAGCAAATTATTGCTTTAGCCAGAGTCTTACACAAAAAACCGCAATTTCTAATACTGGATGAAGCAACCGCTGCAATGGATAGAAACACAGAGAATTTTACAATGGATTTATTTCAAAAAATAAAAACAAATTGTTCCATATTTTTTATTTCCCACCGTTTAAACATGCTAAAAAACGTTGCAGACCCTATTTATGTCTTAAAAGACAAAACAATAACGCATTCTGGTAATCATGAAGATTTAATGAAATCTTCTAATTTTTACAGTGAGTACTGGAACTAGAATAAAACAGATTGCTATGGTTAATGCTAAAACTCAAGTTTGGTAAAAAAAGACTAAAAAAAAAATTAAATATAATTTCTCCCACACTTCCTCTTCTACTAAATATCTGGAGTGGATATATAAATAAAATTAAGATGCTAAGGCTATAACTTTATTATAATCTTCTATTAACTTGTTAAATAATTGTATGCTTCCCGCTAGTGAACAAAAAGAATTTATTGAATTTAAATTTCACTCAAATTCTTTAAATCCTCCAACAAAAGGTTCGGATTTTGTACCGTTAAGGTCCCGCTACATAATAAAATAACAGATTTAAATAAAATCTTGAGAGGAAATCTTCAGATTGATTACCAGCTTGTCTTAGTAGCGGGAACAGGACACTAACCTGCATCTGGCAGACCTTATTTAATCATACGAAATCAAACGACGACTAACTAATTATCCAATTCAAATAAACGCCCACTCTATCAAGCCTCCCATTCACCGGCCAAAATCAAAATATAACAATCTTAAAATAATGATAAATTTCTATGGTCAATTTGCGAAAGCGGCTTTATGACAAAGAGAACAGGAATGTATGGGGACTTTTTAGGCTGAACGAATTATCCGCACTGCAGAAATACAATAAAACTGTAATAGACCTTAAAAAGAAAAAATAATATAAGTCCTGCCTCGAAAATGCATGTTGTGTTGGAATCGAAGGCATCCTTCGCATTATCGTTTCAGAGACATGAGGTGTAATTTGTCTAAAACCATGTAATTTCACAGATTTTATTAATTATTCATCGAAAAGAGACTAACGCTACAAAAAGAACTTAAAGAAATTACTTAAGAGAAGTAGTCCGTTAATACAAGAATTTAATCCGTTAATACAAGAACTCGACCGTTAACTACTTTGCGATTGGAACCGTGTAAAAAAATAACATAAATTCATCATTAAATTTTAACAAAAGGAACCTTAATTTCATATTAACTAAATAACAAATTATGAGGATGACAAGAAAAGTCGTTTTATTTATCAGCCTTTTGGCCACATCACAGCAATTTTTTGCACAGCAAACGATTCAAGATAAGCAAAATGAAGAAACTGCCTTCAAAAAAATTGAAGTTGACAAGCAATTGAATGAATTAGATAAAAAACAAAATGAATTAAAGAAAGCTGAGAGAAAGGCCAAAAATTACAAGGGAAAAATTGAAAGTGCTCAAAATAATATTGAAAAAATCAAAAAGAAAATAAATTCTAAATTAGAAAAAAATCAAAAGTTAAAAAATGAAATAGAAAATCATAAGATTCCTGATGACAAAATTTATAAAGCGGAAATCAAATCAAAAGAGCAGGAACTTGAAATTTTGAAACTTCAATCAAAATTAAGCGAACAACAAAAAGATTTAAATGAAATTTTAGATTCAAATTAGGTCCTTTTACTTTATTCTGAGAAAAAAATATCAGGGTTAAACCATAAAATAGAAGAGGCAGTTCCACTGCCTCTTCTCATTCTACAATAAATTGGTAATAAATGTGGTTTTGGTTAATTACTCTCCGCTGATATACAGGTCCGTAAATTCTTTATCAACAATTAACAAATGATTTTCCTGAAAAGCAATGTTGTCAAATTCAATTTTTTCATTGTCAATTCGGATTTCTTTTACTTTAAAAGGCAAACCAATTAGATTGATTCTATATTTACTATAAGGTGTGTCGTATTTACCTTCTTTATGCAATTGAATAATCAGTTCTTTTTCTTTTCCTATTGTTCTAAATGATAAATAGCTGTAACGCCCTTTTTTATAATCATAACCGTCTTGTGCATCTTCATAAACTACTGATTTTTCTTTCCCGATTTTAAAATACAAATCAAGTGTCAATTCATCAAATTCAAGCTCGCCAACATATTGCTGAACCGGATATTTTGGAATAATAGCTCCTGCTTTGACAAAAACCGGAATCTCATCAAATTTGGTATCAACCCAAACTTCTCTTCCTCCTACAGTAAACTCATTTGTCCAATAGTTGTACCATTCACCTCTTGGAATATACATACGCCTGCCTACAGCATTAGGTTCAAGAATAGGGCAAACCAATATTTGATTCCCAAAGATAAATTCATCATTTCGATAATGTGTTTGTGTATCTTCCTGATCGTAGTAAACCAATGGCTTTAACATCGGTACACCTTCTTCAATATATTGCCAGAACATGGTATATAAATAAGGCAATAACTGATAACGAAGGCTAACGAATTTTCTGGTAATGTCGATGACTTCTTCATCAAAAGCCCAAGGTTCCTGATTGCCATGATCTCCGGAAGAATGCGTTCTGCAGAAAGGATGAAAAACTCCAAGTTGAATCCAACGAGCATATAAATCGCCTGTAGGCTGTTCCGCAAACCCACCGATATCAGAACCTGTGAAACCCATACCTGAAATACACATACGCTGCACCTGAATATTGGCAATCCATAAATGTTCCCAGGTTGCAACGTTATCGCCTGTCCAGGACGATGTATAACGCTGTGCCCCTGAATAGGCTGATCTTGTGATTACAAAAGGACGTTTTGGGTATGCAAAACGTTTTACACCATGATACGTTGCTCTTGCCATTTGCGTTCCGTAAATATTATGCGCCTTTCTATGACTGCAAGGATTTCCGTCGTAATCATGACGAACATCCATTGGGAAAGTTTTATTTGGAACCTCCATTACAGCAGGTTCGTTCATATCATTCCATACGCCTTTTACGCCAATATCTGAAATTAATTCTTTAAATAACCCTGCCCACCATTCTCTGACTACAGGATTTGTATAATCTGGAAAATTACATTCTCCTGGCCAGACTTTTCCCTTCATGTAAGGGCCATCGGCTCTCTTGCAGAAATAATCTTTCTCTAAGGCTTCTTTGTAAACCCAATAATCTTTATCGATTTTAATTCCCGGATCGATGATTACGACCGTTTTAAAACCGTCTTCGGCTAATTCAGCCACCATCTTTTTAGGGTCTGGAAAATATTCCTTATTCCAGGTAAAACATCGAAAGCCTTCCATATAATCAATATCCAGATAAATGGCATCACACGGAATTTTAAGTTTTCTAAATTTCGAAGTGATTTCTTTTACTTTGCTTTCCGGATAGTAACTCCATTTACATTGGTGATAACCTAAAACCCAAAGCGGCGGTAATTCTGGCTTACCCGTTAAATCGGTATAAGTGGTTACTACATCCTGCATTTGAGGGCCATAAATAAAATAATAATTCATTTCACCACCTTCTGCCCAAAAACTGGCAACATTTCTTCTTTCCTGACAAAAATCAAAGGAAGTTCTAAAAGTGTTGTCAAAGAAAATACCGTACGATTGTTTGTTATGCAAACCAATGTAAAATGGCACTACTTTATATAATGGCTCCTGATCTTTTTGAAAAGCATATTGGTCAGTGGCAAAGTTTTCTACCCTTTTGCCTTTTAAATTCATTTGCGTGGCCTTGTCTCCAAGACCGTAAAAACATTCTCCATCTTTAGAAGATTTACTCATTTTTACAATGTTTCCACCATACTCATAACTCTCTTCCCAATGAAAACCAAGTTCATCTTCCAAAATCAAAAGATCATCTAAATCGTAAATGGATAAACGAAGATCTAGTTTTTGAATTTTGAATTTTACTTTACTGGTTTTTACCTCAAAGCAAGTTTCTTCTTCTGTAAGTTTTAGAAAATTATAACCGTGAAGCTGGGATTTATCAATTGCATACGAAAAGTCATTACTGAAATAACCTTTTGTGGTGAAACGAAAGCGTATTAAACTGTCTCTTAAGACTGTGACTTTTAAAATTACATTATTGTCTGTATTAAAAAAAATAGAATCGCCCTCTTGTTCATAGCTGACAATTTTTGATGGATATAAATTGCCTTTATATTCTAATGATGTGTTTGTAATCATATTGTGATATTAATTATTTTAACTCTTACTGTATTTCAACATAATGGTTATATAATTGAAAATAGCTCTTGTGTATTCTAATAAAATGGTCTTGTATAAATTAAAACTTCAATTTTAATCAAAAGAAAAAACGGTCACACTCAGTGCAGGTAATATTAATTCTATAGAATAATCCCTGCTGTCATAAGGCACCAGTTCTATTTTTAATTGTTTAAGATTTTCCATTCCACTACCTCCATAAAAAGTAGCATCACTATTAAAAATTTGAATTAATTTACCTTTTTGAGATAGACCTATTCGATAATTCTCTCTTGTTACAGGCTTGAAATTACAGACAATGACAAGGTTTTTTTGGGGATTATTCCCTTTTCGGATGTAAGACAGAACAGCATTTTGATGGTCAGAATAATTAATCCATTCAAAACCTTCACCTGTAAATTGTTTTTCATACAAAGCAGGCTGAGATTTATAAAGCTGATTCAAATCTGTAATAATCTTCTTTATTCCTGAGTGATAATCATACTGAAGTAGATGCCAATCCAAACTTTTATCAAAGTTCCATTCATCACTTTGCCCAAATTCAGATCCCATAAACAATAATTTTGTTCCCGGAAGAGTAAACATATAACCATACAGCAATCTTAAATTGGCGAATTTCTGCCATTTGTCTCCGGGCATTTTATTGACAATCGCTTTTTTTCCGTATACGACTTCATCATGTGAAAGAGGCAACATAAAATTTTCGGTAAAGGCATACGTCATCGAAAAAGTCAAATCATTTTGATGATGCTTACGATACACTGTTTCTTTTTGAAAGTATTTTAGAGTATCATGCATCCAGCCCATCATCCATTTCATTCCAAAACCTAAACCACCTGCAAACGTTGGTCTTGAAACCATTGGAAAGGAAGTGCTTTCTTCTGCAATAGTCTGTACTCCATAAAAATTAGCATAGATTACTTCATTGAATTCTTTAAGAAAACTTATGGTTTCCAGATTCTCTCTTCCCTCATAAATATTCGGTTCCCACCCTCCTTCTTCTCTGGAATAATCAAGATACAACATCGATGCTACAGCATCTACTCTCAAACCATCGGCATGATAATGTTGCAACCAAAAAACGGCGTTACTGATTAAAAATGCACGAACTTCATTACGACCATAATTAAAAACCAAACTTTTCCAGTCCGGATGATAGCCTTTCCGGCGATCCGGATGTTCGTATAAATGTGATCCGTCAAAAAAACCTAACCCATGTGCATCATCAGGAAAATGTGACGGAACCCAATCCAGAATAACGCCAATTCCGGCCTGATGCAGTTTATCAACCAAAACCATGAAATCCTGAGGTTTCCCAAAACGGGAAGTTGGCGCAAAATATCCTATCAATTGATAACCCCACGACGGATCGTATGGATATTCCATAATCGGCATAAATTCTACATGGGTGAAACCAGTCTCTTTTACATAAGAAACCAAATCATCTGCCAGTTCTAAATAAGTCAAAAACCGGTTATTATCACCACGTTTCCAGGAACCTAAATGTACTTCGTAAACAGAATAAGGTTTATCTAATCCATTCGTTTCCTTTCGGGATTGCATCCAATTCTTATCCTTCCACTTGTAATCTAAACCCCATACCACGGAAGCGGTATGAGGAGGTTTTTCACAATATAAAGCGAATGGATCTGCTTTTTCAGTTATAATTCCATTAATATTAGACTCAATTTTATATTTGTATACCGCTCCTTTTTCAAGATCCGGAATAAAACCTTCCCAAATTCCCGAAGAATCCCAGCGAACCTGCAACTGGTGTTTATTACCTGTCCAATAATTAAAATCTCCTGTAACAGAAACCAATTGTGCCGTTGGCGCCCAAACGGCAAAATAAACACCTTTTACCCCGTTCACTTCAACTATATGTGCTCCTAACTTTTCATATAACCTGAAGTGTTTCCCTGCTTTGAATAAATCAATATCAAAATCAGTAAATAGAGAATATGTGATTACTTTGTTCATATTTGGTTTTTAAGAAAACAGTTTACTTAAATTTAATTGTATGCTTATCCTATTCTAAAATTATTAGATAGAGTAACTCCTTTTTTGATCACTACAATACCATCTTTAACACTGTATAATTCATTATCAGAGTTATAAAGATGCTTACCTCCATTGATATGTACATTATTTCCAATACGGACATTTTTATCTACCAAAGCATTTTTTATAAAGCAGTTTTCTCCAATTCCAATATGAATTTCACCATTAATATTCTCATGATGCATTTCATCAAGATTTTGGTAAAAATCGTTACCCATAATATAACTATACTCTAAAATAGTTCCCTCGCCGATTCTTGAACGTATGCCAATTACAGAGTTCTTAATTTCTTTAGCATTGATAATGGATCCTTCAGAAATTAATGACTGGTTGACTATTGAATTTCTAAATTTTGATGGCGGAAGTAATCTTGGTCTTGTAAAAATTTTATTTTCATTATCAAATAAATTAAACTCCGGAATATCAGCTGTCAAACCGATATTGGCTTCAAAAAAGGATTCAATATTTCCAATATCTGTCCAATATCCTTCATATTGATAACTTAATATTTTGTGTTTTCCAACGGCCTGCGGAATGATTTCTTTACCGAAATCTTTCGCATGCGGATCAGCCATTAAATCTTCCAATAATTGGCGATTGAAAATATAAATTCCCATTGAAGCCAGGTATTTTTTGCCTTTCTCCTGCATTTGCTCGCTTACTTCCGACTCCCATTCTGGTAATAACGACGCATCGGGCTTTTCTATAAAAGATTCAATACAGCTTTCATGATTCGTTTTAAGAATTCCGAATTCAGGTGCATCTTTCGCGTTTACAGGTAGAGTAGCAACTGAAATAGCAGCATCAGCACCAATATGAGCTTCCAGCATTTCGTTAAAATCCATTTGATATAACTGATCTCCTGATAAAATTAAAGCATGATCAAATTCATGTTTTAAAAAATGCGACATACATTGTCGAACAGCATCTGCAGTTCCCTGAAACCACGTTGGATTATCGGGTGTTTGTTCTGCCGCCAGAATGTCAACAAACGACTCACTGAAAATACTAAAATTAAAAGTGTTTTTGATATGCGCATTCAGCGAAGCCGAGTTAAACTGAGTCAAAACGAATATTTTAAAAATATCCGAATTGATACAATTCGAAATTGGAATATCAACCAAGCGATATTTTCCGCCAATGGGCACTGCGGGTTTCGATCTTGTTTCTGTTAACGGAAATAAACGGGAACCCTGCCCTCCTCCTAAAATAATTGCAACTACATTTTTCTTTTTAAATTTCATTTTTCTCAATTATTAGGTTGTATATCTCGATGTATTCTTGGCAAACTCTTTCCCAGGAATGATCTGTTGCCATTCCCTTTTTTATGATTTTACTGAAATTTATTTTGTCATCGTACAATTTAACTGCACGGTTAATTGAATAACACATATCTTCAACAGAAGCCTGATCATGACAAATTCCATTTCCGTTATCTCCAAAATCAATTACTGTATCTCGCAAACCACCAGTCCTTCTAACAATTGGAACTGTTCCATATCGCAATGCATACATTTGATTTAAGCCGCATGGTTCAACCCTTGAAGGCATTAAAATAAAATCTGAACCGGCATATATTAAATGGGCTAATTCTTCATTATACCCAATAAAAACATTATAATTTCCTTTATGCTCATTTCGCAATTGTATTAATTGCTTCTCAATTTCGGTATTTCCCGATCCTAAAATCAAAATATTGATGTTTTCAAAATTTTCAGATAAAGCCAAAGCAGATGCTTGAGGTAATAAATCACCTCCTTTTTCTTCAAATAAGCGTCCAATAAAACTAAATAATGGTTTTGCTGGGTCTAATTGAAACTGCTCGCATAACCTTTCCTTATTTTTTTGTTTTCCTGCTTTAAAAGTTTTATCAGAATACTTTTTATCAATCATTGGATCATTATGCGAATCCCAAACTTCAAAATCAATACCGTTTAAGATTCCTTTAGATTTACTTCTGACAGATTTAAATAAATCTTCTAAACCATTTGCCGAAATATTTATTTCATTTAAATAACCGGGAGATACAGTTGTAGCAGCATGAGCACATTTTACCCCAACTGCTAATGAATTAAGAGAATGATTCCATTCTAAAAAACCAACATGAATCAAATCAAACTCAGGTAAATAATGCAATTTATCAAAACCAATACAGCCTTGATATAAGCCATTATGAATAGTGATAACAGTTCTTATATTTCGTAAACTTTCATACTTATATCCATATTTAATCATAAACGGAATCAATCCGGTATGATGATCGTGGCAATTGATAATAGTGGGAGCCTCTCCTCGAACTGTAATCCAATCTAAAGTTGCAATCTGAAAAGATAAAAATCTTTCGATATCATCTTCATATCCGTACACATTTGGCTTGCCAAATAATTCCTCTATTTCTATGAGATATAATTCATAGCCTAATTTATTTGTAGTTTCTTTCAAAACTTTGAAAGGGAAATTGAAATTTCCCAGCTGAACATTTCCCCAATGAACACATTCAAAATCATTTTCCTTTTTAAACTTTGTGTCATAACAGGGAACTATAACCCGAACCTGATGTCCTGCATTTGTCTGATATTTTGGCAAAGCTCCAACAACGTCGGCTAAACCGCCAACTTTTGCCACTGGCTAACACTCTGCACTGATATGAAATATCTCCATTTTATATTTTTTTTATACCACTAGAACTTCTTAAAAAACAAGAACAAGAATAATTATCTCAAAAATAATTATTGCGAAAACAGCTAACCTTACAGTTAAATATGTATCAAATTATAAATCGCTATAATGCGCAATTACTTTATATACCAAATTATACCTATTAAAAAACATAACCTCAATAGCATCTTTGTTCATGAGAGAATTATTATATAAAGCAATTGAGTTGCATCCTTCAATAACTCCTATAAGTTCAAAACGTAGATCTGGAAATTTCTGTAAAGCTTTATTCCAATAATTCCTAACAGCAAGTTTTAAACTACTTTAAAATTTTTAAAAGTACGGGTTCACTATAATAGAAATTTAGCTTAACTCCTTGAGTGACCAAATCACAAAGTAGTTAACGGTCGAATTCTTATATTTAACGGTCGAATTCTTGTATTAACGATAAAACATAGATAATCACCATAATACAAACCCTTTACAAGTCTAAGAGTCATTGTTAAATATGAACAAATATCAAATTTAGAGAAGGAAACAAAATTTCCAATCTAAACCTTGGAGCAAATCATCAGATTGATTACCAGCTTATCTTAGTAGCGGGAAGCATTCAATTATCTAACCACTTTATTGAAGATTATTATATGATTATTGCAATTGCATCTTAAAATATATCTCGGAAAGTCTTAACTTTTTTGGAAATCATTTATAGATATCAATAGTTATAAAGGCACTTATAAAGTGCCTTCATCAGCAAAGGAATAGTAGGATTCAGTAGTTATAATTAATGAATCAAGTAATGTGATATCAAGGAGTCTTCCAGCTTCTTTAACTTTTCGAGTTATCTGTATGTCTGCTTCAGACGCTGTAAGGTTTCCTGAAGGATGATTGTGAATCATCATCAAAGATGTAGCATTTGCCTTTAGAGCAGATGAAAATATTAGTCTAAGGTCTACGACAGTTCCCGCAATTCCTCCCGAAGAGATTTCGTAAATTCCAAGTACCTTGTGAGCCTGATTCAAAAGTAATACCTTGAACTGCTCGAACAATTCTATTTTATTATAATCCCATGCTGAAAGGACTAATTTATATGCATCTTTTGAAGATTTGATTTGTGGTCTTTCAGAGTTCTTTACTTTTGTTTTGTAGATCAGTTCAATTTCAGATACTGTCTGCCAGTTTTGATTTAAAGTTTCCATAATTTGTATATTTTAAATTAATTATGAAACACTCATCGGGAATCGCTTAGCAAGCGCAAAAAGCAACGCAATAAAGCAGGAATTTTTTCCTGCATTTATGGGGGAATTTTTTGCTAGCGCCAGTAAGCGATTTCCTAACTTTGTGACAAAATTAAATAAGATAGTAAAAGAATAAAGGGACTCTGTAGCAGAGGTCAAAAACACTAATTAATAAATGTGCAAAGTAAAGGTTCAAATCTCTGTGCATTCAACTTAATTTTACTTTAAGCTGCGACCCTGATAATACAAAATCGAAACTTTTACTGGAGGATTTAAAAGTGTTGAATCAAATATAATGTTAATTTCTTTCAGGGTTATAACTGACTTTTTTATCTGCTCAGTTAGTTCTTTTATAAAGATAAAATTTGCTCTAAATAAAAATATATCTAAACTTCACGATATAAACAGGTTGCTTTTTTTAAATGTTTATACTTTAATGTTGTTAATATTTAGGACAATTATATTTATAATTTTGCGATAAAAAATTCTACATTTGACAATATTTGTCAAATCAAAAATCTCATGAAAACTTTTAGTGAACTTATAAAAAAAGCAAGGCAAGAAAAATCCTTACTTCTTAGACACGTTTCCACTGAACTTGGCATTGATCAGGCAATTATAAGTAAATTTGAAAGAGGCGAAAGAAAACCTACAAAAAATCAGGTATTAAAATTTGCTCAGTTTTACGATCTTAATCAAGATAATTTAATTGTTGCTTGGCTAAGTGATAAACTAACAGATGAATTACAAAATGAAAATTTAGCATGTGAAGCTTTAAAAGTTGCTAATGCAAAATTAAAGTATGTTCAAAAAAACAAATAATAGAATGAGTACGGAAACCGTTGAATTAAAAAAGAGCAAATCAGAAAATTTAGTTAATAAAGATTTAAACATAGAATTTAAAAAGCTATTTAAAAAAGGATCTGAAAGTCTTGCTAATTGGAAACCTCTATCTGGAAAGATGAAAGGAGCAATTGATGTTATTGATTTTTTCTCTGGATGTGGGGGTATGTCCTTAGGCTTTGCTTCTCTCTCTGAAAAAAATAATATCTATAATATTATTGGAGGGGTGGATATAAATGAAATAGCACTAAAATCTTTTCATAAAAATTACAATGCAAAAACTTTAAATAAAGATATAAAGGAAATGTATTTAAATAATGAGCATGAGGCAATAAGAGATTATTTTGGTATAACGAAAGAAAAAAAGAGACCATTAGTTGTAATAGGTTGTGCACCTTGCCAAGGCTTTTCAGCTCATGGAAAAAAAAATTGGGATAAAAAAGAAGATGATGAAAGAAATACTTTGATTGGCGCTTTTACTGATATAATTGTGACTTTTGAACCTGATTTTATTGTGATGGAGAATGTACCGGAAATATTAGGAAAAAAATATCAGCAACATTATAATGAAGCTAAAGAAGTATTAGAAGCAAAAGGTTATAGTATAAAACAGGATGTATATAATTCAGCAACATTTGGGGTTCCACAAGCACGGTTTAGGGCTATTCTTATAGCTTCTAGAAACCCTTTTTCTCTTCCTCCAAAATTGTTATCACAAGAAGAATATGTTACTGTAAAAGATGCAATAGGAGACTTACCTATAATAGAATCTGGAGAATATTCTGAAACAGATATTTATCATAGGAGCTCTACACATAAACAAAGTACGATTGATACAATTTCACAGGTACCAAAAGACGGTGGAAGCCGTCCTAAAGGGGTTGGACCAAAATGTTTAGATAAGGTTAATGGTTTTTCAGATGTGTATGGAAGATTAAGCTGGAATAAACCATCAATTACCATCACTAAATCTTCTAGAAATCCGGCAAGTGGAAGATTTTCACATCCAGTACAAAATAGAGGTTTGACTATCCGCGAAGCGGCACGGATACAAAGCTTTCCCGATGGTTTTTTATTTGAAGGTAATTTGGAGCAGTGTTTTCAACAAATAGGAGAGGCTGTACCTCCATTATTATCTTTAGCAGTAGCAACACAAATAGCAATCGAATTTTATAAGCGAAAAGTTTTATAGAAATTATTGAAGATTATATCTGAAATTATTAAAACTTTTAAAAAAAATGGCATGAAATATACGTGTATTGACAGTTTTTCCGGAGCAGGCGGTTTAAGCTTAGGTTTAGCCAAGGCTGGATTTGAAATATTATACAGTTTTGATAATGATGAACTATCTGTTAAAACTCAGAATTTAAATAAAAAATACTTCAAGCATGAAGCAAATTGTGCTGATATAGCATCATTAAATTCTGCTATATTGATGGATCAGCTTGGAATTAAAAGAGGAGAGTTGACTTTATTTGCTGGTGGACCTCCATGCCAAGGCTTCTCAGTTCAAAGAATTGGGAACGATCTTGATGATAGAAATACATTAGTATTCGAATACATGAAAAAGGTAATCGAATTCTTTCCTAAGTTTTTTTTAATGGAAAATGTACCCGGAATTACAGGTAAAAGGGGTAAGGAAATTTTAGAAGAGGCAATTGATTTTGCTGAAAAAAATGGCTATTTTATTCATAGAAAAATCCTTGATGCTCAAGATTATAGTGTTCCGCAAAGAAGGAAAAGACTTTTTATTGTTGGAGAGCGAATAGATGAAACGGAACCAAAATTTAATTTCCCCGAACCAAAAAAAAAGAAGTATACCGTAAGAGACATTATTTCAAACTTGCCAGAGCCTCCTAAAGATGGTACAGATCATGAAGATATTTTTTTGCATAGATCTGATAAACTTTCCCCAATAAATATTGAGAGAATTAAATATTTAAAACCTGGACAGGGAAGAGATTATTTGCCTGAAAATTTATTGGCAGATTGTCATAAAATTGGTAGTAATGTAATTGGCCATCGAAATGTTTACGGGAGAATGCATTGGGATAATGTTGCACCGACAATTACAGCTCGCTTTGACAGTTTTACAAGAGGGCTCTTTGGACATCCTGAACAAAATAGAAGTATTTCTTTAAGGGAAGGAGCATTGTTGCAAACTTTCCCTATGGATTTTAATTTTTTTGGAAATAAGGTAGATATTGCAAGACAAATTGGTAACGCAGTTCCCCCTAAATTAGCGTTTGAGATAGGTAAAAAAATTATTGAAAGTATATAATATGAAATTTCAAAAAATAGTTGAGCAGTATTTTTCGGAGTTAAAAAAAGAAATAAAAGTAGGATCGACTTCAGGTGAAGCTACCATGGAATTATCTTATAGAACAAGCTTGGATAATTTTTTTAAAAATATTGCATCAAATTTTGATTCAAATATAGCAACCATTCTCGAACCAAGAAATCAAAGTAAATTAGGGCGACCCGACTGGCGTTTTCATAATATTGAATCCATGGGGGTGTATGGATATGTTGAAGCAAAAGGACTTGACCAAACTATTGAAATAAATATTTCTAATTACAAAAAGCAAATAGAAAGGTATTTAACGTTGGGAAATCCTGTCATACTTACAGATGGCATTGATTTTGTGATTTTTTGTGTGGACAAAAGTATTAGGAAGTTTTCAATTTGTAGTAAACCAATAAACTGGGAAAATCCTGAATTTGATTTTAACATTGAAATTTTGTTTAAAGTTTTTTTTAAAAATGTTGGATATAGGGAAATATCAGAGAATCAATTAGTAAACGAAGTTGCTAAAAGAGCCAAATTACTATCAATCGAATTGATGGATTTATTAGAACTTGATGAAGATGAAGCTGAAAGTGAAAGTGAAAGTAAGACTTTAAATTTGCTAAAAGAATTGAAGGTTAAAGCTCAGCATAGCCATGACAAAACACTCAGTAATAATATAACTTTTGCGGGATTTATTTCTCAAATACTAACTTTTGGACTGCTTTATGCCCATCGAGTAATTGATAAATCTTTAAGTAATCCAAAAGAAAAATATCAAAAAATTCATGACTTCTGGTTTTCTTATTTAGAAGAAGATTATACTAATAAATTAATACCCTTTAAAACATTAGTTACTGAGCTTAAATCTGAATTAAATTCAGATTTAAGTAGATTAGGTATATGGTATGACGATTTAAGGAGGTTACTAGCACATATACAACTTTCAACAGATCAAATTTCGATACCTGATTTTCATGAATTGTACGAAACATTTTTAGCAGTATATGATCCTAAGACAAGGTTTGATTACGGCGCGTTTTATACTCCTCGTTCTTTAGCATTTTATACAACTAAACTTGTAAAGGTAATCATTGAAAACCAAATGCCTCAAATTGACTTAAAATCTACAGCACATAAAATTATTGATCCATGCTGTGGAACTGGAACATTTATTGAAGCAACTTTAGATAGTTTTAATCTTAATCCTTCATCAAGTATTATTGGATTCGAAATTCTTCCCGCCCCTTATGCGTTGGCACATTATAGAATTGCGATGCTACAAGAAAAGTATCCTGAAAACATAAAAATTATTTTAACAAATACATTAAGTGATAGTTTATTTGAGGAAACTAAAATAGAAATAAATGACTCTAATCTTAGTCTTTTATTGCTACAAGAACAGCAATCTGCCTATCATTTATCATCTGCACCTTTAACAATCATTATTGGGAATCCTCCATCGTCTGATTCTAAATTTGAATTAGCTAATGAGGGATTAATTATAAAAAAAATGTTAGAGGATTTTAGACCTTCTGCAGTTGGGAGAACTGGTAGACAGAACGTGCAAAAGCAACTATCTAATGAATTTGTCAAATTTTTAAGGTGGTCAGTAGATAAGGCAATAAAAAGCTCTCCTTCAGTTTTTGCGCTAATTTTACCTTCCTCTTTTGCAAAGCATCCGTCTTATAAGTACGTCCGTAAATTTATAGCTGAAAAGTTTTCAAATTTGTGGATTTTAGAGTTCGATTCTGATAAAAGAACCGGTGCAGATGATGTAAATTTATTTAATACATTACAAGGTCGATTGTTATTAATTGGAATTGTTACCGACGCCCAAGTAATTGAAAAAAGTATTAATTATAAAAACATCTGTAATTTAAGCAAGAGTCAAAAAATATCATTTTTTAATAAGGAAGTGGATTTGGAAAATTGGACTAAATTATCTTTAGATGACAACTTTGCATTTAAGCCATCAGACAAATATAATTTAGAATTGTATACTAGTTTTTGGCCAATAACTTCGGATAAAGAAAGTGGAATTTTTTTACGTCATTGTTCGAGTCTTAAGCTAGCACCCACTCATTTATTAGTACATGCCTCAAAAGGACAATTAAAAAGAAGATCAAAATTTATTTCAAAACAAGAAAATGATTATACCGCTATTAAAGATAAATGGTATTCTGGACAAATGAAGCCGCCACCGTCCGCAAAAATTAATGACAATATTAAAATAAGATTAGATAAAGGGATTGCAGAAGATAATATTTATGATTATTCATATCGCCCGTTTTTAGAAGCCTCTGTTTTACTAGATGAGAAATTATTGGACGAATTATCAAATTTAGGCGGTGGTGGTACTAGAGATAGACCAGAAATTAGATCTGCATATAAAAGTAGTTCTGTTTTCGGTTTCGCTGTAGCACCAGCCCCTGAGGATATAGGTAGTACGTTACATAAATTTTCTTCATTTTGTTGGAATATTCCGGATAATGATCTTTCTGCGAGGGGCAATGCACACATATTTTGTAATTATTTCCCCAATTATAAAAAGAGTAAAAATTGGAACTCCTTACTTAAGTCTAATATTAATGAAGAGCTAGTTGAAAATTTAAAAAATATATTAGGACTTGAATCTAGTGAAATGTATGATGAATTGACATTTTACACATATGCTATTTTAAGTTCTAACTTTTATTTAAAAATGTTTAAAGGAATATTATTTAATGTTGCCGGTGCATGGCCACGTATTCCAATTACAACAAGTAAATTACTTTTTCAAAAGATTGGTAATTTAGGTAGAACTATAGCTGATATTGAATCGCGTGACTATAAGATTGAAGGTCTTTCTACACAGATGGCAGAATTAGAATATCATAAAACTAAAATTGGAATTGACAGCATTCAATTTATTGGTAAAGCCAATGATGTAATAATAACGTTAAAGGATTTAAAAGAAAGTGTATTAAGTTTTGAAGTTTCGGGCTACAATGTGATAAAAGAATGGCTTAAAATGCACTCATATCCTTATTACAGAAAGAAGATGGAGTCTACAGAGATTAATGAATTATATACACTCATAGCAAAGATTGAAATTTATCAATCCAAAATAATGGAAATTGATATCGTAGTTGAGGAAATTTTAAAAAACGAATTATTAGAACCGTTTTAAAAAATACTTAATTGTAGGATGTAGAGGTAAATGTATTTTGATCGGTTCCAAATCTTTCTGCTAATAGATTCCAAAATCTGGATGGATTATAATTACGATGATATGGTCCATATTGTCCAATGAAGTTATATCTTTTTGAATATAGTAATATACATTCTTTTTTAGCTCTACTTATGCAAACATAGCATATTCGGTGTTGTTCTTGCATTTCTAAACTGTTATTTTCTATATTATAATATGGGAACTTACCTTCTTCCATGCCTATCATAATTACTGCTTCGAACTCAAGACCTTTAGAACTATGTCGTGTTGTGATTGTGATTTGATTTTCTGGTTTTCTCAATTTGAGTAATTTATAAATTGGAATTTTCTTTTCAGCTGAAAATTCCCTTGTAAAATGTTCTAAATTTAATTTATCTTCTTCCAAATATTTATCTGAATTAATAACTGAACCGAATTCCAGTTCTGAAAATATAAAATCCAACCAAATACTTATGTTTTCATTATACTCCTTACTTTTTACAAGTGAATTATAAAATTTTACTCTGCTCTCAATCATGAAATTTTCATTATTTTCTATTTCTAAATACTCGATTTGTTGTCGATTCCAAAATTTAAATATTTTATTAAAAGAACTCTCTTCAACTCCTAAGCACCAACTTGCACAATTAATTATCCATTCAATAAAGGGGGTGATTCTGAATGACCATTTATTTGTATAAAAAGGAATATGATTGTATTCGAAAAGAAGTGACAAATGATTGATCTCATTTTTCGAAAAAGCTAGGATACCTATATCATTATAGGAAATGCCTTTTTTGACTAAATTTGGTATAATTTTATTTATAATTACTTCATATTGTTCTTCTATATCGGTAGCACATTGTATAAAAGTAAATTCAGCATTTTCTCCTACTCTTAATTGCGCAGTATAATTTGGAATTGGTGGACTTAGGTTCAAAGTACTTAGTGATCCCGATATTATATCTTGATTACTTCTGTAGTTTGAAGTAAGTTCAATGCTTTCAAATTCATCATACTTATAAATTTCTTCTAAAAACTCGGGAAATGCGCCATTAAACCCATATATTGATTGATTCATATCTCCTACCGCAAAAATTTTTATATCAGTTTGAGCTTGAAGTTCTAAAACCATTTCATGTAATCCTCTACCTAAATCTTGATATTCGTCAATTAAAATCCATGGAAATCTTGCTTCTAAAAATTTTCGGACGATTTCTTTTTCTCTAATTATAGCAGTAGAAATATTAACTATGGAAGTGAAATCTAAAAGATTAGCGCTTTCTAATTTGTAATCAAATAGCTTTGATAATCTTTCAATATTCTCGTTACCATTGTATGTGAATTCTCCTCTCCCAGTAAAAGCAAGTGACCGATGCTTATTTAAGCTCATGAGAGATATTTCTTCATCAATATTTAGTTCATGTTTAACAGATCTTAAAATTTTTTCTAAAGTTGAATTATCTGCAATTTTAAAGTCTTTATCAATATTGAACTCCGGATATAAATGTATAAACGGTTTAATAATGTTAACAAGACAAAAATTATGTATCGTTCCTATAAAATCTTGTTTGTTTTGTTTGTAGGAATATTGATGAAGTCTATTGGTTAATTCTCGAACAGTTTCATTACTGTAAGTTATACAAGCTAATCCTGCAGGATTAAAAACCTCAAAAGTTTTTATTTTTATTGCTTTTAAGGCTAAAACTCTAGTTTTTCCACTACCTGGTCCAGCAATAACTACAGTATTTGAATTTGAATTAAATGCTTTATACTGTTGTTCGTCTTTTTTAATTAATTCAAGATCTAAAAAAAAATTGCTATTCATATATTGAATTTATCTGTTTGGTAATATTAACAATCGCCTCAATTAAATTATCTGGAGCCATTTCAATTTTTATATTAGAAGCCAACCTTTGTGCAAATCGACCTTTACTAATATTTCCTTCAATTCTTTCTAAAGCTAGCCAATAGTTATTAGATTCTAGTGCATCATCAAAATTTTTCTGCTGACCTTCTCCTCCGGGTCTTAACTCAGAATATATTTTTTTAAAAATTAGATTTCCATTCACTTCAGATTTTATCATTGAATCAACTTCAAAAGTGTGACGACCTATATGACAATTCTTTGTTTTTAATAATTCGAAATTTTCTTCCAAATTGCCTGTAACTTCTTTTGGGTCTAGCAATTTTAAAGTTTGTAATAATTTAGATATATTATTTAGACCTGCAAAACTGTAATTTGATGTTGGATCGAAATGTCTATGAAAGTACTTTTTATTTTTTAATTTTCCTTGTACTGTTATTTGCTCAGTTTCATAATAATCTCCATCTGTAACAATTACCCAAGGAATATCTAATTCAATTAATAACTTTACGTACGGATAAAAATTTGTAGAGTGAACATTACAAACAATAATTCCTAAGCTATCTAATGAAATACCCATTAAATTAGCTAATTCAGGAATTATATATTCTTCTGTTATGCCTTCAACAATTATTACACCTTTACCAAATAATATTTCACCTCTCTTTGCATCAAGATAACGTTCTAGGTCAATTTTTTCATTAGTCGATAAGTCTAATTTTGCTGTGGCTGATATTGTTGAATTATATTTATTGCGTGCTATTCTAACAATTGAATCAAGTGGAGATACCGAACTTATATAAGGAGAATGAGTTGTAAATAAAACTGAAGTTTCACTTTTATGAAGAACCTCTCGATAAAGTAGGCGTTGTAAAACTGGATGAAGATGTGATTCCGGTTCTTCGATCGCTAAAAATGTTGTTGAATGTTTAACATATAGATTTTTACTCAAGAAAGAATATAAAGGAGATAAATCTTGTACAGTTTCGCTTATCTTATACTTGTTTTCATTTTCCGTAATATCATAGAAATCATTCAATATTACACCTCCTTCTTTTTTTATCAACTCATCAAACAATTCTTTATTTATGATTCGTGGTATGGTTTTATCTTCTAATAAAAGAAGCATTAAAGTAAGATATAAAATATTACTTAAACCTAAACTTAATTCCGACACTGATCTTCCTTTTAGACCTAGATAAATTTGCATCGTATATAATAATTTATCTATATCAACATCATAAGGGCTTAGTTTAATTTCGTTGTCACGTTGAGTGCCTGATAAAATATTAAATTTTAAATTAATTAAATGTTTAATATCTTTAATTTCCTCTAAGTTTAAAATATCTTGACTAACTGTAGACATTGATGACGCAATTTCTTCAAGATCAACATTTGGGATGTTGTAGTTTTGAATCAATTTATATAAAGGAGATCTTTTGTTTCCATTTAATTCTTTAACCACATCTCTTAATGCTCCTATAACTGTTATATTAATAAATTCTCGATCTTGTCGAGTAAAGAAATTTTCTTCATTAGTGCCTTGAAAAATTATATAACTATATCCTAAGACTTTTCCTTCTAAATTTTTATTTGGAAAGTATTTATATGTAAAACGTAATCTAGGATCAGTAGGATTAATCAAGGCATCCGGGAATTGAGCCAATAATTGATTATTATGTGCATAATTAGAAATTTCGATTGCTATGATAATTTCCTCTCCATTACTCATCGGATTCTCTAAACCATCAAAAAAATCAGTTTCATTTAATTCTCTATCTAGATCAGAAAAACTCCTGTCGAGAATTAATTGAATTGCTCTTAGGAAATTTGTTTTGCCAACATTATTTTCCCCTATTATTACTTGTTTATGCGATAGTATACAATCTACATTTTCAAAATTTCTAAAATTTTTAATTTGTACTCTTGAAATGTATGGACTTTTCATATTTGCTAGGTTAATTTGTATTTAGCCAAATATATGATTAAAATTCTTACATCTTAAAAATTTAGCTATCTTCAATTAATCTACATTTAAATTATCTGATTATTTCTGTGCATATAATGATTAGGGTTCCTAAGAAAATTACCGAAGATTTAAACCTCTTTTCTTTTTTTTCTTTTTCAATTGATAAGGTAGAAATTCTTTAAGTTGTTCAGATTGTAATAAAGAGTTGACAACATTTTCCATTTTCGAAAATGTTTGAAGTTTTTGTTTTTCATCTTGAAATTTATTTTTAATTTCTAATTTATCTGTCTGCGATTCTCTTTTCGATTCATTTGTAAACGTTGAACTACATCGGTATTCAATAGCTTTTGCACTGTATTGTTTTCCTAAACTACTTCCGTTAAAAACGTTTTTGGTTGTGTGATCGACATAAGTAATCCCATATAATAAACCTTTTTCACTTTTTCTGAAAACTGTATTTATTCCTTCCTTTTCCAATTGCTTTGCTAAATCATTTAATGAAAAATTATTTTCTTTAATTAGAGCTAAATCAATTGCATTTTTTACTCTTGTCTTATCTGTTGCGTTTCTAATTTCACTAGTTTTAAATTTTTCCTCTAAAAATTTCAAAGTAGGTTTGTTATAAAAAGAACTTGCTTTTATTGGTACTCCAATTGGATTTCCCTCTTGATCCAATATTCGGTAAACCAATCCCCTTGTTTGAAATATTTTTGAATCTTCTTTTCCTCGATCTGCCATAATATTGCATTGTTTTAATATGGCATTTAGTTCGGGAAGACTTGAATATTTATACTGGTTTAGCACCATATTCAACACACCATTGATAGCTTTTTTAGATTCTACTTTTCCGTAATTGACTATTCTTGCAGAAGCCTGTTGTATAGAGATGTCTTGCTTGTTCTTTTTACCATCAGCTTTTACAAGTCCAAATAATTCTTCGATTTCTTTTCTTGCAGGTTCTGATTTTCGTATTCCCAAAAGATGCAGGTCAATTCTTTTTCCATCTCTCTGAATATTATTAGTCACTAGATGCAGGTGCGGATGACCTGCATCATGATGCTGATAAATTAAATAAGGCTGTTTGCCAAAGCCAATTTTTTCCATGTACATATTTGCAATTTCTATTAGTTTCTCTTTAGAATGATTTTCCGACGGATCAAAATTCAAAGAAATATGAACACTATTGCGTTTAGCATTTTCATTCAATGATGCCAGTTTTAGAAAACGATTAAGTTTTAAATTAAAACTTAATTTCTCTAATTCTAAAGGATAGTTTTCGGCACTAATACACTCGGCAACTCCTGTCTTCACTTTGTTTTCGTTGTAATTGAGGATGTTGTGTATGGAATGACTCGTTTTTATAATTGCAACCATTGCTCTGATATTTTTCGAGTATGGTTTGTGACCTCATCCATTTTTTCAAGAAGTCTTTTTTTATCAACTTCAAACCAAAAAGCTTGCTCTCTAAATTCCGGAATTAATTTAAGGGTATTGAACTTTTTAGCGATTTGGTTAATATTGTTGCCGATTGCTTTGAGTTCAGTAGTAAGAACAATCGTTTCCTCCATCAAATCATCTAAAGATTGATTTCTGTAAGTACTTACAATTGGCTTATTGAATAAATGTTTTCGAATGTGATCGCTTAATTTTCTGCATGTGCTTGCTCTAAATTTACGCTCAATTTGTGCATACTCTTCAGGTGTAAACCTTAATCCGACAATGCGTGTTCTGTTTGAATTTTCTCTTTTCATCATCTTTCATTTTCATTGTTATCAAACTCTCTTTCTTTTAGTGTCTCCACCACCGAGTTCCGAGGTAATAGGTGGCAAGATAGGTCGTTGTTTAACAACGATTCATCTTGCCAGACCACAGGAACGAGGTGGTCTTCAGCATTTTTAAAAGTCTGACACTAAATTAAGATGAAGATTTGACAATTCATATCATGAGTATATTTTAGCCATGATAGCCGTGAATTGTGAAATTGAACAAATATTTAAAAAAGAAAAAGGAAAAAAAGAAAGCAGTTATAAAGTGGACAATTTGCAAATAAGGTGCTATAAGTCCCGAAGGGTGGCAAGTCGAGAAATTCGACTTGCCATTATGCGCACTTTATTTGCAAATTGTCCAATAACTTTGGCTAGCTTTTTTTTCTTTAATAAAGCTGATATACGTATTTATATTATGCATTTCACAGAGCTTATAAGTCTAGAGCTTTTGTTAATTCGAAATAGATAGGCTTTTGGTAGGTCTACAAAAGAGCTTATTGCAGACTTTAACAAAAATTAAAATTAAAATTTTTGTTAAAAAAAATACTAACGCCGTAAATACAGAATTTCTTCAGATTTCAGGTTGAACTTTGCCTTATTAATCTTTAACAGTAAGAACATTACTGTCTTAATTTAATTTGTTTTCTATGAGGAAAAACTACGTTTATTTTCTATTCAACAAGCGTAATTAGTAATTCCTAATCTTTTCTAACATGTTAAAAACCTTCCTCTTATTTCTTTTTGGTATGACTTCGATTTATGCACAAAACACAATAAGTGATACAATTGCTGTACAAGATACTGTAACCAATTTAAAATTCAATTACAAACAGTTAATCATTCCGGGAGTTCTTTTGGGATATGGTTTTATTGGTTTGGAAAGTGACCAGCTCAAAAGCTATAATGCAGAAATTAAGAAAGAAGTAAATGAGGATATAGATCATAAAGTCTCTATTGATGATTTTTCCCAATGGGCGCCTGCAGCTTCTGTTTATGCGCTTAATGCTTTTGGCGTAAAAGGGAAAAATAACCTGAAAGACCGCTCTATTATTTTGGCGAGTTCGTATCTGATGATGAGCGCTTCGGTATTTGCGTTGAAAAATATCACTAAAATTGAAAGACCAGATGGGTCTTCGAATAACTCTTTTCCTTCAGGGCATACGGCTACTGCTTTTGCGGGAGCCGAATTTATGTATCAGGAATATAAGAACCAATCCATTTGGTACGGAATTGCAGGATACGCAGTAGCAACAGGAACGGGACTTTTTAGAATGTATAATGACAGGCACTGGCTTACAGATGTAGTGGCGGGCGCAGGTATAGGTATATTAAGCACAAAAGCTGCGTATTGGATATATCCTTATCTGCAGAATAAGGTGTTTAAATCCTCAAAAGAAAATAAAAACACATCGATGATTATGCCTTTTTATAACGGAAAAGAATTGGGATGTAGTTTCGTAAGGCAATTTTAAAGCAGTATATAAATTAAGAATTACAAAATTAATTTCCATAGACAGATTATGTAAGTCTCTCTATGGAATTTATGTTCTTTATAAATGAACAAGAACCTGCAAAGCCTTCGGAAGTATGCTTACTTTTATTTTATTTGTTTTTAAATTATACCGTTCTCCGTCAATTTGGGCATCAATGAAGATTTTGGAAGGCATTTCGATTTGAATATCTTTTACGAAAGAGTGTTTTGCCTTTTCAAATTTTTCAATTGAATTTCGAAGCACATGATAACCCAGCATAATTTTTTCAAAAAAAGACAATTTCGGTATAATAATCATATCGAGTAATCCGTCGTGAAGACTTGCTTTTGGGGTTAGGCTCATATTATAACCCATTTCGTTTGAGTTAGATATGAATAACATCAAAGGATCTGTTTCCATAATCTGATCGTTAAAATGCACAATAGTTTTTTGTGATTTAAATTCTAAGCTGGAAGATAATGCAGCCTTGATATAAGCGGGAAGTGTTCTTTTTCCTGCTCTCTCATATTTTTTTATAATCATGGCATCAATACCGATACCCATATTGCTGAAAAAGTATTTGTGATTGAGTTGCCCAACATCCATAACTGTTGAATCTCCTTTTTTTATAATAGCAATCGCTTTGTCAAAATTTCTCGGAATATTTAGGTTAGAGGCGAGTCCGTTACCTGAACCTACGGGAACAATTCCTAACTTAATTGAAGTTCCCACAAGGCATGAAGCTACTTCATTGATGGTTCCGTCTCCACCGCAAGCAATTATATAATCGGGATTTTGTAAAATGGCAGCTTTTGTGAGTGCTATAGCATGCTTTTTTTGGTTGGTATAATCAACTTGAATTTTATATTCTTCTATAGAAAATTGATTCAAAAGATAGGAAGCAGATAGGTTGTGTTTTCCACTCCCGGATATAGGATTGATTATAAAATGAATGTAAATCATTATTTTAAAAGTTTATTGGTAAAAAGAAAATCGGCAGTCTGGTACCACGAAATTGTTTCTTCTAAAAATGACTCGTCGATAGTAAGAGCTTTAAGACTATTATCTTTTTTGTTCCATGAGTAAAAGGCCTGCTTTTTCTGGTCTGATAAAATCATTACTTTATCTTTTTTCATCAAAACCAGTTTGCGATAAGTTCCCATAAGAGCACGTTGTTCAAAACGGTTATCCAAAACATTTTTTCCAAAAAAATCAGATTCATAATTCCAGTGAAACAAAGAAAAAAGGGTAGGCCATAGATCTATTTGTGAACATTGCTGTGCTATTTTTTGATTCTGATTTTCAGGTAAATTCACAATGAAGGCTGGAATATGGTAATTGGCAACATCTATTTCGTCCTTTCCGGCGCTGCTGGCGCAATGGTCAGCAATGATTACAAAGACAGTATTCTTGAACCAGGATTTTGTTTTGGCTTTTTTGAATAATTCTTTCAAGGCAAAATCGGTATATTTTACCGCTCCTTCGCGGCTTGTTCCCGATGGAATATTAATTTTTCCCGACGGATAAGTAAAAGGCCTGTGATTGGATGTTGTCATAACAAAATTGAAAAATGGCTTTCCGGCTTTGGATTGCGAATCGGCCACTTTTAGCATTTTATTGAAAATGTCCTCGTCACAAATTCCCCATGCATTTTCAAACGTTACTTCGCTATCATTGATATTATTTCGGATCGTTTTAATTTCATCGCTTAAAACACTTCCACGTCCACGATCATATATTGTAAAACCGTTTCCGCCAAAATAGGCATTCATATTATCAAAGTAGCCGTCTCCTCCATAGAAAAAGTTACAATCGTATTCTCGGGTTTTAAACACATTAGAAACCGTATAAAGATTCTGATTATTAGGTCTTTTAACGATGCTCTGGCCCGGAGTGGGAGGTATGCATAAAGTAACGGCTTCCATACCCCGGACTGTTCTTGTTCCCGTTGCATATAAATCCTCAAAAAAGATACTTTTTTGGGCGAGACTGTCCAGAAAGGGAGTTATATTTTCTTTATTTCCAAATTCCTTAAGAAAGCTTCCGCTAAGGCTTTCGACCAAGATAAAAACAACATTTTTGTTTTTAAGGGAAGCGGCACTGTCTGTTATTTTTCTGTGAATGGAAGAACCACTTTTAAAATAAACAGCATTATCAGCTGCCAGTTTTTTTCTTATAACACCAAAAGCTTTGTCGTTATCAATTGAAGTATAGAAGTCCACATATTTCATCTGGTTATTCCTAAAAGCAGCAAAAAAGGAATAAATTCCTGATTTTGAAATTTCAGAATTATAGCGGTTGGAAGACCATTCCGCCTGATTATTGGTAATAAAGAGGCTAAAAAACAGAGCGACAATTATAGCTGAAGACAAAACCGAAAGTCTGGTTTTTAAAGTTGCTTTTGAAGTAAAAGTCGTAGTAAAGGCTCCTCTTTGATAAAAAAGAAACAGAAATGCTGCACTTAACAATAAAACGCCGCCAATTAGCAAAGGAAGCGGATACGACTGTTTGATATTGGCTACAACTTCATGTGTATAGATAAGATAATCAACGGCTATAAAATTAAATCGGGTTTTAAATTCATCCCAAAATGTCAATTCGGCAAAAAAAGTAAAGACAAAAATAAAGACCGTGAGTGATGTGAAAAAATAAACAAGGACTTTATCTAAAATAGAGCCAATCCATTTATTGGGCATTAGGCTATAATACAATATGCTGCAGAGTGAAATGAAAGTAACAGTACCAAAATCAAAAAACAAACCTGTCAGGAATGTTCTTAAAAGAGTAATTAAATCCCACGAAACTTCATCATATTGCCATATGAAAAAGGAAATTCTCAGCAACTGTGAAAGCATTAAAAACCAGATAATGAAATGAAACAGCAGTGAATACCTGCCGTATTTTATGGATAATTTATTCATGTTTTTATACTATTAAAAGGCAAATTTTATAACCCAATTCTGAATTTATTTTGAATTTTGGTTTTTATTGGGAAATCAGAATTTATAACTGTAGCCAAAGCGAACTACCTGTGTCTCATAATAATCCCTGCTGGTGTAGCGAAAACCCTCACCCTGAATTTCTTTTTTGATGATCAGCGTATTGAAGATGTCGGTGGCATTTAAAAATACTTCGCCTTTTCCTTTCTGCACCATCTTTTTTACACCGAGATCTGTAGAAAAGCGTGAATCAATTTTTCCTTGTGGAATAATATCGGGTGCCAGGTAAACCATTGAAACCTGTCCGGTAAGAGTTTTATTAAATTGAAAAGTATTGTTCCATTTTACATTTCCCGAAGTTGCTTCCTGCAGACTTGCGTTATAGGTTGACGGAACGGGATATAAATTGGTTACCGTAAAAGCGTCAATCGTATTTTTATATAAATTACCATTCAGATTAAAAGAATACCACGAGGTGAGCTCTTTGGCAAAGACAAGCTCAATGCCAAAAGAAGAACTTTCCATGGCATTTTGGAATACATTATAAATGATTGGGCTGCCGGGAACCGTTGTTGCAATTCGGGTAATGGTACCGTTTACCACCCTGTAATAAAGTGAACCTAAAAAATAGCCTTTCTTAAAATCGGTTTTATACCCCACTTCAAAGGCACTTGTGTACTGGGGACGAAGGGCAGGATTTCCTACTTTAATAATTTCAGCATCATCGTATTTAGGAAAAATACGAATATCGACTTCATTAGGCCTGTCAACGCGGCGGTTGTAAAAAGCGGTAAGTTTATTTTGATCATCTATCTTGTAGGCAAGCTTAACACTCGGAAAAGGTTCTGTATAATTGTAACCGTCACTTTTATAGACAGGGTGGTCAGGATTGACCTCATACTTTAGCTGCACATATTCATAACGCAGTCCGAGCTCTGCTTCAATTCTTTCTGTTTCATAAATATAGCTCCCATAAACAGCAGGTATGATTTCTTTATAGGTGGCCCATCCTCCGGCATTGGCATCGATAGGGGAGTTTTCGCCGGGAAAAAACTGCATATTGGTAGGAATTTGGCGGTTTCTAAATTTTAGGCCCGTTTCAAAACGACCGTATTTTAAAGGCTGGATATAATCTAAATTCAGATCGATTACTTTTTCATCTGACAGTAACTTAAAAGCATCTTTCCCGGTAGAAGCTGGCAGAATATTGTCAAAGAAATACTTTTCATCTTCCTGATGATAGGTGTAATTTATACCGGCATTTAATCTGCGTCCTGCTTGTGTGAATTTATGCTGATAAGAAGCGCTCGCCATCACGGTTGTTTTTAGTTCATCTTCTAAAAATTGCCATAAGCGCAAACGCTCAGAATAATCCGCATTAAAAAAAGGCTCATCACCATGATCTATGATTTTTTCGCTTCCAAATAATCCGGAAAATGAAAAAGTGTTTTTGTCACTATAATTCCAGTCGAGTCCGGTTTTAATAGTGGTGAAATGCGTATCGCGATTTCGCTTGGTTTGCTGATTAATTATAGTGCCGTCATCATAGGTCCTGGTTACAAACTCATTTTTATTCAGAGTTTCGGTATACAAATAATCGGCTTGTAAATACGTGTTTACTTTGTTTTTTCTGTAATTTAAAGACAGGCTCGGATTGATTTTTGGCGTCATGTGATATTGATCCCTGATAGTGGGAAGATTCGCCTGACGCTCCCACAATGCGCCATAACCCGAACTGATTCCTATTTTTCCATTCAGGCCATCCTGCTTATTTTTTTTATAGACGATATTGATGATTCCGGCATTTCCGTTTGCATCATATTTAGAAGAAGGATTATTGATGATTTCAATTTTTTCGATAGCAGAAGCAGGGATATTATCCAGTCCCGACTGGTTTCCAAATCCTGTCAGCGCAGTTTGCTTGCCGTCAATTAAAATGGTTACTTTATCATTTCCTCTTAACTGTACTTTTCCATTCTGAACCGTAACACCGGGCAAACTCTGCATGGACTGCAGAACTGAACCTCCGCTTTGGGTAATATTATCGGCAACTGCAAACATTTTTTTATCCATTGTTACAGGATTTTTTTGCGTGCCTGAGCTTACAGTTACTTCAGATAAAGTATTGATGTCTTCTTCAAGTTCGACAGCTCCAAGATCCAGATAATCGGAAAGGCTGCCAACAAATAAGGATTGTAATTTCGTTTTAAAACCAATTGAAGTTACCTCCAGCGTAAAATTTCCTGAATTTACTCCTGTTATAGTAAAGCGCCCGTCTTCGCCGCTAACGGTTCCGAAGAAAATTTCAGGATCTTTGGATGATTTTAAAACAACATTGGCATACGGTATCGCAACTTTGGATTTACTATCGGTAATAATTCCCGAAAGGATAACTGTTTTTTTCTGGGCAGATAATTGCATTACGGCTATTAGCAGAAAAGAGAAGAGCAGTAGTGTTTTTGATTTCATTTGTACTATTTAAAAAAGAATAGTACAAAGCTCAAGAGTGATTCTGTAGGAAGTTTGAATTTTTAGAAAATCACCTCAAAAATATGCAGATTATCGGTAAAAGTATACTTAATATCCCAATGGTTGATTTCACAGATTTTTTTGATAATAGCCAGTCCCAGCCCATTTCCCTGTGATGAAGGGTTTACTTTGGAAAAACGGTTAAAGATGCTCTGTGCTCCGAGTGGTGTTTGCTGACCCGTATTGATAAATTTGAGGGAATTGTTTTCTGTAATAATATCAATGACGCCATTTTTTATATTGTGACGAATGGCATTCAGAAATAAATTATTAAGCAGCACTTCTGTCAGGGCAGTATTTCCTTTTGTTGTAATGATATTTATAAAATGTGTATTGATTTTTATATTCTTGGATTGTGCCTGTTCCTTAAAAAAGCCGAGATGTTTATCAATATATTCGCTCAGAACAATAGTATCGCGATCCAGATAACTTTCGTTATCAATTTTAGAAAGTAATAAAAGGTTTTTATTGAGTCTGCTGAGTCTTGAAACATCCTTGTTAAGAGATCCAACTAATTCGGATTGTTCGCGGGTTAAGTCCAACTGCTGGAGCGTGTCTATTTTAGTCTGGAATAAAGCCAACGGGGTCTGGAGCTCATGGGCTGCATTTTCTACAAATTCTCTTTGGCTTTTATAAATAACAGTATTTTTTTCAATTAAGCGGTCCAGACTTTTATTAAGCCTGTCAAATTCATCGATATCTGTTGCAATAAATTCAGGCGCATTGTTTTTATCAATTTCAAACTCCTCAATCTGGCTTAGTGTATTATAAAAAGGCTTCCAGATTTGTGCTGCCGATTTTTTGGATATCCAGATAATCCCTGTCAGCAGGATAATGATGATAAAAAGAAACATGAAAGCAACACTGATCACCATTCCTTCCATTTCTACCAGATTGCGCTTTTCTATGTAAGTATATTTTTTTCCGTTTATTTCTACCGGGGCATAAAGTATGCGAAATGGCTCTTTTTCATTGGCCATAGCTTCAAAAATCATCTCACCAACAATGGAATCTTTGGTCACGCCCATATCGGGCACAATGGTAACATTATGATTGTATTTGTTCCATGCCGCAATGTCACTTGCTTTATAATTGCTATGGCTTTCCTTTACAAAAGCCCCTTTATGAAAAAGAAGTACTTCATCAGTTTCATAAATGTAGAGCCACTGGCAGGTATAATAAAATACCGGCGCTGCTATTAAAAGTATAACAACAGCATAAATAAGAAAACTGTTGGTTGTTTTAAGAAGTAGTTTTTTATTGCTCATTTTCCCATTTGTATCCCAGTCCGTACACCGTTTTTATATAATCGCCGCTGCCGGCCTGAGTTAGTTTCTTTTTAAGATTTTTAATATGGGCATATATAAAATCGTGATTGTCCAGCATATCGGCCATATCACCGGAAAGATGTTCTGCAATAGCCGATTTTGATAATACTTTATTCTCGTTCCCTATTAAAAAGAGCAGTAAATCTAATTCTTTTTTGGTAAGATCTAGTTTTATATCATTTACCGAAACTGTTTTGGAGAAAACTTCGACCACAATTTCATTAAAAATAACACTATTGCTTCCTTTAAAATTCTTACGGCGTATTAGTGCCTGCATGCGAACTAAAAGTTCAGCAAGATGAAAAGGCTTGGTCAGATAATCATCAGCACCGAGGTTAAATCCTTCCAAACGCGTTTCCAGGTTTTCTTTAGCTGATATAATAATTACCCCTTCGGTTTTATTTTTAGCTTTTAGCTCTTTTAAGATATCAAAACCGTCACCATCAGGCAGCATAAGATCCAGCAGGATACAGTCATAATCATAGCTATCAATTTTAGTCAGTGCCAGATCATAGTTTTCGGCTGTTTCGCATTGGATACCGTTCGTTCTAAAGTAGTCTTTGATGCTTTGCGCAATTTCGCGCTCATCTTCAATAATCAAAATTTTCATGCTGCAATTTACAAATGAATTCTGAAGAAAAACTGAATAAAAGGGTTATTAATTAAAATTCAATCATGCTAAAATGTTTTAAAATAGCAGATTGTAAAATTCTTACCATCGTATGACGGGGCTATAAAAGATGTCGATTTATTTTGTTCACCATGAAATAATTTTCTTGAAATATAGGGATTCATCCAGTAGGCAATTTTAGTACTCAGAATTCCAATTCCGGCGCCTGCTGCTACATCTGTAAGCCAGTGCCTGTTGTTGTACATTCGAAATATTCCAGTACCTGCAGCCACTGCATAACCCGCAACGCCATACCATATGGATTGATCCTTATATTCCTGATATAAAAATTCAGCGCCCGCAAAAGCGATAGCGGTATGACCTGAAGGAAATGAATTATTGGAAGATCCATCCGGGCGTTCTACATTAGTAACTGACTTTAAGGCGAAAACAGACCCTACGGTTATAATAGTTGAAGTCGCCAGAATTACAGATCGGTCCCGCATATTGTTTTTCCCTTTGACCCCCAGCGCATTAAGCGCATAAACAGAAACAGCAGGAACATATCTTGAAAAGTCATCTATTGTAACCTTTTTATCAATGTCTTCTGTAAATTCGTCACGTATCTGAAAATTGAAACTTTTTATCTGGCCGCTTTCAGCACCCCAGAAACCATATCCTATCAAAATCCCTGGAATTATAAGCTGTTTGTAATTAAATTGAATGTTTTTAACGGTATCGATTACTGCCGAATCTTTTGGCATAGTATTTTGCCCCAAGGCAAAGCACACAAAAAGCAGTGAAGAAACCGAGAAAATAAATTTTTCCATTAAAAAGATTTTATTTAAAATAGCAAAATTGATTGCGAGTATAAGTTGAATTAAAGTTAATACTATTTTTGAATAATGTAAAATATTTGAATCGTATATATTTTAAACAAAAAAGAGACTCTCTAGAGAGTCTCTTTTTTGAATTAATATTTGCTTTTAAACAATATTCCCAAAGAATTATTTATTGATTAATTTTTCGAGTCTTTGCATCATTTCATCTTTCTCTTTCAGCATACGTTCGTATAATGCAATTTTTTCTTCATGAAGCTGAATCAATTTGTCAATTGGATTAACATTAAATGTGGCACTGCTACCCGTGTTTAAGAAAGCTCCATTATCAAATGTATTCGATATAATATTAATAGCCTGCTCTTCATCAAAATTTTGAAAAGCTTCAACTGGAATTTTTAGAACTGCTGAGATTTGTCTAAGCAGATTATCTTCAATTACATCTTTCTGCTCCAGTATAGAAATTTTCTTCTGATTCCAGTCTTCTCCCAGATCATAAGCTAATGCCTCCTGTTTTATATTAAGCATTTCTCTAAAACGTTTTACGTTTCTTCCCTGATGTATTTTCTGTTCCATAATGATTATCAATTTTCTTAAGGCTCAAAGATAAAGCCATGGGGATTAAAAAATCTGAATTTCAAAGATAAAAAAATATCCCGTAAAATATCCATTTTGTCAGGTATTATATCCATTTATGGAATAGTTTATCCTGTTGAAAGGCAGGAACTTCGCTTTGAATTCTAAATATTTCCGCTATGAAAAAGAATAAAATATCCTTTGGAACTAATTTTTGGTCAGCTTATGAGGCAGGAACTCCATATGATGCTCTGCATGTTTTTTTTGATTTCTCACATCTTGATGAGTATAAACAGATTTTAAGCGAGGTCGCTATATACAGCTACAGGAGGAAGATTTATAAGCAGGATAATCCTTGCCATGTTTTTGTGATTTATACTGCTTTAAGCTCGTTTCTCAAAGTTTGCAACTGTCTGAAAAGAAGAAGCAGGAAATGGCAGGTGAAGGGTTCGGGTGACTACAGTTCAATAGTTCATTTGGCTTCACTAAGTAAAGAAGAGTATAAAAATCCTTTTAAGGTGTTTCAAAAGGCATTTGAAGAAACATCATTAGAGCAGTTTGAATTCTTTCTTTGTGAAATCGTGCACCTTTCATTGTCTTCGCACGAAGGAGAATCGGATTATGATATTATAACTCCTTATGTCCATTTAATCAAAATGCTGGATGCGGGACAGCTTATCATGGAAAGAGGCATTGAAAAGATTAAAAAAGAGAGGCTGTCTGGGGATATTTTATCCCCTGTCGAATAAAACAACCTTTATAAAAACTTCAAAAAACACACTATGAAAACGCTAGAAAAAATTACATTTCCAGAACTCGAAAATGAGTATTTGGAGAATATTCTCAGAGAGCTGGTAAATAAGTATAATATTATCCAGCTGTTTTTTACCAGACAAAGTTCGTCTGCTTTCTCAAGCCTTATTGTGAATCTGGACAGCTGTATGGATGTGCAGAAACTCCAGCAGAGTAAATGGGTTAGAAAAGTTAAAGAAAACTTTCAAATCACCGTATATTTTATCTTTTCTTCAAAGCTTCATCATTATTACTCTTTAGGCGATCCTTTTATTGGATTTTATTGTCGCCAGTCTGCTGTAATCTACGAGAATAAAGAATTTGAAAACTCAATTTTCACACAATGGGAATGGAAAAAATACAAGAAAAGATTTAATGATTACGAAAATAATTTTTATCACGATCATGAGCTTCATAAATGGCAGGTCAAAAATCTCATTTCAGAAAGTGCTTCAAACGCTGTTTTTACTTCTTATTCAAGGCTCGTTGAATATGATCTCCAATACTTGGAAGAACTGTACTTAGGAAGTAAATCTGGCTCTGTGACTATAAATGAGAGAATAGCCAGTCTCTCGGCATATATTCCTGTTATTCAAAGATACTTTGTGAAAAGCTCCAAAGGCAGATATTTTCTTACTGATCTGTTTGAGCAGGCGAAGGAAGCTTCCAGCGATGATGAGGCATTGTATCGTAATGAAATGTTTAAGGCGGTCGGTGAAGCTGAAGAAAATCTCTGCAATCTTATTGGAGACAGATTGAGTGAACTGAAGAAACTAATAAAAAAAGAATATACAGATAAAAAAGAAGTTTTGTGCCAGACCGATAATAAGCCTACAATTTCAGTGCTTGATACAGCTGTTCAAGTATTTTTGCAAAGGGCAGAACCAGAACAGATTTATCTGTTTCATGAGACAACCAGCAATGATAAAATAATTTATTATCTATTGCTTATTGCCGAAAATGCAGGTAATGAAAAATTAAAACTAATTACCGATTGTTTAAAAAACAAGACAGGTGGGAAATGTAATTTTGTTCTAATCAGCCACAGCCGTTACTGGATACAGAATAATCTCTATGAATATCAGAGTTTTTTTGAGAAAATCATAAAAGAAAATTATCTGATTTATTCATCAAATGAGTATCATCCAGAATTTCACTGGGAAGAACCGCACAAACCTTATTACGGGGACCTTCACCTTTTTTATAAATCGGTAGAAAAATGTGCGGAGCAGTTTTCTGCAACAGCCCACAACAATGAGGAAAACTACTGTGGGCTGGGTTGTTTATTCGCACAGTTTTTTCTTTCGTTCTGCAGAACCTATATTTTCGTAAAAACCTATTATATGCCCAATTACTTGTCAAGCAAGACATTGTGGAATTTATGCATTTACGCGGATAATGATATTAAAAAGTACAATTATTTACTTGAGACGTTCTGGACAGAAATATTTCCTTATCTGGATGCAAATAGAACTGTTTCTCATGGATTAACAAGGCTTGACGCAGAAAAGGTTTCTCAGATGGAAATGATTGTCACAAATCTTAGCAACGAACTTCATAAACTGGTAATTGAAGGCGGGCTTTTAAAAATTTATGAGCAGGACTGATTTGGTAAAATTAATTTAAGAATAATGGCTATGGAGACAGATGAAATTAGAAAATTGGAAAAAATCGGAGTGTTAAGCGAAAGGCTGCTTAATACTCTGAAACCAGCCGAGGATAAAAGAGGAATGTATAACGCAGAGATCAGGATATACGATTATTATGAACTTGTTTCCATTATAAGGAATCTGATGAAGCTCTGCATAATCGCTTTAGACAGGGACAGCGCAGAAGTTCCTCCAACAATTCAAAACCAGAATATTGATGTCGGGCTAATACTGGGAGTTGCACTTCAGTTATTTCCGATTGATGAATTTGAACTTATAAACGAAATTAGTGATTTATACCATTGCCAGAAAGGTGAAACTATAGTTGATTCTAAATAGCAAAAAACGTTTCATGTACATATTATGTCCATGAAAATAAGACGAGAGAGCTTTATCTTTGTTTGAATTTAAAAGAACATTCTTGGGCTTTCACAGGTATATTTTACTTATCAAAGCCAGAATATTAACTCATATCTTTACAAATATCCCCACCATATTTTGAACGGGATAAATTAAAAAAAGTGTTTTAAATTTATAGCGCAGAGTGATTGTTGAACAAAAAAGACCAGTGATGGTCTTTTTTTAATGAAGAGGAATTTTATAATGAAAAACGGAGCAACGGATGAGAAGAGAAGAATCACCCGAGGAAAAACTTTTGTAAATTTACAAATTGAAAAACAGGGGGTTAGGTTTGATGAAAGAGAAAGGATTGTTTGTGATGCAGAAAAAAAGCCCAAAACGAATGAAGGGAAATTAACAATTGAAGAATTAAGAAGATGCAGAGGTTTTGAAGAAATTTCAGAATCAGATGGAAATGAAATAATTGAAAGCTTATTTCAATTAGCGATGATAGTTTATAATTTTAAAATGTAAAATTATGGGAATTGAAAGTTTTAAAAAATTTCAAAAAGAGAAATTGGCCCAAAGAGCTGAGGTAAAAGAAATCTGGGGTTATACTAGAGTAAGTTCCAAATTACAGCTGGTAAACAACAGCCTTGAAGAACAGCGTATAGAAATAATACAATTTGCTTCTAAAAATGGATATACACTCAAAAACATACTTGGAGGCACTTACGAAAGCGCATCGGGGGATTTTACCAGAAAAGAGTTTACAAGATTATTAGAAGAGGTTAAAAGCGCAAAGCAGAAACCTTTTGCAATCGCGATAAAATTTATCAGCAGGTTTTCCAGAACGGGAGGCAACGCTATAACTATTGTTCATGAACTGGTGGATAAACTAGGCGTGCATTTAATTGAAACTTCTTCAGGACTGTGTACTAATGATGAATACAGTAAACTTGATATTTACAGCAAGCTTTTAGACGCCAGAAGGGAAAACATGGACAGGCTTGAAAAAACAATTCCAGGCATGAAAGCACTGCTCCGATCAGGAAACTGGCTTGGCAAAGCCCCCAGAGGTTATACAATGAGAGGAAAGAAAGTAGGAGATTATTCTTTAATGCAGGAGAAGCAGTCCATTACGATAAATTTGGAGGGAGAGATTTTAAAAAAAGCTTGGAAATGGAAGCTTGCAGGAGAGAGGGATTTTGTAATAAGAGAGAAACTCGCAAAGCTGAATTTAAATATTACAAAACAATCGCTTGGCTCTATGTGGCGCAATCCTTTTTACTGCGGAATATCGGTTAATGCACTGCTTGAAGAGCCAGTTAAAGGAAACTGGACAGGATTAGTAAGTGAGGAAGATTTTCTGAAAGTTGACGCGATGCTCTCCGAAAGTAAAGTGCCAGTTAAAGAATACTCCAAAAGCAAGATCAATGAGTTCAGACCATTGACAGGTTTTTTAAGATGCGAATGCGGATGCCTTCTCACAAGTTACGTGGTAAGAAAAAAGAATGCGCATTACTATAAATGTCAGAAATGCAGAAATGCCAGTTTTAATGCATTGACCACCTCACATTCAAAAACAGAAGGATTGAATGATTCTTTTGAAAAACTGTTATCAAAATATACATTAAGTTCTCAATTTATAGAACCTTTTAAATTTCAGCTGAATAAACTTTTTGAGATTGTGGAAAATGAAGGCAGGGAAGAGATAAAAGGTCTGCTTGCAAGGAAAAAAGATTTAGAATCGAAAATTGAAAATCTGGATAAACGCTATTTTGACAATCCGAATTTTGGGGATGAAAAATACAATAGATACTCACTTCAGTTTGATATGGAATTAAAGGATGTTGATCTTCAGATTGCCTCAAATAAAAAAATAATATCTAACCACAGCAGACATATTGATAAAGTGGTCGAAAAGGTTACAAATATCAATAAATACTGGAGAGAAGGAGATATTGACAGTAAAATAAGAATCCAGAATTTAGTATTTCCAGAAGGATTGTCAATTAGGGCTGAAAACAGGGAATATCTAACCGGAAGAGTAAACTCTATTTTTGGCTTAGTATCAACGTTTACTGGTATTGACAGAGGTAATAAAAAACAAAAAACCCATCAAAAAGTTGATGGGTTATTCTCTGTAGCGGGAACACGACTCGAGTCTCTATCCTTTAAATCTCATTAAATCATACAAAATCAAACGACAACTAATTAATGCTCCCATTCAAATAAACTAACCACTCCAACCAGCCTCCCTCTTACCGGCTAAAACCATACTAAATAAAGCCTGCCGTATCAAAACACTGCAGGCTTTTTTTTCAATCAATAAACTGCTCCCAGAAAAAAGAACAAATTCCCGCCCGCAGCAAAAACATCACTTCTTTACAATCAGATAAGACAGCGCCGGATCCTGCAGCAGCCGCTGCATCTCGCTATAGATAATATCCTGCACATCGCGCCTAATCTGGCTGAAGTTCTGCTGGATCATAGCATTATCGAGTTTTCTCACCGGAGGTATTTCCTTATAGCTTTCGTCTTCTTTCCCAAGCGCCTCATGGTCGTTTACAATTTCGCAGTGGAAGGTCTTCAGACGGATCCTGCACTGCGGATCATCGGCTGTCATGCCCACAAACTCCCCAGAGCTCAATGAAGAAATCTTCGAAGGCGGAACGGCCGCTTCGAGCTGTCTTGATCTGCTTATCGACGTATCGGAGCTGTTAATGGAAATACTCTCGCGGTCCTGCATGATTTTGCCGAAACGCTCCGAGAGCTGTTTGGCCGTATCCCCTGTCACCTGTCCCGAGATAATATTTCCCGTGATGTTCATAATGACATCGGCCTGCTCGCGTCCGTAATCTTTGCGCAGCTGGCTGAAGTCCTGCACCCCAAGACAGGTGCTTACCTTGTTGCTTCTGGCCGTGGCAATCAGGCTGTCCATATTATTGAGATAAATAGTAGGGAACTCATCAAAAATAAGGCTCGATTTGAGCTTTCCTTTTTTATTGACCAGTTTCACCAGCCGGTTCACATACAGCGATAATACCGCACCGTAAATCTGTATTTTCTGCGGGTTGTTTCCCATGCAGATAATCTTGGGTTCCAACGGATTATTGATATCCAGGGTAAAATCATTTCCAGAGAGCACATAATACAATTGCGGGGAGGACAGCCTGGCCATGGCTACCTTGGCTGAAGCTATCTGTCCTTCCAGCTGCTCCATCGCATCATTGAGATAGGCATTGATAAAAGGGTTGATAAGTACCTCGATCTCCTTGTCTGTGCGCAGCAGCGTAAAGAGACTGTCATAGTCGGCCTGCATGAGCTCGATGACATGCGGCAGGGTACAGAATTCCCCGTCCTTGTAGCGTCTGAGATACCAGATGACAGCCGATAAAAAATTGATCGGTGACTCCACAAAAAAGTCTCCCTGGCGTTTGATCCATTCGCGGTTGAGTCCCATCAGTATGGTTCTGGCAGACTCCGAAGCATCGGTGATGTCTTCCATACTCTGTGGATCCAGCGGATTGCAGCGGTGCATGATGTTATCAAAATTAATAAAATAACATTTGGGCTCAACGGCATACACCTGCTTGTATTTTTCAAAAGTATTGTAGACAATTTTGGAAAGGTCATCGTATTTAAAATCATACACAAACATGCTGAAGCCTTTGGCAATGTGCTGGGTAATGACATGGCGGATGACAAAGTAGGATTTACCCGAACCCGGGGTGCCCAAAACCAAAAGCCCGCGAAACGGATTGATGATATTAATCCAACTTTTTCGAAGCTTGTTTTTTAAATAATACTGCGCCGGCAGGTTGATGGAATATTCATTTTCCAAGAGGCGTTCTTCCTGGGGAAAGGTTTCATTTTCACTGTTGAAAATATCTATGGCAGAGAGCCTGCTGCGGATCAGACGCGAGAGCAGTGTCCCGCCTGAAAGCACCAGCAGAAAGCCTGCCGAAGCTGCCAGCATATAAACAGCTGCAGCATACTGAACCTCAGCAGCCAACAACAGCAACAGCCCGCTTAAAAAGTACAGCAGCAGTCCCAAAACCATCCGGCGAAGTGCCGTGGCAAACTGCAGTTTTTCATCCTTTTTTCCCTTCGCCCCCAGCAGTGAAATCAAAAGCAGTCCGAGCGCCGCGCACTTGGAAATGTAAAAATTTCCAAAGAGTCCTGTACTGTACACCGAACCCAGGATTTTATCTCCCAGCGGCCCAGTAAAATTCAATGCCTTAAAAGCTTCATAACAGTAATAGTAAAAATGCCCAAGCAGCAAAAGGATGCTGATGAGCCTTGTCATATCGAGTATTTTTCTCAGTGCCTGTTCGTTTTCCCCTGTCTGCATGGCGCTAAATTTTAATTATTTTATTTAAAATCAATTCCTGTCCGCAGCACCTTTTCTTCTGCTTTTCCTGCGCCTTGCCTTAAACTTTCCAGCCACATAATCTCCCTGCCATTCGGGCTTGAATAGTTCCTCCAGCACCTTCACCGAAATACCATCTGAAGCGCTTTCCAAAGTGCTTTCCAAAGCAGTTTCTTTCGGCTCTTGAGAAGCCGTCTGCGGGACTATTCCATCCCCTGAAACCTCTGCTGCTTTGGTAGTAGTGCCGCAGCGTTCGAGCATCCCTTTGGCGCTGTAGTTTTTCCCCAGCGCACTGCCGTTCAAAACACATTTGGCGAGATGATCCACATAGGTTATTCCATAAACCTGTCCCCCGGCACTTTTTCGCAAAACCACATCGATACCTTCTTTGTGCAGCTGGGAAACCAGCTTTTCCAGATCCATGTCGCGACGCAGCAAAGCGCCGTCCACAGCGCTTCTGATCCTGTTCTTTTCAAATACCTTCTCACTACTGTTCAGCGCATATCGACGCTCTAAAAAAGCAAGCGTGGGTTTCATCGCAAAATCACTTGCCTTTATAGGAACTCCCGTGGCTTTCCCATCCTTGTCCAGGATGTGGTACACCAGTCCCCCGGTCTTAAAAATCCTCGAATCTTCACTCCCCCTGTCGGCCCTTATATTGTACAGCTGCAGCACGGCATTGAGCTCTGAAAGCGAGCTGTATTTATAATGTAAAAGCACTGCATTAAGCACCCCTGACATGGCTTTTTTAGACTCGGATCTGCCATATAAAACCCTGCCTGCCCAGGCAGGTTTTACAAAAGGAATCTCTTCCATCACCCTGCCCTGCGCCGGCACCAATCTGAACTCTTTTTCGATTTCTTTTCTGGCTTTTTCAGACTGGTTTTTCCCGATGTTCTGCATGTCGATCCGCGAACCGTCATGCCAGACTTTTATGGAGACGAGATGGATGTGTGGATGTCCTGCATCATCATGCCGGTAAACCAGATAAGGCTGCTCCCCGAAGCCTATCTTTTCCATATACGCGCCGGCTATCCGCAGGAGCTTTTCTGTGGAATAATTCTCAGAGGGATGAAAGTTTAAAGAGATGTGCACGCTGTTTCTTTTTACATTACCATTCAGCGCATTCTGATGCAGCAGCCTGCCAAGTTTCATAGCCTGATTCAGGCTTTCGGCCGGGGCAGGATAATTGCCTTCCCCGATACACTCCGCGACACCCTCTTTGACCTTATTTTCGTTGTAGCTCAAAATGCTCCGCACCGAATATCCTGTATTTATGACTGCAACCATTTTTCTGTAATTTTCCATGTCATTTCCTGGATCTGCTCCACCTGGTACAGCAGCCTTTCACGCTGTGCTGCGGTGCTTAAAATCCACTGCCTGAACTCCGGGATCTGCTTTATACCATACAGTTTTTTAACGCTCTGGTTAAAGTTATTTCCAAGGGCCGTGAGCTCCTTTCTCAGACGGATGTATTCGAGCATAAATTCGTCAAGTGATGTATCCCGGTGCCTGACCGTTACAGGCTTATGCAAAAGGCAGTTTCTGAGGTATTCGCTCATCTGCCTGCAGGCTGTCGCTTTGAATCTTCTTTCCAGCGCCGCATATTCGGCAGTGGTAAAGCGCACCGCGGCGATGCGCGTTCTGTTTAAAATTTCTTTTTCCATCTTCTTTCCCATCATCTTTATGTTTTCTTTCCAGTTTCTTTTTTACTTCTTTTCCTTCCGGTTTCACTGCCCCCGAGTTCCGAGCCGGGGCAACCAGATTCGTTTGTTTAACAAACGGACATCTGGCCGACTGCAGGAACGGGGCAGTCTTACAGCAGCTGAATAACAATTATTATAGAAGCCATTTTAATGCTGCTGACAACGAAATTATAAAAGGATCTCCAGTCCATCCCATCGGGTCCATATTTTGAACGGGGTGTTTTTAAAGCTTCTGCCTATCTTTGAATGATTAAATTATTAATTTAAAAACGTGTGAACTATGCTGACAGAAAATGATGCTGCCCAGGTTTTTGATACCATACTGAGTATCCCGGGCATGAATGAAACGGTGAAGATTGATCTGAAGATTTCACGAAAAAATGTGCTGCTGCTCCACCATGTGATCGGGCGCGGACTTATTGAAAATCAAAGCTGCCCATCGGTGCTGCTGCAAAGAACCGGCGAGGAAAATATTGCCGAATTAAAACAGCTTTCAACTGATTGTCTGGCAAGGGCAGGCCTTACCGAACTCAATGAAAAACTTGCCGGCCTGGGTGCCGCAAAGAAACAGTAAAAACAAAAAAAAAAAAACACCGTCAGCATGAAGCGCCGACGGTGTTTTTTATTTCGTATCAGGGTGCAGGCATCAGGTTGAAGGTTACCACAATAAACAGCTAAAAGTTTTAATATACCTGCGACACTTTTACAGCATCACAACCTCTGCCTTACAGAGCAGCCACACCCCGGCTTAAAGAAAGAAAGAAAGAAAGAAAGAAAGAAAGAAAGAAAGAAAGAAAGAAAGAAAGAGAAAAAAAGGCGCTATAAGGCGCCTTCATCTGCAAAGGAATAATAGTTTTCTGAAGTGACAATCACATGATCCAGCAGCGGAATGTCCAGCAGCTCTCCTGCCTGTTTAATCTTTCTGGTAATGCTTTTATCAGCTTCTGAAGGAATTGTTTTGCCAGAGGGATGATTGTGGCTGATGATGATGCCAACGGCACTGGCTTTCAGTGCAGCGGCAAACAGAAGTCTGATGTCAACAATAGTACCTGAGATGCCTCCTGAAGAAGCTTCATATATACCCAGTACTCTATTGGACTGGTTCAGCAGCAGCACTTTGAACTGCTCCAGAAATTCAATCTTGCCTGGATCCCAGCAGTCCTTCAAAAGTGCATAGGCACATCTGGAGGATGTAATAAGAGGTCTCTGGGAACTTTTTACTTTTGTTTTATAAATCAGATCAATTTCTGAAACGATTTTCCAATCGTTGTTTGCTGCAGTTTTCATGATGCTAAATATTTAAGATTAATTTTAGCACCGCCCGCGGGCAGAAGCAAGCAAGCGCAGAAAGCAACGCAATAAAGCAGGACGGATGTACTGCATTTATGGGGGAATTTTTTGCAGCGCCCCGCCGCGCTGTGCCCGAACTTTGTGATGGAATTAAACGGTATTTACATCCCCCGTTGCACCTGTACCAGAAAGACTGAAAGGATCAGGATATAGAGTAAGGCAAACTGCTGCAGAGCCGGTGTAATAAATGTGAGTGTAAACTAACTGCAGACATCTGGTTAGGGGGCTGAACGGGAATTAAGCAGTACCAATAAACAGTAAACAAATAAAGGATAAAACCTTTGAGGCATTGCCTCATGTGTTGTTTTAAAAACTACTTCTACAGCATATAATAGGGCATCTACCCGCCTGATTACCTGATAGCTATTTTATAAATGCAAATCATTATTCTGTAAAAAAATTGCTGCTATCCTTTTTACATTTGACAAAGGACAAACGAGTACAAGCACGGCAATACCGGCAAACTTGCTAAGAACACTATTTTTAAAAAACAAAAGCAATAATTTAATTAAAAAAAATGAAATGAAAAATTCAGATACACCGGAAAATTACCCTCAGGATGACAGGAATTTTCAAAACGCAAACACAGACCCAAAAAGCAGTGATACGAACAACAATCCTTATGATTCAGAGAATCTGGACCATGAATCAGACAGCGCGTCCAAAGATATAACCGAGAAGGACATTGAAGCGGACCTTATAGAAAATGATCCCTCAGAAGGGTTTGAAACTGATATTGATACCCAGAGCAGCGATGATGCTGAAAATGATTACTTTGAAACCATAGAGCCCGATCAGGATAATCCAGTCAAAAAGGAATTCGAAATTGGGCAGCTGGGAAATGAGGAGCTTAAAGAAGATGAACTTACCAGAGATGAGAAAGCTAATTGATCACCTGGCAATATAAAACCCTCCCAGCGAAAATTTTAAGGTGCCCAGATTTGATGCCTGTAAAAAACCGTTATCATTAACGGCTTTTCTTATAGGATCTTAGGAATAAAACAGTTCCAGGCAGTATTTTAGCCCCGATTGATTCGCCAGTTCGCTTCGCTCGTGTGAAGTGGAAATCCTTTTGTGCCTGGGTGGGCACAAAAGATTACAATGTATAGCGGGAAGATCTCCTGAAAATAATATTAAAAGTCCCTCTCACTGCTTTTTTAATATCAAATAGAAAATGAAAAGGGCCTCTTTCATTGAAAAGGGCGTTTTATTTGCAATGCTTTTTACAGGCTAATTAATTCAATTCGCTGCCTTTACTTGAAAATATATATGCTGTCCTCCAGCTGCTCTCTGGCAATAAATGCAGTGATAAATTCACGGACTTCATTGTCAGTACCCGTCTCAATATCAAAAGAATTGATGTGAAATTCATCATCCTGATCCAGAATATGTATGATCTCTGTGTAACCCTTTGAGATCAGACTTCCTTTTAATTTAATAATATTAGACTGCTGCCTGCCGTCCAGTTCTTTTCGAACCTTAAGCTTCATCCCCTTTTCCATTGCAATTAATTTAAATAATATAGATGCTGTTTGACATCAAATATAAAAATTATTTAATGATATCTAATTCAAGATTCAATAAAATATATTGATACTTTCATTACCGATTCTAACGGGTATCAGCCTGTTATTACTGAAAGGAGCGGGCATTTTATCCTCATTAGTATTTGGAATAAAAGATGCAAAAAAAAGTCCCATTATATTCTAATGGGACTTATAAAGTAAGAGGCATATATAAATTGAATATCAAAATTTTAATTTTAAGTATTCCTATTTATTCGGATTATACACCTTCATAATGAAGAAACCTTCTGCCTGGTATATACCTTCCTTAATTAATTCTCAGGGTTCTCCATCCTGCTGATGATTTTATTAACCTCCGCTTCTGTATTTTTAAGTTTGGTTTGGCAGAACTCAATTAACTCTGACGCCCTTTTGACTTTTGAAGCCAACTGGTCAACTGATATTTCTTCACTTTCTATTTCTTTTGAAATGGCTGTCAGCTCGGACTTTGCCGCCTCATAGGTCAGTTTTTCTTCCATTGTATTGTATTTTTTCTTTAACTGTGCTTTTAAGTTTTGCGTCTCTCAGTATTACTTCGATCTCCTGCCCGGCCTCTATGCTTTCTGAGCTGCTGATAATTTTTTCATTTACCTTGACAATTGCATATCCTTTGCGTAGTATATTATGCGGGGACATCATCTGTATGCTTTTCTGGTGGTAATCCAAAGTAAGCTTCTCATGGCGAAGATACTCACTAGCCTCATTTTTTATGCTGTTTTTTATATTCACTAGCTCATTTTTATTCTGTTGTATCAGCATTTTAGGACTCTGCGCCAGCTGTTGTACAGCGAGGATAAGTGACTTTTGGTGTCCATAGAAAACTGCCCTGGAATTGCTTGTAATCCGATGATTAGTTCGGGTAAGCTCTTCCCTATGCATTTGTATGAGCTCCTTTGTGTTACGAGAAATGTCGTTTTTGAGCTCGCTTAGTTCTTTATAATGGACAGGAAAACGCTGCTGTGATTTTATGATTATATTTTGCTGCAGCGAGAATATTTCAAGCTCAAAACTTCGGTTATGGGCAATGATGAACTCAGCCGCCTTTGTTGGTGTTTTGGTATTCGTATGGGCCATCAGGTCCGTAATACTGACATTTTTCTGGTGCCCTATACCTGTTATAACCGGAATGGGAAACTTGGCCACTGCCCTTCCGATATTATAATTGTCAAAAATCAGAAAATCAGACTGTGAGCCGCCGCCCCTGTTAATCACAATGGCATCGTATGGGATTCCCGTATTATAGATTTCGATGAGTTTATTCAAGAATAGTTTTGCGTTGTTGTCTCCCTGCACAACGGTATAATAGTCATCAATCTGGAAAACATACCTAAAATTATTATGCTGCATCGTGTGGCGGAAGTCTTCGTTCCCTGCCGAGCTGCTCGAGGAGATTACAGCCACTCTCTGAATTACCGCTGGAAGCTCTAGCCGGCTGTTATAAGTGGAGTAGCCATCTCCTTCTTTTTGGATATAATCATTTTCTCTGACCAGGCGCTCAAGGGTAGCATTTCGTTGCTGCTCGAGTATTCCCAGCATAAAATTACTGTCGATATCCAAAACGCTTACAGACAAACCATATAAGGGATGGTAATCCACCCTCACCTGAACCAGGACATGAAGGTTGTTGGTAAAGGTTTGTCCTGTATTTTTTTCAAACTCCTCAATACAAACAGCTCCCCCTCCCCATGATTTGCCCATCATTTTGGCGGTGATCGCATTACCGTTCTGCGCCTTCTCCACCAGCTCAAAATAATGGATTTTTTTATCGGCTTTAAAGGAATGATTGGTGATATCGGCCAGTACCCAGAAACGCTGTCCTTCAAAACGCGAACTAATCGTGTCATGAATCATATCGTTGAGCGCTGATAGTCTGATATACTGTTGGGGTTCCATTGATCAAGATTTCTTACCAAACAGCTAAGGTAATAATATTAGCGCGGAATCTCAAAAAGGCTTAAAAAGGCAGTCCTCTTTTGAAGACAAACCTATACCAGATCCATTTGCCAGAAATCAATTTTCTGCTATAATTTTTTTTCATTAAAACAGATTATCTTTATTTTTGAGTTGCCTGCAAATGCAGAAATTTGCAATAAACCTACTTATTAAATCCTTAATAATGAAAGAACATTTAGAAATGGAAAAACAGCTTGCCGCAAAGGAAGCTGTAAAGTTTATTAAAGACAATCAAATTGTGGGTTTGGGAACCGGTTCTACCGCTTATTATGCTATCGTAGAAATTGGCATATTGATAAGTAGAGGTCTAAAAATTAAAGCTGTACCTACATCTACTAAAACTTCAAACCTTGCAAAATCTTTAAACATTCCTATCATCGATATAAATCAAGTCACTACAATTGACATTACTATCGACGGAACAGACGAATTCACCAATGATCTGGATCTGATAAAAGGAGGAGGTGGAGCATTATATCAGGAAAAGATAGTTGCCTCAAAATCTAAAAAACTAATAATTATTGCTGACTCTTCAAAGAAAGTTGATATCCTAGGTAAATTTAAGCTTCCTATTGAAATAGAGATAAACTCTTTTGATTATGTTTTAAAGCACATTATAGCTATAAATGGAGTCGGTGAAATTCGTTTGGCACCGACCGGCCCTTACACAACTGATCAGGGAAATTATATTATTGACGCTGATTTCGGACTGATAAACAATCCCATTGAGCTTTCCAAAAAACTTAGTCAGATAGAAGGGATAATCGGACATGGTTTATTTATTAATTTGGCAGACAGAGTAATAATGGGTTACAACGACTCAACTATAACCTATATTCACAAATCGAGTTCACTATAATTTTTGCCTAAAAATCTGCAAATAGTTTACAAAGAAATTCCGCCAGCTTATTGGGCGCAAAAATATTCATGATTAAATGGACTATAAGTTAGAATGAACTCAAATGAATACTTTGAGTTTTGTGGCAGAATCGTGGCACATGGCGTTTTTGAATAATATAAATCCAGCAAAACCAATACCTAAGAAGTTTAGGTTCGAATTTATTAAACTATTTACTAGAAATTAATTTTCTTCTATATAATGAACTTACAAGTATTAGAAAATTTTGTTTTTTCAAAAATGTTAAACTTATAGTCATTAAAAAGGGAGGCAAACCTCCCTTACTACTGTTTTTTTTCGATTCCTTTTTCTTTGCAAAATATAGTTCCCAAAAGCAACCTAATACAAGAAAAGAAAATGATATTAATGAAGATAATTGTATATACAAATTTTTTTGGGGATTAATACCATCATTTAGAATTTTATATATCTGCATTCCTAACATGAGTAATCCAAAATATAGAATCACAATTAGTATTGTCCGTCTATTTTTTTTTACAAAATCCATATCTAATGTTTTTTAATCAATTAATATTCAAAATTGTATTTATAAATTTAATCAATTATTCTATAAAAATTGGATCACGAGCCTCAGCTTCTAAAGTTCTGGCTTATTGGACGCACAGTCCTGTGCCAAAGCGATACTTCCATGGATAAATGACGCTGCAAAAAGACCAGCTCCTATTGGTCCTGCAACCAAAAATGCGCCGGCAAAAGTTAATCCAAGACCAACGGCTGACCATCCACATCCGTCTTCGGAAAAATTTTCCATTTGATCTAGATTAATTTTTTCATTTTTTTATACCTAAAAGGTTTAAAAAACTAGAGGTCTAAAATTATACATTTTGCAAGTATTGCAAATGTAGTTTCATTGATATAGTATTCATATTGAAAAGTAGTTAACGGTCGAATTTAGATTTTAAAGTTAGATTTTAGAGGTTAACGTAATAAAAAATCTTATTTAATTCATTACTATTTATTTTTATGATAATATATCTAGATAGCTTTAAAGTATAATCGGTATAACAAAGATATGATCAGATTTTTTCAATTCTCTATATCATTAATCCCATTATTTTAACACGTTACCTATTATGAACAGGAAGCATTCAAATATCTAATCAGATTATTGAAGATTACCGAGCGATTATAGTGTAAAACTCAGTGATGTTGACCATCTGTTTACAATTTAAAGTGACCACCCCATTACGGTGCAAAGTTAGCATCTCGATTTATTTCAAAAAACTACTTTTTTTTCATGTGTTAATTATTATTTCAAATATAGATAAATAATTATCCCTTCGTTATGCTTTTTTTCATTCTCATTGATTCCCCATGTAGTTCAATCCTGTTTGTACCGCTCTTTAAGGGCTATACAAGTAAAATTATAGTAAAATGATAAACCAATGATTTCTTTCTTTAATCAGCATAACTGCTTGGTAATTTTAAAAATCCAGATAATTGTATTATTCCCTAATTTTTAAAAATCGATTAAATTCTTCTTTTTTCCTTTTGGCAATGGGAAGTAATTTTCCATTTACTAATTGACAATAACTCCCATCTTTCTTTATTATCCTTGAAGTATACTTAATATTTATAATGTAGGATTTATGAATTCGAAAAAAACTCGCTGAATCCAAAACCCCTTCATAATGGATCAGGTTTTTATTCGATACGTGCTGTGTTCCATCAATTAGATAAAAAGTAGCATATTTACTATCTGACTCCACAAAAATGACATCTGAAACTTTAAATAATTCAATTTTATCTATAGAAACAACTGCTAAATAATCTTTATTTCTTGATACATCAACCTGGGTTTTATCAACTTTATACTCATGCTTAAAATCAAAATAAGAATTCCATACAAGTTTCTGAACTGCTTTGTTAATTGCTACAACGAGGTCTTCTAGAATAATTGGTTTTAATATATAATCGATCGCATTATATTTTATCGCCTTGATTGCATATTGCTCATGTGAACTAACAAAAATTAATTGTGCTTTATTTATTTCTATTTGATCCAGTACCTCAAAAACTTCATTTTCACGTAAACGGCTGTCTAAAAAAAGAATATCCGGATTATGATCATTAATTACTACAACTGCCTCCGAAATCGACATAGCTTGCGCGACAATTTCAATCTTAGGAAAATACTTTGATATAAAATGTTTCAATAGCAAAATATTGTTCATTTCGTCATCAACTATGACTGCTTTATAAATATTCATAAAATGGGTGGTTTTAAATTATGGAATTTAAATTTTAACTTTTCATCTGCTAGGTTCACCTAAAACTTAGTGCTATTTTAAAATTTAGATCATTTTGAACTTATTATTTACTGTGCTACTACTTGGCTTTTCTCTAATCTTAAGATCTTCAATCTTATAAAAATCCTGTTCTTTTTTGGATTGAATTAAAAATTTCGATTCTTTCATTGATAATGCTAATTAAATATGACCTATATTCAAACTTTCTTTTTTATTAAATTAATTATGAAGCTTTTTTACCTGATGTATTTCTTGAAAAATAAATACGAGATATTCGTTTTGCTTGCATCAACTCATAGTTTTTTTACCATTGTTTTACAGACTAAAATCTTATAATTTCAATATTTTTAAATCAATTACAGCTCCACCTTTAGACTTTTTAATTTTCTGGTATTCTTATTAAATTATTTTTAAATCTTATTAAATTATTGATGTCAATAAAAAAAATCTATAATTAAGTTTATCTAGTAAATAATAATGTAAATTAGCTTTGTCTGTCATTACAAATCTTCTCCTTTTTACAGGAGGAAAATTGCAGCTTATCTTTTTAGATTTCTGTTCAAAAAAACACAAATATTTTAAAAACAAATGATAGTTAATACTACAAATCTTCAACAAATTTAGGACTGTTTTCAATAAACTTCCATCTATGCAATAACTAAATACCTATATACAACAACTTTAAAAAAAAACACAAACAACTGAAAACAAACACCTTAAACCCATAAAAAACCTTATTATGAAATTAAAACACAACACTGTTTTGATTATTAAATTTCTAAAAAAAAATTGCTCCAATCATAATATACGAGCAAAACAAAATTTTATTTTAGTATTAATTTTATGGCTCTATCCTATTGTTTCTTTTGGACAGAGTGATATTGATTATATTATAATAGAGTACAATCCCACTCAGACGATAAAAAACAGTACGAGAATCTACCAAACAACCAAAAATCCTAAAGAAAAAAGTTTAGAACTATATAAAATAGCATGTGCCTATGAAGCAATGAATGATAAGCTCAATATGAGGTTATTTCTAGAAAAAGCAGAAAAGCAATTAAGTGCCGTTACTGATCACGAGTTTAAATCTGTCATGTTATCCAGAATCGCTTCTAATGTTTCTGGAGAATTGTACTACTTTAAAGCTATTAGTTTAATTAATAAGGCACTTAAAGAAAGTGATGCTATAAAAAACAATGACAGTCATAATTATACAAAAGCATTTGCATATAACTACCTGGGACTAATAGAACATAATAGTAAAAACTATTATAAAACAATACAGCTCCTCCCAATTTTTTTAAAACATTTCAATAAACAGTCCGAACAAGCAAAAAAAAAAAATAAAAAATTGCTCCTACTCGGGTATATAAACTTCGGTGATGCTTATATGCAAAATGGTGATTTTGTACAAGCAGAAAAAATGTTTTTAAATGGCAAATCTATCTTGGATGGAAGGTACAAAGATTTAGAAGCATGTATTTATACGAATTTGATAGACCTTAACTTAAAAAAGGGGCTATACGATAAAAGCATTTACTATTCAGATATTTTGTTAAGAAAACTTCCCAAGGAAGGCTTTCTAGATAAAAAAGAATATACATACCGAATATTAGCTGAGTGCTATAAGCACAATCAAAATGTAAAAAAAAACCAGTTTTTTTTAGCAAAACAAGACAGTATTATAAATATATTAGCTAAAAGAGAAAATGAAATAATAAAAGCAAATAATGATATAGAGAAAAAAATAGAGGAAAATGCAAAAGGACAAACTTGGGATTATAAATTAGTTGTATTTACTATTATTATCTCAGGAATTACATATTTTTATATTAGAAAAAGGCAAACAAAAATAAAGCAAAGATTATTAAGATCTAAAAAGATATTAGAAAAGGACAAAATTAAGGATCAGGAAAATAAAAATGTAAAAGTACCCTTAAATATAGAATTGGATTTATTAAAGAAACTGGAGCGTTTCGAAAAATCAAATAAATATACCAATTCAAAAATGTCTGTAGCAATATTGGCAGGACAGTTCGAAACAAATGTGCAGTATTTATCCGAAATAATAAATAAAAATAAAGGTAAAAATTTTAATTCCTATATCAACGAACTAAGAATTAATTATATTATAGATCATCTAAGAAATGACAAAAAATTGAGAACATACAAAATTTCATACTTAGCTAGTTATGCTGGGTTTATATCTCATAGTACTTTTTCAAAAGCATTCAAACTGCAGATAGGAATATTACCTTCCGAATATATAAAACAGTTGCAGGAAGAATTATAACCTGAAATTAAATCATTTCTCAGCGTAATTTTAAGTTCTTTAAAATAGATCTGAAAATTAAGTGATTTTTTACGATGTTTTTATGCCTCTAAGATCAACTGAAATAGTAATAAATGATAAATCTATTTTTTCTTAAACCTGGAAAGTTAAAATTGAGAGACAAAACTCAATTTATGTACACCTGTGGTATTATGAAAATTCGATTAACATATCACTGAATAGTAGACTATTAAAGAAACAATAATCTGGATAAATACACCACAAAATCCTCTATAAAATTCTAATAAATTTAATATTGTAATTGCGAAAAAATTAAATTCGCTTTAATTTAACTTTTATAGTATCCTTTAAAATTTTGACAGTCTTGATTTTGAAGCCCAAACTTGAAAATTCCAAATTCATTCATCTGTGAGGAAATTAAAGTACTTTCCATTAACATCTGTTTTAACTTCTTTTGCTCTTTTTTTTAGCAAAACCCTAACACCTTCTATTGCAATTCCTTTTTCATCTTTCACCTGCCTCTTTACGATTATAACAGACAATGATTGTTTATTTTTTATAAAACCATTTTTGTGATCTATCTTAAAATTACTATTTGCATTTGCTTTAGGAGGAATAAAATAAGAAGATATAAAAACAAAAAACATCAACCCACTCAATATATTATATAAATAATTTTTAAAAAGATATTTTGTCATCATAATTTATTTAAAAGGTTGAAAAAACTTATTTACATTTTTAAAAGAGTAATTAATTAATCTTTAAAAGAGTAAAGATCAACTATTTCGTTCCGTTTTTTAAGGCAAAAGTAGTTAACGGCGATTTTTACAGATTAACGTATTGATTATTCTGATTTAAGATTAATTAATGACATATAAATTCCTTTTAGAACCTTACTAAAACAAATATTTGATTTAAGACTATTGTAATCAGTTATCGATTTTAAAATGAATTTATTTTTCATCATAAGACCGGACTTGATACCTTTTTTGCTACAAAAGATTAAGGCGAATTTTTTAGAAATATTTTACCAATATAAGTTTTGTGGCAAAATCGTGGCACAGGGCATCTTTAAAAATTGAACTCCAGCGAAGTCATGAACTAAGAAGTATGTGTTCGAATATTCAAAAATTATTATTAAGTCTAATTATTAAACTCTATAATCAATTTTGAAAAGATATTGCCATCCAGAATCTTTTAACAAATAAGGTTCAAGAGTTTAAAAAAAATATGTCATAGTTTATTAAAAATATCTAAGTAGTTGATTTAAAAACAATCAGTTTCAATTAATCGTCTCATTAAGATATCATCTTTTATTTCTGTTAATATTATATCTATAACCTAATGCAATTATTATAATAAGTAATACTATCGTTGCCGATCCGTTAGTCATATTTTTAGTGATAATTAAAGTATTAAGTTCATTGTGGCAACAATTATTGCAACGCTGCTAAAAAAAATCCTATTTTTTTTAAATGCCTCCAGTTTGTAGTTCAAAACAAACAACCTAACTAAAAAAAGAAGAAACCCAAAAACAATAATCTATCAAAGTAGTTGGAGGCATCAATAAAACATTAAAAAATAAAAAAAGTTATAAAATATTTTAAAGTCAAAATAATTTTTCAAACTTAAAAACTTAAAGATAATTTTATATTTAACTGATTTTTAGCAAGAAGTAGTTAACGTACCAATTTTTTGATTTAACGTGTTGATCTTTCAAATTAACGTAAAATTGAAATTTTAATGGAGGGTGTTAAAAACTCTGTTTACAAGCTCTGCAATATCAACTTCATAAAAAAAACATTTAAACTTAGTTTAAGATGGTTTAAATTAAAATATGATATTTACCTCATTGAATCCAAATACAGAAAGAATTATAACGTTACAAATAAGGCCAACAAGAGGATTTAAATTCTATTAACCAAATCTGCAGAATTTTATGTAAGATCAGGCCATTAACGCCGTTATAAAAAACAACTCTTTACTAATGCCTCCAGCCTGTAATTCAAGCAAACACTAACTTAAATAAACAAACAACTTTTATTAGAAAAAACCAAAATTCTAATCAGTGGTGGAGGCATCAATAAAAACAACAAATAACTAAAAAAAAAATAATTTACTAAATGTTAAATCAAATAACTTTTACAATTTTGACAGAAAGATAGCTTTATATTTACCAGATTCTAAGCAAGAAGTAGTTAACGTAATGATTTACTATTTTTACGGGCTTTTTTTTTAGATTAACGTAAAATTGTCTTGATGGCGGCTGTTAATTATTCCCTGATACAATCTCTAGAATGCTAATTGGATTAAAACAAACATTTTCAAACTTTGCTTAAAATAGTTTAAGTCAAAATAGAATGTTTAGCTTATGGTCGTAAAATACAGAAAGAACTGTACAGTTGTAAAAGAACTCCCCCCAAGAACATATAAGGTCTATTAAACTAATCTAAAGAATTTTATTAATATCAGGTCATTTTAAAGCAGCTGTAATAATAATAATAATAATGGCTTATTTGCAAAACACAAAAATGAAGAAGCTTAAATAAGAAATAATACTTATAATGTTTTCTTAATGGATACAATTTCATTATTCCATGAACAAAATTTCGACTCTTAATTCAAAGCGTAGTTGCTTTATTTAAATATCTGATTAAAAGCAAACTGATATATTGCGCTTAACTCCCTACAAGATATTGAAGTATATTTACTTTTTAAAGATCATATTTTATAATTTAAATATTTAAGAATACATAAAAATGTTCGGGAGTTTTCAACAGAAATTAGCTAAATCATCAAGGTATAGCCCGATCAAAACTAAAAATAAATATTTTATAAAATCAAAAAGGAACTATATTTCTGCGTTTAACTTCGAATTCTAAACGGTAATATTCAAATTCGACCGTTAACTACTTTATACTTCGCAGTTTCTACTTAAGCTTTTAAATTAGTAATAAAATTAAACTATAACAATTATTCTATGCACAGGGGATTATTATTTATTTGAGATTTTCCTGTTTCTAATAGTATGCAGATTTCGCTGGGAAGATCCAAAAAGTAATGAGATATTGATATAATGCATCCCGCTAATAATTCTGGTTTAATGGACTTTTTTGAATAAAAAATAATTTTAACTCTTTTTTGATTTATATAAAATATCTGTTTGATAAACCTGAATTTTAAACCATTATACAAGAGATTAATAGTGATACATTAATATGAATGGTTTTGTTAGAGGAGGAATAAAATTCTCATGAACTGGCAAAGCTAAAGTTGAATTAGTAAAAACATTTGCCAAATTATAAGATTCTTATACAAATAAAAATTGACCATTAATGCTTTTTCTCCAACAACATTTTCCTTAAACGATTCTATCGAATGGATAAATGCGGGTATTCTAAACTCTTTTTAAAAAGTTTAGAAAAACTATTATGAGGTAAATATTGTTGAATTGTTATTTAAAATAAACATAGCCTATAAAACATTTGAAATGCTTCAAAAAGATCCAAAATAAGAAAATTGTTCATAAAAGCATTTACGGATCAAAAAGTAAAGAACACAACTATCGCCAAATTCTAACAACTCAAGCTTATGTTAAACTATAATTATGACATCAAAACGCGCACTTATTAAATTGCTCCTTATTATTCAAATTTTGGTAATCAGTTGCGAAAAAAAAGAACACAAAAAAACACTTAAGACACATCAATACATTAATTTAATATCTTCTGATACTACCGGAAAGGTTATGAAAGAGGATGAGTTTTGGAAATTAATAGATCAATCAAGAATTCAATCAAATGATAATTATGAACTTCAGACTAAAGTATTAAAAGAAATACTTCTAAAACTTAAAGCTGAAGAAATCGAAAAATTCGACAATACATTTACTGCGCTTTTGGCTGCATCGTACAATTGGGATCTTTTGGGAGCATCTTATGTGATAAATGGAGGTTGTTTCGATGATTGCTTCGATTACTTCAGGCAAAATCTAATTGCTCATGGCAAAGAAAAATTTTACGATACCATTGCAAATCCTGATGATTGTGTTTACTGGATAAAATCACAAAATGAAGAATTATGGAATGGAATTCAATACTCAGCTTACGATGCTTATAAAGAAAAAACTGGAAAAGAAATCCCTAAAACTTACAATCCTGATTGGACACTTAAAGGGGAGGAATTTGACGAAAATAATATCGAAAAAAAATATCCAAAACTAGCTAAAAAGTTTTTATAAAAAAGCACAACAAGCCATAATCTATTCGACTATCCTTTTTTGATTTTAAAAATTATTAAAAAAAATCTTAAAAAATGTTTGGAATTTTCACGCCGTGGCTACTGGAATAATTAAAAGATTAAGGAATCTATATTTCTCAATCTTTTTTATGGGTCTATATATTTTATTTATTTCTGTAAAATTTAAATGTCTGTATTTTCAAGCAAATTTGGTTCTAACCGTATTAACTAAAACATAGAAGCACAATAATTATTTAACTAAATCGAAAAGTAAATCTTTACTATAGCAATCAAAAACTACCAGAGAAATTAATCAGTTTGGCAAAACTGAATTTTTCAACTTTCTCAAAAGAGATTAATTGTGGTAAATTAATATTCTCTAAAAACTTTAAAGCAGTAGTTTCTCTTATTGTATATCATAAAAATAAACTGTTTTTTATTAAGTAGATTCTGGATACAATTCTTTATAATAAAAAGAGATATTTTTCACACAAAGCCAATATTAGAGACTTAATAACTTAAGCCTATGACTATAGAAAAACGAAAAATTGCACTAATTGGTGATTGCCTGGCGCATGGCGGTGCAGAGAAAGTTCATGCACTATTATCAATTTATTTTCATAATGCCGGATTAAAAGTCGTAAATATTGTATTATCGAATATAGTAACTTATGAGTACCACGGTGAATTAAATATTATACACACTAGAAGTGAGATTCAAAAAACGATTCAAAAAAATAAATTTGATTATATAATTGATTTTAGGGCACGCCCAGGTTTTATAAAGGAATTAATGTTTTCTTGGTTTATATATCCTACCAATGTGTTTTATACTGTCCATAGTGGTTTGTTGGATTATTATTTTCCGAGGTCTGTATTCTTGTCTAAGCTTATATATAAAAGAAGAAAAATTGTGACTGTTTCGCAAGAAATTAGCTACTTGATTTTATCAAAAAAAATAGCATCTGACGTACATTGCATAAATAACCCCATAGATTTTGAAGCAATAGAAATTTTAAAAAATGAGCCGGTGATTCAAAAAAACGTAAAATATATTTTAGCAATTGGAAGATTAGAAGAAATTAAACAATTTGATGAACTAATTTTAGCATATGCAAATAGTATTTTACCAGAAAAAGGAATTAAGCTATTTATAGTCGGCAGCGGTTCGTATCAACAAAGTTATAAAGAATTATCAGTAAAATTGGGATTAGGTTCTGATGTTGAATTTACAGATTTTTTAGAAAATCCCTATCCATATTATAAAAATGCTCTTTTTACAGTTTTATGTAGCAAAAATGAGGGATTGTCTAATGTCCTTTTAGAATCTTTAGCATGTAGTACTCCTGTAATTTCTTTTGATTGCTTCTGTGGACCTAATGAAATTATATTAGATAAATACAATGGACTACTGGTCGAGAATCAAAATTTCAAAAAGCTTACAGAAGCAATAGATACAATGTTTATGGATAAACATTTATATAGAATATGTAAAGAAAATTCACTTAAAAGCGTTGAGAAATTTTCTTTAATTACTATTGGTAAACAATGGTTAAATCACTTCGCATTATATTCAAATTTCAGGTAAATTTCAATAAAGCGAATGACCAGATTGAGTGATGTTTAAGTAAAGTAATTTTTCAGAATTAAATCCAAATATATAATTATAATTTATGCAAAAGGGAATTATAATTTAGAATTCTACTAAAATATGATATACAACTATTTAAACATTTAAAAATATACTAAGCTGTCATTTAAGTAATTCCTCAGATACCAGTTTTTAAATGAGAACAAGTGGTTAGTATAATAACTTTTTGTTTTATTTTCAAAGTAAAAATTTGTTTATTAAACATGCTAAAATAAATCCGAGTGTAAACCACAATAACCTTGCTACTCTATTATCTCTTATGATTTCTTCTTTTTCGCTCATAATAACTCAAATTAATTTTATTTTTTTTACTTAATGGGAAGATTTGTTTATTTAAAAAATTATTCCAGCAAAACCAAAGGATAAACACATCTTTATAGATAAATAAGAGGTGGATTAAATAAATTCATTTTCCTTTATTTAAAACGGCAGCTTACTGCTGGATCGATTATAGATGGTTTTCGTTTATATTTTTATTAAATGTAGCTGGTTTTCTTAAACAAATCCAATCGTAAAGTAGTTAACGGGCCAATTCTTGAAATAACGGGCTAATTCAGAGATTAACGATTAAATTATTATTAATAATTTTGGAATGTTTTTTATCTCTGTAAATAATCCTGTTACGCTCAAATTTCTAATTTAGAGGGCCTTGAACCACTATAAAAAAGCACTTCATTAGGAGAAAGAGCTGTTTTATGACTATCGGCAATGATCATTTTAGTTTTACTTCTAATTTCGGTTCATCGGTTATTTTCGCAATAGTGAAATAAGGATCGGTTCTGGCAATACATCTGGAACTTTTCATATCAAGATCATTTAAAACGGATTAAGCATATCCAGTATCGTAAACTGCCTTCCTTAGCCTAATTGCAGTGGTGAACGGATCTCAGTGTTAAATTCAGCAGGAACAAAAGTGCCAATTTTTACTCCGGTAAACTTGTCCAATTGACTTTTGCCCTTTACATTTTAAGCATTTACATTAATAACGAAATCATCATTCACTACATTTTTAGAGGCTTGTGTAAAGGCAGATTCCCCACCTACAGGATTTATTATAATAAAGGGCTGCGCACTCAATCTTATTTTTCATGGCCAACTCCAACGTATAGTACCCATAGTAGGATCAAACGAAGCGGTCCAGGTTACAGTTTTCATCCAAATTAAAGCTAATACTTTTAAAAGTTTTACAGAAACTCTATTGCCTTAGAGCTTGAAACAAACTAGAAATATAAAAGTGCTGCTTTATACATAGCAATATCGAAAGATGCTGAGGTTAGCACAATGTCTGATTCATTCTTACCAGGTGCTCACATATATTATTAACGATTCGATAAGTAAATGAATAGCAGTTAATAAGCTCAGATTTTTACGTTAACGAGCAATTTTGATCATTAAACCCAAAAATTTGACCGTTAACTACTTTTCAATATGCGCAATACCAATAAGAAATTAATTTTACATTTTATTAACATTTGTCTCGCAATTTGTTAAACATATGTAAATAATTGTCGGCTTATTTTTTAACAATGCAACAAGCCTCTTGAAAGGCAAAAAAGTTAGAATTTCTTATTTAATTGAATAATTAAGATTTGGTAAACAGATTTTAAAATTATAAAAAACATTAGTCACAAATCAAAATTGATATAATTCTTTTTCCAACAAAATCTGACAAATCGAGTAATCTAATTTAAATCTGTCTACAACGTTTTTTACTTTTTATTCTTTCTATCACAATAACAACTCTTTTAAAATCATAATAGGATAAATAATCTAAAAATAATACCATGTAAAAACATAATTCCTGAAAGTGAATAATCAGGCTACATTACTAATAACCCAAAATTTAACTTTCTGTAAATAGTAATTCATACTCTCTTTAAATACTAATTATTAAAAATCAAAACTTATCAAATTATGAAAAAACCAATTGTTAAAAAACGATTGCCCAATCGAATTATGAAAATAATATTATTCCATTTGGTCTTAGCAATTGCATTCTCAAATTTCGCAGTGGCAAATAAGACAAATGAGCTAAGAATGTCATTTCGTAAATTGAATGCCGGGCCTATCATTAAAGCTAAAGTAACAGACTCAAATGGAAGTTCGCTCCCTGGAGCAACCGTAACGGTTAAAGGAACAAAAATGGCAGTTTTGACAGATTTTGATGGAAATTTTTCTATAGAAATGCCTGCCAATACATTCACTCTTGTTATTTCATATGTAGGTATGGAAACAAAAGAAATTGGAATTTCCAGTATTACTCCAACAATAATTCTAAATGAAATTGGTCAAAACTTAAAAGAGGTTGTTGTGACAACAGGTTATGAGAAAACCTCTAAAAGAACTTTTACCGGAGCCATCAGTAAAATTTCCGGAACTGAATTAAAAGTTGATGGAGTTGTTGATGTAAGTAGAATGATTGAAGGTAAAGCGGCTGGAGTTACTGTACAAAACGTAACAGGAACTTTTGGTACTGCGCCAAAAATCACAGTACGTGGATCTTCGTCTATTTTTGGAGATACAAAACCTTTATGGGTAATTGATGGAGTTGTTCAGGAAGATATTATCAATATTTCATTTGCTGACTTAGCTTCAGGAAACTCTGAAACTTTATTGAGTTCTTCTGTTGCAGGTTTAAATTCTAATGATATTCAAAGTATTGAAATTCTTAAAGATGCATCGGCAACTTCTATTTATGGTTCAAGATCGTTAAATGGTGTTGTAGTTGTTTCAACTAAACAAGGACGCAGGGATTCACCATTAAAAGTGAGTTATTCTGTTGAAAACACAGTAAGAAGTGTACCAAATTATTCTCAATATGATATTTTAAATTCGCAGGAATCTATGAGTATTTTAAAAGAATTAGAAGGATATGGCGGAGACGGTAAAGGATTTTTGGAAATAGCATCATCTCTTAACGGAAGATTTGGAGGGGTATATAATATTATGGCCAAACAAATTGACACCTATAATAGAACAGGTGGTCAGTTTGGTGTTCGAAATGATGCTGTTAGCCGTAATCAATTTTTACAGAAATATGAATTAGGAAATACAGACTGGTTTAGTGTTTTATTCAGACCTTCTATTACTCAAAATCACTCTTTAAGCTTTTCGGGTGGTGGAAAAAACAATACCTTCTACGCATCTCTTGGTTATTACAGCGATCCGGGATGGACAATTGCTGATAATGTAAAGCAGTTAACATCTAATATTAAAGGAACATTTTTTGTAAATGACAGATTAAATGTAACTGTATCTACAATGGGGTCAGTGCGTAACCAACAAGCTCCGGGAAGTTACGAGAGTAAATCAGATCCTGTATACGGAAGTGTAAACAGGGAATTTGATATCAATCCCTTTAAATATGTTCTAAATACAAGCAGAACTTTAAGACCTTATGATGATAATGGAAATTTAGAGTATTATAGAAACAACTGGGCTCCTATGAATATTATCAATGAGCTTAATAATAATACATTAGATATAAAAGTAAATGATATTCGTTTTCAATTGGATTTAGAATATAAATTAAATAAAAATTTAACTTATAATCTAAGTGGTTCTGCACGATATGCAAACACATCTAGAGAGCATAAAGTTTATGAAGACTCAAATGTTGCTGCAGCTTATAAAGCGGGTACAGCTTTGAGCGCCGAAGGAGAAAACTCAATCGTTCAAGAAGCAAATATCTTTTTATACCAGAATCCTGATAATTTGACAGCGCCAAAAGTATCGGTACTTCCAAATGGTGGATTCTTAAGAAAATTTACAAATGATATGACTTCTTATAACATTAGAAATAGTGTTAATTACAGAAATACATTAAATGAAAAACATGAATTAGAAGGTTTTTTTGGTACAGAACTTAGATCAGTAGACAGAAGTAGTGATAATTTTACTGCTGCAGGACTGCAGTTCGACAGAGGACTTACTCCTTTTATTGATCCTAGATTTATTACTAAAATTGTAAATGACGGAGATTCTTATTATGGATTTGACGCCGAAAGAGAAAGAACTGTTGGTTTCTTTGGTAAAGTAGGATATACTTACGATCGTCGTTATACAGCGTCTCTTACAGGTCGTTATGATGGTTCTAACAGACAAGGGAATAGCGGATCTAACAGATGGTTGCCAACTTATACTGTAAGTGGTAAGTGGAATGTGAGTGAAGAAAATTTCATGAAAAATTCTAAAACCATAAACAATTTAGCCTTAAGAGCTTCTTACGGACTTACAGCTACTGCAGGACCGGCTACGAATTCATTAGCAATTTATAAAAGTTTTATCACGAATCGCCTTTTCTTACAAAACAGAGAATCTGCAATTTCTATTGATGAATTGCAAAATGGTGATTTAACATGGGAAAAACAATTCGAAACTAACATAGGTGTAGATTTAGGTATGTTCAACAACAGAGTACAATTTGTAACAGATATTTATAGCCGTAAAGCTTTTGACCTGGTTGACTTTGTGACCACTTCAGGTGTTGGAGGACAAAGTATTAAGCAAGGTAATAATGCTGATATGGAGACTAAAGGTTTAGAGATAGGTTTTACAACTCAAAATATTATAACTAACAATTTTAAATGGTCGACTACACTTAATTTTTCAGTTTACGATCAAAAAATTACAAAGCTGCAAAACAAACCATCAGCTTTTAGTCTGGTAAACGGAAACGGCGGAAATGCATTAGGAAGCCCAAGAAATTCAATTTATTCATATGAATTTACAGGATTAAATAATCAGGGATTACCAACTTTCAAATTACAGGATGGTGCTGATAACAACATGACTGATGCTGATTTTCAAGATACAGCTGATGTTACGAAATACTTGAAATATGAAGGTTCTATTGAGCCAAATAAATCTATAGGTTTAGCAAATACTTTTACTTATAAAAGTTGGTCTTTATATGTATTTATAGTAGGTTCAGGAGGAAATAAAGTTCGTTTGAACCCTGTTTATGATAGCGTTTATGATGATTTAACAGTATTTACAAAAGATTTTACAAACCGTTGGATCAATCCTGGTGACGAAAACATTACAAATGTTCCGGTTATTGCAGATAAAAGATTAATAGAAAACAATGGTGGAGAGCGCACTTTAGCAAAAGCATACAACACTTATAATTATTCTAATGTTAGAATTGCTGATGGTGATTTTGTAAGATTAAAAAATGTGTCGCTAAGCTGGGAGTTTCCTAGAGACTTCAAGAAAAAATTAGGACTAAGTGCATTTACATTAAAAGGTTCAGCGGTAAACCCTTGGTTGATTTATTCTGATAAAAGACTTAATGGTCAGGATCCGGAATTTCGTAACACTGGAGGTGTAGCTTTTCCAATCACATCACAATACACTTTTACCATAAACCTTTCTTTTTAATATAATTGATTATGAAAAATATAAGAATAGCTTTATCTCTATTGATGCTTATTGGTGTTAGTAGTTGCGATGAATTCCTTTCGGAAACACCAGATAACAGATTACAAATTGATACCCCTGAAAAAATCTCAGAATTATTGGCAGATGCTTATCCTGACGGTTCTTACGTTTCGATTACAGAAAGTATGACAGATAACGTATCTGATAATAAAAGTTCACTGGTAAATATAAATAACGAGCAAAGTTATAACTGGGAATTACAAGATGATCAAACAGGCAGGGATACTCAAGGTTTTTACTGGAATGCCGCTTATAAAGCAATTGCCACAGCTAATCAGGCATTATTATCGATAAAAGAATTAAGTGACACTCCTAATCTTAATCCTCAAAAAGGAGAGGCTTTATTAGCGAGAGCGTATGCGCATTTTATGCTTGTTTCGATATGGTCTAATCGTTATAATCCTGCTACTGCAGCAACTGACTTAGGGATTCCTTACATAACAGAGCCTGAAACTGTTTTAATTGGAAGCTACAAACGTAATTCTGTAAAAGAGGTTTTTGACTTAGTTGAAGCAGATATGCAAGAAGGGCTAAAGTACATAACTAATGAGTACAGAACAGATTATTTAAAGTATCACTTTAATAAAGAAGCAGCTAAAGCGTTTGCTGCACGTTTTTATACTATAAAAGGAGATTGGGCAAAAGTTCTTGAATTTACAGAAGGCTTAGGAAACAGACCTGTTGGTAAATTAAGAGATTGGGTAGCTTATAATGGTTATGATTTTCCTAATAAACCAATTGAATATGCCAAAAATACACAGATTACGAACTTGCTGGTAGGCTTCCCTAGTTCAATTTGCGGTAGAGCGACAAGTACAAATAGATTCGCTTTTACCAGAGCAAAAGAGAGAGATGAAATACTCGGTGCCGAAACTAATATTTTTAACAAAGACTGGTTGATTGATATTTCAATACAAGGAGCAAGTGGAGCTAATGTAGCAGTCTATAAATTTGATGAATATTTTAAATATACCAATTTAACAGCACAGATTGGTCTTCCGTTTACAGGAGTAGTACTTTTCTCTAATGATGAAATGTTTTTAAACCGTATTGAGGCTCACGTTATGACCAATCAGTTGGATATTGCTACTGCAGAACTAGAGTATTTTTTAGGAACCAGAACAGATGGTTATGCAGCGACAGATGTGTTGACAAAAGCTAAAGTATATGCAAAGTACCCTGTTATTGCTGATGAATACACTCCTTTTTATGCATTATCTCCGGAGCAAACCTCTTTTGTTAAAGCAATTACAGAGGCAAGAAGAAGAGAATTCCTACATGAAGGACAAAGGTGGTTTGATATTAAAAGATTTAACCTGGTAATAGAACATAATACTTATAACTCTCAAGGACAAATAAGTAAAAAAAACATTTTGGTTAAAGATGACAAACGTCGTGCTGTACAAATACCGCTAAATGCATCTAATAATGGAATTGAAAAAAATCCGAGATAAATTTAATTTAAACTATTATGAAATTAATTAAACAATATAAAAAGATAGTACTGGCAGTTGCAATTATGGCAATGGTATCATGTTCTCATGAAGATCAGCCAACTGAAACTGCATTAGATTTTACTCAGCCGGTAAAAACTGATTTAGATAAATGGATAGATCAAAATTATTTAGATCCTTATAATATTAATGTTCAATATGAGTGGAACCAAAATGTAGTAGAAGCCAATAGATTTTTATACCCACCTGCAATTGAGAAAGTACAACCTGCTCTTGAAATCATTAAAAAAATATGGATAGACAGTTATAGTACTATAGGAGGAAAAGATTTTGTTAAAATATTAGCGCCAAGAGATTTTGTTTTAGTGGGAGGAGTGAATGTAAATCCGGATGATGTTTCTAATACTTTAGGATTGGCAGAAGGAGGAAAGAGAATATCTCTTTTTCAGGTAGATTATGTAGATAAAAAAAGCAGGGCAAGTGTTACGCAATTTATTCACACCATTCAGCACGAATATGTACATATTTTAAATCAGACCAAAACATTTGATGTAGAATCATGGGCAAAAATTACGCCTAATGATTATAGTTCAAACCCTTTTAGTATTACAGATGCTGCAGCGCAAAGACTTGGTTTCATTAGCGCGTATGCAAGATCAAATTACACTGAGGACTTTGCAGAAACTGCAGCAATAATTTTGCTTATGTCAAAATCAGAGTATGATGCTTTCTATGCCAGTATTACTGTACCAGCCGCTGTTACTGCTCTTAAGAAAAAAGAAGCCCTTGTGGTTCAGTATTACAGAGATGCGTTTAATATAGATTTTTATGCGCTAAGAGACGAGGCTCAAAAGAATACAACAGATGTTTTAAATAATTAAAAATTAAACCAAAGAAATTATGAAAACTAAAAATATATTTAATTATTTGATGCTTCTTTTTTTGGCTTTGCAACTAAATAGTTGTGTTAGTACAGAGGCAGAGCAAAAGTTTGACGAAACGCCTACTGAACGTTTGAATAAACAAAAAAGTGAACTAAATGACTTATTACTTTCTCCTGCCGAGGGATGGAAAGCAGTGTATTATACAGATGATAGCCAACTAGGCGGATTTACACATTTGTTTAAATTTTTACCAAACGGAAAAGTAGATATGGCTTCTGATTTTGATGCAGATACAGATATCCACAATAGTCAGTACGAAGTTCAGTTAGGAAGTACGGTAAGTGTAGTTTTTACAACAAAAAACAAAATTCACTTATTATCAGATTCTAATAATTCACCACTTGCTGCAGGAAAAGGTTTCTTAGGTGATTTTCAGTTCTTATATTATGGTCAGGAAAATGGTGACCTTGTTTTTAGAACAAACAGAACTGTAAAAGAAGTTCGTTTTGTAAAAGCAACTGCTCAGGACTGGACTGACTTAGCGAAAAACAAAGCCTCGATTGCAAATATGACAGGAGATATCAATAGCCCATTATTTAGAATATTGGAAACTAATGACGGAGGAACAGTAAAAAAATATGAATTTAACTTTAATTCCGTAACCAGATTTGGATTAGCAGCTCCACTTGAAAATGTTAATGCCGAAACCCTTAAAGCAGCCGTTGCTTATACTCCTACAGGAATAACAATAAAACCTGCTGTTGTGGTTGGGACTCAAAGTTTAACAGATTTTGTTTATAACCCTACAGATAAATCTTTTGTGGCAACAGGAACAAATGGAGCGACTGCAGCAATTAAATTTACAAACGCACCACCAAGATTAACAGAGGATTATAAAATATTTTTAGAGGGTGGTCCTCAAATTACAATAGGATATATCGCTGCCAACTTATCGACTGCTGCTACTAACTCACCTTATGCTAAATCAGTTTTAGATAAAGTAAACGCTACTTTGGCTGCTAATCAAAAACTTGCGAGAGTTCAGATTGCTTTCAATGATCCTTTGAATGGTAATTATATCGCATATACATTTAATGGAGGAAAAGCAACGATTTATCATTTCTTTACCACTACTGAAGATGCTGTAAACAAGACCATTATCTTAACAGATGACGGTTGGTTGGGAGGAACTGTAGCATCAAGAGCATTTTTGAAAGTTTTAGATGATGAAATTACAAATCCTAAAGGTTTATACATTAAAAAAGAAACTTTTACAATCTACTATACGAATGTTATTTACACTTATGCAAGTGCATCTACTCCGTTTAGATTGACAAACTACAGATTTTAATAAGGCTTTAAGTTTTTTTAATTTTTGAATAAAGAGCGGCTCATTTGAGCCGCTCTTACAAGAATTTATTAATTTGTTTTCTTGTCTCATTTAATTTTAATGATTGTATTTATTGTTACATCTGAAATTCAACCGACATAAAATGATTGAAGATATAAATATTAAATAACCTAATTGCCATGAAAAATATAAATATTGTTTTCCTTTTATTGGGTTTGCTACTGATAGCAATATCAATATTGTCTCCAGAATATACAAGACATTTTCTTTACCTCGCTGTAATAGTGTTCACTCCTGTAATTATTGTTAATATGATAAAGCAGAGAAAGGAAGACAAGCTCAAAAACACAAAAACATTTGAAGCCTCGATTTATAGAATGTTAATTATGGTAGTTGTATTATTTGTTTTCTTCCTGCTTACCATGCAAAATAATAGGTAAGAATTTTATTTTGAATTTAAAGCAGTTCAACAGGTTGAGCTGCTTTAAATTTTAGCCCTTTTTAGATTGTATTGAGCTTTGACTGATGTTTAAAGGGGTTGCAATTGTTGTTTTTCTAAAGGGAGTTACCATAGTTCCACAAGTTATCATAACAGGACTATCGATACATAAATCTTTAAATTAATTTTGAATATGATTATTAGAAGGAAAGTTCGCCATTAGTACGGGTGCTAGTCGTGGACTTGAAAAAGAAATTACTGAAGCTTTTATAAAGATGATGCAAATGTTGCTTTTAATTATACCTCATCTGCAGCTTCTGCAGAGGCTTTAGAAGCTGAATTGAATGCTTTATGAGTTTTTAGAGCGAAAACCAATCAAATGCGGCCGATTTTAATGAAGCGTAAACTTTTGTTGATGCTGTATTGGCTGATTTTGGAATAGTTGACATCTTAATTAACAATTCCAAAATTACAAAAGATGATTTTGATCAGTTATTGATGTAAACTTAAAGTCAGTTCTTAATATGACAAAAGCAATTCAAAAGACTTTTCTAAAACAACGCGCTGGTTTTACTATCAATATTAGTTCAGTTATTGGAGTTTCTGGAAATGCTGGTCAAACAAACTCCGAGCGTCTAAAGCGGATCCAATTGGATTAGAAAATCTCTAGCACTTGAAATAGGTTCTCGAAATATTCGCTGTAATGCAATCGCTCCTGGTTTTATCGAAACTCAAATGTCTTCGAAATTACCTGAGGATGTAATAAGGATGTAGAAACGGAATTCTGCTGAAAGGTGGTGGAGCTACTGAAGATGTTGCAAACGCATGCCTTTTCTAAGCTTCAGAAATGAGTCCTTAATGTTTGTGGAAGAATGCTTACTCAATAAGTTGATGGTTCGTTTTTTATTGTTCTATAGCCACAAACTAAAATAAATATGACTACAAACACGACTCTATTACTTATTTAGTAATAGCGGGTGGTTTATCATACTTTGAATATTACTTCAAAGCTAAAAACAAATCGAATGTGATTTTTACGTTTTTTGGCCATTTTTGGACTATTGGTTTTATTGATAAACCCACTTGATCCCTGTATTGATCAATTTAACCTACATGAAAAATAGTCGAAGGTATAAAGGTAGTTTTAATTTACACATCGATTTATCAAAAAAAACATAAAGATGATTAATCTCGAAAGTCTATTAACGCCAGTTCACTCTGATTTCAAAGTATTGACACTAACAAGTTTAGCATTAATAATGCCCACAAAAACGCTCCAATAAATATACATGTCCACGTAATTTTATTTATATATTTCATAATATCATAAATTCTAATTTAAAAATTCATTCCCTATTTAGTAAACAGTTTCAGTAAAATCTTCATTAAATAACTATAAATTCAATAAAAATAATATTGACATTAAAATTTAGAGATTCTAACAGAGTACTGATCTGGTAAAATTGATTAACAGAACCCTAAATTTGATAAATAATATAGTCTGGATATAACTAAAAAATAGAACTACCAACATTTTTTTTCTCATTTATGGGTCATTACTATTATTCATCCAAACTTAATCGGGCATCACCTTGAATATAAACACAATTTACTTTACGTTTAAATGCGAAATTTTTCATTAGAAGAGATCTGTGATTTATCCTAATTTTTTATGTTCATTTTAACGAGAATATACTGCTTCAAGAACATAACTTTCTTTTGCTTCTAAAATAAAACTTTCTAATTGATCACATTAACGCATTCGTTGCATTTCCATCCCATGTACTTTATAAAATAGACTTAATGAATGGTACACATCGCTTTTTTTTATATTGGCTACTTATTCCAAAAATAGATAACTCTCCAATCACAATCCTACTCTGTTTGAGCAGCTAAAAGCAAACTAAATCTTAAAGCTTATCCTACAAATAATAATTACATTATACAAAAAAACCGCCTAAAATTCAATTTAGGCGGCTATGTCCCTATATTGATCTATTTAACCTACATGAAAAATAGTTGAAGGGATAAAGGGACTTTGAGAAAACTTTAATATATTAACTCCCTAGACAACATAGCAATCCTAAAATAATTTTATTAATCATTACTATTGCTGTTTTTTTGAAAAAAACCTATTTACAATTTACATGCCTCTTTATTCCAAATAAATACATCTTTAATCATGTAGCAAATAAAAATAAAAACAAGCACAATTGGTATCAAAAAGTAGTTAACGGTCGAATACTCTGATTAACGGGCGATTCTTAAACATCTTTTATTTTAATAAGATTTAACTCAAAAAATGGCGTGGTTGCACAAGACTGGCATAACTTTTTACAAGCTTTTTTTCTGTATGTTCGTAGAAATGAAAAAGTATGTTTCAAACTGTAATAATATTAGTTATCAAGTAGTTTGTGATTAAACATTATTTTACAAACGATTTTTTGCTCCCATCTCCATGCGCTTGCCATAGCTTCGTCTAAACTTAATTCTGCTTTCCAGCCTAAAACATTATTTGCTTTGTCTGTATCAGCATATGCTTCAGTGATATCACCTTCACGACGTGGCATAATTTTATAAGGTAATTTTTTATCGCTTACTTTTTCGAAACTACTAATGACTTCCAAAACTGAACTTCCTTTTCCGGTCCCTAAGTTAAAAATCTCTACCTTTTGCAAATTCTTTTTATTAAATAAACGCTGTAATGCAATGACGTGCGCTTTAGCCAAATCTACAACGTGAATATAATCACGAACTGCAGTTCCATCAGGAGTTGGATAATCATCTCCAAAAACAGACAATTCTTTACGCAATTCTACACCGGTTTGCGTAATAAAAGGCACTAAGTTTTGAGGAACACCTAATGGTAATTCTCCAATTTGATTGGATGAATGTGCTCCAACCGGATTAAAATAACGTAATAAGATTGCGTTTATGTTGGTTACTCTCGTAGTGTCTGTTATAATTTCTTCTCCAATTTGCTTGGTATTTCCATAAGGAGACATTGCAGCCTGTACCGGAGCATCTTCCGCAATTGGCATTTTTTCGGCTTGACCATAAACCGTACAAGACGAACTAAAAATGAAACTTGCCTCAGGTTTTTGCTGTAATTCCTGTAAAAGATAAACCAAAGTACTGATGTTGTTTTCGTAATACAATAACGGATTTTCAACACTTTCTCCAACTGCTTTTGAAGCTGCAAAATGAATTACTCCTGTAACATCGTTATGTTTTTTAAAAAAATCCTGAACTGATGCTTTTTCTCTTAAATCTAACTTTTCGAATAAAGGTGTCTTTCCTGTAATATTTGTAATTCCTTTTAAAACATCTTTTGTAGAATTGGAAAGATTGTCAATAATCACTACCTCAAAGCCTTCATTTTGCAATTCGACTACGGTGTGAGAACCAATAAAACCTAATCCTCCTGTTACTAGTACTTTCATTTTTTTAGTTGTTTACTATCTAGTTAATTTGTAAGCCCGTCTTGCAATAAGAATCCAAGTATTCTTTTGTTTTTGCCAGACAAGAATTATTTAATACTCCCATCTCACAAATGCTTCCACAGCTGCATACGTTGCCAGTCCTAATTGCTGGTATAAATCTGCTGTTTCTGCATTTCTGTCTTCAGCTCTTTGCCAAAATTCTCTTGCATCGGTTCCCTGGAAAACAACACCATCTTTTTGAGATTGGTGTTTGAAGATTCCGTGACGTTTTGCCAAAACCTGATCCGGGCTCATTGGTACCGCCATCTCTACTTCGTCAATTCCCCATTCCTGCCAAGCTCCACGGTACAACCATAACCAGCAATCATCCATAAACGATTTTGGTTTTAAAACTTTTACCGCTTCAAAAATTGCATCAAGACAAACTTTATGGGTTCCGTGTGGGTCGGCTAAATCGCCTGCAGCATAAATTTGGTGCGGTTTTATTTTTTCGATTAAATCCACGGTCAATTGAATATCTTCTGCGCCGATTGGTTTTTTCTCGATTGTTCCCGTTTCATAAAATGGCGATTCCATAAAATGAATATGATCGTCTGTCAAACCAACAAAATGACTTGCTGCCCTTGCTTCTCCTTTTCGGATTAATCCTTTTATATAACGAACTTCCGGAATATCAATTTCACTGTTCTTTTTATTGGTTAAAAAAGCTGCTGCATTTAGATAGATATTATCTGCCTCGGCACTTTCGATTCCGAATTTTTCGTTGTAATCAATTACGAATCTTGCAAAACGCAATGCTTCATCATCCGCGACAGCAATATTTCCAGAGGTTTGATACGCAACATGCACTTCATGTCCCTGCTCCTGCAAACGCATGAAAGTTCCTCCCATACTGATAATATCATCATCTGGATGCGGACTGAAAATCAACACGCGTTTTTTAGTCGGCTCCGCTCTTTCCGGGCGGTTTGAATCATCTGCATTTGGTTTCCCGCCTGGCCAGCCTGTAATTGTATTTTGAAGTTTATTGAAGATTTTGATATTGATATCGTACGCCGGACCTGAATCTGCCAATAAATCGCTCATTCCGTTTTCGATATAATCGGCATCAGTCAACATTAAAATAGGTTTTTTAAGCTGAAGTGCCAATCCTAAAACCGCTTTTCTAATTAGTTTATCTGTCCATGCTACTTTTTCTACCAACCATGGTTTATTGATTCTGGTTAGTTTTGAAGAAGCTTCTTTGTCTAAAATAAAAACGGCATTATTGTGTTCCTGCAAAAAAGAAGCTGGTACACGATTTGTAACTTCATCTTCTACCGATTTTTTTACAATATTCGCCTTTCCTTCTCCCCAAGCCATCAAAATAACCTGTTTAGCCTCCATGATTTTTTTTACTCCAAGGGTTATTGCCGTTCTTGGTGTATTACTCAATCCGAAGAAATCTTTGCTTGCTGCAACTCTCGTAATATGATCCAGAGCCACTAAACGCGTTTTTGAATTTTGAAGTGAACCCGATTCGTTGAAACCAATATGTCCGTTTCCTCCAATTCCTAAAATCTGCAAATCAATTCCGCCTAAAGCTCCAATTTTTGCTTCATACTCGTGGCAATAATCAGCGATTTGTTCTTTTGTCAAAAGTCCGTCTGGAACATGAGCGTTTTCAGGCAAAATATCAACATGATCAAACAGCAATTCTTTCATAAAACGAACATAACTGTTAATTGAGTTTGGTTCCATCGGATAATATTCATCCAAATTAAAACTGATTACGTTTTTAAAACTCAAACCTTCTTCTTTATGCAAGCGAACTAATTCAGCATAAAGCCCTTTTGGAGAAGAACCTGTAGCTAGACCTAAAATACAAGGCTGATTTTCTTTTTGTTTTGACTGAATTAAAGCTGCAATTTCCTGGGCAACTGCTTTTGAAGCATCAGAAGAATTTTCAAAAACAACGGTATTGATGTTTTCGAATCGTTTTTCGAATCTTGTTGCTTTGTCGATTTTACTTTTTAACATGATATAGTTTTTTTTTAATATCTCTAATTTATGCTACCATTTTCGGTATTTATGACCTTTTACTGCATAGAAAAGAATCATTATATAAGATGGTAATAACATTAAATACGCAAGCTGGTTTCCGCTTCTTGAAATGTCTTGAGTTCCGACTGCAATATTTGATGTATTGATAGTTTCTGTAATTAATCCATATAATAGAGGGAAAATTGCTCCTCCAATAATTCCCATAATCAAAATAGCACTTCCAATTTTAGTATAACCTCCCAAATCTTCAAGAGCCATTGGCCAAATTGCCGGCCAGCAAAGTGCATTGGCCAAACCAAGTAGTGCTACTAAAAGAATTACAATTGGCAAATTTGGAATTCCAGGCAATTGAATCATTAATTTGGGTGAAATAATTACAATTGCTAAAACCAAAATGATTCCTAAAATTCCTGAACCTTTTAAAGCCGTTACCTGCGAAAGGTATTTTGGGATCAGGGTTATTCCCAAAATGTACCCCACAACCATTGCTGACATGGTGAAAGAAGTCAATTTTAGATAAAAATTTCCTTCATCTCCATAAACTCTCAATTGTTTTCCGAACCCCCCAATTGAATCTCCAGCCAAAACCTCGGCAGCCAAATACAACATTAAGGTGATTACTCCCAAAACCAATTGAGGACGTCTGAGTGCATTTTTAATTTGTTTGATAATACTTAAATGTTCTACATGTCCGTCGTTGTCTAAATTAATTTCAGGAAGTGACGAAAATTTTATAAAAATGGCCAATACAAACATGATTCCTGCCATATATACATAAGGTGTTTGTAATTGCAAGGCTAAGTAATCTAAAGCCCTTTCTCTTTGAAACGATGTCATTACGGCTATTTTATCTGCAGAATAATATCCGATATTTGACAATACTAATTCAGTTAATAATAAAGGTGCCATAAAGCCGGCTAGTTTATTAGCAATACCTAAAACACTAATTCGGGCTGCAGCATTTTCTCTCGGGCCTATTACAACCACGTATGGATTTGAAGCAGTTTGCAAAATTGCCAAACCAGTACCCATAACAAAAAGTGCTATTAAAAACAGTAAAAAAGTACGGCTTTCGGCTGCCGGGTAAAACATAAAGGCACCTAAAGCAATGATTTGTAACCCTAAAGAAATACTACTTTTATAACCTACTTTTCCAATTACCCAGGATGATGGGACCCCCATCACAAAATAGGCAATATAAAAGGAAAAAGTTACAAAATACGATTGGGATTCTGTTAGTTCACAAGCTAATTTAAAAAAAGGTATCAGAGGCCCGTTTAGCCAGGTTACAAATCCAAGAATAAAAAATAATGAAGTTAAAATAAGCATTGGAATTAAAGTACTGCTTTGTTCTTTTTTTAAAGTAAAATCAATTTCTGACATATTTTAGGATTGCAATTAGTTCTTATTTTAAAACTTATTTTTTGGTTAATTCCTAGAGATAAAAATGAATAGTTTCTTCTAAAGCTCTATCAATTGTATATTCAGGCTTAAATCTTAACAGATTAAATTTATCAGGATTGCCTTAGAATGTTTAATGTCGCCGCTCTTTCTTCCAGAAATCTGATCCCTGATTTTGAGTACGTGATTTTTATAATTTTTTGGGCTAACTCTAAAACCGATGTGCTGTACCCCAGTACAACATTATAGGTTTTATTTGCTTTTTGAGAAGCCAGAATATTCGCTTTTACCACATCCTTTACATAAATAAAATCTCTGGTCTGCAATCCGTCACCGTAAATTGTGATGGGCACGTTTTTAAGTGCATTATTTATAAAAATAGGCACTGCGGTCGCATAAGCAGATTCTGGATTTTGGCGTGGACCAAATACATTAAAATAACGAAGAGAAGCCGTTTGAACTTGATATTGGTCGAGATACATTTTTAAATAATATTCTCCATCGAGTTTTGTTATGGCATACGGTGTCATAGGTTCCGCAAACATCGTTTCTACTTTTGGCAAAACGGGATTATTTCCATAATTTGCTGCAGAAGGTGACAGTATAACTTTACAGTTTGAATTATTTTTTGCTGCTTCCAAAATATTAATAGTTCCAATAGTATTGATTTCGATGCATTCTCTAATCTTCAAAAGCGATTCCGGAACTCTCACTAAAGCCACCAAATGAAAAACACCGCTTGCCCCGCTAATGACTTCATTAACCAGATTCTCATCGCGAATGTCTCCTTTTACAAACTCGACAATTAATCCTTTTAGGTTATATTCAAATCCCATTCTAAGACTATATAGTATTAGATCTTCATGTCTTTATTTAGATAGATGTTCAGCAATATGACTACCTAGAAAACCGGCATCTCCGGTAATACATATTTTTCCATTTTTATTATTTTAATGATTCAAAGAAATCCAAATTATAGTCTTCCATTTCCTTAAATTGTTTCGAAATACTTTCAATGAGTTTAAATTGATTTTTAGAGCGATCCAAATTATGTTCCAGATATTTTGTTTTATAATAAATATCATCATTTAAAAAATCAGTCAGAAAACGAAGTGCCATGATAAATACCATAGTTTTTGCGCCAAGGGGAAGATATTTTATCTCTAATAATGAAAGAGAAGAATTCGTTTTTTCAATAAAACCTTTTACATACGCTTTATAATACTGTAAATTGAAACTGACCAGGCTCAGATTTTTTTCGTCTTCAGCTGCAGTATTGCAAATCGTTCGAACAGCATCTCCAAAATCATAATGAATAATTCCGGGCATAACTGTATCAGTATCAATCACACAAAGACCTTTTTTATTTACATCAAAAAGCACATTTGATATTTTAGTGTCATTATGTGTTACTGTGAGTTTTATTTTTTCGGCATCTTTTAATTTTTGCAACACATGCATTTCTTCTTTAAGTTCATAAACCAGATTAATACAAGTTTTGGCCTGTTCAACTCGCTGTTCTGAAGCTTCTTTCAAGGCACTGTCAAACTGAGAAAACCGAAAAGCCATGTCATGAAAATTCGGAATTACTTCTATTAATTTTCCGACATCAAAATCACTTGTCAGATTTAAAAATTCACCGAAAATTTTCCCTGCTTCATAGGCAATTTCTTCATTTTTAACAGTTTCAAAAGTTGTGCTGCCTTCTATGTATACCATCATATTCCAAAAGTATCCATCTATATCCTGATAATAAAAAATGCCATTTTTGGTTGCGATAAAAGTCAAAACGCGGCGTTTAAGTTCTTCTTCAGAAAAATGTTTTAATTTTCGAAGCAAATGTTTACTTACACCCACTTTATTGGCAATCAGACCAGGAACGTCTTTAAAAACGCCACTATTAATTTTTTGCAAAATAACCCGTTCACCAAAATTACTTGTAACCAAATAGGTGTCGTTGATATGACCTGAGGTCAATTCTTCAAAATTTTTGAAATCTTCTAAATAATCAAACTGATCGTAAATAAATTTTAAATGTTCTTCTATCATATTTACCACAGATTAGTTGGATACACTTTTTCGGTTCTTAATTTTTCCATTTCTCTTTTAGCTATTTCCTTGTCTTCCTTATATGTCACTCCAAACCATTTTGCATTCGATTGAAGTACTTCAAACGATGCATTTTTTGATTTTAAAATTTCATTAATATAGATGTAATAAAAATTCGGCTTTTAGATCTTGTTCATTTTTCTCCAGGAAATCCTCAAAAAGCGCACCGCCAAAATCAAAGCTCTTTGGAGTAAACCCAAAAAGTTCATTGAAACAATAACATTCTCATCTATCGTATTAAATTCTCCTTTGTTGTTTTTAAACACCGGCTTACTGTTGACTTTTTCACTATGTATACGTTCAGTAACATCTGTCAAATAATTATTTTCATCTACCTTACATTCGTCTCTTGAAACAAAGCCATGATCGGAAATAGTATTTTTAAGCAAATAGGCCATCATGTTAAAATGGTATAATTCCTTGTCCATTTCTATCAATGCTTATGCCATTATCTCAAATGCTTCTTTTCCGTAAAAATCATTTTATAATGGCAAAATCTTGACTTAATTCTTCTTTTTCCATCAATAAGGCATGTCCTGTTCCTCATATTTTTTTTCTTTCCGGATTTTGATATTTTGCTGGAACATTCGTAATTTCCTTAAAAACATATTCAACTTCAACTTTACCATTTAATTTTTAATTAACATTCTTGCACTCTTTCAATAATCTTACTTATCATAAATACAAATTCTCCAAATCCTGCCTGTAATACATCATGTATTGAAAATCCATTATTGTATCACTTCGGAAGTGCATGCATCTAAATGTTTTAACCCTCCATATCGACTTCCAATACCTGCCGCAAGAATCACGAGAGAAGGTTTACCTTTGCTCATCTATATTATTATTAGTTGTTTTGTTATTGTTTTTTAGTCAGAAAGAAACGATCTCGTTCAACCAGAATATATTGATCTTTTTTCCGAATGGTTGTTCGCTTTTACGATGATTTGCATTTGTTACTTGACTTAAATGAAGTAAATGTTACTACGTTTTTTTAAATAGTTTATTTAACACGTTCATTTGAAGGAATAATTTCACTATTACGAAAAGGGATTATAAATACTCCTCTAAGGCTGCCGTTTCTCTTCTTCTCATAAAATTTAATTGAATCGTTACTGTAAGTAATTTCATCAGTGTAATATGATCGTTCTTTTGTTACAATCTTATATTTTGTTACAATATGTGTTTTGCATGACAATAAAGAAATCAAAAGAAATCCAATTAAAAGTGCTCTCATAGTTCAAATTATATAGCTTTATTTTTGGTGTGTAGTTCTGCATTAAATTTGAAATACAGTTTTTTTTCTTACAAACAGAATACGCTTTGGATCCGAAAAAAAATAAAATTGGTTTTTATCATCTATTTTTAAATCCATATACCGGGAACTAAACATATATAAATACATAAAAAAGTGAACTTAAACGAAAAAATTATCATGTTAACTAACTATTTATCATCAAGTGGATTTAAACTGCTGAAATATTAATATGTAATAAACATTTCCTGAATTCTAGTAGGAATGTCCCAAGCAAATCGGAACATCCCTTTTTTTTGTCATTTTTTAGTATGCGACTTGTAAAGCACAAAATTTCTTTTGCAAGTAACTTTGTGCTGCACAGGAGCTAAAATTTATAAATATTTCGATAGTATATCAGATTTTAATATACTGCATCTCTATCCTGCCATTTGAATATAATCTTATCCTAAACTGGCCTTTCAGTACCAGAATAACACTAATTAACTGGAAGAAAATCATATCGATATTTTTCATATTATATTATCATAACTGATAACATCTATTTATTGATTTTTAATTATTACATGAAAACCTCTTTGGGAACATCAACAACCTTTTAATATTATATTCGGCTAAAAAAATTAAAACCAATAAAATTGATTAAGTCGTGTGAGTTTTTTCTGCTGATAAAATGCCAATCAAATTTTAAGGTCTATTGAAATAAACAAACATTCCAATTTTAAAATTCATAGTTGCAGATAGAGCTAATCTTAATTTATACATAACTATCGCAAGCTTATTTCAGAGGCAAACTACAATAGTCTAAAAAAAGCGCATTGCAATAATAAATAATCAGAATTTTATTACTTTAGACTATTTATGTAATAATATTTTATACATAAAACCTGCCGAGAGAGCTCCTAAAATTGGAGCAACCCAAAATAACCAAACTTGAAATAAAGGTTCTCCTCCAACAAAAACAGCCTGAGATAATGCTCTAGCAGGGTTTACAGAAGTATTTGAAATTGGAATACTAATTAAATGTATTAAGGTCAAAGCCAAACCAATTGCAAGGCCGGCAAATTTTGTCGAAGCCAATTTATCTGTGGCTCCTAAAATAATCAACAAGAAAAAGAAAGTTAAGATAAATTCAGCGATAAATACTGATTGTAAAGAATATCCATCGGGTGAAAAAGATCCAAAACCATTCGATGCAAAGGCTCCAGCTTCTGTAGCGTCAATTACAAAACTTGCTTTCCCAGATGCAATAATGTATAAAGTTCCAGCCGCTGCAATTGCACCTATACATTGAGAAATAATGTAAGGAATAAGATCTTTGGCAGGAAATCTTCCACTAGCCCATAATCCAAATGAAACTGCAGGATTAAAATGTGCTCCAGATATATGACCAACCGCGTAAATCATAGTTAGTACGCTCAAACCAAATGCTAAGGCTACCCCTGCAAACCCAATTCCTAAATCAGGAATTCCAGCTGCAAAAATTGCACTACCACAACCTCCAAATACCAACCAATAGGTTCCAAAGAATTCTGCAAACAATTTTTTCATAATTTAATAAATTTAAAAGTTAATGTTAGAGTAGATATTTATAGATAAAAAAATTAAACGCAATAATAAAATCTGGAAGCATACACATATTCCTAGTTTTCTACCAATTCAAACTCATTTATAGTTAAAAAATTTATCTTTCGCTTTTTATTAATTCTCTTTAATTTTACCAAGCCCTAATTGGATTATAAACAAACAAGCTTAGTACAAAATTTCAAATTGCAAACCTCTTCTAAGACTACAGCTTTAATAATTTAAAAAGACTAATGCAAATATTTTTGCAGTAAATAAAACTCTTGAATTACATTTGAAAGATAATTTTATTTTTATCTAATTCGTAACAAGAAGTAGTTAACGTGATGATACGCTGATTAACGAGCTAATTTTTTAAGTTAACGGAAAATTCCAATTTTGCATGTGATGTCAAAGACGTAGATTAAAAGTTATATAACGTTAAGAAAAAAGAAAATTTCTTTTTTTAACTTGCCTTGTCCACATCCTTGTCTACCTTTTTGTTGACAAATCCTTCGGCACTTTTAATAGGACCAGCCAGCTATTTTTTCCTAAAACTTTTGGAAAAAATAAATCATCCTATTTAAATTTTTGAATATATATAATAGGCCGATATGGAAATTATGTAAGATCACTAGATCTATTATTTTGAAATACATACAATTCTATTACGAATTAAAAAAAAATAAGTATCATTTCTTTCTTTTCGTTTACCGACATTAAAGAAAAAGCATTAGTATTAAATTTTTGTTTTCATATTTTTGCCTGTAAGTTCATACTACTAATTTTATCCGATACATTACAAACACTTGAAGCATTAATTACCACTTAAATACAACCATCCTGTTTTTGCCGAAATGTTTCCCTCTATATTTATATATTTAAAAATGTAATAATAAGTTCCTGTTGATAAAGTTGCAGATTGTTTGATTGTTTGACGACCTTCTGATAAACCTTTAAATAATTTAGTAGAATTATCATAATTTGCAGTATCAAAAACTTTAACTCCCCAACGATTATATATTTCCACACTATTACTTTTATAACAATCGTTCGTTACATTGTCAATTATAAACTCATCGTTTAATCCATCTCCATTTGGGGAAATTGCATTATGAAAATTTATCTTCACACAATTATCCTCTGTGCAACCTGGTCTTGTATTTACAGGTATTTTTACTTCCACTACTCTTGGGCAATAAGAATCATTATTTTCGTATCTGACTATATATTCATTATCTGCTAAATTCAAAGGTGTAAAAATCCCCGTTAAAGTTTCCAATCCCCCAGACATGCTTACATCGCTAAAAGTTCCACCTTCCAGAAACACATCGGAAAATTCATTTTTTATTATATTTAATATATTTATTTTTAAATTAGGGTCAATATTACATTGTGCATTGATGCTCTTTGTTTTAAGATAATTTGGTATTTTTACATTTACTGTTTGTGAAGTGCTAGTTTGATTACCACAGTTATCAATCGCAGTCCAGGTTCGAACAATAGTGTATGTACCATCGACTAAAATTGCGGATTTTACCTCGTTAAAATTTAAAATAATTGAGGAAGAATCCGAACAATTATCTGTAAATTTCAGCGCAGGGACATCAGGAATTTTATCACAATCAGCAACAACAACTGAATCAAATGCAGTAATTAATACAGGAGGTGTTTTATCCTGAACTACTATAGTTTGAACATAGTTTGTGGTCAATCCACATAGATCAGTTGCTATCCAGTTTCTTTTTAATGTATAACTTCCTAAACAAGCACCTGCAATATTTAGTTCAGAAAAAGAAACTTCGGCAATTCCACAGTTATCAGTTGCTGTCAGCACCGCAGCAGATGGAATAGCATTGCATTCTACTGTTAGAAAATTAGCTGGTAATGTTTCAACAAAAATTGGTGCAGTAACGTCTTTAATAAGAATATTTTGATAGCATAAAAATTGATTTAGTACTAAATCCTCCCCTAAATCTCTAATATTATTATTGTTCTCATCAGAATATTCAACAATTAAATAACTTCTCATAACTTCACTATTACAACCTTTATTAGGTCCATTAGTGGCTATAACTTCAACTACACCACATGGTGTATCACTTACTAATCCATCCCTATTTCCTAATAATTTAAATTGAGATATTGTTAATATATTATTTGCAGGTAATTCTTCATAACATTCCACTGTTGTATCTGGAAAAGTTGGACATATTACATTGAAGGCACAAATCACATTAATGGTTACTGTAGCAGTAGCACAATTTGTGGGATTTAATACCTCGCAAATAGTATAATCAACTGTATAAATCCCTTCTGGAGTATTAGGAGCAACACTTACTGTACCGTCTGTCCCTACTGTAAGAGGCCCCGTTGGTATAGAAGTTATAACGACTTCCAAAGGATTTAAAGGATTACCGTTTAATGTATCATTTTCTAAAATATTAATTCCTGCAATTCCACCGCTAGCTCCATTTACTGGAGCTGTATTTGTATCGGGAAGAGCAGCAATATTATTTACTGGAACTGGAATTAATGTTATTGTTGAGCTGTTATTACTCAATACTTCATCTCTTTCATTACCAGTTATTAAAGCAGTATTTGCATAGGAACCTGTGGAATTTACTTTAGCTACTATGGTCAAGGTTGCACTACTTCCATTAGCTAATTCTCCTATAGACCAATTGGGTGAACTCCAGTCTCCACTAGAAGCAATAGCATTTACAAAAGTATATCCTGATGGCAATAAATCATTTACGGTCACACCTGTTGCTGAACTTGGACCATTATTTGTTACCTTAATAGTAAAAGTTACATTTGAATTAATAAATGGCGATAGATTGCTAACGTTCTTTTCGACAGACAAATCAGTTGCTTTTACATTTAAAAGTGCCGAATTACTTACTATATTTTGACAAACATTATTAATTAAAACTCTATATAAATAACCATTTAATGATGTGGGAATATTTCTTAAACTCAGTTTGTTTGTTGTAACGTCCGAATAAATAGCTCCATTATTTATATTACTCCAATTAATACCCTTATCTGTACTGACTTGCCATTGATAATTTATAATTCCATTACCACCTGTAGCAACTGTAGCAAAAGCAGTATTAGCTTGTGGATTAACCGTTTGATTCAATGGTTGACTAGAAATTGAACTTGGGAGAAACTGATTAGCAGTAATTTTTCCAGGTAAACTTCTATAAGCCTCATCATTATAGGGAGAAGACAAGCCTTTAACACTGTAATTAATTGTTGAAATACCAGTATAGCCTACATTAGGTGTAAATGTCACTCCTCCATCTCCTGCATTATATGCCCATGTCCCTTGACCTTCAATAAAATAATTATGGCCTTGAAAAGTCCCCTTTGCATCCAAAAATTGAAACGATTCTAAATCTATGTTTGAAGATATACCTGTAGGAGAACTAGAAACTGCACCTGAATAAGCCATATCATTGACTAAAGGATATATTACTTGTTTATTATTATTACAGTATATAAATGTATCATCTGTCACTAAAGCAGAAAAAGGAAGTCTTACTATTAAATTGCGAATTAGATGCACATCGTTAAGCAAACCTGTAGACCCTGCAAAACCAATTCGAAAATTATCAGGGACTACAGACGATAAAGTATGAACTGTATCCGGTCCCTTAATATTGTCAGTATTAAAGTCTGTTACAGCCGGATTAGCATTCTCTTTATAAGTAATTGAAGTTTTATACCAATAATTATTGATAACTGTCGTTATAATTAACCCGTGCTGAATCTTCACTGTTATATTGTAACCTCCTGAAGGATGAGGCATTAAGGAAACAAAAGCTTTTCTATAATTTGGATTATTGGGATCAGTTGTAAAGGTAGTAGTACGTAAGTTAAAAGAAGCTGCCAATCCCGGAGAATAAACATAATTACCAGTTGAGGAATCTAACTCTGCACCACCTACAGAACCCGAAAGTGTTCCTTGGGTTTTTAAAACTGGATAGCCTGTAAATCCATCCCCTAAACCGATACTTTGATTAATCGCTTCTCCTCTTGCCCCTCGTAATGTTACTTGACTAGTTGAAGAGGTAAATTTATCTGTAGGAACTCCTGTGAATCTTTCGTTTTCAATAAAAACTTGTCGTTTAAAAACCCCATAACTATCAAAACCAACTCCCAAATAAGCTCCTGTTAAGCCAGTTTGGCGCATAGATATTGTTTTATTATTTGCCCTTGCAAAACCGTAACCTAAAGATCCTCCACCTGCACCTATAACAGGATCCGAAATAGCTGCATCGAATAAAAACATACTAATACCGTCTGCACCGGACCCCCCATACATTCCAAACTCAAACTCAATTTCAATTCCATTAATAGAACTAAATTTTTTATTATTAATATAAACCGCACCAAATTGCCTCCCAACCGCTGGAGTTAATTGCATACCGTTAGAAACAAAAGTTGTTGAATTTACTCCATTTTGTGTCGCTAATAATGAAATTTCTGGAGGTTTAACCCCAGAAGTAAAACTTTCAGAATACGGAAAACTTCCATATAATTGTGCATGTACAGTATTAAAGAGAAATAGAAAGATAAAAGAAAAACCAAATTTTAAATGTAAACTCTTATTTATTCTTTTATAAAATACAAACACCTTTGAATGTATTAATTCTATTATAAAGTTTTTAGTTATTACACTAAACCAACTACTTTTCTGTTCGGATTTTGATAAAATTCCCATATTTATATTGAAACTATTTTGTATTTTCTTAGAACACTATTATTTCTTTTCAAATAGTGAATTTCAGCAATCTTAATATTTTTTGAAAAAACAAAATTCTTTAGAATTAATTGTCTCTAAATATTCTTTTAAATAGATGCAAAATTTAGGAATAAACAGAAGTAATACTAATAGGAAGTAGTTAACGTTTCTGTTTTTAGCGTTATCGGTCGTATTAACCGATTAACGTACAAAACGACTTAAAAATAAATAATGATAATCCTTTGAGATCATAAATTTTCTAATTATCGCTTAAAAAAATTCTATTTCTTTATATAAAATTCTTATTATGGACATAATTTACTATACTGACTATCCAAGTCCATTAACGACGACATAATAAGAATAGTCGGCTTATCTGAACATACTGAAAAAGAGCAATCATTTTATTGCTAAATTCATTTTTTTTAAACTAATCCGCCCAAACTATAATTATTACAGTCCTTCTTTTTTCAAGTAATATTGTTTTTTAAGAGCTTAATGGTTTCTTAAAATATATATTTTTTTTGTGATGCATCCACTAAATCTTTAGTAAAAGATTAGTCAGTCTTTTTATCCAGAGTCTAATTATAAATTCTGCCATAAGCAATCATCCTATTCAGGCAAAAAGCCCGTTGGAGCAATAAAATTCAGGATTACTGATTGTTTAGTAATCGTAAAGTCTTAAATTGATAGTATTAGATACCTAAAAATGAATGACTATAAGGCATTAAATAAACTAAATGGTAATCATTTGAAACTTTTAAATTTGGAACTTGATTTACGCTATAAATACCTAAATTTAACCGTTAATACTAGAATTTGACCGTTAACTACTTTTGACTAACAATAAGATTTTTTTTCACTGACATTTGCTTAAAATAGATTGCATTCATCTGTAATTCAGCACTTAATAATAAATTTTAATTAAGAACTAAAAATTTTAAGCAGCAAAAATTTTATTTGAATGAATTTAAATTATCAATTATAAAATTTTTACTGTGAATTCTCTGTAAAATTTGTGAATGTTTTTTTTTAAACTATTTTGAATTAGTAAGCTGATAGTAAAATTTCAATAAAAGCGTTCTTAATGTAATACCTTCAAAAAGTTTGATGCTATTTGGAGGTATTTTTAAAGAAAACAAAGTTTAAATATGAATTTAAACTTTGTTAAATATTTTTTTACAAACCTTCAAGTAATAATTTCTATATATAAAGATTAAACTTAAAGATTGAATAAGTTATTATTTTACATTTTTAAAATCAACGTCTTTATCATAAAATAAAAAAGTACATACTAGGTTAATATTAAATGCATATATATTCTCTGTGAACTAAGCAATCCTTTTTTTTAATATTTACACTTGTTTCATTTTTTTTATTAATCAGATTAAAAAGATATTAAGAGTATAATGGCATTGAAACGGAAGTTTAAATAGCATTTAAACAAATTATAATATTTCATATTTATTTCTAGTCCTCCAGTTTAGTGGATAAAGGCAAATTAAAGTTTATCCTACCCAATAAGTATTATGATTATTCAAGCTGTCTTAAAAAAAACATTACAATTTAAAATTATATCAAAATCAGTTTTTTATATATAAAATACAAAAAAGTTAAGTCCATTAAAAATTAAATTATAATATATGCAAAGATCATTTATTTTTTTATTCCTTTTATGTAGCGTATTGTCATTTGCGCAAGAAGTAAAGATCATTCCTCAACCGCTCCAAATTAGCAGAAATCCTGAAAATTTTATGATTAGCTCAAAAACAAAATTAGTAGTAGCTAATAAAGAGGATAAGGTAATCGCAGCTTTTTTGAATGATTATTTGTCAGATCACTATGGCTTTGTTTTACCAATAGTCAATAAGGCACATGAAAACTGTATTAGATTAAGAAGTCTGAAAGGAACTACTGGACGTAAAGGGCAAGGTTATAGTTTTAAGTCGGATAAAAAAGACGTTGAAATTATAGGAAATTCTCCTCAGGGAACTTTCTATGGTATGCAGACACTAATTCAATTGTTACCTGTTGAAAAAGGTAGCAATCTTACTATTGCAGCAGTAACCGTGAAGGATGAACCTCGTTTTGAATACAGAGGCGCTATGTTGGATGTTGGGCGTCATTTTTTTTCAGCAGCATTTGTAAAAAAGTTTATAAACTATTTGGCTTTACATAAAATAAATTATTTTCATTGGCATCTAACCGAAGATCAAGGATGGAGGATAGAAATAAAGAAATATCCTAAACTTACTGAAGTAGGTTCTAAAAGAAATGGATCAATTATAGGAAGATTGCCTGGTGAAGGAAACGATAATACTCCAGAGGGAGGTTTTTACACTCAAGAAGAGATAAAAGAAATTGTTAAATATGCTTCAGAGCGATTTATTACGATAATTCCCGAAATTGAAATGCCGGGGCATAGTAGTGCCGCGATTGCAGCATATCCGATGTTGAGCTGTTTTCCAAACGAAAAGACGGATATTCCTGCCAGTATGATTTCTGAAAAAAGCAAACAGGAATTAGCAAATGGTAGAATAAAACTAGTTCAGGAAACTTGGGGAGTTTTTAAAGATGTTTATGCGCCAACGGAATATACTTTTAAATTTTTAGAAGATGTTTTAGATGAAGTGATTACTCTGTTTCCGTCAAAATATATTCACGTAGGAGGAGATGAATCTCCTAAAGATGCCTGGAAAAGAAGTGCGTTTTGTCAGCAAATGATAAAAGAGAAAAGTTTGAAAGATGAACATGGTCTCCAAAGTTATTTCATCCAACGCCTGGAAAAATATATTAATAAAAAAGGAAAAACATTAATTGGTTGGGATGAAATATTAGAAGGAGGTCTTGCGCCAAATGCTATTGTAATGAGCTGGAGAGGAGAAGCAGGTGGAATTGCAGCTGCTAAAGAAAATCATCAGGTAATTATGACGCCGGGGAGTCATGTTTATTTAGATAAATCTCAAAGCAGGAACGACAAAGAACTTACAATTGGAGGTTTTTTATCATTGGAAAAAGTGTATAGTTATGAGCCAGTTCCTAAAGAATTATATGAGCAACAAGCAAAATATGTTTTAGGAGCCCAAGGTAATGTTTGGACAGAATATATGGCTACTCCTGCCAAAGTAGAATATATGATATTCCCGCGCTTAAGTGCTTTAAGCGAAGTATTGTGGTCTTCGAAAGAAAGTAAAAATTGGACTGAATTTCAAATAAAAATTGAAATAATGAAAAAACGATATAGTATGTGGAACGCTAACTATTTTCGCGAATAATTATATTATCTAATATTATGAAGAATATTTATTTTTATTTTTTGGTATTTACAATTTGCTCATGTCTTTTTATTAGATGCAGTGATAATGATTCGTCAGATGATAAGCCTAATTATCAAGTAGCGATGGATGCAGATAATTTACCAAAAGGAAACGAACCAATAACTATGTTTGAAGACGATGAAAGTCCTACAAAAATGTATGATAATCAAAACAGATGGTTTCGTGTCAATCAGCTGATGCAAGTCATTCAAAAAGGAAAAGACTCGGTACAAGTTTCCTTATACTCTCCGGTTGGACTTAAAGACGTAAAAGTTTATGCAAAACTATCCAGTTATGATAAGCGTTTTTTAATTTACGAATTTACAAATGTTCCTGCTTTTCATCGTTCCTTTCATCAACTTCCGTTAGTAAATGGAAAACACGATTACAAACTCGAGAATGGAAAAGCTGTAACTATTGATAAGATCGGTGGTTTCAATTCTGGTGAAATCGAATTTTCAGTTGAATCTACAGATACATTATTTGCTAAGTTTAAAAAAATAAAATCAAAAAGATTGGTTCTCTTTAGTGACCAATATCATATTGCTGACCCTGAGAAATTTCTGCCAATGAATCCTGTTTTGGCAAAAGAAGCGATAGCGATGATAATTAACTTCTCGTATGCTATAAGTCATCCTTTATATTATGACACTTTCATTAATTTTGATCGATATAAAAGAGAGCAGGCCGCAGCGAACGGAACTGATGTAAATGGCGCACTAAATTGGCACGGTAATGATAAAGACATAGATGGCGTTTATGATTATTTAACCAAAGCTCAAATCGAACAAGTATACAATACTTATATTGATAGTAGAACATTGCACATGGCAATGGTGGGCGGAGAAAACGCTTGGGGTGGCGGAGATTTTGCTTCGCACTGGGAATCTGATTATATATCGGAACACTGGAAAGGAGAAATGTCGGTATGGTCACACGAATATTCACATCATAGCGGTTACAGCCATAGTAGTAATTTGGCCTATAGCGGTCAAGGTGGTGGACAACAAGAGATGCTAAAAGAATTTTATCAATATTTAATATATCTAAAAGATCTCCCTTTTAATGATCCGGATATTCTTAAAGGATATACAAAAATTAAATATTTAAATAGAATTTACGTAAAACCTATTTTTACTATTAATCCAAAAAACCCATTTTTAGTAAAATACAAAGGAGATGGAAAATGGAAATAATCTATAATAAAAAGATGAAAAATATACTGCTTTTACTATTATTACTATGCTTTTTAACAAATTGCAGTAAGGATTCTTACGAAGAAAAATCAAAATCCTTTACTTATTTCTATCTTACAAATGAAGCATCTATAGCAGAAACTCAGATTGGAACAGGAACGTTTGATCCGAAAGGAATAACGATCGCAAACGAAAAACTATATGTTTGTAATGGAGATGTTTTGGAAATCTTTAATGCGGTAACGTTGGTACATATTAAAACAATCTCAGCATATAAAAAAGGTATTAAGATAATTCCATTTACAAGAATTTCATCTGTTTGTGTTGATAATGGGAGAATCTACATCGGGAGTATTGATTCAAGACTTTTTGTATTGGATGAAATTACAAATGAAGCAATTAGTGTGATCGGAGATGGTGATTGGTGGAGTACTTTTACCCACGTTTTTGGAATTGCAGTAAGAGATGGATTATTATTTGTTAAAGAAAAAGAAACATCTATTAAAGTTTTTGAAACCTCACAAATCACCGAAACCAGCAATTGGAATTTAGTACCAATTGCAAAACTAAATTCGTTAAATGGTTACGAAGAGATCTATTCACTTGATGTGCAGGATGGAAATTTGATTGTAGCTGGAAGGAATACCAGAAGTTATTTATACTACAATATAGCTGCTATAAAGGCCAATGCTGCAAATTCTCTTACTGAGCCTATCAAACCTATAACTGCACTTTTTGATGCTACACCAATTGCGATAAGTTTTAGTAAAGATTGGGCAATTACATCTGAAACTTTAGGAGGCATCAATTATGTCAAACTTTATCCAAAAGCGGAATTTATGAAACACCAGTTTAATGCAAGTATAAATACTTCTAACATTTTAGGTAAAAATGATTTTGGAACTATCGTTAGTGTTGCACAACTGAATGATCATTTGTTTTTGTCGGATAACACTAATAAAAACATTAGAATTCTTAAGCTTAATAAGTCTGCAATTACCGAACAAAATTAATCCTATTAAATATTTTGTCTTGAAAAGGTCAACGCCTCTTTAATATAAAATTAGTTAAATCGGAACAAAATTATTTCTGTTCCGATTTTTTTTTCCACCCTAAACATCGACATTTTGAAGGGACTAACCTATAATATTTCTTGAACTTTTAACCAAACGTTTTTATATTTTCTAATTTTTGCTAGCTATCGGCTATTTCGAAAAACACCTGGAATAATACGAAGGCAAATCTTTGTCTTTGTAATAAGCTAATACAACTTGTTTTTTTGAAAAATTTATTTGTAAGTTTTAGTGGTTGACATTTTTTATTCTTCTTTTTCTATTCATTTAATTAAATTAAATTGCAGTTACCTTTCATTGAACAAGACATCTCAAAAAAATTGCAGATTTGTAATACTGAAATCTTTGTCGCTATTTCTTATGATTATTCAAATGGCATTAAAAGTTTTTAACTTTTTATTTATATCTTATATAGTTTTTCCATTTATTATTGGCATTATAAACGGATTCTAGTAAAATGCTTTCCGTTTATCAACTTACAATAGGTTAGAAATTCTTTTAAGACATTAATCAAATCCTTAATTATATTTATACGAATTTACACAATAAAAAGTAAGTAACTTTCTTAAATAAGAAACGATGAAGAATTCCTCTTATAATTAGTACTTTGTAGATTTGATAATATTTAAGTTCTTTTTTTGCTTCATTTTTCACAAGTGATTATACTGTATTAAATCGGATATTGCTTTGTAAACAATTACTTTCTTTAGCAAAAGATATTAAAAGCGACATTAATATTTTACTGATATGAACTTGAATTTAGTACAATTTTCATCTCACCCGTATACAATCACATTTAGCATCTATATCATCCAAATTATTAATAAAATTTATAATCCAACTAATTTATTTTATTTCCAAGGTTTTATCATTAATCTACAAATTTTCCCAATTACAAATTAATTTCAAATAAGGCAGCAAGCACTTTTTAATTAAATAAAACTGCTTCTGCCATTATTTATGACAAACTAATTGATTTGATTTATAGTGCTCGTAATAATTAGTTCTTGGAATAAACTTGATACTATAATTTCGTTACAAGAAATTCAGATCGTCTATTCGCTTGATGCTGTTGTTCTGTACAGTTAGATTCATTTGTTGGTTCACAACCACAATTGTTTACTAATTGTGTCTCACCATATCCTTTGGCAGTTAATCTAGATTTTTTTATTCCTTTTTCTACTAACCATAGCATTGTGGCTCTTGCCCTTCTTTCAGACAACTTTAGGTTGTATTTGGCAGTTTGACGGCAATCAGTATGCGAGCCAATAGAAATTTCCATCGTTGGATTTTGTTCTAGTACATCTAGTATTTTTGCTAATTCGATAGCTGCATCTGAACGAATTTTAGATTTGTCTAAATCAAAATAAATGACCTCTATTCCAAAAGCAAATCTTAAATCATCTCCCAATTTTACAGCCTTAACTTCTTTTTCAAGTTCTATTTTAACCTCTGTTTTACCTGATTCCTCTTTAGTTACAGTCGAAATTTCAACGATAGCATACTCTTGTTTTTCACTCTTTATATAGTATTTAGATCCACAGTCGACTTTACCAAAATCAAATTTACCTTGATTGTCTGTTACTAATTCCCTTAATTTATCGTAATTTTCGCCAGACAAAGTTACTTTGGTATTTGCTAATGGCAATCCGGTTATTTTATCAACAACTATTCCCAATAAAAATTGTTCGCATTCTAGTTTTTTAATTTCTATAAATTTATAAATATCATCACTTCCTTCTCCCCCATCTCTATTTGAACTTACATATCCGAATCTACTTTTCTCATTAATTAAAAACCCAAAATCATCTTTTGAACTATTTAGGGGTTTTCCTATATTTTGAATATTTTTATAACTTCCATCCTCTTGTTGCTGAGCCACAAAAATATCTAAACCACCTAATCCAGGATGTCCATCAGAAGCAAAATACAATTCATTAGAAGACGTAATCATTGGAAATGTTTCCCTTCCTTCTGTATTAACTGTATTACCTAAGTTTATTGGCTCGCCAAAACTACCATCGGCATTAATACTAACTTTAAACAAATCAGATTGTCCTATGGTACCTGGCATATTCGAAGCGAAGTAAAGTGTTTTCTCATCTGCACTCAGAGAAGGATGCGCCACACTGTAATCATTACTGTTAAAAGCCAACTCAATAATATTTTCCCATTTATCACCATTTAATGTAGCTTTATATACTTTTAGTAAAGTAGTTTTATCACTGTCTTTTCCTCTCTTACCATTTAAGTAATTATTTCTTGTGAAGTAGACGGTTTTACCATCCTTTGTAAATACTGGTGTAGATTCATGAAATTTTGATTTTAGTTCACTACCAAACTTTTTTGGAGAAAATACATTCCCTTGATCATCAATATCGGCATTATATAAATTAGTAAAACTTTCTCCATTCCAAGAATGTTTTCTGCTACCTCCTATGACTCCTGTGTCTCTTGCTGAGGTAAATATTAATTTATTATTGTAAAAAGCACTTCCATAGTCAGAATATCGAGAGTTAATTCCTGCATTTTCAATGATATAACGACCAGAGTTTTTTTCTATTTCATCCAAATAATTTTTTTCTAAGCTTGCTAACTTTGCTCTCAAGTCATTATCATTTTTTTGATTGAATTTCAACATTATTTCATCTGCTTTTTTATAATCTTCTATAGATTTTAGGCATTGGGAAAAACGATAGTAATACTCTGGCTCTAGATCAACTTTTAAGGCAAATAATTCACGATAATAAAGAACGGCCGTACCTAAGTCTGCTTTAAAATAATAAGAATTTGCCAATTTTTCTAACATGTCCTGAGATTTATACCCTTTCTCAAACAAACGTTCATATGTTTTTATCGCATCAACATATGCAAACTTCTCATATTCTTTATCTCCTTTGGCTATTTGTGAATAGCTATTGAATGTTAAAATAAAAGCTAATGTAGTATATATAATTTTTTTCATGATTTTGTTTGTTTAGAAGAATCTTGGAGACACTATGCGGTTCATACTTTTAAATATCTCAAAACGCATAAATATTTCGTGAGATCCTGAGTTATAGTTGGCTAGCTTAGTAGTTTCTAAATCGTACCCATAACCAATATAAACCCCCCTATTTACTTGGAATCCAGCCATTAAACTCGCAGCCGCACTCCATCGCCATGCCGCTCCCAATACAAACTTTTCATTGATTAAAAAATTTCCTGAAAGATCTAATTGAAAAGGAGCAGCTTGTACCACTTTTGCTAAAAATGCAGGTTTGAATTTTAAGCTTGGGGTCAAATTAAAAATATAGCCTCCAATCAAATAAAAATTTAATCGTTCTTTATTTATTGCTACAGAATTATCATCATAACGATTTGTTTCAAAAAAATTAGGAACCGATAGTCCCACATAAGACTTATCAGAATGAAAGTAGATGCCAGCCCCTAAGTTTGGTACAAAACTATTATGTAAATCCTGAAAATCAGGATCACCACTATTAACAGGATTTAATTTGCTAATATCTAAACTAAATAAATTTGCGCTTACTTTAATTCCAAATGATAACTTGTAGATCTCGGATGTATTTATAGTATAAGACATATCTGCTGATATTTTATTTTCATTAGTAGGACCAATTCTGTCGTTAATAAATGATATACCTCCTCCCATATTTTCCCCCAAAGGAGCATTTAATGAAAATGTACTACTTACTGGCGCACCATCTAGACCAACCCATTGTGTCCTATGTAAACCAAAAATGCTTATTGCGCCTCGAGAACCAGCGTATGCAGGATTTACATTCACGGTATTGTACATATATTGGGTGAATTGAGCATCTTGTTGACTATGACATATTATATGGAAGAGTGTCATCACTAAAATTAAAAATTTTGTTTTCATGTTTTCATTTATTTAATCACAAGTACAATAGTAATAATTGTACTTCTGAAATGTTTTTGATCTTTTAGTTCATTCCGCTCAAATACAACCATCCTGTTTTGGAAGCGATATTATTCTCAATATTTTTATATTTAAAAACGTAAAAATAAGTTCCTGCTGGTAACACAGCCGACTGATTTATAGTACTACGTCCTTCTGAATATCCTTTAAATGTATTGCTCGAATTATCGTAATTTACAGCATCGAACACTTTAACGCCCCAACGATTATAAATCTCAACTGTATTATATTTATAACATTCATTAATAACATTATCAATTATGAACTCATCATTTACTCCGTCTCCATTTGGAGACATTGCATTATGAAAAATTATCTTAGCACAGTTTTCTTCCTTACAACTAGGTCTCGTACTCACCGGAATAGTTAACTCAAGAATTCTTGGACATTCTCTATCGTTATTTTCATATCTGACAATATAATCACCATCAACTAAATTTAATGGTTTAAAAATACCTGTTAAATTATCTAGTGCTCCCGAGTTATTTACATCTTTAAAGCTTCCTCCTTCTATATTAACTCCCGGAAATTGCTTAGTCATAATATCTAGAATGTCTACAGCTAAATCAGGATCGATATTACATTGGGCTTCAATTCTTGTTTTTCGAAAATAATCCGGTATACTAACATTTACGGTTTGCATAGCTTTAGTTTGATTTCCACACTGATCACTTGCAGTCCAAGTTCTTAGTATATTATAATTTCCTTCAGGTGAAACTGGTGATACAGTTTCTTCCAAATTTATGTCAACACTAGAGCAATTATCAGTAGCGGTTAATGCCGGAGCAATTGGAATTGCCGAGCAATCAACTTTTAGATTTGTTGGAAAAGTTTGCAAAAATACTGGAGCCGTTATATCTTCCACAGTTATTGTTTGCACATGGCTGATATCATTGTTAGATGTATCAGTAGCGGTCCAAGTATTGATAATTGTATAATTGCCCACACAATTTCCGTTTATTATTTGTTGCTCGTGAGTAACAGTTGCATTACTACATGCACCTGTAGCCTCTAGTACTGGCGTAACAGGTACATTAGAACAACTAACAGTAGTGTCTTGTGGTAAAGGTGAAATCCAAATTGGATTTGTTGTATCACTAATATTTATAATTACTGTTGCGACATCACAGCTATTAGGAGTTGTTGCACTACATACTTGATAAGTAAATCGATATGATCCAACACCAATACCATTTGACGTGATTACATTTCCAAGACTATCGATAGTAATATTAGGATAATTTCCAGTAAGAATTGTTAAAGTAACTTGACTATCAACTTTTGAATTAACAAGTACATTACCTAAAGAATCATTACTTAAAATATTTCCTGTTAGCCCTGGAACACTACATGCTGGACTATTAAAAATATCATCAACAGCATTAATAAATGGATTACTGGTACAGGTTGGACATCCTACAACAGGATTACAACTAACACAAGGCGTCGGATCTGAAGACTCGTCTGTTACCGCAGGCCCCGTTGGCGGGGTACCTGTAACTTCTGCCAGGTTGTTCACCTGACCCGCATCAATATCGGCCTGGGTGATTGGGTAATCTCCTGAGAATGTCGTAGTATCTGAAGCCCCCGCTGCCAATACAGCCAACGGACCTCCCGAAACAGTAATCTTAGGATCACTTACCACTACACCGGTAAGGGTTACATTACCTGTGTTTTTTACCGTAAAGGTATAATGAATCGTATCGCCTGCTGATGGTCCCGCCGGAAGGCTGGCATCAACATATGTACCTTCTTTTAATAATTCAATGCCAGCATTAGATGGCAACTCAGTACTGGTACAGGTTGGACATCCTACAACAGGATCACAACTAACACAAGGTGTCGGATTTGAAGACTCGTCTGTTACCGCAGGCCCCGTTGGCGGGGTACCTGTAACTTCTGCCAGGTTGTTCACCTGACCCGCATCAACATCGGCCTGGGTGATTGTGTAGTCTCCTGAGAATGTCGTAGCATCTGAAGCCCCCGCTGCCAATACAGCCAACGGACCTCCCACAACAGTAATCTTAGGATCACTTACAACTACACCGGTAAGGGTTACATTACCTGTGTTTTTTACCGTAAAGGTATAATGAATCGTATCGCCTGCTGATGGTCCCGCCGGAAGGCTGGCATCAACATATGTACCTTCTTTTAATAATTCAATGCCAGCATTAGATGGCAACTCAGTACTGGTACAGGTTGGACATCCTACAACAGGATCACAACTAACACAAGGTGTCGGATCTGAAGACTCGTCCGTTACCGCAGGCCCCGTTGGCGGGGTGCCTGTAACTTCTGCCAGGTTGTTCACCTGACCCGCATCAATATCGGCCTGGATGATCGTGTAATCCCCTGAGAAGGTCGTAGCATCTGAAGCCCCCGCTGCCAATACAGCCAACGGACCTCCCGAAACAGTAATCTTAGGATCACTTACCACTACACCGGTAAGGGTTACATTACCTGTGTTTTTTACCGTAAAGGTATAATGAATCGTATCGCCTGCTGATGGTCCCGCCGGAAGGCTGGCATCAACATATGTACCTTCTTTTAATAATTCAATGCCAGCATTAGATGGCAACTCAGTACTGGTACAGGTTGGACATCCTACAACAGGATCACAACTAACACAAGGTGTCGGATCTGAAGACTCGTCTGTTACCGCAGGCCCCGTTGGAGGGGTGCCTGTAACTTCTGCCAGGTTGTTCACCTGACCCGCATCAATATCGGCCTGGGTGATCGTGTAGTCTCCTGAGAAGGTCGCAGCATCTGAAGCCCCCGCTGCCAATACAGCCAACGGACCTCCCAAAACAGTAATCTTAGGATCACTTACCACTACACCGGTAAGGGTTACATTACCTGTGTTTTTTACCGTAAAGGTATAATGAATCGTATCGCCTGCTGATGGTCCCGCCGGAAGGCTGGCATCAACATATGTACCTTCTTTTAATAATTCAATGCCAGCATTAGATGGCAACTCAGTACTGGTACAGGTTGGACATCCTACAACAGGATCACAACTAACACAAGGTGTCGGATCTGAAGACTCGTCCGTTACCGCAGGCCCCGTTGGCGGGGTGCCTGTAACTTCTGCCAGGTTGTTCACCTGACCCGCATCAATATCGGCCTGGGTGATCGTATAATCCCCCGAGAAGGTCGTAGTATCTGAAGCCCCCGCTGCCAATACAGCCAACGGACCTCCCGAAACAGTAATCTTAGGATCACTTACCACTACACCGGTAAGGGTTACATTACCTG
>NZ_SNXB01000013.1 GCF_004362055.1 Flavobacterium sp. 245
AAGACTTCTACCCCTCGACTTGCATGTGTTAAGCCTGCCGCTAGCGTTCATCCTGAGCCAGGATCAAACTCTTCATCGTATATTGTCTGTTCTAACTGCTTAGAACTAATTATTATTCGAATCAGTCTCTATCGGTTCATTCTCGATCTCTCGATTATCTTACTCTTTATTCTTTTGTCTCGTTATAAAACGAGACGGCTGTCAATTCAATATGTCTACGAACGTATGTTTCTTTTTCAATTTCGCTTGTGTTTCAAAGCGGGTGCAAAAGTAGGCAGTTTATCCGCATTTACAAGACTTTTTTTCGTTTTTTTTTTATTTTTTTTAAAACTTTTTGCTAACTTTCTGATAACAATAAATTTAGCCGTTGAACTTTTTTCCATGCATGAAAGATTTTTCTCTCTATTTTATCATATTAAACAAAATGGGCTACTTAAAGACATCTCTTTTTAAAAAATTAGCAACAACTGACCTAACCACTTTTTGCTAATGTCCTAAATTATCTATTGTATTTGATTAAAATTTCTCTTGATCGACTAAGTTATTCTTATTATATATTACTATGTAAGTATTTAAAGCTTTTCAACCAGTTGCTTTCTTAAAAGCTATCCTCTTCTACAATGACAGTCAAAATTCCTCAAAAACAATTTCTACAATAAAAATCATATTGGAGTATTTTTTAGTATTATTGCATTTACACATTAAATCTATAGGAATAATATAAAATGAAAATAAATGCCATAATTAAGATATGCCACATTGTATTTATTGCTTTACTATATTCCCATAAATCAAATGCACAAGAGACTGAAAAACTATCTGAGCAATTTTTAGTAAATTTCGAAATAAGGCCACGCGCTGAATATACCTCAAACTATATTATTCCTCCTAACAATACAGTTGATCCTTATTTTTATATTTCGCAAAGAAATAGAATCTCTGCTCAGTACGAAAGGCAAAAATGGCTTATTAAATCTGATTTTCAAGAAATTCATCTCTGGGATCAAAAATATGACGCTTCAAAGGTAGGAAGCATAAATTTTTATCAACTTTTCTTAGAGACGAAATTTAAAAGCTTAAATGTTCGAATTGGAAGACAAAGCATCTTATTAGACAACGGCAGATTATTTTCTGATGCACCTTGGGCTCAACAAGGGCGAGCGCATGAAGGAATTCGGATAATGAAACAGACTGAGAAATTATCTGATGATTTTTTTGCCTTATTTACACGTAATTATAACACTGAATTTGAATCGGCTTATTCTCCTGTAGCGGCAAATAAATACAAATATTTATTGATCAACTATTTTAGATACAAATTTAATTCAACACTATCTTTCAATTCTATAACTGCTATGGATTTTTTAAAAAATACATACACTGAAAACTTGTATGCCCGAGCGACAGCAGGAGCCAGAATAGAATTTAATAAAAGAAATTGGTCCTATACACTTAATACCTATACTCAATTCGGCAAAAACATCAATGGCAAAAATCTGTCAGCATATTATTTTCAGCCTGAAATTAAATTCTCCACAAAAAAATCAATCTTGCGTTTAGGCGCTGAAATAATCAGTGGAAGTTCGCCAAGATTATCCACCAATACCACGGGTGACTTTGATGTTTTATACGGGGTAACATGGAAATTTAATGGAAACATGAATGTTTTTACTCGATTTCCAGCTGATGTTTCTGGGAAAGGATTGGTCAATCCTTATCTTTTTGCCACAGTATCCTTAAATTCAAAACTATCACTTCGTTCCGACTTCCATCTTTTTTACTCTCAATATCCTCTTCTAAATAATACAGGACAAGAACTGACAAAATATCTTGGCTTTGAAAATGATATTTCTGTAAAATATCAGCCAATAAAACAATTGGAAATTAATTGTGCTTTTTCATTTTATAAATCTTCCGGCACTATGAAATATCTTCCTAAAATACAGGATGAAACAAAGCTGGCTTATTGGAGTTATTTAATGCTTTCCTATTCTTTTAATGTTGTGAATTCAAAAAAAACTAAAAATTTAAAAAGTTAGTTTTAATAAAACTACCAGCTGTATTTCAAAATCAATCTTGGTAACTTCTTGAGCAAGAAAGGTTTCTTAAAGCTTAATAGAAAGCAAATCAGCCGAAGATATTTTTTTGCGTGATATATTATAAAGTGTTGAGGGAAGTATAGTAACAAAAAAAATCCAAATCCCAATTTTAAAATTGGGATTTGGATTTTTAAAAATATTGAAATTTTGAAAATTTAGTCCAAAATAAAACTCACGCTCACATTAGCAGTAATTTCAATTTCACCAATTGCTAAAGTTTCGTTTGAAGCTCCTAAAGCATCTGCAGTTTCTTTCATTCTCATAGAAGCGTACATTGGCTGTGGGTGATAAACTTGTGAATTATCAGAAATAACAAACGCTTTTCCAACTTTTTGACCTAGAACAGAAACATAATCTTCCGCTTTTGCTTTAGCATCTTTCATTGCCAATTTTCTAGCTTCTGTCTGCAATTGCAATTCTTTTGAAGATTCAAATGTTACTTTGTCAATTCGGTTTATTCCTTGCTGAACCAAGCCTTCCATTAATTCGTCGTATTTAGACAAATCTTTTACGATAATCTCTACAGTTTGTGTCGCATTATAACTCGTTTTTTTCTTTTCGTAGTCATACTGCGGATTCAAAGCTACCTGTTTTGTTTTGAAATCGACCGCTGGAATATTCATCTTTTTAATGAACTTTAAAACAGCGTCCATTTTTTCGTCATTTTGTTTTTTGACGTCTTTAGCATTATTCCCTTTTGTTTCAACCGTAGCCGAAATACAAACCTGATCAGGTGCTACTTTTACTTTTCCTTCGCCATTAACAGTGATTAGAGGCATTTGTTTGGTTTCCTGGCCGTAAGACATAGTCATAAACATGATTGTTAAAAATAATACTACTTTTTTCATTTTTGTTATATTTTAAATTATTGATAAGGGCATTTCAAAAGTTATGCCAGCCTTACAATTTTCCTAATTTAGCCATTCCAAAAAGTATAATAATTGGGAGCAACAGCAAAATAACGATGAAAGTATGCTCACTAATTAATGAAGGTTGCTTTATCAAAGTGATTAAGTATCCGCCTATTGCGCCTCCAAAATGTGCTGTGTGGCCAATATTATCATTTTTAGCTTTCATTCCATAAATTGAATACAATAAATATAAAATTCCGAAAATATAACCTTGGATTGGTATGACACCATATATTAACAACTCATTATTTGGTTCTAATAAAATTGAAGAATACAAAACACCCATTACCGCACCCGAAGCTCCAACAGCACGATAACTGTAATCGTTTTTATGGAACATCATCGTAAGAAGATTTCCAAAAATCAAACTTCCAAAATAAATAAGAATAAAGGAAAATGCATGAAGGTTGTCTATAACGGTTGGCGCAAAAAAGTAAAGCGTAAGCATATTAAATATTAAATGCATCATATCGACATGCAAAAATCCGGAAGAGAACATTCTTATTTGTTCTCCTGAACGAATACTTCCTACATGAAATTCGTATTTTCTAAAAAAAGAAAGATCATTAAATCCTTTGTAACTAACAACAACGTTCGCAACTATAATCCCTGCTAAAATAATATTCATAAAACTTATTTAATTTGAATTGTAAATATAGTTATTCTTAAACATATGTTAGGGTCAAAGCAAAATATCGCTCGCTATTCATTTTTGATTTATATTTGTAAAAAAAAATAAATGCAGTTTCTTGTCTATATTTTGGCCTATCCTTTTCTTTGGCTTATTTCTATTCTTCCTTTTCGAATATTTTACTGGCTTTCAGATTGTATTTACTTTCTGGTTTATTATGTTATTGGTTACCGTAGAAAAGTGGTTCGTGAAAATCTTGCGCTTACTTTGCCGCATTTAAGTGATGCCGAACGAAAAAACATCGAAAAGAAATTTTATCAGCATATGTGCGATATGTTTTTAGAGATGATCAAAACAATGAGTATTTCGCCAGAAGAAATGGAAAAAAGGTTTGTTATTACTAACATGGATCTTTTTCATGAATATGAAAAAAAAGGAAAAAGTGTCGTTCTGGTAGCTTCGCATTATGCTAGCTGGGAATGGCTTTTAACGCTTAATAAAAGAATGCTTTTTAATGGTGTTGGCGTTTACAAAAAAATTGCAAATCCTTATTTTGATAAACTGGTTCGAAAAATCAGAGGAAAATATGATGCGCAACTGGTTGAAACCAAAAAAGCAATTCCGCTGATGGCACAAAATCAAAGAGATGGAATTTTGAGTTTGTACGGACTCGCAAGCGATCAGTCGCCAAAATTAGATCGAATTTTTCATTCGATGAAATTTATGGGAATTGAAGTTCCTGTACATACAGGTGCTGAAATGCTGGCAAAAAAATACGACTTAAGTGTTATTTTTATTAAAGTAATGAAAGTTGGCAGAGGATATTATGAAGCAACTATTGTCCCAATTGCTGATAATCCAAAAGAATATGAAAATTTTGAAATTACCGAAATCTATTTAAGAGAAGTTGAAAAACAAATTCTCGAAGCTCCAGAATATTATTTATGGACGCATAAAAGATGGAAACATCGCGTTCAATAACAATTGCATAAAAATAATCAGAGTCCAAAAAGTTTTCGCTTTTTGGACTTTTTTCTTTTACAGAAATCAGACAATAGAAGAAAACTAACTTTTAAAATACTTAAAACACTTTTTTGATGTGTTTTTGTAATGATTTTTTATAGGTTTAGGATAAATACTAATTTACACAAACAGTATACATTTGAAAGCACTAAAAACTTTCCAAAAACCACTACAAATTAGTACTCATGATCAAAAAATTACTTTTTGCATTTCTTGCAATCTGCATTTCAAAAAACGCCCTTGCGCAAAGTCCGAAGCGAGGTATCGCCTACGGTAATAATTCAATCGCCGATTTACAAGCTTTAAAACCAGGAATTTCTTGGTGGTATAACTGGGGTAGAACTCCTGAAAATGACATCAATGCCAATTATGCTTCTTTGGGAGTTGAATATGTACCAATGGCATGGGGAAAATTGAATGATAATGAAGTACAGACTTTTATTAACAGTATAAAACCTGGAGCAAAGTACTTGCTCGCGTTCAACGAACCTAATTTTAATGACGGCGCACGCTTAACGCCTCAAGAAGCCGTAAATGCCTGGGCAAATGTTGAAAAAGTTGCCGCTGCAAAAAACTTAGAAATCGTAAGCGCATCTCCTGCTTATAATGGCCCAAATAATTACGGAGGATACAGCAGTCCAGTTGTTTGGCACAATGAGTTTTTTCTTTTATGTCCAACTTGCAAAGTCGATTATATTGCTTTTCATACTTATGATGACTCTGCAGGTTCTGTTGTTGGAGTTACAGGAAATTTAAAAGCATTTAATCGTCCAATATGGGTAACTGAATTTGCAAACCGAGTTATTCAAAGCGAAGCCGATAAAATCAGTTTTATGAAAGCGGTTGTAAGCAGTTTTGAAAATGATCCAGATATTTACCGATATTCTTGGTTTACCGGACGTGTCCCTGCTGATTGGGTTGACATGCTCGAAGGACAATTATTAAGTCCGAACAGCGGGGTTTTAAAACCAATTGGTACCGCATACATTAATGAAAGTTATACTTCTAAAAAAATGAATGTGCCAGGAAAAGTACCCGCAAATAAACATTATCGACGAAGAGGTACCGGATTGCAAAACTCACTCGACACCGGTGGCGGCGAACACGTATCGTCGATACAAGTTGGCGACTGGAATGAATTTTTACTAAATGTTGCCGATGCAGGAACGTACAACATAACCTTTAGAGTTGCAGCACCAGTTAACAATGGAAAGTTTGATATTCTTGTAAACGAGGTCGCGATAAAAACTGATGAAACTTTTCCAGCCACAGGAGATTGGCAAACTTTTACTAATAAAGAAGTAAACGGCGTTTATTTGCCAAAAGGAGAAGTTTACATGAAAATTAAATTCAAGTCTGACGGGATGAATTTCAATTTTATGGATTTTACTTTAGTCAATCTGGGAGTTAATGACCCTATTGCCGAAAAAGATTCGTTTACCATTTATCCGAATCCTGTAAAAAGTCAATCGACCCTTCATATCAAATCAGCCAGTACGGAACCTTTAACAATAAAAATTGTTGATATGAAAGGAATCGTTTGTTACGAATCAAAAAATTATTTCACTAATGAAGATATTAAAATCGGAGACAAACTTGCATCTGGAGTGTATATAGTAAATGCTTCTTATGGCAAAATTCGAAAATCAATTAAAATAATTAAAAATTAGAATTGTATAAAACAGAAAAAAGCCTCTTTTGAGATTTCAAAAGAGGCTTTTTGTATGTAAATCATAAGATTATAATCCTGCAATAACTTTTATTTCGTCAATAATTCTTAATGCTAATTTATCTGCAGATTCCTGCGTTGCAGATTCGGTATAAATACGAATAATTGGTTCTGTATTTGATTTTCTTAAATGAACCCATTCTACAGCAAAATCAATTTTCACACCATCAATTGTCGAAATATCTTCGTTTTTATATTTCTCTGTCATTTGAGTTAAAATGGCATCAACATCAATTTGTGGTGTTAATTCAATTTTATTTTTGCTCATGTAATATTCTGGATAAGAAGCTCTCAAAGCAGAAACCGACATTTTTTTATTTGCTAAATGCGTTAAAAACAAAGCCACTCCCACCAAGCTATCTCTTCCGTAATGCAATTCAGGATAAATAATTCCGCCGTTTCCTTCTCCGCCAATAACAGCATTATTTTTTTTCATCAATTCTACAACATTCACCTCTCCTACTGCGCTTGCTTCATAATTTCCGTTATGTCCTTTTGTAACATCGCGCAAAGCACGTGATGATGACATATTCGAAACTGTATTTCCAGGAGTTTTACTCAAAACATAATCGGCACAGGCAACTAGTGTATATTCTTCGCCAAACATTTCCCCGTCTTCGCTAATGAAAGCCAAACGATCAACATCTGGATCAACTACAACTCCTAAATGAGCACCTTCTTTCACAACTAATTCAGAAATATCAGTTAAATGTTCTTTTAAAGGTTCTGGATTATGAGGAAAATGTCCGTTTGGTTCGCAATATAATTTTACAACTTCAACTCCCATTTGTTCCAAAAGTTTCGGAATAATAATTCCTCCTGACGAATTTACGCCATCAACTACAACTTTAAATTTAGCCGCTTTGACAGCTTCAACATCTACTAAAGGCAAATTTAAAACTTCGTCAATATGAATATCCATATAAGCATCGTTTGGTGTGATTTCACCTAAACTGTCAACATCAGAAAAATCAAAGGCTTCAGCTTCGGCAATTTCAAGAATTTTAGCACCATCAGCACCGCTTAAAAATTCCCCTTTTTCATTTAATAATTTTAACGCATTCCATTGTTTCGGGTTATGAGAAGCCGTCAGGATAATTCCTCCATCAGCTTTTTCTAAAGGAACAGCAACTTCAACAGTTGGTGTTGTTGAAAGCCCAAGATCAATAACATCAATCCCTAAACCAATTAAAGTATTTACAACCAAATTGTGAATCATTGGCCCAGAAATTCTCGCATCGCGACCAATTACAACCGTTAATTTTTCTTTTGAAGCATTATTTTTTAAAAAGGTTCCGTATGCCGATGCAAATTTTACTGCGTCAACGGGAGTCAGGTTATCACCTACTTTCCCGCCAATTGTTCCGCGAATTCCGGATATTGATTTTATTAAAGTCATTTTAATGAGTTAAGGTTATTTTTATTACAAATATAGAAAAGTTCCTAAGGTTCTAAGATGCTTAGGGACTAAGATTTTTTTTAAAGTTGCTAAGAGACTAAGATGCTAAGATTCTAAGTTGCCTTGATTTTAAATAATTATCAAGTTTAAAAACTGTAAAACACTTCAATAAATCGATATTAAAAACTTTTCATACATTTACTAAAATAACTTAGTTTCTTAGTATCTTAGAAACTTAGGAGCTTAAAAAAAAATACATTTACTAAAATAAGTTAGTCCCTTAGCATCTTAGAACCTTAGCATCTTTAAAAAAATGAACTTCCTTGCTCATATATATCTTTCAGGCGATAATGATTTAATCAAAATTGGCAATTTTATGGCCGATGGCATTCGCGGAAAACAATTTGAACATTTCCCAGAAGATGTTCAAAAAGGAATTCTTTTGCACAGATTTATTGATACTTATACTGATTCGCACGATATTTTTAGACAGAGTACCAAACGCTTGCATGAAAAATACCATCATTACGCGGGTGTTATTGTTGATATTGTGTACGATCATTTTTTAGCCAAAAACTGGACTAAATATTCCGATGAAAATCTGGAAAGTTTCATCGACCGATTTTATAAATCATTAGATGAAAATTATTCTGTTTTAACTGAAAAAACACAAGGATTAATGCCTTACATGATTGAAAGAAACTGGCTTTTAAGCTACAGAACCGTTGAAGGAATTCATCAGATCCTGACTCAAATGGACCGAAGATCCAGAAACGTTTCGAAAATGCAGTTTGCGAGCGAAGAATTAAAAGAATTTTATGCCGAATTTGAGCAGGAATTCACTGTTTTTTTTGAAGATCTTCGACTTCATGCCAATCAAAAATTATTATCATTATAAAATCAAGCCGATTTAATATCTATTTCTTTTATGAAAAAAATTTCGTTTTTATTCTATCTTATATCTTTTTGCAGTTTTGCGCAGCAAGCGGTACATCCAACAGGTTTTACGGCATCAAAAGCAATGGTTGTTTCAGCCAGAGAAGAAGCCTCACAAATTGGTGTCGAAATAATGAAGAAAGGCGGTAATGCATTTGACGCAATGGTTGCAACCGAATTAGCTTTGGCAGTTGCTTACCCATATGCTGGAAACCTTGGTGGAGGCGGCTTTATGGTTTATCGAAAAGCAAATGGCGAAGTTGGAAGTCTTGATTACAGAGAAAAAGCACCACTAGCTGCCACAAAAAATATGTTTCTGGATAAAGATGGAAATGTGATAAAAGGAAAAAGTACTGAAACTGCTCTGGCAATTGGCATTCCTGGAACCATCGCTGGCGTATTTGCTGTTCATAAAAAATTAGGTTCTCTGCCAATGTCCGAAATCTTAAAGCCTGTAATTGCACTTGCTGAAAAAGGCGTTGTAGTAACTTTAAAACAGCAAAAACAACTAGAATCCTATCACGATGCGATTGTAAAAGTAAATGGGCCAAATACACTTATGGCTGGAAATTTTAAAGAAAAAGACACTATAAAATATCCTGCGCTAGCCAGTACTTTAAAACGAATCTTAAAAAATGGAAAAGACGAGTTTTATAAGGGCAAAACCGCTCAGATTTTAGTTGATTATTTACAGAAAAAAGGAAGCATTATTACACTTAAAGATTTGGCACTTTATGAAGCGAAATGGAGAAAACCGCTCCAATTTGACTATAAAGATTTAAAAATCACTTCGATGGCTCCACCAAGCAGCGGCGGAATTTGCCTCGCTCAGATCATGAGAATGGTTTCACCATTTTATCTATCAAAAATGGGGCATAATTCAGAACAGTCAATTCAAGTAATTGTCGAAGCAGAAAGAAGAGCCTATGCCGATAGAAGTCAGTTTCTAGGTGATCCAGATTTTGTAAAAATTCCAATTAATGGGCTATTAGCCGACGATTATTTAAAAGAGCGAATGTCAACATTTGATTCAGAAAAAGCGACTTTGTCATCAGATATTAAAGAAGGAAAAGTTACTTATAATGAAAGTACAGAAACAACACATTACTCTATTGTAGATCAATTTGGAAACGCTGTTTCGGCCACGACTACTATCAATGACGGATTTGGATCAAAATATTATTGTGATGAATTGGGCTTTTTCTTAAACAACGAAATGGATGATTTTAGTGCAAAACCTGGATCTCCAAATATGTTTGGACTTGTTGGAAATGAAGCCAACAGCATTGTACCGCAAAAAAGAATGCTGAGTTCTATGACTCCGACAATTGTAGAAAAAAATGGAAAACTTTTTATGGTAGTAGGTTCTCCAGGCGGATCTACAATTATTACATCTGTCCTGCAGACTATTTTAAATGTCTACGAGTATAATTTAAGTATGCAGGACGCAGTTAATGCTCCTCGATTTCACCATCAATGGCTTCCCGATTTAATTACTTTCGAGCCTAAGGCTTTCAGTGATAAAACATTAGAAAATTTAAGAGCAAAAGGCTATTTGATTAATGAAAAAACGACACCAGTAATTGGCAAAGTTGATGCTATTTTGGTTCTGCCTGATAATAAGCTCGAAGGAGGCGCAGATTTTAGAGGTGACGACAAGGCAGTAGGATTTTAAAAGATAACATTTACACCAAAAAACTTGAAAAAATTGATTGTTTAGAGCTAAATTTGCATTCCCCTGAACTTTGTAAAAAAATTATGATAAAGCGACTTTTTCGAAAATTAGAAACCATTATTGCCTTAGCTCAATCTTTATTGACGCCAAAGCAGTTTATTTTTTTATCAAGTGTACTAGTCGGTATTTCATGTGCTTTTGCGGTAATTATATTAAAAACTTTTGCCCATAGCGTTTTTTCTTTTGCAACCTATATCAGCGGCATTTTAAAACTAGGCTTCATTAATAGTATCCTGCCGATAATAGGGATTTTATTGACTGTCTTGGTTATAAAAAAGGTTTTAAACGGAACGATACAAAAAGGAACTTCACAAATTTTATATGCCGTTGCAAAAAAAGCAAGCATCATTCCGAAAAAACAAATGTATGCGCAAATTATCACAAGCTCTTTAACTGTAGGTTTAGGAGGTTCTGCCGGATTAGAAAGTCCGATTGTTGTTACCGGAGCTGCTTTTGGATCTAATTATGCTCAAAATTATAAATTGGCCTACAAAGACCGAACGCTACTGATTGGATGCGGTGTTGCAGCCGGAATTGCAGCTGCTTTTAATGCTCCAATTGCAGGAGTTCTTTTTGCTATTGAAGTTTTATTGGTTGATGTAAGTATAGCGGCTTTTACCCCAATTATGATTTCTGCGGCTACTGGTGCATTGGTTTCAGCAATTGTTTTAGATGAAACGATTCTGTTATCTTTCAAAAGACAAGAAACTTTTAATTATCATAATATTCCTTTTTATGTGATTTTAGGCTTTTTAACTGGTTTTATTGCTATTTATTATTCACGAAACTTTCAGCGTGTAGAACATTATTTTGCCGAAATGAAAATCGGGCCGTACAAAAAAGCACTTATTGGTTCCTCTCTTTTGGCTTTACTTATTTTTGTTTTCCCTACTCTATTTGGCGAAGGATATGAAAGCATTAAAACGTTATCTGAAAATGATCCCGGACAACTTCTAGACAATACACTTTTTGCTGATTTTAGAAACAATCATTGGGTGTTGCTTTTATTTGTTGGATGTACGATGATGGTAAAAGTTTTTGCATCTGGGCTTACCATTGGAAGCGGCGGTAATGGAGGGAATTTTGCTCCTTCTCTATTTCTAGGTTCTTATTTAGGCTATTTTTTCTCTAAACTAGTAAATCTGACAGGTTTATCAAATTTGCCAATCAGTAATTTTACAATGGTAGGAATGGCCGGAATTTTGAGCGGATTATTTCATGCGCCATTAACCGCAATTTTCCTTATTGCCGAAATTACAGGAGGTTACGGCTTAATGATTCCGCTTATGATTGTTTCATCAATTAGTTTTGCAATTTCAAAACGTTTTGAAAAATATTCGCTTGACGTAAAAAATCTTGCTAAAAAAGGCCACGCATTTACCAGCAATAAAGATTCAAATATCTTATCAACTTTAGATATTGACACCATTATTCAGTGTGATTATTTAACTGTTCATCCTGAAGAAAATTTAAGCAAATTAGTTGATCTTATTTCGCATTCCAATCAAGTTGTTTTTGCTGTTGTCAATAACGAAAAAGAGTTGGTAGGCGTTGTACATTTTAACGATATTCGAGAAATCATTTTTAATACCTATCGCGTCAAATACACTCAAATAAAAGATGTTATGAAAACACCAGCTGCCACTATTTCCTCTTATGACAGCATGGAAATTGTAATGACAAAATTCGAAAATTCAAAATCAGCATTTCTTCCCGTTTTACGAAATGAGAAATATTATGGTTTTATTTCGAAATCTATTGCACTTGAAGCATATAGAATGAAATTGCGTTCTATGACGATTGAGTAATTAATTTATTAATCCTAAAGCAGTATTTTCTTTTCTTTCCAAAAACAACCAAATACCACCAAAATCTATTATGAAAATTAAAGCCATAATCATTGATGATGATTTAGAATGCAGAGAATTAATTCATGATTATTGCAACAGTTTGTTTTCTGATAAAATTGAGATTTTAGATTTATGCGACTCTGTCGATGCAGCAATTATGTCGATAGAAAAAAACAAACCTGACTTAGTTTTTCTAGACATTGAAATGCCCGAAAAAGATGGTTTTGAACTAATTGAGCATTTCGATAAAGTTAACTTTGAAGTGGTTTTTGTTACTGGACATTCTAACCATTTTATAAAAGCTATAGAATGCAGTGCTTTAAATTATTTAATGAAACCTATAAATCCGTTGAACATAAAATCGATTCTTGATAATTATGAAAGTACAAAGGATCTTACACCACACATAAACAGGATTGAAATTTTCAAAAGCAATGTAAACAACTCTAATAACGATAATACAATTAATAGCACTATTATTTTCTCAAATATAAAAGGTTTTTCAGCGACATTAGTTTCAGACATTATCTATTGTGAATCATCGAACAGTAGTGGAAAGTGTAAAATAGTAACTACTACAGATACTATCATTGTCTCAAGAAAGATGAAACAAATGAGGGAATCACTTCCGGAAAAAGAGTTTTTAAAAGTTAGCAGCAGTTATATCATCAATAGAAATTTTTTTAAATCTTTTGAGACAAAAGAATCAAAGTTAACCTTGAGAAATGGCGTAACCGTAAAAGTTTCAGAAGATTATTACAACAAAAAACAACTAATGAATGCTATTCAGAAATAACTACACTTTTTGCTTTTTATTTTTACTGATTTCATTTTCCTGGGCACAACAAAAACCTTCAAAAAATTACACAACCGCAGATGGACTTCCTAACAATGCGGTTCGTTCCTTATTTATAGACAAGGCATCAAACTTATGGATAGGAACAGAAAATGGAATTTCAATATTAGAAAACGGTAATTTTACCAATCTTGTTTTTCCAAAAAATATCAGCAATTACAGCTGTTGGGACATCATTCAAGATAGTAAAGGCAATATGTGGTTTGCCAGTTATGCAGGCGGTGTTTATACTTTTAACGGTAAAAAATTCACTGTAATTAATCAGAAAAAAGGTTTGGCCAATGATAGAGCCCGAAAACTTTTTACCTACGAAAATAAAATTTTTGTTGGTACTGAATTAGGCGTTTCTATAATTGACATCAATACGAATCAAGTTCTAAATCCAAAAGGAATTGAACCTCATTTTGGCGTTTTTATAGTCAGTGATTTCTTTGTTTATAAAAATGAAGTCTATTTTTCAGCTATAAATGAAGGTCTATTTAAAATTAGTTACTCCAAAGCTAGCCCGCTTATAAAAAAAGTTATTAGTTATCGATTTGCTTATAGCTTAGGATTTTATGACAACATTATTTTTAGCGGCAATAAAGGTTTTCTAGATCGTTTTAGAATTAACGATACCATTTCTAATAGGATTTCATCAGAACCTTTTGGAAAATCAATCGTCTGGGATTTTGTAAAAGACAAAAGAAATACGCTTTATGCTGCTGCTTGGGGTGTGTTTGATTTAAGCGGAGGACTTTATAAAATTGAAAACAGCCAAATGGAGGAAATTTCAGAGCAATTTGGGCTTGATTCTAAAAACTTACTCAACGTTGTTTACAATTCAAAAAAGGACATTTTATATGTTGGCTCTAAAGACAAAGGAATTTATGAAATTGGTTTAGACAACCCTATCAATTATAATTCTTTCAGCAATAAAACTATTGTTGATCTGGAAAAATGGAATGATGAGAAAATAATTCTTCATCAGGATGGAATTTCATTTTTGGATCACAAAAACAATGTTTTACAAACAATTAATTTAACTGCATTCAAAAATTTTGAATTCAATTATATCAAAACGTCCACAAATAAATTACCTACACACAAAGATGGGTTTTACGAATTAAACTATGAAACCCCAGCTTCTAAAATTGAGTTTTATGAAGTTTTAAAACATCATAATTCCTTATGGGTTACGAGTAATATTGGAATTTTTGAGATTAACTCTAAGAAAGAAATAAAAAACTATCTACCCATTCACACTTATAAAATTGGTTTTACCAATGACAATAAATTCATTGAAACCATTCCTTATGGTGGTGTTCGGGTTTACGATAATGTATATCAGCTCAAAGCAAAACATTTTTCTGAATTTGATAGTAATACACCCGTTGACATTGTTGGAATAGCAAATACAGAGAAAAAAACTTATTTAATTTCTGTTTTTAAAGGATTATTTGAATATGGAAACCATGCATTCCATTCGCTTCTGAATAAAAAGATATGGGCAGAAAGCAAGCTGAAATTTATAACTAAAAACAAAGACGGACATTTAATTGTTGCCTCAGAGTTTGGTGCTGTATCAGTCTTAGATGTATCAAAATCTTTTCGAGTTTTAAAAATGATTCCAAAAAATAAAATCATTGGAAATACTATTACTTTTTTAGAAGCATACGAAGATTACATTTTTATTGGAACAGAAAAAGGAATAAATATTTGTAAAGACAATACAATTCGTTTGTTTGACAAAGAACAAGGCTTAAATGATTGCGATGTTACAGCTTCGTCAATTATTGAAAACCAATTATGGCTGGGAACAAAAAAAGGATTTTTTACTATAGATTTAAAAAAAATTATCCAAACTCAGGAAACAGTTTCTAAAATTGAAATCAGAGCCATCAGCATCAATTCTATTCCGATAAAAGAATCAAATTTTAATTGGTTTACTTACAACTCAAATCAATTAATCTGCGATTATAAACACAATACTTTTTCTATTGATTTTGTTCCAAAAGGACATTCATTTCCAAATAAATTAAAATTTAGATACCGATTAAAAGCTACCAATCAATGGAGTCCTTATTTTACAAAACCGACCATTTATCTATCGTATTTACCTAACGACAATTACAATCTTGAAATTCAAGTTTCAGATCTTAATGCGGGAATAACAAGCGCTTTCAAAGTTTTAAATATTATTGTAAATCCACCGTTTTGGAAAACCTGGTGGTTCTATACTTTGTTACTTGTAGTTATGACTGCCGGAATACTTTCTATTATTTTAAGAATCAAAAAACAAACCCGCCAAAAAGCATTAACCGAAAATTTAATCGCAAAAGCAAAACTTGAGGCATTGCTAAGTCAAATGAATCCGCATTTCACATTCAATGCTTTAAATACAATTCAGCGATTTGTTTTTAATAGAGATGCTATCCACTCTGCAATTTATATTAGCGAATTTGCCTATTTAATGAGGCAGACCTTAGATAATTCTTCAAAACAAACCATTACAATAGAAGATGAAATAGAATATTTAACTACTTATATTTCAATCGAAAACCAGCGTTTTGGAAACAAAATTAAACATCAGATAATGATTGATGAGAACATCGATGTTTATGAGACTGTAATTCCAACAATGTTTTTACAGCCTTTTGTTGAAAATATTTTCAAACATGCTTTTGGTGGAAATCATCTGCATCCTGAATTCAAAATTGAATTTTTATTATTAGGTAAAAATCTATTAGAAATCAAAATAACAGATAACGGAAAAGCTACTAAAAAGGTATCCAAAATGCATGTTTCGCGAGGAATTACAATTGCAAGAGAACGCATACAAATTCTACAGCCTAAAAATACAAATCCAATCCAGATTGATTTTTCAGAAAACGGAACAACTGTTCAACTCCAATTGTTTATTTAATATAATTTTAGAAATAAAATCCCTCTTTTATGGAATAGAAATACCACATTATAGATGTGGTGTTTTTTGTTTGTAAAGATGTATTTAGTTTTGGTCAAATAACCCAAAACCAAATTATTATGCCTAATTTTTATTGTGAATACTGCGGTTCAAAGAGCTCAAACATTTCAACCTTAACAGGAAATTCTTGTTCCCGTCATCCACTTGGATCAGGAAAAGGAAAACACAAACTTTACGAAGGATCAGAAAAAGCAAAATACAATTGTAAATACTGCGGTACTTCATCTTCATCAATTTCAACTTTAACCGGAAACTCATGTTCCAGACATCCAAATGGAAATGGAAAAGGGAAACATGCGCCTGCGTTGTAGTTTCTTCTTAAATATTAATCTAATAGTTAAAACTTTATAAAACTATTCTAAAATGGAAAAAAATACAAATATACAAGTTCAAGAGGTCGAAATTTTATACGAGAAAATAGAGCAAGCATCTGACAAATATTTACAAAAAACGCAAGACTTAAGCGATAATATTCAAAAAATATCGGGGTTAGCAAATGACATGGGTAATATATATCTAGAGTCGAAAAGATTAGATAATGAAAATTTAAAATTAAAAAATGAATTAACAACAATTTTATCTGAATTTAAGCTAAAACAAAGTATCATAAATAATGTGTTTGCTGAAAGAAGCCAAATTATAGATAAACATTTTGAAATTATTGATAAGGGTTTAAAGGAAAATAATGAAAAATTAATTTTAGAAGGATTAAAAGGGGTGAGCGATTTTGTTTCGAAAAATCCATTGGAAAATTTTGATCTCTTTAATAAAGTTTTGACCGATAAAAACACGCCGCTTGAGTTGGATTTTTAGTTATGAAAAAACATATAATAATTATAGCCACAATTCTTTCATTAACAGGATGCAAAGAAAAAATTAGTTATCAAGAACAGATAAAAAATTATAATAATCTAATTTCTCAAGCCTCGAATGAATTCAAAAATAGTAGATTTCAAAATGCAGTAAATTTTTCATCCGAAGCTATAAAAATTACAGATACATTAAGTACAGCATTAATGTTAAGAGGAAATTCATATTTAAAATTGAATAAACATAAAAATGCGTACGAAGATTTTGATGAAGTAATTGAATTAGAAGGAGATAAATCTAAAGCGTATTTTGGCCGTGCAATTGCTAATCAGGGTTTGAATGAAATGAGCGATTTTAAAGAAGATATTGATAAATACTTAGAATACTATTCAACAGATGTTGTGGCGCGAAATGTCAGAGGAGATTATAATTTAAAAGAAGCAAATTTTAATCAAGCAATTGAAGATTATACTGTTTGCATAAAAAAATTTCCAAAAAAATCTGAGTACTATTTTAAAAGAGCTAATACTTATGCTTTAAATGGGGATTTAAATTTAAGCGTAAATGATTATGAAAACTACTCAAAATTGGATTCTAAAACGAATAAATCTACTGTTACTTACCAAAAGGCGAAAATTTATTTTGAAATTAAAAATTATAAAAAAGCTTTAGAGAATTTTTCTTCATTAGAGAACAAAATTAAAAACCCTGAAATTTTAACTTTTATTGGGGATTGCAATTTAAATTTAAAAGAGTACAATAAAGCAATAAGATATTACACCAAATATTTACTCCAGAATCCAAACAATATTTCAATAATTGAGAAACGTGCTGAAACATACCGTATCGTAAAGAATCTGGCAAATGCAAACAATGATTACCGTAAAATCGCAATTTTAAGAAATGAAAAAGCAGGCTTTTTTTCTAAATATAGCTGGTTAGTATTATTTGGTTTTTTATACTTTTTTGCAGGAAATCTTTTCACTAGAAAAAAAGAGAAAAGATACAGAAATAGAAAATTATCACATGCTTATCAAAGTTTATTTTTTGGAGGTTTCTTTGGCGGACAATACTTGTTTACAGGAAGGAACTTTATGTATATTATATATAGCGTTCCTGTATTTATATTTATGATAATTAATTCATTTGCTTTCCGCTTTCATTACAATAATTTTGATTTGTGGCTCATCACTATTTTAGAAAACAACTTTGGCTTAAAAGTCTTTTACTTTATATGTTCTCTCATAATTATTGATTTTTTTGCATTGCCATTTGTAGTTTTTAACAAAAATGAAAAATTTCTGAAATTAGTAAATTCTAAGAATGTTGAGCACCGAAGCAACAGTATTAAAAATGTACAAAACGAACTGACAAGAAACACTAACATTGTTAAAGAATTAGTATCATGAGCTGGTTAAAAAACATAGCTACACTAGGAAATTACAACCGTCTCCAACAAGATGAAAGAGACTTAAAAAGTTTAGAAAAGCATTTTAGAGCTATAGAATCAAATTATTATATATTAATCAAAGATCGAGAAAATGCTTTTCATCTGTTGCAGGAAGAAAGAGAAGAAGTCGTTAAGAATATTGCCGTTTTTAAAAATCTTTTATCTAAAATAAAGGAAATATCCAACGATAAAAAGATGCAAGAAAAAAATGATTTTATTTCTAATTACGATTATAATTCATTCACTTCAAGCCCTCAAGAGTTTTCTGTGAATTTTCACGGAAGAATTGATCAAGCAGGTATGGATATATTAACTTCAGTTGATAATTCTTTCATACGATTGGAAAAAAGATATAAAAACAATCAAAAAGTAACAAAAGGAGATCTTTATGCTGAATTAGGAATTGTTGCAATTGAAACTGTAATAGCCAGCGTTTCAGCACTTGTAGATTTAAATGTTGAAGTAAATGAAAATAGGAAGAAAATTACCAAGGCTTCAAAACAAATTAATAACGCAATAAAAAAAATGAAAGACACGGCTCCAGAAGTCAACGCCGAAGGTTTCAGAATTATTGAAATAACAAGAGTTTTAAATAAACATAATCAAATATTTTCAGAAAAATTTGAATCAGTTCTAAGCGAATTGAATTTATATTCTACGAGAAAGTCATTTTACAATTTCATTTTCAACAAAAAAATCGAACCAAGTCAAAAGATGACGCAGAATTTACACCATCTTATGCTATATGCTTCGGCATACAATACATTTAATTCTTCTGCAGATATTAAATAATAATGAATTGTAAATCTTATAGAGTAAAAAATTCTAAATGAAATTGTTTTCAAGATAATTATCAAAACGCTGACCAATTTAAGTCAGCGTTTTTTGTTACTAATTGTAACATAAACTTTTGCTATCGAGCACAAAAAGAACAAATCAAAGTGGTAACTTTGCGTTTTGCTCAAAATTATGTTAGAAAAAGACAATACTATTGAAGTTCTTGGCGCAAGAGTTCATAATCTTAAAAATATCGATATTTCTATTCCGCGTGAAAAACTGGTTGTAATTACTGGTTTATCGGGTTCGGGAAAATCATCTTTGGCATTTGATACGATTTATGCCGAAGGACAGCGTCGTTATGTTGAAACTTTTTCAGCATATGCTAGACAATTTCTTGGCGGTTTAGAACGTCCTGATGTTGATAAAATTGACGGACTTTCGCCAGTTATTGCAATTGAACAAAAAACAACCAGCAAAAGTCCGCGCTCGACCGTTGGAACAATTACTGAAATTTACGATTTCCTTAGACTTTTATACGCCCGTGGTGCTGATGCATACAGCTACAACACTGGCGAAAAAATGGTTTCCTACTCTGATGAGCAAATTAAAGATTTGATTATCCAAGATTATAATGGCAAACGAATCAATATTCTTGCTCCGGTTATTAAAGCCAGAAAAGGACATTATGCCGAATTATTCCAGCAAATTACCAAACAAGGCTTTCTGAAAGTTCGTGTAAACGGTGAAGTTCAAGATTTGGTTTCGGGAATGAAACTAGATCGTTATAAAACACATGATATTGAAATTGTAGTTGACAGAATGCAGATTGAAGATACACCAGACAATCAGAAAAGATTGGCTGAAAGTATCAATACTGCCATGCATCACGGTGAAAATGTTCTGATGATTTTAGATCAAGATTCTAATGAAGTTCGTTATTTCAGTAGAAACTTAATGTGTCCAACAACAGGAATTTCATACCAAAATCCGGAACCGAATTTATTCTCATTCAACTCGCCAAAAGGCGCTTGTCCTCATTGTAACGGACTAGGAACTGTTCATGAAATCAACGTTAAAAAGATAATTCCTAACCCGAAATTATCGATAAAAGCAGGTGGTTTTGTACCGCTTGGTGAATATAAATCTTCATGGATTTTTAAGCAATTAGAAACTATTGGAGAAAAATTCAGCTTTAAGCTTACTGATCCAATTGAGAAAATTCCGGAAGAAGCCATGACGATGATTTTGCATGGCGGAAAAGATAAATTTACAGTAAGCTCGAAAGATCTTGGTGTAACAAGAGACTATAAAATTGATTTTGAGGGAATTTCTAATTTCATCAAAAATCAATATGACGAAAGCGCAACAACAAGTATAAAACGCTGGGCAAAAGATTTCATGGACGAAATTAATTGTCCGGTTTGCGAAGGTTCACGTTTGAAAAAAGAAGCACAGTTTTTTAGAGTGAATGAAAAAAATATCACCGAATTGTGTGATATGGATATTTCTGATTTAACGGCTTGGTTTCAGGATTTGAATAACCATTTGACCGACAAACAGCTTTTGATTGCTTCTGAAGTTGTTAAAGAAATCAAAGATCGTTTGAACTTTTTGATGAATGTAGGTTTGAATTATTTGGCTTTAAGCCGAAGTTCAAAATCACTTTCTGGAGGTGAAGCGCAGCGTATTCGTTTGGCAACACAAATTGGTTCGCAATTGGTTGGGGTTTTATACATTTTGGATGAACCGAGTATTGGTTTGCACCAAAGAGACAATGAAAAACTGATTAAATCTTTGGAACAATTACGAGACATCGGGAACTCCGTTATTGTGGTTGAACACGATAAAGACATGATCGAAACGGCAGATTATGTAATTGATATTGGACCAAAAGCTGGAAAATATGGCGGAGAAATTATCAGTATTGGAACTCCTGCCGAAACTTTAAAATCGAACACAATTACCGCTCAATATTTGAATGGTACAATGAAATTAGAGATTCCGAAAAAGCGCCGTGAAGGAAATGGAAAGTTTTTAAAACTAAGCGGAGCAACAGGAAATAACCTGAAAAATGTTTCTATTGAATTGCCTTTAGGACAATTGATTTGTGTGACTGGAGTTTCAGGAAGTGGAAAATCAACTTTAATAAACGAGACACTCTACCCGATTTTGAATGCTTATTATTTTAATGGCGTGAAAAAACCACAGCCTTATAAAAAAATAGAAGGCTTAGAACATATTGATAAAGTAATTGATATCGACCAAAGTCCAATTGGAAGAACGCCACGTTCGAATCCGGCAACTTATACAGAGGTTTTTACAGAAATCAGAAACCTGTTCACAATGACCTCTGAAAGTATGATTCGTGGTTACAAAGCCGGACGTTTCAGCTTCAACGTAAAAGGCGGACGCTGTGAAACCTGCGAAGGATCTGGTGTTAGAACTATTGAAATGAACTTTTTGCCTGATGTTTATGTAGAATGCGAAACCTGTCAGGGTAAACGTTTTAACAGAGAAACATTGGAAATTCGATACAAAGGAAAGTCAATTTCGGATGTATTGAATATGACGGTTGATGAAGCGGTTCCGTTTTTTGAAAACATTCCTAAGATATACAGAAAAGTAAAAACGATTCAGGATGTTGGTTTAGGATACATTACACTTGGTCAGCAAAGTACAACGCTTTCAGGCGGTGAAGCACAGCGTATAAAATTAGCCGGAGAATTATCTAAAAAAGATACCGGAAATACATTTTATATTCTGGACGAACCTACAACAGGTTTGCATTTTGAAGACATCAGAGTTTTAATGGAAGTTATTAATAAACTGGTTGACAAAGGAAATACGATTCTTGTTATCGAACATAATATGGACGTTATCAAACTTGCCGATTATATAATTGATATTGGCCCCGAAGGTGGAAAAGGTGGCGGGCAATTGATTGCAAAAGGAACTCCTGAAGAAGTAGCGAAAAATAAAAAAAGTTATACAGCTAAGTTTTTGAAAAAAGAACTAGAATAAAAATCTTAATAAGGGATGGATTAAAATCCATCCCTATAATATAGATCGAGCCTACAGCTCTTTTTAAAGCATTATTAAAATTCCATCAGAACAAAATTATCAGACTTTATAAAAATCCTATTTGATAATTAATTGATAATGAAACACCAAACTAAATTTCATTATTATCTAAACATTACTTTTAGATTATAAGCTTCCCTTTTTGTAACAATTCTAATAAAAAGTGTTAATTTAGCATCCGCTCTTTTTTAAAATATTAAATTTTAAAGAAAATTGCTTCGATTAAACCGATTGTTTAATTGAACCCGATTGCCCTAGCCCTGATGGGAGGGAAAATCCTTTTGTGCCGGGGTTCGGCGCAAAAGATTTGGAAGGACAGCAGGAAATAGCTCCTTAACCTTCGACTACGCTCAGGATGACAATAATTAAAACGACACAGCTAGAAATAAAAATATAAATAATTAAAATACCTAAAATGAGATTAGAAGATTTTGATAATGATGAAGATAAAGTAATTCAAGACAGTTTAAAACAGAAAACTTGGAATGAAATTAGAACCAATGACAGCTGGGCGATTTTTAAAATCATGTCGGAGTTTGTGAATGGATATGAAAGCATGGGGCGTATTGGTCCCTGTGTTTCGATTTTTGGATCGGCAAGAACAAAACCAGATGACAAATACTATTTGCTGGCAGAGAAAATTGCTTTTAAAATCAGTAAAGCGGGTTATGGCGTAATTACAGGCGGAGGGCCAGGAATTATGGAAGCCGGAAATAAAGGTGCACATTTAGGTGGCGGAACATCAGTTGGTTTGAATATTGAACTACCTTTTGAACAGCATTTTAATCCTTATATCGACCATGATAAAAACTTGAATTTCGATTATTTCTTTGTGAGAAAAGTAATGTTCGTTAAATATTCGCAAGGTTTTGTGGTTATGCCAGGAGGTTTTGGAACTTTGGACGAAATGTTTGAAGCGATTACTTTGATTCAAACTAAGAAAATTGGAAAATTCCCAATTATATTAGTTGGTGTTGAATTTTGGTCAGGATTGATCGAATGGGTTAAAACGGTTTTGGTTGAAAAAATGAAAACGGTAAGTCCAGAAGATTTAAACTTATTTAAAATTGTTGATACTGAAGATGAAGTTGTTGATGTTCTAGATAAATTCTACAAGAAATACGATTTAAGTCCGAATTTCTAATATTTTTTTCACCATATAAGCAATATAAGTACATGTAATCTTTGCGTGAAAAGTAAGCAAAACTAAAATTTCTAATATTGCTTATATGGTTAAAATATAAAAATTGAAAGCTGTTTTTTTTAAACAGCTTTTTTTATGTTATTTTTACAAAAAACCAAAACAACATTAAGCTCGTAACTTAAGTATATCCCTTAATTTCTAAGCCATCCTTGAAATCATTTTATAAAGTTATATTCTTCATTTTAGTTTTATTAAGTTCAATAAAACAATACGCACAACATCAATCTAAGATGGAAGTGGCGGTGAATCTTGAACTTAAAACACTAAATGTCAAACAGGATATTACCTATTACAATACTTCAAACGATTCGTTGATTTCAATTGTTTTGAATGACTGGAACAATGCTTTTTCAGACAAAAATACGCCTTTGGCAAAACGCTTTTCGGATGAATTTTACAGAGGTTTTCATGTTGCCAAACCCGAAGAAAGAGGCAATACAACAATTTTAAACCTGACCGATTCTGATAATACGGCACTGGAATGGGAAAGAACAGAAAAAAATCCTGATTTTATTGTTGTAAAATTAAATAGAAAACTTCGTCCGGGCGAAAAAATAGATTTGCATCTTACTTATATTTCTAAAATACCTAGTGCAAAATTTACACATTATGGTTTTGATCAAAATGGTGGCATGAACTTAAAAAACTGGTTTTTAAGCCCTGCCCGATTTGAAAATCACCGTTTTGTAAAAAATAATAATTTCAATCTCGATGATATTGCCAATGCCGCTGTCAATTATGAGCTTGAAATAAAACTTCCTGCAAATTATTCAATCAGCACTGATTTGAATTCGGTTTCAAAAGACGACTCAAATCCTGCTTTTAGTACGTACACTTTTTCAGGAAGTGACAGAACCGATTTTAATTTGTTTATTGAAAAACAGAACAGTTTCAGAACTTATTCAAATGGTTCTATCGAAGTAGTTTCTGACTTAAAAACAAAAAAACTGAACGAAATTCAACGCGCGCTGGTCATTGACAGAGTGGCCTCTTTTGCAAATGAATTTATTGGGAAATACCCGCACGCAAAGATTACAGTTTCTCAGGCAGATTATGATCGAAATCCTTTTTACGGACTTAATCAGTTGCCGTCGTTTATTAGTCCGTTTTCAGATGAATTTATGTTCGAAATTACTTTTCTGAAAACATATCTGAGCAATTATTTAAAAACTAGTCTTCGCATGAATCCAAGAAAAGACAACTGGATTTATGATGGAATTCAGATTTATGCCATGATGAAATATATGGAAGAACACCATTTAGATCAAAAAATGCTTGGCAAGCTTTCGGACATGAAACTTTTTAAAAGTTACAACATTACTAACTTGACTTTTAATGAGCAATACAGCTATTATTATATGCTGATGGCTCGAAAAAATTTAGATCAGCCACTTGGTGATCCAAAAAATACATTAATTAAATTCAACGAACAAATCGCAAGCAAATATCGCGCTGGTTTGAGCTTGAGTTATTTAGACGATTATTTAAATCATAATATTGTTCCAGAAAGTGTTCAGGAATTTTATACTTTGAATAAAACACAACAAACGAATCGATATGATTTTGAAAAAATACTAACCCAAAATAGCACAAAAAACATTGATTGGTTTTTTAAAACTATTATTGAATCACGCGACATTATTGATTTTAGATTTACCGATGTTTCAAGAACCAAAGACTCTGTTCAGTTTTCAATCAAAAATGTAACCGGAGTTTATGCGCCAATTCCCGTTTATGGAATTAAAAAAAATGAAGTTGTTTTTAAAGAATGGATTGAACCAAAAAACAATGATTCGATTTATCAATTTACTCGAAAAAATGCCGATAAATTAGTCTTGAATTATGATAATGAAGTTCCAGAATACAATCAGCGCAATAACTGGAAATCTCTAAAAACAATTGCAATTACAAATCGTCCTATTAAATTTAATTTTGCCAAAGACCTAGAAGATCCTTATTACAATCAGATTTTATACATTCCGACTTTAACCTATAATTATTATGATGGTATCACGCCGGGAATTCGTTTTCATAACAAAACCATTTTAGACAAGCCGTTTACCTTTGATATTAATCCGGCTTATTCTATTAAAGCACAAACCATATCTGGTTCTTCGGCATTTTCTTGGAACCAATACTATCGAAACAGCACCCTTTTTAATGTTCGATATTCAATCAGTCAAAATTATTTTCATTATGCGCCAGATGCAACTTACTTAAGATTAAACCCAATGGTGCAGCTTCGCATACGTGAAGAAAACTTTAGAGACAACAGAAAACAGCTTATTATGTTTCGCCAAGTAATTGTAAATCGCGAGGCAAGTGATTATATTACTGATAATTCAAAACCAAATTATTCCATTTTTAACGCGCGTTATTCCAATACAAAAACCGAATTGGTTAATCATTTTAGTTATATGAATGATATTCAGTTTTCAGGAGATTTTGGAAAGCTTTCTGGAGAAGTAGAATACAGACGTTTATTTGAAAACAATCATAAATTAAATTTACGATTATACGCAGGAACATTCCTTTATAATACAACAAATTCAGATTATTTCAGTTTTGGTTTAGACAGACCAACTGATTATTTATTTGATTATAATCTTTTTGGAAGATCTGAATCTACTGGATTTTTCAGTCAGCAGTACGTAATTGCCGAAGGTGGTTTTAAGTCACAGTTAGAACCTTCATATGCCAATCAATGGATGACAACTTTAAATGCGAGTTACGCAATTTGGAATTGGATTGAAGTTTATGGAGATGTTGGATTTTTGAAAAATAAGCATCAAACAGCTTTTTTTGCTTATGACAGCGGTATTCGTTTAAATTTGGTTCCTGATTATTTTGAACTTTATTTTCCGGTGTATTCTAATAACGGTTGGGAAATTTCACAAAGCAAATACAACGAAAAAATACGATTTGTTATCACATTTGCCCCAAAAACATTAGTTAATCTTTTTACTAGAAAATGGTTCTAATCAAATAAATTTTAAACAAAAAGTTACATTATTATCATAAAAATACATTTTTAACTAAAAATCACATAAATAAAATACGTAGTTTTTTGATTTTAAATACAGATAATTAAATTATATTTATTTTAAAGAATTATGATTATTGATTGTTTTTAAGTAATTTCGCAGTCTAAACATGACCATTAAAGATTATGATAAAAGAAAAAAACAATACTACTTTGACATTTGAAGATTTCAAAACTGAGGTATTGAACGACTACAGAATTGCAGTAACTAGCCGTGAATGTAGTCTTTTAGGTCGTAAAGAAGTATTAACAGGAAAAGCCAAATTTGGCATATTTGGAGACGGAAAAGAAGTGCCGCAGCTTGCTATGGCAAAAGCTTTTAAAAACGGTGACTTTCGTTCTGGCTACTATCGCGATCAGACTTTTATGATGGCAATTGGCGAGCTTACTCCAAAACAATTTTTCGCTGGTTTATATGGCCACACCGATTTGGATTTTGATCCAATGTCTGCCGGAAGACAAATGGGCGGACACTTTGTAACGCACAGTTTAAACGAAGACGGGTCGTGGAAAGACTTAACAAAACAAAAAAATTCAAGTTCAGATATATCACCTACAGCCGGACAAATGCCAAGATTATTGGGATTAGCACAGGCATCAAAAATTTACAGAAATGTTGACGGAATTACCATCAAAGATAAATTTACTGTAAACGGAAATGAAGTTGCCTGGGGAACTATAGGAAATGCAAGTACATCTGAAGGTTTGTTTTTTGAAACGATAAATGCCGCTGGAGTTTTACAGGTTCCGATGGTAATGAGCGTTTGGGATGATGAATACGGAATTTCGGTTCACGCCAGACATCAAACTACAAAAGAAAACATTTCTGAAATCCTGAAAGGATATCAGCGTGACGAAGATTCTAAAGGTTATGATATTTTTAGAGTAAAAGGATGGGATTATGCTGAACTGGTTTCAACATATGAAAGAGCCGGACAAATCGCGCGTGAAGAACATATTCCGGTTTTAATTCACGTAAATGAATTAACACAACCACAAGGTCACTCTACTTCTGGTTCACACGAACGTTATAAAAATGGAGAAAGACTAGCTTGGGAAAGAGATTTTGACTGTATTCGCCAAATGCGTTTGTGGATGATTGCAATTAATATTGCATCACCAGAAGAACTTGCAGAAATTGATTTCCAATTGAAAAAAGAAGTTCTTGAAGCTAAAAAAGAGGCTTGGAATTCCTTCATTAATCCTATTATTGAGGAACAAAACAACCTTTTGGCTTTATTGGAACAAATTGCAGAAGCAAGTATCAACCACAAAGACAGAATCAGAAAATATATTTCGGAATTAAGTGCGATTAAAGCACCGCTTAAAAAGGAATTATTGGTTTATGCGAGAAAGATTCTTCGTTTTATCGAAGTTCCAAACAGCAAAGTGATTTTAAGAGCTTGGATTACCCAATTTTTAAATGAAACTCAGGAAAAATTCAGCAGTAATTTACATTCGGATTCAGATAAAAATGTTTTTTCGGTTCAAAAAGTACTTCCTGAATACGGAGATAATACGAAAGCCGACATTGATGGAAGAATGCTTTTGCGTGATAACTTTGATGCTTTATTTGCTAAATATCCAGAAACTTTAATTTTTGGCGAAGATGTTGGAAACATTGGTGACGTAAACCAAGGTTTAGAAGGCATGCAGGAAAAATACGGTGAACTTCGTGTTGCCGATGTTGGAATTCGCGAAGCCACTATTATTGGACAAGGAATTGGAATGGCTTTAAGAGGCTTGCGCCCAATTGCTGAAATTCAGTATTTAGATTACTTATTATATGCAATCCAAATCATGAGTGATGATTTGGCTACTTTACAATATAGAACGGTTGGAAAACAAAAAGCGCCATTAATTATCAGAACACGCGGGCACCGTTTAGAAGGTATCTGGCATTCTGGTTCTCCAATGGGAATGATTATCAATGCGATTCGCGGTATTCACGTTTTAGTTCCGAGAGACATGACACAAGCGGCAGGATTCTACAACACACTTTTAGAGTGTGACGAACCGGCTTTAGTAATTGAATGTTTAAATGGTTACCGTTTAAAAGAAAAAGCGCCATTGAATTTTGGTGAATTTAAAACGCCAATTGGAGTAATTGAAACCATGAAAGAAGGTTCAGATATTACTTTAGTTTCTTACGGATCAACTTTAAGACTGGTTCAACAAGCGGCGAACGAATTATTAGACTTAGGAATCGATTGTGAAGTTATCGATATTCAATCACTTCTTCCGTTTGACATAAATAAAGATATTGTAAAAAGTATTGCAAAAACAAATCGTCTTTTAGTAATTGACGAGGATGTTCCAGGTGGAGCTTCTGCTTATATTTTACAGCAAATTCTAGAAGAACAAGATGCTTACAAATATCTTGACAGCAAACCACAAACGCTTGCTGCAAAAGCCCACAGACCAGCATACGGAACTGACGGCGATTATTTCTCAAAACCTTCTGCCGAAGATATTTTCGAGAAAGTGTATAGCATGATGAATGAAGTTAATCCTTCTAAATTTCCTAGTTTGTACTAAGGATTTTAGAATGTTTTAGATAAAAGAAAAGCTCCAAATCGTAATTGATTTGGAGCTTTTCTTTTATCCTCATTTTTGTCATCCTGAGCGAAGTCGAAGGCACTCCAATTGGAACGCGGGCTTCGACTCCGCTCAGCCTGACAGACGCAAAAAAATCCGTATAAATCCGCGCTTTCGCGAAAGCGAATCCGTTTCATCCGCGTTCAATTTAAGAGACTAGATATCCTTCAGCATCATTCTCGCCTTCTCTAAATCCTCAGCCGTATCAATACCAATTCCAACATGCGTTGTTTCGACCATTTTAATACGTTTTCCGAACTCTAAATAACGAAGTTGCTCTAGCTTCTCAGAAGCTTCTAAAGACTTCATAGGAAGGCTGTAAAAATCTAATAAAGCTTGTTTTCTAAAAGCATAAATTCCGATATGCTGAAAGTAACGAACACCAACATCTTTATCCCTCGGATACGGAATTACAGATCTTGAAAAATACAATGCAAACTGCGATTGATCCACAACCACTTTCACATTATTTGGATTGTTGATTTCATCTTCATCTGTGATTTCACGCATCAGCGAAGCCAAATCAATCTTTTTAGCTTCATCATTTTTAAAAACAGATAAAACCTGCTCTAAAGGTCCTGCTTCTGTAAAAGGTTCATCACCTTGCACATTTACCACGATATCAACATCAAGATTGGCAACAGCTTCTGCAATTCGATCGCTTCCAGATTCGTGTTCTTTGATGCTCATAATTGCTTTTCCGCCATTGGAAACAATTTCATCAAAAATTAAATCAGAATCGGTTACGACAAAAACATCGTCAAATAAATTTGTTGCTACTGAGGCTTCATACGTTCTTAAAATTACTGTTTTGCCTCCCAAATCCTGCATTAGTTTTGCAGGAAAACGTGTTGATGCATATCGTGCCGGAATTACCGCTATTATTTTCATATTATCTTATATTTTTTTTCTGAGAATCTCTGTAGTATAGTTATTACGCAAAGTTGCACAAAGAATTGCAAAGAGTTCCACAAAGTTTTTACATAATTTTTACCGAGGTCATACTTAAAGAACCCGCCAATAATTTATCATTAAACAAACTTAGTTCTTCTGATTTTTCCTTTAAACCTAAAGTATACAATAAAGGCAAATAATGATCCGGTGTTGGAATTGCAATCTGAACAGCCTTGCTCATTTTTTCGAAATCTATCAAAGGCTGAAAATTTCCATCCAATAAATAATTGTTTACCGTTTCTCTGGCTTCAATCGCCCAATCGTAGCCGTAATTGTCTTTATCAAAATTCCTAAAATCAACTAAACGCAAATTGTGAACGATATTCCCGCTTCCAACAATTAAAACGCCTTTATGTCGCAATGATTGAAGTTTCTGAGCCAGTTCAAAATGATATTGACCCGATTTTGTATAATCAATACTTAACTGAATTACCGGAACATCGGCATTTGGATATAAATGCTTAATGACACTCCACGCGCCGTGATCTAGACCCCAGTGTTCGTCTAATTCGACCTGAATTGGATCTAATATTTTTTTTGTTTCCAAAGCCAATTCCGGACTTCCTTTTGCGGGATATTGAACATCAAAAAGTGCCTGCGGAAAACCTCCAAAATCATGAATGGTTCTTGGCATTTCCATCGAAGTAACTTTTGTTCCTTTTGTAAACCAATGTGCCGAAATACATAAAATAGCATTTGGCTGTGGCAAAGTTTTAGCCAACTCACGAAAACGAGCCACAAACTGATTTTCTTCAATTGCATTCATCGGACTGCCATGTCCTAAAAATAGAACCGGCATTTTATCTGTATTCGAAAACGTAGACGAAATCGAATGTAAATCATTTAGTGTTGTCATTGTAAAAATATTTTTTCTTTCGCCACGAATTTCACGAATTAACACAAATTACTTTTTATGAAGTCTTAATTCAGTCAATAGCTGATTATAACTTCTCACATTATTTGAATCTTTATCATAAACTTCAATTACAAAAGTTGAATCAGCATTTAATATTGAAAACTGATCACCCGCGTGGCCTGGGAATCTTTCTTGAACCTTTGATTCAATCATTCTTTTCATATATGCAATTAAAGATTTCTTATTCGGTTCAGTAAGTTTTATTGTTTTTTGAACAACTACAGTTTCTATATTTCTTCCTTTTGAATCGCGATTATCACAATCAATATTTGTTTTTCTATAATTCAAAAATTGGTCTTTGTAATTTCCTTCTTTTGAAAATATCTTTAGATCCTCATGATGACCTCCCCATTCTCCACATTCACTAAAATAAGCAGTAATTTTTAAATTGGCGTCTACACCTGAAGCTCCTAAAGAGAGCGGATCGAAAAAAACTACTGTTTTATTTTTTAAAGCTACTTTTTCACCTTCTTGTTTCTTATCACAACTTATCATCAATAACAACAAAACAATCAATATGGTTCTTTTCATAAAATTCGTGCTAATTCGTGAAATTCGTGGCAAACACAATCATTCCTCAAAACTCTCGTCCTTAAATCCTATCAAATATAATTTATTTTTGGCACGCGTCATAGCCGTGTAAAGCCATCTGATATAATCGCGATCAATTCCATTTGGCAAATAAGGCTGTTCGATAAAAACGGTATCCCACTGTCCTCCTTGTGATTTATGGCAGGTAATCGCGTAAGAGAATTTTACTTGTAATCCGTTAAAATATTCATTCTCTTTTACCTTTTGAAACCTCTTGTATTTTGTTGGTTCATCTTCATAATCTTTCATTACTTCTTCATACAAACGGTTTGATTCTTCGTAAGTTAAAGACGGAGATTCACTTTTTATGGTATCCAAAAGCAAAACCGTTTCAAAAGGTTTTTGATTTGGATAATCGACCATTCTTATTTTTACTTTCGCAAAAGTAAATCCGTACAATTCTTTAATTCCGAACATTTCCAGAACTTCGATAATATCTCCATTGGCAATAAATCCAGCTTCATCAGTTTCTTTAAGCCAGAAATAATTGTTTTTGACAACCATTAAAAAATCACCAACAGAAAGTTCGCTTTCTTTAAATAAAATTCGGGTTCGGATTTGTTCATTGTATTGGTTTGCACGTTTATTTGAACGAACAATAAACGCCGTATCTTCAATACTATAATTGCTGTAAGCAGTGTTTATAGCATCCTGAATATCGTAACCGTCGCTTAAACGAACAATGTCTTTAAACTTTTTTACATTGAATTTAAATTCGGTAATAAAGCTTTCTTTCAATAATTCACGTAACTCTGTCGCATTGAATAAAATTCCTGAACTTTCTTCCTGACGCATTACTTCATCTAATTCGATATGTTCTACTTCTTTATCATAATGAACACCTAAAGTTTGAATATCAAGCGCTGGCGAAATATCTAAATTCACTGGTGGCAACTGCGCAGTATCTCCTAAAAGAATCATTTTACAATTGACTCCAGAATACACATAATTAATCAAATCGTCAAGAAGCGAACCACTGTCCAGAGAGCTGTCTGAAATCATCGAAGCTTCATCGACGATAAAAATGGTGTTTTTATGTTTATTTACCTGTTTTGTAAAAGCCACACCTCCACCTGATGATTTTTTAGGAAAATATATTTTTTTATGAATTGTAAAAGCAGCAGTATTTGAATAATTCGAAATCACTTTTGCCGCACGGCCCGTTGGCGCAAGCAAAACAAACTTTTTATTAATTTCTCCAAGATTATTTACAATAGTCGAAATCACCGTTGTTTTTCCCGTTCCGGCATATCCTTTCAATACAAAAATGGTATCGTTTTGAGGTTCGGTCAAAAAAATAGCAATTTTTTGAAAAAATATATCTTGTTTGTAAGTAGGTGCAAAAGGGAATCTTTTTTGTAAAACGCTGTAAAACAATGTTGAAGTCATAAGGTAAAATTGTCATACAAAGTTCGTCTTTTTTAATCGCAAAATCAATTATAACCATATAAGTCATATAAGAAAATTCAAGTTTAATCTTTAAAATTGAAAACTCATTGAAGTAATGCAAGAAAACTAAAGTTTACTATTGAGTTCTTTGCTTTATGAACTTATATAAGTTATATAGTTATTAAAATTTGAGTTCCTTTATTTGCAAATTTAAATGGTAAAGAAAACTTAACGATACTTTAAAATGTTTTTGAAAACGTTTTTTGAAATTGCAATTATTATTGTTCCTTTTTAATTTGTAAGTTTGTGGTCGCCTTAAATTCTTTCTTGATTAAAAAACAGGTAACGAATTGTAAATCAAATATGTCATTGCAAAATACTAACATTACTTCCAAAAATTACAAAAAGCTTTCTATTCAGGTTTCCCTGACTGGATTTTCATTTTGTTGTTTTGATACTTTAAATAATATTATTACTTCGTACAAAGAAATAAAGTTCGACACTTCAAACAAAAGCACTAAAATTGAAGATCTTTTTACCGAAGCTTTTAAGAATAATCCGCCTTTAAAAGATACTTATGATGAAGTAATGGTTATTCATACTAACAATCTGTCGACTTTTGTTCCAACAGCTTTGTTTGATGAAGAATATCTAGGAAGTTATTTGCAATACAACACAAAAGTTTTTGAAACGGATTTTTTTACTTTTGATGAAATTCCCAATTATCAAATGAATTCTGTTTATATTCCGTATGTGAATATCAATAATTTTTTGATTGATAATGTTGGATCTTTTGACTACAAACATGCAAACAGCATTTTGGTCGAAAAAATCTTAGACAATTCAAGAAACAATGACGATAAGAAAATGGTGGTCAATTTTAATCCTGGCCAGTTTGAGGTTATTGTGGTTCAGAATCAAAAACTGCTTTTTTTCAATTCTTTCGAATATCAAACCCCTGAAGATTTCATATATTACCTACTATTTACTGCCGAACAGTCGAACTTAAATCCAGAGATTTTCCCACTCGAGTTATTGGGCACAATAGACCAGAACGATCCGTTTTATGCCATTGCGTATAAATACATTCGTAATATATCCTTCATGGATGTAAGCACTTTACAGCAAAAAAACAGCTTCTCTTTAACAGAAAATAAAAAACATTATATCTTATTCCAATCATGAGAATCATTTCAGGAAAACACAAAGGCCGCCGAATTTTTCCACCAAAAAATCTTCCTGTACGACCAACAACTGATATGAGCAAAGAAGCATTGTTTAATGTTTTGAACAATCATTTTAGTTTTGACAGCTTAAAGGTTTTAGATTTATTTTCAGGAACCGGAAACATCAGTTATGAATTTGCTTCACGCGGAAGCGCGCCAATTACCTCGGTAGATGGTGATTTTGGATGCGTAAAATTCATCAAGCAAGTTTCATCAGAATATGATTTTGATATTGCGGCGACTAAAAGTGATGTTTTTAAATTTTTAGAAAACTGCAAAACTTCATACGACATTGTTTTTGCCGATCCTCCTTACGGATTAGATCAGGCAACTTTTGAAAAAATAGTAGTGACTGTTTTTGAAAAAGATTTGCTTCACGAAGACGGAATGATGATTATTGAGCATTCTAAATACACTAAACTAGATCATTTAAGTAATTTTTCTTTTCAGAAAAGTTACGGAGGTTCTTTTTTCAGTTTCTTCGAATTAAATTCAACCGATGATGATGAAGAACTTCCTGGAGATTCTCCAATAAAAATTACAGAGGAAGACGAAGGTTAATTATTCTTATTTTTTAGGTTATAAAAAAATCCCATGAAATTCATGGGATTTTTTGTTTTTACTTCTGATTCTAAAACTTCTTCTTTCTCAAATTAAAATAATAGTTAATGCCAAAACCTAATGTCCATTTTGTATCAACGCGACTGGCGTTCGGACTTAATTTATTTAATGGTTTTCCGAGATCGACATTCTGAAAATCTAAAATAAGACTCATAGCATCCGAGTACTCATCAGAAAAATTAAAACAATAGCCAATCCCAATACCGATAGACTGACTCCATTCTTTTGCAATTTCCATTTTACTAGAGACAAAATTGCCGTTAGTATAATTATAAGAATTTTTGTGAGCTTCAATAGTTGAAATAGAATACTTTGGAAGAATTTCAAAATACGAAACTAATTCGTTGCCAAGAATAATTTTTGGGCAAAAACTAAAATTAACCGCAGATACCGATCTTGAAATTTCAGCAACCATTACATTATTAGCATCAAGCTTACTGCTAGATTCCAGACTTCCAATTAAACCGCTAATTTCAATTTCAGGTTTTATGTATTTGCTCGCATTAAATTCAGCTCCAGATCTTAAGCTTAAAAAGCCTGAATTTTCAAAATCGGAATGAATATAAACACCGCCACCAACAAAAGGTTTCACAATCTGCGAATTAGCGAAAACAAAACTCAATAAAAACAAAGCAGTAAGTATTCTTTTTTTCATATTCTTTTTTAGATTTCTATTCTTTTAATTACAAGCTAAAGAACGTTACTTTTTTTCAAAATCTATAAGAATAAGCTTAAAAAAATCATTTCAGTTTTATCGCACTCTACTTTCATTTTCATCAATATTTTTTTCTTTGAATTGGCTTTCTTTTATTTTTCCGAAAGAATATTTAATAGCGATTGACACCTCATGACTATCAACTACATATCTCGAATTTGAGCTAATATTATTGAACGTAAAATTTTCGCTTTGAACTACATTCTTAAAAATATTATTACAGCTTAAAGTACAATTCCAATTTTTAAAGAAGATTTTTGAAGCCGCAATGTCAACAACAAATCTTCGGCTTGTTTCAAAAACGCCATTGTATTGTTTTGTTAAACCCCAAAAATTCAAAACAACGGAATATCCTTCTGGAAGTTTAAATTCGTTATTTGAGGTGTAATATAAATACGGTTTAGTAGCCAGAAAAGCTGCAGATTTATCTTCCACTTTTTCTAAAATAAAAATCAAAGAGTTTGTCATTGTCCAAAATTTATAGGTAAATGGTAATGTAAAATCGGCGGAAAAACCAGATGATTTATCAAAATTTATGTCCTTAAAAGTCATTATATTATTTTGATCATCAAACGAAAAACTACTATAAACAGGATCTTTTGCTTTAGTAAAACTTAACCTTACCGATTTATCATGATATTGAAAAGTTGTCGAAACTTCATCAATAATTGTTGGATTAAGAAAAACATTTCTCGAATATAAAAAGTACGGATTGATATAAGTTGCTCCTTGACTTAATGAAGAATAATTGGGTCTTGTAATGCTTTTAGCATAATTAAAACTAACACTTTTTGTACTGTCTATTGTAAATGTGAATTGCGCTTTCGGAAAGAAATTAGTGTAGTTTTTATCAACTAAAGGCAATAATTCTGATTCAAATTTTCCGAGGACATTTGTATTTTCAACTCTAATTCCAATTGAAAAATCAACTTTCTTAATTTTTCCAGAAAGCTGACTATATCCTGCTAAATTTTCTTCTTTAAAATTATAATTACTTATTTCATTTGTATTGGTCTTATAATAATAAATATCAATATCCGACTTTGAATTTGCAGACGAATACAACCCGCCTGCTTCCAGTTTCATTTCATTTTTGAACTTTTTCTCTAAATCAACTCTTCCTGAAAAAACATTTACTTTGAATTTTTGATCCCTAATTTGAGCCAATTCAAATTCCGTCATATTAAAATTATTCTGCACCTGACTCCACGATGTTTGATTAAAATTAGAATACTGCAATCCTGTAAAAACCTGCGCCCCAATAGATTTTATTTTCTTAGAGTAATTCAAAAATGAGTTTATAAAATTCTTTTTCCCTTCGTTGTCGCTGTAAGTAACGACATTATTTTCTTCTTCTTTATTTTTATTTTCCGTCAAAGTATTAATCGGAAAAACATCCGTTTGTAGTTTACTGCTGATATTAAACGAAAAATAATCATCTTCATTTATTTTGTAAAATAGTCTGCCTCCAAAAACAAATTGTTTTCTTTTTGTATTGGCCGAAACATCATATACAGAAGCGATATCAGGATTTGGAATTTGATAATTAATACTATGGCTTTCCCAAGGATTCAAGCGATTATAATTAAAATTAGCTTTCCATTCAATCTTATTTTTCTTGAAATTGGAGTTAAATCCTAAGTAATTATTGAAGTTCTTTTTGAAAGAAGCTATTTCAGAAATTTCAGTTTTAAAACCTTCTTTTTTACTCAGTTTTCTAGTAATTAAAATTATGGCACGCCCTTCAGCTTCATATTTAGCAGATGGATTCTGAATAATTTCAATAGTTTTAATATCAGCGACAGCCAAAGCATTCAAATCGTTCATCGTCACTTTTTGATTGTCGATATAAATAAGCGGGCTTCCTTTTCCGACAACTGTAATTTTTTCACGATCTGAACTGACTTGTACAGCTGGCAGTTTTGCAAGCAAATCAATTGGATTTGGAATTGAATTGTAAATTGAATTTGCAACATCAACCTTAATGTTTCCGTTTGAATTTGTAAAAGTCTTTTTGTTTTGACTTATTACAACTTCATTCAAATGAGTTGAAGTCGAATCTTTTGGCGTTTCATTTTGTGCATTTGCAAGAAAGGAAAACAAAAAAAGCATAATTAGAACTAGAATTTTTAAAGGCATATAAAAACAATTTTTAGATTATTTTGATTTGAGAAAGTGCAAAAGTGGTTCTAAAAAAAAGTTCTGAAGGTTAATTGTAGGTTAATGCGCGGTTAATGGCTTTTTTATGTTGCAAAAGCATTATTTTTGGGTGGAGAAAATTGGCACACTGATTTTACGGATGAAACTGATTTACACAGATTAATTTTTAGTGAATTGGTAAAAAAAAAGAAAGCAAACCAGCGGAAATCCGTTTAATCCGCTTCATCTGCGACCCATAATTTCAAATAAAAAATGAAACACAAAATCAATTTATTAATCGCTTTTTCTGTCGTAGCACTTATTGTGTTAACGACCGTACAATGCTATTTGGTAAAAACGTCCTACGATTATAAAGTAGCCGAATTTCATGCACAGATTAAAAATGAAATTGCTCAAATCACCAATAATTATAGTGATATTGATTCGGTTTTAGTTTCTAAAAAAGAGGCACTTTACAAGGATTTATCAGAAAAATATATTCAGGGAAAAAACAATAAAATAGATGTCAAAAAAGGGATTTTAGGCAATGAATATCAAAACATTTTAACGCAAAGAATCAAGCTTAAATTCGAAAGAGACCTTCCAAATTTCAAAATAGATTTTGCAATCGTACTAAACAAATTCATTTTATATAAAAACGCAAAAAAAGCCGATACCATTTTCTCTGAAAAGCCTTTTATTCAAAACAAATTGTATGGAAATCTGGCTTCATTAAATCATGCCTTTTTAGTTCGGAATTATGTTGGAACTACAAACGGAACTTTTGAAAATCAAGATTATAATTTGCTGACAGAAGATTCAATGTATGTTTCGGTTATTGACTGGGAAATGATCATTTTAAGACGAATGACGTTGATTCTGATTCTGTCTTTATTTTCGATTGCAACGCTTATCGGTCTTTTTGTAATTGCAATCAAAGCCTTAATCAAACAAAAAAAAGTAAGCGACGTAAAAACTGATTTTATCAACAATATTACCCACGAACTCAAAACGCCTTTGGCGACTTTGGGGATTTCAACAAAAATTTTGGAACAGAAAAACATTCGTGACAATGACGAAAATTTCAATTCCATTATCAATACCATTTCGCGCCAGAACAATCGTCTTCAAAATTTGATTGATCAGGTAATGGCGAATTCATTGGCAGAAAATGACCTTGAATTACAAAAAGAAAAGATAGAAACCGAAGATTTTCTTCTTTCAATTGTAAACGATTTTAAAATTACTTTTCCGAAAATCGATATCAAAACCGATTTTCAAACGGAGCAAACGATTTTAATTTTAGATAAATTTCATTTAACAACTGCATTTTTAAATGTGCTTGAAAATGCTGTAAAATACGGTTCAAATAAAATTACAGTTAAAACACGAATAGTTGAAAATCAATTTGCTATTAGTTTTGAAGATGACGGAATTGGTATTGAAAAAAACAAGCAATCACTTCTTTTTGAAAAATTTTATCGCGTACAACAAGGAAATCTGCACAACACAAAAGGTTTAGGTTTAGGCCTTTATTATGTGAATCAAATTGTGAAAGCACATCACGGCTCTGTTAACGTTGTGAGTGATTTAGGAAAAGGCACTCAGTTTACCATATTATTAAAAGTTTAAATACCTTATTTTGAAAAAATTACTTTTAGCTGAAGACGATTTTGACTTTGCAGCCATTTTAAAACAATATTTAGAACTGCATCAATTTGAAGTAATCTGGGCAGAAAATGGCGAAATAGCTTTAGACTATTTTAAAAATCAAACTTTTGATATTTGTGTTTTTGATGTAATGATGCCTGTATTGGACGGATTTTCATTGGCCGAAAAAATAATTACAATCAATCCCGAAGTTCCATTTATTTTTCTAACGGCAAGAAAGTTAAAAGAAGACAAGATCATAGGTTTAAAATTAGGTGCCGACGATTATATTGTCAAACCTTTTGAAGTTGATGAACTGGTTTTGCGTTTGCAGAATATTTTGAAGAGAATCGAACAAAAAAGAAGTCTGGAAGGAAATAATATAATTGAAATTGGTTCGTATATTTTTGATAATGAAAGACTAACTCTCAATAATAAAAATCACGTCCAGCAACTCACAGAAATGGAAGCGTCCCTTATAGAATATCTGTATTTAAATCATAATCAATTACTAAAGAGAGATCAAATTTTAATGTCTGTCTGGAAAAAAGATGATTATTTCTCTGGTCGAAGCATGGATGTTTTTATCAGCAGGCTTAGAAAATATTTCAATTCAGATCCAAAAATCAAAATTGAAAGTGTTCGTAATATTGGCTTAGAATTTAAAATAGAAAAACCTTGATTCGTCAAGGTTTTTCTGTTTTTTTCTTTAAGTTTTACTTTCCTATAACCCAGCCTAAAGTAAAGTTTCCAACTGGCACAAATTCTGTGTCATATTTGTCAAAATTCACTCCCGGCCCAACACTAAATTCAAGATTGAATTTCCCTTTGTAAGTACGTTGCAAGCCCCAAAGTGCTGCTAAGGTAAATGATGGTACATAGCTTCCATATTCATCATTGGTTGAGATTGACTCAAAATTATACATCGCATTTGCAGCAATATAATTTCCTGAGTTAAAAGCAGTTCTTTTTCCTTTAGCGGCTCTTTTTTCTAAATTATAATAATGACGAAATTGCTCAGTGATCAACGGCGAAATAAATACATTTCCGTCGTTGTGATAGCTATTATATTGATATCCTACACCTAAAGCTACTTCAGAATAAAGTGTATTTTTTTCAGAAAATCCGTGTTCATAGACAAATCCCGGAAATAACATATTTATTTTAAATTGATTTTTTTCAACTGAAACCGAGGCCTCATCTTGAGCATAAATTGATGTAACTCCGATAAGCAATGCTAACAAAAAATAATTTTTCTTCATTCTAAAGGTTATTGATTAGTTTAGGTAAAAATAGTATTTAAACTATAGGAAACTCACAAAAACAAAATTATTTTCTTACAAATTAATTACTTCGAATCATATAATTTTCATAAGTAATTGTATAACAATATTTAACCATTACAGCAATAAATTTGGTATAGAACTTTTAAATCTAATTATCATGAACCTAAAAAGATTATTCGGCGGATTATTGACAATCCTCGGAATTATAGGACTTATTTATACTGCCGTGATTTTTGCCGGCACAAGTGGAGGAACCAGAGATGTAAAATCCTTAATTATTTACGGAATTTTAGGAATCGTATTTTTTATGTCCGGAATCAGTTTGGTTCGAACTACAAAAGACGAATCTTAAATTTTAGAGGTGCAAAGTGGCAAAGGTTCTAAGATGCAAAGTTTTAAACGGCTTTGGGCTTTTGGCTTTTGTTTCTTTGTGCCTTCATAATTAAAAAATCATTCCTCTAAATAAGGATTTAAATTCAGTTCTGTAAAATCTCTTTCTGTTTTTGAGATTATAATCGTAGCAACAGTATTACCAATCAAGTTCGTAATGGCTCGGGCTTCGCTCATAAATTTATCAACGCCAAGTAAAAATGCCAATCCTTCAACCGGAATTTTATGAAGCGCTGTCAACGTTGAAGCCAAAACAATAAAACCACTTCCGGTCACACCTGCCGCTCCTTTTGAAGTAATCATCAAGATCCCGATAACACTTAAGATTTCGAAAAAACTCAAATGTACATCATACAATTGCGCTATGAATAATACCGACATTGAAAGATAAATCGAAGTTCCGTCGAGATTAAAAGAATATCCCGTTGGAATTACTAATCCCACAACCGATTTGCTGCAACCCATTTTTTCCAGTTTTACCATAATACTTGGCAAAGCAGCTTCAGAAGACGAAGTTCCGAGAACCAGTAAAAGTTCTTCTTTAATGTATTTTAAAATTGAAAAAATACTGATTTTATAGTATTTTAGAATGCTTCCCAAAACCAAAAAGACAAACAAAGCCATTGTCAAATAAACGCAGAGCATTAATTTTCCGAGCGGAATTAAAGTTGCCAAACCAAATTTCCCAATCGTGTATGCCATTCCGCCAAAAGCGCCAATTGGAGCGAGATACATTACATATTTTAAACCTGTAAAAACAACATTTGAAATTCGTTCTAAAACTAAAATTGTTTGTTCTCTTTTTTGATAAAAATTCAAAGCAATACCACAAACAATCGCTGCCAGTAAAACCTGCAAAGTAAAGTTGGACAAGAAAAACTGCAACCACGAAAAATGTTCGGCAGCACCTTTTGTAAACTGACTTGCATCCCCAATTGCCAATCGTGATTTGTCAATTTTTCCGGGTTTAAAAAAATACGCAACCGCAACACCAATAGCCAATGCGACTGTCGAAACTACTTCAAAGTAAGCTAAAGCTTTCACGCCAATTCGGCCTACTTTTTTAAGATTTCCCATTCCGGAAATTCCTAAAACAATAGTCAGGAAAATAATTGGGCCAATAAAAATCGAAATAAGCTGAATAAATTTCTTGCCCAGAAATTCCATTTTCACGCCATTTTCAGGTGAAAAATGCCCGAGCAAAACACCAGCAATAATTGAAATTAAAACCCAAAAAGTAAGATTTGTAACAACTGAATGAAGAAAGCTTTTTTTGGTTTTTGAAAAAGAATTGGGAGCAGGAATATTCATGAAAATTAGTTAGATAGTTTCACAAATATATAAAAAAAGCAGACCTATAAGCCGGATTCTGTTCTTGTCTTGTTTTTCAACGAGACAATACCTTATCATTTATCTAGATCCCGAATTGCTTCGGGACTCAAGCTACCTACCCTTCAACAACGGACGAGAAGCCCTTAAATGCTGATATACTTGGTATTTCACCGCATAGAGTTTACCTGGTTTCACTACAGCATTACCTGTACATACTTTCTGTTGCACTTGTCCTTGCCCTATTTCTAAGACCGACGGGTGTTACCCGCTATGCTTCTCTATGGTGTCCGGACTTTCCTCCCTCCCGATAAACGGAACGACGATAAGGCGGTCTGCGCTGCAAAAGTAGCGATTTACTAACTAAGAATAATGATTTTAAATTCTCCATTTTATGAATTTTATCATAACTTTTTAATTTTAAAATAGTTATCTTTAAAATTCCATAATTTTTAAATTCAGTTATCATGAAAAGAATGTATCATTACGCAACTGTTTCAAAGGCTTTAGATCAATTGAATGAGAAAGGATTTACGTGCGATTTTAATCGAAATGCTGACATGATTAAAAAAAATCCTGAGAAATTTGAAATTGTTCATGTGTATCGATACGAAGGGGATTCAGATCCAGGCGATGAGGCAGTTGTATACGGAATTAAGTCCGTTAGCGGAAAAAAAGGAGTTTATGTAGCAGGTTTTTCTGCCGATTCAGATCAGGAAACAGCACAATTTTTGTTTAACTTAAGTATTAGGGGAAGGTAGTTTTTTTTAAAATCTCAACCTGAAATTTGAGAACAAAAAAAATCCAAATTCCAATTTTACATGATATGAAATTGGAATTTGGATTTTTCTTATTAAAATTTTCTCAATATTATACTGTCGGTATTTTTAATTTCCAGCCGGGCTGAATTAAATCGGGGTTGGAAATAATATCTTTATTCGCTTCAAAAATATCCTGCCAAGAAACTCCATATGCCTTTCCTATTTTAGAAAGAGAATCACCAACTTCAACTGTATATTCTTTTGAAACTCGCTCTTCGACTTCAATATTCATCACCACATCTGCAGATCGATAATCAGGATCAATTTCTCCATAAATATTCCAAAGTTTTTCTTTCTCAGATGCCGATTTTACTGTACCATCAATATACAATACATTATCTTGTTCTCTTACCTGCAAATCTGTTGTTCCTAACTGAGAAGCCATATCGGTCAATTCTCTATATTTATCTTGTAAACTCATAACAATTTATTTAATAGTTAGTTTGTTATCAACTTTTTTGGGTTTCAATTCCTGAACACTTTGAATTAAAGGTTGCAACTGTTCTCTTTTAATTTCCCCAGACAGCGTTACCACACCGCCTACCACTGTAGCACTCACGCCATCATATGCTTTTATAACTTTACCTACTGATTTATCCAGATCACTATCTGGATTGATTACAACAGCCGCTGCAGCAGGTTCTACATTAGGTTCCGGAATTTGGCAGTTGTTCACAACCGATTTGACCCCTTGCACTGATTTAACAGAACGTTCAATATTTTTTTTGAAAGCTTCATCATCACAGGTTCCTACAATAGTCGCAACACCTTCATGCACTGTTACGTGTACTCCAGGCGTATTTAATTTTTCACTAATTTCTTTTTCTAAATCGGCATCCTTCGGACTGCAAGACAACAAAGAAACAGCAAGCCCCATTCCCAATAAAATTGATTGAATTTTCATAACAGAGTATTTAATAATTAACTATCTAAAATTAAACAGATTAACTACTAAAACTTTATACAATACGGTTGCAATTATTATATTTTTACCAGTCCATTTTTTTTAAGGAAGTCAAAATTTTAAAAAAGATTTAAGCTGAAAACTGGAATTGAATTTGAAAACTAAAAAATTAATCCAAATAGTCTGGAGGGAACATCTGTTGTCCGTATTTTATAAAAATGGAGTTTATTTTTTCTTTCTTTTCAATTTCAGAATCTGAAGAATTAGTTTCCATATAACTTGCCATTTCTTCAAACAAATCATCTAATCCGGCGGGAGTAACCGTACATAAAAGTTTTGCTGGTTCGTTTGAAAGATTTTTAAAACCATGCACAATGCCTCCTTTCGGAATATTGACAAAAGCATTTTTCTTCGCAACATAAATCCCTAATTCCGATTTAAATGCAACCTCTCCTTCCAACACAAAAAAAGTCTCGGTAAAATCAACATGCGCGTGCGGATTTGGTCCAGCACCCGGAGGAACCGACATTTCGATGACAGCATATTCGCCATTGGTTTCCTTTCCCGAAATAATAATGCGGTAATTTCCTCCCGCAATTTTTAATTGGTGCCCTTGGGTTTCGTCAACGGTTATGATTGGATTTTTCATTTTAGTTCTTTTGCTTTTCAATTCTAAAGTTATATTAAATATTCGAAACAGAATATTAAAACAAGAATCTGAACAATCAAAATATTGTTAGATTGAACAAAATCAAGTTTCTTTTTACTTTTAAAATATAAATGAACATTAAATACCAATGGCAAAGCAATCAATAAAAAAACATACAAAAACAGAATCACTATTGATTTCAAGAAAAAAACTTTCTGCATAAAGAATAACAGAAAACAATACATAAATTCCAAAACAAGTATGATCGAAAAGTTTTTTGACTTAACTCTTATTTTATCTATATCTGTCATTCTAAATTATTCATGCTGTGTCACATCATTATATTGCCAAAGCACATTTATAATTTTCCAATCACCATTTTCCTTCACAATATGCATATAATCAATCCAGGCATCGGCAAGTAGTTTAACTGATGCTGTTTTAGCTGAAACATCTAATAACTTGATTTCTTTTCTTGGATTCTTAGGAAATTTATCCCCTTTCACATTATAAGTTTCTGCCAAAATAACCATGTTTTCGGCGAAAAACTCTGAGATATAATCTTTTTGAGCGACTTTATTTCTAAAAACAGATCTTTTCACCATTCTCGGATGTAGTGCGCCTTCCATAAGTTTCGGATTCGGATTATGTTGCGCTTCAATATAGGCTAAAGCTACACGTTTAATATCTAGTGAATCCTGCTTAGTTTGGGCCTGAATTTTAAAAGAACAAAATACAATTGCAATAAGTATTAAATATTTTTTCATGTAAAATGGATTTAGAATTTATTATTTACGACCTTCTAAAACAGTTATTAATTCCTCCAATTGAGACATTGGAACTTTAACCACGGATTCTATTTTAGCTTCTTGAGAAGCAATTATTAAAACCCCTTGATTATCTTCTTCATATCCAATTGGAGCAAAAGAATATTGAGGTTTTACTATTAATGTTTCTTTTTTTCCATCTTTAAACCATCCATAATTTGCTTCATAAATGATTTTATTTTCTAGTATTTGAATCGTTTCTTCACCATAAGTATTCCATAAAGCAATCCTTACCATATAAAATCCAATTAATGAAAATATTCCAATTCCAATAAAGTAACCAATTTGTAAACCGCCTCCGTTTGCAATGCCAAAAATTGCTCCGCCAAGCGGAAAAACAAAAAATAAAAAAGCCAACACAAACAGTAATGCTCTTACTAAAAATGGAGACTTTTTTACTTTTAGATTTAATGTATTGTTAACGAAGTTAAATTGCTTCATAAAGGATTATTTGATTTTATCATATTTTGCTAACTAACTTCCAAGTTTCCCATAACGTTGTTGTTCAGAAAAATACAGAATTATTTTCTTTCCGTTTTTTTCATAAGGATAAAACAATTCATAATAACCATTATGAGAACTATAGCGTAATTCGTTACTTCCCTTTTCAAAAACACTTTTCAGATAATCTCTTTCTTCTTTAGTAGTTTGATAAATATATCTTTTTTTCTGCGGATGAATAGTGTCTTTCAAACTCCCTTCATAATAATCACTAAAGCCTAAATAAACTTGAGAACCTTTAACCGAATCTTTTACAATTACAGTAACATTAGGGAAATTTTTATCGGTTTTGGACAAAATAGCCAAAATATCGGCAGTCTCTTTTATATAGCCTTCAGAAAAATTATAGTTTACCAATTTATCGCTATTCGCTTTATTAATCGCAATAATTGATTCAGCCGATTTAATCAATCGTTCCTCTTTTCTCGCCGAGGTTAAATAATCTCCACCAAATAAAATTACAGCGATCAAGGGGAAAATTAAAATCAAAGTCAAAAATCGCAATCTATTTGATTTATTAGTTACTGCATCAAGATTATGTCTTTCGGCAATTCTGGTCAAATTAAACATTAAATTGATAATCAAGGAACCCACCATCAAAGCAAGAATTCCTAAAATACTTAGATAAAACGTTTCGGTCATATTCTCTTTAAACACTTTTAAACCAAAAACCTGAATCATTATAAAAGTAAATACCCAATATACCAGTAAGAGTATAGACTAATCCCGATAATATTGCTTAATCTAACTATTTGTTTTGCATTCATAAAATATTGTTTATCTAATTATTTAAAATCGTTTTCGTTTACTTTGTCATTATAAAAAAGTTCCACAATCGTTGCTGTCTGAGCATCTTTGTCAGCTCCAAATCGCATTGTAGTGAAATAAGTCAGTTTGTCGAATTTTTTAAAATCTCCATAGACAACAACTGAAAAGGAATCTTTTTCGCCGTTTACCGTTTCTGTTTTAATCAGGAAAGATGTTTTTTCATCAAAATATAAAAATTCAACTTTTTTATTACTGCACGTTGCCTTTATCTTATGACATTTTGAAGATTCAAAATCCTCAGTTCCTAAATATTCCAATTTATATAATGTGGGATCTAAATAATCTAATTCATTGAATATATTTTTCTTGAATTTTTTGTCTTTAAAATTTTCCTGATCTGCAAGCGTTTTTTCGCCACCACTTAAATTATAGCCTGTTTTTCCATCGTACCAAAATTTGAAAACAACTCGGTTTCCGTAAACTATTTCAAAACTCCCAATATTAGGTTTCATTTCTTTCACCACCCAATTTGCCGTGCGGCCTTCCATTTGCGTTACAGAATTGGTATAAAGTGTATTAATGCTTTTAATGAAATCCTTTCCTCCCATTGCATCCAACTCTTTGTTAATGATGGCAACAGCTTTTTCATCTTGTTTTTGAGCATTAATAGAAATTGAAAAAAAAGTCAGCAATAAAACACTAAAAAAATTTGAAAAGTTCATTTTATAATAATTTAAAAGGTTCGTTTTTAGCAAAAACAATATTGTTTTCGGATTAAAAATAGTACATTTTTTATTACAAAATAGTAATCAAACTATATTTCATTAGAAATAATTAAAACAAAAAACTTAAATTCAAAAATGCAACTTTCTCTAAAAAAACACGTTACTTTTTAATGTTGAAAACACTTAAAATCTTTCAATTTTTAAATTTTTAAATCATTAAATTATACCCTATATTTGCTATCGAATAAAAAAGAATATGGAACAATTTGTAGTATCGGCTCGTAAATATCGCCCGCAGACCTTTAAGGATGTTGTAGGCCAGAAAGCCATTACAAACACTTTGTTGAATGCTATTGACAGCAATCACCTTGCTTCTGCTCTTTTGTTCACAGGACCGCGTGGAGTTGGAAAAACTACCTGCGCACGTATCTTGGCTAGAAAGATAAATCAGCCTGGATATGATGATCCAAATGAAGATTTTGCATTTAACGTTTTTGAGCTGGATGCTGCTTCAAACAACTCGGTTGATGATATTCGTAGCCTTATTGATCAGGTTCGAATCCCGCCACAAACCGGACAATATAAAGTATATATTATTGACGAGGTTCATATGTTGTCTTCGGCTGCTTTTAATGCTTTTCTGAAAACATTAGAAGAACCGCCAAAACATGCTATTTTTATTTTAGCAACAACAGAAAAACACAAAATCATTCCGACGATTTTATCTCGTTGTCAGATTTTTGATTTTAAAAGAATTACAGTAAAAGATGCTAAAGAACATTTGGCAGATGTAGCTGCGAGTCAAGGAATCAATTTTGAAGATGATGCACTGCACATTATTGCTCAAAAAGCAGATGGTGCCATGCGTGATGCTTTATCCATTTTTGACCGTGTAGTTTCCTATTGCGGCACTAATTTAACGCGTCAAGCTGTAACCGAAAATCTAAATGTTTTAGATTACGAAACCTATATTTCAATCACTGATCTACTTTTAGAAAATAAGATTCCAGATCTTTTATTAGCATACAACGATATTCTTTCAAAAGGTTTTGACGGACATCATTTTATTGCCGGATTAGCATCTCATTTCAGAGACTTGTTAGTCAGCAAAACTCCTGCAACTATTGCTTTATTAGAAGTTGGAGAACAGGCACAGCAAATGTATGGCGTTCAGTCTCAAAAATGTTCTCAGGAATTTTTATTAAAAGGAATTGACATTGCAAACGACTGCGATTTAAAATACAAATTGAGTCAGAATCAGCGACTTTTAGTTGAATTATGTTTGATGCAATTAGCCTCTATCAATTTTGATGGAGAAAAAAAAAAGCTGAGCAATTCATAATTCCGCCTACTTATTATAAAAATGGAAGCTTTTCAATTGTTGAAGTTCAAAGTGTAAAGTCCAAAGTTGAAAACCAAACTGTTTCCGAAAACACAAAATCAGAAAATGTAACTACTTCAGCTGAAGCCGAAAATACGCAAAACACAACTGTTTCTGAAACTCCAAAAGCTCAAACTCCGGAAGCTCCAAAAACAGAAACAGACAACACGCCAAAAGTTTCCGCATTTTCTTTAGCAAGTATTCGCAAGAAAAAGGAACTAGAGGCAAGCAGTAAATCGTACGTCAAACCTTCGTCAGTATTACCTACAGAAGAATTTAACGAAACAGATATGCGTCTTCATTGGACTAAATATGCAGAACGTTTAGGTCAAAAAGGCTTAAAGATTATGGAGTCCATATTATTGATTAGTGATCCCGTTTTGAATGGCACAACAATTACTTATGAACTGCCAAACGAAGGCTCAAAACTAGAATTTGAAAGCCAGATGAATGGTTTGCTAGGGCATTTAAAAGGACATTTGCACAATCATGACATTACAATTGACGTAATTGTGAATGAACAAGCCGAAACAAAACGATCTTATAATAATCAGGATCGTTATAATCGATTTTTAGAAATCAATCCAAATATTGAACTTTTGCGCAACACATTTGGATTAGATTTAAAGGATTAATTTTTTTTGCTTCTTAGAATCTTATTTATTCTGAAATCCGAAATTATAAACTTTCTCCAACCATTTTTTTCTTTGATTTTCATCAGCAGTTTTTACAATTCCGATATAACTCACTTTTACTGGTTTTACACCACAAAACTCTAAAGTTGATTTCTTTAACTGATTCACACTAGGCCTACCAAAAAACAATCGATAGTACCAGCCGGGCTGGTCTAAAGTTGTAATAATATGTGCTGTTTTTCCTTTAAGCAATTTATCCCACCAAACCGAATTTTCTCTGTATTGAAAAGCCATTCCAGGTAAAAACAAACGGTCGATAAAACCTTTTGTAATTGCTGGAAGTCCGCCCCACCAAACAGGATGAATCCAAACTAAATGATCCGCTTTTTTGATTTTTTCCCAAGATTCAATTAAATCGGGTTCTAATTCCGTTCGTTTTTGATAACCAAACTGCAAATTGGGATTGAATTTTAAATCGGCAATTGTAATCGTTTCAACTTGAGCTCCTGAAGCAATTGCGCCATTTTTATAAGATTCGGCAATTCCAAAATTAAAACTTGCTGCATTAGGATGTCCGTTTATAATCAGTATTTTTTTCATATCAATGTTTTTTCAAAAATACCATTAGGATAAATTATTTGACTAGACAAATGTCTCTAAAAATCTTTTTCTGATTCGGCTTAAATGTCTCGGTGTAATTCCTAAATAAGAAGCTAAATATTGCAATGGAATAAGCTGTAAGTATTTTTGATGATTGAGATAAAGCTCCTCATAGCGCTGTGCTCCAGATAATTTCTGAAAAGAAACCATTCTTTTATGAAGATTGACAAACTCAATTTCAGTTAACTTTCTTCCCGTTTCCTGCCAGTTCAAACCTGATTTGTAAAGTTTATCCAAAGCACTTCGGTTTAAAATCTGTAGTTCGGTTTCGGCGAGAGCCTGAATATTTTCCTCTGCTTTTTCCTCAGTAATAAAACTGGCGAAAGAAGCCATAAATTCATTCTCAAAAGCAAAACAGTTTGTAATTTCGTCACCTTTATGATTAACAAAAAAAGAACGCAGAATTCCTTTTTTTATAAAAACGACTTCATTGCAAACCTGATTTTCAGTCAATAAAAATTCTCCTTTCTTTAAAGTTCGAAATGTAATTAAATCATCTAAGAGATTTAATTCTTCTTGAGAGAAGCTCTGAAAAGACTGAAAAACTGATTTCATGGATTAATCATTAGAATAAAAAGCTCTTTCAATTCGCTTATCGGGAATGAGCCATAACATTGCTACAACAAAATACGCCGCACCTGAAATCCATTCGTTGTAAAACGAAGATACGATTCCAATGATGTATAAAACTGCCGAAGCTTTTCCTTTTAAATCCCTATTTAGTGCTTTTCGCAATACTGAATCTTCACCTTCACTACAGATAATTACATACTGCAGAATGACGTAAGAAATGGCACAAAGCAATAAAATGATTCCATACAAAGCCATTGATGCTTTTGCAAAATTGTGTTCACCCATCCAACCTGTTGAAACCGGAATTAGTGATAACCAAAACAATAAATGCAAATTGCTCCAAAGCACTTTTCCGTTTACTTTTGATAAACCATGAAGTAAATAATGGTGATTGTTCCAATAAATTCCAACATAAATAAAACTCAAAATATAACTTAGAAATTTAGGAATAAGCGGTTTTAAATCGGCAAATTCATGTCCTTCAGGCACTTTTATTTCTAAAATCATAATGGTTATGATGATTGCCAAAACACCGTCACTAAAGGCTTCAAGTCTCGTTTTATTCATTTATTCTTAAGTATAAGTTTGCCACGAATTACACTAATTTTCACGAATTAATTTAAACTATTTTAAAAATAAAAATTGGTGGAAATTAGTGTAATTGGTGGAGAAAAATTAAATTTTACCGTAATACATTGCTTTTACGATTCCGTCTGAAAGTCCAATTTTTGGAACATAAATCTGGCGCGCACCGCTCCACTTCATTGCGTTTAAATAAATTCGTGTTGCGTGGATAATAACGTCGGCACGGTCAGAATTCAAACCTAACTCAGCAATTCTTTGCTCATATGTCAATGAATTCAAGAATGCATATTGCGAATTAATATAAATGTATGAAAGCGGTTTTTCTTGCTGTTTTCCAGACATTTTAAATAATTTATTGATATTCCCTCCAGATCCTATCAAAGTAACCTCATCATAATCTGCAGTGTTGGTTTTTATCCATTTTTCAATTTCATCCCAAACCACATCACAAACCATATTATTTAATAAACGTACTGTTCCGGCTTTGAATGATCTTGAGTTGATCATTTTTCCATCAGAGAATAATGTAAATTCAGTACTTCCACCACCAACATCAACAAATAAATAGGTTTCGTCTGTTTTTAATAAATGATGTAAATCTGTAGAAGCAATAATTGCTGCTTCTTTCTTGCCGTCAATAATTTCGATTTTAATATCGGCTTTCTTTTTAATCAAAGCCACAACTTCTTTGGCATTGTACGCTTCACGCATTGCCGAAGTAGCAAACGCCATATAACGCTCTACTTTATGAACTTTCATCAAAAGATTGAATGCTTTCATAGCATCCACCATTCGATCTGTATTTTCTTGTGATATTTCTCCAACAGTAAAGGCATCTTGTCCCAAACGAATTGGAACACGAACAAGAGAACTTTTGTTAAACTGAGGTTCTTTGCCGTCTTGCTCTACAACATTCGATATCAGTAGCCTCATGGCATTTGAACCAATATCTATTGCTGCAAATTTTCTAATATTAATCATGCTCACTTATGATTTGAAAAATTGGTTTTAATTAATTTATTTTTTGTGTTACCGCTTCAGCTATTTCAATTTTATTTTGGTAATATTTATAGGTTTCAAATTGCGCTCTAAACGGGGCATGATGATTACGAGGCTTGTATTTGTTATCTAATTTATAAGAATGATATCTCACTTTAACATTCCCTTTCCAGGCAATATTAAAATTATCTATCAATTCTTTTTTAATTTCTAAGTCATAAATTGGGCAGGTCACTTCGACTCTTCCATCAAGATTTCTGGTCATAAAATCAGCTGATGAAATGTAGACTTCGGTTAGGCCTGCGTTTCCAAAAATATAAACTCTTGTATGTTCTAAATAATTATCGACGATACTTATGGCTTCAATGTTTTCACTCATTCCGGGAATTCCAGGAATCAATGAACAAATTCCTCTTACCTGAAGCTGAATTTTTACCCCTGCATTACTTGCTTCATAAAGCTTGTCGATCATTTTAAAATCAGACAAACTATTCATTTTTAATTTAATATGTGTTTTTCTGCCGGCAAGTGCGTGCAAAATTTCACGGTCAATAAGCTTTATAAACTTGCTTCGTGTGTAATGAGGTGAAACAATTAAATGCTTATATCTGTGTACTCTATAATTGATATCAAAGAATTCAAATATTTTTGATGTGTCTTTTAAAATTCCTTGATGGCAGGTAAACAGCGTCACATCAGTATAAATTTTTGCCGTTGATTCGTTAAAGTTTCCAGTTGAAATAAATCCGTAACGGCGTGTTTTTCCATCTTCGATTCTTTCAATTACACATATTTTACTGTGCACTTTCAAACCTTTAATTCCAAAAATCAGATCAATACCTTCAGTCTGCATTTGCTCTGCATAGGAAATGTTACTGGCCTCATCAAAACGTGCCTGAAGCTCAATTTGAACCGTTACTTTTTTACCATTTTTAGCTGCATTGATTAACGAACTGATAATCTGCGAATTCTTTGCTAAACGATATAAAGTAATTTTAATGCTTGTAACCTTTGGATCTAAAGCGGCTTCTCTCAGAAATTTTGTTAAATATGAAAATGACTGATAAGGTGCATGCACCAAATAATCTTTCTTGTTTATTTTTTCTAAAATACTGCCATCCAAACTTAATCCCGGAACAGGCAAAGGTTCGTTTGGCTTATATAATAAGTCGTAACGTCCTAAATTTGGAAAATCCATATAATCACGGCGGTTATGATAACGACCGCCAGGAATGATACTGTCTGTTTCTACAATTTTCATTTTTTCTAAAAAGAACTGCAGTGTATCTTCCTCAATTAAATTATCATAAATAAAACGAACCGGCTCACCAATTCGTCGATCTTTTACAGAAGTAGATATTTTCTCCAGCATACTTTTACTTAAGTCGCTGTCAATATCTAACTGTGCATCTCGCGTAATTTTGATCATATGTGCCGAAACAGTCTTATAATCAAATATGTTGAAAATGCTTTTTAGTTTATAACGAATTACATCATCAATTAAAATCACATATTGCTTTTCATCGTCTGAAGGAAGCACAACAAACCTGTTGATGTTTTTTGGAATTTCGATTAAGGCATAACGAACTTCGTCATTTGCTAATTCTAATCGAACTGCCAGATAACCTAAAGTATCTTTTAAAATTGGAAAAACAGCCAAGTCGTTAAGAATGATTGTCACCAATTCTGGACTTAATTTTTGTGTAAAAAAGTCCTTTAAGAAACATTCTTGTTTTGGTGTAATTTGAGTTTCGTTTATAATAAAGATATTTTCAGCTTCTAGTTCAGCTTCAATATTTCCAAGAATACGCAAACTTTCAGACTGTTGCTGAATTACAATTTCAGTAATATCTTTAATTAACTGATGGGCAGAAATACCACCCAAATATTTTTCACCAGAAATACCTGAAAGACTTAATCTTCGAATTGCAGCATACCGAACTCTGAAAAACTCATCTAAATTGTTTGAAAAAATTCCAACAAAACGCAGTCTGTCTAAAAGTGGAACTGTGTTATCTGCAGCTTCCTGAAGTACTCTTGCATTAAACGCTAACCAACTTTTTTCTCTATCGATATATTTCTGTTCGTACACTTTATTTATTTTAAATCTTTGGGGAAAATTGTTTTATGTGTCCTGCCTTTATTGAGTGCGTCCCAACTGTCTGAATCGAATTGCAGGGAAACAAAACCTGAAGTCGGGACGTTTTCGATAAAAACATCCCCAAATTTATTAACAAAATTTGTAATAGCCTCGTTATGTCCAAAAAGAATAACGCTTTCGAAACTATTATCACACGATTTGATAACTTTTTCGAGCTGTTTGTCATCAAAAGTATAAAGGTCGTCTTTATAAACGATACTTTCTATAGGGTACGAAATGTTTTGAGCAAAAATTAAAGCGGTTTCTGAGGCACGTGCTGCAGTACTGCTCCAAATTATATAGGTCTTAGGTAGATAATTTGAAATATTTGAAGACACTTCATGAGCATCTAAAATCCCTCTTTTCATCAAAGGTCTGTCAAAATCTTTTAAAGGTGCTTCCCAACTTGATTTTGCGTGTCGTATTAAAATTAAGTTTTTCATAAAAAGAGATTATTTAAAATAAATACACTGTCATAAAACTGCTTTCTAAGTTCTAATTTACAAAAGAATTTTTAATCCTCCCCTTTTTTTTATTTCTGTTAACATTCTGTGAAAATTTTAACAAGAATATCAAATCCACAAAACTTTAACAATCCAAAAAAAAGGTATTTCAATTTTAAATAAAAAGTGTACTTCGTCTATTAAAACTTACACTTAATCGATATTTTGCAAATCAATAAAATTTTAACTAAATAACTGACTATTAACCATTTACAAAGATTCAAAAAGTCTATTTTTCATCAAAAAACGAAGAAAATAGCTTAACTTATTTTGCTTAAAATGGTCAAAAATTGATTTTTTTCGACCATTTTTTTGTTAAAAAAAGGTAGTTAAACGAGTTTTTAGGTTAGTTGCAGACAAAAAAAATCAAATACAAAAACTCTAATATAATTTTGATTGTGTTAAAATTTCATAAATACCACAAAACTAAATCTTAAGTTATGAAAAGTAAATCTACTCTTGAAAAAGCAGTGAAATTTATTACCAATTGTAAGGCTATTTTTTCAGTAAGAAAAAACATCTTTCAAAAAGGTCTTTTTTCAGTACTGCTCTGTTTGATAACAACTGTATCATTTGCCCAAACTGGTTCTTGCAAAGCAACTCTCGGAGTTGAAAAAGACAGAATTTACAGCAATGCGGGTAAAGACGGCGCATATTTTACATTGGTACTGACCAATACAGGAAATTCAGATGATGTTTATAATTTAAGTGTTTTAAACATAAATTCAAGCTGCTCTAACAATGACGGCAGCAGTTCATCTCAAAACGTAAATTTGGTTGGTAGTTTTCTTGATAATAGCAATGTTGCCATAACATCTATTTCACTACCAGCTAATCAGACTGCAACTTTTCAGGTTCATTTAACGGTTCCACAAGGCACTGCGTACAATAAATGGAACTGCATGCAAATCAATGCTACTTCATCAAATTGTGCTAATTACACAGTAAACACTGTTGTACATACAATCGTAAACAATCCTTCTGAAAATTAAATATTCACAGCAAAATATTTAGTTGTTTTTCAATTTAAATTCCTATAAAATGAAAAAAACATTACACTTTATCCATTTAATAAAAAAAGCCTGCATACCGTTTTGTATGTTGCTTTTCTTATTTTCATCTAGCATAGGGTTTGCGCAAACAATAACACCAACAAAAACAGTTACTGTTGCTCCTGGAGTTTGCGGAGCGCTGGATGTTGAATTAAAAATTCAGGGTTCAAATCCAGTTACTAGACCTTTAGAGGTTGTTTTAGTTATTGACGTATCTGGAAGTATGGGGGATGGAAACGGTAAGAAACCTCTAGCCTATGCTCAGGATGCTGCTATTGATTTTATCAATAAAATGTTTCTTCCTGCTAATAACCCGACAGGGAAAAACAGGGTGGGTATTGTAACTTACAGTTCAACTGCGTCAATTAGAAGATATTTAACAAATAGCAGCGGTCAAGCGGACTTAATATCAGTAATAAATGGACTTTCTGCAAATGGAAACACCAATATTCAAGATGGTTTGACAAAAGCCAGATCAATATTATTAGATCCTGATCCTGCTAAGGGCGCTACTTTCGATTGTGCTACAGCACGAAGTGTAGTTTTATTAACGGATGGAGTTCCAAATAGAACCGGTACTAATGGTGACGGTTGTGGCGGATCTTGCTCACCAGCAATTATAACTACTGCAAATAATATTAAAACAGTTACTGTTTCAGGAACTAATTATAGTAATCAAATTTTTTCTGTTGGACTCTTTGGCGCTATTAGCGGAACAGAACAATCAAATGCTCAGACTATACTTAATGACGTTCAGTCTGGCGGTTCATTTTTCACAGAATCTGGTGCAGATTTAACTGGAATTTATAATCAAATTTTCACTCAGTTATCTTGGGTTGCAAAAGCAATAACTGGAACTCCTTTTGAGAAAGAAACCATAGGTGCTAATTTCACCATCGGATCTGTTTCTGTAACCAAAGGAACTACAACAATTACAGGACAAGAAATTGCCTGGAATATTGATTTCTTAAATGTTGAGACGATCACTTTAAAATATCGATTGACTCCAAAACCAAATACTTGTGGCAGTCAACAAGTGAGCACATCGAAGCTTTTCTTCCAAAACGCGCTCTGTAATAATGCAACGCAGGATATTGTATCTCCAATGACCGATGTTCCATGCCCAATTATTACTATTGCATCACAAACAAATGTAAAATGCTTTGGAGGAAACACTGGCGCTATTACGCTTAATAATCCAACTGGAGGGCAAGGTCCGTACACTTTTAAATGGACTAAAAATGATGTCGATTTTGCTACAACACAAAATATATCTGGTTTAACCGCTGGAACCTATAAAGTTAGCGCAAAAGATAGTAATAGTTGTGCTACAGGAATTTTAACCATCATAATAACACAGCCGGCAGCAGCTTTAGCACTTGCAATTTCTAGTAAAACAGATGCTCTGTGTTATAACACTAGTACCGGAAGTGTAACTGCTGGTGCGGTTACTAATTCTGTTGGCACCGTAAATTATTCATGGAAAAACTCTTCTAATGCTGTAGTAGGAACAACTGCTTCTGTATCTAATCTTCCTATTGGGACTTATACCGTTACTGTAACAGATGATTGCTCAAGTCAATCTAATTCGGTTACTATCGGACAGCCTTCGGCAGCTTTAGCACTTGCCGCTTCTTCGAAAACTGATGCTTCCTGCTATGGAGCAAGTACAGGAAGTGTGACTGCGGGAGCTGTTACCAATTCAGTCGGAACTGTAACGTACACTTGGAAAAATGCTTCTGACGTTGTCGTAGGAACAACTGCTTCGGTATCAAATCTTCCTACTGGAACTTATACTTTGACAGTGACAGATTCTTGTTCTAGTAAAACGGATACAGTGACTATTGGACAGCCAGCCGCCGCTTTAACTCTTGCAACTTCTTCGAAAACCGATGCTTCTTGTTATGGAGCAAGTACAGGAAGTGTGACCGCTGGAACTGTTAGCAATTCAGTTGGAACTGTAACGTACACTTGGAAAAATGCTTCCGATGTTGTCGTAGGAACAACTGCTTCTGTATCTAATCTTCCTACTGGAACTTATACTTTAACTGTAACGGACTCATGTTCTAGTAAAACTGATACAGTGAATATTGGACAGCCAGCAGCAGCCTTAACACTTGGAGCTTCTTCAAAAACCGATGCATCGTGCTACCAAACAAGCACAGGAAGTGTGACTGCCGGAACTGTTAGCAACTCAGTTGGAACTGTAACATATACATGGAAAAATGCTTCCGATGTTGTCGTAGGAACAACTGCTTCTGTATCTAATCTTCCTGCCGGAACTTACACTTTGACGGTAACGGATTTTTGTTCTAGTAAAACTGATACAGTAACTATTGGACAGCCAACTGCTGCCTTAGTTGCTTCGATCAATACAAAAACAGATGTAGACTGTAAAGGAAATGCAACTGGTTCAGCCACAGCTTCTGCGACTGGAGGAACAGAAACGTATTACTATTCTTGGAATACGAATCCAGTACAAGCTACAGCAACTGCCACAAATTTAATTGCAGGAACTTATACCGTAAAGGTAACAGATCAAAAAGGCTGTACAGATACGGAAGAAATTACAATTAATGAACCTCAGTCTGCATTGACTTGTTCAGTAGTTCAAGATAAACCCGTTACAGCAAACGGACTAAGCAATGGAGAAGCAACTGTAACGCCAATTGGAGGAAATGGCGGGTATTCTTACGCTTGGGATAACGGTGAAACAACTCAAAAAGCATTAAGCCTTAATGCAGGAACACATACTGTAACCGTAACCGATTCTAAAGGATGTAAAACAACTTGTACTGTATTAATTACGCAACCAGCTGTTTTATCCTGCAGTGTGGTTGAGAACGATCCTGCTAAATGTTATGGAGACAGCAACGGTAAAGCTACCGTAACTCCAGTTGGAGGAAACGGAGACTATACTTATGCTTGGGACAACGGAGAAACAACTGCTCAAGCAACTGGTCTTAATGCGGGAACGCATACTGTTACTGTTACTGATAAATTAGGATATAAAACTACTTGTACTGTACTTATCGGACAGCCTCAGTCAGCATTGACCTGTTCAGTAGTTCAAGATAAACCCGTTACAGCAAACGGACTAAGCAATGGAGAAGCAACTGTAACGCCAATTGGAGGAAATGGCGGGTATTCTTACGCTTGGGATAACGGTGAAACAACTCAAAAAGCATTAAGCCTTAATGCAGGAACACATACTGTAACCGTAACCGATTCTAAAGGATGTAAAACAACTTGTACTGTACTAATTACACAGCCAGCTGTTTTATCCTGCAGTGTGGTTGAGAACGATCCAGCTAAATGTTACGGAGACAGCAACGGTAAAGCTACTGTAACGCCAGTAGGTGGAAACGGAGACTATACTTATGCTTGGGACAATGGCGAAACAACTGCTCAGGCGACTGGTCTAAACGCAGGAACGCATACTGTTACTGTTACTGATAAATTAGGATATAAAACTACTTGTACTGTACTTATCGGACAGCCTCAGTCAGCATTGACCTGTTCTGTAGTTCAAGATAAACCCGTTACAGCAAACGGACTAAGCAATGGAGAAGCAACTGTAACGCCTCTTGGAGGAAATGGAGGCTATACTTATGCTTGGGATAATGGAGAGATAACTGCTCAGGCAACTGGACTAAATGCAGGAACGCATACTGTAACCGTAACCGATTCTAAAGGATGTAAAACAACTTGTACTGTACTAATTACACAGCCAGCTGTTTTATCCTGCAGTGTGGTTGAGAACGATCCAGCTAAATGTTACGGAGACAGCAACGGTAAAGCTACTGTAACGCCTGTTGGAGGAAACGGAGATTACACTTACTTATGGGACAACGGCGAAACAACTGCTCAGGCAACTGGCCTAAACGCAGGAACTCATAACGTAACGGTAACTGACAAATTAGGCTATAAAACTACTTGTACGGTACTTATCGGACAGCCTCAGTCAGCATTGACCTGTTCAGTAATTCAAAATAAACCTGTAACAGCAAACGGACTAAGCAACGGAGAAGCAACTGTAACGCCTCTTGGAGGAAATGGAGGCTACACTTATGCTTGGGATAACGGCGAGACAACTGCTCAGGCAACTGGACTAAATGCAGGAACGCATACTGTAACAGTAACCGATTCTAAAGGATGCAAAACAACTTGTACTGTATTAATTACGCAACCAGGTGTTCTATCCTGCAGTGTGGTTGAGAACGATCCAGCTAAATGTTACGGAGACAGCAACGGTAAAGCTACTGTAACGCCAGTAGGTGGAAACGGAGACTATACTTATGCTTGGGACAATGGCGAAACTACTGCTCAGGCAACTGGTCTAAACGCAGGAACTCATACTGTTACTGTTACTGACAAATTAGGCTATAAAACTACTTGTACGGTACTTATCGGACAGCCTCAGTCAGCATTGACCTGTTCAGTAATTCAAAATAAACCTGTAACAGCAAACGGACTAAGCAACGGAGAAGCAACTGTAACGCCTCTTGGAGGAAATGGAGGCTACACTTATGCTTGGGATAACGGCGAGACAACTGCTCAGGCAACTGGACTAAATGCAGGAACGCATACTGTAACAGTAACCGATTCTAAAGGATGCAAAACAACTTGTACTGTATTAATTACACAGCCGGATGTTCTATCCTGCAGTGTGGTTCAGAACGATCCAGCTAAATGTTACGGAGACAGCAACGGTACAGCTACTGTAACGCCAGTAGGTGGAAACGGAGACTATACTTATGCTTGGGACAATGGCGAAACTACTGCTCAGGCAACTGGACTTAATGCAGGAACTCATACCGTAACAGTAACTGACAAATTAGGTTATAAAACTACTTGTACGGTACTTATCGGACAGCCTCAGTCTGCATTGACATGTTCAGTAGTTCAAAATAAAGCCGTTACAGCTAACGGGCTAAGCAACGGAGAAGCAACTGTTACGCCAATTGGAGGAAACGGAGGCTATACTTACGCTTGGGACAACGGCGAAACAACTCAAAAAGCGGTTGGATTAAACGCAGGCATTCATACGGTAACCGTAACAGACTCTAAAGGATGTAAAACAACTTGTTCTGTTACAATTAGTGAGCCGAATGTTCTTTCTTGTAGTATTACTCAGGATGATCCAGCTAAATGTTACGGAGACAGCAACGGTAAGGCTACTGTTTTAGCAATCGGAGGAAACGGAGATTACACTTACTTATGGGATAATGGCGAAACAACTGCGCAGGCGACTGGCCTAAACGCAGGAACTCATACCGTAACAGTAACTGACAAATTAGGTTATAAAACTACTTGTACGGTACTTATCGGTCAGCCTCAGTCTGCATTGACATGTTCAGTAGTTCAAAATAAAGCTGTTACAGCTAACGGACTAAGCAATGGGGAAGCAACTGTAACGCCAATTGGAGGAAACGGAGGCTATACTTATGCTTGGGACAATGGCGAGATAACTGCTCAGGCTACTGGCCTAAATGCAGGAACGCATACTGTAACCGTAACAGATTCTAAAGGATGTAAAACAACTTGTACTGTACTAATTACACAGCCTGATGTTCTATCCTGCAGTGTGGTGCAAAACGATCCTGCTAAATGTTACGGAGACAGCAACGGTAAGGCTACTGTTTTAGCAATCGGAGGAAACGGAGACTATACTTATGCTTGGGACAATGGCGAAACAACTGCGCAGGCAACTGGCCTAAACGCAGTAACGCATACTGTTACTGTTACTGATAAATTAGGTTACAAAACTACTTGTACTGTAATTATCGGACAGCCTCAGTCAGCATTGACTTGTTCAGTAATTCAAAACAAACCTGTAACAGCAAACGGACTAAGCAATGGAGAAGCAACTGTAACGCCTCTTGGAGGAAACGGAGGCTATACTTATGCTTGGGACAATGGCGAGATAACTGCTCAGGCTACTGGACTTAATGCAGGAACGCATACCGTAACAGTTACGGATTCTAAAGGATGTAAAACAACTTGTACTGTACTAATTACACAGCCGGATGTTTTATCCTGCAGTGTGGTTCAGAACGATCCTGCTAAATGTTACGGAGACAGCAACGGTAAAGCTACTGTAACTCCAGTTGGAGGAAACGGAGATTACACTTACTTATGGGATAACGGCGAAACTACTGCTCAGGCAACTGGTCTAAATGCAGGAACTCATACCGTAACGGTAACCGACAAATTAGGTTATAAAACAACTTGTACAGTAACTATCGGACAGCCAAGCGCTCCTTTAACTGCGACAAAATCACAAATAAATCCAGGTTGTGGTGGCGCTGCTACTGGATCAGCTACAGTTGTTGCTTCTGGCGGAACAGCTCCATATACTTATTCTTGGAATACAAATCCGGTGCAGACTACAGCAACTGCAAGTAATCTTGCTGCTGGAAATTACACCGTAATAATTACAGACTCTAAAGGATGTAAATACAGCGAATCATTCGAAATTATTGACGGAGATTCTGTGATTCCAGTTATTAATCCCCTACCTGTGACTTCAACTATTAATTGTCCGGCAGAACCTGTATTTGCACAAGCTACTGCAAGCGATTTAAATGGAACTATTTCTTCATTGACTTATGAGGACACAGTAACACAAGGCAATTGTGCAGGATCATACACTAAAACAAGAACTTGGATAGCCAAAGATGCTTGTGGAAATGTTTCTCTGCCAGTTAGCCAAACGATTATTGTACAAGATATCACAGCTCCAACTTGGACTACACAAATTGCTTCTTTAAACAGAACTATCGAATGCAGTAATCAACAAGCTTTGACATCGGCGCAAGCCTTATTTCCTGTAGCTTCAGATTTATGTGATACTGATGTTTCCAATATCGTAAAAGTAAGCGGACAGTTTGTAGCTTCTGAAGGATGTTCAAATGCTGGAACTTATACCAACACTTGGACCGTAAAAGATGCCTGCGGAAATACTTCTGAAACTTTCAATCAGGTGATTACAATTCAAGATACAACTGCTCCAACTTGGACTACACAAACTGCTTCTTTAAACAAAACTATCGAATGCAGTAATCAACAAGATTTGACATCGGCGCAAGCCTTATTCCCTGTAGCAACTGACGCTTGTGATACTGATGTTTCCAATATTGAAAAAGTAAGCGGACAGTTTTTAGCTTCTGAAGGATGTTCAAATGCTGGAACTTACACCAATACTTGGACAGTAAAAGATGCCTGCGGAAATACTTCTGAAACTTTCACTCAGGTGATTACAATTCAAGATACAACTGCTCCAACTTGGACTACACAAACTGCTTCTTTAAACAAAACTATCGAATGCAGTAATCAACAAGCTTTGACATCGGCGCAAGCCTTATTCCCTGTAGCAACTGACGCTTGTGATAATGATGTTTCCAATATTGAAAAAGTAAGCGGACAGTTTGTAGCTTCTGAAGGATGTTCAAATGCTGGAACTTACACCAATACTTGGACAGTAAAAGATGATTGTGGCAATATTTCTGATACTTTCACTCAAGTGATAACCATTCAAGATACTACTACTCCAATCTTTAGCGGTGATCTTCCAACTGATATTACAGTTTTATGTGATGCAGTTCCAGAACCAGCTAACATTGAAGCTTCAGATAATTGTGGTGGAGATTTACCAATTGTATTAGCGGAAACTAAAACTGATATTAAAAACGAATGTGGTACTGAATATACTTTGACTCGTAAATGGACAACCAGCGATTGCTCAGGAAATACAACTTCATTTACTCAAATTATAACCGTTCGTGACACAACACCGCCAACAGGAACTGCTCCAGCAGATGTAGCAGGTTTACAAAATACTGCAGCTATTCCGGCTGGAAGCCCAAGTGATATTACTGATGCTGCTGATAATTGTGGCGGAAATGTGAACATCACTGTAAGTGATTCTAACAATGGAGCAAATGGCTGTGATGGAAATGCATACATCTTAACTAGAACTTACACTTTGACAGACTGTGCTGGAAACAAAACTGAATTAGTTCAAACATTTACTGTTGAAAACAAAGTATCTGTATCTGGGGTTCCTACGAACGTAAGCTGTCTTGATGGAACTGATGGTTCTATAGCAGTGACAAGCAGTCCAGGCGCAACAGTTATAATTACTAATGCAAATAATGAAGTGGTTGGAAATACTAATTTACCAGCTGGAACTTACACTCTTACTGCCACTGCTCCGGTAAATGGTGAAGGTCAGATTTGTACTGCAACGGCTACAGTAACAATTACGCAACCTAATTATAAAGTTAAAATATCTGGACAAATTATTAATGTAGACACCAATACTCCTATTGCGAATGTACCAGTTACATTAATACCACAAGGCACAACACCTGGTCCAACTTTAATACGAATCACTAATGCCAATGGTGAATATACTTTTGCTGGAATGGTGGCCGGAAGTTATTTGGTTCAAGTTCAAGATGCTAACTTAAACAGTGCCTATCAATTATATCCTGTAGATTCAAGTTTGTTCTTTACAACACTTGAAGAATGTAAATTCCAAGTTCACAATTTCTTATATGGAAAATCAAACCTTCCGGTTTTAGGAGATTATGTTTGGTATGATGTTAACAGCAATGGAATGCAGGATGAGTGGTATGACGCTAATAATGATGGCGTTGTAACTAAAAACATTCCAGACAGCAACGGTGCTATCGACTACAGCTTATGGGAATGGATTGACTTTAATGGAGACGGAAGCTATGTTGGACCTCAAAATGCTGGTGAGCTAAATGCTGCAGGTTTTGGAAATGCGCAAAGCTCAAATATTTTAATTGATGGTCCAAACGGATATCACGATGAAGTAATTATTGGAATTCAAGGTTTCTGGAGAAACAGACCAGAAAGTGCGAATCCTTACGGAGAATACAAAGTTAAACTTGTAAGAGATGCAAACTTAGACGCAGTCGCTGCTGCTTTAGGAGCAACAGGATTAGTAAAAGTATTGCCTTCATCAACATCTAATACCAATAAAAAAGCTACATCTAAAACGGGCAAATCACAAATGCATACCGTTTGTACCACTACAAGTGCCGATGGATACATTGTAAATGTAACTCCTGAAGATTTGGTTCACCTAGATATTGACTTTGGAGTTAATTGTAAAGAATACCAAGACATTGTTGCTAATGATGACAATGGAGGGCCATTCCCTGGAGTTAATACTACAACACCAAATGTATTGAATGTATTAACAAATGATACACTTGAAGGTGTACCTGTAACGGCTTCAGATGTTGTTATCACAACTGTAACACCAAATGAATTCTTGCAATTGAATCCTGACGGTTCAGTAGATATTTTGCCAAATGCACCTGCGGGTACACTAACAATGGTATATCAAATTTGCGAGGCCGATCAAACTTCAAATTGTGATACTGCAATTGTAACTATTACAATTGAAGCTCCAGTAATGACGGTAACTGCTACACCAATTTGTGTAAACGATGTTCCGTATGTAGATTATGTAGTTACCCCTGGAAATTTCACTCCTGTAAATGGCGTAACAATTTCATGGGCCGACAGCAATAACAATGTTGTTACTACAATGAACAATTTACCACTTAGCGGTAGAGTATTATGGCCAGGAGCTGTGGTAGATCAGGCTGGTAACGGTGTAGATTGGCCAGGGTGGTTATTCCAAAATAATCAATGGATTGAAGGTGCCGATGGTTTCGAAACATTACGACCAACAGCTACTTTAACAATATCTGTTAATCCGTCGCAAACCATTGTGGTAAACTATCCACCGGCAGATCCTTATTGTATTGCCAGACCAACATTTGCAATTGTAGCTAATGATGATACTGCAGGACCAATAAAAGGAAATACCGGAGGCACAAACGTAGTGAACGTTTATACGAACGACACATTAAATGGAAATGCACTTAATCCGGCTGATATAACACTTACAGTTGTAACGCCTGACCCAACGGGAGCATTAACCTTAAATCCTGACGGATCTGTAAACGTTGCTGCTAATACGCCAACCGGAACTTATGTATTGACTTATCAAATTTGTGAAAATGCTGATTTTGGAAACTGTGACACAGCAATAGTAACAGTAACTGTTGTCAATATACCGCCTGTAATTAATGCACTGGCAGACACATATAGTGTTAATTGTAATGGTTACGGAAATGTTGGAAATGTTTTAAGTAATGATACTATAGATCTTTCACCAGCATTGATAAGCTTGTTAAACTTTACTTTACTGCCTAGTACTAATGGCAACGCTGGAATTAGCGTTGATGGTTCAGGAAATGTAAATGTGGCAACAACAACCCCTCCGGGAACCTATAATTATGACTATCAAATATGTCTTAAAAATTATCCTCAGGTGTGTACAACAAGAACAATTACGATAACTGTTGTTCCAAATGTAACCAACCTTGCAAGTGAGGCTTGTGCCGATGATTCTACTCCTATTGATTTGCTTTCTTTATTACCAGCAAACACACCGGTAAACGGTACATGGGTTGATACAAATGGTAGTAACGCATTGCAAGGAAGTGTTCTTAACCCATTTGGTCTTGCGCTAGGCAATTATGTATTTGAGTATAAAATAGCTGATCAAAGTTGCCCAAGAACAATATTGCTTTCAATGGAAGTTAATGATGATTGCAAAGTACTGCCATGTGAAAACATACTTGTACACAATGCTTTCTCTCCAAACGGAGACGGTATAAATGATGTGTTTGTAATTGATGGTATTGGCGACTTGACCTGTTATCCAGGCAATACAGTCGAGATCTATAATCGTTGGGGAATATTAGTCTTTGAAACGACAGACTATAATAATTCAACGAATGCATTTGATGGAACTTCGAGAGGAAGAACTACTGTTAATAAATCGGAAGGATTGCCAACAGGAACCTACTTCTACATTGTTACTTACAAATCTCTAGACGGAAATAATGTAATTCAGTATAACAAAAAAGACGGATACCTATATCTTTCAAAATAAACCCAGGCTGCAAAGGCTGCTATAAATACTATAGCAGCCTGATACAGCAGAGAACATTAAAAATCCGGGAATTGAAAGAATAATATCATGGATTTTTTAGGGGATTTCATTAATAATCAATAGTAAAATTGAAATAATAAATAGCTACTATGAGAACAAAATTATTTTACTTCGTCATTCTGTTTGTAACTATTGCAGGTCACGCGCAGCAAGATTCTCAATATACGCAATACATGTACAACACTATAAACATAAACCCTGCCTATGCAGGTTCTCGTGGAGCCTTAAGCATTTTCGGTTTGTACCGTACACAATGGGTTGGTTTGGATGGTGCTCCTGAAACAAGCAGTTTCTCAATAAATACACCAATAAACAACAGCAATCTCGGAATTGGAGGTTCACTTGTTAATGATAAAATTGGTCCTACAAATGAAAATAATATTTCTGTTGACGTTTCGTACACCGTACAGACCTCAGCAAATTTCAAACTTTCATTTGGTATCAAGGGAACAGCAAATATATTCAATTTGGATGTGAGCAAACTGAATCCTGACGTTGCAGGAGATCCACAATTTCAGGATTTGGATAATAAATTTACTCCTAACGTAGGAGCCGGAGTTTATTGGCACTCAGATAAAGCTTATATTGGTTTTTCAATCCCAAATTTTATTGAAACAAATCGTTACGATGATAATGATGTTGCCATTTTCAAAGACAAAATCAATTACTATTTAATGGCAGGTTATGTATTTGATCTTGACAAATACCAATACTTCAAATTCAAACCAGCTGTACTTACAAAAATGGTTGAAGGTGCGCCGCTTCAAGTTGATCTTTCTGCAAACTTTTTGTTCTATGACAGATTTATGGTTGGTGTCGCTTATAGATGGAGTGCTTCCTTAAGCGCTATGGTTGGGTTCCAAATCACAGATGGTCTTTATTTAGGATATGGTTACGATCGTGAAACCACAAACCTGAATAATTACAACTCAGGATCACATGAAATTTTCCTGCGTTATGAATTCTTTACTAAAAATGGTAAAATAACAACTCCTCGTTTCTTCTAAAAATAAGTACTATGAAAAATTATATTTTCCTTTGCCTAACATTTGTAAGCGTTTTTTCATTGGACAGTTATTCACAGCAGTCAAAACTAAATTCTGGTGATAAAAAATACAATAATTACGCTTATGTTGATGCAATAAAGACGTATGAAAAAGTAGCAGATAAAGGATATAAGTCTGAAGAAATGTTCAAGAAACTTGGTAATTCTTATTACTTTAATTCAGATTTTACCGGTGCTGCTAAATGGTATGGCGAGTTGTTCGCAATGAATTCTAATGTAGAGCCTGAATATTATTACCGATATGCCCAATCTTTAAAATCAATAGGAGAAACTGCCAAAGCAAATAAAATTCTGGATGAATTTGATGCCAAAAACAAAAACGACAACAGAGCAAAACTTTATAAAAACGATGTAAATTATCTCGATCAAATTAAAGCAAACTCAGGCCGATATAAAATTGAAAATGCCGGAATCAACAGCAAATATTCTGATTATGGATCTTTCGTTTACAACAACAAATTATATTTTGCTTCTGCCAGAGATACTGGAAATTTTTCGCAGAGAAAACACAAATGGACAGGCGAATATTTTACAAATATTTATGATGCCGATGTTGATCCTGCAACTTACAGTGCTGGTAAAGTCAATAAATTTAAAAATGCTTTAAATAGCAAGTTCAATGAAGCGACTCCTGTTTTTACTAAAGATGGAAAAACAGCATACTTCACACGAAACAATTTTGTAGACGGCAAAAAAGGAAAAGATGCCAATAAAGTTACTTTAGTAAAACTATATAAAGCTACACTTGACAGTAAAGGACAATGGACGAATATCGTACCACTGTCATTTACAAGTGACAACTACAGCACGGCACATCCGGCACTTAGCCCTGACGGAAAAACGCTGTACTTTGCATCTGATATGCCAGGAACAGTAGGCCAATCTGATATATATAAAGTAAGCATAAATGGCGACGGAAGCTATGGAACTCCAGAGAATTTAGGAAAAAGCATTAATACGGAAGGAAAAGAAACATTCCCATTTGTTACGGATGACAACGAGATTTATTTCGCTTCAGATGGACATCCCGGACTAGGCGGATTAGATGTTTTTGTTGGTGATATAGATAGCGACGGTACTGTCAGCAATATTCAGAATCTTGGTGCCGATGTCAATTCTCCTAAAGATGATTTTGCCTACTTTATTGATCCAGTCAGCAGATTGGGGTATTTTAGTTCCAATAAAGACGGTGGAGAAGGATCAGACGATATTTATAAGTTTCTAGAAACAAGAAGACTAAAATGTATTCAAGAGCTTAGTGGTATTATTACTGATATTGAAACTAAAGAAATATTGCCTGGAACAAAAGTTACTTTATACGAAAATCAAGTTATTAAAGCTACTGCAACGGCAGATGAAACTGGTTTATACAAACTTCCTGTTGAATGTAAAAAAACATACAATGTTCGTGCTGAAAAACAAGATTACGATACTAAAGAAGTCAGCATAACAATCGACAAAGTAAGCGGAAAAACCGATTTGCCGATTGCTTTAAACAAACGCATGTGCCGTGTTACTGTTGGAGATGATTTAGGAAAATGCTTTGGCATCAAAATGATTTATTTCGATTTGGATAAATCAAACATCAGACCCGAAGCTGCATTGGATTTAGAAAAAATACTTGCTGTATTAAACGACTATCCAGCAATGAAACTCGATATTCGCTCACATACAGACAGCCGTGCAACGCACCAATATAATGAAGCCTTATCTGACAGAAGAGCAAAATCTACTATTCAGTGGTTAATTAAAAACGGTATAAATGCAAATCGCTTAACCGGAAAAGGATATGGCGAAACACAGCTTGTCAATAAATGCTCAGACGGTGTTCCTTGTACTGAAGAAGAACATCAAATGAACAGACGAAGCGAATTTATTATTACAGCACTTTAGTTATTAGTTTATTGTTATATGTTTTGAAAAAAAAGCTGTCTGTTTCAGGCAGCTTTTTTTACATAAAAAAAAATCGTCACAGCTTAAAAAAACTGCAACGATCACCAAAAAACCAACCAGTTTTTAATTAAACTTATATTCTAACAAAAATGTTAGTGTAATATTTTTTGCCCGTTTTGGCATCAGTAGTTACTGCAATTCCAAAATGAGTATAATTTCCTTCGATGTTTTCTTTATGCCCTGGACTTTCCAACCATGCTCTTAACGCGGCTTCAGAAGTTTTATAATTGTAGGCCACATTCTCTCCTACTTTTTTTGCACCCAGAACTTTTTCAAGATTTTCAGAACGCGCTACAAAATCGTTATGATCAACAACATTTTTTTCGATCATATATTTGTTGTGTTCTTCACATTTAGCTGAAATATGATTAATTGGTTCTAAGGTATTTAGACCAATACTAACACGGTAATCGTTAATCAATTTAATGGTTTCTAATTCTGAATCGTTGTACGAGTAGTTCGTAATCAGAATCTCAGTTGAAGTACTGTTTTCAGCTCCCTCGGCAGTGTCAGCAGAACATGCGTTCATTGCAAAAAGTATTGCAATGAACGTCATGATGCGCATTATCTTCTTCATAATCATACAGTAGTTTAATGCTTAAAGTAAATGTTGGGGCAAATCCTTTAAATTTTTATAATTTGAATAAATTGTTTCATTTTCTTATACCAAACGTATTCAAATTATCGTTAAACTACAAAATTAATCGACGAAATGCATTATATTTTTATTTTACACCGTAATTTTCCTACAACTAAGACGATAATCGCTCAATTTTCCATGAAAAATCAGATTGACTTGTATATCGGATCCTGTCATGCAGTCGATTAGGTCTCCCTTGCCAAAATTCTACCTGCAACGGACTTATTAAATAACCACCCCAATTTTCAGGTCTAGGAATCGGTTGTCCTACAAATTCAGCTTCTAATTTCTTTAAATTTTCTTCTAAAAAACTTCTCGACGGAATCACTTCACTTTGATGCGAAACAATCGCGCCCAGCTTGCTTCCATCGGGTCTTGAATCAAAATAGTTGTCAGAAATATTTTCAGAAGTTTTTTGTGCAATTCCTTTTATAATTACCTGTCGCTCCATTTCCTGCCAAAAAAATGATAGACAAACATTTGGGTTTGCTTCAATCGCTTTTCCTTTTTCCGAATTATAATTGGTATAAAATATAAATCCTTCTTCAGAGAATTTCTTCAGCAAAACAACTCTCGATTTCGGAAAACCATCCAGACCGATTGTAGAAACCGTCATAGCGTTTACTTCTCCGCTTCCACCAAAATCTTCCACTTCGTGAAACCATCTATTGAATAGATTAATTGGATCTTCAGGAATATTGGTTTCCAATAATTCACTTTTCTCGTAAGACTTTCTATAATTGCTTAAATCGTTCATAGTTTTTTGTTTTTTTGTTTCAGGTTTCAAGTTTCAAGTTTGTCAGGCTGAGCGAAGTCGAAGCCCTCTCCTATTACAAAAGCCCTTCGACTTCGCTCAGGGTGACAACAACACAAAATCTTAGCAGCTCAGAACCTTAGTAACTTAGTATCTTAATTTAAAACTCAAATGAAACTCCATCATCTCCCAAAAGCACATTCGGGAAAATTTCTTGAGCTTCTTCTTTAAAACGGTCAATTCCGTCATACCTTGTAGAATAATGACCTAAAACCAATTGTTTTACATTTGCTTTTAATGCAATTTGTGCCGCTTCTTTTGCTGTTGAATGCAAAGTTTTTTGTGCCAAAGAGGCTTCAGATTCTAAAAAAGTAGATTCATGATACAAAACATCTGCATTTTTTATTATCGGAATAATATCTTCGTGATAAACCGTATCAGAACAAAAAGCATAACGCATTGTTGGGGCCGGATCAAATGATAATTTCTCATTTTCGATTACCGTTCCGTTATCAAGCGTGATATCGCTTCCGTTTTTTATTTTTTGATAATAAGCAACGTGAATATCATATTTTTGAACCGCTTCAACATTTAATTTTCTTTCATCTGGCTTTTCTTCAAAAAGATAACCATTTGTATAAACACGATGTCTTAACGGAATCGTTTTTACAATAACACGTTTATCTTCAAAAATAACTTCGCTTTGCTTAGACTCCAGTTCATGGAAAAACAAATTATAAGTTGTCCAGGATTCTGTCAGTTTTAATTGAAGAAGAATAAGTTCTTTAATTCCTTTTGGTCCGTAAATATGTAAATCGGTCGTTCGTCCTAAAAGAGAAAAAGTAGAAATTGTCCCAATCAATCCATAAAGATGATCGCCATGAAGATGCGAAATAAAAATGTGATTTATTTTGGAGAATTTAATCTTATTCTTCCGAAGCTGTACCTGAGTTCCCTCACCGCAGTCAATTAAAAACAATCGGTTTTTAATCTCTAAAACCTGCGAAGTCGGATTGGTAATGGTTCTGGGAGTTGCGGCATAACAGCCAAGTATAGTTAACTTCAATGTATATTCGTTTATTTGGTAAATCGTTTAATCGTACAAAATTATAATCTAAAAATTAATCGATTAAACAGTTAAACAAATAAACGATTAACCTATTTTTAAAACCCTAGATCGCGTTCAATTTCTTCCATTTCGATAATATCGTGCGCTTCTAAAAGAGAAGGAACGACAAGTAGTTTATCTGAAATGGCATTAAAATCAAGATCTGAAGCCACAATCACAAACGATTTTTTTATTTTCTTCTGCGACTTTGCCAACGGCAAAAATAGTTTTAAATCATTTTCAGATAAATCAGCATCCGATGACAAATCGATTATAACATTATGCTTTTCAAAGGTTTTAAATTGTTGCGTTACTTTCTCCAAAAAAGAATTAAAATCTCCTTGGGTATCTTTAATCGTAACGGTATGTCCTTTTTGATCTACTTTCATTTTACTAAGGTACGAAGTTTTTTTAATTGTTGTTTCAGGTTTCAAGTTTCAGGTTTCAAGTTCTGGAACGTTCAGTTTGCCGACTTGAAACCTGAAACTTGAAACAAAATAAACTAAAATTTACTGTATTTTAGACGCTAAAAGATAAATAACTGCCATTCTAATTGCTACTCCATTCTCTACCTGATTCAGGATTACAGAATGATCAGAATCGGCAACTTCAGAAGTAATCTCTACTCCCCTGTTGATTGGTCCCGGGTGCATGATTACGATTTCTTTTCCAAGAGAATCCAAAAGCGGTTTATCAACTCCGTATTGCTGTGCGTATTCTCTTGTTGATGGGAAAAAGTTCACATCCATACGTTCGTTTTGTACACGAAGCATATTGGCAACATCACACCATTCTAAAGCTTTCCTTAAATTCGGTTCAACCGTAACTCCAAGCGATTCAATATATCTCGGAATTAACGTTTTTGGTCCGCATACTTTTACTTCCGCACCTTGCATTTTCAAAGCATATATATTGGATAAGGCTACTCTTGAATGCAGAATATCACCTACAATAACTACTTTTTTTCCGGCAACATCGCCCAGTTTTTCTCTGATTGAATAACTGTCTAACAAAGCCTGCGTTGGATGCTCGTGCGCGCCGTCGCCAGCGTTTACGATACTTGCTTTGACATTCTTAGATAAAAAATAAGCCGCTCCGGGATTGGAGTGGCGCATTACAACCATATCTACTTTCATCGAAAGGATATTGTTTACAGTATCAATAAGTGTCTCTCCTTTTTTAACCGAAGACTGAGCCGCAGAAAAACTAATCACATCTGCCGATAATCTTTTTTGGGCTAACTCAAACGAAAGTTTTGTTCGGGTACTGTTTTCGAAGAAAATGTTAGCAATAGTAATATCACGTAATGAAGGAACTTTTTTAATCGGTCGATTAATGACTTCTTTAAAATGATCTGCCGTTTCAAAAATTAGGTTAATATCATTCTCGTTGATGTATTTAATTCCTAATAAATGATTTACGCTTAATTCTTTCATTGTGTTTGTTTATTTGTTTATTTGTTTAATCGTTTAACTATTATTTTCTAAACTTTTAAATCGATTAAACAATTAACCGATTTTAACGATTAAACATTTTAATTTGTTATCAGGTAAACAGCGTCTTCGCCTTCATTTTCTTTCCAGCTTACTTTTACCTTTTCATCATTAATGGCATCTACCTGACGACCGCGATAATCGGGCTGAATTGGCAGGTTACGACTAAAACGTCTGTCGATTAACACTAACAATTCGATTTCTGACGGTCTCCCGAAAGACTGAATTGCGGTTAAGGCAGAACGAATGCTTCGTCCGGTAAACAAAACGTCATCGATAAAAATGACTTTTTTGTCTTCGACTATAAAATTGATTTGTGTTTTATTGGCTTCAAGCGGTTTATCAGTACGGCGAAAGTCATCTCTAAAAAAAGTGATGTCAAGATATCCCAAAGAAATTTCAGGAACTTTATATTCGTCTTCTAATATTTGTTTTAAACGTTCAGCTAAAAAAACGCCTCTTGGCTGAATCCCGACTAAAATAGTATCGGAGAAATCAAGATGTTTTTCGATTAACTGACAAGCCAAACGATGGAGTATGATAGTAACTTCTTTTGAATTAAGTAATACTTTTTGGCTCATAATTAAGTGTGATGTTTGGTTGGGCAAATATACGAAATCAGAATTTATTTGTTGGGGTGTTGAGTGGTGAAATATTTTTTTGAAATTAAAATCGATGAATCATTTTTCTTTAGAAGTTATTTTTTCACATAATAATCTTACTTTTTATAATCACTATAGTATAAAATCATATTTTAGCTAAGTAAAAGAATATTTTCAAATCAAATATTGTATAAATATAAAAGAAGTAAATCAATTAATATCCTTAAGATTTATCAGATAAACCATGAGTATATATTCACAACAAGAAATTGAAAGTTTAAAACAACTTGATGAAGAAATGACTTCAGAATTAGAAGCTATGCTACCAGAAGTATTGCATAATTTTAGTAAAGAAAAAGGACGAGCATGTTCTGTTCATTCATTACATGGTACAATTGGGGGAAAAAATAATACTTATGTTGATAGCATCCGTACTCAATTTAGTGATCCAAATGATTTTAAAGCGAAATGGCTTGAAGGATTTATAGCTTACATTGGAGATAAATCATATTCACCATTAAGAAATCTTATGAAAGATAAAACTTTTAGAAACTATACATTAACTTTTCTTGAACGCAATTTTTATAGAAATCTTTTAGCACGAACCAGAATAAAACCTAATGAAAGTCTGTGGAAAATTTGGTTTGGTGGAGGAAAATTCTTTTGGGGTTTAATAATTGCTCCAACATTTAGAGAAAAGATTTGGACAAATGATGTGAGTGAAATTAGAAGAGCAAATTATATGTATTGGACTGTGGGGCATGTAATGGAAACTGGTTTAATTGATCCTGAAAATAATGGATCATACAAATTTGATAAACTTGATGATTTACTAAATTTTTATAGGAGTATTTTGAAAAGGGTTTCTAACTCACAATATGAAAAAGAAATTTTTGATCATTATGTAGAATATCTAAAATGTTCGGAAGATCCATTTTCGGAGCCATTTTTAATTCCAGAATTAAGATATGCTGGATTAGAAGTTGACCATGAACATCGACTAGATTTTACAATTTTAAATTCGCACACAATGGACATGGTCGGATTTGAGTTTAGTCCCCACTCTACACATATGGCAGTTTCAAAAATTAAAGACAAGCTTCAAAAAGATGTAAATTCAGAATTAAGTATTAAATGGAACAAAGAAATGATGAAAAGAAATAAATATTTTTCAAATTTCGGAATTACTACAGTAACGTTTACAGATGAAAACCTACTAAATATTGCTAATTGCTTTGAAACAATGAAACATTATTTATCTATCAGACCCAAAACCAAAGTTAATTTAGATGAACAAATAGCTCGATTAGAAAATATATAACCTTTTAATAATTCAATCATCTTTACTGAAAACTCTATATTTAAAATAATATTTATATACAAATGCAATTAACAAAAGAACAATTACTTGAAATAAACGAAATTGGCAGATACATAATTAAATTATCTGATTATTTTACTGATTTTGAAGATGATCTACTTTATTCAGAAGAAAGAATAGAAGAAATAATTAGCAATGAAGAAGATATTGATTATATACATATAGATTTTCCTGGTGAGCATGAGAGCGCATCCATTGAAACATCTGAATTTCTAAAACTTGGAGATGAAATTAAATCGATAAAAGTAATCAACAAATCTCATATAAAAACTAATTTACGAAGTTATTATATTGTCGCTGCAACAGATTCCGAAGAAACACATGTTTTGAGTGAATACAGCGATATTAAAACAACTTCGATAAACGGAACTGAAATAAATATCTTAACTGAATCAATAATTATTGGCTTAGCAGCAACAAAACTTGATGAATACGATAAAGATTATTGGGGTACGTTTAGTCAATATTTTTCAATTGAAATTATTTATAGTAATAAAGAAAACGTTTTATCACAAGAAAAGGAAATTGACTTACTAAATGCTTTTATATTTGAAGTTGCTGATACCACAGGGATTGCTTTAAATTTATCAGAAATTAATAATCCCATGGATGATTATTATGAATATGATGAGTCCGTAAATGTAACTCAAACGCTTAGAGAATTAGAACCGTTTAATGAAGGAATGAAACTTTTTGTTTCTGCTGTACAGATAAAAGATTCTGAATTAAAATTTCTTAATTTTTATAAAGTTCTAGAACATTTTGCACCAATTGCTGTAAATATTGAAGCTAATGAGCTAATGAGAAAAAAATTAGATGCTCCAAAAAATTCATTCGAGGATGGAGACTTTATTAGATCAATTTTTCAATTGGCTAATTCTATGCGCGATAGATATAATGATGAAGATTTAATTAAAGCTGCATTTAATACATGCTTTGATTTTATTGGGTTATTTGAAGAACTTCCTACATCAATACAAAAAAAAATAACTAGTCATTTGAAAATTAAAAAATTAGAATATGGCGGAGATAGACAACAATTAACAACAGCAAGCAATATTGCAGCAAAAATTATATATAAAACTCGTAATAAGGTTGTTCATGCAAAATCAAACTTTATTCCAGATGGAGAAGAAATTCAAAATAACGAATTTGAAAATTTAAATTATTTTATGAAATCAGCAAGTTCACAAGCTATAAGATGGTATTCACGACAGCCAAATCATTTAAAAAGAGAAATTATAAAATAAATCTATCTTCTCATTAAATTTGAGAACAAACAAACACCAAACATCATGAGAAAACTAATCGTCATAACCATGATTACAATCGATGGCGTAATGCAGGCACCTGGTGGCCCTGAAGAAGATACTTCGGGCGGTTTTGAACATGGAGGCTGGGTGGCGCCTTTTGGAGATGAAGAATATGGCAATGTCATGCAGGAACAAATGAAACCTGCCGATATTCTTTTGGGCAGAAAAACATTTGATATTTTTGAAGACTATTGGCCCAAACATGCAGAAGGCTGGCCGGGAATTAATGAAGTTACCAAATACGTTTTATCTTCCACAAGAAATAACTCTGATTGGCAAAATACCGAATTCCTCTCCACTATAGAAGACATCAAAAAACTCAAAAATTCAGAAGGCGGAGACATTAAAGTTTGGGGAAGCGCAACACTTGTGCAGCTTTTACTTCAACATGATTTAGTCGATGAACTTGGACTATTAGTTTATCCTATAATTTTGGGCAAAGGGAAAAAATTGTTTGATGATAGCTCAACTCCGTCAGGCTTTACTTTAACAGAAAGCACGATTACACCAAGCGGTGTGATTGCGGTGAGTTACAAACGAGCTGGAGATGTTAAGACTGGAACTATTGGGGAATAAATTTTCCGAAACTATAACGCTATTAATCATTTTAAGTAAATCTAAGCCATTCAATTATTATGAAGAAAAAAACATTTCTCATCTTTTCTATTTTAGCTACAATCTTTCTTAGTTCTTGCAAATCAACACCAGATTTGACAGAAGATGAAGTTTATACGATCATAAATGAAATTATAGTTGACGACAGTTTACCAATTTATCAGGCCTGCTGGAAATTCAGAAATATAAAGTTAACTGAGAATTATAAAAAAGAATTTACCGAAGAAGATTTGGAATTCATTGATGAACAAAATGAAATTTTCAAGGATTTGAAAATACAACCAAACAAATTGAAGTGGTATCAAAAAAGGCAAAAAGCATTTGAATTCACGTCAGTTGATACCATTTGCGATCAGGGAATTTTATATCACATTTCGTTTCCTGTTATTTCAGCGGATAGAAAAAAAGTGCTTATTGAATTTCAAGAAGATTGCAATTGCATGTTAGGCGGACAAGGAGGAAAAGATTTATACGAGAAAAAGAATGGACATTGGATTCGAACAAAAAGTTTTGATCAATGGATAAGTCAAAATAAAAAACCACAGATAAAAACCAATGGACAAATACCAAGAAACTTTTAAAACGTGGAATAAAATTGCAAATCTCTATGAAGATAAGTTTATGAATTTAAGCTTGTACGACGAGACTTATGACTTCTTTTGCAACACTCTAAAACAAGAACAAATAAACCTATTTGAAATTGGCTGCGGACCAGGAAACATTACAAAATATTTATTATCCAAAAATCCTAATCTAAAAATTACAGGTATTGACATTGCTCCAAAAATGATTGAATTGGCAAGAGCAAACAATCCTTCTGCCAACTTTGAAGTACAGGACACAAGAGAACTTAGTTCCTTAAATAAAAAATTTGATGCCATTATGTGTGGCTTTTGTTTACCTTATTTATCTGACGAAGATTGTTCTCAATTAATAGTCGATTCAGAGAAAATACTTTATAACAATGGCGTTTTATATTTAAGTTTTGTTCAGGGAAAACCTTCCGAATCCGGTTTTATTTCTGGAAGCACTGGCGATCGCACTTATTTTTATTATCATACTTTAGAAGATATAACCAATCAACTTTTAATGAAAAATTTTGAAGTAATTAAACTATTCAACGTAAACTATCCAAAAGCGGAAGATATAGAAATTCACAGTATAATAATTGCTAAGAAAATTGAGCAATCAATTTAAGAATTCATTATATAAACGATATCACAAAATTTTTTCCGTGCCTGCAATCTATAATAACTTTAAATGATCAGCATAATTCAACAATTAAAAACTCTAAAAGTAACAGGAGGTATTATTTGGCTTTTAGAATTCATTCATGGCAAAAATTATTTAACTCCAAAACTAAACTATTTAAGAACTTTACAACTTGGAACTGTTGGACGTGAAGTTGCAGAAATGCTCGACAGTAAACAATATAGATTAATTCCGAAATTTGAAAATCATGATCTAAAACATATCGTGTTAGAATATGAAATGTCAATGAAAGATGAAATCAGAATGCAAGCTTATCTAATTGGAAATGGCAACTTTACTTTTCCTTGTTTAATATTCTTTTCTTTAGGTACATTTTATCCCTCGATATGGAAAGATTTATTAAACGAATACAAACAGGGAAAAACAACAAAGTCGATTCATTTTCTGACTTTGGATGATTGCATGGAATTAAAATTAATAGATATAAAAAATGAATATGGGCGTAGAAAAATAACCAATTAAATGAAAGAAAGCATCCAAAAATTTATAGCAAAACCAAAAACCATATTTCTGATAGATGCCGTTGGGGCGTTGCTCACATTCGCTATACTTTTTTTCGTTCTTAGAACTTTCAATTCCCTTTTTGGTTTATCAAAAACCACTTTCAAGTATCTTTCTTTATTGGCATTATTTTTTTCATTTTATTCATTTGCCTGTTTTTTTCTAGCAAAAAATAATTGGAAATTATATTTAAAAATAATCTGCACAGCTAACATACTCTATTGTATTTTGACATTTGGCATTTTGATATACAATTATAAAAGCATTTCTATATTTGGTTTAGTTTACTTTATAGGAGAAATCGCTGTTATAAGTGGACTTGTATTACTTGAGATAAAAGCAATTAAATCCAAATCCTAAAACATTTCCAAAAAATTCTATAACACATTTTCCTGATTCCTGAAGTAATTTTAATATAGAAATTTAAAAACTCAGAGTCATGCAAAATAAAATTACAAGAATGTTAATGGTATTCGTTATACTATTTTCATTTACAAGCTGCGAAGTTATTGGAGACATTTTTAAAGCTGGAATGGGATTCGGGATATTTATCGTAATTTTTGTTGTTGCGATTATTATCTGGATTTTTGCAAAAATGTTCGGCAGTAAATAAGACATAAAAAAATCCCCGTTATTTTCATAACGGGGATTTTGTTTTTAAAACACATAGACACATTGTTTTTTGAGCTTAAAAAAGGCATTTCACCTTTTTGCAAAAAACATAGCTTCTTGTTTTATATTATTTAAAGATTGTACATCTTTTTTCTTTGCTCTTGAATTTTTTCATCATCAAGATATTCATCAAATGTCATGTAACGATCGATTACTCCGTTTGGTGTTAATTCTACTATTCTATTACCAACAGTTTGTGCAAACTCATGGTCATGCGTAGTGAAAATTACAGATCCTTTAAAGTTTTTCAACGAGTTGTTGAAAGCTGTAATAGACTCCAAGTCTAAGTGGTTTGTTGGTTCGTCTAACATTAAGATATTAGCGCGTTCCATCATCATTCTAGACAACATACAACGTACTTTTTCTCCTCCAGACAAAACTCTACTTGTTTTTAAAGCTTCTTCTCCAGAGAAAATCATTTTCCCAAGGAAACCTCTAATAAATACTTCGTCACGCTCTTCTTCAGTTTTAGCGTATTGACGAAGCCAATCAACTAAACTCAAATCGTTTTCAAAGTAATCGTGGTTTTCAGCTGGTAAATAAGCCTGATTGGTTGTAATTCCCCACTCAAAAGAACCAGAATCTGCTTTTTGTTCGTTGTTTAAGATTTCATAGAAGGCAGTTGTTGCACGCGAATCTTTAGAGAAAAGAACGATTTTGTCGCCTTTTGCCATATTCAGATTAATATCTTTAAATAAAACTTCTCCATCTACAGAAGCCGCTAAGTTTTCTACATTCAAAATCTGATCTCCAGCTTCACGATCCTGATCAAAAATAATCGCAGGGTAACGACGGCTAGATGGTTTGATTTCTGAAATATTCAATTTAGAAATCATTTTTTTACGAGAAGTTGCTTGTTTAGATTTTGCAACGTTCGCACTAAAACGACGAATAAATTCTTCTAATTCTTGTTTCTTCTCTTCTGCTTTTTTGTTTTGCTGTGCACGCTGTTTTGCCGCTAATTGGCTAGACTCGTACCAGAATGTGTAGTTACCTGAATAGTGATTTATTTTTCCGAAATCAATATCAGATATATGTGTACAAACCGCATCTAAAAAGTGACGGTCGTGAGATACAACGATTACAGTGTTTTCGTAGTTTGCCAAGAAGTTTTCTAACCAAGCGATGGTCTCAAAATCCAAGTCGTTGGTAGGCTCATCCATAATCAATACGTCTGGGTTTCCAAAAAGCGCCTGCGCCAAAAGCACACGAACTTTCATTTTTCCTTCCATATCGCCCATTAATGTATAATGATGCTCTTCGTTAATTCCTAAGTTAGACAACATTGATGCTGCATCAGAATCAGCGTTCCATCCGTTCATTTCTTCAAATTGAACTTGAAGCTCCCCTATTCTATCTGCATTTTTATCGTTGTAGTCTAAATAAAGTTCATCCATTTCTTTTTTAACAGCGTACAGAACTTTATTTCCCATTAAAACGGTTTCCAAAACAGTATGCTCATCGAACATGTTGTGATTTTGATTTAAAACCGACATACGTTTTCCTGGCTCTAAATGAATATGCCCTGAAGTTGGGTCCATATCGCCTGAGATAATTTTAAGAAATGTAGATTTTCCAGCACCATTGGCTCCAATAACGCCGTAAATATTTCCGTGAGTGAATGTGGTATTTACTTCGTCAAACAAAATTCGTTTGCCAAATTGAACTGATAAATTATTGACTGTTAACATGAATGTCTTTTTAATTAATTTGGTGCAAAAGTACGGAAAAAGGTTCAGAGTTGCAAAGAGACAAAGGGACTAAGTTTTTTTTATGCGAACGATGATTTCTCGCAGAGTCGCAAAGGCGCCAAGTTTTATTTTATACAGCTGATTGTCACGCAATCTTGTCATTTCGACGGAGGAGACTCGAGCACTAGCGAATAGACGAAGTAAATCTCCACGAGAAACTCCAATCCTATTATCGCCAATCTTTGTAGAGCTACTCGCGAAGATTTCTCATTCGAAATGACAAAAATGAGATTACTTTGCGAAATTATTTCAACTACAGCTTACTTTCCTTTGCTAAAGCTACTTCTAAACTCTCAAAATTCGGCAGGACCTTAGCAATCAAACCTTCTTTGTTCAGAATAAAATGCGTTGGAAAAGAATTCAATTGTAAACTTTCATTCATATAATCTTTCATGTCAGGAATTACTGAATACGAAAGCGGTTTTCTCGCTAAGAAAGTTTTTAATTGTTCTGGTGAATCTTCGGCAAAACTTATAAAAAGAATATCTTTTCGGTTTTTGTATTCTTCCACTAGTTTATTGACTTGCGGAAATTCTCTAATGCAAGGCGTGCAGTGAATGTACCAGCATTTTATCACAATAATTTTTCCTTTCATGGATTCGTTTGTAACCAAATTTCCGTCTAAATCTTTAAACGAAAAAACAGGAAAAGCTGTTCCTTCCATTTTGTAATTTTTATGAGCATCAAAACTAATTTGATTAATGGTTGCTTTTATGCTTGTATCTGTTTTTGGCAGAATCTTGAAAAGTTTATAAGCATATTCACTTCCTTCTGATTTTAATCGGATTGGAATGAAATTTCCTTTTGCCAGCTGATCTAAAAATACCTCTTTTGAAATTTCTTTCGAATCAAAATCAAATGCTGTAAAATCTCTTGAAAGCATTATCTTTTTACTTTGATAATTTGACCAATCGGTAAAATTTTTCTGAATTTGGACAGGATCGATTTCTGGATTTCCAAATTTGTTTTGACTGAAACCTGAAGCAAAAACTAAAAATAAGAATAAAAGAGGGAACGATTTCTTCATGAAATGTGGGTAATAATTTGGCCTCAAAATTACTTAAAAATCTAATGACTTTATTAGCTATTTTTGATTGCAATATCCTTATCCTAAATTTCGTTTTCAATTTTAAAATCATTTAAAATGAGAAAATTATTAGCCTTCATCTTCCTGTCGTCTTCCTTTATCAGTTTTTCGCAAAGCGAAAGGCTTTTTTATTTTGTAGAAAAAGATAGTTTGTTGGGAGTAAAAAATCAAAATGGAAAAATCATTATTCCAGCACAACCTTCTATGAATACAGATGCATCAGTTGATGGGCAAGAAATAAAAAGTATGATTTTTTTTGTTGACTTCATGAAGTATTACGATCGAAATGGCAATTTCATATTTACGCCTTACCCAACTGGCGAAGGACCAGATTATTTTCAGGAAGGTTTTATTCGGTATAGCGAAAACAAAAAAGTGGGTTTATTTAATGAAAAAGGTCAAATAATTATTCCGGCTAAATATGATTGGATGTCACAAATAAACTTTGGCTTTGCACAATTTTGCATTGGCTGTCATTTTGATTTTTCTAAAGATCCGGAGCATCCTTCTTTGATTGGAGGAATGTGGGGTTTTGTTGGTAAAAACGGAATCGAAATACAACCAACAAACAAGCGAAATCATCCTAAAGATTTTGAAACAGAAAAGCATCAATTTATTCCGTATCAATTTGAATACAATGAAAAGGAAAAAGAAATCCTTGATTTTTTTGAAAAACGAAAAGAACAAATCGCCCAAATCAATGGTTATGATTGTGATGCTAAAATCATTTATTTTGAAATCATTGAAAAACCAACAACGTTTGATCCTTTTTACAAAATAAAGACATTTGAATTGTGCAATGGTTATATTAGAGGATTTGAAAATTATGATGATTTCAAGAATTTTAAAGTCTCTGAAGACGGCAAACAATTCTACACAACTTATTTGGAATTAGTAGATCACAAAAAATATTCAGAATACGTAGAACGCAAAATCCCTATTGACAAATGGATCAAGAAAAATCTTAAAAAGTCTAAAAAATAAAAAAACCTGGCAATAGAGATTTGCCAGGTTTATAATGCTCGCATTTAAGTGAAAACCAAATAACAAATCACTCAAATTTGATCATTATTTGAAATAAAATTTTAGATTAAAAAATAAATAACCAAACTCAATTTTAACCGTCCCAATATTCTATTTCTATTCTTTTTTTTTTGAATCAGTTCGCTAATTTGTCATAATTATCTCTGCTGAAATCTCCAGCAGAGATAAATTAAATTACTAAATAATCAATGGCAACAAACATTACTAAACAATACTAATTCAAACCAAATTTTTATATTAATTTCTTTAAGCCTGCATAAACTGCCAGCTCAACATCTGCATACTCTTTTGTACTACAGTCTTCGATTAATTTTTTCAAATCTTCTGATTTTAAAGTCGATTTATTATCTAAAACCAATAAAACTTGTTCTGATGCATCGCTTAATTTTTTTGCTAAAGGAAGAAATGGTTGCACTAATGGTGCATTTGCACTTAATTCATTCAATCCTTTATTAAGGGCAATCCATTTCGTTAAAAATGCTGTCACTTTAGCTTTATTTTCAGGCGTTTTATTTGCTACATATTGCGTTACTGCTTCATTAAACGTTAAAGCATCTTTTGCGTCAGGTGTACATGCATCTGCAAAAAGTGTTAGTGGAGAATACATTTGGTATTCCGTTCCACCTTTGTTGCGTGTGTATCCTTTTAATGGTTCACAAACATTTGAAAATTCATTTAACAAACTGATATCTTGATTGTTTGCAATATTTCTTAAGATTACCGCTTTATTACGAATATGAGTCAATCCTAATTCTTCAAGCCTAAAAGAAACAACATCTAAACGTTTGCGCATATTTGACACATCTGTAATATCTTCTGCCGACCAAAGTCTTTCTGCAATCGCAGCTGTTCTTGGCCAAACTCTTGAATCGATAGTAGTTTCAGATGCAAGCTCTGTCCACATCGTTGCTTCACCTCCTAAAATCCTGGCTTTTTCTTCTGCTGTCAATACAGCACCTTTTGGCATCGGGTCATTCAAATAATGGCTTTCAACCGGATACATTAAATCAATATAATAACCATTTGACAATACCGTTTTGTACCCTTTTTTTACCGCATCAACTAAAGATTGCCCTGCAGTCATTCCTTCATTTGCACCTCTCCAAGAATGAACGATCGCTTCTTTTGAAAGATCTTTGGTTAGAATTTCTTCCCATCCCATTAATTGTTTTCCATGCTTTTTAAGCATTGGAGCCAATTGCATGGTGAAATAAGTTTGTAATTCGTGATTTGTTTTTAAATTATGTTTCTTTTTAAACTCTTGAATTTTCGGATTTGCATCCCAGTCTTTCCCTTCATTTTCATCTCCCCCAATGTGAAAATAAGCTCCAGGAAATAACGGGCAAACCTCATCAAAAAGTTCACTTAAAATTTGATATGTTTTAGGATTTGAAGGATCTAATGTTGGTGAAAAAATACCAGCATTTCTTTCAATTCCATAGGTCGCAATTGCTGTTCCCTGAATATTTTTTTCAGAAGTTCCTCCTGTCAACGTAATTACTTTGCTTCCAATTTCTGGATACGCTGTTAAAATCGAAGATCCGTGACCTGGAACATCTATTTCTGGAACTATTAAAATACCGCGCTCATCAGCATATTTTACGATATTTTTAATTTCCTCTTGTGTGTAATATAATCCATCCGAAGCAACTTCAATTAGTTTTGGATGCTTTTTCATTTCAATTCTCCAGCCTTGATCATCAACCAAATGCCAATGAAAAACGTTCATTTTCATTGCAGCTAGTCCGTCAATATTTCTTTTGATAACATCAACAGGCTGAAAATGTCTTGAAGCATCAATCATCAAGCCTCTCCAAGTAAATCTTGGAAAATCTGAAATTTGAGAGTTCGGAAAATAAAATGAGTTGTTATTATTTTGCAATAATTGCAATAAGGTTTCAAGGCCATGAAGTGCGCCTAAATCGCTTGTTGCGTTAATTGTGATTTTATTTTGTTTGACATCTAAGTGATAACTTTCATCTTCATATAAACCAATTTTTCCACTTTTACTACAGTTTATCTGAAGTTCAGCAGTTGGAACTTCATTTAATTTCGTAACAAAACCTTGCTGAAAAAATAAACCAGTCCTGCCATCTAAACGACGTAAAAAACGAGTTACTCCGCCAAAAACTCTTGGGTTTGGATTTCCGGTAATATTTACTTTAAAACTTTTGGTTAAAGCAAAATTTCCGTCGTTTACAACAACACTCTGAGGCCAAGGCATAAGATTTAGCTGCTCTTTTTGAATTTGAGCAGTAGATGTTAAACCTGCAAATAGTAGGACTAATAAATACTTCATTTTAATTTTTTTGAAATGATGTTGCCCGAAGGAAACATTAATAAATAGATAAAAGAAACAAAACTCAGAATGATCTCTATTGAACCTCACTAATCGCTATGAAACCAATCTGAATTTTGTAATTCGACTCGCTCTAAAGACGAATCTTAAATTTTATTTTAGTAATCAAAACGTTTAAAAGCTTCGATTGCTTCATATTCTGCCAAACCTAATTCATCATACAGAATGGCTGTGTTTTTATTTCGGTCTTCTGCCCTAACCCAAAATTCTCGTGAATCATTTCCTTGGAACATAACGCGGTCTTTTTGAGACTGGTGATACAAGATTGCATGGCGTTTCAGCAATACTTCTGATGGAGAAAGCGGAACGGCCATATCAATTTCGTGAATGTCCCATTCGTGCCAAGCGCCTCGGTAAAGCCACAACCAGCAGTCATCCATGTATTTTTCTGGCTTCAATTCCTTCATTGCTGCAAAAATCGCGTTCAGACATACTTCATGCGTTCCATGCGGATCTGCCAGATCTCCGGCGGCAAATACCTGATGCGGTTTTATTTTGGCAATAATATCTTTTACAATCGCAATATCTTCAGGTCCCAACGGATTCTTTTTGACCTGTCCTGTTTCATAAAACGGAAGATCCAAAAAGTGCGTATTCTCATCTTTCAGTCCGATGTATCTTGTTGCTGCATACGATTCTCTTCTTCTGATCAATCCTTTTAATTTTCGGACTTCCAAAGAATCTATCTGATTTTCAGATTTGCTGTTCAAAAACTCGATTACCGATTTGAAGTTGATGTCTTTTGGAAGATTATCTCCAACAAAATCGTTGCAGACTTCCGCAAATTTCAGTGCTTCATCGTCTGTAACGGCAATATTTCCAGAGGTTTGATATACAACATGCACATCATGACCTTGTTTGATCAATTTTGAAAAAGTTCCTCCCATCGAAATCACGTCATCATCTGGATGCGGACTGAAAAGGATCACTCGTTTTTTAGCCGGATTGGCTCTTTCCGGACGATGCGAATCATCTGTATTTGGTTTTCCTCCAGGCCATCCCGTAATGGTATGCTGCAGAACGTTGAACATATTGATGTTCAAATCGTAGGCAGAACCTTCCTGCGCCAAAAGATCTGACATTCCGTTGTTGTTGTAGTCACGGTCTGTCAATTTCAATATCGACTGTTTCGTTTTTTGGCACAGCCAAACAATCGCTTTGCTTTTTAATTCCTGAGTCCAGATGCATTCCCCAACCAGCCAAGGCGTTTTGAAACGCGTCAACTCTGATGCTGCAGACTGGTCCAATACAAAAGTTGCATTTGGATGATTCTGCAGAAATGTAGCAGGAACTTCAGAACTGATATCGCCTTGAATCGTTCTTTTGATGATATGGGCTTTGTTTTGTCCCCACGCCATCAATACGATTCGCTTTGATCTCATAATGGTCGAAACTCCCATTGTGATCGCACGTTTGGGAACGTTGTCAATTCCATTGAAATCAGATGAAGCATCGACTCTGGTGATATGATCCAACGTGATGATTCGAGTTCCAGAATTGATGTGCGATCCCGGTTCGTTGAAACCAACGTGTCCCGTACGCCCGATTCCTAACAACTGAAAATCAAGTCCGCCGGCTTGTTTGATATTCATTTCGTAATCGATGCAATATTGATTTAATTCATCTATTGCAACTGTACCGTCAGGAATATTAACATTTTCAGGCTTAATATCAATGTGGTTAAAAAGATGCTGATGCATGAAGTAATGATAACTCTGATTATTTTCTTTTGACATTGGATAATATTCGTCCAAGTTGAAAGTAATCACATTACTAAAACTTAATCCTTCTTCTCTGTGCATTCTCACTAGTTCCTCATATACTTTTATAGGAGAAGAACCTGTTGCCAAACCCAACACACAAGATTTGTTTTTTTCTTGCTTAGATCTGATTAGCTGCGCGATTTCCTGCGCTACAATTACTGATGCTTCGGCAGAACTTTTGAAGATTTCGTTATGAATTTTTTCAAATCTTGTTTCTTCAAATTTACCGGCGCTTTTATAGCTGATATCAGGTATTATTTCTAAAGCACTTTTCATTTTTTTTCTTTTTTTGGTATGTACAATTTTGGTTATTGAAATGGTATAAGTAACTCTCATCACTTATACCATTTGCAAATACTAACCAAACTTAAATCCTTTTAATCTTTATGTTTTTCTAGAACTTGTTAACTCCAGTATCCCACCAAAGTCTTGTTGCTCCAGTGTCAACACCTCCTAAAAGCTGAACACCTTGTGCATAACCTGCTGGATTTGCAGTTTTTTGTTTTACTGCAAAATTTAATCTTCTTACAAAAGTTCCCGCTGGAATTTTTCCTCCTGAAAGATTATTTGTTGGCAAGAATAATTTTGGATAACCTGTTCTTCTTGTTTCAGCCCAAGCTTCTTGTCCGTCAGGAAAAATTGCAATCCATTTTTGAGTAATAATTTTTTGCAATTTCACTTCATTAGATGCAGCGTTAGACCATTTAACCGTTACTAAATTTGCTCCAGCTATATTGTTTGCTGCATTTAATGGATCTGTAAAATTAGCTGCCATTGCAACATCATCATTCGTATAAGCAGTAGCACTTCCTACTCCAAATTGCGCAAAAGAAGTTGCAATTCCTGACTCATAAAAAGACTGTGCAGATCCGCCAACATCCCATCCTTTTAGCGCCGCTTCTGCCAATAAGAAATGAGCTTCAGAAGCACAGAACCAAGGAATTGTGCTATTTCTAACCACATCACCAATTATAGAAAACTGGTCTGCTTTTGCAAATCTATAATTATCATCAACTAAAGATCCCATTCGGATACCTTGGAAAGTACCTGCAGAACTTTTACCAAAAAACTTGTCTCTTCTTGGATCATTGTAGCCATTCATTACAGAACAAATAGCTGCACCCGCATTGATATCTGCCCAATTATCTTTTCCACTATACGTTGCAACTGGGTGATCAGCTTTATAAAGAACATTATCATCATTTGAAGTAATAACGCCATAACCGGCTACTGCAGCTTCAGCTTCAGCTTTCGCTTTTACTGGATCAACATTAGAAATACGCATAGCCAAACGCAGACGTAAAGAATTCGCAAACTTAATCCACTTCACAATATCTCCACCAGCTGTTGTTCCATCAGTTTCATCTTTAGGATTCGCAAAGAATGTTGGTGTAAGTTTAGCCTGCACCGTTAAAGCATCAACAGCAAATTTTAATTCAGAGAAAAACTGATCGTAAACTGCTTTTTGAGAATCATAAGGTGTAGTTCCGTCGGCATTACCAAAACCAGAATAAACAATTGGCCCGTAGTAATCAGTAGTTTTATGCATAGCATAAACTTTTAAAATCAAAGACCAAGCATAAAACTGAGGAAATTTATCTTTTGTTAATAACTGAAGCTTGTAGGCATTTACCATTTCTTTATTATATTTCTGGTCCCACTCAGCATAATTCCAGCCATCTAACAATGCATAAGTTGAGTTGTTTGCATTTCCTTCAAAATTATGAGGTGTACCCATGTATCCTGAAAAAATATCAGCATTTAAGTTAAACTGAATATCTCCTACCCAATCATCAGCAACCAAAACATACATTCCTCTTTCCATTGCCTTAATAGGCGCTTTTACTTGGTTAAAGTCTTGTTCTAACTGTTCATTGCTAAAGCCAGTCTCGTTAGTATTTATATCCTCAAAGTTGTTTGTACAACCGCCTAAAGAAAGGGCTAAAATTGTACTGAACATTAATAATTTATTTTTCATCTGTGAATTTTTTTGTTAATTAAAATCATTTTTTTGACTTATAAGCCACCTCATTTAAGGTCAATTGTTGTTAATTTTCAGCATCCTACATTTATTAACAAACAAAAACATCTTACAACAACCAAAAGGTTTTGTCCTTTATATTATTTATTATTAGAAAGTTAAATTTAAATTAACACCAATACTTCTTGTTGAAGGAGCACCAAAAATATCAACACCTTGCAAACCTTCACCTGAACTCAATGTTACGTTTGAATCAAACGGAGCATCTTTGTAGAAGAAAAATAAGTTTTTACCAACAAGAGATAGATTTATAGCATTGAATACTGTACGTTTTTTCAAATCAAAAGTATATCCTAAAGAAAGCTCACCTAACTTAATATTTGTTGCTTTGTACATATACTCTCCAGTTGCACCACTTCTGTCACCAACTTGAGAATAATAATCTTCAGCTGGCATTGTAGTAACTGCAGCGCCATTTATATCAACAGCATTGATTTTAACTCCGCCAGCATCTCTTGCTTCTCCAGATTTTTTAGAAACACCATAGTTATCTAACATTGCTTCAGTCATACTCATTACATGACCACCAAATCTACCGTCGATAAGTACATTTAAGAATAATTTTTTGTATTTGAACGTATTTGAGAATCCTAACATAAAATCAGGATTAGAACTTCCTAAATCAACCCAGTCCGTTTTTTGAATACGTCCGTCTTTATCAAGTAAGATTTGTCCTTGATCATTTCTTACGATGTTTTTTCCTTGGATTTCACCAAATGGCTTCCCAACTTCTAAAATATATCTATAACTGTTTGGATCTCCGTTTGTTAAAATAACTGAATTTGTTTCACCATTTGAATTAACACCTAAAGATTTAACTGTGTTTTTGTTTGATGCATAGTTAAGAGCTGTATCCCAAGAGAAATTATCTGTTACAATAGCTTTTGCAGATAAAGTAATCTCAAAACCTTTATTTTCAATACTTCCTGCATTGAAAGCATAGTTCAAATATCCTGAAGTATTAGGAATTGGAGCCGGAGCTGTAATTAACTGGTTTTTTGTTTCGTTTTGATAGTATGTGAAATCAAATCCAATTCTGTTATTAACGAATCTCCACTCAGTACCAATTTCGAATGAATTTTGTTTTTCTGGTTTCAAAGATGTTCCTGGCTGAGGCCCAACTAATGGATCAGTTACTTGCTGATTAACAAGCGTATTTAAAGGAGACGTTAAGAAAGCAGTAATATCATTACCTACTTGCGCATAAGATGCTCTAACTTTTGCAAAACTGATTGCCTCTGGCAAAGTAACCATTTGGCTTAAAATTCCAGTAACACCTACAGAAGGGTAAAAGAAACTTAAATTATCTGTGTTAACCAAAGTTGAAGACCAATCATTTCTTCCTGTTACATCAACATAAAGCATGTCTTTATATCCAAAAGTAGCACTTGCAAAAAGAGATTGTACATCTTTTTTAGCTCCAATAGTTTGTGAATTTTTTAAAGGAGTTTTAAAGTTCCCTGTATTAAACCAGTTTGTATAAATCAAACCATCTAAACCTGAATCATTTGTGAATGCTCTATTAACAGTTGATTTAGTATCACTTCCACCAATATTTGCTACAAAACTAAAATCATCGCTAAATTTTGTATTAATTGTTGCAATCAAGTCAGCATAAGATTGAGAACTTTCACTGTCAGTGTAAATATATCTACCAGTTGCAGCAGCTAGAGTTAAGTTTGTACCTGCATACATTTTTTTATCAAATGTATTGTATAGTTTATTATACCCTATTCTTGATTTGAAACTTAACCAGCTATTTGCTTTGTAATTTAAAGCAACAGAAGTAATCAATGATTGATTTCTATCAATTGACTGATCTCTGTTTTGAAGCCAATAAGGGTTTTGAATAATATCACTTACTCCTGAAGCCCAGTTTTGAGTCATTAAGTTTCTAACTGGATCAAATACTTCAAAATTTTCTTTATAGTAGTTGAAATCATTTCCTCTTGGAAATAAATACGCTCCAGTTATTGGATTAAAATATAATCCGTTTGTTGGTTTATTAACGATTTTTTGATCAGCAAAAGATAACGAAGCATCAATTGTTAATTTATCATCAAACATTTTTACACTTTGACGAAGTGCAATATTATTTTTCTTTAATTCGTTTGTTGGCAAAACACCGCTAACACTTGTATTAGCAAAAGTAAAACTTGTAGACGCTTTATCAGTTCCTCCATTCAAAGCAACAGAGTTGATATATGTCATACCTGTATTATAAAAATCTTTTACATGATCAGGAGAACTTTTTTTAGCTCCCCATGTTTTTGTAGCATCAGGTGCTGCACCATAAGTAGTTTGAAATTCAGGAAGAGAAACTACATTGTCAACAAAAACACTTGCATTATAGTTTGCTGTTACTTTTCCTTCTTTACCTTTTTTAGTAGTTACCAAAATAACACCATTAGCTCCTTGAGATCCATATAAAGCAGCTGCCGAAGCACCTTTAAGAACCGTCATAGACTCAACATCATCAGGATTCATTAAAGAAATTGCATCTCCTCCATCTCTATTTCCACCAGCTGTATCACCAAAAACACTATTTCCTTGAGCAGAAGAATTATTCAACAATGGAACTCCATCAATAACATATAAAGGCTGGTTGTTCGTAGCAGAAGAGTTACCACGGATAGTTACTTTAACTGATCCACCTGCTCCCGAAGAACTTTTTCCAACAATTAAACCAGCAACTTTTCCAGATAAGCTGTTCATTAAGTTGGCATCTTTAACTCTTGTTACCTCATCACCTTTTACTTCCTGCGCAGCATAAGTAAGAGTCTTTTTTGATCTTTTAAGTCCTAATGAAGTTACTACAACTTCATTTAAAGCGTTTGTAGATGCAGTAACCATTTTTATATTGATAGTAGTCGCATCTCCTACAACAATACTTTGTGATTCAAGGCCAACATAGCTAAAAACTAATGTCTGTCCTTTTTGTGCTTCGATTGTGTACAATCCGTCGAAATCGGTAGTAGCTCCCTTTTGACTTCCTTGTACTAAAATAGACGCCCCTGGCAACGGCATTCCATTAGAATCTGTAATCGCACCTTTAACATTTTTTACCTGAGCAAGCGAAACTTGCGCCGTAAAAACAATCATAAAGATTAAGAAAATTTTTTTCATGTTTATTTATTTTGTTAGTTATGGCGTAAAATTATTCTTAAGGTATTGTTAAAAAAAATAAATTATACAAACAACAATAAATTTTAAACAAACGACATAAAACATTCAATAATGCGTTTTTCGAAAACGTTTTCAAGTAAAAATACCAACACATTATTAATAATTTTTCGCATTATGTGCAAAAAATTTGCAGATTCAGTAAATAATACGAAATATTTCAACTATTTAAAAAACAATACATTAAACGCAAAAATCATTTTTAAAACTTTTTCAAAGCATGTTTTTTAACAAAATATTAAGCTTTGTAGCGATTTTTATTTTAGTTCAAAATTTAAAAAGCAAAATCATGAACATTATTTAATTGCCGCAAAGACCTGTAGTTTTAATTTTTAACGCACCAAACTTTTTATGAATAACATCTAACAACGAATATTCATCAAAGGAATCTTGAGCAAGTTCCCAAATCATAATTCCTCCGGTGTTTTGAGCTGCATATTCAACCTTTTTCGAAATAGTTGGCCTCCCGTTATAATATATCTTTCCTAATTCATCAAGTTCTGCAAATTGTTTTCCTGCTTCAACAATTTGGCTGTAAGTTGAACTTGTAACATTTGGATCAGTAAAATTATAACCATAAAAAGGTACTCCAAGAGTCAGTTTTTCACTTGGAACATTTTGCTGTTTATGCCAAAAATCAATTCCGTTTTTTGCAAAATCAACAGAGCTATGCTGTCCCGGATTATTTGGTGTCCAAGGTCCAGTACTATCATAAGCCATAATATTTAAAAAATCAAATGCATTTAAAGCGGCGGTACTAATATTTTCAAAACGAGTAGTATTAGGCAAGGCCGCAGTCATAAGTTTCTTATGTTCAGAGAGACTCTTTTTTAATTCTATAACAAATCCGCTGTAGCCAGTTGTTACAGCATCCCATTCGAGATCAACATCTACTCCATCTAAATGATGAAGTTCTACAAAATTTATTATATTCTGAATTAAAGCCGGCCTATTCTCAGGTTTATCAATTAGCCAAGACCAATTTGAAGCTTGTTCTGCTGAAATTACACCTCCTGCTAGAGAAATACTTATTATAATATTAGGATTGGCAGATTTTGCATATTTAACAAGTGCATCAATATCTCCAGTAAAAATGATATTTCCATTTTTATCCGGATTTGCAAATGCTACATTCAGATGAGTTAATTTACAAAACTGTATAGAAGTCATCTTATTAAAATTATCCGAAGATAAATAACCTACAACTCGAGCGGTTTTTGGCTGTGTCCTATCATCCAATTCTTTTTGAGATGTGCAGCTGTAAACTGACGCAAGTGAAGCAATAAAGAAAAGAATGCCTAATAAGGCTTTATTATTGATCATAATTTTGAATTTAAACAGATTTGTTTTTAATTTTAATTAGATTAAAATAACACCTTATTAGGCATAACTCTATATTTTTCTAGGATTTTATTTTTAGTTTACATCCCACCAAACTTTATTTGTCCATTCATTCTTACCGCCCATTCTTGACAAAGCTTCTTCGAAATTCACACCATTCTTCTGTGCTTCATCATTTGGATAGTATAAACGTGTTGGTACAACACCGCCAGTTTCAGAATCCGGATTTGTAATTGCCAATAATTTTGGAAATCCAGTTCTTCTCCAGTTTGAATATGCTTCAATACTATTTAATAAATAAGTAACCCACAGCTGTGTCGCGATTTGTTCTTTTTCTTTTCCAGCTACTAAAGGTTTAGCTGTTAAGTACGTATCAATAGCAGACTGAGTTGCTGGAGCAGCACCGTAAACCTCAAGTTGTCTGATACCTGCTTCAACGCCTTTTTTATAATAAGTCGCAGCTGAACCAGTAACCCATCCTCTAAAAGCTGCCTCAGCAAGCAATAATTGAGACTCTGAATAACTAACATGCAAAAAAGGAGTAGTTTTTAGTTTCAAATAAGGCTGAATACCTGAAATTGCAGTAGATCCACCTGGCATATCCCACTGAAATACTCCCGGAGTGTTACCAACATATAATTCCTCACCCGGAGCAGGAGCTCCTCCACTTGCACCTCCCGTTTTAGGAGTAGCTAGCATTTTTAATCTTGGATCGCCGTTGTTTCTTAAAAAATCAATCATTAAAGAACTGAAATGATCTCCATTTTCGTTTCCAATAAAAGCATATGATAATCCATTTCCTCTAAAATCAAGTGCACCCGGCGTATCATTAAAAGGGAAATCTAAATGCTTCATCACACAGTTATCAGCATTGCTTTCAAAAACACCATTTTGAAGTGCAGCTTTTGCCTGTTTTTCAGCTTCTGCAGGACTTACTTCAGATATTCTCATTGCAAGACGCAAACGTAATGTATTAGCCAATTTCTTCCATTTCGAAATATCTCCGTTATAAAACAAATCTCCTTTTACAGCACCTCCGCCAGCATTCAATTGCACAAACGCTTCTTCTAATTCTTTAAAAAAGGCATTATAAATATCTTGTTGCTTATCATATTTAGGTGTTACAATTCCTTTAGAATAACCTAAACCTGCTTCAGAATAAGGACAATCGCCATAAAGATCGGTAATACGCTGTACCACCATTACTCTCATGATTTTGGCTACGGCGTTCATATTAACAGCTGCAGCATCTCCACTTGTTTTTTCGATAATATCAACAACGCATTTTAATTCATTAGCATAGCCATTTCTCCATATTGCTGTTGCGTAGTCATCATTTTTTTTGAATTTGCTTCCAAATTCTGTTACGTTCCATGCACCTGCATAATGCTGTACAAATCCGCCAGAATAAATTAAGTTAGCTCTCCACTGATAATATCCATCACCAGACATACATAATTGAGAAAATGTAAGCTGTCCTGCAGGATTTGCAGATAACGCAACTGGATCTTTTTCCAGTTCGTCAAAATTTTCGGTACAGCCAACCAGCGTAAATATTGCCAGCAGGGCTATTATTTGTTTAAATTTCATAATTTCTTTTTTTAGAATGTAACTTTAAGATTAAAACCATATGATCTTCTAAATGGCAACGAACCATATTCAAAACCTTGTCCATTTCCTGAAGTATACATAGACTCTGGATCAATGTTTGGCAAATCTTTGTTGAAAGTGAATAAGTTTCTTGCAAAAGCCGAAACGTAGATTGAGTTGATTTTTGCGCCGCCAAAAACACTTTTTGGTATTTGATATCCTAAACTTACCTCTCTCAATTTCACATAAGATGCATCATATATAAATGGCGCAGGAGTGTTATTGAAAACTGAAGTCCAGTAATCTTGCGGATTTACAGGAGTTGTATTTTTTACATAAACTGGATTAGCTTCAGTTCCTGTATTTACAACACCGTTAGCTACATAACCTCCTGTAGGAACCCAAGTTGCCTGACTGAAGTTAGGATCATTTGCAACTGCCTGAGCTCTTGCTGCATTATATGCATCCCTGCCTTCTGTAGTAACATCAAGAAGTCCTTTTTGTGCTGCAAGTGAATTGGTCATAGAATAAACATCCATTCCAAATTTCATATCAATTAAGAATTGTAATGTAATTCCTTTATAAGAAAAACGATTTGTTAAACCTGCTGCCCAGTCTGGAAGACCTTTTCCTAAGGCAACTTTAGTATCTGTATATAAAGGTAAACCATTTGCTCCAACGATCATTTCTCCAGAAGCTGTTTTTTGGAAATCTTTACCAATTATAGTTCCGTATTGTCCTCCAACTTGTGCAACAATTGCGGCACCAGCCCAACGAGCTTCAGAAATAGTGTAAGTATCAATATCTGGATGCAAAGAGATAATTGAGTTTTTGTTTTTTGAAAAGTTCAAATCAATTCCCCATTCAAAATCTTTCGTTTTTACAGGTGTTCCTGACAAGAAAATCTCAATACCTTCATTACGAAGTTTACCAGCATTTACTGAAATATATTCATATCCAGATGTTGCAGAAGAAGGCAAATCAATTGTTTGATCTGAAGTATCTTCACGATAAACTGTAATATCAGCTTTTAATCTATTTTTGAAGAAAGCCGTCTCAAGTCCAAACTCGACTCCTGTTTTAGACTGATAAGTCAAATTAGGATTTGGCGCTGCAGTATTTTTAATATTGACAACACTTCCTCCGTTATAAGAAGAATAGGTAGTATAATTTAAAGCATTTTTGTAAGCTCCCGGCGCATTTGAAACTTGTGCCCAAGATGCTCTAAATTTTCCATAAGAGAAAGTGTCACTTTGAATATCAAATGCATCAGAGAAAACAAAACCTAAAGAAGCAGCTGGATAAAAAGCATCTTTATTGATTACGCTGAACCAGTCGTTTCTTCCAGTAAACTCTGCATATAAATAGCCTTTATAGTCAAACTTAGCAGAACCATAAACAGAATTTGTTCTTGTTTTAATATCAGATGGCGCATTTTCTGTTTGGTTAGAGAAGTTGCTGATATACTCTGTACCCGGTTCAATAATATTTGTTCCGAATCTAGAATTTTGCTGTCTTCTAAAATCTCTTCTTCCCGTTCCTAAAATTCCAGAAAATGTCAAATCTGTAGCTAATTTTATATCACTGAAAGTTGCAATAAAGTCAGTATTCATTTCCGAAACTGTAATGTTTTCTAATCCAAGATAACCAAGGTCTCTTCCTGGCCAAGTACTTCCTTTAGCCATAAAATCTTTAGAATTAAAATCATAAGTGTCTAAACCAGTTCTGAAAGTTAATCCTAGCCAATTTTTAACTTGGTAAGTTCCTGTAACATTACCAATAAAACGGTTTTTTGTACTGGCATTATGATTTTCGTTTACAACCCAATACGGATTCAATAAATACACATTGTTATTCCACTGATACATTGAACCATCTGCCGGATTTACAGAATTTTTAAGCCACGCCTGATCAATATTAGGTGCTAAACCGCTTAATGAATATCCAACGTTATTTGGTGAATCTCCCAAACCTGGTCTGTTATTAGTATTTTCAGCAATATAATTTACATTAGCATCCAAAGTAAATTTATCCGATTTAATAGTACCATTCAAGGTAGCGTTATTTCTTTCTAAACCTGACTCTGGAATCACGTCATCATTTTTAAGACTATTAAATCCAAAACGAACAAATGCATTATCACTTCCTGCCGAAAGCGCAATACCATTTGATATTGTAACTCCCGTTTTAAAGAAATCTTGAATATTATTGTCTACTTTAGCATACGGTCTCATAGAACCATCAAATATTTTAACCTGCTGTCCTACCGTTTCTGAGAATTTTGGACCCCACGCATTAGTAGTGTATCCGTATATTTCAGTAGGCGCTTTTGTTGGATCTGGCAAAATTCCGTTTGTACCAGTACCATATTCAGTCTGATAATCATTGTATTTTGCATTTACTCTGTCAAAGCTCACACCACTTGTTAATTCTACCTGTAATTTTCCTTTACTTCCTTTTTTAGTCGTAACCAAGATTACACCGTTTAACGCTCTAGAACCATAAAGAGCCGCAGCCGCAGCACCTTTAAGCACTGTCAAACTCTCAATATCATTTGGGTTGATACTCGAAATACCATCTCCACTGTCTCTTCCATCAAACCATTTACTGGTTGCCGCCTGATCATTATTCAAACCAGAGTTATCAATAGGAACACCATCTACAACATATAGTGGCTGGTTACTCTCACCTATACTAGATATACCTCTAATAATAACTCTTGTACTCCCTCCCACACCTGTTGCAGGAATAGATACATCAACACCAGCAACTTTACCTGAAAGTGCTGTTGCTACGTTAGTTGTAATTACTTTGTTTAATTGATCTCCTTTAACATCCTGAACTGCATATCCCAGCTCTTTCTTTTGTCTCTTGATACCTAATGCAGTAACAACTACTTCATTTAAGTTTTGTGCGTCTTGAGTCAGTACTACATTTACCGTAGCTGCTCCAGCAACTGTCACAGTTTTAGTCTTAATACCAATATACGAAAATACAAGCACATTTCCTGAAGATGCTTGAATCGTATAGTTACCGTCATAATCAGTTTGGGTCGCAGTTTTTGTACCCTGAATGACAACACTCACTCCTGGCAGTGGCATTCCATTCTCATCGCTTACCAAACCTTTGATAGTTTTCACCTGTGCATCCATAAACTGCGTAGTGAGAAAAATCACAAAGATTAATACAAATTGTTTCATTTTTTCATGGTTTTTTTTAGTTATGCGATAAATTTATTGTTAATTTTAACATAAATAAAACAATTTAAACAAACAGCATGAAACTTTAAACAAACGACACAAATCATTCAACATTATGTTTTACGAAAACGTTGTACCAATGAAATAAAATATCATTTTACTTTTTTTACATTTTTTTATTCAAAAGAATTGCGTTTTAACTTCTAATTGTTTAAAGTTGCACAAGAATTACAAAGTTGCGCAACAAAAGCTAAACCCCAAGAAACTAAGTTGAACGAAATTCAAAAATTAAAATTTGACATCAAACTTCAAAATCATATTTGGTTTTGGGGCATCTATTTTACTTTAAACTTTTTAAGGTGGGGTGCTTATTTTAATGATTACCCTTATTCCTTCAAATCAAACCTCATTGAGTTTTCATTAGTCATACCTTTAGTATATTTCAATTTGTTTGTCTTAGTCCCGCGATTTGTCCTCAAACAAAAATACATCCTATATACGCTTTTGCTTTTGCTAAGCTTATTTGCAATGTATTTATGCAAGACCGCTCTTACCTATTATATTATATCCGAAAATATTTGGCCCGAAGCCAATCGAGAATACCACCCGTTTGAGATTAATCATATTGTAGCCGTTTGTATTGGAGAACTTTACGTTTTAGCAATGGCTTCATCGGTTTACCTTACTTTAACTTGGCTGAGAGAGCGTGAAAGAAACAGATCGTTAAGAGAAAATCAATTCAAAATCAAATTAAAGTATCTTGAAAATCAAATTCAGCCACATTTCTTTTTTAACACTTTAAACAACCTATACGCTTTATCGCTAGAATCTTCAAATAAAGTTCCAGATGTTATCATTAAATTATCAAATTTGATGGAATATGTTTTATATGATGTAAAAGGAACCAAATTTGTTCCACTTATAAAAGAAATAGATTATATTCAAAATTACATCGAAATCGAAAAGCTTCGTTTTGAAAATGTGGAAGTTACCATAAATTTAGAATCAAATATTGAGGACATTGTTGTACCACCGTTAATATTTATTTCATTGGTTGAGAACGCCTTTAAACATGGCGGTTTAAACAATCGAAACTTAAAAATTAAGATCAATTGTAAAGTTATCGACAATAAATTGTTAGATTTTGAAATCCTAAATAATTTTGTAATTTCACAAAATCTTAATCAAAAAGGAGGGATTGGTTTAATCAATACTAAGAAAAGATTAAAGTTGATTTACAAGAATAACTTTAGCATAAAACAGTCAACAAAACTAAACTACTATATAATCCGTTTGCAAATACCTATTCATAATGAAGATTAAATGCGTTTTGATCGACGATGAACCATTAGCTATCAAAGTCCTGCAAAATTACTTTAGTAATTTTACAGATTTTGAAGTTGTTGCTACATTCAATAATTCTTTAGAGGCACTCGATTTTATAAACAGTACCCCTGTCGATGCTGTGTTTTTAGACATCAATATGCCAATGATGACCGGATTTGAATTGATCAGTCTTATCGAGAACAAAACCAAAGTAATTATCACAACCGCTTTTAGAGAATTTGCTGCCGAAAGTTATGATCTTGATGTTCTAGATTATTTAGTAAAACCAATTCCGCTTCCTAGATTCATAAAATGTATTAATAAAATCACTACTGAGTTCAACCTTAAAAACAATATTAAAGTTGAAACAACAAAAGGTGATTCACATATTTTTATCAAAGTCGATAAAAAGATGATGAAAATTAATATCGAAGAAATATTATTTGTCGAGGGAATGAAAGAATACATAAAAGTAGTAACTCCAGACAAAACCTATATTACCCATAAATCATTAACTTCTTTATCTGAAGAATTACCCGCCGACCGCTTTTTACGTATACATAAATCATACGTTATTGCCTTAAACAAGGTAAAATCGATCGAAGGAAACCGTATTCAAATACAATCCTATACTATTCCAATTGGCAGAAACTACAGTAAGGATGTAAAAAACAAAATATTGGAATAAATCCTACTTCACATTTCATTTTCTAACTAAGTTAAAACTAACACATTGTTGAAAAAATGATGCTGTTTGTTTAAATTTAACATTATTTGTGTCTTTTTATTTTTTTTTGCTATTCGTAACAAATATATTTACGGTCTTCAAAAAACAATATAATAAAAAATTAACCTTATTACAGTTATGAGTTCAGAAAATCTACAAACCAAGTGGGGACAGTTTATCCCATTGGTAATCGTATTCTTCTTTTGGGGATTTGTTGCAGCCAGCAATGATATCTTAATTCCCGTTTTTAAAACAGCATTTCATTTATCACAAGGTGAAAGTCAATTAGTATCGTTAGCTTTTTACATTGCGTATACAGTTGGATCCTTGATCTACATGGGAATTTCAGTTTTAATCAAAGAAGACTTAGTAAATAAAATAGGATACAAAAATGGTCTTTCATTAGGTTTGCTAATTTCTGCATTTGGAACATTATTATTTTATCCTGCAGCAAACACAGGATCTTTTCCTTTAATGTTATCAGGATTATTCATTGTAGCACTTGGTTTCTCATTACAGCAAACTGTTGCAAATCCATTAGCAATTGCTTTAGGACCAATCGCAACAGGATCTCAAAGATTAACATTAGCTGGAGGAATTAACAATTTAGGAACCACCATTGGACCATTAATTGTAACTTTTGCAATTTTCGGATCAAGCACTGGAGCATCTACTTTAAGCATTGAAAGTGTAAAAATTCCTTATTTAATACTTGGTTTAGCATTTTTATTAGTTGCTATTTTATTAAAATTCTCTTCATTGCCAGACAAACCTGCTTTAATTGAAGAAGAAATTGCTGCAGAAGGCTCAAACGCAAAAAAATCTGCATTACAATATCCGCAATTAGTAATGGGAATGATCGCAATCTTCCTTTATGTTGGTGTTGAAGTTTCAACAGCAAGTAATTTACCTGCTTACATGGAATCTATCATCAACTTAAAAACAGGCGTTCTTTATACATTACAAGAAATTTCTCCTTACATATCTCTTTACTGGGCGAGTTTAATGATCGGCCGTTGGACAGGAGCTATCGAAGCTTTTACAGACAAAGCAAGTTTACAGCAAATATTGCGTTTCGTTGCACCTTATTTGGCTTTTGGAGTTTTCTTAGCTGTAAATGCTATTGCAAAACACGATTTAACGCCATTTTACATCTATGGTTTAATCATTTTAGTATTAATTGCCGCAGATATTGCTAGTAAAGGAAATCCTGCTAGAATGTTGCTTATCTTTTCAGTATTAGGAATCGTAGCTTTAGCTGTTGGAATGTCAACTAGCGGAATCGTTAGTATATATGCTTTTACAAGTGTTGGATTATTCTGTAGTACGCTTTGGCCGTGTATCTTTACTTTAGCAGTAAGCGGATTAGGAAAAAATACAAGCCAAGGAAGCAGCTTCTTAATTATGATGATTATGGGTGGTGGTGTTGTCAGCTGGTTACAAGGTTTTGTTTCTGAGTCTATCGGTATCCACGCTAGTTATGTAGTAGGAGTTTTATGTTTTGCATACTTAGCATTTTATGCATGGAGCGTTAGTTCAATCCTTAAAAAACAAGGAATCAGTTTTGACAAAAAACTTTCTGGTGGTCACTAAAATTCAGAAATTTTAAATAAAAAAAGTCCCGTTTTATAATTTAAAACGGGACTTTTTTATTTAATCACAATTTTTATTTCGCTGTAATAATCGCATTTAAATTCTTTTTAAAAATTGCTTTATTCTGATCCGATAATTTGTAAACAACATCTTTGTCTGCATGTACAATAATTTTATCAATATTAGCTTCTAAAAGCGCTTTAGGATCTTTAATTTTCAAAGTACAGGCGCCATCAAAAAAACCATCATCCTCAATTATTTTTTTTGCTTCAATAATAGTTCCATCATTCAACACAGCCGAAATGGTCATTTCTTTATTCAGCGTCTTCGAATAAAAACCATCCATTACCAGTAATAAACGATATGAATTTTTAAGTTCTGGCCCTTTGAACTCATGCCTGGTAATATTATAACGCAGACCTTTTGCCAGAGTCTGAAATTCGGTCGTACAATCCAGTTCATAAGTGGCTACGTCGCCAGCCTCATTAACACTGGTCAAAACTTTGGCTGCTTGGGCATTTATAGATAAAGTTACAGCAAAAAACGAAACTAAAACTAAGATGATTTTCATAAATATTTCTTTTTACGTTTACATAAAAGTAAAAAAAAATCGCCTTTTTTATTAAAAAAAGACGATTTAATATTTATAAGAATCTGATTATTACTTATTTCCTTTTTCGAAATCAGCTACAAACTGAGCTAATCCTATATCAGTTAAAGGATGTTTCAATAAACCAGTAATTGCAGATAATGGTCCAGTCATAACATCGGCACCGATTTTTGCACAGTTTACAATATGCATTGTGTGACGCACAGAAGCTGCCAAGATTTGAGTCTCGTAACCATAGTTATCATAAATCTCTCTAATTTCCTGAATTAAATTCAAACCATCAGTCGAGATATCATCTAAACGTCCAACAAACGGAGAAACATAAGTTGCTCCTGCTTTTGCAGCCAATAAAGCCTGTCCTGCAGAAAAAACAAGCGTTACATTTGTTTTAATTCCTTTATCCGAAAAATATTTTGCAGCCATAACACCTTCTTTGGTCATCGGCAATTTTACTACGATTTGATCGTGCAATTCAGCTAATTCTTCACCTTCTTTGATCATTCCATCAAAATCCAATGCATTAACTTCAGCACTTACATCACCTTCCACAAGATTACAAATGTCAACATAATGCTTTAAAATGTTGTTCTTACCAGTAATCCCTTCTTTAGCCATCAACGATGGATTTGTTGTTACACCATCCAAAACACCTAAAGCTTGTGCTTCTTTAATTTGAGCTAAATTAGCTGTATCAATAAAAAATTTCATAATTTATATATTTATAATTGTGTTGAACATTATCAGGGCGTGACCTTATTTACAAAAGGCGCACTCAGCAAGCAGCTTATACGCGCCTTCTGCAAATAAGGTCGGGCTATACGCACTACTTCGGTAGTTAGCTTCTATCCCTCACGCAAACTCAGCTGCAAAATTACAACTTAGAATCTAAACTTAGCACCAATAGCCAAATCAATTCGCCATAAATTTTCTAATTCTTCTTTATCAAGCTTCTCAGTATATGTCGTACCATCTGCATACGTATACTTTAATTTCTTCAATGTTCCACCAACGAAACTAACCTGCGGTCCTAATAAAAAATGAGGCGTTATTCTAAAATGATATCCCATTCCGGCAATCATACCCAAATTAGACCCTGTTATTTTTACCGGATAACCAGCAACGCCAGCATTATTTTTATAAGCCAAATATCCTATCGCTAACTCCAAATTGGCCTCACCAACTCTCGCACGCTGATCTTCAGTCATTATAAAAGAAGGTCCAATAAACGAAATTGTGATATCATCACTAAAATCTCCTTGAACATTTGATCCATCTCCAATAGTAACTATCTGGTCATAAATTGTCCCTGAAGATTTATAAACGTTATATTTCAAACCAAATCCTCTTTTGCCTTCTTTAAGATAATAAGCACTTACATCATAACTCAATCCCGATTTTAATTTTCTATAATACTCTTTTTGCTCCGAATTTAATCCGTCTGGCGACGAAGCAACTCTAAAACTTTGTCCAACATTAGCTGTTATTAAAAATTTAGAAGTTTTAAACCCATAACCCGGACCATAAACAACCTCATTAGCTGTAACAACTTTCGAACTCGAAATTGGCTGAACAGTATCTTTCGTAATTTTAGGCTGATTATAATCAGCAGTATTTTCAATACGCAGCAAATCAGCATTAATTCGATGGCAAGTACTACCAAATGTACTAGGATACAAATGTTCTGTAATCAATAACGCATTAGCACCATTTTTACGAGCTTCGCTTTTTGCCTTTTCAAGCACTGTATTTAAATCACAATTTGTAGTAAAACCAGTGTCTCCAATTTTTGTAGTTCCAATTTTGCTATAAGTTGAAGGAAGCTCCGATTTAGCATTAAAAACGACAACTTTATCAGTTTCATTTAATTTTTCATGTTTTTCAGCAACAGAAGTTCTGATTTTTGGAGAGCAAGAACAAAAAGCAATCGTAACAAGCAGTAAAAGGTATTTCATTTTGGGGTTAAATAATTTTATAATTTATAGTGGTTCATTAACATTTTCTCGTACACTTTATCCGGAAGTGCACGTTTCAAAACAATCGAAAACTTCTGCATAAAAACACCTACTTTATAATGCACTTTAGGCTTGTCTTTTTGAATGATTTTGTAAATAGCTTCGGCCATTTCATTTGGGTTGCTTCCTGCATCAACATGCTCATTCATTGTTGCAAGCGTATCTCCGTACACTTTTTCATAAGCAGAACCTTTTATAACTGGCGCATGATAACGTCCTGATGCGATATTGGTTGCAAAATCTCCCGGAGCAACGTTTGTAATTTCAACTCCAAATTGCTTTACTTCCATTCTCAAAGCCTCAGTAATTAACTCCAAAGCTCCTTTTGAAGCCGAATAAACACTTCTATAAGGCAATCCCATATAAGCGGCAATCGAAGTAATATTTATAATCAAACCCGATTTTTGCTCACGCATTTGTGGCAAAACCGCTTTCATTACCTCAATTGGTCCAAAAAAATTGGTTTCAAAATTATTTTTGATTTCCTCCATCGGAATTTCTTCTAAAGGACCAGTAATTCCAACGCCAGCATTATTGATGACAATATCTAATCGTCCTGAGATTTCAATGATTTTTGAAACGGCAGTTTTAATAGAATCGGCATTTCGAACATCTAAAGCCACTAATGGAAAAATAGAATTCAGCACTTTTTCAGGATTCCTGCTGGTTCCATAAACTACAAAACCTTTTTTGTGTAAAAATTCTCCAATTGATTTTCCAATCCCTGAGGATCCTCCGGTAATTAAAACGACTTTACTCATTTGCTGGTTAGATGTTAAATATTATAAGTTAAATATGATGTATCATAAAATAGAAACTAATGCAGTAGTTAAAAACATTTTACCTCTAACATATAACTTCTCACTCTAGGAAAGTTCCAAAAATAAAAAAATCCTCCCGAAGGAAGACTACATTTAAATTAATTCTAAAAAAAAATCTGAATAAAAATTCAGATTAAAAAAAATGGCAAGCGACCTACATCGCACCGCTCAACCACGTACCCTTGCTATGTTCCCATCCTGGGGGAGTCTGCAGGAGCTGGTCGTGTAGGACTTGCCGGTGCAAATATACAATCTTTTTATATTTTTGCAAGAGCTTTGTTGCTATAAAAATATCGTCGTATATTGGCTTATTCAAATTTTAAACTATGAAAAAATATAACTTCCTAACTGTCATTTTATTAGGAATCACATTAATTGGATGTGGAGATAAAAATAAAGGTGAAAATTCTTTATTTAATATTGATGATACTGCTTTTCCAGCGCATTTTACGCAAAAAGAAGCCATTTCAATTGGAATTTTAAACCCAAAATCGAAAGAAATCGATAGCATTGCCTACTTTGTAAATGACAAAAAAGTGGGAAGCACAAAAGCTGCTGAAAAATTTAAATTTGAATTAAAAGATCAAAAACTAGGCTACCAATACTTAAAAGCTGTTGTTTATTTTGGTTCAGATTCATCAGATGCGACCAAAAGAATTGAATTAGTTTCTGATATTCAACCGAAATTATTAAAGTATAAAGTTGTAAATACTTACGCACACGATAAAAAATCTTTCACAGAAGGCTTCGAATTCTATAATGATACTTTATATGAAAGCACAGGACAAGAAGGTGCTTCATTCATAAAAAAATACGATTACAAAACTGGAAAAATTTTCAAGCAAATTGATCTTGACCAACAATATTTTGGAGAAGGAATCACCTTTATAAATGGTAAATTATTTCAGTTAACGTACAAAAATAAAAAAGGGTTTATCTATAATGCTAAAACATTAAAACTCGAAAAAACTTTTGATTACGAAAAAGATATTGAAGGCTGGGGAATGACAAATGACGGAAAATACATTTATCAAACCGATGGAACTGAAAAAATTTGGAAAGTTGATCCTTCAACTCAAAAAATGATTGATTATATCAACGTTTATTCAGGAGAATCTAAAATTAAAGCTGTTAATGAAATTGAATGGATAGATGGCAAAATCTATTCAAATGTATGGTTCAAAGACGCCATTGCAGTTGTAAATCCTACTTCTGGAGCAGTTGAAGGAATTTTAGATATGTCAGGCTTACGCAAGTTTATGACCGATATCACTAAAGATGATGTTCTAAACGGAATAGCTTACAATCCTAAAACAAAAACTATTTTTGTTACTGGTAAAAACTGGAGCAAAATGTTTGAAATTACAGTTTCAGAATAACAATAAAGCAATATTCAAATTTTTAAATTCCAAATTCCAATATCTTGACACAGATTTCACGGATTAGTTCGTGATAATTTGTGACTCGACCGTATGGGAACAGGCGAAGCAAATTTGTGTTTTATAACAATACCAATAATGACAACATTAATTACAAACATACAGGAACTGCTTCAAGTACGTGAAACTTCAATTTCTAAAGTTTCAGGAGCTGAAATGGCACAACTTCCTACAATAAAAAATGCCTTTTTATTCCTAAAAGATAATTTGATTGAAGATTTTGGAACAATGGAAAATCTTCCAGAAATCAAAGCAGATAAAATTATAGACGCGACCGGAAGAGTAGTTTTACCTTCTTGGTGTGACAGCCACACGCATATTGTATATGCAGGAAATCGCGAGCAGGAATTTGTCGACCGCATCAACGGATTATCTTATGAAGAAATTGCCAATCGCGGCGGCGGTATTTTAAACTCAGCTAAAAAACTAAACGAAACGTCTGAAGAAGAAATTTACAAGCAATCTAAAATTCGTTTAGAAGAAGTAATGCATTTAGGAACTGGCGCAGTCGAAATAAAATCAGGATACGGATTAACAGTTGAAGGCGAATTAAAAATGCTTCGTGTTATAAAAAAACTGGCCGAAAATTATCCGATTGCAATAAAAGCTACTTTTCTAGGCGCACATGCTTTCCCTACGCACTATAAAGAAAACAAAACAGGCTATATTGACGAAATCATCACGAAAATGCTTCCAGAAATTACCAAAAACAAACTAGCCGATTATGTTGATGTTTTCTGCGAAACTGGTTATTTTTCTCTTGAAGAAACAGAAAAAATTATGGAAGCCGGAATTCAATTTGGTTTAAAACCAAAAATTCATGTAAACCAATTTAATTCTATTGGAGGTATTCAGTCAGGAATCAAATTTAACGCTCTTTCTGTCGATCATCTTGAAATAATGAACCCAGAAGACATTGAAGCCTTAAAAGGCACAGAAACAATGCCTGTTGCATTGCCATCATGTTCTTATTTTTTAAGCATTCCGTACACGCCGGCTCGTGAAATGATAAAAGCGGGATTACCTCTAGCATTAGCCACAGATTTCAATCCGGGCTCTACTCCATCCGGAAATATGAACTTTGTCGTTGCTACAGCTTGCATCAAAATGAAAATGACGCCAGAAGAAGCAATAAACGCCGCAACAATCAATGGCGCATATGCAATGGGGCTTTCAGAAACTCATGGAAGTATTACAAAAGGCAAAAAGGCTAATTTAATTTTGACAAAACCAATTTCTTCTTATTACCAAATTCCGTATGCTTTTGGCAGTAATTTAATTGAAAGTGTTTTTCTTGACGGCAAAATTTTAGAATAAAAATTATCCATAAAAAAAGGTCTGTGAAAACTCACAGACCTTTAATATCAAAGTGGTATTATCCTTTGGCAAATATTATCTTAAGTTGAAGCTAGTTTTAGAAACTAATTCATCGTTATCAAATACATTGATAAAATAAGCACCTTTTTCAAAATCTTTACCAAGTAAATCTTCAGAAACCTGAACTGTTTTATTTTCGTATTTTACTGTAGTTTTAAAACTGTAAGTTAAAGAGTTATCACCAAAATTTTCAGTTTTCTTCTCGCCCAAAACATTGTTTTTGCTATCAATAACTTGAACATAATACGTTTTGTCACCAGATTTTGCGATTGAATTTTCAGCAATTGTAAAACTTACTTTCAATACATCAGCACGGCTTGCTTTATCAGTTTCAATTTGTTTACCAGAACCTTTTACTTTATAAGCAATAGTTTTAGTATTTAAAACAGATAATTTAGATCCTTTTTCAACAGTTTTAGCCAATTCTTCGTTTTGACCTACTAATACTTCGTTGTACTTTTTAGACTCTCCTAATACTACAATAGTACTATCTCTCTGATTTGTTAAAACACCATTTTGTTTTTTCAACTCATCATTTTCAGCAACTAAAGTTTTCATTTTGCCCTGCATCGCCTGAACTTGAGATCTGTATTTAGAGACATCTCCTTTTGATTTATTCAAATCATCCATAAGAGCTACTACTTTATCTCTCTCTTGAATCAATTCATCAGACATTGAAGTATTTTCAGCAATTGCAGCATCATAAGTTGCTTTCAATTCTTGTAAATCTTTCATAACAGATTCTTTTTCTGTCATTGTAGTGGTAAGCTCAGTTTTAACTACTTCTGTATCAGAAGACAATTTAAAAATATACACTAAACTACCAATCAGTAGGACTGCTAAAACAGCGATTACCGCTTTTAGACTTGAGTTGTTGTTCTTTGGGTTTTCCATATTTAATAATTTTCTTTATTAACAAATTTAAGAATTAATATATCGTAATAACGTAAGTTGTCACAATTATATTATTTTTGAGCAATATTTTTTTTATATGGAGAAATTAATTCCTTTTACTATTAATGATTTAGCTAAAGTTACCAACCACCGAAGTGGTGAAATTAAATTTGGCGAGAAGATGATTGTCATTCCAAAAGAAGCCGACAAAGTAAAATTCTTGACCGAAAGCGAGGCTAAATATGTACTTTTAGGAATTCCTGAAGATATTGGCGTGCGTGCAAATTACGGCCGTCCTGGCGCTGCATCGGCGTGGGAAAGTGCCATAAAAAGCATTGCCAATATTCAGCACAATCGTTTTTCAAAAGGCAGCCAAATAATTGTTTTAGGTCAAATAAATGTTTCGCAGGAAATGCGTGATGTTGAAAATCTAGATTTTAACGACATTGACGACCGCTCAAAATTGAGCCAGCTGGTTGAAAAAATAGACAAAGAAGTTTCACATATTATATTCACAATCATAAAAGCCGGAAAAACTCCAATTATCATTGGCGGAGGCCATAATAATGCATACGGAAATATTAAAGGTTCGGCTCTTGCCAAAGGAAAACCTATCAATGCAATCAACTTTGACGCGCATTCCGATTTCAGAATTCTTGAAGGCCGTCATAGCGGCAATGGATTTTCATACGCATATGAAGAGGGTTTCCTTAAAAAATATTTCATCTTCGGATTACACGAAAATTACACTTCAAAAAGCGTTTTGGATGTTATCAAAAAACTAGAAGATCGTGTACGTTATAATACATACGACAGTGTAAATATCCGAAAGGAAAAAGATTTTACCCGAGAAATGGCTTTGGCTCTAGAGTTTATTAAAAATGATTCTTTTGGAATTGAAATTGATTTAGATGCTATCCCAAACATTGCCAGCAGTGCCATGACAATAAGTGGATTTTCGGTAGAAGAACTGCGTCAGTTTGTGTCCTTTTTTGGTCAGAATAAAAATGCCGCTTATCTTCATATTTGCGAAGGCGCTCCAGATTTAGCCGATTCTCCAAATAATAATTTAATTGGAAAATTGATTGGCTATCTGATTACTGATTTCATAAAAGCAAATAACGAAAAAGAAAAATCTAACTGAAGCTCAACTGGCTTAAAACCACACATTTTTCAAATAATACAAGATTCAAATAAAGGATTGACCGATTAAACCTATCTTTGCACAGAATTTTTAGTGCTTAAAACTAAATTCTTAATACCTAAGATATGTTATTCGAAGATTTATCACTCTCAAAAAGTATACAAAAAGCCGTATTTGAAGAAGGCTATCTAAACCCTACTCCAATTCAGGAACAATCTATCCCGATCGTTTTGTCAGGACGAGATTTAATTGGGTGCGCACAAACAGGAACTGGAAAAACAGCAGCATTTGCTATCCCAATTATACATCAATTACACCGAATTGTAGGTTCATCAAAAAAAGCCAAACAAATTCGTGCGCTTATAGTTACGCCAACGCGCGAACTTGCAGTACAAATTGGAGAAAGTTTTGACACTTATGCCAAATATACCAACTTAACACAATTAACCATTTTTGGAGGCGTTTCGCAAAATCCTCAAGTTGAAACCTTAAAAAAAGGAGTTGATATTTTGGTGGCAACTCCAGGAAGATTGTTGGATTTGCACAAACAAGGATTTCTAGATCTTGACCATCTGCATACTTTGGTTTTAGACGAAGCCGATCAAATGTTGGATATGGGTTTTATTAACGATGTAAAAAAGATCGTAAAATTAACGCCAAAAAATCGCCAAACCTTACTATTTTCTGCAACAATGCCGATTGCTATTCGCGAATTAGCCGAAATGTTTTTAAAAGATCCTGAAAAAGTAGAAGTTTCTCCAGTATCCTCAACGGCCGAAAATGTAGAACAGCGTATTTATTTTGTTGATAAAACAGAAAAAAGAAATTTGCTTTATCATTTAATTAAAGAAGAAAATTTATCAAACGTACTTGTTTTTTCAAGAACAAAACATGGTGCTGACAATGTTGTAAAAGCTCTTCGCAAAAAAGATATTCCTGCTGAGGCTATTCACGGGGACAAATCGCAAAATGCAAGACAGCGCGTTTTAGATGCTTTTAAAAATAAAGAAGTTGGTGTTCTTGTTGCTACAGATATCGCTGCAAGAGGAATTGACATTGAACAATTGCCTTATGTAATTAATTTTGATTTGCCGAATATTCCTGAAACCTATGTGCACCGAATTGGTCGTACGGGCCGTGCAGGAAATGGCGGAATTGCAATTTCATTTTGTGGCAAAGATGAAGAGCCTTACTGGAAAGACATCAAGAAACTTATCAAAGTTGATGTCAAAATAATTACAGAACATCCGTATCAATGGCATTCTGGAAGTCCCGAAGCTGGCGAGAAACCAAAAAATTCGAACCGAAGCGGAGGAGGGCACAAATCAAGAAAATCAAATGCTTCTAAGCAAAATAAAAAACGCTGGTATTAACCAGCGTTTTTAGCTTCTTCTATTAAGTAACTAATAATTTTAAACAGCTTAACAGGTTCAAACGGTTTAATAATAATATCATTTATTCCAGATGAAATTGCCTCATCTGTTATTTCGTCTTTATCAAAAGCAGTTAAAGCAACAATTGGCGTTTTGATATTCTGTAATCGAATTCTTTTACTGGTTTCAAATCCGTTCATTAATGGCATATTAATGTCCATTAAAATAAGATCAAAAGTCTCTTTTTCTAAAATCTCCAACGCGCCAAAACCATCATCAACCACTTTACAGATATAATTATTTTTCTCAATAATTTTCTTCGTAACCAGCTGATTGATAAGATTATCTTCTACAATTAAAATTTTATGAACTTCATTTGAGGTCAAATCAACCTCAATTTCAGCTATTATTTTTTTTGTTTTCTCTGGATCATGTTCAAACGGAATAACAAACGAAAAAGAAGTTCCTTGACCCAAATCGCTTTCTAGTGTAATTGTACTGCCAAATAAGCCTAATAATCGTTTAACAATACTCAAACCTAAACCAGTTCCTTGATAATCCTCATCTTTCCTCCCAACCTGAACAAATTTTTCAAAAATCTTATTTTGATCAACGGTTGCAATTCCGATACCATTATCTTTTATAAGAAAACTTAAGAAATGATTTTTTCCTTCTGTCTTCAAAAGATCAACCTTCACTTCAACTTCTCCATTCTTTGTAAATTTCAAAGCATTGCTGACTAAGTTCATCAAAATTTGAGCTAGTCTGAGTTTATCGCCAATTAAATATTCAGGAATATCTGGATCGATATCAATATTGATCTTGTTATTATTTTTTTGAGATAAAAAAGAAAGCGAATTTTTGATCATCATAATTTCATCAGAAATATTGAATGTCAGATTTTCTAATACTACTTTATTTTCTTCAATTTTATTAATCTGCAAAATATCATTTACAAGCGACAATAAATATCTAGCCGAAAATTTCAGCGAACTTAAATGCTGGCTTCTTGATAATTCCTTATGTTCTTCTAAAAGCATATTTGTAATACCAACCACTCCATAAAGCGGTGTACGTAATTCATGGCTTATCGTTGAAATAAACTGTGTTTTTAACAAGGAAGCTTCTTCAGCTATTTCTTTGGCTTTTAAAAGCTCTAAATTGTGTTTCTTTTTGAATCTGATATTTTTAACTAAAGTAATAATCAAAATCAGCAGAATAAGAGAAACCAGCACAAACAGAATTACAATAATTCGGGATTTTTTAAGACTTTGATATTGGGAGATTTTTTCATTCTCAATTTTATCAATCTGCCTTTTATACTCGTCCAATTCAAGATTAAAACCTGCAATAGAAGCTTTTTTCAGTTTTTCCTGACTATATAGTTCTTCTGTAATTTGATTATATAAAGTAAGGTTTTCATATGCTTCCTTATATTTTTTGATTTTCATCAAAAACTTAGAATATTCCAAATGTGCATATGACAAATCTGACCTTTCCTCACTGTTTTTTCCAGCCGCAATGGCACTCAAAAAATAAGCATTTGCAGTATCATTTTCATTTTTGAAAGACGAATACATTCCGTTGAGCATATTGACGACAATCTCAGTTGATGCATCACCATATTTTTCAATATTATTGCCAACAAATTTTAAATAAGGATACCCTTCTTTAAACTTTCCAACATCAAAATAAGCCCAAGCAATATTTACATTCGTAAAATAAACCTGATCGATAGCATTAATTTTTAAACTATATGCTATTGATTTTTTATAATATGAAATTCCTTTATCGAACTGCTTTTTTTCGAAACAATAAATATTTCCTAAGTTGTTATGAAGGCTATATTTTAATGAATCATTATTTGTTTTATTAGCATAAAACAAACTTTTATTGTAGAAAAAAACGGCTTTATCAAATTCTGACAATTCACTGTAGTTGCCTGCAATTATTTTATAAGCTTTTGATATTAAGTAGTTATTTTTTGAAGATGTGGCGTAATTTAAAGCAACGCGCGAAGTAATTAATGATTTTTCGAAATTTGATTCCTTAAAATCATCCCAAGCTTCTTTGACAAGCTTATTAATTTTAGCATCCGAGATGGGTTCAGACTGTGCCAATGCTGAACTGATACCACAATTCAGAAAAACGATCAGAAGAAGAAAAATCCGCATTCGGGGCATAAACGGCTAGTTTTACCAAATATACACTTAAAAATAAAAAAAAGCTGTATTTACACTAAAAATACAACTTTTCTTTAATTATTGTTTACACTTTTAAACCTATAGAGATCAATAAAATGTGCATATTATTTTTCAGAATTTACTGCTCTAAACCCGCTTCTGCTTCATTATTACTTTCCCATTGTCCTACAACAGAAGTAGCCAAAGCATTTCCTAGAACATTAGTCGCGCTTCTAAACATATCACAAAAATGATCAATAGGCAAAATTAGCGCGATTCCTTCCACCGGAATATCAAACATACCGCAAGTTGCTGCTACAACAACTAAACTCGCTCTTGGCACACCTGCAATTCCTTTACTGGTAAGCATTAAAACTAGAAGCATAACCATTTGCGTACCTACATCTAAATGGACTCCATAAAACTGGGCAATAAATATACTTGCAAATGTCATATACATCATGCTTCCGTCTAAATTAAACGAATAGCCAAGTGGCAGCATAAAAGAAACAATTTTATCTTTTACACCAAAATCCTCTAATTCTTCAGTTAATTTTGGAAAAACAGCTTCACTACTTGTTGTTCCAAATGCAATTGCTAAAGGCCCAACAATTCGTCTTAATAACTCCGTCATTCTTCCTTTTAAGAAAATATATCCAACAGCAATTAAAACAACCCATAAAGTACTTATACCAACTAAAAATGATCCGAAAAACTTAAAATAAGTAATCACTAATTCTTCAGCATCTCTAATAGCAAATACTCCTGCAATGGCACCAAAAACCCCAATTGGAGCAAAGTTCATTACATAATTCACCATTTTTAAAACAATATGCGAAGCTTTATCTAAAGCATTAATCACAGGTTTTACAGTGCTTCCTAATGACGCTGCAGCTAATCCAAAAAAGATCGAAAATATAACAATCTGCAAGATTTCATTTGTTGCCATTGCTTCAAAAATACTTTTAGGAACAATGTGTTCAACAAAATTTTCAACAGAAAGTGTTTTAGTTTTTGCTGTCACTTCTGACGCAGCCGCCATGTCAACATGGTCTAACTTTAAACCTACTCCAGGCTCTAGAATATTGACGTAAAATAAACCAATTAATAACGATATAAATGACGCCGTAAAAAACCATCCAAGAGCTTTTCCTCCAATTCTTCCCACCGTCTTAATATCTCCAAGTTTGGCAATTCCAACAACTAAAGTTGTAAATACCAAAGGTGAAATAATCATTTGCACCAATCGAATAAAAACAGTTGCCAGCATTTTAATTTTACTGCTGAAAGATTGTGCTGTTTCAGCAGAAACAGTATTGTGCAATATAATTCCTAAAGTTGCCCCTAGAACCATTGCAATAATAATTTGCCCTGTTAATCCTGAAAGAAATGATTTTTTTTTAGTTTCTGTAACTTGCATTAATTTGTTTGTTTTAAGTTAAAATATTAAGACCCTCACTGTCTTAACTTTTATTAATATGTTTTGTTGATTAAATAAAAATCAGCCAAAACAATTGCAGCCATTGCCTCAACAATTGGTACTGCACGAGGCACCACACAAGGGTCATGACGACCTTTTCCTGTCATTGGTGTAATATTCCCTTTATTATCTAATGAATCCTGAGTCTGCATAATTGTTGCAACTGGTTTGAAAGCTACTTTAAAGTAAATATCCATTCCGTTGCTGATGCCACCCTGAATTCCTCCCGAAAGATTCGTTTTTGTAGTTCCATCGGCATTGTATAAATCGTTGTGCTCGCTTCCTTTCATTTCAGAACCAGCAAAACCGCTTCCGTATTCAAAACCTTTTACAGCATTGATAGAAAGCATTGCTTTTCCTAATTCAGCATGCAATTTATCAAAAACCGGTTCGCCAAGACCAACTGGTACATTTTGAATTACACACGAAACAACACCACCAACGGTATCACCCTGCTTGCGGATATCACGAATATATTCTTCCATAATCGCTGCCGATTTTTCATCTGGACAACGAACAGGATTGCTTTCTATTTTAGAAAAATCTAAATCTTGGTAAGGAGTATCTAAGTGAATTGGACCAACAGAAGAAACGTAAGCATTAATTTTAATTTCCGGAAGCATTTGTTTTGCAATAGCGCCCGCAACTACTCTGCTTGCAGTTTCACGTGCAGAGCTTCTTCCGCCTCCGCGGTAATCGCGAAAACCATACTTTTGATCATATACATAATCAGCATGACTTGGTCTATAATTATCTTTTATATGCGAGTAATCGTCTGATTTTTGATTGGTATTTGGAATAATAAAACCTATTGGAGTTCCGGTTGTTTTTCCTTCAAAAATTCCAGATAAAAATTGAACTGTATCTGGTTCTTTTCTTTGTGTTACAATTGCCGATTGTCCCGGTTTTCTTCGAGACATTTCAAGTTCGATTGCTTCAAAATCAAGCGCAATTCCTGATGGACAGCCATCAATAATCCCGCCTAAAGCCTCACCATGCGATTCGCCAAAAGTTGTAACTCTATATAATGTGCCGTAGCTATTTCCTGCCATGTTATTTGTTTTAGCAAATGTAAGTTTTATGAATTAAATTAAAAAATATAAAATTGTGATTATTAATTAAAGGTTAAGCTCTTTAAAAATCATAATTTATTAAAATTGACCCTAAATTGATAACCTTTTGATAAAATAAATCCAACGTTAGTTTCTTTTATTTGTTAAACTTCAAATCACGAAAAATTGAAAAAAAGAAATGTCGAACTGGTCATTATTTCAGATGTCCATTTAGGAACGTACGGAAGCCACGCCAAGGAATTAAACAACTATCTATCAAGCATTAAACCTAAAACATTAGTATTAAATGGCGATATTATTGATGCTTGGCAATTTCGAAAATCTTACTTTCCAAAAGCACATTTAAGAGTAATTCAGCGTATCATTGGAATGGCTTCGAAAGGAACAAAAGTGTATTATATTACAGGAAACCACGATGAAATTCTTAGAAAATTCAGTGATATGAACATGGGAAATTTTTCTTTAGTTGATAAATTAGTTCTTGAATTAGGTGATAAAAAAGCGTGGATTTTTCACGGTGACGTTTTTGACGCGTCGGTACAGCATTCAAAATGGATAGCAAAACTTGGCGGTTTAGGCTACGATTATTTAATTCTTTCTAACCGATTTGCAAATTGGTGTCTCGCAAAACTTGGCCGTGAACCTTATTCTTTTTCTAAAAAAATAAAAGCCAGCGTAAAAAAAGCCGTTAAATTTATTTCAGATTTTGAAACGACTGCTACCGATTTGGCAATAGAAAAAAAATACGATTATGTAATCTGTGGCCATATTCATGAACCAAAAATAATTACCAAAGAAAACCGTCACGGATCTACTTTATACTTAAACTCAGGCGACTGGGTCGAAAATTTAACCGCATTGGAATACCACAAAAAACGCTGGAAATTATATTCTTACGCTGAAAGCAACTTTGCAGAAGAAGAAAACTTATTTGAAATGGAAGACAATCTAACTTCGCAGTTATTGACTTCAATAATTACAAAAAAATAATTAATCAAAAACAAAACCCAGCAACAGCAAGCCTTCACAAAAACATTGATGATTTTTTTTTCTCAAAAATGTAAATTATATAACAATTTTCAAAAATTTTATACGTTCTCTACTTACTTGTAGTTTTACATTTGAAAAAATTAATTGAACCATTTTTTATGAAAAAAATCATTTTATCTGCCATTATGCTATTTGGATTAGCATTTACGGCTCATTCACAAGACATTGCAAAAAACGCGCTTGGTTTGCGTTTAGGAGACAATAACGGTTTTGGAGGAGAAGTATCTTATCAAAGAGGATTAAATCAAAAAAACAGACTTGAATTTGATTTAGGCTGGAGAAACAGCAGTGATGTTGACGCCATTAAAGCTGTAGCACTTTATCAATGGGTTTGGAATATAGACGGAGGCTTCAACTGGTACGCTGGTGTTGGTGGAGGAATCGCTGCATGGGATCATGATTATTACAACAACAATGTAAAATACAACGACAGCGGAACATACGTTTTTGCTGCTGGAGACATAGGAATTGAATACGGATTTAAAGAAGTGCCAATTCTTTTATCATTAGATGCAAGACCTGAAATTGGTTCAGGTTATTATGATGATGATAACTTTGGATTTGATGTTGGTTTAGGAATCAAATTCAAATTCTAAATTAAAATAAAAAATAATTGTAAAAGAAAACCTGTCGTTTTATTGCGACAGGTTTTTTTTTTACTTGAATTAAGCGAAGTCGAAGTCCTTAATGGGTAAAAGAGGCAACAAATTCGCCAAGCCTGACATTTAAAACACTAACACTTTCAACTAATTACCAATTACTAATAACTAATTACTAATTACTTAATAATAATCTCTTTTTTAGAATGCACTTTTACCACCGTATAAGGATATGAAACAACCTGCATAACCATTGCGTCAGGCGCTGGATTATTTTCTTTTACAGTAATAATGATATTTTTATCTGTTTCCTCCACTTTTTCAACTCCAATAGAATAGCCGCTGGTGTTTTTTTCACCCATATTCAAAATGATGTAATTAGAATTGCTGATATCAGCCTCTTTCATTTTATCAGCTAAAAGCGGGTCATTTTGAAGCATTTTGATTTCGTTAGGTTCTGTTAAAATTTCAAAAAATTTGATATTACCTCCTCCATTCGATTGTTCGGTCAAAACTTCATAAAGCGCTGTTGAACTCGAAGTTTTTTTTGCTCCACAAGAGATCAAAACAAAAACTGCTAAAACTGAAATTATCTTTTTCATGCATTTAAATTTTAAATTAATGTTTTAATCTTTATAATCATCAATAGCCTTTTGATACAAAGCTTCATACTTAGGAAGTATATTTTTAATATCAAATTTCTTTGCCACTTCCAGCGCATTCTTTTTGAATTCGTTTAAAGTTGCATCATCTTTCAAAATTTTAATCGCATTTGCAGCCATTTCTTCAACATTTCCAACATTGCTCAAATAACCTGAAACACCATCAAAATTAACTTCAGGCAAACCGCCCGAATTACTAGAAATCACCGGAACTCCAAGAGCCATTGCTTCTAACGCAGCTAAACCAAAACTTTCCGTTTCCGAAGGAAGTAGAAACAAATCGGTCATGCATAAAATCTTATCAATTTCGTTGCTGTTTCCAAAGAAAATTACTTTGTCGTAAATCCCTAATTCCATGCATAAAACTTCAGCTTTCTCTTTTTCAGGACCATCGCCAACCATCATTAGTTTAGCAGGCATTTCTTTCTGAATATTATAGAAAATCTTAATAATGTCCGGAATTCTCTTCACCTTTCTAAAGTTACTAATATGTGTCACGATACGCTCATTTTCCTTCGCCATAACATAACGATGACAAGGTGCATCAGGATCTTTTTTTACTTTATCCAATTCAATAAAATTCGGAATTACCCTAATTTTATTCTTGATTTTGAATAATTTCAACGTATCATCTTTCAAACTCTGGGAAACCGAAGTCACATAATCTGATTTATTAATACTAAAAGTTACCGCTGGTTTATAAAAAGGGTGATTTCCCACAAGCGTAATATCAGTTCCGTGAAGCGTCGTAATCATTGGCAGATTTATACCTTCGTTTTTCAGCATTTGTTTTGCCATATAACCCGCATAAGCGTGAGGAATAGCATAATGCACATGAAGAACCTCAATTTTATACAATTTCACCATATCAACCAATTTGCTTGACAAAGCCAGCTCATAAGGCTGATAATGAAAAAGAGGATATTCAGGAACGTTTACTTCGTGATAATGAACATTCGGATTCAAGAGCGCCAACCTCACGGGCTGACTATAAGTTATAAAATGTATTTCGTGTCCTCGTCTGGCTAATTCAAGACCTAACTCAGTGGCTACTACCCCACTACCGCCAAATGTCGGATAACAAACTATTGCTATTTTCATGTATTAAATTTAATACTACGAAAATACTCAAAAATAGCGTTTAATTATGCTTTTAAATTGTTAGATTTTCGATAAAATTAGATTAATTCTAATTAATATAGTTTTTTATTGAAGCAGAACATCTTCGATCAAAAGACCATCCCTCCCGCTGTCCGCTGTATCTTTTATGGTCTCGTTAAAGAAACGAGACCATAAAAGGATGCCGCTTCCATCGGGGCTAGATTAGACGTTTTTGTTTTCATAAGCCATGCTTAACGGCAACTTTGCCCAAGTTATATCGCGCTAAGTTTGTCACTCCTGACAAACTTTGGCGAAACCTGAAACCTAAAACTTTAAACATGAAACAATAAAAACAAAAAAAGGCACAAAATCTAAATTTCATGCCTTTCAAATATTTTATATATTTCTCTTAGAAAAATCTGCTGTGCCAGCTATCAGCAGCAGGAACTTCCCAAGATTCATTAAATTCTTCAATATTATTTACAAGATTATTAAAAACAATCGTATTCTCAGAAACCGATTTATCTTTAACCATCTTTTTAAAATCAATTAGAGGTTTGTGAGCAATATGTTCACCCAATTTAAAAGTAACATTCATTTTGTCAAGTAAATCAACATTGTACTTTTTTTCCAAACCTTGAATGAATTCCACAGAACTATCTATCGAACAGCCTGTTGCAGCCTGCACATCTTGATTTACAGCCAATATTATAAAACGATTGTATTTCAACAAAAACGAAGCCTCAAGACTTGTTCCGTGCGCTGCCCATTCTTCTACAAAAGCTTTTAAATCGGTTTCTATTTCAGAAAATTCTTCCTCAGAAAATTTTCTGTTCGATTGGTAAATCCAAATTCTAGATTCACCAGGTAAATTTTCAAAAGGTATATACATTTTTACTTTTTGTTTATTTTGTTTGTTTTGTTTCAGGTTTCCAGTTGAAAACTTAGAACCTTAGCATCTTAGTAACTCAGAACCTTAGATTAAAGATCTTGCGCATTAGCAATTAACTCCGCAATATCAAGCACTTTTACTTGACCTTCTTTTTCTTGATGTTTGATACCATCCGTCAACATTGTATTACAGAAAGGACATCCAGCCGCAATAATATCTGGTTTAGTTTCTAAAGCATCTTCTGTACGCAGTACATTTACTTCTTTATTTCCTGGCTCTGCATCTTTGAACATCTGTGCTCCACCAGCTCCACAGCATAAACCACTAGCTTTTGAGCGTTTCATTTCGACTAATTCAACATCTAGTTTCTGAATTAAATCTCTAGGCGCTTCGTAAACTTTATTAGCTCTTCCTAAATAACAAGGATCATGAAAAGTAATTTTCTTTCCTTTAAACTGACCACCTTCAACAGTCAATCTTCCGTCATCAATTAATGATTTTAAAAATTCCGTATGGTGAATAACTTCATAGTTTCCACCTAATTCAGGATATTCATTTTTTAAAGTATTAAAACAATGCGGACAAGCTGTCACAATCTTTTTTGCTTCGTATGCATTCAAAACCTCGATATTCATCATGGCCTGCATTTGAAACAGAAATTCATTTCCAGCGCGTTTTGCAGGATCTCCGGTACAACTCTCTTCAGTACCTAAAACCGCAAATGAAACATTCGTACGATTTAAAATACGCACAAATGCTTTTGTAATTTTTTTTGCTCTATCATCAAAACTTCCTGCGCAACCTACCCAAAATAAAACTTCTGGCTGTGTTCCTTGGGCTAGCATTTCAGCCATTGTTGGCACTACTAAACTTTCTGACATCTTCTTTTATTGTTAAATCGGTTAATCGTTTATTTGGTTAATCGCACTCGTTGCTATTACCTACTAAAAACCTTTATTTTTATTCAAATCGCTTAAACGGTTAAACAAATAACCAATTAAACTATCTTAATTTTCGTTTTTCCAATTCAAACGGTCTTGCTGGCTGTACTGCCAAGGCGCACCGTTGTTTTCAATATTAGTCATCATTGCATTCAGCGACATTGGTGCCGCACTTTGCTCCATCACTAAGTAACGACGCATATCCATAATAATAGAAAGCGGACTAATATTTACCGGACATTCTTCTACACATGCGTTGCATGATGTACAAGCCCATAATTCCTCAGGTGTAATATAATCATTTAATAGTGTTTTATTATCTGGAACAAAAACACCTTTATTCGCATCAATATTTTTTCCAACTTCAGTTAAACGATCTCTCGTATCCATCATAATTTTACGAGGAGATAATTTTTTTCCAGTTTGATTAGCCGGACATGAAGACGTACAACGTCCGCATTCTGTACATGTATAGGCATTTAAAAGTTGTACCCAATTTAAATCCTGCACATCGCTTGCTCCAAATTTAGCCGGAGCTGCATTTTCGTCAACCGGAGCTGCCGCAAAAGGATCAGCATTTGGATCCATCATCAATTTCACTTCTTTTGTAACCGAAGCTAAATTATCAAACTGACCTTCTGGTTTCAAGTTTGCAAAATAGGTATTTGGGAAAGCCAAAAGAATATGCAAATGCTTTGAAAAATATAAATAGTTCATAAAAACTAAAATACCTACAATATGCATCCACCAGAATACTTCGAATAAAAGCCCAACTAACTCGTTTGAAGTGCCATTAAAAATTGGCGCAATAAATTGACTTATTGGATAACTTCCTGCTTTGTGAAAATGTGAATAACCGCCTGGAACATTTTGCAAATGCAAATCAGAGGCATTCATTAATAAAAACAAGATCATTAAAACAGTTTCGAAATACAAAATATAATTTGCATCGCTTTTAGGAAAACCAGTTAAATCAGAATGTATAAAACGCTTCAGTCTGATAAAGTTTCTTCTTATCCAGAAAACAGTAACAGCAAAAATTACAAGTATTGCTAATATTTCAAATGAAGCGATTAAAACATCATAAACAACGCCTAAATAAGGTGCAAAAATTCTATGTGTTCCAAAAAGTCCATCAATAATAATCTCGAGTAACTCGATATTAATAATTACAAAACCAACATATACAAAAATATGTAGTATACCTGCAACAGGGCGTCTCACCATTTTTGACTGCCCAAGAGCAATCAAAGCCATGTTTTTCCAGCGAGCTTTAGGATTATCTTTTCGATCTACATCAACTCCTAAATTAATGTTTCGCATGATTTTTTTTACGCTCGCTGCAAAAAAACCGAAACCAACTATAAGAAGTATGGCAAATAAAATATTATCTAAATAACTCATTTATAATTATTTTTTATCAGTTGAGTTTGTTTGTTCTGTTGGTGCTACATATGGTTTGTTTTTCTTTCCAAAAAGAGAAACATTTACGTAACGAGTTGGGTAAAGACGAACATCTTGAAGCAATAATTCAAGCTCTTTTGAAGTTTTGGCTAGATTATTATACAAAGCATCGTCATTTAACAATTTCCCAGCTGTACCTTTTCCTGAATTTAAATTCGTCATTAATCCATCAACTTTAGCTAAAGTCTGATTTAAGCTTCGAACTGTTTTTCCTAAATCGGCCTTGTTTAAAGAATCAGAAATTTTATTAAAGTTGCTTGATACTTTATTAAAATTGGAAACCATTCCATTAATCTGTCCTTTATTGGTATCTAGAATATTGTTTAGACTTCCTGAAGCTTTATGAAACTGCTCCATTGTCCGGCTTAACTCTGCAATAGTTTTCTTTAAATTTTCTTGTGTATTTTTATCTAAAGTATTGTTTAATCCTGTAACCAGATTATCAATATTTACAAGCATTTTATCTAATTTCGCCTGAATCGGTTCAAGTTTTCCTCCTAACGATTCTGTTAATCCAAGTTCCACACTTCCTGAAAGTGTCTGACCTTCGGCCGCAGGTTCTTTGTCTGCAAGATTAGGAATAATTTTAATTTGTTTTCCTCCAATCAAACTTGGAGAATACAAAGCCGCTGTACTTGTTTTAGAAATAGGAAAATCTGTTTTAAGCTGAAGTTCAACTAGTAACTTGCCCGTTGTTTCACTGATGGTAATTTTACTTACTTTACCAATTGCAAGTCCGTTTATGGTGACTGGCGCTGATGGTGCTAAATCCTCTACATTATCATATTCAACAAATAATGTTTTGTAATTTGTAAAAAGATCTCTGCCTTTTAAAAAACTGTAGCCCCAAATAAATAATAATATTGACGCGATGACTAAAATAGCCGTTTTAATTTCTCTTGTTAGTTTCAAAATTCTTAGTGTTTGTACAAAATTAATATAAATATTCGAACTTGTGACTATTATTTAACTGCGTCCTGAATACTGATTTTTTCCCCATCTTTAATTGCAGTTAAAAATGCAGCTCCATATCCTTTACCCTTAGCTTCTTGCAAAAATTTCTTTGCCGCTTCATAATCTGAAGTTTCTTGGTAGAAATATTTATAAATATTATTTTCATAAACCATGGTCACATTTTTTAAGCCTTTAAAATTTTTGGGCTCTAATGTCGTCTTCTTGATACTTGCAATAAGCTGTACTTTATAAAAAGTTCCTTTCACTGCATTTTTCGCAGCAGCAGATGGTTCAGCTGGCTTTGGCTTTTTTGGTGTCGAAGTATCTTTTGCAGGTCTCACATCTGAAAGCTCAGGTATCCCTGAACCAAAATATTCGCTTTTATAGCTTAAAATAGCATCGGCAATTGCTTTTGCAATATCATTTTGTCCTTCTTCAGAATTTAGAATATTTCCTTCTGTCGGGTTAGAAACAAAACCTGTTTCAACCAAAACTCTTGGCATATATGCCTTATGAAGTACCATAAAAGGCGCTTGTTTCACTCCACCTTGTCTCAATTTTTTTCCAAGACGGTCAAAATTATCTTCAATTTTACTCGCTAAAGCAATACTATTATCTAAATACTCTTCCTGCATTAATGTCATTCCGATCATTGATTCTGGCGAATTTGGATCGTAACCTTCATATTTACGCTTATAATCTTTTTCTAATGTAATTACCGAGTTCTCCTTTTTCGCAGCTTCAAGATTCGATGCTACTTTACTCAAACCCATTACATACGTTTCAGTACCATCAGCCGCTGTATTTTTGTTTGCATTACAGTGAATTGAAACAAAAATATTAGAATTAGCTCGGTTTGCAATATTGGCTCTTTCGACCAAATCAATAAACACATCGGTTTTACGAGTATAAATAACATCAACATTGGGGCTTGCTTCTAAAATTTTTCCAACTTTTAGCACAATCGCCAATGCAATATTTTTTTCAATTCGGCCGCTGTAAACAGCTCCAAAGTCATGATCACCGTGTCCGGCATCAAGTGTTACTTTAAAAACATTTGCCTGACTGTAAGCACAAAACGAAATTATAGTTAGAAAAAAACTAAATAATAGCCTAGTTTTGTTAAATATATTCATAAATCTAAAAGTTAATTTTAATAAAATGCAACTGTTATAATTTTTGCAATTGATTATTTTTGCCAAAAAATTATATGTAAGTTTGACATGTCAAAAAACAAGCCATACTTTTACAAAAATAGCATTTAAACCTTTGCATACAAACTTATTTAATATCGTTTTAATATCATTTTTCCTAACACTAGGATATGGTAAAGTATATTCACAAGATATAAAAAACCCAAAAAAGCCCTTACCTACTGTAAAACAAACAGATAAAGCTTCAACTGCAAAATCTGATGCTGCAAAAGAAAAAGACAAATCTGTTAATACTAAAATTGATACAGTAAAAGTAGACAGCATTAAACCTACAAAGACTTTTCTTGACGGAAAAGTAAGATACAAAGCAAAAGACTATGCCACTTTTGACAAAAAGAAAAAAACACTTACACTCTATAATGAAGCAGAACTATATTATAAAGATGTAGAATTAAAATCCGGAATCATTGTTCTAGATTATGCAAAAGACGAAGTGTATGCCGGAAGAATAAAAGATTCTGCCGGGGTTTTAACTCAATACCCAAACTTCAAGCAAGGATCAAATGAAGTGCAACCCGATTCTATTCGATTTAATTTTAAAACAAAAAAAGCTTTAATCTTCAATTCAAGAACAGAACAAGGCGAATTTAAAATAAAAGCTGCAGTTACTAAAAAAGAGAACGATTCTGTTTACTTTTTAAGAGGCGCGCGCTTTACTACATCAACAGATGTCGATAATCCAGAATATTATTTCCAGACGAACAAAGTAAAATTTGTTCCCGGAAAAAAAGTAGTAACCGGTCTTACCAATATGGTTATTGCCGATGTTCCAACTCCGCTAGCCTTGCCGTTTGCTTATTTTCCAATGAGCGAAGAAAAAAGTGTCTCAGGAATTATTATTCCTAGTTATAACGACTCAAATACAAGAGGTTTCTCTTTACAAAATGGAGGATATTATTTTGCTTTAAGCGATAATTATGACTTGACCGTTTTAGGAGATTATTATACCAACGGAAGTTATGCCATGCGCTTTGAATCGGCGTATGCCACAAGATATAAATACAGAGGAAATATCAATGTCCGTTTTGAGAATTTGATCAACAGCGAAAGAGGTTATCCAGATTATTCGAAACAAAACATCTACAACATTCAGTGGTCGCACTCAAAAGATACTAAATCAAATCCAAATTCTACGTTTTCTGCTTCGGTAAACATGGGTAGCAGTAAGTATTTTAAACAATCCATTAATCAGGCAAACATTGGTTCTAACTTGAATAATACTTTAAGTTCGTCCATTTCATGGAATAAAACTTTTAATACAATTCCACAAGCCAGAATAGCTTTAACAGCAACACATTCACAAAACACACAAACAGAAGTCATTAATATGACTTTACCTTCGCTTCAAGCAAGTATAGATCGTATTTATCCTTTTGTTGGAAAAGACGGAGTAAAAAAAGGTTTTATAAAAAACATCAACTTACAGTATAACTTAAGCGGAAAAAACAGCTTTGTAACAACCGATTCTCTATTCTTTAAACCACAAATGTTTAAAGATGCACAAATTGGTATGCAGCATACAATTCCATTAAGTACCAACTTTAAGCTTTTCAAGTATTTTAGTGCCGGAATGGCAACGAACTACCAAGAAACTTGGGTAACTAAAACAATCGATCGAAGCTACGACGCAGATCAAAGCAAAGTTGTAGATCAAACTGTAAATGGCTTTGACGCTTTTAGAACGTATAATTTCAGTTCAAATTTAGGAACTACAATTTACGGAACCTTTAATTTTGGTGCAGACAAAAAAATTCAATCAATTCGTCACGTAATGCGTCCGTCTATTACTTACGCATATACACCAAGTTTTGAAAAATACTACGACACCTATGCAGTTGATGCTTCTGGCCGAATAACAACAGAATATACCCGATTTGAAAACGGTGTTTATGGTGCTCCTGGAAAAGAAAACTCAAACATAGTAGGCTTTTCTTTAAGCAACACTTTTGAAGCAAAAGTAAGAGACAGTGACAGCACAAAGACTGAACCTAAAAAAATCATGCTTTTGAACAACTTAAACTTCAGCACAAGTTACAATTTCAATGCAGACGGCAGGCAAAATTTAGCTTGGCAACCTTTACTTGTATCTGGAGGAACACAGTTTTTTGATAACAAAATGAATATGAATTTTGGTGCTACGTTAGATCCTTATGCCATTGATAATTCTGGAACAAGAATTAACACCTATAATATTGATAACGGAGGAAGTTTGTTTAGAATGACAAGTGCCAATGTTACCTTAAACTATTCATTTTCTAATAAAGGCGGAGACAAAGAAAAAACCAACACACAAAGTCAGCGAAACGGAGGACGTAACGATGATTTATTCGGAACCAATACTGACTTAACCGATAGTAGAAACAGTCAGTTTGCAAATGAAAAAGATGATGATGAAGATGTTATAACAGAATTTTTCAATGCAAAAATTCCTTGGGATATGACACTTGCTTATTCATTGACTTACTCTAATATCAACAGAGAAAATAAAATAAGCGGTAACTCCATCATGGTTTCTATCAATACTGATATTACGCCAAAATGGAAAGGCGGGGTTTCTACAGGGTACGATTTTGTACAAAAAGGAGTTACTTTTACTCAATTCCGTTTTGAAAGAGATTTGCTAAGTTGGAGAATGGCTTTTAACTGGCAACCGCTAGGAACAAATTCTAACTGGAATTTCTTCATCGGAATTAAATCTGGTGTCTTAAGTGACATTAAATGGAACAAACGAAGCGTTTCAAACCGCTAAACAATTTTCGAATCAAAATACTTTCATTATGAAAAAAATCATTTTTACCGAAAAAGCTCCGGCTCCAATCGGTCCGTATAATCAAGCTGTTTTATCAGGAAACACACTTTATGCATCTGGACAAATTGCTATTAATCCAGCATCAGGAGAACTTGTTACTGATAATATTAATGACGAAACAAAGCAAGTAATGGAAAATATCGCTGCTATTTTAGAAGCTGCCGATATGACTTTTGAAAATGTTGTTAAAGCTACAATCTTCATCATGGACATGAATAATTTTGCAGCCATAAACACCGTTTACGGATCTTATTTTAACGAAAAAACCGCTCCAGCTCGTGAAACGGTTCAAGTGGCATGTCTGCCAAAAAATGTAAATGTTGAAATATCTATAATTGCTGTGCAATAGCATCTAATAATAATTGTGCCGTTGCTTCATTTGTTGCCAGCGGCACATTATGCACATCGCAAACACGGATCAGCATATTGATATCAGCTTCATGCGGATGACTAGATAAAGGATCTTTAAAAAAGAAAACCATTTTAGTAATTCCTTCCGCAACCCTTCCAGCAATTTGCGCATCACCGCCCAACGGGCCAGAAAGCATTCTTTGCGTCTTAAATCCAGCAGCTTCTGCTTTTCCTCCAGTTGTTCCGGTACCAATAAGTCTGATTTTTTCATTATGAAGAACAGCTTCATTCTTAATCAAAAAATCAATTAAATCTGCTTTTTTTCCGTCATGTGCAATAATTGCAATTTCCATAAACCCAGAACTATTGATTAGCAACATGGTAAGCAATTAAACCGTCAATAGGTCTTCTTAAAACATTTCCTAATTTAAGTTCGTATTTATCGAAAGTTTCTTGTAATTCATCTTTTAAATAAAATGCAATAGAACCTACGAAATGCACTGGAACTTCTTTACAGTTGTCAAACTGCTTAATATAGTTTTTAACGAAAGATTTCATTCCTTTGAAAATGATTTTTCTACAGAATTCAGTGTCTTTATGTTTAATTAAAAACTTTGCAAAAGTTGCTAAATATGCATTTGGATTTGGCTCCTTATATAATTTATTTTTAATAAAATCAGGATCAACGTCGTACTCTTTTTCAAGCTCAAGCGCTAATTCTTTAGGCATTTTATTAAAGTAATACTTTCTGATTAATTCTTTTCCAAAAACGTTCCCACTACAATCATCCATTACAATGTAACCTAATGACTGAACTTTTTGATGCAATACTTTTCCATCAAAATAACTGCAGTTAGAACCTGTTCCCAAGATTGAAACGATTGCTTCTTCCCCTTTAGGAGTTGTTGCATAAACAGCAGCGTAAGTATCTTCTTGAACATCTACAATAGCGTTAGTAAAATACTCCTGAAAGATAAGTTTCAAAGCTTCTTTCATTCTGTCTGTTCCGCATCCTGCTCCATAAAAGAACAAATGAGAAGCATTTTTTTTGTTTTGTAAAATATCAAAACGATCATTTAATCTTGCAATTATTTCTGGACCGTCAAGAATTTCAGGGTTTAACCCTAAAGTTTGTGTGGTGAATAATACTTTTCCATTATCATCAATTGCAATCCAGTCTGCTTTAGTAGATCCACTATCAACTATTAATTTCATTTTATTTTTTGTTTTTGGTTAGTTTTTCTTCATTTAAATAAAAAGTGTATTTTTTACATTAATTAAAGACGTAACAAAATAAGAAAATCCCGTTACTTTGAAATAACGGGATTTTGCAAAAATATATATTATTATTTTAAACCTGCAATATGTACAGATAAATCAATTAATTTACTTGAGTATCCGTACTCATTGTCATACCAAGATACTAATTTGAAGAAAGTTGAATTTAAACCAATTCCTGCAGTAGCATCAACGATTGAAGTTCTTTTGTCAGAAATAAAATCTTGAGAAACAACAGCGTCTTCAGTATATCCTAAGATACCTTTCAATTCGTTTTCTGAAGCTTTTTTCAATACAGCCATAATTTCTTCGTAAGAAGTCTCTTTAGCCAATTTCACTGTTAAATCTACTGTAGAAACGTCAGCAGTAGGAACACGGAAAGCCATACCAGTTAATTTTCCATTTAAAGCTGGAATAACTTTTCCAACCGCTTTAGCAGCACCTGTTGAAGAAGGAATGATATTGATTGCAGCTGCACGTCCGCCTCTCCAGTCTTTTCTAGAAGGTCCGTCAGCAGTCATTTGAGTTGAAGTAGTCGCGTGAACAGTTGTCATTAAACCTTCAACAATTCCAAAGTTATCATTAATAACTTTAGCTAATGGAGCTAAACAGTTTGTAGTACAAGAAGCATTAGAAACAACTAAATCAGAAGCTTGTGCCGTTTCGTGGTTAACTCCCATTACAAACATTGGAGCGTCAGCAGATGGAGCAGAAATAATAACTTTTTTAGCTCCTCCTTTTAAGTGTTCGCTTGCAGTCTCAATAGTTGTGAAAATACCAGTACATTCAGCAACTACGTCAACATCAACTTCGTTCCATTTTAAGTCAGCTGGATTTCTTTCAGCAGTGATACGGATATTTCTTCCGTTTACATAAAGTTTTCCTTCTTTAACTTCTACAGTTCCGTTGAAACGACCGTGAACTGAATCATATTTTAATAAGTACGCTAAGTGATCTACATCTAATAAATCATTGATTGCTACAACCTCTACATTATCTCTATTGAAAGACTCTCTAAAAACGATTCTTCCGATACGTCCAAATCCGTTTATTCCTAATTTTACTTTTGACATTTTACTAATTTTTTGCTTTTGTTTTTATTACACTAATTTTAAAGTCTAATTTCCTCACAATAAACTTCTTTCCTTTTTTAAACTTTTATTTATTAGGTCGACATAATGTCTGACACTCTTAATAATTCTCTATCAATTTCTGATTTTCCTTTAATTGCCTGTTCAAGAGGTGTTAAAACAACTTTATCTTCTTTAAGTCCAACCATATAATTTGATTTTCCTTCAATTAAAGATTCTACAGCTTTTACTCCTAAACGGCTTGCCAATACACGGTCAAAACAAGATGGAGAACCACCACGCTGCATGTGTCCTAAAACAGAAACTCTTACGTCATACTCTGGTAAATTAGCTTCAACGTAATCCTTTAATTCGAATACATTTTTACCAATTTTATCACCCTCGGCAATAACTACTATACTTGATGATTTTCCTGAAGCTTTACTTTTTTGAAGTGAATCTAATAGACGATCTAAACCTAAATCTTCTTCAGGAATAAGGATTTCTTCTGCTCCCGCTCCAATTCCGGCATTAAGAGCAATATGTCCAGCGTCTCTACCCATAACCTCAACAAAAAACAGACGGTTATGTGAACTTGCTGTATCTCTAATTTTATCAATACAATCTACTACTGTATTTAAAGCTGTATCATATCCTAAAGTATGACTTGTACCATAAATATCATTATCAATTGTTCCTGGAATTCCCATTACTGGAAAATTATATTCTGAATTAAATATCAATCCTCCGGTAAAACTTCCGTCTCCACCAATAACCACTAGAGCATCAACTCCAGCTTTCACAAGATTATCGTGAGCTTTTTTTCTACCTTCTGGGGTTCTAAACTCAACTGAACGAGCCGATTTTAAGATCGTTCCGCCTTTGTTTACAATATTATTAACGCTTCGAGGGCCCATTTCTTTAAAATCTCCTTCGATCATTCCTTGATACCCTCTATAAATTCCTATGCATTCTATATTATGATAAGCACATGTTCGAACAACTGATCGTATTGCAGCATTCATTCCTGGCGAGTCTCCTCCTGAGGTTAGAACGCCAACTTTTTTTATTGTTTTTGGCATTATTTAAGTATTAAGTTGTAAAATTAGCAAACATTCAGCACTTTTCTGGCTATGTTTATCATAATTTAATAAAATATGTTAAATTCAAACGTTTTCGTTAATAAGTTTTTTGATACCAAAAAATTCATTTAAAATAATAAAAGGCACATATTTTAATTAAATCCTTAAAATTAACAATACATAAATGAAGTGTTACAAAACTGCGAAGTACACTTCGTTTTGAAAAAGTGTTTAAACCTCTAAATTTAGCATAAAAAAAAACCATTATGAGAATAATGGTTTATAATTGGATTTTTTTTAACAATATCTTAAAAGTCGTCATTATCAGGAATTAAGCCCTGATTATTATTTTGAGGTTGTGGCTTCTTCTCTTCTTCTTTTTTATCAGATTTCTTTTTGTTTTTATCTGCGTCTTTTTTTGTTGTAAAATTGATATAATCTGGATTTAAATAAGAATCCTGAACATCATCAGTTGAACCTTTTATAGTACGTTCTAATTTATGGCTTTTAAACAGTTTGTTCACTAATTCACTGAAAGTATCAAAATCGACTTCATACGAAATACCTACACCTTGCGTATAACCAATTCCTTGTCCTATATAATTAATATCATTTTCTTTATTGAAAAGTCTAAGATTCATTGAGCCGTCTTCATTAACTCGGTACAGAATTTCAATATCTCCCACAATAGCAGATTCATTTACTCCTCCTACCGGTACTCCGACTTTTCCGTTAATGGAAATTTTTTCATTAATCTGCGATGAAATATTGGCCACAAACTGCCCATCTGCTTCTTGACCAATTCGTTTATCTGCCGAAATAAAGTTCAAATCGATATTAAACTTATCATTGTCTGATTTGATTATTCCACCTAACAAACTTGCAGCCGTTTCTGCAAATGTACCTGATAAATCACTTTGATTAAATCCATCCGGACTCATAAATGAACCTGTCGAAAGCAAATACAAAGCCTGAGTCTGACGAACGTCTTTATCATCCAACTTATATTGTATCTCCGATTTTAAAACACTGCTCACAGAAGGAAACTGAATATCAAAATTAGGATCAGGACTTGTCAAATCTCCTCTTAAACCAATCACAACTTCAACTGGCACCTTTTTATTGAAAGAAGAATTCTCCAGCAATACGGCAGGATTTGCGGATGTTCTATAAACTGCTTCTAAATTCAACTGGGCTTTCATTGGGTTTCCTTCCCAAATAATAGATCCACCTTTTTTGACAGCAAACTTTTTATCGATCAAACCACCATATTTAAAATTATAGGTTCCTTCATATGCCTGGAAATCTCCCCACATATTAAACTTGCCCAGCGTATTAATTTTAAACAATAATGAACCGTAGCCTTTTCCTTTCATACCGTGTCCGGAATTCCTGTCCAAGATTACTTCGACTTCCGCATCTGGCGTAATATCAAAATCAAATTCTAATTCAAGTCCGTTATAATTTCTTGTTTTTTCAACTATTCCGTTGGCCAGATTATACTTTTCCTTTGGCGTCACAAAATGTATCCAACTGCTTTCTGCAACACTTTGCGCATTGCTTATCGGAATTTTTACCTCGGTTCCTTTTTCAGATTTGGCATCAACTTTAATAAACAAACCATCTGTAGGCCCTTTAATACTAGCTGTTCCGTTTATAAATGCTGTTCCAAAATACGCCGCATCTTCACTATCTTTTGTATCAAGCGCCAGCAATCTTTTTGAAGTAATTGTTAAATCCAGTTTCCAGTCGCCAAAATTATGATGTTCAATTGTGCCGTTTAAAAGCCCTTTTGTTTTGTATTTTGTATCTGTCAACTGATTATTTCTAAACAAAAACTTTTCATCTGTCAAATCAATTACAGTTCGATCGCTTAATTCATAATCTGTGTTTAAGTACGGAATTGTCATTCCGGCTTTTTCAACATACAATCGCCCATTGATTTCAGGTTTTTTCAAATTCCCAACAACAGCCGCATTTCCAGAAACCGAGCCTCGTACATTTGATATAACATCACCGCCAACTGTTCCTAAAGTCGCTAGATTAAATCCTTCAAGCTTTAAATTCAAATCTAAAAACGTCTCTTTATTTTCAATGGCAAAAGTTCCATTTGCTTTAAACGATTCAGTAAAACCATTTTGAATAGAAGAATTTATCGTAAATTTTCTAAAACTTTCATCTCCTGAAATATCAAAATTCAGCGTTCCTAATTCGGTTTTATTCAAATTAAGATGATCGATTTTAATAGAAGCGGTGGGCTGATAAACATTTTTATTTTGTTTATAATTGACACTTCCATTCAAATTTCCGTTAAAAACAAATTTGGAAGTTAAAGGCGTAATTTTATTAATATCAACATCTTCAAAATTCAAGACGAGATCTTTATAATCTTTTCCTTTTATAACTCCGTTTAAATCAATTTTTTGATTTTCATGTGATAAAACAATATTATCAAAGGTGAAATTTTTAAAATATTGATCAATAATAATTTGATTATCCTTCTCTGCATCTTCATTTAAATACCATATATAGTCTTTAAACTTCATCTCCGATTTTTTAATCCCAACGATGTTGTTTTTATTCTTATCGATAGTATGAAACAAATCGAGATTAAAATAATCCTGGCCTTTATCACCGCCCTTAAACTCGGAACGAACAAACAATGTATCCTTTGATGTTACATTAATCAGGTTAAAATCACGAATTTTATAGTATGGCGTTTTAATACTATCCAGCTCCACAAATGCGTTGTAAAGCGTGTTTTTATTATCAATATTGATACGGATATTATCAAAAGTGTTTTTAGCAGCGGTAATCTTTTGAGATTTGAATCTAAATTTAAATTCCTGAAGATCTGCATCAATTTTACCTCTAACAACTGTCGATGAATCAATGTTAATTTCTGGATAAAGCATTTCGACAACTTTATCGTAAACATGAAAATTGAAACGTAAAAACTGTCCTTTTCTAACTTTATAAGGTTTATAATTAGTGTATAAACTTCCAACCGAATTCATAACTAGCTTATCCAGCTGATCAAAGCGAAATTTCCCAACAATTTTTCCGTTTACAACATCCGAAGAGTTAATAGTAATGGTACGAAGTCTGTCGGCATCAAAACTGGAGTTGATTGTTATATCATCAAAAGCATAGGTATTCTTAGGATTTTTATATACCGCATCTTTTATGTAAATATTTCCCTGAAGATTTTCGATCGAGTTTCCAGAAACTTCAACAACTGCATCTCCATTAAAATGAGAAATGGAATCCGACACAAATTTCAATTTTCGCAAATCGGCATTTTCAACGTTAATATGAAAATCATATTTGTTTTCGCGTTTGCTTAAATCTACCAAACCATCAAAAGTCAAACTTAAATTTGGGTCGTTTACAGAAACTTCTCCTTTATAATAAGGCAATTTAAAATTACCATTTACAGTTATATTATTATAGGTGTATTTATTATAATCTAATTTTATAATATCACCTTTTATAATCGTATTTAAATATTTCTCAGTAAAGCCAACACCGTCAACATCTAAATTTAAAGTTGTAAGGCCAAGATCTTTTCGTCCTAGCAAGGCTCCAATATTAAAATTATCCAAAATAACATTGCCCGAATACGAAGCTTTATCAATGAAATCCATATTATTCATATGAATGTCTGCTTCACCGTTCCCTAGATCGGTAGTCATTTTAAATTTAGCTTCAAGATCAGTTGTGGAGACTTTTGCTTTTCCAACAATATTGAATTTCCCAATCTTTTGAAGTTCTTTCGGAAGTTTTTTCCCTAATACATTTGGCAGTAAAACAACAAGATTATCATAGCTGGAAATCAGTTTATCAAACTTTCCATCCATTGAAAACTTTTGCATTTTATCGCCCAGAAGATTTTTGAAATTGATGTTTCCAACAATTCTCGAACCATTTGTATCTGATAATCTTAATCCACGAAGATTTAAATTATTTAATGGTCCGTTTAGTTTGGTTTTAATTTTAAAACGTTGATTTCTTCCTAATCCATCATAAAAAAACCTAATATCGTTTGAAGCAATTGAAGCTGAATCGATTGCAACATCAAACTTTACTTTATCTGTAAAATGAAGAAAATCCTCGACTTTATAATTCAAAATAGCATAACCATAAATTGAAGATCTTTTGGTTTTTATTGCCAGATTTTCGACTTTAATTCGTTTTTTGGTATAACTGAATTTTCCAGCGAAATTAGAAACATACAAACCGCGATGATCTTGAAATGAAAATCTGTGGATATTTGTATTTACATCAGGACCATAAAGTTTAAAATCACTTATGTAAGCGTTTAACTTTGTAAATTCAAGGAATTTTGGAGTTTTTTTATTTTCATCAATAACAGAGAAAAAACCTTTTGAAATGTAAGCATTTCGAGCTGTAAGCAAAAAATGCTTTTTGGATTTTGAAGGTTTTCCGGTTTCAAACAATTTGACAAACTTGTTTATATTGTTCTCGTCTTCATTTTTATAGGTTTTTAAATTAAAAATCAAACCAGTCAAACGAAGATCACCAAAAATAAGATCACCATCCATCAATCTTTTAAAACTTAAAATATCGGTTGTAATAATTTCAGAAGCAATCATTACTTTTTTATGATGGTCTAAAATCAATACATCTTTTAGTTTTACACCACCAAAAATATTGATTGCCACTTTTCCTACCGTAATATTGGCATTAAAATCTTCTCTAAGAGAATCTGTGGCGTATCTGGCAATTTTTGTTTGTACAACAGGCAAAGACAGTATGATAGCGACTGCTAACAAAAGTAAAATCAACCCAATTAGGGTTCTGGATACTATTTTCTTTACTTTTTTGATAGCTGCTTTAATTTTAGTTTTCTTTTAAATTTATTTTGCACAGACAAAGAACGGCTGTTATTGATAAAAATTCTTTAATTTTGGCTTCTTCTTATAATCGAAGAAAATTAAAAATTTGATTCGTCAAATATAATTCAAAATTTGTGCCTTTATATGCAAAATTCAGAGGTTTTTATACTTGCCATTGAAAGTTCCTGCGATGATACTGCGGCTGCAGTTTTACATAACGATAAAGTACTCTCAAATGTTGTTGCCAACCAGTTAATTCACAACCAATATGGCGGTGTAGTTCCTGAACTGGCCTCAAGAGCGCACCAACAAAATATCGTTCCCGTAATTGACGCCGCGCTTCGTAAAGCAAATATACAAAAAGAACAGCTAAGCGCCATTGCTTTTACACAAGGACCGGGCTTAATGGGTTCACTGCTTGTTGGAGGTTCTTTCAGCAAATCATTATCACTGGCGCTAAAAATTCCGCTTATCGCTGTAAATCACATGCATGCCCATATTTTAGCGCATTTTATAGATGAAGAAGGATTTGACAAACCTGAGTTTCCTTTTCTAGCATTAACAATTAGTGGCGGACATACACAGATTGTAAAAGTGAACAGCTTTTTTGATATGGAAATCATAGGCGAGACTACTGATGACGCGGTTGGAGAAGCTTTTGACAAAAGTGCCAAAATTCTTGGACTTCCTTATCCAGGCGGGCCATTAATTGATAAATATGCGAAAGAAGGAAATCCGAAAGCATTTCAATTTACTAAACCAAAAGTTCCTGGATTAGACTTTAGTTTCTCTGGATTAAAAACGGCAATTTTATATTTTATTCAAAAGAACAAACAAGAAAACCCAAATTTCATTGACGAAAATCTAAATGATATTTGTGCTTCTATTCAGCATACTATAATCGAAATTTTGATGGATAAACTGAAATTGGCCGTAAAAGAAACCGGAATCAAGCAAATTGCTATTGGCGGTGGAGTTTCGGCAAATTCAGGAATCAGAACTACTCTAAAAGAAGCAGAAGGCAAATATGGCTGGAAAACTTTTATTCCAAAATTCGAATATACAACAGATAATGCTGCAATGATTGGAATTGTAGGTTATCAAAAATATTTATCAAAACGTTTTGAAGATGCATCTGTAGTTTCGAAAGCGCGAATTCAATTTTAATTATGCAATTATTTTACAACCCTAATATTGACGAAACTACCCAAACTTTTTCATTTGACAAAGAAGAAAGCCGTCATATAATAAAGGTTTTACGCAAAAAAGATGCAGATATTCTGCATGTTACAAATGGCCAAGGATTGTTATTTGAAACCGAAATTACTTTGGCTTCAGATAATAAATGCATTGTTGATGTCTTGTCAATCAAAAAATCTGAGGAATCAAAATTTCGTTTGCATTTAGCTGTTGCGCCAACCAAAATGAATGATCGTTTTGAATGGTTTTTAGAAAAAGCGACAGAAATTGGAATTCAGGAAATCACACCAATCTTTTGTGACAGATCTGAGAGAAAAGCAGTAAATGCAGAGCGTTTTGAAAAAATCATTCTGGCTGCAATGAAACAGTCAAATGAAACTTTTCTTCCAAAATTAAATCCAGCTGTTTCGTTTAAAGAATTCATTAAACAAAAAAATACAGGATTGCAATTCATTGCGCATTGTGAAGAAACCAACAAAAAGTCACTTAAAGAAGCTTTGAAACCAAATGAAAATGTAACTTTATTAATTGGTCCAGAAGGTGATTTTTCTGAAAAAGAAATTGCATTGGCAATCGAAAATAATTTTCAGCCGGTTACTTTAGGAAATACACGTTTACGCACTGAAACTGCTGCGGTTGTCGCCTGCCATAGTGTTGTATTTTTTAATGAAGTTTAATCATTATCTTGTCATTTCAACTAAGAAAACTCGAAATGGCAAAGACATATAAAATTGTATGAAAAAAATATTCTTGTTGTTTTTATTGATTTCAATCTCTTCTTTTTCGCAGGAAATCGCTTTGCTTAAATACAGTGGCGGAGGCGATTGGTATGCAAACCCAACTTCTTTGCCAAATCTTATTCGTTTTTGCAATTCGAATATTAATACCAGAATAAAAGCGAAACCTTCAACGGTTGAACCAAGCAATCCTGATTTACTTTCTTATCCTTTTGTACATATGACGGGGCATGGAAATGTAGTTTTTAGTGATTCTGATATCAGTAATTTAAGAAACTACCTCAACTCTGGAGGTTTTCTGCACATCGATGATAATTATGGAATGGATCAGTATATTCGAAAAGAAATCAAAAAGATATTCCCAAATAATGATTTAACTGAACTTCCTGCAAATCATCCAATTTTTCAAAAACCATTTTCTTTTCCCAATGGACTTCCAAAAATTCATGAGCATGATGGGACTCGTCCACAGGCTTTTGGAATTTTTGTCGAAAACAAATTGGTTTTGCTTTATACCTACGAATGTGATTTAGGTGATGGCTGGGAAGATCCTGAAGTTCATAATGATCCAACCAATGTTCGAGACAAAGCCTTAAAAATGGGTGCAAATATCATCAATTACATCTTTACCAACTAATTACAATCAAAGTGCAGCTCACTCACAAAGAAAATCAATTTGAAAGAAAAACGTTTCCAATAACTTTAGTCTGTGATCACATTTATTTTCAACAGAATATTGGTTCGCTTTTTAGAATCAGTGAAGCTTTTGGAGTTGAAAACATCATTTTTTTAGGAAAAGATATTCCGCTGACGCCAAGAAAAATAAATAAAACTTCTCGAAGTACACATTTGCATGTTCCGCACACTGTTATTGAAGAAACTTCAGCTTTAATAACGTATCTTCTTGAAAACAGTTTCGAAATTATTTCACTCGAAATTACAAGCAACAGTAAACCTCTAAAAGAAGTCATCATTCCTGATAATCAAAAAATTGCGCTCATTATTGGAAATGAGATCAACGGAATTTCAGATGAGCTTTTGCAAATTTCACATCAAATTGTGCACATAAATATGTTTGGAAAAAACAGCAGCATGAATGTTGTGCAAGCTGCAAGTATAACTTTGTACGAATTTACTTCTTAATAATTAAACCCTAATTTTTGTAGGAATCAAGCTGTACGGGCTGTTGTAAAAATCTGACAAAATATTTGTTATAAAAATTTGGCTACAAAACGAATTTGTTATAAAATTGCGTTATAGTTAACCAAATTTAATTTTTTATAACAAAAACCCAAATTATTATGAAAAAGATTTTTATTACCGCAGTTGCAGCGTTAATGCTGTTTTCTTGTCAAAATGACCAAAATGAAGCAGCTAACTCAGAAGCTAGTGCCGCGACTTTACGTTCTTGTGCTTCGCAAGATGTATTAGAAGCACAATTAAAGGCAGATCCGATGCAGGCCATCAGAATGAACGAGATTGAAGCATTTACAAATGAACAATTGCTAAAAGGATTTTCTGGCCGTTTAGTAAATGGCAAAATTGAAATTCCTGTTGTTGTGAATGTTTTATACAAAACAACTGCACAAAACATTTCAAACGCACAGATTCAAACACAGATTGACGTGCTAAACAAAGATTTTAATGCTTTGAACTCAGATTACAACAGTGTTCCTGCTTTGTTTGCTGGAGTAAAAGCAAACATCGGAATTACATTTGTGCTGGATCAAGTTATCCGAAAATCGACAACCAAAACATCTTGGGGCACAAATGATGCCATGAAAAAAACTGCTCAGGGCGGCATTGCTCCAACATCTCCTACAACAAAACTTAACCTTTGGTCTTGCGCTATTGGAGGAGGAATTTTAGGTTATGCACAATTTCCTGGAGGCGCTTCATCTACAGATGGAGTTGTTATTGATTCTCGTTATTTCGGTTTATCGGGTGCTGCAAATGCTCCTTTTAATTTAGGAAGAACGGCTACTCACGAAGTAGGTCACTGGATGAATTTGCGCCACATTTGGGGCGATGCAACTTGCGGAAGCGATTTAGTATCTGATACTCCAACGCACAATACTGCAAATTATGGTGTGCCAGCATATCCGCACTATAGCACTTGCTCTGGAACTCCAGTTGAAATGACAATGAACTATATGGATTACGTTGATGACAATGCCATGTATATGTTCTCTACAGGTCAAAAAAGCAGAATGACTGCAATATTCGCTACTGGCGGACCAAGAGCTGCTTTTGCACAATAAACCATTATACAAACCAAATAGATGTTTAAAAGCGAGATTTAATGATCTCGCTTTTTTTTTGCCCTAAACTTTTAAAAGCTTTTTCCTATATTTATAGTCTAAAACCTAAATATGACATCAAAAATCATTTCTAACGGAATTTTAAGAGCATTAGCAACTATACTTGTAATTTGTGCTGTTTTGTATTTTTTATATGAAATACAAACTGTAATTGTTTACCTCTGTATTTCACTTATCCTGTGCCTAATAGCAAATCCGTTAGTGCAGTTTTTAAAAAATAAATTAAAATTCGCAAATTCATTGGCGGCGACCACAACCATTATTCTTTTTATATTGTTGATGGTTGGGTTTATCCTTTTATTTGTCCCGTTAATTATTTCGCAGGCCAATAATTTAGCACTTTTAGACACCAATCATTTACAGGCACAATTTGTAGAAACAGAAAAAAGTTTAGAAACTTATTTTAATATAGAGCATATTGATTTAACCAAAATGCTAAATAACTCAAAAATAACATCAGCTTTAGATTTCAACTATTTCACAAGTTTTATAAACTCTATTATGAACTTTATGGCCGATATGGGAATGGGCTTAGTTTCGGTATTTTTTATAACTTTTTTCTTCATTAAAGATCAGGAAACTTTTAAAAGCCAAGCCAGAAAAATTCTTCCCGACACAAATGAAGACAAGATCATAAATTCAATAACCAAAATAAATCATTTACTCACCCGCTACTTTATTGGTTTGTTATTACAGCTTACAGTCGTTTTCATTTTGTACATTATTGTACTAGTCATTTTTGGAAACAAAAACGCCTTCGTCATTGCTTTTTTATGTGCTATTTTAAATATTATTCCATACATAGGGCCAATCATTGGAACCATTTTGGCGGCGCTATTAACCATGATCAGTTTAATTGGAAAAGACTTTCAGTCAGAAATTTTGCCTACAACAATCTATGTCGTAATTGGGTTTTTATTGGTTCAGGCTATCGATAATAATATCAGCCAGCCCATAATTTCATCAAAAAGTGTAAATTCGCACCCACTAGAAATATTTTTGATTACTTTAATCAGTGGTATTACATTTGGAATCGTTGGGATGATTATTGCCATTCCGGTTTATACCATGCTTAAGGTAATTTTAAAAGAATTTTTCCCTGACAATAAAATCGTCTCCGTATTAACCGAAAGAATTTAGCTTTGAACACTATTATTTTGCACCAAGATATTCAAGATTTTATATCTAAAAATATTGGTGCTTCGATTGCAAAACTGGCACTTCAAAAAAATCCTTTTCCTGAAACAGAATGGATTTTGATTTTAAATCAGATTGAAGCCAAAACAAAAGCTAAAGATAAACTGCCAACTTGGTTTAAAACGGAAAATATTATTTATCCCAGCAAAATTTCTGTTGAACAGACTTCTTCTGAAAAAACGGCTACCTATAAAGCTTCTTTAATTTCGGGAGAAACTTTGATTGATCTTACAGGAGGATTTGGTGTTGATGATTATTATTTTTCACAAAAATTTAAATCTGTAACACATTGTGAAATCAATGCAGAATTATCAGAAATCGTAAAACACAATTTAGAGCAGTTAGAAGTAAAAAATCTGACTTGTTATGCTGGTGATTCGGCTGAAATTTTAAAAGAATCAAATCAAAAATGGGATTGGATTTATATTGATCCTTCTCGAAGAAATGATGCAAAAGGCAAAGTTTTTATGCTGAAAGACTGTTTGCCAAATGTTCCTGAATCACTCGATTTTTACTTCGAAAAAAGCAATTCTATTTTGATCAAAACAGCACCTTTGCTTGATATTTCAGCAGGTTTATCTGAATTGAAATTCGTAAAGAATATTCATATTATTGCCCTTGAAAATGAAGTAAAAGAACTGCTTTTTGAAATTCACAACAACTATCTCGGGAATATCACGATTAAAACGGCTAATATTCTAAAAGATAAAATAGAAACATTTGAATTTGTTTTAGGCAATGAAAATGAATTTGCATCTTATCATTTGCCCCAAAAATATGTTTACGAACCCAATTCGGCTATTATGAAATCGGGCGGATTTGATGAAGTAAGTACTTCTTTTAAATTAAATAAACTTCATAAACACTCCCATTTATATACTTCTGAAGAATTAATTGATTTTCCGGGCCGGACTTTTGAAATCGAAAAAGTGATTCCGTATAGCAAAAATGAAATAAAAACAGAGCTCGCAAATCAACAGGCAAACATAACAACACGCAATTTCCCTGAGACGGTAGAAAACATCCGAAAAAAGTGGAAAATAAAAAACGGAGGAAATTTATATTGTTTTTTTACAACAGATAAAAATGATAACAAAATAGTTTTAATTTGCAGAAAAATAACTTAAAAATGAAACAACTAATTACGCTAACCTTTTTTCTATTAACCTTTACTGGATTTGCACAAAAACCATGTGAATACAGTGCCAATGTAAGTGATTCTATTGGGACTTATAAAATAACAAACGAATATCTTATCAGTGAAAAAAACTTTGGAGGAAACTCAAGCTATGTCTTTTTCTCGCTGGCACAAACCGATGGACTGCCAACACTTAACTTACAACTTATTCAAAAGAGTAAAGATTTTATAAAAGCAAACTGTTTTGATAAAAACTCACGCGTGTTTTTACAGCTTCAGAACGGGAAAGTGGTAACATTAATGCATATTAATCAAGAAAACTGCGGTACTTTAATTCATGACAGCGGCATTGACAACAGAGTAAACACCGGTATTTTTATGTTCATGAAAGACAATTATGAAGAACTTAAAAAATCGCCTGTTACCATGATGCGTATTAAATATTTAACGGATACTGAAGATTATATCGTTAAAAGCGAATTGAAATCTGAAATGAATAGCAAAGTTTACAATCCAGATACTTATTTTATTCAGAACATTCGATGCGTTGAATAATTATTCGCATTTCCAGTTTTGATTTGAAACTTTATCTTTCAAACCCGTTTTTAAATTATAATGCCACCATTCTGAATCAAAAGAATTGAAACCATTTTTGATCATTATTTTTTTAAGAAACTTTCGGTTTGATTTTACTTTTTTTGAAAGCTTTGCATAATCGTGGCTGGCTTCGATTCCAAAAAAATCAAAAGGAGTTCCCATATCAACTTCTTTTCCATTACTATCAACTATTGAAATATCTACGGCTCCTCCTCTATTATGGATGGAGCCTTTTTTTGGATCTGCTACATAATTAGGGTTCGATACAATTTCCCACATTCTTTTTTGAATCGATAGTGGCCTGTAACAGTCGTAAAGTTTTATTCTGAAACCTTTTTTCTTGAAATCATTATTTGCTTCAATTAATGCTTTCACGGTTTTCATTCTCAAAAAACATTCAGCACAATCATATACTTTTGCTTTCAAAAAATTATCTTCGGTTGCGTATTTCATGTCATATACAAAATCTTTGCTGAAGTCTTTTAAATTAACGAAAGAAGTATCTGGAATTTCTTGTTTTACAGGACTTTCGTAAACTTCATTTTGAGCTTTTGAAGAAATATTCCAAAGAAGAAAACCAGCAAAAAGCAAAAATTTAAAAGATTTTGACATAATGTTTATTATTTAAAAAATGAAATTACTCAAAAAAACGGAATCTGAGATTTAATTTATAGAATTTTCAAAAATCTATTTTTCTATTTTTTTACTATTTTTTTCGAATTATTAAGATCTGGTTATTTCATTTTTTTTTCATTAAATTAGCTAAACACCACTTTATAAGTTAATTAGTTAATTCAAAAAAAGAAATATTATGAACAAAAGAACAAAATATTTACTTATAACTGCGCTGAGCTGTTTTTCTATAATAGCATGTAAAAAAGAAAGCATTAAAAGTGTACCTACGACCGATTCAACTTCAATAAGAACTGAAGCTTTGAAATCAGATTCTGCAGTAATTAATCCGACAGATACATTAATAGATCTGGTTGGAAAGAGTGTTATTGGTACACATTTATTATCAGAGAGCAAATTAACTCCAAGATTAAAAACGCTTTTAGGCACTGATTATGATCAAATGATTAAATATTGGAATACTGAAACTCCGTTTGAAAAAGAAGGTGAAATTTTGCACGCAAGCGGATGCAAACAGCATGACTGCAATACTTACTCCTATGATTTGTTTATTGATATAAAAAACAACAAAATCAATGTGTATAAATTCAACGAGTCAAAAATGAATGTTTTCGCCGAAGATAATTTTAGAATTGTACTGAAAGATTCTTTGTTACGAAATTTGAATATTAAGAAAGAGAATGCTAAAATTCAATAAGTCTTAAAGTCGAAAGTCAAAAGTCGAAAGTGAAAAAAGCGGTTCGATACCGCTCTTTTTATACTAATAATTTATTTCAAAATGTTTTTAGATTATAGTTTAGATCTTTGGACTTTCGACTTTCGACTTTCGACTTTGAACTCCTAAATCTCCCCTGTCATCAGAATATTTTCTTGAATTCCTTTATCTCTCAGCATTCTGAAATGCGAACGCACGGCATGATAAAATGGATAAGAAGTATACGGAAGGTCATATTCTTCGGCATAACGCATTATAATTGGCGTGATGTATGGATAATACGTGTGCGCAACGCCCGGAAAAAGATGGTGCGCAACGTGATGTGTAAAGCCTCCGTATAAAAAATTTGCCAGTTTGCTGTTTGTGCTAAAATCCTTTGTGACAATCATTTGGTGCATTGCCCATGTAGCAGAAAGATTTCCTTCTTCATCTGTTCCTGGAAAATGTGCGTCTTCATCAACATGCGTCGAAACTAAAGCGACAACTCCTAAAGCGCTTCCGCATAAATGCATAGCAAACCAGGCTCCCAAAACTAAATACCAAGGTTGACTCAGCAGAAACATTGGAACAAAAAGCAAATAAAACAGATTTATAATTTTTGCAGCGAATAATCTATAGATTTCCTTTCTCGGAATCTTGTCAACTACTTTTTTTACATAGTTATTTTTTGTTCCGAAAAAGTCCTTAAAATCACGAATATAAATCCAGTTCAAACTATAAAGCGGATAAATAAACCACATATAAATGTGCTGGTATTTGTGACAATTTAATAATGGACTATTTGGAAAAATCCTGATGATATCACTCTGCTTAATATCAATATCCCAATCGGGAACATTTGGATAAGCATGGTGAAGATTAATGTGACGACGTGTCCAAAGCCAATGATTGCTTCCAAAAAGCTCCAATATGTACATAAAACGTTCATTGTGTTTTGCTTTTTTAAAAAGAGCTCCATGAGCGGCATCATGAAAGGCATTTATAAAAAGGACAATCATAGTAAAACCGCACAGAATGTAAAAGAGAAATAATAACGGAGTACTGTTCCCAAACAGCAAAATACAAGCATAAAATAAAAAGAAAAGAATTACAAGTCCGATAGACTTAATAATGTTTAACAGATACAATGATGAGTTTTGTAAAACAGTTTCGTTCACTTCTGTGCGCAACTTTTTAAAAAAATCATCATTACCCGCTTTGACATAAACTGGGCGTTTTAATTTTTCCATACTATTTGGTTTTGCTAGAAATTGTCATATCAAATTTAATAAAAAAAAGTTAAAATGCGATAAAACAAACCATTAGCATTAAAAAAAAGTAAGAAAAACTTAACATCGAAAAAGTGCAGAAAAATACAGAAGTACTCCTAAATAGTACAACAAAAACACATCATTTTCATTTCCATTTCTTTGCAAACACAGCAAATACTTATTGCCACGTTGTTATTCGGCTGTTAATTACTGAATTTATAAAGCTGCCATACAGTTTCACTTTTTCGTATTTTGCCTATTAAATACATTATTAGAAACTTTAATTATGCTGAAATTTAAATACATCGTAATCACTTTGCTTTTTTCTGCACTAGCACACAGCGGGCCAATTATTTATGTAAATCAGGTCGGATTTGCACCAAAAAGTCCAAAAGTGGCTATCATAGGAGTTAAAGATAATCTGAATTCGGATGCAACTTTTGATCTTATTGACACTACAACAAATAAAACAGTATTTATTGGTTTCGTTGGAAAAGCGCAAAAAGTAGATGACTGGAAGCTTGGCGAATTGTACTATAAAGCCGATTTTTCTTCTTTTCAAAAAACAGGAAACTATAAAATTAGTATCCAAATTGCAGATCAAATCTATGAATCTGCCAATTTTTCGATTGAAGAAGATATTTTGGCAAAGCGAACCATTTCGTCAATTGTACATTACTATAATAAGCAAAGAGCAAATACGCCAGAAGAACTTGAAGCCGACAAAAACATGTTATTATTTGGCAGCACAAAAAGAGTTGATGTTCATGGCGGATGGTGCGACGCATCTGGCGACGTTAGCAAATATATGTCGCATTTAGCGTATGCTAATTTTGTATCGCCACAGCAAACGCCTTTAGTGACTTGGTCGCTAATTAATACATCTGAAGCAATTCCTGAAAAGCTTACGCAATGGAAAATAAAAGATTCATTAGACAATGAAGCCATTTGGGGTGCCGATTATTTAATGCGCTGTCTGTCTGATGAAGATTATTTTTACATGATTGTCTTTAGCTATTTTGACAAAAATCCATCAGCCAGAAGAATTGTAGGGCTTAAAGCCAATAGTGTCACTACAAATGAATATCAAAGTGCTTTTCGCGAAGGCGGAGGAATGGCAATTGCGTCACTGGCCAGAATTTCACAATGGAAAAAATATGGCGATTTTACCTCTAAACAATATTTGGACGGAGCCAAACGAGCTTATGCACATCTTTTGGCAAACAATACCAAATATGATGATGACGGAAAAGAAAATATCATTGATAATTACTGTGCCTTAATGGCGGCAACCGAATTATGGATAGCAACTAATGATGATTTCTATCAAGAAGAAGCTAGAAAATGGGCACATGCTCTTGAAGGCAAAATGACCGACAAAGGCTGGTTTAAAACTAACGAAACCGATCGTCCGTTTTGGCATGCTGCAGATGCAGGTTTGCCAATAGTAGCACTAACAAGATATTTAAAAAAAGAAAAAAATAATGATGAGATCAAGGCAGCAAAAAATGTCATAAAAAAAGCTTTAGAATATAATTTGGCTGTCACTAATAATGTAGAAAATCCGTTTGGTTATGCTAGACAAACGTTTTTGTTTGAAAACAAATTAAAAGACGGCTTTTTTATTCCCCATGAAAACGAAACCGGCTGGTGGTGGCAAGGAGAAAATGCGAGATTAGCTTCACTCGCTACAGCAGCAATAGAAGGCGCAAAAATCATCTCTTTTCAAAAAAATGATACTGAGAAAAAATCGCTTGATCAATACGCATCACAGCAATTATCATGGATTTTAGGTTGTAACCCTTATTCTGTTTGCTTTTTATATCAATTTGGAGAAAAGAATGTTCCGTATATGCATTCAAATTACGGACATGGATCAGAAAAAGGAGGCATCTCAAACGGCATTACGGGTAAAGAAGGAAACCCCGACGGATCGGGAATCGATTTTAAAATGGATGTTGACGGAAATGATGAATGGCGCTGGACGGAACAATGGATTCCACACTCAGCATGGTTTTTACAGGCTATTACGGCTTTGGCAGAAAATAAAAATTAGAATTTAATTAGAAACTGTATTTACTCTTCAAATGAAAAATTCAATACTAGCAATTGCCTTACTGATCACGAGTTTTTTCCTTCATGGAAATAGCTTTGGACAGGCAAAAAAATCAAAATTTAAGGCTTTAGTTTTATACGAAAACGGCGGACATCATTTGCCTTTTACTTTGACGGCGAAACCTTGGCTAAACAAACTGGCAATTGACAGCAGTTTTACAATTGACTACATTGAAAATACCAAAACAATAAACGAGGCACTCTTAAAACAATATAAAGTTTTTATACAACTTGATTATCCTCCTTATACGTGGAGCGAAGACTCGATGAAAGCATTTCAAAAATACATGACCAGCGGAAAAGGCGGCTGGGTAGGTTTGCATCATGCAACTTTACTAGGAGAATTTGACGGATACCCAATGTGGAAATGGTTTTCTGATTTTATGGGAGGAATAAAATTTGTAAATTATATTCCCACTTTTGCAAATGCCAAAGTAACGATTGAAGATAAATCACATACAGTATTGAAAGGAATCCCTTCTCCCTTTTTAATACAAAAAGAAGAATGGTACATTTATGATAAAAGTCCGCGCGCGAATGTTCATGTTTTAGCATCGGTCGATGAATCAACTTACGAACCTGATTCAAAAATCAAAATGGGAGATCATCCTGTAGTGTGGACAAATGATCATTTTGCTTCACGAAATATCTATATATTCATGGGACATTCTCCGGAATTATTTAAGAATGAAGCTTACACAACGCTGTTGAAAAATGCAATATTTTGGGCAGCTGGCAAAAACTGAAGAATTTACTTTTACAACTTACATTATACGTTTTGTCTTTTCCTTTTTTTACTATAATTTCTTTTCCAAAATAAAAGGAAAAGAATACCCATAAATAGTACTAAAATATCTATTTTCATTATAAATGGTATTCGCATTATCTGATCATTATAATAACTTCCGCCTAGCAAAGCGCCGCATCCTATACCAATTTCCATAGAAATATACATGGTTGCAATTGCTTTTCCACGATGTTCCGGCTGACTTAGATCGATCGTCCATGCATTTATTGCGGGCGACAATATGCCAGTACCCATTCCGTAAAGCGCGGCACCAGCAAGCATGATATTTAATTCTTTTCCTTCACTGATTACAAATAATGCAACCGAAGTTATTATTAATCCAATCAAGATAACATTTGTACGCCCGTATCTGTCAGAAACTTTTCCAGCTCCAAACCTTACTAGAACTGATGCAATTGTAAAGGCCGTAAAAAATACGCCTTTGTTTTGAGCCCCCAGATGTTGGCTCCAATCCGGAATCAATGTCAAAATTAAACCATATGCTGTATAAGAGAAAAATGTAATGACTCCTGCAGGAAGCGCTCCAACATCAATAATATCCTTTCGGCTAAGATAGAACATGGATTTATGAAGCTTTTCTTTTACCGCCAAAGTTTCTTTCATATTCATTACAATAACAATAGATAAAAAAGCAAGAAAAGAAGAACTGTAAAACATAACCTCGATACCAAAAGCATTCACAACCATTCCGCCAATTGCAGGTCCTAACGCACCTCCAATACTAAAACATAAACCATGCAAACCTAATGCTTCTCCCCAACGTTCCTGAGGAATAATATCAGCAACATATGCTGATGTTGCTGTAGGTTTAAATCCTGTCGAGAAACCGTGTACTAATCGTAAAAATAGAAATCCAGAAACGGAACTTAATATGGGATATAAAAAGCCGCAGATCACACAAACAGTAGATCCCACTGCCATTACCGGAACCCTTCCCCATTTGTCAGTAAGTTTTCCGCTAAAAGGGCGTGATATTCCAGCCGTAAGCGTAAACAATGAAATAATAAAACCTTTATACTCTGCTCCACCTAAACTGCTTAAATAACTAGGAAGTTCTGGTATAATCATATTAAAACTTGACGAGAACAAAAGCGAACTCATACAAAGTAAAATAAATTGAAGGGTATAAATAGATTTTTTATTTTGGACCATTGTCAGGTTATTAGAATATTTTCTGCAAAAGAAAAAAGGAATAATTTGCGATGCAAATATACTTTTCTATTCTAATAAAATCTGGGAAATCTGTTGGAAATAACGAACTAAAAAACTACTCTGATATTTAAATATATCGGTATTAAATCAATTATACAAAATTATAAATAACCAGAATTTAAACCCTCCAGAAATAATTAATCAGCTTTAAAATCTAAAGAATCTTTACAGGTTTTAAAAAATGTATAGGCCCTTTTCTCTGCATAGGAGTAAGTTGAATTTCGCAACGGAAAAGCGCAGTGTCCTCCATATTTTGGAGTTTCCAGATAAACATATTGGCTTTCTTTAGCAATTGCTCTAGGATAACATCTTTCTCCTAAAAAAGGATCATCCAGAGAATTAATAATTAAAACCGGAGTGGTGATATTTTTAAGAGAAAATTCGGGAGAAACACGCTCATAATAATCGGCTCGGCTCGCAAAACCATGCAGTGGAGCAGTAAAATACTGATCAACTTCATCAAAAGTAGAAATATTGTCAATTTGATCACTATTTATAAAGTCAGGAAACTGTGTCGCCTTATGTTTGAGCTTTCTTTTAATATCAATAGTAAAATTCTTTAAATAAACTCTGTTGAAGCCTTGCTTAAGAACTTCGGCACTTGTTGCAATATGAGTTGGCACTGAAATAGAAACACCACCTTTTATTCGCTCATCAATTTTTGTCCATCCAAAATAATTCAGAAGCTGCACACCTCCCATTGAATATCCGATATAAACATCTTCAAATCCTTTTTTCAAAACAAACTGAACTACCGCCTCTAGATCATCTACTGCACCATGATGGTACAGCCTTGGCAGGCGGTTCATTTCTCCTCCGCAGGTACGGTTATTCCAAGCAAAAACAGAAAATTTTTTCTGTTGAAAATAAGCTGCACAGCTATTATTGTAAGTTCTTCGGGAATCCCCTTCTAAACCATGGCATAAAATCACTGCTTTTTTAGGATCATCAATAATAAAATCGATATTGATAAAATCGCCATCCATCAACTCTAATTTTTCTCTAGTATATCCGGGAACTTCGAACTTTTTAAACAAAGCGGCATAAATAGTAGAAACATGCCTGTTCCGATACATAATACTAGGTAAATCATATTCTGATTGTTCAATTACTGGCATGATAAAAAGATTTTGGTGCGTTATACAAATCTACTAAATCAATCAATATGTAATTTAAAACTGTCTTTTTTATTTTGTTTTTGTGAATTATTATTTAAAAGATGTTTTATCAGTCCTTGTTTTCATGCGCGAAAGGTAAATGAAATAAGGAAATATCTATTGTTTAGGAAGTAGTATAAAACAAAAAAGCCACTCAATTGAGTGGCTTCTTGTGATCCCAGAAGGATTCGAACCTTCGACCTACGCATTAGAAGTGCGTTGCTCTATCCAGCTGAGCTATGGAACCATTTGTTTTAAAACTTTATGGTAAAGTTTCTGTCGGGGTGGCAGGATTCGAACCTGCGGCCTCCTGCTCCCAAAGCAGGCGCGATAACCGGGCTACGCTACACCCCGAAGGCAAAATTTAAGCGGAGAGACAGGGACTCGAACCCTGGCGACGGTTACCCGTCGACAGATTAGCAATCTGCTCCATTACCGCTCTGGCACCTCTCCAAGCTCAAGAAACGTGTTCTGTTTTGCGGTTGCAAATGTAAGACAACATTCCATATCTCACAACTATTTTTACGCTTTTTTTAAAGTTTTTTTCATCTTTTTTCTAAAACACTTCACAATCAAACGAATAGAATTAACAAAAATTTGATCTTAAATTTAAAATCACCCTATTTGACACAAAATTTGAATTTATTCAAATAAAGAGTAAATTTGCTAGATAACTAATATTAACAGAAAATGAACAAAAGAGTTGTGATTGTTTCTGCCGTTAGAACACCTATCGGAAGTTTCATGGGAGGGTTATCTACCGTACCCGCACCAAAATTAGGCGCTGCCGCTATTAAAGGAGCCCTTTCTAAAATTAACCTTGACCCAAAATTAGTTGATGAAGTTTTCATGGGGAACGTAATCCAAGCAGGCGTTGGACAAGCTCCGGCTCGTCAGGCCGCACTTTTTGCAGGATTATCAGAAGAAGTTGCTGCGACAACAGTAAACAAAGTCTGTGCCTCTGGAATGAAAGCTGTAATGTTTGGCGCACAGGCAATCGCATGCGGAGATGCTGAAATTGTAGTGGCTGGCGGAATGGAAAGCATGAGCTTAATTCCACACTATGTACAAATGCGTGCCGGAAACAAATTTGGTCCAGCAACAATGCTTGACGGAATGCAAAAAGATGGTTTGACAGATGCTTACGATAACAACGCAATGGGAGTTTGCGCTGATTTATGTGCAACTGAATACAACATTAGTCGTGAAGAACAGGATAATTTTGCTATTCAGTCTTATGAGAGAAGCGCAAAAGCCTGGGATGCTGGAAAATTTGACAATGAAGTTGTTCCTGTTGAAGTACCACAAAGACGTGGCGAACCGATTATATTTTCAAAAGACGAAGAATATACCAACGTTAAATTAGATAAAATTCCTTCATTAAGTGCCGTTTTCACAAAAGACGGAACGGTTACTGCAGCAAATGCTTCAACCATTAATGATGGAGCTGCCGCTTTAATTTTAATGTCTGAAGAAAAAGCAAATGCATTAGGCCTAAAACCACTTGCCTACATAAAAGGTTATGCCGATGCAGCTCAAGAACCAAAATGGTTTACGACAAGCCCTGCAAAAGCATTGCCAAAAGCATTAGACAAAGCAGGAATTTCAATTTCAGATGTAGATTATTTCGAATTCAACGAAGCATTTTCTGTGGTTGGTCTCGCCAATTCAAAAATCTTAAATTTAGATAACGATAAAGTAAACGTAAACGGTGGTGCAGTATCTTTAGGACATCCTCTTGGTTGTTCAGGAGCAAGAATCATCGTAACTTTGCTAAATGTTTTAGAACAAAACAATGCAAAAACCGGAGCCGCTGCAATTTGTAATGGTGGTGGTGGTGCATCCGCAATTGTTATCGAAAGAGCTTAAATACTATTAAAACAAAATAGGAGTTATTGATTTAACTCCTATTTTTCAACTTATAAATTACCCTAAATGTTCGGAATTTGCAATTTAGCCATAGTACCCGTTCGAGCCGAAGCTAGTGACAGAAGTGAAATCGTTACACAACTTTTGTTTGGCGAGCACATCGAAATTTTAGAACGCCATAATCAATGGGCCCGAATAAAAATTCAGTTTGATGACTATGAAGGCTGGGTAGATTCTAAACAATATCAGGTAATTTCTGAAGCCAATTATAATCAGTTAAGCAAAGAGGCTATTATTTTGAATGCTGATTTGATTGATTATATAACTGCGCCAGATAATTTATTGCTACCAATTCCGCTTGGCGCTTCCCTAACTTTTCTAAATAATAACGAAATCAATATTTCTAATTTTGATTTTGAAGGAACAAAAACCAGCGGCATAAAACCTAAAAGCGCTCTTATAAGTACCGCATTTATGTATTTGAATGCGCCTTATTTATGGGGCGGAAAAACTCCTTTTGGAATTGACTGCTCAGGGTTTACCCAGATGGTTTACAAACTAAATGGCTATAAAATTCATCGCGACGCCTCACAGCAAGCGCTTGACGGCGAACCTTTAAGTTTTATTGAAGAAAGCGAGCCGGGAGATTTGGCCTTTTTTGATAACGACGAAGGAAACATCATTCACGTCGGAATCATTATGGAAAACAATTACATCATTCACGCAAGTGGAAAAGTACGTATCGATCGTTTAGATCATACCGGAATTTACAATCCGGAAATAAATAAGCATACTCACAAACTTCGTGTGATTAAGAAGATTATTTAGTTTTTAGCCACAGATTAAAGGATTAAAATGATTTTAAAATCTGTGTTAATCTGTGAAATCAGTGGCAAAAAAAAAAAAAAATCCGCGATAATCCGCGTTTTCGCATGCGAATCCGTGTCATCCGCGTGCCATTTTATCACGCACTAATTCGAATCGTTTTCCTAAACTCAGAAGGACTATTCCCTCTTTGCTTCTTAAAGAATTTATTAAAGTGACTTTCATCCGTAAAGCCAAATTCATACGCAATTTCATTAATTCGTTTATCACTGAATTGCAAACGATGCTCGATCAGTTTCGTTTTATAATTGCTAATATATTGTTGCATCGTTTCGCTGGCATGCTTCTTAAAATAGCGCCCTAAATAAGTATTCGAAATTCCGAAATAATCACTTATTGACTCCGCTTTAATTTTCTCCGGATAGTAAATATTATTCTGAATATATTGCAAAATATCCATTGCTTTTCCTTCCGTTCCAACATTCACCTGTTCAGGCAAATACTTCGCAATATTTCTAGCCACAATAATAATCAGTGTATTAACCAGTTGCTGAATCAATTCCTGATTGTAAACATCTTTATCCTGATGTTCACGACAGATTGCTTCAATCATCACTTTTACCAAACACTTATCGGCATCATTCTTCAAAATACAACCCGGCTGATGATTCGCATTCTGCAGAATATATTCTAAACGCTGAATATTTTCATTTTGCAGACTCGAGTTCTTCAAATAAATATCATTAAATCTCAAAAAGAAAAACTTCGTTTTCGTCTCAATCGTAAAATTATGACAATCGTCAGGCGTCAATAAAAACATATGTCCCGCATCATATTCAAAAATATTTTTGTTGATGCATTGTGAACCAGTTCCTCCCAAAATATAAACCAATTCAAAGAAATTATGACGATCTCCCACATCCGGATATTCATCCAGAGTTTCAAAGGAAACGGTAAACGGCTCGTATAAATTTTCTTTTTTCATGAGATGTAAATTATTTGAAGTTGCAAATTTACATAAAAAAGACAAATATATACAAGTTAACACTCTTAAAAATGGTATAATTTTGCCAAGTGAAATTTAAGATTTAAAAATACAACATTATGGAATATAGAAAATTAGGCAATACCGAACTTGAATTATCAACTATTACATACGGCGCATTTGCCATTGGCGGAAATATGTGGGGCGGAAACGAAAAAGCAGATTCAATCGCTTCCATTCAAGCATCAATCGACCACGGCGTGACCACAATCGACACCGCTCCTTTTTACGGATTTGGTTTAAGCGAGGAAATGATTGGCGAAGCTATAAAATCTCACGATCGTTCAAAAGTGCAGTTATTAACCAAATTTGGTTTGGTTTGGGACGGTAGCAACAACAGAAAAGGCGATTTCTTTTTCGATGCCGATGACAACGGAAAGAAAATCCCGGTTTACAAATACGCTTCAAAAGCAAATGTTATTAAAGAAGTCGAAGAAAGCTTAAAACGCCTTCAAACTGATTATATCGATTTATTGCAAATTCACTGGCCAGATTCGACAACGCCAATTCACGAAACAATGGAAGCTGTTGAAACCTTATTACAACAAGGAAAAATCAGAGCATTTGGAGTAAGCAATTACAATATTTCTCAAATTCAAGAAGCGCAAAAAACAGTTCAGGTTGCATCAAATCAGGTTGCATACAGCATGCTGAATCGCAAAATAGAGACGGATTTAATTCCTTTTACAGTTGCAGAAAACATCGGAATTATTGCTTACAGTCCGATGGAAAGAGGTTTATTAACCGGAAAATATTTCACAGACAGCAAACTAAAAGAAAACGATCACAGAAATGGTTATTTCGGTCAATTTGATCTTCAAAAAGTAAAAACTTTAGTCGAAGAATTAAGTTCATTAGCAAACGCAAAACACATTTCAATTTCACAATTGGTTTTACGCTGGACAACATTACAAAAAGGAATCACAATCGTTTTGGCCGGAGCAAGAAATGCAGAACAAGCAATTTCAAACGCAAAAGCAATGGATTTTGATTTATCAGGTTCTGAATTAGATTTCATCAATCAAGCCATCTCAAAAGTAAACTAAAAAGTTTTTTAAACACATAGAAACATAGCCAATAGGCACGCAGAAAGGCATTTCACTTAGCCTAAAAACACATAGCTATGTGTGAGAAACTAGTTTCTTTCCACATCCTTTTTTAGCCAAAGAAAACTATGTTTCTATGTGTTTGAAATTATGCGCAACAATAAAAACAATTTGGTTGTGTCCCAAGGGCCGGGCTATCCGTTGCAATCTTTTGTGCCTCCCGATAGCTATTGGGACCGGCACAAAAGGATTTCCACTGCTATCCCTCACGAATTCATAAGAACATTAAAGACATGAAAAAAATATTTATCATAAACGGAAGTCAAAATTTCGCACATTCAGGTGGAAAATTCAACCAAACCGTTACCGACTGGACAATCGAATACTTAAAAAACAGCAAGCAATTCGAAATTAAAACAACCGACATCAAACAAGATTTTGACCTTGATGAAGAAGTCGAAAAATTCGTTTGGGCTGATGTCGTAGTGTATCATACGCCAGTTTGGTGGTTTCAATTACCAAACCTTTTCAAAAAATACATCGACGACGTTTTCACGGCCGGACACAACAAAGGGATTTACAAAAGCGACGGAAGAACCAGAACCAATCCAGACATTAATTACGGTACTGGTGGACAATTACACGGACGAAAATATATGCTGACCACAAGCTGGAATGCGCCTGCAACTGCCTTCACGCTTCCGGAAGAATTCTTCGAAGAAACATCTGTAGATGAAGGAGCTATGTTTGGTTTCCATAAAATGAATAAATTTGTAGGTATGGAAAAACTAGACAGTTTTCATTTCCACGACGTTGAAAAAGGTGCCACTGCCGAAAACATTGTCATCTTTGAGAAAAACTACAAAAATCATTTAGAACAAATTTTTAAAACCTTATAATCATGATCTCTATCACCGCTATCATCAAAAGCAAAAAAGAAAATATTGAAGAAGTTAAAAATATGGTTCATTTTCTGGTAAATGAAACAAGAAAAGAAGAAGCCTGCATTCGTTACGATCTTCACAATACTGAAAATGTTTTTATCATTTGGGAAGAATGGAAAGACCAACCTGGCCTTGATTTCCACAACAATCAATCGTATTTACAGGATTTCATCAAGAAAAGCGAAGGCTTGGTTGCCTCTCCTATCCAGGTTTATAAAACAACACAATCATTATAAAAAGTTACAATAATTAGGTGTCAATAAATTAACTTGCCTCATCTTTAATTAGTTAAACATGAGTAAATACCATCTTGCCGAAATTAATATTGCCAAAATGAAAGGAGTAACGATAAATGACCCGATCATGAAAGAATTTGTAGACAATTTAGATCTTGTCAACAAGTTAGCCGAAGACAGCGAAGGTTTTATCTGGAGATTAAAAGATGACAGTTACAATGCCACAAACCTGAATCCGTACAATGATGAACAGATTATTGTGAATGTTTCGGTTTGGGAGAATATTGAAACTTTGGAACATTATATGTACAAAACCTTTCACAGTGAGTTTTTAAGACGCCGCAAAGAATGGTTCCTAAAATTCGGAAAAGCAGCAACAGCAATGTGGTGGATCCCAAAAGGACACATACCGACACTTGAGGAAGCCGTAGAAAAGTTAGATTATTTACAGCAAAACGGTCCTTCACAATTGGTTTTTGATTTTAAAAACAAGTTTTCTGAGCCAGAATTAGAAAATAAAATATATTTTTTTTTTGCCACAAATTACACGAATTTTCACTAATTATTTTTTTCTTTTGCCACAGATTAAAAGATTAAAAAGATTTTTTTTTGTAAAGCTTCAACCTATGTAAGGTTTGGAAAAATTCGTGTAAATTCGTGTAATTCGTGGCTAAACCTTTTTTTACTTTATCCCACCGAAAGCACCAAAACACATATTCTTGTGTAAAATTTCAACGCTTGAAAAACCAACTTTCTTCATCAAATCCAATTGATAATTCATCGATCTTGGTGTATCTTCTTTCTCTATATAATCCAATACTTTCTGACGGTATTCTGCTCCGCCAATCCCCTCTAAATAATCGCCATAACGTTGCCAGGTATATTCATTTAATAAGTCCGTGTCTTGTATAATCAAATCCGAAATCATGAAACAGCCACCTGGTTTTAATAATTTGAATATTTTAGTAAAGGTTGTTTCCCAATCTTGGTCATCTCTTAAATGATGCAAAACCGCTCCGGCCAAAATAATATCAAAATGGTTTTCCGGTAATTCAACTTCACGGATATCACCATGCTTTACTTCTACTTTACCGTTGGTTGCTGCAGAAACTCTTTCAAAAGCTCTCTCTAACATCGGCAAACTCAAATCAACCAAAGTGCTATTCAAATTGGGCAATTTTGATAACATTTTTAAAGTATAATTCCCGGCACCGCAGCCGATATCCAAAACATTTACGGCATTCGGCACAATCCTTTTAGAAGCTTCTGTAATTAATTCTAAAGAAATGGTAGCGTCGATTGTAGCGACTTGGCCAGTTTCTAAATTTGAAAATCGTTCGACATCATTGTCAAAACGTTCTCTGATCTCTTCAATAGTTGATTTTTTCATAGTTATGTTTTTTTGTTTATTTTGCCACAGATTAAGGGATTAAAAAGATTTTTTTTTAAAGTTGCAGATAATTTGTCTGCCACGAATTACACCAATTTTCACGAATTAATTTATCTTTTTGAATTTGTGGAAATTTGTGTAATTCGTGGCTAAAGAAATCATGCTAATCAATGTAATCTGTGGCAAAACTTTTTTTTTGTAAAACTATCATTTTGATATATACTTCAAAAATACTTATTTTGTCAATTATCAATACTTAATAAGTATTTATGGAATTACGTCACTTGAAATATTTTTTGGCTGTAGCCGAAGAATTAAACTTTACCAAAGCTGCTGAGAAATTATTTATCTCGCAACCGCCTTTGAGCCGGCAGATTATGGAATTGGAAGAAGAACTTCAGGCAAAACTTTTTATCAGAAACAACAAAAAAGTAGAACTTACCGAAGCTGGAAAGTATTTCGAAAAAGAAGTCAAATCACTTTTTCAAGATCTGGAACGCATTTCCGTGAAAACAAAAAAAATAGCAGAGAATGTTTCTGGCGAATTCAGAATCGCGTATATCAGTTCGATTTATTCGTCTGTTATTTCAGATTTGATCAAACACTTGAAAGAACAATTTCCTTATGTGAATTTCAAGCTTTTTGAAGTATCAACTACCAAACAAATTTCAGCTTTAGAACAGGGCAAAATTGATTTGGGAATTATTCGGTCACCAATAAAGTCCCCGAAAATAAAAGCACAATTGTGGTTTCAGGATGGGTTTTCGGTAGTTTATAATAAGAGTTTAATTAAAATTAAATCCGAAGAAGAGATTCCGAAACTAAAAGACGAAACTTTTGTGTTCTTCAATAAAGATTATGCACCGCATTACCATGAAGTTTTATTGGAACTTTGCGCTTTTTACGGTTTTGAACCGAAAATTATTCACGAATCCAACAACATCAATTCGATTGTCCAATTAGTCAAAAATGGTTTGGGAGTTTCGATTGTTCCTTCTAACATTGCGAAGAATAATCAGGATCCAGAAATTGGTTTTATTGAATTGAAAAAAGTCAATTTATATACAGATGTTTCGTTAATTACTTCAAAAGAAGATGATTCTGAGATTACGAAATCGGCAGTTGAGTTTTTGCTGAATTTTAAAAGATAATGTCGCAAAGTTTTCTCATTTTATGTCATTTCGAGGTACGAGAAATCCTCGCAAGTAACTCCGTAATGAGAATCCAATCTTTGTCGAGCTTCTCGCGAGGATTTCTCGTACCTCGAAATGACAAACAATACGTTCAAATTACAATTTAAAAAAACTTTGCGACTTCGCGACTTTGCGAGATTAATAACCCAACCCTAAAATTTGCGTCAAAAAAGTTACAATTTATCACAACCAAATTCCCTAAAAACACCGAACTTTTAAATACCTTAGCAAATTATAATTCTCGTTAAAAAATCAATAAAAATGGCTGAGCAATCTTCAATTATATGCCCAAATTGCGGGACACCAATCGATGTAAATGATGTTTTAAAACATCAGTTGGAAGATAGTATCCGTAAAGAATTTCAACAAAAAGCCAATGCTCAATCCAGGGAATTGGAACTTAAAAATGAACAATTCGAAAAAGCCAAAGCCGACTTTGAAGCTAAAAAGAAACAGGAAAATGAACTTTTCGCTGAACGTTTAGAACGTGAAAAAAAGACAGCTGAAAAAGAGATTACCGAAAAGCTAAAAACCAAACTCGAGGAAGAAAATAAAGATCGTTTGACCTTAATGGAAAAAGAACTTTCTGAGAAATCAGAGAAGCTTCGAGAATTGAATAAAATGACGGGCGAAATTGCAAAACTCCAACGTGAAAAACTGGAGATGAAAGAAGCAATCGAAGCCGAAGCTCAAAAGCAATTAAACGCTACTTTGGTTTTAGAACGTGATAAAATCCGCAAACAGGAAGAAGAAAAAAACGAGCTTAAAATAAAAGAATATCAGAAACAATCTGACGATCAGAAAAAGCTAATCGAAGAAATGAAACGTAAGCAGGAACAAGGTTCTATGCAGTTACAAGGCGAAGTTATGGAATTAGCGATCGAAGAATGGCTGGCGAATAATTTCCCATTAGACAGTATTGATGAAGTTAAAAAAGGCGCAAATGGTGCCGATTGTCTTCAAATTGTAAACACACGCGAATTACAAAATTGTGGTTCTATTTATTACGAAAGTAAACGTACCAAAGCTTTTCAACCTTCGTGGATTGAGAAATTCAAAAATGATATTCGAACTAAAAGAGCCAATATTGGTGTTTTAGTGACCGAAGTAATGCCAGCCGGAATGGACCGAATGGGAATGCGTGACGGTATCTGGATTTGTACTTATGAAGAATTTAAAGGTTTGAGTGCTGTTTTACGTCAATCATTGATTCAGGTAAGTCAGGCGGTTCAGGCGCAGGAAAACAAAGGTGATAAAATGTCGATGTTGTATGATTTTTTAACGAGCAACGAATTCCGTTTGCAGATTGAAGGAATCGTGGAAGGTTTTACGCAGATGCAAGGCGATCTTGATGCCGAAAAAAGAGCGATGCAACGTATCTGGAAACAACGCGAAAAACAAATCGAAAAAGTAGTTCATAATACTTTAGGAATGTACGGATCGATTCGCGGTATTGCCGGAAATGCAGTTCAAACGGTTCGTGCTTTAGAACTGGATTTTATTGAAGAGGACGAAGAAAACTCTAAGGAATTATTAGAATAACAATGCGAATATAGAACGCGGATGATACGGATTCGCTAAAGCGAAGACACGGGTTTATACGGATTTTTATTCTTTTCGTACTGCATGTCATTGCGAGGAACGAAGCAACCACATTTGCTTAATAAGTGTGTTTTTTTTTTAGTGCGGTTGCTTCGTTCCTCGCAATGACAATCTTGTGGCTACTTTATCAAAATAAATATTCTTATGAAAATGAGTGCCCTAGCCCTGATAGAAGCGGTATCCTTTTATGGTGGGGTTCACCATAAAAGATACAAGCGGATAGCAGGAATTAGCTCCTAAAAATCAATCAACCTTTCTAAAAACCAACAATTTCCCTGAAGGATTAGAAAACGTCAATCGATTATCTCCAATTGAATACGTTGTGGTGCTTTGAAGCGCTTTAGTAAATTCTCCCTCTTTATTACCGGGCGCGCAGGCCATCAAAGTAGAAATCACTTTTGTAAATCGTAATACATCTTTTTCATAAAAAATTTGCCCACTAATTCCGTTACAGCCTCCATAACCAGAAAATCTGTTTTCTGATGAATTAATTTCAATTCTTGGAAACTCCTTTTGAAAATCGGTTGCAAAAACTTTGTATCCGTTTAATTCTTCCAAAACCCAAATATCGTGAAGGCGATAATCGGTATTGTATTTTCCACATCCTTCCACTTTTTTAGATTGTAATTCCGAATTGTTTTTAATCTCAATTGAAACTTTATAGGGAGAAATAACACCAGACATTGAATTCTGACATTCCAATTGCTGAATTGTTATTGTTCCGCTGGATGTTTCGTTGCTAACTTTATACATTTTCACATTCGCATCCATCGCTTTTATGGCTTCGACTGCAGGAAATACAAGTTTTTCTTTTCCCGGAATCAAAGAAGTAAAAACAATTTCTTCACTACCCATTTTTATTCCCCAAAACGGTTCGTTACCGGTTGCTGTAAAATAGTATTTCATTTCGTCTTCCTGATTTCCATATTCAGAAGTAGTTCCTTTTGTATCTGAATTTTTGCTCGCTGTAGATTTACAGCTTACTGCTATTGAAAGTAACAGCAATAATGAAAGTAAATTTTTCATATCCTTCTTTATTAATAAAACACTTTTGTTCTAAAACATAGATAAAATTCTTATGAATTTACAACATTTTTTTGAAATTCTTATTTAGAATCTTTTCAAATTTAAAAAATCTATAAAGTGTAAAATCAACCAAAACCCGCACTACGTAAAGATTACGACAAAATACGTAGTAAATAAAATATATATCCAGTTGAAAAAACAAGTTAGTTACGTATTTTTATAAGTATAAATACTTATATTTGCGTAATAATACTTAATTAAAGAAATCATGATTAAAGTAATAGTAGTTGGAAACGGCATGGTTGGTTATAAATTTTGCGAAAAATTCATTGCAAAATCAGGACAGGAAAAGTATCAGATTACCGTATTTGGTGAAGAGCCAAGACGCGCTTACGACCGTGTTCACTTAAGTGAATACTTTGGAGGAAAAACCGCTGATGACTTATCAATGTCAACTAGTGAATGGTACGCAGAAAACAATATTATTCTAAACACTTCTGAGTTAATTACAGATATTAATCGTGAAGAAAAAACAATACATACACATTTAGAAAAAACGCATACGTACGATTACTTAGTTTTGGCAACAGGATCTTCAGCATTTGTTCCGCCAATTGACGGAGTTGAAAAAGAAGGTGTCTTTGTTTACAGAACCATCGAAGATCTGGATGCTATTATGGCTTATGCCAAAAAGATAAAAATAAAAGGCGCAACAGAAGCAGCCGTTTTAGGAGGCGGATTATTAGGTCTTGAAGCAGCTAAAGCAGTTCGAGATTTAGGATTGAATCCGCATGTGGTAGAATTTGCACCGCGTTTGATGCCAAGACAATTGGATCAAGGCGCAAGCGATATGCTTCAAGCTAAAATTGAAGAATTAAACATCGGCATTCACCTTAATAAAGCAACACAATATATTGACGGAAAAGAAAGTATAACGGGAATGATGTTTGCGAACGAGGAATTGTTAAAAGTAGACATGTTGGTTATATCAGCCGGAATTAAACCTCGCGACGAATTAGCTCGAGTTTCAGGACTTGAAGTCGGCGTTAGAGGCGGAATTGTGGTAAACAATCAAATGCAGACATCAGATCCTTCTATTTATGCCATTGGAGAAGCGGCACTTTACAACCAAAACATTTACGGACTTGTTGCTCCAGGTTACGAAATGGCCGATGTTGCTGCTGAGCAAATCTTAAATGGTTCTAAAACCATGAGAGAAACCATCGATATGTCGACGCAATTGAAATTAATTGGTGTCGAAGTGGCAAGTTTTGGTGATCCTTTTATTGAAAACGAAAATGTAACTGCCATTATTTATGAGAATAAATTATCCGGTATTTACAAAAGAATCAATGTTACTAAAGATTCTAAAACCTTATTAGGTGGAATTTTAGTTGGAGATTCTAGTGATTACAATTCACTTTTCCAGATTTACAGCAATGCAATGGCCTTGCCTAAAAATCCAGAAGATTTGATTTTAGGTTCTCGCGATGGCTCTGAAGGTTCAAGTTTAGGAAGTGTAATGGATTTACCGGATACAGCTGTAATCTGCTCTTGTGAAAATGTTACCAAAGGCGCCATCTGCTGCAAAATTTTAGATGAAAGCTGTTCTTCTTTATCAGATGTTGTTAAAGCAACCAAAGCAACTTCGGGTTGTGGAGGCTGTAAACCAATGGTTTCAGATTTGGTAAAAGCAACTCAAAAATCTTTAGGAAAAGAAGTAAAAGAAGTTATCTGCGAGCATTTCAACTATAACCGTCAGGAATTATTCGATTTGGTAAAAATCAATAAATATGAAAATTTTTATGATGTCTTGGATCATCACGGAAAAGGCGATGGTTGTGAGATATGCAAACCTGTTGTCGCTTCTATTTTCTCTAGTATTTACAATGATACAGCAAACAAACACGTAACAACACAAGATACAAACGATAGATTTTTGGCTAATATTCAGCGAAACGGAACCTATTCTGTTGTTCCGAGAGTTGCCGGCGGAGAAATTACAGCCGAGAAATTAATTGTGATTGGCGAAGTAGCAAAACAATTCGATTTGTATACCAAAATTACTGGAGCACAAAGAGTTGATTTATTCGGGGCACATTTGAGTGACTTACCTAAAATCTGGAAAATCTTAATTGACAATGGTTTTGAAAGCGGTCATGCTTATGGAAAATCACTTCGTGCCGTAAAAAGCTGTGTTGGAAACGCTTGGTGCCGTTACGGAATGGACGACAGCGCCGGATTTGCGATCGAATTAGAAAACAGATACAAAGGAATTCGTTCTCCACATAAATTAAAAGGTGGTGTTTCGGCCTGTATTCGTGAATGTGCCGAAGCCCGCGGAAAAGATTTTGGATTAATTGCCGTTGAAGGCGGTTGGAATTTATACATCACAGGAAATGGCGGAGCAAATCCAAAACACGCTGTTTTATTGGCCGAAAAAATCGACAAAGAAACCGTCATAAAATACATGGATAGATTCTTAATGTATTACATCCGCACTGCTGGCCCGTTGATTCGAACTTCAACTTGGTTAGAAAAACTAGACGGTGGTTTAGAGTATTTAAAAGAAGTTATCATCGACGATAGTTTAGGAATCTGCGAGACATTAGAAGCCGAAATGCAAACTTTAGTAAACACTTTCGAATGCGAATGGAAGCAAGTCCTTGAAAAACCAAGATTATTAAAACGTTTCAATCACTTTGTAAACACAGAAGAAAAAGACGACAATGCAGTTTTTGTTCCGTTAAGAGATCAAAAAATGCCAAAAGCGTGGTCTTAAAATAGTTGTTTTAATCTCGCAAAGACGCAAAGTCGCAAAGTCAAATTATAAAAACTTAAAGAAAAAAAACTTAGCGCCTTTGCGTCTTTGCGAGCAATTTCGTCCTACAGAAATAAGCTCCAAAAAAAGAAAAAATATCACAAACGTTTGCTGTCCTTCTTACCCTCTTTTTTACTGCGCCATCAAACTCTCTTGATTGTAAAAAGAGGGCTAAGAAACAGGAAATCAAAACTCAATCAAAATGGAAGAAATCTTAAATCAATACGAAACGGTTCATGCGAGCGATGCAACAATTTGGTTCAAAGCAGGTAAAGTAGAAGATTTTCCAACAAACCGAGGCGGATGCATCAAATACAAAAACAAGCAAATCGCAATTTTCAATTTTACACGTCGTAACGAATGGTACGCTTGCCAAAATGCATGCCCACACAAAATGGAAATGGTACTTTCAAGAGGAATGACAGGATCTGCTGATGACATTCCGAAAATTGCGTGTCCAATGCATAAAAAAACATTTTCTTTAGTTGATGGTTCAAACCTGAATGGAGATGATGATTTAAAAATTGCAACGTATCCGATTAAAGTTATTGAAGACGAAGTGTTTGTTGGATTCATAGATTGATTTCACACAATCTTGTCATTTCAACGAAGGAGACTCGAGCGATGGCGACTGGCGAAGCAAATCTTCGCAAGTAACTCCGCACAGAAAAGTAACCAATCTTTGTCGAGCTTCTCGCGAAGATTTCTCCTTCGTCGAAATTGTAAAGGTTAGATAATTCGGTAACAAAATTTAACTTTAATAAATTTTGTTACGATGAGAAATAATAGTCAAGATTCGA
>NZ_SNXB01000014.1 GCF_004362055.1 Flavobacterium sp. 245
CTAATTCTGATTCCGTTTTGCGATGCTGTATAAGTAACATTGTCAATCCACTTATAAGATTCTCCTGCACAGATTGATTTGTTTGTCACAATATCAGAAGGTTTAGTTCCAACAGTCAGGTTCAAAACCTGATCCGCAGTACATCCGTCATTATTTATTCTAAGTCCCGTTTGTGAAGCAGAATATGAAATGCCGTTTGCAGGCCATGTATAATTCTCTCCTGAGCAGATTGATTTTGTTGTTATAATATCAGCTGGTTTCGGAGTAACGGTAAGGTTCAATATCTGATCGGCAGTACATTCGTCATTGTTGATTCTAAGCCCCATTTGTGATGTAGTATACACAATGCCATTTGCAGGCCATTTGTAATTCTGTCCAGAACATATTGTTTGGGTTGTAATAATATCAGCTGGTTTAGGAGTAACAGTCAGGTTTAATACCTGATCCGCTGTACATCCGTCATTGCTGATTCTGACTCCATTTTGAGATGTTGTGTAGGTAACATTATCAATCCACTTATAAGATTCTCCTGCACAGATTGACTCCGTAATTACAACATCCGAAGGCTTGCTTCCAACAGTCAGGTTCAAAACCTGATCGGCAGTACATCCGTCATTATTTATTCTAAGTCCCGTTTGTGAAGCAGAATATGAAATGCCGTTTGCAGGCCATGTATAATTCTCTCCTGAGCATATTGATTTTGTTGTTATAATATCAGCTGGTTTCGGAGTAACGGTAAGGTTCAATACCTGATCAGCCGTACATCCATCATTATTTATTCTAAGTCCCGTTTGTGAAGCAGAATATGAAATGCCGTTTGCAGGCCATGTATAATTCTCTCCTGAGCAGATTGATTTTGTTGTTATAATATCAGCTGGTTTCGGGTTTACTTTGATTTGACCTATTGCATTTTGAATACCGCAATCTTCGGTTAATAAAGGAATGCTATACCATAAATTGTTTGCTTCAGTTATTGTACCATTAATTTGGACTGTATTATCCAACGGTGACCAAAAAGCAGTAAGGCCGGTTGGCAAGTTTAATGGTGTTCCTATATCTGTTACTGTTCCTGAAGTTACTCTGTTGATTACGAAATTGTTAAACGAACTTCCAATACATTCTTGAAATGCAATTTGGGTAACAATAAGATTTTGTCTAACGGTCAGGTTCAATACCTGATCAGCGGTACAACCGTCATTGTTGATTCTAAGCCCTGTTTGTGAAGTAGAATATGAAATGCCGTTGGCGGGCCATGTATAATTCTCTCCTGAGCAGATTGTTTGATTTGTGATGATATCAGCTGGTTTTGGTATCACGGTTATTAATCCGCTAATTGATCCATCAGGACATACGCCTGTATTTTTCCATTTATAAGTTATATTGGTTGATCCAGCCTTTACTCCAGTTACTAAACCTGATGATATTGTAGCTATAGAGTTGTCTGAAGAAATTAATATGTTTCCATCGGTTGGAGGCACAATTAAAATTGTTTCTCCAACACAAATAGTATCTGGAAATCCTATAGCTTGACTAATTGGCACATCAATTGTTAGGTTCAGTACCTGATCGGCAGTACATCCGTCATTGGTGATTCTAAGTCCTGTCTGAGATGCAGAATATGTAATACCATTTGCAGGCCATGTGTAAGTTTGTCCTGAACATATTGTTTGGGTCGTAATACTATCAGCTGGTTTTGGAGTAACTGTAAGGTTCAGTACCTGATCGGCAGTACATCCGTCATTGGTGATTCTAAGTCCTGTCTGAGATGCAGAATATGTAATGCCATTTGCAGGCCATGTGTAAGTTTGTCCTGAACATATTGTTTGGGTCGTAATACTATCAGCTGGTTTTGGAGTAACTGTAAGGTTCAGTACCTGATCGACAGTACATCCGTCATTGTTGATTCTAAGCCCCGTTTGTGACGTAGTATACACAATGCCATTTGCAGGCCATGTGTAAGTCTGTCCTGAGCATATTGTTTGGGTTGTGATACTATCAGCCGGTTTTGGAGTTACAGTCAAATTTAAAACCTGATCTGCGGTGCATCCGTCATTGCTGATTCTAAGTCCTGTCTGTGATGTAGTATATACAATTCCGTTTGCTGGCCATATGTAAGTCTGTCCTGAACATATTGTTTGCGTTGTGATACTATCAGCCGGTTTAGGAGTTACAGTCAGATTCAAAACCTGATCTGCCATACATCCGTTATTGCTAATTCTAAGTCCTGCCTGTGATGTAGTGTATACAATTCCGTTTGCAGGCCATGTGTAAGTCTGTCCAGAACATATTGATGATGTTGTGATTATATCATTGGCCTTTGTTGTAACGGTTATTTTTCCTGTTGCTGTATTATTTCCACATTCACCAATTATAGGAATGATGTAATTAAAAATACCTGATTGAGTTGGTATTCCACTAATTGTAATTAAATTCGATGCCCAAGTCGCGGTTACTCCAGAAGGTAAACCTGTTGGTGTCCCTATGCCTGTTGAATTTACAGTAGTGTGTGTAATAGAAACTAAGTCGGTATTGATACAGGCAGTTGGTGATGACGAGGCTGGTCCAGCATTGGCGTCTTCTTTTATAGTAAAAGACACAGGAAATCTTGGTGCGTTTGTTTCATCGCCAACATAATAAATAGTAGAACCTGGGGTATTTGTATTTACTAAACCAGAGTTCGTTACTCCAACTGGATTAAAACTTGGCCCCCAGCCAATAGGCGTACCACCAGAAGCTGATGTATACCAATAATTTAAAGGAGTCAGTGTAAACTGACCTCCCGGTGGGGGAGTAACTGTCCAGGAATAATCTCCAGAATAAACCCCTATATCATTGTAAGCCCAAAGTGTTGAAATCAGTGTGTATTTAACTCCACTTTGTAAATAAACGGTCAATCTGGGTTCTGTAAAACGACCGTCAAAATCATCATCTCCTATTATCCATGTACCTCCTGCATTACATTTTCCAGGTACAAAATTACCTGAATAAATGTATGCCAAGCCATCATAATCATTACTATCGGTCATTTTAAGTACATAGATCCCAGATCGAGTGACAGAAAATTCAGTTGCTGTATAATTTCTTGAAGCATTTGTGGAGAAAGAACAGTTTGCAGAATTAACTAAAAAACCATTAACTAAATCATTCGGTATAAAAGCTTTAGGGTCTGTTTGAGAATTCCAATGACCAGAAAAGGAAGTTGTCGTTCTGGGGGCAGAAGGTTCTATTACTAGCGAACCGGTACCTCCAGGACATATGTTAACTCCTGTAATTTTAATGGAATTATATGTGATAGTGGCAACAGTTGATGTTTTACCGTAAGTATCATTAAAAGTATAATTTATTTGTACAGGTCCTTCAATTGTATTATTTAAAGGAATAAATGTGACTTTTCCTGTCACTGAATCATAGATAAATGTTCCTTTTCCTATAACTGTGATAGAATTTTGTATACCTATTGAATCCAAGTCCAGGTCTACTGATGTTCTGTCTAAAGTCGCAGGTGCGTTTATTGTTCCATTATCATTGGCGGTTATATCTGCAGAAGTTGCGGACACGCCCACAATTCCTGAAAAAGAATCGGGGTTTGCAATGGGTTGATATAAAGAGGAAACATTTAAATTACGTATTTCATGAAAATTGGTATATAATCCCGTTGAAGCTGTAATGGCAAATCTTAAATTTGTTGGAGCTACTGTTGTATAAGCATAATTATCAATTATTAAACTTTTAGTATTCCCATGAGTTAGATAAACTGATACAAAAAAACCTCCTCCAGATCGCGGTTTTAAAAGTATATCAATTTTTCTGAAGCCTGCTTTGCTAGGGTCAGTGGCTGTTCTGTCATTTCCGGCTATATCAAAATAAAAAGGTGATGATTGTGTTTTTGCACCTGTTAAATAGGGATAGCCTGAAGTTCCAGAACCCTTACCTCTTAATACAATAGCACTTTCCATGCTTCCAGGACCTCCTGTTCTACCTTCGGCATTAGATGAAAAATTACCATATTCATCAATTCCAATACCTAAATATCCATTTGTAAAACCATTTTGTCCATTGGCTTGTGCATATCCTAAAGAACCACCAAATTCTCCCGGTAAAGGCGTAGGTGTATTTTCATCAAATAAAATAAAAGCGATTCCATCACCGCCATTTCCGCTGTGTATATAATATTCAAATGATGCACTAATTTCTTTTGCTGAAGAAAAAGGTATCGTTGACCATACAATTCCTTTTTGTGTGGTATTTACATTAGTCAATCGTAGATAACCGTTTCCATTGACATCACTATATCCATCTCTTGTTCCAAAACCTCCAGTTAAAAAAGCTGAAGGAGTTCCGTTCATATGAAGTGAAGATGGAACACTATTGTATTTAAAACTTTCAGTAAAATTTTGAGCATTTATCTTTGTAAATGGAAAAAATAAAAATAAAAGGGAAATAAGATTATAAGAAAAAAACTTTTTAAGAGTAAAATTTGGCATAGACATTTAATTTATTGGCAGTGAAATTTTTGTTGCAACGAAAACATATTGCGTATATCAAAATGTTAATTTGTTTATATGAGAAATATGTTTTTAAATAATTGTGAATCGAAAAGTGTTTTTTCTTTTCTATTTTGTAAAACATAAAATTCTAATTATTAGCAAACTAAATCTGTAGTTGGAAAGTTTTCAATTAAAAATAATTGATTCGCAAAAGTCAGCTGTAATTCAACTTTTGGCCGGACATATACGACGAAATGGTAATAGAATAAGACAAATTTGAAGTGACCAGAAAAAGCTTTTGTTTAAAAAACAACATCAATGTTTATTTAACAAGCATTTAGTTTTAATGCATAAAAGCAAACTAAAAAAAATACTATCTTTACCGATTAAACGTTTATGAACTTAAGTTGCTTTTTGCAACACTACATATATAATTATGGCATGTACAAGTTGTTCAACCTCAGATGGTGGCGCACCAAAGGGTTGTAAAAATAATGGGACTTGCGGCACCGATAGCTGCAATAAATTGACTGTTTTTGACTGGCTTTCGAACATGAGTCCGTCTAATGGCGAGGCGATTTTTGATTGTGTTGAGGTTCGTTTTAAAAACGGACGTAAGGAATTTTTTAGAAATTCAGAGAAATTAACTTTAAGTATTGGCGATATTGTAGCGACTGTTGCTTCGCCAGGACATGATATTGGAATTGTTACTTTAACAGGCGAATTGGTTAAAATTCAAATGAAGAAAAAAGGAGTAAATCCGGACAGTAATGAAGTTCCAAAAATTTACAGAAAAGCATCTCAAAAAGATATTGATATTTGGTCTGTAGCCCGTGATCGTGAAGAACCTATGAAGGTTCGTGCGAGAGAATTGGCGATTCAGCATAAATTGGAAATGAAAATTTCGGATATCGAATTTCAAGGAGATGGATCAAAAGCGACGTTTTATTATACCGCTAACGATCGTGTCGATTTTAGAATGCTGATTAAAGATTTCGCAAAAGAATTTAGTACAAGAGTTGAAATGAAACAAGTAGGTTTCCGTCAGGAAGCGGCTCGTTTAGGCGGAATTGGTTCTTGCGGACGAGAACTTTGCTGTTCGACTTGGCTGACAGATTTTAGAAGTGTCAATACATCGGCGGCACGTTATCAACAATTATCATTGAATCCACAAAAATTGGCGGGACAATGCGGAAAGCTTAAATGTTGTCTAAACTATGAGTTAGATACTTACATGGATGCTTTAAAAGAATTTCCAGATTATGATACAAAATTAGTAACCGAAAAAGGAGACGCTGTTTGTCAAAAACAAGATATTTTTAAAGGATTAATGTGGTTTGCATACACTAATAATTTTGCAAACTGGCATGTTTTGAAAATTGATCAGGTTAAAGAAATTATTGCCGAAAATAAACAGAAAAACAAAGTTTCTTCATTGGAAGATTTTGCAATCGAAGTAATTTCTGAACCAGAAAAAGACTTTAATAATGCAATGGGTCAAGAGAGTTTAACTCGTTTTGATCAGCCAAAAAGAAAGAAAAAACCAAACCGCAAACGCAAACCAAATGCTGAAAATGCGGTGGTGGCAGCACCGGCACCAAACAAACCACAGCAAGGAAATAATAATAACAATAAACCAGCTGGCGGAAATCCGAATAAATCGAACAAAGGCCATAACAAGCAAAATCATCCGAATAAATCAAATAAAACGAATGAAAATAAGCCTGGTGAGCCTAGAAAACCAATAATTATTACTAAAAATGAGAATAAAAAATAGCGGAATTCTTCTTTTGGTCGCAATACTCCTTTTTTCGTGTGATAAAAAAAGAGTATTTGATGAATACAAATCGGTTGGAAGCGCCTGGCATAAAGATAGTGTTGTAACTTTTGATCTGCCAGTTTTAGATTCTACCAAAAAGTACAATTTATTTGTAAATTTGAGAGACAACAACAATTATCCGTTTAATAACCTGTTTCTAATTGTAGCTATTGAAACGCCAAGTGGTTTCACAAAAGTAGATACTTTAGAATATCAAATGGCAAATCCAGACGGAACATTGTTAGGAAACGGTTTTACTGATATTAAAGAGAGTAAATTGTTTTACAAAGAAGATGTAAAGTTTAAAGGAAAATATAGGGTTCATATTAAACAAGCTGTTAGAGAATCAGGTAAAATCCCTGGTGTTCAGGCTTTAGAAGGTATTACAGACGTTGGTTTTAGAATAGAACAAAAAGATTAGAAAATAGTTATGGCTGCTAAGAAAAACAATCAATCAAATAGCGTTAAAGATATTAATTACTATAAAAAGAAGTTCTGGCGAGTTTTTGCATATACATTGCTGGGTATTCTAGCTTTCTTTTTATTTGCCTCTTGGGGATTATTTGGCTCTATGCCTTCGTTTGAAGATCTAGAAAACCCGGATTCAAATTTAGCTACTGAAATTATTTCTTCGGATGGAGTAGTAATTGGTAAATACTTTAAAACCAATAGATCACAACTTAAATATTCTGATTTGCCAAAAAGTTTAGTTGAAGCTTTAGTGGCGACGGAAGATGCTCGTTTTTACGAACATTCAGGAATTGACGGACGCGGTACTTTAAGAGCCGTTTTCACTTTAGGAACAAATGGTGGAGCGAGTACATTAACTCAACAATTAGCAAAACAATTATTTCACGGAGAAGGTTCTAAATTCCTGCCGTTTAGAATTGTGCAGAAAATAAAAGAATGGATTATTGCCATTCGTCTGGAAAGACAATATACCAAAAATGAAATTCTTGCAATGTACTGCAATGTTTATGATTTTGGAAATTATTCTGTTGGAGTGAGTTCTGCGGCGCAGACTTATTTTTCGAAAGACCCAAAAGATTTAACGATGGACGAATCAGCAATTTTAGTTGGAATGTTCAAAAATTCAGGATTATACAATCCAGTTCGTAATCCACAAGGAGTTAAAAATCGCCGTAATGTTGTGCTTTCTCAAATGGAAAAAGCAAAAATGATTACTACAGCAGAAAAATTGAGATTGCAAGCCTTGCCAATTACTTTAAAATTCAAATTAGAAAGTCACCGCGAGGGTATGGCAACATACTTCAGAGAATATCTTCGTGATTACATGAAAAAATGGGTTGCTGAAAACAAAAAGCCTGACGGTTCTGATTATGATATTTATAAAGATGGTCTGAAAATTTATACGACTATTGATTCAAGAATGCAGCAATATGCTGAAGAAGCGGTTTCAGAGCATATGAAAAACTTGCAACAGCAGTTTTTTATTGAAATGAAAACCAATAAAAATGCTCCTTTCGTAAACATTACCCAAGCTGAAACAGAGAGAATCATGATGCAAGCGATGAAAAATTCTACGCGCTGGGCCATTATGAAAGATATGGATAAGAGCGAGGACGATATTATTGCTTCATTCAAAGTAAAAACACAAATGCGAATATTTACTTGGAAAGGAGAACGTGATACGATTATGACGCCTTTAGATTCAATTCGCTATTACAAACACTTTTTGCAGTCTGGTTTAATGGCAATGGAACCTCAAACCGGAAATATCAAAGCGTGGGTTGGCGGTATCAATTATAAATATTTCCAATACGATCACGTTGGTCAGGGAGCAAGACAAGTTGGTTCGACTTTTAAACCTTTTGTTTATGCAACGGCAATTGAACAGTTGAATATGTCTCCATGCGATTCAATTTTAGATGGACCATTTATGATTCATAAAGGACGTCACCACGTAACGGAAGACTGGGAACCAAGAAACTCAGATAACAGATACCGTGGAATGGTAACATTGAAACAAGGTTTGGCAAATTCTATCAATACAGTTTCGGCTAAATTAATTGACAGAACCGGTCCGGAAGCTGTTGTAGAATTAACTAAAAAATTAGGTGTAAAAACAGAAATTCCTGTGCAGCCATCAATTGCATTAGGAGCTGTAGATATTACGGTTGAAGATATGGTAGCGGCATACAGCACATTCGCAAATCAGGGGGTTTATGTAAAACCTCAATTTTTAAGCCGAATTGAAAATAAAAGTGGTGAGGTCATTTATGAACCAATTCCAGAATCTCATGACGTTTTAAATAAAGATATTGCTTTTGCAGTAATCAAATTATTAGAAGGAGTTACTGAAACTGGTTCTGGTGCACGTTTACGTACAGAAGGCGGAGGAAGTGGTGATAACCGTTGGACAGGATATCCATATATGTTTAGAAACCCAATTGCGGGTAAAACGGGAACAACACAAAACCAGTCTGATGGTTGGTTTATGGGGATGGTTCCAAATTTAGTAACTGGTGTTTGGGTGGGATGCGAAGATCGTTCAGCACGTTTCAAAAGTTTGACGTACGGACAGGGAGCTACTGCTGCACTTCCGGTTTGGGCATATTTTATGAAGCTTTGTTATAAAGATGAAAACCTTCAGATCTCAAAATCAGAATTTGAGCGTCCGGCTAATCTTTCTATAAAAGTAGATTGTTACCAAAGACCAGCTGTTGTAAAAGACACAACACAAACAGAACAAAACACAGACGAATTTGAGTTGTAAACTTAAATGCAGTTTTTAAATAATAAATCCTTTTGTGATCTTCTAAATTTGGAAGAAAACAAGAGGATTTTTTTGATCACTAGCTTTTGTATATATACTCCGCTAGGAGTTAAATATTGGTAGAAAACATTGAATGATAAGATTTCGAAGATGTCCCGTAGGGACTACATCTTTTAAGATTTTTAATGAATTTCACATTTAGTCCCGATGGGACAAAATAGCATTGACAATAAATTTTCTACCAATATTTAATCTCTACGAGATATATTTATATTGGATTGAATATTTATAATTAAACCGGTGAAAATAAATTCATCAAAATCATTACGAAATCGTTATAATTTAATCTAAAAATCTTATTTTTATCAAAAATATACGGTAATAAAGACAGTTTGTTATGATAACAAAAAAAGTTAATAATGTTCAGGAAGCGATTGCAGGTATTGAAACCGGAATGACAATTATGTTTGGTGGTTTTGGTTTATGCGGAATTCCTGAAAATACGATTGCAGCACTGGTAAAAACATCAATTTCAGATTTAACTTGTATTTCAAATAATGCAGGAGTTGATGATTTTGGCCTGGGATTGCTTTTGCAGAAAAAACAAATCAAAAAAATGATTTCGTCATATGTTGGTGAAAATGCTGAGTTTGAACGCCAAATGCTTTCTGGAGAATTAGAAGTGGAATTAACGCCACAAGGAACTCTCGCAGAAAGATGCCGAGCCGCTCAAGCCGGAATTCCTGCTTTTTTCACTCCAGCTGGTTATGGAACCGAAGTTGCTGAAGGAAAAGAAGTACGTGAATTCAAAGGTAAAATGCATATCATGGAAAAAGCTTTTGAAGCTGATTTTGCAATTGTAAAAGCATGGAAAGGTGATGAAGCAGGAAATCTAATTTTTAAAGGAACTGCCAGAAACTTTAACGCATGCATGGCCGGTGCCGGAAAAATCACAATCGCTGAAGTTGAAGAACTGGTTCCGGTTGGGAGTTTAGATCCAAATCAAATTCACATTCCGGGAATTATGGTACAGCGTATTTTTCAAGGTGAAAAGTTTGAGAAACGTATTGAGCAAAGAACGGTAAGAATTAGATAATTAGGAAATGCGATAATTAGAAAATGCTTTGCGTAATCTAAATAATTATCAAATTATCAAATTGACTAATTGGCACATTAAAAAATTGACACATTAGAAATATGCTTAGTAAAGAAGATATAGCGAAAAGAATCGCAAAAGAAGTAAAAGACAGATACTTTGTAAACCTTGGAATCGGGATTCCGACTTTGGTTGCGAATTATGTTAGAGAAGATATTGCGGTTGAATTTCAAAGTGAGAATGGAGTTTTAGGAATGGGCCCTTTTCCATTTGCAGGTGAAGAAGATGCTGATATAATCAACGCAGGAAAACAAACTATTACAACACTTCCGGGCGCGAGTTTTTTTGATTCGGCATTTAGTTTCGGGATGATCCGCAGTCAAAAAGTCGATTTAACGATTTTAGGAGCAATGGAAGTTTCTGAAAACGGAGATATCGCCAATTGGAAAATTCCAGGTAAAATGGTGAAAGGAATGGGAGGCGCAATGGATTTGGTGGCTTCCGCCGAAAATATCATCGTTGCTATGATGCACGTGAACAAAGCAGGCGAATCTAAAATCTTAAAAAAATGCACTTTGCCATTAACAGGCGTAGGATGCGTCAAAAAGGTTGTAACCGAGCTTGCGGTTCTCGAAGTTACTGAAAATGGTTTTAAGCTCTTAGAACGAGCGCCAGGTGTTTCTGTCGAGCACATTATCGCCTCAACTGAAGCCGATCTGATTATTGAAGGTGAAATTCCTGAAATGTCGATTTGATTTTTAGGTTCAAAGACTCAGAGGCACAAAGCAGCAAAGAGTGATTTAGATAAAGAGAACTTTCTTGAATGAAGGTTCTCTTTTTTATTTTTTTAGATTAAATTACAAAGTAATCTTTTATTTACATTTGCTGTAATTAAAAAACACACACATTTGGAAAAGTTTGAAATAGATATTAAATGGGGAAGTTATTTCTTCATTATAAATACGGCAACTTCGATTTTTATAACATTATTAATGTCTTTGATAGATATTCGGAGTTTATTATATCTGTCTAATGTTCTTATACCAATTTTTATAATTCAATTGCTTTATTTTACTATTAAAGCTTTCAAAGAAAATAATGAAAATGGTTTATGTAAAGGTTTTCGAAAATTCTTTGTTTTGATTAGGCTTTTGGTATTTTATTTCTTCCTTATTTCGTTTTTAAACCAAACTTCAAGTTCAGATATTCAGTACAATTCCTTAATGTTTTCTTATAGAAAAAGAGATCTTTCAGAATTTTTAATTGATGAGAATTCAAATGAAGATTATGTTGCCACATTCAATGATTTTCTTTTTTTCTTAAAAAGAAAACTTAGACTAGTAGCAGAAATTTAGACATAAAACACAAAAACCGCCATAAGGCGGTTTTTCTTTTTAAAAACTTTGTCCCTTTGAGCCTTTGTGACTTTGAGCCTTTGGAACTTAAAAGTTTATTATAAATTAAATGAAGCTCCTAAACTGAAAGTTGCTTGATTGTTTAAATGATCAAAAACATCATTGTTGTCGCTGTATTTTGCTATTGGGAAACCAATTTCTGTGAAAACACCAAATCCTTCAGTAAAGAAATAACGTCCTCCAACATGTCCTCCAAAATTTTTCAAACCTAAGCTTAAACCTGGGTAAATATCTAATTGTTCGATTCCAATAACACTGCTTAAATTAGCATTGATTCTTGCTTTTGCATCAAAACGATCTTTGAATTCTGGTTTGTAATCATTGTATGGAGTTGGATTACCACCGTAAATACCATTGAAATTATTTACACCAAGTAAATAATTTGAAACGAAACCAAAAGAGAAATTTTCTCCTAAACCAAAATCAACAGAACCTTGAATTCCAGAACCACCATCCTGAATGTTAGCACCAACATTTACTTTGATATCGCCTTTGCCTTTAAAAGCTTGTTGCGCATTAATAAATCCGAATGATACTAAAAACAAGAATGTAATAACTTTTTTCATAAACTTTAATATTAATAATTTTGAGATGCAAAAATAGTTTTTTGGAAATCAATTCCTACCTTTTTCGTCAGGATATAATTCATTTAATGGTTCACTTTGCCAAAATTCCTTAGTATCTACGTTCATAATCGTTAAAGGACCTTTAAAGGCAGCGCCAGTATCAACATTCCAAACGCAGGCTTTGTTTACAGGTACAGTTTCTCCAATTCTGGTAACAGGTGTGTGGCCAATGTAGATTTCTTTGTAAACCGTAAATCGTTTAGGGTAATATAAATCATCGGGCTTTAAGTTTGGGTCTAGAGCAAGTGCCGACTCCCAAAGTGTTCTGTCCCAATAAAATAATTTCGGAAAGTATTCCCAGACTACGCCATTTAAATTTGTAAATCCGGCGTGAACAAAAAGTCGGTTTGCATCATCAAGATAATAATCTTTCAGTGATTCTAAAAATACAATATGCGTTTTCTTTTTTTCTTCAGAGAGTTTAGAATATCCTTCAACTGTAGCTTTTCCGCCATGTTTGTACCACATTTCTTCATCAAAATCTTCATGTCTGTTTTCAAGCCAGTCCAGAGCCAGCTGATCATGATTTCCTCTAATGCAAATGCATTTTTGCTTGGTTTTAAGATCAATTAAAAAATCGATTACTTCGGCAGATTGACTCCATCCATCAACGTAATCGCCTAAAAGTATAAGAGTATCTTCTGTAGTAACTTTGGCTCTGTCCAACACTTGCTCAAGTGCGCGTAATCCTCCGTGTATATCGCCTATAACAAATGTTCGCATTTTTAAATATTTCGAATAAGGATTACAAAAATAGAGAAAATGATTTGTTTGGAATCATTTAGTTGTTAATCTTTGCGAACCTGATAAATTTATGCTTTAATTTTTCAGCCAAAAAACAAATAACTAACATAACCTAAAAACAATTTATGAAAAGAAACTTGACTGTTTTATTTTTAATGCTTGCTTTTGCAGGATATTCACAAGGTAAGCTTACTTACGGAAGTGGCGGTAGTGTTTATAATTCGGAAAACCAAAAAGTAAATACAAACTTAGTTCGAGCTCTGATGGATACGAATCCTGAAGCTTTGAAACTTTATAATTCTGGAAGAAGTAAAAAAACTTGGGGAAATGTTCTTTTTTATGGAGGTATAGGACTTGTGGCCACAAACCTGATTGTTGCAATGAATAGTGATAATAATTATACATCGACTTCAAAAACTATTTATAACAATAATGGTACCCCGATTGTGACTGTTGTATCGGTAAGTTCTGAACGTTCAAATATGGCATTGGCCGTGATTGGCGGAGCAATGCTTGTCGCTTCAATTCCGATTAAGATTGGGTATCCAAAAAAAATAAAAGCAGCTCTTGAGAAATATAATAACGGTTTGGCTGAGACTTATAAACCAGAACCAAAAACGACTTTAATTGCCAGTACAAACCAAATTGGCTTAAGAATAGAGTTTTAAGGATTTTATTTAGAAGAAAATATAAAGCTATAGTTGCAAAAAACTCTAGCTTTTTTTATGATTTTTAGTGTCATTTTTCAGCGTTTACTATTTAAATTTGTAACATGTCTGAAACACCTGCATACCGAAAAATTATCCATATTGATATGGATGCTTTTTATGCCTCAGTAGAGCAGATGGATAATCCGTTGTTGCGCGGAAAACCAGTGGCAGTTGGCGGTTCAGAAAACAGGGGAGTGGTTTCGGCAGCAAGTTATGAAGCTAGAAAATTTGGTGTACGAAGTGCGATAAGTGGGGTTTTGGCCAAAAAATACTGCCCAGAAATTATTTTTGTCCGACCGAGATTTGACCGATACAAAGAGATTTCTTCGAAAATCCATAAAATTTTTCACGACTATACAGATTTAGTTGAACCACTTTCGTTAGATGAAGCTTATCTTGATGTAACCCAAAATAAAAAAGGAAATCCGAGTGCGAGTTTGCTTGCACAGGAAATCAGGATGCGAATTTTGAACGAAGTTGGGCTTACGGCTTCGGCAGGAATTTCAGTCAATAAATTTGTGGCAAAAATTGCTAGCGACATCAACAAACCTAACGGGCAAAAAACCGTTAATCCTGATGAGGTTTTAGCTTTTTTAGAAGAATTGCCAATCAGGAAATTTTATGGCGTTGGGAAAGTAACAACTGAAAAAATGTATCAGCTTGGTATTTTTACTGGAGCCGATTTAAAAAGCAAAACAATAGAATTTCTGGAAAAACATTTCGGAAAATCTGGAGGGTTTTATTATAAAGTTGTTCGCGGTATTCATAACAGTGAAGTAAAATCGGACCGTATTACAAAATCGGTTGCAGCCGAACATACTTTTGATGTCAATTTATCCTCTGAAATTTTTATGCTAGAACAGCTTGAAAAAATTGCTACATCATTAGAAAGACGTTTGAAAAAACATAAAATTTCGGGCAAAACGGTTACACTGAAAATCAAATACAGTGATTTTACGCAGCAAACCCGAAGTAAAACACTTCCGTATTTTATTTCAGATAAAAGTCTGATTTTAGAAACAGTAGAAGAATTATTGTACCAAGAGCGAATGAAAGACTCTGTCAGATTGCTTGGGATTTCGCTAAACAACTTAAATACAGAGGAAAAGAAAGCCGTTGTTGTACAGTTAAAATTTTCATTTTGATTTGTTATAATATTTAAAAATACGGTTTCCCGTAAAAAGCATTGAAGTTTTAGCTTTATCTTTGAGAGAAAAGATATCTCATTAAAATTGCTCCAAATGAAAAACTCTGACCTTGAAGATGCTTCCTATCGTTATTCGGTTCCAATTTTGGCTTGGGATTTTCATTATGAATATGTAAATGAATTGAAAGCTATAGTTGCCGATTTGAAAAAACTTCATGATATTTCAACTCAATATTCATGGAACGAAAAGGAACTTGAAATAGAAGAACGCATCAAGAATGAAGTTGTTGTGATTACAGATTTGAACTTAAAAATTGTTTTTGTATCCAGTAAAATTAAAAGAATGACCGGTTATACTGAAGCAGAAGTTTTAGGAAACACGCCCAAAATGTTTCAAGGCCCGGAAACTTGCCAAACTGCACTGAAAGAAATCAGAGAAGCAATTCACTTAAAAACCTCGTTTGAGAAGACGATTGAAAATTATAAAAAAAATGGAAAAGTGTATAGCTGTCGTATCAGTGGCTTTCCTGTTTACAACTCTAAAGGCGAAGTTTCGCATTTTATAGCATTTGAGAAAAATGCACTTAGTGCTTAGTTTTTTTAACCGCAAAGTACGCTAAGATTTTTGCATGGTTCGCAAGATTTATAAAAAACAAAACCGCCCAGAAGGCGGTTTTTATATTAAGAAAGAAAACCTTAGAATCTCAGTATCTTAGAACCTTAGTCCCTTAGATTATAAATTCTCAAAGAAATCATTTCCTTTATCATCTGTAATAATAAAAGCAGGGAAATCTTTCACAGTAATTTTACGAACAGCTTCCATCCCTAATTCTTCAAAATCAACAACTTCTACTTTTAAAATATTGTCTTGAGCCAAAATAGCTGCAGGACCGCCAATAGAACCTAAATAGAATCCGCCATATTTGTTGCAGGCATCAGTAACTTGTTTAGTACGATTCCCTTTTGCAAGCATCACCATACTACCGCCATGTTTCTGGAATTCATCTACATAAACATCCATACGCCCAGCAGTTGTTGGTCCAAAACTTCCTGAAGCCATTCCTTCTGGAGTTTTTGCTGGTCCGGCGTAATACACAGGGTGATTTTTAAAGTATTCCGGCATTGGTTTTCCGGCGTCTAGCAATTCTTTGATTTTTGCATGAGCAATATCACGGGCAACAATTACAGTTCCGTTTAGCTTTAAACGTGTTTTAATTGGATATTGAGATAATTTTGCCAAAATATCGGTCATTGGTTGATCTAAATCAATTTCAACTGGAGCTTCTAAATGCGGTGCAGTTTCTGGTAAAAATTGTTTCGGATTTACTTCTAACTGTTCAACGAAGATTCCGTCTTTCGTAATTTTTCCCTTAATATTTCTGTCAGCAGAACATGAAACTCCTAATCCAACTGGACAAGAAGCTGCGTGACGAGGCAAACGAACGACGCGAACATCATGCGTAAAGTATTTTCCTCCAAATTGAGCTCCAATTTCACTTTCCTGACAGATTTTTTGAACACGTTCTTCCCATTCTAAATCACGGAAAGCTTGACCAGCCATGTTTCCTGATGTTGGAAGATGGTCATAATACCCCGCAGATGCTTTTTTAACGGCGCCTAAATTCGCTTCCGCAGAAGTTCCACCAATTACTAAAGCCAAGTGATAGGGAGGACAAGCCGAAGTCCCTAAATCTTTGATTTTTGCACGAATGAATGCATCTAAAGATTTATCGTTCAATAACGATTTAGTCTGCTGGTATAGATATGTTTTATTTGCCGATCCACCTCCTTTTGCCATAAATAAGAATTCATAAGAATTTCCTTTTTTAGCATAAATATCAATTTGAGCAGGAAGATTTGATCCTGAATTTTTTTCCTCAAACATCGTAATTGGAACGATTTGAGAATAACGCAAATTGCGTTTTTGGTAGGTATTGAAAATTCCTCGGCTTAGCCATTCTGCGTCATCAACACCAGTAAAAATGCTTTCACCTTTTTTGGCCATTACGATTGCCGTTCCTGTATCTTGACAGCTTGGCAATTGACCTTCGGCAGCAACAGAAGCATTTTGAAGTAAATTATATGCCACAAAACGATCATTGTCTGTCGCTTCTGGATCGTCAAGAATATTTCTTAGTTTTTGTAAATGTGTCGTTCTCAACATGAACGAAACATCTGTTAAAGCTTCTTCAGCTAATAATTCTAAACCTTTTGGATCAACAGTTAAAACTTCGCGTTCTCCAAATTTTTCTGTTTTTACAAAATCAGAAGTGATTTTGCGGTATTGTGTCTCATCCTTTAAAATTGGATAAGGATCTTGGTATATAAAATCAATCATTGTTTTGTTTTTTTACAAAGTTAGAAATTATTTACCTAAGAAAGAATTTGAATTAGGGGCGTTTGTGCGTATTAATTTATTATGAAAAATTAAAAAACGTATTATATCTAAACTGGACTGAAGTCCAGCCCTACAATATATTTAGAGCCGATGGCTCTTTTAAAAGTTCCGGAGGAACTATCTATTTTGTAGAGCTGGACTTCAGTCCAGTTTTAATTAAAGATTGGGATTATTTAAAATTGTAGGATAATTTGTATTTTTGCGCCTGATTTTTAATTTAGAAAAAATGTCCAACACCTATCACCAAGTTTATATTCAGGCAGTTTTTGCAGTGAAGAATAGAGGGGCACTAATTAGTGATGACTGTAAAGCTCAAATATTAAGCGTGATTGGAAATTCTATAAATGAAACAGGATGCAAAACCATTATAGTAAACGGAACTGAAGATCATGTTCATTGTCTTTTAGGTCTCAAACCAACAATTTCTATTTCAGAATTAATGAGAATAGTTAAAGGAAAATCGTCAAGATTTATTAATGACAAACAATTGACGAAGCATAAATTTGAATGGCAGGAAGGATACGGTGTTTTTTCATACAGTAAATCACACATTGATGCCGTATATAAATACATCGTCAATCAAGAAGAACATCACAAAAAACAAAATTTCAAAAACGAATATTTATTCCTGTTAGACAAATACAATTTCAAATATGACGAAAGATATGTTTTTGAAAATTTAATATAATCCTATTTTAAGCTGGACCGAAGTCCAGCTCTACAAAATAGATAGTTCCTCGGGAACTTTTAAAAGAGCCATCGGCTCTAAATATATTGTAGGGCTGGACTTCAGTCCAGCTTATGCAACGAATAAATTTGTTTTTTTAAAAAAACCAAGTCGCCACAAAAATCGCTGTAATTACACAAATTAAATCCACCAAAAGCATTGTGCCTAGGGCATAACGAGTATTTTTAATATTAACTGAACCAAAGTAAACGGCAATTACATAAAAAGTACTCTCGGCACTACATTGAAAAATACTGCTCAATCTTCCTGTTAGAGAATCAGCACCAAACGTATTCATCGAATCAATCAAGAAACCTCTTGATCCAGCAGAACTAAAAGGGCGTAACATGGCTACAGGCAATGCATTCGTGATTTCTTGGCTTACACCTAAATTCGAAAATACAAATGCAATTCCGTCACTTATGATTTCAAATAAACCGCTGTTTCTAAACAAAGAAATGGCAACTAGCATTCCTAAAACATAAGGAAAAATGGTTACTCCCGTTTTAACTCCGTTGTTCGCGCCGACTACAAAAGTGTCAAAAACAGTTGTGTCAGCTTCTTTAAATTTTTTCTCATTAACAAAAGAAAAAATCAACGTAAAAGCAATAATCGCAATTAATATTAATCCTGAAAGGTTAGAAGTAAAATAGTTTTTCCCAATTAAATCCAAATGATTCACGTACATCAGTAAGCCGACAATTGCAGCAATTAAAGTCATTAAACCAATAAGAAGGGATGCACTTTTAAAATTGATTTTTTGTTTGATTCCGACAATTAAGAAAGCCGCAATTGTACCAATAAATGAAGTTATAATACACGGCAGCATAACATCGGCTGGATTTGTTGCATTTGCAGCCGCGCGATATCCAATAATAGAAGTTGCAATTAAGGTTAAACCAGAAGCATGAAGGCACATAAACATAATCTGTGCATCACTTGCTTTGTCTTTATCGGGATTTATTTCCTGTAAACTTTCCATAGCTTTCAGTCCAAAAGGCGTTGCAGCCGAATCTAATCCTAAGAAATTAGCAGCAAAGTTTAGGGTCATATAGGATATTGAAGGGTGATTTTTTGGGATACTTGGAAATACTTTTACGAATACGGGACTCAAAACTTTAGCTAATTTTCCAGAAGCTCCAGAAACAATTAAAAGTTCCATTAAACCGCAGAAGAAAGCCAAGTAAGCAATAAGAGGCAGAATTATATCCAGTAAAGTAGTTTTACAAGTTGGCAATAAACCATCAGATTTTTGCAGACCACTGTAAATTTTTACCGTTTTGTTTTTGTAAACATAAGTTGTATCAGCATTTAGCGTATCGCGATTAATAATCATGGTTTGATCCTTCGCCGATTTAATGCTGTCTTTGATAAAAGCAGGAAGCTGTTCGATGTATTTTTCAGAAACTAAAATTGGGTCATCTTTTTTCCCATTCAATACAGAATCAATCGTGTATGTATTGGCAGTAAATAAACTGACTACAATGAAGAGAATCGAAGAAATAAAAATCGCTAACCAAAATCTGCTTAAAACCATAATTATATTTTTTGTAAATGTAATTATTTAGCAATAAATCGCACAAAGATTTTAATAATGAAAGCAGAAGTATTTATGTAAAAAGATAATCTTTCAGTAAAAATTCGATTTATTCAATAATAATTTTGGTTTCGAGATATTGTTCAAAAGCTTTGATGCCTTCAAACAGAATCGCTTTTTTATGATTTTCGGTTTCATTAAAAAATTGTGTTTCTATTTTGGCGTGGTCTTTTGCGATGGTTCTTTTCCAAGTTCCGATGACTTTGCTGTTTTCAAGAATAACAGGTTTAAAAATGCCATTATTGGTAAACGCTTTCGATTGATGTTCAAGTAAAATAGAAGCTTCTCGAGTTTTATACGAAATCAAAATCTCATCAAATGCAGGGAGAAAATGCACGCTTTCGCGGAAGTGATTTTCAGTAGAAGAATCAGTTTTAAACCAATAAATTTGATTGTCAATTTCAATAGAATTCAATTGCAACTCAATTGCATTAATAGCTTTTTGGCAAATTGTTGGAGGAAAACCAGACCACCACGAAAAGTCAAGAAGTGAGGCAGGTCCGTGACTTACGAAATATTTGAGGGCTAATTTTGCGAGACCTTCTTCTTTGGTTAATTTTGTTTTTGGATTTGCAACTCGCTCTTCAAGTAAAGCATATGTGATTTGTTTTCCTTTCATTCTACCATTACAAACCAAACCATCCAATTCGGCATTCATCATAATGGCCGCACTTAAAAAATCGGCAGATGAAGTTTTTTTGATGCCGAGTTCCTGCATAATTTCATCGCGCGTCAAATGGTTATTTCCAGAAAGTAGTTTTTCGATTTTAAAATTTGTCTGATCGAGTTTTTTTGCATCATAACCATATTTTTTGCCAGCTGAAGCTGTAAATCTTTTTACCTGAGGAGCCGATAGATCCAACATCCAATAAATATCATCAGCAGAAACAAAATGCCAGGTTGGTCGGAGAATATGAGTTCGGATGATTTGTGCAGCATTTATAGCTTCTTCAATGGTTGCCTCAGTAGCATAACATCGCGAACCAATTGCCCATTTGGCCATCGAATAGTCCTGGGCCTGCATGGCACCTAAATGCTTTACAATTTCCTGAGGGGAAATTGGACTTGTTTTATATAACTTTTGCGAAACAAGACGGTGATGAGAGATTTCAGAATAAATCATTTTCAAAACTTTTTATTAAACCAAATAAGTGATATTATGCCCATGACAAGGAACCTTAGCATCTTAGCAACTCAGAACCTTAGGATCTTAAAAAGAACTATACATGACTAATCTCTTCCTCAATCAACAAATCTTCTCTTCTTAAACGCAGAAAAATTTGTGCTACAGCAATCGTATCTTTTTCACAATACGTTACAATTCGGTCAATATCTTTTTCGACATAAAAAACATGCGCTACCTGACTTCCGTCGATATCTCCTTTTGGAGAAGGAACTCCCAGAATTTTAGTTAGTAATTTTAAAGAGGTGAAATGCTTATAATCGCCAAATTTCCATAATTCTAAAGTATCTAAATGCGGAATTTCCCAAGGTTTTTTTCCGAATAAATTCAGTTTGTCCGGAATGGCAATTTGATTGATGATCATGCGTCGCGCAATAAACGGGATATCAAATTCTTTTGCATTATGTCCACATAAAAGATGCTGTGGCTGATTGAAATGATTATTCAAAAGATTATTAAAGTCTTTTAGAATCTTTTTTTCTTCTCCAAAGAAAGAAGTTACTCTAAAATTCCGAATATCGCCCTTGATCGTAAAATACCCAACAGAAATACAAATAATCTTTCCAAATTCAGCCCAAATTCCCGCACGATCATAAAATTCTTCCGGAGTAAAATCATCTTTTCGCTGATATTGCGTTTTATGATCCCAAAGCGATTGCATTTCCGGGTCAAGCGAATTGAAGTTTTCTTCTTCTGGAACAGTTTCTATATCAAGAAAGAGAATGTTGTTGAGGTTTATTTTTTCAATCATTATTTAGACATCTTAGATGTTAGATTTTTAGACTTTTTTGAATTATAAAAGTACAAAAATTGATTTTATATAAGAATTAACTTATTTTTATTTTAGAATAAACGCTGCTGTGTACTTGGGTTTTCATGTTCAAGTAACCATTTCTTGCGAGACAAACCTCCAGCGTAACCAGTTAAAGATCCATTTGTGCCAATAACCCGATGACAAGGAACAACAATCCAGAGTGGATTTTTCCCATTGGCAGATGCAACTGCGCGAATCGCTTTTACATCGCCAAGCTTTTTGGTTTGATCCATGTAGCTAATAGTTTTTCCGTACGGAATTTCTAATAAAGCTTTCCATACTTTTTGCTGAAATTCTGTGCCTTGTGGATTTAGTTTTAAATCAAAATCAGTTCGTTTTCCTTCGAAATATTCTTCAAGTTGTGAAACCGCCTCTTTTAAAACTGCCGGAATTTCTGTAGAAACTTCATTTGTACCAACATCAGAAACGGAAATTATTGCAATACCATTTTCGTCTCCAACTATTTTGGTGATTCCTAAAGGTGAATTAACGTAAACTGTTTCCATAGCTTTTTTGAATGAATCACAAAGATAGTATGGTTTTGCAATCCCGATGGTTATTGGTCGCAAAGTTTGTTATAAATGATTTGAGTTTTGGCATTGCTTCTACCAGCCACCTCCGCCACCTCCGCCACTGCCTCCGCCAGAACTACCTCCGCCAGAACTTGCACTCGAGCTTGTTGTGGATGTGGTATACGTACGGTTGAAGTGAACTAATGTTTGATATGAAAAACCTGGTGAGCCGTCACCAGTTTTAATCCAATTGCTGGTGTAGTTTAAATTTTTTAAAGCGTCTATAAATTTTAGATTCCATTCGTTATCAATGTCTAAAGCAAAAGCGTAGGGAAGATTTTCTTCGTAAACACTTATAGTATCGGCATTTTGTTGGACAGGATAATCTAATAGTTGTTGCTTGAATTTTTTAGTTTGAGATTTTGTTTTAATACCCAGTTTAGTGTATGCAGTAATTAAATTTAAATAAATTGTAAAACCAAAAATGATCGCAAACAACACTAATGCATTTAAAGCGGAATAACTTCTATCCGTCGTATTGCCAAAGAGAAGGGTGTAACTTATAATTAGAGGAAAAATTAATATAAGTAGACAAGGAAATGCTATTGAAAATTGGAACTTTATAAATGCTTTAATAATTACTTTGATTAAAAATATGGAAAGTATTAAAAATGTAAAACCAAATATAGCTCCCCAAAAAATCATCCCTTTTGCAAAATAGCAATAGCCAAGCATGGTTGAGATTGTAATTACAAAACCAAGCAGAATTTGTTTTGTATTGATTCGGAAATAATCTTTAATGTTGTATTGGCTTACAAGAGATTTTTCGAGCTCTGTTTCTGCGTCACTAAAAATTTTGTATGTTTCTTTATCAATTGCTAAAGTGTCGTTTGCCTCAAATAAAAATTCGAAAACGGCATTTTCCTCAGGGCTTAAACGACTTGTATTTGTTCCTTTTTTTAGGAAATATTGAAAATCATCAGCCCAATTTTGTTTTCCGTTGCCAGTAATCTCTATTGCGCCTTTAACGGAAAGGCTAATTATAGAAACGAGAAGCGTTTTTGTGTTCGAATATCTTTCTTTGATATATCTTAAAGAGGAAGCTGAATAAAGGTTTTTTAAATTTACTGACTCATTACTTTCAATTGAAGGCAATGGATCTTTCCCATATTTTTTCCAGGTGAAATAATAGAATACAAAGCAAATGAATATCGCAGACAGTGCCAATGCAATTTTTTCGAAAGATAAAAATTCTTCTAATTTGTAATGAGGCTGAAAAAATGGCTGATGAACAATTCCTTTTGGAAATCCAACTGCAACTGTAAATCCTTCTTCAGTTTTTAAATCTTTTGAAGTAAAATAAACTGAATTACCATTGATCTTTGCATTGCAATCACTTTTTTTCGACCCTAAAGGTCCTGTATAACAATGACTTTGAAGGACTGTTGCTCCTTTTGGCAAAGTAACTTTTGCTGAAATATTGTCAATGTCAAAAAGCCAATAATTACCGGTAACATTCCAATACACTTCATCAAGATTGGGATAAGAATGTATTTGGGCTTCAATTTCATACGTTAATCTATAAGTATAGGTGCCTTCTGGTAAATACAAATCTTTATGGCCTATAAAAATAGTGAAGTTTTCAAGATTTGATTTGACATGAAATGGCTCTTTTACTCCATTTTTTGAAACATCTAAGACCGTATAAAAATTATTAAAAGACACTTTCGATGAATTATTCGTCAACGGAAGTTCTCTAAAAATGCCATGCTCTATTTCTAAACCTGCAGCATAAACTTTAATTGTTTCGGTAACAACAATATTCCCATTTTCTTTAACAACAATATCAGAATGAAATTGTTTTATCTTTTCAGTTCGTTCCTGTTCGGCCGCATGAATGGAGTCAGTTTGAGCGTTACCTTGAAAAAAAGAAAGCAGGAAAATACTAGTGTAAAATAGAAACTTTATTTGTTTTGTCATAAAACCTACTGTTTTTGGGAACTGAAAAGTAGTGATTTTTTATTTTAACCACAATTAGTTTAAGTTTTAAACTTAACCAAAAAACAAGCTGATTTATTTGATGTAATAGTACTTATTTGCTTTAATAATTCGATAATTCAAATTCATAATTTAAAACATTCTCAATTTTTCCGCTCGAAATAATCTTTTTAATATTCGATTTTTGAGAATTGAATTTAGGCAAAACTAGATTTTGTTCTTTTGCTTTTTGAGTATAATAATCTTCTCTTGATGGATGAAAAGGTGCAACGGCATTGAAAACTTCATTCCATTTTGATTGATTAATGATTTCTTCAATGATTCCAATACAATCATTTTGATGAATTAAATTAATTGGCGCATTAGGATTTTCGAGGTTTTCTTTTCCTGCCAAAAATTTGACAGGATGACGATCTTCACCAATCAATCCGCCAAAACGCAGAATTGTAGTTTCGAAGTTTTGGTTTTTCTGTAGAATTGATTCTGCTAAAAGCAATTGTTTACCGCTTTCCGTTTCCGGATTTGGGTTCGTTTCTTCTGTAATTAAATCATTTTGATCTCCATAAACAGAAGTTGAACTCACAAAAAGCACTTTTTTGATAGTTGATTTTTCTATAAACGGAATTAGATTTTCGATTTTCTCCACGAAGACTTTTCGGGATGTATCTGTATTTGCTCGTAATTTAGGCGGAATATCAATAATTAGAATTTCACTTTCGGCTAAAAAATCATTTATGGTTTCAGAAACACTTTCACTTTCAAGCGTGTCTTCGACTCTGCTAAGAATGACAAGAAATGGATTTATTCCGTTGTCTTTCAAAATAGAAAGTTTATTTTCAGAAGTTGTAGATCCGTTGACCGAATTCCCTTTTTCGATTAATTTTTTCGCCAAAGGCAAACCCAGCCAGCCACAGCCTAAAATACTTATTTTTTTCATTGTTTTTTAATAGGTGCAAAGGTTCAGAGGCTCAAAGGTACAAAGGTTTTACTATGCTAAAGTCTTAAAATAAAAACTTAATAAAGCTTTTTCTTTGCGACTCTGCGACTTTGCGAGAGCTAAATTGCTTTTTCTTAAATAGCTTACAAATCCAGAAAAAAGCAAATTTTGTCTTTTCCTTTTGCGCCAATTCGGTTGTAGAATTTTATGGCTCTTTCGTTGAATTGAGGTGTTCGCCACTGCATGTTGACGCAGTTTTTGGCTTTTCCGATTTCTTTTAATTGGTTGATTAAAACTTCTCCAATGCCATAATTTCTGGCTTCTTCTTCCAAAAACAAACAATCCATATAAATAAAATCGCCGGCACTCCAGGTGGAGTAATTGAAATTATAAGAAGCGTAACCTACAATGTCATTTTCAGTGGCAACAACCAAACAAAATAATTTCGGATTTTCACTGAATAAGGCGTCTTTTAAACCTTCTTCTTTTCCCGTCTGATCATAATCGGCTTTTTCAAATTCGGTATGTTTTTGGCATAAAATGACCAATTTTGGTAAATCGGCTATTTCGCAGTTTCTTATTGTATATTCCATTGCAGGTTGATTTCGGTTTGTAAAAAGGTTATAAAATGATGAAAATAGGCGGGATATTCCTGATTGTCTCTTATGGCGATAAAATGCTTTCTTTTTAAGCCGTTTTTTCCAATTTTGATGGCTTTGATCGGATTGTTCTTTAAATGGGGTAATAAAGCCCATTTTGCCATCGACATGACGCCCATATCAGCTTTTACCATTTCGAGGGAAGCTTCGGTCAAAGGCAAAGCTGTAATCTTCTTCGGAGTCACTTTGGCTGGTGCCAAAATAAACTGATGAATCGTAACGGTTTCCATCGGAAGGGAATGAATCAAAAGATGTTCGTTGATAAAATCTTCCGCAACAACGTACTTTTTATTCGCCCAGACATGGTTTTCAGAAACCGCCATGACAACCTCATCCTGAAAAAGTTCCAGATATTTAATGTTATTGTCATTGATCTGATCACTAATAATCGCAATATCGATTGTGTTGTCTAATAATTTTTGAAGAGGAATATGCGTGGCTTCGGTTACAATTTTCAAATCTACATTCGGATAAAGTAAATGAAATTGTTTCATTACCGATGGAAGCCAGTGATAACTTGAGAAACACTCTGTGCTAATTCGGATTTCGCCATATTCTCCGAAAACCATTTGCTTGATTTGCGTTTGGGTCTGCGAAAGTTTATCCAGAATTTCATTAGCAAGCTCGTAGATTTTCTCTCCGGCTTTTGTCAAAACTAATTTTTTGTTTGTTCTCAGAAAAATGGCAGTTCCCAATTGATACTCAGCTTCCTTAAGCTGATGACTCAAGGCCGATTGTGTCAGATGAAGTTTGTCTATCGCTTTCGTGATGCTTCCTTCTTCGACAATTGCTTTTATCAATCTTAAGTGACGTATTTCCATTTTTTTTGAGAATTTATACAAAGAAACAAAATTTTCGAACGGCTTTTTCATGAAAAAAAGTAATCAACTTGATGAATTCTTTTCGTTTTTATGGTATATAATGTTCTTCTACTTTTGAAAAAACAAAATCATAAAAACTAAAAAAATGGAAGCACAAATTAAACATTATGAAAACAAATTGGCCTTTGAAATGGATCCTTCCGATTTGTTTGATGCCTTGAATAAAGGAGAAAAAGTTGTTGTTGTCGACGCACGAAAAGCTTTTGGATTTGAAGCAGAACATATTCCGACCGCCATTAATATTCCGCATCGCGAAATGACGGCTGAAAGTACACAACATTTAGATAAAGACGTTTTGTACGTGACGTATTGCGACGGAATTGGTTGCAACGCTTCGACAAGAGGCGCTTTGAATATGGCAAAACTAGGCTTTAAAGTAAAAGAATTAATTGGCGGAATAGAGTGGTGGAAGTTTGACGGATATGCCACCGAAGGTACAAACGGTATAAAAGCAGGACTGAAAATAGAATGTGCCTGCTAAAAGACAAAGGCCAACTTTACTAAAGTTGGCCTTTGTTTTATTTTATTTACTCTGGTTTAACAACCGCCGGTGCTAAACTATCTTTTACAACAGCCAAACTATCTTTTACTGGTGCAGTTTGGATTGCCGGCAGTGGCGCTGTGTATCTTTTTATTTTTTGCTGAATTAAAACGGCATCATTTAATACAAATGGAGTTGGCATCATCCAGTCGCTTCTTGGTTTTACTTTAAGCAATGGATTTGTCATTAAATCGAAAGAACTTTCAATTAAATCCATATCAAAAATAGATGATTTATTGATGTAAAACTCCATTTCAAGAGGTTCGTTGCCAACAACATAGTAACATAAGATTTTTGCGCCTTCACGTTCAAGTCGATTTGTTCTTGCACCCGATTCTGTAACGCCGTTTGCCTTGAAGTTGTAAAAAGTCATTTTTGGATTTGCAAAAATGTCATAACGGTTTACTTTACGGTTTGGCGTTATTCTAATTTTTAAATATCGTTTATTTCCTATTACACTGTCTCGTAAAAAAGAAATTGTAGGCTTTGGAACATCAACAACAGGCGCGATTGCGCTATAAGTAAAACCAGAATTGTATTTGCTGGCAAGCGGAAGACTGTTTAAGCCAACAGCTTTTTGATTTGTTTCTCCTAAATACGATTTTGTCCATTCGTCTAAGTTAACATCGTATGTTGTCCAAACTGCAGAATTGGTATTCGCATTGTAAACATATAATAAACTGTTCGATTTTGCTTTTCCGTGTTCGTATCCAGAATGATAGCCGGCATAGATGAAAAAGCCAATTGAAACCGCAAAAAATAACATTGTCCAAATCCCTTTTTTGATAAAAGCTCCAAAAATTGGAAGCAATAATCCGAAAGCTAAAACGGTTAGAATGGCACTTCCAAAAAGAATTTTTAAACCTAAACCAATTGGGAACATTACAATAAATGGCGCAATGATTATTAAAGCCGGTATAGAGAATAGTAAATTTACGCCTAAAATGTTATGTCCTGTGAGAACGTAAATTCCAAATAAAATTATTCCGAAATAAACTGGAACGATCAAGAATCCGGCTCCAACTAAACTATTTGCGATAAAGGCATTTATAATAATCCAAAGAAGCAATGCAGTCACAAAATGATTCATTGTTGATTTTGGATCAGAAAAATGGTGATAGAATGCAAAGCAAATGGCAATGCTCAGGGTTACAAACGCGCCAATATAAGCGTGACCGTTATAAGTGAATCCATTGAGCATATCTGAATACTGCGGATATATTTCCAGAACAATTTTCCAACCTAAAAAAGTTACTAATCCAGCAATAATTACCGCTCCTAAAAGTGGCACAAAACCTTTGAAAATCTCTCTGAAATTGATGATGTGTTTTGCTTTTCCGATAAAAATAAAAAGAATAAGTAATCCTAAAGCAATTATTGTCATTGGTGTTACCCAAGAAAACGGATAATTGATAAAAGAAAACGGAACGCTAAAATAAACATCGTCTTCGGCAGCATCTGTGGCATTCAAATCAGCATTTGATAAATATTTCAACAAAGGCATCAAATACGATCCCTGATGTGCCAATGTTGTTTTGTTTAAATGTTGTACATCATCTTGTTGCGTATGATAATTGTAATGTCCATCGATAAAAGCAAAATTAAAGCCTTGAATTTTGCCTTGCTCTCTAAAAACAGTTAAATCAGTGTCATTTGGAAGCATTTTATAAATGCTGTACATCAATGAATTTGAAACCGGATATGCTGCTTTTGCATTCGAAAACTCTTTTACAAGGGCTTTGTTTCCTTTGTTGGTTTCCATCAGCATATAACTTGGTCCAGATGATCCTCTTGCTTCAAAATTAAGGACTAGTCCAACATCTTTTGCCCAAGGATGTTTGTTTACAAAAAGTGAAGCTCCGTTTAGACCTAATTCCTCAGCATCAGAAAATAGAATTATAATATCATTTTTATGAGGTTGTTTTGCATATAAAAAAGCACGAATACCTTCAAGAATAGTGGCAACTCCAGAAGCATCATCACTTGCGCCTTTTGAAAAAGAATGTGGTGCACTGTCGTAATGTGAAAGAAGCAAAAGTGCTTTTGAGTTGTCAGTTCCCTTTATGCGAGCCAGAATATTTTTAGATTTTACTAAAAGCCCTCTGTCGTTAAGTGTAAAACCTTCTTGAGTTGAGGTTTCTAGACCTATTCTGTTTAGTTCAAGTTTTAAATAATTTGCTACTAATTCATGATTGGTTGACCCTACATAATGCGGTTTTTGCGCAATTATTTCTACCTGATTCAAGGCTCTTTCTGTCGAGAATTCTGCCAAAGCTTCCTCTTCCCGCGAGATAAATTGTGGCATCATTGTGGCATAAATAATGCCCAAAATGCCTAATACACAAAGAAATCCAAGAATTGAGGTGGGGTTTTTTTTCATGATGAATCGTACTATATTTCTTTTTTAACTAGCATAAAATAATCGTTGTCCAAGGAACGGTATCCTTGGTCGTACAGGAAATAGTAGGTATTCCCTGTTTTGGTCTGCAAGATATTGGTAAAGAAATCAAAATCAAAACCTTTATTTATCATTTTTTCCCGCGTTGCTTTCGATTTTCCTTCTGAATTTAATTCAGCCAAAATACGGTAATTTTTGCGTAATTTATTGTTTACATTCCGCATAAAATTGGTGGTATCTTTATTTATTTTATTGTTGTAGGTATTTCGGCAGCTGTCTGAACAGAATTTTTTGTCTTCACGGCCAACAATTTTTTCGGAACATTCGAGGCAAGTCTTCATGAATTAAGTTTTTTAATTTCGTATAAATCTGTTCTTCTGTCTTTTAAAGTATGAACACTTCCGTGTTCGTGAAGCTCTTTTAGCAAATTTAAATCAACATCAACAATTAACGTCATTTCTGTATTTGGGGTTGCTTCGGCTTTGATTCCGTTGCTTGGAAAAGCAAAATCGGATGGCGTAAATACCGATGCTTGTGCATATTGAATATCCATATTATTCACTTTCGGAAGATTTCCAACACATCCTGCAATTGCGACATAACATTCGTTTTCAATTGCACGTGCCTGTGAACAGTGTTTTACACGAGTATATCCGTTTTGAGTATCGGTTAAAAATGGCACAAATAAAATATTCATTCCTTCATCTGCCAAAAGCCTTGAAAGCTCAGGAAACTCGACATCATAACAAATTAAAATCCCAATTTTACCACAATCAGTATCAAAGGTTCTAAATTCTGAGCCGCCTTTCATTCCCCAATGCACTACTTCGTTTGGCGTGATATGAATTTTAGTGTACATTTCTGAAGTTCCATCTCTTTTACATAAAAAACCAACATTGTATAAATTCCCATTTTCCAGATACGGCATACTTCCCGTTATAATATTGATGTTGTATGAAATGGAAAGTTCTTGGAAACGTTTTCTGACCGGTTCAGTATGGCGCGCCAGCTCTCTAATAGCTTCTGCTTCAGATAAGTGATTGTAATCGGCCATTAATGGCGCGATGAAAAGTTCTGGAAATAAAGCAAAGTCGCTTCCATAACCAGAAACCACATCAATAAAAAATTCAGCTTGCTCAAAAAATTCTTCCAGATTATTAAGGGGGCGCATTTGCCATTGAATTAACCCAAGCCGAATAACGCTTTTTTCAAGATTGATCAGTTTTGGACTTTCGTCGTAATAAATGTTGTTCCATTCCAGCAAAACAGCAAATTCTTTTGATTCTTCGTCGCCTTCTAAATAATTTTTGATGATTCTTATAACGTGAAAATCGTTGCTGAGCTGAAAAGAGAGAACCGGATCATATAATTCTTTGTGTTTTACCTTTTCGATGTAATTTTTTGGACTCAGTTTTTTGGAATGCTGTGCGTAATTCGGAATTCTTCCTGCAAAAACAATTGCTTTTAAATTCAATTGTTCGCAAAGTTCTTTACGTGCATCATATAATCTGCGGCCTAATCGCAGTCCGCGGTAATTTGGATGAATAAAAACATCAATTCCGTATAAAATTTCTCCATTGGAATTATGTGTTGAGAAAGTGTAGTCGCCAAGAATCTGACTATAATTATGCTTTTTGTCAACGAGTTTTTCATCAACAATAAGCGATAATGCTGATCCTACCACTATGCCGTCTACCAAGATCACTAGTTGTCCTTCTGGAAAAATAGCCAATAATTTTTCAATATCTTCAGATTGCCAATATGAATTCGCCATTTCAGGATAAGACTGAATCATCGAATTTTTTAGCTGTTTGTAGTCTTCGATTTCCAAGTTACGAAGTTCAACTTTATTAATTTTTGTTTGCATATCGTAGGATTTATCTCAAATATACAAAAATATTTCCATTTGCAAACGCTTACAAATAGTTACAATCGAAAGTAAATAGTTTACAACCGAATATTTTAGCAATGGCGTCACAACTTTGCATTGTTGAATTTGATCAACGAATTTTTATAAGAACATTTAAAAAGTATACGCCATGAATGCAATGAAAAACAGAGTACAATTAATTGGTAACGTAGGTAACGATCCAGAAATTAAAACATTAGAAAGCGGTAAAAAGCTTGCGCACTTAACTATCGCAACAAACGAAATTTACAGAAATGACAAAGGTGAAAAAGTAACACAGACGGAATGGCATCGCGTTACGGCTTGGGGGAAAACAGCTGAAATTATCGAAAAATTTGTTGTCAAGGGAAAAGAAGTGGCTTTAGAAGGAAAGCTGACCCACAAAAGTTATGATGACAAAAACGGAGAAAAAAAGTACATTACCGAAGTTGTTGTAAACGAAATTTTATTGCTTAGTAAATAATCTTTGATTGAATGAAGCAAAACCCGACAGGTTTTTGAAACCTGTCGGGTTTAATTGTGTCGCCTAAAAATAGTTATAGAACCGAAGCCCCATTTATATCAGTAGTAAGCACTTCGCTCATATAATCAAAAAAGGGTCTCATGTTTTTAAATGCATCTAAAGCTTGCTCAAGAAAAAGTGGACTTAATACTTCTTCATCTGAAAAACGTTTTATAACCAAAAATTGTTTGAAACGAAGTAAATCAATTGCTGGATGATCCACTTCGAAGCCTTTTGGTTTTGTTTTCAGCTGCTCACCTTGTAAAGTTCCGAAGTTGCTGATGAAAGATTTTGCATTCAATATTTCCTGAAAAGTTTCAGGATCTCTTGCGAATTCTGCTCTTATTCGCTTTAAATCTTCGGCATTTGGTCCCCAAAATCCTCCAGCGAAAAAACTATTTCCTTTTTCTAAATGAAAATAATAACCGCCGCGTCTGGCAGCAGTTGCACGCGTAAAACTGCCTCCCCAAAATGTTTTAAAAGGAGTTTTATCTTTGGAAAAACGAATATCGCGATAAATTCTGTAGACGCTTTTTTTGCCAGAACTAGTTTCAAGAACATCAGTTTTAGAAAGCTCATGAAGAAGGGCGCCTGCAAAAGTTTCAATATGATTTAATTCGATTAAATATTCTGGTTTATGTGCATCAAACCAAGGTTTGTTATTGTTTTCTTTCAGCTGACATAAAAATTCCAGACTGGATTTTGGAATTATGATTTGGTTTTCCATATAAATTTAGAGTCTTTTAAATTGCAACAAGTCTGCAATTTAAAACTAAAAAACCCACTAGAAAAATCTGGTGGGTTTTTGTATATTTTGTTAAGCAGTTTTTTTGAATAAATCAAACATCGGACAACGTGAACAACGTTTCTTCTCACTTTTTTTGTATTTCTCACAACAAGAAGATTTACAGTTTTCCAACTTCTTAATGTTCTCAAGGATAGCTTTATTCTTTTTTTTCTTTTTATCCTTTTTCTTGTCCTTGTCTTTTTCTTTCTTGCCCAATTTTCCTCTGTATTATAAAAACAGTGGCAAATATATATCAAAAAAGTTATTTTTAAGTATTCTAAATAAACTTTAACTTTTTTATTTTGGGTTGATAGCAATCGAGCTGGTAACTGTTAATTGCTGAATATCACGGTCGAATAAATAAAGTCCGCCTTTATCTTCACCAATCAAGTTGATTTTATCCAAAATTGATTTAGCTGTAGCTTCTTCTTCGATTTGTTCAGAAACGTACCATTGCAAGAAATTATGTGTTGCATAGTCTTTTTCTTCAAAAGTTATGTGCACTAATTCATTGATAGATTTTGAAACAAAAAGTTCATGATTGTAAAGCTCTTCAAACATTTCTTTAAAAGTAGAATATGTTATTTTAGGGGCTTTTAGATCTGTAATTAGAGCGTGTCCTCCGCGTTCATTTACGTACTTAATTAATTTAAGCATGTGTGCACGCTCTTCATCTGACTGTGTGTACATGAATTGAGCAATTCCCTCTAATCCGTGTACTTCAGCCCAACAAGCCATAGAAAGATAAGTTTGCGAAGATTCTGCTTCTATGCGAATTTGCTTGTTTAAAGCTGTTTCAATATTTTTTGATAGCATAATGATGTCTTTTTTGTAAAATTAACAAAAATAATCCATTCCGCTTTTTAGAAATGGCTAAAACATCAGACATTTGGATTGATTCTCAATAAATTTAATTTCTGTTCAATGGAAGAGATTTTGAAAATATTGCTTTGTTAATAATTGGATTTCCAGCACTTTGATCCATAAAGCCATCGGTGAATTTGCGCATGATGTAGCTTTTTGAAACAGTGTCATAATATCCTAAAATGTAAAAATCGGTTACTTTTAGAATACTGATCATCGCAATGTTTTTGCTGGTACTCATAAAATAATTTAGATTATCAATTGCCAAAGGTTCAATTTGACTATCCTTTACAAACTCAAAATCAGAATTTATTGCTGTGTCAAAGAACACCATTTTGCTTGCATTTTGTACATTATTAAAACCGTCGCCATAATTTACACTCAGAGATTGATAGGAAGCAAATCCACCAAAAGTTACAAAAGTATATTGCCTGTTTTTGAAAGCCGAAAGTGTTGCATTTACAGTTGATAATTGTTTTAGGAATTTGGCTGTTGTTTTTAATTTCTGAGGTTTTTCGCCGTTTACCTGTAAAAACATTGGTGAGTTTTTAAAACTGATCGTGTCGTTTTTTGAAACCGAAATATTTTTTATGCTTTTACCCGAATCAAAATCTTTCAGACTGAACAGAAGCTGTTCGCTGTTTGCACTAATTTGATAGAGCTTATTTTCAAGATAAAATGAGTTTGTAGTTTTTGGTCCTGTTTGCGTGTCGGGCGTGTCAAAAATTTTCTCCATGACCTCATTAGTTTGCATATTTAGACTAAAAACCTGAGTATGTTTTGTGTTGTAATCAAATGTTAGAATAATTCGTTCGTCCAGAACATACATTTTGCTTTTCTTTTCGGTTTTGTCCAAAGCAGAAAAATCGTCGGTTTCCATTTTTTCAATCGGGTAGTGGTATTGAACAAGTGCGCTGAAAGAAACAGCCTGACCTCTTTCATTTTGAAAAGAAAACGGTGTGAAATTGAACATTTTTATTTCGCATTTATCATTTTTAAATTGAAATAAAAGCAGATGCTCCTGATCTTTTTCTTTGGAAAGAACATAAAATGTATTGTTTTTCTGGAAAGAAGTAATAATGTTTCCTGTATTTGCTGGAAAATCAAAACTTAAAGCATTTGATGTTTTTGTTTCCAGATTGTATTTTATTATGCGGATATTTTTGTGATTATCAGACCCCCAATAAAGTGTTGGGTTTCCATCTTCGCCAAAGCTATAACCCATCATCACTCTCTTTTGTTCAGCTCTAAGAGTATCTTTAAACTGATTTGATAGAAACAGAGATTTATTATATTTTAAAATATTGATTGTTTTATTGTCAGAAGCAAAAACAAATACTTCATGAGTTTTGATGTTTTCGGCATTTATAAGCTGGCCATTCTCTGAAGGTTTATTTAAATTTAGAACAGAAGAATTTAATATAGTCTGGCTGAACAATATTGATTGCGAAAGCAGAAGAAGGAAAAGCAGTATTTTTTTCATTAGGATTTGGTCGGATATATTTTCAAAATTAATGAAATAAAATGATTTTTTGCAAAAGGAAAAATTTAGTAGCTACTTGAACAATTTTCTATTTTCCGAATTATAAAAAAGCCCCAAAGAAATTTCTTTGAGGCTTCAGTTTTGAAATAGGAAAGAGATTATTTTACTCTGAAAGTAACTCTTCTCGCTAATCTTCTTGCTTCTTCTGATTCTTTTTGGATTGAATTATCAGCTCCTTCAGAGATAACATTTAATCTTGATGATGCAATGCCAGCTTTTTCTAAAATGGTTTTAACATTTGTTGCTCTTGTATTAGCTAACTTATTGTTGTAATCAGAACTTCCTACTTGATCTGCGTGACCAACAATATCAATTGATGCAGATGGATTTTTTCTTAAGTAAGATAAAATAACATCAATCGCCGATGTTGACGCTTCAATTGGAGTTGATTTGTTGAAATCAAAATAAACACTGTAATATTTATCGTTGATCATCTCTTTAACAACATCTTTGTCGGCTAGAACGGTGTTTGTCACCGGTTTTTCTACAATTACTTGTTTTTCTGGAGCTTTTTTGATTTGCTCTTCAAGGCCTGCTACTTTGTTTTCTAACGCTGCAATATAAGCATTGTCTGATGTTACAACCCAGTCAGCATGTTTTGTATTTTTTCCTAAGTAAACTTGTAAACCAACTGTTCCGTTAAAAAGCAAACCTGAAAATCCTCTGCTACCAGTTGCTGCAGCTCCGTCAAAAGTGTGATCTTGATAGGCATTTAAAATTGTACTCATGTCAGCTGTCAAAGCGACTCTATCAGTTAATCTCACTTGTCCTGTCAAACCAGCAATTGCATTTCCAATTCTGTCTCTAACATGATAGTCTTTGTTTTCTAATTGAGCAACTCCAAAACCTGCGTGCGCTAATAAACCAAATGTATTGGTCCAAGTTTCAAAATTCATGATGCGACCTAAGTTTGCTACAGCCTGTAAGTCAACTCTATAATACTTAGAGTCAAAAGGCATTGAACTGTCTTTTTGTTCGGTTAAACTATTGTATCCAAAATCAGCTTTCAAACCAAACTTGTTGTTAAGCATATACCTTACTCCCAAGTCAGCCGTGAAAGGACTGATTCTTGAGCTGTAATAATTACTTGATGTGAATGGACGTTGCGCTTTGTTAAAACCGCCGTCAAGTTCTACAGACCATTTATTAAAATTATCTGCCGACTTAGTTTCTGTTTGTGCACTTACACGCATGATGCTTAGAGCAAAAGCCAAGGTAATTACAATTTTTTTCATTGTTATTTGAGATTTTAAATTCGCGTCAAAAAAACAATGTATTGTAGGAATAATCATCCATTAAAAGATATGATTATATCAGAATAGGGTAAGTTATTTTTTCTTTTAGTACAAAAAGGCATATTAGTTATATCCATCTGTAAATTTGCGAAGGACGTAGTGTTTCGTTTTTAAATCATAATAGCCTAAAACACAATAATCTTTAAATTTTAGAATACTTTGCATTCTGATTTTTTGGTTTTTATCTATAAAATAGTAGATTTTGTCTGTTGCAAGCGGTTCTTGTTCGCTAGTGGTTATGTTAAAATTTTTATCCCAAATGCTTTCAAAATATACAGATGTTTCGTAAAAACTACTCGGGTTATTTCCATAAAAAACATTTTCTGGATTAGAAATTTCATAAGAATCAAAAATGAGTTTTTTAGTAATACCTGCGACGGTTATAAAGATATTTTGCTGATTGGTAAAAACGGATAAACCTATTGTGCCATTTGATAATTGTTTTAAAAAAGCAGCAGTATTTTTTAACTGTCTAGGTTTACTATTGTTTTTTTGAAACTGAAATGGTGAATTTTTGAAACGTATAGTATCATTTTTGGCAACATCAAAATGCTTCATGACTTGATCGGAATTATAATCTCTTATTTCGAATAAAAGTTGCTCTTCATTCGTATTAATTTGAAATAATTTATTGTCACGAAAAAAAGAATTAGATGTTTTAGGTGCTTTTTTGCCTAGAGGCTGAGGGAAATATTTTTCTTTTATTTCAAGAGTGCTTAAGTCTATATCAAATAATTGTGTGTTTTTAATAGTGTTATCCAAGGTTAAAATGATTCTATCCTTGAAAGGATATACTTTTACTTTTGAACTCGCTTTATATATTGAATTGTATTCATTCGGTTCCATTTTTTCTATTGGATTTTCTTTCAAAATCTGGCGAAAATTTAGATTTGTAGCATTGTTGTTTTGGAAATTAAATCTGCTGAAATCAAGTTCTTTTTGTTCTACTAATCCGTTTTTAAAAATATATAAAATAAGTTTTGACTGTGATTTGCTTTCAGCAAGCATGTAGAAAGAATTGTTGTTTTCATATTCTGCCCGAAGAGTTTGTGTTTTGGCAGGGAATAAAAACTGAAGGGCTTTTGATCTTTTGTCTTCAAAATAATATTTAATTATTGTGATAATGCTGCCATCTCCAGAACTCCAATATAAAGTGGGATTTCCATCGTCGCTAAAGCTGTAGCCAATTAAAAGTGCGTCCTCGGTGTATTGAGGTGAAAAAGTAAATTTATCTTTTAAAAATAAGGCGCTATTGTACTTTAAAATTGTAAGTTCCTTGTCTGTTCGTGCAAAAACAAATACTTCATTTGTTGCATTATTTGCTGCAGTCAAGATCTGAGCAGATTTTAGTTCTTTATCGAAATTTAAAGGATAAGAAGTTAATACCGTTTGACTTAATAAAACGGTATTATAAAATACAGCTAATAAAAGGTAGATTTGTTTCATGTGTTTTTACGCACAAAAAGTATTCCAGTTTTATTCTCTAACCATTCATCAATTCTTGAAAATTATCTACAAATTTACCCAAATGTAATCCATCCATTAATCCATGATGAACATATACGGCCATTGAGATTGTTCTTTTGCCTGTTTCAGAAACCATCATTTTGCCAAAAGAAACTTTTGGACAGCTATCTGGAAACGTAAAACTTCGGGCGTGAGTAAGCGAGGTAAAGTTTAACCATGGGATGGCTGAAAAATGAATCAAATTATCATCATTAAATTCCCTGGTGAAAAGTCCGGATGTCTTTTGAATGCGTTCAATTTCGGCTAAAGCATTTTGTTTGAAGATTTCAAAATCTGAATTATATTCGATTAAAGAAAACCCGAAAGTTCCGTCTTCACGCCCAATCGTTGCCGATGCATCAATACGATCATTGATGTATATTTTATCTTCTAAAATTCGGTATTTAAAATTTTCAACCGAATTTACAGCTACTAATGTTTTATGCAGGTAATAAATAAAAAAAGAAACATTCAGTTCTTTGGCGGTTTGATACGCTTTAGTGCAATCAATCTCGACTGTTGCGCCAAAAAAAGGTTCTTCCATTTTGCTGAAATGGGCAAAATGTTCTTTTCTGTTCCAGTTTTCTAGGTCTAAAAGTGTTTTCATTATATTAAATTTGGAACGACTTCGGTAATATTTTCAAATGAACTAAAATGTTCGTGTTCTACTTTGTGATTGATTTTTTCGTGTTCCCAAGTGGTATGAAACGGAATATGAACTGCATACCCGCCAATTCCTAATACTGGAAGAACATCTGATTTAAGCGAATTTCCAATCATCAAAAACTCATGCGCTTTAATGTCTAAACGGCCTAAAAGTTTTTCATAATCAACTTCTTGCTTGTCTGACATTACTTCGATATGGTGAAAATAGTGTCCTAAACCAGAACGATGCAGTTTGCTGTGCTGATCTTTTAGATCGCCTTTTGTAGCGACAACGAGTTTGTATTTTCCGTGAAGTGCTTGTAAAGTTTCTTCGATTCCATCCAGAAGTTCGATTGGTTTTTCCAGAAGTTCTTTTCCGTATTGAATGATTTTTTCGATGACTTCCATCGGAATCGTGTTATTAGAAATATTCATGGCAGCTTCAATCATTGAAAGAATATAACCTTTTATTCCGTAACCGTATAAAGGCAGATTTGCAATTTCAATTTTGAATAATTCCTGCGAAATTCCTTGATGCGAAAGATAATCTTCCATTAAAGCACAAAATTTATTTTCGGTTTCCTGAAAATAAGGTTCGTTTACAAATAAAGTATCATCGGCATCAAATGCGATCACTTTTAAATTTGGTATTTTGTTTTTATGTAACATAATGTTTTTGTTTCAAGTTTTTGTTTTGTTTCAAGTTTCAGGTTTTTCGCCACAGATTAAAATGATTTTAAATGTTTTTTAAAAATATCTGCGCCAATCTGCTTTAATCTGCAAAATCTGCGTGAAATTTTACGGTACTAATTAAAAAATAAATCTGCGTAAATCCGCCAGAATCCGTGCCATCCGCGTGCCATTCTCAATCCTCAGAAAACAGTCTTTTTAATGAAATTGTCTTATCGTAAAACGTAATTCGAATTCCGAAAAGCAGAATGATACCGCCAAAAACCATCTGTAAAGTTATTTTTTCTTCTAAAAACAACCAAGCCAAAATGGATGTAATTACTGCCTGACTCAATAAACTCAGTGAAACTCTCGTAGCGCGCATATGTTGCGTCGCATAACTGATCGAAAGCCAAGCGCATAATTGACAAATGACAGCCTGCAAAACCAATACAAACCAGCCTATATTTGAAAATCCTGTAAAAGGTTCGTTTAAAGCGTAACAAAGAATTCCTAAGTAAATACTCGAAGCTAATAAACTGATCGTCATAAAGGATAAAACATCAACTTCTGAAAGTACATTTTTGCTGACCAAAAGATAAATGGAATACAAGATTCCTGATAAAACAGCAAACAGAAAGGCTTGATCAAAATTCAAATCAATAAAAAATTCAAATCCAACCAACGTTATCATTCCGAACAAGGAAACAATGGTTCCGATCCAGAAATTGGTTGCTGGTTTCGATTTTAAAAATAAAAAAGTACCAATTCCAACCCAAACCGGAGACAAATTAGTTAACAGCGATGCCTGCGTTGCGCTGGAATCCTGAATTGCAATATTCCAAACGGCAACATCAGAAGAAAATAATACACCGCAAAGCATTGCCAAAAGCGTAAATTTTAAACTTGGGAGTTTAAAGTTTTTACTCAAAAGTGTATACGGCAAAAGCAAAACAACAGCAAAGAACATTCGGTAAAATGCCGAAATTAATCCTGGTGTTAATCGTAATTTGACCAATATCGGAAAAATTGAAATGCAGAGTATACCGCAGATTAATGCTAATCTTGGTTTAGTGAGTTTCATATTATCTAATTTTTTAGGCTTGTAGGTAAAAAGAAAATTGCGTGAATCAATTAAGAATAATCGACTCACGCAATTTATATAACTATATAAATCTAATTTAGTTTACAGTCGATCCGTTTGGAGCATCAGCATCTGGATTTACAAAAACCAATTTTCCTTCAGCATTTGTTGTCATTAAGATCATTCCTTGACTTTCAACACCACGAAGCGCTCTTGGCGCTAAGTTTGCTAAAACAGAAACACGTTTCCCAATGATTTCTTCTGGAGAAAAACTTTCTGCAATTCCCGAAACAATGGTACGAACGTCAATTCCAGTATCTACTTTAAGAACCAAAAGTTTATTTGCTTTTGGCATTTTTTCAGCTTCCAAAATTGTTCCAATACGGATATCCATTTTCGCAAAATCCTCAAACTGAATTAAATCTTTTTGCGGTTCTGGCTGTTTGCTTTCAGCTAAATTAGCTGTTTTTGTTGCTTCCAATTTATCTATTTGTTTTTGTATTTCTTCGTCTTCGATTTTAGCAAAAAGCAATTCTGCTTCGCCAATTTTGTGTCCAGCCGGAATTAAATCTGAATTTTCAGCAATATCATTCCATCCTAATGTTTTATCAAGAATGATGTCTTTTGCATCATGATCTTTCTCTTTCAAAAACTTGCTGAAACCAGCAAAATGTTCTTTAAGATCACCTAAATTCAAGATTTTAGAAAGTTTCGCCGATGTAAAAGGTAAAAACGGTTCAGCTAAAACGCTCAACGCCGCAGCAATTTGCAATGCCACATACATTTGCGTTTTTACACGCTCTGGATTGTCTTTCATTACTTTCCAAGGCTCTTCGTCAGCAAGATATTTGTTTCCTAAACGAGCAACATTCATCAACTCACCTAAAGCTTCACGGAATCTGTAACGCTCAACCGAACTTGAAATCACAGCCGGATACGCTTTTAATTCGGCTAACGTTTGTTCGTCAACTTCAGAAAATTCATTTGGCGTCGGAATAACTCCTTCGTAATATTTGTTGGTTAAAACTACAACACGATTAATGAAATTCCCGAAAATCGCCACTAATTCGTTGTTGTTTCTCGCCTGAAAATCTTTCCAAGTAAAATCATTATCTTTTGTTTCCGGCGCGTTTGATGTTAAGGCATAACGCAAAACATCCTGCTTGTCTGGAAACTCTTCTAAATATTCATGCAACCAAACCGCCCAGTTTTTAGAAGTCGAAAGTTTGTTTCCTTCTAAATTCAAGAACTCATTTGCCGGAACATTGTCTGGTAAAATGTAGCTTCCTTCGGCTTTAAGCATCGCAGGGAAAATGATGCAGTGAAAAACAATATTGTCTTTCCCAATAAAGTGAACCAGCTTCGTGTCTTCATCTTTCCAATATGGTTCCCAATCTTTTCCTTCGCGCGCTGCCCATTCTTTCGTAGACGAAATATATCCGATAGGCGCATCAAACCAAACATATAATTTTTTTCCTTCGGCACCTTCAACCGGAACATCAATTCCCCAATCTAAGTCGCGCGTTACCGCACGAGGTTCTAATCCGCCGTCAATCCAAGATTTTACTTGACCGTAAACATTAGGTTTCCAGTCGTTTTTATGTCCTTCTAAAATCCATTTCGTTAAAAAATCAGAATATCGGTCTAAAGGTAAAAACCAGTGTTTCGTTTCTTTTAAAATAGGAGTTTCTCCAGTGATAGTTGATTTTGGGTTGATCAAATCAGTAGCATTCAAAGTCGATCCGCATTTTTCGCACTGATCTCCGTATGCTTCTGGATTATCACATTTTGGACAAGTTCCAACAACAAAACGGTCTGCTAAAAACTGATTTGCTTTTGCATCGTATAATTGCTCGGTAACTTCTTCAATAAAATCGCCTTTGTCATATAAAGTCCTAAAGAATTCTGAAGCCGTATCGTGATGAATTTTTGCCGAAGTTCTTGAATAATTGTTGAAAGAAATTCCGAAATCTGAGAATGATTTGCGGATAATTCCGTCATATTTATCGATAACTTCTTGTGGTGTAATTCCTTCTTTTTTAGCTTTCATTGAAATTGCAACACCATGTTCATCGCTTCCGCATATAAATGCAACGTCTTTTCCTTGCAAACGCAAGTATCTCGAATATATATCTGCAGGCACGTAAACCCCCGCCAAATGGCCAATATGGATTGGTCCATTAGTATAAGGCAATGCTGCTGTAATAGTATATCTTTTTGGATTCTGTATCATAACTCAATTTTATTGAGTGCAAAAATAAGCAATAGAATTGAGAATTTGTTAGTACGTGGAGATTCGCTGAAGTTTTTGCTACGTTTTAATCTCGCAAAGTCGCAGAGACGCAAAGTTTTTTACGCAATCTTGTCATTTCGAGGCGCGAGAAATCCTAGCAAGTAGCTCGACAAAGATTGGTAAATTTCCATGCGGAGTTTCTTGCGAGGATTTCTCGCGCCTCGAAATGACAAGATTGGGTGAATTGGTTTGTAAAATAGAACCAGTTTAAACTACGATTACTACTTATAAATAAAGATATATTTTGCAACCTTTGCCGAAGAAAAAACAAAAACAATCTTATGAGCAAGACAAAACTTATCATCAATAAAAACGGATCAATAAAAATCGAAGGTGATTTTGAAATCATGGATCCAGAAGGAGCACTTTACGGTTTGCAAGGAAGATCAGCATTAGGACTTTGCCGTTGCGGATTATCTGCAAACAAACCATTTTGTGATGGCGGACACAGAAACAACTTTGAACATGATTCTGTTGCGTTTGATTTACCTCCGATGAAAACAAACTAAACTTTCTTAGTTTTTAAATACAAAAAAGCTGCATTATTTAATGCAGCTTTTTTTATCTATTTATTTTACTTGTGATATTCCTTTTGGCAATCGATATAAAACAGTTTGAGTATGCACCGTACCTGTTTGAGTGTCTTTTGAAACAGATATAGTTTCAGGTGCCTCAAAAATAAAATCTGACTCTAGTTTGAAAAATTCTTTATGGATAATCTTATCAACGGAGAGTTTTGTAGCAGTAGTATCTTGTGTATTATTTATACTTCTCACTTCCTGATCTGCGTAATCTACAGTTCCTTCAATATAAGAATTCAAATTGTCTACGTTATAAACCCATTTTCCGTTGTCTAGTATGTTTATTGTTTTTTTCTTTCCATTAATGCTTATTTCGTTTTCGCCTAAGGGAGTGTCGATCACAATAAAATCATTTGGAGCAACGGTTTTAGTTGTTGAAGCTATTGTGACTTCTACTGGAACAGCGTTTCCATTGTCAATATAAAGTGAAGTTCTAAAACTAGAATATACTAGAAAAAATGCGATTACAGCTCCTAGTGGTAGGAAAAAATAACTTGATTTTTCTAACTGAAGAGGCATCCCTTCTTCGTCCTCGTTATCAGCAATAAATTGTTTTCTGCTTTTATAAACGTAATACAAAGCGCCAATTACTAAAATTACATTTATGGGGGCACTTATGAAATCTGGGATTTGATTAAATGTACTGTATAATAAATAATTAAGTACATAAAATAGAAAAATTGCGACAGCAAGTCTAATAAGAATTACGATTCTATCCATTTTAATAGTTGTTAAAAGTAGATTATGGGTTAAGTATTAAATGAGCCCAAATATATCATTATTTTTCATCTTTTAACAATTACTGTTTTAATTCTGCATCAAATAGTGTAAATATTTTCTGTTAAATATAAAGTTCGCCTTTCATAGTAATAATCGAAGAACCGCCAACTAAAATATCTTCTTCACGATTCATAACTTCAATCAACGATGCCTGTTTTAATTTTACGCCTTGAAGAATTTTGTATTCCTTTTCAGATTTAGTGAATTTCTTTTGTGTTAAAAAACCAATTAAAGGACCTGCAGCGGTGCCTGTCGCTGGATCTTCATTTATCCCAATTATGGGATTAAAAAATCTTGTTTCAACTATATGTTCTTGATCGCCATTGGCAATTGTGAAACAATAAAACCCTTCAAAATTATATTCTTTTGAGATTTCGATTAAGAGTTGGTTGTCTGGAATGCAGCTGTTAAGTAATTGACTGTTTTTTATGGGCACCATTGTGTGGGCGACTTCAGTTTTAACGATTGTTGGGACAAAAGCATTCACATCTAAATCTTCAATTTTTAAGCCGAGAGCCACCGCAATTCTATACGTTGGGATTTCCTGTTTGATAACAGCCGATTTTTGATGCATTTGAACAACAGGATAAAAAGTAACCGGATCAAAGCTTACCGTTACAGGTATTGCTGAATGTTTCATGATTACAAAAGGCTCACTTTCGTTTTGGTCCTCAAAAATTGGGATTCCTTTTAACAGAGCGCCACAGACTGCGCCTAACAAATTGTGTCCTGCGCCGTCGATTTCGATTCCGGTTGGAGTAAATGAACGAACCATCAGTGCTTTTTCTCTGGCAGAGTAATAGACAAAAGAAGTTTCGGAATAGCCAAATTCTTTAGAAATATCTTTATAGGTTTCTAGTTTTAGATTTCCATCAGTAAAAACCACCGAAAGCGGATTTCCTTTGTAGCTTTCGTTTGAAAACACATCCAAAACGTAATATTCTAATGCTTTTCTTCCTTCCATTCCTTTTTCTTTTTAGCTGAAACTTTTTAGACGGAATAAAGTTACTGTTTATACTATACTAAAGCAATAGGCATTACAACATTCGTTTTCCCTCGGCGCTAAATTTTATTGCTTTCTCTAATCTCGCAAGTCTGGTTTTTTCTTGCTTGGCGCTCATAATTACGTGAATGATTACTTTTTTGTACGATGGAGCCTGATTATTGAAATATTCCCACGCTGTTTTATGAGCTTTAAATTGTTTTTCAAACTCAGGATCGAGAACATACGCTTCGTTTTCATGCGAATAAATTTTGGATCTTTCTTCAGATCTGAATTCGAAAGCTTTAATTCCGGCTTCTTTCATGAGTCCGGCTTTTGTAAGCTGTTCTATTTTCTTGATGTTGATTGCACTCCAAATACTTGATTTTTTTCTTGGCGTAAATCGGATAGTGTAACTTTCATCATCAATAGTTTTTCGAATGCCGTCAATCCAGCCAAAACAAAGTGCTTGATCAACCGATTCTGACCAGGTCATACACGGTTTTTTACTTTTCACTTTGTAGAAACCTACTAAAAGTTCCGTTTCATTTTGATAATGCTTTTCTAGCCATTCTCTGAATTTTTCTTGAGTGGAGAAGAAGGTTGGTGCCATTTTATTCGAATGTTATTATCTGTAAAAATATTATAAATAACAGAGAATAAAATTGATTTATTTAAAAACAACGGTTTTGTTCGATTTTGCAATCTTGACAATATGAAAAGGCTGTGTAATTACAGAGGTAAAACCGCCTTTTTTTAATTGTTCAACTTTAACTGTTATCTGGCTGTTTGATTGTGTAATGTTGGTAATGTCGATAGAATAGCCGCCAGAATGACGCACTTCGTCAAAAACAGCAATGACCTGATATTTTGTAAAATCAACATTTGTGTCTGGTGATTCGTATAAAGCTTGCGTAATGATATTTAATTGTGACAATAAAGCATTCCATTCGGTCTCGTTTGTAATGACCCTATTTGATTTAGGAATAGTTCCATCTTTGGGGCCATAAATGTCATTTTGCAAAATTGTTGTAAACGAAACATTTGATCTTTCTGAATCATCATTACTGCAACTTGCTAATGTTAATACAAGGCTTAGAAATAAAATAATCTGTTTCATGTTTTTGGTTTTAAGTTGAAATATAGATTGTAATGTTTTGCTAATTAAAGAGATAGCGTTTTTGTTAAATGGTTGCGTTTCAATTTTATTTTTTTTTAAAGAAACTTGGAAAAATGATTTTTTCTTATGCAACCTTGATTGCGTTAGGGATAGTAGCGGAAAGCCCACAGCCTGACGAAGGAAGTGCGAGGACTTGAAGCGGATAGCCCGGCCCGGAGGGAAACGCCCAAAAAAATATTGGTGTTTGTATTATTATTTCCACGAAATTTGCAAATGAAAACCTGAAGGATAGAAATCATGGGGAAGGGACCAGAAAAAAATACCAAAAATAAGGCTTTGCACACTAAGTTGCTCAACAGGAAAAAGGCTAAACTTAGAGAAGAAAAGGAAGCTCAGGCCAAACGGTTGAAGGCTTTGGCAACTAAAATAAATGAAAAAACGAACGGCGAAGATTTAGATCTTAGCATAAACAATTCAAAACAAGATACAATGGAGGAATTTGGCAGAATAATAGTTTCAGAAACGGCAATGAAAAGTGAAAATCCGCAGGATGTTGTACATTCTAATATTTCGGTAATCAACTTAATGCGCGAAGAAGGTGTCGATGACGAATTGATTCATGAAGATGCAATTACGAGTTATTACCTTGATTATTACTATTCGCAATATGCAGAAGGAAATTTTGCGCAGTTTGTGCACAATTCTGGATGGAACAAAGAATTAAACGAATTGATCGAAGAAGGTCTGGCTTTAATTGGTGCCGAAAAACACTTGGAATTGTTTTTGGAACAAAGCAAAAAAGTTAGAATTACGAGTAATATTAAATTGGATAAGTTTTTAAAAGGAAAATTAGAAGGCGCAAATCCAGTTCGTGATGCTTTGAACAACGATAAATTTTTTGAATTAGAAGAAAATCTTGCAGAGCTAAATGCTAATTTCTTGAAGAATCACCCGGATTTTGAAGTGCTTTCGGTAGACGAGATGTTTGCGGCTTTAGAGGAATTTGTGGGGCATGAAATTAAAAGAGCTTAATATTTTTAACCGCAAGGTTAAGCTGAATTAGTAAAATTATATTCACAAACGCTTGTTTTTGAATTAATTGAGTTAATTTTAGTTCTGTATAAATATTGTTTTTATTTATGGAAGAACTAACGCACATCAAGTCGATTATCGGGATTATTCTCGGGTTGAGTTTGACACATCTGATAAAAGGATCGGTTATTTTTATTCAGCATCCGGGACGAAAGAAAATTTATTTTGTGCATTCGCTTTGGGTGTTTTATGTTTTTTTGCTGATTATCCATTTTTGGTGGTGGGAGTTTAATCTGAAATTGATAACCGAATGGTATTTCATAGATTACTTTTTTATAATCTGTTATATACTGATTTATTATCTGCTCTGCGCGATTTTATATCCAGACGATTTAGTGGATTATACGGGTTATGAAGATTATTTTTATTCTCGTAAAAATTGGTTTTTTTCTATATTGGCGATTAGTTTTATAGCTGATATTGTTGACACGGCGATAAAAGGCGGTGATTATTTTTTATACAATCAAACCGAATATTTTGTTCGGATTATAGGTCATATTATTTTGTGTTTTGTGGCAATAAAAGTCAATAATAAAATGTTTCATACTATTTTGGTTTTGCTGTTTATTGTTTACGAACTCTCTTATATACTGAGACTGTTTAATACAGAGTGAGTTTTTTTGTTTAAATCTCGCAAAGCCGGGAAGTCGCAGAGAAAACAAAACTTTGCGACTTCGCGACTTTGCGAGAGTAATTGCCATTTCTTTAAAACATTCTTAGCGAATTTTTGCAGACTTCGCTTGGAGTGATTTATCTATTTTAAAACAACCAAAATGAGATTTAAGTACTGCCCAATTTTGCTCGTTATTTTTGCTCAAACAGCAATTTCTCAAAACAAAATAAATCTATTTTCAGAAATCAATTATAGCTCGATTCCTGAAGTTTCACTTGCTGATTATAAATCGGTTCAGGAAAGAGATTCAAAATTTCAAAACCCTAATATTGCTTTGGGAGTTGGGATTTCTGGTGGAGGTTCGAGAGCGCAGTTTTTTAGCATGGGCGTTCTTTTGGGTTTAGAAGAAATTCAGGAAAATGACTCGAAACGCAATTTTTTGAATGAAGTTGATTATTTTTCGACTGTTTCTGGAGGCTGTTACTCGGCGGGATATTATTTGACGGTTTTGAAAAATAAACTGCAATATGATAATTGCTCTTTCAATGAATTTTATTTTTCTAAAGCCGATGCTTATAAATCGGATGTAAATAAATCAGCGACACTATTATCTCTTCTTAACAATAGCCGAAACGAAAAGGGCGAAAAAGTCTCAATGGCGCAAAGATTAGATTTTGAAGTTTTGCAATATGATAGTGCAAATCCTGAAAACGAGAATAAGTTTAAAACTCAAATGCTTTTGGCTGACTTTTTTGTTCCGAAAGACAGTAAACTAAGTCCGAAATTACCAATAATGGTCGCTAACGGAACGGCATATAATAACGGAGAACGTTTTCCGTTCATGCCGCATATTATTCGTGCTTTGAAAATTAATGCTTCTTTGGCTCCCAATAAAGCGCCAATTCCACTTGACGGAAATCAAATAAATAATGGTTATGATTTTCCGTTGACATATGCTATTACAGCGAGTTCGGCGTTTCCTGGTGTTCTTCCAAAAACAAAATTCGGAATCAAAAACCAGGACAAAATTTTATGTGTAATTGATGGCGGAGCATCAGACAACACGGGCTATGAAACGCTTATTGAATTACTTCACAGCGATACTAAAGTTAAAGACAAAAATAAAAAAGCACTTTTTATTGATTGTTTGGGACCCGGAAAAAAAGCGCCATTTATAAACGACGAGAAAATTAGATTGCTTTCGCTTTTAGAAACAGCTTCTTTATATACGGTTCAAACGCGTTATATTACTTTTGAAAAAGATGTTGAAAATGTTCTAGATAAATACAAAATACCGACTTCAAATTACCAGATTATCGGTTTTAGTACTTTGCGAAATTATTTGTCAAGTTTAAAAAAAGATCAGGCTTATGAAGATTTGGTCACACAATTAAAAAATACCGATGATGGAGTTGCAAGCTGGCTAAAACTTCATGATGATTTTAGAACACAGTTGATTGCAAAATTCGGTGCGGAGCACTTTAAAAAAGATAAAAATGGCGAGCTTGTACTTTCAAGTTTAAATCAAGACACGTTTAAAAATTTTAGTGCCGGCGAACTTTTGATGCTATATGAATATGCATCTCACGTTGAAACTAAACTAAAAATATCTCCACAAGAAAAAGAAATGTTATTGCTCGCTGGGCGCTATGCCGTTTATATAAAAACGGATGAACTAAAAGCGTTGCTGGCAGAAAATAAAGGATTGTAAAAGGAAATTAACTTAGGTAAATGGGACAATGCCCAACTAAGATCTTATCTTAATTGAGCATTATTAGAATTTGCATATTCAACCTGAATTTGTTTAATAGTTTCGTCAAGCGCTACTATCTCACTAAAAGCTCCTTGAAGCATAGTCGCTGCTTTAGCTTCGTTGTCTTTAGTGGTTAAAATGTCTATGTTTATTTCAAAACCGTCCATAGAAGTTATGCTTGTAGAAAACATTTCAAGCATCGTTTTTCTTAAACCTTGGTCGGAGTTTAATGGCGCTAAAAGCTCAATTGGCTTTTGTGCTTCTATTAATTTGTTTCTGGTCGTTTTAATCAGTGCCAGAAATTCTTTTTTTGATTCTGGTTTCCCAATAAAATTCAAACTTCCTTTTAGGAATTCCTCATTAGCTTGGAAAAGCTTTGTGTGAGCCTCGACGATTTGGTTGTTGTAGCTCTCTGTAGTTCTTTCATTACAGCTGATAGATAGTGATGAAATAATTAGTAAGAGCACTAGAGTAATTTTTTTCATAGGTTAAAACTTTGTAAATTATTGTTAAACAAATATATCAGAATTATTTGAGTTTTATGATTCTACACTGTTTTTTAGGTTTTTTATGAATAAACTTACGAAATTGTAATAATTATGTAAATCATCGGGAAATTTATGTAACACATCGAGAAGGCTTTGAAATTAATTTAGCAGTATTAATTTTAAAGAAATCAAACATGAAAACTAGAAGCTTATTACTCGCCTTAATACTTAGTATTGGATTATTTTCAACATCTTGCAGCAATGATGATAATGAAGGGGAAACACTAATTCCGTTAGAAGGAAAATGGGATCTTAGCAAAACGGGAACTGTCATTAATGGAACAGAAACATTGATTGATGCGCCAGAAAATCAAAGTGGATGCAACAAAGATTATCTAGAGTTAAAATTGGATAATACAGTAAATATTGGTGATTATAGTTCAGCTGTAAGTGCTTGTGCACTAACAGTTCAATCAGGAATTTATTCAAGATCACACAATAATATAACTACTGTTGTTAATGGTGTGACTAAAACCCAGGATATCGTAAATCTAACACTTAAAGAATTAAAGGTGAAAGACGCAGCTGGTATAATCACGGTTTATACTAGATAATGAGTAAAAAATAAATCCTTAATTGTAGGATTTATCACGAAACGGAAATAACTTTTTTAAAGTTGTTTCCGTTTTTTATTTTATCTCAATTTTCCATTGTTGTAATACGCATATTGAACCTGAAGATCTTTTATCAGCTGGTCTAATTCTGTAAATTTTGAAATATTTTCCCTAAATAGTTTTGCTGTTTTTTCTTCGTTGCCTTTTTCTGTAATCAAATCGACATTTACAGCATAAAGATCCATCGCATCTTCGGTGCTGGAATACATTTCTAAAATAGTCCTTCTTAAACCATGATCAGTAAAAGGAACTAAAGCTTCGACTGGCTTTTTTCCTTCATTAATTTTTATTTTGGTTTCTTTAATCAAATTAATCAACAAATCTTTAGATTCAGGGTTTCCTGCATGAGATGCCGCTTCTTTGTAAAAATTATCATTGATGTTAAGCAATTCTTTATGAGCTAAAACAATAGTATTATTATAGCTTTCAAGAGTTTGCTGATTACAGCTTGTAATTGTTGCAGCAACAATTGCTAAAAATAAAAGTATTGTTTTCTTCATTGGTTGATTTTGTTAACTACAAATATATAGAAATTGGAGTATGCGATCAATAAAGAAGTATTTTCTGATTTAAAGAAAATTTTATTAGTGAAAATAAAAAATAAATATTTAAAGCGATTTTACTAAAAAGATAAAAAAAAACCAAACAATCAACTTTGTAGTATTCTTAGGAAACATTTCCTTAAATTTGCTTCCATTATAAAAAAATACAATAGTTACAAAAATCAAGCTATGTTACAAATCGCATTTATTAGAGAAAATCAAGAGAAAGTAATCAAGGCTTTAGCAAAACGAAATATCGATGCTAAAAGCGTTGTTGAAGAGGTGGTGCAATTAGATGAAAACCGTCGTGCTGCGCAGGCAGAATTAGACAATGTTTTATCTGAATCTAATAAATTATCCAAAGATATTGGCGAGTTAATGAAGGCTGGTGAGAAATCAAAAGCGGCTATTTTAAAAGAAAAAACAGTTTCTTTAAAAGAAAAAAGCAAAGAACTTGGAGAAAAAGCCGAAGCTCTTGCTGTTGAATTGACAAACAAATTATATACTTTGCCAAATCTTCCTGCCGATATTGTTCCAGAAGGAAAAACGCCAGACGATAACGTAAATGTTTTTGAAGAAGGAGAAGTTCCAGTTTTGCATGAAGGTGCACAACCACATTGGGAATTGGTGAAAAAATATGATATTATTGATTTTGAGCTTGGTGTAAAAATTACTGGTGCCGGTTTTCCTGTTTACAAAGGAAAAGGTGCTCGTTTACAGCGCGCTTTAATCAATTATTTTTTAGATAAGAATACTGCATCAGGATATAATGAAGTTCAGGTGCCGCATTTGGTAAACGAAGCTTCAGGATTTGGAACAGGACAATTGCCAGACAAAGAAGGGCAAATGTATCATTCAACAATTGATGATTTATATTTGATTCCAACGGCTGAGGTTCCAGTTACAAATTTATTCCGCGATGTTATTTTGAACGAAAGCGATTTGCCAGTTTTGCACACGGCTTACACACCATGTTTTCGTCGCGAAGCAGGTTCTTATGGAGCTCACGTGCGCGGATTAAATCGTTTGCATCAATTTGATAAAGTTGAAATCGTACGTATCGAACATCCAGAAAAATCATACGAAGCTTTAGACGGAATGGTTGAACACGTAAAAAATATTCTTCAGGAATTGAAATTGCCATACAGAATTTTACGTCTTTGCGGAGGCGATATGGGTTTCACATCGGCTTTGACTTATGATTTTGAAGTGTTTTCTACAGCGCAGGATCGTTGGTTAGAAATCAGTTCTGTTTCTAACTTCGAAACTTTTCAGGCAAACCGTTTGAAATTACGTTTCAAAGACAAAGATGGTAAAAACCAATTGGCACATACTTTGAACGGAAGTTCATTGGCGTTGCCTAGAGTTTTGGCCGGAATTTTAGAAAATTACCAAACACCGGAAGGGATTGTAATACCAGAAGTTTTACGTCCTTACTGTGGATTTGATATTATAAATTAATTTAGTTTACAGTTTACAGTCGCAGTTTACAGTTTTGTACTGCGACTGAAAACTGCGACTGAAAACTGAAAACCGGGATTATGAAGAACGGAGTTTTAAATTGGAATGTAGATCCTGTAATAGTAATGATTACAGACAGTTTTCCGTTAAAATATTACGGAGCTCTTTTTGCTATCGGACTTTTATTAGGTTATTATATTGTTAGAAATATTTATAAAAAGGAAAACATTTCTATAGAAAATCTTGACAGTTTATTGGTTTACGTAATTGTGGGAACAATTTTGGGCGCCCGATTAGGACATTGTTTTTTTTATGAGGCTGACTATTTTTTGCAGCATCCGATAGAAATACTTTTGCCAATTCAAAAAATTGGAGGAGTTTATAAATTTGTTGGTTTTCAAGGATTGGCAAGTCATGGAGGAACAATAGGCGTTTTAATTGCGATGATTTTATATTGTAGAAAGTACAAAGTGAAGTTTTTGTGGTTGCTGGATAGAATGGCAATTGGTGTTCCGGTTACAGGCGCTTTTATCAGATTTGGAAATTTTATGAATTCGGAAATTTACGGAAAACCTACTAACGGAAATTGGGGTGTTGTTTTTCAAAGAGATGATTTAATTCCAAGACACCCAACACAATTGTATGAAGCATTTTCGTATTTGTTGATTTTTGGAATTTTATTTTGGATGTATAAATCAGACAAAATAAAGAATACCAGCGGATTACTATTCGGAACTTTTTTGACTCTATTGTTTTTAGCTAGGTTTATAATTGAATTTTTCAAGGAAAATCAGGAAATTTTTGAAAATAATATGATCATAAATATGGGACAAATTTTAAGTATTCCCTTTATTTTAATTGGATTAACTTTGATTATCTGGAAATCAAAACTTGAAATGAAGTAGAGTTTTAAAACTGATTTTAACTCCGAGACTGAATACTGCGCTAATAAGATGCCACATTAAAAAACTGAAGTATGAAAAACATCTTTATCTATATTGTTTTACTGTGGTCAAGTCTTATATTTTCTCAAAATGAGCAATTGGCTCAATATTACTTCGATAAAGGCGATTTCGAGAAAGCAAAAGTCAGCTATGAAGAGCTTTTGACAAGTGCGCCGTCTAATACGCAATATTTTTTAAGAACGATTGACTGTTATCAGCAATTGCAGCAATATGCAGTGGCCGAAAAAGCGCTTCAGGATCGTTACAGTAAATACAAGCAAGGCGTTTTTTTGGTAGAATTGGGCTATAATTACCAATTGCAGAAAAATGAATCTAAAGCAAGAAGCTATTACGATCAGGCAATCGAAAAAATCAAAGCAAACCCGAATGATGTTTACGGAATTGGAAACTCATTTGAGAAAAAAGTGTTGCTCGAATATGCTTTAAAAGCCTATCAGACCGCAATGCAGATTCAACCAAATTACAACTTTAACTTCCAGATTGGAATGTTATATGGTCAATTGGGCAGAACAGATGAAATGATTGACCTTTTGCTGGCAGAATCCTATAAAAATCCGCAGAATGCTAATTTAATTCAGACACAATTATCGCGTTTCATGAATGGTGAAACAGATAATACTGCTTTTAAAGATGCCATGCGAAAAGCCTTGATTTTAAAAACACAAAAAGATCAGGATGTTTTCTGGAATCATTATTTGAGCTGGTTTTATGTGCAGCAAAAAGAGTTTGGAAAAGCTTTTATTCAGGAAAAAGCAATTTATAAGCGTGAACCGGAATCACTTTCGAGTATTGTCAATTTGAGTCAGTTTGCATTGAATGAAGACGATACTGAAACAGCTGCAGAGATTCTGAATTTCATTCTTTTAAATACTAAAAATTTAGATTTGTTGATTGAGACAAATTACTATTTGATGGAAATCAAAATAGAAAAAGCACAGGAAAAAGATTATCCTGCAATTGATGCTGAACTACAACAATTGCTGACAACTTACGAAATAACTCCTTTTACCTTATCTTTGCAATTAGTTAGAGCACATTTTACTGCTTTTAACTTAAAAAATCCCGAAGAAGGGATCGCAATTGTCAAGCACGCATTAGAGTTTAATTTAAATGATTACCAGGAAGCCGATGCTAAAATGGAATTGGGTGATATTTTGCTTTTGCAGGAAAAATTCAATCAGGCGCTTATTTACTATTCGCAGATTCAATTGGATTTAAAGAATGATGTAATGTCGCACGAAGCAAGTTTAAAAGCCGCTAAAACAAGTTATTATAAAACCGATTTTGAGTGGGCTTTAAAGCAGTTTAAAGAATTGAAATCGGCAAGCACACAATTAATCGCAAACGATGCGCTAGAGTATTTTTTGTTAATTAATGATAATACGGTTGCTGATTCGACACAAACAGCTTTAAAACAATTTGCCAAAGGTGATTTTTTAATTTATCAAAATAAAAAGCAAGAGGCAATTACACAGTTTCAGAACATCCTGAAAGCCTATAAAGGCCAAGAAATAGAAGCTGTTACAATGTTGCGTTTAGGTAAAATATATGAAAGCCTAAAAGATTTTAATTCGGCGTTAAGCCAATACCAGCAAATAATTGACAATCATAGTGACGGAATTTATGTCGATGAAGCGCTGTTCTTTTCGGCAGAAATTTATAACGATGAGCTAAAAGATATTGAAAAAGCAAAACCTTTGTACGAAAAGGTGATTTTTAACCATCAGGACAGTATTTACTTTGTCGATGCGAGAAAAAAATACCGAGAGTTAAGAGGAGATAAGAATTTATAGTTTGGTTTAATCGGTTAATCGTTTAACTGTTTAATCGAATAAAAGATTTTAAAAAAAAGAATTAGTAATATGAAGATTTGCGTAAGATTTTAAGAATCAAAAAGTAAAAAACTTAGTCTCTTAGAACCTTAGAATCTCAGAACCTTTAAAAAAATGATAATTTACAATATAACTACCAATATACACGAAAGCGTTCATGACCAATGGTTAAAATGGATGCAGGAGAAACATATACCAGAAATTCTGGCGACAGAAAAATTTTCTTCAGCACGAATTGTGAAAGTTTTAGTTGAAGAAGAAATGGGAGGGATCACCTATTCTGTTCAATATACAACAGACAGTAAAGATACTCTTGAGAAGTATTATCTTGAAGATCAGCCAAAATTTGACAGAGAAGCATTAGAATTATTTGCAGATAAAATGCTTTCTTTTAGAACAGAATTAGAAGTTATTTCAGATCATTAAAAGAGATTGTTAGATTTTTGGACTTCTTAGATTTTCTGAAAATTGTAGAAATTCGAGTCTTTGTGGCAGGATAAAAAAATAAAGCTTTGTTACTTTGAGCCTTTGAGGCAAAAAAAGTGAAATAAGCTTTGACCCGTAGCATCAAAAAGAATACTTTTGCGCCCTCGTGGCAAAACAAGTAAGAAAATGGAAAAAGTAAAAGCCAAAAAGCATTTAGGACAGCATTTCCTTAAAGACGAAAGCATCGCAAAAGCAATTGCTGATACTTTAAGTTTAAAGGGATACGATGAGGTGTTAGAAATAGGACCAGGGATGGGTGTGCTTACTAAATATTTACTTGACAAGCCTGTACATACAAGAGTAATCGAAATTGATACAGAATCTGTTGCGTATCTGGATGCGAATTATTCAAAACTAAAAGGTAATATCATTTCAGAAGATTTTCTGAAATACAATATAAATCAGGTTTACGAAAACAAACAGTTTGCTATAATTGGCAATTTCCCGTATAATATTTCAACTCAAATTGTTTTTAGAACGCTTGAGTTTAGAGATCAGATTCCTGAATTTTCAGGAATGTTTCAAAAGGAAGTTGCAGAGCGAATCTGCGAGAAAAAAGGCTCAAAAGCCTACGGAATCTTGTCTGTGCTGGCACAGGCTTTCTATGATACTGAGTATTTGTTTACTGTAAGCGAAAATGTTTTTATTCCTCCGCCCAAGGTCAAGTCGGGTGTGATGAAAATGACCCGAAAGGAAGATTACAGTCTTCCTTGTGGTGAAAAGTTATTTTTTACGGTTGTAAAAACGGCTTTTCAGCAAAGACGAAAAACATTACGTAACAGTTTGAAAACATTAAATTTATCAGATAATTTGCGAGAAGACACTATCTTTGATAAACGTCCCGAGCAGCTTAGCGTTGACGAATTTATTGTTTTGACTCAAAAAATAGAAGCCGATGGAGTTCAAAGTTAGCAAAGAATTTATCCAACAACTAGAGGAGCATATCGTTAAGAAAAATGACAACGAACTTGAAATTTTACTTAATGATCTTCACCATGCCGATATCGCCGAAATTCTTGACGAATTAGATTTTGACGAAGCAACCTACATTTTTAAGGTTTTAGATAGTGATAAAACAGCTGAAATTCTTCTTGAATTAGAAGATGATCTACGTGAGAATATCTTAAGCCGACTTTCACCTAAAGAAATTGCTGAAGAGCTCGATGAGCTTGAAACAAATGATGCGGCCGATATTATCGCTGAGCTTTCGCAGGAAATTAAGGCAGAAGTTATCTCGGAGCTGCTCGATGTTGAGCACGCAAAAGATATTGTCGAATTATTGCGCTATGATGAAAACACGGCGGGTGGTTTGATGGGAAAGGAGCTTGTGAAAGTCAACGAAAACTGGAACGTATTGACTTGTGTAAAAGAAATGCGAATTCAGGCAGAAAATGTTTCACGAGTACATTCGATCTATGTTGTTGATGATGAAAACCGTTTAAAAGGCAGATTGTCTCTTAAAGATTTGCTGACCACTTCTACCAAAACGCAAATTGGAGATATTTATATCCGAAAACTAAATTTTGTAAACGTCGATACTGAAGATGTTGAGGTAGCGCGTATCATGCAGAAATACGATTTGGAAGCTATTCCGGTTGTAGATGAACTTGGACGATTAGTAGGGAGAATTACAATTGATGATATCGTAGACGTTATTAAAGATGAAGCAGATAAGGATTACCAATTAGCAGCGGGTATTACGCAGGACATTGAAAGTAATGACAGTGTTCTTGAATTAACGAAAGCGCGTTTGCCTTGGCTTTTAATTGGAATGGTGATCGAGATTGTTGCTTCCTTTGTTTTGAAAGATAATGAAAGTGCTTTTCAAAAATATTCCACCTTAATTATTTTTGTGCCTTTGCTATCAGCAACTGCCGGAAATATTGGTGTTCAGGCTTCGGCAATCGTTGTTCAAGGTTTGGCAAATGGAACTCTTAAGGAATTCAGCCGTAGTTATTTTAGTAAAGAACTTACCGTTTCAATGATTTCAGGAAGTATTATTTCATTTCTTTTGCTTGGATATCATTCTCTTATGTATGGACAATATTTAGTAGGTGTGGCTATTTCAATTTCAATGATTGTTGTGATTTTGTTCGCTGCAACTTTAGGAACTCTCGTACCGCTTTTTCTTCATAAAAATAAAATTGATCCTGCCATTGCAACGGGTCCGTTTATTACGACAACTAATGATGTGTTTGGAATTATGCTTTATTTTGGAGTCGCTAAAATGATTCTAGGGTTTTAGATTTTTGGCACAAATTAATAGATTACAGTGATTTAAAATCTTTAAATTCTATGTAATTTGCAATCTGAAGAATTAGGTGTTAATCTGCCAGAAATAAATTAAAACCAAGCAAAATGAAAGTACACATTATTGGAGGAGGAAACCTTGGCGTTTCTATTGCCTTGGGAATTGCTAAATTTTCGAAAAACAACCAAGTTACTGTTACACGAAGAAACATTGCCAGTATTCAATATTTGACTGAATACGGAATTACAGTGTCTAACGATAATAAACACAATATTCAGGAAGCTGATGTTGTGATTTTGACTATAAAACCTTATCAGGTTGATACGGTTTTAGATGAAATTTTGCCTGTAATCAAAGACAAAACGATCGCTTCGGCGGTAAGTGGATTGTCTTTGGATATGCTTCAGTCAAAAACAATGAACGAATATCCTGTTGTGCGTATCATGCCAAATATTGCGGCACAGTTTGGAGAATCGGCAACTTGTATTTCTTTTCCTGAAACAGATCGTGAAGAAGCGATGCCAATTGTAGATTTGTTTCAAGATTTGGGAACTGCTCCGATTATCGATGAAAAATTAATGGATGCAGCAACTGTTTTAGGCGCTTGCGGAACAGCTTACGCATTGCGTTATATTCGTGCTTCTATGCAGGCCGGAATTGAAATTGGATTTGATTCCAATACAGCTTTGGCAATAGCCGCACAAACAGCAAAAGGAGCCGCAAAAATGTTATTAGAGGAAAAAGTGCACCCAGAACAATTAATCGACCGTGTAACAACACCTCAAGGCTGTACAATTGTTGGTTTGAATGAAATGGAACATAACGGTTTCAGTTCGTCATTAATAAAAGGAATCAAAACTTCTTTGAAGCAGATTAAAGGTTTATTGAAGTAAAATTATAAATCATAAAATTCCAAATTCCAATTTTCATAGTTGGAGTTTGGAATTTTTGTTTTTTAGTAATTTATTCGGCGTGGCAATAATCAATTAAATCATTGACATCTTTTGTAGATAGTGTTTTAGAAAACAGTGTTTTATGATAGTCTATAGCTAGAGCTTCAACTTTTGTGCTATCAATTTTATGCTTTTTATTGGTAAGCCAATTAATAAATATAATTGAGTCAATTTTATGAAGTGCCGGCCCGGTTGATTTAGAATCTTTTTTGTGGCAGGCAGCACAATTTGAATCAAATAGTATTTTTCCCTTTTTTTGATTGGCAGTTAAATTGTTTTTTTTAAACTGTTTTTGACTTTGCGTTGCACAGCCAGGATTTTCGCAGTTGCTAAATCTCGAATAAATAATTGTTCCTGCTATGAGGAGGATAATTATTAGGGAGGAAAGATATAAAAGCCTGGATTTTTTCATTATTATATCTTTTGATTACGCAAAAACTTCAAAATGTTCAACATTCTCTTCAAATTCTAAAAGAAACTGCTCATCTTCTGGGTAATACTTTGCTTTTTCAAAATCTTCCCCAGCAAAATTTTTAATGACTTCTAGGTTTTCCCAATACGTTATAAGTGTAAAATGTCCTTCGTTATTTTTGATATTTCTCAAAAAGGAAAGTTTCACAAATCCTGTTGTTTTTTCATAATCGGGAATAGCAGTTTTGATCATAAACTCGGTGTAAACCTCATAATCGTCAACTTTTGTTTTTCCGTGCCAGATTCTTGCGATCATGATTTTAAATTTATTTTTTATTCAACGTATATTTTAAAAAGACGAATCCAAAAAATCCTGAAAGTAACGACGCAATTAAAATAGCAATTTTAGAAAAAACAATTGTTTCAGGATCTTTAAACGCTAAAATGGTAATAAAAATAGACATTGTAAAACCAATTCCGCCTAGCATTCCAGCGCCCAAAAGATGTGACCATTTTAAACTTTTTGGCAACGCACATAATCCCGCAGTAACGCCAATCGAAGAAAAAAGAACAATTCCGAGCGGTTTTCCAATTACTAAGCCAAGTATAATTCCAAAAGTGTTAGGATGGTTCAAGCCTTCGTGCCAATCGTTTGTTATGGCAATACAGGTATTTGCAATGGCGAACAACGGTAATATGATAAAAGCAACAGGTTTGTGTAAAAAATGCTGCAGTTTGTACGAAGCTGAATTTTTGCTGCCATCTCCAAACGGAATTACAAACGCCAGTATAACGCCTGTAATAGTAGCATGAACGCCAGAATTCAGCATAAAATACCACATAATAATACCGCCAATCAAGTACGGAATGATATTGTGTATTTTCATTCTGTTGAGAATAAAAAGAAAACCCCAAATTCCTAAAGCTATTGCGAGATTCACAAAAGCAATTGAGGTTGTATAAAAAATAGCGATAACAATTATAGCACCTAAATCGTCAATTACGGCAAGAGCGGTTAAAAATACTTTTAGTGACGGTGAAACTTTTTTTCCTAGCAGGGACAAAATCCCAATTGCAAAAGCAATATCAGTTGCCATTGGAATTCCTGCTCCATTTTGGGTTGGGGTGCCAAAATTTAAGGCCAGAAAAATCGCAGCTGGAACCAGCATACCGCCAAGAGCAGCCATAATTGGTAATGAAGCATTTTTTATGTTTGATAATTCTCCGTGATAAATTTCACGTTCTAATTCTAAGCCAATTAAAAGAAAAAAAATGGTCATTAAACCGTCGTTAATCCAATGTGTGATAGAATGCCCGCCGAAATCTTTTTCCCAAAAAGCGACATATGCTTCAGAATAAGCGGAATTTGCTAAATACAAAGAGCATATTGTTACAAATAATAAGAGAAGGCCTCCAGATTTTTCGTTATTAAAGAAAGATTTAAAAGTTACAGTTAATTTCATTTGCGAAAAGGTTTTGAAGATTTAAAAAGGAAGGAATTTCTTCGAAGGCTTGTATTTTCAAAGTTAAAGAAAATCTGAACAATAAAAAAGTTTCGCCACAAAGTCGAAGCGATATAGCGGTTTTTAATAGGGATGGAATATTAAATTAACTGTATTTTTGTACTTATAAAATTCAAAATATAATGAGTGTAAAAATTCTTCACATAGACAGTAATAATCCTATTTTATGGAATCAATTAGAAGAAGCGGGTTTTGAGAATCATACCGATTTTAAATCTTCGAAAGAAGAAATCGAAGCTAAAATTAAAGATTATAACGGAATTGTAATTCGAAGCCGTTTCAAGATCGATAAGACTTTTTTAGATAGTGCAACTAACTTGCAATTTATAGCAAGAGTAGGAGCAGGTTTGGAAAGTATCGATTGTGATTATGCGGAAACAAAAGGAATTCACTTAATCGCGGCTCCAGAAGGAAACAGAAATGCTGTTGCAGAACATTCTCTAGGCGTAATATTATCGCTTTTTAATAATTTAAATCAGGCCAATGCCGAGATTAAAGCCGGGCAGTGGAACCGTGAAAGCAATCGCGGTCATGAATTAGACGGAAAAACGGTTGGAATTATTGGTTACGGAAATATGGGAAAAGCTTTTGCTAAAAAACTACGCGGTTTTGATACGGAGGTTTTGTTTTATGATATTTTAGAAAATATTGGTGATGAAAATGCCAAACAAGTTTCATTGCAGGAGCTGCAAAAAAAAGCTGATGTTTTGAGTCTTCATTTGCCTTGGACGCCAGAAACGGATAAAATGGTCGATGCAACTTTTATAAACGCATTTTCGAAGCCATTTTGGGTCATAAACACTTCACGCGGTAAAAATATCGTTACGGCAGATTTAGTTGAAGCTATGAAGTCTAAAAAGGTTTTAGGCGCAGGTTTGGACGTTTTGGAGTATGAAAAATTATCTTTCGAAACATTATTTCAAGATAAAAACACGCCAGAAGCATTTCAATATTTGCTGGAAGCTAAAAATGTTTTACTCACGCCTCATATTGCAGGATGGACTTTTGAAAGTCATGAACGTTTGGCTCAGGTAATTGTCGATAAAATCAAAGAGATTTATTCAAATGGAGCTTTCAAAGCATAATTTTAACCGCTTTTTGCTTTATTATAGCTTTTAAGCGAATTTAATAATAAGTATTTTCTGTAAGTTTGATGGATGAGATTAGTTTTTAAAGTTATTTTTTTTTAATATTGTTATCAGATTTTTAACAATATTTTCGAAAAGGAGCGGCCGAAAATCCTTAAAAGAGTAGGATTTAATTAATCTAATAAAAAATGGAAAATACAAAGTATGAGGCTTGGAATACCCCATCGAGGCCAAGAGAAGAAAATAAAAAAATTTCAGCAGGAATTCTGGCTATTTTAGTTGGTGTTTTTGGGATTCATAAATTTTATTTAGGTTATACAAAAGAAGGAATTATTCATTTACTTTTGGGCTTAATGTGCGGTGTTGGTGGTGTGATTGGTATAATTGAAGGAATTTTGTATTTGACAAAAACAGACGAAGAGTTTTATCAGACTTATCAAGTAGGTTATCGAGGCTGGTTTTAATTAACTTATAAATATGTAAAAATCCCATCTGTTTTCACGGATGGGATTTTTTTTATAGCAATTGCAATTTAATCTTCTTTTTCAGAGAGCTTTTTCTCTAATTCAATTTGAAACTCTTCAATTACTGGTTTCATCGTGCTTTCAGGAATATCAGCAATTCTGATGTACATTAAGCCATCAACGGCATTATTGAATAACGGATCGACATTGAAAGCAACAACTCTCGCGTTTTGTTTGATGTACTTTTTGATTAAAACCGGCAAACGTAAATTTCCTGGTTCTAATTCGTCAATTATCTTATCAAATTTGTTCAAATCAGATTCGGCTTCATCAAAAATAAAGTCTTTATCAGCATCTTTCAGTTTTACTTTATAAGCTTTCTTCGGATGAATATATTGTGCAATGTAAGGATCGTAGTAATTCGACTTCATAAATTCAATCATCAATGATTTAGAGAAATCAGAGAATTGATTGCTGATACTTACGCCTCCTAACAAATATTTATGCTCTGGATGACGTAAAGTGGTGTGAATGATTCCTTTCCAAAGCAAGAATAATGGCATTGGTTTTTGCTGATATTCGCGAATGATGAAGGCACGTCCCATTTCAATAGATTTGTGCATCATATCGTGAAGTTCCTGCTCAAATCTAAAAAGATCTGTTAGGTAAAAACCTTCAATTCCATATTTCGGATAAATCTCAGAGCCTAATCCCATTCGGTAAGCTCCGGCGATTTTCTTAGTGTCATCATCCCATAAAAACATGTGGTGATAATATTGATCGTATTGATCTAAATCGATCGATTCGTTTGTTCCTTCGCCAACTTCGCGGAAAGTGATTTCACGCAAACGGCCAATTTCATGTAGAATATTAGGAATTGATTTTGCTCTGGCAAAAAATACTTCGTAGTTTTTACTTTGTAATAAACGGCAATCACTATTTCTTAAAGCATCAACTTCAGCTATCATTTTTGATTCGTTAGCTGGAGTAGCGATTTTTTTAGGTGCTTTTGAAATTTTTAAGCTTGCTGTGTCAATAAGTTTGGTATCCTTTTCAAAAGGATTAGCAAGCATATAGGTTTTCTTTCTTAAAAATTCTGAGTATTCTTCAAACGATTCAATTTCGTTTTGTTCGTTAACTGAAATTGGTTTTCCAATACGAACTTTGATTACACGGTCTTTCTGCGTAAGCAATTCTGACGGAAGTTTTGCTGTACGCAAAGTGTCATCAATTTTTGAAAGCCAATAGAATAATTTGCTGTTTTTAGCGTGAAAATAAATAGGCACAACAGGAACTTTTGCTTTTCTGATTAACTTCAAAGCGCCTTCTTCCCAAGGCTTATCAACCATTAATTTTCCGTCTTTGTACGTTGAAACTTCTCCGGCAGGAAAAATTCCTAAAGGCTTTCCATCGCTTAAATGGCGTAAAGTTTCTTTGATTCCAACCACACTTGATTTTGCATCCTTATGATTTTCAAAAGGATTAACCGGCATTATGTATTTTTTAAGCGGAACGATTCTATGTAGTAAGAAATTTGCAATAATCTTGAAATTTGGTTCTCTCTCGAGCATTAATTTCAAAAGTAAGATACCATCAATTCCTCCAAGCGGATGATTAGAAATAGTAATATAAGCGCCATCTTTTGGCAAACGTTTTAAATCTTCTTCCGGGATTTCAAATTTGATTTCCATCTCATCCAAAATTCCGTTTAGAAACGCAACATCCTCTAAATGTTTATTATGGTCATAAATTTTATTAAGAGTTGAGATCTTAAGAACCTTCATAAGAATCCAGCCTGAAAAAGTACCGAATACTCCGTACTTATCAACATTTATTGCCTTTGCAACTTCTTTCGCGGTAACTAAACCCATGTACTATTTTTAAATTATTAGAGCAGCCAACAAAGATAACAAAAAACTCTACTTTTCCCTTATGCAATTATAAACTTTCCACTTTTTTATTACATTTGGAATCCTAAAAAAAAATAGCAAGATGAAAATTATTTCTTATAATGTAAACGGAATTCGTGCCGCAATAACTAAAGGTTTTATTGAATGGCTACAGCAGGCAAACCCTGATGTAATCTGTCTTCAGGAAATCAAAGCAACACAGGATCAAATTCCGGTTGAAGCTATAACGGCGGCGGGCTATCCATATCAATATTATTACCCAGCTACTAAAAAAGGTTACAGCGGCGTTGCAATCTTGTCGAAAATTGAGCCAAAAGCAGTGGTGTACGGAACTGGAATTCATCATATGGATTTTGAAGGACGTAACCTGCGTGCTGATTTTGAGGACTGCTCTGTAATGAGTTTATATCTACCGTCGGGGACAAATATTGAAAGATTAGATCATAAATTTATGTTTATGGACGATTTTCAAACCTACATAAATGAACTGAGACAGACGATTCCGAATCTGATTATCTGTGGCGATTATAATATTTGTCACGAAGCAATTGATATTCATGATCCTGTTCGCAACAAAACGGTTTCTGGATTTTTGCCGGCAGAACGTGCTTGGCTTGATGCGTTTATGAAATCAGGTTTTATAGACAGTTTCCGTCATTTTAATAAAGATCCGCATCATTATTCATGGTGGAGTTACCGCGCCGGAGCCAGAGGAAACAACAAAGGCTGGCGTATTGATTACAATTTAGTGAGTGATTCGATGGGACATCGATTAAAGCGCGCTGTCATTCTTCCAGATGCTGTTCACTCAGATCATTGCCCAGTTTTAGTCGAAATCGAGTAAAGTTTGGTATTGTTCTTGTTAACAATGTATAGATTTTGTTCTAGGAGCTGTTTCCTGCTGTACACTATATCTTTTGCGGCGAACCCCGCCACAAAAGGATGCCGTTTCCATCAGGGCTAGGGCCTCTAGGTAACAAGAAAATGTGAATTATTAATATAGCCCCAAATAAAAACTAAAAAGTAAAATGATTAAAAAAGCCTCCATCGGATTAGTAGTTTTAGCTTTGTCTGCAACTTCGTGTGTATCCAAAAAGATTTATAACGATCTTGAAACAAAATATTCAGATTTAAAAAAAGAAAACCGTTCTATTGCCGATGAAAACGCTGGATTGAAAAGCGCAAAAAATCAATTAGAATTAGATCGTGATAAACTGACAAAAGATTTGGCAAGCACAAAAGATGATCTTGCAAAGCAAAAAGCTGATCTAGCAGCGGAGCAAAAAAAATACAAAGTTTTACAGGATTCTTATAATGCATTGGAGAAAAACAGCAATGATGCATTAGAAAGCAACATGGCGAAAAACCGTGATTTGTTGGCACAATTAGAAGCTAAATCTAAAAAATTGGCCGATGAACAAGCTCGTCTAGATAAAACTGCAAGCCGATTAAAAGAGCTTGAAGATATGATTGCTGCTAAAGAAGAATCGATGCGCAAACTAAAAGAAACTTTATCTAAAGCTTTAAATGGTTTTGAAGGAAAAGGTTTGACTGTAGAACAGAAAAACGGAAAAGTATATGTTTCTATGGAAAACAAATTACTTTTTAATTCAGGAAGCTGGGCGGTTGGAACTGAAGGAAGAAAAGCAGTTGTAGAACTTGGAAAAGTTTTGGGCGACAATCCAGATCTTTCGGTTTTGATTGAAGGTCATACAGATGATGATCCATATGCTGGTTCAGGACCAATTGCAAACAATTGGGATTTATCGACTAAAAGAGCTACTGCGATTGTAAATATTTTAAGCGAAAATGCTAAAATCAACAAACAAAAATTGACTGCAGCAGGACGAAGCGAATTTTCTCCTTTGGCAAGCAACGCGACTCCAGAAGGAAAAGCTAAAAACCGTAGAATCGAAATTATCTTGACACCAAGATTAGATGAGATTGCTGAAATGCTTAATAGCATTAACTAAGATTCTGAGATACTAAGGTTCTAAGATGCTAAGATTTAAAAAAGGGTTCAAAGTTTTGCTTTGAACCCTTTTTTTTCTCCAAAAATAAAGCCTTAGCATCTCAGAATCTCAAAAAAATCTTGTAGATTTTTTAACTTCTGTACTATTTTCATTTGAAGAATCCCGTTGTATCTTTGAAACTATAATTTAAGAAAAGAAAAAAACTTAGCATCTTAGTATCTCAGAACCTTAGCAACTAAAAAAAATGATCTACACTACATTACCCAACACTGATATAAAAGTTAGTAAAATCAATCTCGGAACAATGACTTTTGGTCAACAGAATACAGAGGCTGAAGGTCACGCACAAATGGATTATGCGCTTGAAAGAGGTGTTAATTTTTTTGATACTGCCGAAATGTATTCCGTTCCGGCAAGTGAGGCGACTTACGGAAGTACAGAAAAAATTATCGGGACTTGGTTCAAGAAATCAGGAAATCGTGATAAAGTGGTTTTGGCGTCAAAAATTGCGGGTCCAAATGCGAGTTTTGGATATATGCGAGAGAAATTAGATTTTTCTCCCGCAAGTATAAAATTCGCTGTTGAAAACAGTTTAAGAAGACTTCAGACCGATTATATTGATTTGTACCAAATGCATTGGCCAGAAAGAAAGACAAATAACTTTGGACAGCGCGCTTTTCACGGTCATAATGATGCTTGGGAAGATAATTTCAGAGAAATTCTGGAGACATTTGACGGATTAATTAAAGAAGGGAAAATCAAACATATTGGAGTTTCAAATGAAAATTCATGGGGAATGATGCGTCTTTTAGAAGAGAGTAAATATCAAAATCTGCCGAGAATTAAAACCGTTCAAAATCCTTATAATTTATTGAACCGACTTTTTGAAGTCAATGCTGCAGAAGTTTCAAAATATGAGAATGTGGGTTTGTTAGCTTATTCGCCATTAGCATTTGGTGTTCTTACCGGGAAATTTTTAACTGGAGAAAGCCACCCGAAAGCGAGAATCAATCTTTTTCCGCAATACAAACGTTACAATAGCGATCAATGTACGCAAGCGACAAAATTGTATCAGGAAATTGCCAAAAAACATGGCTTAACGTTAACGCAATTGGCAATGGGATTTGTATTGCAACAGCCATTTTTGACAAGTGCAATTATAGGCGCTACAACATTGGAACAATTAAAAGAAAATATTGATACAATTGATATAGTGCTTTCTAAAGAAATTCTTGCTGAGATTGATGCTGTTCAGGCAATTATTCCTGATCCGGCGCCTTAAATTTATTTGCCACGATGGCGCAAAGACACAAATGTTTATTTAATCTCGCAAAGACGCAGCGTCGCAAAGTTTAACTATTAAATTCAATAGCGTCCAGCTTCAGCTGGATGGAAATATAAACATAAATAAAAGGGCTTTAGCCAAACTTTTACTAGTTTGGCTAAAGCCCTTTTCTGTTTTAATTTTATTCCCCTAGCTAAAGCTAGGGGCTATAGAAAAACTTTGCGACGCTGCGTCTTTGCGAGAGTAAAATCTTAATGACTTAGTGTATTTGTGACAAATCTACAAATCAAACTCATCATCAACAGGCAAAGAATCATTTTTGACCGCAGTTGAATCCGGCGCTTTGATTTTAATTAAAGAACGCGCAGTTCCTGAAATATAAACCGGCAACTGTCCAAGTGTATCTTCAGGAACTAAAAGTCCACGGCGGAACATTAAATTCTTTAAGAACTTCTGATTCTTTAATGCATAATCTTTCAAATTTCCTTGATCATTAAACTGATACATGAACTTTCTTGGTTTCGGAATAATTGTTGCCAAATACAAACATTCATCAACATTTAATGCTGATGGAGGTTTTTGGAAATAAAAATGACTCGCTTCGCCAATTCCGTAAACATTTGGTCCCCATTCAATAATATTGAAATAAACCTCGAGCATTCTTTCTTTGCTTACAATTCGGTTGTTTTCTAAAATGTAAACTAATAGGATTTCTTCAAGCTTTCGCGAAAGCGTTTTTTCTCGGGTTAAAAACACATTTTTAATCAACTGCATACTAATCGTGCTGGCGCCGCGCGAGAATTTTTTAGTTCTTATGTTCTTTAGAATCGACTGTTTGAAAGCTTCATTTATAAAACCTCGATGTGAAAAGAATGACGGATCTTCTGTTGTTAAAACAGATTTTCTTAAGTAAGGTGAAATCTGGTCTAAAGGCGTATAATTCGGATTTGCATTTCCAACTAAAATTGGTCGTTGCAAAACGTTTTGAATAATCGCGCGGTATACAAATTCGCCATTTAATTTATTTAAATCGGCTTCACCGTATTTGGTAATTCTTAAATCTTCTTTGTTTAGTTTGCTGTCAAAAACAAGTGTATTTGGCTTGTTTTTGTTGAATTTGAAATCTAGTTTATAATCGAAATTTCCAGTTGCCTGCATTCCTTGAAAATGTGTAAATAAACCATCAGGAAGCGAAACGATAAAATCCTGGGCATTCATCTTAGGAATATCTACTTTCAATGTGTAAACAGTGTCTTTTTCAGTGTCGTAAGAAATATACGGGCGTACTTTTATTTTATTTAACTGCATGGTCGAAGTGCTGTCAATAGAAATAAAACTATCCCCTAATAAAAACCGATAATCAAAACGCGCATTTTTGATGACAACATCTTTGCTGGCGATTTTTGGGTGATTGATTTTTAAATTGGTAATCGAAGTAAAGCCGTCAATATGAAGTTCGCTGCCGCTTTTGTCAATTTTTTCGACATTTAATCGGATCGAATCAAAACTAGCTTTTAGGTTATATCGTTCATCAAGATAAGGAACTTTAATCGCTCCAGTGTCTAGATTAAAAAAACGAATATCAGCTTTTTGATTTCTTGGGTCTGCAAAGCCTTTTAGATTCCATTTTTGGTCAAAATCTTTGCTCACAACATGAATATTGGTTTCGAGCTGTTTGTTGTCTAAAACAAGTTTATTGATTGCAATATTTGTCTTTTTTCCGTTGTCATCAATTTTGAATTGGAAGTTCTCCAAATTCATATCGGTCGGAACCAGATTGAGTAATTTTGAAATAATCCGGTAAGCAAAAGCGCCATATTTACGTTTTTCGCTTTTTTCAGAATCATCGCTGTTTCTTTTTAAGAAAGCATCAAAATTTCTGATTTTTCCCTTTTTTACTAATTGAATGTAGCCGTTGTTCACTTTTAAAGTCCCAACTTGAACATCGCCAATTAATAAATTGCTTAAGCTGATGCTTGTTTCGATTTTTTCAATTTTTACAAGTGTGTCTGCGTTTTTTGGAACTAAAACAACATCAGTCAACTTTATACTCGATAAGCCATCGAACGAAGCTTCTTTAATAGAAAAATCACTGTTATAATCAACCGCCATTTTATGGGTAACTTTTGCAATTGCTTGTTTTAAAAGTGAATTGCGAAAAAAGTATAAACCGATGCAAAGCAAAATCAATACTACAGCAAGTATTTTTAGAGCTTTGAATATTTTTTGTTTTGGAAAATTCATAGTGGTATTTTTATCAGAAATCAACCAAAAAGAATACTGGCAACATCTTCAATTTTTGCTACAAGTTCAATTTTGATTCCTGTATTTTTTAAAGCTATTTTGTTGTATTTAGAAACAAAGATCGTATCAAAACCTAATTTTTCAGCTTCTTGAATGCGCTGGTCAACTCGGTTTACTGGACGAATTTCACCAGATAATCCAACTTCGCCTGCAAAACAAAAACCTTTTCCAACCGGAATATCTTCGTTTGATGATAAAATAGCGGCAACAACAGCTAAGTCAATTGCGGGATCATCTACAGAAATTCCGCCAGTTACATTTAGGAAAACGTCTTTTGCACCTAAGCGAAATCCAGCTCTTTTTTCTAAAACAGCCAAAATCATATTTAGTCTTTTGGCGTTGTAGCCTGTTGTGCTTCTTTGAGGCGTTCCGTACACAGCTGTACTTACAAGCGATTGAATTTCGATCATCAATGGGCGCATGCCTTCAAGAGTTGTGGCAATTGCGGTTCCTGATAGTTCTTCGTCTTTATGCGAAATTAAAATCTCTGATGGATTGCTTACTTCGCGCAAACCGCTCCCGAGCATTTCATAAATTCCGAGTTCAGAAGTGGAACCAAAACGGTTTTTCAATGAGCGTAAAATTCTATAGATATGATTTCTGTCACCTTCAAACTGAAGAACGGTATCAACCATATGTTCCAAAATTTTTGGTCCGGCAATATTTCCGTCTTTTGTAATATGCCCAATTAAAATAACCGGAATATTGGTTTCTTTAGCAAATTTTATCAATTCGGCAGTTGTTTCTCTAATTTGAGAAATGCTTCCGGCTGTCGATTCAATATAATCGGTATGCAAAGTCTGAATTGAATCGATGATTACAATTTCGGGCTGAATCGCTTCAATCTGTTTGAAAATATTCTGTGTTTTAGTTTCTGTCAGAATATAACAATTGTCGCTGTTTGGCGTGATTCTTTCGGCACGCATTTTTATTTGTTTCTGACTTTCTTCTCCAGAAACATACAAAGTTTTATAAGGTAATTTTAATGAGATTTGAAGTAAAAGTGTACTTTTTCCGATTCCTGGTTCGCCACCCAAAAGGGTTAAAGATCCTGGAACGATGCCACCGCCTAAAACTCGATTCAATTCGCCGTCAGTAGTATCCATGCGAATTTCCTGAGCCGAATCAATTTCATCAATTTTTAAAGGCCTTGGCGCTTTGTTTGACGAAGTTGGTTCGCTTTTCCAAGCCACTTTTTCCTGCTTCTGAATTATTTCTTCAGCAATTGTGTTCCATTCTTTGCATGCGTTGCACTGTCCCTGCCATTTAGAATATTGGGTACCGCAATTTTGGCAAAAAAAAGAAGTTTTAACTTTTGACATTATTTACTTTTTTTAGAAAGCGTATTCATTTCGTCAATTTTCTCATACATCATGTCTTTGTTCAAATCTCCAATTGGCTCCATTTGAGAGGCATTTTGGTATTTTTTTGAAGCATGTTTAGGATCGCCCATTTTTTCGTACATCAAGCCTAATTCATATTCTCCCAACATGGCTTTCGGATAATTTACATTTCCAATTTCGGCCATTTTTCCTAACTCATCGTAAGCATTTTTCTTTAGAATAATGTTTTCAATTACTTTAAAATCGCTCATTCTGACAGGAACTTGATAGCCTAATATTTCTGACATCGTTGCATATTTCTTTTCTAGATAATCGGCATAACCTGTCTCAAGAATGGCAATTTTATCATTGTATTCAGCAGAATTTATTGGTCTGTAAGATTCAAAAATTTGGTACAAAGCACTCGGAATCGAATGGAGAACCTCGGTATAATGTGTTGCGTTTTTGAATACGTCGTATTTATAATTTACTAACGGATTATTAGCGATTTTAATATTGCTGTTCAATTTTTCAATTGGCTCTTTTATTTTTTTAATATCGCCTTCTCCTGCAGAAAGATAATAGAATATCGGTTTTTGGATTTTTGCAAATTTTTCAGCTATTCGAACTTCCATTTTTGGTGCAAGTTCAGGACTTAAACAGATGTATGCATTGAAAATCGGATTTTCTTTGTACAAATAAAAATTAGCAAAACTCGCTGTAATATCATGACCTGCAATAATTCTGAAAGGCGCAGTGTGGTATTTTTTTTCGATGTACGGAATTAATTCGGCACCTATAAATTCAAAAAATTTCGCTCCTTTTTCAAACGGAAGACCTTCATTTTGATCAATTGTCGAATCGTCTTCACGCTCACCATTTTTGTTTTGATGAATTCCAATAATGATCATTTCCGGAATATCATCCCAGTAAGAACCATAACTCACTGCTCCAGAAAATGGATCAAACAAATAATCTCCATCCAAAAGATATAAAACAGGATAGGTTCTATCTGATTTCTCATCGTAAGAAGGAGGAAGTCCAATTGTTATTCGTCTTTCTTCTCCCAGTTTTTCAGACTGAATATTGTCGAATTTTTTCTGAGAAAAAACAGAAATGGAAATGAATGTCAGCAGCAGGTAAACTTTTTTCATGATTTGTGGCATTTCAGTGAGTTAAAAAGTATTGAAAATTGTATGGCAATATAATACTTTATTTGCTTTTAGATATTTTGGGATTGAAAAAAAAGCAATGATTTCCTACGCTTAATTCGTTTTTTGATTTAAGGCAAAAGAAAATCTGTTTGTGCAAAATATTTTTGACAAATTAAGATTGAAAGTAAGCGTAAAATACGGTTTATGTCAGCGAATTATCATTTTCATTTGGGAAAATGATCCATGGTTTGAAGGTTTTAGCTTCTTCAAATTCCAAGGTTGCATAGGATATAATGATAATGATGTCGTCTTTTTGAACCTTTCTTGCGGCCGGGCCATTAAGAGTGATTTCGCCTGAATTTTTTATACCTTTTATAGCATAAGTTTCAAAGCGTTCGCCATTATTAATGTTAACAATAGATACTTTTTCGCCTTCAATAATATTTGAGGCCTCTAGAAGAGTTTCATCAATAGTAATACTGCCAATATAATTTAAATCAGCTCCAGTAACTTTTACTCGATGAATTTTTGATTTTATAACTTGAATTTGCATGCAGCAAAGGTAATTTAATTTAATGAAATGGTGTCAATTAACCTTATAGAATTAACAAATACCGCTATAAATGCACGGTACTTTTTGTCTATAATTTTATGATCAATAGGTAATAATGTAGATTCGTCAGCAATTACAAAATATTCAAGTTCAAATCTTGGATTGTCCTTGAAAGCATCTTCGACAAATTTAATGGTTTCTTCTGGAGAGCTTTTCTGGAATATTTCTTTGGCCTCGGTAATTACTTTGTATATAATTGAAGCTTCTTTTCTTTCCTCAACAGAAAGGCGTTCATTTCGCGAGCTCATCGCTAAAAGGTTCTCTTCTCTAAAAATTGGACAGCCAACAATATTTACTGGCAAATTATTTTTTTCGACTAGTTTTTTAACAATTTGAAGCTGTTGAAAATCTTTTTCTCCAAAATATGCATTGGTAGGTGTTACGATTTCAAAAAGACGTTTTACAATAGTTCCCACTCCGTTAAAGTGACCTGGTCTGAATTTTCCTTCCATTTGATTTTCTAATCCGTCAAAATCAAATGTTTGTGAAGTTGTGTTTCCTTCATAAATATCTTCGACAGAAGGAGCATATAAAATTATTTTGTCACTTAATCCTCTCATTTTTTTCACATCTTCTTCAAGAGTGCGAGGATATTTCTCTAAATCTTCGGGATTATTGAACTGAGTCGGATTTACGAAAATACTTACAACAGTGTCGTTGTTTTCTTTAAGTGATCGCTGCATTAAAGCTAGATGCCCTTGGTGTAAAGCCCCCATGGTTGGTACAAATCCGATTGTAGAATTTGCTGTTTTGATAGTTTTTAAATAGGCTATCAGAGCTACTTTACCGTAAAAAATATGCATGGCGGTATTATTAAAATTTAGTGCAAACATAATATATTAGTTATAAACTGCATAAAATTTTGTAATTTTGCAACGTTTTTATTACCAAAAATTAAGTAAAATACTATTATGAAAGATAAGAGGATATTATATGTATCATCTGAAGTCGTGCCTTATTTGGCTGAAAATGAGGTTTCTTTAATGTCGTATGACGTTCCAAAAATGATTAACGATCAAGGAGGTCAGATAAGAATTTTCATGCCAAGATATGGAAATATCAACGAAAGAAGACATCAATTACACGAAGTGATCAGGCTTTCTGGAATGAATTTGGTAGTGAATGATTTAGATATGCCATTGATTATTAAAGTTGCTTCAATTCCTAAAGAGAGAATTCAGGTTTATTTTATTGATAATGATGAGTATTTTAAACGTAAAGCAACTTTTGCAGACGAAGAAGGCGCATTGTATCCTGATAATGATGAGCGCGCCATATTTTTTGCTAAAGGAGTTGTTGAAACAGTTAAAAAATTGAACTGGGTTCCAGATATTATTCACGTTCACGGTTGGCTTGCAGCGATGCTTCCTATATATATGAAGCATTATTATAAAAATGAAGCTTTGTTTTCTGAAACTAAAATTGTTACATCGGTTTACGGACAGTCTTTCGATGAAAATTTAGATATGGAAATGATCAACAAAGTTAAATTTGACGGTGTGCCTCATGAATCTGTTTCTGACTTGGAAGTTCCTAATTACGAGAATATATTAAAAGCAAGTATATTACATTCAGATGCTGTAATTATTGCGTCTGAAAATGTTTCCCCAAGTTTAACAAAATTTATAGAATCTTCAGGAAAACCTTTTTTACCTTTCGGCCCGAAAGATGCATTCGCTGAAGCGTATACAAATTTCTACAGAAAAATGGGTCTTTAATTAATTTTAAATTTAAACATGTACAATACTTCTTTTATTAAGAAAATTCTAACAGCGGCAACAGTTGTTTTTTTATATTCCTGTGATAGAGATTTTAATGCGATAGGTGATGAGTTAATCGGAGATAATCACTTTGATTTGACACCGGAGAAATATGATGTTTTAGCCTACAATCAAGAAGTAACACCGGTTCAGTCAAACGGATTGGCGACAAATGCTTTGGGTATTTATGATAATCCGGTTTTGGGTACCACAACAGGAAATTATGTTACTCAAGTGGCTTTGGCAGAGTATGCTCCAACAATTGGTGAAGGTGCTGTTATTGATAGTGTGTATTTAAGTGTTCCTTATTTTAGTCATGTTAAGTCTACTGACGCTAGCGGTAAGCGTACATATGAATTAGATTCTATTTTTGGAGCTGCAGAAGGAAAACTTGATTTAAGTGTATATGAGTCTAAAGTCGTAATGCGCAACAGTTTTTTTGAAAATGGTACGCAATTGCCTCAACTCTATTATACAAGTGAAAATGATGCAGATTTTGATGGAAATATTGGTGCAAAACTTAATACTTCAACTAAAAAAGCCCAAAACACAGAATTCTTTTTCGATAGTGCTGAAATAACAGACAAGACTGTAGATGCTAACGGAAAAGCAACTTTATCGAAAGTGGCTCCGGAAATGCGCTTAATGTTGGATACTAAATTTTTTAAAGAAAAAATTCTTGAGGCTCCTGCGGAAAAATTAGCAACACCAACTTTATTCCAAGATTGGTTTAGAGGATTATATTTCAAAGTAGCAAGATCAGGAGCATATCCAGTAAATTTAGCTTTGATTGATTTTGCAAAAGCAGGTAAAATTACCATTAAGTATAAGGCTAAAACTGCAATTACTACCGATCCTGATGGAACATTGGAGGAGAAGAGCATTGTGATTAACTTGACTGGTGCAACCGCAAGTCTTCAGCAAGATGCCAAGAGCGCAAATTATGCTAATGCAATAAGTGAGTCAAATATAAATAGGACAGAGGGTGATGAGAGTCTTTATATTAAAGGTGGTCAAGGATCGGTTGCGGTAATAGAATTGAGTGGTTTCGCAGCTAAGCTGGCTGAAATTAAAACTAAAAATTGGCTTGTTAATGAAGCGAATTTAGTTTTCTATATTGATTCAGATAAAATGGCGGCGAAAGGCGCTGGCAATTTACAGGCAGATGAACCAAAAAGAGTTTATTTGTATGATTTGACTAATAATGTACCTTTAATTGACTATTCTGACGGTACTTCTGGTTCTTTGGCTAATGATCCTAAAGCTACAAAATATGTTTTCGGAGGTATTATTAATATTGATGAAACTACAAAACGAGGCAAATCGTATAAAATTAGAATTACAAATCATATTCGAAATCTTATAAAAGATGCAACGGCTGTAAACGTAAAATTAGGTTTAGTTGTTACAGAAGATATTGGTGTGATTACATCAAATAAATTAAAATTAAAAAACAGCGTTATTTCAGAAGCGCCAAGAGGTTCGGTTATGGGGCCATTAGGTACCGTGCTGTATGGAGGGAAATCTTCTGTTGCAGAGGATAAAAGACTGAGACTTGAAATTTACTACACGAAACCAAATTAATAAATATATATGTGTGGAATTGTTGGATATATTGGCCATAGAGAGGCATATCCTATTGTTATCAAGGGATTAAAACGACTCGAATACAGAGGTTATGACAGTGCCGGTGTGATGTTGTTTGACAACGAAACTGGAGTAAAACTTTGTAAGACAAAAGGTAAAGTTTCGGATCTTGAAGCTAAGGCTAAAGATAATTTTACAACAAACGGAACTATTGGTATTGGGCATACGCGTTGGGCAACCCACGGAGTGCCAAATGATGTGAATTCGCATCCGCACCTTTCTAATTCTGGTGAACTAGTTATTATTCATAACGGAATTATTGAAAATTATGCACCGCTGAAAGAAGAGTTAATTAAGAGAGGTTATACTTTTAAATCAGATACAGATACCGAAGTTTTAGTAAACTTAATTGAGGAAGTTCAAAAAAACGAAAATATCAAATTAGGAAAAGCAGTGCAAATTGCTTTGAATCAAGTTGTAGGCGCTTATGCAATTGCAGTTTTTGATAAAAAAAATCCTGATGAAATCGTTGCGGCAAGATTAGGAAGCCCGTTAGCAATTGGTGTTGGCGAGGGTGAATATTTTATTGCTTCTGACGCTTCTCCTTTTATTGAATATACTTCAAATGCAATTTATCTTGAAGATGGCGAAATGGCAAATATTAGATTGCATAAGCCTCTTAAAGTTAGAAAAATAAAAGACGACTCATTAGTTGATCCTTATATTCAAGAACTTCAGATGAATTTGGAGCAGATTGAAAAAGGGGGCTATGATCATTTCATGCTAAAAGAAATCTACGAACAGCCAAGTGTAATTAAAGATACATACAGAGGAAGACTTCATGCAAATGAAGGAATTGTTCAAATGGCTGGTGTTGAAGATAATTTGGAGAAATTCTTAAATGCAAAACGTATTCTAATTGTAGCTTGTGGAACTTCATGGCACGCAGGTTTAGTAGCGGAGTATATTTTTGAAGAATTTACTCGTATACCTGTTGAAGTAGAATACGCTTCTGAGTTTAGATATAGAAATCCTATCATAAATAAAGATGATGTTGTAATTGCAATTTCTCAATCTGGAGAAACGGCTGATACAATGGCGGCTATTAAATTAGCAAAAGAAAATGGTGCTTTTGTTTTTGGAGTTTGTAATGTTGTAGGTTCTTCTATCTCAAGAGAAAGTCATGCTGGTGCTTATACACACGCGGGGCCAGAAATTGGAGTAGCTTCTACTAAAGCTTTTACTACGCAGATCACAGTTTTAACAATGATTGCGTTAAGATTAGGAAAAGCAAAAGGAACTTTGACTAATAGTGATTTCCATACTTACTTGCAAGAATTAGAAATAATTCCTGAAAAAGTGGCTGAAGCATTAGAAACAAATGATAGAGCAAAAGAAATTGCTGCGGCTTTTAAAGATGCGCCAAACTGTCTTTATTTAGGTCGTGGGTATAATTTCCCAGTTGCGCTTGAAGGAGCTTTAAAGCTAAAAGAAATTTCATATATCCATGCTGAAGGATATCCTGCAGCAGAAATGAAACACGGTCCTATCGCTTTGATTGATGAGCATATGCCGGTTATTGTAATTGCACCTAAACAAGGACATTACGATAAAATTGTAAGTAACATTCAGGAGATTAAATCTCGAAGCGGTAAAATTATTGCTGTTGTTACTAAAGGTGATACTCAAGTTCGTGAATTAGCAGATTACGTAATCGAAATTCCGGAAACATCTGATGCATTATCTCCGTTAATTACAACTATTCCATTGCAATTACTTTCTTATTATATTGCAGTTATGAGAGGTTGTAATGTTGATCAGCCACGTAATTTGGCAAAATCTGTGACGGTAGAGTAATAGACATAGAATATATAAATGTTAAAAAAGCGAGATTTAGGTCTCGCTTTTTTTTATTATCAGATTTTTTTTCTAACCCCGCTATTTTTATTAAATCCTCAACTTTTTAATCAAATTTTATATGTATGCATACTATTTAAGATTTGAAAAGCCCCGTTGTTGCTGTTAATTGAATAAAATACAATGTGAAAAAGTTAAAATAGTAACAATATTTATGCGTTATATTAATTTTTTTTAACGTTTTTTTATTAATATCAAAAATATTTGTATTTTGGCTAGATAAACTAACCAAAAACCTAACCCAAATGAGAATCTATTTGCTGATTATGTTGTTTTTCTGCGGCGTTTCCTTTGCGCAGAATTCAATTTCTGGTTCTGTTACCGATAGTAACAAACAATCTATCCCTGGTGCCAATGTTAATATAGTAGGAAGTTCAGGTGGAACTTCAACTGATTTTGATGGTACTTTTAAGTTGAATACTGCTTCTAAGCCACCTTTTACAATTAAGGTTTCGGCAGTAGGTTTTGAAACTAAAACAATTAGTGTTACATCTTTGAATCAAAAAATTGATGTAGTACTGAAAGATGAAGAAACTAAATTGGATGAAATTGTAGTTTCGGCTTCCAGAACTCCTGAAAGAATAATTGAATCTCCCGTAACTGTTGAAAGAATGGGGCTTCAAGAAATTAAAAACACAACAGCACCAACATTTTATGATGGTTTAGAAAATTTAAAAGAGGTGCATTTTAATACCAGCAGTATATCTTTTAAATCAATAAATACACGTGGATTTGCGTCTGTAGCAAATACTCGTTTTATGCAATTGGTTGATGGAATGGATAATTCTTCGCCAGCATTAAATTTTGTTTTGGGTAATTTAATTGGTATTTCAGATATTGATGTGTCAAGTGTTGAGCTTTTGCCTGGAGCTTCTTCAGCTCTTTATGGTGCAAATGCTTTTAATGGTATTATGTTTATGAATAGTAAAAGCCCTTTTACTAATGAAGGAATTAGTGTTTACTATAAATATGGGCAGACTTCTCAAGATGCTGCAGGAACAAACGATTATAATGATTTTGGAATTAGAGCGGCTAAAGCGTTTACAGAAACTTTCGCTTTAAAAGCTAATTTCACTTACATGGAAGCTTCAGAATGGATTGCTGCTGATACTAGAAGTATGACTGGCGGTTCTGTGGGGCATGCAATGAATCAGAATTATGATGGATTAAATATTTATGGTGACGAGGTTACTACTTTTATTCCGAACGTAGGACAGGTGAGCAGAACTGGATATCGCGAGCAAGACTTGACTGACAATAAAGTTAAGAGTATGAAAGCTGATTTCAGTGCACACTTTAAACCTTGGAAAGATGATACTGAGTTTATCTTGCAATATAAAATTGGTACAGGAAGTACTATTTATCAAGGAGCAAATAGATATGCTTTGAAAGATTTCTTAATGCAACAAGGTAAATTTGAGGTGAAAGGGAAAAACTTCTTTGGAAGAGTTTATTTTACAAGTGAAGATGCTGGAGATTCTTATGACATGAGATTTGCGGCGTGGAACGTAAACAGAGCTGCAAAATCAGATCAGGAATGGTTTACTAATTATGCAACAGCTTATCAATATTCAGGCGCTGTGATGGGAACAAATGCAAATGAATCTGCTGCAATTGCAAGAAATTTTGCAGATTATAATGTTCTTCCTCCTGCTTTGTCTTTTCTTCCAAAACCAACAGGTTCTGCTAGATTTGAACCAGGTTCAGCACAATTTAACAATGCTCTTGCTAAAGTAATTTCGAATCCTGATTTGACTCAGGGTGCTAAATTTATCGATCACTCAAAATTATATCATTCAGATGTGAATTATAATTTTAAAGATTTGGTTAAATGGGCAGAAATTCAAGTGGGTGGTTCTTGGAGAAAATACATCATGGATTCTGAAGGTACTATCTTTACTGATTATGATGGCCCAATTGAATATAAAGAATATGGAGCGTATGCTCAATTGCAAAAAAAATGGCTTGATGACAGATTTAAATTTACTGGATCTTTACGTTATGACAAAAGTCAAAATTTTGATGGAAATATTTCGCCAAGAGTTTCGTTTACATATGCTGCAGGTGAATCAAAAAGACATAACTTCAGATTGTCTTATCAAACAGGTTTCCGTAATCCAACAACACAAGATCAATATATTGGTTTAGATCTAGGGCCATTTGCCTTAATTGGTTCTGCACCAGAAAACTTAGACAGATTTCAAGAAACAATGCCAGTTAGTTTAGCGGGTCAGGCTGCAGGTGCTCCGGCGACTGTAAATTTATCTGGTCAAAACGCTTATCATAATGCGTATACTGTAGCTTCTGTTCAGGCATTCGCGGCTTCTGCAAATCCTGGAGATCTTCAGGTGGCCAATATTGGTTTGGTAAAACCAGAGCAAGTTCAGGCTTTTGAAGCAGGATATCGTTCTGTGGTTCAAAATGACTTGTCAATTGACTTGAATGCATATTACAACATCTACAATGATTTCATGAATACGGCTAGAGTTATTTCTCCTTACTACGGTACAGTAGGAACAAATCCATCAGATCCAAATGTTCAAATGACTTATGCTGCACTTGCTTTTGGCGACAGAAGAGTTTATCAAGTTTATACAAATACAACTGCTCAAATTTCTTCTTTTGGTGTTGGTGTTGGTTTGTCTAAAAAAGTATATAAAGATTTTGAATTAGGTGTGAACTACAACTACGCGCAGTTTGACTTTGATCAGTCAGAAGATCCAAGTTTTGTGGCTGGATTTAATACGCCAAAACATAGAATCAAAGCTTCTCTTGGAAATGCAAAAGTGGCTAAAAATTTAGGATTTAATGTGAATGTAAGATGGAACACTGAGTATTTATGGCAGTCTTCTTTCGGAGATGGAATGATTCCAGAGAACACTGTTCTTGATGCGCAGGTTAATTACGGTCTTCCAAAGCTTAAATCAGTTATTAAAGTGGGGGCAACTAACCTTTTCGGAAAAGATTATCTTCAGGTAATTGGTGCTGGAGCAATTGGTCAGATGTGGTTTGCTTCTTGGACAATTAATCCATAATTGAAAGAAGTTAATTTGATGAAGTAGGGTTTTCTTTCTGTTTTTTCAAATGGATCAAATGGAAAGAAGTAATAATTTTAAATTTTAATAACATGAAAAAAAATATAAAATGGCTTTTATTGGTTTCTCTAACCTTTATGGCATGTAATAGTGATGATAATGATACGCCTGCAGAAGTTCCGGTTGTTCCTGGTTCGGCAGTTTTTACAAAATATGTTGCGCTCGGAGATTCTTTTGCTGCTGGTTATAGTGATAATGCTTTATTTATAAAAGGTCAAACTAATGCATATCCGAATATTTTAGCGCAGCAATTAGCTGCAGCGGGAGGAGGAGAATTTAAAACTCCTTTAGTGAATGATAATATAGGAGGTTTGCTTTTGGGTGGTAATGTTATTGCAGGAACACGTTTGTATTTTGTTGGACAGACTCAAACTCCAACAAATGTACCTGGAAAACCAACAACAGAGGTTACGACGCATTTAACAGGGACATTTGGTAATTTAGGTGTTCCGGGGGCAAAAAGTTTTCATTTGCTAGCTCCTGGTTACGGAAATGTGGCAGGAGTTGCTACTGGTGCTGCTAATCCTTATTTTGCTAGATTTTCTAGTGCACCGGGAACTACAGTTTTAGCTGATGCAATTGCTCAAAACCCGACGTTCTTCTCTTTATTTATTGGAGGAAATGATGTTTTAGCTTATGCAACTTCTGGAGGGGTAGGAAAAGATCAAACAGGAAATACAAATCCGGCGACATACGGAGGAAGCGATATTACAGATCCAACCGTATTTGCAAATATGTATAATACTTTGGTTACAGGTTTAACTGCTAAAGGCGCAAAAGGAGTAGTGGCAAATTTGCCATACATTACCGCTTTGCCTTATTTTACAACAGTTCCTTATAATCCGCTTACGCCAAAAATTCTTGGAAATGGCAACGAAGCAGTAGGTAAAGCAACGATACAAGCATTAAATGCTCAGTTATATGGTCCTTTAAAACAAGCATTGACTGCTTTTGGTGCAGGAGACCGAATTAATTTATTGTCAGAAACAGCTACAAATCTTCCGCTTCTTATAAAAGATGAAAGTTTGACAAATCTATCAGCGCAGTTGACTGCTGCATTTACTCCAACATTGGGAGCGCAAACAGCTGCTTTTTATGGCGCAGTGTTTGGTCAGGCAAGACAAGCAAAAGCTACCGATTTAGTAGTTTTGACTACTAGAGCTGATATTGGTACTGCTCCGACCGCAGCAAATTCTGGTTTAGGAATTGCACCTCCGGCTCCTTTGGATAAATTTGGGATAACGTATCCGTTACAAGATAAACATGTATTGGTTCCAACAGAAACAGCAGAGGTTAAAAAAGCTACCGATGCTTATAATGTTACTATTGAAAGTATTGCTAAAGCAAAAGATCTGGCTTTTGTTGATACAAAGGCAACTTTGACGCAATTATCAAGTGGTGGAATTAGATTTGGTAATTTTGTAATGTCATCTTCTTTTGCAACTGGTGGTGCTTTCTCATTAGACGGAGTTCATCCAAGTGCAAGAGGTTATGGTTTGATTGCTAATATTTTTATAGACGCCATTAATGCAAAATATGGTTCAACTTTGCGTCATGTTGATTTGGCTTTGTATCCAATTCAATATCCGCAAGTAATTCAATAATGCCAATTTTTTTTAGTAAAAAGCCACTCATTTTTAAAATGCAGTGGCTTTTTTTATTTTGTTAAAAAATACAATTTTAGTTATTTGAGGGCTTAGTTTTAGGAATCAAACAAAATGATGCTATTTTTTATGAAAAAAAAATTGATTTTATATTTTAAAAAATTATCTTTGCGCTCTGAAAAAAGAGGTATTTTCGATAAACCTAAATAGCTATTTAATAAATACATAAGTAATGTCAAAAGTAATAGGAAAAGTTGCTCAAATCATTGGACCAGTAGTTGACGTAGTTTTCAACGGTAAGGATGTTGAACTTCCAAAAATTTATGATTCATTAGAAATCACAAAAAAAGATGGAACATTATTAGTTCTTGAAGTACAATCTCACATTGGAGAAAACACTGTTCGTACAATCTCTATGGACTCTACAGACGGTTTGTCTAGAGGATATGAAGTAGTTGGAACTGGTAATCCAATCCAAATGCCAATCGGTCCAGACGTATATGGAAGATTATTCAATGTAATTGGAGATGCAATTGATGGTTTAGGAAACTTGCCAAAAACAGGAGAAAACGGTTTGTCTATTCACAGACAAGCTCCTAAATTCGAAGATTTATCAACTTCATCTGAAGTTTTATTCACAGGTATTAAAGTAATCGATTTGATCGAGCCTTATGCAAAAGGAGGTAAAATTGGATTGTTTGGTGGTGCTGGTGTTGGTAAAACAGTATTGATTCAGGAGTTGATCAACAATATCGCAAAAGGTCACGGTGGACTTTCAGTATTCGCAGGAGTAGGAGAAAGAACACGTGAAGGAAATGACTTGCTTCGTGAGATGTTAGAGTCAGGAATTATTAAATACGGTGATGATTTCATGCACTCTATGGAAAATGGAGGATGGGATTTATCTAAAGTAGATGTTCCAGGAATGAGAGAGTCTAAAGCTACTTTCGTTTTCGGACAAATGAATGAGCCTCCTGGAGCTCGTGCTCGTGTAGCACTTTCAGGATTATCTATCGCTGAGTATTTCCGTGATGGAGCTGGAACTGATCAAGGTAAAGATGTATTATTCTTCGTTGATAACATTTTCCGTTTTACACAAGCAGGTTCTGAAGTATCAGCACTTTTAGGTCGTATGCCTTCTGCAGTAGGATACCAACCAACTCTAGCAACAGAGATGGGAGCTATGCAAGAGCGTATTACATCTACAAACAAAGGATCTATTACATCTGTACAAGCGGTTTACGTTCCTGCGGATGACTTAACTGACCCGGCGCCAGCAACAACGTTTGCTCACTTAGATGCTACAACAGTATTGTCTCGTAAAATTGCTGAGTTAGGTATTTATCCAGCGGTTGACCCGTTAGATTCTACTTCAAGAATTTTGACTCCTCAAATTTTAGGAAATGAGCACTACGACTGTGCACAAAGAGTAAAAGAGATTCTTCAAAAATACAAACAACTTCAAGATATTATCGCGATTCTTGGTATGGAAGAGTTATCTGAAGAAGATAAATTATCTGTATCTAGAGCACGTCGTGTACAACGTTTCTTGTCTCAGCCGTTCCACGTTGCTGAGCAGTTTACTGGTATTCCTGGAGTATTAGTTGATATTAAAGATACGATCAAAGGTTTCAACATGATTATTGATGGTGAGTTAGATCACCTTCCAGAAGCAGCTTTCAACTTGAAAGGTTCTATTCAGGATGCTATCGAAGCTGGAGAAAAAATGTTGGCTGAAGCATAATTTGGTTGTTAGTTGTTAGTTGTTAGTTGTTAGAAAGCAACCATCAACCATCAACGATCAACTATTAACTAAAAAAAATATGATTTTAGACATAGTATCACCAGAAGCAAAATTATTTTCAGGACAAGTGACTTCAGTTACGGTTCCTGGAGTTGATGGAAGCTTTCAAATTTTGAATAATCACGCTCCTATTGTTTCTATTCTTGAAAAAGGAACTATAAAAATTGCAGCGCCAAGCTTTAATTTTTCTAAAGAGGTAGCAGATAAATTTATGAGAGTTAATGACCAAACTTATACATTAGAGATTACGTCAGGTACAATCGAAATGAAAGACAATAAAGTAATTGTTTTAGTTGACTAATACAATTTCAAAATAAATGAAAAGCCAAACAGTAATGTTTGGCTTTTTTTATGTCCAAAAGTTTCTTTTATTTAATTTCTAATTCAATTTCATAACTTTGCTTTCATGAAATTACCTGAAAATCTTATTCAAAAGCTTGAGAACAGAAAGCAAAATAATTCGTTAAGAAAATTGCCAAGTTTTAATAACCTTGTTGATTTTTCGTCAAACGATTATATCGGATTTTCAAAATCGGAATCTATTTTTAAACTTTCGCACCATTATTTAATTGAAAATGAAATCGTTCAAAATGGAGCTACTGGTTCACGATTAATATCAGGTAATCATTCTTTATACCAAGTTGCGGAATCTTTTATAGCGCAATTTCATGAGGCTGAATCGGCTTTAATTTTTAATTCGGGTTACGATGCCAATGTTGGTTTTTTTAGTGCTTTACCGCAACGAAATGATGTTATTTTGTATGACGAGTTAAGTCATGCTTCTATTCGTGACGGAATTGCAATGTCAAATGCAAAATCTTATAAATTCAATCACAACGATTTTGAAGATTTAGAGCGTCTGATTGTAAAGTTTCCTGATACAAATATCTATGTTGTTACCGAAACTGTTTTTTCAATGGATGGTGATAGTCCTAATTTAGAAGAATTAGTAGATTTAACAGAAAAATATAATTGCTACTTAATAGTCGATGAAGCCCACACTCTGGGTGTTTTTGGAGAAAAAGGAGAAGGCTTGACGCAATATCTGCAACTGCATAACAGAATTTTTGCCCGAATTATGACATTCGGAAAAGGTCTTGGTTGTCACGGTTCGGTGGTGTTGGGAAGTTTTGAACTTAAAGAATATCTTGTAAACTTCTCCAGAAGTTTTATTTACACAACAGGTTTGTCTCCACATGCTGTTGCTACGATCTTGATTGCTTACCAACACTTAGAATCAGAAAAAGAATCGATTGAAAAATTACGTCAGAATATCATTTTCTTTAATCAGCAGAAAAGTTTATTGGGATTAAAGACAATGTTTGTCCGAAGTAAATCGGCAATACAATCTGCTATTGTTCCGGGAAATGGAAAAGTGAAACAGTTAGCACAGCAACTGCAAGATAAAGGTTTTGATGTCAAACCGATTCTTTCACCTACAGTTCCTGAAGGTCAGGAACGACTTCGTTTTTGTATTCACAGTTATAATTCTGAAGAAGAAATCAATCTGGCTTTAGAATTATTAAGAAATTTCGTATTTTAGCGCACAGATGACGCTGATTTAGCGGATTGTCGCAGATGATTATGGCAGATTTATTACACAAGGAAATTTCTAAACCAATTTTGAAAATTTTTTACGATGTTTATAACGAACTTGGTTATGGCTTTCTTGAAAAAGTATATCAAAATGCAATGTACTTCGAATTAAAAGCACAAGGCTATAAAGTAGAAGCTCAGAAGCAAATAAAAGTTTATTTCAAAAATCAGTTAGTCGGAGAATTTTATGCTGATTTATTAATTGAAGACACAATAATTGTTGAACTCAAGGTTTGTGAATATCTTATCAGTTCTCATATAGCTCAATTAATGAACTATCTAAAATCAACTCAAATTCAAGTTGGCTTGTTGTTGAATTTTGGAGAAACGCCAGAATTTAAGCGCATTATCTACACAAAAAATAGAAAACAAAATATCAATAATCTGCGATAATCTGTTGGATCAGTTCGATCGGTGGGCTTTTTTTTTCTTCTCTAAAGTATTGTATTTCCTCACTTTTTAAAAAAAGTTGAAAATTTTTTGTAACGTTTTGATTATTCGATTACTTACGAGCCGTAATCAAATAAACCAAAATAATTATGAAAACACAATCAACTTCAAAAAAAGAAAGAACTTCAAGCTTTGTATTTATATTTTGTACTTCTCTCGGATTAGGGTACACTTTAGCAAACCATTTTATTTTCGATAAACCAAGAACAGAAACGCTCATTGTAATGATTTGTTTATTTGTGATTTCAATCGCTTCTTGGCAACGAAAAAAATTCATGAAGAATTAACAGCGTTTTTCAATCATCAAATCAATCAATCAAATTTTATTCAATCATCAATCATTAATCAATAAATCAAATCAATTATGAAAACAACATCAACTTCAATCGGCGAAAAAATCTTCAATTTCTTGTTTGTTCAATTAGCTTCTGCAGGACTAGCTTATTCTCTTGTAAACCAATTTATTTTAGACAAACCAAATAAAGACCTGCTTCTAACTATGCTTTGTTTGTTTTTTGCTTCTTTGGCTTGTTGGCAAAGAAAAAAATACAGCAAATAATAAGAAGTTTTAAAATCATCAATCAAATCAATCAAATCAAATCAATCAAACATCATCAATCAAAATCAATCAACATTATGAAAAATTTACTTACATCAGCAATCGCAGTAATCTTATTAGTTTTTAGTGGAAAAACTCAAGCGCAAACAAAATCTCCAAAACTAGAAAATTCTCTTTTATGGGAAGTTTCAGGAAACGGTTTAGCAAAACCATCCTATCTGTACGGAACCGTTCATATGATTTGTGCGGGAGATTTTTTTCTTACCGAAAAAACAAAAAAAGCATTTGCATCGTCAGAGAAATTGGTTTTAGAGGTAAATCTGGCTGACCCAAAAGAATTGAGTGATATGCAAAAAATGGCAATGGGTAAAGAACCATTAAGTAAAAAATTAACGCCAACGCAACTCGCCGATTTAGATAAAATATTGAAAACAACGACAGGAATGAGTGTTCAACAAGTAGATAGCTTTACTCTAATGACAGTTATGAGTTTAATTTCGGTGAAAACATTTGGTTGTACAGATTTAAAATTTTATGAGATGAGCTTTATAGAAATGGCTAAATCTCGAAATATTGAAACTGTGGGTCTTGAAACAATTAAATCGCAATTAGAAAGTGTCGACAAAGCGTTTTCTGATGATGAAATGATTGCTTCTTTGGCAGAGTATAATACAAATGAAACTACTAAATTAGTAACGAATTATAAAAGTGAAAATTTAGGTGAGTTGTTCAAAGGTATCACAGATGAAAAATATATGAATGCGAAGGCAAGAAAATATATGCTTGACAATCGAAATGAAAATTGGGTAACGCAATTGCCTGAAATGATGAAAAAAGAAAGTGTATTTGTTGCCGTGGGAGCTGGACATTTGGGCGGAGAGTTGGGATTAATTAATTTATTAAGAAAAGCAGGATATATTGTAAAACCAGTAATGAATTAAAACAATTTTGAAAGAGAAAGAGCAAGAGTTTTTAAATCGGATAGAAAGTCACAAAGGAATTCTGTACAAAGTTTCAAAAATGTACATGGACAATTATGATGATCAGCAGGATTTGTTTCAGGAGATTGTCTGTCAGCTTTGGAAATCGTATGATACGTTTCGAAATGAAAGCCAATTTTCGACCTGGATGTATCGAGTGGCCGTTAATACCGCTATCGTTTTCCTGAGAAAAGAAAAACGAAAGGTGGATAAATACGAAATTGCTTCGGAGAATATTAAAGATGATGAAGGCGACTCGCATATAAAAGAAAGTCAGCTGGATCATTTTTATAAAGCAGTTCAGAAATTGGAAAAAATTGACAAAGCTATCATCTTCTATCAACTCGAGGGTTTTTCGCATAAGGAAATTGGAGAGAATCTTGGAATTTCTGAAGGAAACGCAAGAGTGAAATTAAACAGAGCAAAAGAAAAATTAAAAGAAATAATTAAAAATCAGGGATATGGATTTTAACGATATACAAAACGCATGGAATAACGAGAAGACTGAAAATGTCGTTCTTCCAGATAATTTAGAAAAAATACAGTCGGCCAATACACCATTGGATAAGATTAAGAAAAATTTAAAAATGGAATTTTTTCATCAAAGCATTTCAATTGTCCTTATCGGATTTATTCCTTTAATATTTGATTTTCCGCAAAAAGGAATAATGTTGTTTTACTTACTTTTTAGCTTTTTTGTGGCGATTTGCGTTTATTATTTAGCAAAACTTTATTTCTTTTATAAAAGATTGGGCGCTATCACATTAAAAACAAAAGACAGTTTGTATGAAACTTATTTTGATATTAGACTGAATATGGAATTGTACAAAACTTGGGGATTTGCATTAACTCCTTTTATGATTATGGCCACAATAGGTCTTTTGTATAATGACCTTTCTAAAAAAATCCCTGGCTTTTTAACTACAGGAATAACAAATTATCAATTGGTCGTATTGTTTGGAATTGTTGTTTTTAGCATGCTTTTTATGGGAGTTGCTTTAGAATGGTGGGTGCATAAATTTTATGGAAAATATGCCAAAGAAATCAAAAAAGTAATTGACGAACTAAAAGAAGAATAAAACTCAACCCATCGTAATTGATGGGTTTCTTGTTTTTATTGGTATTTTTGTATTTCATTAAAATAAAAAAATGAAGATATTTATTACAGGAATTTCTACTGATGTTGGCAAAACTGTAGCTTCGACTATTGTAGTTGAAGCTTTAGAGGCCGATTATTGGAAACCGATACAAGCCGGAGATTTAGATTTGAGCGACACTCACAAGGTGAAAGCTAAAATTTCCAATTCAAAATCGCATTTTTTTCCGAATGCTTACGAGTTAAACACGCCGGCAAGTCCGCATTTGGCAGCTGAAATTGATGGAATTACAATTGATTTGAAAAATATTCAAGAGCCAAAAACAGAAAATCATTTGGTTATTGAAGGAGCGGGAGGGATTTTTGTTCCGCTAAATGAAAAAGATACGATTGTAGATTTGATTCAGAAGGATTATAAAGTAATTGTGGTTTCGAGACATTATTTAGGAAGCATCAATCATACTTTGTTGACTATTGAAGCTATTCAAAATAGAGGTTTTGAAGTCGCCGGAATTATCTTCAGCGGAAGCGAAAACAAATCGACTGAAAGTTTAATTCTGAATAAAACTGGAATTAAATGTATCGGAAGAATTGATGAAGAACCTTATTTCGATCAAAACGTCATTCGCGAATACGCTGATTTGTTTCGAGAAAACCTTTTGAAAATGTAAAATGTGTTTTGTAAAAAGTAAAATGCTTTCATCTCACATCTAACAAAAAACATTTCACCACTATGACATTAACAGAAAAAGACAGCCAATACCTTTGGCATCCTTATACACAGCACAAAACATCACAAACACCAATTGCCATTTCTAGAGGAGAAGGCGCATTGCTTTGGGACGAAAACAATAAAGAATATATTGATGCAATTGCGTCTTGGTGGGTTAATCCGTTTGGGCACAGCAATAAATTTATTGCCGATGCGATCTACAAACAGTTGACGACTTTAGAACATGTTTTATTTGGAGGTTTTACACACGAACCTGCAATAAAAGTCGCTGAAAAATTAATGGAAATTTTGCCAAAGAATCAGCAAAAAATCTTCTTTTCTGATAATGGTTCAACTGCGGTTGAAGTGGCAATTAAAGTAGCATTGCAATATTTTTTCAATAAAAATGAAAAGCGTACAACTATAATTGCTTTCGAAAATGCCTTTCATGGAGATACTTTTGCTGCCATGGCGGCAAGCGGTATTTCATTTTATACACAAGCTTTTCAAGGAATGTTTATTGATGTTGTCCGAATTCCGGTTCCGATAAAAGGGCAGGAGGAAGCAAGTTTTGAGGCACTGAAAAATGTAATTGAAAAACATAATTGCGCTGGATTCATTTTCGAGCCTTTGGTTCAAGGTGCAGCCGGAATGGTAATGTACGAACCAGAAGCCTTATCAAAACTGATCGGAATTTGCAAAGAAAACAATGTTTTAACCATTGCCGATGAAGTAATGACAGGCTTTGGTAAAACGGGAAAAACCTTTGCAATGGATTATGTCGATGCCGATCCAGATATGATTTGTTTGTCGAAAGCGTTAACCGGCGGTACAATTCCAATGGCGATTACGACTTTTACCCAAGAAGTTTTTGATGCTTTTTATGACGATGATATCAATAAAGCATTATTTCACGGTCATACTTTTACTGCAAATCCAACAGGTTGTGCTGCAGCATTGGCCAGTATCGATTTATTGCAGACTAATGAAATGCAGGCTAATATTGAAAGAATCCATAAAAGCCACTTAACATTTCAAAAGAAAATTGAAAGTCATGCAAAAGTAATAACAGCCAGAACGTTGGGAGTTATTTTTGCTGTAGAAATCAAATCTGATTCGGAGGAAAGCTACTATGGATCGATGCGTACAAAATTGTATAATTTCTTTATCAATAAAGGAGTTATTTTAAGACCGGTTGGAAACATCGTTTACATTCTTCCTCCATACATAATGACAGATGAACAACTTCAAAAAGTCTATAAGACAATTGAAGAGGCCATAGAAATGGTTTAATCCGCGTCATCCGTGTTCCATTTTTAATAAAGCTTTGTAAACTTTATAGACAATTAATTCAAACATTTTATAAACTTTTGCGACCTTTGCGTAAACCTTCGCGACCTTTGCGGTTAAATGCAATTAGCATAAAAACAATATTTTGAATACACAAAAAATCTCCATAACAGCTTTTTCTTCTATTTCTCCTTTAGGAAATAATACTGATGAAGTTTGGAAAAAATACCTCGATAACCAACACTGCTTTTCGAAACGATTTTTAGATCAGCAGGAAACTTCTGTTGCTGCTTTAAGTGCGGAATCAAAACAGATTGTTTCTGAGATTAGGGAATCAGATCCTAAATATAAGTTTTTAGATGATTCGGTTTTGTTTGCTTTGGCAGCTTCGCGTAAAGCGGTTGAACAGGCAGGCTGGAGCTCAGATGATGTTTTCGGAATAAATATTGGCTCTTCAAGAGGAGCGACTGATTTATTTGAAAAACATTTTAAAGAATATATCAACACGGGGAAAGCTCAGACTTTAGCTTCGCCGACGACTACATTGGGAAATATTTCGTCTTGGATTGCTCATGATTTGCAAAGCACAGGTCCAGAAATTTCGCATTCTATAACTTGTTCCACAGCGCTTCATGCCTTATTAAATGGCGTTGCTTGGCTGAAATCTGGAATGGCAGATAAGTTTTTGGTAGGTGGAAGTGAAGCGCCATTGACCGATTTTACTATTGCTCAAATGAGAGCTTTGAAAATCTATTCTCGTATTGATCAAGATCAGGAAGCTTGGCCAAATCTGGCTTTTGATTTTGAGAAAACGCAAAATACAATGATTTTAGGGGAAGGAGCAGCAGTTTGCTGTCTGGAAGCAGGAGAAACAGAAAATGCCATTGCTTATGTAACCGGAGTAGGTTATGCAACGGAAGTATTAGAACATAATATTTCGATTTCTGCGGAAGCAACTTGTTTTCAGAAATCAATGAAAATGGCCTTGAAAGAGGAAGATTTAGAAAGTATTGATGCGATCGTGATGCATGCACCAGGAACAATCAAGGGAGATTTGACCGAATTGCGCGCAATTGAGAAAGTCTTTGGAGCGAAATTGCCTTTGCTGACCACTAATAAGTGGAAAATAGGTCACACGTTTGGTGCTTCTGGAATTTTGAGTTTAGAATTAGCGCTTATGATGATGCAGCAGGATACGTTTATTGCTGTGCCATTTGGAGAAAAACAGAATCAGAATAAAGCGATAAAAAAGGTTTTAATTAATGCTGTTGGTTTTGGCGGAAATGCAGTCAGTGTGTTAATTGAAAAGAGATAATTAAAGAAGAAAAACTTCTGAATATAATAAAAAAAACCATCCGTGACGGCGGATGGTTTTTTTATGAAATGGTGTCTTTTATTTATTGGAAAATAATCTTTTTCGAAACTGTGAAGCCATTTTCTAAAGTAACTTTTACAATTAAAACCTGATTGCTTGACTGTAAATTTGAAACTTGCAATTCGTTAGAAGCAACTTTTGTTTTATTGTAAAGCAATTTTCCTGAGATGTCATAAATATTTACTTCTTTTAAAATTTCACTAGACGAAAGCACTTTTATTGTTTTGTCCTTTACTGAAACTAAAACTCCGTTTTCGATATTTTCGAAATCACCTGTACCTAGAGATTTATTAGTGTAGCGAAGTACAAATCGGTCTGGGAAAGTTCCTGCGACAGTTGTAAAAGTGTAATTGCTTGCCGTTAGGTCGTGAATTACAGAAGTGGTTTTGTCTTCTAAATAAATCTTCTGAGTAGTCATGTTTCCGTCGACTTCGTCAATAGAAATGGTGAAATTGCCATTAATGGTCGTACGATAGCCTAATGGTACGATATCTGCTTCTTTAAAAGGAAGCGCACGTCCTTGAATTACTAATTTATCACTTTCATTGATGCTGTAAAAGTCCAGGTACTTATTTGCGTCAAAAGTGGTACCATCAAAAAGGCTTTCATATGCATCAGTCGCTCCTTCAATATAACCTACCATTAACTGCTTAAAAGCGCCTTCTGTATTGGTCATATTTAACCATACACGATGTTTTTCTAATCCAGTTGTTTTAGAATCTTTTCCTGGCTTATAGAATTGGCCATTATCCTTTCCTCCTGATCGCATAGCGTTGGTAAAAACTAGTGATCCAGGAGTTTTTGTTCCCGCAAAGAAAGCTTGTCCTGCACCAATCTGACCGCTTGGTCTTGCATAGTTGTTTGAATTATTTGCCGATCCTGCCGGTTCTGCGACTTTTACACTACCGGTAAGATTATAAGTAGCATAATCATCTGAACCATATTGATATGCACCTCCTAATACTACGGGTGTGTTATGTGTCCAGAAATAAAGAGTTCCTTTTAACATGTCACGATTTGCAAGTATAAATTTTTCAGCATCCAAAGCTGATGGATAAGGATTTCCAACAAGATAAAATTTGTCAGCATTCAAGTTTTCAGTATTAATAGTACCGTTATTTGGTATTCCTGAAAAAGTCGCCGTGTAAGTAACTCTGTCCGTATTCGAATAATTTTCTGGACCACGAATAATATAACCTTTGCCAGGAGTCATAACGCCTGTTTTAGACATTGCAACCCATCCAGAACCACTATGATAATAGATTTTGCTTGGATCAGTTAAAGGAGAAATTCCAGCAGGAGTTTGCCCTTGTACAGGTGTTGACCAATAAGTATAATCAGCTTGACGAATTCCTGGAGTTGTACGCTGATAGGAAATTTTACCGCTGTTTATGTTTGGCGTATTGTCTGTTTGAATTAAGCTTGCTTTGTTTTCGAAAAATAATGAGCCTGATGTTGAGGCAGATGATAAAACTTTAACGGCACTGTAAACTCTCAAAGTAGTACTGCTTTTAACAAGTAGTGAAGCTTGATCATTAATAGTTAGTGTATAGGCGTAGGAGTCCAAATTTTCATCTGAAATAACTGGGTTTTTTGCTACGCCCGCAGGTATAATAACACAGTCTGTTGCAGATGGAATTCCTGATGGACTCCAGTTACCTGCTACATTCCAATCTGTGCTTGTTGCTCCTGTCCATGTTTTAGACATTGGAGTATTAACTTGTAATGATGTTCCTGTTGGTGAAATACAGCCCAAAGCATTTTTTGAAGTTACGATATAAGTATTTGGATCTAGTGAGTCGAATACAGTTTGATTGTAATAATCAGTTCCGTTGATGCTATAGGTAAGTCCACTGACTGGAGTAATTGTAATAGTTCCTTTAGTTCCAGAGCAAGTTGGCTGTGTAGTTACGGTTGCTGAAGGAGCTGTTGGTTTTGCATTAGTAATAAAGGCGCCTGAAACACTACTTGTTGCGGTACCACAATTTCCGGTAACAATACAATAGTAATAATATGATGTTCCTGCAGTTCCAGGTTGTGGAGTATAAGTATTGGTGTTAGCATTATTTGCTGTGCCTAATGACGTCCCACCTATAGTGCTGTTTGTTGTGTTTCTATACCATTGATATTCAATAGAAGATTGACCTCCTCTTGGAGTTCCTACTGCAGTAACAGAAATAGGTGTAAAGGCGGTACCGCTGCATACTGACTGTCCAGCTATTGACTCAACTGTAATTGCAGTTGTTACGTCAATATCTATTGCGCTGTATATAGATTCTGCACTACATGCTCCGTTATCAACCACAACTCGGTATTGTCTGGTTGTTCCAGACATTGATGTTGGAGTATAGGTAATTTCTCCGGCAGTATTTGGAATGTCGATATAGTTTACGTTGCCTCCAGTGCTATATTGCCATTTTACAATTACTGATCTATCTGGATATGGTACATTGCGATTAGCGTAAGTATTAAATGTTAATGGTGGTAATGTTTCGCCAGGACAAATATGTTTTCCGCCATTAACTTGACCTTGGTCCAGCATTACGATTTCTGTTGTGTATGTGCCGGGAGTAGAAGTGGTGCATCCATTGGCATTGGTATAATTAACACTTACTGTTTTTGATCCTGTAGTTAACCATTCAATTACAATATAGCTATCAGTAGCAGTTCCTTTATCAATAAGTTTGTAATCAGTATTAAGTACTCCTGAAACAGACCATATATAATTAGACTTTCCTCCTTGAGTATCATACGCTATATGCCTATTTGCACAGGTTTTTGCTTTTGGTGTTGTAGTAATTGTTGGAGTATATACAGTTACTGTTCTGGCAGTTGATGTTACTGCTGAGGCACAAGTTCCAGTTACAACTACGTCATAGCTTCCTGCGTCAGAAGCTGTCGGATTAGTTAGAGTAAGCGTGGCAGATGTTGCCCCGCTTATAACACCTCCGTTTGTAATTGGAGTTAAGTCTTTTCGCCATTGATAAGTTAATCCTGTTCCTGTAGCTACAACGGTCATTGACTGTGTGCCATTTCCTGAACAAGTTGCTGCAGGCGCAGTTGGTTGTGTTGTTATTGCTGTCGCTGTATTTATTGTAACAGCAACAGGAGTTGAAGTTACAGCTGGTGCGCAAGAACCACTGATTTGTACAGTATAGCTTCCTTGGTTTGCTGTTGTTGGGTTAGTTAAAGTAAGCGTTGCTGTTGTCGCCCCGGCTACAACTCCTCCGTTTGTTACATTTGTACCGTCTTTTTTCCATTGATAAGTTAATGGCCCTGTTCCTGAAGCTACAACAGTCATTGACTGGGTACCGCTTCCTGAGCACGTTGCTGCAGGAGCAGTCGGCTGTGTTGTTATTGTAGGAGCGGAATTTATTGTGACAGTAACTGGATTAGAAGTTACGATTGGAGAACAAGTTCCAGTTATAACTACATCATAACTTCCTGCGTCAGAAGTTGTCGGATTAGTTAAGGTAAGCGTGGCTGATGTTGCCCCGCCAATGACTGTTCCGTTTGACAAGTTAATGCCACCTTTTCTCCATTGATAAGTTAATCCTGTTCCTGAAGCCGCAACAGTCATTGACTGCGTACCGTTTCCTGAACAAGTAGTAGCTGGAATTGCAGGCTGAGTTGTGATTGAAGGTGATGTGCAGCTAAAAATTTCATCTGCACCCATGTAAGGTTTTGTCCTGCTATCGCCTTGAATGTCATTTGTTATTGCTGATAATGTAGAATCCCCAATTAAACTTTCGTTGATTATATTTCCTGCAGCTAAAAACAACTCAGATGAGAATGTTGGCACGGCACTTAGTGAACCCGTATCCTGACCTGTACTTGTTTGCCATTCTGTAATCGTTGATGAATCAGAATTTGGGCTTCCCATGTGTCCGATCTTGCCACCAGAGCTGGTTACGTAATTATTATATCTTATAAATGAAAAAGCATTTTTATTTGTACTAGTATAAATTGCAAAGCGAGTACCACTAGTTTGAGAATTAGAGAATATATTGTTTCGTATGTCCAAAACACTGCCATCGGCAATAAATAAACAAGCTGATAAAACATTCTGATTCATATTTAATGATACAGTATTGTAATAGATGTTTATTTTTTTTCCGTTGTTAATATAGATACCATGTCCTGCATTATTGTAATCATCCTTATTGTTATAAGGAGAAGTATAGACGGAACTGATAAAGTTATTTGCAATAGTTGAATTTGATGTAACAGAATTATCTAAATCAATATAAATTCCTCGTGAACCAGACTGAACAGATTTAATATTTGAAATTTTATTCTGAAGTATAGAACCGTTTGATGATTTTCCTTTTATTGTAATACCGTAGATAAAGGTGCTGTTGTCACTTCTTAAAAAATTATCTAAAGTATTTTTGGTGATGCTGAAAGAATCTGCATTATCAATTATAATTCCATTAAGCGTGATCTCTTTTCCAGAACCTCCAAAATCATTACTTGAAATAGTCAAGTTTTTTGAAGTGGAGTTTTTATTTCCTTTAATATTTATACCATTTCTCACAGCCGAAATGGTATTGTTGGTAATAGTGTTGTAGCTGTTTGGACTGTCTTCTTCCTTTGTAATGTCAGAAGAACTTGATGAAAGAATACCATTTAAGCAAGTGCTGTTCTCATTACTTGGAGTATTAAGGCTTCCAAGAATGATAGTGTTTTTAATAGTATTATAAGTTGCTCCATTAGAGTTTGAAGCACTACCAATCCAAATTACGCTTTCGCTGTTATTGTCGGCAGCAACAGTACTTTTTATTGTCAGGTTTTTAGTTGTGCCATTGATTGTATTACTACCATCAATAATGACATAATCAGCTCCGTTTAGTTTAATTAGCGAAGTATTTGTCCAAACTTGACCTCCAGAAATTGTAATAGTTTTGCCTACATTCGGTTTAATAGTAAGAGTGTTGGTTGCGCTAGAGCCTACAATTTGATCAATAACAATTTGTGATGCTAGTGGTTGATTTTCATTTAAAAGTAAAGTTACTGCGCCACTTATTCCGTCTCTGTTGATGCGGCTTACTGCATCCGCTAAAGTGGGAAAATCAGAGCCTGAACCACCAACTGTGTAATCACGACCGGTTAAAGCTTGGGCAAATCCAAAAAAAGGCAATAGTAAAAATAAAAAACTTAAAAGTAATTTTCTAATCATATTAAATCGTGGCATTTAATTTTTAAAAACGGTTTTTTTATTTTGTTTTGTTTAACGTTCGTATGCCATCAATTTCTTGAAAAAGCTACATCCAAAAGAAGCCAAGTAGTCATGTTAAGTGGTTTCAATCAGGATGTTATGCTGGCATAGCATTTAACCTAGCAAAGATATATACATCTACGAGTTTCGAAAAAAGATGGTTTTAGAAAGGGTGATTAATCGATGAAGTGTTTAGATTAATCGTTGAAATGCATGTTGAAAATGCGGTATTTATGGTAATTCTTATAAAACAGTAAAATTAATTATAAGAAAAGTCGCAACATATCAGGTAAAACAGTTGTGTTTTTGCAATTTCAAACCAAAAAACGTCTAACATATTGCGTAATTCGCAAGAAAACGACATTTGTATAGGAAAGTATTTTCTGATAAATTGGTTGTTTTTCAGGAAATTAAGAAGAAGTATTATGTGAGAAAAATGGAAGTTATTCTTGTTCCAGTTCTTTAGCTTTTTCATAAACAAAATTGCTCTCATAACCCCGACGAAGAAGATAGTCGCAAAACTTTTTTCTTTTCTTAAGTTGATTTTTTTCTTGGATGCTATTCCAGCATTTTTCAGAAAGTTCATTAAAAGTGATTTCATATTCTTCTGCTGAAATTTCTTTTAGTGCCAAAGTGATATTTGTTGAAGATATATTTCGGAGTTTGAGTTCATTGGTAATTCTGATTTTTCCCCAAGATTTCATGCGATGTTTACCTCTTGCAAAAGAACAGGCAAATCGAGTTTCGTTCAAAAAATTCCCTTCAATAAGCTGAACCACAATTATATCAATTTCGTCTGCCGTCATTTTTAAGCTGTATAATTTTGAAACTACTTCATCGTGACAGCGTTCTTGATACGCACAAAAGTGTTCTAATTTCTGTAAAGCTTCTTTTGGAGTACAAATTGAATTCATGTGTTTTTTCTTGCTTTTTAACTATAAATATTAAAAATAGTCATTTTGTTGTTAAATTTTATGATAATTTTTTTCGATTTCTTAAAAAGAAAACAGCTAAAATGTTGTGTGTGTGCGGAATTATAATATTTTTGTACGATAATATCGTAAGTTAAGACTGCTTGAAAAACAGGGTTTTAACCTTTGATAGTAAAGTTTTAAAAGCCAAAATTAAAGCATTGCCCAAGAAATGCAATGCGGTTTTGTTTCTTTATAACGCCAAAAACAAATTTAATACCACGCCTTATATGATTCGAAAACTACTTTATTCGTTTTTATTTTTTATTTTTTTGCAAACTGTTGTTTTCGGACAAACAACTAGGACTTATACGACTAACACAAGTTTTGTAGTTCCAGCTGGATCAACTCCTATAACAGTGGATTGCTGGGGTGGAGGTGGAGCTGGTGGGGGATCAACTAATATATCCGGAACTAGCGCAAAAGGAGGAGCTGGAGGCGGAGGGGGTGCTTATGCAAGATCTGTATTGACAGTTACTGGTGGCAATCAAATTAATGCTGTAGTTGGAGTTGGAGGAATTGGTAACTCTGGTGCAGATGGTAATGATGGAGGATTTTCTAATATAACTTCAAGTATTCCTTCTCTAAATAATGCTGTTCGAGCTGCGGGAGGAAGTGGAGGAAAAGGAAATATTTCTGGCGGATCTCCTTTAGGTGGCGCAGGAGGTACGGTCGCTAATTCTGTGGGAACTTTTACTCGTACCGCAGGTAATAACGGTGGAGATGGTGATACAGGTTTCGGAATTGAATCAGGGGCAGGTGGATCAGGTGCTGGCACAGGTGGTGGAGCAGGTGGCGGAGTGCGCGATTTTTGGGATGGAACTAATAATGGAGTAGCGGGAAGTATTTTTGGAGGGGGTGGAGGTGGAGCTCGAACTTCTCAAACTGGGGGGAGTAGAGCCGGAGGTGATGGAGCAGCTGGTAAAGTTGCTGTTACCTATACCTGTCAAACATATAGTATTACATCAGTTGCTGGGATAATTTGTGGTTCATCTGGTGCATCATCAATCACCTTAACAGGAACTGCAGCAGGTTTACCTGTAGGTATTTATACTGTAACATATAATACTACTACTCCAACGTTAACCGGGAGAACTGCTACAATGACAGTGACAACTCCTGGATCGGGAAGCTTTTTGACAACAGATATATCAACAGTCGGTAGTACAATAAGAATTACAAATTTAGGATCTGGTAGTGAATCGGCAAATCCATCAGTTTCACTATGTAGTAACAGTGTTAATTCTTCAGCTACTTTAGTAGCGAGTTCAATAGGAGCGGTTTCTGCAAATCAAACAATTTGTTATAACACGCAACCAAATAATATAACATTGACAGGAAATACAGGAACTATTCAATGGCAAGTTTCTTCTGATAATTCTGCATTTAGTGATGTGTTAGGGGCAACAAGTAGCCCGCTAACTAGTGCACAAATTGGAGCGCTAACTGCTACACGTTATTATAGAGCTGTTGTAACTACTGGGCTGTGTCCTGCTGTAAATTCTGGTGTTGTAACAGTAACGGTAAGAAGCCAGTTTTCAACAGGAACTATCGCTTCAACTGGCGAGACCATCTGTTACGGCGGAACACCGGCAACAACAATCGGAAGCACGACTGATGCAAGCGGTGGCGATGCGCCTATAACGTATTCATGGAGATCTTCTGCCGACGGCTATGCGGCGGCTATAAGCGGCGCTACAAGCTCGACTTATCTTCCTCCTGCGGGTCTTACTGCCACTACAAGCTACAGAAGATACGCAAAAGACAATACCTGCAGCACAACACCAGCAGTTGCTACAGGAACTTGGCAAGTAACGGTAAGAAGCCAGTTTTCAACAGGAACTATCGCTTCAACTGGCGAGACCATCTGTTACGGCGGAACACCGGCAACAACAATCGGAAGCACTACTGATGCAAGCGGTGGTGTGACACCTATAACCTATTCATGGAGATCTTCTGCCGACGGCTATGCGGCGGCTATAAGCGGCGCTACAAGCTCGACTTATCTTCCTCCTGCGGGTCTTACTGCCACTAC
>NZ_SNXB01000015.1 GCF_004362055.1 Flavobacterium sp. 245
CATCCTTTTGCGATACCCTGGACATCTTCCCCATCCTAAAACCCCAAATCGCAAAAGATACAGCGGACAGCCCGGCCCGGAGGGAAACGCCATAAATATTTTTAAACTTATGATTCTGTACATCAGAATGTTGTTTTGTTGTGCGTCTTTATATTTTTTTACTGTCAACGTCATTAATAAATTGAATTACACCATTCATAAAGACTTTTTGATCATCCCACATCGCTAAGTGACTTCCGTTAGGGCAATATAAATAACGTCCTTTTTGAACTAATTTACTTTGTTCTTCCATAGCTTTTGGATCCATTGTGTCATATTTTGCGCCAATCATAAGTGTTGGGATGGTAATTTCGCGTAGTCTGTTTTTAATATCCCACTTAGATAATCTTCCACTAATACCGAATTCACTTGGGCCTTGCATTAAGGTGTAAATGTCTCCATTTACATGTTTAGTGGCACGATTTAAGCCGTCTGGCCATTCTTTTAATCTACATAAATGTTCTTTATAAAAATTTGGAATTAGCAATTCCATATATCTTGGATTATTAAAATCTTTTTTAGCTTCTAAAGCTCTTATTTCTGTAAGAATTTCGGGTTTCATCTGCTTTGCTAAAACTTCTTCTGCATATTTTCCATATTCTGGCGCACTTGCCATCATATTAGATATTAATAAGCCTTTCATGTTTTTCTGATATTTTAAAGCATATTCCATAGCTAATATTCCTCCCCAAGAATTTCCTAAAACATAAAAATTATCGCTATCTGCATTTATTGCTTTGCGAACTTGTTCTACTTCGTCAACAAACCTGTCAGTTGTCCATAAACTGCTGTCTTTTGGCTGATCGCTGTAATAAGAGCCTAATTGATCATATTCGTAAAATTCAAAACCCTCTCTCTGGAAAAACGTTTCAAAACATTCCATGTACTCGTGTGTCATTGCCGGACCACCATGCAACAGAAGTATTTTTATTTTTGGATTGGCCCCAAAGCGTTTTGTCCAGACTTTAAATTCACCCACTGGTGTTTTTATTGGAATCATTCTCACCCCTGCTGCTTCTACATTATTATCTTTATTATACGTGAAATATTCAGCTAATGCTGTAGATTGGTTTTCTTTTTTGCATGAAGTTATCATTGCAATTACTAGAAAGAGTGTAATACGACGCATATTTTGAAATTTTATGATTTTTAGTACGAATTTCTTTTGTCTAAAATACAAATTTAAAATAGACATTTGAAAAATAGATTGTTACATACATTTTGAATGTAATTTTAAGGCTAAAAATTTAGTGTAGATTGGATTTTTAGCTAAGAATGTCTATGTTTTTAATTTATTATTTGAATTTTTAAAAGCGATATTTTATTCAATCTTGAATAGTTATCTTTGTAAAAATGATTACGTACAATTAGTGCCGTATACTATAATTAGCGATATATTAAAATGAGCAATAAATTTACTGTTGGAAGTCTATATGCCGGTATTGGAGGGATTTGTTTAGGATTTAAAAAATCAGGTTTTGATTTACTTTGGGCAAATGAATATGATAAAAATGCGTGTATAACATATAAAGAAAACTTCAAACATAATTTAATTGAAGGTGATGTATTGCAACTTAATTTAGATGAAATTCCTAAAATTGATGTCTTGACGGCAGGGTTTCCTTGTCAGCCTTTTTCAGTTGCGGGCTATAGAAAAGGTTTTAATGATAATAGAGGAAATCACTTTTTTAGAATATTAGATTTTGTGGATACTATGAGGCCTAAAGTTGTATTTCTTGAGAATGTAAAGAATCTTGTTAATCACGATCATGGAAATACAATGAAGGTAATTGAGAAATCTTTGCGAGACAGAAAATATTCTTTTCAATATAAAGTTCTGAATACCAAAGATTATGGGAATATTCCGCATAATAGAGAGCGTATTTTTATAGTTGCTTTTGATACATTAGAAATTGAAAATGCAGAAGCTATTTTTGAATTTCCAAAAGAAGATAAGTTGACTAAAACGATAAAAGATTTAGTTATTAATGAAAAAGTAGAAGACGATTTTTATTATAAAGAAGATCGCTATATGTTTGATATGCTTCAAAAGGAAATGACTTCTGATAAAACGGTTTATCAGTTTAGAAGACAATATGTGAGAGAAAACAAATCGAATGTCTGTCCTACTTTAACTGCTAATATGGGAACTGGAGGTCACAATGTTCCTTTGATAAAAACTGATTTTGGTTTTAGAAAACTAACACCTCGAGAATGTTTAAGATTTCAAGGCTTTCCAGACGAATTTAAAATTCCTAAAATAGCAAATTCTCATTTGTATAAACAAGCAGGAAATTCTGTAAGTGTGCCAGTTATTGAAGCGGTGTCAAAGAGTATAATGAAGGTTTTGAAATCATCAAAAAAATAATGTTTTTTCGATTTTTATCAGAGACTTTTTAGAAGTTCATCAATATCTTTCATGTCTCCACATTGTATATAATAGTTTTCGGCATCCATTTTAGTGTATTCATTTAAAATGGAATTTTGGGGTAATATATTGTTGTTTGCAATAGCTTGTACTAAATTTTCAGTAGTACAATATCCTGCAATATCATAACTCCAAGTTTGAGCAAAAGTAATTTCTTCAATGTCTGTTTTTGGTATAACATCAGTGTACATTAATCTTTTGCTTCGGAATATTTTTTTGATGTCTGGATTAATTCTTACTAGAATAAAATAATCGTATAAATTCGCTGATCCATTATTGAGATTTGGAAGATACTGCCCATTATTTGACCAATCTTTGGTTTCGAGTAACAATAGATTAGATTGTGATGCCGCTGATTTTACATTGATTTTTTTATTGTAAATTTCTAAATCCGCATCATCCCAAATTCCTTCGCCATAGATTCCAAAATCCGGTTCATTGCAAGCGATAGATTTTGACTTAAAAAAATTATAAAGTACAATTTCGGCTAATTTTCCCTGGAAAATATTGCAAAACTTCTCTCCATTTTTTCTTCCGTATTGGCCTCCAGTTCTAGTTGATCTATGATGACCAATTCCAAAAGACATTTCGTATGCAAAATCTAGAGCATTTTTTAAATCGGCTTCATTAATTAAAATCCCTTTAAACGGCTTTTTATTGTTGACAAAATAATAATCGCCATTTGGTCTTTTTTGGTAATCTAATTTCATATTCTTCTGGTTTCGGCAACTTCTGCTATAATATTCCAGTTTTCTTTGTACTGTTTTAAGGTGTTTAGATTAATGCTGGTGATTTCATGCTCTTCTAAACTATCAACGTAGTGCATAGGAATCAGGTAGCAAATACCAATTTCTTTATCAACTGCAACATAAATGTCACAATCTGCAGATGTAATTCTTTTTCCTTTATTTGTTATGTGTGTATGATCAATTCCTTGTCCGCCTCGATCTCTGTCTTTAAAACTTATAGCATTACTGCTTGAAACTCCTTTAATTTGAAGTCGCAGCAATACATTATTAAAGTCGACTACAGCGTCATATCTACTGGAGCGAACATCAACATTTGAGCAGTTATATCCTGCTAGAATTGCGCGCGCTAGAAATAAAAATTGTGCACTGTCTCCTGCATTAGCGGTCATTATTCCGGTATTTATATTTAGAAGATTTGTCGGAAATCCGTTTGAGAAAATAAAATCATACTGTTTTTCTAATATTTTTCTTAAAGATGTTTTTGCATATCCAAATTGATGCTGACTTGAAACGCTTTTTTGAATAAAATTCAAGGAATTATTTATAAATTCTTCTTTATCGATTTCATTAATCAAATTGCTTTGCAATGCTTCATCATAAAAAGACTGAAGATCTGATTTTGCGATAAAATATTGATCAGCAATTTCGGTTATTTTGGCTTTTACAAAATTTCTTTCAGAAAAATCTTTTATAAGTTGATCGTTAAACTCTTGTTCATTTAATCTTGTAATAAAATAGCCTTTTAAGAAAGTTTTTAAATTGGTTATTGAACCAAATAATGTTATTCCTTCCTTATTTAAATTAAAATTAGGTTGGTTTATTTCTTTTATATTTCCTTGAATATAAGTTATTTGGCTGTCAGTCATTCGTAATTAGATTAGATAGTCATTTAAATAAAATACTACATTAATATTCATATTAAATTCAATGCGAATTTACTTATAAAAAAATAAAGAGCCTGCTAATGCCGTGCTTTATTTGGTAAATAGGTTTTTCGTTCTTATTTGGAAAATGTTTTTATATTAAATTGCACGGATTATTTTTCGAATAGTAATTTTATCCCTGATTGAGAATAGAAATCAAATTTTCTCTAATTCCCGTTTTTAAATCTATAACTTCAAATCTCTTTGTTGACGAAAATGAACCAACATCGCTGTCACTATTAATTAAAATCCCCCCAACCAAAATAATGTACTTACAATTATACTTTGTAGCGGCAATAAGTTCCTGAATACGATTATCTATAGCTTCGTAAATTATTTCTGTTGCTTCATGTAGAGGAATTTCGGCATTTAAAATCTTATCTTTTTGATTATAAAGAATTTGTTCAATTGTATTCATTTGATAATCAAGCTCAGTTATATTATCAGGTTTTATGCTATTTTCTCTTAAGTTGTTTAATGCCACTGTTGCAGCTCCACAGCAAATAGAATTGTTATTTTGCCCAAATCTATTTATTTTGCCAATAATCCCTTCCTTCGAAATGCCAATATGAGGCCCATAATATATAAACACCGCACCATCATCAGGTACATGACTCGCAAAAGCAGCCATGCCACTTAGTCCAGTAAATGGAAATCCGTCTAATCCTCCCATTTTAAAAGGCCCTAAAAACTCCAGAGCTCTTACTGGATATTGAATACTGTTTACATCATCACTGCAAATACTGTCGGCTAATATTATTTGAGAAGGTTCTAAATCTAATTTCTCTTCTACATAATCAATGATTTTATTTATGTAATCTATTGTAGTTAAAGCGTTAGGATAGTGTTTTCGAACAATTTGCAGTTTTTCTCTTTTTTTCATTTATCGAAAAATTAATAAAGTATTTTTTATGAAGGTACGACTTTCTTGTTTTTTAATAAACCCGTTTTTGGGCAAAGGTTATTACAAAAAAATCAATTAACAGCGAAAATTACAGAAAAGGAATACAAATGGAGTGATTTGTGCAAACGATCAAGTTGGCTTGTTATGTAATTTTGCTTCATAAGTTTTCAGAAAGAAGGCTTTTTACAGAATGAAACGTTTAGTGTATATCTTAACTTGTTTTTTAACGTTGGTGTTTTTTGCGAAAGCGGAAAGCAAACCAAAGTCAATTATACACTTTGATCAGTATCAGTTTCAAAGCAAAGATTTATCTATATCTCAAAATGATTTGTCAATTGCTCTTATTGATGCTAATGATGATTTCTATGTTGAAAATAATGATGAGGCTGATTTTGGAAAAAATGGTTTTGACCAATATGCTTTTCTGAATTTCGGAGAAGTGATTTTTTCTAATCTAAACTATCACTCATTTAAACCAGTTGTGTATGGGCAGGACTTTGCTCCATTTTTACATACACCAACTATTCCCCTTTATATTTTATTTCATTCCATGATTATTCCTTTTTCGAATTAAATCGGGAATTTTAGTTATTGCTTCTTTACAGAAATTTTCAATTTTATAAGGGTCCTTGTGCTCTTTTGAATTCCTTTCACGCACTTAAACTCCATTATTTTTTCAATGCTAATATAAATTGGTATTGATCGTGGATTTCTATTTTTCAAAAATTGTTAAACATTTTAAATTCAAAACACTATGCATCTTACACCAAGAGAAAGTGAGAAATTGCTATTGCATCTTGCCGGCGAATTAGCCGCTAAAAGAAAGGCCAGAGGCCTGAAACTTAATTACCCTGAAACGATTGCATACATCAGCAATCATTTACTTGAAGCTGCTCGTGATGGAAAGTCGGTTGCAGAATTAATGAATTACGGCGCCACTCTTTTGACTAGAGAGGATGTGATGGATGGTATCGCCGAAATGATTCATGATATTCAAATCGAAGCAACTTTTCCTGACGGTACTAAATTAGTTACAGTTCACAGTCCTATTCGTTAAATCAAAAAAACATTATTTATGATTCCAGGAGAATATATTATCAGCAAAGGAGACATTGATTGCAATGTTGGCCGTAAAACAGAAAAAGTAAAAGTGACCAATACAGGAGATCGTCCAATTCAAGTTGGATCTCATTGCCATTTTTTTGAGATCAACCGTATGATGAGTTTTGATCGCGGTTTGGCTTTTGGTATGAGACTTAATATTGCAGCTGGTACTGCTGTTCGTTTTGAACCAGGCGAAGAAAAAGAGGTTGACTTGGTTGCATTTAGTGGTGCAAGACGCGCATTTGGTATCAACAATATTGTTAATGGTGATACTACACTTGAAATTAACAAACAACACAGTTTAGCAAAATTGCAATCAGAAAACTTTAAAAACAAATAGTCATGAGCTTGAAAATAAATAAGCTGAAATATGCAAGCATGTATGGTCCTACTAAAGGAGATAAAGTGAGATTGGCCGATACAGATATAATTATTGAGATAGAAAAAGATTTTACCGTCTATGGTGATGAAAATAAATTTGGAGGAGGAAAGACTATTCGTGACGGAATGGCTCAATCTAGTACATCCACTCGTGATCAAGGAGTTTTAGATCTTGTAATTACTAATGCTACTATCATTGATCACTGGGGAATTGTAAAAGCAGACATTGGTATTAAAGACGGCAAGATTGCGGGTATTGGTAAAGCAGGCAATCCTGATACAATGGATGGTGTTGATCCAAATATGATTATTGGTGCCAGTACAGAAGCGCATGGTGGAGAAAATTTGATCGTTACTGCCGGAGGAATCGATACGCATATTCACTTTATCAGTCCACAACAAATTGAAACTGCTTTATATAGTGGTGTGACTACAATGATTGGTGGTGGTACAGGACCTGCTGATGGTACAAATGCAACAACTATTACTCCAGGTAAATGGTATATTGAAAAAATGTTGCAAGCAGCAGAAGCATTCCCAATGAATCTTGGATTTTTTGGTAAAGGAAATTGTTCCACCGAAGCACCATTAGATGAGCAGATTGAAGCTGGTGCTTTAGGTTTAAAAATTCACGAAGATTGGGGTGCTTCTCCTGCAGTAATTGATGCATCGTTGAGAGTTGCTGATAAATATGATGTACAAGTTGCAATTCACACAGATACGCTTAACGAAGCTGGTTTTCTTGAAGATACTATGAATGCGATCAATGGTCGTGTAATTCACACTTTCCACACAGAAGGTGCAGGTGGTGGTCACGCGCCAGATATTATCAAAGCTGCAATGTATCCAAATGTATTGCCTGCATCAACAAATCCTACTCGTCCTTACACTGTTAATACAATCGATGAGCACTTAGATATGTTGATGGTATGTCATCACTTAAGTAAAAATATTCCGGAAGATGTTTCATTTGCTGATTCTCGTATCCGTCCTGAAACAATTGCAGCCGAAGATATTCTGCATGATATGGGAGTTTTCAGTATCATGAGTTCTGATTCACAAGCAATGGGACGTGTTGGTGAAGTTATTACTCGTACTTGGCAAACTGCTGATAAAATGAGAAAACAGCGTGGTGATTTAGCAGAAGATAAAGGAAATGAAAATGACAATTTCCGTGCAAAACGTTATGTGGCTAAATACACTATCAATCCAGCAATTGCCCACGGTATTTCTCAATATGTAGGATCTATCGAGGTAGGAAAAATGGCTGATCTTGTATTATGGAAACCAATGCTTTTTGGTGTAAAACCAGAATTAATTGTTAAAGGAGGTATGATCATCGCAGCACGTATGGGAGATCCAAATGCTTCGATTCCAACACCACAGCCTGTTCTTTATCGCAATATGTTTGGTGCTTTTGGTAAAGCATTATCTAAAACGTGTGCAACGTTTGTTTCTCAGGCTTCTCTAAAAAACAATATTGTAGCCGAATATGGTTTAGAAAAAATGGTATTGCCGGTAGTTGGCTGTAGAAATATCTCAAAGAAAAACTTGATTCATAATGATAAAACACCTGAAATCACGGTAAACGCAGAAAATTACGAAGTACGTGTTGATGGAGAAAAAATAATTTGTGAGCCAGCCGAGAATCTTCCAATGGCACAACGTTATTTCTTATTCTAAAGGATAAAAAAAATTGAACCGGGAGTAATTCGGTGAAAAATCAGAAGAAGGGCTGCGGGATAGATCTGCAGTCACTTCTCTCTGATTAAGATTCCAAAATTAAGTGAAGTAAAAAAGAGAACAAGAAAATGATGGATGCAGAAGCGTATAAATATTTTGAGATTTAAAAGAAAAAGATATGATTATAAATGAAGTAGCTGGAAGTCTTAAGCAATTTGATGTAGGAAACCGCACCATAGACTTTCTTGAAATCGAATGGTTTGAAGCAACAAAACGCATTCAAAGAAAAAAAACTAAAAATGGACAAGAGCTTGCTATTAAATTTTTGAAAGAAGGACAAAGGTTAAAACAAGATGATGTTTTATATGAAGATGATCAAAAAGTAATAGTAGTTGCTATTATTCCTTGTGATGCTATTGTAGTAAGACCTAAGTCGTTACTTGAAATGGGAAGTGTTTGTTATGAAATTGGGAATAAGCATCTTCCTATGTTTATTCAAGATGATGAAGTATTGCTTCCTTTTGAAGAGCCCATTTTTAAATGGCTTTCAGCAAGTGGTTACGAGACAGATAAAATATTTACCCGTTTGATCAATATTGTAAACGCAACAGTACAGCCTCATGGATCTTCAGAAAGCAGTTCGCTCTTCTTTAAAATTATGAATATTGCGAAGTAGTGCCGTCTTGCATTATAAATAAAGAAACACAGATAATACGATGAAAAATTTTATAGGCAGTTTGTTGCATTTGAGTGATCCCACGTTGCCAATTGGCGGTTATACACATTCTAACGGATTAGAAACTTACGTACAGCAACAGTTGGTAAAAGATCCAGAAACAGCATCATTGTTTGTGCGCAACATGCTTACTAACAACCTTCAGTATAATGATGGTGCTTTTGTAAAACTGGCATATGAAGCCACACAAAATAATGATATTACTGCTTTACTGCAATTGGATGAAGAGTGCAGTGCGCTAAAAACAGCCAGAGAAATAAGAGAAGGAAGCCAAAAATTAGGCTTAAGACTGATAAAGATATTCAAGCGCCAAATCAGCGAAGATCCTATTAACGCTTATGAAAAAGCGATTTTAGAGAAAAAGATAGAAGGACATTATTGTATTGTTTTTGGCATTTATGCTTGCTTATTAAATATTCCGCTTCCTGAAGTTCTTCTTGCATTTTTATATAATGCTACGGTGGGTACTGTTACTAACGCGGTAAAACTTGTTCCGCTGGGACAGCTTGACGGACAGGATATTTTGCATGATATGCAGGAAGTTATCGAAACCATTACGCAAAATATACTTCAGCTTGATCGTAATCATGTTGGTCTGTGCAATATTGGTCTGGATGTGAGATGCATGCAACACGAACGATTGTATTCAAGATTGTACATGTCTTAAATAAGTCGAAAGTTGTAAAGTCAAAAGAGCCAAAATAAATTTAAAAATTTAGGCTAAAAAATAATTAAAAAATAAAACAAAATGAAAGAGAGAAGTTATGTTAAAATCGGAATAGCTGGTCCGGTAGGTTCAGGAAAAACAGCCTTAATTGAGCGTTTGTCTCGCACATTAATGAACGAATACAGCATTGGTGTAATTACGAATGATATTTATACAAAAGAAGACGCTGAGTTCCTTACTAAAAATAGTATGCTTCCTAAAGAACGTATCATCGGCGTTGAAACGGGAGGATGCCCTCACACTGCAATTCGCGAAGACGCGAGTATGAATCTTGAAGCAGTTGAAGAGATGGCTTCTCGTTTTCCGGATATTGAATTTATTTTGATTGAAAGCGGTGGAGATAATTTATCGGCCACTTTTAGCCCTGACTTGGCAGACGTGAGCATATTTGTTATTGATGTTGCCGAAGGAGATAAAATTCCACGTAAAGGAGGTCCAGGAATTACGAGGTCAGATTTGCTTGTAATCAATAAAATAGATTTGGCACCTTATGTAAACGCAGATCTTGGAGTTATGGAACGCGATGCAAGAAAAATGCGTAACGGTCAGCCATTTGTATTTACAAATCTTATGAGTCTTCAAGGTCTAGACGCAGTTATTGGCTGGATTAAGAAATATGCATTGCTTGAAAATGCTGAAGAGCCTGAGTTGGTCAGATAATCAAACTTATTTTACAACATTCAATTTCATTACATGATTAATAGATTAAATATTGTCAGTGGATTTAAAGACGGACGTTCTTATTTAAAAGACAACTTCTTTACAAGACCTTTCAGAATTGCAAATATTAATGAAGACAGGTCAGATCCTTCCTTATATCTTATGCTAATGAGTTCCTCTCCGGGAATTCTGGATAATGACCATTATGATATAAATATTGAAGTTGAGTCAGAAAGTCGTTTGCAACTTCAATCTCAATCTTATCAACGGTTGTTTAATATGAAAAATGGTGCTCAGCAACAAATGAAAGTTTCATTGAGCAACGAAAGCACATTCAGTTATATACAGCATCCAATCGTTCCGCATGAGCAATCGATTTTTAAAGCGCATAACGTAATTGCTTTACAAGGAAATTGCAGTTTGACACTTGGAGAAATTATTACCTGTGGACGAAAACATTCAGGAGAAGTTTTTCTTTTTTCAAAATTTCAAAACCTTACAGAAGTATTTCATAACGGAAAATTGATTTTAAAAGACAATGTGTTGTTGCAACCACTTTTAGCCGATATCGAAACTTTAGGTCAAATGGAAGGGTTCACACATCAAGCTACATTAATTCATATTAATACTGGAATTCAAGATATGAAATCTCTTATTGAAGATACTTTTACTCTTCTTCAATCACAAGAAAATGTGGCGTATGGCGTTTCACAGCCTTTTGCAAATGGAATGATCGTGCGTATGCTGGGCAACGGAGGAGAACAATTGTATAATGCATTTCGTCAGATAGAAGACAAACTTTGGAATATGGAAAAACAAGTAAAAGTCGAAAATCAGATAATTGAATCTGTTGAAAATTATAACTAATGGATACTACAATAACAACACTAGTATTATCAGCCATCACAATCAGCTGTTTGCATACTGCTTCGGGACCAGATCATTATTTGCCTTTTATAGTATTATCAAGATCTAAAAAATGGCCCATAACCAAAACAATTTGGTGGACAATAGTCTGTGGTCTCGGACATATATTAAGTTCTGTAATTCTGGGATTGATTGGGGTTTTGGTAGGTTGGCAATTATCAAAATTGTCTATGTTTCAGGATATCAGAGGAAATGTTTCGGGTTGGTGTTTACTGGTTTTCGGATTCATCTATCTTATTTGGGGACTCCGAAGTGCTTACTTAAATAAACCTCACAAACATTTTGAAATGTACAGCGATGAAGATATGTATGTTTATGAACATAAACACGGAGAAGTTGTGGCACCTCAAAACCGTATTAAAATTACTCCATGGGTTTTGTTTGTCATTTTTGTAATGGGACCAAGTGAGCCTCTAGTTCCTCTATTATTTTACTCTGGAGTACGACGTTCTTCCTTAGAAGTTATCATCTTAATTACTGTTTTTGCAGTATTTACAGTTCTTACCATGCTTACAATGGTTTTGATTGGCTGTTATGGCTATTCATTTTTTAAAACAGACAAACTAGAACGTTATGTTCATGCCATTGGTGGTGGTGTGGTTACCATTTGTGGTATCGGAATGGTGTTTCTAGGTTGGTAAAAACAAAAATTATGGAATCAAAAATTAGTCTTTATATTAAAACAATTTTGACCAGTATTGGTCAAATTATGCTCCAGGAAAACCCTTGGACAGGTTTACTTTTTCTGGCAGGAATATTTTATGGATCGCCTGTTATGGGCATTGCGGCACTTTTATCCGCAGTTGTCGGATTGTTCACTGCTGAACTATTAAAATTTGATAAAACAGAAATAGCACAAGGGCTTTATGGATTTAGTGCTACACTAGTGGGAGTTGCCTTAACATTCTTTTTTAAACCTGAACCTGTAATATGGATTGCTGTAATTGTTGGGTCAGCATTGGCAACTATTGTTCAAAATATTTTTATTCGTTATAAAATACCAGCATTTACACTGCCATTTATCCTTGTTACCTGGATTTGTCTTTTTGTTTTTCATAATCTATTTGTAATAGGAAGTCCTGCAATGGGTGCAGAAACTGCCGCTGATACAAATGAGCTGGTAACGGTTGCACACAGTTTTGGAGAAGTGATTTTTCAGGGAAGCGTTCTTACAGGAGTTATATTTATTTTGGCCGTTTTCATTAATAGCCCAGTTGCTGCTTTGTATGCAATTGCTGCTGGAGTTATTAGTACTTATTTATCATTACAGTTTTCTGAACCTCAAACCGATGTACACATGGGATTGTTTAGCTTTAATGCTGTGCTTTGTGCGATAACTTTTTCAGGAACTCGTGTTAAAGACGGGATTTATGTTTTTCTCTCAGTTGTTTTATCGACTCTATTCGATATTTATATGGTAAAAATGGGATGGCCTGCACTTACTTTTCCTTTTGTACTTGCAAGCTGGATCACTATTCTAGTCAAAAAGATTGTTCCTAAACAATACCAATAATTACAAATTTCCTCATTAAATAATTAAATCAAAATGAAAAAATACGCCTTATTAAGCGCATTGTTTTTTGCAATGTGCTACTCAACCTATGCTCAGGTTTCATTCGAATCTAAAGCACAAACATCTGATAAACCGTTATATGAAATGGAATTTTCGCCTCGCTTGAAATTGAATGGATATGTGAATCTTGGAGGAAATGATAGCAAGACATCACAATCATTAAACTTAAACTCTGCAAATCCGTACAATCCTTTCAAAGATAAAAATGCAGATGCTAATATGTATCAAACGCAATTGGCATGGAAAACGACTTATAACGGATTTGAAAAAGGTCCTTTAGTTACTTATGTTGAAGGACAATGGTGGGGCGGACCTGGAGCTGGAGGTAATTTACAGTTAAGAGTAGCTTATGTAGATTATAATCACTGGCACGTTGGTCAGGATTGGAGTTTCTTTGGAGGAGGTGTGCCAACTTGGTGCAATACTTTAGATTGGGAAGGTCCAAATTCTGGAACTTGGGCGAGACATTTACAAGCTAAATATTATACTAATTTCGGAAAGGACAAATTATGGAAATTTGAAGGAGGAATAGAAACTACTGCTCAATATTTAAAAGTAGCAGGCGGAAGTATGCCAGGTCAATTTTCTGTTGATCCGATTTTTGCTTTTACTAAATATGCACAAGATGGAAGTTTTGCTCGTTTGGCATTCATGGGACGCAGTATTCGTTATACCAAAGAAGATGCTTCTAACACTCTGGCAATGGGTTGGGGAATAAATGCTAACCTAAAAAGTAAGCTGAACGATAAAAGCTATTTCTTGGCACAAGGACTTGTAGGATCTGGTATTGCAGGTTCGTATACATTGTCAGGAGCTTTATTTGGTAATGGCGGTGCTACAAATATGTATGACGGAATTTATGATCAAAACGGCAATTTCAAAACGGTTCCAGTTTATGGAGGTTCTGCTGGTATTGAATATTTCTTCGGTCCAAAAAAGAATTTACACTCCAATCTAGTATTAGGATATACCAACATGTCTTATAATGCTTCGCCACTTTCATTGGTACAAAGTAAAGTAATCAATGACAATGCTACAGGAGATTTTGTGACCAAAAATAATGAAGCAACAACTCATACGGCTTTAACTTTTGGATCAATAAACATGCTTTATGATGTGACAAAAATCACTACTATGGGAATTGAATATGACGCAGGAACCAAACAAATTACAAATTCAATTTCACAAAGTTCAATGGTAAATCGTGTGGCTTTAGGTTTAAAAGTTGGATTCTAATATCATAAAAAATCAAAATTATTTTTATTAAAATGAATAAGCATACGAGAGAACAAATGAAGCGAGCTTTCATTTTTATAATATTATTTTTAATTACCTCTACATCGCTTTTTGCGCAGAAAACAATAAGTGGTATTGTGACAGATGAAGATGGATTGCCGTTAGTAAATGCAACTATTATTAACAAAGATAAAACTTGCCATTCTGCTACAAAAGTAAATGGCAGTTTTGCAATAAGTTTGAAACAGATTCCTGATACATTAACGGTTTCTTACGCTGGATTTAAGCCACAATCTTATTCCGTATTTCAGAATTCACCTTTAAACCTTGTATTGATGTCTCATATTAGTACATTAAATGAGGTGGTCATAAAATCAAAAAAAATTGACAAGCAATTAATAAAAATTGATTTAGACAAAACTCCTGTAAATACGGCGCAAGATTTACTCCGCAAAGTTCCTGGGCTTTTTATTGCACAGCATGCAGGTGGCGGAAAAGCAGAGCAAATATTTCTTCGCGGTTTCGATAATGATCACGGCACTGACATTGCTATAAATGCCGACGATATGCCGGTCAATATGCCGTCGCACGCGCATGGTCAGGGATATTCTGATTTACATTTTTTAATTCCGGAAACCGTTCAGAATATTGATTTCGGAAAAGGTTCTTATTATGCTGATAAAGGAGATTTCAATACCTCTGGTTATGTTGATTTTCATACTTATGATTCGATAAGTTCAAGTTACATTAAAACCGAAATAGGAAATTACAACACGGCACGCATAATGGGAATGGCCAATTTGTTAAAAGGCAATTCGCAAAAACAAAATGCCTATCTGGCCGGAGAATATAATTATACCGATGGGCCGTTTGATGTCAAACAAGATTTCAAAAGATTAAATTTATTCGGAAAGTACAATCAGAAAATTGGAGATAAAGGACAATTGAAATTTGAAGCTTCTTGTTTTAGTTCGGGTTGGAATGCCTCTGGGCAAATTCCGGAAAGAGCTGTTTCTGAAGGTATGGTTTCCAGATTTGGGTCAATTGATCCCACTGAAGGAGGAAATACGCATCGCGTAAATGTTTTGGCGAGTTATATTTATAAGCCAAGCGAAACCGAGACTTTTAAAACCTCTTTCTATTACATCAATTATCTGTTTAACTTATATTCAAATTTTACTTTTTATTTGGTGCATCCAGACAAAGGAGATGAAATAAACCAATATGATAATCGTGAAGTTTACGGAACAAATAATACCTATACAAATCATTTTACGTTTGATCGATTTCACTTAAACTTAGTTTCAGGATTTGGAGGCCGTTTTGATGATATTCATGATTTGGCGTTGAGTTATGTTACAGCTAGATATACGTTGAATGAGCGTATGGCATGGGGATCAGCCAAAGAAGCTAACGCTAATGCCTACTTTTCAGCAGATTTAAGTACGGGTAAATGGAGGTTGAATGCTGGCTTGCGAGCCGATTGGTTCTATTTTTATTATTTCGATAAGATGCAACCAGATCTTGCTTCATCTTCTTACAATAAAGCTCGCATCAGTCCAAAATTGAGTGTTTTTTATAATGCTTCAGATGCAGTAACACTATATCTGAAATCTGGATTAGGATTTCATTCGAATGATGTGCGCGATGTAGTATTGCAGGACGGAAAAAACATACTCCCTTATTCTGCTGGCGTAGACCTGGGCTGTGTGCTGAAACCTGCAAAAGGATTGATTTTACAGCCAATAGTTTGGAATACTTATTTAAATAGTGAATTTGTCTGGAATGGCGATAGTTATGGAGTCAGTGATGCAGGAGCGACCAGAAGATATGGAGCAGATTTTTCAATGCGTTATCAAGTACTTCCGTTTCTTTATCTTGACAGTGATTTAAACTGGGCTGTACCGCGTGTAGTAAGTGCACCTAAAGGAAATAATTATGTAGAATTGGCACCTACTTTTACGAGTACTGGTGGAATAGGATTGCAATTTCAAAATGGGTTTTATTCTAATTTGCGTTATCGCTACATGCATAATCGTCCAGCAAATCAAGATGGCAGTATTATGGCACAAGGCTATTTTGTTAATGACTTTATCTCAGGATATCAGGCAAAAAAATGGGGTGTAAATGTACAAATACAAAACCTTTTTAATACAAAATGGAACGAAGCCATGTTTGCGCAAGAAACAAGGTTGAAAGGAGAAACAAACAGAGTAGAGGAATTGACTTTTACACCAGGAACTCCATTTTTATTAAAAATTGGGTTGGCGTATAAGTTTTAAACTCTGTAGATAATTAAGTAGAAAAGGAATTTAGCTCCGAATAAAATCAGAGTTAAATTCCTTTTTTTATAAATAGATGAAATTATTTGTTTAATACTTGTAAACGAAAAGCAGAAGGAGATTGGTTCGTTACTTTTTTAAAGACTCTCGAAAAATGAGAAAGCGAATGAAAATTAAGTTCATAAGCCACATCTGCAATTTCACGCCCTAAATCGCGAAGCAACACTTGGCTGTGTTGAACACAGATTTCATTAATCCATTGTTTAGGAGGTTTTCCGGTTGCTTTTTTGATGCATTTATTTAAGTATGTTTCAGATATGTTCAATTCCTGCGCATAAAAGAATACATTTTTATGCAGTTTATGTTCTTGCTGTAACTTCTCTCTAAATTTATAAGTTATATCCAATTCTCGACCCATTAATAAAGGTTTATGAGTAGCTTGCTTAATAATTTTCAGCATAATCGCGCGAAAAAAAGTAGAACAGATATCTTCCTGAATACATTCTGAATTTAATTCTGTTTCCAGCAATTCAAAAATCTTAACCATGGAATCATAAATTTTCTCATGAATTTTTATTACAGGATCTGATGTGAGAAATATAATGTCTTGTCGGCTTAAAGAAATAGAATTGATGACATCATTTTCATAAATGAGGTAAAAGCCTTTAATGTTTTCAGATAATTCATGAGTTCGGGTAATACTACCTTGTTTGATGTTTAAAATTTGTCCAGCCCCAATAAGATAATTTTCAGTTTCGACCTGTTGTTTTATATAACCTTCTGTTACAAACAGCATAAAATTAAAAGAAGTTCGGTAGGGTGGTACCGGAATAACAATTTCTTTTAGATAGTTTTCTATTCTATATAACTGCAATTGCGATTTATTGTGTAAAGCTATGCTGTTTACTTGTGGTAAAAACTGCTCCTTATATTGATAAGTACTGAAAATTTGAATAGAGTTGTCCATTTATTCGTGTTGTAATCTTATACGACTCTTTTCTTGAAAAATAAATTCCCTTTTTTAAAATAGCTATAAACAAAAAATACCTTTAAACAAGTGAATGTTTAAAGGTATTATATTTTTGAAGTTTCTTCTGAAACTTATACTGGCGGAGAAAGAGGGATTCGAACCCCCGGACCTGTTACAGTCAACAGTTTTCAAGACTGCCGCATTCGACCGCTCTGCCATTTCTCCAGTATGTTGCTCTCATTATCTGATTGCGAGTGCAAATATAAGACGCTTTTTCGGTTCTCAAAATTTTTTTGGAACTATTTACAAAGAAAATAATATGTTATTAAAAAAGAAACCCTTAACAAAAGTTAAGGGTTTGAAGTTCTGCGGAGAAAGAGGAATTCGAACTGTGCATCCAACACCTCTTATACATATTGCAATTCTTAAGATATGCCAGGTTCAAAATCTAGTGTGCCATGATATTTTGCCATGAAACTTAAAATGTCGACTTACAAGAGTATTAGTTTTTTTTAAATGACTGATATAGCTCTCTTTTGAGATTGAAAATAAGTAATTTTTTTTGACAAGAATAGAAAAATTACAACCTTAAGTTTTTGTTGCAAAAGAATATTCCTCAACTGCCTAAATCATAAATTCTAAACTATATTTTTTCTGAGCCTTTTTTATTTCCTATAATTAAAAGAGTACTGAGTTTTTTACTCCATTAAATAGTAGGTCCCTTTTTTACTTTTCTTATATTTTCAAAAAACGCCTTAAATTTTTGTGGCAAATAAGCAGACAGCTCCAGGTAGAGGATGTGTTCTAAAAATACAAACATGAGTCAAATTGTAGTTTAATATTCTTTAAATGAAGTGATTATGTGGTTTTAAAGGAAGTGGTCAAGTTATTTGACAATTTGTAATAGGGTAACTAAATGTAAAAACCCTAATTTATAATTCAAAAGACTTTTAGAGGCAAAAGTAAAGGGTATTATAGAGGAACTTTGCACCTTCAAATTTAGATGTTTGAATTGTAAACACTTAAAAAATAATTAATTACATAATAACTACATGTTATGAAAAATAGATTACTCCCTTTATTTGTTGTTTTAGGAACTATCTCTGCTTATTCGCAAGTGGGTGTTGGAACATTAAATCCAAAATCTTCTTGATAATAAAGGGGTTTTCTTAAAAATGTTTAAGAGAAATTTCAAAAAAAATTTTGATTTTTCTGAAAATTCATTTCTACTGGAAAATGAAAATGATTATAAAGATTTTGATCGTTCTATATTTGTTGTTTATGATAAAACTGAAATGATTGACTATTTAAGATTAGAAAAAAAAGGCTCAAATGTTTTAGTTTGTTTATTTGATAGGGGACTATACAGCAGTGTGACTTTTTTGGAAGAAATCAATAATCTGATTTTATTAGATCCATCTAAAACAAAGCCGGAAATTGTCAAGGATTTAAAAGCACATTTTGAAAAAAATACTGAAAGAGAAGAACAAACAGTGAGTTCTATATTTACAGATGCAAAAATTTTTCAAACACAATTTTACAATTTACATAAAGCATTATTTTTTCTTTTGTAAATGAATTTTAATTCACTTTAAAATAAAGAATAAAATTTTACCTAATCTTACTCAATATTTTTTATCATAGGTAAATTTAAGTTTGGTTTAATTTTCTTTGTTCAAGTTGTAACACATTCTGTTTGTTATTATATTTTCACTGTATCCTGTTGTTTTTTCGGGATATTGTAACTCTTAAAAATCTTTAACTCTTTTTTATTCCACTACTCAAGCCCTAACTTTTTCATATGCTTATTTACTGTGGTACATGATGTTTGATATACTAAATATTATAGCTATACTGTAATTCTTCGACACACATAACGTTGTCTAAAAGCAAGGAATATGGGAGCGATTTCTTTCTGTATTAAGATTTTCCTTTTTGCTTTTCTTTAGCTAAGCCATTCTTCCATGTGTATTTCTTCCTTTTAAACCATATTTTAGATTTACGAAACACGACTTCCACTTGAGGTTATTTCATTCATTTTTTTCTCAATACTCACATGCAGTATGTCTAAGCTACTTTGAATAATTTTTTCTTTTTGCATTTCAAAATTTATCGATTTAAAAACAGACAGAATTTTATGATCTCAGTATTTATAGAAGTTAAGAGAGCATAGAGGTATACTGAAAGACTGGGTTCACTTTTTTTTATGATCAGCCAAAAACGACGAAACCCCTAGTGTTTAATAGGGGTTTCGAGTTTTAGCGGAGAAAGAGGGATTCGAACTGTAAATCCAAGACCTCCTTTATATACTGCATTTTTAATATTTGTAACCGGGTTCAAAATGTACTGCGCCACGATTCTGCCACTGAATTTTCAAGTGTTTTTATAAATATTAAACCTTTAACTTGTTTAAAATGAATGTTATAATTCACCTTGTAAATCAAATGTAAATAATTTTTTATAATAAAAAAACTGAAAATGGCAGCTTTAACTTTTTGTGGCAAAAATAGTATAGAGTCCCATGTAAAATCAGGTATAAATACGCGTAGTTAATAATTTAAATCCTATTAAATTTGACTTAACTTATTTGTTTATAGATTGTTATGAAACAACATGTATTATCCTTCTGCATATGAAAAAAAACTACTTATTCCTTCTTTTGTTTTTTTGGGGAACAATTGCTGTCACACATGCCCAAGATTCTCAAGAACTTGTTTTAAAATTCGATCTAGCAACTCAAAGCCTGCTGCAAAAAGGAATTATTCCTTTCGATAAAAAGTTTGATCTGGTCCTGGAAAAGATGCCCAAGACAAAAATAAAATATATCCATGCCTATCAAACAGTCTACAAAAATGGCGAGCGGTTATATAAAATTAACAAATTTAAAGACTGTCCTGACAGCACTGGTACGGTTAAATATACTTCAGTTGCAGTTAAAGATTTGGATTTGAAATTTACTCAAAAAGGAGACACTTTGCGCATAAAGTTTGATCCGTTGAAACCAAACGTCGAATTTGCAGTTCACATCGTCACAGAGTTAGATCCTAATACTAAAAAAATGCTCATGCAGCTTAATACTGCTTTGTCCAAAAATGAAAAAGGCACTAAAGAATACGGGGCAATTGACAAAGTTACGACTTTTAGGGATGGAGATGTTGTACTCACTTATTTTAATATTGGTTTGGATGGCTACAAGAAATTGTATGATGATAACTTTAAAGATGCTTACGATTCCATGGCCAATAGTAATGTTTTTAAAACAACAGCTTTGATCAGTGAAGTTAATATTCAGGCGTATGATGGTGCGACCAGTAAAAATGTGACAGACAGTACAGGAGGGTACCTATTATTGGAAACAGCCAGAAAGAAACAATTTAATGACATTCTTTTAGGCAGGAGAGATATCAATAATGCACTCGCCGATTCGGAAAAGAGTATTGCAGATGATCGTTCACCAGAGAAGCGAATTATCAATCTTAAAAATAATATCAAATATTTCGATGAAGTTCAAAGAAAACTCACAGGCGTGATTTCAAAGGGAATTACATGGTACAAAATAGAAAATAAAAGAATTGATTTAAATCTTGTAAAGGAACAGGTCGAACAGCTAAGAGCAGAACTTCAGTTTAATTTTGATTTGATTAATTCTGCACTTAAAAAAATCGATGCTACCATTTCAAAAGCTAAAGATATGGGGCAGGTAGTTTACTTTTCAAGCAATACTCAGGCACTTGATTTAAAAACAGCAGGAGGGAATATACTTTTTCTCGATCTTGGCTTTACCAGTATTTTTGCTACGGACTTAAATAATGAAATAGCACACATTCCAAAATTATTTGTGGGTTTTAGCATTTATTTCAGACCAATAGATTCCAATACGAGACGGGGAAAATTCAAGGATTACAAAGATGCAAAAAATATGGGGTGTATCGTTAATAATAATTCACTCTCCGAGTATGGTCCTGATTATGGTATTGCCAGCAGATGGAATATATGGCAGCGTTTATCTCTAAGTGTCGGCATCACATTGGGTTCAATGGACAACAAGGATTTTGATAATTATTACAGCGGAAACTCTCTAGTTCTGGGACCTGCTTATCGTTTTGCCAGGGCATTTAAGGTCAGTAGCGGGGTAGCACTATTGAAAAGAAGTTCTACAAATCCGCTTATTTCGGAAAAACATGTAGTTGCTGGGGCTTACGTGTCTTTATCTGTTGACATAGATGTGATCAGCAAAATTTCGGACGTTACTAAAATGATATTCAAATGAAAAAAGTAGTTTTATATTTTTCGGTATTATTGCTGTTCTCATGCACGCCAAGTGCCGATATAGACCAAGTCTTTACAGATTTTTCCATTAGTGCAGAGGAAATTCCGGCAGATGGCCAGTCTATGGTTAATATTACGGTTAAGTTAAATGATAAAACTGATGTGGATCGCAGGAATGTGATATTTAAAACATCTGGAGGAATTTTTATCTCCTCAAGCAAAGATACTGAAGTAATAAAGGCAGAATACGAGCAGGGGCGTCTAGTTGCAAAAACAACCTTAAAAGTATCCACCAAACCCGGTAACATAACTTTGTCTGTTGCTCCTGAATATGATAGCAAAGTTGCGGATTTTGTTTTGGAAAAAACAATTGCTGCCGTACCTTCAAAAGTTTCTTCCCTGAATGTAGAGCCTTCATCATTTGGTATTGGATCTAATTATTTGACGGAAGTTCAGATAACAGGAAATCTTAGAAACAGTGCCGGTAAATTTGTCTCTAATGGCCATAAAGTAGTCTTTAATGATTTTCTGGCCGATGGGTCATCTGCAGGAGGAGCATTTCGAGAAGTGCAGGCAGAAACTGGCGCAGAGTCTAAAGTCTCATGTTATTACGCAGCAACTCAATATCCTATTGGAACAGCAATAACAATAAGATGTACAGTAGTTGACGAAAATAATTTGCCAACTGCCTTAGCAAGTGTTGTCAAACTAACAATTAATCAATAAGTACTATGGGAAAATTAAAAGTAAGCCAATTGAAAAATTTGCGTACAGTTCTTTTAAAAAAAGATCTGATAGAAATGCTGGAGACGCATTTAGCGGAACACGATATTAATGATATTGAAATAAGATCTATTCAATTTAAGCGAAAAGATGCAGTTTCAAACAATATGTCAGTACGTTTTGAAGGTTGTCCGGACGGACACGAATTAAGACTGTCTTGCTCAGATAATGGCAGCTGTGTCTATAAATGTATGCCAATATATGAATAGCTACACTTTGGAAATGTTTTAAAACTATGCAAGTCAGACTTTAATGATGATTTGTTGATTATAGATGCGCTGATTTTTTTATGCGTTTTAAAAGGCAGATTGTTGTAAAGTCAGTATTGATGGTCTTTGGGGTTTGTTTGGAAGCATACTGTATGCATTGCCATAAATTCCAATGAAAAATAAGAACTCAACAGCATTAATATGGTTTTTCATGCTAAGCTGTTATATGAATATGTTGGTGAATCACAATTAGAGTTTTATGCCATTCCCATTAAAAAGTTCTGGAAACATCTAAAGCTTTTTTCGGACTAATTTTAAATAGTGGAAATATGAAAATAGGAATTTACATTTCAGGTCTTGGACAGTCTGTAGAGAATGAATCAGTAGACAAGTATGCCACGCGGTTGATGAATGAAATGAACTTTAACACCAATGGGATTAAATACGTACTTAAAATTGAAATTATTAATTATACAGAAGATCAGCAGAGTAATGTAGTTAGTATTTATGGGGAAAAAGAGCCCGATAAAATAGTATATAAGATATACGATTTTAAATACCACAATTTGCTTACTGACAAATTCAACAGTTATTCGATCATTTCAAAAAATTTCTGGCTCTTTTTATTGGTATTTAGAAAGTTTCCGGTAGTATTCAAAAGACTTTTTGCCCGCGAAAGCTATAGCAGGCCTTTACAGACCTTTTATATATTTTTGATTTTTCTGATAATAGCACTTGCCGTATTGTTTATGATTCCGGCAGCAATTACAGCCATAACAGGCCTTTCAGAAAATCTAAAAGTCAGAGATTTGCTATATGATTTTAAAAATTTTATAGGTGTTGGGGATATTCCATTTATTTCTAAAGAGGGTATGGAAAATATTTCAAAAGCTGTAGTGTCAATAACTGCAGTACTTATAGTGATAATTCCAAACGCCAATGTTCTACTCAGCAATTTGGCTACAGAATTTGTATGTGCTAATGATTATATACAACAAGGGTCTCAGAAACAGCTGATATTGGGTAATCTGGAACTCCTGGTTGACTACATATCGGAGAATGAAAAAGATTGTAAGTTGCATTTTCATACCTACAGTTTTGGAAGCATACTCGCCCTTGATTACATTTATCCTTTTGGAAATAAGGTTTCAAAGAATGCTGAAATGTTTTGTGAAGCGCTTGTTACAATAGGAACACCATTCGAATTCATTAAGTCGTATTATCCATTATTTTATAAAAAACGAAAATTAGAGCTTGGGGATAAACTTCATTGGCTTAATGTGTATTCGACCATTGATGCCCTTGCAACAAATTTCAGGAAGGATGCAAAAGAAGGAGAATCTGAATTTGGGATTGAAAAAATGTCAAACAGGCCAAAAAACATAAATTATGAGGTGGTAAGCATGGAGCGTGTAGGTTTGATTGATTTCTTGCTTTTATATACCATAAAAGTCCATGGAATGTATTGGGATGATAAGACAGAGGGGCAAAGTTGCTTAGGTTATATTTATCAAGAAATGAAAATTAGAAATTTGATTTAGTATTTTCAAAATTAATTAGTGGTTGCCCAGGCTTCATTCTTATTATCAGATCGAGGGCTTTCTAACATAAATGCTATTTTTATGTATTCTGAAACCAAATTTATGGCTGCAAGATCGCAGGAATACAAAATGCATATGAAAGAAATAAACCAATTTTTTACATCAGAATAACAGCAAATTAATAATTAGTTTGGTAAGAAAACTGATCTACTTTTTTTAAATAATTTATATTTTTTCTAATTTTGAAGAGGGACTCTCTGCAATTCCAACCCAAAGTTCTCAATCCTTGGTTCTGCTGGGCTTATAATTTTAAAACACCATTTGCCACGATTCTGCCACAAAATTTGAAATGGTTAATTATTTTGTGAATTCGCCTTAACTTTTTGTGGCAAAAAAGGTATCCACTCCACTTTGAAAATGCGCCACGAATGCGCCACAAAGTTTTTGTTCGATTTTATAAATATTGAAAAGCGGTATAAAAGAAAAAACCCTGCAAATCGTTTGATTTGCAGGGTTTACCGCTCTTTTTGGCCTTTTTTGAAAACTTTGAAAAGTCTCTTTTTTAGCCTTCAGCGGAGAAAGAGGGATTCGAACCCCCGGACCTGTTACAGTCAACAGTTTTCAAGACTGCCGCATTCGACCGCTCTGCCATTTCTCCAGTATGTTGCTCTCATTATCTGATTGCGAGTGCAAATATAGTACGCTTTTCTGATTATAAAAACTTTTTTGGCGATTTTTTTAACTTAATTTTCAAGTATCTAATTATCAGTATTTCCGAAAAGTATTTTTTTGAAAATTTATTCTAAATCATCTAAAATTGGCACTGGTTTTTTGTTTTCGTCGACTGCAACAAACGAAAAAGTTCCTGAAACTACAGTTTCGCGAAGTTCTGAATACATTTGTTCCATGAAAATATCAACGTGAATTTTACAGCTTGTTCTTCCAACGCTATCAACTTTTGCTACTAATTCGATTAAAGTTCCAGCCGGAATCGCTTTTTTAAAGTCAATTTGCCCCGTAGATATTGTCACTACTTTTTTTCGGCTGAATCTTGTAGCGCAAATAAAAGCAACTTCGTCCATCAAATGAAGTGCAGTTCCTCCAAATAAAGTGTCGTAATGATTCGTTGTGCTAGGAAAAACAGCTTTGAAAATATGCGTTTCAGATTTTATGATTCTTTCTTCTAATGTACCCATATTAATAACTTACGTATTCAGTAATTTCAAGTCCATACCCAATCATACCAACACGTTTTGTTTGCTGTGTATTCGAAACTAATCTAATTTTAGAAATATCGATGTCATGAAGAATTTGAGCTCCAATTCCGTAGTCTTTACTGTCAATAATTACTTTAGGTGCTTTTAACGTTCCTTGCGATTGTAATGATTTAAGTTCAGAAATTCTATTTAAAACATTAACTGCCGTCATATCCTGATTAATAAAGATAATAGCACCTTTGCCGTTTTCATTAATCACTTTAAACATGTCGTCAAGCTGTTGTTCGGCATTATTGGTTAAAGTGCCCAATAAATCATTATTTACTTGTGAAGAGTGGATTCTAGTTAAAATTGGTTCACCTAAATTCCAAGTTCCTTTAGTTAAAGCAATATGAATTTGTTTGTTTGTAGTCTGTTCGTAAGCTCTTAATCTAAATGTTCCAAAACGGGTTTCAATATCAAAATCCTCTTTTTTAACAATCAGACTGTCGTGCTGCATTCTGTAGGCAACTAAATCTTCAATAGAAACTAATTTCAAGTCGAATTTTTTTGCTACTTCAATAAGTTGAGGTAGGCGTGACATTGTTCCGTCTTCATTTAAAATTTCGCAAATCACACCGGCAGGTTTGAATCCTGCTAATCTCGCAAAATCAATTGCTGCTTCTGTATGCCCTGTTCTTCTTAAAACGCCTCCTTGTTTAGCGATCAATGGAAAAATATGTCCAGGACGCGCTAAATCGTGCGGTTTTGTGTTTGGATCAACTAAAGATTGAACAGTTTTTGATCTGTCAGCGGCAGAAATACCGGTTGTTACTCCATGACCTTTTAAATCAACAGAAACTGTAAAGGCAGTTTCCATGTGATCTGTATTATTCGTAACCATTGCACGCAAATCTAATTCTTTGCAACGACTTTCTGTAAGTGGTGTACAAATTAATCCGCGTCCGTGCGTTGCCATAAAGTTGATCATTTCCGGAGTTACTTTTTCGGCTGCTGCCAAAAAATCACCTTCATTCTCACGATCTTCATCATCGACTACAATGATTACTTTACCTTGACGAATATCTTCTATAGCTTCTTCAATGGTATTTAGTTGTATTTTTGCTGACATAATTTTATTTGTTTTGAGCAGGGAAAAATCGCTCGGAAATTTTTTGAAATAATTGTAATATTGGCGTCGTAATGGCATCAAAATTTATTAATCCGTTGTCATTTGTAGCACGATAAGTTAATAAAATGGCCAATGGCGATAATATGAAAGAGGACATCCATGAGCCCATAAAAGGAGTCATACCGCCTTCCTGCGAAAGTCTTTTTCCAAACGTATTAATGAAATGGAAAGTAATGAAAATCAATACAGCAAAAACAATTGGTAATCCTAGTCCACCTTTGCGAATGATTGCGCCTAATGGAGCTCCAATAAAAAACATTAAAAAGCAGGCGAAAGCAATCACAAATTTCTCATATAATGCAGTGAGATGTTTGTTGATTTCGCGCTGTTTGTCTTTTAAATCTTTTTGGGTGGCTTCGACGGAATAGATATTACTGCTTACATTACTGCTTGCCATTTTTAGAATATCCAGTTTTTGCTTATTTGTATATAATGATAAAAGATCATTAGGCATTTGCTTCTTCTTAATATCAGTTTTAATCGGCATTGGGATTTTTTTAATTCCCACACGTTGATTGATATTTTCTGAAAAAGAAATTATTTCATTATCTAAATTTTTGTTTAACGAATCAAGTGTATAGCGTAATTCGCTAACATTCAACATTCCGTTTGTACTGCTTACGCTTTCTTTGTCTTCATCAACTTTATTCAGTTCAGACAAATCAATGTTGATAATTTGTTTTTTGAAAGCTGCTTTAACAAAAGGAAGTTTAGCGCGGTCTTCATATTTTTTTGGCGTAACGTCTTGATAATAATAACCATCATTTAAAACCAGTTTCAAAATACTTGATTTTTCGTTACTGATTAACTTCCCGTTTTTTGCTTTAATAACGGTTTTGTTTTCACCAAGATTATTATTTTTTTCATGAATAGTAACACCGGTTAGGATGTTTCCGTTTTCGCCTGATTTTTTATTTACCTTAATGTTATAAAATCCAACATCGTTAAACTGACCTTCGGCAATTGCCATTGCAGGCTTAGCTTGAGCGATGTTTTTTCGGAAGTTAACGAATTTGTATTCTGCGTACGGAATTACATTATTAGCAAACCAAAAAGCAACAATACTTAAAACAAAGATAAACACGATTAAAATACGCATCGCTCTTTGAAGCGATATCCCTGAAGATTTCATCGCGGCAAATTCATAATTCTCAGCTAAGTTTCCGAAAGTCATAATCGAAGCCAATAAAACAGATAGCGGTAAAACTAACGGAATAATTCTCGGCATTGAGAACAATAAGAATTTTACAATCAAAATCAAATCTAAGTCTTTACCAGCAAGTTCTGAGATAAAAAGCCAGACTGTTTGAAGTATGAATATAAAAAAAAGGATTACGAATACCGTAGTAAACGTAATCAGAAATGTTTTTAGTAAGTATTTGTCTAAAATTTTCAACCCGTAATTAATCTAATTTGTTGATGTAGTATTTTGGATATTTGCTCGCTACAAAGGTAAATTGATTTTTTGATAAAGGCTGATTGGTTTTAAAAGAATTAACGGTTAAAGTTGTTTTTGTTCCGTTTTTTCCAGTTTCAATTAAATTGTAAATGTGTTTGGTCTGAACGTCAATACCTAAAAGAATTTCTTTTCTTTGGTCTTTTCCACTTGTTGGAACTAATTTTATGTACTGAATTTTTCTTCCCTTAACATTCTGTACAATATCCATGTTGTATTTGTATCCAGAATTAAAGAAAGTAAGCATTTTTGAAGGTGTAATCGCATTATCATCCTTTTCATTTACTTTAGAAATAGTAACTTCTTCATCTTCAGGGTTGATAGTGTATGTTTTTTGTCCGTCAAATATTTTAGTAACTCCCATAAAGTTTAATACATATTGATTTCCCTTCATTGTTACATTTCCTTTACTGTCTTGATTAATGTTTTCTTTAGCATTATTCAAAGAGTATTTAAAATCGATAACAATGTTGTCGTAACTTTTTATTTTAGTTGTTACTTCGTTCAATAAATCTTTGGCTTTTTTATCCTGAGCCTGAGTTGAAGTGAAGCTCAAAAGCAATATTGCAGCAATTTGAAAACACTTTTTAGTCATGTTAGTGATAGAATTGTTTCTGATTTCCTGAATTTTCGTTTTCATGATGGGGTTAATTTTGTTCATTATTAAAAAATTGATCAAGAGCACTTAAGTCTAAAATGTTCACGCTTCTAGCTTTACTGCCTTCAAAAGGACCAACAATTCCGGCTGCTTCCAATTGATCAATCAATCGTCCGGCTCTGTTGTAGCCTAATTTTAATTTTCTTTGCAGTAATGAAGCAGAACCTTGCTGTGCATTGACAATAATCTCAGCAGCTTCTCTAAATAAGGTGTCTCTTTCGGAAATATCTATATCAAGATTAATGCCACTTTCTTCTCCAATGAACTCCGGAAGCAAATATGCTGTGGCATACGCTTTTTGTCCGCCAATAAAATCTGTAATTTTTTCAACTTCAGGAGTGTCAATAAATGCGCACTGTACACGCACAACATCGTTTCCATTTGTGTATAATAAATCTCCTCGTCCAATAAGCTGATCAGCACCTTGGGTGTCTAAAATTGTTCTTGAGTCAATTTTTGAAGTTACTCTAAACGCAATTCTGGCAGGGAAATTCGCTTTAATCAAACCTGTAATTACGTTTACAGAAGGTCTTTGTGTGGCAATAATTAAGTGAATACCAATAGCACGGGCCAGCTGAGCCAAACGCGCAATCGGGATTTCGACTTCTTTTCCTGCAGTCATAATTAAATCGGCAAACTCATCGACAACCAAAACGATGTAAGGCAAAAATCGGTGGCCGGCTTCTGGATTTAATTTTCTTGCTTTGAATTTATCGTTGTATTCTTTAATGTTACGAACCATCGCATCTTTTAATAAAGAATAACGATTGTCCATTTCGGTACAAAGTGAATTTAAAGTATTGACGACTTTTGCATTATCTGTAATAATAGCGTCTTCCGTATCAGGAAGTTTAGCTAAATAGTGTCTTTCGATTTTATTGAAAAGTGTAAGCTCCACTTTTTTCGGGTCAACTAAAACAAATTTTACTTCTGCAGGATGTTTTTTGTATAAAAGAGAAGTTAAAACCGCATTCAATCCAACCGATTTTCCTTGTCCTGTAGCACCCGCCATCAATAAGTGAGGCATTTTAGCTAAATCGACAACAAAAGTTTCGTTTGAAATTGTTTTTCCTAAAGCAATTGGTAGCTCCATTTCAGCTTCCTGAAATTTAGCCGATCCAATAACGCTTTTCATAGAAACCATTGTAGGGTTCTTGTTCGGAACCTCGATACCGATTGTCCCTTTTCCTGGAATCGGCGCAATAATACGAATTCCTAATGCTGATAATGACAAGGCAATATCATCTTCTAAACTCTTAATTTTAGAAATTCTGATTCCGGCTTCCGGTACAATTTCATATAAAGTTACCGATGGACCTACGGTTGCCTTAATCTGCGCAATTTCAATTTTGTAGTTACGCAATGTATCTACAATTTTGTTTTTATTTTCTTCTAATTCTTCTTGATTGATGGTAATGCCGCCTGTCGAATATTCTTTTAATAAATCGATGGTTGGGAATTTGTAATTCGATAAATCTAAAGTTGGATCAAACAAACCAAAGTCTGCAACTAGGCGAGAGGCCAGATTTTCTTCAATAATATCTTCTTCTTCGGCTTTTTCGATCACAAATTCTTCAGTATGGGCTGGAGCTGTAACGGTTGCAGGATTAATGTTCATTTGAACTGGTTTTAAAACCGGATTTAAATCAATTTCTGACGAATTTGAAATAGTCGGCTTTAAAGCTTCTTTGTTGATTTCGAATTGAGAGTCGACTGTTTTTAGATGAATGTTGTCCAATTCAGGATCTTCTTCTTCCTCAATTGCAAATTCTTCTAAATTATAGGCACTTTCTGGCTGTTGCTGTTGTTGAACAGGTTTTATCGATTCTAATTCTGAATTGAATTCCTTTTTAGTCGAATCAAAATAAGACTGAATTTTTTCAGGAGATACTTTAATTTTGAAAATTAAATAAACGATAAGGCCGAAAAACAAGGTCAATAAAGTTCCAGTTTTTCCGATGTAATCCTGAAGAAAAAGATTTAATTCATAACCAATTGTTCCTCCTAATTCTGGTGCCGATGTAGCGAAAAAACCAAACAGAACAGAAACAACAATCATCGCAAATAAATCCCAAAACCAAGTATTTTTAAGTTTTTTGGTCGAAAGTTCCAATGCCAAAAACAATCCGGTAAGGAAAAATAAACGGACAAAAATAAAAGAAGCAATCCCAAAGCCTCTGTAAACAATTAAATCAGCAAGATAAGCCCCGAATTTTCCGAGCCAGTTTTGTACCACTTCGTCTCGGTCTCCAAGACTACTGACAGCACTTTGATCTGTTTGCCATTGTCCGTTGATATAAAACGAAATAAAGGCAACCAATAATGCGATTGAAAAAAGTATTAGGAGACATCCCAAAACAAACTTTTGCTGTTTGGTTAATTTCCAAGACCTAATACTCTCGACTTTTGATTCCGTTTTTTTGTCTGCAGTTTCTTTTTTTGTTTTTGCCATTCTTGCGTTCCGCCTATATAAATTTTGGGATATAAATAATTAAGCCAATTGCTATTGCAGTCATTGCGGCAAAAAATACCGCTCCGGCAGCAATATCTTTAATAAACCCGATTCGTCTGCTGTAATCTGGATGAATAAAATCAGCAATTTTTTCAACTGCAGTGTTCAATCCTTCAACACTTAAAACTAAGCCAATTGCCAATGTCTGGCAAAGCCATTCGGTTTGTGAAATATGAAAATAGAACCCAGCAATGGTCATGATAATTCCTAATGAGAATTGAACCATAATGCTGTGTTCTGTTTTTATTAATTTTACAGCCCCGTTAAAAGCATACGTCATGCTTTTTAACCGGCCTGTAACAAATGTATTATCTTTTTGAAACTCCATTTAAAGGAAAATATTATAGTGTTGCTAAAGCTGCTTCGTAATTTGGTTCGTTTGCAATTTCAGCAACTTGTTCTGTGTGCGTAATTGTTCCGTCAGCGTCAACAACAATGATTGCTCTTGAGTGTAAACCTGCTAAAGGCCCGTCAACAATTTCTAAACCGTTTGCTTTACCAAAACTTCCTTCTTGAAAATCAGATAAATTAACCACATTTTCTAAACCTTCAGCACCACAAAAACGTTTTTGAGCAAATGGCAAGTCTCTTGAAATACATAAAACAGTAGTATTTTCTAATCCGCTTGCACTTGCATTGAATTTTCTAACAGATGTTGCGCAAGTTCCTGTATCAACACTTGGGAAAATATTTAAAACTAATTTTTTACCAGCGAAGTTACTTAACGAAGCAACAGATAAATCGTTTTGTACTAATTTGAAGTCAGCTAATTTTGAACCAACTGCAGGTAATTCGCCTGATGTATGAACTGGATTTCCTCCTAAAGTTATTGAAGCCATGATTTTTGTTTAAATTAATGAGGTTCAAAAGTAAGGATTAATATTTGAATCTAAAAGTATTTGTTAAGGGTTTAAGTAGAGATTAAGGAGATGGATTTTTATCTTAGTTTGCGTATAGATTGTACGCGGATCACACAGATTTGCTTACGCAAAAACACGGATCTAAACGGTTTTTTTGTACGAAATGATAAAACAAAAAAAACCGTTTAGATCTGCGACTTCACGAAGTGAATCCGTGTCATCAGTGTATCATTTGCTACAATAAAAAAAGCGTCTCTTATCCAGAAACGCTTTCTCAGTCTTGTTTTTTTGTTTTTTATTTGAAAAAGAGGCCGATTTATTTATCGATTGAACCTAAAACACGTTTCATGAACGTATTTAGAGCTTCTTTTTTATCTGTTCCTTGCGCAACCAATTTTTGTACTTCAAGTGCGCCGTACATGTTTGAAATCAATTCGCCAATTACGTCTAATTCTTCGTCTTTAAGAGAAGGAATTTCAGTCATTGCTTCAAGAACTTCAATTGTTTCAATGATATAATCCTGATCGTTTTCTTCGATGAATTGCGTTAAATGTTTTATTACTGGTAATTTCATAATTTAGACTTCTTAGATTTTTAGACTACTTAGACTTGCTTAGATTTTTGGACTACTTAGACTTACTTAGACTTTTTAGACATCTTAGCTGTTATCAAGTTATATTTTTACATAGTAAAAATTTCAAGATATTTTAAGTAAGTCTAAGTTGTCTAACATCTAAGATGTCTAACAATCTAATTAAGCAATTGCGTTTACCAAGTCGATTAAAACTTCTTGTTTATTAGTTTGTGTTTCGCCAACCAATTGTCCGTTTACGAAAGTGGCGAATGTTGGCAGGTTGCTCACATTAGCTAATTTTCTTGATTCAGGAGCATTTTCAGCATCAACCAAAACAAAAGTGATAGCTTCATTTTCTGTTGCTAATTTTTTGAATTTTGGTTTCATAATACGGCAATTTCCACACCATGAAGCTGAATATTGTACTACTACTTTTTCGTTTTTAGCAACTAAATCTGCTAACGTATCTTCGTTTAAGTCGATTAACATAATTTTTATTTTTAAGACACTAAGTTACTAAGGTTCTAAGATGCTAAGTTTGCTCTCGAACCGAATAACTTTATGTGGATTTATTTGATAGATTTTTTAAGTCGTTGAGATTCTAAGATCTAAGTTTAATCTTAGAATCTCTCGACTTTTATTGTAGAATTTTATCTAAGATTCAAAAGTTAAGTTGAAAAACTTAGCAACTTAGAACCTTAGTATCTTAGCAGCTTAATTAGCGCTTAAATATTCAGCAGTACTTAATCTGTCTGCAGACATAGCTTCTTTACCAGCTTCCCAGTTTGCAGGACAAACTTCACCTTTAGTTTGGATGTGTGTGTAAGCGTCAACCATTCTTAAGTATTCGTTTACGTTACGTCCTAATGGCATATCGTTTACGCTTTCGTGGAAGATTTTTCCAGTTTCGTCAATAAGGTAAGTAGCTCTGTAAGTTACGTTTGAACCTTCGATGATAACTGAATCCGTTTCTTCGCTGTATTCTGTAGAATCAATATCTAAAATTCCTAAAATGTTAGATAAGTTACGGTTTGTATCCGCTAAGATTGGGTACGTTACACCTTCAATTCCACCATTGTTTTTTGGCGTGTTTAACCAAGCAAAGTGAACTTCGTTTGTGTCACAAGAAGCGCCAATTACGATAGTATTTCTTTTTTCGAATTCTGGTAATGCAGCTTGAAAGGCGTGTAATTCAGTTGGACATACAAAAGTGAAATCTTTTGGGTACCAAAACAATAATACTTTTTTGTTGTTGTTTACTGCTTCTTCAAAAATGTTGATTTTTAAATTATCACCCATTTCTGAGATAGCATCTACTGCAATACTTGGGAATTTTTTTCCTACTAAAGACATATTTTTCGTTTTACGTTAAAAATTTATTTCTGGTGCAAAAGTAGGGCATAAGTACAGGTACTTACAATAAGATGTAATTATAAAAATTTATAATTTGATAAGATTTAGTTATTGTTGTTTTTAACTTATTGAATATCAATATTTACGGGTAATGCGCCATTCAAAGTATTTTTTTCTAAAAATTGAATTCCCGCCGTTTTTTGAAATTCTTCAAAATCCTGATAGGCCTGAACCAATCCTGAAGCCTTTTTAAGATTCGGAATTATAGGCAAAACATACGGATTTCCGAAAACGTAAACGATACATTTTTTGGATTGAAGCAAACTTGAAAGCAGTTCTAAAACTTCATTATCAATTTCGAAATTATTCATTGGTTTTGCTTTCGGAACAAACAATGAAATGATAATGGTTTCGAAATTTTCTAATTCTCTTTTGATAAATGAAATATCCGAAATTTCTAAATTTTCGAAAGCAAATTCTGGTGAAGATAATTTTGTATTTAGCGTTTGAAAGAAAGTGTTCTCGGTATTTTTATATAAACTCAGTTTGGCAAGTTTGTTGCTTTTGTGCGCTTCAAAAGCCAATTCTGAATTTGAATTATCAATTATTGTCGTAATAGCATTTTGAGCAATTTGCAGATTTAATTCGGATGTTTTTTTGAAATCTAATTCTCCCGAAGCAGCAGTATTTCCAGAAAGAATTCCAGCTTTTTCTTTGGCTTTCATAATTCTGTTGTAGCTTTCTTCAATGCGCTGTGGCGAAGCATTTTTCAGAATTTCTTCTATTCCTTCCGGAACATTTTCGGCGAAGCATAAAACATCATTTCCGGCATTAAAAGCTTCCCATTCTAAATGACCTTTGGTTTCATATAATTTAGAAACGCTGTGCATATTTAAAGCATCAGAAATGACCAAACCGTCATAACCTAATTTGTTACGTAGTAAATCCTGAATAACAGCTTTTGACAGTGTTGCCGAAGTATCTTTTCCGTCATTTAAACTCGGAACGGCTAAGTGCCCAATCATAATCGAATCGACATTATTTTCAATTCCTTTAATGAACGGATATAATTCGTTTTCTAATAATTCTTCTAAAGTTTCTTTTAAAACAGGTAATCCCAAATGCGAATCGACATTCGTATTTCCGTGTCCTGGAAAGTGTTTCAGACATCCTAAAACTCCAACTTCAGACATTCCTTTTAAATATTCTACCGAAAAAGCGGCTACTTTTTCTTTGTTTTCACCAAAAGAACGATAGCCAATAACCGGATTATTAGGATTGTTATTGATGTCTGCCAAAGGCGATAAATTATATTGAATTCCGGCCGCTTTTAAATCCAATCCAATTTGTTTTCCAATTTCGTAAACCAAATTAGATTTGTTTTCTGGCAAAGCACCAAGAGTGATAGCATAGGGATATTGCGGTGTTTTTTCGATACGCATTGCCAAGCCCCATTCCGCATCAATACTGATTAAAAGTGGAGTAGAAGCGGCTTTTTGATAACGTACAATAAGTGCTTTGATTTTTTCGTAGCTGTCGTCATTAAAAACAACTTTTTTCTTGCTTTCGTAATTGGTTGCGGCACTCGCACGACTATGGAAAAAGGTCAGTCCGCCAATATTATGTTCTTTTATAAGGCGTTCTGTTTCCTGAATATTTTCTTCGGTATCGTTGATAAAAACGGCAGGAAAAAAGAATTGTCCTATTCTTTGTCGTAATGCTTCGGCAGTAATTTTCATTATTATAAAGTCTTTTTCATACAGACACTATTATCCATTTTTTCGTAAGGCGGATAATTTGGAATGATGGTATAATTTAATTTTTGATATAAGTTGATGGCTTCCGGCTGATTTTTGCCAGTTTCCAAAATGGTATAAGTATAACCTACTTCTTTGGCCCAGATTTCTAATTCGGCTAAAATTTTTGAGGCAATTCCTTTTTTTCGATAATCAGGATGAACATACATTCTTTTGATTTCGGTTTTGTCGCTTTCTTTTTCGCGAAAGGCGCCACAGCCGGCCGGGATACCGTTTTCGTAATAAACAATTACGTGTTTGATTTTATCGGTTTTATTAAACTGATTGTAAAATGCGTGATCGTCTCCGTCTCTGATCGCTAAATCTTTATCTAATAAAGCAACCAGATTTATAAAATCGATATCGTCTGAATTAGTTCGTTTTAAAGTACTCATTTCGATTTTTTTACCATTAAGATATTAAGTTCAGAAAGCTTGGCTTAAATTTCTTAATGGCTGTAATGGTTAAAGAAAATTAAGCTTCATTTAAATTTACTTACTTTAATTTTGCCTTTTTTTGCTTTGCCAATTGCTTTTTGGTTTCAATTGCCTTTTCTAATCTGTTTTTAAAACGGAAAAGTTTTGGCAAACCTTCAATTCTGTCTACGAGTGTAATTTCCTCGTATACAATGATCGCTTTTTCTAAAACCCTGATTTCATTTTCAAGATCAAGCTGATTTTTGTAGATCGTAGCTAATCGATCGTAAGGATGATTTCCTTTAAAGCTTTCCGCGACATTTTCCTCATATAATTCAATTGCTTTTTCAAGATTTCCATTTTTTTCGAACTCAGCTCCTTTCAAGTTGCGTTCGGCCTGCAAATTTTCATTGATTTCCATAGGTAAGATGTTTGATTTGGGGTTTAAACTTCTTCTGATTTTTTCCCAAAATCTTTTGGGAAAGTTAAAAAACGTGATAAAATAAGACCTGGAATTGTAGCTATAAGAACCCAAATAAAGAAGTTGTCATAGCCTAAATATTTCTGAATGTAACCGCTCAGCATTCCCGGAAGCATCATTCCTAATGCCATAAAACCAGTTGCAAGTGCATAATGTGCTGTTTTTGATTCTCCTTCGGCAACGTGAATTAGATACATCATGAAAGCTGTAAAACCAAAACCGTAACCAAATTGTTCTAAAATAACAACGGCATAAATATAATAAATTGATGTTGGGTGAAAAAATGCCAGCAAAATGAACCCGATAATTGGTAAATGCATGGCTAAAAACATGGGAAACATCCATTTAGTAAGGCCTTGCTTCGAAATTGCGATACCTCCTAATATGCCTCCTAAAGTTAGCGCTGCTACACCAAATGTTCCGTAAATGATTCCAACACCTTCAGTATCTAATCCCATTCCTCCTAATTCTTTTCCATCCAATAAAAAGGGAGTCAGCATTTTAAGCAACTGCGATTCGCCTAATCTGAAAACCAGAATAAAAGCCAAAATCAATCCGATTTGTTTTTTCTTGAAGAAGCTGATGAAAACTGTAAGGAAGTTTTGATTTTGATGCGCTTCTTTAGTTTTCGCAACAGCATTTATTTCATTTTTTGGCGTAAAAATAAAATTGTAAGCTGTAATGAATGTCATTAAAAAACCAACACAAATCATAGTGTACGACCATGCTTTTGTATTGTCACCGAATTTATGCTCTAAATAACCTGCAAAAAGCACCACTAATCCATTTCCTGCAAGCATAGAAAGTCTGTAAAAAGTGCTTCTGATCCCGATAAAGAAAGATTGTTTGTCTTCTGGCAAAACTAATAAATAGAAACCGTCGGTTGCAATATCATTTGAAGCTGAAGCAAAAGCGGCAACCCAGAATATGGATAATGAGAGTATAAAAAAGCCATTGAACGGAATCGTGAATCCGACTAATAAAAAGGCAATTGAAATTAATAACTGCATCGATAAAAACCATTTTCTTTTGGTTCCAACCAATTCAATAAGCGGACTCCAAAGCGGTTTGATTACCCAAGGTAGATACAATAAACTGGTGTAAACGCCAATGTCTTCATTTGAAATTCCCAGATTTTTGTACATAATTACCGAAACCGAAATAATTATGGCATAAGGTAATCCAGAAGCAAAGTTTAGAAACGGAATCCAAAACCAGGGTTTGTTATCTATTTTCATTAGGTTGTGCAGGTGTATAGTTTTTAAAAGGTTTTTTTAGATCTATGGCAGTCGGCGTACTTTCATTGGCATAATAATCAATAAACGTTACGGCGCAAGCTTTGTAAAGATTGAGTTTTCCGCCAGCAATTGAAAAAGTGATTTTTCCGTCAATTTCTTTCACGGTAACTTTTTCAACAATTTTTGTAGCATCATTAATATCAATTTTAGAAACGTGCTCACCGCCATAAACGACCATATAACGAACTTTTGTATTCAGGGGACTTTTGAATGTAAAAGTGTATTTGATACTGTCTTTAATATATTCAGCAATTTGTGGCGTGTCGATAATCACGTGTTTTAAATTTGGAACCGGAGCAGGAAGCGCTGGATATCGATATTGATTTTCTTCTAAATGGCGAACCACATCAAAGTTTTTGTTCATAAACCATTTAGAGCTGAAATACGCACTTCCTGAAACATTTTTGAAAGTTCTCAAAAAGTCAATTTGAGTTGGGATTTCCTGCATAAAATTCCAGCTTTTATCGCTATCGGCTCTAATTTTATAAGTCGCGTGTCCAATATAAATGGCTGTATTATTGGAGTTTTCAGACCACCATTTTACTAATTTTGAATAAGAAGCTCTCGTATTGTTCATGCTCCAATACAATTGTGGCAGAATATAATCGATCCATTTTTGATCCATCCATAACATTGGATCGGCATATAAATCATCGTAGTTTGATGTAGATTGTGTTTCAGAACCTCTTGGATCTTGTGTTTTATTTCGCCAAACCCCAAACGGACTGATTCCGAATTGCACCCACGGTTTGCTTGCTTTAATAGTGGTAGAAATCGTATGTACAAAGTTGCTTACATTCGCACGACGCCAATCGGCAAGGCTCAGGCCAGCACCATATTTTTTGTAGGATGCATTGTCGTTAAAGACTTTTCCAGGAACGGCATACGGATAAAAATAATCATCAAAATGAATCGCATCAATATCGTATTTATCAACGACTTCTTTTACCACTTTTGTCAAATGTTCCTGAACTTCAGGCAAAGCAGGATCATAATAATATTTTCCGCCGTATTCGATCATCCATTCCGGATGTTTAAAAAGATCGTGTGCTGGGCTTAAAAGATTTTTGTTTAGATCAAAAGTCGCGCGATAAGGATTCAGCCAGGCATGAAATTCAAATCCGCGGTTATGTGCCTGCTCGATCATCCAAGCCAACGCATCATAATAGGGGTTGGGAGCCAAACCTTCTTTTCCAGTCAAAAATCGTGACCAAGGAGCAAATTCAGAAGGATAAATCGCGTCACCAACACTGCGAACCTGAACAATTACGGCGTTATAATTTAGTTTTTTATAAGTTTCTAAAATCTCAAGATAATCAGCTTTTTCTTTTTCAACGTTGTCAGTAGCTGTTTTGGGCCAGTCAATATTAACAACCGTTGCAATCCACACCCCTCTGAATTCGTTTTTAGGATGCAGTGTTTTTTCCTGTGCGTTGGATGTCCATCCTAAGAAAAGTAAGAATATGATAGAGAATAGTATTGGCTGATTTTTATGCATTGCAATCTTTTTTAACAGAAACCAAAAATAGTTTTTTTAGCTGAGTATAGTAAATAATTCAGAAATTATAATTTTAACGGTATTTATTTGAATTTCTTATACGTGGTTTTTGCCACAAATGCGCAATGTTTTTTGCCACAAAGGCACAAAGCCACAAAGTTTTTATTTCTTTGCCACGAATTGCACTAATTAGTACGAATTGTTTTTTAAATAAACGCTACAAAATTTGTGACTAATTTTTAAACACATAGAAAAATAGCTATTCTTTGTCGGTAAAGGCATTTCATTTGTTTTAAAACACAGAGCTATGTGTGAAAATCTAGATTTTTTAAAAACACCTTTTTTCAAAGTTTAAAATCTATGTTTCTATGTGTTTAAATTTTTAACTTATTTTTTTGCCACGAATTACACGAATTTCCACTAATTTTTATACTCAATACTGCAAAAAAATAATTCGTGAAAATTCATGAAATTCGTGGCAAACCTATCAATCTGGTAAGGAGATTTTTCCCATTGTTACTGAGGGAATTCCTTTTTTTGTGCCAAAATTATAATTTCCGCCTGCTACGGTTTCATTAGCCAAAACAGCAAATAAAACCGCTTCTTTTGCGTCGCCTGAAATGCCAAGATCGTCGCTTTTTTGAAACGGGCACGACAATAATTCCTTTAACCACTTTACCAATAACGGATTGCTTGCGCCTCCGCCCGACATATAAACCGTGAATTCTTCGATTGGCGTTCCCGTGTTTTTTACCACAAACAGAATCGCTTCAGCAATCGTTTCGGCGCTTAGTCTTGTTAAAGTCGCCAGCAAATCTGGTGCCGAAATGTTTTCGAGTTTGGTTTTTGCCAAAGCCGAATTGACAAAAGCTTTATTGAATAATTCCTGACCGATGGTTTTTGGAAAGCTTTTCTGGAAGAAAGCATTGCTTTTTAATTCCGTTAAAAGGGTTTGGTTTACGGTTCCGGTTTGGGCGATTTCGGCATCTTTATCGTAACTTTTTTCAGGGAAAAAGTGTTTCGTGAAAATGTCCATTAACGTATTGGCAGTTCCGGTATCGGTTACAAAAACGTCGCTGGCATTTTGGGAAGCGGGTAAATAAGTGAAATTCGCGATACCACCCATATTGAGCATAATGCGGTTTTCGCCTTTTTTGCTGAACAACAAATAATCGCCGTAAACCGCCAAAGGCGCACCTTCGCCACCGCCTGCAACGTGTTTTTGCCTGAAATCGGATAACGTAATAATTCCGGTTTTTACTGCAATATGATCGCCGTCGCCAATTTGCAAAGTCGCATTGGGGAATTTTTCCTGCTGATGCAAAAACTTCGGAGCGTGTAAAACCGTTTGCCCGTGTGAGGCAATTAAGTCGACTTCGTGCGCGGGAATATTCCATTTTTGAAGACAATCGTTGACCATGCCGGCGTGCAAAAGACCGATCCATTCGTTTAATAAAGCCAAATGCTGAAAATCGATGGTTTTCTGTGCAAACACTTTACGGATTTCGGTTTTTATGTCTTCGGTATAATTGATGGTTTCGAATTCCAGAATTTTCACAGCGGTATTTTCGCCCGCACCAGAAATAGCACAAAGCGCAATATCCAATCCGTCAAGCGAAGTTCCGGACATTAAACCTATTATTTTTCGGGTCTCTTTTTGAGCGATTTCAAAAAGGGCACTTATATTTTTATTCATTAAAATACTGTTTTAAGGAGGTGTTTTATTTGGTAATGCTAAAATGGGATTTATTTGGGGATAAATTTAGGGAAAGTTGGGGATTTTTTTTGGTTGGGGAAAAGGGGTATATGTACTTGGTGGTTTTGCTTTGATTTATTGGTATACTTGTTTGATAATAAATCTCAGATATTTATGGTTTTCCATAAATCAGAAAAGGGTTGAATGTTGATATTTGTTTTTTGATTTAAATACATATAAATAATTAATTGTTTTCCTTTAATTTTTAAAAAAAAAAATGCAAAAATGAGTGAAAAATACAAATTTAAAATTCTAAGAGAAGAGGTTGAAGCTAAAGATTTTTACGAAGAACAAACTCATGAAAAAATTAAAAAATCGTTATTTAATTTAATACAAAATGAGGATGAGGGTATTACTATTGGGCTTTCTGGACCTTGGGGATCAGGAAAGTCAACGATAATTAATTTGCTAAAAAAAGAGGGTGATTTTTTGTTTTTTTATTTTGATGCTTGGGCACATGAAGGAGATCCATTAAGAAGAATTTTTCTTGAAAGCTTCATAAATTGTTGTAAAGAAGAAGAAAGTAACGAAGACATACTTAATAAACTAGAAGAAAAAAGAGCAATTATTTCAAGAGAAAAAAGAATTAAAAAAACTGAAATAAAAAGATCGACAACAAAGCTTGGTCTTTTTCTTGCAGTTTCAACTTTCATTTTAAGTATTGGATTAGCTTTTCTATCGTCAATAAATTATGAAAATTTAACCTCTACTTATACTGGATCAATAAATCTAGCTTTTTACACTGGTGTATTATTTTCGTTAACTCCTTTTTTCGTTTTGTTGATCAATTATTGTCATTTAAAAAAAAATAAAAAAGATGTAAGAGATTTAAATTATTGGGCTTTTGTGCAAAATAATTCGAATGAAACTGTAATAGAAGACGTTAGTAGTGATGAAGAAAGGAGTTCTATTGAATTCGAAAGGTATTTTAAAGAAATCTTAGAAATCAATAACTCTATTAAAAAGAGAAAAATAATAATTGTCCTTGATAATTTAGATCGTGTGGATGCTGAAGTTTCATTGAAGATTTGGTCAACTTTACAAACATTTATTCAGCATAAAAATCCAGCTTCTAAAGATTATGAAATTTTTAAATTTATTTTTACTGTTATTCCATATGATGAAGAAAGCTTAATGAAAATTTGGGAGAGCTATAAAAAAGATGAAGAATCTATTGATAACAACTTTGCAAAATCCTTTTTTGATAAAAGTTTCCAAGTTAGAATTGATGTCCCAAAACCTATTGTTTCTAATTGGTTAGACTTTATAGATAAAATGATTGAAAAAGCATTTGAAGTTTGGCCAGAAGAAGAAAAGAGAGTAATAAAAGAAGTGATCGAAAAAACAAGAAAAAATGTTTTAGATAATCCAAAGCCAAGAGAAATAAAAACATACTTGAATCAAGTAGGTTTTTTACGGAATCATTTTTTAGAAGATATTTCTACTAAAAATATTGCGTTTTATTGTTTTAAAAGATATTTACAAGGGAAATCAAATGAACAAATTTCAGATTATTTATTACAAGTAGAAAAAATTCCAGTTGAGGAAATTAATTTAATTGAAGATGATACTATTCAAGAAATTTCTGCAATTGTATATGGCGTAGCCAAAGATAAAGGGCTTCAGCTATTACTTTCCCCAAAAATAATGAATGCTTTAAATCTAAATAAGCCACATGAATTAAAAGAATTAGCGATAAATCATAAAAATGTTTTTTGGTCAATATTTAAAAAAATCATTTCTGATACTAGTGACTTTCAAAAATACTTGGAATATAGTACTCCTATAAATATTTCTTTTGAAGAAATTAATAAAGATGTTGAAGCTAATTTTATTAGTTTGCTGGTAAGATATTTAGATGCAATTAAACAAGCTGATTAATTATTTGATGAAGGTTTTTTTACTAATATTAAAAGTACAGTAGATTTACTAGTTAAATATAAAAAAGAATCGAAATTATTTAGACTGTGGGATTTTTGTACTCTAACATATACTATACAAGAAAATAATAATGAAATAAATTATGCTCATAATGCAATGTTTACTAATATTTTATATCATATTAAAAGTAGTTCTAATGTAGTTCTTAAACAAAAAAAAATAGATATAAGCTTAGGCAATTGGAAAAATATTAATGAACAATCTAATTTTTTAGACCTTTCAAATTTAGTACAGCCTTCACCTAAACTTGCAAATGAGATTAAGGATCTAATTAAGCCAGGAACGCCAATAACAGAAGAAGATTATTTTTTAATAAGTAATTGTATAACAATACAAGTCAAAGATTTTAAATCAATTATATTAAATTTTCAAAAGTATATTCAATGGAACAATGGAAGTCAAAGTGGAAACATTTTTAGTTTTCAATCCATTGAAATATTACAAAAACTTTATTATGCATATTATACAGAATACGATTTTAAGGTTCTTTTTACCAGTCCTGAACTATATTCCGTTTGTTATTATACAAACTCAGAAAATGAAAATATAATCAAAATCATATCTACACTTTGTAGTTTACATTTTAAAGAGAAAATTTTCACCATCGAAAATGAAGTGGGGCAGACAAATTATTATGCTAGTTTATATTTCCAAAACATTAAAAATTACTGGTTAGTTTCTGATATAGGAAATGCTAATTTCACATACATTGAATATAAAGAAAATAATTTGCTCAAAAATATTTGGTCACTCACAAATGACAAAAACAATTTGTTGACTTTTGATATAATTAATTTGATGATAGAAAATAAGGATGAAAAAGAATTTGAAGTTGAAAACGCATTTGAGATTTTGGATAATTTAAATAATAATTGCCAAGATGATTTTGATATGCCAGAAATTATCTCCTTATTTTATAAAAATTCAAAAATTGAAGAAGAAATATTGGAGATGGATGACTTGCAATTAAAAATTAATAACTATTTGATTTATAAAATTATTCAATTAAGTAATTCAGAGAAATTATTGAAAAAAGTCCAAAGTGCATTAGATGAGATTGATGAGAAGGATTTACAAAATTCTCTTCAAGAAAATGATTATCTGTTTGATATATTGTTGCTTATAAAAAAGAAGTACAATGATTTTTCTCTAGGACTTTCCTTAAATAATGTGCTTTATGAATTTGTGAAGGATACTTTAATAAAAGGCAATACAATTTTTACGTTAGATGATTGGCAAAAAGAAAATTGGAGTAATATAATAAGATTACTTGATGAAAGAAATTTTAAAAATTTCTCTGATAGAATAACAAAATTAGCTTTAGATGAAAAAGAAAATCTATCAGAGGTTTTTTTTGAACTTAATAATGAATTTATAAATAAAAATTTCCTTTTTACTTTGTTAAATAAAGATATTTCAAGTTTCCGATTATATATTCAAATTGCCCTTCAAAATCCAATCGATATTGAAAAATTAAAATTTATTGAAAATATTTTGAAGCTGGAAAATAAAAAAGAAATTAAGTTTGGGCGGGATTTGAAAGAAATTATAAAAGATTCTATTCTTACTATTTTAAATGATAATGATAATGATATTGTAAAAAGAATTTCAAATGTAATAGCAAACAGATTCTCTATTAAAAATTAACCCCTGCTGGCGCGAGCGTCCCGCTCGTGCGCACAATCTTTATCAGTAAAACAATCTAAATGTTCACGAGCGAGACGCTCGCGCCAGCAGGGAACTGGAGGAAAATCTCTTTGTAGTCGTTGTAGTAAACTTTAAATTTTTTAGCCACTCTAACAAAGTGGCTTTTTTTATTAAGAAAGCAATTTCTTCTAAGCTTTCTTATGAAATCGAGATCCCTAGCCCTGATGGGAGCGACATCCTTTTGCGCCGGTCCCGATAGCTATCGGGAGGCACAAAAGATATAGCGGACAGCAAGAATCAGCTCCTAATTAAAATTAAAATCCCAAATACGTGTTTGAAGTTCGGGATATTTCAAACTTTTGTTATACTCGCTAATTTTTTTTAAATTTGAGTAAATGAATTACTCAAATATTCATTGAAATCTTCTTAGATACAGAAAAAACAATCGGATTCATTATGTTTTCAGACTCCAATATCGATAAATTTATATTAGACTTATTCGGGAAATTATACATCATTAAGACATGAGTTACGAAAAAATCAAAGAAGAATTTATTAAAAGTGCGGAAGCGTATATAAACGCAAAGCGCCAGCCGTTTGAAAAATTATCAGGTATGGAACTAGTAGATGCAAAATCTCAGTATCTGGATGATTTTCAAGGTTACATTACGCACCTTAACTTTACATTGAATGCATTGATTGAAGAGCATTCGATAACTTTTCAAACCCTTGAAGAGGCAAATGCTTTTCAAGATTACATGAAACCGACTTTTGGTAGTATTGCGACAAAGTTTACAGAAGGACTTGTTGATTAAATTTCTTCAAAGTCGTTATAAGTTAATAATCCGATAGCGTGTATTTGAAATCAGCGTTTTAGCTTTCTTAAATAAATTTTCAAAAAAAGAGAAAATTTTCGTTTTCAAAAGCCTTCGACTCCGCTCAGGGTGACAATCGTGTCGTGAGATTGTAAAGTTTTCATAAGACAAAAAAAGCTGTTTTCTAAGGTGTTTGTTTGGGTTTGGAGGGTTTCTTTCTAATAACATATATTTGTTTAAGATTTTTAAAAAAAGTACAGACAGAATTAATTAAAAAGATGAAACAGTTTAAAATTCAATTTATAATTTCAACAAGTATTATTTTAATAATTGCCTTCCTTGTTTCTATAAGTGATTCGGTATGGCTAAAAATGTTAGTTATACCATTACTGTTTTTATCTGCTTTGGTAAACTTAGTGTTTTCAGTGGTTTTGTATTATCTGAATAATAAAGTGTCGGTCTTCGTTTCATTAGGAATCTTCATAATAAGTGCATGGCTTTTAAGGGTAATTAATAAAAACTATGACGAATTCAGTAATCATGAAAACTGGCAGTTTTACCATCATCAACAAATAATTTCAACTAAATTAGATTTAGTTATTGCCAAAAATTTGGATTGGTTTCAATTTTATTTAGCCCTGATTTTGCTAAACATTTTTTCGGGTTTTATTGCATTTTTAATAAGTTACTTTGGAGAAAGAAAAAATGAAAAGCTGAATTTAGAAGAAGAAAATAGTTAGTAAACCCCAAGCTAGCCAGAGCCTTTTGTTCGAGCGTTCAAAGTAAATCAGGCGAGATACTTGTGCCGACTTCAGGATGTATATAATAATTAGTAATTAAATGTCAAAAATGGATTTAATAAAAATTCAACAAGATATTTGTAGTAAATACGAGTTTAGATTTGAAGCTTGTGAATTGCATCTAAAAGTTGGAATCGATTTGGATATAAAGGAAAAAAGCAAAACAATGCCAATACACGCATTGCGACTTCCAATGGTAGGTGATACAACAGGTTGGTATATTTGGTCAGGAGAATATTTAGAAGATGATGACTTTTTTAAGCCAATGCATACAGTACATTTAGAAGAGTATTGTCCGTTGATACTTCCTTATTTAGGATTGCCACCAGGAACCAGACTTTTGATTGCTGAAAATGGAGATTATGTTGATGTTTGGGAAGATTTGTCTTTATTGAGTGTTTAAAGTATTATAAAATGAATATTATCAACTGATTGGGAAATATATTTCTTAAATTAGAGAAACAATTAAATTCAACAAACATGAATCCATCAAAAATAATAGGAATAATTCTAATTGTTATTAGTCTCGGTGTGGGATATATAGGTATCAACAAAATAGCTGATAATACAAAAGAAATTAATTTATTAGGACTAAAAATTAATGCTTCCAACGAATCCGGTAAACAACAGGGATACCTTTATTTAGGGCTGGGCGTCATTTTACTTGTGGGCGGAATTTACACTGTCAACAAATCAAAATAAAGTGATATAAGTAGGGATTGTACATATTGTATGAGGGGATTTTTGGGTAACTATTTCTTGTCCCCGTGCTGGCGTGCGTCTCGCTCGTGCACGTAACTATTTTACATTCTAAATGTCAACGAGCAAGACGATATCAATAATAGTTATTCAATTTTTATCTTGGTCTTATACACGTAACCTTTTTTGCCTTCTTTAGTTTGCACAAGCCACCAATCTCCTGAATTGTCTAAAATTTCTACCGAATCTCCTGTATTTATTTTTTGAATTACTTCTGAATCTGAACTTCTTTCTTTTCTGAGATTTGTATAACCATCTTGGTCATTTATGATTCCAAATGAAATAGATTGTTCTTCTGATTTAATGGCACGATATATCTTTGTGTATTTTTGAATCATAGGAAAATTAAAATCCTGTAGTTTATTTAGCAAATTTGAATCATCTTCATATAAATTATTTAGAGCTCTATACGCCATATTGGTTTCTGTATCTTCATCATCATGTATTTTAAGAACTACTTCTAGTAGGTAGCCTAGAGTTTCATAAAATAATTTATCAGAAATAGAATTTTTTATATCTGTTTTCTTTTTAAATAAAAAATACGAAAGATCAATTATAAAATCAGAATTTTTTCCAGCGATATCAGAAATCATTTTTTTTCTAATTATTTCTGATTTACTTTTATTATTATACCATAATAAATGAAATTTAAATTCATCGTTAAAATCATCAATATTTTTAATCTTGTTTATTGTATTTTTATTTAATAAATCGTTCTTTTCATAATCAAAATAAATTACAATATTCTCTAATCTATCTGTATCATTAATTATTTTCGAAATTGTTTGTATATCATCATAAAACAAAATTTTATTATAGTATATAAAATCTTTATTAAATTCATTTCCTGTTCCTTCTTTTAATATTTCAGAAAATGCGTCGCCAGCACCATCTATATTGCCACGGTCTAATGAGTAAGTGTCTATAAATCTTTCACTACTAATTGCAATCGCTAAATTTGGTATATCCACATCATTGTAATCTGAAGTATCTATATCAACTCCAAAATAATTAATAACTTTATTTCTAAAATCTTCATGATTTGGATATTTATAGTTATTATCATTAAGTAATTTATTCATTAATGGTATGTATCTTTCATACAATTTATCTTGATATAACTTTGTTGGTTTACTAGATTCCATTTCTTCTTTTTTTGTTTTAGAATTACAACTAATTATTAAACTAGTCACAATTATTAGAATAATTATTTTTTTCATTACTATTTACTGTTTTGCATCTTTTGAATAATTCCCCTGCTGGCTCGAGCGTCCCGCTCGTGGGCACAATCTATTTAACTAAAAAAGTCTATGTGTTCACGAGCGGGACGCTCGAGCCAGCAGAGGATTAATTTTTAACTTGGAAATCGCAAATGCCTTTCCTTCATAAGGATAATGCATAAAATTAGCTTGCTTATCTGAAACAAAATCTTCGGTGTTTTTATGGAACAATCTATTTACATCTGATAGATTACTTTTTATAATACTATGATAACTTAAAAAGTTATCTAATTTTGTTTGATAATAATTGCTTTTTGGCAGTGTATCGATTTTGAAACAATAAGGAAGAAATATTTCTGTTAATTGCTTATTATTACTCTTTATTGTCTCAGTATTTCTTGAATTTTGTGTGTTTTTTAAACTATTCGTTTTATTATCATATTTACATGATAACAAAATGAACATTAATATGAATGCTAAATTTTTCATTATTCATTTATTTGGGAATGATAAACGCCAGATCTCCTAAGTCTTCTCGAAACGTAAAGTACACTTAGAAGTTTTGCTGTGTGAAGTCTGCCGACTCCATACCCGTTCTTATATTTTTTTTACAACTTAAGCCTTCTTTTAATAACTGTATTTGTTAATCTTTGTCGCTTCGAAGTAGGGAGACTTTGCAGAGCGCAGATTACTTTATTTATTAAATCAATAATAAAGTTTATTTTTTTCCATTTCAACGTCCAGCGATTCATCAAGATAATAAAGCGAATCTGTTTCAATTTTTCCATTTTCCAATATTTTATTTTTTGCATATAAAATATAACCTACAGATTTGTCTACAGAGGAGGAAAAATATTTAATTTGCCAAATTTCATTATGCTTTAGATCTAAATAAGATAAAGAAGTATAATTACTAGGTTCATGGTGTAGGTCCTTGACATTTTTATAAAACTCAATAGAATCTTTCTTTATATTATTAATTAATGTGTAAAGAACAATTCGATATTTTTTCCCTTTATTTATAAATTGCTTTTCAAATTTGAATTTGATATTATCCTTAAGTTGAGAAACATTCCTATATTTAAAATTTGAATATTTTTTTTGATATAATTTATTCTGCGTACTCAATATTGAATAACCGTTGGCCTCATTTAAATTATGGAAATAGTTATTTTCCATAATTATTGAATCTCCTAAAAAGACCTCTTTATTTTGCTTTTCGCTTAACCCATTATTTTTTTTACAACTAAATAAAATAATTACCAGAAATATTACTAATAGAGATTTGGTTTTCATTTTTTATTGAAATATTCATTAAGATTTGTTTTAGATATTCCTAGATAATAAGTTTTATCTTCATCAATTCTAAATTTTTTATAAAATAAAATGCCATTTTCATTTAGATAACCTATGTTTTGTTTTGAGGAGTAAGGATAGTCAACTTCCATATATAAGTTAATTGATTTGATAAATGTTTTTTTATTGAATAATGCTAAATCAATTTTATTGATAACCAACGGCATCTCATAAGCTATACTGTTAATGACCGAAGAGGTTTTAATGTAGAATATCTTTTTTTGATTACTTACTAATGAATCTAATAAACTAAGCGATTCTATTTTACTTAATTTTAAAAGACTATCATTTTTTATATAACTATTAAAAAAAGATTTATTGCTTATTTTTGTACCACTCTTCTCATCAAAATAATCAAGCTTATTAAATTTTTTTTGAAAATCTAAATATTCTTTTTTGATTTTCTTAGCTGTGTCTTGATAGGTGTTTATTTCCCATTCTTTTGGAAAATCGGTATTTTCAACTAAAGATTTTCCAAATTCTTTATAATGAAAGCTCTCATTTTTTGTTTGTTTTTCAATAATGAGTTCATTTTTATTATTTGATATATTGTCTTTTTTACAGCTTGTAAATACTATTAATGGAATCATTAATTTTAAATATCTCATTTTATTTTTTTATGATTTAGTTTTAAAATTATAAAGCTCTAGCTCTAGAGATTCATCAAGATAATAAAGAGAATCTGTTTTGATATTTCCAGATTTTGTTACTTTTTTTTTAGCGAAAGAAATAAAACTCAAGTTTTTATTTGCTTTAGAAGAAAAAACTTTTATTTGCCAGATTTCATTTTTTTTCAAGTCTAAATAAGATAGACAATAATAATCATCCTTGCCTCTTATGTTGGCAATATTTTCATAAAAATCTATTGAGTCCTTTTTTTTATTGTTTAAGATCGTGTAAAGAATGATTCTGTATTTTTTTTCATTTATCACCTTTTGCAATTTAAACTTCAAATTACTGTTGCTGTCATGGACTATATCATTAAATTCCGAATAGTTTTTCTCATATAAATCATTTTGTTTTTTTATTATTGGAAACCCTTTATCTTCAGTTAAATTGTCAAAATATCCTTTTTTGGCTAGAAGTTTATCTCCTAAAAAGTAAGTTGAAATTTGATTTTCCTTTTGATTTTTTGTAAATGCAAAAGAGATTACTAAAAGAGTGGCAAGAAAAATGAATAATCCTAATATTTTTTTCATTATCATTATTTTTACATTAATAACAAAAATTAAATTTGATTAATTTAGAAGAACTATCTCTCCATTTTACCCATTTTGTTACATCTTTATAATTTTCTATATAATCACAGCTCTCTTTTTTTACAGATTTTATTTTCATAGAATCTTCCTTAATCTCTAAGACCTTATACCAATACATTTTTTCTTCTTTACTTACATTATCTGTATTTGATGTCAGTTGTATAAAAGAAGATTTCACATATTCGTTCCAAGTTTCAAACTTATATTTAATGCTTTCTTTTTTTAGAAGCCTTTTTTCTTGATTTATATATACAATAATAAAATCCTTATTTGCTTCTGGTATTTCAGCATCAAAACTAAAAACTTGAAAATCTTCATTAGGTATTATTTCTCTTGCGATTACAGTTTTAGGTAACTTAATCTCATAATTATCTCCTATTTTACTTTTTGATATACTTCCAAATGATGTTCTATTTAAATTTAGAAACTCTAATCTTTGAAAAATAGAAACTATAATCACTCCTTTACCTCTGAGAGTATTTTCAGTATAAAATTTAATTCCATTATGTTCAGAAGTATACATCTCTATTTTATCTAATAAACATATATCTTGTTTAATTATGTTATTTTGTATTTCGTTTTTCTTACCAGTTTTTAAGTCTTCTTTAGTAGTCTCTTTTAGAACCTTCTTTTTGGTTTCATGTATGCAAGAACTAAATAAAATAGCACTTAATATTGTTACATAAAATATTCTCATAATTATTCTTTTATTTCTTTAAATTTTGGGTTATAAACTTGAGTTATTAATTTTTGCATTTATTCCCTGCCTAGAAAAAGTAAATTATGACCACGAGCGAGAGGCTTCTGCCAGCAAGAAGTTTAATTCGAAAATATAAATTTACCAATATCATTTATTTTATATTTATATAGATTTTTGTATTCGATTTCTCCGCAATAGTAATAATCATTAATTGATATTATTTTTTTTTGACTAATGCAGAAATCTCGATAGCCACTGCATTCGCTACTAAATGTAGAAGCTATTATTAGATTATCTATATTTTTTTGATTATGGTCAAAAGTTTGTATTTCTATTCTTGGTTGTATCATTTCAGAATCAAATAAATAAACGAACAGTATAGCTGTGATGTTATTATTAATTTTTAACTTGGAAATTGCAAATGCCTTTCCTTCATAAGGATAATGCATAAAATTAGCTTGCTTATCTGAAACAAAATCTTCTGTGTTTTTATGGAACAATCTATTGACATCGGATAAATTACTTTTTATAATACTATGATAACTTAAAAAGGTATCTAATTTTGTTTGATAATAATTACTCTTTGGCATTGTATCGATTTTGAAACAATAAGGAAGAAATATTTCTTTTAATTCCTTATTATTACTCTTTATTGTCTCAGTATTTCCTGAATTTTGTGTTTTTTTTAAACTATTGGTTTTATTATCATATTTACATGATAACAAAATGAAGATTAGTATGAATGCTAAATTTTTCATTATTCTTTAATTATTTTTATTTCTGAATGATCATATCCTGACAAATGTAAATGATGATGGTGTCTATATCCTTTAGCCCCTGCTGGCGCGAGCGTCCTGCTCGTGCGCACAATCTATATAACTAAAAAGTCTATGTGTTCACGAGCAGGACGCTCGCGCCAGCAGAGGCGAATCTTCAAAAGCAAATGTTTGTTATTCAAATTTAATTTTCACATTTTTCTAGTAAAACAGGATTGTCATTACTAATAATAGGGTCTGTATATTGTCTTTGCTTATTAACTTTGTTATAAAAGCCGAGCCAATTAAATTCGATTTTATCATTCTCCAAAATTTTGATAATTGCAATTTCATTATCATTTAAATAGCTCTCTGAGTAAACATCTTTTGAACCAAAACCATCAAGTCTATTCAATTTATATTTTAAGGTTTTGTCTCCTGCTTTTCCATTAACCTTAGTTAAATGAATATAATAGTTATTGGGTTCAACGCATATTATTAGTTCATTTTCTTTTACTGTTATCCCTATTGGATTATTACAATTTGTTCCCCATTTTCCATTAATAGAACTAACTTTCGTCTCTTTTTCTTTACCCTCGCAACCCTCATAACATTCTTTACAGGACTGTTGCTTATGTATAATCGTATTAGCGTAAAGGCTGTCTATGAATAACTCATTGTTAATTTTCCAATATTTTTTGTTATTATCAATTGCTTCAAAAGTTATACTTTCTTTGCTGATTGCAGTCTTACCAAAAATATACTCGCCAGAATACTTGTATTTATTATTTTCATTCTTCTGTGATAAGACTTTAAACGTATAAAATTCTTGCCCTAAATCATGAAAGATACTATCATGATAAACTATATATTTTTCAATATTTGCATCACAAGGTTGATAAATTACCCTTTCTTTTCCATTTTGACTTACACGATAGAATGTATGCTTTTCAGTATTTGACAAAATCTGACTGTCGTTAATATTGTTTTTATTTGTTTGTTTTTTATCTTGACATGAGGATGCCAATGATATTAATATAAAATATAAAATTGTTATTTTTCTCATTTTAATTGTTTCTTCTGACTTCTGTTACTGTATAATTATGGGTGTTTCCGTAGCTTTTGCCTACTAACATTAAATTATCTTGTAAGTATAATTTATTCTTTTCAGCTGTTCCTTCTTCACTAATTTTTGAACCTACATCAAAAAAGCGATAATATATATTCCCATCTTCACAACCTTTACCCACGATTACAAAAAAATGATCAGTGGCTTTATGTGTATTGTAAGTACTCTTTCTTAAGTTGTCATCTAGTCCAACGATTACAGGTTTACCAAGTATAAGTTGAGAATCAATGTAATCTAAACCAGCTTGAGCATTTTGTACGTTTAATTTATCTCCTTTTTGGTCAACAGTATAAATAGGATTAATATTAGCCCCTCCAATTATGCCGTAATTTTTAAGTATTTTAACGCTTGCTGCCCAACATTCGTGAGGCTTCTGAGTAATCCAATGTTCAGTTTTTGCTACATCATAATGATTTTCATTGCACTTATCACAAGAACCGGATTGAAATTCTGTCTGTTCTGCACAGCAGCTATATCCAAATTCTTTTAAAAAACCTTCTTTTAAGTGTAATTTCCATGTTTGTTTATTGGTAAGTTCTTCTTTTAAAAATTTCTCATAATTTGCTTTACATTCCTGTATTGTTTTTGAAGGTTGACCATATGGAGAATCTGGTAAGCTAGCCCAACATAGACTTGATAGTAAGGTTGCTTTTTTGATATCGTTATCAATTATTAATTTAATGATATCAGCTTGTTGACCTTTAAATTTTTTTCTCCTATCTTTTATTTTAGTTTCCTTTTCTACATCCCGAATTGTTTTATCCTTATTTTTCCAATAAATAGGATTATAAAAACTATTTGGCCTATCAGTAGTATAATTATGTTTTAAAATTACAAGGCATAATTTATCCTGTGATTCCTGATTAAAATTTAAAATATTATATTTAGTTCTATAAGTTTTTAATCCATCATAAGTATCTGACATTATTTGATATGCTCCGGCAGCTGAAGAGGAATATCCATTTGTGGATATAATTTCATGAGGGTGGTTACTCATATCAGAAAATTGCTTTCCACTAAATTGTGTTGTGTAACCTCTTTCAGAAACTGTTCCTTCTCCAACACGTAACATTCTCATAAATGCTTTTACTCTTGCTTCATATTCACATACATCTTTTTTCTCTTCTTTGTGATTCTTTTTATCTGGCATATCAACCTTAAATAGTGTATTAAAAATTTCAAAAGGATCCTGCTTAAAAACACTAGCATCAACATCAACAATGGCACTTTTTGTAAAAGCATGTGTCTGTATAACTTCAACTTCTGCAAATAATTCCTGTTCATTTCCTTCTTCTAAATAATTCCCGCCCCAACTTCTTGGTATTGTATTGAGGGAAACCACTATTGCATGCAAATTTGATTGAATGGTAAATTCCTTTTGGAACAATAAATCATCTTTCCCGTAATCGTCATCAAATAATTTAAGGCGAACTTCTTTTCCCTTTAAATTGCTCGAATTTATCCAAACCTTGATTTGTTTTTCTCTAAATCTTCCTTTTATTGCATCTCCTGATGTATCAGTAATATTCACGCTATTAATTTTGCCTTTTGCTTCTGCAGGAGCGTTTGGCTTATGTGATTTCGGTAGTTCCGTTTTAGGTTGTTTTGCTGGTGCTTTAGTGACTACAGTCGCTTTTTGAGTTGTTTTGCCTTTATAAGGAGCCACCGGTGTTTCCGGAGCGTTGATATTAACATTGTTACTGGCTGTTTTTTCTCTGTTGTACTCTGCCGTCACATAATACTCGTGAATTTTATCATTTTCTGGACCTCCTTTTGTTGCAATTTTCGCGAAACTGGGGCTTAATAGAAAATCAATATCCGCTTTTCCAAAATTGACAATTGCAGAGCGCGTTTCTATGAAATTTTTCTCATTGGCTTTGCTGTGTCCAGCTCCTTTTACATCATCTTCCCAAAGGGTAACATGTACACGGCGCTTTTCCATGTTCAGACAAAATACTCTGGCCTTGACTGTTTGCCCGTATGCCAGACGTCCTGTTATTTTACTTCCGTTTTTATCCAATAACTCGACATGATCTATTTTTGGATGGGCAGGTAATGGCTTGATGTCAAGTCTGGCTACTTTGTCGCCTTTTCTTGCCAATAAACGGATACCTTTTCTGGTTAGGCTTTTCTCGAAGAAGGTATAAGTGACTTGCTTTCCTGTTTTATCATTTTCTTTTGTTTTGCGCCATTTGCCTAACTCCAAAACATACACTTCCCACTTGACCTGATTTTCTGGGGTTTTTGGAATATAAACAAATTCCTGGGTTGGGGAAATCTCCGAAAAAAAATCGCTTATGGTATAAAATTCTAAAACACCAACCACAGGATTAGGGTTTCCTATTATTTTAAAATCTGACATGGTACTTTATTTACAAATTGAATCATGATCCTCTAAACGCTCTCTAAACTCAGCCATATTAACCAGCGGATTTATTTGATTGCTTATCATATCATTGGCGTTCCTGACGTTTTGTTTGCTGGGCTCAGCTTTTTGCCCGTGTTTGTCCACCGTAATACAATCCGGACCGCCAATAGGGCAGGTTGCCTTGCTGTCCTCCACTAAAATTTTGCCTTGATTACTCAGCGTTACTTTTTCATAAGCGCCATTCCATTGCGTTATTACAGCCTGGCAGGGTTTGTAACTGCTTCCCGTGGGCTGGAGTTTACAGTTGCCGAAAGTGTTTTTTTCTAAAGTTTGTCCCGTTTCTTTTGTTGTTGCAATTAGCTTTTTTTCAGCATCTTTATCATTTGCAAAATGCTTATTTTGTGATTTTACTTTTAAAATATCGGTCTGAGGCTTTTCACTAAATTTGCATTTAACTGTTGCGCCTTGAACTACTACGTGTTTTCCGCTCATGATTTGGTTTTTATATTAGTTAATTGGTTCTTAAATCGGATAGATATTACCTTGTATTGTAAATAAAATCTTATAATTAACGAATATAATATTTTTCTTAAAATAAAATAATTTTCTTACAAACTTTAACTTTGGATAAACCTTCTTATGAAAAAGAATGCCTTAGCCCTGATGGGAGAGAAAATCCCTTTGTGCTGGGGTTCGGCACAAAAGATTTGGAAGGACAGCAGGAATAGCTCCTACATTAAAAACGAAATTCAAATTTTTCACGTTTTCAAAAGCCTTTGACTCCGCTCAGGGTGACAATCGTGGAAAAAACCTCTGAACCTTTGTCCCTTTGCACCTCAAAAAAAACCTTAGAACCTTAGTATCTTAGCCTCTCAGAACCTTAAAAAAGCCTATTTTTGTCAAATCATATTCAGCAAAAATGTCACTACTTAAGGATTTAGAACAATTATCAGCATCGTTGGAAGGAACACTTTTATACGATGATCTTCATAAAACACTTTATTCGACCGATGCTTCGGTGTATCGGATTAAACCAAAAGCGGTTGCCTTGCCTAAAACGATCGCAGATATTAGTAAACTGATTCGGTTTGCGGGGGAGCATCAGAATTCGATTACGCCAAGAACGGCGGGAACTTCGCTGGCCGGACAAACGGTGGGCGACGGAATTGTGGTTGATGTTTCGAAGAATTTTACCAAAATCCTGAATTTCGACCCGATAAAAAAAACAGTTACTGTCGAGCCTGGCGTGATTCGCGATGAACTGAATTTGTTTCTGAAACCTCATGGCGTATTTTTCGGCCCGAATACTTCGACCTCCAACCGCTGTATGATTGGTGGAATGGTAGGCAATAATTCTTCGGGAACGACTTCGATTCGCTATGGCGTGACGCGCGATAAAATTGTGGAGATCAAAGCGATTTTGAGCGATGGATCGGAAGTGGTTTTTAAGGAACTGACTTCGGCTGAATTCATCGAGAAAACCAAAGGCGATACTTTAGAAAATAAAATATACAAAAGCGTTTACGACGAACTTTCGGTAAAAGCAACGCAGGATGAAATTGTAAAAGAGTTTCCGAAACCGGAGATTCACAGAAGAAATACGGGTTATGCCGTTGATATTTTACTGAAATCGGATTTGTTTGGCGGAACGGAACCGACCATAAACCTCGGAAAATTACTCTGCGGAAGCGAAGGAACTTTGGCTTTTACTTATGAAATCACTTTAAAAGTTGACGATTTACCGCCCGCTAATAATATTATGGTCGTGGCACATTATCATAGCATTCAGGAATCGCTGGAATCTGTTGTGGTGGCGATGAAACATCATTTGTACACCGCAGAAATGATCGACGACACGATTCTGGATTGTACCAAAACGAATCGTGAACACATTAAAAACCGTTTCTTTTTGGTGGGAGAACCGAAAGCGATTATGATGTTTGAAGTGGCTTCGCACGACGCGCAAGATGCCGAAAATCAGGCGAATGCTTTAGTTGCCGATTTAGAAAAAAACAACTTTGGCTACGCACTTGTAAAAATTTACGGAGCGGATATTGAAAAAGTAAACGAATTGAGAAAAGCCGGTCTAGGGCTTTTGGGAAGTATTGTTGGAGACGACAAAGCCGCCGATTCTATTGAAGATACTGCGGTTGAGTTGAGCGATTTACCAGCTTATATTGCAGAGTTTTCGGCGATGATGCTGCGTCACGGACAAGGTGCGATTTATTATGCGCATGCGGGTGCGGGCGAACTGCATTTGCGTCCGGTTTTGAATTTGAAGAAAACATCGGACTTAAAATTATTCAGAACCATCGCGACCGATGTGGCGATTTTGGTGAAGAAATACAGAGGTTCGCTAAGCGGGGAACACGGCGACGGAATTGTGCGCGGCGAGTTTATTCCGTTTATGATTGGCGAGACAAATTATGAATTGCTGAAACGCATTAAACTGGCTTTTGACCCGAATTCGGTTTTGAATATCGGGAAGATTGTGAACGCTTTAAAGATGGATGAAAACCATCGAGTGGTTTCGGGAAGGGTAGAACCGGATATTAAAACGTTTCAGGATTTCTCAGACAGTTTAGGAATTTTGCGTGCGGCCGAAAAATGCAACGGTTCCGGCGATTGTAGAAAATTGCCATCGGCAGGCGGAGCGATGTGTCCGAGTTATCGTGCGACTAAAAATGAAAAAGAAACGACACGTGCGAGAGCGAATGCGTTACGTGAATATTTGACGTATTCGGAGAAAGAAAATAAATTCGACCAGAAAGAATTGTACGAAGTTTTTGAGTTGTGTGTGAGCTGTAAAGCCTGTGCCAGCGAATGTCCGAGTAATGTGGATGTTGCTACTTTAAAAGCCGAATTTTTATACCAATACCAAAAAGCAAACGGTTTCTCAACCCGAAATAAGATTTTTGCCCACAATGCAAAACTGAATAAAATGGGAAGTTTGTTTCCGTCGATAACCAACTTTATTTCGAATCAGTCGCTGGTTAAAAAAAGTATGGGAATTGCACCGGAAAGACAAGTACCGCTTTTGGCGAAAAAGACTTTCAGAAAATGGTATGAAAATCATAAACCTCCTGTTACGGAATTTCCGAATGGAAAATTGTATTTGTTTGTAGATGAATTTACCAATTATTATGATGTAAATATAGGAATCGATGCTTTCGAATTATTAACCAAATTAGGTTATCAAGTTCTGGTTATCGACCATGAAGAAAGCGGAAGAGCTTATTTATCTAAAGGTTTTTTGGAGGAAGCAAAAAAAATAGCCAATCAAAATATCAACATTTTTAAAGATTTGGTTTTAGGCAATGCGCCTTTGGTTGGTATTGAGCCTTCTGCGATTTTAACTTTCAGGGATGAATATCTTCGCCTGGCAGATGATAAGGAAGAAGCTGAGAAGTTATCGCGAAATGCTTTTACCATTGAGGAATTCTTTAAAAAAGAAATTATCGATGGTAAAATTAAACCGGATTCTTTTTCGGATGAAAAGAAAGAAATCAAGATTCACGGACACTGTCATCAGAAATCATTGAGTTCTGTTGAAGCGACTTTTGCGATGCTGAATTTACCAATTAATAATACGGTTACGATTTATAATTCGGGCTGTTGTGGAATGGCGGGATCTTTTGGTTACGAAAAAGAACATTACCAAGTGAGTATGCAAATGGGAGAGGACACGCTTTTTCCAAAAGTTCGCAATACTGCTGAGAACGTAAAAATCGCCGCTGCAGGAACGAGCTGTCGTCATCAAATTTATGATGGAACGAGTAGGGAAGCGCAGCATCCGGTGAGTATTTTGAGGGCTTGTTTGAAATGAGAAATAGAACGCGGATGACGCGGATTTAAGCAGATTAGCGCGGATTTTTTTATTTCATCCGTTTATGTAAAAAAAAACAGTAAACCAGCGTCAATCCGTTTAAATCCGCGTCATCCGCGTGCTAAAATTATGTCAAAGATATTTTCTTTCCAGTTTCAGCGGCTTTGTAAATGGCGTTTATGACTTTAATGTCTTTCAAGCCTTCTTCGCCGGTAATGTGATTTGGGAGTTTTTTATTTTCTAATAATAATTTCGCAATTTCATCCATTTGTGTTTGCTGTTGGTTGATGACTGGAAATTTTAGCGGGCCTTTAGATGTTTTTCCTTCAAAAGGGCCATAACTTAAAGCCGGACTTAATTCAAACGAACCTTCATCTGCGGAAGCGTACAATCGGTCAACATCATAAGCTACAGTTGTGTTGCAATTTGCAGTGGCGCCACTTGGGAATTCCATTTGCCAAGAAATGCTTTCTTCTGTTTCAGAAAAAATTTGCTTGTTGTAAACAGTTCCAAATTGTGCTGTAACTGCAATGGGTTCTTCACCCAAAACATAACGACTAGCCTGAATGCAGTAAACTCCCAAATCCATCAACGGACCGCCTCCGGATAATTTTTTATTCAATCTCCATTCGTTTCGATCACTGAAATTGACAGTGCTTTTTGTGTCACGAGGATCATGAATTTTATAACCCAATGAAGCTTCAATGTAGCGCACTTGCCCAAAAACTTTTTCTTGTCCTAATCTTTTAATTTCAAGATGGGTTGGTTCATAATGCAAACGATATCCAATTGCCAATTGTACTTTATTATCATCGCAGGCTTTTATCATTTCTTCACAATCTTTAACAGTAACTGCCATTGGTTTTTCGGTAATGACGTGTTTTCCTGCTTTTGCTGCGCGAATAACAAATTCTTTATGAAGTCCGTTGGGAACAACAACATAAACTAAATCGATGTCTTTGTTTTTTATAATCTCATCGAAATTTTCATAATTGTAAATATTCTTTTCCGGAATATTATATTGAGTTTTCCATTGAGTAGCTTTTTCCGGAGTGCCTGTAACAATTCCCGCCAGATTGCAATATTCAGAAGCCTGAATTCCTTTGGCAAGTCTTGAAGCATAATTTCCTAAACCGCACAATGCAACGTTTAATTTTTTTCCGGTGTACGGTTTTTGATTTTCTTCTGGAGCTGTTAAAAATGAAGGAAGTGTGGTTATAATAACCGAAGCGCCCACACCAACGCCAAATTTATTTACAAAAGAACGTCTTGAGATTTTTTCCATAAATTGGTTTTTTAGTTATGTTGTTAATTTATTAGTAAACTGTTGTTTAAAAAAGTTACATGAGGTGAGGACTTTGTCAAAGTTGAGCATAAAACTATTCTCAATCTTGTCATTTCGACGAAGGAGACTCGAGCGATAGCGAATAGACGAAGTAAATCATCGAAAGTAACTCCGCAACGAAAGTCCAATCTTTGTAGAGCTTCTTGTGGAGATTCCTCGTTCGGAATGACAAGATTGTACATAATCAGGACTTCTAAAAAAAAAAAGCCTCACTATTCCGAAAAATAACGAGGCTGTAACAGCTTTAAAAAGTTGTTTTATTATTTGGCTCCCGGAGGAGATTTCTCCTTTATATAGTTGATAAAAGTGTCAAAAAGGTGTTTACTTGTTCCTTCACCTTCAGAAATGTCATGCGTACGGTTTGGGTAAATCATTAAATTAAACATTTTATCATATTTGATCAATTCGTTGATTAAAACTTCGGCGTTTTTATAATGCACATTATCGTCGCCAGTTCCATGGATGTACAATAAATTTCCTTTTAGATTTTTTGCATAAGTTACAGGCGAAGCTTTAGTATAATTGGCTTCATTTTCACTCGGAAGTCCCATGTATCTTTCCGTGTAAATATTGTCATAAAAATGTTGATCAGTAACGGCAGCAATCGCGATTCCGGTTTTATAAATCTCAGGAAACTGAAACATTAAATTTAGCGTCATGGCACCGCCACCGCTCCAGCCATGAATCGCTACTTTGTCGGAGTCAATAAAATTCCATTTCAAAACTTCTTTTGCCGCCATTGCTTGGTCATGTGTATTGATAATTCCGATGTTTTTGTAGATTGATTTTCTCCATTTTGTGCCTTTCATTGCAGGAGTTCCGCGGTTATCCATTGCAATTCCTATATATCCTGCCGGAATTAAAGGCGTAATTAATCCATAAAAATAAGGCTCATCATTTGCGACCGTTGCCATTGGTTCTCCGTAAACATAAAAAAATACCGGATATTTTTTTGAGGGATCAAAATTTAAAGGTTTCGCCATAATTCCGTCTATTTCTATTCCGTCAACGGTGGTTACTTTAAATTTCTCCATCGAATAATTGCGATTTGGTTTTGTAAAAGAATCGGCAGTTTCTGGAAATATTTTTTTATGGCCCGATAAAGCAACTAAACGTTTATTGGAGTTTCGATTGATATTTGAATTTTTATGCGTAGCATATTCACCATTTGTCGAAAAACGATATTCATTTGTACCTTCAAATTCTTTAGGAGTTACGCGTTTTGTTTTTTTCGAATCTAAATTCGTTTCATACAAATAACGTTGCGTAGCATCTGTAGGGCTGGCGATAAAATAAACCGATTTTGTTTTTTCATTATAAGCCTTAAAATAAGCATCGAAGTTTTCAGTCGTAATTAATTCTTTCTTTTTGCCATCAATACTGATTTTGTAAATATGCATCCAACCGTCAGCATCTGAACTCCATAAAAAAGCTTTTCCGTTGTCAACAAATTGACATGAAAAAACATCATACTCGCCAGCCGAAATATCAAAAACATCAATCCATGAATCTGATTTTTCCTGATAAATCAAACTGGCTTCGCCCGATTTCGCATCGCATTTATAAATTGAAGCTTGATTTTGATTTCTGTTTAGCTGTACAACCATCACACTTTGATTGTTCATCCATTCCATTCTCACGAGATAATTATTGTCTGGCGCGCCCGGAATATTTAACCAATTTGTTTTTAAAGACGCAATATCGATTACGCCAATTTTTACCGATGAAGGTTTTTCTCCAGCTTTAGGATATTCAACCGGAATTGTAAATGGATACAGCGCATCAGTATTATTTATCATTAAATGAAATTTTGTCTCCGATGCATCTACGCGCCAAAACGCAATACTTTTACCGTCAGGATTCCATCGAAAACCGTCGCGTGCAGCAAGTTCTTCTTCATAAACCCAATCAAAAGTTCCATTGATGATTTTGTCAGTTCCGTCTGTGGTTAGCGGCGTTATTTTTGCAGAATTTAAATTTTCAACATATATATTATGTTTAGAAACGTAGGCTACGTTTTCATTATCGCTGGAAAATTTAGCAAACATCAGAGAAGATTTTTCCAAACTTGTTCCTAATTGTCTTCCTTTGCCCGTTTTTAAATCAAAAAACCAATAATCACCTTTCGTATTGGCTCTCCAAACTTTTTTAGAATTGGTGTAAAGCAGTACTTTTGTTTTATCATTATTCCAAACCAGCTGTTCGATTTCTCCACTGAAACCTGAATTTTTTAATTGCGTATTAGATAATATAGTAGTGCCTTGCTTGAGTTTGTTAACATCATAAACTATAATATTGTCTTGAGAATTTACCCAAAACGAATTTGAATTTGGCAGCCAATTCAGCTGATCGATATCAATGTCTTGTGCAAAAACATTTGAGCAGATTAGAAGTAATAGGAAAAAGAATTTTTTCATCGACGAATTTTTGTATTTAGATTAATAGCCTATTTATTAGTATTATTTTTTGTGTTTTAATCGTTTTTAAAATTACTCATTTTTTTAAATTCAGTATAAACTTTGTACTAAAAGCAGTAATAAATAATTTAAAGCAAATGAAACTCAGATTTTTTTCTTTTTGCTCGGAGACAGAAAAAAAATCAAGAAATAACAGAAATTCGCAGCAAAAAAAAGAACTTTGGGACTTCGTGTCTTCTTGTCAAAAAAACACCGAAAAAACAAAATCGTTTTATATATTTGAAATCAGGATAATTTTTGCATTATTTGCAAAATAAAACAAAAACGACTGAATTAAATTAATTTTATAACAGCAAAACATATATGGCATTTTCAAGTTTATTCCGAAAGAAAACAGTACAGGATATTCTGAAGCAGGTTGCACAGAACGAAACAGACGGTCATAATGCATTAGGAAAGCATTTGACTACAAGGGATTTAACTGCATTCGGAATCGCGGCTATTGTTGGAGCGGGAATTTTTAGTACAATTGGAAAAGCCAGTGCAGACGGAGGACCAGCTGTTATTTTCTTGTTCTTATTTACTGCTTTGGCTTGTAGTTTTGCCGCTTTTGCTTACGCCGAATTTGCATCGATGGTTCCGGTTTCAGGAAGTGCTTATACCTATTCTTATGTTGCTTTTGGAGAAATTATTGCCTGGATAATTGGTTGGGCATTGATTATGGAATATGCCGTTGGGAATATAACGGTCGCGATATCGTGGAGTGATTATTTTACCGGACTGCTCCAGAGTGGTGGAATTCATTTACCACAATGGATACAAATGGATTATTTAACTGCGTCAAACGGATTTAATGATGCCGAAGCTTTAATGCGAGGCGGAAAATCTTTCGAAAATTTAAGTGTTGCTTTGCAGCAGGCTCACACAGCTTGGACAACAGCGCCAACAATAGGATCTTTTCATTTTGTAACTGATTTGCCAGCATTGTTTATCATTATTTTGATCACAGCGTTGGTTTATAGAGGAATGAAAGAATCTCGTAATGCGAGCAATTTAATGGTTGTCGTAAAACTTTGTGTGGTGTTGCTAGTAATTGCCGTTGGAGTATTTTATGTAGATACAGCAAACTGGGATCCGTTTGCTCCAAATGGAGTTGGAGGAGTTCTTAAAGGAGTTTCTGCGGTTTTCTTTGCTTATATTGGTTTTGATGCGATTTCGACAACTGCCGAAGAATGTAAAAATCCACAGCGCGATTTACCACGCGGTATGATGTGGGCGATTATTATCTGTACAATTTTATATATTGCTATTGCCTTGGTTTTAACCGGAATGGTAAAATATAACGAACTAAATGTTGGAGATCCTCTTGCATTTGTTTTCGATAAATTAAACTTAAAATGGATGTCCGGAATTATTGCAGTAAGTGCAGTAGTGGCTATGGCGAGCGTTTTATTGGTTTTTCAAATGGGACAGCCTCGTATCTGGATGAGCATGAGCCGTGATGGTTTATTGCCAAAGAAATTTTCTACCGTTCACCCAAAATTCAAAACACCATCTTTTGCAACCATTGTAACTGGTTTTGTGGTTGCCGTTCCTGCTTTGTTTTTGAACCTGACAATGGTAACGGATTTATGCAGTATCGGAACTTTATTTGCCTTTGTATTGGTTTGTGCGGGAGTTTTGGTTTTACAAAATAAAACGGATATTCCAAGAGGGAAATTCAAAACGCCATATGTGAATTCAAAATTCATTATGCCAATTTTGATGATTGCTGGTTTGTATTATGCGTTTGCGTTCAATAATAAAGCAACAATGGCTTTTATTAATAATGAAGCGCAAATCAACGACGCAACAACAATTATTACGTCTTTAGATAAAGAAGAATCAGCAAAAGTTTTCAATTATTTAGAAAGCATCGATGTCAAAAATAAAACTGCCGAAACATCAGATTTAGAACATTTACTTGGACAATACCAAGACGACGACGCTAAATATGCTGAAGTTGTAAAAGGTTTGCCAATCAATGATTCTCTAAAATACGAATCAGGTTTCAGTTTATTCAAACACAAAATCCCAATGTGGATTTTCCTTTTCGTTTTAGTTGGATTAGCCGTTTGGGCTTTCAGAAAAAATTTGTCTTTAATTCCGCTTTTAGGATTAATCTGTTGCCTGTACATGATGGCCGAGTTAAGCGTTTGGAACTGGATTTACTTCACGATCTGGCTGTTAATCGGATTGTTTATTTACTTTACTTATAGTAGAAAAAATAGTAAGCTAAACTTCGTTGAGAAAGCGTAGATAATTATTAATTGTGAATTATAAATTATAAATGGGAAAGCCGTTCTGAGATCAGAACGGCTTTTTTGTTATTGCATTTTGTGTCATTTCGACGTAAGGAGAAATCCCCGCAAGTAACTCTACAAAGATTGGCAATTTCTGTGCGGAGCTACTTGCGGGGATTTCTCCTTACATCGAAATGACAAACTGGTGTGTATCGTAAAAAAAATCGCCACGAATTCACGAATTAATTTGTTTTAAAATTCGTGAATTCGTGGCGAAAAAAAAAATCTTTTAATCTTTGGCTAAAGAATGCCAAGCTCCACCATACAAGCTTTCATCATCTCGTAAGTGCGCTGAATATCATTATCTAACCCAATTGAAAACCGAATCAAACCATCTGTCAAGCCCATTTCTGCTTGTTCCTCTAACGGAATTTCACTAGAAGTTGAGGTTCCTGGCGCGCTGAAAAGTGTTTTGTAGAATCCTAAACTTACTGCCAAATAACCCAAGTTTCTGGCCTGCATCAATTCCATTAATTCATTGGCTTTTTCCAAAGTTCCAACATCAATAGTCATCATTCCACCAAAACCATATTCCGGATTAATCATCGTTTTGTAAAGCTCATGACTCGGATGGCTTTTCAATCCAGGGTAAACTGTTTTTAAACCATCTGCTTCAAATTGATCCGCAAGAAAATGCGCATTATGGCTGTGTTGTTTGATTCGGATATGAAGTGTACGAAGATTTTTCATGACAGAAGCCGAACGCAAACTGTCCATTGTTGGTCCCAAAAGCATACTCGCTCCTGAGTTTACATTTTTTAGTGAATTGATGAATTCTTTAGAGGCGCAAGTCACACCACCAACCGTATCACTGCTTCCGTTAATGTATTTCGTCAAACTGTGAATCACGATATCCGCACCCAATTTTGCCGGCGAAACAGACAAAGGAGAAAACGTATTATCAACCACCAATTTCAAATTATGTTTTTTAGCAATTTTAGCCAAACCAGCAATATCAGCCACTTCTAATAATGGATTACTTACTGTTTCACAATAAATAACTTTCGTATTAGGCGTAATCGAAGCTTCTACAATATCCAATTTTGTAATGTCAACAAAGCTCGTTTCAATTCCGAATCGCGGTGTAAAATTCTTCAAAAAAGCATACGTTCCGCCATAAATAGTTCGGCTTGAAACAATGTGGTCGCCCGCACCGCAAAGCTGTAATAGTGTAGGCGTAATTGCTCCCATTCCTGAAGCTGATACGTTTGCTGTTTCTGTTCCTTCCATCGCCGCCAAAGCCTGATCCAAATATAAATTACTTGGCGAAGAATGGCGCGAATACAAATAACAGCCTTCCATATTCCCTTCAAAAGTATCAAACATCGTTTTCGCCGAAAGGAAAGTATAAGTAGAAGAGTCAGAAATCGAAGGATTCACTCCTCCAAATTCCCCAAAGTATTGCAAATCCTGAATTTTATCTGCTGGATTAAAGTTTTTCATATGTTTTAGTTTTTTTGTTTCAAGTTTCAGGTTTCAGGTTGTTTAAACTAAAGCCTGTTTAGTATAAATTTTAGGAGCTGTTTCCTGCTATTCGCTATATCTTTTATGGTGAACCCCACCATAAAAGGATACCGCTTCTATCAGGGCTAGGGCACTCATTTTCAAAAGAAAATCAGTTCAAAATAACATCTAATTAGAAAATTAATCAATGATTGACTTTATAATTAGATTTTAAAACTATAAAAATGACTTACTAAAGATTTTTAGTTTAAATTTGTTTAATAAAGCCCAAACCAATAGATTTTTTTTCATTTCAAGAACTAATTATGAATATTAAGTAGAGGATGAGATTGCTTCGTTCCTCGCAATGACACAACAAATGACCTTAGACGCCACCGATAAAAAACTCTTGGTTTTACTACAAACCGATAGTAAAAAAACAACCAAAGAATTATCTTTAAAACTGAATCTTTCAGTAACAGCAGTTTATGAAAGAATCAAAAAGCTAGAACGCGAAGGAATCATCAAAAACTACGTTGCATTGGTTGATAAATCAAAAATCGAAAAAGGCTTCGTGGTTTTCTGTCATTTAAAACTCATTCAGCATACCAAAGAATTTCTAACCAAATTCGAAAGCGAAGTCATCAAACTAAACGAAGTTTTAGAATGCCACCACGTAAGCGGAGATTACGATTATATTTTAAAAGTGTTAGTAAAAGACATGGAAGCCTATAGGGAATTTTTGGTGACCAAACTCACAACTTTGCAGCATATAGGTAGTACGCAAAGCACCTTTATGATTAGTGAAGTGAAGAATTCGACGGTGATTTTCTAAGATGCTAAGATTCTAAGTTGCTGAGGTTCTAAGTTTAGGTCAAAGGTTCAGAGAAGCAAAGGGACAAAGGTTTTAGAATAATCTCGCAAAGTCGCAGAGTCGCAAAGTTTTTATATTCTTTGCTTCTTTCTAATTTTGCCAGATACAGAAAATAACTTTGCGACTTCGCGACTTTGCGAGATTAAAAAAACAAAAACTTAGCGAACCTTAGCGTACTTTGCGTTTAAACCCACAATCCAAAAAAAAACTTCGTGTCTTCGAGCCTTCGTGGCAGAAAACTAACACCTCAAATTTCACACAAAAAACATTGAAATTTAAACTTTAAACAAAACTTTATTCCTTAATTTTGTATCGCTAAAAATAAAATAGACAAACTATGAGTTCATTTGACGTAGTCATTATAGGTTCAGGTCCTGGCGGATATGTATCAGCAATTCGTTGCGCACAATTAGGTTTCAAAACAGCAATTGTAGAAAAGTATAAATCTTTGGGCGGAACTTGCCTTAACGTAGGTTGTATTCCTTCAAAAGCATTATTATCTTCTTCTCATCATTATGCAGAAATTGCTCATTTCGCAGATCACGGAATCGAAGTTTCTGGTGATGTGAAAATCAATTTAGAGAAAATGATCGCGCGCAAACAAGCAGTTGTAGATCAAACCGTAGGTGGAATCAACTACTTAATGGATAAAAATAAAATCACTGTATTCACAGGTTTAGGTTCTTTCGTAGATGCAACGCACATTGCAGTTGCAAAAGCAGACGGAACATCTGAAACTATCGAAGCAAAATATACTGTAATCGCTACAGGTTCAAAACCATCTTCTTTACCTTTCATTAAAATTGATAAAGAAAGAATCATCACTTCTACTGAAGCTTTAGCTTTAAAAGAAGTTCCAAAACACTTAGTAATTATTGGTGGAGGAGTAATCGGAATCGAGCTTGGACAAGTTTACTTGCGTTTAGGAGCTCAGGTTTCTGTAGTTGAATTTATGGACAGAATCATTCCTGGAATGGATGGCGCTTTGTCTAAAGAATTGACTAAAGTATTGAAAAAACAAGGAATGAAATTCTACGTTTCTCACAAAGTAAAATCGGTTGAAAGAAACGGCGATGCTGTTATAGTTCAGGCTGAAAATGCAAAAGGAGAAACTATCACTCTTGAAGGAGATTATTCATTAGTTTCTGTTGGTCGTCGTCCTTACACAGACGGATTAAACGCTGACAAAGCAGGAGTAAAAATTTCAGACAGAGGACAAGTAGAAGTAAACGATCATTTACAAACTAACGTTCCAAATATTTACGCAATTGGTGATGTTGTTCGTGGAGCAATGTTGGCACACAAAGCGGAAGAAGAAGGAACTATGGTTGCTGAAATCTTAGCAGGTCAAAAACCACATATCGATTACAACTTAATTCCTGGTGTAGTTTACACTTGGCCAGAAGTTGCTGCAGTTGGACAAACTGAAGAGCAATTGAAAGCAGCAGGAGTTGCATATAAATCTGGAAGTTTCCCTTTCAAAGCGTTAGGACGTGCAAGAGCAAGTGCTGATTTAGACGGATTCGTAAAAATCCTTGCTGACGAAAAAACAGATGAGGTTTTAGGAGTTCACATGATTGGAGCACGTACAGCCGATTTAATTGCTGAAGCGGTTACGGCAATGGAATTCAAAGCTTCTGCTGAAGATATTTCAAGAATGAGCCACGCGCACCCAACTTTCGCGGAAGCGGTAAAAGAAGCAGCATTGGCAGCTACAGAAAACAGAGCAATACACGTATAAATTTTACGTAAATCATATTTTATAAAACCGTCAGATTCTGACGGTTTTTTTTATTGTATTTGAAATATAATTTGGTTCGTTTATATTGTGTAGTTCCCATGGAACATTTTATTGTCATTTTCGTGTTTCTACCAATATTAAACTCCTCACGGAGTTGAATTGAAAAATGTTTTAAATCTCATAGAGATTAAATATTGGTAGAAAATAATAGTTTTTAGATGGCTGTTTGTTCCGTAGGGACTAAATATTTATGTCACTGATAGTTATGAAATATTTTGATTCGAAAAATATAAAATCAAAGAAAAATTTTGTAAATTAGATGTGTAATTCTGATGCTATCTTTATCTTATTAAAAAGATAACATTATGAAAAATAGATATATAACTCCGGTTCTTCTCGGAGCGGGAATTGCATTTATGCTTTATTCTTGCAATAGTTCAAAAATTCCAAAAAAAGCTGTTGCTGTCACCAATTTTGACAAAGCAAAATATTTAGGAAAATGGTTTGAGATTGCAAGATTAGATTACAAATGGGAGGAAAACTTAAACAATGTAACTGCCGAATATTCGCTCAATGATAATGGTACTATAAAGGTTGATAATAGGGGCTATAATGTCAAAAAAGACAAGTGGGAAGAAAGTATCGGGAAAGCCAAGTTTGTCAAAAAGGACGATGTTGGTATGCTTAAGGTCTCATTTTTTGGTCCTTTTTATGCTGGATATAATGTCATTGCCATTGACCCAGATTATAAATATGCACTTGTCGCAGGCGAAAATTTAAAATATATGTGGATTCTTTCGCGCGAAACTACTATTCCTGAAAGTATAAAAGCAGATTATCTTATAAAAGCACAGGAAATTGGTTATAAAATTTCAGATCTTGTTTGGGTAAAACACGATAAAACAAATTAAATAACAAACCCGGCAAATTAAAAATTTGCCGGGTTTGTTATTTAAAGTTATACGGTGAAATTTATGCTTTGAAAACACTTTTATAATTATCCCAATATCTGTAAATCAAAAATAAATTAGCAAGGAATAATAACGCTGCAATCGGCAAACCTTCAGGAGCTAAAAAATAATTAATGAACAAAATGTTTACCGTAATAGGTAAGATCAAAATATTAGCCAATGTTACATAACGTCCTGTTACAAATGCAATTCCGCAAAGCAATTCAATTGATTTAGCCAACGGCATTAAATAAGTTGAAGCCATTAAACCTACGTTGAAGGCTTTAAAATTTCCTGTAGTTTCTGGTTCGGGCATTAGGTGGAAAAAATAACTGATCGAGGCAAAAAGCAGCAAAAGACCAATTAAAACACGGACAATAATTGTAGCAATTTTCATAATACTTAGGATTTTTAAATAAGTTAAAAAATATAAATAATCTGCTGGAAATCGTTTAACCTGAATTCTTACATAAAATGAAATTCAATTTTTAAGATCATTTTATTGAGAATTTTACAATCAAATTACTTTGTTTTTGGGATAAATTGAATGCTATATCAAATATAACGATTTTTTCATTATTAAATTGCTATTTTATTAACACTTTTCTTATTTCTTTCCGTATTTTTTATAGAGGAAAAATCCACCTAAACCAATCAGGATAAACGGCCACAGGTTTAAAAAGAAAACTAAAATAGCCTGTAAAATATACCAACCGCTTTTTAACGCATCAATAATCTGAATTCCTAAATTAGGTTTGTAAAATGCACTGTCTTTTTCGCCCGCAGTGATTTCCTGTTTGATGGTTTCATTTTGATAAAGCTGTAAAGTTACCGTGCTGAAATTAATCTGATCCTGCATCGATAAATTATCAATTGTTCGATTGTCATTAGCTTCTTTTTGATTGGCCAAAGTATTTTCGGCTTCCATAATATCATTTATTTTTTTGCCTTTTGTGTCAATTGCTTTTTCAACTCTTTTTTCTGAAACAGTGCTTCTTTTTTGGGAAAGCTGATTGGCAAGCAACTTCAGCGAAACATCATCGGCTTTGATAACTCTAAAATCTAAAAAGTCAATTTGCTTTGCTATACTTTTAATAACAGTATCAAGTTGGGTGTTGGGAACGCGGATAGTAATATTGTTTTCAACAGAGTATTTCGTAGTTTCTAAAGTGCTGTCCTGGCTAATTTTGGTTTTAATTTGATCGTGAATATTGCTTTGAAGATTCGTGTAGGTAACAAAACCTCCAAATTTTGCCACAGCATTTTCAATTGCATAAGTTGACTTGACGACATTTTTAACCTTGAATTTTATATCAGCAGTTCGGATGAATTTCTGCTTGCTGTCTTTTTGTACCACGGCTGCCGATGAGGAAACAGCTGTGCTGTCTGCCATCATTTTTAAATCTGCTGATTCTTCGGAAGCATAATCTGCTTTTTTGCAGGAAAATAGTAATGCGATAATCATCAAGGAAGTCAATCCTAATTTTGCAATTGTTTTCATAAAGGTTTTAAAATTTGATTCATAAATAACTCGCCTGTCTCTCAGGTTAGTTTTATTTTTAGCCACTCCCGATAGCTATCGGGATAAAAGATTAAATGGATTTTTTAATCTTGTTAATCTGTAAAATCTGTGGCATATTTTGAGAGTAGTTTTTTAATCAAATAGGCAAGAAAAGTTTTAATAATTAGCACTAATTCGATATACTAAAAAGTGTGCCAATATTTTTTCTAGATTACTTTATTGAAGGATTATTTTTGTCGTAATTTTGAGGCCTAAAATTTATACTTCTTTGAGAGTTTCAATTCATAAACATATTTCCAATCCAGAGCAGTTTAAAGAGCAACTTCTAACCTGGTCACAGCAATTTCGTGAAGTTGTTTTTTTAGACAGTAATTCGCATACGCAGCAATATTCAAGTTTTGATTGCGTAATGGCGGTAGACGCTTTAACTTCTTTAAAAACCGATTTCCAAAATGCTTTTGATGATTTAAAACAATATCAGCAAACCACTAAAGATTGGCTTTTTGGTTATCTTTCATATGATTTAAAAAATGATGTTGAAGTTTTAAAATCAGCTAATTTTGATGGATTAGATTTTCCAGATTTATTTTTCTTTCAGCCAAAAAAAATATTTGTTTTGAAAGGTGATCAACTTGAAATTCAATATTTATTGCTTTGTGATGATGAGGTTGAAGATGATTTTACTGAGATAGTCGAAAGTCAAAAGTCGAAAGTCGAAAGTGCCACATCTTTAAAAATTAAGCAACGCATTGCTAAAGATTCATATATTGAAAAAGTGAATAAAATGCTGGAGCATATTCATATTGGCGATATGTATGAAGCTAATTTCTGTATGGAGTTTTTTGCTGAAAATGCAGAAATACATCCGTTAGAAAAATTCCAAAAACTAAATGAAATTTCGCAGGCACCATTTTCGGTCTTCTTTAAAAATAACAAGCAATATTTGCTTTCGGCTTCGCCAGAAAGATATTTGAAAAAAGTTGGAGAAACTGTTGTTTCTCAGCCTATAAAAGGAACTTCAAAACGATCTTTAGATCCTATTGAAGATGAAAAATCAAAACAATTCCTGGAGTCAGATTCAAAAGAAAGAGCAGAAAATATCATGATAACCGATTTGGTCAGAAATGATTTATCGCACACGGCGCAAAAAGGTACAGTTGAGGTTGTAGAACTCTGCAAAATTTATTCGTTTCTGCAGGTTCACCAAATGATTTCGACTATAACTTCAAAAGTTGATCCTCAATATTCTCCGATTGATGTTTTAAAAACAACTTTTCCAATGGGAAGTATGACGGGCGCGCCAAAAATTTCGGTAATGAAAATCATCGAAAATCTTGAAGAAACCAAACGTGGTTTGTACAGCGGAGCAGTTGGTTATTTTACTCCCGAAGGCGATTTTGATTTTAATGTTGTAATCAGAAGTATTTTATATAATCAGGAAAATAAATATGTTTCATTTTCTGTAGGAAGCGCAATTACAGCACTTTCAGTTCCAGAAAAAGAATATGAAGAATGTTTGCTGAAAGCCAAAGCAATGCACGAAGTTTTACAGTAAAGATGGTTTGCCACGAATTACACTAATTTCCACAAATTATTTTTTTGCCACAGATTAAAAGATTTGCACAGATTTTTTTTTAATCATTTTATCCTTATAATCTGTGGCATTTTTTACATCAAATTGAAGAAAAAAATTAGTGAAAATTAGTGTAATTCGTGGCAAACAAAAAAATCACTGCTTAACATTTCATTTAAAAATAGATAAAATTTAATTTGTTACTTTTATCAAATGCTTTCAAAATTCCAAAACCATATCACATCCAGATTTCCATTTTTAGGCAATAAAAAGCTTTTTCTCGCTGTTAGCGGGGGCTTAGACAGTATGGTTTTACTGCATTTGTTTCAGCAGTTGCCTTATGAAATTGCGGTTTTGCATTGCAATTTTCAGCTTCGCGGTTTAGAAAGTTTTGGAGATCAAAATTTTATTCAGGAGTATTGCGATCAAAGTAATATCCGTGTTTTTATTACACAATTTGATACAGAGGCCTTCGCCAAAGATTATAAGCTTTCGATCCAAGTCGCAGCGCGTGAATTGAGATACAGCTGGTTTTATGAGCTTTTAGAAGAAAAAAACTTCGATTATATTCTGACCGCACATCATGCAGATGATAATCTGGAAACTTTTATTATCAATCTGACACGAGGAACCGGTTTAGATGGATTAACTGGAATTCCGGAGGAAAATGATAAAATTATTCGTCCGCTTTTGCCTTTTTCAAGAGAAGAAATTCTGAAATATGCCGAAGAAAATAAAATCGAATGGCGTGAAGACAGCAGTAATGCATCAAATAAATATATTCGAAATAAAATTCGTCATGACTTAATTCCGATTTTAAAGGAAATAAATCCGAACTTTTTGGATGCTTTTCAGAAAACACAATCTTATTTGCAGGAATCAAAGGAAATGGTTGAAGATGCTTCGATAATGATTTATCAGCAAGTGGCAAAAGAAAACGGAGATGATATCCATTTTGATTTGAATCAGCTTAAAAAACTACCTAATTATAAATCGTATTTATACCAATGGCTGAATGAATTTGGATTTTCGTCATGGAATGATATTTATGATTTAGTAGATAGACAATCAGGAAAACAGGTTTTTTCAGATGAATTTAGGTTATTAAAGAATCGGGAAACATTGATTTTGAGTCCGATTTCTGAAATCTCAGAAAAAGAAGAATTTGAGATTGCAGAAAATGAGACAGACGTTAATTTTCCCTTAAAATTGAGACTTTGTAACGTAGATCACATAACTATAGATTCAAATAAAGTTATATTTGTTGACGCTGAAAAAATCCGCTATCCCTTGATTTTACGTAAATGGAATGAAGGAGATGTTTTTCATCCGTTTGGAATGCAGGGAAAATCTAAAAAAGTGAGCAAGCTTTTTAAAGACGAAAAATTATCACTCATCGAAAAGGAAAAAACATGGATTTTATGTTCAGAAAATCAAATTGTCTGGATTATAGGCATAAGACAAGATGAGCGATTTAAAATAGAAAATACCACAAATAAAATACTTAAAATAGAACTGCAATAATGAACTTTAATCAATACCGTCAAGCGATAACGCTAAAAAATGTCTGGAGTAAATCTCTTTTATTTTTACTGTTTTTTCTTTTTTCTTTTGCAAAAAGCAATGCTCAAATTTTAGAGCCAGTAAAATGGACCTCAAAAATTGAAAAAAAAGCTGGAAACAATGCCGTATTAATTTTTGACGGAACGATTGAAAAAGACTGGCATATGTATTCGCAATTCACACCAGAAGGCGGTCCGCTGGCACTGGAAATTGCATTTAAAAATCAAAAAGGAAATTACGAATTAGTTGGTAAAGCCAAAGAAGGAAAGACTAAAACGGCTTTTAATGATGTTTTTGGTGTAAATGAAACTTTCTTTGAAGGAAAAGCACACATTGAACAAGAAATTAAAATTATAAACCCGAATTTAAAAACAGTTGATGTTGATTTTGATTTTCAGGTTTGTAAAGAAGTTTGCATCAATTCGAATAAAAAATTCTCGATTGCTATTCCGTCGACTTTCAATATGGAAGCAGTTCCAGCAATAACAGAAGCGAAAAAAGATGAAACAAAAGTTGCTGGAATCGCAGTAGATACAATTGCAAAAGCAACAGATACAGCAAAAGTTCAGGTAGTAAAATCTAATATAGAAGAACCGGTTTCAAAAGAAGATATGCCGGCACCTGTGCCTACGAGAAGCTTATGGTCGATCTTTTTTCTTGCTTTTTTAGGTGGTTTTGCCGCTTTATTGACGCCATGTGTTTTTCCAATGATTCCAATGACGGTAAGCTTTTTTACGAAGCAAAGTAAAAGCAGAGCAAAGGGAATTAGAAACGCAATTATATATGGATTTTCAATTATTGCTATTTACGTAATATTGGGTTTAATTGTAACTAAAATATTTGGCGCAGATGCCTTAAATGCATTATCTACAGATGTTTGGTTCAACTTGATATTCTTTGTGATTTTGGTTGTTTTTGCTACTTCGTTTTTAGGGGCATTCGAAATTATGCTTCCAAATTCATGGGCAAACAAAGCCGATCAGCAAGCTGATAAAGGCGGTATCATTGGTATATTATTCATGGCTCTGGCTTTAGCGATTGTATCTTTTTCTTGTACAGGGCCAATTGTTGGAACATTATTAGTGGATGCGGCTTCAAATGGAGGAATCGCTCCAGTTGTTGGAATGTTAGGATTTTCTTCGGCATTGGCACTTCCGTTTATGTTATTTGCGATGTTTCCAGGATGGTTAAATTCATTGCCAAAATCTGGTGGCTGGTTAAATACGGTAAAAGTCGTTTTAGGGTTTTTAGAATTGGCTTTAGCATTCAAATTTTTATCAAATGCCGATTTAGTACTTCAATTACATTTTTTAGAAAGAGAAGTTTTCTTAGCGATTTGGATTGCTATTTTTGGAACTCTTGCACTATATTTATTCGGAAAAATTACCTTGCCACACGATAGTCCGACACATCATATTTCGGTTGGAAGATTATCATTAGGATTACTTGTTTTAAGTTTTACAATTTATATGATTCCGGGACTATGGGGAGCGCCTTTAAAATTAATTAGTGCTTTTCCGCCACCTCAAACTTATAGTGAGAGTCCGTTTGGATTTGGGGGTTCTGCTAATGGAACAGCTGCAACTTCAGATATAAAAGGCTTGCCAGAAGGAGCTGAATTAGGTCCGCACGGAATAATGGTTTTTCATGATTATGAAGATGGATTGGCTTATGCAAAATCGATCAACAAACCAATTATGCTGGATTTTACCGGATATGCGTGTGTAAACTGCAGAAAAATGGAAAATAATGTTTGGTCAGATCCAACGGTTTTACCAATCTTAAAAAATGATGTTGTTTTGATTTCTCTTTATGTTGATGATAAAAGAGAATTGCCAAAAGAGGAACAATTTGTAACTAAAGCGGGAGATGAAATCATTACGGTAGGTGATAAGTGGACTGATTTTATGATTTCGAGATATAAAACAAACACACAGCCTTTATATGTTATTACAGATTTAGAAGGGAATAACTTGAACAGTTCAAAACCGACAATTAGTTATGTAAGTACAGAAGAATATTTGCATTGGTTGAAAGAAGGAATTTCTAATTTTAAATAAGATTTTTGGTTCTTAGTTGTTAGTCCTTAGTCCTTAGTTCTTAGTCCTTAGTCCTTAGTAATTAGTTGTTAGTTGTTAATTCTTAGTTGTTAGTTCTTAGTCTTTTTTCTAATGAAACTAATGATTAATAAGTTAGACTAGGTAAGAAGTGAAATAACTAATTATTAATCATTTTTAAAAACATAGCCCGCGGTTTCAACCGCGGGAACATAATCTATTGAGCCTATATTCTTTGCGCCTCCACGGTTGAAACTGCGGTAATATGACCAATATCAAACCTCTATCCTATGCGTCCCCACGGTTGAAACCGCGGGTTATGTTTTAAGAAGTTTGTGTTTGTAATATTTTGCTGATATGAAGTTTTGTTCTAAAATCTACAATAAACAAAAATCCCTCTAAGCTAACTTAGAGGGATTTTTTATGAAGGCAAAAAGAGGAAATTCTTTTTTATTATAAGTATTCTCCGTGTTGAGAAATATCTAATCCTAATTCTTCTTTTTCTTCCGTAACTCTTAGTGGAGTTATTTTGTTTACAATGAAGAATAAAGCATAAGAAGCTCCAAAAGCAAAGATTGATACGATAACTAATGCTTTTAATTGTATTAAGAATAAAGTGGCATCACCAAAAATTAATCCTTGATTATCACCAACAATTGAGTTTACACTTTTAGAAGCAAAAACTCCAGTTAAAAGCATTCCTACCATACCGCCAACACCGTGACAAGCAAATACATCAAGAGCATCGTCAATTTTTCCTTTAGGGAATTTGCTAACTACAAGATTACTGATAACAGCAGCGATAATACCAATTGCTAATGCATGAGGAATACTTACGAAACCTGCAGCAGGAGTAATGGCTACTAATCCTACAACAGCACCAATACAAGCACCCATTGCAGATAATTTGTGTCCTAATATTTTATCAAGGAAAACCCATGCCATAGCAGCAGATGCAGCAGCGATTGTTGTAGTTCCTAAAGCCTGTGCAGCAAGACTTCCAGCTCCAACTGCAGAACCTGCGTTGAAACCAAACCATCCAAACCATAATAAACCTGTACCTAATAATACATAAGTGATTCTAGCAGGATTTACTTTTTGAACTTTACGTTTTCCTAAGAAAATTGCTCCAGCCAAAGCAGCCCATCCAGCACTCATGTGTACTACAGTACCACCAGCGAAGTCAAGAACTCCCCATCCAAAGAACAAACCGTCAGGATGCCAAGTCATGTGGCATAATGGAGCGTATACGAATAAGATAAATAAAACCATGAATAATAAGTAAGCCCAGAAACGTACACGTTCAGCAAAAGCTCCTGTAATTAAAGCTGGAGTAATGATCGCGAATTTTGCCTGGAATAGAGCAAAAAGAATCATTGGAATTGTTGGAGCTAGTTCCCACGCCGTGTTTGCGCTTACTCCTTGAAAAAATATATTTGAAGAAGGATCTCCTATAAAACCGCCTATAGTTGGTCCAAAACATAATCCGAATCCAATTACTACCCAAAGAACTGTTACAATTACCATTGCCATGAAACTTTGAAGCATTGTGCTGATTACGTTTTTCTTGCCTACCATACCTCCATAGAAAAATCCTAATCCTGGAGTCATTAATAATACAAAAGCTGTAGCAACAACCATCCATGCTGTGTCACCCGTGTCTAATTTTAATTCGACAACGTGGGCGCCTAATGTTTTTGATTCAGTAACAAATGAGATAGAAAAAATAGATAGTAACAAAATCGTGATGAGGATCACACTTAAAATAATTTTTCGCATAGTTATTTAGTTTTAAATTTTTTATAAAAGTATAAAATCAATTGACACCCCTATAAAAAATAGAGTCTAATGTTTAATTTTTGTTAATTTTTAAATTTGACCCCCTAAATTTTGCGTGTATTTCTTAAAATAGACTTAAATTTTACAATTTATTAAAGTTAAAATGGGCAAAACACATAATTTCTGCAATTTGAGATGAAAAAAAGATAATATTATTCTTAAAATTGTAATTTTTTCTCTTCAAATAATTATTTGAACGTTTAAATTGTTTGGTTTAAATAAAAAACGGCATCAATTGAGTATTTCAAAAGATGCCGTTTTTTACGAAAAGAAAGTTTCTATTTCTGATTGAACTTTTCTTTGAATTTTCTATTTAATTTATTCTGGAAAGTATCTAGATTGATCAATCTTCCTTGAATAAAAGCAGTTGTAAGTTTGTTTGTTCTCATGTCTAAAGCATCTCCTTCAGAAATAAACAAAGTTGCGTCTTTGCCCGTTTCTAATGAGCCGCAAGTAGTGTCAACATTCAATAATTTTGCAGTATTTAGTGTAATAAGCTGTACAGCAATTTCTTTGTCTAAGCCAAAAGCAGCACAAGTTCCTGCTAAGAATGGCAGGTTTCGTACACTCATACGCTCGTGATCACCACTATTTTCTAAACCAACAACAATACCTTTGTCGGTAAGTATTTTTGCCATTTTATAAGGCAGGTTTACATCTTGGTCAGCGCTTGTTGGCATATCATGAACACGTCTTAAAAGAACACCAACATTATATTTTAATAATGAAGCAGTTGCTTTGTAAGCTTCAAATCCGCCAACGATCACAATCTTTTTGATTTGATTGTCTGCTGCTAATTGAATAGCATCTACAATTTGTTTTTCTTCATCAGCATGAATGTAAAGTGTTTGCGTTCCGTCAAATAAACCTTTTGTAGCTTCTAGAACTAGATTTCTTTCTTTCGGAGTTGTTTGATTGTATGCTTTTGCGTTGATTAAAAAGGCATTTATTTCTTCGGCCTGTTTTGGATAATCTTTATTTGGCTCAATAACTCCCGGCTCAAACCAAGATCCAGATCTCCTGAAACTAGAAGGGAAATTCAAATGAATTCCGTCATTTTCTTTCAAAATTGCATCTTTCCAGCTCCATGCATCTAATTGTACAATGGATGAAGTACCAGAAATTGTGCCGCCACGTGGCGTAACCTGAGCTACTAAAACACCATTTGGACGAACAGTTTCTACTACTTTCGATTCAGAGTTATAAGCAATAATACTTCTAACATTTGGGTTGAAAGTTCCAATTTCTTCTTCGTCATCAGATGATTTTACAGCATCAATTTCAACTAATCCCAAAGTTGTATTTGCAGCAATAAATCCAGGATATATATGTTTTCCTGAAGCATCAATTGTCGTGTCATAAGCATCAGCGGCAAGTCTTATTGTTGTTGCATCGGCTACTAAAGTAATTTTCCCGTCTTTAAAACCAATGGCACTGTTTTGAATCACTTTTCCGTTGCCCAAGTGTGCAGTAGCATTTAAAATCAAAACCGATTTAGATTGCTTTGGCGCCGGTATTTGCTGTGCATTTATTTGTACAGAAGCACAAAATAACAACAGCAGTTTATATATGTTTTTATTTATCATGTTGTCTCTTTTTATCATTATGAATTTTCTAAAGCTCTTATAACTGTTCTAAAGTATCACAGTGATATTCTTTTTTCTCTTTTCTTGTTGGTGCCTGAGTACTATTCCCTTTGTTTTTTTCCTGCAGCATTTGTCCAATCAATTGATTTCTTTCTTTAGTGATAGCCAATTGTTTCTGAGCATCTTTTTCGATATCAAAATAAACTACACCTTCAATAATTGTTTTTTCAGCTTTAGCATAAATAGACAATGGATTTTCGCTCCATAAAACAACATCGGCATCTTTTCCAACTTTTAAGCTTCCTACTTTATCATCAATATGTAATAATTTTGCAGGATTTAAAGTGACAAATTTCCAAGCATCTTCTTCAGATATGTTTCCGTATTTTACCGCTTTTGCCGCTTCTTGATTTAATCTACGAGACATTTCGGCATCATCAGAGTTGTAAGCAACTACTAAACCTTCATTGTGCATAATTGGTCCGTTGTACGGAATCGCATCATTAACCTCAAATTTATAAGCCCACCAGTCAGAGAATGTTGAAGCTCCAACTCCGTGTTCTTTCATTTTGTCAGCCACTTTATAACCTTCTAAAATGTGTGTGAAAGTATTCACTCTAAAGTTGAATTTCTCAGCAACATTCATCAGCATTAAAATTTCTGACTCTACATAAGAGTGACATGTAATGAAACGTTCTTTGTTTAAAATTTCAGCAAGAGTTTGTAATTCTAAATCCACTCTTGGCGCTTTTCCTTTTTTGTTTCCAGCGTTGAATTTTTTCCAGTTTTCGTCATATTCTTTTGCTAATTGAAAATAATCTGTAAAAACTTGTTCAACTCCCATTCTGGTTTGTGGGAAACGAGTTGGATTATCAATTCCCCAGTTTGCTTGTTTTACGTTTTCACCCAAAGCAAACTTGATGAATTTAGGCTGATTTTTGTATAACATTTCATCTGCAGCAGCACCCCATTTCCATTTTACAATTGCAGATCGGCCACCAATTGGGTTTGCAGAACCGTGTAGTAATTGTGAAATTGTTACCCCTCCAGCTAAATCTCTATAAATATTAATGTCTTCTGAGTTTACAACATCCTGAATCGTAACTTCGGCAGTTGAGTTGTGGCCGCTTTCGTTCACACCTTTAGAAATGGCAATATGCGAGTGCTCATCAATAATACCGCTTGTAATGTGTTTTCCTTTTGCATCAATCACAGTTGCGCCTGCATCAGAAAGATTTTTGCCTACAGCAGCGATTTTTCCATTTTTAATCAAAACATCAGCTTCTGTTAGAATTCCTTCTTTTTCATTGGTCCAAACTGTAGCATTTTTGAATAATAAAGTCTGAGCCGTTTGTTTTTTAGTATCACCAAAAGCAACGTTTGGATACGTTACAGGCATGATTGGGTTTGGTTTTTCTGGTTTAACAGTATCTTTTACAGCAACAAACGGACTTGTTTTTACTGCATTCCAAACTAATTCATCTCCGTTTGATAAAACCGCTTTTCCAGATAAAACATCTGCTTTTTCAACAAAACCAGTTAAACGTGTAAAACTTGATTTTATAGTATCTGCTGGTTTGATTACAAGAGAAACCCAGTTTTTAGCAATAGCAAAAGTGCTTTTTACTTTTTTAGCATCAACGGTTGTGATTTCAGATTTTTGAGCTTCAGCAGTTCCGTCAATTTTCCATTTGTATGTATCTTTTCCAACCGTTAAGTCGTAATTACCGCGGATGTCTTTTGCGTTGATATCATTTACTATAAATTTGCTTCCTTGAACCCAGTTTTCAAATAACACTGTTTTCTCGTCAAAAATTTCTCCAGAAGTAATAATAAAGTTGGCATAACTTCCTGTTTTCAAACTTCCTACTTCGTCGCTTTTTCCTAAAATAGCCGCCGGAATAGTAGTTAAAGCTTCTAAAGCTTTTGTTTTATCAAAACCGTATTTTATTGCTTTTAATAAATTCGGTTTAAAATCCTCGATTTTCTTTAATTTGTCGGTCGTTAACGCAAAAACAATTCCGTTGTCCGAAAGCACTTTTAAGTTAGTTGGCGCCTGATTCCAGAAACGCATATCAGCCAATTCAATTTGGTTTGATAAATACGGATTCGAAACATCATAAGCATCTGGGAAACTTATCGGAATAATAAATTTTGCATTCGTGCCTTTGATTTCTTCAATTCTTTCGAATTCATTTCCGCTTCCTTTTAAAACGTAGTTTAAACCAAATTCTTTTGCAATTTTTGAAGCTCTTAAACTGTTTAATTTATCTTCTGTTGCAAAAATCTGAACTAGTTTTTCATTGTTTGCCAATGCTTCTAACGATAAATCTTTAGTTTCAGAATTTCCTTTTTTGTACCAGTCTAAATCCAGGTACATTTGGCGAAGTAAAGCCATCATACCCATTAAAGAACTTGGATATTGCTGATTTGTCAAGGCACTTCTAGAAAAAGCAAAGTGATTTGTTAATTTGTTTGAAATGATTTGTTTCGAGTTGTTTTCGTTGTTTAAGGCAACTAAAGCTCCAGATCCCTGAGCGATTCCGTCAGGTACGTGGGTTCCAACAACACCAAAACCAGCTTTCAAAAACTCATCTGCTTTTGGCTGGTCGTATTTAAAAGTTTCATAACCGTTTACTTCAGGTCTTACGCTTTCGTTCCAGTAAAAACCCGTTCTTTTTGTATCGTAAAGAGGGTTACGGCTGCGTCCTGGAGTTACATTTGCTTTTGGTTTTTCGATTCCAAAATTGGTGTAAATATCAATAAATGATGGGTAAATTGTTTTTCCTGTTAGATCAATTGTGATGCTGTTTTTTGGAATTGCAACAGTAGTTCCAACAGAAATTACTTTTCCATCTTGGATAAGTAAAGTTCCTTTTTCAATTTTTTGTGTTGGAGAAACATAAATAGTGGCATTTGTAAAAACAGTGTAATTTTTACTTTTGTTGTGCACACTTTCATTAACAGGGAAATAGTCTTGAGCATACGTTTTTGTTAAAAAAACACTCAAAAAGAGTAGTAGTAGGGCTTTTTTCATATGGTATTTGCTAATTTGTTGCTAAAAATATGAAATATATGTTATACAAGTTTTATTTTTTTGAAATGTTTTTTCGCTACTTTAGATGAAGATTTAAGTAAACCGCTGCTATATAGCGTATAAGATTCAATATGAAGAATTTAGAAAAAATAAAGTGGGGAATTGTTGGTTTAGGAAATATAGCCAATCAATTTGCGACAGATTTATTGTTGCTGGAAGATGCGGAATTGACGGCAGTTGCTTCTAGAAGTAGTTTTAAAGCAAATGATTTTGCCCAAAAGTACAATTGTTCAAAAGCTTATGATTCGTATGAAGCACTTTTTGCCGATGAAGAAGTGGAAATTATATACATTGCCACACCGCACGATTCACATGCTGAATTATCTATTAAAGCATTAGAAGCTGGGAAACATGTTTTATGTGAAAAACCAATTGCGCTTTCTTATTCAGATGCTGTTCGAATGATTGAAGCTTCTAAAAAGAATAATAAGTTTTTTATGGAAGCTTTCTGGACGCGTTTTATTCCTGCAGTAAAGGAAGTTTTGAAAAAAGTAGAAAACGGAGAAATTGGGGAAGTAAAATATATAAATGCTGATTTTGCTTTTCGCGGAAGTGAAACCGAAAATCTCAGACTTTTTGATAAAAAATTGGGTGGAGGCGCATTGTTTGATATTGGCGTTTACCCATTATTTCTGTCTTACATACTATTAGGAAACCCGAAGGAAATAGTTGCGAAAGCCATAAAACATAAAAATGATATTGATTTGCAGACTTCTATGATTTTGCAATATGAAAAAGCGCAATCGATTTTGCATTCTTCAATAGTTTTCGATTCTGATATGAAAGCAACTATTGCTGGAACCAAAGGAAGAATCGAGCTCAATTCGCCTTGGTTTGTCGCCGATGGTTATACTTTATATATAGATGAAGAAAAAGAAGCTGTAATCAGTTTGCCGGTTCTAGGAAAAGGATATTCACATGAAATTATTGAATGTCATAATTGTATTCGAAATAGTCAAATTGAAAGCCAGTTTTGGTCGTATCAAAACAGTTTGGATTTGAGTAAAATTGTTGATGAAATTAAAATTCAGATCCAGCTTCCGTTTTAATTTAATTTTTTTTGTAATAAAATATTTACAATAATTATTTTTTCATTAGATTTAAAAATCATTAAATGAAAGAATAATTATGTTAGTAAAAGTTTACGGAAGTGCTGTTTTTGGAGTTGAAGCAACCACAATTACGATTGAGGTGCATATGGATAAAGGGATTGGTTATCATTTAGTTGGACTTCCAGATAATGCAATAAAAGAAAGCAGTTTTAGAATTGCAGCCGCTTTAAAAAATAACGGATTAAGTCTTCCGGGGAAAAAAATAACCATAAATATGGCTCCCGCCGACCTGAGAAAAGAAGGTTCAGCATACGATTTACCACTTGCAATGGGAATATTAGTGGGGTCTGACCAAATAAAAGCACCCGAAATTGAACAATATATTATTATGGGCGAACTTTCGTTAGACGGAAGTTTACAGCCTATTCGTGGTGCATTGCCCATTGCAATAAAAGCAAAAGAAGAAGGCTACAAAGGATTTTTTCTGCCAATTCAAAATGTAAAAGAAGCAGCAATTGTGGCCGGGCTTGATGTTTATGGTGTTTCCAATTTGCAAGAAATAATACATTTCTTTAAAGGAAAAGGAACGCTTCAGCCAACAGTAATTGACACTCGCACCGAATTTTACAAAACACTCGATTTCCCTGAGCATGATTTTTCAGATGTTCGAGGTCAGGAAAGCATCAAACGTTGTATGGAAATTGCTGCTGCCGGTGGTCATAATATCATTTTAATTGGACCGCCGGGAGCCGGAAAAACAATGCTGGCAAAACGTGTCCCAAGTATTCTGCCTCCAATGACTTTGCGTGAAGCACTTGAAACAACTAAAATTCATAGTGTTGCCGGAAAATTGAAGGAAGTCGGTTTAATGAATCAGCGACCGTTTAGGAGTCCGCATCACACAATTTCGAATGTTGCGCTTGTCGGAGGAGGAAGTTATCCACAACCGGGCGAAATTTCAATGGCGCACAATGGCGTTTTATTTCTCGACGAATTGCCGGAATTTAAACGCGACGTTTTAGAAGTAATGCGTCAACCGCTCGAAGATCGTGAAGTGACCATTTCAAGAGCTAAATTTACCGTAACGTATCCATCATCTTTTATGTTGGTGGCGAGTATGAATCCAAGTCCGAGTGGTTTTTTCAACGATCCGAGCATGCCAAATACTTCTTCACCGCACGAAATGCAACGTTATATGAGTAAAATATCGGGACCGCTTTTAGACCGAATTGACATTCATATTGAAGTGACGCCCGTTCCTTTTGAAAAACTGGCAGATGACCGAAAAGCCGAAAGCAGTGTCGAAATCAGAAAACGTGTTACTGCAGCAAGGGAAATTCAGACCGTGCGATTTCAAGAAATTGAAAACATACATTACAATGCCCAAATGAGCAGTAAATTGATTCGTGAATTTTGCGCATTAGATGAACAGTCAAAAGAACTGCTCAAAACCGCAATGGAAAGACTGAATCTTTCTGCACGAGCCTACGACAGGATTTTGAAAGTAGCAAGAACAATCGCCGATTTAGACAACGCACCCGCCATAGTTTCCCAGCACATCGCCGAAGCTATTCAATACAGAAGTTTAGATCGTGAAGGATGGCTGGGGTAATTGTGAATTGTTATTTATAAATTGTGAATTGTAAAACCGATTGTCACCCTGAGCGGAGTCGAAGGGCGCTCCAATAGGAACGCGGGCTTCGACTTCGCTCAGTCTGACAATTAAACTTGAAACTTGAATATTTCAAAATATTAGAATACCATTATTTCGCTTCAAAAATTTTATCCAAGCCTTCCATCGCAATCGTAAAACCTTCTTTAAAGCCCATTGCAATAATTTGTTCAAGATCGGCTAAATTTTTGTGTTTAATAGCGATGTCAACAAAAGTAGAATCACCATTTTCAGAAAAATTCACATCCCAGTCAGAACGCGGAAAATCGACATTTAAATTTCCTTCGCTGTCGCTGAAAGCATCCAGATATTTAAAATTTGTTTTCGGCGTTATCGAAGTAAAATCGGCAATAGCCCAATGTTCTTCGCCTTCAGGACCAACCATAGCATAAAGTCGGCGTCCACCTTCTTTAAATTCCATACTTTTTGTTCGGGCTTTCCATGGCGCTGGTGCCCACCATTGATCTAGGATTTCTGGTTCTGTCCATGCCGACCAAACATTTGATAATGACGCGCCAAATTCACGTTTTACATTCACCGTATTGGTTTCTTTATCTACAGTAAAATTCATTAAAAAATTTGATTTCATATTTTTTCAGTTTTTAAAAACATTAGTATTAAGTTAAATTCGCTGGGTGTAATTCAAAAAAAACAATTTAACACATAGAAACATAGTTTTGAATCTGTATAAAAGAATACCAAAAGAAACTCGGTTTCTCACATATAGCTATGTTTGTTATTGCAAAGTGAAATGCCTTTTACAAGTTTAGAAAATCTATGAATCTATGTGTTTAAAATTAATTGCACTCAACGAGTTAAGTCAAGAAGAAAAGTTTATTTTTTTGCTTCAAGTATTTTATCCAAACCTTTCAGCGCACTTGTAAATCCTTCTTTAAAGCCCATTGCAATAATTTGTTCAATTTCTTCTAAAGTGTCGCGCTTAATTAAAATATCAACAACGGTCAGTTCGCCTTCTTCAGAAAAAGTAATATCCCAAAGCGAACTTCCAAAATTCGGAATCGGATTTTCATCAGCATCGCAAAATGTAGAAGTATGTTTGAAATTCGTTTTTGGCGAAATAGAAGTATATTCAAAAAAGCTCCAGCGTTCATCGCCTTCAGGACTTACCATGGCATATAATCGGCGTCCGCCTTCTTTAAATTCCATTTTTTTTGTTTTTGATTTGAAAGGGGCCGGCGCCCACCATTGGTCGAGGATTTCTGGTTCTGTCCAGGCAGACCAAACATTTGACAATGGCGCGTTAAATTCGCGTTTCACATTTACGCTTTTATTTTCCTTATCTACGGAAAAATTCATGATAAGATCAGATTTCATTTTCTTTAGATTTTAAATTCATTAATACTTGGTCCAATTGACTAAAACGGCTTTCCCAAATTTTCTTGAATTGCTCCAGCCAGTGATCTATTTCTTTCATCTTGTCGATTTTGAGTTGATAATAAATTTCTCTTCCCATTTTTTTTTCGTCAAGTAATTCGCATTCATTCAAGATTTTAATATGTTTCGAAACCGCCTGTCTCGTTGTATTAAATTGTTCTGCAATTGCATTTGGTGTCAATGCATTGGCAGAAATCAAAACCAAAATAGCTCTTCGTGTCGGATCGGCAATTGCCTGAAAAATATCTCGTTTCATCTTAAAAATAAAATTACGCAACTAATTAGTTGCAAATATACGCAACTTTTTGGTTGCGCAATGATAAAAAGATATTTTTTTATTTTGAAAAGATCGTAAACAAAAAAAGACGCATCGAAAATGCGCCTTTTTTTCTGTTTTCGTGTTACATAATTAGTGTCTAAATTTATTTCTCACAAGATCTTTTCCAATATGTTTCTTATAGGTTTTAAAGAAAATTTTACATCAAGGCTTTTTAAACGTTAAGCTGTTTTTTAATTAATACAATTTGGCCTAAATGATAATAACTATGTTCAATCATAGCTTCGATGTTTCTTTTGTAGGTCCCGTATTTGGCATCTACAAAAACATCATCGATTTTTTCATCGGTCATTTTTTCAACCAATGAAGCAAATTCTTCGGAATCATTCCAAAATTTGGTTAGAAAAATATCCCATTGTTCTTGCGAATGAATAGGAGGAAATTCAAAGCTAAATTGATCTTTTATATCCAATGTTCCGCCTCTAAAGACTTGATTTATTCCATTAATGTAATAATGAATATGCTGCGCCAAAGCCGCAATCGTATTTAAATTTTGAATCGGGCTAACCGCAATTTTCCAGTCTAGATTTTCGAGTTGGTCTTTAAAATTGGTATTAGCAATCCAAGTTCCGTTTAAGATAACTTCTCTAAAACGATTAGCAATTTCTATCGTATTTTTCATTTTAATTAAGTTTATATAGAAAAATTCAAAATGCTAATATAAAAAAATTGTAAAAAATTTGACTGTTTTTTATTGCCGTTGTAGAGGTTGGCTACAGTGCAACTTTCTCATTATGTTTGTATTATCAAATGTATTTCAGCCACCAATGTTGGTTTTCAGCCTTATATTTTCCAAACCATTGACAAGGTTTATACAGAATGGCCACAACAAAAATCCACATTAAATAAATTCCCCAAAGAGGCAAACCGTTTTCAATATTTCTTGATCTTCCAAATGCTCCCGAAGCAAATTCTATTTGCGACCAACTGAAACCTTGCGCAAAAAGCATAATTACAGTTAGAATATGAATGACATAAAAATGAACAATAAAATAAAACAAAGGCACTCTTCCATAAACCAAAGCTACTTTTTTTATTGTATTGTGAAATTGATCGGCAAAGGCAAGAAGCAAAAACATAATACCTAAATTAAGCAAACAAAATAGGAGTGAAGGCGGGTATTTGGTGACATTGATGAAAGACAAAAAAGTAAAAACAGCATCTTTTTGAAGATGCCACAATGCTGGATCGCCATAAATATTCAAGAAGCGAATCCCGACAAATAAAACTAAAGCACTACAGCCAATTTTAATAAATAGTTTTTTTCTTTTTTTAGCTTCCAGTTCAAAGAATTTTCCGCTGGCAAACCCAACAAGCATAATTCCCAGCCATTGCAATGGCGGATAGGCCATGATAAATACTCTTCCTAATAAAGGATTGCCAAATGGAGTTCCAAACGGACTTATGAATGACGTTAAAACTGGAGGCAATTCCAAATTTTGCGAAATCACAATAAAAGGCAAAAGATTATGGAGAATTAAAATGGAGAGGCCAATAATTCCTAATATTCTGGATGGAATTTTCAGTAACAATCCTAAAATTATAAATCCAAAACCTATTGTGGCTATTACTTCAAATAAAAGCGTGTGAAAACCGATATCGAAGTATAATCCGAAATTGAAAATTGTAAATTCAAGGAAGATTAGCCAAAAACCTCTTTTTAATAAATGCTGTCTTGTTTCGGCTAAATTATTTTTGTTTTGAAAGGAAAGATAAACTGAAGTTCCCGCCAGAAAAACAAAAGTTGGTGCACATAAATAAGTAATCCAGCGTGTAAAAAATAACCAAGGTGTGGTTGTTGATAAATCAGTCGGAGTCTGTGTAAGCGAGTCGACATGCATTAAATCCCGAACATGATCGAGAGCCATAATAATCATTACAATTCCTCGAACAATATCTATTGATGGCAGCCTTTTCATGGTTTTCTGATTTTTTATATTCTTAAAAGTAAACTTATTTAGACTATTAATTAAAACTATTTTCAGGAAAGAATTTATCTCTATTAATAAGGCAAAGTGAAAGTAATCCAGTTAATGAGCAATCCAATCGAAAATGAAACCATATTGCAGATCATAGAAACCAGTAATGCTTTTTTATATTCTATTTTCAATAATTTGTAAATAATAACCGATTCAACCAGAACTGCAAAACATTCACTTACTGTAATATAAGGAATTCTGGATTGGATAAAAGCCGGAAAAACAAACCAAACGTATGGTAGCGTTGCAAATGATGCTATAATTCCGGTAAATAGTAAAAGTTTATTTGTAATTGTTGCCTCTTTGTATTTCGTTTTAAAGAAAAGAAATAAAATACAAGTTTCTATAAATAGGGTTAGCAGTAAAGCTTTTAGAAAACTTAAGACTTGTATATCGGGATAAATTTCAACTACTTCGGGATTGTTTTTTTGTTTTCTGTGACGTTCTGGAAACGGGTAATTTTTTAATGTAACAGGTCTTCCATCGCTGTAACTAATAATTTCTTTGCATTTATAAAGCTCAAAATTAGTATTGGTAATTTCGACAATTTCATAATATTCTGTAATAGATGATATTGGATCATCATTATCGACGTAACTTTCACCGACAGGAATCGAAATGGAAGATTCTAAAATATTTCGATCATTGAGCCATTGTGCAGAGCCTTTACTAAATTTTTCAATATACGCCCTTGGAGTAGCCATAATATAAAGCGCATTGAATTTGTAACCCTTCTCAATACAATCTTTAGAATTTATAAGATAAGCTTCAATTCCTTTTTTGGTTGGACTTTGAATACAGGCAAAAATGCCATAATCAGGAAAGGCATCTATATTTATAATTTTGGCGCATCTCTGAACATAGTGCGAATTTGGAGGAACAACATCGCAATAAGAAGGTTGAAAAAACAACAATAAAACGATAGAGAATAGTAGGTTTTTCATGTGGTTCATTTTATGCTTTTAGCTGATTTATTTTTCGCAAAATATAAATGGACCCTATTATCGAAATCAACCCGCAGAGGCCAAAGAAAATAAATGCTGAAATGTCATTGTTTCGATGCGTTTTATTAAAGTCAGATAATGATAAATAGGTGAAATTTTTGTTTTTTACTTCAACTACCGCAATTGCTTCATACTTAAATTTATCCCAAGATGACATTGGAGTTTTTTTGCTTATTTTCTTTTCATATTGATCTTTTTCAATGGTGAGAGAAATTGTATCTCCCTTTTTGAAATCCTTCATTAAATCTTCAAAATAAGTTTCTCTAAAAGCCAGGGTTCCAATTTTAAATTTAAAACCATTTAGATTCTCTAATTCGAAAATTAATGATTTAGATTTTTTGCCATGTTTTAACTTGATATCAGCTGATAAAGTTCCTTTTATGACAGAAACATCGTTTCTCGTTAAGCTATCGTCTTTGTAAAATTGACTCGCAACGAAAAGAAATAGAATTCCTAAAAGGGCCAATATTATGGAGAGCTTTATTTTTTCCTTTCGGTCTAATTTCTCTTTTAAAATAGTGTTTTGCGGTTTGTTTTTAATTATTGTCCATTTTATTTCTTCAAAGTTAGCATAGTCGAAACTGTTCAACTTAATGATTTCGTTATTGTTCAAAGTAAGATACAAATACTCATAGTTGCCGTATTTGCTTTCCTTTTCTCTAGCAGTCCAATTATTTATTTCATTGCGCACGAATACTCGTTTGAAAAGCCCTAAAAACCGATGCAATTCAATTTTATCGGAATAGATAATGATTTTTGGTAAGTTAAGCGTGTAGTAAAGAATGTAGAGTGGAAAAAATGCTAAGAAACATCCGGCTGCTAAATCGGGATAGGTAGATAAATTATTGGGATTGAATTTTGAAAAGCAAATAACAATGCATAAAGCAGATATGAAAAGGATTCCAAAAATGTAAAAAATAATATTTGAGGTTTTAAATTTGGAAGTAAGTAGCGGTTCTGACATCTAAAATTGTTTGTTTTGATTTAATTATTTTATTGCAAAATAGCCTCAATTTTCGCTTCTGATTTTTCTCTTAGCGGGCTGTCCGGACGAAAACTCCAAATAATCAGAAATTTTCCTTTGGCTATATATTCTTCAGGATGTTCATCAGTTGGCTGGCCGTCTTTTCCCCACAATAAACCTTGCAGAAAGCGATCGCCTTTAAAAACGTGCTCAAATTCAAAATACATAATAGAACCGCGATCTCCTTTGCTTTTAAAATTTTGAATGGCTTTGCTTTTTACAGTTCCAACAATATTACTGTAGGTTTCAATGTCGTTATAAAAAGTGCAGGCCTGAGGAGTAATGCAAATATTACCGTCGTTTGAAGTATAGTTTTTTGGAATTTCTTTTGGTTTTAATTTTAAATCAGCGATTGTCTGGCTGAATAAATTGGTAGTAAGCAACAGGAATAATGCCGACAGGGGAATCGTAATTTTCATGGTTTTGGGGTTTAAATTTGTTTTAGGTTTCTTTTTTTAAGTTTAGTTATCCTTGTTGTTTCTGAAATATTCCAAATTAAAGGGCTTTATTTTATTTCGTATATAAAAATTACTTGTTTCTTTTAACTCTTTTTCTGTTATTATTTGTAATTGATAAAACTTGATTTTCTCGCATTCAATTAATTCAGTATTTCTAAATTTTCGCTGACATTGATTTATTTTTTTCCAATCAAATAAAAAGTCACCTTCTGTAAATTCAGTTAAATCAATTAGATATTCATGATCAGGACCGAGATGTAAAGCATTTACTTTCATTGTTTTATTTGTTTTATTATTTCTAATAACAAATATTAATGAATCTATTCCGCCTTTTGTATCAAACTCAAAGTTAACACTTTTACCATTTGATTCGTGTTCATTAAAGTCCCTCCAGTTTTCTATTAAAGCAAAATTTGGAGCATGTGTCGTTTTTATAGAATAAGAAGAAGCATTGTCATCAAGACTCAATTTAAACTTTATTTCAGCACATAGGCATTGTGAATAGCTAAATGAATTAGTTAAAAGAAATAAAATGACGAATAAATGGTTGTATTTTTTAGAAGCAATATTCATCTTCTAATTTTTACCTGATAAACAATTTCCCAAAAGATAATTGAAAACACTGCATTTGCAAATATTGCAGTCTTAACCTGATACGGATCGTAATTTAAAAGCAAATGCAAATTGGTAAATTTTAAAGCCAAAAACAGAGACAAAGCAGCAATAACAATCGAGCAGATTATATTAAGCAGTACATTCCATTTTAAAGCCAAGAAAGCATAAATTAAGTTGAGAATAGCAAAACCACAGCCTAAAGTTATATAAGGATCTGTTTTTAATTTTTCTCCAATAGTAAGTAAAACAGTAGTTGTTGTAAGGTATAAAAAGAATAGAATTGAATAAACAAGGATTCGTATTTGAGGTTTCATAAGTATTGCTTGTTTGTTGTTAATTTAGATTTTTAAGTTTAGGGTTCATTATTCTATTTTCACCGTTATTAATCTCTGTCCATTTTTTTTGTTTTTATCCTCTAATTCATATAGATAAATTATAAAAGTTGATGGATTCGTTTTTGGTCGAAAATCAATTAAATTCTTTAAATTTATTTTAATTAATTTGTTTTCACCTTTGAATTCGCTTCTATAAATCTCAGATTTTCCTTCACCCCTTACTATCAATGCAAATTTGCAGTCTTCGCAAGGTGTATCATCAAAATATTGAATTGCTAGATAGTCTCCGGGTTTATAATTTTTGCTTTTAATTACAATTGAATTATTTGTGTAATCATTTAAATTTTTGAGCAACACATTATTGTGATAAACTTTCCAATAAGAAATTGTATCTATTGGACAACTTCTTGAACAAAATGGCAATGATAAAAAGAATAGGAACGGTATTATTTTTTTCATGTTTTTCTGATTTTTATCTGATAATATTTTTTCAATACGAATATAATATTAAATGCCTTACGAAATAGGGCAGACTTCAAACAGAATTCAACAATTTTTCACTCAAGTTTTCAGGGAAATTCTTCATCAGAAAAAATTATGCAGATATTTTATCTTTATCATTTTCATCCTCTAAAATATAATTAGAAGGTGTTTTTCCTAAATGTTTTTTGAACATAAAAATAAAAGCACTGGCGGTTTCATAGCCTAAATCTAAAGCGATTTCTTTAATGGATTGTTTTTCGCCTAATCGTTTAATGGCTTCGATCAATTTTAAACGAGCGCGCCAATCACTAAAATTCATTCCTAATTCTTTGATAAATAAGCGCGATAAAGTTCTGCTGCTCATAAACGAAAGTTCAGCATAATAATCAATGTTGTGCTTACTTGCCACATCGTTTAATAAAAGCTCGACAACTTTCTGTAGCCTTTCATTATTGGTTGTAGGCAAAAAAGTAGCACTTGGCATAATTTGAGCCAATTCATCTAGAAAAACAGCAATGATTCTTAGTTGCGAATCGGTTAGATTTCCCTTTGTTCCAAAAGAAATAATTTTGAAAACCAACTGTTTTAAAAACATCGGAATATCAAAAGAGAAACTGTTCGTAGGCAATCCTTCAGTCGCAGATGGATCGATAAAAACGCTGTAATAATTAACATCTTTCTGAAAAGTAACTTGATGTTCTACACCGCTCGGAAGCCACAACCCCTGCAACGGATTTACAACCCAGATATTATTTCCAACTACAACATGCATTACACCGCGCGTTGCATAAATAAGTTGCGCTCTCGGATGCGAGTGCGAGATGCACATTTCATTATTTACCGTTTCGGTATAACCTATAACAGGTATCGATGGATCAACCTGGTATCCATAATCCTGCGCCATTCGATATGTCCGAATCTGATTATTCATTGTCCAAATATAGTAATTTTGACATTGTAATTTATTTCAATTTTGTAAAAAAATAATACAGCTGTTATTTTTAAAATGAAGATTAACCTAAAAACAACTCATGGAAACCGTTAAAGTACAACCAGAAGTAATTAAAAAAACAACGTATTCAATACTTTTTATAATCAGCTTTTCGCATTTAATTAATGATCTTTTACAAGCTATAGTTCCGTCAATTTATCCGCTCATTAAAGAAAATTTCGGACTGAGTTTTAGTCAAATCGGAATTATCACTTTTACGTATCAAATCGTCGCTTCAATTTTACAACCTTTTGTGGGAATGTATACCGATAAAAATTCAAAACCATATTCGCTGATTATTGGAATGTGTTTTACGATGACCGGATTGTTTCTGGTTTCTATCGCTTCTAGTTTTACATTTCTATTATTATCAGTAAGTTTAATCGGGATCGGATCTTCGATTTTTCATCCGGAATCTTCGAGAGTCGCGCATTTGGCATCGGGCGGCAAAAAAGGATTGGCGCAGTCTATTTTTCAATTGGGAGGAAATGCCGGAAGTGCTATCGGACCTTTATTAGCCGCTTTTATTATCATTCCTCACGGACAAAGCTATGTGGCGTGGTTTTGTATTATCGCTTTAGTTGGAATTTTTGCTTTGTATAAAATTGCACTTTGGTACACGGAACATTTGTCTGAAAGAAATGCCAATAAAGCAGCGCATAAAATAGAAACGCATCATTTATCAAAAAATAGAGTTATCGGTTCGTTAATCATTTTATTAGTTTTGATTTTCTCTAAATACTTTTATATGAGTAGTATTACGAGTTATTATACATTCTTTTTGATTGATAAATTTCACATCACAATTCAGCAATCTCAAATATATTTATTTTTATTCTCAGGCGCTGTCGCAGCAGGAACATTGATTGGAGGTCCAATTGGAGATCGATTTGGACGAAAATATGTAATCTGGGTTTCAATTCTTGGAGTTGCGCCATTTACACTGTTGTTACCTTATGTGGATTTATTTTGGGTAGGAACTTTATCTGTAATTATCGGATTGATTCTTTCTTCGGCATTCTCAGCAATTCTGGTTTACGCAACCGAATTATTGCCAGGGAAAGTGGGTTTAGTTGCCGGTCTTTTCTTCGGATTTGCCTTTGGAATGGGAGGTTTAGGTTCCGCAGTTCTAGGAAAAATCGCGGATGCAACGAGTATAGAATATGTTTTTAAAATTTGTGCGTTTCTGCCTTTGATTGGGATTATTACTGGTTTCTTGCCGAATATTGAGGGGAGTAAGAAGGTTTAAATTAGTTTTTAAACACATAGAGGCATAGGATTTGGATTGTCTGGAAAAGGCATTTCATTTATTAAAAAACACACATAGTTTTTCTGGATGGAAAATTATGTGTGTTTTTTTGGTTTTTAGGACTGATGTTAGTGGCAAGGTAAATGAAAAATCGAGTTTAAGAAAGATTGTTTAAGTCTAAATTATCCACAATCTTGTCATTTCGAAGTAAGGAGACTCGAGCGATAGCGATCGGCGAAGCAAATCATCGCAAGAAACTTTGCAAACAAAGGAAATGTAACATAATGAGATTCGCATCCCAAATTACCCACAATCTTGTCATTTCAACAAAAGGAGACTCGAGCGATAGCGACCGGCGAAGCAAATCCTCGCAAGAAACTCCACAAAGATTGGAAATGAAACATAATAAGATTCACATCCCTAATTGCCCACAATCTTGTCATTTCGACGTAAGGAGAAATCTTCGCAAGAAACTCCACAAAGATTGGAAATGAACATACAGAGATTAACATCCCTAATTGCCCACAATCTTGTCATTTCGACCTAAGGAGAAATCCTCGCAAGAAATTCTACAAAGATTGGAAACATTTTGCATAAATTATTCAAATAATAATTCAAAAAATCCAAATCAGGATTAATAGTTTTAATCAATTCAATTTTCTTTTCCCTGCGCCAATCTTTTATTTCTTTCTCACGTGCAATTGCTTCTTGAATCCAAGTGAACTTTTCATAATATAGCAAGAATGTGGCATTGTACTTTGATGTAAAGGTTTTGTTTGTAGTTTCGGCGTTTTCCTTATGTTGGTTTAAACGGATTTTTAAATTGTTTGTAACTCCTGTATAGAAAACAGTTTTGTATTTATTTGTGAGAATGTATATGTAGTATGTGTGATAGCCTTCTTGGTGTTGCATTTTTTCGGCGAAAGATAAAATATTCATTTAAGATTTTTCTTTCTTTTTACGTGTTTTTGTTTGATATACTTTACGGAGTTACTTGCGAGGATTTCTCCTTCGTCGAAATGAAAAACTTGATGGTTACTTTGCGGGTATGTTGATTTTCTTAGCGGAGTTACTTGTGAAGATTTGCTTCGCCGGTCGCTATCGCTCGAGTCTCCTTACGTCGAAATTGTAAAAGTCACTTATTTCGGTAACGGATTTATCATTTCGATTGGCTTTTTTCCATCAATACCTTGATGTGGTCTTTC
>NZ_SNXB01000016.1:0-61618 GCF_004362055.1 Flavobacterium sp. 245
TCTTCCCATCCCGAACAGAGTAGTTAAGCCCGCCTGCGCAGATGGTACTGCAGTCATGTGGGAGAGTATGTCGTCGCCTTTCTTTTAAGAATCCTCATCATTCAATTGATGGGGATTTTTTGTTTTACGACAGTTCTGGCTGTGTCTGATTATTGTAAGACCGATTTTCCGATTCTTTTGAAAACCAGAACGACTCTTCTGCCTCAAAATGCGCCAAGGATCAAGTGGTATCCTTTTGTGGGCACACGGACATCTCTTTTAAACTGAAAATTCTCCCGCAAAAGATACAGCGAAGAGCCCGTCCGGAGGGAAATGCCTAAATTATTTAATTTAAATTTATGGTTTAATTCTTATGTAGTCAATGATATTAAAAATGCTTCGTACAAATTTAAGATTTTATAACTATAATTTTTGCTTGAGTTTACTGATTCTTGTGTATAAAGAATATGTAAATGCAGGAAAAGTATTGTAAAATAGAAATAAATAAGCTTTTATGGATTTTCAATTGAAAGACCATTTTACTTGAGATGCACAATATGTTTTTAGGAACACATATGAGACTGAATAATGATAATCGTAATAATTATTTTAATGAAAAATTATTATTATGATAATAAATTTAAATCTACAGGTAAAATTATACAAAAAGCGTAGAGCCTGACGCACTACTTTTTGCAATAAATATCTATCTTTTGAATATTATATTCAATGATATCGGCTGGTTGATAATAAAATATATCAAAAAATCTAAATTTTGATTGAATTATCTTTTGGGTTTTAATATATAAAATGCTTAATATTGCTTTTTATACCTTCACTTCCTTTAAACAAATGTCTGCTCATAACAAATATGATGATCATCTTTTAATTACTCTTCTAAAAGAAGACGATCAGTTAGCATATACAGAAATTTTCGAAAGGTATTCCAAACTATTAGTTAATCATGCTTATAAAATGCTTGGTAATCAAGATGAAGCAAATGATATTGTTCAAGAAGTCTTTTTAACTATCTGGACCAAACGTGTAGAGCTAACTATTACAAGCTCTCTTTCTTCTTATTTATACAAAGCAACAAAAAACAGAATATTAAATCATATGGCGCACGAAAAAGTTGTTTCGCGTTATGCAGATTCTATTTCAAATTTTATCGAAAATGACTATGTTTTAGCAGATTCTAAAATTAGAGAGCAGGAGTTAGAAGCTATAATTGCAAAAGAAATCGCTTTACTTCCTGAAAAAATGCGCGAAGTTTTTTTGTTAAGAAAGGTCGAAGAACTTTCGTATGATGAAATTGCACTTCAATTAAATATTACAGATAAAACAGCCAAGCAACAAGTATATAATTCGTTAAAAATATTAAGAGAAAAACTCAAGTCTTTGGTAAGTGTTTTTATTTGGTGAATTATTGTAATACTTATTGTTAATTTCTGTGATGAAATCTTCTCGTAACTATCTTATTTGTAGTTATAAAATAACGTTGGTCTAATTTTATTAATGATATAATAATATTTTTTTATTTTTTTTTGTCATTATCTATGACAAAAGTTGTTTCTAACTGTCTTACTTAAAACAGGACAAAATTTCGTGTTGTAATTATGAAGGAAAATGAAATTTTAGTATTGCTGCAAAAATACAAAGAGGGTACCTTATCTAATGAAGATCAGGATAAACTTGATGCGTGGTATTTGCACAAAGCTTCTAATAGCAATTTGCAGCTTAGCGATTATAAACTTCAGGATAGTTACGAATTGCTGAAATCGAAATTGCCAGTACAGGAAGAGTCAAAAGTAATTCGTCTTTGGCCACGTATAGCTGTTGCTGCTTCGATAGCTTTATTATTGGGAACAGGAATATTTTATTTTGCAAAACCAAAAGAACAAATTATTCAAGTTGCTGTGAAGCCACAGGAAATTGCTCCGGGTGGAACTCGAGGAATCCTGACGCTTTCAAACGGAAAGCAAATTATTTTAGCGAATATTTCGGCAAAAGATACAATTGCAAAAGAAGGTGAAGAAGTTACAATTAAAATGGGTGCAAACGGAGTTATTACTTATGTTATAAATCCGGACGCTGATACTTCAAAAAATAATCCTAATTCATTCAATACGCTTTCAACGCCAACAGGAGGGCAGTATAATATTATTTTGGCAGACGGTACCAAAGTATATCTAAACGCAGTTTCATCAATTAAATATCCAACCCAGTTTAATGGAGATAAAAGATTGGTAGAGTTACAAGGAGAAGCTTATTTTGAAGTGGCCAAGAATAAAAATAAACCATTTATAGTAAAATCAGATAATCAGTCTATAGAAGTTTTAGGAACTCATTTTAACGTACACGCTTATTCAAATGAATCAGTTGTAAAAACTACTTTATTAGAAGGAAGTGTTGCGGTTAGTTTTAAGAATCAAAAATCGATTCTTAAGCCTGGACAAGAATCGAATGTGTCTGACAATTTTACTAAAATTAAAATTAGAGAAGTAGATACTGATGAAGCTATTGCTTGGAAAAATGGTCGTTTTAAATTTGACAATGCTGATTTAAAAACGGTTATGAGACAGTTGGAACGCTGGTACGGAATTAAAGTAGAATATCGCGGTGATGTCTCAGATGTGAGATTTAGTGGCGGAACGTTTATGAACAAAAATTTGTCTGAAGTATTAAAAGTACTTGAGCTTAGTAATATAAAATTTAAGGTCGAAGGAAGGACAATTATTGTATATCCCTGATCTTTAATTTAACCGATTATATTGAGATTATAAACTAAAAAACCAGAGGCAGTTGCGATGCTTCTGGTTGTTAAAAAGTTTATAGCCAGTATAAGTTGTCCACCTATTGTTTAACTAAAACCAAATGTAAATGTATGAAATTTAATTTACAACCAAAAAAACCTTACAAAAAAGTCGGAAAAAATATTTCCGATCTTAATTTTTCAACTCCTTTATGGGCGTTTAGTGTTTTGTTTATGCTGTTTTGCAGTTTTACAGTTCAAGCCCAAAGTATTAGCATTAAATTTAAAGATGCACCACTTGAAACGGTATTAAAAGAAGTGGCTAAACAGGCCAATTACGAAGTTTTTTATACGCAGAAATTGCTAAAAGATTCAAAACCTGTAACCATTAACGTTAAGAATTCTGCTTTGAAAGAGGTATTGAATGAAATTTTCAATTCTCAAAACTTAAAGTACTCCATTACCAATCAAACCATAGTGTTAACAGCTGCAAATGAGGAGAAAGTGGGAAAGGGATTAATCGGTATACGCGGAAAAATCGTAAATAATAAAAATGAGCCTTTTCCGGGTGTAAATGTAAATGTTTCTGGCACGAACATTCATACTGTAACCGATTTTGATGGAAGTTTTTCTCTTGATAATGTGCCATCTGAAGGTATAATTGAAGTCTCAGGATTAACAATTGAAAAAAAATCTTTTTCAATTGGAGGGCGTAATCAATTGAATCTTGTTGTAGAAGAGAAAGTGTCTATAATGAAAGAAGTTGTTATAACAGGTTATCAGACTCTTGAGAGAAAACATTCTACGGGAGCTATTGCTACAGTCGATGAAAAAACCTTAAACGAAAATATCAATCCTAGTCTATTAAGCGCGCTTGAAGGCCGTGTAGCTGGTTTAATGTTTCAAAAAAATCCTAACGGAAGTACAGCAGATAAACCTATCTTGAGAGGAATAGGTACTTTTTCTTCCCTACTAGTAGGTTACAGTCCGCTTATCGTAATTGATGGTTTACCAACTGACTTGACCTTGGATGAAATTAATCCTTATGACATCGAAAGTGTAAATGTTCTTAAAGATGCAGCAGCAGCTTCTATTTATGGTTCAAGAGCAGCAAATGGTGTTATTGTTTTAAGTACTAAAAAAGGAAATGGTAATTTGAAAGTTACAGTAAATACTGATTTCTTTATTTCTGATAAACCAAATTTGAGAGATATGAACTATGCTTCAACAAGCGATATAGTCGATTTTGAACAAGCGGTTTATAAGAGAGAAAGAGCTAGGTTTAATAATACTACTGATATGTTTAGTAGCTATGGCGATATTGGAAGCAGCAGTATGAAATATTACAGTCCGCTTTACCAGCTTAACCGAGATTTGGAGGAAGGAAAAATAACCAATGCCGATTATAATAGTACCATTGCCCAATATAAAAAGAACGATTATTATAAAGATTATAGAGATAACGTGTGGCAAAATGAATTTAGACAACGTTATAATGTTACATTTTCTGGAAGTACAAGAAAGCAAAATACTTATGTATCGTTAAATTACGACGAATCAAAAGCCCGTATTAAATACAATAATAGCAATGCTTTTAATTTGTATGCTAAAAGCAGTTTTCAATTAAATAACTGGTTGGAGGCGACAATTGGTGTAAATGGAAACTTAAGCAATGATGATATTACGGATAATGATTTTGGCAATTATGATATTCAAAAAAGATACGAGCGAATAACAGATGACAATGGAAATTTGGTAATGTCGCCATTTGTAGGTATTAGTGATGGTTTTACTTCCAGTGGTGTTATCAACCCAATAGTTGCTAGAAAACTTGCTGCTTTAAGTGGTTTTAAATCTAACGAATTTAATGTTTTAAACTCACTTCAGGAAGGTATCAAAAATCAAAACTCATTAAGTTTAAGAGCTTTTGCAAACATCAGAGCCAAGCTTTATAAAGGGTTGAGCTTTAATACACAATTTCAATATGAAAATAGAAGAAATGAGAGTTCAGAATATAACGATATAAACTCTTATAAAATGCGTTACGCTATTAATGCGTTAACCGGATACAATCCTGCTACAAATACATATACCTATGTAGAAGGTTTTTCTACAGGAGGACGATACAAACAATTAAGTAATCAGGCAAGTAACTATACTTTTAGAAACCAATTAGATTTTAGTCAGGAATTTGGAGAGGGAAAACATTCAGTAAGTGCAGTTGGAGGTTTTGAAATGAGAGAAACTAGCGCTCCAAGAAATATCGAACAAATAAGGTATGGTTATGATCCTGTAACACTTTCATCTGCGGTTCTTAATAGTTTAGCACTTAGCCAAACTGGAGTTGCGAGTTACATTTCTGGAAATAATAGAACTTTAGCCGCTGTAACAAGAACACAGCAAGAAACACTACATCGCTACTTTTCGGTTTTTAGTACTTTAAATTATACTTTTTTATCTAAATATAACGTAACAGGAAGTTACAGAGTAGACAGAGCAGATTTGTTTGGAGTAGATCCTAAATATAAAAATCGTCCATTGTGGTCAGCAGGTTTGGGATGGAATGCCAGCAGTGAAGATTTCATGAAAGAAATAAAATGGATCAGTGCGCTTAAAGTAAGGGCAACATATGGTATTAACGGAAATATAGATCAATCTACAACTCCATATGTAACTGCTACGAGAAGAAATGATAACTTATATCAATCATTACAATACATCAATGTAACAGCACAACCAAATCCTATGTTGAGATGGGAGAAAACTGCAAGTACTAATTTTGGTGTAGATTATAGTTTGTTTCGCAGTAAGTTAAACGGAAGCATTGATATTTACCGTAAATACAGTTCTGATTTATTAGCTACAACAGATTTAGATCCGACGGTTGGTGCATTAAGCAGAAGAATTAACGCAGGAGCTTTATTAAATAAAGGAATCGAATTTAGTTTAGGTTCTGAATGGTATAATGATGGAAATTTCCGAATTGGTTCAAACCTAATTTTTGGTTTTAATAAAACAACTGTCCAAAAAATAACTAGAGCAGAATCGACAGCATCTAATTATGTAGGTTTTCCAGGTGATTACTTTTTACAAAATGAGGCTTATAATAGTTTGTACGCTTATAAATATGGAGGAACCTTTAATGGATACCCTTATATTTTAGACGAAAACGGAAATCCGTCAATTACTTTTGATGCATCAGGAAACCCTGTGCCAACTTCTGTAAAATCGGTAAACAATGTTGCTGCGCTTGTTAACATGGGAACTTTAATGCCAACCTATACAGGTTCAGTTTCACAGCGATTTTCATATAAAGAGTTTGATTTAAATTTTTTGTTTGTTTTCTCAGGTGGAAATGTAATGCGTAAAGAGACTTTGGATATGAGTACAGATTTGGTAAATCTTTCAAGTATTACAGATCGTTATACTGATGCAAACCAAAATGGGAACACTCGTTTATATGTAGATTTTGCAGAAAATGTTAGAAGTTATGCTTCAACAATAAGCAGTCAATGGAGAAATTCGGATGTAAATGTAGTCGATGGAGATTACATCAAACTAAGAAATATTTCTATGGCTTATAATTTATCAAAACCTATTGCCAATAAAATGAAAATAGCATCGGCTAAGTTTACATTTCAAGTAAATAATCTTTGGTATTGGAGCGCTGCAGGAAATCATATTGATCCTGAAGTTTATTCGGCTAACTCAGGTACACGTAATTTGCCAATGCCTAAAACATACTTATTAGGTTTTAATCTAACGCTATAAAAAAATGAAACATATATATATAATAACGCTGTCGCTTTTGATGTTAACCATAACATCATGCGAAGAATACACAGATGTAACTCCTAAAGGTGCTTTAGTTATAGAAACAGCAGCACAATTTTATGAAATGGTATCTTTGCCAAACAGAGGTTATCCAATCAATAATTTTCAATATTTGTCAGATGATCAATGGATGAAAGAAAGCAACGTAATAGGTATAACTCCAAACGTTGATATTATTAATTTTACTTTTGATGAAACCACAGATAGAGTTTCTTTATTGAAAACTTCCAGTTTTTACAATCAAGCTTACTCTTATATTAACAGATGGAATACTATTATTTCATTAGTTGATAATAGTAAAGGAGATGAAAGCACGAAACAATTAGCAAAAGCAGAAGCTAAAATTAACAGAGCTTACGATCACTTTTTATTAGTAAACACTTACGCAAAAGGCTATGATCCGCAAACAGCCACAACCGATGGAGGTATTTGTATCATGGATAAATTTGATTTAGAAGCACAACCGGCAAAATCAACCGTGGCTCAGGTTTATGATTTTATTCATAAAGATATAGAAGATGCACTACCATATCTTCAGGAAAAACCACTTGATGTTTATCATCCTTCACTAGCCTTTGCTTATGCTTTTAAAGCTAAAGTTCATTTGTTCAAACGTGAAATTGCAAAAGCAAGAGAAGCAGCAGAAAAATCATTAAGCTATAATAATCAAATTTTCGACTTGGTAGCTTATAGCAAACAAGGCGGACCAACTGTAGTTACTGTTCCGGCAGCAAGTAATGTAGAAGTATTGAGCTACCAATATATGACAGGTTATAATGAGATGAACTTTGCCTATCAAAATGTTATAAGCCCGGAGCTGCGAACTTTATTTGGGACAAACGATGCCCGTTTTAATTTATTTTTCAATACAACTAGTACTACAAATCTAGATCAGGGTTCAAATACAGCCTATTGGTCAGTTGTTTATACTAGATTCTTTTATCCTACTGTTGGGATGAAGACAACTGAGGTATATTTAATGCAGGCAGAATGTTTTGCCAGAGAAGATAAATTTGCGGAAGCAGTTGCTGTCTTGAATACATTGCGAGCAAAACGAATTTTATCTGGAACTGTAAATTTAACTGTTCCAACTACCAGAGCAGCAACAATGCAATTGGTAATAAACGAGCGCAGAAAAGAATTGCTTTTAGGTTTCAATCGTTTCTTTGATCTGAAAAGATTAAATACGGAAACTGAATATGCAAAAACCGTTACAAGATTATTTCCATTAGTTAATAAAACCGTTCCGCAAAAAACGTACACATTATTGCCTAACTCGAAATTGTACATTATACCTTTTCCTTTGTCTGCTCTAACAAAGAATCCAAAACTTACATTAAACACAGACGAGAAACTTCCGTTTTAATTCCAATGAAGAAATTATTTATATTACTAATCATGCTGGTTACAATACACCAGCATGGTTTTGCTCAAACCCCTGAAAAAAAAGCGGATAGTACCAGTGGTACACAGCCAAAAGGCATGCAACCTTATAATAAAGTAATTACTGATAAAGCCAAAACCAAGTCAGGATTATTTGTTGTTAGTCAGGTCGATACTAAATATTATTTGCAAATTCCAGACAGTTTATTCAATAGATACATGCTGGTTGTAACCAGGTATCTTTCGACTCCTGAAGGTTTTGGACGTTTTGGTGGAGAAAAAGCCAACGAGCAAACCATTTACTTTGAGAAAGGAGTCAACAATACTGTTTTTTTGAGATCATTGCAATACAGGCAAGATGTTCGTAACACCGATTCTATGCTTGCAAAGGCGTTAGCAGGAAGTAACGAGAATCCAATTGTGGCAGCTTTTCCAATAAAAACAACCAATCCTGATACTGGAAATGTTGTTATTGAAATAACAGACGCTTTCAAAAAAGAGAATGCCATGTTCTCATTGGGCAGTCAGGAGAAAACAGAGAAAAAATTAACTTCTATAGCTGATGATAAATCTTTTATTGAGACGATTGATACTTATCCGATTAACGTAGAGGTTAAAACGACAAAAACTTATACAAGTACAACAGCGAGCAGTGGCACAATAACACTAAGATTAAATACATCGATTGTATTATTGCCAAAAACACCAATGCGCAAACGTTTTGCCGATGAAAGAGTAGGTTTTTTTGCGAATAAATACGTTTTGTTTGATGATGATGAACAACGCGCACAAGCCAAGTTTATAATTCAGCGTTATCGTTTGGAACCAAAGGATAAAGACATTAAAAAGTATGAAAGAGGTGAATTGGTAGAACCTAAAAAACAGATTATTTATTACATTGATCCGGCAACACCAAAAAAGTGGAGACCCTATTTAATTGCGGGAATAAACGATTGGCAAAAAGCTTTTGAAGCAGCAGGTTTTAAAAATGCTATTGTTGGTAAAGAATGGCCAGAAGATGATCCAACAATGAGTTTAGAAGATGCCAGATATTCTGTTGTTAGATATTACGCATCAGAAACGCCAAATGCTTACGGACCAAGAGTAAGTGATCCTAGAAGTGGAGAAATTATCGAAAGTCATGTAGGCTGGTATCATAATGTAATGAAATTAGTGCAAAGATGGTACATGATTCAAGCAGGACCTTTAGATGCAAGAGCAAGAAAAATGCATTTAGATGATGAGTTAATGGGACAATTAATTCGTTTCGTTTCTTCGCATGAAATTGGACACACTATTGGTTTACGTCACAATATGGGAGCAAGCAGCGCTACTCCGGTAGAAAAACTAAGAGATAAAAAATGGGTTGAAGCAAATGGTCATACGGTTTCTATAATGGATTATGCCCGCTTTAATTATGTTGCACAACCGGAAGACAATATTAGTCCAAAAGGAATTTATCCGCGTATTGGTGCTTATGATAAATGGGCTCTTAAATGGGGTTATTCTTATTTTCCAAAAGCTAAAGACGAATTTGAAGAAGAAAAAATACTTGCCAAGATAACGACAGATAGTCTAACAGCAAACCCAAAACTATGGTTTGGAGGTGAGGGAAAAGACGAAGATCCGCGCAGTCAGACAGAAGATCTTGGAGATGATGCAGTTCTTGCCAGCGATTACGGAATTAAAAATTTAAAGCGCGTAGTACCAAATCTTATTGAGTGGACTTATCAGCCTAACGATGCATATGATAATTTATCTGATATGCATAAGGCAGTTGTAAAACAATATGGTTTGTATTTATATCATGTACTAAAATATATTGGTAATAATTATGTGAATAAAAGAACTGTTGATGAAAAAGGATTGGTTTATCAGCCTGTCCCTAAAGCTAAAGTAAAAGCTGCCGTAGATTATGTAGGACGACAATTGTTTAATGCGCCTCTTTGGATGTATCCTCAAGATATTAGTCAATTAATTTCTTTAAAGACCGAAGATCAAATCGCAGATCAACAAAATCAAGTATTGAATATGCTATTAAGTTCGGGTATGCTTTATAATATCAGTCTTAAAGCAATGCAGTTTGAAGGAGCTTATACCGTTCCGGAGTTTTTAAACGATTTACAGCAAACGGTTTGGGTTAATTTTAGCGGTAACGAAAAATTAGATTATTACCGACGCAGTTTACAACGCAGCTATGTTGATAAGTTATACTTATTGCTTTTGCCGAAAGAGGCGGAAGGAAGCAGAGCTTTAAATACAGCGCAGCGCAGTGATGTGAGATTATATGCTAAACAGCATCTTTTAAAATTAAGATCGGATGTCACAAAATTAATGAACGGAACAACAGGACTAAACAAAGAACATTTTGAAAGTATTTTAATCGAAATTGATAAAATCATTTCAAAAATTAATAAAACGGATATATGAGAAAACTATTAATTATAGTATTAATTGGCTTAAGCACTCTTGCAAATGCCCAATTAACATCAAAGCAGGAAGTAGCTCCTGAATTAGTTGCAAAACGCGAAGTACAGAAAAAGGAAATTACGAACAGTTATCTGGCTTTAAAGAATAATCTTCTTATTTCAGATAGTCTTTCTGTGGTTAAAAATGCCATAAATTTGCAGCTTTTACTAAAGAACTTCAGGTTTAAAAAATTAGACATTGAACAAATGAATGTTGCAACAATGGCAAGAAAAGAAATTATTGATCTTGCTGCAGAAATGGCAGCAACAAAAAGCATCAATAAGCAACGTAAAATTTTTCAGACCCTTTCGGCTAAATTTTGGGATGTAGCACCTAAATTCAAAGCTGAAGATATTGCATTAAACCTTCAGGTTTGCCCCATGACAGGCGCTATGTGGTTAAGTGATAGTAAAGAAATCAAAAATCCTTACTATCCAAAAAATATGTTGACTTGCGGTGCAGTAAAAGCAAGTTTATAAAGAGTGAATTGAATTAGTTGGATAAAATACGGTATTCTGAAAAGGTGCCGTATTTGTCTATTTAGATAAAAACAGTATTATCTGTCAAAAAACAATCATAAATTTTATATTTTTTTAAATCATTACACAATTAATGAAAAACATTTTTCTTTTACTTTTATTTATTTTGAGTTTCCTAATGGTATCTCATAATGTTATGGCATGTAAAAGTAAATCAATGAAATATGCTTTAAATAAAGAGATATTTTCAAAAAAATATAAAGTACATTCCTGCTGTAAATCGACTCAATCCACAAATAAAAAGCACAATTGCGACCGCGAAAAATGCGGCGATTCAAAATGTGTCTGCCTTTCTTCTTATTTAGTTTTTTTGTTTTTTAATGAAATAAATTCTTCATCAACTTCAAAAGAAATTTCTCCAATAAAACAAAAATTTCCTGTTTATCAAACTACACTTTTATCAGGTTATCAGTCGCTTTGGTTTATTCCAAAAGTAGGATAAAAAACAACTGTGACGGCCATAAATCTGTCAATTTAAGAGCGTTTTCTTGCTCAAGCCTACCTTCGTTTAGGTTTATAATTTCAATTGCAATCATACTCTAGTAAGTTCATTGTATTGTTATACTATTCACTCAAAAAAGAAAATTCAATGTATTCATTAAAAAAAATAGTGACAGCAATGCTTTTGTTGTTTTCGGCTTTAAGCCATTCTCAAATTAAAAATCCGATTACAGAAAATATTAAAATATATGGTAGTTGTGCCATTTGTAAAACAAATATAGAAAAGGCAGGAAGCCTAAAAAACACTTTAACAGTTACTTGGGATAAAAATACTCAAATCGCTTCTATAACCTATGATGCTAACAAAACAAATACAGATCAGATTCTAAAACGTATTGCCTTGGCAGGTTATGACAGCAGTACTTTTCTAGCACCGGAGGCAGTTTATGCCAAACTTCCTGAATGTTGTCAATATGTTCGTGAAGCAAAACAAGCTGAAACAAAATCAGATTTAGATACGATTTCCCATAATGCTCCTATTGAAACACCTCAGGCAGGTTCATTACAAAGTGTTTGTACTGTTTATTTTGATCTTAAAGATGCTTTTGTACAATCTAATAATGTGCCAGTTTCTGCTAAAGCAAAAGTATTGCAGGAAGCTATTTTTTCGGTAAAAATTGAATCTTTAGCATCCGAAGAATCTAAAATATGGATTAAAGTAAACGAAGTATTAACAATCAAATCAAAGGAAATTGCAACAGCGAAAGATATAGATAAACAAAGAGAAAGTTTTAACGAATTGTCTAAAAATATTTATGAATTGCTCAAAGTAACCAAAGTCGAAGCGCCTGTTTATTATCAATATTGTCCTATGAAAAATGCCAATTGGCTCAGTAAAGAAAGTGCGGTGAAAAATCCTTATTATGGCGCTCAGATGTTAAACTGTGGCAATACGGTAGAAGTTATTCAATAATTTGAAAATATAAAAATGAAATCAATTTATATCAATATTCTACTGCTCTTTGCAATGACTTTAAACGCGCAGCATGTTGTTCGTTATGATCTTTATGTTAGAGATACATTGGTCAATTTTACTGGTTCTCCAAAAAGAGCTATTGCGGTTAATGGACAAATTCCGATGCCGACACTCACATTTACTGAAGGCGATATTGCCGAGATTTATGTACACAACGAGATGAATGAAGAAACTTCACTTCATTGGCACGGATTGTTTTTGCCAAATAAGGAAGATGGAGTTCCATATCTTACTCAAATGCCTATAAAACCTCACTCGGTTTATAAATATACTTTTCCAATTATTCAAAATGGAACGCATTGGTATCACAGCCATAGTGGTCTTCAGGAACAAATTGGAATGTATGGATCTTTTATCATCAATAAAAAAACAGACGATCCAAATTTCAGAAAAGGCATTGATGATCTGCCAACGGTTCCTGTTATTTTAAGCGAATGGACTGATATGAAACCTGAAAATGTACACAGGCTTCTGCATAACGCCAGTGATTGGTTTGCTATAAAAAAAGGAACAACCCAAAGTTATGGAGAAGCTATTAGACAAGGACATTTTTCTATAAAAGTAGCCAACGAATGGAAACGGATGAACGCAATGGATGTAAGCGATGTTTATTACGATCGTTTTTTAATTAATGGTTCAAGCGAAAGTCAGCTTTCTCAGTTCAAAGTCGGAGATAAAGTGCGTTTAAGGGTTTCTAATGGAGGAGCTTCGAGTAATTTTTGGCTTACTTATGCAGGTGGCAAGATTACAGTGGTCGCTAATGATGGCAATGATGTAGAGCCTGTAAGTATCGATCGATTGCTTATTGCAGTTTCTGAAACTTATGATGTTATTGTAAACATTCCGTCAAATCAAACTTCTTACGAATTTTTAGCTACGCCCGAAGACAGAACCAAATCGGTTTCTCTTTACATTGGTTCTGGTATAAAACAGCTTGCCGACCCGTTGCCCAAATTAAAATATTTTGAAGGAATGAAGATGATGAACGGCATGATGAAAATGAATGGCGATCTGGATGATATGGGAATGAGTATGTCGCTGAATCAAATGGATATGAATGTTGTAATGTATCCTGAAATAACAGGGGAAGCAGTAATAAAAGGAAAAATATCTCATAAAAATCATACCGAAGAAGGTGCTGAACAATACAACAGTAATGCATTATCAGATATTGTAACCTTAAATTATAGTATGCTAAAATCTACTGTAAAAACAACACTTCCAGAAAATGCACCCGTAAAAGAGCTTCGGTTTGAACTCACAGGAAACATGAATCGTTATGTTTGGAGTATGAACAATAAAGTGGTATCCGAAACAGATAAAATCCTCATTAAAAAAGGAGAAAATGTTCGCATTGTATTATACAACGGTTCTATGATGCGCCATCCGATGCACCTGCATGGTCATGATTTTCGTTTGCTGAACGGTCAGGGAGATTATGCGCCGTTAAAAAATGTGGTGGATATTATGCCAATGGAAACCGACACAATAGAATTTACAGCTAATGCTGAAGGTGATTGGTTTTTTCATTGCCATATTCTTTATCATATGATGAGTGGTATGGGTAGAATTTTTAGTTATGAAAATAATCCCCCAAATCCTGAAATTCCTGATCCAAAAATGGCTCAAAAAATGCTTTTTCACGATGACAGAATGTTTCATTTTATGACACAAAATGATTTTGCATCCAACGGCAACGATGGAGAAGCCATGTATCAAAATGCGCGATGGAGTATAGGAACAGAATGGAGGTTAGGCTATAACAAAATGCACGGTTATGAAACCGAAACTCATATAGGAAGATATATTGGAAAAATGCAATGGCTCATGCCTTTTATAGGATTTGATTGGCGATACCGTAAAATGGAAATGGGCGAGAGTGAACAAAATTTATTTGGACAAACTAGCACAAAAGATAAAAGAGCGGTATTTAGCGCCGGGGTTAATTATACCTTGCCGATGCTCATTGTAGCGCAAACGGAAGTTTTCAGTGATGGTAATTTTCGCATCCAGTTTGAACGAATGGATATTCCCCTTTCTAAAAGATTACGAATGAATCTTATGTGGAATACTGATAAGGAATATATGGCAGGTTTAAAATATATAATAGCCAAGAATTTTGGTCTTACTACTCATTACGATAGTGATATGGGAATAGGATTTGGGATGAATCTGAATTATTAAAAATTTACCCCAATTACAATGAATAAAAAAGCTTCGAAAACCTTGTTTTAGAAGCTTTTTTATATAGTTAAAGTTAATGTCTCAAGTATTTTTAGAGACACTTTATAAAGTTTATACAGCACGGCAGAGAGATCGAAAAAACTTTATTGAAATAGTTAACGGAACATTCATTAAGTGAATTTACGTCGTTAGCAAGTGTAAGTAAATAGGACTAGCAATAGTTCTGAGCAAAAGTGCCATGATTTTGCCACCAAGATTTTAAAAATGTAACTTCATGAGAATGTTATTTTTTTAAAATTGGAAAGAAAGCCCATTTTAGTAAAATGTAAGTAATTCTATTGATAAAAACAGACAATAAAATGTCTTAACTTTTTGTTGCAAATCTTATGGCAACTGGAGTTCAATGCGAACAGTCTTTTTTTTGTGCGTTTAATTGCAGGAGCAAAAAAATGATTGTTGTTTAGATGAGTTTGAGGCAAAATTACTACAATATGTGGAAAACCGTAAGGATTTAAAAATTAGACCAAGTATTTTTGCTTCATAATTTTCTTATAATTAATTTATTTGAATTTTATAGTAATGTTGAAAAAACTTATTGGTAAGTTAATCAAGATGCATTACTTTTGGTTTTTTTTAACAAAAAATTGATTACATCCCCATGTCTAAATTTAAATTGTTAACCTTATTTGTTTTATTGTCCTGTATTGCCTATTCTCAGACCAAAGATGCAACTGTAATGGTCAATGCGAGAGCGCAAAAAGACAAAATAGTCCTTCGCTGGGCCGTCAATTCTGCTATAGAATGGCAGAAAGCTAATACAAAAGGATTTATAATTAATAGAGTAACTGTGCTGCGCGATGGAAAAGTCGTGCCTAAGCTGGAAAAAGTTTTATTAACCCCACAGCCTTTGCGTCCTGAAGTGCTGGATTCTTGGATGGACTTAATTCAAAAAGACAATTATGCAGCCGTTATAGCTCAGTCTATTTACGGCAAAAGTTTTGATGTTACGGGAGCAAAAGAAGGAGAACTTTCCAGAATAATAAATATGGCTGATGAATTGGATCAGCGTTATACTTTTGCCTTATATGCAGCCGATATGAGTTTTACAGCAGCCGTAAAAGCTGGCTGGGGATTTGTTGATACAACTGTAAAACCAAATGAGGTTTATGCTTATCAAGTAAGTGTTTTTGAAACTCCTAAAGTTAAAAAATCATCGTATATGATTGGCTTAAAAGATTATAGTGTTTTGCCTGTACCAACTGATTTCATGGCAATTCCCGATGATAAAAAAGTACTTCTTTCCTGGGATTATGAAACTTTTAAAAGAATATATACTTCTTTTATGGTAGAGAAATCAGAGGATGGAATCAATTTTAAACCAGTCTCAAAAATTCCGCTTGTCAACTTAAATGATAAAGCAGACCGTCCATCTAAAACAATGTACTATGTTGATACACTGAGCGTAAATGATAAAATATATCATTATAGATTATTTGGGATTTCTTCATTTGGAGAAAAAAGTGAAGTAAGCAAGCCTATTACTGCAAAAGGTGTTTCGTCTATTTCGATTCCTGCACGATTAATGGACTATGTTATTATCAACTCTAATGAAGTCAATTTAGAATGGGATTATCCAAAAGAATCAGAAGATTTGATTCAAGGATTTGAAATTAATCTTGCAGATAATGATAGAGGCCCTTACAAAGTGATTTCTAAAATCATTCCTCCATCTGAACGAAAATTAAATTATAAAGAAGGTTTATATCAATCCAACTATTTTACAATCTCAGTAATAGGAAAAAATAAGCAACGTTTAACATCTCAAAGTATGCTTGTGCAACCTATAGATTCTATAGCTCCATCTAAGCCTATAGGTCTAGAAGGTGTAATTGACAGTTTGGGAATTGTGCGATTAAAATGGAAAGCCAATCAAGAAAAAGATTTAAGAGGATACCGAATTCTAAAAGCAAATAATGCAGACGAAGAGTTTGTTGATATTTACCATCAATCGTATGTGGGAAATGATTATAAAGACAGCGTAAGTCTGAAAATGACCAATAGCAAAGTATACTACAAAATCGCTGCAGAAGACATGCGATTCAATGTTTCAGATCCTTCAGATGTTTTAGTTTTAGATAAACCAGACAAGATTCCGCCTGCAGCACCCATTTTCAAAGATTATGACAGCAAGGATGGAAAAGTTACCTTGAAATGGATACGAAGCTACAGTGAAGATGTTACGGGTTACAGTTTAAGAAGACGGGAAAAAGGTCAGGAAAAATGGTTGGAAATTAAGTCAATTAACGATACCATTCAGGAATTTACAGATGACAAGGTACAGAACAAGAAAGTGTATCAGTATGCTATTCTGGCAAGAGATAAAAGTAATCTGTGGTCTTCCTTAGAGCATTCTACCGTAACTGTAACGGTTTTAGATTTTACACCTGTAAAGACAATTAATTTCCTGCAAGGTGTTCCAGATAGAGAAAACAAGAAGATTATCTTAAGCTGGAATTATATAAAAAATAATGATAAGGTTTTGGGACTGAGCATTTATAAAAATGTAAAAGGGACACCACCAACTTTATGGAGAGAATTAAATGGTGATGTTTTTACTTTAGAAGATAAGAGTTTAAAAATAAACATGGAATACGAGTATCATCTGATTCCGAATCTGGAAAGCAACAATCCGGCAAAAGAAGAAGTTTTAACCGTTGTATATTAATGCCTATGAAGAAGATTTACTTATTGATAATTGTATTGATTTCCAGATTAGGATTTGCTCAGGGAGTAGGAACTTATCAGGTTAATTTTGAAATAACCAACATCAATATTAAAGTTGATATATCAGGAAATTGCGGCAGCCGCTTAGAATCTTGGATGCTTTTTAGCAATGCTGCAGATTTACCGTTTTTTAATCAGCCAATAGGAGATGGACAAAATTTGCCAAGAAATTGGTCAAGCAGTTTTTTAAGCTCAAAAAAGCTTACTAAAATTAAATATTACTCTGAAGGAAGAGAATATCATGGAGGTTTTAATTCTGGCTGTAAAACAGATAACAGCAGTACAGAATCTATGAATGTTTCTTATGGAGTTACTGAATATTATATCGGAAATTATTTTACTAATCTTTATAATTTAAGAGCCACATTAAAAGTTCTTCCTAAACTTCATATACAAGAAATTGGACCTGCCAATCTGAATGATATTTTACCTACGGGAGATAAAATTGTAATAAAATCAGACACAGGATTTTTGAGTACAGAATATAACTGGCAATATTCAATAAATCCAGATAAAAATGTAGAAGCAAGCTGGATGCCGCTTCCTCAGTTTGATCAAGCAAGCATATCAGTAAGTGCATTAGATGTATTAACTCAGTTAGATGCCTCCAGTCATGGTAAAAAAGTTCACTTTAGGCAAGTAGCATACAATAAAGCGGTGGTTTCAAATATTGTTACTTATAATGTGCGTTTGTCTGCTCCAAAAGTTGATTCTCAAAATGCTGTTGAGACAAGTTGCAGCGATACCGAAGATGGAAGTGTAAAGTTGATATTTAACAGAACGTTATTTAAGGGAGAGCAGTTAAATTATACTTTGCTGAATGTTGATACAGATACACCGACTGATTATCATGGTGAGCTTTCTATCGATACAGATAAAACTTTTAGCATTACGGATCTTATTCCAGGAAATTATATGCTGCAGCTCGTAGGTTTTAAAGATGGGCTAAGTACTTCTACCAGCGCTGACAGATATGATTTGAAGGCGTTTTCAATAAAAGCACCCTCACCGGTAAATTTTTCTATTACAAAAAATAATGATATCAATTGTTTTGGAGGAAAAGATGGTGCTTTAAATATTGTTGCTACAGGAGGAGCTGCAACTGGAATCTACGAATTTTCTATTGATAAAGGATTGACATGGACTAAGTTTTCAAACGCAGATAAGCATACGATTGAGGGATTGCCATTAGGGTTTTGCTATGTAAAAGTGAGAAAAATGGTGAATCTGATAGACAATATTAGCTGTATTGCAAAAAATACAGATCAATCTGAAAAAATGCTTTCAGAAGAAATTAAACAGCCGCTTGAAGCTCTAAAATTAGTAAGTATTACGCCCACGGATCCTACTTTTTATAGAGCAGAAAATGGAAGTATTATGGCTATTATTAAAGGCGGTAGATTGATCGGAGGAAATTCGTATTTGTACGAATGGAGAAATAGTAAAGATGAACTTATTGATCAGAATAAAACTTCGACCAAATTTGCAAATGGCGTTTTTGAAATTACCTTAAATAATGTACCTGAGGATAAATATACTTTATCTGTTACAGATGGCGGAAAGTGTAAGCTGGAACCTCAGAGTATACCTGAATTAACGGTTACTTTAGATGATCCTGAACCAATTAAGCTAAAACTGAAAATAAGACAAGCCATTTCTTGTAACTCCGCAAATCTTGGAGAAAATAGCAGTTCAAATAAAGCATCAGCATCTAATGGAAGCTTGGTGGCTTTAGCAGAAGGAGGAAAAATATTAGATATAAAAACAAATAAAGGGCTGCCTTATTATTTTTCTTGGAAAAAACTAAATGAAGGTACTGGTGACTGGGATGATTTAGATGAAGAAAAAGATTCAATTGTTTCGGATCGTTCTAAAGGACTTTATTCTGTAAATGTTACAGATGCCAACGGAATTATGCATGGCACTTATACATTAACAGAACAAACACCAATAGCGGTTGAGCTTCCAATTGCTGAGCCAGATGAGATGAAAATAGTGTTTACCTCTGGAAATGTATCGTGTTTTGAAGGTACAAATGGATGGGCAAAAGCGAGTATTAAAGATGGCAAATCTACTTATACTTACACTTGGTATTTGCCAGATAATATAAAAATCAAGAATGCCGAAATAAAAGATTTAATAAAGGGCAAATATTATGTTGAGGCCGTAGATAACAAGGAAGGATGTTTTGTAAGAGACAGTATCACAATAGATGGACCGACGGCACCATTAGCATTAAAATATCTAGAAGTTACACCACCCACTTTTGCTGGAGGAGCAAATGGAAAAATTGTAGCTGAGATAACTGGAGGAACACCTTATACAAATGATTCATACAATTTTAAATGGATAAATAAAGATAAGACACAACTAGTTCCGAGTATAGAAATTGTTGGCAAAAAAGGTGATGCAGATCATAAAGTTATTCTAACGCTTGAGGGGCTTCCTGCTTCTGTTTATTCTTTGACAGTTACAGACGAAAATTATCGTGACATAGCAGGTCAGATTAAATATTGTTCTATTATTGATTCTCAAAAAGAACTTGACGAGCCAAAACCTTTAAAAGTAACCTTTGAAAGGAAAGAAATTTCCTGTAATTCGGGTAATGAGTTTGGCAGCGCAAAAGATACAAGTCCGAGTGACGGGCAGCGCGACGAGTCGCAGGATGGAATGCTGATCGCACACGTAACTGGCGGTACAACTTTATTTTATGACGATAATAAAGGCTTGCCTTATTTTTACCATTGGAAAAAACAAGAGCCAAATGGTACTTGGAAAGATCTCGAAACGATCAAAGATTCGATTGCACCAAACCTTTCAGATGGAAATTATGCTTTAAATGTTGAAGACCGCCATAAAATTATACTAGGCACTTATGCAAATGGCAGCTGGACAGCAAAAGATTCGATACAACCGATGAAGCAACCTTTAAAATTAGTTGTAACGATAACAAAAGGAGATGTTTTTTGTAATGGAGGAAATGATGGCTGGGCAACTGCAAAAGGTGCAGGAGGAACTGGTCCATACACTTACATATGGTCGAATGGGGTAGAGATTGCTGAAAATACTATTTTGAAAAAGGGCAAATACACCGTTAATGTAACCGATTTTAGAGGATGTACTACGCAACAAAGCATTACGATTTCAGAACCGGAAGCGCCGCTTTCTATTAAATATACGGAAGTGCTTAATCCGAGTTTTTATAAGGCTACCAATGGAAAAATTGTAGCTGAAATTACTGGTGGTACTATTTTTTCGGACAAAACTTATTGGTTTGAATGGAAAAACAGTAAAGGAATTAAACAAACGTCTACCACAGCTCAATTTAATAATGGCGTTTATACCATTACTCTAAATGGAGTTCCTGAAGATACCTATAGCTTGACCATTCGTGACGATAATTATGTAGATGCAGTTAATAAAACAGGCTGTACGATGATAAATTCGGTTACAGCTTTAGATGATCCAGATCCGCTTGAAGTAACTTTAGAGGTTGTTCGAACGATATCTTGCAATGTAAATAATGAATTTGGAAATGAGGCAGATGTCTCTCCGCTAGACAAACAGCGTGATGAGTCTCAAGATGGTATTCTTGTTGCGAGAGTTAAAGGTGGAATTCCATTAGAAGCCACTAAAAATAAGGAATTATTGTACTATTATACTTGGAAGAAAAAACAAAAAGACGGTTCATGGGCGATATGGAACGATCATGACGAAACAGCTGAAAATTTATCTGACGGAATTTACGCTTTAAATATAGAAGATGCCAATGGTATAAAATTGGGTACATATGTCAATAATGCTTTGGTTAAGGAAATTGATATTACGCAAAATATGCCACAACCAGCCCAATTAAAGCTAGCTTTTACTAAGCTGGATGTAGGGTGTACCACAGGAGATGATGGTTGGGCTGAGGCGCAAGTATCAGGAGGTACTTCACCTTATACTTATGAATGGACAAACGAAGCCACAACTGCACGAATAGAAAATTTAACTTCAAATAATTATTTTGTAAAAGTTACCGATGCAAAAGGCTGTGTAGTGCAAGGAAGTATTTTTGTGGGTGATCCAAACGGAGTTATGGCTGTCGAAAAATTCAAAAATCCAACTTGTTTTGAAGGAAATGATGGTGCAATTCAGCTTACTGTTTCAGGAGGAAATTTACCCTATACTTATAAGTGGAATACAGGAGCCTCAACAAAAGATATCTCGGGACTTAAAGCAGGAAATTATGAAGTAACCATAACTTGCCCAGATTGCTGCGTGTACAAAAAGAAGTTTGTTCTTGTAAATCCAAATAAAATAACGATCGACTTAGGACCAGACAGGACATTATGCAACGATCAGGCTTTAGAGCTAAACGCTACAATTGCAGATGAAAAAGCACAATATTTATGGACCTCTACAAACGGATTTACTGCAAGCGAAGCTAAAGTAAGTTTGTCAAAAGCAGGAACCTATCATGTAAAAGCCATTTCAGGATTAGGATGTGTTATAGAAGATGAAATCGTAATTAAAACAAGCCAGGCTATAATTAGTTCCGAATTTTTATTGAGCTCTCAGGCCTATTTAGACGAAGAAGTTATTTTAGTAAATACAAGTAATCCTTACGGAGAAAATACAGAATGGATCATTCCTAATGGGGTAAAAATAGTAGAAAAGCAAGATAAATACATTACGCTAAAATTCGAAAAAACGGGAGTTTATGCTATTGGTTTAAAACAAACTCAAGGTGATTGTTACGCGATATACAATAAAAACATTACAGTCGAAGAGCGAAGCGCTATTCCTGATACAGGAAATGCCTCAAAATTTATAACAGGTTTTATAGTAACCCCAAATCCAAACGATGGAAACTTTAAAGCGATTGTCACTTTGGAAAATAACAGTCCAATTAATTTAAGATTGTTTTCGACAACTGGGCAATATACAATGATTCAGAAAAAAGAATCAGGAAAGAAAAAGTACGAAATTGATTTTGGTACTTCATTAGCTGCCGGTATGTACGTTTTAGTCCTTGAAACAGCTCAGCAAACGCTTGTTAAAAAAATTATCATCTATTAAAAAATGAAGAACCTTCTCCATAAAATATATTTATTTGTTCTGTTGCTGTTTTTTGGCACAACTGGATATGCACAGTTATATCCAGTTCAGTTATCGCCAATTTTTAATAGTCCGTACAGCGTAAAAATAAGTGAGTACGCAACTAGCATGGATACTAAAATGCAGTTGCTGATCAACCCAAATGATATTACCATTTCGCAAAGGCAGGTGCGATTAAAACTGTACATACAAGGTAACGGAATCAATATACAAAGTACCGATTTTATTCAAGGACAGCGCCCCATTTTTATAAATGGAGGAGAATTGCAGACGTTGACTAATACCGATATTGCAGCACTTTTCAGGCTCGAAAATCTGCAGGGAATTTCTCCTGCGCAATATGCCAATGCACTTCCGGAAGGCATGTACAATTTTTGTTTTGAGATGTATGATTTTGTAACCAATCAAAAAATATCTCAAAAAAGCTGTGCCAGTTTATACCTGATTTTAAATGATCCTCCGTTATTAAATACGCCACAGCGCAACGAACAGATTGCCTCAACGGATTTTCCTAATATACTTTTTACCTGGACACCGCGCCAGATTAATGCTACCAATATATCGTATAAATTCGAATTAAAACAGCTTTTAGATCCAACGTTAGATCCGCAGATTGGCTTCCAGATGTCTCCTGTTTTGTATGAAGAAACACTGTTTGGCACTGCATTGCTTTATAATGTAAGCATGCCTATACTTACGCCGGGAATGCGCTATGCATGGCGTGTACGTGCGATTTCAACTACTGGACTTTCAGAAAATGCAGTATTTAAAAATGATGGATATAGTGAAATATATTCGTTTAAGTACACAGCCTCCTGTGCCGCTCCAACTTTTTTATTAAGCGAGGCACAAGGAAATAAAAGTGTAAAAATTACTTGGGAAGGAATTCCGGAGCATACACGTTATCAGCTGCAATATAAAAAGCAGGACGTTGCAAATGCAAAATGGTTCTCTTCATATAGTTTAAATACACAAAGTTTAATTACAGATTTAGAGCCTGGCGTTACTTACCAATTTAGAGTGGGATCAAGCTGTGATCCCGTTTCCGAAGGTGTCCAATCCTTTACCTATTCTGGAATCAGCACTTTTACAACGCCTACACAGGCTAATGGCGTTCCGGCTTATAACTGCGGCATCATACCTAAAATTAATATTGAAAATCAAAAACCGCTTGATAACTTAATTCAGAGTGAAACTTTTAAGGCGGGAGATTTTCCGGTAACGGTTTTAGAATTAGAAAAAGAACACAGCCCTTATTCAGGTCGTGGTTATATTATAGTGCCTTATTTGGCCGATACCAAAATTGCAGTTGAGTTTAAAAACATTTTGATCAATACCGATTACCAATTGATCAGCGGTGTTGTAGAGACCAGTTATAATCCAGATTGGAAGAATGTTGTCGATGTAGAAGATTTTACAGGCTCAGGTCCTGATGGAAACGTAAAAGAAACTGTTCCGTTTGAAATCAGTGATATTGTAATCAATCCAAATGGTGATATTTTGGTAAATGGTAAAAATGGAGAGCAAATTACCATACCAGGAGGAAAAAATACTGTAATTACGGATTCAAAGGGTACAGTGTATCATGTAGACAAAAATGGAAACGGAACCAATGCAGGTGAACTTGCAGCCGCAGCCGGAAAACCTACACCTGCAAATACGGATGGAGTAGATAATAACGGAAAAGTAACCTCATTTACTGCTAAAGGGGTTACGGTTGCCTTTTCTAGCGGAGGTAAATATGCTTTTGATGTACTGCCACCCAACGCAGCTGCCAATATAGAAAAGCTCTACAAAAAAGTAGATGGCGTTGCTTTGCCTTACAAGGCAGTAGCTAATGGAGATACCGATACAGTAATAGCCGTAGTTACGCTCACAGATGAAGAGATAAAGCTCAAAGACATTGTTTTCAAGACAGAAAATGGAGCAGCGATAAAAGCTGATTTGAGTGATAATACCTTTGTATTAACTGTTAAAGGCAGCATGGCTTATGGACAAGAAGAGATCTTGGCAACCATCAAACAAGGCGATAAGTGGAAGGTAATTGGAGCTTTTGTATTGGTACATCTTACTCCAAGAGAGGTCAATGTAGCTTTGGTTCCTTTAGATAATGATGTTTCGGCTTCCACGCTGGATGAAATTAGTGCTAACACTCAAGCAATTTATAATAAAGTAGCAATCAAAATTAATTTTGACAGAAAGTCTGCTCTTAATATCAGCAAAATTGTATCAGATAAAACTATTCAGACCGAAAAAAACACACTGACTTCTACTTACAGCTCACAACAGCAAAGTATTAATAATGAGTACCTGACCATTTATAAGTCTGAAGCGCCTACTTATGTGCTTTTTGTAACAAATAACACCTCGAGTACAGGACAGCAGGGCTATATGCGCTTGAATGGACAATTTGGTTATGTCTTCAAATCAGGATTAGAAAAAATTCCAGTTAAAATTGCTGCGCACGAATTGGGTCACGGTATCTTCAAGCTAGAACATCCTTTTGAAGTTTACAAAACTCCGAGCGAAAGCACTGATTTATTGATGGATTATAGCTCGGGAACGGTGTTGAATCATCAAGATTGGAAACAAATTAATGATCCTGCGTTTAAATTGTATGCGTTTCAGAGTCAGGCTAGTGGGGAGTTTGCTAATTATGTAGTAACTCCGGATTATAAAATTGCTAGCTTACCAGTTCCAAACAGCTTAATTTATGATGCCTGTAACTTTGATAATACAAAAAAGGGTCTTATTTACGGATTTAGTGAAGAAGGAAAACGTTATTGTTGGAATAAAGATGCTTATTACGACGGTACTACAAAATATAAAGGTAAAATAGAATATATCAGTAATCCAAAAGACACTGATAAAATAGTTCTATTTTTTGATATAGAAAGACCATGTCCATCAAAAGAATTAACAGTTAGTTATTTACAGATAAAAAATAAACTTAATACAGATGAATTAAATAAGTTTATTGAAGAAAATCTAAATAATGCTAAGAATGTTCCCTGTGGTAATGATAAAGAGGCATTTACTTCAAGTTTTTTTGATATTGCCAGTATGGATGTTCCTCCAGGTGTAAAAGTTGATAGAATTGATGGAGGCAAATTCTCTAATGAACAAATTCAGAAGACAATATCTCAGGTAAACAGATTGATTTTAAAAAACAATTCTAGTTATGGTTATAATACTGAAATGACCAATAGTGATCTAGGAAATATATTTGTAGATGAAAATATTCCTGCTGGAGGAGACAAATTAAACAGATTAGATCATAGTCTTGTTTATCTATCTGATTTTTCAAAGCAAAAAAATAATCAAGTAAATATTTATGTAGTTTATACTAAAGTAGATTACTTAATTAGTGGTAATTGGAATGAGTATACAAAACAAGTTTTTGAAGCGAGTAATCTAAAAGATAAAAATGCAATTTTAATTACCGTTCCTTATTTTAATCTTAAAAAGAGTACGAATTTTACAGATTTTGCTGTAGATCATTTTATGCCAGGATTATATGCAAAAGGTTTAGATATAAACACTAATGCTATTACAAAAATAAAAGCGAATAATACTCGTATAGAAACTACGGGTGTTGTTGGAACATATCAATCAATTCTAAATACACAAGTAGAAGAGTTTATTGGACAAGTATATAAACAGACTTATAAACCTTCTGTTATTTATTTAGGATTAAGATATGCAAATGGAACAATACCAGTAGATAAGATTGAAAGTCCGGAGTATAAATCAGGATATAATTTTGTAAAAACTGTATTACTTAAAGATAATATATATTTTAATAAGATTGCTAATTTACCTATTCCTAAAATTGTATATACTAATATTCCTGGAAGTGGGGCCGTAAATCCTTATTATGAAGAAGAAATTCTAAAGTACGCAATGGATAAAGCGGAACTTTTGGATAAAGCAAATTCCAGCACTGATCCAAAAGATTGGATTGATTTCGAAAATTCAGTAGATTTTAAAGAAAAACAACTGGAAGAATCTATAGCAAATAAATATATTACAGGTTATGCTTTTAAAGATGGATTTTCACAGTGGACGAATGATGTTACTGTAGTCTTCCCTAGCACAAGCGAAACCCCACCAATTTATGAGTTTACGAATGTTTACAACAAAGATAAATGGAGTACACTTGACCCTGTCGTATATGGAATTATTGATGCCTCTTCTATTGCTCTTTCGTTTGTAGCAGCGGATGCAATTCCAGAAGCAATCGGACTTATGTATGCTGTTAGCAGAAAAGATGTTCTTAGTTCAGCCTTGTATTCTTCTGCAATAGTATTGCCCGTTATTGCATCTGGAGAGTTAAGAGCAGGACAAAAATTAGCCAATAAGCTGGCAAAAGATTCTAAAATATTTTTTAGAGGGGCTATTTATACTTTAAACGCAGAAGGAAAGCTTTCTAAAATATCAACTTCCTATACTAGAGGAAGATTAATTGAGTTTTTCCGTTTGTCAGAAAAGGCAGTTACTCCAGCAGAACTTGATGCATTCGCGAAAGCTTTTAAAGAGGGTAAAATAGGAAATTCGAAGATAAAAGAAATTTTAAACGAAACTGATGATCTTAAAAGATTGACAAAGTTTAAGAAAGTTAAAGAATTAAGTGATTTATGGCAAGCTTTTTTTGATGATGTAACTGTTAGTGCAATTAAAAAAGAAGTAATTTCAAGCAATCTTGCATCAAGATTTCCAAATCTCACAATAGATGAATTAACCGCTATAAAAGTATATACAAGTGATAAACTAAGAAATGGAAGCAAAATTTATCAAACATTAAACAATGAATTAAGGACAGGTAATTTAAGTAATTTTAATACTGCGTTAAATGATTTATTAAATAATGGCTTAAGTAAATTAGAATCACATTCAGGGAATGTTTATAGAGGTGTTTATGGAGCTGAAGCTGATTTGGCAAGAACATGGAAAGTTGGTGATGAAGTACCTTTTAAAGATTTTAAATCAAGCTCAACTAGTAAGCAAGTTGCTGCATATGACTTTAGCTATGTAAAAGGTGATGAAATAATTTTTGAAATCAAGGGAGCAAACGGAGCAAATATATGTGGCATATCTTGTTTACCAAATGAAATGGAAGTTTTATTAAAATCTAATTTAAAATTTAAAGTAATAGAAATCGATCCTAATCATATGATTTTTGACAAAAATTTTGAATATTCAAATAAATTTACCAAAATATTAATTGAATTAATCCCGTAATTATGGAAAACTACATAAAAAAATATTTTGAACTAATTGAGAAAAATCTTAATTATCATTTAAATAACCCCCAATTTACTTTAGAAGAAAAAGAGAAAATAAGTATTAGGCTAGAGTTAATTAATGAATTAAAAACTAATATTAGTTGGCAGTTCAAAAGTACGGAAAGTAAACAGGCAAGTAGAATTCAGCACTTAGCAACTTTACGTAAAATTGACGCAATGCCTAAATTTATCAGGAAACAAGAATTAACTATCAATATTTATGAAAAAATTAAATTAACATTTCCTTATTTAGAAGCAATTAATTCTATTTTAAATGACGAGATTATAGAATTTGTAAATAACCTTTGTGAAAATATTGATTTATCAGGATATAGTTATGAAAAGGAATTTCCCAAAAGTAACGAAACACGAAAAGTATTTAAATCTTTTTTTGAAGTTACTAAATCAGCACAGGGAAACAGTGTAATGTTTAGAGAGTGTTATGAAAAAATTGAGAGTTTATACAATGAACTTATCAAATTGTCAGAAATTAATTAGGTTAATAGTAATTCTTTTTTTTTAACATTAAAAAAATGTTCTTTGAAATAGTTAGAAAAAATCATCTTGTTGAAGATTTTTTTAAGTAAAAATATTGAATTCTAAGAATGAAATCAAAGTCAGAGACTTTTACAAGGTTTACGTTTTTATGAAAATGGAGATGAAATTACATATAAGAATTTTTTATGAACTACAATGGAAAGGTCTTATGCTGGTACAGTTGCAAGAAAAAATTTTTGTAAAACAGAAGCTGCTGCTGTAATTATTATTGAGTCTAAAAATGAAAAAAATATAATAAAATATTCAGATTTGCAAACAGAAGCTGAGGTTTTACATAAAAGTAAAAGCTCATTTATTTTAGAAAGTGTTAAAGAAGACCAATTATTAAATGCTTTTGAGCATCAATATGACTACCAACCTGCAATACGCGGAAAAGTTTTTACAATAATAGAAAAATAAATATTATGGAAAATTTAAAAAGTATCCTTGAAATTTATAATAAAGAGAATATAAATCCTGATGAAATTATGTTTATCGAAATGATTGATAAGTATAAAAGTTGGCAATTAATGACTGACGAAGAAAAATTTCAGGATAAAAAACAATCTCTTTTAGTAAATATCAAATTCGATGGATTTTCTTTAGAAATTGAATATGAAAGACAAATCATTATTTTTTTAGAAAAATTATTATCTTTTTTTGCTAACATTAATGAACAGAAGGATTTTCGCGAATATCACTCTCTTAATGAAGAGTATAAAATACTATTTCGCATCTATTATATGCTATATAGTGAGAAAGAATTATTATTATATACAAGAAGTTCCAAAGGAGCAAAAATTCATATTCCATTTAAAACGTTTGAAGATTTAATAAATCAAATAAAATTAACATCATTATATAAAAAATACAAACTCAAAGAGCTTTTTGAAAAATATAGTTTACTGGTAGAGTTATTTTCTAAAGGACCTTATAGCCCATGAAAAAATTAGATAACATTAATTACATAATTTTTAAAAGTGATAAAGTATACTTAGAAAATACTCCAATAGCTTTGGGAGTAAATATACAAGATTGGCTATCAGAGTATTGTGGTATATCATATCAAGCTGAAAAATATATGATTGAATTTCCAGAACATGAAGAATATGTATTTAAAAATATTAGTGGTTTAGCAATATACACAGAACATAGCTTGATTACAAGAATTAGCGTTTATACGTATGTTTATGATTCAAGTCCGCATTTTAAGGGTGATATTTATATCGAAGAAAAAAAAATAGAGGTTCCTTTTTTGTCTAATGATATTGAAAAATATTTTCCAGATATAAAAGTAAAAAGACCACCAAGTAAAGTAATCGATAGGTTCACGGCAAGAGAATCTTTAGATTTTCCATTTAACGAACTACTGAAAGTAGAAATGTCTATGGGAAGAGAACCCCAATATATAGGAAGCATAAGCTTAAAATATTTATAATGCTCTCGTGAGGCTCATAATCGTGAATGCAAATTGAGATATACAGAATATAAATACGTTCATTGAAATTAAATATATGTTTAAAATAAAATACAACTTTGAATTTTTTTGTTTTCCGATATGGATTAAGGAAACGAATAATAATATGGATCCTATATTTAGGAATATTTCAATTGATGATTTACCTGTAAGTAATGATTTAAAAGCACAAATTAAGAATTTAGATGCAAGTTATCAATCAACATATAATGATGAATATCCTCCTGAGCCACTTAAAATGTCTTTAGAGGATGAAAATGTTTTTTGTAAAGAAGTAATTAATTCGGCTTTAAAATTAAAAGAGTCTTTACCTGATAATTATCAATTATTATTTGACAGCTCTTATTGGCAAAATCGGATAAATGAAAATATTGAAATGAGCAACATAAATGAAATTGAGAACAAGGAAAAAAATATTTTTTTTAATGAAACTAAAATAAAATATGAAATCATTTCTCGAGGAGAAATGATTGTGAAGTATAACGACAAATCAGTCCAAATTACAGGAGAACTTATTTTTGATCCACCAACATTTTATGCAGATCTAGTTGCTTTGAAAACTTGGAATGCGCCAAATTATGATGAGATAACAGAAGAAGAGAAAGCTTTTATAATTAATTACCTTACAAGTAATAGTATTAACGAAATAAAAACAAAAATAATTTTTGATTAGAATGATATTAATAACAGCATGGTTTTAAATATAATTTTCACGCTGGCGCGAGTGTCTCGCTTATGAAAAAAAAAAAATGGAATTAATAGGCATCATTAGCGAGCATAGTCCAGAACTAAGTAAAAAAGTGTAGCGATTTTCAGATAGAAGTAGAGTATGATAATAAAAAAGAAATTCTTAATTATTTAAATAATGGAAATCCGGTTGCTGTCACAATGCAGATTGTATATTCTTTAATAAAAGACGATTCTAATATTATTGGAGGAATATCATATTTAACAGATGATTATTGGATTTGGCCTAATTATCTTAATTATTATGTTGATAAAGTATCTATTGAATTACCTGAAAGTTTTGTAGACTTTATTTTTAAAAATAAAATAAGTGAACTAATTAGTGAGGAGCAAAAACGTGAAGCAATTAATTTATTGACATCAGGAAAATAAAATCATGTTAGAATATTTAACAAAATTGATGATTAATAAGGCTCTTAAAATTGATTATTCAAATGAGTTTCTAAAAGATAATATTTAATAAGAAAAGAGATTTCTGCAAGGGACAGAAAATAAAAAATATATAATTAATCAAAAAAATAAAAAATTACGCATGAAAAAAATATTTTTAACCTTATTAGTTGCGTTAATAAAACCTTGTTTTTTTAATAAAATTCAGGTTTAAAAGATTTAATAATTAAAAATTAAGACCCCAAATCAATAATTAATTTAATGACACCGCTAAGGTGTAAAAATGAAAAGAATGAAAAAGAAAATTTTACTAGCAGTAGTGTTTTTATCAGTTTTAAACAGCTGCAGTTCAGATTCAGGAGATAAACCTTCCAATGAGCCTGAAGAAATTAAAGGTGAAGTAAAAATAGATTACAAAATAGATAAACCAAATAATGACTTTGTAGTAAGCAGTGACAATTCGGTTTATATTATTGGACAAGAAGAGAATGCAGATTATAACATTCACTTGCAAAAAGTTGATTTAAGCGGAAAAGTCACAAAACTTAAAACGCTGATTTTTTCAAAGTTTTTTAATAGCGTACTAACGATAACAAGTTCAGATGAAATACTGCTGACATCTCCTTTTGATGTTGCTGATACGGATAAAATATATCGTTTTGAAAATAATTTTGTAGATCTCAATTCTTATTATACCATGAAAATTGCGAGTTCTCCAACTGCAAGTAAAAGCAGAATGCCGGCAATTTGCAATAATAATGATAAGACCTATTTTGTTTTTGATTACAATTCAAAAAGTATAAAACGTATTGTGCCAGAATTGGGTACAGATGTTTTTGTTGCAGGTTCAGGAAAAGAAGAAATAAAAGATGGTAAAGGTTTAAGTGCCGGTTTCATAGGTGTGTCGAGAATAATTTCTCTTAATAATGTTTTGTATGTAATTGACAATAAATATGATCCAGCGACAGCAAATTATCTGAATTCAACAATTCGTAAAGTCGAGTATATAAACAATGAGTGGAATGTAACTACTTTAATTTCAAGTACAACCAATGTATATTCTGATATGGCATTTGATTCGAAAAACGATCTTTATGTGCTTGTGTACAATAAAGGGCTCTTTAAATTAGATCTTCAAAATAATAGTTTGTCTGCTGTGAAAGAAGGAGAAACAAAAATTGGAGATAGTAAGAAACATGAAACGCTGGATTTACAATATGCAAGAGTATTGAAAATTAAAAATAATGATATGTATCTGCTGGACAGATATTCAGCATTAATTAAAATTTCAAATTTTCAAACCAAATTCGAAGCAGCAAGTAAATAAAATGCTTTAAAGAAAAAACACTTCAGTTCTTAAAGAGCTGTAGTGTTTCAATACGAACAGAATGAAAAAAACTTTACTCTTACTCTTATTTATTATCGTTGCTTCGTGTTATCAAGAAACTTCTATAGTTGTAGAAGGTGATTTTACGGCTTCTTATGTAAACGAAGATGAATCGGTACCGGTTACTGTCAAGATAGACAGTAAAATTACAGGTGCTGATACGTATGAATGGACTTTTGAAGGTGGAAGCCCTACCTCTTCAGCTTTAAAAAATCCTGGTGAAGTACTTTATAATAAACAAGGAACCTACACCATTACATTAAAAGCCTCAAATGCTGATGGAGAGCGTAAAGAATTTACGAAAACAGTTATTATAAAAGAAGGAATTGCTATTGAATTTACTCATGAAATTGTTAAGAGCAATTTTTCGCCAGTTGAGGTAATTTTAAAAAATACAACACCTGGAGAAGGACTTACATTCAAGTGGGAATTTCAAGATGGAATGCCCGCTTCATTTACAGGAAAAACACCGACAAATGTAATTTTTACCAGCCCAGGAGAACACACTATTACGCTGACAGTTTCGAATGGTTTTGAATCAGAAAAGAAAGTTCAGACCGTAACAGTTGCTCCTCTTTTAGCGAGTTTGTTTTCATACGAGCCAAAGTTTGAAGATGATGATTATGAGGCTCCTGTAATTATTAATTTTACTAATAAATCGACTAGCGCGACAACCTATAAATGGACTTTTCAAGGAGGTAATCCAGCGGTTTCGACAGAAGAAAATCCGACAGTTGTTTTTACAAGCGCAGGAAATCATGAAGTTGCTTTAGAAGCTTCTAATGATAAAATCAGTCAAGTTTCTAAAACCATTATTACAGTAGCGCCGGATACTAATCTACGCACTTTGACCAATATTAAATTAGGAATAAATGCGGCACATAACAGTAACAATATTGGTGCAATGTTTTCGACAGTTACAAGACAGGTTTATAAAGCCAATGAAATTACGAATGAAAACAGCAGTTTAATCGATATTGTTTTTCAAGGTTTAAACAGCAATCTAACATCGAATAAATTTATATCTCCAGATCAGGCAAACAATTATGGTTTTTTAGCATTGAAGAATGCACAGAGTACCATTTTTATAAATTCTCAAAGCTTGTGCAACTGTGGTCTAAATTTCACCGAAGGTCAATTTGATGCCATGACAAACGACAGCCCGATAAAATCTCTAAATATAAGTTACAGCGCAGCAGGAGCACAAGAATTTGGTTTTACTTATCCAAGAATCATTTTGTTTAAAACTCAGGATGGAAGAAAAGGCGCAATTAAAATAAAAGACATGGTTAAAAACGGAGTGAGTTCTTATATTTTATGCGACATCAAAGTGCAAAAACAATAACCAATACATGAAGATAAAAAGTAAGAAAGTCTTGTTTTGGTTGTGTATTGTTTTTGTCTGTTTTATAAGCGGGGAAGGATATGCTCAGGATGTAGACTTAGAGAATTTTTATAAACCAAATTTTAAAGTTACAGGTAACATTAATGCAAATATGATGTACTATAATTCTACTATGCCAAACTCACGAGAGCCTTTTACTTATCTGTTCTCAGGAAACTTGAATATAAGTGCCTTCAATTTTAGCGTTCCATTGTTTTACAGTATTACCAATCAGGGAAAAAATTTAGGATATACAGCTCCTTTTGATTTTAATAGATTAAGTATTATGCCCAAATACAAATGGGTAAAGGCTTATATAGGCAATGTGAGTATGAGTTTTTCACCCTATACTTTAAGCGGTTTGCCATTTAGGGGAGCTGGGTTGGAGCTTACGCCGAGAAGTCCTTTTAAGATTAGTTTAATGGGAGGGCAGATTTTTAAAGCTGTCCAAGCAGAAGACGGTTTAGGTGGTGTCCCTGTTTATCAGCGTTTTGGATATGGAGCAAAATTAGGTTTTGAAAGAGAAAAATATAAAATAGGATGGATTAGTTTTTATGCCAAAGATGATGTGAATTCGCTAAACTTCTCTGCCACGGATAAAGGAGTTACGCCAAAAGAAAATTTTGTAAACAGCTTACTGTTCAGCACGTCTGTAATCAAAAATTTAAATTTGAATGTGGAGTATGCCTTATCTGTTTTAACTGATGATACTCGGGCAAAAAACATTTCAGCCGGCAGTTTTAGAGATAAATTATTTGCTGCCAAAGAAAGTACAACTTTCTTAAATGCCCTAAATGTAAATTTTGATTACAATATTCAAAAGAGTATAATCGGACTGACATATGAGCGAATCGACCCTAATTATAATACGTTGGGCGCTTTATATTTTAATAACGATTTAGAAAATATTGCGTTGCGTTTTTCACGTCCTTTTTATCAGGATAAAATTACGGTCGCCACAAGTTTAGGATATCAGAGAGATGATTTAGCCAAAGCAAAAAAACAAGACACAAAGCGCGTTGTGGGTTCGATTAATTTGAATTATCGCATTACAGATCAAATAAATTTCACAGGCAGTTATTCTAATTTTTCAACTTATACCAATAAAAAACTGGATCAGTTTGAACTTATAAACAATCCTAATGTAGTAGCAGCTGATACTTTGGATTATAGGCAATTATCACAAAATGCCAATATAAATATGTCCTATGCTTTTGGGAAAAAGAAAAATCAAAATTTAAACTTTAATTATAGTATTGCGGGTCAGGCCAACGAGCAGGGAGGCATTATACGAAAAGGTCAGGCAAGTACAGTTCAAAATTATAATTTGGCACATTCGGTAAATTTTATTGGGATAAAAGCAGCCTTAAACAGCTCTTTGAATTATACAAGCAACCAAGTAGGAAGAAATAATAATTCCGCAATGGGAGCTTCCATTGGTGCATCAAAAAAGCTGTTAAAAGATAAGCTGAATACTAATTTAGGAATCTTGTATAATAACTCACAAGGGGATATGAATTCTAGTTCTGTATTTGGAGTTAAGTTTAACAACAGTTATGTGCTTTTGCAAAAACATAATTTTAATATGAGTATTATTTCAATGTTTAGAAGCAGCACTGCAAGCAAGAAATATAACGATTTAAATGCGACATTAAATTATTCTTACACAATAGATAAAATAAAATTGCCAGTCAAAAAAGAAGCTAAAAAAGAAGAGAAAATTGTTTCAGATCCTATTCTAAAAATAAGTCATAAGGATAAAACTTATGAAGGAACAAGAAATCAAATCATAAAACAATTGCAAGATCTTCAACTTGCGCTTCGTCCAATTCCAAAAGAAGATGCAGATGAACTAGAACATTTGTTAACTCTGGCGACTTTGACACCTGATGATGAAAGTTTCAAAGAAAAGACTTTAAATTATTTAAAAGCTTACGACTTAAACAATGACATTTTAGACAAATACAATCAGTACATGCTTGAAACCGTAAAAAGTTTAGAAGCAGAAATGATTCGTAAAGATGAAGGTTTTGAAAGTGCCTATGTTTTGGCACTGGGCAGAGTCAATAAACATCCGTTGCACCGAGTAGATGCAAAAGATATAACCAACAAAACGAGTTATAATTCTTATTTAAAATTAGTAGAGCGAAAAGATAAAAAGCTGCAACCATTGCTGGTTCATCGATGGATGCTTAAGGAGATCACGACACTTGCTAATACTTCTGCAGATGCAATTCATGAAAATGAAAATCTTTCCATTTTTAATAAAGAAGAGCTGATTCATTTCTTCAAAATGATGAAAGACAAAAAAACAGATGCTGAAGTAATAGAGGAATTAAAAATAAAACTAATTCCGTTTTATCACGATTTGGCACTTAAAAATGTAAAAGATGATGAAGTTGAATTTAAACATTTAAAGATTAATTAAGGATAAAAATGAGGTCTTTGTGATTAGATCTAAAATTTACAAATCGATCTCAATTTTTGTTGCTCAATATAAAAAGTTACAATGCTTTGTTTTACCAAAAAATAGGATTATTTGCTTATGAAAAAGTTTTACAAAATACAATTATCGGTGCTGTTTATCATGCTTTCGGTTGTTTTTTCGTATGGCCAGGATGTGACCGCTTCCAAAGAAGTAGCTGCTGCTGCAAGCTCTATCGAAAAGATTGAAGCTACAGAACGCTGGGTTGATAAGTTCTCGAATCAGGATTTGGTAGAATTGCCAATCGGAATTCGTAATACGGTCAGCAATATTCAATATTCTATAGGAATTACGAAAGCTGTTTTTTCGCCAGAATATACTACTCTGACCGTTTTTTGCAGAGTTGATATTCCGCAAAAGAACAAAAATGGGCAGCCAATGCAATTGTTTTTTGGTGCAGATAATGTGAAATTATCGCATCAGGGAGGTATAATGGGCGAAGCCAAATTAGTATTATTAGGAAATGTCGATATTCCGTTTAGTGAGAACAAATGGCAGGTTTCGCTAATGGGCGGTTTTGATATGGCTACCGGAAATGTAGATGACTTAACTTATGTAACGATCGACTGCGACGGTTTTAAAGAAATGAAAATCACTGGTGCAGTAGAGTTTTCAAGAGACCTTATACTTCCTATCGATCCAAAAACAAAAACCGTTGACGAAACAAAAACAACTGTAGAGAAAATATATTATAACGGAAAAGTAGCTCAGATTCCCAATAGAGTACGAGGGGATTTTAATTTTACCGCAACAGGCTGGAATGATATTTTGGTCAACGTAACCTTGCAGCCTTTTGTACAGGCGGATAAAAGAAACGGAAAAGATTATGAGGGCAATTTTCAGTTTTTAGTAAGCAATGCAGTATTAGATTTAAGTGATTTAAAAAATGATCCAAAAGTTATCTTTCCCGATTATTATGTAAAGAATAATCTTTTAATGCCAAGCCAGCAATCTTGGAAAGGAGTGTTTATTCAATCCTTTAAGGTGGGGCTGCCAAAAGAATTTCAAACCACAGACAGTGCCTCTAAAAAAGAAAGAATCACTGTAGGGGCTCAAAATCTGATCATTGACAAATTTGGCGTTTCGGGAACCTTTTTCGCAAATAATGTTTTTCCGCTGGATCGAGGTATAACGAGTGAAGAAAAATCATGGGCCTATTCTCTAGATCATATTGATGTAACAATAGCAGCTAATCTTTTTGTAAAAGCAAATTTAAACGGCCAAATATTACTTCCAATAACTAAAGGACTGCCTAAGGAAAAAGAAAGTGACAATACTCCCGCTGCCGTCACAGAAGCAGCAACTACTTTTGATGAGTTGGATGGAAATACTGAAAAAACGCCAAAAGCACCACCTCAGACCAAAAGAGCCGGCTTAGCTTACAGCGGATTTATATCCATGGAAGAACAGCGATTAACGGTTGTCACCAAAGATTCTATTTCTTTTGATCTCTGGAAAGCTCGGGCTTTATTGCTGCCAAACAGTTCCGTCGAATTAAAATTGGTAAATGGAAAATTTTTGCCCAAAGCGAACTTAAACGGAAGTATTTCTTTTGGTACCAATAAAGATGCGACAGACGAAACGGAAGTGAAAGGCAAGCGTATGGTTGATTTTAAAGGAATTTCCTTTGAAAATTTACAATTGCAGACCGTGTCGCCAGTTATTGCCGTTCGTAATATGGGGTATAAAGGAACAGTTGGCTTTGCTAATTTCCCTGTTTCTATTGGCAATATAAACGTTTCAATTAACGAGAATAACTCCAGAATCGATTTTGATTTGGGAATCAATTTGATGGATGGAACCTCTGGAGCAGGAGCCACAGCCCGAATAGGTATTTTGGGCAAAATGTATGAAGACGGCTATAGGCAAAAAAGTAAATACAATGGTTTAGATTTATCGGCGATCAGTGTTGACTGTAAATTCAGTGGACTGGCGATAAAGGGAAGTCTTATTATGATGGAAAAAGACCCTGTTTACGGAAATGGCTTTAATGCAGAATTAGAAGTAGATGTTGCAGGAGTTGTAACTGTGCAGGCCAAAGCTATTTTTGGAAAAAGTACTTTTAGATATTGGTATTTTGATGCTTCTGTAAAATGGCCGCCAACACCGGCTCCGTTTATGATTAATGGTTTTGGAGGAGGAGCTTACTATAAAATGCACAGAAATGCAGATGTTGCAGTTGCCGATTTTTCACCCTCGGGATTGAGTTATACACCAGATGAAAAAATAAATTTAGGAGTTAAGGCTTTGATTTATTTTCATATTGGATCAGAAACAATCTGCGATGGTGAAGCTGGTCTTGAAATTGCCTTTAACTCAAAAGGAGGTATTAATAAATTAGCCATTTTTGGAAAAGCAAATGTCGTTGCAAAGATACCAGGCCCAAAAAGCATCAGTGGTTTAATGGATAAGGTAGTTTCGAATGCGGTCTCAAAAGCAGTCTTTATGGCAGCAGATGATCCTGAACCAAAAGGCTCATTTGAAAGTGAATATATTGCCAAAGCAAAAAAAGGGGTGCCGGGCGATCTGTCTGCAGAAGTGGGTATCAAGGTAGCTTCCGCTATTGAATTTGATTTCCAGAATAACTCTTTGCACGGCTCACTTGATGTTTTTATAAATACTCCGGGCAACTTTTTGTCGGGTATTGGAGAAGGAGGAAGAGCAGGCTGGGCCGTTTTTCATAAAGATCCCAAAGATTGGTATATGTATATTGGAACTCCAGAGGATCGCTGTGGTATTAAGATTGGTGTAGCAGGTGTTTTCCTGAAAACGACAAGTTATTTTATGGCTGGAACTTTACTTCCTGGAAGTCCGCCGCCACCGCCAGAAGTAGCTAATATTTTAGGAGTTGATGCTAAAGAATTAGATTATATGCGTGACGAAAATGCATTGGCAAATGGAGGAGGAATGGCTTTTGGAGCAAGTTTAAATTTTGATACTGGAGATTTAAGTTTCTTGCTTTTCTATGCCCGTTTTCAAGCCGGAATGGGATTCGATATTATGTTGAAAGATTATCAGGAAGCCAGATGCTCGAATACAGGAAAAACAGTCGGTTTGAACGGTTGGTATGCGAACGGTCAATCTTATGCTTACCTTCAAGGAGAACTTGGAATTGGAGTTGAACTTTCGTTCTTAAAATTTAAAGTACCGCTTATTTCTGGCGGAGCTGCTGTGTTGCTGCAGGCAAAATTACCGAATCCGGTTTGGATGCGAGGATACATGGCAGGAAATATGAATATTTTAGGAGGCTTAATTAAAGGTAAGTTCCGATTTAAATTGGAAATTGGAGAAGTATGTCAATTTGAAAATGCCTCGCCATTAGGAGGATTAAAGCTTATTACTGATGTAACTCCTAAAAAAGAGTCTACAGATGTAGATGTTTTTGCCGTACCGCAAGCGGCGTTTTCAATGAAGGTAAATGAAGCTTTTGTAATTCCAGAAGACAAAGGAGATGTTACGTACAAAGTGATATTGGAGAAATTTAAAGTTTTAGACGGTACTGTAGAGATTCCTGGAGTATTGGAATGGAATTCTATGAAAGATAAAGCCAATTTTGTATCAACAGATATTTTGCCACCAAATAAAACGCTTAAAGCAGAAGTTGAGGTTAGTTTTCAAAAAATGGTAAATGGTGTTTTTCAGCCCATAAAAGTTGATGGAAAAGTAGCAAAAGAACTTGAAGAAAGAGTTTTTACCACTGGAAATGCACCTAATCATATTCCGCTTACCAACGTAAAATATTCTTATCCTGTGGTAGAACAAAAATATTTTCTGGAGGAAGAATTTTCTAAAGGATATATACAGCTCAAACGAGGTCAAGATTATTTGTTTGAAGATGGAAAATGGGAAACAAAAGTGAAATTTAATGAAGATGGAACTTCAAATGAAATTGTGGCAGTTTTTGTTTATAATAACACTTCAAATGAAGTAAATTACGATTTGCCTAATATTAATCAGGCGAAGAAATATAACTTTTCAATTGTCAGCAGTCTTAAAGATGGACAGCAAATCAATGTTGTTTCAACAGAAAAAACAAACACAATCAGTGACGGAGGAAATAATATTGAAGTAAGAGAAAATCAGGCGGATGCTTTATCTAAATCAGAAGGAGATATTGATAGACTTTCTTATTCTTTTACAACCAGTAAATACAAAACATTTGCTTCTAAGATGAATGCAATAACAACAAAAAGCTACAATTTTGGAGTATTGTACTCTGATGTAATCTATCTTACCAATACGATAACGAGTCAGGAAGCTTTTGATTTGACAGAATTGCAAGGTGCCACTTACAGTGATAATGTACCTCTTATTGCAGCACAATCGAAGCTTAATGATGAGTATTATACAACTGACATCTTTCCTTCTCTTTACAGAGATTATCCTTTAAATGGAGTTTATGTAATAACGAACAGAGATACAGCAGAATTGGGTGTAATTCCGGCAAAAGCAATTCCCCTTAGTGCTTATTATATGTCAAGTCTTGAGAACGATGTAAATCAATCTTGGACAACAAGCAATTTTCCTTTTAAATATAATATGCCTTTATTGTATAAACAGGATTGGGTTGATTTAAATAATCAGATTGTAAATGACTATGTCAATGGTGATGTAAACAATGATGCTTTAGCAAAACAATTTTTAAACAGCAATTATCTATTTATGCGTTATGGCAACTACGAAATAGATATGAAGTATAATTTACCAGGAGGTAAAAAATCCTCGGATTATACTTATAAATATAAAAACAATAATAATTTTAGGTAGAGAAAATTAAAATTCATATTTAAGACTGTCCTTCAGGGCAGTCTTTTTTTTTAATATTTTTGAATTTAATCGTATTGATTTTTATGATGACTTGATTAAAATCATTTTACGAAGCCATTCTGCGACTTGCTTTTTTTTTAATAGGAATTCATTTTGCTAATATTGATTCTTTAATACAGTAAAAGTGCCGCGATTTTGATCTCAATTTAGAGGTGTAGGAATGTAGAATTTTTCCTTTTTAGACTAACTAATATTTATGCCTAAATTTTTCTCCCTTGAAGTTTCGAACCCTAGGTCGACCGCCCTTGTCAATACTGATTTTATATTCTTGTAAAAGGAGAAGTGCCAGGATTCTGCCAAAAAAATTAAATTTAAATTTCTTTCTTAGATTATACATAACGATTCGAACCTAAACTCATAATCACTTGATTTTGCTGCATTTCTTGTTTTCGAAAATAATATGTGCCACGATTTTGCCACAAAACTTTTGAGTATTTTTACAAAGTTTGAAAAGTGTCTTAAAAGCAAAAAACCTGCGAATCCTAGGATTTGCAGGTTTTACCACGTTTTTTATGGGTTTTTGAAAAGATTGAAAAAGTGACCTTTTTACTTCTTTTACCCTTTTGGTGGGGAGAGCAGGATTCGAACCTTAAGCTTGAAACCCGCATATTTCCTGCGTTTTTATTTTTCTTAAACCTGTGTTGCCACGATGTTGCCACGAAAATAAAATTGTTAATTTTACGTGTGTAATGTTTCGATTTTCAGTCAATTGACTCGCTATTGATTGCTAGCCTTCTTTTTGTTGTAAATATAAGGTGTTTTATTTGTTAAATTGATTCATTTGTCTTGGTTTTGTTTGCTAACTCGAAATGATTTAGAACTGATTTTTAATTATTGTGGCTAGTATTTAATGTTTTAAAAAGTTCCGCTATCGTCAATATATGATAAAATTTCGCAAAATGAACACCTGTTTTTTGCCGATAGTTTGATCTAACTTACTTAAGTAAGTATTACTATGAAAATGCTGAATTTTGTGTTTTTGATTTCGATTAAAAATTATGATTTTTTAATTTATAGCTCGTATTTCTTCCAGCTCCCTCTTGTATTAAAATGTCCTTTTCTATTAGATCTTTGATATCCCTTAAAGCAGTATCTGTTGACGTTTTTGTCATTTCTGCCCACTTAGATACATTTAGATTTCCAAAGAATGAATCTAAAAGAGCCTGCAGCATTTTTTGCTGACGACCGTTAAAAGTTTTATCTCTATGAGATTCCCAGAACTGTCCTCGCTCTAGTATTTTCTCAATTGTAATATCTGTGCTTTCCATTGAACGAAATAAGCAGTTTAAAAACCAATCCAGCCAGGGTGTAATATCCAAATCTCCTTTTTGTGTTGATTCAAGAATGTTATAATATTCATTTCGTTCTTTTTGAATTTGTGCAGACATTGAATAAAACCGCTGTCTGCTTTGATCTGCTCTGGCCAGAAGCATATCTGCGACTGCTCTCGCTATTCTTCCATTTCCATCATCAAAAGGATGTATTGTAACAAACCATAAATGGCCAATTGCAGCTTTTAAAACTGGATCAATTTCAGCTGTACTATTTAACCATTTTAAAAAGCCCTGCATTTCTTGATCTACTACGTCAGGTAATGGCGCTTCGAAATGGACTATCTCTCTTCCCATAGGACCTGAAGTAACTTGCATAAGATCTTTACGCCAATCCCCAACGGTGATTTTATACATACCACTCCTTCCTGTTGGAAAAAGTGAAGCATACCAGCCAAATATTCTATCTTCTGTTAAATCGTTTGAATAGTTTTGAGTTGCATCAAGCATCATCTCAACAACACCTTCAACATCTCGTTCAGCCTTGATGGTACCAGCGATATCAATTCCTAATCTTCTAGCAATTGATGAACGTACTTGATCATGATTTAACAATTTGCCCTCTATTTCGCTTGACTTTATAACATCCAAAGTTAGTGTTTGCAGCATAGTCTCTTCCTGAAGTTTAAAACCAAGTGCTTTCATCTGTCCAAGGATTTTTCCTTGGCGATATCTGACTTTTCCTAGTATTACTGTAATTTCTTCTGAATTCCATTTAAAAGTTGGCCATTCTTTTTTTTGATGTATATACATATCCACCGCAATTTTGCGGTAAATTTATTGTTTATTTACCGCATTTGCAAAATTTGCGGTGATTACTTTAAATTAAAACCGCATTTTTGCGGTGATTGTATTTTTAACCACCGCAGCGTATCTAATAAATAATATAACTCTAGACTTAATGAATGATATTCATTAAAATAAGTACAAACTATATTACTACTGCTAACAGATTAAATTGTCTATAACAAATTTCCGAAAAATAGTTCAGGTGGTATAATATTAATCAACAGCTTTTTAGGTAGTAAAATTTCGATAAGAATTACTAATTAAAGGATTATCTGAACTCCAAAGGTGCTGAATTCCAGTTTTTAAAAAGACGGTGAAAAGATTGCGGATGCTCAGTACCTAAATGATAGGTGATTTCTGAAACAGACATAGAAGTGGTGGAAAGGCCGCTGCAGATTCGACCCCAAACCTTTTAGAGTTTGATTTTCAGGATATTTAGTCTTTACCAAATAGCTTGTGCCACAAAACTAGTAGGGTGAAATATTTTTAAAAACTTCCTTAATTTTTTGTGGCAAAAAAGGTATCCACTCCAAAAATATAAAAGTTGCAAGGCGCATAATTTTGATGAGCGGTCTAACAAATTGATAACAAAAAATATAAAAGTTTGAAACTTAATTAATACCAAATATTGACCGATAATCAGAGAATATGACCGATAACTACATCTTGGTATTAAGTAATAGTGCTTTTTATGATATTTACATATATAAAATTGTGAATTGATCTAAAAAGATTAATACAAAATATGTTTAGTAATTGCTATCAATTTCTTATACAATGAAAAGCCAGGTAGGAATATTTAAGTTTTATTATTCCATGAAATTTCAAACAATGAATTATTATAGTGTAAAAGGTTATAATGTCAAATTTTAAAATCTAATTTTTTTAAGAGGATTTCTAAATAAAGGAAAGTTTTAGTCTTCTATTAAAAAAAGATGGATATGAAGATTAATACTTGAGTAACAAAATTAATATATATGATTCTTTAAAAGATTTTTAAAATTTATTAGAAATCATTATTCCAGTAAGTTAATAATTGAAGTTTAAAAAATAATAATATTGATTTATTTATAAATCAATTTGATAATTATTATTCGGGTTTGTTATTTAAGTGAGTTTGATGATTTAATTTATGTAAAATTTATCGAATTAAAAGTAAAATTTGTTTTATAATTTCTGATAGGAGAGAATTTAATACAATTAAATTTAATGCAAAAAAGTTTCTTTTCTAGATGGTTTTAAGTTAAAGATAAGAAATTTCACGCAGATAAATATCTGCATAAATTTAATGAAATTTAGTTTAATTTTATTAATATACAATCATTGATTATTGGGGGTATCTGGTGTGGTGTCAATTTTTAAATCTATTACAAATGAACGAACGAGAAAAATCGAGAATATTTACAGTAGGCTTAATTATAAGTTTTTTACTTGTGTGCTGGGTAGTACTGTATTGTACAATAATAGTAATTAACTAATAAGGTAATTCATTAAAAGTGAAGGACAAAAGAATAATGCTATGTGAGCGATGAAACTTCTATAATTAGAATAACTGAAATTTCAAAATGAGCAAATATAACTTCAAGGGTGGAGTACCAATTTAGATGCACAAAGAGAATTTATATTCATATTATTCTAGAAAAATTATTCCATTTTTTGTAACGAATAAGTCAACTTTAAAGATGTTGTATTTATTCCAAAAAGATTATGGTAACTCAATAAATTTAGAGAAAAATGAAAGTTTTAGATGCCGAATTGGAAGAATCCAAAAGTGAAAACATTGCAATATTATTTTTATTAATGAATTCTGCTTGTAATGCGAAAAAAGCATTATTAGGGCGTGATATTAAAAGCTTTGAGAATGAGTATTTTAATATTGCTGAATTAAAATTATAATTTTGAAATTAAAGACGGCATAACTTTTCGAAAAAATTGATTTATCAAAAGAACAAAGACCAATATTTGTATCATTATTTTGATTAAAAAATATGTACTTTAAAATTAGTCCATTTTAGAGTTTTAAAAATGATAAAAATTTAACTTCTTCTATGGAAGTGCAAGAAATTTTAGATAATGTATTGAGAAAAAACAGCTAAAAAAATAATTAAATACGTAATTAAATAATTAAAAAAAATGAATTTATTTTTAAAATTTTTTATAATCTCAGTAGTATTTTATTCTTGTACATCGGTTGTAACTAAGAAACCTGTTAATTCTATTCCAATTGTTGGTAAATGGAAATGGACAAAATCAGTGCATGTTGATAATAAAACTTATTTATCAACACCTAAAACTATAGGGAGTTCAAAAAAGATTATTCTTACCGAAGATGGACGAATTATTACATACAAAAACGATGTTGAAATAAGAATTAATAAGTATGTGCTTAGTAAAGGCATTAGTATTTTTGATGAGAAGCAGTATGATATGATATCTTTTGAGGGGGTAACTTATCTTATTGAAAAAATTGATAATAATAATTTAGTACTTGCGCAAAATTCTGTTGATGGATATCGTTCTATTTTTATTAAAAATTGAGTATATATCTTAAAATGAATTACTGGTTTGATTTATAGTTGCTTATAGGTTTCTGTGCAGTAAGCTTTGGTGGGAATTTTTTGCGTTTTTTTATCATTAATTATGAATTAGTACGCATTTAAAAAGGAAGAGTATAGAAAGGATATTCATTAAGCCTCAGAAAGCAAATTATATTGAGTAAAGGTCTTTCAATTTTATAGTTGTTATAAGTGATTTAAAGAAATGAGTAATAATATTATTTTGTAAGATAGTATGTAAGTTATAATCTAAATTACTTAATAGAAAATGAAAGTTCTAATTTTTATAATTCCAAATTAAACCGCATATTTTTTTTCTTTTACTATAATATGGATTAAACTTTCATCGGAGAATTTGATACGATATTTGATAAATATTACCGTTAACTACTTTTTTTTTTATTAAAAAGCAGCAAGAATATTAGTAATGGTTAGAGTTTGAATTATTATAGTCTGTTTAATATATGGGAAGCGGTTTTCGTACTTTTTAAACTCATTTTGAGAAGAAGGACATAAAAAATCTCATTATTATGAAAAAAAAATTAAACAGGCAATAACAATTTAGGTAGTTTTTATAATTGACAGTAAATTATTTGAATGTTGTTCCTGATTTTAAAATTTTAACTCAAAGACTTATGGGAAAAAATATATTTTATTTTTTATTTCTGGTTCTATGTATGAGCCTTTTTATTAGATGTACAAATAAGGATACATCAGAAGAGAAAGCAAATTATGATAAGCAAATAAATGCAGCTGACCTGCCTAAAGGGAATAGACCAATGACCATGTTTGAGGACGATGAAAGTCCTTCAATAATGTATGATAATAAAGATAGATGGTTTCGCGTAAATCAACTGATGCAAGTCATTCAGAAAGGAAAAGATTCCGTACAGATTTCCTTATACTCCCCGGTCGGACTGACGGATGTAAAAGTGTATGCAAAGCTTGCAAACTACGACAAGAGATTTTTAATTTATGAGTTTTCGCAAGTTCCTGCTTTTCATCGTTCTTTTCATCAACTTCCGTTAGCTAATGGAAAACATAATTATAAACTTGAGAATGGTGAAACTGTAACAATTGATAAAATTAATGACTTATCTTCTGAAGAGATTAAATTTTCAGTAGAATCAAATGATCCCTTATATGTTAAATTAAAAAAAATAAAATCAGCACGGTTAGTCCAGTTTAGTGATCAATATCACAAGATTCAACCTGATAGATACTTGCCGATGAATCCTGTTCTGGCCAAGGAAGCAATACTGATGATTATAAATTATTCCTATGTGCTAAGTCATCCTTTGTATTATGATACTTTCATGAATTATGATAAGTATATAAAAGAACAAGGTGAAACTGATACGGATGGGTCATTAAATTGGCATGGAAATGCTGTAGATGTTGATGGTGTTTATGATTATTTTACCAAAGCTCAAATTGAGCAAGTATATAGTAATTATATTGACGGCCGAACTTTAAATATGGCAATGGTTGGGGGAGAAAATCCATGGGGAGGTGGTCCATTGGCTTCTCAATTTGAAGTTGATTACGTAGTTAGACAGTATATAGGTTTGATGGGAGTTTGGTCACATGAATATTCGCACCATAGCGGCTATGACCACTCTAGTAATTTATGTTTGGGCGGAGATATAGGAGGCGGCCAACGTGATATGTTGGCTAATTTATATAAATATTTAATATATTTGAATGATCTTCCTTTTACTGACGCGGATATTCTTAAAGGATATACAAAAACAGGTTACTTATTAGGCACTTATAAAAAACCTATTTTTACTATAGATCCTAAAAATCCATTTCTACTAAAATATAAAGGAGAAGGAAGTTGGAAATAAAATAATAATAGGAGGAAAATGAATGATGTATTGTTTTTGTTATTAGTCTTATTGTTAGTTAGCTAGGATAAGTATTCTATCAATCAAAAGTCTGTAAATAAAGAACATTTGTATCTTACTGAAGAGGCATGCATAAAACGATAGATCAAATTGGAACATGAACTTTGATCCAAAAGGTTTCGCAATTGCTAAAAAAAATATATGTGTATAATGATGATGTAGTTGAAAATTTTAGTGTGATAACGCTTATACATATTAAAACAATTTCATGGTGTGTGAAAGGTACAATAGTAATTCCCTTTACACGAATTTCATTTCTTTGTTTAGATAATAGGGAATCTACATAGGAAGTATTGATTCAGGACTTTTTATTATGGTTGAAATCACAATACAGGAATTAGTGTAATCAAAGTTGACGATTGGTGCAGTATTTTTATTAGCGTGTTCAGAGTTTTATGTAAAAGAGATTTAGTTTTGTTAAGGAAAAAGGAAAGTCCATTAAAGCTTTTTATGTTTCTCAAATTACCGAGAGCAGTAATTGGAACTTGCTTCCCGTTCTAAGCTAAACACTTTAGAATGGTTTTAAAGAGATTTACACTGAGATGAGCAGGACGGAAATTTAGTGGTCGCTGAAAGGGATGTCAAAAGTTATTACATTACAATATAGATACTATAATGAAGATGCCCCCAAATTTTTTAATTGAGGTTATGAGCCTGCAATGAAAGCTTTTGAAGGTAGCACAATTGTGATCAACTTTAATAAAGAATAGTCTATTACATATGAAACTGTTGGAGATGATAACTAGTTAAGATTTTATCCAAAAGAATTTATGTATGGCCACTTTAATAAGTACTTATGTTTCCAGTTTTTTAGCCAAAATACTATTGGAAGTATTGTTGGTATAGCCTAGCTTAACACCGTTTTTTTTTTTTTTTTTTTTTTGGCTGATAGTATTACTAAGAAATCAGAGTTTTAAGATAAACAAAACTGTAATTATGAAACAAAATTAATTAGATTATAAATATTGAAAAGATGTAAAATAGAGAAAATTTTATAAATCTTTTGATTTGGCAGGTTGTCTTTTTTTAGTTTTTTTGAGTAACTCCAAGTACATAATATTTATAGTAATGTAAATCACAAATTGCTATAAAATTTTGAATAGAATTTTGTAATTTATTTGTAGCCTAAACCACATTTTTAGGTTCCCATATGTTCTTATAATATTCGAATTGAAATTCAGTAAATATTAATAATACTGGTTTTTTATTTTGTGAAAAGCAAAGTGCCATAATTCGTTCAAAACATTAAGAATCGTTTTTGTTAGATTTCTTTTTTCCTCTTAAAAAGTTATTAATTCTTTATTGATCTCGTCGAGTTATTGTCAGAGCAGCTTTTGGTTTTAAATTTCGATTTTTCAATCCTTTGTAGTTGATGTTTTGTCATAATCTTGGCAACAAGGCGTCAGGAAATTGTTATACCTAGTACATCCAATTCTTCTGTAGTTTTGGAACTTCTATATTGGAATTCATTCCACTGGTAAATTCGGGAGATTTCGGATGTTATGAAAACTCTGTGCAGCGCCTTGCTGGTTGGAAGGCCCTTAAGCCATTTGTGATAACTGTTGGGGATGATCTGAAAAACCTTGCACATTTTTCCAACGGGAAATAATTGAGAATTTTTTTTTTTGATCAATTAATATCTTGCCTTCTGCTCGAGAAGATATTTAGAGTCTTTTTTAGAATGTCTCTTTCTGTCTTCAGGTCTTTAATTTCTTTTCATAATTGTAACAATTTCTTTTTTTCGTATCTGATAGGGGAGATGCTTTCAAAATGAACTTGCCTTCACGTTTGAACTTCCTCAACTGTAACAGCAATTTTTGCTAATATTGTGGTCATTGGCCACATTTAGGATACTTCAAAATGTATACTTATTCTCACTGCCAACACCTTAAATTGTAAGATGTATTTTTTTTAGAGCCTTTTTCATTCACTAAATTTCGAACGTGTTGCGTTTTTACTTTCCACATATTTTCAACAAAAGCCCTTGGCTTTTTGTAGTAAAAAAGATGGCAACTCCAAAAAGTATTTTCTATGTATGATACGATAATCGGCGTATTGAGACGTTATATCAATAATTTGACCTTTAACTACATTCTACTGGTATTAGTTCTGTTTGATTGGTAATTTAGCAGTGTTTATTGCAGTTCAATCTACTATTGTTATTCAGCTAAAAATGTTGATCAAATTTTAATGAAGAGTAAGTGTACTGTTATCAAATTTATAGAAAATAGACTAGTTCACTATTGTAAATCATAGGTTTTACATTTAATAGAATGAGTTATAAAATAGGAATTACCATGCATTAAATTGCACTGTATTTGCATTATTTCTTTGTTATTTTGATTAGTAGGTTTTTTTAGTAATGAAAAATATTTGCAGATTAGATTCACTCAATTCAGGGGCAAACTAGGTTGAGTGAAGGTATTCCGTTTTATAGGTAAGAGAAACTTTTAAATATCTGGCAACGTTGTTTTGTCTTTACTACTTAATTCTGTAAATCTTCCTGTATTTAAAGTCAATTTGATTCAATAGTAAGGGACTCTTTATTATACAATAATTTTAAATTTACTTGGCGTATAAAAAATCCAAATTAAAGCTTAGGTTGTAATTTATTTCTAATTTTTTATTGTTGTAACACATAGTAAATTCATTTTAATGAATTTTTTTAACGCTTTGTCTGATCATATTTGACTAGTATATTAAACGATTATCTTAAAGATAAGAACGTTTTACGGCTATATTGACCGTTAACTACTTTTGGTTATTTTTTACTTTCATAACTTTTGATATTTGTCCAAAGCAAATTAAATATATATATACATGTTCAGTTATTACTAGAGTTTGTAAAATCCGAAGGCAATATGTATTATAAATGACCATAATCTTACATCTTCAAATGACTAAAAAATTGAAAGACTAGTATTAATGGACTACAATTTTATTTTACAGTTAAGCAGAAAATTGAAATTACAACAATTTGATTCATAATAGGGTATGCTGCTGCCTCGTAAACAATTTATTGATGCTTTAAATTTAGATTTTGTAAAAAAATAGTTTAAGTATTCAATTAATAAAATTTTAGTAATGATAATAGATTTTGATACAATAAAAATCATGTGAAGGAAGTGATATTTAGATTCTTCTATGTAAGGTAGCATCTATAAAAGGTTTTTAATCTAAACTTTTACTGTAGTTACTGGGTATGTAAACACACAACAAAAAATAATTCACACTATTAATCAAAAGTGATTTAGACTAAGTGAAACACTGTATTGGTAGGTGAATATGCCTTTATTACAATTAAAAATTTCGGAAGATATATAAGTAAAACTATAAAATGAAAAGAAATACTATCTTAAAATCGGCAACTTTGATACTCGTAATGCTTTTGAATTTTGCAACATATTCGCAAAATTTAGTTTCATTTAATTCGAAAGTTAACAAGTACATAAATAATGTATTTCTAAATACTAATGATCAGTATAATAACAAAATTGGTATTATTGGTAATGAGGTTAGTGCTGTTAAAAATGATGCAGTTGAAAAAACAAATCCAGTAATAAAGTATGCGCAGAGTCCATATGCTGGAATTGTATCCCAATGCCCTATTGATGGTGTCTTACTCCCTAAACTATTTTTGTGCGGATTAAATGATTCAAGATTAATTCAGACAGGTATAACAGATGCATCTTTTATAACTTGGCAAAGAAGAACAGGAGGTTGTAGAGACGAATCAAATGGTACTTGTGCAAATAAAGATGGCAATTGTACTTGGGCCGATGTTGCAGATGGTCCAGATTATCTGGCAAATAGTAGTGGAGAATTTAGAGTGAAAATTAGATATCAGACGAATGCAGAATCCGTTTTTTACTTCAATGTTTATAAAAATGAACTAGATCCTAGCGGAATAATTAAGAGGGATATTATTAAAAGTGTAAAAGGTTGTGAAACCTTGGGACAAATAATTGCAGGTGGATTTGGTGATGGATATGAGTACAGTTTTACTACTAATTCAGCTCCTGATCTTTGGCAGGATAGTAATGTATTTCAAGTTTCAAGTGCTGGTTCTTACAATATTTTTATAAGATTAAAAGGTGTAGCTGGTGGTTGTGTTTTTAATGTTAAAAATACGGTAATTAATGCAATTGACTTTTCTACTTTAGTAACTGCAATTCAGCCAAAATGTGTTGGAGAAAAAGGAATTATTAATATTAAGACAAATGCACTTAATAATCAGCTTAAATATTTAATTTATAAAGACGGAAGTGAAAAACCTGTAAGTGATGTTGGACCATTATCTCTATCTGATTATGAATTTATTGGTTTAAATGCCGGATCATACAAAATCGTAACTACTATTGATGGTACATGCGCCATTGACGAACAAATAATCGAAATTACGTCAGCCACTAAAATTACAAATAATTCTGCAATTACTCAAGCACTAACTTCATGTAATAATGGTATAATTAAAGCATCAGCATCTGGAGGAAGTAAACCCTATAGATATTCAGTTAATATTGATGATGCTGGTTTTCAAGATGCTTCGAATGGTACAATTATTGTTTTAAAAGGGGGAAACTATGTAATTCGTGTTGAAGATTTAAACGGTTGTATAGTAGACAAGACAATTCTTGTTAATAAGGTAGTTAAGCCAGAATATACTATAACATCAAGTAGTGGAAAATGTGGGGAGAAGGGGACTATAAACGTAAATCTTACAAATGCGAATGGTTTTACTATAGAATATAGTAAAGATAACGGAGTTATTTATCAAAACGGCAATGGAGCAGGTATTGTTTTTAGTAATTTAAGTACAGGGCAATACAATATAATAGTAAGATATAAAAAAAATGGTGTTAACAATGATAATAATTGTTCAGACGCCCCCCAAACGGTTACCATTGGTACAGCCACCGCCTTAACGGCTTCTGCAGGTATACGCTCGCAATCTGGATGTGGGCCAGATTCCGACCCCTCACTAGGTATAGCAAGAATTACAAACCCACAGGGAGGAACTCCTTTTGCTGGGCCTAATTTGTATTTGTACAGTTTTGATAATCAGTTGACTTGGGTAACTCAAAACGAAGGTTATATTAAGCCTGGAGGACCCTATTCAGTTTACATAAAAGATGCAATTGGTTGTATTTTTGAAATGGGTGGCATTAAATTAGATGCAAAACCGCCGGCGCCCACTATCACCATTAGTGATCCTGTGTATAATTGTACTGGAACTGCAACTGCTACGGTTATTATTAATGGTGGCCTGGGAGACCCTAAGTATTCTTATGAATATTATCTTGATGGTTTGCCAAATCCTAATAAAACGAATCCTAATATTTTTTTAAATGTTCCTAAGGGAGATCATTATATTTCAGTGGATTACACCTTGGCAGATGTGGGTTCATACAGTAGCTTATTAGATGAAAGTTTCGGTAGCGGAGAAAGTACCACCTCCCCGGGTATTAATAATTTTTATTATTGTTTTGAAAGACAGCTGGCCAATCAACCGGCTACTAACTGCAATGGGAACTATGCTATAAATGATGGAGATTATACTGTAACAAGTTATATAGATCAAACAGCACATGCTGCTTTTAATTGGCGATTTCCAAAAGATCATACTAGTAATGGGGCTGATGCTAAAGGTAGATTTCTGGTTGTTAATATTGGTGATCAAATTCCAGCAACTACTATTTTATATGAAAAGAAAATTAATGATGTTATTCCAAATCAACCTATTAATTTTGATTTTTATGTGATGAATTTAATGAAACCCGGTACGGGTAAGGAAGATCCAGATTTAAGAATTGCTTTAGTTGATGCTAATGGTTCCGAGATATCATGGTTTGCTACAGGTGCTATTGTAAGATCAAGCGGTGATACAGATTGGAAGCATTTTCCACAAACTCCGATAACTCTTAATCCTGGGAATAATACTTCGTTGCGATTAATTATTCGTTCTAATAAAAGAGCTTCAGATGGAAACGACTTTGCTTTAGATGATATTAAAGTATTTCAAATTCCTAAAGCTTGTGGCACACAATCTTTATTCAAATTTAAGGTTAATTCAAATAAAGCATTTTCAGCTAGGGTTGAAAATGTTACAGCTGCAAAATGTAAAGGTGATAGTAATGGATCATTTACTATCTATGCAGAAAATTATTTAAATACATTTGAATATTCTGTAGAGGGCCAGCCATGGAAATCATCTAGTGTATCTCCAGTAACAGTAAGTGGCTTAGAAGCTAGCAATACTCCGTACAGTGTTAAAGTTAGGTACAATGCTAGTGCTGGGGATTGTGATTTTGATATCCCTACGATAGTTACTTCATCTGAAACATTTTTAGTAGATGCTTCAGCTTCAGCAGCAACGTGTTCTGATGGTGCAACTATTAAAGCAACTGCAACCGGTGGCACTGAACCTTATTCATTTATACTTACAAATTCAGAAGGTGTTCAGACTCCATTCCTTAGTGATGGATCTGGAGGTGGTATTTTAACTCAAATTCAACCCGGTACGTATACTGTTTTAGGTACTGATAATAATTCATGCACTAATAGTAGTAAAGAGACTACTGTCGTTATCGATCCCCCAGTACCACCGAAAGCAAATATTGTCCAGAGTACAGATTTATGTTTTAATAATAACACAGGTGCTTCAATAAATGTTAGTATTACGGATGGTGTAGGACCTTTTAGTTATCAGGTAAGTCGAGATGGTGGATCTACTTACGGACCTTTAAGTTCAAGCTTTAATGAACGTACATTTACATATAAAGTACTTGCAGCGGGAACATATGATTTTATAATTATCGACAAAAATAGCTGTAAGTCAACACTAGTTGGCCAGACAATTGCGCCTATGTTTGACGCAGCAATAGAGATTAAAAAAACATTAAGCTGTCTAACTGGTTCAACTGATGCAAAAATTACGGTTACTATTAGTGGTGGGACATCTCCATATACCTATATTATTAAGAACAGTGAAGGAATCGTTTTACCAGGTGGTGCAACTATTAACACTAATACTTTTGATTATACAACTGGAACAGCGGGAGTGTATACATTTGAGATAACAGATGCTATTGGATGTTCAAAAGAAACTTCCCCTGTTACAATAAATGATCCTGAACCTGTAACAGCTTCTTATACAAAAGTTGACCCTACTTGTACTGGATTCAATGATGGTATTATAACATTAAAAGCACTTACTGGAGTTGGACCATTTCAATTTAGTATAGATAATGGTGTCACTTTTAATAATGTGTTTAAATTTGGAAATTTAGTAGCTGGAAGTTATAAATATGTTGTTAGAGACTTTAAAGGTTGTGATGAAGCGGGGACAATTTTATTAAATGACCCTCCAGAAATTAGTATGAATATTGTTACTAATGGAATTACTTGCAATAATCCAACAAAACCTGGAAGTTTTGATGTGAATGTAGTCTCAGGAGGAACTGCTCCGTACGTTTATCATTTGTATAATAATTCGATGGTAGAAGTAGATAAATATAGCGCCGCTACTGTAGCAGATGCTGCAGCTACACATAATTTTTCAGGATTAGTATTTGGGGATTATTATATTAACGTAACTGATGCTAAAGGCTGTGAATATAAAAGTAGTAAATTAAGAATTGAACCACTTCCATATCTAAATGTTACAGGAACTGTTGTTGGAGCTACTTGTGCTGATGGTATTTCTATTACTTTAGGCGTTACAGGAGGAACTGGACCAAATTTTATGTACACTATTTATGGTATTGGTACAACTTCAGGTTCAGTGCCACTGAAATCATATACATTTAATCATCTAGACCAAAATACAAATTATGTTTTTGAGGTAACAGATTCGAACGGATGTCCATCTTATATTGAGATTAAAACTCCAAAAATTTCTAATCTTGCTATTGATCCGATCATAAGTACAGATGTAACTTGTAATGGAGCTGCTAATGGAGAGGTTACATTTACCATATCTAATTACAATGCTGCAGAACTTCATTTTGAAGTTAGAGACAACTTAACTAATTTGCCACTTAACCCACCAATCAAAGGAGTAGCAACTGGTTTAGGCGGGGGGGGGTATACAGATACTTTAAAGGGATTGAAACCGGGCAACTATTCTCTTTTTGTTAAAGAATTTGATGGTACGTTATGGTTATGCTCTACTTCAGAAGTTTTTCAAATTAATCAGCCAACAATGCCTCTTGATTCAAAAATTGCTAGTGTAGTAAATGGAAATTGCCAAAGAGGTGCTCTGGTAGCAATAGAAACTACTGGCGGTAAAGGGCCATATTCATATGCGGCTGCCGTGGCGCCTGCAATACCTTCCGTGTTTTTGCCTAGTAATGTATTAGAACTTCCGGCACCAGGTGAAAACTGGAATATAATTGTTAAAGATTCTCAAGGATGTACATTTGCTTTAAATCAAATGACAATCATAGATCCAAGCCCTGTTATTGATTTGTCAATAATTAATCAGTGCGCTGACGAAAATGCTTTTGCGCTTCATGTTGTTGAAATAACTCCGGGAACAGGAGCATACGATATTAAAATTGATAATAGAGTTTTTACCAGCATAGCAGGACTTCCATACGATGTTATGGGATTAACTTCCGGATCTCATGAGATTACTATAAGAGATGCTAATGGTTGTTCAAATACAAAATCTATAACAATTAATGCACCATTAAAAGTTACTCCATTGATTACAAAATTGCCAGTATGTAATAGTAATACAGGTGAGGTTATTTTAGATCCATCTGGTGGAGCGGCAGATTCTTCACTTGATGATTATGAATTCACAAAGGACAATTGGAGTACAACTCAGGCTTCAGAAATTTTTGGTAGTCTCATTCCGGGGAAATATAATTTTATGGTAAGAGATAAGAGAACTAAATGTGAAACAGGATGTGAGGTAATTATTCCCAAAGCTACAGATGTAATAGGACTATTAGCAACTACAAGAAATGTAACTTGTTTTGATGGCTCTGACGGAGGTATATCGGTAAATATTGATGAAACAAATGACAATCCCCAGTACACATATAGTTTATCTGGTAGTTCAATTAGTCCAATCGTAGATCAAGTTTCATCTGAGTTTAGTAATTTAAAAGCAGGCACTTATACAATCACGGTTAAATCCGGAAGAGGTTGTACATCAACTCTGGAAAATGTTGTGGTAGGCCAGTCGCCATTAATATTAGTAACAAAGACAACTGTTGCGCAATACACTTGCGCATCCGATATAAATAGAGCGAGCAATGCGACTATAACTATAGATAAGGTAGAAGGTGGTTCTGGTAAGTATGTGACCTATCAATTCTTAAGGGATGGTGTCGAGGTTCAAAACAAGGATTCGAATGTTTACACAGAAACAGATCACTTAGGCGGAAGTTATATCGTAAATGTATACGATCATAATAATTGTGTTGGGACATCATGGCCGCTTACAATTAATCCTTTTGTAATGTTAGATGATATTAGTTTTAGTAAAGTTTTGCCTATTAGTTGCTCTTCTGGTGAATCTATAAAAGTAAATGTCGCTGTTACCGGAACGATTGCACCCCCTTTGAAATTTACATTAACAGGAATAGACAAAACAGTAATTGTTCCTGAAACAAATAATACGGGGGAATTTTCGGGTTTAGGAATCGGGGACTATTTAATAACAGTTATTAACACTGATTCAGATTGTGAAATTTCGGACTATTATCACGTATTTGATCCAAATACATTTGAGATTAAAGTTAATCCTATTAAGTCAGATATCTGTTACGGCGCTTCTAATGGAACTGTAGAATTGACCTTAATTGATACGAAACCTCTTCCAACAGACGAAGCGGGAGCCTTTAATTATAGCATCACAGGAGCTATGCCAACTATTGAAGGACAGGCAGATAATAGTGGTCCCTTAGTAATTTCAGGATTAATTGCTGGTGAATATAACGTTGTAGCTAAATTGGTTAATACTCCTGGCTGTGAAGTTGTAACTAGCTTTCATATATCGCAACCACAATCTGAATTAACTCTTAACGAAACACACACGGAAATTACTTGTAAGGCAGGAAATATGGACGGAACAATTACAGCAAATGCTGAGGGTGGATGGCCAGGTGGATTTTATCAATATGAATTACGGGGTCCTGTAAGTCATGATTATTCTGAAGAATTCTTTTTTGAGAATTTAACTGCGGGACATTACATTGTTAATGTTAAGGACAGCAAAGGTTGTATTGATTCAGTTGAGGTAGATTTAGTTATTCCAAATCCAATACAATTCACTGCAACACCAACGGCAACAGTTTTATCATGTCACGGCGATGATAGCGGAGTCATTACAGTTTCGTTACCAACAGGAGGTCAAGGCTCTAACTATAATTATATTTTAAATTATACAACTGCAGAAGGAGAAGTTATAAAAGTAGGTCCACAGGATTCGAATGTATTTAGCGGTCTTGTGGCAGGAAGCTACACTGTTATTGTAACGGACGGATTTGGTTGTGAAACTACTTCAGCTAATATAATGATTTCAGATCCTGTAAAAGTTAGAGCAAATTTATCTCAGGAGAGCGGTATTACATGTTATACAGACGCTACTCTTACTTTAACAGCAACAGGAGGTAAAGGCCCTTATACTTATAGTGAAGATGGGATTACATATGGATCAAGTTTTGACTCCAAAGTTACTTTCACAGTAAAAGCTGGAGCTCACCATTATTATATCAAAGATGCTCTAGGTTGTGTAAGCGATCTTTCTGGTGATGTTAAAGTAGAGCCTATTGTTCCACTTTCTATTGAGCTAGATTTAAGAAATGCAAAAGTTAATTGTACAGGCGACTATAATGCAATAATTTTTGCAAAAGCAACAGGTGGTTTAGGCAATTATCTATATTCATTATTGGATAAAAATAATGTAGAAATCAGGTCAGCTCAAGCCGATGGAATTTTCGCTAATCTTAACGCAACTTCAGGTCCCTATACAGTACACGTGAAGAGCAGAGATTGTGAGGAGAATTCTATAGCTATACCTATAACAGCGCCTGAAGATCCTTTAATAGCAAATCCAGTAATAACTCCAATTAAATGTTTTGGCGAAAAGAATGGTGCAATTAACGTTACGGCTACAGGTGGAACAGGAGTTATTAAATATGCAATATCACCAAACTTAGATATGTTTGTTGAAAGCGGAACGTTTGAGCGCTTAGAGGCAGGCTTATATACTGTTATTGTTCAGGATATCCTAGGTTGTAGCACAGTATATAAAGATATTGAGGTTAAAGGGCCACAAATTTTAATTGCTTCTGAAATTCCAAATTCATTAATTCCAGAAATTTGTAAAGGAGACAAAGACGGAGCATTCTTTATTCAAGTTAAAGGAGGATTAGCTCCCTATTTTGAAAGCCTTGATAATCTGGAAGGTCCTTTTTTACCTTTAAAAGGTCCTACTAAAGATTATTTAAACCAATCAGGTGGAAAACATAGGGTTTACATTAAAGATAGTAACGGATGTATGAGTGAGGTAGAAATTAACATGCCGGAGCCTGTAATGCTTAATCCAACTTACGAAATCATTTATGACTGTGTAAATAATGCACAATCTAAAATGGTAATAGTGACAGTTGACAAGAGTAATAAAGACCTTACGCAAGTAGATTATTCACTTGATACTGATGTGGGACCATGGCAGTCAAACAACATATTTACAAATGTTGCTCCGGGAAGTCACTACATAGTAGCAAGACATACAAATGGATGTAAAGTTCCAACGGCAAGTTTTGATATCAAACCTTATGATCCGTTAACGCTTGCATTGTCTGAGGGACAACAAGAAATGAATGTAATTTCAGTTACAACTTCGGGTGGAGCACCGGGTTACGAATTCAGCTTCAATGGAGAGCCGTTTACATCAACTAACAAATACGAAATCTACAAATCTGGAGATTACGTAGTAGTAGTTAGAGATCAAAATGGATGTACAGCGACAATTAATGTTCCTGCAATTTACATTGATGTTTGTCTTGCTAATTATTTTACTCCTAACGGAGACGGTGTTTACGATACATGGGGGCCCGGTTGTACAAATATTTATCACAACCTTGAGTTCTCAATCTTCGATAGATATGGTCGTTTGCTTGGCAAGTATCATTATGGTCAAAAATGGGATGGAAGATACAATTCAACTGAGTTACCTTCAGGTGATTACTGGTATGTTCTTAAATTGAATGATGAAAAGGACAATAGAGAGTTTATTGGACATTTTACCTTATACAGATAAGCAAAATTTCAGTGCGATGATTATGCCTAAAAAAAATATTTAATGAAAAAAATTATTTTATCAATATTACTCTTGATTATAACAACATGTTATAGTCAGGAGTTAAGCCTTCCGGTTTTTACACAATATTTAGCAGATAATCCTTTTGTTATATCTCCGGCTTTTGCTGGTATTGGGGATAACTTAAGAATTCGGGCTAATGGGTTGTCGCAATGGGTGGGTATAAAAGACGCACCTAATAACCAGTCGCTTTATGCCGATTTTAGAGTTTTGGACAGATCTGGAATTGGAATCAATATCTACAATGATAAAAATGGTTACACAAGACAAACCGGTGCTAAAGTTTCTTTTGCACACCATATCATTTTGGATTATTATTCTAAGCAATATTTATCATTCGGAATTTCGTACAATTTCAATAATTTTCAAATTGATACCGATAAGTTCAATACTACGATTGAACAGCCTAATTTAGATCCTGCAGTTACAGACAATCGTTATACATCAAATAGTAACTTTGATGTTAGTGCCCTTTATCGCAACAAAAAATTCTATTTAAGTTTTAATGCGAATAATATTTTTAAAAAAAATGTAGAGAAATTCAGAGGAATTGAGCCAAGTTTACTGTCAAACTATCAAGTATATTCAGGCTTAATATTTAAAGATGCTGAAAACAGTCGTATTGAATATGAGCCATCTATTTATTACCAATATTTTACCAGCGATAAACGTTCTACAACCGATTTCAATTTCAAATACAGGCACTACAATCGTTACGAAGATTATTATTGGATTGGAGTTTCATATCGTTTTTTGAATGATAAGTTTCCCAAACCACTTTCTCTTGGCCCCATGGTTGGTTTTATGAAATCTAAATTTTATTTTGGTTATTCCTACCAGATTATGTTCAATGACCTTGAAAGTTTTAATAAAGGCACGCACATGTTAACAATTGGTTTCGATTTCTTAGAGTCAATTAGTAACTGTTCTTGCACAGAAGGCCCGGTTCATAATTAATTAGGATAATGCTGATTTACTGCTACTGATAAAAAAATATGAAGTAGATAAGCAAGAAAATAGTTAAGTTGCAATTTTATGTTTTTTTAGATACTAGATTACTGTAATAGTTTAAAGCGCAAAGTTTTCATTTTTTAATTTACTAAATTTAGATGGATTCAAAAGTTTAAAATTTTATATTCTCTTCGATATTAATTTTATTTTGATAAATTGATTTTGTAAAACGCTAAATAGAATTTTATAAAAGAATAGTGCTGTATTTCCAGTATCTAGATGGTCTTAAATGAAATCTAATGTCTGTCGTGAATTTAATATTCAACTCTAGATTCTCAACATTAGATGCGTTAAATTTCAACTTGTTAAATATTCATAGATGATTAAAATGCTTGTAGAATGGTGAGTGGTGTCTTATGCATAACCTTACCACGCAGTTCTTTCATTTGATTATTCTGTTTTGTAAATTCTTCCAACACTTTAATCGAGGAGTAATTTTTTCCAATACTTAATCCATGAACTTTTAAATTAGAGGTTAAACAATGTAAATGATTTCTATTTTGTATTCATTTGCTTTTTAGTCTATGGATCAAGAAGATCAAGAAGATCAAGAAGATCAAGAAGAAGAAGAAGAAGAAGAAGAAGAAGAAGAAGAAGAAGAAGAAGAAGAAGAAGAAGAAGAAGAAGAAGAAGAAGAAGAAGAAGAAGAAGAAGAAGAA
>NZ_SNXB01000016.1:61714-82755 GCF_004362055.1 Flavobacterium sp. 245
AGTGTAAAGAGTTGACATTTACTTTTGTACTAATGGTCCTTTGGAGTTTCTGGTTCCAACGTACTTTTATCATATGTGCTTTGATGTTTCTTCCTTACGGATGCCATCATTAGTAAGTGTAAGAAAGATTTTCTGTGGGGGGAATTTAAAAAAAAAGTAAGCCTAAAGCGACTCTACTCCTTAACATAATTCAATGGTTTAAATTAATCAATCAGATTAAGGCTACATTAGAAAAAGTCGTTAGCTTACTTTGGTTGATATATTTACAATTGTTATCTGGCTTTATGTTTGATATTAGGGTAAAGTAAAATTGTGTACCAATTAAACCACGACACTTTTAAGTTTTTTTGTAAATTAAGAAAAAAAAATAAACTAAAAATAAGAATATTATGGAGAAAAAGAATCACTGTAGCAGCAAGTTTACTATTAGTTGTAGGTATCTGTAGCTCTTTAATTTTTTAAAAAAATAGTACATCTGAATTATTAGAAAATCAAACAAGTATAAATGAGATTAAGCCTGGAGGGGCTGGCGCTATTTTAACCCCTTCGAATTGAAAAGAATAGTTTTAGATAATTCTGTAAAGGGATTGCTTGCTAGTGAAAATAAATATCAACAACTAATGGAGGAATAGTTTATAATGCTGGTAAAAATGCAGAAACACTATATAACACAATGACGACTCCTAAAGAATGCAGTATAGTTAGCAATTAGCAGATGGAACAAAAGTGTGGTAAATACTTCTTCTTCAATTATTTTTCCAACATTTTTTTCTTCAAAAACTAGAGATGTAATTCTTACCGGAGAAGCATATTTTGAAGTTGCAAAGAATTATAAGAAACCTTTTAGAGTTTTTGTAAATAGTATAAAGATAAATGTGATAGGCGCTCATTTTAATTTGAATGCATATGGTGATGAAGACAATATAAAGACAAGTCTACTTGAAGAAAGGAGTATAATTAATCAGAATGGTAAAGATATTTTGTTAAAGACTTAACAGCAGGCACAAAGTGAAGAATCAGGAGATGATATTGTTAATAATAATGTGAATTTCGATGAAGTTATGGGGTGGAAAAAATGGATTTTTTATTTCGAAAATGCTAATCTCAAAGTGATATTAAATCATCTAGGTAGATGGTATGACATTGAGGTCATATTTGAAAAAGGAAATTATGATAGAAAGTTTGAAGGCGAGATTGAAAAAAAACTAAATTTCAAGCAAGTTTTAAAAATACTTGAAGAAAATAAGGTTAATTTTTGAACTTAAAGGAAAAGTTTTAATAATAAAACCTTAAATTAGAATGTAAATCAACTCTCGCATTGAATCAGAAACTATAAATATTTTTACTAATTAGCCCGTTATCAAGGTTTGTTTTATAGTTAATTTGATAAAAAAGTTTGAAAGAGGATAAAAAATAAATTTTTGTTTGTATTTTAATGGTATCTGTGATTTTAGTTTGGTAGTTTAAATAAAATATGTCAATAAGATGTATTGCAAATTGACCGAGACTATTGTTCGGAGAAATAAATAACTCATAATTAGCTGATTTCATTTTGGATCTAAAATAAAAAAACCAGCAAATGTTGGAAGCATTGCTGGCTAGCTTAGCTAAAAGATAGATATAGTAAAACCAAGCAAGGAATTAATATCATACAAGAGCCACTAAAAACAAATGTATGAAATTAATATATGTGCAATAAAAAAATATAAGAAAATTAGAATCTATTATTTGACTAATTTAGAGTTACTTCTACAGGATAGCTGTAAAACGTTATTCATTAATCGGTATTGGTTGTTAAATAATTATAAATTTAAATGAATTTTATAAAGAGCCTAAGCTTGTCAAACTTTATGTATATCTAGTAAAAAATAAAAAAAATATATTAGAACTTTTTTGTTTTTTTATAAGGGTATTTGCAGTATTATTTTTTAATTGCATTGATGACTGACTTATAGATGAAACATATTTTTACTGTTAAGATTCCATTTAAGGGTAATAATTATATTACTAAAGTAAATGGGTACAATTTTAAAGATGGAATAGGGAAGAATTGGTTCTTCATGCAATATCATTTTTTACGTATTTAATAAGAAATCTGATAAAATGGTTTTATAATGTAGTAAGGTTGCCAGAAGTTTTTTTCAGGTTGGAAGTTTTTTTGTGGCAGATGGTGATGAAAGAGAAAATAAAGGAATATAAATACGTAATAATGTAACCAAATCCATTAGATTATTCTTGAAAAATAATTTAACATATAATCTTTTTTCACAGATAGTAAAATACTGCTATCCAGATTCAACAGAATTTACACTTATTTTATCGCAGAAAGTACATTGGTCTTTGTTGGTAAGTTTCAGACGTTTTATAACTGAATTATATCATGTTGACTCCATAAATTTCTGAAAATTTTAAAACATAAACAGGGAGCGTTATTGGAAAGTTAATTATTCTAAATTAGGAGATTAAATCTAAGAAGATAGGTGGATTCCGATAGTATGCTGCAGTTATTGTAAAGTTAGACAATCCATTAAAAAACCAACACGCTAAATGTTTTGGAAGACGAGAATCTAAATAATTTTACCTTATAAATCGTGTTTTATTAAATGAAATTTGTATGACAGACAAAGAGGTATAAATTTATGATGTATAAAAATATTAAATGCCTATTTTGTTTGGTAGAAAATTGGTTAGATTGATTATGCTTTTATAAAGCTTGTTAAATTCATTAGTACCATCATTGTCGTATTGCTTTAATATGATTTATAGGTATTTGATTTATTTAATATTATCAAAATATCAGTGGCTTTTATGGCTGTGGTAAGATGAAAATTATTTACGAAGAATTTTAATTAATCTTTAATTCTTCAATAGTTCTTATACTATAGTAGTTATGTAAGTATTATAGCAGTAGTTGGAATTTAATAATTAAATATACTTGAAACTATGTCTTTTTGTTTAAAAACCTTTATTATTTTGTTTTCTGTTCAGGTTTTTGGGCAGAACTATACAATGAAAGCGATTCCTGTTCGCGATGAGTTTAACACGTATTTAATAAATAGTCAGCCATTTATAGATGTAGAAGGTTTTGTTTGGTATGCCGTAAATACAGAAGGAACATTTTTCAAATATGATGGAAGAAATCAAATTAAGTGTGCTTTTATTAATACTAATGAAAAACTGCTTTCTATTTCTTCAGGCAGTATTAATAGTTGGATTCAGGATGCAAATAATAATATTTGGGCTATAAATCTCATAGGCGCTTACATAATAAATCCAAAAACTTTAAAAGTTAAGCACATTAATTGGGAATCAAAAAGATCTATAAATAAGGAAAGTGGCTATGTTTCTTCTTTATTAGATAAGAAAAAAAACGTCTGGATAAGTGGAGGTGAGAACTATATTATAAAATTTGATGAAAAATATAATCAAAAAATATATTATTCTCCTACGCTGCCGAATGAAATAAAATATGAAAAAAAAAATAACGAAATTATAAATGCTGAAAATGCCTCTTTAAAAATCATAAAAGAAATAGGTCATGGGAAAATATTGGTGCAATCCTCGTGGAATATATATTTAATTGATGATCAAGGCATGCATTTTGTCTTGCACTTAAAAGATGATAATCCTAATTTGCATTTTATTGATAATGGTAGATTTTTTAAAAAAAATACAAGCGGTATTATTCTTTTTGATGGAAAAAAGTATAAATACAATTATCTAAAGAAGTTTGATTTACAGGTGTTTGACTGTCCTTTTGATAATTTCATATATACAAAGTCAAATTTTTTTGCAGTGCGTGATAACAAAATCTACATCAGTGTAATCAATACAGAGCGAAGTGCTTTTAAAACTATTGATTCAATTATTCTAAAAAGAAATGTTCTTAATAAGCACTTGCAGTTAGATCACAAAGGAATAATTTGGTTTTCGACCAATGTCAATATTATAATGTTTAAAGCTGCGGATACGAGATTTAAAAAAAAACTGCAATTTCAGAATTCGCAAATTAGTACTCGAGGTATAATTTCTGACAAGTCTGCGAACTTATATGTTTGCTCTTATTCGGGTCTTTTTAAATTAAATGAAACAGAAAAGTTTACATCAAATATTCGTGACCCATCCTATACGCGTACTATTTATAATTCTATGTTAATTGATAATGATAGTATTTTATGGGTAATTGGTGAAGGTACTTTTGTAAAATCAATTAATTTAAGAACAAACTTGATTAAAACTTGGGAATTTAATAATAAATGGAATTTTCAATCTGTAATTCTTAAACGTAAATCAAAAGATTCATTTTGGATAGGATCAAATAAGGGAGTTTTTATTTTTAATAAAAAGACAGGGAAATTATTTAAATATAGAATGGATGACGTTAATTCTGATGATTTAATTGTTTATGATATCTTGCAAACCCGTAAAGGCAGTTTATGGATTGCTACAAATAAGGGTTTATATTTTAAGAAAAAGGGAAGTAGGTTTTTGGATTACAAAGTTAAAAATCCTTTTTTTAATAATAGGATTATTTTCGTATTACATGAAGATAAAAATGAGAATCTTTGGATTGGAACCAATAATTCGGGAGTGGCCTTCCTAAATTTAAAAACCCGAAAACTAAGAATATTCGACCAATCTAGCGGATTATCTAATAATACGGTCTGTGGTATATTAGAATCAGACGAACAACTTTGGTTTTCAACTTTTTATGGATTATCGGTTCTAAATAAAAAGAGTATAAAATTTAACAACTATTATGTTCAAGATGGATTATCGGATAATGAATTTAATCTTAGGTCATTTTATAAAAAAAGTGATTACTCCTTTTATTTTGGAGGGTTAAATGGAATTGTAGAAGTAAATCCTAAAAATTTTAATTTTTCTAAAAAAAATACTAGAATTTTTATTTCAAAAACAGAATACTTCTCTGAAAGGTTAGGGGTAAATATAATTGAATTTTCCAATTATTCGACTGATATTCAGTTGCCTTATGATAAAAACTATTTTTCAGCTGAATTCGCTATAAATGATTTGTATAATCAGGAGAGAAGTACCTATTATTATCGTATTGAAGGATTAACAGATGGATGGGTAAATGTTGGAGGGACAGGAGTTATTAAATTATATAATCTACCGGCTGGTAAATTTATTTTAGAAGTTAAAGCTAAAGATTTTTACGGATCTGAAACAGTTAATCAAATTAAGATAAATATTGTTGTTGAACAGATTTTCTTTAAAACACCTTATTTTATAGGTTTTATAATTTTAATACTAGGTGCTTTTATAGTTTACGAATTTAAAAGAAAAACGAAAAAGCAAAAAAGGGTTTTTGAAAGAGAAAAAGTAATAATTGTTTTAAAGGCTAACGCATTAAAAGCACAGATGAATCCTCACTTTGTATTTAATATTTTAAATAATATGCAAAGTATTATGATTTTGAAAGGAGAAGCTGAAGCCAATAAATATTTTGGAGCATTTTCAAGACTTCTTCGCTTAACGTTAGATATGTCTAAACAAGAATTAGTTTCTTTAAAAGATGAATTGGAATATATTAATTATTATTTAATACTTAACAATCTACAGTTAAATGGAGAACTAAATTTTTCCATTCAAGCAGAGACTATAGAGAACAAAGAAAATATATTTATTCCAGGCATGTTAATCCAACCATTTGTTGAAAACGCAATTATTCATGGTTTAGTCCCTAAGCTAACAGGAGATAAAATACTACAAATTAACTGCTTTGTTGAAAGTCATTTTCTTATCGTGCGCATTGAAGATAATGGCATTGGAAGGAGTGCTGCTGAAAAACAGTCTAAGAAGAGAGAGTTTGATTATAAATCCTGGTCAACTACAATAGTTAAAGAGAGAATAGGCATAATAAATGACTCATCTAAGATAGAAAAGGTTATTTTAAAAATTGAGGATCTCAAATTTGAAGAGCAATGCTTGGGGACAATAGTTATTATTAAGTTTAAGATCAGATAAATTTAACAAATCTGAACAAGGGGTTTCTTTATAAATAAAATTTATTAATTAAATAATTAAAATTATGAATAGTTACAAAGCTGTCATTGTCGATGATGAGATAAATAATATATTGATCCTTAAGCATTTTATTGAAAGGTACTGTCTTAATGTTGAAGTAGTTGGAGAGGCATCGACAACGAGTGGTACAATTTCAGTGATTAACGAGATAATGCCAGACATACTTTTTTTAGATATTAGACTTAATGGAGAAGAAGTTTTTGAAGTGTTGGATCAGATAAAGATTGAAAAAGCGCAAGTAATTTTTGTTACTTCTCATGATGAATATGCTTTAAAAGCAATTAAATATAACGCAATTGATTATATTTTAAAACCTATTGTTATTGAGGAGTTGATAATTTCAATAAATAAAGCTGTAAAAAAAATTGAGCAGCAAAATTATTTTGACTTTACTACAGGGTCAAGTATTAATAAAATACAAAAAGAGATTTCTAAAAACAAAGAGTACATAGCAGTTGCATCTATGGATAAAATTGAATTGATAAAAACCAACGATATTATGTATGTGAGTTCTGATAGCAAGTATGCCACATTTCATTTAATTAATGGTAAAGAATATGTATCTAATAAAAATTTAATTTTTTATGAAAATATTTTAGATAGCGCGGTGTTTTTTAGAATTCATAAATCATTTATAATAAGTATAAAATATACTTCTCGCATAATAAAGAAGGATGGGAGCTACTGTGAATTGGTAAATGGTGCTTTTCTTCCGATTGCTAAACGTAAACAAGATCAGTTTAACCGATTTTTAAAAATTAAAGAATAATTTTTGGGCAACACATTTTATCTATGTTGTTTAAATTAATTAGAAGTCGTTTTGGATAATCCTATGATAGTTTTAAGTAAAGGCTGAATTACTTAAGATTAAACAAAAAAAGTTTGAAATAGTTTTTCTATTTCAAACTTTTTTTGTTTAAAAATTGTACAAAAAGTTAGCGTTGCAATTAAAAAGGTTAAATGTATTTCAACCTTTTTATTTATATAACTACAAATTTCAAACCAGGATATAAAACGTTAAGTGGAGAATTCGCCCGTTAATCAGAGAATAAGGCCGATAACTACTTTTAACTAGCAGCAACAGAAGCTTTTGGTGATATTTACTTGATATATAGATAATTGATTTCATATAAACTTTAAAATTCCAAAATATTTTTCATGGTAATTAATTCTTAAAGAGCTTAACATATTGAAACAGGAATTGGAGAAATGAATTTTTGTTTTTAAAGCATGATTGAAAAATATTAAATACTGTGATTTTAATTTCGATTGTTTGTGAAAAAAAAGAAATTATGAACTGAAAAGATATGGATATGCATGATATAAATAAAGGTATAATTTTAGTACATGACTCTTCAAGGGGATTCTCAAAATTTCTCAAAAGTCATTATTCTAATAAGTTTACAATTGAAGTTCATAAGAAAAAAAAAGAGCTTGTTTCAAATCAATTTGACGGTTATTCATTTGGTTTTATTAATATATGTGCGTATGATGACTTAATATATGTAAAATTTATTGAATCAAAAGTAAAATTTGTATTTATAGTTTCAGCTAAGAAAGAATTTAATGAAATTAAATTTGATTCTAAAAAAGTATGTTTTTTAGATAGTTTTAATTTGAAGTCAGATATTATTAAACAGATTAATATTCAAATAAAATTAATGGAAGTAAATTCTACAATAAGTAGTTTTTGAACTAGTAAAATTTAATATGTAGACAATGCCAAGAGATTAATATAATTGAGATATATAATAAAATATAAATAAGTATGGACGATAGGGAGAAATTACGAATGGTTAGATCTGGTTTGATAATAAGCATCTTGCTTATTTTTTGGCTAGTCTTGCATTTAATTGTAGTACTTAAAAATTAAAATTTATAAAGTAAAGAATAACCCAATAACTAGAATAATATTTTAAAAAAAATGTTTGTAGATTTTTTTTTGATTTCTAAAGATTTGATATATGTTGGAAGCATTGTCAATTTTAAAACGAATATTTAAAACCAAGCAAGGTGTTTATTATTAACCAAAACCATTATTAACTATGAAATTATTACCAAAATCTAAGCCAAAAAAATGCTGGCTTAATTCAAAAAGCTGGAAAGTAATGAAGTTCTCAGCTATACTTTTCCTGATTTTTACATTACAAATATCTGCAGGGGTAGCAACACCGACTGTTGATTTTAGTGGAAAGAAAGTTCCAGTTAAGAAAGTTTTGTTGGCTGTTAAAAAACAAACTGATTACGTTACTGTAAAATTATCAGCTATTCAAAAGCAGCTTAAAGGTACAGTAGTCGATGAAAAAGGAGAGCCTGTGCCAGGTGCAAATATTAAAGGAAAAGGAACTTCTATTATTTCAAGGACTGATGCCGATGGAAGCTTTAATATTACATTACCGGACAACGTTAATACTTTAATTATTTCTTATGTAGGTATGGAGACCCAAGAGGTTTTTATTGATAAAAATCCAATTAAAGTAATTCTTAAAAGTGAAGGACAAAAGCTTGATGATGTTGTTGTCATTGGATATGGTACAACAAAAAGAAAAGATATTACAGGGGCTATTTCTACCATAAAAACGACTGAAATTCCTAAAGGGGCAAATACCTCTATAGATCAGGCTTTGGGCGGAAGGGCAGCTGGTTTGGTTGTTACGCAGACTTCAGGACAACCTGGCGCTGCGCCATCTGTACAAATTAGAGGAAATGCGTCTTTTGCATCTTACGGAGTATTATATGTTGTTGATGGTGTACCAATTGATGGGGGAGCTAGTGAACCGAAAAGCGGTACCCCTTTTGGAGCAGATGTAACCAGATCTCCTTTAAACTTTATTAATCCTAATGATGTAGAATCTATAGAGGTACTTAAAGATGCAAGTGCTGCTGCGATTTATGGTGCCAGAGCAGGTGCAGGAGTAATTCTAATTACAACGAAGAGAGGTAAAAAAGGAGATGCCAAAGTTAGTTACAGTTTTTCGAATGCCTATCAGCAACCGGCAAAATTTTATGATATTTTAAACAAACATGATTATATGGTTGAACGAAATCGTATAACAAGAGAAAAATATTTATTAACTCAAAAAATTGCACCATATGGTACTACGGACCCTTTATCGGTTGCGGCTTTTATTCCAAAATTTTCTCAAACTGATATTGATAATGCAGGAGAAGGAACAAACGCTATCGATGCTGTTACTCAATCTGGTTTCATAAGACAACATGATTTGTCAATTTCTGGCGGTACTGATAAAACTAAATATTTCATCTCAGGAAATTTTCTTGATCAGGAAGGTATCATCAAAACCTCATCCTATAAGAGATACAGTGGCCGTATTAATTTAGACCAAATGATTACTGATAAATTAAAAGTAGGGGTAAATGTCGTTGAGACAAAATCTTTTAGCGATAATGCATCAATAGGTACAGGTCAAAATGAAACTGCCGGAATTATTTTGTCAGCATTTTATCATCCTCCAACTGTAGATTTGATTGCTCCTGACGGATCTTATCCCTTAAATCCGGATTATAAAAATTCGCCAAACCCACTTTCTTTTTTAGAAAATACGGATGAAACGACTTTAAATAGATTGTTAACCAGTGGTTATGCAGAATGGGAAATTATAAAAGACCTAAAAGCAAAAGCAAACTTTAGTTATGATCAATCTGATTCGAAACGTGGTGTTTACTTTCCTAAATCATTTTTATACGGAGCGAGAAATAATGGAGTAGCTAATGTTGGGGAGTTTCATTCTGATACGAGTTTACTGGAGTATACTTTGGCATATAAAAAAGACCTAAATGAAAATCATCACATAAATGGTATTGCTGGTTATTCTTATCAAGTGCGTACAACAGCGGGATTTTTAGCAGGAAACACCAATTTTCTAACGGATACTTTTTTATTTAATAGTTTAGAGGTTGGAGAAGGAGTAAAACCTACTGTAAGTTCATCAAAAGATAAACAGGTATGGGCTTCCTATTTTGGCAGATTAGGATATGACTATAAAGGGAAATACATTTTGCAAGGATCTATTCGTCGTGATGGTTCTTCAAATTTTGCGGAAAATAAAAAATATGGTTGGTTTCCATCTGTATCAGCAGGATGGAAGATATCAAGCGAAGAATTTATGCAAAAAGTTCCCTTAATTTCTTTCTTAAAATTAAGAGCCAGTTATGGAACTACTGGTAACAGTAATATAGGCAGCAATGCGTTTGCATTTTATACTGCAGGTAAAACTAGTATTTATGATGCTAATTATGTATATGGTAATACACAAAGCACAGGAGTTTTTCAAAGCCAGATTGCAAACCCTGAATTAAGCTGGGAAACTGCCGCTGAGATTAATCTTGGATTAGATTTTGGTTTGTTTAATGATCGTATTACCGGAACTGTTGAGGTATATAATAAAACGATATCTGATTTGTTAAGGGAGAAATTTTTACCATCTTATTCTGTAGTAGAAAAAGTAGCATCAAATGTTGGTAAAACACAAAGTCGTGGTTTTGAATTTACTTTGAAGACTGTCAACATTAAGTCTAACGATTTTAATTGGATAACTGATTTTAATATTGCTCATTATAAAGACACTTGGAAAGAAAGAGATCCTGAAGTGATAAAAACTCTGGGTAAACATATTGGATTAACGGATCCGATCAGAGCAATTTATGGCTATCAAACAGATGGGATCTTGCAAATTGGAGAAGCTGCACCAGTAGCAATGCCAAATTTACAACCGGGAATGGTAAAAGTAAAAGATGTAAATGGATATGATGCAAATGGGAATCTTACTGGTCAGCCTGATGGTAAATTGAGTTCGGCGGATAACGTTTATTTAGGAAATACAGACCCAGGTTATAGTTATGGAATAGGGAACACATTTAAATACAAAAAATTGGACCTAAGTATATTTATGTACGGCATGTTTGACAGAGTTAAATACAATAATGATAAGGCTCTTGCATACGATTTATCAAGTACAATGGGATCTTTTGGTTGGAATGCTTTAGATATAGTAAAAGACCGTTGGGCTTCTGATAATCCAACAGGGAAAAATCCAAGTGGGTTAATAAATCCTTATGGCAGTTATACATCTAGTTTTTTTAGAGAGAAAGCTGATTTTTTGAAATGCCGCAACATAACGTTAGGCTATACTTTAACGAAAGATATGTTTCCTAATCAAAAAATATTTGAATCTCTTCGTTTGTCAGTAGATGTGCAAAACTTGTTTACGGTTACTCCTTATTCAGGTTTAGACCCAGAATCGTTAAGTGGTACTTATCCAAATACATCAAGTTTAGTTTCTTATCCTGCACAACGTTCAATAATATTAGGACTTAATGTTATTTTTTAATTAAAAACCTTACGTACGATGAAAAATATAATAAATAAGACGGCATTTTTTTGTCTGTCTATAATAACTACACTAACTTCTTGTGAGAAAGATCTTGAACCTGAAGTGTTTAATAAATTGGCGCCAGAAACATTTTTTAAAAATGGAGCTGATGCAAAAGCTGCGCTTACCAATTTGTATATGGGAATGATGGAAGGTAGTGCAGGGCTTGGTTATGGGACGCAGCAAGGATCATGGATGGTTCAGAGTTCACAAACTACTGATGAATTAATTTGTTCGTGGGGTGATTCAGGACGATGGGCAAAATTAAATACCCTCAATTTTGATGATCAGTTTAATTCTCTTACGGATCATTATACAAAACTGATGCCGAAGATAACAAATGCTACGATTCTTTTAGAACGTATAAATACGGTGTCTATGGATGCACAATTAAAGCTAAGATATTTGGCAGAAGTTAAGGCGTTAAGAGCACATTTGAGTTACATATTGTATACTTTCTATGGTCCGGTATCTATCGTAGTGGATCCTGCTTATGCATTGAATCCCAATTCTGTGCCAGAAGCAAGGCCAACAAGTGAGTGGATGATTAGACAAATTGAAAAAGACTATAAAGACGCAATAATTGATCTACCCACTACATATCCTGCCTCAGATTATGGTCGTTTTACAAAAGGAGCAGCCATGATGGGATTGCTTAAATTGTACATGAAAGAAAAAAAATGGACGGAGGCACTTGCCGTTGGAAAACAATTACAAACGCTGGAAGCGCAAGGTATATATTCTTTAGTTCCTGAATATGAAGATATTTTTAAAATTGAAAATGAGCAAAATAAAGAAATGATTCTTGCAATTTCATGTCAAAAACAAACAAGCGTTTACAATATGTGGCTGGCGCATGTCATGCCTGGTAATTATGTAGACCCTTCTGGCCAGTCAATTGAAGCTTGGGGAGGATATAAGATGCCATGGAAAACATATGATAAGTTTAATCCCGCTGATAAACGTCTGAAACAATTATTAGCAAAATATCCAACTGATGGAGGTGCAATACTTGATGCACGGGCAGCAGGTATGGAGGGAGCAATTCCTAAAAAATACGGAATAGATCCCGATGCAAGTGGTGAAGAACATTCGACAGATCTTGTAGTTTGGCGCTATGCAGATGTTTTATTATCAATGTCTGAGGTAATAAATGAAATAAATGGGCCAACGCAAGAAGCTTATGATCTTATTAATCGTGTAAGAACAAGAGCAGGATTACCAAATTTAGATCCTAATTTATCAAAAGATCTTTTTAGAAATAAGATTATGGATGAGAGATTATTTGAACTTTGGTGTGAGGGTTCACGCCGTGATGATTTAATTCGATGGGGTACATATATTAAAAGAGCGATTGATGATGGATCAGCCTTTGCCACTGAAAACAAAATTCTTTATCCATTGCCGCGTAAAGCTGTTGATGAAAGTAATGGAAAAATCACGCAGAATCCCGGTTACTAAGTTTTTAGTTTTATAGAGTAAACCCTAAAAATCATTTTATTAATGTTTATAGTTGTTTTTTTAAGAAAAACATAAAGTTTATTCCAGGTTGGAAAGCATATTTATGTGACAATTTAGGAAGTTTTAAATTTTAATATCACTGACATGAACTATGATAAATAAGGGTGAAAAGTATTATTCATCTGAAATGTAGTAACATTTTAATGTTACTATATTTTAGATGAATATGTTATTAGGCCGATCAATCTTTCGATTCTGTAGCGGAAAAGTGCGACAAAATTTTGTAGAAATTTTAAAATTAACGAGAAGCATCCCAGAATGGAAATTGTAAATGATTCTCTTATAAAAAGTATAGAAAAATTGGCAGAGTATTTAAATAATACTTTGCTTGAATCTAATGTTTCAGAAATTCAAAGGTCAGCCATAATGTGAAAGTACGATTTATAGAGATATTAGTTTTTTCAAAGAAAAGAGTAGTATTAGAGTAAATACTACTAAAAAATAAAAGGTTTATAATTAAAATATAAAAGTATAGATGAAAGTTAAAAATTTCGCAGTAGTACTTATGATGGTCGGATCTGTTTTTTCGACAAAAGCTCAATCATTCGAAGGGGTAAAAGAATTAGCAAACAGGCGTGTTCCGTGGTTGGCTAGTAAATTGGTTTTTTCAACAATACCAAAAGAAGATGGTAAAAATGTCTTTGAGATATCCTCTAAAAAAGATCGTATCTATATCGCGGCTACTGATGTTAACTCAGCTTCATCGGCTTTAAATTGGTATTTAAAATATTATTGCTATCGAAATATGTCACACATGGGAGATAATATGGCTCCTATCGAAAAATTACCCGAAATTGATGAAAAAATTAGAATTGTTTCCCCTTATCGTTTTCGTTATGCATTAAATTATTGTACAATCAGCTATACTATGAGTTTTTATTCATGGAGTGATTGGGAACGTGAGTTAGATTGGATGGCGATGAATGGTGTAAACCTTATGCTTGCTCCAGTAGGCGTGGAGGCAGTATGGCAAAATACTATGATGCGATTAGGATTTTCTCAGAAGGAGATTTTCGATTTTATTCCAGGACCAGCATTTAATGCTTGGTGGCTGATGGGTAATTTGGAAGGATGGGGCGGGCCTATTTCTCAAAATATGATTGATCAGCAATCCTTATTGCAAAAGAAAATTTTAAAGCGCATGAAAGGATTGGGAATACAGCCAGTAATGCAGGGTTTTTACGGAATGGTTCCTACATCTTTGAAAAATAATGTAAAAAAAATCAAGGTTATTGACCAAGGAAAATGGGTAGGTGGAGGATTTGCTAGGCCTGATTTTCTATTACCGACTGATCCTTATTTTGAGAAAATCTCTCAGATTTATTATTATGAGATGAAAAAATTGTATGGCACTGATATACATTTCTTTGGGGGTGACCCTTTTCATGAAGGTGGAAATTCAAAAGGAGTAGATCTCACACTATGCGCTAAAGAAATCCAAAAGCAAATGCATCTTTCCTTTCCGGCCAGCACATGGGTATTGCAGGGATGGCAGGATAATCCGTCTACAAAATTGTTAGAAGGGTTAGATAAGTCGAAGACTTTAATTATAGAACTATTTGGGGAGAATAAAGCAAATTGGGAAGCCCGAAAAGGATATGAGGGCACATCATTTGTGTGGAGTAATGTGAGCAACTTTGGTGATAAAGTTAGTTTGTACAGTAAGATGCAAAGATTTTCCGATGAGGTATATCGTGCTAAGTCAGGGCCATATGGCAATTTTTTAAGTGGAATTGGTATTATTCCTGAAGGAATTCACAATAATTCTGTTGCTATTGATTTCATGTTAGAACTAGGTTGGCATAATAAGAAAGTGGATACTAAAGAATGGATAAAAAGTTATGTAAAGTATCGTTACGGGAAAAGCAATGATACAGTTCTTGCCGCTTGGCAAGGTTTTCTTGAAACAATTTATAGTAGTCCTGAAATTTATCAGGAAGGTGGCGCAGAATCGATTTTTTGTGCAAGACCATCTACGAATGTAGAAAGCATATCGTCCTGGGGAACCAGAAAAAGAAACTATGATATGCAAAAATTTGCCGATGCAGTTAGATTGTTTGTTTCTGTATCTAAAGAGTTTGAAGAAAGTGAAACCTATCAGGTAGACAAAATTGATTTAGTTAGACAGGTTAATGCAGATAAAGGAGAAATGGTTTATCAGACTATGATTGATGCAATAAATAAAAAAGATATTATTTTATTTGAAAAAAGTTCAAAACAATTTCAAAGAATGATTATACAGCAGAATGACTTATTAAGCTGCAATTCTCATTTTTCGCTTTATACATGGTTGAAACAAGCAACTGATTTTGGAACAACACCTCACGATAAAGAGGTAGCGTTGCGTAACGCAAAAGAACAAATTACAATTTGGGGGCCTTATGATCCAAAAACCAATCTCCGTGATTATGCATTTAAAGAATGGGGAGGACTATTGGGCTCTTTATATGTAGACAGATGGAAACAATTTGAGAAACAGCAACTTGGAATTCTTGAAAATCAAGTGGTAAGCTCCCCGAATTACTACGAAATGGAAAAAAAATGGGCTGCTGAAAAAGAACTTTTTGTTCCCCATCTGTTAACAAAAGAGGAAGAAAGTTCCCTAATTAATATAATTTTACAATAGCAATTGTAAAAAAAATGTTTGGTTAGGTACTTACTCACAATCTGATAGATTATAAGATTTTTTTAAATTTTTTAATCTATCTGATTGTGGCCCTAATCGATTGAGTTTTTGTAAAAAAACACAATTTAAAATTCAATAATTTAATTAGTTTTTTACATTAGAATTTTGCTGAATTTCTTCTGTTTGATCTTTAATGTCATAAAAAAACTCTCTAGATATTTATTTGCATTAATGTCAATAATTTTTGTGTTTTGTTTTGAAGGTTCTAAAAAATCATCATAGGACATATAATTTATTGATGTAATTTAATAAACTATAAAAAGTTGACATTTAATAAAACTATCAACTAAAAAAAATAACATTTTGACTTATAAATATATTGTTCAATTGAATAACAAAAATGTCAAAAGATACTAATACTTTCAGAATAATTTCCCAATTCTTTACTCAATAGGTTGCTGGTATTTAGAAGATAAATATTGCCGATTACTATACTTTATTTTTGACATATCGACTTGGAGCTAATTATGGATTTGCAAATAGCTACAATTAAATTTCTTTTCTCCAATAATTACATGAATATTAAAAGTAAACAAGATAAAGTGAAGTCTACAACTGTTTGGTTTTGTTTGTGAATTAAACAGTAGTTATTTATTTGCTTTTTGTCTACGTTATAGTTCCTGCAGTTTTTTAACCAATTTATATATTATTAAGCATTTAGCCTTTTTTAATGAGGGTGTTTGATAATATCTGCACTGCAAATTACTAGAAAGCGGTGATCCTTTGACGAAAAATAAGCAAAAGTTATTCTAATAAAATTAATCATTATGAAATTTAAAATTTTATTGCATTTATTTTTATCCCTAATATTTGTTACTGCCCGAGGGCAAAAACAACAAATTAAAACTGCTTTTAAAGAATTACGTGGCGGATTTCCTGAAAGAGCTCTTATCGCAATTTCCAATTTAGATTATAAAATATTGAATGCGACTGACGTCGAAAAAGCAGACTATTTTTATATTAAGGGAGTTTCTTTACAAATGATTGCAGAAAGAAAAACAGAAAAAAAAACGAGTTTAGCTTCTGCTGTAAAAGCATATGAAGATTTGTTATTAACAGAAAAAAGTACTCAGATATTTAAATATTCGGATGTGGTTAAAGCTACTCTGTACGATATTAAACGCAAGATGGTTAAGGATGCTACAAGATACTCAAAAGATAAAAATTATTTAGAAAGTGCGAGTAAGTTTTATGAAATCTATCAATTAGATACTGAAGACAATATATATTTATATTATAGTGCTTTGTCTTATCTGAATGGGAAGAATTATTCTCTGGCATTAAAGTATTTTGTCGAATTGAAGAAACTAAATTACTCAGGAAAAGTAACGTCTTATTATGCTATAAACAAATCATCTGGCAAAGAGGATAAGTTTTTTTCAAGAAAAGATCGTGATGAATCAATAAATTTAGGTACGCATGAAAAATTAAGTGCAGAAATGGAAGATCCTAAAAAAGAAAATATTTTGAAAAATATTACTTTAATTTATTTACTGACGTATTCTACTGACAATGCCAAGCAAGCACTGATGGATTTGTATGTAAAAAACACTGAAGATAGATCGTTCAGTCTAGCCGAATTAAAGTTGTATATCGAAACAAAAGACTATTTAACGTTTAAGAAAATATTAATTGAACGAGTAGCCGTAAACCCTAATGATGCGCATTTATATCATTATTTGGGGATAATAAGTTCGATGTTAAAGAATAAAGAAGATATGAAAAGCTACTTTAAAAAGACTTTAGAAATTAATTCTTCTTATCAATTTGCTGATGTTGAAAAATTGACATCTTATTCGGAGGCTATCAAGATTCTAAATAATTGATGAAAGGATAATTCATTATGTATATCTTTTTTTTTTAGATAATTTCTGTTTTAATAACCACTTTTGAATGATCTGATAGCTACTTGCTCGAGTAATAATTGCCAGTAAGGTACTTTGTACCTTTGAATTTTTTATCGGTAAAAACAGTAGAAGTTCGCATTTGGGCCAAGGCTACTTCATTAAGTAAAATGAATGCCTATAATCTTATTATTAGTATGATTTGGTATGTTCATATGTAGCCAATATGGAAATCGGCTTTTTTTGGATTGTCTTAAAAGACTTCTTGCGCGAAGACTGAAAATGTTTTCATAATAGACAATCTATATTACTTTTATCGATTTATTTTAGGCGCTAAAGTCAAGTCTCTTTTAATAATTTCTTTACTTATTTTATTCATAAAATGGTGTCTTTTGCCATGTGATTATATGTATTTATCTCAAAGAAATCATCAATAGAAATCTTTCTCGCAGAATACCTTTAGAAAACATTCAAATATTTTGGATTTTAACTTAGTTCTCTTCATGTTTTACTGTAGATGTGAAGCGTTTTTTATTGTAGAGTGACTATTAATTTAAGAATTAATATAGTCACAATAAAGTTTAATAATTCTTTACGTTAATCTGTAAAATTGGCCGATAATCTCTAGATATGACCGTTGACTACTTTTTGTTAGCATAGCTTCTGGTTAATGATAAAATTTGCATCTATTATCATGATTTTTAAAATCAAACTAATATTTATAAATAAAATCAGAATTGTATGATGTGAAATTTATCCAATTGTTAAAAATGATATAGGCCGTACACGAAAAAATAGTTTCTAAGATATAATAAATATGAGAGTTTTGTCAGATTGTAGTCAGGAAGAGAATTGGTGTAATTTTATAGGATTTACATTTATAACGTTAGTTTTATATTTTTTGTTTATTATACAAAGGATAAGTAAAATTTTGCATTCTAAATTTGGTTTTGCTTGTATGCTTTTTTTACTTGTAAACACTGTAAATGCACAAATATATGGGAGTTTTCCTTACGCTGAAAGTTTTTTATCTGGAGTTAAGCCTCCGGAGATGTCTTTGTTAGCTCCTCAGTTTGGAGATAATTCAGCGAATTTTTTTACTCGTGGCGTTCAATTAACTCCTGCAGAACCTAATAAATTTGGGGCTATCTATATTAATAATAAGCAATTTAGCTCAGTCAATGGTATTGAGATAGAATTTGAATATGGAATGTATGGTGGTACTGGAGCTGATGGATTATGTGTCTTTTTATTCGATGCTGCGGTTGCATCTCCAGTGGTAGGTTCAGTCGGTGGTTCATTAGGTTATAGTTATAGACGAGTAAATAATCAGTTTGCAGATCAAAGACAAACTGGTTTAACTGGTGCTTATTTAGGTGTTGGTCTTGATAATTTAGGAAATTTTAAAAGAAGGACTAATCAACCACTTGAGATGATTAATGGGGTTTTGCCAGGTTTGCTTGTTAAAGGTTATCAAAGTCATGTCACGCTAAGAGGAGCTAAGGGAAAAAGTATTAATCCTGCTATGGGACTTGGAGATGGTTTTACTGGTTATCCGGTTTTAATAACACAATCAACGCAAAGTAGTTTAGATGGTGCGGGGTCGGCAAAGCTAGAGGATTCTGGCGATTACTCTTATGGTAGTGGGTTTGCAACTCCTTTTAGTTTAGGAACTCCTAGTTTTTCACCATTCCCTGGTGATGCAAATTTTAGAAAAGCTTTTATTTCTCTAATACCTCATCCATTAGGAGGTTTTAAAGTAACTGTAAAAATTCAACATGGTTTAACCATCTCGACTGTAATTGATAACTACTGGTATAAAACTTCAATAAAATATGAAGAGAATGTTATTAATAAGAATACTGATTATAGTAATGATAGTGGTGAAGAAGATTTACCTGTAACTTATACTTTATCTACAGAAGTTCCAGCTAGTTTTAGACTTGGTTTTGGAGCTTCAACAGGTGATCAAACCAATATACATTTGATTAGAAAATTACAGGTAACACTGCCTTTTTCAGCTAAATCTTCTGACGATGTACTTTTTTATTGTAGTAATGGAAGTGGGACAGTATATCCGTTGGTTAATGATATAGCTTATTCGGGGCCAATTTCGGGCACTCCTTTAGCATCATCTTCAAATATTGATTTAGCATCTTTCCAATTTTTAGATGCAGCTGGGTTTCCTCATGGTAAATCTTATTTTGTTGCTAATCAAGGAACGTGGAGTTATAATTCAAATGATGGCGCAGTCCTATTTACTCCAATTGCAGGATATACAGGAACTCCAACAGTAGATTATGATATAAAGGGGTTATCTGCTCCATATAATGATGATGGATATAGAAGTATCCCTGCTAAAATAACGGCTAATGTTTCTTCTCCCAATTCAATTTCCAGTCAACCTGTTAGTAAAACAATTACTCAAGGAACTAATAGTGTTTTTTCTGTAGTTGCAAATGCTGGTTCAGGAGTTTTAAATTATCAATGGCAGGTAAGTAATAATAATGGTGTCAATTGGGTTGATGTAATTGATGGGGGTGTTTATTCTGGTGCCAAAACAAGCTCATTGAATTTAACAAATGTTCCCTTTTCACTAAATGGTTACTTATTTAGAGTCACAATTAGTGGGTCCTGTCAAAATGTGGTAAGTGATTCGGCAATTTTAAATATAGCGGGTGCGGATTTATCTGTAGTAAAAAGTGTTAGTAATTTATCACCAATTACTAATTCAAATGTAATTTTCACTATTACAGCTACTAACCGTGGTCCAAGTATTGCAACCGGAGTGAAAGTAACTGATTTGTTGCCATTAGGATATACTTTTGTAAGTAGTACAGCTTCTGTCGGAAATTGGGTTTTTCCTGATTGGTCAATTGGAACATTGTCTAATGGAGCTAGTGCTACCTTAACAATTACAGCAAAAGTAAATGCTATAGGTTCCCATGTAAATACGGCAACAATAACTGGTAATGAAAGTGATTCAATATTAACTAATAATAGTTCTACAGTTACAGTAGTTCCTGCTAAAGATATCAATGCGGTTCCCGATACGAATGCATTTCCGGTGAATGGTATTATAGGAGGTCCTACTGGAATCAATGTTTTAGGGAATGATACATTAAACGGAAATCCATTTCTCCCATTTCATGTAGTACTAACCTCTACGCCAAAAGGCCCGCTTACTGTAAATTCAGATGGAACCGTTAGTGTTGCTCCTAATACAGATAGTGGAACTTATACAGTAGATTACACAATTTGTGAAGCATTGAACCCATTAAATTGTAGTAGTACAACTGTAACGGTGAATGTTTTCATACCTGGCATTGAATTATTAAAAGAAGGCACTTATGTGGATAATAATGGTGATGGTATAACCAATGCAGGGGATACGATTCATTATACCTTTACGGTAAAAAATACTGGTAATGTAACCCTTGCCGGGGTAGTTGTAAGTGATCCTAAGATTACTGTTGTGGGAGGTCCGTTGGCTGCATTGGCAGCGGGAGCTTCAGATACTACGACATTCTCAGGAGACTACACAAT
>NZ_SNXB01000017.1 GCF_004362055.1 Flavobacterium sp. 245
TTTCGTTTCCCTTAATTCGTTTGCTTGCCAGTGTTTCAGTGAACGTTTGTCGTTGTTGCGGGTGCAAAAGTAGCACCTTTATTTGCATTTCCAAGGGTTTTTATCATATAATTTCAATATTTTTTATAAGTCGCTGGTATGGGGGTTTTTATAATGCAAAGTTTTTTTGGACTTTTCTGGAACTTGGCCTTTTTAGGTGGTTTTACGCAAAGACACAAGAGTGTTTTCTCTTTGGGCCTGTATCCGCAAAGGGAGCAAAACTGGATTTTCCCTTGTTATCTGGGGTTTATCGCAAAGATGCGAAGGCGTAAAGCCTTTCTTTTTCTTCTGGAAAACGATTATCCCTTATGGAAAAAACAATATTTTCTTTTGGAAACAGCTCCCCTAGCCCCGATAGAAGTGGAAATCCTTTTGCTTTTTTCTTTAAAAAGCAAAAGATTACTTCCTCAGTTCGCTATCACTCGTCTGGAACTGATAGCGGGAAACAGTTCCTTATTAAAACAAATTACAGGCCTCAAAAACTCTCGCCCCAATCTGATGTACTAAATCCTTACTCCTATATATTATATGTATGATTCTCTACTTATATATCTATAGAAAAAACAAACCCGCCAAATTATGAAATCTGGCGGGTTAAATATTGCTACTATATATAACAGTATATATAGTAGGTATTAATTCAGACTATCTATTACTTCTTTTGTGATTTGAATACTTTTCAATTTCGCTTCATGATCAAAAATAGGGCTTGTTGCCATCAACTCATCAATGTTAGCGTAGTTGACAAACTTTTTTAAATCTGTAATCAATTGTTCTTTGTTTCCTGTAAATGTTCCAGCTGTCATTTGATTGACATGTAAACGTTCTTCCTCACTCATGATATCATCAAGTGACGGGACTGGCGGTTGTAATCCTTTGCGGTCGTTCCTGATTAAGTTGAGAAACATTTGATACAAACTTGTCGATAATAATTCGGCTTCTTCATTTGTATCAGCTGCGATTATATTAACACATGCCATTGTTTTGGGTTTATCTAAAAATTCCGATGCCTGAAAATTTGCACGGTAAAACTCGAAAGCCTGTATCATTAAACGAGGAGCAAAATGTCCGGCGAAGGCATAAGGCAACCCATAAGCTGCTGCTAAAGCTGCGCTTTCCATACTAGATCCTAAAATCCAGATAGGAACATTAAGACCTTCGGCTGGAAAAGCTCTTACTTTTGCTGTTGTATTTTCGGCCGAAAAATATTCTTGAAGCTTTGTTACATTTTGAGGAAATCGCTGCGCTTGTTCAAAAAAGTCTTTTCGAATAGCTTCAGCAGTTGGCTGATCTGTTCCTGGCGCCCTGCCTAAACCTAAATCGATTCGGTTGGGATAAAGCGTTTCTAATGTTCCAAATTGTTCTGCCACTACTAAAGGAGAATGATTTGGAAGCATAATTCCGCCTGACCCTACGCGGATATTTTGCGTCTGCCCCGCAACATATCCAATTAAAACTACTGTTGCTGTACTTGCAACATGTGCCATATTATGATGCTCTGCGAGCCAAATTCGTTTATATCCGAGTTTATCGGCTAATTGCGCAATGTCTTTTGTTTTTTTAAATGTTTCTGATGCGTTGCTGTCTTGCGTAATGATTGCAAGCTCTAATATTGAAACTGAAATTGGGTTTTTCATATAAAATAATGCTAAGGTGCAAAATTAACTCATTTATATTGATGCACTTTACTTTCTGATGTTAATAGAATTATAATATTTGTAGCTACAAATATTTATTATTTCAATTTCAGATGAACTAGTTTATGGCTTGTTTTACCATCATCTTTTATAATTAGATCTTTACCAAATTCTATTTCAAATTTAGAAGAAGTATCAATCACTAATGAAATTTCTCGGTATCTAAATGCTTCAGGAATTTCAGGAATTACAATTTTCACTTCTACATCTTTTCCTTTTTGCTTGTAATCAATTTTTATTAGGTCTCTTAACCAAATATATTCATAAACTTCCTGCCATGGCGCCATCCAGATTGAATCGTTTCCTTTTATTCCGTATTTATCGGCAATGGTTGTCATATAATATTTGAAATCAGGAAAACGCATACTTAAGTTCCACAAATTAGTATTTCCTGTTCCGTGTGTGAATTCATTAAACCAAAGTGAATTTGGCTGTTTTACAATCGAATCTAACGTTTTTAAATAACGATCCATTGTTTTAAAACTAGTAGTATCTTTTGAACTCTGCACAAAAGTTCTAGCTGTAATCATTTTATCTAAATTTACTTTTGAATCGACTTTAAAAACTGGACCAACACCTGTATAAGATGCCACCGAAAAAAAGCCGTTTGCCAAAGCATCTTTTTCATATTCTAAATGATAACCTGCATCGCCTTCTCCGCCTGGAACAACAAAATGCGACATTGTAAAATCAAGATTCTGTTTGATAGAAGCTGTATTTTCGATTACTTCTGTCAAATAATTCGTACCGTGTTTTGTTGCATGATGAAAACCGTGGTTTAAAATATCCCAACCGGCGTTATACATTTCTTTAATTTCCGACCAAGAGAGATGCCCGCGGTTTGCTGGTAAATCGCGAATTGCACCTCCGTTAACTGCCAATGCCAATTTAAACGGAATTTTATTTCCGAATCCGTCCGAATAAAAAAGACCATTTGAAGTTGTTCCGTCTCCACCTTGATCAATTTTCCATTCGTTTTTATCAGAATTACTTATTTTTCCGCCATTCAATAATGGAAATGCAGTTAAATATGTTGATCGATATCCGTCATCCAGGGTAAAACTGTAAGCAAAATGTTTGTTATACTTTAAAGGAGCGACTTTAATTTGGATACTTTCTGCCGACTGTAGTTTTATTTTAAATGAAATCGTTTTTGATTTTGAAGAATCTTTTTCGATTAATTCATTTGAAAAACAAGTAAAACACCCGAAGAAAATTATAACGATAAGAAGAATGCGTTTTAACATAAATTATATGGATTCATTTTTTGCTTAAAAGTACATTTCTTTTTGAAGAAATAATTTTAAAAACATTTACTCTTTTGAAAATAATTTCTGCTGAATCAAAAAAGGAATATGATTTAAAACCTAAATTTGTACATCAAAATACCCATTCGGGTTTAGCTTATCTGCAAATGACACACAAAATTTTAATTATAGACGACGAAGAAAAACTAAGAAGTCTGCTGGCGCGTATTATAAAATCGGAAGGATTTGAAGTTTTTGAAGCCAAAGATTTAAAATCAGGTTTTAAGAAATTGGAACAAACCGAAATTGATGTCGTTTTGTGTGATGTGAAGCTGCCCGACGGAAATGGAGTTGATTTTCTTCAGAATATAAAAAACAGTTTTCCTTTAGTAGAAGTTATTCTATTAACTGCTTTCGGAAATATTCCAGACGGCGTACAAGCCATGAAAAACGGTGCTTTTGATTATATTGTTAAAGGCGATGATAATGACAAAATTATTCCGCTTTTATATAAAGCTGTAGAAAAAGTACAGTTACAGAAAAAAGTACAACAACTTGAAAAACGAATTGGCGATAAATATTCTTTTAATACTATTATCGGAAAATCTAAAGGAATTGAACAAGTAATCGATTTGGCACAAAAAGTTGCCAAAACCGATTCAACTGTTCTACTTACTGGAGAAACCGGAACCGGAAAAGAAGTTTTTGCGCAGGCGATTCATGAAAATAGTAATCGTGTCGGAAAATCTTTTGTCGCTTTGAACTGTAGTACTTTCAGCAAAGAAATCCTTGAAAGTGAATTGTTCGGCCATAAACAAGGCGCTTTTACCGGTGCCTTAAAAGATAAAAAAGGTTTCATTGAAGAAGCTAATGGCGGCACTTTATTTCTTGATGAAATTGGGGAAATGCCAATTGATCTTCAAGCCAAATTATTACGCGTTCTAGAAACTTCAGAATATATTCCTGTTGGCGATACGACTCCAAAAAAATCAAATTTCAGATTAATTGCTGCTACAAACCGTGATTTAAAAACAGAAAGTGATGAACATCGTTTTCGTTCGGACTTATATTTTCGATTGAATATTTTCGAAATCAAATTGCCGTCTTTGCGAGAAAGAATCAAAGATATTTCAGTATTGGCGCATTATTTCGTCAAACAGTTTTCTGAAAAAACGAATAAAAAAGCTTTAAATATTGCCGATGATTTTCTGCAGAAATTGGAAAATTATTCCTGGCCAGGAAATGTTAGGGAACTTAAAAACATTATTGAAAGATCGGTTATCTTGAGTAATGGCGATACTTTAACTTCTGATGTTTTGCCCTATGAAATGCAACATCAAGCTGAAAAAAACACCAAATCAATGTCAGCTTTCTCGATGCAGAGTGTTGAAAAACTTCATATTCAAAAAGTTTTAAATTATACAAAAGGAAATAAGGCGGAAACTGCGCGATTGCTCGAAATTGGAATTGCGACTTTGTATAGAAAATTAGAAGAGTACGGAATTCAATAATAAATTTAAATTCCAATCAGGATAAATTCCAAACCAATTTAAAGCTCCAGCCGAGCAAAATGTTTATAGCAAATATAATTGGTTTTGATTGAAGCTCCAGCGGAGCGACATTCTAGCGTTTGTTTCAATCTAAAACATGCCACCCCTAAGGGGCTTTATTATCGAACGTTGTAATTTTCTATAAACATAACGTCCCTCTGGAACTCATTTTCAAAATCAAATCCTTATCATTTCAATAAAAGCTTATCATTTTGATAGGCTTTTTTTATGCCTAATTTTTGGCACGAAACTACATTCCTTTTATTGACAGCACTTTAGCTATACCTCAACTTTTTCGGAACATATTTTGGCATAAGGAGGAAGAACATAAAAATTCATTCTCATGAAAAATCAAGTAACCTCAATCTACAAACAAGCTGAACGCTTTGCTGAGATAACCAAAAAATCTATTATTTCTGGAAATATTGTTCGTGCAAAAAAATGTCTGGCACTTGCTGAACGCCTATTCATTAGCGGAAGCATCGAAACTAAAAATGCTATTTCTAATGTGTATGTTTTCTCCGTTTCTTCTTTTATGGAAGTACGTCACTGCAATATTTCTCATCTTTTTCCACAAATGCTTAAAGCGGAATATATCAAGCAAATTAATGCTTCAGGCGTATAAAAATGTTTAATCGGTTTTTTGTTTAATCGTTTAATCGGATGACAATCTAAAATCTAAACTCTTAAATCTAAAATAATATTATGATCACTTTTCTTTTACTCGCATTGGCCGTTGTGCTTTTTGCCATTTGTTTTAAATCAGTTGAATTCTTTGAAAAAATCTAAATCATGATTGCACTATTTATTATTTCTATCGCCGTTTTTGGCTATTTGGTTTATGTATTAATCAAACCAGAAAAATTCTAAAAAAATGAAAAAGTCACAGTCAGGAAAAAAGCTACTACTATATGTTTTTGTGGCTTGGACATTAGCCTTTATAACGCTTGTTGCGTTTTTGTAAAAGCCCCAATTTTAATTAATTTCTAACAAACAAAATATGAACACAGAGTTATTTGGTGTCATTAGCATTTTTATCATTTCGATAGTTTTAGCCATTCCAATAGGAAAGTATATTGCTAAAGTTTATTTAGGAGATAAAACCATTTTTGACCCGATTTTCAATCCAATTGAAAAATTTATTTTTAAAATCAGCGGAATTAATTCTACTGAGGAGATGAACTGGAAACAACATTTGAAAGCGCTTTTAAGCGTGAACATGATTTGGTTCTTTCTTTGCTTTTTTGTCTTGCTTTTTCAAGGATCATTATTCTTGAATCCCGACAACAATCCGTCAATGACACCCGATTTGGCATTTAATACGGCTATTTCATTTGTAGTAAACTGTAATTTACAGCACTATTCAGGCGAAACCGGACTTTCTTATTTATCTCAAATGGTTTTGATGTTCCTGCAATTTGTTTCCGCTGGTGTCGGAATGGCTGCTGCAGCGATGATTTTTACTGCAATGAAAGAAAGAACAACAGAAAAACTGGGGAATTTTTATAATTATTTCATCAAAAGTTGTACTCGTATTTTGCTGCCACTTTCAGCTATTGTAGCAGTTGCTCTATTATTTAGCGGAACTCCTATGACGTTTGAAGGAAAAGATACCATTACCACTTTACAAGGCGATTCAGTACAAGTTTCTCGCGGACCGGCAGCAGCTTTTATCGCTATCAAACATATCGGTACTAATGGTGGTGGATTTTTTGGAGCCAATTCGGCACATCCATTAGAAAATCCTACTTATTTTACGAATGCGGTTGAACTTTGGGCACAATTGATAGTTCCGTTTGCGATGATTTTTGCTTTAGGTTTTTATCTAAAGAAAAAGAAACTAGCCTATGTAATCTTTGGCGTAATGACAATTGGCTTTTTACTCCTTGTCATTCCAACAGTTATCAGTGAACTAAATGGAAATCCAGCGATAGAAAAAATGGGAATTGCTCAGGCAACCGGAGCGATGGAAGGAAAAGAAGTTCGGTTTGGCCCAGCGATTTCAGGGTTCTGGAGTATTGCTACAACCGTAATTTCTACAGGTTCTGTAAACAGTATGCACGATAGTTCTATGCCGATTTCCGGAGCTATGCAATTGCTAGCCATGATGGTTAATGCCTTTTATGGAGGTTGTGGAGTTGGAATCCTGAATTTTTATGTATTCATTATTCTTGCTGTATTTATTTCCGGATTAATGGTAGGTCGAATTCCTGAATTTTTAGGAAAGAAAATCGAAGCTCGGGAAGTTAAAATTGCTGCTTTTATTGCAATTCTTCATCCTTTATTGATTTTAGCCGGAACAGCGATAGCTTCTTATTTTGCTGCACATGACACTGCAATGGGCTATTGGTTTAGCGGAAACGCTGCGGGCTGGCTAAACAATCCAGGCAATCACGGATTCTCGGAAATGTTATACGAATATACTTCAAGTGCTGCAAACAACGGTTCTGGTTTTGAAGGTTTAGGAGATAATAATCCGTTTTGGAATATCACTACAGGAATTGTGTTACTGTTAAGCCGTTTCATTCCGATTATTGGGCCATTAGCAATTGCCGGATTATTGGCTAACAAAAAATACATTCCCGAAAGTGCAGGAACTTTAAAAACTGACACAACAATTTTCGGAGTAATGGTTTTTGCCGTGATCGCAATTATTGCTGCCTTATCATTCTTTCCTGCACTTGCTCTAGGTCCATTGGCTGAATATTTCACACTAAAATAAAAATGCTGAATATTTTAAACACATAGAAACATAGCAAAACAAAACAGACAGAAAGAGTATTAAAAAAACTAGTTTTTCACACATAGCTATGTGTTTACATGCAAGTGAACGCCTAACTCTCAAAGTAAAAATCTATGTCTATGTGTTTAAAACAAATATTAGCTTAATAAATAACATTCAAAAAAATGACAACTAATAAATCCGCATCATTGTTTGAAAGCAAACAGGTAAAAGAAGCCTTAGTGCAATCTTTTGTCAAGTTGAACCCAAAATTGATGATCAAAAATCCGGTAATGTTCACCGTAGAAATTGGAACTGCCATTATGTTTGCTGTTTGTGTTTCCATTTTGATGGGAGCAACAGATCAGGGCAGTTTTACTTATAATTTAATTGTGTTCTTAATTTTACTAGCAACACTTTTGTTTGCCAATTTCGCCGAAGCTATTGCCGAAGCCAGAGGGAAAGCACAAGCCGACAGTTTACGAAAAACACGTGAAGAAACGCCTGCAAGACAGATTTTACCAAACGGAGAAATCAAAAATATCAGTTCTTCGCAATTAAAAAAAGGAGATATTTTCTATTGCGAGTCAGGTGATCTAATTGCAACTGACGGAGAAATTATCGAAGGTTTGGCAACCATTGACGAAAGTGCCATTACAGGAGAAAGTGCTCCAGTAATTCGCGAAGCCGGTGGCGATAAATCATCTGTAACAGGAGGAACAAAAGTGTTATCTGATAAAATTAAAGTAATTGTAACTTCTGAACCTGGCGAAAGCTTTTTAGATAAAATGATTGCTTTGGTTGAAGGTGCGAGCCGTCAGAAAACGCCAAACGAAATTGCCTTAACCATTTTATTAGCCGCATTTACCTTAATCTTCGTGATTGTGTGCGTTACGCTAAAACCGTTTGCCGACTATGCAAATGCGCCCATCACGATTGCGGCTTTTATTGCTCTTTTTGTTTGTTTGATTCCAACTACAATTGGAGGTTTACTTTCTGCAATTGGTATTGCCGGAATGGATAGAGCATTGCGTGCCAACGTAATTACAAAATCTGGAAAAGCGGTAGAAACTGCCGGAGATATTGACGTATTGCTTTTAGATAAAACCGGAACAATTACTATCGGGAACAGAAAAGCAACCAGTTTTTATCCTACTAAAGGAGTTTCAGAAGAAGATTTTATAAAATCTGCGGTGTTAAGTTCACTAGCAGATGACACTCCGGAAGGGAAAAGTATCGTGGAATTGGCTGGAGCCGAAACTGCCAATAAATTATCAATTGAAGGTGCTACTTTAATCAAATTTACCGCAGAAACCAGAACTTCCGGAGTTGTCTTAAAAGACGGAACCAATATTCGAAAAGGTGCTCAGGATGCTGCAAAAAACATTGCTGCTCAAGCAGGAAATAGTTTCCCAGAAGATACTGCCCAAAAAGTAATCGACATTTCTTCAAACGGAGGAACGCCATTAGTGGTTATTAAAAACAATCAGGTTCAAGGTGTTATCGAATTACAGGATATCATTAAAACCGGAATGAAAGAACGTTTTGACCGATTGAGAAAAATGGGTGTAAAAACGGTAATGGTTACTGGCGATAATCCGCTAACAGCTAAGTTTATTGCCGAAGCTGCGGGTGTAGATGATTTTATTGCCGAAGCGAAACCTGAGGATAAAATGAACTACATCAAAAATGAGCAAAATCTTGGTAAATTGGTTGCCATGATGGGAGACGGAACGAATGATGCTCCTGCCCTTGCGCAAGCCAATGTTGGTGTTGCAATGAATAGTGGAACGCAAGCGGCTAAAGAAGCCGGAAACATGGTCGATCTTGATAATGATCCAACGAAACTTATCGAAATTATCGAAATTGGAAAACAGCTTTTAATGACTCGTGGAACTTTAACTACTTTTTCTATTGCAAATGACGTTGCGAAATATTTTGCTATTGTTCCTGCTCTTTTTATTACTGCGATTCCTGCGCTTCAAGGTTTAAATATTATGCATTTACATAGCCCGGAAAGTGCCATTTTATCTGCTGTAATTTTTAACGCGATTATCATTCCGATTTTGATTCCACTTGCGTTGAGAGGTGTTGATTATAAACCAATTGGAGCAAGTGCAATCCTAAAAAGAAATCTTTTGATCTATGGTTTAGGGGGATTGATTATTCCATTTATCGGGATTAAACTGATTGATTTACTTGTTGCTGTATTTATTTAAGGTTCTGAGATGCTAAGGCTCTAAGATACTAAGGTTTTTCTCTTAGAGTCTTAAAAATCCTAGAATCATTAAAAAACTAAAATTATAAACATAGACTTTGATTACTAAGCTTCTAAAAAAAAAACTTAGAACCTTAGCAACTTAGTCCCTTAGAATCTCAAAAAGAATGAAAAATATATTCTCATTATTAAAATTGACGCTGCTTACCGTAATTCTGTTTGCAGTTATTTATCCTCTTGCGATTTACGGAATCGCACAAATTGCTCCGAATCAAGGAAAAGGAGAAACTGTTTCGGTTAACGGAAAAGTGGTTGGATACCAAAAAATTGGTCAGAAGTTCGATAAGTCGAATTATTTCTGGGGAAGACCTTCGGCTGTTGATTATAACGCTGCAGGAAGTGCAGGAAGCAATAAAGGACCAAGCAATGCTGAATATTTGGCTTTGGTTCAAAAAAGAATTGATACACTTTTACTAGTTCATCCGTACTTGAAAAAATCTGATATTCCATCAGATATGGTTACGGCTTCCGGAAGTGGATTGGATCCGAATATTTCTCCACAAGGTGCTTTGATTCAGGTAAAACGTGTTGCTAAAGAACGAAAATTAGCCGAAGATAAAGTAAAGGCTTTGGTGGAATCTAAAATTAATACGGCTGTTGTGGGTCCTGAAACAGTTAATGTTTTGGAATTGAATATGGCGCTTGATGCGCTTTCTGGAAAAGGTTCTGAGGTACTGAGTCGCTAAGGTTCTAAGGTTTTTTTTAACTCATTTTTTGGTCATTGCGAGGAACGAAGCAACCACATTTACAAAATCAGCTTTGACATTATTAGTGAGGTTGCTTCGTTCCTCGCAATGACAAACTAGATGGAAAATTAGAACTAAAAACTTCCTTTTACCCTGAGTGCCCTAGCCCTGATAGAAGCGGTATCCTTTTTAGGCTATTGAAAAGATCTTGTTTACCATAAACAATCTGCCTAAAAAGATATAGCGGATAGCAGGAAATAGCTCCTTAAAAAACTACTAATAAAAATTAATACGCCTTTTTTACCCCAAATAATAAAAACAAAAATGAAAAAAATAATACTTACTGCTTTAATCGCATTCGGTTTTAGCAATTTACATGCACAGGAAGAATCGAAAAGTCCTTTAACATTTTCAGGTTACGTCGAAACTTATTACAGTTATGATTTTGGAAAACCAGACGATCATACACGCCCGGGCTTTTTTTACAATTATAATCGAAGTAATGAAGTGAACCTGAATTTAGGTATGGCAAAAGTGAATTATACGAAAGATAATATCCGCGGAAATTTTGCTTTGATGGCCGGAACTTATGCACAATATAATATGTCGGCTGAACAGGACTTATTGAAAAATGTATATGAAGCCAATGTTGGTGTGAAGATTTCGCAAAGCCATAATTTGTGGATTGATGCGGGAATTATGCCTGCACATATTGGTTTTGAAAGTGCGATTGGAAAAGATTGCCAGACTTTGACGCGAAGCATTTTGGCTGAGAATTCTCCTTATTATGAAGCTGGAGTAAAAATTGGTTACACCTCTGAATCTGGTGCCTGGTATTTGGCCGGAATGTATTTGAATGGCTGGCAACGTATCCAAAAATTAGACGGAAATCATACACCTGCTTTTGGAACGCAAATTACGTATAAACCAACGGATAAGGTGGCTTTGAACTGGAGTACGTATATTGGAAATGAACAGCCGGACATTGATAAAAAGTGGCGTTATTTCAACAACTTTTACGGACAATTTAAAGTAACAGACAAAACAAATATTACAGCTGGTTTTGATGTTGGATCGCAACAATCGGCTAAAAGCAGTAACAAATATGACACTTGGTTTTCGCCAGTTTTGATTCTACAATACAAACCAGTTGACAAAATTCAACTTGCAGTAAGAGGCGAATATTATAGTGACGAAAAAGGTGTAATTATCGCAACAGAAACTGAAAACGGTTTTAAAACTTACGGATTTTCGGCTAACTTTGATTACTTAGTTACTGATAATGTAATGTTTAGAATTGAAGCCAGAAATCTTTCGAGTAAAGATGAAATATTTACAAAAGACAATCTTCCAACGGATACGAATACGTTTGTAACGACTTCGCTGGCAATTTCTTTTTAGCTTTAAGCTATAGGCTTTAGGCAGTAAGCTTTTGAAAAGTCAAACTGCCTAAAGCTTAAAGCTTATGGCCTAAAGCATATTTTTATGGAACAGAAAAATAACGCACAGCACTTTCTCGATTTAATTCAGAAATCACGGAAAGGAAAGTTTAAAGTCTACATTGGGATGAGTGCCGGTGTGGGGAAGACTTTTCGTATGCTTCAGGAAGCGCATTCGTTGTTGAAGAATGGAATTGATGTAAAAATTGGTTACATTGAAACGCATATGCGGAAGGAAACGCATGAACTTTTAGCTGGTTTGCCTGTGATTCCACGGCGAACCATTTTCTATAAAGGGAAACAGCTGGAAGAACTAGATGTACAGGCAATTATCAACCTTAGACCTGAAGTTGTAATTGTCGATGAACTGGCACACACCAATGTTGAAGGAAGCAAAAATGAAAAACGCTGGCAGGATGTTTTAGAAATTTTAGATGCCGGAATCAATGTTATTTCTGCGGTTAATATTCAGCATATTGAGAGTTTGAACGAGGATGTAAAACGGATTACTAATATTGATGTTCAGGAACGAATTCCGGATAATGTTCTGCGTCTGGCTGATGAAGTCGTGAATATCGATTTGACATCGGAAGATTTGATTGCGCGTTTGAAAGAAGGTAAAATTTACACGCCAGATAAAATTCAGACCGCTTTAACGAACTTTTTTAAATCGGAACAAATTTTACAATTACGCGAATTGGCTTTAAAAGAAGTAGCAAGCCAAGTAGTTCGGAAAGTCGAAAATGAAGTACCTCAACTGCATGCTTTACGCCATGAGAAACTTTTGGCATGCATTAGCAGTAATGATAAAACGGCAAAAATTGTAATTAGAAAAGCGGCTCGACTGGCGAGTTATTATAACGGAAGCTGGTATGTTTTGTATGTAGAAACACCAAAAGAAAGCAGTACCAAAATTGCATTAGACAAACAAAGACATTTAATTAATAACTTTAAACTGGCCGTACAATTAGGCGCGGAAGTTATCAAATTAGAGCATAAAAATATTGCCGATGCGATTTTAATAGCGGTAGAAGAAAAACAAATTACAACTGTCTGCATTGGGAAACCGCATTTGAATTTATTTAAAGTAATTTTGTCTACAACGATTTTCAGACGTTTATTAAATCGCCTGTCTTTATCGAATGTGGATCTTGTTATTTTGTCATAAAATTTTCTAACCATTAAGAGATTAAGAAAAATTAAGCTTTGACTTAATGAAACTTAATATCTTAATGGTTCAATATAAAAAACTTGTTTTTAAACATCATGAGAATTAAAACCAAATTGAATCTGGGCGTTGGATTGTTATTTTTAATGATCATCATACTTTCTTTAGTGAGTGGCTATTCTGTTTTTTTGATAAAAGCGGATACAGAGAATATTCTGAAAGCAAATTATAACACGCTGGAATATTCGCGAAATATGATTTTGTCTTTGGATGAAATTAAAGAAAGCCCTGATAGTAAGATTCATGTTTTCAAGGAATATCTTGAAAAACAAACGCAAAATGTTACCGAACCCGGAGAAAAAGAAGCAACGGCTAAACTTGAAAATGATTTTTCACTTTTAGAAAAAAACAGTTCGGATGAAACCATAAAAGCACAAATTCGGCAAGATATTTTTGCGATTATGAAACTCAATCTGGATGCTATAAAACAGAAAAGCGATATTGCGAAACATACCGCCGAAAATGCCAATTTATGGATTGCCATTGTGGGAAGTTTATGCTTTTTGATTGCGTTTAACTTATTGGTTAACTTACCGAATAACATTGCAAACCCTATTAAAGAATTAACGCAAAGTATAAGGGAAATTGCTAATAAAAATTATTCGGAGCGGGTGCATTTTACCAGTCACAGCGAATATGGCGATTTGGCAAAATCATTCAATACGATGGCGCAAAAACTTCAGGAATACAATGATAGTAATTTGTATAAGTTGTTTTTCGAAAAGAAACGACTTGAAACGCTTATCAATAATATGAATGATCCTATTATTGGATTGGATAATGACGGAATTATTTTGTTTGTGAATGATGAAGCACTGAAGATTATCGGAATGAAATTGGAAGATGTTGTTGGGAAATCGGCCTCTACTCTAGCCTTGTCAAATGATTTAATTCGTTCCTTGATTGTAAAAGAAGAGATTGATTCTGCTAAAAAACAACCGCTTAAAATTTACGCACACGGAAAGGAAAGTTATTTCGAAAAAGAAATTCTAAATATTACTATAATTCCAACAGGAGAAGAAAAAGAAATTAATATTGGCGATGTGATTATTCTGCGAAATATTACGCTTTTTAAGGAACTGGATTTTGCTAAAACCAATTTTATTGCAACCGTTTCGCACGAATTAAAAACCCCAATTGCGTCTATAAAACTAAGTCTTCAATTACTTGAAAACACAAAAACCGGCGACATGAACGACGATCAGAAACAATTGGTCGAAAGTATAAAAGATGACAGTCAGCGTTTATTAAAAATCACAGGAGAATTGCTGAATTTATCGCAATTGGAAACTGGAAATATTCAGCTGAATATCGAAAAAAGCAATCCACACGAAATTGTAAATTATGCTATGGAAGCCGTAAAAGTTCAGGCAGATCAAAAGCAGATTAAATTGGTTATTAATGCTGAGGAAAACCTGGAAGATGTAAAAGCCGACAGCGAAAAAACAGGCTGGGTTCTGATTAATTATTTGTCGAATGCAATTCGATATTCTTCAGAAAAAAGTACGATTGTCATTCAATTAAAAAAAGAGAACAACCAGATCGTATTTCAGGTTATCGACACCGGAAAAGGAATTGACGCAAGATATAAAGACAAGGTTTTTGATAAATATTTCCAGGTTCCGGGAAGTCAAAAATCCGGAACCGGATTGGGATTAGCGATCAGCAAAGAATTTATTGAAGCTCAAAATGGGAATGTTGGCGTAGAAAGTAATTTAGGATTGGGAAGTACGTTTTGGTTTGCACTAAAAGTGTAAAAAGAGCCATAGGCTCAAATTATATTGTAGGGCTGGACTTCAGTACAGTTCACAAAGTATGTGAAGGTTTTAGTTTTTTTTGCCACGAATTACACAAATTTTCACAAATTTTCATTCAAAATGTGATCAATATAATTCGTGCAAATTTGTGTAATTCGTGGCGAAGAAATAATCCTTTTAATCTTTTAATCTGTGGCAAAAATTATGTATTCGAAGTATTATTCTTAATCTCCATAACTTCTCTTTTTACTTCTAAAAGCAAATCTTTCATACTTTGTGATTCTGTCTGTTCATGACGTCTATCACTTCGGCCGATGTTACATTCGTATTCCCATATTTCTAGAATATCTGAAGCTTTTACTTCGTAATTTGGATAAAAGCGATTGTCAGATTCTAACACTAAAGCATTCTTTTTATTTTTATTGAGACGTTTGTAAACCATACCTTCATTTTTGGTAATCAGTATATAGGTCTTTCCATCCATAACCTCGCCCAGCCTTTCTACATAACGGCCAATAATAATAGAACCGTCTTCGTGTGGTGGCATCGAATCACCTTCTACAGGAAAACCTCTGTGTTTCCCCGGACCCAAAAACGGAAGCGAAACCTGTTGTAAACTTTCAATATATTCCGGATCAGCATAGCCGTTTAGATAACCTGCTTTTGCTTTTTGACTTACAATTTCGATGAAATTTTCTCCGAATCTATCTACTTGTATGGGTAAAATTAGTCGGTTTCCTTCTAATTTTATTAAATTTTCTACATCTATTTTGCGTATATCGACAGACAGTATCAGGTCAATACTCATATGAAAATATAAAGCAATCTGCTTTAAAATATCATACGGTGCTTCTGAAGTTCCGTCTTCGTATTTAACGTATCTACCTCTGGTAATTTTTAGGTTTTCAGCTAATTTCTCTTGTGATATTTTATGCTTAACCCTCAATGCTCTGATATTGTCTGAAAATAAGGACATAATTAATTTGTTATAATTTGGAACATCAAATATACAAAAAAATGTTATCATCTGTACTAATTTTGTTGTACAAAAACAAAGGAAATGGCAAGGGCGATTGTACACATGGATTTGGATACCTTTTTTGTATCCTGCGAAAGGCTAACTAACTCAGAATTAAACGGTATTCCGTTGATTATTGGTGGTGGCGATCGCGGTGTTGTAGCCTCTTGTTCGTATGAAGCACGTTACTTTGGAGTGCGTTCTGCGATGCCTATTCACATGGCGATGAAACTTTGTCCGCAAGCCAAAGTAATGAAAGGCGATATGGAATTATACTCTCAATTATCGCATGATGTTACTCAGGTCATTCAGGAAAAAGCACCGATTATGGAGAAAGCGAGCATCGATGAATTCTATCTTGACATTACCGGAATGGATAAATTTCACGGAAGCTATAAATGGACAAATGAACTCGCTCAATCCGTTATTAAAGAAACCGGATTGCCAATTAGTTTTTCATTATCTGTCAATAAAACCGTTTCTAAAATTGCTACCGGCGAAGGCAAACCGGTAGGAAATTTACAAATCCCGGAAAACGAGGTACAAGGTTTTTTGAATCCGTTGTCGATTCAAAAAATTCCTATGGTTGGCGCTGTCACTTTTCAGCTTTTATCCCGAATCGGTGTTCGTAAAATTCAAACTTTAGCTGAGATGCCTCCTGAAGTTTTACAACAGATGATTGGCAAAAACGGATTGGATATTTGGAAAAAAGCCAACGGAATCGATAATACTCCCGTAGAACCTTATACCGAAAGAAAATCAATTTCTACAGAACATACTTTTTCTCAGGATACTATCGATATCGAAAAACTCAAAAGAGTACTTATAGGCATGGTCGAAAAACTTGCTTTCCAATTGCGATCAGAACAATGGCTGACCTCCACTATTACGGTTAAAATACGCTACGCCAATTTTGATACTGAAACCAAACAATGCAAAATTGCCTACACTTCAGCAGATCATATTCTGACCAAAAATGTAATGGAACTTTTTGAAAAATTGTACCAACGCCGTATGCGATTACGCTTAATTGGTATTCGCTTTAGCGGATTGGTTCGCGGTACCTATCAAATTGATCTTTTTGAAGATACGGAGGAAATGTTATCACTTTATGAAGCTATGGATAAAATGAAAAGCCGTTATGGTTTTGATGCCGTAATGCGCTGTGCCGGAGCTATTTTTAAGCCTAATAATAAAGATGAAATTTTAAAACGTAAAAAATAATCATGTATCTCAACTGTCATTCCTTTCACTCTCTGCGTTACGGCACGATTCCTCTCGATAAACTAGTTGAGGAAGCTGTTTCTTGTGGTGTAGAAGCAATGGCATTAACAGATATTAATACCGTTACGGGAATTTATGATTTTATAAGAGCTTGTGAATCTAAAGGAATTAAAGCTTTAGTCGGAATGGAATTTCGCTGTAATCATCAATTTCGATATATTGGCTTAGCTAAGAATGCCGAAGGTTTAGGCGAAATGAATCGTTTTTTAACGAATCATAATTTCAGCGGAGAAGCTTTGCCTTTAATTGCTCCCGAATTTGAATCGGTTTTTGTGATTTATACTTTAGAAAATTCTCCGAAAACGCTTCGTAAAAATGAATTTATCGGCATTCGAACAGATGAAGTTTCAAAACTTTTTACATCAGAACATAAAAATCAAATTTCTAAAATGGTTGTCCTTCAACCGGTAACTTTTAGAAATAAAAAAGAATTTAACCTGCACAAAATTCTGCGTGCGATTGATACCAATATTATTTTATCAAAATTGACAGAAGCTGATTATTCCAGAACTTCTGAAAAAATGTTGCCTTTAGAATCGCTTTTGCCTTTCTATGAAAAATACCCTGAAATTATTGACAACACACAGAAAATTATTGATTCCTGTGATTTTCAGTTTGATTTTTCAATTAAAAGAAATAAAAAATTCTTTACCGGAAGTCGTGAGAATGATATCAAAAAACTAACAGAATTGGCCGAAGAAGGTTTTGAATGGCGCTATGGAAAAGAAAACAAAATTGCTCGAAAACGTGTAGAAAAAGAATTAAAAGTTATTGACCAATTAGAATTCAGCGGGTATTTTTTAATTACCTGGGATATTGTTCGATACAGCAACAGTCAGGGATTTATGCATATTGGGCGTGGAAGCGGTGCCAACAGCATTATTGCCTATTGTCTCGGAATTACCGACATCTGTCCAATCGAACTCGATTTGTATTTTGAACGTTTTTTAAATTTAAATCGAAAAAGTCCACCCGATTTTGACATTGACTGGAGTTGGAAAGAACGCAATACCATTTTAGAATATATTTTCGAAACTTATGGTCGTGAGCACGTTGCTTTTTGCGGAACTAATGTCGAATTCAAACACCGATCTATTTACAGAGAAGTCGGAAAAGTTTTTGGTCTTCCGAAAGAAGAATTGGATATGCTGGCCAAAAATCCGATGGCATTACACGAAACTAATTCTATCGTGAACTTGGTACAGAAATATAGCATGATGATGGGTAAATATCCCAACCAACGCAGTATGCACGCTTGTGGGATTATCATTTCTGAAGAACCCATTACCAATTATACGCCATTGGAAATGCCACCAAAAGGATTTCCAATTGTACTTTTTGACATGCACATTGCGGAAGAAATTGGTTTTGATAAATTCGATATTTTGAGCCAACGCGGGATTGGACATATCGATGACAGTGTAAAACTGATCGAGAAAAACAGAGGAATTAAAGTAGACATTCGCAATACTTCTATTTCTAAAGATGAAGCGATCTGCAATGTTCATTTGGCACAAGGCAAAACGATTGGCTGTTTTTATATCGAAAGCCCGGCGATGCGCGGTTTATTACGCCGATTGAATTGTGATAATTATAAAGTTTTGGTTGCCGCGTCTTCGATCATTCGGCCTGGAGTTGCTCAATCCGGTATGATGAAAGAATATATTTTCCGTCATAATTATCCAGACCAATTTGAGTATTTCCATGAGGTTTTCAAAGAACATCTTGGCGAAACGTACGGCATTATGGTGTATCAGGAAGATGTGATCAAAATTGCCCAGCATTACGGAGGCGTTCCTGCCGCTGATGGCGATATCCTGCGCCGTGCCATGTCTGGAAAAGGGCGTTCTTTAGAAGCTTTACAAAAAGTAAAAGATAATTTCTTTGCCTCTTGTGCCAGAAAAGGACATCCTGAAGCACTGAGTCAGGAAATTTATCGTCAGATTGAATCCTTTGCCGGATTTTCATTTTGTAAAGCCCACTCCGCTTCTTATGCGGTAGAAAGTTATCAGAGTTTGTATCTCAAAATTAATTATCCTGTTGAGTTTATGGTGGCGGTCATCAACAATCAGGGTGGATTTTATCGAACCGAAGTTTATGTACACGAAGCACGAATGTCTGGCGGGACAATCCTAAATCCATGTGTGAATAAGAGCGAATATCAAACTACTGTTTATGGAAATGATATTTATTTGGGTTTTATGCATTTGCAGGGTTTAGAATCGAAAACCGCAAATTTGATTGAATCAGATCGGGAGAAAAACGGTGACTTTCTTTCTTTGGAAGATTTCATTAATCGAATACCAATCGGAATTGAAAGCATTAAAATTTTGATTTTTATTGATGCTTTTCGCTTTACAGGAAAAACAAAAAATCAGCTTTTAGTCATTGCGAGTTTGCTTTTAAACAATTTCAAACCCGAAAACAGAAGTTTGATGTTATTGCAGGAACCCGTTAAAGAATATAAACTTCCAACTTTGGAACGTTCTCTGTTTGAAGATGCTTTTGATGAAATTGAATTATTGAATTTTCCTGTTTCATGTACTGTTTTTGATTTGCTTCAGATCAAATACCGTGGCGATATTATGGCTAAGGATTTAGTGGCACATCATAAAAAACAAGTAAAAATGCTGGCTTATTTAATATCCAGAAAACAAGTCCCAACCAAAAAAGGAAACATGTATTTCGGCACCTGGATCGATCACGAAGGCACTTATTTTGATACCGCACATTTTCCGGATTGTCTGGCAGAATATCCTTTTCAGGGCGGAGGCTGTTATTTGCTTTTGGGAAATGTAGAAGTTGATTATCATTTCCCGACAATCACCATTATCAAAATGGCTAAGATGCCTTTTATTCCGGATCCGCGTTATATGGATGCGAAAGATCAGTTTAAAACACAGCGTCAAATTAAGGAAGATGTGAGTCCGACGCATCGGGAACCGTATCCGCAGGGACATGAAATCAACCTACCAAGACACCGAATGAAATTTCAAAAATAACCACGATGATTTTACAAGAACAAAAACAGGTTTTGCGTTATAGTAAAGAGATGAAAAAGCAAGAATACGCCATAGTAGATATAGAAACCACCGGTGGAAATGCCAGTGGCAGTCGCATTACTGAAATTGCCATTATTATACATGACGGTGAAAAGGTAATCGATCGCTTCGAAACGCTTGTTAATCCGGAAAGAGAAATTCCGCTTTCTATTTTTGGATTAACTGGTATTAACAACGAAATGGTTGCCAACGCTCCAATCTTCGATGACATTTCAGAAAAAGTACTAGAAATGCTGACCGACCGTATTTTTGTTGCTCATAACGTCAACTTTGATTACTCTTTTGTGCGTCATCAATTGGAACAAGCGGGATTTAAATGGACGGCAAGAAAACTGTGTACCGTTCGCGTAGCACGAAAAATCAAACCGGGATTAACATCTTACAGTTTGGGAAAACTTTGCTATTCGCTTGACATTCCTTTAGAGAATCAACACCGGGCTGGCGGAGATGCAGATGCCACCGCCATATTATTTTCCCGATTACTCGAATGGGACGAGGAAGGCGAGATAGCAAAAATGGTCAAGATGACTTCACAAGATCAGCGTTTACCACCTAACCTGCCTCCCGAAGATTTTAATAATTTACCCGAGAAACCAGGTGTCTATTATTTTTATAATCAAATGAATAAGGTGATTTATGTTGGAAAAGCGATCAACTTAAAAAAACGTGTAGCCTCTCATTTTAGCGGTCATAAAATTAATCCGCAAAGACAGCATTTCTTGAGAGATATTCACGCTATTTCCTTTGAAATTTGTGCGAACGAATTAATGGCACTTTTGTTAGAATGTACCGAAATAAAACAACTTTGGCCGACTTACAACAGAGCATTAAAACGTTTTGAAGCCAAATTCGGTATTTATCAATATGAAGCAAGAAACGGATATAAATATTTGGCTGTTGGAAAACTAACCAAATTTCAGACTTGCATTCATGAATTTAATAGTTTGTTTAATGCTATCGATTTATTGAGAAGCCTTTCTGAACAATTTGAAATTGACCAAAGATTCTGCAAATATTCCAGACCTGAAGAAGGAGATTTTTTTCAGAATACCGAAGTCAAAAGTCTGCCGGATGTTTTGCTCCACAACGAGCAAGTCGACAATGCCATTGAATTTTTATTACAAAACAGACCCACGTTTGCCATTATAGAAAAAGGAAGAACGGCAGACGAACGCAGCTGTATTTGGGTTGAAAACGGACATTTTTACGGAATGGGTTATATTCCGTCAGATGTAGCAATTACTGATCCATCCGAAGTAAAAAATTATGTCACGCAGTACAAAAGCAATCAATATATGGTGCAATTGATTTTTGCTTACGCAGAAAAATATCCGGGTAAAATATTCTTTAACAAACAGTTCTTGAAATAAGAATAGGAAACTGTGTAAATATATATGTTTAAAAAGCTGTAAATTTAATAGCACAACTAATTAAATCTACTATGAAAATAGCCACTTATAATGTAAACGGAGTCAACGGAAGATTAAATGTATTACTGCGCTGGTTGGAAGAAGCCAAACCTGATATTGTTTGTCTGCAGGAATTAAAAGCGACTCAGGATAATTTTCCGATTAAAGCGATTAATGACGCCGGCTACAACGCTATTTGGCACGGACAAAAACAATGGAATGGTGTTGCTATTCTCGCCCGAAATATGGAGATTGAAGAAGTAACCCGAATTCTTCCAGGAGATGAAGAAGATATTCAAAGTCGTTATGTGGAAGCTTTGATAAACGGAATCGTAATTGCCTGTCTTTATTTGCCAAACGGAAATCCGTGGCCGGGACCAAAATTCGAATACAAATTAAAATGGTTTGATCGTCTGGCTCATCGTGCATCTACATTGATTGATTTAAAAATTCCTGTAATACTAATTGGCGATTATAACGTGATACCAACGGAACTGGATGTTTATAAACCTGAAAAATGGGTAAACGATGCCCTTTATAGAACTGAAGTACGAGAGGCATTTAAGAATATTGTCTCGCAAGGATGGACAGATGCGATTCGAAAACTATATCCCGATGAAAAGATTTACACTTTTTGGGATTATTTCAGAAATGCCTACGAGCGAGATGCAGGACTTCGAATTGATCATTTTTTACTGAGTCCACAAATAGCTACAGCTTTGCGCTCGGGCGGTGTCGATCGTCACGTTCGAGGCTGGGAAAAAACAAGCGATCATGCGCCAGTATGGATTGAAATTGACAAAAAATAAAGGAGAAAACAATGACATTATTTAACGACACCGAATTATTTGCAACTGGTTTGGCAGGAAAAAAAGTATTTGACATTCCTGATTCCGAATTGATTTTGATCGATAATTTCTTTACAAAAGAAGAATCTGATCGTTTTTATGAACGAATACTTCGCAAGACTAAATGGAGAGAATATGAAATGGAAATTTATGATAAAACCTATACAGTTCCTCGAATGATTTCTTGGTATGAAGACAAAGATAATCCTGGAGCAGATCCAAAAGGACCTGACTGGACTTATGACTTATTGACTATTCGAGGCCGTGTTGAAAAAGAAACGCAAGTTGATTTTAACAGCCTCCTTTTAAATTTATACCGAAACGGAAATGATGGCGTAGGCTGGCACAGTGACAAAGAACATAATACGGGACCAAATCCTATTATTGCATCGGTGACTTTTGGCGAAACCAGAATGTTCAGACTTCGTCATAAATACAGCAAGGAAATTCCTCAAGTTGAGATTCCGCTACATCATGGTTCTTTTTTATTAATGGCTGGAACAACTAATAGTTTTTGGCAGCATCAAGTTCCTAAAACGGCTCGGGATGTTTTGCCAAGGATCAATCTTACCTTTAGGAGAACCAATCGAAAACTTTGATTTTTATAGAATTGAATAATTAAAAAAAGTTTTTTCGACAAAAAAACAGTAAGATATTCCTTCTTTAAAAAGTTAAAACGCACACTGTATGAACCTTTTATTAGGCAAACCCTATCTTTTTTACTACTTTTGCAACCTTTTTTCAAATACAATACCATAATGGCATATTCAAACAATGATTTAGCGCGTTTCTTAGATGCGCAGAACAAACTTTATCTTACCGCTTTTTCTGAAATCAGAAAAGGAAAAAAAGAAACACACTGGATGTGGTTCATTTTTCCGCAAATAAAAGGTTTAGGCAAAAGTGACACAGCAAATCTTTATGCCATTAATGATTTAAAAGAAGCTACAGATTATTTGGAACACCCAATTTTAGGGAAACATTTAATCGAAATTTCAGAACTTTTATTGACTTTCAAAAGAAAGTCAGCTGATGGGATTTTTGGCGATTTAGATGCACGCAAATTACGTTCTTCTATGACACTTTTTTCTTTGGTAGAAAATACAAATCCGATTTTTCAGGAAATTCTGGAAGCTTTCTTCTCAGGAGAATCTGACCCGCTTACTTTGTCTATTATTAATTCAACAATAAAATCATCTGCTGAAGCTGTTGCATTATAAAACAGTTTCCAGATTATTTGCATCAAAGAGACACTGCTTAACTGCAGTGTCTTTTTTTTATCTTAAGAAGAACAAAAAAATAAAAAAGGAGGTTAGAATCGTAATTCTTATTAATCAAAACACTTATTTTCAGACAATTAATTCCTAACTTGCATATATAAACCAACCTCAAACCAACCAAATCATGTCTGAAAAAATTAAAGCTCTCCAAATTATTCATCTTGCCATTTGCGCAGGAACAATTATAGCTTATTATATTTTAGGCGATCTTTCAATTGAAAAATTACGAATTCCCACTATCGATTCTTCATCAGCAGTTTATGTTCTAATTCCTGTTTTAGCGTTTGTTTTAAGCAGTTTTTTATTCAAATCGCAATTGAAACAAATTAATCCAAAATTAAAACTTGAAGAAAAATTTCCCATTTACCAAACGGCATCAATTCTGCGCTGGGCTGTTCTCGAAGGTGCCGCCTTTTTGATTTTAATTCTAAAACCAGAATTTATATTGTTCGGAATTTTGGTTTTAATTTATCTGATTTTCTTAAGACCAACGGCAGAAAGAATTGATAATGACTTATCGGATTCTAACAATTAAAAACAAAAAAGCGTCTTGCATTAACAAGACGCTTTTTTTATAGATAAAGCATTACACTTGAAACATTAAACCTGAAACAAATTTATTCCTCTTTTGGTTTCGTTAAATAGTAAACTGGAATTCCTGCCAACATTATTAAAACTCCCCAGCCACAAGTTGAAAATTTCGTAAATAACAATGAAATACAAATTGCAGTTGCAACGATGATATACAACATTGGTAAAAACGGATATCCGAAAGCTTTATAAGGTCTTTCAACGTCTGGCATTTTTCTTCTTAAAATAAAAATTCCATAGATCGTCAGAATATAAAAAATCAATACGATGATGATTACGAAATCTAATAAATCGCCATATTTTCCTGTCAAACATAAAGCAGATGCCCAAATACATTGTGCCCATAAAGCCCACTCCGGAACGCTCGATTCGTTTAAAACAGCTGCCTTTTTAAAGAACAAACCATCATTTGCCATTGTATAATAAACTCTTGCTCCCGCCATAATTAGTCCGTTGTTGCAGGCAAAAGTCGAAATCATAATCATGATGGCGATAATCAGGGTTCCAATATCTCCAAAAATATATTGCGAAGCCACAACCGCGACTCTATCCGATTTTGCAGTTGCAATTTCCTGAAGTGGCACAACAGCCAAATACATCAAATTGGTCAAAACATAAATTACTGTTACTATAAAAGTTCCTAGAAACAAACTTAAACCAACATTACGTTTTGGATTTTTAATTTCACCAGCAATAAAAGTAACGCCATTCCAAGCATCGCTTGAAAATAATGAACCCACCATTGCGGCAGAAATTCCGGTAATCAAAGCCGTTCCGCTGATTGGAAGCCATGAACTGCTTTCGGCATTATACGTGCGCGTTGTCCATGCATCAGCCCAGTTGGCATCCCAAACTGAAGCTTTTGCTGCAAGCGTTAATCCAAAAACGATTAACCCCAACAATGATAAAATTTTAATTATTGTTAAAACAGTCTGCAGAATTTTTCCGTTTTTTACACCGCGGCTGTTAATGTAAGTCAGTAAAATAATCGTAAAAATCGATACTAGTTGTGCTGCATTTAATTTAAACGCCCCCAACTCGTAAAGAATATTTTCGTCGCTGAAAGGTTCATAAATATACGCTGCAAATTTTGAGAAAGCTACTCCAACTGCGGCAATGGTTCCGGTCTGAATTACTGCAAAAAAACTCCAGCCATACAAAAAGGCAATTAGTTTATTATAAGCTTCTTTAAGATACACATATTGTCCTCCTGCCTTAGGAAACATCGCACTCAACTCTCCGTAACTTACAGCTGCGATAATTGTAATTAATCCGGAAATCAGCCAGATCAGTGTCAGCCAGCCGGCAGATCCAACTTGTCGTGCGATATCGGCACTTACGATAAATATCCCAGATCCAATCATAGAACCAACTACAAGCATGGTTCCGTCTAATAATCCGAGTTCTCTTTTAAAATGTTCTTGGTCGTTTTCTTGCATTTTTTTGGTTTTTGGGTTGGTTAAAGATATACTTTTTTCTGAAATTTTAGATTTTAGATCGTAGATTTTAGATTTTTGAAAATAAAGTGGAGATCCTAATCGCCCCGAATATAATTTATTCATTGTACAAAAAGATATTTTATACTTTAGCACAAAGAATGCAGTTCAATTTTCATAGCTAAAATCAATTACGACTAAACAAAACATTTTTAATAAAATCAACTTATGGGCTTCAAAATCTTTATTATTCTTTTTTTAACGTTTGTCTTTTTATACGGCGCATATTTCATTTACAAAGCATTTAAAGGGTGGGACAATAGTTATGTTCCGCATAAAACGTCAGCAAGAATTATTAGAGAAATTGTTGGTTATGATGGCACTCGTTTTATTATGGGAATAATTGGATTTGTATTTGCTCTAATTCCTGCCTTGATTTTTTCTAATAAAGTTTTAGGAATAAATCCTCCCGAAAGATTAACCTCTAAAAGTGATATAATATTTTTAACTGCTGAACCAGATGAAAACAGAGGAATATACGCTCCTGGCGGCGATAGATCTGGAAATCTTCAATCGATAACAGACAATATCAAATACAACTCGCAGGAAATTAGAAATACTTATATAAAAATTAGTTTTAAAAATAATTATTTAGATGCACTGCCTTTAATCATTTTTGATTTACAAAATCTAGAAGAGATTGATTTAGAAAACAATGACATAGAAAATCTACCAATTGATCAGCTTAAAAATTTAAAAAAGCTCCGTAAAATTATTCTAACTAATAACCCAATTTCGTCAGAAAATTTAAAGCAGATAAAACAGCTTCAAAACGTTAAAGTCATACAATAAGAAATAGCAGCGTTTGGGAAATTAATCCGAAATAAAAAATATTGAAAGATATAGAAGAAATAATTAATAAAACTGCGCAAGACAAAATAGACTTTGATCTTGGTGTAAAGCTTTTATTAGAATATAATGACAATTTTAAAGCTCTATTTAAAATATTGCAGCATTATATTTTTAATTCAATTCCCAATAAGACGGATTATAATTCTGAGGTTTATCAAACAGCAATAAATACTATTCCGCTTAAACAAACTTACACTCCAATTGTAATTTTAAAAACATTCCCCACTAAAATTGCTTTTCAAAAATTAGCTTCCCTTCCCGAAGATGAAAATAAAACAACAACAACTGCCTTATTATGGATTTTTAAGATAACAGATACTGAAAGACGAAACACCGAATGCAAAAATGGTTGCGGACATTATTGGCATGAACTCGATTAAAAAGCTGCAAAATTAAACTTTACAGCTTTTTTTATTTAAAAAAATTTCTCCTTTACGTCTTCCCGTAAGTATATAAATTTTCAACTATTTATATTTGAAAAACCAATTAACTTTTTTGAGCATCATCACAATCTTGTCAAATAATATGATAGCCGTAAAAAGTATCTTTTTATTTGTAACCAACCAAAAACTAACATATGGAAACCACCCAAGTTGAACCAGCAGATGTTTTAAATCATCACTACAGTTATGCTGCAAATCTGCTTTTAAATGAAAACAAGTCATCATCTGAAACTAAAGCAAAACTCGTAGAACAAGGGTTGAGCTACGAAATTTCTGAATTGATCGTCGAAAACGTTGAAATTCAAATACAAGAAGCAAAACACGAAAGAGCCCGAAAAGATATGGTTTATGGCGCACTTTGGTTTTGTGGCGGTACTGTTTTGACATTTGCTGATATTGGTTTTATATTTTGGGGTGCTATTTTATTTGGTGGCATTCAATTTTTCAAAGGATTAATTAATGTCAATTCTTAAAATGACTTTTCATTAAAAATGTGAAACAAAAACTAATACCAAAAAACAATGGGAATATTTGATATGTTTTTTTAGTAATTCAGAAAGAAACCGCTGTTCTAAAAATATCAAAAACACAGATTATACAGCTTCTGAAGAGTTGATGGAAGGGAATTTATTTTGGAAAATCATTCAAAAAACCAAAAACAGCTCTGGAGGCAATTTTGAAGAACAACAAGAAGAATTAGCAAATGAGCTTAAAGTTCACAAATAACTTTACTTAAAAGCAAAAAAAGCTGCGAGCAAAACTCGCAGCTTTTTTGTTTCAAAATGCGCTCAAAAATAAAAAAACGATCCATTTTATTCTTACATTTTATTGAAAATTATTTTTATTTAATTTTCTGCAAAAAATAAAGCAAAACCTTCTATTATAATTTGTTTTTCAAAACCGCCTATCGTTAAACAAAATTATGTTTTAAAATATTATTTATTCGTAAAATGATTATTAAAAATGAACTCATTTTTCATTAAAAAAGTGTGGATTCAAATTTTAACAAAAACACAATTAACTGAAAAACAATTATTTAAATAAATTAAATTCAAAATAATCCGAAAATAAAATCTTCTTTGTTGAAGCAAAATATTTTTTCATTAAATTTGGTAAGAAGCTGAAATTGATCTAATAACCTTATTTTTATTAACAATTGTTTATTTAACAATCTAAACTTATAGAAAGTTCCCCAAACTTACGAAACAGAAAAAAAACATCAACCACAAGGCAATCAGACGTTTAAAACAAAACTATCAACCTACAAAATACGAAATATGCAGAAGATTAAGCTTTTAAGAAAAATGCGTTTTCCAAATGTCTTTGTTCTTTTGTTAATTGTATTTATCACATGTGCCCTTTTAATTTGCATCAATTTCTTTACAATCAAAATTTTATCTGCCAATAGAGCCTACGTAAATGGCGAATCACATTATTCGAAAGGCCAAAAAGATGCAGCCCGCCATCTCATAACATACCTTTATACTAAAGACAAAAATCAATGGAAATTATATCTCGAAGAGTTAAGCGTACCTCAAGGTGACGGGATCGCAAGAAAAACACTCATAAAAGCAGGCGACAACCAGATTGCTCGCAAAGGATTTCTTATTGGGCGAAATCATAAGGACGACCTAGATGATCTTGTTTGGCTTTTTGTTCATTTTAAAGAAGTACCCTTTTTAGCAAAAGCTATTCATGAATGGGAACAAGGTGATAATTTGATCTACAAATTATTTGTAATTGGAACCGAGATTGACGCAAAAATCAAACACAATTCACTAACTGTTGGAGAACAACGTAGTTTTCTTGAACAAATAAGTGTTATAAGCGACAAACTTACGATCAACGAACGTAATTTTTCGAATACATTGGGCGCAGGAACCCGCAAAATAAAAGATTTGCTAATTATCACCAATATCTTATTCATTCTTATTATTGTCTGCAGTATTTGCCTTTATTATTCCATAATGGTAAAACGCTTGCTTCTTTCAAAAAAAGAAACTGAAGTTAAAAACGAAAATTTGATTCTGGTAAATCATGAACTGGATTGCTTTGTTTATAGCGCATCACACGATTTAAGATCTCCTATTACATCATTAAAAGGCCTGATAAAAATTACACAATTAGAAGACAACGTATCACAGATAAAAGGCTATCTAAATTTAATGGAACAGAGTCTAGCCAAACAGGATCAATTTATAAGCGACATTATTGATTATTCAAAAAACAAACGCGCTCAAATAATCATGGAGCCTGTAAGTTTAAAAGAATTATTTGAAGAAGCTATTTCGCAATTAATGCACATTGAAAACGCCAGCAGAATCAAATTCACCAAAGAACTATTGGTAGATCAAATTCACAGCGACAGCTTAAGACTAAAAATTATCATTTCGAATTTACTTTCAAACGCTATAAAATATGCCGATGCCAGCAAAGAAGAAATGCTTATTTCTATTAAAACTTCAGTCAATGATGGATTTAACAAAATTGAAGTAACAGACAACGGACTTGGAATTAAAGAAGAATTTAAAGATAATATTTTTGAAATGTATTTTGGAACAAACAAAAATAAAGGATCTGGATTAGGCCTTTATATTGTAAAAGAAGCAGTTCAAAATATTAAAGGAAACATATCTGTGAGCTCACAAACTGAAATAGGAAGCAAATTTGTCGTAACAATACCAAACTATTATGCCACTTAATCCAACATTTTTATTAATTGAAGATAATTTAATTGACCAGCTGGTCATTAAACAATTATTTAAAAAAGTACTCGGTATAGATCAAGTGCATCTTGCAAATAATGGCAAAGAGGGACTTCAATGGCTTTTTTACAATTTAGAAACCTGCACCCCTTTGATTATCCTTCTCGATATTCAAATGCCTATTATGAATGGTTTCGATTTTTTGAAGACATTCGATCAATTTGATGAAAAATACAAAAACGACATTCAGATTTATGTCCTTTCATCAACACTAGATCAAGATGAAATTGACGAAATCACAAAAAATAAATATGTTCAAAAAATGCTGAGCAAGCCTTTTCCTATTGAAGAATTTAAAGATAAATTTTATCTGAATATTACAGCTTCTTAGCTTCTTCTTCCAAAATACGATTAACCTGCGAAAAAGCTCTTTCGTAATAAGGTTCTTTTGTTGAAGAAATCATAACGCCTCCGTGAGTTGAAGAATGAACAAATTTAATTTCGCCTTCATTTACCTCAACAACCATTCCTACGTGATTAATATGGCGACGCCCATTTGTTTTAAAGAAAATCAAATCTCCCTTTTGTGCTGTGTCAGAACTAACCTTATTACCAATTCGAGATTGTTCAATTGAACTTCTAGGTAGCTTAATATCAAAGTTTCCAAAAGTACAAAACATCAAACCCGAGCAGTCAAAACCAGCTTTTGTTGTTCCCCCGGAACGATAACGAGTTCCAATGTTTTGAGTAGCGTTCAAAATTAAAAGATCAATCAATTCCGAATGATTACTCACCCGAACCATTGCTGAAGAGTCTGTTTTCACATTCGTATTTTCAGCTACTTGTGTCTTTTCTTCCTGAGTCGGTGTTATTTCATTTGGCGCTTGGACCGGATTTAATGTCGCTGCGGCATCTGCCTTTTCTTTAGAAGTTTTTATCTTTAAAACGTAACCTACAGGAAGTTTTCCTTTTATAAAAGGATTTTGTTTTTCTAATTCGGCAACCGTAATTCCATATTTCTTGGCAATTGCGTATTTGGTTTCTTTTGGCTGTACCTCAACTATAACCTCAACATCAGTTGATTTTTCGGTAATTTCAGTGGTATTTTCAACAATTGTTGCTGAATTTGAAGGAATATTTATTCGTTGTCCAATCTGTAATCCTTCGCTTTCAAGCGTTGGATTTACCTTTTTTAATTCGTCGACTGACACATTATACTTTTTTGCAATTCCCCACAGTGTTTCTTTTGCCAGAACTTCATGAGAATCACTATTTGCATTTTCAGGGTTTTCAGCAGGTTTTAGTGTAACTGCTTTATTATTATTTTTATTATCTGGGACTAATAAAACCGAATTCAGTTTCAGAATTTTTGGAGCATCAGGATTTGCATCAATAATATCCTTCGGCTTAACTCCATATTTTTTAGCAATAACGGTAATATTTTCTCCTTTCGAAATCTTATGTTTGATGTATTTTTCTTGAGAAAAAACACCAACACTAAAAAAAAACATCAATATTATCAATCTATAGGTCATCCTTATCATTTTATCTTACGCACTTTTTCAACTTTTCTATTCTGAAAACTCAAAAAAAGCTATTTTGTTATTTGGGGCAAGGCGAATTTAACTTTTTAAAGTAAAAAAAGCACAATTTTTAACAACTAATTTTGCTCAAATTAACAAGTCGGCACAGAAATTGCGGCAATACTCTGACAATATGCTTTTTATATAAAAAAAGTTTTTCTCATAAATCCGAAACAACCAAAAATCTGCAAAATCATATGAAAAGATTATTTTTAATTTTCATTTTCTGTCCTTTGTTATCAGTTGCTCAAAATATTACTGGAATTATCGTTTCTGAGAAAGACAATAATCCTATTGAAAATACCAACATATTTGCCGTCTTAAGCAAAACCGGAACAATAAGCAATAAAGACGGCAAGTTTTCCCTACAAGTGCTTCCGAAATTTAAAAATGATGAAATACTGGAGTTTTCGCATATCGGTTATATTACAAAAAGATTTAGCATAAGTTATTTAAAAAGCCAAGATTATAAAGTTATACTTAAAGTAGACGTTCAAAATTTATCTGGCGTAACTATTGCCGCTAACAAAAAATTGGAGGAAAAACTTTCGTTTAAGAAATTGAACTCAATGAAAAATAATATTTCAGCATTTGGATCATTTCTTAAAGACGATAAATTATACGTAGTTGGTGGCGACTCATCATATGAGACAGATGCATTTGAAAAATTTAGATCAAGAAGAGCCGATGCTGATCTGCTTAACTTTCTTCAATCCGGAAAAGAAGATAATATTCTATTTTATAGACGCGACCTATGTATTTATGATTTTAAACTGACACTTGGGAAATCAAAAAGCTAAAATTAAAAAAAAGAGCCTATCATAATATCCATTATTATGACAATTCAATTTACATTTTAGGTGGTAAAGAAATCAAGATGACTTTGAAAACTGATGACAATATTTATGTATGGGAATATATACAGGATAAAATTGAAGTTTTAAATATTAATGACCAAGCAATTCAAGTAGACAATACAAATCCGCATCAGGCAGCAAATTTTGCTTCATTTTCTTATAAGGATAATATTATTGTAATGGGCGGTTATTTGAGAACTGGAAACAAGGGAGTAAAAGATTTACAAGTAAAATTCATCTTTATAATATTACTTCTGGATATTGGTATGAGCTTGGAAACCTTCCTACTCCACGAGAAACCACAGGAATTCTTATTGATGATAAAATCTATATAATTGGCGGTAATGATGGAAAGCCGATCGCTAAAATTCAAAGTTTTGATTTGGATATAGAAATATGGGAAACTGAAGCTGAATTATTCTCCGGTTTAGAAAGACCCGCAATAACATATCATGAAAATATTATTTATTTTTTTGAAGATCGAAAAATGTTCACTTACGATCTCAAAGCAAAACAGCTGAAAGAATATGAAATCGACCTAAGTTTGAAATATTCTTCTATGTACTATTACGACAACAAATTATATATTTTTGGAGGACGTGTAGAAACTGCATATTCTAATATAGCTTCATCTAAAGTATATAATATTGACCTCGAAAACTTCAAAAACACGGAGCCAGTTAGAACCAAAATTTTCAAGAAAGAAATAACTTTAGCCAAAGCTAATGAATGATTTCCTTTTAAGAATCATCCGCTAAACCAAATGCGGTCGAGTCTTTAAGAAATAAGTCTCTTCGTTATAAAAATTTAGCCAACTTTTTAAAATTCAGCTTTTTATACATTATCATAATTTAAAATATTAATAGTAACTTAACCTTCAAAAACTTGTGAAAAAATTACTACTTATTTTTCTGCTTTTTCCTTTAATTTCAGAAGCGCAAAATCTTAAAGGGATTGTATTTTCAGAAAACAACACACCTCTCGAAAATGTAAATATTTTGGCTACATCGAGTAAAACAGGAACCATTACCAATAATGATGGCTTTTTCTCAATAAATTTACTTCCGAAATTCAAAGACATCGAGATATTGGAATTTTCGCACATTGGTTTTCTTTCTATTAAAATAACTCCTAAGGATTTAGCCGATCAAAATTTTAAAATTTATCTCAAAGAAAATATCCAAAATTTAACAGAAGTCGCAATCAACAACAGTGTAAACCTAAAAGCCAAACTTGCATTTAAAGTTCTAAAACCATTAAACGATGGTGTTTTTTCTTTTGGTTCCTTTGTAAAAGATGACAAAATTTATGTTATGGGAGGAGATGCATCCCGAGAATCTGATCCAATGATGAAGCTGCGCGACGAAAAACCAGATGCAACCGCTCTAGATGTTCAAAAAGAACTTATTCGTAATCCAGATCATTTTATTTTTAAAGACAACTTAGCAGTTTATGATATTAAAAATGATAACTGGGAAACTTCTGTAATAAAATTCAAAAAAAGAGCCAGTCACAATATTTTCTATTATGATGATAAGATCTATATTGTTGGAGGAAAAAGAATTTCACTTAATGCCAAATTTGAATATCTACAAGATCAAATCGAAGTGTTTGATACCAAGAAAAACAGTATAACGATTGACAAAACAAATCCGCATCAAGCTTCAGATTTTGCTTCCTTTATTTACAAAGACAATATTGTTTTGATGGGTGGCTCGGTAAAAAAAGCCGAAAGCGGTAAAAAAGATTTTACGAAAAAAGTACATTTGTATAATATCACTTCTGGATATTGGTATGAACTTGCCGAGATGCCAATGGCAAAAGAAACGACAGGAGTTTTAGTTGGAGACAAAGTTTATCTTTTGGGCGGTAATAATGGAAATGCGGTTTCACAAATCGAGACATTTGATTTAATAACTGAAAAATGGCAGACCGAAGGCGAGTTATTTTCAGGACTAGAAAGGCCCGCGACCGCCTATCATGACGATATTATTTATTTTTTTGAGAATCAAAAAATATACACCTATAATATACAGACCAAACAGTTAAAAGAATACGAGATTAATATTGAACTGAAATATGCTGCTTTACTTTACAATGATCAGAAATTATATCTTATAGGCGGCCGTATTGATAAAAATTTCTCCAAACTACCTTCTTCAAAAGTATTTAGCATTGAGATAGACGAATTCAAAAAAACTAGACCATCTAGAACCAAAATTTTATCACAACAAAATAATGAAACTAAATCAGACGGATAGTTTTCATTTAAAACAAAATTATTCAAACTGAAATTTCCTTTTGAAAACGAGTGCCCTAGCCCGGATGGAAGCGGCATCCTTTTATGGCGGGGTTCGCCATAAAAGATACAGCGGACAGCCGGATTAGCTGCTAATAAAAAAAATGCCCTGTTAACACAGAGCATTTTTTTTATATAATAGAACTTTAAAATTTAAGCTTTTCCGGCCGCAATTAAGTTTAATGCAGACCCCGCAACGAACCAGCCAATTTGACCTGCGTTATAAGTGTGGTTTGCCAAGATAATATCTTTTGTACCATCAACATGAACGAATTCTAAAGTTAATGGTTTTCCAGGAGCGAACTCCGTTAAATCAGTAAAGTTAATAGTATCGTTTTCCTGAATTTTATCATAATCTGCTTCGTTTGCAAAAGTCAACCCTAAAAGACCTTGTTTTTTAAGGTTTGTTTCGTGGATACGAGCAAAAGATTTTACTAATACTGCTTTTACACCTAAGAAGCGAGGTTCCATTGCCGCATGTTCACGAGAAGAACCTTCTCCATAATTGTGATCTCCTACTACAATAGACGGAACACCTGCTGCTTTGTATGCACGGGCAACAGCTGGCACAGCATCGTATTCGCCTGTTAATTGATTTTTAACCGAATTTGTTTTTTGGTTGTAAGCGTTTACAGCACCAATCAGCATATTATTAGAAATATTATCCAAATGTCCGCGGAAACGCAACCAAGGTCCAGCCATTGAAATATGGTCGGTGGTACATTTTCCGAAGGCTTTGATTAGCAATTTAGCACCGGTAATATTTTTACCATCCCAAGGATCAAATGGAGCCAATAATTGCAAACGTTCTGATGTAGGATTAACTACAACCTGAACTCCTGAACCATCTGCTGCCGGAGCCTGAAATCCTGGATCTTCGGCATAGAATCCTTTAGCAGGAAGCTCATCTCCTGTTGGAGCGTCGAGCATTACTTCTTCTCCATCTTCATTAATTAATGTATCTGTTAATGGATTAAAGCCTAAATCACCAGCAATTGCCATTGCAGTTACCAATTCTGGAGAACCAACAAAAGCAAGCGTATTAGGATTACCATCTGCACGTTTTGAGAAATTACGGTTGAAAGAGTGCACAATTGTATTTCTTTCTTCTTTTTCTGCCCCTTCTCTATCCCACATACCAATACATGGCCCGCATGCGTTAGCAAAAACGGTTGCGCCAATTTTATGGAATGTATCAATAAATCCATCTCTTTCGATAGTTGAACGAACTACTTCAGAACCTGGCGTAATAGTAAATTCTGCTTTTGTTTTTAAGTTTTTATCAGCAACCTGTCTTGCTAAAGAAGCTGCACGAGAAATATCTTCGTAAGACGAGTTTGTACAAGAACCAATTAAACCAACCTGAATTTGTAATGGCCAATTGTTTTTGATTGCTTCTTCTTTCATTTTAGAAATTGGAGTCGCTAAATCTGGTGTAAAAGGACCATTTAAGTGTGGCTCCAATGTCGAAAGATTGATCTCGATAACTTGATCAAAATATTCGTGCGGGTTTGCGTAAACTTCTGGATCTCCTGTTAAATAAGAAGCTACTTTATCAGCAGCATCGGCAACATCGGCTCTGTTTGTTGAACGCAAGTAACGACTCATAGAATCATCATAACCAAAAGTCGAAGTTGTTGCTCCAATTTCGGCACCCATATTACAAATAGTTCCTTTACCGGTACAAGACATTGCGGTTGCGCCTTCGCCAAAATATTCAACAATAGCACCAGTTCCTCCTTTTACAGTAAGAATACCAGCAACTTTAAGAATAACATCTTTTGGAGCAGTCCATCCTGATAACTTACCAGTCAATTTAACTCCAATTAATTTAGGAAACTTAAGTTCCCAAGCCATTCCAGACATTACGTCTACAGCATCGGCTCCACCAACGCCAATGGCTACCATTCCTAAACCTCCAGCATTTACGGTGTGCGAATCAGTACCAATCATCATTCCGCCAGGGAAAGCGTAGTTTTCAAGTACTACTTGGTGAATAATTCCGGCTCCTGGTTTCCAAAACCCAATTCCGTATTTATTAGAAACTGACGACAAGAAATCAAAAACCTCATTACTTTGTGTTTTCGCTCTGGCCAAATCGGTTGCAGCATCAACTTTTGCCTGAATCAAGTGATCACAGTGTACGGTTGTTGGAACCGCTACTTTAGATTTTCCGGCATGCATAAACTGCAATAATGCCATTTGAGCCGTTGCATCCTGACACGCAACACGGTCTGGTGCAAAATCAACATAATCAATTCCTCTTCCAAACGCCTGAGTTGGATTTCCATCCCAAAGATGATTGTATAAAATTTTCTCTGTCAACGTAAGTGGACGCCCAACAATCTCACGTGCTTTATCAACACGATTTGGCATGTTTTCGTACACTTTTTTAATCATTTCGATATCAAAAGCCATAAGTTCTATATTATTTTTTGTTTTTTATTTTATTTTGAACATGACAAGTTACAAAAAATAGAAGAGCTATAAAAGAAAAAGCCCGAGTTTATCACTCGGGCTTTTGATATATTAATAATCGTAAGATTACATTACTAACGATTTATTAGAAGGTGCAAATTTAGTCAAGTTGATACCCTCTACTGCAGTTGTATATTCCGCTAATGTTGGAGTTCTACCCAAAATTGTAGACAACACTACAACAGGTGTAGAAGAAAGCAATGACTCTCCTTTTTTACCTTCAGTATCTTCTACAACTCTTCCTTGGAAAAGACGCGTTGAAGTTGCCATAACTGTATCTCCTTTTGCCGCTTTTTCCTGGTTACCCATACAAAGGTTACATCCTGGACGCTCTAAATACAACATGTTTTCGTATTCTGTACGCGCTGCACCTTTTGGAGCATTATCGTCGAATTCAAAACCAGAATATTTTTGCAAAACTTCCCAGTCACCTTCCGCTTTTAATTCATCTACAATATTGTAAGTAGGAGGAGCAACTACAAGAGGAGCGTTGAATACCACTTTTCCTTTTTGTGCTTCTACGTTTTTCAACATTTGAGCAAGGATTTTCATATCTCCTTTGTGAACCATACAAGATCCAATAAATCCAAGATCTACTTTTTTCTCACCTCCGTAAAAAGATAAAGGTCTGATAGTATCGTGCGTATATCTTTTAGAAACATCAGCGTTATTTACGTCTGGATCAGCAATCATTGGCTCAGAAATCTGATCTAAATCAACTACAACCTCAGCATAATATTTAGCATTTGCATCTGGAGTTAATGCTGGTTTCTCTGCCGATTTAATTTCAGCAATTCTCTTATCAGCTTTGTTGATCAACCCTTGAAGAACGTGTTTGTCGTTATCCATTCCTTTGTCGATCATGATCTGGATTCTGCCTTTAGCAATTTCCAATGATTCAATTAAAGTATCATCTTCAGAAATACAGATAGAAGCTTTTGCTTTCATCTCTGCTGTCCAGTCAGTAAATGTAAAGGCCTGGTCAGCAGTAAGCGTACCAATATGAACCTCAATAATTCTTCCTTGGAAAACATTTTCTCCTCCATATTGGTGAAGCATCTGCGCTTGAGTAGCATGAACCACATCACGGAAGTCCATATACCCTTTCATTTCACCTTTGAAAGTCACTTTTACAGATTCCGGAATTGGCATTGATGCCTCACCCGTAGCCAATGCAAGAGCAACAGTTCCTGAGTCAGCACCGAAAGCAACTCCTTTTGACATTCTTGTATGAGAGTCACCACCAATAATGATAGCCCACTCGTCTATAGTAATATCGTTAAGTACTTTATGAATTACGTCAGTCATTGCATGATAAACACCTTTTGGGTCACGAGCTGTGATCAAACCAAAATCGTTCATGAATTTCATCAATTTAGGAATATTAGCCTGCGCTTTTTTATCCCAAACCGAAGCAGTGTGACAACCAGATTGGTAAGCACCGTCAACAATCGGTGAAATTACTGTAGCCGCCATAGACTCTAATTCCTGAGCAGTCATAAGACCTGTAGTATCTTGAGAACCTACGATGTTAACTTCAACACGAACGTCAGAACCAGCGTGCAATACTTTACCCGGAGCAATACCAACAGCATTTTTGTTGAAGATTTTCTCAACCGCTGTAAGACCTTGTCCTTCATGTGAAATTTCTTTTGACGGAGCATATACTAGAGGAGCAGTCACGTCAAGAACTTTAGCTGCTAATGTTTGAAGTTTTTTACCAAAAACAATAGCGTATGAACCACCAGCTTTAATGAATTCCATTTTCTGAGGTGTAAATGCCTTAGAAATATCGATTAATTCCTGATCGCCGCTATATAGTTTTTTCTCTTTAATATTAATTGTCAAGACAGTTCCTGTAGCAACAGAGTATGTTTGCTCTAGAATTGGCTCGTCATTTTCGTTACGGATAACGTTACCATCAGCATCAACTTTCTTAACCCAGTTTTTAAGGTCTAAACCAATACCACCAGTAACATCGACAGTTGTTAGGAAAATTGGAGAAATACCGTTTGTTCCACCAACAATTGGCGCGATATTAACGAATGGAATATATGGGCTTGCTTGTTTTCCTGTCCAAAGTGCCACGTTATTCACACCTGACATTCTTGAAGAACCAACTCCCATAGTCCCTTTTTCAGCGATCAACATTACGCTTGCATCAGGATGCTGTGCTTGTAATGCTTTAATTTCTTGTTGTGCTTGAGGAGTAATCATACACTGCCCATGAAGTTCACGATCTGAACGAGAGTGTGCTTGATTTCCCGGAGAAAGCAAATCTGTTGAAATATCACCTTCACCAGCAATAAAAGTTACTACCTTAATTTCGTCTGCTACTTCTGGAAGTTTTGTAAAAAACTCAGCTTGAGCATAACTTTCTAGAATTTCTTTGGCAGTTTCATTATTATTTTTGAATGCCTCTACTAATCGATCTGTATCTGCTTCGTAAAGGAAAACTTGTGTTTTAAGAACTTTTGCAGCTTCTTTTGCAATAGCAGCGTCACTACCTAAAGCTAAATCAAGCAGCACTTTAATAGAAGGTCCGCCTTTCATGTGAGATAATAATTCAAAAGCAAAGGCTGGCGTAATTTCTTTTACTACAGACTCACCAAGAATAATCTCTTTTAAAAACTCTGCTTTTTCGCCAGCTGCACTTGTAGTACCTGGCAAAGTATTGTAAATAAAAAACTTAAGAGAATCCTCTCTATATTCATTATCTAAATCTTTAATTTGAGCAATGATTTCGCTTAGTAATTCAGCTCCATCAATTGGCTTTGGATGAAGTCCTTGGCCTTTTCTTTCTTCAATTTCGTTAATGTAATCTTTGTAAGTATTCATAATATATTAGAAGTATTTTTTTTTGTACGCAAATTTAGAGATTAAAGGTGAGAATTAAAAAGAATATAATGAAAGTCGCCTTTTCAAAAATTATTATTGCTAAAAAACGATTTTCACTGCTTGTTTTTGCCAAAATATCAATTTTGTATTAAAAAAATGAATTATTGATATTTTAAAATCTTTTCATTAACAAAGTCGAAATTTGTTGTTATAAACTAAGTGAGATTTTACCTCTATTTTCGCAAAGAATAGTTCTAAATAAGAAATTATAACGTTATAGTTGACTTTTTTTCATCTTTAAAAAGGATTTTCTGAATCCACAAAAGCACACAAAATTTTCTTCAAAAAAATAAAACAAAAAAATCTTGTTTTTCAAATATTCTATTAACTTTGTATTTCAAAGTACTTTTTAAAAAATACAACTATGAAATACAAACTAGAAATTTTAGATTATTATTCTCAAAAAAAAGGCGTGCAAATTAGCCTCTTAGTAACACTATTCAGTACAATATTTATGATTTGTGCACTCACTTCTAAAGAATTCTCTTTTTACAAGTACGAATCTATCGGAGGGGTTAGTTTGATAATCGAATTTATTTACGGAACTGTAGTATCATTTCTTATTCTAAAAAAAAGAGAAGAATATCTTCATCTTACTCCTTTTTTAATGCTTAATTGGCTTATTGGCTGTTTTAGCCTAAATGTTTTTATTCCAATTTTTCAACATTTGCCAGTATGGGTTTATGTTACAACTTTTGTGTTTTGCATCACTAATTTTTTTCTTTATCAAAATGAAGTCAAAACCCCTCATACTTATATTGTCTATTTTATTAATGGCGCCACATTCTGGATTATATTTTATTTTGCCTTATTTCTTATTCCGGTAATACCTTATTCATTTGTTGGAATATTAGCTTTAGGACTGGGTTTTTACGGAATGGTTCCTGCAATAATTTTAATCATTCATTTGCTAACCGTTATTTTGTATTTGCCTAAAAACAGGCCTTATTATCTTTCCTTTAGTACTGGATTTTCAATCGTACTTGTTGGCTTTCTAATTTTTACTGCCGGTTTAGTAATTGAAAGCAAAAAAATAGCGCAAATTGCAAAAATCAATTCCTTCGAAACCAATACCGATTTACCCGCATACATTTCGGTTTCTCAGAATATAAAACCTAATTTTTTTAATGAAATTTTACTAAAGAAAGGTCTTGTGTACATCAATATAGATAACTTCTTTTCGTTTGACCGTTTTGATTCCTTCAGCAAACAGCAATTCAATGGAAACAAAATTCATAATCCTTTTATAAGTCTAGCTTATTTAGTTTGTGATGATCTTGGTTTGGACAATGATGACAAAATCAATATTCTAAAATCAAATTTTGATAAAAGATTAGAAACCGAAGAACAATTATGGAGCGGTGAAGATTTGTTTACCAAAACTATTAAAGAAGATATCAAACTATATCCCGACTCTAGATTGGCTTATACCGAAATTACCATGAAAATTGCCAGCGAAAAATCATGGCGAAATCAAGAAGCTATTTATTCTTTTCAGTTGCCAGAAGGTTCTGTTGCCACTTCTCTTTCATTATGGGTTAATGGAGTGGAACGCAAAGGCGTCTTGACAACTAAAGAAAAAGCTAAAAAGGCGTACAATCAAATTGTTGGCGTAGAATATCGTGATCCTTCATTAATGCAATGGAAAGAAGGAAATAAGATTGTAGTTCGCGTTTTTCCAATCAATTATAAAACCCCTAGAACATTTAAATGCGGTTTTACAACTCCATTAAAAGTTGAAGATAATCAAATGAAATACCAAAGTCTTTCAATTAAAGGACCGAACATTTCAAATGCCGAAACAATTTCAAGAATACAAATGACAGGAACTAGTGCTGTGGAGACCAATAAAGATTTTGAATTTGAAAAGGGATTCTACATGAACCAATCAAAAGGACTGGAAGATTGGGATGCAACAATGCCATTAAGCAAAATCAATCATAATTCATTTGCTTGGAAAGGAAAGATTTATGAAGTCGATGACATTCAAAAAACAGTAATTCCCTTCACTCCTTCTGAAATTATTTTGGATTTAAACAGCAGTTGGACAACAAAACAAATAGAATCATTTGTAGATCTTGATCAACAGAATCTTTACGTTTTTGTAAATGGACATAAAAAGAAAATCACTAAAGATAATTTTAAAGCCATTCAATTGGACTTTGAAGATTCTCAGTACACATTATTGCCTCTTTATAAATTGACCAAGAACAGCTTAGTCATCGCAAAATCGGGAACTTTCTCTGCTAATTTTGAAGAGCTTGAAGAATCGAATTATTTGAAGAAAATTAAATCTGGAACCAAACAACGAAATATAAAAGTCATCAATATCAGTGGCGAAATTAATCCGTTTTGGCAGACTGCTAAACAACAAAAATACGTAGACTATTTTCAAAGCAGTTTGGATAATTGTTTACAGCTGATCAACAAACATCAATTTCCTGTATACAAAACAGATCAAAATAGCATCAATATTGAACCGTCACAAGTTTCAATTCATGAAAATATCCACAACAATAATTCGAAAACCACTGGACCAAATCATATTTACAGAATGTACGCTTTTGGAAAAGTTCTCGAAGAACAGGTTAAAATTCAAAATGACGCTTTGACCAATAATCAATACGTTGAACTAGCAAAAGATGCCAATATTGTAACGCCAATTTCATCATTGATTGTTCTTGAAACTGATGAAGATTACAAAAATAATGGAATCGATAAAAACGTAAACACCTTAGGAAATGCTTCCATAAATAATGACGGTGCTGTTCCTGAGCCCCACGAATGCCTTTTGATTATTATTGGAACTGCAACACTTTATTTCTATTACAGAAAAACAAAAAAACAGACTGTATAAATGAATCTATTACTGAATTACAAAAAAACTTCTGTCCTACTGCTAGTCAGCTGTCTTTTACTTTTAAATTACAGCATAATTACAGTGGGACTGAATAATAATTTGTTTGGAATTCTGGCATCAATTGGGCTATTTTTTATTGGGAGTCGAAAAACAACTTTTAATGTAAGCTATCCTCTTTTTGCAATGATTTTTATATTAGAGTTTATAAGTTATCGCTTGCATACCAAATCATTGCATCTTTTAGCTTTGGCATTATTTGTCTGTCTTTTGTATTACAGTTTTACACAAAAATTTTCATTTATCGCTTTCATTTGTATTCTGCTGTTCTCTTCAGTTTTCAGCACTTTCTTTGATTACATGACAACAGAAATAAAACAAATTCTCTGTTATTATGTTTATATTGTTTTAAAAAATTTTATTGCAATTGATAAAATAGAAGGCGTCAATTTTTACATCAATAATGCCAAAATTACCGTCGATACTGCCTGCATGGGGTTGTCAATGTTTAAAACCGGATTGCTGTCAGGTGCTTTTATATTAACTTTAGAAGAAAGGAAACAATCAAAATATTTCGGTATTCTTCAGATTTTTCTTTTTTGTGTAGTCATAATTATTCTTAATATAATTTCGAACTATTTCAGAATCATTACACTTATTTTATTTCAGTGTACACAAGAAAACGCACTCCATCATAGCATTGGAATCTTGTGTTTCGTATTTTATCAAATTGTTCCTATGCTTTTTCTGATCCGATTTTTTAAACCGAAAACAGAAGAAACTCAGACGAAGAAACAACTGCATAAATTCTACATCGCTATTACAGCAACTGTCATCATGTTTGCAACCAGTTTTGAAATAAAGAAAATACAACCGAACAATTTACTTGAAAACTTAAGCTCCGAATATTCTATTCAAAATGGAGCTTGGATAAACAGTGAAGTTTTTAAAATAGCAACTCCAAACAAACTAATTTATATAAAAACTCCGGCTCATAACCCATTAGTCTGCTGGACCGGAAATGGTTATAAAATTATAGAGAAAAAAGAAACCGTCAGAGGAAACGAAAAAATATGGCAGGTAAAGATGGAGAAAAACGGGCTTCAATACAACTCGTATTGGTGGTACGAATGCGATCGAAAAAAATATACTGCTCTTCCTGAAGTTCTTTTAATCAAACTGTTCACAAAGAAATCTGTACGCTTGATTAATGAAACAACTAAAATTCAGTAATAAAAAAAGCCTGACAAATTTTAATATTGTCAGGCTTTTACATAAAATATAATTGTTACAACAGTTTTTGAATAATAACTTCTTCCGTTATTCCTTCAGCATCTGCTTTATAATTTTTAATAATTCTGTGTCGCAAAATTCCAACTGCAACTGCTTTTACATCTTCAATATCTGGTGAAAATTTACCATTAAAAGCGGCGTGCGCTTTTGCTGCTAAAATCAAATTCTGAGAAGCTCTTGGTCCTGCACCCCAATCTAAATAATTTTTCACAAAATCATTTGATAAACTATTGTCAGGACGCGTTTTGCTAACCAATGTCACAGCATATTCAATTACATTATCAGCTACCGGAATTCTGCGAATCAAATGCTGGAAATCAATAATTTCCTGCGCACTAAATAAAGCATTAATTGTTGTTTTAACATCTGAAGTTGTACGTTTTACTACCTGAACTTCCTCTTCAAAAGATGGGTATTCTAATTTAATAGCAAACATAAAACGGTCTAATTGCGCTTCTGGCAAAGGATAAGTCCCCTCTTGCTCAATTGGATTTTGGGTTGCCAAAACAAAATATGGCAAATCTAATTTGTAATTCTGTCCCGCAATTGTAACCGAACGTTCCTGCATAGCTTCAAGTAAAGCAGCCTGCGTTTTTGGCGGCGTTCTGTTGATCTCATCAGCTAAAATAATATTAGAGAAAATTGGCCCCTTAATAAATTTAAATTGCCTGTTTTCATCTAAAATTTCACTTCCTAAAATATCTGAAGGCATTAAATCTGGTGTAAACTGAATTCTTTTAAAATCTAAACCTAACGCTTGAGATAAAGTGTTTATCATTAAAGTTTTTGCCAAACCTGGAACACCAATCAATAAAGCATGTCCTCCTGAAAATATACACAGTAAAATTTGATCAACTACTGCATCTTGGCCTACAATTATTTTTGCTATTTCTGATTTTAACTCGTTTCGTTTTTGAACTAAATTATGAATTGCTGTTACGTCAGACATTTAAGTATGTTTTTAAATTAAAAAAGAGTCAGCTCTATGGATTCATAAAACTAACTCTTTTATTTATTTAATAAAAATTATTTTTTCAGCCAATTATTAGCAAAAGCACATTCTCTGTATTCTCCAATAATTTTGATATAAGTATCTTTTATTTTAGCATCAAACCATTTTGCGATTGCATTAATCTGTTTTTCTTTTAATGCTAGATCTTTAATTTTTGTGTAATCCATTGCATAATCTGCTGTATGCTCTTCAATCCTGTTTGTTACCGTGATTATTTTATAGGTCTTTTTACTGCTTTTTTCATCTACATTTAAAAGGGGCTGAGAAATCTCCGTATCTTTCAAATTAGAAACCTGACCATATAATTGCGGATCCATTTTAGTCAATTCAAAACGCGTATCCTGCGTATTAGGATTTATTAATATACCTCCGTTTGCTCTAGTTTCTTTTTCATCAGATTCTGTTCTGGCAGCATCTGCAAATGAAATCTCTTTATTTACAATCTTATTACGAATGTTTGTAATTCTTTCTTTTGCTTCTTTTAAAGCAGCTTCAGAAACCGTTGGCGAGATCAAAATATGACGTAATTCAACTTCTTGTCCCTTTATTTTATCAATCATTATTATATGAAATCCATAAATAGTTTCAAAAGGCTGTGAAATTTCACCTTCCTGCAAACTAAAAGCAACATCTTTAAACTCTTTCAAAAAAGGCGTTTTTCTTGTCATTTTATAATACCCTCCGTTAGAAGATGATCCTGGATCCTGAGAATATAAAACGGCTTTTGTTGCAAAACTAGAACCTCCAATAACATCTTGTCTTATTGCATTCAATCTGTCAATTACTTTCTGCTTATCTTCTTTTGAAACTTTAGGTTCTACAACAATTTGTGCTACTTCCATTTCAGCTCCAAAAGTTGGTAATTCCTCTTTTGGTATTTTCTTAAAGAAATTACGAACTTCTTCAGGCGTAATTTCAACATCTTTAATGATTTTTTCTCTCATTTCTGAGGCTAATTTTTGCTCTTTTAAGATGTCAGCAAAATAGGTTTTAAATTCCTCAACAGAGCTTTTTTTGTAGTATTCAACTACTTTATTGATATCTCCAACCTGTTTAACCATATAGTTCAAACGATCTTCCATCATCCCTCTCACCTCGGCATCACTCACAATAATACTATCTTGAATTGCCTGGTGTGCGTATAATTTATCCTCTAAAAGTTTACCAAGCATCTGGCATCTTGTAATATCTTTTACAGAACCACCTTGAGCTGTAATTTCTAAAAAGCCTTTATCAATATCTGAATCTAAAACAATATAATCTCCAACGGTTGCAATAATACCGTCAATTTTTTGTCTCCCAACAGGAACTTCAGCTGGTTTTTGTGCTACAGCATCCGGAATAATTTCCTGAGCTGAAACCATTGAGCTGAAAAAAAGTAAAAAACACATTGTCAATACAAGCTTGTAATCAATTGTTTTTAGCTGTAATTTTTTTAATAACATTATTTTAGATTTAATTTAAATGTAAAGATCTTGCTTTTTAGAATTATCGTTTTTAAAAACCAAACTTTCAATTGTCCTATTTTAAAAGCTAAACTTCCAAAGCAGTAAACAATTAAACTCTAGTTCTTTTGCTTATAACGAACAAAAATAACAATTCAATTACATAATACAACTATCGCTTATACTATTAACAAAAAATTATAGAGATTCTCTTTTATTTTAAATATGAGAAACTGCTTTTCATCGATTAAATGATGAAAATAAAAAGACACAATTTCCCAAAAATCTTTTTCAACCAAAAACACAACCCTTTAATTATAAGCATTGTAAAAAAAAGTTTTTAACACTATAACGTTTTCGTTGTATAACTATTTTCATGCAAAAACAAATTGAATCAAAAAAAACTTACATTCGATGCGTAATTAATAATTTATCTGCTTAAAAACTAAGAATATACGCGATTTAAAGCTTAAAAATTATCTAATTACAAACTTTATTAACCTTTTCTAACCAAATCTATTATGAAAAAACCACAAACAAAATTTTTGTTGATGAGCTTAGTTACAGCATTTTTATGTTCATGCTCGCAAAATGAAACATCAGAAACTGATTCAAAAGCAGAAAGTCAGAAATTCGAAATCATCAACGTTACGCATCACGACGGAAAACCTTTTAGCACAGGAGCCTCAAAATCATCACTTACAGGAAAATATGTTGATAATCCCGGTGGCGGTGTTATGATGCAGGCTTTTTACTGGGACGTTCCTTCTGGTGGAACTTGGTGGAATACGGTCAGCGGAAAAGTTACTGCATGGGGCAATGCAGGAATTGGCTCTATCTGGCTTCCTCCAGCTTCAAAAGCACAAAACGGCGCATTTTCAATGGGTTATGATCCAACTGATTATTTTGATTTTGGAGATTATAATCAAAATGGAACTACAGAAACTCGTTTTGGTTCAAAAACCGAATTAGTAAGTTTAATTACAAAAGCACATACTGAAAATATGAAAGTATATGCCGATATCGTAATTAATCATAATAGTGGCGGGGCATCAGAAGCCAATCCGTTTACTGGAACTAATACTTGGACTAATTTTAATGGAGTTGCTTCTGGAAAATTTAAGCGTACTTATTCTAATTTTTATAAAAACAGTTTTGGCAATAATGATGAAGGCTCTTTTGGAGGATTTCCTGATTTATGCCATGCGGATCCTTATGTAAAAGATTGGCTGTGGTTACGTGCTGACGGCGTTGGAAAATATTACAAAAATACAATGAAATTTGACGGTTGGAGATTCGACTATGTAAAAGGCTTTGGAGCTTGGGTTGTAAATGCTTGGAATGCAAATGTTGGCGGATTTTCTGTTGGAGAATTATGGGATTCGAATGTTAACGTATTAAATGACTGGGCAAACAATGCTAATAGTTCTGTATTTGATTTTGCTTGTTATTACAAAATGAATGATGCCTTTGACGGAAATAATCTTGCTCTTTTAAACGATGACATGATGTGGAAACGAAATCCGTACAAAGCAGTAACTTTTGTAACCAATCATGATACTGATGAAATTTGGAGCAAACTTTTAGCTTATTCTTATATATTAACTCATGAAGGTTATCCAACAATTTTCTACAGAGATTATGAAGAATGGCTGGACAAAAACAAGTTAAATAATTTAATCTGGATTCATAACAACAAAGCAACCGGAACCACTTCTATTCTATATTCTGATAATGATGAATATTTGGCTAGAAGAAACGGGTACAACGGGAATCCGGGGTTAGTAGTTTATATAAACAATTCCGATGTTTGGCAGGAAAGATGGATTCAGACGAATTGGGCAAACACACAGATAAAGGATTTTACCGGAAATTCAACCTGGTATCCAACCACACAAGCAGACAAATGGGTAAAAATACAATGTCCTCCAAAAGGATATTCAATTTGGTCAATTAATCAGTAATTTTAAAATGACTATTTAAGGCTGTTGCAAAACAGCCTTATTTTTTTCTAAAAACCTCTTAATAAATAAAGACTTCCAAATTTAAGAAGTGAATATTTTTATAAAGCCGTATTTAATAGTACTTTTGCAACCTATTTATACGAAATATGAGCTTTTTAAAAGAAATACAACGCAGAAGAACCTTCGGAATTATATCGCATCCCGATGCCGGTAAAACAACCTTGACTGAAAAATTATTGTTATTTGGAGGTGCTATTCAAGAAGCCGGAGCTGTAAAAAACAATAAAATTAAAAAAGGAGCAACGAGTGACTTTATGGAAATCGAACGCCAAAGAGGTATTTCGGTTTCAACTTCTGTGCTTGCTTTTAATTATAAAGACAAAAAAATCAATATTCTTGATACACCTGGACACAAGGATTTTGCTGAAGATACTTTTAGAACTTTAACTGCTGTAGACAGTGTAATTGTTGTAATTGACGTTGCAAAAGGGGTTGAGGAACAAACTGAAAAATTGGTTTCAGTTTGTAGAATGCGTAATATTCCTATGATTGTTTTCATCAATAAATTAGATCGTGAAGGTAAAGATGCTTTCGATTTGATGGATGAAGTAGAACAAAAATTAGGGTTAAAAGTCACTCCTTTAAGTTTCCCAATCGGAATGGGTTATGATTTCCAAGGAATTTACAACTTATGGGAAGAAAACATCAATCTTTTTAGTGGAGACAGCCGTAAAAACATTGAAGAAACTATTGCTTTTTCTGATGTTCAGAATAATCCGGAATTAGATAAAATCGTTGGTCAAAAAGCAGCGGAAAAACTTCGTGAAGAATTAGAATTGATCGATGAAGTTTATCCAAAATTTGAGCGTCAGGATTATTTAGACGGAAAAATTCAGCCTGTATTCTTTGGTTCAGCTTTAAATAATTTTGGAGTTCGCGAATTGTTAGATTGTTTTGTGACGATCGCCCCATCTCCAAGACCAAAAGATTCTGAAACTCGTTTGGTTGATCCGGCTGAAGAAAAAATGTCTGGTTTTGTATTTAAAATCCATGCTAATATGGATCCAAAACATCGTGACCGTTTAGCTTTTATAAAAATTGTTTCTGGAACTTTCGAAAGAAACAAACCCTATTACCACGTTCGTCAGAAGAAAAATTTAAAATTCTCTAGTCCGAATGCATTTTTTGCTGAGAAAAAAGAAATTGTAGACATTTCTTATCCTGGAGATATCGTTGGTTTACATGATACTGGAAACTTTAAAATTGGAGATACTTTAACTGAAGGCGAAATAATGAGCTTTAAAGGAATTCCTAGTTTCTCTCCAGAACACTTTAGATATATCAATAATGCTGATCCAATGAAAGCTAAGCAATTAGAAAAAGGAGTCGATCAGTTGATGGATGAAGGAGTAGCACAGTTGTTTACTTTAGAAATGAATAATAGAAAAGTAATTGGAACTGTTGGAGCACTTCAATATGAAGTTATTCAATATCGTCTAGAGCACGAATATGGTGCAAAATGTACCTATGAAAATTTCCCAGTTCATAAAGCATGCTGGGTAAAACCGGACGATGCCAAAAATGAAGAATTCAAAGAATTTAAACGTATCAAGCAAAAATTCCTTGCTCATGATAAATATGGCCAATTAGTATTTTTAGCCGATTCTGATTTTACGATTCAAATGACACAGAGTAAATATCCAAGTGTGAAATTATTTTTCACTTCAGAATTTGATTAATTATTCTACAAATTCAAATATAAAAAAAGCGCTATATATCTATAGCGCTTTTTTTTATTTGAATTAACACAACCTTACTAAGTTCATTATTCCCAAATAATTTTTTTCTAATTAGGTTCTACTAAAATACTTCAATCTTAAAGAAGGGAGAAATTTAGTCGATGAAATACTTATTAAATCGGATAAACTGCAATATCAAAAAATACATGTCAAAAAAAAAAGCCCCATTACTGGGGCTTTTGAATTTATGCTTGTCCCGCAGGACCAAAATTAAGCGGAATTGGCGCTTGTTCCGTTTCTTTGATTTCGCCATGAGCGGCTTCAAATCTATGGATGTTTTCACCTATTGCTCTTAATAATCTTTTAGCATGTTGTGGTGTCAAAACAATTCTTGACTTTACCTTGGCTTTAGGAATACCTGGCATAATGCTTACAAAATCTAAAACAAACTCTGATGATGAGTGATTTATAATCGCAAGATTAGAATAAATTCCTTCTGCAATAGTTTCATCTAACTCAATATTAATTTGCTCTTGTTGTTGTTTCGGATTACTCATAGTTTCCTAATTAATAAATGTATTCTTCTTTATTAGCCATCATTTCGTTGTAATCGTCTTTAGATCCTACGATTGTATTATCGTATTCTCTCATACCAGTTCCTGCAGGAATTCTGTGTCCAACAATTACATTTTCTTTTAATCCTTCTAAATCATCAACTTTACCAGCTACAGCAGCTTCGTTAAGTACTTTCGTTGTCTCCTGGAATGAAGCCGCAGAAATGAATGATTTAGTTTGTAACGAAGCTCTTGTAATACCTTGAAGAACTGGCGTTGCAGTTGCAGTAATTACATCTCTTGCTACAACAAGATTTTTATCATTTCGTTTCAATAATGAATTTTCATCACGCAATTCACGAGGTGTAATAATCTGACCTGGTTTCAATACTGAAGAATCTCCAGCATCTTCAACTACTTTCATACCGTATAATTTATCGTTTTGAACGATGAAATCTTTAGTATGAATTAATTGGTCTTCTAAGAATAAAGTATCACCTGGATCCTGAACTCTTACTTTACGCATCATTTGACGAATAACTACCTCAAAGTGCTTGTCATTAATTTTTACCCCTTGTAAACGGTAAACCTCTTGAATTTCATTTACCAAGTACTGTTGAACAGCAGCTGGACCTTGAATTCTTAAGATATCATCTGGTGTAATTGCACCATCAGACAATGGAACTCCCGCTCTTACGAAGTCATTTTCTTGTACTAAGATTTGGCTAGAAAGTTTAACTAAATACTTTTTAATTTCACCAAATTTAGACTCGATAACGATCTCACGGTTACCTCTTTTAATTTTTCCGAAAGATACAACACCATCGATTTCAGATACAACTGCTGGGTTTGAAGGGTTACGAGCTTCAAGCAACTCAGTAATTCTTGGAAGACCTCCCGTGATATCGCCTGCTTTAGAAGAACGACGTGGGATTTTAACCAATACTTTACCTGCTTTAATTTTCTCCCCATTCTCAACCATTAAGTGTGCACCTACTGGTAAGTTGTACGAACGAATCAATTCACCTTCTTTACCGTAAACCAATAAAGTTGGGATTAATTTTTTGTTTCTAGCCTCAGAAATTACTTTTTCTTGGAAACCAGTCTGCTCATCGATTTCAACCATGAACGATTGTCCTTGTTCTAAATCCTCGTAAGCAATCTTACCAGTAAATTCAGAAACAATTACACCGTTATATGGATCCCATTTACAGATTACAGTTCCTTTTGCGACAGTATCACCATCATTTACAAAAATACTAGATCCGTAAGGAATGTTATGCGTATTTAAAACAATTCCAGTTTTCTCGTCAACTAATTTCAACTCAGTTGAACGTGAAACTACGATATCAACAGAGTTTCCTTCTCCGTCTTCTCCTTTAACTGTCTTTAAATCTTCAATTTCAAGTCTACCGTTGAATCTTGTAACAATACTAGATTCTTCAGAAATACCTCCAGCAACCCCTCCAACGTGGAACGTACGAAGTGTCAACTGTGTACCTGGCTCTCCAATAGATTGAGCTGCAATAACTCCGACAGCTTCACCTCTTTGTGTCATCTTACCAGTAGCTAAATTTCTACCGTAACATTTAGCACAAATACCTTTTAAAGCTTCACAAGTTAATGGAGATCTAACCTCTACTTTTTCAATAGGAGAAGCTTCGATAGTTCTCATAATTGCCTCAGTAATTTGTTGACCAGATTGAACCATTACTTCATTAGTAAGTGGATTTATAACATCTTGCAATGCAACACGTCCTAAAATTCTTTCTCCTAATGACTCAACGATTTCCTCATTTTTCTTCAATGCAGCAACTTCAACACCTCTAAGAGTTCCACAATCTTCGATGTTAACAATAACATCTTGAGAAACGTCATGAAGCCTTCTTGTTAAGTAACCAGCATCGGCCGTTTTAAGAGCCGTATCCGCAAGACCTTTACGAGCACCGTGAGTAGAAATAAAGTACTCAAGGATCGAAAGACCCTCCTTAAAGTTAGAAAGAATCGGGTTTTCAATAATCTCACCACCACCAGCAGTAGATTTTTTAGGCTTAGCCATTAAACCACGCATACCAGTTAACTGACGAATCTGTTCCTTAGAACCCCTCGCCCCAGAGTCAAGCATCATATATACAGAGTTGAAACCTTGTTGGTCTTCTCTAATATTTTTCATTGCTAATTCTGTTAACTGCGCATTTGCTGAAGTCCATACGTCAATAACTTGGTTGTAACGCTCGTTATTTGTAATAAGACCCATGTTATAGTTAGTTGAGATACCTTCAACTTGCTCTCTAGCATCTGCAATTAACTTAGTTTTTTGTTCTGGAATTCTAATATCACCTAAAGAGAATGATAAACCTCCTCTAAATGCGAATTTATACCCCATATCTTTCATATTATCCAAGAAAGCTGCCGTTGTAGGTACATCAGTCACACTTAAAATGTGTCCGATAATATCTCTAAGGTTTTTCTTAGTCAATACATCATTGATATATCCAGCTGCTTCAGGTACTACTTCATTAAATAATACACGTCCTGCAGTTGTTTGAATGATTTTGTACACTAATTCTCCAGCATCATTAAAATCTTTTGCTCTAATTTTCACACGAGCATTCAATTCTAATCTTCCTTCGTTTAATGCAATGTTTACTTCTTCAGCAGAATAGAACGTTAAGTCTTGACCTAAAATTACATGTTCTGGAGTTGAAATACGTTCTTTGGTCATATAATATAGACCCAAGACCATATCCTGAGAAGGTACAGTAATTGGAGCACCATTTGCCGGGTTCAAGATATTGTGAGAAGCTAACATTAACAATTGTGCCTCTAAAATAGCCTCTGGTCCTAATGGCAAGTGAACTGCCATCTGATCCCCATCAAAATCGGCGTTGAAAGCCGTACATACTAATGGGTGCAATTGGATCGCTTTTCCTTCAATTAATTTTGGTTGAAAAGCCTGAATACCAAGTCTGTGTAACGTAGGAGCACGGTTAAGCAATACTGGGTGACCTTTAATTACATTTTCAAGGATATCCCAAACTACAGGCTCTTTTTTGTCTATGATTTTCTTAGCAGATTTCACTGTTTTAACAATACCTCTTTCAATCAATTTACGGATAACGAAAGGTTTGTATAATTCAGATGCCATATCTTTTGGCAATCCACATTCGAATAATTTTAATTCAGGACCAACAACAATTACCGAACGAGCAGAATAATCCACACGTTTTCCAAGTAAGTTTTGACGGAAACGTCCTTGCTTACCTTTTAATGAATCAGATAATGATTTTAATGGTCTGTTAGATTCTGTTTTAACTGCAGAAGCTTTACGAGTGTTATCAAATAATGAATCTACAGATTCTTGTAACATACGTTTTTCGTTTCTTAAGATAACTTCCGGAGCTTTAATCTCCATTAATCTTTTCAAACGGTTGTTACGGATAATTACACGACGGTATAAATCATTTAAATCTGAAGTTGCAAAACGACCTCCATCAAGTGGCACAAGCGGACGTAATTCTGGTGGAATAACAGGAACCACTTTCATGATCATCCACTCAGGACGATTTTCGCGGTTTAAGTTAGACTCACGGAAAGACTCAACAACTTGTAATCTTTTTAAAGCTTCAGTTTTACGTTGTTTAGATGTTTCGTTGTTAGCGCTGTGTCTTAATTCATAAGATAAAGCATCTAAGTCAATACGAGCCAATAAATCCATAATACACTCTGCTCCCATTTTGGCAACAAATTTATTAGGATCCATATCATCTAAATATTGATTTTCTTGTGGAAGAGTATCTAAAATATTCAAATATTCTTCTTCAGTTAAGAAATCTAATCTTTGTAATGATTCTCCATCTGCATTTTTAGCAATACCAGCCTGGATTACTACGTATCTTTCGTAGTAAATAATCATATCTAATTTCTTAGATGGAAGACCAAGGATATAACCAATTTTGTTTGGAAGAGAACGGAAATACCAGATGTGAGCAATTGGCACAACAAGGTTGATGTGTCCTACTCTATCACGACGTACTTTTTTCTCAGTAACTTCAACACCACAACGGTCACAGATAATACCTTTGTAACGAATTCTTTTATATTTACCACAAGCACACTCAAAATCCTTAACAGGTCCGAAGATTCTTTCGCAGAAAAGTCCGTCACGCTCTGGTTTGTGAGTTCTGTAGTTGATAGTTTCTGGTTTCAACACCTCTCCTCTTGATTCTTTCAAGATAGATTCTGGCGAAGCCAATCCAATAGAAATTTTGTTAAATCTTTTTACTGGATTCTTATCTTTATTGTTTCTGTTATTCATCATAGTTTTTACTATTGATTTATTTGCAATTAAAAAATTGAATTTAGATTTATAATCTACTCTTAGAAATATAAGAGTTAATCATTCAGCTACTACCTCGGGTTACTTCTCTAAACCTCAAAATTAATTTGAAGCGCTAGTTATAAAATGCCTTGCATTATTATAAAAAATCGGAACGGTTTACGGGTATAAATCTTTAAAAACTTTTATAAATGAGTAATCAGTCCCATTAAAAAATGAGACTGACTACAAAACTTTTATTTATTCTTCCAAACGAAGATCTAAACCTAGACCTTTCAATTCGTGCATTAATACATTGAATGATTCTGGTAAACCTGGTTCTGGCATAGTCTCACCTTTAACGATAGCTTCGTAAGTTTTAGCTCTACCAATAACATCATCAGACTTAACAGTCAAGATTTCACGTAGTGTACTAGAAGCTCCATAAGCCTCAAGTGCCCAAACCTCCATCTCTCCAAAACGCTGACCTCCAAATTGAGCCTTACCTCCAAGTGGCTGTTGCGTAATCAATGAGTATGGTCCGATAGAACGTGCGTGCATCTTATCATCAACCATGTGTCCTAATTTAAGCATGTAAATTACACCCACAGTTGCTTTTTGTGCAAAACGCTCTCCAGTTCCACCATCATAAAGGTATGTATGTCCGAAACGTGGTACATTAGCTTCATCAGTCAAAGCATTGATTTCGTCAAGGGAAGCACCATCAAAAATTGGAGTAGCAAATTTTCTACCCAAGTTCATACCAGCCCATCCAAGAACAGTCTCATAAATCTGACCAATGTTCATACGTGAAGGTACCCCAAGTGGATTCAATACGATATCTACTGGTGTTCCATCCTCCAAGAAAGGCATATCTTCATGACGAACGATTCTTGCAACAATACCTTTGTTACCGTGACGTCCTGCCATTTTATCACCAACTTTTAACTTACGTTTTTTAGCGATATAGATTTTAGCCAATTTCAAGATTCCAGATGGTAATTCATCTCCAACTGTAATAGTGAATTTTTCTCTTCTTAAAGATCCTTGTAAGTCATTCAGCTTAATTTTATAGTTATGAATCAAATCATTAACCATTTTATTTGTAGCATCGTCAGCAACCCATTGACCTTTGCTTAAGTGAGCAAAATCTTCTACTGCGTAAAGCATTTTTTGAGTATATTTTTTACCTTTTGGTAAAACTTCTTCACCCAAATCATTCATTACACCTTGAGATGTTTTTCCGTTAACGATCAAGAATAATTTCTCAACCAATCTGTCTTTTAATTCAACAAATTTAGTTTCGAATTCCATTTCTAAAGCGCCTAAAGCATCTTTATCCTGAGTACGTTTACGTTTATCTTTTACGGCTCTTGCAAATAATTTTTTGTCAAGAACTACACCATGTAAAGATGGAGAAGCTTTCAATGAAGCATCTTTTACATCACCAGCTTTATCTCCGAAGATTGCACGAAGCAATTTCTCCTCTGGAGTAGGATCTGATTCTCCTTTTGGTGTAATTTTTCCGATCAAAATGTCGCCAGGTTTAACCTCTGCTCCAATTCTAATCATACCGTTTTCATCTAAATCTTTAGTAGCTTCTTCAGAAACGTTAGGAATATCGTTTGTTAACTCTTCATTTCCTAACTTAGTATCTCTAACCTCTAATGAATAATCATCAACGTGGATAGATGTAAAAATATCATCACGAACTACTTTTTCAGAAATTACAATCGCATCCTCGAAGTTGTACCCTTTCCATGGCATGAACGCAACTTTTAAGTTTCTACCTAAAGCTAATTCTCCATTTTGAGTAGCATACCCTTCAGACAATACTTGTCCAGGAATAACTCTATCACCTTTTCTTACGATTGGCTTCAAGTTAATACTTGTACCTTGATTGGTTTTTCTAAATTTAATTAAGTTGTAAGTTTTCTCATCAGCATCAAAACTAACCATTCTTTCATCTTCAGTACGGTCGTATTTGATAGTAATGATATTAGCATCTACATATTCAACAGTTCCATGCCCTTCAGCATTGATCAATACTCTTGAATCTGAAGCTACTTGACGCTCTAAACCTGTACCAACAATCGGCGCTTCTGGACGGATCAAAGGAACCGCCTGACGCATCATGTTAGATCCCATCAAGGCTCTATTCGCATCATCATGCTCCAAGAAAGGAATCAATGAAGCAGAAATCGAAGCGATCTGGTTAGGAGCAACGTCTGTATAATGTACTGCTGATGGTTCAACAACCGGGAAGTCACCTTCCTCACGAGCAATAACATTGCTCGCTGTAATCTTACCTGAAGCATCCATTTCAATGTTTGCCTGAGCAATCATTTTTCCTTCTTCTTCTTCAGCACTTAAGTAAATTGGAGTACTTTCTAAATCAACTACACCATTAGTTACTTTACGGTATGGAGTTTCAATGAAACCCATTCCGTTTACTTTTGCATAAACACCAAGAGATGAAATCAAACCAATGTTTGGTCCCTCTGGAGTTTCAATCGGACATAAACGACCATAGTGTGTATAGTGAACGTCACGAACCTCGAAACCAGCTCTCTCTCTCGAAAGTCCGCCAGGTCCAAGTGCAGATAATCTTCTTTTGTGTGTAATCTCAGCTAATGGATTCGTTTGATCCATAAATTGAGATAACTGGTTAGTACCAAAGAAAGAGTTGATAACTGATGATAATGTTTTAGCATTAATCAAATCAATTGGTGTAAACACCTCGTTATCTCTAACGTTCATTCTCTCACGAATAGTTCTAGCCATACGTGCTAAACCAACACCGAATTGTTGAGACAATTGTTCTCCAACTGTTCTAACACGACGGTTTGATAAGTGATCAATATCATCAATCTCTGCTTTAGAGTTAATTAATTCGATCAAATATTTTACAATGGTAATGATATCTTCTTTGGTTAGCACTTGCTTTTCCATTGGGATATCTAAACCAAGTTTTTTGTTCATTCTGTAACGACCAACTTCACCTAAGTTATAACGTTGATCAGAGAAGAACAATTTATCTATAATACCACGAGCAGTTTCTTCATCAGGCGGTTCTGCATTACGCAATTGTCTGTAGATATGCTCAACAGCTTCTTTTTCAGAGTTTGTTGGATCTTTTTGTAACGTGTTGTGGATAATAGCATAATCTGCTTGGTTATTATCCTCTTTATGTAACAAAATAGATTTTACGTTAGAATCGATGATTTCTTCAACATTATCTTTATCGATAATAGTATCACGATCAAGGATGATTTCATTACGTTCGATAGAAACTACTTCTCCAGTATCTTCATCAACGAAATCCTCGTGCCATGTGTTCAATACACGCGCAGCAAGTCTTCTTCCAATATATTTCTTAATACCAGTTTTAGAAACTTTAATTTCTTCTGCTAAGTCGAAAATTTCAAGGATATCCTTATCTCTTTCGAATCCAATAGCACGGAATAAAGTTGTAACAGGTAATTTTTTCTTTCTATCGATATAAGCGTACATTACGCTATTAATATCTGTAGAGAATTCTATCCAAGATCCTTTAAAAGGAATTACTCTTGCAGAATAAAGTTTAGTTCCATTTGCGTGGAATGACTGTCCAAAGAAAACCCCAGGAGAACGGTGTAATTGTGATACTACAACACGCTCGGCACCATTGATTACAAAAGTACCACTTGGAGTCATGTAAGGTATTGTTCCAAGATAAACATCTTGTACAATTGTTTCAAAATCTTCGTGTTCTGGATCTGTACAGTATAGTTTTAACCTTGCTTTTAAAGGCACACTATAAGTAAGACCTCTCTCTATACATTCTTGAATTGTATAACGTGGCGGATCAACAAAATAATCTAGGAATTCCAATACAAAGTTATTTCTTGTATCTGTAATTGGGAAGTTTTCCATGAAGGTGTTGTATAACCCTTCGTTGCCTCTTTCGTCAGATTTCGTTTCTAATTGAAAGAAATCTTTAAAAGATTTAACCTGAACATCTAGAAAATCTGGATAGTCAGGGATATTTTTTGTAGAGGCAAAATTCAATCTTTCAGTCTGATTTGTTATCATCAATGGACAAAATTTTGATTAAAAAAAGTAATTTTTTTGTGTAATACACACTGTTTAATCTATACTTTCTTATTATAATCAATACATCTTTAAAAATAAACCGTAAAAGTAAGTTCAATTTTTTTTCTTCGTATTGATCAAAAACTTTTTCGTATTTTAAACTATTTGATAATAAAACTTGATATATTTTATTATACGAAAAATGGTTTAGACCCTTGGATGTTACCATCCAAGGTCTAAACCTAGTTCTAAACTGAGTTTTGTTATTTTAACTCAACAACAGCTCCAGCTTCTTCTAATGATTTTTTAAGACCTTCAGCCTCTTCTTTAGAAACACCTTCTTTAACGTTACTTGGAGCACCGTCAACTACATCTTTAGCTTCTTTCAAACCTAAACCTGTAAGTTCTTTTACTAATTTTACAACTGCTAATTTAGAAGCACCAGCTTCTTTTAATACAACTGTAAATTCAGTTTGTGCTTCTTCAGCAGCACCTTCTCCACCACCAGCAGCAACTACTACAGCTGCAGCAGCAGGCTCGATACCATACTCGTCTTTTAATATTGTTGCTAATTCGTTAACTTCTTTAACTGTTAAGTTAACTAATTGTTCTGCGAATTGTTTCAAATCTGCCATTTTTTCTATCGTTTAAAATGATTTGTAAAAATATAATTTAATTATTGTGCGCTAATTTAAGCTGCAAGAGAAAAACTCCCTTGCTTTTTGTTATTATGCTTCAGCCTCTTCGCTTCCTGCGAATTGGTTTTGTAAAGCAGAGATAACTCTTTGAGCTGGTGATTGTAATAATCCAATAATCTCTCCAAGAAGTTCCTCTTTAGATTTAATAGTTGCTAATGCATCTAATTGGTTATCTCCAATGTATATTTCAGAATTGATGTAAGCTCCCTTTAAAACTGGTTTATCAGATTTCTTACGGAAATCTTTGATAATTTTTCCAGGTGCGTTAGCAACATCAGAAATAAATATAGCACTGTTACCACTTAAAACTGTAGGTAAATCACCATAATCATTAGCAGAAGCTTCCATTGCTTTTGCAAGCAAAGTGTTCTTTACAACTTCTAATTTGATACCTGCTTTAAAACAAGCTCTACGTAAGTTTGAAGTTGTTTCTGCGTTTAAACCAGAAATATCAGATACATAAATGATATTTGTACCAGCTAACTGCGCAGTTAAATTTTCAATCGCGATTGATTTTTCTTCTCTAGTCATACTAAAAATTTTTAACTACCAATTATACTGCTTTTGGGTCTAATGCAATAGCAGGACTCATAGTGCTTGTAAGGTGAATACCTTTAATGTATGTACCTTTAGCAGCAGTTGGTTTAAGTTTTATTAATGTTTGAATAATTTCGTGTGCGTTATCAACAATTTGCTCAGCTCCAAAAGAAACTTTACCAATTCCTGCATGAACGATACCAGTTTTATCAACTTTAAAGTCAATTTTACCAGCTTTAACCTCTTGAACAGCTTTTGCAACATCCATAGTTACAGTACCTGTTTTAGGGTTTGGCATTAAACCTCTAGGTCCTAAAATACGACCTAATGGACCTAATTTACCCATAACAGCTGGCATAGTGATGATAACATCAACATCTGTCCAACCATCTTTAATTTTTTGTAAATAGTCATCAAGACCTACATAGTCAGCACCAGCTTCTTTAGCTTCCGCTTCTTTATCTGGAGTAACTAATGCTAATACTTTAACATCTTTACCAGTTCCATGAGGTAATGTAACCACACCTCTTACCATTTGATTCGCTTTTCTTGGATCTACACCCAAACGAACTGCGATATCAACAGACTCATCAAATTTTGCAGAAGCAACAACTTTTAATAATGCCGCAGCATCTTTAAGAGAGTATAATTTGTTCTTTTCAATTTTTGAAGCAGCCTCTTTTTGCTTTTTTGTTAATTTTGCCATGTCTTTTTCTTAATTAAAAAGGAGCATCTCCTGATACAGTTATACCCATAGATCTAGCTGTTCCAGCAACCATACTCATTGCTTTTTCTACTGTAAAAGCATTTAAGTCAGGCATTTTGTCTTCAGCAATTGCTCTAATTTGTTCCCAAGTAACACTAGCTACTTTTTTACGATTAGGCTCACCAGAACCAGATTTTAGCTTTGCAGCTTCCATTAACTGAACTGCTGCTGGAGGAGTCTTAACAACAAAATCAAATGATTTGTCTTTATACACAGTGATTTGCACTGGGCATATTTTGCCAGGTTTATCTTGAGTTCTAGCATTAAATTGCTTACAGAACTCCATGATGTTTACCCCAGCAGCTCCTAAAGCAGGTCCAACCGGTGGCGACGGATTCGCAGCACCTCCCTTAACTTGTAGTTTAACTACCTTACTAATTTCTTTAGCCATTTTTAAAAAATTTAACACTGCAATCAATGGAAGCGATTACAATGGTTATTATATATGTAACAAAAAATTATACTTTTTCAACTTGCATAAAACTTAATTCTAATGGAGTTTTTCTTCCGAAAATCTTAACCATAACTTCAAGTTTACGCTTTTCTTCATTAATTTTTTCAACTGTACCGTTAAAGCCATTAAAAGGACCGTCAATCACTTTTACAGTTTCTCCTAAGTTGAAAGGAATAGCACGAGTATCTGTATTAACAGCTAACTCATCTACTTTACCTAACATACGATTTACTTCAGACAATCTTAAAGGAACAGGTTCTCCTCCTTTAATTTCTCCTAAAAATCCAATTACACTTGTAATAGACTTAATAATATGAGGTATCTCACCAACCAAGTTGGCTTCGATCATAACATATCCAGGGAAATAAACTTTATCCTTAGACATTTTCTTTCCCTCTTTTACAGTAACTACTTTTTCTGTAGGCACTAAAACTTGGGAAACATAATCACCCATACCTAGTCTGGCAATTTCAGTTTCGATGTAAGCTTTGACTTTATTTTCTTGTCCGCTTACAGCTCTAACCACATACCATTTTTTCACATTATTATCTGCCATCACAAAAAAATTATCCTTTTTTTAACCAACTAAAAAATCCAGCCAACGCTTTTGCAAAAAATTCGTCTACTCCCCAAGTTGCCAAAGCAAATAGAATCGAAAATACAGCCACAACAATTGTCAATTTTTGAACTTCAGCCCAAGCTGGCCAAGTAACATTTGACTTTAACTCTTCGAAAGCCTCTGATAAATAATTAGTAACTTTTGTCATTTGATATATTTTTTTATTGCACGGGCGGAGGGATTCGAACCCCCATCAACGGTTTTGGAGACCGCTATTCTACCCTTGAACTACGCCCGTAATTAAAAGCCAGTGATTTCGGTTAAGAAAATCAACTGGCTTTTTATAATATTTATAGGATTATCCTACGATTTCAGTAACCTGACCTGCACCTACAGTTCTACCACCTTCACGGATAGCGAAACGTAAACCTACGCTCATAGCGATTGGGCTTAATAAAGATACATTGATAGTTAAGTTATCTCCTGGCATTACCATCTCTACTCCTTCTGGTAAAGTAATAACTCCTGTTACGTCAGTTGTACGTACGTAGAACTGTGGACGGTAGTTATTATGGAATGGAGTATGACGTCCACCTTCTTCTTTTTTCAAGATATAAACCTCAGCTTTGAAAGTAGCGTGTGGTTTTACTGATCCTGGCTTAATGATAACCATTCCTCTTTTGATAGATTCTTTATCAATACCTCTTAACAATAAACCTACGTTATCTCCAGCTTCACCTCTATCAAGGATTTTACGGAACATCTCAACTCCTGTAATAGTAGAAGTTAATTTATCAGCTCCCATACCAATGATTTCAACTGGATCTCCTGTATTAGCAATACCTGTTTCGATACGACCTGTAGCAACAGTTCCACGACCAGTAATTGTAAATACGTCTTCAACCGGCATCAAGAATGGTTTAGCAACGTCACGCACTGGCTCTTCGATCCAAGCATCAACAGCTTCCATTAATTCAATGATTTTTGGTACCCAAGCAGGATCATTATTCAATCCTCCTAAAGCAGAACCTTGAACAACAGGACCATTATCTCCATCATATTCGTAGAAAGATAATAAATCTCTAATTTCCATTTCAACAAGCTCTAACAACTCAGCATCATCAACCATATCCACTTTGTTCATGAAAACAACGATTCTTGGAATACCAACCTGACGACCTAAAAGGATATGCTCACGAGTTTGTGGCATTGGACCATCTGTAGCAGCAACTACTAAGATAGCTCCGTCCATTTGAGCAGCACCAGTAACCATGTTTTTTACGTAATCCGCGTGACCTGGACAGTCAACGTGAGCGTAGTGACGGTTAGCTGTTTCATACTCTACGTGTGATGTATTAATAGTAATACCTCTTTCTTTCTCCTCTGGAGCGTTATCGATTTGATCAAACGATTTTGCTTGACAATAACCAGCATCTGACAATACTTTTGTAATTGCAGCAGTTAATGTAGTTTTTCCGTGATCCACGTGTCCAATTGTACCTATGTTTAAGTGCGGTTTGGAACGATTAAAATTCTCCTTTGCCATTTTACTTAATTTTTAATCTTAGTTATATATTAATTTTCAATTTCCTACTTACTTGAGCCAATGTCGGGATTTGAACCCGAGACCTCTTCCTTACCAAGGAAGCACTCTACCCCTGAGCTACACCGGCAGAGAGTTCTGATTTTAGATTTTTGAATTTAGATTTCAGATTTAATAACCTAAAAACCACAATCCAAAATCTAAACTTCTTTTTTTTGTGGGGAGAGCAGGATTCGAACCTGCGAAGTTCACACAGCAGATTTACAGTCTGCCCTCGTTGGCCGCTTGAGTATCTCCCCAAATAATCCATGACTTTAAATTTTAGATTTCACATCACTCCAAAATTTTAATCATCATAAAACGTTGTTTTTCAATGTTTTAAAGAACAAATCTCAAATCGCATTTGAAATATTTTTGAGCCGATAGAGGGACTCGAACCCACGACCTGCTGATTACAAATCAGCTGCTCTAGCCAGCTGAGCTACATCGGCGAATGCATTAAAAAAGTCCGCTATTTCTAACGGACTGCAAATGTAGCTATTTTATCTTTGAATCAAAACATTTTTTAAAAAAAATTTCAATTATATGTGTGCTCTTATTTTTTCTTTCCTTTTTACTAGTAAACGCTCTAATGATTCTGCCGAAAGCTCAACCGCCTCTTCAAATGTCTTACACTGCTTTTTCACCAAAAAATCATCCCCCGGAACATTAATCTTTATCTCTACTGCCTTATTCTCCTTATCACTTGTTCTCTCCACTTTTAAAAAAACGTCTGACGACACCACTCGGTCGTAATATTTTTCTAATTTATCCATTCTCTCCTGAATAAAATCCACCAATTTTCTGTCAACAGTAAAGTTAACTGCATGAACATCTACCTTCATAATACTAATTTTAGGGTTAAACATTTCAGAAATCATTATTTATTTCGAGGATGCGCATCATTATATGTTTTTTTGAGCTCCGCCAAACTATTATGAGTATATACTTGAGTAGATGCTAAACTCGAATGCCCTAACAATTCCTTAACTGAATTTAAATCTGCCCCGTTATTTAACAAGTGAGTTGCAAAAGTATGCCGAAGCACATGCGGACTTTTTTTCACCTTTTCAGAGACTCTACTAAAGTAAGAATTTATTAATCGATACACAAAAGATTCACTCAATTTTAATCCTTTTTTTGAAATAAAAAAATAATCCGCATCCGAGACATTTTCAATGCAAGCTCGTTCATTCAAATAAACCCTAAGCCCATCAACAACAATAGGCAGGAGCGGAATAATCCTCTCTTTATTTCGCTTCCCCAAAACCTTTACCATATTTGAAGTCAAATCAACATTATAAAGCATTAAATGTATCAACTCAGCCCTCCGCATTCCAGTTGTGTAAAACAAATCAACAATCAACCTATCCCTCACCTCCTCAAAACTTCCAGAAAAATCATTCCCCTGCATCAAATCCCCAAGTTCTTTTTCAGAAAAAGGAATCTGGACATTTTTTGGAGTCTTCAAAGCCTTATGCTTCAGCATTGGACTGACCTCAATTTGTTTTGTTTTTAGAAGAAATTTATAAAATGCCTTCAAAGAAGCCATTTTTCTATTAACCGAAACATTAGAAACACCTTCATCAACCAAAGAAACAATCCAGCTTCGAATTTGACCATAATTCACACCATCTATTTCTTCTTGCCCAAAACATTCTTTATTGAACGCTTCAAAAAAAGAAATATCACTCAAATACGCATTAACAGTATGAGCAGAATATTTCTTCTCTAACTCAAGATAATCACGAAAAGCATCTTTATTTGTTTTCATCAAAACCAATTGTTCATTTTTAAAACACCAATACAACTATTTCAAAATTAAGCATAAAAAAAACCGTTAGCAATCAAATTTTCTGATTACTAACGGTTATTATTTTTAAAAAAGCTAATATTAACTTTCTAAGCTATCTCTCAAGCCTTGAATGTAAGACGCTTTTTGAATTTGAGCTCTTTTGATAACAGAAGGCTTAATAAAAGCAGTACGTGCTCTTAATTGACGAACAGTTCCTGTTTTATCAAATTTTCTTTTATAGCGCTTTAATGCTCTATCGATATTTTCTCCGTCTTTAATTGGTATAATTAACATAATATAGACACCTCCTCTCGTTAAGGCTGCAAATGTAAATATTAATTATGAATTACCAATTATAAATTTCGAATTATTTTAAAGAAAAAAGAAGAAAGAGTAAAGAGAATAGACTTTAGCTCAAATTCTTTACTCTTTGCTCTTTGCTCTTTGCTCTTTGCTCTTTGCTCTTTACTCTTTACTCTTTACTCTTTACTCTTTACTCTTTACTCTTTACTCTTTACTCTTTACTCTTTACTCTTTACTCTTTACTCTTTACTCT
>NZ_SNXB01000018.1 GCF_004362055.1 Flavobacterium sp. 245
CTAAAGTCGAATCTTGACTATTATTTCTCATCGTAACAAAATTTATTAAAGTTAAATTTTGTTACCGAATTATCTAACCTTTACAGGAATGACAACAAGGAAGAAAAATATGGCTTTAACTCGAAAAATTGAATTAAATACCCACAAAGATTTACGCTAATTCGTGAATTCGTGGCGAAAAAACCTTAGCATCTCAGCAACTCAGAATCTTAGAACCTCATTTTAATATTCTCATTTTAAGATTCATTTATTAAATTATCCTACAAAACCGGTAGATTTTGTTAAGAAATCCTTTTTTGTTTCATAAAATGCATTATTTTTTTTGGTGCGCTAAAAATAATTTATACATTCGCAGAGAATTTAAATAATAACACAAACAAAATGGCATCTAACCGTTTTTATTTTAGCAACTCTTTTTATTTCTTCTTTAGTAGAAGTAAGGATTGTGCTATGGTTATTTGAGAAATATAAAAGACAAATAAAACTAATATACAATCCTGATGAAAATCAGGATTTTTTTTTGAATATATGACAACTAAAATTGCGATACAAGGTATAAAAGGTTCCTTCCATCATCAGGTAGTGAATGAGTATTTCTCTGAAAATGTGGCTATTGATGAATGTTTGTCTTTTGAGGAATTAATCGACAGCCTTCTTTCAGGAAAATCGGATCAGGCGGTTATGGCGATTGAAAATTCGATTGCAGGACCAATTATTCCGAATTACGCTTTGATTGACAAGAACAATTTACACATAATTGGAGAGCATTATTTAAGCATTCACCAAAATTTAATGGCTTTGAAAGGTCAGAAAATTGAAGATATAAAAGAAGTTCATTCGCACCCAATGGCAATTTTGCAATGTATGGATTTCTTAAAACAGTATCCAAACATCAAATTGGTTGAAGATAAAGATACAGCCGAAACTGCGAGAAGAATTCAGGAAAAACAATTAACCGGAATCGCTGCAATTGCAAGTAAAACGGCTTCTGAAATGTATGATTTAGAAATCATCGCTCCGGAAATTCAAACAATCAAAAACAATATGACGCGTTTTGTGATCATTAAAAAACAGAATTCATTTTTACCGGAAAGCGAAATCAACAGAGCTTCTATCAAATTTGAATTAGATCATAAAAGAGGAAGTCTGGCAGCGGTTTTGAATGTAATGAGTGACTGCAAACTGAATTTGACAAAGATTCAGTCGCTTCCAAAAATTGAAACACCTTGGAAATATTCGTTTTTCGTAGATGTCACATTTGAAAAATACGAAGATTTTGCAAAAGCCAAAGCGTTACTAAACATAATGGCAGAATATTTCAAAGTGTTAGGAGAATATAAAAACACAAAGCCTTTGAGTAGTGAGTCATAAAGTTGGAAAGTCGAAAGTCTTAAAGTCCAAAAAAGCTTAGAGCTTACTGTCTAAAGCAAAAATAAAAGTTTAAAAAGAGCCTAAAGCCTAAAGCTTACGGCCTAAAGCAAATAAAAAATGATTACAACAGCAAAAAGATTAGATACAGTTGAAGAATACTACTTCTCATCAAAATTGAGAGAAGTTCGTCAACTAATGTCTGAAGGAAAATCTATCATCAATATGGGAATTGGAAGCCCTGATTTGAGTCCGTCGAAAGCAGTAATTGAAGCGGTTGCCGCGGCAATTCAGGATGAAAATGGGCATGGTTATCAGAGCTATCAGGGATTACCGGAATTGAGAAAAGGAATGGCAGATTTTTATCAGAATCAATTTGGTGTTGAATTAAATCCGAATAACGAGATTTTGCCTTTGATGGGTTCGAAAGAAGGAATTATGCACATTTCGTTAGCTTTTTTAAATGAAGGCGATCACGTTTTAATTCCGAATCCAGGTTATCCAACGTATACTTCGGTAACCAATTTGGTTGGTGCAGTTCCGGTTTATTATGACTTGAAAGAAGCAAATGCCTGGGAACCGGATTTTGAAGCTTTAGAAAAACTGGATCTTTCGAAAGTAAAAATTATGTGGCTGGGTTATCCGCACATGCCAACAGGAGCAAGAGGAAGTTTAGCGTTATTTAAAAAATTGGTTGCTTTTGCTAAAAAACACAACATATTATTGGTCAACGATAATCCGTACAGTTTTGTTTTGAATGATAATCCGATGAGTTTGTTGCAAGTTGAAGGTGCGAAAGAAGTGGCTTTAGAATTGAATTCATTAAGCAAGACGTTCAACATGGCTGGCTGGAGAGTCGGAATGGTTTTAGGGAATCCTGAAATTATAGATGCAGTGCTAAAAGTAAAAAGCAACATGGACAGCGGGATGTATTACGGAATTCAGAAAGGTGCAATTGCAGCGTTGAATTGCGATAAATCATGGTTCGAAGATCAAAACAAAATTTACAGACGCCGCAGAGAATTAACAGAAAAACTAGCAGAAAAATTAGGTTGCGAAGTTTATAAAGAAGGAGTTGGACTTTTTGTTTGGGCCAAATTGCCGGAAGGAATCGAATCAGCAGAAAAGTTCATTGACGAAATATTATACGAGAAACACATTTTCATCACACCGGGAACAATTTTCGGAAGTAATGGAGAAGGATATATCAGATTCTCGTTGTGTGTGAAAGAAGAAAAAGTACAAGAAGCGATAGATCGATTTTAGAAGTCATTGCGAGGAACGAAGCAATCTCAGTTGCTGAATCAGTTGTTAGTGTGGTTGCTTCGTTCCTCGCAATGACAAAAAATAAAAATAAATATGAAAGTATACGTAATAGGAATAGGGTTAATAGGAGGTTCGATGGTGCTGGACATCAAAGACCAACATCCGAACGCGACTATTTTTGGGATTGACAGCAACGAAAAACACTTGCAGGAAGCAATTGATTTGGGTGTTATCGATCAGGCAGGAAACTTTGAAGATTTGGCTGAAGCCGATTTTGTAATTGTTTCGGTTCCGGTTGATGTGGCACTGATCGTTTTACCAAAAGTATTGGATTTGGTTGGAGATAAAACAATTGTTTTTGAAGTAGGATCGACTAAAAAACCAATTTGTGATGCAGTTGCCAATCATCCGAAAAGAAGAAATTTTATCGCAACGCATCCAATCGCAGGAACAGAGTTTTCCGGGCCATCAGCGGCGATAAGAGGTTTGTTTAAAGGAAAGACAAACATTATTTGTGAAGTGGAAAAAACCACTTTTAAATTGCAGGAAAAGGCATTACAGCTTTTTAACGAAATTGGAATGAGGATTCGATATATGGATCCAACGTCACACGACAAACACATTGCTTACGTTTCGCATTTGTCGCACATTAGTTCGTTTATGCTCGGAAAAACGGTAATGAACAAAGAAAAAGACGAACAGGATATTTTTGATATGGCGGGAAGTGGATTTGAAAGTACCGTTCGTTTAGCAAAAAGTTCTCCCGCAATGTGGACACCTATTTTCAAGCAAAACAAAGAACACGTTATTGAAACATTAGAAGAATATATTTCAAATCTCAGTCGGTTTAGAGATTTGCTAAAAGAAGATAATTACAATGCCATTTTTGAAGAAATGGAAAGCACAAATAAAATTAAAGAAATACTAAACGGATTAACAACAACTAAAAAGTAAATTAGAATTAAGATGGAAAATAAGAAAGAAATGAGAAAGTGGTTAGAAGATTTCAATTTAAATCACCCACTTGTGATAGCTGGACCTTGTAGTGCAGAAACGGAAGATCAAGTATTGAAAATTGCTCATGAATTGAAAGATTCAAAAGTTAGTGTATTCAGAGCTGGGATCTGGAAACCAAGAACGCGTCCGGGAGGATTTGAAGGTGTTGGAGAAATTGGTTTAAAATGGTTGCAAAAAGCTAAAAAAGAAACTGGTTTATTGATGGGAACTGAAGTTGCGACTGCAGCTCACTGTAAATTAGCTTTAGAACATGATATTGACGTTTTATGGGTTGGTGCTCGTACAACTGCAAACCCTTTCGCAGTTCAGGAAATTGCTGATACTTTGAAAGGAACTGACAAAATCGTTTTGGTTAAAAACCCTGTAAACCCGGATTTAGCTTTATGGTTAGGTGGTGTTGAGCGTTTACACATGGCTGGAATTGAGAAATTAGGAGTTATTCACAGAGGTTTCTCTACTTACGAAAAAACAAAATATAGAAACATTCCAGAATGGCAGATTGCTATCGAATTACAAAATAAATTCCCTGATTTACCATTAATCATCGATCCATCTCACATTACCGGAGATCGTAAAATGATTTTCGAAGTAACGCAAGAGGCTTTAGATTTGAATTACGATGGTATGATTATCGAAACGCACTACGATCCGGACAACGCTTGGTCTGATGCTGCTCAACAAGTTACTCCAGATGCTTTGAAACAAATCATTAAAGATTTGACTATTAGAAAAACGGATGATACTACAGATGAATACAGTTCAAAAATGACAAAATTAAGAGCTAACATCGACGTTTTGGATGCTAACTTATTAGAGTTATTAGGAAAACGTATGAAAGTTGCTGACGAAATTGGTCAGGTGAAAAAAGATGCAAACGTAGCGATTCTTCAAAATAATCGTTGGAATGAAATCTTAGGAAAAATGATTTTAGAAGGTGAGAAAAAAGGTCTTACTGAAGAGTTCGTTTTGAGAATGTTCAAAGCTATCCACCAGGAAAGTATTGGTCACCAAGAGAAAATTTTCAACGCATAATTTTTTCTAAAACATATAAGTGATATAAGTTAACTTAGGTTTTTATAAAATTATTGTAAAGTTTTCTTATAACATTATTTAAAGATAGATTGTTTTTTTAAGAATCTCCGGCACTTTGTAAAAGAAGTGTTGGAGATTTTTTTTGGGTTGTAATTCATATAATTTATGCAAAATAGATTTTTATATAAACATAGCCCACGGTTTTAACCGTGGGGACAAAGATTATGAATACGCTTTGTCATCAAAAAAATGCAAACATTGATTGTGTTCCCACGATTTCAACGATGGGGACAAAAATTATTAATATGCAGTGCGATCCCAAATATTGCAAACATTGATTGTGTCCCCACGGTTGAAACCGTGGGCTATATTTTACGAGACTTTTAATTAATCGTGAACCAATATTTTCTTATGTAACTTATAGTTTTTAATTTTTTTTTAATTCATTCCAACCTTTTTATATTTTTTGATCTCTATATCAATATACAATCTTAACTTTCGTGCTATGAAATCAAAAACATGTATGTCTATGCCAAAAAATTTTCAGGTTAATTTGAAACTATTGTTTTATGTTTTACTGTTTTTAGGAACAAAAATGTTCGGACAAAGTCCTGAATTAACGGTGAAAGGTGAGGAGGCTGAAAAAGTGCGAATGAACAAACTTTTCGTCAATGTAAAAGTCGTGGGTAATATTGCTTATACCACTGCTGAAATGCATTTTTTTAATTCGGGGACTCGCCAGATGGAAGCGGAACTTATTTTTCCGTTGCCCGAAAATGTTTCGGTTTCCAGATATGCGATTGACATAAATGGAAAATTGCGTGAAGCGGTTCCGGTAAATAAAAATAAAGGAAAACAGGTTTTTGAGGCAATCGAACATCGTCGTGTTGATCCAGGATTATTGGAGAAAGTCGACGGGAATAATTTTAAAACAAGAATTTATCCGCTGATGCCAAATGGTGAACGAACTGTTGTTATTGGCTATGAAGAAGAACTTTCGGCTTTTGATAAGGATAATTTGGCGTATCAACTGGTGAGCCGATTCCCTAAAAAATTAGATCAGTTTGAAATTAATGTTTCGGTTTTGGGAGCCTCAACTGCGCCAATTGTTACCGAAAATTCTGGGAAAGAAATTGTTTTTTCAAAATGGGATCAATCTTTTCAGGCTTCGGTAAAAAAAGAAAATTATCAGCCTGAGGAAAAAATAATAGTTAAGATTCCGATTCAGCAAAATATTCCAAGTGTTTTGATGCAGAATGCTGGCGGTCAATATTATTTTTATGGAAATACTTTTATAGAAGGAAATAAAATCGCTAAAAAAATACCAGCTTCAATTGGTTTGATTTGGGATAATTCTTTGAGCTGTAAAAATCGGGATCTAAAGAAAGAGTTGAATTTATTAGATGCTTATTTCCAAAAGATAAAAAACACAAAAGTGACTTTGTATTTTCTGAATTACACTTTTGAAAAACAAAAAGAGTTTGTGATTTCTAACGGAAATTGGTCCGAATTAAAGACCATTTTAGAAAACACAAAATACGATGGCGGAACGCGTTATTCACAAATTAGTTTTGAGAATCAGGATGAATTTTTGTTTTTTTCTGACGGATTATCTTCTTTGAGCGAAAACCTTTTGCCAAAAACAAAAAAGCCTATTTACACTATTGCATCTTCGGTTTCTTCAGATTTTGCTTTTCTGAATTTTTCTTCAATTAAAACTGGCGGTAATTTTATCAATTTAAATCAGATAAATTCGGAAATAGCTTTGGATAAATTGACGAATGCGAATTTGAAGTTTCTTGGAATAAAAGAGAATTTTACAGTAACCGATTTATTTCCCATGGAAGGAACTTCGGTTTCAGGGAATTTTAGTTTTTCTGGTATTTCTTTGAATCCAAAAAACGAAATCACTTTATTATTCGGATATAATAATGAAGCTGTTTTAGAAAGAAAAATTACACTTGATGGTGCGGTTCAAAACACTAATGATATTAATGTTGAGAAACTTTGGGCACAGAAAAAAATAGCCAATCTTGAATTAGAATATGCTAAAAATGCTGATGAAATTGAACTTCTTGGAAAGAAATTCGGAATTGTAACAAAAAATACTTCACTGATTGTTCTGGAAAATGTAAGAGATTATATTTCATATGATATTTTACCGCCTGCTGAATTGCGTGCAGAATTTGACCAAATTAAAAAGCAGGAACATGATGCTACATTGGCACAGCAAAAAAATAATTGGGAAAGTATTGAAAGTTATTTTGGAAGTATAAATGCTTGGTGGAAAGAGAATGTAAAATACAAAGGGCAGAAAATTGCTTCTAAGTATAAATCCAAAAGATTGGCTCAGCCAGTGAGAGCTGAAGCAAATGAAACAATTAAAGGAGATCCAGATGCAGTGCTGACGGTAGACGAACCTGTTGGCAGAGGAACATCTGAAACTGTAATTGAACAAGACAACAATGTTTATAATACTGCTGCACCACCTGCACCAAAAGTCGACCAGGTTAAATTCGTATCACCTGTGGTTGCGAAATCGCAAGAAATTACCCAAGATATACCAGTAATTACTGAAATTAAAGATAAAAAAGTAGGAAGTGAAGTTTTAAAGACTGCAGAATTAGAAGAAACAGTTGTAGTAGGATATGGTACTCAAAAAAAATCAGATTTAGTCGGTTATATCCCAGAAAGCGTTTCAAAAAATAAAGATCTTTTGGAAGATTCAAATCTCACTAGAGGTTATTTGGCTGGAGATTCAAAAAAGCCTTTAATTATAGTTGATGGTCAGTTTTATGAGGGTGAATTGACCGATCTAAAGTCGGATGATATCGATACAATAGATGTTTTGAAAGATGCATCGAGAATTGCTACTTATGGCAGCAGAGGGGCAAATGGAGTTATTATTATAACAACGAAAAAGAACTCTTCAAATAGTGGAGTTGTGCAAACTAAAAGTTGGAATCCAGATCGATTGTATTTAAAAGCTTTAGCAGCTGCTCCAAAAGAAAAACAATATGATTTGTATTTGGATTTGAGAAAAGCACAGGAAAGAAATCCGAGTTTTTATTTTGATGTGGCACACTTTTTCTACAATCAAGGTGATGTTAAAAAAGCGCTACTGATCATTAGTAATATTGCTGATTTAGGTTTAGAGAATCATCAGCTTTATAAAACTTTGACTTATACTTTGCGTCAGTGGAAAGATTATAATGATGCGGTTTTTACCGCAAAACAAGTTGCGAAATGGAGAGCTCACGAACCACAGAGTCTTAGAGATTATGCTTTAACGCTAGAAGATGCAGGAAAATATCAAGAGGCTTTTGATGAATTGGTAAAATCACTTGAGGTAACTTACTACGGAGAAATGAGCGGGCAATATGAAGGTGTTGAAGATATTATTTTAATGGATATTAACCGATTGATGACTGCGCATCCAGGATTGAAAACCGGAAAATTAGATAAAAAATATATTGCAAAAATGCCGGTTGATATTCGAATTATTATGAATTGGAACCAAATGGATGTCGATTTAGACCTGCATGTTATTGAACCAACTGGCGAAGAATGTTATTACAGCCATACAAGTACGGCGATTGGAGGCAGATTTTCAAAAGATTTTACGCAAGGTTACGGCCCAGAACAATATTTAATTCGAAATGCGGTAAAAGGAAAATACCAAATTAAAACCAATTTCTATGGCGAAACGACATTAACTGAAAATGGCCCGGCAACAATTATGGTTGAAATTTATACAACAAAAGCCGGGAAAACTTCCAGAACTTTGAAAGCAATTCAGTTAGGAAAAATTAAAGAGAATCAAGTTTTAGCCGAAATTATCTGGTAAAGTCTGCAAATTAAGAGGGTGTCTTTCAAATTTAAAAGGCGAAATTGCGTTGTTCCATTCTAAAAACGTAATTTTGCCTTTTAATTTTTTAGATTAAAGAGCAATCTAAAATCTAAAATTTGATATCTAAAATTAAAGAATGACAGGAACCGTTTATAAATCTACAGGAAGCTGGTACACCGTAAAATCTGAAAATGGAGATTTTTTGGAATGCCGTATGAAAGGGAAATTTAGAATTAAAGGTATAAAAAGTACCAACCCTATTGCTGTAGGCGATATTGTTGATTATGAATTAGAAGAAACATCTGATGCTCTGACCGGAACGATTCATAAAATTCACGAAAGAAAAAACTATATCGTTCGTAAATCGGTTAACTTATCGAAACAGATTCATATTATTGCTTCAAATATTGATCAGGTTTTTTTGCTGGTCACTATTGATAATCCGCCAACTACAACGAGTTTTATCGATCGTTTTTTGGTTACTGCCGAAGCATACGGAATTGAAGCCGTCCTGATTTTCAATAAAATTGATACACTAAACGATCAGACTTTAGACGATCAGCTTTATCTGCAGCATATTTATCAGGAAATTGGATATAAATGCCTCCGAATTTCATCTACAGAAAATAAAGGCGTTGACAAGCTGAAAGAAATGATGATTGGAAAAGTAAGCATGTTTTCAGGACATTCTGGAGTTGGGAAATCAACTTTGGTAAATGCGATGGAACCAAGCCTGCATTTAAAAACAACAGTAATTTCAGAACAAAGCAAACAAGGACAGCACACTACAACTTTTGCCGAAATGTATGATTTGTCTTTTGATGCTAGAATTATCGATACTCCAGGAATTAAAGGCTTCGGAATTGTTGATATGGAGCCATCAGAAATCAGCGGTTATTTTCCTGAATTTTTCAAATTAAAAGATCAATGTAAATTTAACAATTGTTTACACAAAGAGGAACCGCATTGTGCCATAAAAGCAGCATTAGAAAAAGACGAAATCGCTTGGTCGCGTTATAATAGCTATCTAAAAATCCTTGAAGGAGACGAAGAGCATTATCGAACAGACAATTATGGAGAAGATCGTGCGGCGAGTGATGAAACGAGAAAATAATTGAAATTCCAAACTTTTTAAATTCCAAATTCCAATTTGAGCGAGATCGCGATTCTATTGTAGAGATGCACTGCAGTGCATCTCTACAATAGAATTTAAAATCTGCGTAATCCGTGTAATCTGTGGCCAATAAACTACGTCACATTAGATCGAAAAAATAATGAGAGTAATTATTCAAAGAGTTTCCCAGGCATCAGTAACAGTAGATGGTCAAAAAACAGCCGATATTCAAAAAGGATTATTGATTTTAGTTGGAATTGAAGATGCAGATAATCAGGAAGATATTGATTGGCTTGCTGGTAAAATCATAAAAATGCGAATCTTTGGTGATGAAAATGATGTTATGAACTGCTCAGTTCAAGATATCGCCGGCGAAATTATTGTCGTTAGCCAGTTTACACTTCACGCTTCTACAAAAAAAGGAAATCGACCATCTTATATAAAAGCGGCAAAGCCAGATTTTGCAATTCCAATGTATGAACGCTTTGTTGAAGCATTGGAAAAAGAATTCAATAAAAAAGTTCAAACGGGAATTTTTGGTGCCGATATGAAAGTCAGCCTCTTAAATGATGGCCCTGTGACGATTACTATGGACAGTAAAAATCGCGATTAAAAAAAGTTTGACAAATGTTAAGGATTTCTAAAAAAAATATATATTTGAAGAAATTACTTACCAATGAGAAGCCCTTTTTTTTCGTTATTTTTTTGTTTAATTGCCCTTACTTCTTACGCACAAAAGGTTAATTACAATGTTACTTCAATCCCAGACAGTCTAAAACAAAATGCAAATGCAGTTGTTCGATTAGATCAAATGGATATCACGATTGCTTCCCAGCGAAGCATGAATGCGAAAATCCAAAGAATTGTTACTGTTTTAAATGACAAAGGACTTGGTCATATTGATGCTTATAGGCATTATGACAAAACCAGTTCAATAAACAGCATCGAAGCTATTGTCTATGATGCAGCCGGAAACGAAATCAAAAAAATTAAACGAAAAGATTTTAGAGATCAAAGTGCTGTCAGTGGCAGTACGCTTTTCTCAGACAGCCGTGTTATTTATTTAAATTATACCCCAATTTCATATCCTTTTACAATTGTTTTTACATGTGAAGAAGAAACTTCAAACACGGCATTTATACCGCAATGGTATTTTCTGGGCGGCTATAATGTAAGCGTCGAAAAATGCGTGCTAAATATTGCTTTTCCAAACGATTTAGGTTTTAAGAAAAAGGAATTTCAGTTTTCTGGTTATAACATTAAAAAAACCGAAGAATCGAGTACAAAACTAAGTTATATCGCAGAAAATATTTTAGCAAGAAAATCAGAAGATTTAAGTCCGTCTTCACGTGATTTATTTCCAAGAGTTATTATGGGGTTAGAAAAATTTCATTTAGAAGGTGTTGACGGAACAGCCACAACTTGGGAAGCATTTGGAAAATGGTACGGTGATAAAATTTTAACCGGAACAACGACTTTGCCTGAAGAAACCAAAGCGAAGATGAAAGCGCTTGTTGGCGACGAAAAAGACCCAATCAAGAAGGCAAAAATCATTTATGACTATGTGCAGAAGAAATCACGATATGTAAATATTGCTGTTGGAATTGGAGGATGGAAACCAATGCTTGCCAGCGATGTTGATCGTTTAGGTTATGGCGACTGCAAGGCCTTGTCAAATTATACCAAAGCGCTTTTGCAGGCAGTTGATGTTCCTTCATATAATACTATTTTATATGGTGATTCGGATAAAGCGAATATTCAATCTGATTTTGTTTCAATGCAGGGAAATCATATGATATTAGCAATTCCAAACGGCGATAATTACACTTTCTTGGAATGTACTAGTCAAGATGATCCGTTTGGTTATCAAGGAACTTTTACAGATGATAGAGATGTTTTGGTAGTAAAACCAGACGGCGGTCAAATTGTTCGAACAAAAGTGTATGATGATAAAGGTAATATACAAAAAGACAAAGGAACTTACACGATTGACGAAAACGGGCATTTTTCGGGTTCTATTTCGATAATTTCTGAAGGTTCTCAGTATAGTGAAAAGTACAGAATCGAAACGTATCAGCCCACAGAAAAAGAAGCGCATTATAAGGAATATTGGGATAATATCAATAATCTGAAATTAGGGAAAATAACATTTTCAAACGATAAAGAAAATATTCGTTTTACTGAAGATGTCCAGTTAAGTGCCATAAATTATGCTTCAATTTCGGCAAACAAAATGATTTTTGCTATTGATGCTTTCAATCAAAATGGTGAAAGTGTGAAACGCATCAGAAACAGAAAAAATCCATTCCAGATTCAGCGTGGTTATGTCGATTTTGATGAAATTGAAGTAAATCTTCCAGCTGGTTTTACAATCGAATTTCTTCCCGAAAATTATGAACTGAAAGGAAAATTTGGTGAGTATAAAACTGAAATTATCAAAAAAGACAATAATAAACTGATCTACAAACGAAGCATGTTTTTGAATAAAGGAAAATATTCAAATAAAGAATATGATGAGTATCGACTTTTTAGAGAACAGATTTCAAGAAATGATAACGCAAAAATTATTTTAATAAAAAACTAAAAAAAACAACCAGTAGTACAATTTTCAAACACCTAGAAAAATAGATTTAAAATACTTAAAAAGGCGTTTCTTTTTAAGCTCTTTGCTGGAAATAAAATCTATGTTTCTATGTGTTGAATAAAAAAACAATAACTAATTAACCAAGACCTAACCCCGCATGAAATTAATTAAAATCTTAAGCCTTTCAATTGTGCTTTTGGTTGTATCAAAAACAACAGCACAAGAGTTTAAATTAGGAAAAGTATCTGTTGCTGAATTAGAACAGAAAGTACATCCCAAAGATTCCACAGCTCCGGCTGCTATTTTGTACAAAAAAGGAAAAACAAAAATCGAGTTTGATCAAAGTGAAGGTGACTTTGTTACGTTGACAGATGTTGAGGTTCGATTAAAAGTGTACAAAAAAGAAGGTTATGAATGGGCAAATCATGAAGTTTGGTACTACAAAACCTCCGGACTTACTGAAAAAGTATCTTTTTCTGATGCCTATACTTATAATTTGGTAAATGGTAAAATCGAAAAAACGAAGTTGAAAAGCGAGGGCACTTTTGATGAAGTTTTAAATAAATTCAGAGCTCAAAAGAAAATTACAATGCCAAATGTAAAAGAAGGTTCTGTAATTGAATTTAAATATACAATCAAAAGTCCGAGTGACCGCTTAATAAGAGAATGGAATTTTCAAGAAACTATTCCGGTAAATTATTCAGAGTTTGTGACTTGTATTCCTGAATATTACGTTTTTAATTCTAGGCAAAAAGGTTATTTTTTTCCAAAAATGACTGTTGATAAAGGCCCTCGCTCAATTGTAATAACAAGTAAAGAAAGATCTGAGGGATATGTAGCTAAAACTACATTTTCAACTGACAAAATTGATTATACTGAGACAAGAACAACATATATAGCACACGATTTTCCAGCGATGAAAGAGGAATCTTTTGTTAACAATATGGATAACTATGTTTCGAGTATTCAGCACGAATTGTCGATGACAAAATTTCCAAATTCGCAAATGAAAATGTATTCTACTGATTGGGAATCAGTTGTAAAAACAATTTATAACTACGAAAGCTTTGGTCCGGAATTAAATAAAACAGGTTATTATGAAGATGATCTAAAAGTGCTGCTTGCTGGAAAAAATACGCCTGAAGAAAAAATCTGGACGATTTTGAATCATGTAAAAGCGAATGTAAAATGGAATGGTTATACAGGTTATGACTGCGATAACGGCGTTAAAAAAGCATACAAAGAAAAAACAGGAAATATTGGTGATATCAATTTAATGCTGACTTCAATGCTTCGTTACGCAGGGCTGACTGCAAATCCAGTTTTATTGAGTACACGTGAAAACGGAATTGCATTATTTCCTAACAGAACCGCTTTTGATTATGTAGTTGCAGCTGTCGAAACGCCACAAGGAAATTTATTATTAGATGCTTCAAATAAATTTTCAACACCAAATATCCTTCCTTTCAGAACCATCAACTGGACTGGAAGATTGATTCGTAAAGATGGTACTTCTGAAGAGATTGAGTTGACACCTAGAAAAGTTTCAAATGATATTGTTTTTTTAAGTTACAGTATTGATCCTGATGGAAAAGTTTCTGGAAAAACCAGAAGACAATACACAGATCATATGGCAATGATTACAAGAGAAAGAATTGACGGCGTTAAACAAGAAGATTATCTTGAAAAATTAGAAAACAAAAGCAAAAAAATCGAAATAAGTGATTACAGCAGAACTAATGAAAAAGAAATTTTATTGCCTGCAATAGAGACGTATGCCTTTACCGGAAACGACTTATGCGAGATTATTGGCGGTAAAATATATATTAATCCAATGTTGTTTTTTGCCAATGATAAAAATCCATTTAAACAGGAAGTAAGAGAATATCCGGTAGATTTTGGATTTCCACAAATGGATAAATATAATATTACAATTCAGATTCCTGAAGGCTTTATTGTAGAAACACTGCCGGCTCCTGCGATTATAAATATGGAAGACAACGCAGGAAGCTTTAAATTTAATGTTGCAGCGAACGGAAATAGCTTGCAAGTAAATATTGCAAATCAAATTAATGAGGCAATTTTTTCTGCAGAAAAATACGAAATGCTGAAAGAATACTATAAAGGAATGATTGCGAAAGAAACGGAGAAAATTGTTTTAAAACGTATCTGATATGAAGTTCCAAGGCTTGGTAATAATCTTTTTTCTGTGCATTGGTTTTTCAAAAATCAATGCGCAAAATTTTACATTAGGTAAATTAAGTATTGCTGAGCTTGAGGAAAAAACACACTCAATAGATTCTTCTGCTCCGGCAGCTGTTTTATTTACTAAAGGTCTTGTCAAAATAAATAATACAGGATATACAGAACGCATAACGCAGACAAGAATAAAAATTTATAAAAAAGAAGGTTATCACTGGTCAAATATGCAATTTACATTTCCGTCAGGGAAATTAAGCGCGATCAGTATTACCGATGTTTATACGTATAATTTAGTCGACGGAAAAATTGTCAAATCCAAGCTAAAGTCAGAAGGGGAATTTTTAAATAAAATAACCAAAGATTTTTGGGCTAAAAAAATTGCATTTCCAGATGTCAAAGAAGGTTCTATTCTGGAATTTCAGGTTAAAATTATTGGAGGTTCACTAAATATTCCGGATTGGGATTTTCAAAAAAGCATTCCTGTGAATTTTTCGGAATTTAAAACGATTATTCCAGATGTGTTTTCATTCAAAAAAAACATGAAAGGATTTTTTATTCCAAAATCAAACTCACAAGTTGCCCAAACATATGGTTATTTAGCAATGGAAAGTACGTATTCTCTTCAAAACGTGCCGGCAATGAAAGAAGAGGATTTTGTAAATAATATGGATAATTATCGTTCGTCAATTTCGCATGAACTCGAAGCGATCACTATTCCAGGACAGATTTACAAAACATTTTCGTCTAATTGGCCTTCTGTTGCAAAAACCATTTATGAGTTTGAAGATTTTGGTCCCGAATTAAGAAAAACCGGTTATTTTGAAGAGGACTTAAAATTGTTATTGACTGATAAAATAAAGCCAGAAGATAAGACAACTGCCATATTTAATTATGTGAAATCAAACATAAAATGGAACAAGCATCTTGGTTACGGATGTGAAAAGGGAGTCAGAAAAGCATATAAAGAAAAATCAGGAAATTGCGCCGATATTAATTTAATGCTTACGGCGATGCTTCGTTATGCAGGTTTAGAGGCAAATCCGGTTTTGATAAGTACGCGTTCAAACGGAATTTCATTTTTTCCGAGTACGGGCGGATTCAATTATGTGATTGCAGGAATAGAAACACCGAAAGGAATGGTTTTGTTAGATGCAACAGATGATTATGCAACTATAAATGTTTTGCCTTTAAGAGATTTAAACTGGGTTGGAAGATCAATTCGTAAAGATGGAGCCTCTAAAATTGTTGATTTAATGCCCAAAAAGAGTTCCGCAGATATTGTTGCACTGAGTTTTGAAATTTCAGAATCTGGAAAAATTGAGGGAAAAGCAAGAAGACAATATGCTGATTATCATGCGCTGAATTTTAGAGAGAAAATTGCAAAGGAAAATGAAGACGTTTATATCGAAAAATTTGAAAATGAAAATAATAAAATAGAGTTAAGTGATTATAAAAGAGTTAATGAAAATGAATTTGCATTGCCCGTTTCCGAATCATTTTCTTTCGCAGGAGCAGATTTGGTAGAAATCATCGGCGGAAAAATATATTTAAATCCGATGCTGTTTTTTTTAAACGAAAAAAATCCTTTTAAACAGGAAAAAAGAGAATATCCGGTCGATTTTGGATTTCCAAGTTTACAACGTTATAATATTGATATAAAATTGCCAGAAAATTTTACAGTGGAAAATTTACCAAAGCCCGTTGCTGTCGTTATGGAAGATAATTTAGGCGTTTTTAAATTTGATATTGCACTTTCAGATAACAGAATTCAGCTCTCAATCATCCATCAAATCAATGAAGCGATCGTCCCAATTGGGAAATATGACATGCTAAAAGAATATTACAAAACAATGATTGCAAAAGAAACCGAAAAAATTGTTTTAAAAAGAATATAAAAAATGAAGTTCTTACATGGGCTGATCAAAAGGTGCGTTTTTATATTAGGAATGAAAATCTGAACGAAGATCGCTTAGAATTTCCGAACGGAATTGCCTATAATCTTGAAAATGGCGCAATAGTAAAAACAAAACTTGATAAAAAAGGAAGTTTTAAGAAAAAGGTCAATAAATTTTGGAAAGAAAAAACAATAAAACTCCCAATTGTAAATGCCAAATCCAATTCGAATCTCATCTGAAAATAAAGAAATCGTTTTTACATTAAATATTTCAAAACAGGAAAATAAAATTCAGATTAGCTGTATCAAAGAAATAAACAATAGTATTTTTGCAGCTGGCGATTACAATGGATTAAAAGATCTTTTTCAGAAAATGATTGCCAGCCAAAATGAAAAAATTGTCCTAAAAAAAATATAGCAATGGATTTGAAAAATGCACAATTAGATGTTGATACTTGGATAAAAGAACATGGCGTTCGTTATTTTAATGAATTAACCAACATGGCGCAGCTTACAGAAGAAGTAGGTGAAGTGGCCAGAATTATTGCACGCCGGTACGGAGAACAATCAGAGAAAGAAAGCGATAAAAACAAAGATTTAGGCGAAGAATTGGCCGATGTTGTTTTCGTTGTTTTATGTTTGGCGAATCAAACGGGAATCGATTTACAAGTCGCTTTTGATAAAAAAATGGATTTAAAATCGGTTAGAGATAAAAATCGTCACAAAAACAATGATAAATTGAAATAATTGTGAAATTTCAGCGCGAATTTTGATTTACGGGCGAGGAGTGGTAAATTGCGCGCTTGGATTATGTTACTCATAGTTCGCAACACATAACTAATATCATGAATTTAAAATTAAGCACGAATTCGCAATTCACAATTGATGATTCGCAACTAAATATCACTGGTTCTAAAAGTGAAACGAACCGATTATTGTTACTAAAAGCGTTATTTCCTAATATTACTTTAGCCAACACTTCAAATTCTGACGACAGTGAAGTAATGCAGAAAGCATTAATTGGCAATGACGAAATTGTTGATATTCACCATGCGGGAACGGCAATGCGTTTCTTAACGGCTTATTTTGCTGTTAATGAAGGCAGAGAAGTTGTAATGACAGGTTCAAGCAGAATGCAGGAACGCCCAATCAAAATTTTGGTTGATACTTTAAGGCAATTAGGAGTTGAAATCTCTTATGAAAAAGAAGAAGGCTATCCGCCAATTCGAATTAAAGGAAAAAAAGTAACGGCTTCAAAAGTGAACTTGGCGGCAAATGTGAGCAGTCAATATATTTCGGCACTTTTATTAGTGGCTTCAAAACTAGATAATGGTTTAGAATTGACATTAGAAGGAGAAATTACTTCAGTTCCTTATATCAAAATGACTTTGGCTTTGCTGAATGATTTAGATATTCAAACTAGTTTTGAAGGAAATGTAATCAAAGTGTTTCCAAAAGAATCTGTTGAATCAAAAGAAATGGTTGTAGAATCGGACTGGAGTTCGGCTTCTTACTTCTTTAGTTTAGTCGCTTTGGCCGATGCTGCAAAAATTACATTAAGCAGTTATAAAGAAAACAGCCTTCAAGGAGATTCAGAATTAATTTCTCTTTATGAAAAAATGGGTGTAAAAACCACTTTTCAAGGCAATAAAATGACATTGGAAAAAGTAGCTGGTTTCAATTATCAAGATGTAAATTTTGAATTGAATAATACGCCAGATATTGCGCAGACAATCGTTGTAACTTGTTTAGGTTTAGGAATCGGATGTCATTTAACAGGTCTTCATACTTTAAAAATTAAAGAAACTGACAGACTTGAAGCATTACGAATTGAGCTTACAAAACTAGGCGCTAATATTTCGGTAACTAACGACAGCTTGACTTTAGAGCGTTCTGGAAATATTAATCACGATGTAAAAATAGGAACTTATAATGATCACCGTATGGCAATGGCGTTTGCTCCGTTAGCAATTAAAGTTCCAATTATTATTGAAGATGCAGGAGTAGTTTCAAAATCATACCCAGATTTTTGGAATGATTTAAAAGCTTTGAACTTCCAAATCTCAGAAGTGTAAATTTTTTTGGAACAATATAAATTCATATAAATGCAAACTTAAAACATAGCCTCTGGTTTCAACCAGAGGTTTTTTTATGTTCGAATTTGAATATGATCGCAAAGTTTGTCATTTCAATAATAAGTTAAACAGGTTTGTGTAAGAAAAAAAACATTTTTAATGCTTTCCGAAACGCCACTAAATCAACGACTTTTGAAAATAAACGTCAAAACACTTGACAACGCCTATCTCACAATCGTATATTTGCAAACGATTTAAAATTTTAGATAAAAAAGTCTAAGATTGATATTTTAAAATCTAACTTCAAATATGAAATTATCACACTTCAATTTCAATTTACCGAAAGAACTTTTGGCTGAATTTCCAGCAGAAAACAGAGATGAATCTCGTTTAATGGTAATTGACCGTAAAAAACAGACTATCGAGCATAAAATGTTTAAAGACGTTATCAACTATTTTGATGACGGAGACGTTTTAATTTTGAATAATACAAAAGTTTTCCCTGCACGTTTGTACGGAAACAAAGAAAAAACGGGAGCAAGAATTGAAGTTTTCTTATTAAGAGAATTAAATTCTGAGCAACGTCTTTGGGATGTTTTAGTTGATCCAGCTAGAAAAATCCGTATCGGAAACAAACTTTATTTTGGCGACGACGATTCATTAGTTGCTGAGGTAATTGACAATACAACATCTCGTGGAAGAACATTACGTTTCTTATACGATGGTTCTTATGAAGAATTTAGAAATAAATTGACAGAACTTGGAGAAACTCCAATTCCTAAATATATCAACAGAGAAGTTACTGCTGAAGATGCTGAAAGATACCAAACTATCTACGCAAAAGAAGAAGGAGCTGTGGCGGCACCAACTGCTGGTTTACACTTCTCAAAACATCTTTTGAAAAAATTAGAAATCAAAGGAGTAAATTTTGCTGAGGTTACACTTCACGTAGGTTTAGGAACTTTTAATCCAGTTGAGGTTGAAGATTTATCTAAACACAAAATGGATTCAGAAGAATTGATCATCAATCAGGAAGCTTGTGATGTTGTGAATGAAGCAAAAGCAAAGAAAAAACGTATTTGTGCCGTAGGAACAACTTCTATGCGTGCAATAGAAAGTTCTGTTTCTTCTGCTAATACTTTGAATCCTTATGAAGGATGGACAAATAAATTTATTTTCCCTCCTCACGATTTTAGTATTGCAAACTGTATGATTACAAATTTCCACACACCAAAATCAACATTATTAATGATGATTTCTGCTTTCTGTGGACATGACTTAATGAAAAAAGCATACGACGAAGCGATCAAAGAAGGATATAAATTCTATTCTTACGGAGATGCGATGTTAATTCTTTAATTAGAATTTATCTTATAAAAAGGCCCGACAAGTTTTAAAAAACCTGTCGGGTTTTCTGTTTTTTAATGGTTTCAAGTTTCAAGTTTCAGGTTTCAAGTTGCTAACAAAACGTGAAACTTGAAACGTGAAACAAAACAAAACAAACAAAATTTGTTATTTTAGCGTCCAAAACAAAAACACAATGACTTTTCAAAATACACGCGAATTCGCGAAACAACTTGATGCGCAAGATGCATTAAATCATTATCAAGATCAGTTTATTTTCCCGAAAGTAAATGATAAGCGAGTAATTTACTTTACAGGAAATTCATTAGGATTACAGCCAAAACGTACTAAAGCTTATATTGATGAAGTAATGAATGACTGGGCAGAATTAGCTGTCGAAGGTCATTTTTATGCAGAGAAACCTTGGTGGGATTATCAGGAAAGATTTTCTGAACCGTTAAGTAAAATTGTGGGAGCGTTGCCGTCAGAAGTTACCGTAATGAATACTTTGACTGTGAATCTTCATTTGTTGATGGTTTCTTTTTATCAGCCAAAAGGCAAACGCTATAAAATTATATGCGAAGAAAAAGCCTTTCCATCTGATCAATATATGTTTCAGAGTCAGGTTCATTTTCACGGATACAAATCGGAAGATGCAATTGTAGAAATCAAACGCCGTGAAGGTGAACACAATATTCGCTTAGAAGATGTTTTAGCAAAAATCGAAGAAGTTGGCGACGAATTGGCTTTGGTTTTAATAGGAGGTGTAAATTATTATACCGGACAAGTTTTTGATATTAAAACTATTACTGAAGCCGGACAAAAAGCAGGGGCAAAAGTGGGTTGGGATTTAGCTCATGCAGCTGGAAATATCAAACTGGAACTTCACGATTGGAATGTAGATTTTGCCGCTTGGTGCAGTTATAAATATATGAACTCAGGACCAGGAAATGCGTCAGGCTGTTTTGTACATGAAAGACACCACAATGATCCAGATCTGCCACGTTTTGCTGGATGGTGGGGACACAATAAAGAACGTCGTTTTAAAATGGAGCCAACTTTTGATCCTGTTCATGGAGCAGATGGATGGCAGATTAGTAATCTTCCCGTTCTTTCGTTAGCGCCTTATTTGGCTTCTGTAGAAATGTTTGCCGAAGTTGGGATGGATGCTTTAATTAAAAAACGTGACCACATTACTTCCTATTTAGAATTTATTCTGCACGAAATTGATAAAGAAGTAGAAAGTACTTTTGAAATCATCACGCCTTCAAATCCAGAAGAAAGAGCTTCACAATTGTCTGTTTTTCTTCATGGTCAGGGGCGAAGCTTATTTGATTATTTAATGAAAAACGGTGTAATTACAGATTGGCGTGAACCAAATGTTATTCGTCTCGCGCCAGTTCCTTTATATTCTTCTTATGAAGATATGTACGACTTTGGGCAGATTCTAAAAAAAGGAATTTTAGAGGAATAAAAAATAATCTCGCAAAGTCGCAGAGACGCGAAATTTTTATATAAAGTTACAGATTAAAAATATTAAACGATTTTTTCAATTGCCTCCAGCTTTAGCTGGAAGTAGTAAGGATTAAATTTGAAAGGCTTTACCTAAACAGATATAGTTTGGCTAAAGCCTTTTTTTTGATCATTTTTTCATCCAGTTAAAGTTGGACGCCATTGAACTATAAAGAATAAAACTTTGCGTCTCTGCGACTTTGCGAGATTAAATTATACAGCTTTAAATAAAAATTCTTCCAGAAAACACAAAATCTTCTAATTTTATAAACTTTCAAAAAAATCTTGTAACTCAAACAAAATGTAACGGCCTTACTTTGTAGTGTAATAATTTTTAAAACTACAATCATGAAAGCCTTATATATATTATTAGCCGCTTTATCTATAGTTTCTTGTCAAAATCAAGGAAAGAAAGATATCAATATAGCAAAACAAGCCAGTATTGATTCAATGAAAGTTGAAATAAGTAAACAACGAGTTATAGACTCAATGAAAACTGAAATGGCGAAGGTAGAAGCGGAAAAAGCAAAAGCGCAAGAGCAAAAAGTTGTAGTAGTTCACCAACAAGATGGTACAGCAACCGCCGCGACGCCAAAAAAGAAAGGCTGGAGTGCAACTGCTAAAGGCGCTGTAATTGGTGCTGGAGTAGGGGCAGCAACTGGAGCAATTGTGAGCAAGAAAAAAGGTGAGGGTGCAATTATTGGTGGTTTAGCCGGTGCTGCCTTAGGAACTGGAACAGGTGCTGTTATTGACAGCAAGAATAAAAAAGAGTAAGATTTTATACTATAAATAAAAGAACGCCGATTTAGATATTCTAAATCGGCGTTTTGTTTTATGCTAATTCCAGTTTTGGAATATGTATTGCGTTTAATTCTGTTTTATAAAAATCGAATTGGCTTTTGATTTTTTCTTCTTCTGTTTTAAAATAAAAAGTTGATGAAAATAGATTTTGATAATATTCAATTCCTTCTAAAATATTTGCTTTGAAAGAATTCCATTTTTTGAGCTGCATTGCGGTTACTTCTCCAGAAATGTTTTCAATTTCATTTCTAAAATAATCTACATACATTTTTAATTCCTTCACAAATAAATTCGGGCGGTCAGTTCTTAAAACCGATTTTCCCTGATAAATATGCTGTACCATTTCTTTTAAAGAAACTTCCTGATCAAAATAAGCCAAGTTTGGGCCAGGACAAATTACAACGCCCTGATTTTGGCCTTTTATACGAATATCATTTTCAAGATAAGAAGCATTTGCCAAACCAACGCATAAACATGATTTTTCGGTTATTTTGATTTTGCTTTTTGCGTAATCGTCGGAAGATAAAGTTTCTTTTTTAGCTTCTAATTCTTCCAGTTTTATATCCTGATATTTTTTTGAAGCTGTGCAAATTCCATGTGGATCATATTCTTTGCTTAAAGCTAAAAATTTCTTCGGACAAGAACTTCCAGCTTTGTTTTCATGAATACGTTTTTGTTTTAAAAATTCATTTGTTGTGCCTTTTAAAGTATTAAAGGGAACTCCTAAAGGCGAAATATTACTCAGATAAAAATCATCTTCTTTGGCCTTCATTAATAAATTTCTTGTTTCTTGATCTACCGATGTCGCTTCAGGAACCAATAAAAAAGGAGAGCCCCAGCCAACAGAATCGACTTTATATTGATCCAATAAAAATTCATGTTCTTCAGCTGTTCCAACACCGCCTTGAACCGTAATTTTTAATTCTAAAGGATTTTCTGGGAAATGTTGATTTTTTTGCTGTAAAGCCTTAATCATTAATTCGTGAGCCGATTGTACCAATTGTTCTTTTTTCTGCTTGAATTCTTCTAAAATGGTACCTAGTAATAGCCCATCAGTGGCAAAAGCGTGACCGCCACAGTTTAAACCAGATTCGATTCGGTATTCAGAAACCCAAATTCCTTTTTTAGCTAAGAAATTTCCCTGAATCATTGCCGATCTATAATCACTTACTTTTAAGATTATTTTCTTTTTAAGCTCGTTATTTTCATTTGGGAAAAAGTCTTTGAAATTTTCGAAGTAACCAAATAATCTCGGATTCATGCCGGCAGAAAGCACAACCGAAGATTCCAGATTACTATTGGCAAAACCTCTCAAAGCTGCATGTGCATCATTAAATTCAGTTGGAAGCTGTTCATTTTTAACAAAATTATCTTTGTCCAGTTTCGTCATAATATTAACGTCGATTTCGCCGGAAAATAGATGTGATTCGATATAATGCTGTATGTTTTCTTTAAAAGTGATACCGTCATCAACTAAATTTTGAAAACCTTTTTTAATGTCAGATGTGTTGGGCAACATGGCCATAAAATTGTCAAGAGCGGTTTTGCTTTCTGCTAATTCAGTTTTGAAACTTTCGAATTTTTCTTTTACTATTTTGTCTACTAAATTTAGATAAGAAGTAATTCTTTCGGCACGGTAATCATGAAATTTTTGTGTGATTTCTTCGTATGGAATATTGAATTTAGTGCTATAAAAGTTACGCATCTTCTCAATCAAGTCATCATCAGCAAGGGCAATAACAGACGAAATTCCATAGTGTGACACACGAATAGGGCTGTCTATTGTATAAGCAAGACCCATCACAGGAATATGAAAAGTATGTAAAGGGGATTTTGTCATTTGTTTTTAGATTAAAATAAAAACAAATATTGGAAAAAGGATTTTTGTAAAACCTGATAATTATCATGTGCAAAGGTTGGTTGCCACGAATTACACGAATTTACACGAATTAATTTTTAAAAATTCCGCGAGTAAAAATGAATGAAAATTTATGTAATTGTTGGCAAAATGCAAATTATAAATAAATATAGCCCGTGGTTTCAACCACGGGGAACGTATTGTAAGAATGTGTTATGGGATTTCTTTGTGGAAATGCGTTGTGTTCCTGCGGTTGAAACCGCAGGCTATGTTGGCAAACATTTTAAATAAAATTCCTGAATTCGTGGCTAATAAACCTATATCAAAATCTTCTTCAAAGATTCGGCAATGCTTCGCCATAAAAAGTTATAGAATGATTTTTCGTGGATTCTTTCCAATTCAACGTCTGCCGTTTTTGCTTTGTCTTTCGAATCGTTTTTGACAAGTAAATTTACAATTGCCGATTTTAGTTTGGCTTCTTTTTCAGGATCTTTCTTTTTGTATAATTTTACTTTTAAATCGTCGTAATCTAAAGAAGCATTTCCTTTTGAAACATTATCATTACCATAAAAATTAAAACGGTATTTATTAAAAACTCCTGTAAATGAAGCGTTCATATAAGGTTTGCTGAATTGCCCCATCGCCCTAACATCAAAATTCGAAATCACGCCTTGAATATGAAAACCGTCGCTTTTATCCAAAACGTTGAAACTCCAATCAACATCTAAAGGCGAAGTTTTCATGAAAATGCATTTCACTTTTATCTTTACATCGTTGGTTTTTTTCAATCCGAATCCGCTTCTTAGATTTGTTGCCTGCAAATTGAATTTGTCAAAGGTTAAAATTCCTGGGCCTTTCGAAAAATCAATTTCTTCTTCGTAAACCAATTTCGATTTCAAAACCTGCAAAGTGTCAATTTGAAGCGGGAATTTTATATTTCGCAATAAATGATTGTACAGGTATTTTTTGCTCAAATCATCTTTCGGCATTTTACCGCGATAAATATTGGCGTCAAAATGATTGATTACAAGCGAATTTGCTTTAAAGAAAAAGCGATCATTTTTAAACCCCCAATCCATTTTTGCAATTTGAGCCGAATCAAATTTTAAGGTATAAATATCTTTTTCTTTGTCGAGACGTTTTGTGAATTCGCGTCGGTTAAACTGAGGGATATTGGAGAAATTATTGATTTTTAGAAAATTCTTTTCGGTAGTAATTTTTCCGATATTAATATGATATAAAGCGCTCGGACGATAAAACAAACTGTCGCATACTAAAGCATAGGTTTTGTATTGGAGCGGAATTTTCTCTTTTAAAGTGGCGTCGGTTATTAAAATTCCTTCTAATTTCAGGATGATTTTTTTAATGCTGAAAATAGGTTTATCAGTATCTAATGAAACAACATCAACCGATCCATCATTTAAATAAATGTTTGAAACAGCAATAATTTTGCGGAAAGGATCGACAATTTCAGTTTTAATACTTTTGCTGTTGTTTAGTAATTTTTCTCCTTTTTTATATAATATTACTCGTGGCTTATTGATAATAATGCTTTCGGCCTGAATAATATCGCGAAAAGCTAAATCCCAAATGTTGAAGTGTTTAATTGTAACCGATTCGATTTTAGAAAAAAGACCATTTTTGCTGTCTTTAGGTTCTTTTTTCGGGCTCACTAATAAGGTCAGCGCATAGATATTTCTCGAGAAAAGCGAAACTTCAATTTTTTCGTAATTGATATTATAAGCCGTTTTGTTTTTCTCGTGAATAATAATCGGGAGCTGTTTTTTTATCCAGTAATTTAGGCCAATATTGACAAAAACTAGAAGAAGGAAAAGAGAAATTACACCAATCGCTATTTTTTTATAGATAGACATTTATAGTATTAATTTTAAATACATAAATTTAGGCTTTTAAAGGGAGGGATTATTACATTATTCTTCTTTTTGGTTACATCATTTTACAAACCTTATTTATCTACACTTTTGCAAAATATGAGAAGATTAAAAAAAATTCTGCTGGTTTTAGTATTGCTTATTGTTATTCTTGCAATTGCGTTATTTGCTTATATTTTTCATTTGAAGCCCAAATATGAAGGTACACTTCAACTGAAAAATCTTGAAAAGGAAACTACAGTTTATTTTGATGAATTTGGAGTTCCTCATATTTATGCCGATTCCGAAAAAGATGCGATGACAGCGCTTGGATATGTTCACGCGCAGGAAAGATTATGGCAAATGGAATTGCTTCGAAGAATTGCGCCGGGAAGATTATCTGAAATCTTCGGATCTGTAGCGCTTAAAAATGATAAGTTTTTTGCCGGAATTGGTATCGAAGAAGCTTCGGCGAAAGCCATTGCTAAATTGGACAAAAACAGTGTGAGTTATCAATTGACTCAAGCTTATCTGGACGGAATAAATCAGTATTTGGAAGAAGGTGTAACGCCAATTGAATTTACGCTTGTAGGAGTTAAGAAAGAAAAATTCACTATAAAGGACGTTTATAATATCTTCGGATATATGTCTTTCAGTTTTGCAATGGCTCAAAAAACAGATCCTTTGCTAACGGAAATCCGCAATAAATATGGAGTTGACTATTTGAAAGACTTAGGAATAAACGGCGAATTTAATACAACACAACTTAAAAGTTCAAAAGAAAATATGGAGACCTATACCGAGATTTCAAAATCGGTTGTAGCGTTGTTAGATAAATCGCCAATTCCGCCTTTTATCGGAAGTAATAGTTGGGTCGCTGGACCGCATAAAACGAAAAGCGGAAAAGTAATTTTTGCCAATGATCCACACATTGGATTTTCACAGCCGGCTACTTGGTACGAAGCGCATATAGTAACTCCAGAACATGAGTTGTATGGCTGTTATTTGGCCGGAACTCCGTTTCCGTTATTGGCGCACAATCGTGATTATGCTTACGGTTTAACGATGTTTGAAAATGATGATATTGATTTTTATCAGGAAAGAACCCTTGGCGGAGATCCAAATCAATATGAGACTCCAACCGGTTTTGGAAAATATGAAATCAGAAAAAAAACAATCAAAGTAAAAGATACATCTGATATTGTTATGACAATAAAGTCAAGCCGACACGGACCAATTATGAATGATCTTTTAGATCATTTGGATAAAAAAAATCCAATTGCAATGTCGTGGACCTATACCAGAGAACCCATACAGATCTTAGATGCGGTTTACGGACTTTCGCATGCTAAAAGCAAAGATGATTTTAGAAAAGCGGTTCAGTTAGTAGCCGCGCCTGGATTGAATGTTATGTATGGAGATGCTAAAGGAAATGTAGCTTGGTGGGCAACGGGGAAATTGTATAAACATAATAAAGACGTAAATACGTTTTTGATTTTAGACGGTGCAAGCGGAAAAGATGATATTACAGAATATTTAGATTTTTCGAAAAATCCATCTTCTGAAAATCCGAAATGGGGTTACGTTTATTCGGCCAATAATCAGCCGGAAGCGATAGATGGTTATTTGTATCCGGGTTATTATTTGCCAGAAGACCGCGCCAAAAGAATTTCAACTTTAATGGATGCCAAATCGGATTGGGACAAAGAAGCAATCAGTAAAATGATATATGATAATACGTCGCCAATTGCTCCGGGAACGGCTCAAAAATTGATTTCGAGTTTGGATAACAATAAACTTTCAGCAGAAGAAAAACAGGCTGTTGAAGTTTTGAAATCTTGGAAAGGCACAACAAATCTTGAAGATGTTGCACCAACGATTTACAACAAATGGATTTATCTGTATATGAGAAATACTTTTGAAGATGAAATAGGAAAAGACAATTTCGATTTGTTTATAGGGACGCACATCGGGAAACAAGTTATTGCAAGACAAGTTGCCAACGAAAATTCAGTTTGGTGGGATAATATCAAAACAAAAAATGTAAAAGAAACCAGAACAGATATTGTTTCAAAATCATTTCATGAAGCTATTGCGGCGCTTCAAAAACAATTAGGAAATATCATTACAGATTGGAAATGGGGTAAAGTTCACACGGTTGAGCATGAACATCCTTTAGGAAAAATTGCCGCACTTCGTGGATTATTTAATGTTGGTCCGTTTGATTCGCCAGGGTCAAACGAAGTGATAAATAATTTGTTCTTCGGATTTAATGAAGAAGGAAAATATTACGTAAAAGGCGGGCCTTCAACCAGAAGAATTGTTGATTTCTCTGATATTGAAAATAGCTGGAGCATTTTGCCAACAGGTCAATCGGGAAATCCATTCAGTAAACATTACAGCGATCAGGCGATAATGTACAATGAAGGCAAATTCAGAAAAATGAAATTGAATAAAGAGGAAATTATAAAAACATCAACAAAACTGGTTTTGAAACCGAGGAATTAGTTTCAAGTTTCAAGTTTTCGGCTTGTGTAATCTTTGTCAAAGTTTTAAACTTTGACAAAGATTTTGAGGCTAAAAAAACTTAGAACCTTAGCTACTTAGAATCTTAGCATCTTTACTTAGAAATATACTTTCCTAAAACAATATCATTTGCAAAAATATTCAGATTATTTGCAAGGGCTTTGTTAGCGGTCATTACATTTTTAGTTTGGTAAGCAGTATCTTTTTCATACGCTTTTAAAAGTGTTTCTAATTCAACTTCATCATAAAAAGCAAAAACATTGTAAATCGCATCTCTAAAATTTTTATAGTTGATGCTTTCAGTAATTTCCATTGCTTTTTGTTCGTTCCAGCCTTCTTTGGCGGAAGCCTCATTAATTTTAGACAAGCAAAAATCAATTACATAGGTTTTATAATGTGCGGCTTCGATAATCTTGTCAACAATAATTTTGTTTTGCTGTGTTGGCATTGCCGGTGGCGGAGGGTTATTTTGCGATAAAGATTTAGCAGAAATAAACAAACATAAGAATGCCGTTAGAAAGCGGTACTTTTTTAAATTTTTCATAGGTTATTTTATTGTTTTTGGGTACGGCTAAAATAGTATTTTTAAAGCTAAATCATAGAATTTGAATGTTAGAAATTGTAACAAAAAAACTCCGATAAAACCGTTTTAAAATCGGTCTCATCAGAGTTTTAAGAAAATTTAGATAGTTTATTTTTTCGAAAGTTCTTCTAGTGCTTTTTTTCCGCCTTCATTTGTTGGATCAAGCTCGACAGATTTTGTATAATTTGCAATCGCTAAGTTTTTGTCGCCATCTGCTAAATAAGCTTCACCTAAACTGTCGTATGTATTTCCCGATTTCGGAAAAGTTTCAACATTAATTTTGAAAACTTCAATGGCTTCTTTTTTCTTCCCAGATTGTAATAATTGATAGCCCACTCGGTTCATGTCGCCTTCCTTAATAGCATAAGTGGGATCGTTTTTTAATTTTTTATAAGCTTCTGTTCCCGCCACAGCGCCTTTAGCAGTGTATACATCCAATAAATCTAGAGCCAAAGATTTTTTAGGTTGAAGAAAAGGCTGATCATACAAAATCGCACGAATACCATTGGTTATTTCTCCCAGAACAGTTCCGCCGGTATTATTAAGCAAAACGATCAGGTTTTTATCTGCAGGTATTCTTGAAATATTGGTGTTAAAACCGTTTATGCCTCCACCGTGTTCAATTAATTTCAGTTTTCCTTTATCGCCATTTGCAACTTCTCTGGTTGACCAGCCATATCCATAAAAACCATCCCAAGCTTTGATGTAAGGTTTGTATAAAGATTCTATAGATTTTTCTGAAAGCAATTTTGTAGTATAAAGTGCTTGATCCCAAAGGTATAAATCTTCAACAGTTGAGTATAAAGAACCCGCCGCATACGGAATACTCATATCAAGATAGGCAGCGTTGCTGATGTTTTTTCCATTTTTTTCATAACCGGCCGCTCTGTTTTTTGTTATCAGATCAAAATGGTCATAACCAGTGTTGACCATTTTTAAAGGCGTAAAAATGATTTCCTGTAAATTTTGCTCGTATGTTTTGCCTGTAACTTTTTCGATAATATAACCGAGTAAAAAGTAGCCCGAATTGCTGTAATTGAATTTTTCGCCCGGAGTAAATTCCAGCGGAAGACTTGAAAACGTTTTAACAAATTCTTCTGGAGTATAAGGATTGCGACTTTTATCTTTAAAAAAGTTGGGTGCCGATGTATAATTTGGAATACCCGAAGTATGTGTCAGTAAATGATGAATTGTGATTTTATCACCAGTTTCTTTTGGATAATCGGCTAAGTAAGTTGTAATAGGAACGTCCAGTTTAAGTTTTCCTTCTTCGGCCAATTTTACAATTAAAAGGGCTGTGAATTGTTTGGTGATTGATCCTAATCTAAATTTTGTATCCGGCTGATTTGGAATATTCCATTCAAAATTAGCAGAACCAAATCCTTTCTTAAAAATTACTTTTCCGTTTTCGGCAACTAAAGCTGAGCCGTTAAATTGTCCGTATTCATTGTATTTGGCTAAAAGCTGTTCGATTTGTTTGGCTTTGTTTTGTGCATAAGTGTTCAGCGAAAAGAGCTGTAAAATGGCACAAAAAAGAATTAGTTTGATTGCGTTTTTCATAATGATTGCTGATTATGGGTTTTTGATTAATAAATGATTCATTTTTGATTGATGATTGAAACTTCTAACAAATAGATATTCAATAATTTAAATCGAAATTACGATTTTTTTATCTGAATAAATTGTGGTGTTTAAATTGTTAGACGATCGATTTAGTATTTGGTTTCAAGAACAATCAAATTTTTTCATTTTATTTTAAATCAAAACGAATCTGAGCATAAACTTAAAAGTATTTTTAGCGGTTTATGCTCCTAACTAACGATTCGTTTTAACTAGCAATCATTCTTTTAAGCTTATAAAATTTTGCTTAAAAACAGTAGTATGAGAATAATTAATTTTATCATTTGTTTTAAAATTAAAAAGTTTACTTCTTTTCGATGTCGATCAGTTTTTGCCCGTTTTCTCTCAAATAATGAAGCAGTAATTTTTCATAAACTTTGTAGCCATCATCGACATTGGTAAAAATAAGCAGACCTTGTTTTGTTTTTGGAAGCAAAAAGAAAAGCGTCTGTACGCCTTGATCAGCGCCTCCGTGCGAGAGTGCATATTCTCCATTTCCAAAATCATAGATTTCAAAGCCTAAACCAAAGTATTTGTCTTTTTTATTTTGGGCAACCTGATGCGAATTCATTTCATCAAATACCTTTTTGTTTAAGCCGTCGCTGTTCATTACACTGCACAAAAAAGTGCCGTAATCTTCAATAGTCGTCAATAAATCATCGGCGGCGTTTGCTGTTTTGTTTTTTACTGGTTCATAAGCATTGCTACTTTTGTCATAATTAATTGCATATCTGGAAATATCAACTTTGTCGTTCCATATATATTGAGTATCATTCATTTTCAGAGGCTCAAAAATTAATTCTGAAGCCAATTGATTTAAGTTTTTTTTGAATTTCTTTTCCAAAGCTTTTCTCAGATATTCCATTCCTTCGCCCGAATATTGATATTGCGTTCCAGGTTTGAATTTGAAATCTAATTTTCCAGATTTATTCATGTATCTCCAGTTCGGAAAACCCGTTTGATGACTTAAGATTATTCTAGTTGTCAAGAGTTTTGTGTTAGGATCATTTGCAATATCTGGATCGGTCCAATATTTGTAAAGCGGTTCGTCTAAATCCCATTTTCCTGCGCTTACTAATTTTAAAGCTACAATTGAAGTTACTGGTTTTGTCAAAGATGCTACGTTCCAAATTGTATTATAGGGAGCTGGAACGCCTTTTTTTAGTTCGCCAAAAACCTTTACCTGTTTTAGTTTTCCGTCTGCAATAATTCCGATTCCCAAAGCGGGAATATTATTTTCCTTCAGCCATTTTTCGGTTTCTTGCTCATTGTCAAAAAGATTGGTTTTTTCTTCAGGCGTGTTTACAGCCAAATGATCGTAACTCAAAGATCTTTTTAATCGCCAAATATTGTTTTCCAAAACCCAAACATGAGTAAATCGAGCTTTGCCTACTAATTTTTCGTTTTTCTGTAGTAGAGGCTCATTTTTAGCCGCAATATTTTCATAAAACTGATGAATTCCGGTTTGAATAGCGCCGTATAAAACGCCTTTTTTATACAAAGGATAAATTTTTGAGCTTCCTTCAACTAATTCTCTCCGGCATTTATAAGTTGCGGGAGAACCACATAAGCCTTTTTTAAAACTTTCTAAAAATTCTGTTTTATTCGAAGTGCCGTCTTTGTCGTGAAAGAATTCAAATTGATCACTGTATAAATTTTCAAATTGCGTGATGTCGCAGGTGTTGAAACCAATATTAAAAAGAAGGCTGTCTCGCGACATAATGATTTTATATAGGTCTGAGTTTTTTTCTTCCTGAGAAAATCCGGTTTGATGGGTGAAAAATAAAATTCCGATCCAAAAGATTTTTAAATAAGAACAAGTGAGATTGATGATTTTCATTTTGATAATTGATTGATGATGAATGATTTTGCAATATTACGCCAATCAAAAGTTTCAAAATTGTATAAAAGCGAAATCTTATCTTTTTTGCGATAGAAAGTACGAATCGGGATTGAATGTCTTTGGAGTTGTTTTGGTAACGTCTTTGAATTTTTTTATAAAATGTGACTGATCAAAATATTTGTTATAAAGCGCAACATCTGTCAATTTTAATTTTTCTAAATCAGAATTGACCATTTGGTCGACCGATTTTCTGAATTTCAGAATCTGAATGTACTTTTTAATCGTTAATCCTGTTGCGTTTTTAAATTTTATCTGCAATAAACGCTGTGAAGAATGAAATGCCGAACTGATTTCTGAAACCGAAATTTGTTCTTCCTGAGTTTTTATAATTTCACAGATTTGTTCAATTACATTTTTCTCCGAATGTAAAGTCGCTAATTCCTCAAAATAAGTGTTAATCGTGTTTAATAGAATTTCAATTGCAGCATCAATCTGAATTGGAAAAAGAATTTCTTCAGGTTTAATTTTGATAATCGAATCGGTAAAATTGCTCAAATCATATTTTGGAAACATCGAAAGTGTCCAAGTGTGAAGCTGGATTATAGTAACTTTAGTTTTGGGCTCGATATTCACCAAAACTTTATTGGTCATTTGCGAACAAAAGTAAATGCCCTTGTTCATTTCGTATTTGTTTTTACTCGTATGAACTTCAATCGCATTTCCAGAAACAATGGCAAGATTAAAACAGCCGTTTGGCAAAACGAGTTTGTTTTCAATCAGGCTTTCGCCGATGCTGTTGTCTAAACACCAAATTTTATTGACGAACCTTTCAGCTTTTTGACTTACGTAATATTCTGAATAGAGGTTCATTTTTGACTAATTAAGTTGGATTATCTTGCTGAAAGAATTAAAAATAGAATTTTAAAACACTTTATTTATAGGTTACAGTGGCAGCATTAATTTTTAATGAATTAACCAATTCTTTAAACGAGTCGAGATATTTGTTAAATTCAGCATTATCTTTTGCAGAAAGGACGGCAGTAATAATTGTAGTTTTTGATTCAATTACAAGTAAAACTTCTTCTTTGAAATCTGGATAAATATAGGAGACCGCTTTATAGCGCCCAGTTAAAAAATTATCTTTTTTCAAATTTTCAAATTTTAGATTTAACTCACCAATCTTTATTTTTGGAATTTCATTTTTTAAGCTTGTGCTATTTCCTTCAATCCATAAATCCATATCAGGCGATGACTGGTAATCTAATCCGTAAACATACATATAGGTATTATCGCTGACATCTTTTTCGGCAGGTTTTATTAAAAAAGGGATCTGGTCATTTACTTCCTGAACCCAGTTTTTAGGAATATTCAACATTATTAAATGCTTATTGCCAGTCAACATTTTTGATTGCGCGAACAAATTGAAGGTAAAAAGAATAAAAAACGAAATTAAATAAGTTTTCTTTTTCATGTGATTATGTAGAAAGGATAGGTTTATATCAAGCTAATGTATTGCTTTTTATAGAAACTCTCCAAAATAATCTCGTTTAGTATTTTCCCATTCTTCCAAAATAATACTATAATAAACATCGTCTTTAATGTTTCCTTCAGAATCAATATAATTGTTTCTAAATAAACCTTCTTTTAAAGCACCTAGTTTTTCAATTGCTCTTTGTGATTTTGTGTTTTCAAGATCGGCGCTGAATTGAATTCTTTTAAATTGAATTTTTTCAAACCCAAAATTCAACAATTCATATTTGCAGGCTTTGTTTAATCCCGTTCCCTGAAAATCTTTTCCGTACCAAGTCCAGCCAATTTCACATTTTTGGCTCGCATGATTTAAATAGCCGTAACGCGTACTTCCGGCAACTCTGTTTGTGGCTTTATCTATAATAAGGAAAGGATAACAAATTCCGTCTGCTTTTTGTTTTAAAGTGTTTTGAATGTAATTTTCGAAATCTTGGTCGTTACGAACGTACATTCCCATATATTTCCAGATTTCATCATCAAATATAATTTCTTTGAGTTCGATGTTTCTTTCGTTTTCAAAAGGAAGCAATAAAACGCGTTCGTTTTCTAAAATGATATTTGATTGTAATAGTTCGCTATTCATGGTTTTGTAAAGTCAATTGATTTAAGTTTTTAATGTAGCTGAAATCTTCTCGCAAAGTCGCGAAGACGCAAAGTTTTTCTCATTTTATGTCATTCCGACTGAAAGGAGAAATCACACACGGGAGTCGACAAAGATTGGCGATCATCGTTACGGAACTACTAGTGTGATTTCTCCTTTCAGTCGAAATGACAAACAGTACGTTTTATGATTGCTTCAAAAACCTTTGCGTCTTCGCGACTTTGCGAGATTATCTTTAGCGAAAATAAACCTTTTCCAATTTCTAATAAATCTATAAAAACCAGAATTTGTTATGAAAACGAGTTTGCATGCCCAATTAAATAGGATGAAAATGGTTAAATATTTCCTTTATTTTAAAGCTGTTGTATAATTATTACTTATTTTTACGACCTTATATATTAGATTTTCCCTGATGCAAACTTCACTCAAAATTGCTGTTGTCGGTTCTGGACTTGTAGGATCACTGTTGGCAATTTATCTTAAAAGAGCAGGCCATACCGTTCATGTTTATGATCGAAGCCCTGATATTCGCAAAATAAATTTCTCTGGTCGTTCTATAAATCTTGCTATGTCTAATCGTGGCTGGAAAGCGCTAGACGCTGTTGGTGTTGGTGATTCGGTTCGCGAAATTGCTATTCCAATGGACAAACGTGCGATTCATTTGGTCGATAAACTGAATTTTCAGCATTACGGTCAGGAAGGCGAATCCATTTATTCGATTTCGAGAGGAAAGTTGAACCGAAAGATGATCGATCTTGCGGAAGAAGCTGGAGCCGAGTTTCATTTTGAACAGAAAATTTGGGATGTAACTTTGAGCGACGCGACTTTGCATATTGGCGAAAGCGAAAGAGGCGAGTGGGAAGAACGAAAATATGATATGGTTTTTGGTGCCGATGGTGCTTTTTCGAGAATCCGTCACAGAATGCAGCGCCAGAGCATGTTCAATTATTCGCAGGAATTTTTGAATATGGGTTATAAGGAATTGAATATTCCGGCAAATCCAGATGGAACGCATAAATTAGATAAAAACTCTTTTCATATTTGGCCAAGAGGCGAATACATGTTAATTGCGCTTCCAAATCTTGACGGAAGTTTTACCTGTACTTTGTTTATGCCTTTTGAAGGCAAGAATTCTTTTGAATCATTAATCGATCGAAATATGGTGGAAGATTTCTTCGAGAAAAATTTCCCAGATTCTATTGAAGTGATTCCGGAACTGGCAAATGATTTCTTTAAGAATCCAACGAGTACTTTGGTAACGATGAAATGTTTTCCTTGGACTTTTGAAGATAAAATCGCTTTAATTGGAGATGCTTGCCATGCTATAGTTCCGTTTTACGGACAAGGAATGAATGCAGGTTTTGAAGATATTACGGTTTTGAGCGAAATGATTGAAAAGTACCAAGACGATTGGAAAAAAATATTTTCGGAATATCAGATTTCAAGAAAACCAAATGCTGATGCAATTGCAGAGCTTTCGTATCGCAATTTTATGGAAATGAGTACAAAAACTGCCGATGAAAAATTCTTATTGCAAAAGAAAATAGAAAAAGTCTTTTCTGATAAACATCCTGATAAATGGATTCCGCTTTATAGCCGAGTTACTTTTAGTGATCGCCCTTATGCTGAAGCTTTGGCAATTGGCGATTTTCAAAACGGAATTATGGAAGAAGTTTTAAAAATTGACAATATTGAAAACATCTGGGATACGCCAGAAGTTGAAAATAAAATTCTAGCGTTATTGCAAAACGCATAATTTTTTCACCATATAAGTAATATAAGTTCAATGACTCTATACGCAAAGTATACATGAACTTATATTACTTATATTGTGATTTTTTTTACTTCTTAAATATTTTCGTCAGAACCCCAAAAACACCTCTTATAAAGGTAGCACTTGTTACCACTTTCAAAACCGATTTTGTAACTACTTCTGTCGTACTTGGCCCTGCTTTTGATGATTTTGTTGGAGCTTGCTCTTCTTGCTCAGCCACAGCTTGGTTTGCTTCTTCTATTTTTTTGTTCAGAATTTCGTAGGCGCTTTCACGGTCGATTTCTTCGCTGTATTTTTTAACTAATTTTGATTTTCCGTTGATTTCCTCAATTTCATCTGGAGTTAAAATATCCATACGGCTCATAGGCGCACGCATCATCGTGGCTACAAGCGGTGTTGGAATTCCTTTTTCGTTAAGTGCAGTCACTAAAGCTTCTCCAATTCCTAAACTTGTCAGCAATTCATCGGTTTTATAATAATCTGATGTTGGGTAATTATCTGCTGTTTTCTTGATCGCCTGACGGTCATTTGCTGTAAAAGCTCTAAGAGCATGCTGAATTTTTAAACCTAATTGAGCCAAAACACCGCTTGGAACGTCCATTGGGTTTTGTGTTACAAAATAAACACCGACACCTTTTGAACGAATCAATTTTACAATCGTTTCAATTTGTTCTAATAATGCTTTGCTGGCTTCGTTAAAAATTAAATGTGCTTCATCAATAAAGATTACTAACTCCGGTTGTTCTGCATCGCCTTTTTCGGGCATCTTTTGATAAATTTCGGCAAGCAGACTTAGCATGAAAGTAGAGAATAACTTTGGTTTATCCTGAATGTCCGTCAAGCGGATGATGTTTACGTAGCCTTTTCCATTTTCGTCAATTCGCATCAAATCATCAGTTTCAAAAGACAATTCGCCAAAAAATAAATCGCCTCCCTGTTGCTCCAGTTCGATAATTTTTCTCAAAATTGTTCCTGTTGTAGCAGTTGATATTTTGCCATAACTGGCAGCGATTTCGTCTTTGCCTTCTTCGGTGATATAATTAATGACTTTTTTTATGTCTTTTAAATCAAGCAATGGCATTTTGTTGTCATCGCAATATTTAAAAATTACTGCCACAACGCCGGCCTGAGTATCATTCAAATCTAAAATTCGTGAAAATAAAACAGGACCAAATTCAGAAACCGTCGCACGCAAACGAACTCCGTTTTGTTTAGACAGTGACATCAGTTCAACGGGAAATGAAGCGGTACTATAAGGTATGTTCATTTTAGCATGGCGCTCTGTTATAAAGCTTTGTTCTTTGCCTTCTTTCGCAATGCCACTAAAATCTCCTTTAATATCCATCATTAAAACCGGAATTCCGGCATTTGACAGCTGTTCAGAGAAAACCTGAATTGTTTTTGTTTTTCCAGTTCCTGTCGCACCTGCAATAAGACCATGGCGGTTTAAAGTTTTTAAAGGGATTTTTACATGAGCTTCCGCAATTGCTTCTCCATCTAGCATTGCGCTACCTAAAGTGATGCTGTCGCCTTTAGAAATATAGCCATTGTTTATGTCTTGAATGAAATTATCTTTTTTATTCATGTTTTTATTTGTAATTTAGATGATTATAAGAGTTTTGCTTCGTTTTTTAACAAATAACTGTTATTTTTTTTAGTAAGAAAATGCGTTTTTTGATTGAAAATGATATAAAAAAAATATTCGCAGCTTTTTAAGAAGATTTCAATGGATTAATTGAATATTTACTAAAACGTTGTAATTTTTTTACTATTCGACCCTTTTTTTGTTTTATCAAAAAAATGATGTCAGCAATTTAATGAGATATTTTTTAAATTGACGTTAAATTTCCTTCAATAAAATTAAAAAAAGTTTTTTTATTTAAACTAAACGTATAAATTTGCTCCTCTACAAGTTAAATATAACTAAAAAATAAAAATTATTTAAAACTATTAAAATTAAAAAAAATGGCAAACGTTAAAGTTAAAAAAGAAAGCACTTCAAATGGAGGAGGAATGATTACTGGAATCATTATTGCAGCGTGTATCTTAGTTGGGGTGTTTATTTGGAAAGTAATCATGGGTTCTCCTGCAAACTTCGAGGGTGGAAATCCTGAAACAGGTCACCCAATCAATACTCTAGGTATGGTATATAAAGGAGGATTTATTGTACCAGTATTATTAGGTATGTTTTTAATGGTTGTTGTTTTTTCTATTGAAAGATTCATTGTTATCGGTAAAGCAGCTGGAAAAGCTAACTTAGATAAATTCATGAAAGGTGTTCAAGCAAGTATCAAAGAAGGAAACATCGAGGCTGCTATCGCTTCATGTGACAAACAACAAGGTTCAGTTGCAAATGCAATTAAATCTGCTTTGATTAAATACCAAGACGTTAAAAAAGAAGGATTCAACAGCGAAGAAGCTTCTGAAGTAATCCACAAAGAAATCGAAGAGGCAACTTCATTAGAAATGCCAATGTTAGAGAAAAACATGACTATTATCTCTACTTTAGTATCTTTAGGTACATTAGGAGGATTATTAGGAACTGTATCTGGTATGATTAAGGCGTTTGGTGCGTTAGCTTCTGCTGGAACTCCAGACCAAGCTGCTCTTGCAACAGGTATTTCTGAGGCACTTATCAACACTGCAACTGGTATCTCTACTTCAGTTATGGCGATCATCTCTTACAACTTCTTTACTGCTAAAATTGACGATTTAACTTACTCTATCGATGAGGCTGGTACTACAATCGTTAACACTTACAGAAAATTCAGAGGAAGTTTGAAACAATAATTAATTTTTGATATTTATAATTTCGATTAATTATATCAAAATAAAATAAAAGATAATGGCTAAAATAAAAATGAAAAAGAAGTCAACATCGACAGATATGACTGCCATGTGTGATGTTGCGTTCCTTTTGCTTACGTTCTTTATCTTGACCGCTACTGCTAAGGTGCCAGAAGCACTTCCTGTAGATATGCCTGCCTCTACTGTAGAACATAAATTACCAGATACTAATTTGGCAATTATTACAATAGGAAAAGGAAAAGACGGGAAAAGTAAAGTGTTTTTTGACATCAAAGGAAGAGAGATTCGTAAAAGAACTCTTGAAGGAATGGGAGCAAAATTCGGTGTGAATTTTTCTGAAGATGACCAAACTAAATTTTCGTTAATGGACGACTTCGGTGTTCCAGTAGCGGGTTTAAAGCAAATCATCGATATGAAATCTGCTGATAGAGCTAAGGCTGACCAACCTGGAATTCCAATCGATTCTTTAGATAATCAATTGAAAGAGTGGCTTCTTGTTTCAAGAAGAGCTGCAATTGATATTGAAGATAAAGAGTTGCAGATTGCGATAAAAGGTGATGCTAAAGAACAATATCCTCAAATCAAAAAGATTATGGATATTTTACAAGATCAGAAAATCAATTCCTTTAACTTAGTTACAGGTACGAGAGGGAAAGACTTTTAATTAAAAAAGATACACTAAAATGGCTGAATTAAATACCGGCGACGGTGGTGGCGGAAAAGGTGGCAAAGTAAGAAGTAAAAAGCAAAATTCAAAAGTCGATTTAACGGCGATGGTGGATTTGGCATTCTTATTGATCACGTTCTTTATGTTAACCACTTCGTTGTCAAAACCTAAATCGATGGATTTGTCATTGCCTGATAAAGACCCATTAGATAAGACCCCTCCAGTTAAAGTAGATGAGAATCGTACGATGACTGTTATGATGGGTGAAAACAACAAAATGGTTTATTATATGGGATTATTAGTAGCTCCTAAAGTAGGACCTAAAGATATTGCATATGGTAAAGATGGTATTCGTAGAGAATTATTAAAGCAAAAGAAAGAAGTTTTAGCTTATTCTGCTGCTTTAGGAAAACCTAAGAATGGAATTATAGTCATCATTAAACCAACTAAAAAATCAACTTACAAAAATTTGGTTGATATGTTAGATGAGATGGCTATTACAGGAGTTGATACTTATGCTATTGTTCCTGAGTTTAGTCCTGAGGAAACAAAATTAATAGATAAACAATAAGATTTATCTTGTTTGAACATCCTAATAATCAAGAAAAATGAAATTAGATATTATAAAAAATCAGTGGCTTGATATCGTATTCGAAGGACGTAATAAGATATATGGGGCATATGAGTTAAGAAAATCGAACAGCAAAACTACGATAAAAGCGCTTATCTTAGGTTCGATTATTTTTGCCTTTGCTGTAGGAGCTCCTCTTATTGCAAGCTTCTTGCCAGATTCTGGTGAAGAGGACATGGATAAGGATATTAAGATCGCTACTGTTAAGTTACCTCCTAAGAAAAAAGAAGAGGTAAAACCAAATGAACCGCCACCACCGCCACCACCACCAAAAGTGGATCAGGTGAAATTTGTGAAGCCGGTTGTTGCTAAAGCAAATGAGGTTACTGAAGATCCTCCAAAAATTGAGGAACTTAAAGATAAAAAGGTTGGAGCTGAAACTATTAAAGGAGATCCAGACGCAGTTTTAACTGTTGATGAGCCGGTAGGTACTGGAACTGCTGCAGTAGTAGAAGAAGATAACCAAGTATATAACACAGCTGGTATCGAAGTAAAACCAGATTTCCCTGGAGGAATTGATAAATTCTACAAATTCGTAGGAAACAATTACAAAACTCCAGAAGAAGAAGGTTTAAAAGGTAAAGTTTACGTTACGTTTGTAGTTGAAAAAGACGGTTCATTAACCGACATTAAAGTTTTAAGGGATATCGGTTACGGTACAGGAGCTGAAGCAATTCGTGTTCTTAAAAAATGTCCAAAATGGACTCCTGGCGAGCAAAATGGTAAAAAAGTTAGAGTACTTTACTCTCTTCCTATTACTATTCAATCTGCAGAATAATGTTAAAAGATATGCTTAATAATATTCAGAAGAAATCGCTCAAAGAGCGATTTCTTCTTGTTTTAGGAATACTGTTTTTTTTAATATATCTTGTGCTGGGTTTAATGATTATGTTCTGGGAGAAGCTTCCTTTAGATATGGAACCTAAATACCGATATGCTTTTGGAGGATTGTTGATTGTTTATTCGGCAATACGCTTCTTAAGATTAATTAATTCTAATACGGACTAAGATGTTGAAGTATAGTAAAGTTTTTGGTTTGATTGTTTTTGTCTTTTTGTTTGCGATGTGCAACCAAAAAAGCAAGAATGAATCAAAAGAAACAATTTTAAAAGGATCGCTTGATGTTACAGTCGATGAAACGGTAAAGCCAATCGTAGACGATCAGGTTGCTGTTTTTGAAGGAACTTACTATGGTGCTAAAATTGCCGTTAAACCAAAGTCTGAAGTTGAACTTATCAATGATTTATTAAATCAAAAAGCAAAGGTTGTAGTGACTGCCCGCAATTTGAATGCTGATGAACTGAAAAGATTTGAAAAAAGTAAAATTAATCCTAGAGTTACGCCTTTTGCTGTTGATGCAATTGCTTTAATTTCAAACAAGAGCAATAATGATACATTAATTGCGTTGAAATCTGTAATTGATTTTATGCAAGGGAAAAAGGATACAGGAATAAAAGGGCTTGTTTTTGATAATCCTAATTCTAGTACAGTTCGTTATATGAAGGAGCTGGCTAAAGTAAAGGATATTCCGGCAACTGACGCATTTTCTTTTAAAACTAACGATGAAGTTATTAAATTTGTTTCTGAAAACGACGGAATGATTGGTATAGTTGGTGTTAATTGGCTTTACCAGCCTTCTCCAAATATGAATGAAACAATCAGTAAAATCAATGTCTTAAGTGTTAAAGGCTTAAATGATGACAAATATTATAGTCCAACTCAAACTGACATTGCATTAAATAAATATCCTTTGGCACGTGATTTGTTTATAATAAACTGTCAAGGGTATAACGGGCTGGGTATGGGACTTGCTTCCTTCATGGCTGGCGAGATTGGTCAAAGAATAGTGTTGAAATCTGGATTAATGCCAGTAAAAACGCCAAGCAGAAAGCTTAATATTAGAACCCAAATTTTAAAAGATAAAGAATAAATTAATTACGACAAAGATGAATAAATTTAAAATTTTTAGTCTTGCATTAGTTGCATCTGCCACTGTTGCAAAAGCGCAAGACATCAAAGAAGCAAAAAAGGCAATTGATGCTGAGCAATTTCAAAAGGCAAAATCATTGCTTAAGTCAATCATAAAAGCAAAACCTTCAGATGGTGAGGCTAATTTTGTTTTAGGAAACATCTATTTAAATCAAAGCGTTGTGGATTCAGCGAAGATTTACTATTTAAATGGATTAGAAGCATCAGATAGAAAAAACCTTAATTATATCGGATTAGGTCAAATTGATCTTGACAGTAAAAATGCTGCATCTGCTCAGGCTAACTTTGGTTTAGCTACTAAAGATATGAAGCGTAAAGATGTTGATGAATATATCTACATTGGTAAAGCTTACACTAATTCAAATACTCCTGATTATAATGCTGCAATTGCTAGTTTAAAACGTGCTTTGGCAATAGAGCCACAAAATGCGACTGCTTTGTTGGCTATTGGTGATGCTTATTATGGAGCAAACAATCAAAACGATGCTTATAAGGCTTACCGTGATGCTTTTACTGCAGATCCTACACTTTTAAGAGCTAAAATGCAATTAGGTGTTTTGTTGAAAGGTGCTAAATCATACGATGAGGCTATTAAAGCGTTCAATGAAGTTATTGCATTAAATGCAAGTTATGGTCCGGTTTATAGAGAATTAGCTGAGACGTATTACAAATGGGCAAGAAATAAGCCTTCTACATCGAAAACTAATTTGCAAAACGCAATCACAAACTATGAGAAATACTTAAGTTTGACTGATTACTCTTTAGATTCTAAAATGCGTCACGCAGATTTCTTGATTTTGGTTAAAGATTATAAGAGTTTAGAAACTGTAGCAAATAAAATGATTGCTGAGGATAAAGTTAATCCTAGAATTTATAGATATTTAGGTTATTCTGCTTATGAAAACGGAAATATTGATGTAGCTCTTAAATCATTAGAGGATTATGTAAAAGTTCCAACTAACAAAGTTATTGCTAAAGATTATTTAACTTTAGGATTTGCTAAAATTAAAAAAGGTACTGGAGCTGACGGAGCTGTTGAAGCGTCTGCTTTTGATGCTGGTTTAGCTGATATCAAAAAAGCAGTTGAAATGGAACCGTTAGCAGTTGAAGATCTAGGGGATTTTGGTAAAGAATTGTTTAGTAAAAAACAATACAACCAAGCTGCTGCTATCTACGAATTAAGCACTACTAATGCTGAGCAGAAAAATTATTTGAATGATAATGTATATTATGGTATTTCATTATACTATGCAAATGCTAATAAAGCAAACGGAGCTGCTGATGCTGCTGCTTTAACTAAAGCTGATGCTGCTTTTGATAGAGTTCTTGTAGCTTCTCCAACTTATGATGAGGCGTACTTATACAAAGGAAGAATCAACAACTTGTTAGAGAAAGATGATTTAATTATCAAAAACTACGAAGAGTATATTACTAAAACAACTGCTAAAGGTGCTGAAGAATTGGCTAAACCTGCAACAGTTAAAAAAGTAGTTGAAGCTTACAATAGTATTGGTGCTGCTTATGCTAATACAGATAAAGCTAAAGCAGTTGAATATTTCAACAAATCTTTAGTTTTAGATCCAACTAATGCTTATGCAACACAGTCTGTGAAAGCTTTGAAATAATATAAGTTTTCTAACTATTTATAAAACCGACAGTTCAATAGACTGTCGGTTTTTTTGTTCCGTTAAGAAATGACTATCTTTGCACTTTAAAATTGAATAATGTTAGCAAAAGAAATACAATTAGAAGTTAATAAAGGAGCAATGTTGCCTTTAATGGAGGAATTTTACACCATTCAGGGAGAAGGCTTTCATACAGGAACTGCCGCATACTTTATTAGAATTGGAGGGTGTGATGTGGGATGCCATTGGTGTGATGTTAAAGAAAGCTGGAATGCAGAACTTCATCCGCCAACTAGTACTGAATTAATTGTAAAAAATGCTTCAGCTTATGCAGATACTGTTGTGATCACTGGAGGTGAACCATTAACATGGGACATGACTTTGCTTACACAGCAGTTAAAAGATAAAAATCTAAAAGTGCATATAGAGACATCAGGTGCTTATCCGTTGAGCGGCACTTGGGACTGGATTTGTCTTTCTCCCAAAAAGAATAAATTGCCAACTCAAACAGTTTATGATAATGCGCATGAATTAAAAGTGATTATTTATAATAAACACGATTTTATTTTTGCAGAAGAACAAGCAGAACTTGTGAATGATAATGCAATTTTATTTCTTCAGCCCGAATGGAGCAAAAAAGAAGAAATGACGCCGCTGATTGTTGATTATGTAATGAATAACCCGAAATGGCGTGTTTCGCTTCAAACACATAAATATTTGAATATACCATAAAAGAAAAAATCTCTTCAATTGAAGAGATTTTCTTTTTATAAGGCTTACTAACAACGGAGTTTTTCAGTCCCAGTTTTTAATTTTTTTTAAAGTGGTGATATGTGCTAAATGATGATTAGAATGCCAGGCATACATTCCTATGATTCGTTTTAGCTTCAGTTCTGAATTGTTTTCAGGATGGATAAATGATTTTTCTAATTCGCTTTCTGATAAATTTTTCATAATGTAAGCTAATCTAAAATGAAGCCCTTCTAGTAACTTTAGTGTTGGCTCAATCGGCATATATAAATTATCTGGAAGTTCGCTCCATAAAGTTTCATCATATGCTTTTATCACGGGATTGTTTTCAGTTAAAGTCCATTTGATTCTAATATAACAATTCATATGACTTTCAGCGCAATGATGAATAACTTGCCTTACTGTCCATCCTTCGGGGCGATATTGTGTATCAAGTTGTTCGTCAGTCAAATGAATTGTTTCGTTTTTTAATTTTTCTGGAAACGAGGCAATTTCTTCAATTTTATTTAATATGTATTCCTTTGAATAGTTATCTGGAATTACAAATTTCCCAATTGGATACTTTAATTTTTCTAAATCTAGTTCTTCCATTTTTTTAGAATGTTTGTACGTTTATATCGAAAGTTTGGCTAAATAATCATAGTGCTCGCCTTCTAAAATTAGTTCACATTTTAATCCGTTCGCAATCGCAGCATTCTGAAGCGTATTGTAATCTAGGTATAGCCAATCAAAAGATTTTTCTTTTTCTCCTTTATACGAAATAGTAAAAGTTAATTCTCCATAATATTTATCACCCGACGGAATCCATTTGCCGCCGTCTTCATCTTCATCAAACATATAAATGATATCTGAACTGTCAATTAAAATTTGACCACCAGGATTTAATAAAGATTTTAATTTAGATAAATATTGATTGCAGTTTTCTAGTTTTCCAAAAATTCCTGTGCCATTCATTAATAAAAGAATAGTATCAAATTTTTCTTCTTCAAAATCTAGAATGTTTCGAACTATTGCGTTTTTCACTCCGCGTAATTGGCAGGTTTCGATTGCTTTTTCTGAGATATCTATTGAAGTCACATTTAAATTGCGGTCATTTTGAAGAGAAAGGCTATGGCTTCCCGCGCCACAGCCTACATCTAAGGTTTTTCCGAAAGATAATTGCAGGGCTTTTTGTTCCAATTTTGGCATTTCATTATAGGAGCGAAATAGATACGCAATACTCATTTCATCTTCTTCAGAAATAGAAGTTTCGGTAATAATGTCTTCGGGTGAATTATTAGTCTGGAAATCGAACATCGCTTTCCCAAAAAGATCTTTCATCGTATTTTAATTCAAAGATTAAGGTTTCAAGTTTAAAGTTGTTTAATTTTGCAGTTCAACTTTAAATTTTAAACTTGAAGCAAATTTTAAACAACTTAAATAAGTTAGCCAAAGATAAGCATATCGAAAACAAAAAGTATTTTGATAAGCTTAAAAAGAAACAGCCTAAAAATTTAGACTATGTAATGCAGGACTTACATGATGCTGAGTTCAAAAAAACAGATTGTCTGCAGTGTGCCAATTGTTGTAAAACGACTGGGCCGTTATTTACTTTGGCTGACATCGAAAGAATTTCAAAATCGTTTAAACAAAAACCACAACAGTTTATAGAGCAGTATCTAAGAATTGATGAAGATAAAGATTATGTGTTAAAAAGCGTTCCCTGTACTTTTTTGGATGCTGAGAATTATTGTATGATTTATGATGTTCGTCCAAAAGCATGTCGTGAATTTCCACATACTGACCGCAAGAAGTTTTATCAAATAACAGATCTGACATTAAAAAACGTCGCAATATGTCCTGCCGCGTATAATATTGTTGAGGAAATGAAAAAGAAGCTTCCGCTATAATAAATGCAGCTATTTTGGAATTGTCTTTTACAGGAATTCGATTCTGATTTTTTAAACGTATTTTTGAAGAAATAAACAGTAGGTATTACCAATATAACATCATTAAATTGAATTTAGAATATTTTATAGCCAAAAGACTTATTACTGCTAAAGATTATAAAAGCAGTATTTCGGCACCTATCATAAAAATTGCTATTTCGGCAATTGCAATTGGTATTATTATGATGCTGGTTTCTGTGGCGACCGGAATTGGGCTACAGCAAAAAATCCGCGATAAAATTTCTGCTTTTAATGGTCAGGTAATTATATCAAACTTTGATAACAACAATTCCGAAGTGACTTTGGTTCCAATTTCTAAAAAACAGGATTTTTATCCTAATTTTAAATCGGTTCCCGATGTCAGCCATGTTCAGGCTATTGCAAGTAAAGCTGGAATTATAAGAACGGCAAATGCGTTTGAAGGTATTATCTTTAAAGGAGTAGGAGCAGATTATGATTGGAGCAATATAAAAGAGTATTTGGTTGAAGGGAATTTGCCCGATTTCTCAAAAGCACTTAATGAAGAAGTTATTATTTCCAGATTTCTCGCAGATAGACTTAATTTGAAATTAGGAGATAGTTTTAATACCTTTTTTCTAAAAGAAGAGCAGGGAAAATTGCCAAACAGCCGCCGATTTAAAATTGCTGGTATTTTTAGTTCAGGATTTCAGGACTTTGACGCGACATATATAATAGGGGATATTCGTCACATACAACGAATCAACAGATGGGCGCCAGATCAAGTTGGAGCTTTTGAAGTTTTTGTTAAAGATTTTACCCGGATAAAAGAAACCGGTAATCAAATTTACGAAGCGACATCGTCAAGTCTGGATACAAAAACGATTATAGAAAAGTATAGTTATATTTTTGATTGGCTTCAGCTTTTTGATTTCAATATAGTAGTAATTCTAGGTGTAATGATTTTAGTTGCTACTATAAATATGGTAGTGGCTCTTTTAGTCCTAATTTTAGAACGAACACAAATGATTGGAATTTTGAAATCACTAGGTGCCAATAACTGGACTGTCCGAAAAATATTCTTGTATAATGCCTTCTATTTAATTATTCGTGGATTGTTCTGGGGTAATCTTATCGGTATTTCGATATTGTTGATTCAACAGCAATTTGGAGTTATTCATCTTAATCCCGAAAATTACTATGTCAATCAAGCGCCAGTATATCTAAATTGGGGTTATGTAATAGCGTTGAATTTGCTAACCGTGGTAATTTGTTTTTTGGTATTATTGATCCCTTCATATTTAATAACGAAAATATCTCCTGTCAAAGCAATAAGGTTTGATTAATGATTGAAAATATTTAATTGTATGTAACCCGCCAGATTATAAAATTTGGCGGGTTTGTTTTTTCTATACATATATAAGTGGAGGATCACATTTATAATATATGAGAATAAGGATTTAGAACATTTGATTGGGGCGGGAGTTTTTGAAGCCAGTAATTTGTTTTAATAAGCAGCTGTTTCCCGCTATCCGCTACACACGAGTGATAGCGAACTGAGGAAGTAATCTTTTGTGGTGAACCCCGCCACAAAAGGATTTTCACTACTATCGGGGCTAGGGAAGTTGTTTTCGAGAGAGGCCTTATATATAAGTATAGAAAGATACGTGTCGGAAAAGCAGTGAAAAGAGACTTTGTGCCTTGGTTTCTTCGTGGAAAAGGCGGAAAAAGGCTAAAAAGGGGGGTAATATAATATGGTGTAAAGTTCTCAGGAAAGAATGTATTGCTTTGTGAAGTCCATAAAAATGGCGTTTTCGGAAATGCAAGAATTGAGATAAACACAAACACTACGGAATATTCTTATAAATGATAAAAAAAATCAAAAGCTAAGTTTTGAGTTATCAGAGTGTTAAGAAAAAGTTTTAAAAAAGATCAAAAAAACTCAGATAAAAAGCTTGTTTAACTCAATAAAGGTGCTACTTTTGCACCCGCAACAACGACAAACGTTCACTGAAACACTGGCAAGTTAAACGAATTAAGGGAAACGAAAGTTTTGAAAAATAATTCAAAAAAAGCTTGTGGGATTTGAAAACGGATGTTACATTTGCACCCCGCAAAACACG
>NZ_SNXB01000019.1 GCF_004362055.1 Flavobacterium sp. 245
ACAAAATTTATTAAAGTTAAATTTTGTTACCGAATTATCTAACCTTTACAATTTCGACGAAGGAGAAATCTTCGCGAGAAGCTCGACAAAGATTGCCACTTTAGATTGCGGAGCTACTTGCGGTCCTTCGACTTCGCTCAGGATGACAAAATGCTTGGTAAATCTAAACCATTTTCAATTTATACGTCACAAAAGACTGCGCTAAAAGTCCTGCTTTTGTATAATTAGAAACACGGATTCTGGTATTTCCAATTTGATGAGATGGCGTGTTTTTTAGCTTTTTGAGCAGTTTTTTATAGTAAATATAAGCGGTGTAAACGCCAAATTTAGCTTCCATTGGCAGTTTTACAATTCCTTGATAAGCAACTCGGAAATCTTCTTCGATTTCTTTGATGATTTGCGCTTTTGCATCTTCATTGAAATTGTTGAGATTGATTCCCGGAAAATAAGTTCGGTTTAAAATGAGATTGTCGTCTCTTAAATCTCTCAAGAAATTTACTTTTTGAAAAGCAGAACCTAAACGCATGGCTTCGTGTTTTAATTGCTCGTATTTTTGTTCTTTTCCTCCAACAAAAACTTTCAGACACATTAAGCCCACAACATCGGCAGAGCCGTAGATATAATCGGCATATTCGGTTTGCGTATTGTAAGTTGATTTTATGAGGTCGAGTTTCATGCTTCGCAAAAATGCCTGAACTAAATCATCGGTAATATTGTATTCTTTAACCGTATGCTGGAAAGAATTTAAAATTGGATTCAAGCTGATGCCTAACTGCATTGCTTTGTAATATTCTTTTTCGAAATCCTCGATAAGATACTCTTTTTCATAATCGTGAAATGAATCTACGATTTCGTCAGCAAAACGAACGAATCCGTAAATGCTGTAAATGGCATCACGAATACTTGGCGATAACATTTTTACTGCCAATGAAAATGAGGAACTGTAATTTTGCGTAATCAGTTTACTGCATTTGAAAGAAACGGCGTCGAATAGTGATTTCATTTTTTAAGATCTAAAAGATTTTTGAATTAACTCAGCAACCAATTTTCCCGAAATTAAAGCAGGCGGAACCCCTGGGCCAGGAACAGTTAATTGTCCTGTGAAATATAAATTACGTACTTTTTTGCTTTTTAGTTTTGGCCTTAAAAAAGCAGTCTGCAATAAAGTATTCGCCATTCCGTAAGCGTTGCCTTTATACGCATTGTAATCTGTTACGAAATCATTTTTGCAGAATGATCTCTTAAATATAATGTTGTTTTTAATTTTTTGTTGTGTAAGCTCCTCAAAACGAGAGATTATCTTTTCGAAATATTCTTCTCGAAGTTCTTCATTATCTTCAATTCCGGGTGCAAGCGGAATTAAGAAAAATCCAGATTCCATTCCGTCTGGCGCAGCAGTGAGATCTGTTTTGGATGGAAAATTGGCATAAAATAAAGGAGATTCCGGCCATTGTGGATCATCATAAATTGCTTTTGCATGTGTATCGAAATCAACATCAAAAAATAAAGCATGATGCGAAATGTTTTCTATTTTTTTATTGAAACCAATGAAAAATAGGAGAGAAGATGGAGCGAAAATTCGATTTTCCCAATATTCATCAGAATAGGCACGATGTTCTTTTTCAAGCAAAGATTCGGTATGCTGATAATCGGCACCGCTTAAAATCAGGTCGGCTTTTATGATTTCGCCATTGATTTTAACTCCAGTTGCAGTTTTGTTTTCAACAATTATTTTTTCAATTGGCGAATTGGTTTTAATTGTTACGCCAAGTTCTAAAGCTAATTTTTCAATGCCTCGAATAACGTCAAACATTCCTGTTTTAGGATGCCAGGTTCCTAGGCCGAAATCGGCATAATTCATAAAATTGTAAAAGGAAGGCGTTTTGCTGGGTTTTGCTCCCAGAAATAAAACAGGAAATTCTAAGATTTGAATTAATTTTTGGTTTTTGAATTTCTTTCGAATATCATGACTCACGTTGCTCAAAAACTGATTGAGTTTTAAAGCTGTTTTTGGTGTAATAAGTTCTAATGGAGAAACTCCGGGGCGATATACAAGATCTTTAATCGCAATATCATAATTGCTTTTTGCCTGATCGATAAAGTCTTGAAGTTTATTGCCGCTTCCTTTTTCGATTTCTTCAAAAGCAGCTTTAATTTCTTCTAAATTGTCGCAAATGCTAATAAAATCATTTGTTCCAAAATAAACCCGATAAGCAGGATTGAGTTTTATAAGCTCGTAATAATTAGAAGTTTGTTTATTAAAATCCTGAAAAAAGCGATCAAAAACATCTGGCATCCAGTACCAGCTTGGTCCCATATCAAAGGTAAAACCGTCTTTTTTAAATTGTCTCGCGCGGCCTCCAATGGTTGGATTTTTTTCATAGATAGTAACATCGTGTCCTTTTTTTGCTAGATAACACGACGCTGCTAAGGATGAAAATCCTGATCCTAATATGATAATTGTTTTTGTCATTTGTTTAACAAATATACAAAAACTTTAAACAAAATAATTATATTTCTTCGATAGTTTCTTCCATTGAGTCAAAAATACGAATGCGCTCATGTAGATTTGATTGATCAATATGTTCAACCATATTGCCCATAAGCCAGATTTCGTTATTTTTCAGCAATAGTTTTTGCGCCATCGATTTTACATATTGATTAATAACAGTTCTATCAGGCTGAACAGTCATGAAAGAAACGAAGGTTATGTTTTCGAAATGACGAGTAAGATCCTGCAGGTTTTCAATAGGCATGCTTTCGCCTAAATAAATGGTTTTGTATCCTTTTGATAAAATTTCGTATTGCAGATATAAAAGACCAATTTGATGAATTTCATTTAAAGGCAATGAAAGAACAAAAATTCGGTCTGTTTTTGTTGGTTTTAAAATTTGAAGACTTTCCGTATAAATTAGAATTTTCTGCTTGATCAAATGACTCATGAAGTGTTCATTTGCGGGTGTTATGGTTTCAGATTGCCATAACAAGCCCAATTCTTTCAACAACGGAAGAAAATGTTCTTTAAAAACTTCTTTAAAGCTTTTCTCTGAGATAAGCCAATCAAAAGTATTGAAGAATAATTCCTGATCGAAATTCATCATCGCCATTTTAAACGAAGTGATCGCATAGTTTTGTGAATTTTTCTTCGAAATGATTTCACGTACTAACACCGGAATTTTCTCCTCAGGATAAGTCGCAATTTTAGATATTTTATAACCGTACTGATGCAGTAAAGTTATATTCAAAAGCTTCTGTAGATTTTGTAAATTATATAGTCTGATATTGGTATCAGTTCGCATGGGTTCAAGAATGTTATATCTTTTTTCCCAAATTCGAATTGTATGCGCTTTTATGCCAGATAAGTTTTCAAGATCTTTTATGCTGAAAACTGTTTTTATATTGTTTACCATTTTTCATTGTTGAATAAACAAAAATATAATAAAATCTGAAAAAACCTTTAAAACTTTATCAAAATGATCGATTATTGAAAGTTTGTAGTAACATACTGATTTAAATGACTTAAAAGGAGCTCTTTTTTTTTATAGTTTTAATTTTGAATACTCAAAAACGAACTATTTAGAGTTGTTCTAAGAAGAATTGAATAAGTTATTTGATGAAAAAGTCGGTCTGTAGAACTATTTCTACAGACCGATTTTTACGTTTTCGTTTATTTGCAAAAAGTCGCTTTGTTTTTGATGGCACTTTGACTGCCAAGTTCAATGGCTTTCGAAAAATCTTTACAGGCATTTTTCTTGTCGCCACTTTTGTTATAAGCCAAACCTCGTAAATTGTACGCGATATAATCTTTGGGATTCAAACCAAGTGACGAAGTGCAATCGTCGATGGCTTCTTTGTAGTTCATTAATTTGTAATTTACGTTTGCTCTTCCAGTAAAAGCATCGGCATTCATGCTGTCTAGTTCAATTGTTTTGCTAAAATCTGCTAGAGCGCCTTTTAAATCGTTTAGCTTAAGTTTGGCTACGCCACGGTTTTGGTAGGCTTCAACAAATTTTGAATTCATGCTGATAGCTTTGGTGTAATCAGCGATGGCGCCTTTTGTATTGCCCGCTTCCGCTTTTTTCATGGCTTTGTCAAAATAAGCAGTTGCAGATTGTGCCCAGGAAGAGCAAGTAATCATAATAAATGATACTAATAGTAGGTTTTTCATAAACTAATTTGGGATTAGTGATTAATTATTTCCAAACGAATTTAAGAAAGATTTATTTTGTCAGAGAACTTCTGGCGTAAAATAAATGTGATTTAATTAAATTTTCAAATATCCTCGAAATCCTCTTGCGGCATAATAGGATTCGGCGCCATTATGATAAAGAAAAACTCTGCCATAACGGAAATCACAAAATACGGCACCGCCCAATTTTCGAACATCATCGGGAGTTGCGATCCAGCTGGACGTTTTGGTGTCAAAATCCCCAAGTTCTTGCAATTGTCGATATTGTTCTTCGGTTAAAAGCGCAATTCCCATTTCGTCTGCCATATCAACAGCGCTGTTTTTAGGTTTATGTTCTTTTCTTGAATCCAATGCTTTTCGATCGTAACAAAGACTCCTGCGAGCTTTTGGACTTTCGGCTGTACAATCAAAAAATAAATATTCGTCATTATTTTTATCATAACCTACAACATCTGGTTCGCCTTCTGTTTTTTCCATTTGAAGCAATGACCAAAGTTTTTCAGGATTAGCTCTGAGTTTAGTGTCAACCTTTGACCATTCTATATTTTGATGACGCTTTGGATTTTTCTCAAAACGAACTTTCAAAATACTGATCAGCTGTTGTTGTTCTTCTTCCGAAATTTTATTTTTCATTTTACTATTTTTTAATCACTATTCTTGTCGACGAACCATTTCGTTAATCCAAATTGGTGCAAAAGGAGAAGTACAGCCTTTTGATGTTGGATAATCTCTGTAAATACCAAGTTTTTCTCCAATGGCTAAAGCGCGTTGTCGATATTCTGGGAATTTAATTCCAATTTGTGCCAAAGTACTGTTCATTGTCCATTGAACTTCTGGCGCAGCTGTTGGCATTTCATTTTCAATTCGGTCGAGTAACGCTGGCAAATCAAGAATTTCAGGATTTCGGGCAACACATCCGCTGGTAAGGCTCCATGCGGCGCGACCGTGCATTATATCATCAGTATGCATCCAAGCTTGGCGTAAAGTTTCTCGATCGGCGTAATCTTTTATTATATAGGAATAAAACCAATCGGCAATGTGAACGAATTTTTCCGAGGAAACCATTTTGGCTATTTGCTCGTTTGAAAGCTTTTTTGGGTCAATAATCAATATTGCTAAAAATCGGGCGTCGGCATTTCCAGTGTCCCAAAGTTCTAGTGCTAATTCGTGATTGATTTTTATTTTTTTTGCCAATGTTCGAATGTCTCCCATTTTAACGCCAAACTGATTCTCAGAAGCACCACGTTTTTTATTTTGGGCAAACACTTTTTCATCTCCAAGAGATTTGAGTTGTATTAAAATATCTTTAGCTGTCATTTTGATTTGTATTAAAACGGCAAATTAATCATTTAAACCTTTTCCGTCAAGAATGTTTTGCGTGTGTTTTTCGACTCTAGCTTCTCGTGTTTTGGCTTGTTTTGGTTGAGAAAAGTGCAATAAGTACGCTCTTTGCCTTCCTGGAGTAAGAGATTCGAAAGCTTTTTTTAATGCTGGATCTTCATTTAGTTTCTTTTGAAATTCTTCGGAAACTGGAAAATCAGAAGTTTTTTTCAACTTGACTTTTAATCCTGCTTTTTCAATTTCAATTGCCTGATAGATATACGTTTTAAGAATCGGCTTTAAATCAACAATTTCTTTAAGATTTGTAAATCGAATATGGCGTGCTGCTTGGACGTTCTCGGACTGCTGAATTAAAATTCCATCGGTATCTTTCATCAAAGCACCTTTAAAAAATAAAAAAGCGCAATATTCTTTAAAAGCATGAATTAAAACGACGTTGCTGTCTTGGTACATATAACATGGATTTCCCCATTTCAATTCTTCGGTAAGCTGGCATTCGAGAGCAATGGTTCGCATTAGCTCTAATTCTTCCTGCCATTTTGTGGCCTTATCAAAGAAAAAGTCAACTTTCGGATTCATTTTTATAAGTTTAAACGTTAATTAGTTTTCGTTCAGCCGGTCTGAAATACCAAGAAATTATCGTCAATACAATCAAAAGAGCGGGACCGAAAAAATCTTTAGCATTATCGCCCGCTGCAAAATGTGAAAATATTGCACCCGACATTGCAAAGAAAAAACCGGCATAAGCCCATTCTTTTAATAATGGGAATTTTGGGATTAGTACTGCAATTACACCTAGAAATTTCCAAACGGCTAATAAAGTTAGCAAATAAATTGGATACCCCAAATGTGACATCCTTAGCGCTTCGTCTTTTGACTGCATCAATTGTACGATTCCTGTGGAAAGCATTCCTAATGCCAGCCAAAGCGTAGCAGTCCAATAAATGATTTTGTTTCTTTTTGTCATGATGATTTATTTTAGGTTATTACAAATTTCTTGTAATCGGTTGTGTGCCATATTTAGGCCTTGTTTAAATGGCAATTGCAGCATTTGATCTCTAAGTTCGTTAGATTTATAGACGATCTGCATAGTAAGTTTGCTGCGATTATCATTTAGTTGTTCAAATTCTAAAAACTCTAATTGAGCAGTAAAAGGAGAATTTTCCATTTCAAATGTTCTGGTAATTTTTTGATTTGGAATAAAGTCATGAATTGCACCATTTGCTTTAAAAACTACATTTCCGTTTGCATCGCTTGTCTCAAATTGATAAGAGCCATGTTTTTTGCTTTCCAGTTTTAAAACTTTTGTGCCCATCCATTGCGCAACAATTTCAGCTTCTTCATACGCTTTAAAAAGCAATGCAACAGGCAGATCAAATTCTCGTGTAATGATTAGATCCTGTTTGCTTTCTTGTGCGTCTATTTTTGTTTTTAATTCCATAGCAGTTAGTTTTCGGGTTTATAGTTTTTCATAATGTCTTCGAGTTTATTGAATCTTTCATCCCACATTTGACGGAAAGGTTCTATGAAATCAGCTATTTGTTTCATTTTTTTTGCATTTATGGTGTAATAGACCTCTCGGCCATTTTGTGTTTGCTGTAATAATTCGCATTCCGTCAAAATTTTTAAATGTTTCGAAACTGTTGGGCGAGCCGTGTCGAACTGCGACGCGATTGCACCTGCAGTCATGGAATGCGAAGTCAATAAAAGTAAAATAGCTCTTCTTGTAGGATCGGCTATTGCCTGAAATACATCTCTTCTTAAATTCATTGTGAAGTTATTTGGCTACAAATTTAAATGAAGTCATTTGGCTACGCAAATTTTTTAACATATTTATTTTGTAATAAATTGAAAATGTGAGTGTTTTGTGAATTTAAATAAGTTTGAAGTTGCAAATTCATTGGATAAATAAAAAATATTGCTTTGGGAAAATTGTTTTTAACTGCTTTGTTTTACTTTTAATACATAATACAAGATTTCTAAAAGGGTTGCATCATTACTAATTACAATGCGATTTTAATTTGTATTTGCTTAAATGAATTGTGAGAACTAATAAATTTAGATATGAAAAAATTACTCTTATTATTTGTGTTGAATATTTCGGCTACACTTTTTGCGCAGGCAGCAAAAGATTCGGAGTTGTTTTTGACGTTAAAGAAACACGACAGTATTTTTTTTGAAAAGAGCTTTAATCAGTGCGATATAGCTTTTTTAGAAAAAGCGATTCATCCAGATTTGGTTTTTTATCATGATCAAGGTGGTATTCAGAATAAAAAGACTTTTTTAGAAAATGTTAAAAAGAATATTTGTGCCAAAGGTTCTCAAAAACCAATACGAAAAGTAAAACCAGAAAGTCTTGAAGTGTATCCGCTTTATAGTGAAGGCAAATTATATGGGGTTGTGCAAACAGGAATTCATGATTTTTACATAAGAGAGGCAAATAAGCCGGATGTTTTTACCAGCACAGCAAAATTTACACATGTTTATCTTTTAATTAATAAGGAGTGGGTTTTGAAAGAGGTTTTGAGTTTTGATCATAAGAGTTAGATGCAATAGAGAATTAAAAAGGAACTAAGAAAAGTTAGTAGTACTGACGGCCTGAATAAAAACAAGCGAGCAATTCCAAAACTTTATCAAATAACAAAATGAAAATAAAACTGTTTATTGTACTTGTCTTATTAATAAATAATGCAAATGCGCAAGATTATAGTAAAATTCACCAAAAAGCCATTCTTGTAGATACTCATAATGATTTTTTAACCAAAGTGATGCAGTATAATTTTGCATTGGATTCTGATTTGCGTGGAAAAACGCACAGTGATTTAACTAGATTTAAAATTGGCGGACTGGATGTTCAGTTTTTCTCTGTCTGGAGCGATGGCAATCAACAAAGTCCTTACGCATTTGCAAATCGTCAAATCGATAGTCTTGACGCTGTAATCAAAAGAAATCCTGATAAAATTGTAAAAACTGCTAACGTAAAAGAAATTCTAGGCGTTGTAAAGCAAAATAAAATTGCAGCTTTAATTGGAATTGAAGGCGGGCATCAGATTGAAAACAGTTTGGATAATCTAGATGCGCTTTATAATCGTGGAACGCGATATATGACACTTACGTGGAATAATTCAACCGATTGGGCAACAAGTGCTTTTGATGATAATTCTAAGCCTGAATTTAAAGGAAAAGGATTATCTGATTTTGGAAAGAAGGTAGTTCGGCATATGAATAAAATAGGAATGCTGGTCGATGTTTCTCACGTGAATGAAAAAACATTTTGGGATGTTATCGAAACGACTTCTAAACCTATTATCGCGTCGCATAGTTCGGTTTACAAGCTTTGTCCAGTGCCAAGAAATTTAAAAGACGATCAGATAAAGGCGATTGCCAAAAATAATGGTGTTGTTCAAATTAATTTTAATTCAGGTTTTATTGATCCAACAGAAAAGAAACGCGAAGAGGCATTTATGGAAAGCCATAAAAAAGAGTTTGATTCTTTACATGTCGCTATAAAAAATGAAAACATAGCCGAAGAAATGATTCATGTAAAATACAAACAAGAATCGGATAGTTTAAGAGCTCCGTTTGCTTTAGTTATAGAGCATATCGAATATGTTATAAAATTAGTTGGTGTAGATTATGTTGGCATTGGTTCAGATTTTGACGGAATTGTTCTTCCTCCCCAACAACTTGATGATGTTACATCTTATCCATTAATTACTAAAGCTTTGTTAGAAAAAGGATATTCAGAAAAAGATATTAATAAAATTCTGGGTGGAAATATTTTAAGGGTTTTGAAGGCTAATGAAGTGAATTAGAAAAAAAGGATTTTGAAGATTTTTTTAAATAAAAAAGATAAACAAAAAACCTATCTCATTTGAAATAGGTTTTTTGATTTTAGTAAGAAGTTCAAAATTCTATTTATTGAATAAAATATACTTTTTTGATTTTTCCATTTTCAATATGATAAATTGCGGTTGCGTCTAAATATTTATCGCCAAATAAAACATGCTCTTGGTCGATAACAATGTTTCCTTGTACAATTCTGCCTTTTATTTCACAATGTAGATTAGGAGTGTTTTCAAACATTTTTTGATAATTTCCTCTAATTTTTTCTTTTCCTTTGGCAATCAATGTATTTGGATAATCATACAATTCAACATCCTCAGCATACGGCTCTAAAAAAGCATCAATATTTCTGAAGTTGTAGCCATTCAATTGACGCTGTACTAGAATTTCGGGTGTGTCTTTTAGGATCTCATTCGGATTAAAAACAGTTCCTTGGTTAATTACTTTGTTTATTTTAGTTAAGTTCTCAAGGTTTTCGACAGGGTTTTGGTCTAGTAAAATCAAATTAGCTTTTTTGCCAACAGCAATACTTCCAAATTCTTTTTCTTTTCCAATAAATTTAGCTCCGTTAAGCGTTGAAGCGGTCAGAATTTGCCAATTGCCAATGCCACTTTCCTGCATCATTTTTAGTTCAGGCTGATAGGATGTTGCATGCAATGTTCCTATATTTCCAGCATCTGTTCCGGTCGCAATAATTACACCTGCGTCTGAGAGTAATTTTAAATTGGTAAGCATATTGCTTTCGTCGCTTTTTAGATTGTCTATTCTTTTTTGCGATAATCTGGCCTTTTTATATTTGTTTACCAAAGCTGTATCTGCAATGTGTTTTAAATCTTGCAAAGAACCAAGCTGAAAAGCATCGGATTTTTCTAATTCATATAAACTGAATTTGATTTGCTGTCCAAGTGAATTGCTATAATTTCTGTGAACCACCAATGTTGGGCACAGAATTGTTTTTTTCTTTTTTAATAAAGCGATAAAATCAGGTTTTATAACTTCGTCTTCTACACTATGTACTAAAAGATCGGCTCCGTTTTCTACAGATAATTGCGCTGTAATTCTTTCCGTTGCATGTACGGCAACTTTTAGATTGTACTTGTGCGCTTCATCAATAACTGCTTTTACTATTGGTAGATTTTTTCGGGCACTTTCTTCAACGGGTAATCCATCGGCTCCGGCGATATACCAAATTTTAATAAAATCGGGTTTGTATTGCAACTGATTTTGAACCGATTTAATTCCTTCTTCAACTGTTTTTGTTAAAACAAATGGTTCATCATCTTTTAAGTTTTGGTACACAGCTGGTTCGTAAGTTGTGGCCAAAGGTCCAGTTATAAAAATGGTTGGCGCATAATTTTTATCTTTAAAATCATTTCGCTGTTGTAGATAATGGTAATTTGCTCCAACATCAATAACAGTTGTAATTCCGTTTTGTAAGTAGCGGCGCAGTTTATCTTCCATGTTGCTTTTTGCAAAAGCAATTTCCTTATCATATGGAGCAAACTTTCTTAAATCTATAACATCTGGACGAGTGTATAAGCCACCATTCTGAAAAAAATGAATATGGGCATCGGTCAAACCAGGTGCAAGATATTTTCCTGATCCATCAATGATATTTGAATTTGTGGGAATTTTAATTTTTTTGCTGGATTGAATACTCGAAATTTTGTCATTAGTTAGGACAACGGTCTGTTCAGGTATTAACTTATGGTTTTCCACATCAACGACTGTGGTATTTGTGATGTAAGTTTGTGAAAACACTGATAAAGATGAAATCAAAAACCAAAGTGCAAAAAAGTATTTCTTTGTCATTTTTATTGATGTTAGTTACTTAAAAGTGAATAGTTGTTTCTTGTGCAACTTGTTTTTTTAGGGGATTTAAGCCTTATTTGGTATAGCTTCGATTTTTTTAATACTAAAATTTTGATTTATTTATATTGCTAAGTTAGTTCTTATTTTAAATTTACACGAAATAAAATTTTGCTGATAGATTTATAGTATCCGAATTTAAAAAAGAAAGCATTTCATTTTAAAGAAGTTGAGAAAATGTAAAAATGAATTTTAAAGAGAAAGAATCTGAGTTAGTTAATAAGAAGAAGAATTAAATAGTTTCATCTTCTAAGAGAGATATCTCGTTTGTGAAAAAGAAAAAAGGTCAAGTAAATTAATACTTGACCTTTTGTGACCCGACTGGGGCTCGAACCCAGGACCCCATCATTAAAAGTGATGTGCTCTACCGACTGAGCTATCGAGTCATTGTTTTCTCTAATGAGGGTGCAAATATAAGTACTTTATTTAGGTTATGAAGCCTTTTTTAAATGCTTTTTTGTAATAATTTATAAAAGCCTATTTTACAGTAAAATAAGATCTGTTTTTTTTAAGATTCAAACGACCGGGAATTAAAAACTATTATTAGGTTTTGAAGATTTTGATTAATATCTAAGATATTTATAATTTTTAGTAGGAGTCTAAGGCAAGCTTTTAAAAATAATTTTATAATAAATAATGATAAAAAGTAATGGATTGACTCTTAATAAAATAAAATTACGAGTCTATTCTTTAAAGGAAATTTAATATACTTACAAGTAAATTGACGTCTTCTGATTTATTTAATTGATTTTGAAAATAAATAAAAAACAATATGCTATACCCAATTAAACGTAACGATAAATATGGTTTTATTAATGAAAAAGGTGAAATAATCATTGAACCAAAATTTGACTACACTAGTGGTTTTTCAAATCAAGTTTGTGGTGTTACAAATAAGCTGTCCGAGATCAATTTTGAATATAATGGAGAAATTTATTTTCATACTGCCTCGACAATCATTAATAGAGAAGGTGATATATTATTTCCTTTTAAAAAATATGTAACTATTGATAAATATTCTGAAGATGTTGCATTTTGTTATGACGAAAAATTAAGAAGGCACGGTGTAATAGATAAAAATGGTGAAGAAATAATTCCATTTATTTTTTCAACTTCCGAAATAGAATATTCTTTCTTCTCTAATGGGCTTGCAAGGATAAAAAGAGATGGGAAATATGGTTTTATTAATAAAAATAATGAGGTTGTAATCCCATTTGATTATGATAAAGCGAGTAATTTTCATAATGGTTATTCACTTGTAAAAATCAAAAACAAAGAATTTTTAATAAATAAAAACGGGGAAATCTTTAAAACAAAACATAATATAATTTCAGTATTTTATGAAGATAGAGCAATTGTTAAATTAAAAAATAGATATGGGTTTATAAATGAGAAAAATGAACTTGTTATCGACTATTTGTATGATAGAGTAGTAGGTGTTTTTACTGAAGAACATTGTTTAGCGAAAATCGGAGAAAAATATGGACTGATTAATGCATCAGGAAAGGCGATAATTGAATTTAAATTTGAGGAAGTAAGGTGGATTGGAAATGGCGTTTTTCCTGTCAAAATTGGTAAAAAATGGACCTTAATCAATCTCAAGGGTGAGATGAAATTTGAACCGAAATTTGAATACATACATGATTTTAATAAATTCAATGAAAATATTGACTATTTTGATGCTAAACTTACAAGGGCTGAATTTAATAGAGAAGATTATTATATAGATATTCACGGCAATTTAATTTCTAAAATTAAAACAATAGAAAAAGAAGTTGTATATGCCGAATTAAAAGAGCTTCTAAGCAAAAACGCCGAACAAAAACAAATTTGGGATAAAGCGGAATGGAGTTATGATGGGTTTTCTATTACAAAAAAAGGAGCTATAAAACCATTTTATTTTATTTTGAAATGGTTTAAAAACAACGAGTTGTTAACAGATGAAGGCATAGAGGCCTACAATGATAAAAATAACTTGGAAATAGGGCTTTATCGAGATATGTTTAAGGAAGATGCTGCTGGCTTTTTGGATTATTTTTATGATTACTGGTATGACAAACAACATATTGCAAATTATCAAATAGATCCCGATTTAAAATTTGAAGAAGATGAAAATATTGGGAAGTATTGGGAATTTTACAAGCAAAATTTTAACTAACGATCTTTTGAGTCATAAAAAAAAGCCTGAGAATCTATATTCTCAGGCTTTTTTTTATTGTGACCACGGTGGGATTTGAACCCACACGCCCTTACGAGCACCACCCCCTCAAGATGGCAAGTCTACCGTTTCTCCACGTGGCCAAAAATGAAAAAAGGTCGAGTAAAATAAATTACCCGACCTTTGTGACCCGACTGGGGCTCGAACCCAGGACCCCATCATTAAAAGTGATGTGCTCTACCGACTGAGCTATCGAGTCATTGCTTTCAAGAAACTTATTTTGTTAATCACAAATTTTGTGACCCGACTGGGGCTCGAACCCAGGACCCCATCATTAAAAGTGATGTGCTCTACCGACTGAGCTATCGAGTCATATTCGTTTCTTGAATGCGGGTGCAAATATAAGGAGTTATTTTCGAAGTTTCCAAGCATTTTTATCATAAATTTGTCTTTTTTTACAAAAAGTTCCCAATGTCTTAGTTTATAAGGTTTTATTAATATGAAAAAAATAGTGTTATTAGGTTATATGGGTTGCGGAAAGTCAACAATTGCCCAAAACTTGTCAAAAATTACAAATATTCCGTTTCTAGATTTAGATTCTTGCATTGAAAAAAAAGCAAATTTGTCTATAAATGAGATTTTTTCTAAACATGGAGAGATCTATTTTCGAAAATTAGAACATGAAATGTTTTTAGAATTGCTTAATTCTTCAGAAAATAACATTATTGGTTTAGGGGGTGGAACACCATGTTATGCAAATAATCATTTACTGCTTCAAAATGATGATTTAGTATCTATATACTTAAAAGCATCAATTGATACTTTATATAACAGATTGGCACAAAACAAGAGCAAACGCCCACTGATTGCAAATATGGAGGAAGAGGAAATGAAGGAATTTATCGCAAAACATTTATTCGACAGAAGTTTCTATTACAACCACGCACAGCATAAAGTTTCGGTTGATGGCAGATCAGTCGAAGAAACGGTTAACGATATTTTAGAAATTTTAGCTTAAGAACGCGTAATTATCGCCATTTTCGTCAAAAACAACCTGAACATGCTCTAATAAAGAAGTTGATAAAGAGATTCCCTTAAAATCGGCTTTTACAGGGTATTTTTTATGGTTTCTGTCAACAAGTACTGCTGTTTTGAATTTCTTAAGCGGAACGTCTAAGAAATGACGAACAGCATATATTAAAGTAGTGCCCGAATTAAGGACGTCATCAACTAATACTAAACCTTTGTTTTGGTACTCTTCTTTGGTTAAAGAAGTCTGAATTGGCAATTGCGGATTTTGTTTGTCGACTTTGACTTCGCAGGTTGAAACTTTTAGTGTTGAAATATTGCTTAACGCCAAAGCGAGTTTTTGAGCAAAAATAGATCCGTTAGTGGCAATTCCAGCAATCACAACTTCCTCTTCGTCAACAAATGTCTCGTAAATTTGATAAGCGATACGTTTGATTTTGTGTTCGATTTCCTGATTGGTTAAGATGATGTTTTTGCTCATGACTTTATTTTTTTGCTAAAATACGATTAGAATTTTAGATTTCAGATTTTAGATTTCAGATTTTTTTTGAATTGGAATATGTTTCCAATGACTATGAGATTAGAATTGGAATTTAATTTTCCTCTTCCTCGTCAAAAATTTCATTGCCATATTCGTCAATGTCTCTTCGGTCTTTTTTGGTAGGTCTTCCTGTTCCGCTTTTTCGGTAATGTTCTTTAGACAGTTTTAGTAACTCTAAATGCGCATACGCTTCAGGCGGCGTTTCGTTTTTGCGGTATATATCGACAAGTTTTGCGCCCACGCGGCTTTCCGGAATGTCAAGAACCGTAATGATTTGTGTAATCTGATCTTTTCTAAAGGTAATTCTATCAGTAGGAAAAACTTCTTTAGAAGGTTTGGCAACCTGCCCATTTACTGTGATATGGTTTTTTTTGCAAGCTTCAGTAACCATGTTTCTGGTCTTGTAATAACGCACGCACCATAAGTATTTATCTATTCTCATAATTTTTCTAAAATCGAAGTTAAATTCTTTACAAAAATAAATCAATATTGTATCTTGCGCACCTAAAAAATTAACAATAATGAATAAATTTAAATATTATTTTATTTTATTACTAGCTGGTATCGCTATGGTTTCTTGTAATAAGAGTGATGATGATGAAACCACGGTCGTAGTAAGAGATTATAAAGAGCAATATTTAAAAGATAAAGACTCTATCGAAAATTATTTAAAGACGAATTATATTGAGAGCGTTAGTGCTGATTATGATGTTGTAATAAAGAAAATTCCTGCTGGAGGTACACAAACTTCAATTTGGGATCAAAAAACATATCCTTTAGAGTCTAGAGATGTTTATAATCATGATGTAGATTACAAGGTGTATTATTTAACGTTAAGAAAAGGAACGGGTGAAGCTCCATGTAATTCAGATAGAATTTATGCTGCTTACTCGGGTAATTTGCTAAATGGAACTTTGTTCGATACATCATACGGGTATGGAACTCAATTTGAGTTATTCGTTTATTCAGATGCTCCTGTAATCGATGGTTGGGGAGAAATCTTTCCTAAGTTTAGAACAGGCACATCTACTACTGCAGCAAATGGTGTAGTAACATATGATAATTACGGAGCAGGTGTAATGTTTTTGCCTTCGGGATTAGCTTATTACGCAAATGCACAAGATAAAATTCCTTCATATTCTTGTTTGGTATTTAGTTTTAAATTATTTGGTCTATTGAGATTGGATCATGATATAAGAATAAATGGTACTGCAATATCTTCTGAACCTGATGGTATTCCTGATTATTTGGAAGACGTTAATAAAGAAGGTAATGGTGTTGGGTATGTTTATGATTTAAGAGATAAAGTACGTTATCCAAATCCTCCAGCGTGGATGGTTGATGATACTGATGGTGATGGAATAGCTGATTTCTTGGATATTGATGATGATGGAGATGGTTATACGACTCGATTTGAAACAACAAAGCCTGCTGATGCTCCGGTTACTGGTATAAGTAAATATTATCCTTTTGATCCAATTCCGGATAATCCTAGCACGCCAAATGTTGATGAAAGCGAAACGTATGGTATTCCTGCATTTGGAGGTGATTATACTTCTCCAGGAAGATTAAGAATACATGTTGATAAAAATCATCATAGTGCAAAGTAATTAAGATAAAAATAGAAATAAAAAAACCTCGAAATGTGAATTTCGAGGTTTTTTTATAAAGAAAGAAAAGTAAAAATTATTTTCTGTTAATAACTCTTTCTACAGCTTCAACAATCGCTTGATTGTTCAGTTTGTATTTTTCCATTAATTGCTCTGGAGTTCCAGATTCTCCAAAACTATCTTTTACTGCAACAAATTCTTGTGGAGTTGGATTGTTTAAAGCTAATACACCTGAAACACTTTCTCCAAGACCTCCAAGGTAGTTGTGCTCTTCTGCAGTAACCACACATCTTGTTTTAGCAACCGATTTAAGAATAGCTTCTTCGTCAAGAGGTTTAATTGTATGAATGTTGATTACTTCAGCAGAAATTCCTTTTGCTTCTAATGCCTCAGCAGCAATAAGAGCTTCCCAAACTAAATGTCCTGTTGCAATAATAGTAACATCTGTTCCTTCGTTTAGTAAAATTGCTTTTCCAATTACGAATGGTTCGTCAGCAGGAGTGAAGTTCGCCACAACTGGACGTCCAAAACGTAAATAAGCAGGTCCATGGTGATCTGCTAATGCTATTGTAGCGGCTTTAGTCTGGTTGTAATCGCAAGTATTGATTACAGTCATTCCTGGTAACATTTTCATTAATCCGATATCTTCTAGAATTTGGTGAGTTGCACCATCTTCTCCTAGAGTTAAACCAGCGTGAGAAGCACAGATTTTTACATTTTTATCTGAATAAGCAACAGATTGACGAATTTGATCGTAAACTCTTCCTGTAGAGAAGTTAGCGAAAGTTCCAGTAAAAGGAATTTTTCCACCAATAGTTAAGCCTGCAGCGATTCCGATCATGTTAGCTTCAGCAATTCCAATTTGGAAAAAACGCTCTGGGTGATTTTTTTTGAATTCATCAAATTTTAATGATCCAATTAAATCTGCACATAATGCTACAACATTTTCGTTTTTTTGACCTAGTTCAGTCATTCCCGCTCCAAAACCTGAACGAGTATCTTTACTTCCTGTATTTTCGTATTTTTTCATTTTTGTCTTTTTGCTGTACGCAATAGGCTGTAGGCAATAGGCATAAAGCTTACTGCTTAAAGCTTATAGCTTTTTTAATAATCGATTTGATCTGCAGAATAGTTTTGAGCTAAAGCGGCTGCCAACTGATCGTTGTTTGGCGCTTTACCATGCCAAGCATGTGTGTGCATCATAAAGTCTACTCCGTTACCCATTTCAGTGTATAATAAAATACAAACTGGTTTTCCTTTTCCTGTTCTTGATTTAGCATCAGTTAAACCAGCAAGGATAGCATCAATGCTGTTCCCTTCTTTAATTTCAAGAACATCCCAGTCAAAAGCTTCGAATTTTGCGCGAAGGCTTCCCATTGGTAAAACTTCGTCAGTTGTTCCGTCAATTTGTTTTCCGTTAACGTCTACAGTTGCAATAATGTTGTCTACTTTTTTAGCAGAAGCATACATAATTGCTTCCCAGTTTTGACCTTCCTGTAATTCTCCGTCTCCGTGCAAAGTATAAACAATATGATTGTCTTTGTTTAATTTTTTAGCTTGTGCTGCCCCAAGAGCTACAGATAAACCTTGTCCTAATGACCCAGATGCAATACGAACTCCAGGTAAACCTTCATGAGTTGTTGGGTGACCTTGTAAACGAGAATCTAATAATCTAAAAGTAGCAAGTTCTGATATTGGAAAATAACCGCTGCGTGCTAAAACGCTGTAAAATACTGGAGAGATATGTCCATTTGAAAGGAAAAATAAATCTTCTCCAATTCCGTTCATATCAAAACCTTCTTTGCGGTCCATAATATTTTGATATAGTGTTACCAAAAATTCAGTACAACCTAATGAACCACCTGGGTGTCCAGAGTTTACAGCATGTACCATTCTAAGAATGTCTCTTCTTACTTGGATCGTTAAATCGCTTAATTGTTGTGTGTTAGGCTTCATTTTATATGTAAAATTTTAAACTGAAGCAAAAGTAATTGTTATTTTGCGGGGAGACAAATGATTTTCTGCTTTAGTTTACTGCAATTGTTAAATTTTTTTGCCTTTTTTTTATCAGATTTGAGGAAAAATCGAGATATCGATAATTGCCGAAAAAGTTTTGCCACAGATTAAATGGATTATAGTGATTTTTGAAATCGTATTAATCCATTTAACCTGTGGCAAAAAAAATAGTTGTAGAAATTTGATAGTATGATTAATTAGTGTCGCTTTCGCTGTAAAAATTATTTTCTTCGTCTTCTGATCCAATTTCTTCCTGATCATCATCTAGTTCGGCGCCCGGAACATCAAGATTATCTCCGAGTTTATCACTGTTTTGTTTCCATTCGTGATTGTCCTGATTGACAATTCTTTCTCCAGAAATGTCTTCTGGGTCAACATCTTCAAGTTTGTCTTCTTGATTGTAAATGTCTTCGCTTGCCGGATAGTCTAAATTCTCCAGATTTCTTTCGATTTGATCTTCTTTTATTGGATTGTTTTCTTCTGAGGTTATCATGATTTCTATATTTAATTGATTTATAATGTTTTGTAATTCATTAAAATTAAGAAATCAATACTCTTGTTGTGTTATACTTTAGTGAGTTGGTTGTTGTAATTTTTACATTTGAATTGTTTCTTGAAAAACGATCATCTCTTTGCGTTAGGGATTACTTCACTAATGTTTTTATTTTTATTAGAGTTCAGTGTACTTCGTTTGAAACGGCATCCTTTTGTGACAAATGTCAGGACTCAATTAACAATGAATTTTCCTGGAACAAAAGATATAGTGGATAGCCCGACCGGAGGGAACGTCCAAATGAATTAAAAGTTTCAGGTTTTCTTTGTTTAAAGTTTCAAGTTGATCATTATCTAATTTTCTAATTGCCAAATTATCTAATTAAAAATCTCTGAAATTAGCGTATCTTTGCCGACTGAAAAAAGAAACAGATGAAGTTTGATTTATTACAAAAAGATCCGCAATCTAAAGCGAGAGCGGGAAGTATTACTACAGATCACGGCGTAATTGAAACGCCTATTTTTATGCCTGTTGGTACAGTTGCTTCGGTAAAAGGGGTACATCAGCGTGAATTGAAAAACGATATTAATCCAGATATTATCCTTGGAAATACGTATCATTTATATTTGCGTCCGCAGACAGAAATTCTTGAAAAAGCTGGGGGATTGCATAAATTCATGAATTGGGATCGTAATATTTTGACTGATTCTGGAGGATATCAGGTGTATTCTCTTTCTTCAAATCGAAAAATTAAGGAAGAAGGAGTGAAGTTCAAATCGCATATTGATGGTTCTTACCACTTTTTTACACCAGAAAATGTAATGGAAATTCAGCGTACCATTGGTGCTGATATTATTATGGCTTTTGATGAGTGTACTCCATATCCTTGTGATTACAGATATGCGCAAAGATCAATGCATATGACACACCGCTGGTTAGACAGATGTATTAATCATTTGGAAAAAGTTCCTTATAAATACGGTTACGAACAAACATTTTTCCCGATTGTTCAGGGAAGTACGTATAAAGATTTACGCCGTCAGTCGGCTGAATATATTGCTAATTCTGGACAGCAAGGAAATGCAATTGGTGGACTTTCTGTTGGTGAGCCTGCTGAAGAAATGTACGCGATGACTGAGGTTGTTTGCGAAATTTTGCCAGAAGATAAACCTCGTTATTTAATGGGTGTTGGAACTCCTATAAATATTCTTGAAAATATTGCGTTAGGAATTGATATGTTTGACTGTGTTATGCCAACGCGTAATGCGAGAAACGGAATGTTGTTTACGGCAAACGGAACAATTAATATCAAGAATAAAAAGTGGGAAGCTGATTTTTCTCCAATTGATGAAATGGGGCACACTTTTGTGGATACTGAATATACAAAAGCATATTTACGTCACTTATTTGCTGCTAACGAATATTTAGGAAAACAAATCGCGACGATTCATAATCTTGGTTTTTATATGTGGTTGGTTCGTGAAGCGAGAAAACATATCTTAGCTGGAGATTTTAGACCATGGAAAGAAATGATGGTTAAAAATATGAGTCAAAGACTTTAAAATATGTTGATTTGTTTAATCGTTTATTCGGTTAAACGATTAAACAAATAATCGATTAAACTTTACTATGTTAACGATAATAGATAAGTATATTTTAAAAAGATATTTAGCCACTTTTTCGGTGATGATCTTATTATTTATTCCGATTGGGATTGTAATTGACGTTTCTGAAAAAGTGAATAAAATGCTGGAGAACAAAATTCCGTTTATGGATATTGCGTTCTATTACTACAACTTTACTATTTATTTTGCAAATTCTCTTTTTCCGATATTTTTGTTTTTATCGGTAATCTGGTTTACTTCAAAATTGGCAAATAATACAGAGATTATTGCAATTTTAAGTTCGGGAATTTCATTTACCCGTTTTTTAAGACCTTATATTATTGGCGCTTCGATCGTTTCGGTTTTTGTGCTTTTGATGGGATTTTTTATTGTTCCTGCGGCAAGTGAAGGTTTTAATAATTTTAGATATACTTATTTAAAAGGAAACGGAAAAGAGTTGATGCGTGGCGAAAACACAAATGTTTATCGCCAAATTAACGATCACGATTTTATTTTTGTAAACAGTTTTAACGAAGAATCTAAAACGGCGTTTAATTTTACCTTGGAACATTTTGAAAAGGAAAAAATGACGTATAAAATTTCAGCAAGCCGAATTAAATGGGATCCTAAAAAAAGAACCTATGTTTTGTACGATTATACTAAAAGAACTGTTGGCGAATTGAATGACATAATCGAAAAGGTTCCTGAAAAAGAAGTAAAGTTTAAGTTTGAATTGGCCGATTTAACGCCAGTTGTTTATATTGCTGAGACGCTTTCGTTAGGGAAATTGATTGATTTTATTGAAAAAGAGCGAAAAAGAGGTTCAGGAAATATCAATACTTATCTGGTCGTACTTTATAAAAAATATAGTGTACCGGTTTCTGCCTTTATTTTAACTATTATTGCCGTTGCGGTTTCGTCAATGAAGCGTCGTGGCGGAATGGGAACCAATTTAGCGATCGGAATTGCAATTGCTTTCTCATTTGTGTTCTTTGATAAAATATTTGGAACCCTTGCCGAAAAATCTACATTCTCACCTTTATTAGCTGTTTGGTTCCCGAATATTGTCTTCGGAATTCTAGCGGTTTACCTATTACGTAATGCGAAACGATAATTTAAAAAGTTATTTAAATCTTCATTTAATTGTTTTTATCTGGGGTTTTACAGCCATTTTGGGCGCTCTTATCACCATTGATGCTGATAATTTAGTTTGGTTCAGAATGCTTATTGCAATGTTTTTTTTAGGAGCATTTATAATTTATAAAAAACAGTCTTTTCAGGTTCCAATAAAAGAGCTTTTCAAGCTTATTTTTGTTGGTTTGTTGATTGCTCTGCATTGGATTTTCTTTTTTAAAGCAATTCATGTTTCCAATGTTTCAATTACGCTTTCAATATTTTCTCTTGGTGCATTCTTTGCTTCTTTGTTAGAGCCCCTTTTTTATGGAAGAAAAATATTGTTTTACGAGGTTTTCTTCGGATTGGTAATTATTGCCGGACTTGCTTTGATATTGCAGGTCGAGATTAAATATCTAACAGGTGTTTATTATGCATTAGCAGCGATAATTCTGGGTGTTGTGTTTACTTTGCTGAACGGAAAATTAATCGCAGATCACGAACCTTCGGTTATTACATTTTATGAATTTGGCGCCGGAGTTTTTTTCATCACTATTTATTTTTTATTTCAAGGTAAATTCACTGCCGATTTCTTTACGCTGTCATTAAACAATTGGATTCTGCTGCTTATTTTGGCATCAATTTGTACAGCATATGCTTTTACTGCATCGGTAAAAGTAATGCAGCGATTAACGCCTTATACAGTAATGTTAACGACTAATTTAGAGCCTGTTTACGGAATTATGCTGGCTTATTTTATTTTGGGCGGAAAAGAAAAAATGAGTACTGAATTTTATATTGGTGCGGTCATAATTATCATTACAGTTATTTTAAATGGTGTTTTTAAACATTATAAAAACAAGAAAGAAGTGTAATAATTTACGTATCTTTTAAATCACAATTTGATACTTTACTAACAATTAACTATGCCAATGATATAATATTTTTATATTTGCGGTTCGATTTAAAAACAAAATTCAAAAATCCATGGAATATTTAGATTTTGAGCTTCCAATCAAAGAACTTGAAGACCAGTTACAAAAGTGTGTAATAATTGGAAAAGAATCTGAGGTTGATGTAACAGCAACTTGCAAGGAAATCAACAAAAAATTAGTAGAAACTAAGAAAGAAATATATAAAAACCTTACGGCTTGGCAGCGTGTACAATTGTCAAGGCACCCAAACAGACCTTATACTTTAGATTATATCAGAGCAATTTGCGGTGATACTTTTTTAGAACTTCATGGAGACAGAAGTTTTAAAGATGATAAAGCAATGGTTGGCGGTCTAGGAAAAATAAACGGTCAGTCGTTTATGATTATTGGACAGCAAAAAGGTTTTAATACAAAAACACGTCAGTACCGTAATTTTGGTATGGCAAACCCAGAAGGATACCGTAAAGCTTTGCGTTTAATGAAAATGGCAGAGAAATTCGGAATTCCAGTGCTTACTTTAGTTGATACTCCAGGTGCATATCCAGGACTTGAAGCTGAAGAAAGAGGGCAAGGGGAAGCAATTGCAAGAAATATTTTTGAAATGGTTCGTTTACAAGTGCCAATTATCACCATTATTGTAGGTGAAGGTGCTTCGGGAGGAGCTTTAGGAATTGGTGTTGGAGATAAAGTTTACATGTTGGAAAATACTTGGTATTCTGTAATTTCTCCAGAATCTTGTTCTTCAATTTTATGGAAAAGCTGGGAGTACAAAGAACGTGCTGCAGATGCTTTGAAATTGACTTCATCTGACATGAAAAAACAAAAATTAGTTGATGATGTTATTCCAGAACCACTTGGCGGAGCACACTATGACCGCGAAACTACTTTTAAAACAGTGGCGGAATATATTACTAAAGGATATAACGAATTGAAAGACTTATCAACAGCCGACTTAATTGCCCAGAGAATGGACAAATACAGTAATATGGGGGAGTTTAAAGAGTAAATTCATATAATATGATTAAAAATCCGAAGCCCTGCGGTTTCGGATTTTTTTTTGGTTATCAACAAAAGAAAAATATTTATAAACATTTAATAGTTATAACTCGATAGCAATTTTTTTTTAAATTTTGTTACTTTCGCTATATGGAAAATTTCAAGAATGTAAATCCTGTAAAGGTAGATAAAACCACTATTATTAATCTCGAAAAAGGAAAGCTTCCTCCGCAAGTTATTGATCTTGAAGAAGCTGTTCTTGGAGCGATGATGATTGATAAAAAAGGGGTAGATGATGTAATTGATATTTTGCAGCCTGATGCTTTTTACAAAGACGCGCACAAACATATTTTTGAGGCGATTTTACAGCTTTTTACTGAAACACAGCCAATCGATTTATTGACCGTTTCGACACAGTTGAAGAAAAACGGAAAGTTAGATGTAGCGGGAGGCGATTTTTATTTGATTCAGCTTACGCAGAAAATTGCTTCGTCTGCGCATATCGAATTTCACTCGCGTATTATTCTGCAGAAATTCATTCAAAGAAGTTTGATCAGAATCTCTTCTGAAATTATCGAAGAATCGTATGATGAAACTACAGATGTTTTTGATTTATTAGATAAAGCCGAATCTAAATTATACGAAGTAACTCAGGGAAATATCAAGCGTAGTTCTGAAACTGCGCAGAGTTTGGTTCTTCAGGCAAAAAAGCGTATTGAAGAAATTGCTGGTAAAGAAGGTTTGAGCGGTATTGCAACTGGTTTTGAAAAATTAGATGAGGTAACTTCTGGATGGCAACCTTCGGATTTAATTATTATTGCTGCTCGTCCAGGTATGGGTAAAACGGCTTTCGTACTTTCGATGGCGCGAAATGTTGCAATTCAGTTTGGTCATGCGGTGGCAGTTTTCTCTCTGGAGATGGCATCGGTTCAGCTGATTACAAGGCTTATTTCTTCGGAAACAGGATTGTCTTCAGAAAAATTAAGAACAGGAAAATTAGAGAAACACGAATGGGAGCAATTAAGTACTAAAGTTAAAAACTTAGAAAAAGCACCATTATTTATTGATGATACACCTTCGCTTTCGATATTCGATTTACGTGCAAAATGTCGTCGTTTAGCTTCGCAACACGGAATTAAATTGATTATTATTGACTACTTGCAGTTAATGACTGCTGGAGGAAACGGAAAAGGAGGAGGAAACCGTGAGCAGGAGATCTCGACAATTTCCCGAAACTTAAAAGCATTGGCAAAAGAGCTAAATGTTCCTGTTATTGCACTTTCTCAGTTATCGCGTGCCGTTGAAACCCGTGGATCGAGTAAACGCCCGTTGCTTTCGGATCTTCGTGAATCTGGAGCGATTGAGCAGGATGCTGATATTGTATCGTTTATTTATCGTCCTGAATATTATAAAATTGAAGAATGGGATGATGATGAGGCATCACCAACAGCAGGGCAGGCTGAATTTATTATAGCCAAACACCGTAACGGTGGACTTGAAAATATTCGTTTGAAATTCTTAGGGCATTTAGGTAAGTTCGATAATCTTGAAGATTTTACCGGCGGATTTGACGATTTGCCTTCAAAAATGAATCATGACGACAATCCGTTCATCACTAAAAATCTTCCTTCTGCCAATGAAGCTTTTGGAAGCAATCTCAATGACGACGATGACGACAGTGATGTGCCATTCTAAATACAATTTAAAAACCTTTTTATAAGGTTTTTTTTATGTCTTAATGTTAAATTTATTAATAAAATTCAGTAGATTAGCCAATCGATTGCTAAACAATTGCATAATTAACTGTAACCAATAAACAAATTATATATTATGACAAATCAAAAATTACCCGAAAGAGACACTGACATTAGCTTAGAAGTAGCTCAAGATTGGGTTGCAAAATGGAAAAAACAGACAGACGAAGAAACAGCAAAGAAACGTGTTAATTCGTTTTTAATCCCGAAGGTTAATTTAGAAAAAGTTTTAGCACAAGGAATTGATGCAGCTAGAGCTTATATTGGAATTAACGATAAAGGCTTGCAAACTTTAATGATCGTTGGTACAACTTATAATGAAGAAACAGGAATTTATGAAGATCAAATTCCAGGTAATAAAGTTGCTGCCAAATCTTATGGTGACGGAGCTGGGATTTATGATTTCTCAGAACCAAGCCCACCAACTCCACCGGATCCAAATAGCCCATTGAACGAATAATATGCATTTTTATCTTATAAAAGCGGGGTATATACTTTTATTGCTAAACTTCATTTTATATGGATTAGGCTTCTTTAAGAATAATTTGGCTTATAAATTTTTTACTGTCTATTTGTTTATATTATCAGGTGTACAGTTAAGTTCTTACATTATAAAACAAATGGGAGGTAATAATCTTTATTTATCACACATTTATTTCATAGGACAGTTTATAGCTTTAAGTTTTTTTTATCTACAACTGGTAAAAGACCCTTTCCAGCAAAAAGCAATTAAGATTGGTTTTGTATTGGTTTTGTCGACCTTGGTCATTCAATACAGTTTAAAACCAGAGATGTTTTTTAAATTCAATTTATATGAAATTTTTATTACTTCGTTCTTGTTGATTATTTACGCAGTATTTCATTTTTACAATATGCTGGATGAGAAGAAAGAATTTTACTTTATCAATATGGGACTTTTATTGTATCTTTTTGCAAGTACAATTTTATTTCTGATAGGGAATCTTACTGCAAAATTCAGCAAAGATGTTAGTTTGATAACTTGGATGATAAATGCAATTTTGATAATAGTGTATCATTTGTTTTTCTTGTACGAATGGAAAGTAAGTTATTTTAGAACGAAGACAATTAATTCTAACTGATTATTTTAATACAATGGTAAAAAAAACAACTTTATTTGGGCTTGCAGGAGCCGCAATTATAATGTTTTCCTGTCAAAAAGATAATTCACAAGATAATGGTTCTGCAGTTTCGGCAACAGAACAAGAGAATTGGCTTACAGCTAGTTTAGATAACAATTTTGCAAATTCTCAAAAACAAGTTACCGCTTATTTATTTTCAACAGATGAACTTTCTAAACTGGTAGAAACTCCAAATGTCGAAAATGTACAGTTTGTATTAGGCTACAGTGACAATACAGTACAAATTAAAGTTATTGGAGTTGACAAATCAGGTAAAGAACTTGCAAGTGTTGATTCTAAAATATTAAAAGATCCCTCTTATGATGCTAAATTGGCAAAGCTTGAACATGGCTTGACAAGTAAAACAGATAAAGGATCTGCTCTTTTAAATGAACATTTAATGTTGTCAGAAGAAGCTTTTGACGGTATTGTAGCGTGGCAGGAAAAACTAAAAACTGGAAGTGATTTAAACGAAGTGCTTTCTTATGAAGGAGCGCGTTTTCAGCATTACAGTTTAGAAGCTGCTGTTGTAGCTGAAATGCTAAAAGGCAAGGATACACCAAACATTGGTTTGTTTCTAGGACTTAACGGAATTGGAAAAGTAACTACAATCTTGGTAGAGTTGGATAAAAACAATGCTATTAAATCGAAATCATCTTTAACAGGGAAAACTATGGATAATCCTGAGGATGTTTATGATGGCGCTCGTCCTTCACCTCCATTGTAAAATTAATTATTAAACAATAAAGAAACCTCTCTCGAAATTTTTTGAGGAGGTTTTTTTGATTTTTTCAACATTAGTTCAATCTTTTGAAACACAAAGAAGAAAATATCTTAAGCATATGACAGAAAAAGCAATCTCAGAATCTGAAATTATTGCAACCGCAATATTTAGCTGTGTTTCTTTTTTATTGATGGGTCTTGTTTTGATCTTGTTTTTTTATTTTTCGCGAAAAAAAATAACTCAGAAAGAATTAGAAAAAAGAGATTTAGAAATTCAGTATCAAAAGGAACAACTGCACGCCATTATTGTAACTCAGGAAGAAGAACGAAAACGAATTGCACAGGATCTTCATGACGATATTAGTTCGAAACTGAACATTGTTTCTTTGAATACGCATTTATTATCAGCTTCAAATTTAACTGAAGCTGAAACAAAAGAAATTACAGGAAATATTATAAGTCTTACAACTAAAGCTTTAGATAATTCTAGAAAAATAGCGCATAATTTATTACCGCCTGTTTTTGAAAAATTTGGACTCAGTGCTGGTGTAGAAGAATTATGTGCGGAATTTGAAACCAGCAAATTGGTTAAAGTTTATTATAACAATACAGCCTATTTTGATGAAAACGACATTGATCGCCATTTGCATGTTTTCAGGATTCTTCAAGAATTTATGAATAATTCAATCCGACATGGAAAAGCAAGTGAAATCAAGATTTCTTTTTCTGAAGAAAATGGAATTGCAACTTGTAATTATGAAGACAACGGAATTGGTTTTGACAGTAAAAACGCTGAAAATCAAAAAGGGCTCGGAATGAAAAATATTGACAGCCGTATTTCTTTTCTGAACGGAACCATTCAAATTTCTTCAGAAGTCAATAAAGGTTTCGCCGCAAATTTTACATTTTAAGTTAAAATGTTGTGTTTTTTGTAGAATTAAATCGACATTGTGGATTTCTTCGATTATTGTTTGGGACATATTTTGTAAATTCGGCAAACCAAACGACCAAAAACAGAATAAAAAATGAATGCTGCTATTAAAATTGCTTTAGTTGATGACGAAGTTTTATTTCGAAAAGGAATTGCCTTTTTATTGCAGAGAGAAGATAATATTGAAATTATTTTTGAAGCATCAAATGGCGAGGAACTTCTTGATAGTTTAGAAAAATGCGAAATCAAACCTGATATTATTATAATGGATTTGAAAATGCCATTATTGAACGGTGTTGAGGCAACAAAAATTATTCGTAAGTCTAATCCAGATATTAAAATAATTGCCCTTACCAGCTACGATTCGAAATCATTTATCGCAAATATGATTCAAATAGGTGCGGTGGCTTATCTTCTAAAAAATACTACTCCAAAAGATTTGATCCTTACTATTAATGAAGTTGCAAAAAAAGGATTTTATTACAGTGAAAATGTGTTAAAAACGATTCAGGAAACAATTGTTTCTTCAAAAAATTCAAAAGTGAATTTAGAAACAAGTTTTCTTTCTCCTCGTGAAATCGAAATATTGCAGCTAATCTGTCAGCAGAAAACAACTACTGAAATTGCTGAACATCTTTTTTTAAGTCCGAGAACCGTTGAGGGGCATCGCAATAATTTGCTTCTTAAAACTGAATCAAGAAATATTGCTGGATTAGTGGTGTACGCGATTCAAAATGAAATTGCGGTTTTGACGTTGTAATTTTTCAGGCAGTTAAAAATTGTATTGATAGAACATAATATAAAATAATTGTAAGAACAAGTACGCAAATCCCTATTTTTTGAAGTACATTTAATCCCTTTGGCTGGTTATTACTTTCGTTAAATTTCATAATTTTGGTTTTCATTGATTTAGAACTCAATGATTTGGGTTACCAAATGTAGTTAGAATTTACCTTTGTGAAATAGGTGTTTTTACCTGATTTTATAGGTAAGAATATAAAAAACGAAAAAACTTTATTTTAACTTTTCTTTCGGTTATAAAACAAAGGCAACTATGGTATTTTTAAAAGCTTCCTTTATATCTTTACTAAAATAATTTTTGATGAAGAAGAGTTTAATTTACATCTTTATAGTAATGCTTTCGTTTTCGGCTAAAGCTTCCTTTATATTGCTTCCGATGGATGAGACAACGCAGCAAAATCATCTTAAAGCGTACGGAATTACTTATTGGTGCCTGAGCAGAGATTATAAGGCAAGCTGGCTTCTTAATTACAGAGGTGGTTCGTTTTTATTGCCAGATGCTGAGGAAATTAGAAAAGAATGTAAAATCCGTGGCGTAAGTTTTGAAATTTTGTCTGATAGTGAAGAAGCTTCGATTTTAAATGAAATCTCAAGTCCGTCGCAAAATATGGAATCGGTTATTTTAGAAAAAGCGCCGAAAATTGCCGTTTACACTCCAAAAGGAAAACAACCTTGGGATGATGCGGTAACTTTGGTTTTAACTTATGCCGAAATTCCTTTTACTCCAATATATGATGAAGAAGTCTTAAGCGATCAGCTATTATTGTACGATTGGCTTCATTTGCATCATGAGGATTTTACCGGTCAATATGGTAAATTTTATGCAGCATATAAAAATACTCCTTGGTATATTGAACAGAAAAAAGATGCCGAGGCTTTGGCTGTCAAATTAGGCTATGCAAAAGTTTCTCAAGAAAAAGGAGCCGTTGCAAAAAAAATTAGAGATTTTGTTATTGGAGGTGGTTTTATGTTTGCTATGTGTTCTGCCACAGATAGTTTTGATATTGCGTTGGCAGCTGATGGTGTTGATATTTGCGAAGCTATGTTTGACGGTGATGCAAGTGATTCTAATTATCAAGCGAAATTGGAGTACGGAAATTCTTTTGCGTTTAAAAATTTTACTTTAGAAAGAAGACCAGAAGTTTATGAGTTTTCAGACATCGATATGACATCAAAACGTAAAATTCCTATGGAAAAGGATTATTTTACTTTAATGGAATTTTCTGCGAAATGGGATCCAATTCCTAGTATGCTTTGTCAAAATCATACACAGCTTGTTAAAGGTTTTATGGGACAGACAACTTCTTTTGATTCCTCATTAATAAAATCAAATGTTTTGATAATGGGAACTTGTGAGCTAAATGGCGAATCAAGATATATTCATGGCGAAAAAGGAAAAGGAATGTTTACTTTTTTTGGAGGCCATGATCCAGAAGATTTTCAGCACCAGGTTGGCGACCCGCCTACAGTTTTAGATTTACATCCAAATTCTCCTGGATATCGATTAATTTTAAACAATGTTTTGTTTCCTGCGGCTAAAAAGAAAAAACTTAAAACATAAATTAGTTTAAGGAAAATTCTATCCAAACAGGGAGGTGATCAGATATTTTTCGAGCTTCAGAAAGTGAGTTGAAGTTTTGATAAAATAGAATTATTCCTGAATTTATGTGATTAATTCCAGTTGTCTTAAAAAAAATATTATCAAATTCAGATGCAAGACAAACAGCGTTTTTACATTTTTGTTTTAAAGTTGTCTTTTGGTTCTGCAAAATGGGAGTGTAGCCCATTTTCTTTAAAGGAAAAAATACCGTGTGGGATTGTGGACAATTAAAATCTCCAGCAAAAATCAAGTTCAAGTCAGGATATTCAGCAGGTAAAAATTTGAAATATTTAATTTCAGTTTCGGGATTTCTATTTTTTGTAATCGCGTGAAAATTGCTTAAGGTGATATTTTTTTTGCCAATTTCAAATGTGGCAAAATACGGCTCTCGATCTATTTCTAAACTATATTTTTTTTCAAGCCAAGGTTTGCCTTTCAGTTTAACTTTACTTGTTTTCCAAATAAAGGCATAACGCTCTGCTTTGTAACTGCTGCTGCTGGTTGGGTCGCTTACAGCATAATTCCACTTTGAACCTTTTTGATTTAGGATATCAGTAAGTTTTGCAATTGCCTGCGCGCCGCCATATCCTGCGACAACTTCTTGAATAGCAATAATATCATAGTCAAGAACTATTGAAGCTATAAAGTTTATTTCGGTTTCAGATTTTGATTTTCCGTAATTCTCTAAATTCCAAGATAGAATTTTTGTTTGCGAAAAAGAAAGAAATGTAAAAAAAGAAAGAGCAAGGCTTAAAATATTTTTCATTAGGTATTTAAAACCTCAAATATAAGAAGCATTGTAAATTTGATCATTCTTAGTCTTAATTTTTTTTATATCTATTTTTCAATGCTGTTGAAATTATGATAATTTGCAAAACTAGAAGTGCTGGAATAAAAACCATTTTCCATTCAATTTCAGAACCTCCTGTTTTTGCAGAAACAAAAGCAAAGCTTATTGATAAGAAAATGCAAAGGATCATAGTCTTCATAATAATTCTGTTTTTAGTTGTATTAATTTTGTCAATAAAATTAATGCGTATTTTAGGTTTCATTGGTTTGTTAATAGGATTTAATACAAATTTAGAAGTATAAAAAAGCATTTCCTTACGGTAAACCGTAATCAAAGTGTTAAATTTATACGAGACCAAAATCTTTTGCAATGGCAATTAAATGAACATTGTTATTGGCTTTAAAATATATTTTTAACTTATTGATTCGTTTTTCAATACTGCTGGTTCCGTTTGGAGTTATTGACAACGCTTTAAATTCGTTTGAAATATGTTCTAAAATATAGCCTTTTGCTAAAAGTGATAAAATAGAAATATCATAAGACTCAATTTCAATTAAAGATTTGTCGTTAAAACTAAATGATAAATCAGAGGATAATATTCTTTCCTCGTTTCTATAAGCGCCTTCAATAGCTTTTCTTAATTCTTCCATACTGTTTCTGCCTTTAGAAACATAAGCATTTATGCCTAAATCGTAAAAAAGAGATTTGATTCGGTATGATTTGTCTTCTATCGAAAAGACTATTTTTTTCAAGTTTGGCTGTACTTTATTTATCGCCTCGATAAGATCTTCGCCACTTTCAAGCTGATTTTTTCGATGATCAGATTTAAATGATAAATCGCTTATAAGCAAATCATAAGGATCATTTTCTGCAAGTCCTTTTTTGATTTTTAATAAACCGTCATCACAATATTTTACATGATCTATTGAACTTACTTTTAGGTCTTCAAGTATTTGTATTACAGCAATGCTTATACTATCTAGATCTTCGGCAACTAAAACTTTTTTGAACATATAATTTATTTTTAAATAGGAAAGGTGAAACTTAATTTAAACCCATTGTCAGAATTTTTATCAAAAGTAATAGTTCCATTTATAGTTTTTATACGGCTTTCCACATTTTGGAGTCCATTTTTTAAAATAAAGTCATTATTCTTTGCTCCAATGCCATTATCCGCATATGTTACGATAATATTTTTTTTATTTATTTTGAAAGTTGTACTTACCAAAGTTGCCTGACTATGTTTTTTCATGTTTAAGAATAGTTCCTGAAGCACTCTGTAAAGTATAATTTTTTTGTTTTTATCAATTTCATTCCAGCGCACAGCATCAAAACCTTGCATTATAATATTTACTTTATCTGTTTTGTATCCTGAAATCATTTCTTTTAATTCAGAAATGTAATTTTCGTCAGTAAGAATAAAACTGTTTTCTTTTGAAATATTTCTGGTCTTTGAATATATGTTTTCCAGATTATTTAAAAGTTGCTCTTTATTTTCATTTTGTTCCAGATTTCCTTTTCTGATCAGCGTTAAGGTTTGATACAAATCGTTGGCAAGTTCGGCATCTAGTTTTTTTGAAATTCTTGCTTCACTTTTATAAATTGCTTCATTTTTTTCTTTTTTGCTTTTTCTAGAAAGACGGAAAAATAGGAATAAGAGTGCTGAAAGTACAAACACTATGGAAATGTACAAAACAATATTTCGGTTTTTCTGTCTTTCTAATTGCAGTTCTTTTTCTGCTTTTTGAGTTTTTAGTTCTAAATTTTCTTCTTTGTTTTTCTTTGAATTATATATAGCATCAGCAAATTGATTTTTTGCTTTTTTTCTGCTTACAATTAGACTATCGACTTTTCTAATATAAATCTTCCAGTATTTTTTTGAATTTTTGGCATTATCAGCTTCGATTAGATTAGCTAACATGTTGATTTCATTTGTTACCGATTTTGCTCTTTTAGCACAATTATAAGCTTTCTCTGCATTAAGCTTTTTTAGTTCTGGATTGTTGTATTTTGAATAATATAAATAAAAAGCATAATAGTTGCCAATTAGTTCATAATCATCTTTTAATGTGAGAGTTAATTTTAAACTTTCGTCGAAGCACTTGAATGCTAATTCTTTATGATTTCCAAGACGTAAGTAAGAAAGACCTAAATTATATAATATGGCAGCGCGCTGAACATCTGTATTTGACGGGGTTATTTTATCTGCAATTTTATACCGAGCTATTGGTTCTAGTAAATTTATCGCCTCTTGATATTTTTTTTGATGCATATAGACAAATGCAATTTCAGATAATATTCGTGATTTTCTAAAGGTAGAGACTGCTTTTTTTAGTGCTTTTTTATGATAGTATAGTGCCTTTTCGTAATCATACGTGTACAAATAGTTATAAGCCATGAATGTATAAACGTTCACAGGATACTTTGTATTGGTTGTTTTATCTAAGTAGGGGAATGCTTTTATAAGTGTAGTTTCTGCTTCATAATAATCGCCATTTTGTTGCAGGATTTCTACCATATTGCTTAATGTACCAACATAATCATCTGCATAATCTTCTTTTGGATCACATAATAATTGTGTTTTATTAAAATAAAAAAGCGCGCTGTCATTTTTTCCAGAATCCCAAAAAGCATTTGCTTTTTGCTGCATTTGTTTTATTTCGGCTGAACGATCTTTTAGGATATATTTTATTTGCAGATTTTTTGATGCACAAAACTGTATTGAAAAAACTATTGCCAAAATAATACAAAAGATTAGCAAGCAAAAAGCGATGTAGTTATTTCGGAAAAAGCGAATTAGGTTCTTAATCATAATATTGGAAATTTAATTAAAACCTTAAAACCTTTTCCTAATTCTGAATAGATGTCAATTTCACCTTTAATATTGTGAATTCGATTCTCCATATTATGCAGACCATTTTTTAATACCATTTTAGTGGCATCGATTCCTTTTCCGTTATCCGAATAATTGATTAAAATGGTATTGTCTTTTTCTTTAAAAGTTATTGCAACTAAACTGGCATCACTATGTTTTTTCATATTTACAAGTAATTCCTGAATGGCTCTGAAAACCGATATTTTTTTAATTTTATCAACTTTATTCCATGAAATTGTGTCCAAACCATTTAATAACAGATTTACATTAGAAGTATTAAATCTGGATATCATCTCTTTAAGTTGGACAGCATAATCTTGATTACTTAAAAATGGATTGTTTTCTCTGGAAATATTCCTTGTTCGGGAATAAATATTATCTAGTTTCTTTAATAAGTGATCATTATTTTCTTCAATAGAAAGATTTCTATTTTCAACAAATGCCAGGGCGTGATAAATATCATTAGCTAATTCGTCATGTAATTTTTTTGAAATTCGAGTTTCACTTTGATAAGTTGCTTCAATTTTTTGACGATGCGCTTTTGCTGTCAAATAAAAATAAAGAAAGATAATCAGGCACAATGCTATGATGATTATGGCATATGAAATAATGTTTCTTCTTTCTTGTTTTTCTATTTGAAGATCATTTTTAATTTTTTGAGCCTTTAGTTTTAAGTTCTCATTTTTTTCTTTTTTTGTATCATACTTGATTTTTGCAAAGTTGTTTTTTGCTCTTTGTCTGACTTCATAAATACTGTCTCCTAATTTTATATAAATAAGCGAGTTTTTTTTTGCTTCTGTATCTGAACTATTTTTAATAATGAATTTCAGAGCCAGTAAACAATCATCAATATTGCCAGCTGAAGTATGATTTTCGTAACTTAATTTTGCATACTTCATTGAGAGAACAGCATTATCCTTTTCATAATAGTTAGCAAGATTATAATAAGTTCGCCCCAGACCATCGTGATCTTTTACTTTGGCCTTTATTTCAATACTCTTTTGAAAATAAGACAGCGCTCTTGGGTCTTTAAGTTTGTAATAGCAATACCCTATATAATCGAGTATTTTTGAATAATATGTTGGTTTTTGCTGTATGATTTTCTCTTTAGCTATTGAAAGAAAAATCGGCAGCGCCTTGTTGAATTTTTGCTGTTTTATATGAATAACAGCATTATTGTTTTTTGCCTCAAGTATATTAATTCGGTCATTTTTTAAAGTAAATGCTTTTGAATAATAGTAAATAGCATTTGGGTAGTCATAAGTATAATAATAATTTCTGCCTAGAACGCTATAGATATTCCATACGTATTCTGAACCCTTAATTTTATTTAAAAAAGGAAATGTTTCAGTTGCAGTTAAAGTGCTTCCAATAAAATCTTCATGGTCTTGTTGAATTTCGGCCATGTAATACATGCAGTAAACATAATTTTTAGGATCCTCATTTGGGTTGCAGTTTGCCCTCGCTTCGTTGTAAAGATAAAATGCACTATCTGGCTGTTTATTCTTGTAAAATAAATCAGCAGCATTTATTATCTTTTCTATTTTGTCTTTGTTATTTGTAATCTTCTCTGGACTATTTTTTTTCTTCTGACAGCCAAATAGTGAAAGCAGAATTAATAAAATAGGCAACGAAAATTGTATTCTTTTTGAAACCATGCGCCAAAAATAGAAAATTATATTTCTTACAACCACGTATAAATACGGTATTTTGTTTTTAACGTAAAAAAATAAATTGCGAAATCTCATTTACAAGCATATACAAGCAAACCCTCGCATAGGAGGGTTTGTAGCTGTGAATTTGTTGTAAAATTTATCTTTATAAAATTATTGAGCTCTTAATCCTGTTGCAATTCCTATTCTGTTCCACGCATTAATCGTGATAATAGCTAAAATGATTTCAGCTAAATATTTTTCATCAAATATTCGGGCAGCGTTTTGATATACTTCTTCAGATACATGATTGCTTATTAATGTAATTTCTTCAGTCAAAGCTAAGATTGCTTTTTCTTCTTCAGAATAAAAGTCGGCTTCTCTCCACGCACTTAATAGATATATTCGCTGCTCAGATACGCCATGTTTTCTTGCATCTGCTGTATGCATGTTAATACAATAGGCACAGCCGTTTATTTGTGAAGCACGAATTTTAATTAGTTCTTTATGTACGGGAGTTAATGAAGTTGTAGCCATGTATTTTTCTAAACCTAACATGGCTTGATAAGCTTCTGGGGCAACAGTTGGGATAACAATTCTTGGTTTCATTTCTATATGTTTTAAAAGTTTGATACAAAGTTCATTTATATCGGCATTAAAAAACTTGAACTACTTCAAGAAATTCGTTTAGATTTTTCCAGCTCTGATTTTACTCATGAATTCAGCTGAAAAATCTAAGTAAGAAGCAATCATATATTGTGGAACACGCTGTACAAATTCTGGAAAATGATCGTTAAAATGATGATATCTTTCTTCGGCTGACATTGTAAATAAGAATTTAATCCTCATTTGCATGGCGCCAAACGACTTTTGCGAAACAATTCTAAAGTATCGTTCCAGACTCGGAATTTCAATTAAAAGTGCTTCCAATACAGTTTTGTCAATTGCGATAACATCTGTGCTTTCTACTGCTTGTAAATAAAAACTGGACGGAACATGATTATGATAGCTCAAATAATCCGTAATCCACCAATTTTCAATACCAAATTGCAAAGTCTGTTCTGCTCCTTTAGAATTGATGATGTATTGTCTCATACAGCCTTTAACTACAAAGTAAATAGTATTGCAGATTTGACCTTCTTTCAATACATGTTCTTTCTTTTTTATTTTTGAAAGCTCCAGGCATGATTCTAATTTGTCAATATCTGAAGGTTCGAGATTGATAAATTTTGCAATATGATCAAAAAGCTGTTGGTACATAAGACTGGTCTGGTTTTGTACAAAGTTACTTTTAAAATTTTGTTTCCGATATAAAATTACAGAGGACAAAATAATTTAATTATAGAAATTTATTTGAAATTTACTATTAACTATTACACCGCTAGAAACAGCGGCTTTCCAGTTGGCGTTTTCAATAAACGCCCTAAGCTGACTAACAATTGAATCGCTGAATTTTGTATTCTCAGGATTTGTGAAGTTAATTTCGATATTGATATCTGAGATTTTTGAATCTCTTTTAATAATGAAGTTTGTCTTAGCAAAAAAATCTCTTTGATTTATACTTTTGATAAATCCACTTGGGAACCTAAAAACTGTAAAGAAATCTTTTAGGATTTGCTTTTTTTGATCTAAGAACTCTGTTGCATTTGGATATATCATGCAATAATTATCTACCCCATTCGGATATTCAAAAGGTGTTTCTATTCTGCTTATTACATATAAACTATCAGCGGTCCTTTCAATTTGTTTTGTAAAGTTATGTCCATATTTTAGATTTAATAACTCGTTTGAGGCTTTGTAATAGCAATTTGTTACTGCTGGGTAACTTTCTACTTTATTGCCAATTCGGTATAATGAAAATTCGACCTCAGGAGAATAACAAAATTCAATTTGCTTTTCTTTGAGCAATTTTTTTAAATAGGGATGATGTCTTTTATAATCACTGTCAAGATATCCTTCAGGTTCGATATAATAAAAAATTTCTTCAAATTTGAAATCCATTTTTGCTCTTTCAATTTCAGAAAGACAGTTAGAATCTCGTTTGTCAATTACACCAATTATTGTGCTAATGGAATTCCTGTCCAAATTTTTCTCCTGTGATCTGGCTACTAGGATTTGCATTATGAATAAAGTCAAAAATAGTCTTTTCATTAAAAATCAGGTTTAGTGAAAATGCAAAAAACAAAAAACCATTCGTTAACGAATGGTTTTTCTATGATAAGTAAGTAATCTAAATTGAGTTTATAAAACGTTTATTTTACTTTATTAAGTATTGCTTTGAAAGCTTCAGGGTGGTTCATAGCTAAATCTGCAAGAACTTTACGGTTCAATTCGATTCCATTAGCTTTTACTTTCCCCATGAATTGAGAATAAGACATTCCTTCCAATCTAGCTCCAGCGTTGATACGTTGAATCCATAAAGCACGGAAATTTCTTTTGTTTTGTTTTCTATCGCGGTAAGCGTAGCACATTGCTTTCTCTACTGCATTCTTAGCAACTGTCCAAACGTTTTTACGTCTACCAAAGAAACCTTTGGCTTGCTTCATTATTTTTTTTCTTCTTGCTCTTTTAGCAACTGAATTTACCGATCTTGGCATAATTTTAATGTGTTTTTGTAGCAGGCGCCCTGAATTGAATCAAAGGAACTTGAAAGCCATACTCCAAGGTTATATAAATGATTTTTTAACCTAAAGAATTATTAGATAATTCTTAATTGTTGTTTGATGCTTTTCATATCTGTTGAGTGAACTAGCGCTGAGTGTGTCAAAGCTAATTTACGTTTTTTAGATTTTTTAGTCAAGATGTGACTTTTAAAAGCATGCTTTCTTTTAATCTTTCCAGAGCCAGTAACTTTAAAACGTTTCTTAGCGCTAGATTTTGTTTTCATTTTAGGCATTTTTCCTAGTGTTTTAATTTATTCTTACTTACTTATATCTTAGTCTGAAAGTTTAAAAGTATAAAGTTTGAAAGTCTGCTTTGACTTTTGACTTTATGACTTTCGGCTTTACGACTTATTTCTTTTTCTTCGGAGCAATGAACATAATCATTCTCTTTCCTTCCAAAACTGGCATCGCTTCAACTTTACCATGTTCTTCTAAATCTGTAGCCAAACGTAGTAATAAAATCTGTCCTTGATCTTTATAAATGATTGAACGTCCTTTAAAGAATACGAAAGCTTTTAATTTAGCTCCTTCTTTAAGGAATTTTTCAGCGTTCTTTCTTTTAAATTCATAATCATGCTCATCTGTCTGAGGACCAAAACGAATTTCTTTTACTACAACTTGCGTTGATTTAGCTTTTAAAGCTTTGTCACGTTTCTTTTGTTCGTAAACAAATTTCTTGTAGTCCATGATTTTGCAAACCGGCGGTTCAGCATTTGGTGAAATTTCAACCAAATCCAATTCGAACTGATCTGCTAAGCGTAAAGCTTCTGCAAGCTTAAATACACCTGGTTCGATGTTTTCGCCTACTAGTCTTACTTCTTGTACACCACGAATATTGTTGTTTATTCTGTGTGCATCTTTTTTTTCTACGCGAGGTTGAAAACCTCTGTTGCTTCTTATTGCTATGACTTTATAATTTAAGTTAAACTGTAAAAACTTTTAATGTCTTTTTTATTTCTTCGTTTACAATCGAAGCAAATTCTTCAATAGAAACTGTAATATTGCCTTTTCCTTCTTGGCCGTGGCGACGAATAGAAATTGTGCCATTTTTCTCTTCCTCTTCGCCCACAATCAGCATAAATGGGATTTTTTGCATTTCAGCATCTCTAATTTTCTTGCCAATTGTTTCGTTTCGGTTGTCAATTAGGGCGCGAATTTCGTGATTTTCTAGCAAATCTAAAACTTTTTTAGCATAATTTTCGTATTTCTCGCTCAAAGACAAGATTATAGCCTGTTCAGGCATTAGCCAAAGTGGGAAATTTCCTGCTGTATGTTCTAATAAAATTGCTATAAAACGTTCCATCGATCCAAAAGGAGCTCTATGAATCATAACTGGTCGATGTAATTCATTATCAGCACCTTTGTATGTTAATTCAAAACGCTCAGGTAGATTGTAATCTACTTGAATGGTTCCTAACTGCCATTGTCTTCCTAAGGCATCTTTAACCATAAAGTCAAGCTTTGGTCCATAAAAAGCAGCTTCTCCGTATTCTACAACGGTATTAAGGCCTTTGTCGGCAGCAGCGTTGATAATAGCGTTTTCAGCTTTCTCCCAATTTTCATCAGAACCAATGTATTTCTCTCTATTTTCCTGATCTCTTAGCGAAATTTGAGCAGTAAAGTTTTCAAAACCTAACGAACCGAATACATAAAGTACAAGATCAATCACTTTTTTGAACTCTTCATCTAATTGCTCTGGAGTACAGAAAATATGCGCATCATCCTGAGTAAATCCTCTTACACGAGTCAAACCGTGCAATTCTCCAGATTGCTCATATCTATATACAGTCCCAAATTCAGCATAACGTTTTGGTAAATCTTTGTAAGACCAAGGTCTTACGTTATAGATCTCACAGTGGTGAGGGCAGTTCATTGGCTTCAATAAAAACTCTTCACCTTCAGCCGGAGTATTGATTGGCTGAAAACTATCAGCTCCATATTTTGCATAGTGACCAGAAGTTACATAAAGTTCTTTTTGGCCAATATGTGGAGTAACTACTTGCTCGTAACCCGCTTTCTTCTGAGCTTTCTTTAAAAATTGCTCTAAACGATCTCTAAGTGCAGCACCTTTAGGTAGCCATAAAGGTAAACCTTGTCCCACTTTCTGAGAGAAAGCGAACAATTCAAGTTCTTTTCCTAATTTACGGTGATCACGACGTTTTGCTTCTTCAAGAAGTTCTAAGTATTCAGTCAGATCTTTTTGTTTAGGGAAAGAAGTTCCGTAAACACGAGTTAGCTGTTTGTTTTTTTCGTCACCTCTCCAATAAGCACCAGCTACACTCATTACTTTCATGGCTTTGATAATTCCTGTATTTGGAATATGGCCTCCACGGCATAAGTCAGTAAAAGTAGAGTGGTCACAAAAAGTAATAGTTCCGTCTTCAAGATTCGAAATCAATTCAGTCTTGTAAACGTTGTCTTTGTACATTTCTAATGCATCTGCTTTGCTAACCGGACGCATTTTAAATTCGTGTTTTCCTCGTGAAATCTCAAGAACACGATCTTCAATCTTTTTAAAATCAGCTTCAGAAATTTTCTGATCACCAAAATCCACGTCATAATAAAACCCATTAGCAATTGCAGGTCCAAGAGTTAATTTAATTCCTGGGTACAATTCCTCAAGCGCTTGCGCCATTACGTGCGAAGTTGAATGCCAGAAAGCTTTTTTGCCTTCAGCATCATTCCAAGTATATAAAATAAGATTACCGTCGGTCGTTAATGGAGTTTCGGTTTCAATAGTTGTACCATTAAAAGATGCAGAAATAACATTTCTTGCAAAACCTTCGCTAATGTTTTTAGCGACCTCCATTGGAGTTACGCCTTGAGCGAACTCTCTAATTGACCCATCGGGTAAAGTAATCTTGATCATTGTTTATAATTTTGTGAATGCAAATATAGCGCATTACTAAAATACATACAATATATATATGCATGTTTATATTATATATGTTTTAGGAATGAATATCATCCGTAGTCTAATGCTTTTTTCTACATATATAAAGGTGGAATTTCTACTATATTGTATAGGAAGGATTCTTTAGAGAAGAATTAGTATTTTAATAAGGAGTTATTTCCCGCTATCCGCTACACACGAGTGATAGCGAACTGACGAAGTAATCTTTTGTGGTGAACCCCGCCACAAAAGGATTTCCACTACTATCGGGGCTAGGGAAGTTGTTTTCGAGAGAGGCCTTATATATAAGTATAGAAAGATACGTGTCGGAAAAGCAGTGAAAAGAGACTTTG
>NZ_SNXB01000020.1 GCF_004362055.1 Flavobacterium sp. 245
CTAAAGTCGAATCTTGACTATTATTTCTCATCGTAACAAAATTTATTAAAGTTAAATTTTGTTACCGAATTATCTAACCTTTACAGAAATGACAAATAGTGCATGTTTTTTGAACGGATTAATAAAAAAACATTAATTTTTCCTGAATCTCCGTGAAATAAACCACCTTAAATAAGCTTCACAAACAAATTAGAAGCAATTTTATTCGAAATTGATAATTCCTTGCCGTCAACATTAATTCGGACGGATAAATCAAAAGATTCTTTAGAAAGAAATTCAATTTTTGAGCCCAAAGCAATTTCCTGTTTGTCCAGATATTTCAAAAATTCTGATGAAGTATCTTTTACACCTACACAAACACCAATTTGATGTTCAGTTAACTCAGAAAGCAAATGCTTTTCAATTTTAATGATTCGGCCATTGGCATCTGGAATCGGATCACCATGTGGATCTTCTGTAGGATTTCCAAGAAAATCATCTAAACGATTAATCAATTGCTCTGATTTTATGTGTTCCAACTGTTCAGCAATTTCATGGACCTCATCCCAGCTAAAGTTCAGTTTCTCCACCAAAAAAACTTCCCATAAACGATGCTTTCTAACAATCATTTTGGCAGCAAGTTTTCCGTTTTCTGTTAAAGAAACGCCTTGATATTTTTTATAATTCACTAAATCCTTTTCTGCCAGCTTTTTAAGCATATCAGTTACCGATGATGCTTTGGTTTCCATCACTTCAGCAATAGCATTAGTACTCACTTCGGTTTCTAAAGAAGCCGTTAGGTGATATATTGATTTTAGATAGTTTTCTTCTGAAAAGGTCATTTTTTTAAGATTCTAAGGTTCTAAGACACTAAGATTCTAAGCTTAAAGAATCCAAAAGAAAATCTCAGAATCTTAGTGTCTTAGAACCTTAGCAACTATTTTACTATCAACAAAGGTATTGAAATTTTATGTCTCAATTTATCTACCGTTGTGCCAAAAAGAATATCTTTTAACCCAGTGTGACCGTGGGTTCCCATAACAAGAATGTCAAAATTTCCTTCGTTTATAATTTTCGGAATTACCTTGTTGGGTTTTCCAAAACCAAGCTCCGTTTTGATTTTGAATCCTTTTTGCGAAAGCATATCGTGATATTCTAATAATAATTTTTCGTCGATTGTGGTTTCATGATCGTGAATGTGAACTCCGTACATTAATGCGCCGACTGTTTCTACAATATGAATCAAAGTATATTCCGAGTCGTTTCCACCCAATTCAAAAGCTTTATTTAGTGCGGCTTCGTCAGCTTTAGAGAAATCAACAGAAACGGCTATGTTTTTAATGCTTTGGCTTTCTTTTGGGGTAAATTGAAGTTTTAGATTGTGAGGTGAATGATTGATGGTTTTTGTTTTTGCTTTCGCAATAAAAGGTTTAAAAACGATGTATAACAACAATCCAAGAAATCCAAATGCAAGTGGAATAACAGTAAACCATAGAACGGCTGGATGATTTGAACTTGCAAGCCATGAAGTAATTTCGTCGTAAACTAATTTTGCGTTTAAAGAAACAATGATTGCAGCGATAATCCAGGAAACGACCTGTGTGATTTTAGAAATATGAAAACCATTCATTTTTGATTTATCGCTTACAAAGTGAATCAGCGGAATAATAGCAAATCCTAATTGAAGACTTAGAATAACTTGGCTTAAAATCAATAATTTGCCCGTTACACTTTCCCCATAAATATAAATTACAATCAAAGCGGGAACAATCGCAATTAATCGTGTTATAATGCGTCGCACCCAAGGCTGAATGCGCAAATGCAGATAACCTTCCATAACAATTTGCCCCGCTAAAGTTCCGGTTACGGTCGAGCTTTGCCCTGCGGCGATTAAAGCAACGGCAAATAGAATTGGCGCCCATTTTGTTCCTAATAAAGGTTCCAGAAATTGATGTGCATCCTGAATTTCAGCAACTTCAAACATTCCGTTTTTGTGAAATGTTGCTGCGGCCAGAATTAAAATGGCAGCATTGACAAAGAAAGCCAGATTAAGTGCAATTGTCGAATCGATAAAATTATATTTTAACGCTTGTTTGATTCCGGCGGGAGTTCTGTCAAATTTTCTCGTTTGGACTAAAGAGGAATGGAGGTATAAATTATGTGGCATTACTGTTGCACCAATAATACCGATTGCAATGTATAAAGCAGCTGAGTTTGGAATAGAAGGAACAAGTCCGCCGATGATTTTATGAATTTCCGGCTCGGCAAAAATCATTTCGAAAATGAAAGAAAATCCTATAATTGCGACCAAAACAATTATAAACGCTTCCATTTTACGAATACCTTTATTAATTAAGAATAATAGGAGGAAGGTGTCTAAAACGGTAATTAATACGCCTTCAAGCAACGGAATTCCAAATAAAAGATTGATTCCGATCGCCATTCCGAGAACTTCGGCGAGATCACAGGCGGCAATGGCGATTTCTGCCAGAAAATATAATATGTAGTTAATGTATTTCGAATAGGTTTCTCGCGAAGCTTGCGCCAGATCGCGCTGTGTTACAATTCCGAGACGGGCGCTTAAACTCTGCAAAAGCAAAGCCATTAAATTACTCATTAATAAAACCCACACAAGCGTGTAACCAAACTGACTTCCGCCCGCAATGTCTGTTGCCCAGTTTCCGGGATCCATATAACCAACGCTTACTAAATAGGCGGGGCCTAAAAAGGCTAGTATTTTTCTGAATCCTGTTTTTTTATGCTCTGTAGCAACCGATTGGTTTACTTCTTCTAAAGATTTGGTCATCGTAGAAATGTTGTTTTAACAAATATATGTAAAAATTATATTCGCTGAACAATATTTTTAGGCGAGTCTAAAACTTAGATGTTAGAATTCAAACAATTCGGGCATAATCCAGATAATGTAAAATTGATTTCTTTCACTTTATAATTATGAGGCATAATATAACTTGGTTTTACATTTTCGAGACACGTAATTTCATGACAGTTTTCACAACTAAAATGAGCATGATTATGTATGTGAACACGCTGGTTAGAATGATTGCATTTTGCATATTTTACGGTTCCGTCAAGGTTCGAAATTTTGTGTACAATATCGTCGTTAACTAGTCGATCGAGAATTCTATAAATAGTGACCCGATCGCAGACATCGTTCAATTGTTTTTGAATTTCGGTGTGCGAGAGCGCAGTTCTGGATTTTTCAAAAACCTCTAAAACGGCCGTCTTTGCTGTAGTGTTACGTGTAGTTTTCATTTTTTTAAATTAAAAATTTTATCGCAACAATGTTGCAATTGATAAAATTATGATATATTTGCAACTAAATTGCATTAAGCAAATCTACGAAACATGAAGAAAACAACAACATCTTTTTACGATATTTTAGGAATTTCAAGCGCGACATTTTGCCTCGTTCATTGCTTGATTTTTCCTGTTCTGACAATCCTTCCTTTAGGACTAATTCATAACCCGATAATCGATTTGATTTTTGCCTCTCTTGGTTTATTTGCAATAATCAAAATTATGAAAAAATCGTCGCTTTTGGTGTCTTCAATTTTAGTTGTTTCGATGGGTTTAATTTGGATCAGTATTTTGAGTGAAATGGTGTTTGAAATACATCTTGACTTAATTTACTTCGGTGGAATAGGAATGATCATTGGTCATTTATTGAATTACAATTTACACAAAAAAGAGAATCATTAAAAATTATCATTATGAAACAAAAAGATTTTGAGGTGATTATCATTGGCGGAAGCTACAGCGGACTATCAGCTTCTATGAGTTTAGGACGTTCTCTACGTCAGGTTTTGGTTATCGACAGCGGTTTGCCTTGCAACAGACAAACACCACACTCACATAATTTCATTACGCAAGATGGTGAAAAGCCTGCTGTTATTTCGGCGAAAGCCAAATTGCAAGTTGATCTTTATAAAACAGTTCATTTTTATAATGATCTTGCCGTGAAAGCGATTAAGAAAGGAAATGGATTTGAAGTTTCAACTGAATCAGGCGAAGTTTTCATTTCCAGAAAAATCTTGTTCGCAAGTGGCGTCAAAGATTTGCTTCCAGAAATAAGAGGTTTTGCAGATTGCTGGGGAATTTCGGTTTTGCATTGTCCGTATTGTCATGGTTATGAAGTGAAAAATGAAAAAACAGCAATTATTGCAAACGGCGAAATGGCCTTTGAATATGCGAAATTAATCTCAAACTGGACGAAAGATTTGAGGTTATGCACGAATGGAAAATCAGCTTTGACTTTGGAACAAACCGAAATTTTGCAGAAAAAAGGGATTTCAATTTTCGAAGAGGAAATAGATTCGTTTGAGCATAATGACGGTTATGTTTCGAATATTGTTTTCAAAAATCAGGAAAAAGTCGAAGTAAAAGCCATTTACGCAAGACCACCATTTGAACAACATTGTTCGTTGCCAATAGATTTAGGTTGCGATGTAAACGAACAAGGTTTATTAAAAGTCGATGCAATGCAAAAAACAAATATTCCGGGAATTTATGCGAGTGGAGATTGCACCACTCAAATGCGATCTGTAGCTATTGCGGTTTCTACCGGTTCTTTCGCCGGAGCGGTTATCAATAAAGACCTTATTGATGAAGATTTTTAGCAATGCGTTGAAAATCTCTCGCAAAGTCGCGAAGGGGAAATTAAACATATAAGTTATGTAAGTCTATTTTAAGTCAAGCTTGAATTATCTTATATGGTTAAGAAAAAAACTTTGCGTCTCTGCGTCTTTGCGAGATTAAATCGTAAAGAATTTAGTAAAAATAACTTTGAGACTTTGCCTTGTGGGTTTGAAACAAAAATCTAACACATTGAATTCAATCCGTTTAAAATTATTGCAATCAGAAACAATATTTGTCAAATTTAATTTTTAGTTTTGTCTAAATTTAATTTTACAATAATGAAATATTTATTTTTGACAATATTAATAATTTCTGCTACACGCCTTTATTCGCAAAATATCTCGGGAAAAATTGACGGACTAGTTCCTGTAGGACAGGAAATTAATATCAGCCTATTAAATACAAACTTTAAAACTCAAACCGATTCAGTTGGAGTCTATAGATTAGAGAATGTTCCAAAAGGTGTTTATAAAATAATTGTCAAATCTGCTGGATTCAAAACTATAAATCAAAAAATTTCGGTTTTAGAAAATCAAAACTTAAATCTGGATTTTGAATTGACCGAAGACCAAAATGAACTTAACGAAGTTGTAGTTTCAGGAACTTTAAAACCTGTAAAGCGTTTGGAAAGCGCTGTTCCGGTTGAGGTTTATTCACCGGTTTTCTTCAAAAAAAATCCCACACCAAGTATTTACGATGCGCTTCAAAATGTAAATGGGGTTCGGCCACAGCTTAATTGTGGTGTCTGCAACACGGGCGATATTCATATAAACGGATTGGAAGGCCCTTATACTTTGGTTTTAATTGACGGAATGCCAATTGTGAGCAGTCTTTCGACAGTTTATGGTTTATCTGGAATTCCGAATTCGTTAGTTGAAAGGATTGAAATCGTAAAAGGTCCGGCTTCGTCGCTGTACGGAAGTGAAGCCGTTGGAGGTTTGATTAACATTATTACCAAAAATCCAACAAACGCTCCAATGTTTTCTGCCGATTATTTTACAACTAGCTATTTCGAAAATAATCTCGATTTGGGAATGAAATTTAATGTCGGAAAAAAAGCCAACGCGCTTTTAGGCCTTAATTATTTTAATTACAATCAGGTTATTGATAGAGATAAGGACAATTTTACAGATGTGACGCTTTCTGACCGAATTTCGGTTTTTAATAAATGGAGTTTTTTGCGAAATAACAATCGGCTTTTTACGGTTGCGGTGCGTGGAATGTACGAAGATCGTTGGGGCGGAGATGTGCGTTGGGAGAAGAAATTCCGCGGAGGCGATGAAATTTACGGCGAAAGTATTTATACCAAAAGAGCCGAATTAATAGGAAGTTATCAATTGCCATTTGAAGAAAAATTGATGCTTTCGTTCTCAGGAAATGTACATTATCAGGACAGCCGTTATGGAACGACTTCGTATATCGCGAATCAGAAAATTGGTTTTTTGCAGTTGACATGGGATAAAAAAATCGGGCGAAATGATTTATTGGCAGGAATTGCAAGCCGATATTCGTATTATGATGATAACACAACAGCAACCAAAGAAGCGGAAAGTACTTGGCTTCCGGGTATTTTTGTTCAGGATGAAATTACATTTTCTCCAAAAAGCCAAGTTTTGCTCGGAATGCGTTATGACTATAATTCTATTCATGGCTCTATTTTTACGCCAAGATTTGCCTATCGATTTAAAGCCAATGAAAACACCATTTTCCGTTTAAATGCAGGAACAGGTTTTAGAGTTGTGAATTTATTTACCGAAGATCACGCCGCGTTGACAGGTTCCAGAGATGTTGTGATTGCTAATGATTTGAAACCGGAGCAATCTGTAAATGTGAATCTGAATTATATCCAGAAAATTAATTTTGGCAACGGAACTTTTATGGGTATCGAAACAACGGCTTTTTATACCCGTTTTAGCAATAAAATCATTTCTGACTACGAAAGCGACCCAAACAAGATTATTTACGATAATATCGACGGATATGCGTTGAGTCAGGGAATCAGTACGAATGTCGATCTTAATTTTCCGTCAGGTTTAAAATTTATTGTTGGGGCAACGGTTTTAGATAATAAAAATGTGCAGAATGGCATTTCTGAACGACCTTTTCTAACAGAGAATTTCACAGCGACCTGGAGCGTTTCATACAAAATACAACCGTGGAATTTATTAATCGATTATACGGGAAATGTTTACAGTCCAATGAAATTGCCTTTGCTGAGTGAAACAGATCCGCGAAGTCCAAATTCGCCTTGGTATAGTATTCAGAATATTCAGTTTACCTTTACGGGCTGGAAGAATTTTGAACTTTATGGCGGAATAAAAAATTTGCTGAATTTTACGCCAATGCAAAACAATCCGTTTTTAATTTCAAGAACGAACGATCCTTTTGATAAAAACGTGCAATACGATTCAGCCGGAAAAGTTTTGGTAACGCCTGATAATCCTTATGGTTTGACTTTTGATACGACTTACGTTTACGGACAAAATCAGACGATTCGCGGGTTTTTGGGATTGCGATATACTTTGAGGTAAATGAAATAATGTAATTCATGATTAAACTGGACTGAAGTCCAGCCCTACAAAATAGTTCGTTCCGTCGGAACTTAAAGAGCCACAGGCTCGATTTATATTGTAGGGCTGGACTTCAGTCCAGTTTACTTCGAACAAAATAAAATGAAAAAGCTTTTTCTATTAATCTTCTTCTTCGGAATTTCAGCAACGGGTTTCTGTCAGCTGAAAAGCTCTTCTTTTGAAGAAATTGATCGCTTACAGCAAATTCAAAAACGAAAAATCATTGTTTTCATTCATACCGACTGGTGCCAGTTTTGCCAAAGAATGAAAGCGACAACATTTAAAAATCAGGAAATTATCGAAAAACTTAATTCAGATTTCTATTTCATTGATTTTAATGCCGAGGAAAAACGAGATATTTCGTTTAATAATCACGTTTTTAAGTTTCAACCTTCCGGAAATAATGTGGGCGTTCATGAATTGGCTTTACAGCTCGGAACAATTAATAATCAGATTGCATATCCGACTTTATGTGTTTTGAATGAGAAAAACGAAATCATTTTTCAATATAATATCTATTTGAGTCCAAATGATTTTAAAATTCTTTTAGAAAAATTGAAAGAATAAAATTCCTTATTTTTGAGAATGAATTCTTCGCAAATCCAACATTTCAATTACATTTTTACCGGCGCCGGACTGGCTTCTTTAATGACCGTTTATAAAATGGTTTTATCGGGCAAATTCTCAGATAAATCAATTTTATTACTGGATAAAGACGCAAAGAAAATCAATGACAGAACCTGGTGTTTCTGGGAAAAAGAAGAAACAATCTGGAAATCGATTATCTCCAAAAAATGGGATTCGGCTTTGTTTGCCAATGAAAATTTCAAACGTGATTTAGATCTTAAACCATATTCATACAATAAAATCAACGGTTTAGATTTTTATGATTTCGTTTTTGAGAAAATTTCAAATCAATCGAACATTACTTTTTTAAAGGAAAAAGTAACCGATATCAATGAACTTGAAACGCATGTTTTTGTTGGAACAGAAGAAAACAGATACACTTGCAATTATCTATTCAATAGTATTTATACTAAGGCTTTCGCCGAAAGGCAAACGAAATATCCCGTTTTGCAACAACATTTTGTGGGTTGGTTTGTAAAAACAGAAGTTGACGTTTTCAATTCCGAACAAGCAACTTTCATGGATTTTTCTGTTCAGCAAAAAGGAAATACAAGATTTATGTATGTTTTGCCGACTTCTACAACTGAAGCTTTGGTTGAATATACCTTGTTCTCAGAAAATCTTCTTCCGAAAGAAGAATATGAAAATGAGATTCAAATCTATTTACAAAAACTTGGAATAAATCAGTATAAAATTACAGAAAAAGAGCAGGGAAGTATCCCAATGACCAGTTTTTCCTTTTGGAAAAAGAACACCAAAAGAGTTTTAAATATTGGAACTGCCGGTGGCTGGACGAAAGCGAGTACGGGTTACACGTTTAAAAATTCAGATAAAAAATCTTCAGAATTAGTTGAATTTATTACAGATAAAAGTGCTTCGATTGCGCTCAGCATGACATCGGAATCGCTCAATATGAAAGCGTTTCATAAAAAGAATAGATTTTGGTTTTATGATTTATTGCTTTTGGATATTCTATATCGTCATAATGAATTGGGAAGTTCCATTTTTTCTTCTTTATTTAAAAAAGGAAATCTAAAGCTGATCTTTAAATTTTTAGATGAAGAAACTAGTTTTATTGAAGATTTTCAAGTGATTATGAAATGCCCGAAAGTATCTTTTATAAAAGCTTTATTTAGGGTTATATTTAAATGAAAACAAGGTTTTTTCTGCTATGTTATGAACTTTCGACTTTATGACTTTACAACTTTCGACTAAATCAATCGAACTATAACAAAACTTTATACTTCAAATTAAGTAGTTGCGCGTAAACTTTGTAACTTTGCAGTTCAAAAGTAAAATTTAAAAAATAAACAATATGTATCCACAAGAAATGGTAAAACCTATGGAAGCTGAATTAACTTCTGCTGGTTTTCAAGATTTACATAGTGCTGAAGCAGTTGATAACGCTATCAAAGCTGAAGGTACCACTTTAGTTGTTGTAAACTCTGTTTGCGGTTGTGCTGCTAGAAATGCACGTCCGGGAGCAAAAATGAGTTTAGATGGCGCTAAAAAACCAGATCACCTTATTACAGTTTTCGCAGGTGTTGACAAAGAAGCAGTTGATGCTGCAAGACAACATATGTTTCCTTTTCCTCCATCATCGCCTTCTATGGCTTTGTTCAAAAACGGAGAATTGGTTCACATGTTAGAGCGTCACCACATCGAAGGACGTCCAGCTGAATTAATAGCTGAGAATTTGCAAGATGCGTTTAACGAGTTTTGCTAATTTTTTAAGATGCTAAGATTCTAAGTTGCTGAGATTCTAAGATTTTTTCTTAAGCTAAATCAGCAATGGAAAGATATAAAAACAACAAAAGCACTATGAAAATAGTGCTTTTGTTGTTTTTATACATTTAGTAAAAACTTAGTATCTTAGAATCTCAGAAACTTAAGTTCTTAGAGATTCCATCCCCCGCCAAGTGCTTTGTACAATTCAACCATTGAGCTTAATTGTCTTTCAGATAATTGTGCCAGGCTTAGTTGCGCGTTGAACAAGTTGGTTTCAACATCTAAAACTTCTAAATAAGAGACATAACCGCTGTCATATCTTTCGCGGGAGAGATTAAAGTTTATTAAGGCCGCCTGAACTTGTCTGTTACGGGCTTTCCATTCTTCTTTATAAGTTTTAATGTTTTGAATAGATTGTTCTACTTCAGAAACAGCACCAATGTAGGTTTTTTGATAAATAAATTTAAATTGTTCGGCTTGTTGTCTGTTGATTTCGACTCTTCTTTTGTTTTTTCCGAAGGCAAATATCGGACCTGCAATTCCGGCTGATGCATTTTGTGAATAGGAACTTCCCAGAAATAAATTGCTCAAATCGGCACTTGCAAACCCGGCGATTGCAGCTAGATTCAGAGATGGAAAACGCATTGCCTGAGCAACACCAATTCTTTCATTTGCCGCTTTGTATCTTAATTCGGCTGCCTTTACATCGGGTCTGTTTTCTAACAAGGCTGATGGAATCGAAAGCGGAATTTCATTTACAATTCGCAGTTCGGTATTGCTTTTTCCTCTCGGAATTTCTGTAGGAAGCTGACCAGTAAGCAGTGCGATTGTATTTTCCTGAAACGTTATTTGTCTTTGAATATTAGGAATCGCAGCTTCGGCAATCGCGACCTGCTGTTCGATTTGTACTTTATCAACTTCAGAGATATAACCATTTTTAAATCTTTGGTTTATAATGTCATAGTATTTCTCTCTGGTAGAAAGTGTTGACTTTGTAATTTCCAGCTGTTCATCTAAGTTTCGCATTTGAAAATAAGCGACAGCAATATTGGTCACAATTTCTGAGAGTACCACTTTACGGGCTTCTTCTGTAGCTAAAAGTTCAGCTTGTACAGCATTATTTTCATGACGATATTTGCCCCAAAAATCCAGTTCCCAAGACATACTTGCTCCAGCATTTGAAGGTGTAAAGTTTTTTTCATTGCTGTTTATAGTTGCTCCGTATTGAAATGTTGGGAACAAATCGGCTTTAGCATAACCTAATTCGGCACGAAGCTGATCTATTCTGGAAACTGCGATTTTTAGATCGTAATTGTTTTCCAGCCCTTTTTTAATCAGATCCTTTAAAACATCATCATTAAAGAGATCAAACCATTTTAAATTGGTAACGTTTGCCAGACTGTCCAGATTTTTCTCATTTTTATAAGAATCTGATTTTTGTTGTTCTGGTTTGCTATATTTTGGTCCCACCATACAGCCCACGGGAAATAGTATGAGGATCAATATAACAACGATTATTTTATGTTTCTTAATCATGGCCTGTAGTATTTGGTTCCACATTATCTTCCGTAGATATGACTGCATCATCTTTCTTTTTTCCGATGTTTTCAATCATTACAAATAGACCTGGTACAATTAATACACCCAGAACTGTGGCGATTAACATACCGCTGAATACCGCCATTCCCATTACGATACGCGCTTGTGAACCCGCGCCTGTTGCTGTTAATAACGGAACTACTCCAAGAATGAATGCAAATGCCGTCATTAAAATAGGACGAAAACGAAGTTTTGCCGCAGTCATAGCCGATTCATAGAGCGGTTTTCCTTTTTCATATTCTTCTTTGGCAAATTCCACAATCAGAATTGCATTTTTGGCGACTAAACCAATTAATAATACGAGGCCAATCTGGGCAAAAACATTGTTGACATAGGCATCGCTTCCTAATCTTGCCAGCATCAATCCCAAAAAGGCACCAAAAACAGCAAAAGGAGCTCCAAGTAAGACACTAAAAGGCAGTTTCCAGCTTTCGTATTGTGCCGCAAGGATCAAGAATACAAATACCAATGCCATTATGAAAACTGAACCTCCGCCCGGCGAATGTTTTTCCTGATAAGACAAGTTAATGTAATCGAAACTCATATCTGCCGGCAAAGTCTGTTTGGCGACTTCTTCCAAAGCAGTCAAAGCTTGCGCACTACTATAGCCATCATTTGGACTTCCTCCAATTTCTGCAGATCGAAATAAATTTAAACGATTTGTAAAATCCGGACCTGTGACTTTTGTTGCTGTAACGAGCGTTGATATAGGCAACATATCACCGGCATTGTTTTTTACATAAATCAAATTTAAATCTTCTGGTTTTACACGATCAGCCGCTTCCCCTTGGAGATAAACCTTATACTGACGGCCAAATCGATTGAAGTCATTTACATAACTTCCTCCTAAAAAGGCTCCCAGAGCTTCTGTAACTTTAGAAACAGGAATACCTAATTTCATGGCTTTGTCATTGTCAATATCTAATTTAATCTGTGGAGTACCAGCATTAAAAGTGGTATAAATTCGTTTTATTTCCGGGCGCTGTTGTGCAGCGGCAATAAAAGCTTGTGTTTGTTCGGCCAAGTACTGAGGTGTGTTGCCACCTCTGTCCTGAATCATCAAACTAAATCCTGCAGAAGCACCTAAACCTTGAATTGCCGGCGGACCAAATGAAAAGCAAGTGGCTGTAGTAATTTGGGTTGCCAGTTTTTTATTAAATCTGTCCACAAACTGTTTGGCCGTTTCTGCTCTGTCTTCCCAAGGTTTTAATGAGATGAAAATAAAGGCATTGTTAGGCTGATAGGAGTTAGTAAGCATACTAAATCCATTGATAGTTGTGTAAGATAAGATGGATTTTTCTTCTTTTAGGAAACTGTCGACCTTCTTTGAGATTTCGTCTGTACGCTGTAATGAAGATGCGGGAGGTAATGCAATATTTACTAAAACATAACCCTGATCTTCTTCAGGAATAAATCCTAATGGAATTTTCTTCCCTAAAAATGCAGTAGCAACTAATATTACTACCAGTAAAAGTACAATTCGAATTGCCTTTTTAGCAAAGAAGGTCGCTCCACTAATATATTTTCCAGTAACTTTTTCGAAGATTCTGTTAAATCCGGCAAAAAACTTAGCTAACCAGCCGGTCTGTTCTTCAATAGGTTTTGTTGGTTTTAATAGCATGGCGCAGAGGGCGGGACTTAGTGATAACGCACTAAATGCCGAGAATGCGACCGAGACGGCAATGGTTATGGCGAACTGCTGATAAAATCGTCCGGTTATTCCAGGTGTCATCGCAACCGGAATAAATACGGCACATAAAATTAAGGCAATTGCAATTACAGGACCAGATACTTCTTTCATGGCCTGCACGGTAGCTTCTTTTGGTGTTTTTCCGTGTTCTATATGATGAATTACTGCTTCAACAACCACAATGGCATCATCAACCACAATACCAATTGCCAATACTAATCCAAGTAATGACAGCGTATTGATTGAAAATCCTAATAGTGGAAAAACGGCAATGGTTCCTATAAGAGAAACGGGAACTGTAATCAGCGGAATTAAAGTAGCGCGCCAGTTTTGTAGAAATATAAAAACCACTAAAATAACTAATATAATGGCTTCAAAAAGCGTGTGCACAATGTCGTCAACCCCTGCGGTAATTGCTAAAGTAGTATCTAACGATTCCTGATATTCTATGTCTTGTGGGAATTTTTCAGATAATAACTTCATTGTACTTTTTGCTGTTTCAGCTACATCAAGAGCGTTACTTCCTGGCATTTGGTACATTGCTATTACGGCACTTGGTGAACTGTTTCTTCGGGCAGTCGAACTGTAATTTTCTGTTCCTAATTCAATTCGGGCGATATCTCCCATTAAAACCTGAGCTCCGTCTTGTTTGCTTCGAACAACTATATTTCCAAATTCTTTTTCAGTAACTAATCGATCCTGAAGTGTTACACCGTATGTGAACTCGGTATTGGCAGGTGCCGGCTCAGCACCAAATTTTCCACCCGGACTAATCATGTTTTGAGCATTCAGTGCATTTTTAACATCTTCGACGGTAATGCCAAGTTTGCTCATCATATCGGCTTTAAGCCAAATTCTCATCGAATAATCACTTCCTCCAAATAGAGTAACTTCTCCCACTCCTTTAATACGAGCCAATTGATCTACAACGTTAATGCTGGCATAGTTGTTTAAAAACTTAGCATCATATTTAGGATTGGTCGATGTAATAGTGAAAAGCATCATTGGGAAAGACAAAGATTTCTTTACCACAACCCCTTGTTGTTTTACACTCGAAGGCATAAAAGGTGCGGACTGGTTTTGTCTGTTTTGCGTAAGCATATTGGCATTATCCAAATTGGTTCCTACATCAAAAGTTACTTCAATTGTACAGGCACCATCAGAAGTGTTAATGGACTTCATGTACAACATGTTTTCAACACCATTTACTTTTTGCTCAATTGGTGTCGCAACTGCTTGCTCAACATTCAGCGCATTTGCTCCTGTAAAAGAGGTAGTAATTTTTACAACAGGAGGATTAATATCCGGATATTGCGAAATAGGCGTTTTTTGTAATGCCAGTAATCCAAGTATCACAATAATAATACTGATTACAATAGCAACGATTGGTCTTCGAACGAAAAATTCTCCCATAATACTATGTATCTAGATTATTATTTAGTAACTGCAGTTTCTGTTTCACCTAATTGCCATTGTGTGACTTTTGGTGTAATAACGCTTCCATTTTTCAATAATGAAGTACCTCCCATGGCTATCTTATCGCCAGGTTTTAAACCTTCTTCAATAATATATCCATTTTTAACTGCCGGACCTGGTTTTACAATTTTCATTTGCACTTTGTTATCATTTCCTAAAACATAGACCTGATAAATACCTTGTACTTCTATAACCGCACGCTGTGGAATCACAATGACATCTTTGCGAATGTCGGTAAGAAGGGCAATTTTTGCATATTGTCCGGGACGAAGCAATTTGTCAGGATTTGGAAATGCGGCTTCAAATGTGATGGCGCCAGTTGCTGGATCTATTTGTCTGTCAGTAAAACTTACTTTTCCTGTTTGAGGATAAGTTGAGCCATCAGATAATTTTAGAGAAACTGATGCTCCTGAACTTTTTAAAGCAGAATCAGGTTTATTATATTCTCTGAAAAGACGTAAAAATTCCTGTTCGCTCATTGTAAAACGAACTCTTACATCTCCTAAATCAGAAATGGTATTCAAAATTGAGGTGGGTCCTGGGCGCACATAATCACCAACTCTTACTTTTGAAATTCCGATTAATCCGGAAATTGGAGCAACAATCCGACAATAGCCTAATTCAATTTTTGCGTTTTGTACGGATGCGTCAGATGCTTTTATCTGTGCGATAGAAGCGGTATAAGCTGATTTGGCCGAAACTAATTCTCTTTGGCTGACTGCATTCATTTTTGCCAATGGCGTAATCATGTCCAAATCTGATTTGGTTTTTGATAATCTTGCTTGTGATTCTGCAGCACCGCCTTCAGCTTCATTGAGTTTAGCTCTATAAGGCAATGGATCAATAGTGTACAATAGTTGTCCCTTACTCACAAAACTGCCTTCTTTAAAATTTATACTTTCGATAAGACCATCCACTCTGGGATTAATTTGTATATCAGATTGCCCAAAAGTTTGTCCAGTATATTCAGATTCTATTTTAACATCCTGTTGTAAAACGGTTGTAACTAAAATTTCAAGTGGCTTAGGTTGTGGCGGGGCTTCTTTTTTGCAGGATAACAATAAAAAAAGCAAGAAGATTGCTGGAGGGTAGATTTTGTTCATTTTTAATTTTTTATTAAATTTCATTCAAACTCAACTAACTAAAAACCAAAGAATTCCTTAGCTAAGTTAACATTTTTTTAATTAAGATTTGAAATATTATTTTGATTTCTATTTTTTATTAAATTTATATGTTATTGATATTCAATTGTTAATAAAATCGACTAAAAGCTATAAAATACCGCCAAACTGCACTTTTTGTAAGGATTTATTTTTGATGTCTCCTTTTGTAATTTTAAAAAACCACTATTATGTCAAAAAAAAATAAAATAAAATCGAAGAATTTAAATGGCGCATCAAGCGATCTAAAAGCATTAAGCAAAAAAGAATTACTGCATAGAGCCAAGAAGTTTTCAGAACAATATTGTGTAGGTGACGATAAAAATTTTACACTAAAGGACAAGCCAACTTCTTATTTTGGCAACGAAGAAAAATCAGCAATTAAAGCAGCTTTGCAAATGGGGGTAAAAGCATTGGCAGCGATGCAGGATACTCTTTATGCTCAGGATAAATGGTCGGTTCTGCTTATTTTTCAGGCAATGGACGCTGCGGGAAAAGATGGCGCCATCAAACATGTTATGTCGGGTATAAATCCGCAGGGTTGTCAGGTATCTTCTTTCAAAGGCCCAAGTTCAGAAGAATTAGATCATGATTATTTATGGCGATGCCAAAAACACTTGCCGGAAAGAGGACGCATCGGAATTTTTAATCGATCTTATTATGAAGAGGTTTTAGTAGTTCGCGTACATGAACAAATTTTAAAAGGACAAAAAATCCCTGAAAAATTGATTACTGAAGATATTTGGGAAGAGCGTTTTCAAGATATCCGAAATTTTGAAAAATATCTAAACCGAAACGGAACCGTTGTAATTAAGTTTTTTCTAAATGTTTCGAAAGAAGAACAAAAAAGAAGATTTATTGAAAGAGTTGACAATCCCGACAAAAACTGGAAATTCAGCGCAGCAGATGCTAAAGAAAGAGGGTATTGGAATGATTATATGTTTGCTTATGAAGAATTAATCAAAAATACATCGACCAAAAAATCTCCGTGGTACGTTATTCCTGCTGACAATAAATATTATGCCAGAATCGCTATTGCTTCGGCAATTATTCATGCTTTAGATGAAATGGATTTAGAATATCCAAAAGTTAGCGAAGAAAAAATCGCCGAATTAAATGCCGTTAAACAAGCATTGCTCGATGAAAAAGATTAATGTTTTTGAGATTTTAGAAATCCTTTCAATTACTATTATTAAAAAACATTTTTAATAATATACGCTAAATTGCGAATCCCTGTAACCATTTCAAATTATGGCTTCTAAACTTGTACCTGCTATCGACTGGATTAAAGATTATAAAAAACAAACCCTCAAAAGCGATTTTTTGGCCGGAATTACATTGGCTGCTTATGGAATTCCGGTGTCTTTGGCTTATGCTACCCTTGCCGGATTGCCACCGCAATACGGAATCTACGGTTATCTTATAGGTGGGTTGTTTTATGCTCTTCTCGGAACCAGTAAACAACTCGCTATTGGTCCAACTTCGGCAATTTCTTTATTAGTGGGTACAACCACAGTAACTATGGCTCAAGGTGACATGAATCGATGGGCAGAAATTGCTTCGCTCACTGCTTTAGTATTTGCCGTTATGGCCGTATTAGCTTATTTGTTGAAATTGAGCGGGATTATAAATTTTATCAGTGAAACTGTTTTGGTGGGTTTCAAAGCAGGTGCAGCGATTACTATTGGATTGACTCAATTGCCAAAATTGTTTGGTGTAAAAGGTGGAGGTGATAATTTTTTTGAACGTTGTGTTATTCTTCTTCAACAGATTCCGAATTTAAATACGACTGTTTTTCTTTTTGGAATAGCAGCTGTAATTCTATTAATTCTTGGCGAAAAGTTTGCGCCCGGGCGTCCGATTGCAATTTTGATTGTTATTTTATCTATAATTCTCATTTCTGCAACTTCTTTAGGAAACGCGGGTTTTAATACTGTTGGAGTAATCCCAACAGGACTTCCTGAATTTCATTTGCCTTCAATTTCAATTCATGATGTCGATGGTGTGTTGCCACTAGCCATGGCTTGTTTTTTATTATCTTATATTGAGAGTGTTTCGGCTGGAAGAACTTTGGCGCAAAAAAACGGTTATACTATAGATCCGCGCCAGGAACTTTTGGCATTAGGCATTGCCAATGCTGCTGTAGCAATTGGGCAAGGTTATCCAGTTGCGGGCGGACTCTCACAATCTGCCGTTAATGATAAGGCTGGAGCCAAAACGCCATTGTCACTTTTATTTTGTTCAGCGACAATTGCTTTTTGTCTTTTGTTTTTAACAGGATTTCTTCAAAATTTGCCAACAGTGATTTTAGCTGCGGTCGTGTTGGTTGCTATCAGAGGTCTTGTTGATATTAAAGAGATGAAATACCTTTATAAAATCAATAAACAGGAATTTGCTGTAGCTATGATTGCACTTGTGGGTGTTCTCATTTGGGGAATTCTAGCTGGAGTTTTATTGGCGACTATCGTAACTTTGTTGTTGTTGCTCAAGGCAGCTTCAAAACCTAATGTGGCTTTTTTGGGAAGAGTGCCAGGTACTAATTATTATACAGATATGGAAAGACATCCGGATAATGAAAAGATTGCGGACATGTTAATTGTACGGATTGAGTTTTCAATTTTTTATTTTAATGTCGAATACATTAGAGAAAAAATCTGGGAAAAAATCTACAGTGAACCAGCTTCTTTAAAAACAGTAATTTTAGATCTTAATTCTGCTCCAAGGGTTGATATTGCAGGAGCACGTTTCCTAAAACAACTTTATATCGATTTGAAAGCCAAAAATATTACGCTAAAAATAGGAGAAGCTCGTGCTGAAGTTCGGGATTGTCTTAGAGCAGAAAACTTGGAAGCTTTTGTGGGGCACATAAGCCGTTCCGTTTCTGTTGACGATTTGGTTGTGCATGCGCTTCAGGATAATCATTAGAGGAAAGCGAACGAATTTCAAAAACAGTAATTTTTGTTTGTTGAGATTAAAATAAGTGAAATTCATTTTCAAAAGCTGTTAAAAAAATCAGATAATTGGCTCAATACAATTTTAAATCTCAAAATAAACCCTATTTTTGCAGCAGATTTTAGGAAAAATCTAAAATCATATATATTCTTAACTTAAAACTGTTTATAGCATGCAACTGTATAACACTTTGAGCGCAGAAGAAAGAGCTATCATGATCGATGATGCAGGTAAACAACGTCTTACGTTGTCTTTCTATGCGTATGCCAAAATTGAAGATCCCAAAAAATTTCGCGATGATTTATTTGTAGCCTGGAATAAGCTTGATGCTTTAGGCCGAATTTATGTTGCCAACGAAGGAATAAATGCTCAAATGAGTATTCCTGAAGAAAATTTGGAGGCTTTTAGAGCAACTCTTGAAGTTTATGATTTCATGAAAGGCATTCGTTTAAATGAAGCTGTAGAACATGATGATCATTCCTTTTTAAAATTAACTATTAAAGTGCGTCACAAAATCGTTGCCGACGGTTTGAATGACGATACTTTTGATGTAACTAATATAGGCGTTCACTTGAAAGCCAAAGAATTCAATGAAATTTTAGATGATCCGAACACAATCGTGGTTGATTTTAGAAATCACTACGAAAGTGAAGTTGGACATTTTAAAAATGCTATTACTCCCGATGTTGAAACTTTTAGAGAGAGTTTACCAATTATCAATGAACAACTAAAAGATCATAAAGAGGATAAAAAGCTGGTAATGTATTGTACTGGCGGAATTCGTTGCGAAAAAGCAAGTGCTTATTTCAAACACCAGGGTTTTAAAAATGTTTATCAATTAGAAGGCGGCATTATTAATTACGCCAAACAAATTGAAGCTGAAGGTTTAGAAAGCAAATTCATTGGCAAAAACTTTGTATTCGATAATCGTCTTGGCGAAAGAATTACAGATGATATTATTTCGCAATGCCACCAATGCGGGAAACCTTGCGACAATCATACTAATTGTGAAAATGACGGATGCCATTTGTTATTTATTCAATGTGACGAATGTAAAGCCGCGATGGAAAATTGTTGTTCTTCAGAATGTTTAGAGATTATTCATATGCCTTTAGTTGACCAAGTTCGCTTAAGAACTGGAAAGCAAGTTGGAAACAAAGTGTTTAGAAAAGGAAAATCCGAAAACCTAAAATTCAAACATTCAGGCGAATTGACTGATACAGCATTGGCTGAAGCTCAAAAACCAGTTGATATTCGTCAAAAAGTAAAAGTGAAAAAAGTACTTCTTGGAAAAGCCGAGCATTATTATGTGAAAGCACAAGTAGGACAATTTACTGTTGAAAATCACGAACTAAACATTGGAGATAAAATCTTAATTTCTGGACCAACTACAGGTGAACAGGAATTGGTTTTAGAAAAAATGATTGTTGATGGAGCAGTTACTTCAACTGCTAAAATTGGCGATATCGTTACTTTTGAAGTTCCATTTCGTATCCGTTTGTCAGATAAATTGTATAAAATTGTAAATTAGCCAAAAATTTGAGCTAATTTATTTATGTAACAATCCTTTACCAAATTATGGATTCATACAATTTGGGCAACCAAACATCGTCAAGAATTAATTGATTTTCTCAATTGGGAAAAAACTGTACGATTTCATTTGGCAAGAGTTAACAGAACTTGGATGTCCAGTAAGAATTATAAATGGAATGACTGATCATGTGCATGTCTTATTTTTGCAAAATCCACAAAAAACTATTTCGGACATTGTAAAGCAAATAAAAGGAAGTTCTTCTCATTTTATAAATAGAGAAGAACTTATCCTTGAAAAATTTGTGTGGCAAACCGGCTATGCGACTTTTTCTGTCAGCGAGTCCCAGTTAAATGCTGTTTACAATTATATTAAAAATCAAAAGGTAAATCATCTTAAGAAAAACGGACAAGATGAATTTGATGATTTTGTAAAATTGCATGGATTGGATAAAAAATGATTGCTCATTGATACGCTCCCCGTGGTTAAAACCACGGGCTATATTGAAATACCACACACAAGATTGAAACATAGCCTGCGGTTTCAACCGCAGGAACCCGATGAATATCCGCAACAATAATACGTCCCCGTGGTTGAAACCACGAGCTATATTGAAATACCACACACAGAAGCAAAACATAGCCTGCGGTTTCAACCGCAGGGACGCAATGGATATCCGCAATAATAATACGTTTCCCGTGGTTGAAACCACGTGCTATATTAAAAAAAAACACAAAAAACATTGCCAATGATTTTTAATCATTGGGGATAATACCAACAAAAATGAAATCACATACTAAAATTGAACTCATGGCTCCCGCAGGGAGCTTTGAGTCACTTCAGGCTGCGCTCGATAATGGCGCAGATTCTATTTACTTTGGGGTAGAACAACTCAACATGCGTGCGCGTTCAACAGTAAATTTTACAATTGAAGATTTACAAGAAATTGCGAATCGCTGTGAAGCGAAAAACGTTCGAAGTTATCTGACATTAAACACAATTATTTACGATCACGATTTGTCTGTCGTAAAAACATTATTGACAAAAGCTAAAGAAGCCAATATTACAGCCGTAATTGCTTCTGATCAAGCTGTAATTGCTGTGGCAAGATCAATTGGAATGGAAGTTCATATTTCAACTCAATTGAATGTAACGAATACCGAAACCATAAAATTCTACAGTTTATTTGCCGATACTATGGTTTTAAGCCGAGAATTAAGCTTAAGACAGGTTAAAAAGATTACTGATCAAATCGAAAAAGAACAGATTAAAGGACCAAACGGAAATTTGGTAGAAATCGAAATTTTTGGACATGGCGCTTTATGTATGGCGGTTTCGGGGAAATGTTATTTGAGTTTGCACTCGCATAATTCATCTGCAAATCGTGGCGCTTGCAAACAAAACTGCCGAAAAAAATATACGGTTATCGACCAAGAAACAGGTTTCGAAATCGAACTCGACAACGAATACATGATGTCTCCAAAAGATTTATGTACACTTGATTTTTTAGATCAGGTTATAGATTCCGGAATTAAGGTTTTAAAAATCGAAGGGCGTGGACGCGCGCCAGAATATGTGGCAACAGTAACCAAAACCTATCGGGAAGGAATTGATGCTTACTATGATGGAACTTTCTCAAAAGAAAACGTTGAAGTTTGGATGGAAGCCTTGAATACAGTTTACAATCGCGGATTCTGGTCAGGTTATTATCTTGGACAAGAATTAGGGGAATGGAGTGATATTCCGGGATCTGCAGCAACTCAAAAGAAAGTTTATGTTGGAAAAGGAACGCATTATTTTCCAAAAGCAGAAGTGGGACAATTCAAAATTGAAGCTTACGATATTAAAATCGGAGATAAAATTTTGGTTACAGGACCAAGTACCGGTGCGCAGGAAATGATTATAGATGAAATGTTTGTAAATAATCTTACTGCAGAAAAAGCGACAAAAGGTGATGATTGTACTTTTAAATTGCCTTTCCGAATCAGAATGTCTGATAAATTATATAAAATTGTAGAAGTATAATGGTCATTATAACTTTACAAAGAGATAAATGCATCGGCTGTAATTACTGCGTCGAAATGGATCCAGTACATTTTCAGATGTCAAAAAAGGATGGAAAATCGGTTTTAATTCATTCGGTAAATGCAAAAGGATTTTTCACATTAAAATCGCCCAATCATGCAATTTTAGAAAGTTGCGAATTGGCAGCGAAAGCCTGTCCGGTTAAAATTATTTCAGTTAAAGAAACTTAAGAATATTGATAAAAAAAGCCTATTTTGTGGGGGCAAAATAGACTTTTTTAGCCCTGTTGTTGGTGATTAATAATGAACAGGGCTTTGTGTACAAGGACAATTACTTATTCCTTGAAAGAAATCCAGACCTATCGTTATGATATGTGTTCCTGAATTATAGGCCGAAATTTGGTTTAATGTTGCTTGGTAAGAATAACCAAAATAAAAATTAGATTTCTTAAATCCAGCCATTGGACCCAATGCATTGGGCTGTAAAATTTGATCATTAAGAAAACGATAAGAAACTCCGATCCAAAAATAATCATCGTATCGATTAAATTGACGATACTTAAAGTTTAAATCGGTACTGGAACGTTTGTCACTGGCAAAGTATTGATAAAAAACAGAAGGTTCATATTCAACTCGATTTTGAGTATTTCCTGTAAAAATATACCCAGTATATAATTGATAGTTGCGCAGTAAAACTGGTTCTTCGTGATAGAATTTATCAATGTTTTTATTTAAAAGATTATCAACATTCAAACTCACATAGAATTCTTTATTTCTATACAAGGCTCCTATATCAAAATTATTGTTAGCAATTTTTCGATTGTCTGTGACACCCGGATCTATGCCTCCAGAAATTCCAGTTTCAAAATTAAACTTGTCAATATCAATTTTAAAAGTGTTGACATTGTATGAAATACCAAAAGATAAATATTGTTTAGAGTAATAATCCAAAGTTAAATGATGCGCAAATGAAATTTTTGCGCCGGTCTGTCTGGTGTTTCCGTTTTTATCATTATACAAAGAAATTCCAATTCCTGAACGATCCAGAATTCGCATATCAGCATAAATTGATTGATTGTCTGGCGCATCTTTGATACCAACCCACTGTGTTAAACCATTTGCTCTTATTCGTAGATTATCGCCTATACCCGCATATGTTGGTGATACAACAAACGGATTATCTGCTAAATATTGGGTAAAGACAGGTAAATTTAATTCCTGGCTATAACTTGAAGTCACTGCTGTGATCAGTATTAATAATATGATTTTTTTCATTATTTATTATTTTAATAACATGCGTTACTGCCGTTACCTGTAAAGTGTAAAGTGTCCAACAAATTCTCTGTGATCTTTAGGATCATTAAGTTTTATGACGTACCAATAATCACCTGAGGTTAATTCTTTTCCATTATATTTTCCGTCCCACTTTTGTCCATAATGATAATTTGCTATTTCGCGACCGTATCTATCAATAATTGTATAGGTTAGATTTTTGTAATTTACCGTACAATCAGGTCCCCATTCATCATTAACACCATCTCCATTTGGGGTGAAATAATTTGGTATACATATATCGATGTATGCAAAATATTGAGTAACAGTAGTAGAACAGCCATTTTTATCAATAATACTAACTTTGTAGTTTCCAGATTTATAAATGATGAATTTATCATCTTTGCTAAAAGATTGATCTTCAAATGAGTATTGGTATTCTCCACCGCCACCAGTAGCACTGGCTACAATTTCGTTTAGTTCTCCAGTAGTTAGCGATAATTCTAGTGGTTCAAAATGCTCAATAATAAAAGGTTTAGTAGATTTTGAACATCCGTTAGTATGTCTTGCTGTTATGGTATGTAATCCGGGAGATAAGTTTGTAAATAGGTTATCTTTTTGATAGCTACCATTATCAAGAGCATAATCTATATCATTAAGATTTGTACTTACGTCAACTGAAATTTTAACTGAATTAACCGAGCATCCATAATTAACTGTAGCAACAGGATTAAGTGCAATCGATTCTGGCATATTTACTTGTAATTCAAAAGTACAGTCTAAAGCATCTTTGATATAAACAATTTGTTTACTTCCAGAAATATTGCTAAAAGAATGTTCCATTCCGATTGCTTGTTCATACACACCATCGCTTTTGTTTAAACTCACTTTATAAGGAGCGATTCCTTCTGAGATTTCAATACTAAATGAGCCGTTGTTTTCTCCGGTGCATAATTCAGGTAATACACTATTAGTAATAACAGAAGCCCTTATTGGTAAAGCAACAATAAGGTTCAATACCTGATCAGCCGTACATCCATCATTACTGATTCTGATTCCATTTTGCGATGTTGTATAAGTAACATTATCAATCCATTTATAAGAATCTCCCGCACAGATTGACTTGTTTGTCACAATATCAGAAGGTTTAGTTCCAACAGTCAGGTTCAATACCTGATCAGCAGTACATCCATCATTGCTAATTCTAAGTCCGCTTTGCGACGCAGAATATATAATTCCGTTTAAAGGCCACTTGTAAGATTCTCCCGCACAGATTGATTGTGTTGTCACAATATCTGTGGGTTTAGTTTCAACCGTCAGATTCAAAATTTGATCAGCCGTACATCCGTCATTTGTGATTCTAATTTCGTTTTGCGAAGTAGAATATACAATTCCATTTGCTGGCCATGTATAGGTTTCTCCTGCACAGATTGATTTTGTTGTTACAACATCTGAAGGTTTGGTTCCAACAGTCAGGTTCAATACCTGATCAGCAGTACATCCATCATTGCTGATTCTGATTCCATTTTGCGATGTTGTATAAGTAACATTATCAATCCAT
>NZ_SNXB01000021.1:0-2111 GCF_004362055.1 Flavobacterium sp. 245
GTCGGGAACTCTAACAAGACTGCCAGTGCAAACTGTGAGGAAGGTGGGGATGACGTCAAATCATCACGGCCCTTACGCCTTGGGCTACACACGTGCTACAATGGCCGGTACAGAGAGCAGCCACTGGGCGACCAGGAGCGAATCTACAAAACCGGTCACAGTTCGGATCGGAGTCTGCAACTCGACTCCGTGAAGCTGGAATCGCTAGTAATCGGATATCAGCCATGATCCGGTGAATACGTTCCCGGGCCTTGTACACACCGCCCGTCAAGCCATGGAAGCTGGGGGTGCCTGAAGTCGGTGACCGCAAGGAGCTGCCTAGGGTAAAACTGGTAACTAGGGCTAAGTCGTAACAAGGTAGCCGTACCGGAAGGTGCGGCTGGAACACCTCCTTTCTAGAGCCTCATATGTTAGTGCTTGCACACGTTGGGGAAAAAAGAAGAAGCTTTATGGGGTCATGATTTCAAGGCTATTTTACTCTTGCTGTTAGTTCAAATAATAAATTTTAAGTAAAACAGAGTCTCGTAGCTCAGCTGGTTAGAGTACTACACTGATAATGTAGGGGTCGGCAGTTCGAGTCTGCCCGGGACTACTATTTGACTTGAAAAAAGGAAATTTTAGAAGTTGAGCATTTATGAGTATTCATAACTCATAATTCATAACTCATCATTTAAAAATGGGGGATTAGCTCAGCTGGCTAGAGCGCCTGCCTTGCACGCAGGAGGTCAACGGTTCGACTCCGTTATTCTCCACAAAAGCGAAAGCTTACAGCTTAAGGCCTATGGCCTAAAGCGAAACAAAGTTCATTGACATATTGAGATAAGAAAATAATAAAAAGTAGAAAGCGTTTTTTGTTATAACTAACAAAAGACAAAAAAAAACGGTCTTGATTGAATTCAAGATTGGTGCAATAAGCAAAATAAGGGCGTATGGGGGATGCCTAGGCTCTCAGAGGCGATGAAAGGCGTGATAAGCTGCGAAAAGCTGCGGGGACGGGCACACACCGATTGATCCGCAGATACCTGAATGGGGCAACCCGCTATGCTGAAGGCATAGCACACCGATAGGTGGGCAAACCCGCTGAACTGAAACATCTAAGTAGGCGGAGGAGAAGAAAACAAAAGTGATTCCGTAAGTAGTGGCGAGCGAACGCGGATTAGCCCAAACCAATGTTGTTACGGCAAGATTGGGGTTGTAGGACCACGACATTTTATGCATGCAGAACCGGAAGCTGCTGGAAAGCGGCGCCATAGAGGGTGATAGCCCCGTATGGGTAATAAATGTAATGAATAGTGGTATCCTGAGTAGGGCGGGGCACGTGAAACCCTGTCTGAATTCGGCGGGACCATCCGCTAAGGCTAAATACTCCTGAGAGACCGATAGTGAACCAGTACCGTGAGGGAAAGGTGAAAAGAACCGTGAATAACGGAGTGAAATAGATCCTGAAACCATACGCTTACAAGCGGTCGGAGCCCTTTCGTGGGGTGACGGCGTGCCTTTTGCATAATGAGCCTACGAGTTAACGTTGCTGGCAAGGTTAAGTGGTTAAGCCACGGATCCGCAGCGAAAGCGAGTCTGAATAGGGCGCTTTAGTCAGTAGTGTTAGACGCGAAACCGTGTGATCTACCCATGGGCAGGATGAAGCTGTGGTAACACACAGTGGAGGTCCGAACCGGTTGACGTTGAAAAGTCTTCGGATGACCTGTGGGTAGGGGTGAAAGGCCAATCAAACTCGGAAATAGCTCGTACTCCCCGAAATGCATTTAGGTGCAGCGCTGATGATAGTTATATAGAGGTAGAGCTACTGATTGGATGCGGGGGCTTCACCGCCTACCAATTCCTGACAAACTCCGAATGCTATATAATGTTTCACAGCAGTGAGGGCTTGGGTGCTAAGGTCCAAGTCCGAGAGGGAAAGAACCCAGACCATCAGCTAAGGTCCCCAAATATATGTTAAGTTGAAAGAACGAGGTTTGTCTGCCCAGACAGCTAGGATGTTGGCTTGGAAGCAGCCATTCATTTAAAGAGTGCGTAACAGCTCACTAGTCGAGCGGACGAGCATGGATAATAATCGGGCATAAACATATTACCGAAGCTATGGATTTACAAGT
>NZ_SNXB01000022.1 GCF_004362055.1 Flavobacterium sp. 245
TGTAAAGGTTAGATAATTCGGTAACAAAATTTAACTTTAATAAATTTTGTTACGATGAGAAATAATAGTCAAGATTCGACTTTAGAGCGAAACTATTTAGAGAAGTATCGTTTTTTAATAAAAGAATATGAACAGGTAAAAAACAAAACTCATCCATTGCATAAAAAGGCAATGGATTTTTATACAGCAAATGACACCTGCAGAAAAAGTTTCTTAAAGTATTATAATCGCTATAAACAGAGTGGAAAATCTCTGGATCTATTGCCTCAAAAGCGGGGTCCAAAATATAAAACCAGACGTCCTTTGCCTTTTATAGAACAAAAAGTAATTGAATTAAGAGAAAAAGGAAACAACAAATATGAAATTGTTAGTATCTTAAATCCCAAATTAGGAAAACACACACCATCATATTCTGGAGTTTATAATATTTTAAAACGGCATAAAATAAATAGATTAACTCCGAAGATTAAAAAGAATCATCAGAAAATAATCAAGGAAAGAATGGGACAGCTAGGTCATATTGATTGTCATTATTTAAGTAAAAGTATAGTTCGTGGAGAAAACAAAAAGCTCTATTTAGTCTGTGTAATTGATGACTACAGCCGGATTGCCTGGGCGGAATTAGTCTCAGACATTACCAGTTTAACAGTAATGTTTGCGTCATTAAAATGCTTAAACATCTTAAGCAGTCATTATGAAATAAAATTTGAAGAGATATTGTCTGATAATGGAGCTGAATTTGGGCCTAAAACTAGCAAAGTAAAAAACAGTCATCCATTTGAAAGGATGTTAATGGAATTAGGAATAGTGCACAGATACACAAGACCTTATCGTCCACAAACAAACGGCAAAGTAGAGCGCTTTTGGAGAACTTTGGAAGATGATCTATTAAGGGATACAGATTTTGATTCTCAGGAAGAACTGAAAGAAGAATTATTACAATATTTATATTATTACAATCATGAAAGACCACATCAAGGTATTGATGGAAAAAAGCCAATCGAAATGATAAATCCGTTACCGAAATAAGTGACTTTTACA